>NZ_FNCJ01000044.1 GCF_900100735.1 Paraburkholderia phenazinium | reverse complement strand
CCTTTGCGCCCACCATGCCGATCAGCACCGACGGTTTGCGCTGCTTGAGGTCCTGCGCAAACATCGCATCGGTGGGGAACGACGGCGTGCTGGTGTGGATGATCACCAGGTCGTACTGCTGCGCGATCTCGAGCGAGGCCTCGACCGACAGGCCGTCGGCGGGCGCATCGAGCACGCGGCTGTCCGGCACCAGTGCCGCGGGCTGCGCGAGCCAGGTGGGATACCAGAACGAGCGAATCTCGCGCTTCGCCTGATAGCGCGAACCCGCGCCGCCATCGAAACCGTCATATGACGGGGCCTGCAAAAACAGCGTTTTCATGAATGCTCCAGTAATCCGCATTGAACCCGACAACTGATTGAATGAACGAGCGTGCGCGGGCGTTAGCGCGCGCCGGGATGCCGAATGAGAAGAGGCTTCACCGGTCATCGGAAATCTCCATGATCGATGCGCGCGGCTGCGCTACGCGATTGAGAACCGGAATTCGTGCGCCGCGCCACACGACCTGCGAGCCAAATGCCGCGAACAGCCATTGCAGCGCGAGCAAGGTATCGCGCAACGGCACGAGTGGCAGATCGCGCCAGAACGTTTGTGAATAGCGTGAGCTCCGCGCATGCAATAGCAACCGCGCGATGCTGCCTGTAAGGGTGCTGATCGACGCCGACGGCGCGACAAGCGGATGCGCGGCAGCGATGTCAGCACCTGTGAGCGAGAAAGTCAGCAGTGCGCCGGCCATCAACCATGGCGATGTGAACGTGATGAACAGAAATGCAAAGCCCGCCGGGTTCACCGAGCGGATCGTCCGCAGCCAGCGCATCTCGCGCAGCCACAGGGTCGTGAAAGTCGGCTCGATCACGTCGGTGGCCACCATCACCGACGAAAGCACCGTAGTCAGGCCGAGCGCGCGCGCATGTTCGGCGAGCCAGTAGTCGTCGGCAAGGCAGTCCTTGAGCGTCTCGAAGCCGCCGATGTTCTCGAGCGTGGTTCGCCGCAACGCCAGCGTCGCGCCGAAGCCGAAGCGCCGCGAGCCGCCCGCATGAGCGACGCGCACCGACGGCGCGAACCATTCGTTGATGAACAGCGCGCCCACCCGCGGCCAGAAGCCGCCGACGCTCTGCGCCCGGTACAGGCAGGTGACCACACCGGTGTCGGGATTGGCGAGCGGCGCGGTGACCGTGTTCAGATAGTCGGGCTCGACGGCGATATCGCTATCGGCCAGCACAATGATGTCGTGGCGCGCCCTCTGCGCCATGTTGATGAGATTGCTGACCTTGAGGTTGCTGCCGTGCACGCGCGAATCGATCACCAGTTCGATATCGCAGTGCGGATACGCGGCCTGCAGACGACGCACCACGGCAATCGCCGGATCGACCGGCGACGACACGCCGAACAGCAATTGAAAGCACGGGTACGACTGCTCGCAGAACGTCACGAGGTTTTCATACAGGCGAGGTTCCATCCCGCACAGCGGTTTAAGCACGCTGACCGAGCTCCAGCCGGCCTGATGCGTGGCAGCTCGTTTGCTGGAGAACGGCATGGCAAAAGCCACCACCAATGAGTACATCGTGGCGATCCCGCTCAAGAGAAGCAAAAGCCACTGTGAGACCGAAACGGTATGCTCCATCTTCGTCCGTGACCTCGTGACAGATCAATCAGTACGCCAGGGCAATGCATGCGCTATGGCAACATCCGCTGCATCACACGATCTCGAAGCACAAAACGATGGAACAACGCCGCAGCAATATGCGCAGCGATCAGTGCCAACAGCACCCACGCCAGCACACCATGCACATCACCCATCCGATGCCCGAGCGCAGACCCGGCAGGTGTGAGACTGGGATAAGGAACAACACCCAGCAACTTCACGGTCCAGCCGCGCGACGACGCATTGGCCCACCCCAGTAGAGGCACGACAACCAGCGCGACGTAGAGAAGCAAATGGGTGATCCGGGAAGCGGCGCTCAATAGCGGGGCTAACGTGTCAGCCGGGGGCTTATGCGTCAGTCGCCAGACAATTCTTACCGCCATTACGGCGACCAGCAGCGCGCCGACTCCGAGGTGCCAGGCGATCAGTCCTACCGGTTTTGTATCATGATGAACCTCGGGCATCGTCCAGCCAATCACGAACTGGGTCGCGATCAACAGTACGATTGACCAGTGAATGAAACGGGCTACGCTGTCATACGCCGCTTCAGCCGGCTGTCGAACATCCGTCATTAACAAGTCCCATGGCTTTATTGAATTGACTGCTCGCCCATCGAAGCATCTGGACGGGTAGCAGCTGCGCTGAAAATGCCGCCGCTAAGCTCTCGCCCATTCGATCGCCCTGCGCTTGAACTGGAGATGAAGAATCACCAGCATGCGCACCGGACAGACTGGCGAGACCGAAATGGTGTTGGAGCGTCCATCGGCGATGGTAGCGTAATGGTGGGACAAAGCTGAGGCAAATGCGGCGCGGGCTACGATTCTTGTAAGCAATACGACACACACAATGGCCACCGCAGTTGCCATGCGGAACGTCAGCGACGTAAACACGTCTTCGGAAACCCCAAACAGGCCGATTGCCAGCAGCGCTGCTGCTTCTATCGCCATGGCAGCGCATGACGCTGTCAGGAGATAGGCTCGGAGCATTTTGATGGTGGATGGTTTCATGGCGCAGCTCGTCGACACGGATGAACGGAAATATCGAAGGCGCTTTCATTTTCCTTGTAGCGATCGATCGGCCGACGAACATCGGCTGCTTCCAACGCACAATCTGTACATCCATGCGTTGTGTGTCGATAGTAGCGGCCAAACCTGAAGGAAACCTTAAGCAACCTGACGCCATCTGCTTTCATCGTCCTGAGATCGTTAAACTTGTAATAATGCGAATGGGCCTTGCCGTGTTGGCAAGGCCGCCAGCCATCCATTGCAGCGCACCACTATGCGAATTCTCCTGGTCGAAGATGACGATCTGATTGGCAGCGGCGTCGAAGCCGGGCTTCGTCACGCGGGCTTTACGGTCGACTGGGCACAAGACGGCCGCACGGCCAAGCTCGCGCTGGAAGCGACGGACTACGCGCTGGTCGTGCTGGATCTCGGGTTACCCCGGATTTCCGGCACCGAACTCCTGAAATGGCTACGGAGTGGCGGAAAGGATGTGCCTGTCCTTGTGCTTACCGCAAAGGGAACGGTCGCCGACAAGGTGGGCGGCCTTGAGGCCGGTGCGGACGACTACCTCGGCAAGCCTTTTGATCTGACCGAACTGATCGCGCGCTGTCGTGCGCTTTTACGTCGCTCGCAGGGGCGCAGCGTCGAAGTGCTGCGGTATCGCGCGCTGGCGGTGGATCCGGCTGCCCAGTCCGTCATGCGCGAGGATGTACGGGTTCCGCTGACCGCTCGCGAATGGGCCGTACTGTTTCAGTTGCTGACACACCAGGGTGTACCGCAGTCAAGATCTCGTCTCGAAGAGAGCCTGTACGGGTGGCACGAGGAAGTTGAAAGCAACGCGATTGAAGTCCATATCTCCAACTTGCGTAAAAAGCTCGGAGCGGATTTGATCAAAACCGTCCGCGGGATCGGCTACGTGATGGAGCGGGCATGATGCCGCGATCGATACGCGGCCGGCTCGCGCTGCTGGTGCTCGCGAGCATCGCACTGGTGTGGACGATCGCCCTTGGCTGGAGCTACCGTCAGGCCACTCGCGAGGTGGCGGAATGGGACGATGCGCGTCTCGTCCAGCTCGCGCAGTTCATTGTGCTGCTCGATCAGGCCGACCTTTCGGTCCTGGCGAACACCCGTATCGACGCCCGCACCGAATACAGCCGTCACCCGAACGGCGCTACCGCGACAGACGGCGACGAAGCGCCGCGCGAGGCCTTATTCCAGGTCCGCGACAGAGACGGATGCGTCCTCGCCAGTAGCGCGCGCCTCGCGTCATTGGGCGCGTTCGAGTTGCCCGCCGACGCGACGCCAGGCGCACACATTGTGACGCTTGGCGGCCAGCCATGGCATAGCTACATCCTGCAAGACAGTACGACAGGGCGTACCGCACGCGTGCTTGAGCCGCCCAATAGCCGCAGCGACCTGACAACCGGTGTCGCAGGTCGGATTGCGAAGCCAATCGCTGTGGCGTTGCCGGTTCTGGCGTTGCTGGTCTGGATCAGCATCGGTCACAGCCTCGCGCCCTTGCAGGCGCTCTCCAAGGCGATCCGCGCAAGGGATGCCAGCAAGCTCGAGCCGATCGAGATAGGACCGACTCCGGTCGAAGTGCGTCCGCTCGTCGATGCAATCAATCAACTGCTGTTACGACTGCGGCTCTCGATCGACCGCGAGCGGGCATTCACCGCAGACGCGGCTCACGAGCTGAGGACCCCGCTGGCGGCGATCAAGGTGCAGGCTCAAGTAGCGCTAGTGGCACAAGACGCCGCCCAGCAACAGCTCGCCATGCAGCGGGTCGTGCAAGGCGTCGACCGCAGCGCCCATCTCGCCGAGCAATTGCTGCTGCTGGCGCGGCTCGACGAACATCGCACGATACCGGGACACCTTGTGGCGCTCGCTGCGCTCGCCCAGGACGCGATTGCCGCCAACGAGCCCAATGCCCGGCGCAAAGGCATGAGCGTTGCCTTGATCGGCGATGCACACTCCGAAGTCATCGCCGAGCCTGTGTTGATGGACATTCTGCTCGATAACCTGATCGACAACGCGATCAAGTACGGCGATGCGGGCGGCCGGGTCGAGGTCACCATCCGGCGCAACGCACAGGCTGTCATGCTGACGGTCGCCGACAATGGTCCTGGGGTAGCGCCGGGCGACATTGCGCGCCTGACCGGCCGCTTCTTCCGGGTAACGGGTAATGGGGCGAGCGGCAGCGGGCTAGGCCTGTCGATCGTCGCCCGTATCGCGGAGTACTTTGGCGCCAAAGTGGACTTCAGCGCTGGGATCAACGATCGAGGTCTCGCAGTGCATGTTTCATTTCCCGTCCCGGCCGTTGAGTCGGTACGGATCGCCCGATCCTCCGGAATCTAGCGCGGGGTCACCATATGCCGCCTAGCGCCTTCACCAGCAACACGCTTGCGTCCATCCGGCGGCGCGCCAGATCGACTGCGGTGCGCTCGTTCGCCAACGCCGTGCTTTGCGCGGTGACCACCTCCAGATAGCCTACGGTCCCGATCCGGTACTGGTCCAGTTCAAGCTTCAAGGTCTTTTGGGCAGACGCGACGGCCTCGTCCTGCTTGCTGGCCTCCTGCTGCAGGATCCGCAACGACGCGAGGTTGTCTTCGACCTCCTGAAAGGCTGTCAGCACGGTTTGACGATAGCCGGCCGCACTCGCGTCGTATTGCGCCTGGGCCTTTTTGGCGAGCTCGAGAGCGACGTGTCGGCCACGCAGTTCCATCTGCACTTTCCCGCACGCTGAGCAGCCATGACGGCGCCGTCAGTTCGACGCGGTGACGCCCCCATGACGAATCTGTCATCTTGCGTTGGGGTACGACGCGAAAAACAGCGCGCGCAAGATGCCGTTACAATCCAGCTCTCCGATCCGACAACTGTGATTTGCGCCATGAAACACCTTCTTGCATCGACACTCGCGGCGGTCATCGTAACGGCCAGCGCGGCTGCGATCGCCCAAACCTCCGCAAGCAGCGATACCGCCAAACAGGACTGCGCCATGGGGTATGTCACCGGTGTCGGTGGATCGGCGCAGAGCGTTCGCGAATACCTGGCGGCCCCGAGCAGGGATAAATATCGCTACCTCGCGGACAACCCGATCCAATGCCAGATTTCCGACGACGGTCGCGCAACTGGCTGTACTGGCATCACAAATCTTCAGCATGAAAAGGTCAGCGTATACGACGACAGCGACAGCACGACCACGACCGTCGTCGCGCGCGTGGAACTCGAGCGGGGGACGTACCCAATCATTATTGTCGTGCCGAAGCAGGATATACAGTGTGGAGAGTGAGCCCTCGAACGGGCTCGGGCTCTGCGCTGGAGGTACTCGCGGTGTTTCTCAAACTGGGGCTGACGAGCTTCGGCGGTCCCATTGCGCATCTGGGATACTTTCGCCGGGAATTCGTCGAGCAGCGCCGCTGGCTTGATGACGAAACCTTCACAGATCTGGTCGGGCTTTGTCAGTTCCTTCCGGGTCCTGCCAGCAGCCAGGCAGGATTCTCGATCGGTCTTTTGCGCGCCGGGTGGCTTGGGGGACTCGCGGCCTGGTGCGGATTCACGCTACCTTCAATCCTGCTGATGCTTGCCTTTGCTGTCATTGCCCCGAGCCTGGGCGGCCCGGTCGGCGGCGGCCTGATCCATGGACTGAAGCTGGTTGCTGTCGCCGTCGTCGCTCAAGCCGTTTGGGATATGGCGCGGCGCCTGTGTGTGGATCAACGCCGTGTTGCCATCGCGCTCATCGCCATTGCGGTACTTAGCATCCTGACGACCGTCTATGCGCAACTCATCGTTATCGGCCTCGGCGCGATGCTCGGACTCGCGTTGTGCGAGACGAAGAGATCGCCAGACTACCCTCAAGCACCACAACACCCACAGCAATTCCCCATTTCCCGCACGGTGGGCGCCTCCGCGTTAGTCCTCTTCTGCGTCTTGCTGTTCGGGCTTCCCGTACTGGCCGGACTCCACGTGGGAGCGGCAGCCACGGTCCTCGAAGCGTTCTATCGCTCGGGTGCGCTTGTGTTCGGCGGCGGTCATGTCGTGCTGCCGCTTCTGCAACAACAAACCGTCGCGACGGGTTGGATCTCGTTGAACGATTTTCTTGCAGGCTACGGCGCCGCCCAGGCCATACCGGGTCCCTTGTTCACGTTCGCGGCATTCCTCGGATGGACGAGCAGTGCAGCGCCGAATCACTGGGCCGGCGCGTTGCTCGCTACCGTTGGCATATTCTTGCCGGGCCTTCTACTGGTGCTTGCGGCGCTGCCTTACTGGCAAGCGCTACGCGCTCGCCCGTCGATGGGTGCAATGCTTGCAGGCGTGAATGCTGCGGTTGTTGGGTTGCTGGCCGCCGCGCTGTACTCGCCCGTGTGGACAAGCGCGGTGCTTTCGAAGCTCGACTTTGCCGTCGCAGTCGTTGGCTTTTTCCTCCTGACCCGCTGGAAGACTCCACCGCTCGCCATCGTCGTTCTCTGCGCGCTCGCCGGCATCGCCGAGGCGGCCCTGCACTGAGCCGATACGACATGACGCAACGCGATATGGAAGCTCGCGTGGCGTCGGCTCGACCTATTTCGAAGCTACCAGTAATCCTCAATTTATTTCGATGGTGACGACCTGGTTATACGTTCGATATCGAGAGCCGAGTTTATTGGCTTGGCATGCCTACCGGGAGACGGAGGTTGCCCGTGGGCCAGGTCAGCAAACAGTATCTGGAAATCGAGTGTGGTGTTGTGAATGAAAGTCAAACAAGCTACGCTCGGCAATACTCGCCAGGACGTTCCCGGATCGTCGTCTAGTGACGTCGCCGGGCGGCTCACTGCTACCGCCAACAGCAGCCCAATGCACGCGCCCCGGCCAATCAATGGGAGATGGTGCGATGCAAAACCTGATCCAGATAACGTGCACTGCCTGTCTTGTCGTAGCAACCGCCGCGGCAGCGCAAACCCCTGCCTCACAGCCTCCCGCGGGTGGAACGCCCGACAAGATGCCATTCGACATTCCCTATGGCACTTCGATCGGTCTGGACACCGCGAAGAAGCTGCTTGCGATTGCAGAAACCGAAGCGATGAAACGCGACTGGAAAATGAACGTTGCGGTGGTCGACACGCATGGCGAACTCCTCGCATTCGAACGAATGGATGGTGCGCAGTACGCGTCGATCACGATATCGCAGAACAAAGCGCGCACGTCGGCCAGATTTCGTCGTGAGACCCGGGTCTTCTATAACCAGTTTGAGACTGGACATGCCTACGTGAACACCCTGGATGCGGGGCTGGTGGCATCGCCGGGAGGGTTTCCGCTCATCGAAGGCGGCAAGCTTGTCGGCGCAATCGGCTGTAGTGGCGGCACAGGCGATCAGGACGCTGCCGTATGCAAGGTCGCCGCCGATACGATCAAATAGCGCAACCCGGTGTCCTTGTCCGCCACGAACAGCGCACCGGAGGGACTGGCTCGTATGCGGCGAGTTCGAATTAAAGGGGCGTCTGCCTTTGTGAATGCCTCCCCTCGCGTTCGAGCCATAAGCGGAATAGCACGACCAGCTCATCCTCAGACTTCCCATCTGGAACGTACGTGCAATAGCTGCGCGACGGCAGACGAGGAGCGGAGAACGGGGCGACAAGCCGGCTAGCCGCCAGATCGTCGGAAACCAGCGCAGTCGGTCCCATCGCGATGCCTATCCCGTCGATGGCAGCTTGCAACGTCAGATAGAAGTGGTCAAAGGTCAGAGCGGCGGCGGGCCTGAGTTCAGGAATCTTTGCGCTCGCCAGCCAATCCGGCCAAAGCCGCGGAAGACTCGACGTATGCAGCAACGTATGCTGCCGCAGATCGTCTGGCATGCGAAGCGGCAGTTGCTGCAACAGCGCCGGACTGCAGACCGGGATCCGCTCCTCGGAAAGGAAAGGCTGCATCGAGTAGCCATAGAACGTGTCCGGCCCGCCCCGGATGATGATGTCATAGGTCTCTTTCAGACTCTCCACCGGTTCGTTCGAGGTCTCCACCTTGACCTCGACGAGGGGATGTCCGGCGCGGAACTTCGCCAGTCTCGGTACCAGCCAGCGCAATGTGAATGTTGCGGGTGCGTTCACCAATAGTGCCCGCGAAACCGCTTCGGGGAAGCCAAATCCGGCAGTTGCCTGCGCGAGCTGCTCGAACAAGGTGCCAATTTCCGCCAGGTAGGGCTTCGCCGCTGGAGTCAGCACCACGCGCCGGTTGCGCCGTTCAAACAACGATGCGCCAAGCCACTCCTCGAGCAACCGCACCTGCTGGCTTACCGCACCGTGCGTCACGTGCAGTTCCACCGCGGCTTCCTTGAAGCTGCCGAGGCGGCCTGCGGCCTCGAAGGCGCGCAATGCATTGAGTGGAGGCAGTATCCGCTTCATCGCAATAGTTTATCTAACCCGAAGAGGCAATTTATCTGGTTTGTATGGGGGCGACAAGATAGATATCCTTCTTATTGCCCTCCTTTTCGGCCCGGAATCCCCATGCTCAGTTATACCGGCGGTCTCGTCCTTCTTGCCGCCCTGCTCCACGCGAGCTGGAACGCAATGCTGCATGGCAACGACGACCGGTTCCTGTCCATGACGTGGATGAGCATCGCCATCGCGGCGGTTTCGACACTTGTCGTCCTGTTCACGCCGTTGCCGGCCTACGCGGCCTGGCCGTACATCGTCGCATCTGGGCTTGTGCATATCGTCTACAACGTGAGCCTCGTACGGGCGTACCGTCGCAGCGATCTGGCGCAAGCGTATCCGATCGCGCGCGGCTCCTCACCGCTGCTCGTTACGCTCGGCGCGGCGCTGTTCGCGCATGAGTCGATCGGCCCCTTGCATGCTCTCGGGATCGCGATGATATCGGGCGGTATCGTTGCGCTCGCGCTCGTGCTGCAGGGGCATCACGTGTCACGCACGGGTGCGCTGGCCGCGCTGGCGACCGGCGCGACGATCGCCCTCTATACCGTGATCGACGGTATCGGCGTGCGACTATCGGGCGGCGAGGCGCTCGCCTACACCGCGTGGATGTTCCTGTTCTATTGGCTGATGCCGCTGCTGTTCGTCGCGATGCGCGGGCTAGCGGAGTTGTGGACACCCGTGCGGGCGGCGCCCATGGCGGTCGGCTCCTCGCTCGTGGGTGGACTGGTGTCGATCGCGGCGTATGGCATCGTGATCTGGGCGCTGCAGTCGGGCGCGATGGGCGCGGTATCGGCGTTGCGCGAAACCAGCGTGGTGTTCGCGGTGCTGATCGGACGGGTGTTTCTGCGCGAAGCGGTAAGTGGAAAGCGCTGGCTCGCATGCATGATTGTCGCGGCCGGGGCGGTTTGTCTGGGGGTTTAACCTGACAAGCGTTCGATCTGCGCCCGACGCGTTACCTTGGGAGCGACGATCGAGGTCTTATCATTAGGACTTCTTTCAAAAATAGACCGCTCGATGCCACCCCGAGCGTCCTCAGTTTCTTTCTCACTTCTCTATGGGAACAGCAGCTTCAAGCACCGGAGGGCGCCCTCGATACCTACTACAATCGCAACGAGCAGGCGCACGGGGCCAATAGCGGCATGCCCAGCGCATAACAGGGCGGCCGCGAAGCGTCGTAACGGCTGCGTGGCGGGCCGATCGTTTCGCTATAACACAATCAGTGTGCTCGAACGCTGGCACGCGGTGTCGACAATTCTAACGATGATGGAGAGCATAAAGTGCAAGACACAAAATACGCGAGCGCAACACGCCTCTTCGGCAACCGTCTACCCGCATCAACGAACCTGGCGAACAGAACGAAGTCTCACCACCTCGCGCTTTATTTGATCGTCAGCTTCGCGATCGCGTGGGGAACGTGGATCGGTTGCTGGTACTTCGGGGAGCGCGGCATGGCGGCACACGAGCTGATCCCCTTTGTGCTCGCGGGCTCCTTCGGTCCGTTCATCGCAGCGGGGGTGTGCGCCGCGCTAGAAGGAGGCTTGCTCGGCGCTGTGCGTTTCTACGGGCGCATTCTGGAATGGCGCATGGGCTGGTCAGTATTCCTCACGTCTGTTCTTGCGTTGCCCATTCTGGCAATCATAACTGCTGCGCTGTTTGAGAGATCGGGCGGACTGCCGATCTTTCACATCACCTGGACAGGCCTGCCGTTGACCTATTTGTGGTTACTCGTCCTCGGTGGCCCGGTTGCGGAGGAGTTCGGCTGGTCCTATCTCTCCGACGCGTTGGACGGACGGCTGGAACTTCGCCTCGCTACATGGGTTCTGGGTGTCGTATGGGCTCTTTGGCATTTACCCCTGTTCTTCCTCGACGTGCCTGGCCTGTCGCAGCGGTTCATCCCCTTCACGATTTTCCTCGCGATGGCGATTGCAGCGCGCTTTCTGTTCTCATGGGCCTACCACCGCGGCCGATACAGCGTTCTTTCAAACCTGTTGATCCACAACGGCCTCAATCTGAGCCTCAGTATCGTGACCATTGTGACGCCGACGATAGGCGCCGGTCAGCCCAGGCTGTTGTGTCTCACTGCGTTGACCGCTCTTTTTGCCGCGTTGCTCTGGTGGCGGGCGCCGCTTTCGGCAAAGCTTCGGGCTAACGCTTAGCTGCCCAATATCGCCGAGGAAACGACGTGGCATGAACCGCTGGGCGGTCGAGTCCAGCGCGTCAGATACAAGCCCATCCCCGGACACGCCCTCTTCCTTCTTCCTTCTTCCTTCTTCCTTCTTCCTTCTTCATTCTTCCTTCTTCCTTCTTCCTTCTTCCTTCTTCCTTCTTCCTTCTTCCTTCTTCACAACAATCTTTGCGTCGGCCCGGTGTTCGAGATCGGAACGGTACCGGTGCTTGTCGACGCATTCGCCGCCAGCGACGACCATTAACGTAATAATAATATATTAATAATTAATTTCACATTTACCGACAGAATATACCGATTTTATTTTTAGAAAGGTAAATTTAGCACGATTTAAAAACTTTTCACGCTCCCACCGCAGCCGAAGCCACTCTCAATCATTCCATGTGTGCGCTGGCGGACAGTCTTTCAATCTTTATTCAAATACCGTTGATTTGCGTCTTCATAAGACGGGACGCATCCCATTTCGTCGGACCATTATAAACACACGTGCTCGACGCGCGGATCACATTCCGTCATATCCAGATCCGTTCAATGATCGGCTTTTTGGGCCGGCTGGACGAAACACGGCTGTGCCGTGCACGGTCGGGAAAATCCCCTTTTTTAAATAAGAGAAATTCTAACGACCGCTTAAAACGGCGCCGAATAAATGATTTAGGAGTCTGCAATGAAGAGCTATAAAAATACATTAAGCGCAATCGGAATTTTCAGGGTGGCGATTGCAACCGCAGTGACCTTATATGCGGGAATGGCTTGTGCTCAGTCGAATCTGAACACCACGCAAATTGCGCCAATCTTGACAAGCGAGGCCCGTCCTCCGGAGTTGCTGCTGGCGCAGGGTCCGACGCAAGATTGTCCAGCGACCGCGACGCTCGGCTGCCGAAAGAACGACGGTGGCCTGCAGGCGTTGATCGGTGGTGGGCAGGATTCGGAGGGCGTCGGTGGGACAGTGGGTCCGCAGAGCGCATTCGGCGCCGGTACCGCGCCGGGTGGCCCGAGCGGCTTGGCGCAGGGAGGCCAAGGGTCAGGTAGTACGGGAGCCGGAGGAACCGGCGGTACCGGATCTGGCGGTGCTGGCAACACGGGTAAAGGTAGCGGCGGTGCCGGCAGCGGTACCTCTGGCAGTGGCGGCTCCGGCAGTGGCGGCTCCGGCAGCGGTGGTTCGGGGAGTCATGGTTCGGGTAGTGGCGGCTCTGGCAGCAGTGGGTCCGGCAACAGTGGCGGCTCTGGCAGTGGCGGCTCCGGCAGTGGCGGCTCCGGCAGTGGCGGCTCCGGCAGTGGCGGCTCCGGCAGTGGTGGTTCTGGCAGTGGTGGTTCTGGCAGTGGTGGTTCTGGCAGTGGTGGCTCCGGCAGCGGCGGGTCCGGCAACGGTGGCTCCGGCAGCGGTGGTCCCAGCTGTGGAGGTTCCGGCAGCGGCGGTCACGGCAGTGGTGGCTCCGGCAGTGGTGGCTCCGGCAGTGGCGGTTCCGGCAGCGGCGGTTCCGGCAGCGGCGGTTCCGGCAGCGGCGGTTCCGGCAGCGGCGGTTCCGGCAGCGGCGGTTCCGG
>NZ_FNCJ01000012.1 GCF_900100735.1 Paraburkholderia phenazinium | reverse complement strand
AAAGGCACGCACATGGCTCGGCAAGGTGGGGCTGAACGGCTATGGCGAGCACTACCCCGACGAGTTGTCGGGCGGCATGCGCCAGCGCGTGGGCCTCGCCCGGGCGCTGGCCGCCGACACCGACGTGCTGCTGATGGACGAGGCGTTCTCCGCGCTCGATCCGCTGATCCGCACCGAAATGCAGGACCAGTTGCTGCAGTTGCAGGCCACGCTGAACAAGACGATTGTGTTCATCACGCACGATCTGGACGAGGCGCTGCGCATCGGCAACCGCATCGCGATCCTGCGCGACGGCACGCTGGTGCAGGAAGGCACGCCGAACGAGATCCTCACGCGTCCGGCCGACGATTATGTGCGGCGTTTCGTGGAACGGCGCGCCGGCGTGCATTGAAGTGCGGTGAGATGACTCGTTGCAGTCGGAAACGGGCCGAGCGTACGCCCCACTGCCCGGCTCAATAGCCTGTCGCCTTGGGAAGATGCCAACCGAACGCGACCGCCGTCAAGCGCAACGCGAAGCACGCCACGCCGCCCACCAACGCGGCCCAACCTGGCGCTAGTCCGGCGCGGCGCGCCACGACCACCACCAGCGCACCGAAAAAGGCCGCCGTCGCGTAGATGTCAGCATGCAGCACCAACGGCACGCGGGCCAGCAGGATGTCGCGGATCACGCCGCCGCCCACCCCCGTGATGGTGCCCATCAGCATCGCCACAAACGGGCGGATCTTGTAGAGCAGCGCCTTCTCCACACCGGCGACGGCAAATAGCGCAAGGCCCGCCGCGTCGAGCACGGTGACCAGCATGGCTGGCACCGGCTGCGCGAGCGAATGAAACAGGAACGTCAGCAGACCTGCCGCAAACGTCAGGGCCGGATAGCGCCAGTCTCGGATTGCGCTCGGCGGCGTCGCGCCGAGCAGCAGGTCGCGGATCACGCCGCCGCCGAGCGCGGCCACGAACGATACGACCATCACTCCCAGCAGATCGAGGCCGCCGCGCATCGCGCTGACCGCCCCTTCGACCGCAAATACGAATGTGCCGGCTATGTCGGCCGCCCAGATAAGCGCTTCGACATTCGGCTTTGTTTTACTTATCGGCAGTGTTGGCATCGCCCCGTCACCTCTCCCCCTCGTTTGAGTTGTCGAAAGGTATAGCGGAAACGAACCGAAGGGGGAAGTTTTTTGCTGGAGCCGCAGACGGGCTGCCAGGAAAGTCGAGGCGCCACCCAGCCCCTCGACTTGCGCAGCAGTTCAGCGGCCGAAGCGCGCCCGCGGTTCCCAGCGCGAGCCGCTCTCTTGCGACACGTCAGGCAAGGTCCCAGGCACGACCCCAGTGGCCGCCAGATACGCAATCAGTTGCCCGACACCTTCGTCGACGCTGAGCCGGTCGGTCTCGATCGAGAGATCGGGATCGACGGGCGCGTCGAACGACCCCGTCATCCAGATCACCGCACCGCCGGCGTTACGGTTCATCTCAACGAGCTTCATCAATCGCACTCCGAATCAGATTGTTTCCGTGCAGCGCCGGCGTCATACCGCACCACGCTTGCGCTCTGCGTCAAGCAACGCCGGCCCGAGCCCGTCGTAGAGCGGCTGAATCAGCTCGGCCGCGGGACGCCAGCGTTCCAGCGAAGTGCGAAACAGCGGCTTGCGCACCTGCGACGCACTCGCCGTATTGACCTGGCGCCGCGTCTGATGGAACGCGAGACAACGCTCGTCCCAATCGAGTCCGCAGTGCGCCAGCATGCGGCGCACGTTCCCCTCGAGGTCGTCGACGAGGTCCTCGTACTGCACCTCGATCATCACCCCTTCGGGCAACGCCTGCCGCCAGTGCGCCATCAAGGCGTCGTAAGCGCGGTAGTACCGGCCCAGCTCGCCGAGGTCATAGCCAAACGGCACGTCCTGGAAAATCCGCGAGTAAATCGACAGGCAGGTTTCAATCGGCGAGCGCCGGCTATGAATAAAACGGGCATTCGGCAACGCGAGATGGATCAACCCAACGTTGATGAAATTGAACGGGTACTTGTCGGTGATGCGCCGGTAGCTCGAGGCATCCGGCACCTCGGCGCGAATGCGCCGCACGTAGTCGGCGCCGAGCGGAGCCAGTTGTGCGGAAGTCACCGTGGGCATCGCGTCGAAGTTGAGCTTTTCCTGATCGGCGTCGCTACGGGCGAGAGCCTGCATCAGCGCCTTGCCGAAATCCGGCCGCTCACCCGCGCCGTATACCTGCGGATGGCTTGCCAGAATCTGTTCGATCAGTGTCGAACCGGAGCGCGGCATGCCGACAATAAAAACCGGCGAATCGGCGGGATCGCCCAAGCCCCGTTTTGCCCGCAACACGTCTGCGCTCAGCAGTTGCGGAAGATCGTTGAACAGGCCCAGCGTCATCGCTTCGTTGTAGTTGACGCTATGGCGATACATCGCATTGGCTTTCAGCAGATGCTCGAACGAGCGATCGTTCTGCCCCATATCGGCCAACGCATGGCCCATGGCGAAATGCATCTGGGCCTGATCGTCGGGGCTCAGCGAATCGGCACGCCCAGCCAGTTGCTGCAGCGAGACGAAACACGGATCGTCAGGCGTCATGCGCTTCGACTGCACGAAATTCCGGTAATACACCATGCTCTGCGGCGCAATCTCGATCGCACGACGGTAGGCCGCATGGGCCTCGTCGAACCGTCCAAGCGATTGCAGGCAGTTCGCCATGTTGTTGTACGAACCGTCGACGAGCTTACCCAGCTGCACCGCCTGCTGGTAACTGAGCACCGCCTCTTCCAGGCGGTGCATCTGCTCGAGAACCCAGCCGAGGTTGTGATGGATATCGGCATTGTTCGGGTCGAGCGAGCGCGCCTGCCAGTAGCACTGCATGGCTTCCGGAAAGCGCTCCATCCTGACAAAGGTCGAACCGAGGTTGTTGTACACCCCCGGGTCCGCGGGCCGTTGGAGGCGAACCTGTTCAAAACAGTCGAGCGCGTTCTCGAACTCGCCGCGTTCGGCGCAGGCATTGCCACGGGCGAACAACTCTTCCGCGGTAGCCGGCTGTGTATCGTGCGTCATGGACGGCCAGATGTCGTTGCTGAAAACTGAAAGACGCAGCGGGCGAAACGGGGACTGCGCGTTTCGCGCGAAACCGTGCGATTCACGGCCTGCTCATGGAGGAGAAACTTAGCAGGAATGCGCCATGAGTTGATTTCCAAATTTCACGAACTGTTACGCAAAGAAAATGGGGTGGGAAATCAAAGACGCGGGAGATCGGGCGGCACTCAGCTTGAAATACGATGCCGTAGGGACAGATGGCGCGAACCTGGTGTTTGAAGCATCGAGCGGGTTAACCGTCCCTGCGGGGGCAATCGAAAGTGCTAGGATGAATTGAGTACCACGACGGAGACGGCCATGTCGAAGTCATTGAGTCCAGAAGCCATCGAAGCGTTGCGACGGCTGAACGAAGTGGGCGTCGGTCAGCTTGCGCCGCCGCTCTCACCCACGATCACCGCCGAACTGCTCGGCCTGGGACTCGCCACGGAAGCGGCGAGCGGCGATGTCGAGATCACCTGCAACGGCCGACAGTATTTGTCTGGCGATTGCGATTGATCCACCCGGCCGCGCGGCAATCCCGGCGCGCCTGGTCCGCGTTTGTTCGCGTTTGTTCGCGTTTGTTCGCGTTTGTTCGTATACGCCGGACCATGAAAAACGCCAGATGGCGCAGACGGATGCCTGCACGATCTGGCGTTGTGGCTGGACGTTCGTAACGAACGCCCGGCTCGGTCCCGATTAGTGGCCGAAGAAAACCGACTGCGGGCCGTTGGCTGCCTGGCGGGCACCCGATTGCGACGAGTTGGCGTTCACGCCGCCGTATGCGTTGCCGGCTTGCTCGCCGTGCTCTGCAGCAACGGTCTGCGCGTTCTGACCTTGTTGCGATGCCGGTGCGCCGACTGCCGGGCGGTAGAACGGTGCCGGACCATAGCCGCTAGCAAAAGCGGGCGCGGCGAGCGTGGCGGAAGCGGCAACCAGCAAAGCGGCGATAAGCTTGTTCTTCATGATGACTCCAGGATTCGTTTCAGACTTCGGTTCAGGAAGGCGTTGCGACATGGGCCGGTTCGGTATGTCTGCAACGTCGATGGAGTAAGTGTATTCCCCTACTATCAATAATTTGTACCGATAATCTGAAATTACTATTCCCAAGATGGAAACAATCCGCTTGCGCCTTGTCTGGTGGGGTTGACAATGGGGTCAGGAACGGCTGCTCGGCAGACCCTGCCGATTTTCTTCTGGCCCTTCTTCTGTTTGTCACATGCCTGCACGAACCCGCTCACTTGCGGTCCCGGGCAAGCACGGCAGGGCAAGCGCCCGCTTGCGGTAAAATTGCGGTTTGATTCATGCCGCCGGCCGTTCTTACATGTCCCTCGCTCTACCCGCCAATCCCCGTCGCGTCTCGGTCGCTCCGATGATGGACTGGACCGATCGCCACTGCCGTTCGCTGCATCGCACGTTGTCGCGCCACACCTGGCTCTATACGGAGATGGTGACGACCGGCGCGCTGCTGCACGGCGACGTGCCGCGGCATCTGGCGTTCACCCCAGACGAAGCGCCGGTCGCGCTGCAACTGGGCGGCAGCGAACCCGACGACCTCGCGCGCTCGGCAAAGCTCGGCGAGCAATGGGGCTACGACGAGATCAACCTGAACTGCGGTTGCCCATCAGAGCGGGTGCAGCGCGGCGCCTTCGGCGCATGTCTGATGAACGAGCCGCAGCTCGTCGCCGATTGCGTGAAGGCAATGCGCGACGCGGTGTCGGTGCCGGTGACGGTGAAGCATCGGATCGGTGTCGACGCAGTGGAAGAATACGGCTATGTGCGTGACTTCGTCGGCACGATCGCGGACGCCGGCTGCGAAGTGTTCATCGTGCATGCGCGCAATGCGATTCTGAAGGGCCTCAGCCCCAAGGAGAACCGCGAGATCCCGCCGCTCAAGTACGACTACGCGTATCAGTTGAAGCGCGACTTCCCGCAGCTCGAGATCATCATCAACGGCGGCATCAAGACGCTCGACGAGGTCGAGATGCATCTGCAGCACGTCGACGGCGTGATGCTCGGCCGCGAGGCTTATCACAACCCGTATGTGCTGGCCGATGTCGATGCGCGCTTCTACGGCTCGACCGAAGTCCCGCTCACGCGCGAGCAGGCCGAAGCAAAGCTGATCGAATATTGCGCAGCCGAACTCGCGCGCGGCACCTTCCTCGGCGCGATCACGCGTCACGCACTCGGACTCTATCGCGGCGTAGCGGGTGCGCGTGGCTGGCGCCGCGTGCTCTCGGACAACAAGAAACTGGCCGCACGCGATCTCGCCATTTTCGACGAAGCAAGACAGCATCTGCGCGAGCCGACAGAAATGTTTGAATAAAGGGCTAGGCAAACGCAAATCATGTTTGTATAATCTCGCTTCTTGATCGGCAAGCCAGTTCTCGGCAAGCCAAGCAGATAGATGTACCAGTGGTGGCTGTAGCTCAGTTGGTAGAGTCCAGGATTGTGATTCCTGTCGTCGTGGGTTCGAGTCCCATCAGCCACCCCACTTTCTTCTTTCGTTTCACCTCCCCAAGCGCAGTGCCTCTTTCCATGTTCCTTTAGCCGGAATGGGAAAACGAATTTCTGAATTGAATTCGGGCTGCCGTCCGCTGATCTCTAACCTTGCAGCCTTCATCGCGTAGTGCGCAATTGCATTGATGCTATGCGACACCGTTGCAATGAAGGTGTCGGCATCAAAACGCTTCAGCGAAGTCACTCGGGAGACAGCCCTCCGCGCCATCTCCACGCACCAACAATCCCCTAGTTGTGCTGCTCATGGTCGTCGTGTCCACCGCCTCCTCCGCCGTGCTCTGGCTGAGGAGCACCGTGGCCCGGCGGCGGACCACCATGGGGCTGCGGTGGAGCGCCATGCGCCATGGGTGGTGGCGCACCGTGTTGCTCCTGTGGAGGGCCGCCATGTCCGGGTGGCGGACCAGCATGCATCGGCGGCTGAGCGACATGCGCCGGCGCCGGATTGCCCGGACCCTGAGGAGGCCCGCCATGCGCCGGAGGCGGGCCGCCATGAGCCACCGGCGGTGGCCCGCCGCGCCCGGGCGGAGGCCCCGGTGGCGGTGGAGCATGATGCGCCCAATGCTCCTGATTGTTGTACCAGGGCCGTCCGCGGTAATAGCTGCCCCAGTACGCGCCGATCGAGAAGGTCACCACCGGCAGGCCGATCACCGTCCCGTAGGTCAGGATAGGCACATTGCTACCCTGATACGGGTAGCTAAGATTGCCTGCATAGACCCAGCCCCGCAGATCCGGCAACGCCACGTCGCACCATGTGTAGCCGCTCACGCAGCCCATCACCGTGACCGGCGCACCGGCCGGCAACTGCGACACCGCGGGGTAATCATCCGCTGGACCGGCATATAGATTCACCGGACTATTGGTGTATGCCTGCGCCTGGGCGAACGCCAGGCCGGGCACCGCCAGCAACCCCGCGGCGCCGGCCAGCAATCCACTGAGAACTCTTTTTCGCATTATTCCTCCCCCTACGGTCAGGTCGTTCTCGCGTCCGGCATGTTGCGAACGCTCCCTTGAACGAACCCTAACCAGATGGGCAGCAAATAATGTTCCCGACCTCTCTCCCGCAGTGAAATCATGAAGTAACCGGCGTGAGATTAACTCAGGATTACTACATACGTAGACCAATCCAAGCTGTTATGCATCATCACCCGCACCATCCGCGCCACACAAAACCCAACCCAGCCAACGCCTCCCACCGCGTTAGAAACCGTAAGGCATGTAATCGCCCCTGAAACCCAATTCACCGCACGACGCCCTACACTAAGCGCTCCTCTTCCCTGAGAGGATTTTTACTTCTCACTCTTGTGGCCCACTTCCCCTGGTGGGCCTTTTTTATCGCGGCTGCGACAGAACCGCCGCCTGACCTACAATAGGCGGTTAAACATCAGGGTATGAGGACGCAACAATGCGGTTAAGAATACGAACACTTGCGCTGAGCTTGCTTACGGCATGTTTCACGCTCAACGCGAGCGCCGAGATGACGGCCCAGCAATATAAGCAATGGGCACACGTCGACAACAATTCGGTGTATGCCGCCTATATCACGGGCGCATTGAATGAGCTGGGATGGGCTAACGGCGATCTGATCGCGAAGAAGCGTGCGCCGCTTTTCTGCCCGCCGGAGCAGTTGCCCATCGGACCGCAGACGGTGTATCCGCTGCTCGACGAGTTTTTCACCAATCACCCAGGGCTGTCCGATGATTTCCCGGTCGGTCTCGCCATCCTGCGCTCGCTGCAGGCGGCGTTTCCATGTCCGACGACCAAGAAGGGCCGTTAAGGCGGACAGACCCGCAGGCCGCCGCAAACTAGCGTGACCGCCAGCAGGACGGCGGCACCGCCGGCGGGCGGCGTGCAACAAGGCACGCGCTGCGCGGCTTCACAGGCGTGCGATCGACACCTCCGTCGACTTCACCAGCGCCACCACTTCCGAGCCGACCTTCAGGTCGAGTTCGTCGACCGAACGGGTGGTGATCACAGACGTCACGATGCCGAACGGCGTCTCGACATCGACTTCGGATACGACCGATCCGCGGATGATTTCCTTCACCTTGCCTTTGAACTGATTACGTACGTTGATTGCGGAAATGGTCATATCTTGTGACTCCAGTAGATCGATAAAAAGCGGCCAGGCAAAGAAGGTCAGACAGCCCAACGGACTTCGGTCGGCCGCACAATGCGGCCGTCGTCAAGGGAATCGGCTGCGCGGGGCGCCAGTGCATCGTCGTTCGGCGCAGTCTTCAACACCCGCTGCAGCACATGTTCTTCAAGCGCGGCAAAGCCCGCCGAGGCTCGCGCGCGAGGCCGCTCGAGCGGCACGGGTTGATCGAGCGCAATCCGCCCTTCTTCGATCAGCAGGATCCGGTCGCCGAGCGCCACGGCCTCATGCACGTCGTGCGTGACGAGCAACGCGGTAAAGCGATGTTCGCGCCACAGGCGTTCAATCAGCGCATGCATCTCAATACGGGTAAGCGCGTCGAGCGCCCCAAGCGGCTCGTCCAGCAGCAGCAACTGCGGCCGGTGCACCAGCGCCCGCGCGAGCGCCACCCGCTGACGCTGGCCGCCGGACAACTGGGCCGGCCAGTCGTTGGCGCGCTCGAGCAGACCGACTTCGGCGAGCACCGCACGCGCATCCTCGCGCGCGCCGCGACCCAGACCGAGCATCACGTTCTGCAGCACACTCTTCCACGGCAACAGCCGCGCGTCCTGAAACATGATGCGGGTGTCGAGTGGCTGGCCATCCTCGGTGCGTTTTTCGAGCACGCCGGCAGTCGGCTTTTCGAGTCCGGCGACGAGCCTTAGCAAAGTGGACTTGCCGCAGCCGCTGCGGCCGACGATCGCCACAAAACTACCGCGCTCGATCGACAGATTGAAATCGTTCAGCACCGCGCGCTTGCCATACTGCTTGCCGACGCCGCGCAACTCCACCGCGTGGTCCGCGCTGCGCGGGGTTTGCCGCGCCAGCGCTGCGGAAGCGTGAATCCGCGCTCCCTCGGCCACGCCCTCGGCAGCCTCTTCCGCATTGCGATCGAGCGTGCGCGGCTGCGCCAGTTCCGCCTCGAGATCGGCGCCCGCGATACCGCCAAAGCTCGTCGAAAAGGTCGTGGCGCTCATACCTTCGCTCCTCGTTGATAAGCCGGATGCCAGCGCAGCGTTACGCGCTCGAGCGTCTTCGCCAGCAGGTCAGCCAGCTTGCCCAGGCCGGCGTACAGCAGAATGCCGACCACCACCACATCGGTCTGCAGGAATTCGCGGGCGTTCATCGTCATGTAGCCGATGCCCGATTGCGCGGAGATCGTTTCCGCGACGATCAGCGTGACCCACATCAGGCCGAACGCAAAGCGCACTCCGACCAGGATCGACGGCAGCGCGCCTGGCAGAATCACGTCCCAGTACAGCCGCACGCCCTTCACGCCATAGCTGCGTGCCATTTCGATCAGGTTGGCATCCACCGAGCGGATGCCGTGGAAGGTATTCACATAGATGGGAAAGAACACGCCGAGCGCGACGAGGAACACCTTCGCCTCTTCTTCGATCCCGAACCACAGGATCACGAGCGGGATCATCGCCAGCGCCGGGATATTGCGGACCATCTGCACGGTCGAATCGAGCGCCACCTCGATCGGCTTGAAAAGGCCCGTCGCGAGGCCGAGCGCGAGGCCGATGCTGCCGCCCACGGCGAAGCCCGAGACCGCGCGCCACGTGCTGACCTTGACGTCCGCCCACATTTCGCCCGACTGGATCAGCGACCACGCCGCCTTCACCACTGCGAGGGGTTCCGGCAACACGCGTGTCGAGAGCAGGCCGCTGCGCGCAGCGAATTCCCACGCGAGCAGGATCGCGAGCGGCGCGACCCACGGCGCAAGGTGTCCGCCGAGCCGTCGCCACGTGCCTTCAGTTGCATTGGATTGAGCCATGATCGCTTACTCCACTTGGTGTCCAAACAGGGGCCGCGGGCGCCGGAAGCATGCGGCAGGCCGGCGCTTTTTCGTCACGCCGTCGATGCACGTTCCAGCACGCCCCGCCGCAATCAGCTTGCGCTGACCTTCGGCAAATAGTTGTTGCCGACGATCTCGCCGAACGGCCCGGAGAGCGGTCCGCTCGCGCTCGTGCGCTTGCGGTTCGGCAACAGCGGAAACACCAGTTCGGCAAAGCGGTACGACTCTTCCAGATGCGGATAGCCGGACAGGATGAAGGTCTCGATACCCAGCTCCGCGTACTCTTTCATGCGCTCCGCCACCTGTTCAGGACTGCCGACCAGCGCCGTTCCCGCTCCGCCACGCACGAGCCCCACTCCGGCCCATACGTTCGGATAGACCTCGAGGTCCTGACGGCTGCCGCGCTTGCCGCCGTGCAACGCGGCCATGCGGCGCTGCCCTTCCGAATCCATCTTGGCAAACGAGGCTTGAGCGCGAGCGATGGTCTCGTCGTCGAGCTTGCTGATCAGCTTATCGGCCGCTGCCCAGGCTTCCTCTTCGGTCTCGCGCACGATCACGTGGAAGCGAATCCCGAACTTGATCTTGCGGCCATGCTTGTCGGCACGGGCGCGAATGTCGGCAATCTTCTTCGCCACCGCCTCGGGCGGTTCGCCCCAGGTGAGATAGGTGTCGATATGCTCGCCGGCCATCTCATGCGCGGCCGGCGACGAGCCGCCGAACCACAGCGGCGGATGCGGATTCTGCACCGGCGGATACAGCAGCTTGCCGCCCTTCGAGCTCAGATGCTTGCCCTCGAAGTCGATCGTATCGTTGGTGTGCGCCGCGGTGAGCGTCTTACGCCAGATGTGCAGGAACTCGTCGGTGATCTCATAGCGGGTGTCGTGACTGACGAACACGCCGTCGCCTTCCAGCTCGGCCGCGTCGCCGCCCGTCACGACGTTGATCAGCAAACGACCTCCCGAGAGCCGGTCGAAGGTCGACGCCATGCGCGCCGCGAGTCCAGGCGAAGTGATGCCCGGACGGATCGCCACGAGGAACTTCAGGCGCCGCGTCGCAGCGATCAGGCTCGAGGCGACCACCCAGGCGTCTTCGCATGAACGGCCGGTGGGCAGCAAAACGCCCTCGTAGCCGAGCGTGTCGGCGGCGACGGCGATCTGCTGGAAATAGTCGTAATCGGCTGCGCGTGCGCCTTGGGACGTACCGAGGTAGCGGCTGTCGCCGTGAGTCGGGATGAACCAGAACACATTCATTGACTGCTCCTGCTTGTTCGAGACTGGATGGATTGACGGGGGCCAACGGATCGGCGCGCTCACAGGGAGAATTTCACCCGGCCGTGCGGCCTGGCTCCGAACGACAGATCGGGACGGCAAGTCTTGCGGACCGCAAGCCGCGCGAGTTGTGCGAGCAGCGGCCTAGCAGCAGAGCCGACAGCGCAAAGGCGCCGCAGCGGAAAGGATGGCGTTCGGCTTCAAACAGGACATCGCGACTGCTTCCCTTGACGAAACGTGCACCTCGACGGCGCACGATAAATGGGCGACGGCGGCAATGCCGTCTACATGAAGAAGCAGTCTATGGATCGGCCCCGGGCTTTTGAACGATTTTTTTTAGCTTAGGTTTTCCACTTTCGTGATTAGCCCGACGCTGTAGCATACGGCGGCTCGCCTCGGATCGGACAGAGCGTCTATATAATGACGCGTCTTTCGATAATCCGGCCCGGGTTGCATTTCGCATCTTTTCGCACCTGTTACGCCGCCCGAGCCCTTGGCGCCGCACCGCATGCAAAAAATCATCCTGCCGTTCGTGTCCGGTTTTCTGGCCTCATTGTTCTTTCACGAATCGACACTCGCGTTGCTGCACGCCGCCGGGCTGATCGATCTGGCCGGCTTCTCGACCGCGCCGTTCCAGCCGCTCGGCCTGCCCGAATTCATTGCGAATGCGATCTGGAGCGCCGTGTGGGCGGTATTGATGGCGTGGCTGTTGCGCGTCGCGCCCGAGCGCCGTGCGCCGTGGATCGAGGCGTTCGTGTTCGGCGGCATCGCGCTCACCGCAGCGAGCGTGTTCGTGGTCGACCCGCTGCGCGGCATCTGGCCGAGCGGCAACATGCTGCCGCGCCTTGCGGTCGGTTTCGCAGCCAATGCCATGTGGGGATGGGGTGCGCTCGTCTTCATGCGCGCGTTTATGGCGCCTGAAGACGAGGCTTAAAGGGGGCCGGCCGGTCCCCTTCGGCGATGCGGTGCTTTAACCCTGCAGATCCGCAAGCGGATGCTCTGCCGCCGACCAGGGGCTTTCGAACATCCGCGCGACGTCGTCGGCGCTAACGTCTTCAATACGGGCAAAGCGCCAGCGCGGCGCGTTGTCCTTGTCGATGATGCGGGCGCGGATCCCTTCGACCACGTCGCCCTGCTCAAAGCTCGAACGCGTCAGATCCAGATCGCGGCGCAGACAATCCGCCATCGCCCCCTCCGCGCGCGTCACCACCTCCAGCGAAACGGCCATCGACAGCGGCGAGCGCTCGCGCAGCACGCCGATCGTCTGCTCGGCCCATTCGGCGGCCTCGCAGCCGCCCTGTTCCGCCTCCAGCGAAGCCAGAATCTGCGCGATATCCGGCAGTGCAAAATGCCCGTCGATGAACGAACGCGTGCTCGCCAGCACCGAGGTGTCGGGGGTCGGCGCGACCTTGTAGGCAGCCGTTTCGCGCTCCACGCACGCCACCACGTCCGCGCCATGCTCGAACACCTCTTTACACAGGGTGTCGACCAGCGCGGGCAACGCTTCGTCGTCGATATAGACGTCGGCCAGCCCCGCGTAGAGTGCGTCAGCCGGGCCGATGGTCTGGCCGGTTACGGCCAGATAGCGGCCGAGGGCGCCCGGCGTGCGCGCAAGGAACCAGCCCGCGCCGACATCGGGGAAAAGCCCGATGCGCGTCTCCGGCATCGCCATACGGGTCGAGCCGGTGACCACACGCAAGCCGCCCGTACGGTGGGCGCCTTGCGAAATCCCCATGCCGCCGCCCATCACGACGCCGTTCATCAAGGCGATGTAGGGCTTCGGGTAAGTGAAGATGACGTGATCGAGACGGTATTCCTCGATAAAGAACGTATCGCGCGCCACGTCGTCGCCGCGCTGAACCGTCTCGTACAGGAAGCGGACATCGCCGCCCGCGCAGAACGCGCGCGGATGCGCGCTGCGCACCACCACCGCGAGTACACCAGGATCTTCGCGCCAGGCCTCGAGCGCGGCAAGCATCGCCCGGATCATGCCGGTCGACAGCGCGTTCAAGGCTTGCGGGCGCTCCAGTTCGATAAAACCGATGCGATTGGCGATGTAGGTGGTGACTTCGTTACTGACAGCAGATGCTTCAGAAGTAGACATGGCTTAGCGGTTGAAGAAGCAAGGGTCGGTTGGAGGATGAACGTTATCACGCGCCGGCGGTTTTCGGCTTCGCAGCCGGGCGGCGCGCACGCGCGGGCCGCGTGCTTGCGGTGGTGCCGGTGGTGGCATCGGCCACTGCGGACGCGGGCGCGCGGGCGCCGAACCACGCTTCCAGCGCGGCGTCGATGACGCTATCCAGCGGAGCTGTCGGGAACACCGGACAGGTCAGATTGAGCGCCACGATGCCATGCATCGTCGCCCACAAGGCCTGCGCCCAGACCGCGCCATCCGCCGAGGCCGGCAGACGCCCGGCCGCTCGCAGCTCTTCGAGCGAGCCGACCATCAAACGCATCGCTGCGTCGCTGGAGTCGTCGCCCTCAGCAGGATTGATGAGCTGCGTGCCTGCCTCATTAGTGCCCCCCTTGGCGGCGCCTGTGTCCCCATGTCCCCCGCTACCGAGCGCCGCGCTCATGTAGGTCGGATCTTCCATGAAGATCAGGCGGTAGGTCTGCGGATGCGCAACACCAAAGGCGATATACGCGCGAGCCAGCCCCTTGAGGCGCTCGGCCGGGTCGGCGATCTGCGCGAGCGGCTCGAAGCTGGCAAGCAGTTGCGCGTAGCCCTCCGCGCAGAGCGCGCGCGCGATCTCGTCCCGGCTCTCGAAGTGCAGATACAGCGTGGCCGGTGAATATTCGATGGCGTCGGCAATCTTGCGCATCGATAGCGCAGCAAAGCCTTCGCGAATCACGATACGCCGCGCCGCATCGAGGATGCGTTCGCGCAGCGCCTGCTTCTGGCGAGTCTTACGTTCAGTTATTCCCATGTGACGCATTTTCCGGTTGACAAACTGAAAAGTCAAATTAAACTGAACACCATTCACTAAACGATGTTCATAAAATTTCATTCAGTCACTGACCGGTCCCTGCCGGTCAGTCACGCTTTCAAGGAGTTGTCATGGAGAACGCAGGAAAAGTCGGCCTGTTCGGTGCTGCCGGGGCTATCGGGCAAAGCATTGCGGGCGCGCTCGGCGCCGCCGGCCGCGATTACCGGGTCATCGGGCGCTCGCACAGTGCGCTGCAAGCGGCCTTCAGCCAGGATCCGCGTGCGGAGATCGCCACGTGGAATCCCGATGAGCCGGCTTCGATTGCGGCGGCGGCGCGAGGCTTGCAGACCGCCGTGTATCTGGTCGGTGTGCCCTACAACCAGTTCGAAACGCATCCACCCTTGATGGAAAAAACGCTGGCCGGCTTGCGCGCGGCCGGCGTCGAACGCCTGATCCTGATCGGCACCGTCTACCCCTATGGCCACGCGCGCAGCAATCCGGTCACGGAAACGCATCCGCGCGAACCGCATACCTTCAAAGGCCGCATGCGGCTCGCCCAGGAGAATCTGGTGCTCGACGCGCATGGCCGCGACGGACTCTCCACGCTCGTGCTGCGCCTGCCCGACTTCTACGGCCCGCGCATCGAACGCAGCTTTCTGAACGGCGTCTTCGAGGGCGCGGCGCGTGGCACGCGTGCCCAGATGATCGGCCCGATCGACGTGCCGCATGAATTCGTGTTCGTGCCGGATGTCGGCCCGGTAGTGGAGACGCTCACTCGCACGCCGCAGGCCTACGGCCGCTGGTTGCACCTTGCCGGCGCCGGCACGATCACCCAGCGCGAGGTGGCCGCCAAAGCGTACGCGCTAGCCGGTCGCGAACCGAGGCTGATGGTCGTCGGCAAGCCGATGCTGCGTGTGCTCGGCCTGTTCAATCCGATACTGCGCGAAATGGTCGAGATGAATTACCTGATGAGCGAGCCGTTCGTGCTCGACGACAGCGCGTTGCAAGGGTTGATCGGGCCCATCAGGAAGACTTCGTATGAGGAAGGGATTCGCCTCGCATTCGAGGCGGCCAAAGATGCGCTGAAGGTAGCCGCCTGATGCGGCAGCGTGCCGCGTGTGTGTGCGTCCGGCGGCGGCTTGCCGGGTACAGCCCCGCCCCCCTTACACGTCCTCTACGTTGCCCGGCGGAAAGTGCCCGCTCTTCAGCAGCACGGGCGTGCCCTTGCTGATCTGCAGATGCTCGCGCGCCACCGCTTCGATGTGTCCGCGCCCCGCGTCGAACGCACGCATCCAGCCTTCACGATCTTCGGAGCGTGCGCCGAAATGGTCCTCGAGCGCTTCGACCGAGATCGCGCATGGCACCGCTTCGCCATCTACCAGCGCGCGGAATACGACAGTCAGATTGGAATCGCGGTAAGCGGGTGCGTCCGCGGGAAACCGAATTTCCATGGTCGCCTCATCAGAAGAATCCGTTGAAAAGTACCCCTCAAACTTCGCTTTGGGAGTGAATAGGCGGTTTATGGTACTCGCGCCGGGACATTGAGGTCCAGCGCTCGTCACCGTAGCCCACTCAACGGCCTTGCTGCGGTACAGCATTGGCGGCTCCGGCGTCGCTGGGACGGGCACCGGTCGCGCGCCCGGGTGGGTGCGGAGACGCACAAACTTTGCGCCTGGCGGCTGGCAGAATTCGTCATCAAAGCACCCGTCGGGCGATCCGCTATGAGCGCGGTGCAGTCACGCGCAGCCGGGCCGATCGGCTCACTCGCGCCGCGCCATGGCAGGCCGGACGATGTCGATTCACATCAAGCGGACGGCCAATAAATGAGGATGCCTTATTATAGAGTCGCTATCCCGCCGCACCGGCCGGAACGCCCTCCGTCGTACAGCACCGGACAGAAACCGGCGCCGCGCTGCGTCGCACACATCCGCACGGGGTTCCCGACATGATGCACGTTGAATCAACAGAAACAACCGCAAAGAAACATGCGGATGACAACAATAGAAACGAAACGGGCTTCGGACGCAAGGTGACGCGCGGCGGGTTCAACGAAACAACGAAAACGGTCGACTGGTTGCCGGCGGCGATCGGTGTGATCGTGCTGCTAGCCTTTCTGTTTCGCTTACCCACGCTGTCAGGCCGCTCGGTCTGGATGGACGAAGCATATAGCTACTGGTTTTCCAGCCTTTCATGGTGGGATTTGTGGACGAAGACGCCGCTTTACGAAACTCATCCGCCGTTTTACTACTCCCTGCTAAAAATCTGGACGATGATGGCGGGAACGTCCGAGGCAGGCATGCGCTCGCTGTCTGCCGTGGCAAGTCTGATGACCGTGGCCATCACCGGATACGCGCCGCGACTATCAGGATTTGGCAAGCGTTACGACCGGATTGGCATTGTCGCAAGCCTGCTCCTCGCACTAAACCAGGGAAGTATTGAATATGCGCAACAGGCGCGCGCATACGCGCTGCAAACGCTATTCTGTACGCTGATGATATTGATGTCAGTGATTCTGTTGCAACGAATGTTGCTGGAAAAACGTGACAAACCCGAAATACATGGAGCGAGAGGGCTGTATATCGCTTCGGGCATCTTTGCGGGCGCAACCCTGTGGCTGCATAACACCAGCCCATTCATCATATTTGGAAACTGGCTGGGAATTTTCGCAGCAATCAGCCTGTTTTCTGCCTATAAGCGCCACGACCTGATGCTGGCAGCAAAAGGCCTGCTAGTGGCCCTGCTCGTCTGGAGCCCCTGCATTCCAATCCTGCTCATTGAATCCAGGACCGTTGCAGCATCGTTCTGGGTCACTATTTCGCCCAAGATGATCACCTGGCCATACACATTGGCGGCTGGCGGAAAATTCGCATTTGTTCCGGCCATTGTCGTCGCAGCGCTCGGGTGGCTCCAGCTCTACAAAACGCGCAAACCATTTGCGTTATATGCGGCTGCCATATTGTTTATTCCAGTGCTGTCCATTTTTATTGTCTCGTATCTGTTCACGCCAATTTTTGTGGTCCGCACATTTGAATGGATGGCGCCGGTCTTTCTGTTTCTGGTGGCCTTCGGCCTGTTTCTGCCTGGAAAAATGGAGAAGATCAGGCTTGCCGTGCTGGCGGTTCTGGTCATCCTCTGTGTCGGACAAGACGTGGCGTATTTCAGGTCCAACACCCAGGATCTCCGCGGAGCGGTGCATTATCTGGCGTCAAACTATCAGCCGGGCGACCTCGTGCTGGTCTATCCGAACGAACTGGAAGTCGGACTGAATTACTACACGCGCGCCTTGCCCACGCCGCTCGAAATCGCTACGGTGCCGGCGAAGTATCCTGCGGTCGCCATGGCGCGTCCTTATCTGGGCAGTAACAAAGGAGCGCCGGCCGCTATCGAAAGCGACCGCGGCGAGATCGCCCGCATGCTCTCCCAACACCGGAAGGTGTGGTTTGTCGGCGACTGGAGCGGTCCCGACGCCAAGCTGAATGTCGTCAATAGCGAACTGTACCGGGAGCGCGGAGAACCTGTATCGTCGGTTGATTTCGCCGGAACCCGGATCACGTTGTTTGCCGAAAAATGACTGCGACAGCCGCGCGCACGCTAAAGCGCACCTTCGTCAGTCCCAATGCTGCCGCCAGTTTCGCGGGCGTGCTTCTGCTCGCCTACTGCGCCGGGATAATGCTTGGCCCCTTTCTTGACGGCCACGATACCTATATTTCGTTTTCGCACGTCGAAATATGGGCAAATGCCCTGAAAGCAGGCGACCTGTTTCCGGTCTGGACCCCGGGCGATGCAAATGGTTTTGGCTCGCCGGTCCCGTTTTTTTACCACAAGCTATTCAATCTGGTGGCGGCTGCACTGACGCTTGCGACAGGCGACGTTGTCACTGGATTTCGCCTCGCCATCCTCGCTTTCTCGACCGTTATGTTTTACGGCATTTACCGATGCGCGGCACAACTTGACGCCGACCGGAGCTCACGCATCGTCATCGCCATCGCATGCGTTGTGTCGCCCTATGCGCTTGTTTGCCTGGCAGAACGCGGCGCAGTAGCCGAGTATTCGGCAATGGCCCTGATTCCTCTTGGAATCTCGCTCACCATCGACCTGCTCAAGCTGGAAGCAAAGACATGGCCGGCCGTCAAACTACTGATGCTGCTAATCTTGCTTGCGCTCGCTCATCTCGTCACATTCCTCGCAGCGACGGGCATGTTGCTCATCTTCGCGCTTTACCTGCTGTGGAAGTCGCCGGCACGAGGGATGGTCCTGCTGGCAGTCGCCGGTGGTGCGCTGCTGACGTTCGGCGTCCTGATCTATGTTCCGTTCGCCACCTGGGGCGCCTATTTTTGTCCCGCCCAAGCCCGCTTGCACGGCTTGCCGGCTGAAAACGCCGTCGCGCCTCTACGCATTTTTTCGCCGAACCCTGGATCATGGTTCGCCTGGCCCGTCTCTGCATTGTTGCTTGGACTGGCACTCCAATGCTGGTATAGGAAGGATCGCCGTGCGACGCTGGTGATCACCTTGGGCTTGAGTGCATTCATCCTTCTTCTGCTGATGACTCGCCTCGCTGCACCGCTGTGGAGATCCACCGATTTACTCGATTTCGTGCAGTTCCCCTGGCGACTCCTGTCCATTACGACGCCGATGATTTTCGTGGCCTTTGCGGGGATGATCGAGCAACTGCCCCCAACGGCAAAGCGTTACATGCAAATCGGCCTCCTCACTGTCACCGTCCTGAATACCGGGGGACTCTTATTGCACCTGGAGCGGGTCTTTACCGTCATCCCGCTTGGCGAACTTCGTCATGAAATACCCTCAACCGGGCCTGGACCCGATGCGGGCGGCGAGTACTTTCCAGCCCGCTACCAGGGCCAGCTTGCGGCTACCCCTAACATACTGGCGGTCAAGGCCGGCTCTATTCTCCCTGCGCGGCGCGCCCTGGTCGAAGGCATGGGAGGCTGCACGTTCCAGCCAGTCTCGCAGACGGCTTATTTCCGCACACTCGAGATCGACGCGAGCTGCGAATCTGCCGGTGTCATCCGAGTGAATCAGTTTTACACGCCATTTCTCGACGCCAAAGGAACGAGCACGGATGGCGCGACGTCTGAACCGGTTCACGACGTGCCGTTCATTGAGTTGCCGCTCTCCAGGGGAAAGTGGGCCATTCAGATCAGGGAGCGGACCTACCTGGAACTGGTGGCAATGGCGTGGAAAGAGAAGTTTGCACAGGCGGGTAGAGACTGACTGACATCCAGCGCGGGCCGAGTGGCCCCTACCGTTCGGCGCTAGTGGGACTGCGCCGCTGCATGAACGTCCAGGCCGGATTGGCCAAACAGGTCAGTTAGCGAGCTGCGGTTGAGCCCCAGTGCCCCGCAGAGCCTATGCCCCGATCCCCCCGGCATAGGCGATACACCTTGCGGCCAGCCACGCTTCAGGCATTGCTCGCACCGGCGTTCTGGTAACGATCTTTGACCAGATACACAGGGCGCTTTTTGGATTCGGCGTAGATACGCCCGATATACTCGCCAAGCACGCCGATGCCGATCAGTTGCACGCCGCCCAGCAACAGCACAACCGTCAGAATGGACGCGTAGCCCGGCACCGCGACGCCTTGAATCAGGGTTCGCGCAATAAGAAACGCCGCGTAGAGGAAGGCGGTGAAAGCAACGGCGCTACCGATATAGGTCCAGACGCGCAGCGGCAGCGTACTGAAACTCGTGAATCCTTCCAGGGCGAAGTTCCATAACTTCCACCCCGAAAACTTGGTCTTGCCGGCAGCGCGCGGCTCGCGAACGTAGTCCACCACCGCCGTTCGATAACCGACCCAGGCGAACAGGCCTTTCATGAAACGTCGTGTTTCAGGCAAGCTTCTCAATGCATCGGCGACCTCACGTGTGATCAGCCGAAAGTCTCCGACGTTCTCAGGGATGTGGGTATCGCAAACAGCATTGTGCATGCGGTAAAACAGTGCTGCGGTTCGCCGCTTCAGATAGGAATCCGAATCGCGGTTGCTTCGTCTCGCCAGCACGACGTCGTTGCCCTCTCGCCATTTTTCGACGAGCCTCGTGATGACATTGGGCGGGTCTTGCAAGTCGGCGTCGAATGGAATGAGGATGTCGCCGGTCGCTTCATCCAGGCCCGCGGATAATGCAGCCTCTTTGCCGAAGTTGCGGGTCAGGTCGATCACCCGGATGCGGCCATCGGCATCCGATCGCGCTAGCAGCCTGCGCAACGTGCTATCGCGACTTCCGTCATTCACACAAACCACCTCGAAGCGCAGATTCTCAAGTGCCTCCAGCACTGGTAGCGTGGCATCGAAAAACTGTCCGATCATCTCCTCTTCGTCATAGAAAGGTACGACGAGCGACAGCAGCGGAGTGCCTGCGGAATCGTCCTTCGCAATCGGTAACGAAGCGATTCGAGTTTCGGCAGAGGCTGACAGCTCCGAACGCCGCTCCCGCAATAGAGGCGCATCAAGCAGGTGTTCGCGGCCGATATAGTTCATGATTCGCCTCTTTGAGACAAGCAACCACAAAACCAGAACATCGGTCGCTTACGCGCCGGCCCTGGATATTGCGAATCAATGTAGTCGAGATCGCCCCGAAGGTTTGTTCGCCCCCCCACATTGGCTGCAGACCTCTGCGCGACTCCGCATGGCGCGGTTCCCTGGCGGGGCGTTGCCAGGCGTCCCCCGGCGCTTACTCACTCCCCATTCAATCCGCGTGTGTTACCGGGCGAACAATGGACGAGGGACCGCTAACCTAAGATTGGCTGCAATGCATTTCATCGTGCCATTTGCTTTGACGCTTCGGTGGCGATACGAGGATTGCGGCATGCTCCTGTGCCCGGAGCACCGTGCTGCCGCGGATGATCGACTCGCTAGCGATCGCGCTCCTCGCTCCGGGGCGGGAGCTGGCGCGCGCAATCCCGTTACGGATACCGACCGAATCAGAACATGAAGCTACCGGCTAAATACATCGCAAGATCGATCGAAGCCATCGATCTTGCGTCAGTCATCGGGGTGCTGGCAATTCTTGTGGCTGGACTGGTGGTGATAGACAAGTTCCCGCCTCTCGCCTGGGTGGACATTATCGTTGACGACGCATACTACTACCTGGGAATCGCCAGGAACCTGGTCGACCATGGCAGCAGCTCTTTTCTGCCCCCGTTCGAAACAAATGGGTATCAGCCATTGTGGATCGTCCTGCTATCGGGCTCAGCCTTGCTGTTTGGTACGGCCAGCAAGGCCATGGTCGTGCAGATCTATACACTGTCATTTGTATTCATTCTGCTGTTCTGCCTCGCGTCGAAAATTCGATACGGCACAGTCTTCCCCGCAGTCACCTGCACAGCGCTGTTCTTTCACGTGATGGCAGTTGGAATGGAAACCACGATGATTCCATTTCTCTTCATTCTTTACATGAACACAAGGAAATGGCGCTGGAAAGGAGTGTTCGGATCTGCCCTGTTCTTTGCCCGACTCGACGCGCTATCCCTGATCGTTGCCAGCGATATATTCGATCTCATCAAGAACAAGAAAATAGATTTTAGAAAATACATTATAATCGTTCCGCCAATCCTGCTTTATTGCGCATTCAACCTCCATTACTTCGGAACGGCCGTCCCTGTATCCGGACTGGCGAAAGCGATTGGCAACGTAAAGGGCGAAAATCTCGCGACGGGAGCAACTTATTTTTCATCCATCAAAGGTGCAATTCCTATTATTGCTGGAATTCTCGCCTACCTCTTTTTTAAAATAAAATCGTTTCAGCTCAGATATCTCAAAGAGATCACCATCACGCTAGTCGCCGCCCTGATGTGCGCAGCATATTATTCGATCAACTCCGGATGGTCCGTCTGGGGATGGTACTATTGGCCCATCCTGCTCCTGACGTACTATCTTATTCTTGAAGCAGTATTTATCATAAAAACCCACTGCACAGCAACTCCCAGCACATCCATTCTTTCATTTTTTATAATTGGCGTAGCACTCATATATTTATCAAAGCCGTCGCTCGGCTTTGCATTTCACAGAATTGCGACGCTAACTCAATTTACGGATGCCCCTCAGCAACACCCCACTGCTGCGCGCGAGAACGTCCAGCTCGTCTCCTATTTACGTACGCAAAATATCAAGCCAGGATCATTTTTTGCAATGGGCGACCGCGCGGGATCGTTTGGCTTTTTCCTTGGAAACGACTACCGCTTCATCCATACGGAGGGCCTGGTAGGACCGTATTCCTATTACCAGGCAATGCGAGCCGACCGAGGACGCGATTTCATCGACAATCTCAAGCTGGACTACTTCGTTGTGGACAGAGGAAAGCTGATTGTCGACAAAGACGTGATAGGGGTCATCGAACCGGTCCAGCCACTCTCGTCGCGATTCGGAGATTACGTCCTATGCTTCACAACCGATGGAATCATTCTCGATCAGAGTTATTACAATCCTGATCATTTTTTCCAGCAACGTTATCTTATTGATTTCAAGAAACGAACGGATTGCTCCAGATACATCAACGAAGAATTCGCCTCGCTAAGAAGCCGCTATGGCGCAATCATGAATTTCTCGTTTCCAGGCAATCCGGGGTAGATCAAAAGGGGAATCGCATGGGCTCAGAGTTGATTGACGCCGAAATCCACGGGCCGTGGTACGTCATACCAGTCCTCGCTGTGCTCCTGTGGCTCTTTTCATCTCGCCACTTCACGTTTCTTGACGAGCCCGCCGCGAAAACGGATGCCCGCTCGCACACAATCGACGGCTTGCGCGGGTTCCTTGCACTGGGCGTCTTTTTTGCCCACGCGACCGCGTACCATGCTTACCTGTTACATGATCAATGGGGAGCGGGGCCGAGTGTGTTTTTCAATCAACTCGGCAATATCGGCGTTGCGCTGTTTTTCATCATTACCGCCTACCTTTTCTGGGGAAAAGCCATAGCGGCGGGCGACAACATCAAAACCCGCGGAGAATATGGACGATATCTGCTGTCGCTCTATACCGCCCGGCTGTTCCGCATCGCGCCTTTGTACTATTTTGTCGCTGGCGTCATGTTCCTGATCGTTCTGACGGTAACCGGACCGCACCTGAACGTGACTGCGCTGCAGCTTATCAAAGAAGTATGCAACTGGATGCTCCTCGGACTGGGGGCAAACGTCTGGATCAACGGGTACGGCGGCCCACCGGTCATGTTCGGCATGGTCTGGACACTTCAATGGGAATGGTATTTTTATTTTTCGCTTGCGGCGACCTCATTGCTTGCCTTTTCCAGAAAGCTACGCCCTATTTTCCCGGTCGGAATCCTCATCGCATCCGCGTCCCTCTTGTTGTTCCACGTATTCTCAGGCGCACTATATTTTCTGTTATTCAGCATTGGTATGATCTTTGCGGCGTCACCTGAATACCCCCTCAGGCGAACCGGCTCCGCCAGCATGCAGTCGATTGCTGCGGCGGGACTGATGCTTGTCGTTTACTTCGGCGTTGTGGCCGCCCACCTTGTGATTCAAAGCATCCTGCTAGCGGCCCTGTTTTTCCTGATCATGAATGGCTGCGACCTGTTCGGACTATTGAAGACGCGGGCTGCGCAACGCCTCGGGACGATCAGCTACAGCATTTACCTCACCCATGGCATATGCTTGCACTTTATCTTTGCAAACGCCTGGCTGAGGGCTTTCGCGCTTGAGTCTGCAACACAATACTGGTGTGTCGTATTGCTGGCAGCGCTGCTGGTCACCGGCCTGTCGTCAATGACTTTCAGATTCATTGAAAAGCCGGGGATCACGCTGGGCCGCTCGTTGCTGCGTCGATCCGGACTGTCGAGAAGCAACCGGAAATCCCAGTCCGCAGCCACAGCCTGAGACTGACAGCTCGCCACGGCGCAAGCGGCACCCTTGTTCGCGGCAGCCCGCGACTGGGTGCTCGCCGCGCCTCGCCTCGCACGGCGCGGCACGGCGCGGCACGGCATGGCGCGGCGTATTCTTCATCCGCACCGCTCTAGTAGCGTCCCATCCTCAACAAACGCTCGCGATCTTTCGGCACCTTGAATTGGTTCGAGTGTCGAACCGCTTCAGGACTGAACGTCGACCGAATGGCGCCAGCCCGCCATAAGCCGACGCCGCCGCTATCGCAATCTGTCTCGAGAGGTCACACCATGAAGCATCTTACGCGACGCTTTCACTCGATTTTCCGCTCCCGTGCCGCAGCAGCAGCGCCCGGTCTCCCGCCGATCAGCGCACGTATGCCTGCCCTGCTGGTTGCCACGCTGAGCGCTGCCGCGCTGGGTGCGTGCGCCTCGTCGAATACCACCTCTCTGATCAACCTGCCGAGCGGCGAGACCGGTTTTGCGGTCAACTGCAGCGGCGCCGACGCCAGTTCCAGTTGGGCCTCCTGCTACGTCGAGGCCGGGCAAGCATGCGGCGCAAACGGCTATGAGATCATTTCGAAAGACAACGACCAAGGCGGTGCTGCCGGCGGCAGCGTCACCAATGTCGTTTCGGCAAACGTGAAGAACCGCTCGATGATCGTGCGTTGCAAGTAAAGCGGGCTATCTCAATGCGCCTGCATCTTTGAGAACAGATTCAGCACGACCACGCCGGAAATGATCAGGCCCAGCCCGACGATGGCAGGCCAGTCCGGCACCTGGCGGTACAGCACAAGCGCGACCAGCGTAATCAGGACGATGCCGGCGCCTGACCAGACCGCGTAGACGATGCCGACCGGAATGCTCTTGAGCGTGAGAGAAAGACAGTAGAAGGCCACTCCATAGCCCAGCACAACGATCACGCTGGGCAACAGGCGCGAGAAACCCTCCGCCGCGCGCAGCGCCGAGGTGGCAATCACTTCGGCGACGATGGCGATGGCGAGCAACGCATAAGGAGGCGCGCGCATGGGTTCAGGCCTTTGCAAGCGCAAGCTTGCTGTAGTCGTGACCGAGGTGTGCACACAGTGCCTCGACGACCAGCTCGTGATCGGCTCGCTGCGGCAAGCCGGACACCGTGATCGAACCGATCACGCCGGCGCCCGCGACCGTCAATGGAAACGCCCCGCCATGCGAGGCGTATTCATTGAGCGGCAAGCCATGCTTTTCGGCGAGCGTGCTGCCCGCCTGCTGCATGCGCAAACCGATCGCATAAGAACTGCGCCGGAAATGCGCGACCACATTCCCCTTGCGACGCGCCCAATCGGCGTTATCGGGTGTCGCGCCGGCGAGCATGCTGAAGAAGAGCGGCTGACCGAAGGTACGCACGTCGATGGCAAGGGCGAGGCCGCGCGCTTTGCCAAGCTCGTGCAGATAGGCGCCGACCTGCCACGCACGGTCGGCGTCGAAATGGGGGAACACGAGGGTGTTTTCCTGAGCAAGAACCGACTGCAGATCGTGAGCGATGTCCATGGGCGGGAGAAGAACAAGAGAAGGATGCGCCTGCGCGACTCGTCGGATCCCAACGTATATCCAGCAGATCCAATGAGTGGCGACGCAGCAGATGGAAAGCGGATTCTAGCGCAGCACCGACGCAGAGCCGCCTGGACGCGCCATCACCTATTTCTTGAAGTCTGTTCTTAAAAAGGTATTGCACGGTCCAGCGGTTTGTCCTATAATCTTTTCTTCGACGGACGCGGGGTGGAGCAGTCTGGCAGCTCGTCGGGCTCATAACCCGAAGGTCGTAGGTTCAAATCCTACCCCCGCAACCAAGCAGCTAATCAAATAGCTCACGTCGAAAAACATCAAGGGCTTGCCTAACCGGCAGGCCTTTTTTGTTTGCGCCCCTCGCTTGCTTGTCGCTTGTACCTCTCTTCCCATCTTTACCTCCGCCTGGCGCTACGTCCCGGCGCGTGCCCACTAAAAATCCTCCGCCATCGAGAACAGCGCCATGACTCCTGCTGTACTCAGAATCAAGCGGTTACCTGACAGCAGCGCGTACAGCAACTGATCTGAAAACAGCGACACCCCCAATCCACACAGCGGAAAAATGCAGACGCCGTTGGTAAAGTCCATCGCCGTTGTCCGGCAGAAAAAGGCTCGCATGGGATGTACCGATCGAGCCGAACGCCGAGCGGGCATGTGCACGCGTTTGATATAGCGCGCCCATGACCACGCAACCGCAATCAAGTAGGAAAAGTCATCAACTCAACTCCCATCAATCTGTAGTCCGAAAAGAGACATGCCAACTCAACGAGACGCGCTCAGACGATATTAAACACTTTGAGCGATGCCGCTCCCGCGCCAATCACGGCGCCCACCGTATGCATGTCCACTGACCGGTCGATCCAGCCGAAGAAAATGCTAGCTGTAAGCCCACCGACCGCCGCGCAACCGGTAACAATCCGAAGCCGATAGAAGATGTTTTTCTCGCGCATGATGTCTTGCTCCCACTGTGTCCCAAATGCATTCACCGGAACGGGTGAATAGAGTAGCAATCCTAACGCAATTGCCATCGCGTTGCTAAGCGCTTGCGTCGAATTAGCCATTCGGCCAGGTTTTCGCCCCCTCGCCACCTGCAGCTTAGGTCTGCCGCGCACGCTCCCGTCTTGAAAGCTCGCCCTGGTGATAAACTCCTATCACCACTCTTCGTCCCCTTCCTATGAAATTCTGTTCTGTCTGCGGCCACGTGGTCAGCCTGAGCATTCCTCCGGGCGACAATCGCGAGCGCTTCGTCTGCGCCAGTTGCGGTACCGTGCACTATCAGAACCCGCGCAATGTGGTCGGCACAATCCCGGTCTGGGACGACAAGGTGCTGCTATGCCGCCGTGCGATCGAACCGCGCTACGGCTACTGGACCCTGCCCGCCGGCTTCATGGAAATGGGCGAGACCACCTCCGAAGGGGCTTCGCGCGAAACCCTGGAGGAAGCCGGCGCACGCGTCGAGGTGCAGAGCCTGTTCTCGCTGCTCAATGTGCCGCATGTGCATCAGGTGCATCTGTTTTACCTTGCGCGGCTGCTTGATCTCGACCTCGACGCCGGCGAGGAAAGCCTTGAAGTGCGCCTCTTCGAGGAGCACGAGATTCCGTGGGACGACATCGCGTTCCCCACGGTCGGCCAGACACTGCGCTTCTTCTTCGCTGACCGCCGCGCGGGCAGCTACGGCCTGCACACCGGCGACATCTTCCGTTCGCTGCGCGAAGGCTGAGCGGCACACGCATGGTTCCCTGGCTCGGACCCGACGATCCGTTCCCTGCCGTCGAGCGTGCGCTCGGCGCGGCGAGCGGCGCGCCGGGCCTGCTCGCGGCCAGCGCGGACCTGCTGCCGTCGCGCCTGATCGACGCCTACCGGCGCGGCATCTTCCCGTGGTATTCCGACGGCCAGCCGGTGCTCTGGTGGAGCCCCGATCCGCGCATGATCCTGCGGCCGGCAGAATTCAAGGTTTCACCCTCGTTGCGCAAAACCTTGAAGAAGGTACTGCGCGAGGACTCGTGGGAAATCCGTGTCGACCACGATTTCGCGGCAGTGATGCGCGCCTGCGCCCAGGCGCCGCGGCGCGGCCAGCGCGGCACATGGATCACCGCCGACGTCGTGGATGCCTATTCGTCGCTGCATCGCACGGGCGATGCCCACAGCATCGAAACCTGGTTCGAGGGCAAGCGCGTGGGTGGTCTGTACGGCGTGTCGTTCGGGCGGATGTTTTTCGGCGAATCGATGTTTGCCGAGGTGACCGATGCGTCGAAAATGGCGCTCTCCGCGCTGGTCGGACACTTGCGGCATCACGGGGTAGAGCTGATCGATTGCCAGCAGAACACGTCGCATCTGGCTTCGCTGGGTGGTCACGAAATAGCGCGCAAAGCGTTCATTGCGCATGTCCGCTCGACTGTCGATGCGGAGCCGATCCCCTGGCGCTTCGACAAGACGGTGCTGGAGGAGGTCCTGTCGAAATCCGCCGCGGCGGGTTCATGACATGACAGGTCTCGAGGCGAGCACGGGTCGGCGTTGAAACCCGAGGCGCAAAAAAACCCGCACGCGCGGGTTTTTAGAGGGGTGAAATCGCGGTCACTTGACGTGCAAAATCAACACTGCCATCGCGATCGCAGCGAGCAATGAGCCGATCACAGACACCTTTGCGCTCGTCACGAGCATGCGCTGATTAGCTTGCGCTTCGACCAGGCTAATGGTCCTGCGGGTTTCAGTGGGTAGAAAATCCATATTCTCTCCGTCAACTGGTGGCGTAATGCACACCTGCAGCCGTCAAAAATGCTATCACACAAACCGCGGCCGAACACTTGCACACGAAGACATCCTCCGGGGTCGGCGCATGCCTCGTGGGGATAAGTGACGTCTGCTGCGCAACGGCTTGCGGATTCGGCTGCTGCTGCGCGGTAGTCGTCACCAAAGGAATCGTGCCAACCCCTGCGGCAAGTGCCGCGACTATGGCGACTACACCCAATAACATCAACATCCAGACGTGCCACAGTCTTGGCTGCCCACTCGTCACCGCCTTGACTACTTCGGCCACGGCTCCAGCGATCCAGCCGAGCGCGATAAAGCCGAGCGCCCCGCCTCGGTAAGCATCGAAGTACTCGACGTTGGCGTTCGTCCGCCCCGCCTTCCTCGCCCAGTGAATCACGGTGATGACCAGCAGCGGCGCCAGCGCCCCAACGAGCACGTTTGAGCCGACCCAGCCGAACCAGTCGCCGAAAATCGCCGTCGTCGTCGCGGCTTCGCTAGCACAGCCCGCTGCCTCTACCACCGACGCAGCACCTGCCGTTATAGCTGCCACGATCACATTGCCTCTCTTGGAACTTGTACGAAATCCAGGGCCCGGCGCCCCTCCCGCCCCAAACCCAGCGCTCACCGAAGATGCGCTCATGATGATACTGACCCTGTTTCACCCCGTCGAGAAGATAGCCAATCGGCCAATTCCCGCCCATAGCGCACGTTCTCAATATGCCCTTTGTCGTCACCGCGTCACGAAAGCCCAAGCTTTTTATGCCATCAGGTCTCACCCGAGGAAACAAACCGGCACGCTCCGCAATATACTTGTCACTAATGCCCGGTCCGGCACGGACGATGAAACGGCCACACCGGGGCGCGCTGCCATTGAAACCGGTTTGAAAGACCCAAAGACGCTTCGAGAGCTGCCAACGTGACGCACCCCAACGAGCTGCCGCTTTCACCTCTTTCCGCGCTGCAATTCTATGCAACGGCGCCGTACCCCTGCAGCTATCTGGAGGGGCGCGTGGCACGCTCGCAAGTCGCCACGCCAAGCCATCTGATCAACTCCGACGTCTACACCGACCTCGTCAAGGCCGGCTTCCGGCGCTCGGGTGTGTTCACCTACCGCCCGTATTGCGACGGCTGCCGGGCCTGCGTTCCGGTGCGCGTGCCGGTCGACCTGTTTCAGCCCAACCGCACGCAACGCAAGGTATGGAAAAAGCATGGCGGCCTCGTCGCCACGGTCGCCCCGCTGCACTACGACGAAGAACACTACGCGCTCTATATGCGCTACCAGTCGGCGCGCCACGCCGGCGGCGGCATGGATCGCGACAGCCGCGACCAGTACGAACAGTTTCTGCTGCAAAGCCGGATCAACTCGCGCCTCGTCGAATTCCGCGAGCCGCTCGCCGAACACCCGGACGCTCCCGGCCTGCTGCGCATGATCAGCATGATCGACATCCTCGGCGACGGGCTCTCGTCGGTCTACACCTTCTTCGAGCCGGATCTGGCGCACAGCAGCTTCGGCACCTACAACATCTACTGGCAGATCGAACAGGCGCGCAGCCTGCGGCTGCCCTACGTCTACCTCGGCTACTGGATCCGCGAGAGCCAGAAAATGGCCTACAAGGCCAATTTCCGCCCGCTGGAAGGCCTGATCGAAGGCACGTGGCAAACGCTCGATCCGCATAACCCCGAGCTGCCGCCGGTCGACGCAGCCATCCAGGGCCGGCGCGGCCCGGTCCGGCTGCAACGCTGAGCGCACACGGCGAGAAAAACGCCCAGCGCCGCACACGTCACGACCCCCAGGCCTGCCGCGCTCCCTGCCGTCTCGTTAAAGCCGGTAAAATGGCGGGTTACCATTTTTAAGCCGACGGCTTTCGTCCCGTGTTCAGTTCCCTCTACCCGCTCGTACGCGCCCAACTCTTTCGCATGGACGCGGAAGACGCTCACCACCTGACGTTGCGCCTGCTCGGCGCGGCCGGCCGCACCGGCATCGCGGGCGCGCTTGCGCCGCGTGTGCCCGACGCGCCGCGCACCGTGATGGGGCTGACCTTCCGCAACCCGGTGGGGCTCGCCGCGGGGCTGGACAAGGACGGCGCGTGCATCGACGGGCTGGCCGCGCTCGGCTTCGGCTTCATCGAGGTGGGCACGGTGACGCCGCGCGCCCAGCCGGGCAATCCGCGGCCACGCATGTTCCGCCTGCCCGAGGCCGGTGGCGTGATCAACCGCATGGGCTTCAACAACGCCGGGGTCGACCAGTTCGTCAAGAACGTGCAGGCCGCGCGCTATCGCGGCACGCTCGGCCTGAATATCGGCAAGAACGCCGACACGCCGATCGAGCGCGCCGCCGAAGACTATCTGTACTGTCTCGAGCGCGTCTATCCGTTCGCGAGCTACGTGACGGTCAACATCTCGTCGCCGAATACCAAGAACCTGCGCCAGTTGCAGGGCGCCGGCGAACTCGATGCCCTGCTCGCCGCGCTCAAGGACAAGCAGCAGCGCCTCGCCGACCTGCACGGCAAGCTGGTGCCGCTCGCGCTGAAGATCGCCCCGGACCTCGACGACGAGCAGATCAAGTCGATCGCCGATACGCTGCTGCGCCATCGCTTCGAAGGCGTCATCGCCACCAATACGACGCTCTCGCGCGCCGCCGTCACGGGGCTGCCGCACGCCGAGGAAACCGGCGGCCTGTCGGGCAAACCGGTGTTCAACGCGTCCAATGAAGTGATCCGCAAGCTGCGCGCCGAGGTTGGCGATACGGTGCCGATCATCGGCGTCGGCGGCATCTTCTCCGGCGAGGACGCGCGTGCCAAGCTCGCCGCCGGTGCGGCTCTGGTGCAGCTCTATACCGGCTTCATCTATCGCGGCCCGGCGCTGGTGGCCGAATGCGCTCAGGCGCTGGCGTAAACTGAGGGGATGCCTGTCCGGCCAAGGCTAATCCAGGTTATATAGGCATAAACAAACGGTATTTAAGTACTGATAGTCTGTTTTGTTATCCTTTCCGCTGTTAAAACTGCCCTCCCCGGGCAATAAGCACGAATAAAGGAACACGATGAAATTTGGCTTGCTGAAAAAAATCCTGGTGGCGGGTCTGATTGGCGCCTCGTTCACGGCCACGGCTGCCCACGCGGAAGACCTGCTCGATCAGGTCAAGCAAAGCGGCACCTTGCGCATCGGCCTCGAAGGCACGTTCCCGCCGTTCAACTCGAAGGCGCCCTCCGGTGAGCTGGTCGGCTTCGACGTGGATATCGCCAAGGCGGTCGCGGCGAAGCTCGGCGTGAAGCCGGTGTTCGTGACCACCGAGTGGAGCGGCATCATCGCGGGTCTGCAGGCAGGCAAGTTCGACGTGATCGTCAACCAGGTCGGTATCACCGATGCCCGCAAGCAGGTGCTCGATTTCTCGCCCGGCTACACCTTCTCCGCTGCGCAACTGATCCAGCGTAAGGACGACACGCGCCAGTTCAAGTCGCTCGAAGACCTGAAGGGCAAGAAACTCGGCGTGGGTCTCGGAACGAACTATATGGACATGGCTAAGTCGGTGCCGGGCATCGACGTCAAGACGTATCCGGGCGCGCCCGAGTACCTGGCGGATCTCGCCGCCGGGCGTCTGGACGCCGCGCTCAACGACCGTCTGATGCTTGCCTATCTGCTGAAGACCTCGCCGCTGCCGCTGCGCACCGGCGCGATGGTCGGCACCGGCACGCCGTCGGGCATTCCGTTCAAGAAGGGCAATCCGAAGTTCGCCAAGGCGATCGACGATGCGATGACCCAGCTCGAAGCCGACGGCACCTTCGCGAAGATCTCCGACAAGTGGTTCGGCATCGACGTGACCAAGCCCATCGCGAACTGATCGCGCCGGCTGAAAGACCCGGCGTGGGACACAGGGCGGCATCCTCGCGATGGCGCTTTTTTCTTTGTAGACGCGCCAGGCCGCGCTGCTCTCGCATGCGCGCAATTGCCTCCCCGCGCCACGACCCGTTTATCATGTGCGCTTTGTTGCGCATAACACTCACCGCCCATGTCCACCACTTCCCTGCTCGTCCAATCGCTTCCGGTGCTCGCTCAGGGCGCTGTCCTGACGGTCAAGTTCGCGGTCTTGTCGATGATCTTCGGATTGCTGGCAGCCAGCGTACTCGCCGTGATGGGGATCAGCCACAACCGCGTGTTGAACTGGATCGCGCGCATCTATGTGAGCCTCATGCGCGGCACGCCGCTGCTGGTGCAGATCTTCGTGATCTATTACGGCTTGCCGAGTCTCGGCATCTCGCTCGATCCGACGCCTGCCGGCGTGATCGCGCTGTCGGCGAACGTCGCGGCTTATCTGTCGGAGAGCATGCGCGGCGCGATCCTCGGCGTGCATAGTGGCCAGTGGCTGGCCGCCTATAGCCTTGGCCTGTCGCGGCGCCAGACCTTGCGTTTTGTGATCGCGCCGCAAGCGTTGCGCATTGCCGTGCCGAGCCTCTCGAACAGTCTGATCAGCCTCATCAAGGACACCTCACTGGTGTCGGTGATCACGGTGACCGAGTTGCTGAGAAGCGCGCAGGAAGTGATTGCCTCGACCTATCAGCCACTGCCGCTGTACCTCACAGCTGCGGCGATTTACTGGGTGCTGTGCCAGGTGCTCGAATGGATCCAGCACTGGTACGAACAGCGTCTTGCGCTGCCCACGCGGCACTGAGCCGCGTGACGGCCGGCCATGATCCGGCGGCCGGCGATCCGGCGGCCGGCGATCCGGTGGCCGGGCCAGCATGAGCGCTTGCACTCACGCTCAAGCATGGCCGCCTTGCGCAGCGCTGCTTAACGCGCCGCCAGCGGCGCATCGAGCCGGGCGCCGAAGCGGCTAAAGCGCGGCTCGTAGTAGCGATCCGGGTCCAGCGAGAACGCGACGCGGCGCGTGCGCCCCATCAGCTCGCCACGCGGGAAAAAGCCGAAGTAGCGCGAGTCCGCACTGTTGTCGCGATTGTCGCCGAGCATCAGGTATTGGCCCGGCGGCACGATCACCGGCCCAAACGAATTGCGCGGACTCGGCGACTCGGGCGAGAGCCGCACCGTATGCTCGACACCGTCGAAACGCTCGGTCAGATAGTCGCCTGGAGTTGCTGCATCGCCCGGCAACGGGCCGAATTTGAGCGGCTGATAGTCAGCGCGCACCCCGTTCACATACAGCACGTTATCGCGCATCGCCACGCGGTCGCCAGGCAGGCCGATCAGCCGCTTGACGATCAGTTCATGGGCGGCCGACGAATCGATCGTGACAATGTCGCCACGCTGCGGGTCATGCAGATGCGCAATCGCGATGTGGGTGAGCGGCACGCGCAGATCGTAGGCCATCTTGTCGACGAGGATGCGGTCGCCTTCGCGAATGGTCGGCAGCATCGAGCCGCTCGGCACGACGTTCCAGTCGGCGATGGCGCTGCGGAACAGCACCATCAGCACGAGAAACGCGACAAGACTCTTGTTGTCGCGCCATAGTTTTCCAAGCATGCGCATCGCAGACGGCTCCGGCGGAAGGTAATCGAAAGCTTTGGCGGCGCCACTGCGGCGCGCCCGCGCAAATCGTACCACTGCGGCACGCAGGGGGGCGGCCCGGCGGCTCGGTGCGCGCCTCCAGGCGCTTACGTGCCTCGTCCCGCGAGCGCTTCTCTGCCGCTTATGCCGCCAGCCCTGCCTTCGCCTCACTCCCCCGCGAAACGAAGCCCCAGCGCCGCCCGCGCCGCATCGCTCATCCTGATCATCTGCAAGGATTTCGCATGCGGCATCACCGGGCTCTCCAGTTGCCCGGCACGGATCAGGTCGCAGAAGTGTGCGGTCTCGTAGTTGAGGCCGCCGCCTTCGAACGGCACGTCCAGTTCGACCGCGCGCCCATCGGCATAGCGGACCGTTGCGCGGGCCGGGTTCCACCAGTTCTCATGGATCGTCACGTGGCCACCGGGCGCGAGCAGCAGCGCATCGCCTTTGCCGTGCAGATCGAGTCCGCAGAACAGTTGCGCGATGCCATGCTCATGCTGGCTATTGAGGCTCGCAAAGGTATCGACGCCGGTCGGCCCGAGGCGCCCCAAGGTCTGCACCTCGAGCGGCGCACCGAGCCAGTCGACGGCCAGAAAGATCTCGTAGATGCCGATATCGAGCAGCGCGCCGCCAGCGTGTTCGAAGGAAAACGAAGGGTGATCCGGCGGCACGTTCGCCGCCGAACAGCCGGCTCGCACGAGCCCAATGGGTCCGATCGGATCGGCATCGAGGTGCGCACGCAACGCTCGATAAAGCGGATAGAACGGCGGCTTCATTGCCTCCATGAACAGCCGTTGCGAGCGACGGGCCACCGCCAGCACGCGTTCGAGCTGGGCCGCGTTGATGGTAGCCGGCTTCTCGCACAGCACGTGGAGGCCCGCTTCGAGCGCGGCGATCGCATAGTCGACGTGGCTGTCCTGCAGCGTGGCGATGTAGAGCGCGTCGATGCCGCTCGCCAGCAGCGCCGCGAAGCTCTCGCACACCGTGCCGCCGAATTCCTGCGCGAAGGCCGCGGCCGGTTCGGCACGGCGCGACCACACGGCGGTGAGGCGCGCGGCGGGTACGTGCGCGAGACCCTGCGCAAACCGGCGCGCAATGCGGCCGGTGCCGACAATGCCCCAGCGAATTACGGTAAGGTCAGAAGAGACGGCTTGTTCGAGCGCGCCCCCCGCAGGGGCGGCTTCCAGGGAATGGTTCATTGAACGTTCGGTTTCCGATGCGGTTGAGACGAAGCATCATTGTCGCTCAGGTCGGCACACCGTCGTGCGCCCGCCCATGGCGATGCCAGTCTCGAACGCAAGCACGCTCAACCATGCACCGGCCGCTCGATCGCAAACGTGTTGCCCATCTCTTCCGCGGTGTAATCGATCAGCGCAAGCGAAGCCGCTTCCGCGGCCGCCGGATCGTGCCGCTCGATCGCCTCCACCACTCGCCCATGGTTCGCCACCACGGCCTCCCAGGCGCCCGCCTTGGTCATTACGATCGGATTGACGGCCGCCAGCGCGCCCCGAATGATCGCCGCCATCTGCTGGAAGAACTGATTGCCGCTCGCCACGACGATCCGCGTATGCAGCAGCTCGTCGGCAGCCTGGTAGCCGGGCTCGCCCGGCCTGATCGAGCGGAACGCGTCGAACGCATCGCGAATCGCCGCAACGTCGGCCGCGCTGCCGCGCGCGGCCGCCTGGGCGCACGCCCGCGGTTCGATCAGGATGCGAAATTCGATCACGTCGCGCAGGAACAGCGGATCGGGCTTCGCACGAAAGCGCCAACTCACCACATCCTCGTCGATCATCCGCCAGTCGCGCATCGGCCTGATACGCGTGCCGATCTTCGGCCGCACATCGAGCATGTCGCGCGCAAGCAGCATCGACAGCGCTTCGCGCATTACCGTTCGACTCACGTCGAACTCTTTGGACAACACATCCTGCGGTGGCAGCACGGCGCCATACTTCTCTTCGACGATGCCCGTGACGAGCCCGTCCATCACCTTGCTGACCAACGAACGATCCTTGTTTCCCTGTTCCATGACACTCTCCCCGAAGCGGGTGATCCCCCCGCGTAGCCTGTTAATTTCAAGCGGCCCTCGTGTGTCGTTTTGTGTAGTTGTTTTGTTGTATTAATCGATACGTTGCTTGCTTCAATACAGATGCGCCAGTTGGGAAACTTCCTGACAGGGTTATCCCTCTGAAGAATTGTTTCGTTCATGTAACGCGCGGCCCCTGCAGGCCCAGAAGCTTGCGTATTAAGCGTGCGCGAGGTCTGTAGATTGCATCGTGCGACGACGCACGCAACGTCGACGATTGGCGTATCCGCAACGAATTATGTCGGGCAACGCACTTATCGCCGTGCCCCGCACGGTGCGCGACTTGCCTTGCACGCGGTTGCAACCGCTCAGCAGCGCTCGCACTGGTCTATAGCAACCGACGCGTAGCGTCCGCCAAAAAAGACAAGGGGGGCGTGTTCATCGAGCGAGAACACCAGCACCTCGCCAATGAACAACGTGTGATCGCCGCACGGATGACGGTCGACGAGACGCGCGGCAAAGCGGGCCACCGCGTGTTCGAGCAGGACCACATCGGGCAGGCCGTCGACGGCGGCAAAGCGCGGCGCGAGCGCCGCCTGAGCGTCGCCGGCAAAGTGGCGGCTGTGTGACTCCTGCTCGTCGGAGAGCACGCTCACGCCGAACAGGCTGCTCTCCATCAAACGTTGATGCATGCGGGCGCTATGCCCGACCGAGACCACGATCAGCGGCGGCTTGAGCGAGCCGGACATGAAGGCGTTGGCCGTCATCGCATGCATGTGCTCGCCGCTGCCGGTCGAGATCACCACCACGCCAGTCGCAAAGCGCCCGAGCGCGCGCCGGAAGCTGCGCTCGTCAAAGCCGCCGCCCGCCTCAGGTGGCACGTCTGCAGAGACGGACGGCTCACTGACCGGAAGCACCCTCGCGTTCATCGCCACCCTCCTCGGCACGGCCATATTGATCGTCGAAGCGCACGATGTCGTCCTCGCCGAGATAGCCGCCCGACTGCACCTCGATGATTTCGAGCGGTGTCTTGCCCGGGTTCTCGAGCCGGTGCGTCACGCCAAGCGGAATGTAGGCCGACTGATTCTCCGACAGCAGGAAACACTCGTCACCGCGCGTGACGCGCGCCGTGCCGCGCACTACCACCCAGTGCTCCGCGCGGTGATGATGCATCTGCAGCGACAGGCGGCCACCGGGTTGCACCACGATGCGCTTCACCTGGAAGCGTTCGCCGCGATCGATCGAATCGTAAAAGCCCCACGGCCGTTGGACCTTGCGGTGTTCGTGGACTTCCGGGCCGTGTTCTGCTTTCAGACGACTGACAATGGCCCTGACGTCCTGCACACGATCCTTCGCGACGACCAGCACCGCATCGGCCGTTTCGACCACGACCACGCCCGTTACGCCGACGCAGGCCACCAGCCGGCCATCCGAATGCGCGAAGCTGTCGGTGGAGCTTTCGAACATGACCCGGCCGCGCGCGACGTTGCCGTCGAGGTCTTTGTTCGAGGCTTGCCAGACGGCATCCCACGCGCCGACGTCGGACCAGCCGGCAACCAGCGGAACGACGACGCCGGGCAGACGGGCATCGGTGCCGATGCGCTCCATCACGGCATAGTCGATCGAGTCGGAGGGGCACGCAGACCACGCGGTGCGGTCCAGGTGGAGCGTACCGTCGCGCTCGGTCGAGGCGCGCTCCACGGCGTCCGTGCAGGCTGCCGCGACGGCGGGACGGCAATGGGCAATAGCCGCGAGCCACACAGACGCGCGTACGACGAACATGCCGCTATTCCACCAGTACTCGCCCGAGGCAACATAGTATTCGGCCAGTTCCTGATCGGGCTTTTCGACAAAGCGTTCAATTGAGCGCGCGCCGTGCCGGTCGAGCAGCGCGCCGGTACGGATGTAGCCATAGCCGGTTTCCGCATGCTGCGGCGGCACGCCTAGTGTGACGATTGCGCCATTCGCTGCATGGGCGGCGGCCCGCGTCAATGCGGCGGTAAAGGCCCGCTGATCGGCAATCACATGATCGGCGGGCAAAGCGATGATGATGGGATCGTCACCCGCGGCAGCGGCGGCTCGCGTGGCAAGCGCCGCCACCGTCAGTGCCGGGGCGGTATTGCGCGCGACCGGCTCGAGCAGCATGCGCACCGTGCGGCCGTTTCGCGACAGCTGCTCGGCGGTCTGCGGGCGCAAATCCTCGCCGCAGACGACGAGCGGCGCCGCCTGCGTCAGGTCGCGAACACCCAGCGCCTCGCCAGTGGCGCTGAATACGCCATCGAGCCGTTTCAAGGTGGCTTCGAGCAACGAGTCTTCGCCGATCAGCCCGATCAACTGCTTCGGATAGCACTCGCGCGAAAGTGGCCAGAGCCGCGTGCCCGAGCCGCCCGCGAGAATCACGGGCTGAATCGTCAACCCGGCAGCCGCCTCACCGCCGAGGGCGAACTGCGCGGCGGGCAAGACAAAATCGTTCATTCACGACTCTCCTGAGACGATGCGGCCGGAGCCGGTCCGGCGTCGATCGAGCCTGCGACGACCCACCCGCGAATCATTGGAACAGAACAGCGTCGTTCGAATCTGTTCGTGGACACACATTGCTCGACGCTAGCGGCCGCGTTGCGACAAAGCGTTCGAAGAGCCAGTTCTGCGCATCGGCCACCGCGGCCTCTCGCGACTGGGCGGTGAAGAGCGCATGGTCGAGCTTCGGCAAGGTCGCTGCGCGCACGCGCGGAAAGCGGCGCAAACCGCGCAAGGTCGAACCGAACTGAATCTTGAGTTCATCAAGACCCAGGTCGTACTCGCCGTAGACAAGGCGTACCTCTGCGCCTTTCGCATGCACGCGTTGCAGGAGCCGCTGCACCTCGCTGGGCATCAGCACCAGACCCGTCGCGCCTTCGACCCGCTCGACGACGCGCAGAAGCATGCTGCGCCCCACGCGTTGTGCGAGCCCTCGCAGGGTACGGGTGAGTGACGATTCGCCCCGCAGCACGCGCTTCCATTTCTCGAGACTCAGAGCGGAACGCCGCAACACCCGGGTGGAAGCCAGTCCGGTGGTCCCCGGTGTGCGCGCCTCGCCATCCCAGATGAACTTCTGCAGGTTCACCCCAAAGCTGCCGACGATACGCGGATGGGCGGCGCACGCGTGCAAGCCGACGAACGCGCCGCCGCACACACCGAACGTGACGATGCCTGGGTGTCCATTGGATATCAGCCAGTCCGCACCTGCCATCGCATCGGTGCAGGACTGCTCCGAATAGATCGTATCGAGCGTGACGGCCTGCGCGGTCGGGGTGCTGTCGCCCAGGCCGCCGAGGTCCATGCGCAGGGAAGCAATCCCCTGTGCCGCTAGCTGCCGCGCGAACAGAACGAAGATACGGCCGTCGCCGATATGGTGGCTGGCGCCGGTGTTGAAGAACAAGACCGCCGGAGCGCCAGCACGCGGGACGTCGGGCTGGCAGTAAATACCGAAGTACGGGCCGAAAATGACCGGCCGCTCGACGGCGCCGTGCTGCTCGAGTCGCAACGCCGGTGCATCTTCCGCTAGCGAGGCCGCGGCGCCGCAAGGAGGCGGCGTCATCGGTTCCGCTGCCCCCCGGGGCGGCGGCTGCCCGCCGAGCCATTGCGTAACGGCGGAAAATGCCTCGATGGGTTCTTCGCTATAAAGCGCCTCGATCAGGAACCGGTCCGCCTCGTCGAAAGCGCGGCGCGTCACCGGCACACCGTTGGAACCATAGTGCTCGACGAGCGCGGTAGCGCGGCTGCGGTCACTCGCGTCGAGCAACAGCACACGTCGTGCGGGTGCAGTCGTGTCGGCCAGCAGATCGATCGAGGCGAGTCGCCCAATATCGTCGCCGTGCAGGCCGAAGCCAAACGCTTCGACGTAGGCGGCCGAATCGGGAATCGGCTCGGCGCTCATGCCCGCGGGCGTACTCATCCAGCTCTGGCGATGGGCACGCAACTCACGTACGTAATTGCGCCCCGACACCGCTGGTGAGAGCAGCACCAGGCCTTCGACATCGCCGAGGCGTTGCGCCGCAAGCGCGGCGAGCGTCGCGCCAAGACGCAGGCCGCAAAGCGATACCTGCGTGACGCCCGTGGATTGCCGCAAATGACGTACCGCCGCAACGATGCTCTCGATGCATGCCTCCACCCTGTCCGGCTCTTCTTCACTCCCCAACGAATCTCCGGCGCCGGGATAATCGAATCGCAGCACCGGCATTCCAGATGCGGCGATACGCTCCGCCAGCCTGCGCCAGCCGCGATGGGTGCAAAGCGCGTCATAGCCAAACGGATTGCACAAGACCACGCCTTGATGCCCACCCGTCGGATGAAGCCAGCCAAAGCAGTCGTCGAAGACCACAGGTCGCATGAGAAGTCCTTATGCTGCGGCGAGAGTCGATTGAGATACACGGCCGAAGCTGTCTGCTGCGCCGGTACAGCAACGCCGCGGCAATGCGGCAGCGGCGAGCCGCACACCAGGGTCCGCAGATGATGGTGGCGATTTAACCAAACCGGCCCCGGCGCTTCTGTACGCACGGCAACACATTGCAGCGCGTACAGAAGACTTGAAGCGTCGCAGCCCGCCCGCGATCGCAGCCATTGCATCCGGTTTGTTCGGCTTGCCACAGACCTGGCGGGCCGCCCACGCGCACCATCAGGCTTCGACCATTGTCTCCCCCCGCTGTGACGGCCACCCCGGATCGCGACCAGGCGCCACGCCATGACCCCCAAGCCCAGCATGAAGCGAAATGCAATCGCCAACTTCCTCGGAAGTGCGTTGCCAATGATCGTCTCACTGGTCACCGTGCCGCTCTATCTCGCGCACATCGGCGCCGCACGCTACGGCGTGCTTGCGATCGTCTGGATGCTGCAGGGTTACTTCGGCTATTTCGATCTCGGGCTGTCCGCGGCAACCTCGAACCGGATCGCCCAGCTATCGAAAAGCTCCGCGGCCGAGCGTGAATCGGTCCTGTGGACCGCGCTCGTGCTCAACGCGGGATTCGGGGTGCTCGGCGGTCTCCTGCTCTTCGCCGTCGGCCGCCTGCTGTTCCAGCAGTTTCATATCGCCCCCGGGATCCACGAGGAAGTTATCGCCGCCCTGCCGTGGATCGCATGTTCCGTCCCGCTAGCGACGATCTCCGGCGTATTCGCCGGGGCGCTGACCGGCCGTGAGCAGTTCGCCTCGCTCAATGCGGTTCAGTTCGCCGGCATGCTGATCTTTCAGATCGTGCCGCTCCTGAGCGCGATCATCTTCAAACCCGACCTGCAGTATGTGATTTCGGCTGCCATTCTCGGCAGCGCAGCGTCCTTGCTGCTGATGGCCGTCGTGGTGTGCCGGATGTTTCCGCTAAGCTTCGCCGCCGGACCGCGACGCGCGTTCGTTAAACCGCTCTTTTCCTACGGCGCCTGGGTCACCGTAACGAATCTCGCCAGTCCGCTGCTGGAAACCGCAGACCGGCTTTTGATTGGCAGCGTGCTCGGGCCACAGGCGGTGGCCTGGTATCAGGTGCCATTCAATCTCGCGGTACGCGTGCGCATTCTGCCCGGCGTCCTGACACGCACCCTGTTCCCGCGCTTGTCCGCGCTCGGGATCCAGGATGCAACCGAGCTCTCTACGCGGGCGGTACGCGGTCTTGCCGCCGTCATGACGCCGCTGATCGTGTTCGGCATTTTCCTGATGCAACCCTTCCTCGAACTATGGACGGGCCACGCCTTCGCAGTACGGGCAATGTCGGTTGGCGAGGCGATCCTGCTGGGGGTCTGGATCAACTCGCTGGCATCGATTCCGTACAGCCACCTGCAAGCGATCGGCCGTCCCGACATCGTTGCGCGCTTTCACGCGCTTGAACTGTTGCCGTTCATTGCCTTGCTATGGTGGACCGTGCATCGCTTCGGCCTGCTGGGCGCGGCACTCGCCTGGAGCACGCGCTGCGCCGTCGACGCGATTCTGCTCTTCTGGGCCGCGCGCTTCGGTTCGCAACTGACGCAGAATCTGCTCGCACCGGCGCTGCTGGTGAGCGCGGCCTTTGCTGCGACGCTGCTGTTTCCCTGGCCGTCGCTCGCGGGCATCGCTGCCTGGATCGTGCTGTGCGGCGCGGCGCTCGGATGGGCCATGCGGGCCGAACCGGCGGCTCGGGCACGCATCCAGCGTGCACTCTCCTCAATCCTTCAGTACCGGTGGCGGCGCGCATAGGCGCCGCGGCCCGCGCCTGAACCGTTCTTTTCACGGGATAGACTGTCATGCGAATTTCCATTGCAATGGCCACCTACAACGGTTCGCCGTACATTCAGCAGCAACTCAAAAGTCTCGCCGCTCAGACCGTGCTGCCCTACGAACTCGTCGTCACCGACGACGGTTCAACCGACGAGACGCTCGCCATCGTCGAAGCCTTCGCCGTGCATGCGCCCTTCCCCGTACACATACATCGGAATACCAGGCGTCTGAATTTCGCAGACAACTTCCTGCATGCAGCTTCGCTGTGCAAAGGCGACTGGATTGCTTTCTGCGACCAGGACGATGTATGGCTCAAGGACAAGCTGGAACACGTGAGCGGCGAGGCACACGGCGATGTGTCGATGATCGTCCATCGCGTGCAGATCGTCGATGCGGACCTCCAACCGATTCCAGGAGCGGCGATCGCCTGCCACGTGCGCCGCGGGCCCGGTCCGCAGCGTCTGCCGCCGATGGGCTATTTTTCCGGCCTCTGCATCACCTTCAATGCCGCGTTGCTCGGGCTGCTGTTGCAGCACCCGCGCTTCCCCGATGCAAACAACCCCGCCTACGAAGCTGCGCACGACCGCTGGGTGTCGACGATCGCGGATACGGTTGGCCGGGTATGTTTCATCAACAAGCCGCTGGTGCTCTATCGTCAGCACGGTGCGAACGCCTGTGGCGCGACGACTGGCTCACTCGGCATGGCCATTGGCCGTTCGGGTGCGCCCGGGTCGTCGACGTACCAGCAGGCCGCGATGCTCGCGCAGAACTACAGTGACTGCTTTGAGATGCTCGCAGCGTCTGCGGCCGGGACTCCGTGGCAGGCTCGCCTGCAGGCCGGCGCGCAGCGCTATCGCGCCACGCGCGACTACCTCGCGGCCCGCTCGGTTCTGTATGGTACCAGCGAGTTTTCCGGGCGCATGTGGGCGTGGGCAAAGATGTGCTTGAAGTGGTCCTACCGCTTCAACCCGGTGAGAGCGCCGCTGCTGGCCGTCGCCAAGGATCTGCGCACCGTCCTGTTCAAGACGGTCTGAAGCTGGGTCTGGCTAACAGGCCTGGATGCCGCGATAAGCCAGGCCTTGAATCAGGCTTGAATCAGTCTTGAGTCAAGCCACCCTGCGGCGCGCCGCGAGTGCGGGCCCTGTGCGTCACGTAAAGCCTCTCAAAGCGCGCGGCCATTACACTCCACGAATATTGAAGGGCGGTTTCCTGTGCCTTACGGCGCAGAAACGACCAGCGCACCGGATCGTCGATCAGCGACTGCACCGCAGCGACAAGCGCATCAGCGTCGCCTGGCGGCACCATGATGCCGTTCTCGCCGTCGCGCAGGAACGCCCGCACGCCACCGATATTCGACGCGACGGGCACCAGACCGCAGGCCATCGCTTCGAGCGGCGACAGTGGAAAGCCCTCATACAGAGACGGAAACACCAGAATCTGGCAGTGCGCCAACATCGCCGGCAAGTCTGCGTTGCGAAATGAAGGCACCACCTCGATACGGCCGCGAATCGGCTCCGGAAATCGTCCGAGCGTGGTTTCCGACGGCTCGCCGGTACCGAAGAGCGTCAGCTTGAGCTCCGGGTTGGCGCCGAACAATGAACCCGCCGCTCGCGCCAGCGTATCGACGCCTTTCCAGCGATTGGCTCGTCCGATGAAGGCGAGATGCAATGGCGCTCCTTCGACCTCGGCGGGGGAGCTCAAAGCCGCCCGCGCCACCGACGTGAAGGTCTCGTCGACACCGTTGTCGATCTGGACAACACGATCTTGAGGAATATGCAGTTGCGACAGCGCGAATTCATATTCCGTGTCGTTGAGCATCATCGCGACATCGGCCCATTCGAACGACTTCGCGCTTTCCCAAAGACGCAGACTACCGCGATACAAACGGTACTTCCACGACTTCTGGACCTTTCCCGCACGATGTTGCTGCAGCAACAGCGTGTGCACATACGGCTCCATACCGTGGCTTCGGGTCACCGACAGCTGACGTGGCCGCCAGCCAAACGCACGCCGCAGGAAATTGACGAGCCATCCGTCGCACGACGACATATCGAGTACGTCGTACTCAGGGTGTGCCATGACGTGAAACAGAACGAACAGCGGAAACAGGATGGTGAGCGCCATGCTGTCGCTAATCGGCGCGTCATCAAAAGACAGGATGCGCACATTGTGCCCGCGTTCCTGCAGCGCCTTTGCGAGCTTGCCGGTCACGCCCGGTGCACCGGCGCTGAGGTCGAGCGTGTGATGAATGGAGAGCAGAATGTTCATGGTGTCGTCGTGTTATGGATGCCACGAACGGCTTTCTGAGCGAGCCTGCCTGGCAGGACTGCCTCGATCGTCTGCTCGTAGATCGACAGATAGGCGTCGCAGATGCGTTGCACGCTGAAGGTATCGAGGTGCCGCTGCGCACGTGCGGTAAGGGTAGCGCGGGCGCTTTCGTCGGCCAGCAGCATATCGATTGCATCGGCCAGCGCCAGCGGACTCGCGGGCGGCACGAGCAGACCCGCTTCGCCGTCATCGAGCATTTCCGGAATGCCGCCGACACGCGTCGCGACAATCGCGCACCCGGCCTCGCGTGCTTCGCACAACACGAGTCCCGCCGGTTCGGCATGCGAGGCGAGCACAAACACGTCGGTCTCGGCGAGATAGGGGCGCGGGTCTGCGATAAAGCCCGTGAAATGCACATGCTGCGCAATGCCCAATTCGCCTGCGAGCGACTCCATCTCTGCCCGGTCGGGACCATCGCCGATCAGGTAGAGCGTCGCACCGGGCCGGCCGCCGCGCAGGTGTGCAAACGCGTGCAGCAGATCCTGGATGCCCTTGCGGCGGTACATGCCCGCCAGCGTCGCGATGCTGGGCCGCTGCAACCCCGGCGCTGCCGGCAACGGTGTGTCAGCAAAACGCGGCGTGCCGATCGTCCCGTTGCGCACCACCGACAGACGCTGCGCCGGCACGCCCCGCTGTGCCATCGAGGCCGCCACGGCACGCGTGACCCCGACGACGCGGTCGCCTACGCCCATCAACAACGCGCTGCGCTGGAACTCGTTATGCACCGTCGTCACCAGCCTGTAGCGCCGCTGGAGCACGGCGCAGCGGGCAATGAGCGCGCCCGTCATCATGTGCGCGTGGATGATGTCGGGATCGCTTTGTGCAACGAGCCGCCTGAAACCCAGCAACATCGCCGGAACGCGCGAGGGCCTCGGCGACTGCGGCAGAAAGACATGGCGGACCCCGTATCTGGCAAGCAATACCTCGAATTCGCCTCCAGACGAAGCCACCATGACTTCGTGACCGGCAGCGGCTTGCGTGCAGGCAAGGTCCACCATCACGTTGACGATGCCGTTGCCGATGTTGCGCGCGTGATTGGCGAGATGAAGGATTTTCATGGAGATGCCTCCCGGTCCGTTTTCAGAAAGCGTCCATCGCCTCTCGATACACCCGTGCGACCTGTGCCGCCACCACAGGATTGTCGAAGCGCGCGCGCGCATAGGCGCGGCACGCTGCTTCATCAGGCAACTTGCGATGTCCCAGCAGCGCCTCGGCGATACCGCTGCCGATGGCATGGAAGCCGCCCGACGGCAGGATCAGATCGCTCGATAACGATGCCACCACTTCCGGCAGGCCACCCACCGGGGTCACGAGCACCGGCGTGCCGGAGGCAAGCGATTCGATCGTGGCCAGCCCGAAACCCTCGAGCGCGATGGTGGGCACCACCGTGATGTCGGCGGCACGAAACCACAGCGGCAGAACCTCGTCCGCGACAAAACCAGCAAGCTGCACATGCTGCTCCAGTCCCCGTGCACGAATTCGCGCCTGTAATTGAGGCGCCAGCGGTCCCTTGCCGGCAATGGTCAGCAGCACGTCCGGCAGAGACTGCCTGACGACGAACATCGCATCGATCAGATCCTCGAGTCCCATCCGCGACACCAGGCGCCGCACGCAAAACAACATCGGCCGATCCTGCGGCAGGCCCAGGCGTTCGCGCGCCTCGCTCCGGGTGACTCCGCTGTCGAAGCGGTCCACATCCACACAACCCGGCACGACCCGAATCCGCTCCTCAGGGACGCGATACACGGATTGAAGAATCTGTCCGAATGCCTCCGACAATACGATGTGCCGCGTGCCGCCCCGATAGACAAACCGCTCGAGGGAATGACGTATCGCACGCGACAGTCGGCCGCGGCCCTCGGAGCCTGACTCCTGAGCCCAGGGCCCATGGAAATGCACCACCTTGGGCACGCCGCGAAAGACGCCCGCCGTCGGCGCCGAGTAAAGGGCGAAGTGTGTCGCGACCACATCCGGCATGCGGATTCGGCCCAAGCTGCGCGAGCGCATGCGGGCACCCCACAGGCGGGTGGCAAGACGCGACTCTGTCGTTGCAAACGACTGCACCGAGCCGCCCGAAGCCGCGACGACGTCCGGGCTGCCGGCCACCAGTCCGCGCACGCTGACGCCCTGCGCCGGCAGCGACTGGACGAGTGCCATGAACATTCGATCGAGGCCGCCCGGTCTTTCGCCAAACCAGTGCATGCCGATCTGCAGTGAATCGATCCGTTCGCTCATGATTCGGCCGATAGTTCCACCTGCGCCACGGCGTCACGCTGGACCCCGCGGCGCATGCAGATCCCTTCGTACAGCGACAGGTAGCGCTGCGCCATCGTGTCCCACCCCAGGGTTCGGGCCAGTGCACGTGCGGCTTTGCCCATCCTGCGGGCTTGAACGCGATCGCCGGCGACACGTTCGATCGCATCGGCAAGACCGAGTACATCGTCCGGATTGTCGAGTACGACGCCACAATCGGACCCGATCACTTCGGCCCCACCCGAAGTTTTCGCAGTGATAACCGGCAACGCGGCAGCCAGTGCTTCGAGCAGCACAAGGCTCATCGCTTCATAGCGGGACGGGAACACGAACGCATCGACCGAGCGCATCAGCGCCGGCATGTCTTTGACCAGATCGGTGAAATGCACACGATCGGCGAGGCCAAGCGCCGCTACCGTGGCCGGATAGGGACTGTTGCGCAAAATCCCGGCCACCACCAGATGAACATGGCGAGGCGTCATTGCAAGGGCACGCAACACGGTGTCGAGGTTCTTGCGCGAGACCCGCAGATCGCCCGCGAACAACAACAGAAACGGCGCATCCGGCAAACCGAAACGCGCACGCTCTGAAGCACCCGGAGCAAATTCGTCGACGTCGACCCCATTGTGGATGACCTGCAACCGGGCCCGGTCAATGCCAAGCGAGCGCACTTCGCCGGCTACCTTTTCCGACACCGGCACGATCACCTCGCTGTGCTGGAACGCCCATTTCTCGCAGTGAGCGTTGAGCCGTGTATACGCGACCTGATACGCTTCATAGAGGCTACGGAAGAACGCAAACGGATAGAAGCCGCAGCGATACCAGCCATCATGGACGAAGTGCACCGCGTTGACGTCCGCCCGTGCCCAGCTGATGAACCCGTTCACATGCACGACGTCGAATTCGTTCCGGTTCGCGCGAATCCACAGCCCGCTGCGCCACGCGAAAATCTGATGTTGCAGGAGTCTCGTCGGCAGCCGGCTGACCGCAATCTGCACGAAGCGCACCCGCGGATCGTCCAGCAAGTCCGGCGCCACGCGCGATGCCAGCAAGGTCACACAGTGCCCCGCCGCTAGCGCAGCACGGGCAATTTCGTAATTGACGCGCCCCTGGCCGTCGTTTCGCGCGACAACGTGCGTCACAATCAGAATGCGCATACCGTCTTCGCTCATCGCCCCTCTCCCCTCTGCCGTGTCGATGGCGCCTTGGCCTCCTTGCCGGACTCCCTTGCATGGCGCAGGCCAATCACCGGCAGCATCACTCCGACAAAGAAAAACATTCCGGACAACGAGATGATCGTGTTGATGAACACCATCATCGCGAACAAAGCGAAGGCTACGCCGACACCGGCAACGCCAAAGCTGTCCGCAGGACGCCGGCGGCTTGCCGCGAAAGCGCGCCACAGGAGTGTCAAAACGCCTGTTGTGTACAGGAAGGTACCGGGCCATCCCAGCACATACGGCACCTCCATGAAGCCGCTGTCGAACACCACCCCGAGCTGCTGCGTGTCGTCGGTCGACAGTTTGGTGCCTGCCCCCGTCGCGCCAAGCCCTTGGCCGGCGATATCCGTCAAGGCGGAAGCCATGAAGTTCTGGTAAAAGGCCGCTCTGACCTGGTAGCTGTTATCGCTGCCCACATTCATGATCGAATCGAACCGGTGCGTCAGCGGCTCGGCGACTTGCTCGATCATCGTCAACGGGGACACCAGCAACGCGAAACCCAGCACGCCGCCAATCAGCCGAGCCCGGTTTTTGCTATCTAGCATGGCAAGCGGATACAACAGTCCGATGATCGAGCCGCCCCACGCGCTACGCACCGAACTGAACAGCAAGGCTGGAATTCCGACGACGCCCGTCGCAATACGAGTCCTGCCGCGCGCCGCCATTGACATGAGCAACACCGCCATCATCACCGTGGAAAACGGTCCGCTGGAGTTCAGCGTGCTGCAAACCCGCATTCCGTACGGCACAGGAGTCCCCTCCGACGCCATTTCCGAAGCAATCAACCAGAAGGCATCCCAAGGCGGTGGCGAGACGTACTGGATCACGCCGTATATTCCCATCACAAGACCGCCAAACACGAACGTCTTGAGCAGCACCCGGTGATACACCGGGTAATCCCGCCAGGTGACGACCATGCGGAACGCCACCAGCACGGGGAACAGCCAGCCGATCAGCGTGAACCCCGCAGCAGCCGGCCCGACCTGCACCATCCCGACAAAGAAGGAATAAAACAGCCCGACCATGATGAGGACCAGCGGGGCGGTACGGCGTTGACCGAACGCGCGGTACTCCGTGATGAGCGAAACACCGGACAGCGTCACCGCGAGCATCGGCGCGATCATCACCAGGCTTTTCGGATTGAATGAACCGTTCACGAAATCGGCAAGCCGCCGCACTTCCGGCGAAAGAAAGAACAGCCAGAATACAAAGCTCAGATAGTGCGCCGGAGAGGACCGATAGAAGTACGCCGCCACGAGGAATGAGGCCAAGGGGAAGAAGAGTTCGACGAGCCGTCCCTGATGGGCGATCAGCAGCAACAGCGTGGTGCCGAACAGCATCAGCGGCAGCCGTAGCGGCTTGTGCATGCCCGGCCGCGAAGCCGCGGCCAGCCGCAGCTTCGGCCGGCCCGTCGCCGGCTCGCGCGCTTGCGGCGGCGCCTCGGCGGGCACCGCCGTGTTGTCGGCGCGCGCGCGCAGAGCACGCGCCGCCGACATCGAAGGTGTGATCAGCATACAGTTGCCCCCGGCAATGTGACTTCAGCGCGCCGCTACCGGCCGCAGCCCGCACGTAAGCATGCGCTGGATGGCCTCGGTCCTCGCCGGCGCGGTTCACGGGCTGCGCACGCAGACCTGTCGCGCCGTCAAAGTAGTTCGAATGTATTCACCACGGTCAGCCCGCCGCGCGTGCGGCGCAGACTGGTGGACATCTCCGTGCCGCCGCGCTGCTGGCGCGTGAGGCCAATGAACGGCATGCCATGCTCGAGAAACGGTCCCTCCGTTTTACGAAAGCCGAACTGTTCGTAAAAGCACTTCAGTCCGATGGGGGCCGTGACCCGCATCGCTCGTCCGGGCCAATGCTGCGCAATCTCACGCAGCGCCCGCTCGATCAGCATCTCAGCTGTGCCGTCGCCGCGCCGCGCGGGGCTCGTCAACACCTTGTCGATCACCACATCCGGGTCTTCCGCATCCCCCGGCTGAAGACGCGCGTAGGCAAGCACCGGCATGGGCTTCGACATGTCTTCCACCGCAAACACATGCAACGCACTTTCGTCATGCCCATCGGCATCGAGACATACATGACCCTGTTCGACAACGAACACCGCACTGCGTGCACGCATGATCAGATACAACTCACGCGCCGTGAACTGCTCGAACTCAAGCGTTTTCCAGTTCATCACGTCTTCCTTCAGGAATTTTTTCTTGACGGGGCGCACCCGTTGCGATGGGGACACGTTACGCCGCCGACCCTGGCATTTCAGTGCGGCACCGCACCGACGATGCCGAGCAGCAATCCGTTAAATACGAACAACCGGCCCTCGGGCGCTAAGCGTCCGAACCGGTAGCGGCCCAAGCCGTCGGCAACGCAAAGGTCGCGTCAGCACCGACGCGGCGGGACTGACTCAATGCTGCTTAGCGACTTCTCCTCGAGGGAGCCCCTCTTCATGAAAACAGCACTGCGACGCATTCTTTCCGAATCGGCACGCCTTGACGTACCGCCGGACACCTTGGCGGACGACGCCGATCTCTACGCAGCGGGCCTGTCGTCGCTGGCGACCGTGCATCTGATGCTCGCGATCGAAGACGAATTCGGCATCGAGATCCCGGACCGGATGCTTACCCGGCGGCTGTTCTCCAGCATCGACTCGCTCGCCGCCGCAGTCAGCGAGTTGCAGCAGGCGAAGGCGGCAGCATGATTGCCCCTCTGCTGCAAGAGTCCGTCGCGCCCGGCGGCGCGACGGGCGAGGCCCTTGACAGCGCCCCGCTGGTCGCCGTCGAACTCGATTCCGGCTGGCGCGCGGCCGCTCGCAGCGTGGCCCAGATCGCCGCGCAATACGCCGATTCGGTCGACCGGGACGCGCGTTTTCCCACTGAGGCATTCGACGCGCTGCGGCGCGAGCGTCTGCTCTCCGCCATGGTGCCGGCGAGCTACGGCGGCGCGGGCCTGTCATTGGCGGATATCGCCGCGATCTGCGAAATCCTGGCCCAGGGGTGCGCATCGACCGCGATGGTGTATGCGATGCACCAGATCCAGGTGGCCTGCATCGAGGAGCACGGCAGCGGCTCGCCGTGGCAATGCAACCTGCTCAGGCAGCTTGTCGAGCACCAATGGCTGCTGGCGTCGGCAACCTCCGAAGAAACGATCGGCGGCAACATGCGCACCAGCGCGTGCGCGGTCGAACTCGACGCAGAGCGCTTCCGCATCGAAAAACTGGCGCCGACGATTTCCTACGGCGCGCACGCCGACGGCATTCTGGTCACGGCGCGGCGCACGGCGGAATCGGCCGCGGCCGATCAGGTGCTGATCGTCGCACTGCGGGAGGACACGCTGCTGGAAAAGCGCGGCGGCTGGGATTCGATGGGCATGCGCGGCACCTGCAGCGAGGGCTTCCGGCTCGTCGCCACGGGACTCGCCGAACAGATCCTGCCGACACCCTTCGCCGAGATCGCCGACCAGACCATGCTGCCGGTCTCGCACACGCTGTGGGCCTCGGTGTGGACCGGCATCGCCACCGATGCGGTGAATCGCGCCAAGGCCTTCTTCCGGGCCCAGGCGCGCGCCAAACCCGGTTCAGTGCCGCCCGCAGGTTTGCGTCTGGCCGAGGCCGTGGGCTTGCTGCAGATGATGCAGGCACGCCTGTCCGTCGCGCTCGATGCGGCGCGCGTTGCGCATCTGAGCAAACACGGCGGCTGTCAGGCGGATGCCCCGTTGTCGGCCCTGCTGGGTTTCGCCTCGGACATGAACACGCTGAAAACCAGCATTTCGTCGACCGCGCTGCTGGTGGTCCAGGAAGTGCTGATGATCTGCGGCATGGCCGGCTACAAGAACGGCACGGAATATAGCGTGGGACGCCATCTGCGCGATCTGCACTCGGCGCCGTTGATGATCAACAACGACCGTATCGCCCAAAACACTGCAAGCCTGCTGCTGGCGCAGCGGCCGGCCGCACCGGGGAGAGCCTGAGATGAACACGATGACCGACACTGCGGCGCTAGCGGCAGCGCGTCCTGACGACGCGCCCGTCGAACCGACCTTTCGCGACGAACTGCTCGCGCACGGCATTCTGATCGACACCGGCGAAAACGGCCTGTACGGCCGCAGCCAGGTCTTCGAAGACATTGTGGAACGCCTGAACGTCGCGATCACGCATCTTGGCGCGGACCAGCAGCCCGAAGTGCTGCGCTTCCCGCCCGCGATGCGCCGGACCGACTTCGAGGATAGCGAATACCTGAAGAGCTTCCCGAATCTGGCCGGTACGATCCACTCGTTCTGCGGCAACGATGCGGGCCAGCAGCGCCTGTTGCGCTGCCTCGACGAGGCGATGGCCGATCGCGACGACGACCGCGACGACGCGTGGATGTCGCAGCAGGCGCCGACCAGACTGGTGCTGACGCCGGCCGCCTGCTATCCGATCTATCCCGTCATGGCGCGGCGCGGTCCGCTTCCCGCGACAGGCCGCACGATCGACGTGCTGTCGTATTGTTTCCGGCATGAACCGTCACTGGATCCGGCCCGCATGCAGATGTTCCGGCAGCGCGAATACGTGCGCCTCGGCAACGCCCAACAGGTCATGGCATTCCGCCAGATGTGGATCGAGCGCGGCTCGCTGCTCGTCACGTTGCTGGCTCTGCCGGTCGACGTCGATCTCGCCAACGATCCTTTCTTTGGCCGCGGCGGCAAGATCATCGCGGACAGCCAGCGTGCCCAGGCGCTGAAGTTCGAACTGCTGATTCCCGTGGCGAACGCGGCAAGCAAGACCGCGTGCCTGTCGTTCAACTATCACATGGATCATTTCGGGGCGATCTGGAAGATCGAGTGCGACGACGGCTCGGTCGCGCATACCGGCTGCGTCGGCTTCGGCATGGAACGCATCACGCTCGCGCTGTTCCGTCATCACGGCTTCGATGTGAACGCGTGGCCCGACGAAGTTCGCGCCTTGCTATGGGGCGATACCAAAGCGCGCATCGCCCAGGGTCTTGGCGGAGCGAGCGCATGAACCCACCGCTCACGACCGTCTGGAATGGCCTGACCACGCCCTCTGCCCTGCCCGCCGCCACGCCGCTGCCGCCTGCAGCTGGCTGCCCCGGCTCGCCCGGCGCGGGCTGTGGCTACCCCACCCGGATTCACGCGTCGCATGCGCTGCATCAGGGCGAGCGCGTGTGGCAGGAGACCAACTGCTATATCGATCTGTGGATCGAACTGCTGCACGGCTTCGGCCTCGAACCGCGCGCGGCGTTCGGCTTCACGGTGACGCAGGACTTCGAGGGCGACCAGTTCACCTTCTTCAAGTTTCCGCTCGAAGACCTCGAACGCCTGTACGGCACGCAGGTGCAGGAACTGGCGATCTACGACTCGCTCGAAGACCGGGTTCTCGCACAGACGCAGCGCGGTCATACGGTGCTCGTCGAAGTCGACGGCTACTATCTGCCGAACACGCGCGCAACGTCCTACCACCGCGAGCATCCGAAGACGAGTATCGGCATCGACTTTGTCGATCCTGCCGGCAAGCGCCTCGGCTATTTCCACAACACGGGCTATCACACGCTGGAGGGCGAAGACTACGACGGCGTGTTCCGCAAGCTGCCGCAATTCGCCAACCGGCCCGACCTGCTGTTCCCGTACGCCGAATTCGCCAAACAACTCAGGCCGGCACTGGAAGGAACGGCCCTCGCGGAAGCCTCCGCAGAACTGCTGTGCGCGCACCTCGAGCGCCGGCCGCTGCGCAATCCCATTTCGCAATGGCGCGCGGCATTTCCCGCCCACCTCGACACCCTGCTCGAACGCGGCGAGGCGTTCTTTCATCCGTACTCGTTCAACCTGATGCGGCAACTCGGTGCAAACTTCGAGTTCCTGTCGAAGTATTTGCGTTGGTTGAGCGCGCAAGGGTTCGAGATTCCTGAAGCGATTCCGGTCGCGGCGCACAAGATCGCCTCGGAAGCCATGGTCATGCAGTTCCGCCTCGTGCGCGCCGTAGCGCGCGGCCGGCGTGACACCTGCGACGACTGCTTCGACGTTCTCGAAGCCGCTTACGAGAACACCGTGCCGCCGCTTGCCGCAATCGCGCTGTGACGTAGCCGCTTTGACGTAGCACCAACGAAAAAAAGCCATGCTTGCCTTGCTGAATGACGGGCCTGAAGGAGAGCCGCGCGACGCGGCGGAGTTCGCCGTGTGCGAAGCAACACCTTCACTCAGCGTCTGGCCGCGTTCGCTCGACAGCGGCTGGCAATGCGTGACGACGGCAGCCGGCGCCTGTGCGTCGCCCGCCGGCTTGCCCGGCTTCGGCTGGCTGCCCGCGCAGGTGCCGGGCACCGTTGCCAGTGCCTGGCGCGCGGCTGGCAGGCTCGATGCCAACCAGCCGCCGCCGTTCGCCTTCGACGATCACTGGTACTGTCGCACGCTTGCTGGCGACGGGCTGCAACGGCTGCGTCTGCATGGTCTCGCGACGCTTGCCGAGGTCTGGATCGACGAACGCAAGATCCTCACCTCGGACTCGATGTTCGTCACCCACGACGTCGCCTTCGAACTGCATGGCGCAGCCACGCTTACACTATGTTTCCGTTCGCTCGCGCCGGCGCTCGCCGCCCGCCGCTCACGGGCTCGCTGGCGGCCGCGCCTCGTCACGCCGCCGACCCTTCGCAATCTGCGTACTACCCTGCTCGGCCATATGCAGGGCTGGTGTCCTCCACTGCAGGCCGTCGGCCCGTGGCGCCCTGTGGAGCTGCTCGGCGACGCCCCCAATGCCTTCGATACCATCGACCTGAAAACGCAGATCGACGGTAACGACGGTATCGTCTGCGCAACATTTACCTTTATTCATCCCCAGCCTGCAGACACGCCCGGGTTGTTGAAATGCGCCGAGGTTCAAACGTCTCTTCACTGGAGCGATGCGTACACACTGAGCGGCATGTTGCGGGTGCCCAATGTCGCGCGCTGGTGGCCTCACACGCATGGCGAGCCACACCTGCACGCAATCGGGCTCGAACTGGCGGACCAGACATTCGAGCTTGGCCCCGTGGGCTTTCGCACCATCGAGGTCGAGCGCGGCGCCGACGGCGAAGGTTTCGCGCTACGTGTGAACGGCACGCCGGTCTTTTGCCGGGGCGCCTGCTGGACCAGCGCCGATCTGGCGACGCTCACCGGCACGCCCGCACAACTGGCGCAAGCGTTTTCACTCGCACGCGACGCAGGCATGAACATGCTGCGCGTGGGCGGCACCATGGTCTACGAGTCCGACGGCTTCTACCGGCTGGCGGATAAATACGGAATCCTGATCTGGCAAGACTTCGCCTTCGCCAACTTCGACTACCCGAGCGATGAGGGCTTCAGCGCGTCTGTCGCCCGCGAGGCGGCTCAGTTCCTCGCCCGCACGCGGCGCTTCGCCTCGCTCGCGGTACTCTGTGGCGGCAGCGAAGTCGATCAACAGGCCGGCATGTTCGGCCTGCCGCCGTCGCTGCGGGAACAGCCGCTCTTTACGCAACAGTTGCCCGCGATCGTCGAGCGCGAGCGGCCCGATGTGCCTTACGTGAGCAATTCGCCGTCCGGTGGCGTCTGGCCGTTCTCGACCCGCACCGGCATCACGCACTACTACGGGGTCGGCGCGTATCAGCGTCCGCTCGACGACGTGCGCCGCTCGCAGGTGCGCTTCGCAGCCGAGTGTCTTGCGTTTGCCAACGTGCCCGACGACGCCACGCTGCACGAAGCCCTTGGCACCATGCATACCCACGATCCGCGCTGGAAAGCCGCGGTGCCGCGCGACCCCGGCGCGGGCTGGGACTTCGACGACGTCCGCGACCATTACCTGCGCACCCTCTACGGCATCGACCCCGCTCGCGTGCGCTATGAAGATCCACAGCGCTATCTCGACCTGTCGCGCGCGGTGGTCGCCGAACTGATGAGCGACGTCTTCGCCGAATGGCGCCGCGACGGCTCGCCCTGCGGCGGCGGCCTCGTGTGGCAGTTTCAGGACCTGCGTGCAGGCGCCGGCTGGGGGCTTATCGATGCGCTGGGGCGTCCCAAAAGCGCCTGGCAGGCGCTCGCGCGCACGTTGCAACCCGTCCAGGTCGTCATCACCGACGAAGGCCTGAACGGCCTCGACCTCCATCTCATCAATGAGACAGCCGCCGCATTACCCATGCAGCTCGAGCTTGTCTGCTTGCGTGACGGCGCGCTCGTCGCAGCGTCGGCACGCCGCGCGGTCGAACTGGCGCCGCACAGCACCCAGCGGGTGGCGGCAGCCGAGTGCCTCGGACAGTTCTTCGACTTCACCTGTGCGTACCGCTTTGGTCCGCGTGCGCACGACGTCACCATCGCGACGCTGCGCGACCCAACAAGTGGGAAGATCCGTTCGGAAGCCTTTCATCTGCCTGAGCGACAGGCCCTCGAGCGGCATGATCTCGGGCTGAGCGTTACGCCGCAAGCCACCTCTGACGGCTGGGAACTGGTGATCGAAGCACGCCGCTTCGCCCGCTTCGTGCACATTGCCGATGCGCACTACCGCGCCCGCGACGACTGGTTCCACCTGCCGCCCAACCGGCCCATCACCATCGGTCTGGTGCCACTCAACGAGAACGATACAAGCGCTGCACCGGAGGGCGAGGTGCGTGCGATCAATGCAAGCGCGCCGCACTTCTATCGCTGAGCCCCGCTATTGAGCGGCTCAAAATGTCAAGACGCCCGCCACCATTCATTTTCCGCACAGTCTGCGGCTACCTGCACCGCCCGCACCGGCGAACCGGTTCGCTTATCAGAAAGCCGTTCGGTGCGTTGCCGCACCAAGCAGCTGGAACACATCTGAATCATTTTTGCCTCACTTGCGTCGCCACCGTGCGATCACGCGCCAGCGGGCGTCTCAGTCTTGAGAAGACCCCATCCGGGCACCCTCAAAAGAGACGTTAACTCAATTGGATCAAATACTTAGATCAAACAAAAAGCACTCGCCGGCAGGCCCGGCCGGCGGCTGCCCATGTACATATTTGAAACAAAAACGCACGTTTTGCCTCGTCAGGCAACAGGACCGTGTTCGTTGCGCCGCACCAGTGCTCACTTCCACTGCTACTGGCACGCTCCTCGCTAAATGACGAGCGCAACAAACAGCGTGCTGCAGACAGAGAAAACACTGCGCAGCCCGCGAGGCCATACGGGGCTGGTACTGCGCACTCCTGACCGCTCGCCAGGCGGTAGATAGCAAGGATGCAGCACCGGATCAAAAAACAAGGAGTCGCGTCACAAGCGGCTTCACGCGAGGACCGATCATGTTGACCCTTCAATCAGATCTGCACGGCAATCATTTGCTCGGTGCATTGCCTTCCCATGAGTGGCAGGCGCTGGCCCCCCATCTCGAACTGGTTCACCTGCGTACCGAACAACTGTTGTGCGATTCGGGACAGCGCATTCACCATGTCTATTTTCCGACGACTGCCATCATCTCCATGCTCTACACCATGGAAGACGGCGGCTCGGTCGAGATTGCCGCAGTCGGCCGCGAAGGCATGACCGGCGTGCCGGTCCTGACCGGCGGTGAGACCATGCCGAACCGCGTGCAGGTGCAAAGCGCCGGCTTCGCATACCGGATGACAGCGCAAGCCCTCAAGCAACATTTCGCGCGCTCCGACTTCATCCGCCGTCTGATGATGCTCTACATGCACGCGCTTCTCACCCAGGTCGCACAGACTGCTGCGTGCAACCGGCATCATTCGCTGAACCGGCAGTTGTGCCGCTGGCTCCTGATCGAACTGGACCGCGTCGCCTCGGATGAACTGACGGTCACCCAGCAGTTGATCGCCGACATGCTGGGCGTGCGCCGCGAGGGCGTCACGGAAGCGGCGGGAAAGTTGCACAGCGACGGTCTGATTCACCATAGCCGCGGCCACATTCGCGTGCTCGACCGCAAAGGTCTGGAAGCGCGGGCGTGCGAATGCTACGGACTCGTGAAGCGCGAATTCGACCGCTTGCTGCCGCGCCTTCACCAGGCAGAAGCGGTCAGCTAGAGCGAGACCATGTTCAAGAACACGGCACGCTGCCTCGACGCACTGTACGTCATTGCGGGAGCGCTGATCGCCCATGCGATGCGCTTCCCGGCGGGATATCAGCTCGCGGACAACGAGCGGCTCCTGATCGCATTCAATTGCGTGCTGGTGCTGTTGCTGTTCCCGGTCTTCGGCTTTTACGAAACATGGCGCGGCAAGCCACTGCCCGCCATGCTCGGGCGCGTCGTCATGGCCTGGCTCGCGGTTGCCGCGACCAGTCTCGTGCTGGCTTTCACCCTGCACCGGATGGACGCCCTGTCGCGTCTCTGGTTCGGCTATTCGACATTGATATCCGGGGCGCTGATCGTCGCCACCAAGTTCGCGGCCCATCTGGGCCTGCGCATGGCGCGCCGCCGCGGTCTGAATGCTCGCACCGTGGCCATTGTCGGGGCGCCCGGCTTCTCGCGGATGTTGATTGCACACCTCGAACGCACCCCGCAAGCCGGCTTCAAGCCCGCGTGCCTGTTCGATACGAACGCACAAACGCTCGGCATTTTCGACGAACGCGCCGAGGTCGGCCAGTTGCCGGTCCTGACCGACCTCGACACGTTCGTCGCCAAAGTACGCAACGAGCACATCAGCGAAGTGTGGCTCGCGCTGCCGCTTTCCGAGGAACACACGATTTACCGCTTCAAGCGCGCCTTCCAGCACGACTTCGTTAATCTGCGTTTCATTCCCGACGTGCGCAGCCTGTCGCTGTTCAATCACGCGCTGGGCGAGGTGTTCGGCATCGCGACCATCAACCTCAGCGCGACGCCCATTTCGCCGGTGCAGATGTGGCCCAAGCTGATCTTCGACCGGCTCTTTTCGCTCGTCGCGCTAATTGCGCTTGCCCCTGTTTTCGCCCTGCTCGCCGCCGCGATCAAGTTGACTTCGCCAGGACCAGTGTTCTTCACGCAGGAGCGCAAGGGGGTCGACGGGCATCCCTTTCGCATTTACAAGTTCCGTTCGATGACGGTGCATCGCGAGACGCCAGGTCTCGTCACGCCGGCGGCCCGAGTGGACGCACGCGTGACGAAAGTGGGCGCACTCATGCGCCGGACGAGTCTCGACGAGCTGCCGCAGTTCTTCAACGTGTTGCTTGGACAGATGTCGGTCGTCGGTCCGCGCCCGCATGCGATCGAACATGACGATCTCTACAAGGATCAGGTGTACGGCTACATGTATCGCTATCGCATCAAGCCGGGCATTACGGGCTGGGCACAAGTGAACGGATACCGCGGAACCACGACGAAGGTCGAGAAGATGGAAACGCGGGTGAAGTTCGACCTCTTTTATATCCACAACTGGTCGTTCTGGTTCGACATGCGGATCGTGATGATCACGATCTTCAGAGGCTTCGTCGGCCGCAATGCGTATTGATTCAGTTCTTCGGGGATGCGATTGTGAACGTCTCGGTGATCGTGCCGACCTACCGCCGTACTGCCGATCTTGCCCGCTGCCTCGCAGCGCTCGACGCTCAGCAGCGGCGCGCCGACGAAGTGGTCGTGATCGTGCGCGACGACGACCGGCCAACACATGAGTGGCTCGCGAGCCGCTCGGCGCAGCATCCCGACGCGCGCTTGCGGATCGCCCAGGTGAGCACGCCGGGTGTGGTGGCGGCATACAACCGCGGCATCGACAGCGCGACGGGGGAAATCGTCTGCTTCACCGACGATGACGCCGCCCCCCATCCGGACTGGATCGAGCGCATCGAGCGTGCTTTCGAATGCGATCCCGCGCTCGGCGGTCTCGGCGGGCGCGACGTGGTGCATGAGCACGGCCGCATCCTGCAAGGAGAAAAGGCGGTGGTCGGGCGCGTGCAGTGGTTTGGACGCGCGATCGGCAACCATCACATCGGCCATGGCGCGGCGCGCGAAGTCGATGTGCTGAAGGCCGTCAACATGGCGTTTCGCCGTGCAGCCATCGGCACGCTGCGTTTCGATCCGCGCCTGCGCGGCAGCGGCGCCCAGGTGCATTGCGAAATGGCCTTCAGTCTCGACGTGGGGCGCCGCGGCTGGAAGCTGGTGTATGACCCGACGCTGCTCGTCGAGCATTATCCGGCGCCGCGCGGCGACGAAGACCAGCGGCAAGTCTTCAACGCTGCCGCCTTTTACAACGCGTCGTTCAATCTGCGTCTCATCATGTGCGAGCACCTGTCGACATCGGGGCGGTGGGCATTCGTCACCTATGCGACGTTGATCGGAAATCGCGCGGACCCGGGGCTCGTGCGCGCGATCACGCTGGCGTTCAACGGTGAAAGTCTGGCGCTTGCGCTGCGCAAGTGGTGGGTTGGCCTATGTGCCATGCACGGGGCATGGCGGGCGGCGATGCGCTGAAGACCTCAGGCGCATCTTGTAACGCAAGGACCATAAATATCATGAAGACCAGAACACTGCTCGCCGGCCTGGTGACCGCATCGCTATGCGCCTGTTCGCTGGCGCCGGGGCCCTATCTCGACTCGGCGCGTCTCGACCAGACTGCGCAGCCGGAAGTGGCTGCGCCAACCTACCCGGTCGTGCCGATCGATATCGATTACTTTAGAAAAGTGCGGGCAGCCCAGGTGGTGCCGCCCTGTCCGCTTACTTGTCTCGACAAGACGAGCCGCGCGAATTACACCTACAGGATCGGCATTAACGATCAACTGACCGTCATCGTCTGGGACCATCCGGAGCTGACTGGCGGCGCCGGCCTGGCGGGAGGAGCGCCACCGTTGCCGCAACTGCAGGGCGCCGGCGGCACCAGCGCGGGAGGCGGATCCATCGGTGCAGGCGGTTCCGCAGGCGCAGCGGCGGCATCCGGTGGCGTTGAAGGCGGCATGGTGGTGCGGGTCGCAAACGATGGCACGATCTTTTTCCCACGCGTCGGCCGGATCAAGGTTCTCGGCAAGACAGCCGAGCAGGTCCAGCAGCAGCTGACACAGGCACTCTCTAAAACGATCCGCAATCCGCAGCTCGACGTCCGCGTGTCGGGTTTCAACAGCCAATCGGTGCAGGTAACGGGCAACGTCCGCACGCCTGAAGCGGAATCGATTACCGACCTTCCGCTCACCATCCTCGATGCGATTAACCGGGCCGGCGGGGCGCTGGTCGACGCGGATCTGCAGAACGTCGGGGTAACGCGCGACGGCACGCGCCATACCATCGACGTAGCCGCACTGCTCGAAACCGGCGAAAAGCAACAAAACGTCCTGCTGGAGGACGGCGACATCATCGACGTGCCGGACCGCTCCAATAGCCGCGTGTTCGTGCTGGGCGAAGTAGGCAAGCCTACCTCCCTACCCATGAACCGTGGCCGCCTGACCCTCGCCGACGCCATTACCGGCGCGGGCAGCCTCGAAGTGAAGTCAGCCGATCCGCGTCTCATCTATGTGATACGCGGCATGGTTCCGACAGGCACGGACAAGGTAGCCGCGGAGAAAGCGCTCAATCCGGAGATTTTCCGGCTGGACATGACCCAGGTGGACGCCGTGCTGCTGATGACAAAGTTCGAGTTGCAGCCGAAGGACGTCGTCTATGTCCAGGTCGCCAATTCGGCGCGCTTCAACCGGTTGCTAGACACCATTTCACCGGCTCTGAATACGCTTTTCTTCTACAAAGAATTGAACTGACGCCCTGATGCCGCGCAACGGAGTGACACATGAGTACCTATGACACGATTGAAGCCACGGTGGCGCCCGGCGGCGAAGAGGATGCCGTAATGCGGGACCTGGGCCGGATGATCATCGAGCAGATCTGGTGGGTCATCGGCATCGCTGCTGCAGTGATTCTGGCTGCGACGGTTTACGCCAAAATCTCCACGCCGATCTATTCTGCCGATGCGCTGATCCAGGTCGATTCAGGCGCGGGCAACGTCGGTTCGAGTTCGCCCGCACTGGCCTCGCTCATGCCCTCGGGCGGCGTGCATACCGATGCCGAAATTGAAATTATCAAAAGCCGCGCCGTCGTCGAACCGGTCGTCGAGCAATTCAAGCTGAACTTCGGTGCGTGGCCGCGGACCATGCCCTACCTCAGCCGGATTACCTCGCTATTTGCCCGTGATGGGCATCCGCTCGGCGCGCTGTTCGGCATGGGCGCCTATGCATGGGGAGGCGAGGAATTTGCGGTGGATTCCATCTCCGTGCCGGCCCCGCTCGAGGGGGCCACACTCACGTTGCGCGCGCTCGGCGCCGGGCGCTATCAGCTCTTCGATCAGTACGGCAAGCTGCTCCTGACGGGCGTCGCGGGACGGCGCGCCACCGGCAGCGGCATATCGATCGACGTCACGACCCTCGTTGCCCGCCCCGACACCGAATTCTACGTGATGCGCTTCCCTCAACTCGACGCGGTCACTGGACTGGCGGGTGGCTTGCAGGTGATGGAAAAGGGACACGACACCGGCATCGTGCAACTGTCGTTCATGGGCCCGGACCCGCATGCGATCACGGCGATTACGAACGCCGTCGCGCAATCGTATCTGAGGCATCGCCAGGCGCGCGCTCAGGAAGAAGCGAGCCGGATGCTCAATTTCCTGAACAGTGAAATGCCGCGCCTGCGTGCCGAAGTACAGCGCGCCGAAACCGCACTCTCGGAATATCAGTCACGTAGCGGCTCGTTCCAGCCAACCGTGGAGGCGTCGGTCTACCTCTCGGGTGGACTCGAATACGAGAAAGCCATTGCCGCGATGCGCGTCACGCGCGCCGAACTGCTGACACGCTTTACGCCCGACAGTCTCGAAGTGCAGACGCTCGACTCGCAACTGGCCTCGATGCAGCAGCAAAAGGATCGCTTTGACGATCACTTCAAGACCCTGCCGCGTTCCGAGCGCGAAGCGATGTCACTGCAGCGCGATGCCAAGGTAGCCGAAGACATCTACGTCGCACTGCTCAACAAGATTCAGGAACTGTCGATCACCCGCGCCGGCACGATCGGCAACGTGCACATCATTGACGAAGCGCTACTGCCCTCTTCGCCGGTGCGTCCGAAATCCGCCTTGATCATTTCCGCGGGAACGGCACTCGGCATCATCGCGGGCGTGCTGTTCGCCTTCTGCCGCCGGACCTTCTTCACGGGCGTGGCCGATCCGGAGTTTATCGAGCGCCGTTTTCAGATGCCCATCTTCGGCTCGATCTCCTATAGCGCCGAACAGGCACGCAACGACCGGCTCTCCGCGAACCACACCCCCGCCGCACTGCCGGGCACCGCCGCCCGCTTCGGCGTGAGCGCGACAGCAGCGGCGGCGACCGCTGCGGCGGCAACGGCGACGGTCGGCACGCAGACCGTCATGCCGGTCATGCACAAACCGGTGCGGCCATTGCTGGCCAAGACGAATCCGTTCGACACGGCCGTAGAAGGTCTGCGCGGTCTGCGTGCGACGCTGCAGTTTGGGCTGATCGACGCCCCCAACCGCGTCGTGGCATTTACCAGCCCTGCCCCATCCGACGGCAAGAGCTTCCTGTGTGCGAACCTCGCCGCCCTGCTCGCCGAGACGGGCAGGCGCGTGCTGCTGATCGATGCAGACTTGCGCCGCGGCCGGCTCGCGCAATACCTCGGGCGCGCACCGAATGGCGGCCTCACTGAACTGTTGACCGGGCAGATCGACCTCGAGGTCGTGGCGCGGCCCACAGGTGTCGACGGACTGCACTTCATCGCCGCAGGGGCGTATCCGCCCAACCCCTCGGAAATTCTCACCTCGACCCGCTTTACCGAAGTCCTCGCACGCTTCGAGCAGCAATTCGATCTGGTGATCGTCGATACGCCGCCCCTGCTCGCGGCGGCGGACGCCGCGATCATCGCGAACATCGCCGGTTCGACGGTATTGGTGATGCGCTCGGGCGCGCATACCGAACGCGACATTGCCGAATCGCTCAAAAAGTTGCGCCGTGCACGCGCGCGCCTGATCGGCGGTGTGATCAATGCCGTGCCGCTCAGGAATGGCGGCCGCTATGGCGCTTCAGACTACACCTATGCCTATGCTTACACGGCAGGTGAGCAGCCGGGCGGCGGTACGAAGTAGCAAGACGCACGGGCTGAGGCCGGGCAGTGGCCGTCCCGGACGGCCGCCTTGCTCCCGGCAGTGCATCGCGTTGCCGGCCCACTCTCCGTTCGCCTGGATCCCCGCCGATGAATGCATTCGAACTCCCAGACCATGCGGCGTCCGCCAGAGCTGCGGCGATTGCTGCCAGCGACGCCAGTCCTGCCGAGACCCCCAGCACGCCGAGCGTCCTGTTTGTCGACCAGAGCGGCCAGCCTGGCGGCGCGGAGCTATGTCTGCTTCCGCTTGCGGCGCGCTGCGTCTCGCACAGCGAAGTGCTGCTGCTATCGGACGGCCCATTTCGCGCGCGTCTCGAAGCACTCGGGGTACGCGTTCAGGTGTCGAGCCACGCCCGCGTCGTTGCGATTCGCAGAGACAACTTACGCCTTGGCTGGTTGAAGGCGATCCCTGGCATCATCGGCCAGATCCGCGTGATTGCCGCGCGGGCCAGGCGCTTTGACGTGCTCTTCCTGAACACCCAGAAAGCGCTTGTGCTCGGTGCGCTCGGCAAGCCCTTGCATCGCCGGCCAGTCGTGTGGCACGTGCACGACGTCATGACCCGCGATCATTTTGGCCCGCTGCAACTGCAAATCGTCCGGTGGCTCGCGCGCCACGCCATCGACCAGTTCGTCGCCAATTCAAGCGCAACTGCCAACGCGCTGATCGCGCTCACCGGTCTTCCTGCGGATGCAGTGACCGTGATTCACAACGGCGTCGACGCATCGGCTTTTACCCCGGTCGACACGGGCGATCTGCGCGCACTGCGGCGGCGTCTTGGACTCCCGGAAACTGCGTGGTTGGCCGGCCTGTTCGGACGTCTCGCGCCATGGAAGGGTCAGCATGTCGCCATTGCGGCGCTGCCGCGCTTGCCTCACGTTCATCTGGTGCTGGTGGGTGCGGCGCTGTTCGGCGAGGACGCCTACGCGCATGCGTTGGAGCGTCAGGCCGAGCAACTCGGAGTGCGCGAGCGCGTGCATTTCGCCGGTCTTCGCGACGACATCCCGGCGTGGATGACAGCGATGAATCTGATCTTGCATACCTCAACCGAGCCCGAACCGTTTGGCCGCGTGATTATCGAAGGGATGGCCGCCGCCCGGCCGGTCGTCGCCGCAGCAGCGGGCGGCATGCTGGAGATTGTCCGGCATCGCCAGAACGGCTGGCTCGTGCAGCCCGGCGACGCAGATGCCCTCGTCGAGGCCATCGAGACTTTGCGCGTCATGCCTGAACTCGCGCAACGGCTTGCCGATCAAGGTTGCGCCGACGTTCGAGCCGACTTTTCTCTCGAACGGTATCTCGAGCAGATGACCCGCGTGATCCATCACGCGAAGCGCCAGGACTAGCGCTGGGCAGACGGGAAAATGTAAACCCACTGTCAGTCGCCGTAAGTTCGAACGCGTACGTTCCCGACTAGTTGTTGCGTGAATAATCACGACACAAACAACAACACCTCGGGCAAAACGGCGATGAACCGCACCCTAACGACTGACGAAGCCGCCCTCGCGGCCCCCTCTTTCATCTCTGAGGCCGCATCGAAAGCGGAACCCATCGCCGTACCCAGTGTTCTTTTTGTCGATCAGAGCGGGCAACTCGGCGGCGCCGAATTTTCGTTGCTCCCCCTCGCCGTGCGCTGGACTGCGCACCGAGAAGTGCTGCTGTTGAGCGACGGCCCGTTTCGTCAGCGCCTCGAGTCGATGCAGGTGAAGGTTCATCTCACACTCGAAGCAAGCGTCTCGAAGATCAACAAGGAGGCGCTGCACCTGAACTGGTTCTTCGCACTGCCGGGCATTCTGCGCCAGGTTCGTGCGATTGCCCGGCACGCGCGACAGTTCGACATCCTGTTCCTCAACACGCAGAAGGCGCTCGTGCTCGGCGCACTGGGCAAGCCACTGCACCGCAAGAAGATCATCTGGCATCTGCACGACATCATGACTCGCGAGCATTTCGGCTTCTTTCAGCGCCTGATCGTCAAGTGGATCACCCGCTACGCCGTCGACCACATCGTGGCGAACTCGCGCGCCTCCGCCGTCTCGCTGGTCGATTTGATCAAATGCCCGCCAGAATCGGTGCCCGTTGTGCATAACGGCGTCGATGTCGACGAATTCAGTCGCACCGATGGCGAAGACGCAGGCACCATCCGGCAACTCCTCGGCCTGCCTGACGAGGTTCATCTGATCGGTCTGTTCGGCCGCCTCGCACCGTGGAAGGGGCAGCATATTGCGCTGGAAGCGCTCGCGTTACTGCCTGATATGCATCTGGTGCTGGTCGGCTCCGCCCTGTTCGGCGAACAGGCTTATGTGGAGTCGTTGCGCCGGCAGGCCACCCGCCTTGGCGTCGAGCAACGCCTGCACTTCGCCGGCTTTCGTGACGATATGCCCGCGTGGATGAAAGCGGTCGACGTGATTCTGCACACGTCGACCGAGCCTGAGCCGTTTGGCCGCGTCATCATAGAAGGCATGGCGGCAGGCCGTCCGGTGATTGCCGCGGCCGCCGGCGGCGTGGTCGAAATCGTGCGCCATCGCAAGAATGGCTGGCTGGTACCACCGGGCAACCCGGCCACGCTCGCCGACGCCATCGAAACCTTGCGCGCCGCGCCAGAGCTCGCACGTCGCCTTGCTGATCAGGCGCTGCTCGATGTCCAGCAACATTTCTCGCTGGATGCCTACGTCGCCAGGATGACCGATGCAATCATCCGCGTCGCCTGCTAGCGGGCAAAGGAAGCACGACTGCCCCTGTATCGATGACGCGTATCGACCCGGTTGCTTGTGTGGCGCCGGGCACAGATAGGCCCTGCCGATTGATCGTATCCTTGCACGCATGACCGGAGTCGTCCGAGCCCGGGCGGCCATTGCCGGGACGCACGCGCTCTCCCATCTTGCGAGGTGAGTCTTTGGCAACGTTGTCGAATAACCTTGATACGGTCCAATCCGAGGGCAGCCTGCGGTTGCCGTGGCAGTTTCTGCTGATCACCCTGGTCTATACGCTGAGCTTGCTCGTCGTCGCCAGTGCGTTGCGCGTGCAATACGGCTTCCCGCTCGACGACTCCTACATTCATCAGACCGTCGCACGCAACCTCGCCACTTACGGCATTCCGGGGTTTGAACCTGGTCAACGGTCCTCCGGCACCACCAGCATCCTGTGGACCTGTATCCAGGCAGCCAACTACGCGTTCCTGAGCGGCATCGATCCGGTCCTCTATAACCTTTGCCTGAGTTGGGCCCTGCTGGTACTGATCGGCAGTCTGCTGCATCGCCTCGCCCACCGGGATGGACTGCGCCCGTTGTCATGCTGGATTCTGGCAGTCACACCTGCGCTGTGCGGCAATTTCATCTGGCTGGGCCTGATCGGCATGGAGCATTTGCTCTTTACCGCATTGACGCTCGCGGCTATTTATTTCTGGTACGACGACGAAAGCCGGACTCGCCGGCGCACTGCCATCTTCGCCGGACTGTGCGCTGGCCTGCTCGCCGTGACACGGCCGGAAGCGATGATCTTCGCGCCGTTACTGATCGTTGCCAGACCCAAGCGGCTGCGCGGCGTCGCCGATTTTGCGGCGCTGCTCGGCATCTGGTCAATCTTTGTCGTCGCCGTTTTCGGCGTCAACCTTTATACGTCTCATGGGCTCATGCCAGCGACCATGGAAGGGCGCTCGTGGCTCTATTTCCACACCAGCGGCGGTCCACACACCCTGCACTCGCTGCTGCGCTTCGCCGGTTCGTGGATCATGCGTCTGCCCCGCCAGTTCAGCACCGGCTTCGTCACGCAGCTCACCTCCGTGACACAGTTCGACAGCGAATTTTCGCTGCTCGGTCTGCTGCTTGCCGCGCTCGGCATGCTGGGCGCCTACGCGCTCATCCGGCAACGCCCCGCCCGGATCAACTTCCTGTTGTTATGGGCCCTGCTGCATTTCTGCACCTACATGGCCACCTTTCCCTCCGCCGGCCATGGCGGGCGCTATCAGCCGCTGAATCTGCTGCTGCTGTTTCCGCTGCTGTGCTTTGGCCTCCTATGGTTATTCGAACGTGTGGCGGCAAGCGGCGCGCGTTGGCCGCGATTTGCCGTGGTCGTTCTTGCGCTGCTTGGCGGCGCCGCATCGCTCAATACCTGGCGTACGGTGACGATCGACGGTATCGGCCACATCAACGATACGCATGCGCAAATCGGCGAGTGGATGATTCAACATCTCCCGCCGAATGCGAAGATCGCCGCCTTCGATATCGGGCGCGTCAGCTACCTATGGCAACGCGGCATTATCGACCTCGGTGCGCTGGTCGACCCCTCCTACACTCCGTATCTCATCTCCGGCCGTGTTCCGGAATACGTCGAGCAAAAGGAGGTCGAGTATCTGGTGTTACCGGATGATGCTGCTGCGGGATTCGGTTTTCTCGGCGACCGCTCACTCAAGATGACGCTGCTGGCACGCTTTTGCTCGCCGGTGCAACCGTGGTTGATCGGCTTTCGCTACACGATTCACGCCGGGCGTTGCCAGGAAATCTATCGACTCAGCTATCCGGATACTGTCGCCGGGAATGCCGGGCATTGACCCGGCTCTGCCGCAGCGCCGGTACGGTGGCAAACCGTCAGTGTGTGCAGTAGCTAACGGTGTTGCGCCCCTCGTCACGCCTATGATGCGCTATCGCCCACTTCGTGGGTCCGCCGGGCAACCCAATGAGCGTCGCCAAACTCTACTCCTGGGGTCACTATCCTTACGCGCCACAAGCCAGCCATCCGCTGTCGTGGCGCCAGGGTGCAGAGGCGTCATTGCGGGAGATGGGCGCGCGCTTCGGCACCACACTGCCGTTCGGCAACGGCCGCAGCTATGGCGATAGCTGCCTTGCCGCGACGGATCACGTACTCAATCTGCGCGGTCTCGACCGCTTTCTCAGCGCCGACTGGCACACCGGCGTGCTGCGCGCCGAAGCCGGCGTCACGCTCGGCGAAGTGCTCGCGGTGTCGATTCCGCGCGGCTGGATGCTGGCGGTCACGCCCGGCACCCAGTTCGTGACCCTCGGCGGAGCGCTGGCCAACGACGTCCACGGCAAGAATCATCACGTACGCGGGACTTTCGGGCGCCACGTCCGACGGTTTTCCTTGCTGCGCTCCGATTCGGAGCCCATCGAATGCACACCCGATGAACATGCAGCGCTGTTTCGCGCCAGCATTGGCGGGCTCGGCCTCACCGGCATCGTCGAGTGGGTGGAAATCCAGCTTATGCCGGTAAGCTCCAGCAGACTATCGGTGCACAGCTTGCCGTTCGGCAACCTCGACGAATTCCTCGCCCTCTCGCGCGAACTCGACCCACAGCACGAATACGGCGTGGCATGGATCGATTGCCTGAGCAGCGGCAGGTCCCTCGGACGCGGCGTCTACATGTCGGCCGATCACGCCACCGATGGCCACTTTGCAAGCCAGCAGCGCCGCGTGCGAAGCGTGCCGTTCGCGCTGCCGTGGTCGCCGGTCAACCGCGTGACGCTCAAGGCGTTCAACGAGCTCTACTACCGCCGTCAGGTCGCCAAAGCCGGGCATGCGGTGGTCGACTACCCCGCCTACTTCTATCCGCTCGACAGCCTGCTGGAATGGAACCGCATGTACGGACGCCGTGGCTTCCAGCAATACCAGTTCGTCGTGCCTGAAGCGGCGGCGCGCGAGGCGCTGCAGGATTTCTTACGCGCAATCGCGTCGACCGGCTCCGGCTCGTTCCTCGCGGTGCTCAAGCGTTGCGGCCCGCTGGTGTCGCCCGGTTTGCTGTCCTTCCCGATGCCGGGCATTTCTCTCGCACTCGATTTCCCCCAGCACGATCTGAAGAATCAGGCGCTATTCACGCGGCTCGACACCATCGTGCGCGACGCCGGAGGGCGTCTGTATCCCGCCAAGGACGCCCATATGAGCGGTGAGGATTTTCGTGCCGCTTATCCGGCATGGCGGGCCCTCGAACAACTGCGCGACCCGGCCTTGATGTCGCGCTTCTGGCAACGGACGACACAGCAATGAAAAAGATTCTGATCATCGGCGGCTCGTCCGCCATCGCAGTGGCCTGCGCACGCGAGTGGGTCAAGGACGGCGCGAGCCTGTTTCTCGCCGGACGCCACGAAACCCGCCTCGATGCGGTCGCGCAGGATCTGCGAGTACGCGGTGCAAGCAGCGTCGGCACCTACGTGCTCGACGTGAACGACTATCCCCAGCATCGCCCGATGCTCGAAGCCTGTCTTGCCGAGCTGGGCCGCATCGACATTGTCCTGCTCGCTCACGGCACCCTGTCGGACCAGTCTGCCTGCGAGCGCGATCCGGAAGCTACGGTGCGCGAAATCTCCACCAATGCCTTGTCGACGATCGCGCTGCTCACGCTGCTGGCGGGCACCTTCGAAACGCAAAAGAGCGGCTCGATTGCAGTGATTTCTTCGGTCGCGGGCGATCGTGGCCGGCCGTCCAACTATGTCTATGGGACAGCCAAAGCCGCCGTTACGACGTTCTGCGAAGGTTTGCGCGCGCGGCTCTTCAAGGCGAACGTGAACGTGCTCACCATCAAACCGGGTTTTGTGAGCACGCCGATGACAGCCGGCCTGCCGTTGCCCGGGCCGCTCGTCGCCACCCCCGAGCGCGTCGCCACGGACATCGTGCGTGCGATCGAACGCGGCAAGGATTCGCTCTACACCCCATGGTTCTGGGCGCAGATCATGTTCGTGATCCGCTCGGTGCCGGGTTTCGTATTCAAGAGAATCTCCCTGTGAACAGTCCGGCTTCGACTCAAGCCGCCACCGCCGCCTTCAGCCGCTCGCGGCTCGTGTTCTGGTATGCGGTATTCGCGGCAATCTCGATGGCCGCAAATCTGGGCGGCCAGAAACTCGCCTACCTCGTCTACCAGGCGACGTTCGCGGTGCCGCTTTCGGTGTGCGTGGGCACCGCCGCCGGCCTCGTCGTCAAGTACCTGCTCGACAAGGCATGGATCTTTCGCTACGAGCATCGCAGCGTCGCGCACGGAGCCCGCACGTTCGCGCTCTATGTCCTGATGGGACTCGGTACCACCTTCGTGTTCTGGGCCGTGGAGTTTGCTGCAAGCGCCCTGTTTCATACGGAGAACGCACGACTTGTCGGTGGCGCCTTGGGCCTCATGATCGGCTACGTCACCAAGTATCAGCTCGACAAGCGTTTCGTGTTCGCCTAGCCGTGAAGTGCGCTGGCGCACAGACCTCGGCCACCCCCGTCGATAGCATGCAAGCAGGCTCGGATCAGGTTTTTTCCAGTCTGGCCAATCCCTGATGCGGCTGCAACTACGCGGCCCGCGAAGCGATCTGTTCCTCGGCGCGGAGAGTGCTTATGGCAACCCCGGCAGTCAATTCGGTCCCGTTATGCGTCGATCTCGACGGCACGCTCACGCGCACCGATCTGCTTTTCGAAGCCTTCTTCGTGCTCTTCAAGCAGAACCCCTTTGCGATCTTTCTCTGCATCGGCTGGCTGCTGCATGGACGCGCCTATCTGAAAGAACAGATTGCCCGGCGCGTGACGATCGACGTCGGCATGCTGCCGTATAACGCCGAGCTGGTCGCATATCTGCGCAGCGAACACTCGAGCGGGCGGGATCTCTATCTATGCACCGCCACCAATCAGCGCTTCGCCACCCAGATCGCCGCGCATTTCGGCCTGTTTAGCGGCGTGCTCGCCAGTACCGAGGAGCACAACCTGTTCGGCAGCAACAAGGCGCAGGCCCTGGTCGACCAGTTCGGCGACGGCGGCTTCGACTATTGCGGCGATGCGATGGCCGACGTGCCGGTGTGGCGCCAGTCGCGCCGCGCGATCGTGGTGGGCGACAAGCACATCGAGGCAGCGGCCCGCAAAGTCAATGCGGCGATTATTTTCTTCGAGCAGAAACGCCGCCTGTTGCCGCTGGTGCTCAAGGAAATGCGCGTACACCAATGGGTCAAGAACGTGCTCGTGCTCGTGCCGCTCATGACCGCGCATCGCTTCACCGACCTCAGTGCGATCGGCGCTGCGTGCCTCGCGTTTCTGTCGTTCAGCCTGTGTGCGTCGTCGGTATATCTGCTCAACGACATGCTCGATCTCGATGCCGACCGCCGCCACGAGCGCAAGCGCAACCGGCCGTTCGCATCCGGCAAACTGCCGCTTTCGTTCGGCGCGGTGCTGACGGTCCTGCTGCTGGGCGCCTCGGTGGCCCTCGCGGTATTGCTGCCGTGGCGCTTCGGCGTGGTGCTGGCGGCCTACTTCGTCGCCACCCTCGCCTACTCTTTCGCGCTCAAGCGCATGGCGCTGATCGACGTGTTCGCGCTGGCCTGCCTGTACACGGTGCGCGTGATCGCCGGCGGCGCCGCCAATGACATCACGTTGTCGTACTGGCTGATCCTGTTCTGCGTGCCGATCTTCCTGAGCCTCGCGATGGTCAAGCGCTATGTGGAGCTCGACGCCATTCTGCGCGACGGCAAGGTGGCTGCAGCGGGCCGCGGGTATATCACGCAGGACCTGTCGATCCTGCGCTCGTTCGGCACCTCGTCGGCCTACCTCGCGGTGCTGGTGCTGGCGCTTTATTTGAACTCGCCGGAACTCAAGCAGTTGTACCGCCATCCGCCGGCGCTATGGGCTGTTTTTGCGCTGACACTCTACTGGGTCAGCCGGATCTGGATGTTCGCCTTTCGCGGCAAGATGCACGACGACCCGATCGTGTTCGCCTTCAAGGACCGCGTCAGTGTCGGCGTAATCGGTTTGTGCGGCCTGTGCATGCTGTTCGCGATCTGAGCAGGACGAGCACGGGCGGCAAAAACGCGATGCAAAAAAACCGCGCCTGGCAACAGCGCGGTTTTTTGCATCCTGCACATCCGGCGGCAACTTCCGCCGCCCGCTTCAACGTTTCATAGAAACACGCTCACGTCGGCATGAAAGCGCGCAGCCAGCGCCTTGGCGACGTTTTTGCTGATGGCGCGCCGCCCAGCGAGAATATCGCTGACGACGGTCGGCGAGGCAATGCCGGCCAGGTCCTTTTGCTTGAGGCCGTGGGTCTCCAGCAAATGGCGCAGCACCTCACGCGGCTCCGCTTTAGGAACCGTCACATTGCGTGCTTCCCACGATGCGACCAGCGCAGCGATCACGCCTAGCAAATCGGTCAGCGGGCTATCCTCTTCGCCGTTCAGATGCGTGCTCAACTCTTTCGAGAGCAGCAGCATCGTCTGATAGTCATTCTCGTTGCGAATGGGCTTGATCAACGCGACGTGCTGCAACGCAGCCCAGGCTTCAATGATGTCGGGGAACTGCCCCGAAAGGCGATCAGCGTTCATGTGCTTCGATTTTCCCTGTTCGAAAGTCTTATTGAGTAATGTGCAGCCATACGGGAGCCATACAGGACGAAGCGGGGACCCCTCGCAACAGGCCGCCGAGGCAAACCGTCTCGACGATTCACGGCCTGTTGCCACACATCACCCCCGCTCAGTACAACGATGCAACTCAACACCAGCAATCTGCTACGCACCTGCCACGAGGCCTCAGCGCCGTACGGCGTCACCGGGCCAGGCGAGATCCGCCTGTACCCGTTCGACACGCAGCCGCGGACCCGCCGCCGCGGCGATAGTCCGGGTCACCTCGATCATGAACGAGTGCCGGAACGTCGCCGCCGAGAAGCGCTCGGCATTTGCACGGCAGGCCGCCGGTGTAATCAGCGAGCGCTGCCGCTCGAAATTTTCGATCGCGTCGAGAATCGCCGTGACGGTCTGGCGCGCGAAATACACACCCGTCGGACGCACTTCACCGAGCGGCACGACTGTCTCGAGCGCCCCACCCTTGCCGAAGGCGATCACCGGCGTGCCGCAGGCCTGGGCTTCGATCGCGACAATGCCGAAGTCTTCTTCAGCCGCAAAGACAAACGCCTTGGCGCGCTGCATATGATCCTTTAGTACAGCGAAGGCTTGATACCCCAAAATCGTCACATTGGGGCCTGCCATGCAGCGAATCGCCGCCAACTCGGGACCGTCGCCGATCACCACGAGCTTGCGATGCGGCGTGGCGGTAAACGCCTCGACAATCAGGTCGACGCGTTTATACGGCACCATCCGCGAGGCGGTCAGATAGAAATCGTCCTTCTGCGCACAGAGATCGAACTTGTGCACATCGACAGGCGGCGGAATCACTACGGCGTCGCGCCGATAGGTCTTCATCACGCGGCGAGCCACGAATTGCGAGTTGGCGATCAGCCGGTCGACACCATTCGCAGAACGCGAATCCCAGCCGCGCAGATAGTGCAACAGCGCACGCGCGGCCCACGAACGCGGACCGCGTGTGAGGCGCGCTTCACGCAGGTATTGGTGCTGCAGATCCCACGCGTAACGCATCGGCGAGTGCACGTAGCTCACGTGCGTCTGATCCGGACCGACCAGCACGCCCTTGGCGACCGCATAGGAACTCGTGATAACGAGGTCGTAATTCGAGAGGTCGAATTGCTCGATCGCGAGCGGCATGAGCGGCAAATACGCGCGGTAACGGCGGCGCGCAAACGGTAGATGCTGGATGAACGAGGTCGTCACAGGCTTGCCGCAGACGGGTGCACGATCTTCGAGAAAGTCGACGAGACTGAACAGGTCAGCGTCCGGAAAGCACTGGATAATCTGCTCCAGCACTTTCTCGGCGCCGCCTGGCGCGACGAGCCAGTCGTGCACGATCGCCACTTTCATGATCTGGACACCTGTAGATGACGGCCCACGGCCATGCAGAGCAGTGTACGGGGAGCGAATTCCGGTGTGCGTGCGCACGACCACACTCCACGCTCGACAATCGTCGAGGCGTGAACCTGTGCGACGCGTGCTTCAGATCAGTCGTTGAGAGACAACGTGACGATGCGTTGCGCCGGAGCGCAGACATGCATGCAGAGGGAAGGAATTGACGACGAGGCGGCATGCCCCGTCCATGCTTCGATAAAACAGCAGCGCGCGGCACATGGCGCGCGATGCCGTTCGTTGCAGCGTTTAGACCCGCGGATACTGAATCGTCTCGACGCCGGTGTCGGTGCCGAGCAAGCACAGATTCGCTCCGCGTCCTGCGAACAGACCCACGGTCACGACACCCGGCCACGCATTGATCTGCGCTTCGAGTGCGCACGGGTCGGCGATCTTCAGACCTTTGACGTCGATGATCTCGTTGCCGTTGTCGGTGATGAACGGCGCGCCGTCCTTCGTCACACGCACGACCGGCACGCCACCCAATGCGATCACGCGGCGGCCGATCGCGGTGCGCGCCATCGGCACCACTTCGACCGGCAGCGGAAACTGGCCGAGCACGTCGACGCGCTTGGTCGCATCGGCGATGCAGACGAATACATCCGACACCGACGCCACGATCTTCTCGCGCGTCAGCGCACCGCCGCCGCCCTTGATCATCGCGCCGCTGTGGTCGATTTCGTCGGCGCCGTCGACATACACCGGCAGCGACTCGATTTCGTTCAGGTCGAGCACCTTGAAGCCATGCGATTGCAGGCGCGCAGTGGTGGCGAGCGAGCTGGAGACGGCGCCGCGATAGCGGTGCTTCGTGGCGGCCAGCGCATCGATAAAGCAGTTGGCGGTCGAGCCGGTGCCGACGCCGATCACAGCGCCTTGCGGCACGTTGGCGTTCACATAGTCGGCGGCGGCCTGGCCGACCAGTTGCTTGAGTTCGTCTTGAGTCATGGCAGTTGCTAGGGAGAGGCGGAAAAAACGCCAGTTTACCGGACTAGCCTGCGCCGCCCGGATTTATCCGGCAAGCGGGCGGAGAAACCCCGGGCCGCGCAGCAGAATCAGGCCTTGACCTTCACCGAACGCTGGCGCACCGCTTCGTAGAGGCAAACCCCGCTCGCCACGGACACGTTCAGACTCTCGACGCTGCCCGCCATCGGAATCTTCATCACGATATCGCAGGTGTCGCGCGTGAGACGGCGCATGCCTTCGCCTTCCGCGCCCATCACGATGGCGACCGGACCCTCGAGCTTCGTTTCGTAGACGCTTGCGGTGGCCTCGTCAGCGGTTCCGACCACCCACACGCCAGCATCCTTCAACTCACGCAAAGCACGCGCCAGATTCGTCACCGTGATGTACGGCACCGTGTCGGCTGCGCCGCTCGCCACTTTCGCGGCGGTGGCGTTCAGGCCGACCGCGCGATCGCGCGGCGCAATCACGGCATGTGCGCCGGCTGCATCCGCGACCCGCAGACACGCGCCGAGGTTGTGCGGATCGGTCACGCCGTCGAGCACCAGAATCAGCGGCGAGCCGTTGATGCCGTCCAGCAGTTCCGCGAGATTCTGCGCGAGCGGCAGGTCCGCTGCGCGCGCCACCACGCCCTGATGGCGCTCGGTGTGCGCGAGGCCCCACAGACGCGTTTCGTCCGCGGCGATCAGACGCGCGCCCGCTTCCTTGGCCACATGCAGGAACTCCGTCATGCGGCGATCTTTACGCGTCGCATCGTAGTAGACCTCTTCGACCGTCGATGCATCGTGACGCAGACGAGCGGTCACTGCGTGGAAACCGTATAGAACCTTGAGACGTGACATGACTGAACAACCTTTGATTGAGCGCTCCGCAACCCGGATGCGCTACTGGGATAAAGACAAACCAGAATGCAGACCGCGCTCAACCGGCACATGAACCTGTACCGGTTGAGCGCGGTGAACCCGCTGCAGCGAGCCTGCTATAGACGACTGGCGTGCGAGCTCAGCGCTTCTTGCGCGCCTGTGGCTTCGAAGAAGACGCCGACTTGGCCGAGGCGCCGTGCTTCTTGGCTGCGCCGCGTGCCGCCCGCGCCTCCTTGACGGCGAGCGTCGGAGCAGGCGCCGCCTTCTTGCGACGCGACCCTGCGCCCCCTTCTGCCGGCGCCAGCGAGCGCACCCGCGCACCGCCCGTCTCAGCAACAGCCCTATCGGCGAGCGGCAAACGCGTGCCCGACGACTTGATCGGCGTATCGCGCACCAGACGGAAGTCGATCTTGCGTGCGTCCAGATCGACGCGGCTCACCTGCACACGCACCCGGTCCGAAAGACGGTAACGAATGCCCGTGCGTTCGCCGCGCAGTTCGTTCTTGATCTCGTCGTACTGGAAGTAATCGGAGCCGAGTTCGGTGACGTGCACGAGGCCTTCAATGAAGAGCGCATCGAGCTGCACGAAGATACCGAACGAGGTCACGCCGCTCACCATGCCGCCGTACTCTTCGCCGAGCTTGTCGCGCATGAAGTAGCACTTGAGCCAGGCTTCGACGTCGCGCGAAGCTTCGTCGGCACGGCGCTCGTTGGCCGAGCAATGCAGGCCGAGCTCTTCCCAGATCGCCACGTTGTTCGAACGCGTGCGGCCGCGCTTTTCGTCGTCGGCCTGCTGCATGGCGCGGGCGCGCGGCGACAACGCCGTGTTGAGGTCGACGCCATGCGGCGCTTCCGGCGTGTACTTGCGGCCCTGCAGGATCGCGTAGATCGCGCGGTGCGTGAGCAGGTCGGGATAGCGGCGAATCGGGCTCGTAAAGTGCGCGTATGCCTCATACGCAAGACCGAAGTGGCCGATGTTGTCCGGGCTATAGACAGCCTGTTGCATCGAGCGCAGCAACATGGTCTGCAGCATCTGCGCGTCGGGCCGGTCGCGAATGTGCGCCATCAGGGCGGCGTAGTCGCTCGCGTGCGGCGAGTCGCCACCGCCCAGCGTGAGGCCCATGCCGCGCAGGAAGGTGCGCAGGTTTTCGAGCTTCTCGGCAGTCGGCCCAGCATGCACGCGGTACAGGCCCGGGTGCTTGTTGCGCTTCATGAAGTCGGCCGCGCAGACGTTGGCCGCCAGCATGCACTCTTCGATCAGCTTGTGAGCGTCGTTGCGGGTGCGCGGAATGATCTGCTCGATCTTGCCCTGTGCATTGCAGACGATATAGGTCTCGGTGGTGTCGAAGTCGATCGCGCCACGCTTTTGGCGAGCTGCGAACAGGGACTTGTAGACGCCATACAGATTCTGCAGTTGCGGCAGCAAGGACGCGCGGCGGGTCGCTTCCGGACCCTTGGTGTTCTTCAGCACCGCGGCGACTTCGGTATAGGTCAGACGCGCCGACGAGTGCATCACCCCTGGATAGAACTGATACGCCTTGATCTCGCCGCGTGCGGTGATCACCATGTCGCACACCAGCACGCAACGGTCGACGTGCGGATTCAGCGAGCACAAACCGTTCGAGAGCTTCTCCGGCAGCATCGGAATCACGCGGCGCGGGAAATAGACCGAGGTGCTGCGTTCGATCGCATCCACGTCGAGGCCGCTCTTCGGATGCACGTAGTGCGAGACGTCGGCGATCGCCACGATCAGGCGGAAGCCCTCGCCCTTGCCGACCGCGATCGGCTCGCAGTACACGGCATCGTCGAAGTCGCGGGCATCTTCGCCGTCGATGGTGACGAGCGGCACGTCGCGCAGATCGACGCGATGGCGGATGTCGGTGGGACGCACTTCGTCCGGCAGCTTGGCGGCGTCGTCGAGCGCGGCCTGGCTGAACTCGTGCGGCACGCCGTACTTGCGCACGGCGATTTCGATTTCCATGCCGGGGTCGTCGATATCGCCCAGCACTTCCACCACGCGGCCAAGCGGCTGCGAATGACGGCTCGGGAAATCGGTCAGCTCGACCACCACCACCTGGCCGACCTTGGCCTTCTTGGTGTTCTGGGTAATCAGAATGTCGTGGCCGATGCGCTTGTCTTCAGGGGCGACGATCAGCGCGCCGTTCTCGTTGAGCAGGCGGCCGATCACGCGCTTGTTGGCGCGGTCCGTGACTTCGACGATATGCCCTTCCGGCCGGCCGCGCCGGTCGTAGCCGACGATCCGCGCGAGCACGCGGTCGTTGTGCATGACCTTCTGCATCTCGCCGGTGGGCAGGAACAGATCGTCCTGGCCGTCGTCGCGCACGAGAAAGCCGTAGCCATCGCGATGGCCCTGAACCCGGCCGCCGACGAAATTGGAAGGATGCGTGAGCTGGTACAGATTACGCTGATCGAGCCGGATCTGGCCGTCGCGCTCCATGGCCGCAAGACGCTTGAAAAAACCTTCGCGCTCCTGGCGCTTGATCGACAGTGCTTCGGCGATGTCGTTCGCAGCAAGCGGTGCTTCACTCGTGCGGAGCACGCCGAGGATTTCTTCACGGCTCGGAATCGGGTACGGATATTTGCTCAAGGGCTTGTCGATGATTTTTTCTCGTTGCATGGACGTCGGTCGGCGGTTATGACGCGGCTCTGTTGCACCTGCGATTGACTGCTCGGGTCTGGCTCGTTCAAGGCTGAGTCCGACGGGCTTGTGCACCGTGCCAACGAACTACTGCGAGGCATTCTAACACCCGTATTGGACGCCAAGCGGCGCGTCAATACTCGCTGCGGGGCGCAATCCACCCTCGTCCGGCGGGTTTCTCAAAATGCTTGACAGGCCCGAATCTGTCGCTATAATAGCGGTCTCTGTTCTACAGACACCTGCCCAGGTGGCGAAATTGGTAGACGCACTAGGTTCAGGTCCTAGCGGTGGCAACACTGTGGAGGTTCGAGTCCTCTCTTGGGCACCAGATTCAAAAGCAAGCCGCTTCCGAGCGGCTTTGCTTTTTGTGTGAGACCCTGCTGTTCGTTTGAACTTGTTTCGAATGAATGTTGGGGTACCGGCAGCACGGGTGGTCAGTACCGAACTCGATTCGATGCATGAAGATCCGAACGGATGAATGAAGCGAATGTTGAAGTCCCCATTGACACGCTGAATCTTCCCGTTAAAATAGTGGTCTAGCTTGAAGACGTGCCCAGGTGGCGGAATTGGTAGACGCACTAGGTTCAGGTCCTAGCGGTGGCAACATCGTGGAGGTTCGAGTCCTCTCCTGGGCACCACCCCTCTTCAAGTGAAACGAAACACCCCGTTAAACGATGAGTTTGCGGGGTTTTTTGTTTTTGTCTCCTCAAATCGTAGCGTCGGCGAATACTTGGTCTGAGCTTTCCCAACAAATTCGCATTCCTCGATATTGTCTTCGCCGGATACGCCCTCACCCCGGCCGCTTCGCGGGCGCTACTGCCCTGCGCCGGATCGCGCCATCGCTGCCGCCGCCGGCTTAGCCGCACCCACGCTCGCAGCCGGAACCGTCCGCGCCGCCCATACGGTCGCCAGCAGCTTGAAGGTCGACACCGAGCCCGCCACCGCCAGCAGGATGGGGATCAGAAAGTCGTGACTCACACGCGTGAACTCGAGAATCAGCACCACGGCAGTGAGCGGCATCTGCATCGACGCGGCCAGAAACGCCGCGGCGCCGACAATCGCGAACGCGCCCGAGGACGTGCCCGGCCAGATCATGTTCCATATGCCGCCGAGCACGATTGCCAGCAGCGCGCCGTTCGCGAGCCCGGGTGTCAGCAGGCCGCCTTCGGCGCCCGCACGCAAACTACCCGCCGTAATCGCGACCTTGAGCACCAGCAGCACCGCCGCCAGTCCGATCGTCAGCTCGCTATTGAACGAGAGCCCTGCCGGCCCCTTGCCGTTGCCGAGCAACTGCGGAAACTGGATCGCCAGCACACCGATGATGGCAAAGTTCAGCAGCGCCAGAACCGGCAGCCGCCAGTCCTTCGGCGCCTGCGCGCGGGCGCGCGTCGTCAACTGCGTGAAGCCCCATGCCGCCAGCCCGAAAATCGGCCCGCACAGCGCCGACCACACGACGAGCGGCGTGCTCAACAGCAGTGGCGAAACCGAGTACTGATGCTCGTTGCCCAGACCGATCCACGCCACCACGGCGGCAATCGCAGAGGTCGCGACAGCCGGCACCAGCGCTGCCCAGCCGAAGGTTCCAAGCAGCACTTCGAGCACGAACACCGCGCCGCCAAGCGGCACGTTATAGACCGCGGCGAGACCCGCACCGGCGCCGCATGCCACCATGATCCTGCTCTCGGCGAGCGTCAGCCCGGCGCGATGCGAGAGCCAGCCGGCCCAGACCGAGCCGATCTCGCGCGGCGCCACCTCGCGGCCGAGCGGTGAACCCAGCGCCACGGTCACGATCTGCAGCAACGCATGCACGACGGTGCTGAGCACCGGCATGCGCGGGTCGTCCGACTTGACTGCTTTCTTGATGCTGACAAGCGGACGTCCATAGCGATACAGCGCCCACCAGCCGAGGCCGGCGACCAGCCCACAAATCACCAGCACCAGCACGCGCCGCTGCGCTCCCGCACCGCTCACGCCTTCGAGAAAGCTCTCGCTGCTGATGACATGGTCGACGCTATAGCCAAATGCAATGTGCTGGATCCAGTGAAGCAGCAACGCTAGCAGCATGCCGCCGAGCCCCGCGCCGATACCCGTCAGAAGCGTGACGGCGACGAACACGACGAGCGGGCTGCGCGCCGGTTCCGGGCGAACGGCCGGCTCTTGCGAGGCGGGTCTGGCGAACGGCTTGAGCGGCATGATGAATAACGAGGTAGAGACGTCAATAGCGGGATCACGCCATCCTATTGCGCACATAAACATGAGGCAAATTGATTTTTCTACTCGACTGATGCGGTCTCTGCATATATCCACATTCTGGTGCGGCTCACCGCCCCATTTTTACGGCGTTGCCCAACGCACATAGTGGACGGTGCAGTGCTGCTAGATTCCCTCGTATCCCATGCGTCCCCGCACGATCGGTACGGCGCAGCTCCGGACTCTGGCGATTCGACCATTCGCCAGCCGCCATTCGGCAGACCACACTGCAGGTCGGAATAGAGAGCGTAAATTCAACATGAAACCGAAACATTACAGCTATGCCTTACTGTTTCTGGCATTGATGAGCTATCTCTGGATGACCTGTTCATTCATGCCGTTTCCGGCAGATTTCGAAGACAGCTACATCATGCACCGCTACGCCCAGAACGGCGTCGACGGCTTTATGTTCGAGTGGAACCCGCATTCCGCTCCTGTGCAAGGCACCACCGGAATCGCCTGGGTCACGCTGGTCACGATGCTGGCTCGTCTGACGAAATTCAACGTCATTTCTGTCAATTCTTACGCGGGTTTGATCTTTGCAATCCTGACCTTGCTGGCGGTCTACGCGGCGACGCTGCGCAACTTCAACCCGAACCGCTGGGTCGCAATCTGCGCGCTGATCCCGATCATTTCGAGCCCGTTCTTTACCCGCAGCTCGGCTAATGGACTTGAAACCTCCATTACCCTGTTTTTTGTCGCGCTTTCCATCTATCTGCTGCGCTTTTGCAGGAATTCTTTTAAGGATGCGCTCTGGCTAGGGGTATTTTCCGGATTCACGCTTCTGATCAGGCCCGACCTGCCTTTATTTCCCGTTTCGCTATTCGTGATCGGCCTCGCGCTCAACGCCGGGAACCCGGTCCAGCGCATCAGGAATTGCCTTGCCCTGCTATTGGCGGCATTCGCCTGCGCTCTGGTTTCGTTGTTGCTGGCCAAGTTCGCCACCGGTACCGCGCTTCCGCTTTCGGCGAGCCTTAAATTCGCGCTGAGCGATCTGGTCCTGGGACGTTTGCCCAAATCGCAATACAACTACATCCTCGGTCCGCAACTGAGCTTCCTGAGCTACGTGCTGCCATTGGTCCTGCTCGCGCTGGTTCCCTTGATCGCGCTCGATCTTAAAGAGTCGAAGAAATACATTCCGATTTATGGTGCGTGCGGCGTCTATTTCGCCTATCTGTTTTCCGTACTGCCCATCATGGATGTGGCCTATCGCTTTCAGTTGCCTTTGCTAATCGGCTTATCGTTTTCGCTTGTCCATTTCTTCGAGCTCATGGTGAAATCCGGCGTCTCCGGAAAACGGGCCTGCGTGCTGATTTTTTCCATCGGTCTGCTGCTCGCGGTGGGCAACACCGCGCTTCTGTTTTCGGGCAAGAAGGAAGCGCAAATGCTAAGAGCGGACCACAACGATTTCGCGGATATCGGCAGGCAACTGGGCACGATCCCGGGCATCAGCATCGCCTCGCCGGAGGCCGGCAAACTGGCCGCCTACTCAGGGCAGAAATTCTTCGACACGGTGGGGCTCAACAACCTGTTCGTGGCGAACAACAGGAACAAGCCGAACTATCCGGTCCTGCTGGAACACTACCTGCAGACCGACTTCGGCATGCCTGATGTGTACATCCGCAAACCCGACACCGCGGACGCCGCTTATACGTTCCTCGAGATCCTGCCCGACTTCAAGCAGGTCTATCTGTGCAATAGCGCCAGCAATGCTGAGCGGATCGGCAAGGTGGTGTGTGTGAATCGCTCTGGAAGCGAAGTAAAGTCCATCGTTGCGAACCTCGCAAGCTCGGGTGTCGAGATCGCGTTGCCTTGACACCGTAAGGCCTGACCAGCCGGTAAAAGACCGTCCCCAAAACCGTCTCCCGTCCCGGCATAAAAATTACATCAAGCAAACAATAAAATAACAATCCATCTCTAATATTACAAAATGCCGACATTTAATCCGGATGTCGTGCCCGATTACCGCCAGCTCTTAGGGACATGTACTAAGATGCGCATTTCAAGCATGCAGACGCTTAACGGACGGCGTACACTCGCCGCAAGCCCGCTCCACGGGGCGTGCGGGTCGTCAGCCGGCCCGCCGTAAGGCACGGGTTGTTCGGAGACTTGGAGAAAAAACACATGAGCTGGACTCGGGAACAGAGAAACGTCACCATCGCCGCCTATCTCGGGTGGACACTCGACGCATTCGATTTCTTTCTAATGGTGTTCGTATTGAAAGATATCGCGGCCGAATTCAATACAAAGATTCCTGCTGTCGCATTCGGCATTACCTTGACGCTGGCCATGCGCCCCATCGGGGCGCTGATTTTTGGGCGGCTCGCCGATAAATTCGGCCGTCGGCCGACCCTGATGGTCAACATCGCCTGCTATTCGCTGCTTGAATTGCTGTCCGGCTTCTCACCCAACCTCGCCACCCTGCTCGTGCTGCGCGCGCTGTTCGGCATCGCGATGGGCGGCGAATGGGGCGTCGGCTCCGCCCTGACGATGGAAACCGTGCCCACGCGCGCGCGCGGCTTCGTCTCCGGGCTGTTGCAAGCCGGCTATCCGAGCGGCTATCTGCTTGCCTCGGTGGTGTTCGGCGTGCTGTACCAGTACGTCGGCTGGCGCGGCATGTTCTTCATCGGCGTGATTCCCGCCCTGCTCGTGCTGTATGTGCGTGCGAACGTGCCGGAATCCCCAGCATGGAAGGCGATGGAGAAAAAGGTGCGGCCGGGACTGCTGGTCACGCTCAAGCGGAACTGGACGCTCTCGATCTACGCCATCGTCCTGATGACCGCGTTCAACTTCTTCTCGCACGGCACTCAGGATCTGTATCCGACCTTCCTGCGCGAGCAGCATCACTTCGACCCGCATACCGTCGCGCTGATCACGATTACGCTGAACATCGGCGCGATTGTCGGTGGTCTGTTCTTCGGGTCGATGTCCGAGAAGATCGGCCGCAAGCGTGCGATCTGCATCGCCGCGCTGATTGCGCTGCCGGTGCTGCCGCTGTGGGCGTTCTCGAGTAGCGCAGTCTTGCTCGCGCTCGGCGCGTTCCTGATGCAGATCTCGGTACAAGGCGCATGGGGTGTGATCCCGGTCCACCTGAACGAAATCTCGCCGGACGAAATTCGTGCGACCTTCCCGGGTCTGGTGTATCAGCTCGGCAATCTGCTCGCGGCGGTCAATGCGACCATGCAGGCGTCGTTCGCCGTCGCCAACGGCAACAACTATGCGCTGGCGATGGCCGTGGTCGCAGGCACGGTGGCTGTTGTGATTGCGGTACTGATTTTGTTTAGCCGTGAACGCCGCGGCATAGATATGACACAATCTGCCAAAGAGGTCGCCGCGGTTTAGCCGCAGCGGCACTGAAACGAACGCAGCACACGCAACACACTTATAGGCGGCCCCAGGCCGCCACGCCAGGCAGTAACGCGAGGCCGTTCCGATTTCGATCGGAACGGCCTTTTTTATTCGGCGCCCGAAACAATTGACGCACCGCAGCGGTGCCTTTTTAGAGGAGTCCGTCCACACACAGCCCTTGCCCGAAGCTCCAGATCCTTCTTATCCTGAAAAAAACGCGCGTTTCAAATGCGCATTTGAATCGCTTGTTTGCGGCCGGGCGACCGGCATTGGGAGACGCAACATGGCAGTTCGTACGACAGGCCGGCATACCGGCGACACGAAGTCCCGTATCCTCGACGCCGCAGAAACGCTATTCATCGAATGCGGCTATGAGGCCATGTCGCTGCGTCAGATCACCTCGCGCGCCGAGGTCAATCTCGCAGCGGTCAACTATCACTTCGGCAGCAAGGAAGCTTTGATTCACGCGATGCTCGCGCGCCGCCTCGACCACCTCAACCAGGAGCGGGTCAAGCTGCTCGAGCGCTTCGACACCATGCTTGGCGCACGTCTGACATGCGAACACGTATTGGGTGCGATGTTCATTCCGGCGTTACGCCTGTCGCGCGATCCGAAGGTTGGCGGCAAAGCGTTCCTGCGCCTGCTGGGGCGTGCCTACACCGATCCGTCGGCGTTCATTCGCGACTTTCTGAACGGGCACTACGCCTCGGTGGCGGAACGTTTCTTCGCGGCGTTCCAGCGCGCGCTGCCGCATCTGCCGCGCGACGAACTCGGCTGGCGCCTGCACTTTGCCATCGGCGCGCTCTCCGGCGTGCTGGCCGGCACGGACACCGACAGCCTGATCACGGAGTTCTCGCAGGGCAAGTCGATGAACGACCTGCAACTGATCGCACGGCTTGCGTCGCTGATGGTGGCCGCCCTCAAGGCGCCGCTGCCCGATGTGAACCAGTTGGCCGCTTTCGCGGGGGTGCTGGGCGACGCTGCCGACGGCACTTCGGAGACCCACGACCTACCGTGCGGCAGCCTGTCGGCCAAGCCGGCGGATGCCGGGCCGGACCAGCCGCGGCACGAGCCCGAGGCGCACTTCAGTGGCCCGAATAGCGGCCTCAACGGGGACGTTAGTGGCGGCCGGAAGGGTGATCTGAGTGGCAGCCTGAGTGGCGACATAAGTGGCGACCTAAGCGGCGACCTGAGCGGTCCATTACGGCACGTCGCCCACGGCGCGGTCTGAGCCGGGCGCGCCTGGGGCGGTTTAGAGGCCGCCGCCCGGGCGCCGCGGTGTAGCTGGCACCGCACGTGCTGTCAAACATATCAATGCGAACCTTCCGCATCCTGCGGATGCGTCCGCACGCACTTTCGAAACAGGAGGAGACGTCATGTCGTGGTTCTTCTTAGTGCTGGTCGCCGCCGCTGCGGCGCTCGTGTACGTGCAGGCCCGCGCCTCGTGGTGGCTCGCCTTCCTGATTCTCTGGACTGCGGTTGCGCATCTGAGCGGCGCCGCGGGGCCGCTCGCCACCGCCGTGCTCACGCTGGTGTTCGTGCTGCCGGCGCTCGTGCTTACCGTCAAGCCGCTGCGGCGCGCCTGGTTCGCCAAGCCCGTGCTCGATGTGTTTCGCAAGATCCTGCCGGAGATGTCGCCTACCGAGCGCGACGCGATCGAAGCAGGCACGGTCTGGTGGGATGCTTCGTTGTTCTCGGGACGCCCGCACTGGGACACCCTGCTCGGCCACGGCCCCGCCACGCTGACGGCCGAAGAACAAGCGTTCCTCGACGTCGAATGCAAGGAACTGTGCGACCTCGCCAACGACTGGGAAACCACGGCCGTCTGGCAGGACCTCTCGCCGCAGACCTGGCGATACATCAAGGAACGCGGCTTCCTCGGCATGATCATTCCGAAGCAGTACGGCGGTAAGCAGTTCTCCGCGTATGCGCATTCGCAGGTCATCATGAAGCTGGCGACGCGCTGTTCGGCGGCCGCGGTATCGGTGATGGTGCCGAACTCGCTCGGCCCCGCCGAACTGCTGATGCATTACGGCACTGAAGAACAGAAGAACTACTATCTGCCGCGTCTCGCGCGCGGCGTCGAGATTCCCTGTTTCGCGTTGACGAGCCCCTATGCGGGTTCGGACGCGGCGGCGATTCCCGATCTCGGCATCGTCTGCAACGGTACGTTCGAAGGGCGCGAGACGCTCGGCTTTCGCGTAACCTGGGACAAGCGCTATATCACGCTCGGGCCGATTGCGACCGTGCTCGGCCTCGCCTTTCGCGCGCTCGATCCCGATCATCTGCTCGGCGAGACCGACGAGCCCGGCATTACCTGTGCGCTGATTCCGACCAGCCATCCAGGGGTCAACATCGGCCGCCGCCACTGGCCGCTCAATGCGGTGTTTCAGAACGGCCCGAACTCAGGCAAAGACGTGTTCGTCCCGCTCGACTGGGTGATCGGCGGGCGCGCGCAAGTCGGCAACGGCTGGCGCATGCTGATGGAATGCCTCGCCGCCGGCCGGGCGATCTCGCTGCCGTCGTCGAATGTCGGCATGGCGAAGATCGCAGTGCGCGGCACCGGCGCGTATGCCGCCGTGCGGCGTCAGTTCCGGACCGCGGTCGGCAAGTTCGAAGGCGTGCAGGAAGCGCTCGGCCGCATGGGCGGCAACCTGTATGTGATGGATGCGGCGCGGCGCCTGTCCGCGCACGCGGTCGACCTCGGCGAAAAACCTTCTGTGATCTCGGCAATCGCGAAGTATCACATCACCGAGCGCGCCCGCAAGGTCATCAACGACGGCATGGATGTGGCCGCCGGCAAGGGCATCTGCATGGGGCCATCGAACTTTCTCGCCCGTGCCTATCAGCAAGTGCCGATTGCCATTACCGTGGAAGGCGCGAACATTCTGACGCGCTGCCTGATCATCTTCGGCCAGGGGGCGATTCGTTGCCATCCGTATGTACTGAAGGAAATGGCCGCGACACGTGAAGCCGACCACCACCAGGCGCTGCATGATTTCGATGAAGCATTCTTCGGGCATGTCAGCTTCACGTTGTCGAATGTGGTGCGCAGTTTTGTCTACGGCGTCACGGCTGGCGCCTTCATCAGGAAGCCGCAACGCGCCTATGCGCCGCTCATTCCTTACTATCGCGCAGCCACCCGCATTTCCACCGTGTTCGCCCTGCTCGCCGACGTCTCGATGTTCGTGCTCGGTGGCGACCTGAAGCGGCGCGAGCGGATCTCCGGGCGGCTCGGCGATGTGCTGTCGCAGCTTTACCTGATCTCGGCGACGCTCAAGCGCTTCGAAGACGAAGGCCGTCAGGAAAGCGATCTGCCGCTCGTGCGCTGGGGTGTCGAGGATGCGCTGCATCAGGCGCAGGAGGCCATCGACGGCGTCCTCGCCAACTATCCGAACCGGCTTGCCGCAAACCTGGTGCGGGTGCTCGCATTCCCGTTCGGCCTGCCGCATCGCGCCCCTGCCGACAGCCTCGGCGCCGCGATCGCCGAGCTGATGCAAACACCGGGGGCGGCGCGCGAGCGGCTGGTGTCCGACTCGTATGTGCCGCATCCGGATGTCGACCCGCTCGGCTACGGCGAGCTGCTGTTCGCGCTCAATCCGCGCATCAACGCCATCGACCAGAAGCTGCGCGAAGCGGTCAAACAGGGGTTGCTCACGCCGATGCCGCAAAGCCTCGCGCACCTCGCCGAGTGGACCGCGCAGGCCCAACAACAAGGTCTGATCGACGCGGACGAGCGCCAGGTGCTCGACGACTATGCGCGCTACGGCGCCGAGGTGGTAAAGGTGGACGACTTCGCAGCGGATTTCGGCATGCTCGAAGACTTGCAGCAGCGCAAGGAGGCGCTCGAAAAAGCGATCCAGCTTGCAGCCTGAGCATCGCGCCGTGCAAACTGACGCCATCCCGACTGGCCAGCGGAGCAAGAACAGATGAACGACAGCTACCTGAACTTCGTGAACTCGCCATTCGGCGCGCGCCTCGCGCGTTCGATCGGCTTACCGAAGCCCGAGGTATTGCGCCGCTATCGCGCGGACCAGCCGGAGTTCGACGGGCTCGCCGCCATCGGCGCCGGACCCGAGCCGCATCTGCTCGAGGCCCTCGCCGGCGTGATCGCGCGCACTGGCTTTACCAGCGTCGCGCATCAAAGCGCCGGGCTATGGGTGCCGCTCGCGACCCGCCATGGCCTGATGACCGGCCGCTTCGAGCCGGCCGAAGCCGGACCGCATGGACGGGTCGCCGCGTTGATCTTCGATGCAAGCGGGATTGGCGACAGCACGCAACTCGACACGCTGTTTGCTTTCTTCCACGACACGCTGCGCTCGCTCGGCAAATGCGGCCGGATCGTCGTGCTGGGGCGGCGGCCCGAAGCTTGCGCCAGTCCGCGGCAATGGACCGCGCAACGCGCGCTCGAAGGCCTCACGCGTTCGCTCGGCAAGGAGGCGCGGCGCGGTATTACGGCGAACCTGATTTACATCGCGCAAGGCGCCGAGCAAGATGCCGAAGCGACGCTGCGGTTTTTTCTGTCGCCGCGCTCGGCGTATGTGTCGGGTCAGGTGGTGCACATCGCCGTGGGTCCAGGTACAGGTGCGGGTGTGGCCATCAGTGAAGCAGTCCATGCTGCCGCAGACAGCGCCGTAACGGCTGCCGCACCTGAAACTACCACCTTCGACTGGGCCCAGCCGCTCGCCGGCAAGCGCGCCGTCGTGACCGGTGCGGCGCGCGGCATCGGCGCGGCGATCGCCAGCGCACTCTCCGCCGAAGGCGCGCATGTGATCGGCATCGATATCCCGTCCGCCGAAGACGCGCTCGACGCCACCATCCGCGCACTCGGCGGCACCCCCCTCGCCTTCGATATCGCCGCCGCCGAAACGCCCGCGCAAATCGCGGCGGCGCTCGACGAGCTGGGTGTCGACATCGTCGTGCATAACGCCGGCATCACCAAAGACAAGACCATCGCCAGAATGACCGAAGCCGCGTGGGATAGCGTAATCGACATCAATCTGTCCGCCCAGGAGCGGCTCGACGATGCGCTGCTCGCGGCAGGCACGCTGCGCGACGGCGGCCGCATCGTCTGCGTGTCGTCGATCAGCGGCATTGCCGGCAACCTGGGCCAGACCAACTACGCGACCTCGAAAGCAGGCGTCATTGGCCGCGTGCATAGCATGGCGGCGCCTCTCGCCGAACGGCGTATTACGATCAATGCCGTTGCACCGGGGTTCATCGAAACCCAGATGACCGCGAAGATCCCGCTGGCGATCCGCGAGGCCGGCCGCCGGATGAATTCGATGAGCCAGGGCGGCCAGCCGGTGGACGTCGCGCAGACCATCGCATGGCTCGCCCACCCTGGTTCCGCGGGGGTCACGGGCCAGGTGGTGCGGGTCTGCGGTCAAAGCCTGATCGGAGCATGAGCATGAGCGAGCCCTCCGGTATCGGCCATGCCTACGGCATGGCGCGCCCAAAAACGGTGGTGCTCGAGCAGTTGCCGGCGCCGGCCAAGCTGTACGCGCGCGCCTTGTCCGGCGTGATGAAACGTGGCCGTCCCGCGCAGTTGCCCGCGTTGCGGCTGGTGCGCCCCGCGGCGATGCTCGACCCAGCGGCGATCGAACGCTATGCACGCGTCTGCGGCTTTATCCCCGAGCACGGTGTGCCGCTAACCTTTCCGCATCTGCTCGCCTTCCCGCTGCATCTAGTGATGCTCACCGATGCGGCCTTCCCATGGCCCGCGCTCGGTCTCGTGCATCTGGCCAATCACGTGCGCCTGCGGCGGTCGCTCGCCTACAACGAAATCCTGCGCGTCGAAGTCGAGTTCGGCGCCTTGCTGCGGCACGACAAGGGCCAGGCCTTCGTGCTGCACACGCGTCTCTATCGTCGCGGCGAAGCAGTCTGGGACGGCGACAGCGTCTATCTGAAACGCGGCGTAGCGCCCGTAGGCGATCCACTGGCCGCGCTCGAGATCCACCGCGATGCGCTGCAGCGCATGGCGCGCTGGCAGCTCCCCGCGCAACTCGGGCGCGACTACGCTCATGCTTCGGGCGACTACAACCCGATTCACCTGACGATGCTCTCGGCCAAGGCGTTCGGCTTTCCGCGCGCGATCGCGCACGGCATGTGGACGCTCGCGCGCAGCGCGGCGGCCCTGCAACCGCCCAAGCCGCTTGCCGAAGCGCTCGTCAGCGCCGAGTTCAAGCTGCCGATGCTGCTGCCCGGCGACGCCTCGCTGTGGACCACCATGCCGGCGACGGCCGCCGCCGCAGTAGCGCCGACGACCACGCGCGACCTGGAAGTGCGCGACGCAGCCGGCGAAAAACCGCATTTGCGCGGCCGCTTTCAATGGACCACGCTGTGATCGAGCGCCCCGTCATCAGCGATCGTTCGCCACCCTAAACGAGTGACGGGTAGCGAAGTCACTACCGGTCAACCCATCTCACCCATAAAGGAGTCGCGCATGTCCCACCCGCTTCCCGCTGTGCGGCGCGTCGCCATCGTCGGCGGCAACCGGATTCCGTTTGCGCGTTCGAACACGGCCTACGCGAGCGCCTCGAATCAGGACATGCTGACCTTCACGCTGCAGGGGTTGATCGACCGCTTCAACCTGCACGGCGAGCGCCTCGGCGAAGTGGCGGCCGGCGCCGTCATCAAGCATTCACGCGACTTCAACCTGACGCGCGAGTCGCTGCTCTCGACCACGCTCGCCAGGGAGACGCCCGCCTACGACGTGCAGCAGGCCTGCGGCACCGGTCTCGAAGCCGCCATTCTGGTCGCCAACAAGATCGCGCTCGGCCAGATCGAGGCCGGCATCGCCGGCGGGGTCGATAGCACCTCGGACGCGCCGATCGGCGTCAACGAGCGGATGCGCAAGATCCTGCTCGAAGCGAATCGCGGCAAGACCACCGGCCAGCGGGTCGGCGCGCTGACCAAGCTGCGGCCCGGCATGTTCTTCAAGCCGCTCTTACCGCGCAACGGCGAGCCGCGCACAGGCCTCTCGATGGGCGAACACTGCGAACTGATGGCCAAGCGCTGGGCGATTTCGCGCGAGGCCCAGGACGTGCTGGCCTACGACAGTCATCGCAAGCTCGCCGACGCTTACACCCATGGCTTCCTCAATGACCTGATGACCCCATACAAGGGGCTCGCCCGCGACAACAACCTGCGCGCGGATCTGACACTGGAAAAGCTCGCGGGCCTGAAGCCGGCGTTCGACCGCGACGCCGGCACGCTGACCGCCGGCAACTCGACGCCGCTCACCGACGGCGCATCGGCCGTACTGCTCGCGAGCGACGCCTGGGCGGCCGCGCACGGCCTGCCGGTGCTCGCTTACCTGAGCTGGTCGGAGACCGCGGCGGTCGACTATTTCGACAAAAAGGAAGGCCTGCTGATGGCGCCCGCCTACGCCGTGCCGCGCATGCTGGCGCGCGCCGGATTGCGCCTGCGGGACTTCGACCTCTACGAAATCCATGAGGCGTTTGCCGCCCAGGTGCTGTGTACGCTCAGCGCATGGCAGGACGACGAGTATTGCCGCACACAACTGGGTTTATCCGGACCGCTCGGCGCCATCGATCGTGCGAAACTGAACGTCAACGGAGGATCGCTTGCCACCGGCCATCCGTTTGCCGCAACCGGCGGGAGGATTGTCGCGGGCCTCGCGAAAATGCTCGCACAACTCGACAAACCGGCCGGCACGGCGCGCGGCCTGATTTCGATCTGCGCCGCGGGCGGCCAGGGGGTTGTAGCGATACTCGAGCGCTAGCCGTCACTATCATCGTTTTGCTGCCGCACACCGGCACGAAACCGCAACACATAAACAGACACAAACGAAGCGTCGCGCTTCAGGAGACATACCATGAACCAGCCCACCCAGACGCCACCGGCCCCATCCGTGGCGGCCCCGTCCATCGCGGTGCACGCGGCACAGCCCGCACCGAACACCGACGGTATCTGGTACGCGTCCTACCCGGCGGATGTGCCGCATGAGATCGATGTGCACCAGTACGAGTCGATCGTGCAGTTCTTCGACGAGTGCACCACCCAGTTCCGCGAGCGCGTCGCCTATGTAAGCGTCGGCGCCAACCTCACCTATGGCGAACTGGCGCGCAAGGCCACCGCCTTCGCGGCGTGGCTGCAAGGCATCGGCGTGAAGCCTGGCGAGCGTGTCGCCATCATGCTGCCCAACACCTTTCAGTATCCGGTCGCGCTGTTCGGGATCCTGAAGGCCGGCGCCGTGGTGGTCAACGTCAACCCGCTGTATACGGTGCGCGAACTCGCCCACCAGTTGAAGGACAGCGGCGCGCAAACCATCATCGTGTTCGAGAACTTCGCAAAGACCGTCGAGGATGCATTGCCGGGCACGCGCGTGGAGAACGTGGTCGTCACGGGACTCGGCGACCTGCTGGCCGACGGACTGAACCCGAAGGGACGGCTGCTGAACTTCATGCTGCGGCACGTCAAGAAGATGGTGCCGAAATACAACCTGCCGAAAGCGGTGCGACTGCTCGATGCGCTCGCCATCGGCTATACGCGCCCGCTCACGCCGGTACGCCTCACGCATGGCGACATCGCCTTCCTGCAGTACACGGGCGGCACCACCGGCGTCGCCAAGGGGGCGATGCTCACGCATCAGAACATCATCGCCAATCTGCTGCAGGCGAAGGTCTGGTCGCAGGGACAGTTGAGCGGCGACATCGAGACCGTGCTCACGCCGCTGCCGCTCTATCACATCTATTCGCTGACCGTGAATGCGATGATTTTCATGGGACTCGGCGGGCGCAATATCCTGATCGCCAATCCGCGCGACACGAAGCGCGTGATGATGATCATCCGTCACGAGAAATTCACCGGCATTACGGCGGTGAACACGCTCTACAACGCGTTCCTCGAAAACGAGGAGTTCAGGAAGCGCGACTTCTCCAACCTGAAACTCGCAATGGCGGGCGGCATGGTCACGCAAAAGGCCGTCGCCGAACGCTTCAAGGCGGTGACCGGCCGGCCGATCATCGAGGGCTATGGGCTCACCGAATGCTCGCCGATCGTCTCAATGAATCCGGTGGACCTGAAGAACCTGCGCGATTGCGAAGGCTCGATCGGCCTGCCCGCGCCCTCCACCCAGGTGCGCTTCAAGAAGGACGACGGCAGTTGGGCCAACATCGGCGAAGCGGGCGAACTGTGCGTCAAGGGTCCGCAAGTAATGAAGGGCTACTGGAACCGCCCCGACGAAACCGCCAAGGTGTTCGACGAGGACGGCTGGCTCGCGACCGGCGACATCGGCGTAATGGATTCGCGCGGTTTCATGCGCCTGATCGATCGCAAGAAAGACATGATTCTGGTCTCGGGCTTTAACGTCTATCCGAACGAGATCGAAGACGTCATCGCCATGCACCCCGATGTGCGCGAAGTGGCGGCGATTGGCATTCCCGATCCCGCGCAGGGCGAGCGCGTCAAGGTGTTCATCGTCTCGCGCAATCCGGCGCTGACCGCCGAACAGATCATCGAGCATTGCCGCAAAAATCTGACCGGCTACAAGGTGCCGAAGGTCGTGGAGTTCCGTAGCGAACTGCCGCAGACCAATGTCGGCAAGATCTTGCGGCGGGCGCTGCGCGACGAGGAACTCGCCAAGCAAAAACTTGCCTGACAGTAAGCACGCCGCGGGCGGCCTCGGTGCATGACAACACCACGCGCGATTCCGCCGACTCTGGATCTGGAGGACGTTGAATGAAGCAAGTCTGGCAACCCACGCACCCTTGGCCGCGCTCAGCGCGTTCGCCGACACATTCGCAAGCTGGGCGGCATCTCACTCGCGCGACGCGCCTGCAAGCGTGGCTTGCATGCACCGCTCTCGCCAGTGCGTTGGCGGTGACCGCGCCCGTGGCGCTGGCGCAGACCGACACGCCAGGCGCGGCCGCTAGCGCCGGGAATGTCGCGGATAACGGCGCCGCCAACGTCGTGCAGGCGCCGTCCACCCCGCTCGCGCAGGTCGGCAAGCTGACGCTCGACCAGCAGGTCCATTGGCTGCGGCAAGCCCAGCAAAGCGGCACCCTTGAGAAGCTCGACGACGCGCAACTGGTGGCGCTGTTCCAGTCGCTCGATCCGCTCACGCTGCCGCGCTATATCAAGGAGGGGCCGAGCGGCTATCCGTCGTATGAGTTCACCATGCTGCGCTGGGAGCGTCTGAAGGGCGCGTGGCCGGACAAACCGGATCACATGCTGGTACGGATCGCGCACGGCCCGCTGCGCATCTACGCGAAATGGCTGCCGGACGGCGCACACTCGGGTCAGGAAATCATCTACGACGAATCCAGACGAAGCGATGAAATGTACGGCCACCTGGGCGGCCTGCTCGGCGTGATGCCGCTATGGACCTCGACGACAGGGGCACTGGCGCGCGCGCAATCGAACCACCAGGTGCGCGACCTCGGCACCGAGTACATCACCGATCAATTTCTGGCCGAAGGCAAGAAGTACGTCGAGGCAGGCGTGCCCCGCTCGACCCAGATCGCGGTGCAGACCATCGAAGGCGTGCGGGTGGTCACCTTCACCTACGAAACGCCGATCGGCCAGCCGCAGTTCTATGCGAAGAAGGAAACGCTCGGGCTCGATCTGCGTCATCCGTATTTCCGCACGGTCGAGTCCTACGCGAACGACGGCAAGATCTTCGAGCGGATCGTGTTCGAGAGCATCACGGCGAAAAACCTGGACGACACGGCGTTCGATCCCAAGAACCCGGCGTATAAGTTCTAGCCGATGTGGCGGACCGGACCCGGCGCGCCGACCTGCGCGGCGGGTCCGATCAGAAATGCCACCGGCGTGCGCGGTCCTGTATGCCATGCGCGTTCATGCTCGACCATGCGTGCCGAGCGCAACGCAAGTTCGCCGAGCACGAAGTAATCGGAAGCGCGCGTGACGCCGATCACCAGACCCGGCGTCGCAGCAAGCCGCGGCGCCAGCGCCGCATACCAGAGCGCGCCGATATCGTCGCCGGTTTCAAAGACCGGTATCGCACGGCGTGTCGCCCAGCCGGACAGCACGCGGCCTTCCCCAAGACTCGCATCTACCACCGCCAGCGTGTTGCTCGTAGAGGCGGCGCGCGCGAGCCATGGCCAGGCTCCACCGCCTGCCGCCGAAAGCCACGCCCCGGTCATCACGAAACTGCGTCTGTCCATAGCACTAGCCCTTCGCCGCAGCGCCTCAGGTATAACCCCGCCACTGACGCCATGCCGCAGGCCACACGCCCTGCTTTCCCGGCGAGAGAATGCCGGCCGGATCGAGTGCATCCTTGATCGTTTCCGACAACCGCAACAAGGCGCCGTCGTTGAAACTGTACTGCGCGGCAGCAAAGTCCATATAGGCAAGATGCGCGCGATATTCGCCGTAACCGGCCGCCCGCGCATCGCTCATCAACACCCGCAGAAGATCGCCAGCGTGGTCGGCTTGCAAGGGGTCGTCGCGAGCGAAGATCGCCGCAAAAATATGATGCAGATGGCGCGTTCCCGCCGTGAAACCACCGTAGTAATCGAAGCCGTATTCAGCCGCGCGGGCCTTCACCATGGTGTACTGGCGCATCGCATCGCGCCCGGTCGCCGGACACACCGGCGAGAAATCCACGTGAGCACCCGCGCCGCCGAGCCAGTCGAGCATGCGGAACGCGCTCATCCCGGGAATGCCGGCGAGGTTGCGCTCGCCGCCAGCGGACGGTTGCGCGTCGCCGCTATAGCGGCTCGCGAGGAACCTTGCCTGCGGCACCTGCGAGAACGCGCGCTGGACGATCGCATAGCGCGCGTCGATCAACTCGGGTGTGCCGTACAACGCAAAATGCAGATTCCAGCGGCCGATCTGCAACTGCTCGAGCATTGCCGCCACCGAACGCTCGGGCATCGGCCCCGTGCCTGCATACCACTGCGCCCGTGGCGCGATGCCGGCCGCGCGGCGCAGACCGCCTTCGATCACCGCATGATTGCGGATCGTTTCGTCGAGCCTCAGCGGCCGCAGGATCTCGACAATCGTTTCGAGGTCCTGTTCATTCTGAAACTGGAATTCGCCTAGCAGGTAAGCCGGTGGCGCAGGCATCAGCCACACCCCCATCTTCGTGACCACGCCGTAGTTGGACTGCATGAACATCGCATCGAACGACGGGCCGTAACCGGGCTGGTAGGCCTGCCATGCATTGCCGATGTCGATCGCGCCCATCCCGGTGCGCACCACCTCGCCATTGGCAAGCACCACCTCCATGCCGCACTGGGTGGCGGCGTGATCGCCGTAGGACGTGTAGCCGAAGCCGCGCTCCAGCGTGTTGCCGATCACGCTCCCCCAGCCGGCCGCTGGCGGGTCGACCCACAACCGATGACCATGGCTGCGCAGATACGCATACAAATCAAAGTAGGTGACGCCGGGTTCGACGAGGGCGTACGCCAACGTTTCGTTGACCTCGAGAATGCGCTTCATGCGCTGCAGGTCGAGGACCACGGACCCGGAGAGCCGCGGCGCGGCGCCGCCATAGGCGAAGTTGCGGCCGGTCGACACGGTCCACAGGGGGATGCGGTATTGATTGGCGATGCGCAGAATCGCGCGAATCTGCTCGACCGAATCCGGCCGAAGCGCAGCGGACGCGGCGAACGCTGCTGCCTGACCGGGCGCGAACGGATCGCGATACGACGCCAGTTCCGCATCGGAGGACACGACGTGCTGCTCGCCGACAACGGCGCCCCACCCGGCGAGCGCCCGGTCGAACTGCGCTTCTGAAAGATTCGGCGGCAAGATGCGTGTCAAGGCGTCTCCTTCTACGACGGCCGGCTGGCGCGCGCCGCCATCGCGGCGTGCCATTGAATCGCAGCAAGCCGGCTAGCCGCTAGCGGCGCATCCCACCTCCGCCGCCCCAACCGCCATGCATGCTGCCCGTGCTTTGCCAGGTGCCTGAGCCGTGCCAGCCTCCCGAGCGGGTTCCAAAGCCGTATGCTGCACGGCTGAAATGAACCTGGCCGAGGGGATGACGATGATGAAACCGGTCGACGAAGATAAACGGTCCACCGAATCCGACCGCCACCACTCCGCCCCAATACCATGGATCGTAGTACGGATAGAGAGGCGCCGGATACAGCGCCACTGCCGTATCGCCGCCATCCACAACCTGCCAGCTACCGTCCGGCTGCTGACACGCGAGCCCGGTGATCTGTTGCAACGTGCCGTCGATCTCGGCCTGCCCCACAACCGTGCGGCACGGCGGTGCCGCATACGGTGCGCCATCCATAGTGGACTGCGCCGCCACCGGCGCCGTGCACGCCAGACACAAACATAGCACCGCACAACGTGCTTCGATATTACGCATGATTCTGCCCTGCCCCGACGCCCCGGCGTAGCAGCCGCACCCGCGGCCGGCACCGTGAAGACCTCGTCGCTTTGCCTCGCATCCGTCCACGTGGCCGCCTTCTCAAAGCCGCAAAAGCGTGGACCTGCAGTGAGTAAACGAAGCGCGGCGTGGTGCTATTCCGGGAGCGGGGAACAAGCGCGGCGCCTGTGCGTTACATCATGTTTCAGCGCGTGCCCGCACGCCCCCTATTCCCACGACTGCGGCTTGCCGCCCAGGGCGCTGCAGACGTCGATCGCAATCGCGCGCAGCTTGCTCTCCGAAATCGGCCCGGATAGCGCGTACCCCATGTGATCGTTGACCCAGTAGAAGGTGCGCCGGTTGCCGTCGCGAAACAGGCGAAACGCGGTCTCGTCGCGCGGAATCCCCGTCACATACAGCGTGAGGCGCGCGCCGGCCGGGTTCTCGTACATGAACTGCGCCGCCGGTCCCGCTTCGCCTGGCAGCAGGCGCCCGCCCACCAGCGAATAACCGTACTCCTGCAGAGACGGCACGGACAGCGGCCGGTTCAGGCGTTTCGAGAGCCAATTGATCAGATGCTCTTCCTGGTTCGCCGCCACTTCGACCGGATGGCGCTGCTCGGGCGTATAGACGGCATAGGCGACGTCGGCGCGTTTGGCGAAGCTCATCGGGTCGTTGCCGTTGGCGGCGCCGGACAGCCGCGACGCGAGCGGCCCGAGCGCAAGCGCAAGGCCGGCACCGGCGGCCAGCCAGCATGCGGCGAGACCCGCACGACGCCACCAGGGCGGCGCCGTGCGCAGCACAATGAAGGATGGCTCGCTGCGAAGAGGCGCGCCGCACAACGCCCGCAAGGCCGCTTTCTGCGAGCGCCAGGCCGCGACCTGGGCGGCCGCCTCCTGATCGCGCTCGAGATGTTCGAGCACGGCGGCGCGCGTCCCATCCGGCAACTCGTCGTCGATGAACGCCGACAACGTGCGCAAGTCGGACGGATTGAGCGAGTCAGGCATCACGGGATCGTGGTCGTCGTAGCTCATCACGGATTTCTCACTACTTTCAGCGGCACGCTCTGGCGCGTCGGGCCTTCGGTGAGCAGTACACGCAGATGCTCGCGGGCACGCGACAGACGCGACATGACCGTGCCGAGCGGCACGCCGAGCGCGATCGACGCCTCCTGATACGTCAGTTCCTCGACGCACACGAGCAACAGCACCTCGCGCTGTTCGAGCGGCAAGCAGTAGAGCGCGCGCTGCAAGTCGCGCAGCACCAGTCCGTCGACTTCGCCGTGCGGCGCCTCGAGGGTATGCCAGGGTGCGCTTTCGTCATCGACGGCGATTTCGCGCCGCACGCGCAACTGATCGATGTAGAGATGACGCAGGATCGTCAGCAGCCACGCACGCAGATTGCTGTTCGGGCGGAATGCGGCCCAGCGCGCCAGCGCGCGCTCCGCCGTGTCCTGCACCAGATCGTCGGCCCACGCGGGATCGCCCGTCAGCGCGCGCGCATAGCGGCGCAACTGCGGGAGCCACGAGATCACTTCCGCTTCGAAATTCACGCGGCGACCGGCGCGCGCGGGCGATCAATAACCGCCGGCTGTGCCGTTCGTACTGGTGCCGCTGCTACTGCTGCTACCGGACGAGCCCTGGTTGCCGGGCGAGCTGCAGCCGGTCGCGCCGAGCGAGGCCAGCGCGAGCGCCATCAGCACGCACACGGTCGAAAGCAGGTGGGAGGATTTCATATGCGGTCTCCTGTCGGCCTGACGTGGAGCGCCCGGGGGCGGCCGAAGCCAGATCGAGGCGCCGTGAGATACGCCGCCATGCAAGGTAAACGACCCGGCCAGCATTTTTATTCCGTCCGCTTACAGATATCCACCCGCGGCTTGCCCCCCGCTTGCCCCCTTCCCCCGCCCACCGTCCCGGGAGACCGGCCAGCGTTCTTCCGCCAGACTTGCGCCAGATTCGTAACGCAACGTTACGAGGGCCAGTTATCAGATGCTTCTCTACGCGCAAGCCGTTATAGTGGACGCAGATCGCTCACGCCGCGCGCTTTTCCCTGAAAAGGGTAGAATCGCGGCGAGCAACTGTCCTTCTTACCTGACTTGTCCATGGCATCCGCAGAATCGCATCCGCAAAACGACTTCATGAACGCAGCGCGCAAAGAACGAAAGCGCGTCGAAATCTATCTTGTCAACGGCATTCGCCTGACAGGGTGCATTGAGTCGTTCGACCAGTACCTGGTGATGCTGCGCACGCCAGTCGGCTTGCAAGGCATCTACAAGCGCGCCATCTCGACCATCCAGCTCGATACCGGCACGCGCCCTGCGCCACGCGCCGGCCGGCCGTCGCACGGCGAACACACGACGCGTGGGCCGCATGGCTCGCGCGAACCGCGTGAGCACCGCGAGCCGCGTGAACCGCGCGAATCGTATGGCGCCCCGCCGTCAGGCGAACGCCCCGCCTCGTCCGAGCGTGCACCGTCGGACGGTCCGGTAGTCGTCACGCGGCGCCGCCGCCTGTTCGGTACCGGCAGCGGCAATGGCGACGGTAACGGCAGCAGCGGTACCGAGTAAGACACGCGCGTAAAACAAGCGAGTAAGACAAGCGGCGGGCTAATCCACCGGATCGCCCAGCCGCTGCAAGATCTGCTCGATGCGCACCCCCTGCTGGTGCGTCAGTTCATACCCACATTTGATCGCCAGCACGCGGCGGCGCCAGTAGCCGGTGTTCAGCATGCGCACCGTCGGTTGGCGCGTCGCCCAGTCGAGATGTTCCAGTTCCGCTTCCACGACGTGTAACGCATTGAAGCGCTGCGCCTGCCGCGACCCTTTCGATTCCATAGCTGCGCCACCTCGTCTGTGCGCCGCCCGGATCCGACCGGTGCCGGCCATCTCCTGCGACACACCCAAGACGAGTCACGACCCGCCAATTTCAAGGATTTTTGTGGCGTCGTGTGGCTTCGCGCGGCGTGAACACAGGCACCGGCAGGCATAAACAGGTATTGAACAGGCACAAGCGCGGCGGCTTGCGCCCTGCGCGTTTCAGGCCCCCGGCCGAACGGCCAGGTGGCCCGTGGCCACAGGATTGCGCTATCCTGACTGCTCGTTACCCCATGTGGAGCCACACCATGTCCAAGCCGAAGCACAACGCGCCGTCGCCCGGTGAAACGGCCGAAGACCGGCTCGACGAGGCCCTCGACGAAACCTTCCCCGCCAGTGACCCGATCGCTGTCGACCCGACCGAGCGGCCGCATCATCAGCCGAAACCGCACGCACCCGCCAAAGAAAAGAAGCACGAGTAGCCGCACCGCCTGGGCGGCACGCCGGGCGCTAGCGCCGCACAGCGCGGCGCAAGTGCGCCCACTCGCCCGGCGTGCGCCTCAGCGAACCTGTACCGCGTCGCGCGCCGTACCCTCTGCCCGCTCCCGCCAGGAAGGAACGACAGCATGCCCAGCGACAACGCTACCCCCGCGCGTTTCCTGCGCGAACGCGACGGACGCGAAGCCCGCGTCACCAACGTCGAGCTGTTCTTCGACCTGATCTACGCATTCGCCGTCACCCAGCTTTCGCACCGCCTGTTCCACAACCTGAGCGCCTACGGCGCGTTAGAAACGCTGGTGCTGTGGTTTGCGGTGTGGCTCGGCTGGCAGTACACCTGCTGGGTGACCAACTGGTTCGATCCGGACAGGATCCAGGTTCGTCTGTTGCTGTTCGCGGTGATGGTGACCGGCATGGTGATGGCCGCTAGCCTGCCGCTTGCGTACGGCGAGCGCGGCCTCGTATTTGCGATCAGTTACGTGACGATCCAGGTGGGCCGCAGTCTTGTCGTGCTGGCTTTTCTGGGCCGCCACCATCAGCTCACCCCAAACTTCCAGCGCATCTGTGGATGGCTGACGATCTCGGGCGTGTTGTGGATCGCGGGCGGCCTGCTGGACGGCCTGCCGCGCCTCGCGTGCTGGAGCGCGGCGGTGCTGTGCGAGTACATTTCGCCGATGTTCGGCTTTCCCTTGCCGCTGCTCGGCCGCTCGAGCGGCGCCGACTGGCGCACCACCGAGGGCGGTCATATTGCCGAACGCTGTCAGGCGTTTGTGATTCTGGCGCTCGGCGAATCGGTGGTGGTCACCGGTAGCACGCTGTCCGATCTGGGCGTGTGGAGCGCGCCGTACATCATCGCCTTCCTGGTGTGTTTCGCCGGCAGCATCGCCATGTGGTGGGTCTATTTCGACACCAGCAGCAGCGCCGGCAGCCGCGCCATCTCACGCTCCTCCGAGCCGGGGCTGATGGCGGCGTACTTCCACTATGTGCATGTCATCCTGGTGGCCGGCGTGATCGTCTCGGCCGCCGCCGACGACTACGTGATCCTGCATCCGCCGCAACGCATCGACTGGCCAACGGCATGGCTGCTGCTCGGCGGACCGGCCATCTACATCGCGGGTAACGGCTTGTACAAGCGGGTCGTGTATGGCTGGTTCCCGCTGTCGCACTGGGTCGGGCTGGCGCTGCTCGCGCTGATTGCGCCGTTCGCGTTTCATACCGATCTGCTGATGACGGGTGGCCTCACCACCCTTGTGATGATCGTGGTGGCCACCTGGGAGAGCGTCTCGCGCCGCCGCTCGCCGCAGACCGGACAGATGGAAGAAGAACCCCTCGGCGCAGAATAACCGCGAGCGCCGCTGAGAACGCCACCGCCCACTCAGGCGGGCTAACGCGCAGACAAGCGGGCGCCATAAGCGCCCCCCGGAAAGCAACAAAACCCCGCGCGGCGAACCGGGCGAGGTCGTGTTGTGTGCTGCCGTGCTGCCAGGCGGACGCCAGTCCTGCGCGCCGCCGGCGCTTAGTGCGCGTTCATCGGCAGGCCGCTATCCAGCTGGCGCTGCAGTTCCTGCACCTGACGCTGCGCATCGCGCAACTGGGCCTGGGCGGCAGTCTTCTGCTGCGCAAGCGCCGTGGCTTCCGCGCGCGTCTGCTGCTGCTGGCTGTTGACGATGCTCTGTTGCTGATGCGCAACATCGAGGTCGGCCTGCAGGCGGTTGGCGCGGTCTTGCGATAAGGCGATCATCCGTTCCGTGAAAGCCTTTTGTGCCTCGAGCCGGGTGCGGCGGATCTCAATGTCCGACAACTGCAGCGTCTGTCGGACAAAATCCTTGTAGATCATCTCGGCGCGGGTTTCGTCCTCGGTCTTGATGACCCGCCAGAACGTCTTCTGCTGGAAGAGCGCGACGTAATACGTCATCTCCTTGCCGTAGAACAGCATGCTCGCACCGTAGCTGCCGTTGTACGTGGTACGCAGTTCCGTCAGATCCGACCCTCGGATCATCTGTTGCAGTTCCGCGACGTTCCCGGCCGCGGATTGCTTCGCCTCGTCGGGCGTCAGCGCCGTAGCCTGCCCCGGCTGGCTCTGCGTCGTCGAAGGTAAGGCGGTCGTCGTAGCCGGTTGGGAAACGACGGCGGCGCTTGCCCCGCTATCCGCCAGAGCCTGCGCATAAACGCCCTGCACGGTCCCGAGCGCCAAGATAGCGCCTAAGGCAATCTGTCGAAGTTTCGACTTGTGGTCCATGTAAATCCTGCTTGAACAGTATTTGTTTTAGTACATCTGTCTCATTATTACTCACTTTCGCGGGTTTCGGGTTCCTCGTCGAAAATTTGGTACTTGCGCATTTTCTCCCATAACACCTTGCGGCTGATGCCCAATGTACCCGCTGTATCCTGGCGGCGCCAACCGTTTGCGTCGAGAGCGGCGAGCACCCGGCTGCGCTCCGCCATGTCCCATTTGCTGCGGTCGACCAGTACTTCCGCGGCGCTCTCGGCGGGCACCGGCTGGTTGCTGCGCGCGAGCGCCAGTAGACGATGCAGACGAGCCGCATCCCAGGCGCCGATCTGGCGCACGGTCACGCCGATCCGCTCGGCGAGGTTGCGCAGTTCGCGCACGTTGCCGGGGAAATAGGTGTCGGCCACGGCGTCGGCGAGCCAGTATGGGATGTCAGGCAAGGTGACAAGACGTTCCGGGCCGACCACCGAGGCGATGAAGGACTTGAAGATGGCGATCTTGTCGACCGCGCCACGCTCTTCGAGCGAGGGAATTTTCAATTCGATGACTGCAAGCCGGTAGTAAAGATCGGCGCGGAAGGCGCCGTCCTTGACGAGCTGCGGCAGGTGCTTGTTGGTTGCGGCGACCAGCCGGAAATCGAGCTTGACGGGAGCGGCCGAGCCGATCCGCGTGACCGCGCTGTCCTCCAGCACGCGCAGCAGTTTCACCTGCTGGTAGAGCGGCAGGTCGCCGATTTCGTCGAGGAACAGCGTGCCGCCGTCAGCCTGCTCGAAGTAGCCCTTGTGGGCCACCACCGCGCCCGTAAACGAGCCCTTCGAGTGTCCGAAGAAGAGCGACTCGAACAGGCCATCGGGAATCGCCCCGCAGTTCACCGGCACGAACGGCCCCTGGCCGTAGCGGCGGTGCTTCTCGTGCAGCAGTTGGGCGATGCGCTCCTTGCCGACGCCGGTCTCGCCATGCACCAGCACGCTGGTGTCGCAGTCGGCGAAGGTGTCGACTTCGTGCAGGAGCGCCTGCATGCACTCCGAGTTGGCGACCAGCGCGCTCGATTCGAGCGTCTGCGCCGTGTGGGCGCGCAATTGCAGGACCAGCTTGGTGACCATGCCGCGTAGTTCGGCGCAGGTGAAGTCGAGCGGCAGAATGTGCGAATACTCGGACGGGTACATGGCCGGATCGTGGTCGCGCGGCGCCGCGCCGACCCACACGACCGGCATGCCGTGAGCGGCTTGCCAGTCGCGCAGGATCAGCGCGCCGCTGTCGATCACCGAGACGCTGATGATGGCGAGCGACGGGCGCAGCGCGGTGCGCTCGGGGGAAATGGCGATGTCGTCGGCGCGGATCACCTCGACGTCGAAGCTCGCCATGCAGCGTGCGACGCGGTCGACGATGTCGGCCTTGCCTTCCCAAACGTAGATATCGAGTTCGTCGATTTTGGCGGTGGTTCTCATTGGCGAAGAATCAGTAAACCAGTTGGGCCTGACCGCAGGCGAGTCCGAGGTCGTGGACCGTGCTCACGCCGATCTGGACACCCAGCAGTTGCAATAAGGGCACGAGGAGCGCGTCGAGGGAATCGAGGATGGGGCTTAACAGGCTCACCAGCGCGCTCAACAAGGGAGCCACGATGAGTCCGACGGCGCCATTGCTGGCTATCGGGATCCCCGCGATCGACGCATAGACCGAGGTGGAAAGCTGGCTCACGACCTGGGTCAGCAAGCCGCTGGTCGCCGCGCCCACTCCGTTCGTGTTGGTCGACTGGTAGGCGTCACTGTCGTTCGGCACGCCATTGAAGGTCATCGACGTGGCCGATGCGGCCTGCAGGTCCACTCTCAAGCCTTGCGGCGGACTGACAGCCGGGTTGCCAACCGACACGTCGACCAGATTGACCCCGAGGACGCTCAGACTCGTCACCGGCACCGGCTGCAAGCAGGTGCCCGCTGTCGTGGTATTGGCGAAATTGCTGGAGGCGTCCATGCCGACGCACGCCGAGGCAACCCCCGCTTGCGCCACAATCACACTCTGACTGGTGGGTTGCGTCGTCGTGCACTGGGTGCTCTGCAGGTACGCGGTGCCTGGACCCGCTTCCACATAAATGGGCAGATTCAGCGCGCTGAGGTTAAGCAGCACAAGGTTCAGGTTGAGCAGGCTGAGGTTCAGATAGAGCCGTACATCCGCCGAATGCGCGCTGGTGCGCCACGTGCCGTCCGCGTTCTGCCCTGCTTCGCCGACCGCAATGACTGGCGGCTCGATAATCTTCGCCTGTGCCGTCACGCTCGCCAGCGGGCTCAGATTGAGCGCCGCGCCGAGGTTGACGGCAGTCTGCCCCTGGGCAATCTCGGCGGCCACCAGCAGTGCATCGAGCACGCTAACGGTGGCATTGACCGCGGCTTGCGGATCGTCAAGCGCCACCGCCAGCAAACCGTTGGTGGTCGCGCTATTGCCGAGCGCGACATTAAGGCCGCCCGGGATCGCCGCTTCAATCGTGCCCAGATCGGTAATGGCGGTGGCGCCCAGCGTCGTGCTCTGACCCGCGGCGGTGATCATGGCGGCGACGAGGTTCTTCACCGAGACATTCGTCGCCAGCAACTGGCTCATCGAACCGGCGCCGAGCGCCACAGCCAGATCGCCCAGCTTGATCTGGGTGGTCGCCAGCCCCTGATACGACGCCACGCTCAGATTCAGGCTGCTGCCGAACAAGCCGTTCAACAGGCCGTTCACCAGTCCTCCCGAGAGCGTCGCCACCGACGTAGTCAACGAGAACGAACGAATGTTGGTGGCTTGCGCGGTACCCACCGCCTGAACCACGCGCGCCGGGCCTACAAAGAAGTAAGGCACCGTCTCGCTGACCGTCACCTGCACTGCGTTCAACGGCGCCCCGCTCGTCGAGAAATAGGATTGGCCGGCGTTGGCCGACGGATCCCAGCGCCCGCACACCACCGTCACCGTGCCGCTATTCGGCAGTCCGTTGGCGCTCAGCGCATTGTACTGCGCCGAGGTGGTCGCCGACGCACATCCACCGCCGTTGCTGATGGTCTGCGCCCCAGCCGACGCCGCCAGATCGGCGGTACGCTGCATTTCCCGGCGGGCGAAATAGAGGTTGCCGATATCGATCGCCCCCAGCGCCACCACGGCCAGCCCGAGGCAGAGCGCCGCCAGTATCACGGTCACGCCGCGCTGCCGGCGCAACGGCACGCAGCCCGCGCGGCTCGAGCCGCTCGAGCGACGCTGGCGCCGCGCAAGGCGCCGGAGCGCAGAGGAAGATGATTCGGAGACCGACATATCAGTTCTGTGGCGCAAGGCCGCCCTGCGAACTGCCGCCGCTCGCCTGGCCAATCGACGAGCCGTAGAAATCGGGGATCTTCGAGTTGAACGACTCCAGATAGCGCTTGTATGCGAGGTTCGCTTCTGCGCCAAGCATCGGCCGCGCGGGCGCGGCGGCCGTATTGCTGCGCTGAAGCGCGAGCCACTGGTTTGTCGCGTGGTCGATTTCGCTGTTCCGCACCGGCGGCTGCGCGGCTTGGGTCTGCGCGCGAGCGGCATTCATGCCGCCGGCCGCCACCGCCGCGAGCGCCATCAGCGCCGCCACGACTGCGCGGCTTGCGAAGCGCCGCTTGCCTCGATTGGTTTGCTGGTTCGTCATGTTCGCCCCCTTCTGCCCCTTCTACCGCCTGTTATTGTGAAAATCGCTGCAGCATTCGCGGCACCGGTTCGACATCCTGCGCGCTTGCGACCGGCGCGGCACGCGCGTCCTGTTGCGGCTGCGCCGCGCGTTGCTGCGCCCGCCCGGCCGCGGCCACCTTTGCCGCGTCGCGACGGATCGCCGCGCGCACCTCCGGGCTGAACTTCTGCTGATCCATCAGTACCGCTGCGTGCATCTCATCGCCATTGGCCAACAGATACAACGCGACGTTGCTGACGATCTTCTGATTGCTCTGATCGAGTTGTGCGGCTTTCATGAGCGGCACCCGCGCGCCGTTGACGTCACCGGCGCGCAGGCTCGCATAGCCCAGATCGGACAGGGTCAGCGCATCGGTCGGCGCGAGCCGCACCGCTTCCTGCAATTGCTGGGCGGCACGGTTAAAGTCGCCCGCCGCGCCGGCAAGCAAGCCGAGCCCGCGGTAACCGCGCGCCGCAAGCGGTGTCTGCAGCAATTTCGTGTAAGCGTCCGCTGCCGCCGCCGGCTGATCGGTCATGCGTAGTGCGTCTGCACGCATCAGGATCGTGTCGGGCTGCACGCCGTATTGCTTTTCGAACGCGTCGATGTGGGCGAGCGATGCGTAGTACAAGCCCTGCGCCTGCATCCGCCCGATCAGGTCGAGATACATGCTGGGCGTATCCGGCGCGGGGTCGCGCGTCGCCTGCTGGATCTCGGCCTCACGTTCGACCTGTGGCCCGACTCCGTAGCCCGACAGCTTCGATGCGCAGGCGGTGAGCAGCGCGAGTGCCAGGACCGCAGCCGTGCGCTGGCCGAGGCGCATGAAGCGCCCCCGCCGCAAGGCCGGCGCCATTTGCCCAGCAGCGGGTACGCGCTGGGCAAGGAGATTTGAGGTCGCGTCGTCAGTCATTGCTATTGCCTATCGTTTGGCTGCGCCGAGCGAATGCGTGATGGACAGCACGCCCGGCCCAGCGGTCACAATCAGGAGCGCCGGCAGTAGCGTCATGATCATCACGCCTGTCATCTTTACCGCGAGACGTCCGATCCGCTCGCGCAGCATGGCGCGGCGCGTTTCACGCAGGCGCTCGCCGAACTGCTTCAACGGTTCCTGCACGGCGCCGCCGTGGCGATCCACCTGCACCAACAGGCGCACGATCGCGCGCAAGTCTTCGTTGCCGTAGCTGGTGGCGAGGCGCTGCAGCGACTGTTCACGGGTGCGGCCGGTCGCGAACTGGCGCTGGGCGATTTCCAGTTCGCTCGACAGCACCGGCAGCACGCCACGGAAATCGCCCACCATCACCTGCAGACTCTGATCGATCGACAAGCCCACGCCTTGCAGCAGGCGCAGCAGGTCGACCAGCATCGGCAGTTCGTCGACCACGCCGCGCCGGCGCGTGGCAGCGCGGCGTTGAATAAAGAATTTCGGCAGCATGAAGCCGATGATCAACGCGCAGATCACCACCGCGAAATACTGCCGGCCGTCCACTTGACCTCGAGCGAGCATGCCGGCGAGCAGCGGCAAACAGGCTGCACAACCCATTCGCGCAATCAGGAACAGCCCACGCGCCCGCGTGTCGACGAAGCCACATTGCTCGAGCATGCGCCGGTCTTCAAGCGCGACCAGTTGCCGGCCAAACGGCGTATCGAGCCAGCGAATGCCGGTGTGGGCGAAGCGTTCCACCAGCGCTTTCAGTCCGCTCGCGCGGGCCAGTTTCGGGGCTTTCTCTGCCGCATTCGCCACGGCATCGCTACGCCGCGCCGCAGCAGTGGCGGCAGCAAGCGCCGCGCTCCGTTGCGCGCGTTCATCGAGCGCATGCGCCAGCGTCCGTTCGCTGCGCCGCGCAGCCGCGAGTTTCGCGAGCACCAGTGCTGCGAGCAATAGCAACGCCAGGGCGGCAAGCGCCAACGCCAGGGCGGCAACGAGGTCGGCGCGCATCAGCCCCCCCTCAACCGCGTCAAGCGGTAGAGCAAAAAGGCGCCGCCAATCTGCAGCCCAAAGGCGAGATAGACCAGTTCGCGCCCGCTCGGGTCAAACCACATCGCGCCGAAATAACGTGGATTGGTCAACATCAGAAAACCGCCGATCCCGACCGGCATCAAGGCGAGAATCCAGGCCGACAGACGGGTCTCTGCAGACATCGCCGATAGCTCGCGCTCGGCCTGTTCGAGATCGCGCATGAACGAGGACATGCGATCGAGCATCACATCGGCGCGGCCGCCGTACTTCACCGAGAGGCGCAATACGGCGCCGACCAGTTCGAGTTCGCGCGCGCCGTACAGCACCGCCGCCTGCGAGAGCGCGCGGTCGATCTCGACGCCCGTGCGCAGCATTCGCGAGACGTAATCGAGGCACTCGCGCAACGGTCCTTCGGTGATCTGCATCGCGCCCTGGAAAGCCGCCGGCACGCTGTTGCCCAAGGTAATGAGACGCACGATGCCGTCCAGAAACGAGGGCAAATGCCGCACGATCTCGAGGCGGCGCTTCTGGGTTCGCACCGAGACGATGAACGCGACGAAACACAGGCAAGCCAGCAGCGTGACCGCTGCGGCCAGCCAACCGCCCTCGCGGGCCGCCCAGAGGCACAACCAGAGCGACACCACGGCAACGGCGATCATCGGCACACGCGCATGCGAAATGCCGGCGCGGCTCATCGTGTTGTCGATCAGGAAGCCCACCTGCGCCTTCAGGTAAGCCCATTGCACGCGCCCATCGGCACCCGCTGCGGGCGCGTGCGGCGCCACGCCACCATGCGCGGGTGCCTGCGGCCGCAGCGGCACGCCACGCGCGCCGCCGGCCGCGCTTGGGACGGCCGGCGCCATCCGGCTGTCGATAAAGCGCTCCGTGCTCGCCCGCTCGTCGCGTCGCGCCCCGCGCTGCCATAACAGCAGCGCGCCGGCTGTGCATAAAAGCGCCAGCGCCGCGATGAGCAGGGTGCCGCTAGACATTGAAGCCCCCGCCAAAACCGCTGAAGCGCCCGTGTTGCTCCGGCGCGCCGCCGAGCGCCTGCCTGAAGCGTGCGAGCTTCGGCGAATGCGGATGGATGCCGAGCGAGACCCACTGGTCGAGCTCTTCGCCGTCCTGCGCCGTTAGAGGCTCATAGCGATACAGCTCCTGGGTCGCAATGATGTTGTCGGACAGGCCCGTGACTTCGGTGACCGACAGAATCCTGCGGCGCCCGTTCGAGAGCCGGCCGATCTGCACGATGAAGTCGATCGCGTTGGCGATCTGCCGCCGCAGGCTCGACTCGGTGCCCTGAAAACCCGCGAAACCCGCCAGCATTTCCAGCCGGTACAGACACTCGCGCGGCGAGCTGGCGTGCACCGTGCCCATCGAACCGTCGTGGCCGGTGTTCATCGCCTGCAGCATTTCGAGCACCTCGCCGCCGCGCACTTCGCCGACGATGATGCGGTCCGGGCGCATCCGCAAGGTATTGCGCAGCAGGTCGCGAATCGTCACCACGCCGGCGCCGTCGAAACCACCCGGGCGGCTTTCGAGCCGCACCACATGCGGATGGTTCAACGACAGTTCGGCCGTGTCTTCGATCGTCACCACCCGCTCGGGCTCGGGAATATGAAACGCCAGCGCGTTCAACAGCGAGGTCTTGCCCGAACTCGTGCCACCCGAGACCAGCACGTTGCAGCGCGCGGCCACCGCCGCTTCGAGCAGCGCACCGATTTCCGGACTGTACGTGCCGTTGCCGAGCAGGTCCTCGGGACGCAACGGGTCTTTGCGGAATTTACGGATCGAGACGATCGGCCCGTCGATCGAGAGCGGCTCGATCACCACGTTCACGCGCCCGCCGTTCGGCAGCCTCGCATCGACCATCGGATTCGATTCGTCCAGACGCCGGCCGATCGGCGCCAGGATCCGCCGCACGATGCGCAGCAGGTGCGCGTTGTCGGCAAAGCGCACGGGAATCTTCGTCAGGATGCCGTGGCGCGACACATAGACGTCGTTGTAGCCGTTGATCAGGATGTCTTCGACCGCCGCATCGTTGAGCAGGTCCTCGATCGGGCCGAAGCCCGCCAGTTCCTTGGTCAGCGCCTCGGCAATCAGGCGCACCTCGCTCTCGTTGATCGGAATCCGGCGCAGCCGCACGAAGCTGTCCATTTCCAGGTCGACGAACTGATTGATCGCGTTGCGCGACCAACGGCCGAACTCCGCGCCCAGTTCCTCGATGCGCGTGAGCAGATGTTCATGCGCCGCGTTCTTGATGTCCTGGAACTGCTGGCTATGCGCGAACGAAGGCGAATCGTCGGCAAATTCGATGTCTTTAGCCATCGTCTATGACCGCTTGTTGGAGGTTGGAATGAAGCGCTTGAGCGCACCGAGCGCGGACTTGCGGCGCGCCTGCGCCGCTGCCGTCGCCGCTCCGCCGAGCCGCTCGATGAGCGGTTCGAGCGCGCGCACATACGGGTCGCGGGCGGCCACGTCGATCAGCAATTGCCCCTGATTGACCGCCTGTCCGAGCGGCACGCGCCGCTCAGGCAGTGTGCCGAGCAAGGGGATGTCGAGGCGCTGGGCGATCTGCCCCGCCGTGAGACCCAGATCCGGATCGAACTTGTTGACGAGCAGCCGGACCTGACTGACGTCGACGCCCTCTTCGCGCAATGCATCGAGCACGCCGACCGCCGAGACGATCGACGCCACGCCCTGATCGCAGAGCAGCCACGTTTCATCCGCGGCCTGCACCACATGCGCGATGAACTCGCTGTTGGTGAAGCCGCCCAGATCGATGATCTGCTGATCGAAGAACGCGCGCAGGCGGTTCAAGAGGCTGATCGAACTCGAGTAGGACACCTCGCGCATATCGGCCAGGTTCGGCGGCAGCGAAGTGAGCGCGAGACCGCTTGGATGATGCGACAGTGCGGTATGGACGAAGGTCTGGTCGAAGCGGCGCAGATTGCGCACGGCTTCGACGAAATTGAATTCGCTGCGCGTATTGAGCAGCAAGGAGCCGTCGCCGGCCGGCAAGCCGAGGTCGAACAGCGCGGTCTGGCGTCCCTGCGCCGCGTCGCGCCGATGCAACATGGCCGACAGGTTCGCAGCCAGCGTGCTCACGCCCATGCCCACGCGCGCGCCGAGCAGCACCGTCACGTGGCCGTGCCGGCTGACCGGCTCGACCAGGTTGTCGATCACCTGACGCGTGATGCGCAGCGCGTCTTCCGCCGGCGCCGACAGGTCGATGAAATCGCGCACGCCCACCCGCAGCGCCGCGAGCGCGCTCTCCGGCTCGCCGATCGAACCCACCGCGACAATCTGCAAACCCGGATAAGCAGCCCGTGCGGCACTCGTGGCGGCACTCGCGGCGGCGGCACGGCCGCCGGAAAAATCGACAAACACCAGCGACGGATTGAGCGCCGCGATGCGCTGAGTCAGCATCGACGGATCGAGCGAGACCTGTTCGACCGCGCCTGCTGCCACCAGCGTATCGGTCAGCCATTGCACGTGCTCGTCGGCCAGCGACGCGAACACGAAATAGTCAGTGATCACCCGTTCAGTCAATGAATGCGTTCTCGCGTTCATATTGGACATCCTTTTGCGGTCGAAACTGCAAGGCCGCCGATTCGTACTGCGTACTGCTGCGGGTGACCGGCGCCCATGCGCCCTCCTGCCCGCCTTTCCGGTGCGAGAGCGCCGCGCCGACCGGCCGCGTTACGCTCTGCGCACCACGTTCACTTCGAGAACCCCGGCGCCGCATCCGGCGACACGATCCCGCCGAGCACCGAACGCCATACCGCGCCATCACGCTGTTCCGACAGTTCGCCAGGCGTCGACGGCAACGCAGCGCCCTTGGCGATCGGCGAGACCAGATGCGGCGTCACGATGATGACCAGTTCCTTGTCGTTCTGCGAATAGCTCAACTGCTTGAAAAAGGCGCCGATAATCGGCAAGTCGCCGAGCAACGGCACCTTCGACACATTCGAAATCGTCTCGCGGTCGATCAGGCCGCCGATCACGAAACTCTCGCCGTCGCCGAGTTCGACCGTGGTGTCGGCGCGCCGCGTGGAAATAGCCGGCACCGACACGCCGTTGATCGTGATGGCATTCGTAAAGTCCAGCTGGCTCGCTTCCGGCGCTACCTTCAGCGCGATCCGCTCGGGGCTTAGGACGGTTGGCGTCAACATCAGACCGACGCCATACGGCTTGTATTCGATCGACACCGTGCCGAGCGCCTGCGGCACCGGCACCGGGATCTCGCCGCCGGCCAGAAAACTCGCGCTCTGGCCCGACAGGGCGACCAGCGTCGGCTCCGCCAGCACGCGCGCGAGGTTGTTGCTCTCCATCAGGCTCAAGTCGGCCGCCAGACCCCGGGTGGCCGAGTTGAACACCAGATTGAAGGCCGACGAGATCGGCGAGGTCTGGTTGAACACCGGCGACTGGCCGAAAGTCGCCGAGGTCAGCGCGGAAGGGGCAAACGAGCCGAACGAGAAGCCGTTGTTCTGTTTGAGAATATTCAGCCCGATCTGCTTGAGTACCGTGCGGCTGAACTCCACCACCCGCACGTCGACCTGCACGACTGAGCGCGTCGCGACCGTCGAGGCATCCAGCACGTTCGCCCCTGCGCCGCCCGCCGCAGACCCTGCAGACCCGCCACCGCCCTTGCCGGCGCTGCCGCCCTTGCCACCATCGGCCCCGCCACTCAAACCGCTGCCTTGCGCCGCCGCATGGGCGCGCGCTTCGGCCTCGGCGACAGCAACGGCTTGCTGATGCTGCTCCATGGATGCAGCCGAGCCGGAAATGTAGGCCGTATCTCCCGCCGTCTTCACGCTAGGCGTACCCGGCCCTAGCAGCACACCCGCTGCCGCGCTAGTCACGTTGACCGTGTAAGCCATCGGCGCGTCATGATTGCGCTCCCATAGCATCAGGTTGGTGGTGCCCGGCGACTTGCCGATCAGCAACACGCCACCGCGCTTGTCGCCTTTGATGATCAGCACGTCGGCCACCGTCGGGTCGCCGATTGCGATCCGCTGCAAACTATGGCCAGCCGCGAGCGACTGCTGCGAGCCCACGGTGATATCGACTGACTGTGGGACCGTCTGTGCGGCCATCTGCGCGCCATCCGCCGCGTTGCTGGCCGGCGCTACGACGAGCGACGCCACGCCAAGCAACGCCGCGCTCCCGCATGCAAGAATCCGTTTTTTCATATTCTTATGGACGCGTCCAGCCGCCCGCTCCCTGGAACCCTATCGGGCGACCGTTTCGGCACGCCCACCCCGTATGACTTCTATATTCTCGTTCGGCGCCGCCGCGACCCGCACGGTGGGTCGAACGGCGCGTGGCGCCACCTGCGGCCGTGCGGCTGTGTTGCCCGCACTGCCGGACAGTTGATCGAGCGCCACGCCGGCCGCAGCGCGCGTCGAATCCTGTGTTGCGTCCCCGGCTGGCGCATTCGCGGCAATCTTCAAGACGCCATCGGTCGCTGCAAAAGCGGCCGGATCGACTACTTCGGCATCCTTTGGATTGCGTAGCGCCAATACGAGGCGCCCGGACGTTTCAGCCAGCGTCAGGTTATCGACATCAGCCACCGGCACCGCCAGCACCGCGGTACGCACCATGCCGTTCGCGTCGCCCGGGTTGTCGGCGCCGGGTGTCGCGTTTCCGAAGGCCAGCACGCGCACCTTCGACATCAGCAGGCGCGCCTGGCTGCGTTCGACCTCCGCACCGCTCGCGCCGTTGCCCTCGCGTTTCAGCGTGAAGAACACGTCGACGAAGTTGCCCGGCCGCAGGCGGTTGCCCACCGCGTTGCTTTCATCGACCCGCACCGCCACGGCACGCTCACCCGGCTCGATCCGCTCGGCGATTCCCGATGACAGTTGGGCCTCGAGGACCGGCGAATCCGCGCCGATGTCCGAGGTCGGCACGCGTCCGGCCAGCATCGAGGGATCGACGAACGCTCCGTTCGGATTGATCGGCAGCGACTGGACACGCAGCGCGTCGACGCTGATCGGCTTGCCGGCGGGCAGCACGCGCGCGGCCACCACCACCGGGAAGGTGGCTTGCGCCACCGGCATGACGGGATGAACTACGGGCCGGCGCGATAGCGTCCAGGCAAAGATGCCGAGCAGCAGCGCGAGCGCGATGAGGACGCCTGCGAGTATCCGGGTCAGGTTCGGCATGACAGGTCGCCTCGTCGTTCGAACGCGCACCGGCCCAAGGCCCGCTCAGGCAGGCGATACACAACCGGAAAGGGATGAGCCAACGCGTGCATTACAGTATGTTTTCCGGGTTAAGTTGTACCGTCGCACTACTCGCCAGCGAAGCAGGCAACACAAAATTGGTCAGCGGCAAGCTCGGCACCAGCGGCTTGCCCGCGTAGTTGTAGCTGAGCGTCACGATCACGCAATCCATTGTTGCGTCGTAGCTACACGGACTTGAGCTCGATACACAGGTAGCGGTACTGATCAACGATGTCACCATCCCTTTCGCCGTGGTGCAGGCAGCGGACGAACGGGCGGCCAGCGCGTTGGCGGTGCTCGTCGCCGCTTGATAATTGAGCGCGGCGCGCGCGCCCTCCTCTGCCGCCAAGGTCAGGTTCTGCTGCGCGACGAAAATCACGCTGTAGGTGACGATGCCGTAAAGGATCACAAAGAACAGCGGAAAGACCAGCGCGAATTCCACTGCGGCGGTGCCGCGCTCGCGGCGCGAGCGCGCGAATGCGGCCCGCATGGCGGGACGTGGAATCTGTTGATAAGCAGTCCAGTTCATTGCACACCCGCAGTAAAGGCTTGCAGCCCCATCCACGCGATGGCAGGCACGGTCAGGCACGCCGCATACGGTGTCGCACGCTTGCTGCCCAGTGCGAAGGTCAGCGCGCCAGGCCGCCCGAGCGCGGCGAGCCGCGTGCGGGTGGACACCAGCAACCAGAGCGCATGGCAGCCCGCTATCAGGCTCGCGGCGATCCACAGTCCAACTAGCGCATGCATGCCGCACCAGGCGCCGAGTACCGCGAAGACCTTCACGTCGGCACCGCCCATCACGCCCAGCGCGAAGAATGGCAACAGCGCGCATAAGCCGACGAGCGCGCCAAGCGCGGCCTGGGTGAGCGAAATGCCGAATGGGCCGTGCTCCAGCGCGGCGCACGCCAGCGCCGCTGCCAGTCCGGCAACGACAAGCGCATTCGACACGCGTCGGCTGCGGCAATCGCAAACGGCTACGACCGCGGCCCAGACGGCGAAAAGAGAGTCGCTAAGCAGATTCATATCGGACTCGACGGGCGAGACAAACCGATGCGGGCCGCATTCGCAACCCGCATCCCTTCCCTTGGCAATGCTCTTGTGACGCGCGCAGAGTCGGCCGACACGCTGGCCGACATCATCCCCCGTACGCGATTTCAGAAGCTGCCGCCGTCAACCCTTACGAATTACAGAGCCGTTACGATGTTGGAGAACACCGTTTCCAGCGCGGTCTTCACATTGGTCAGGCTAGTGGCAAGAAGGACCGCGATCAATCCGGCAATCATGGCGTACTCGATTGCCGTCACCCCTTGGTTATCTCTCAGGAATCGTGTGGTGAACTTTTTCATTTTTACCCTCGAACTTTCAGTATTCAATCGTATTTGCGCTGCACGTGATGACCGTGTTCACAGTGCCGTGATCGACGATTCTCTCGTTCGCCGACCCCAGGTCTTTTGCACTGCCACACCGCGTTCATCGCAGCCGGCTTCAAAGCAATAAATTACATTTGGCCGTCTGTTCGATATCGCACCTCCCTCGTCAAACGTAGATGCTGACGGCTTTTATAGCGTACCAATCTTATTTAAGCAATTGTCCGCTGCCCGATGGGCACTATTTTGTTTGAAGCCGTCTGTCCACCTAGATTAACGGCAGTTCGTGCGTCGCAGCACATAGGATTAACCATAGGTTAGATTCGCTCCACTAATTATCCGTTTGAACAGATCGTTTCAAGCATCGGCCGTCCTCCGCGTTACGCACCCCACCGTAACGCCGCATCCGGCTCGTTACGTTACGCACGCCGCGAAACCGTTTTCAAACGCGCTATTGAAGCGCCACTCCGATTCGACAACCACTTCATCAACCGCCCGCACAGCCGCGCTGCGCCTTGCTCTCAGCCCTGCGAAGCAAATTCCTTGCGCATTCTCCAGTTGAAATGGCATGGCTGTTGCAGTGGTAGGCACGCAGCACTACCCAACAACACATGCGATTCGAGGGCGACATGAACATTCAAACGGCTAACCTCACGGTACGAGCAACCGTACTCGCGGCAACGGCAGCAGCGATGCTGTCTCTGAGTGCCTGCGGCGGCTCGGGAACCCTGAGTTCGGGGACCGGAGGCAGCGGTAGCGGTAGTGGCAGCGACGGGGGCGCGCTGTCGACGACGAGCGGCAGCGGCTCGGGGATGGGCGCAACGTCAGGCGGTTCGGATGGCTCGGGTTCAGGTTCAGGAAACAACGCAGGCAGCACGTCAGGGGGCACCACGGGCGGCGTCTCGGGCGGCGGCTCTTCGACTTCGGGCAGCGGTTCGAGCAGCGATTCGGCGCAAGCCAACGCACTCGGCACTGTAGCCGGCAATACGGGCAACGTCGTCAGCAACGTCGGGTCGACCGTCTCAGGGCTCGGCTCGGTGATCGGTTCGCAAACTGTCCCGGGTCTGAGCCCGGCAACCACTCAATCGCTCGGTGGGGTTGTGCAGAACGTCGGCGCCGCGGTCTCCACGCTCGGCAACGGCGTCACCCAAGGTCTGGGCCAGCTCGGTACAGGCGGCAATGCAGTCGGCACGACCGTCTCGAGCCTGGGCGGCGTGGTCGGCAACGTCGGCGGCGCGGTCACCAGCACCGGCAATCTCGTCACGAGTCTCGGCAGCGGTCCGCTCGCCCCGCTCTCCGCCCTTACATCGCCGCTGGGCGGCGCGATCAACACCCTCGGCGGCGCGGTCACCAACGGCGGCAGCACGCTGACGACGGCCCTCTCGACCGGTCCGGTCGAGCAGGTCACGCAAACCCTTAGCACCGCCATCACGCCGATTACCTCGATGCTCGCCTCCACGACCCAGACGGTCGGCACCGTGACGGGTCTCGGCGCCCCGGTCAACGGCCTGCTGTCGACGATCGGCGGCGGCCTCGGCAAGGCGGGCGGCCTGCTCGCCGCGACCGGCAACAACCCCGTCACGACGGGCCTCGGCAATGTCGTGACGAGCACCGGCACGACGGTCTCGTCGGTCGGCGGCCTGTTGACGGGCGGCAGCGCCAACCCGATCGCGCCGCTTACGGGCCTGCTCGGCGGTCTCACTTCGGCCGCAGGCGGAAGCGCTGGCGGCAGCAGCCCGCTGGCGCCGGTCACGGGCCTGCTCTCGAGCGTCACCGGCGCGCTGGGTGGCGCCACCGGCGGGAGCGGCACCAGCAGCCCGCTGGCTCCCGTCACCGGTCTGCTCAGCAGCGTCACCAGCGCCGCAGGCAGCGCCTCGAGCAGCAGCCCGCTCGCCCCGGTTACGGGTCTGCTCTCGAGCGTCACCGGCTCGCTCGGCAGCGCGGCCACCACTGCCAGCAGCGCAGCCAAGAGCGCCACGACCACGGCCTCGGCTAGCCCGATCAGCGGCCTGACCTCGAGCACCGGCAGCAGCGCCGCCGGCGGCCTGCTCTCGCCGGTCACCTCGCTGGTCAGCGGCCTGCTCGGCGGCGTGTCGAAAAAGTAACCCGATAAGCAGGCACAGCGGGTGGCAGCGGATACGCCGCCTCCCCCGCTTCGCCTGAGCTGAGTGGCGCCGCTCAGAGATGGCTGCACCGGCGCGCGGAGACCATCCATTCAGAGTCACAAGAGACCGAGGAGCACCCTATGTCCACAACACGTTTTTTTGTTCCAGAAGCAACTTGCGCGAGCCTGTCGTCTCTGCGCGCGCCACTTACCGCACTCGCCGTTGCCTGCCTGCTCGCCGCTTGTGGCGGCAACGGCGTGACCGCGGCGCCACCGCTCGCCTCAGCCACCGGTAGCGGCTCAGCCGGCGGCACGACCACCACCACGACCGGCTCCGGCGGTGGCACACCCACCACCGGCACGACCACGCCCACCAACCCGAGCAACCCGACCACCGGCTCTACCGGCACCACGGGCACGGTGACGGCAGCAGCCCAGACCGTCAACGATCTCGGCAATACGATTGCGTCGCAGAGCATTCCTGGCCTCAGCCCGCAGTTGACGCAAGGGCTCGGCAGCACCGTGTCGTCCACGAGCGGTCCGCTCACCGCGCTTGCCAATGCAGTCAGCAATGGCGTCGGCCAGACCGGTTCGACGGCGAATCCGCTCGGCACGACCGTGGGCGGCCTCGGCTCGGTCGTGTCGTCCACCAGCGGCGTCGTGCAAGGCTTGAGCACCACCGTCGCCGGACTCGGCACCGGCCCGCTCGCGCCGCTCTCGCCCCTGACAACGCCGCTTGCAAGCACGCTCAGCACTGCCGCCGGCGCGGTCAACGTGGGCGGCACCGTGCTCGGCAACGTGCTGTCCTCGGCGCCCGTGCAGCAGATCACGCAACCTGTCAGCACCGCCATCACGCCGCTCGTGCAGACCGCGGGCATCATCACGCAGACGGTCGGCACGAACACCGGGCTCGGCGTACCCGTCTCGGGTGTGTTGGCGCAGATAGGCGGCGCACTGGGCACGGCAGGCTCGACTGTCGCCTCGACCACACAGAATCCGCTCGGCACGGACGTCGGCAACCTGGTCGGCTCGCTCGGCAACACGGTCACGAACGCCGGCGGCCTCGTCAATCCGAATGGCCCGAACGGCGCGGCGCCGATCCCCGGTCTGATCACGAGCCTCGTCGGCAGCAGCAATGTCGTCGTAGCCAACGGACCGCCCACCGGCGCCGCCGCCAATGGCCTGCTCGGGCCGCTGAACGCGTCGCTCGCCAGCCTCGGCCTCGGCGCCAATCCGCTCAACCTGGTGAGCTCGCTGCTCGGCAGCTCGCCGCTGTCGGCGCTCTCCTCGGCCACCGCAGGCACGCCGCTGGCTTCGGTCACCGGCTTGCTCGGCGGCCTCCCGCTCAACTCGGTCACCTCCACCCTGGGTAACGCCACCAGCAGTTCCAATCCGCTCTCGGCTGTCACCGGCGCGCTGGGCACCGCTACCAGCGCCGCCAGCGGCACCCCGGCCGGCTCGCTGCTCGCGCCGGTCACGGGCCTGCTCTCGACGCTCACCGGCACGCTCACCTCGGCGACGGGATCGACGAGCAGCGCCGCGAGCGGTGCGACCTCGCTGCTGGGTGGGCTGATCCCGGCACAACATAAGTAGTCCGCAGCAGTGGACGGCGCAAGCCGCTCGCAGCCGCGGTTGGCAAGTGCCGCGGCCGCTCGCATCAGCAGTGGGTATCGGCCACGTGTTCCGCAACGAACGGAGCACGTGGCGTAACACGCGCAGGCATGGCAGTATGCGCGAAGCCACACAAGCGATCACGATCTGCCGAGCCAGGCGGCGCGCTCGCACGATAAGAACGGCCATACGAGGGAAAATCCGATGAAACTCGGGTACAGCAGATGGACACTCCTGCTGGCGGCCATCGCCACAGGCGCAGTACAGGCGCAATCGCGTCCCGCAGTCGGCGGCAACCCCGTCGGAGGAAACCCGATGGACTCCTTACCGCAAGTCACCGCGCCCGACAAAGGGCCTAACGTCACGCTGCAGGTGCAGCCGCAGGCGCCGCAGTTGCAGGCCTTGCTCGCAACGCATCTCACGCCCAGCAAGTTTCAGGTGGAAGGCGTCAAGACGATTCCGTTCAACGACGTCGCGCAGCGCTTTACTCCGCTCGTCGGCAAGGACATCACCATCGGCGACCTGATCCAGGTGGCCGACGGCGTCACCAAGCTGTATCAGTCACGCGGCTACGCACTGTCGTTCGCCTTCATACCGGCGCAGAACTTCGAAAACGGGGTGGTGCGCGTGACCGTGGTGGAAGGTTACGTGTCGGAAGTGAAGGTCACCGGCAACCCGGGTAAGGAAGAAGAGAAGATCCTTGCGATCGCCGAACACATTCGCGAGGACCGGCCGTTGCGGCTCGCCACCTTCGAGCGTTACATCAACGTGCTGGGCATCCTGCCGGGCATCAAGGTGGCCGCCAACGTGCCGCCGCCGCAGAACACCGACGGCGCCACCACGCTTGAACTCAAGGTCGAACACAAGCCGGTCAACCTGAGCGCCGGGGTCAATTTCGATCAGCCTGGCGTGCAGGGCCTGCTCACTGCGACCGAAAACGGCCTGACCTCGCTCGGCGAGCAACTGAGCGTCTCGGCGCTGCTGCCCAAGGGCCGCGACAACGTCACCTACCTGGCCGCGCGTGGCGCGGTGCCGATCGGCAGCGACGGCCTCGTGGCGAAGGTCGATGCGTCGCATTACCGCGGCAATCCGGTGGACAACCCCGGCCTGCCTTCCTATGTGCAGCGCACTGTGATTAACGACAAGTTAGGCGGCTCGCTGGCCTACCCGCTTCTGTTGAGCAACAGCCAGAGCGTGATCGGCACCGTGTCGGCCTACGCGTCGCACGACGAAGACGACTATCAGAACCAGATCAACGGCGCGCGGATCGGGCTGCGCTCGCAAGTGCGCGTGATGCAGTTGCAGGCCGACTACACCAGCGTGCAGACCGGCCAGGTGCGCAAGGCGAGCGTCAACGTCGCGCAGGCCTTCGATATTCTGGGGGCGTCGAAATCCGGCGAGTCGAACGTGCCCGGCGTCGTCGAAACCAACCCCGTCTCGCTCACCTTCACGCGCACCGGCGCGAGCTTCTCGCAGACCAACGAGTGGCCGCTCAAGATCGGCACGGCGGTGGCCATGACGGGCCAGTACAGCCCCGATTCGCTGCCGACCTCGGAACAGATCTCGTTCGGCGCGCAGCATTTCGCGCAAGGCTATGAGCCCGGTGAGGCGTCAGGGGATTCGGGCTGGGGCGCGTCGGTGGAACTCAACCGCGCCTTCACGCCGGGCCTGACTTACCTGCAGACGTTCACGCCCTATGTGTCGTTCGACATGGCGCGCGTCTATCTGCATGCAGGCACACCCTCGCCGTCGAAGCTCGCGTCGATTGCCTTCGGGTTTCGCATCACCGACAAGAAGTACTACACGCTCGATCTCTCGGTGGGCAAGGCCGTGGGCGATGCGCCGGTGGAAAGCGCCTCGCGCAGCCCGCGCATCAACGCGACTTTTTCGTATCAGTTGAATTGAGGCATGCGTTTTGCACAGTGCCCCATGCGCCGCCGTTTCAATTAGAGGCTCCACTATCAAACGGCGGGCGCACTTTAACGTATTCTGCGCTTTCAATAACGCCGCGCGACCATGATCGCGCCGACTTTCATCAAGGAGGAAGGCAATGACGTCATTCACCCAGCGCACCCGCGCCATCATGATGCGCACCGCCAAACAGGCGGCCCTCGCCGGCGTGCTGCTCGCCAGCGCCGTTACCGCCATGGCGCAGGCCGACAGTCCGGTCGGCACGTGGCAAACCATCGACGACAACACGGGCCAGCCCAAGGCGCTCGTACAGATCACCCAGGACGCCAGCGGCGCGCTGGATGGCAAGGTCATCAAGGGACTCGGCCCGAACGACCACCCCGAGCGCCGCTGCACGGCTTGCACGGATGAGCGAAAAGACCAGCTGATCCTCGGCATGACGATCATCAACGACATGAAGAAGGATGACGACGGCTGGGACGGCGGCCGGATTCTCGACCCGGAAAACGGCAAGGTCTACAAGTGCAAGATGCATCTCGAAGACGGCGGTCAGAAACTGGTGGTGCGGGGGTATATCGGCGTTTCGCTGCTGGGCCGCTCGCAGACCTGGATTCGCCAGCAATAAGCCTTAAGAGAGCTGCGCACGCGGCGTCATGTCACCGCACTTGAGACAGCGGTGTGCAGCAAGGGCATGAGGCAATAAAAAGCCGGCCGACGATTTTTTCGTGCGGCCGGTTTTTTTCGATTGAGCGGGTTCAATTCATTGGACTCGTCATGCAGCTTGCTTGAAGGATCCTGCGAAGCCGAATACCGAAGGCACCACCGGTTGCGAGGCTGCCGGGCCGTAGAGTGCCGGCTTGGACGGTGCGACAGGTGCGGCTTCCGCACGCGCAGCTTTCTCTTCGGGGCTGACATGGATGCGCATGCGCGACTCCATCATGGTGCACAACTCGGTGCTCGCTTCGCCGTACAACTGGTCCATCACGCGCTTGAGCACGCCCGACTCGTGCCAGGCTTTGAAACGCCGGTGGCAGGTTTGGTACGAGGGGTATTTGCGCGGCATGGCGGACCAGGTAGCGCCGCTATACATCACCCACAGCACGCCGTTGAGCACGGAACGCGTGTTGGCGAGAGGCCGGCCGCGCAGTTCGCTGCGCGGCCGCAGCTCGGGGAGCAGCGGTGCAACGCGCTGCCATTCTTCATCATTGATATCGCGATACGGGGTCATGGACTTCTCCTTCGTCAAAAATCTATGACTAAGAAGATATCGGCTCGCCCCTGGAGCGAATATAAGACCAATCCGAATCTTGAAAATGCGACGGGAAGCGCCAGCGGTAGGCTGGCGGCCTCTGATCTATCGCAATAGATACGATGTCTTAGGGAACTACAAAAACTTTAAGAATCGCTCAGGTCAGCGAGGTATCGACGATACGGCGCGGCGCATCGAGATATTCCTTCGATTGCATCTCGACGATGCGCGACACCGTGCGAGTGAACTCGTTGGCCATCGGGCCGTCCGTGTATAGCTGTTCAGGCGGCACCGCAGCGGACATCAGCAGCTTGACCTTGTGGTCGTAGAACACGTCGATCAGCCAGGTGAAGCGCCGTGCTTCCGAGGCCATGCGCGCGCTCATCTGCGGCACGCTCGAGAGGATCACCGCGTGAAAGCGGCTCGCCAGCTCCAGATAGTCGTTCTGCGAGCGCGGGCCGCCGCACAGCGTCGCGAAATCGAACCAGACCACGCCGTCGGCCTTACGCAGTGCTTTGAGCTCGCGCTTTTCGATACGCAGGATCGGGCTCTCGTCGGGCACCGCTGCGAGGCTCGCGAAGGCGCCGCGCAGGGCCTTGTCCGAGGCCGCACCCAGTGGTGTGTGATACACCTCGACCTGGGCCAGCGTACGCTGCCGGTAGTCGACGCCCGCATCCACGTTGATCACATCCAGTTTGGACTTGATCAGTTCGATGGCGGGCAGCATGCGATCGCGATGCAGGCCATCCGGGTACAGCGTATCCGGATCGTAGTTGGACGTCATCACGAACTGCACGCGGTTCTCGAACAGCTTGTCGAGCAGACGGTACAGGATCATCGCGTCGGCGATGTCGGAGACGTGGAATTCGTCGAAACAGATCAGGCGGTAGCGCTTGCCGATGCGGCGCGCCAGTTCGTCGAGCGGATCGGCCTGGCCCTTCAGGTCTTCGAGTTCGCGGTGCACTTCGCGCATGAACTCGTGGAAGTGCAAACGCGTCTTGCGCTGCACCGGTACCACGGTAAAGAAGCTGTCCATCAGGAAGCTCTTGCCGCGCCCCACCCCGCCCCACATGTAGACGCCGCGCGGCAGGTCCGGGTGAATGATCAACTTCTTGAACGCGTTCGAGCGGCGCGACTTGTACTCGACCCACTCTTCGTAGCACCGCTGCAGACGGTCCACGGCCGCGCGTTGCGCCGGGTCCGATTGATAACCCCGCGTCTGCAGTTCTTTTTCGTAGTATTCGGTGACGTTCATTTTCTGGCTGCAAAAAAAGAAGGCGGGAGGGATTGAACCCGCCCGCCTTCGTCGTGAAGCTAAGCTGCTGCGATCAGTCAGGCGTGCGCGTGATTACATGTTCAGCGCGCGCTTGTCCACGGCGAGCGCCGCTTCGCGCATCACTTCGGACAACGACGGGTGCGGATGGCAAATGCGGCCGATGTCTTCCGACGCCGCCTTGAATTCCATCGCCACGACGGCTTCCGCGATCAGGTCCGATGCGTTCGCCGAGATGATGTGCACGCCGAGCAGCTCGTCGGTCTTCGCATCGGCGATCATCTTGACGAAACCATCCGCCTTGTTGATGCCGAGTGCACGGCCGTTGGCCATGAACGGGAACTGGCCCGTCTTGACCTCACGGCCTTCCGCCTTCAGTTGCTGTTCCGTCTTGCCGACCCATGCGATTTCCGGTTCGGTGTAGATCACCCACGGAATGCAGTTGTAGTCGATATGCGGCTTCTGACCGTCGATGATTTCAGCGACCAGCACGCCTTCATCTTCAGCCTTGTGCGCGAGCATCGGGCCACGCACCACGTCGCCGATCGCGTAGACGTTCGGCACTGCGGTGGCGCAATGGTCGTCAACGTCGATGAAGCCGCGTTCGTTGGCCTTCAGGCCGATCGCTTCGAGACCGAGGTTGTCGGTGTTCGGCACGCGGCCGATCGACACGATCAGACGGTCTGCTTCCAGCTTCTGTGCGTTGCCGTCCTTGTCCGTGTAGTTCAGCGTGACGCTCTTGTCGGTCGTCGTGACTTCGCCGACCTTCACGCCCACGTGAATATCCAGACCTTGTTTCTTGAACTGCTTGGCCGCTTCTTTCGCGAGCGCCTGGTCCGCCGCGCCGAGGAATTCCGGCAGCGCTTCGAGCACCGTGACTTCAGCGCCCAGACGGCGCCACACGGAGCCGAGTTCCAGACCGATCACGCCGGCGCCGATCACGGCCAGCTTCTTCGGCACGGAGTCGAAGCTCAATGCGCCTTCGTTGTCGGCGACGATCTTGTTGTCGACCGGGATGCCCGGCAGATGACGCGCTTTCGAACCCGTGGCGATGATCACGTTCTTCGCCGTGACGACTTCGGTTTCGCCTTCGCCGCTCACTTCGATCTGCACGCCGGCGTCCGTCTTGCCGGTGAACTTGCCATGGCCCTTGAGCCACGTGATCTTGTTCTTGCGGAACAGGAATTCAATGCCCTTGGTCATCTTCTCGACGATGCCTTCCTTGCGGGCTAGCATCTTCGTAATATCGACCTGCACGTTTTCCACGCTGATACCGTGGTCGGCGAGGTGATGCGACGCGTTTTCGAACTCTTCCGACGAAGCCAGCAGTGCCTTCGACGGAATGCAACCCACGTTCAGGCAGGTGCCGCCGAGCTTCAGCGCGCCGGCCGGGTTCTTCCACTTCTCGATACAGGCAACGGTCTTGCCGAGCTGCGCAGCGCGGATAGCTGCGATATAACCGCCGGGACCGGCACCGATCACGACGACGTCAAATTCTTTGGACATGACAATCCTTTTGATGACGGAACAACGCGCGGCCACGCTTCGTGGCGCGCATCGCTCCAGTACTGCGGAATGCTAAAGACGTGCTGCTTGCTCTTGGCTAATATGACGCCGGCTTGTGGGATCACAAGCCGGCGCCCTGGCCGGACCGACGCTTACAGGTCGAGCAACAGGCGAGCCGGATCTTCCAGCGCGTCCTTCATCGCGACCAGCGACAGCACTGCTTCGCGACCGTCGATGATGCGGTGGTCGTACGACAGCGCCAGGTAGTTCATCGGGCGGATCACGATCTGGCCGTTTTCGACCACAGCGCGTTCCTTCGTAGCATGCACGCCCAGGATCGCCGATTGCGGCGGGTTGATAATCGGCGTCGACAGCATCGAGCCGAACACACCGCCGTTCGAGATCGAGAACGTACCACCCGTCATTTCTTCGATCGACAGCTTGCCGTCCTTCGCCTTCTGGCCGAATTCAGCAATCTTCTTTTCGATTTCTGCGAGGCTCAGCTGATCTGCGTTGCGCAGAATCGGCACCACCAGGCCACGCGGCGAACCGACCGCGATACCGATGTCGAAATAGCCGTGATAGACGATGTCGTTACCGTCGATCGACGCGTTCACCAGCGGGAACTTCTTCAGTGCATGGACCGCAGCCTTGACGAAGAACGACATGAAGCCGAGCTTCACGCCATGTTCCTTCTCGAACTTGTCCTTGTACTTGTTGCGCAGGTCCATCACCGGCGCCATGTTCACTTCGTTGAACGTCGTGAGGATGGCGTTGGTTTGCTGCGACTCGAGCAGACGCTCGGCGATACGCGCGCGCAGACGCGACATCGGCACGCGTTGTTCCGGGCGGTCTTTGAGCCACGCTTCGGCCGATGCCGGAGCCTTGACGTCCGGCAGCGACGGCTTGGCAGCCTTCGGTGCAGCAGCCGGAGCGGCCTTGGCAGCCGGTGCCGGAGCGGCGCCAGCGGTCAGCACGTCACCCTTGGTGATGCGGCCGTCGCGGCCCGTGCCGGCGACGTCGCCCGACGCCAGGTTCTTTTCCGCCATCAGCTTGGCGGCGGCCGGCGAGGCGGCCGTGCTGGCACCCGTTGCGGATGCAGCTTGAGCAGCCGGTGCTGCTGCGGGTGCCGCAGCGGCAACCGGAGCCGGCTTCACTTCAGCTTCGACAGCAGCGGCGCCAGCGGTGCCTTCCGTATCGATCTTGGCGATCACCTGATCGGCCGTGACGATATCGCCGTCGTTGGAGATGACTTGTGCGAGCACGCCAGCTGCGGGAGCCGGCACTTCCAGCACGACCTTGTCGGTTTCGATTTCGATGAGGATTTCGTCGACCGCGACAGCCTCACCGGGCTTCTTCTTCCACTGCAGCATGGTGGCTTCCGACACCGACTCCGACAGCTGGGGGACCTTGACTTCAACAATAGCCATTGTGATTTTCCTGAATACGTATCTGGTGACAACGAACCGTCTGCGAACCCTGATCTGCGGCGTTTGAGCCTTCAGATGCGGTGCGGGAAAGCGCCCTGCGCTTTCCCGGTTCGGTTCAATAAGTTATTTAGCGATCGACGCGCTCTTCAGACGGCCGAATGCACCTTCAACCAGCGCCTTCTGCTGCTCGTAATGCTTCGCGTAGTAGCCAACTGCCGGCGAAGCCGAAGCCGGACGGCCGCTGTAGGCCAGCTTCTGTCCATCCTTCATGCCTTCCTTCAGGTGATGCTCGATGTAGAACCACGGGCCTTGATTCTGCGGCTCGTCCTGCACCCACACCACTTCGGTCGCATTGTCGTACTTCTTCATTTCCGCTTCGAACTGCTTGTGCGCGAACGGATAGAGCTGTTCGATACGGATGATGGCGACGTCGTTGGCCTTCGCTTCGCGGCGATGTGCCAGCAGGTCGTAATACACGCGACCCGAGCAGACCACCACGCGCTTGACCTTCTTCGCTTCGATGGCTTCGTCCACTTCGCCGAGGATCGGCTGGAACGCGCCCTTCGCCAGTTCGGACAGGTCCGACACGGCTTCCTTGTGGCGCAGCAGCGACTTCGGCGTAGCGACGATCAGCGGCTTGCGGAACAGGCGGATCATCTGACGGCGCAGCAGGTGGAAAATCTGTGCCGGCGTGGTCGGCTGAACGACCTGCATGTTGTGGTCTGCGCACAGTTGCAGGAAACGCTCGATACGTGCCGACGAGTGCTCCGGACCCTGGCCTTCGTAGCCGTGCGGCAGCAGCATCGTGAGACCCGAAACACGGCCCCACTTCACTTCGCCCGACGAGATGAACTGGTCGATCACGACTTGCGCGCCGTTCACGAAGTCGCCGAACTGCGCTTCCCATGCGACGAACGTGTTCGGTTCAGCGGTCGAGTAGCCGTATTCGAAGCCGAGAACGGCTTCTTCCGACAGCACCGAGTCGATCACCGTGAACTTCGCCTGACCTTCGGCGATGTTCTGCAGCGGCACGTAGGTGCCGTCGTTCCAGCGTTCGCGGTTCTGGTCGTGCAGCACTGCGTGACGGTGCGTGAACGTGCCACGGCCCGAGTCCTGACCGGTCAGGCGCACAGCGTAGCCCGATGCGACCAGCGACGCGAATGCCAGGTGTTCGCCCATACCCCAGTCGAGCTTCGCTTCACCACGGCCCATCGCGCGACGGTCGTTGATGACGCGCTCGACGAGCGGGTGCACCTTGAAGTTTTCCGGAATCGTGGTGATGCGCTCAGCGAGGCGCTTCAGTTCGGCGAGCGGCACTGCGGTGTCCGCTGCGTCGGTCCACTTGCGGTTCAGAAACGGAACCCAATCCACCGCGTACTTGCTCTTGTAATTCGAGAGCACCGGATCGACGGTGTGGTGGCCTTCGTCCATCGCCTTGCGGTAGGCCTTGACGTACTCTTCTGCGTCGGCAGCCGTGATCACGCCTTGTTGCACCAGCTTTTCAGCGTACAGTGCGCGCGTGCCCGGGTGCTTCGCAATCGTCTTGTACATCAGCGGCTGCGTGACCGCCGGCGTGTCCTGCTCGTTGTGGCCGAGCTTGCGGAAGCAGACGATGTCGACGACGACGTCCTTGTGGAACTGCATCCGGAAATCGATTGCCAGCTGCGTAGCCAGCACCACCGCTTCAGGATCGTCACCGTTCACGTGCAGCACCGGTGCTTCGATCATCTTGACGACGTCCGAGCAGTACAGCGTCGAGCGCGAGTCGCGCGGATCCGACGTGGTGAAGCCGATCTGGTTGTTGATGACGATGTGCAGCGTGCCGTGCGTACCGTAACCACGCGTTTGCGCGAGGTTCAGCGTTTCCATCACGACGCCCTGGCCAGCGAAGGCCGCGTCGCCGTGGATCTGCACCGGCAGCACTTGCAGGCCGCTGTCGTCGCCGCGACGGTCCATACGGGCCTTGGCCGAACCTTCGACCACCGGGTTGACGATTTCAAGGTGCGACGGGTTGAACGCGAGCGACAGGTGAACCGGGCCGCCTTCGGTCGAAACGTCCGACGAGAAACCCTTGTGGTACTTGACGTCGCCAGCCGGCAGATCGTCGACGTGCTTGCCTTCGAATTCGGCAAACAGGTCAGCCGGCATCTTGCCGAGCGTATTGACCAGCACGTTCAGACGGCCGCGGTGGGCCATGCCGATGACGATTTCCTGAACGCCGCGAGCGCCGCCGTGACGCACGACTTCGTCCATCGAGGCGATGAAGCTTTCGCCGCCTTCGAGCGAGAAGCGTTTCTGGCCGACGTACTTGGTGTGCAGGAAGCGCTCGAGGCCTTCAGCTGCCGTCAAGCGGTTCAGAATGTGTTTCTTCTTGTCAGCCGAGAAGTTCGGCGTGGAGCGGATCGACTCGAGGCGCTCTTTCCACCAGCGCTTCTGTTCCGGATCGCTCAGATACATGTACTCGACACCGATCGTGCCGCAGTACGTGTCGCGCAGCGCCTTGACGATCTCGCGCAGCGACGCGCGTTCGAACCCGAAGTACAGGTTGGTCGCGCTGAACTCCTGGTCCATGTCGGCTTCAGTGAAGTCGTAGAACGCAGGTTCAAGCTCGGGAATTGCGGGACGTTCGCGGCGCTTCAGCGGATCCAGGTTGGCCCATTGCGTGCCAAGGAAGCGATACGCGCCGATGAGGGACTGTACGTAGACTTGTTTGCGCGCGGTAGCGAGGTCTTCGCCGCCCGTTGCGGTGCGCGGGATGAAGGCATTCGCCTTGGCCCGTTGTGCAAATGACTCGACGATCGGGCCATGGGCCACGTCGTTGGCATTGCTGCCATCCGATGCAGGAACGTTCTGCAACGCGTCGAAATACACACGCCAGTTCTCGGGCACTGACGCCGGATTATCGAGATACGCTTCGTACATTTCTTCTACGTACGGAGCATTGCCGCCGAACAGATAGGAGTTCGACTGGAATTGCTTCATCATATTTACGCTCACCTTTCTTCGAGTTTCTCGAGAAATAGCGGGTTACTCAAACCTTCCGCGACACGGCCTGACCGTTTGGCGGATTGCGCGAATCAAGTCTTGCTTGGAAGGACCTTAACTTGCATCCGCGGAAGCATATCACATAACAGATAGTGCAGATAGCAGGCACAGTGCCGCGGAAGCCTTTTCTGGCGGGCTTTCGCGGACCTTTCCAGGAAGCGAAACAGTGTTCTTCAATCATCCTGGTAATAGCCGCTTGCTAGCCGCTTGCCAGCTGCGTGCAGAGCCGCAAATAACAAAAGCCGCCCGAAGGCGGCTTTTGTGTTGCACTGCACGATAGAAACGCGTGGATCAGTCCACTGCGCCCTTACGGCTTGCGCTGCGGCGCTCGTGTTCCTTCAGGTAACGCTTGCGCAGACGAATCGATTGCGGCGTGACTTCGACCAGTTCGTCGTCGTCGATGAATTCCACCGCGTATTCGAGCGACATCTGGATCGGCGGCACGAGACGCACCGCTTCGTCGGTACCCGACGAACGCACGTTGGTGAGCTGCTTGCCCTTGATCGGGTTGACGACCAGGTCGTTGTCGCGGCTGTGAATGCCGATGATCATGCCTTCATACAGCGGCTCGCCCGGCGACACGAACATACGGCCGCGATCCTGCAGCTTCCACAGTGCGTAAGCAACCGCTGCGCCGTCGTCCTGCGAAATCAGCACGCCGTTGCGACGCTCGCCAACCGCGCCGTCCTTGACCGGCTGATACGAGTCGAACGTGTGGCTCATCAGGCCCGTGCCGCGCGTGAGCGTGAGGAATTCCGACTGGAAGCCGATCAGGCCACGCGCCGAAATACGGTACTCGAGACGCGTACGGCCACGGCCGTCCGATGCCATGTCGAGCATTTCGCCCTTGCGGCGGCCCAGCTCTTCCATCACGCCACCCTGGTGGCCGTCTTCCATGTCGACCGTCAGGTTTTCGTACGGCTCGTGCTTCACGCCGTCAATTTCCTGCATCACCACGCGCGGACGCGACACGGCCAGCTCGTAGCCCTCGCGACGCATGTTTTCCACCAGAATGGTCAGGTGCAGCTCGCCGCGGCCCGCCACTTCGAACGTGGTTTCGTCGCCGGTTTCCTTCACGCGCAGCGCGACGTTGTGGTTCAGTTCCTTGAACAGGCGGTCACGAATCTGACGGCTCGTCACGAACTTGCCTTCACGGCCAGCCAGCGGCGACGAATTCACGAGGAAGTTCATCGTCAGGGTCGGCTCGTCCACCGTGATCATCGGCAGCGCTTCCGGTTGTTCCGGTGCGCAGATGGTCACGCCAATGCCGATTTCTTCGATACCGTTGATCAGCACGATGTCGCCGGCTTCAGCCGATTCCACCTGAACGCGCTCAAGACCCTTGAACGACAGGACCTGATTGATCTTGCGGTTGAGGATCGCGCCATCCGGGCCCGAACGCACGGCGACTGCCATGCCCGGCTTGATACGGCCGCGGGTGATACGGCCCACGCCGATACGGCCCACGTACGACGAATAGTCGAGCGAGGTGATCTGCAGCTGCAGCGGTGCTTCCGGATCAGCGTCGCGCACCGGCACGTGCTTGAGCACGGCTTCGAACAGCGGGCGCATGTCGCCTTCGCGCACGTCCGGGGTCAGGCCGGCGTAACCGTTCAGGCCCGATGCGTAGACGATCGGGAAGTCGAGCTGCTCGTCCGTTGCGCCCAGCTTGTCGAACAGGTCAAACGTCTGGTTAATCACCCAGTCGATCCGCGCGCCCGGGCGGTCAACCTTGTTCACCACCACGATCGGCTTCAGGCCGAGCGCCAGCGCCTTCTTCGTGACGAAGCGCGTTTGCGGCATCGGGCCTTCAACGGCATCCACCAGCAGCAGCACGGAGTCGACCATCGACAGCACGCGCTCCACTTCGCCGCCGAAGTCGGCGTGGCCCGGCGTGTCGACGATGTTGATGTGCGTGCCTTCGTATTCGACCGCGCAGTTCTTCGAAAGGATCGTGATGCCACGTTCCTTTTCGATGTCGTTCGAGTCCATCACGCGCTCGGCAATCTGCTGATTGTCGCGGAACGTGGCGGTCTGACGGAGGAGCTGGTCGACGAGCGTGGTCTTGCCGTGGTCGACGTGGGCAATAATGGCAATGTTGCGTAGGGCGCGGGTCATAGGAACCTGGGGACAGTTGAGTGCGCCAGCAGCAGCATTGTGTACAAAGCCAACAAAGCCCAAAGCGCACTTTTGGGAACCCAAAATTATAGCACGCGCAGATTAAGGTTCTCTGGTATTCCCTTACTAGCCGTCATCCCACTCCACCAATCCCGACAACGGGACACACTTTTCCTTACGTTTGATTGCTGCCGAGCGCCAGCCGCACCGCCCTGCTTTCATCAGCCGCGCCCGCCAGCGCTGACGCGCCCTTCGGGCCCGATTTTCCCACGGCAGCCTCCGACTTTTAATAGCTTGAGTGGGTATAGATCCTTGCCTAAGCTGCAATAACGCTTGCCGCGTCAACTAACCAGCCCCTATAATCCTGCTTAGTCAACCATTGCAGTCGCATGAGAATCATGACGGATCAGACCTCTACACCGCCGGAAATCAGCGCCTACCAGCTAGGCGAAAGCCCCGGCTATCTGATTTCGCGCGTGAAATCGACCATGTCCAATCTGGTCACGCAACGCACCATGGCTGAACTGGGCATCACCAGCCAGCAGGCCAGCATCCTGTTTATGGTGGCGAGCGGCAAATGCCTGCTGGCGGCCGAACTGGCGCGGGAATACGGCATTGACGCCAGCGCGGTCACCCGCCTGGTGGACCGACTGGAAAAGCGCGGCCTGCTGAGCCGGGTGCGCAGCAACGAAGACCGGCGGGTAGTCCGGCTCGCCCTGACGCCCGAAGGCCAGGACATCGCCGTGCGCATGCCGGCCATTTTCAACGGCGTCATGGACAACCTGCTCGCCGGATTCACACCAGAAGAAGTAGGCTTTCTGAAAAGCATGTTGCGCCGTGTGCTGACCAACAGCGGCTGCGATCTAGCGGGCATAACCCGTGACACGACAATCAATATTGACAGCAAATCGTCATAAGCTGATTGCAGTGTCCATCATTACATTCCACTGACACTCAAAAAGAGTCGAGCGATGAAATCCCTTTCCCTGTCCGCGCCCGCACTGTCGTGCCGGGCCGCCGTCACCGCAGCGGTGGCGGCGCTCGCCCTAACAGGGTGCGCGAACTACATCGGTATCAAGAGCGACAAGCAGATGTCGTCGCCGGCGCAGTACGAATCGAACCAGAGCCTGCCGTCGCAAGGCGGCCAGTGGCCGTCGCTCGACTGGGCCAACCAGTTCGGCGACCCGCAACTGCCGCAACTGATCGCGGAAGCGCTGGAAGGCAGCCCGTCCATCGCCCAGGCGCAGGCGCGCATCGCCAAGGCTTCGTCGTACATCGAAAGCTCGCGTTCCAATCTGTATCCGAAGGTGAACGGCAGCTACTCGTGGAACCGCGAGATCTTCTCGCAGAACTCGATCTACCCGCCGCCCTATGGCGGCACCTGGTATAGCGAAAACAACGTGCTGGCGAGCGCTTCATGGGACCTGGACCTGTGGGGCAAGAACCGGCAGCGCCTCGGCCAGGCCGTGTCGCAGGAAAAAGCGGCGGAAGCCGATATGCAGCAGGCGCGCGTGACGCTGGCCTCGTCGGTGGCCAGCACCTACAACCAGCTCGCCCAGTTGTATGCGCTGCGCGATATCGCCGCGCGTGAAATCGACAATCGCCAGGACATCAGCCGCATTACCAACGGCCGCGTGGTAGCCGGGCTCGACACCAACGTCGAGAAGCAGACCGCGTTAGGCAATATCGCCACGACCCAGTCCAACCTGACCGACCTCGACGGCCAGATCACGGTGACGCGCTACCAGTTGGGCGCCCTGCTCGGCAAGGGGCCGGACCGCGGCATGCAGATCGCCAAGCCGGTTCTGACGGCCGGCAACACCGTCACGCTGCCGGATAACGTGCCTGCCGATCTGGTGTCGCGCCGCCCGGATATTGTGGCAGCACGCTGGCAGGTCGAAGCCGCGATGCACGACGTGAAGGAAGCCAAGGCGGAGTTTTTCCCGGACATCAACCTCTCCGCGGGCCTCGGTTTCGATGCGTTCGGCTGGGGCAAATTCCTGACTGCGTCGAGCCGTAACATGCAGTTCGGCCCGGCAGTCCACCTGCCGATCTTCGACGCCGGCGCATTGCGCTCGCAATTGAAGGGCCGTTACGCCGATTTCGATCTGGATGTGGCGAACTACAACCAGACGCTGATCAATGCGCTGTCGGACGTGGCGACGCAAATCGCGACGATCCGCTCGATCGACCAGCAGTCGGGCGACGCCCAGCGGGCGCTGGACGCCTCGACCAAGGCGTATCAGCTGGCCGTGATCCGCTACAAGGCCGGGCTGTCGGAACAACTGCAGGTGCTGACCGCCGACCAGAACCGCCTCGCCGCCGAACAGACGGTGACGAACCTCAAGATGAGACGCCGCGACATGCAGATCGGCCTCATCAAGGCGCTCGGCGGCGGTTTCGACGCGACGCAAACCGGCTTGATTGTGCCGACCGATGCAAAGGCAGCGTCAGCCGCCTCCGCCGTACCCGCTACGCAGGCTGCGGCGAACTGAACCCGAATGCCCATCCGAATAAACGACGCAGATTGAGAGAATACGGAGCATATCCATGAGCACCCCCCAGCAACCTGCCGCCAGCGCACAACCGGCGAACAACGGCAAACGCAAGCGCATGATGACGCTGCTCGTCATCGTGATCCTGATTGCCGCTGTCGCCTACGGGCTGTACTACTTCCTCGTGGCGCGCTTCCACGAGTCGACCGACGACGCGTATGTGAACGGCAACGTCGTGCAGATCACCCCGCAAGTGACCGGCACGGTCATCGCGGTGAATGCCGACGACACTCAGACAGTGAAGGCCGGCGACCCGCTCGTCGTGCTGGATCCGGCCGACGCACGCGTCGCGCTGCAACAGTCGGAAGCCAATCTCGGCCAGGTGGTGCGCCAGGTGCGCGGCCTGTTCGCCGACGACAACCAGTACCAGGCTCAGGTGGAAGTGCGTGAGGCCGATCTGTCGCGCGCCAACGACGACCTGCGCCGCCGCATGATGGTGGCTCAGACCGGCGCCGTGTCGCAGGAAGAAATCTCCCACGCCCGCGACGCCGTGAAGAGCGCCCAGGCCGCGCTCGACGCAGCGAAGCAACAGCTCGCTTCGAACCGCGCGCTGACCGCCAACACGACGATCGCCGATCACCCGAACGTCGAAGCGGCAGCCGCCAAGGTACGCGACGCGTATCTGGCCAACGCGCGTAACACGCTGCCGGCGCCGGTCACCGGCTACGTGGCGAAGCGCTCGGTGCAGGTCGGCCAGCGCGTCTCGCCGGGCAACCCGCTGATGGCGATCGTGCCGCTGAACGGCGTGTGGGTCGACGCGAACTTCAAGGAAGTTCAGCTGAAGCATATGCGGATCGGCCAGCCGGTCGAGCTGACGGCCGACGTCTATGGCTCGTCGGTGGTGTTCCACGGCAAGGTGGTGGGCTTTTCGGCAGGCACGGGTTCGGCCTTCTCGCTGCTGCCGGCGCAGAACGCCACGGGCAACTGGATCAAGGTGGTGCAGCGTCTGCCGGTGCGGATCGAACTCGACCCGCAAGAGCTTGAAAAGCATCCGCTGCGCATTGGCCTGTCGATGAACGTCGACGTCGGCATCAAGGACGAAAACGGCGGCCAACTCGGCGATGCACAGAACACGGTCTATCAGACCAACGTGTTCGACAAGTACGGCGACCAGGCCGACGCCGAAATCGCCCGCATCATTGCTGAAAACGCCGGTCCCAGCGCAGGCCAATACAGCGGTGCGCAGAAGTCCGCCGCCCGCGACGCGAAGGCACCGACCAAGGCAATGTAAGGCTGCGCCACGTTCTAACAAGGTTTCCAATACATGGCTCAGGCTCAAGCGCAAGTCCCTCATCCGCCGTTAGAGGGTGCGCAACTGGTGATCGGCACCATCGCAGTGTCGCTCGCCGTTTTCATGAACGTGCTCGACACCTCGATTGCGAACGTGTCGATCCCGTCCATCTCTGGGGATCTGGGCGTTTCGTCCGATCAGGGCACGTGGGTGATCACCTCGTTCGCGGTGGCGAACGCGATCTCCGTGCCGCTGACCGGCTGGCTCACCGAGCGCATCGGCCAGGTGCGCCTGTTCATGGCGTCGATCATCCTGTTCGTGATCTCGTCGTGGATGTGCGGCCTGGCTCCGACGCTGCCCTTCCTGCTCGCCTCGCGCGTGCTGCAGGGCGCGGTGGCCGGCCCGATGATTCCGTTGTCGCAGACCCTGCTGCTCGCCAGCTACCCCCGCGCCAAGGCGCCAATGGCGCTTTCCATGTGGGCGATGACCACACTGATTGCGCCGGTGGCCGGGCCGATCCTGGGTGGCTGGATCTCGGACAACATCTCGTGGCCGTGGATCTTCTACGTCAACATTCCTGTCGGCACGATTGCCGCCATCGCGACATGGTCGATCTTCCGCAATCGCGATTCGGTGATCCGCAAGGCGCCGATCGACGGCGTAGGACTCGGCTTGCTGATTCTCTGGGTCGGCTCGCTGCAGATCATGCTCGACAAGGGCAAGGACCTCGACTGGTTTTCGTCCACCACCATCGTGGTGCTGGCGCTGACCGCGGTGATTGCGCTCGCGTTCTTCATTGTCTGGGAGCTGACCGCGGAGCATCCGGTGGTCGACCTGTCGCTGTTCAGCAGGCGTAATTTCACGGGCGGCACGGTGGCGCTGTCGATCGGCTATGGGCTTTACTTCGGCAATCTGGTGTTGCTGCCGTTGTGGTTGCAGACCGACATCGGCTATACAGCAACGGACGCGGGCCTCGTGATGGCGCCGGTCGGACTGTTCGCGGTGCTGCTCTCGCCGCTCACCGGCAAGGTTCTCCCGCGTACGGATCCGCGCTATATCGCCACCTTGTCGTTCCTCGTGTTTGCGCTGTGCTTCTGGATGCGCTCGCGCTATACGACCGGTGTGGACGAATATTCGCTGCTGCTGCCCACCTTGATTCAGGGCATCGGGATGGCGGGGTTCTTTATTCCGCTCGTGTCGATCACCTTGTCGGGACTGCCGGGCAACCGGATTCCGGCGGCGTCGGGTTTGTCGAACTTCGTGCGGATCATGTGCGGCGGTATCGGCACCTCGATTTTCCAGACGGCGTGGGATCACCGCACCATCCTGCATCATGCGCAACTGACCGAGCAGGCCAATTCCTACAATCCGGTGTTCGATCAGTCGATTCGCCAGATGGGCGCGGCCGGCTTCAATCAGCCGCAAGCCTATGGGCTGTTCAACAACATGGCTTCCCAACAGGCCGCACAGTTGGGTGTGAACGATCTGTTCTTTATCTCGGCAGGGATTTTTATCGCGCTGATTGCGCTGATCTGGATCACCAAGCCCGAGCGCGCAGGCGGCAATGCCGGCGCGGCGGCTGCGGCGGCGCATTGATGCTCGATGTTGTGTTGAAGGCGGTGCTTGAGAAGGCTTAACGCACCGTCCGTCTTCGGAGCCAGTCGTGCAGCAAAGAAAAAGGCGGTACCGCAGTGATGCGGTACCGCCTTTTTTGTTTCCCGTGCGTCGTGTGCTAGCTCGCTGCCGTCACCACCAACCGCTCCGGCGCCAGCACGCCCTCGCCCAGCTTTGCCACACCGAGCAGCTTGCCTTCTTCTGCCGCATAGACGCGCACACGTTCGGCCTGTGCTGCCTCGCCCGTCAAGACAAGGTCGGCCAGACGCAAGCGCTGGCCATGCAGAAACCGTCGTGTCGCCTCGGCATCGAGCTGCACCGCCGGGAAGGTCGACAGCAGCGCATCGACCGGCTGCAGCCATTGGTCGCGCTCGCCTTCGGCGGCGTCGGACAACGCATCGAGCGTCACCGCATGTTCCAGCGTCAAGGCACCCACACCGGTACGCCGCAACGCCACCAGATGCGCGCCACAGCCGAGCGCCTCGCCAATATCCTCAGCCAGCGTGCGCACATACGTGCCCTTGCTGCAGGTCACGCGAAACGTCACATCGGGCAGCGTGCACGAGAGCATCTCCAGCGCGAGGATCGTCACCTGGCGCCCTTCCCGCTCGACCGTCTGGCCCGCCCGGGCGTACTCGTACAAAGGCTTGCCGTCGCGCTTGAGCGCGGAATACATCGGCGGCACCTGGACGATCTCACCGAGAAAACGCGCCATCGCGGCCACCACCGCCGCCTCGTCGCAGCTCACTTCACGCGTTTCGATCGCCTCGCCTTCGGCGTCGCCGGTGGCCGTGCGGATACCGAGGCGCATGGTGGCCTCATAGGTCTTGTCGGCTTCGAGCAAATCCTGCGAGAACTTGGTCGCTTCGCCGAAACACAGCGGCAGCAAACCGGTAGCGAGCGGATCGAGCGTGCCGGTGTGGCCGGCCTTCTTCGCCAGATAGAGGCGCTTCGCCCGGATCAGCGCGTCGTTGCTCGACAGGCCAATGGGCTTATCGAGCAGCAACACACCGTCGAGCGCGCGACGCGGCACACGGGGCCGTTGAGGTGCGGTCATATCAGATAGTGAGGACGAACAAAAATCAGCGACACAGCCAACTGCGCAGCAAACCGCGCGCAATCAGTCTTCTTTGGCGCGGCTCGCGTTCGCCTCGTCGATCAGGCGCGACATTTCCACAGCCCGCTCGATCGTCTTGTCGTAGTGGAAATGCAGCGTCGGCACCGTGTGGATATGCAGGCGCTTGAACAACTGGTTATGCAGATGGCCGGCCGCGTGACTCAGCGCTTCGAGCGTCTGTTGCGGGTCGCCGGTCAGCGTTGTGAAGTAGACCTTCGCGTGCGCGTAGTCGGGCGTCAGCTCGACGCTTTGAATCGTGACGATGCCGATGCGCGGGTCTTTGACCTCGCGCAGCAGTTCGGACAGGTCGCGCTGGATCTGATCGGCGATCTGCACGTTGCGATTGGGAGAAGTACGTTTCTTAGGCATGGTGAATCCGTGATCCGTTTGAACGGATGGCAAAGAGGTTTGCGGGTCTGCCGCGGGAGGCGGCACGCGCAAACCTCATTACAAAAAACAAGGGGCGGAGCGGCGCCAAGCGCCCGCCCCGCCCCTTCAGCGTTGCGCCTGAATTACAGCGAACGCGCGACTTCGGTGACTTCGAAGACTTCGAACTGATCGCCTTCAACGATGTCGTTGAAGTTCTTGATCGACATACCGCACTCGAAGCCCTGACGCACTTCCTTCACGTCGTCCTTGAAGCGCTTGAGCGAATCGAGCTCGCCCGTGTGAATCACGACGTTGTTGCGCAGCACGCGCACCGACGACGAGCGCTTGACGAAGCCGTCCGTAACCATACAGCCGGCCACTGCACCGATCTTCGGTACCTTGAAGACCTGACGCACTTCGACCATACCGGTCACGACTTCGCGCTTCTCCGGCGCCAGCATGCCCGACATCGCAGCCTTCACTTCATCCACAGCGTCATAGATGATGTTGTAGTAGCGAATGTCGATGCCGTTGGACTCTGCCAGCTTGCGAGCCTGAGCGTCAGCACGGGTGTTGAAGCCGATGATGACCGCCTTCGAAGCCGTAGCCAGGTTGACGTCGTTTTCGCTGATGCCACCCACCGCGCCGTGCACGATCTGCACGCGGACTTCGTCGGTGGAGAGCTTTTGCAGCGACTGCACCAGCGCTTCCTGCGAACCCTGCACGTCGGCCTTGACGATCAGCGGCAGGTACTGCACTTCGCCTTCGCCCATCTGTTCCAGCATGTTCTCGAGCTTGGCGGCCTGTTGCTTGGCCAGCTTGACGTCGCGGAACTTGCCTTGACGGAACAGTGCGACTTCACGCGCCTTACGGTCGTCCGGCATGACGATGACTTCTTCGCCCGCTTGCGGCACTTCCGACAGACCTTGAATCTCAACCGGGATCGACGGGCCGGCCGATTTGGTCGGCTTGCCGGTTTCGTCGAGCATGGCGCGCACGCGGCCATAGGCGCTGCCTGCCAGCACGACGTCGCCGCGGTTCAGCGTGCCCGACTGGACCAGGATTGTTGCAACCGGACCCTTACCCTTGTCGAGCTTCGCTTCGATGACCAGACCCTTGGCCGGCGCTTCGACCGGTGCCTTCAGTTCCAGCACTTCGGCTTGCAGCAGCACGTTTTCGAGCAGGTCGTCGATGCCCGCGCCGGTCTTGGCCGACACCGGCACGAACGGCGATTCGCCACCGTACTCTTCCGGCACGACGCCTTCCGCGACCAGTTCCTGCTTGACGCGTTCCAGATTCGCATCCGGCTTGTCGATCTTATTGATGGCGACGACGAGCGGCACGCCACCTGCCTTCGCGTGAGCAATCGCTTCCTTCGTCTGCGGCATCACGCCGTCGTCGGCTGCGACCACCAGAATCACGATGTCGGTTGCCTTGGCACCGCGAGCACGCATGGCCGTGAAGGCCTCGTGACCCGGGGTGTCGAGGAAGGTGATCACACCGCGCGGCGTTTCCACGTGGTACGCACCGATGTGCTGCGTAATCCCGCCCGCTTCACCCGCTGCCACCTTGGCGCGGCGGATGTAGTCGAGCAGCGAGGTCTTGCCGTGGTCGACGTGACCCATCACGGTCACGACCGGCGGACGCGGCAGCAATTCTGCGTCGGTGATTTCGCCTTCGACCAGCATCGCTTCCGGATCGTCCAGCTTGGCCGCAACCGCGTGGTGACCCAGTTCTTCGACGATGATCATCGCCGTTTCCTGGTCCAGCATCTGGTTGATGGTGACCATCTGGCCGAGCTTCATCATCGACTTGATGACTTCCGATGCCTTCACGGCCATCTTGTGGGCCAGATCGGCAACCGTAATCGTTTCCGGCACGTGCACTTCGCGCACGATCGGTTCGGTCGGGGCCTGGAACGTGGTGTTCTGATCCTGATGCTTGCCGCGACCCTTCGGGCCACCGCGCCAGCCGCGATCCACACCGCCGCTCGTATCGCCGCGCGTCTTGATGCCGCGGCGCTTCGCTGCGTCGTCCTGCCAGCCGCCCTTGCCTGCGCCCGGCTTCTTCTTGTCGCCAGCCGACGGCGCCGTGGTAGCGGCCGGTGCTGCCGCTGCCGGCTTCTTCGCGGCCGGACGGGCCGGTGCTGCGCCTTCCGGACGAGCCGGCTTGTGCAGCGTACCCTTGGCTTCCGCAGCCTTGGGCGCTTCGGCAGGCTTGGCCACCGGCGCCGGTTCCGGCGCCTTGACCTGCGCCTTGCGCGGCGTGTTCATCATCTCGCGAATCGCACGTGCTTCGGCTTCTGCCTTGGCGCGGCGCTTGCTGATTTCTTCCTGCTCGGCGCGCGTCTTTTCTGCGGCCAGACGCGCTGCGTCTTCCGCCTTCTTCGCGGCTTCGCGTTGCGCGGCGCGTTCTGCGGCCGCGCGTTCATCGTCCTGCTCGCTTGCGGCAGCCGGTGCAGGCGAGGCTGCGGCGGGCTGCGCGGCTTGCACAGCCTGCTCGACCTTTTCGGCCTTCTTCTGCGCAGCAGCTTCCGCTGCGGCAGCGGCACGCTTCTTCGCCGCTTCCTCTTCCGCACGGCGGCGCTCGGCTTCGGCAGCCTGCTCGCGCGCCTGGCGCTCGGCCTCTTCGCGCTCCAGCTGTTCCTGACGCGCCTTCAGCTCCTGAGCCTGCTTTTCGAGCAGCTCGGCTTCGTGACGCGCTTCTTCCTCGCGCCGCTGAAGTTCGAGGTCGTCCGTATCGTTCTCGGCCTCGGCCACATGATTCGATGCATCGCCGCCTTCGCCACCCGCTTCATCGCGGCGGACGAACGTGCGCTTCTTGCGCACCTCGACCTGAATGGTACGAGCCTTACCCGTCGCGTCGGATTGCTTGATCTCCGACGTATGCCGCTTCGTCAGCGTGATCTTGCGCTTGTCCGCATCAGTCGAGCCGTGAGACTTGCGCAAGTGGTCGAGCAGACGCGCCTTGTCCGTTTCGGACAAGGTGTCGTCTTCGCTCGCTTTGGTGACGCCTGCTGCCTGCAGCTGCTCAAGGAGCACGCCTGCAGGCATTTTCAGTTCCGCGGCAAATTGGGCTACGTTGTTACTCGCCATTCATTCCTCTTAATGCAAGGACCGATTCCTTGCGGTTAGCATCTTGTCATGCGGCCTGACGGCCGCGTTCAATTTAGTGCGCCATGGTCATTTCTCACTGGAACCAATGTTCACGTGCTTTCATGATCAACGCCTTAGCGGCATCCTCTTCCATTCCGGTCATCTCGACCAATTCATCTACAGCCAGCTCAGCCAGTTCGTCACGCGTGTGAATCTGGTGTTCAGCCAGCTTGGCGAGCAGGTCGGCGTCAATGCCGTCCAGGCTCTTCAGGTCGAGTGCGACATTTTCGACCTTTTCTTCATTCGCGATCGCCATCGTCAGCAGTGCATCGCGTGAGCGATTGCGCAGTTCGTGAACGGTGTCTTCGTCGAACGCTTCGATCTCGAGCATCTCGTTGAGCGGCACATAAGCGATCTCTTCGAGACTCGTAAAGCCCTCGTCGATCAGGATGTCAGCCACTTCTTCGTCGACATCGAGACGCGCCATGAACAGGTCACGCAGAACACCACGTTCCTGATTCTGCTTTTGCGCAGATTCGTCCGGCGTCATGATATTGATCTGCCAGCCGGTGAGTTCGCTGGCAAGACGCACGTTCTGGCCGCTACGGCCGATTGCGACCGCCAGTTCGTTCTCGTCGACGACGACGTCCATCGAATGCTTTTCTTCATCGACGACGATCGACTGCACGGCTGCCGGCGCGAGCGCGCCGATCACAAACTGGGCGGGATCTTCTGACCATAGCACGATGTCGACGTTTTCGCCACCGAGCTCATTACGTACCGCCTGCACGCGCGAACCGCGGATGCCGACGCAGGTGCCGATCGGATCGATGCGCTTGTCATAAGCGACCACGCCGATCTTGGCGCGCACGCCCGGATCGCGCGCGGCGGCCTTGATTTCGAGCAGGCCTTGCTCGATTTCCGGCACTTCCATCTCGAACAGCTTCATCAGGAACTCGGGCGCCGTACGCGAGAGTTCGATCTGCGGACCGCGAGCGGTGCGATCGACCTTGGCGATATAGGCGCGCACGCGGTCACCCACGCGCAGGTTTTCCTTCGGAATCAGCTGGTCGCGGCGCAGCAGCGCTTCGACACGGCCCGACTCGACGATGAAATTCCCCTTGTCGAGACGCTTGACCGTACCGGTCATGATGTTCTCGCCACGCTCGAGGAAGTCGTTCAGGATCTGCTCGCGCTCGGCGTCGCGCACCTTCTGCAGGATCACCTGCTTGGCGGCCTGGGCGCCAATACGGCCGAATTCGATCGACGGCACGGGTTCTTCGATGAACTCGTCGAGCTGCGCGTCGGCCTTCTGCTCACGTGCTTCGAACAGCAGGATTTCCTGATCCGGCTCTTGCAGACCGGCTTCGTCCGGCACCACGCGCCAGCGGCGGAACGTTTCGTGCTCGCCGCTTTCACGGTCGATATGGACGCGGATGTCCGCATCTTCTTCGAAGAGTTTCTTGGAGGCCGAAGCGAGAGCCGCTTCGAGCGCGGCAAATACCACGTCTTTATCGACGTTCTTCTCGCGTGCCAGCGCATCCACCAGCATCAACACTTCGCGACTCATTGTTTGCGGCTCCTAAAGTCAAACTTCGGAACGAGGCGTGCTTTATCGATGTCCGCGAGCGTGAAATCGAGCATCGCGGCGCCTTCCTTCCCTTCAAATTCCAGACCGATCGTCTCGCCTTGCGGAGCATGCAGAATGCCCCGGTACGATTTCCGTCCGTCCAATGGCTTTTTCAATGTAATTGCCACTTCGCTGCCTGCGAAGCGTTCGAAATCCGCCAGTTTCTTCAGCGGGCGGTCAAGACCCGGCGACGATACTTCAAGCCGCTCGTAATCGATATTCTCGACCGTCAGAACGTGCTGGAGCTGACGCGTGACCTTTTCGCAATCTTCGATTGCGATGCCGGCCGGCTGGTCAATATAAATGCACAGCATGCCGCGCCCGGTGCGCTCCAGATCGACGAGCTCGTAGCCGAGGCCCACGACCGTGGTTTCAATCAGTTCCGTCAGTTGCACAGTGCCCTCTAAGATGTTCGCGCGGCAAGCCTGCCGGTTTTACCTGCAAACAACCTGCGGGCCGCGCGCCAAGCCGGCGCACGTTCCTGCTACCCGAGATGCCGAACCACTAATGAAGCGGCAAAAAAAAATGGGCGAAACGCCCATCATCTTATTGCCGGTGGTCGCATCTGAGCCGCACTTGAAAAGCCGCACGCCCAGCGACTCTGCGATTGTAGCCATTTTTCAGGACAAACGCAAACCGGCGGAACGCGTAAAACACGCATTTCCGCTTGATTTCACTGCAATCTTTTGCCGGGATGGTGGCGCGCAGCATGTTTTGCAAGCGCTTCGGCGCAGGCTGTGGGGCACGATCGCATGGCCCGGATAGCCCAGGCCCGACTGCGGATATTGCCCCGAATTCTTGCGCCGGGTTTTACCCCGGCCGGCATGCTGCGCCTACGTTGCGCCGCGCGCTGCGCCTTACCTGGCGTTACTGGCCTTACCGTCCACGCGAGCGCCCACGCGGCGCACCGCCGCGATTCGCGCCGGCGTTCGGATTGCCGCCGCCCGAGCGACCCGGGTTGCCGCCGCGATTGCCGGCGCCCGGACCACGGCCGCCACCGCCGCTGGGGTTACCGCCGCCCGCACCAGCGCGCTTGCCGCCACCCGCTGCGCGATTGCCATTGCCCGACGGAGCACGATTGCCGTCGACGTCACGGCCGCCGCGCGTCACATTCGCACTGCTGCCGCTGCTCATCGGGCCGCTGAAACCGCCACCGCTCGCGCCGCGCCCCGCACCGCGGCCATAGCCGCCGCCGAAGCCGGAACCACCCGCGCCACCGCCGAAACCACCGCCGGCCGCGCCGCGGCGCTGACCGCCGCCACGCGGCGGCTGCTGGTCGAAGCGGCCGTGCGACATCAGCACCGGCTCACGATTGATGAAGCCCATCGAAGTCTGCATCGGATCCGGCTGCTTGCGCTCGGGGGCCGCGCTGCGACCGCCCTTCTCTTCGCTAGTGGCCTTCAGGCCGACCGACGCCATCAGGCTGCGCACCTGATTGTCTTCGAGCTCTTCCCAACGGCCGCGCTTGAGACCCTTCGGCAGCGAAATCGGGCCGTGACGGGTACGAATCAGGCGGCTGACCATCAGGCCGGCCGCTTCGAACATACGGCGCACTTCGCGATTACGGCCTTCGGCCAGCGCGACGTGATACCAGTGATTGGTGCCTTCGCCGCCGCCATCGCGGATGCGCAGGAAGTTCGCCGGACCGTCTTCGAGCTCGACACCGTGCAGCAGCTTCTGGCGCATCCCTTCGGCCAGTTCGCCGACCACGCGCACCGCGTACTCACGCTCGACGCTGTAACGCGGGTGCATGAAGCGGTTCGCCAGATCGCCCGAGGTGGTCAGCATCAGCAGACCTTCGGTGTTGAAGTCGAGACGGCCAACCGCGAGCCACTTGGCGGTTTTCATCGGCGGCAGCTTGTCGAACACCGACGGACGGCCTTCCGGATCCGCGTGGCTGACGATTTCGCCAGTCGGCTTGTGATACAGCAGCACGCGCGGCGGCTTGTTCTGCAGCTTGCGCTTGACCGGCTTGCCGTTGATGCGGACCTGGTCGGTCGGCATGATGCGCTGACCGATATGGGCGGGCTCGCCATTGACCGAGACGCGGCCGGCGATGATCAGCTCTTCCATGTCGCGGCGCGAGCCCATGCCCGCTTCGGCGAGCACCTTGTGCAGCTTCGGCGCGTCGTCGTCCGGCGACAGCACGCGCTTGGGCGCGGCCGGCTTGCCACGGCGCAGCATCGGGGCGCGCACGCCGCCGGTGGCGCTGTTGTCCGCGTCGAACGCGGGCGAAGTGACGTAGGAAAACAGATCGTCCTGGCCTGCTTCCGGCGCTGCAGCCGCCGCTGCCGGCGCTTCGCCGCGGCGGTTCTGGCGCGCGCGGCCGCCTTCGCGCGGGCCGCCCTCGCGGGGTGCGCCGCCCTCACGGGGGCCGTTCTCGCGGTTCGCCGCGCCTTCGCGCTTCGCGCCCGCATTGCGGCGCGGGCCTTGACCCTTGGAACCCGGTTCCTTGCGCGGCATGCGCACCTGCGCGACCACTTCGCCATCCGGCGGCGCTTCGGTCACGATCGGCTCGGACGCCCCTTCCGCAGCTTTGTTCTTCGCCCCCGCGCGACGCCGCGCGATCAGGCTACGCGGCCCGCGGCGCAGTCCGCGGCGCGGACGTTCTTCGCCCTCGGCGCCTTCAGCATGCGCCGGGCGATCGGACTCGCCTGCGGGCGTTTGCGAAGTACGCGCTTCGCCGGCGCGCGTGGCGTGCACGGCGCGCTCGGATTCGGACGAATCGGTATCGTGGGTATCTGTCAAAACAACCTCAAAATGTCAGGTCGCGCGCGCCCGTTGCGGGCGCGGCAAAGTTCGGTTACGTCAGGCGCTGCGCGACTCTTTTTCGTCGTCGGTCAGTACGCCCGCGTCCTGTGCGGCATCGTGACGATCTTCCGGATCGCCGTGCGCCACACGTGTCGGGTTCGACTCGACGGCGTACTCCGTGGTACGGAACTCGCCCGAGTCGTGCGCGGGTATTGCGGGACCGGCCTGGGAGACCGGGTCCTGATCTTGTGTTGCCTCTGACGCTGCTTCCGCCGTTACCTCGGCAGTTGACTCCGCAGTTGACTCCGCAGTTGACTCTATAACTGCCTCACTAGCGCTTGTAGCGCTGCTTGCAGCATTCAAAGCGGCGTCGGCGTGCGCTTCAGCGTGTGTTTCCCCGGCTGCGGCGCTGACCGGCGCGTCGCCCGGCTCTGCAACCCCAGCTATTTCCGTTCCTGCGGGCGCTGGCTCCGTTCCTGCGGGCAGCGCCTCATCGGCATGCTGCGCCAAGACGGGGTTGGCGGCCTGCTCACCGGCGGCCAGCTCTTCGGCTGGCAACCCGGCTGATAGCGCAACCGGCAGCGCGGCGACCGAAGCCTCTTCGGCTGACAGCGCGGCTGGCGATTCTTCGACCGCCGGCTCTTCAATCGCCGGCTCGACGGCATCTTGCGCCACAGCGTCCGGAAACTCGATCGCATGCTGACCGAGCAGGTCCGCGTTCAGTTGCGCCGACGGGTCGTCGAGCGGCGGCAATTCGTCGAGCGCCCTCAACCCGAGGTCGTCGAGAAACTGCCGGGTGGTCGCGTACAGTGCGGGACGGCCCGGCACGTCACGATGGCCGATCACTTCGATCCAGCCCCTATCCTCGAGTTGCTTCACCACCTGCGTGTTCACGGTCACGCCGCGAATCTCTTCGATATCGCCGCGTGTGACCGGTTGCCGATACGCAATAATCGCCAGCGTCTCGAGAACGGCGCGCGAATATTTCGGCGGCTTCTCGGGATGCAGACGATCCAGATACGAACGCATCGCGGGCTTGCTTTGAAAGCGCCAGCCCGACGCCAGCCCAACCAGTTCCACACCCCGTCCAGACCAATCCTGCTTCAGGTCTTCGAGCAACGTGCGAACCGTATCTGCCGACACGCCGTCGGCAAAGAGCTTGCGCAGCTCACCGAGCTTTAAAGGCTCCTGCGCGCAGATCAAGGCAGTCTCGAGGACGATCTTCGCCTCTTGGGTATTCATGCAGCTAGGTCAGACCCTGTGGTCAAAGAACCGGATCAAACAGACGATGTGGAACTGAAGACGCGCTCGCCCGATTCTGATCGGTCATATTGATGGGAGCACGCACCGGGGGGAGGCGAAACAGGCAATCGAGCCAAACCCAGCCGGACGGAGCAGCGATATTCCTGAAGGGAATCGCGTGACTGAACGCCATATTACGCAAAAACATCCGGTGCGTAAAGACGAAATCCCGCTGATTCGCCCGTTTTCAGCCGTTGATGCCGAATAGGTTCAAAAAGCGTCAAATCCGGCGCAAAAGAGCTACGCGGCCAGCCGGATGGGCAACGGCCAAACAACGGCAGGACAAATGCGCAGAAACGGCGGCCCAACTGCAGGAGAACTGCGGCTCAACCGCCAGCTCCGCGACGCCTGTGCGCCTCACGCCGGGTGGCGGCTGAGAAACTGCTGCAGCCGCGCGACGCCGGCGTCGAGCCGGGCGGTATCGCAGGCGTAGCACCAGCGCACGAAGCCCTCGCCTTCCGGACCGAAGGCGCTGCCCGGGGCGACGCCGAGCCCCACTTCGCGCACCAGCGCCTTGCATAGCGCGAGGCTTTGCGCCGCGCCCGGCAGCGAAAAGAACAGGTACATGGAACCGGGCGGCGCCTTCACGTCGATACCCGGCAGCGCGGACAAGGCGCCGACCAGATGATCGCGCGAGGCCTTCAGGTCCGCCACCAGTTGCCGGGTGAACGGCTCGCCGTGCTGCACGGCGGCGACGCCCGCCTGTTGCACGAAGGCCGGCGCGCACGAGGTGTTGTACTCGACCAGCTTGCCAAGGTCGTCCATCAGCGCAGCCGGTGCGACGATCCAGCCAAGCCGCCAGCCGGTCATCAGCCATGCCTTCGAAAACGAGTTGACGCAGATCACGCGCTCGTCGCGGCTCGCCAGATCGAGAAAGGACGGCGCACTCGGCGCCGCATCCTCGGCGTAGTACAGGCGCTCGTAGACCTCGTCGGCGACGATCCAGATGCCGTGGCGCCGACAATGCTCGAGCACCGCGCGCTGGTGCGCCGCGCTCATCACCCAGCCGGTCGGATTGTTCGGCGAGTTGAGCAGCAGCATTTTCGTATCGGGCGTGAGTGCGCTCAGGAGGCGTTCGAGGTCGAGCGTCCAGCCTTGCGCACCGTAGCCGAGCGCAACGGTCTCGACATGGGCGCCGAGAATCTTCGGGATTTCGACCAGATTCGGCCACAACGGCGTGACCGCGACCACCCGGTCGCCCGCGCCGACCACCAGTTGGGCTGCCAGCATCAAGGCGTTGACGCCTGCGCTCGTGACCGCGATGTGGTCGACCGAGGTCGCGCCATGCAGGCTCGTGACGTAATCGGCGAGCGCCGCGCGCAACGGTGCGATGCCGAGATTGTGCGTATAGAAGGTCGCGCCCGCGGCAAGCGCCTCGCTCGCCGCCGTGCGGATGAATTCCGGCGTTACGCGGTCGGACTCGCCGAACCAGAACGGCAGCACGTCCTCGACACCGAACCCAGCGTTCGCCACTTCGCGAATCTGGGACGGCCGTAACGCGCGCACGGCCTCGCGCGCGTTGGGCAAAAGGGGCGTGGGCAGATCGGATTCGCTCATCAAGACATCCAGGCAGGTGGGTTCGGGCGGTAGCAGGTCGTACGGCTTGCGCTCAGGGGCGTGCGCTTAGTGTGCGTGGCCTCAGTGATGTACGTCAGTGACGTGCATCACTAAAGTGCGCTCACGGGCGCGCGCCACGCAGGCCGACAGTTTAGCGTGCCGCACGGTTTCGCGACCGCAGCGCTGGCAATTCCCGCCGCGCCCCACCTTCGCTCTACCGCAGATCCTCCGCCCGCGCCGGCAACTGCCGGATCAAGCCCCACACCGCCTCCGCCGCCGGCGAGAGCGAGCGGTCGCGCCGCCGCACCACTTCGACCGTGCGCTCGGCACGCGGCACCAACGGCCGCGCGACCAGCGAGGTATCGGCGGGTAGCGGCAAGGCCAGCCACGGCAGCACGCTCACCCCCACCCCCGCCTCCACCAGCCCGAACACCGTGGCCGAATGCCCCAGCTCCTGCACCACACTGGCGCTCACGCCGTACTCGTTCATGACGGCATCGATAATCGGCCGGCTGCCCGACGCGTAATCGAGCATGACGAGCCGCTGCCCTTCGAGATCCGTCCACGCGACCTGCGGTTGGCCCGCAAGCGGATGATCGGCGCGCGAGACCAGGCAGAACGAGTCGGTCATCAGCCGCTCGCTGAGCAGATCGTCCGCTGCAAACGGGCCGATGACGACGCCGAAATCCACCTCGCCCGATTTGACCTTGCGGATCACATCGCTCTGCACATCGTCGCGCAGCCCCATTGTGATGAACGGAAACTGCTGCCCGCACGCCGCCACCACCTGCGGCATCAGCCGGCAAGCCACCGTGGGGCTCGCGGCCACCACCACCCGCCCGCGCCGCTGCTCGCCGATCTCGCGAATCTCGCGCAGCGCGTCGTCGAGATCGGTCAACAGGCGCGACACGCTCGAGACCAGGTTGCCGCCCACGTCCGTCAACTGCACCTCGCGGGTGGTGCGGTCGATCAGCTTCAGGCCGATTTCCCCCTCCAGCTCCCGCACGCAACGGCTCACCGCCGACTGGGTCAGGCCGATCTCGTCGCCCGCGCGGCTAAAGCTCTGCAAGCGTGCGACCTCAATGAAAACCCTTAGCTGGCGCAGCGTGACATTCATTTCGGCGTCTCATCAATAATGGTGTTTGATGAGCATTGTATTGTTTCTTGTGGCGCTCCACACACTATCAACTGTTTCGCTGCGATGCAGCAATAAGGCGCAAACGCACGCTGCGCGGGCTTGATTGCACAAGATTGGTGATTGTCCCGATTTGCGGGACGGGTTTTTTGGATTCTTATACGCCCCTGACTAACGCCCGCGCTGGCCCGAAGTTACGGGGCTTCGAGGTAGTTTTTTATGAGATGGCACGCTTCGTGCATTTAGATGCGCACTGGGGTCGGCGCCATGGAACTGATTGCATAACCAGAACCGTGGCAAGCCCGACCCCGCCTGGCACTCAGGATTGAGTGCATGGAGAGTGCGCGGCGCGGGGCAGCGCACCGGAGTTAGCTTCGCTGAGGTGAGACATGATGCTGTTCGACGATTTGAGAGACAACGAGTGGGCGCTGGTCGAGGCGTTGTTCTGTGCGGAGCCAGCACGGAGCGAACGGCGCGGTCGGCCACGCGTGGAAGCGCGCGCGGTTGTCAATGCGGTTCTGTGGGTGCTGTCGACAGGAGAAGGCTGGTCCAAGCTTCCGGGTCGCTACCCCTCGCCGCCGACGTGCCGCCGCCGCTTTGACGAGTGGCAAGCCGATGGCACACTCGCCGAAATAGTGAAACGACTCGGCACGAGCGGCCGGGAAATTTCGCTGCGCGGCCGTATCGGCGCAACGGCTGCCAAGCCGCCTGCACCGCCGAGCCGCGACCGCCTGCGCGGCGCCTTCTGGACCAATCCGGAATCCTGGCGCGCACCGGTCAAGATGGCCTGACACACTGTTGCTATGCCGCCGGGCGCCTATGGGCGCCCGGTGTGTATCTGCCAGACGGAATCCGCCTTGGGCTGCGCCAGCAACGGCGCCCCCCTGCGAGCGTGGACCTACGTGCGCGGTATGCTGCTCGCCAGCGCCGCGATGCGTTTGCGTCCGCCGGACCGCTGACACGCAGTGAAACATCCATTTACGATTACTTACAGCACGCTTTCGCTCCTGAGCATACCGTACGAATATGCACACAGGCCTGACTCGTCAGGTGTGAACGGAGCCCAGCGTGAAACCAATGTCACTGCTTCTGTGCGGCATTGTCGTTTCATTGATTGCCGCACCTGCTTTCGCACAGCAAAAACCTTCGGGCTGGAACTGGCAGCCCGACCGGTCTACCACGCTCAAGGCTGCGCAACAGGGCGAACACCCTCGTGAATTCACGCCGCCCGCGCCGCGGGGCGACTTGCGTGGCGATATCGCCAGCAATGTGCGCGCACGCCCAGAGCCGGTGCGCGAGGAAGCGCCGCCCCGCCGCTAGGGCTTAGGGCTTAGGGCTTAGGGCTTAGGGCTTAGGGCTGCAGTCAGGATACGACGTGCACGACACGACTGACGTGACCGGAAATTGACAAAAGCGCGGGAAAACCTCAGCGGAACTTGCGGGAACCACCTGGGAACGAGACAGTCTGATCTATGCCATTAGCACAGCGTGGCAGTAGTAATTCCGGTACGCCCGTATCCTTGCGATACGGGCTTTTTTTCGCGCTGCCCGTCAACGTCCGGCCGCGCTCGCGGCCAGACGGCGGCATGCCGGCGCCTGGCACCCGGACCCTGCCCGAAAGCGGCGCAGCTACGGACGAACTTCCAGATCGGCCGTGCGGTGTTCCGCGGCAACGTAATCGGTCATCTTGCGCGCAGTCCAGTTCAGCGATCGCTCGTCGCGTTCGAGGCGGGCAAACTCGGCCCGTCCCCGATCGGTCAACACAGCGATGTCGACCGGCGCATGAAAACCCGGAGCGGGTGCGACGGTGCGTTGCCGGACCGTCTCCATCAAGCCGAGCGCGCGCAAATATTCGAATACTCCCGGACGCCGGGCCCACGGGACCTGGCGATACTGCGCCCGCCGCAGCGCTTCAAGAACTGCTTCGTTGGAATACGTGGTCATCTCACTTCTTTCTTAAAGTGCAGCCATGACACATCTTTGCGCAGCACATCACCGCGCCACCAGTGACGCGCGTAGCACCCACCCATGGCGGAGAGCCTCATCGCAAGGGCGATGTCACCGTCTCCCGCCAGGCGCCACCTGTTATTCCGTATTTTTGAGGTCCCCGTTCGAACCGCGTGTTAGCGTTCCCTTCACGAGCCTGTGATGCGACCGACATGGCGCGATAGCGGCAGCGTGAATATCCCCAAAAACTATACGTTACCCCATTTAAATTGATTCTATTCACTTTATTGGCGCTTTTTTTTGCAGCAATCGTGCTAAGGCCGCGGGCGCGCCTCCCCCTCGCATGCGCCGCTTTCGCCCTGTTCTGGGCGCTGGCAGCGGGCTGGTTGAGCGCACCGTTACTCGACCGGGCCCAGCGCAGTCAACGCGCCGTCGCACCGGCAACCTACGCTGCACGCACCACGATCGTGATGCTGGGCTGCGGCACCTACTACGACGACACTAACCAGCTGGTGCCCAAAAAAGACGCCTTGGCACGCATCGCGACGAGTGCCGCCATCTATTCGGCATGCAAACGAAGCGGCGCGAACTGCAGCGTGATCGTCAGCGGGGGCAACCCACAGCACCACGAAGCCTCGGAGGCCGACACCTACCTGCCCTACCTGCTGAGAAAGCAGGTGCCGCGCCCGGACATCGTTCTAGAGAACCGCAGCCTCAACACTTACGAAAACGCCCGCAATGTGGCGGCACTCCTGCAGTCAACCCCCTACGACTCGCTGATCCTCGTCACCTCGGCCTACCACATGCGGCGCGCCCTGCTCGACTTCCACCGCTTCGGACTCGCGCCTGAGCCGGTTATCTCAAATACACGCCAGGTACGCATCGGCCTGCTGCCGCGATATGAGAATCTGGTAAGCGCGGAGCTCGCGCTGCATGAACTGATCGGTATCGCGCAGTTTCACGTGTACCGCCTGCTCGGCTGGTTCTGAGACGGCATAGCCCCCGCAAAACGGGGGCTCGCCTCCTGGTATTTATTCAGTTGTGCATACTGATATCCTGGCTGCTGCTTTTCGGCTTTTCTTGCTGCCTCAAGAGCGGCGCGAACACCTCGGGCCTGCACCTCGTAGCTTGTGCCGATAGACGAGGAACTAGCATGTCCATGTGGCAATAACATCCGTTATGACGAGGTTTAACATTTCGGCGAGACGGCGCAAACGTAACCAAATGTAACTATCTGTCAAACCTGTTACAAAGATTCTGTTGGAGCGGATATTGCTCGCTAGAATGCATTGTCCTTCCGATCGGACAGGCAGTAATCAGCCACAACCACTCTACGGAGGTAAAGATGAAGAAAGTGTCCCTGGCGATCCTGGTTTCCCTCTCGGCCCTGGCGGGCACCGCGTATGCGCAGGACAACGGCGTCATGATGAGCACCGATCCGGCCAAGGCAGCCGATGTCGAGCAACGTGCGCAACAGCTGCAATCCCAGCAGCAAGCCATGGAGAGCGAGAAGCCCGCCATGCCGGCCAAACATCACAAGATGGCCCCGCATCACAAGAAGCCGGCCATGAACATGAAGATGGATAAGGCAGCGAGCGAGTAAGCTCGGCTGGCGGCGGCAGGCCCGCTCCAGTCGCTACGATGTCAAGCCGAACCCGGTCATGCCGGCTTCGGCTTTTTGTTGTCCGGGGTCGACTGACGGTATGCTAAAGTCGCGCACCGAAGAACCACCCCCAACCCGTGCGCACCTTGGTGCGGAGGACAGAATGAGCAACATCCAGCTGGACATCGAATGGACCGAAGCAGCATCCCGCAAAATCGAAAAGCTGATGCCGCGCGGCGGTCAGGAAGCGTATCTGGCATTGCCGCCGGTTGAATGCCTGCCGATGGAAGGCGACGTATTGTTTCTCGGCCCGGACGGCAAACAGCAACCGTTTATCGTCGCGGAACGACAGTATCACCACGACGGCGATGCGGACTGGACCATCATCCTGATCCTCGACGTCCCGCAGTCGACGCACTAAGCGCCAGTCACACACGGCGGGCGGGCTGGCTGCAACGGCCGCCGCTTGCCTCGCGCGGCGTCCCGCCCGACTGACCGCCTGCGTTGCCTGACTGGCTGCCGCCCTGGCAGACAAGATCCCGCGTCAGGCAATCTTCTCTATGACGCGAAGTTCCGAATGTTCGACCCAATCCGCGACGGCCTTTATGTAGGCCTCGATATGGGCTGACTTCGCGTGCGCGGCAAGCGCCTCCCTGCTTTCCCAACGTTCGACGAACACAAAGCGGCGCGGCTCGCTTACATCGCGATGCAGGTCGTACTGAAGCGCGCCCGGCTCCTTGCGTGTCGGACCGACGATACCTTCAAGCGCCACGCGCAATTTCTCTTCATGACCCGGTTTTGCCACTGAGATTGCCACTACCGCAATTTCCGTCATGCTGAGCTCCGTCCTGGAAATCAGCAGGATACCTGCCGGGTGGCAAACCTGCTGGCGCAGCGCTTACGGCAGGCAGATCCGGCAGGCGAATTCGACAATGCGCAGGTGGTAGGCGAGCGCCGCAAACATCTGCACAAAGGACGCAGCACACCGGACCGCCGAGGACGCAGCCTGGAGTTTGGCGTGCATCCGCCGCACCCGCGTGCTAGCGTTGAACCCATATGGCAGCGGGCTTTGTGCGAGTGTGATAACCCGTACATTCACGCGAAGTTCGAGCTGCTAGACTGTTTTTCGACCAATCAGTCGGAGGCCAGCGTGGCTGGAATCGAGCTCCGTCTCTTCGGGCAGCGTCTTCGCCCTGCCAACGCCACGGCCTGCGTGCCGGTGCGGCGCAGGACTTCGTTGCGCATCGCATCGCACGCCTGAGACCACGCCACCATGCCCACAGTCGAAGAACTGACGCTCAGCGGCCTTCTGCCCCACCTGGTGCACGAAGAATCCGGCTGGACCGCCACATGGCGGGCCCTCACGCTGCACAGCGTGTTTCAGCCCGTGCTGTCCATTACCCATCAACGCATCGTCGGTTATGAAGCGCTGTTGCGCGCCGTCGACCCGGTCGGGCTACCGGTCTCGCCCGACGTGCTGTTCTCGGGCACCCGTTCGGCGAGCGAGGCGCGCGAGCTGGATCGGATCGCCCGCTGCCTGCACGTCGCCAACTTCATGGAGCAAAACGTTCCGGTCGGCTGGTTGTTCCTCAACACCCGGCCACAGGTGTTCGAAACCGGTTGGCCGCAACGGGCCTTTATCGACGAATTGTCATCACATTTCGGACTGCCGCAGGAACGCATTGTGATCGAGGTGCTCGAGCAGCCGGCCGACGACGAATCGGCCGTCGCCAGCATGCTGGCCGCGTCCCAGCCGCGCGACTTTCTGATTGCGATCGACGACTTCGGCACCGGCTTCTCGAACTTCGACCGGGTGTGGCGCTTCCGTCCCGACATCGTCAAGCTGGACCGCTCGCTGGTGGCGCGCGCCGGCAAACGCCAGGGCGACGAGTCGCTGATTGGCCACCTGATCGCCATGCTGCATCAGTCGGGAACGCTGGTGCTGGCCGAAGGGGTCGAAACCGACGACGAACTGATGATCCTGATGCAGGCCGACGTGGACTTCGTGCAGGGCTTCTGGCTCGGCCAGCCGAAGGGCTCCGTGCAGGCGGCATGTGCAAAGGTACCCGCACTGATCGACTCGATGTGGCGCAAGTTCGCCGACTTCGAACGCAAGCACGCGCGCCACCAACGCCTCGGCTTCGAGGGCTTTGCCGAAGCAGTGCTGGCGGCATCCCACCGCTTCGCCGCGAGCGGCGACCTGGCGCAGGCAGCACAACTCGTGTTTCCGATTCCCGAAGCGCGCCGCGTGTTCGTCACCGACGACCAGGGCGAGCAAACCCTGCCGTCCATCTGCGCCCCTTCCGTGCCGCCGCCTCCCCAGCGGCTCGCACCGCTTCTGGCGACGACGCGCAGCAACTGGTCGCGCCGGGCTTACTTCAAGCATGCGCTGGCCGCACCGGGCCGGGTCGCCATGATGGGGCCGCACTACTCGCTGATCGACGGCGAAGATTGCTACACGGCTGCCGTCACGCTCGAGCGCGACAGCAAGACCATCATACTGTGCGTCGATTTCATTCCCGGCGCCCGCAGCACGCCCAGCCCGCGCAGGCGCTGAGCCACAGCCCTCCCCGCCTCCCTCGCTCAATCTTCCACTCGCGAGCGCCCCGATTTGATCTCGCCGCGCCGCGCCTTGGTATCGAGCCGGCGCCGGTTCGAGGCGCGCGTCGGGCGGGTGGCGACGCGCGGGGTGCGGGTCACGCTGACGCTCTGAATCAGTTCGTCGAGCCGCGCCAGCGCTGAGGCACGATTCATCTCCTGGGTGCGATGTTCCTGCGCCTTGATGATGACCACGCCATCGCGCGTGAGCCGGCGATCCGACAGGGCGAGCAAGCGCATCTTCAGAACGTCGGGCAGCGACGACGCACGCACATCGAAGCGCAGATGAATCGCACTGGAAACCTTGTTGACGTTCTGCCCGCCCGCCCCTTGCGCGCGGACGGCGGTCAGTTCGACTTCATTGGGCGGGATCGGATAACGGGGTGTCATGGCGTGGATAGGGAGCAACGAACCGCAAGTGTACACACGCACCCGGCGGCCGTCTCGCACGACGAAACCCGCGGAGCGCGGCGCGGCGGGACTCTCGCGAGCGCCACGCAAAGCACTATCGGCAAGCCGAACCGATGCACAAAAAAAGTTGCCGAACGTTGCGACCTCGCCGATACTCGCATCTATCGCTTACAACGTAAATTAATATGAAACTGCGCCCTGCTTTCCTGCTTGAGCTGGTAGTCAACTTCCTGCTGCCGTGGCTAGCCTACCGGTTCGCGGCGCCCCATTGGGGCGAGACCGGCGGCCTGATCGCCTCGGCCGTGCCGCCGGTGATCTGGAGCCTCGTCGAACTGGCGCGCTTCAGGCGCGTCGACGCACTTAGCGTGATCGTGCTGGCAGGCATTGTGCTGTCGATCTGCGCGATGGCGCTGGGCGGCAGCCCGCGCATGTTGCTGCTACGCGAATCGCTGGTGTCCGGTGCGATCGGCGTGGCGTTTCTGCTCTCGCTGCCGCTGCGCCGCCCACTCATCTTCTATCTGGCCCGCGCCACGGTGGCCCGCGAACAGGCGGACGGCGCCGCGCGGCTCACCGCGCTGATCGACGAGCGCCCTTCCTTCGCCACGGCGATGCGTATGATGACCGCAGTGTGGGGCGTGGGTCTCACAGGAGAGACGCTCTTACGCTCCTGGATGGCGTGGACCTGGCCGATCGAGCGCTTCCTGGTGATCTCGCCTTTCATCGGCTACGGCATTTACGGCGCGCTGATGGTCTGGACGCTGTGGTACCGCAAAACCTTGCGCGAGCGCGCCGTCGCGACGGCGCAGGCGAACAGCATGCCCGGCTGAGCCGCGCCGGCAACCCTTCGCACGACGCTTGAAGAACAGCATAGCAAACGCATCGACACGACATAAGCTGGCCGAACGGACGAGGTCAGATGAGCCATAAAATCAGTTAGACTCATCACCGGTTTGGGGCTTCCCTGCAGTCTCATTTTTGTCGTGGTACGAAAACTCCAGGCAGTCGATGCGCTATTCGGTCGAGATCAAAAAATTCCTATATAGCCAGTACTTTTATGGCGGCCTGCGGATCGCGGTCGGCGTCTCGTTACCGGCCGTCATTTGCCTGCTGCTGTTCCACGATCAGGAGCTAGGCTTCACGATTGCGACCGGCGCGCTCGGCGCATGCGTGGTCGACATGCCGGGTCCGCTCAAGTACAAGCACAACGAAATGCTGGCGTGTAGCGTGATCGGCTTCCTGTCGGCGCTCGCTACCGGCCTCGCCACCGTCAACCCGGTCGCCCTGTGGTGCACGGTGGTGCCGCTCACTTTCGTGCTCTCGCTGATCGTCGTGTATGGCAACCGCTGGCCGCAGATCAGCTTCGCCACGCTCTTCATGATGATCATGACGCTTGAAGAGCACTTCACCCCGCTGCAGGCACTCGTCAACGCAGCCTGGATTCTGGCAGGCGGTCTGTGGTACACCTACTGGTCCACCTTTGTGAGCCGCTGGCAGATGCACCGCATCGAACAGCAGGCGCTCGCCGAAAGTGTGTTCGCCTGCGCGGACTATCTGCTCGCACGGTCCGACTTCTACGACCTCGATAACGAGCTCGACGAGTGCTACCGCAATCTGGTCGCCAAGCAGATCGCCGCGGTCGAGCGTCAGGACGCGGCGCGCGACATCGTGCTGCGCAACCTGCCCAAGCTCAAGACCGGCAAGCTCGAACCGCGCCGCGCCATGCTGTTCAACCTGTTCATCAACACGGTCGACCTGCACGAACTGTTCGTCGGCGCCCATACCGATTACCCGATGGTGCGCAACACCTTCGGCGGCTCGGACATGCTGACGTTCTATCGCGACCTGATCCGCAAGGCGGCGGCCGACCTCGAAGAAATCGGCCTCGCCGTGCTGCAGAACCAGCCGCCGCGCAACCGCGTCAATGTAAAGGCCGAATTGCGCGCCATCGAGTTCGAAATCGAGCTGATGCGCAAGCACGATATGCCGGCGAAGAACCCGGAAGCGTATTCGGCGGTGTCGGCTACCTTCCGGCGCATCTGGAGCGCGACGCGCCTGATCGACAAGATGCGCAAGAGCCTCTCCAGCGAAGCCCGCACCACCGAAACCGAACTGCGCCTCGACCAGGCGCTGACGCGCTTCGTGTCGAGCCGGCGGGTGCCGTTCGGGCAGATCTTCTCGAACCTGACCATGGCCTCGCCGAGCTTCCGTCACGCGTTGCGCGTGACGATCGCGGTGGCCGTCGGCTTCTGGCTCGGGCGGCTGTTACCGCTCACCAATGCGTACTGGATCGTGATGACCACCGTCATCATTCTGAAGCCCGGCTATTCGCTCACCAAGCAGCGTAACGGACAGCGGATTATCGGCACGCTGATCGGCTGCGCGGCGAGTATCGCGTTGATGGTGTTCGTGAAGGAACCGCACATCCTGCTGGTCGTGATGTTTGCCTCGATGGTGATGAGCTACAGCCTGCTGCTCTTCAACTACACGGCGAGCGTCGTGTTCACCTCGGCGTACGTGCTGCTGATGTTCCACCTGCTTGCGCCGGGCAGCATGCGCATCATCGGCGAGCGGGCCATCGACACGGTGGTCGGCTGCGCGATAGCGATTGCTGCCAGCCACCTGTTCCCCTACTGGGAATACCGGTTGATGGGCAAGCTCGTCAACAGCATGATTGCTGCGACCCGGCAATATCTGGAAGCAAGCTGGTGGTGGGGTGGCAAGCCGGTTCCGGTCGCCACGGCGGTCGTGACCGAGGCCGGTGCACGCGCACCCGCGGCAGCGATGGCGGACCCGGCGGGGAGTTTCGGCGCCGCAGGATTTGGCGGGGCGAGCTTTGGGGCGGCGAAGCTTGCTTCGGTTGGGGCGAGCGGCGGCGGTACATCAAGCGCACCTGGCTCGGCGGCCCCTTTAGCCCCGCCAACCCCGCCAACCCCGCCAGCCTCGTCACCCACCCCGGCAGCCGCATCTGCCGCGCCAACCACGCCCGCCGCCTCTGCCGCAGCGGTTGCGCTCGAGCGCGACTACCGTTACCGCCTCGCACGCAAAAACGTGCATGTGGCATTTGCCAATCTGGGACAGGCATTCCAGCGGATGATGCTGGAGCCAAAGGCGGCACAGAAGTTTGTCCCTGAGCTCAACGATCTGCTGGTGCGCAGTCACGCGCTGGCCTCGCAGATCACGGCGGCCGCGCCCTTGTTGCGGACCTCGGCACAGCAGCAGGAGAGCATCTCCCTGCAACCGCTGCAACGCGTGCTCAGCGTGGTGCGGGACAACCTCACCGAAGCCGAGGCCGGCACGGCAGCGCCGGCCGAGCAGGTCGAGCTCACCAAACAGCTCGGGCGCGAACTCGATGCAATGGTGGTCGAAGCCGAGAAATCGGCGGACTACTCTGCAGACGCCGTGCATGAACTGAAACTGCTCGCGCACCAGTGCAAGCAGATGCTTGCGGCAGCCAACCTGATCCGCAAGGACGCGAGCGTGATCCGGCTACCGGACGAGTAAGCGAGCTTGGGTTAGGCTCGCATAATGGAGGCAAAGCGGCGCTAAAGCGGTGCGTACGTACACAACCGCTTGCGCGCCTCGCTTAGCGCATCATTGCGACGCGCCGCTCGCAGCGGCTGCCGCTGCTGCGGTTGAAGCAACGACCGGGGTCTCGGCGTTCTCGCGGTCGAACTCGCGCTTGCCGCTGATCGCGTTGTAGAGAAGCGTCGCAATCACCAGCAATACCGCGATCACGATAAACACGGCGATGCCAAAGGTCGGGTTCTTCTTGCGCGGTTCGTTCATGAGGCGGCTCGACTCTCGGGTAATGTCCTGGAAGGCTGGCATTCTACGCCCACCCGGCTTGCACGTGGCTTGCATACGCACATAGCCGGCATCTGCCTGCAATCGCACGTCTGTCCCACGGCTTGGCACCCGACCCCAGATGAATCTCTCCGGTACGGCCAATCCAGAACTTTCCCGGACGGTAGCGCGCGAACTGACCTGCCTTACGTGTTCGCTGCTCGACAAGAAGCCGCTGAACACGACAGTGGCGATTCAGTACTTTGCGCCCGAACACTGGTTCATCAATGAACGCTCGCTCGCCGAACTCGCTAAAAACTCGTTCCGCCTGACGGTGTCGATTGCGGAAGGGACGAACACCAGGTTTCAGATCGCGGACTATCACAAGGCCGCGTTCGAACTACTGTCGAAGCTTTTAGGCAACGCCCATCCGCATTCAAACGTTCATGTGGTCGAGTGCAGCGCGACGGGGTATGGGTACGGTGGAGTTACGCAAGAGTACCGGCGCCAACATCCGTCGTGAGGCGTAAGGGCAGCCTGGCCAGTTTATGAGCGACCATCTGCAGTGCATCCCTATCTTCGCGCAGAGTCCGATTCCACCAGCGATGCCGATACCAGCCTCGTTGCGGACGCGAGGTACAGCGGCGATGGAGATCGACGGTCTTCGCACAGGCACGTGTAGGTCATCTTGATCACGTGGTCGTCGTCCGAAGCGACCGCCATCCGGCACACCTCACGCCAGTCAAGTGCGACGTCCCGCGTATCCGCCCCGGTCCGAACGCTGGCCCCCGTCCCGACGCTTGCATAGGCGGCGCACAGTGCCACCCAGAAGCCCGGCAGTAACCGGTTGACCAGCGTCTCCGGCAACTCGGCGAAGACGATTCGTGCAGCGTGCGTCCCGGTCACGGTGTGCAGCACGGTGAAGTCGGGGCGCCGCCAATACGCATTGATCGTCGCCCGAGCGAGTTCGTCGAGCAACGGCGAAGCTGCAGGCGGCACCAGCAGGGCCTCCTTGAATCGCACGTCCGCAGCAACGGCGCGCAACCGCGATGTGATGGAATTGCCGGCGACAACGCCCTCGCCCATCGCCTTGGCAACGCGTTCGAATCCCGCCGTAGCACTCACTGCAGGGTCCCTTGCGTCGATGGGTGCGTCAACATACAGATGCGACGACACCAACGCTGCGAGACCGGCGGCAATCTCGCCGGCGTGCGCTGCCTCGATGCCGTAAGCCAGCCGGATCAGCGCATGGAATGCACCGCTTGCCGGAGCGAAGGGAATCTCTTCGAATACCGCAGTCATCACAGGAAGGTAGCCGACGTCAGCGATCCAGCCGAGAAAGCAAAGCCGCAACGACCCGAACGCCGAACTCTCGCCCACATGCTGCGCCCATTCATCGCGCGAAATAACCGTCTCGACACGCGGCGCAGTCAACGCGTACTCGCGCTCCCACATATCGAAGAACGCCTGCAAGCGGGCTGTCGACGCCCCCATCTCGGCCAATGCAACCAGCGCCATCGGACAATGGTTGGTCGTGCCTCTAGCCGCAAGGCTAAAGCGTGCATTGGCGTCCAGAAGCTCACGCAGTTTGAGGCGAACAGCGTCGTTTGGCATGTTGCGGTCTCACGATCACAGGAAGGAAGCCTCATTGTCAAAGTTAAAGTAGACTTTAAGTCAAGCGAAAATACCTGGATGCTTCATGACCGAGACGATCCTCACCATTGGCGAGCTTGCAAAACGCTCGGGCGTGGCGCCGAGCGCGATCCGGTTCTATGAGGCGCAAGGACTGGTCAGCAGTACCCGGACCGACGGCGGTCATCGTCAGTACCGGAGGGACACGCTGCGCCGGATCGGTTTTATCCGCGCGGCGCAGGCAGTGGGTTTGGACCTCTCGGAGATTCGCTCCGCTCTCGATACCTTGCCCGGGCAGCGCACGCCGACCAAACACGATTGGGAGCGTCTCTCACGCGCGTGGCAGCCTCTGCTCCAGCAACGCATAGACGGGCTGATCGCGTTGCGCGACCAACTGGCGTCCTGCGTGGGCTGCGGATGCCTGTCACTGAAATCGTGCGCGCTCTACAACCCCGAAGACATTGTCCAACGGCGCGGGAGCGGCGCCCGGTATCTGATGGGCGACACCTCGCGCGCGGTGCTGGCGGAGGAACATCAGAAGGAAGCGCGGTAGCGCGCTGCGTTCAGGAGGAAGGTCCGTGGGCAGCCGGTATATCGTCGACGCTCCAATGCACTGGCTTGCCGAGCTGACGCGCTAGCCGCACGTCATTGTCCGCGCCGGTCGATTCGCCTTCAATGCGCAACACGGCGTCGCACTGCTCAATCAGCCGGGCGGCGACCGGATACAGGAATGCCTCGCTAATTGCATCGTCGAGCGCTTGCGAACCGGCCACGGCCGCCAAAGGAAGCGCCACCCACTCGCCGATCATCGGCATATGGCCTCGCCGATAGACTTGCAGCGCGCTCTGTTCCAGCCGCTTGAGGTTCAGTGCGATGCGTTCGGGGTCGCCCTGCGTGCCGCTGCGATACGGGCCGGCAATAAGGATCAGTTGTGGACTCATTTTGTACGCGGCTCCATCAGTTCGCTCAGCGCCGCATGCTGCAAAAGCATGATCGTCTTGGCATCCACGATTTCCCCGTGGCGCACTGCCGTGAGCGCCTCGTCAAGCGTTAGCTCGATCACTTCGAGATCCTCTCCCTCGGCTTCGATGCCGCCGCCAGCACCGATGCGCGACGCTGCGTCGTATTCAGCGATGAAAAAGTGCAGCTTCTCCGTCACCGAGCCCGGGCTCATGTACGCCTCGAACACCTTCTGCACGTCGCGCACCCGATAGCCCGTTTCCTCCTCTGCCTCGGCACGGATACGCTCCTCCGGCGACGCGTTGTCGAGCAGCCCCGCCGCAGCTTCCAGCATCATCCCGTCGTGGCCATTCACGAATGCCGGCAACCTGAACTGGCGAGTCAGTATCACCGTCCTCCTTGCGCGGTCGAGCAACAGGATCGTCGCACCGTTGCCGCGATCGTACGTTTCGCGGCTCTGCCGCTGCCAGCTGCCATCGCGCCGCTGGAAATCGAAGGTGGTCTTCTTCAACACATACCAATCGTCCGACAGCACGGTGGTATCGATGATGCGCACACGGTCTTGCGTTGCAGTCACGGAATGCTCCAACTAGCGAAAGAGGAGCACTCATGATATCGTGCAGTTTCGTGCAATATCAAGAAAAAACGTGCAAACCCATGTTGACCTCACAACGCAAGCAGACGATCCTGCAATTGCTGGCTCAAGACGGACAGGTGCTGGCCGCACCGCTAGCGGCGACCTTCGGCGTGTCGGAGGACACCATCCGGCGCGACCTGCGCGAACTGGCTGCCGAGGGACTGCTGCAACGGGTTCACGGCGGGGCGTTACCCGCCTCGTCGGCGGTTGCTTCGTTCTCGGAAAGACGTGCGCTCGAGTCGACAGGCAAGCGCGCCATCGGCATCGCGGCCGCGTCCATGATTGCGCCGGGGCAGATTGTCATCATCGATGGCGGAACGACCTCCGCCGAACTCGTGAAGCACATCCCCCGCTCGCTGGCGGCGACTGTCGTCACGCACAGTCCGACGGTTGCGGTTGCGCTGGTCGATCATCCGTCGATTGACGTGATCATGATCGGCGGCCGGCTGTACAAGCACTCGATCGTGAACGTCGGTGCAGCAGCGATCGAAGCCATGTCGCACATCCACGCCGATATCTACTTCATGGGCGTCACCGGCGTTCATCCCACGGCGGGGTTGAGTACGGGCGATCTCGAAGAGGCCTATGTGAAACGAGCGCTTGCCGCACGGGCGGCTGAGACCGTCGTGCTGGCTTCGATGGACAAGCTCAATGCCGCGTCGGCCTATTCGATAGGCGACGTGACGCTTGCGCAGACGATCGTGGTCGAGCGGGAGACCGATACCGCGTTGACAGACGCACTCGAAGCCGCCGGAGTGAGCGTGGTTCGCGCTTGATGTCTTGTCTACGCGGTGCCAGGCGGAAATTTAGTGGGTCAGAGACAGGGCAGTGCCACCGTCGCGTACTGACCAATGGCGCGGACGAACGGCGCTGGGTTCAAAAAAATGACTGGGGCCACGCCACCGCGTTTGCCCCCGGTTTGATAGGCTGGTTCTAGCCGGCAAGGAAGGCGCTGTACCGCTCCATATCGACATTGCCGCCGCTCACAATCACACCGACCCGCTTGCCCTGCAACTGGCTCTTCATTTCACGCGCTGCCGCGAAGCCGAGACAACCGGTGGGTTCGACGACCATTTTCATACGCTCTGCGAAGAATCGCATGCAGGCCACTAGCTGATCGTCCGTAGCGGTAAGAATGTCATCGACATCCCGCTTGATGATCTGGAAGGTATATTGGCCCAGATGCTGGGTCTGAGCGCCATCTGCGATCGTCTTCGGGGTCTCGATGTGAACGATTGAGCCGGATCTGAACGATTGCTGACCGTCGTTGCCAGCCTCCGGCTCCACGCCATAAATCTTGCAGTCCGGCGCAAGTTCGCGCGCCGCGAGCGCCGATCCTGACAGCAAGCCACCGCCACCGAGACAGACAAACAACGCGTCGAGGCTCCCGACCTCTTCGATCAGCTCTTTGGCTGCGGTGCCCTGGCCTGCGATGACATCCGGATGGTCGTACGGCGGAATCAACGTCATTCCGTGTTTAACAGCGAGGTTCCGGCCGATCTCTTCACGATCTTCGGTATAACGGTCGTAGGTCACCACGTTTCCACCATAAGCTTTGGTCGCTGCGACTTTGGCGGCGGGAGCATCGAGCGGCATGACGATGGTCGCGGGAATCCCAAGCAGTTTCGCCGACAGCGCGATGGCCTGCGCATGATTGCCGGAGGAAAAGGCAACCACGCCGGCAGCACGCTGGCGCTCGTCGAATTTCGACAGCGCGTTCATCGCACCGCGGAACTTGAATGCGCCCATGCGCTGGTAGTTTTCGCACTTGAAGAAAACTTCGGCGCCCATCTCCTCGTTGGCTGTGCGCGAAGTCATGACAGGAGTCCGGTTCGCCTTGCCTTCGATTCGCTTTGCGGCGGCGGCAACGTCCATGTAAGTCGGAAGATTCAGCATGTCATTCCATCAATAGTTCGGTGCGTCGGACGACGCGTGGGTCCCGGCCTGTCACCACGGCCATGAAAGTGCGCTGCCAAGATTTGACTCGCGAGCGCGGTCAAACAGCATGCGGGCGACGGTCAAGTCTTGAAGCGCGAGACCCGTCATGTCGAATACGGTGATGTCATCGCGCCCGCGATTGAATTGAGCATGGTTGGTCAACAGATCGCCGAGTTCGATGCTCGGTGTATCGGGCGCCCACTGGGCCTCGCCGATCTGGCTCGCTTGCGTGCGATCGTCGACGAACAGGTGAACGCGCTGCAGAAGACCATCGGGAAGCTCACGTTTTCCTTTGGTGTCGGCACCCACGCAGTTCAGGTGCGTTCCTGGCCGTACCGCCTCCAGATCGAAGAGCGCTGCGGCGCCTGGCGTCGCAGTGATGACCACGTCGCTCTGCGCAACCGCAGCATTGCGCTCCGGCGCCAGCGCGATGTCGCAACGAGCGGCGAAGGACGCTTCAAATGCCGGATCCCGCTCACCCGTCGCGGTCACATAGCGGATTTTTTCCAGCGTTGGCATGAGCCGGAGAGCGAACGTCAACTGCACCTTGGCTTGCACGCCTGTGCCGAACAGACAAACGCTCGAACTGTCAGGGCGAGCAAGTTGCTGCAAGCCCAAACCGCCTGCCGCGCCGGTGCGCAGGGTCGTTACCGCGTTGCCGTCGACGATGCAAGCGGGGCGTCCGGTTGCGGGGTCGATCAAAACGATCGTGGCCTGGTGAGTCTCACCACCGAGCCCCCGGTTGCCTGGCCAGAACCCCGCGGCCTTAAAGCCAAGCAGGTTTTGAGCCGGTACGTCGCCCGACTTGATGCCAAATACACCGCCCGTGGCAAGCCGCTCCCGGACGACCGGAAAAACACGCCCTTCTCGTTGGCTGTGTAGAACCAAGGCTTCGCGTACCGCCGCGAGCACATCGTCAGGGAGCAACAGAGACTCGACGACGTTTTTGTCTAGCAGTACTAAGCGCGCGTCATTTGGCATCGTTGTACACCGTCGCTCGCGATACGCCCAAATGGAGCGCGACGATTTCCATCGCACGCCGCACTTCCATGCTGCCTGACTCCCGAAGCTCGTTCATGAGCGCGCGCCGCTCTGCCGCCTTCAACGCTCGCGGCGTAGTCGCGAGGCGGGCGGCGAACTGGTCGATGCGCTGCCTGATTCCATCCGCGCCCGGCGGGTCGAGAGACTCCTTGACGCCCGCCGTGTCATCGGTACTCACGAACTGGCCGAGCATGTTTTGCAAGGTGCCAAACAGCGTTAGATCGACGTTGAGGCAAAGTGCGGCCACATAGCGGCCGGCAGAGTCCTTGATGCCGATTGACGTGCTTTTTACTTGCCGGCCGTCGGCGAACAGGTTGCCGTAGTTTGCGATGACCTGCGGATACGTCTCGTCTGCAATCCGTGCGAGACCCAACTCGGTTACGGGGTCGCCCTCCTCCCTTCCCGACAGGTTGTTGTGGATCGCGACGATTGCGTGGTCGGCATGCAGCAGATCGTGGACCACCACCTCGCAGAATGGCGCGAAGGTTTCTCCCAACCCTTTCGCTACCTGCTTCAGTTGCTCGACCAGAAGTTGCTGCTCTTTGGATGGATTTGGCATTTAGACATAATATCCATTACTGGAATTTCTGTCAAATTCCCAAAACTCATGGCGTTGGACGTCCGATAGAGAACAGGCCGTCGCGGCCGAAATCTTCGCAGGCACACTGCCGTCATTTCAAATGGCTATTGCGCCAGTCGCGCGGCGTCACGCCAAAGCGTGAATTAAACCAGTTCGTAAAGGAGCCCTGCTGTGAATAGCCTAGCAGTGCGGAAACTCGCCCGATGGGATAGCGCGGGTTGCTCATATAGCGCACGGCCAGTTCGCGCCTGACTTCCTCGACCAGATGCGAGAAGCTGGTATGCGCCACTTCAAGTTGGCGCTGCATGGTGCGAACGCTCAGACGTAAGTGGCGGGCAACCAGCTCGACGGTGGCCTGCTCGAGGGGCAGCAGCAAGTAGATTGCCTTGCGCACTTCCAGCGCGGTCGAATCGACACCCGCCGCGTTGAGTGAATCCGCGAGGCTCTCGGCATATCGCACCAGTTCCGGGTCGGCGGCAGGATTCGGGTAGTCGAGTTCGGCGGCCGCACACACAAAGCCGTTGAAATCGCTGCCGAACTCCAGCGGGCAGCCGAAGAATCGTCGATGAAACGTCAGGTCTTTCGGTCCCTGATGCACGAAATGAACGGAGCGTGGTTTCCAGTGATCGCCGAGCAGCGCGCTGGAGTGGCGCCACAGGACCCCGACCGCGAGTTCGATCGCCTGATTCGTTGGGGTACCCGGTTCGACGACCAATTCTTCACGGATGGTGACCGTTTCGCCTACGTCCTCGACGTACACAGCCAGGGCTTCGTTCAATAGATGCCGGTATTCGGCCGTCGCCAGCAACACCTCGCGCAGCGTGCGCTTGTGGGCGAGCAGGACATTGACCACACCCGTACCGAATTTCTGCCGGGTCTCGGCCATCTGCAGCGCGAAGGTCGGGCACGACGCCTTTTCGGCCGTCACTTCCAGCAGCCGGCACGCGGCGGCGGCCGGAATGCGATCGTCCGGATTCGCAAGCGCCGCGGTATCGATCCCGACCTGCTGCGCAAGCTCGACCGGGTTCAGTCCGAGCCGCCGCGTCACGTCGAAATAGCCGCTCATGGCTACCGATCGCAGCATCGATTCCATCAACAAGCCTCCGCGCGCGTCGGACGGGCTACCCCTCGCCGTCCGGTAGTGAAAATGCCCACTGCGCGCTAACGTCGGTGTTAACGCGCAGTGGCATGAAATACTAAAAGAATGGCGTCCAATCACAAAAGTGTAACGCAGGATTGCCGTATTGTGGGCCTCAACGGTTCATCATGTTCCGACCAGTTTTCATGCGGCAGCCGTGCCGCGAGCGTCGGAATACCGTCCCCTTATTGGAGAACACGATGCAATTCCTCGACGATTCGCTGCACCCCGAGAACCAGGACAAGGTCGTCATCACGACCGCTCCGTACGGCCCGGAATGGATGCCTGAGGATTTTCCGGAAGACATTCCGGTGACGATGCAGGAGCAGATCCAGAAGGCCGTGGACTGCTACAACGCCGGCGCGACCGTCCTGCATCTGCACGTGCGTGAACTGGATGGCAAGGGCTCCAAGCGTCTGTCGAAATTCAACGAACTCATCGCCGGTGTGCGCGCGGCCGTGCCTGACATGATCATCCAGGTCGGAGGCTCGATCTCGTTTGCACCGGAAGATGACGGCCAGGCCGCGAAGTGGCTGTCCGACGACACGCGCCACATGCTGGCCGATCTCGACCCGAAGCCCGATCAGGTGACGGTCGCGATCAACACCACGCAGATGAACATCATGGAATTGCTCTATCCCGCGTACCTGGAAGGCACGTCGCTGTCCAACCCCGCGCTGATGGCTGCCTACAGCGAAATGACGGTACCTGCGGGTCCGGCCTGGGTCGAGGAGCACCTGCGTCGCCTGCAGGCCTCGGGCATCCAGCCGCACTTCCAGCTCACGGGCATCCATGCGCTCGAGACACTCGATCGTCTCGTGCGCAAGGGTGCCTACAAGGGCCCGCTCAACCTGACATGGATCGGTATTGGCGGAGGCTTCGATGGCCCGAATCCGTTCAACTTCTTTAACTTCGTGCACCGCGCGCCGGACGGCTGTACGCTCACGGCGGAGTCGTTGCTCAAGAACGTGTTGCCGTTCAACATGATGGCGATGGCCATGGGCCTGCATCCGCGCTGCGGCATCGAAGACACGATCATCGACCAGCACGGCAACAGGATGACTTCAGTGCAGCAGATCGAACAGTGCGTACGCGTGGCGCGCGAACTGGGCCGCGAGATTGCCTCCGGCATGGAAGCGCGCGACATCTACCGCATCGGCGTGCAGTACGAAACGGCCGACGAGACGCTCGCGGCCAACGGCATGGCGCCGAACCGCAACGCCGGCGTGAAGAACCTGCCGCTACGCACGGCGTAAGAGACAAGCTGGACACGAAGGAGACGACTCATGTTCACGCACGCTGAGCCCACGACGGCCGACATTTCGACGACGCAAAAAGACGTGCAAGCGTATGCGTGGGTGGTATTTGTCCTGACGGTGGGCTTGCTGCTCTCCGACTACATGTCGCGGCAAGTGTTGAATGCGGTGTTTCCGATGCTCAAGGCCACGTGGCACCTTTCGGACACGCGGCTGGGTTCGCTGAGCAGTGTGGTCGCGCTGATGGTCGGCGTGCTCACCTTTCCGCTTTCAGTGCTCGCCGATCGTTGGGGCCGGGTGAAGAGCATTGTCCTGATGGCAGCGATGTGGAGTCTCGCGACGCTCGGCTGTGCGCTCTCGACAAGCTATGGCGAGATGCTGCTCGCGCGCGCCTTCGTCGGCGTCGGTGAAGCGGCCTACGGCAGTGTCGGCATCGCGGTCGTCCTTAGCATCTTTCCGGCACGGCTGCGCGCTACACTCACCGCCGCGTTCATGGCCGGCGGGGCGTTCGGTTCAGTGCTGGGCATGGCGCTGGGCGGTGCAGTCGCGGCCCACCTGGGCTGGCGCGCGGCGTTCGGCGCAATGGCGGCTTTGGGGATCGTGCTGGTCGTTCTCTACCGGGCTGTCATCACCGAAAAGCGGCTCGCGCCGCTGCAACCGGCAAACGCGGGCCGTCGGATGCAGGGCGCCGGTGTATGCATGAGCTTGCGCGCGTTGATGCAAGGACTCTTTTCGACGAAGTCGGTTGTGTGTGCCTACGTGGGTAGCGGCATTCACCTGCTGGTTCCGGCCGCTGTATGGGCGTGGATGCCTAGCTTCCTGAACCGCTACTACGGCATGTCCACCGGCAAGGCGGCCATGGGCGCGGCCGTGTTCGTACTGGCCACCGCTTTCGGCATGGTGGTGTGCGGCAATCTGGCTGACCGGCTCAGCAAGCATAAGCGGGAAAACAAGTGGAGCACTGCCCTCGCCTTCTGCCTGATCTGCTTCGTGTTGCTCACGATCGGCTTCCGGATGCCGGCAGGTCCGGCACAACTCGTCATGATCGGCGCGGGCATGTTCTTTTGCGCAGGCGCGACGGGCCCGTCGGGCGCGATGGTGGCGAACCTTACCCCACCGTCGATCCATGCGTCGGCGTTTGCCACCCTGACGTTGGCGAACAACCTGCTGGGTCTCGCACCCGCAGCCGTCCTGACGGGCATTGTGGCTGACCGGATCGGGCTACTCGGCGCCTTGCAACTCGTGCCGTTTGCACCTCTCGTCGCGGCAATCGCCTTCTTCATTGGCAAACGGAACTATGGCATCGACCTCGATCGCGTGAATGCCCTGCGTGAACAGGCCAAATAAATTTGTAGTTCGAAAAAAGGATAGGAGATTCGAAATGGCGAAAGCAGTGCGTTTCCATGAGACGGGCGGTCCCGAAGTCTTGCGCTATGAAAATGTTGAAGTGGGCGACCCCGGCCCCGGACAGGTTCGCTTGCGCCATGAGGCAGTGGGCCTGAATTTCGCGGACACCTACTTCCGCTCCGGCCTATACCCCGTGCCCATGCCTGCAGGTATGGGCGTCGAGGCTGCAGGTGTGGTCGAGGCAATCGGCCTCAATGTGAGCAACGTCGCGCTCGGTGATCGCGTGACCTACACCGGCTTTCTCAACACGCTCGGCGCCTACAGCACTGAACGCCTGGTCCCGGCGGCGCCGCTCATCAAGCTGCCGGATGCAATTTCCTGCGAAACGGCTGCCGGCATGACCATGCGCGGCCTGACCTCGTCGTACCTGATGCGCCGCATTCACGATTTCAAGGCGGGTGACACCGTCCTGCTGCATGCCGCCGCCGGCGGTGTCGGCCTGATTGTGTCGCAGTGGGCAAAGCTGCTGGGTCTCACCGTGATCGGCACCGTTTCGAACGAGGCCAAGGGCGAAGTGGCCCGCGCGCATGGCTGCGACCACATCGTCTACTACAGCCGGGAGGACGTCGCGAAGCGCGTGCGTGAACTGACCAACGGCGTTGGCGTGGACGTCGTGTTCGACAGCGTCGGCAAGGATACCTTCGAAGCATCGCTCGATTCGCTGAGGCGCCGTGGCCTGATGGTCTGCGTCGGCACGGCGTCCGGGCCAATCCCGCCGTTCAATCCGCAGATTCTGGCGATGAAGGGCTCGCTCTATCTGACGCGCCCCGCGCTGGCAGACTATATCGCCGATCCCGCCGAGAAGGACGAACTCGCCGGCGAACTCTTCGGGCATGTCGCCGCAGGACGCATCAAGATCGAACTCAACCAGCGTTACGCGCTGGAGGACGCGGCGCAGGCCCACCGCGACCTTGAATCGCGCAAGACGACGGGCTCGTCGGTGTTCGTCATCTGAGGAGAACGCGATGCGAGTCGAACAATTGACGTGCGCCATCGGGGCCGAACTGGCCGGCTTGAATCTCGCCGACGCCATCGACGATGACGGCCTGTTTGCCGAGATCCGTGCGGCACTGCTCGAACACCGGGTGCTGTTCCTGCGCGACCAGGACATCTCGCGCGCCGAGCATGTTGCATTTGCGCGCCGTTTCGGCGAACTGGAGGACCATCCGGTCGCCGGCAGCGATCCGGAACATCCGGGCCTCGTGCGCATCTACAAAGACCCGGAACAGCCCAACGACCGGTATGAAAACGCGTGGCACGCGGATGCCACCTGGCGCGAGGCGCCGCAGTTCGGTGCTGTCCTGCGCTGCGTGGAGTGCCCGCCGGTCGGCGGCGACACGATGTGGGCAAACATGGTCCTCGCCTACGAGAACCTGCCGGAGCACATCAAGACCCAGATTGCCGACCTGCGAGCCCGGCATAGTATCGAGGCGAGCTTCGGTGCCGCGATGCCGGTCGAAAAACGTCTCGCTCTCAAGGCGCAATTCCCGGACGCGGAACACCCTGTTGTGCGCACGCATCCCGAGACCGGTGAGAAGCTCTTGTTCGTGAACGCCTTCACCACCCATTTCACCAATTACCACACGCCGGCACGCGTGCGCTTCGGGCAGGACGCCAATCCGGGTGCGGGTGAGTTGCTGCGCTATCTCATCAGCCAGGCCTACATCCCCGAGTACCAGGTCCGCTGGCGCTGGAAACCCAACAGCATCGCGATCTGGGACAACCGCAGCACGCAGCACTATGCAGTGATGGATTACCCGCCGTGTCACCGCAAGATGGAGCGCGCCGGAATTGTCGGCGACAAGCCGTACTGATCGCGTAGCAAGCATCTTGCATGGGATCGCAGACCACTTCATGACCCTCGATATGACACCCACCATCCTGTTGGTGCCGGGCTTGCGCGACTACGTTGCAGAGCATTGGCAAACGTTGTTGGAACGGAGACTGCCCAAAGTGGCCTCGGTGCCGCCGCTCGAGCACGACAAACTCAGTTGCGCCGCACGCGTCGCCGCGCTCGATGCCGCCCTCGCGAAAATCGATGGTCCGGTAATCCTCGTCGCGCATAGCGCCGGCGTGATGATCACGGTGCATTGGGCCCAGCAGCACAGCCGCAAGATTCACGGCGCACTGCTCGCCGCTCCGGCCGACCTCGAAGTGCCGCTGCCGGCAGGCTACCCGGCCTTCGATGCGTTGGCTGAGAACGGTTGGCAGCCGATTCCACGCAAGCCGCTGCCGTTTCCGAGCATTGTCGGTGCGAGCCGCAACGATCCGCTCGCGCAGTTCGAGCGCGTCGTGGCGATGGCGAAAGCCTGGGGCAGCCGGCTCGTCGATCTTGGCGAAGTCGGCCACCTGAATCCGGCTGCAGGGTTTGGTGAATGGCCGATGGCGGAGACACTGATCCATGAACTCATCTGATCTGGTACCGGTTGGCACGGTCGATGAACTCGCGCCAGGCCAGCGAAAGCGGGCCTTGATCAAAGGCCGCAGTGTTGTCCTGTTCAATATCGGCGGCACGATCCACGCGATTGACGACTCGTGTCCTCACCAAGGGGCCTCGGTCGCAAACGGTCATCTCAACGGGTGTGTGCTGAGTTGCCCGGCGCACGGTCTGCGCTTTGACGTGCGCACCGGTTGCATGCCGGGCGCGGGCGGGTTGAGCCTGACGACTTTCCCGGTCCGGACCATCGACGGAAAGCTGTTCGTGAGTCTCGAAGATCCGGCCGCCAGTGCCGCGCAGGCATCGGTGTGCAATGCGGCCCCGTGATCCGGGCCGCGCGGGAACATGCAGTTATTCAGGGGAACAAGGATGCAAGGTTTGATGATGCAGCAACCGCTGCTGGTCGCATCGCTGCTCATGCACGCTGAACGCCACCACGGCGCACAGGAAATCGTGTCGCGACGGGTCGAAGGCGACATCCACCGGTATCGGTACCGGGAGCTTGCGCAGCGCGCGCGCCGCATGGCAAACGCCCTCGCAGGCCTCGGCGTCCGGCCCGGCGCGCGGGTGGCGACGCTGGCGTGGAACGGCTACCGGCATATGGAACTGTACTTCGCCGCGTCTGGGACCGGGTCCGTGTTGCACACGCTCAACCCCCGTCTGCACGTCGATCAACTCGCGTACATCATCGAGCATGCGGGAGATCAGATCGTGTTCTTTGATTTGACGTTTCTGCCGCTGATCGAGAGCGTCGCGCCGCGGGTCAAGAGCCCGAAGGTCTTTGTTGCCATGACCGATCGCAAGCACATGCCGCAAGATCATGGCCTATCCACCATGCTGCTGTGCTACGAGGATCTCATCGACGGCTACAGCGACGCGTTCGACTGGCCGATGCTGGACGAAAACAGCGCGTCATCGCTATGCTACACGTCGGGGACGACCGGCAATCCGAAGGGGGTGCTATACAGCCACCGCTCGACGCTGCTGCACACCTACGCCGCAGCGTTGCCGGATTCACTGAACTGTTCAGCGCGCGATGTGATTCTTCCGGTCGTGCCGATGTTCCATGTGAACGCGTGGGGACTGCCGTATATCGCGTGCATGGTGGGTGCGAAGCTGGTGTTTCCGGGTCCGGCGCTGGACGGCAAGTCGCTCCATGACCTGATCGAGGACGAACAGGTCACGCTGTCGGCCGGCGTGCCGACGGTCTGGCAGGGACTGCTCGCGCATGTCGACGCAATCGGGGGTTCGTTTTCGTCGATGAAGCGCACGATTATCGGCGGAGCTCCCTGCCCCACAGCCATGACGACGGCGTTCCAGCAGCGCCATCACGTTGAGGTCATGCATGCATGGGGCATGACGGAATTGAGCCCGCTCGGCACCGTCTGCAGTTTCAAGGCGCATCAGGTGTCCCTGCCTATGGAGGAGCGCTACGCCCTTCAGGCAAAACAGGGGCGCCCTGTGTTCGGCATCGACATGAGAATCGTCGACCCCGCAGGCAACGATCTGCCGTGGGATAGCAGCGCAACGGGCGACCTTCTTGTGCGCGGTCATTGGGTCGCCCAGGAGTACTTCGGCGACGACGGCGGATCGCCACTGCGCGACGGCTGGTTTCCGACCGGCGACGTCGCAAAGATCGATCCCGACGGCTTCATGCAGATTACGGATCGCAGCAAGGACGTCATCAAGTCCGGCGGGGAATGGATCAGTTCGACCGACATCGAAAATGTCGCGTATCTGCACCCCGAAGTCATGACGGCGGTTTGCATCGCCGCGCGGCATCCGAAGTGGGACGAGCGACCGCTGCTGTTGATCGTGAAGAAACCCGGCAGCGCGCTCGCCGCGGATGAACTGCTCGCGTTCTTTGACGACCGGGTTGCGAAGTGGTGGAAGCCAGACGCCGCGGTGTTCGTGGACTCGGTTCCGCTCGGCGCAACCGGCAAGGTGCTCAAGAATCAGTTACGGAATCAGTTTGGCGATTACTACCTGTCGGCCTGAGACACCGACGTAGTAACAGCCCAGTTTCATTCGAGCAACAAGCCATTAGCAGCCGGGGCCACCCGGCGCGCCCCACACCTGGAGGAGACGCAATGAAATTCAAGTCAAGTAGCCTGGCAGTGCTGATCGTCTTTTCGGCGACAGCTCATGCCCAGTCCTCGGTTACGCTCTACGGCGTACTCGACAGTGGACTCCTGTATCAGAGCACTTCGGCCGCAACATTTCAGCCACACGCACCGAATCAGGGGCATGTCTATGAACTCAAGGACGGCGGCATCTACTCCAGCTACTGGGGCCTGAAGGGAAGCGAAGACATCGGCGGCGGCTACAAGATCACGTTCAAGCTGCAAGGCACGTTCAACACCACGAACGGCAAGTTTGGGCTATCCGACACGCCCGGCACGACCGCAATTTTCAACCAGTATGCGACGGTTGGGGCAAGCGGGCCGTTTGGCACGTTCGACGCCGGTCGGCAGATCGTCCCGATGATCTATGCGATGGCGGAAACGGACGTACGCGGCGCACAGTATTTCGGCAGCATCCTGACTGCATGGCTGGGCGTCAATCAGGCGGCCGGCTGGCCCGGCACCAGCACGAACGCTCCAATTGGCGCCCTGTATGACAGCAACGCGCTGGTCTACAATTCGCCGAAATTCTATGGCACGACGCTTGCGCTCGAGTACGCGCCGGGCGGGGTCGCGGGACAGTTCCAGGGAGGCACACGCGAGTCGGCCGTGCTCAAGTATTCGAATTACGGTCTGAACCTGTCTGCGGTGTACTACAACGGACACGACACCAACCCGTTTCCGCTGACGTATCCAGCGGCTCCGGCCACGCCAGCGACAGGCCTGGACAATAACCGCTTCTACTACTTCGGTGCGATGTACACGATCAGCGGATTTTCGGTATCCGCCTCGTATGCCATTGCCAGAAACCCGGCGAAGAGCAATAGCGTCGACTTCGAAATGGCGTCGGGCGGCCTTGGCTATCAGTTCAATCCCGCCTTCAAGATCACGTCCGGTTACTACTACCTCAAGGACCGCAACAATTCAGCGAATCACTCGAGCGAGTTCGCAGTGGGTGCGGAATACAACCTGTCCGTGAGGACCAAGGCGTATGCACAGGTCGGGTATGTCAACAACAAGGGGACGATGAACCAGACGATCATCTATGGAGCCCCGGTTGCACCCGGTGTCTCCACTACTGCGGCCATGATCGGCATTCGCCATAGCTTCTGATTTCGTCACCTTAATGAACCGGAGTCATCCATGAAAACAATCAAGACACTCGAGCTGGCGATCGCCGCATTGTTTGTTGCAGCATCCACAACGGCATGGTCCCAATCCGGTGAAGCAAGCAGTGCACCCAACAGTGCGCAGGGTGCGTCCGGGATGATGGCATCGGGCGCCGCGGCCCCCGCGGGCCGGAAAGCGGACCGTGCCCTGCGCCGCAGGGTTTATGCCGCTATCGGGAAGGACAAGGAAATCAGTGCCGGCGACATCAGTGTTATCGCAAAAGACGGCGCAGTGACACTAAATGGCACGGTCACGGAAGCCGCCCAGATCGGCAAGGCTGAGGCGATCGCGAGGAGCGTTTCCGGGGTGACATCTGTCACCAACAAGCTGACGGTGAAGAAACCGTTGGGCGGAATGTAAGCGGCCTTAGTCTGGTGCGGAGTGCGGTGAGGTCCTCCACCTGGGGCGTGGAAGATTTCACGGCCGCTGCCGGAGAGCTATTTCCCGGCTGCGCGTTCATCAGCGGGAATGATTACGGCAGAGGTGACGGGCGAGTGGACAGTCCATCCGATGGCACGGTACAGCGCAAGCCCATCGGCCGTCGCCACCAGAACGCCTTGCCGCTTTCCCCGCGCCACAGCCTCGTCGCTCAATAGCGTCATGATTACGCTTCCCAAGCCACGTCTTCGGTGTAACTCATGCGTGACGATCTGGTCAAATATGCACGACTCTCCGTTCAGGGCGCACTGACCGCTCGCGGCTATCTCACCCGCAGCGTCCTCGACCTGCACCCGGATAATTGGCCCCTCGTCAAATACGCGCACGACATACCCTTTTGGGAGGATGCCCTCGCCTTGCGAAGCTTCGTTGCCGGCCAACGCTGTCGCCATCATGAATAAAGGCGCTTGTACGGTCCAGGCCTGCGGAAGGACCTCAGCCACAGTCCTCGGCTCGGCGCAAACCTTGATGAAAGTCCATGGAGTATGGATGCGGGAAGCCAGATCCGTAACGACTTCTGGTCGAAATTCCGGCAGCACGTAACGTGTTTTTTCTTGAGGCAATCCGACGTCGACCCGAAAACCAATTGGTAACACCGTCGGAGCGGGCGTTCTTCGCGACAGCGTCCAGCCCGTCACCCACGCCTCGACGATCAGCGGATCAACCCGATGAACGGCCAGGGGTTTTGGCATTTCCATTGTCGATACTTTCATCCAATCCGTTCCAGTGACATAGCCGGCCGCCGAGAATCTCGGTGCTCCAACATCCCGGCGGTTCGAAACACCTTTCAGGTGCCATCCATATTGCCCGATGCTCGACTCGAGCACTGGGCGAAAATAGTGATTGAAAGCTATGACGCCCGGCGTAGGGAATACATCACAGCATCTCTGGTGTCTCAGTGGACCGGTTCGATCTTGAAAGCATCGACCGCTACACCAAGGTCTACGCCTTCGCCGCTGCCGCTCAACGCCATCGACGTCGTTCCCTTGGTCAACACCTGGGCAGTACCGCTACTTCCCGCACCGGCCGAAGCACCGGCCTGCGCATAACTGCCGTACACATCCCTGATGCTGTAGACATTGGTGATATCGCCGTGGCCGTTGACGTGAAACTTGCCGGCCGTCAGGCCACCGCCATGCACGCTGATCGTGACAGCGGCCCTTTGCCCATTATCGCAAGTTACTCTGCCCCGTCCTTCGGCATGCTGATAAATCGCCGACCATCCGGACATGCTGAAGGTCAGATGGCATTTCACCGGCGCGCCGCCTGCCTGAGCCGGGATGGCGGTCAAGCCCGTCAGGGCACCCACGCACAGCAACGTGGCGGCAGTCGATACAAGGGTACGCTTGCTCATAGCAGTCTCCTGGCACATGAAGATGGGGTATCCAGTGTAACCGTCATTCGCAGTGGGTTGGCTGACGGCCACCTAAACGTCCGTGCGGCAGTGCTGGCGAACGCCGATCCATGGCCGTCCCTACCGCTCGAACACCCATAGACCGCGTAGACCATCTGAATTCCGCGGCTACCTTTACGTTCGGAGCGTTAAGTCCGCCGAGCATTCTATTGGCGCCTCTTGGCTAAGCGCATCAACCGCCATATCCAGCAGCATGTGAGGCCGCAGCGCAGGCACCGCCAAAAGCGACTGTCTCTTGCAGTACGCCATCCGATCCGGGCCGCAGGCGATTTCCAGAACCCGGCATTCGACCGCACGATCTTTCACTCTCGGTTGAATGGGGAAATCCTTGCGTAACGAGACAGAGCAGACCTCCATCCATTTGTCGGCATTCCACGCTTCGATGTCCCATGTCCTCTCGGAATAGGCCGGTAAGCGATCGCTTTGAACCGCACGAGTCGGCACGCAGAGCTCACGAGAGAACCATTCCGCGAGTGGCTCCATGGCTTCCCGCATGTAGTCGCACTTGGAATCGACGGCGTACAGGCATTGAAACTCCATTTGGCAAAACTCCTTCAGACGCATGTGCCGGCTGGGCTGGTCCTGCTCCCTACGGAAGCTCTTGGATAATTGCCAAACGCACCAAGGCAGCTTTCGTGAGCGTGCTTCCAGTTTTTTGACCATCCAAGCATATGTCGATGGTGTGGTCTCAGGCTTGAGCGCCAGGGGAGTCTCTTGCTCTCTGATGGGTTGCGCCCAAATATCGTTGTCACTGTATTCCGCGCTCAACAGGTCACGGGGAATCAGCGACGGCGCCTCTATTCGTTCGAAGGTCCATGCCGAATTCAGTTGCGTGAGAATCGTTGAAATCTGCGCCGGCATGCTACGCGTGAATTGCTCTCGCAAGCGGATGTCCTCCTCGTCATAGAAGAGGAAATTGTTCAATTCATAGACCTGTTCCATTTGATTACGCCTCATGAGATCGTCGGTGGTTACCGGAGCTCGCAAGACGCAGAAAATGGAAAGCAAAAGAATTCGGCGCCTTGCCAGCGCCGAAATTGTGCAAAACAAACAAGCAAAAACAGGCGTTGGCGGTTATGTACCGCCAAAACCTCGCTGGTTGACCCAATGACGCATAGCGTCCATTGCTTGCTCCCTTTGCTATTCAGCAGGAACACACCCGCTGTTCCACAAAAATACCTGGATATCGGCTCATTTGCAAGGAATCAATCGCCCGAACGTCCGAGTATCAGCGTATCAGCCAAGGGATTTCGCCGCGTCGCCGAACTGCGACGGGACATGCCGGGAGATGCCGTGGATTGGAAACACCGTGACGATCGTACCCAGCGCGGCAATCCACATCGTCGGCACAAGACCGAACATATGTGCGCTGAGGCCGGCCGCCATGCTAGCGAGGGGCATCGTGCCCCAAACCACGAACCGCATCGTTGCGTTGACGCGGCTCATCAGATCCTTTGGACACAACATCTGGCGCAGGCTGATCTGGGAAACGGCGAAGAAGACCCCGCCGAAGGCCGTGCCGAACATCGAGACCATCAGCACCGCCTGGCCAAACCGCGCTTCATTGACCGGCAGGCTCGCGGCGAGCGGCGTCAGTATGCAGAAGCCGGCCGCGACGACCAATCCCCCCGTGAGCAGCGTACCGATGCCGAACTTGCGCCGCGCTGGACCGAGAAGCAGTGCGCCCACCAGGCCACCTGCCGTGACCGATGAGTAGACGACCCCCAACCCGGCTGGCCCAAGACGTAGGGTCTCAAGCACCAGGATGGGCGTCAGTGTGGTGATCGCCGTTGCAAAGAAGTTCGAGAGAAGCATAGCGAGTGCGATGACGCGCAAGGCAGGTTCGGACCAGACGAAACGGAGCCCTTCTATCATTCCCTGACGCAGACCCCGCTTGCTCGTATCGGCGTGCACCTCTTCTTTATGCGGTACGCGCGTGAGGATCGCTGCGCAGACGAGATACCCGACGGAATCCAGCAGAACCACGACAGGTGCGCCGATGAGTTTCATCACGAACCCGATCACAATGGGAGTGCTCGCATCAGCCGCTCTGGATGATGTCGTGAGCAGCGTGTTGGCCCGATAGCTCTCGCCAGATCCGACGAGCAGCGGTACGTAGGCCTGATAGGCGATACCGTAGAAATGGCTTGCCACGCCGACGAACAGGGCAATGACGTAGAGAGACGGCATGCCAAGCCACCCGCTCAGCCATATGACCGGGACGGTCCCGATCAGTAACGCGCGACTCACCGCCGAGAATATCATCGCGTAACGTTTGGACATTCGATCGATCCATACGCCAGCGGGCAACAGCAACAGCATGGGGCCTACCGTTTCGGCCGCCGTCAGGTAGCCTACCTGGCGACTGTCGGCCGAGAGGTATTGGATGGCGAGAACCGGTAGTGCCAGAGTCCATGCGCGGCCGCCGACCTGGATCGCCAGGTTCGCGAGCCAGAACCAGCGAAACGCCGGCGCTCGCGTTTCTCCGCCCGAAGTTATTCCTGAATCCATGGAGCGACACCCCTGGTCGGCATTGGCTACGCCTGATTAACGGTTCGCGCGGAGCGTGAATTCAAGCGAGTCTTGAATAGATTCGCGTGTTTCGCAAACTGCCGAGATGGCCTCGACGCGCTTCGCGTCGGCAGATGAAGATGCACTAAATTATCGGCGATACAGCCTGCCGTGTCGACTAACAGTTAGACGTTAGACCGTCATTTCAGAGCCCGCATCGAATGACCGAATTAGGTCCCGCCTGCCTCATGCAATGCGAATATTTACGCAAGTCAGAATGATCGAAATCGATACACGCGACGCAGTCTTTACCAAACCGAATGGCCCCGGAATATTTTGCGCAGTCATTCGGCGTTAGCATACGGTCCTGCCCCCAGGCTCTCTAAACTGGCAACCCATGAACCAGACCAAAGCCACCCAAGATTTGCACGACAATCGCGCCCATTCAGCAACGCGATCGCGCGGCCTGTTCCCGCTATATACCCTGCTCGCGTTCGTCGTCGCGATCAGCCTTTCCAGGCTGCTCCAGGCCGCCCCTATCGATGTCGATCAGCTTTGGAACTGGGATTCGCCGGCCACCAGCGAGGAGCGCTTCCGCGCCGCACTAGCAGGCGCCGATGCCAACCAGAGCTTCATTTTGCAGACCCAGATCGCGCGAACCTATGGCTTACGTGGACAGTTCGCCCAGGCACGCCAGATCCTCGATGATCTCAAACCCAAACTGGCCCGCGTTTCACCGGAGGCGCAAGTACGCTACTACCTGGAGCGTGGCCGCACGTTCGCCTCGGCCGTATCCACGGCTGGAGGAGCCTCGCCGGAAACGATGCGCGAAGCGCGCGAAGACTATGCAAACGCCTTTCGCCTGGCACGCCAATATCATCTCGATGCGCTGGCCGTGGACGCTCTGCACATGATGGCCTTCGTCGATACCGCTCCCGCGGATCAGTTGCGCTGGGACGACCGCGCGCTGTCACTCGCTCTGGACTCTTCCGATCCCAAGGCACAGCATTGGGAAGCGTCCCTGCGCAACAATATTGGAAACGCGCTCAACGATCTCAATCGCCACCAGGAAGCGCTCGACCAATTCCGCATCGCGCTCGCGCTGCGTGAACGAGCCGGCGACGCGGAGGCGACCCGTCAAGCCTGGTGCTCTGTCGGTTGGACGCTGCGCCTGTTGGGCAGGAATGCCGAAGCGCTAGCGATCCAGCAACACCTGCTTGCTGAATACGACGCCAACGGAACAACGAATCCGGACGTGCTGGATGAACTTAAGGAAATCTATCGGGCCACGGGCGACGAGCGCGATGCCGCCGCATACGCGAGCCGACTGCAAGCGTACCAGGCAGCCCACCCTGATACCAATCAGTGATACGCATTTTATGCGCCATGCATTAGATGGAGTGCCTGGCGATATTGCTGAGGGGATTGGCCGGTGTGCTGCCGGAAACAACGATTGAAGTGCGCCTGATCGAAGAAGCCTAAGCGCAAGGCGAGATGGGCAAGCGGTGTTTCTGCGTCCACGGCAAGAGACTGCAGCGCGTCGTGGATTCTGGCGCGTTGAATGAGCCATTTGGGTGTCACCCCCAAATAGTTTGAGAAGCAGCGTTGCAACGCACGCTCGTCTAGATCCAGAAGCTCCTGTAACGCAGGTACGCGAGTGATGCTGCTGTCTCTTTGCACTGCCTGGACAGCATTGTCGAGGCGCTCGACTAACGGATCAATTGACGGTATTTGCGTCGACAGCAAGCGCTCGACGTACGCAACAGCGTCCCGGTGATCCTTGAGATTCAGGATGTTCTCCTCGACCTCGGTGATATCCGCACTGTGCGGCAGGCAGTACAGAGGCGAAACCTGAGTATCGCTCAGCGTGGACATCGAACAATCGATCCACGGGCGCAGGCCACCACACTTGAATCGCACGCCGTGTACCCTTCCACGACCTCGCAATTGCCGCGTAAAGAGCCCCCTGGATGGGCCATGAATGGCCGTCTGCCCGGCCTCGAAGGCTAGATTGGCATTGGGATACGGCATGACGCGCTGGGTGTGCAGATCGTTGTCCAGTAGATCCCATTCGACGATCCAGTGAAATTCCGCCCATGGGGCCAATGCCTCGCCCACCGGATACCGGTTGATCCGGAATCGCTGACCAACGTGCTGGGGCAACAGCACAGCGCGCTGCGTCAGCGTCGTGTCAAACTCCGATGTCGGCTTTCTACAAGACATAGGCTGAGTTTTGATCAATGATGATGCCATCTATGAATCTTTCAATTAGCGACGTCGGAGCAGTCTTGTCTATGGTTGCAATTTTCTTGTGCGAGGTCCTGTGAGCGTAGCTTCTTCCAATGCAGAGTCGTTAGTCGCGGTTGGCGAGTTTGACGTGAAAATTGGCGCGCCAGATATGATTCCGGTGCCGACCGGTGCATCCGCCGTCGGCCGTCATGCGCTCGAAAAAGAGTACCACGGCGGCCTGAAAGGCCACGCCTTCGGCGAAATGCTCACTGCTGGCCAACCGCAACTGGGCGAAGCGACATACGTCGCGCTCGAATCATTTTCTGGTACGTTGAACGGTCGCGTTGGTGGATTCGCGCTGGCCCATCTCGGGCAAATGTCCGCAGGCAGTGAGGAGTTGCGTATCAGCATCGCGCCAGGCTCCGGTACCGGCGAACTAGCCGGGATACGCGGGGAACTCCTCATACGACGCGAATCCGGCACGCATCACTACACGTTAAATTACCGCATAGGCTAAGGCGAATGTCCGCGACCTTGGAGCACCGCCTTGTTGAGGTTGTACAAACGAATCGATGGAACGCGCTGATTCTGGGCAGAGCAGCACAACTTGGCTTTGAGGATTGGTGGTTGACCGCCGGCTGTATTGCGCAATCCATCTGGAATTTCGCTTGCGAACGAGATGTCCACGCGGGCATTCGCGATTACGACCTGTTCTACTACGATCCGGATACATCATGGGATGCGGAAAACGACGCGATCTGTAAAGCGAGGCAGATATTTTCTGACATCCCTGTTGAAGTACAGGTGCGCAACCAGGCCCGTGTTCCACTGTGGTACGAGACGAAGTTTGGAATTCCATTTGGCCCCGTGAACCAGGCCTCGGATGGCATAGACCGATTCCCGTGCGCGACGGTTGCAGTCGGGATCAAGCGCGTGCATGAGAAGTTCGAGGTCTACTCCCCCTTCGGCCTAACGGCTCTATTCGAAGGTGCGTTGAAACCCAATCGCGCACTTCCGATACCTGACGTATACGCCGAAAAAACCGAGCGCTGGCAACGCGAGTGGCCACATCTTCAGCGGGAACCTTGGTAGGCAGTGAATGTAAGGCTGCGGCACGCCCCCTCAGAGACGTTCTAAAATCTCGTTGACCCGGCCCTTGGGGTCACCCTCATGCTGACTTCTGCCCGTCAACAACAAAGAGGTGACTGATGTATTCTTCCACCCCCTGTTTGAACGCGTCGGAAGCGGCCAGACGCCTCGGCGTATCGATCAAAGCCCTGCGGCTATATGAGCAGCAAGGACTGGTAACGCCCGGCCGTACCGCGGCAGGATACCGAGTGTATGGACCCGACGTTATGGCTCGTGCTGCCGAGGTCGTGGCCCTGCGCGCGCTCGGTCTTAGTCTTGCCCACGTTGGACGAGTACTGGATGGTGACCCTCAAAGTTTGGGCACTGCTTTAGCTGCGCACGAGACCGCACTCGATGATGAAATTCATGAGCTTGTTCGTAAGCTCGACAAGGTCCGGAGTATCCGCTCCGATCTTGCACGCGGTCAGATGCCTGCCGACGGAGAGCTGCCGCGCTTGCTCGATCGAACTGAGATCAGCGTGGCATTTGAGCTTCCATGGCCGTGGGGTGGTGAATGGTTCGAACTTCGCGATATCCGGCCATTGAATTACATCATCGGTTCGCTGGGCAGTGGCAAGACCAGGCTGGCCCGTCGTCTGGCAGAGACTTTGCCTAATGCGGTCTTCCTTGGTCTGGACCGACTGGAAGATGGGGGTGCCGCGGCAGTTGATTTGCTGAACGCCGACCCGGCTCTCAAGTCGCGCGTCGATCGAGCCTTGGGGTGGCTCGTCGACGAGGGCGCAACAGAATCCGCCGCCCTGATCACGTTGCTCGTCGTTCTGGAAAGTAACGGCCCTGACGTCCTGGTCGTGGACATGATCGAACAGGATCTGGAACAGTCCACTCAGGAGGCATTGATTACCCATCTTCGCCACCAGGCGAGAACCGGGGGGCGGCCTATCTTCATGCTGACGCGCTCTTCTGCGATTCTGGACCTGGCGGCAATCGGACCAGACGAGGCCGTTATTCTTTGCCCGGCGAATCACAGTCCTCCCACTCGCGTAGCACCTTACCCAGGTGCGCCAGGTTACGAGGCTGTGGCTACGTGCCTGGCATCACCGGAGGTACGGGCGAGGATCGCGCGTCAGCCTGAAACGACGTGATCCCTGCCTTCCGACTTCATACGAGCGTCGAAGGGGCGTTTGATCGATCGCCGTTCGATTGTTGTGGAGGCGACTGGCCTTCGCCGTGCCGCCTCCGCGAGAACCCGGCGAGACGACAATCACGTCGATACACGGTGACTTGACTGCCGTGGATCACGCCAGCGCCTGAACAGGCTGGACCTCGACCGTGAGGTGCGACAGTCCCTTGAAGCGTTCAAGCAACGTATGATAGAAACGTGAATCCCGCTGCGATTCGCTGGTCGCGACAGATACGACCGCGCTCATGTGGCCTGGACCCAGCCGCCACACATGCAAGTCGACCACCTTGTCGCCACGGTCCTCGATAGCGTGGCGAACGTTCTCGGCCATGCGGCGATCCGGATTCATGTCGAGCAGGATTGCCCCGGTGTCACGCATCAAGCCGTATGACCAGTTCGCAATCACCAATGCGCCAACGACGCCGGCAAGCGGGTCCATCCAAAGCCAACCAAACGTGTGCGCGAGTACGAGACCGATGATCGCCAGCACGGAGACCGCTGCGTCAGCTATTACGTGGATGTAGGCCGACCGGATATTGTGATCCCGGGTCGCGGCATCTTGAGCGTCATGGCCGTGCTCGTGCTCTTCGAATTCGACCTCGTGCTCGCCGTCCGGCATCCGCACAATGGCCTTGAAGGCGTGTGGTTCAGGAATGTCTTCCATTGATTCCAGATAGCCCCCACGGTCCGCAAGAGCGAATACCTGTTGCGTCCCATCAGGCCGCACGGTTGTCACAGACACCGCCGACGAGTCCAGGCGCGAACGCTGCGTCGCTGGCGTAATGCGGAACACAGGAGGCACACCCTCTTCGAAGATGGAAACCGCAAACACACCTGACGGAGCAAAAATCTTCTGCACCTCGTCTTCGTGAGCGTGCTCGTCATAGCCATGGCCGTGCCCATGGCTATGACCATGACTGTGGCCGTGATGGTCGCCGCTCAACAGCCAAACGCTTGCCAGGTTGACCAGCAGGCCGACCACGGCGATGGGAATCGCTTCGCCGAAATGAATCGGCACTGGCGACAGAAAACGCGCCACAGCTTCGTAGCCAATCAGCACTGCGATCATGGCAAGCACGATGGCACTCGTGAAGCCCGCGAGGTCGCCAAGCTTGCCGGTACCGAACACGAAGCGGGAATCGGCCGCATGCTTGCGCGCGTAGGTGTAGGCGAGTGCCGCAATGAGCATTGCCCCTGCATGCGTCGACATGTGCAGACCGTCGGCAACGAGCGCCAGCGATCCGAACATACTGCCGCCGACGATTTCAGCCAGCATCATTGCGCTGCACAGCGCGATGACCGCCCATGTCCTACGCTCATTCTGCTCATGGGCCGCACCCAGAAAGATGTGGTCGTGTCCCGCGCCAAACGCGGCGTCTTTGAAATCACTCATGTTCTGCTCTACTTGAAATAGCTGTGAACGACTTCGATGAGTTGCTCAGTCGCGCTGCCGCCTGGCTCTTCGTGATGGTCGGCGTCGACGAGATGACTGCGGATATGGTCCTCGAGCACTACCGCCAGCAGGCCATTCATCGCTCCGCGACAACTGGTTATCTGCTGCAGCACGTCGACGCACCCCCGCTCTTCCTCGAGCGCCCGCTCGATGGCTTCCACTTGTCCCTTGATGCGGCGGACGCGGTTGAGAAGCTTCTGTTTCTCGCGAATGGTGTGACTCATTGATGGCCTCCGATATACCCTAGGGGAGTATATAAAAATAGGGTGGAGGGGTATACTAAATTCGTCGTGACCGAAGGGTTGTTGAAAGATTTTGCTTGCCCTCGGCTTCGCTTCGCCTTCCAGGGAATCGTGACAGTCCACTTGATTCCGGGCACTCGGGAGAAGATGGAACACAACCACCGTCTCGTTTGTTACCGGGTTGAGGCGTGTAGCCGTCAAAACTCAGTGTGACGCAACGTACGTCGCATCGCCGAACGCTGCCGGAATGGCGAAGCTCTCGCGCATGCGCTTCGCCTCTGCCGCTGGCGTCAAACCAAAAAGCCGCTTGAACTCTCTGCTGAACTGGGACGTGCTTGTGTAACCCACTGCGTGGCTCGCGGCCTCCGCAGTCAAATCCTGGCGGACCATCAACAGACGAGCCTGATGCAAACGCGTTGACTTCACGTATTGCGTCGGCGAGACGCGTGTGATTGCCTTGAAGTGGCTGTGAAAGCTGGGAATACTCATTCCCGCTTCCGCGGCCAACTGCATCACGTCCAACGGCTGCGCATAGCCGGCATGGATGAGGCGCAGCGATCTGCCTATCCGGCCGAACTGCCCTCTCATCGCCAAAGACTCGCGCATCGAGCTTCCTTGCTTTCCGGTGAGTACACGGAAATAGAGTTCGCGCAGCAGGCCCGGGCCCAATACAGCGGCTTCGAGCGGCCGATGCATCGCCTCAAGGAAGCGCAACACGGACGCCTGCATCGCATCATCCATCGGGGTTGACGTCATGCTCTGAGGCGCCTGCCCGTATTCCGTTGCGTCTTCACGGTCGATCTGTACCGCCAGTTCAGCGGCCAATGTGAAAATCACCTACTACTGCGGAAGCAAATTCGCGCTGGAGGGTATTTCTGAGGCGCTGGGCAAAGAGGTCAAGCCTTTCGGCATCGCCGTAACAGCCGTCGCGCCAGGCTCGTTCCGCACCGACTGGGCGGGTCGCTCGATGACACGAACACCCCGTTCGATTGCGGATTACGACCGTATCTTCGACCCCATCCGCAAAACTCGTGAGGAGAAAAGCGGCAAGCAATTGGGAGATCCCCAGAAAGCGGCACGCGCGATGCTCGCCGCAATCGCCGCGGATCGCCCTCCCACGCACCTTTTGCTCGGTAGCGATGCGCTCGGGCTCGTGAGGGACAAGTTGTCCGCGTTGGAGAATGAGATCTGTGACTGGGAGGCTGTTACGGTCTCGACTGATGGCTGAGGACCGCTGGCGGGGCGGCAATCTCGACAGATTCGCTGCAAGAAAGCGGCGCCCCGTGCCAATGACGGGCTGGCGCTTAGATAAGGCGCTGCTATCCGTAAAACCAGCGATTAGCTCGGATGCCGCACCGGCAGCGCCGTCGAGTACTTGATCTGCTCGATTCCTCCAAAAAATCATTGCGGATCAGATGCATGGCTCCGTGACTCGCACGCATGGCACCTCCATGGCACCGCGACTCCTCCCGATGGCGATGACCCGTTCGACGGCAACCGGCCACTTTGATACGTTCACCCCGCGTTCCTGAGTGGCCGTTCACAAGCTTGCTACTGCCGGTCGAATCTGCAGGCGCACCCGGCTAACGGATGCCAGGCGCTGCAAGTTCGGACCAGGTCGATACGAAATCAACAATAGCGCGGCGTCAGAGCGGCCGTATTGAACTCCGTGGTAACGCTCAAGTGCCGCGCGCTAGCGCGAACGAACTACTGGATCGGGGCGGTGGCGCCGATCTTCTGCGCCAGCAACCGCTCGTAAGTGCCGAAGCTCAAGTCCACCTCATCCTGAGAGACGGCCTTTACCGTCAACACTACCTGTTCGGGGGTGAGGCCGAGGATCGTGGCAAGGGCAGCTTCGATCGGCGCCGCGCACGTGCGGTCTTCGGCGATGGTCGTGCCGACGGAGATGTCATACGCGCCGTCCTGATCGCGAAACACCACTTCCACGAGGCGCGCCCGCGCGCTCATATTGCTTTCAATGGCCAGCCGCGCGACCTCGGCCATGACGCGCAGCCGTTCGGCTGGAAAGCCGCGAGTCGCATGCAGCCGGACACGGTGTTTGCCAAGCGTCACCCAGTCAGTATCGAACTCCATATTGCCTCCTTCCAGAACAATCCGCGCGGTGCAAATAAGGGCTCCCGCCAGGTGTTTCAATATATCCGGCGGAATATATTGAGGCGCAGTCAATATTCGATCTGCTGATATTGAAAGTCTTGGGCAAGCGCCTATTTTTGGGCCGCAAAGGCCGCTGCGCGCCGCCCATACAGTGTCTTCAGGAAGTGCGAGCGCGTGCGCTTCGACGCGGCGCGGCGGCAGGTGGACGCCTTTGATCATTTCGCATCACGGGAGATTGAATCATGAGTGACTTCTACTTCGGCAACGACCTGTTTGGGGAACTCGATCGTCTGCAACGGCAGATGTCTGCGCTGTTCGGCAACCTTCCATCGAGCATCCGCTCGAGCCGCACGGACGCATTCCCGCCTCTTAACATCGGCACTACCGACGAGTCCATCAACATCGTTGCATTCGCACCAGGCATTGATCCAGGCACGTTCGAAGTGACCGTCGACAAGGGCACTTTGACCATTGCCGGTGAGCGCAAAGCGCCGGAGTTGGCGGCGGGGAGCGAAACCCGCGCCTACGCCAAGGAGCGCTTTTTCGGCACGTTCCGACGCGTGATCGAGCTGCCGCAGAACGCTGATCCGGACAAGGTCGAGGCTGGCTATTCGAACGGTTGCCTGACCATCCGGATCGGCAAGCGCGAGGCCTCGAAGCCACGCGCCATCACCATCCAGTAATCGAGGAGGATGCCATGAACGACACGACTCAAATCGCACAGCGAGATACCAGCAGTGTGGCCCGTAGTAACCAGGACAGCGCTCGCCGTTTAACGCTTACGCCGGCCGTCGACATCATCGAGGACAGCCACGGCATCACCCTGTGGGCCGACCTGCCGGGTGTGTCGCGCGACAAGCTTGATGTGAAGGTGCACGATGGGCGGCTGTATATCGAAGCGGAGGCAGTGGTGCCCACGCCAGGCGACCTGCGGCTGCACCATGCAGAGATTCGCGCGCCGCATTTCGCGCGGGCCTTCACCCTGAGCGAGGATTTCGATACGTCCAAGGTCGACGCCAATCTGCAGGGCGGCGTGCTGAAACTCAGCATCCCGCGTCGCGAAGAAGCGCGTCCGCGCCGCATTGATATACGGGTGGATTAACGGAGTGAAAGGCCGCGGCCGACACGGGTACGAGCGCAGCTGTCCGGTGGACGGCTGCGCAGATATTCCCGCGCGGGCATGCACGCGAGTCGGCGCCCCAAATTGGCAACATGCCCCGATGATGCAGCAGCACCGGATAAGGCGCTGCTAATCGTAAAATCAACGATTAGCGCGGATACCTCACCGGCAACGCCGTCGAATACTTGATCTGCTCCATAGCAAAACTAGAGCTCACGTCATAAAGCGGCACAGCCCCAATCAACAGCTTGTACACCCGATCGTAATCGTCGATATCCGACACCACCACCCGCAACAAGTAATCCGTCTCACCGCTCATCCGGTACACCTCCACCACCTCAGGAATGTCCTGCACAGCCCGTGTAAACGTTGCCGCCCACTCCTCCGTATGCTGGTTAGTCCGCACGGCAACAAACACCGTCGTCCCCACCCCCAGCTTACGCGCATCGCACAGCGCCACCTGAGCCCGGATCACCCCTGCTTCCTTGAGCCGCTGCAGCCGTTTCCAGCACGGCGTCTGCGACAGATTCACGCGCTCCGCCAGTTCGGCGATCGGCAGGGTCGCGTCCTCCTGAAGCAGTTCGAGCAGCTTGCGATCGATGACATCCATTCCCATACGCACCCCAAGGTAGAAAATTATTCTACTTTTGACAACCCAAGGGGAATTATATGAAAACTCTTTCTCCGCGCAAACCGGTATAAATATCCGTACCCGATAACCGAATTCAAGCGCCTCCCAAGCCCTCATGAGCCACGAAACCACCCTGTCGCCCATCGACCGCTCCACCGCCCCGCACGCGCCGTTCTCCATGCGCAGCGAAGCCCGGCCGCAGGCGCCGGCAGCGGCCGCACCGGTGCTTCGCCTGTGCGAGGCACTGGATGCCGCCTTCGAGCAAGAGCGCGGCGCCGCCGATCCCTCACAACGGTCAGGCTTTGCACTACGCATCAGAACCGCGCTCGCCGAGGCTGCCGCGGACCCGGGGCTGCTCGCGCCGTCGCAGCGCGAAGGATCGGCCGAAACATACCGGCGTCATCTGCTCGCCGCCGATCCCCAAGGCCGCTATGCCATCGCCGCGCTGGTCTGGATGCCGGGACAGGCGAGCCACGTCCACGCCCATCACACGTGGTGCGGCTACGCCGTACTGGACGGCACCTTGTCGGAAACGGTGTTTGCCTGGGACGAGTCGCAACAGCTTGCCAGCGAAACCCGCACGCACCCGCGCGCCAGCGGCGCTGTGTCGTTCGTGCGCGCCGGCCGCAGCGGCATCCATCGGCTCGGCAACGCGAGCGATGCGCCGGCCGTCTCGTTGCATATCTACGGCGTCGAAGGTTCGCAGATCGGCACCCACGTGAACGATCTGCTGCAGGTCGCCGAGCGCTCACAGCCTGCCCTGGAACAGGCCATCGCCTAAGACGTTTTCCCCGCCTCACCCGCCGTAGGAATCTGCGGCGACACCGGGGCGGTGCCGGTAGACGGTGGCGAGGGCCGCGGCTCATGAGAGACGTCACGCGCCACCGCCAGATTCGCTGCCCGCGCACCCGCAGCCGGACCGCCATGCGGTGCGGCATGCGCCGCCCCATGACCCGGCTCGGCGCCATGCCCATGCAGCGGCGCTTCATCCGCCGCCAACGGCTGCCCCTCGTCATCCTTCGACGACGTATAGATCCGCATCTGCGGCACCGGAATCTCGATGCCCGCTTCGTCCATCTTGCGCTTCAGGCGCGCGTTAAAGGCGCGCGCCACACTCCATTGCTGCAGCGGCCGCGTCTTGATCTGCCCTTTCACGACCATCCAGTTCGGGTCGAACCGGTCGAGTCCCCACACCTCGATCGGGCCCAGCATCTCACGCCGGTAGCGGAAGTCGGCCATCAGGTCCGCGCCCACTTCGCGGATCAGTTGCGTCACCTGATCCACATCGGCCGAAAAACTCATTCGGACTTCGAACACTGCATACGCAAAATCGCGCGACAGGTTCTTCACGATCTTGATCTGCGAAAATGGAATCGCATGGATCGCGCCCTGCCCGTCGCGCAGCCGCACGGTGCGGATCGACAGATGTTCGACCGTGCCCGCGTGGCCGCCGTCGACATCGATCCAGTCCCCCACCGAGATCGTGTCTTCGATGATGATGAAGAGGCCCGTGATCAGGTCGGTCACGAGCGACTGCGCACCGAAGCCGATCGCGAGGCCAATCACGCCCGCGCCGGCGAGCAGCGGCGTCACGTTGATACCCAGATTCGCCGCCGTCACAATGCCGGCGATCGTCACGATCGTGACGAACAGCGCATTGCGCACCAGCGGCAACATGGTGCGGGCGCGCGTGCTGGCATTGCGTGATTTGTTGCGTGGACCGCCGCCAGGGCTCAGCGCTTCGGTAATCGCAGTGTCGATCAGGATCCACAGCAGCCAGGCAATGAACAAGGTGGCAAAAATCGCCATTACGGCATGGGCGATGCCGCGCGCGGCGACGTTTTCCTCGATAACGCTCGCCAACGAGACGCCCCACAGTCGCGCCGCCAGTTCCATGAAGGCGAGCCAGATGACCAGTGTCACAAGCGTCCCCGCAAACCGCAGCAGTCTCCTCAGATAAGGCGAGCGGCGGTGCCTGCGAATATTGCGCGGTCGCGTCGCGCGCAGCACGATGGCCGACAGGAAGAACGCCAGCACCAGGAACAGCGCCGTGACCACGGAGATCTGCAGCACGTTCTCGTTCGCGCCCGAGCCGCCGATCACGGCGACCACCGACGCGCTCGCGAGCACCAGCACCGGCACATGCCAGAGCGAAGCGAGCACATCGAACGCGTCGGTTGCCGCTTTATGGTCATGACGCGGTTCGTAGGCCCGATTGCGGATCAGGTGCGCCACCGGCCGGCGAAACGCCAGCGCGAAATAGGCGGTCAGCACGGCCGCGGTCATGTTCGCCACGGTCGAGACCAGTTCGGCGAGATTCGATCCGAGCTGATGGGCAACGTCGTAGTTCACTGCGGCATCGCCGAGCGCGCCGCACACGCCGATCACAAACAGCAGGCGGCGCGCATGCTCGAGCAGCACACGCACGGCGACGCGCCGGTGGCCTGAGCCGAACAGCGAAAACATGATCAGGCAGATCGCGGAAAACACCGCGCCGGCGACGATCGCATAGGCCACCACCATCCCCAGCGTGCGGCCAAGTGCATCGGGCATGGCCCGCGCGAACAGCAGCGCGGCGAGGAACGCGACGATCCACGGGCCGACTCGCCGTAGCGCGAAGATCAGCAGTTCGCCGGTCGATGGATTCGGTTTGAGGCTCGCATCCACGCTATAGCGCGTATGCAGCCGGCGCTGCCCGTAGATCAAAAGCCATGCGCAGGCGCCCCAGCCGGCCAGCATCGCCACCATGTCGAGCAGGATCTTGCCGAGACTCTCGGGCCCCTGGCTCGAGACGATCGTATAGAACTCGTTGCCGGCGGCGTTAAAGCGCCCGGCCCAATAGCGCAAGGGCGTGCGACCCTGATGCACGCCGGTCTCGAACGAAGCGATGCCGGATGCGATGGCGCCCAGCAGGCCGGGGCTCGGTTGCGCCGGCGCCGCGGGCGCAACGGTACGACTGACGTCGCGCAGCTTCTTGAGCTGGGCGACCAGCGCGCTGCGCTGGCGATCGTTGTCGAGTGTCGAGATGACGCTATCGAGCGAGCGCGTCAGCTCGGCCTGGCTGGCCGGCGACGGTGCGGACGCGGCATCGGCCGCCGATGCCGCGGAGGCAGGCGTGGCCGTTGCGCTGTTGATGAGACTCTGCAACGCCGGAATGACGGGCGTGGCGGCAGCCTGCGCGACTGCCGGCGTCCACGAAAAACAGGTGACACATGCAAGCACGCACATCCACAGATAAAGCGGCCATGCGAGCGACCGCGACCGCACCGGCCCTGCGGGGCCGCTGTGAGGGTCGGAATCCAGACGACGAGAAAAATAAGCGGCAGTGCGAAACGCCCGTGGCCCGCCGGTAGACGGCGCAGCCCCGGATTCACACCGCTGTAGGCATGACTTCATGGCAATCCGCAACAAAACGGGAGACGCCAAGTGTAGCCTCAGTTGCCGCAGTAGCGCAGTTGCATGCGTAACGGAATGTTAGGGGGCTTGCGCGCCCGGGTGGGATGTGACGACCGGCCGTCGCATAGCCTACGCGGCAAGCCCCGTCCAGCAAGCTCCGCCCCGTCCCACCCGCACTACTGCTATCAATAAGCAACCGTCGCGATCTGGCGCACGAAACGGCCCTGTTCCAGTTCGTCGACAAACGCCACGGCATAGTCTTCAGCCGAGATACGGCTATTGCCTTCGGCGTCGACGATCAGCGTATTGGCGCCGCTGCGGAATGTGCCGGTTCGCTCGCCGGGGGCGATCAAGGCTGCAGGGGCGAAGAAGGTCCAGTCGAGATCGGTCAGCGTGCGCAGGTACTTGAACCCCTCGCGGTGCGCCAGCGCCACCGCCTTATAGACGTCCGGAAAACCTTCCGTGTCGACCAGTTGCTTGCCCGGCGCCACTTCCAGCGAACCCGCGCCGCCCACGATCACCAGACGCTTCAGACCTGCGGCACGCACGCCTTCGACGAGCGCATGAGTCGCCTTCGTGAGGGTCGTTGCATCGTCGCGCGGAGGCGCATAGGCGCTCGCCACGACGTCGTTGCCGCGCACTGCCGCCGCGACGCTGGCGGGGTCCAGCAGATCGACCTGTGCTGCCTTCAGATTGGCGACATCAGCCGGCACCCGTTCCGGATTGCGCACGAGCGCCGTCACCTGGTGGCCGCGACGCGCTGCTTCTGCGGCGATCCGCGATCCAATCATGCCGGTTGCGCCAATCAGTGCGATCTTCAATGCCTTGCTCATGGATATTCTCCTGTGATTTGCTTATATGTAACCACATTGATTACATATAACGTCGAAAAAAGAGGGGCTCAGCCCCCCGCTTGTAGCTTGCTTCCAGCTTGCCACCGGCATTGCTGCCGTGTGTGCTGCTGTTCGAACCGCTCCGGCGCCCCTGCTCGCGCAGCGCACGCCGGTAGTTCCGTTTCACCGCCCTATCCTGCCGGCCGACGCTTGCGTTCGCGCAGGCGTTCGGCCTTGACCAGGTCAGTGGTCGCATCTGCCAGCGTGCGTGACGCCAGCGATGCCTCCATGGCCTGCTGTGCTTCGCTAATGATGCCGCGCAGCACCGTTTGAATATTGCGCCCCACCATGCAAGCCGGATTCGGCTCCTCGCGATGCATGGCGAATAGTTGCGCATCGTCGACCGCGTGATAGACCTCGAGCAGCGTAATCTCATCAGGTGGCCGCGCCAGCAGCGCGCCGCCGCCCGCGCCAAGCTGCGCGGTGGTGAGCCCCGCGTCGGCTAGCATCGTCAGCAGACGCCGGATCAGCGCGGGATTGGTGTTCACGCTGCCGGCAATCATCTCCGACGAAAGTGGCACGCCCTCCTGCAACGACAGCAGCGAGAGCACGTGAACCGCAAAGGCAAACCGGCTACTGGTATTCAAAACGCACCTGCCCGGCTACGACAATATGTAACCATAGTAATTACATTTAATTCCGTTGTCAAACCCCGTCCACCGCCGATCCGCCGGCGCCTCGTCATGACGTCCTTGCCGACCTGCTGCAGCCACCCTGTCGTCATTTGTCCAGCTACTTCTGGGCGTCGTTGCTGTTGCTGTCGCTCGATGCGGCCGAGGCCGACGACGCCCCTGCGGTGCTGTCGGACCACTGCTGCAGCTTGCGGCCCGCGTTCTGCAGGCCGGCGCCGGTCAGCGAGGCCGCCTTGCCAAGCTCGGCGCTCGCCGCGCTGGCCGCGCCTTGCAGATTGGCTTGTGCGCTCGAGGCGAGTGCCGATGGATCGACGCTGATGGCCGGCGCCGAGGCGGACTCGAGGTTCTGTTTCGCCGTATCGACCTGCTGGCCGACATAGCTCGCGGCTTGATCGAGCTTCTGCCCTGCCTGCTGTGCGGCGTCATCCATCTTGCCGGCGACTTGCCCAGCGGAGGCGTCATTTTTCTGGCACGCAGCTATTGCGCAGAGCAAGCTCGCGGCGCAGGCCATACGGCACAGCAGTGGACGGTGGGGAAATAAAGTCATTGTGGCATCTGAACCGCGGCAAGCGGCTTCGTCATACGGGAATAGCTCAATGATACGCCCTGGCACTACCCACCCGGCATCCCGGGTTCGCAAGAGGCTGTGCCATCTGACTCGGCTGGCGCGCCGCCAGCGGCGTGCGTCGCGGTTCTGTCAAACACGATGGAGTAGACTGGTCGACGATTCGATGTGTTCCGCAATTCCACTGGAGGCATGCGATGGCAGCAAAGAAGATTCTGTTCCTGACCGGCGATTTCGCCGAGGATTACGAAACAATGGTGCCTTTTCAGGCACTGCAGGCGGTCGGCCACGTGGTCGACGCCGTATGCCCGGGCAAGTCGGCGGGCGACCGCATCAAGACGGCCATTCATGATTTCGAAGGCGACCAGACCTACACCGAAAAGCCGGGCCACCAGTTCACGCTGAACGCGAGCTTCGACGACGTCGATCCCGGTCAGTACGACGCGCTCGCCATCGCTGGCGGCCGTGCTCCCGAGTATCTGCGCCTGAACCAGAAAGTGATCGATATCGTCCGTCAGTTCGCGGAACAGCGTAAGCCGATCGCCGCGATCTGCCACGCCGCGCAACTGCTGGCGGCCGCCGACGTGATTCGCGGCAAGCGAATCTCCGCCTATCCGGCCTGTGCGCCTGAAGTGAAACTGGCGGGCGGCGAGTTCGCCGACATTCCGGTCGACGCCGCCATCACCGACGCCAACTTCGTCACGGCGCCAGCCTGGCCTGCGCATCCCGAATGGCTGCGGCAATTCCTCGTGCTGCTCGGCACGCGTATCGAACTCTGAGATCCGCACCTGCGTCGGGTTGCCGGTGCGGCGCCCGACGCCCCATCGAGGCATTTGAGACTCGTCCGATAGTCCATCGCAAGAGGTCTTCCTATAGTCGACGGTTGACTTTGGAGCCTCTTTCGATGGAACTGACAGACTGGATCGTCATTCTCGCGATCGCACTGATTGCGATCGCTTTCTTTTGTGGCCGGGCACCCGCAAGCTGGTCGCTCGAAAACCGCGCCCGTCGCGTCACCGGTACCCGCTTGCTGGTGCAGGCCGCGCTCTCACTGTGGGGCGCCGTGCTGATTCTGGTGCACGGTCTGTTCGTGCTGGACGGCCTGCTCGGCATGCATGCGGCACCCCACACCGTACTCGCGGTCGCCGCCCTACTGGTGGCGTTCGGCTGCTACTGGTCGGTTCGCGGCAGCAAGCTGCTCAAACCGCGACGGCTCTTTAGCGCGTGCTGAGCCCCTGCGCGCCTACCGCCAGCATCTCCGGCTCTGCATGTGGCGCGCGCCGCTCCGCTTCAGGCAGCGAAAGATAGAAGGTTGTTCCCGCGCCTTCGGTCGACTCCGCCCATACGCGGCCGCCATGCCGCTCCACCACCCGGCGCACCAGTGCCAGTCCGATCCCCTCGCCGGCCACGACATTGCCGTGCAAGCGCTGGAACGCGTTGAACAGGCGCGGTAAAGCCACGGCTGGAATGCCGAGCCCGTTGTCCTTCACATAGAAAATCCGCAGCGAATGCACGCCGGGCGGCGCCGGCGTCGTACCGATCTCGACCCGTCCTTCGCGCGCCGGATCGAGGTAGTTGATGGCGTTGCCGACGAGATTGGCGAACACCTGCTCAAGCGCGGTCGGGTCCCCCCACACCGACGGCAACTCATGCACCACCACACGTGCGCGCCGGGCGCGGATCGACACCTGCATGGCGTCGACCACGCGCTGCACGATGTCGCGCACCTGCACCTGCTGGCGCCGGTATTCGACGCGCCCGACGCGCGAGAGCCGCAGCAACGCGTCGATGATGTGCGAGGCGCGCAGCACCGCAGTCTGCAGGTAATGCAAGGCCTCGCCGATGTCTTCGTCGACGAGCTGCTCGATATGCTGGCGCCGTGCCGGCGTGAGGGATGACTGCTGCACCGCCGCGCGCAGATCGTCGCACGCGTGAATCAGTTCTTTCGAAAAGCCCTGCAGGTTGACGAGCGGCGCGCGCAGATCGTGCGACACGCTATAGATAAACATCTCGTTTTCCTGGGTCTGCTGCCGCAGCGTCTCGTTGATGGCCGCCAGTTCATTGGCGCGGCGCGCCAGATCGGCCTGGAAGCGCGCCTGGATGCGCTCGGCCTCGAGCAGGCGTCGGCTGGTTTCATGCAGCGTCTGATCGAGCCGGGCGATTTCATCGGAGCCGGGGTCGATCGGCGAGAGCGGCTCGTTGCTGGCGAGCCGCCCGGCATTGTCGGAGAGGAGTGCAAGCCGGCCCCGCACGCCGCGCGTGAAAAGCCACACGGCCAGCGCGACGAACAGGATCGAACCGAACACGGCGGCGACCAGCAGCACCTGCTGGCGCTCATGCGCGGCATCGGCCTCGGTGGAGCGCTGCGCATCGAGACTGCGCTCCTCGTTCTGGAACGCTATGACCTGAGCGCGGAAGCGGTCGAGCACATCGGTGGTCGAGAGTTGGCCAAAACGCTCGATCACGTCGCGCCGGCGTCCCGAGTGCAACAGGTCCTGCACACGATCCGACCACTGCCGGTAAGCCTGCACCGACTGGCGGATTTGCACCGCGCGTTCGACCTGGGTAGGATTGTCGGCAACCAGATCGGCCAGTTGGTCGATGCGCCGGTCGACGTCCATCCACAACGCCACCGGCGTGGTGACATCCGCGTTGTCGCTGAGAACCGCGCCGCGCAGGCGCACCGAGTCGAGCAGCACCGGCTCCAGGATCGCGGAGGTCTGGCGCAGCACGTCCTCGCTGTGGGTCGCCCAGCGCTCGGCCTCGGCGGCATCCACCTGCGCCTTCACGAGCCCCGACAGGAGGGCAAGTTCGAAGACGGCCGGAATCGCGATTAGCAACAGCCCTTTGGTTGTCAGTCTCATGCGTACGCGAAGTAGTTCGGAAGCCCGGCAGGCCGTGCAGGGGGACGTTACATTATGTCGGCGTTTGCGCAGGATGACAAAGGGCGTCGATGCCTTATACCGTCTATCTCCGCAACGAGGCGCGCGCGCCGCCAGCAGGCGCCGGACACCCTATGCGCGGTGAATAAACGGCACAATGATCGACTGGATCAGCATCATGCAAAGCGCATTGCCACTCGTAATCGGACCAGATAGTCTGGCTTCATATTATGCACAAATCCGGTGCATTCCGGGCCGCTTCGTCCCGTCCCTAGCTGTCCCCACATGCATGCGGCAATGATAAAATCGCGCGCTGGAGATGGCATTCTCCTTTAACCGCCCAAGTCGGGCTGATGATGCCTGATAGCCCGGCCGATTGCGGACCCAAGTTCGTCTGCGCTCAGTCCGGCTTGTCGACTTTGCGACTTTGCCAGGCGTCTTTACATGTATCTATCTATTTTGGCAGTGGGTATCGGCGGTGCGTTGGGTTCGTTGTTCCGCTGGTTTCTCGGGATCCGTCTGAACGCGTTGTTCCCCGCCCTGCCGCTCGGCACCCTTGCCGCCAACGTGATTGCCGGGTATGTGATCGGCGTCGCCGTGGCCTTCTTTGCCCGTTTGCCGGAACTGGCGCCCGAGTGGCGTCTGTTTGTCATTACGGGGTTGATGGGCGGTCTGTCCACCTTTTCGACCTTCTCCGCCGAGGTGGTGCAACGCCTGCAGGACGGCCGCTTCGGTTGGGCCGCCGGTGAGATCGCCATTCACGTGTCGGCGTCGCTGGTGATGACCGTGCTCGGCATCGCGACCGTGTCGCTCGTGACGCGCTAGGCAGGCCCGGCGGCTATTTCCGCATCATCTCTGCGATGAGAAAATGAAAGGGAAGTGTGAGGAGTACGGTAGCGCCGACTCCAAGGCACCAGAGGATGACCATCCACTTCAGGCTGTGCAGGAAACCGTGACGTCGATCTGATGGTTCGGGCTTCATCGTCGAATCCTCGCTGGATTTTTCATTATCCGCTCCGAATCCCGGAGCGTCACCCACTGCGCGCTATCTCTGCTGGCAACCAGCATGTGCCCAGTGTCAGCCCTGGATCTCCGGGGTCAAGCGCCTGCCTTTCTGGCGTTTGTTTCAAGGCCGGTCAAGCGTTTTAGGCAACTGCCCGAGTTGCCGGAACACCGATAGCCAATCCTCGAGGTGCCACGTTTTCTCGATCAAACTTCCGCGTAGCTGATGGAATGAATGAATCGCAAATCGCAGGTGCTTGGAACTCGCATCAATGCCGAGCAGTTCCCCAGTCTGTGTGCCGCTGACCTCCGCGCGCACGCCCACCCGGTCTCCATGAACCAGCAGGTCGAGAATTTCGACTTTCATATCAGGAATCGCGGTCGCGAGACGCTCGAACACCGGAACCATCTGATCAGGCCCATGTGCAGTCCCGGCAGGCTCTGGAAGGTACTGCCAGTCAGGGGTGACTACCTTCCTCAATAACTCGACACTTTTCGCCTCGAAAGCCCGATAGAACGCTTCGACGGCTTCACGAGCCAGAATTTCGTTGGCATCTAAGGTCATGAGCGAATACTCCTGAAGAATATTTGACAGCCCTGAGCATCACCGGCGTTACCTGTCAACGATAGCGAGTTTCGCACCGACCGTCACTTGTCTTTCCGTTTGCCGGCATCGGACGAAATGAGCCTTGATCGCCGCAGATCCGGCAGGCGCCCTCAGGCCGACAGCGTTGGCGTTAAAAGCGCGGACACCTCGTCGTCCGCAAGCACTCCAAAGCGACTGGTCACTCCGCCGCAGTCGACGCGCACTCTCTCCAGAATTTCCGAGGTGCACTGTCTCAGCATCGTCACAATCATCCGCACCCGCGGCGGCACCGGACGTTGCGCCTGGATCAGAAGATTCAGATCCAGCGGCAGCACCTCGAATTCCGGCAGCAAGCGGACCAGCCGGCCGTCTGCCAATCCAGCAACGCACGCCGGCTCTTCGAGCACCCCGATGCCGACACCCGAAAGGATCATTTCGTACATGGGCCGCCAATGACTGGTCTTGACTGCGGTACGGATAGGCGCGCTCTCCACGACGGTCGCCACGTGCCTGAGCGGCAACTGCTCCGTGCCGAACATGCCCTGGACCCGAACGAACGGGTGTTTTACCAGGTCGGACGGCTCAGCGATCGGACCGTGCTGGCTCAGATAGTCAGGGGCCGCTACGAGAACGCGCCCAACCTGCCCCAACTGACGGGCAATGAAGGCCCCTTCGCCAAGCTGCCCAAGACGAAAGGAAATGTCGACGCCCTCGGTCACCAGATCGACGATCCTGTCGTTCAGGACCAGCTCCAGATCCAGCTGTGGGTAGGTCGCGCGCACCCGCGTCAACGCCTCCGGCACGATCGTTTCGCCAAAGCAGTGAGGTGCCGCGATGCGAATCGTTCCCTTCAGTTCCTGCCCGTCGTTCGACACTTCAGCGACCGCCTGCTCCACGGCGGTGAGGATCCTCTTGCTACGCTCGTAGAAGGTGAGGCCTTCGGGTGTGCAATTGAACGCACGGGCGCTGCGCAGCAGAAGCCGGCAGCCAAGGTACTTCTCGAGCCGCTCGATGCGCTCGCTGGCGGCCGGCTGCCCCATATCGAGGTCCCGCGCTGCGGCGGAAATACTCTCTCGTTCAACCACCCTGACGTAAATACGCATGGCTTCCAGCAGATTCATCGCGCCCAACCTCCATGTGTGCCGATCTCGCGTAATTCGAAGCAATCCTTACGCTGCGAAAGATCCCTGTCTGAGGACCCGGGATTGTTCGTTTGATGGAGTACAGGTTAAGACGGAGCCGTCGGCCGCAGAGTGCACAAATCGGGCCGTCTTGCGTCAGTACAGTTCTGTTACGCTCTGCGCACCGCGCGGCTCTATGGTGACGCACGCGTGTGAAAGCCGAGGGAGAGGCCGGTATGGCTGGCCGCAAAGAAACGCTAAGGGAATCGTCCGATGAACCTCTATGAGAAGCTTGCCGACGACATCGAGAAACTGATCCAGCAAGGCGTGTACGGGCATGGCGAACGCCTCCCGTCGGTACGGCAGACCAGCCAGCAGCACCGGCTCAGCGTGACGACTGTCATCCGCGCCTATTTGCTCCTCGAAAGCCGGGGCCTGCTAACCGCCAGGCCCCAGTCCGGCTATTTCGTCAACTTTCGCGGCGACGGGGGCGGACGAACAGCGCTCGAGCTCAGGCCATCGAAACCGATCCCGATTTCGTCGCCAGTCGACGTCAGCCGGCTGGTGCTGTCCACCTTGCGCTCGATCGGTGTCGACGACGCCGTGCCGCTCGGTTCGCCCTACCCCGACCCGGGTCTGTTTCCCTTCGAAAAGCTCAACCGCTACGCTTACGACGCGGGACGCGGCAAGACCCGCTGGGGCGTGACCGACGCGCTGCCACCCGGCAATGCGGCACTTGTGCGCCAGATCGCGCGGCGCTACCTCGAGAACGGCATGGCTGTCGACCCGAACGAGATCATCATCACGGTCGGCGCGACTGAGGCGATCAATCTGTGCCTTCAGGCGGTCGCGAAACCGGGCGACGTGATCGCGGTCGAATCCCCCACGTTCTACGCGATGCTCCATGCGATCGAACGGATGGGCATGAAAGCGATCGAGGTGTCGACTCATCCGGAACACGGCATCGATATTGAAGCGCTTGCCGCGATTGTGGAGTCGCAGACCATCACGGCCTGCATGGTAATGCCGAACTTCCAGAATCCACTGGGATTTCTGATGCCCGACGAGCGCAAGCGCGAACTCGTGCAACTCCTGACGAAGCACGATATTCCGGTCATCGAGAACGGTGTCTACAACGAGCTTCACTACGACAGCACGCATCCCAGCACCTTGAAGTCGTTCGATACGAAGGGGCTGGTACTCCACTGCGGTTCGTTCTCGAAGACCCTCACCGCAGCCTACCGGATCGGTTGGGCGCTGCCGGGCCGGTATCGCGATCAGGTCGAGAAGCTCAAGTTCCTGAACACACTGACCTCGCCGTCGATTCCGCAAATGGCGATTGCGGAATTCCTCGAGCGCGATGGCTACGAGCATCATCTGCGAAGGGTTCGGCGGGCGTATGCGCAACAGGCCAATCTGATGAAGGCGACGGTCGCGCGGTTTTTCCCCGAAGGCACGCGCATGTCCAACCCGGCGGGTGGCTACGTGCTGTGGATCGAACTGCCGCCCAAGGTCGACGCGATGCGGCTCTATACGCTGGCGCTCGACCAGGGCATCACCATCGGACCGGGCTACATGTTTTCGGTCTCGGAGACGACCTATCGGAACTTCATCCGCCTCAACTACAGCAGCCCGTGGTCGAGAGAAATCGAACAGGCGGTGATTACCGTCGGCAAGCTCGTCGCGATGTGCGCCCGTTAGCCACACGCTGGCGGCTGCCCGAGCGCGTGAGGGCACGGGTGAACTGTGTGCCGCTTGACCTGAAGCGTCAGGGAAACCTTAGCCCCCGGTGACGGGCGGAAAGAAGGCGATTTCGCTGTCCTCGCGCACGACAAACGTGTCGGCGACCATCTCGTGGTTGACGGCTGTACGGAGCGACCGATCCGCGCGCAGTGCCTCGGCCATGCGCTCGTCTCTAGAGGCAAGCCGGACCCGCAGACAGTCAACGGGGAGTTCGGACACGTCGAGGTGCACGATCTCCTGCGCGATGCCGAGTTGTTCACGAACGCTGGCGAAATACCGGATGGTGAGTTTCATTGCTCTGTTCCTGTTGCCGGAAGCGATGTGGGTGGCTGGCACATCAACCCCACCGCAGCATCGACTGTTCGTCACGCGCCCTGGCCTCGATCCATCTGACGGCGCCATCGCGGCGGATTTCCTTCTTCCAGAGCGGTGCATGCGCCTTCAGAAAGTCCATCAGGAATTCGCACGCGTCAACCGCCTACCAACGACATGCGCACGGTGGGATAGACTTTTCCCGATCCCGGCTTGCGCGGCGTCGCGCGAAGCTCGGAGTAGCGGTCGTCGCGCTGGGTCCAACGGCTGCGGACGGCCAGCGCCAGTTGCTCGACTGAGACGGCATCGGTAAGCCAGGGCCTGAGATCGGTGCCATCGGTGGCAAACAGGCATGAATAAAGCTGGCCGTCGGCCGATACGCGGGCCCGTGAACACGACTCGCAGAAAGGTTGCGATACGCTCGCAATGAATCCGACTTCGCCTGTGCCGTCAGCATGGCGATAGTTGACGGCGGTGCCAGTATGTTCATCAACGACGACGGGAACTAAAGGAAACGCCGCTTCGACGATATCGCGCGTCTCGCGAGCCGTGACCACCTTCGTACTGGACCAGCCTCCCGCGCCGCCAACGTCCATATATTCGATGAAGCGCACCGTGACGCCAGTGCCCTTGAAGAGCCGCACGAGCGGCAGGATCTGGCTGTCGTTGACGCCTCGTTCGATCACAGCGTTGACCTTGATCGGCTCGAGTCCCACGGCACACGCCGTCTCGATCCCGCCCAAAATCCGCGACACAGACATGTCCACATCGCTCATCCGGCGGAACACCGCATCGTCCACGGCATCGAGGCTCACCGTCACGCGGCCAAGGCCGGCGTCGCGCAACGAACGCGCTTTCGCGGCGAGCAACGACCCGTTCGTGGTCAGCGCGAGCTCCATCGGTTTGCCGCTTGCGGTGGTCAGTTTTGCGAGCTGTTCGATCAGGGATTCGAGCCCACGCCGCAGGAGCGGTTCGCCGCCGGTGATGCGTATTTTCTCCACCCCGAGCAGAGCGAATGCTTTCGCAAGCTTGAGCATCTGTTCGAACGACAGCCGTTGGGCAGATGGCAGGAACGGATAGTCTGCGCCGAAGGTGTCCCGCGGCATGCAGTACGTACAGCGGAAATTGCATTGATCGATGACCGACAAACGTAGATCCCGCAATGGCCGATCGAGCTTGTCGAGCGTAGACGTGGCAGCGCCGGCGGATAAGCCATGGCGGGATACCGTATCGGCAAGTATGGGCGGGGCGATGAGGTTCACGATCTATCCGGAAGTGGGCGGCATGCCGCGGAATACACAGCGATGGTCCTTGAATGACCTGCTGCCAGAATAGTGCGTCGGCCCTGGGTCTGGAACGCACAGTCTGTGCGGAATTCGAGGAGTACAGTCAGGTCAGCTGGTACTGGCGCACCGGTACGACCTCGTCGGGAAGTTCACAGCCACACAGCTCGAGAATCGACCGTTCGATGTTACGGCTCATGGCGTCAAGCGCCAGTGCATTCGGTGCGACAGTGAACGGATCGGCGACTTCGCTGGCAATCGCTTCGAGCGCAATGAGCGTATACGAAATGAAAACGCACAGAAGCGGCGTGAAGAATTCCGTCGAATCGACCAGACCGAACGGCAGCAACACGCAATAGGCGTAGACGGTACGGTGAAGCAACACACTGTAGGCAAACGGAATGGGCGTGGATGCGATCCGCTCGCATCCTCCGACGGTCTTTCCCAACTCGTTGATCTGAGCGTCGAACATCCAGAGCCTGGTATCGGATACCGAGGCCCCGCCCTGCCGATCGGCGAAGTCGCGACGAAGCTCATTGAGAAGCGCCGTCGGCTTGTAGCAGGTGTGCTGCAACACTTCGGTTCGCGCGCGCCCGAGCAGACGCAGCAGATCCGGAGTCGGGTCGGTCCCGCGCAATTGATGCTTCAGCGCGTACACACAGGCAATCAGCGTATGGGCAGTCTGAATGCGCTCAGCGTCCGCCGGCGCGTAACACAGCATCTGCGAAGTCAGCGCGCGCGCAGAGATCAGGATGTTGCCCCAAAGATGACGTGCCTCATTGAAGCGCTCGTAGCTTGCGTTATTGCGGAACGCAAGGAAGATCGCCAGTGCAAGGCCGAATAGTGTGAAGGGCGCCGTATTCAGCGGGATCTTCTCGCCGAAGATGCGTCCTTGCGTCAGGACAGCGAGACTGCTGACCGCCCCCATAAAAATCAGTTGGGGAATAATCGACTGCAACACGGAACCGTTCCAGACAAACAGCAGCCGGAACCAGTTTTGCCCTGGCCTCACAATCATAATTTGCTCTAGTAATGATCTGCTTGCGCTGTCACCCTCAGTGGTAACCGGCGTCCCCTTCCCGCACCTTGCCGCGGAACACGCGATACTGCATGAAGTTGTAGACAAGGATGATCGGCAGCACGATCACGGTGCCGACCAGTGTGAACAACTGGCTCGAGTGACTCGACGAGGCCTCCCAGATCGTCAGCGACGGCGGCACGATGTTCGGCCAGATGCTGATGAGCAAGCCGCTGTAGCCGAGAAAGCACAGCGCCAGCGTAAGAAGAAAAGGCGTCGCCTCATGCTTTAGTCGCAGCGAACGGAACACGCCCCATACACAGGCGACGACAAGGACCGGCACCGGCAGAAACCAGCCGAGATTGCCGCTGCCGAACCAGCGAAACGCCACCGCCGGCAAGCCGACCACGGTCCACAGACTGACAATCGCCATCACCCCGAGCAGAACGCCTACGAGCGGCCGCATCACCTCGCGCATCTTGCGCTGCAATTCGCCATCCGTCTTCAGGATCAGCCAGCCGCAGCCGAGCGTCGCATAGGTCGCGAGTACGCCAATGCCGCAGAACAGACTGAACGGCGACAGCCAGTCGAACGGGGCGCCGGCGAAGCGGCCATCGACGATCTTGATGCCTTGCAGCAGCGAGCCCAGCACGATGCCCTGGCAAAGCCCCGCGAGCACGGAACCGCCCATGAAGGCAAGATCCCAGGCGTGCTGGGTGCGGGTGGCCTTGCCACGCAGTTCGAAAGCCGCCCCACGGAAGATCAGGCCCACCACCATCAGGATCAGCGGCAGATAGTTCGCGGGCAGCAACGTCGAATAGACCACCGGAAATGCCCCATAGAGCCCGGCGCCGCCTAGTACGAGGAAGGTCTCGTTGCCGTCCCAGACCGGCGCGATGGTATTGAGCATCACTTGCCGGTCGCCTTTTCCCTCGAAGAACGGAAACAGCAGGCCGATGCCGAGATCGAATCCGTCCAGCATCACGTAGATGAAAACGCCGAGTCCGATGATCGCGGCCCACACAACAGGGAGATCGATTTGCATGGCGGTTACTCCCCTTCTAGCGCGTCGAGCGGGCGATTACGCAGCACCGGATGCCGGCGCGACTTGCTGCGCTCGATATGCTCCTCGGGTCCACGCTTCATCATTTTCATCATGTAGTAGAACCCCATGCCGAACACCAGGAAGTACACCAGTACAAAGATCAGCAGTGACACGCCGGCTTGCTGCGAGCCGATCGGCGAGACGGAGTCCACAGTACGAAAGACACCGTAGACCGTCCACGGCTGGCGGCCGACCTCCGTCGTGATCCACCCGGCCAATAGCGCGACGATGCCGGAAGGTCCCATGCACAGCACGAACACCTGGTACCAGCGCGTCTCGTAGAGGCGGCCGCGCAGTCTGAGCAGCAAGCCGAGCAGCGCCGTCAACAACATCAACATGCCGAGCCCCGCCATGATCCGGAAGGTCCAGAACACGATTGGCGAATACGGTCGGTCCTGCGGCGGAAATTCCTTCAGCCCGCGTATCTCCCCGTCCCAGCTATGGGTCAGGATCAGGCTGCCCAGATGCGGTATCTGGATCGCGTAGCGCGTCACTTCCGCATTCATGTCGGGCAGCCCAACCAGATTGAGCGCCGTGCCGCCTTTCTCGGTTTCCCACAGTCCTTCGATCGCCGCAATCTTGGCCGGCTGATATTCGCGTGTGTTGAGGCCGTGCGCGTCGCCCACCACGCTCTGGATCGGCGTCAGCAGAAGCAGGATCCACAGCGCCATCGAAAAACTACGCATGACCGGTTTGTCGCGCCGGCCCTGCAGCAGATGCCACGCCCCGCAAGCGGCGACGATGAAGCCCGCGACGATGAACGCGGCGATGGTCATATGCGCGAGACGAAACGGAAACGACGGGTTGAAAATCACCTTCATCCAGTCGACCGGGACGATACGGCCATTTTCGATGGCATACCCTTGCGGCGTCTGCATGAAGCTGTTCGACGCGAGAATCCAGAACGTGGAAATGAGCGTGCCCACCGCCACCATGAGCGTGGCAAAGAAGTGCCCGCGAGGACTGACTCGATTCCAGCCGAATAGCATGACGCCGAGAAAGCCCGCCTCGAGAAAGAACGCGGTCAGCACCTCATAGGTCAACAGAGGCCCCGTGATATTGCCGGCAAAGCTGGAAAAACCACTCCAGTTGGTGCCGAATTCATAGGCCATCACCACACCCGAGACCACGCCCATGCCGAAGCCGACCGCGAAGATCTTCGACCAGAACAGAAACATGTCCTTATAGGCCACGTCGCCGGTCAGCAACCAGCGCCATTCGAGCACGGCGAGGAAACTGGCCATGCCGATGCTGATCGCCGGAAAAATAATATGAAACGAGACCGTGAACGCGAACTGCAACCTGGCAAGGTGGAATGCGTCGAAGATTTCCATGTCAGGCTTCCGCTGCACGCACAACGTGAACGGGAACCGACTTGTACGACGGCGTGCCGCTTTCCTTGTCGATAAAGTCGAGCGGCACCAGTACATTGGCCTCCGGATAGTAGGCCGCCACCGAACCAGGCGCGATGTTGTAAGCGATGGCGGTGATCTTCTTCAGGCGAAGTTGCCTGCCCGGCAGGACTGTTTCAATGTCGACCAGATCGCCATGTTCGAGTCCGCGTTCGGCGAGATCGTCTTCGTTCATGAACAGCACATCGCGCCGGCCGAATACGCCCCGGTAACGATCGTCCATCGCATAGATCGTGGTGTTGTACTGGTCGTGGCTGCGGATCGTGATGAGACGCAGCACATTTTCGGCGCCGAGCACGTCCGCGTCTTCCCTCACTCCGCCGTACACCGAGAACATCGCCTTGCCCGACGGTGTGGGCCAGACGCGTTCGGTGGGTGGCAGCGGCATGCGAAATCCTCCCGGCGTTCTGATGCGTGCATTGAATGCCTCGAATCCCGGCACGGTTTGCTCGATGAGATCGCGGATCTTGTCGTAGTCGGCCACCAGGTCGTTCCACGGCACCTTGCTGCCCGGCAAGGTTGCCGTGGCGATGCCGGCGATGATCGCTGGTTCGGACTTCAGGTGTTCGGACGCAGGCGTGAGCTTGCCCGCCGAAGCGTGGACCATCGACATGGAATCCTCGACCGTAATTGATTGCCGGCCGCTCGCTTGAATATCCAGTTCGGTGCGTCCTATCACAGGCAGCACGTAGGTTTCCTTGGCTACCAGCAGATGCGACCGATTGAGCTTGGTGCCGAGGTGGACGCTCAGATCGAGCTTGCCCATGGCGGCAAACGACTGCTCGGAATCGGGCAAAGCAACCGCGAAATTCCCGCCCAGGCAAATCAGGGCCTTGGCCGTGCCGGCGATCATCGCCTGCATCGCCTGGACGGCATCGTGCCCGTGCGCCTGCGGCGGCTTGAAGCCGAGTACATCTTCGATCTGTTTGAGGAAGGCGGCGGAGGGCTTTTCCGTGATGCCGACCGTGCGGTTGCCCTGCACGTTCGAATGCCCGCGCAAAGGACAGATGCCTGCGCCGGGTTTGCCGATATTGCCGCGCAACAACAACAGGTCGGCGATCAGCCGGACATTGGCGGTCCCTTTGTTATGCTGGGTAATGCCCATTCCGTACGTGACAATCGTCGCATTCGATTTTGCATAGGCAATGGCCACCTCATCGAGATCTTCACGCGTAAGTCCGCTGGCCTTTTCGATATCGTCCCATGACGTCGCTTCCAGATCGGCAGCGAACGCCTCGAACCCCTGGGTATGCGTCGCGATAAATTCGTGGTCAAGGACGGTGTTGCCCTGCTCCGCGTCCATCTGCAGAAGCGATTTCATGATGCCCTTGAGGGCCGCCGCGTCTCCGCCGGCGTCGACCTGAAAATAGGTCGACGCGATCCGGGTCGATCCGAAGGTCGCCATCTCGATCACGCTTTGCGGATCGGCGAAGCGTTCAAGCGCCCGCTCGCGCAGCGGATTGAACACAATGATCGGAACGTTGCGCCGCGAGCATTCGTGGAGTGTGCCCATCATCCGCGGGTGATTGGTGCCGGGATTGTGGCCGATCGAGAGGATCAGTTCGGTCTTGTCGAAGTCGTCGAGCGACACCGTGCCTTTGCCGATTCCGATCGACTGCGGCAAGCCCACGCTGGTCGGCTCGTGGCACATGTTCGAGCAGTCCGGGAAATTGTTGGTGCCATATTCCCGGGCGAGCAACTGAAACAGGTAGGCCGCCTCGTTCGACGCCCTGCCTGAGGTATAGAACTCGGCCTCGTCCGGCGAGGACAAGCCGCGCAGCACTTCCCCGATGCGAGCGAATGCGTCTTCCCATTCGACCGCCCGGAACTTGTCCGTGACGCGGTCATAGACGAGCGGATGCGTCAGCCGCCCGAGACCCTCCAGTTCGAAATCCGAGCGCTGCAACAGCGACGAGACCGTGTTGTTCTCGAAGAACTCCGGCGTCACCCGCTTGGTGGTCGCTTCCCACGTGACCGCCTTGGCGCCGTTTTCGCAGAACTGGAAGGTCGACTTGTGTTCCTTGTCCGGCCACGCGCAACCCGGGCAATCGAAGCCGTCGGGTTGATTGGTCCGCATCAGGATGATCGGCGCCTCGATGCTTTCCATCTGCGTGCGGACAGCCTGAGCGGTGGCCCGCAGCGCCCCCCAACCTCCGGCTGGTGCGTCATAGGGACGGATTCCCGGAACTTCGCGTCGCGTGGTCATATGAAACTCCATGAACTGCCCCAGGAGGTCTTGAGGCGGTCTTGCTGTGGATTACGCCGTATCGCAGCGTAAGGCTTGGATATGGTTTGAGTCTAGTTGGATCGATGCGTGACGAAAGGTACAGATCGAGCCGCAGCGGGCCAGCACAGTACGAGTACAGCGACACCACCACCGGTTTCGAGCGGCTGGGAGGCCGTACACCGTCGACGCTGACGCTGACGCGGCGGTTCCTCCCAGCCCGCTGCGCACTTCAGTGCTTCGTGTGAGCACTTGCAGCCGATTCTGGACTGCTGGGCTTTTTAGACGGCTTTTTCTTCGCACGTCCACTACCGCCATCCGCACCCGCCGCACCATTGGCGCTCTTCTCGTCCTTCGCTTTGGAAGCAGGGGGAGTCGCCTCGCGCTTGCTGAACTTCACTTCGTCGCTTGCCTTGTCGTAACTGACCTCAACACTGTCGCCCGACTGCAGGCGGTTGCCGAGAATCTCCTTGGCGAGCCGGGTTTCCAGCTCCTGGCGAATCTGGCGCTTCAGTTCGCGCGCGCCGAACTCGGGCCGATAGCCAGCCTCGGCGAGATGATCGACCAGCGACGGGTCCATCTTGAGCGTAATGTCCTGCGCCGCGGCGGTGCGCTCGACCCGTTCGAGCTGGATTTGCACGATTGCGCGGATATTGTTGCGAGACAACCCATGGAAGACGATGATTTCGTCGATCCGGTTCAGGAACTCCGGACGGAAGTGGCCCTTGAGCACGCCCATCAACTCCTCGCGCATGGCCTTTTCAGCCAGGCGATCTTTCTCGGGTTTCTCGAGGTTATCCATAATGATCGAGGCGCCGAGATTGCTCGTGGCAATGATGATGGTGTTGCTGAAGTCCACGACCCGGCCCTTGCCGTCGGTCAGGCGTCCATCGTCGAAGACCTGCAGCAGCACATTGCTCACGTCCGGATGAGCCTTCTCGATCTCATCGAGCAGGATCACGCAGTACGGACGCCGCCGAACGCGCTCAGTGAGCTGGCCACCCTCGTCATAACCGACATAACCTGGAGGCGCGCCGATCAAGCGCGCCACCGCGTGACGCTCCATATACTCGGACATATCGATGCGGATCACCGCCTGTTCGTCGCCGAAGACCGTTTCTGCCAGCGCCTTCGCGAGTTCGGTCTTGCCGACTCCGGTGGGCCCGAGGAACAGGAAGGTGGCAATCGGCCGGTTCGCCTGACCGAGGCCCGCACGCGACAAGCGCACGGCGTCGCTCACCGCAAGCACCGCGTCGTCCTGGCCGACCACCCGCTCGCGGAGCTTCTCCTCCATATCCATCAGCTTCTGGCGCTCTACCTGTGTCAGCTCCGTGACGGGAATGCCAGTGAGACGCGAGACCACTTCGGCGATGGCCGCCACCGTCACTTCGAGCGTTTCCGAGCCGGTCTTGCGCTGCCACGCCTCCATCTGCTCGTCGAGTTTCGCCTGCTTCTCGCCAATGCGTTCCTCGAACTTTTTCGCCTCATCGAAGCGTTTGCGCGACGAGGCATAATCCTGCTCGCGCTTGAGCTGGGCGATTTCGGCTTCGAGTTCCTGAATGTCCGCAGGACGCGAAGTCGCACCAATGCGCACCCTTGCCGCAGCCTGGTCGATCAGGTCGATAGCTTTGTCGGGCAAAAAGCGTGAGGTAATGTAACGGTCCGACATTTCAGCGGCGGCAACAAACGCGTCGTCGGCAAAGGTCACCTGGTGATGCGCTTCGAGCTTGTCGCGCAGGCCGCGCAGGATGACGATGGTCTGCTCGACCGTCGGCTCCGGCACCAACACCGGCTGGAAACGCCGCTCGAGCGCGGCGTCCTTCTCGACGTACTTCTGATATTCGTTGAGCGTCGTGGCGCCGATCAGGCTGAGCTCGCCGCGCGCCAGCGCAGGTTTGAGCACGTTGGCGATATCGAGGCCACCCTCTCCTCCGCCTTGCCCAGCGCCCACGATCGTATGCAGTTCATCGATAAACAGAACCAGTTCGTCCTGCTTCGCCGTGACTTCGTCGATCAGTTGCTTGGCGCGCTCCTCGAATTCGCCGCGATACTTCGCGCCCGCTACCATCGAATTGATGTTGACCTCGACGAGCCGCTTGCCGCGCAGATTTTCCGGGACGTCGTCGTTGACGATGCGCTGTGCCAGGCCCTCGACGATCGCGGTCTTGCCGACGCCGGGTTCGCCGATCAGCACCGGATTGTTCTTCTTGCGCCGCGCGAGCACCTCGATCGTGCTCTCGATTTCCTGCGCCCGTCCCAGTACCGGGTCGAGCTTGCCCTGCCGCGCCATGGCCGTGAGGTCACGCCCGAACTTGTCGAGCGTGGGTGTGCCCGTCGGCGTGTCGACGCGCCCGTCCTCGGCGCCTTTGCCGACGACTTTCACGACCTTCTGCCGCAACGCTTCCGGCGTCACGCCGTACTTCTTCAGCAATGCGCCGGCGATGCTGTCCGGCACGGCCGAAAGCCCGATCAGCAGATGCTCCGGGCCGACGTATGAATGCCCCAGATCGCGCGACGCCTGGAACGCGTACTGGAACGCTTTTTTCATGCGCGGCGAGATGGTCATCTTGTCGATCGGCGCGTCGGGATTGGCGTTGCCCTTTTGCGCATGCTGGTCGATATAGCCTTTGATGTCCTGCGGCGAGAGCTTCAGTTCCTTGAGCAGCGCGGCACACACATCGGCGTCCGCCAGCACGTAAAGCAGGTGTTCGGTATCGAGTTCGGTGCGTTGCAGCTCATGGGCTTTCTCCGCGGCGCGCTGCAGCAATTCGAGTGTCTGCTCGCTGAAAGCATCGGTGGCGTCGACCGACTCGCGCGGCACCTCGGCGGCATATCCCGCATCGTGGTCGTCTTCGTCACCGGCGCCGCCAAGACCGCCGAACAAGCGCGACAGCCCACCCCCGCCAAGCAGCGAGTCGAACGGGTTGACCATGCTCTGATGACGCATCAGTTGCCGATAGTCGTAGTCGCAGATCGACATGGATTTCCGCTCGCCATTCTGCACAACGGTCACACGGGCGACAGCGGGACGGGCATTACAGATTTCGCAAAGGGCGGGCATTGTAGAGTCACCTTTATCAGTTAAAGCATCTGGCTTCGTTAAAGGTTTGGGGACGCGTTCATGTGAATTGCGCAGGCTCGCAGAGACGGATTGCCGTGTTGGTACGGTCCTCGGTGCTGCACCGCATTTGTCGCGCGGGATTTCCGTCCCTGTCCGTTTTCGGCGAGCGATGTCCGAAAGACACGGGTCGATGCGATCTGGATTTGTGCATCGGGCAGCTTATGGTCGGCGCTCGAGCGCCGGCGTGCCTATGATTAGCAGAACGAAGGCTAAATCCGCCCTTGAATTTTATGAATTAATCGCCGCCAAGGGAACATCGGTTTTTCCGATGATAGGCATTGGACGACCAGCCCGACGCTATCATGGTGCGCGAGACTTCATTGCGACTTCGATGGAGACGGGTCCATCCGAACGAGGTGGCCTCCCAGCTGTAGCTCCACGGGGTGGCCGATGCAGCGCACTCGGCCCCCGCCACTGTTTACTTGCCGGCCTCGCGGCGCCCCTGCTCCTCAACGGTGTAGATAGCCTCCGGCATGGCCTCGAGCCGGGCCTTCGGTATCGGGTCGCCACTTTCGTCCGACCGGCCGTAGGTGCCTTCGTCGATCTTCTGCAGCGCGCGCTGGATATCTGCAATGCGCAGGTCGTTCACGTTGCGCAGCGACTGGTTGATCTCATCCTGTGCCATGCCTTGCGCGTCGTCTTCGAACTCCTCGGCCTCGTCGCCATGCTCCTCCTGCGAGGTCCGCTCGTCTGCGATGGTATTTTCCTCGCCGCCCAGCAGTTCGCGGCGCAGCGCCTCGAGGCGCGTGCGCTGCTGCGCGATGAACGCCTCACTCAAGCCTCCCTGTTGGTCCGACATGGTTCCCTCCCTTACCTTGATGCGCTCCATTCGCTCCAGTCGGCCTTGCGCCAACGACTAGGCACCCAGTTCCTGAAATGCATGGCCATTGGCCTCGAGTTCCTTCAGGAGTCCCGGTGCCAGCTCGCTCTCCCACTCATGCCCCTCGAACTGCCAGTCGCTTTGGTCGGCGAGATCGGGCAGGCCCGCATCCTTACGGACATATAGCCCGAGTGTTGGCTTCTTCAGGTTAATGTAGAAATCGAATTCCTGCATTTCCAGCACCTCATGCAAGGAGTGATATCGGGCCTCGCGGGTTCCTCATACGAGTGCGAGGCTTCGCGCCAAACGGACGGATCAGCAATGTCCATGCCTAATTTCCTTGTGCCGCCATGCTGAAATTACGGCATGATGGCTCACGGTGAGACACATGCACGCCGGATCATGAACGGATTTCAGCCACCAACGTTAGAGGAGCGCACGATGCCAGCAAGCACGGTTTCTTACGGCGGCTTTGAGATCGTCGTGTGCTCCGAGACCAACGCGCTCGGTGCCTGGGTTGCACATGTCAGCCTGAAAAACAGCGAGGGAAAGGTCATCGACCTTCGTCCCATGACCGTTCAGCCCGAATGGCTGACTGAAGCAGAAGCAGTTAGAGACGCGGTCGAATGGGGCCAACGGTTTATCGATCGTGAGTTCAACACGCCACAGTCGCACTCCTGGGTAGCGGAACGGGCCCGTACAGAAGTCTGGTTCCGTGACGTGGAAGAAAAATCGCAAGGGCCCGACATCAACGGTTGAATCCCGCTGCCGGTCAGTGCCGCCGCAGATGCGCCTCGATTTCGCTGGTGTTGAGCGCCGACAGATCCTCGCTGATTTGCTCGAATATCAAGCGACGCGTGTCCTCGCTCAGATCCGCACGCACCATGCCGAGAAACTTGGGCTCGATAGCGAGCCTCAATCGATTGTAGTTTTGATGAAGCCGCCCCTTCTCGATGTATTCGCCAACGCGCTTGGCAAACTTCTCGCGGTCCTTCTCGGTTAGAACCGTTCCGGTGTATTCGTCGTTGACGAGATCTTCGACCTCCTTCAAGTCGAGCGTGAGTCCAGGCATCTGGAACACGCGCGCGCGACCTCCGTCAGCCACAACAAGCCACGTCACTTCGACCATCATGCACCTCCAGGCGGGGACTTTTTCAGTGCGCGCGGCGCTCGCTGCGACAGTTGCATCATTCGACTGTCGACTGTACCAAGGCCTCTATTCAAGATAGCAGTTCGGGCAGGAGACGCCCAAGGTCAACCGGCCGATTCACAGTATCGGTACCACGAAAGGATCAAGAGGGATGGGTGCGGACGTTGTTGCGCGCAGCAAACGCACAAAAAAAAGGCGTCACGTAACCGTGACGCCTTAAAAAGTTCTAGCCATTCCGAGGGCCGTGCTAGAACCTGAGAGAGGGGATTCGAAAGTGTCGCCTGATGGGGCCGCACGTGTGATCTGTGCCGCTAGCGCCTTACTGGCCCGGGCTTGACAGCATGCCGGGCTGGGCTCAGGCCACCGTGAAAACTCACACGCAAGCCTTTCTTTCGAAATGAGATTCCATTTTTTACGGTTATGCTGACTAAGTCAAGCAAAATCTAAAGGACCGATGCTCTGTTGGCCAGCCCCTTCTACTACAATGAATTGTCATATGAAATGGGGCCAGCATGCGTCATTATGGTGCAAGTTCGGCACTGCCGCCCCGGGTTCGGCGTAACAGCACGGACGCATAAATTGAAATGAAGTTCCATAAAAATGAGATGAACCACGAATCCACCCCTCCACGCAGTAGCGAACCCGTCAGGGAAAAAGACGGCTCCGGTGACGAAGTCACGGCGCTGGCGCGCGGCCTGACCGTGCTGCGCTGCATCGCCGCAGCGGATGCGCCGCTCAGCAATCGTGAGCTGACCGAACTCACCGGCATTCCGAAGCCGACGGTCTCGCGCATCACCGCCAAGCTCGTCAGCGCAGGCTTCCTGTTCCGGCTGCCGGACAGCGAACGGTTCGTGCTCACCTCTTCGGTCCTGGAATTGAGCAACGGCTTTCTGCGCAACTTCGACATTCGCTCACGCTCACGGCCGTTCCTGATCGAGCTCGCCGAGCGCACCTCGCTGTCGGTGCATCTGGCCGTGCGCGACCGCCTCGACATGGTGGTCATCGACGCCATCAAGCCGCGCTCGGCCGTCCTCGTGTCGCGGCTCGACGTCGGCTCGCGGATGAATCTGAGCCGCACAGCCGTCGGCCGTGCCTATCTGGCCGTGCTCGCGGAACCCGAACGGCAAAAGCTGCTGCTCGGACTGCAGGCTGCCGAGGGCGACGACTGGGGGCACATCAGCAACCGGCTCGAGAACGCGCTGCACGAAACCACCGCACAAGGTTTCGCGATCGCGACCGGCGAATGGCACGACGGCCTGAATGCGATCGCGGCGGGCTTCATCGGCCCCTCGGGCGAACGCTACGCGGTCAATTGCGGCGGCTCCGCGCACCAGTGCCCTCGCGACTGGCTGATCACGCGTGCGGCGCCCCTGCTGCTCGAGTGCATCTCCAGGATCGCGCTCGAAATCGGCGGCACGCCGGGCCGGCGGCTCGACAACTAAGCGCGGGTGATATCTTCCGCACGCCACTTGCCGCAAACCACGCGCAGGGCCCGCGGCAAGCGCACGGCGCATGCCGTGCGCCTTGGCTGTAACAGGCGTAATCAACCGAAAAATACACCACTGGACGGTAGCGAAGCCGGCGACGTACGATCATGCTTTCGCGCAGCTTGCTGTGTCTGACTACCCCCTTGACTTGCACCGCTTGCTCGCACCGTACAGGCAAGGCGGCGCGAGCAAGGCGAGCAGGAACTGGCCAGCCACGCAGCCTGCCCGACTGTTGTACAACCGCTTGCCATTAAGTTCTTTTTCCCGCGTCCCGTGTCGCCTCGCGCTGAACATCTGCGCTCGGTACGCTGTCGAAGCAGCCGGCACCCGGTGCCGGCGCGGCGCATTCGCGTCGACCGGCATCGCGCACGTCTCTCCCAATTCCACGCCAGCCACCTGATCGAATCGATGGACGAACAACAACAGCAGTCGGAAACTACACGCCCACCCGCCCCGGCTCCGGTCCCGGCACGTCAGCCGTCCAGCGGGACCCCGCAGATGAGAAGCGGTGGCAAAAAGCATCGGGGACGCACGATCGGCCTGATCGTCGCCGCGCTCGTGGTGGCGGGGATCGTGGTGTGGCGCTGGCACCCGTGGGGCAGCCCCGCGGATGGCGCCAGCGCGCAAACCTCGGGCGGCGCACGGCATGGCCGCGGCGGCGCGTCCGCGTTCGCCAACCAGCCGCAGCCGGTTCATGTGGCCACCGCCACGCAAGGCGACATGCCGGTCGTGCTGACGGCGCTGGGCACCGTCACGCCGCTCGCTACCGTCACCGTGCAGACCCAGTTGAGCGGCACGCTGCAGACGGTCGCGTTCCAGGAAGGCCAGATGGTCAAGAAGGGCGACCTGCTCGCGCAGATCGACCCGCGCCCGTATCAGATCTCGCTCGAAAACGCCGAAGGCGCCCTCGCGCGCGACAAGGCGCTGCTGGCGACCGCGCGCCTGGACCTGAAGCGTTATCAGACCCTACTCGCCCAGGATTCGATCGCCAGCCAACAGGTCGACACGCAGGCCTCGCTGGTCCAGCAATACGAGGGCACGGTCAAGTCGGACCAGGCCAACATCGACACCTACAAGCTCGACCTGATCTACGCGCGCATCACCGCGCCGGTCGCCGGCCGCGTGGGTCTGCGCCAGGTCGATCCGGGCAACTACGTGACGCCCAACCTGACCAACGGCATCGTCGTGATTACGCAATTGCAGCCCATCAGCGTGATCTTCACGACCTCCGAAGACAATCTGCCGCAGATCATGAAGCAGGTACAAACGGGCGCGAAGCTCTCGGTCACCGCCTACGACCGCAGCAATACCACTTCGCTGGCCGGCGGCACGCTCGAAACGCTCGACAACCAGATCGACACCACCACCGGCACGCTCAAGCTGCGCGCCATGTTCAACAATGAGGACAACCTGCTGTTCCCGAATCAGTTCGTCAACGCGCGGCTGCTGGTGGATACGATTCACGACGCGGTGATCGTGCCGACCTCGGCGGTGCTGAACGGTTCGATGGGCCAGTTTGTATATGTCGTGAAGCCCGACAGCACGGTGACGGTGCGGCCCGTCAAGATCGGTCCGGTGGACGGCGAGCGCACCAGCATCGCCTCCGGCCTGCAGGCAGGCGAGCGGGTCGTGATCGACGGCTCCGACCGCCTGAAGGAAGGCGCGAAGATCACCATTCCGGCCGAGAATCCGGGCGGCGCTTCAGGTGCCTCCGGCGCACACGGTGGGCACGGCGCATCGGCCCCATCGGGCGCGTCCGGCGCACGCATGCGCCATCACAAACACCCGGCGCAAGCTTCGGAATAAAGGCTGACTGAACCCGCATGAATCCATCCCGCGCTTTTATTCTGCGCCCGGTCGGCACCGCCCTGCTGATGGCGGCGATCATGCTGGTCGGGCTCGTCGCGCTGCGCTTCCTGCCGCTCTCGGCATTGCCCGAAGTCGACTACCCGACCATCCAGGTGCAGACCTTCTATCCGGGCGCGAGCCCGGATGTGATGACCTCGTCCGTCACCGCACCGCTCGAGCGGCAGTTCGGCCAGATGCCGTCGTTGAACCAGATGTCGTCGCAAAGCTCGGCCGGCTCCTCGATCATCACGCTGCAATTCAGCCTCGACCTGCCGCTCGATATCGCCGAGCAGGAAGTGCAGGCGGCCATCAACGCGGCGGGCAACCTGCTGCCCTCCGACTTGCCGGCCCCGCCGATCTACGCCAAGGTCAATCCGGCCGATGCGCCGATCCTCACGCTCGCGCTCACCTCGAAGACCATGCCCCTGACCCAGGTGCAGGATCTCGCCGATACGCGTCTCGCGCAAAAGATCTCGCAGGTAGCGGGCGTGGGCCTCGTCAGCCTGTCAGGCGGCCAGCGCCCGGCCGTGCGGATTCAGGCCAATCCGCGTGCTCTCGCGGCGTACGGTCTGAATCTGGACGACCTGCGCACCACCATTTCAAACCTGAACGTCAACACGCCGAAGGGTAACTTCGACGGCCCGACGCGCGCCTATACGATCAACGCGAACGACCAGTTGACCGATGCCGACGCCTACAAGAGCGCGGTGATCGCCTACAAGAACGGCCGGCCGGTAATGCTGACGGACGTCGCCAACATTGTGCAGGGCGCGGAAAACACCAAACTCGGCGCCTGGGTCGACTCGACCCCCGCGATCATCCTGAACGTGCAACGCCAGCCGGGAGCGAACGTGATCCAGGTGGTGGACAGCGTCAAGGCGCTGCTGCCGCAACTGCAGCAGTCGCTGCCCGCCTCGCTCGATGTGCGGATCGTCACCGACCGGACCACCACGATCCGCGCCTCGGTGCGCGACGTGCAGTTCGAACTGCTGATGTCGGTGGTGCTGGTGGTGCTGGTGATGTACCTGTTCCTCGCCAACCTCTACGCGACCATCATTCCGAGCCTGTCTGTGCCGCTCTCGCTGATCGGCACGCTGGCCGTGATGTACCTGTGCGGCTTCTCCCTCGACAACCTCTCGCTGATGGCGCTGACCATCGCCACCGGCTTCGTCGTGGACGATGCGATCGTGATGATCGAGAACATTGCACGCTACGTCGAAGAAGGTGAAACGCCGCTCGAAGCGGCGCTCAAAGGCTCGAAACAGATCGGCTTCACCATCATCTCGCTGACGGTGTCGCTGATCGCCGTGCTGATCCCGCTGCTCTTCATGGGCGACGTGGTGGGACGTCTGTTCCACGAGTTCGCGATTACGCTCGCCGTGACCATCGTGATTTCGGCGGTGGTGTCGCTCACGCTGGTGCCGATGATGTGCGCGAAGCTGCTGCGCCACACGCCGCCGAAGGAAGCGCATCGCTTCGAGACCAAGGCGCACGCCTTTATCGACTACATCATCGCCCGTTACGCCGTCGCGCTGACGTGGGTGCTGAACCGCCAGCGCGCCACGCTGTTCGTCGCCGTCCTGACGCTGGTGCTGACCGGCGTGCTGTACGTGTTCATTCCAAAGGGCTTCTTCCCGGTTCAGGACACTGGCGTGATCCAGGCCATCACCCAGGCGCCGCAGTCGGTTTCGTATGCGTCGATGGCGGAGCGGCAGCAGGAGCTAGCCGCGCAGATCCTGAAGAATCCGGATGTGGAGAGCCTGACCTCGTTCATCGGCGTGGACGGCAACAACATCACGCTGAACAGCGGCCGGATGCTGATCAACCTGAAGCCGCGCGACGACCGCAGCAATACCGCGAGCGACGTGATCCGCCAGTTGCAAAAGGATGTCGCCCACATTCCGGGCGCGTCGCTGTACATGCAGCCGGTGCAGGATCTGACGATCGATGCGACCGTCAGCCCGACGCAGTATCAGTTCATGCTGACCGATCCGAACATCACCGAGTTCGCGACCTGGGTGCCCAAGCTGGTCGAGCGTCTGAAGCAGGCGCCGGAACTGGCGGACGTCGCCACCGATCTGCAGGAAAACGGCCAGTCGGTCTATGTGGAGATTGACCGGGCGACCGCATCGCGTTACGGCATCACGCCCGCCACCGTCGATAACGCGCTCTACGACGCGTTCGGCCAGCGCATCGTCTCGACCATCTTCACGCAGTCGAACCAGTACCGCGTAATTCTGGAAGCGCAGCCGCAGGTGCAGCACTACACCGAGTCTCTGAACGCGATCTACCTGCCCTCTTCCACCTCGACGAGCGGCCAGGTGCCCCTGTCGTCGATTGCGAAGTTCATCGAACAGCCCGCGCCTTTGCTCGTCACCCACCTGAGCCAGTTCCCGGCCACCACGGTGTCGTTCAACCTCGCACCGGGATCCTCGCTCGGCGCCGCCGTCAAGGCGATCAATCAGGCGGAGCAGGATATCGGCCTGCCGGCCTCGTTCCAGACCCGCTTCCAGGGCGCGGCGCTGGCGTTTCAGGCGTCGCTCTCGAACGAACTGTTCCTGATCCTCGCCGCGATCGTCACGATGTATATCGTGCTCGGCGTGCTGTACGAGAGCTTCATCCACCCGATCACGATTCTCTCGACGCTGCCCTCGGCGGGCGTGGGCGCGTTGCTCGCGCTCCTGATCACCGGGCACGACCTCGACATCATCGGCATTATCGGCATCGTGCTGTTGATCGGTATCGTGAAGAAGAACGCCATCATGATGATCGACTTCGCGCTCGAAGCCGAACGCGACCAGGGCAAGCCGCCGCGCGAGGCGATTTACCAGGCGTGTCTGCTGCGCTTCCGGCCGATCCTGATGACGACCATGGCGGCGCTGCTCGGCGCCCTGCCGCTGATGCTCGGCACCGGCGCGGGTTCGGAATTGCGCCGCCCGCTCGGCATCGCGATTGCCGGCGGCCTGATCGTGAGCCAGTTGCTGACGCTGTTCACGACGCCAGTGATCTATCTTGCATTCGACTCGCTGGCACGGCGCGTGCGGGCGCGCTTTCATCGTGACGAGCCGGGCCATGGTGTCCCGCCGCCTGCCACCGACGCGGGGAACTAAGCGATGAACCTGTCGCGCCCGTTTATTTCCCGGCCGGTTGCCACCACCCTGCTGGCGATCGGCATTGCGCTGTCCGGGGTGTTCGCCTTCACGAAGCTGCCGGTGGCGCCGCTGCCGCAAGTGGACTTCCCGACCATCTCGGTGCAGGCGACGCTGCCGGGCGCCAGCCCCGAGACCGTGGCAACCAGCGTGGCGAGCCCGCTCGAACGGCACCTTGGGTCGATTGCCGACGTCACCGAGATGACCTCGCAGAGCTCGGTCGGCTCGACGCGGATCACGCTGCAGTTCGGCCTGAACCGCGACATCGACGGCGCCGCCCGCGACGTGCAGGCCGCCATCAATGCGGCGCGCGCCGACCTGCCGGCGAGCCTGCGCAGCAATCCGACGTACCACAAGGTCAACCCGTCCGACGCGCCGATCCTGATTCTCGCGCTGACCTCGAACACGCTGACGGCCGGGCAACTGTACGACTCCGCAGCCACGGTGCTGCAGCAGTCGCTCTCGCAGGTGGACGGAATCGGCGAAGTCGACGTGAGCGGCTCGGCCAATCCGGCGGTGCGCGTCGAACTGGAACCGCAGATGCTGTTCCACTACGGCATCGGCCTCGAGGACGTGCGCGCCGCGCTCGCCTCGGCCAACGCGAACAGCCCGAAAGGCTCGATCGAGTTCGGCGCGAACCATGTGCAGCTTTATACCAACGACCAGGCGAGCAAGGCGTCTCAGTACAAAGACCTGATCATCGCCTACCGCAACGGCGCGGCGGTGCACCTGTCGGACGTCGCGGAGATCGTCGACTCGGTGGAGGACCTGCGCAACCTCGGCCTCTATAACGGCAAGCGCTCGGTGCTGGTGATCCTGTACCGCCAGCCCGGCGCGAACATCATCGACACGGTCGACCGCGTCAAGGCGATGCTGCCGCAACTGAAGGCCTCGCTGCCCGCCGACGTCGACGTGTACCCCACGGTCGACCGCTCCACCACGATCCGAGCCTCGCTGAAGGACACCGAGCACACGCTGATGATCGCCGTGGCGCTGGTGGTGATGGTGGTGTTCCTGTTCCTGCGCAACTGGCGCGCAACACTGATTCCGAGCGTGGCGGTGCCGATCTCCATCATTGGCACTTTCGGTGCGATGTACCTGATGGGTTTTTCGATCGACAACCTGTCACTGATGGCGCTGACGATTGCGACCGGCTTCGTGGTCGACGACGCGATCGTGGTGCTCGAAAACATCTCGCGGCATATCGAGAACGGCGTGCCGCGCATGAAGGCGGCCTTCCTCGGCGCGCGCGAAGTCGGCTTTACGGTGGTCTCGATCAGCATCTCGCTGGTGGCGGTGTTCCTGCCGATCCTGCTGATGGGCGGCATCGTCGGACGGCTGTTCCGCGAGTTTGCGCTGACGCTGTCGCTGGCGATCGGCGTGTCGCTGCTGGTGTCGCTGACGCTTACGCCGATGATGTGCTCACGCCTGCTCAACGAGCCGCACGAGCGCGAAGAAGAAGGACGCCTCGCGCGCTGGCTCGAACGCGGCTTCCAGTCGATGCAGCGCGGCTACGAGCACACGCTCGGCTGGTCGCTGCGGCATCCGCGGCTGATCCTGCTGGTGCTGATCGCAACGATCGGCCTGAACGTGTGGCTGTACGTGATCATCCCGAAGGGCTTCTTTCCGCAGCAGGACACCGGGCGTATGGTCGGCGGCATCATGGCCGACCAGTCCACCTCGTTCCAGGCGATGAAGGGCAAGTTTGCCGAGATGATGAAAATCGTCGGCGCGAACCCGGCGGTGGACGGCGTAGTCGGCTTTACCGGCGGACGGCAAACCAACTCCGGCTTCATGTACGTGCAACTGAAGCCGAAGCCCGGCCGCCGCGTCTCGGCGGACGAAGTGATCCAGCAGCTGCGCGGCCCGCTGTCGAACGTGGCAGGCGTGCGCACCTTCCTGCAGGCCGTGCAGGATATTCGCGTGGGCGGGCGGCAATCGAATGCGCAGTATCAGTTCACGCTGCTGGCCGACTCGACGACCGACCTGTACACATGGGGGCCGAAACTGACCGAAGCGCTGCAGGCGCGCCCCGAACTGGCCGACGTGAATTCCGACCAACAGCAAGGCGGCCTGGAATCGATGGTGACGATCGACCGCGCGAGTGCGGCGCGCCTGAACATCGAACCGGCGCAGATCGACAACACGCTGTACGACGCATTTGGCCAGCGCCAGGTATCGACGATTTACAACCCGCTGAACCAGTACCACGTGGTGATGGAAGTGGCGCCGAAATACTGGCAAAGCCCGGACATGCTGAACCAGATTTACGTCAGTACGTCGGGGGGCAGCGCGAGCGGCTCGCAGACGACCAACGCGACGGCGGGCACGGTCACACCGCCTGTGGCGAGCACCAGCGGCACCAGCGCCTCGGGCGGCGGCACGGCCGGCACGACGGCCTCGAGCGCGGCGGCGATCGCATCGGATTCGGCGCGCAACCTGGCGATCAATTCGCTGGCGGCGAGCGGCAAGTCGAGCGCATCGTCGGGGGCGGCGGTTTCGACCTCGAAGGAGACGATGATTCCATTGTCGGCGATCGCGAGCTTCGGGCCGGGCAACACACCGTTATCGGTGAATCACCAGAGCCAGTTCGTGGCCTCGACGATTTCGTTCAATCTGCCGCCGGGCAAGTCGTTATCGGATGCGACGACGGCGATTTACGACACGATGGCTCAGATCGGCATGCCGGCAACGATACACGGCAGCTTCCAGGGGACGGCGCAGGCGTTTCAGCAGTCCCTGTCGGATATGCCGATCTTGATTCTGGCGGCGTTGGCGGCGGTGTATATCGTGCTGGGGATACTGTATGAGAGCTATATTCACCCGTTGACGATTTTGTCGACGCTGCCTTCGGCGGGGGTGGGGGCTTTGCTAGCGTTGCTGTTGTTTCAGACGGAGTTCAGCATCATTGCATTGATTGCGGTGATTCTTCTGATTGGCATCGTCAAGAAGAACGCGATCATGATGATTGATTTTGCGATTGAGGCTTCACGGCAGGGGTTGTCCTCGTATGATGCGATTCATCAGGCTTGTTTGTTGCGGTTTCGGCCGATCATGATGACCACCTGCGCTGCGCTGCTGGGGGCTTTGCCGTTGGCGTTTGGGAATGGTGATGGGGCTGAACTCCGCGCTCCGTTGGGCATCGCCATTGTTGGTGGGCTTATTGTTAGTCAGATGCTCACGCTGTATACCACGCCGGTGGTTTATCTCTACATGGATCGGATTCGGGTTAGGTGGGAGTCGCGGGCGCGGCGTGGTGGGGCGGCCGCTGTTCGTGGAAATAGTTAAGGTTTTGGCCTTGCAGGCGGCTTGGTTTTTTGCCTGCGGCGCCTTGATTTTGGTGGTTGTTTTTATGGTGTTGGCCTTTCCTTGCTTTGTTATCGGTCTATTAGCTTCGCCCCTGTGCGGGGCGGCACTTACTTTCTTTGCCGCCGCAAAGAAAGTAAGCAAAGAAAGCGGGCTTACAACCGCCAACTGGTAGTGAGCCATCTCGGTCTGCCACCGGAAACGGCCCAACACGAGACCTGCCCTCGCATTTCCCACGTTAGTGACACAGCGCTCATCCACCCCACTCCGCACTTCGTGCGTCGCGGATGGGTTTGCAAGGGAAAACGAACAAGCCAATATAGTTAGAATACCTACACATTTCGCAGAAGGCGTTATGCCCGGCGGCGGGGCGCGCAGCGCAACGCTGGAACGGATGATAGCCTTGTCACGTACGTGGGTGGTGCGATGGCAGGTCTCGTGTTGGGCCGTTCCCCGCAGCAGACCGGGATGGCTCACTACCAGCTAGCGGGGTGAGCCCGCTTTCTTTGCCTACTTTCTTTGCGGCGGCAAAGAAAGTAGGTGCCGCCCCGCACAGGGGCGAACCTAATAGACCGATAACAATGCAAGGAAAGGCCAACGCCCTAAGAACAACCACCAAAATCAAGGCGCCGCAGGCAAACCAACCAAAGCCGCCGCAAGGCCAAAACCTCAAAGCCTCTGCTCAATGGCCAGCCCAAAAACCCTCTTCCACTGCCGAGCCTGCCGAGCATCGCGCATGGGAAAATTCCAAAGCGGACACTTAGCATCCCTCACCTTGAGCGCGAGCTGCCACTGCTCGCCAACCACCTCGATATCAGCCCCTTGCAGATCGGCAAAAATATAATCGCCCTGCAAGCCATGAAGCTGAAAACTACAAAACCTCTTCCCGGCGGCCAGCCGAACCCAACCCCATGGGGCCTTCAACTCATGCGTCCAATCCCCGTCACGAATATTCGCGGCCACCTCCCGCCGCCGGCGCAGCCAATAGACCACCGCAGCCACCACCAACCCAGCAGCAACAACCGCTACACCACCCGCAACGCCAAGCCCAAAATGCGCCGACAAAGCATCAAACGACCACACCGCGCCATAAACCAGTGCACCTAGCACCGCCAACGCAACAACGATAGGCATCTCGCATCACCCTGCAAAACAAACCGGCCACCAGGCTAGCACGGCGCATCCGCGGAATAGACATCAACAACCAATTGCGTCATCCGGCAATGCAAGACAACCGCATTGCGCCAGCAAAAACCCAAAAACAAAAGGCGGCCCGCAAGCCGCCCTCAGGGCAAAAAGCCCTTACTGCGCCTTATGCGTAGCCGCCCACTGCTTCACCGCCTCCAGCGTATTCTCCACATGCTTGTCCGGCGACAAACTCGTGTACTCGTAAATGATCTTGCCATCCGGCGCAATCACATACGACACCCGGTTCGCCATCGAGTTATGCATCGGCAGCCCCGCGTCGTACTCGCCAATCACCTTCGCGTCCGCATCGGCCGCCACCGGGAACTTGCTGCGGCATTCGCTGACCGAGAATTTCGTCAACGTGTCGATGTTGTCGTGCGACACGCCAATCACCGTCGCGCCATACTTCTTGTATTGGTCGACCGCATCCGCAAACTCATGCGCCTCGATCGTACAGCCCTTCGTGAAAGCGGCCGGGTAGAAATACAGCACCACCGGCCCCTTCTTCAATTCGTCTGCCAGCGTGTAGGTATACGTCTTGCCGCCCAGTGACGCCTGGGTGGTGAAATCCGGCGCCGTATCGCCCGGTTTGAGCGTCGCCGACGCCGTCAGCGAATGCAGCGCAAACCCCGCCGATAATGCAGCCGCCACCAATACCGGCGTGAACTTTCGTTTCATCTCAATCCCCCTTCAAGCGTTGACGCACGTACTCCGTGCAATGATTGAAGCCATGCCCCGCTGTGCCCCTGCGAGCCCGTCAAGACATGACTGATCCACTATTGGACCACGTCCGGACAAAGCACGCTGGAACACGCCGTGATCGCCCTGCTTCCTCCGTTGGCGTCGAGGGCGGGCGCACCGCTGACTGGCAAGCATGGAGAAATGCGGTAGGCATAAAAGCCGGCAGCAGCCGGCGCAGCGACTGAAAAACGGCCCCTGCTACTCGAGCCCGGCATGCGCGCCGAACCACGCCGCCGCCGACAGATTCAGTTCCGCCAGCACCTCCGGCGTCAGCGCCGCAAAGGCCTCCCGTGCGTCGGCGTCGGTTGCGATCGAGGCGGCGTCGATACCCTGCTCCGTGCCCCGGTCGGCGGCTTCGGCGATGCGCAGCAGCGTGCCGAGCGCGCCGCTATGCTCGACAATCGCATCGCGGATCAGCGGCGCGAGGCCAAGCTTGTCGAGCGTCTCGGCAGGCGTCGTGCCCAGCACCACGTGCACCAGCGAAAAGATCCCGGTCATGAACGCCGCATCCGCGAAGTCCTCGTCGGATGGGCGCAGCCACTGGGCCGCCAGCTCCATGAAGCGCGAGCGCGTGCCGGCCAGTTGCACCAGCGGGTCCGAGCGCCACGGCAGGTCGCCGCCGTCGGCGTACAGCAGCAGTTGCGCCCAGCGCGCAATCTGCCGCGTGCCGGTGGCGATGATCGCCTCGCGCAGCGAAGCGATATTGCGGCCGAGACCAAACGCGCTCGAATTGACGAGGCGCAGCAGTTGCACCACGACGTTCGGGTTGCGCTTCAGCTCCGCCTCGAGTTCGATGATGCCGGCATCGCGCGCCAGGAGTGCGAGCAGCCGCAGCAGCGCCGGGCGCGACGAGCGGTTGCGCGGCGCCGTCAGCACCTGCGGCCGGGCGAAGAAGTACCCCTGGAACAGGTGGAAGCCGAGGTCGCGGGCCAGCGCGAAGTCTTCGCGCGTTTCGACCTTCTCGGCGATCAGGGTCTTGCCCTCGGCCAGCACCGCCGCCGCCAGCTTCGGCAGCGCGGCGCGGGGCGTGAGCAAAAAGTCGATCTTGACGATGTCGGTATGCGGTAACACCGAGCGCAACCCTTCGGTCAGCTCGCTGACATCGTCGAGCGCCACCTGGAAGCCCGCGCGGCGCAGTTCGCCCAGCCGGCGCACCAGTTGCGCATCGAAGGTCACGGTCTCGAGTATCTCGAGCACAAAGCGCTCGGGCGACATCAGGTGGACGATGTCGTCGAACAACAGGTCGCGGCTAATGTTCACGTAGCCACGATGGTGGCCGAGCACCGCGGACACGCCGATGCCGCCGATCGTGCGCGCCACCACCTGGGCGGTCGCCTGCGCGTCGTCGCTGACTTCGGCATAATTGTGCGCGCCCGCCCGGAACAGCAGTTCGTAGGCGTTCAACGCGCCATCGCGGTCCAGAATCGGCTGGCGGCCCAGATAGACAAACGGCGCCTCGGCCGCCGCAGCGGCCTCGGCGGATTGTGTTAGCACCTCGACGTGCCCGGGCTTGGCCCTGACAGAGAACGGTTCAGACATGGCTCATCGGTGCATAAATTCGGAAAAACCAGGCAGCGGGCGCCAATTCCCGCGTCCGCTGCGAGCGTCAGGCTTGCTTCCGCTTCATTCCATTAACGGACAGCAATCCGCGCCACTTTAACCGAATCCGCCGGGCGCCGCTAAGCCTGTGGCGAACGCGAATCATTACTATCAATTTTTGCAGCAACCGCTAAAGATTTCGGCGCACGGGTCGTTATCTCGTTCTGATGGGCGGCTTCATACGTCTTAACCACCCGCGCCGGCCAGGCGGGAGCGAGCCGTGCCGCCTGCAGACGAAAACGGGTTGCCAGCGAGAAACATGGAAGCGAACAGGATCACCGCGCCCCGCCGGGGCTCCTTGCGCACGGTCATTGACCGCGTCCGTGCGTTAGGCCGCCGCGCGGAAGGCTTACCCCAGCCGAGCGCCAGCCGCTCGCCCCTCGAGCAGGCCGTCGGTGCGGTCGACCTGCTCGCTCACGTCGACCGGGAGCTTCGCTTTCTGTACGTGTCCGAGGCGAGCCTGCGCTTCATCGGCTACCACCGCGAATACTTACAGACGATCACCCTGCACGACCTCGTCGCGCCTGCCGACGCCGCCCAGCTCGACGCGCTGCTGGCCCGCGCCTCGGCCACCGGCGGCATCGAAAAGGCCACGCTCGGGCTGATCAAGTCGCTCACCTATCCGGTCACGGTGGAACTGCGCGTCGTGCGCAGCAGCCACGACGGCGTCGAGGGCTTTGCGATTGCCGGCTTCGACGTGTCGGCCTGGCGCGCCACCGAAGAACGCCTGACGCATGCCTTGCACCACGACCGCCTGACCGGTCTTGCCAATCAGTCCGCGCTGCTGTCGGCCCTGTTCGACGCCCAGCAGCAGGCTGACGAGCACGGCACGCCAGCCGCCCTGCTGCTGCTCGACATCGACGACTATCAGCGCGTGAACCGCGCGCTCGGCTACGACGCCGGCGACGACATGCTGCGCGACACGGCGCGGCGTATCTCCAACACCACCGCCCACGGCGAGCGGATCGCCCGGGTCGCGAGCGACGAATTCGCCATCCTGGTGCCGGCCGCGGCCAGCCGCACCGACGCCGTGGCAGCCGCCGAGGCCCTGGCGCGGCGCCTGCTGACCGCAATCCAGCAGCCCTATGTCTTCAACGGCCAGCAGGTGCACCTGTCGGCAAGCATCGGTATTGCACTGTATCCGGATGTGCGGCACGCCAACGATACGGCGGCGCGCGACAACCATCTGCTGCGCTGGGCCGACCACGCGCTGCTGCAGGCCAAGGCGGCCGGCGGCAACACGCTTGCCTTCTATGTGCCGGACGACGACCCGGCCGACGCGGAACGCCTGAAGCTCGAGGCCGACCTCTACGACGGCGTGCGCAACGGCGAGTTCTCGCTGCACTTCCAGCCGATCACCAGCAGCCAGAGCCACGGCGTGGTGGGTGTGGAAGCGCTGATCCGGTGGCTGCATCCGGTGCATGGCCTCGTGCCGCCGTCGATGTTCATCCCGCTCGCCGAATCCGTCGGGCTCATCAACTTCCTCGGCAACTGGGTGCTCAAGGTTGCCTGCATGCAGTTGATCCAGTGGGATGTGCGTGGCATCAAGCTGCAATACGTCGCGGTCAACGTCTCGCCGCAGCAGTTCCGCGATCCGCGTTTCAAGGACAGCGTGCGCGAGGCGATCGAGCTGACCGGGATCGACCCGCGCCGCGTCGTGTTCGAGATCACCGAAAGCCTGCTGATGCACGACCCGGCGCACGCCAAGGGACTGCTCGAAGAACTGACCGCCATGGGCATCCGTTTTGCGGTCGACGACTTCGGCACCGGCTACTCGAGCCTGGCGTACCTGCAACGTTTCCCCCTCGCTAAACTCAAGATCGACCGGAGCTTCGTCGAGAATCTGCTAACCTCCCGGAACGATCAGGCAATCGTTAGCGCGGTGGTCGGTCTCGCGCAGACGCTGGACCTGGAGCTGGTCGCAGAGGGCGTGGAAACCGAAGAACAGCGCACGCTGCTGACCGAGATGGGATGTGATCATATTCAGGGGTGGCTCGTCTGCAAGGCGTTGCCATCCGAGGAACTAGCGCAGCGTTTCGAGGCGCGCACCCTGCACCTGCACGAGCCGGCCTGATGCAAACCCGGCAGAACAGGCGCGCGCGCAGCGAACACCGGCTTGCTACCGGTCTGGCACTCACTGGAATACGTATGGCTTTAGCGGGAATCACATGGTAAAGGCAGCGGTGCTCGACAGGCTCTGGTCTCGAATGAGCGAGCGCGGCGATTTCCCCATGCTGTCGCAGTCGCTGCGTACAACCATGGCTGCAATGAACAACGACGACCTTGATTTCTCGGGTCTCGTGCAGGTCGTGCTGTCGGATTTCGCGCTGACCCAGAAGGTGCTGCGCCTCGCCAATTCGGCGATGTACATGGCCTTCGGCGGCAATATCACCACCGTGTCGCGCGCCTTGATGGTGCTCGGCATGGACGCGGTCGGCCACCTCGTGGTCGGCCTGAAGATCGTCGACCACTTCCATCACAGCGTGCCGCGCCGCATCGACGCGAAACTCGAGCTGAACCGCACCTTGCTGTCCGGCTGCGTGGCCCGCAAGCTGACCGAGCGCGGCGACCTGCGCGCCGGCGAAGAGGCAGTGGTCTGCACGCTGATGCGCCAGATCGGCAAGCTGCTGGTGGTGTTCTATCTCGACGCCGAATGGGACCAGATCCGCCGCCAGATTGAAGCCAACGTCGACGAAACCGAAGCCTGCAGCGCCGTGCTCGGCGTGACCTTCGACGAGATCGGCGCCGAAGCCGCGGTGCGCTGGCGCCTGCCGGACATGATCCGCTCCGGCATGGGCGAGTTCGATCCGCTAGCCACCGACGAGCCGCGCCAGGTGCAGTGGCTGCGCGCCATCACCAACTACTCGACCGACGTCGCCAGTGTCCTGACCACGCCGAACATGCCGGACTGGCAGCGCGAAGCGCGCATCGCCGAGCTTGCGCACCGCTACGGCCGCGCGCTGAACACCGACCCCGACGTGCTGCTGGAAATGAGCGTGGCGCTCGCCCGCGAAGAAGATGGCGAAGGCGTGATGCGCGAGATCGTCGAGCTGCGCGCCAATGCCGACGCGATCGCCCGCGAAGCGCTTGCCCCCGAGGCACGCATCGGCGCCGGCGTCGAAGACCTGAAAGCGCTGCAAACGGGCAGCGCGCTCGGCCCGGCCTTGGCGCTCGCCTCCGAAACGGTCCACGCGGGACTCGGCTTTGCCCGCACTGTCATGTTCGTGCGCCACAGCAGCGGCATGTTCAAGGCGCGCATGGGCTTCGGCCCGAACATGGAAGCCGCCCTGCCGAGCCTGTCGTTCAATACGGCGTTCGAGCCCGACGTGTTTCATCTCGCGATTGCGAACTCGGTGGGCATCTTTATAGAAAATGCGCGTGACCCGAAGATGGTGGCGCGGCTGCCCGAATGGTTCAAGCGCAGCTTCGCCGATACCCGTTCGTTCGTGCTGTTGCCGGTGATCGGCGAAAATCAGACGACCGTCGCGCTGCTGTACGGCGACTGGCGTCAGGCTGATGAGCCGCGGCGGATTTCGCAGGGTGAAATGGCGGTCCTGAATGAACTGGCGCGGGAGTTAGGGCGTTTTTTTTCCCAAGCGCCGATGCGGGAGATGGAACTGCTGTGAAGGGGTAAGCGGTCCGGCATCCCGCCGGGCTGCCACGCCGCGCAGAACTACGGCGCGCCCCCTCACTGGCCGCTCGAGGCTAGTCCTCGATGCGCTCCAAGCCTTTCGCCTCGGCGCTGCGATCCGCCACACCGGCCCACGCCGCTGCCGCCAGTCCCAGTTCTGCCACTTCACCGACCGTAAGCGGCGCAAGCCGCGCGCAGACGGCGCCGATTTCCGCCCATGCGGCGCGCTCGAGCGCATCGACCGCCGACAGCAGCGAGCCCAGCACGCCTTCGCGGTGCAAAATCGCCGCCTGAATCGGCTTCGACAAGGTCAGCACGTTAAGCGTGTTTTCCAGCGAGCCGCCGAACACCGCATCCACAAACGAAAACACCCCGGTCAGAAATGCCGCGTCAGCCTCGTCGCGACCGGCTTCCGGCAAGCGCAGCACCGCCAGCTCCATGAAGCGCGCGCGGGTGGCGGCGAGTTGCAGCAAGGGGTCGTCTTCCAGCGCCACCTTGCGGCCGTCCGCATACAACAGCAGTTGGGTCCAGCGGGCGATCCGGTTGGTGCCGGTCGCGTTGATCGCCTCGCGCAACGTCGTCACCTTGTGGCCGACCGCGAGACCGCTGGAATTCGCCAGCTTCATCAGGTGCATCACCAGCACCGGGTTGAGCTTGAGCTCCGCTTCGAGCTGCGCCACGGTCGGGTCGCCGGCGAGCAACTGCAGCAGGTTCAACAACGCATGGCGCGGCGCGCTCACCCGCCGCAGCGTCGACGTATGGGCGCGGGCGAAGTAATAGCCTTGAAACTTGTCGAAGCCGAGGTTCTGCGCGGTATCGAAATCCTCCTGCGTGTCGATGCCCGCGGCGATCAACAGCTTGCCCGCCGACTTCAGCACAGTGGCGAGCTTCGGCAACAGGGCGCGCGAGATGTGCGGGAAATCGATCTTCACGCCCTCGGCGTACGGCAAGAGGCGTGCAAAGGTTTCGTTGGGCACCACCACAGCATCGAGCACGAAGCGGTAGCGGCGCGCGTGCAGCACGACGATGCGCGCAATCAGCGCCTCGTCCACTTCGATATCGGGCTGGATCTCGAACATGAAGCGTTCGGCCGGCACGAGTTCGAGCGCGTCGTCGAACAGCATCTCGCGGCTAATATCCAGATAACCGGGGTGCCCGGCCAGCGCGCCGCGCACGCTCGGCTGCAGCAGCGCCGTGACGACGGACTGCGTGAAAGTTGGGACAGGCTGTGCAAGCGCGCGGTCGCCCTGCGCGTCCGCTGCCGCATGGGCTGCCTCGCGAGCTGCATGCCCCGCAGGAGAGCCGCCGCTGGCGGCAGGCGCGGCCGCCTCGGCCGGCGCTTCGTTGACACAATGAAGCTTGAGTTCAAAGCCGCATAGCATACCGTCGCGATTGAGAATCGGCTGGCGGGCAAAACAGGCTTTGAGTGATGCGTCGTCGTTCCGGTCAGATTCCCCGCTGGCCCGGTTCGGATCGCCGCCTTCGATGCTGGTCATTCCACTCCCCCGATAAGCGCCCTGGCGCTTCCTGCTGTTTTCTGGTTCTGACATGGCGTGCGATCAGGCCCGAAATCGGGCTGAGAGCACCGCATGACGCCGCTTTGCGGCGTTTGACAATTTTAGCGCAGGCCGCAGGGCTCGGGCGTGACAAGCCGCCAATTTACAAAAATATTCAATTCTCAATTCGACGCTGCGAGCCGGCGGCGAATCGACGATACTCTTGTGCAGTGCAGAAGCGTTCCAACCCGCGTTTAACCACCAAGGAAAACCATGGACGTCAAAAGCGTGCTGTCCAATGCCTTCGCCATGCCGATCACGAGCCCGGCGTTCCCGATCGGCCCCTACCGGTTCATCAACCGGGAATTTCTGATCATCACCTACCGCACCGATCCGGCCAAGCTGCGCGCCGTGGTGCCCGAACCCCTGGAAGTCGGCGAGCCGCTCGTGCACTACGAGTTCATCCGCATGCCGGACTCGACCGGCTTCGGCGACTACACCGAAAGCGGCCAGGTGATTCCGGTGTCCTATAACGGCGTGGCCGGTAGCTACACGCTGGCGATGTATCTCGACGACCATCCGCCGATTGCGGGCGGCCGCGAACTGTGGGGGTTTCCGAAGAAGCTGGCCAAGCCGGTGCTCGAAGTGCACACCGACACGCTGGTCGGCACGCTCGATTACGGTCCGGTGCGCATCGCGACCGGCACGATGGGCTACAAGCATCGGCAGTTGGATCTGGCGCAGCAGAAGAAGCGCCTCGAAGCGCCGAACTTCCTGCTAAAGGTCGTGCCGCACGTCGACGGCTCGGCGCGGGTCTGCGAACTGGTGCGCTACTACCTGCAGGATATCGACCTCAAGGGCGCATGGACCGGCCCCGCTTCGCTGCAACTGTCGCCGCACGCGCTCGCGCCGGTCGCCGAATTGCCGGTGCTGGAGATTGTCGAAGCGCGCCATTTGCTGGCGGATCTGACGCTCGGTCTCGGCGAAGTGGCGTTCGACTACTTGAAGTAGTCCAGGCCGCCGCTGTCCACTGCATCAGCAACGACGGCCGCGCGCGCGGCTGTTGTGCTGTTGGCGGGGACTCGTCTATCACGGCATCCAAAAGCAATCGGCCGCATCTGCGGCCGATTGTCTTACTGCGAAGCTGCGTGTTGCATGCGTGTTGCATGCGTCATACCTCATGCAACACGCATGCTTGTTCCGCTTACTTCAGCACAACCTTCACGTCGAAGTACTTGGCCGCAAAGCGGTCGATCGTGCCGTCTGCCTTCAGTTCCTTGAGCGCCTGGTTGAGCGCGTCCTTCAGTTGCTTGTCACCCTTGCGGATGCCGAAGCCCACGCCGCCGCCCAGCAGCTTCGCGTCGCTGACAGCCGGACCGGCGAACTCGAAGCCCGCGCCTTGCGGACGGGTCAGGAAGCCCTTCGATGCCGCTTCAGCGTCCTGGAACGCCGCGTCGAGGCGGCCCGACGACAGGTCAGCGTAGATCTGGTCCTGCGTCTGATACGGCACGACATCGACGCCAGCCGGCGCCCACACGGCCTTCGCGTAGGTCTCCTGGATCGTGCCCTGCAGCACGCCGACGTGCTTGCCCTTCAGCGATGCGGCGGTCGGCAGCAGGCCGCTACCCTTCTTCGCAATCATCTGGTTGGGGATGGTGTAGATCGGATCCGTGAAGTCGATTGCTTCGCGGCGTTGCTCGGTAATCGTCATATCCGAGTTGATCGCGTTGAACTTGCGCGCTTGCAGTGCCGGGATCAGGCCGTCGAACGAGTTCTCGACCCATACGCACTTCGCCTTCAGCTTGGCGCACACCGCATTGCCGATATCGATGTCGAAACCCTGCAGGTCGCCCGCCGGCGACTTCGATTCGAACGGAGCATACGACGCTTCGACGCCAAAGCGGATTTCCTTGATGTCGGCTGCCGACGCGCTGCCTGCTGCTGCGGTTGCCGACGCGAACACTGCAAGCGCGGCCATGTTTCGCCAATTCATTTTCATTCGGAGTCTTCCTCTACTGGTATGGATCAAACAGAGCTTGAAGCTGCGCTGCATGATTGCGGCGCCAAAAATACGCATCAAACTCACGCGGCCGGCATGCTGCAGCGCACCAGCCGCGAGGGCGAGATTGTACAGGGTGAGCCGGCCGTGGCTGTGGGCGCGGCGCAGCGGGCGCCTGGCTGGCTGCAGCAAATGCCGCGAGCGAACTTGCAACTTCGTGTCGCAGACAGGCAAGCATTCGGTGGATGCGAGCGTGCTTTTCACATCGAATGTTGTGTTATTGGCGGGTGCGTCAACGCAAAGAACGCCCAGCGCGATATTATTCGCAGTACTGTACAACGTTGCCGCAGAAGCAGATTATCCGAGCGCTCATGAAAAAGCGGCGAGCACTTCTGCGCTCACCGCCTTGAACTCGAACCGCTGCATATTGGGAGGTGAAAACGCAGCAGGCCTTCCGCTGCGCGCTGCACACCCGATTGATTCGCTCAGCCGAGCGCGGCTAGCGTCTCCTGCGTCGTCTCCACCACCAGCAAGCCAGCACGCAAGCCCGGCTTCACCTTGGGATTCGGAAACACAATGCGCTCTTGCGCATGACGCACCGTATAGCGGTAATCGCCATCGCGCGCCAGCAGCGTGTCCTGTTCGAACGGCGTGAAGTTCGGCACGTCCGCCGCAACCAGCAGTTCAAACGCATCGCTTTGCTTCGTGATCTGGTCGATCACGGTGAACACGCGCGGCAGCGCTGCGCCGGTATCGCCTTCGACACCCGCCAGCAGATGCCGCAGCGCCTTGTCCGCGCCGGCGAAACGCGCCAGGTCGTTCTGGCCGAACGGCTGCACTTTGCCGAGTTCAAGCGTACAAGCCTCGGCGCCGCACGCCTGCGCGGTGAAATGCGAGTACGTGGTGCCCTTGGTCGTATGCAGCAGCACGGCGGAAATCGTCGCATCGCGCAGCCATTCGAACATCGCACGCGAGAGCGGCGCACCGGTATGCGGCAGCAACGCGAACTGCTCGAAGACCGACGCGCGGATCGCCGTATGCATGTCGACGTGCCAGCGTGCCCCTGGCGCAGACGAGGCGCCCGCGAAGAACTGCGTCGCCGCGTTTTCCAACGCAGCGGCGCGCGGCGCTTCGTGGCTATGCGGCACCTGAGCATGCCGGCCGCTGAAGAGGCGGTTCAGGTCGTCGTCGAGATAACGGCGGCCGGCGCGCATGGCGTCGACGTTGCCGAGTATCACCAGCAGGCGGCACGCAAGCGCTGCCCGCCCTTGCGCGATATCGCGCACCAGCATCGACAGCAATTCGATCGGCGCGGTTTCATCGCCATGCACGCCCGCCGAGGCAAGCACGCTGCGTGCAGCCGAAGCCGCAGCGGGTTCGAGTTGCAGGATGCCAACGTCTAGCCATGTCCAGCGCACACCATTGGCGCACACACCCTGCGCCTCGCCCGCCGCCAGGCGCGAACCCTTCAGCGTATAGCCAAGAAAATCGCCCAGCAGTGCGTCGCTCATGCGCGGCTCAGCGCTGGAAGTCATACAGCGAACCCAGACCGAGAATCTGCGTCAATTCGTCGAGCGCCGTGCGCGATTCGCGCAGCAGGCTCGGATCGGTCAGGTCAGCCGGGGCGAGACGATCGCGATAGTGCTTTTCGATCCACGCATCGAGACGCCCAAACAGCGCGTCGTTGATCCACACGCCAGGCGTAACCGCGGCGCGTTCAGCCTCGCTCAACACCACCCGCAGACGCAGGCAAGCGGGGCCGCCGCCGTTCTTCATGCTCTCGCGCAGGTCGAACACCAGCACATCGTCGATCGGGCCGCTGCGCGAAGTCAGTCCATCCAGATAAGCAGCCACACGCTCGTTCTCGCGGCATTCCTGCGGCACCACCAGCACCTGCTTGCCGTCCGGGCGCGTCAGCAACTGGCTGTTGAACAGATACGAGGTCACGGCGTCCGATACGCTCACCTGCGCGTCCGGCACTTCGATCACGTCGAACTTCGCATCGAGCTTACCGAGCTTGGCGCGCAGATCGTCGTACACCGCTTTCTGCTCGACGAACGCGAGTTCGTGGCAGAACAGCGTATTGCGATTGCCGACCGCGATCACGTCGTTATGGAACACACCCGCGTCGATCACGTCGGGGTTCTGCTGTGCGTAGACGGTGGCGGCTTCGGCCAGACCATGCTTATGCGCAACCGCACGGCTCGCTTCGAAGGTCTGGCGCGCCGGAAAGCGCTTCGGCTCCGGCCCGCGGCGATATTCGCTGCGACCGTAGACGAAGAATTCCACGCCCCGTGCGCCGTATTCCGCGCAGAAACGCGTGTGATTCGCCGCGCCTTCGTCGCCGAGCGCCGGCGTGCCGGGCAGCGCTTCATGCACCGCGAAACGGTCGTGGTCCGAGAAGATCGCCTGCAGCGTGCGGCGCGTCGATTCGTGTTCGATGGCGCGGTGCAGCTTGCTGCACAGATTGGCCGGCGTGAAATGCACGCGGCCGTCGTGGGTGTCCGCAGACGGGCTCACGGTAGCGGCATTCGCGGTCCACATCGCCGATGCCGAACTCGCGGCGGCCAGCAACTCGGGCGCGTCCTTCGCGACGCGCGCGATCACCGTCGCGTCGTCGCCGGAAAAGCCGAGTTCGCGCAACAGGCGCATCGACGGCCGCTCCTGCGGCGGCAACACGCCTTGATGAAAGCCGAGCTCGGCCAATTGCTTCATCTTGCGCAGGCCCTGCTTGGCAGCGGCCTTCGGATTGGCGACGGACTTCTCGTTGTTCTGCGACGCGACGTTGCCGAACGACAGCCCGGCGTAGTTGTGCGTCGGGCCGACGAGCCCGTCGAAATTGGCTTCAGTGGCTTGCATCGTCGATCCTCAGAAATGAAGGCCCGGCGACACGCTCGCGGGCATTTGCAGTTGCGCGCTTTCGACGGAGGCCATCGGGTAGGCACAGTAGTCGGCTGCGTAATACGCGCTCGGGCGGTTGTTGCCCGAGCGTCCTGTGCCGCCGAACGGCGCCGCGGACGACGCACCGTTGGTCGGCCGGTTCCAGTTGACGATCCCGGCGCGAATCGTGCGCTGGAAATGCGTCCACAGGGTTTCGTCGTCGGCCAGCAGCCCGGCGGACAAACCGAATTCCGTGTCGTTGGCGCGTTCGATCGCTTCGTCGAAGCTCGCATAGCGGACGATCTGCGCGAGCGGACCGAAGTGCTCTTCGTCCGGCAGATCCTGCACGCCGGTTACGTCGAGAATCGCCGGCGTGACGAAGCCCAGTTGCGGGTCGCGCTGCTCCATCGTCAGCAGGGACTTGGCGCCGGCGTCGAGCAGATGCGTTTGTGCATCGACCAGGCGCTTTGCGGCGCGCGCCGAGATCACCGCGCCCATGAAAGGCTGCGGCTCGGCGTTGTACTCACCCACCGCGATACGTGAGGTCACATCGACGAGACGTTCGATAAAGCGGTCACCGAAAGCGTCGTTCGGCACAAAGATGCGTCGCGCGCAGGTGCAGCGCTGCCCTGCCGAGAGGAACGCCGATTGAATCGTGTGATGCACCGCTGCGTCGAGATCCGCCACCGGGCCGATCACGAGCGGATTGTTGCCGCCCATCTCCAGCGCCAGCACGATCTCCGGACGGCCGCCGAACTGCTTGTGCAGCAGCGTGCCCGTATCCGAGCTGCCGGTGAAGAACAGGCCGTCGATCTGGCGATGATTCGCCAGCGCAATGCCGGTGTCCTTCTCGCCTTGCACGAGGTTCAGCACGCCGGCCGGCAAGCCGGCTTCGCGCCACACTTCGACGGTCGCATGGGCGACACCCGGCGCCAGTTCGGACGGCTTGAACACCACCGCGTTGCCGGCGATCAGCGCCGGCACGATATGCCCGTTCGGCAAATGGCCCGGGAAGTTATACGGCCCGAACACCGCGACCACGCCATGCGGACGATGCCGCAACACCGCGGTGCCGTCGGCCATCGCCGCGCGCTTTTCGCCGGTGCGCTCGTTGTAGGCCTGAATCGAGATCTCGATCTTGGCCGCCATCGAGGCAACCTCAGTGCGCGCCTCCCACAGCGGCTTGCCCGTCTCGCGGCCAATCGCTTCGGCCAGCGCTTCCTTGCGCTCAGTCAGCAAGGCAGCGAAACGGCGCACGATGGCGCAGCGCTCATCGAGGCTCAACGCCGACCACGTCGCAAAGGCACGGCGTGCGCTGCGCACGGCGCGGTCTACATCGCCGGCCGAGGCGCTATGGCCTTCCCATACTGTCGCGCCCGTTCCGGGGTTACGCGAAGCGAAAACGTGTCCTGTGCCGGCGGCCCATTCGCCGTCGATGAAAAGCTCGGTCATGATCATCCTTGTTTGTGTTTCAGCGGCAGCACCCGTACCAGGTCGCCTGCCTTCACGTCGAGTGCCGCGGCTTCTTCTGCCGTCAAACGGAACACGCCGTCCTGCGGCACGCCTGCTGCTGCGCCGACGCGGAAATCGCCCAGCGAAGTGTTCGATACCAGCGACTTCGGCCTATCCTGCGGCGCGGACCCAGCGCCCGGCGCTGCGATTTCGACCGGCACCACCACGCTCTCGCGCACCGTGCGCAAGTCGGCGATATGGCATTCGAGCACCGGACCCGCATCGAAAATATCGACGTGGTTCTCATAACGCAGCCCTTCGGATTCGAGCATGCGGCGCGCCGGAATCGTGTCGTTATGCGTGAGACCAACGCAATCCTGCGCCTCCTGCGGCAACAGTTCGACATACACCGGATAGCGCGGCATCAGCTCGGCCAGAAACGCCTTGCGGCCATGCGAGCTCAGATAGTCCGCAGCATTGAAATCGATCTGGTAGAAATGCGAGCCCACCGCGCGCCAGAACGGCGAGGTGCCGTTCTCGTCGAAGTGGCCGCGCAACTCCGCGCACAGACGCTGCGGAAAGCGCTCGCGGAACTGCGCGAGAAACATGAAGCGCGAGCGCGACAGCAGGCCACCCACGCCGCTTGTGCGGTAACGCGGGCTGAGGAATAGCGAGCACACTTCGGCATAACCGGTCAGGTCGTGCGAGATATTGAGCGCACGCATGCGCGTCCAGATGCCGAGATCCTGACTCGCATGCACCACCGTGCTCACGCGGTAGTTGTAGAACGGCTGTTCCAGGCCCACCGAAGTTTCGATGCCGCATACGCCGGCCACATCACCCGTAGCCGTGTCTTCCATCACGAAGAAGTAACCGGCCTCATGCGGCGCGGCCTTGTCTTCCATCGTGCGGCGCGAACGCGCAATGCGCGCCGCGAGCGCGTCGCGGTCCGGCTTGAAGGTGGTGAGACCGGGACCGGTCTCCTGAGCGAGCGCGACGAGCGCGTCCACATCGCCCGTCTGCACGACGCGAACGACGATCATTGTGCTTCTCCCGAAAGTTCATCCGGCTGTTCTTCTGTCTGCTGATGCAGCGGCACGCAACGCACCGCATCGCCGTCCTGCACGCCGAGCGCTGTGCGCACCGCTTGCGGCAGCGGCGCGCCTAGCTTCTTCTCGCCGGGCAGATCGGCCAGCACGCAGCGGAAGTCGCCCGCACGGTTGCTGGCGATCAGATACGTGGCGCCCTGCTCGCCCGCGGCAGCCTCGCGCACGGCACGCGTTTCGTTTCGCGTGACGCAGGCGCTGCGATCGACCTGTGCGGTCAGCACCGGACCCGCGTCGAAGATATCGACGAAGCGGTCCGTCTCGAAGCCTTCTTCGAGGTGAATCTCATACGCCAGCAAGGCCTTCTCGTCCGGCTCGCCCAGGACGCGTTGCGCCGATTCCGGCAGCAGCGGCACATAGACCGGATAGCTCGGCATCACCTCAGCGATAAAGGTGCGGCTGCGGCCACCCGATTCGATTTCAATGTCGGCAAAGTTGCGGCCGAAAAACTTGCGCCCCACTGCTTCCCAGAACGGCGACACGCCCTGATCGTCGGTCACGCCAAGCAGCAGCGAGAACACTTCCGACGTGAAGCGCTTGCGGTTGGCGGCGATATACATCATCCGTGCACGCGACATCAGATGCGCGGCAGCATCGCCACGCAGCGACGGGTCGATATAGAAACCGGCCAACCGGCTCTTGCCGGTCAACTCGTGCGACATCGTCAGCGCGTGAATCTTGCGATTCACATGCAGTTCGCGCGACGCATGAATCAGCGCGTCGTTGCGAAACGCGTAGAACGGTTCGGAGTAACCGGCCGCCGCGACGATGCTCGCCGTGCCCAGCAGCTTGCCGGTCTCGCTGTCTTCAAGCACGAACAGGTAAAACTCCTCGCCCGGAAAATCGACTTCCGCGCGGAACGAGTCTTCCGACAGCGCGACGCGCGCTTCGAGCGCACGGCGGTCATGCGGCAGCGAGTGCAGCACGGGTTGAGCCGTGCGTGCCATGTGTTCGAGCGCATCGAGATCGGCGAGGCGGCCGGGGCGTACGAAGAGCATCGTCGTTCCAGTGGCTAAGTTTGGCTAGATAAGTGTGAGGCGAGATTAACGAGCCGGGGCTTCAGCGGTCGCGCCGATCACTTCTTCGATCGCCTTCGCGAGACGCACGAAGCCTTCGTACATGTCGTCGAGCGGCATGATCAGCGACGGCACGAAGCGCAGCACGTCCGGGCCCGCCATCAGCATGATCACGCCATGCTGGCCCGCCGCCGTGACGAAATCTTTCGCACGGCCCTTGAAAGCATCGGTCAGTTCCGCACCGATCAACAGCCCCTTGCCGCGCACTTCCTTGAACAAGCCAAAGCGCTCGTTAAGCTTCGCCAGTTGCCCCTTCAGCGCTTCGCTGCGCATGCGCACGCCTTCGAGCAGCTTCGGATCGCTGATCAGCTCGACCACCTTCTCCGCAATCGCGGCGCCGAGCGGGTTGCCGCCGTAGGTCGTGCCGTGCACGCCCACCTTGAAGTGCGCAGCCAGCTCGTTGGTGGTCAGCATCGCGCCAATCGGGAAACCGTTGCCGAGCGCCTTCGCGGTGGTCAGGATGTCCGGCGTCACGCCCGTATCCTGGTACGCGTAGAAATAGCCGCTGCGGCCGACACCCGTTTGTACCTCGTCAAAAATCAGCAGTGCGCCGTGCTGATCGCAGGCTTCGCGCAGCGCCTTCAGGAAGGCCGGATCCGCGGGGATCACGCCGCCTTCGCCCTGGATCGGCTCGACGATCACCGCGCACGTCTTCGCGCCGATCGCCTTGCGGGCGGCTTCGATATCGTTGTACGGCAGGTGGATGATGCCTTCCGGCACCGGGCCGAAGCCTTCCGAGTACTTCGGCTGGCCACCGACGCTCACGGTAAAGAACGTACGGCCATGGAACGACTGCGTGAACGAGATGATTTCGTACTTGTCGGCGCCATGACGCTCGAAGGCGACGCGGCGTGCGAGTTTCAGCGCGGCTTCGTTGGCTTCCGCGCCGGAATTGGCGAAAAACGCGCGGTCGGCGAAGGTCAGCGCTTCGAGGCGCCTGGCCAGACGCAGCACCGGCTCGTTGGTGTAACCGTTACCAATGTGCCAGAGCTTGCTGCCCTGCTCGCTCAGCACCTTCAGCAGTTCCGGGTGGCCGTGTCCGAGCGCCGTGACGGCGATGCCGCCGGCGAAGTCGACATAGTCGCGGCCCTGCGTATCCCAGACGCGCGACCCGAGACCGCGGTCCGGCACGAAGGCAGCGGGCGAGAACACCGGCACCATCACTTCGTCGAAGGTCTGGCGGTTCACGTTCAGGTCGTTCATGGCAAATCCTCGTTACAGGTAACAGGTAATAGCCCCTAGTTTAGGAAACCGCGGCGGAAACGTCTTGCGCATACGCGACGCGTTCTATCGGGCTTGTTGCCCTTGCTTGCTGCCGTGATGGGCCAAATGGGTGGCCGCGGGCGGCTAGCGCTCCGTGTCATCGGGACGCTCGATCAGCGCAGCCGGGCGCGGCTCGCTGGCCGCCGTGCCGGTCGCGCCGGTCTGTTTTTCGATCCAGTTGCGGCGGTCTTCGCGCGGCGTCACGCCGAAACGCTCACGATACGCGTTCGAAAAGTGCGCCGCCGACGAAAACCCGCAGGCCAGGCTGATCTGCACCACGGATTTGCTGGTGCGCTGCAACTGCGTGCGCGCTTTCGACAGGCGCAGCCCCAGGTAGTATTTGGACGGCATCGAGCCGAGATACTGGCGAAACAGCCGCTCCAGTTGCCGGCGCGACACGCCGACCAAGCCCGCAATTTCATCGCTGGTGAGCGGATCTTCGATATTCGCTTCCATCAGCAGCAGCGCGTCGTTCAGGCGCGGATGACGCTCGCCGGGGGCCGTGACGAACGGAATCCTCTGGCGCTCCTCGCCCGCCCGCAAAACCCCGACGCCGAGCGTATCGGCAATGCGGTCGGCGAGTTCAGGGCCATGGTCACGCGCGATCATCGCCAGCATGAAGTCGACGGTCGCCTGGCCGCCCGCGCAGGTGGCGCGATCGCGGTCGATTTCGAAGATCTGCTGGGTGACGATCGAGCGTTCGAACTGCTCGGAGAACTGCTGATAGGTTTCCCAGTTGACGCTTACGCGGTAGCCGGACAATTGCCCCGCCATCGCGAGCCACCATACGCCATGGTGAATGCCGGTAACGAGCGGTGTGCGCTGTCCAACCCGCGAGAGACTGGCAAGAAACAGCCGGTAATCGGCAAACTGCTGGAACCGTTCGCTGACGATGATCAGCCAGTCGCACGAGATGGCGTCACCGAACGCCGCATCCGCCGGCCATTGCGCGCCGCCCGAAAGCGGCACCGGCCGGCCATCCCATGAACACACCTGCCAGCGGTACAACGCACGGCCGTCGATCTCGTTGGCGAGATTGAGCGCATCGACAATCGGCCCGACGCCCGACATCGACACCGGCGGCAATGCAACGATTGCCACCTGCGTGGTGCGGGTCGGGCTGGACGGTCGGGCCATCAGCGGGGTGCAGCGCGGGGGCGCGTTACTTGAGGCTGCCGGAGAGGAACTGCTTCAGGCGTTCGCTGCGCGGCGCGCTGAGCACCTCGGCGGGCACGCCCTCTTCCTCGGTGCGCCCCTGATGCAGGAACATCACATGATTCGAGACGTTGCGCGCAAAACCCATTTCGTGCGTGACGACGATCATGGTGCGGCCTTCTTCGGCGAGCTTCTGCATGACCTTCAGCACTTCGCCCACCAGTTCCGGGTCGAGCGCCGAGGTCGGTTCGTCGAACAGCATCACATCGGGGTTCATCGCCAGCGCGCGGGCAATCGCCACGCGCTGCTGCTGGCCGCCCGACAGATGCGACGGATACTGCTTTTCCAGACGCGGCGCGAGACCCACCTTCTCCAGATACTCGCGGGCACGCTCTTCGGCTTCGCGGCGCGACAGCCCGAGCACGTGAATCGGCGCCTCGATGATGTTTTCCAGCACATTCATGTGCGCCCACAAGTTGAAGTGCTGGAACACCATCGCGAGCTTCGTGCGGATGCGCTGCAACTGCTTGTGATCGGCCACTTCGAGATTGCCGGCGCGATCGGCCTTGGTACGGACCGTCTCGCCGTCGACGACGATCTGCCCGGCGTTCGGCCGCTCGAGGAAGTTGATGCAGCGCAGGAACGTGCTCTTGCCCGACCCGCTCGCGCCGATGATGCTGATCACGTCGCCCTTGTTGGCGTTCAACGACACGCCCTTGAGCACTTCGTTATCGCCATAGCGCTTATGGATGTCCTGCACGGCGAGCTTGCAGGCTTCAGTTTGAGTCGTGTGGAGCAAGTCGCTCTCCCAAGGTGAATACAGATCCGTCTACAGATCCATCATATGACAGCGATGACGGGATGAACCGCAGCAAAACCGCGCCGCTCAATGCGGCCGCACGGCCAGATACGCCAGCCAGTGCCGCTCGGCGCGCCGGAACAGGGCCACCAGCGCGAACGATACCGCAAGATAGATCAGCGCTGCGATTCCGAAGGCGCTGAACGAGTCGTAGGTGGCCGAATTGGCGTCGCGCGCCACCTTCAGGATGTCCGGCACGGTGGCGGTGAACGCCACGGTCGTGGCGTGCAGCATCAGGATCACTTCGTTGCTGTACAGCGGCAAGGCCCGGCGCAGCGCCGACGGCAGCACGATGCGGCGGTACATGGTGAACCAGCTCATGCCGTAGGCCCGCGCCGCTTCCACTTCCCCGTGCGAGGTCGAACGGATCGCCCCGGCGAAGATCTCGGTCGTATAGGCACAGGTATTCAACGCGAACGCGAGAATAGCGCAATGGAAACCGCTGCGGAAGAACGCATTGAGCAGATCGTGCGAGCGCACGAACTCGAGGCTGTACATGCCCGTGTAGATCAGCAGCAATTGTACGTACAGGGGCGTGCCGCGAAACACATAGGTGTAGAAGCGCACCGGCAGCGACAGCCAGCGCTTCTTCGACACTCGCGCCACCGCCAGCGGAATCGCACACACAAAGCCGATGCCGATCGACGCCACCAGCAGCCACAAGGTGACCGCAAGGCCGGAGAGACGCTGACCGTCCCAGTAGAGGAACGCGCGGCCGAATTGGGAAAGGATCTCGATCATGATCTGCTCAAAGCTCCGCGTGCCGCACGCCAATCGAATAACGCTTTTCCAGCCAGATCAGCACGAGGTTCGACACCGTGGTGATGGCAAGGTAGATGAGCGCCGCGACGAGGATGAAGAAAAACATGTTGAAGGTGCTCTTACCGGCATCCTGGGCCGCCTTGACGACATCGGCGAGACCGATGATCGACACCAGCGCGGTCGCCTTCACCAGCACCTGCCAGTTGTTGCCGATGCCCGGCAGCGCGAAACGCATCATCTGCGGAAACAGGATGCGGGTGAACACGCGCGCCCCGCTCATGCCGTAGGCCGCGCCCGCTTCGAGCTGGCCGCGCGGCACCGCGAGGAAGGCGCCCCGAAAGGTTTCGGTGAAGTAAGCGCCGTAGATGAAGCCGAGCGTGATCACACCGGCCACGAACGGGTCAATGTCGAACTGCGGCAGACCGAGCGCGTCGGTCAGGTTGTTGACCGCGATCTGGATGCTGTAGAACAGCAGCAGCATCAGGACCAGGTCGGGCACCGAGCGGATCAGCGTCGTATAGCCCGTGCCGAGCATGCGCAGCGGGCGGTTGAAGGAAAGCTTCGCCGCTGCACCGGCCAGCCCGAGCAGGACCGCGGCGGCGAGCGACAGGACCGACAACTCGATCGTCTGGATCGTACCGGCGAGCAGCACCGGACCAAAGCCGTAAAGGAACACGTTTGTCTCCATCCAGGTTTCCAGGGAATCAGGCCTCGCGTCGCGGCTTGGTGTGGCGTGGCCGTCGCGAGCCATTCGGCATGGCGCGGATACTCGCAAGCGAAAATGATTTGCTCAAACAGGCGGGCGGTCTCGTGCTGCAACGCAGCATTGAATGAATCGGTCTAATGACGGCGCGAGACGCCTGTTTTAGCGGGTGATATGTGTTTGTAAGCAGCCCGCCGGGCGACCTTGCCCGCCGCGATTTAGCAAGTTTCGGGTCGCTTTTTCGATAGACGGCGCGGCGCGCCCTTTGGCGCATCCTGGCGTCACAACCAGGGCTAACCCGCTACACTTCGGTGATCCGAATCGCCAAACCTTGCCCCAGGACCACGCGCATGAGCTCCCGTTTCGATGCCACCACGCTCGACGTCTATTCGAAGAACGCCTCCCGCTACAGCCAGGAATGGCTCGACCAGCCGCCGCCCAACGACCTCTACGCGCTGCTCGAAACGCATCTGCTGCCGCAAGGCAAGACTGCGGAGATCGGTTGCGGCAACGGTCGCGACGCGGCGTGGCTGGCCGAGCACGACTACCGGGTGTGCGGCTTCGATGCCTCGCCGGGCCTGCTTAGCGAAGCGCGCCGTCTCTATCCGCACATCGAGTTTCGCGAAGCCACGCTGCCGGCGCTCGCGGAGATCGACGAGAGCTTCGACAACGTGGTCTGCGAGACGGTCATCATGCATTTGCCGGCCGAATCGATTCCGTTCGCCGTCGATAGCCTGCAGCGCATTCTGCGGCCCAACGGCGTGCTGTATCTATCGTGGCGTGTCACGGAAGGCACGGACCAGCGCCAGCCCGATGGGCGGCTCTACGCCGCCTTCGAACCGAAGCTCGTGGTGGACGCGCTCATCGGCTGTTCGATCATGCTCTTCGAAGACGTGACGAGCGAGAGTTCCGGCAAGCGGATTTGCCGGCTGATCGCGTCGAAGAATACGCGCGGCTCAATCGATTCCTAGCCGGGCGCGAATCGCCGGCAACATATGCTCGACCGCCGCGCGCCCTTCCTCGATGGCGGGCGCCGCGCGGTGGAAATCGAAAATCCCCATGCCGCCCAGACGCGGCTGAATCAGGATGTCGGCCGGCTCCCCCGCCAGACGGCTGCGGGTAATGCGCACCTGCATGATGTCGATGCTCTGCGCGACCGAGCTCAGCATCGAAGGCACCCGTGCGCTCGGCGCCGGGGCGACCCGCACGTCGTTCGGCTCGCTGCCTTCCGCAGGCGCGAGCCAGCGCGGCCACGGCTTGCCGTTCTTGCGCAGTGACCCGGGCGGCGGCGCATCCGCGTCGGGTTCCAGCGTGGCCGCCGCGGTGATGCCGCCGAAGTCGCGGCCGTTGAGAATGTCGTTGTTGAGGTCCACGGCGATCACACAATCGGCCCGCATGCCGCGCGCCACCGACACCGGCACCGGATTGCTCAGGCCGCCATCCACGAGCCACACGCCGTTGTGCCACACCGGCGTAAAGATGCCCGGAATCGCAATCGACGCCCGCACCGCATCCACCACGCTGCCGTCCTGCAGCCAGGTTTCGCGGCCCGAATCGAGTTCGGTGGCGACCGCCCCGAAGGGCATCTGCAATTCGCTGATCTCGCAGCCGTTGAACTGGTTGGCGAACACCTGGATCACCTTGCGCCCGCCCAGCAGGCCGCCCGAGATGCGCAGGTCGAGCAGGCGCACCACCGTCTGCCAGGTCAGACGCGAGACCCATTCTTCGAGCCAGTCGAGATCGCCGTTCGCATAGACCGCCGCAACCAGCGCGCCGATCGAGGTGCCGCACACGACGTCCGGCTTGATGCCGGCATCGTGCAGCGCACGGATCGCGCCGATATGCGCCCAACCCCGTGCGGCGCCACCGCCGAGCACGAGACCAATGCATGAAGGACGTCGCCGCAGCATCGTGTTCTCCTTATCGCCCTATCGTCCGCGTATTACGTCGGAACGCGAGGTCGTGTACACCTTGTGGAACTGGTCGAAGTGCACGTTGAAGAAACCCTCTTCGGTCACCCCGCCTTCGCGCCACTTCCAGCTCCAGACGGTTTCCGGCTTGAGCGGATAGACGGCGACCTGGCCCGGCTTGCCGAGCAGCCGCCGTACCTCGTCTTCGCTCATGCCCGGCTGGACCTTGGCGAAATTGGCGGCGGTCAGCACCTGGGTGATGGACTGCAGCTTGCCATCGCGGTCGATGTCGACCATGTAGGTGTTCAGCCCTTGCGGGCCGCGCGGGTATTCGAGGCGCTTCGAACCGTCGGTGAAGGTGCGTTCGGTTTCCGGCTCGCCCATCTGCTCGCGCACCTGCGCTTCCGTGGTGATGCCCGGTGTGAGGTCTTTCAGCAGCAGCGCGTCAGGTTTGACGGCATTGAAGAACGCCTTGAGTTTTTGCACAGCACGTTGGCCCTGTTGGTCGTCGCACCCAGCCAGCGCGAGTGAGGCGGCCAGCACGGCGGCGGTAAGCAGTCTGAAGCTCGAAGCCATCTGTCGGATGAGGAGGCAGTCGCTCTGTGAAGGTTGGGTGACAGCATAGCAAACCGCGCACCCACGCGCAGCGGGACGGTCCGCGAGGCATGCATGGGGCATGGAATCGACTGGGGATACGAGCGGATCGGACCGGACTGGAGCGGTTCGGGTCGAACGGGAGCGGACAGCACAAACGAGAACGGCGCAGTGCAATGCGCCGTTGGTGCTGCTGGGGGGAAGCTACGGTGAAATCGAAAGGTACTTCTGCGCTGTGGCAACAACTCGGGCCGACACTTGCAAACCCGCATGAAACCGCGTTGGACACATGCCGCAAAACGAGAAGAGACGACACGCAGCGGTCCGGCTCCGGACGAAGCAATCAGCCGCAGTTCGCCGCTGACCCTACGCTTTCGCCCGTGACAGACCGCTGCACACGGCCGTCTGGTCCCTCGACTATTTTGCCCAGGTGGCGATAATTTAGACGCATTGCATGGATTAGGCGAGCCAGCGTTTACACCGAATTGGCTGAGGATTACACGCTGCTGGTGGCCCGCAGGCCTGCCCCCGCGAATCCCGCCCGCCCCGCGGCCTGCAGCACCGAATCGTTTTGCGGCGTATGGATGCGCGCGCACAGCACGTCGCGGTAGTGACGCTCGAGCGGGTTATCGCGGCTCAGGCCCGGATTGCCGCTCGCCTCCACGGCCAGTTGCACCGCTTCGATCGCCTGATTGGTGACCGTGTATTTGACGAGCGGCGCCTCCTCGAGCGCAACCCGCTCTGCGTGTGCGGTCGCGTCGAGCAGCACGCGATTGCTGAACAGCAGCGCATCGATACGGCCGAGCGTTTGCTGAAACGAGCCAAGGCTCGCGAGCGGCGCGTCGAGATTGGCGGGCGCGCGCTGCGCGGCCCACTCCGCGAACCAGTCGCGGGCCGCGCGCGCCACGCCGTCATAAACCGCCGACAGCAACACGCTCATCCACGCCACGCCAAGCGCGTCGAGCCCCGCGCCCGGCTCGCCAGGAAGCTGCACGTCGACTGCATGTTCGGCTGGCACCAGGACGTTATCGAAGACGATTTCATGGCTGCCGGTCGCGCGCATGCCGAGATGGTTCCATGGCGTGCCGACCCGCACGCCAGGTGTGTCGCGCGGCACCAGCCAGACCCCGACCCGCGGCGGCGTCTCGTCGCTGCGCGCCCACACCGCGAGCCAGGTCAGACCGGGGCTGCCGGTCGAATATATCTTGCTGCCGTTGATCAGCCAGCCGTCACCGCTGCGTGTGGCAAGCGTAGCCGGCAATCCGCCGCGCGCCGGCGAGCCGAGTTCGGGTTCGACGCGTAGCGAATTGATCAGCGCGCCGTCGCGCACCGCCTCCCGCGCGACCCGTTCGCGCAGCGCCTGTGGCCAGCGCGGGTTGCCCTGCAGACGATGGTGAAACAGGTACTGCATGACCAGCACCAGCGCGGTCGACGGCTCGCCACGCGCCACCGCACGCACCACCTGCAATGCCTGCGGCAGGCTCGCGCCGGCGCCGCCCAGTTCGGCGGGCACGGTCAGCGACAGCAGATCGTACTCATGCAGCCGCGCCAGATTGCCGTGCGGAAAGTCGCCGCTGCGGTCGTAGTCGGCAGCGCTCTCCGCAAACTCGGCGCTCAGTTGCGCGAGCAAGGCGCCGAACGCGTCGCTATCGAGCGGTGGATGGCGCCGCGCCGCAGCGTGCGCGCGGCCGGCATCGAAATCAGGGGCGTTCATCGAAGCTCCGGGGTGCGCCATGCAGTGGCCTTGGTCATGCTCTCAGGCCGGTCTAGGGAAACGCTGATTAATGAAGCTCGGCGGTCATCGCTGAGGTAGCCGAGGACGTTATAGAAGGCAGCTCACGAAACGGACCCACGACGATGAAGAGGCAGATCGGCTTCGCGGAAGCGGAAATTGCAGGCAAGAAGCGCGTGACGAGGCGCCAACGCTTCCTGGCCGAGATGGAGAAGATCGTGCCGTGGGAGCGCTTGCTGTCGGCAATCGAGCCGCATTACCCGAAGGGCACGCGAGGCCGTCCGCCGATTGGCCTGGAGCGAATGTTGCGGATCTACTTCCTGCAACAGTGGTACGGGCTGTCGGACGAAGGACTGGAAGACGCGCTGTATGACAGCATCGCGTTGCGCGCCTTCGCCGGCATCGATCTGGCGGTCGAGAACGTGCCGGATGCGACCACGCTGTTGAAGTTCCGGCGCCTGCTGATCGAACACGAATTGACACAGAAGCTGTTCGACGAGATTGGCATCTCGCTGTGTGAGCGAGGACTGCTGATGAAGGAAGGCACGCTGGTTGATGCGACGATCATCGAAGCGCCGCCGTCGACCAAGAACGCCGCGAAGAGCCGCGACCCTGAGATGCATCAGGCCAAGAAAGGTAACCAATGGCACTTTGGCATGAAGGCCCACATTGGAGTCGACGCCGATTCTGGCCTGATCCACAGTGTGGTCGGCACGGCGGCCAACGTGTCGGATGTGTCGCAAGCGCATGCCCTGCTGCACGGGCATGAAGGGCAGGCGTTCGCCGACGCGGGCTACATTGGCGTAGACAAGCGCGATGAAATGAAGGGCAAGACCGTGAAGTGGCACGTCGCGGTCAAGCGCGGAAAGATCAAAGCGATGCAGGAAGGCCCGCTGAAGGAGTTGGTGGTGGCGGTCGAACGAACCAAGGCGCAGATCCGTTCGCGGGTCGAGCATCCGTTCCATATCGTCAAGAACCTCTTTCACCATCGCAAGACCCGATACAAGGGCTTGGCCAAGAACACGGCGCAACTGTTCAGCCTGTTCGCTCTGGCGAATCTGGTGATTGCGCGAAATCTGTTGCGATCGGTTCATGGGAGCAGTCCGCCATGCGTGTGAAAAATGCGAGCACAGAGGCTCGTGCACGAGCCAAATTCACCGAAATGAGCGCCGATTTGATTCGTTAGCCGGAAAGTTCGGCGCCGCTTCATCTGCAAGCCGAACGGGCAACACATTAATCAGCGTTTCC
>NZ_FNCJ01000048.1 GCF_900100735.1 Paraburkholderia phenazinium | reverse complement strand
CTGCGCATACGTCACCTGCTCGCTGCCATCGCTCAGCGCAATGGCGTCAGGACGCGCAGCCGCCCGTGCAGCAATACGCGCCGTCACCGGCTCGACGGCGAAGGCGGATGCGTCCGGCAGGCGCCGCACCGCTTCGTCGCGAATCTCCGGCAATTCGAACGACGCGATCCGCGCATCAGGCGTCACACTCCACTGCTCGAGCAGGCCCGTGAAGTTGCGCGCAAGCCGCTCGATGGTCGACGCGTTGAACACGTCGGTCGCGTACGTCAGCGTCAGATCGAGCGCGTCGTCGGCCGTTTCGGCGATATTCAGCATCAGATCGAACTGGGCCTCGCCGTTGTCGACGTCCTGCACCGTCACGCGCAGCCCATCGCCGAACGACGCACCGAGGTCGTGGCGCTGCTGCTGGTTGACGAGCACCTGGAACAGCGGCGTATGCGACAGGTCGCGCTCGGGCTGCACGGCCTTGACCACACTTGCGAACGGCACGTCCTGGTTCGCGTGTGCGCAAAGCAGCTGTTCGCGCACTTCGCCGATCAGTTGCGCCGCGCGCTTTTCGCCGTGCGGCGCTGTGCGGATCACAACGGTGTTGACGAAGAAACCCGCGACGTCCGCAGCGCCCGGCAGATCGCGCCCCGCGAGCGGCACGCCGAGGCGGATGTCGGACTGGCCCGAGTAGCGGTAGAGCAACGCGTCGAACGCGGCGAGCAACGTCATGAAGAGTGTCGCGCGACGCGCCCCGGCAAGTGAGCGCAGGGCGGACGCGGTTGCGGCCGGCACCTGTGTGCGATAGCGCGCGCCGGGTGCCCGGCGCACGCCGGCACGCGCGCGGTCATACGGCAACGCAAGCGTCGCGGCCGACCCGTCATCGTTTGCCAGCGCGGTGCGCCACCAGGCGAGCTGCTCGTACTCCCTCTCTGGCGTCAGTTGCGCGGCGCGTGCCGCGATCAGCTTGTGATAGGCCGTCGCCGACGCTGCCGCGACGCTCTCATCGTCTACAAAGGCCATACGGCCGGACTCGCCATATTCGCGATACAGGCGCGAGAAGTCCCGGAGCAGCAGACCGACCGACCAGTCGTCGCTGACAATGTGATGCAGCACCAGATGCAACACGTGACGATCGTCGGCGACGCGGATCAGCGTCGCGCGCACGGGCGGTTCGCCGGTCAGATCGAACGGCGTGCGCACCAGTTCGGCGAGACACGCCGCCAGCGCTTCGTCGTCCGTCACGTCGAGCGTGCGCGGCAAGTCGAGCAGACGGATCTCACTGCGGCTCGCAGCATCGATACGCTGACAGGGCACACCCGCCACCTCGGCGAAGCGCATGCGCAGCGCCGGATGCCGTTCGCCCAACGCGCCGAACGCGGCGCGCAGTGCATCGACGTCAAGCCGGCCATCAAAGCGCAGCGCACCGTTCACGTGGTACGCGGCGCTCGCTGGATCGAGCTTCCACAGGAACCAAAGGCTTTGCTGCGACGCCAACAGAGGCATCGGCGCAGCCATGTCCACATGCGTGACGGCGGTTTCGCTTGCAACTGCGATTTCGCGCGCGGTTGCGGCAAGAGAGGCAGCAGACGCCGGCGCATCCGTGCCGGCCGTAGCGGATCGAGCATCACGCAGCAGTGCCGCGAAGTCTTCCAGCAGCGTATGTTCGAACACCGCGCGCAGCGCAGGCGCGTCGCCAAAGGCCGCACGCACGGCGGAAATCACGCGCACCGCCAGCAGCGAATGGCCGCCGAGCAGGAAGAAGTCGTCACGTGCGCCGACACGCTCGACACCGAGCACGTCCTGCCAGATCGCCGCGAGCCTGGTCTCGGCTTCGTCGCGCGGGGCGATGAAGGCCGCCCGGCCCGAGGCGGCAGCTTCGGGCACGGGCAATGCGCGGCGGTCGAGCTTGCCGTTCGGCGTCAGCGGGAAGCGCGCGAGCTCCACATACGACGACGGTACCATGTGCGCCGGCAGGCGG
>NZ_FNCJ01000033.1 GCF_900100735.1 Paraburkholderia phenazinium | reverse complement strand
CAACCAGGCGCTGCTCGCCGCTGGCGCTGTCCGATACCAGCACCGCCGCGTCGCGCACTTCGGGGTGGCCCAGCAGCGCAGCATGAATTTCCCCAAGCTCGATCCGGAAGCCCCGGATCTTCACCTGATCGTCGTTGCGGCCCAGATATTCGAGGTCGCCATCGGGCATGCGCCGCGCCAGATCGCCCGAGCGGTACAGACGTGAACCTGATGCGCCGTAGGGGTCCGGCACGAAACGCTGCGCCGTGAGCTCCGGGCGTCCCAGATAGCCACGTGCGAGACCCGCGCCGCCCACGTACAGTTCGCCCACCGCGCCCACCGGCACGCGGTTCAGGTCCGCGTCCAGCACGTGCAGCGTGAGGTCATCGAGCGGCGCGCCAATCACGCTGCGAGCGTCGTGCAAGGCTGCTTCGTCCAGGGCGCGGTGTGTCACGTGGACTGTCGTCTCCGTGATGCCGTACATGTTCACGAGAGCCGGCAGCACGCCCTTGCGGCGCGCGCCGTCTGCCCAGCGCGCAAGCGCTGCCGGCTCCAGCCGTTCGCCGCCGAAGATCACTGCCCGCAGCGACGCGAGCGTGTGGTCGCTGTCAGCCTGTGTCAGTTGCACGAACGCCGACGGCGTCTGGTTCAACACTGTCACCCGCTCTTCGCGCAGCAGCGTATGGAACGCCGACGGCTCGCGCGCGGTCCAGTGCGGCACGATCACAAGCCGTCCACCATGCACCAGCGCGCCGAAGATCTCCCACACCGAGAAGTCGAATGCGTAGGAGTGGAACAGCGTCCAGACGTCGTTTGCGTCGAATGCAAAACGCGCCTGCGTCGCGTCGAACAGGCGCGCGACATTCTCATGCGTGACGCCGACGCCCTTCGGCAAGCCCGTCGAACCCGACGTGTAGATCACATACGCTAGCTGTTGCGGATGCACCAGCGCATCATTCGCACCGTTCGCCTCAGCGAGCGCGGCAGTCTCACGCAGCGCGGCAGCATCGAGCGTCGGCCGCGAGCCGAACAGCGCCGCATGCTGCGCGAGGCTCGGTGCGTCGGTCACGATCAGACAAAGCTGTGAATCATCCACGATGTGCGCAAGACGCTCCGCCGGATACGACGGATCGAGCGGCACATAGGTCGCTCCCGCACGCAACACACCGAGCAGCGAGGCAACCAGTGCCGCCGAGCGCTGCATCGCGACACCGACACGCACTTCCGCCGTCGCCCCCAGGCGTCGCAGTTCATGCGCAATCGCACGTGACCAGGCATCGAGCTGCGCATACGTCACCTGCTCGCTGCCATCGCTCAGCGCAATGGCGTCAGGACGCGCAGCCGCCCGTGCAGCAATACGCGCCGTCACCGGCTCGAAAGCAAAAGCGGCCGGCACCGCGACAACTTCGGGCGCATCACCGCGTGCGAGATCGCGCAGCCTCACATCCGGATCGCCCGCTTCCACCAGCGCCGTCGCGAGGCGATCCAGCATCCGCTCGAAATGCTCGGCGACGCACGCAACGCCGTCAGCGGACACGCGTGCAGCATGCCGGTGCCACTCCAGCCTGAGCCTGTCGCCGCCGCCCACATGGCGCGGCGCGACGACCAGCATCAGCGGCAGGTGGCTGCGGTTGTGAGCCTCGACAGCGCGCACTCGCGGCACACTGCCAAGCGCACCTAGCGCGTCGTCGAGCGGATAGTTTTCGAACACGATCAGGCTATCGAACAGCGCGTCCACGCTCGAGTTCGCCCATTGCTGCAAGCTCACGAGCGGCGTGTGCTCGACGTCGCGCAATTGCGCGTTATGCCGCTGCAACCCCGCCAGCCAGGACCGCACTGTCGCATCAGGCTCGACGTCGATCCACAGCGGCAGGCTGTTGATGAACAGGCCAACGGTCGATTGCGCCTCGGGCAGATCGACCGGGCGGCCGGATACCGTCATGCCGAAAGCCACCTGCGCTCGCCCGGAAAAGCGCGCGAGCACGAGCGCCCACGCACCCTGCACGAGCGTGTTCAGCGTGACCTGCGCACGCTGCGCAGCGCGCTGCAGCCGTACGTGAGACGCGCCGTCGAGTTCGCGGACCACCACTTGCGCCGCCCCGCTGTCGGCCACGCTGTCGGCACCGCTATCGGCACCGTTCGCGGACGACGGCCGGAACGCGTTGCCAAGCGCGTCGGCAAGGCGCGCCGGTTCGTCGAGCGTCGCAAGGCGTGCGCGCCAGAACGGCCCCGTGTCCGGCTGGCGCCGCAGCCAGCGCACGTAATTCGCGTAGGGCGCGCCCGCCGTCGTATCGGCGACGCCGCCCGCCGCGAGCGCCGCGTACGCGCGTGTCACTTCCGTCACAACCTGAGCGGTACTCCAGCCGTCCGTCAACGCGTGATGGTGGGTCCACAACAGGTCGTGCGGGCCGTCGGGGCGCTCGAAAACATCGACGCGCATCAACGGAGCGACACCCGGCTCGAAGCCGCGTGCAACCAGCACCTCGCGCGCCGTGTGGTACGCCGCTTCGTATTGCTCGTCTGTCGACGCCGTCCGCGCATGCAGTTCAAACGGCATCCGCGCGTGCCGTTCGACGATCTGCAACGCCTCGCCGCCGGCCGGCCACACGAAGCGCGTGCGCAAGACTGGATGGCGTGCGACGACAACCTCCCACGCAGCCCTCATCGTCTCGACCCGCAGCGCGTCGATCGTCAAACGCAACTGCGAGACGTACAAGCCGGGTTCACCTTCGAACATGCCGTGGAACAACAAGCCCTGCTGCATCGGGGTGGCCGGATAGACCGCTTCGACTGCATCACGCGAGACACCGGTCTGCGCGAACCACGCATCGTCGGCGGCGGTTTGCGCCGGCTGCGCCACGGCGGCCGTCGCACGCGGCATTGCGCTCGTCCCCGCAGCCGCGACGGGAACGGCGACGCGCGCCGCCGCTTCGATCGTCGGGTACTCGAACATCTGTTTCGGCGTCAGTTTGAGACCCGCGCCGCGCGCCTTGGCGATGATCTGCAGGCTCATGATCGAATCGCCGCCAATTTCGAAGTAGTTGTCGGTTACGCCAATATCGTCGCGCTTGAGCACCAGCTTCCAGATGTTGGCGAGCGTGCGTTCGGCATCGTTGCGCGGCTCGACGCGCTTTGCGTCGGCCGTCTCGATCTGGCCTGGCGCGGGCAGCGCCGCACGGTCGACCTTGCCGTTCGGCGTCAGCGGCAGCGCGGCCAGCACCTGAAACGACGACGGCACCATGTAGTCCGGCAGCTCCGCGGCAAGATGCGCGCGGATCGCGTCGACGTCGAGCGCTTCGGCTGCCGTCAGATAGGCGGCGAGGCGCAGCGCGGCGCCTTCGCTCTCGGCATGCGCGATCACCACCGCGTCGCGCACGCCGTCTTCGGCGCGCAGGCGCGCGGCGATCTCTTCCGGCTCGACACGAAAACCGCGAATCTTCACCTGGTCGTCGAGGCGGCCAAGGAATGCGAACTCGCCGTCCGGCAAGCGTCGGCTCTTGTCGCCTGTCCGGTAAAGCCGTGCGCCGCGACCGTCGGGATCGGGCACGAAGCGCTCAGCCGTGAGCGATGCCCGGTTCAGATACCCATACGCGACGCTCGCGCCGCCGATGCACAATTCGCCCGCCGCGCCCTTAGGCACGGCATTGCCGCCGGTGTCGACGATGCGCGCTTCAACGTGCGCGAGCGGCTTGCCGAGCGGCAGCGTCGCGGCACGACTGTCCGCGCCGTTGCGCGTGAGCACGCCGACCGCCGTCTCCGTCGGGCCGTAGTGGTTGAGCAGCCGGCATTCGGGCCGCAGCGCCGCGATGCGCTGCGCCAGACGCGTCGGCGCGGGCTCGCCGCCCATCAGCAAGCAGCGGCGCGGCAGCGCGGATTCGGGCGACTGCGCCTGCAACAACGCGTCCAGATGGCTCGGCACGATCTTCAGGAGATCGACCGCATGCGCGTGCATGTAGGCGGCAAACACGTCCGGATCAGCGGCAATCTGGGCGTCGATCAGATGCAGGGTCCAGCCGTGCCACAGCGCACCGAACAACGAGGTGTGGCCGAGATCGGCGGCAGGTGTCGACAGATAGGCGGCGCTCTCGATATCCTCGGGCAGCCGTTCGGACACGCCGCGCAGATACGCGGCGAGCGCCGCGTGGCTGAGCACGACGCCCTTGGGCCGGCCAGTCGACCCCGAGGTGTAGATCACATACGCGGGCCACACGAAAATGCCGTCGTCGGGCTGCGGTGTCGGGCCAGTGTCATCAATGCTATCGACGCCATCGACGTTATCCGCGTGATGGCCGGCACCACGCGCCGTGTGCGGATCGAGCGTGGCCACACCGTCAGGCAACCAGCCTGGCGCAGCAACTTCTGCAGCGGCATCCGATGCCACTGCACCCGTCACCACCACGCGCGCGCCGCAGTCCTCAGCCTGCCAGCGCAAGCGCGCGGGCGGCAACGCCGGATCGAGCGGCACGTAACACGCACGCACCCGCCAGACCGCGAGAATCGTCGCGACAAGCGCCGCGCAGCGCGGCAAAGCGAGCACGACGTGATCGCCGGGCCGCACGCCTTCGGCGATCAGCGCCGCCGCGAGCCGGCCGGACCATGCCCACAGATCGCGCCAGGAAAGCGGCCCCGCGCTATCGACAAGCGCAATGGCGTCCGGCCGTTCGATGGCAAACCGCGCGACGCGGGCGGGAAGATAATCGGTGTCGAAATAAATGGCTTGCATGGTGTCCGTGATCTGATCCTGGTGTCTGACGCCCGCACTGGCAAGCGCGGGGTCGATGCATTGAGGTGGATGAAGGCGCCGCGCTCAAAGCGCGTAAGCACCCGCGACGGGCGCTGGGCCGTGCGCCGCTTCGTCGTCGTTGAGGCTGAATTCGCCGAGCGCGCGCTGCGGAGCGTCGGCGATCTGTTCGAGTAGCTCGACGTAGTGCCACGCAAACTGCGCGACGAACGCGTCGTCGTACAGCTCGGCTGCGTACGCGAACACGCAATGGAGTCCGTCAGCGCCCTGGCGCAAGACGTCGAGCGCGAGTTCGAAACGGGCGTCGCTCGCGTCGGCGTCGACGAGTGCGCAATTCACGCCGTCGATATCCAGTGCGGTGTCGAATTCGTCGTGCAGGACGAACTTGATCTGCGCCAGCGGAGTGCCGCCCAGCGGAGTGCCGCCCGCGCGGCGCGCGGACTGCAGCGCCGCCACGACGCGCTCGAACGGCACATCGGCGTTCGCTTGCGCATCGATGCTGTCGTCGCGCACCTCGCGCAGCAGTGCGGCGAACGGCTTGGCGCCTTTCACGGACGCGCGCATCGCGAGCGTGTTGACGAAAAAGCCGATCAGGTCTTCCGTCTCGAGCCGGTCGCGGCCCGCGACGGGCACCGCGACCACCACGTCTTGCGCGCCGCTGTAACGGGACAGCAGCGCGGCGAACGCAGCGAGCAGCACCATGAACAGCGTGGCGTTCTCCGCACGCGCAAGCATGTCGAGACGGCCGGCGAGCGAGGCAGGAATCCGCGCGGCAACGCGGGCCGCGCGCGGATCGTAGGGACGGCCACGCTCATGTGCGCTCGGCAGGTCGAGCGGCGCGTCGTAGCCCGCGAGACGGCCGCGCCAGTAGTCGAGTTGCGCCTCGAGTTGCGCGCCGCCGTCACCGCTAAAGCGTTCGCGCTGCCACGCTGCGTAATCGGCGTACTGAACGGGCGGCGCAGGCAGCACGGAGGTATCGCCGTGCAGCGCCGCGCGATAGCCGGCCGCGAAATCGCGCAGCAGCACATTGATCGACCAGCCATCGGAGACGATGTGATGCATCACGAAGTGCAGCACATGGCGCCCGGAGCCGCGGGTAAACAGCGTCGCGCGAAACAGCGGCCCGCGTGTCAGATCGAAGGGCTCACGGGCACGCCGGCGCAACTGAGCGTCGAACTCGGCGGGCGTGGCGTTGCGCACGTCGGCGGTTTCCCAGCGCCACGCGTCGGCGCTGTGCTCGACCGGTACGATGATCTGGCGCGCCGCGTCGCCGCTGTCGTCAAAGCGTGTGCGCAGCATCTCGTGACGGCGCACCAGTGCATCCAGCGAGCTTTTTGCGGCGGCGGCGTCGAGCGGACCCATCAACGAAAGCGCGGCCGAAATGTTGTAGGCAGGGCTATCCGGCTCGAGTTGCCAGAGCACCCATAGACGCTCCTGCGGCAGCGATAGCGGCGCGTCGCCCACCTCGCTCCTCGTCAGTGCAGGAACGGCACCAGCAGCGTGCGACGGCGCGGCCCACCACGCATCGAGCGCGGCGGCCAGACTCGCGAGCGTCGGGTGGCTGAACAGCAGGCCGAGCGGCACCTCGCGGCCCAGATGCGCGCGCAACCGCGATGCGACCTTCAACGCCAGCAGCGAACGGCCGCCGAGCGCGAAAAAGTCGTCCGACCCGCGCGGTGCCGGTATCTCGAGCACTTCGCTCCACGCTTGGGCGACGGCTTGCTCGGTCGGCGTCCAGACAGCGGCGCAAGCGCTATTCGCAAGTGCCTCCGTGGCACTCGGTTGCGGCCGCGCCGATCGCGCGTCGTACACTGCGAACGGCACAAGTGCGCCGCTGCGCCACGCGCTCACGCATGCGCTGCGCTGCAGTTTTCCGCTCGACGTGCGCGGCAGATCGCCAGGCTCCAGCAGCAGGATCAACGCGGCTTCGTATTGGAACGCTTCGCCGAGCACCGCGGCGATCGCGGCGAAGATCGTCTCCGGCGCCACCTGGCGCGCCCGGCCGCGCGGCACTTCAGCGGCCACGCCGATCGCCTCGGCGCCGTCGGCGGCTTCCACCGCGAACGCCGTAACGCGGCCGCGGCGCAGCCATTCGACGCGATCCGCCAGCACCGTTTCGAGATCCTGCGGATAGACGTTCTCACCGCGCAGCACGATCATGTCCTTGCGGCGCCCGCAGAAGAACAACTGGCCGCCGTCGACAAAAGCCAGATCGCCTGTCCTGAGCCAGCGCCCCGGGAAGCCTGGCGCATCGTCGAGAAAGACGGCGGCGCTCGCCTCGGGGTTCTGCCAGTAACCGTGCGTGATGCTCGGACCGCCGCACCAGACCTCGCCGACGCGACGCTCCGGCAAGCGCTCGCGCGTGTCCGGATCGACGATGGCCAGCGCATGCCCCAGCGCAATCACGCCGCAGCCGACCACGGCCTTGCCGTCGCTGTCGTCAGCGCCCAGCAGCGCGACGGGCGAGGCCTGCGCCAGCGCCGCCGTTGAAAAGCGCGTTTCCGGTGCGCCTGTCCCGACCTCGACACCTGTCACGAATAGCGTTGCCTCGGCAAGCCCGTAGCATGCGTACATAGCGCGCGGATCGAGGCCGTGGGCGCTGAAGCGCGCGGCGAAACCAGCAAGCGTGGTCTGCCGGATCGGTTCGGAGCCGCAGAAGGCCACGCGTAACGACGAGAGATTGAGTCCGGCGAGTTGCGCATCGCGCACGCGGTCTGTGCAGAGGCGATATGCGAAATCTGGGCCGCCCGTGACGGTCGCGCGTTCGCGCGCGATGCCCGCAAGCCAGCGCGCCGGGCGTTCGAGAAAATGCAGCGGCGAAATCAGGGTGACCTGAAAGCCGCACAGCACGGGCATCAGCACGCTGCCGATCAGCCCCATGTCGTGATAGAGCGGCAGCCAGGAGAACATGCGATCGCCGACGCGGCAGCCCATGCCGCGTGACATCGCGCTAACGTTCGCACACACGTTCGCATGACTAACCATTACACCTTTCGGCGCCGACGTCGAACCGGATGTGTATTGCAGAAACGAGACGGCATCGGGGTCTGCCTGGTCGATGCAAAAACCGTCATCCTCTGTGTTTTCATTGCCTTCGCCGGGCGACACGAGCGTAGCGCCGCCGAGAGGAAGCCCGGATTCCGCACCCGCGAAACCGGCGTGCGACGCTTCGTCGAGCACCGCGATGCGCGCCACGCAATCCTGCGCCATACGCCGCAGCCGTTCGACGTGTCCGCTTTGCAGCGCTTCGGGCGGATAGGCCGGGACCGCGATCATCCCCGCGTACTGGCAGGCGAAGAACGAGACGATGTAATCGAGCCCGGTTGGCAGCATCAGCAGCACGCGGTCGTTCGGACCGCCGTGCCTGCGCAGTACGGCCGCGAAGCGGCGGGCGCGGGCATCGAGCCCCGCGTAGGTCAACTCGCATGCGCTTGCTTCGCCGTCCGTCAGAAAACGCACCGCCACCTGCTGGGGGCACTGGCCGGCATGCCACTTCAGCACCGACACCAGGTCGCTCGCGGGCGCCGCAGGTGCGTTGGCGGCATTGAACGTGGAATTGGCCACTGCATTGGGCACCGCGTCGGCCACCTTGGCCGGGTTCGTCGCGTGCGTGTCCGCGCCATCGTGGCGCGGCGTATAGATAACAGACATCCTCGCCTCCCGAGATTTGCCGCGCGTCGCGCGGCCGTCATCGCCATGCACCGCTTAGGCGCGACGCATGGCGACACGTCGCCGTCGCATACGCTGCGCCGGCGGTGTGAATTTCGTCATTGCGGGGAGAGCAAGGCGTCTCTTGGGAACGCCGTTATGTGTCGTCGAGCGCGCCTTGTCGCCGGCTGGGCATCCTGTGGGTGCCCAGCGCCGGACGGCGCGTGACGCTCAATACGCGAAGCTGATCGGCGTGCCGCCGCGTGGATGCGCGACGGTGCCCATCGGCACGCCGTAGATCGCGCCCAGCATCTCTTCTTCGATCAGCTCCGGCGCGGCGCCGCTTGCGAGCAGGCGGCCGCCCTTCAGCGCGACGAGGTCGTCGCAGAAGCGCGCGGCCATGTTGACGTCGTGCAGCACGACCACCACACCCAGACCGCGCTGCTGGCTCAGGTCGCGCACGAGATCGAGCACTTCGATCTGATGCGCGATATCGAGCGCGGATATTGGCTCGTCGAGCAGCAGGCACTGACTGTCCTGTGCGACGAGCATCGCGATCCACACGCGTTGCCGCTCGCCGCCCGACAGACTGTCCACCGCGCGGTCCGCGAAACGCGCGATATCCGTTAGCTGCATCGCCTGCTGAACCTTTTCGCTGTCGACGCCCGTAAAGCGCCCCAGCGCGCCGTGCCACGGATAGCGGCCGAGCGAGACCAGCTCGCGCACGGTCATGCCGCTGGCGGCGGGCTGCTGCTGCGGCAGATAGGCGACCTGGCGCGCGAACTCGCGGTTGTGCCAGTCGCCCAACGGACGGCCCGCGAAACGCAGCGTGCCGGCGCTCGGCAACTGTTGACGCGCGAGCAGTTTGAGCAGCGTCGATTTACCCGAACCGTTGTGGCCGATCAAGCCGCACACGCGCCCCTTCGGCAGCCTGAGCGAAAGCGGATGCAACAGCACGCGCTCGCCGATGCTGAACGACACACCGTCGAGTTCGTACATCGGTTCGCCGTACGGCACGGGAGCGTAAAAGTCGGACGGCTTCGCATTCATGTGAGGTGGAAGTCCTGATCAGGAGTAGGCGGACGTGAGGCTCGCCGCATGCGTGGCGCCCGGCGCGTCCTCGACGATCTGGCCGAAATCGAGCTTGATGAAGCGGTCGGCAAGATGGAAATAGCGGTCGTCATGCGTGATGACGAGCACAGTCTTGCCCTTCGCCTTCAGCTCGGGCAGCAGGCGCCGGTAGAACACTTCCTTGAACAGCGGGTCCTGGTCCGCCGCCCATTCGTCGAACACGTAGAACGGCCGGTCCTCCAGATACGCGACGACGAGCGCGAGCCGCTTGCGCTGCCCCTGCGACAGGTTCAGCGTGGAAAATGCGCCATCCTTCACGGTGACCTTGTGATCGAGCTGCAGGTCGACGAGCAACTGCTGCGCGAGCGCGTCGAGTCCGTCGCCGCGCATGCCGAGCAGGTTGTCGAACAGGAAGAAGTCGCTGAACACCACCGAGAAATGCTGCCGGTAAGCGTCGCGCCGCGCTTCGTCGACAGGTTCGCCGTTCAACAGGACACGGCCGCTCTCGGGCACGTAAAGGCCGACCAGCATTTTCGCCAGCGTGGTCTTGCCGCTACCGTTGCCGCCGATCAGGTAAACGAGTTCACCGCGCCGGAACGTGAGGTCAACCGGCCCGAGCGTAAATACCTCGTTTTCCTTCTCACGGAAATAGCTGTGCGTGGCGCCGTCGAGTGCAATGGTGTCGAACGATGCCGCGACGGGCGGCTCGAGCATGGTTTCGAGCGGCAGTTCCGCGTTGACCTGTTCGATCCGCTCGAGCGCGACACGCGCCGAACTGATGCCCGGGATGGCGGATAGCACGGCTTCGATCGGCATGATCATGTAGACGAACACGATCGCATAGCCCGACATCACGTGCGGATCGACCTTGATGTAGCGCGCGAACACGAACAGCGTGAGGCCGATGAAGGCGAACAGGATGAAGTTGCCCCAGCTCGTCGCCGCGGCGTACAGCATGTAGCCGCGCGTGCGCTGCACACGTACGGCTTCGACGTTGGTGGCGAGCGTGTCCTCGACGAACGCATGCTTGCGGGCACGATGCAGCTTCAGCTCCTTCGCACCGTCAAAGAGCGCGCGGAAGTGTTTGACCAGATCGTCCTCGCGCTTGCGGGAAGCGCGCAAATGGAACAGCGCGCGCCCATGAGCGTAACGGAATCCCGCCATGCCGAGCACGATGGTGACGATGCCGACGAGCAGAATCGGCCACGACATATAGCCGAGATACGCGAGGCAGCCGACGATCACCGCGCTTTGCATCGCGAGCGACGGCAGGCTGATGAAGAACACGACGATCGTGTCGAGATCCTGGGTGAGTACCGCCAGCGATTTCGCCGCGCCCTGCTTTTCCAGATGCGGATACGACGCGTCGCCGATGCGGCGGATCGTGCGCATGCGCAGCGTCGCCTTTGCCTTCTGCCCGAGCCACATGAAAAGCGACTGCGCGATGGCGCGCATCGACAGCACGGCGAGGCCGACGGCGAGGAACTGCCAGCCGAGCCGTGCCAGCCCCGCCGGAGACGCGACGAGCGCCTGGTTGATGAGGGCGAGCAGCGCGGCGTTGCCGAGGCCGCCGAGCACGCTTGCAACGAGGGCGGCGGCAAGCATCCAGCGGGACTTGCTCACCAGTTGCAAAAGTACGGACATGAATCTCCTTTCGTTACGGCGTCGATGCAAGAGGATTGCGCTTGCGCGCCCGATGCCCGCGGCGTTTCAGGAACGAACAGCGGTGGTTGACCGGCGCGTTGGCGTCGTCGAGAAAATGCTGGGACCGAGGTGACGGTTATGGCGTGCGCGAAGCATTTATGCAAATGCGAATCATTTGCATTACAATTTATCGTTCACTACGATGCCTGTCAAGGACTCTGTCTCTTAATCAAGCCGCAGCGCGATGACCGCCTGGAACAGTGCGCTAATCCCCACACCGATCAGCAGCAGCCGCTCCGCTCAGCGCACCAGGCGCACCCAAGTTCCCGAACGCGCCGAGTCCGGCTAGCAAGAGGCGGCGGCGCGCAGCGGGGGCCGACCCGGTGTGGGCGGGTCGAATCACGGACGTTGACTGCATCTTCAGGCGGTCATCGCTACCAGCACGCGACGCTTGCCGGCAAACGGCGCGCGGCCGTGCGACATCAGCAGGTTGTCGAGGATTAGCGTATCGGCGGCTTGCCAGGCGAACGACAGCATCGTGTCGCGGTACACCGCGCGGATCTCGTCGAGCATCGCGGCATCGATCGGCGTGCCGTCGCCGAAGAAGGTGTTGCGCGGCAGGCGGTCGTCATCGACGACTTCCAGCAGCGCTTCGCGTATCGCGGGCGGCAGGTTCGAGACGTGAAACAGGTGCGCCTGGTTGAACCAGACGGTCTCGCCTGTCACCGGATGACGCAGTTCCGATTGGCAGACCTGACGCGTGCGCAACGCCTCGCCGTCGTCGAGCCATTCGTAGTCGATCCGGTTGGCGCGGCAATACTGCTCGACCTTGTCGCGCTCGTCCGTGCCGAAGACCTGCTCCCACGGCAGGTCGAGGCCGTTGCCGTAGTTGCGCACATACATCACCTGCTTGTCGGCGAAGTGGCGGCGCAAGGCACGATCGAGCCGTTCATAGACCAGGCGGCTATCGGCAACCGGAGTCGCACCGCCCTGCTCCGCCGCGATGTCGCAGTAGAACCAGATCACAGCGGGCCAGTTGAGCGTGTAGGACTGCTCGTTATGCTGATCGATCCATTGATCGGCCGGATACTCGGTCGACGAATAGACGCCTTTCTCGATCTTGCTGCGCGGCGTCGAACCGAATTCGTAAGTAAGCAACGGTTGCCCGAAGCGATTGACGAGACGGTCGAACCCCGCCGCGCCCAGCGCATCGAATCCTCGCAGCAGCACGCCGCCGTAGTTCGGCTTGGCCTGGGCAACCCGGGCCTGAACTTGCGCGAGACACGTCTCCACGCTTGCCGCCTCGTTCGGGCTCAGCACCAGCACGCGGGTGCCGTTGCGCTCGAACACCTGTTCGCTCAGTGCCGCGCCGATACTGCTCGTCAATGTATCCATGCTTAGCCTTTAGACGGGGTCGCCTAGACGGGGGCGCCTAGACGGGGTCGCGCTCGACCGGCTGCGCGAGCGCATCCGCAAGAGATGTCGCGACGCACGCCATCACCGGGTCGGGCGCGCCGTCGAGATAGAAATGCCCGCCCTCGAAGCGGTGCAGCGTGCAGGCGCCACGGGTTTCGTCGCGCCAGGCTGCTACGTCTTCGTCGCGTGCCGTTGCGTGATCGTCACGGCCGGTGAAGACCGCGATCGGGCACGCGAGCGGCTCGCGCCCAATGCCACGCTGCGCAGTGGGCGCAGTGGGCGCAGTGAGGCCGGTGGCCGCGTCGCGCCGCGCCGTGGCATGACGCCCAAACGCAGACGGATAAGAGCCGCAGAGATGGAAGTCGGCCCGCAGCACCGGCAACACAAAGTCGATGAAGTCGCGGTCTTCGAGCAACGCAGCGGGGGTACCGCCGAGTTCGCGCAGCTTGTCGACCATCGCTTCGTGGGTGCAGTCGAGCCAGTGAGTCTCGTGCTTGCGATGCGCCGGCGCTACCGATGCCGAGGCGCCGAACCAGACCGGCTCGAGACCATCACGCGCACGCAGCGCGTGCATCAGTTCGAAGCCGACCAGCGCGCCCATGCTGTGGCCGAACACCGCGAACGGCACCTCGGCATCGAGCCTGCCGTCGAGCTCGACGAGCAACGTGTCGAGCAGCGCCGGCCACTCGGTATGCGCGGACAGCGCGCGGCGCGCACCGTGCCCCGGCAATTCGAGCGTAAGGACTTGCACGCCACGCGGCAAACGCTGCGCCCAGCGGCGGTACAGCAACGCGCTACCACCCGCATGCGAGAGACACACCAGGCGCAGCGGCGGCAACACCGCCGGCACGGGTACGGATCCGCTCATCGGTCAGGTCGCCGAGCCCGCGTGTTGCGCCGCGTCCTCGGCCATCGCCTTGCGCAAGCTCAGCGGACGCATGTCGGTCCAGACCTCGTCGATCCACGCGAGGCAGTCCGCCCGCTTGCCCGACTTGCCGGCTTCGCGCCACCCCGCGGGAATCGCTTTGTAGTCCGGCCAGATCGAGTACTGCTCTTCGTCGTTGACCACCACATGGAAGTTCGTGTCTTCATCGCCCCAGCTCATTGAACGCTCCGCTATCGATTGTTGAGTAGTTACTTCGCAAATGAGAATCATTTACGTTTAGGCGCTTAAATTAGAGATCGCGCTACCCTTTGTCAAGCAATTTTGGCGAGCGCAGGGACTTGTTCGAAGCCTTGCCAGGACTCGCTCAGGCGAGCAAACGGGCCGGTGGCAGGGCTGACCGGCCAATCATCCGATATATTTCGCAAATGAGAATCATTTGCATTTAAGCGTAAACTGTCTCATCATAAGCGCCATCCCAACACTTCGATGCCGCCGCCTATGAACTCGCCTCTCGCTCTTGAACCGCTCGAACGCGAGCCGCTCGAACACACGGCCGCCGTGGATCCACACGAGCGCGCCGAGATTGCGCTGCAAGCGCTGCTGTCGCGTCAATCGCACTGGCCGCTGATGAATCCTGGTCCCGACGACCAGCAACTCGCCACGATCTTCGACGCTGCGTTGCGTGCGCCGGATCATGGCCGTCTGCAACCGTGGCGCTTCATGATCGTGCGCGGTGCGGCGCGCGAAGCCTTGGGCGAGGTGCTCGTCGACCTTGCCTGCGCCCGCTCGCCCGGCGACCCGCGCTCCGCGCATGCGCATCGCGCCAGGAAAGCCCAGGCCGCACCGGTGATCATCGCGCTCAGCGCGGCGATCGATGCCGAGTCGACGGTGCCCGAAATCGAACAGTTGCTGGCGGTCGGCGCGGCGGCGATGAACATGCTGAACGCCATCCACGTGCTCGGTTATGGCGGGTTCTGGGCGACCGGCGTGGACAGCTACGATCCCGCGATGCACGCAGCGCTCGGTTTCGAAGCATCCGAACGGTTGCTCGGCTTCCTGTTCGTCGGCACGCCGCAACCGAATCAACGCCCCGTCGCGCGTCCAGAGCACACCGCGTTCGTGCGCGAGTGGACCGGTCCAGCGCCAAAGCTGACGCCGGCCAATTGAGCGCATGCGCGGCGTGCCGACTCGACCGGCCGCACGCCGCGCGACACCCGCTGCCAGCACTGCGCACCAACGCGCCCTACAGCATGCCTCGCGGGGCGCGCAGCATCTCTTCCAGTTCAGGTCGGAGGTCCCATGCATTTCCTGATTTCATCCGCGCAGCCATACACGCTGCTCGACGAATCCCTCGCGCAACATCCCGACGTTGCCGAGCAAACGGTCCTGACGGCGCTTCGGACCTGGATGCGGCCGCGCTGCGACTCGGTGCGCAAGCACGAAAGCTGGGGCGCCGTGTTGTCGGACGCAGGTCTTGGCAACGACTGCCTTCTCTGTTTCGACTTGCTGATGCATTCGCTGACCGACGAGTCGTGCCGGCCGCTCGATACGCGCTGCCGCTGCGCGAGCGATCTCGCCAAGGATGAGGCCGCCCTGCTGCAAACCCTCGCGCTGCTGCAGCGCATGCGCAGCGACGAGGCCATCGCCTTGCTCGACGACTGGCTGCCGCGGCCAGCGTCGGGCGTCGTGCTGAAAGTGGCCCGCTGGTTCGCGTTCTGGCTGCTCGATGCGGGACTCGAGATCCGGGTGCGCGAGCGGCGCGTGACCTACGTGCACTGAGCTACGTGCACTGAGCTACGTGCATTGAGGGCGCCTCCTGCATGAAAGGCGCCCACCGCACGCTCGCAACGCTTACTGCGCGCCGAGCTTCTTGATCAGCACGTCCAGTTGCGCCATTTCGTCGGCATTGAGGTCGGTGAGCGGAGCGCGCACCGGACCCGCATCGTGGCCCACCAGTTTCGCGCCGGCCTTGACGATGCTCACCGCGTAGCCCTGGCGGCGATTGCGAATCGCCAGATACGGCAGGAAGAACTCGTCGAGCAGCTTGCCTACCGTGGCGTGATCGTCGGCGGCAATCGCGCGGTAAAACTCCATCGCCGTCTTGGGAATGAAGTTAAACACTGCCGACGAGTACACCGGCACGCCCAGTGCCTTGTACGCAGCCGCGTAAACTTCCGCCGTTGGCAAACCGCCGAGGTACGAGAAACGGTCGCCCAGACGGCGGCGAATCGTCACCATCGCTTCGATCTCACCCACACCGTCCTTGAAGCCGATCAGGTTCGGACAGCTATCCGCCAGACGTTCGAGCATGTCCGCGTTGAGCTTCGAATTGGCGCGGTTGTAGACGATCACGCCCATGTTCTTCACCGACTTGCACACCTGCTCGACGTGCCCGGCGATGCCTTCCTGCGACGCTTCGGTCAGGTAATGCGGCATCAGCAGCACTCCCTTCGCGCCGAGACGCTCGGCTTCCTGTGCGTATTCGATCGCCACGCGCGTCGGGCCGCCGGCGCCGGCCAGGATCGGCACCTTGCCTTTACAGGTTTCCGTGGCAGTGCGAATCACATTCGTGTAGTCGCTCCTGGTCAGCGAGAAGAATTCGCCGGTGCCGCCCGCCGCAAACAGCGCGGTCGCGCCATACGGTGCGAGCCATTCGAGGCGTGCCGCATAGGTGTCGGCGCGGAAGTCGCCGTTAGCGTCGAAGTCGGTCACGGGGAAGGACAGCAGGCCTTCGGAAACAATCGCTTTGAGTTCTTGAGGGGTCGTCATAATCGGCTCAGGTTCGAGTTTAGGTAAATGGTGAACGGGTGAACGGCCGCGCGAGGCCGTTGTCGGTTGCCGGGTCTGGAGGTTCGAATCAGCGCACGAGACACGGACGCTTGTTGTCGAACTTCCAGTTCGGAATCAGATACTGCATGGCGATGCCGTCGTCGCGCGCGCCCAGACCGTGCTGCTGATACAGCGCGTGTGCCTTTTCCAGCGCGTCCATATCGAGCTCGATGCCAAGGCCCGACGCTTGCGGCACCTTCACCTTGCCGCCGACGATCTGCAGCGGATTGCGCGTCAAATGCTGGCCGTCCTGCCAGATCCAGTGCGTGTCGATGGCGGTGATCTTGCCGGGCGCCGCCGCGGCGACATGCGTGAACATCGCAAGCGAGATATCGAAGTGATTGTTCGAATGCGAACCCCACGTCAGGCCCCAGTCGTTGCACATCTGCGCGACTCGCACTGACCCTTGCATGGTCCAGAAGTGCGGATCGGCAAGCGGGATATCCACCGACTGCAGTTGAATCGCGTGGCCCATCTGACGCCAATCCGTGGCGATCATATTGGTCGCCGTCGGCAGGCCGGTCGCACGGCGGAACTCAGCCATCACCTCGCGGCCCGAGTAGCCGTTCTCCGCGCCGCACGGGTCTTCCGCATAGGCCAGCACGTCGTGCTGGTCGCGGCACAGACGCACGGCCTCCGCCAGCGACCACGCGCCGTTCGGGTCGAGCGTGACCCGGGCATGCGGAAAGCGCTCCGCCAAAGCCGTCACGGCTTCGATCTCGGCGTCGCCGGACAGCACGCCGCCCTTGAGCTTGAAGTCGTTGAAGCCGTAGCGCACCTGCGCGGCCTCGGCGAGGCGCACCACCGCTTCCGGTGTCATCGCCTCTTCGGTGCGCAAGCGCTCCCAGGCGTCGCGGCCGTCGGCTCCGCTCGCATACGGCAAGTCGGTCTTGTTGCGGTCGCCGATATAGAACAGGTAACCGAGCATCTCGACTTCGTCGCGCTGCTGACCTTCGCCAAGCAAGGCGGCAACCGGTACGCCCAGGTGCTGTCCTAGCAGATCGAGCAGCGCCGCTTCGAGCGCAGTCACGGCGTGAATCGTGGTGCGCAGGTCGAAGGTCTGCAGGCCGCGACCGCCTGCGTCGCGGTCCGCGAACTGCGTGCGGGCCCGATTCAGGACTGCCTGGAGATTGCCGATCGATTGACCGACGACGAGCGGCCGCGCGTCGTCGATGGTCTTGCGGATGTTTTCGCCGCCAGGCACTTCACCGACGCCCGTGTGACCGGCGCTGTCGCGCAAGATCACGATGTTGCGGGTGAAGAAAGGTGCGTGCGCGCCGCTCAGATTCAGCAGCATGCTGTCACGGCCGGCGACCGGCACGACGCGCAGCTCGGTGACGATCGGCGTGGCGTTCGACTGAATTGGTTGCGTAGACATTAAGTTAGGACCCTTCAAGTTCAAGTGGTAGCGCCAGCTGGCAGAGTTCGTTGCATGGCGATTGGGGTGCTTAGATTCGGGCGCCTGGTTAGCCTGTCAGTGTGCTCCGCGATGCAGCGGCTGCCCCAGGCCGTCGCGCGGCACGCGGCGATTGCGGGTCAGGAACGCGGCCGCGGCGGCGATCAGCGATGCCACGCCGAGGCCATACAGGCCGCCGCTAATCGAGCCGGTATGCTGCTGCAGATAGCCAAACGTCGCGGGCGCAAAGAATCCGCCGAGGTTGCCGACCGAGTTGATCAGCGCAATCACGGCAGCGGCCACCCGCGCATCCAGATACCCCTGCGGGATGGGCCAGAACAGCGACGACGCAGCCTTGAAGCCGATCGCCGAAAAACAGATCGCGACAAACGAGAACACCGGATTACCAGAGGTCGAAGCGAACAGGCCGCATGCTGCAATCACCAGCGCGCCGGCCAGCCATGCCTGCTGGAAACGCCACTTGGCGGACAACACGGCAAAGCAGTACATGGCGACCATCGCGATCAGCCACGGGATGGTGTTGAACATGCCGACCTGGAAATCCGAGAGTCCGCCCATCTTGCGAATGATGGTCGGCAACCAGAAGGTGGCCGCGTAAATGGTCAATTGAATCGCGAAGTACAGAAAGCAGAACAGCAGGATTTGCGGGTCTTTGAGCAACTTCATGGCCGGCAGGTGCGCGCCGCCGTTTGCCTCGCGCTCCGCTTGCTCTCTCGCGATAGACGCATGCAGAACCCGCTGCTCTTCGGCGGTGAGCCAGGCGGCGTCACGAATGCGCGATTTCAGCAGCACCCAGCTCACGCCGCACAACACGATCGAAAAGCCGCCTTCGATCAGGAACATCCATTGCCAGCCTTGCAGGCCGAGTCCGCGCACGGACAGCAGGCTGCCGGTGATCGGACCGGACAGCACCGACGCAAACGCCGAGCCGGAAAGAAACACCGCCACCGCCTTGCCGCGCTCCTTCTGCGGCAGCCATTGCGTGAAGTAAAACACCACGCCAGGAAAGAAGCCTGCCTCGGCCACGCCGAGCAGAAAGCGCAGCACGTAGAACGAGGTGTCGTTCCAGACGAACGCCATCGCCGCCGCCACCAACCCCCACGTCCCCATGATGCGCGTGAGCCATGCGCGTGCACCGTACTTTTGCATCAGGACATTCGACGGCACTTCGAACAACGCATACCCGACGAAGAACAGGCCGCTGCCCAGACCATAGGCGGCCGCGCCGATCCCCAGGTCCGACTGCATATGCGAATTGACGAAACCGATGTTCACGCGGTCGATGTAGTTCGCAATGAACATGATCAGGAAGAGCGGCAGCACGTGCCGCTTCACCTTCGAGACCGCGGACTCGAGCGGGTCGAGCGCCGAGGGGGAAGCAGATGTCACAGTGGCCTCTCGAGATACGTTGTCTGACGACAGTCTACTTTTTTGGCCTTATGTTTCCAACCAAGTGTTTACCCTGAATTTCCTGCATGAATTATTGATGAAGAAGGGCTTTACGAACGCTTCATACGGTGTAAAGGCTTGGCAGAGCATCAGCTTCCTACGTCCGTGAGGGCACATTGCACGGCCAATACGATATGTTGTACGATGACAGATATCAAAACCGTCCTTATAGGAGACGTCATGCAGATCACCGGCGACATGCTGATAGGCCGCCAGGCCGTTCACGGCAGCGAACAACCGTTGCGCGCGTTCAATCCCGCGACCGGCGAGAACATCGCCACACCGGTGTTCGGCAGCGGCTCCGTCACGCACGTCAACCAGGCCTGTGAGCTGGCAGCAGCAGCGTTCGACCCGTATCGCAGCCTGCCTCTCGACGTGCGGGCGGCATTTCTCGAGCGGATTGCCGACGGCATCACCGCGCTCGGCGACGCGCTGATCGAGCGGGCCCACGCCGAGTCGGGTTTGCCGAAAGCGCGTCTCGAAGGCGAACGTGGTCGTACAACCGGTCAACTGAAGCTGTTCGCCGAGGTCGTCAGGTCCGGTCAATGGCTAGCCGCGACGCTCGACTCGCCGCTTCCCGAGCGCAAGCCCTTGCCGCGCGCCGATCTGCGTATGCAGAAGATCGCCATCGGGCCGGTCGCTGTATTTGGCGCCAGCAATTTCCCGCTGGCTTTTTCGGTTGCCGGCGGCGACACCGCGGCCGCGCTGGCGGCCGGCTGCCCCGTGGTGGTGAAGGCCCATCGGGCCCACTTGGGCACCTCGGAGATGGTCGGTCGCGTCATCCAGCAGGTCGCCGCGCAAATGAATCTGCCTGAGGGCGTGTTCTCGCTGATCGTCGGGGCCGGCAATACGGTCGGCGAAGCGCTCGTCGCGCATCCTGCGATCAAGGCGGTCGGGTTCACGGGGTCACGCGCGGGCGGGACCTCGTTAATGAAGGTCGCCGCGAATCGCCCCGAGCCGATTCCCGTCTACGCGGAAATGAGCAGCATCAACCCGGTGTTTCTGCTGGCAGCCGCGCTTACGGCACGGGGCGAAAGCATCGCGCGCGGCTTCGTCGATTCGCTCGTGCTGGGCGCGGGACAGTTCTGTACCAACCCAGGCCTCGCCATTGCGGTAGACGGACCGGACCTGCAGGTCTTCATCAAAGCCGCCGCCGCTGCGCTCAGCGGCAAGCCGGCGCAAACCATGCTGACCTCAGGCATTCATGCGGCGTATCAGGAGGGCGAGGCGCGCCTGGCCGGTACCCAAGGCGTCGAAGCAGTAGCGCTTGGATTGGCGGCGAGCGGCCCAACCCAAGCCCGCGCGGCGCTGTTCATCACCGATGCGGCGACCTTCCTCGCGAAACCCGAACTCGAGGATGAGGTGTTCGGCCCGGCATCGACCGTAATCCGCTGCAAGGACGAGGTCGAACTTCTGGCCGTCGCCGAGCATTTTGCCGGTCAGCTCACCGCCACGATCCAGATGGACCGCGACGATACAGGCGCAGCGAGAAAGCTCGTGCCGGTTCTCGAACGCAAGGCGGGGCGTCTGCTGGTCAACGGCTTCCCAACTGGTGTGGAGGTGTGTCACGCGATGGTGCATGGCGGACCGTTCCCCGCAACGGCGGACAGCCGCGTGACCTCGGTAGGGTCGACGTCGATCGAACGCTTCCTGCGTCCGGTTTGCTATCAGGACTTCCCGGCGGATCTGTTGCCGCAGGCGTTGGCCGATGCCAATCCGCTCGATTTGTGGCGCCGACGGGATGGGCAGATCGTGCGCAGTTGAGGGCGGCGGCGCACTTCAGGCCGTGCGCTCCACACCCTCTTCCGCTGCGGTGCTCAAACGGCGCAGCCGTTCCCGGCTGCTCGAAAGATGCATGCGCATTGCCGCACGTGCGCCTTCGGGATCGCGCCGCACGATGGCGTCGAGAATGCCCTCGTGTTCGATATTGACACGCGCCATATACGCGACTGGATCGCTATGGGCGAGGCTCGGCGAGTCGACGCGATGGCGCGGAATCAGCGCCGTGCCCATCTGCGTGAGAATGTCCACGAAGTAGCGGTTGCCCGTGGCGCCCGCCACCGCGACGTGGAAACGCAAGTCCGCAGCGGCGCTATCGCCGCCGGCGCGGCTGGTCGCCTCGATGGCGTCCAGCGCCGCGCGAATGTTGACGATGTCGCGCTCGCTGGCGCGCTGCGCGGCGAGTCCTGCGCACTCCGTTTCGAGGCTGATGCGCAACTCCATCACCGACAGCAGATCGGCCAGCGTAGTAGCCGGCACCATCTCGAGGCCAAGCGGTTCGCGGCGCGGCTCGAGCACGAAACTGCCAATGCCATGGCGCGTTTCGATCACGGCGTTCGCCTGCAGACGCGAGATGGCCTCGCGCACCACCGTACGGCTGACACCAAGCAGCGACATCAACGTGGTCTCGGTGGGCAGCTTGTCGCCCGGCTTCAGCGCGTGCGAAGCGACCTGTTCGTTGACGTAGTTCACCACCCGGTCAGCAAGACTACCGCGCACGCGCAGTGGCGGCGTGGTGAGAGCGGGGGAAGCGGTCATCGAGGACCTCCTGGTTGTAGGCTGACGCGTCCATTATACGTTGTCCTACAACGCAAACGGTGCATTTGGGGCGCGGGCAGAGCCGCGCCACAGACACCCGGAACCCTTGTCGGACGGCGCACCGGCGGCAAGTCTCCCACGTCTTGAATGGCCTCCGCAGGCGACGTCAGATGACCAACGGTGAGGTTCGAAGGTTCGCTGAGCGCGCCGCTTCCTGCGCAAGCTTGATCCGCCTGACGCCTCAGGCTTGAGGCGTCAGGCAATAGCCTTCGGTGTTCAGGCCTCAGGCCGCTCGGCACGCGCGGCCCAGAAGGCCTTTTGCACACGCATGATTTCGTCCTCCACTTCAGGTACCGGCCCGATCAAGTCGACCGGTTTCTGGCAATGATCGAAGACGTAGCGCGACGACACGCTCATGGTGGGATTTTCCGCGTGGTTGCCGGTGGCTTGCAGCAACTGCTGCTCCGTCATGCCAAATACCACGCGGCCGATGTTCGCCCAGTACGCCGTGCCCGCGCACATGCAGCACGGCTCCACCGAGGTGTACAGCGTGCAGCTCCACAGGTACTGCGGCGTGAAGTTCAGGGCGGCAACGCGGGCCAGCACGGACTCGGCATGATTGACCGTGTCGACGTTGCCCTGCTCCATCAACACGGTTTCCTGATCGGGGCCGACCAGGATTGCACCGAACGGATGATGCCCGAGCAAGGTCGCGCGTTCTGCGATCGCGCTCGAATGCCGAAGATGGCGCACGATCTGTTCTTGCGTCGGCGCCAGACCTTGCGGCGGATAGACGGGTGCGTCGCCGCCAGTAGCGGACCTGGGCGCGATGGTCAGGCTCACTTCGGCACCGTACCGTCGACACCCTGCACAAACCAGTTCAGACGAGACAGGTCCGCATCGCTCAATGTCTGGCCCGCGGCTACCTTGACCGCCCCGCTCTGATCCTTGAGCGGACCGGCAAACGGATCGAACTTGCCGTCGATAATGTCCTGGCGCTTCTGTGCCAGCGCCTTTTGCGCGGTCGCGGAGACGGCGTCGGTGTTGATATCGGCGAGATCGATGGCTTTCTCCTTGAGCCCCCACCAGACCGGCGCGTTAGTCCACGTGCCCGACTGCACCTGCTGGATCAGGTGCGTGTAATAGACACCCCAATAGCTCACGCATGCACCCAGTTGCGCGTTCGGGCCAAACTTCTTCATGTCCGAATCCCAGCCGAACGCGTGCACTTTCTTCTGCTCGGCAGTCTGCATGGTGGCGGTGGAGTCGGTGTTCTGAATCAGCACATCCGCGCCTTCACCGATGAGGGTCTCGGCCGCCTGCTTTTCGCGGCCCGGATCGAACCAGCTATTGATCCAGATGACCTTCACTTTCGCGTTCGGATTCACCGAACGCGCGCCGAGCGTGAACGCATTGATATTGCGCACCACCTCCGGCACCGGCACTGAGCCGACGAAGCCGAGCGTATTGGTCCTGGACGTATAGCCGCCGACGACGCCCGCAAGATAGGCGCTCTGGTACGTGCGCACATCGTAGGTGCCGAAGTTGGCGGCCTTCTTGTAGCCCGTTGCGTGCTCGAACACGCTGTCGGGGAAGTCCTTCGCGACCTTCAGCTCGAAGTCCTGATAGCCGAAGCTGCTACCGATGACGATCTTGTTGCCCTTCGCCGCCAGGTCGCGGAAGACGCGCTCGGAATCAGCCGATTCAGGGACGTTCTCGACCCGGGTCACCTTGATCTTGTTGCCGAATTGCGCCTCGATGGCCTTGACGCCCTGCTCGTGCGCATAGGTCCAACCTGCATCGCCGGGATTGCCGAGATAGACGAAGGCGACGCCGAGCGGCTGAGCCGTGTCGGCGTGGGCGCTGAGCCCGAGGCCGAGACCGAGACCGGCCACCGCGAGGACGGTAGCCGGCATGCGGAATAGATGGCGAAGCGCGCGGGTTATCTCTGCTTTCATAAATGTTTCCGTGGCGGGTTGGACGGAGCCTCAGGCAGGCGCCGGTTTAGAGGAACATCAGCAGGGGCATATTCAAAGGCCAATTAGCCGGTAAATATTTGCTGATGTTATCCCCACCATAACGGAATCAATATTCGGCGTGCGATCCCCGCGCTGCCACCGTCATTCGTGGGTGCTCGCCTTGTCTTTCACAGGCACCCAGACTTCCACCGTGCCTTTGCCTGCGATGGGATCGAAGTCTTCGCTATAGCGTTCGAACTCGGGCGCTTCCGCGGCCGCCAGGTCCGACGCCGGCAACCAGTGGTTGAAGATGTTGTAGAAGGTCTGATGCAGGGTTGAGACGTGGCCCTTGTGCACGAACACGGCGTAACGCTGCGGATCGACCTTGATCGATCGAAACGAAGCGGGCAAGTCCGCACCTGCTCGCACTTCGACGCCGGCGACGTATTCGAAACTGGAGTCTTCACCGGGGTTACAACACAGGCCATAGGTGATGCCGCCCACTTGACCCGGCACATGCCCGATATGCGGACAAAAGGATTGCCACAGTGCGGGGATGCCTTCATTGGTTTCGAACGTAAAGCGGCCGCTAAGGCCGGCGATCACAAATGCGCCACGGGTCTCGAAACGCGGTGCAGGAAGATCGACTTCTTTCAGCTCTTTCATACGTATGGGCTCCACAACAGGAAGGTCGGTTAGCACGCGGCGGCTTCGCAGTTCGTCTGGCGTGACGCCAAACAGATCGTGGAAGGCACGCGTGAACGCCTCGTGAGAACCATAGCCGTTGTCGAGCGCTACGCTAAGGATATCCGGCGCGCCTTCGGCGAGCATCCGCGCCGCCCGGGTGAGGCGGCGCGCCCGCACATAGCGCATCACCGGCCAGCCGGTGCCGATGGCGAACATGCGCGAGAGTCCAAAGCGTGACAACTCACAGGTGGCGGCAATCCGATCGAGCGTCAGCTCGTTGCACAACTCGATTTCGATGAACCAGAGCGCTTTCCCGATTGGATCCATGGTTTTCCTGAAGACGTCGTGTCGGCAATATATGACATCGGTGAAGGGGGCATTTGATCGTTCTTGCGCGGCGGCGCTGGGTTGCGACCGATTCTACAATTGCCCCTGCGGCGGACTGAGGAGGGCATCGCGAAACGCTGCCAGGGTCTTGTCTGAATCGTCGGCAAAAATCTGTACGACGGCACGCGCAAACATGTCCCGACGCAGCAGATCATAGGTGCCCTCGTCCGCAAGGAGCTGGAGCACCGTTGCGAGCGTCGTGGGGAGTGCCAGTTGCCTGGCATCTCGGCCGAGCAGGGCGGCCGCCGCGAGATCCAGGTCGAACCCATAGGCGTCGAGCAGATCGGTCGCGCTTTCCCAGATGCGCTCTTCATTACCTGCCTCATGATAGTTGCGCAGGACCAGCAAAAGATCCGATGCATCCGTGTTTTTGCTCGTGCGTCGGTCTCGCCAGGCCAGAATTTTCAGTAACGCGAGGGCTGGCAATGAGACGACAGGGACGACGAGACCTTCGCCGATTTCGATCTGCAATGCCGTGGCGACTGCCTCCTGGAAACCCAGCACGTTCATCGCAAACTCGCCCTTCGGCCACGTAATTGTCCCCTCTGGGGCTTCAAGCGGACCAAAGGGAACGAGATCGAGCGGCGCGGACTTACCGACCGCTGTGTCCTCGAAGGTCAGCGACTGCTCGGCTTTCGCATCGGCCTTGAAGAAGCCCGTCGCCTCAAGTCGCGCGATGAGTTCCCGGTGTGCCGTCCAACTGATTGCGCAAACTGCCACGTCGACGTCGCGGGTGGCTCGCTCCGCGCGAATTCCGTAGACATGCCACAACACGATGTCGCGGGCGGTCGCGCCAGCGACGACGAAATCGGCGCCCATCTGCTGCGCGGCGTCCCGCACATGCCCGAGCAACGCGATGGTGACGGGGTGCAGCGGTCGATCCTCACTGACCTTAAGGTTGAAGTGTGGCGAGGCGGGTGTCATATATCTGCTCCGCGGTAGAAAGGTTGCGACTGTCGCCCGTCGCAACAAGGTCCGCGTATATCAGCAAAGGATGTACGAGCGGCGGCTCATGCGGCTCCCGGGCCTCGGTCGGCGAAGGCGGCCAGAATGCTTCCAGGATCTCCACGTCGCCGAGCTCGTCTGGGCGAAGCCGCGCGCGGATCATGAAATCTTTCGTGACTGCGGCCTGGCTGTAGATCGTCACACTCGACGCTTTGAGGTGGTTCGTCATGACTTCAGCCGCAGCCTCGCCGCCCAGGCTTAGACCAAACGCCGTAAAGTCGAAGTTCCGCCACCAATCCGGTGACGTACTGGCGAAGCGGCGGCCACCAAGCCTGGAACGTAGCCTTGAGGGATAGTGGTTCACCCACTCAGTAACAAATCGCTTCCAGTCGGGCAGGACTCGCTCGCCGTTATGTCTCATCGCGACGAGCCCGCGAGCCATAAGGTCGTCAAGCGTCTGGTTGACGGTGTTGAGCGACACGCCGGCAGCAGCAGCGATGGTGCGATAAGGCCTTGTGACGAGCCCGGGCTGCGTCGCGAGCGCGAACATTACCTCGAGACCTTTGCGCGTGGTGGAGCGTGCGCTCGGGGTCGCGAGGCTAAGCGAAGGCTTTGGTCGGCCCGTGACCATCACCGTGCCTTCGGGTTCGCTAAGGTAGACGTTCCCGGCAGCGTCGAGGAACGGCACGTTCTGCTCTATCAGGTAGCCGGCCAGATCGGCACCAACATGATGGGTGACTACCATGAGGCGGCGGGAGATGCCGTTCGGTTCGCTGACAAACATGCGATGTTGTGCCACCACGATGCCTGATGCTTCGACACGCGACTTCACCAGCACGGGCATGTTGAATTTCTGCCCGTTGACGTCGAACTGGATTAGACCGTCCATGCGTACACCGTGCGCGGCATGCGGTTGTACTGCGCTTGCACGAACGGGCTTGGCCTTGAAACGGCGAGTGGCGCGCTGGAAGGCCGCGCACGCTTCGTCGAGCAGTTGCCTTTCGGTAAACGAGAGGTCAGATGGGGGCGGCATACCGCGCTCCTTGTACGCTATTCCACAAGAGTACTCAAAAAACGTACATTAGTCAAAAAACGTACAAGAAATAGAAACATTCAATAAAATTAGCAACTTACATTCAATGCTATCGTTTATGTACGTTTTTATCTTCTTGTTCTCTAAAAACGTACAAGATAAAAAAAAGATCAAACCTTTCTGGATCCATGCACAGCGGCACATCTTTCACCTGTCCGCCCTCCATCGCCGCGCCCCGCTATACACTGCAGTCTGCCGCCATCCGCATGCACCCCGCATCGCATGCCGATTGCCAAACAACTGAAAGGACGTAGAAAGAATGAGCTTCTCCGCCACTATTCTTGTATTGATCTGCGCGGCTTGCTGGGTTGCCGTGATGCTGGCGCGTTCCGGCGGACTGCGCTCGAAGGGCGATGCACAGCAACCGCAAGGCCGGCGGGTGCTGCGCGATGCGCTGGAGAAACGTGGCGATGTGCCGGACGTGCGGAACGTGCGAAGCGTGCGGGACGTCCGCAAAGTGAGAGACATCAGAGGCCTGCGAGGCGGCCGGAACAGGCGAGGCTGAGCGCTCCGCCTGGAAAACCTTCGCCTCGGGAACGTCGCCGCTGCTTGCGCGCGGACGCCCCCAAGACTTCCATCAGCCCTCCATCAAACTTCCCGGTTCGCGTCGATCACCGTCAACGCCGCCATATTGATGATCCGGCGCACCGTGGAGCTGGACGTCAAAATGTGCACCGGCGCATTGGAGCCCAGCAGGAACGGCCCCACCGCGACGTTGCTGCCTGCCGCGGTCTTCAGCAGGTTATAGGCAATGTTGCCCGAGTCGACATTCGGGCACACCAGCAGGTTCGCCGCGCCCTTCAGGCGTGACATCGGCAGGATGCGCGAGCGCAGCGCCTCGTCCAGCGCGCAATCGCCGTGCATTTCGCCGTCTACTTCCAGCGTAGGCGCCTGCTGCGTGACCAGCTCGAGCGCCCGCCGCATCTTCGCGCCGGATGCCGAACTGCCCGAGCCGAAGTTCGAGCGCGACAACAACGCCACCTTCGGTACGAGGTTCAAGCCCTTCATGCTATGCGCCGCGGCAATTGTAAATTCGGCAATCTGCTCAGCCGTCGGATCGTCGTTCACATGGGTGTCCACCAGCGCGATGGTGCGATCGTCGAGCAGCAGGATGTTCATGGCCGCATACGTCTGTGCGCCCGTCTTCTTGCCGATCACCTGATCCACAAAGCGCAGGTGATCGTGATACGCACCGACGGTGCCGCACACCATGCCATCGGCGTCGCCGAGCTTCACCATCATGGCGCCGATCAGCGTCAGGCGGCGGCGCATTTCGACGCGCGCCATCTCCTTCGTGATGCCGTCACGGCACATCAACTCCCAATAGGTCGTCCAGTATTGATGGAATCGTTCGTCATACTCAGGATTGGTCACTTCGACGTCTTGACCCAGGCGCAAACGCAAGCCGTACTTTTCGATCCGCGCCATCAGCACCTCAGGACGGCCAACCAGAATCGGACGCGCGAGCTTTTCATCGACGATCACCTGCACTGCGCGCAGCACGCGTTCTTCCTCGCCTTCGGTAAACACAATGCGCGACTTGCCGCCCTCGCGGACAATCTGCCGTGCCGCTGCGAACAGCGGCTTCATGAAGGCGCCTGAACGGTAGACGAACTGCTGCAGTTGTTCGGTGTAGGCCTCCAGGTCCTGCAGCGGGCGCGTGGCGACGCCGCTTTCCATCGCGGCCTTGGCCACGGCCGGCGCGATGCGCACAATCAGACGTGGGTCGAACGGCTTCGGGATGATGTAGTCGGGGCCAAAATCGACGCCATATGCGCCGTATGCCGCGGCGACCACTTCGTTCTGCTCCTCCTCGGCCATCGCGGCAATCGCGTAGACCGCTGCCTTTTCCATTTCGGGCGTAATGGTGGTTGCGCCCACATCCAGTGCGCCGCGGAAAATATACGGGAAGCACAGGACGTTGTTGACCTGGTTCGGATAGTCGGAGCGCCCCGTCGCAATCACGGCGTCGTCACGCACGGCCTGCACCTCGGCCGGCGAGATTTCCGGCGTGGGGTTGGCCAGCGCAAGAATCAGCGGGCGCGCCGCCATGCGCTTCACCATCTCCGGCTTCAGCACGCCGCCCGCGGACAAGCCGAGGAACACGTCGGCATCCTCGATCACCTCTGCCAGCGTGCGCGCCGAGGTGTTCTTCGCGAAGCGCGCCTTCTGCGGGTCCATCAAGGTGGTGCGGCCTTCGTACACCACGCCTTCGATGTCCGTTGCCCAGATATTCTCGATCGGCAAGCCGAGTTCCACCATCAGCTCGAGGCACGCCAGCGCCGCGGCGCCCGCTCCCGAGGTGACGACCTTGACCTCCTTGATGCTCTTGCCGACCACCTTCAGACCGTTGATGAAGGCCGCGCTGACGGTGATCGCCGTGCCGTGCTGGTCGTCGTGGAAGACCGGAATCTTCATCCGCTCGCGCAGTTTGCGCTCGACCGTGAAACACTCCGGCGCCTTGATGTCTTCGAGGTTGATGCCGCCGAAGGTCGCTTCAAGGCCAGCGATGATGTCGACCAGCTTGTCCGGATCGGTCTCGTTGATCTCGATGTCGAACACGTCGATGCCGGCGAACTTCTTGAACAGGACCGCCTTGCCTTCCATCACTGGCTTGGAGGCCAGCGCGCCGATGTTGCCCAGTCCCAGCACCGCGGTGCCGTTCGTGATGACGCCCACCAGATTGCCGCGCCCGGTAAAGCGAAACGCGTTGATCGGATCAGCGGCGATTTCCTCGCAAGCCGCCGCGACGCCAGGCGTGTACGCCAGCGCCAGATCTCGCTGGGTCACCAGCGGCTTGGTGGCGATCACCGCTGTTTTCCCCGGCACCGGGAATTCGTGGTAGTCGAGTGCGGCCTGGCGATCCGTCGTATTCATGGTCTGAGCTCTATGGTTGGGCGCCTTGTCGGCGCGAATCAGGTGACAGGTCATTCTATGCATGAGCCATAAGGACAATATTTGGAGTTAATATGCCCCCATCATGTTTTACTAATGGCTCGACACCTTCATGGCGGCTTTCGATCCCAACGCAGTGGTCCGCAAGCTGGCCTCGCGGCTGAAAATGCGCCACCTCACGCTGCTACTGCAGATTCAGCAGCATGGCTCGCTGACGCGCGCCGCCGAACACCTGGCGAGCAGCCAGCCCGCCGTCACCAATGCCCTGGCGGAACTGGAGGACATGTTCGGCGCGCCGCTGTTCGACCGTTCGGCCCGCGGCATGGCGCCCACCGCACTAGGCCACGTCGTGCTGGCGAGAGCGCGGGCGATGACCGAAGATCTCGACCATCTGGTGCGGGAAATGGAGGCCGTGGCCTCCGGGCACGCCGCCCACCTCCATATCGGCGTGATCCCGTTTATTCCTGGTCAGATGGTCTCGACGGCGATTCAGCGCACCCGCCCGGAAGGCGAGCGGCGTTTGACCGTCACGATTCACGAGGGCACCAGCGAACAGCTGCTCGTGCAGTTGCGCGACCATACGGTGGACATCGTGATTGGACGTGCCTCGTCGTCGCTGGATCTGCAGCAGGTCAGCGTCGAGGTGTTGTACCGCCAGCAACCCCGGCTGATCGCCAGCCGCCGCCTCGCGGCCCGCCTTGCGCGCGGGCGGCTGGACTGGCAGAGGCTCGTGGAGCTGGACTGGATCCTCGGAGCACCGAACACTCCTATGCGCGAGCAGGTCGCCGATATCTTTCTAGGCGCCGGCCTGACGCCGCCGACGCCGATCGTCGAAAGCTATTCCTCCAAGCTGATCGGCGAGATGATCGTCGCGGGCGAGCAATCGGTGTCCATCGTTCCGGCGGATATCGCCGAGGAACTGGTACGCATTGCGGGCGTCGCGATCGTTCCTTATTCGTTCGAGTGGACTTTGTCGCCGATCGCGTTGTTCACACGCCTGCACGAAGCGCAGCGGATGCCGAGCCGCTTGTTTTCCGCTTCGCTTCGTCAGGTATGCCAGGAGATTTATTCGCGGCCTTCGCCCTCCTAAGTATGACACCTGAGCGTGACACCTAAGCACGACGGCAAGACGCGGCCACCGCAGTGTGAAATAATCCGCACTCGACAAATCATAAGGTGGCCTCTTGAGACGACCCCACATCGTCATACTCTTCACCGTGCTTCTGGATGCAATCGGCTTCGGGCTCATCATGCCCATCCTGCCCGGACTTCTGCACAGCCTGAGCAACTCTGACACCAATGTCAGCAGAAACTATGGCGCGCTGCTCGCCGTCTACGCGCTGATGCAATTCCTCTTCTCGCCGGTCCTCGGGGCCTTGAGCGACCGCTTCGGGCGCCGGCCGGTGCTGCTCGCGTCGCTCGGCGGGGCGGCGGCTGACTATCTGGTGATGGCAGCGGCGCCGAGCCTCTCGTGGCTTTATGTGGGCCGCGTGCTGGCCGGCATCACGGGCGCCAACATGGCCGTCGCGACCGCGTATCTGACCGACGTCACCCCGGAAGCGGAGCGCGCGGGGCGCTTCGGTCAGATGGGCGCGGCGTTGGGCGTGGGATTCATTGCGGGGCCGCTGATCGGCGGCCTGCTCGGGGCATGGCATCTGCGCGCACCGTTTCTCGCGGCGGCGGCAATGAACGGGCTGAATCTGCTGCTTGCGTATTACGTCTTGCCGGAGTCCCGGCAGCCGCAAACCGGATCGTCGCCCAGGACCAGCATGAATGCGTTTGCTGCGCTGCATCGTTTGCGCGGCATGCCGAACCTGTTGCCGCTGGTGGGCGTGTATGCCGTGATCATGCTGGCGTCGCAAGCGCCCGCCACGCTCTGGATCATCTATGGCGAAGACCGCTTCGCGTGGTCGACCACCATTGCTGGCGTCTCGCTGGCCGCCTATGGCGCTTGCCACGCCGTTTCGCAGGCGTTTGCTATCGGGCCGCTGGTGGCGCGTCTGGGCGAGCGCGTGGCGCTGCTGATTGGGCTGGCCGCGGACAGTTTAGGTTTGGCGCTGATGGCGGTCGCAACGCGAGGCTGGATGCCCTTCGCCATCTTGCCGCTGTTCGCGGCAGGCAGCGTCACCATGCCGGCGCTGCAAGCCATGATCGCGCGCCAGGTCGACGATAACCGGCAAGGCGAATTGCAAGGCACGCTCACGAGTATCGCGAGTCTGATCGGCGTGGGTGGGCCGTTGGCAGCCGCCTCGCTGTATGCGGCCACTCAGCACACGTGGCCTGGTCTGGTATGGGGCGCGAGTGTCGCGCTTTACCTGCTCGCGCTGCCGTTGCTGTTCAATGGACGGATGAGGTCGCAGCAACAGAGGGCGGTTGGGACGAGTAGCGGCGAGTGAGGGGGCGACGGCAGGGTCACCCCCTTAGCCCCGTCTAACAACGAAGAATCGATTTATTCATTGTGATGTCCTTTTTATCGACCGCGAGAAATCCAGGATCAGCTCGCGCGCTTGCTAACAATGACCAACCCGCGCGACAGACCGCTGACGCTATCCACCGCCTGCGATCCCGCATACAACTGCGCAATGGGTACCCACACTGCCGGGTACTTGTACCTGGCGACATCGAGTAAGAGCGCGCTGTCGCTCGCCGCGTCGTAGGCGGCCAACGGCGACCAATGTCCTCCGCCAGTCTCGCCAATCTCCACCCGTCTAAAGTTTAACAACGCGAAGCGGTCGTCATGCGCGGTCGTTTCGCGGATCAGATTGCGAAACTGCGCGAGTGTCAGGTCTCCGGAATGGAATTTCTCAACCTCGACCGGGAATTCGCTGAGAACCGCGCCCAGTTGATCGAGCGTCATACCTTCTCGCGAGACCCGAGCCGCATCGGCAATCTGCGGGTCGACGCTGCGAAAGAAGTCCTGCTGAGAGAAGTACGGGAAGTCAGGGTATTGAGTCGACTCGGGACGTTTGATGCCTAATGCATTCAATGCCATCACCGAACTCGCCACCGAACAGTACGCCTCGTTCCTTTGCGTTTCGAAGTACTCGGACAATGGCCAGTACGAGCGATTGTCGGCAGTGGAGATAAGCCGCCTCTGCCCCTCGGGCTGCAGCAACGCTACGAGGTTCGGCGGGACAGGCAAAGGACCGTCAGCCGGGCGGCCCACCGTCGGCGCAGCGGAATGACTCTCGGTGGCTGGCGGCGAGATGCAGCCGGATAGTGCAACCAGCAACGCAGTAGTGGCCCAAACGAGTGAACTCTTGAGTCCGGCAGAGCGAAGCAATGAGTAGTGAGACATCTTGGCCTTATCTCGCGGATGATTTCGAACAACTGCTGTCCGGACACTGCACCAACACCCTATTGACGAGCCTCGATTTTTAACACGAAACCAAGTGGCGCGTGAGAGATGCCTGAGCGCAATAAGCTGGCAGCGGCGCATAACGCCACCGCGCTATCATCGCGGAAGACCACCTGATCCCGCGCGCAGCCTGGCCGTGCAATTGACATAGCGACGGAGTTCCCGCTTCGGATCCCGCGACGGCCTTTCGCATCGGCAACGTTTGCCTCTCGCAGCGAGTCGTAACCTCCGTCAAGGTCCACATGGCTCCTCCATTGCGAAGGCAGTCCACACGACCGTCCCAAACTTCATCTCGCGAGGAGGTAACGATGAACACCATATCGTCGGCTTATTTGAATTCCACTCCGCAAAGCACCCCGTCCACGTCTACACAAGGCAGCGCTGACCAGGCGGTCGAGCAGTTGCTGCAGGACATCGAAAACCTGCTCGAAGATGCGAGCGGTAACGGTTCGGGCTCGGGTAGCGGTTCAGGCTCCGACTCGGGTGGCGGCATGAATCTCGGCGGTGGCTCGGGCGGCCTGCCGCAAGGCAACGGCGGCCTCCCCTCCACGGGCGGACTGCCAGGCGGCAGCGGCACTACGGGCGCACAAGGCGGTGCGGGCGCTGGTGCAACGGGCCAAGACCTGCGTGACGTGAAAATCAATTCCACGGCAGGCGGCGAAGCGTTGCATCTGCAGGAAGACAGCCAGGGCAATCTGTACAACGGCAGTGGCAACTCCGTTGGCCATGTCAACTCGGACGGCTCGGTGTCGCTCAACTCGGGCGCCACGAAGGAAATCCAGCGCCTCGAAACCGGCGGCAACCCGCTCTCCATGCTCAACGGTTCGGCGGCCAAGCCGGAGAAGGGCGACGGCGGGGACGCCGTATTCTCGTCGTCGGAAGTCACGGTGGAAGCAGGCGATCTGAATCAGGCCAACGACTTCTGATAAAGCGGCGTTCAGGACGCCGCTCGTCACGCACATCGGAGGACCGCGATGCCCGCCAACAACGTTGCGGCATACCTGTCATGCCGTGACGATGTCATCGGACTGCTGTTAAAGATCTTCACGCTCGGCTTGAAGGATGCCCCGCGTGAGGATCTGGAAGACATGCTATTGGCGTTGCGGGTTTTGCGTCGCGACGCGCTGCCGGTCGATCTCGGCGAAGTTCGCCTGCATATCCGCCACGCGGACTGGATCGGCGCCGTGCGTCTGCTCAAGCGCCTCGAATGGGCAGAGCGGACCAACGCGGCGTCGATCGCGCTCCTGGCCGGCTGTCTGTTCAAGCTCAACGACAGCGAATGGCGCCGCTACGCCGCCAAAGTGCTCCGGGATGGCGGCAACCCCGCCGCGCTCGCGCTGGTCGGGAAATTCATGCAGATCGGCGAGACGTCGCGGCCCGTGCACGAGGTGGCAGGTGGCGACGAGTTACGTACCCGGATTGCCGACGTCTTGCATCGCGGCGGGCCATCGGCGTTTTAGCTGGCTCGGCTGAACCGACTATGTGCCGGCCAGCACACAGGTGGCTGTGACGGCCGGCCTGCCTCACGTGTTTCCGATAGCGTAGACTTGCAGGGCAGCGGCATGGCCAGTATGCAGGCGATGCCGCCGGATCTGGTCCGCCTCACGCGCTCAGCGCTGCGCAACTCGAACCTCACTCACAGGAAACGCCATGCTGACCGTCCACCATCTCGGGAAATCCCAGTCCGAGCGAATCGTCTGGCTCTGCGAAGAGCTTGGCATTCCGTACGAACTCAAGCTCTACGCCCGCGACCCCGTCACCCGGCTGGGTCCGCCTGAATACAAGGCGTTGCATCCGCTAGGCACGGCGCCGATCATTACCGACGGCAATGTCGTACTGGCCGAATCCGCGGCGATCATGGAATACATCATGGCGAAGTACGGCAACGGCGGCCTGATTCCGGCCGCAACCGACCCCGCCTTCGCCGACTATCTATACTGGTTCCACTTCGCGAACGGCTCGCTGCAGCCCAACCTCGGGCGCAGCATGATCCTCAGCCGGCTGGATCTGCCGGCGGACAATCCAATGCTGAACTGGGTCAGTGCCCGCCGCGATCTCGTGATGGGTCTCGTCGAGAAGCGCCTGGGGGAGAAAGACTATCTGGCTGGCGACGCGTTTACCGCAGCCGATATCGTCACGGTGTTTTCGCTCACGACGATGCGGCTATTCCTGCCGATGGATTTATCGCCATACCCGAATATTCTCGCGTATTTGCAGCGCATCGGCGCACGCGACGCTTATCGCCGCGCGCTGAAAAAGAGCGACCCCGACCTGACGCCGATGTTGACCTGATCTGGGATTGAAGCAAGAAACGGCCTTCGCGACGACTGCTCGCGAAGGCCGCTAGTGACACTGCAGACCCTCACGCTCGCCCGGCGCCACCAAAGCACACCGAACAAGCCGTTCGAACCGCTGCCAGGCTCAGTCAGCCTGATACAGCTTGATCACCGCCGAGAAGTCCAGCCGGCCCGCACCTTTGGTGCTCATCGCCTGATACAACTGCTGCGCGAGCGCACCGAGATAGACCGGTTGGCGAGCCTGCTTCGCCGCATCCGTAGCGAGACCGAGATCCTTCAGCATCAGATCCGTGCCAAAGCCACCCGTGTAACCACGCGACGACGGCGCCGTTTCGATCACACCCGGGAACGGGTTATAGGTATCCGAGCTCCAGCAGCGCCCCGTGGACGTGTTGATGATCCCGCCCAGCACCTTCGGATCGATCCCGAGCGCCGCGCCCAACGACATGGCTTCCGCCACGCCGGCCATCGTGATGCCGAGCACGAGGTTGTTGCAGATCTTGGCCACCTGCCCCGTGCCGGTATCGCCGCAATGGACGATGTTCTTGCCCATTGCCGAGAGCACCGGCTTGACCTGCTCGTACACCGGCTGGCTGCCACCCACCATGAACGTCAGCGTGCCCGCTGCCGCGCCGCCCGTACCGCCCGAAACCGGCGCATCGACAAACGCGTTGCCGTGCTGGGCCGCGAGTTCAGCAAATGCCTTGACGCTTGCCGGATCGATCGTGCTCGAATCGATGATCGTCACGCCTTTGGGAATGCCCGCCAGCACGCCGTCGTCCGCCGTGAGCACGCTGCGTACGTGAGCCGCCGCCGGCAGCATCGTGATGACATATTCGACGTCCGTCACCGCGGCCTTCGGCGAACTCGCCGCTTTGGCGCCCGCATCGACCAGCGCCTGCACTGCCTGGGCGTTCAGGTCGAATACATTCACCGCATGGCCGGCCTTCAGCAGGTTGTGCGCCATGGGCGCGCCCATGTTGCCGAGTCCGATAAAACCGATCTTCATGATTGCGTCTCCGCTTCGTGTTCCAGGATGCCTCGCGCGGAGGGCTTAGCGCAGGCTGATGGTCGTATTGACGCCATCGTTGACGGTTGCGTCGTCGAACCAGCGTGCGGTGACGGTCTTGGTCTGCGTGTAGAACTGCACGACCTGCTTGCCGTACGGGCCGAGATCGCCAAGCTTCGAACCGCGCGAACCGGTGAAGCTGAAGAACGGCACCGGCACCGGAATTGGAATATTGATGCCCACCTGGCCCACGTCAATATCGCTCTGGAACTTGCGCGCCGCGGCGCCGCTCTGCGTGAAGAGTCCCACGCCGTTGCCCATCGGATTGCGGTTGACGAGTGCAATCGCGTCGTCGAGCGTCGGCACGCTCAGTACCACCAGCACCGGCCCGAAGATTTCGGTGCGGTAGACTTCCATGTCGGTCGTGACGTCCGTGAAGATCGTCGGGCCGATGAAGTTGCCGTCCTCGTAGCCAGGCACCTTGACATCGCGGCCGTCGAGCGCGAGTGTCGCGCCTTCTTTCACGCCCGCTTCGATCAGGCCGAGAATGCGCTGCTTCGCGGCGCGCGAGACCACCGGGCCGATGTCCGTGCCCGCTTCATTGCCCGCATTGACCTTGAGCGTCTTCGCTTTCTCGATCAGATCCGGCAGCCATTGTTGCGACGCCCCCACCAGCACGACCACCGAAGTCGCCATGCAGCGCTGGCCGGCTGCGCCGAACCCGGCGCCTGCAAGCGCATTCAGCGTCTGCTCGCGGTTTGCATCCGGCAGCACCACGGCGTGATTCTTCGCGCCCATCATCGATTGCACGCGCTTGCCGTGTTCGCTGCCGAGGCGATACACATGCGTACCGACTGCTGTCGAGCCGACGAACGAGATCGCTTTAATCAGTTCATGCGTGCACAGCGCATCCACCACGTCCTTGCCGCCATGCACCACGTTCAGCACGCCCTTCGGCACACCGGCTTCGATTGCCAGTTCGACCAGTTGCATGGTCGACAGCGGGTCCTGCTCCGAGGGCTTCAGCACGAAGGTGTTGCCGCAGACGATCGCCATCGGGAACATCCACAGCGGAATCATGGCGGGGAAGTTGAACGGCGTAATGCCGGCACATACACCGATCGGCTGGCGCAGCGTGTACGTATCGACGCTGCCTGCGACGTTCTCGGCGAACTCACCTTGCTGCAGCGTGCCGATCGAGCATGCATGTTCGACCACTTCGAGGCCGCGGAAGATATCGCCTTCGGCATCGGGGATCGTCTTGCCCTGCTCTGCCGACAGCGTCTTCGCAATGCGCGGCATATGCTCACGAATCAACGCCTGGTACTTCAGCATGATGCGCATGCGAGCGCCGATCGGCGTGTTCTTCCACGTGGCAAAAGCGGTGTGTGCGGAACGGATCGCCGCGTCCACTTCTTCGGCAGTGGCGAACGGCACGCGCGCCAGCACTTCCTGAGTCGCCGGGTTCACGATATCGCGCCATTCGCGCGTGCTCGATTCGACGAACTCGCCGTTAATCAACAGCTTGACGGTGCTGACGTTCGCGTTCGACGCCTGGGTAACAGCATTCATGATCGACTCTCTTGGTTGGGTTCGAATGGGTAAATAAGGTCAGTGAGTTATCGAGGGCGGACTAGCCGTCGGCTCGCGGGCGCATCAGCAGCGTGCAGATCAGCGCGACGATGCCTAGCGCCACCATATAGACGACTACGTAGTGCGGACGCCCGGCGCCCACGGCGAGCAGCGCGGTGGCGATCATCGGCGCGATGCCGCCGCCGATCACGCCGGCAATCTGCACCGACAGCGAGATGCCGCTATAGCGAATCTCAGCGGGAAACTGCGAAGCGAACAGTTGCGATTCGGGTGCATACAGAATCGGGAACACAACGCCCACGCCGAGCACCATCGCCCACCAGACGGTGAGCGGATCGCGCGTGCCGAGCATGGCAAAGAACGGCGCGGCGAACAGGCACATGATGACGAGACCGGTCAGGAACAGACGCTTTTGCCCGATGCGATCGCTCAGGTAGCCGCAAAACGGCATCGTGAACAGCGACAGCACAGCTCCTGCGGTAATCGCATGCAGGATGCTTGCCTTGGGAATCTTCAACTGATTGGCGGCATAGGCCAGCGCGAAGGCGACCACCAGATAGAACCAGGTGTTCTCCGCAGCGCGTGCGCCGATGATGATGAGCAGCTCGCGCGGATGGCGGCGCATGGCGTCGAGAATCGGCGCCTTGACCGGCTTGCCGAGTGCTTTCACGCGCTCGAAGTCCGGCGACTCCGGCACCCGCACGCGGATCACCCAGCCGATCACCACCAGCGCGATGCTGGCGAGAAACGGAATGCGCCAGCCCCATGCGAGCAGATCCGCTTCAGGCAGCGCGGTGACAGCCGCCATGGCAAGCGAAGACAGGATCAGCCCGAAGCCCACGCCGGTTTGCGGCAAGCTGCCGAAAAAGCCCTTGCGTCCGGGCGGCGCATGTTCCACCGCCATCAGCACGGCGCCACCCCACTCGCCGCCGACGGCCATGCCTTGCAGGAAGCGCATCGCCACCAGCAACCCGGCGGCCCAGAAACCGATGCTCTGATAGGACGGAATCAGGCCGATCACCATGCTAGGAATGCCCATGAGCAGCAGCGTGACCAGCAGCATCGACTTGCGGCCGATGCGGTCGCCGAAGTGGCCGAACACGATGCCGCCCATCGGACGGCCGATGAAGCCCACGCCATAAGTCGCAAACGCGGCCAGGGTGCCGAGGATCGGATCGAGCGTGGGAAAGAAGATCTTGTTGAATACGAGCGCGGCGGCCGTGCCGTACAGGAAGAAGTCATACCATTCGATCGTGGTGCCGGCCATGCTGGCCCACCCTGCGATCAGGTAATCCTTGGCGCTCCTCGGAAGCTGTGCGGCAACTGCCGCCCGGTCGGGGGTCGATTGCATCTGCATCCTGTTGTCTCCGATATTTTTTGTAGGCTTGCCGGTCGCGCGGATGGCGCGGGCCGCCTGTGCCGTGGTTGTCCCAGCGACGTGCATCCGAGTATAGTTATTCGAATATCCACGGTATAGAGATGAAAAAGCCCATCCGATATGCAAAAAAACACGAGCTGGAGACGGGATGCAAAGTTTGAACTGGGATGACCTGCGCTACTTCCTCGAAGTGGCGCGAACCCAACGGGCAAGCGGCGCGGCGAAACGTCTGGGGGTGGACCACACCACCGTGGCGCGCCGCGTGCGGGAACTGGAGGCGGCGCTCGGCACCGTGCTGTTCGACAAGTCGCGGGCCGATGGTTTCGTGCTGACCACGGATGGGCAGCGTCTGCTCGCCTATGCCGACGCCGTGGAAACCACAGTCCAATCGGCGGCTGAACAGTTCACGGGCGGCGCTCACTCGCTATCAGGACATGTGCGGATCGGCTCTACCGAGGGCTTCGGCTGCTTTTTTCTGTCGCCGCAACTGGCGCGCTTTACCGGCCAGCATCCGGACATTTCGATCGACCTGCTACCCGTTCCGCATTTCGTCAGCCTGTCCAAGCGCGAGGCGGATCTGGCGATCATGCTGGAGCGGCCCGAGCGCGGCCAGTACGTCTATACCAAACTGTGCGACTACCGTCTCAAGCTATATGGCACGCGGGACTATCTGGCATGCCACCCTCCCGTCAAAACGGTGGCGGACCTGCACGGTCATGCGTTTATCAGCTATGTTGCCGATCTCGCCTTTAGCCGGGAGTTGCTCTATCTGGACCGCACCATCCCGAACGCCAGCGCCAATCTATGCAGCACGAGTGTGATCGCCCAATATCACGCTGCACTGCAAGGCAATGCACTCGCCATACTGCCCTGCTTCATGGCTGAACAGAATCCGTTGCTTGAGCCCGTCCTGCCTGATGAGATCACGGTGACGCGGCATTTCTGGATCTGCTGCCGCGAGGACCTGCGCAAGCTGCGGCGCATCACCTCGTTGTGGGACTACCTGCGCGCCGCTGCGGATGCAAACCGGGCACTGTTGATGGGGGAATCGCCCCATATGCAATACGTCGAGGCTTGAAAGCACATGACCAGCACAGTCGAAATCACATCTCAAGTAGTCCGGGAATTCTGGCGCCTCATGGCCACCAACGATTTTCATGCCGCGACGTCGGTCATGGCCGACGATTTCATCCTCGAATGGCCGCAGTCCAACGAGCGCATCAGAGGCCCGAGGAATTTCGCGCTGCTCAATACGGCCTATCCCGCGCACGGCCCGTGGACGTTTACGATCAACCGCCTCGTCTGCGGCGAGCAAGAGGCGGTATCGGACGTGTCGATTACCGACGGGGTGCAGGTCGCGCGGGCTATCTCCTTCTTCACCGTGACGGACGGCAAGATCGCGCGCGCGGTCGAATTCTGGCCCGAGCCCTACGAAGCGCCGTTCGATCGTCGGGAATTCGTCGAACCGCTGGTCTAGACCCACGGGGCGAGGCGGGTTCTGGCCCGAGGTGCGCCTTGCGCGGCGGCCAATCAAGGCACAAATGGGCCTTAAGCTTTTGGCTAAGAAGCCGTTATTGCATCTGCCAACCTTTAACGACCCGCTCATGGCCAAGACAATTCCGTTTTCCGGCAACACCCAGGCCGCCCGCGCACGCGCCGCCAAGGCCATGCTGCTGCCGCTCCCGAGGGATACCGCGGAGGGGCTCGCCCTGCAGGTCCATCTCGCGCTCGACGCTCTGCGGCGCGGAAAAGGCAGCGTCAGCGCCGCCCAGACGGTGACGCAGGCGATGCTGCTGGTCGCCTTTATCGTCGAAGCGGGTTACGGAACGCTGACGTCCGAGGCGCTGCGTACGGCAGACGCGCTTAGCGCGGCGTGCTTCGAGCGTGGCCGTGCAACGGGCGAATGGATGCTCGACCGCGCCGGCTACGACGTATTCGCGGCAATTGTGACGGTTTACGACTTTCAGTTGCAGAAGGCTCCGATGTGGGCCATTACCGAGGCCAGCGACCGGCTGGACCGGTTCACCGCTGGCGAACCGTATCACGCGGTCAACCGCAAGCGGGCCTGACCCGCAGGCAGTAGCGGATCTCGAGCAGAGCGCTTCATTGCGCATAGACTGCGGACGTCGTCACGGATGGCATCCGGGCCTCAGGTAGACTGGCAGGGCGACGACTACCGCCCTGATCATGGACACCCAGCTACTGATTATCTGCGCGCTAACTTTTGTCATTCATGTCATCGCAACGCTAGCCTATGCAGTTCGCATTGCTGGCGTACGAACCCGGCGCATTGCCGTCTCGTTCGCACTCTTCGGCATCATCGCCCTCGTCTCCCGCACCGCGAATTCGTTTCAGGGTCCATTTCTGGCGAAGCGCGTCGAAGAGGATCTTGCCCGCCACATCGAGCAAGGCATGCTTGGCGATTTTCGCCTGCTCCTGCTCGCGGCGACGCTTGCCACCATCGTCGGCGCGCTCCTCAATCCCACCTTTCAGCGTTACTTCAGCCGCGCCGTAGTTCACTTCCAGGCCCATCGCTCGCTCCCGCAGCTCGCGCTACACGTGTTCAGCCGCGGCGGGATCGCTTATATTCGCCATGGCGCACGCCTTCCCTCCCGCACCAATGTCACGCAACTGTCGAGCGGTTCAGGTGTCTCAGGGAAGGTGATCGTATTGAATGTACTGGCGATGGCACTATGGACGGTGGGCGTATTCGCCTCGCTCTATGCAGGATTTCTGAAACCCGAGTTGCGCGTGACCTGTTCGAATCTGTCGTCGGTCATCAACGGGGTTGCGACCATCGTGCTGACGGTTATCATCGATCCGCAAATTTCGGTCATGACCGACGACGTCATTGAAGGACGTGTTACAGAGAACCGATTCCGCCGCGCGATCACAACGCTGATCGGCGCTCGCGTGGCAGGCACGGTCCTCGCGCAGCTCATGCTGATCCCTGCAGCGCTGTTGATCGTCAGGGTGGCAGAGGCGATCTAGGCTCATTTCCGCTGGAGAAGGTATGAATTGGCTCGATAAGGTATTGCCACCGCAGATCAAACAAACCGATCCGCAACGCCGCAAGGTCATGCCGGAAGGTTTATGGCTGAAGTGCCCCGCTTGCGAAACCGTGCTGTATCGCAACGACTTTGAAGCCAATCTTCATGTGTGCCCGAAATGCAGCCACCACATGCCCATCGGCGCCCGCGAACGCCTCGACCATTTGCTCGACGCTGAAGGTCGCCGCGAGATTGGCCGCGAGATTCTGCCCGTCGACCCGTTGAAGTTCAAAGACAAGCGCCCTTATCCAGACCGCTTGAGCGAGGCGCTGGAAAACACGGGCGAAACGGATGCCCTTGTCGTGATGAGCGGTTCAATGCACTCGATCCCCGTGGTCGCCGCATGCTTCGATTTTTCCTTCATGGCGGGCTCAATGGGTTCGGCCGTCGGCGAGCGTTTCGTGCGCGGGGTCCGAGAAGCACTGGAGCAGCGCGCGCCGTTTATCTGCATCTCGGCGTCGGGCGGTGCGCGTATGCAGGAAAGCGTGTACTCCCTGATGCAGATGGCCAAAACGACGGCTATCCTGACCCGGCTGGCGGACGCGCGACTCCCCTTCATCTCCGTGCTCACCGATCCGACCACCGGCGGAGTCTCGGCAAGCTTCGCCTTTCTCGGTGACGTCGTGCTAGCCGAACCAAAGGCGCTGATCGCTTTCACGGGCGAACGGGTCATCGAGCAGACCGTGCGCGAGACGTTGCCCGAGGGCTATCAACGTCCTGAGTTTTTGCTGGAGCGGGGGGCTATCGATATGATCGTCGATCGCCGCGAGATGCGCACCGAAATCGCGCGCTTGATCGCACTCCTGATGCTGCAGCCAGCGGATAACTAAGCTGCGTCCTTCTCACGCAATGCGCAGCGCCTGCAGTATCGGCAGGTGAACCTCAGCAAAGCGGTGGGCTTTTGCGGTCAGTTCGGCAAGCGACGGCTCTGCCGCTGAGCTGGCCGCTGCTGTTGTGGTTGTTGCTGACGCCGCCTCCGCACCCGAACCCAGCGCGCTTGCCGCGAATTCAGCCCATTGCGCCGGTTGCTGCAGGTTCTGCAATCTCGCTAGCAGAAATAGTTGAGCGATGCGCGGCATAAATATCCCCGAACCCGAAACCGGGCTCACCAGAAATTGCACCTCGTCACGATGGCGCGCCCCTTCGCAGATCGCCGCATTCAGCTTCGCTGCCGATGGTTGAGCTGCGGCAACTTGCGCATCCTCCTGGGCGTTTAGCAACGCGCCCATGCCAATCAACAGCATCACAGCCTCGACAATCTGTGCGAGGTCGATGCCGTGCGCGCGAACGCGATTCTCGATCTCCGACAGAGCGGCGGGCAGATGGTTGGACAGCGCATCGAGAATCGGGCCGTACAGCGCCTCCGGCAACGCCGTTTCGCCGAGCGCACCGCGCACCTTGAGCACAACAGCCGCTCTCGGCAAGGCGAGAATCACACGATGCGCGCGCAGTGCCGCTTCACGTTCGCCGTCACCGAGCGTGCGAGGGTTCTTGACCCAGTAATCGCGCCGCAACGAGCGGTTCACGCAGAAATCGCGCGTCGTCTCACGCAAACCTGTGTCCGCAATTTCTGCCAGCAAGGTGCGCTGTGCCGCAGTGAGGTTGAGCGCGTCGACGTGATCGCGATAGTCCGCTGAGCCCCCATACGTCAAACCAGCAGCTATCAGCGATGACGCCGCCTGCAAGTAGGACATGGGATGCCAGTCACGATTGAAGTACTCATGCGCGAGGTATGTTGCGCTCTCGCCTGACAACGCTTCCACGCGTTCGGCCAGCAAGGGATTGACCACCGCATAGCCGGGTTGCGCCGCAAATACGGCCTGCGCAAAACCGACCGCCGATTTGATGCGCGCCTGCATGCGCTCTTCGCCCAGCACGCCGCTTTGCGATTCGTTGAGCGTTGCGAGCTGGAAATGCTGGTGCATCAATTCGCGCACGGGGAGCATCGCCGTCCAGCCGGGCTGGGTGTTGTAACTCAGATAAAGCACACCGCCGGTTTTGAGCTTGCGCTGGATGAAATCGGCAAGCAGTGCGCGGTTTTCGTCGGAGACCCAGCTCCAGATGCCGTGCATACCGATGAAATCGAAATCCGGCAAATCGTCCCGCGCACAAAACTCCGAAAAGCGTTCACCAAACAATTGCGCCTGCGACCCGGCGCTGTCCGCGAGTTGCTGCGCGAAGTTCGCATGAGGCGCATGGAAATCCGTGCCATACCATTGCGTGGTCGACCCCGCTGCATGAATATTGACGCTCACGCCATGGCCGAAGCCCAGTTCGCACGCTGCATCCACGATCGGCGGGGCCAATCCGGCATGCAGCAAGGGAAGCGTCAGCCGTAGTGGATTCAGCTCGTCGCAATAGCCGAACGTGTATGCAATTTCATCAACATAACCGGTGTCCCACTCGCCCACGTCTTGACTCTCGTTCGTTGCGCGGCTGCCGGTATCGGCTCCGCAGGTTGCCGGCCAAACGGGCCGACGAAGTTCAACACGATACCGGCCGGTGGAGTGGAATGCAAAGGTGACGCAGGCACGGCCCTTAGCGCGTGCCGAGGCTAGTGTCAGTGCCTGGCCGCAGTACGCCGGCGAATCCACTCAGCGAAAGCTTCATCCTCGATACGGTAGTCGCCAAGCGCGAGGCGCGTCACCATGTTCTCCGACTGCAGTCGTCGCAGCGCATGGCCAGCCGTGTTTCGCGTCGCGGGCTTGCCGAGGATCGCAGACAACCTGGCCATGCCTTCCTTGGCGTGCAGGTCGGATTGACCGCGGGACAGCATCGTGATCACGGCCTGGTCGGCTGGGTTCATTTCGGTCCACTGCTTGAGGAAGTGTTCGTCCGAAAACACGGAAGCTTTCGTATGGGCCAGCGCCGCGTCTTCACCCTGCGGCTGGTAAAGCATGTACCGTTCGACGAAGCGCTTGAAAAACTCGGGCGTGCAATGCAACTCATCGAACGCACGCCTGCCTTGTGCCAGCGTGAGCCTGTGCTTGGCCATGCTGTTCATCAGTTTGATGGTGAAGGCCACGAACTCGTCGCCAAGCAGCGGGAAAGCCTCGAGCGGAGCCCAGTTATAGAACGGCTCCGACGCGCGCGCGAACATCTCGCGCAGCGTGGTTTCGGAACTGCCGGCGAAAATAACCTTGATGCTTTCCTTGCGAATATCGAGCGCGGCGCGCAGCGCATGCGCAAAGTCGCTGTGCTGCGCACGGGCGAGCACCTGCGCTTCGTCGATAACCAGCAGGAGCGGCTTCTTCTGGCGGTCGAGCTGCTTGAGAACCTCGCGCAAAGCTTCCGTTTTGTCGACGCCTGGCTGAGCCAGTTCGGCCTCCAGCGCGCCCTCCACGCCGCCGGGAATCTTCGCGCTGGCCCTGAGTTTCTTCATTGGCTGGCCAAGCCTCGCGAGCACCGACTTCACGCCCTGCGGCTCCAGCGCATCGGTCAAGGCCGCCACCAAGGCGACGTCGGGCGCGGAACGGTTGTCCCAGAGGTTCGTGTAGGCTATGAGATAGCCTGCGGAAAGGGCCGCCGGCAGAAGGTCGCGGCGCAGGAATTCGGTCTTGCCCATGCGGCGGCGCGCGAACAGACCGCGGGCCGACGAAAGCTTCAGATGGAAAGCCTTCAGATAGGTCTCTGCCAGCTCTGGCCGGGGAAAATGCCACGGGTCCGGCTCGATTGTCTCAGGCTTTCTCATGGATTTTGAGAATTCTCAAATTCGGTGAGAAAGCATGATACAACTCGCCATACCTGAAGTAAACGGCCTGCGGACGCAGACGCGGCGAGCCTTCGTCTAGCTTAACCTTTAGTGAAAACCTCAAATGCCTTGCGAACCGTTCGATGCGCGTCGTCCTCAACGATCGAGTTATGAGCCACGATCAAACGCTCGAAGGGCAGCGCGAGAATCCGCTCCGCACTCGCACGCGCAGCCTCGCGATTCTTGACCAGCATCCGAATGGTCCGCGGCACCGCCAGCCGGTTACGCACGCCGGTCAGCGCAGCAAACGCCTTCGCGGCGAACGGCAATTCGCCCTGCCACCATTGGCACAGATCCGTCACGATAAGCGTGCGCGAATGCTTGTGAAACCACACGGTTTCGTTACCGAACGGAATGCCGTCGAAGAAGATCTGCTCCAGATCGCCGGCCCATTCCGGTTCGACCGTCCGGCTTAACTCGCGCATAGGCTTCAAGTCCGGCCTCTTGCTCTGCAGACCGGGCGCACCGAACAGAATGGCGTCGGGAAACTGCGCCGCACAGTCCCCCGCGAACAGATGATGCGCTTTGCTCGGCGCCACGATATACCGTACCGTCCCAAGCGCAGCCAGTTCGGCACAAACCTCCGCAGTAAGGGGAACGGGGGAATGCAGCCACAAAGATGCATCTCGCAGTCGCACCACAGTCATACGCGACGATACACTCAACCCACTCGCCACGAATTGATGTTGCAGGTGCCACAGGTCGTTTGTGATAGGTTTCAGCATGACTATAGGATGGCTTGCAGAGTCAAAGGCGACGGCGCAAGCGCATCTGCGTCATCGAACATACCGGCTCAATACCGGTCGGTATGGAGAGTCGCACTTAGCGGCTCAAGTTTCAATACCCTGCGGTATGGTGATATATGGATGATAAGAAAAGCAAGGAAGACTGGTTGTCGGCTGGCCTGGCTGACCACGTTGTTGCGGGGTGCAGGACGGACTAAAGCCGAGGCCCAAACCTTGGGGCGATGGTCTTATTGGGCCTTCGTCGGCTATTCGACCCTCGAAGGAGCGCACGTCACGCAGAAGGAAATCGATCTGATTCTGTCGATCCTGATTCCCGGCAAGTAACTTCACGCACTACCGAGCACCTCATTTCATTTACGCGAGAATTGAATGGCTACTTATGCTTTCCGCCTGCTCAATGTGTTTGCCGAATCTACCTTCGGTGGCAATGGGCTTTGCGTGTTCGAAGATGCACGCGGTATGGACGACTCCACCATGCAGGCACTCACCAGGCAATTCAACCTCTCGGAGACGACATTCGTCTTGCCATCGGAGCGTGCCCAGGCGCGGGTGCGCATTTTCACGCCCGGCTACGAGATGCCCTTTGCCGGGCACCCCACGCTCGGCAGCGCGCACGTAGTCCGGGACCTCTTCAAGACCGGTGACGACCTTAAGCTCGAATTCAAGGCCGGAGTTGTGCCCGTGCGCGCGGACGGCGACGTGTGGACCTTCGCCGCACCGCACGCGGGGCAACCGAAGACTGCCGCCTGTGAATTGTCCGATGCCGAGACAGCGGCCCTGCTCGGCCTGCGTGAAGACGATCTGCTCACCTCACCCGTATGGATCGACACCGGCGCGCATCACCTGCTTGTCGCCCTCAACAGCATCGACGCTGTGCGCCGGGCGCGCCCCGACAGTACACGCCTGGATAGCTGGCCGCAAAGCATTCTCGGCCGCAAGACAGCCTACGTGTTTGCATTCGACCCGGACAATCCACACAAGGTGCTGTCCCGCTACTTCTTCGTCCAGCAAGGTGCTGTCCTCGAAGACGCGGGTACCGGGTCGGCCTGCGCGAACCTGGGCGGGTGGCTACTTGCCAACCGGCACGCGTTGCCAGCCAGTTTTCTGGTCGAGCAAGGTGAAGCGGTCGGCCGCCCTTCGTTAATGCGCCTTTCGGTCGGTACCAGTGGAGAAATCCGGGTTGGCGGTCGTGTGATCGAGCTCGGACGTGGCGTCGTCACGTTGTAAAGGCATACGCCCGACCCCAGCGATGACTCCATCTATGCGAATCGCATAATTCTCCAAACACCCATCACGGAGGAACAGATCAAATGAGCGTGCCCGATTTGAGCAAGCTGGACGGTCTTGTCGAAGAAGCCATGGCGCACTGGGATGTGCCCGGACTTGCGCTCGCCGTGATGCAAAACAACGACATCATCAAGCTGAAGGCATACGGCACGCGCGACATGGGAAGTGGCTTGCCCGTTACGCTCGACACGCAGTTCATGATTTGCTCTCTGACCAAATCGTTCACTGCTGCCGGACTGGGGCTGCTGGTGGATGAGCAGAAGCTGGACTGGCACACCCGCATTCGCGATGTATTGCCGGACTTCGAGCTTCAAGATCCGCTCGCTTCGGAACAACTCACCGTACACGACGTGCTGACCCATCAAAGCGGCCTGCCGCGTCACGACAGGATCTGGTCGCTGCCGGGCGCGCGCTCGCGGGCGGACATGCTGGAGGCCATGCGCTATCTGCAACCAAACAAGGCGCTGCGGGAGGTGTGGCAATACAACAATCTCGGCTATCTTGTCGCGGGTGCCGTCGCGGAGCGGGTCAGCGGACAGAGCTGGGAAGCCTTTACCACAGACCGGTTGCTGAGCCCATTGGGTTTTACGAATTTCGGCTTTTCATTGAGCGAGCTGGAGGCCTCCAACGACCACGCCCACCCCCATCCAATCGAAGCCGGCCACGCCTACCGGGGTAAGCAATGGCCCATACAGACAACGCCGGCCGGTGGGATCAATGCCTCTATCGTTGACATGGCAAAGTGGTTAGGCTTCCTGCTTTCCAAGGGGCGCGTAAATGGCGTGCAATTGCTCTCCCAAGACGTGGTCGAGCAGATGATGGCATCGCACGTGTTTGAGGGAGACTCCGGGTTCAGCGAGATCGGCGCATGCCATTACGGCCTGGGGCTCGGTTGCGGGCAATATCGCGGCGATCGGACGGTCTCGCATACCGGTTCCACGCTCGGCTGGGGCACGATGATGAGCATGTTGCCCGACCATGGAATCGGCGTGGCGATCCTGACCAACTGCGATCCCAGCAACGTGCGCCAGTTGCTTAGCTATACGATCTTCGACCAGTTGCGTTCGCGAGAGCCTCTGGACTGGCCGGACAGGTTTCGCGCCGAGCGCGTCAAGGCACTCGAAGCGGAAGAGACCGAGCGGCGCAAGCGCGAAGCATTCGACGCTCAGCGCAGCGAACCCAATCTGCCCCTTGCGCACTACGCCGGCAAATACGCGCACCCGGCGTATGGCGAGCTTGTGGTATCCGCAGAAAGCGAGGGCTTGCGCTGGTGCTGGGGTGGCTTGGCCGGCACGCTGCTATGCCGCGATGGCGAGACGTTCGATCTCAAGCAAGATGGGGAAGAGCGACTGGGACGCTTCTTCCCCACGCTCCAGTTCACATTTAAGCGCAATGCGGAAGGTGTGATCGACCGTGCCACCGCACCGCTGGAGCCGGCGGTTGACGATATCTGCTTTCAGCGCAGAAGCGATAACGGCCTACCCGCTTGATGCGATGGGACTTGCGGACCATCCACGAATCAGGCCCGCACGCTCACATCAGTTTCACAAACCCTCAGGCTGCAGCAAGCTCGATACTCGGCTCGCACACAATCGGGAAATTGACCGAGTTCGCGATATAGCACTTCTCGTGTGCCACATGGTGCAGACGCTCCGCCAACTCACGGTCATCCCCTGCGCGGATCGTCACATGTGGGTGCAGCACGATCTGCGTAAACTGGCCGTGTTGTGCGCCGTCGACCATCGTGCCTTCCGCATGGTCGCGGTAATCCAGCACCGCGATGCCCGCATCCGAGCACAGATGCAGGTACCAAAGCTTGTGACACGCGGATGCGGAGGCGACCAGCAGGTCTTCAGGATTCCAGCGTGCAGCGTCGCCTAGAAAGGCGGGGTCCGACGAGCCCGGAATGTCCGGCTTGCTACCGGCGCTAATCGTGTGGTCGCGGCCGTAGTCGCGATAACCCGACGTGCCGCTACCGCGGTTACCCGTCCACTGCACTGAGACCTTGTACTTGTGCTCGCCATGCGCCATACCAATCTCCTTGAGGTTAAACACACTATGTCGTACGCCCATAAGCACGCGGCAAAAGTCCAGGCCGCGCTCCGCTAATACTCGTCCCACGACGGTTTATCGCCGAAAGCTTCAGCGAGGTAGTCAATGAAACGCCGCACTTTCGATGGCACATAACGCGCGGTCGGATAAACCGCATGCACCGTCAATTCAGGCGCTCGATAGCCAGGCAACAGTTCAACCAGTTCTTTAGCGCGGATATGCGGTCCAAAAACAAAGGTGGGACCATAGGCCACTCCGACACCGGCGAGCGTAGCCGAAAGCAACATCTGCATGTTGTTGGCCTGCATGCGATAGGGTCCATCGATCACGTGCTCGCGGCCCGCTTTGTCCGTCAGCTTCCACCCTGAGATCGAGACGGCCTCGTTGAAGGCGAGTCGCGGCGCGCGCCGCAAATCCTCCGGCTTGCTCGGCACGCCCTCACGCGCAAGGAATGCTGGCGAGGCACACAGTGTCATCCGGCACGGCGCGAGACGCCGGGCCACCAGCTGCGAATCCGGCAAACGGCCAATGCGGATCGCGACATCGATGCCGTCGTTCTGCAGATCGACGTAGCGATCGTCCAACGACACCTCGACGTTCACATGGGGATGGTTCTCGAGGTAGCGCGCCACTACGTCGCCCAGATGCATCGCGCCGAACGTGACCGGCGCCGCGACGCGCAAGGTTCCACGCGCGGTGCTATGCGCGTCGCTCGCCTCGCGGTTGGCGTCGTCCATCTCTTCAAGAATCCGCTTGCAGCGGAGGTAGTAGGCGCGGCCGGCGTCTGTGAGGCTCAGGCTGCGTGTGCTCCGCTGCAACAAGCGCACATTCAGATCGGCCTCCAGCGCGCTGAGATACTTGCCCGCCATCGAAGCCGACAAGCCGGAACGCCTGCCGGCCGCCACCAGACTGCCTTCGTCGACCGCGGCTACAAATACGGCAATGCTCGCAAAACGATCCATTGCGCACCCATTCGGGAATTTTATGATTGAGTGATGATACTGGATACGGGATTATCGCGCCCAATGATCCAATCTACCATCGCTTCAGGGTCCGGAAGACACGGGATCCAACCACCTTGGGTAGCGACGGAGCATTGCAATGAAGATCCTGGCAAACGGCATTCACATTCACGTCAACGATCAGGGCAGCGGTACGCCCGCCATCGTTTTTCTGCACTACTGGGGCGGCTCGTCGCGGACATGGCGCGACGTCATCGCCGCACTACCGAACGCGTACCGGACAGTAGCACTGGATCATCGCGGCTGGGGCGACTCGGATGCTCCGGCTGACGGCTATGCACTCGCCGACTTCGCCGACGATGCTCAAGGCGTGATCGACGCGCTGAAGCTCGACCGGTTCGTCCTCGTCGGGCACTCCATGGGCGGCAAGATCGCCCAGTTGCTGGCGTCACGGCGTCCGCAAGGTCTCGCCGGGCTGGTGATGGTTGCACCGTCCCCACCGGTTCCGCTCGAACTGCCCGCCGAGATCCGCGCTGAGATGGAGCTTGCCTACGCATCGCGCGCCTCGGTCGAGATGGCGGTGGATCAGATGCTCACCGCCAGGCCGCTTAGCCCGGCACATCGTCAGCAGGTAATCGAAGATAGTCTGCGCGGCGCGCCGCAGGCCAAGGCTGCATGGCCGCTGCGTACGAGCTTCGAAGACATCACCCGCGAGGTCGCGGCAATCGATGCCCCCGCCATTGTCATTGCCGGTGAACAGGACCGCGTCGATAGCGTCGAAACACTGCAGACGAAACTGCTTCCCTACATTCCGCACGCACGCATGCATGTGGTGCCGCAGACCGGCCATTTGTCTCCGCTCGAGTCGCCGCTCGACGTCGCCCGACTGATCCAGGACTTTGTCACCTCCGAGACGACCGATAGAATGGCGCTCACCAGCAGATTCCCCTAAACGAACGCCATGACTACCCCGTACTCGATTCGAGCAGCCAGGCCAGAGGACGCGCCGCGTATCGCGGTGCTCGGCGCGCATGTCTGGGTGCATACCTATGCAGCGGCGGGCGTCTCGGATGTGATTGCGCAATATGTGCTGGCGACCTTCACACCTGAGCGAATCCTTGCTCTTGCCGAGGATCCTCACGCCGCCTTACTGATCGCTGAGTCAGCAGACGGCGGCAATCTCGCCGGCTATGTCGTGATCCGCTTCGGCTCGCACCATGCCGACATCACCACCGAGATTGAAACACTTTATGTTCAGGCCTCGTTTTCCGGCCAAGGGATAGGCTCGGCCTTGCTCGCCCGAGCCAGAGACATCGCGCGGTCGCACACAGGCAACCGCTCGGTCTGGCTCACGGTGAACTCGCAAAACGACAAGGCGATCTCGTTCTATCGCTCGCAAGGCATGACGCAGGACGGCATAACCTACTTTGAACTTGGCGGCACCCGGCACGAGAACATGGTGATGCTGGCTACGGACTAATTCCCTACAGATCGTACCCGGGATTGCGCCGCGCGAGCCGGCGCAACAGCCCCGGCCACACCAGATTCGCGCCCTGCCCTTTGCTGACCTCGCGGGCCTGCTCGCCCATGGTGTCGATAATCGACTGCGGCACTTCGGTCAGCTTGCCGCCGCCCTGCGCGAAGATCTGAATCCGGCAAGCCGCTTCGAACAGGTACATCGCCTGAAACGCTTCGGGTATCGAACGTCCGCAGGTCAACAAGCCATGGTTGCGCAGCATCATGTAGTTGGCACTGCCGAGATCCGCCACGAGCCGCGCCTTCTCGGCTTCGCGCAACGCCACGCCTTCATACGCGTGATAAGCGAGACTGGTCAGCACAAAGCTCGCTTGCTGCGAGAGCGGCAACAACCCTTCTTGCTGCGCCGCCACCGCCACGCCATGAGGCGTATGCGTATGCAGCACGCAAGTCACTTCACGTCGCGCTTCATGCACGGCGCTATGAATCACGAATCCCGCAGGATTGACGTCGAACGGCGTCGGCATCACGGGCTGGCCGTGGTGATCCACCTTGACGAGACTCGAGGCAGTGATTTCCTCGAAGAAGAAGCCGTAGGGGTTGATCAGAAACTGATCGTCGTGCCCCGGCACGCGCGCAGAAATGTGCGTGAACACCAGGTCGTCCCAACCGAACAGGGCGACCAACCGGTACGCCGCGGCCAGATCGAGGCGCACCTGCCATTCTTCCGGCGAAACCAGGTGGCGGACATCAGGAATGTCGAGCGCGGTATTGATCATACGTGTCCTCGGATAAGCAGCCTTACCTCAACGATGCAGGCGAACGGTCGAGCTAGTGCCATGTCGACCGACGTCACGCCTGATTCCCGCCAGCCGTAGCCGCAGCGGCGGCCACTCGCGCGGCATCTTCTTCCTGCAGTTTGCGCCACAAAATCTTGCCGCTGCCGGACTTCGGCAGCGACGTCACGAACTCGACGAGCCGCGGCGCCTTGTACGGCGCCATGTGCTCATGCGCCCAGGCGATGATCTCACTTTCGGTCAGCGTACCGGCCTGCCCCGCGGCAGGCACCACCAGCGCCTTCACGGTCTCGCCGCGACGCTCGTCCTGTACGCCGATCACACATACCTCGTGAATGCCCGGGTGCTGGTACATCAGCGCCTCGACCTCCGCCGGCCACACCTTGTAACCCGACGCGTTGATCATTCGTTTAAGACGGTCGGTCATGAAGAAATAACCGTCTTCATCAATATGCCCCAGATCGCCGGTACGCAAAAAGCGCTTGCCGTCGAGCTCGATAAACGCTTCAGCCGTCCCCTTCGGATTGCGCCAATAGCCCTGCATGATCTGCGGACCGTTCACGACGATTTCGCCGGTTTCGCCCTGCGCGACTTCCTGCAGCGTAGCCGGATCGATCACGCGCGCATCGAGATCGAATACCGGAATGCCGAGGCATTGCGGCTTCGGGCGCTGCGGCGGGTTGATATGCGTGGCCGCGATCGTCTCGGACATGCCGTAGCCTTCCACATAATCAAGGCCGGTCAATGCCTTGAGCTTGCGGGCGATCGCCTCGGGCATCGCCGCGCCGCCTCCGCGCGTACCGCTGAGGCAGGAAAGATCGTATTCGGCAAGCTTGGGGTTCGACAGAAAATCGACCATCATGGTCGAGATGGACTGCCACGACGTCACGCGATAACGCTGCATGCACTGCGCCGCGGCGTCGCGATCCCAGCGCGGCAAGACGACGATGGTTGCGCCCACATACAACGGCGCGTTCATTCCGCCCTGCATGCCGGTGACATGAAACATCGGCAGGACCGACAGGTGCGTGCTGTCCTGCGATCCCGAGAACCAGACGCTGCAGCCCACCAGCGTGCTCATCACGCTGCGATGCGTGTGCATGCATCCCTTCGGCTTACCGGTCGTGCCCGAGGTATACGGCATAACACATAGGTCGTCCGGCCCCGCAGTCAGTGGTCCTGGCGCCAGGCGCCGTTCGAGCACCGTGCTCCATGGAGTCACGCCTGGATGGTCGATCGTTTTTCTCGGCGCGCTGATGAATTCTGGCGGCGTGATCGAAGGCGGTTGTTTCAGGTAATCGCTATAGGTTGCGACAATCGCCTGCTTGAGCCCCTGCTCGGGACCGTCGCCCAGCAAAGGCTCGATCTGCGCATACAGGCATTGCGGCACGATGGCGGTGGTCGCGCCGCTGTCCTGCACATAGTGGCGCACCTCGTCGGTCAGGTTCATCGGATTGACCGGCACCACCACCGCGTTGGCCCGCAGGATGCCGTAGTAGGCCAGCACCCACTGCGGACTGTTCTGCATGTACAGCAGCACCCGGTCGCCCGCCTTGACGGCGCACTCCTGCTGCAGAAAACCCGCAATCCGCTCGGCCTCCTCCTTGAACTGCGCGAAGCTCACCGGCGTGTCGTAGAAGATGATGAACGGCTTATCCGGAAAGCGGGTGGCCGAGACCTCGGCGTTATAGAACAGGTTGGTCTGCGGCAAGCTCAGATGGTGCGGCACGCCAGCCGGCCAGTGTGCGTAATGAAGAGTGTTCATGGACATGAGTGTCTCCAGTCCCATGCAAAGCTATCGATCGGAGTTAGCGTTTTTTTGTGTGCTTATGCGCGCCGTCACACGATGCTCGAGCCGCCGTCCACCGCGAGATGCTGCCCGGTAATATGGCGCGAAGCCTCACTGGCAAGAAACACAACCGCCCCCTTCAGATCCTCCTCGCCGCCGAGCCGGCGCAGCGGCGACTGAGCGATGATCGATTGTTCCATCGTAGCGAGCAGGCCCGCCGACATCTTCGAGGGAAAGAACCCCGGGCAAATCGCATTCACGTTGATATTGTGGCGCCCCCATTCCGATGCCAGCGCCCGCGTGAAGTTGATTGCAGCGGCCTTCGACGTGTTGTAGGCAATCGTATTCATCCCCGCTGGCGCGCCCTTCAGGCCAGCGATGGAGGCGATATTGATGATCTTGCCTGCACGGCGCGGGATCATGCTGCGCTTGCCCACTTCGCGCGCCAGAAAAAACGGCGCGTTGATATTCAGGTTCATGACCTTGTGCCAAGCCTCGTCGGGATAGTCCTCCGCCGGGGCGCCCCATGTCGCGCCGGCGTTGTTGACGAGAATATCGATGTGGCCGTAGGTCTCCATCACCTCGCTGACAAGATCTGGAATCCTCTCGAATCTGGCGAGATCGTTGACCACCGTTTTGACTTCGATGCCTTGCCCTTCCAGATGCGCTTTCGCTTCCCCCAGCTCGTCGGCCTTGCGCGCGGTAATCGCGACGCGACAGCCCATTTCTCCCAGCGCCGCGGCCATCTGCAAACCGAGCCCGCGTGAGCCGCCGGTAATCAGCGCCACCTTGCCTTCCAGTTGAAACAGATCTTTCACATGCATCCGGCGTCTCCTTGATGAGGGGTCTGCGAGGCAGATTGGAATGATTGTTCGGCCCATCATACGTGCGAGGACTGGCGGTGTAAATAAAAGCATGATCGTGCCATTTCGCGATAAGCCGCCTTGGATAGCCTGTCATCGGGACTTACCCGACTGTCGAAGCGATTCTGTCCCACGGCGCGCTGCCGATTACGCAAAACCGCATCGTGCAGGCTTGTTAGCGGCGGTGCAAATCCGACACTAAACGGCGGCGCAAGGTTGAGTAAAAGCGTCAACAACCGTGGTCAGTCGTTGGCGCCCATGGTCGAGCGTGCCGGTCGTTAGTCAGAATGGGGCGGCCTCGTTGTCACGAGGAGGGTGAGGGTTTCCAGGAGGCGAGCGCTGTTCGCGCAGCAGTTCGTTGAGCGCAATCTGATAGTGCCCGACGATGCGCTCGCGGAGATCGTCGATAAGTTCGACGACAGCGAGCGCCTGATCAGCAGACCAGTTCTCGGCGATCAGGAACTCGAGCCCGTGGGTGATACCTGAAGGCTGATGAAGGGGCTTCAT
>NZ_FNCJ01000042.1 GCF_900100735.1 Paraburkholderia phenazinium | reverse complement strand
TTCACCGAAATGAGCGCCGATTTGATTCGTTAGCCGGAAAGTTCGGCGCCGCTTCATCTGCAAGCCGAACGGGCAACACATTAATCAGCGTTTCCCTAGGGCAAAGGAAAACTGCGGTCGAAGCTGGCCCGCACATCGAGGTGCGTGGGGATTACATTGGCGGCTTCATAGGTGTCGGCGGTACGCTGCTGCGCGGCAATCACACTCTCGTCGATCGCCACCGGATGCACCTGACCGCGCTGATAGACGGTCTTCAGCACATCGGGCGGCAGGCCGGTCACGCGCGATTGCATCGCGGCAACCTGCTCCGGATGCGACAGCGCCCACTGCTGACCGAGCGCCACCCGCCGCAGGAAGTCCGCTAGTTGCGCACGCTTGTCGGTAATCGCGCGCTCGGTGGCGACCTGATAGCTGAGCCCCTCGGACAGACCCACGCCATTGGCGAGGATGCGGTCGTGATCGCGCGATTCGCTCAGGGCCGTGTATGGATCCCACACCGACCAGGCGTCGACACTGCCCGACGCGAGCGCCGCCTTGGCATCGGCCGGGGCGAGAAACACCAGCGTCACGTCGGAAAGCGGTACGTGTGCCTTCTTCAGCGCCGCGAGCGCGAGGAAATGGCCGATCGAGCCACGCGTGGTGGCGATGCGCTTGCCCTTCAGGCTCGCTACATCGGTGAGGGGCGAATGCGCACCGACGACGATCGCCAGATCGACCGGTTGCGAACGCGTCGCCGCCACCGCCCTCACCCGCGCACCTGCGGCAAGCGCAAACACAAGCGGTGCGTCACCGAGACCGCCAACGTCCACGGCACCCGCGTTCAACGCCTCTCCAAGCGGCTGCGCCGCCGGAAAATTGAACCACTCGATGCGGTACGGCAGGTCCTTCAGTTGTCCAGATGCTTCGAGAATGCCGCGCGTCTGCAAGGACTGGTCGCCGACTTTCAGCACCGGCAAGTCAGCGGCGCAGGTCATGGCCGACCACGAGGCCAACGCGGCCAGTGCGGCCAGCGCAATCACCCGGCGCGAGTGCGCCACGAAAGACCAAAGGGAGAAAAAGCGTGTCGTCGTCATAGGCTTCGTTACGGGTCGGTTCGGACTGCGGCGTAAATGCGGCTTCAGCAAGCGCATTGCACGCGGCAAGCCACTATCAGCAACGACGATACGGCACGCCTCTGTATAAGACAAACGCATTATTCTGCTAAGCAAATATGCGGAAATTGCCGCACAAGGCGGCATGCAGAACGCGCATTACAGGTATCATCGAACGCACGCTGACCGGCTCTCCCACACCACCGCTGAACATGAAGATCGACGATATCGACGCGTTCGTCGCCGTCCTGCGCGCGCAATCGCTGCAAGAGGCGGCCCAGACCCTCGGCCTCACGCAACCCGCCATCACACGGCGGCTGCAGAATTTCGAAGAGGCCTTAGGCGTCGAACTGCTCGACCGCAATACGCGGCCGCTGAAAGCCACCGCAACAGGCCGCGTCGTTTATGAGCAGTGCCGCGTGATCCAGCGCGAGCTCGACGTCCTGCGCGAACTGGTGGCGAACGATACGCCGCCGGTCGGCGCGCTGCGCCTTGGCGTCGCGCAGACGATTGCCGACATCGCGCTAACCGAAGCCATGCGCGAATTACGCACCGCCTACCCAGAGCTGCAGGCACGCGCTTCGACCGGCTGGGGCAGCCAGTTGCTGCAGCGGGTAGAAGCCGGCGAACTCGACGCCGCCGCGATCCTGCTGCCGGCCAACAAGGCCTTCGCCGAACCGCTTGCCGCACGCTCGCTCGGCCGTATCAAGCTGGCGGTGGTCGGCCCGAAAGGCGCCCTGAAAAAACGCCCGCACACGCTGGCCGAATGCCAGGCGATCGGCTGGGTGCTGAACCCGGATGGTTGCGGCTTTCGCGAGGGCCTGCAGCGAGCGCTCGCGGGGCTCGGTCTCGCGCTGAAGCTGAATCTGGAGACGCTCGGCACGGAACTGCAGTTGCAGCTCGTCGCCGACGGCAACGGCCTTGGACTGGTGCCGCTGCCCCTATTGCAGGCGAGTCGTCACGCGGCCGCGCTGGACGTGATCGCGGTCAGTGACTTCAAGCCGTTGATCGACATCTGGTTGGTCCACCCGCGTGTGCTGGGCAAGCTGCAGCAGCCGGTGGAGCGCTTCGGTGCGGCGGTGGAACGGCAGTTCAAGGCGGCGCGGCCGCAGATACGCGCGGCTTGAATACAGCCTGAACTGAGGGCTTAAAACGCGCAGGCTGGAACGCGAAGCCCCCGGCGTTTCCCAGCACTGTGCTGCTTAGCGCCGCTCAGATCACATGGAACCCGTGCGTGCCGTCGCGCGCGAGTTGCGCCACCAGCCCATACTCCCAGTCCAGATACGCCTGCATCGCTTCGCGCGCGTTATCCATACCTTCATAGGGACGCCGGTAACGATCGATGCGCGGTGACGCGAGGCGCGTCTCGCCTTGCTCGAGCGGCAGGCCTTCGGCAATCCACGCGTGGGTGCCGCCCGCCAGCACCTGCACCGGCTTGCCCGTCAATGCCGCCAGTTCCGGCGCCGCGAAGCGCGCTAGCGCACTGCTCCCGCAGGTCACCACGTAACGCTGCGCCTCGGGCAACTGATCCAGCGCATCGGCGAGCTGCCCGCGCAAGGCAAACCACGCGCCCGGAATATGCTGCTTCACATAGTTCGCACTCGCCGTGAAATCGAGCACTACCGTGCCGGGCGACTCCAGCAGCGTGGCGAGCCCGGCCGGGGTAATCTCGTCGACCGCGGGCGGCGGCACCGCATTGCGCACCACCGGCGTCGCGCCCTCCTCGGTGAAATCGGCGGCCGTCAGGCCGTCGATCACATATACCTCGACATTCATCTGCGCGAGCCAGGACGCCGTCATGTTGGCGCGTACGCCATCACTATCGGCAAGAATCACGCGGGCTCCACGCACCGGCGCGAACATATCGGTCTCCTGCACAAGCTGGCCACCCGGCGCACTGCGAAAGCCCGGCACATGGCTCGCCTGATACTCCTGCGGCGAGCGCACGTCGAAACGATAGACCGTGCGCACCGCTTCCTCGGCCCAGCGGCGCGCTTCGTCGCGCGAGGTGCGGCCCACCTCCGCGCGATCGGCTACCGCGCGCGCGGCAGCAGCGGCCGTAACCCGCACCGCGTCTGCCGTCACCGGTTCGAAACGGCGGGCGCTGCCATGCTCGAGCGACTGCCCCGCCAAGGTCCAGCCGATCGTGCCATTACGCAGCGCGGCAACCGGATTCGGCACACCCGCGTTGATGAGCGACTGCGCACCGATGATGCTGCGCGTGCGGCCCGCGCAATTGACGACAATCTGCGTCGACGGGTCGGGCGCCAGTTGCCGCGCGCGCAACACCAGTTCCGCACCGGGCACGCTGACGCTGCCCGGAATGTTCATGGTTTGATATTCGTCGAAGCGCCGGGCGTCGAGCACCACCACATCGCCCTCGCCATCGAGCAGCGCCTGCACTTGCTGCGCTTCGAGCGACGGGGTGTGCCGCTCGCTTTCCACCAGTTCGCCAAACGCCTTGCTTGGCGCATTGACGTCCTGGAACAGCTCGCCACCCGCCTCGGCCCAGCCGCGCAAACCGCCGGCAAGCAGGGTCACATCGGTATAGCCCAATTCGGCGAAACGGCGCGCGGCGCGCTCGGCGAGACCCTCGCCGTTGTCGAACGCGACGATCGGCACGGTACGGCGCGGCAGGCGCACCGGCGCCTCCAGTTCGAGCCGCGAGAGCGGCAGGTTGGCGGCGAACAGCGGATGGCTGCGTGCATGCGGATCTTCCTCGCGCACGTCGAGCAGCGCGACTTCGCGGCGCTCGAGCAATGCTCGGCGCACGTCTTCGAAAGTACGGGTACGGAACCCAGTCTCAAGTGTCATGGAATTGCCAACTCCCTCGATACATTCCAGATATTCGGCAATGCGTCATTCGAATAGCCGGAGATAAATGCCTTGCGGCCGCCCTGCTCCGGATACACCGAGCGCGACACCGCACCGATATTTGCACCATAAACGTGAATGCTGATCGACACGCGGTCCGGGTAAGCATTGCTGACACGATGAATATCGCCTATGTGTGGAGACACTGCATCGACGGTGCCGCTTTCGAGCCGCCTGGCTGTACCTGAAGCAATCACCGTGCCGTGTTCGTTCAAGCAATACGGCTGAGCGATTTCAGCACCTCGCAAGACGCCGATCAGCCCCCAAACGGTGTGGTCGTGAACCGGCGTCGCCTGTCCTGGCCCCCAGACAAAACTCACCACGGAAAAGCGCTGGCGCGAGTCCGCATGCAGCAGGTACTGCTGGTAGCGCTCGGGGTCAGGGCGCGCGTAGGCCTCGGGCAACCAGTCGTCGTGCGCGATCAACTCGCGCAGATAGATGCCACCGGTATTGAGTAGAGATGCTTCAGCGGGCGCCTCGTCGAGCAGCGTGGCGAATCGTTCGACGAAGGTGCGCAAGCGGTCATGCCGCACGAATTGGCTCATTTTTGAATCACGGAATGATGCGCGTCAGCTCGCGGCCAGGCGCCGCTACCGGACAGTTCGGCTTCGACGGGCGTCCCGTCAAGCAGCGCGCCGAATTGTTCGACGAACGTGCACAAGCGGGCATGCCGCACGAATTGGCTCATTATTGAATCAAGGAATCGAGAATTGAAGATTTAAGGGCAAGTGCCGAAAAACCGCGCGGCGTTCAGGCCGTACCGGGTCGGCCTGCGGCGAGGGTCAGAGACCGGTGCCGGCGCGCGACAGCGGCAGACAGCGGCGCCGGTACAAAACCGGCGTATCACGAAGCACAGTCATGAAGTGTGCTTAGTCAAAGACATCGGGCTCGGCGGCGACGAGCCCCTCGAGCAGACTCTGGAAGGCGAACAGCGCACCGCCTGGCCGCCCCACCTGCTCGTGCGTCAACGCAGCGATTTCATGCGGGATGGGTTGCGGTTTGCCCGCGGCTTCGGCAAGCAATTGCGCGTGGCAGGCATTGTCGAGGGCGATGTACCACCACGCCGCCGCTTCGACGCTCGGCCCTGCCGTCAGGATGCCGTGATTCTTCAGGATCACGGCCTTATGCTCGCCGAGCGCGGCAGCGATGCGCGCGCCTTCTTCGGTATCGAGCACGACGCCGCGAAAGTCGTCGAACAAGGCGTGGTCCCGATAGAACGCGCACGAATCCTGGGTGAGCGGATCGAGCGTGCGCCCAAGCGTCGACCACGCCTTGCCGTACAGCGAATGCGTATGCGCGGCCGCCACCACGTCGGGGCGCGCCTCATGAATGGCGGCGTGAATCGCAAACGCCGCCTGGTTGACCGGCCCCTCGCCCACCACGATCTCGCCCTGTGCGTTCACCAGCAGCAGATCGGAGATGCGAATGCGGCTAAAGTGCTTACCGAACGGGTTGACCCAGAAGTGATCGGGCCATTCCGGATCGCGTGCGGTGATATGGCCGGCGAGCCCTTGATCGAAGCCGTAACGTGCAAAGAGGCGAAACGCTACCGCCAGGCGTTCCTGCCGGTAGCGGCGCTCTTCCGCCACGCTAGCCCGCGGCGGGGCCTCGTCGAACCAGAATTTGCGCACTGGCGCATGACGTTGCAGCGTCGGCGCGTCTGCAGAAACACGGGCAGCCAAAACAAGATCGGTCATCGCGCCTCCACTCAAGCTGCCACACGTTCGCTACGAGCAATGCGCTCGCGCGTGGCGGGGATCAGCGTGCGGCCGTAGTCGAGCGCATCCTCGAGGGGATCGAAGCCACGGATCAGGAAGGTCGTCACGCCCAGCGCGTAGTACTCGGCGAGCGTATCGGCGACCTGCTCAGGCGTGCCGACCAGCGCGGTCGAATTCGAACGGCCGCCGATTTCCTTGGCGATTGCGGTCCACAGACGCTCGTCCGCTCGATCCGCCGCACCCGACGCGGCCAGCAAGCGGCGTGCGCCTTCGCTCTGCGCCGGGCCACCCACGCCGAGACCCTGAGCGGCGCGCAGCCGCCGTGTCTCGTCGAGAATCCGGTCGGCCCGTTGCCATGCCGCGGCCTCGGTATCCGCGAGAATGGGCCGGAACGACACCGAGAAGCGCACAGTACGCCCGTGTCTGGCGGCCTCCGCACGTACTCGAGCCACCTGCTCGCGCACCTGCGCCTTCGATTCGCCCCACAGCGCATAGACATCCGCATGACGGCCGGCGATCTCGAGCGCGGGCGCCGACGCCCCACCGAAGTACACCGGCAGATGCGGCTGCTGCAACGGCTTGACTTCGGAGAAGCCCTGCTCGAAACGATAGTACTTGCCAACGTGATCGAACGGCTTGTCCGAGGTCCAGATGCGCCGCAGGATCGAGACATACTCGTCGGTCCGCGCATAACGCTCGTCGTGCGAGAGGAAGTCGCCGTCGCGGCGCTGCTCCGCGTCGTCGCCGCCGGAGATGATGTGCACCGCGAGACGGCCACCCGAATAGTGATCGAGCGTGGCAAGCTGCCGGGCCGCGAGCGTGGGCGCCACAAAACCGGGACGATGGGCCAGCATGAAGTGCACCCGTTGCGTGACGCTGGCAGCACGCGCGACAGTCAGGAGCGCATCGGGACTGGTCGAATGATGGGGCACGAGAACGCGGTCGAAACCAGCTTCCTCATGCGCCCGCGCAAACTGCTCCAGATACCCGATATCTATCGCCGGACCTTGCGGCGCGTGCGTTTCCGAGACCTTGCGGGTCTGGATCATGCCGATGAATTCGACTGCCACGATGGGTCTCCCAGAGGATCGACAGTACGCCGGGCGCATCTTGCGCAGAACGGCGGCGACACCCCGGACAGGGCGTCAAACGAGCATCAAAGGTAGCACCGCAACATGCGTTCGTTAAATATTGATAGTCGATAAAGATATCGCAATCGCATGTTTGTAGCGGCCCGGGGCCGTTGCTAACCTCGCTTCGCTACGGCGCATTCCGGCGGTTATGCGGGCGGCGCTGCACGCTTCTATCCTCCTTTTCGTGGAACCATGCCGATGACCGCCTTTCGCTCCGACCGCCGCCGCGTCCTGCATACCCTCGCCGCCTGCGGCATTGCGCCGGTTGCCGCGTGGTTCGGCGCGACGGATGCGCATGCTGCTACACCGGAACTCGTGTTCGGCGATCAGGCGGGCGGTCTGCGTGCGCTGGCTGAAGCGGCTCATGTGCTTGACGGCGCGCCCTATGCGTTTCGCTGGGCGAACTTCCAGGGCGCGGCGCCGCTCTTCGAAGCGCAACGCGCGAATGCGGTGGATCTGGCGCCGGCGGGCGACCTGCCCGTGCTGGCTGCCGCAATCGGCGATCCGTCACTGAAGATTGTCGCGACCCGGGTGGGGACGCCCACCTCGCTCGGCATCGTGGTGCAGGCTGATTCGCCGTTGCGGCATGTGGCCGACCTGAAGGGCAAAACCGTGGTGGTATCGTCGGCACGCGGCAGCATTTCGCAGTATCAGTTGTACGGCGCGCTGGCCGAGGCGGGACTGACGCGCGACGACGTCAACGTGCGCTTTGTGCTGCCCGTCGATGCCTTCGCTGCGTTCGAGGCTCGCCAACTGGACGTGTGGGCGACCTTCGATCCGTACTACGGCACCGCCGTGCAGCGTGGCGCACGGGTGTTGCGCGACGGCACCGGCATCAACACGGGCCTCGCGTTCATTACCGCATCAGGCGCGGCGTCTGGCGACCAGGCGAAGCGGCCGGCCCTGGCTGACGCACTACGACGCTTCCAGCGCGCCGGCGCATGGGCCGTGGAACACCCGGAGGCCTATGCGCAGGTGTATGCCACCGTGACACGCTTGCCCATCGAGACATCGAGAGTCATCACGGCCCGCTCGGCGTTGCGGCAGCGTCCGGTTAGCGACGAGGACATCGCTGCGTTACAAAAGGTCGCGGACCGCGCATTCGAGCAACGGATGCTGCCTTCGAAGGTGGACGTCCGCGCAATCACTGAGCAAGGGATCGGTTAGATCCTGCAAGCTGAGCCTCTGCTGACGGCGCCCCCGTTGCGCAGTTTGTCACTGCGTGGCTCCGAGCGCCTGCCGCAGGTGGGACGTGACCGTGAGCAAGGCTAACGATCTGTGATGCGCGCATTCGCTTACCAATGTTCGCGCCAAGGGCGCAAATCGAGTTCATGGGTCCACGCATCTCTTGGTTGCGAATGCAGATACCAGTAGTTGTCGGCGATGTGTTCCGGCTTGAGGATGCCGTCGTCGCTGCGGGTCGCATAGCGCTCGGGGAAGTTCTCGCGGATGAACTCGGTGTCGATGGCGCCATCCACGACGACATGGGCAACGTGGACATTCTTCGGGCCCAGTTCGCGCGCCATGCTTTGCGCGAGCCCGCGCAGCGCGTGCTTGGCCCCGGAGAACGCGGCGAAATTGGCCGAGCCGCGCAGGCTCGCCGTCGCACCGGTAAAGAGAATCGTGCCACGTCCGCGCGCCACCATGCGCTTCGCCGCCTCCCTGCCATAGAGGAAGGCGCCGAAGCAGGCCATCTCCCAGATCTTGAAGTACTTGCGCGCGGTTTCTTCAAGAATGCTGCAGGGCACATTCGCGCCGATGTTGAAGACCAGCACCTCGATCGGCCCCACTTCCCGCTCGATTTTCTCGACCAGTTCGACCACCTGCTCTTCCTTGCGGGCGTCGGACGCGAAGCCGATTGCCCTGCCGCCTTCGGCTTCGATCTGCTCGACGAGCGGCTGCAACTTCTCGGCGCTACGCCGCACCATACAAGCGACCAATCCTTCCCGTGCAAAGCGCCGCGCGATCGCGCCACCCGTGGCATCGCCCGCGCCGATCACTAGCGCGACGCCCTGCGGCGCCGGTTCGTCATTTGCCATATTACCTCCTTTAGTGAACGATCGTTTGTTTATACCCCTTCCTTTGCAGGAAGACCAGCCGATGGTTTACCCCGATTCCGGTGAAGTTTGGTGTGAAAAATCACGGCTTATAGGCTTGATAGTGTTGTTGAAGAAGACAAATTGCCCCGTCTCCATTGCTAAAAAACTATACTAATCAATGAACGATTCATTTTTGATACGGTAAACACCATGCGATATTCCCCGGGTCACAAGGAAGCGACGCGCAAGCGTCTGCTGGAACTGAGCAGCGCGATGGCAAAGGAGCGCGGTTTTGGCTCGATGTCCGTGGACACGTTGATGTCGGCGGCGGGCCTGAGCGGCGGCGCGTTCTACGCGCATTTCGGCTCGAAGGAAGAGCTATTCGTCGAGATCATCGGCAACGAGCTGGATCGCAGCGGCAAAATGCTTGCGCCGCAGGAAGGAGAACAACCGCTCGAATGGGTGGCGAAGGCCTTTGATAACTACCTGACGGTGGGGCATGTCCGGCATCCCGAATCGGGCTGCGTCGTGCCTGCTCTGGGAGCGGAGATCGCCCGGGCCGAACCGGGCGTGCGCAAGCTTTACGAGAACGCCATGACGGCGCTGAAGGACCGCTGGGCTGAAGGCTTGGGCGATCCGGAAGTGGCCTGGGCGATCATCTGCCAGTTGATCGGGACGATCGTGGTGGCACGCGGCATGTCGTCCAAGCGCGCGATGGAAGAGATCATCCAGGCAAGCCGCGCGCAGCTGGACCGAACCATTGCAGCGCAAATTGAAGCGACGGCGGCGCCGGACGCCTCGCGGGAGGCTTGAGGTTTCGAGCTTCCGCTCTGGTCCGATTGCATTGACAGCTGATGGCCAGATACTCTATCGTTTATTTAACGAACGATCGTTTATTAAAACGGAGACAAGATGGCAAAGCAGGTGGAGTTTTATTTCGACGTCGGCAGTCCCGCGGCTTATCTGGCATGGACGCAACTGCCGGGCTTGTGCGCGCAACGGGGTGCCGAGCTGGTCTACAAGCCGATGTTATTGGGCGGCGTATTCAAGGCGACGGGCAACGCGTCGCCGGCGGTGATACCGGCCAAGGGCCGATACGTGGAGAAGGATTACGAGCGTCATGCGAGTCGTTATGGCGTACCGCTGACGATCAATCCGCACTTTCCGATCATCACGCTGCACCTGATGCGGGCGGTCACGGGGGTGCAGATGCGGCACCCTGAGCGGCTGGATGGGTTGTTGAAGGCGGTTTTCGAAGCCATGTGGGTGGATGGTCTGAATCTGAATGAATCCGAGGTGACGGTTGCGACGCTTGCGAAGGCGGGGTTCGGGGCTAGTGAGATTGAGGCTTTGGCGAACGACCCGCAGGTTAAGGAGGTCTTGAAGCAGAATACGGAGGAAGCGGTGAGGCGTGGTGTGTTTGGTGCTCCTACTATGTTTGTGAATGGAGAGATGTTCTTTGGGCAGGATCGGCTGGAGTTTGTGAGGGAAGCGCTGGGTTGAACACGAGACGAACGCTTACAGATTAACTGCATCGACGAACTCACACCGTGGGTCGTCGCCGATCAGCTCCGCACCGCAGCCTGAAGATCACGGTCTCCAGTCAAGACGTTGCTGGCGCCGCGCTTACCAATCGACGCTGACCGATACTTCTCAAAAATTTTTCCTGGATCTTCATACCAGCCTCAGAAGGGTTGATACCAAATGGCTCTGGGGCGGTTCGATATTTGCACGATCGTGCCGTCAACGTCGTTGCGCACGACGTAGTGCCCGTCGCCGCGAATATACGCTGTGGCCGGATCGTCATTGTCGGAGGAAACCGCCCACCCCCAGTCCAACGCAGGATTGAACATGCATTCGATACATATCGGCTGCAGCCCCGGCTCCGGCAAAGCGCCTAACAAGGAGCGCAGCAATCCTGTCCGATTGGCGGTCGGCCCCGCCGGATTTGCACCGCTCTCGAGATTGCTAATCCACTGGTCTATCTCACCACTACTGATAGCCGTCGCGGCACCTATCGGCGTGGACCCACCTTCGTTTTGTGCGACCGTACCGGTGCGCGATACCACTCGACCGTCAGCTGAATAGCCGTAGTTCACAGCTAGAAATCGATACAGGCTCCCATTCAATGTAGTGGGATACTCGTTATAGGTGAACTGCGTTACCTTCCCTCGCACGTTATAGGTGACAAGTGCTTCACGGTTGTCGCCGGCCAGATAGGTAGCGCGGTGCGCTGCGTCCCTGCGCATCGTGCCCATGACCCACCCTGAGACCCTGTCGTTAGCAGTACGCAGATTGCCCGTCTCGTCATATCTGTAGAACCATTCAGCGGTCTTGCTCCCATTTAAATATTCAAGAGCCGTTACCACCCGATTTGACGAGTCGTAGGCTAAACCGACTGTCCTTTTCTGTCCCGACGCTTTAGCGTCAAATCCGCTCGCACCGGTTGGATCATCGGTAGCGAATTCGCTGAATCCCGTCACGTTACCCTGCACGTCATAGGCAAACGCACGCACCTTCCAGGGTGACGCGATCATCGAAGGAATCAAGCTAGTAGTCGCATCGGCATATCGTACGGAGGTGATGGTTGTGCCGGACGCATTCCGTACCACCAGCCGAACGGCGCGGCCTGTCTCGTCATAGCTGTACTCATTTTAGTGCCGCCGGTCGGATTTGTTTCACTCAGCGGGTTGCCGGATGCATCCCACGTCGAACTGGTAGTGCCGGACGAAGAACTGCTCGCAGTCGGGCGCAGCATCCCCGCGATCGATGAAAAGCTATGGCGCTTTTGAACCTCGTATCGTCGTAGGCATACCGGAGCACGTTGCCATCGGGCCACGTGACCGAGACAAGATTGCTGTTCACGTCATACGCGTACTGTGTCATGCCGCTCAGCGGATCGTTCAGGCGCGAAAGACGGCGCTTGTCGTCGTACTCAAGCCGAAGCGTGAGATCGGCGCCGGCGCTGGTGCCCTCTGCATGCTGCGTTATCGCTGTGAGCAACCCCGTGCTGTCATAGGTCAGCGTTCGAGTGAAGCCGGTTCGGATCCTCTCCGACAACAGAGAACCTTGCGACGAATACGATTCGGTGGCACCGGTGCTCGGATCTGAAAGGATCCAGTTCGTCCCGTTTTGCGATAAAAACAGGCCGCGATATGGCGTCGTGCGCCAGAAGCCCGCGGACCAGTTGAACGTAACCGGCTCACCGTTCGCACGGTACGCGAGAACCTTTGAAGCACTCCCACTGTTGGCATTCGTCAGGTCCAGCTGACGCTGCCAACTATGAAACCAGGCCGCTCCCATCGTGCTGGCATTCTTTGCGAGCGGCTTCGACCGATACGTGCGCGTGAACTCCAACGGCCTGTCGTCGCCGCTAACGAAATCGGCTTCGATTAGCGTGACCGCGCCGCTACCAGGGTATACGGGATCGGCGACCGGGCAACTCTGCTCGGGTTCGTCAGTCGCGGGAAGCGAACACCACAGATCAATCGACGCGAGGTCGTTGATGCAGGCGTAATTACCCATGCCACCAGGGGTGTTGCTGGTCGCGTCGAGGCGACAGGTTTTTGACCCCGGCGTTGCACCGGACTTTGAATAGAGACTGAAGCAGTCGCTGGCGTTGGCGCCAAAGGCGACCAGAAGTAATAAGAATGCGGCCAGGATGCGGGCAAGATTGACGACAGGCCCGAGAGAACGGCTTTCGGGCTTCATGAATCTCCTTGTTTTAGTGCGTCTTTAGGTATACATAATAATTCGACGCTAAATCAAGGATGCGGGATACCCGAATAGGACAATTCGGAGAATCTAGTCCGCGCAACACACATTCACAAAGGCACTAAAGTAATAAGCATCGGACTAGGGAAATTTCCGATCGGCAAGCTGATTACGCGGAGATAGTTACTCTTTTTTGGAAAAAAGCCGAGCAAAGTCCAAAACCGAAGAGACAACCAACGGCAGAAGAGGCGTCCCAAATGAAGTCGCAAACGCGCCACGTGTGCTGACGGAAAAGCGAAATCAAAATATAGTTAGAATACCTTCCGAATTAACAGAATGTGTTATGCCCGACGGCGGGGCGCGCAGCGCGACGCTGGAACGGATGACTGCTGTGTCACTGAGTGGGAATGCGCGAGGGCAGATCTCGTCTTGGGCCGTTCCCGATGGCAGACCGAGATGGCTCACTAAGAGCTAGCGGTGTGAAGCCCGCTTTCTTTGCCTACTTTCTTTGCGGCGGCAAAGAAAGTAGGTGCCGCCCCGCACAGGGGCGAAGCTAATAGACCACCAAGAATACAAGGAAAGGCCAACACCGTAGGCAAACAACCAACAACGAGGCGCCGCAGGCAACCACCAAAAAATCGCCGCGCAGGCAAAAAATTCACTCCCCCACCCCAACAACCCGCGAACTCGAATTCCTCCACCAAACCTCAGCCACCTGCCAGGAAACAAGCGCGGCGCATCCAAACAAAACCTCGCGCATACGCTTAACAAGCGCCAACGAAAGCGCAACCTCGCGATCCACCCCAAACAACTGCGCAAGCAAAACCACAGCCACATCCTGCACCCCGACCCCAGCGGGAACAAAAAACGCAGCATGCCTAACAGCCTGAGTAAGCCCTTCAATAGCAAGCGCCGCAGTCAAAGAAACCGGATGCCCAAGCAACTGCAAAGCCCAATAAGCCTCAAACGCCCCAAGCAAATACCCACCCAACTGCCAAAGAAACGCCCGCATCAAAAGCCCAGCCCGGCACATGAGGGCATCAATATCCGCATCGAGCTGCCGCCCATCCATCCCCTGCAACAGCGAACTCGAAGCCCCCAACAACTTCACAGCCCACCGCTCGATAGCATGAAAAACCCCACCCCGCCGCACGAGCACAACTGCGATAACTGGCAAAGGCAACGACAACAGCAACGCCAACCCAATCGTCCCCACCCCATCGGCCCGATGCGTCGAAGCAACAATGAGAATCAGCGCCAGCGCAGAAAACGCATACTGCACCGCCATCGTCACCATCACCTCGACGATCACCGAAGCGCTCACGCCACTCAAATCCGTCACCCGCCACCGCGCCAGCCGAATCCCAACAATCTCGCCGCCAATCCCCGCCACCGGCAACAACCGGCTCACCGCCTCGCGCACCGTCGCAACCCACCACAAGAAAACCAGCGACGCGCGCCTGCCCAGCAACAGATGCCAGGCATAAGCATCGAGCAACAACGGCAGCGCATGAAATGGCACCAGCCACAGCAGCGCATAGCCCGCCTGGCCGATCACCTGGATCAAACCCGCCACGCCCTCATGCAGCACGAGCCCAATCAGAATCGCGATGCCCACCGGCAAGCCGGCCCATTGCAACCACTTCATGACGGCTGCACCCCACGGTGATGCGTCCGTTGGCTGCACACGTCGGCAAAACCGCCTCGCGTCGCTCCCGCTGCCTCGATCGCTGCCGCCACCCGCGGCGACAACAGCGCGGCCAATTCGTCCGCGTGCCGGTAGCTCCGCATGCCCGGCGTCAACGCGCCCTCGCCCGCTACTGCCGGATGGCAATAGATCTCACCCACGCCCTCAGGCAAATTCGCCAACGCATCGAGCAACACCGCTTCATCCATTTGCCCCGTCTTCGCAATGCCAACCACGTAGTCGTTATGCGCAATGCCGGCGCGCTCGAGCCGTGCCCGCACCAGCCCGATCCAGGGCTTCAGCCAGAACGGTTCTCTGGATTCGCACGGCAAGCGCATCGCGCGCATGCCGTAGTCGCGGCCAATCTCCAGGATCAGCCCGAGCACCGTCGGATGCAGATGGAAATGCTTGTGCGTGTTGACGTGATCGAGCGGGAGTCTAGTCTTCGCGAACGCTTCGAACTGCGCGCGTATTTCCAGTGCTAGCTGCTTGCGCACATGCGGCAGAAGAAAGAAGCGAAAACCGTCACCCACCATGTTGTCGCCGAACCGGCCACGTGTATCGACCAGCGCCGGAATCGCCTCGCGCGGCAGGAACGCTGCGCCGTCGGCCAGCACCAGGTGCAGGCCGACCCGCAGTTCCGGCAACCGGCGGGCACGCGCCACCGCATCGCGCGCGGCAGGCGCCGCCACCATCAGGCTCGCCGCCGTCAGGACGCCTTGCACATAAGCGCGTTCGACGGCCTCGTTGACACGCTCGTGCAGACCGAAGTCGTCTGCCGTGAAAATCAGCGTGCGCTGCGGCAGCCGGGCCTCGTGCGTCATCACGCTTCGTGAGCGCGCAGGAAGCGGAAGAACTCCACGCCCTCACGCAAGCGGCGCTTCATCATGTCCCAGCTCATGAGCATCTCGCGCACGATTTCCCAGATCTTCGACGGCCGGAAATAGAAGCGCTTATAGAAGCTCTCGACGTGGTGATAGATCTCCTCACGCGACAGGTGCGGATA
>NZ_FNCJ01000017.1 GCF_900100735.1 Paraburkholderia phenazinium | reverse complement strand
GACGGCACTTTCATGGCACGACAGGCCAAGCTATTCCATATATCTTGCTGGTCCAGATTTATCGTACGTCGAGAAGCAGGAACTCGACCGTGCTGCGGATAGCCTCTCGTATCACAACTTCAGGGTGCGTCGTCCCATCCAGGAAAACGGAGAGTTGAAGCGGCCGGCGAGCGAAGGCGAACTGCGACGCGCATATCACATGGACTGTCTGTTGCTCAAAGAATGCGCGGCAGTTTTCGCGGTCCCACTCGGCCGTGACCCTGGTACGCTCGTCGAAATCGGAATGGCAATCGAAATGGGCAAGCCGGTCATTACCTACGACCCGCGGCTGGAAAATGAGAACACGATGGTGGTCGTCGGAAGTTCGGTATACTCCGCCGACCTCGACGTATGCCTCAACGGCACCTTTGAACTGCTTGCCAAATTGAGGGCCGAATTGCGATGAAACAAGCCCTTCTTCTGGCCTCCGGCGGCCTGGACTCAACGACTGTTGGATACCAGCTCGTGGCAACGGGCGTTGAGGTTGTGCCAATCTTTTTTGACTACGGGCAACATTGCGTAGAAATGGAGTGGAGTCGCGTCAACGAAGTCTTGCCCGCCGATGTGCAGCGGCCTGAGCGCTTCAACATGTCGGATATTTTCAGAGGGTCGCAGTCGCGGCTGATTCGCGAAGCTGACCTCTGGACCGAGGAGGTCAAGGACGACGACCTGTACATTCCGTACCGAACGATGTTGTTCTTTGCTGCGGCTGCTGCGCGCGCACAGACTGTCGGTATCCTGGATGTCTATACTGGCTTCATCAACAGCAACCACGCCAAAGAAATTGACTGCTCTGCCGCGTTTATGAACAGCCTCGACGGACTTACATCGAGCATTGGTCCCGTTCGCTTTCACTCGCCATTCCGCTACTCGTCTAAGGCGGACGTGGCTCGGGCGGCCGCAGAACTTGGCGTGCCTATCGGGCGAACCTACTCGTGCCAAGCGTCGGCACAGTTTCCATGCGGCGCCTGTCCGAATTGCGTCGAGCGCCTGAACGCATTGAAAGAGGCGAAACTGGTATGAGCAGGATTGGTGCCAAAGGGTCCGCCATCGAGGTGCTGCTCGCAGCGCGTCGCATTGCCGACCATGCTAAGGATGAAGGTGCGCTCTTCGATGAGAAGCACCCGCGTGCTACGTGCGAACACCTGGGAGCCGTTCTCGCCGATTCGGTGCTTCAGGCTGGACTTAAATACACCACGGTTGTGCGGCCGCGGGTCCTAGCTATCCTGCGGACGCATCCGACTTGCCGTACGATTTCATCATTGGTTTCGCTGATTCAGGATGGCGAGACCGGTGCATTCTTGAACTGGCGCCACCCTGAGAAGGTCAGTAGATTCGAAGCGCTGGTCATTTTCCTGAAGGATTGGGGAATCGAGGAAGTGAAGGACTTGCGCACCGGTCTGATATCCGACGAGTTCTGCGAGGCGATTCAGACTGTCAATGGTATCGGTCCGAAGACCGTGGATTACATGGCGTGCCTCGTTGGCATCGACTCCATCGCAGTCGACCGTCATGTGCGGACGTTCGCAAAGACGGCTGGGGTCGAGCACGATGACTATCAATTCCTGCGCAAGTCGTTCTGCTGCGCAGCGGACCTTCTTTCGCTTCCGCGACGAGAGTTTGATGCTTGGCTCTGGCGTCGCGCTGCAGCACCCGGTCCGGGGCAGTTGACTCTCGGAGTCTGAGACGCATCGCGAACCGGTCCACAGGCGGCGTTTTTATGTTCGTTTTCTGGCGTGCATCAGCCCCTTTTTCGAGTTTGCGGCACTGCACGACGATGCAGCGGTGCGCGAGGCTTCGCGGATGGACGCAGACGTGCGTTCAACTTGCTTAGCGTCTTTCCCGTCGCCATATTTTTTGACTCTGCGCTGGCTACGCCCTCTGGCAATAACACTTCCCACCACCCAATCGGCGGTAGTTCTTCGCCGAATCGAGATTCGAATTCCCATAGTCTAGCCATTCCCGGAAATTCTTCGACTGCGCGGGCGATAAGCCGGCGTGCCTCCCTATCTTGCTCAGCCAATCTGAACTTCTCTGCAATGGCAAGGAGTCCAGCTGCACCCAGAAGGCTACCGACGTTCAGCCGCTTGTCTCTGTATCGGAATTTGAAATACTTGTCGAGGAGGTCTTCACATGTTTTCGCTGGCCACGGTGGCAGTCGACCTTCGTACACGTACAGGAAAAAGGCCTCCGCAGACTCTCCCTCCAAGTCGCCCAGAAATGTACCGAGCCTGCTGATTGCTTTTTTTCTTTCGTCAGCAGGAAGCCAATGGGAGAACCAGTAGTGCAACGTGACCAACGGGAGACGCTGCTCGGGCTTCGCAAGGGCGGGTAAGAGGTTGTCGATTTTCTCGGTGACTTTTCGGATGTCCGTGACGGGCGCGCTGGGGTTCAACTGCTGCTGCTCCACTTCATGGAGAAACCCGTTGAGATATACATAGGCCGAATCAGCAGTGAGGTTTGCCGCATTGTGAATCCACATACTCGGCGCTAAGGGCATCGTTAGTAGATTGGGAAAATCCTTCTGATAGTCGAACTCTTCGCGTTTGCTTCTCGGCGCGCGGCGGACGAACTCATGAATCACGGAGCGCGCGACCCGCGCCAAACCCTCAAACGTCAGATGCGGACTGCCGTCGACGTGCATGACTTCTGCGAGCGAGTGGGGAGATGCGAGCAATCTAGGTATGGCTTTCAGGGTATGAATGTAGCCGGAGCGGATGTCGTACGCGTTCTTCAGCGCGATTGTCAGGTCGCTCTTTCCCGGTGGGAGCATTGATTTCGCTGCGCCATTACGAAAAAACTGGTTGTTCACGTGGTCCAAAGAGAATTCTCGAAACCTTCGTCCGAGCGCCACGTGTTCGCCGCTGAGAATCGCAGCTCGTACAGCGTTCGCCACATCGGATTCCGCGTCTTCCAGCGCTTTGTCGATTGGCTTGCGCTTTCGCTGGTCAAGGTCTCCCCACACGGGTGCGGTACCGTGGAACTTCTGCACAAGCGACTCTATCGCAGCGACGAAGAGCGTGTAGGCGAGGTCCAAATCGTCGGATAGCCGGTGAAGAGCAGTGACGTATCGTCGAATTGCGCTCATTGCTGCGGAGAACGATTTGCGCTCTAGGCTAAGTAGGTCCGTGAAGAGGTTTGCCACACGAGCTTCTGCTTCCCGGTCGTAGGGGGCGTCCATGTCGAACGTCTTCGAAACATAATTTCGAGGAAGCCTAGGGATGCCGAGCGGAGGGCGCTCCGAGGTTAGCAGTCGCACTGCCAAGTCGTGGTCTGGTGTGAACAGCCGTTCGAGGGCGAAGGAGGCGACCGCCGCGAAGTCGTTGATGAAGGTATCTGGGCCTACCGACGTAATCATGCCGCCCATCCAAACATTGGGCTGGCGTTCGATGACCTCGCAAACCAAAGTCTGGACGTCCCTCCACCGCGCTGCGGCGGACAATGTGCCCGCTTGCGTGGCTATGCACCCATCAGGGCGAATCTGGAAGTTCGAATACAACACTCCGCGGTGAATTGTCTCCCGCATGTCTTCGGTGTTGAAAAATTTCCCCGTGCTGACTTGGAGCATTGTGCTGTTCCTTATCTTCGTTGCACTTCCGATAGCGGTCTTTTAACCGCTTCATTCCTGTTCGATATCGGGCGCGCTCTTGCGCCGTGCAGAGACGATGCATAAAGTCTGAGTGCCATCCGATTTTTTCCGGACACGCCTTTGGCCGACTCTCAACTCGCGCTTGCGGTAGTAGTCGGGTGTGCGCCTCGAAGGATATGCTCAGTTCCGCTGTCGGCAAGCCTTCGTAATTTGGAGCTCACGTATTAAGCGAAAGAGTTCAGCCTGATACGCTGCATCGTGCAATGCGTTATGGTCGCCCTTTAAACTAGGGCTGACAACCTTTGTTATTGCGCTTGACCGGGTGTCATCCCAGGAACAACCCGTCACGCCCATGAAGTACGCCTTGATGTCGAGCGCAGTAAAACCGAAGGGATTCTGACCGACGAAACGGTGGAAGTAGTAGTTGATGAATGACCAGTCAAAGGGGGCGTTTAAACCAACAAACACAGGGGTTCCGCCATCCGAGCATGTCTCCTTAATCCACGATGCGAACTCGTGCATCGCCTGCTCGGGCGACCGCCCCGTTGCATCTAGGTCATCCAGAGAAAGGCCGGTCACTTTTAATGCGTCGGGCACGAAATTCCGATTCAGTGGCTTCAGCATGCACTCGAAACTGTAGTCTGGCGAATCAACGTGAGATGCACCGATGGAGAGCATGCTGTATTCCCCGGGTATCGGCCCCGCCGTCTCAACGTCGACAGAAATAAAGACCTCTTTATGCTCTGCCATTTGGAAATCCTCCGTTGCCTGCGCAACACCGCCATGTCATACAGTACGCCCTTATGCTAGGACAGGCGAGGGCTTCATTGTCGACAGCACGCTGCTAATGTGCTCGTACTTCAGTTTGTGGTCGGGAAAGGCCAACGCCAATGCCGCCGGATATAGGCGTGTGCGAATATCAGAGTACGTCCATCCAGGCGCATTTTTCTGCGGCGCCGTAGCCGACACCAGTGTCGCAATTTCCGACGACTTCAGACCAAGCGCGTCAAGGTCACCCTCGAAAAGCGCTTTTCGCTGAGCATCATCCGGTCGCGAGAATTCCTCTACAAGCGCCGCGCGGCGAAGGATGGCCGGGTCGAGCGCATCAATGCGGTTCGTGCAAAAAAAGACTACCACTCGGCCGCCATACTTGCGCAACTCATCGATTGACTGGATTAGCGTATTCACAGCCACTTTGTCTTCATGGTGACTATGCTGCTGCGAGCGAGATGCGCCAAGGGAGTCGGCTTCGTCAACAATCAGAACAGCTCGTCGGGTTTTGCCACAGGACTTCCCAATTTCTGCGAATGCGTCAGAAATGAGGCCCCCCATTTCCCCAACCGCACCGGTTCCGCGCACACGGCTGCTGAGCTTGAAAAGCTCCGAGTCTTCCACTTTGGACTCAGCTACAAGGCGGTTGCTGATTGCTTCCGCCATCGCCGTCTTTCCCGTGCCCACGTCTCCATGAAATATCACGAGCGGATACTGGTCCTTGACCAGGTCCACCAGAGGAATCTTGGTTCCGTAGTGCTTCTTGCTCCATGCTTCAAGTTCGTTAGCGCTCAGAAGCAGCCTTAGTTGATTCCGAACCTTGGTGTATCTTTCCTCGAAGCCTAGCAATGTTTTTGCTCGTGCGGTGATGCTGGAGTCAGGAAGGGCGACCCTGACGTCGAATACGGATGCCTCTGCCATTATTGATAATCCTCTCGCGTCAATCCATACCCGTTGCTGGAATACCCGCGTCCACCTCCTGCGGTCAGCGTCGAATGGTTGATGTCAGCCGAAGAGTCACTCCAGGTCAGTTCTAGTTTCGACTCGAACACCGACCTATCGGCATTGAAATATTCGGATGTCGGCTGAATGAATACGCGCACATGTGCGTTCTCGATTTTCGGCCAGAGGACACCGCCAGGCTTGTCCGCTGCAAGGTCGCCCGAACTCGTCACGACGTTATAACGAACCGCCTTGATTTCGGTTGACCCATCGAACAATGTGACATCAACCCACTTCAAGAATCCTCTTTGTGCCCAAACTTCGATATCGTGACCGTAGGCTTTGGCATGTTCTCGGGTGATTGCTTTTGTGCTATCCGCAATCATCATGATATCCGTCGTGAACCGTCGAATTACAGTCTCGATATCGACAGTTGTATATGTGTGTGTCGTAGTTTTTGTCGATGTGCTGCTCATTGTTCTTTATCCTTCACTCGGAAGCGAGGGCCGAATATTTCTTTCCACTGGTCGACGTCATCTTCCATTGAAGCCGTATAGGCCGTTTCCCAGGAATTTTGAGCGATGTTTGCTATCTCGAGTCGCTCGGTGTCCGTTATCCGGGCGGTAGTATTGTTACCGTTGCTCACGGGGTCAACCACAACGACAGGGTCGTTGAACGCGACCTGAGGGTAGCCTCGATTCTCTTGGAAATCGATTCGAGGCTTGAGCTTGTCTTGGGCAAGAAACAGCAAAAAATCCAAGAAGCGCTGTTCAATACTGCCGACGTTTCCGTTCACCTCGAGCAGGTGCGCGATAACTAACTCGATGTGAAATGACTTCAGGCCAGGTACTTCGGTGTGTCGACGCCAGCGTTTCCCGAGCCGTACCAACGTACGAAAGTTGCCATCTGCGTTCTTTCTGTCCCGCACAAACTTTATCTGTCCGGGGGCAGACGTGAGATTCCTGCTCCCGTCTGCAAGGTCATACTGCCATCCATAGTCCGGATTCGACGGCATCTGGATGACCGGCACGATATCGACGGCCAGACCGGACCCGATGAACTCCACGGTTGCGGCTCGACGTTGAATCTGAAAATCCGATACGCTTTTGTTCGGATACTGTTTAATAAGAAGGTCGTAGATGGTGTCGCCGAGACTCTTAAGAGTCTCCGTGCCGATATCTTTTCCGTCAATGTAGAAGACAACATCGACATCGACGGGGTCGTCGTTCGTTTTTCTTAGAATAGTGTGTTTCGCAAACGAGCCCGCCTTTACCACTCGGGTTACCTTAATTTCCGCCTTGTCTTTCAGAGACTGGCTCAGTTCACCGACGAGTCTGTCAACCTGTTCGTGGTACTCCTTCCGCTTGTCCGCCGGAAGCCGGAGTACCTCATGGTCGTAGTACAGCAGTTCTTTATTGGCTAGCGGCATCTGAAGTTTTTCGCTGTTGGTTGTGACCCGCGCGCGCGCCTGGCGACTCAAGCACCTAGACCGCTCTTGATGAGGTCGATTGCTACGAGCGCAGCTGCGTTTGATGCCAGTGCGTGAAAACGGCCGTCCTTCGTGGAATCTCCGAAGTCGCTGATACCACGAATTACGAGCGCCGGTACGCTGTTATGGTGACACGCGGCATGAACACCGACCGCCTCCATTTCGACAACTTCGATTTTCCCGTGTAGCTCTCTTAGCTGAGCGAACCGCGCAGTGTCTCTGAGCAGCTGTTCACCGCTCGCGATGGTGGATAGTTCGGGCAGACTCGTGTCAGTGACAGGTCCAGCTTCTACGTCTTCTGGCATGGTGAGCTCATGAAGTTTCCATGCGTTGTCAAGTCGCTCTTTCACTTGCATCGGCGCCGAAAGGTAGGCGGTGATGTCTTGGCGGACTCTAGGATTCAACGGATACTGTTCCGGTCGAGCCTCCTCCTTACCGCCTTGTACTACCGCCATTCCTTCATAGCCGACTACGCGTTCTGCGATGACCACCTGGCCGAGTTTGCATTTGTCCCGCATGCCGGCGGCAATTCCAACCATCAGCACCAGCGTAGGTCCGAGTTCGGAAATCAGGGTGGATGTCATTGAAGCAGCATTGACATTACCTGCATTGCCGAAGCTCGCGACGTCACACGTCACTATTGTTCCGTCTGCGCGCCGCTGCTGACTGCGCCAATAGTTGATGCCGCTTTCGGTACGACGCGGAGATGCCTCCGGCGCGATGCTGAAAGCCGTCTTTGCGGCCGTGAGTTCGACTGCCAATGCGGTCAGCACCAAAACATCGGTTCGTGCCGCGTCCTGCTTCGCCACAAGTTCAGCCCCAATCAAAGCCACCGAAGCGGCCGCGATGTCTTTAGCCGATTGCACCGGCTCCTGAAGTGACAGTGCCAGCACCCTTTTTACAGCTGCCGGGCCGGTGAACATCATCAGCGATGTCGGGTCATTCATGAACTGACGGTGCAACCCAATGGCACCCTCGCCATCGTTGCTATAACCGCCTACCTCGATGTCAGACGCCAATGTTGGGATGTTGAGTTTTGCGAGCTTACGCGCCCGGTCCAAAACCCCCTTACCACCGCCGACAGCAAACATGGCATCGGCGACGTCGACTTGCGCGTCGCCAATATTGCCGCCGGTAACCGTCGCGTCGTGAAGAGGGACGATGTCACAAACGTTGCGCATCGTAAGTTGGGCGATTAATTTGCGATGCTCTTCTGTCATCTTTTCGCGCCGATTGCGCTCCGACGTCACGACAATCAGGCGGGGCGCAATTTGCTCACCCGGACATAGCGCGTCCACCTCTCGCGCAATCAGCCAGTCGAACGTAAGTCCATCGCCATTGCTGTCCACTGGCTCGCCTCCGAGATAGACGACCAGCCTGCCGCCATGATGAATCACCTCTGCGGCCAAGGCTTTGACGAAGTCGCGAGCCCGCCTCGCGAGAGCGCCATCGGTTGATTCCAAGATACTGCCAGCAATCAAGATATTTTTACCGACGAGGCTCGGTGCATTTGGTGATGTCATAGAAATGATTACTAGAAACCGGTATATTTGTAAGACATATGCTAGCAGGTTCGGAATATTCGAGCGATATCTGCATACGTCAACTTCGTGTAATGTATAAATTACCGAATAACTGTTTGAATCGCCTACCACCGGGGGGCCACTCCTCCCAGCCGTTCAAATGCGGGTGCGGATGAGGCCGGGGCGATAGTGTGAATATGCGGTATGCATATTTAGTCATTTGTTGGGACTCAGCGTCGTGAACGCACTCGGACCATCGTTTTGTGGAAACTCGTAATGCCTACTGCTTTGGTAGCGGGTGCAAACAAAGGCATCGGATAGAGCACAGCCAGCGGGCTGGCCCAGCTAGGGTTCAGGGTTTGGCTGGGAGCGAGAAACGAAATTCGAGGGGAGGCGGCTGCCTCTCAATTACGTACGTTAGGCCTCGATGTTCGACTTGTCGAACTCGACGTGGCAGACGGAGAACCGGTCGACCGTGCGGTAGACATTGTCGAGCAGACTACGCCGACGCTTGATGCACTGGTCGACTAACAACACCAATGCCAACCGAGCACGAAAAAGGGCCATTCGCTCTTTCAATGGCTGTTCGGAAAAACCCGAACTCTGCATTCACTGCACGATAATTCCTGACCGGCTGCACGAACCCAAGCCGCGGCCCTGCGTCATTGGGATGGGCGGCAGGCCAGCAGAGCGCCGCACGCCTGAAAATCGCTTACGCTTCCTTTCCTTTGAAAACAACACGGGGTTCAGCAATGAGTACAGCCACAGGCAGAAAAAAATCTAGCGCCTCCCTGAGCGACCTGGGGCAAATCGATGCTGCGGCAAGCCATACCGCGTTTCAGTATCCGACTTTTGGAGCAATTATCAGCGGACTCGCATTGACCGGCGCAATCTTCGTCTGGTTACTCCTCAACGCGGGCCATGCCTACAGAATTGGGTACCTAGTTAAGTTCGGCTTCCAGCCGGATGCACTACCCTGGAGCACGGACCAGCTTGTATATCTTGGATACTTCGCGCAGGAAGATTACCTGCTCCCACTCCTCGGGATTTTCGTATGTTTCGCTTCGGTGTTTGCAGCTATTTTCCTATTTGGAAACATCGCCAGACACCGTGCGAAAGGGAAGTCTGGAAATTTGTCATCAAGAAACAAAGCACCGTCGGTCAGCCTCGTGACGTTTGAAGTTTGGGCTTTCTGGGTCGCGGCCATCGTTCTCTTCGCGCTAATGATATTTAGCGTGGTACCGATGGTATTGCTGGAGCCAGTTCGAAGCAGGGGCGCGGCAGACGCCTTAAGGGAGATGAGCGCCATCCGGCACTGGGACATAAAGACGATGCAGGACCATCAGGTGCAATTCGTCGAATTTACCCTTAACAAAGGAGGCACTATCGCCGGCGTGCCTGTTTCGTGCAACGACAAGTTATGCGCCATATATACCCCAAGTGGCCCTATACATGCTCACACCGTACCCCTTGCGAACGTGGAGACTTGGTCAACAATCGACCTAAATGAGGTTCCAGCAGCTCTAAGGGCAATGACGGTACCGTAACTGAGGAGCGCTTGTTATTTAGCGCAGCCGCTCAAAGTCCCTCGCTGTTAGTCGCCAATCCAGGTGTGCGGTTCTTGGTTCGTCGGACGAGAACTTTAAAAATCGAAGAGCTTTGCGATACCGATTGAATACCAGTATTCGAAACGGACGTTCTCAATCTCGAAGACGAGCACTCGCCGCGCGCGTGGGTGCTCCGGTGTAATGCCCGCCGGCAGAGCCGGAACAGGGAGTTCACCGAGAACCGACACGCGGCAAGAACCGAGCGCTGCGTGCTCGGTTATACGGGTGTTTGAGAAGATTCCGCTTCTGGTGCCTCCGCGACACTCGGCTTCGTAACAACCTTTTTTGCGACAATCGATTTTTTGGCCGCAGACTTTTTCGCTACCGCCGTCTTTGTCGCGAGCTTCTTCGCGACAGTTTTCGGCTTAATCGCAACACCAGATTCCGCAACCTCGCTGACGCCAGCAATCAGAAACCGTGTCCGGTCCTTGGCACCAGCCAGCCACTCCGGCGCTCGGCCACGGCCGCTCCAGGTCGCACCGGACTTCGGGTCGCGGTATTTGACCGGGTGTGGTCCCCGCACGTAATTGCCCGCAACCTTCGCCTTCGTCGCGGCAGCAGGCGCGGCAGCAGGCGCGGCGCTCGTAGCGCTGCTGTCGAGTAAAAACTTGCTGCGGTCTTTCACGTTCGCAATCCACCCCGGCGCACGTCCGTGGCCGGACCAGGTTGCACCGCTTTTCGGGTCTCGATATTTCGCCACTGACTTCGCTGTCTTCACTGCGGCCTTGGAACCAGCCTTTGGTCCGCGCTTCTTGCGTCCAACATGCGCGTCGATGTCTGCCGTCGTTAAGCCGTGTTTTTCCATCAAGCCGCGAATTTTTTCGAGCACGACTGACGATTGCTTTGCAACGATAGCCTCGGCTTGTGCTTGCAGCCTCTTGAGTCTTGCCTGGATTTGTTCGAGTGTTGCCACTGCGCTTGCTCCTGCTGTTTTCAATGACGGCACTATGCCATGAGCCGGTCGAACGAGAAAGAGCTGTGTGTCGTCTGTTCCTTCTGTTGATTTCTGAGAAGCAGCCGTCTTCGATGTCATCGGCTAGGTGTTCGACGTCCAGAAAGTCGGCGCGACACGTTTCCATAAATCGCACGACGCAACGGTCGTCAGCCCGCTAGGTTTTCGCCCAATCTCGCAACGCACCGAAGCATCCAGGACCTTTGCAACGGTCGCTTGCTGACGAATAACGCCGCCCCGCAAGGCTGGAGACTATCGGTATGTCGGGTCCTTGCAGTTATTCGCACCGGAGAACTCGCAGGCGGTTCGCTCCAAACCCCATATCGCTTTTCCGGCCCGCTTCGGATGCGTCTCGAAGTGCAGATTACGCTCAAGAAAGTACCGGTCAATTGCGCCCTTCACGGCATCGACCGACTCATAGTCGCTGTTATGTATGATGGCTCTTGCCATGCCACTGAAAACGGATTCGATAACATTCAGAAACTGCGCGCTCGCGGGCAACGGCGCCAACTCCAGCAACGGGCGATGGTTTGCCTCTGCGGTAGCATTGTGTTCATTGATGAAGGCCGTCAACTTTTTCGACAGATGCCATGATGCTGCGTCCCAGGAAAGATAAAGCGTTCTAGCATCGGCATATCGCTCAAGCAGCCTGTTCGCCATGCGAATCATCTCGTCAGTGTTCTTGGCCGTCGAGTAAAAGTGCGTCACCTGATTAGCCGAAAGTTCGAGCGCGGCCGTCAGAATCAGACATCCCTTTGACTTCTGCCATTGAGGCACGCTGGGCTGTACACCAGGCGCCGTCAGCAGCCGCCCCGGCTTCGCCTTTACCGCAAACGGGCCGAACTCATCGATTGAAAAGAAGTGTTCGTCGGGCTGCAGACGTCCCAGAACGTCCCTGATGCGCGCAAGCTTTTCCTCGTAGCGAGAATCCGTGCTGGTCAACACCACCTTCGCAGACTTCCAGGCGTAACCGGCGCTTCTGATGATTGACCGGATAGTGTCAGCACCCGCTTGATGACCTCTGGCCGCGAGAACGTGTTGCAGGTCCGCCATTTTCCACGTGGTCCGGTTGATACCCGACGCCGACGGTGGCTCATGCAGCAGCGTAAACACCGCACCTCGTAGGACCGCATTATCTGTCATCCGTGCAGGCTGCTTTCTGTTGAACAGCGCGTCTACGCCGCCGGCTTCAAAATCACGCAGGTAACTGCGCACTCCGTTCCGACTGGCGCCGAGGTGGCGAGCAATCTCCCGAGCCGAAATTCCGGATGCGTGAGCAAGTATCGACAGCGCCTTGTGACGCTGGTTGGCGGACTCCGGCAACAATCTGCGCATCAACCTCTCGCACTGCTCCGGGTCCAGACCGGCTGCCACAGGGACGCAACCTCGCTCGATGTCGTACATGAAACGCATCCATCGCAATCGGCTCTGTTCGGCATGGTCAACCGGCTTTGCCCCGAATCCCCATGTGCGAAGACGCTGTTCCGCGGCTTCGCAGGAGCCGGCGGAATGTAATGTCCGAAACAGTGATGACAGAAATCCGGCCGCCTCCCGTGAAGGAAGTGAGCGCAAAACGCCCGCCACGTCCTTCCATGGCCCCGAAGACCGTGACCGCGCGCCCGACTTCAGGCTGTTAGCTGCCGTTCGCCGATATCCCGGTGGCTGCTCGAACCTGAGCATCTTGCGTACGGTGTTGCGACTGATGCCTTCAGTTGCCGCGACCGAACGAGTCGACTCACCGCGTTTCATGACACGTGCGCGGACACGGTTCCAGTGTGTCATGTCGGTGTACATTCGTCGCACCTCCCGGTCGACCGCCGAGACCTTGCCTGCGTCGGTAACCTGCGTTGGAACGCGGTCGTCAACGTCAATCAATGATGCGTTTAGTGTAGTACCTCGAGTAGCTTGATGAAGTTGCGTTTGGCGCGGTACATCGCGCGAATCTCATTGAGCTCAGATGCGAACATTACCTGTTCCCCAAGCTTTGCTCGCAATCGGCCGATGGCCTGTACAACGCCGAATGCTTCCTGATACCGCGCGTTTCGTGTCCCGTTCTCCGCCGCAATGGGTAACAGCCGGTGATACAGCGCGATGGCGTCATGCGGATGCGTCTTCGCGCGAGCAACCGCCATTTGTGGCCAGATGTGCGTCGCGACCGGGCCGCTGCTGAAGGCATCCCATGCGGCATCACTGTCGGCCTCAGAGAGGAATATCCTGACCAGTTCGGTGCGGGTGAATGCCTGCCACATGGTCCGCTTCGATTGCGCGGTTGACTCCTCCCGCTTTACGGCTGCCCAGAGATGACTGAGCGCGCGCTCACGGATGGCATCATGTCTGGCCGTAGCGTCTGCGACCTTCATCAATTCTGCAAACCCTTCGGCGACAGGTCGCAAACCGAATCGCTGCCATGCGGCTGCATCGGCCTTCTCAAACTCTTCGCGGCGCAAGTATTCCTGAATGCAGAAATCGAGCAGTCGCTGGTCGATGGTCTTGCCCGATTCGGCAAGACCGCGTTCGGCCCATGCCAGAGCGTCGTCGTGACGTCCGTGTTCTGCACAAAGCTGCGCGACCAGCAAAAAGCGGTAGGGACTCGACAGGTCCTTCGAACGGATGCGAATCAGCGCGTCGATATCGCCGTCGCGTTCGGCCAGGGAGCTCATCGCTCTTTCGAGCCGCATCCGCAGCGGTTCGAAAGACCGGCGAGATTCATTGCTGGGCGCGAGCGACGGCAGGGCATCCCAGCCCTTCTCGACAAGTTCGCGGTATCGGCGCAGCCCGGCATCGCCCAGCGGTTCCGCGTACGCCGGCAGCACATCGTAGAACGTATCCCACGCACCTTCCGTCTGGAATCTGAACAGACGCCCGGCGAGCGCCACCGCATCAGGCCCGGTCCGGCGGCACGCTTCAAGGTGCACGGTCGCCAGTTCCATGATGGCCGGCATCACGTCGCCACCCGAATCGTCAATCTGTTCAAGACTTTTTTCAGCGCCGGCAATCGCCAGTTCCGCGAGTTCGACGACCTGCGCGGCATATGGCCCTTCAAGACGTTGACGCAGCATGTCGGCCAGCGACATGAGTCCGTCCCCATACGCACCGGCTTCGCGCCAGTCCAAAGCCCGGGAAACACGCGTTGCCTCGCGTACAGCTGTCTTCATGCCTGGCAGGTCACTGGCATTCGCCGTGCGCGCGGCGAAAAGCAGTTTGTCGCGCAGGGCTATGTCACGCTCGGCCGTTTCGAGCAGCAGTTCCCGCAGGGCGTCTTCTTTCAGTGTCGCGACGTACTCGCGTATCAATTCCTCGTAGGTCTTGCGTTTTTTTTGAGGCTTTGTTGGTTTGGCCTCGTCGGCATGGAACACTTCTTCCCCCGAATTCTCCATCCACGAGAGTGCGAGGGCGACGGCATGCTTGCAGAAGATGCCATCGCCACCTACCGGACAATCACATTCGTATGTCAGTTCCCCGTCGCCGCCTACGCCCAGTTCAACGGTGTACCGGTGAGTGCCACGCACGTTCGCAGTGAGTGCGCCATCGCGTTCCTCCAGCCGCGAAACGAGGCCGTCGTGGAAATAGGCCTTGCCTCTGGCAAAGGTCTTCGGGTCAGCAAGCGACTGGACCTCGACGAGGGTGATAACGTCATGAAAAGATGACTGGCGGGAGGAGGCGCACATCGGTTCGTTTCTCTGCATGGGGCAATGCGCAATTTTACGTCGCCGGGCTCCCGGAGTCCCCGTGCGACCGGCTTCTCCTCGCGGATGTCGAGCGGCAAACGGGGCGACTCAAGGTGGTAACCAGCCGTCAGCCAAAATATCCGCAATTTCCCAAGGACATTTCGGTGTAAACCAATCTCGTCCGGTTTCTGTTGTCGCCTGAGCGAGCGCGTCTCCCCATATCAACTGGAACGTTCGAAGCTCACCAATCGTCCGCTTCGACGGTCGCATCGGTGAGCATCATCTTGCTTTCCGGGTTCGCCACCTGCGTGAGCGGTCGCGAGCGTGCTTGAATTTACCCGCGTTCACCCGCTGATTAGTCGGTCACCGGAATATACGGCTAGCCCACCTTCACGAACTTCAGGAAAGTGGACGTCGATTCTTGGCTCATGCGTTCTGTCCGAGTTCAATCGACAACGGTCCAAACGGTCGGAGATACCTCTCGCGATGAAATGGCGATAGCATCATGCTTTCCTCACACCAAACTTCTCCTGAGAAGTTGCGCAAATGCCCGCCGCTCAATCTGCCGCTTTCCAGCATGACCAACCACAAGTTTCAAATGACCTCTACAGTCGGAAGCCTTTTGCTGAGCAACTCGCTAGCTTATTGGTATTACCGCCAAAGAGCCCTGGGGTTGTCATAGGTATTGAAGGGCCATGGGGTTCAGGCAAGACAACCGTGGTGCGTTATATCGTCGAGTCGCTCAAGACGGCGGCTGATGGGGCACCAATCGTTGTCGAGTTCAACCCATGGATGCTCGCAGGGGCAGACGCTCTGGTTGAAGCCCTCTTGACCGAACTCGCTTCCGGCATCGGAATGGACGCGGGCAAAAAGCGTGCGAAGAAATCGTTGGAGGCAGCGGGAAAGATACTGGGATACGCTGGATTACTACGCCACCTGAAATATCTCAAGTATGTGCCCGGTGTAAGTCTCGTGGGAGTCGCAGCAGGTACGGTTGGTAACGCGCTTCACGATGCCAGCAAACTGGCTACCAAGGCCGGCGAGGGGGTAGATAACGCCAAGAAGGTGGTCGAAGAAGCAGAAAAACTCGTCTCCATCAAAGCTGGGCTAAGTGAACGAAAAAGAGAGGTTATCAAAGCGCTCGCCAAGCTTGACCGCAGCATTGTCGTCATCGTAGACGACCTTGACCGCTTGACGCCTGATGAAATCAAGGCAGTGTTCCGCACAATCAAGGCAGTCGCGGACTTCCCACGCGTCGCTTATTTACTCGCGTACGACCGAAACGTAGTTAGCGAAAGTCTTGGCGGTGGCCCGGTCGCAGGGGGCAACGCCTACATCGAAAAAATCGTGCAGGTTGCGTACCCCATCTCACCTGCATTTCCGTGGCAGTTGCAGTCTCACATTTCCGGCGAGCTTGCCAGCCTGCTGAAGCGTATCCATCGCGAACTCGAGCCCTTCGAATCCGAGCTGCTGGGGCGGGCGGGCCACCACGCTGACGTGCAGCCTCTGTCGGTATCCGCGGGATATCGTGAGGCTCATGAATCGCCTCACGCTTAGCCTGACCAGCACAACCCACGAAGTCAACGCGTCAGACGTCATCGTGGCCGAAGCGCTCTTCCAACGATTTCCAGGAATCCGCGACGCGGTAGTCCAGAACCCCGAGCAGTTCACGGGGTTCTTCTGGTCAGTGGAGGAAGAGGCCAGCTCCACTGATTGGTCAATGTATTTTTCGAACACGAAAGAAGAGAGGCGAACAGCGTGGCAGGCGCACTTGCCGCCAGACAATGCTGACAAGGCGGTTGCGACGGCTGCGCTCAAGTTCCTCTTCCCAATTACGAACGGCACCGGTTCGAATTCGCCGCTACGTCGCCATCTCCGGATATCTGAACTGTCTCGGCTCATCCGATTCTTCACTTTGACCTCAGTGACCGGCGTCCAGGAAGTCGCAGATATCCACGAAATGCTAGCTGAGCCTAGTCAGCTTGGAGACATGCTAAACGACCTGGATTATGCAAGAGCGACTGAGATGGTCAATCACATGACTGCCTATATCGACACTGCGAAATCCGTCGACTGCACAGGAGTCGTCCGAGAGCTCATTCGGTCGTGCACAGAGGAAGGACTTCACACATCATCTACGCGCGAATTTAGTCGCGCCGTCGCCACCCTGGCCGCGAATTGCATCCAACGGGGCGGGGCTCAGATATTCTCTATCGCCGTCGAATTCGTCAACAGCGTTCCTCTTACGTACGGATTGGATTTTCTCGTGACTGCCGGCACACGCCACGGGGAGATTCGGCTTGTTGAAGGGTACAGGATTGAAAATTCCCCCATGCACATCGATGACGCACAAATCTTGTCAACTTGCGTTGCTTCTTGGCGCAAGCGGGCAGAAGAATCGATTATGTCTGGTAGCGTTATTGAAAGTGACAACCTATTCCCTATTCTCTATGGCCTGTCTCACGTCGGACGCGACTCCCGTGATATCGATGCAATCAATGCATTCCGAGCGTTTTGTCTCCAAGTGGCAAGCGGGCTAGAGCATTTTTTAGATAGGGCACGTCCGTATAGAGAACTTCAGCTTCAAACGTTCTTCCTCTATGTCTGGGACGCGGATGAGATGGCGACACTTGTCGAACAATCGCCCTTCGCCGCTGAATTCGCTTGGTATGCCGACCAACTTCGGACAGACCCAGTGGCGCGCAAATTTGTCCAAGACAGGTGCAACGCTTGATATCGCGGCCCCGTGTTATCCGCGAAATGGTGATGGCCGCCCCCGCGGCTTCGATTCAAACCGCCGCAAACGAGGGCTCCCCCGGCAACCCCAAGGGCTCCCCCGGCAACCCCAAGGGCTCATGCTGCACTTTGGCCTGTCGCCTCGTGCGCCTGTTAATCACCTGATGGCGCCGGTGGTCGGTCATCTTATTCCACCCGCGAATTTCATCCAGCGTTTGAAAACACCCGACGCACAGTTGGGTCTTGCCATTGAAAGCACACACATCAATGCACGGGGACTTGACTGCGATGACGCAGGTCACAGCCCGTGAAGGTTGCACTTCGACGGTGACATGCGACAGCCCCCTCCCGCCTCGAACACGACGGTTGCAGCAGGGGGGATGCTCAGCGTTATGTGCCGTAGCACTTCTGTGGGCGATGCTGGCATGTGGTGCATTTCGATTGTAGGAGAACACAATCCCGCAGCTCGTCGTTCAAAAGGACCGCATCAGGCTACATCGTCGCGATGCAGTCCGCTTTTGAATCCAGGCGCGAGTAATCCCCGTATATGAGCTCAAGACCGCGCAATCACGCGTGGTAACTCAGGGGGAATACATGATGAATTACAAGACCATGTTCGTAGCTGCCACGTTGTCTGCAGCTGTATCCGGCGCCTTCGCCGCCAGCGACACAGTCATGGTCGGTGGCCAGGCCATGTATCCGGGCAAGGACATCGTAGACAACGCGGCCAACTCGGCTGACCACACAACGCTCGTCGCTGCGGTCAAAGCTGCTGGTCTCGTCGATACGTTGAAGAGCCCCGGGCCATTCACCGTGTTCGCACCAACAAACGAAGCGTTTGCTGCATTGCCGGCTGGCACGGTCGACACGCTCGTCAAGCCTGAAAACAAGGCGATGCTGACCAGCATCCTCACGTACCACGTCATCCCGGGCCGCTACGACTTCCGCAAGCTCGACGAGGCTATCAAGGCTGGTGGTGGCAAGGCGGAACTGAAAACGGTCAATGGGGAGCCACTGACGTTCACTGAGAATGGTCCGCACAACATCGTAGTTATGGATGCCGGCGGCCATACCGCAGACATATCAACTTACGACGTGACGCAGAGCAACGGCGTCATCATGGTGGTCGATAAGGTTCTGATGCCGAAGTAAAAGGCAGGCACGCATCGTCACGGGTTTAAACTCAGCGCAGCCCTGTCATTTTAGGTATCGAGCCACGACCTACTCACACACCTCGCATCTTGACGTAGGACATGTTTTCCCTGGTCAGATGGCAGTGGCTGCTTGCGCTTCGCCGCTACGCAAGCAGTCAGTGTTTTCGGTATTTGAGACTTCGGCACGGCTACGCGCGCAGAGGCGTGTTTCACGATTCCATAGCTCTGAGCAAACACATCCGATATCAAGGCAAGGGGCATTGGTCACGGCGCTGGCTCTTTCCGGTCCGAAATGATGATGTATCGCGCAACACTGAGAGCAGAATGATGCCCCTATATCGTCCCGTGCGAGGTCGCATGCATGGCGTCGGATACCTTGTTCTTCAGAATTTCCTTCGGAGAAGCCGCGGCGTCTGACCTCGCTCAAATGGGTGTGACGGACATCGATAGCTGTGAATTGAGTTATGAAGTCGTCGAGGAGGCCGTGCGGCATCTGTGCCACGAGTGGGTGCCCGTCCAGAAAGAGGCCGAGTATCTGGTTGAAGATGCGGCCAGGTAGCCAAGGCTGGGCGTAACAGAGTCGCGCACACGCTTGAATTTGCGCACTTTCATCTGATTGCTTCTCAGCCGGTCACCGGAATACACGGCTCCATAACGCGGTCACGACGGCCACGAAAGCCATTCTGAGCGAGACTTCATGGTAGGTATCTTGCGAATTCATGGGCGGAGACTCCCGGGCGGGTAGGCCCCGAAGGCCCCGCAGTTTGCGGTGCAACCACGCTGAACGTGCTGCGCGAGCGAATGCCCTCTCAGCCTCCTGCGGCAGGTCCGTGACAATGTCAAATTCCCGGCCGTCGATGTATCCCGACAACGAATAGCCTGAGGGCCGCTGCGTCATCCAAGCAACATAACCCCATGCAAAGACTTGGGTCACTTCGCCTCCTTCGTCGACATCGCAAGTTTCGCAATGAGTTGATATCCGATATTGAAGCGGATTGGTCCATCAGCGCTGACTGTCCCGGATACAAAAGATAGTACTTGCTGGACGACGCTTGACCAATCCTCGGGTGTGTTTCGGTGTTCGTGCGCGACGGACCTTCGCTTTGACCAAACGTCCGAGTGGCCCAGATGGCATGGTGAGAATCGTATCCACCACATCCGGCGCGAGCATGCAAATCGTCAGTGCCATACGCGAAACTATCGCCCCCGCTTTAGCTTTACGGCCTTGGGTAGGGCGCCCAAAATTAATTCGTTGGTAGCGGATGCGGGCACCACTTTTGCCGCTAACCCGTATATACGTAGCATCGATGTTGAGCGCCAAGGCCCTCAGGTCCACGTGGCGAAGCTTCGAGGCGTCGGCTGGCAACCAGCCCTCAGAAAGAACATCGTCGATTGCCCAAGGACATTCCGATGGAAACCAATCGTGTCCGCTTTCGGCTGTCGCCTGAGCGAGCGCGTCTGCCCATATCAACTGGAACGTTCGGGGTTCATCAACCTTGGCGCGCAGACTCGGTGAGTCGTCCAGAATATCGGCAACATCCAGCCGTCGCGCCTCAATCATTGCCGAACGACTGTCGGTGCGCTCGGCGGGCAGGTGGTTCCACTTGAGTAAAAGGGCGAACAGGACCGACATCTGTCTGGCTAGCTCAACCAGTTCCGCCTTCGCGATATCTTCAATCTCATCAGCAAGATGCTCGATGTCCAGCAGGTCGAAACGACGTTCCCGCAGAAATCGGGCTTGTTCAAATGCCCACGCGCAGACATCCTCGTCATAGGTTGTCATCTGAACTCCTTCATAAACATCACCCGCACCCTGCCGGAACGAAAGTCATCTCCGGATGATTGCAACGACAAAGATGAAGCCAACTATCAGTCCGAGCACCAGAGCTATCCGGCCGACCCACTCGACCACGAAATCGACATTCTTCTGCGAAGATGCAAACCGAAATAGCCATTTCATAGTTGCCTCGACCAGCTCGGACGTCGGATTCGCAGAGCGAGTTCGGCCTTATAGGCCGAGAGGGTCCTTGTCTTCGGTTTGCGAATCTAAATATTCTTTGGCGGCGCGCTTCCTATCGCTCTTGTATTTCTCGACAGATGCATCGTCAATGGCATAGTCTCCGTTCTCTGTGGGAATGCCGGTTATCTTGCCGCGTTCAAGCAATAGCCGTACGTGTGGGCGACTTACGAAGAGGTACTTGGCTGCTTCTGCGACGTTCATTTCCAGTCTCCGAGGCCACCCTGCCGCAAGCGAGGCCAACGTCAACAAACCGCGGACTCCAAAGCAGGCGGCTGCGGGCCGTCTTGTTTAGAAATCCCGATGTAAAAAGTGACGGTAGCGAACTCATGTCGTACACCTTGGAAGAGTCGCATCGCGACATAGTCCACTGTATGCTCGATGTCGAATGTGAGGCCTCTTCGAGCCGCGCCAACGCGTGTTTGCCGGATGCTGTTGGTCCCCTGGTAAGCTGTTGCGCTTGCGTCAAAGGATTGCCACGTTGGAAGTCTTGGGTACCGCGCCGGAGCAGAATCCCGGGCGCGGCGCCTTCTGGAAATCATAAGAAATCACCACGGTTCCGTTCATCTGAAAATCCTCGGGACCAATATGACGAGCACGAGGACCACGCCGAGCAACACTATCGCCCCGCCGAACCACTTCGCAACACAGTCGATGTTCTTCTGCGATGAAGCGAATCGGGTTAGCCACTTCATGTTGGAGCACTTGGTCAATGTCGCTGGCATTACCTGTCGCCAGCCAGGAAATCGAACCAGTCCCATGAATAAGCACAGTCCATAGGCATCGGGTCTTCTTCGATTAGCGGACGAGTCGAGTAGGCGATGCGTTTCTGAAACAGGCTTCGTGCCGGCTCCGGTATCTCCCGGAGGCGAATATATGGAATATTACCGGCTACATGTACAGGAACATCAAGTTTCCGGGGACGTGGAGGCAGTTCCTCTTTTCCCGTCAACGCCACCGCAATCGCACGAGCCACGAGGTCCCACACGGTCGTGGAGTAGCGTGGATAATCAAGCAAGCCTGCGCTTCCGATACCACCCTGCCCATCCTCGTGCAGTTCGACCCGGTAGTCCGCAAGCGCACCATTTATGACTCGCCCGATATCTGCGGCCGCGAGCGACCTGCGACCATTTTCGTGTCCGCCCGGCCAGATTTCGACAGTTACCTTCAGCATGTTGTGGTGCCTCCGCCCCGCAACTCGCGCTGGAAATTCCGGATGTGCGCGGCGGGTTTTGCAGATTTTCGCGCCGCGTTCAAATGACGGGGAAAGCTACGCAGTGTGGACCCGAGCTTCGCGATTCCACACCTATGCCGGAGGTGGATGGGCCCAAACGCTTGGCAGCGCCGAAGCAGATGCTTCGAGGTCAACGTCCAGCGGGTAGTGCCGCAAAAGGTCTACGGCGACTGTCTGGATAAGGCCGGGAATTGTGATTTGGTCGACGGAAGCGAGCGTTCGAAGAAACTCATTAGTATCCCGAACAGCTTTAGTCCGCTCATCTGGAGTCGTCATTTCCATGCTCCGAAGAAATTGACCGTGTGACATCGGCGCAGACGTCATAGTTTTTCACTCTTCGTACGCTGCCTGCGTCTGGCTGATGGCAGAGCGAGCGTGTCGATGGGTACCCGCGATGGGCCACTCAGTCGCGAACGTTCAAATCGTGGCCGTATCGGCCAGCGTTAAGCAAAGACCAAAGGCCGGCGCGCCACCTAATCGGTAGGCGGGGGCTTTTCGAAGTAAACGGACAGAAAAATCGCCAATTTTTATTCTAGTAAAGCTGGCCAGAATGGCAAGAATTATTGCTAAACGTGCTCATGCCAGCGGTCGCGCTGGCGCCGCTTGGGCTGCGGCGGCGAGGTCCTCGTAGTCCACGTAGTGCTCAAGGCTCGAACTGCCTAGTGCAACAAGGCACTGGAGAAATTCCGGCAGGGTGATGGTTCCTTGTGCAAGATGCGAAGCCAGAGTGTGTTCAGTCAACTCCGCTCCAAGCCGGGTCATCCTATGCGCCAGTTCTTCTAGGGTGAGCCTCGGTTGCCTCGACAGTTCCGAGGCCACAACCGCTTTGGCACGCTGTTCCCACGTGCCCGGCATCGACAGAGGGCCGGCCCACAAAGCTGGCATCTTTGCGCCAGTTACCGAGAAAATCTGCAGTAGCAGGCAGAGTTTAATGCGGCCGCGGGAGACGCGGGAGGCGAGGGAGCGCTCGCTTTCTCGGACGCCAACCGAGCTTAGAGCCTCTGATAATTGTGCATAACTGAAGTCTTTCCGCGCGAGCGCAACACGCACGACGCGGGAAGCGAGGTTGGGCCAAGGTGTTCCCGCTTCGCTCACAAGCCTCCTTGCATCAGCGAAAAAACGACATAGAATAGAAATGACAGTAAAAATCGCCGAATTTGACCGGATGAAAGCGCAAGTACCATCAATGAAAGAGCACGAAATGTCGCGCGCGAACCGAAATAGATTGTACTAGGCACATCGGCGTGGATGTTCTCGTCGGAGGCGACGAGACGGCCCAGTCTTGGCTCGAATGGATGGAGCGCAGTGGATGGAACTGGTGCACTCAACGATTTCCCCGGAACGGGAATGCTTCGAGAGGCTTTCTATGTGAAATGAAGGTCGACGGCGAGAGAGGGCAAGCTGCACTTGCAACGGGACAGTGCATCGAGTAATATCGTCCGCATTTATCGCACGTTGCGAAATATACTATCTGAGTAATGTGCATTTGTCAACAAAATTAACTTTGATTTTGTTGTTCGACTGCGCATTTTTACTTTCGTAAGGAGGCTGTTCCCGGCCCTACCGTCGACCCTAAAATCACCGCTCCGAAACAAAAACGGCGGGCAGGGCTGCAACCCTGTCCGCCGTCTGATGGCGTACCCAAAAATGAGGCATCCACCGCACTTGCGCGCGTAGGTTCTCACAAATGGGTTGCCGCGTCAACCCCTGCCCGCAAGATGTTTAAGGCAGATGGGGGGCGCTTTGCTCTTCCGTCCCTATTCACGCAGTGAGAAACCTATGGCAGTCATTCAATTCGGCATGGTCGCTTTTCGTCCGCGTCCCCTAGTCCGTTCCGCATCACCATCCGCCATTGGCGGATATGAGGATGGTGCCGCTCGCCTCTCCGTTGCCTCGACGCACGTAAGCCTCGACGAGCGCTCCGAACCGCCATTTCTATACGCTCTCGTCAGCAACGTGGGGGTGTTCGCATGATGGAACTTGTCGAGATGCCGACTTGGCCTGTGTTTCGTCGCGGACAGGTATCCAAGCCCGCCGGGAGCCTCGATGCGTACGTCGGTCAAACATCGGAGCTTCCCGAGTTCAGACATGCGCCGAGTAAGACAGCCGTCGTCAAGCGACTGCGCAATCGGCTCGTCCCGGACGACAAGGACTTGTGGAAGGCAGAGCCTGAAGCAAAGGTTCGAGCAATGACGCATTTTGACAGGGGATACCTCGCGACCGAGGACGTCGCGAGATATACGTACACGCTCGTCTCTGCCTATGTCGACTGCATGCGGGACAAGTGCCTTAACAATCCGAGGTACCGCCGGTATTTCTATTCGTTCCAAGAAGCCGTCCAAGGACGGGGCCCTATTCCGAGCCGCGAAAACCTCGATACGCTCACCGGCGTGAATTTCGTCATAACTGGATGCTCCCAGTCGGGCCGAACGGCTTACATACAGCGTCTGCGCAATATATTCGGAGCGCCGTTTCGTGTGGTGTCACCAGCGTTGCCGGATATCAAGCTCGTTTGGTACTTTCCAATTGTTGTTTTGCAGTGGCCCAGTTGTGGAACCCTGAAAGGACTGCTCGAGCAGATTCGGGATAAGTTCGTTTCCGAAATCAAAGACCCTGCGAGCCTCACCGCTGTATTCCGAAAAATGCGCGGAAAGAGTGCCGAGTCTGCAATCATTGCCGCATCGGTTCTATTGAACGTGGGCCTGTTTGTCATTGACGGTGCCAATGCTCAGAGCCTTAAAGGACACGTTCGCGACATCCTGAAGTATTTATGCCGGCTTCAGGGCCACACGAACATCCCGCTTCTGCTTTCATGCACCGACGTGTTCATGGCCGGCGCGAAGCAGTTGGATTCGGACGTCGACGCTGTTCTCCGCGGGCGGATTTTCGCATTTCCGGCGATGGCTGTTCCCCCCGACAACATCGAGGCCATTCTCTGCGGCCGTAGCCTACATGAAGTGACCGCGGATGACCTCGACAAGCTGGATTTCTGGTACCAGTTCAACCTGTGGTTCTGGAAAGCAGGGCTGCTTTCGCCACAACTCGAGATGCCACATCATTTGCCCCGCTGGACCTTCGACGTCTGTCACGGTCGTGTTGGTTGGCTAGCGGCAGGCTTCCGCGCCCTCCACGAACACCTTGCGTGGGAGCCCGAGTTGTTGAGGAACGCTGGCCCCAAGCAGGCATTAGTCGCAGGAATTTTTGAAACTCAATTGCGAACCTGCGAGCCAGCCCGTATTGCCATAAAGGCATACGGCGTCGACCCCTCATCGATATCCCGTTCCGCGGTCAAGCAATACCTCGACCACCTGCCTTTCGGCGCAGGTTCGATTTTGGCGGCACGTTCAACCGGGCCCCTATTGGGGGCAGGCCATGTCTGAGCAGCTTTCTTCACAGGTGCTGATAACGCCTTTCCCGGATGGCGAGACCGTGAACTCGCTGCTTCGTCGAAACGCGCGTCTCGCGGGCGATAGCACGCTTCGCAAAATTAGCCGACAGTTGCTTGCGAGGTGTCCCGCTCTCGATGGTATGCCGAGCCGCCTAGATGAATTCCACGCTCGCGTCGGATATCTGTTTGGAGACCGCGACGAGCTTGAGGCGAAGCACACGCTGCTCGCCTATGAGCTGCTTGGCGTGCCACCGGAACGGCACAACGCGCTCAAAGAACGACTGAGGACGTCTTGCAAGGGGCCGATTCGGTCGTCACGGCTTCCGGTTCTGCTTGCGCCTTCGGAAGCAGCTTTCCTTGTGTGTCCAGAATGCGAAGAGGCCGCTCTCGACCAATATGGATTCTCCTTCACGCATCGTCGCGATGTCGCCCCGTTCGTAGCTGCGTGTCCGGTCCACTTTTGCTGGCTCCGGCCCTCCGCCAAACGGGAACATCTGTTTGATGCTCAGTGCCATTGCACGCGTTCGATGTTGCACCTGCGTAATGCCATCCAGTTCGCAATGTACTCCGACGTCTGCGTCGCGGGTGTGCAGTCGGCGTGTGCGTACAGTAAGGCGGGAGTGATTGACGCCTTGCGAAAGGCGCACTGGCTGCTGGATAGCGGCCGGCTTCGGCTGGCGGAATTGGTCACAACGTTCATGTCGTTCTATAGTGAGCGCTTCGACGACTGTCGCCTTGATGCCCTTGTCTCGACACCCGAGTACATCGAGGCTGCGCTCCGCGCGCTGACGCGTGAAGGCCGTGCAATCCACGCAGTGTGGTGCATTTTGCTCACATGGTTTGCGCAGCATTGCGAATGCCAACGCCCTTGCAGTCCCTTGCGCGGCCGCCGAGAAGTAAGGTCTCTTTCTGCGGCACAGGTGAAGGCAGCACTGTCGCTGTACGGCTCGGTTGTCTCAGCGGCCCACGCGCTAGGCACCAGCGCGCACCGGCTGACCATCGTCTGCCGATGCTCAGGGATACCTGTCGATGCGCGCCCATCTAGGTTGGACGATGCGACGCTTACGACAATCCGACAGCGTCTCGCGTCTGGTATGCGTCCGCAGGAAGTCGCATGCGCCACGGAGATGTCGACGAATACCGTCTATCGCGTGCTTGCTGCGATGCCTTTTGTCGAGTCTCATTATCGGACCCTTGTGACGCATTCGACCAATGACGCGAAGCTTCTTTGGCTGAGGCTGCATCAAGACCACCCAAAAGCGACGCAAACTCAGCTCCGACATATCGCACCAGCGACATTTGCGGTACTACACAGAAATGCGCGTGAATGGCTTCAACACCACACTCGACACTCAGCGCCCATGCATGCGCCGGGACATGCACCGAGGCCCTCAAGTGCACTATCTGCCTTAGCTCGTGCAGTAAATGCCGCCGCGGCCCATCTTGATTTGCTTGACGACCCACCCGTGCGTCGTAGCGTTTATCGGCTTCGCGAACTCCTGGGTATCAACGAGTACGCATTGAAGTCGTCCGCGTCCGATTCCTTGCTTCGGGGATTTTCGCAAACCCGCGACGCTTATATTGCCGCTCGATTGGACTGGGCGATACGCCACGGGGCGTCTGCTCGGCTCTACGACTGGCGAACCGCACGTGCCGCGAATCTACGGCAAACAACACTTAAAAATTGGGGCGCTCGTCGGCAGGACGAAGCAGAAAAAACAATAGATGGGCACAGTAAATTCGTTTCACGAAACGGGAATCAGGGATGAAGAGGATTTCACGGGATTTCTCGTCCGTCAGGCTGAACTGAGTGATGCTAACAACCATAATGGAGTGATGGCGTTGCTGGACAAAGATGGGCATAGGCCCGCTTTCGTACATCCGTCCAATGTGGAAGGGATTGCGGAGTTGTTTCCTGGTAGTTTGCCGGACTGGGAAAACTTGGTTATGAATCACACTCGCTATCGGTTGAACAGCGCCTTCCTTCCGGAATCGAAGAAGAAAGGATTGCTGAAACAGTACAGACTTGGGGGCGAACCTGGGGCAGTCGGCTACGTGGGCAAGCACCAGATTGCTCTTCGCGGCCGCTTGGGAATCTGTCTGAGCTGCATCGCGTCCGACTATAGGGAGCACGGCTTTGCCATCTGGCATCGCGTTCACCTCATGCCATCAATACTTTACTGTCCGACGCACGAGGAGCCGCTCATGAATCTTTGCCGCCGTCGAGACGTAAGCCATCGCAGAGGGCGAAAAGCGTGGCATCCACGAGAACAATGCCCGCGCGGTGGCGCTCTTCAACCTATCGGCGTCGTAACGAATCACGACAGCCTTGAAGCGGCCGTCGTTATTGCAAAGATGGCGCAGGATATCCTTCAAGGCCGTATTGATACGTCGGCGTTTGCAGATAACACGGGGCCGGTTCTTCGGGCGAAAGTTCGGCGCATCGCTCAAGCGCTCGACCGCCGAGACTATCATCACGTGGCTCAAGAACAACTCGAATTTCGGCTGGGGACCGAACTGACTCCACTGCTCGGCTTCGCGGCGCATACATTCGTACGGGCCACAGGACATCCGACATCCGAGGGACCTCTGAGCAATCCGGTCCAGAATATCGCGGCTATTTGGAGTCTATTCGGAGGGTGGCACGACTTTCTCGATGAAGTGAACGCTCGCAAAGTCAACCCAAAACGGTATGACTTGGAAGTTCAAACCCGGCCGAAGCGTGTACGCTTGAACCCGGATAATAAATTCGAGCGATGGCGGCGCCAGTTCGAGCAGTTTGGGGCCATCGAAATGAAGCGCTATCGCCAACATTGTCGCTCTGCAATTCTGGCCGAACAGGCACGGTCACCGACCTTCACGCGCAGCAAAATACGCGACTTGCCGGATGGGCAGAAGCTGACCTTCTTCGCAACGCACTACGACCGACAATGGCTCAACAAAAACTTGCCACGGCAAACAGGAAAGCCTGCGTTGCCGAGCGTCGTCGCGCGAGAGCAGAGGCGAGAAGCGAGAAAGAGAGAGTTGGTACTACGGCGCTATGAGGACACCATTCGTCACGACCCAGGGCGCCGCATCACGCGTGCATTTCTCCTGAGCGAGACAGGCGGCGAGTCGGCATACAAGCGCGGTATGGGAACCGCTGAACTTGAGTCGTTGCTGGACCAATGTGCCGATGACTTCGAGACTTGGAGTAAACGGCAAATCGAGTTGGTCACGTCGCTGGCAAGAAAGGTCGACGAAAAGTCGAAATGGGCAGCCCGCGAAACGTACGAAGGATTTTCGGGAAATGCGTTTTCAGACCGCTTACGTCGAGGCAAAGCATGGATAGAAAAAAACAGAGATTGAATGGTGACTGCTCGCACCTATCATTCTCGCGGGCCAGGGGCAAAAAGCTGCGGGGCATCGTCATTGCGAGCGGGCTGCGGGAGACGGAATGGCATCCGTGGTCGATGGGCATCGTTCTTCCGAAGAACATTGAACTTGACCACGGCGACATCGAGGTCAAATCGCATGTCGGCCAGGAATTCCACCTCCGCCATCTCGCAGGATGGCCCGTGCTTCAATGGCCACTCACGTTGCCCGAGACTGACCCGCGCGGTGTGTTGAGCGCCCCTAAGTTCGAGTGCTGGAAAAAAGCCAGCGATAGCCGTGTCGGCATCGCTGGCTATCACTTTAGTTTTAAGGCTGGCGGCCAGGTTGCGTGTCACTCAAGTCTCGAGGCACGCCTTCTGGCGTTCTTTGAAATGTGTCCCTTTGTCGTTGAGATACGAACGCAATACCCCCAGTGGAATCGAGAAGCATTCCTCGCCTACTGCCGGGAAGGACGTCTTTTCCCGCGAAATGAACTCGCGACAATCGACTTCATGCTCACCCTGAGGATACCCGGCATCCCCTATCTCATTTATCACGGTGTCTCGGCGAAGCCGGAGGCCCACCGTCGGCGTCGCAGCGTTCGAGCAAGACATGAACGTGAGGAAAAGGGGTTGTCGGAATGGTGTGCGACGCACGAAGTCATGACCGAATTGAGCATCGCAGACGTTGAGTACAACAGCTATCGGCGCATGTTCGAACATATGAAGTATGTGGAGCTCACCGAGTTAGAGAACCTCGTTGATGACGCTGAACTGTTCGCCCATGACCTTTTGGCAACGAAGGCAACGGGCAACGCTCGTCGCGTCGTTGAAATGGTTGGAAAGCGGCGGAAGTGGGATGCGGAAAAATCCTTCCGGATGCTGGCAGTTGCCTTATTCCTAGGGCATCTCAAGTGGGATGTGCGCTGCCCTTACGCGCCCTCGGAGCCTCTAAATTTTATTCGTCCGTAGTTTTTAATCGAACGCCCCTAAATTTAATTGAGAGCTATGATGAATAATATGGAATCCGAAGTAAAGACCATAGCATTGTTCCCAAGATTTTCCAATCTTAATGTGGCGGTTCCAAAGCAGCCACACATGCTCCTCAGATATCTGGGGGAGGATAGTACGCGCGTTTACTTGGTACGGTTGGGCTCGGTCGAGAGCGGTGTCGTTAGACTTAATCGTGACCCCGATACCAAAAAGTACAGGATGACGCTTCCCGTCGCGACTATGCGTGACCTCAGAACGCGAGAGCTTGCCTGGCGCGTCGACGAATGCGGCATACCGCAAGGTATGTCGGAATTCTCGCCCAGAGACGAAGACGACCAGCTGGAGCTAAAAGAAAAGCGGGAAGTAGTAGACCACATCATCCGAGTCTTTGGGGATGGTCCGTTTAAGGACAAGGGCGTGTATTCAACGGCCGTCCTCAATGCGGCGACTAAGTTCGGCTGTACAGCAAAAACGGTGCGCAAATATTACGAGCACTACCTTTTTTACGGTGGGCACGAGTTCGCGCTAGTACCTCGCAACTGGGACAAAGGTGCTCCGGATGCGCCTCGCCTGGGAGCGAGGCGTGAAGACGGCACCCTCATTGAGTCGGGCCGTAAGACCTTCTCGGAAATTGTCGACCCGTCGACACGTCTCTCGCGCATGCAATTTCCAACGTACCTATACGAAAGGTTGAAGAAATACGTCAAGCGCGAAGCACACGTTCCCGGAGCTACCATTACGGGCATTGCCCGAAGCTTTCTGCGGAGCCAGGTGGGACACAACCGTGGTTCCGACGGCGAGAAGCAAGTGTTTGCCGTGGACCCTCGCAGGTTGCCTAGTGAGCGGAACACTGTAAGAAAAGTTACACCACTCTTCCACGAAGAGAAGGCGAAGTTGGCTCGGCTTCGAGCTTCGCCGCAAGGGCGCGGCTATTCGGCACAGATTGCGGAGGGCGAGCTCAATGTAGTGGACATTGACGGCACTGTGGCAGACTGCTTCCTGCGTTTCGGCGATTCCATTGTTGGAATCAACAATGTATTGAAGCCCACGGTGCTGCTCGCAGTTGACCGTTCGAGCCGTGCGATTCTGGGCTGGTACGCGACCTACCGACCCGAGGACGCTGATTCCTATTTGGCATGTGTTTTCAGTGCATGCACGGACAAAGAAGACGAACTGTCGCGATGGGGCGTGTCTTACTTAGACGGGATGGTCTACGGTTGTCCGAGTTCGGTTTTCGTAGACCGCGGCGCAGGCATTTCCGAAAAAGTGCAGCGTGCACTTGTCGGCGGGATGCGACAGCGACTCCTGATGGCGGTGCCCGGAGAGGGAAAGGCGAAGGGCGACGTCGAACAGATGATGGACTATTTCCAGGAAGAAGTCTCTGGCCTTATCGGCGCGACCCATGGCGAACCGGTAAAGGGAAGGGGTCCGGATAAAGATGCTGCGCGCAAGCGCAATCGCGAGAAGCTGAAAACGGCAGTTGCCGGAGCGTCATTGACGCTGGAGCAATTTATGCGGGCGCTTCTCACTGCAATAAGTAGGCACAACTTGAATGCGGACATGCGTCGAGCACGGAATCGCTTAATGGCGGAGGCTGATGTGCCGCCAGTGCCAAAGCACTTGTTTCTGTTCAACTTCGCGATGCGTGCGGGTGATGCAGAGTGGGACCTTACGGAGGAGGCCATAATTCGCCGACTCGCTAAGCCTTTCTCTCCCAACGCGACGGCGCCGGGCGGAGTCGTCAGCTTTGATAAGAGAGAGTTCAGCTGCGAAGAGCTTCGGAGAAGAGCTGCTGAGTACGAAGCCACGCACAATGGGAAGTCCATGCCGATTTCGGGTTATGAACTGTTCACATCGAAGCTTCATGCGTTGTGGGACGATGATGGTTATCTTGTTGAACTGGAGGCCACCAAGCCGACTATCGAGAAATTTGGTATAGCCATTCCGGACATCCGTGATTACATCCAGATGCGAGACCTCGCGGACCTTGACAAGCAAAGAGACAAAAGCCGGCTGCACCTCACCGTCGACCAGGCAGTCAAACGAGGAGGCGTCTCCCAGTCGACGCAGAGGCGGATGGCGGCGGTGGAAGGCTTGCCACCGACAGTCAACAACAGAAGAGCTCGCAAGACGGCAGAGGCGCACGCCGGCGCGGCCCACACCCGCGCGGTGCTGGGCTCAGCACAAAAGACGTCTGCCACTGACATCGAGGCCCGTCAGCCAGTGATGCAGGAGACGGAATACCAACGCAGTAGCCGCCGAGTGATAGACATAGACTTCTAGCCGGCGCGCTGTGTCGGCAACAAACGCTCGTGCTTCCGCGTCGGATGGCGACCATCTCGCCAACGTCACGAGCACGAGCACGAGCGCGAGGCTATTCCTCAAACGGCCACCTAATGCGAAGCCGGTCCGATAATGAGCGAATACCAGTAGACTATAGGCTGTATATAAAAAACCACCCTAAAATGATATCGAGCATTCACCTGGATTCATGCACTCTAGAATTGCTGACGCCATCCAACCGGCGCAAGGGCAAGTTTCGGGGTTTTTTCGGCGTTGACAGCTTCTCACTCTTGATTGGATGTAACGGCGCAGGTAAGACGAGGGTCTTACGACAAATCGCATGGGCGTTTCACGATACTGAACAGATAGTGAAGGTCGGCGTACGGTACTCCGATTCCGAAGCCTATCGAAAAAAGAACCACCGCCAGGAATATGGCGTTGTCTATTACACACCAATTCCCTACCGAGTCAACCTCCCCAAAAGCACGCGAAACTTCTACGACGCAACACCTTCCTACGGAAAATTAGAAGGCGGCTTGGATGTCGATTTCCAATATTATGAACTGGTCAGGCGGGAGCTAGGTTTCAAACTTCGGCCGATGGTGGTACTCGGCTTCGACCGGGCAATGATACTGACCGCAATCGCTCGAGTTATTCTGAGCAACCTTTCCACATCAGAGAAAACTAAGGGCGTCCTTTACGCTTCGGCTGGTCAGCAGCGGCTACGCTCAATGTTTCCAGAATTTTTAAAGTCTGCTCCGACGGTACTGCGTCATTTCACGAACGCATTCGCTTCTCACTTGGTAGCCGAACGCAACAATGCCGAACCTTTCGAGGATGTCCCGGGACAAATTCAAGAAATCGGGACGGCCTTCATGTTGGAAATTCAGAGGCTGATAGATTTAAATCTTGCGGGCCATGTGATTCCCGTTCTGTCCGCACTAGAACAAGTAATAAACACCAGTAGAAAAAAGACGGTACCTGTTGAAGCGTTTCTACAAAGATACTTTCTCGACGGAGAGCCGCTCTCTAATGTCCGAGACGGAGGGCTTGCGAAGAAACTTGAGACCCTTGCTATGCAAAAGGTCAATCTGTTACTGAACGAAGACAGATGGAGAAATTATAGGGTTGGAGACCGAGTTGGAAAATCAGTCTATGTCGACGATGACGCAACGCTCAAGCGGTATCGCTTGAACGTGACCCATTCTAGGCTCGCTGAACTGGTCTGGGAGAATTTCAGTTCCGGGCAACTGGCTCTCCTATACCAGTTCTCTGCTATTCGCCGCGGAATCGATGAACTGAAAGATAGAGGCTTGAGCAAGTTCCTTGTTCTTCTCGACGAAGGCGACATCTATCTTCATGCGGCTTGGCAACGAGAGTACGTAAGGCTGCTGGACCTCACGATGTCAAGCATGAAAAGGGCTGCCGAGGTCAAAAGCCTTCAGCTCATTCTAAGCTCTCATTCAACTTCGCTTCTTACTGACGTTCCGCGCGACTGCGTCACGAGACTGAGTACGAAAGACGAGCCGGCCGAGTCGCATAACGTAGAGGTTCGAAGCTTCGCTGCTTCGCTTGAAGACATAGTCAACTCGAGCTTTGAAACGGGGTCGCTTGGAGCCTTCGCTCACGGGAAAATCAAAGAAAGCATCGGTCGATTAGAGGAAGGAGAGGCGAACGAGATAGACGACCACCTCCTGAGCATCATCGACGACCCAATCTTGCTGCGAGAAATGAAAAAGCTGCGCGAGCGGCGCAGAGTATACAAACGGGGTGTCGAAGAATGATTTCAATTCACGATGTTTGGGATGATGCGAAGACCGACCACAACGCGTATGTTACTAAGCGCCTTGAAGGCCTTTTGACGAAGCTGCCGAACCAGGCAGGCTATATCAGGTCGCCACAGTTTCGAGCATTTGTTCAAAAGAATCTGCCAAATTTCGCGACTGGCGATGTGCAGAAATTGCGAGACATCATTGCCGACGCCGAGTCCACATGCAAGCCGCTGTCGAAAGGACAAGTAAAAAATTTCAACAGCTCCGCGAAGAAGGCATTCGATTATTCTTTGTTCTGCCAGAAGAACGTCCAACGTTGGTCTGCATATAAACTCTGCGCGAAAGCGAGAAACACCATATGCCCATATTGCAATCAGGCATTCTCTTTCACGGTCGTAGGAACGACGGGTAGCTACCGGCCAACGTTGGACCACTTTTTTCCTAAAGCTGAGTATCCATACCTCGCACTTTCGCTCTATAACCTTGTTCCAAGCTGCTACATTTGCAATTCAAGTTTGAAGGGCACTAAGAATTTTTTCAAAACTCGACATCTCCATCCTTTGGAAGATATTGATGAAGACGTGTTACGCTTCGAAATCGTTTCTTCAAACGGAAACTATACGTTTGACCAACTATTGCATGACGATAAGCTGCTGAGCGAGTTTGGTACTGTGCAGCCACGTACCCAATCGCCCATAGCGAAGCGCTCCATCGAAACATTTCTACTAAAGGAGCGATTCGCAGCAAACCTACCCACAATCAAACGCTTCATCCGGGACAGAAGAGACCTAAATAAAAATAGTATTAATATGTATAGCGAATTGTTTGGTAGAAAAATGGAAGTCACGGACCTTCTTCGGTTTGACCCCGAAGAATACAAGAACCAAATGCTAGGGAAAATTTTGCGCGATATGTATTACGCCTTTGACCCAAGCGCAAGTGGAGACGAAAGCTAGCAGTCTCATTACACTGAGGGACTCGCCGGCCCTGTGGTCGCTCAGTGAAAAGGGCGTCAAGTGGCCGGATTGCCACCCCTCGCACTCATCGGGGAAACGAAGAAGTCGCTGTCGTCACTGAAGATGCTCGACATCAGAAACTTGACTGCGGACTTCAATATCTTAACTTGCTGGCCCAGCGGCACTTGGAGTCCGCCGCGTGCGCTGAATGGGAGGGGGTGACAAGCCTCAGGCGGAAGTAGTTTTGGCTGTCGCAAATCTCTCGGTCGATGCTAAAAAATAAGCGACTTTCGACGCGACCGCTCCAGCGCAAGAGAGGGTCAATTTTCGGCGTAGCCCAATACGCACGGCGCGCGGGACGCTTTCATTTGGTGGCGGGGGCAGCGCGCGAATATTGGCGTAGCGCAGGGTCGCTCGATGTTTTTGAGAATGGGCTGCCAAGCGCTAAGCACCATGGGACAAGGGGCTCACTCGCGCCAAAACTTTCCGCGGAACGCTTTCATTTGGTGAGAACAACTCGTCAACAGCGAGTGATTCGGTAGACGCCTGACAGGTGAAAAATGCACTTGCTGGCCGAAGCGAAGCACCCGCTCTTCGGCCAGCAACAGGCATCACGCTCAATCAGCGCGAAGCATGAACCCGCGCTACTGAAGGCACACTCTGAAGAACCTGCGCCGTAGCGGGCTGGTATTCGGGCACCCAGCGCCGCAAGTCCCGGCGCACTTCGTCGTCAGCCAATACCCGGTGCTGCATCAGCCATGGCAGCAGTTCGTCCAGCAGATGCTCCGACGCCTCTCTCGCGCGTGCAATACGCAGCTTCGGATGCGGCGTGCGCGTTGTCGTCTCGTCACACGCAAGCAGCTCTTCGTAGAGTTTCTCACCCGGACGCAGCCCGCTGAACTCGATGCGAATCTGTTCCTCGGTGAAGCCATAAAGGCGGATCAGGTCACGCGCCAGATCGACGATCCGCACGGGTTCACCCATGTCCAGAATGAAAATTTCGCCACCGTGTCCCATGCTCGATGCCTGGAGCACGAGCTGCGATGCCTCGGGGATCGTCATGAAAAAACGTGTGATCTCAGGGTGAGTCACCGTCACCGGGCCACCCTTGGCGATCTGTTGCTGGAACTTTGGAATCACGCTACCTGCACTACCGAGCACGTTGCCGAAACGAACGGTCTCGAACTGCGTGCGCTCGGTGGTCTGCTGCAACGCCTGGCACGCCATTTCAGCTAGCCGCTTGCTTGCACCCATCACATTGGTTGGGTTGACGGCCTTGTCGGTCGAGATCAGCACGAAATGCTTCACGTTGTGACGGATCGCGGAGCGGGCCACACGGTACGTGCCAAGCACGTTGTTACGCACCGCCTGCCATGCGTTCAACTCTTCCATCAATGGCACGTGCTTGTACGCGGCCGCATGGAACACGATGTGCGGCAGATAACGCGACATGACCTGGTCAAGCAGCAGCGAATCTTTCGCATCGCCAACGATCGGGATGACCGACACCTCCGGGTAGCGCTCGCGGAGCTCTTCGATCAATTTGTACATCGCGAACTCTGAGAGGTCAAACACGACCAACTGTGCCGGCTTGAAACGCAGAATCTGCCGGCACAACTCGGAGCCGATCGAGCCACCCGCCCCGGTGACCATCACGATGCGCTCACGCAGCAACGCCTCGACATGCGACATGTCGATTTTCACCTCGTCCCGGCCCAGCAAATCCTCGAGATCGATCTGGCGAACGCGCGACATGAACGCTTGCCCTTCGGTAAGGGTGGTAAGCGCAGGCAAAACCATGGCCTTGACGCCGGCGCGCACGCAAAGCGTGGCAACGCGACGCTGGTTCTCGATGGATGCCGAGGGGATCGCGATAATCGCGTAATCCGCTTTGAGCTCTGCGGACCAACGAGGCAAATCGCTGATAGGACCAAGAACTTTGTAACCGTAGATTTCGCGACCATGTCGGGAAGCATCGTCGTCAAGCAGACCCACGAGGCGCCACTCGCTGGAACGCGACAGCTCCCGGGCAAGGCTTGCGCCCGCGCCGCCTGCTCCCAGCACGATCACTGGCTTGCCTTGGGAAATGAGGCCACCGTAAAGGCGAAACTCTTTCGACGCGCGGTAAAGCGCTCGAGAACCGCCCATGACGAGGAACAGCAGCAGGGGCGAAACGATCAGGACCGAGCGCGGAATGATCGGCGTGGGCTGAACCATCACTGACACGATCATAACGACGAGCGCCGCCGAAACGACCGACTTCGAAATTCGCATCAGGTCGGGCAAGCTCGCGAACACCCACATGCCTCGATACAGGCCAAATACGCGAAACGCGATCCCGTAGATAGGAAGAACCCACATGACCGCTCTTAGCGAGCCGGTCCAAAACTCGGGCGGAAGAGCCCCGTTGAAGCGAATTACATAGGACGCAAGCCAGGTACCTGCGACTGCGCATAAGTCGAACAGGAAGGCACTGAAAGACAGCCATGCGGCTTTTTGTCGGAACATCGGCTTTACACTCCAGATTGCCCGGATTCCGTTGCATGAAAACAACGCGAATCAAGGCCTATAGCCGCGCGGAAACGCCAAACACCCCGGTTCGTGCGACCACGCACCCTCGAATTGACAATTGCAAATTGGTCTGATGTCACGTAGCAGATATTATTCCTGCTGAGCGCCCGGCATGCCACTTGCGGATATCCCGCAGCCGCTGATGGCAGCCGAAGGCTGTCTCATAGCGATTGTAGCGCTCGCGTCTGCGTCGTGGCCTGGGTCTCCCGGCCCACGCGCTGGCGGGCAGTGTCCGCTTGTTTGCCACAAACTGACGTAGTAGGCTTCTTTGCCACAAACGGACATCGTATTAGATAGATTACGCGGTCGCCGAGAGGGCCACCGCCGGCAGCATGCTACGCGTGCGAAACGACCCGAGTCAAGGAGCGCAGGCATGTCGGCCAAAGAGAGAATTCGCATTACCGCTATCGAGCCATTGTCTGCAAACTGGAACAAGCTTGAGAAGGTGGACTTCCAATACGTGCGCGCCAACGGCGAGACTCAACCGCTGACACGCGAGATTTATCACGTCGACGACGGCGCCACCGTCCTCCTGTACGACGCCGCGCGCCGCACCGTGATTCTGGTGCGGCAATTCCGCTTGCCGGCCTACCTGCGCGGCACGTCCGGCGATCTACTGGAAACGCCGGCGGGATTTCTTGACGGCACAGAGCCCGAAGCGCGCATGAGGCAGGAAGTCGAGGAAGAGACCGGTTACCGGATCGCTTCAATGCAGAAAGTTTTCGAAGCGCTCATGGTGCCTGGATGCGTCACCCACGCAGTGCACTGTTTCGTCGCCGCGTACACGCCTCAAGACAAGGTGAGCGACGGCGGCGGACTCGTGGCGGAAGGCGAAGACATTGAGGTAGTCGAACTGTTGGTCGACGATGCGCTCGCTATGATAGGCAGAGGGGAAATCACCGATGGCAAGACCATCATGTTGTTGCAATATGCAGCACTGAGCCTGCTCCGGAACTAGCGTTCTGCCGGGTCTCTCCAGCGAGGTAAAATATTCCACCCGCATATGATCGCTGCGAGAGAATGAGTAGGTTCGCCACGAGCAGGCAGCTACCGATGTGGAGCTGACGACGTGGCGATCGGAGCTCAAGGATAAGTTCAGACGAAACCGCCGAAGCCACCGAATCTTTCAAATCTTTCTGCCTGCGCCCTGCGCTACAACGCGCTCCAGGCGGGCCGGAGGCCTTGGCTTCCCTGGTTGATCACGGTATTTCAACGGATGGGCTGCTCCGCCTTGCCACGCAGACTCCAATTGCGCTACCGCCAGCCATCGATTGCCGAGGCCCTCGTCGTTGAGCGCCTTTACGCAGGTTATACTTTGACATTACGTCCATGCCGCGCTTCGCACCGCAACGCCGGCTACCAGCGCTACATTTCGCGCCGACCGAGCCTGTCGGGCAACGACATATTCCAGCCAATTGAAAACCTCTCAGCGCATCGTTGCGATTGTCCAATCGTGTTATATCCCGTGGAAGGGCTACTTCGACATGATCGGTTCGGTTGACGAATTCATCCTCTACGATGACATGCAATATACGCGTCGGGATTGGCGCAACCGGAACCAGATCAAGACGCCGCAGGGCCTGTTGTGGTTGACGGTTCCCGTGAAGGTCAAGGGCAAGTATCTGCAGACGATCCGCGAGACGGAGATTGACGGCCAGCGCTGGCGCAGCGATCACTGGAAAGCACTGCAACAGAACTACCGCCGCGCGCCGTATTTCGAGCAGATCGCCGCCGTGCTGGAGCCGTATTACCTCGATCGCGAGTTTACCCACCTGTCCGAGCTCAACCGCGCTCTGACCGAAGAGATCTGCAAGCTGCTGGGCATCACGACAACGCTAAAGTGGAGCAGCGACTACACGCTCGCCGACGGCAAGACCGAACGGCTCGTGGATCTGTGCAAGCAAGCCGGCGCAACCACTTACATTTCGGGCCCCGCTGCACGCGACTACATCGCGCCGGACCTGTTCGAGGCGGCGGGCATCGAACTGCGTTATTACGACTACAGCGGATATCCGGAATACCCTCAGCTCTGGGGCGAGTTCCAACATGGTGTCAGCGTGCTCGATCTGCTTTTCAATTGCGGCGCGGATGCACGTCAGTACATGAAGTCTCCCGCCTTGCCATCGAACCAGCCAGAACGATCATGAACGATTTGCTTTCGTCCGTTGCACGCTATTACACCGACAAGATTCAACGCTTCGGCAGCGAACCGCGTGGCGTCGACTGGAATGGCCGCGAGGGCCAGGTGCTGCGCTTTGCCCAGCTTTGCAAAGTACTGGATCCGGACGCACCCTTTTCGGTAACGGACGTGGGCTGTGGTTACGGCTCGCTTCTCGAATTCCTCGCAACGCATTTCAAAAGCTTCGACTACTTAGGCGTCGACATCTCCGACGCGATGATCGACGCGGCCACCCAGCTCCATGCGGATAAAGCGCACGCACGCTTCGAGCTCGGCACGCGGCCATCGCAGCCCACAGACTTCGCCGTTGCAAGCGGAATTTTCAATGTCAAGCTGGAGAGAAGCGATAGCGAGTGGCGTTCGTACATCGAAACGACGCTTGAGAACATGCATGAGTTCGCCACCAGGGGATTTGCGTTCAATTGCCTGACCTCGTATTCCGATCAGGACCGGATGCGGCCCGATCTCCATTACGCCGATCCTTGCGAGTTGTTCGATCTATGCAAACGCAAATACTCCCGCAATGTGGCTTTGCTACATGACTACGGCTTGTACGAGTTCACCATTCTCGTGAGGAAATGATCGATGACCGAGCCGAAAACTCCGCTTGTCATATTCGGTACGGGCCAGATTGCCGAGCTTGCCTGGTTTTATTTCACTCACGATTCGGCTTGCCAGCCGGTTGCCTTCACAGTGGACCGCGCATTTGCCGATCGCGATGCGTTTCATGATCTTCCCGTGGTGCCCTTCGACGAATTGCCGCAGCGATACCGGCCGCAGGACGTACAGATGTTCGTTGCGTTGAGCTATGCGAAGGTCAACGCTGTGCGTACCCAGAAGGTTGAGGAAGTACGTCAGGCCGGCTACCGTTGCGCAAGCTACGTCAGTAGCCGCGCCACCGTCTTTCCTGACTTTGCCGTCGGCGAGAATTGCTTCATTCTCGAGGACAACACCATTCAGCCATTCGCGCAGATTGGCCACAACGTCACGCTGTGGAGCGGAAATCACATCGGCCACCATTCGGTGATCGAAGACAACTGCTTCATCAGCTCGCATGTTGTGATTTCCGGGGGCGTACGGGTTGGTGCGGGAAGCTTCATCGGTGTAAATTCGACTATTCGCGATCACGTGACGATCGGCGAGCGTTGTGTCATCGGAGCAGGTTCGTTGCTGGTCGCCGACGCGGAACCCGAAGGCGTGTACTCCGCGCCGGCCGCCGAGCGCTCGCGCGTACCCAGTTCAAGATTGCGCAACATCTAGGAGCCACGAAGATGCGCTGGCGAAAGCTTGGCAACGTGTTTTGTGCCGCTGGAGAACATCCGTGGATGTTGACGCACGCCGCGAATCCTGTCGCGGAACGGCGGCACGGTGACGTCTTTCGCGTCTATTTCAGTGCACGCGATGCGCAGCGTCGCGCGCACATCGGTTACGTCGACATTGACCTGAGCGCCCCCCAAAAGATCCTGTCCCTGTCGGACGCGCCTGTGATCGCTCCCGGCGAGACCGGACTGTTCGACGACAGCGGGACCTCGATGGGGTGCCTCGTGCATCACGACGGCAAACGCTACCTGTACTACCTTGGCTGGAACCTTGGAGTAACGGTGCCGTGGCGTAACTCGATCGGCCTGGCAGTCAGCGAGGGGCCGGATTCGCCTTTCGTCAAAGTCTCCCGGGCGCCGGTCATGGACAGGAGCGACACCGATCCGTTCTCGATCTCCTATCCATGGGTGCTGGTTGACGGCAACCGCTGGCGCATGTGGTACGGATCGAACCTGTCGTGGGGTACGGGCACCCGGCAAGAAGAGATGAGCCATCTGTTCAAGTACGCCGAATCCGACGATGGCCGCAACTGGCGGCGCGACGGCACAATCGCCCTGCCCTTCAAGGACGAGACGGAGTACGCGATGTCCAAGCCGACCGTCGTGCGCGATGCGGACCTCTATCGCATGTGGTACTCGTATCGCGGGGACGCCTACCGCATTGGATACGCGGACTCTCCCGACGGCGTCTCCTGGACCCGGCGCGATGAACTGGCCGGAATCGGCCCGTCCGAATCCGGCTGGGACGTCGACACTGTGTGCTATCCGTGCGTGTTCGATCACGCCGGCGAGCGATTCATGCTGTATAACGGCAGCCGCTATGGCGACACCGGGTTCGGCCTGGCTGTACTGGAAAAGTAACATAATGAGCGGAGCAAATTGCTGCGGCGGTGCGGGGTCCGCGCTGTCGCCAACATCGAATCAGCAGGTGGCCGGCAACGCGATAGCGCCTGAACGAGAGCATGGCGCCGCAGCCAATGTATCGCCGACCCCGGAAATCAGCGTAGTCGTGCCGTCCTATGGATGCCTCGGGTGCCTGGAGGCATTGTGTGAGCGGCTTGATAATGTGCTTCGTGCGCTCGTACCGTCGTTCGAAATTGTCATCGTCGATGATCGCAGCCCTGATAATTCGTGGCCGCTGATCGAAGCGCTTTCGACACGCTATCCCGCCGTGCGCGGGATCCGCTTAAGTCGCAACTTCGGACAGCAGATTGCTATCACCGCCGGACTCGAGGCAGCGCGTGGCAACTACGTCGTGGTGATGGACTGCGATCTGCAAGACCCGCCCGAGCGGATCCCCGACCTCTACAACGAGATCAGAAAGGGACATGATCTCGTGATGGCGAAGCGCGTGGAGCGGACTCACGCCGCGTCGCGGTTGCTTGCGACCAAGGTGTACTTTGCGCTGATGCGCCGCCTCACCGGTCAGGAGGTGGACGGCGGATATGGGTCGTTCAGCATCCTGTCCCGTAAGGTTGTGAACGCCTTTCTCCTGTTCGGCGAACGCGAGCGGCACTTCATCCTGATCCTGCGCTGGCTTGGATTCGACTGCGGCACGATAAGGTACGCCCATGGCGAACGGCACTCCGGGCGCAGCTCGTATGACCTGTTCAAGCTCACAAGGCATGCGCTTGGTGGGATGTTTTTCCACACCAGCGTGTTTCTGAACTGGATCATGTACACCGGGCTCTTCTTCACCGTTGCGAGTTTCTGCACCGGGGCCTATTTCATCTATCGGCACTTCGTCGCATCGTCCTTGCCTGGCTGGACAAGCCTTGTGGTTGCCGTGCTTTTTTCGACGGGTTTGATACTCGCCAGCCTTGGCGCAGTGGGACTTTATATCTCGCGCATCTTTGAAATGGCGAAGGGGCGGCCGCTTTATGTGGTGGATCGCGAGTGTGGATCGAGCGCCCCGATTCCCGCTGAGCCACAAGGTTGATACCAAAACGTGCTGGGAAGCAACATGGACACAAACAAAGACAGACATATCCCGTTCAACTGGCCGAATATGACCGGGAAGGAATTGCACTATATTGCCGAGGCGCATTTCAATGGACGTCTTGCTGGCGACGGCCCCTTCACCAAGCGCTGCCACACGTGGCTTGAGACGCGCACGCAATGCGCCAAGGCATTGCTTACGCACTCCTGCACAGCCGCACTGGAAATGGCTGCGCTGTTGCTGGACATCGAGCCCGGCGACGAGGTGATCATGCCGTCGTACACCTTCGTGTCCACAGCAAACGCCTTCGTGCTGCGTGGTGCCGTACCCGTATTCGTAGATGTGCGAGACGACACACTCAATATCGATGAGCAGTTGATCGAGTCCGCCATCACGCCTCGCACGCGAGCGATCGTACCCGTGCATTACGCTGGCGTCGCATGCGAAATGGACACAATCATGGCAATTGCGGCACGCCACGGATTGAAGGTCGTGGAAGACGCCGCGCAAGGTGTCATGGCGACGTACAAGGGACGCGCGCTCGGCAGCATCGGCGATCTCGGCGCCTACAGCTTTCATGAAACCAAGAACGTGATTTCCGGCGAGGGCGGCAGCTTGCTCGTCAACGATCCACAACTGACTCCGCGCGCCGAAATCATTCGCGAAAAGGGTACAGACCGGAGTCGCTTTTTTCGCGGAGAAGTAGACAAATACACCTGGCAGGAAGTTGGCTCCTCATTTCTGCCCGGGGAACTCATGGCGGCCTTTCTGTGGGCGCAGTTTGAAGAGGCTGACAAAATCACGCAGCAACGCATAGTCAGTTGGAATCGCTATCACGCCCTGCTCGAATCGTTCGAAGCCAAAGGCGTGCTGCGACGCCCCATTGTGCCCTCGGAATGTCAGCACAACGCACATATGTACTATGTGCTCCTGTCGCCCGAGGTTAACCGGCAAGCGGTTCTCGACGACTTCAGACGCAACGATATAGCGTCGGTGTTCCACTATGTCCCGTTGCACTCCTCCCCGGCCGGACAGAAATATGGTCGCGCACAGGGTGATCTGTCGGTCACGGATTCGGTCTCGGAGCGCCTGGTGCGCTTGCCGCTCTGGGTCGGTCTAACGGAAGCCCAACAGGACAAGGTGGCGAATACCTTGAGCAGGTCGCTCAAGCTCAATGAGTGAATAGCAAACGGATTTGATGTCCTTTATGCGGAATTCCCCCACCACCTTGATCTCAAACTCAAAACAAGGGACAGCCAGGAGCAATCTGACACGGTGGGCAGACAGGCTGTCATTGATCGTGTTGTTTGTATGGGTCGCGGTCATTGCCACGACCATTCTCGTCCCTTTATACAGTGATGAAATCGCGACCAAGATGATGCAGGCCGCGGCAATCGCGAACGGCTGGAAATTCAATACGCTGTATCCGGAGTGCCACTCCGATTTCTTGCTGAACATCCCCGTTTCGATGCGCCCGGCGGCATTTGCTTACGGGGTGCTATACGCCAAGGCAACGCCGCTTGGCATCCGGATAAGCTCCGTCGTGACGGCATTGTGCTGGGGCGCTTTGCTGGCCCTCGCCGTTCGCTGGGTGTATCCGCATCGTCGCCTGTACCTGCCGGCTCTAGCGATTGTCGCAGCCGTGACCGGACTGGGCGTTCTACCGCTGACCCTCGGACTGGCGCGCGCCGAACAATGGCTGGCCCTGTTGCTAACGCTATTCGTCCTGTTCCCAGCCCTCGTCGAACGCATATCCCGCCCTGGACAGCGAGTGCGCCAATTGGCTTGCCTCGTGGTGTTTTGCTTCGCGACGAGCTTCTTCTTCTACATCCATCCGAAAGCGATTTTTTTCTTCCCCGTCGTCATCGTATCAGCCTATTTCAGTTTCAGATCCCGCAGTATCGCGTTGTGTACGGTCGCGGTAGTTTTCGTACTCGCATGTACGGTCCAAAGCATTTCATTTTCATCAGCCGCAATAAAATGCGTGGATGCTCCCATCCTGTCGAGCCTGCTCGCCTCGCAAACGACAGCACCAGGCATGGTGGTCAAATCCCCCACGACGTTTGTCCACGAGTTGCTCACCAACCTGACGTCGGCTCCATATGCAATCAACTCACTCCTGACGTTTCAGGAAAGTTACCAGTCCGATTGGTTGCCGTCGATGAATGGCATTACCGGCGCGCCATGGATTGCAGGGATCAACGTAGCCATTGAAGCGGCTCTGACACTCACGATCTGGCTAGCGGTACTGGTTCCACCGATCAGCCTCGTCGTCGCGCTTCTGCGAAGGATGAGCGGATATCGCATTACCCTGATTGCCACCCTCTGGATCGGACTGCTAGGCCACCTGATGCTGTACAAGGTGTGGGCGTTCTACGGCGGCAGTTTCGTGGTCCCGGTGGCTGCATGGCTGGTGCTCCTGTGCGCCGGCGAATCCCGCTGGGTCGGCCGCAATCCGGCGCTGACAGTCGGTATATTGGCACCGCTATCTGTGATTCTCCTCGCTAGTGCCGCAGTGACCTTCACTATTGTTGCGCCTCGCCTTCTCACCACCGTGCATCCGGTGGGAGTCGGTCTGCCAAACCAGGCGCTCTCCATTCCGACGTTCAAGTTTGCCGAACAGCGTGAACAGGTCCGCGCGTTCGCCCGCAAATGCGGCCTCGAGGGCGACGGCGCGAAACGTCTTGTGGTCGACAATACGACCTATTTCGCGTTCGACGGCCTACGTGAACCGTTGCATCTGGCGTATCTGAACGAGGGCAACTATGGTGCCGATTTCCAAGGGGAGCGGATGCGCAACCTGCTATTGAAGCTCGGCGTCAAGGGCATCATCGGTCAATGTACGTTTTTGGCACCACACTTCGAAACAGAGGCGCTCAGGGACAGGAACCTATGCTGCCTAAAGTTCGACGAGATGAAATGATCCGGTGCCGAAACGGTCGCACACAAGATTGGCGGCGACGATGCGAAGCCGGGGGTTCGTGCAGTGCGGACATCCATGATCGCCGCAATGTTGCCGACCTCGCACCTGATCAAGGGGTCAAAAGCGAATATGGTGCCTGTCGCATCATGAACAATCACTTACGTTCGCCTTGGAAGATGCGGGTAAAAATCGCGCTACAATCGTGACGGCAACCTCAAAAAACTCTCCCGACATACTCCTCGGCATGCACCAAACACCCACTGTCGCATCGCGCTCGCATACGCATCTTCTGCGCCATTTTGCCAAGTCGATCAAGCTCATCATTCTGACTACCGTGGTCGGAGCCTTGATTGGCACACTGATTTCACAATTCCAGCATCCCCGATGGCTTGCCAAAATGACGGTCCAGATCGGACAAGTCACTATGCCTGAACAGGCGAGTCAGCCCATCGAAAGTCAGTTATCCGCCACAGATCGCTACAATCTGCCGGCCTCCCGGCTACTTGTGCTCAGCGCAATGGGTCTGCCGACTGAAGTCGAGACTAACAGGGACGCCAAGCTAATCTTCAACTCGCTGCGTGCAACACCCGCAAAAGGCCTCGACCTCATCGAACTGGAGGCCTCGGGCTACTCCCAAGACGAAGCTCGCGCTGCACTGGTGGCCTCCTTCAATGTATTTTCAGCCGAGCACCAGAAAAAGTTCGAACCCGCGCTTGAGGAAATGAAACGCGAACTGGACAGCACGTCCGCCAAGCTCGCTGCGGTTCAAGCCGACTCCGACCGCACCTATGAATCGATCCGATCCGGCAACACGCAGGGAAGCGCCACGGGCAACAATTCGCACGACATCCTGTTGACGAATACGGCAACGCTGATCAACGAACAGATCGCCATGCTGAACTCGAAGGCAACCCAGCTACGAGAGGCAATCAGCCCCTTGCGCACGTATCCCACCCGGATCCTTGTAGCGCCGTACGTTCCCCAACGACCAAGCACGCCGAGCGGGAAGCTCCTGATCGCAGTCGGCGCCGCACTGGGCCTGTTGGTGGGCGCTGCCTTCGCTGCTCTCCGAAATCCTCGGCGCGTTTAAAGTCGCGCATGCAGGAGTCGCTGTAACAGATGCGGTCAGCAAGAGGCGGCTCGGTTAGCTGTTCCGGGCCGCCCCGAACTCGCGATCAAATACGTGCTAGACGCCAACCAATAGCGCTTTCGGCTGGCGCCCAACGGTATCCCAGATACTTCCTGATCGATGCATCTTGTGGTTCAGGCATACCGGTACTGGCAAGCGCAGACGGAATGTCCACCTGTTGTGCCATGAAGGGCAAACCGATCACGTGATTGACCGCACGTCGAGCGTTTGCGGAGCTATTGGTGCCACCGCGGTGATACAGCATTGCGTCCAGGACAAGGTATGAGCCCGCTGGTGCCGCGATTTGCTTTTCGAACCTGGATACGAACATGTCCGTCGGAAACTCTGGCACATGGTGCGTTCCAGGCAGAACGAAAGTAGCTCCGTTTTCCAACGTGAAATCATCGAGACATAGCAGCGCGTTGATCGCAAGCGGCTTTGAGCTTGTCCAATGTTGGTGCGGGAGGTCGCGGTGCCATTTCGCCTGGTAGTTCTCGCGGTCAGGTTTATTGATGATGCCGTTTTGCTGCATTAATACGAACTCTGACCCAAGAACGCGGGCGGCAAGTTTCATCAGTGGTTCCGTCGTGGCAACCGCCAGGAAATTGGATTCATAGGACAGCATGCAGCGGGCGATATCTGTGTCGTGTATGCGACGCAGAACGTCTTCACCGCCCATCTCCTGAACCTGCCTTGAGTAGACCCGATCAAGGTCGCCTTTCAATGTATCAAGGAAATCCCGGGATAGTCCGCTTTCCAGGACGGCATAGCCATTGATGCGGAGTTCCGCAACAGCCTCGTCGATATTGTCGTTGGCTTCGAGGCGCTCAGAGACCCCATATGCTGCGTGCAGGTTCTGTGTTGACATGAAACATCCAGGCAGTCGGAGAGAGTGCTAAATGTTAGCACCATACCGGATGATTTGACCGGCGGGGATGTTCCTCCCCTCTCGCATACGGCGTAGCGCCGGCGGCCCGTTCTACGGCGCGGGGTTAGGCGTCTTGTACAATGTGCGCCTACATTTTGCCGGTGCGCATCCAATGAATCGAGCCCTGGATCATCTCTACATCTTCGCGATGGTCTTTCTGACAGCATACAGTCAGGTCGTCATGCGCTGGCAGGTCGGCCACGCTGGCAATCTTCCGGTAGGCTTGCCCGGCAAGATCCAGTTCGTCATAGGTCTTTTGCTAAACCCGTGGGTGATCTCAGGCATCATCGCGACATTCTTCGCGGGTGTGTCGTGGATGCTCGCGCTCACGAAATTCCAGATCAGCTACGCGTATCCATTCACGAGCCTTGTGTATATGCTGGTGCTGGCTTCGGGCGTGGTCTTCTTTCGCGATGGCGTGAATGCGGGTCGACTTGTTGGCACTGCCGTTGTAATGGCTGGCGTCCTGATCATCGCCAGATTCGGCTAAGAAAGGAAATGCCGCGGCGGACTCCTCCGCCAGCAAGCCATCCAGGTCATAACGAGTGTCGGGTCAGGAGTCTCAAAGCACCGAAAAATGATACTTCCCTGACCCAGCCTGGTAGACCGCCCAATCATCCTTTCGATAGAGAAGATTCGCACCGTCTCCTTCAACTTTCTGTCCCTTTGACGCCGGCACCCAAATCTCAGCGCTGGCGTTGACAGGGATCTCGACATCGAGGCTGAACTGGCCTTTCTGCTCCTGCCAGCTCACCGCTATCGGCCCATATGGCGAATCGTATCGGCTGGTAGCGCTATGCACCTTATCGCCCGGCGTAGGCTTGATAACGATCTTCTGGAAGCCTGGACTGCCAGGACGTATCCCCGCGATATCCTGGTACATCCACTCGCCTACCGAACCATACGCATAGTGATTGAACGAGTTCATTCGCGCGTCCTGGAACGCGCCATTCGGACGGATTGCGTCCCATCGCTCCCACATCGTTGTTGCTCCCTTACCAATCTGGTAACCCCAGGAAGGAAAGCTAGTCTGGAGAAGCAGACGGTAGGCAACATCCATATGACCAGTCTCCGAAAGCGCAGGCAACAGTCGGGGCGTACCGAGGAACCCTGTGGACAGGTGCCAGCCTCTGGCTTTGATCAATTCAACCAGATGGTCGGCTGCCGGCTTCCGCAAGGAAGTAGGCAGCAAATCCATCGTCAGAGCCAGCACATAGGCGGTTTGCGTATTCCCCTTGATTCTTCCGTCAGGCAGTACGAAAGAGGTGTTAAACGCGCCGCGGATGTTTGCAAATAGCGCCTCGTAAGGAGCGGGATCCTTGCCCAGAACAACTGCGGCTTTCGCGACGATGGCAGCGCTATTTGCGAAAAAGGCCGTAGCAATCAGGTCCTTCGGCGTCTCATCCTTGATATTGAGCCAGTCTCCATATCCGGCATTCGGCCGCAGGTAGCCGGTACTGTTCGCCTTTAGATAAGAAAGCCATTTGACCATGGCGTCAAAATTCTGCTCGAGTACCCGCCGGTCTCCATAGCGCTCATATAGCACCCACGGAACAATCACACCCGCATCGCCCCACCCCGCCCCGGCTTCACCTATGCCAAGCCCGTCCGGGGCCGGAGCCACGTCTGAAAAGGCGCCGTCCGGCGACTGCGTATCCCGAAGGTCAGTCAGCCATTTGCTAAGGAATTGTGCCGACTCCATGTTGTAAGTACCCGTGCCCGCAAAAGCGGCAATATCACCGGTCCAACCCAGTCGCTCATCTCGTGCCGGAGTATCCGTCGGGATCGACAGAAAATTGCCGCGCTGCCCCCATGCGATATTGCTTTGCAACTGGTTCAGCATCGGCACGTCCGTCTCGAAGGACAGCGTGAACGGAGCGGCAGTGTGCAGCACTCGTCCAACAAGCTGAGGCTGAGTATTGGAGCCCGTCACTTCAACATAGCGAAAGCCATGAACAGTGAAATTTGGTTCAAATACTTCCTCGCCCTGGCCTTTCAAAACATAGGTATCGGTCGCCGTCGCTGTGCGCAAATTCGTCGTATAGATTGTTCCGTCGCCATTTAATACTTCAGCGTGGCGGATTGTTATCACCTGCCCGGCCTTTCCGGTGACGCGCAATCTCACGGTCCCGACCATGTTCTGACCAAGATCAAAAATATAACTACTCGGCTTGCGATGTGTGACCTTCACCGGCTCCAGCTCGCGCTCCATACGGACCGGCGGGTCCACTTGCGCGACCAGTTGTGCTTGCGTCGCCGGTTTGACCTGCACAGTCTTCCAACCCGTGTCGTCGAAGCCCGGCGAGCTCCATCCCGGTGTTTCTTTTCGGGCATCGTACTTCTCGCCCATGATCAGATCGGCGCTAACGATTGGTCCGACTTTGCTCTTCCAGCTGTTATCGGTAACGATCCGCTCGATGCTGCCGTCCGAATATTTCAATTCCAGTTGGGCTAGCGCGTAGGGTATTGGACCGTATTGATCCGGCCCAAATGAGCCGATGTCTCCGGCATACCAGCCGGGGGCGAGCGTGACGCCAATGGCGTTTTTCCCCGACCGTACCAGGTCCGTCACGTCATAGGTCTGATATTGGACGCGCCGGTTATAGTCAGTCCATCCCGGAGCAAAAAAGTCTTCCCCAACCTGATGTCCGTTGATCTCAGCCTGATACAAGCCGAGCGCAGTCGTATACAGCCTGGCTGACTGAATCTGTTTTTTGGCCACGAATTCTTTACGAAGCTCGGGAGCGGGACTTTCCGGCTGTTCCCGGGTGCCCGTGTCCCAGCGAATTTTTCGATCTCCGCTAGTGGGCTTGCCATTGGCATAAGCCTCGCCGTATTCATATCCGCCCTTGTCGTAACTCCACCAACCAATTTTTCCGGTGACGTTAGACTGCTCAAGATAATATTTCCCGGGCGCTGCGGGTTTGCGGAGTTTTAAGGTTCCCCATGCGTTATCGGGTTGGTTATTAAATCGATGACGCGCCACCAGCTTGCCACCAGGCCCACCCTCATACAACGAAAGCGTCATACCTGAATGAGTCGTGACGAATGTTGGGACTGACGCAGAGACCGAAGAAAATGGCTTACTCGACGTAAAGCTTTGACCCTGCGTCTGGCTCGGATTGAGCTGAGCAGGTTGATTCGACTTGTTGAAACCGGCGGGTAAAGATAGCACCTGGTCATGGCCGATCCATTGAGCCTGCCAGTCGGATTTCGCAAGCAATCCCATTTCCCACCATGACGGCTTGCTCCACGCGGAAGGCTGTCCGTGAGCATCCCAGACTCGAACCGCCCAGTAATATCGCGTCCGTGACAGCAATGGAGCGCCGCCATACGAGACCAATGCCGACTGATCCGTCGCAACCTTGCCGCTATCCCAGACATCCGGTCGCGCGAGCAAGGACAGGCTCGTCGCCACTTTCACCTGATAGGCGCTCTGCTTCTGGTTACGTTCGCTCGATCCAAGAATCCAGCTCAGTCTTGGTTTGGGCGTATCGATGCCGAGGGGATTTGAAGCGTATTCGACCGATGTGCTCTGTATCGAGACACCCGTTCCGGCGACCGTGGACTCCGCGAAACAAAACGCATGTAGGGCCAACATCACAACGGCCGCGATCAATTTTCTGAATTTCATCGACATAGATTTTGAAGCGGAGTCGTGACTGAAATGACAGCAGCCGCCTGCCGGCTCGCCAGAACGTCTAAATTTAACGGTGTCGGCGCAGCGGCGCTCGGCGCATAGTCGCCATCCTGGGAGCCGCGATCAATTCAATGCCATGGGAGACGGAACCTCAACTGGTTGCGGCCCGTAACCATGCACCAGCAGACTCAAGATCTCCAGCATGCGCTGCTGATCTTGCTGTTCCGCCGCCAGTCTGATTTCGGCCAGCAAAGGCTCAAGCTCGGACCAGCTCACGTGGTCTTCGCGCGCCTTCATGATCCGCTCGTGCGCCGTCCCCTCCGGATTGTCGCCGATTAACAGTTCCTCGTAGAGCTTCTCTCCCGGACGTAATCCGGTGACCTTGATTTCAATGTCGCCACCCAGATTACGCTCGTCCCGAACCGACAGGCCGGACAACTGGATCATGCGCCTGGCGAGATCCATGATCTTGACCGGCTGCCCCATGTCGAGTACGAAAACCTCGCCGCCACGCGCCATCGCCCCAGCCTGCAAGACGAGTTGAGCCGCCTCTGGAATGGTCATGAAATAGCGGGTGACTTCTTGATGGGTGACCGTGAGCGGGCCACCCTCCAGCAACTGGCGCCGAAAGAGCGGGACGACGCTGCCGCTGCTGCCCAGAACGTTGCCGAAACGGACCATGGCAAATATGGTGCGATTCCCCACCATCTCGCCTGCCTCGCGGTCAAGCAAATCGAAGGTCACTGCCTGGCTGGCCGCCAATGCCTGTAGCACCAGTTCGGCCATCCGCTTGGTGGCGCCCATGACGTTGGTTGGACGAACCGCCTTGTCCGTCGACACGAGCACGAAGTACTCGACGCCGCTCTCCATTGCCGCACGGGCCATGTTGAGCGTGCCGAACACATTGTTCAGGACACCTTCCGACGGATTGCATTCGACGAGGGGCACGTGTTTGTAGGCCGCCGCGTGATAGACCGTGGATGGCCGATGGTTCCGGCAGATCTCGCGCAGGCGTCCCAGGTTGGACACGCTTGCCAGCAACGGAACCACCTCGATCGGCAAGCCGTGCTCGGTGCAGAGGTCTTCCAGTTCACGGTGGATCGTGTAGAGCCCGAACTCATTGTGCTCGACCAGCACCAGCCGGCTCGGCTTCTCCAACATGATCCGGCGGCAAAGTTCGCTGCCAATGCTACCGCCCGCTCCTGTCACCAGGACCGTCTTGCCGGCATGGTTGCGCGCCAATAGCGCCTCGTTGGGCGCAACAGGTGTACGACCGAGCAGGTCCTCGACATCCAGTTCCCGGAAGTCGCGTACCGTTACCCGACCCGATGCAAGATCAAGCATGCCCGGCAGCGTGCGCACGTGGACAGGCAATTCTCGAAGCGCAGCAATGATGGCGTTACGTTGCACCCGTCCCAACGAAGGAATGGCGAGCAGGATATCGGTTACACCCATGCGTTCGACAACATCCCGCACCTCGTCCAGGCCGAAGATGTCTACGCCATTGATACGGCCGCCGATCTTGCTCGCGTCGTCATCGATAAAGCCCAGGAGCGCAAACTGGCGCGAGGTCTGGAGAGCGGAGGCAGTCTGCACCCCCGCCTCCCCTGCGCCATAGATCAGCAAGCGGCCCTCGCCATCGTAATACTTGGCCGCCCAGCCACCGAGCCAGAAGCGCGCCATGGCGCGGCTCGCCCCTACCAGCAGCAAGAAGATCATCGGCTGGATCAGTCCGACGCTAAGCGGTACGCCATTCCACTTGAAAAGCAGCAGCGCACCGAAAAACAGCGCTGCGTAGATGCCCACCGCTTTCACCGTGCTGGTCAGCGCAGCCATGCCCGTGTAGCGGAAAATGGCCCGGTAGAGGCCAAGGCGCACGAATATCGGAACGACCAGAACGGGAGCCAGCAGGTAAGCATAAATCTGCTGGTATTGCGGCAAACCTGTCTGACCGATGCGCAGGTAAAACGCGCTCCAGACGGAGAATATCGACAATACAAGGTCAAGCGCCAAAACTGCCAAACGTTTGGCAGGGCGAGGCAGCGCCAACAATGGTGCCACAGAGATTCCGGAAACTGGCATTAATGCTCTCGACTCACCTGAAGGGCCGTACCTGGCGCCAGCACAACACCGTCTTGCACTCTCACTCCATAACCCAGAGCGGAACCGGCCTGCATCCATGCCGCACGGCCCAAAATGGATCCGCCTGCCATGGAAGTATTCACACCCAGATGGCCAAAATCCTCAACCGTGCAGTGATGATCGACCACCGCGCCGCTATTGACGATCGAGCCCGCGCCTAGCTTGGCCTCGGTGCCGATGATCGAACCCGCCATGATCGCGCTCCCCGGTCCGATGATCGTCCTGGGTGACACAATCGCTGTGGGATGAACGACCGCAGGAAGCTCGAAACCGAGCGCGCCCAACCTGTCGAACAAGGCTTCCCGCAGACCGTTATTGCCGATGGCAACGATAGCCGCGTCCGCCCGCGAACGGTATTCGGCCAGGCTTGCGGTTGTGCCGAGGACCGGCCAATCCCAAACCGACGTCAATTCGGGAGCGGCATCATCCACGAATCCAACCAGCTCGAAGGATCCACACGCCAAGGCTGCTTCGGCCACTGACTTACCATGGCCTCCAGCACCCACAATCAATAGTTTCTTCATTTTGCAACCGTCAATGCGTGATGCCATCGCGCCGAATGACCTTTTCAAACGTCATCCACAGAATCCTGATATCGAACCATAACGATTGGCGCTCCAGGTATTCCCGGTCGAGCTTGACCTTTTCGGGAATCGGCAATTCATCCCGGCCGTTAACCTGCGCCCATCCCGTCAGTCCGGGCACCAATACATCGACGCCTAAGCGGGTACGCTGATCGATCAGATCATCCTGATTGAAGAGCGCGGGTCGTGGTCCTACAAAACTCATGTCGCCGGTGAGAATGCTCCAGATCTGCGGCAACTCGTCCAGGCTGCTTTTGCGCAAGAAGCTGCCGATTGGCGTCAGGTGTGCAGTGGGGTCCTTCAACAAATGCGTGGCCACCGCAGGCGTGCCCACTCTCATGCTGCGAAACTTCGGCATCTTAAAGATCTTGTTGTTCTTCCCCACGCGATCCGACCAATACAAGGCAGGGCCGCGCGACGTCAAACGCACGGCCAAAGCCACGATTACGATAGGAATTAGCAGGATCAGGCTCGCGCTGATAGCCAGGACCAAATCAAATAGACGTTTCACGCCTGAAGCCCTCCGCGGCTTTTCTCAAACCTTCATCAACAGAAACCGGCGGGGTCCACGCCAGCAATGCTTTCGTTTTCGCAATATCCACCTGGAGAGAGCCGCACAAGCGCTGCGCAATCGCAGGCTTACCCACCACCGTTGCCCCGATGCGCAGCAGGGATGGCGGGACAGGAATCAGTCTGGCCGGCCGCCCAAGGGCACGCCCCATGCGCTGCAACAGTTGCGTCGTCGACAAATCCTCACCGTCTGAAACCAGCAGCGTTTGATTCGCTGCGGCAGGATGGGTGATGCACGTGGCAATCAGGGCAACCAGATTGTCAACGGCCACGAGGCTGCGGGCATTGTGAATCGCCCCTAGCGGCAGCGGGATACCCCGGTTGAGCCAGCTCATCATCGCCTGGAAATTGGCTTTCACGCCCGGGCCATAAACCAGCGGCGGCCGGATAATGACGACCTCCATGCCAGTCAGGCTCGATAGCTCACGCAGTCCCTGCTCTGCCTCCATTTTGGATATTCCATAGGCGTCAAGCGGCGCGGGAATATCGTCGGCAGAGAAAGTCCGCCCTGACTCCGTTGCCTCACCGTTCACCTTGATCGAGCTGACAAAGACGAAGCGCGATACGCCCGCAGCCGCGGCCTGACTCGCCAGATGTAGCGTGCCGGCTACGTTGACACGCCGGAATTCGGCCAGCGGATCGGCAGCCTTATCGTCCATCACGTGCACACGCGCCGCCGCATGCACGACGGTAGAGACACCCTCCAACGCTGTCGTCCAATCCATCTCCGTCGACAGACCTTCGATATGCGCAGTCTCAACGCCTGCGGGCATCGTTACGGCCGAACGACGAACACACGCGCGGACCGGGAGGCGGTCAAGGGCCAGTTTTTCGACCAGAGCCCTGCCGACGAATCCTGTTGCGCCAGTTACTAAAATCATCACACTCCCCGAGATATTGAAGGGGGATATCGGTCACGAGTCATGGTCTCGAGCCAATCTTCCAACCGGCGGATCAGGTTATCCCGATCAAACTCCCGGACGCTGAGCGCCCGCGCGTTCTGCCCCATCGACGCACGCTCCTCCGGGGTCATGCGCGAGAGTTCCAGCACGCTGCTTGCGAGAGCCGCATGATCCCCCGCGGCGCAAGTCAAACCTGCGGCGGCATTCTTGACGACCTCCGCTCCCTCGCCGTTCAGCATGGCAACGACCGGTACACCCGCCGCCAGGTACGACTGGAGCTTGCCCGGAATGGTCATCGAGAAAATCGGCTCATCCTTCAAGCTGACCAACAACGCATTCGCATGCTTGAAAAAGGACGCCATTCTCTCCACGGGATGTCTGCCCAGCATCAACACGCAATGCTGCAGGCCGCGCCGTTCGATTTCCTCCGCAACCCAGCCGCCCATCCGCCCATCGCCGACAATCAGCCAGCGAATATGCGAATGCTCCTTCAAGCTTTCGGCGGCGGCCAGAATGGCCGGAAAATCCTGAGCGTCGCCGATATTCCCGGCGAACATCACATTGAAGCTATCCGGCTGCGCCGGCACTTCCTCGGCCGGCACGGCACGCTCCAGATCGAACAGCGATTCCGCCCAGCTTGGGAAGTACTCCACCCGGCTGTCCGCGCCCGCATATTTCTGGATCTGCGGAATGAAGCTTCGGGATTGTGCCAGGATCAAATCGCAGCGCTTGTAAATAAACGCGACCAGCTTGCCCACGGCCCCCAGCACCATGCTGGAACGGACCACGCCGATCGCCTGCAGCGTCTCCGGCCACAAGTCCAGCACCCAGAAAGCCATCGGTGCACGTTTGACCGCACGCATCAGCGCTGCCGGCAAGCCGACGGTAATCGGCGAGGGCTCATAGGCAAAAACCGCATCGAATTTCCGCCCCCGCAATTTCCACATCCCTAGCAACGATGCGCTCGCGGCAAACGAAAAGTAATTCAGCATCAAACTGAGCCCACCGCGCCCCCTGGGCCGCATGGGCACGCGAACCACCTCCGCCCCCTCGTAGCGAGAGTAGGCTTGCGGATCGTCGCGAAATTGTGGGAACACGGATCCTTCCGGATAGTTTGGAAGCCCCGTCAACACGGTGACCTCGTGACCATGCCGCGTCAGTTCGGCAACGAGATCATTGATCCGAAAATTCTCGGGCCAGAAGTACTGTGTCACCACGAGTAGCCGCATGCATCGCCCCCTTTAATACTTCTTCCATACCACGCGGTTCACATAGTCTGTATAGCTATGGATGATTCGCAGTACTTTGTCGGAGACATTGGGCATGCTGTAATCCGCCACTTGCCGCAGAAGCCGGGTGGCGCCACGCGGCTGGCTCTCCAGAATCTCGAGCCCCTGCATCACGCGCTCCACTTCCAGGCCGACCATCATGACCGCGGCCTCTTCCATGCCTTCGGGCCGCTCGTGCGCCTCACGCAGGTTCAGCGCAGGGAAGTTCATGATGGAGGATTCCTCATTGATCGTCCCACTGTCCGACAACACCGCTCTCGCCGAGAGCTGGAGCTTGTTGTAGTCCGTGAAGCCGAGCGGTTTGAGGAGTTGCACATTGGCGTGGAATTGCGCGCCCATGGCGTCGACCCGCTTCTGCGTGCGCGGATGCGTGGAAACGATGACGGGCAGATCGTATTGCTGCGCCACGGTATTCAGCACTTGTACGAGCTTGCCGAAGTTGGCATCGGAATCGATGTTTTCCTCGCGGTGCGCACTGACCACGAAGAACTGTCCTTCGCTCAGGCCAAGACGCTCGAGCACATCCGAGTTCTCGATCGCGCTGCGATAATGGCCCAGCACTTCCGCCATCGGGCTGCCGGTCTTGATCACCATGTCCGGCGGCAGACCCTCGCGCAGCAAATACTCGCGCGCGATGGAGCTGTACGTGAGATTGATGTCGGCCGTATGGTCCACGATACGGCGATTGGTTTCCTCCGGCACGCGCAGATCGAAGCAGCGGTTGCCCGCCTCCATATGGAAGATGGGAATCTTGCGCCGTTTGGCCGGAATCACCGAAAGACAGCTATTGGTGTCGCCGAGCACCAGCAGGGCCTCCGGCTTCTCGGCAGCCAGTACCGTATCCATCGCGATGATGATCTTGCCGATGGTCTCCGCCGCGCCGCCGCCTGCCGCATTCAGAAAGTGGTCCGGCTTGCGGATACCCAGGTCGTCAAAAAATATCTGGTTCAGTTCGTAGTCGTAATTCTGCCCCGTATGCACCAGCACATGGTCGCAATGCTCGTCGAGGCGCGCGAGCACACGCGACAAGCGAATAATCTCCGGCCGTGTGCCGACAACGGTCATGACTTTGAGTTTTTTCATAGACATCGAAAAAGGTTGGCCGCTACGACAAGTGGGGCGACTAGATTAAAGAGGACAGGCGAAGGTGTCGGGGCGGGCCCGATCGAACACCTCGTTCGCCCAGAGCATGACGACCATTTCATCCTGCCCGATGTTGGTGATGTCGTGCGTCCATCCCGGAACCGTCTCAACGATCTCCGGCTTGTCACCCGACGTCACCAGCTCATGGGTCTGCCCAGTCTGCATGTGGCGGAATTTGAAGCGCGCCTGACCTTTGATGACCAGGAACTTCTCCGTCTTCGTGTGATGGTAGTGGCCGCCGCGAGTAATGCCGGCATGCGCCGTGAAGAACGAGAACTGGCCGCAATCCGGCGTCTTCAACATTTCCACGAAGATGCCGCGCGGATCGCCGTACTGCGGCACGGCGTAGGCGAAGGCTTCCTCAGGCAAATAGCTGACGTAGGTCGCATACAAGGCCCGCACCAGGCCCGTTCCCACGCGGTCGATGATCAGCGTGTCCCGGCTGGCCCGGAAGCCCTGGATCCGCTCTGCCAGTTCGCCCACGGTGGTGCTGTACTGGGGCGTCACCGTCTCGAAGCCTCCGGCGTCCACCTGCGCAACCGCGCCGTCCATCAATTGCATGAATCGCTCAATCACGTCGTCCACATAAACGAGCGTGACCGGTGCCGCAGGGTCGTTCACCTTGATGGGAAGGCCGCGGGCGATGTTATGGCAAAACGTGGCGACGGCTGAGTTGTAGTTGGGCTTGCACCACTTGCCGAACACGTTGGGCAGACGGAATACGTGCACCGGGATCTGGTGGCTGCGAGCGGCCGCGAATAAGGCGTCTTCCGCCCCGTGCTTGCTCTGGCCATAAGGATTGTCAGAGGCCGCCTGAGTAGACGAGGTGTAGATGACCGGCACCTTTCTGCCCGTGGCGTCAGCCTCGGCGCAAAGTGCCTCGCACAACGCCCGGGTCAGGTCCAGATTGCCTGTGACGAACTCGCTGGGATCCTGTGGCCGGTTAACGCCGGCCAGATGGAAGACGATGTCCGCCTCGCGCAACAGGGCTGGCAGGCGAGCAAGATCGTCAGCGCGCGTAAAGCACACCACCTCCACATCCTTGCGTTCCGCCAGGTGCAGTTGCAGGTTTTTGCCGACGAAGCCATTGGCCCCGGTGATTAGCGCCTTCATGGCCTCACTCCTCCGCGACCGCGCGCTCTCCGCGAGCGATGCGATGTATGAAGTCGAGTTTCAGCAGCAACGCTTTCATGCCCTCCACATCCAGGCGAGCGGTATTGTGTGAGTTGTAGTCCTCACCATGCTGGCTCTGGGTAATGCGTTGCTCGCCTTGCTCGAAGAACTTGGCATAGTTCAGGTCGCGGGCGTCCGGCGGCACCCGGAAATAATCGCCCATGTCCTCGGCACATGCCATTTCCTCGCGACTCAGCAGCGCTTCATAAAGCTTCTCGCCGTGACGGGTGCCAATCACGTTCACCGGATGCTCCGGCTTGCCCATCAACTCCAGGATAGCTTTGGCGAGCACCTCGACGGTAGCGGCCGGGGCCTTCTGCACAAAAATATCGCCGTTATTGCCATGTTCGAAGCCGTACAACACCAGGTCCACCGCATCGGCCAGCGTCATCATGAATCGAGTCATGCTCGGATCCGTGATGGTGATCGGCTTGCCCGCCAGCACCTGGTCGACAAACAGCGGAATGACGGAGCCGCGTGAAGCCATCACGTTGCCATAACGTGTGCCGCAGATAACAGTGCGCGTGCCTTCCAGGTTCCGGCTGGCAGCGACCATGACCTTTTCCATCATGGCCTTGCTGATACCCATTGCATTGATGGGATACACCGCCTTGTCGGTGCTCAGGCAAACCACGCGCTGCACCCCTTGCTCGATCGCGGCTTCCAGCACATTCTCTGTGCCGAGCACATTGGTGCGCACCGCCTGCATGGGATAGAACTCGCACGAAGGCACTTGCTTGAGCGCCGCCGCGTGAAAAACATAATTCACCCCGCGCATGGCGGAGGTCACGCTTTGTTTGTCGCGCACGTCGCCAATATAGAACTTGAGCTTGGCGTTGGCGTAGCGCTTACGCATGTCGTCCTGCTTCTTTTCGTCCCGGCTGAACACACGGATTTCTGCAATGTCGGAGTCAAGGAACCGATTCAGCACGGCATTACCGAAAGAGCCGGTGCCGCCCGTAATAAGCAAGACCTTGCCGTCGAAGAAGTTTAGTTGGCTCATAATTCCCTTCACTCTCAGTGAATCTTAAATTTGAAGCAAAACACGCGTGCCGCGAGCGAGCGGATAAAATAATATCTCGATTTAAGTACAACACTCAGCGCCCGGCGACTTTTGGTCGTCATGTTGCGATCATGAATCCTGTGCTTCAATGTCGCGCCCGAGATATTCACTACACGTCCGAATACGCTTGCCATTAACGCAATCCAGATATCGTGCGACTCAATATCCTTGGGGATCGGCAGGCAATAGCTCAGGATATTCCGTTTAAGCAGGAAAGTGCACCCAAAATAGGGCGACTTGCCAGCAAAAATGGCCAGCACCTGCCGCAGCCTGGATCGTTTTACCGGTCCCAGCAAACGATACTCGCCGACCGAGACGCCCTGGTCGTTGATGAGGTCGAAGTTGCTGGCTACCAGCGCCACGCTTGCGTCACGCTGCATCTGTCCGAGCATTTCCTGGACCCGCCCCGGCAGCCACACGTCGTCCTGGTCCGACAGAAAAATATAGTCGCCGCGCGACAGCGAAATAGCCTTCTCAAAGTTCCTGACATGGCCGAGATTCGTTTCATTGCGATGCACATGAATCCGGGGGTCGTGATAAGCCTCGATGAGCTCGAGAGTCTTGTCGCTCGAGCGGTCATCGCATACCACAACTTCATCATCCGGACCGAGTTGCATCAGAATCGAATCCAGTTGTTCCCGAATATATTTTTCGCCGTTGTATGTGGCAATGCATACACTAATCATTTTCTGCTCCTCTCATTACATACGAAAACTCATAGAGAACAAACAGCAGAAAGAAGGTGCCAAAGAATCCAAAAATATAAGGATTGTAAAAACAGCTAATCACGAAGGAGCAATACAGCGCATAAAGCGCCGCCACTTCCCGTGCTGCGCGGGTGTTCCCAGGCGACCTGAAGGTGTCCAGCACGCCGGCCCAGATCGCACAGGCCGCCAGCAGACCCACCGTGCCGACCTTCATCAACAATCCCACAATACTCAATTCGTACGCGTACGGGGTATCCTGCGCCCGGATAAAGGTGGCATTCGAACCGAAACCGAGACCGAACAACGGGCTGTTCTTGAAGGCATCAAATAACGAAGCGAACTGCACCGAACGCACGTCATCGCTAACGTTGCGCCCCAAGCCGATCAGTTGCAAAGTGGTCGGGTCCACCGTCGGAACAAGCAGGAAGCTGCAAACGATTGGCAGCGCGAGCAGCAGAAAAATCGACCAATAGCTTTGCTCCACCTTCTTTACAAAGAGTAGGCAAAATGGATACAAGGCGATAAACGTGGCGGCTCCGAGCATGAGGCTTCGGGTATTCGTGGCCCATAGCGCTCCGAGGATCAACAGCGCCATTACATATTCAAGACGGAGCCAGCCGATCCGCACATTCGTCGGGCGGGTAACGGAAAAATACAATCCGATTAGCAATAAAAACGACGAACCGAAATAGATTCGATAAACTCCGTTATCCAGCGAAGGCGTGAAGAATACGAAGCGCGCGTCGTCGCCAGAGCCGACGTCCAATGCGTATTGGAACAGGTCCGAGACACTGCCTTGCATCTGGGGATACAATAGCAAAAACACATACAACGCTATGTGCAGAAGAGCAAAGGCACACAGAAAAGTCATCATCAACCGGCGCACCCAGATCCAGCCAACTGTATATCGGGTGAATTCGGTAGAGATCAGGAAAATTGCCAATGCCGCCAAAGGCGTCGCATCGGTGACCGCGTATGAAATGTTTCCGTGCGTCAGCGCCGGAATCAAAACCACCCATACGAGCAGAAAAATAGCCGCTCCGCAAAAGAGAGCGGCGTCCGTCAAGCGGCGGCTCGAATACTCGGCGACAAACACCACGATCGAGATCATGGCAAAAAGCGCAAAGAAAACCTTCCGCGAGCTTATGCCGAGCGCGGGCAGATCCTTCCCTGCTCCCAGCAGCAGCAGATCCAGAGTAAATAGCAAGAAAATTCCGTAGCGAATCTTCTTGTCAAGTAAGACTGAAATCATCTCGCTCATGACTATCGATAGGCTCCCATTCGGCCAACCAGGCCGTGCGCCGCACCGCGCATGCACTGCCAGACTGATTGCAGCGGTCGCTCATCCGAGATCACAGATGAGAGGAACACGACTATCATCGCCCGCAGCACATACAGGCGCTGAGCCAATGACAAAGACTCGTGAGCGAGGTGATAAACGCCATTTCTCATCTGGAAATAGCGTCGAATCCACCCGTACTTGTTCAATGAAATATAGCTCGACTCTTTGATTTCTTCAGAAAGCTCGTGCGGCATGCGGGCTCTCGAAGTCCCCAGGACCAGATATTTCTTGCGGGTCATTCGCCAGCACCAATTGTTATCGACATAATCGATAAACAATTCGTCATTAAACCGGTTTTCAGTGCCCCACACACTCAGATCCACCATGCATCCAGAAGTGATCAGCTGGGAAACCGGCTCGGTACCGTCACCGCTCCATTTAGAGATGCCAATTTTCCCGAAACGGACGAAAGGCGAAATCATTTCCTTCCCATCGCGCACATCGACCAGTTGCGGACCAATCGCGATGGCACGCGCATTTTTCGCCTGGTAGGCGAGCAACTCGCGCTCCAGAATCGGGATCATTTCGGCGGGCGGGGTGCTGTCCTGATCGAAGGAAATCAGGAAGCGATAGCCATTCTTCGCGCCATACTCACAGGCGAAGTTCAGCGCGGTCGCCAGGCCGACGTTCTCACCAGGGGATTCGACCTGGATCTTTTCTGCACCGGTGCAGGCCAGCTTCGCGACGTCCAGTCCACCGTTGTCGAACAGGACAATGCGCCCTACGCTGCCGCTGATGGCGTCAATCAACCCGCGCAGGCGCTCATGGTTGGGCTTGAAACAGATGATGATCGCAAGGATGTCACGAGTCATATCACTCATCGCTTCGCAAGAACACTCGCGCAACCACCATGAGCGCAATCAGATCAATTAGCACGCGGAACGTCCAGGCCATGGCGGCGCCGGGCACCCCCCAAAGCTTAAGGAGCCCGATGAGCACCGGCACATAAATGACCAGTTCGGTCATATGCAGAATAGCGGTCGGCCGGGCATTGCCCGTGGCTTGCACGGCAGCAAACGGCACCGCCGCGATGCCATTGAATAATAATCCGATTGCGAGAATCGAAACGGTCAGCCAGGCGTGCGATGCAAAACCCTTCCCAAGCCACAACCCCAAGCCGAATTTGGAACCCGCGCAAATCACAAGGCATATCGGCAGCAGCACAACCAACATCAGCTTCAGGCTGTTCGAATAGAGCCGGCGTGCGGTTGGCCGGTCGCTCGTCAGCGTGGCTGTCAGCCGGGGAAACAAGGCAGCAGTCAACGCTCCGGGGATCACCAGCACGCGAATGAGCGCCTCAAACGGCACCGTGTAGTAGGCAACCACGCCTGCCCCGAGCACGGCTGAAATGACGAAGCGGTCGGCCGTCACCATCAGCGGGCTGATGATATTCGACACAGTCATCCATGCGCCAAAGGAAAGCAGGCGCCGCATATTCTCTCTGCTGAACGGCGCGGTCAGCCAGCCTTCCGGCAGTCTGAGGTGAACGACCCAAGCATGGGCCAGCAGCACGATCACTCGGGCGAGGATCAAACTGGCGACCATCCAGACCAGCGAATTGCCCAACAGCAGCACGCTGAGCGCCGGCAGGCCGAAATTGGCGGCGCCAAGACCCATGCGCAGTATATTCACGGCGCCGAAGTCTTCGTACGCCTCAAGGATGCCGCGAAATCCTGTGGTCACGGTCGTCAACGGTATGCCAACTGCTGCGATCAGCAACGACACTAATGTGCTGGGCTGCAGGGCCGCGCTCACCTTCAGCCAGTGCGACGCCATTGGGCTCGCAAGACACGCGAGAATCAGACCACCCAGCACGCCGGTCACGGCGGTAAATCCGAGGCCGGTTTTGACGAGGCTTGGCAGTTGGGCGTGATCTCCCGCCGACCGGACGGCCGCAACCTGCTGGGTCAGCGCACGCCCTAGACCGAAGTCAAAAAGACTGAAATAGCCGATCAACGCCCAAATGAGCGTAAGCACTCCAAATGACTCGATCCCCACCCGGTGGATGAGAAAAGGAATCGTCACGGCCCCTAGCAATAGAGGCAGTCCCGTTCCGGCCAGATTCCAAAGTGTATTGCGCTTAAGAGACATCCCTACTCACCGCAGGCTTGACTCAGGCTCATGCCGAGCAGGTCTTTGGCGGAGAGTTTGGGTTCCGCAATGCCGTACTGTGCCAAGGGCCAATCGATAGCAACCTCGGCATCGTTCCATGCAATGCTCCGTTCATGCTGCGGGGCGTAATAGTCCGTGGTCTTGTAGAGGAAGTCCGCGGTTTCGGTGAGCACCAGGAAGCCGTGCGCAAGGCCCGGCGGCACCCAGAGTTGCCGATGATTTTCCTCGGTCAGCTCCACCCCCACCCACTTGCCGAACGTGGGCGAATTCTTGCGGATATCCACGGCAACATCAAAAGCCGCCCCTTGCGCCACACGCACCAGCTTGCCCTGTGGCTGTTCAATCTGATAATGCAGTCCGCGAAGCACGCCCTTGCTGCTGCGACTGTGGTTATCCTGAACAAAAGTCAGGTCGACCCCGGTCGCTTCAGCAAACGCTTTCTGGTTAAAGCTTTCAAAGAAAAATCCCCGCGAGTCGCCGAACACTTTGGGTTCGATGATCAATACGTCGGGAATCTCCGTGCGAATCACATTCAAGCTCATTTGACCGCTTCCGAAATAATTTGCCGCAGGTATTTGCCGTATCCGCTCTTCGACAGCGGTGCCGCCAGCTTCTCCACCTGTTCCGCGCTGATCCACTTGCTGCGATAAGCGATCTCCTCCGGACACGCCACCATCAGCCCCTGACGGTTCTGCAGCGTGGCGATGAAGCTGGCCGCTTCCAGCAGCGAGTCGTGCGTGCCGGTATCGAGCCAGGCATAGCCGCGGCCCATGATTTCGACTTCGAGCTGCGCCATTTCGAGGTAGCGGTTGTTGAGATCAGTGATCTCAAGCTCGCCGCGCGCGGACGGCTTGATGTCGGCTGCAATGTCGCAGACCTGACGATCGTAGAAATACAGCCCGGTCACCGCATAATGCGAACGCGGATTCGCCGGCTTTTCCTCGAGTGACAGCGCGCGGAAATTGTCGTCGAACTCCACCACGCCATAACGCTCGGGATCTTGCACGCGATAGGCGAATACCGTTGCGCCCGCATCCTTCGCGGCAGCCCGCTCGAGTTGCCGGACCAGATCGTGGCCGTGGAAAACGTTGTCGCCGAGGATCAGCGTAGACGGATCGTTGCCGATAAAGTCGCGGCCAATGATAAAAGCCTGCGCCAGTCCGTCCGGCGAGGGCTGCACTGCGTACTGAAGGTTGATACCCCAGTCGCTGCCGTCGCCAAGCATGCTGGCAAAACGGGGGGTGTCCTCCGGCGTGGAGATGACCAGAATGTCGCGAATCCCTGCCAGCATCAGTGTGGACAGCGGATAGTAGATCATCGGCTTGTCGTACACGGGCAGCAGTTGCTTGGACACCGAGCGGGTAATCGGATAAAGCCGCGTGCCGGAACCGCCGGCAAGGATGATGCCTTTGCGCATGGTACGAATGATCAGGAAAGGATCTGGTCGAGCAGGAAATGAATGCCCTGCTGCCAGTCCGGAAGGTGAATGTCGAAAGTCTCGCGCAGCTTCTCAGTATTCAGGCGCGAGTTGGCCGGACGCGGTGCGGGGAGCGGGTAGGCGGTAGCCGGAATCGCCTCGATGCGAGCCGGGTCCACCTTCAGTTCGATTCCGCGTGCCGCCGCGCAGCGCAGTACTTCAGTCGCATAGCCGTGCCAGGTGGTTTCGCCGGCGGCAGCCAGATGGTAGACGCCGGCGGGGAACGCTTCGCGCCGGCCGCGCAGCCAGTGGCGCGAGATAATCTGGGCAGTCACGTCGGCAATCAGGGCGGCGGTAGTCGGCGCGCCGAACTGGTCGGCAATCACGCGCAGGCTGTCGCGCTCGCGGCCCAGCTTGAGCATGGTCTTGGCGAAGTTGCCGCCGTGGGCGCCGGCCACCCAGCAGGTACGCAACACCAGCGCGGTCGCGCCGGACGCCGCAATGGCCTGTTCGCCGGCGAGCTTGCTCTTGCCGTAGACGGATTGCGGATCCACCGCATCCGCTTCGACATACGCACCGTCCTTGCGTCCATCGAACACGTAGTCCGTCGAATAGTGCACCAGCAGGCTGCCCAGCGCCTTGGCCTCGTCGGCAAGCACACCGGGCGCTACGCCGTTGATGGCGTAGGCGAGTTCAGCCTCGGTCTCGGCCTTGTCGACGGCGGTATAAGCGGCCGGATTGACGATGACGTCCGGACGCAATTCGCGCACGACACGGCGCAACTCGTCCGGCCGGGTCAGATCGCAGCCGGCACGGTCCACAGCCATCACGCGGCCGAGCGGCGCGAGGCTGCGCCGCAACTCGAAGCCGACCTGGCCGTTGCTTCCGGTGACAAGCAACGTGGGGATGCGCGTCACCTTAGGCTGCATATTGTTTCGCTACCCAGTTCCGGTAGTCACCGGACATCACATCCTGCACCCAGGGCTGGTTGTCCAGATACCATTGCACCGTCTTACGCAGACCCGTCTCGAAGGTTTCAGCCGGCTTCCAGCCGAGCTCCCGCTCGAGCTTGCGGGCGTCGATGGCATAACGCCTGTCGTGACCAGGGCGGTCCTTGACGAACGTAATCTGGTCGCGGTACGAACCGGAGGCCTTGGGACGCAGATCGTCGAGCAGATCGCACAGCGTGTGCACCACGTCGAGATTGGTCTTTTCGTTCCAGCCGCCCACGTTGTAGGTTTCGCCCAACGTGCCGCGCGCCAGCACTTCACGAATCGCTGCGCAGTGGTCGCCGACGTATAGCCAGTCGCGCACGTTCAGACCGTCGCCATAGACCGGCAGCGGCTTGCCGCCCAGCGCATTGGCGATCATCAGGGGGATCAGCTTCTCGGGGAAGTGATACGGGCCATAGTTGTTCGAGCAATTCGTGGTCAGCGTCGGCAGGCCATATGTATGGTGGTAGGCGCGCACCAGATGATCCGCAGCAGCTTTCGTTGCCGAGTACGGGCTATTCGGCGCGTACGGCGTCGTTTCGGAGAACTGCGGGTCCGTGGCCGACAGCGAGCCGAACACTTCGTCGGTCGACACATGCAGGAAACGGAACGCGGCCTTGTCGGCCTCGCCGAGACCATTCCAGTAGCTGCGGGCGGCTTCGAGCAAGGTGAACGTACCGACCACGTTGGTCTGCACGAAATCGGCCGGGCCATGGATCGAACGGTCAACGTGGCTTTCAGCGGCGAAATGCACCACCGCACGCGGCTTGTGCTCCGCGAACAAGGCATCCAGCGCCGAGCGGTCGCAAATGTCGGTCTGCGAGAAAATGTGCTTCGGGTTGCCCTGCAACGAACTGAGCGTATGCAAATTACCCGCATAGGTCAGCTTGTCGACGTTCAGGATCGCCTCATCCGACTGGCTCAGCCAGTCAAGCACAAAATTGGCGCCGATAAAGCCAGCACCGCCCGTTACCAGGACCATGGGGTTCCCTCTAGAAGTTCGTGATCGGTCGATTTTTCGTTCATACGAAATCGATCGCCGGATTTGGCAGCGAGTCGGCGCCGGCAATTCTGAGCGCCGAATCGTATCCGTCTCGATTTTTTACGAGGCCTCAATTATACGGCCGGATGGGGCGAAAACCAGAGCCCTAACAACTTGAAACAGCTTGACAAAGCTCGCTTCTGAAGGTCAAAAACAGACAAAAACACGCCCGAATGGCCGGCATTTTGCGCCGCAACAATACCTTACGCCGCCAACATCCACCCCAACGTCTCCCGAAACCCAATCGCCTCCACCCCCGGCACCAGCCCACGCAGCCTAGCGGGCGACCCCACCAACACCTTCACGTCGGTCTGCCTCACAAACGCCGGATTGACACGAATTTCCAGTTCATGCCCGGTGATTTCGCTGGCCATCGCCAGAATCTCGCGCAGGGTGTAAGGCTGACCCGTACAAACATTGACAATTTCGCCAGCCGCCGAGCTATCCAACAGCGCCTCATAGGCCCGCACCACGTACCGCACGTCCGAAAAATCCCGCGCCACGTCGATATTGCCCAGCGAGATCTCAGGTTCGCGCCGCGCGAAATGCTCCACGATCTTCGGCACCAGGAAGTTCGAGCTCTGGCCGCGGCCGGTATAGTTGAACGGCCTGACGACCAGGATCGGCAGCCGGTCGAACCATGTGCGCACCATCGATTCCATCGCCGCCTTGCTCGCCGCATAGTGGTTGACGGGCGCCACCGGGAAGCTCTCGTCAATCGCGTCGCTGGTGACGTTGCCGTACACATTCGCACTGCTCGCCACGAGCACTTTGCGTGGCGTATGGCCGACGTCCGCGCAGGCCTGCAGCAGATTCAGCGTACCCAGCACGTTGACGCGGTAGAAACCGAGCGGATCGTCGTGTCCGACAAAGCTGATCGCCGCCAGGTGCACGATGTAATCGGGCCGCACTTCGTCGATCACGCGCCGGCACTGTTCGAGCGAGGTGATATCCAGCCGGCGCCGCGATGGCGTCTCCGGCGCGCCCTCTCCGGCCACGGTTTCCGTGACTGCATGGCCGCTGGCAAGCAGATTGCTGATCAGCCAGCTGCCGGTAAAGCCGCTGGCTCCGGTAACGAGTGTTCGCGTCAGGCGCTCAGCATGTTTCGCTGGTTTCGTCGTTTGTTCGCTCACTCACATTCTCCGTTATGTAGCACGTCGCAATACCGTCGCATCAAACGGGCTATTATGTCACGCTACCATGTAGCTTCCTCCGCCTGTGCGTACCTGATTCCGCCCCAGATGACCGTTTCCAGTCCGTCGCATTCCGTACCCCTTGCCTTCGGTGACCTGCAAGGTTGCCGCACCCAGTTCCAACAGCTGCTCGCGAAGGCCGCGCCGTCGCCCGACACGCCGTTGTGGTTCGCCGGCGATCTCATTAATCGCGGCGGCGAGTCGCTCGCCACGCTGCGCGACATCATCGCATTTGGCGAACGTGCCAAGCCGGTGCTGGGTAATCACGACCTGCATCTGCTGTCGGTTTCTGCCGGCATCCGCAAATCGAAAAAGGGCGACACGATCAACGAGATTCTCGCCGCGCCGGACGCGGAAGACCTGCTGCACTGGATCCGTCACCGGCCGCTGGTGCATGTCGAGAACGGCATGCTGCTGGTGCATGCGGGCGTGCTGCCGCAATGGGATGCCACGCTGACGCTGGAACTCGCCGATGAACTGCAGCGCGCGCTGCGGGCGCCGAACTGGAAGGAAACCCTGGCGGGTCTGTACGGCAATGAGCCGAATCGCTGGAAGCCTGGCCTGAAGGGTATCGACCGTCTGCGGCTCACCTGCACCGCCCTCACGCGCATGCGCTTCTGCAATCTGGATGGCGTGATGGACTTCAGTACGAGCGGCGGTCTCAATTCGGCGCCGCCGGGTTTCATGCCGTGGTTCGACGTGCCGTCGCGCAAGACGGCCGACATCACGGTGGTGTTCGGTCACTGGGCCGCGCTCGGCCTGATGATGCGCGACAACCTGATCGGCCTCGATTCAGGCTGTGTTTGGGGTGAAAAGCTGTCCGCGGTGCGGCTCGCGGCCAACCCGGCTGAACGCACCCTCACCCAGGTCGAATGCTCGGGCTGCCGCGCCGTCATGGAATAAGCCGGTCAGGCTGAGTGCCCGCGCTGCTCGACGCCCTCGTCGAGCAGCGTCCGGTCCTGAGACTGAGACGCTACGACAGCCCGCAAACCCGCTGGGGTAGCGGCTCCGCTTTCAGACGCGGGCGCCGCGGCAGGAGCCAAGGTCGGCGCCACGACCGGTGCAGCGCCTTGCAGGCTGCGCAAAGCCGCCCCGATCGTCTGCTCCGCCTGCGCCGCCAGCATGCGCCGGTCGGCGCCCGGCGCCAGCGCCTCGCCCACATACACATGCGCCGTCAGCGGGGCGCCGCGCAGCAGCGCGTCGAGCGACTGGCCGAGCGACAGATCGCCGATATACGCGGGCGCCGTCGATTGCCGGCCCTGCGCGTCTTCATACATCAGGCAGACCGGCTGCACAGGACTGCCCGCCGAGACCGCCGCCTGAAACATATTGGCGTGGAACGGCAACAGCGTCAGACCGTCCGAGGTGGTGCCCTCCGGAAACACGCACATCAGCTCGCCCGCGCTCAGCCGGTCGGATAGCTCATGCATGATCCGCTTGGCGTCGCTGCGCTTCTCGCGCTGGATGAACACCGTACCCAGTTGCTGCGCGAGCCACCCCACCACCGGCCATTTGCGGATCTCGGCCTTCGAGACGAACGGCGTCGGCCGCCACGCGTTGATGACGTAGATATCGATCCACGAAATGTGGTTCGCCACCACCAGCGCGCCGGCATCGAGCCGCGCGCTGTCGTTGTGGACCACCAGACGCATGCCGCACAAACGCAGCATCTTTAGCGACCACGCGCGGTTGAGCGCTTCCCGCTCGGCGACGCTAGCGCGCGGAAAGCGCGTCGCCACTGTCAACATGCCGTGCAGCAGGTGCACGATCAGCCGGGCCTTGCGAAATGCGAGCTTCATGGTTGGAGCTTTCCGTGTCTGTCGGTAACGAGCGGGTTAGCTGGAATATCGGCAAGCGGCGCGGTCGCTGCAGAAAATCAACGCTGTTCGAACGCGACGTGCCCGGAGACGAGCGTCGCCCGCACGCGCGCCGGCAACTCGTAGCCGAGGAACGGCGTGTTGTGCCCCTGACTCTTCAATGCACGCGGCTCGACGCGCCAGTGGGCGTTGCGATCGAACACGCACAGATCGGCCGTTGCGCCCACCTCGATGCGTCCTGCGTCCAGCTTCAGCACGCCAGCGGGCGCGGCAGTGATGCGCTTGAGCGCCTGGGCCAGCGGCACGCCCGCCTCTTGCGCCCACTTCACCGTCAGCGACAGGAACAGCTCCAGCCCAGTCGCGCCCGGCGTCGCTTCGGCGAACGGCAGCAGCTTTTCGTCATCGTCGACGGGGGTGTGGTCCGAGCAGATCGCATCGATCGTACCGTCGGCGAGACCCACGCGGATCGCTTCGCGGTCGCGCTGCGAGCGCAGCGGCGGATCGAGGCGGAACTGCGCGTCGAAGTAGCCGATATCGAGGTCGATCAGGTGGATATGGTTCACCGTCACATCGCACGTGACCGGCAGGCCCTCGGCCTTCGCCGCGCGCATCAGTTCGACGCCCGCCGCCGAGGACAGATGCGACAGGTGCACACGCGCTCCGGTCACGCGGACCAGTTCGAAGATCGTGTGCAGCGCGATGGTCTCGGCCGCAACCGGTACGCCAGACAGCCCCAGCCGCGACGCCAGCGCACCGCTGGCAGCCACACCGCCCTGGCCGAGGTAGGCATCCACCGGGCGCAGCCAGACGGTGTAGCCGTAGGTGTTGGCGTACTGCAGCGCGCGCAGCAGCACCTTGGTGTCCCCCACGGGCACATCCGCCTGCGAAAAGCCGATGCAGCCGGCTTCGGTCAATGCAACCATCTCGGTGATGACCTGGCCTTTGAGGCCCACCGTGAGCGCGCCGAGCGGATAGACATGCGCCTGGTTCAGATTGTGCGCGCGGAACTTGAGCATTTCGACAAGCCCGGGTTCGTCGAGCACCGGATCGGTATCCGGCAGGCAGACGAGGCTCGTCACGCCGCCCGCGAGTGCGGCGGCCATTTCCGATTTGAGCGTCGCCTTGTGTTCGTAGCCCGGTTCGCGCAGCCGCGCGGCGAGGTCAACGAGGCCCGGCGCGATCATGAGTCCAGTGGCGTCGATCGTCTTCTCCGCCTGGAAATCCGCCGGTGCGGTGCCGAGCGCGACGATCTTCCCTGCCGCAATGAAAACGTCCTGCTGCTGTTCGGTGCCGGCTGCCGGGTCGATCAGCGTGCCGCCTTGAATATGAATCTTCATTGTTTTACTCAGTCGTTGTTGCCGGCCACGATGCCCATCACCGCCATCCGCACCGCAATGCCGAATGTCACCTGGTTCAGGATCACCGATTGCGGACCGTCCGCCACCTGCGAGTCGATTTCGACGCCGCGGTTCATCGGACCCGGGTGCATCACGATCGCGTCGGGCTTCGCCAGCGCGAGGCGCTCCGGCGTCAGCCCCCAGCTCTTGAAGTACTCCTGCGCCGACGGCAGCAACGCGCCGCTCATCCGCTCGTTCTGCAGACGCAGCATGATGATCACGTCGACGTCCTTCAGGCCTTCGTCGAGGTTGTGGAACACGCGCACGCCCATCTGCTCCAGACCGCCCGGCAGCAAGGTGCGCGGCCCGATCGCGCGCACTTCCGGCACGCCGAGCGTGGTCAGCGCGTGGATGTCCGAACGCGCCACCCGCGAGTGCAGGATGTCGCCGACAATCGCCACCCGCAGATTGGTGAAGTCCTTCTTGTAGTGGCGGATCGTGTACATGTCGAGCAGACCCTGGGTCGGGTGTGCATGACGGCCGTCGCCAGCGTTGATCACGTGCACGTGCGGCGCGCAATGCTCGGCGATCAGATATGGCGCGCCGCTCGAGGCATGGCGCACCACGAACATGTCGGCATGCATCGCGGACAGGTTGTTGATCGTGTCCAGCAGCGACTCGCCCTTGCTGGTCGACGACGCGTTGATGTTCAGATTGAGCACGTCCGCCGACAGGCGCTTCGCCGCGATCTCGAAGGTGGTGCGGGTGCGCGTCGAGTTCTCGAAGAACAGGTTGAACACCGATTTGCCGCGCAACAGCGGCACCTTCTTGACCTCGCGGTCCGTCACGCTGACGAACTGCTCGGCGGTATCGAGAATGTGCGTGACGATCTTGCGCGGCAAGCCTTCGATGGTCAGCAGATGCTTGAGCTCACCGTTCCTGGTGAGCTGCGGGTTGCCCTTCAGGAAGCCGTAGCGAAAGCGGTCCGGCGACGGGGTCGCGCCGGTGGTGTCCTGAGGAACCTGGGGATCCTGGGTAGAGGTATTCATGAAGGGGTACCTGATTCAATTTTAGTGCGCGCGCCGTAGCAAGCATTGCGCGCACCTCGCGCTCAATCGGCGCGTGCTTCGGTGTGAAACGTGAAACGCTCGCCGCCGCTGCTTTCGTCGCGCGCAAGCACGAGCGTCGCGTCGGCCGGTACGTCCACCACGCCGCCGACAAAGCGCGCCGCCACCGGCAACTCGCGGCCGCCGCGATCGGCGAGCACGGCGAGTTCCACCAAAGCCGGCCGGCCGTAGTCGTACAGTTCATTGAGCGCGGCGCGCACGGTGCGGCCGGTGTACAGCACGTCGTCGACCAGCACGATGCGGCGGTTATCCACTTCGAACGGCAACGAGGTCGGGCTCGCCTGCGCGTGCAGACCCTTCTTCGCATAGTCGTCGCGATGCAGCGCCACATTGACCACGCCGAAGCTGCCGACGTTCAGGTCGCGCGCCAGACGCTGCGCGAGCCACGCGCCGCCGCTATGGATGCCGGCCAGCACGGCGCCGTCCGGGCCGCCGAACTGGTCGCCATAAGCGGCACGAATCTGTTCGAGGACGGCGCGATACAGCGCCTCGGCGTCAATGGAACTCATGATCGTCGGAAAGTCCGTCTAGATATTGCTGGAGGATGATGCAGGCGGCTTCGGCGTCGAGCATGTCGGCGCGGCCGTTACCGGCGCGAATCTCGGCCTTCGCCTCGACCGACGAATAGCGCTCGTCGACCCACGTCACCGGCAGATTGAAGCGGCCGTTGAGCTGGTTGCCGAAGCGTTTAGCGAGTTGGGTCATTTCGTGGGGCGCGCCGTCGGGATGCATCGGCAAACCGACCACCAGCGCATCCGGCTTCCATTCGGCGATCAGCTTGCCGAGCGCCTCGAAGCGATACTCGCGGTTGCGGTTTTGCACCACCACGAGCGGACGCGCGCTTTTGGTCAGCGAATTGCCGACCGCCACGCCAATGCGTTTTTCACCATAGTCGAACGCCAGCAGCGTTGCCGCCCGTCCGGCCGGACTGCTCATGCGTGACCTGCTTCGCCCGAGAGCATGGAGAGGGAAATGCCGAGCAGCGCGAGGGCCGCTTCGAGACGCTCTTCAGCGGGCACGTCGAAGACGATCTTCGGATCGGCTTCGACAGTCAGCCAGCCGTTCTTCGAAATCTCTTCCTCGAGCTGGCCGGCGCCCCAGCCTGCGTGGCCGAGCGTGAGCAGGAAACGTTCCGGGCCGGTGCCGCTTGCCACCGCTTCGAGCACGTCTTTGGAGGTGGTCATTTCCAGACCGCCGGGCACCGACATCGACGAGGTGTACGGGCTGCCGTCCTTCGGGTAGTGCAGCACGAAGCCGCGCTCGGTTTGCACCGGGCCGCCGAAGTAAACAGGGACATGCAACAGGGGTTCGATCTCGAGCTTCAGATCGATGCGATTGAAGAGCGCCTCCAGATCGATATCGGTCGGCCGGTTGATCACCAGGCCGAGCGCACCGCGCTCGCTGTGATCGCAAAGGTAGACCACCGTTCCTGAAAACGTGGGGTCCGCCATGTTGGGCATGGCGATCAGGAACTGGTTGGTCAGATTGATGCGATCGGTACTCTTGGACATAGTTCGGATTTTAGCAAAGACGATGCGGAATGGCGGGCTTTGAGCGTGGGCAGATAAGGTTTGCCGCGATCCATGGACAGCGGATCATGTTGCCACTCTATCACGCGCTTACACGTTGCCGACGACGCGTATTCGGGTGCGCATTCAGGCATGCATCGGGTGGGCGTCCGCATAGGTATTCCGCAAGCGGGCGCGGCGCGCTCAACCTTGCTCGACCGCCCGCGTCAGCGCGGCTAGCGCGGGGCCGGCGGGCGGCGGCGCCACTCCCGCGGCAATCGTATGCAGCATGGCCCGCAGGGCTTCGGCGCCTTGCTCGAGCGCCCCCACATCGGGCACCCCGCCGCCCGGCGTCGCAATGCCGGCGTAGGCGCGCCGCCGCCATGCCAGCCCGAGCGCATCCGCCAGCAGCGCGACATGGCCGAGGCCCAGCGCACACGCCGCCGCGCCGAGCCGGTAGGCGGCGTCGCCCGCCTGCAGGGCTTCGCCCGGATCGGCCTTGTCGGGATGGCTGGTGTCGCGCGCGTGCTCGCCGAGCGCGACGATGGCCGCATCCCCAGTTTGGAGGAAATCTTCATACGCATGCGCATTGACGGTCAGCACGCCCAGTTCGCGCGTGCGCGCATCGCGCAAACCGGCGCCGAACCCCGGCTCCTGAGCCGCCCCCTCCTCCCACAGCGCCTCCGATTCCTGGGTGCCGGCCACGTGCCAGTCCACCGTCAAACCATAGTCGCGCAGCAACGCGACCGGTTCGGCGTCTTCAGCCGCCGCCCCGAACAAGGCATAGTCGCGCCACAGCAACGCCAGCGTCGAACGCACCAGTGAGCGCGAGGCCAACGGCAAGCCGCGTGCATGGTCCGCCAGCGCGAGGTTGCAACGGGCATGAAAGCGCCGTGCATCTGTGTCACCGACTAAGTGACCGCTCACCCGCAGCGAGTTGGCGCAGGCCGAGGCGAGACGCCAGAAGTCGTAAGGATCGGGGCCGGCGAGTTCGGCCAGGCAGGCATCGAGTTCATCGAGCGCGGCACGGGTCAGGGCAGCGACCGCAGCGCTAGCGGTGCCATCGCTCGAATGCGCCCGCAGGACCGGCAGCAAGGCGCGCTCGTAGCGGGCCCGCAAGTGCGCGAGGCGCTGCGCAGGTTGCGGGCTGAACGACACCGGCGGCAACGGCCTTGAGGCCAGCGCGAGATCTTCGAAGGTAACGGTGTAGCCGGGGGTGTGCCGGGAAATCAGCGCGTTGAGTGCGTGGTAATGCGCGAAGAGGCTCGGTGAGCAGGACAGCTCACGCAGGTTGTGCCGCCCGATTGCCGCCCGCAAATCGTTGAGGGCCGCGGCGAACAGGCCCCGCGCGTCGGACTCGTCGGGCGGCTCGGCGGCCGTCAGCGGCGACACCAGCAGCAGCGCATCCGCCAGCCGCTGCGCGCCGAGCCAGCCCGCTTCGCGCAACGCATGCACCGCCCGCAGCAGTGACGCCGCCGGGTTGGTGCGCTGCTCGAGCGCCAGTTGCGCTTCGGCGAGCGCAAGTTCCGCGGGACGGACCGACCCGCCACGCGGGTTCGGCAGTGCATCGAAAGAGCCGGGGGATGCGGATCGAGGGATCATGGGCAAGCGGCACGAACACTGACAGGCCGGCGCACGGCCGTGCGCGCCAAGAGGCGCCCGAGCCCGCGACAGTACGATGACGAACTACCGTTGCGACAGCGCACGGGCCGTTTTGCTCCGCGCTGCCGCGCCGCACGGCCGACGAGCGCGCTCACGCCGCCGTCGAAACGCGCGACTTTCCCGATGGTCAGATCTGGACCATCTCGAAGTCTTCCTTGCGGGCGCCGCATTCCGGGCAAGTCCAGTTAATGGGAACATCTTCCCAACGCGTGCCCGGCGCGATCCCTTCATCTGGCAAACCGGCTTCTTCGTCGTAGATCCAGCCGCAGATCAGGCACATCCAGCTTCTATATTCCATTCTTGTGTCGCGTCAAAAAGGGCGTTCAAACGAGAGCCATGATGGTACCGTGTTGCCGCCCCAATGCCTAGCAATCGAAAGTCGCCATGGTAGCGCGTTCGCGAGGCGCCGCATGCGACTCAGGACAAGGCGCCGCACAAGATACGGCACGATGCCCCCGTTCTGGGCATAAAGCCCCTTCGCGGATGCGAAAAAACGCCCCGGCCGCGCTTTAGGCCGCATAATTGAGCCGACTGCGCGCCCACAGTGCGCGCTTACATTCGCTCCTTTCCTGCCCACCATCTTCATGCCCAGCGACACTCCTCCGATCGTTCTCACCTTCGGCCTCTCCGATCCGACGGGCGCTTCCGGCCTGCAAGCCGACCTGATGACGCTAGCCAGCATGGGCTGCCACGGCGTCAGCGTGCTGACGGGCTACACTGTGCGCGATTCGGCGAGCTGCGACGAAGTCACCGGGCTGGACCCGGAAGTCGTCGCTACCCAGGCACGCATGCTGCTCGAAGATATGCCCATTGCCGCCTTCAAGGTGGGCGCCGCCACACGAGCGGAAGTGGTGAGCGCGATCGCCGAGGTCGTGGCCGACTACGACGACATCCCGCTGATTCTCGCCCCCGACTTCACGCTCGACGACGAGCACGTGCTTGCGGCGGACGAACTGCGCGAAGCGATTGCCGACCTGCTGGCGCCGCAGACCACCCTGCTGGTGGCCGATCACGCCACCCTGCTCGCGCTCGCCCAGCCGGACGGGGACGCCGAGGCGCCCAGCCTCGATGCCGCGATTTCGCATCTGCTGTCGCAAGGCTGCGAGTACATCCTGTCCACGGAAACCGGCACGCACCGCCTCGTCAATACGCTGTTCAGCGACGACGGCCAGTTGCGCCAGGATATGTGGGACCGCGGCCCGCACCGCATCATGGGCTTGACCGACACGCTCGGCGCGGCGATTGCCGCGTTGCTCGCGAATGGGCAGGATCCGGCCGAAGCCGTGCGCGAAGCGCAGGAGTATCTGTATCAGGCAATGCGCAGTGCATTTCGCCCTGGTATGGGTGCTTATTTGCCCGACCGGTTTTTCTGGGCGCGCAGCAGCGAAGAAGACACGCCGCTCGGCAGCGCCAAGGATGCGCCGCCCGGAGAAGCGCGGCATTGATAAACGCAAAAAACCCGCATCGCTGCGGGTTTTTTGTTTTGGAAAGCACGCCTTGCAGCGCGCTTCCCCATGCGTTTCGCCTGAAGCCTCGCGAGCGAGGCTCCCGCGAAATTACATGTCCATGCCCATGCCGCCCATGCCGCCGGGCATGCCGCCAGCCATCGGAGCATCTTCCTTCGGCAGTTCGCAAACCGCTGCGTCGGTCGTCAGCAGGAGACCTGCCACCGATGCTGCGTTTTGCAGTGCCGTGCGCGTGACCTTCGTCGGGTCCACGACACCAGCGTCAACCAGGTCGACGTACTCGCCGGTTGCTGCGTTGTAGCCGAAGTTGCCCTTGCCTGCTGCAACTGCTGCCACCACGACGCTGGCTTCTTCGCCGCCGTTCGTGACGATCTGGCGCAGCGGTTCTTCCATTGCGCGCAGAACGATCTTGATACCTGCGTCTTGATCGGCGTTAGCGCCCTTCAGACCAGCGATTGCCGTGCGAGCGCGGATCAGTGCAACACCGCCGCCAGCCACGATGCCTTCTTCCACTGCTGCGCGCGTTGCGTGCAGTGCGTCTTCGACACGTGCCTTCTTTTCCTTCATTTCGACTTCGGTCGCAGCGCCGACCTTGATCACTGCAACACCGCCAGCCAGCTTGGCCACGCGCTCTTGCAGTTTTTCACGGTCGTAGTCCGACGTAGCTTCTTCGATTTGCGTGCGAACTTGCTTCACACGTGCTTCGATGTTGGCAGCTTCGCCTGCGCCGTCGATGATCGTGGTGTTTTCCTTGCCCACTTCGATACGCTTCGCCTGGCCCAGTTCAGCCAGCGTTGCCTTTTCGAGCGTCAGGCCGGTTTCTTCAGCGATAACTTGACCGCCAGTCAGGATCGCGATGTCTTCCAGCATGGCCTTACGACGATCGCCGAAGCCCGGAGCCTTGACAGCAACCGTCTTCAGGATGCCGCGGATGTTGTTCACAACCAGCGTAGCCAGCGCTTCGCCTTCGACGTCTTCTGCGATGATCAGCAGCGGACGGCCAGCCTTGGCGACTTGTTCCAGGACCGGGAGGAGGTCACGAATGTTCGACACCTTCTTGTCGTGCAGCAGCACGAACGGGTTGTCGAGCACAGCAACTTGCTTGTCCGGGTTGTTGATGAAGTACGGCGACAGGTAGCCGCGGTCGAACTGCATGCCTTCAACCACGTCCAGCTCGTCTTGCAGCGACTTGCCGTCTTCAACCGTGATGACGCCTTCCTTGCCAACCTTGTCCATCGCTTCAGCGATACGGTCGCCGATCGACGAATCGCTGTTCGCCGAGATCGCGCCGACTTGAGCGATTTCCTTGTTGGTCGTGCAGGGCTTGCTGATCTTGCGCAGTTCTTCGATAGCGGCCGTCACAGCCTTGTCGATACCGCGCTTCAGGTCCATCGGGTTCATGCCCGATGCGACGTACTTCATGCCTTCGCGGACGATGGACTGAGCCAGAACCGTTGCGGTCGTGGTGCCGTCACCTGCGTTGTCGCTGGTCTTGGAAGCGACTTCCTTGACCATTTGTGCGCCCATGTTCTGGAGCTTGTCTTTCAGCTCGATTTCCTTCGCGACCGACACACCGTCCTTGGTGACCGTCGGGCCGCCGAAGCTGCGTTCCAGGACAACGTTGCGACCCTTCGGGCCCAGCGTGACCTTCACAGCGTTCGCGAGGATGTTCACGCCTTCAACCATCTTGGCACGGGCGGAATCACCGAATACGACGTCTTTAGCTGCCATCTTCTAACTCCTTGAATTCTTGGGATATAACCGGGTAAGTAGCGATTTTTCGCTTACTTCTGCACCACGGCCATGATGTCTTCTTCGCGCATCACGAGCAGTTCGTTGCCGTCGACCTTAACGGTCTGGCCTGCGTACTTGCCGAACAGGACGCGGTCACCAACCTTCACGTCGAGGGCGATTTGTGCGCCCTTGTCGTCACGCTTGCCCGGGCCGACTGCCAGAATTTCGCCTTGATCCGGCTTTTCTGCTGCGGCTTCGGGGATCACGATGCCCGACGCAGTCTTGGTTTCTTGATCCAGACGTTTGACGATCACGCGATCATGCAAAGGACGAAGGTTCATACATACTCCTCTCTTGATTGAGACTGAAGAACGCTGAGAAAACCCGGCTGGCAAAGCCAACCGGCGATGTTGTTAGCACTCTCGTGCAGCGAGTGCTAATTATATGGACGGGTGGTGACAAATTCAAGAAGGAAGGGGGGAGGAAATTTTTGCGGGGGTGTGGGGGGCTCGCGGGCGGCGGCTTCGGGGCCGAGCGAGCCGAATCGTCTGCGCAATCGCCTGACCAGGGTAATCCCTTAACACGCCCGGTTTTCGCTCACGACTCTGGATGGTCTGGGTCTGATTGTTATTGCGTGGATAAGTTCGATGCGCCTGCGGATCGCTTAATGATTCATCGTAGCCGTGGCGAACATCGCCCGGTAGTACGCCCGCCCTTGCTGCAAATGCCTGTCGAACGCGAAGCCGCGGGACAACATCTCGTCCATGTCTGCCCGCGTGATCTTCATCACATAGCCATGCTCGGTCACGACAAGCCGGCAATCGCCGTGTACCTCCGAAGCGCTGAACCATTTGCCCGGGTCAGCGTGACCAGACGGATAAACCTCGCCGTCACGTTCAACTTGCCAACGGCCATCAAGCAGAATCCAGAAGTCGCCGCCGTCCCGCTCGTGCTGCCCTGCTGACGCGCAATCCGCAACCACGGTGCCAGCCTGCGCCTCCCACTCGCGCGAGTGCTCAATCGTCCACTGCAACTGCTGCTTATCCAGACCCGTGAAAAACGGTGTCTTCCTGAGCAGGTACAAGTAAGTCGTCGATGCTTTCATGATGTTGCCCTCATCTCCAGCGTGGCCAGACTGGCCGCACCCGGCGGCCAGCATCAGCAACGCGAGCCAGGCGCTGCGAACCATGCGCCTGGCGTCCATCACGCGCTCACCTTAGCCGTGAGCAGATCGCCCATGCCGATCCGTTTCGCGAACTCGATCCGCACACGCTCCGAAACTTCCAACACTTCTTTCGCGCCGTCCCCAACAAAGTCGATCACCGAGCGCATCGGACGCAAGCCTTTGTCCAGCCCAACAATCCGTACCACCTCATCCGCGACGGCTTGAGGATCGGCGTGAGGTGGAGTGAGCTCAGTCAGACGGGCGCCGATCTGATCCATCACACCGTCGTAGCGGCTGTACTGTGCGGTCGTCGCGACGTCCGCAGGCTTGCCGGCACTCGGAAAGTGATCCGTGCCGCTCGTGAACGCACCTGGCACGACGATCGAAGTCTCCACACCGAAGCGCGCCAGTTCATACGACAAGGTCACCGCCAGCGAATCCATCGCGGCCTTGGCTGCACCATACGGGCCCATGAACGGAGGAAAACCGCCCTTGGTCGTCGTGCTGCTGATCCACAGTACAAGTCCGGACTCCTGAGCACGCATGTAGGGCAGCACCGCACGATTGACGCGCTGCGCGCCGAACAGATTGGTATCGAACACCTTCATCATTTCTTCAGGGGTGAACGCCTCCGACGGACCGACGACGAGGTGCCCCGCGTTCTGCATCACGACGTCGATACGGCCTTGTTCGCGAACGATCGTTGCAGTGGCGGCATCGGCCGATTCCTGCGAGAGGACATCCAGTTCCAGCGGATGCAGCTGGATGCCCTTTTCTTCGGCGAGCGCCCGCAGCGCGTCAGCGCGCGCCTTGTTGCGGCCTTCAACATCGCGCATCGTCGCGTACACGATATGCCCTGCTTCGGCTAGCGCCTGCGCGCTCAGCTTGCCAATACCCGTTCCTGCGCCTGTGACCAGAATGACTGATTTCATGATATTTCTCCGACTGTTTTCAGGTTCGTTCAAGAGAGTTTTCAGCTTCAGGCCACGCCGCCATTCGCACGCAGAATCTGGCCGTTGACCCAACCGGCGTCGGCGCTGGCGAGGAACGAGACCACCGCCGCGATGTCTTCCGGCTGGCCGAGGCGCTGCAACGGCGGCATGTTCGCGAAGGTCTTGATCTGCTCTTCCGTCTTGCCGTCGAGAAACAGCGAGGTCGCGACCGGGCCCGGCGCAACCGCGTTCACCGTGATATGACGGCCGCGCAATTCCTTCGCGAAGACATGCGTGAATGCCTCGACAGCGGCCTTGGTCGCGTTGTAGACCGCGTAGCCCGGCATGTTCAGCGCGAGCGTCGTGCTCGAGAAGTTCACGATGCGGCCGCCTTCGTTCATCCGCGCGGCGGCTTCGCGCAGCGTGTTGAAAGTGCCGCGCACATTGATGTTGAAGGTCTGGTCGTACAGCGCGTCGGACGTATCGGCGAGCGGCACGGTTTTCAGCACGCCGGCGTTGTTCACCAGCACGTCGATCTTGCCGAGTTGCTGTTCGGTCGCCTCGAACATCGCGCGGACTTCGGCGGCGTTCGCGACGTCTGCCTTCACAGCAATCGCCTTCGCGCCTTGCGCCGAGAGTTCGGCGACCAGCGCCTCGGCTTCCTTCGAACTCGACGCATAGTTGATGGCGACGGCAAATCCATCGCTGGCGAGGCGCCGCGCAACTTCTGCGCCGATCCCGCGTGATGCGCCCGTGACGATGGCAACCTGGCTGTTTTTGGTGATGGTCATGATGTGCTCCTTGTGGATGATTCAAGTGGTGAGTGGGTGAAACGAATACTCGACCATTCGAGGGCAAAGATAATTAGGATCAAACTGCTATCATCATTCCATTTACTTTAACAATAGGCGGGAGCGACCTGAGATGGACCGTTTCCAGGAGATGCAGGTGTTTATCCGGATCGCCGAGCGCGGCAGTTTTACCCGTGCGGCCGACGATCTGCAGATTCCCCGTGCCACGGTCACCAATCTGATGAAGCGGATGGAGGAGCGGCTCGGCGCGCGTCTACTGGAGCGCACCACGCGCACTGTCCGCCTGACGCATGACGGCGAGGCGTTCTATCGCCGCTGTGTGCGCCTCGTGGCCGATATGGAGGAAGCGGAGGGCTCGTTTCACAACGTCGCCCCGAAGGGACTGCTGCGCGTCAATGTGCAGGGGACGCTGGCGAAGCACTTTGTCGTGCCCGCCTTGCCGGATTTCGTCGCGCAGTATCCGGGCATCGAGCTTCACATCGGCGAGGATGACCGCCTCGTCGACCTGGTGCGTGAGGGCATCGATTGCGTGCTGCGGGCGGGGACACTGCAGGACTCGTCGATGGTCGGGCGGCGCGTCGCTTCCATGGCTCAGGTCACTGTGGCCAGTCCCGCCTATCTCGCGAAATTCGGCGAACCGGTAACGCTCCAGGCGCTCGAGGCCCATCAAGCGGTGAACTACATCTCGAGCGCCTCAGGACGGGCGTTGCCGATGGAATTCACAGTCGCCGGAGAAGTGGTCGAGATGCAGCTCCCGTCGATCGTCTCGGTCACCGGAGCGGATTTATACACGGGCGCCGCCGTGGCGGGTCTGGGCATGGTGCAGGTGCCCCGATACCGGGTGGCGAGTGAACTGTCTGCCGGAACCCTGAGGGTTGTGCTCGGCGATTTTCCGCCGCCGCCGATGCCCGTGTCGGTGCTGTATCCGCAAAACCGTCAGCTTTCGTCGCGGGTCAGAGTATTCGCGCAGTGGCTGCGCGATATCTTCGAAGCAGCGGGCTGAATGCGGGGAGATGCACCAGGTCACTGCGGCGGCCGTCACCTGGTGACTCGATCATGCCGCCAAACCCCTTACAGCGCGGCGGTGACGATCACTTCGACGCGAATCTCCGGCGCAGCCAACGCGGCTTCGCAAGTCGCACGCGCCGGCGTCGCGTCGCTAGGCACCCAGGCTTCCCATGCGGCATTCATCGGACCGAAGTCGCGAGCCATATCGGCCACCCAGATCTGCACGGACAACAGTCGGGTTTTATCCGTGCCTGCCGTTTTCAGATGCCCGTCCAGTTTGCTCAGGATCTCCTCGGTTTGCGCCTTCGCGTCGCCGTCGCGCGAGGTCGCCGTCAGGCCGGCAACGTATACGGTGCCGTTGTGGATCACGATGCGCGAGAGGCGTGGATTGGTTTCGAAACGTTGAATATCGCTCATTGCTGGTGTCTTTAAGGTGGGTGAAGAAACTCTACGGAGCCTGCTGTGCCTCGACTTGATTCCCCGCCTCTGCCGCTGCCGTTGCCGCGAAGCGTCCAATCCAGAATGCGTCGATATCGTGCGTGCTGCGGCCATCGCACACCAGCTCGGCCACCACGCTGCCGACAATCGGCCCAAGCTCGAACCCATGCGCGGAGAAGCCGAATGCGTGTACCAGCCCGTCATGGGTGGCGCTGCGGGAGATCACCGGAATGCCATCGGGCATGAAACCCTCGATACCGGCCCATGCGCGGTTGACTACCACATGCTGCGCCGCGAGCCGCAACGCCGTGACCGCGCGAAACGGCAATGCGTGGCCATCGCGCTCGGCCCATACGCCGCCCACCACGTGCCGCGCAAGACTCGGGACGAGCTCGCGCACGGTAGAGGCATCGACCATGACTTCGTGTGTGAAGCCGAGCGTTTGCAGATGCGCAACCCGTGCACGGCACGCCGCAAGTTCCGCCTCGCTCTCCGCCACTTTCAACTGGCCGGACGGGACGAAACCAGCGTCGTCGCCAATCAGTTCGGGTAACCGCCCGCATACGTCGCGCTCGAGCACGACCAGGCTGGCGCCGCGCCGTGCCAGATGCAGCGCACTCGACAAACCATGCAAGCCGCCGCCGATCACCACGACATCGGCCCCTGCGGCTCCGCTCGGGCTGTTCATCGTGCAGCGGCGTCGTGGGTTTCGGCGGACGTCTCGGCTGGCTGCGCCGCGCCCTGCAGCGCCGCTTCATGCGCGGCCGCGAGTTCGGCGAGCGTGACTGGCTTGATTGGCGGACGCACGCGGTAATACCCGACCTCGGCGGGCGACACGCCCCGCGCATCCGCGATCACCTCGGTCACGGTCAGTCCGCAAAGGCGGCCCTGACACGGGCCCATGCCGCAGCGGCCGAACGACTTCGCCTGATTCGGGCCGAGGCAGCCGAGCTTCACGAAGCTGCGCAACTGTCCTGCAGTCACTTCTTCGCAGCGGCAAATAGTGACCTCGTCCTCAGGAATACGATTGGCGTCCTTCGGCCGGTAAAGCGCATCGAGAAATGGGCGGATCTGCAGCGCCTCACGCAACGCCCGTGTGACCGGTGCGGCCAGCGAGTCACGTGTCGCGCGGCCGATGCGGCCGGCCCGATGCACGATCTCCAGTGCCGCGAGCCGCCCCTGTTCGGCAGCGGCCTGCGCACCGCCAATGCCGCGGCTGTCGCCCGCGACGTAAATGCCGGGCACATCGAGCTCGCCCCATGCGTCGGTGACGGGTACCCAGCACAATTGCGCATCGTCCCACTTATGTTGCGCGCGCAACGACCAGCTGATCTGCGTATTCGGCACGACGCCCTGATGCAGCAGCGCGACCTCCGCGGGAATGCGCTGCGCGTCGCCTTCGACAGTAAAGCGGACCGCGGCAAGCGCATCCGTGCCTTCGAGCGCGAGGTTCGTCGCGCCCTGATAAAACGGCACGCCGGCGCGTTTTAACGCGCGCATCAGCTTCAGCCCTTTCGCAAGCTGCCGCCACCCCTTCAGCGCGCTGCCCAGATGGGCGAGCGCACGGCGATAGTCGGCACTCGAGGTCGTATCGACGATGGCGCGGATCGGCACACCCGCGCGCAGATACTGCCAGCCGAGCAGATACAGCAGCGGCCCGCAGCCCGCCAGCACCACCGGCTGCGACGGCACGACTTCGGCGCTCTTCAGCAGAATTTGCGCAGCGCCGGCCGTCAGCACACCCGGCAGCGTCCAGCCCGGAATCGGAAACGGCCGCTCCATCGCACCACTGCACAGGATGATCGAGCCGGCTTGCAACGATTTCACCACGCCGTCCTGTACGTAATCGACGCTGTGCTCCGCGCTCACCTGCCATACCGCTGCGCCGCGTTCGTGTTTCGCACCGCTCGCGGCAAAGGCGCGTGCCAACTCGCTGCCCGCGGCATAATCAGGACCGAGAATGTCCAGGCGCCGCGCATTGGTCTGCGTGATGGCGCGATAGATTTGCCCGCCGGGGCCGGCCTGCTCGTCGAGCACGGTCACACTCAAACCACGTTGCGCCGCGACGGTTGCGGCGGCCATGCCGGCCGGTCCCGCTCCGACGATCACCAGGTCCACGTGATTAGCGTTCATCGCGCGCGCCTCCTGCCGACGTAACGAGGTCGTTCAATTCGCGCATGCCGAGTTGCGAACGAACCGCCATGCCTTCGGCGACCGGCACGAGACAGCTCTGCCGGTTCGCCACGCCGTCGATTTCGACCAGACATTCGAAGCACACGCCCATCATGCAATACGGTGCGCGTGCCGCGCCGCTCACCGGTGTCGTGCGAAAACGTTCGATCCCGGCCGCCAGCAAGGCCGCGGCGACGCTCACCCCTTGCGGTACCCGCAGCGCCTTTCCGTCGAACGAGATGTTGACGGTGCCGGTTGTGCCGTCTTTGGCCTCCCGGGGCAGCACTTTGAAAAGACTGTCAGTGGCCATGTGTGAATACCTTGTCGGTCTGCAAAAAGCGCTCGCCGGAGAAATGCTCGATGCCGGCAGGCGCGAGGTCTTTCGCGATCCACGGCGCAACGCGCAATGCATGCGCGGCCGCGAGCGTGACGCCGCTATGGCAGGTCACGACGTACGCACCGGGACAAGTGGATGACTGTTGATAGATCGGAAAGCCATCGGGGCTGAGCACGCGCAATGCTCCCCATGCGCGCACCAGCTTCACTTCGCCCAGCGCGGGGAAACTGCGCACGCCGCGCCATGCGATGTGGCTCACGACATCGGTGGTCACACCATCGTTGAAGCCGACGTCTTCCATCGAATCGCCGATCTGCACAGTTCCTTCGTCGGTTTGCCGCACATAGGTGGTGGGAAAATCGAGGAAATGCGCGACCCGCTCGGCGATCAGCACCTGCCCGCGGTTCGGTGCGACCGGCGCATGAATGCCTACCTGCTGAGCCAGCGCCCGATTGCCGAGTCCCGCGGCCAGCACCACCCGTCCCGCGTGAAAACGCTGTCCGCCCGCTTCGACGACAAAGCCGCTGCCATCGCGCTCGATACGCTGCGCCCGCACACCCGAGGTCATCTGCACGCCTCGCTTGCTGCATGCGGTATGCAGCGCGCGCAGCAACTTGAGCGGATTGACGTGACCGTCCATCGGCGAATAGCTCGCGCCGACCACCTGCGGACCCACGGCCGGCAAACGGCGTTTCAATTCGGCGTGACCGATCATCTCGAACGGATAGTCGCCGTCCAGATCGTCGCGAATCGCCTGCAGACGGGCCGCGCGTTCCTGCCACTCCGTGTCGCTGAAACAGAAATGGAAGCCGCCGGGTTGCTGCAGTTGCACGTCGATATCGGTTTCGTTGAGCAGGGCTTCGCGCAAGATCGGCCAGCGCGTCGCCGAGCCCCGCGTCCATGTCGCGTACGGCGACATGCCATAGCCCTTGCCCTGCACCCACACGAGGCCGAAATTGCCGCGTGAAGCCCGGAACGCGTCGTCGCCTTCGTCGAGTACGCCGACCTTCAGCCCTTCGCGGGCGAGTCCATAGGCGACGGCCGTACCGACCAGGCCGCCGCCAATCACCAGTACCTCGGAGGAGTTCATCATCTGTTTCAGTTTTTGCCGATCAGCACGCGATCGAGGCCGACAATGCGGTCCATCACCACCATCAGAATCCCGGTGCCGACGATCAGCACCGTCGACACCGAGGCGACCAGCGGATCGATAGTTTGCGCAATCTGGTTGTACATCGCCACCGGCAGCGTGGTGGTGCCGGGCGTCGCAACGAACACGGTCATTGTTAGTTCGTCGAAGCTCTGGATGAAGGCGAGCATCCAGCCGGCCGCGACACCGGGGAGGATCATCGGCAGAATCACGCGGCGAAAGGTGGTGAAGCGTTTCGCGCCGAGCGAGAGCGCCGCGCGTTCCGCGTCACGATCGAGGCCGGTGGCCGCCGCCAGCGTGAGACGCAGCGCGTAAGGAAAGATCACCGCCACGTGCGTGAGCGTCAGCAAAAAGAACGAGCCGGACATGCCCACCGTGGTGAAGAAGCGCAGGAACGCCACGCCGAGCACCACGTTCGGAATCATCAGCGGCGACAGGAAGAACGCCGACAACGCCCCACGCCCGGGGAAACGATAGCGCGTCAATGCCAACGCACTCGGCACCGCGAACAGCACTGCAACGCTTGCCGAGGCGAGGCCGAGACGCAGCGACAGCCAGAACGCGTCGATGATATCCGAGGCATCGGCGATCGCGCGAAACCAGCGCAGCGACAGACCCGTAGTGGGCATCGAAATGTAGCCCTTGTCGGTGAACGACACGGCGATCACCACCAGCAGCGGCGCGACGATAAAGAGCACGAAGAGCGTGTGATAACAGAGCGCGAGCCAGTTGTTTTTGCGCATGACGTCAGCCCTCGAAAACCGCGCGGAAGCGCCGCTCGATCCAGCGGTTGCAGCCGAGAATGATGACGACGTTCGCAATCAGCAACAACACCGCGATGGTCGCGCCGAGGGGCCAGTTCAGCGTGTTGAGGAACTCGTCGTAGGCTGCGGTGGCGGCAACTTTCAGGCGCCGGCCGCCCAGTAGCGCGGGCGTAGCGAACGCGGAGGCCGCCAGCGCGAACACGATGATCGAACCGGACAGCACGCCTGGCAGCAATTGCGGGAACACCACCCGGCGAAACACCGCGAATGGTTGCGCTCCCAACGAACGCGCGGCGTTTTCGACTTGCAGATCGAGCTTTTGCAGCGTGGCCCACACGGCGATCACCATGAACGGCACCAGCACGTGTGTGAGACCGATAATCACGCCGGTCATGGTGAACACCAGCTTGACCGGTTCGCTGGTGATGCCGAGCGCCTGCAGCGCCTCGTTAAGCAAGCCGTTATTGCCGAGCAGGATCGCCCAGCCCAGTGTGCGTACCACCACCGAAATCAACAGCGGCCCCAGGATCACAATCAGGAAGATCGAACGCCATGGGCTTTTCATCCGCGCGAGAATGATGGTCTCCGGCACGCCGAGCACCACGCACAGCAGCGTCACCGCCAGCGCCATGCCGCCTGTGCGCAGAAAAATCTCGTGGTAATAGCCGTCGCTCAATACCTCAACGTAGTTCGACAGCGTGAAAGTCGGCAACACGCCTTGGGTGCCGTCGAATGCGTGGAAGGACAGCACGGTCGTCAACAGCAACGGCACCAGCAGCAATCCGCAGAACAGCAACAATGCCGGGCCGGCGAGCAGCCATGGCGCGGCGTCGGCCCGACCGGCGTGCGAGCGCGGCGCGGCCTGTGCCGGCGCGGGGAGCGGGGAAGGCGAGGAATCAGCCATGGGTGGACTCCGCGAGGATGCGCACGGCGTCGTCGGACCAGTGCACGCCCACCGTTTCGCCTTCGCGCGGCGGCACGGTGCCGAGATTCGGCAGGCTCGCGCGCACCGTGCCGAGTGGCGTCTCGATCTGCAGCATCCAGTGGTTGCCGAGGAACAGACACGTCGTCACGCGGCCTTGCAGCGTCGCATCGGCGGTGGACGAATCGGTAAGCGCCACGCGTTCGGGCCGCACATAAAGCTGCACGTCGCCCTCGAAGCGGCGGCCGCCATGCGGCACCTTTATCACGTTGGCGCCGACCCGGACCACCGCGCAACGGTCGTTCATCTGCTCGACCGTACCGCGCAATGCATTCGTTTTGCCGAGAAAACCCGAAGCGAACACCGATTCCGGCTTCTCGTACGCATCGAACGGCGAGCCGGTCTGTACGATACGGCCGCCGTGCATGACTGCGATGCGATCGCTCATCGTCATCGCTTCCACCTGATCGTGGGTGACCAGGATCGTTGTAATACCGAGCTTCTTCTGGATCGCGCGCAGCTCCACGTGCATGTCTTCGCGCAGCTTCGCGTCGAGGTTCGACATCGGTTCGTCGAGCAACAGCACTTGCGGCTGAATCGCCAGCGCGCGGGCAATCGCGACGCGCTGGCGCTGTCCGCCGGACAGCTCACGCGGGTAGCGCTTGTCGAGGCCGGTGAGCCGCACCATCTCGAGCACTTCGGCAATGCGCGTGGCGCGTTCGCCGCGCGTCACGTTGCGCATGTCCAGACCAAAGCCGACGTTGTTGCCGACCGTCATATGCGGAAACAGCGCGTAGCTCTGGAACACGATGCCCATGCCGCGCTTTTCCGGCCGCTCACGCGTAATATCGGCGCCGTTCAGCAGAATCCGACCACGGGTGGGGTCGACAAAACCCGCGACCATCTGCAACGTCGTGGTCTTGCCGCAACCCGACGGGCCGAGCAACGAGACGAATTCGCCGCGTTCGATCAACAGATTGATACTGTCCACCGCATTGAAGTCGCCGTAGGCCTTGCCGAGGCCATCGAGAGTGAGGAAGCTCATGGTGTCATGCCTTACCGTTCGACGGTGCGATTCCAGCGATTGGTCCAGTCGACGCGCTTCTCGTTGACGTAAGTCCAGTCGGTCTTCACCAGCTTGTCGATCTGCTCCGGCGTATAGGGCACGGTCGCAGCAACCTGAGGCGTGAGCTTGGTGTTCTTGTTGACCGGGCCCCAGCCTTGCCCTTCGGCGAGCCAGGCTTGCACCTGAGGGGTCAGCAGGAACTGGACGAACTGTTGCGAGAGTGCCGCGATGTCGCTGTGTACGACCGGGCATGCCGCAATGAACATCGCGGGGGCGCCTTCTTTCGGATAGACGAATTCAACCGGGAAGCCGGTGGCCTTCAGCGCCGCGACGCGGCCGCTGCCCCATACGGCAAGGGTAATGTCGCCGTCCTGGAACATCTCCGTCATCTTGCCCGGCGACGGTTCCCATGCCAGCACGTTCGGACCGACTTCCTTCACGAGCGCCGTCATACCCGGATCGATGTCGTGATCGCTGCCTTTGCGCAAGCGCGCATAGGTGAGCAGGGTCTGCAAGCCGTAGGTGTTATTGATCGGCGGAATCGCGATTTTCTGGTGCAGGCGTTTGTCGGTCAGCACTTCCCACGAGTCGGGCTTGGGCAGGCCGGCCTTCTTAAAGGCTTCCGTGTTGTAGACGAGGCCGGTTGCGACGACGCCCACCGACGTCGCATTCGCATTCATTCTGGCGATGTCGTAAAGGTCCTTGTAGACCGGTGCATCTTGCAGCTTGTCGCAGAAGCCGAATTGCGTGGCCTGATACATCGGGCCGTCGTCCAACAGCACGACGTCGAGTTCTTCCTTGGACTTTTGCGCCTGCAGCTTGGCGAGCGTATCGGTCGAATTGCCGGGCACGTAGACAATCTTGACGTCGTGATTGGCTTCGAACGCCGGGATGATCTTTTTCTGAAACAGATCCTGCGTGGAACCGCCGTATGAACCGAGATACAGCGTCGGCGTCGCCAGCGCGGGCACCGAGCAAGCGGCGATCAGGGCAGCGGTTGCACCTCGCGCCCACCTCAAACGTGTAGCCATCTTTTTCTCCTCAGCAGCGCCCGTAGCGCACCAACTCAATCAGGGAAAGCACCCAGTTATCGCTCCGCCGTGTCGCGAATACGCTACCCAGCCAGCAGTCAAGTCAGGTTATTGAGAAAAAAAAGCAGCGGGAAATCGAATTTTTTCTGTGTCGTATAACATTCATGTATACATTTTCGAGCGGCAGCCCTGATGAAGATCCGGCAGTTGGAAGCGTTCAATGCAGTCATGGTGTGCCGTACCGTCACGCGCGCAGCGGAAATGCTGCACGTGTCGCAGCCCGCCGTGACACGGCTCATAAGCGATCTGGAAGAGAGCGCCGGATTTGTGCTGTTCGATCGCGCGCACGGCCGTTTGCAGCCAACACCGGAGGCGTTCGCCTTGCATGAAGAGGTGCAGCGTTCGCTGGTCGGCGTGGAGCGAATCGAGCGCGCCGCGCTGGAGATTCGTGCGTCGCAGCGCGGCATGCTGCAAATCGCGAGTGCGCCGGCGCTCGCCCTATCGTTTCTGCCTCGCGCGATAGCTGAATTCAGCACGTTACACACCGGCGTGGAGATTTCGCTCGCCGCGCACGCCTCGCACGCCGTGCTCGACATGGTGGTCGAACATCGCTGCGACGTCGGCTTTGTGATTCTCGCGATCAGTACGCCGAGTGCCCACGGCGAACTATTGATGTCGACCCGCATGGTCTGCGCTCTGCCCGCAACCCATCCACTCGCTGCGAAAGCCACTCTGGTGCCTGAAGATTTACGCAACGAGCCGTTCGTGTCGCACTGGCGAGGCCTGCAATCGCGCTATCAGATCGACGCGCTGTTCGCCTCGCATGGTGTCGAGCGCAAGCTGATAGTGGAAACGCAGACGTCCGCGGCCATCTGTTCCTTTGTCGCAGCGGGGATGGGGGTCGCGATTATCGATCCGGTCGCGGCGCTCGAGTATCGCGGCACGGATATCGTGTTCCGGCGCTTCGAGCCGGCGATCGGCACGGACTTCTCCGTGCTGTTGCCGTCGCAACGGCCGCCATCGTTGCTGGTGAAGAAGTTTCTGGCACATGTCCGGGCGTTTGCACACGCCCAGTTGCCACAGGATGCGTTGCTCTAGTATCTCGGTGGAAGCATCGCCTTAGAAGCCCGCGTCGATGACGATTTTCGTGCCGTCGCTGAAACGGTTGAGTCGAAACGCGTGCGGATCGACCAGCGGCGTGTCGTTGGTCACCAGATCCGCCATCAGCTTTCCAGCCGCCGGGCCGATGCCGAATCCGTGCCCCGAAAAGCCCGTGCCGATAAAGAGACCCGGTACGGTATCGACAGCGGAGATCACCGGAATCGCGTCTGGCGTCACATCCATGTAGCCTGCCCAGCGCTGCGCAATTCGCGCGTGCGCCAGATGTGGGAAGACCTTGATGAACTCGCGCAAGCCGGCGTCGGTGTACTGGGTGATCGGTTCGGGATCGAGCGTGCGCACCTGTTCGAAGGCGGTGGCTCGATCGAGCGCCCAGTGACGCGGACGGCGCAACTCATCGAAGAAGCGCGCTCCGATGCCGACACGCAGAGAACCCAACTGGCTTTTCAGCGCTTCGATGTATTTGAAGAACAGGCGAAATGAATCAGGCGTGAGATCGCTGTAGGTACGAAAGCCGAACGCTACCGTGTAGCCGCCGTCGGCACGCTTGCGAAACGCGAATTTCTTGTTGCTCGCGCTAACGGTCGGGCCGCCGTCGAGCGGCTCAGTGCGCAACACCGAAGCCTTGACCAGCAGTTGCGGCACGTCGACATCCAGGTTGCCGCAAAAGAGCCGCGACCAGGCTCCGCCCGCGACGACGGCACTATTGCAGCGAATCGTACCGTGCTCGGTAACGACCGCGCTGACGCGCCCCGCGCTCGTTTCGATGCCGCGTGCAGCACATGGCGTCAGAATCTTGACGCCGCGTTTGCGCAACGCATTGGCGATCGCCGGCGCCGCTTTTTGCGGCTCAGCGCGGCCGTCGCCCGCTGTGTAGAGTCCGCCTTTGAACGCTTTCGCCGCACCGGGCAGCAGCTCGGCAACGGATCGCCCGTCGATCTCGCGCGTGTCGAACGCGTCGCCCGCCAGGTTGCGCGCCTTCTCGAGCCAGACGCGATGATTGTTCATCATGCTGTCTTCGGCGGTCATGTAAAGGATGCCGCATTGATTGAAGCCGGTGTCGATACCCAACGCCGCGTCCATCTCCCGCCACAGCTTGAGGCTTTCGATGCTCAGCTGGAATTCGCGCATATCGCGGTGCGTGACGCGTACCCAGCCCCAGTTGCGGCTCGACTGCTCGCCCGCAATATGGCCTTTCTCGCAGAGCGCGACCCGCGCGCCTTTCTCGCTCAGATAAAGGGCGGTGCTCACGCCGATAATGCCACCGCCGATGACGACGACATCGACTTGCTCGGGCAAGGTGGTGTCGTCAGCGACAGTCTCTACTTTAGGTCCCATTATGTGTGGCGTCCTGCCTGTGAAGACTAGTTATGTTGATCGGCAATGCCGGTCCTGACCGAGGCGGCCGAATTGGACGAGACCTGTGCCCGGCGTTGCCGGCGCGCCCAACCCGCTTTGGAATCGCCGCGCGATGGATTCGCATGACGGTTGGTCCAGCGGTCAATGTGGTTGATCGCATGCGTAAGCGGCACGGTCAGGAGCAAATACACCACACCTGCCGCCACCAGCGGTGACAGGTTCGCAGTGTTGACCGAGGTGTTCTGGCCGATCGTGAACAGATCGCGTTGCGAGGTCAGAAGGCCGAGAAAATAGACCAGGCTCGAATCCTTGACGATCGAAATAAACTGGTTCGCAAGCGCCGGCAAGATGCGCCGCACGCCTTGCGGCACGATCACATGACGCATGCTGCTCCAGTACGTCATGCCGAGCGCCTGACAGGCGGACAGTTGCCCGCGTCCCACGCTTTGAATGCCGGAGCGGAAAATCTCCGCGATATACGCGGATGAAATCAGCCCAAGCGCGACAATTGCCAGCGGATAGGGATTGGGTCCGAAGATTGCCAGTCCCACAGGCGCGAGCCCTTGGCCGACCAGCAGGATCACGAGCGCTGCCGGCAGGCCGCGAAATACGTCGACGAACACCTGCGCGGGCAGCATCAACCAGCGCGTATGCGACACCGCCATCAAGGCAAGCACCATGCCCGCGACGATCCCCAGCACGGTCGAAAACACCGACAGCATCAGCGTGTTGACGAGGCCCGTGCACAGCAGCGACGGCAGCGACGAGATCAGCAACGGCCAGTCGAGAAAGTTCTGCAAGAAAGCATTCATGGTGCGCTCCTTGGTTGAGCGGCGGCGGATCAGGCCACCGGTCTTCGAGCGGTGAGCGGTGAGCGGCGAGCGGCCAGACTCGATCAGTTGCCGGACTTCATCGCGTAAGGCGGCAGGTTAGCGGGCTTAGGATAGCCCGGGTGGAACTGCAGGTACAGCTTGAGCCAGGTGCCGTCCGCGACCAGTTCGTCGATGGTCTTGTTCAGCGCTGCCTCGAGCTTCGTGTTGCCCTTGTGCACCGGGAAGCCGGCGGGCAGATTGACGGCGGAGATATCGAGCTTGTCCGCGATGTTCATTTGCGGATACTTGCCCTGCAAGCCTTCTGCGAGCGTTTTATCCACAAAGTAGCCGTCGATGTATTTCGAGCGCAGCGACAGGAAACCCGCGTTCAGGTTTGGAAAGCGCACGATCTGGGCACCCGGCAGGTAGCTGTCCGAATACGTGTCTTCGATGGTGCCCTGCACGACGCCGATCCGCTTGCCCTTCACCGATGACGGATCGCTCGTGATCGGGCTGTCCGGCAGCGTTGCGACGCTCAGCAGGCCGGTCAGATAGCCCTCCGAGAAATCGACCATCTTCAGACGCTCCTTCGTAATCGAAATCGAACCGGCGGCCAGATCGATCTGCTGGTTCGCCACGCTAGGCAGCAGTCCGCTGAAATCCTGCGCGCGGAACTCGGTGCTCAGGCCGAGCTTCGCCGCAATGGCGCGCAGCAATTCGACGTCGAAGCCCGTCATGTTGCCGTTGTCGATATACGAATATGGTTTGTTGTTCGCGTCCACACCGGCGACCAGCTTGCCGGGCGTCAGCGTGCCGACGTCATCGGCACGCGCGTTGCCTGCCAACGCGAGCGACAAGGGCACGACAACTGCAATGAGGCTGAGAAGATGGCGAAAACGCATGATGATGGGCTCCGTCGAAAAGACCTGCGATGAATACGTCAGGAAAGCGCGGCGCGCACGCGGCCGCTCCAGAGATCGTCGAATGTATAAAGCGCCGTGCCGACTGGCACGCTCAGACGGCTCGCCATGCCGGCCACACTGACCGGAAACGCGCCTTCGCCGAAGGCGCCCGGCATCGCATCGAGTCCGAGCATAGGCTTCACGACCCGCGCGCCCAGATAGCTCATCAGCGCCACGCCGTTGCCGTTGCAACCCAGCGCGTAATGAATGCCGTCCTGTGCGCCGATATGCGCGAGCTTGTCGCCCGTCATCGCGACATAACCCTTCCACGCGTGCGTGATGCGCACGTCGCGCAAGGCGGGCCACAGTTCGATCATCTTCGCGTGCAGCATCCTTGCCGCATCACGTTCGCTTACTTCGCGGATCGCCGGGCGCGAGCCGAACAGCATCCGCGTGCCGTCGGGCGACGGCCGCGTGTAGAACAGATTGCGCTTCGAATCGCTGATCATCCGCCGTCCCGGATTCAGCACGGCCATCAATCCGGGCGGCAGGGGTTCCGTCGCAATCTGGTAGCTCGCGACCGGCAGCACCCGCCGCGAGAAAAACGGCAGCAGACGTCCGGTGTAGCCGTTGGTCGCGACCAGCACATGCTTCGCTTCGATCTTGCCCCGCGTCGCATGAACCGTGAACCCCGCCGCGCCATTGCGCTCGATCCGTTCCACGCCCGCATGCGAATGCAAACTGGCGCCGCGCCGCCGGGCGAGTTCGCGCAGCGCCCGATGATATTTGGCTGTATGCAGCCCCCCGTATTCATCGACGAGAATCCCGCCGTAGTAGTAGTCGGAGCCGATTACCGCGTGCTGATCTGCGCGCGGCACGACACGCACCGTTACCCCGGTCTTGTCGTGCAACAGATCGCCCTGGCGGCGCAAACGCTCGAAGTGTCGCGGGGTGAAGGCGCCAAAGAAGCGGCCGGTGATCTGCAGATCGGCGTCAAGCGATTCGTCGGCAATCAGGCGTTTCAGATAGTCGAAGCTCGCCATCGATTCGCGCATCAGCCGTCCCAAACGTTCTGCCGGCACCCCACGGATCGCATTGGTCAGCGCGAGCTTCTGCCCGCTCGACACCATGCCGCCGCTGCGCGTGCTGCCACCGGCACCGATCTGCGCGGCATCGAGCACAGCGACACTCGCGCCGAGCCGCGCTGCTTCCGCCGCCGCCGACAAGCCGCAATAGCCGCTCCCGACGATCAGCACATCGACCTCGGAGGGCAACGCGTCACGAACCGTCTCGGGCGGCGCGGCGTCCCACCAGTACGGGGCCACGCGAAAATCGTCATGAAACAGCAAGGTATCGGAACGCATCGTGCACCGCCGGTGACAGGATGCAAGCCAGTCTAGGTTTTCGTCGCCCATCCGGTCAAATACCGCCAAAAACGCCTGCCATTCAATTTTGATATGGCAAGCTGAGGACCGGAGCAACCAAAGCCCCCGGGGCGAGCGGATGAATCAACGGCAAATCGAAGCGTTCAGGCTGGTCATGTTGCGCGGCTCGATGACCGCCGCCGCCGAGGAACTCGGCACGTCGCAACCGAGCGTCAGCCGCTTGATCGCGGAGCTGGAGGCGTCGACGGGACTGGCGCTATTCACCCGCAACGGCGGGCGAATTCAGGCCACCGACGCCGGCAGCGCGTTCTATCGTGAAGTGGACCGTAGTTTTGTGGGCCTCGAAAAACTCGCCCATTCCGCACGTGAAATCCGCCAGTTCGGCAGCGGCCGTCTGCGGCTCGTCGCGGCGCCGGTGCTGGCGTTGTCATTCGTGCCGATGGTGATCGAGCGTTTTCTTGCCGCGTATCCGCGCATTGCGATATCGCTGGAAATGCGCAGCGAAGGCACCATCCAGCGGTGGGCTTCGTCGGCGTATTGCGACATCGGCTTCGCCACGACGACACCCGATGCGTTCGGTGTGACGAGCGCGGAGTTATACCGCCTGCCCGGTGTATGTGCGCTGCCGGCCGGACACCGGCTGGTAGCGCACAAACGTATCCACGCACGCGACCTGCGCGGCGAAAGCCTGATCCTGCCGTCGTATGCGGACGACACGCGCTCGTCGCTGGATCGCGTATTGCGTCAGGCGGAAGTCAATCAGGTGCCGACGATCGAAACGCCTTACGGGGCGACCATTTGCGCAATCGTGTCGCGCGGCTTGGGGGTCGGCATCGTGAATCCGCTTGCGACCTTCGACGCCAATCCCACCAGGATCCAGTTCCGGCCGTTTTCCCCGGATATTGTGTTTCGTGGGTTCACAGTGTGTCCCCAGCGCCAACATACGACTCCTATCGTCGACAGTTTTCTGGAGATAGCAAACGACACGATGGCGCTGGAGGCAAAACGCTGGACGACATAGTGTGATTGCAGGAGGAGCACCAAGATCGCCGAACCCTTCGGGCGACCGCGGACCGGGCCACAGCAATTCGTGGCCCTCCTCCTGTTCGGTTAAAGACGGGCGACATCGACGATGGCATCGGCAAATGCCTTTGGCGCTTCCTGCGGCAAGTTATGTCCGATACCCCCATCGATATTCCGGTGTTGATACTTGCCGGTGAACTTCTTCGCGTAGGCGGCCGGCTCGGGATGCGGTGCGCCGTTGGCGTCGCCCTCCATGGTGATGGCCGGAACCGAAATGGCCGGCGCGCTCGCCAGATGCGCTTCGAGCGCGTCGTATTGCGGCTCGCCCTTAGCCAGCCCCAGCCGCCAGCGATAGTTGTGAATCACCACCGCAACGTGATCCGGATTGTTGAACGACTCGGCTGAGCGCTCGTACGTCGCATCGTCGAAATTCCATTTAGGCGATGCGAGACGCCAGATCAGTTTGTTGAAATCGTGGCGATTCGCTGCATAGCCCGCCTCGCCACGCTCGGTCGCGAAATAGAACTGATACCACCACGCCAGTTCTGCCTTCGGCGGCAATGGCGCCTTGTTGGCTTGCTGGCTGCCAATCAGATAGCCGCTCACCGACACCATCGCCTTGCAGCGCTGCGGCCACAGGGCAGCAATGATATCGACGGTGCGTGCGCCCCAATCGAAACCGCCAAAGATCGCCTGGTCGATTTTCAAGGCGTCCATCAAGGCAATGATGTCGACCGCGACCACAGCCTGTTGTCCGTTGCGCGGCGTATCCGCGGACAGAAACCGCGTCGAGCCATAGCCACGCAGATACGGCACGATGACCCGATAACCAGCGGACGCAAGCATGGGCGTCACCTCCGCGAAGCTATAGATATCGTACGGCCATCCGTGCAGCAAAATGACGACCGGTCCGTTCTGCGGGCCGGCTTCCGCATACCCGATGCTGAGTGTCCCCGCGTCGATCTGGCGAATGTTATCGAACGAAGCAACGCGCGCTCCAGACTGCACGCTGACCGCAGTGGGATTCGACTGCGCCTGCGCGAGTCCGCTCAGGCCCAACTCAAGCAAACTGATACCCGCTACTGTCGTCCCAAGCAGACGGCGACGTCGAATATTGATCTGATCCTTCATAGATAGTTATCCTTAAATATTAGTCAAACAGATGCCGTTCCTGATTAGCACATGCTCTTGAACAATTTTTCTCAGACTGACTTTTGTCTGATGCCTTTCAACACCAGCCTGGCTTCCAGCCCCCCACCCTGACGGTTATGCAGCGACAGCGTTGCATCCATCGCCAAGGCGAGTTGCCGCGCAATTGCGAGACCCAGCCCGGTGCCGCCCGTTCCGCGGTTGCGCGATCCTTCCAGCCGGTAGAACGGCTCGAACACCGCTTCGAGCGACTCGGCCGGAATCCCCGGCCCGCGATCGAGCACGCAAACCGTGACCTGTCCGTCCTGCCCGGCGGCAACGTTGATTTCCGCCTCCCCACCAAATTTCAGCGCGTTATCGACCAGATTGCCCACGATCCGCCGTAACGCCTGCGGGCGCGTCACCAGAGCAGCGTCGATTCGCCCATGCAGCGAAACGTCCTTGCCGGCATCTACATAGTCGAGCACGAGACTGTCGAACAGCGCATCCGGATCGATACGCAGCGGCGCCTCACTGGCGCCGTGCATGGTGCGCGCGTAGGTGACGCCTTCCTTGACCATCGTTTCCATTTCCTGCAGGTCCTGCTGCAGCTTGGCGCCCTGTGGGTTGTCGTCCATCACGTCGACGCGCAAACGCATGCGGGTAATCGGCGTTTGCAGGTCGTGCGAAATCGCCGCGAGGATTTGCAGGCGCTCGGTCATATACAACCTGATGCGGTCCTGCATGGCGTTAAAGGCCCGCGCCGCACGCGCCACTTCGTCCGGCCCGTCTTCGGGCAAGCGCGCCGCCTTCAGGTCGGGGCCTAGCGTATCGGCCGCGCGCGCCAACTGGCTCAACGGACGCGTCGCCAGCCGCACCGCCACCCAACAGCACGCGGCCAGCACCACCAGTTGCAGCACCAGCACCCACGACAACCACGGCGACAGCGGCGCGCCCGGCATGGGGTGGTAGTCGATCGTCAGCGGCGTACCGTCGCTCAACTGCAGATGAACCTGCAGGCGATCCGGGTCGCCCGGCACGGCGTTGGCGGTGAGCGGATAGCGCTTGCCGATGCCATCCGCGATGGATTGCGCCACCCTCGCCGAGAGCTTCGCATCCGGCGGCGCGCCAGCGACCCCGGGGCTCAGATTGAAGGTGTAGGTGCGCCGCGCCAGCCGCGGCAGCCATTCGGCCCGTTCGTTGGCCGGCAAATGATCGAGCAGCGCAACCGAACTGGTGACCTCGCGTTCGATGTAACCCATCATCACGTTCGTCATGGTCTGGTCCCGTTCGGTCATGGTGAGCCAGACCGACAGCGTTTGCACCAGCGCAAGGCTGACAAAGAGAATCAGCGCGAGCCTCGCGAACAGCGTGCGCGGCCAATGCAGCAATGCATTCAGCTTCATGAGTCACCTTCGATCATGGTCACGGCCGCGGAAAATACATAGCCTTCGCTGCGCAGCGTCTTGATGTAACGCGGCTCGCGCGCTACATCCTGCAGGCGCTGCCGCAAGCGGCTCACCAGTAGATCGATCGAGCGGTCGAACGGATCGGCCTGGCGGCCCTGGGTCAGATTGAGCAACTGATCGCGCGTGAGCACGCGCTGGGGATGATCGAGGAACACACGCAACAAGCGGTACTCTGCGCCGCTCAGAGCCACCATGGTGCCCTCGGCGTCGAGCAGATGGCGCGCGGTAGTATCGAGCCGCCAGTCGCCGAAGCCGATCATCGACGCCGTTTCCGTCACCTGCATGCCGGGCGGCAGCATCCGCGTGCGGCGCAACACCGAGCGGATGCGCGCCAGCAGTTCGCGCACCGCAAACGGTTTGGCGAGGTAGTCGTCGGCGCCCATTTCCAGCCCGACGATGCGATCTGTCTCTTCGCTGCGCGCGGTCAGCATCAAGACCGGCACCGCGCGAAACTTGCCAGCACGCAATTCCCGGCACAGCACGAGGCCGTCTTCGCCGGGCATCATCAGGTCGAGCACGATCAGGTCCGGCGCGCCCTGCTCGAGGACGCCGCGCATCTGCCGGCCGTTGGCGGCCAGCGAGACGCGCATGCCGTTCTTCTCGAGATAGGTGGCAATCAGCTCGCGAATTCCGCGATCGTCATCGACGATCAGCACATGGTCGGTGTTTTCCATCGATCGCTCAATCCTTCCGACGATTCACACGCACCCGGTTCACGTTGACCAGCGAACAGTGCACGGGGTGCGCCATTTCCGCTGCCAGGCCGCCTGCGAGAAAAGCGAGGATCGACATGAACCGTCTCATGCGTCCTCCACGACGGACAGGACTTGCAGCAGTTCCGGTACTCATAGCGCTCTCCGCGGTAGCAATGGCTGCTTTATAGCCCAGTCCGCACGGCGCTTTGTATCTCAGTGTATCTGGGCGCTCCGCTGACACAAAACATTGCACCCGGGCCGCCCCGGCGACACAAGCCAGATACGAACGGGCGTTCCAATGCATCCATGCCAGGCAATGGAATGCCCGCGCTCTTCCCTCCCTGAAAGGACACTGACATGCTCTCCCGACTCAAACCCATCGCTACCGTGGCCCTGCTCGCTGCAACCGTGGCTAGCGGCGCCGCGCTGATCGCCAGTCTCGTTGCAAGTCCTGCGGCCGATGCTGCCGCCAGTCCGGTTTCAAACCCGGCAAGCAACAGCAATACTGCACCCGAATTCACCGGCATCGATACATGGATCAATAGCAATCCTCTGACCATGCAGCAACTGCGCGGCAAGGTTGTGCTGGTCGATTTCTGGACCTACACCTGCATCAACTGCATTCACGTCATCCCCTACGTGAAGAGCTGGAATCAGAAATATAAGGACCAGGGTCTGGTGGTGGTCGGCGTCCACACGCCCGAGTACCCGTTCGAGCGCAACACCGACAACGTCAAGGAGGCCATCAAGCGCTTCGACATTACGTTCCCGGTAGCCCAGGACAACCGCTATGCAACGTGGAACGCCTACAGCAACCAGTATTGGCCTGCGTTCTATCTGGTCGACAAGAAAGGGCACGTGGTCTATACGCACTTCGGCGAAGGCGACTACGACGAGACCGAGGCAAAGATCAAGGCCTTGCTGGCGGAAAACCCGTGATTCGTATCGCAATGTATCTGCACATCGAGACGACACACAACATTGCAATTGCGTCGTTTCTCGACACAAGCCAGATACGTTCGCGGGTTTTAATGCATCAACGCCGGATGCGAGATGCAAGCAACACCGCAGAGTCTGCCTGGATTGCCGCTCTTGCTCCCCAAAACCCCGGCGCCTTCCTTCTAATTGTTTAGTTTACGGAGTACGACATGAAAACCTCAATGTTCGCTTTGGCCTTTGCTGCATTCGCTACGGCTGGCCTCGCTCACGCTTCCGATGTCGCGGCAACGACCGGTTCTCAAGCGGCCACCGCGCAGATTCAGTCATGGAACCCGAGCCAAACCGGCGCAACGCAGAAGACCCGCGCCGAGGTCCGCCATGAACTGGTGCAGGCCGAGCAGGATGGCGAACTCGCCAGTCTGCGCAAGCTGTATCAGGGCGGTTGATCATCCTGACGCCACGGGATGGATCCCGTTTCCCATATGTTAAGCAATCCTTATTCTTTTGTTTTGTGAAACCTTGAACTTTGAATGGAGTATGACCATGAAGCTGTTTCGATTGCTCGCCGTTGCCGCTGTTTTCGCCACCCCCATCGCTTCTTTCGCACAGTCGAATTCACCTGTGACGCGCCAGAGCGTACGCGAAGAACTCGTCCAGCTGGAGCAGGCCGGGTACAACCAGGCCAGCGATCAAACCCAATACCCGCGCAATATCGAAGCGGCCGAGGCACGCCTCCATGCTCAGGATCAAGCAGTGGTGAATTCCTCGTATGGTGCTGTGGCCGCAGGCACTTCCGACGCTGGCGCGCCCAACGCCGCGAAGGTCAGCCCCGGCCTCGGTTCCCTGTACGCGCATCGCTGAGAGCGGCGGCGCGGCGTGGGAACAGCCGCAATAGTTTGCCGAGGAGGTTCGCGCGGGTTTGACACCGCTACATGCATAGCGGCGCGCCGTGCGCATTTCCTCATCCATCACGCATGAAAAGCACACCAGAATTGCAGCGTGGCAGACTGCGTGGCATTCTGCGCGTTTTCTTCTGCACAACGTCCGGATAGATGCCGCCGCCCGCCAAGTCACGCACGAAAGAAGTTCAAGCTGCACCGGCCGATCCGCTACCGGTTACGGCGGCCGAGCGCCCAGACAAAGAACTGAGCGCTGAAACCTCCGCCCGCTTGCGCAACGCAAAGATTGTCGCGCTAGAAGGAGAGATATCGGATTTAACGGAAACCGAGATCACCGTGACGACCGGCGTCCAGCAGTCCGGCGGTGCGAACCACGCCACTTTCAAGGTGTTACGGTTCAAAGTATCGGGTGCATCGGTTGTACTGTACGCGGCGCAGCGCGGTGTCAATAATTTTGGTTTTACACCCGCGCCGATGCTTCTCTCGAACGGCGACCATGTTCGACTGGCGGTCGCTTCGGAGGCATTTTCGGGTGAGCAGTTTGTCTACGGACTTCTCGATCTCCGGAGCAAGCAGGTGTACGTCTCGTTCGCCCTGCGCAACATTGAGTCGCAACGCGGGATTGATTTCCAGGCAATTGACTGTCTGCCCCGGCTGCCTCGCGTGTGGAAAAGCAGCCGTTGGCGCGAAGGGGCCAAGGTCATCGCCTTCGCCGCAATGGCTATCGTTATCTGGACCTACATCGGACTGAACGACCCACGCGGCGGCGGCGAAACGACTATCGAACTGGACGGCTTCGTTGTTCTGGCTTGCGCGATCTATTTCGGCATCGCCGCAAACGCCGCGATCCGCTGGCATTACGGCTGGTTCACGCAACGTCAGCGAAATCTTGCCGCGGTGTTCGACGCGATGGGGGTGATCGCGCGAGGCCGGGACCGGGTTAGTGTGTTGCAGATCTGATCCCTGCCACTCCACGAACAATCAGCAGCACAGCCAGTCCGACGAGAACCACTCCAACGATTCGCGCGGCCCGTTCGCGGCCAGGCGCCAGACGCTCGGCGGTAATGCCTGCGGTCACGCCCGCCATCACCCGTAGGTCCATGACGCCAAGGACCAGAAGGGTCGCCGTCAAGCCGACACAGGCATAGTTGCAACGTAGGCCGAGACGGCAACCGTATCGCCATGCCGAGGCCATGCAACAAGACAACGCCGCGCCGCGCCCCAGCGCTTCATGACAGCGTGCCAGACAGCGAGCCTTCCACCTGGTGAACTGGAACGCTCCCGCGCCCAGGACAAGCAAACCGGTCGCCACCGGCACGGCGCGCGCCACCGCCGGCAGCCGCATCTCAAGCGTCATCAGGACGGCCCCCAACGCAAAGGCCGCCAGCCCCGACACGGCCCAAACAAAGAAATATCCCGCGCCCACCAGCAAAGTCAGATACCCGGGACGCATGTCGCCTGCCCTACCCGCTACGGCCTCACGATACCGCCATAGCGCAGGCACCAACGACGGCATCATCATCGCCACCATCATCACGACCCACATGCCGGCGAACGACGCCGCCGCGCGGACCCAAGTCCGCCCGCACATCGGCGCCCATGCCGCGGACATCCCCCAGGCGCCGGGCATCGGCATATCGCCCATCGCCGACATGGACAGGCACCAGACCGCCGTCGCAGCCACGCTGGCCGCGAACACCAGCCCTGCAACGCCGAAGAACCCGACAAACCGGGAGACCCCAAGCCGCGAGACCTCCCGCCCCCAGGCTACGCGAAGCGTATTCACGTCGCACCTCAACGCGTGCCGTACTCGTCGTGCCGCTTCCACCAGATGCCCGCTTCGTTGCGCCCCTTGGGAGCCCGGTCGAGCCACTGGTACATGCCCCAGACTCCATCCACGCCACGCGCATAGGTGGAGTACGTGTGATAAACCACCCCATCCTCGAGCACGAACGCGCTCATGCCGGGCCGGTCGCGCGCGTAGGTCTGCGGATCGGTTCCACAGTTCGCGGCAAACTGGGCGACCGGCGCGGGCGCCGGGTCCGCGTCCATCGCATGGCGGCCACGCTGGTAGTTGTATTCGACCTCGCCCTCGCGCTGCTGCGCCTCCGTGAACGCGATATTGAAGTCGAAGTTGAAATCGCTGCCGTACGACGACGCCCACGGAAACGTCCAGCCCATGCGCCGCTGGTACTCCTGCAGTTTCGCAAACGGCGCCCGCGACACCGCCGTCAGAGTCACGTCGTGATTGGCCAGATGAACGAAGATGCCATTGAACCCGTCTGCGATCGAAGAACACGAAGGGCAGCCAGCCGCGTAGTCGGGCCCAAACATAAAGTGGTAGACGAGCAGTTGCGAGCGCCCCTGGAACAGCTCGGCCAGCGTCGCGCTGCCCTGCCCGGTCTCGAACCGGTAATCCTTGTCGATCCGAACCCACGGCAGCGCCTGGCGCTGCCGCGCCACTTCGTCGCTGCGCCGCGTCAATTCTTTCTCCGCCTTGAGCAGTTCGAGCCGTGCGGCCAGCCAGGCTTCGCGGGTTCCAGTGCTGTGTGTCGTAGTCATGTTCGCCTCCATTAGGTGTCCTGCGTCGCATGTTCATCTGACGATACGACGGACGGGTGGTTGGTCGTGTTAGATTAGTTCCGGGCACCCAACGGCGGGAGTGACAAGTGTGGCGGGATTCGCATAGACCATGGACTCGCTAGTCACGGCCGCGGCCCGGGCGCTCGCGGCGGGCGATCCGCTCGGCGCCCTGAACCGGGTCGCCTTGCGCGACGATGCGGCGGCGCTCGCGCTACGCGGCATCGCCATGGCCCAGCTTGGCGACCTCGTGCGCGCCAAGGCGCTGCTGCGAAGCGCGGCGCGCGCCTTCGGTCCCAGGGAGGCAGTGGCCCGCGCGCGGTGTGTCGTTGCCGAGGCCGAGATCGCCCTCGTCTCGCGCGATCTCGGCTGGCCGGCCAAAGCGCTTAGCGCCGCCCGCGCCACGCTCGAAGCGCATGGCGACCAGGCGAACGCCGCGCATGCACGCTATCTCGAGGTGCGGCGCCTGCTCCTGATTGGCCACCTCGACGAAGCCGGACGCCTGCTCGCCGGACTCGACCCGGCTCCCTTCCCGCCTGCCTTGCGAGCCGCCCACGAGCTGGTCGTGGCCGGCCTCGCCATGCGGCGCCTGCACACGCAGACGGCACGCGCGGCGCTGGCCCGCGCCGGACAGGCCGCGCGCCACGCCGGAATTCCCGCGCTCAGCGCGGAGGTCAGCAGCGCGTCACATACCCTGAACACGCCCGCAGCCCGCCTGATCGCGCGGGGTGAGGAGCGGTTTCTGCTGCTCGACGAAGTGGAAGCGCTACTGGCATCGAAAGCGCTCGTTATCGACGCCTGCCGGTATGCGGTCAGCGAGGCCGGCAGCGTCGTGTCGCTGGCACGCCGCCCGGTCCTGTTCACGCTCTTGCGCACGCTGGCCGAAGCATGGCCAGCAGACGTGCCGAGGGACACGCTCGTCGCACGCGCCTTCCGGGCGAAACACGCCGACGAATCGCATCGCGCCCGCTTGCGAGTCGAAGTCGGGCGGCTGCGCACCATGTTGCGGGCGGTGGCGAACATCACAGCGACCAAGCATGGCTTTACGCTGCTGCCGCATGGCGCGAGCGAGGTGGTCGTGCTGGCGCGGCCTGTCGAAGAGAAACATGCGGCCGTGCTGGCCTTCCTCGCCGATGGCGAGTCGTGGTCCAGTTCCGGTCTCGCGCTGGCGCTCGGCGCGAGCCAGCGCAGCGTGCAGCGCGCGCTCGATTCGCTGGCGGCAGCCGGCAAGGTGCAGCCGTTCGGTCGCGGCCGTGCGCAGCGCTGGATGACGCCGCCCGTGGCGGGTTTCACGACCACCTTGTTACTCCCCGCTCCCCTGCCGTCTGAGTAGGATGAAATCCACGCAACCATTGGGAGGAAATCATGAAACGAGCCGCAGCCGAAATCATCCGCGAATACGGGCCCTTTCCGGGCGTCGAGAAGATAGGCGGGGTCACCTACGATGGCAAGCAGGTCTGGTTTGCCTCCGGCGAGACGTTGAACGCCATGGATCCGGTGAGCGGCGAGACGGTACGCTCGCTTGACGTGGCCGCGCATGCGGGCACAGCCTTCGACGGCCAGCACCTGTTCCAGATCGTCGAGGACCGCATCCAGAAGCTCGATCCAGAAACCGGCAAGGTACTCGCCACCATCCCGGCTCCCGGCGGCGGCGCCGATTCGGGACTCGCGTGGGCCGAAGGGACGCTCTGGGTCGGACAGCACCGGGACCGGAAAATCCACCAGGTCGATCCGCATACGGGAGCGATTCTGCGCACCATCGAGTCCAACCGCTTCGTCACGGGCGTCACGTGGGTCGACGGCGAGCTTTGGCACGGCACCTGGGAAGGCGACGAGAGCGAGCTACGGCGAATCGACCCGCGCACGGGCGACGTGCTGGAGCGGCTCGATATGCCCGCTGGCGTCGGCGTATCAGGGCTCGAATCCGATGGCGCCGATCAGTTCTTCTGCGGCGGCGGAGGCAGCGGGAAAGTGCGCGCCGTACGCCGGCCGGGGCATGGCTAATGAGGAAAACAAACCGATGAAAATATCCGCACTGAGACACATCCCCGCAGCGCTCTGGCTCGCCTCGCTGGCCGTTAGCGCATCCGCGAGCGTCACGCCCGCCGCTTCCACAGCCAATCCGCATTGGGTCGACGCCTGGGCAGCGTCGCCCGACTCGGCCGGGCCGCCGCTGGCCGCGAGCACGCTGCGCCAGGTGGTGCGGACCAGCATTGGCGGAGCGGCTGTGCGCATTCGCCTGTCCAATCTCTACGGCAGCGGCCCGATCACCCTCGGGCCCGTGCACATCGCGGCACATGCCAGCGGTTCATCCATCCGCCCCGGCACCGACCACGCCTTGACCTTCGGCGGCAAAACCACCGTAACGATCGCCAAAGGCGCCGAGGTACTCAGCGACCCGGCCGCGTTTCCGGTGAGCGCCCTCGAAGAGCTGGCGGTGACGTTGTACGTCGCACCCGGTGCGGGCGCGACGACCACCCATCTGCTCGGCCAGCAGACCGCTTTCATCGCGCGCGGCGCCGACGCTACCGCGGCGCTCTCGCTACCTGATGGCAAAGCTGCGGCCAAACCCAACGCCGATCCCGACGACAGCCGCTACTTTCTGACCGACGTCCAGGTTGCCGCCACGCCACAGGCGCACACGCTCGTCGCGCTCGGCGATTCCATCACGGACGGCGCAGGTTCGACTGAAGACCGCAACGCCCGCTGGCCGGACGCGCTCGCCGCGCGCCTGCACGCCGATCCGGCGTTCGCCACGGTGGCCGTCGTCGATGCCGGCATCGCCGGCAACCGCATCCTGCATAACGGCGCCGATCCCTTCCTTGGACCGAGCGCGTTGTCGCGTTTCGAGCGTGACGCCATCGACACCTCCGGCGTGCACTGGATCCTGCTGCTGGAAGGCATCAACGACATCGCTGCCGCCGACGTGCTGAAGACGCCGGAGGCGAACGTATCGGCCGAACAGATTATTGGCGGGATGAAAGTGCTGATCGCTCGCGCCCACGCAAAGCACCTGAAAATCTGGGGCGCCACGCTGACACCGTTTGCGGGCGCCAATGCACCGTTCTATACAGCAGCGGGCGAAGCAAAGCGCGCAGCGGTCAATCGCTGGATCCGCACCGCGGGCGCGTTCGACGCGGTAGTCGACTTCGATCAGGCGGTACGCGATCCGGCTCATCCCGATCGTCTCCTGCCTGCCTTCGACAGCGGCGACCATGTGCATCCGAACGACGCCGGCTACCAGGCGATGGCCGCCGCAATCGATCCGCATCTGTTCGCCGAAAACAAATAGGCCAAGCCTAAGCGGTGTGACGCCAGTTCCACCGCCGCTGCGCCGCAAACGCATCCGGCGGCGCCACCTCCAACGCTGCTAGCGCGCCGCCACCCGCATCCGCATCCGCAGCGTCACACGCTTGCGCGGATGCTCGAAGCGCAGCGGCGCTGCCGCACGCGCCACACCCTCACGCAGCGGCAGGGCGCTCACCTTGCTGCGGGCCTGATAGCGGCGCCGCACCAGGTACACTGGCCGCTGCTTCGACTCGTAGTAGATGCGCCCGATATATTCCCCCACGACACCGATGCCGATCAGCTCGATCCCACCCATGAACAGCAGCACGCACAACAGCGATGCATAACCCGGCACCGGATTGCCGAAAATCAGCGTGCGTCCGATCATGAAGCCGCCGTACCCAAACGCCACAGCGGCGATCACGAGACCGATATAGGTCCAGCAGCGCAGCGGCACAGTACTAAAGCCGGTGATGCCTTCGAGCGCGAAATTCCACAGCCGCCAGCCCGAGAACTTCGAATGCCCGGCACTGCGCGCTTCGCGTTGATACTCGACGATCACAGTCCGGTAGCCCACCCACGCGAACAGCCCCTTCATGAAACGGCGGCGCTCCGGCAAACGCTTCAGCGCATTGACCACCACGCGGTCCATCAGCCTGAAGTCGCCCACGTTCTCCGGCACCTTCAGATCGGAGAGCGCATTGTGGACGCGGTAGTACAGCGCGGCGGCGGTCCGCTTTGCGAACGAATCGCTGGCCCGGTTGCTGCGCTTCGCGGCGACCACATCCGCGCCGGCGCGCCAGTGTTCGATCATCACCGGAATCAGGCTGGGCGGATCCTGCAGGTCGGCATCGATCGGAATTACGGCGTCGCCGAGCGCTTCGTCGAGGCCCGCCGTCAGCGCAGCCTCCTTGCCGAAGTTACGGGTCAGATCCACCACCCGCACGCGCGCGTCCTTCGCGCTGACTGCGATGAGCTGCTCAAGTGTGGTGTCCTTGCTGCCGTCGTTCACGCAGACGATCTCGAAGCGAATCCCTTCAATCGCTTCGAGCACCGGAACAATCTGCGCAAAGAAATGGCCGACCGCCTCGCCTTCGTTATAGAAAGGCACGACCAGCGAAATCAGGTTTCTATTGTTATGGTGAGACATGTTGCCCCCTTCCCCGTTATCGTCTTGCAGCACGACGGACTCCTGCCGCTCCCGGGCAATCCGCCGCGTCAGCATCCACAGCGTCGCGATCATCACGAGCGGCATGAACTGGAACTTCAGTTGCGCCACCACGAAGACCCCTGCGATCGGCGCGAACCACAACCCCACCAACCACTCGCGCTCGTAGCGCTTCCAGCCGCGAGCCAGGCCATGCCGCGCATACCACGCGATCAGCACGCCCAGCCAGGTCAGGTCGTAGTCGAACAGATAGGGGCTGACGAGCAGGCTGGCGCAGACCAGCACGGCAGCGCGCAACGCATAGGAACAGTCACGCCCCCACGCATGGCAGACCGCTGCCGCTGCGGCCAAGGCCGCGACGCCCTGCGCGGCATAAGCCCATGCGCGCGGCACATGCGCCAGCGTCGCCATCGCAAACACAGTGGGAATGCGTGCGAGCGCCGCCCGGCCGGACTCGACGAGGCTGCTGATAAATCCCGCGTTATGGAGAAACGCCAGCAGCGTTGCCGTGCCGAACAGCAGCACGGAGACAGCGAGCAGCGTCGCCGCAGTCAGCGCCATCGCACCCAGCGCGCGCCACGAGCGCGAACACAACAGCGCAAGCGGCAGCAACACGGCCAGATGCGGCTTGATGCATAGCAATCCAAAACATATGCCGGCCAACACGGGACGGCGTCTAAGCAGCACCAGGCCCAGTCCAATCAGCGAGGCGGTCAGCAAGCCGTTTTGCCCGCACACCATCACCAGCGCCGAACCCGGAAACGCCAGTGCCAGCAGCACCGTTTGCCGGCCCGGGACGATCGCGCGCACCACACTGACGAAGAACGCCAGCGTGCCGCCGAGAAACGCAGCCGCCGCGATCTTGAACGGCAGCAGCGCCAGCGGATACACCACCAGCAGGAAGGTAGGCGGATAGAGCCACGGCAGGATGCCGGGGGAGCGCGAGATCGCCTCGGTCTCCACCGCCGTCAGCGCAACGAGGTTGTACGCATCGATCGCGTGACGATGCAAGGCCAGAAACGATGCGCTCCAGAACGGCAGGAAATCCAGCGCCAGCGGCCCGAAATCCGGCCGGTGCTGCCACTCGGCGCGATACACGTACACGGCGAGGAACAGTCCATAACAGGCCAGCGCCACCAACCCGTAGATCCGCAGCCGCTCGCTGTTGAGCCAATGTGGCCAGCGGGTGGCATGGGCGGTGTGGGCAGCGTGAGCCGCCCCGTAGACGCCCGGTGCCCGGCGCCGGGCGATCCGCATCACGTTCGACGAGAGCGGGTTCATCGCACACTCCCAGCATCGCTGCGTACGCGTTGCATGATCATCAGCAGCATTAGCAGGAGCACGACCGGGCCAACCTGCGGCCCTTGCGCCGCGCGGTTGAAAAATTCATAAAGCGGCAGGAGCCACGCGAGCACGAGCACGATCTGCTCGTAGCGATTCCAGCCGCGGCGCAATCCGGCTGCGACGAGGAAAGCGAGCGCGATGCCAAGCCACGCCAGTTCGTAGTGCCAGACGTAGGGATTGGCAATCAATGTCGCCACCGCCAGAATCGCCGCGCGCGCGGCGCAGTCCGACGTACGCCGCCACACGTCGTAGGCGGCCACTGCCGCAACCAGCGCAACGCCCGCCTGGGCGAGATAGGCCAGCGTCAGATCGAGGCCGGCCAGCCGGAAGGCGGCGAACGGCGTGGGCGAAGCGAGCCAGAAACGCACACCGTGTTCGAGTATGACGCCGCGCGCCAGGCCCGCGCTGGCGAGAAACAGATGCAGCGACTGCGTTCCGCACACCAGCACACTGAGCGCCGTGAACAGCGCCGCGGTGAGTGCCGCTACCGCGATCACACGCCATGCCCGCGCCGCGATCAGCACCAGCGGAAACAACAGCGCCATCTGCGGCTTGACGACCAGCAGGCCGATGCACAGACCCGCACGCACCGGATGGCGCTCGAGCCAGCGAACCGAGAAAGCAGCCAACGCTGCGGAGAGCAGCGAGTTCTGACCAAACGCCGCACACACGAATACGCACGGCGACGCCGCCACGACGAAGGCCGCCAGCTTTGCGTTGCCCAGCGCCTTATCAAGGCCCGAGACACGCCATACGCCGACGCAGAAGAGCGCCAGGCTCGCCGCCACGAACACAAAGAACGCCGCCCACAATGGCAGCAGCGCGAACGGCGTAACCAGCAACAGGAACATCGGCGGATACAGCCACGGCAGAAAGCCGCCGTGCTGATAGCTGGGTAGCAGCAGTTGCTCGAGCTTGCCGAACGCGGCATAGTCGTAGGCCTGTGCCGGCACGCCGTGCAGCATCAGATGCGAGGCCACCCAGAAGACCGAATAGTCGGTACCGGGCCGGTAGCTGCCATCAGTGAAGCCTTTGCTGCTCCACGCCCACAAGACGAGGATCGCCGCCTCGACCAGAAGCGCGAAGCCGCTATACACGACCAGCCGGTCGCGTGTCACCCAGTCACGTATGTGGCGCTCCGCGCAGTTCAATCCCCGAACCAGACTATCCATCATCCCCGCCTTGGTGTGCGCCGGAGGTCAGCCGGCGTATTCGATAGGTCTTTTTTTGTTTCGATTCCTAAGCATGCGATTGCATCTATCGCCTTGCTGGTCGCTTCATTGTTGTAGGAAAACAATTCAAGTTTCAAGTCCGATGTTTTTACGCGCGGGCGATCCTCGACAGCCAAACCTCCCGGTGCTGCCCAAAGCGCAGGCCTTATGTGGCTTACCGCACACGGGCTGCTCACAGCTGAGACACGTTGTGCGGACCGGTTGTTTGAATCGCCCTGATTTCTCGTGAATTCGCCGCCGCGCCGCACTCATGGAAAGTCCCTGGGCCGAGGCCGACATGCTGGCTGCATGCGCCTTTGCGGGAGCCTGGCTGGCCTCGCCCACCCTTCGACTTGTCTCAAGTTTGCGACAGACCGGGCACGAGCCGCGCGTCAGCGGCCCCTGGCAACGCAGAGGCCCAGCATTTACGCGGTTTTTCGCGAGCTGGCCCACGCCTTGCGTAGGAGTGAGCGCGGCAGTCGAAGACGCACCGTCCAGAAACAAACCGGACACCGCAGACAGGAGTTCCGACCAGACTCCATGCCTTAGATAAGCAGCAGAACACGGGGATAGAACATGAAGAACCACGCATTCGGGCGTATCACTGCACGCCCTGCGCACGAGCCGCTGAACTGGAAGCCGCTCGCTGCCGCATCGAAGCATTCCGGCGAGCCGGCCAGCCGCGCCGCCTTTATTTCACTGCCGGCGTGGCCCGGCTACCGTGACGCTGTCGCAAGGACCGCCGCTGGCAAAGCTGCCTGCCAGCAGCTTGCCTTATCAGTCGATGCCGACACAGATGCAGATGCGCTCGTATATGACGATCCGCCTCGGCACAGCGACTAACCCGCACCGTTTTTCCTGCAGTACCACCTTGCTGTACCTGTAGTCCCTTCCCCGAGGCCAATTCCGGCACAGGGTTATATCTGTAGTAGTCCTCTTGGAGACTGTCATGCAAACCATCCTCACGCAAGCCAAGCGTTTCATCCGCGACGAAAACGGCGTCACCGCCGTCGAATACGGCCTCATCGCAGCGCTGATTGCCATCGTCATCATCGGTTCGGTGAAGACACTTGGCACGAACCTGAACACGGTGTTCAGCACCATCGCCGCTTCGGTTTGAGCGTCCCGGCGGCGGACGACCACGCGGCACCCGTCGTCCGTCCGTCCTGCTTTTGCAGATGGGGTCCGCGCCGGCCCGACATCAAGGAGTCAATCGTGAATACAGCTCGTTCCGTTTCCCAGCTCGTTGCGTCGCAGCCGGTCGCGCCGACCCGCTTTTTCCGCGCCATCGCCAGGCTTCAGGTCTTTCTCGACGATGAAAGCGGCGTCACAGCCATTGAGTACGCACTGCTCGCCGCCCTGATTGCGATCGTGATCGTCGGCGCCGTAGCCGCGGCCGGCACCAATCTGAATACGCTGTTCAGCGACGTTGCAGCGTCGGTCTGAACCACCCAACGAGGTTCATGATGCCAGGCTTTCCGCTCCCGCCTCATCCGATACCCGCCTGCGTGGTGCTGCTCGCGATCATCACCGCGAGCACCGACATCGTGAGCCGGCGCATCCCCAACCCGATCATCGCCGCGGGGCTCGTCGCCGCGCTGCTGGTGCAGGGCTGGCTGCATGGACCGCTCTCCGGCAGTGCCATATGGCTCACCGGCGCACTCACCGGCTTTGCCGTGCTGTTGCCGTTTTATCTGCTACGCGGCATGGCCGCCGGCGACGTCAAGCTGCTGATGATGATCGGCGCGTGGCTAGGTGCGTGGCCAACCGTCCAGATCGCACTCGCTACGTTCGTGATCGGCGGCGTCTGGTCGCTGGCGCTGACTGTGCACAGGCGCCGCACCGGCCAGCTGCTCGGCAACCTCCTATACATGGTGGCGGGAGGCGCACGGCGCGGCTCGAACGCTGCCGCAGACCAGCCGGCGCCGTTCGCGTCGGTCGGCTCGTTGCCCTACGGGGTCGCCATTGCTGCAGGAACCCTGGGCGTGCTGTTCGCGAACCTGACATGAACACAGCGCGCCTTGCCAGCCTTTCACTCGTGTTTCGAGGAGTAACGTCATGAAGAACAGTCGTGCATTCATCATGCTGGCGATTGCCATGCTGGCGGGTCTCTCCGCAGTGGTATTCGCTTCCCGCTGGCTCGTGCAGACCTCATCGGGGGCGGTCACCCAGGTGGCGGTGGCCTCCGACGACATCAACCTCGGCGAGCCGCTTACCGGCGCCATGGTCCACACGGTCAACTGGCCCACCGACAGCATCCCGCCCGGCGCCTTCAGCGACCCGAAGACGCTCGACGGCCGCGTGCTGCGAGCCAGCGTGCAGCGCGGCGAACCCGTGCTCGAATCGAAGCTCGCGCCGGTCGGCACCAAGGGTGGCCTGTCCGCCGTGATCGGCGAAGGCCACCGCGCCATTACGGTGCGCGTCAACGATGTGGTCGGCGTGGCCGGCTTCGCACTCCCAGGCAACTACGTCGACGTGATCGTCAATACGCAGGAGCCGACTAACAAGAACGACACCCAGCAAAGCATCTCGAAGACGGTGCTGGAGAAGATCCTCGTGCTGGCGGTGGCTCAACAGGTCAATCGCGACGACACGGCGCCCAAGGTAGTCAACGCCGTCACGCTCGAGGTCACGCCCGATCAGGCCGAGAAGCTCGACCTTGCGCGCAGCGTCGGCACGCTCTCGCTGGTGCTGCGCAATCAGGTGGACGCCGACACGCTCGCCACCGCCGGCGCCACCAAGATGAGCTTGCTCGGCGCCTCGGCCCCCGTGGCAGTGTCCGCTCCTGTCGCCCCCCAACCCACTCGCGTGAAGTACGTGAGCCGGGCGCCGGTCAAACGCGACTGCATCGGCGTGCTGTCGGGCGTGAGCGGCAGCCAGGAATGCTTTTGACGGGCGCGGCGTAGCCGGAGCAAGAGACCAACCGGCGATGGCGCTGCGCGAGACCCAGACCCACACCAGACAACGAACGCGATCTACAGGATCCAGCAACGGGGGCACCACAACATGACTACGAAACCTGATTTCCCGTCCGGCCACACGCCGCGACGCACCAAGGCGAGCTGTGCGGTATGGGTCGCCTGGCTGGGCGCTGGCCTGCTGCTCGGCCAGATCGCGCTCACTCAAACCGCGCTCGCGCAGCACGCCCCGGACAACGGCACACCCGCCAAGGCGAGCGCCAGCGCTGCCCTGCCGATGGGCCGCGAACCGCTGCAGATGACCATCAGCATGGCGCCCGCACCCGGCAACGCCGCCGCTGCAGCCGCGCCCACCGGACCGCTGCACGGCCCGAACTGCACCGGCACGGTTCGCGGCGAAAGCACCGTGTTCGTACCGGTCGGCAAATCCACCCTCGTGCCGGTCAGCGAACCTGTGCGCAACCGCACACTCGGCAACCCCGCGATCGCCCAGGCCACCATGGTCTCGCCGCAAACGCTCTACGTACTCGGCGAATCGGTCGGCAGCACCAATATGATCGTGCAGGGACGCAGCGGCGCATGCCAGATCATCGACGTCGTCGTCAATGTCGACTCGGACGGCCTGCAGGCTTCGCTCACGCAACTGATGCCCGAAGAACACGGCATTCGCGTCTCCACCGCCGCCGACAACCTTGTACTGGCGGGCCACGTGTCGAGCGCGCAGGCGGCGGCAACGGCGGTCGAAATCGCCACTGTCTATAGCAGTCACACCAGTACGGACGGCGCCGCCAAGGGCGGTGGCGTGCTCAACATGCTGAGCGTGGATGCGCCGCAGCAGGTCATGCTCGAAGTAAAAGTGGCGGAAGTCGACAAGACGCTGATGAACCAGTTGGGCGCGTCGGTGAACATCCAGGGCGGCTTCGGGTCGTGGACCGGCGCGCTGGTGAGCAGCCTGCTCGCGGGTGTCTCGAGCGGCATCTCGGTCAACAAGAACAACAAGCTGCCCTTCCAGGTCTCGGTCGACGCGCAGAAGACCGACAACCTCGTGAAGATCCTCGCCGAACCGAACCTGGTGACGATCAGTGGCCAGGAAGCCACCTTCCTCGCCGGCGGCGAAGTGTTCATTCCGGTGCCGCAAAGCAGCAGCACAGGCGCGACCTCGATCGTGCTGCAGCAGGAAGACTTCGGGGTGGGCCTCAAATTCACTCCGACGGTGCTGGGCAACGGCCGCATCAACCTGAAGGTCGCCCCTGAAGTGTCCGAACTCTCGCCGACCGGCGTGACGCTCAGCGCGACCAATGTCAGCGGCGTGACGATCCTGCCGCTCATTACCACACGGCGGGCGTCCACTACCGTGCAGATGAACGACGGCGAAAGCTTCGCGATCGGCGGGCTGATCAGCAACAACATCAGCGGCGCGCTCAAGGCGCTGCCGGGGATCGGCGAGGTGCCCGTGCTAGGCGCCCTGTTTCGCAGCACGTCGTTCCAGCAGGACCGCACGGAGCTGGTGTTCATCATCACGCCGCACCTCGTCAGGCCGCAGCGCACCGCCAACCTGCCGCTGCCCACCGACAGCTTCACGCAACCGAAGGACGCCGACATCTATGCGACCGGCGACATGGAAGGCCGCGGCGGTGCGCCGAAGTCAGGCACGGGTACGCCTGCGGCTGGCAACCCAGCGACGCCTGCAGCGACACCTGCAACGGCTCCTGGCCCGGTTGCGGCGCCCGTGCCGGCACCGGCTCCCGCACCGCAAGTGCCGGTGAGCTCGAGCGAGGCGCTGCCCAACCCGCGCGAAGCACAGCAGGACATGGCCAACGCGAGCAGCGCCCACACCGCGCTCGATCATTGATGTGATGGACAGGGGAATCTCATGAAACTCGCAACCCTTCGCTTCGCGGCGCGCGCCGCACTGAGCGTCACGGCGTTCGTCGCACTCGGCGGCTGCATGTCCAGCTCGCCGATCTGGGACGCGCATTTCGGCGAGGCCGAAAAAGCCGTCACCCAGGCGCAGATCATCGATCCGCGGGCGGCCGAGCACACGCCGTCAGTTGACGGAATCGACGGCAAGGCTGCCGCCTCCGCCATGACCCAGTACGACAAGTCGTTCGCCCAACCCGCCACCAACACCAATCCGTTCGTGATCGGCGTAAGCACCGGCGGCAGCAGTGGTGGCAGCAGCGGTCAATAACCCTCGACAGCCTGGCGCAGACGATCATGATCGACATTCTTATCACCTCGAAAGACGCGACGCGCCTGTCCCAGGTCGTGCACATGCTCGGCGAATGCGGCGACTACCGCACCACCCGTGCGGCCGACAGCCCGTCGCTGTTGCTGGAGCGCGGCGACAGCCTCGATGCCTTCGATGTGCTGATCGTCGACGCCGCTTCGACCCAGGACGCGGAATTGCCGGTGGTGGCGCAGTTGTGCCAGAAGCACAAACACCTCTCCTGCATCCTGCTGACCCCGGATGTGTCGCCGCAGACCTTGATCGCGGCGATGCGCGCCGGCTTTCGCGACGTGCTTAGCTGGCCGCTCGAGCGGCGCGCACTCGGCGATGCGCTCGCGCGTCTCGAAGCCCAGTGCCTGAAAAGCCATACGCATACCACCGAGATCGTCTCGTTCATGTCGTGCAAGGGCGGTGTCGGCACCAGCTTCATTGCCGCCAATGTGGCCGACGCGATCGCCAGCAAGCAGCAAAAGCGCGTGCTGATGATCGACCTCAACCAGCTCTTCGCCGACGCCGCGTTCCTCGTGACGAACGAAACGCCACCGTCGACGCTGCCGCAACTGTGCTCGCAGATCGAGCGCATGGACCACGCGTTCTTCGACGCCAGCGTGCTGCATGTCAGCGACAACTTCCATATCCTCGCCGGCGCGGGCGACCCGGTGAAGGCGGCCGAGATCAAGGAAGACCGCCTCGAATGGATTCTCGGCGTCGCCGCACCGCGCTACGACTTCGTGATCTTCGACCTCGGCCAGACGCTCAATCCGAACTCGATGCTCGCGCTCGATCGCAGCAACCAGATCCACATCGTCCTGCAAGCGAGCATGCCGCATGTGCGCGCCGGCCGCCGGCTGCAGGAAATTCTCGCCTCGCTCGGCTATGCCGCCGACCGCACGCGGCTGCTGCTCAATCGCTATGCGCGCCACGAAGAACGCGCCCGCGACGCGATGGAGCAGGTGCTCGGCATGCGCCCGTATCAGGTCATACCGGAGGACGCTGCCGCGGTCTCCGAGGCGATCAACCAGGGCTTGCCGATCTCGAAGACAGGCCATAAGAGCGGCGTGTCGCGCAGCTTGCAGACGCTCGCCGCCAACATTGCCAGCCGGGCCGCCGGATCCAGCCCTGAGCGTGCCAAGGGCGAGTCGCTATTCGCAAGGATGCTCGGCCGTCAGGCGGCGCCGAAGCTTGAAATGCAACTGGACCAACAGGGGAAACATCATGTCGCTTCGTGAACAGATCTCAGCCCAACGCGTGCAGACCTTCGTCGAGCGCTCCGAGGCGGGCGGCACGCCGGGCACGATGGTGCGGGGGGCCTACCAGAAGCTCAAACGTGAGATCCATCTGGCGGTGCTGGAACGCGTCGAACTCGAACGGCTGTCGCGCCTGCCGCCCGACCAGGTGCGCCAGGAAATCGCCACGCTGATTGGACGGATCCTCGACGATCAGAAGGCGCCCGCCAACGATCTCGAACGCAAGCAACTGGTGGTCGACGTGCACGACGAGATGTTCGGCTTCGGTCCGCTCGAACTGTTGCTGCGCGACCCGACCGTCTCCGACATTCTGGTCAACACGTACCAGCATACCTATGTCGAACGCAAGGGACGGCTCGAACGCACCGACGTGACCTTCTATGACGACGCCCACCTGATGAAGGTGATTGAAAAAATCGTCTCGCGGGTCGGCCGGCGCATCGATGAATCGTGTCCGATGGTCGACGCGCGCCTGCCCGACGGTTCGCGCGTCAACGCGATCATCCCGCCTTCTGCCGTCGACGGGCCGCTGCTGTCGATCCGGCGTTTTGCCGTCAACCCGCTGCAGGTGTCCGACCTGATCGAGCTGCAGACGCTCACGCCACCCATGGCGGAAGTGCTCGACGGACTCGTGCGCGCCAAGGTCAATATCCTCATCTCGGGCGGCACCGGCAGCGGCAAGACCACGCTGCTGAACATCCTGTCGGCCTTCATTCCGAGCAACGAACGCATCGTCACGATCGAAGACGCCGCCGAACTGCAGATGCGCCAGGAACACGTGCTGCGCCTCGAAACCCGGCCGCCCAATATCGAAGGGCGCGGCGAGATCACGCAGCGCACGCTGGTGCGCAACGCGCTGCGCATGCGCCCCGACCGGATCATTCTCGGCGAAGTGCGCGGCGACGAAGCACTCGACATGCTCAACGCGATGAACACGGGCCACGAAGGTTCGCTCGCCACGATCCACGCGAACACGCCGCGCGACGCGCTCACACGCCTCGAAAACATGATCAGCATGGGCGGCCTTTCCTTGCCGACCAAGACGATGCGCCAGCAGATCTCATCGGCAATCTCGGTGGTCGTGCAAGCCACCCGCCTGACCGATGGCCGCCGCAAGATCATCAGCATTTCCGAGCTGACCGGCATGGAGGGCGACATGATCAACATGCAGGAGATCTTCACCTTCCGGCGCTCCGGCGTCGATGCAAACGGCAACGTGCGCGGCCACTTCTGCGCGACCGGGGTGCGGCCGAAGTTCGCGGAGCGCCTGCAAGGCTTCGGCGTCGTCTTGCCCGAGCGCGTCTACGACCCGGCGCGCCAGTTTGAAACCGCCTGAACCGCGCGAGCGGTTCAGGCGCCCGCACCCTTAGTATCTGGAGACTGGCATGGCCCCGATCTTCTATGCAGCCATCGTGCTTCTGTTCGCTGCCGTCGTGCTATCGATCGAGGGCGCGTACGAATGGTGGAACAGCCGGCACGGACCCGCAGCCAAGCGGGTCGAATCGCGGATTCGCGCGGTCTCGGCCGGTGGCCACCTGGGCAGCACGCGCCTGAGCATCCTCAAGGAGCGCCTGCTCTCCGAATCGTCGCTGCTCGACAAAGGGCTGCTGTACCTGCCGCGCGTACATGCGATCGACCTGTTCCTGCAGCAGTCCGGCGTGTCGTGGACGGTGGGGCGCCTGTTCGGCATCTGCGCCGTCATGCCGCCGCCCACGCTCGCGATCCTGCTGTTCGCGGGCCTGCCGTTGTGGCCTTCGCTCGGGGTGGCGCTGCTGAGCGCCGTGCTGCCGCTGCTGTACGTGCGCTATCGGCGCGGGCGGCGCCTGCGCAAGCTCGACCGCCAGTTTCCGGACGTCTGCGACATGCTGGCCCGCGCGCTGCGCTCGGGGCATGCGTTCACCGGCGCGATCGGCATGGTAGGCAGCGAGTTCGCCGAACCGATGAGCGGCGAGTTCCGCATCACCTTCGACGAGATCAATTACGGCATCTCGCTCAACGAAGCCCTCCTGAATCTCGCCACCCGTGTGCCGATCCGCGACCTGCGCTACCTGGTGATCGCCGTGCTGATCCAGCGCGAGACCGGCGGCAATCTCGCCGAGCTGCTCGACGGCATCACCTTGCTGATCCGCGAACGCTTCAAGCTGTTCGACAAGGTTCGCGTGCTGTCGGCCGAAGGGAAGATGTCCGCGTGGATCCTGGGGCTGTTGCCGTTCGGCGCCGCTGGCGTGATGGTGACAATCAATCCGGGCTTCCTCGACGTGCTGTGGCAAGACCCCGCTGGCCTGAAGCTGGTCTGGACCGTGCTCGGCACGATGGTGTTCGGCGTGTTCTGGATGCGCCACATCGTCAAGATGCGCGTATAGCGCCGCGTCATTTCTACGAGCCGTTCCTGTCGCACTGCTCATCATTGATACGAAGAGGTAGTCATGCAAACGCCAGATACGATGCACATGCTGATTCTGCTAGGCGTATTCGCCATTGTGTTCGCCGCGGCGTTCGGCGCGATGCATGCGTTTGCGCCACGCGACATGAGCCGCCGGATCGAGCAGGCCGGCGGCGCCAACGCAGCGCCCGCGGCCGCGCCGGGAACGGGCGCCGAATCAAACAGCGGCGAGTGGCTCGAAAAGCTCGCCGACATCTCGCGGCCGATCTCCCGGCTGTCGGTCCCGAAGGAGGGCTGGGAACGCTCGTCGCTGCGCGTGCGGCTGATGAACGCGGGCTGGCGCTCGCCTGGCGCGGCGCCGATCTACTTCGCCGCGAAGACCGCGCTCGCCATCGCCATGCCGCTCACCGCGATGCTGTGGCTGCTGCACACCGAGGTCGCGCGGGACACCTACGAACTCTCGGTGGTGCTGTTCACGCTGGGCGGTATCGGCTACTACCTGCCGAACCTGGTACTGGGACGCCGGATCGCGTGGCGCAAGCGCAAGCTGTTCGAAGACTTTCCCGATGCGCTCGATCTGCTGACCGTCTGCGTCGAAGCGGGCTTGAGTCTCGATGCGGCGCTGATGAAGGTGTCGGGCGAGATTCGCATCAACAGCCCCGTGGTGGCGAGCGAACTGGATCTGATGCTGCTCGAGATGCGCTCGGGGTTCACCAAGGAAAAGGCGCTGCGCAACTTCTCCCTGCGCACCGGCGTCGAGGATGTCGACTCGTTCTGCACGCTGCTGATCCAGTCCGATCGCTTCGGCACCAGCATCGGCGCATCGCTGCGCGTGCTCTCCGACACGCTGCGCACGCGCCGGCGCATGCGGGCTGAAGAACTGGCCGCGAAGATCGGACTGAAGCTGCTGTTTCCGCTGATGTTCTGCATCTTCCCCGCGCTGCTGGTGGTGCTGCTCGGGCCGGCGTTCATTCATATCTACCGGATCCTGCTGCCGGGCATGGCAGGGGCGTAAGGACACGGAGGGCCTATGAAACGGAATCGTCAAAGCGGGGCCGCGGTCGTCGAGTTCGCACTCGTCTTGCCGGTCCTGTTCCTCGTGCTGTTCGGTGCAGTCCAGTTCGGCACGCTGATGAACAACTATCTGCTGCTCACCGACGCCGCGTCGGTAGGCGCGCATCTGCTCGCTTCCGAGCGAGGCTATGCCACACCGTATTCCGATACCGAGGCTGCCATCCTGTCCGCCACCTCGACGCTGAAAAACACCTTGGCGATCACCATCAGCGTCGGCGGTACGACCTGCACGAGCGACACCGCCTGCGCGAGTGCGCTCGGCACCCAGACCCAGCCGCCGGCCACCGGCACCGAGGCGAAAGTATCGCTCAGCTATACGTTCAGTTCGCCGTTCAAAGGCGCCTTGTACAGCCTCAAGTCGATGATGCCAACGTCCCTGAGCGCCACCATGTCGGAGCTCGTGCAATGAACGCCAGCCTACTACCCGATACCACGCGCACGCCGTTGCGCGCCGCCTTGGCGAGACCCGCGGCGCGTCTGCGCAAAACCCAGCGGCCCGGCCGGCAACGCGGGATCGCCGCGATCGAATTCGCGCTGCTCGCGCCGCCCCTGCTCGTCATTGTCCTCGGCATGGCGCAGTTCGGCTGGCTGCTGGGCAACTACGTCATGGTGGCAAACGCCACCTCGTCGGCGGCGCGCTACTTCGCGTCGCAGCGCGGCAACAGCACACCGTATAGCACCACCAAGACCCAGGTGACCACCGCAGCCTCGTACCTGGTCACGGGAAATCTCTCGATCACCACGTATGTAAACGGCACGCAATGCACCACCGATACGGAATGCGCCACCGCGCTCTCGACTGCAGCGGGCGACCCGGCGACGGTGACGGTCACCTACAGCTCGTTTTCTCCGCTCTTCAAAGGCACGCTGGCCGGATTGGTCGGCATGCCCGCCTCATTGAATTCAACGATGATCGAGCGCGTGCAATGAACACGCCACGTCAATTTCCAGGCCGGAGGCCCTTCATGAACCAGAACCAAGCGCCACGCCGCTCGCGCGCCGGACAACGCGGCTCCATCTCGGTGATCGTCGCCCTGTCGCTGGTGGCGCTGCTGGCGTTCGCGGCGATTGCCGTCGACGTCGGTTACCTGATGTTCAGCCAGCGACGCCTGCAGGCCGCCACCGATGCCGCCGCCCTCGCCGGCGCGACGGACCTGTGGACCAAGAGCTGGGCCACCTCACAGGCGGATGCCCAGAATTACGCGGCCGGGCAAACCGACAGCAACAGCAACACGCTGCCCGGCAATGTCAGCGTGACAAGCACGAGTATCACGGGGCTCAAGCTGGCGAGCGTCACCTTGCCATATGCACAAGCCGCCTCGGGCTACAACGGTATCGAAGTGACACAGGTGGCGAGCGTGCCCACGTTCTTCGCGCGCGCCATCGGCATCAAGTCGGCGACTATCAGTGCATCGTCGAAGGCAGGCGCCGGCGGCGGCACCCAGGCCGCGCAATACAACGTGATGATCATCCTCGATACGACAGCGTCGATGAACGACACCGATAGCAACTGCAAGAATTCCCAGGGCACCGCGCTCAGCCGTGAAAATTGCGCCAAGGCCGGCGCACTCGAACTGCTGACGGGGTTGACTAACGCGGGCGATAACGTCGGCCTGATGGTGTTTCCGCCCATGACGTCGACTTATACATACTCCTGCTCGAAGTCTCAGCCCGGCACGGCGGGTAGTTATTCCGCCGTTGCGTCCGGCGCCAGCTCGACACTGGGCGGCTACGAGATTTCGTCTCCCGCCAGCGGTTTTCTCAGCAGCAGCGGCTCAGCCAATACCAGCTCTTCTGTGGTCCAGGCGCTCGGCGGCGGCAGTTGCAACGGCCTTTCTGCAATCGGCGGGCTCGGGACGTTCTACGGCGACGCGATCACCCAGGCGCAAAGCGCCTTGAGCACGCTGTCGGCGTCGCAAAACCCGCCGGGACAGAATGTCATCGTGCTGCTAAGCGATGGCGATGCGACCTCGAGCACGAAGCAGTTGGGCAGCACGTTCAGCAGCACGTACAACCAGGAGTGCCAGACCGCCATCAACGACGCGGCCACAGCCAAGGCCGCAGGAACAGAGATCTACACCGTCGCCTACATCGGCGGCGAGTCGTCCTCCGCGACCTGCAGCGACGGTACGGACAGCCTGTCGCCATGCACCACGATGCAGGACATCTCCAGCGGCTCCGCGTACTTTTACTCGGATACCTGCACCAACGCAGCGGGCGGCACCGCCAATCTCAGCACGATCTTCAAGCAGATTACCTACACGCTGACCAAGCCGCGGTTGATACCGGGAGACGCGGCCTGAAAAGGCAGGCATTAGCGGAGAAGGGAGCCGCTGCGCAGCCCGATTGGTTCGGGCTGCTTGCGTTTTCTGCCTGAGCGGCTGCAGGTCAGCGGTGAGGGTCAGCGGCGTGGCTCGGCCATCGGCCGCAGGTTCTGTGCTTTGCCCGCGGATGATGGCCTCACGCCACGGCGAGCGCGGTGGAACAGTTTCGGGGCGCGCAGCTTGCGAATTTTTTTCATCAGACGCCACAACGGCGAACTGTGCACCTGCGCCAGCTCGCTCTTGACCTCGGCCAGCGCGGCCCGCGTCGCGGCGAGCTCGGCATGCAGAATCGCATCGATACCCTCGCCGTCGATCAGAGCCACATCCACCATGCGCGACGCACGGCCGGCCGGGACCTGCGGCTGCGGCCAGTTCGCCGCCGCACCGAACGCCATCACCTGGGTGGCCTGCGCCAGCTTGCTGGTCCACAGCACCAATGCGTCCGGCTCGACGCTGCCGCTGGCCGCAAGGGTGCGTGCAAAGCTCAGGGCGTCGAGGTGCACCTGCAAGCCCTCGAGCGGCTCGAAACCATGCTGGCGTTCCGCACCCGCTTCGCCGCGCGCGCTGCGAAACGACGGGCGCAGACCGGTTAGCTCGCGAATCCAGCGTTCGGCGCCTTCGATATACGCGGGTGAATGGCCCGCCAGGTCACAATCGAACAGGGCATCGGCATGCGTTGCCGCGTCTCTTAGCGTCAGGATCCAGTGCGCCAGAAACGCCCGGTACGCCTGCAACGGCGCGATCGTCGCGACGTGCTCCTTGTAGAACGACAGGTACGACTCGACGATCTGCGCCTCCGTGCCGGCAGGCGGCACAGGCAACTCGACCTGCAACGCCGCGATCGTCCGCTGAACCAGCGGTACGTGCCGGTTCAGCGCCAGCACCACAAACGGTACGGCCACAAAATGCGCATTCCGGTGTGCCGCAAAAAGCTGCCAGCAGGACTGCCACTGCGAGATCGGGTTTTTCTCGACCACGATATGCACCGCGTCCGGAAAGGTGGCGCGAAACCACGCCAGCCGCCCGAGCGAGCGGCAGAATTTCAGCACCGGCACGCGGCCTTGCTGGTGCGCAGCGTCCAGCAGACCGCGCAGGTAGCGCTCGAGACGTTCGGCTCCCGGCGGCGCCTGGCCGTCGAAGCGGTCGATCGAAAACTCTGCCTCGTAGCCGGCAATGCCACCGGCACCGGGCTCGAGCAGGTGCGCAAACTCGGCGAAGTACGGCGCTTCGAGCGCCGGGTGACCGGAACGCCAACTGTCGGCGGTGCTGCTCGCAAGCTTGAGCGCATCGATGCTCGCCAGCATTTCATGCAACGGCTCGTAGTAGGCGGTGGCATCGTCGAGCTTACGAAAGCATGACCATAGCCATGTCCCCGCCGTCCTGTAGCCGGTATGGAGAAAGACGGCCTGGCGTTTTGAATTCATGGAAGCGGCGCTATGCGAGAGATGGGCTAAACGGCCGGCCACATGGGTCAATCCGGATGACGCGCCTGCTGATGGAGAACGTTTGCCGGTTCAAAAACCAGCGACGGCGCTGCGAACCAGCAGCAGTCTAGAACCGATGCGTATTATTAGAGTTACAGGTTCGTTTACAAACGTTTACTGGCGCAAACGTTTCCAACCCCGTAAATGGTTACGCGTGCATCGTCGTGGTGCAGATCGCGCTCACCTGTGACGTCAAATTCACTTGACGACGCCGGCGTCTCACTGAAAGAATGAAGCAGCCTGATGAGAGTGGGGCGGACTGCGCAATTGCAAGGCGGGCGTAGTCATTTAGTAATATTAACTATATTGTTCTGGGGAAAATCTTATGGCTATGCCGGCTCCAGACGGCGCATGTGCCGTAGCATTTTGGTCCACGCTACCCGAACCCGTGCGCCTCTCCGATCAAGACTGGTTTCGCGTACAGCATCTTTTCTCGAATCACGATATCAAGCGCGGGCGCCCTCGCCGCCCCGAGCGCGAAATTCTCGACGCCATCCTGTGGGTCGAGGCGAACGGCAACAAATGGCACCGGCTGCCCTGCAGTTATCCCCCCGCCCAGACCTGCTACGCGAAATACGTCGCCTGGCGGCGCGATGGGCTGCTCGAACAGGTCAAAGGTCTGCTCGCGTGCGCGCGCGACGATGCACAGAAATTTGCTTGACCCGAGTCTTCGCGCATAACCCGAAGGCGCGCTGTGCGCGTTGCGCGCAGGCATCTGGCCGTCGTTACGACCCGGCTGCCGCCGCACCTGGGAAAAGGACGCCAATGATCTGCTGGAGTTTCAGCGCGCAACTGCGTGCCTCGTCAGGTGCATTCGCCTGCATCGTCTCCAGCAGATTGACGAAGGTGGAGAGAAACGCATCGGCCACCGGCGTCTCGCGGGAATGCTCGCGCAAATAGGCGATGTAGCCAAACAGCAGTTTGATGAACTCGATCTGCTGAGCCGCAAATTGCTCATCGTCCAGGGGGATGGAAGCGGCGACAGCCGGTTCGCGCGTATGCAGCACGATGGGCAGGCGAATGAAAGAAGTGTCGCTCATGAAAGCAGGCCTCGTCAGCACAGGGGCCAGTGAAAATGGATCGGCCTGCGAACGCCCCGAGAGAGATGCGCTGCTATGCTATAAATGCCGAATGAGTTTGACGAATTCTGGCACTTTTTGATTTTTTCACTCAGCCTAACGCGCGTCAAGTGAATTTGACACCGCTTTTAGCTATCGAACACAATGAACGATTGGAACGCCCTATTCGACGAAGTCAAGACGAAGGGCCAGTTCGGTAGCGACGCCCAACTGGCAGACAGCCTTGGTCTGACACGGGCACAGATTTCAGCGTGGCGCACGGGCAAGTGCGACCTTGGCACCCTCACCAAACTCAAGCTGCTCGACGTGCTCGGTCACGCCGACGTGCGCGCGGCCGTCCTGAGCCTGTTGCCGGAAAAGAGCCGCGAGGAGCAGATTGCGCAGCATCTGCTGCTCGCCGAACGGGTCGCGCGTGGGACGAGGCCGGCTGCACAGGAAGAAGAGTCCGGGGCGCAGCCGCATGCACCCGAGGACAACCGGCTGCTCGCGGCCCTGCCCGCGGCCGATCGGGCTCGGCTTGTCCCCCATCTTGTGCCGATCTCCCTGCCCTTGGGCCATGTGGTCTATGAGCCGGGTGACCGGCTGAGCCATCTCTACCTGCCCACCACGGCGGTCCTGTCGATGCTGCGCGTCATGAACGATGGCGCTTCGGCCGAACTCGCGGTGATCGGCAAAGAAGGGCTGCTCGGCGTCGCCATGTTCATGGGCGGCGACACCATGCCGAGCCGCGCGGTCGTGCAAAGCGCAGGCAACGCCTACCGGCTCAACAGCGAAGTGGTGCGCAAGGAGTTCGCCCGCGGCGGGGCGGTCCAGCACCTGTTCCTGAGCTACCTCCATTCGCTGATTACGCAGATTGCGCAGACCGGTCTCTGCAACCGCCACCATTCGCTGACACAGCAGTTCTGCCGCTGGCTGCTGCTGACCCTCGACCAGATCGACTCGAATGAAATTCACGTCAACCCGGAGTTGATCGCGGGCCTGCTGGGGATGCGGCGCGCCAGCGTCACCGAAGTCGCCCGCGAGCTACAGCGCGCTGCCGTGATCCGATATCGCGGTGGCTTGCTCGAAGTGCTCGACCGCGCGGCGCTGGAACACCACGCCTGCGAATGCTATGGCATCGTCCGGCGCGACTATGACGGGCTGTTTAGCCGTTTTCTGATGCGTTGAGAAGTGCGCTACAGGAGGATCAAGCGTCGCCGGTGCCCAGCAGGTCGCCATGCTTGACGACTGCAGCGATCCAGCTATGCAGTTCGTGGCGCTCCATGTCTAGCAGAAGCTCGGGCAAGCCCTGCGCATCGGCTGCGCCCAACACGTTGTGCAAGGCGAGAAATGCCTTGGTTTGCGAATACATGACGTGGGAGAGACGCTTGCGCGCTTCGGGATGCGCCACGCCGGCCGCGTGCGTATCGATGATCGCGTGCGACAACTTTTCGCTGACATAGCTCAACGGCACACCCTGGCGGATTTCGCGAGAGACGTACGCCGGACCATTGGACGACAGGTTCAAGCTCACATCCAATCCTCAAATGATTGCAGACACATCGGGTTCACTTTATCGGCAGGCCTAATTACACGCGGGTGTCGTTCGGTCCAACCCGAAATACGGTCTGGCGCGATTTTCATGGACCTCCAGAGAGGCAGGCGTAGCGAGGGCGCCAGGTACAGTGCCGATAGACACGGATCGTACCCCCATTGACAGCAACGATCTGTGGATCGTTCGTCTACATTTGTGTCGTTTTGTCACTGACGCAACGCCGTCTCGCGGCGCCGACATAGTCCCACAGCCTCATTCCGGCGCAACTGCCCGGCTACAAGCATCGCTCGGCAAATTCTTAGATAATGCGCGCTGACGCCGCCGACACGGACGCACGACAAGTGCTGCGGCGGCGCGACAGCACCCGATGCTCCGTTCCGACACACACAATCTAGGGGATTTCTTGGAAACTACTGCTCCGGCCGGCCGCTCCTGGCTATGGCTCATCTTGCTGATACCGTATATCGCGCTGCTCTGGCTGCCGTTCTATAACGACACGCGCCCGTCGTTCGCCGGCTTCCCGTTCTTCTACTGGTACCAGTTCCTGTGGGTGCCGCTCACGTCCCTGCTGATCTACGTTGTGTACCGGGGTCTCAAATGAGCGATGCGATTCCAGTCAACCCGGTCGCGATGACCGTTTTCATTTTCTTCTTCGTGCTGGTCACGGTCGTGGGCTTCTTCGCTGCGCGCTGGAAGCGTGGCGACCTCACACAGTTGCATGAGTGGGGCCTTGGCGGCCGGCAGTTCGGCGTGGTCATTTCATGGTTCCTGGTGGGCGGCGACTTCTATACCGCCTATACCGTGATCGCGGTGCCGGCGCTGGTGTATTCGGTGGGCGCGTATGGCTTCTTCGCGCTGCCTTATACGATCATCGTCTATCCGTTCGTGTTTGCCGTGATGCCGAAGCTGTGGCAGATCGCGCATGCGAAAAACCACATTACCGCGGCCGATTACGTCCAGGGCGAGTACGGCGGCAAATGGTTCCCGGGGGCGGTGGCGCTGACCGGCATTATCGCGACCATGCCGTATATCGCGCTGCAACTGGTGGGCATGCAGGTCGTGATCAAGGGGCTCGGCGTCACTGGCGAACTGCCGCTGATCGTCGCCTTCGTGATCCTCGCGCTCTACACCTACACGAGCGGCCTGCGGGCGCCGGCGATGATCGCCTTCGTCAAGGACATCATGATCTACATTGTCGTGATCGCGGCAATCTGGCTGATTCCGTCGAAGTTAGGCGGCTACGGCCATGTGTTCGACGCGGCCGATACGTATTTCAAGGCCAAGGGCGGCGCGACAGGCATCATCCTCAAGCCGACCCAGTTCACGGCGTATGCATCGCTCGCACTCGGCTCGGCACTGGCCGCGTTCATGTATCCGCATACGATGACGGCGGTGTTGTCGTCCTCCTCCGCTGCGACGGTGCGCAAGAACGCGATTTTCTTGCCGGCGTACACGTTGCTGCTGGGCCTGATCGCGCTGCTCGGCTATATGGCGATTGCAGCCGGCGTGCATGTGAAGTCGGCTTCGGACGTCGTGCCGACGCTGTTCGGCACGCTGTTCCCGTCGTGGTTCGTCGGCTTTGCGGCGGCGGCGATTGCGATCAGCGCGCTCGTGCCCGCGGCCATCATGTCGATCGGCGCGGCCAACCTGTTCACGCGTAATCTGTGGCGTCCGATCGTGTCGCCGAACATGTCGTCCAGCGCCGAAGCCTCCACGGCGAAGATCGTCTCGCTGGCGGTGAAGTTCGGCGCGCTGCTGTTTATCGTGTTCCTGCCCACGCAGTATGCGATCGATCTGCAGTTGCTCGGCGGCGTGTGGATTCTGCAAATTTTCCCCGCTATCGTGTTCTCGCTGTACACGCGGCGCCTGAATACGCCGGGGCTGTTCCTCGGCTGGCTGGTGGGGATCGTGCTGGGTACCGGGATGGCGATTTCGCAGGGCCTCAAGCCTGTGTTCGCGCTGCATCTGGGCGATGCGACGTATCCGCTGTATATCGGCCTGATCGCGCTGACGGCGAATATCGTCGTGACCTTCGTGGTGTCGGTGGTGACGCCCAGGCGCGTGAGCGCTTAACGTCAAGGCGACGGGTGCTTGGCACCCGTCGCCTCCTACCTCAATGCTGCGGCTGGAACCCCGGCTTGCCCATCTGCCAGAGCGTGAACGCCCACTCGTCGGCCAGCAAATTGGCACGCTGCGACATGCTCGAACCCATCCCATGGCCCGCGTCGAAGTCGATGCGCAACAGCACCGGATGCCCGCTGCTGGTGGCCTCCTGCATCCGCGCCGCCATCTTCAGCATGTGCCACGAGGAGACACGCGGATCGTTCGCCCCGGTCGTGAAGATGATTGCCGGGTACGGCGTGCCGTCATGGATATGCGCATAGGCGCTCATCGCATAGAGACCATGGAAGCCAGCCTCATTCGACGAGGAACCCATTTCGGGCACGTTCGGCGGGCCGTTCGGCTCCGTCTCGAAGCGCAACGCATCGGATAGGCCCACATCGTCCATCACCACCCGGAACAGCGCCGGGTTGATCTCCATCGCACCGCCCATCACGATACCGCCCGCGCTGGCGCTATTCGCCGCGAGATACTTCGACTGCGTGTAGCGCTGGTCGATCAGGTACTGGGCGCTAGCGTTGAAGTCGAGGATGGTGTTGATCTTGGTGAGCTTCTGACCGGCACGGTGCCAGGCATCGCCATACTCGCCGCCGCCGCGCATATGCGACACTGCGATGATGCCACCCTGATCGAGCCACGCTTTCCACTGCGGACGGTATACCGGATCCATCGACACACCATAGCTGCCATAGCCGAACACGATGGTCGGATGCGAACCGTCGCGCTTGACGCCCTTCTGCGCGATGATCGACACCGGAATGCGCGTGCCGTCATAACTGGTGGCGAACTCGTCGTGTGCCTCGATATCGTCGGACTCCGTCTTCGACGGCGGAACCAGGCCGGTGTCGCTCGCCACATTGGTCTTCGGGTCGTAGGCGAATTCACGCGGCGCCTTCACCCAGCCCTGCATGCCGAACATCGCACCTGGCTGGCGCGGATCGGTCGTCAAGTCGACCACCGTGCCCGCAAACGGCAGGCTGATCGTCTGGGTTTCCTTGCCGTCGAACGATACGCGCTTCAACTGGAAGCTCGCCCCCGCCCGTTCGCTGATATACATCGCGTCGCTGCCCAAAGCGAAGGCGTCGATCACATTGGGGCCTTCGGGCACCACCACGTCGGCATGCGCGAGATCGGGATGCTCAGCCGGCACCGAGAGAATCTGGAAGCGTGCCGCGCCCTTCTCCGAGAGCAGATACAGCCGGTCGCCATGCAGACGCACGTCGGTCACCCCGTCTTCGGTCGAGGCGATCTTTTGCCACGGCGTGTCGGCGCCATGGATCTGATCGAGCCGCACGACATAGAAGATATTGGGGTTGTTGTCCATGTTGTGATTCACCACCGCAACGGCATACGGCGAATCGGGCGCCAACAGCACATAGGTGCCCTGCCCTTCGGCCACGTCGAGCTTCGGTGAGACACCGTGGCCGAACACGGCCTCGTCTCCATCGCCGCTGGTGTTCTGGCCGAGCACGTGGAGGTACGTCACGGCGTTGTACAGCATCTTCGACGGCGGCGTATCGGGGCCGGGTTTCGGATAGCGCAGATAGAAGAACGAGCGGTTGTCGTTGCGCCAGGAGACGACGCAGTCCTCCGCACGGTCGATGGTCTCGGCGAGATCGCTGCCGGTTTGCAGATCGACCACATGCAGCACGCTCTTTTCCGAGCCGCCTTCGGAGATGCCGTAGGCCACGTAACGGCCATCGCCCGACGGCGAGAACCAGTCGAGCGCGAAGTGATGCGCGCTATCTTTGGCGAGCTTGGCCGGGTCGACCAGAACGTGTTCCTCGCCCTGGAGGCTGTCGCGATACGCGAGCTTGGGCAGATTGGCGCCCGGCTCCAGCACTTCGTAGAAGATCCGCTCGCCGCGACGTTCGAAGTTGAAGCGATGCAGATCGCCGCCCATCAGGCCTTCGATTTGCTGCGCCAGCTCGGCGCGGCCGGGAATGGCGTCGAGCACCTTGCGGGTGTAGCCAGCCTGATCTTTCATCCAGGTCTGAACTTCAGGATCCTTCAGGTTCTCCATGTAGCGGTAGTTGTCGACTACCGGCGTACCGAAGTAGGTATCCGTCACCGGGCGCACCGGCGCCACCGGTTGCCCTTGCGCCGCCTGCGCCGCGGCGGAGGCGGCGAGCAAGGCAGCGGCAAACGTTACGGCCAGGAAAGACTGGGTTGGTTTCATTCGAGCTTCCAAAGGTACGAGGCGCCGCAAGATTACCGCGTCTTACGGCAAGCTGACTAGAGGTTCAAAAAAGCGCGGCTAGCGCGCTATTGCTTAGACTGAAAACCCGGCTCGCCCATCTGCCACAACGCGAACGACCACTCGTCGGCGAGTTCGTTGGCTGCTTGCGTGAGGCTGGAGCCAATCCCGTGGCCCGCGTCGTAGTCGACTCGTAACAGCACCGGCAGCCCGCTGCTGGTGGCCGCCTGCACGCGAGCCGTCATCTTCAGCATGTGCCACGAGGGCACCCGCGGATCGTTGGCGCCGGTCGTGAACATCACGGCCGGATACGGCGTGCCGTCATGCACGTGGGCATAGGCGCTCATCGAGTACAGGCCGTGAAAACCGCTTTCGGTCGCGGTCGAACCGAACTCCGGCACGTTCGGCGGTCCGTTCGGCGCGGTTTCGGAACGCAGGGAGTCCGAATCGCCGACGTCGTCGAGGACCACGCGGAACAGGCCCGGGTCGATCTCCAGCGCGCCGCCCATCACGATGCCCCCTGCGCTCGCACTGTTCGCCGCGAGGAGCTTCGGCTGCGTGTAGTGCTGATCGACCATGTATTGCGCGGACGCGACGAAGTCGAGCAGCGTGTTGATCTTCGTGAGCTTCTGCCCGGCACGGTGCCACGCGTCGCCATACTCGCCGCCGCCGCGCATATGCGAGACCGCGAGGATGCCACCTTGCTCGATCCACGCCTGCATGGTCGGATCGTAGTAGGGATCCATCGAGGTGCCGTAGCTGGCATAGCCCGTCACGATGGTGGGATGCGAGCCGTCGCGCGTCACGCCCTTCTTCGCGATGATCGACACCGGAATGCGCGTACCGTCATAGCTCACGGCAAACTCGTCGTGCGCCTCGATGTCGTCCGATTCGGTCTTGGCCGGCGGAATCAGGCCGGTATCGGTGGCGGCGTTGCTGTTCGGATCGTAGGCCAGCTCACGCGGCGCCTTGACCCAGCCCTGCAGGTTGAACATCAGGCCCGGCTCGCGCGGATCGGTGCTCAGGTCCGCCACGGTGCCCGCAAACGGCAGTTCGATCGTCTGGCTATCCTTGCCGTCGAACGACACGCGCTTTAACTGGAAGCTCGGGCCCGCCCGTTCGCCGAGGTAAATCGCATCGCTCGCGAGATCGAACGAGTCGATCACATTCGGGCCTTCGGGCACGACCACCTCGGCCTGCGCAAGATCCGGATGCGCGAGCGGCAACGACAGGATCTGGTAGCGCGAGGCGCCCTTGTCCGACAGGAGGTAAAGACGTTCGCCGTGCAAACGCACACCGGTCACGCCGTCTGCGGGAGTGGCGATTTTTTGCCACGGCGTGCGTGCACCATCGATCTGCGCAAGCGGGACGATGTAAAACGAATTGGGGGCGTCGTCCATGTTGTGGTTCGCCACCGCCACTGCATACGGCGAATCGGGCGACAACAACACATAAGCGCCCTGACCGTCCGGCACATCGACACTGGCGGAGACACCCTTGCCGAACACCGCCTCGTCGCCGGCGCCATCGGGATTCTGACCGAGGACGTGCAGGAAGCTCACCGCGTTGTAGTCGGTTTGCGAGGACGGCGTATCGGGGCCCATCTTCGGATAACGCATATAGAAGAAGGAGCGGTTATCGTTGCGCCAGGAAACCACGCTATCGGACGTACGGTCGATACGCTCGGCAAGCTGCTTGCCGGTGCTCAGGTCGACGATATGCAGCACGCTTTCTTCGGAGCCGCCTTCGGAAATGCCGTAGACCACGTAACGGCCGTCCCATGAGGGCGAAAACCAGTCGAGCGAGTAATGATGCGCGCGATCCTTCGCGAGCTTGGCCGGATCCACCAGAACGTGTTCCGCGCCGTTGATGCCGTCGCGGTAAGCCAGCTTGGGCAGATTGGCGCCCGGATCCATCAGCTCGTAGAAGAGCCGGTCGCCGCGGCGCACGAATTGATCGCGGCGCAGATCCTTGCCGCCCAACGAGAGAATGCGCTGGGCCAGCGCGGCACGTCCGGGAATCGCATCGAGCACCGTGCGCGTATAGCGCGCCTGCGCTTTCATCCAGCGCTGGACTTGCGGATCTTTCAGGTTCTCCATGTAGCGGTAGTTGTCGACTACCGGCGTGCCGAAGTAGGTATCCGTGACGGGTCGCACCGGTGCAACCGGAGGACCCTCAGCCGCGCGAGCGCCGGCGGAGGCGGCGAGCAAGGCGGTGACAAGCGTGACAGCAAGGAAAGACTTTGTTGGTTTCATTGGTGCTTCCTGAGTAACGAGGCGCCGCAAGATTACCGCGACTCGAGACTCGCCGACTAGAGGATTCATAAAACCTGTGCGCGAGGCTCAGCGCCGCGATCGCTTGTGGGTTTGCCTGGCGCGCTCGTGCGGCTGAAGAAAGCGCTCATCTTTAGCGTTCTCACTCGCACCCGTGCGAAATGCGCTCACTTTGATAGCGATGCTTGCAAGGATCGCGAGCGCCCCTAGCGTTTCAAGCAAAGCCGAGATCATTCACCTCTCCTTGGGCACATCAATCATGGCGCATAGGGATGGGTTCGTCGCGCGATACGCGCATCCCCATGCGCTTGCAAAGCGGCAGCGCTCTCTTGACGCTAGCTTGCCGGATTGCTCCAGTCGCTCAGGCCTTCTCTCACATTGAGCTCGATAAACGACGGCAAAGCGCGCAGCTTGCCGATATAAACCGCAAGGTGCGGCCACGCCAGGGCCTTGCGCGGCATGTTGCGCGACCAGCGCATCAGCATCACCGCGAGAAAATCTGCTGTACTGAGTTTCCCGCCCACCAGGTAGGCGCGGCCATCGGCAAGCAGGGCATCGAGCCTGTCCCAGCTTTGCTCGATCCGGCGCCGCGCGAGCGCCTGGACCGCTTCCGCACCCGCCGGGTCGCCGTCCTCACCCGCGTAGAACCAGTCGCGCATCGCCGGCAGGACCGTGTTGGCCATAAACACCATCAACTCCAGCCACTCGGCCCGTTCCGGCGAGCCCGGCGCCGGCGCGAGACCGGCAGCCGGATGGCGCTCGGCGAGCAGCATCAGCAAGGCGGTGGATTCGTGACGCGGCACGCCGTCGACGATCAGGGTCGGCACCCGTCCTGCCGGGTTCAGGCGCCGATACTCGGGGTCGTGTTGCGCACCCTCGTCGATATTGATCAGCCGCGCCTCGAAGGGAATCTGCGCCTCGATCAGCATCCAGTGAACCGCCATGCTCGCCGCACCCGGCGAGTAGTAGAGCGCGTACGTCATCGATTTACTCCGTTGGTTTGTTAGTTTGATCCATCTTGCGCGCCGCGGCATGCGTGCTTGCCCGGCGCAAACAGTGAGCCGCCTCAACGAGACGGCGCGGGCTACAGTGCGCGGCTGGCGCGCTCATGCTTCGATTCTGGGTGCACGATGATCGAGTCCGTTCTGGTGGTGCGTCAACCAGGACGCTTCGCCATTCGCCTCCACGTCAAAGATGATCTGTGCATCTATGATTGTGTAGAAGAAACACCGCTCGCCTTCCGGATGGACTGGAAAGCGATTTTGGCCGGTTAGTTGCGCATACAACTGGTTGTTCTGCAGCGTAATCATCATGACGACGCCGGGTCGCAGCTCGTAGTGGCCCACGTATGCCACCAATACAGCGGGATCAAGCGGCGTCTCGTGGCGAAGCGGCGGCATCGGCGTCAGCAAACGGCGAGGCGCGTTGCGCGAGCAGCGCCTCTATTTCCGCATCACCTGGAAAATGGGACATCTGCGGTGAACCCTCCGCAACGATATGCGACATCGGTATCACTCCCGGCAAATGCATCTAATGCGTTTTTCGACAATGCCCTTATCCTGGGGCATCATCGGCATCGGCTAGATGATCGGACAGCGTAAGGCGATTCGCAAGCGGATTCGCCGGCGCGATGGGCGTGAGACGCAAGCGCTTTCCCGACGCCCTGCGCGAATCGAATCGCATATGGCTCGAAGAAAATGACAGCACGTTCTTCGCGTCGTGGCTAATGGGCGAGACGCCCTGGCTGATGCTCGAGTACGGACACGCTCCGAGCGCAGCGCTCGCCGATCGGCTCGACCAACTGATCCGTAGCAATCTCGACAACCCCACTCGCGAACTGATGTGGGGTTCGCCCGGCACGCTGCTGGCCGCGTCCTTGCTCCACGAACGCACGCAGGACGAACGCTGGGCCGACCTGTTTCGCCGGACCGCCGAGCAACTCGCTTCCGAACTGAAGTGGTCGGAGCAGCACGGCTGTCACTACTGGACGCAGGATATGTACGGCACAGAGTCGACGTACATCGACGGCGTCCACGGTTTCGTCGCCACCGCACTGCCGCTGATACGCGGCCGGCATCTGCTAGACGCGGCCACCTGGAGCGAGTGGGAGCAGCGCATCGTCAATACGGTGCGGCAGACCGCGACACTCGAGAATGGCAAGGCGAACTGGCGCGCCTTCCTCGATACTCCCGAAGGCCGTACGCCGCGCAAGCTCATGCAGTTGTGCCACGGTGCGCCGGGTTTCATCGTCTGCCTCGCGCACCTGCCAAGCCGCGAACTCGATCCGCTGCTGCTTGCCGGCGGTGAAGCGGTCTGGAGCGCGGGACCGCTCACGAAGGGTTCGAACCTGTGTCACGGCACCGGTGGCAACGGTTACGCGTTTCTGGTCCTCTACCAGCGCACCGGCGACATCAAGTGGCTCGAGCGCGCGAGGGCTTTCGCGATGCACGGCATCGTCCAGACCGAGGCCGATGAGGCGGCCTATGGACAACTGCGCTATTCGCTGTGGACCGGCGACCCTGGTTTTGCCATCTATCTATGGGACTGCCTGCGCGGCACGGCTGCGTTCCCGACTTTGGACGTGTTCTATGGCGCGGCGAGCGGAACGGCCCACCCCTGAAATTTCACGATGTGGCATGAGTCGTTGCACTACAAAAAATCGTGGTGCATGGCACAAACCGGCCGTTTCGCAATGCCGTCCCACATTCCATAATCCGGAACAAACTCAATAACACATTGTTTTTAATGCATCTTTTTTAATACAACGATCCCGACATCGCCGCTTTTCCGGCGCCTCGCTCACGTAGACTCTTTTACATGAGCCGGCGTTCTGGACGGCTGGATCGAGCAGGCTGCGGCACCCGCCCCGCGAGATCCACCCCGGAACCGACCCGCGTCACGTACGCAGGTCAGCCACGGATTCGCATTTTTGATAATGATCGGGAGAGAAAAAATGGAAGGCTTTCGCTTTGGTTCGACGGAAGGATCGTTCTACATTTTGCCCGGCAAGGACGGCTGGGAAGCATCGTTCGGCAACACGAAGCTGGGCGCATTTGCCAGCCCTCAGTTGGCTGCTGACGACCTCGCACGGGGCGTCTGCTGTCCGCATCTGTCCGAAGCCGACACCTCGACGCTCGAAATCCCGGAGCAAATCTCCGACTGGGAAATCGTTCACATCTAAGCTGAGCGCCTAAAGCGGGACACGTTGACCAGCCCGCCAAAGCGCAGCGGGCGGACTGCACGGCACGTCATGATTGACGCTACCGCACAGCCCGCCCGCCGCATGTACTACCTCATGCTACCTGTAACTTCCAGCTAGCTTCTAACTTGGCTTACGCAACCGAGTCCACGATCTTGTTGAGCGTGGCGCTCGGACGCATGGCCTTGCTGGTCAGATCGACGTTCGGACGGTAGTAACCGCCGATATCCACCGGCTTGCCTTGCGCTGCAGCCAGCTCTTCGATGATCTTCGCTTCGTTGTCGGCCATCGCCTTCGCCACAGGGGCGAACTGCGCCTGCAAGGCAGCGTCTTCGGTTTGCGCAGCCAGCGCCTCGGCCCAGTACATCGCCAGATAGAAGTGGCTGCCGCGATTGTCGATACCGCCAACCTTGCGTGCCGGCGACTTGTCGTTGTCGAGGAACTTGCCGGTTGCCTGGTCGAGCGTCTTGGCCAGCACCTGTGCCTTCGGGTTGTGGTACGCGTTGCTCAGATGTTCGAGCGAAGCGGCCAACGCGAGGAATTCACCCAGCGAGTCCCAACGCAGGAAGCCTTCTTCCACCAGTTGCTGAACGTGCTTCGGCGCCGAACCGCCCGCACCCGTTTCGAACAGGCCACCGCCTTCCATCAGCGGAACGATCGACAGCATCTTCGCGCTGGTGCCCAGTTCCATGATCGGGAACAGGTCGGTCAGGTAGTCGCGCAGCACGTTGCCGGTGACCGAGATCGTGTCCTTGCCGGCACGAATGCGTTCGATCGAGAACTTCGTCGCTTCGACCGGCGTCATGACGCGGATATCCAGACCGTTCGTGTCGTGGTCCTTCAGGTACTGCTCGACCTTCTTGATGATCTGGGCGTCGTGCGCACGAGCCGCATCCAGCCAGAACACTGCCGGCGTGTTGGTCGCGCGGGCGCGGTTCACGGCCAGCTTGACCCAGTCCTGCACCGGCGCGTCCTTGGTCTGGCACATGCGCCAGATGTCGCCTGCTTCGACATTCTGCTCGAGCAGCACGTTGCCGGCTTCATCGCTCACGCGGACCACACCGTTCGCCTTGATCTGGAACGTCTTGTCGTGTGAACCGTATTCTTCAGCGGCTTGCGCCATCAGGCCGACGTTCGGCACGCTGCCCATCGTGACCGGATCGAACGCACCGTGCTTCTTGCAGTCTTCGATCACAGCCTGGTACACGCCTGCGTAGCAACGGTCCGGGATCACGGCCTTGGCGTCGTGCAGTGCGCCGTCGGCGCCCCACATCTTGCCGGACTCGCGGATCATGGCGGGCATCGACGCGTCGACGATCACGTCGCTCGGCACGTGCAGGCTGGTGATGCCCTTGTCCGAGTTGACCATCGCCAGATGCGGGCGCTGTGCGTACTGGTCCTTCATGTCGGCTTCGATCGCTTCGCGCGTTTGCTCCGGCAGATCCTTCAGGCGCGCATACAGGTCGCCGATACCGTTGTTCGGATTGAAGCCGACCTTGGCCAGCGCGTCCGCATGCTTGGTCAGCACATCCTTGTAGAACACCGAGACCACGATACCGAAGATGACCGGGTCCGAGACCTTCATCATGGTGGCCTTCAGGTGCACCGAGAACAGCACGTTGTTGGCCTTCGCATCGGCGATCTGCGCTTCGATGAAGCTGCTCAGTGCCTTCTTGCTGAGCACCGAGGCGTCGATGATTTCGCCGGCCTTCACTGCCGTCTTTTCTTTCAGGACCGTCTTGCTGCCGTCGGCGGCCGTCAGTTCGATCTTGACGCTGCCGGCTGCGCCGATCAGCGCGGATTTTTCGCTGCCGTAGAAATCGCCGCCGCTCATATGCGCGACGTGCGACTTCGAGTCCGCGGTCCATGCACCCATTTTGTGCGGATGCTTGCGGGCGTAGTTCTTGACCGACAGCGGCGCGCGGCGGTCCGAATTGCCCTCACGCAGCACCGGGTTTACGGCGCTGCCCTTGATCTTGTCGTAGCGTGCCTTGACGTCTCTCTCTTCGTCGGTCGTAGCGACGTCCGGGTAGGACGGCAGCTTGTAGCCCAGGTCGCGCAGTTCGCCGATCGCGGCCTTCAGTTGCGGCACCGAGGCGCTGATATTCGGCAGCTTGATGATGTTGGCTTCCGCACGGGTGGTCAGTGCACCCAGTTCGGCGAGATCGTCAGACCCCTTTTGCTCCGCAGTCAGATAGTCCGGGAACGCGGAAATGATGCGTCCGGCCAGCGAAATGTCGCGTGTTTCGACGGCGACGTCCGATGAGCGCGTGAAAGCCTTCACGATCGGCAGCAGCGAGTAAGTTGCCAGAGCCGGCGCTTCGTCGGTAAGGGTGTAGATGATCTTCGGCGATGTAGACATATCTGATGCTTTGCGTGATGAAATGAAAGACAGAGCGTTGGTGGCGCTGAGCCAACGAGGTTGCACAGTAAGAGACAGCGGACAAATACGCACCGGACTGCAGCGCGGCCCAAGGTACGACTTTTAAGGCGCGCCCGAGAGTATAGGCGTGTTTACCAGAATACGCTTCCGGAGCTTGACATCCGTGCCGGGATTCGGGTGGATTCCGCGGCCGCAATCCGGTGGGCTTTGGGCCAGTTTCCGGCCGGCCCATTCCCCGGCGCCACCGGCTGAAAGCGCCGTGTGGCGGGGCTCGGCGCGTGGGCACGCCAGCGCGGGCTGCCCGCACCACGGGCCCAGCCGGGCCCCGACCAGCCGACTTGCCGCCGACACCGGCAGTTCGTCAAGCGCTGAAACATATCCTTGCTGACGGCGCGAGCAATCCGAGTCGGATCCATTGCCGCGGGCATCGGCAACGGCCCGTGCCAGACTGAAAGGATCAGACGGGGTACGAATTGGAACACGACAAATTTCGCCGTGCAGGTTTGACGACGCGAGGTCAGGGAAACGCGGCACCGCGTTCGAGTGGCGGAGTACCCGGTCTATGTGAGGACTGTAGGCTTAGGACGTGAAGTTGCGGGACGCAGCGCCGCTGCTCTGCCGGGCGCATAGGTACATGCGCCCGGCAGGAGTCTAGCCTTCAACTACTGCACGAATCAGCCGTGTGCAGGCGTTGCCAGCAAGCCGCGCTTCTCCAGCATCGGCTCGACCGCCGGCTCACGACCGCGGAAGGTCCTGAAGGCCGTCGCCGGATCGATCGAATTGCCCACGCTGTAGATCCACTTCAACAAACGCTCGGCGGTGGCGCGGTCGAACGGATCGCCGGCCTCCTTGAAGGCGGCGTAACCGTCCGCTTCCAGCACCTCGGCCCACATATAGACGTAATAGCCCGCCGCGTAGCCGTCACCCGAGAACAGATGCTGGAAATGCGGCAGGTAATGACGCATGCCGATATCGTCAGGCACGCCGAGCTTTGCCGCCTGTTCCGCCTGGAACTGCGCGATATCCACCGGCGTCCTGTCGGTACGCGCGTGCAGGGCCATGTCGATCAAGGCAGGACCGACATACTTCACCGTCGTGAAGGCCTGATCGAAACGGCTCGCCGCATCCAGACGTTCGAGCAGTTCCACCGGAATCGCCTCGCCGGTTTCGACGTGGCGTGCGTGACGCAACAGCACCTCACGCTCCTGCGCCCAGTTCTCGAACAACTGCGACGGCAGTTCGACGAAGTCCGACAACACATTGGTGCCGGCCAGCCGCTCGTACTGCACGTTCGACATCAGACCGTGCAACCCATGACCGAACTCGTGGAACAGCGTGCGGATATCGTCGAAGCTCAGCAGCGTCGGCGAACCCTTCGCGAAGTTGTTGTTGTTCAGCACGATCGGCAAGGTGCCGCCGTTGCGACCCGACTGCGAGCGCAGGATGCTCATCCACGCGCCGCTGCGTTTGGTCTGACGCGCGAAGTTGTCGCCAATGAACACGCCGATCAATTTTCCTTCGGAGTCCATCACTTCCCACAGACGTGCGTCGGGGTGATAGAGCGCAATGCCGTGACGTTCCTTGAAACGCACGCCGAAGAGCCGCGCGGCGCAATCGAACATCGCGGCCTGCATTGCGTCGAGCGAGAAGTACGGCTTGACCTGGGCATTGTCGATGGCAAAACTCTTCTGCCGCACTTTCTCCGCCAGATAACGCCAGTCCCAGGCGGCGATCGGCGTCGGTTGGCCGAGCTCGGCCGCCAGCGCGCTCAGGCGTTCGCGGTCGTGCTTCGCCATTTCGATGGCCGGCTTCCAGGCGCGCTGCAGCAGTTCATCAACGGCCTCGACCGAAGGCGCCATGCGATCGGCCAGCTTGTAGTCGGCATACGTCGCATAGCCCAGCAGTGCCGCCTGCTCCTGCCGCAATGCCACCATCCTGGAAGCGACCGGGCGGTTGTCGTGCTCGCCCGGATGAGCGCCGCGTTCGCCGCGCGCGCGCCAGACCTGCTCACGCAGGTCGCGCCGCTCGGAGAACGTCAGGAAGGGCTCGGCCAGCGACGGCGACAACGTGATGACGTAGGTGCCTTCCGGCAACCCACGCTCGCGTCCCGCCTGCAAGGCAGCGTCGAGCAGGAACGACGGCAGGCCGGCACGCTCGTCGGGCGTGGCAAGCGTCAAGGCGAACGACGCTTCGTCGGCGAGGACGTTCTGGGCAAACTGCGTAGACAGCGCCGCCAGTTCCTCGACGATCGCGGCGAAGCGGGCCTTGTCCTGCGCGCCGAGCGTCGCACCGGCCCGCTCGAAGTCCAGATGGAAGCGCTCCAGCAAACGCACTTGCTCAGCGGTCAAACCGAGACTGGTGCGCCGCTCGTACAGCGCATGCAGCCGCGCGAACAACGCTGCGTTCTGGTAAATCGCGCTTTCGTGCGCCGCAACACGCGGCGCCATCTCGCGCTCGATTGCCTGCAAGGCCGGCGAAGTTTCGCTGAGTGAGAGGTTTTCAAAGAGCATCTGGATGCGGCGCAGCAACTGGCCGCACGCATCGAGCGCCGCCACCGAATTGCCGAACGTCGGCGCCTCAGGGTTAGCCGCAATGGCGTCGATCTCGCGCTGATGCGCAAGCATCGCGGCATCGAATGCAGGGGTGAAATGCTCGGGGCGGATCCGGTCGAACGGCGGTAAGCCGTAGGGTGTATGCCAGTCCTCGAGTAGAGGATTGGCTTCTTGCGAGAGGGACATGGGTGGTTTCCTTAACGCGGGGCCCCAATTCTATTCCTCGTCTGCAAGGCTTGCGATAAATGTCATAGAGGTCCGGTTCGATGCGCCATGGCGGTGCCGCCGTGCGGCGCGGCGCACGATTCAAAACGCATGATTCGAGCCTTCGCGCTAAGGTGTGGGTGGCGTTGCCACGACCTCGGGATACTCATAGTCGAGATATTCCGCGCCCTTGCTCACGCATTGAAACCCGGCTGACTCATAGAGAAACTGGGCGGGGTTGCCGCGGAACACATTCAAGGTCAGCCTCGCGAAACCTTGCGCGCGGGCATCGTCCATATAGTGATTGAGCAGTAGCCGGCCCAAGCCGCGTTGACGCAGTTCGGGCACGACGTGAATCGATGCGAGACACGCGGCGCCGTCGATGTTTTCCCAGAAGCAGTATCCAACCGGCACGCCGTCCTGGTCGACGACAGACATGCGCTCGAGCGCACCGGTCCATTGCCGCAGATGCGAGTGCATCGCGTCTTTCCAGCGCTGCTCATGCTCGGGCTCGATCGTCTGAATGTAATTCAGCTCGCCCTTGTAGACCATCGGGAGATCGGCAGGCCGCGCCTTTCTGACCACGTACTCTGGATTCACGGCGGCACTCCTGTCGCGGAACGTCTTGTTGGTCCGCGAGGATGGTGCGGACGCGGCATTCTATCTGCGAGCGAGGCGTCACGTTGCCGTGTTCAAAATTATCCGCAGCGCTGCACCCGTTCAAGTCGCCGTCATGATCAAGGCTCGGTGTCCCAGTAATCGAGTGAATTCTCTTTGCGTTGTATCGCCGCGAAGACCCGGCTGCTTGCATTGTCGCGCACGATGGCCTGGTACTTGTCCGAATCGGGATACTCGACCACCTCGGGGTCGTCGCGGGTGCTGATGGACAGGTACTTCAGAGGCGCAGACGAAGAGTTGATGAGCTGATGCGGGTAGTCCGGACCGGGCGGAATAAAGATCACATCGCCGCCGCGGATCGGCAGCAGTTCCCCGGCGACCCGCAAGGTGCCCTCGCCCTCGAGAATCACGAACATCTCTTCCTGCGCGTAATGAAAGTGATAGGGGCACGAGCGCTTGCCCGCCGCGACGATATCGATCGACGCGCCGAGTTTCGTGGCCGCCGTGCCCGCGGCGAGCCGCGTGCACATCGTGTCGTACAGCGGCGGCCGCACTTCGGAAGCCAACTCGGCGTCGTTGAAATTTCGGATCAGCTTTGCCGCCAGCTCTTTGACCTTGTCGTTCATGTCTCGTCTGCTCCCGGGATGAGTCAAAACCGTTGCGTGTACGCCGATTGACTGGCGGCTATTGTCTGATCTTTCCGGGCCGTGCGCCATCACCAATCATCAGATGAAAAGCGAGCTCCAGGCCGCACGATCGTGCGGGGCAACTTCACTTCCGGACGGACGCAGAAAAGCCATTGATGCGCGTCTTGCGACCAATATTGAGATACGTTTTCTTTTTTGCCAAACGTTTGCGTTTTGCATATCAAGTTCCCCCTTCCGCCTGCCGAAAACGCGTTCACAGCGTCGATGACACTTAAGGGAGCAACTTGTGAAGCAGCTGTTGTTTATCATCGCCCTCCTCGCCCTGGCCGGATGCGCGCAAATGCCGGCGAGCACCACGACGTCGGAGAAGCCGCCGGTCTCGACCGACATCATGAGCTTCACGATTCCGCCGGATGCGCTCGGCGCACGCGATCCGCAATTGACCGCCGTACTCACCAAGCTGGGTACGCTGGCGGCGGCGCAGAAGCAGCCCACCACGATTCTCGTGACCGCTCTCGGCCAGGACTTGCCGTACCTCAACCAGGCCATCTGGCGCGGCGTGCCTGCACAACACGCAGCGAAACTGAGTCTCGACAACCAGACGGCCGGTGCGAACCAGCCGTATAGCGTGTCGATCAAGCCAACGCCATAAGGAAGCCGAGTCTATGTATCGCCTACCCGTACTGGCAACGAGCCTGCTGCTGGCGACGTCTGCGTTCGCAGGCCAGCCCGCCAGCGCACCCCAACCGGCCGCCCCTGCGACCGCGCTAGTCATGCCCGCCGCACCTGCCGCGTCGGACAAGGTCTATCCGCCCCTGCCGAGTCTCGCCATGCTGCCGCCGGCGAGCGATGACGACGAGGATCCGCTACCCACCAGCAAACCCGCGCAGAGGAAAAAGAAGGCCCGCGTGCAGGAACGCAAGTGCGTGACGCCGGCCGCGCACATGGTGGTGTCCGATGCATCGCGCGCTTATCTCGGCGGCATCGAAAAGCAGCTCGATCTCGCGTTGGCCAGGTATGCCGCGCACGAGCCGTCAGTGCAGCGAGTCGCGCAGCTCCCTTAGTTCCCGCACTTGGTTCCTGCAGTCCCCTTTTACCCGCGAACGCCCATGGAGACTGGGCGTGATCGCGAACACGCAAGCACGCGGAGGCATGACTCGTGTCCAACTCACACCTTATCGCCGCGGCGCCCGCGCGCCGTCATCGCAGCCATGCCCTGTGGCATGGGTTTGCAGCATTCGCGCTGGCGCTGCTTTGCGGCGCAGCGCACGCGGACGATTGCTTTAACGAGGCGGCCGCTTACCAGGGTGTCAACCCGTCTGTGCTGCGCGCCGTCGCGTGGTTCGAATCGAAGGGCGACGCCGCTGCGGTCAACCGCAATGCCAACGGCTCGATCGATGTGGGCCAGTTGCAGATCAACTCCATCCACTTCGGCGATCTGGCCCGCCAGGGCGTGCCCCACCGCGCGCTCACCGATCCATGCGTGAACGTCTATGTGGCAGCGTGGCTCCTGAAGCAGAAGATGGTGAAGTACGGCAACACCTGGCGCGCCATCGGCGCCTACCACTCGGAATCGCCCAAACTGCGCGACGCCTACGCGCGCAGCATTCAGAAAATCCTCGTGACGTGGGGCGAATTGCAGGTCGCTTCGGCTTCGCCATAAGCACTGGCTTCGGGTAGCGAGCGGCAACGCCAGCGCCGAGCTGTCCGGCGGCATGGACACCCGCTGGGTGTTCCTGCGCCGGAATCATTCCATTTCGCCCGATTGTTTCGGAATCCTGCGTTCACTCAATGATGGTATGGGCCGGAGGGCACTGGCTCGGCCTGTGGCGCCGGCCCTGGCGCCTTGCTGGACTGATCCTCAGACATCGCCCTTGCGATGATGCGCTTCGCATCCGCACTGCTCGAATCGAGCACGAGCGCGTTGCCGGCGTTGTGCCACGCACAGGTCCAGCGGCCGATGTTTTCGCAGCCGCGTGCGACATCGAGCGCCACATCGCGTTGCTGCTCCCGATCCTGCAAATCTGCGCGCATGGCGAGCGCGTCGCGATTCTTCGGCTGTACGGCGAGGACGGCGGCGAGCCGTGCGTCTGCCGCGGAGAGGTTGTTTTTCTGCAGCATCACACGCACACCTTGCAGGTTCTTCTGCAGGTTCGCCAATGCGTCCGGCCGCGGGAATAGTGCCACCGGCGGCGCGGCAGGTTTGGCTAAAGCGGCTGGTGCCGACGCCGGCGACCTGGCTGTGGCGCCAGCCTGCGCCTGTGCAGGCGAACTCTGCGCCATCGCGCCCTGTGGTCCTGGAGCCGGCGCCCTGGCACCCTGCACGGCCAGCGTCTTCGGCACAGTCGCCTTGGGCATGCTGATGGCCGGCGCGCTCAACTTCGCGACGGGCTGTGTCGCGACAGGCGGTTGCGCAGCCACCACCAAACTCGCGGAAGTGGGCACGTGCGCCGGGCGCGCCAGATTCACTGCGGCTACCGAAGGCGCCCTGGACGGCGCAGGCGGGGCGACCAACGGCGCAGCCTGTTGGGCCGTGACTGCGCCGAATACCGCTTTCGGCGCCACCACGTTCACCTCCGTGCCAGGCCGGAGCACAAAATAGCCGGCCAGCGCGAGAGGCAGCAGCGCGACGGCCAGCAACACCACGATCCAGACCCAACGGTACGACCTCGGCGCACGCCACGGATCGTGCTTCGCATAAAAGCGATCGTCCTCGGCCCCTGCCGGCGTATGCCACGCCGCGGGCGCCGCCAGCTGCGGCACGTTCGAAACAGACGGGGGAGCCAGCCGGGCATTGGCCGACCCGGCGGCTGGTGGATACCAGCCGAGCGGATCGAGCTGGTTCGCACCACAGGAAGGACAGGACGGCAAACGGGCGGCTAGTGTCACACCACAGTGCCGGCACTGTGTCGAATCGTGCTGATCTGAAGTGATGTCGCTAAGCATTGGCCGAACCGCTAATCACATTGCGAGAACAGGCATGTGCGCATGCGCAACGTAAGCGCAATATGGTCTGCTTAAGCGCAAAGATCAATCGGCTATTTCGGCCAATTGGCGGAAGAATGAGATCGACGCGAAAAATGTTGCGCGACAGCGCACACAAATCAGCGCACACTGAGTTAATGCTCGAACATTTTGGCGAGCGCACATGCAAATGGGGAGTTCCATCATGGCAAAAGGTCAAATGCGCAGTAATCGCGAAGTCAAGAAACCGAAACAGGCGAAAAAGTCGACGCCCGCTACTTCGCCCACGGGAGCACCTCCCATCCGGGTAACGCCGGCATCGGCGACCACGCCAAAGAAGCATTGAGTCAAGAGCTCGCAGGAAACCTGGGCGCCACGCACCTGAGGTTTTAGCGTTGCATACGGCGAGCGGCGGACGAGACGGTCCGCCGCTCGCCGTTTTGCTTTGTGCCTCGTCTGCGCGTTTCGCCAAACCGGTTGCTCAAGCCCGGTTGATCCAGTTTGCCGCCGCTTTTCAACACGGCTATGCTGACGACGCTCGAACCGAACCGGCCACACTGGCCGCGTTGGCCAAATTGGCGAGCGGCGTCGAACCCAATGATCGTGAAACTCTGAATAACAAGGAGCAGGCATGTCGAGTACCGCCCTTTTCTTCACCGCCGCAGGCGTCGGGCTCGCAGTCGCGGCGCCCGTCGGACCGATGGGCATGCTGTGCATCCGCCGCACGCTTGCGGAAGGTCCGCAGACGGGCCTGGCGATCGGCATCGGCATTGCCAGCGGCGACGCAGTCTACGGCCTGATCGCCGCGCTAGGACTGGTCGGTCTTTCGCACTTCATGCTCGCTTACGACAGGCCGCTGCATTTCGCCGCCGGCCTGTTCCTGCTCTACCTCGGCCTGCGCGCGCTGCTGCAGAAAGCACCGGCCGACGCTGAGGCGGCCGATAGCCCGCTCGCCCGCAAAGGCTACGCCGGCACCGTGCGCGCCTATGCCAGCGCGCTGCTCCTGACTCTCACGAACCCGCAGACCGTCATCATGTTCGCGGCGCTCTTCACGACACTCGCGCCACGCGGCACGTTCTCCACGAGCGTCGCGCTGACCACCGTGTCGGGCGTGTTCTGCGGCTCGATCGCGTGGTGGTGCTGCCTCGTCACCACCGTGGCGCTGGCCCGGCATGCGCTCGGCAGCAAGCTGCGCCGCCTGATCGACCGCGGCGTAGGCATGGGCCTCGCTCTGTTCGGCCTCGTGGAGATTCGCCGGGCGCTCTAGGGCCTCTTCACGCGTATAGGCAGCCCTCGCAGGTTGCCGGCGTCCGGGCTCCCGGCGTCCGGGCTTCCGGCATGTAGGCGGCCCGGATGCCGGCCACCCTGACGACAGCAGCCTGAATGCCGTCACATGCAGCGGACACGCGTCCTCTCCAGTTTTGCGACAATAGCGCCTTTGCCGCGCCCGTTCGCGCCGCCGATCCCTCGTCCGCAACCCGGCACGCCGGGATCGACGGCGCGCTTCGCAAACCTCACACGACCGGCAGCGGTCTGCTCCATGTCACTCCCCCATATCGATCTTCTGTATTCGGTTTCCGGCCTGTTCGTGGGTTTCCTCGTCGGACTGACCGGCGTCGGCGGCGGCTCGCTGATGACGCCGATCCTGGTGCTGCTGTTCAACGTGCACCCCGCCACTGCAGTCGGCACCGATCTACTGTACGCCGCAGCCACCAAGGCGACCGGCACGCTCGTGCATGGCCTGAAGGGCTCGGTGGACTGGCAGGTGACCCTGCGCCTCGCGGCCGGCAGTGTGCCCGCGGCGACCATCACGCTGATCCTGCTGCACCGCTATGGGATGGATACACCCGGCGCAAGCCGGCTGATCCAGGTCGTGCTGGGCGCCGCCTTGCTGATTACCGCGGTGGCGCTGGTGTTCCGGCCGCAACTGGCCAAGCTCGGCGCGGGCCGGCAAAGCGCGCTCACGCAGGGCCGCACGCTCGGCTTGACCGTGCTGACGGGAGCAGTGCTGGGGGTGCTGGTGTCGCTGACTTCGGTGGGCGCCGGTGCGATCGGCGTGACGGTGCTGTTGCTGCTGTATCCGCGCCTGCCCACCACGCGGATCGTCGGCTCGGACATCGCGCATGCCGTGCCGCTGACGCTCCTGGCCGGCGCGGGCCACTGGCTGCTGGGCTCGATCGACTGGTCGATGCTCCTCTCGTTACTGGTGGGCTCGCTGCCGGGCATTGCGATCGGCAGCTTCCTGTCGGCGCGCGCCCCGGACGCCCTGCTGCGCAACGTCCTCGCCGCCACGCTGACGCTCGTCGGCGTCAGGCTGGTGCTGGCCTGAGGCGACTGCCGGCCGTGCGCCGGCGGCACTGCCTGGCGCGGGCCGTGGGCGGCCGCCCCGTCTGCGCGGACGGCGCCACGCGCAGCGCAAGGCCAGCGCGGTCGTCGCCTTACTTGAAGAAACGGCAAGTCAGGTCGGTTTCGAACTCCCGCACCCAATAGCCGGCGTCGTCGGCGCGATAAGACTGCGCCCAGCCGCCACGCCGCACCGTCACCAGCCGGCGCAGATGCGCGAGGTCGTCCGGATCGGGCGACCCGGTGATTTCAAAGTGCGCCGGCGCAAAGCCGTGCCGCGCGCACACCAGTTCGAAGGCTGCCCGATCGGTGATCGGCAGGTCTGTGTAGCGTTGAAAGGTCGTGTCCATTTCGGTTCACTCCGGGTTCACACCGGATCAGCTCCGGCTTTGCTCTGAATCCCAGCCTTTACACTACGCCTCCACCAGGGAAATTTGTGTGTCACAGCGCACCAGCGATCGCCGCGCTGCAGCGCGCGCCACAGCTCCGCTCGCATAACGGGTCCGCCCCAATGCAAAACGGGCCCCGGCGATTCGCCAAGACCCGTTCCGGGCGCCGCTGAGCGCTACGCTCGGGCGCTTTTTTCCATCATCAGGAATACCGTGCCCTCGCCTGCCGCGTCATCGCGCATCTGCAAGCGGGCAACGGCTGCCGTGGCGCGCGTTGTGCCGTCAAAGCCGGCTGGCCCCGACGGCCACGCGCGCGGCATCCATCAGTTAGGCAGCACCACCGTCAGCTTGTTCGCCACCGAGGTCACGCCGGCGACACCTTGCGCAACTTCACCGGCCTTGTCGACCTGGCCTTGATCAGGCACCGAACCCGTCAGCGTCACGGCGCCGCCGCGAGCCCGCACGGCAATGCTCGACACGTCGATACCCTGAGCCTTGGCGAGCGCGGAGCGCACCTTGAGACCCAGACTACGGTTCGCCTTCTTGACGGTCTTGGCGCTCGGGGCAGCCATTGCGCCGCTCGCCGTGCCCATTGCATCGCTTGACTGGGCATACGTGTTGCATGCGACCACCACCGCCACCACACCACCCAGCACCTTCAGAAAATCGACCGATTTCATGATTTCTCCTTTTTACTTCGGTTATGACCGCATGTATCAAGCGGCTTCGTTACGACTTCCGGCGGCCGTGACGCCGCACGCGACAAGGCGCGGCTGGGCGACGGCCGATTAAGGCTGCGACACGGGTGCGAGAGGCGAGAGAAACCGGCCTGCGCGATCAATGTGGATGCGCTGGCCAGCGTGCCGCGAAGTCCGCCAGCGCGCCCGGTTCTACTGTGTCGTGCCGGGTCACGCTGCGCAAACGTTGAAGCGCCGCAGCGATGCACAATTTAATCTACACGCGCGAGAAGCGCAAAGGGTTTAACGCAGGGCAGCGGCCCGGCGCGTAGGGTTCGGGAGGATGCAAGATGCATTTCCTGCACGCTTCATGCGACTTTGAGCGGCGCTTCAGGTGGGTTCCAGGCGCATTTCGCCCGGGTTTCACGCTCGCTTCATGCGAGTTTCACCTTTTGTTACGGGTTTGTCGCCCCCCGCCCAGCCGTACCTGCCGACACCGCGTCAATCTCATGTACCATCGGCGCGAGCACGCCGCTGCGGGCCTTGCCGCGGACCTCGGCTCATGCGCCTGTCATGCACGGGCCACGCCTCAAGTCACGCAATTGCCTGCCGTCACCGAACCACATTGTCGCCGTCACGCCTGCCCATGAAGTCTTCCACCGGCCGCAAACCTCCCCGCCTCGTCGCCCGTTTCGTGGCGATCTCGTGGCGCGACCTCGCGGTATCCTTCGGTCCGATCCTGCTGATCGCCGCCGCCGCCATCTGGGTCGCCGTACGCCTGATCCAGCCCGCCCCGCCCGACACCCTGACCATCACGACCGGTCCGCAGGGCAGCTCGTTCTGGAATGCCGCGCAGAAGTACAAGGCGATTCTCGCGCGCAACCGCATCACGCTCAACGTGCTGACCTCCGAAGGCTCGGCCGAGAACCTCAAGCGCCTCGCCGATCCGAACAGCAAGGTCGACGTGGGCTTCGTGCAGGACGGCGTCGCCCAGGGCCCGGTGCCCGATGGCCTGACGTCGCTCGGCAGCGTGGCCTACGTGCCGCTCGCGATCTTCTATCACGGCCCCACCGTCACCCGGCTCTCCGAGTTCAAAGGCAAGCGTCTTGCCATCGGCGCGGAAGGCAGCGGCACGCGTGAACTGGCGCTGGCGCTGCTGAAGGCGAATGGCATCGAGCCAGGCGGCGCCACCCAACTGCTACCTCTGTCCGGCGACGATGCGGCCAAGGCGCTGGTCTCGGGCGATGTCGACGCCGCGTTCCTGACCGGCGATTCGGCACAGCCGCCGGTGATGGGCAAGCTGTACCGCACGCCCAACGTGCAGTTCTACAACTTCACCCAGGCTGAAGCGTATGCGCGGCGCTTTCCCTACCTGACGCAGATCCATCTGCCGATGGGCGCATTCGATCTCGGCAAGAACCTGCCGCCGGCGCCGATCCAGATGGTGGCGCCGACCGAAGAGCTGGTGGCGCGCGACTCGCTGCACCCCGCGCTCTCCGATCTGCTGATCGAGGCGGCCCGCGAGGTGCATGGCAAAGCCAACGTGATGCAGCATGCCGGCGAATTTCCGGCGCCGCTCGCCCACGACTTCCCGATCAGCGACGACGCCGCGCGCTACTACAAGTCGGGCAAGAGCTTCCTGTACCGCATCTTCCCGTTCTGGATTGCGAGCCTCGCGGACCGCTTGCTGGTGGTCGTGGTGCCGCTGATCGTCTTGCTGGTTCCCGCGTTGCGGGTGGTGCCGTCGCTCTACGCATGGCGCGTCAAATCGCGTATTTATCGCTGGTACGGCGCGCTGATCGCGATCGAGCGCGGCGTGCTCGGCGAGACCTCTGCCGAGGAACGCCAGACGCTGCTGGAACGGCTCGATACGATCGAGGAATCGGTCAACGGTCTGAAGATGCCACTTGCCTACGCCGACCAGTTCTACGTGCTGCGCGAGCATATCGGCTTCGTGCGCGAACGGCTCTTGCACACACGCGACGCTCAGGCGGAGACTGGCCGGATGGACGGACAGGAGGATAGCGAGGCTGCGGTGCAGGAAAACCCGCGCTGAAACACATCGCACCTGCACACGGCCCCGGCTCCGCGTAAGATCACGTCAAACTGGATGGTTTAGCAGGCACGCGTAGCAGACGCCTGCGCTGCCCGTTCCGTCCAGATCCGAGCAATCCGGGAGAGACCTATGACCGATGGCATCGACGCCACGCAACCGCTGTGGTTTTACGACTTCGTCTCGCCGTTTACGTATCTGTTGCTCGAGCAACACGACAAGTGGCCGGGGTTTGAATTCGTCCCCACGCCGGTTGTCCTGAACCAGCTTTACGAGCACTGGGGCCAGCGCCCCGCCTACGGCGTGCCCCCCAAGCGCGTGTACATGTACCGCCACGCCCTGTTTCGCGCGGACCAGCTCGGCATTCCGTTCAAGATGCCGCCGGCCCATCCGTTCGATTCGACCAAGGCGATGCTGCTGGCGGTCGCGGTCAAGGCCGACATCCACTGCGTGCGGGATATCTTTCGCTTTATCTGGCGCGAGGGGCGCGATCCGTCGAGCGACGAAGGGTTCGCCGCGCTGTGCGAACGGATCGGTGTGCCCGACGGTCCCGAGCTGATCGAGCGCGAAGAGGTCAAGGCGCAACTGCTGCGCAATACCACCGATGCGATTGCATTGGGCGTATTCGGCGTGCCCACCTTCTGGCTCAACGACCAGTTGTTCTGGGGCGAGGATGCCCTGCCGATGGTGCTGTACTGCGCCCGCACGCCGAACTGGCTCGATTCGAAGGAAGTGAAGCGCATTAGCACGTTGCCCTCCGGGATCCAGGTTTGAGCCGCGCAGCGGATTGAAAGCTTAACGTCAGGATCCGGCGAGCCCATCAGGTGTGCTGACGGCCGGCGACTGACGTGCCCGCCAGCCGCCGCGTGCCGTGTGATGCCGGCCATACCGCGCCCGCTATGGCGGGCGCACGGCAAACGGGCCTAAGGTTATGGTCTTCGCGCCCTGCTTCGCGAGCCGTCCGGGTGGCGGCTCTCATGCGGCGCATCTTCTGAGTCTGACCCGCCCACCTGATCCATGGACGACACCGCCGCCTCCCTCGATATCTGGCTCGTGCGCGTGCTGCGTACGCTGCTCGTCGAGCGCAGCGTGACGCAGACGGCGCTGCGCCTCAACCAGACCCAGCCTGCCATCAGCACCGCGCTGCGCAAGCTGCGCGAAACGCTCAACGACCCGATTCTGGTGCGCGGTAAATCCGGCATGGTGCCGACCGAATACGGCGCCTCGCTGCTGGCGTCGGCGCAACAGGTGCTGCGCGAAGTGGACTTTGTGGCGACCCCGCATGGCGATTTCGATCCGGGCCGCTCGCGGCGCATCTTTCGGGTCGCGGCGCCCGACTATCTGAACGACTTTTTCATGCCGACCGTGATCGCACAGTTTCGCGAGGCGGCGCCGCATGCGCGTCTGGAAATCGATTCGCTCAATCCCACGCTCGATCATGCGGCGGCGCTCGATGCCGGCGAACTCGATCTGGTGATCGGCAACTGGCCGAAGCCCGATGCGCGCTTCGAGAAAAGCGATCTGTTCTCGGATACGGTGGTATGCCTGATGCGTGCGGATCATCCGCTGGCGCAGGCGCCGATGACGCGGGAGACCTACCTGGCAGCCCCGCATCTCGCGCCGACGCCGTATAGCGGCGCCAGCAGCGGCGCGGTCGATATCGGCTTCGCCAGGGCCGGCGCCGAGCGGCGCATCGTCACGACGCTGCCCTACTTCGGCCTCGTGCCGCAAGTGCTGCTGCAATCGGATCTGATCTTTACGACGACACGGCGCTTTGCGATGCACTACGCGAACATCCTGCCGCTCGCGGTGGTGGACGTGCCGATCCCGTTTCCGCGCATCAAGTGCTATCAGTTGTGGCATCCGCGGCCGGACCGGCCGAGCGATCTCGGCTGGCTGCGCACGTTGATGTCGCAGGTGTCGGAGCGGCTGGTGGCGCAGAAAGCGCGGCGGGTGAAGCGCGCGCCCGCGCTGTAGACGCCACAGGTGCTGTCCGGTGCAGACGCCAGGACGGCTGGAGCGGCGGGTGACGCGGGGAGAAGTGGGAAGGCTGTCGCGGCCGGGGCCGCTCGGAGACTCAGACGCTAGCGCAAAGGTCTCGCGGCGCGTGCGTCGTATGCTGCGAGCACCGCGAGCGCACCTGCAGCAACTCCGCGCACACGGCCACCGCGATCGACTGCGGCGCCTTGTCGACGATTCCCGCTACACCGATCGGGCAGGTCATCTCCGCGAGCCGGTCCAGATCGACACCCCGCTCGATCAGCCGGCGCTCGAATTTCACGCGCTTGGTCTTCGAGCCGATCATGCCGAAGTAGGTGAAATCGCGCCGCCGCATGATGCGCACGGCGAGCGAGAAATCGAGCGCGTGGTTGTGCGTCATCACCAGAAAATAGGCGCCGGCCGGCGCGTTGTCGACGATCACGTCGGGCGTGTCGGTCGGCTCGACCTGCACGTTGGCGGGCACCTCATCGGGGAACAGCTCGTCGCGCTCGTCGACCCATTGCACGACGCACGGCAGGCGTCCGAGCAAGGTGACGAGCGCGTGGCCGACGTGGCCAGCGCCGAACAGCACGATATGCATCGGCGCCGGGGGCGACGCAGCATCGCTGCTGCGCCGGCCAACCTGAACGAAAGAAGGTGCGTTCATCGCGAGCATTCCGGTGGGTCGCTTCGGTTATCGGTGGTTATTGACGCTTATTGGCGCGGCGCAGCCGTAGCCGCACGCACCGCGCTCACCGCCTTGAGGATCTCTTCGCTCGTCGCAGGCGCGTTCAGCGGCGGATTGACCTTGTAGTCGCCCACGCTCGCCACCGCATCGCGGATCGCAAAGAACACCGAGAACGGCAGCAGCAGCGGCGGCTCGCCGGTGGCCTTCGAACGGTGAATGCTGTCCTCGGCATTCTTGTTCTTGAAGAGCCTGACGCGGAAATCGGGCGGCGTGTCGTTCACCGTCGGGATCTTGTAGGTGGACGGCGCATGCGTCATCAGCTTGCCGTCGGCCTTCCACCACAGTTCTTCGGTGGTGAGCCAGCCCATGCCCTGGATAAACGCGCCTTCCACCTGGCCGACGTCGAGCGCCGGATTCAGCGATGCGCCCACGTCATGCAGCGCATCGGCGCGCAGCACGCGCATTTCGCCGGTCAGCGTGTCGATCACCACTTCCGAGACCGCCGCGCCATACGAGTAGTAGTAGAACGGGCGGCCCTGCAGCTTCGACTGATCCCAGTACAGCTTCGGCGTGGCATAGAAACCGTCCGACCAGAGCTGCACGCGCGCCAGATAGGCTTTGGCGATGATCTCTTCAAACGGCAGCACGGCCTCGCCGACCCGTACGCGGTCGTGTGCGAAGCGCACGCTGTCCGCGCTCACCTGGCCTGCGCCGAAACGCTCGGCGGCGAAGGCCGAGAGGCGCTCGCGCAACTGGCGTGCAGCGTCCTGCGCGGCCTTGCCGTTCAGATCGGAGCCGGTCGAAGCGGCGGTAGCCGAGGTGTTCGCCACCTTGCTGGTGTCGGTCGCTGTGACACGCACGCGGCTGAAGCTGATGCCGAGTTCGTGCGCGACGACCTGCGCCACCTTGGTATTCAGCCCCTGCCCCATCTCCGTGCCGCCGTGGTTCACCAGCACCGAGCCGTCGGTGTAGATGTGCACCAACGCACCGGCCTGGTTGAAGTGGGTCACGTTGAACGCAATGCCGAACTTCACCGGCGTGAGCGCGAGCCCCTTCTTCAGCACCTCGTTGTTCGCGTTGAACTCGCGGATCGCGGCGCGGCGTGCGCGGTAATCGCTGGTCGCTTCGAGTTCGTCGATCAGCTCGTGGATCACGTTGTCTTCGACCACCTGACCATACGGCGTCTGATTCCGTTCGGTCTTGCCGTACAAGTTGCGGCGGCGCACGTCGAGCGAATCCTCGCCGAGCGAACGCGCGATGTTGTCCATGATGTATTCGATCGCGAACGCGCCTTGCGGGCCGCCGAAGCCGCGGAACGCGGTGTTCGACTGCGTGTTGGTCTTGCCGCAGAAGCCATCGATCGTCACGTCGGACAGCCAGTACGCGTTGTCGAAGTGGCACAGCGCACGCGTCATCACGGGACCGGACAGGTCGGCGGAGAAGCCGCAGCGCGAGGTCATGTCGACGCTCACGCCATCGATCACGCCCTTTTCGTCGTAGCCGACTTCATACGTGTAGTGGAAATCATGGCGCTTGCCGGTGACCATCATGTCGTCGTCGCGGTCCGGACGCAGCTTCACCGGGCACAGCAGCTTCCATGCGGCAATCGCGGCACAGCAGGCGAACAGGCCCGACTGCGATTCCTTGCCGCCGAAACCGCCGCCCATCCGGCGGCACTCGACCTGCACGTTATGCGACGGCACGTGCAACGCGTGCGCCACCATGTGCTGCATCTCGGTCGGGTGCTGGGTCGAACAGTAGATGTGCATGCCGTCGTCGTCCTTCGGCACTGCGTACGAAATCTGCCCTTCCAGATAGAACTGCTCCTGGCCTCCGAGCAGCATTTCGCCGGCGTCGTGATGCGCTGCACGGGCAATCTTGGCGCTCGCTTCGCCGCGCGCGAGCTTCATCGGCGGCAGTACGTGCTGATTGGCGGCGCGAGCCTGCTGCGCGGTGAGGATCGCCGGCAGCTCTTCATAGACCACTTCGGCGCGCCGCGCCGCGAGGCGGGCCGCTTCGTGCGAGACGGCGACCACGATGAACATCGGCTGACCGACATACTGCACCAGGCCGTCGGCGAGGATCGGGTCGTCGCCGTGGATGATCGGGCCGACGTCGTTGACGCCGGGAATATCCTGCGCCGTGAAAACGGCGACTACGCCGGGTGTGGCGCGCACCTTGTCGAGCGACATCGAGACGATCTTCGCATGCGCCTTCGGCGACAGGCCAAGCGCGGCGTGCAACGTGCCGGCGAGCACGGGAATGTCGTCGGTGTAGGTCGCGCGGCCGCTCACGTGCAGATGCGCGGATTCATGCGGACGCGAGACATGCACCTGGGTGAAGTCGTCGAAATCCTGAGCGTCTTTCAGGAACGGTTCTGCTTGCTGATTCATTCGAATGGTTCTCCGTATCCGTGGGACGGCTTCAGGCGTTCGCGCCGGCGGCTTCTACTGCGCGCACATCGAGTGCGGACCTGGGCAGCGGATTGTGCGGGCGGGTTTCGAGCCAGAAGCGATACAGCGTGTTCTTGGCCGCGTCGAGACGGTAGTTGCTGGTGGCGCGCATGTCGCTCAACGGCGCGTAGTCGTTGCCGAGCGCGATCATCGCCGCCTGCGCGGTGGCTTCGTGCCATTCGGCATCGCGCAGCACCGCTTCGGCGTGGGTCGCGCGCTTCGAGGTGGCGGCCATGCCGCCGAAGGCAATGCGCGGCTCGCGGATCGTGTCGCCGTCAGCGATAAACGAGAACGCCGCGCACACCGCCGAGATGTCCGAGTCGAAGCGCTTGGAGAGCTTGTAGGTGCGGAATTGCAGGTTCTGGCGCGCGCCGCTGCGGGTCGGCACCTTCAGGCCGACCACGAACTCATGCTCGGCCATGTCCTTCTTCTGATACGCGAGGTACAGGTCTTCGAGCGGCATCTCGCGTTCGATCTCGCCTCCGCGCACCACCACATGCGCGCCGAGGGCGATCAGGCCCGGCATCGAATCGCCGATCGGCGAGCCGTTGGCAATGTTGCCGCCGAGCGTGCCGGCGTTGCGGATCGGCAGCGAGGCAAAGCGCTTCCACATCTCGGTCAGTTCGGGATAGTGCTTCGCGAGCGCTTCATAAGCCGTCTCGACGCTCACGCCCGCGCCGATCTCGATCCAGTCGTTCGTGACCGCGATGCGCTGCAAGGCTTCGATCTGGCCGACGTAGACGATGTTGCCCAATTCGCGCATCTGCTTGGTGACCCACAAGCCGATGTCGGTGCTGCCGGCGAGGATGCGCGTGGCCGGCTGCGCGGCCTTGATCTGTGCGAGCGCCTCGACCGTGCGCGGCGCGACGAATTGCTGGCCGGCGAATTCGTAGTGGAAGGTTTCGCCGCGCTTGAGCGTGGCGAGCTTGGCCGACAGCGCGGCGAGGTCGACCGGCGCCTTCGGCGCGGGCGCTTCGAACATGCGCACCGCCGCATCGACGATCGGCCGGTAGCCCGTGCAGCGGCACAGGTTGCCGGTCAGCGCGTTGCTGATGTCGTCGCGCGAGGGGACGGTCTTGTTGGCGCAGCTATGCTCGTGGCCGTGCTTTTCGTACAGCGACCACATCGACATCACGAAGCCCGGCGTGCAGAAGCCGCACTGCGAGCCGTGACATTCGACCATCGCCTCCTGCACCGGGTGCAGCGAACCATCCGGCTGGCGCAGGTCTTCGACCGTGAAGAGCGCCTTGCCGTCGAGCGTGGGCAGGAACTGGATGCAGGCGTTGACCGCCTTGAAGTTGACGCCACCGGCTGCGTCGCGCTCGCCGACCACGACCGTGCATGCGCCGCAGTCGCCTTCGGCACACCCTTCCTTGGTGCCGGTGCAATGCGCGTCTTCGCGCAGGTACTGCAGCACGGTGCGGGTGACAGGCGCGTCCTTGATCTCGCGGATCGCGTTGCGGTGGTAGAAGCGAATCGGCTGGGTCATGTCTCGTACTCTCGGGTTTTTCTGTGTCCGTGGGGACCATGCTGCAGTGACGGTTCGAACGCTATCACCGTCAATATTTGCAACCCATAGCCCGGAACACATGCGGGACATATCGTTGCGACGATAAGGAGATCAGTTTGGAGCAAAGTGCGCTTATACAGGGCGCATTTAATTACCGTATTTTTCTCATAAATACGCTCTTTTGGCCATGCGCACGGAAATCTCACCGTCCCCAGAGACGCTTACCGCGCCAAAACGCCCCCTTTATTTCGATCCGGCACCGTATTTTTATAGGGAAAATAATTAAGCAACTCCTGCAAGGGAATCGGTTCCATGGGAGAATCATGGCTCCCCGCCGTTTTCAAGTCTCGTTTTCCCCATGTCCGCCGACACAGCCACTCCGCGCAGCGAATTTGCGACCACTTTGCAGATCATTCCGGTCGTGTTTTTCACGTTTATTTGCTATCTGACCATCGGGATTCCGCTGGCGGTGCTGCCAGGCTACGTCCATGACGACCTCGGCTTCAGCGCGATCATCGCGGGGGCGGCGATCAGCGTGCAGTACCTGGCGACCCTCGCCTCGCGCGCCCTCGCAGGACGCTCGGCCGACACGCTCGGGCCCAAGCGCACGGTGGCAATCGGCCTGATCGGCTGCGGCACGAGCGGCGTGATGCTGCTGCTCGCCGTGTTGTGCGCTCACTGGCCGGCGCTCAGCCTGAGCTTGCTGGTGTTGAGCCGGCTGGTGCTCGGTTTCGGCGAGAGCCTGTGCGGGACGGGCGCGATTCTGTGGGGGATCGGGCGGGTCGGCGTGTCGCACAACGCGCGCGTGATCTCGTGGAACGGCATTGCCACCTACGGCGCACTGGCCATCGGCGCGCCGCTTGGAGTGGCAATTGCCCATCTGGTGGGCTATACGGCGCTCGGCATCGTGGTGATCGCGCTGGCGGCGCTTGGCTACTACCTTGCCCGGCACATCGCGGCCGTGCCGATCGTGCACGGCGAACGGATGTCGTACCGCAGCGTCTTCATGCGGGTATTGCCGCACGGCATCGGGCTGGCGCTCGGATCGGCCGGTTTCGGCTCGATCGCCACCTTCATCACGCTGTTCTACGCGGCGCGGCACTGGCCGAATGCCGCGCTCTCGCTGACCGTGTTCGGTACGCTGTTTATCGGCGCGCGCCTGTTGTTCGCCAATACGATCAAGACCTATGGCGGCTTCCGGGTGGCGATTGTGTCGTTCTCGTTCGAATGTGTCGGCCTGCTGATGCTGTGGCTCGCGCCCGAGCCGCACTTCGCGCTGGCCGGGGCCGCGCTGACGGGTTTTGGTTTTGCTCTGGTGTTTCCGGCGCTCGGCGTCGAAGCGGTCGGACTGGTGCCGCCTGCCAGCCGCGGTGCGGCGCTGTCGGCGTACTCGGTGTTTCTCGACCTGTCGCTGGGGATTACCGGGCCGCTCGCCGGCTATATCGCGGGCGCCTTCGGTTATGGGTCGGTGTTTCTGTTTGCGGCCACGGCCTCGGCGGCCGCCGTGGCGCTTTCGACCATGCTGTATCTGCGCAACGCCCGGGTGCCCAACGCGCCCGCAGCGACCTGAGCGTCCAGTCGCTGACAGGAATTACGGGAAATACACCTCATCGGTCGGCTGCGCGCCGCCGTTACCTTCGCGGGCGACCCGCCGCCCGACCACCAGGCCGGCATCGTAAGCCGCCTCGAGCGCCACGATGAGATGTTCGATATTGACGATGCGGAAGTCCGCAGTCGGTTTGGCGGTCGGTTCGAGCTTGTCGATGCCGAGGACGTCAGTTGCAATCGCCTGCAGAAGCGCGAGGCGTTCGTCGTAGATGGTATTGCTCATTTCGTACCCCCTTTACAGGCGGGGCGTGAGACCTCACATGAGAAATCACTGTTGCCCTGGTTGCCTTTGATTTACCTCATCAGACAAGTGTAATAATAGTAAGGAATGGAGAGCTTGGCACGTGGCGTGCAGTCGCAGCTCGGCGCCACATCCCATAAATCGACGGCAACCGCGTCAATCTGACGCGCAATTGCTGCAAAGTTCGGCTAACGGGGACACACCGTCCGGCGAGGGCAAGCCGGCGCATACCGGCCCGCGCCTACATTCAGCAGCTTCGCAACTAGCGCGCCGCCACGCCGCGCGCCCCACCCGACAGCGACTTCTCAAGCGCGGCCACCCCGGCCGGCAAATCGACCGCCACGCCGAGATCCAGCACGGTCCGGCCCAGCGCGTGGAGCGTGCGGAACAGGTTGTGTTCGCGGCACTGCTCGCCCATCTGGCCGATGCGCACGATCGGCAAGCCGAACGAGCCGGAGATTTCCACCTGGTGCTGGCGCGAGATATGGCCGCAGATATCGGCAGGACTCAGGCCTTGCGGCACCTCGATCCCGACCACCGAATTCAGGCGGCAGGCCGCCGGCGTATAAAGCTGCAAGCCGAGCGCCGTGATGCCTTCCTGCAGCGCGACCGAGCATTTCAGATGCCGCGCGAAACGCTTCTCCAGCGTCTCCGCACACACGAGGCGCAACGCCTCATGCAAGGCCAGCACGCCCGAGACCGGCGCCGTGTAGTGATAGCCGGCGTTGTGCCAGAAATTTTCCGCGAGCGAGGCATCGAGACACCAGTGTGCGTTCGGCGCCTTGCGGTTTTTGACGCGCTCCCACGCGGCGTCGGAGAAGGCGATCAACGAGACGCCCGGAATCGACGACAGCCCTTTCTGGCCGCCGGTAATCACCGCGTCGATGCCCCACGCGTCCATCTCGAGCGGCATGGTGGAGAGCGTACACACTGCGTCGACGATCACCAGCGCGCCCGCTGCTTTCGCCAGCGCGGCGATGTCCTTCAGATGATGATTGACCACCGTGTTGGACGTCTCGCCCTGCACGATCGTGACGATCTCGGGCCGCTCGCGGCGAATCGCTTCGGCCACCTCGTCGAGACTCGCCACGGAGCGATCCGCAACGTCGAGCGTCGACACCTCGGCGCCCACGCGCCGCCCCATCTCCGCCATCCGTTCGCTGAAAAAGCCGTTCTTGATGCTAAGCACGCGGGTGCCCGTCCAGGCCAGGTTGGAGATCGCCATTTCCATCGCGGCCGAACCCGGACCGGCCACGCCCAGCACCCACTTCGAGTGGGTCTGGAACACGTAGCGCGCCATCGTCTTCACCTGGCCGATCACCTTCACCATCGTGCCGCCCAGATGGTTGATGACGACCGTGTTGGCCTTGGCGACCGCGGCGGGAATCGGCACGGGGCCGGCGCCCATCATCAACAGCGGCTCTTCGGGGAGGATGGCGTCGAGCGATTCGACGTCCGGACAGGGTACGGGTGTGGACGATGTGGTCGGCATGATCTGATCGGTACGGAGGATGTCAAAGTGCAGCAGCGACCGAGTGTGCCTATGAATCTACCCATCAGGCATTCATCAAGGCAATCAGGCTGCTCAGATGCAAGCGGCCTCGCCAATTGTGACGCTGGCGAGGCCGCTGTACCGATCATTCACCGATCCGGGCGATTGTGCAAGTTCTTTGACAGTGCGTTTGACAATGCCAGTCGCCCGCGGCGCGGGCCGATGGCCCACGCTTACCCGCTCACGCGTTTACTTCACCGCGTGCTTGTCGAGTTTGCTGCCGGTGTCCTTGTTGTAGCGTTCGACATACTCCTCGATCAGCTTGCGCATGGCGCGGCCGATCTGGCGGTAGTCGGACTCGTTGAGGTTCGCGAGCGACACCCGGCCCGACGGATGCTGCGTGCCGAAGCCCTTGCCCGGCAGAAGCACCACCCGCGCCTCGCGCGCGAGCCGGAACAGCAACTCGCTCGGCTCGGTATTCTTGAGCAGCCACTCCACGAACTTGCGTCCGAACATCCGCTCGCCGAGAAACTCGATGTCGAGAATCGTGTAGTAGTCGACCTGGTTCGGATCGTCGTCTTCGAAGGAGATGCCCACCTCTTCGTACAGCGCCTGCTTGCGGCTGCGAATCAGGCGCTTCAACGCGTTCTTGTAGGCGTCCGGCGTATCCATCAACGAGAACAGCGAGAACAGCACCATCTGCACCTGCTGCGGCGTCGACAGGCCCGCAGTGTGGTTCAGCGCCACGGTTCGGCTGTCGGCCACCAGACGGTCGATGAACTTCAGCTTGTCCGGCTCGGTTGTAATCGACTCGTAGCGCGTGTGCAGTTCCTTCTTCACGTCCTTCGGCAATTCGCCGAGGAGGCGGTCGAGCACGTTGTCGCGATGCGTCGCGATGGTGCCGAGACGCCAGCCGGTCGCACCGAAGTACTTCGAATACGAGTACACCAGAATCGTGTTCTTCGGCGCGAGGGCGAACAGCGACACGAAGTCGTCGGCGAAGGTGCCGTACACGTCGTCGGTCAGCAGGATCAGGTCCGGGCGTTCCTTGACGATCTCGGCAATGTATTGAAGGCTCTCGTCGTTGATCTTCACCGAAGGCGGATTGCTCGGATTGACGAGGAAGAACGCCTTCACCATCGGGTCGCGCAGCTTGTCGAGTTCCTTCTTCGAATACTGCCAGCCGCTTTCCACCGTCGCTTCGAGATTGACGACATTGAGCTGATAGTCGTTCAGACGCGGAATCTCGATGTACGGCGTGAAGATCGGCATGCCGAGCGCGATCGTATCGCCCGCCCTGATCAGATGGTTCTCGCGCAGCGTGTTGAAGATATAGGTCATCGCCGCGGTGCCGCCTTCCACCGCGAAGATGTCGAACTCACCGACGAACGGATGCTTGCCGATCATCTCGCGGCGCAGGTACTGGCCGACGATGATCTCCGAGAGCTTCAGCATGCGATCCGGCACCGGGTAGTTCGAGGCCAGGATGCCTTCGCACATTTCATACAGGAAGTCGCCGGCCGACAGACCCAGTTGATCGCGCACGTATGAAACGGCGCCGCGCAGGAAATCGATGCCTGGCACACCTTTGTTTTCCCGCAGGAACAGATCGAAGCGCTCCGTGAGTCCGTCGCGGCGCGGGAAGCCGCCCACGCCCTCGGGCATGAATGCGAACGAACGCTCCGACTCGCGCATCGCGAAGAGCCCGAGTTGCCAGAAGCCGTGGCGCGGAATCGTCGCGAGGAAGTTCGGGTTGCCGCGCCCGGCGTTGAGCATCGACACGTTCGCGGCCCGCTCTACCGCGCCGCCGCCGGCGGCCTTGATCAGTTCGTCCTTCAGTTCGAACGGGCTGAGTGCGGCTAGCTTCGCCTGTTCGCTTTCACTTTTGTCTTTTGCCATGATGCGTTCTCCATTGCAAGGGTGAATACGCCGGCGGGGGCGCGCTCCTGCGCGCAGCGCCGGCGTGAAGGAATGAGGGTTGCGAGTCGTGCCTGTGAGACTGGACCCGCGTTACACGAGACCCACGACAAGCGGCCCGAGCAGCGTCAGCGCTACGTTGGCGATCGCGTAGGTGATGGCGAACGGCACGGTGGGCACCGCGCTTTCCGCCTTGTCGAGCACGCCGCCGAAAGCCGGGTTGGCGCTGCGCGAGCCGGACAGCGCGCCGGCCAGAATCGCGGCGTTCTTGTAACCGAGCACATAGCGGCCGAACAGCATGGTCAAGAGCAGCGGGAACAGCGTGACGAACACACCCAGCAGGAAGATCGTCATGCCGCTCTGCTTGACCGTCACCACCGCTTGCAGGCCGGAATTCAGCCCCACCACCGCGACGAAGGCGGCGAGCCCGAAGTCCTTCAGCAACTGCGAGGCGGCCGAGGGCAACACGCCATACATCGGATGCTTGCCGCGCATCCAGCCGAACAGCAGGCCCGCCAGCAGGCAGCCGCCACCCGAGCCGAGCGTGAGCGGAATCCCACCCACATTCAGAACGATCAGCCCGATCAGCAAGCCGAGTACAAGGCCGACACCCATGTAGATAAAGTCGGTCTTGTTGCTGTACGGCAACTCGTAACCGGCTGCATCGACAGCACGCTTGGTGTCTTTCGGCGAGCCGTAGAAGGTGATCACGTCGCCGTGTTCGAGCTTCGTTTCCGGCAGGATCGGCAGCGGCTGGCCGGCGCGTGTCGCGCCTTCGATATACACGCCGTGGCGCAGATCGCGGTCCACGTTCTGACGCACTTCGGCGATCGTCGTGTGATTCATGCCCTTGCGCGTGAACACGCCCTGGCGCGTCTGCATCACGACGCCAATGTCCTCGGCGTTGGCGATCTCGTTGCCGTTCGCGCCGAATGCGACCACCGCCTCACGGCGGCCTACCACCAGCACTTCGTCGTTGAGCTGCAACGTCAGATCGGGGGTCGGCTCCACGCTCTTACCGGCACGCTTGATCCGCTCGATCGTCAACATGTCCTGATGCAGGGTTTCGACTGCCTTGACCGTTTTCCCGGCGCTGACATCGATCTTGTACGCCCGCCCCACCACCTCCGGCAACGCCGACAACTGCCCTGGCGTCGTGGCCGGTGCATTACCGGCCAGTTCCTTCTCCGCCTCGATCGACGCCTCTCGCAAGCCCTGCCCCATGAACTTCGGCAGGATATTCACGCAGACGATGATCGCCCCGAGCGAGCCGAACACGTAGGTCACCGCGTAGGCGATCGCGACGTCGGACTGCAGCGACTTGATCTGGTCGGCCGGCAAACCGAGACGCGCAATCGCATCGCCCGCCGTGCCGATGATGGCCGACTGGGTCAGCGCACCGCCCGCAAGTCCTGCAGCGAGCCCCTTGTTGAGGTGAAACAGCTTCGCACACACAACCACCGTCACCAGCGCCGACACAGCAAGGAAGATCGCCATGGCGATTTCGCGCAGCGTCTTGCGGTTCAGCGAGTTGAAGAAGCCCGGTCCCGAGTCGTAGCCGACCGCGTAGATGAACACGGCGAACATCACCGACTTCACGCCGTTGTCGATCGTGACACCGGCCTGGCTGATCACCACGGCGGCGAGCAGCGAACCGCCCACCCCGCCGAGCTGGAACTTGCCGAATTTGATCTGGCCAACGTAGTAGCCGACCGCCAGGGAGAGAAATAACGCTATCTCCGGTGACTTATGAAAGATGTGGTGTAGCCAGTCCATCGTGCCCTCGCTATGAATGATGACCGTACTGCCTGATTTGAATGCCTGCGGACGTCGTGGCACTCCCGTCCGCGGCTCTGTGCTGCGCCTAGCCGAACTTCCCGGCCAGCCCGACAACCACGGGCCCCATCAACGGCAGCAGGATGTTGGAGAGCGCGTACGTGATCGTGTAGCCGATCACGGGCGTCGAATTGCCGGTCACACCGACCAGCGCGCTGATGGCCGGCGTGCTGCACTGCTGCCCGGCGATCGCACCGAGCAGCATCGGGGTTTCGAGTTTGAGAAACATGCGGCCGATCCATAGCGACAGGAGCCCGGGCACCAGCACCATCAGAATCCCGACGAACGGCAAGGCGACGCCGTACTCGCGAACCAGCTTGATCGCATCGGGGCCGGCGGAGAGGCCGACTGCGGCGATGAAGGTGGCCAGCCCGAAGTCCTTGAGGATCTGCGCCGCGGCGGACGGCAGCGAACCGACCAGCGGATAGCGCGAGCGGATCCAGCCGAACAGCAGGCCCGAGAGCAGGCAGCCGCCGCCCGTGCCCAGCGCCACCGACACCCCGCCGATGCGGCCGCCCAGATGGCCGATCGCCATACCGAGCAAGACGCCCAGCCCGAGGTACACGAAATCGGTCTTCTGTGTAGCGGCGAGCACATAACCGAGCTGGCGCGCGCCGCGCGCCACGTCGGCCTTTGCACCGACCAGCGTGAGCACGTCACCGCGGTTGAGTTCGGTGCCCGGCAAGGCGGGCACCCGTGTCTCGAGCCGTGTCACCGCGGCGATGTAGACGCCCCGCCCTTGCGCCGGGTCGGCCCGCTCGCGCAACTGGGCGACAGTGAGGCCGTCTGCCTCGCGCCGCGTCAACACCACGTCCACGCGTTCGACCGCGAGCGCGCCGAAGCGCTCGTCGGCTATTTCCGTGCCGAGAGCCGCGGCGGCCGTCACCAGCGCCTCGCGCCGGCCGGCCACCAGTGCGAAATCGCCGTCGGCGAGCAGCAAGTTCGGTTCGAGCGGAAGGCTCGCGCCGTTGCGCTCCACCTGCTCGACGGTCAGGTTGCAGCCGTAGCGTTGCTCGAGCGCGCCGATCGTCTGTCCCGCCGCCGGGCCAATGCGGAAGGCCCGGCTGACCAGCGCAGGCGCACCCATGCGCTGGCCTTCGTCGAGCGCGCCGTCGCCGCCCAGCTTGCGCCACACGCGTTGGGCGTCCTCGCGCAGATTGACGCGCAACAGCAACGGCGCGAACTGGCTGGTGAACAGCACGATGGTGATCAGGCCGAACAGGTAGCTGACGCTGTATGCGGTCACGATGTTGGCCTGCAGGCGCGCGGTTTCGGCGTCGGCGAAGCCCAGCTTGGAGATCGCCTCCGAAGCGGTGCCGATCACCGCCGACTCGGTGGCGGCGCCGGCCAGCAGTCCCGCCGCCGTGCCCGCATCGAGCCGCAGCGCGAACACCGCGATCATCACCAGCACCAGCACCGAGACGATTTCGACGATCGACAACAAGCCGTAGCGCCAGCCGCGCCCGATATTGGCGAAGAATTGCGGGCCACCGGTAAATCCCAACGCGAAGATAAACAGGGCAAAAGCAATGTTTTTTAGATCCGGGGCGAGCCGTGCACCGGTTTGCCCGAGTAGCAGCGCTACGATCAAAGTGCCGCAAACACCGCCAAGCTGGATTGGTCCGATCTTGAAGGAGCCAATGAAATATCCGAGAGCGAGACTCGCAAACAGCGCGATTTCCGGCTGCGACCTGAGCAATTCAACGATCATGTTGTAGTTCGCCGCTTTACCGTGGATTTATGACAAAAGCGAAAAAAATTGCCTCGAAATTTACAAAAACCGATTCTGCGCATTCGCTATGGACGCGACAAGCCCAACGCCTCGCACGCGTGACCTAGGTCATTCAATTAAGAATTTATTGCATCGTCATGAGGTGCCCGGCATCCAGACGGGCGATGCGGCAGTGCCGCGACAGCGGGCTGTACAAGCTGGATTGGAGATGCGCATCGATTCCTCGTGAAGTGGCCCAACCACCGGGAAATTCGCTTATATGGACGGCTCGCCCGTCAATTGCTGCTCGAATCAAGTGAATTCGGCCAATTCCCGATCCCTCTCAGATCGCTTAGACAACTTTGGGAAATTCCCATGAACCGGAATCATTCATCAAGTGAGTTCAATAGATATTGTAATTCCGTGTGATAGTCAATATTATTTTCAACAGACGCTGTAGTGCCCGTAGTACCTGTAGTACCGCTGGTCCGGACGATTCCTTGATTTGGCAGCTGTGCCGCTGGGTAAAACACCACCCGGTTTTCCAACAAGCACAAAAGGCGAATACCAATGAACCAGATTCATGCAATGCGCGTTTTCGTAAGAGTTGCGGAGACAGAGAGCTTCCGCCGCGCAGCCCAGCAACTCGCCGTGTCGAATGCACTTGTCACACGTTCGATCGCCACACTCGAAGCTCACCTTAAAACCCGGCTCATCAACCGCACTACGCGAAACGTCGCCCTCACCGAAGCCGGCACGCGCTACCTGGAGGGTTGCCGCGGTCTGCTCGAAGAACTCGACCGCCTCGAGAACGCACTCGGCGATACCCAGGCCGAGCCCGGCGGCACGCTGCGGCTGGTCGCCTCCGGCGCGCTCTCGTTGCTTTCGCTGACACCCTTGCTCGATGGCTTCCGCCGGCATTATCCGAAGGTCAACGTGCGCCTGACGCTGACCGACCGGCACGTGGACCTGATCGAAGAAGGTTACGACGTCGGCATCGTCACCGGTTTCTCGGCGCAGGGCCACGATCTGATCGAGCGGCCGCTCGGCACGCATTCGCTGGTGGTCTGCGCGACGCCTGGCTACCTGGCCGAGCACGGCACGCCTTATGCACCCGGGCAACTCGCGCTACATGCCTTCATCGGACTGCCGACTGAACAGCGCGGCGCCAACTGGCACTTTGCCGGGCCAGCGCAGCGCACCGAAGAAATCACGCTGCAACCCGTGTATTCGGTCAACAGCGCGATGATGGTGCGGCTCGGCGTGCTGGCCGGGATGGGCATTGCGATCCTGCCCTGGCAGATGGTGGCGGACGACCTGGCAAGCGGCGCCTTGACGCGCGTGATGGGAGACCACCGGGTGGACGATCCCGACGTCAAGGTGTCGATCGTCTATCCGAACCGCCAGTTCCTGCCGGCGAAAACGCGCTCGTTCGTCGAGCACACGCTTGCCTATTTCCTGCAGGCCACCGTTAGCGCCGGCGAGACAGCGCCGCCGGAGCCGACGCCCGCGCAAAACCTGACGCCACTCATGGGAGGTGAGCGGCGCACCAGCCTGCACGCGCCGCGCGACGATTAAACTAGCGGCATGTCCTCCGCGGAGAGCCTCATGCGCATGATCCTGTTCAGCAGCCGCCAGTACGACCGCGACACGTTTCACGAATCAAATGCCGCGTACGGGTACGACCTGCACTTTCAGGAATCGCATCTCGACGTCGAAACGGCGGTGCTGGCGGAGGGCTTCGAGGTGGTCTGCCCGTTCGTCAACGACCGCGCTGACGCCGCCGTCCTCGAGCGGCTGCATGCGGGCGGCACGCGCCTGATTGCGCTGCGCTCGGCAGGCTTCAATCACGTCGATCTGGCGGCCGCGCAGCGCCTGGGAATCGCCGTGGTGCGCGTGCCGGCCTATTCGCCGCACGCGGTCGCCGAGCATGCGGTTGGGCTGATCCTTGCGTTGAACCGGCGCCTCGCGCGTGCGGCAGCACGTACCCGCGAGGGCGATTTTTCGCTACATGGATTGCTCGGTTTCGATCTGCACGGCAAGACCGCGGGCGTGATCGGCACCGGGATGATTGGGCGGGTGTTTGGCCGGATCATGGCAGGCTTCGGCATGCAGGTGCTCGCATACGACCCCGGCACGCCGGCAGACGATCTGCTGGCGCTCGGCGCGCGCTATGTGCCGCTCGAGACGCTGCTCGCGCAAAGCGACATCGTCAGCCTGCACTGTCCGCTGGTGCCGGACACTTACCATCTGATCGACGAGGCGGCGCTCGCCAAGATGAAGCGCGGCGCGATGCTGATCAATACCGGGCGCGGCGGCCTCGTCGAAAGCAACGCGCTGATCGGCGCGCTCAAGAGCGGCCAGCTCGGCAACCTCGGGCTCGATGTCTACGAGGAAGAAGGCGGCCTGTTCTTCGAGGATCATTCGAACCTGCCGCTGCAGGACGACGTGCTGGCGCGTCTGTTGATGTTCCCCAATGTGATCGTGACCGCTCATCAGGCATTCTTCACTCGCGAGGCGATGAACGAAATCGCCCAGACGACGCTCGGCAATGTAGCGGCCTGGCGCGACGGCACGCCGCGCAATCTGGTGCCGGCGCGCGGCTAGCGGCTAGCCGCACGGGGCCAGCGCCGTGCTGACCTAGCGCGCTCCGGTGTCCATGGTCTGGCGAATCGCGGTGCGCGCGTCGTCAGCGGCACCGCACACTTCACGCAGCAAGGCCGCCTCGCGTTCCGCGACTTCCACCGGAAACCAGCGTGCCCCGGCTTCGGCCAGATAGCGCGCGCGATGCTGGCCGTTGCGGAACGCCACCACGCCCTCGTGCTCGAGCCTAAGCCAGCCCATCATGCCGGGCGCGCGGCGGGTCGACACCGTCACGTAAGGCATCTGCGGGATGCGCGGATTCTCCGGATCGAGAAACTCGCGAATGCCGCGCACCTTGCCCGCATGCCACTCGGCGACGGGTTTCAGCACATAGTCGGTGTTGTCGCGGCTTGCGCACTCGAGCAGCTTGCGGGCGTCGACCAACACGACCTGATGACGCGTCGCGTCGGCTACGAACACGCGCTTTAAGCGCACATGGTCGTACCACGGGTGTTCATACAGGGGAACGATCCATATCGGTTCAGCCATGGAAGGTTCGAGAAGGGGCGTGGGCGATGACATGAGCAATGACAAGTGCGGACTCGGCAGGCCGGTGCCCAGGCACCGACTCTGGCAAAAAGCGCTTACGCTACGGTTCGCTCATGAAGTATATGTGACAACGCCCGGCAATAATCAGTCAGCATAAAACGCATTCTGGCGGATGCAGCCAGTGAGGGAGACGACGATGACTTCAGAACACTTCGGCGAGTCCGTGAGGATCGAAGCGAACGATGCAAATGATGCAAATGATGCAATCGCCACGATCGTGCTCGAGCGGCCAGTATGCCGCAACGCGGTCGACCGCCCGACTGCCGACGCGTTGAGCGCCGCGTTCCGGCGCTTCGAAGCGGAACCGGCGTGGCGCGTCGCGGTGCTGTTCGGAGCGGGCGGCACCTTCTGCGCGGGCGCCGACCTGAGCGCGCTCGGCGACGACGCGCGCCGCAACGAACTGCATGCCGACGGCAGCGGCCCGGGACCGATGGGGCCGACCCGCATGGCCTTCACCAAGCCGGTGATCGCCGCGATTGCCGGCTACGCGGTCGCAGGCGGACTGGAACTGGCCGCGATGTGTGACTTGCGGGTGGTCGAGGAGGACGCGGTGCTGGGCGTGTTCTGCCGGCGGGTCGGCATCCCGCTGATCGACGGGGGGACGATCCGGCTGCCGCGGCTGATCGGGCTATCGCGCGCCCTGGACCTGATCCTGACTGGGCGCGCACTCGGTGCTCAGGAGGCCTTGGCATTCGGGCTCGCCAACCGGGTGGTGGCGACCGGCGCCGCACGCGCCGCGGCCGAGCAGCTCGCGGCGGAACTGGCTGCGTTTCCGCAAGCCGCGCTGCTGGCGGACCGCCGCTCGGCCCTCGAGAACAGCGTGCTCGACGATCTGCCGGAGGCGTTGCGTCGTGAAGGTGCAGGCGGTTATCAGGCGGTGTTCGCGGAAGGCGTAGCGGGCGCGCTGCGGTTTGCGAAGGGCGCCGGCCGCCACGGCGAGGCGCTGATGCCTGATGCCTGATGCCTGATGCCTGATGCCTGATGCCTGATGCCTGATGCCTGATGCCTGATGCCTGATGCCTGATGCCTGATGCCTGA
>NZ_FNCJ01000035.1 GCF_900100735.1 Paraburkholderia phenazinium | reverse complement strand
TCGCGAAGAAAGACAGCGAGCTGCCCGGAATCGAATGACCCGATCACTTTCAGGAGAGAAAACAGCATGCCACGTCGGCCCCCTGACCTGCCGAGCCTCACGCGCGAGGAATTCGAGACGCTGGTAGCGGCTGCAAGGCGGCCGGGTAAGCTGGGAAGACCGATATCGGATCGCAGCGCGGCAATGGCGCGTGCTGTTCTGATCGACGGTTTGACTTTTACGCAGGCTGCGCTTGCGCAGGAAGGGCACATTTCAACCGCTTACCAGGCCGTCTCGCTTTTACTCCGGCACCGGACGGAAGCAGCCGATCTGTCCGCCCAGCGTTTGCGCGACGAACAGCTGGACCAGATTCGCAGCAAGTTTGTCGATGCCGGATTGTCCTTGCTTGATGCAAGCTGGCGCGGACAGAACGTCCGGTATCGATTGAGATGCGAGCGGGGTCACGAGTGGGAGCGCGGCGGTCAACAACTGTTACGCATCGCCCGCATCGCGTGTCCGGATTGCCTGGTCGAAGATGGCATGAAGCGCATGCACGATATCGCCCGACAGTCGGGTGGTCACTGTCTGACCAGCACGTATCTTGGATTGAAGGGTCGATACCGGTTCGTTTGCGCAATCGGCCACGAGTTTGAAACGACCGCCGCCACCATCTTTCGGGGCTGCTGGTGCCCGATCTGCTCAAACATGAGAAGGGCCGAACGTCAGCTATGGGCCGCAGGCGGGCTTCTCCCGATACAGAACCGCGCCCGCGAACGCGGCGGGGAGTGTCTGTCCACGGTGTACGAAGGAAAGTCCGCACAGTACAGGTTTCGATGCGTTCAGGGACACGAGTGGGAAACGAGCGGCATCGAAGTCATGCGCGAGGCGTGGTGCCCGCAATGCGTCTACGAGAGGGCACGTCGACCGGATGGACTGGCGGAGCTTCAGCGGGTAGCCGTACGTCGAGGCGGCAAATGCCTGGCATCAGGTTACCAACGCATACAGACCCGCTATCCGTTCCAGTGTGAGCGAGGGCACGAATGGTTGGCGTGGGGCTCAGAGATTCTTAAAGGGAGCTGGTGTCCGACGTGCCGCACCGAAGACCGGCAGCGGCGAGGCATCGAGACGATGCATGCTATTGCGGCGGAACGTGGCGGGCGGTGTCTGTCCGATACCTACGTTGATAACCAGACAAAGCTCGAATGGGAGTGCGCGCGAGGTCATCGGTGGTGGGCGCGCCCCCGACAAATAGCCTCTGCTGGGAACTGGTGCGCTCAATGCGGGTTCCTGTCGCGGATAACGCGCGAGAAGACGCGTCGCAAACGCCGCTATGAGGCGGTGAAAGCTGTCGGGTGAAGGTATTGGTCCGTCGCGCTTCTGAAACGTACTGCCGAACAGATTGCTGCAACGGTTGATCGGTTTATCCTGCAGCCTCCGACATCAACCGACGGCTTGTCACTCTAGTGCAGTTTGGCCAGCAACGGGCTCAGTTCACCAGCCGGAAGCGGCTCCTCGAGTTCGAACGACGGGTGGCCGCTTTGAGGCGAATAACCTTCGATGATACGAGAACACCTTTTGTCAGAGACCCTGTGAACGACACCACCTGCACACGCTCACGCTTGATTCGCGCTAAAGCGGACCTCGGGCAGAGGATCATATTTTCCCGCGTTGATCCATGCGGATAGAGTGCCGTCATCGTCTACGTGTTCTCGAAGCGCCATCGCTAGCTTCACACACTCGACACGGACAAGCGAAACCGACACAGCCTTTCGGCTAGCTATATCGATATCGGCATACTCTGTTTCAACCAGAAGATCAGCGATTGCCCCCATCAATCGAACGGGACGCGCGTCTCTGATAAATCCGTCTTTCAGCAAAACAAACGCCGCGTCCAAAAGGGTATGTAGTCCATGCTCGTGTCGCGTCTCGATCGTCGCAATCAATTGCTCGATGAGAGCGCTCGGCAGTTCAGACAATACTCGATCCTTAACAAGTGCGGCCCAACGCACGAGAGCCGCCGTTGCGTTGGCGACGCGCTGATGCAAAGTGCCAACCAATCCCCGTCTCACCATCGTCGCAACTTCGTAGATCATGCTCGGAGACGCGACAAGGAAGTAAGGAAGACCTAGAAGGCCGTGCCATGCCTTCGTACGAGATATAAATTCTAAAAGCGCACGTGCGCGCTGCTCGGTTCTGTCGGCGTCGGTCATCGCCGGTATAACAGCGTTCCCCAGGATAGGGCCGACAAGGGTTAGCATTCTGTCAGTGAAGTCGTTGGCCATAGACGTCCCAAACGGATCATGGGGATCGGGTTTCATCGGTGTCCAACTTACCAATTGATCAAAGAGCCGAACAGCCTGATGATCTTCCAATGTCAAACCAATTTGTTTGGCATGTAACAGCGATGCAAAGTGGGACTGCTTGTCTGCAAGAACCCGTGAGTCCAATGGCTGTGGCAATGCAAGAATGGCTTGGAGGTCGACACCGAAAAGTCTCTCGCGTACACGTGATGATGCGTCAATACTCGTGGGGGAAGGCAGTTGAGCGATGGTACTAACCAGTAAACCGGTGGTAGAAGGAAGTGCATCCTCCTGCCCATCTGTGTCCGACCACAACTCATCCCCGAATGCTGAGTCTTCCTCGGTTGTTAGCACTTTGTGAATCGAAAGGTAAGCAAGCCGCAAAACTGCCTCTTCTCGTGCAGGCTGGCTTTTCCGTGCTGCTTGTATGAGTTGATCGACACGATGTTTCCATCGCCCATGATCTTGCGATCTGTCCGGCGTCGACTCCCATGCAGCCTGAACAATCGATGGCCAGAAACGTTTATCGACCCCTTTCTCGATGGAGAGCGGAAACTCCATTGAAACGAGCGCCAGCTTTCCTTGTCGTTCACTTGAGATTGCCGCTAGCGCGTAATTCGCAAGCTCGCCCAGCGCCTCAAGCAACCAGTGGTGCCATATGAGTGAATCCTTGGCCAGTTCAAGCGCGCGTTCGAATGCACGTTGAGCCTCGTCCTCGGACATTCGGACCGTCAGGCGCGATAAAACAGTCAGGTGCAGTCTTAGCTGGTCCCCGGCGTGCATCAGGTCGTCGCGATGCTCTGGGCTTTGCGATACTTTAACGAGATCAAACCAGTAGGAGATTGCCTGATTTACGATGGAAATAAGTTCACCACTCACCTCAGGCGCAAGCTGCGCAATCGCGACGCGCCCGAAGTACCGGTTGAAAGATTCATCGAAATGACTATGTAGCGCGCGAAGCAACCAAGCGTACCAATCAACGGTCCGCTGGTACGTTATTTTTACACTGCTGATTACAGCTCCACTACAAATGCCGACATTGTTAATGCGAATTGGCAGCCCCACCACTTCAATTAACTGGTCGAGCTCGTAGAGTACGGAAAGCGCGTTGCCCAGCTCCTCTCCGGAGGAGTCACGATAGTGTCCAGGATCGAATAACGGAACGACCTCCACATCGCTTTTACGCTGCTTCGATGCGATTTCTTGTGCCTGACTTTCGATGTGTTCGATTTCTTGCAATGGATCGATGAGGAGGTCTTTGAATTCTCGCGGTCGTGTCGTGTCGGATCGTCGTTTGAAATTCGCTGCATCCATGCCACGGCTCAACCAGGCGGCCCACCCGAGTCGGGCTTTAATCCAAAGGGAAAACCTATCTAACCTGTGTCGCTTCTCCAGTTCGACGGTCGCATCCTTGATTAACTTCGTCGCTTCAACGTAACGCCCTATTTCGGTAAGTAGCGCAGCGCGACGTATCTGCCAGATCGGGTCGTCCGACTCGAGGGCAGCTAACCCCGTTGATAGCGCATGCAGGTTCAACCGGTCTCTGGCGCGCAAACATTTCTGGTATTGCGCGTCCATTCTGATGGAGTCACCCGCCGAGGCATCTGCCTCTATAAATTTCCCCCACCGGTCCAAGGTATCGTCGTCGTTCGACAGCCTCGCGTGCCGCATCAGCGCAACTGCAAAATCGCCACGACGACTTGGTTCGACTTCGGTTTCGACCGCTTCGAGGAGCTGCGTGATGGCGTGGACCAGTTGCTCCGGCAGCGGATGGAAGCCGGTCGTACGACGCCATAGAAGTTCGTAAAGAATTTCTGCGCGTCGCGCATAGTCGAAGTGCGCAAGCACTGGCGCACGCAAAAGCCAAGCCTCGTCGCCGCCATATTGAAGGCTTTGGCGAAACCTCCGCGGACAGACAAACCATCCAGGATATCGTTCCCGGTCGGCCTTCAACAGCGCCGCCGTTTTGTCGAGCAATTCGGCTGCGAAAGCGTCATCTATGCGAACACGCTGAAACACATCAGTTCCTGAGCTTCGGAGCGGATAGAGGCTGGATGATGTCAACGGCCATTCATGCAGTGGAATGGGCTTTGCCGCCCTCAGCGCATCAAAGAAGAGGCGCGTTGCTGTCGCATGCTTTTCCGCTGGGGATACATTGCCAACAATAGGTGCAAAGTCGATCGGAGCGATATTATGGGACTCTAGGAATTTCCGTCTCGCAGGTAGCAAGTCAAGATTCCCTACAAGGTAGATACGGCGAGCATTCCCACCCAGTTGGTCGCGGACCCAGCCAGCCCACTGAAGGAAATTTGGATCATCGCCGGAGAAACCCAAGAGACACAGTTCATTCTCGATAAATATCTGCCGTGCAAGATTAACAAACGCCGCGTGCTTGGCCGGGTACGTACGATAGTCCTCTTCCGCAAAGATCAACGGTCCGATATCTCCGATTGACCCGTGCAGCTTAACAATACGCGGCGACCGTGCGTGCGGAAGGTCTGCTTCTGAGCGAACAGCATCATATGTTGCGTCTACTGCACTTTCCGCTGCCCGCTCAAGGAGGGTGTCCCAGTTGGTCGTCAGGATGTCGGACCAAGGAAATTCCAGGAGCTCGGTATGCAATTGGCCGGGTAACCAAGCGCGATCTGGAAACCGCGCACGGATGAAGTCGTCCATGGCAGCCTGCCCAAAATACGTTCGATACTCCTCGGCGATTCTTAGCGGATTTGTCGGAGCCTGGTGTTTTGCGCCGGAATAGAGTTGGTCGACCAGATCGCGTGCGAGATCGGACCAAAGCGGCGGTGGCGGTGTATCCATCCCAGGACGGATCGCATTCTTGGTAAAGCCCGCACCGATCAGAACCGCGGCGCCTCGAATGGAGCCGTTACGCCATAGCGCACGGGCAAATTGCTGGAGAGCCGGATAATCTGGTAGTTTGGTTAGATCGTCGATCATGATCGTTTGGAATTGTTTTTCAATCGGTGGCCCTGCTCGACCAATTATGCCAGTCGGACCTTCATCTGACTGCAGCCCCTCGATTGCGAGAAGCCGGCAGATGGTTGGTCTGGATATGCGGCAAGGAATGATGTTAGCGTAGCGGCTATACAGAAGGTAATGCTATGCCACATGGTGGCTGCGACTGACCGCCGCTACTCCCGACGCATCTTTCGAAGAACCACATGTATGGTCGACAGATAGTAGTAAAACATCCAGCTTAGCCAGAGCGATGCGTCATAGCCGGTTTTTTGCTTTTCATTGTGATGCCTCACTCCAAAGTTATTCGCAATATTGAACAAATCAGCCTCGTCCTTCGACGTGATCAATTCCTTCATCTTTGGCCGCAGGTATTCCAGCACGTCAGCCAACTCACGAACTGCCTGGCGGCGATCAGCGATCGTTGCACCATGTCTCCGATACTGCAATGTTGCCGCCGCCACACGGCCCGAGACGTTTGCATCGTCAGACGGTATATCGGCATTAAAGATGGGTTCAAATCCTGATTCCGGTTCGTGCAGCACCTGACCATTCTCAGAAAGCGCGAACCGCTTCTCGTAGTGGGACAGTACAGCGTTGATCTTTTCGCGAAAGTCCTGCTGGCCATCTCGTTTGTTAAACGTCTCCCAATGCATCCCGCAGCCCGCATACGAATGCATTGTCCCATCGACTGGTTTTGAGACATACTGGAAGAGAAATTCGATCATGTCGAATAGGTCATCTTCCTTGTACATCGATGCTGCCTCCTCGATGGGCCACAACCCCTTCTTTCGGACATTTAGCAATATTTCGAGCCCGACGTCCCGTACTTTTCCATCGACGTCCCCGGCATCAACGCAGGTGAACCCGAACGCTTCATCAAAGTATCCATCTTGCCTAAGCAGAGCAAAAACCCGCGTAAACAGATCAATCACGTCGGCGAGCGGTAGGCCACTTGGATTCGGGTTGCTTCCGGCGCGAAGAGAATAATATGCGTGCATGTGGATCAGTCCCCGTAATGAGCCACGACATTAAAGCGTCGCTCATCCTTGATTCTGAAGATTAGCCTCGGCGAGCTATCGTAGGATGCGGGGCGTACTTTCGTCATGGACGTTTCGTGTCTGATTGATAGTCCAGCGCCAACGAAAGATTTTCGCCTCGCTTAGGAAAAGCCCGACTGAAATGTGTCTTGAACGCCTCCCAATCGTCATGGGAGCGCATAAAGCCGATCGTCGCGTACATATGTTGCGCGAGCGCGGGATTTCCGATGTCCTCCGTAAGCCACTGAAAGTGCTTGGCCTTTCGACGCCCATTCGCATCAACAGGATTACGCCGCTGGAGTTCGTCTAGCACACCCGGGCCGAGTCGATCATAGATAAGGTCGTTAATGTAATGTCCAACCACGCCCGGGCGTCGCGAGGTTCCCTTCCACCGCCAGCGCTTAAGTCGAAAAAGTTGCTCGAAAAACTCATCAGGAAACGTTTTGACCCAAGCGGCCAGTTCTCGGCGCAAAAACCTGTCCAAGAAAGCCTGCAGGGCGTCGCGAGCACGTACATTCTGGTATCCGGTGGCTTCGTCCACCAACCCAATAATTCCCAATGTCGCAAAACCGTGCTGCAAGATAGCCGCGCGCTCAGCCAAGTATTTGTATCGGGAGTCGAGAACCCCTTTCTGGTCGGCCTTTATAAGCGCGGAACATATGTCCGGGAGGATCGTTGCTTCGTAGCCGTCTGCTGGGTTTCCACCGTGCGGAGGAACAAAACGTATGGTGGAGCTTGCGCGCTTTACCAAATCATCGATTTGTACCCCGTTACGCTCTATTCTGTCCATCAAGGCGGTAATTTTTCGCTCGCCACCTCGACCTCCGCCCTTGGATATCCCAAGTGCGGCGTACAGACCGCTTTGCGATAGGACGCGCGTTTCGTCCGGAAGCACATAACAGGGGATTTCTATGTCGCCGATACGGACGGGCTTGTCGGGGGAACCATGAGTTGCCTTCGGCAAGCTTTCCCCCCAACGTGCGAGCGCGGCTTTCTTCGCAATGGCACTGCGCACTTCCGGACTAAGCGCTTTCGCTCGGGCAGCACCGCCAATGGCTTTCGATTCGCGCATGCTTGCATCCTCCTTGGTCGATGCTTGCATTTATAGCACTTACTATGCAAGCATGCAAAGCAGTGTTTCTTCGTGCTTGCATTTTCTCCAAGCGAGGGATTGGGAGGTAGTTCCGTACATCAGCTGGCCGGTTCGCTCGAATTATTCCGTGCCCTCCGAGCAGGGGCACTAGGACGTCCCGAAATCACCGACAGCAATAGCGTACGGGGCTCTTTTGGGTACGCCGAAACGGCCCAAGCGGAACAGCCGCCAAACATGGATCAATTGGATTGACCGAGTGCGATCTACATGGCGAAGCTGATCCACCAGTTCCTATGACCCTCGCCGAACATGGTCTGCACGTTGGGGAGCGAGTTAGCCAAGCTGCGCCACCTTTAGGATGGTGGGGTGCGAGACAGCATATTCTTTCGCCAGACCGCGAGCTGAAGCGCCCGCTGATAGCTTCGATTTAATCTCGGCCTTTTGCTCCATGGTCAGCGAATGTCTGCGCCCTAGCTTTTTCCCCTCTGCCTTGGCGCGAGCAAGTCCCGCGTGCGTCCGCTCGATGAGCAGGTCGCGCTCGAACTGCGACACCGCCGCCAGTACGGTCATATGAAGCTTGCCGGATGCACTGGTCAGATCGACGCCCTTAAGTGCGAGGCAATGCACATGGACACCCATTGCGCCAAGCCGCTCAACGGTCCCGAGCACATCGGTTGTGTTACGGCCCAGCCGGTCCAGCTTCGTCACGATTAGCTTGTCGCCCTCGTCCAGCCGGTCCAGCAGTTTGGCGAAGCCGGGGCGTTCCGCAGCCGGGACGCTGCCCGAGATGGTTTCCTCGACGGTATGGCGCGGCAGGGCCGCGAATCCGGCGGCGCGGGCTTCCAGCACTTGATTTGCGGTCGTTTGCTCCGCTGTGGAGACGCGGGCGTACAGGAACGTGCGAGACATCGGCAACCCCGGTAAGTAATGGTGGTAGCCAGGATGCCAGGTAATCAATGAGTTTACAAGGACTTTCTTACCGGCTCACATCCGGCGCAGCGCGCGGTAATCAACCGGACGATTATTTACCGTATTTCGCAAGCTGGCAGCGGACCGAGTTGACGGAAGAGACGCAGACCAATGGTCGGATTCAGCGGCTGGTTGTAACCCCTGTTGCCGAAAGCTACCGTTCAGTTCCACTCGGTCGAATAACCGTGGGGCGAAGACTTTAGTATGATGAGGCGCGAGGCGACGTTGGGTAGTTGCTTGAGAGCATACGTTGCCTGGATGCATCCAAACAGGCTGGGCCAATGCGGCAGATCAGAACACGCAGTTGAATCATTACGTGTCTATGCGCTAACTGTATTCCTGTCTTTGTAACGTCGAGCTGCAGAGCAGCAGAAGAATTATCGTCAGGCGAATCTACAAGAACAACGGTCATCGACCGCGGCTGAGGGGCAAGTTGTGGACAATCTAGCTCAAGCGCAATTAAGGCGCATCCTGCGCGACACGGATCGGTTCGAACCGTTTGTCCGCCACATTAGGTTTCCGTTCTTCAAAAATGTCGAGTTAAACACCCAGATCGACTTTACCTATCCCATCACTGCGCTCGTTGGCGCAAACGGTTCTAACAAAAGTTCGATATTGCGTGCTCTGTACGGGGCTCCAGAGGGCTCAAATATTGGCGATTATTGGTTCTCGACAGCGACCGATCCGATCGTCGATGCTGGTGGGCGACGCCACTGCTACGTATACGGCTACCGAAATAACGCGGCCCAGCGGACGGTGGAGGTTTTATTGCAGCGGTCGCCGTTCAATAGGAATGGCGGCAACCCAGACTATTGGGAATCGTCACGCCCGGTTCTTGAGTACGGAATGGAAAGGATGGAGGACATCCCCCCCGATAGCCCTCTCCCGGAAGGGCGGAGCAAAACTCGATGGAATCTAATTCGCAAGAATGTCGTTTATGTCGACTTTCGCGCTGAGTTGTCGGCATTTGACAAATTTTTCTACCACAATGGCCTGCGTTACACCACAAATCGCGCGAAAAAAGAGCGCGTTCGCGCTCGTGCGCCACATCTAAAATACGCAATCGAAACAGGCGCCCCACAGTACACCTACCATAGGTTGAATCGAGTCGTAGGCGAAAATCGGAGCCTGACAGATGAAGAACGCGCGGCCGTATCCCACATCCTTGGACGCCAGTACACCGCAATCAGCATCATTAAGCACTCGTTCTTTGATTGCGAGGCGCGTACTGCGATAATGAAAACGGCGGAGCTGAATTATTCGGAGGCGTTTGCGGGTAGCGGTGAATTCGCCGCGATCATGCTCGTCGTCAACGTACTCAATGCCCCGGAGCGTTCACTTATCCTGCTGGACGAACCGGAAGTGTCTCTGCACCCCGGAGCGCAGGATCGAATTATGACGTTCTTGGAAGAACAGGCGCTCAAGAAGAAACATCAGATTGTACTTTCGACTCATTCCCCTGCAATCGTCAGGAGATTGCCAGCGGATGCCATTAAGGTTTTGGTAATGTCTCCTGTCACCGGCAAGGCGACATTGGCCAACCAAACCGCGACTGCCGACGAAGCGTTCTTCCACCTAGGAGAACCGAATCCTGGTCGAACTCTACTTGTTGTCGAAGACACCTTGGCTGCTGAAATCGTAAAGCAAGCCCTGCAGCCGCACGGGGAAGCCATGGTCAACCGCTTCGATGTTCGATTTTTTCCGGGAGGGTCGGAAACGCTTTGGGGTCACTACTTGCCAATCTATGCAGCGGAAAACCGGAGCGACGTACATGTATTTCTTGACGGTGACAAACGTCCTGAAACGCCTCTCGTTGACCCCGCGACCGTGCCCGATGCCGATCACGCCCGGATCGTCGATGAGATTGAGAGAGTGGCTGGCCGTCGCATCACTTTCCCGGTAGACGGCGGCACAGGCGGAGCGAATGTGGCACAGTTGCGAACTGTGCAGCGAAACTTCGCGACTTGGTCTAGGGAACATGTGCATTACCTGCCCGGCGCTGGAAACCCTGAAGAGTTCCTCTGGCAAAACATGCGACGGGACGATGACGACAACGCTCTCGCCGACACTCCCGTTAAAGAACGGTTTGAGCAGATTACTCGAAGAGAAATGCGCGTCGCGAATTTCCGGTCGGTAACAAGCGCCGATATCTTCGCCACTCAACGACGCAGGCTCGCAACTATCCCAGAGGACCATCCCAGCATGGTTGCTATCGCCAGCGAACTCCTTGCAATCGCTGGCAGGCTGCCGGACTAGGCTTTTCGGATACAGAATATGACCATAAAGGTGTTTGACTTTTTTTCCGGTTGCGGCGGGACTAGCTGCGGCTTCAACAAAGCCGGGCTAGACGTCGCTTTTGGTCTCGACATCGATCCGGACGCTGCCGCAACATTTCGCCTCAACTTTCCGGGAGCAGCATTCCATGAGGGCGATATCTGTAGTCTCCCGACAGATGCGCTAGCAACTTTAATCGGACCGCGACGCGACCCCTTGCTTTTCAGTGGGTGCGCGCCGTGCCAACCATTCTCGAAACAAAACCGTCAGCGAAAGAAATCCGATCCGCGCCGCAAACTGCTATCCGAGTTCGCTCGATTCGTTCAAGCATGGTTGCCGGAATACGTATTCATTGAAAACGTACCCGGGATGCAAAAGATTCGGACGGCAGATGGCCCATTAGGTGGATTTACAAAACTCCTCTCCTCCCTCGGCTATTCGGTAGACATAGGCATTGTTCCTGCGCTCTGGTTCGGCGTACCACAGACGCGGGAGAGACTGGTGCTGCTTGCATCGCGAATCGGCACCGTCGGACTTCCCAAGCCGACGCATGGCACATCGAAAAAACCATTTGCAACCGTTCAAGATTGGATAGCTGACCTTCCGCCTTTGCAAGCTGGGGAAGAAAGCCGGGACGACCCCGACCACCGCGCCGCGCACCTGTCAGACTTAAATTTGCAGAGGATTAAAGCCACGCCCGAAGGCGGCGGGCGTCAGCACTGGCCGAAGGAACTATGGCTAGCTTGCCATAGTGACTACTCGGGACATACCGATGTGTATGGGCGTCTTTCATGGGCCAAGCCTGCGGCCGGACTGACAACGCGCTGTATTAGTTACTCGAACGGGAGATTCGGGCACCCGGAGCAGCATCGAGCGATCAGTGTTCGAGAAGCAGCGTGTCTGCAAACCTTCCCACGCAAGTACCGCTTCATCGGCTCTCTGGAGTCGAAGGCGCGGCAGATTGGGAATGCCGTCCCCCCCGAAATGGCACGCGCCATAGGCGCCCATATCCGACAATTCCACGCTCGCGAATGTCGATCTGACTAAAATCAGCCGTCCCTTGGCACTGATCCGATAGCGCAGTGTACGCAACCGGACATGACCACATGTTGAACCGAAACGGGCCGGTAACGGTTCCGCAGCTACCGCAAATCCGGTAGCCAGACGGTAACGGACGGCATGTTAGCGGTCAAGAAAAGAATAAGGACTTACGGCGTTAGCTCGTAAGTCCTTATTTTTGCTGCTTTTTTTCGTGGTCGGAGCGAAAGGATTCGAACCTTCGACCCTCTGATCCCAAAACAACCGATCATCATGAATCGCGCTCCGGGTAGAACGTCAGTAATTTTCGCCGATCACGGAAACGCGATTGAGGCGCTCAACGATATTGTCGGTGAATGCCCCATAGTTCGATTGGATTATTGCAACACTTGTGCCGGTCAATTCGGCCACTGTATAAACGTCGATGCCCTGCGCGATAGCCTCGCTGATATAGGTATGTCGCATGCAATATAAAACCGCATCCAACAATCCAGCGATTTCTCGAGCCTCCCGGAATGCCTTGCCCCAAACGGGTGCGGTCCAACGCTGTGCGTCTGTAGTGGTCAATAACGGCGCATTGGCGATCTTATCTTTAGCCTGCGTCGCGAAGAATTCGCGTGCCTTGTCAGACAGCGGCACCTTGCGACTGCCCGTCTTTCCATTGAGCGTCAAGACCCCCGCACTACGGTCGAAGTCTGCCACATTGGCGCTCGCAACTTCGCCCGGCCGCGCTCCAATATGCAGCAATGCGATCGCGAATGTGCGTAAATCGGCAGGCATCGCCTGAAGTAAGCGGGTACGTTCCTCAGCCGTCAACCAGCCTTTCCGGCGGCTACCCACATCAGGGAATTGAATGACCTCTTTCCATCCCGCGTCGCTCGAAACAAGTTTGAGTCGCGCCTTGGCATAGTTCAACGCCGCTTTCAACGACTTGAGGTTGCGGTTTACGGAATCCTTGGCGCGCTTGTAACTTTCCTCGTCATCGGGAGAAGCATCATCTAATTGTGCATTGCGCCACCGCTCGACATCCAAAGGGCGCAGCCTTGCGATGTTGACCATGCCGATGGGCTTCTCATAGACCAATCGCTTAAATCTGCCCTCGGCGTCTTGAGCGGTAGCTTCACCCTTTTCCAAACGCCGATTCTCGACATACAGGCGACACACGTCAGCGACCGTTTTTCTGTCATGGTGAACACCCGCCGCCAACTCATCCGCCCACCGTTCAACCCCTTTGCGCGCCTCGTTGTACTCGCAAAGCGTATCGCCGAACGAGCTGAACTGGTATTTGCCATCCTCGCTCATGCGACGTCCGATCCAAGTGCCCGCCCCCGATTCCAACTTACGGTACCCGACGTGAACGCCCGTGCTTATGCGCTCCCAATACGGCTCACGGCGCGGCTCAAGTTTGGCGCGCGCCGTTTTCGTCTGAATGCTCATCTTCATCATGCAAAACCCCGGCGAAGTTCCGTATACGGATTTTATACGAAAAATCACTGCCGGACGACCGCGAACGAATTCGAACAAATTCCTTAATTTTCAATGCTCTATGCAGGTTACCGCGAACGTCTCTGAACGGCGTCGGACGACACATTTTGCCCTCGGTGGGCATGAATCGACCGAACATTAGAATCCCGGAAATTGGTCACGTCATGGCTGACATAAAACCGCAATATTGTACCGTTACCGGGATACCGTCGCACTTTTGAAAGCGCTCTTACAACAGCGCCGCGAGATTTTTCTTTACTCGCCGTAGAAGTTCTGCGCGCCCGCAAAGTTATCGAACTTCGTAAATTGACCATGGAACGTGAGGCGAACGGGACCGATCGGACCGTTACGCTGTTTACCGATGATGATTTCCGCGGTGCCCTTGTCCGGACTGTCGGGGTTGTAGACCTCGTCGCGGTAAATAAACAGGATCACGTCGGCATCCTGCTCGATTGCGCCCGATTCGCGCAGGTCCGACATGATTGGCCGTTTGTTCGGGCGCTGCTCCAAACCCCGGTTCAACTGCGACAGCGCAATCACCGGGACATCGAGTTCCTTGGCGAGACTCTTGAGCGAACGCGAGATTTCCGAGATTTCCGTCGCACGGTTTTCGCCGGACGACGAACCGCTCATCAGCTGCAAATAGTCGATGATGATCAGACCCAGTTTGCCGCACTGACGCGACAGCCGGCGCGCCCGCGAGCGCAGTTCCATTGGGTTTAGACCACCGGTTTCGTCGATGAAGATTTGCGCTTCGCTCATCTTCTGCACGGCGTGCGTGAGTTTCGGCCAATCTTCGTCGGTCAGCCGCCCCGTACGCATGCGGTGCTGGTCCAGCCGTCCGACCGAGCCGAGCATACGCATCGTGAGCTGGGTGCCCGGCATTTCCATCGAAAACACTGCCACCGGCAAACCGTACTCCACCGCCACGTACTCGCCGATATTCATCGAGAACGCCGTCTTACCCATCGACGGCCGGCCCGCCACGATGATCAACTCGCCGCCGTGCATGCCGGAGGTCATCCGGTCGAGGTCGACGAAGCCGGTCGGTGTGCCGGTCACATCGCTCGGATTGGCGGTGTGGTACAGCGTATCGATCCGCTCGACCACCTGGGTCAAGAGCGGCCCGATTTCCAGAAAGCCCTGCGTGCCGCGCGCGCCGTCTTCGGCGATCGAGAACACCTTCGATTCCGCCTCGTCCAGCAACTGGCGGACTTCCTTGCCCTGCGGATTGAAGGCGTCGGCGGAGATTTCGTCCGCCACGGAAACGAGGCGCCGCAGCACCGCGCGATCGCGCACGATTTCCGCGTAGCGGCGAATATTGGCCGCGCTCGGCGTGTTCTGCGCCAGCGCGTTCAGGTAAGCGAGGCCGCCCACCTCTTCGGCCTTGCCCGAAGTGCCCAGCGCTTCATAGACCGTGATCACGTCGGCCGGACGCGTCGCCGCAATCAGCTTGCCGATGTGCTCGAAGATGATCCGGTGGTCGTAGCGGTAGAAATCGCTTTGCGACAGGAAGTCGGCGATGCGGTCCCATGCGGCGTTGTCGAGCAGCAGGCCGCCCAGCACCGATTGCTCGGCCTCGATCGAATGCGGCGGGACTTTTAGCGACTCGAGCTGGGGATCTTTGGACGGTGCGTTCATGGGATGGAATTATCGGGGTAAATGAGCGCGGAGGGAAATCTAAAACACACGCCTTTGCGGGCCAAAACCGCCCAACAAAAAAGGCAGGGGCCGGTCACCCGGCCCCTGCCCTTCGCCAGTCAGACTACCTGGCAAATACTGCTTTGGTACTTAGACGTGTTCGCCCAGCACCGACACCGTCACATCGACGAGCACGTCGGTGTGCAGCGAGATTTGCACAGCGTGGTCGCCGACCAGCTTCAGCGGGCCTTCCGGCAGGCGCACTTGCGCCTTTTCCACTGCGAAGCCTTGCTTAACCAGTGCGTCAGCGATGTCAGCGTTCGTCACCGAGCCGAACAGACGGCCGTCGACGCCAGCCTTCTGGCTGATCTGAACCGTCGAGCCTGCCAGCTTTTCGCCTTGAGCTTGAGCAGCTGCCAGCTTTTCAGCAGCAACCTTTTCCAGTTCTGCGCGGCGAACTTCGAATTCAGCGATAGCGTCTTTCGTTGCGCGGCGTGCGTGCTTGTTCGGGATCAGGAAGTTACGTGCGTAACCGTCCTTCACCTTGACGATGTCGCCCAGGTTGCCCAGGTTGACGACTTTTTCCAGAAGAATAACTTGCATTCTGATGCTCCTTGTCGCGTCGTCGGGTTAGGCCTTGTGCTGGTCGGTGTACGGCACCAGCGCGAGGAAACGTGCGCGCTTGATTGCCGTGTCCAGCTGGCGTTGATAGTGCGACTTCGTACCCGTGAGACGCGCCGGCGTGATCTTGCCGTTCTCGCCGATGAAGTCCTTCAGCGTTTCGATGTCTTTGTAGTCGATCTGATCGACACCAGCTGCCGTGAAACGGCAGAACTTCTTGCGCTTGAAGAGCGGGTTTTGTTGCTGACGACGCTTGTCGAATTTCTTACCAGTCGGGCGGGGCATGTTCAGTCCTTTCCAATGTCCTGCAATGCTGTGATGTGAAATACCAGGGTTCTTGCGTTGCGGCTTTTTTTCGCCAGAAAACCGGTGAAGAGCGTTTCGACGCCCATCGCACAGTTTTCCAGCTTGCCGCTCGCCTCGCCGGCCGCCACCGCCGGCATCGTCAGTTCAACTTGCCGGGCAATGCCGGCTTCGACGACTTCGGTGCGGTGTTGCAACGTACAGCTTGCGATCGGAACGCCGGCGGGGGTATACCGCACCGGTTCGCGTTCAACGACGCTGGCTGAGAGTTGCAGCCGATTCACGAGAGCGACGCTTTAGCCTGGTAGCTTAAATAGTGTGTCTTAAGCCTGCGCTTCGGACGGCTGCGTAGCAGCTGCCTTCTTGGCTTCTTCGCGCTGCACTTCCTTCATCATCGGCGACGGGCCGGTTTCGGCCTTCTTCATCTTGACGATCAGGTGACGCAGAACGGCGTCGTTGAACTTGAATGCGTGTTCCAGCTCGTCGAGCGTGGTTTGGTCGCATTCGATGTTCATGCAGACGTAGTGAGCCTTCGCGAGTTTCTCGATCATGTAGGCCAGTTGGCGACGGCCCCAGTCTTCGATACGGTGGATCTGGCCACCGTGCGACGTGATCGTGCTCTTGTAACGCTCGATCATGGCGGGCACTTGCTCGCTCTGATCGGGATGCACGATAAATACGATTTCATAATGACGCATACACACTCCTTGTGGATTAAAGCCACCCGGGCGTCGGAACCGGTGTGGCAAGTGAGAAGCCGAAGAGTATAGCCCGATTGGGGCCGGGTTGCAACACATCCCGTTAATCTGGCGCGTGATTCGGGTGTGTTTTCAAGGGTTTAGAGCCTCCCATGAGGTCACGGGCGCAGCTAATACGTGCTGCGGTTCCAGTAATCCTCGCTCGCATAGACCTCTTTCAGATAGTCGATGAAGTAGCGCACCTTGGCCGGCACGTAGCGCTGCTGCGGGTAGACGGCAAGGATGTCGTAATCCGGCAGCGCGAATTCATCGAGCACCGTTTCCAGCTCGCCGCGTGCAAGCTGCTGCTGGATTTCCCAGGTCGAGCGCCAGCCGAGGCCAAGCCCTTCCGAAACCCACCGATGCAGCAATTCGCCGTCGTTGCAATCGAGCGTGCCGCCGACGCGCACCGTCGCCAGCTTGCCGTTGCGGCGGAAGTACCAGCCACGGTTCTGGCCCCCTTGGAGATTGAAGGCGAGGCAGTTGTGCTGCGGCAGGTCTTCGAGCGTCTTCGGCTTGCCGTACTTGCGAAAATACTCCGGCGTGCCGCACACCACGCGCCGGTTCGAGGCCAGCTTTACGGCCACGAAATTCGGATCGACCGCACCACCAATGCGAATCGACAGGTCGTAGCCTTCGCGCACCAGATCCACCACCCGGTCGGTCAGATTGAACGACAACTGCAATTCCGGCTTGTCGGCGAGAAACGGGGGCGCGAGCGGCGCGACATGTTTGCGGCCAAAAGCCGCCGGCGCTGAGACGATCAGGTGCCCGCTCACCGCGCGGCGGCCCGCAGCGAGTTCGTTCTCCGCCTGATCCCATTCCGACAGCAGGCCGCGGCAGCGCTCCAGAAACGCTGCGCCCTCTTCGCTGACCACGAGGCGCCGCGTCGAGCGATACATCAGTTTTACGCCGAGGCGCTTTTCCAGCGCGTCGATGCGCCGCCCGAGGATCACGGGCGACACGCCCTCCTCCAGCGCCGCCGCGGCGAGACTCCCCGCATCCGCGACCCGCACGAAGGTTTCGATCTGCTTGAAGCGGTCCATTTTTGTCTCCTGTGTCGATGGGAGTTAGCGCTTTAGCTGTCGGCCAGAGTTCGCGCTTCAGCGCGTTACTCGGGCCCCATGCAAAGCACTTACTCCCATCCCATGCACCGCTGTCGATGGGAGTTAGCGCTTTAGCGGTTACTCCGGTCCCACGCAAGCGGGTTGCAACCGCCTTGCGCCAACCCTCATTCCATACTTTTTGTTCCGAAATAAGCGACCTCGACTGATCTTATCAAACCTTTGAGTCAGGCCTAAAGTGCATCTCATCCCCCTTGATCCGCATCCATAGACATTCAGGAGACATTCATGGCCAAGATGAGAGCCGTCGACGCAGCCGTACTGGTGCTCGAAAAAGAAGGCATCGACACCGCCTTCGGTGTGCCAGGCGCCGCTATCAATCCGTTCTATTCGGCCATGCGTAAGGCAGGCAACATCAGCCACGTGCTGGCGCGTCACGTCGAAGGCGCCTCGCACATGGCCGAAGGCTATACGCGGGCTCAGCCGGGCAACATCGGCGTGTGTATCGGCACGTCCGGCCCCGCCGGCACCGACATGATCACCGGTTTGTACTCCGCTCAGGCCGACTCGATTCCTATTCTGGCTATCACGGGTCAAGCGCCGCGGGCCCGCCTGTACAAGGAAGACTTCCAGGCCGTCGATATCGAATCGATCGCCAAGCCCGTCACCAAGTGGGCCGTCACCGTGCGCGAACCGGCGTTGGTGCCGCGTGCCTTCCAGCAGGCGTTTCACCTGATGCGCTCGGGCCGTCCGGGTCCGGTGCTGATCGACCTGCCGATCGACGTGCAACTCGCCGAAATCGAATTCGATATCGACACCTATGAACCGCTGCCGGTCTACAAGCCGAAGGCAAGCCGCAAGCAGATCGAAGCCGCATTGACGCTGCTCAACGATTCGGACAAGCCGCTGATCGTCTCCGGTGGTGGCGTGCTGAACGCCGCCGCGGAAGACCTGCTGGTCGAATTCGCTGAACTGGTTGGCGTGCCGGTGATTCCGACACTGATGTCGTGGGGCGCGATTCCCGACGATCACCCGCTGATGGCCGGCATGGTCGGCCTGCAGACGTCGCACCGCTACGGCAACGCGACCATGCTCGCCTCCGACTTCGTGCTCGGCATCGGCAACCGCTGGGCCAACCGCCATACAGGCAGCGTCGAGGTTTATACCAAGGGCCGTAAGTTCGTGCATGTGGACATCGAGCCGACGCAGATCGGCCGTGTGTTCGGGCCGGACCTCGGCATCGTCTCGGACGCGAAAGCCGCGCTCGAACTGTTCGTCGAAGTGGCCAACGAATGGAAGGCCGCCGGCAAGCTGAAGGACCGCAGCGCCTGGGTCGCGGATTGCCAGCAACGCAAGCGCACGCTGCAACGCAAGACGCACTTCGACAATGTGCCGATCAAGCCGCAACGCGTCTACGAAGAGATGAACCAGGTGTTCGGCCGCGATACGTGCTATGTGAGCACGATCGGCTTGTCGCAGATCGCCGGTGCGCAGTTCCTGCACGTCTACAAGGCGCGCAACTGGATCAACTGCGGCCAGGCAGGCCCGCTCGGCTGGACGATTCCGGCAGCGCTCGGCGTGCGTGCCGCAGACCCGCAACGTCCGATCGTCGCGCTCTCCGGCGACTACGACTTCCAGTTCATGATCGAAGAACTCGCCGTCGGCGCGCAATTCAAGCTGCCGTACGTGCATGTGGTGGTGAACAACTCGTACCTCGGCCTGATCCGCCAGGCGCAGCGCGCGTTCGACATGGACTTCTGCGTGCAGCTCGCGTTCGACAACATCAACGCGCCGGAAGTGAACGGCTATGGCGTGGATCACGTCGCGGTCGCCGAAGGTCTCGGTTGCAAGGCGATCCGCGTGTTCAAGCCGGAAGAGCTGAAGCCGGCCCTGCAAAAGGCGCAGGCGATGCTCTCCGAGTTCAACGTGCCGGTGATCGTCGAAGTGATTCTCGAGCGTGTGACGAACATCTCGATGGGCACCGAAATCGACGCCATCAACGAGTTCGAAGAACTGGCCGAGAAGCGTCAGGACGCGCCGAGCGCCATCAGCATGCTCGACTGAGCCTCTCTCTTTTGACCTGATCGACCAGACGGTGCAGCGTGTTCTCCACGCTGCACCGCCTGAGTCGAAGTGATTTCATTGACCGACCAGCGAGACCCCAGCACCATGCCGAAATTTGCAGCCAATCTCACCATGCTGTTCAACGAAGTCCCGTTCCTCGACCGCTTTTTAGCGGCAGCGGACGCGGGCTTCAACGCCGTCGAATTCCTGTTCCCGTATCCGTATCAAATCGCCGAACTCGCTGAGCGTCTGCAGCAGAACCGTCTGAAGCTCGTGCTGCACAACCTGCCCGCGGGCAATTGGGAAGCCGGCGAACGCGGCATTGCCTGCCTGCCGGATCGCGTCGGCGAGTTCCAGGAAGGCGTTGGCCGCGCCATCGAATACGCGAAGGCACTGAAGGTGCCGCAACTGAACTGCCTGGTCGGCATTCCCGGCCCGGGCGTCGATGCCGGCCGCGCTCACGCGACCATGGTCGACAACCTGCGCTTCGCTTCAGCCGCGCTGAAGCAGGAAGGCATCAAGCTGCTGGTCGAGCCCTGCAATTCATACGACATCCCGGGCTTCGCGCTGAACCGCTCGTCCGAAGGGCTCGACGTGATCCGCGCGGTCGGCTCGGACAACCTGTTCCTGCAGTACGACATCTATCACATGCAACGGATGGAGGGCGAGCTCGCCGCCACCATCAAGAAAAACCTGGCGTCGATCGCGCATATCCAGCTCGCCGACAATCCGGGCCGCAACGAGCCGGGCACGGGCGAAATCAACTACCCGTTCCTGTTCAAGCTGCTCGATTCGCTCGGCTACGACGGCTATATCGGCTGTGAATACAAGCCGCGTACGACCACCACGGAAGGTCTGGACTGGGTGCAACGCGTGGCCGGCCAGGCACGCGGCGCGGCGCACGCCGCTGCTTGATTGCACAAACGCTCTACCCCAACCCACTGGAGACATAGACACATGGCAAAGATTGGTTTTATCGGCCTCGGCATCATGGGCGCGCACATGGCGCGCAACCTCATCAAGGGCGGCCACTCGCTGTTCGTGAACGGCGCGTACCCGGTGCCGGAAGACCTGACCAAGACGACCACGGTGGTCGCGAATTCGACGGCCGTCGCACAGGCTGCTGACATCGTCATCATCATGGTGCCGGACACGCCGGACGTGGCCAACGTGCTGTTCGCCGAAGACGGTGTCGCCAACGGCCTCGCGGCCGGCAAGCTGGTGATCGACATGAGTTCGATCTCCCCGCTCGATACGCAAGCGTTCGCGAAGAGGATCAACGCGCTGGGCGCGGACTACCTCGACGCGCCTGTTTCGGGCGGCGAAGTCGGCGCGCGTGAAGCATCGCTGACGATCATGGTCGGCGGTCCGGAAAAGGCTTTTGCACGGGCCTTGCCGCTGTTCGAATTGATGGGCAAAAACATCTCGCTGATCGGCGACAACGGCGCGGGTCAAACCTGCAAGGTTGCAAACCAGATCATCGTCGCGCTGAACATCGAAGCCGTGGCCGAAGCCCTGCTGTTCGCTTCGCGTTCGGGCGCCGATCCGGAACGCGTGCGTAAGGCGCTGATGGGCGGCTTCGCTTCGTCGCGGATTCTCGAAGTACACGGCGAGCGCATGACGAAGCGCACCTTCGATCCGGGCTTCCGCATCGAACTGCACCAGAAGGACCTGAACCTCGCGCTCGACGGCGCCCGCAAGCTGGGCATCGCGCTGCCGCATACCGCAAGCGCACAGCAACTGTTCAGCGTCTGCGCCGCAAACGGCGGCAAGGCATGGGATCACTCCGCGATGGTCCGCGCGCTGGAAATCATGGCGAACTTCGAAGTCGCGCAAGCGCCCGGCAAGGAAGCGAAGGCCGCTTAACGCAGTGCGCTGTCAAGGTCAGGCCAGTTGCATCATGCAACATGCAGAGCGACAGGCCTGGCTGAGACTGCAACGCTGAAATGAATCATTAGCAACAACATCGGTTGGCGTAAAACCACGGCAACCGGCAGGTGGGGCGTCCGGTGCGTTACGCGGCACGCGTAGCGCACCGGGCAAATCGTGCCGCTCTGGGCTGAGAGCGGCAAGTGGGGTCCGCAGCGGCACCCGGCGACGCCGGGGAAGCCTTGGTCGGTCAGACGTCGTCGTCGGGTGTCCGGCTGTCGGATTCTGCATACTGATGCCATACAAAAAACAACGCGGCGAGACGGGCAGCTAGCCCGCGTCGCCGCGTGTTTCACTGCACAGACCATTCGATACGCGACGAATGCCGCGCACCTCGCTCCGATCAGTACGTATCGAAGATCTTCTGCAGCACCACCGGCCCGGTGCCACCGGCCGCAAGCGCCAGCATCAGCAGCACGCGCGCCTTGTACGGATTGAGCGAACCCGCCGTGACGAAACCGAGCGCATCGTCGGGCGCGGCGCCATTGCGCATCACATGCCCCGAACCGACGCGCGACGAGCGCACCACCGCCACGCCCTGGCTCACCGCGTCGGCGAGCGCCTGCTGCACGGAGGCGTGAATCGAGCCGTTGCCGGTACCGGCCACCACAATCCCGCGCACTCCCGCCGCCACCAGCGCGTCCACGCCGAGCCGCGACGCCCCGGCATAGCTCGTCACGATCTCGACATTCGGCCACTTCGTGCCGATCACGAACTCCGTCTCGGTGGTATGCGGGCGCACCACCGTGCGCTGGAACTCCACCCGTCCATCCTGCACCCAGCCGAGTGCGCCGACTTCCAGCGACTGAAACGCATCGACCGCGTAAGTGCTGGTCTTGACCACATCGCGCGCGCTGTGAATGCGGTTGTTGAAGGCCACCAGCACGCCCTGCCCGTGCGCCGCAACGCTCGCCGCGACCGTCACGGCATTGAGCAGGTTCAGCGGGCCATCGGCGGACAGCGCCGACGAGGGCCGCATCGCCGCCGTCAGCACGACCGGCTTGCTGCCTTTTACCGTCAGATGCAGCAGATAGGCGGTTTCTTCGAGCGTATCGGTACCGTGCGTGATCACCACGCCGTCGATGTCGTCGCTCGCCAGCAACTCGTTGACGCGTTGCGCCAAGGTCGTCCAGAGCGTCAGCGCCATGTCCTTGCTGTCGACGCTGGCAATCTGCTCAGGCTGGATCTGCGCGACAGTAGAGAGCGCCGGAACGGCCTCGAGCAGGCGGTCGACGCCGACCACTCCGGCCTGATAGCCGGAGGTATTGGTGACATCGGCGGCAGAGCCGGCAATGGTGCCACCCGTCGCCAGCACCGCGATGCGCGGCAAGGTGCGCGCCGGCGCGGAACCGGCGGCCGTGGAGCCGGCGCCCGTTGCGCCGGAGGAGGAGGAGGAGGAGGAAGTCAAAGTATTCATGGCGGCGATTGTAAGCGATGCGCCGCTCGCCGCCATGCGGTCAAACGAGAATTGCCGGGCCCTATACAGCCCACCCACAGCCGACCCGGCGACAGGCCCGATAAGGTGTCAGTCCACCGCGCGCAACTGTGCAGCGATCTCCGCTTCCTTCAGTTGCGGCGCGAACATTTCCAGCAGACGATACGCATAAGCCCGCAGGAACGCGCCCTTGCGCAGGCCGACGCGGGTCGTGCTCGCTTCGAACAGGTGCTGCGTATCGAGCGCGACCAGCTCCGTATCGCGCTTCGGATCGTAAGCCATTGCCGCAACCACGCCGATTCCCATGCCAAGTTCGACATAGGTCTTGATGACGTCCGCATCGATCGCGGTCAGCACCACGTCGGGCAACGCGCCCGCCTTGGCAAACGCCTGGTCGATATGCGAGCGGCCCGTGAAGTCCTGATCGTAAGTCACGATCGGAAACTCGGCGATTTCATCGAGAGTCAGGTTCTCGCGGCCCACCAGCGGATGGCCCTTCGGCACGACCACGATGTGATGCCATGAATAGCACGGGAAGGTGACGATGTCGGGGAAGCGGTCGAGCGCTTCGGTCGAAATGCCGATGTCCGCCTCGCCGTTGATGATCATCTGGGCGATCTGCTGCGGGCTGCCCTGGCGCAGCGCCAGATGCACCTTCGGGAATACCTCGGTGAACTGGCGGATCACCTTGGGTAGCGCGTAGCGCGCCTGCGTGTGGGTAGTGGCGACGACGAGGTGGCCGCTATCCTGATCCGCATACTGGCGCGCGACCCGGCGCAGGTTTTCCGCGTCGAGCAGCATTCTTTCGATCAACTGATGCACCGCCTTGCCCGGCTCGGTCAGCCCGGTAAGGCGCTTGCCGCGACGAATGAAAATATCGACGCCGAGTTCGTCCTCGAGGTCCTTGATCTGTTTCGACACGCCTGACTGCGACGTGTACAGCACGTTCGCGACTTCGGTCAGGTTCATGTTCTGGCGCACGGCCTCGCGCACGAAGCGCAGTTGCTGAAAGTTCATCTGTGTGTCTCCGGTTCAGCCAGAGTGAAGTTATAGAGTAATAGGCCGGGCACTCTCAATGCGCCGGGAACACGCGCAAGGCACGCGGCACCGCCGTCACGCCATCGCCGATATTCAGTTGCAGCGCACGCCACGCTTCGCGGTCGAGTTCCGCTTCGAGCACGCTGCCCTCGCGTCCCGCCAGCTCGACGCGCACCGAGCCGCCCAGCGTCACGACCCGCCGCACATCCACGACGATACCCTCGCGGTGACCGGCATGCTGCGGATAAAGCTGCAGGTCATGCGGCCGCACATAGGCGAACGCCGGACCTTCGAAGCCAGCGGTAGCAGCCACCGGCAAGGCCGCGCCCTCCACCACGAAGCCGCTGCGGTCGACCTTGCCGTGCAGCCGGTTGGCGGCGCCGAGAAACTCGTAGACAAACGAGGTCTGCGGATGATCGTACACGTCTTGCGGGCTGCCTACCTGCTCGACGTGGCCATGATTGAGCACGACGATGCGGTCCGCGACTTCCAGCGCCTCTTCCTGGTCGTGCGTGACGAAGATCGTCGAGATATGCAGATCGTCGTGCAGACGACGCAGCCAGCTGCGCAATTCCTTGCGCACCTTGGCATCCAGCGCGCCGAACGGCTCGTCGAGCAGCAGCACCTTCGGCTCGACCGCCAGCGCACGCGCCAGAGCAATACGTTGGCGCTGGCCGCCCGACAGTTCCGACGGATAGCGTTGCGCGAGCCAGTCCAGTTGCACGAGCTTGAGCAATTCATGCACCTTCTCGCGGATCACCGCCTCCGACGGCCGCTCCTTGCGTGGCTTCACGCGCAGGCCGAAGGCGACGTTCTCGAACACCGTCATGTGACGGAACAGCGCGTAATGCTGGAACACGAAGCCGACCTGGCGCTCGCGCGCGCCCACGGTCGCGACGTCCTGTCCTTGTAACACGACCTGGCCCGAGTCGGCATATTCCAGACCGGCGATTACGCGCAACAGCGTGGTCTTGCCACAACCCGACGGCCCGAGCAGCGCAACCAGCTCGCCCGGCGGAAAGTCGAGCGAGACGTTGTCGAGCGCGGTGAAATCGCCAAAGCGCTTTTGCAGATTACGAACGGTGATGCCCATGTATTGCTCCTGTCGGCCAGAGTTAGCGCTTTAGCGCTTACTCTGGTCCCATGCAACGTAGTTTCCTAAGGGACCGGGTGCTGCGTCGGCGCAAGCGCCGCAGGCGACTGCGCGATAGCGGGACCAGCATGCGCGGGAACCTCGCGTGCGGCTGCCAGTTCCGCCGACAAATGCCGCTCGGCAAGCAGCTTCAAACCAAGCGTGACGAGAGCCAGCAGCGCGAGCAACGACGCCACGGCAAACGCCGCCGAAAAGTTATATTCGTTGTAGAGAATCTCGACGTGGAGCGGAATCGTGTCCGTCTGGCCGCGAATATGGCCCGACACCACCGACACCGCACCAAACTCGCCCATCGCCCGCGCATTGCAGAGAATCACACCGTACAGCAGCCCCCACTTGACGTTCGGCAAGGTGACGCGGCGAAACGTCTGCCAGCCGGAAGCGCCGAGCACATGGGCAGCTTCTTCCTCGTCGTTGCCCTGCGCCTGCATCAACGGAATCAGCTCGCGCGCCACGAATGGGAAGGTCACGAAGATCGTCGCCAGCACGATGCCCGGCACCGCGAAGATGATCTGCACGTCGTGATCCTGCAGCCACGGGCCGAACCAGCCCTGCGCGCCGAACAGCAATACATACACGAGCCCGGAGATCACCGGCGACACCGAAAACGGCAGATCGATCAGCGTGGTCAACAGCGCCTTGCCCCTGAATTCGAACTTCGCGATACACCACGACGCGGCTAGCCCGAACACGAGGTTCAGCGGCACCGCAATCGCCGCGGTGAAGAGCGTCAGCTTGATCGCGGAGACCGCATCGGGATCGACCAGCGCATCGAGATAAAAGCCCAAGCCCTTGCTGAGCGCCTGATAAAACACCGCAGCGAGCGGGACCACCAGGAACAGCGCAAGAAACAGCAGCGCGATACCCGTTAACACCCAGCGCACGAGACGCGGTTCGGTGACGGGATCGGCCCGCCGTGCGCCGTTCGAAGCCTCACGCGCGGCGGACGGCAAAGCAGCCGAATCGTGACTCATTGCACACCTCCGGCCGTGCCAACAGCCACCGCGCCAGGCAGCGCGGGCCCTGCCGCGCCGCGGCGAGTGCGGCGCTGCAGATACCACTGCAGCGTATTGATCGCAAGCAGCATCAGGAACGACACCACCAGCATCACCACCGCGAGAGCCGTCGCACCCGCATAGTCGTACTGTTCGAGTTTGGTGATGATGAGCAGCGAGGTGATCTCCGATTTCATCGGCACGTTGCCGGCAATGAAGATCACCGAGCCGTACTCGCCCAGCGCCCGCGCAAAGGCCAAAGCGAAACCGGTCAGGAGTGCCGGCACCACCGCCGGCAGCACCACGCGCCGAAACGTCAGCCAGCGCGACGCGCCGAGGCACGCGGCAGCTTCTTCCTGTTCGCGCTCGAATTCTTCCAGCACCGGCTGCACCGTGCGCACCACAAACGGCAGACCGATAAAGGTCAGCGCAACCAGCACGCCCACAGGCGTAAAGGCGACCTTGATGCCGAGCGGCTCGAGAAACTGGCCGATCCAGCCATTGCCCGCATAGACCGCCGCGAGCGAGATCCCCGCCACCGAAGTGGGCAGCGCAAACGGCAGATCGACGACCGCGTCGACCAGACGCTTGAACGGGAACGTATAGCGCACCAGCACCCACGCGACGAGAAAGCCGAACACCGCGTTGATCAGCGCGCCGCCGAGCGCCGAGAAAAACGTCAGCCGGTACGAGGCCAGCACGCGCGGCGCCGCCACCGCATGCACGAACTGGCCCCAGCTCAACGAGGCGGTCTTGAGAAAGGTCGCCGCAAGCGGAATCAGCACCACGAGGCTCAGATACGCCACCGTGATGCCGAGTGTCAGGCCGAAGCCAGGCAGTGCGCTTGGCTTGCGGAAGGTCAACGTCGTCATGCTGGATGCTCAGTCAGAGTGAAATCCGTGGCGGGGCCGTCAGGCGCAAATCCGCCACGTTGCGCGCCATCCTTATTACTGCGGCGAGTAGATCGAATCGAACACGCCGCCATCCGCAAAGTGCGTCTTCTGCGCATTGGCCCAGCCGCCGAACGAGTCGTCCACCGTGTACAGCTTCAGTTTCGGAAACTTCGCAGTCAGCGTGGCCGGCACCTTGTCCGAACGCGGCCGGTAGAAGTTCTGGGCAGCAATCTCCTGCCCCTGTTCGCTATACAGGAAATTCAGATACGCCTCGGCCAGCTTGCGCGTGCCGTGCTTGTCCACCACCTTGTCGACCACCGCCACCGGCGGCTCGGCCAGGATGCTGACCGACGGCACGACGATCTCGAACTTGTCCGGACCGAACTCCTTCACCGAGAGGAACGCTTCGTTTTCCCAGGCAATCAGCACATCGCCGATCCCTCGCTGCACGAAGCTCGTGGTCGCCCCACGCGCACCCGAATCGAGCACGCCGGCGTTCTTATAAAGCTTCGAGACGAATTCCCTGGCCTTCTGGTCGTTGCCGCCCGGCTGATGCTCGGCATAGGCCCACGCTGCCAGATAGTTCCAGCGCGCGCCGCCTGAGGTTTTCGGGTTCGGTGTGACGATCGACACGCCCGGCTTCACGAGGTCGTCCCAGTCCTTGATGTGCTTCGGATTGCCCTTGCGTACGAGGAACACGATGGTCGACGTGTACGGCGAGGCGTTATCCGGCAGACGCTTTTGCCAGTTCTTGTCGATCAAGCCCTTGTTGGCGAGCGCGTCGATGTCGTAGGCGAGCGCCAGCGTCACCACGTCCGCCTGCAGCCCGTCGAGCACCGAGCGCGCCTGGGCGCCCGAGCCGCCGTGCGACTGCTTGAAGGTGACGCTCTCGCCGGTCTGCGCCTTCCACTGCTTGCCGAACGCCTCGTTGACCTGCTGGTAGAGCTCGCGGGTCGGGTCGTAGGACACGTTCAGGAGCGTCGCATCGGCGGCATGCGCTTGCGTGGCGAAGCCAAGTACTGCCGACGCGCCGAGCGCCCATGCCGCGATGAGTTTTCTGGTCTTGCCTGCGAACCCCGTGCCCTGATCGATCATCCACCTTCTCCGCGTTGTAGTTGGTTCAGACGCCCGGCGTCCGATGTTGTGTGCTGCGCGTTATCTGTTCTGCGCTGCTGCGTGCGCCAGAGTGGAGGCCAGTCTATCGAAGGGCTTTCATCATTAAAAATAATGTTTCTTCATTTTTTAATACGCAAAAGTGGTAATGACAGCCGGACGCGGTGTTGCGGCATGAAAACGGCTGTTGCGACGCCCGAGAACGACACTGCAGCGACACCCAGGGTCACGAACTTAAAGTAAAGCTTGAATTGCGCCAGATACTGTATAAAAATACAGTCACCTGTCTATCCATACAGTGGCGCCATGACCAAACTCACCGCACGACAGCAAGAGGTTTTCGATCTGATTCGCCGGGCAATCGAACGCACCGGCTTTCCGCCCACCCGCGCGGAGATCGCCGCCGAACTGGGCTTCAGCTCGGCCAACTCGGCGGAAGAACACCTGCGCGCGCTCGCCCGCAAGGGCGTAATCGAGCTCGCGGCAGGCGCTTCGCGCGGCATCCGGCTGCTGTTGGCCGGCCAGGACGATGCGCCGCATCAGTTCACGCTGCCGCACGCCAGCATCATGCAGTTGTCGCTGCCCCTGATCGGCCGGGTGGCCGCGGGTAGCCCGATCCTCGCGCAAGAGCACATCTCGCAGCACTACGCCTGCGACCCGGCGCTCTTCTCGAGCAAGCCGGACTACCTGTTGAAGGTGCGCGGGCTGTCCATGCGGGACGCCGGCATTTTCGACGGCGACCTGCTCGCCGTGCAGAAGAAAAGCGAAGCAAAAGACGGCCAGATCATCGTTGCGCGGCTTGGCGACGACGTGACGGTCAAGCGTCTCAAGCGTCGGCCGAATGGCATCGAGCTGATTGCCGAGAACCCCGATTACGAAAACATCTTCGTTCAGGCCGGCAGTGCGGAATTCGCACTGGAAGGCATCGCAGTGGGGCTCATCCGCCCCACCGAGTTCTGAACCCTGCCCTGAACAAGACTGGAGAGACTCATGGAACGCCTTGCCCGCCTGCTGCCCTTCCGCCAGTTCGGTCGTCTGCGCCATTTGCGCAATCTGGTGCCCTGCGCACCGATCGAGGCGTCCAGTACTACTCCGTCGTTGTTCGACGCCCCCGAGCCGCAGACTTCGACCTTGCCGTCGGCGCTGCCGGCTTTCGCACGGGTGTCGCTGAATTCCGGACTCAATACGGCCGAACCGGCCCGGCGTGCGCCGGTACGGGTCTACCACGGCCCGTCGCGCCTCATCATGGTGGGCACCGTGGACGCGGTGTGCCGCATGATCGACCGTTGTATCGCCGAAGAACGGGCCGGCGTGCAGAACGCGCTGTTCGAATAAACAGGGATCGTTTCTCCGTGAACGCGGTCCATCCAAGACCACACCTCACGGAGAATTTCGCCCGATGGCTGTTTCCACATCTGCTAAACGTGCAAAAGGCGGTGCCCAAAGTGATACTCAAGGTGGCTTCGCACGGCCACTGATCGTCGTACTGCTTGTGATTGTGGCTATGGCTGTACTTGGCTACAGCTATGCGTCGCCCTATCTCGCACTCAATCGATTGAAGCGTGCCGCCGATGCCCGCGACGCACAAACTGTCAGCGAGTATGTGGACTATCCCGCGCTGCGCGAAAGTCTGAAGGAGCAGGTTTCCGGCTTGCTGACGAAGAAGCTTGAGGCGCGTGCAAGCGGCAATCCGCTGGCTGCGCTCGGGGCGATGATCGGTGCGGCCTTGATCGGTCCACTGGTCGATGCGTACGCCACGCCGGATGGCGTCGCTGCGCTACTGAATGGCATGCCGCCGCGCGGCGACCCGACCCAGCGTCCGCCTGTGCCACAAGATACTGTGGCGAACGCCCCTGCCAGCCCCGCGAATTCGACGCCTGCGGCTACGACACCCACACCGGCGCCGCCAGTCGCGCAAACTGCCGATGCAAGCACCCCGCCGCAACCGCCGCAAACCACGGCGGGCTATCGCGGCATCAACGAATTCGTCATCACGTATCAGCACGGCGTGGGCGATACGCGCTACTCGGCGATTCTGCGGCGCGAAGGGCTGTTTTCGTGGAAGCTGGCCGCGGTGGATCTGAACGGTTAGATGGCGTGGCGTGCTCGGTGGCGCGCTGTTAGGTGCTGGCGACCGGTTCGCGTGTAACTCAACACGCAACGCAAGCCGGTCCGCGCCTCATCAAACCGCCGTCGCTGCAGCCGCTGCCGCTTGCTGCTGCTCCTGGACCGACGAGCATGCCACCAGAATGCTGCATGAGATTCGGTCGAGCAGCGGCGTGTTGCCCGCCCCCATCCACCAACGAGACAACCCGGTGCGGCAGCGGTGGCCGACCACCACCAGATCCACCTGTAGCTCGTTGGCAAGGTTGGCGATTTCGTCTATAGGATGGCCGAACGCAAAATGGCCTTGGGCACTGACACCGCGTTCAGTCAGCCAGTCGACCCCTTCCTGGAGAATGTCGCGGGCGGTTTTCTCGAAGCTGCCGCAGGCCACATCGGTCAAAAGGCCTGCGCTCTGCGCAATGCTCGAGCGCATGTCGACCACCGAGAGCAGATGCGTTTCGGCTTTCAGGTCCAACGCCAGGTCGGCCCCGCAACGCAATGCCTTGCGGCCTTCGCGCGAGCCGTCGTAGCACAGCAGGATTTTCTTGTAGCTCGCCATGAGGTTCTCCCTACCGCGTCAATCGCGGTTCTGTCCTGAATCATGGTGCGCCGCAATTCAGCTTGCAAGGGATGGAAAACGCTAACTGCGTGTGAAGTACGCGCTCGGTGCGTCCCACCCAATGCGCAGCGCATGCCGCAGCGCAAGAACTCGCACTCCGCCGGTGCACCCGTGCCGACATACCAGCGCCAATGCCCTAGAATGGGCAGCCGCACCGGCCTTTCACGTGTTTCGGAATCCCCAACGACCCCATGCCTGAAGCCGCCATCGAATTCCTGCAAGTCCACAAGCGCTATGCCGGTAAGACCGTTGTCGACGGCCTGTCGTTCAACGTGCGGCAGGGCGAATGCTTCGGCCTGCTCGGCCCGAACGGCGCCGGCAAGACCACGACGCTGCGCATGCTGCTCGGCATCGCAGCGCCCGATGCGGGCACGATCCGCCTGTGCGGTGAACCGATTCCGGCGCGCTCGCGGTTTGCGCGGGCGCGCGTGGGTGTGGTGCCGCAATTCGACAACCTGGACCCGGACTTCACCGTCCGCGAAAACCTGCTGGTGTTCGGCCGCTACTTCGGCCTGAGTTCGGCGCAAACCCGTGCAATGGTGCCGTCACTGCTCGAATTCGCCCGGCTGGAAAGCAAGGCGGACGCGCGGGTCGGCGAGCTGTCCGGTGGCATGAAACGGCGCCTGACGCTGGCCCGCGCGCTCGTCAACGATCCGGACGTACTGATCATGGACGAACCCACGACCGGCCTCGACCCGCAGGCGCGCCATCTGATCTGGGAGCGGCTGCGCTCGCTGCTCGCACGCGGCAAGACCATTCTCCTGACCACGCACTTCATGGAAGAAGCCGAGCGCCTCTGCCATCGCTTATGCGTCATCGAAGAAGGGCGCAAGATTGCGGAAGGCGCGCCGAATGACCTGATCGCCTCGGAGATCGGCTGCGACGTGATCGAGATTTACGGAGCGGACCCCGTCGCGCTACGCGAGGAACTCGCGCCGCTCGCCGAACGCACCGAGATCAGCGGTGAAACGCTGTTCTGCTACGTCACCCAGGCAGAGCCGGTGCATGCACGGCTCAAGCAGCGTTCGGACCTGCGCTACCTGCACCGGCCGGCCAATCTCGAAGACGTGTTTCTGCGGCTCACCGGCCGCGAAATGCAGGACTGAAGCAGGACATAACAATCATGGACGCACGCAGCTACGACACCCCCAGCCAGGCCGCTCCGGCCGCCGAGCCCTTCGCCGCCCTGCCCGCCAATGCCGTCAACTGGATCGCGGTATGGCGCCGCAACTATCTGGTGTGGCGCAAGCTCGCACTCGCCTCGATGTTCGGCAATCTCGCCGATCCGATGATCTATCTGTTCGGTCTGGGCTTCGGGCTCGGCTTGATGGTCGGGCACGTCGACGGCGTGTCGTATATCGCGTTTCTGGCGGCCGGCACGGTTGCTTCGAGCGTGATGATGTCGGCCAGCTTCGAATCGATGTACTCGGGCTTCTCGCGCATGCACGTGCAGCGCACCTGGGAGGCGATCATGCACACGCCGCTTACGTTAGGCGATATCGTGCTGGGCGAGGTGATGTGGGCGGGCAGCAAGTCGATGCTGTCCGGCGTCGCGATCATGCTGGTGGCCGGTGCGCTCGGTTACGCGAACTTCCCGTCGATGCTGCTGGCGCTACCGGTCATCGCGCTGACCGGCCTCGCGTTTGCCGCTGTGGCGATGATCGTGACGGCGCTCGCCCCGTCGTACGATTTCTTCATGTTTTATCAGACGCTTGCGCTCACGCCGATGCTACTGCTCTCCGGCGTGTTCTTTCCGATTGCGCAGTTGCCGCCCGTTGCGCAGTTCGTCACGCAGTTGTTGCCGCTCGCCCACGCCGTGGATCTGATCCGGCCGGCCATGCTCGGCCGGCCGCTCGATCATGTAGCGCTGCACGTCGCAGTGCTGGCCGCCTACGTGGTCGTGCCGTTCTGTATCTCGGCCGTGCTGTTCCGGCGCCGGATGATGCGCTAACGCCAGAATCAGGCCAGACTCAGACCCAACTCAGTCTTCGTCGTCCGTCCAGGGAATATCGACGTCGGAGATGAACGCGACCGTCGCGAACGGGCCACCTTCCTGGCGTCCGATCTTGCCGTCCGCCCGTTGCCATTCGACGCGAAACAGCGTGCCCGGATCGTCGGCGATCAGGCGAACCGTGCGCACCTCGTCGGGATCGGACTCTTCCACCGGGCCGTCGAGCGACACCAGCAGTTCCTGGGGCCAGAGGCCGTCGGCGGGATCGTAAATGCGATCGCCATCGGGAATCAGCGTGAAGGCTTCCACGCCAATGGTTGCCGATGCTTCGATGATCATTTTGCCCAAGGCGCGCAGCAGCGCGGTGGCACGCGCCGAGTTCGCCTGGCGGATCGCGAGGTCCCCGCGCGTCAGCGCCTGTTCAAGTTTCGGATTTGTTTTTTGTTGCGCCATTCTATTTCCTGATTGCTATCGCTCGAGTGTATGCGGCGCTTTCTCACCCTGCATGCCGCAGGAGCGCACGCCGCTTGTGCTTTTTTTGCGCTGAATCGTACCACCGGTGAACGTCTCAGCCCACTCGAACCCGGCTGCAGTTCGATCTGAGCGCCCTCCGTTCCCCAGTGTAGGATGTGATTCGCCATCTGGCATTGAAGATTTGCCAGGCGCGACGCCACGGGCCGCCGGCTCGATTCAGAATCCGAGAGCGACGGCAAGGCCGCCGGCCACCACGCCGAACAGCACCACCGACACCGCTACCAGCGTCAGGAGACGTGGCCGGAACGAGCGTGCCAGCATCGCCAGCGACGGCACGCTGATCGGCGGCAAGGTCATCAGCAGCGCGCCCGCAGGGCCCACGCCCATGCCGAGCGAGAGCATCGCCTGAATGATCGGCACCTCGCCGGCGGTGGGGATCACGAACAGCATGCCGGCAACCGCCAGCGCGACGATCCAGAAGAACTGATTGCCGATTTCCGGGCCGACATGGGGGAACAGCCACGCCCGCGCCGCGCCGAGCAAGAGGATCAGCACGATGTATTCGGGAATCAGACGCACTGCCATGCGGGCAAACAGGCCCAGCCAGCGCATGAACGCATTGCCGCGCGCCTCTTCCTGCTGGGCGACGAGTTGGGCGAGCTGCCCTTGCGCGGCCGTGGCTTCTTGCGGAGTGACCAGCCGGTTCACCAGATAGCCGAGACCGAACACCATCAGCACGCCCAGCACGAGGCGCAGCACTGCCCAGTTCCAGCCAAGCACAAAGCCCATGAAGACGAGCGTGGCCGGATTGAGCACCGAATTGCCGAGCCAGAAGGCGATTGCTCCGCCGGGCGAGGCCTGGCGCTGGCGCAGGCCGACCACCACGGGGGCCGCGCAGCAGGTGCACATCATGCCGGGGATGGCCAGCAACCCGCCGGCCGCGACGCTGCCGAAGCTGGTCTTGCCCAGCACTCGGGCAATCCATTGCACCGGCAACAATACCTGGACCGCCGAACCGAGCACCAGACCGAGCACCATCGCCTGCCAGATCGCCATGCCGTAGGCGAGCGCATAGCTGAGCGCGGCCGCCAGCGACGGCGCCGGCGGGCTGGCGTCGGTGCCCATCAGGATCGATTTGCCGATCGAATGGGTTTCGGCAGCCGTAAGCGCGCGGTGATAGTACGGAAACCACTTCACGTAAAAGAGCCCGGCGACCGCGATCAGCAGGAAGATCAGCCAGCCGGCGGCGGGTTGGGTTTGGCGTGTGGTGTTCATCGTTTTTGGTATGGGTAGGTGTGGTCAGAAGACTACTGCGGTTTGACGGCGGCCGGGAGCACGACCTTATCGCCCGGCACGCGAGCCTCCGCCGCGGTCTGACCGGCAGTGCGCTCAGGCGAGGCGCTTGCAGATGCAAGGGCGGCCCCACCCGCCGACGCCTTGCCACCGGCCTCTGCCAGGCCCGCCAGCAGCGCTGCCGCCTGGCCGACGCTGTCAGCCGCATTCGGCCTGAACTGGAAGTGCAGCGCCTCGCCCAGGCGGCTGAAATGCTGGCGGCTGCTGCGCTGATAGGCCGGATCGTAGTGGCGCTCGATCAACTCGCTGAACAGTTCCGCACGGGCGCCAGCGTCACCCGCCCCACCCTCGTGACCCGCGGCGCTCCCCGCGTCGATCAACTGCTGCCAATGCCGGACCTGCTCGCGGCTATGCAGGCCGATCAGACGGTCGAGTTGCTGCTTGAACGAGGCCGGGTTGTCGAACAGATGCGCGTAGTCCTGCAGCAAGAAGGTAATGCGGTCATCATGACTCGCCTCGACATCCACACACGCGCCGCCATGAAAGCGCTCGAGCAGCGTCTGCGGCAGCGTGATCGCACCAATGCGCCGGCTTTCCGCTTCGACGAACACCGGCCGCCGCACATCGAAGCCGGACAGCACGCCGACCAGCGCGGTATCGAAGGCCTTCTGCGCCGGCTGCGCGCGGTCCGGCAAGGCGCCGAGCAGCGAGCCGCGATGGCAGGCCAGTTCCTCCAGATCGAGCACCTGCGCGCCGGCCGCGCGCAACGCCTGCAGCAGCCGGGTCTTGCCGCTGCCGGTGTGGCCGAGCAGCGCCACATAGTCGAACTGTCCCGGCAGGCTCGCGAGCGCCTCGAGCACCGAACCGCGATACGCCTTGTAGCCGCCCTCGAGCTGGCGCGCCTGCCAGCCGATCAGGTTGAACCAGGTGGTCATCGAACCGGAGCGCTTGCCACCGCGCCAGCAATAGATCAGCGGACGCCAGTTGCGCGGGCGGTCGGCAAAGGTAGTCTCGAGATGCTGCGCGATGTTGCGCGCCACCATCGCCGCCCCCACCCGGGTAGCCTCGAACGGCGACACCTGCTTGTACATCGTGCCGACGATCACCCGCTCTTCATTGCTCAGCACCGGTGCGTTCAGCGCGCCCGGAATATGGTCTTCGGCAAACTCGAGCGGCGTACGCACATCGACGATCTCGTCGAAGCGCCCCAGTTGATCGAGCGGCACAAGCAGGTTTTTCAATTGGACGACGCGCGAAAGAAGGGCCAATTTCAAATGAAGCTGAAATAGCCGGGATGGAAGCAAACGGTAAGCCGAATTATCGCATGGGGTGGTTGCGCGCTTGAGGGGTCTTGATCTCTGCAATCAGGAAATCGCGGAACGCCCGCACCGAAGCCGGCAACTCGCGCCCTGCCATGGTCTGCACCTGGATGCTGCGCTGACGCATCTGCGGATGGCTCAGCGCAACCACCACGAAGCCGTCCTCCGCATAGCGGTCGCGCACCGAGAGCAAGCCGGTGAACATAATCGCACCGGATTGCTGCGCATAGCGGTACATTGCGCCGCTGTTGTTGCTGGTGAGATCCGGTTCGAGCAGCAATCCTTCAAGCGCGCAGGTAATGTCGATCAACTGGCGGATGGTCGTGCCGGTTTCGGGCAGCACCAGCGGATAGTGCTGCAGATCCGTGAGCGACACTTTCGAGCGCGCGGCCAGCGGATGATCGGCCGGCATCAGCGCGAACACCGGGGCGCGTTCCGTATGCTCGACCTTGACGCCCTTTTCAGGCGCCAAGCTAAAGGTCAAGGCGAGGTCTGCGTCGCCGTCGCGCACCCGCCGGGTCGCTTCGCCTGGCGTCAACACCGCGAGGTTGAAGTCGATGCCCGGGTGCTTGAGGCGAAAGCCGGCCAGCGCACCCGGCAGGAAATCCGCGGCAAAACCCTCGGAACTGACGACCTTGACCATGCTGCCATGCAAGGCATCGAGACCGCCAATCTCCTTCATCACGTGTTCGGCTTCGAGCAGGCTGCGCTGCGCGTAAGCAAGCAACCGCTCGCCTGCTTCGGAGAGCGCCATGCCGCGCGGCCGCCGTTCGAACAGCGGGGTGCCGAGCTCGCTCTCGAGCCGCGCGACCTGCCGGCTGATTGCGGAGACGGCCACGTGCAGCCGCGCCGACGCTTCGCTCAACGAGCCGGTGCGCGCCACTTCGACGAAATAGCGTAAGGCGATGCCGTGCAGGGAAAGAGCCATCCGGTCAGATCTCGCGAAGGTGGTTCGAGCTTTGCCTTTTTGGCAACGCAAGCTTCGAAATACGATCATTGTGACAAAAAAAACGGCCTCCTAGAATTGATCGCAAGCTGATCAACAGTCCTCCCTCTTCCTCTACCGCCCCCACCGGAGACGAACTTGAGCCGAACCCAGGCCATCCAGCACGCGACGCACCACTTCGATTCGGGTGCCTTTCTCGCCGACCTCAACCGCCGCGTCGGCTTTCGCACCGAAAGCCAGGAAGCCGGCCGCGCCGCCACCCTGCTCGCTTATCTGACCGACGAGATCGTCCCGGAGGCCGAGCGGCTCGGCTTCACCACCCGCATCGTCGACAACCCGGTGGCCGGCGCAGGGCCGTTCCTGATCGCCACGCGGCACGAAAGCGACGAACTGCCGACCGTGCTGATCTACGGCCATGGCGACGTGGTCCGCGGCTACGACAGCCAATGGCGCGAACCGCTGACGCCGTGGGCCGTCAAGATCGAAGGCGAGCGCTGGTATGGCCGCGGCACCGCCGACAACAAGGGCCAGCACACCATCAATCTGGCGGCGCTCGCCAGCGTGCTTGCCACCCGCGAAGGCAAGCTCGGCTTCAACGCCAAGCTGCTGATTGAAATGGGCGAGGAAACCGGCTCGCCGGGTCTCGACGCCATCTGTCATACGTATAAGGACGCACTCGCTGCGGACGTGCTGATCGCCTCGGATGGCCCGCGTCTGGCCGCGCGCCGCCCGACCGTGTTCCTCGGCTCGCGCGGCTCGGTAAATTTCAAGCTCGAGCTGAACCTGCGCGACGGCGCGCATCACTCGGGCAACTGGGGCGGCCTGCTGCGCAATCCCGCCACGGTCCTCTCGAACGCGCTGGCAAGCCTCGTGGATGCACGCGGGGTAATTGCCGTCGACGGCCTGCGTCCGCCGCCGATCCCCGAGGCGGTGCGCCGGGCGCTCGCCGATATCAGCGTGGGCGGCGGCCCGGGCGACCCCGCCGTCGACGACAACTGGGGCGAGCCCGGCCTCACGCCGGCCGAACGCGTGTTCGGCTGGAACAGCTTCGAAGTGCTGGCGATGAAGTCCGGCAATCCCGAGAACCCGGTCAACGCGATTCCGTCGTCCGCCTTCGCGCATTGCCAGTTGCGCTTCGTGGTGGGCACCGACTGGCACAACCTCGAACAGCACCTGCGCACGCATCTGGATGCGCACGGCTTCACGATGGTCGAGGTCAGCATGGAGCGTGGCGCGCCGGCCACGCGGCTCGATCCGGACGATCCGTGGGTCACCTGGGCGATCGCATCGCTCGAGCACACCACCGGCAAAAAGACCGCGGTCCTGCCGAACCTCGGTGGCACGCTGCCCAACGAAGTCTTCGCCGACACGCTGGGCCTGCCGACCATCTGGGTGCCGCATTCGTATCCGGCCTGCTCGCAGCACGCGCCGAACGAGCATCTGCTCGGGCCGGTCGTTCGCGAAGGACTGCAGATCATGGCGGGGCTCTTCTGGGATCTCGGCGAGAACCCACCCAAAGCGCACACGGCGCACGCAACGCACGCCTGACGAGCGGCTGTCGGCCGCGAGCACGCTGCCGGCGCATGAGCGCTGCAGATGCACGCGGCCCATCCACACGGCAGACGTATCGCGGGCGCACTTGCCGCCGCTCATTGCAAGCACCTCGTGAAACCGCATCGAATCTGACGCAAACCCGCCGCGTAGCCGGCGGCCCACCCTACGCCGTCGCGAGACCTGACCACCATGAGCACGTCCACCCTGCCTGCTGCTGCCGCGCGGCCCTCCGCGGCGAAAGTCCATCGGATCATTCTCGCGGCATCGATCGGCAACGCGCTCGAATGGTTCGACCTGGTGGTCTACGGCTTCTTCGCCGTCACCATCGCCAAGCTGTTCTTTCCGGCCAGCACCGAATCGATCTCGCTGATGCTCACGCTCGGCACCTTCGGTATCTCGTACCTGATCCGGCCGCTCGGTGGTTTCGTGCTCGGCTCGTTTGCGGATCGCGCCGGACGCAAGGCCTCCATGCTGCTGTCGATCGGTTTGATGATGATCGGCACGCTGATGATCGCGATCATGCCGGGGTATGCCACGATCGGCCTATGGGCGCCGTTCGGCATCCTGCTCTCGCGTCTGCTGCAGGGATTTTCCGCGGGCGGCGAGTTCGGCTGCTCGACGGCTTTTCTGGTGGAGCACGCCCCCGAACGACGCGGCTTCATGGGCAGTTGGCAATTCGCGAGCCAGGGGCTGGCGACGCTTCTTGCTTCAGGCTTCGGCGCCCTGCTGACCAGCCAGCTCTCCGGCGCGCAGCTCGAAGCGTGGGGTTGGCGCATCCCGTTCCTCTTTGGCCTCGCGATCGGGCCGGTCGGCTTCTACATTCGCAAGTATGTCGACGAGGCAGCGGAGTTCGACACGCAGCGCAAGACCCAAACGCAGACCCACACACCAGTGCGCGATCTGCTCGCGACGCAAAAGGCCCGTGTGCTGCTGGCGGTGGGTGCGCTTGTCATCTCGACCGCGGCCAACTACATGATCCTGTACATGCCGACCTACGCGATCAAGCAGCTTCATCTGCCTGCCGTGACCGGGTTCGCCGCGACGCTCGCAACCGGTCTGGTGCTGACCGTGCTCACCCCGGTCATCGGCCACTGGTCGGATAGCGCGGGACGCGTGCGGATCATGGCAGCCGCCGCGCTGCTGATGCTGGCGACCGTCTATCCGACCTTCCTCTACATGAACCTGCACGCCTCGTTTGCGACGATGCTGGTGGCGATGATCTGGATCGGCGCGCTGAAGGCCGCGTATTTCGGCGCGTTGCCCGCCTTGATGTCTGAGATCTTTCCGACCCGCACACGGGCGACGGGTCTCGCCGTCAGCTACAACATCGGCGTGACGGTCTTTGGCGGCTTTGCGCCCTTCATCATCACGTGGCTGATCGCCGCGAGCGGCAACAAGCTGGCGCCGGGCTTTTATCTGATGTTCTGCGCGGTGCTGAGCCTCATCGCGCTGTATGCGGTCAGAACGAAGCTCAGGATTCGCTGAGCCACCGCCGAATGGACAACGGGTCCGCTGCATCGGCAAGCGGGCCCGTTTCTTTGTCGGCTGGAGTTAGTGCTTTAGCGCTTACTCCAGCTCCATGCACCGCAGTGACAACGTTTGTTACGGCGCCGGGTTCGGCTGCAGCTCGTGCAACGCGTCGATTTCCGCCAGCACCTCGGGCGACAACTTCACGTCCACGCTCGCAATGTTCTCCTTCAACTGCGCCATCGAAGTCGCGCCGATCAGGTTGCTCGTCAAAAACGGCCGGCTATTGACGAAGGCCAGTGCGAACTGCGCGGGCGACAGGCCATGGCGCTTCGCCAGTTCGACATAGCGGCTGATCGCCTGCAGCGCCTGCGGCTTGCTGTAGCGCTGGAAGCGTTCGAACAGCGTGATGCGGGCGCCCGCCGGACGCGCGCCGCCTTCATACTTGCCCGACAGCCAGCCGAATGCGAGCGGCGAATAGGCGAGCAGGCCAATGCCGTCGCGATGGGTGAATTCCGACAGCCCCGCTTCGAAGGTCCGGTTCAGCAGACTGTACGGATTCTGGATGCTGACGATGCGCGGCAAGCCGAGCTTTTCCGCTGCGTGCAGGAACTGCGCGACACCCCACGGCGTTTCGTTCGACACACCGATGTGCCGCACCTTGCCTTCCTTGACGAACTCGGCGAGCACCGACAGGGTTTCCTCGATCGGCACCGTGTAGGCATCCTCGACCCACGGATACGCGCTGCGGCCGAACGTCATCGTGCTGCGATCGGGCCAGTGCAACTGGTACAGATCGACGTATTCGGTTTGCAGACGCTTAAGGCTGTCGTTGAGCGCTTCGGTCAGATTCTTGCGGTCGAACTGATTGCCCTCGCCGCGAATATGGCGCGGGTTATGCGGTTGACGCGCCGGGCCGGCAATCTTGGTGGCGAGCACGATTTTCTCGCGCGCGCTACGATGCTGCGCGAGCCACGTGCCGATGTAGCGCTCGGTCGAGCCCTGCGTCTCGGGACGCGGCGGCACCGGGTACATTTCGGCGGCGTCGATCAGGGTGACGCCGTGGTCGAGCGCGTAGTCGATCTGCTCGTGTGCTTCGCGCTCGCTGTTCTGCTCGCCCCAGGTCATCGTGCCAAGACCGATCAGGCTCACCTCGACGCCGGTATTGCCCAGTTTGCGGTATTCCATCGAACGATTCCTGTTGTCTGAGTGTACGAAAGATGCCGAACTTACCACGGCCGCGCAATGCTTGCAGGGCGGCTAAAATGAAGCCAGCGGCCGAATTCGGCAACACCCTACTGCGACAGTGCAAGACTAAAAGATGAATCCGGAACACCTCGAATTGCTCGTCACCCGTGTGATGCCTTACGGCAAATATAAAGGCCGGTTGATTGCCGATTTGCCCGGGCATTACCTAAACTGGTTTGCGAGCCAGGGCTTTCCGCCTGGCGAGATCGGCCGCCTGCTCGCCCTGATGCATGAGATCGACCACAACGGTCTGTCGTCATTAATCGAGCCATTGCGCAAAGGTCGCGAACGGCCGGCAAGCTGAGCGAGACGGCATTGCCTTGTCATGAAACATCGAGCGTGATTCGGGCCAGCACAAGCTTTCAGATCTCCAAAATCAGTCGCCAATCAGACGACTAAAACAATACAGAACTGAAAGCTGTCGAGCGTGCTATTTCCTGTGTAAAAAACGCTAACCTTTTGCCGCTTGACCCGCGTTTTCGCATCAGTTGTAATCGCCTCGACCTGGGTAGTTTTACTCTTCAGATCCCGCATGACTCTATGCAAAATCCCAACCTGATCCATCTGCTCGAATACATCGGCCACGATATGTCGCCCGTGTGGGCGGTGCTTGCCTTCTTCGTGTTCGGCTATGTGATCGTGGGCCTGCCGGTGTACTTTCGCCAGGGTGCCGCCTCGCGCGACGTCTGGGGAACCGCGGCCGGCGTAACGATGGCCGCGCTCTACGCCGCCTTCATCGTGGGCGTGTACCCGGTCCTTCAACACACGCTGCACCTGCTCCCGCCGATCAGCCTTTCGCACTAACGCGGCCGGCCCGAGCCCCACTCGATCGCCAGCTCCGCAAATGCATCGCACGCCGCACTCCGATACGCGCCGCTGCGCCATAGCAGCGCTGCCGTGCGACGCGGCAAAGCCGGCGTCAACGCAAGCGGATACAAGCCCTCATGCTCGCGGGCAATCGCATCGGGCAACACCGTGACAAGCTGGCCGCGCCGCACGATCTCCACGACCGCGCTAATCGAATTCACCTCGATCGCCACGCGCGGCACGATGCCCTGCTGCCGGTAGTACAGATCGATATAGCGGCGCGTTGCAAAATCGCCGTTCAACAGGACGAACGACTCCGCCGCCACCTCGCCCGCCGGCAGCGCCGCCGTCTGCGTAGCGCAGCGATGCGCAGGCCCGACCACCAGACTGAGCGTCTCGACGAACAACGCTGCGCTATCCAACTCCGGAGCGCGCATCTCGTCGAACGCAATGCCGATATCGAGCCGGTCGTCGGCTAACGCCGCCTCGATGCGATCTTGCGTGGTCTCCTCGAAGCTCACATCGATGCCCGGATGAAGCTCGTTGAAGCGGGCCAGCAACGGGCCGACCAGGTAGGCCGTAAAAGTCGGCGTGACCGCCAGTCTCAGGGCGCCGCGGCTCAGATCGCGCACGTCGTGAATCGCCCGCCTGCCGGCATCGAGATCCTGCAGCGCGCGCCGCGCGTGGCGCAGATAGGCCTCGCCCGCATCGGTCAGCCGCACCGTGCGGCCCGAGCGGTCGAACAGCTGCGCCCCCAAACCGTCTTCCAGTTGCCGGATCTGCTGCGACAGCGTGGGCTGCGAGACGTGCAAGGCCTCGGCGGCGCGCGTGAAGTTCTGGTGTTCTGCAACTGCCTGCAGATAACGGATATGACGTAGCAGCATGCCAACTCGACTATAGATGTGACTTATTGGATCCATCATAATACTGTCTTGGACCCTATAGTTAAATGAGATCATGCTTGCGTCATTGATCGGTACCGGGAGAAACGCTCATGCAGGACATCATCGAAGGCTTTTTGAAATTTCAGCGGGAGGTGTTCCCCGCCCGCTCCGCGCTCTTCAAGCGGCTCGCCACCAGCCAGAACCCCGGCGTGCTGTTCGTCACCTGCTCGGATAGCCGCGTGGTGCCGGAACTGCTGACGCAACGCGAGCCCGGCGACATGTTCGTGATCCGCAACGCCGGCAATATCGTGCCGTCGTATGGGCCGGAGCCGGGCGGCGTCTCGGCCACCGTCGAATATGCGGTCGCCGTGCTGGGCGTGACAGACATCGTCATCTGCGGGCATTCGGATTGTGGCGCGATGACGGCCATCTCGAGTTGCATGTGCCTCGATCACCTGCCGGCGGTGGCCGCCTGGTTGCGCCACGCCGACGCCGCCAAGGCCGTCAACGCCGCACGCAACCATGCCACGCCGCAGGCGCGCCTCAATGCACTGGTGCGCGATAACGTCGAGGCCCAGCTCGCCAACATCAAGACCCATCCATCGGTCGCGGTAGCGCTCTCGCAGGGGCGGCTGAACCTGCACGGCTGGGTCTACGATATCGAAAAAGGCGCGGTCGACACCATCGACGGCAGCCTCACCCCGCCGCGCTTCGTTTCGCTGGTCGATCATCCGAATGCCTGTGCGATGCGTACGCATGGCGCTGAGACCACTCAGGCTGCTCAGGCCACTGATGAAGACCGGACCGGCGAGGCCCGCTAGTCCAATCCACGCGAAGCTGCGCAAGAACGGTAACGGCAAGCCGTTCTGAAGCGGGACAGCCCGCCGCCTTTTCTCTCTGCAGTTGCCTGCCGGTGGCCGCGCTCGCGGCCACCTACACCCCACCCGGCGCGCTCGCACGACCCACGCGCCCGGTTCTCCCCGCCCGCCGCACCGCTCGGTAAAAACCCGAAGTTGAGTCAGGCTCATACCTGAGATCAAAAAACATCAGTTCTTCGCCAGCGGCAACGAACAGCACAATCACGCTACACCGTCGCATGCGGATCGGGTCCTGAGCGCACAGCCGCACGAAGGTTTGGGCAGTCGCGTTACACGCCGGGCCTGGTGCCGCACACGCACGACGACGATCAACTAAAAAGACATTCAAACGACACAGGAGACAGTCAACCATGAAACTCAGACAACTTCGCGCCGCCTTCCTGACCGCTGCGTTGCTCGCAACCGGCTCGGCTCATGCGGCGGACAACTGGTGCGGCGCGGGCAAGACGGTGCACTTTGCCGGCATCACATGGGAGAGCGGCGCGTTCGCCACCGAAGTGCTGCGGCAGATTCTCGAGAAAGGTTACGGCTGCAAGACGGATGTGGTCCCCGGCAGCACTGCTGCTACGGAAACCGCGCTCGCGCACAACGACGTGCAAGTGTGGGCCGAACAGTGGACGGGCCGCAGCGAGATCACCGCGAAGGCGGTCGCTTCGGGCAGCGTCAAGCTGGTCGGCGACACCCTGCCGGGCGGCACCAAGGAAGGCTGGTTCGTACCGGACTATGTCGTGAAGGGGGACGCTGCGCGCGGCATCAAACCGTCGGCGCCGGGACTCGCTGCCGTGACCGATCTGCCAAAGTACAAGAACGTGTTCGTGGATGACGAGGAGCCCAACAAGGGCCGCTTCCTCAATTGCCCGAGTGGCTGGGATTGCGAGCGCGTCAATACGCGTCTTCTGAAGGTGCTCAAGCTCGACGATTCGTACACGAACTTCCGCCCGGGTACCGGCGCCGCGCTCGATGCAGCGATCGCCTCGGCCTACACGCGCGGCAAGCCGATCCTCTTCTACTACTGGGGACCGGCCGCCTTGATGGCCAGGTACAAGCTCACCGAACTGAAGATGCCGCCGTACAACGCCGATTGCTGGAAGACCCTGCGTGACGAAAGCAGCACTTCGCAGTGCGCCTCGTCGTACATGGTCTCGCATGTGACGGTGGGCGTATCGACGCCGTTCTACAACGACGATCCGCAATTGATGGCGATGTTCAACAAGGTCCAGTTCCCGATGGACTTCCTGAACGAGACTATCCTCGACATGAGCGTCAAGAAGGTCGACGGCAGCACGATGGCCACGCAGTTCCTGCGTACGCATCCGGAGATGTGGAAGCAGTGGGTGCCGGCCGACGTCGCCACGAAAATCCAGGCGAGCCTGGCTAGCTAAATTCCCGAGCGCATCATGAACTCGTTTTTCCTGCATCTGTCGATTGCCGACTGGGTGAACGACGTCGTCCAGTCGTTCGTCACCGCGCACGGTGACAGCTTCCACAACTTCAGCATCCTGCTGCTGCGCTATCTGCTGGTGCCGCTCGAAGGCGCGCTGCGGGCCACGCCTGCGTGGCTGCTCCTGCTCGCGGTGGGCGCGATCACGTGGAATGCGACACGGCGCCTGCCGATCGCCGCCTTCTTCGTGCTGCTGCTCTACGCGATCGGCTGCTTCGGCCTGTGGGACAAGCTGATGCAGACGCTCGCGCTGATGCTGGTGGCCACCGTGCTGTCGGTGCTGCTCGGGGTGCCGCTCGGCATCTTCACCTCGCGCAGCGCGTGGCTAAGGCGCATCCTGCTGCCGGTGCTCGACATCATGCAGACGCTGCCGAGCTTCGTGTACCTGATCCCGGTGCTGATGCTGTTCGGCCTCGGCAAGGTGCCGGCGATTCTCGCCACCATCATCTACGCCCTGCCGCCGCTGATCCGTCTGACCGATCTCGGCATCCGTCACGTGGATGGCGACGTGGTCGAAGCGGCGCGCGCCTTCGGCACCACCCGCTGGCAGTTGCTGGTGAACGTGCAGTTGCCGCTGGCGCGCCCGAGCATCATGGCCGGCATCAACCAGACGACGATGATGGCGCTGTCGATGGTGGTGATCGCCTCGATGATCGGCTCGCGTGGGCTCGGCGAGGATGTGCTGGCGGGCATCCAGAC
>NZ_FNCJ01000025.1 GCF_900100735.1 Paraburkholderia phenazinium | reverse complement strand
ATCGACAGAGCTCATGGGCAGTGCCATACTTGGGCACACCCGCACCCTGTCGTGCGCGTGCTGGGCTCGACACCGGATTGAACTTGGCGGTTTGCGCCGGTGTCGGGCCTGTTTCTTCGGCGGTAAATCCTCTTTTACCGCATCAGGCCTGCTGCGTCACCCCTTCCTGAACCGGCTCCCGCCGGGACGCATCTGCTCTCGCCCTACGGGCTCCTTTCGATGCGTCCCATAACCTCAGCGCCACCCGTATCAGTCATCTCGGATTAGCCCGGAAGACTAGAAAACATTCCGAATTCCTGACTGACGCCGCCGTTTAACGTCGGATTTCGACCGCCGTTCACAGGTAGACCTCGGTTCCCTCAAACTCTGCTTTCACCGGGGTCGAGACGGACAGAGGCAGCCACGGAACGTGAACCTCTCCATCGTCGGACATGTCGGGCAGATCAATCTGGCCTCTCTGTGACCCGGGTACGCCTTTGGGCCACAACCAGACTGGAACGTACACCTCGCCCGTCATCTGGAATTTTCCGCCCGATCCACCTTCGATGCCTAGATAGATGCGCCCGCTGCTTCTCGGCGGCGACGTCGCATTGCAAGCATCTCTTCCGTGGGTGTCCAGTATGCTGGACTGCGCCCACCAAAGACATCCTGCAGCGGACAGCAAGAAAACCATAAACGTCAGGACTGAAAAGAGCTGTACACCGGAGAACTTGCGACGTCTTTTCACTGGCAAACGCATATGCATAACCATGTCATGGATTTTTGGTCTGTTCCGCTGGTCTCCCTCTGGCAGAGAATGACCTCGAATCGCCGTCCCGTAGTAGATTCCATAGGGACAACATATCCCTATCTAACCCAGTGAACCTTATACTTTTCCTCAACTCTTTCTATTTCTGCTTTGATGCCGGGCAGATCAATTCTGGCGTGTCCCGTTGAAAAACTGGGTTCCGCGCTCTTGTTCTCTACCGGAAGACCGGTATGGCGATGGTCGGGAAAGAAGTTGACGTCGTGATGGTCAGGTGCGTCATCGATTCGTGCGACCTGGGTGCCATTAGGAAGATTCACCATGTAGGAATATCCACGTTTAACGGTACTATGAATCCTGAGTATCACGGTAAATCCGGATACCCGCCGGATCCCGGTGATTTCCCTTTCGATATCTTTTATTTTTTTGACCTTGCAATCCAGTTCCTGATCGACCAGCTCAATGGTCTCGGAAAAGTAAGCCTTATCAGTAGACAGATCGAGCGGCTGCAACGCCAGTCTGCGGGGTGAGCCACACCACGCAGCCAGATAATTCAGCACTGAGTCCGCCTGGAATGCCTCCGTTGCGTGCGGCTGACAGAGAAGGAGTTGCATAGACTCCCCAGTCTGGCTGCCCCATGTCGTGGTGATCAACGCAACATCTGCGGCGCCACAAAGGAGGCATCCATCCGTTCGCCAAAGTGCGGTTTGCGTGACAAAAGTATTCTGCCGGCGCCCTTCTGCAAACGCTTTCGCGGTGGCCAGATGGCGTGACTTTTGATGGGCCTCTTTGTAAGAACGGATCCGCTCTGCCGCTGACCGCGCACCAACCCGCTCCAGAAACTCATGCTCACCCAACATGTTCTTCGACCGGAATCCGTGCCTCTCCAGCCGGGATGCAACGGATGCGAATTCAGCTAGGCTGCCGCCCGGCGTGAAATGGTAAATGCGAGGCACCGGACACATTTCGTTGATGTCGTAGCAGCAGCAAAATATCGGAGGATTGTCGACTAAGACAAAGGTGTCATCCGATTCATCAATCATGGATTGAAGCTGCTCCACAGTATCCAGACGAAGCCTTAGAAAACGAGCGTTGTCGTTTATTTGCGGCGAATACACCGTCACCCATTTGTCGAGATCCCGCCCGCTAAGCTTATGGGAAAGCCCAAACCGAAAATAATCATCAAAATCGATCATCTACAAGATTCTCACAAACTCATCATACTTATGCTAGCGGCATCGAATGCACGAACTTGAGGAGTAGTCGTGAGCCTGCGTATTTCCATTCGTCATACCGCCCCACGACAACTGCCGAAGCGGAGGTCCTCGGATGCAGGCGAGGAAAGCCTGGTCGCAACATGCAACTGTAACCGGAGTGAATAGTGGGCATATCAATTCAGTCATTTCCAAGCCGACCAACATCATTGGCTCTCGTTCATCACGGACGCCATCGCGTGAGGTGTCATTTCTACTAGCGAGCACGACGACATCCGGCATGTGAGCAGGGCTAGTACGTAATTCCGAACAGATCTGACGAATGCGGTTCGGAATTGCCCGCCCGAGTTTAGTCCTTGGGCGCACGCATATCGCGCCCAAGAACAGAGCTCAATCCCGCTGTTGAGCACCCGCCGACAATTCCGCAATCTACCGGAGCATCATCGGCAAGACACCTAACCTCACAACACGCGGGCAACGATCACTGGCATAGCTATATCGAAAGGCATTAGATTCGGCCTATGCCCGCCTCCCCGCACCCATGCATCGACCATGTCCCCCCATTCCTGGAGCATATGCCGACGCTGTATGGCATACTCGGCCTTGTTGTATACCGCCCTCGAAGACCGCCCATCCCCTCCGTGCGCCAGCGACTTTTCGATCCAGTCGCCATTGAAGCCCGCTTCGTTAAGCAGCGTTGAGCCCGTGCGCCTTAAATCATGGACGGTGAATGGCTGCAAGGGCAGTCCAGCCACTTTTGCCCGTTCGGCAACGAGCTGCGTAACCCGATTTAATGTCGCCTTGGACATGCATCGATCCGCGGCATAGCGGGAAGGCAACACATATCGGGAACCTGCCGCGCAGGTATGCAGCGCCACCATGATGTCGATCGACTGGCGGGACAAATATACGTTGTGGGCGCGCCGCGCTTTCATCCGGGACTTCGGTATGGTCCACACCGCAGCTTCGAAATCGACCTCATCCCACGTTGCCTCGATCAATTCGCTCTTACGCACCATCGTCAGCAAAATGAGGCGCAAAGCCAGCCGGATCGTCGGGTACGTCGCCACCTGCTCCAGTTGTCGATGCATGAGCCGAATTTCCAACGGCGAGAGGACTCGGTCCTTCGGCACAAACGTGGCGATCGATGCGACGCCAACCTCGTCTGCCGGATTCTCGACTTTCTCTCCGTGCAGATTCGCGTAAGCATAAATCTGCTTAACGATATCGCGGAGATGAACTGCGGTTGCCGGCGCACCACGCTCCTTGACCCGCATGCAGAGAGCCCGCAGATCGTCAGCAGTGACCTCGGAAAGAAGCCTTTCCTTGAAGGCCGGCAGGATATCGCGCACGACGATGCTCCTGCGCACGGACCGCGTCGTGTCCGCCATTTTGGCTCCGTCAAGCCAGCTAGCAGCCCATTCACCGAAGGTCTTCGCCACAGCGCGCCGCTGCTTTTCCCGCTGTTTCTCCACGGCCGGCGACTTGCCCTCAAGGACAGCACGACGAGCGTCTAGCAGCTTTTCCCTTGCTAACGCCAGCGAGATGCCGCTTCGACCATAGCGACCGATTGTCAGCGTTTCTCGCCGTCCGTTAATGCGATAGTCGTATCGAAAGGAAATGGTGCCCGCCGGAGATACTGCGACGTACATGCCGTCGCGGTCGGCGATCTTGTACGCGGCTGTGCGGGGCTTAAGGTTGCGGAGTGCAAATTCGGTGAGCATCGTTTCTCGTTCTCGTGGTTGGTACACCTTTTACCGTCACCAACCACGAGCCCTCGATGTGCCCGCAAACCCGCACCACGTCTAGCTTTTTGGAAAGAATTTTACCGTCGCGGCCGAATCGCGCTGCCGGTAAATTATCGAGTTGCAATCGTGCATTCGGCGCATACCGTCCGCTATACCGTCATTTTACGGCGCACAACGGCCTGGCTGTCTCTGGAATCTTCGAAAATTTCGCTTCTATATCAATGACTTACAACGAAATGATCAACAAAGAACTTTTTACATCATCCATCGCAAGTCATTGATTTTATTTGGAATTTTTTACCGCCTACTCCCACTCGATTGTCGCCGGCGGCTTCCCCGAGATGTCATAAACAACCCGGTTAATCCCCCGCACTTCATTGATGATGCGGTTCGACACATGCCCGAGCAGTTCATGCGGCAGATGTGCCCAATGCGCGGTCATGAAGTCCTGCGTCTGCACCGCACGCAGCGCTACGACATACTCATAAGTCCGCCCATCGCCCATCACCCCCACGCTCTTCACCGGCAGAAACACCGCAAACGCCTGGCTCGTCAAGTCGTACCACGACTTACCCGTTTCCTTGTCGATAAAGGTACGCAGCGTCTCAATGAAAATCGCATCCGCGCGGCGCAGCAGATCGGCAAAGTCACGCTTCACTTCACCCAGAATCCGCACGCCCAGACCCGGACCCGGGAACGGATGGCGATACACCATCGCGGGCGGCAAACCAAGCTTCACGCCGAGTTCACGCACTTCGTCCTTGAACAGCTCGCGCAACGGCTCGAGCAGCTTCAGATTCAGCGTCTCCGGCAGACCGCCCACGTTGTGGTGGCTCTTGATCGTCTGCGTGGCCTTCTTGCCCTTGCCTGCCGATTCGATCACGTCCGGGTAAATCGTGCCTTGCGCCAGCCACTTCGCATCAGTCAGCTTGTTGGCTTCAGCCTGGAACACTTCGACGAATTCCGCGCCGATGATCTTGCGCTTCGCTTCCGGGTCAGTCACGCCAGCGAGCTTCGAGAGGAACACTTCGCTCGCGTCCACGTGAATCACCTTCACGCCGAGGTGGTCCGCGAACGTCGCCATCACCTGCTCGGCTTCGTTCAAACGCAGCAGGCCGTGATCGACGAACACGCAGGTCAGCTGATCGCCAATCGCACGATGCAGCAACGCCGCCGCCACCGACGAATCCACGCCACCCGACAGCCCCAGGATCACGTGCTCGGTGCCGACCTGCTCGCGAATCTTCGCGACCGCTTCATCGACGTAGTGGCCCATTTCCCAATCGGAGCGCGCGCCGCAGATCTTCAGCACAAAGCGCTCGATCATCGCGCGGCCCTGCACCGTGTGCGTGACTTCCGGGTGCCACTGCAAGCCGTAGAAATGGCGTGCTTCGTCAGCCATTGCGGCGATCGGGCACGACTCCGTGGACGCCATCAGCTGGAAGCCTGCCGGCATTTCCAGCACCTTGTCGCCGTGGCTCATCCACACCTTCAGCATGCCGTGACCTTCCGGCGTCGTGAAGTCGCTAATGCCTTCGAGCAGGCTCGTATGGTTGCGCGCGCGTACTTCGGCGTAACCGAACTCGCGCACGTGGCCGTTTTCGACCTTGCCGCCAAGCTGCTCGGCCATTGCCTGCATGCCGTAGCAGATGCCGAGCACCGGCACGCCGAGTTCGAACACCGCTTGCGGCACGCGCGGCGTGTCCGTCTCGGTGACCGAGCTCGGGCCGCCCGACAGGATCACGCCCTTCGGCGCGAAGTCGCGGATGAACGCCGCGTCGACGTCGTACGGATGGATTTCCGAGTACACGTTCGCCTCGCGGACGCGACGTGCAATCAATTGGGTGACTTGCGAACCGAAGTCGAGGATCAGGATTTTGTCATGCATGGCAGCGGACGGATTCAAAAGTGAACGGATAAGGAAAGCCGCGCACGAGGCGCGGCGTTGAATTCAAAACGGCCCAGGATGTAAGGCCATCTCGGGCAGCGCAAGCTCGGGCGTGACGCGATCGCAGCAGCACATGCAACCAGCGCGGCAACGAGCGCACCATCAAGCACGCGCGCAGACGGAATCCGGAAGCTTCGGCAGGTGGCGTGGCGCTCCGGGCCTCAGCCATGAAATGGCGGCCGTGGCCCGCCCGGCGCATCCGCCGCGGCGCTGCGCGCTTCGACGTCGCTGGCCGAGAGCGCGCCTGGCCGGTTTGCCGCAGCGAAGTCCGGTTCGACCGGATGCCCGGTGGCAGGACTAATCGGGCTGGCAGGACGCGCTGCAGGCGGCACGACGGGCTCCAGCACAGGATCCACTACCGCGGGTTCAGCCCGGTACGTAACCGCGTCGCGTCCCCTGGCAGCGTCTTTCGCCGCCTGCTTTTCGGCACGTTCCGCAGCAACGGCCTCAGCGAGGCGCAACCGCTCGCGGCGCCGTACTGCGCCCGACAGCCGCACACCGCCCAAGCCCACGACGACCAGCACCACACCGGCCAGCACGGCGATAAGCTGACCGAAACCGGTCAACTCAGGACGGTGCATGCCGATCAGCCAGACCAGCATCAAGAGGCCCGCCAGCCAGTTCACATGCCCGACGACCTTGGCGACCGTGGCGGTCAGCGCGCCGTCGATGGACGCATGGAAAGCCAGCCACGCGAGCCCGATCAGCGCGATGCCGAGCCCCTGCCCCACCAGGGTGGGCTGGGCCTGCACCAGTTGCAGCGCGTTGTACAGCGAAGTCCAGGGCGTCAACAGGAACAGCAGGCCGAACGCCAGCAACAGCAAGGCATCGATGATCAGTACAGCGCGCAGCAGCGGCTTCATGGGCGATTAGTCCACGTGGTAGTTAGGCGCTTCCTTGGTGATCTGCACGTCGTGAACGTGCGACTCGCGCAAGCCTGCGCCAGTGATCTGCACGAACTCGGCCTTGTCGTTCATCTCGGAGATGGTGCGGCAACCGCAGTAGCCCATGCTGGCGCGCACGCCACCGATCAGCTGGTACAGGATCGCCGTGACCGAGCCCTTGTAGGCGACGCGGCCTTCGATACCTTCCGGCACCAGCTTGTCGATGTTCGCGGAGTTGTCCTGGAAGTAGCGGTCTGCTGCGCCGTCTTTCATCGCGCCGACCGAGCCCATGCCACGGTACGACTTGTACTGGCGGCCCTGATACAGGAACACGTCGCCCGGCGCTTCTTCGGTGCCGGCGAACATGCTGCCCATCATCACAGCGCTCGCACCGGCGGCCAGCGCCTTGCTGACGTCGCCCGAGAAACGCACGCCACCGTCGGCGATCACCGGCACACCCGTGCCCTTGAGCGCTTCCGAGACGTTGGCGATCGCCGTGACTTGCGGCACGCCGACGCCTGCGACGATACGTGTGGTGCAGATCGAGCCCGGGCCGATACCGACCTTGACGCCGTCCGCGCCGTATTCGACCAGCGCCTTGGCAGCGGCCGCGGTAGCGATGTTGCCGCCGATCACTTCGACATGCGGGAAATTCTTCTTGACCCACTGCACGCGCTCGAGCACGCCCTTGCTGTGGCCGTGTGCGGTGTCCACGACGATCACGTCGACGCCGGCTTGCACCAGCAGTTCCACGCGCTCTTCGTTGTCCGCACCGACGCCGACCGCGGCGCCTGCGCGCAGCTTGCCGTGTTCGTCTTTACAGGCATCCGGGTGTTCGGTCTGCTTGGTGATGTCCTTCACCGTCATCAGGCCGCGCAGTTCGAATGCGTCGTTGATGACCAGCACGCGTTCCAGACGGTGGCTGTGCATCAGCGCCTTGGCTTCGGCGAGCGGCGTACCTTCCTTGACCGTCACGAGGCGCTCGCGCGGCGTCATGATGTTGCGCACCGGCTCGTCCAGACGCTCTTCGAAGCGCAGGTCGCGGTTAGTGACGATGCCGATCAGTTGCGCACCTTCCACCACCGGGAAGCCCGAAATGCCATGCTGCTGCGACAGGGCGATCACATCGCGCACCTTCATTTGCGGCGGCACCGTGATCGGATCGCGCACCACACCCGATTCGAAGCGCTTCACCTTGGCGACTTCACGCGCCTGTTCAGCCGGCGTGAGGTTCTTGTGGATGATGCCCACGCCACCCAGTTGCGCCATCGCAATCGCGAGGCGGGCTTCGGTGACGGTGTCCATGGCGGCGGACACGAGCGGCATGTTCAGGGAAATGTTGCGGGTCAGCCTGGTCTTGAGGCTGGTGTCGCGCGGCAGAACATCGGAGTAGGCCGGGACGAGGAGCACGTCATCGAACGTGAGTGCTGTTTGGATCAGACGCATGGCAAATCCTATAGGCGCAAAAGCGAATTATACGCGATACCTCCCCGGTTTTCACTGCACGAACAGCAGGTTAGCGAATTTCCGCTGATTTTCCAGGGTCTTTTCGCAGAGGAATTTCGCTTCGCCGTTCGGGTCGGGTTCGATCCGGTTTCGTTTCTCCAGACAAGTGCAGGATCGAACAAGACACCCTGCGGCCGCCCGGTTAAGCTGCGCACCTGTTCAGTTTTATGTCGGAGTAGTCGATGCAGCGTGGTGTAGCGTACGGCGTCATGGCCGGGGCGTTGTGGGGCATGGTGTTTCTGGTGCCGAGGATGTTGCCCGATTTTTCCCCGCTGCTCCTCAGCGCGGGCCGCTACACCATGTACGGCATCGTCTCGCTGGCCGCCGCCCTGCCAATGGCGCGCTCGCTCGTCACCCGCCTGACCCGTGAAGATCTGGTGGCGCTGGTCAAGCTGGCGCTGGCCGGCAACCTGCTCTACTACATTCTTCTGACGAGTGCCGTGCACCTGGTCGGGATTGCGCCAGCGTCGTTGATCGTCGGCGTGCTGCCGGTCACCGTCACCCTGCTCGGCCGCCGCGACCACGGCGCCGTGCCGCTCGCCCGTCTGGCGTGGCCGCTGGCGATGGTGCTGGCGGGCATCGCCTGTATCAATGTCGATGTATTCACCGTCGCCGATGGGGCGGCGGGCACGCCGGCCGGCATCCTCAGCAAGCTCGCCGGGCTTGCCTGCGCGGTCGGGGCGCTGGTCTGCTGGACGTGGTTCGCGGTCGAAAACGCTCGCTATCTGCAGCGCCAGAATCATTTCAGCGGCAACGAGTGGTCAGTCTTGTGGGGTGTGGTGACCGGAGCGCTCGGCGCGGCGCTGTGGCTGGTGATCGCGCTGCTGCCGTCCGGCAGCCTGCAGACGACGCTCGACAGCCCGCGCTGGCACACCTTCTGGGTGCTCAATCTGGGGCTGGCGATCGGCGCCTCGTGGCTCGGCAACGGGCTGTGGAACGCCGCTTCGAAGCGCTTGCCGCTGACCTTGTCAGGCCAGATGATCGTGTTTGAAACGCTGTTTGCGCTGCTTTATGCGTTCATTTACGACCACCGGCTGCCGCGTCCGCTCGAAATGGCGGCCATCGCGTTGCTGGTGGCGGGTGTGAGCTGGTCGGTGCGGCAGCACGCGGGGGACGATTCGGCGGCGCTGCCGATTGAAGAGAAGGCGCAGGTCTCGGCACATTGAGCGGCCGGACTGGCCAGCGCGGCCGAGGGTCAACCGGCGCGCGCCGCCAACGAGGGCGCCAGGCGCAGCGGCGGCAGCGGGCTATCGAGGCGCATTGAGCGCCGGGCAGGCTTCCCCTACCGCGAATCCCGGTTCTGCCACTTGCGCCCTTCGATCGAGCCTTCCTTGCGGGTCTTCTCGACGCGCCGCTGGCGCGCCGCCTTCGGATCGACGATCAGGGGCCGGTAGACTTCCACGCGGTCATGGTCGGCGAGCACCGTATCGAGCGGCTTCAACTTCCCGAACACGCCCACCTTCTGCTTCTCGAGATCGATCTGAGGATAGCGTTTGAGGATGCCGCTGGCGTCGAGCGCCTGCTGCAGGGTTGCCCCCTCCGGCAGCTCGACGGCGATCAGCGCCTGCTCATTGGGCAGTGCGTAGCAGACTTCGATCGACAGCATCGCGCTCATGCCTTACCGTAGCGCTGGTCGGCGCGCTTCACGAACGATTCGACGAAGGTGTTGGCAATATGGCTGAACACCGGGCCAATGATCTTCTCGAGGATGATGTTGGTGAATTCGTAGTGCAGCGCGAATTCGATCTTGCAGGCGTCCTCACGCAACGCCGTAAAGCGCCAGTAGCCGGTGAACTTGCGAAACGGGCCGTCCGCGAACTCCATATCGATGCGCTCGGGCCGCTTCATGCTGTTGCGGGTGGCGAAGTGCTGCTTGATGCCCTTGAAGTTGATGTCGATCTTCGCCTCCATGCCATCTTCGTCCTGGCGACGGATCTCGACCCCGCCGCACCACGGGAGGAAATTGGGGTAATCGGCGACATCGGTGACGAGGTCGAACATCTGTTCCGCCGAATGGCGTATCAACACGGTTTTCTGGACATCTGCCATAAATTGGACAGCACGTGGCAAGGGTGGACAAGCGCCGCGGGCTTTCCTTGCCCCGCTTTGCTAAAATCGTGATTTTAAACGAGTTGGGCACTTTCCATTCATGAGCATCATAGACAACAGAAAAGCCTTCTACGACTATTCGGTCGAAGAACGCTACGAAGCAGGACTCGTGCTCGAAGGATGGGAGGTCAAAGCCTTGCGGGCCGGCCGCGGCCAGATCAAGGAAGGCTATGTCGTCATCAAGAACAACGAGCTGTTCCTGATCGGCACGCACATCAGCCCGCTGCCCGAAGCGTCGACCCACATCACGCCCGACCCGGTGCGCACCCGCAAGCTGCTCCTGCATAGCGAGGAGATCAGCAAGCTGATCGGCAAGGTCGAGCAGCGTGGTTATACGCTCGTGCCGCTAAACTTTCATTACAAGGGCGGCCGCGTCAAATGCGAAATCGGCCTTGCCAAGGGCAAGAAGCAGCACGACAAGCGCGAGACTGAGAAGAAACGGGACTGGGAACGGGAGAAGGCGCGGTTGATGCGGAATCCGACCTGAGCGCGGCGCCAGATTGTGGCGTTTGCCTGCGGCGCCTTGCTTTTGGTGGTTTGCCTGCGGTGTTGGCCTTTCCTTGTTGTGTTATTGGTCTATTAGCTTCGCCCCTGTGCGGGGCGGCACTTGCTTTCTTTGCCGCCGCAAAGAAAGTAAGCAAAGAAAGCGGGCTGACAACCGCTAGCTAGTAGGTGTCCACCGCTCAGACGAACCCGCAGTGGTCCGAGACGAGACCTGCCCTCGCATTTCACCCGCTAGTGACAAAGGGCTCATCCACCCCACTTCGCACTACGTGCGTCGCGGATGGGTTTGCTCGGGAAAACGGGGCTGCCACGATACGCGGCAAATGACCCTGCCTTTCCCGTTTCAGAAGCCCTTCTCTGCGTTGCGTTCGGAACGGCATCCCGCTACCCACCTCGCGCCTCTGACCCTCAGGGGTGCCGACCTCACCCAAGGACACTCGAGCGGCGAGAAGCGCCAACTTACGAAAATTGGCAAGCCAAAATAGTTAGACGGCCTACAAAATGTGCAGGAGGCGTTATGCCCTACGGCGGGGCGCGTAGCGCGACGCTGGAGCGGATGAGTGCTGTGTCACCAACGCGGGTGGTGCGATGGCGGGTCTCGTCTTGGGCCGCTCCCGATAGCAGACCGAGATGGCTCACTACAAGCTGGCGGTTGTCAGCCCGCTTTCTTTGCTTACTTTCTTTGCGGCGGCAAAGAAAGTAAGTGCCGCCCCGCACAGGGGCGAACCTAATAGACCAATAACACAACAAGGAAAGGCCAACACCGCAGGCAAACCACCAAAAGCAAGGCGCCGCAGGCAAAAAAACAACCAAACACCATGCCCTCCTACCGCACCTCAGCCGCGCCCTTCCCCTTGTTCACAATGGTCAGCGCCGAGGCGATCATCGCGCTCATATTCGACAGATCGCCCGGCACGATCAGCGTGGTGCCCTGCTTCGCCAGGTTGGCAAACGCGTTCACATACTGTTCGGCCACCTTCAAGTTCACGGCCTCCATGCCGCCAGCCGACTGAATCGCCGCTGCGATCTTCTGGATCGCCTGGGAATTGGCTTCGGCCACCGCCAGAATCGCCGCAGCCTGACCCTGCGCCTGGTTGATGGCTGCCTGGCGCTCGCCCTCGGACTTCTGGATCGACGCCTCGCGCCCGCCCGAGGCGATGTTGATCTGCTCCTGCTTGCGCCCTTCCGACGCCGCGATCAGCGCGCGCTTCTCACGCTCGGCAGTAATCTGCGCCTGCATGGCATGCAGGATTTCCTTCGGCGGCGTGAGATCCTTGATTTCGTAGCGCAGCACCTTCACACCCCAGTTCGACGCCGCTTCGTCGAGCGACGAGACGATGCTGTGATTGATGAAGTCGCGCTCTTCAAACGTCTTGTCGAGTTCGAGCTTGCCGATCACCGAGCGCAGCGTGGTCTGCGACAACTGCGTAATCGCAAACACGAAGTTGCTCGAACCGTACGACGCCTTCATCGGATCGGTGACCTGAAAGTACAGCACGCCATCCACCTGCAACTGGGTGTTATCGCGCGTGATACAGACCTGGCTCGGCACATCCAGCGGAATTTCCTTGAGGACGTGCTTGTAGGCGATGCGGTCGACAAACGGCACCACGAAGCTCAAGCCCGGCGTCAGCGTGGCGTGATAGCGGCCGAGCCGCTCCATCACCCATGCGTGCTGCTGCGGCACGATCTTGATGGTCTGCGCGGCAATCACGATCACGATGATGAGAAGCACTACCGCGACGATAGTCGAATCCATGGTTGCTCCAGTTTCTGGTTTGAATTGTTATGGTGTCTGTGCAGACACACCCGCAGGCCGCTTGCTTGCCACCACGATCAGGCGGCTGCCGTCCAGCGCGCTGATCTCGTAGACATGCGCGTCTTCCGGCTCACCCGGCGCCAGTTCGACATCCCAGGCAGCGCCGCGATAGTTGGCACGCGCCCGGCGCTCGCGCCAGGCGGTCACGGTCAGCGTCTGACCGATATCCAGGTTCACGTCCGGATTGCTCGCCGAATCTTTGCGCTTTCTGCGCCCAAAGCGCGAGCGCCGCAACGCGATCACCGCGACGAGCGCCACTACCGCCGCGAGTGCGAACTGCACGTCGGGATTGGCGCCGGCAAGGCGCGCGAGAGCCGCGGCCACGAAACCCAATGCGATCATCAACAGATAGAAGGTGCCGCTCATCAACTCCAGCACGATAAGCACGCCCGCCCCGATCCACCAGAACAGTCCACCTGGCGCCACGTCGACCTCCATTGAGCTGCATGGGACCCAAGTAAGTGCTGAAGCACTAACTCGGGCCGACCGCCTTGCATGGGACCCAAGTAAGTGCTGAAGCACTAACTCGGGCCGACCGCCTTGCATGGGACCCGAGTAAGTGCTGAAGCACTAACTCGGGCCGACAAATGCAAAACACCCCGGATCTACCGAGGTGTTTATAGCACGAAGCTGGTGCAATTTACCGTCCGGTGCGGTTCACTTTGATGAACCGCACCGCCCGGCGATGCGCACTGCTTATTTTGCCGACGACTTAGCCAACGCCTGCCACGTTTCGATGATCGTGTCCGGGTTCAGCGAAATCGACGCAATGCCTTGATCCGTCAGCCATTGCGCGAAATCCGGATGATCCGACGGGCCCTGGCCGCAAATACCGACGTACTTGTTCAGCCGCAGACACGTTTCAATGGCGCGCTTGAGCATGAACTTGACGGCCGGGTCGCGTTCGTCGAAATCGACGGCCAGCAACTCCATACCCGAGTCGCGGTCCAGACCCAGCGTCAACTGCGTCAGGTCGTTCGAACCGATCGAGAAGCCGTCGAAGAACTGCAGGAATTCTTCGGCGAGGATCGCGTTCGACGGCACTTCGCACATCATGATCAGGCGCAGACCCTTCTCGCCGCGTTTGAGGCCGAACTTGTCGAGCAGCCCCACCACCTTCTCGGCCTGCTTGAGCGTACGCACGAACGGCACCATGATCTCGACGTTGTCGAGGCCCATCTCTTCGCGCACCTTCTTCAGCGCGATACATTCCATCTGGAACGCTTCGGCAAAGTCTTCCGCGATGTAACGCGAAGCGCCGCGGAAACCCAGCATCGGGTTTTCTTCGTCCGGCTCGTAACGCGAACCGCCGATCAGCTTCTTGTACTCGTTCGACTTGAAGTCCGACAGACGCACGATGACAGGCTTCGGATAGAACGCCGCAGCGATCGTCGCGATACCTTCGGTCAGCTTATCGACGTAGAACGCGCGCGGCGATGCATGACCGCGGGCCACGCTCTCGACCGCCTTCTTCAGGTCCTGATCGATATTCGGGTACTCGAGAATCGCCTTCGGGTGCACGCCGATGTTGTTGTTGATGATGAACTCGAGACGCGCCAGACCCACGCCGCCGTTCGGCAGTTGCGAGAAATCGAAGGCGAGCTGCGGGTTGCCGACGTTCATCATGATCTTCACCGGAATCGGCGGCAGTTCGCCGCGCTGGACTTCGGTGATTTCGGTTTCGAGCAGACCGTCGTAGATCTTGCCTTCGTCGCCTTCCGCGCACGACACGGTAACCAGCGCACCGTCCTTCAGCAGGTCCGTTGCGTCGCCGCAGCCCACCACCGCCGGCACGCCCAGTTCACGCGCGATGATGGCTGCGTGGCAGGTCCGGCCGCCACGGTTCGTGACGATCGCCGAGGCACGCTTCATCACCGGCTCCCAGTTCGGGTCGGTCATGTCGGCCACCAGCACGTCGCCCGGCTGCACACGGTCCATTTCCGACGGATCGTGGATCACCCGCACCGGACCCGCGCCGATCTTCTGACCGATCGCGCGACCCGTGACGATGACTTGCGACTGACCCTTCAGCTTGAAGCGCTGCTCGGCCTTGCCGGCTGCCTGGCTCTTCACGGTTTCCGGACGTGCCTGCAGGATGAAAATCTTGCCGTCGCGACCGTCCTTGCCCCACTCGATGTCCATCGGACGCTCGTAGTGCTTCTCGATGATCACGGCGTACTTCGCCAGTTCGATCACGTCTTCGTCGGTGATCGAGAAGCGGTTGCGCTGCTCGTGCGTCACGTCGACGGTCTTCACACGGCCCGGCTCGCCCGGCTTGGTGAATTCCATCTTGATGAGCTTCGAGCCGATCGAGCGGCGGATGATCGGGTACTTGCCTTGGGCGAGCGTGGTCTTGAAGACGTAGAACTCGTCCGGATTCACCGCGCCCTGCACGACGGTTTCGCCCAGACCGTAACTCGACGTGATGAACACCGCGTCCTTGAAGCCGGATTCCGTGTCGAGCGTGAACATCACGCCGGCAGCGCCGACGTCCGAGCGCACCATGCGCTGCACGCCCGCCGACAACGCGACTTCAGCGTGGGTGAAGCCCTTGTGGACGCGATAGGAGATAGCGCGGTCGTTGTAGAGCGACGCGAACACGTGCTTCATGCGATCGAGCACGTCTTCGATGCCGACCACGTTCAGGTAGCTTTCCTGCTGGCCCGCGAACGATGCATCCGGCAAATCTTCTGCCGTAGCGGACGAACGGACAGCGAACGAAAGCTCTTCAGGCGAGCTGTTCTGGAGCGTGTCGAAGCCCGCACGAATGTCAGCCTCGAGCTTCGGCTGCATCGGCGCGTCAACGATCCACTGACGGATTTCCTTGCCTGCTTCGGCGAGCGCCTTCACGTCGTCGACGTCGAGCGTCTCGAGACGTTTGGCGATGCGTTCCGTGAGGTTGTTGTGATGGAGGAAGTCGCGGAATGCAAGTGCCGTCGTAGCGAAGCCGGTCGGCACACGAACGCCTGCCTGAGCGAGTTGACTGATCATCTCGCCCAGGGACGCGTTCTTGCCGCCCACAATCTCTACATCGGTCATCCGCAACTGCTCGAACGGCACTACATACGCCTGATCCTTTGCGACGTTAACTGCGTTAGTCATACAAGCCCCTAAGTGTGGAAAAAATACACGACTGTGCAAGTGGGCTTGGACGCGAGGTGCTCATAAGAAGCATGTCTTGAATCGACGATCTCGCGTCTTGCACAACCTGTTAGATAAGCAATCGCTTGACCAGGCGCACTGAAGCGTCATCAGCAAGCGCTTAATCGAGTTCCCGCCTTTACAACCGTCTTGCCACAAAGCGCGCAAAAAGCACGACGAAGCCTACGGTTGGACGAAATTATTCAAATTCGTCGCAGGTTACGAGCAAAAAGCGGGGCGATGACCGGGCGATAAATGCGAGTTAAGCGCGGTTCGCCTGCAATTGCTTATCCAACAGGTTGCCGCTATTCTACCGTGCCGACTCTCAAAATGTGACTGTCGGACGAGAATTGCGCCTCGAAACGCGCCCCGGACCTGCCGTCGGGCTCTTCGCGAGGCCACGGCTGTCAAGGGTGCGCGAGTGGCGCCCACGGCGCGCCGCGCCGATGCCCCTGTAACTCCGGTTAGCCACCGTACAGTGAGCCTCGGTGCGACGATGTTAGATTCGAGCGAAATTTTCCGCTCACGTTCCCTGCCCACTGCCCCACTGATGCCGCCCACCGTATTCATCGTCTCCGACGGTACCGGGATCACTGCCGAAACTTTCGCGCATTCGATCCTCTCCCAGTTCGACCAGAAATTCCGCCTGGTGCGGGTTCCGTTTGTCGATTCGACCGAGAAAGCCTACGCGACGCTCGAGAAGATCAACGAAGCGACCCAGCAGGACGGCCGCAGGCCGATCGTCTTCACGACGCTGGTCGACAGCTCGTCGAACAAGATCGTCAAGGGCTCGAACGCGCTAGTGCTGGACATGTTCCAGACCTTCGTCGAGCCGCTTGAACAGGAACTGGAGCTGAAGTCGAGCCACGCGATGGGCCGTGGCCACCAGAATGCGGACACCGAGGAGTACAAGAACCGGATCGAGGCGATCAATTTCTCGCTCGCCCACGACGACGGTCAGTCCAATCGCAATCTGGCGGATGCCGACGTCATCCTGGTCGGCGTGTCGCGCAGCGGCAAGACACCGACGAGCCTGTATCTGGCGATGCAGTACGGCGTGAAGGCAGCGAACTATCCGCTGATTCCGGAAGATTTCGAGCGCGGCAAGCTGCCGACGCCGTTGCTTGAGCACCGCTCCAAGATGTTCGGGCTGTCGATCGATCCGCAGCGTCTGTCGGAGATCCGTAACGAGCGCCGTCCGGGCAGCAAATATGCGGCGCCGGAAAACTGCCGTTACGAGATCAATGAAGCCGAAGCGATGATGCGGCGCGAGGGGATCAAGTGGCTGTCATCGACGCACAAGTCGATCGAAGAGATCGCGACCACGATCCTGCAGGAGATCAAGCTGGACCGGCCGGCGTATTGAGGGAGGCGAGCGGCCGCGGCGACGAGCGCGCCAGACTTCACCGGCTGCCGCGCTGCTGGCGGCACTGCTCGAACAGACACACGGCGGCAGCCGCCGCCACGTTCAACGACTCCATCCCGCCCGGCTGCGGAATCGTCACGCGCAGCGTGATCGCATCGCGCCACGCCTGCGACACCCCTGCTCCCTCATTGCCCATCACCCACGCAAGCGATCCGGACAGGTCGCAATCGTAGATCGCCTTCGCGCCGTGCGAATCGGTAATCACCACCGGCACGGCGAGGCGCTCGATCAAGGTCTGCGGCTCGACATCCTCGTGAATCTCCAGCAGGAAGTGCGCACCCATCCCGGAGCGCAGCACTTTCGAGGACCACGCGTAAGCTGTCCCTGGTGCGCAAAACACCTGCTGAATCCCGGCGGCCGCCGCGCTGCGCAGAATCGAGCCGACATTGCCCGCGTCCTGCACGCCATCGAGCACGACGCAGGTTTGCGCTACGCGTTGCGGCAGCGGCGGCGCGAGCTTCTCGACCACCAGCAGAATCCCGACCCCGTTCACGACGTTCGACAACTGGCCGAACAGCGCATCCGGCAAAGTGACGATACGGTGCTCATCGATGCGGGAAACGATGGCTTGCGCCTCGTCGTGACGCAGCGCGCCTTCGGTGACGAGACAGGTTTCGGGTTGCCCGGCGACATCCAGATAGGCGCTCGCAAGGTGAAACCCTTCGAGCAGCGCGTGAGCGCTGCGACGCTGTTGGTGCGTCGAGCCGGCCAGTGCCTTGAGGCGCTTGTAGAGCGGATTGTCCCGCGAGGTGATGGCTTTCACAGGCAGCGAAGACAGTGAGAATGTGAGAAAAGCAGGATGAAGCGCCGATGCGGGGCGCTTCAGGAAAGCGTGCTACCGGACCGACCTGGCCGAGCCACCGAACGGGTCCGGCTCGTCGACAACCTCCCAGGCCGTCTCCACGACGGGCGCAAGCCGCGTCAGCCCGGCGCCCGGCACGTCCGCACGCTTGCTCATGCGCAGATGCGCTTCGCGTACCGGCGCAAACGAGCGCCGATGGTGTTCGCACGGCCCATGTTCACGCAGCGCCGCCAGATGCTGTGGCGTACCGTAACCCGAATGCGCGTCGAAGCCGTACACCGGAAAGGTCTGATGCAACTGCAGCAGCATGCGGTCGCGCGTGACCTTGGCGAGAATCGACGCGGCCGAGATCGACTTGACGAGCGCGTCACCGCCAACAATGGCTTCGCTGCGGATACTCAGCACCGGGCAGCGGTTGCCGTCGATCTTCACGAGCGTCGGCACGACGGCAAGGCCCTCGACGGCGCGCTTCATCGCCAGCATGGTCGCGTGCAGGATATTGAGCGTGTCGATCTCTTCGACGGAAGCCGAAGCAATGCAATACGCCAGTGCGCGATCGACGATCTTGTCATACAGTTCGTCGCGCTTTTTGGCGGTGAGCGCCTTCGAATCGTCGAGGCCGCGAATCATCGGTTTGGACGGGTCGAAAATCACCGCGGCGGCCACCACCGGGCCGGCCAGCGGCCCACGCCCGGCTTCGTCGACGCCGCAGACGATCTCGTCGGCGGCATTGAAGTCAAAGCCGGGTTGCTGCGCCGCCGTAGCGGAGTTGCGCCGAGGCGCACGGGCGCCGGTCATCGACGCCCCTTGCGGTTTTCGACGACGTTCGCCACCACTTCCGCGGCACGCTGGGCTGTGTTCTGCTTCAGCACGTGATGCATTTCCGTGAAAATTTCCGTCAGCGTGCGCCGGTTGGCGTCGTCGCGCAACTGTTTCAGGGTGGCATCGGCGAGCGCTTCAGGCGTCGCGAAGTGCTGCAGGATCTCCGGCACCACGAAGCGGCCGGCGAGGATGTTCGGCAGCCCGACGTACGGCAGATAGCCCTGACGGCGCATGATCTGCCCCGTCAGCCAGGGCACCTTGTAGGAAATCACCATCGGCTTTTTGAGCAGCGCGGCTTCCAGCGTCACCGTGCCACTCTTGACGAGGATGGCGTCGGCGGCGGTCATGGCCACCTGCGAGTTCCCATCGGTAATCGTCAGCGCGAGGCCCGGACTGGCGTCTACCAGCGGCTGCAGCAGTTCGCGCAGCGCCGGTGTGGCCGCCGGCATCACGAAGCGCACACCCGGCTCGCGATGCTGCATCAACTCCATCGCCGCGAAGAAGGTCGGGCCGATCAGATCGATTTCCGAGCGCCGGCTGCCCGGCAGCACGGCGATCACCGGGCCGCTTTCCGGCAGGCCGAGCGTGCGGCGCGCGCCCAGCGTGTCGGGCTCGAGCGGAATCTCGTCGGCCAGCGGGTGGCCAACGTAGGACGCCGCCACGCCAGCCTTCTCCAGCAGCGCGGTTTCGAACGGAAACACGCACAGCATGTGGTCGACTGCTTTGGCGATCTTCTTGATCCGCCCGCCGCGCCACGCCCAGATGGACGGGCACACGAAGTGGATGGTCGGAATGCCGGCGTCGCGCAGCGCGTGCTCGAGACCGAAGTTGAAGTCAGGCGCATCAACCCCGACGAACGCGGCCGGCGGCTCAGCCAGCAACTGGCGTTTCAGCTCGTTGCGAATGCCGAGAATGCCGGGAATATGACGCAGGGCTTCGACATAGCCGCGCACGGACAGCTTTTCCATCGGCCAATGCGCGTCGAAGCCGGTGGCGATCATGCGGGGGCCACCGATTCCGTAATACTGGGTGCCGGCCGGCAGACGGCTCGCGAGGCCGTCCAGCAGGGATGCGGCAAGCAGGTCGCCGGACGGCTCGCCGGCCACCATCGCAAGCCGTAGCGGACTGGGTTGCAAGGCCATCGGCTAGCGGATGATGCCGCGTTGCGACGCGACCACGAAGTCGAGCAGCGCCTGCACGGGCGCATCGCCCTCGCCGCCCGCCGAGGCCAGCTCGCGCAGTTGCACCTTGGCTTCCTCCAGCGACAGACCGTTCTTGTACAGCAGACGGTAGGCGGCCCGCAGCGCCGAAATCGCATCGGCGGAAAAACCGCGCCGGCGCAGACCTTCGACGTTGATGCCGTGCGGCTCGGCCTTGTTGCCGGCGGCGATCACGAACGGCGGGATGTCCTGCACGAGCGCCGACGCGCCGCCCAGCATGGAATGCGCGCCGATGCGCACGAACTGGTGCACACCCGACATGCCACCGACGATCGCGTAGTCGCCAATCGTCACGTGGCCGGCCATCTGCGCGTTGCTCGACAGGATCACGTTGCTGCCCACATGGCAGTCGTGGCCGATGTGCACGTACGCCATGATCCAGTTGTCGTCGCCGAGCGTGGTGACGCCCGCGTCCTGCACCGTGCCGGTGTGGATCGTGGTGAACTCGCGGATGGTGTTGCGGTTGCCGATCACGAGCCGGGTCGGCTCGTCGCGGTACTTCATGTCCTGCGGCCGGCCACCGACCGATGCATAGTGGCCAATGCGGTTTTCTTCGCCAATGGTCGTGTGACCTTCGATCACGCTGTGCGAGCCGACCGTCGTGCCCGCGCCAATCGTGACATGCGGGCCGACAATGGCATACGGCCCGATTTCAACCGTTTCGTCGAGCTGCGCGCCCGGCTCGACGATCGCAGTGGGATGAATCCTGCTCATGCACCCTCGCTTTGATTCTGTTGCGTTATCTGGATGCCGCGCCGGCGTGTGCCGCCGCGTCGGCTCTCCATTGCTGGCCGCCCTCCAGACGGATGCCCACGAGGGGGTGTCCGCCAGCGGTCCAGCGTTCCCGGCCTAACTTACTGGCCGTCCGTGTCCGTGTGGCGGACTGCGCACATCAGGTCGGCTTCCGCCGCAACCGCACCATCCACCTCAGCGCGCGCCTTGAACTTCCAGATGCCGCGCATATGCCGTTCGAACGTTGCGTTCAGAATCAGCTGATCGCCCGGCTCCACCACGCGCTTGAAGCGCGCGTTGTCGATGCCGACGAACAGGTACAGCGTATTGGCCGGATCATGCGGCTCTTCCGAGAACGTCAGGAGCGCCGCGGTCTGCGCCAGCGCTTCGAGGATCAGCACGCCCGGCATCACCGGACGGCTCGGGAAGTGGCCCATGAAGTACGGCTCGTTGATCGACACGTTCTTCAGCGCTTTGATGCTCTTGTGCGGTTCGAGTTCGAGCACCCGATCGACGAGCAGGATCGGATAGCGATGCGGCAGCAGCGTGAGAATCTTATGAATGTCGAGATTGATTTTTTCGGTGCTCATGGTGTTTCTACTCACGCATTGACTGCGCGATGATGACTGCGGATACGGTTCAGGTGGGTTGGTAACGCGTGCTGCCGTCGCTTCAGGTGACCCGGCAGCCCATGCTGCCCCGTCACGAAAAGCGACGCTTCCTGCTTGAAATCTGGCCGTTGCTTGCCCGGCGCCTATCCAACGCTTATTCAACGCTTACCAGCGCTTATGCCTTGTCGCCCGGCGCCTGGGCGGCCGCGGCCGCTTCCAGCGCCTTGATACGGTCGCGCAATTTGTCGAGGTTGCGCATCAGCGCCGCGCTCTTGTTCCAGTCGCGATGCTCGACGGCCGGAAACGCGCTCGTGTACATGCCGGGCTTCAACAGCGACTTCGACACGCCGGACTGCGCGGTGACGATCACATAGTCAGCCAGTGTAACGTGCCCGGCGATGCCGACTGCGCCGCCAATCATGCAATGTCGGCCAATATTGGTGCTGCCGGCAATCCCCGCACAACCGGCGATCACCGTGTAGGCGCCGATCCGGCAGTTATGGCCGATCTGCACCAGATTGTCGATCTTCACGCACTCTTCGATCACGGTATCGGCCATTGCGCCACGGTCGATCGTCGTATTGGCGCCAATTTCGACATCCGCGCCGACCGAGACGCCGCCGACTTGTGGAATCTTGACCCAGCTACCGGTGCGGGCTTCGCCTTCGCCGACGAAATCAGGTGCAAAACCGAAGCCGTCTGAGCCGATCACAGCGCCGGCGTGGATGATGACGCGCTCACCGATCTTGCAACCGTAGTACACGCTGACGTTCGGATACAGGTGCGAACCGGCGCCGATCCGCGTGCCGCGGCCGATCACCACGTTCGCGTCCAGCCGCACGTGCTCGCCGATCACCGCCCCGGCTTCCACGGTGACGTGCGGGCCGATGACGGCGGTCGCTGCCACTTGCGCGGACGGATCGATGGTCGCGCTGGCATGTACGCCCGGCACGGCCTTCGGCGCCGCCAGCTCGATGAACGTCTGCGCAACGCGAGCGAAGTAAGCGTAGGGGTTGGGCGTGACGATGAAATTACGAGCGCCGTGCGAGCGGGCTGCTGGGGCCTGCCCTTCAGGCGTGGCCAGCTTGGCCAGGTCATCGGCGTTGATCAGCACCGCACCTGCGCGGGTGGTTTCGACCTGCGACAGGTACTTCGGGTTGGCGAGGAACGCCAGCTGGTTCGGGCCTGCCTGGTCGAGCGGCGCCAGGCTGCCCACGCGGTGCGAGCGGTCTCCGACTATTTCACCGCCGAACCGCTGGACGATGTCCTCGAGCGTAAATGCCATGCGTGTACTGCTCCTGCTGTTCAGTTGCCGTTGGTGGACGACGCGCCGTTGCTGGGCGCCGCCGCAAGCGCCTTGAGCACCTGGTCGGTAATGTCGATACGCGGGCTCACATACACCGCTTCCTGAACGATCAGGTCATAGTGCTGCTGTTCGGCGATCTGCTTGATCACCTTGTTGGCGCGGTCGAGCACAGCCGCCAGCTCCTCGTTGCGGCGCTGGTTCAGGTCTTCACGGAACTCGCGCTGCTTGCGCTGAAAATCGGTGTCCAGTTGCGACAGGTCGCGCTGCTTCTCGGCGCGATCGGCCGGCGCCATCGATGCGCCGTTCTTGTCCAGCGCGTCGGACATCGACTTCAGCTTCTGCGCCATATCCTGCAGATCCTTGTCGCGCTTTGCGAACTCGGCCTCGAGCTTGGTCTGTGCCGCCTTCGCGGCAGCCGACTCGCGCAGGATGCGATCCGAGTTGACGGCCGCAATCCTGGCTTCCTGCCCGTGCGCTACGCCCACGCCCAACGTCATTGCCAGCGCAAGCGCGCACGCTACTCGTTTCGAAAACATACCGGTTCGCAAAGTCATCCTCTCGATACTGTAAAGAGGTCCGGGGCTGGCCCGAACCGTCCAATCAGAATGCCGTTCCGATCTGGAACTGGAATTTCTGGTACTGATCACCACTATGCTTCGTGAGCGGGAAACCCAGGCTCAGCTTGAGCGGCCCGATCGGCGAGATCCATGCAAGGCCCACCCCGTAGCCGTAGCGCAAGCCGTTCGCGCCTACGCTGTTGCCTTCATCGCCCCAGACGTTGCCGGCATCAAGGAACGTAAACACCCGCAGGGTGCGATCATAGCCTGTGCCCGGCAACGGGAACGTTAATTCGACGTTCCCGACCAGTTGCTTCGAGCCGCCGATCGGGTCGCCGGTCGTCGCATCGCGCGGTCCGAGTGAGCTCGGCTCATAGCCGCGCACCGTACCGATACCGCCCGCGTAGTAATTCTTGAAGATCGGGTAAGGCTTGCCACCCAGGCCATTGCCATAGCCGCCCTGGAGGTTGAAACCCAGCACGAAACCACGCGCAAACGAATAATAGTACTGCGCGGTGATATCAGCCTTGTAATACTGCGTGCCGCCGGCCGGCGTGCCCATTTCGGCGTTCGCCTGGGTAAAGTAGCCGCGGCTCGGCACCAGCGCGCTGTCACGTGCGTCGCGCGACCAGCCTACCGTGATCGGCACGTTGTTCGACACGCGGCCGAACTGGTTCACGTAGTCGATATAGCTTTGCGGCGTAGCAGCATCCACATCGAGCGTGTTCTGCTCGAGTCCGGCGCCGAAATATACCGTATCGACTTCCGAGAACGGAATGCCGAACTTCAGGTCCCCGCCTACCGTGACGATCTTGAAGCTCGAATCCGTCGAGTAGTAGAGCGGCTGCTGGGTCCGATAGTAGACGTCGGTAATGCGCTTGATGCCGTCCACCGTGAAGTACGGATCGACCTGGGTGACGGTGAGCGTACGGTACGTCTTCGCGGTGTTGATATTCACCCCGAGGCTCGTACCGGAGCCGAATACGTTGTCCTGCGATACGCCTGCCGAAATGATCGGACCTTCGCCCGAACCGTAACCGACGCCCAGCGTAATCGAGCCGGTCGGTTTTTCCTTGACGTTGACGTTGACATCCACCTGGTCTTCGGTGCCTTCCACCGGCACCGTGGTCACGTCCACGTCCGAGAAGTAGCCGAGACGGTTCACGCGGTCCTTCGAGAGCGCGAGACGGTTCGAGTCGAACCATGAGCTTTCGAGCTGGCGCATCTCGCGGCGCACCACTTCGTCGCGCGTACGGGTGTTGCCGGTGATATTGATGCGGCGCACGTAGACGCGGCGGCTCGGGTCCACCTGCAGCGTCAGGTCGACCTTGTGGTGTTGCTGGTCGATCAGCGGCTGCGCATTCACCGTGGCGAAGGCATAGCCATACTCGCCGAGCTTGTCGACGAGCGCCTTGGTGGTAGCCTGCAGCTTGTCCGCCGAGAAAACTTCGCCGGTCTTGACCTTGACGAGCTTGTCGAGCTCTTCTTCGCGCTCCAGCAGGTTGCCGGCCAGATGAACGCCGGAAATCGTATACGGCTCGCCCTCATGCAGAGAGAGCGTCAGGTACATGTCTTTCTTGTCCGGCGAGATCGACACCTGGCTCGATTCGAACGAGAACTCGAGGTAGCCGCGATTCAGGTAGTACGAGCGGATCTTCTCGAGATCGCTGGTCAGCGTGTCTTTCGAATACAGGTCGTTCTTCGTGTACCACGAGAACCAGTTCGGCGTGGACTGCTGCATTTCATCGCGCAGCGTGCTGTCGCTAAACGCCTTGTTGCCGATGAAGTTGATCTGGCGAATCTTCGCGCTCGGGCCTTCGTCCACCGAGAACAGCAACGCCACGCGGTCGCGGTCGATCGGCGTGACGGTGGTCTTGACTTCAGCGGCGTAGTAGCCGCGCGTCAGATACTGACGCTTCAATTCCTGCTCCGCCTTCTGGGCGAGCGCCGTATCGTAAAAGCGGCCTTGCGACAGTCCGACCGAGCGCAATGCCTTGGTCAGGTTGTCCTTATCGAATTCGCGCAGGCCCGAAAAGTCGATCGTGCCGATGGCCGGACGCTCGCTCACCTGCACGATCACGATCGCGCCTTCGGTGAGGATCTTCACGTCATTGAAGAAGCCGGTGGCGTACAACGCGCGAATCGCTTCGGAGGCCTTGTCGTCGGAGAAGGTATCGCCTTGCCGGATGGGCAGGTAGGCGAACACGGTGCCAGGCTCGATTCGCTCCAACCCTTCGATACGGATGTCTTGCACCACGAACGGTGACGTCGCATGGGCCGCCAACCCATGCGCGGCTAACGCAGCAGCAGCTACCGATTTAGGTACAAGGCGGTGAGGTTTCAACAACGTACTTCCCCAATGTAAAGCTCAATCATGCCGGGCGGCTGCTCCTCGCGAGCGCCGCCGGACACTTCAAAAATGGATCAGGCGAGCCAGATCGTTGAAAAGCGCGATCGCCGACAAGGCGACGATACAGGCCAGTCCAGCTCTCTGCAGAACGAGCTGCCAGCGGTCGGAAACAGCCTTACCGGTTGCAGCTTCAACCAAATAATATAACAGATGCCCCCCATCCAATACCGGAATTGGGAGCAGGTTAAGTACGCCCAGACTGATGCTGACAAGGGCCAGGAATGACAGGAATGCCGAGGGACCCAACCTCGCGCTCTTACCTGCGTAGTCGGCAATCGTGACCGGCCCTGACAGATTTTTCAGCGACGCTTCGCCGGTGATCATTCGGCCAAACATCCGCACCGAGTAAGCCGCGAGATCCCATGTCCGGCGCGCGCCCAACTGCAGGCTTTCGAGCGGGCCGTAACGCACGGTGATGGACGGCACCTGGGTCGCCAGCTCCGCGCCGATGCGGCCGATCTCCTGGCCGCTGGTGTCGTCATGCTGCAGTTGCGGCACGACGTGAAGGTCCCGTGTTTTGCCCGCTTGCTGCGCGTCGCCGCCACGCTCGACCTGCAGCGTAATGCTCTTGCCCGCATGCGTCTTCACATAGGCGATGAAGGCCGTCGCGTTATCGGTGGGCGTGCCGTCGATAGAGATGAGGCGATCGCCCGCGACGAGGCCGGCTTGTTGCGCCGCACTGCCCGGCTGAACGCCTGCCACGATCAGCTTGCCGCCACCCGGCTCGAAGCCGAGACGCGACATGAAGTCGTCGTCGACGTCCTTCTCGGACACGTCACGCAGATCGAGCGGGAAATCGGAGATGCCGTGGCTGTCTTTCGCGCTCAGGACAATGCGCCGATGATCGAACGCGGCGCCGAGCATCTTCCAGCGCAGATCGGACCACGAACGCACCGGCTCGCTCTCGGCCGCGTCGGCATTGCGCACCGCGACCACGGTCTCACCGCCGTCAAAACCGGCGATTGCCGCCGCTGTATTCGGCGCCGGCGCGGCGACGATGGCCGACGGCTCGCTCACGCCGGTGGCGAACACCGCGGCGAACAGTACGATGGCAAGGAGGAAATTGGCGATCGGGCCGGCCGCGACGATCGCAAAACGCTTGGCGACATGCTGACGGTTGAACGCGTGAGGCAACTCCTCGGCGGGGATCGGCGCGCCCGCTTCACGCTCGTCGAGCATTTTCACGTAGCCGCCTAGCGGCAACGCGGCAATCGTCCACTCAGTGCCCGTCCTGGGGCTGACCCACTGAACCAGTGGCTTGCCGAAGCCGATCGAAAAGCGCAGCACCTTGACACCACACCAACGCGCAACGCTGTAGTGGCCATACTCGTGAACCACCACGAGCACGCCTATCGCAACGACGAAGGCGAGCACTTCGATCAGCAGGTTCATATTCGCCTCACTGGACGGCACGTTCCGCGCGAAGGGCGTCGTGCGGCAGACGCTGGATGAAATCGGCAGCCGCCCGGCGCGCGGCCGCGTCGGCTTCGATTACGTCGTCGAGCGCGTGGGCGCTGCGGTTGGGCAGCGCGTTGAGCACCGCGTCGACAACTTGCGCGATCGCCATAAAGCCGATCTTGCGCGACAGGAAGGCATCGACCGCTACCTCGTTGGCCGCGTTCAACGCAGCGCTGGCAATACCGCCTTCGGCGAGCGCTTTCATGGCCAGCGCGAGACACGGGAAGCGCGCGTAGTCAGGCCGCTCGAACGACAGCGACGCGACCTGCACCAGATCCAGCTGGGCCACGCCGGAATCGACCCGGTCGGGGAACGCCAGCGCGTGCGCGATCGGCGTGCGCATGTCAGGATTGCCGAGTTGCGCGAGCACCGAACCGTCGGCATACGAGACCATCGAATGGATCACGCTCTGCGGGTGAATCAGCACTTCGATGCGCTCGCCCGGCAGCGCAAACAGCCAATGCGCCTCGATGACTTCAAGGCCCTTGTTCATCATGGTCGCCGAGTCGACCGAGATCTTGCGGCCCATCACCCAGTTGGGGTGCTTGCAGGCCTCCTCGGGCGTCACGTTGACGAGACTCGCAGGCTCGCGGGTGCGGAACGGACCGCCTGACGCCGTCAAGATGATCTTCGACACGCCGCCATGCTGTGCAGCTTCGCGCGGCAGACACTGGAAAATCGCATTGTGTTCGCTGTCGACGGGCAGCAGGATGGCGCCGTGATCGCGCACCGCGTCCATGAAGATCGCGCCGGACATCACCAGCGCTTCCTTGTTGGCGAGCAGGATGCGCTTGCCGGCGCGGGCAGCAGCCAGACTCGGCGCGAGACCCGCGGCGCCGACGATGGCAGCCACCACCGTATCGCAGTTGTCGCTCTTCGAGACGTCGACCAGCGCTTGCGGGCCGTACGTGACCTCGGTCTTGCAACCGGCCGCGCGGAGCTTGGCGGCGACTTGCGCCGCGGTGTCGGCGTCGCCGACCACAGCCACTTCAGGCGTAAAGCGCAGGCATTGTTCGACGAGCTTGTCGCCGTTGCGATGCGCGGTGAGCGCGTAGACCGAAAAGCGCTCGGGATGACGCGCGACGACGTCGAGCGTGCTGTCTCCAATCGAGCCCGTGGAACCGAGCAGTGTTAGACGTTTTTGCATATCTCTTTCTCTAGCCGAGCAACAGCATTGCGAGCGGCAGCACCGGCAATAATGCGTCGATGCGGTCAAGGACGCCACCATGTCCCGGCAGCAGCCCGCTTGAATCCTTTACGCCGGCTTGACGTTTTAACAGCGACTCGAACAGGTCGCCAACCACGCTGAACGCCACCAGAACAGTCAGCGCAACCAGCGTACGGACGGCGCCGAGGCGCTCGAGCAGCGCAGAATACAGGGTCGGTTCAAAAGCGTGTACCCCAATCGCCACGGCCGCGACGATCACGACCGCCAGCCACCCGCCAATCGCCCCTTCCCATGTCTTACCGGGACTGATGGCGGGCGCCAGCTTGTGTTTGCCAAGCGCCTTACCCGCAAAGTATGCGCCGATATCGGCCAGCCAGACCACTAGCAACAGGGACAGAACAAACGGCACGCCGGCCATGCGGGCCGCGACCAGCGCGTGCCAGCAGGCGACAAAAACGACGATTCCGGCCAGAAACAGGAACAGGCGCCAGGCGCCCTGCGCCAGCGTCGGCTTGCGCAACAGTACGTACGGGCCGGCCAGCACCCAGAACACGGCGGCGGCCTGGAACAGCGGCCGCGGCAGGCGCATACCGGTGCCGAGCTTGGTGCTCGCCACCAGGGCTACCGCCGCGATCAGCGCGTAAATAATGGGACCGACGCCGCCGACTTTCAGCAAACGCGCCCATTCCCAAGCGCCAAAGACGACGACAAACGCGATCAGCGCGCCGAACGCGCCCACCGGCGCGAACAGCGTGACCGGCAAAAACACAGCCAGCAGGACGATCGCCGTGATAACACGGGTTTTTAGCATGGAAGCGAATCGACGTTTTGCGATTGCGGCTCGAGCTGAGCGCTGGTGCGGCCGAAGCGGCGCTCGCGCTCCGCATAGGAATCGATCGCGTGGCGCAGCGCCTCGGCGTCGAAATCCGGCCAGAAGGTGTCGGTGAAGTAGAACTCGGTGTACGCGAGCTGCCACAGCAGGAAGTTGCTGATGCGCTGCTCGCCGCCGGTGCGGATGAAGAGGTCGGGCTCCGGTGCGTACGCCATGGCGAGGTGCTCGGCGAACGATTCCTCGGTGACCTCGACGGCCTCGCCCGCCTGCGCCGATTGCTCGGCCAGCTTGCGGGTGGCCTGCATGATGTCCCAGCGGCCGCCGTAGTTGGCGGCGATGGTCAGGGTAAGACGGGTGTTGCGGGCGGTTTTGGTCTCGGCGCGGCGGACCAGATCCTGGATGCGCTTGTCGAACATCGCCAGGTCGCCGACCACGCGCAGGCGGATGCCGTTGGCGTGCAGCTTGCCGATCTCGCGCTCGAGCGCGGTGACGAACAGACGCATCAGGAACGATACTTCGTCGTTCGGACGGCGCCAGTTTTCGGAACTGAAGGCAAACAGCGTCAGGTACTCGACGCCGGAACGCGCACACGCCTCGACGGCGGCACGCACCGCGTCGACACCGCGTGTATGGCCTGCCACGCGCGGCAGGCGGCGCTGCGTTGCCCAACGGCCATTGCCGTCCATGATGATCGCGATATGTCGCGGCACCGCCGCGACATCAGGCACGCGAACGGTTGAGCTGGTATAGGTCATGGCCGTCGGGACAATAACTACAAAAAAAGAAGTAAAGACCTGAAGATGCTGAAGCCTGACGGCCTCAAACCGTCATGATCTCGGCTTCTTTGGTCGTCACGAGCTTATCGATTTCGGTCACGAACTTGTCCGTCAGCTTCTGGACATCGTCACCGGCACGACGCTCGTCGTCTTCGGAGATTTCCTTGTCTTTCACGAGCTTCTTCAGTTGCTCGTTAGCGTCACGGCGCAGGTTGCGCACCGCGATCTTGGCCGTTTCGGCTTCGCTGCGTGCGACCTTGGTCAGCTCGCGGCGGCGTTCTTCGGTCAGCGCGGGCATCGGCACGCGGATCACGTCGCCTTGGGTAGCCGGGTTCAGGCCCAGATCGGAGTCGCGAATCGCCTTTTCGACGACCGGCACCATCTTCTTTTCCCACGGCTGCACGCCGATCGTGCGTGCGTCGATCAGCGTCATGTTCGCGACCTGCGAGATCGGCACCGGCGAGCCGTAATAGTCGACCTGGATGTGATCGAGCAGGCCCGTATGCGCACGGCCCGTGCGGATCTTCGACAGATCGTTCTTGAACGCGTCGATCGAGCGCTGCATCTTTTGCTCGACGCCCTTCCTGATATCAGCCACTGACATTTTTAAACCTCCGAACCTTCAAAACGGTGCGAGCCGGCCAGCGTGCGAGTAGCAGCGGCCCGGGCCCGCGTTAAAGCCCACGTTATGTGAACGAGAGTTTACACGTGGACGAGCGTACCCTCGTCCTCGCCTTGCACAATGCGCTTTAGCGCACCCGGCTTGACAATCGAAAACACGCGGATCGGCAGTTTCTGGTCGCGGCACAGCGCAAACGCCGTGGCGTCCATGACCTGCAGATTGCGGCCGATCGCCTCGTCGAAGCTGATCGTCGTGTAGCGGGTTGCCGTCGGGTCTTTCTTGGGGTCGGCCGAATACACGCCGTCCACTTTGGTGGCCTTCAGCACGACTTCCGCGCCGACTTCCGAACCGCGCAGCGCGGCTGCGGTGTCCGTCGTGAAGAACGGGTTGCCCGTGCCGGCCGCGAAAATCACGACCTTGCCTTCTTCCAGCTGACGGATTGCCCGGGGGCGGATGTACGGCTCGACCACCTGATCCATGCGCAGCGCGGACTGCACACGCGCCTCGATACCGGCGTGGCGCATTGCGTCCTGCAGCGCCAGCGCGTTCATCATCGTCGCCAGCATCCCCATGTAGTCGGCCGTCGCACGGTCCATGCCGGCCGCGCCGCCCGCCACACCGCGGAAAATATTGCCGCCGCCGATCACCACGGCGAGCTGGGTACCGAGCCGCACCACCTCGGCCACGTCCGCCACCATTCTTTCGATCGTCGCGCGATTGATGCCGAAGGCATCATCGCCCATCAGAGCTTCACCGGAGAGTTTGAGGAGGACGCGTTTATAGGCAGTGGGCATAGGGATATCCAGATCGCGCAGAACAGGGCAACAACAAGGAACTAACTGTAGGGGTGAAATGCTGATTCGGGCAAGCGTCGCCAAATTGACGAACCGCAAAGTTCAAACGCGGTTCGCCAGAGGCGGCTGCAAGGCGAGGGTCAACCCGCATGCAGCCTTGCGGCGCCGCCGGCCGCGGCAGGGTCTTGCCCCGCCGCGGGTCCAACGGTATTGCGGTAAAGCCTTGTAAAACTTATTGTTGCTTTGCAGCAGCCACTTGAGCCGCCACTTCAGCTGCAAAGTCGTCCTGCTTCTTCTCGATGCCTTCGCCGACCACGAACAGCGCGAACTTCTGCACGCTCGAGCCTGCAGCCTTCAGCATCTGTTCGATTGTCTGCTTGTCGTTCTTAACGAACGTCTGGTTCAGCAGCGAGACTTCCTTCAGGTACTTCTGCACGCTGCCGTCGACCATCTTGGCGACGATTTCAGCCGGCTTGCCCGATTCGGCGGCCTTCTGTTCAGCAATGCTGCGTTCCTTGGCGATCAGGTCTGCCGGGACGTCGTCCGACGACAGCGAAACCGGCTTCATGGCCGCAATGTGCATTGCGACGTCCTTGCCGACCTGCTCGTCCGCGCCGGTGTACTCGACCAGCACGCCGATACGCGTGCCGTGCAGGTATGCAGCCAGCTGGTTGGCGGTTTCGAAACGCACGAAACGGCGGATCGAGAGGTTTTCGCCGATCTTGCCGACCAGCGCCAGACGCACTGCGTCGACCGTCGAACCTTCCAGCGGCAGGGCTGCCAGCGCAGCGACATCAGCCGGGTTTTTTGTCGCGACCAGCTCGGCGATCTGCTTCGAGAAAGCCAGGAAGTCGTCGTTCTTCGAAACGAAGTCGGTTTCGCAGTTCAGTTCGACGATTGCACCCACCTTGCCGCCGATGAACGAGGCGATCACGCCTTCAGCCGTGACGCGCGAAGCGGCCTTGCTGGCCTTGTTGCCGAGCTTTACGCGCAGCAGTTCTTCAGCACGCGCCATGTCGCCGTCGGCTTCCGTCAGCGCCTTCTTGCATTCCATCATCGGCGCGTCGGTCTTCGCGCGCAGTTCTGCAACCATGCTTGCGGTAATTGCCGCCATCATTCGCTCCTAGAGTCTGTCTTTCACACACCGCCCGCATTTCGATGCCGGCGGCAAGAATTCGTTTCCGTACAGTGCGGATTTTTTCGCACTGTAACCAGGTGTCGCGACTTAAAAAAAGGGGGCCTGTAGAAAGCCCCCTTTTTTGCCGGACACAGGGCAGCCTTACGCTTCCGAGTTGACCTCGACGAACTCGTCGCCGTCACCACCACGTGCAGCCTGCACCACTTCGTTGACCGCGTTTGCACGGCCTTCGAGGATCGCGTCAGCCACGCCTTGCGTGTACAGGGCGACAGCCTTCGATGCGTCGTCGTTACCCGGGATGACGTAGTCGATGCCTTCCGGCGAGTGGTTCGTGTCGACCACTGCGATAACCGGCACGCCGAGCTTGTTAGCTTCGGTCACGGCAATCTTGTGGTAGCCGACGTCAACCACGAAAATTGCGTCCGGAATGCCGCCCATGTCCTTCACGCCGCCGATCGACTTTTGCAGCTTGGCGATTTCGCGTTCGAACAGGAGCGCTTCCTTCTTGCTCATGCGTTCCGTTTCACCGGCTTCCAGCGCTGCTTCCATGTCTTTCAGGCGCTTGATCGAAACCTTCAGCGTCTTGAAGTTGGTCAGCATGCCGCCGAGCCAGCGTGCGTTGACATACGGCATGCCAGCGCGTTGCGCCTCTTCGGCGATCGTGTCGCGCGATTGACGCTTCGTGCCAACGAACAGGATCGTGCCGCGGTTAGCTGCCAGCTGACGCACATACTTCAGTGCGTCGTTGTACATCGGCAGCGTCTTTTCGAGGTTGATGATGTGAATCTTGTTGCGATGACCGAAAATGAAGGGGGCCATCTTCGGGTTCCAGAAGCGCGTTTGGTGACCGAAGTGGACACCTGCTTCCAGCATTTGACGCATGGTAACTGCCATGTAAATCTCCGCTAGGGTTGGGTCTTAAGCCGGCTGCCGTATCGGCCGCGCCGTCTTCGCCGCTTTTGCGTTTGCGAGGACCTGACGCGACGGACACCCTGGGTGCTGCCGGCTTGCGAGTCATTCCTGTAGCGCACACAACCGCCACAGGCCAGTCTGCCCCACGAATTTTCCACAAAACCGAATAATGTGGAGCGACTTAGCCAGAGATTATAGCACGTGACTATCGGTAGACTCAACCTGCCCGGTATCCCCGAATCGGTGCGCGGGTTGCACCTTACGGCGGCCGGGCGGTCCGCCGCCCTCTCAAAACCCTGCGAGAGCCGGAATATGGTGCGATAATCTATAAATAACCGCATTTTCAGGCCCGACTCATGGCTATTACGCTCAAAAACGAACACGATATCGCGCAGATGCGCGTCGCCTGCCGGCTGGCGAGCGAAGTGCTCGACTACATCACCCCGCTGGTCGTCGCCGGCATTACCACCGGCGAGCTCGACCGCCTGTGTCACGAATACATGCTGAAGGAACAGGGCACGATCCCGGCGCCGCTGAACTATCAGCCGCCCGGCTACCCGCCCTATCCGAAGGCCACCTGCATTTCGGTCAATGACGTGATCTGCCACGGCATTCCGGGCGACAAGACGCTGAAGAACGGCGACGCCCTGAATATCGACGTCACCGTGATCAAAGACGGTTACTTCGGCGATACGAGCCGCATGTTCATCGTCGGCGAAGGCTCGATTCTGGCCAGGCGGCTTGTCCAGACCACCTACGAGTGCATGTGGCTCGGCATCGACCAGGTTCGCCCCGGCGCCCATCTGGGCGACATCGGCCACGCGATCCAGCGCCATGCCGAAGGGCAAGGCTACAGCGTGGTGCGCGAGTATTGCGGCCATGGCATCGGCACCGTCTTCCACGATGATCCGCAGATCCTGCACTACGGCCGTCCGGGCACGGGCATCGAACTGCAGGCGGGCATGATTTTCACGATCGAGCCGATGATCAACGCCGGCCGCCGCGACATCCGCACCATGCCGGATCAATGGACGGTAAAAACCAAGGACCGCAGCCTGTCCGCGCAGTGGGAGCACACGATCCTCGTGACCGAGAGCGGCTACGACGTGCTGACGGTTTCCGCCGGCACGCCGGCGCGGCCGCCGGTCGTCGCGGCCACCACGGCTTAACCGCCCCCTCGTCCCCACCCGCGCGCGCCCATGAGCAGTGTTCCAGCCGTCGCCCTTTCCGATGCCACGTCGCTCAAGGCGGACTATAAGGTGGCCAAAGCCAAGTTGCTGGAACGCTTCAAGCTGGCAACCAACGTCGAATCGTTGATGGGCGCGCTCTCGCGCACCACCGACGAGGCGCTGCGCGGCGCATGGAACGCCTGCGACCTGCCTCCTTCCCTTGCCCTGCTGGCGGTGGGCGGGTACGGGCGCGGCGAACTCGCGCCGCATTCCGACATCGACATTCTGGTGCTGCTGCCCGATCACCCCATCGCCCATCTCGAAGCGCGCATCGAGCGCTTCATCAGTCTGGCGTGGGATCTGGGGCTGGAACTCGGCAGCAGCGTGCGCTCGGTCTCGCAGTGCCTCGAAGAGGCTGCCAACGACATCACCGTGCGCACCTCGCTGCTGGAGGCGCGCCGCATTACCGGCAGCACGGCGCTGTTCGACGACTTCGCAAAGCGTTATCGCGACGCGCTCGATGCGCGCGCCTTTTTCCAGGCGAAAGTGCTGGAAATGCGCCAGCGCCATGCCAAATTCCAGGACACGCCGTACGCCCTCGAGCCGAACATCAAGGAAAGCCCGGGCGGCCTGCGCGACCTGCAGTTGATCCTGTGGGTGACCCAGGCGGCTGGCTTCGGCAGCAGTTGGCAGGAGCTGGAGGCGCGCGGCCTGATTACCGAGCGCGAAGCCCGCGAACTGGAGCGCAACGAAGGTTTTCTGAAGGCGCTGCGCGCCCGGCTGCACGTGATTGCGGGACGGCGCCAGGACATCCTCGTATTCGACCTGCAGACTGCGGTGGCCGAGAGTTTCGGCTACAAGCCGACCGCCACCAAGCGCGCCAGCGAACAACTGATGCGCCGCTACTACTGGGCCGCCAAGGCGGTCACCCAGTTGGCGACGATCCTGATCCAGAACATCGAAGCGCAACTGTTTCCGAACACGAGCGGTATCACGCGAGTGCTGTCGGATCGCTTCGTCGAGAAACAGGGCATGCTCGAAATCGCCCGTGAAGATGTGTTCGAACGCGAGCCCAACGCGATTCTCGAAGCCTTCCTGCTGTACGAGCAGACCCCCGGCGTGAAGGGCCTGTCGGCGCGCACGCTGCGCGCGATCTACAACGCGCGCGACGCGATGGATCAGCATTGGCGGCGCGACCCGGAAAACCGGCGTCTCTTCATGGAGATTCTCAAGCAGCCCGCGGGGATCACCCACGCGCTGCGGCTGATGAACCAGACCAGTGTGCTGGGCCGCTACCTGTTGAACTTCCGCCGTATCGTCGGGCAGATGCAGCACGACCTGTATCACGTCTACACGGTCGACCAGCATATCCTGATGGTACTGCGTAACCTGCGCCGCTTCGCGGTGGCCGAGCACGCTCACGAATACCCGTTCTGCAGCCAGTTGATCGCCAACTTCGAGCGCCCGTGGGTGCTGTATGTGGCGGCGCTGTTTCACGACATCGCCAAAGGCCGCGGCGGCGACCATTCCACGCTCGGCATGGCCGACACACGCCGTTTCTGCCGCGAACACGGGATGGACAACGGCGACGGCGAACTGGCGGTGTGGCTGGTCCAGCACCATCTGACGATGAGCCAGGTCGCGCAGAAGCAGGACACCAGCGACCCTGAGGTCGTCAAGCGGTTTGCCGAACTGGTGGGCACCGAGCGGCGCCTGACGGCACTGTACCTGCTGACGGTGGCCGACATTCGCGGCACCAGCCCGAAGGTCTGGAATGGCTGGAAAGGCAAGCTGCTCGAAGACCTCTACCGGGCCACGCTCGCCGTGCTGGGCGGCGCTCGCCCGGACGCGCACTCGGAACTGAAGTCGCGTCAGGAAGAAGCGCTTGCGCTGCTGCGCCTCGAAACCGTGCCGGACAACGCCCACCAGGCGCTATGGGACAAGCTCGACGTCGGCTACTTCCTGCGTCACGACGCGGCGGATATCGCGTGGCAAACGCGCGTGCTGTACCGCCATGTCGAAACGCCTACGCCTATCGTGCGCGCCCGTCCCTCGCCAGTCGGCGAAGCCCTGCAGGTGCTGGTCTACGTGCAGGACCGCCCTGACCTCTTTGCCGGGATCTGCGCGTATTTCGACAAGAACGGGTTGTCGGTGCTCGACGCCCGTGTCAGCACGACCCGTCACGGCTACGCGCTGGACAACTTTATTGTCCAGCACACCGAAGAGGACGTGCATTATCGCGACATCGCCAATCTGGTCGAGCAGGAACTGACCGCACGCCTCACGGCGGATGGCACCCTGCTGCCGGATCCGTCGAAGGGGCGCTTGTCGCGCCTGTCGCGAACCTTCCCTGTTACGCCGCGCGTCGACCTTCGGGCCGACGAACGTGGTCAGTACTACATCCTGTCCGTGTCGGCGAACGACCGGCCAGGCCTTCTTTATTCGATCGCGCGCGTGCTGGCCGAGCACCAGGTCGGCGTCCAATCGGCGCGGATCAATACGCTCGGCGAACGCGTAGAGGACGTGTTCCTGCTGGACGGACGCGGCCTCTCGGACAACCGCCTGCAAATTCAGGTCGAGACCGAACTGCTGCGCGCGATCGCAGTGTGAGATTTCATGCGAGTCAAATTGACAGCCAAGCATCCGCGCTCGGGTTCGCCCGAACGCGCCCCTGTTCGCTCGGGTAGTACCACCGCGCGTAAGCCGACGCGCCCTGCCGGGCCGCGGCCCGCTACGCCGGCGGCTGCCGGCGGGCGCGAAACAGCGCCGGGCGGGGCCGGCAAACGTCCGGCGGGCAAGCCTGCGGGCTTTGCGGGTGGCGCTGGCCGCCCGCAAGGCGGCGCTCGGCCGCCGCGCGCCGAGGGATCGTTTTCGCGCGACCGCGATGCGGGCAGCACTGGCGCGCCCCGGCGTGCGCCGTCGGAGCGGCCGCCGCGCCGCGATGGCGATGCGGGTGCGCCGCGACGGTTTGAAGGCGAACGTGGTGAACGGGCGCCGAGGAAGTTCGAAGGTGAGCGCAGCGAGCGCGCACCGCGTCGCTTCGAGGGTGAACGTGGCGAGCGTCCGCCAAGGAAGTTCGAAGGTGAGCGTGGTGAACGTCCGGCGCGTAAGTTCGAGGGTGAGCGCAGCGAGCGCGCGCCGCGACGCTTTGAAGGCGAGCGGCCCGCACGCTTTGACCGCGGTGAAGGCAGCGGCCGCCCGTCCTTTGGTGCACCGCGCGGCCCGCGTAGCGCCGATGACGCTCGCGGCCCCCGTGCCCCGCGCGCCGCTGGCGGCTTCAACGCAGGTCCGCGCGACGAGCAACGCCCGGGCCGACGCGAACGCGAAGAAGCACGCGAACGTGGCAACTCCGAGCGCCCGCGCTTTGGCGCCGGCCGCAGCGGTTCCGATGAGCGTCGCAGCTTCGAGCGTCCGCCGCGCGAAGAAGGCGCCCGCCGTGGCCCGCCGGGTGGGCGCAGCGAGCGTCCGGCCTCGAATGAACGCGGTTCGTCTGAGCGCGGCGAGCGTTCGTTCGCCAATCCGGTCAAGCGGACGTACGGCGATCGCCCCGAGCGCGCCCCCCGCGAGGACCGTGGCACGCGAGCACCCGCCCCGCGCGGGTTCGGCGATCGGCCGCCGCGTGCTGAGCGTTCGGAACGCTCGGAGCGCACTGAACGCGGCGCGCGCAGCGACCGTCCCGCTGGTGCCGGTTACGGTGCCGGCGCTGGTGCCCGCGCACCGCGCAGCAACGACCGCCCGGCTCCCGGCAGCCGCTTCGCCGAGCGTGAGCGTCCGGCCCGCGCCGACAAGGCGCCGCGCCCCGAGCGTGGCGAAGAAGCCGCTGCGCGTCCCGCCGCGCATCGCCGCGATCACGACGACGCGCCGGGCACATTACGTCTGTCGAAACTGATGTCGGAGCTTGGCCTGTGCTCGCGCCGCGAAGCCGACGAATGGATCGAGAACGGCTGGGTGCGTGTCGATGGCGAAAAGGTCGACACGCTCGGCTCCAAGGTCCGCCCGGACCAGCGCATCGAGATCGATCCGGCCGCCCAGGCGATCCAGGCACGCCTCGTCACGATCCTGATCCATAAGCCGGTTGGCTATGTGTCGGGTCAGGCCGAAGACGGCTATCAGCCGGCGGTCACGCTCGTCACCCCGGAAAACCGCTGGGAAGGCGACAACTCGGACATCCGCTTCTCGGTGTCGCACCTGCGTCAGCTCGCTCCGGCGGGCCGGCTCGACATCGACTCCACCGGGCTGCTCGTACTGACCCAGGACGGCCGGATTGCCAAACGGCTGATCGGCGGGCATTCGGAAGTCGAGAAGGAGTACCTGGTGCGCGTGACCTACGGCGAGATGACGAGCGAAATCGATCAGAATTTCCCGCCCGAAAGCCTCGAACTGCTGCGTCACGGCCTGGAACTCGACGACGTGCCGCTCAAGCCGGCCAAGGTGAGCTGGCAGAACGGCGAGCAGTTGCGTTTCGTCCTGCGCGAAGGCAAGAAGCGGCAGATTCGCCGTATGTGCGAACTGGTCGGCCTGGAAGTAGTGGGCCTGAAGCGTGTGCGGATGGGCAGCGTGCCGCTTGGCGCCTTGCCGCCGGGACAATGGCGTTATCTCGCGCACGACGAGTCGTTCTGATCGTACGGCGCGGCCGCCGCGCGTTGAGCGCTGCGCGGTAGATAGCGCAGCGGATGTAAAAAAGCCCACGTGAAAGCGTGGGCTTTTTTTCTGCGTGGCGTGGTCCGGCCAGGCATCGGGCGGTGCGGCAGCCCGCAAGGGCCCCAGCAGCCGCGACCCACTCAATCGTCGCTGTTCGGATCCATATCCGGGAACAGCACTTCCGTGAAGCCGAACTTGGCGAAATCGTTGATCCGCATCGGGTACAGCTTGCCGATCAGGTGATCGCACTCGTGCTGCACGACGCGGGCGTGGAAGCCCTCGGCGACACGGTCGATCGGAGCACCGAACTGATCGAAGCCGTGATAGCGGATCATCGAAAAACGGCTAACGGCGCCGCGTAATCCTGGCACCGACAGACAGCCTTCCCAGCCCTCCTCCATATCCTGCGACACCGGCGTAATGGTCGGATTGATCAGCACCGTTTCCGGCACCGGCGGCGCATCCGGATAGCGTTCGTTATGCCCGAAGCCGAAAATCACCACCTGCAGGTCGACCCCGATCTGCGGCGCGGCGAGGCCCGCGCCGTTCGCGTCGTGCATGGTCTCGAACATGTCCTTCACGAGGGCATGCAGGTCGGGCGTGTCGAAATGGTCGACCGGGGCGGCGATGCGCAAAAGGCGCGGATCGCCCATCTTGAGAATTTCGCGGATCATGTTATCTGCCCCTCCAGGAGCTTACGCATACCATCTTCGTCGAGCACAGGGATGCCAAGTTCCTCGGCTTTCGCAAGTTTGCTGCCTGCCTCGGCACCGGCCACCACATAATCGGTTTTCTTCGACACGGAACCGGCCACCTTGGCGCCGGTCGCTTCGAGCATTTCCTTCGCTTCTTCGCGCGCCAGCGTCGGCAAGGTGCCCGTCAATACGACGGTCTTGCCGGCCAGCACGCCCTGCGGCGCCTTCGGCGCAGGCGGGCCTTCCGGCCACGTCACCTTGCCCGGCGCACGCAGTTGCTCGATGACCGTGCGGTTGTGCTCTTCGGCGAAAAACCGCTGAATCGACTCGGCCACCACCGGGCCGACGTCGTTCACCTCCAGCAGCTCTTCGACCGTGGCGTTCATGATCGGATCGAGCGAGCCGAAATGCTTGGCCAGGTCCTTCGCCGTCGATTCGCCGACCTGGCGGATGCCGAGCGCGTAAAGGAACCGCGCGAGTGTAGTGTGCTTGGCCTTCTCGAGCGAGTCGAGCAGGTTCTGGGCGGACTTCTCGCCAAAGCGGTCGAGTTCGGCGAGAGTCTTGAAGCCGAGATTGAACAGGTCGGCCGGGGTGCGCACGAGGTTCAGTTCGACCACCTGGTCGATGATCTTCTCGCCGAGCCCATCGATATCCAGCGCGCGGCGTTGCGCAAAGTGCCACAGTGCCTGCTTGCGCTGCGCCGGGCAGAACAGGCCACCGGTGCAACGGGCGATCGCCTCGTCCGGCAGGCGTTCGATAGCCGAGCCGCACACCGGGCACTGCGTGGGCATGACAAACTCGGCGGCATCTGCCGGCCGGCGATCCAACAATGCGCTCACCACCTCCGGAATTACGTCGCCGGCACGCCGCACGATCACGGTGTCGCCAATGCGGATGTCCTTGCGGCGCACCTCGTCCTCGTTATGCAGCGTCGCATTGGTCACCGTGGCGCCGCCGACGAACACTGGCTCCAGGCGCGCCACCGGCGTGATCGCGCCGGTACGGCCCACCTGCACGTCGATGGCCAGCAGCTTCGTCAACGCTTCCTGAGCCGGAAACTTGTGCGCCAGCGCGAAGCGCGGTGCGCGCGATACAAAGCCGAGCACGTCCTGCTCTGCACGCGCATTGACCTTGTAGACCACGCCGTCGATGTCGTACGGCAGCGCGTCGCGCTTCTCGCCCACCGCGCGGAAGAATCCCAGCAGTCCTTCAGCGCCCTCCACCACGGCTCGCTCGCCGTTGACCGGCAAGCCCAGCTCGCCATACCAGTCGAGCATTTCGCTGTGGGTGGCGGGCATCGGCTCGCCGTCGAGCACACCAATGCCATAAGCGAAGAACGACAGCGGACGTTGGGCGGTGATCCTGGAATCGAGCTGGCGCAAACTGCCAGCCGCCGCGTTACGCGGGTTCGCGAATTCCTTGAGTCCGGCCGCGCGTTGCCGCTCGTTCATGCGTTCGAAATCGCGCTTGAACATCAGCACTTCGCCGCGCACGTCGAGCACCTTCGGCACGCGCTCGCCTTTGAGCGTCAGTGGAATAGAGCGGATCGTCCGGACATTCTGGGTCACGTCTTCGCCAGTGGTGCCGTCGCCTCGCGTGGAAGCCTGCACAAAGCGGCCATCGACATAGCGCAAGGAAATCGCCAGTCCGTCGAACTTGAGTTCGCAGGCATAGCGGACCGGCGTTTTGCCGAGCGCATCGGCAATGCGCTTGTCGAACGCAGCGATGTCTTCGTCGGCGAAACCGTTGTTCAGCGAGAGCATCGGCTGGTCGTGCAGGACCGGCTCGAAGCCGCTCGCAGCCTCCCCGCCCACACGTTGAGTGGGCGAATCCGGCGTAACCAGATCCGGGTGCTCCGTCTCGATCTGTTGCAGCTCCTTGAAGAGCTTGTCGTACTCCGCATCCGGCAGATCCGGCTGGTCGAGTACGTAGTACGCATAGTTCGCGCGTTCAAGTTCCGCGCGCAACCACGCGGCGCGTTCGGCCGGGCTGCTCATAGCTGGGTTTGGGACGGTGGTTCGGGTCATGCTATCGGAAGATTCGCCGGTGAAATTCAGACGTCAGATTATCTCAGGAACGGCCCGCCGTGGACATTGGCCGGAAGGCCAGTTTCGTATGCAGTGTCATCCAGGCGCTGCATCGATCATGCAGGCAATGCAGACGACGGCGGCGGGTTCAACGAGCAACGGTGTCGCTCCGGCACAGCCCGGGTTAGCCTTGGCCGAACGGCTAACGTTTGCGCCGTCGCATTGACACTCGTGCGGCGCAATGCGACTGTGAGCGCATGTCCCACGTGCCGCATCCGCAGAACTACTAGAGGAGGATTCATGGCAAGCTTCGTCGCGCTCAAGCAAAGCGGCCTCCGCCGCCTCGCCTCGCTAGCCATGGCAGTGTTCGTCACCCTGTTCGTCTGGCACGCCGCGCCGGCCTGCGCGCTCGAACAGGTGGTCAGCTTGCCGGTGGCTGACAACGCCACGATCTCGTACCTGCTCACGCAAAAGGACGGTAGCCACCCGGAATGGATCCTGGTGATGTTCGCGGGCGGCGACGGGGCTTTGCAACTTGCACAGGCGAGCGACGGTGCGATCAGCATGCGCCTGAAGAACAACTTCCTCGTGCGTGCCCGTACGCTGCTGGCCGACGAGCGCTTTGCGACCGCCCTGGTCGACGCGCCCTCCGACCAGCCCGGCGGCTACTCGGACACGTTCCGCGCGTCGCCGCGTCACGCGCAGGATATCGCGCGCATCGCGGCCGACCTGCGCACGCGCTTTCCCGAGGCAAAGCTGGTGCTGGTCGGCACGAGCCGCGGGACGATTTCATCGGCGTTTATCGGCCGCGCGCTGCCCGATACCTGGGACGCGGTAATCCACACATCGACGCTTAGCAGTCCGGCACGCGGTCAGGCGCTGCCGCTAATCGGCTTCAACTACGGGGAGATCCATGCACGGCAACTCTTTGTGCATCACGTCGATGATGGCTGCTTTCTATGCTCGTTCAGTGCAGCGAAGCGTATCGCGGACGATGGGCATGACCTGATTGCCGTCAGCGGGGGAAGCGCAAAAGGCAACCCGTGCGAAGCCATGGGGCATCACGGTTTCTATGGACAGGATGAAGCGGTGGTGGCCGCGCTCAAGGCGTGGATCAGCGGCGCGCAATGGCCGAAGGAGATTGATTGAGCTACGTACCCGCGATGGCGGCGAGATTGGCCTAACTGAGCAGCCGTACCAGAGGAGAGATTGACCAAGCCAGGCACCCGCAACAGTGGGAAGATTGACTGCGCTGTGTACTCGCAACAGCGGCGAGATCGGTTGTCGCTGTGTTTAGCCCTACCGCGCGCGCCCCCTGTCACGGAGGCCCGGCGCGCGTAGCGCAAAAACAGCTTACTGGCTAAACAAGCGCCGCGTGGCCGGCGAGCCCGCCGGAATCCCCGCCTGCTCGAGCTTGGCGTACAACGTCATGAGTTGCTTTTCGATCGCCAGCAGCGCGGTCTCCGGCAGCGGACGACGGCCATCGTCGACCACCCGGCCGCCGATCCGCTCGGACAGCGATTTCGCGTAATCGCACATCAGCCGGAACGGCAGGATGTCTTCGTCGGCCACCGGCACGTCGAGCACCAGCGTAATCATCTGGCCGCCCTTGTAGGTGAGGTCGTCGCGCAGGAAGTTGGTGTCGCCGAACTGCAGCATGAACACCGGGCTTTGCCTGGCGTCGAGCTTCACGAACCGGGTGCCGTCGCGCGAGAGCAGCAGGCCATCCTGCGAGGCCACCGCCTGCACGTAGTTCGCCGACCACGGCGCGCCGTCCGACAGCACGTTGATCGACAGTTGCGCGTCGCACTGGGCGGCAAAACCGTCCAGCTCGCGCGCCATCGCGACCGTCTCCATCATGTCCGGGAATTCGGGCGCCGCGTCGATCGCATCCGCGAACTGCTGCACGCCGGTGACGAACTCGGAAAACTCCAGTTCGTTCAGCGGCCCGCTACGGTTAGCCAGTTGCGCCGCCGCGCGTAACTCTTCGTAGCGCACGCCGTTCTGCAACAGCTCCCACGCGCCACCGCCTTCCGGCTTGCCTTCGATATGCACCGGCTTGCTGCCCGCCCGGCGCAGGCGTTGCGCGAGCGGAATCACCTTGTCGCCCGCCAGCGGGCCCGTCAGACGAAGCGGCACGATGCAATCGATCCGCCGATCGACGATCGCCGGCGGCGCCGAGGAAATCGTGGTAGCGGCCGGCAGAATTGGCTCAACCGGTTCGTCGACACCGCCCCCAGCGGCCTCGCCTTCCGGCTCAGGATAGCCGTTCGGCGTAGTCGTCTCCGCCTGGATATCGGCCGGCGTATCGGCCGGCGCCGCCGTCCCAAAGGTCGGTTCGACACGCGACTCGGTATCGGTGGCCGCGTCATCCGACACGGGCTCGCGCCGCTGAGTGGGCCGGGCCGGTTCGATGAAGGGGCTTTGTTCTTCCTGATCGTCCCGTGCGAAGGCCTCAGCGGTGTCGGCCGGCATCGGCCGCGGCATCCGGCGTCGCACCTTCGCGCCTTGCCATGCGTTGTACACCACCACCCCCCCGACCACCACGGCACCCGCGCCGATCAAACCGAGTGTCAACTCGTCCATGCATGCTCCATCAGCAATTCTTCTGTTTCTGCGGCAAAGAAGCCTGCACCGCGCGGCAAGCTAGCCGCAGCGTGGGCACAGGCTCGCGCCGTCCTGACTCAAACGATATTCTGGGCGAAACCCGCGGCCGTTTCCATGTCGACCGCGACGATCCGCGACACGCCCTGCTCCTGCATCGTCACGCCGATCAGTTGCTGGGCCATTTCCATCGCGATCTTGTTGTGCGAAATGAACAGGAACTGGGTCTTGTCCGACATCGCGCGCACGAGATTGGCGAAGCGCTCCGTGTTGGCGTCGTCGAGCGGCGCGTCCACTTCGTCGAGCAGACAGAACGGCGCCGGATTCAACTGGAACATCGCGAACACCAGCGCGGTTGCGGTCAGCGCTTTCTCGCCACCAGAGAGCAGGTGAATCGTCGAGTTCTTCTTGCCCGGCGGTTGCGCCATGACCTGCACGCCGGCATCGAGAATTTCGTCGCCGGTCATAATCAGCTTCGCCTGACCGCCGCCAAAGAGGCGTGGGAACAGCTCGCCGAAATGCTGGTTGACCTGATCGAAGGTGCCCTGCAACAGCGTGCGGGTTTCCTGATCGATCTTGTGGATCGCGTCTTCCAATGTTTCGATTGCGCTGTTCAGGTCAGCCGACTGCGCGTCGAGGAAGCTCTTGCGCTCGGTGGCGGCCTTCAGTTCGTCGAGCGCGGCCATGTTGACCGGCCCCAGCGCGGCGATGGCGTTGTTCAGGCGCGTGACTTCGCCTTGCAGGTAGGACGGCTTCATGTCCGGCGTCAGCTTGGCCTGCAATTCGGCCTCGTCGACACCCGCTGCGGTGAGCTGCTCGATGAACTGCTCGGCGTTCAGGCGCGCGGCCTGTTCCTTCAACTGCAATTCGGTGATGCGGTCGCGCAGCGGCTGCAGCGCGCGTTCTGCCGTGAGACGCGTCTCATCAAGCGCTCGCAGCTTGGCGGTCAGGTCGTCCAGTTCGAGACGCGCGGCATGCAGCGCCTCTTCCTTCACCGCGCGAATCTCCAGCGCGCCTTGCAGGCCGGTATGGGCGGTCTGCTCGTTGATCGTTTCCAGTTCCGCGCGCGCGTCTTCGAGCGAGCCGGCCACGCGCTCGCTCTGCTCGTGCGCCACCTGGATGCTGCGCTTCAGTTCGTCGATGCGGTTCGCCATGTTGCGCGCGGCAAAGCGTGCATCGGTGGCGGCCCGGTCGAGATCGCGCGACTGCGCACGCGCGGCGGTCAGTTCTTCGTCGAGGGCTTCGAAGGCCAGTTGGTTGTCTTCGAAACGCGCCTGCAATTCGGCGAGCTCGGAGTCGTGGCGTTCGAAGTTCGCCTCCGATTCGCCACGCAAGGCGCGTTGCTCGTCGATCTGTGCGGTGATCTCTTCGAGCTCTTCGCGGATCTGCGTGCTGCGCTGCATGTAGCGCTCGTGCGCTTGCGTGAGCTTGAGCACGTCCATCTGCAGCGCGTGTACGCGCTGGGTCGCGCGTTCGGCTTGCTGACGCACTTCCGTCAAACCCTGCGCCGCTTGCGTGTGAGCAGCCTCGGCGCGAATCGCTGCCGATTTCGCTTCATCCGCGAGCAATGCCTGGGCGCGCACCTGACGGGTCAGGTTTTCGATTTCCTGCTGACGGGCCAGCATGCCGGCCTGTTCGGAATCGGCGGCATACAGTTGCACGCCGACGCGCGTCACCACATGGCCTGCCTTGACGACAAACGACCCGCCTTCCGGCAACTGCGAGCGCATCGACAGCGCCTGAGCCAGATCGTCGGCGACGAAAGCCAGACCCAGCCAGTCGTTCAATACCGCGCGCAAGCCCGCATCGTCGATGCGCACCAGCGACAGCAGCGGCCGCAGCGCGGCCGGGCTTGCGACTGGCGCGCCAGCTACCGGCGGTGCATAGAAGGCGAGCTTGGCCGGCGGCGCATCGGTCGCGAAGGCCTTGACCCAGTCGAGATTCGACACTTCAAGTGCGGCAAGGCGCTCGCGCAGCACGGACTCAAGTGCGGTTTCCCAGCCTGCTTCGACGTGCAGCTTCTTCCACAGGCGCGGCAAGCCGTTGAGCTCGTGCTTCTCGAGCCACGGCTGGATCTTGCCCTCAGTCTGGACGTTTTCCTGCAACTGCTTGAGAGCGGCGAGGCGCGCGTCAAGCTGATGAATCTGCGCGCTTTCCGACTGCACCCGCTCCTGGGCGGCGCGCCGCTCGCCATCGAGGCGCGGCAGCGTTTCCTGGGCATCGGCAAGACGCGCCTGGGCGTCGTGCAGAATCTCTTCGTGCTCGGCCAACTGCATGCGCAGTTCTTCTAGCTGGCCTTCGTCGGGTGCGTCGAGCCCGCCCGCTTCCGACTTCAGACGCTCATGGCGCTGCTGCAACTGCTGCAGTTGCTGGTCGGCGTTGCGCTGGTGCGCGGCTTCGAGCTTGAGGGCCTGCTCGGTCTGGGCAATGCCGCCGCGCTCTTCGTTGAGCTGCGCCTGCGCGTCGCGCCAGCGGGTTTCGAGCGCGGGCATCGCGTCGTGCTTCGCCGCGGCTTCGTCTTCGGCCAGCGCGGCTTTTTCTTCCGCCACCGCCAGTTGCTCTTGCGCGTCTTCGAGGTCGTCCTGAGCCTTCTGGGCCTGCGACTGCCACTGCTCGCGCTGCGCCGTCAGGGCGGCGATCTGCGCCTGGACGCGGTTGCGCGATTCGACGATGAACTTGATCTCGGCTTCGAGCCGGCTGACTTCGGCGTTCGCTTCATAGAGCGCGCCTTGCGCGCCCTGCATGGCGTCGCTTGCCGAATAATGCGCCACCCGCAGCGTTTCGAGCTGCGCTTCGACTTCGCGCAGCTTCGCGGTATGGGCTTCGAGGTCGATCTGCGCCTGTTCGATGGCGCGTTTCTGGCGTTCCTGCTCGCCGCCGGCTTCGTTCTTGCGCAGCAGCCACAGGAGGCGCTGTTTCATTTCGCCGTCGGCCTGCAGCTCCTTGAACTTCGTCGCGACGATGGCCTGGCCTTCGAGCTTTTCCAGGTTCGTCGTAAGTTCGCGGACGATGTCCTCGACCCGCGTCAGATTCTCACGCGTGTCGTGCAGGCGGCTCTCGGTCTCGCGGCGGCGCTCCTTGTACTTCGAGACGCCGGCGGCTTCTTCGAGGAACACACGCAGTTCTTCCGGCTTCGCCTCGATCAGGCGCGCAATCATGCCCTGCCCGATGATGGCGTAAGCACGCGGCCCAAGGCCGGTGCCGAGGAAAATGTCCTGAATGTCGCGGCGGCGCGCCGGCAGGTTGTTGATGTAGTAGCTCGAGGTGCCGTCGCGCGTCAGCACGCGCTTGACGGCGATTTCGGCATACTGGCCCCACTGGCCGGCGGCACGGCCGTCGGCGTTGTCGAACACGAGTTCGACGCTGGCGCGGCTCCCCGGCTTGCGCGCGGTAGAGCCGTTGAAGATCACGTCCTGCATCGACTCGCCGCGCAGCTCGGAGGCGCGCGATTCGCCGAGCACCCAGCGCACGGCGTCGATGATGTTGGACTTGCCGCAACCATTGGGACCGACCACGCCGACGAGCTGGCCCGGAACCTGGAAATGCGTGGGATCGACGAATGACTTGAAGCCAGCGAGTTTGATCGAGGTCAGACGCACGGCGATATCGCTGATTGAAAAGGGGAAATGAAGGTGGACCGCAGGAGCCGCACGAGCCGTTTCCAGCTACAGCGCAACGCCCCATGCGAGCCCCGCGATACGGGCGCCGCGCACGCCCGCTAAGGCGCGCGACGGCAAGCAGGGGCAATCATACCATCGCCCGTGGGCCATCCTGGCCCCTCGCCTCGCGATCGTCGCCGAGAGCGGCCCCTGGCGGCGCCTCTCCGATCGGCTTCGCCTTCGTCCGGTGCACCCAGCTCGACAGCGCCGAGGCCAGCACGATGCACGCGCCGCCCGCCCACTCGCGCGGACCGGGGGTCTCGCCGGCGAACAGCCACGCGGAGAGCGCGGTAATCACGATCTCGAACAGCATGATGATCGACGCCCGGTTGGCGGGAATCCGCGCCACACCGTATTGAACCAGCATGTTGTTCGACGCCAGCAGGAAGCCTAAGCCCAGCACCAGCAGCGCCGCGGTGCCCAGATGAGCGCCGGTGGGCGGCGCCGGCATCGCCTCGAAAAACGACGCACAGGCGCTAAAGAGCGCCGCACCGCCGAAAATCGTCGCGGTGCGCATTTCGCCCTTCATATCCGGCAGCACGCGGCTCGTCTTGAGGATCAGCACGTTGCTCATGGCAAAGCCCATCCCGCCGACGAGACCCGCCCATTCGGCGAGATTGCCGGGCAGCGGCACGCCGAGCTGCGGCGACCACAGCATGGTCATGGCGCCCGCCAGCGACAGCGCCGCCAGCCCCGCGGCCGCCCACGTCAGGCGTTCGCGCAGAATGAAATGGGCAAACAGTGCGGTCCAGGCTGGGGTCAGGTAGAACAGCAGCAGCACCCGCATCACCTGGCCGTGGATCGAACCCCACACGAAGCCCAGGTTGGTGACGCCGGCTGCCAGCGCGAGCGCGGGCAGCAGCCAGTGCCAGCGCACCGTGGCAATGGAACGGTAGCGCACCAGCAGCACGAACAGGCAGCCGGCGCCGCTCGTCAGCGCGCCCGCGGCCGTGCCGGTCACGCCGAGTGCGGCCAGCATGCGCAGCGGATACCAGATCATCCCCCACACCGACGCGCCCAGCATGATGGCGAGCGTCGGCCAGCTCGCGCGAAGCCAGTTGTTCATCGGGCGGCGCTCCTGCCTTGCAGTTCAGGTGCACCGCTCGCGCGCCCTGGTTCATGGTGACCTGCTGTGCCCTCGACTGCCGACTGCATCCTCTCTCCCAGTTTTATTCGCGCAGGCTGCCCGGTGCGGACTGCGCGCGCCGCCGCCCTGCGTTCGCGCTCTGCCGCGGGCCCTCAGCCCAGCACGCGGCGCCTTGCGCCACGCTATAATCATCGGTCCGCCGCCGCTGCCGTCCAATCGCCGCACTTCAGCGATTGTGGCCACCGCGCGTGCCCATCACCTGTCTCTGCCCGTCTTCGATCAGGCTCGATCCGCCAAGTGAACCCGCTACTCGACTCCCTCCAGCCCTATCCGTTCGAAAAGCTGCGTGTGCTTTTCAAGGACGTCACGCCGCCCGCGAACCTTCCGCACATCAGCTTCGGCATCGGCGAACCGAAACATCCGACCCCGGCGCTGATCCGCGACGCGGTAATCGCCTCGCTCGGCGGCCTGGCGGCGTATCCGGCAACCACCGGTTCGCCGGCGTTGCGCGAGTCGATTGCCAATTGGGTGACGCAGCGCTACAACCTGCCGCCGGTCGACCCGGCCACGCAAGTGCTGCCGGTGGCCGGTTCGCGCGAGGCGCTGTTTGCGCTCGCACAGACCGTGATCGACCCGAAGCGCAACGCGGCGGGCGAGCCCGCGATCGTACTCTGCCCGAACCCGTTCTACCAGATCTATGAAGGCGCGGCCTTGCTGGCCGGCGCGCAGCCGTATTTCGTCAATAGCGATCCGGCCCGCAATTTCGCCTGCGATTATTCGGCGATTCCCGCCGACATCTGGGCGCGCACCCAACTGCTGTACGTGTGCTCGCCGGGCAACCCGACCGGCGCCGTGCTGACGCTCGAAGACTGGCGCGAACTGTTTGCGCTGTCCGACCGTTACGGCTTCGTGATCGCCTCCGACGAGTGCTACTCGGAAATCTATTTCGACGAGACCAGACCGCCGCTCGGCGCGCTGGAAGCGGCGCACCAGCTCGGCCGCGGCTTCGAGCGCCTCGTGATGCTCTCCAGCCTGTCGAAGCGCTCGAACGTGCCTGGCATGCGCTCGGGCTTCGTCGCGGGCGATGCGGCGATTCTCAAGCAGTTCCTGCTATACCGGACATACCACGGCGCCGCCTTGTCGACGGTGTATCAAGCTGCGAGCATCGCCGCCTGGAACGACGAGACGCATGTGCGCGAGAACCGCGCCAAGTACGTGCAGAAATTCGCCACCGTCACACCGATGCTGGCCGAGGTGCTCGACGTGCGTCTGCCGGATGCCGCCTTTTATCTGTGGGCCAACGTGTCGCGCACCGGCCTCTCGGATACCGGGTTCGCCCAGCGCCTCTACGCCGACTATAATGTGACGGTTCTGCCGGGCTCGTATCTCGCGCGCACTGCGCACGACACGAACCCCGGCCGCAATTTCGTGCGCCTCGCCCTTGTCGCGGATGTCGACGAGTGCACCCAGGGCGCGCAGCGGATCGTCGACTTTTGCCATGGGCTCGCGCGCTGAGCGCGCGTTCCACGCAGCCCCTCTTCCTCAGACTTCAACTCTTTCATCCACGATAAGCCACGAATATGTCGCAACAACTTCAGCAGATCATTGATAACGCCTGGGAAAACCGCGCAGACCTGTCGCCGAAGGCCGCTCCCGCCGACGTGCGTGAAGCCGTCGCGCACGCCATCGAACAACTCGACAAGGGCGCACTGCGCGTCGCCGAGAAGAAAGACGGCGACTGGGTCGTCAATCAATGGCTGAAGAAAGCGGTGCTGCTGTCGTTCCGTCTGGAAGACAACGCGCCGATGCCGGCTGGCGGCGGGGGTGCCAACTACACGCAGTTCTACGACAAGGTGCCGTCGAAGTTCGCCAACTACACCGCTGAAGACTTCGCTGCAGGCGGCTTCCGCGTGGTGCCGCCCGCTATCGCGCGCCGTGGCTCGTTCATCGCGAAGAACGTCGTGCTGATGCCGTCGTACACCAACATCGGCGCGTACGTCGACGAAGGCACGATGGTCGACACGTGGGCCACCGTCGGCTCGTGCGCGCAGATCGGCAAGAATGTCCACCTGTCGGGCGGCGTGGGCATTGGCGGCGTGCTGGAGCCGCTGCAGGCCAACCCGGTCATCATTGAAGACAACTGCTTCATCGGCGCGCGCTCGGAAGTCGTGGAAGGCGTGATCGTCGAAGAAAATTCGGTGATCTCGATGGGCGTGTACCTCGGCCAGAGCACCAAGATTTACGACCGCGAAACCGGTGAAGTCACATATGGCCGCATTCTGGCCGGCTCGGTGGTGGTGGCGGGCAACCTGCCGTCCAAGGATGGCTCGCATAGCCTGTACTGCGCTGTGATCGTCAAGAAGGTCGACGCGAAAACGCGCGCCAAGGTCGGTCTCAACGAGCTGCTGCGAGGCGACTGATGGCACGCGGCACCAAAACCGTTGTCTATGGCATCCCGAACTGCGACACCGTGAAGAAGGCCCGTGTGTGGCTCGAAGAGCATAACGTCGAGTTCGAATTCCACGACTTCAAGAAACACGGCGTGACCGAGCCGCTCGTGCAGGACTGGCTGAAGGACGTCAAGCTCGACGCGCTGCTGAACCGCCGCGGCACGACCTGGCGAGGCCTGTCCGACGACATGAAGGCCGCCGCGGACACGGTGTCGGGTGCGATCGCGTTGATGATCCACAAGCCTTCGGTGATCAAGCGGCCAGTGGTGGTCGTCAACGGGCGGGTCAAGACGCTCGGCTTTTCCGTGGAAGAGTACGAGAGCTTGTTCGCCTGAGATTGTTGGCCTGAGCGAAGCGAGCGCCTGTGGTCCAGGCGTCGCGCGCATAAGAAGCTGTTGCCGGCTGCGGCGATTCACCCGCAGCCGGCATTTTTTCATTTCAAAGTGGCTTGTACTGAATCCATGTCCGGCACCCTTGCCCTTACCGAACAACTGATCGCGCGTGCTTCCGTCACGCCCGACGACCAGCATTGCCAGCGCATCCTGATCGAGCGCCTCACGGCGCTTGGCTTCGAATGCGAGACTATCGAATCGCACGGCGTGACCAACCTGTGGGCGGTCAAACGCGGCGTCGACGGCACGCGCGGCAAGCTGCTCGTGTTCGCCGGCCACACCGACGTGGTGCCGACCGGCCCGCTCGAGCAGTGGAGCTCGCCGCCGTTCGAGCCGACCCATCGCGACGGCATGCTGTACGGCCGTGGCGCAGCCGATATGAAGACCTCGATTGCCGGCTTCGTGGTGGCAAGCGAAGAGTTCGTGGCGGCGCATCCGGCGCATCGCGGCTCGATTGCGTTCCTGATCACGAGCGACGAAGAAGGCCCCGCCACCGACGGCACCGTTAAGGTGGTCGAAGCGCTCAAGGCGCGCGGCGAGCGGCTCGACTACTGCATCGTCGGCGAGCCGACTTCGAGCGTGCAGTTCGGCGACATGGTGAAGAACGGCCGGCGCGGCTCGATGTCCGGCAAGCTCACCGTCAAGGGCGTGCAAGGCCATATCGCCTATCCGCATCTGGCGAAGAACCCGGTGCATCTGCTCGCGCCCGCGCTGGCGGAACTGGTGGCCGAGCGCTGGGACGACGGCAACGAATACTTCCCGCCTACCACCTGGCAGGTGTCGAACATCCATAGCGGCACGGGCGCGAGCAACGTGATTCCGGGCCATGCCGACGTGATGTTCAACTTCCGTTTCTCGACCGCCAGCACGGTTGAGGGGCTGCAAAGCCGCGTGCATGCGATTCTCGACAAGCATGGTCTCGAATACGATCTGCAGTGGTCGGTGAGCGGCCTGCCGTTCCTGACACCGCGCGGCGACCTGTCGAATGCGCTCGCCCAGGCAATCAAGGACGAAACCGGCGTGAGCACGGAACTGTCGACCACCGGCGGCACCTCCGACGGCCGTTTCATTGCGCGTATCTGCGAACAGGTGGTCGAATTCGGCCCGCTGAACGCCAGCATTCACAAGATCGACGAACATATCGACGTCACCCATATCGAGCCGCTCAAAAACGTGTACCGCCGCGTGCTCGAACAACTGGTCGCTTAACTTAAGCCCGCCAAGGACACCCCAGCGATGACGCTCCCGTTTTCTACCGTTCGCGACCTGCTGCGTTTCGCAGTGACGCGCTTTAACCAGGCCGAACTGTCGTTCGGCCATGTCTCGGCCAACGCTTACGACGAAGCCGCCTACCTCGTGCTGCACTCGCTGCATCTGCCGCTGGACTTGCTCGAGCCGTTTCTCGACGCAAAGCTCACGCCGGCGGAGGTCGACACCGTACTGGGTGTGATCGAGCGCCGCGCCACCGAGCGCGTGCCCGCGGCCTACATCACGCAGGAAGCATGGATGCACGGCTTCCGCTTCCACGTGGACGAACGCGTGATCGTGCCGCGCTCGTTTATCGGCGAGCTGCTGCAGGACGGCCTGCAACCGTACGTCGAAGATCCCGAACAGGTCGGCGCGGTGCTGGAACTGTGCACCGGCTCCGGTTGCCTCGCGATTCTCGCGGCGCACGCATTCCCGAACGCCGACATCGACGCGGTGGACCTGTCGAAGCCGGCGCTCGAAGTGGCGACGCGCAACGTCGACGAGTACAAACTCGACGATCGCATTGCGCTGTTCGAAGGCGACCTGTTCACCCCGCTGCCCGAGCGCCGCTACGACGTGATCATCACCAACCCGCCGTACGTCAATGCGGACTCGATGGCAGCGCTGCCGGCCGAGTACAAGCATGAGCCGGAGATGGCGCTGGCGGGCGGCGCAGACGGCATGGATATCGTGCGCCGGATCATCAGCGAGGCGCGCAACTGGCTGACCGACGACGGCGTGCTGGTGGTTGAGATCGGCAACGAGCGCGCCAATGTGGAAGCGGCGTTCGGCGGCCTCGACCTCGTCTGGCTGTCGACCAGCGCCGGCGACGATAACGTGTTCCTGATCCAGGCAGCCGATCTGCCGAGCTGATCTGCCTGGGCCCTGCTGCCGCTGTCACACACCCGACGCGTTGCCGGCTTCCGGCGCGCGTCTTCCCCTGTTGCCACCGCAACGAACTGCAAAGAATCCGCCGAACCCGACCGCAAGGCCAACGGGTTCGGTAAGATGAGCGCGATCGACTTCCCTGCCCTCCTGCTGGAGGGCAGGGAAGCGCATTGAAAAATCCTTCGCGCGCCTATGCAATTCGACTTGCTTCATATCGCCCCGCTCGTCGCCCTCGCCCATCTGCTCGGCGTGATCGCGGCGTGCCATGCCATTCTGAACACGCGCACCTCCCAGGGCGCGGTCGCATGGGCGGTCTCGCTGGTGGCGATGCCTTATCTGACGCTGGTGCCGTATCTGTTCCTCGGCCGCAGCAAGTTCCAGGGCTACGCCGACGCGCGCCGTCTCGAGAACGAGTCGCTGCGCACCCAGGCCCATCCTCACGCCTGGGACGAACAGGCCTCCTCGGCCGGCCACCCGACCGAGGTGCTCGGCCACCGGCTCGTGCGCTCCCTCACGCACCTGGGCGGGATGCCCTTCCTGCCCGGCAATACGGTACGCACGCTGGTGAACGGCGAAGCGACCTTCGCCGCCATCCTCGAAGCGATCGATCAGGCGCGCAACTACATCATCGTGCAGTTCTTCATCGTGAAAGACGATGCGCTGGGCGAGATGCTCAAGGACGCCCTGCTCGCCAAAGCCGCGCAAGGTGTGCGCATCTATTTCCTCTACGACAGCATCGGCAGCTTCGACCTGCCGCACAGCTACGTGGCCGCGCTGCGGGCGGGCGGCGTGGAAATGCATCCGTTCGCCACCAACCGCCGTTTCGTCAACCGCTTTCAGCTCAACTTCCGCAATCACCGCAAGATCGTTTCGGTGGACGGCGAGCGGGCGTTTGTCGGCGGCCATAACGTCGGCGTGGAATACCTCGGCGCCAAGCCGCCGCTCTCGCCGTGGCGCGATACGCATATCGAGGTACGCGGTCCGGTGGTCGCCAGCATCCAGTTCGTCTTCACCGAAGACTGGTACTGGGCCACCCAGAAACTGCCGCCGCTCGAGATGCCGCCGTATCAGCCGACCAACGAGGGCATGCATTGCATCGTCATGCCGACTGGCCCCGCCGACAAGCAGGAGACCTGTTCGCTGTTCTTCGTCGAGGCAATCAACGCGGCGCGCGAGCGGATCTGGATCACCACGCCCTACCTCGTGCCGGATGAAGCGGTGTTTTCGGCGCTGCGCCTCGCGGTGCTACGCGGCGTGGACGTGCGTATCCTGATTCCGAGCCGGCGCGACCACTACGTCGTGTTCGAAGCGTCGAAGCTGTACGCCTACGATTCGGTGCGCGCGGGCATCCGCATCTTCCGCTACCGGCCAGGCTTCCTGCATCAGAAGGTGGTGCTGATCGACAGCTGCGCTGCCGCGATTGGCAGCGCGAATCTCGACAACCGCTCGTTTCGCCTGAACTTCGAGATCATGGTGCTGACCGTGGACCGCGGCTTTGCGGCCGAGGTCGAAGCGATGCTCACACGCGATTTTGCCGAAGCCTACGAGATCGACCGTAACGAGTACCGCCAGGCACCGGCGTTCAGGCGCGTGACCATGCACGTCGCCAGACTGTTCTCGCCGATTCTTTAGCAACGGATCTGGCAAACGCTTCGGGAAGCGCTTTGGCAACCGCTTGCGAAACCACTTCGGGAAGCGATCTGGCAAGCGCCTTAGCGGCCGTAGACGCGCTTGCCGAAGGGCCGGCGGCCACAGCGCGCAGCCAGAGCCCGCGAAGTCGCGAGAACCTGGCCGCCTCTCGCTGACGGCAAGCAGTTACAACAGCTTCTCGATCTCGTCGGTAATCGCGTCAGGCTTGGTCACCGGCGCGTAGCGCTTGAGCACCGTGCCGTCGCGGCCCACCAGAAACTTGGTGAAATTCCACTTGATGCCCTCGAGCCCCAGCAGGCCCGGCGCTTCGCCGGTCAGATAGCGGTACAGCGGGTGAGCATTGGCGCCGTTCACGTCGATCTTGTCGAACATCGGAAAGGTCACGCCGTAGTTTTTCTCGCAGAAGCTGCCGATCTGCGCCGCATCGCCCGGCTCCTGCTTGCCGAACTGGTTGCAGGGGAAACCGAGAATCTCGAAGTCACGCCCCGCATACGTTTCGTACAGCTTTTGCAGGCCGGCGTATTGCGGCGTGAAGCCGCACTCGCTTGCCGTATTGACGATCAGCAGCACCTTGCCGCGATACTGTTCCAGACTGACTTCCTCGCCGCCTAGCGTGCGCGCCGAGAACGAATAAATCGATGTCATGTGCCCTCTCCCCAATCCCATGCAGTTTATTTCGGCCGAGCGGAGTGAGCGCTAAAGCACCTGCTCCGCTACCGTGCAACGTGTTAGACGAAAGCCGTCAGTCTAAGCGAAAAACCCCGCCGGCACAGTCGGCCGAACGGCCGATCCCTGCCCGGACCACGGCCGGTCTAAAATAGCGTTTTTCCCAAGCCGGCCTTCTCTTTGTGATCCGCTTTAACCAGTTCAGTCTCGCGCGCGGCACCAAGCCGCTTTTCGAACAAACCACCTTCACCCTGAACCCCGGCGAAAAAGCCGGGCTGGTCGGGGCGAATGGCGCGGGCAAGTCGACCCTGTTTGCCGTGCTGCTCGGCGAACTGCATGCGGACGCCGGTGACTTCTCCATGCCGCCGTCGTGGCAGATCGCCCATGTGGCGCAGGAAACCCCTGCCGTCGACAAGACCGCGCTCGCCTATACGCTGGATGGCGACGCCGCGCTGCGCGCCATCGAGGCGGCGATCGCCGCCGCCTCGGCCGCGCATGACGGCGCCGCCGAAGGCGAGGCGCACGCCGCCTTTGCCGACGCCGACGGCTACACCGCCCCGGCGCGCGCCGAAGCGCTGCTGCTCGGCCTCGGCTTCACGCTCGAACAGACCCGTCTGCCAGTGGCGAGCTTCTCCGGCGGCTGGCGCATGCGCCTGAATCTGGCCCAGGCGCTGATGTGCCGCTCCGACCTGCTGCTGCTCGACGAACCGACCAACCACCTGGACCTGGACGCCATCGTCTGGCTCGAAGACTGGCTGCACCGTTATCCGGGCACGTTGATCGTGATCTCGCACGACCGCGAATTTCTCGATTCGGTCTGCAATGTCACGCTGCATCTGGAGCAACAGCAGATCAAGCGCTACGGCGGCAATTATTCGCAGTTCGAAATCCTGCGCGCCCAACAGATCGCCCTGCAGCAGAGCGCGTATGAAAAGCAGCGGCGCACGGTTGAACATCTGCAGAGTTATATCAACCGCTTCAAGGCGCAGGCCACCAAGGCGCGCCAGGCGCAAAGCCGGGTGAAGGCGCTCGAAAAGATGGAACTGATCGCACCGGCCCATGCGTCCTCGCCGTTCACGTTCGAGTTCCGCACGCCGGACTCCGCGCCCAACCCTATGATGGTGATGGAAGGCGTGCGCTGCGGCTATCGCAACGAAAGCGGGGAGATCCCGATCGTCGAGCACGTCAACCTGTCCATCCAGAACGGCCAGCGGATCGGCCTGCTGGGCGCCAACGGCCAGGGTAAATCCACGCTCATCAAGACGCTTGCCGGCACGCTCGAGGCTCTCGGCGGCGGTGTGCGCGAAGGCAAAGGGCTGCGCATCGGCTACTTCGCGCAGCATCAACTCGAAACGTTGCGCCCGGACGACTCGGCGCTGCAGCATCTGGCGCGGCTTGCACCCGATACACGCGAGCAGGAACTGCGCGACTACCTCGGCGGCTTCAACTTCTCCGGGGAAATGGCCACCGCCGCGATCGCACCGTTTTCCGGCGGTGAGAAAGCCCGTCTCGCACTCGCGCTGGTGATCTGGCAAAAGCCGAACCTGCTGCTGCTCGACGAGCCGACCAACCACCTGGATCTCGAAACCCGCCATGCGCTCACCATGGCGCTCGCGCAGTTCGAAGGCACGCTGATTCTCGTCTCGCACGACCGGCATCTGCTGCGCGCCACCACCGATCAATTCATGCTGGTGGCGAAACACCGGCTGCAACCGTTCGACGGCGATCTCGACGACTACCGCGACTGGCTGCTGCAGCACGCCGCCGAGCAGCGCGCCGCGCTGAAAGCAGGAAACCCGGCCAACGCCGGGGGCACAGCGAATGGTGGCAATAGCGAAGACAGCGCCGCGAACCGCAAGGAACAGCGCCGTCAGGACGCCGAAACGCGCCAGAAGCTCTCGCATCTGAAGAAGCCGCTGCAAAGCCGCATCAACAAGATCGAAAAGGAAATGGACGCGCTGAACGCCGAAAAGACGACGCTGGATACCTTCGTCGCCGATCCGGCGAGTTACGATCCGGAGCAGAAGAGCAAGCTGACGGAGGCGATCCGACGTCAGGCGGATGTGAATGCGCGCCTCGAAGCGCTCGAAGCCGAATGGCTCGATACTCACGAGGAGCTCGAACAAATCGGCTAGCGCTCCGCCATACGCGGCCGCACCGGCTGCGCCGGCATCGACGGGCACTTTCTAAAGAGAGAGGTTGGCATTGACGTCTCCCGCTGCATTGCAAGGCCTGCGCGTACTGGACCTGACGCGCCTGTTGCCCGGCCCGGTCGCGGCTCTGCGCCTCGCGGAAATGGGCGCGGACGTGCTGAAGATCGAAGCGCCCGGTGCCGGCGACCCCACCCGCACGATGCTGCAGGCGTCGAGCGATCGCGTCGCCGGCCGCCCCGGCGTGTTCTATCGCATGGTCAACCGCGGCAAGCGCGAAACGCGCCTCGACCTCAAGTCCGAAGCGGGACGCACCGTGCTGCGCGCGCTGGCGCGTGAAGCTGACGTGCTGATCGAGAGCTTCCGGCCTGGTGTGATGGAACGCCTCGGCATCGGCTATGAGAGCCTGAGCGTGCTCAATCCCAAGCTCGTCTACTGCGCGATCACCGGTTATGGTTCGACGGGTCCGTTCGCCAGTCAGGCCGGCCACGATCTGAACTACATCGCCTACGCTGGCGTCCTCGAGCAACTGGCGAGCCGCGACGGCGCACCGATCCTGCCTAACTTCCAGATTGCCGACCTGCTCGGCGGCGCCGCGAGCGCAGTCGCGCAGATTCTCGCGGCGCTGTGGCACGTAGCGCGCGGCGGCAACGGCCGCTTCGTCGACATTTCGATGTCCCACGTCACTCACTCGAACAACTTCCTCGCCCAGGTCTCGCTCGCCAACGACGGTGCCGCCCCGCCGGCAGGCGGTGGGCTGCTGAACGGCGGCGTGCCTTGCTACAACCTGTACCGGACCCGGGACGGCCGCTGGCTCGCGGTCGCGGCGCTTGAACTGAAGTTCTGGGATACGTTGTGCCACGCGCTCGATCGCCCCGAATGGGCGTTTCGGCACTGGAGCGTCGGCCAGTCCATCGGCGGCCCGGATGCGCTCGCGCTGATGCGGGACATGGCAGACCTGATTGCCAGCCGGCCGCTGGAAGATTGGGTAAGGTTACTGGAGCCGCTCGATTGCTGTGTCTCGCCGGTGCTGACGGCAGCAGAGGCCGCGCAGCATCCTCTGTTCAACCCGGACGCTGAGGCCGAGACGAACGCAGAGGCGGATGAGCAAGCGCGTGACGGGGCGAATGAAGTGCCCGACACCGGTGAGGCCAAGCGGCCTCGCTAATGGCGTGCAACCACACTCGCGCGCTTACCGCCGCGGCAAAGTTTGCCGCGGCGCCCGCTCGTCGTCATACAGCATGTATTTGCGGCCTTCGACATGCCGGTCGATGGTGGCGCGCACCTCATCCGGTGTGACGTTTTCGGCGACGACGCGGCGTGAAATCTGGCCGGTGGTGTCGATCCATTCGACGATCCGGCACGCGCCGCCCCAAGGCTGACGGATGGGCGCAGAGACGCGGCAGCCACGCACCAGCATGGGACGCTCGGTCACGGTTTCATAAGACTGTTTCAAGGCGCGATCCTTTTCCGCTTGAGAGGGATGGCAGACCCGCCCAGCTTAGGGAATACGCGTGTTGCGTTGGTTACAGTCCTGGCTCAGTTATTTACGGAGCATTACGCGGCGCTTGCTGCAAAAATGCCCTCTGAGCGACGGATACGACGCCTACTCTAGCGTGCGGATCTTGTCGATGGCCTGTTCGAGCCGGTCGACAGCAATAACCTGTAAGCCGTCGATGGGCTGCTTAGGCGCATTCGCCTTCGGAATCAGCGCAATCGAGAAGCCCAGCTTGGCCGCTTCCTTGAGCCGGTCCTGGCCGCGCGGCGACGGGCGGATCTCGCCCGCCAGCCCCACTTCGCCGAACACGATCAAGCCCTTGGGCAACGGTTTGTTACGCATCGACGAATGGATCGCCAGCAGCACCGCAAGGTCGGCGGCCGGCTCGGTAATCTTGACGCCGCCCACCGCATTCAGAAACACGTCCTGATCGAAGCAGGCAATTCCGGCATGCCGGTGCAGCACGGCGAGCAGCATGGCCAGACGGTTCTGCTCCAGCCCCACCGCGAGCCGGCGCGGGTTCGGCACATTGGCCGCATCCACCAGCGCCTGGATTTCCACGAGCAGCGGCCGCGAACCTTCCTGGGTCACCAGCACGCACGAACCCGGCACGATCTGCTCATGCTGCGAGAGGAATAGCGCCGACGGATTCGCCACGCCACGCAAGCCGCGCTCGGTCATGGCAAACACGCCGAGTTCGTTGACCGCGCCGAAGCGGTTCTTGAACGCGCGCACAAGGCGAAACGACGAGTGCGTATCGCCTTCGAAGTACAGCACCGTATCGACAATGTGCTCGAGCACGCGCGGGCCGGCCAGATTGCCTTCCTTGGTCACGTGGCCGACCATGATGATGGCCGTGCCCGACTGCTTGGCGATGCGCGTCAGTTGCGCCGCACATTCGCGCACCTGCGCGACCGAGCCGGGCGCCGAGGTCAGCGCCTCGGAATAGACCGTCTGGATCGAATCGATCACGGCCACGTCAGGCCTTTCGCTTTCGATGGTCGCCTGGATTTTTTCGAGCTGGATTTCGGCGAGCAACCTGAGTTCGCTTGCCTTCGAGCCCGGATCGAGCAGCGACAGCCGTTGCGCCCGCAACGCAATCTGCGCCGCCGATTCTTCGCCGCTGATATAGAGCGCACGCCGCTCGTGGGCGATTTCCCCGAGCGACTGCAGCAGCAGCGTCGATTTGCCAATGCCCGGATCGCCGCCGATCAGCACCACCCCGCCCGGCACCAGACCGCCGCCCAGCACCCGGTCGAATTCGCTGACGCCGGTTGAAAAGCGCGGTACGTCCGATGCCTCGATGTCCGCGAGGCGCTGCACCGGCGCGCTCTTGGCGAGCGACTGAAAGCGGTGCGCGGAAGGCGATTCGGCCACCGTCTCCACCAGCGTGTTCCACGCCTGGCATGCCGGGCACTGGCCCTGCCACTTGGGCGCCTGCCCGCCACATTCGGTGCAGGTGTACATCGTCTTCTGTTTAGCCACGCGCCCTTGCCTTGCTTATTTGTCGAATTGGTTGAGTGTGTCGAGTTTGTCGAATCGCGGTCTGCGGTACGACTCACCTATGCCGGACCGCTTGCAGCCCGGAACGCCGAACAGGCGCCGCAGAGCCGCTTATTCGGCGCGCACCGGCACGCGCGGCGCCACCGCGCACATCAGCTCATAGCCGATCGTGCCGCAGGCCTGAGCGACATCGTCGATCGGCAGCGCATTGCCCCACAGTTCGACGCGCGAGCCGACGCCCGCCGACGGACACGGCGTCAGATCGACCGTGAGCATATCCATCGACACCCGCCCGACCACGCGCGTGCGCACGCCATCGACGATCACCGGCGTGCCTTCGGGCGCCACGCGCGGATAACCGTCCGCATAGCCGCACGCCACCACGCCAACGCGCATCGCGCTGCGCGCCTTGAAGATCGAGCCGTAGCCCACCGTCTGCCCCTCGGGCACGTTCTGCACCGCGATCAGTTCGGAAGCGAGCGTCATGGCCGGCTGCAAGCCCGTGCCCTCGATAGCCTTGGTGACCCCCGACGGCGACGCACCATACAGGATGATGCCTGGGCGCACCCAGTCGAAGTGCGACGACGGATGCCACAGCGTAGCCGCCGAATTGGCGAGGCTACGCGCTCCCGCTATACCTTGCGCGCCGCGCTCGAACGCCTCCATCTGATAGGCAACGCCACGCTCGCTGTCAGCATCCGAAAAATGGGTCATCAGCGTGATCTGACCGACGCCCTGGCAGGCCCGCGCCCGCTCCCACGCCGCCCGAAAACGCTCGGGCGTGTAGCCCAGACGATTCATGCCGCTATTCATCTTCAACTGGATATTGACCGGCTTCGACAGACGCGCCATTTCCAGCATGCGCAACTGCTCGTCCGAGTGCAGCGCGGTGCTCAGGCTGTAGCGGTCGATCACGTCGATATCGGTGGGGCGAAAAAAGCCCTCGAGCAACAGAATCGGCCCGGCCCAGCCCAATTCACGCAACTTCACCGCTTCTTCGAGGTCGAGCAAACCAAAGCCATCCGTTGCACGCAAACCTGGAAAGGCCCTTGCCAGGCCGTGCCCGTAGGCGTTGGCCTTGACGACGGCCCAGATTTTCGAATTTGGTGCGTAACGGCGGACGACGGCGAGGTTATTGGCGAGTGCTGCGGTGTGGATCGTGGCTGAAAGGGGGCGCGGCATGGGAAATTTTCGTAAAGACGCTTGCGAATCAGGAGCTTACAGTGCGTTTTCAGTGCTCAGGAGCCCGCTGGGCGGTGCGATCAAGGATTCTGCTAGTCCGAATCCAGCTATTTTCATGATATAAAGCCGTGCGCACAACCCATTTCGAACGGAATAAGCCCGGACGCCTTGCACACGGCCGGGGCGGACAGACCGCAGCGAGGACAGCATCGCATCAGATGAAAAAAGGTTTTTACACCATCATGGCCGCGCAGTTTTTTTCATCGCTGGCCGACAATGCGCTTCTGATCGCTGCTATTGCACTGCTGAAAGATCTTCACGCCCCAAACTGGATGACGCCGCTGCTCAAGCTGTTCTTTGTGCTGTCGTACGTCGTCCTTGCTGCCTTCGTCGGCGCCTTTGCCGACTCGCGCCCGAAGGGGCACGTGATGTTCGTCACCAATACCATCAAGGTGGTCGGCTGCTTTACGATGCTGGTCGGTGCGCATCCGCTAATTGCGTACGGCATCGTCGGCTTTGGGGCCGCAGCCTACTCGCCTGCCAAATACGGCATTCTGACCGAACTGCTGCCGCCTGACCGGCTCGTCGCCGCGAACGGCTGGATCGAGGGCACCACGGTCGGTTCGATCATTCTCGGCACGGTGTTGGGCGGCGCGCTGATCAGCCCGCACATCGCCTCGCACATCCTCAAACACCATATTCCGACCGTCAACACGCCGGCTGAAGCTGCGATGCTGGTCATCATGGCCATCTACGTGATCGCGGCGCTATTCAATCTGCGCATTCCCGACACCGGCGCGCGCTATCCGAAACAGGAACGCGGCCCGATCAAGCTCATCACAGATTTCGCCGACTGCTTCCAGGTGCTGTGGCGCGACAAGCTGGGCCAGATTTCGCTTGCCGTCACGACGCTGTTCTGGGGCGCGGGCGCCACGCTGCAGTTCATCGTGCTGAAGTGGGCGGAAGTCTCGCTCGGCATGTCGCTCTCCGAAGGCGCGATCCTGCAGGCCGTGGTGGCCGTCGGGGTGGCCGCGGGCGCCATCATCGCCGCCTCGCGCGTGCCGCTGAAGAAGTCGCTATCGGTGCTGCCGGTCGGCATCATGATGGGTATCGCGGTGATGATGATGGCCTTCTATACCCGCGACCTGTTCCCCGCGCATTGGGGTTTTTACTTCGGTCGCATGCACGTGCCGGGTTATCTGATCCTCGCCTATATCTTCCTGATGGTCGTCGGCGGCCTGTCCGGCTTTTTCGTGGTGCCGATGAACGCGCTGCTGCAGCATCGCGGCCACGTGCTGCTGTCGGCCGGTCACTCGATCGCCGTGCAGAACTTCAACGAGAACCTCTCGGTGCTCGTGATGCTGTGCCTGTACGCGGTGCTGGTATGGCTCGACGTGCCGGTGTCGGCGGTGATCGTGCTGTTCGGCACCTTCGTCTGCGTGATGATGTGGTTCGTGATGCGGCGTCATCAGGCGAACCAGCGCGCCTTCGATTCGGTCGCGTTGATCGGTGAAGTGAAACACTGACGCCGTGCCGGGCGCAGCTTATGCACCCGGCGGCAACCTGCGCACCGAGGTTAAGCGCCGTATCCGCGATTCTCTTCTTCCCGCCTTGCCATGACTCAACCGATTCCCAACGTCCTGACGATCGCCGGCTCCGACTCCGGCGGCGGCGCCGGCATTCAGGCCGACCTCAAAGCTTTTTCGGCGCTCGGCGCGTATGGCGCGAGCGTGATTACGGCGCTGACTGCGCAGAACACGCAAGGCGTGACGGCGATTCATACGCCGGAGCCGGCGTTTGTCGCCGCGCAGCTCGACGCGGTGTTCGACGATATCCGCATCGACGCCGTGAAGATCGGCATGCTGGCGAACGCGCAGATTGCGCGCGTCGTAGCGGAGGCGCTGCGGCGCCATCGGCCGAAGCACGTGGTGCTCGATACCGTGATGATCTCCAAGAGCAACCACGCGTTGCTGTTGCCCGACGCGGTGGTCGTGGTGCGCGACGAACTGCTGCCGCTCGCCGACCTGCTGACGCCGAATCTGCCGGAGGCCGCGGCGTTGCTGGGACTCGCGGCTGCGACCGACGAAGCCGGCATGATCGAACAGGGTGAAGCGTTGCGCTCGCTCGGCGCGCGCGCCGTGCTGATGAAAGGCGGCCATCTCACCGCCGCCGACAGCCCCGACTGGCTGGTGCAGGACAGTGGCACGCTGCGCCTCGGCGCACCCCGCGTGCCGGTGAAGAACACGCATGGCACGGGCTGCACGTTGTCGTCGTCGATTGCGGCGCTGATTCCGCAGCGCGCCGACCTCGCCAGTGCCGTGGCGGATGCGAAGGCCTATCTGACCGGCGCGCTCGAAGCGAGCGGCCAGCTCGACGTCGGCAAGGGCGTCGGACCGGTGCATCATTTTTATCGCTGGTGGTGAAACGCGTGGGTGCCGCCTGGTGCCGTTTAGCGGCGCCTCGCGTGCCCTCGCCTTGTCCTACCGCCAAATAATATGTTTTGCGACCTAATTGCGTCGAAAAAATATATTGGACGTCTTACCGGTGCTCTCGCACTATTCATACCTTCCCAGCGCTGACCGTGCGCCCACCGCCTGCGGGCGATCGGTGCGCCGCCACCGTCCGCAACGGTGAATTGGCCGAACTGGGCACAACTCCAACTTAACGACCCCAATACCTGAGGACACAGATGCCTGACTATCGATCGCGAACTTCGACTCATGGCCGCAACATGGCTGGCGCCCGCGCCTTGTGGCGCGCCACCGGAATGAAGGACGGCGATTTCGGCAAGCCCATTATTGCGGTGGTGAACTCGTTCACCCAGTTCGTGCCAGGCCACGTGCATCTGCGCGACCTGGGCGCGCTGGTCGCGAAGGAAATCGAAGCGGCCGGCGGCGTCGCCAAGGAATTCAACACCATCGCGGTGGACGACGGCATCGCCATGGGCCACGGCGGCATGCTGTATTCGCTGCCCTCGCGCGAACTGATCGCCGACTCGGTCGAATACATGGTCAACGCGCACTGCGCCGACGCCATGGTCTGCATTTCCAATTGCGACAAGATCACCCCGGGCATGCTGATGGCCGCCATGCGCCTGAACATCCCGGTCGTGTTCGTCTCCGGCGGTCCGATGGAGGCCGGCAAGGTCAAGTCGCCGACCGACGGCCAGGTGATCGCCAAGATCGACCTGATCGACGCGATGATCAAGGCGGGCGACTCCAGAGTCAGTGATGCCGAAGTGGCAGAAATCGAGCGCAGCGCGTGCCCGACGTGCGGTTCCTGCTCGGGGATGTTCACCGCGAACTCGATGAATTGCCTGACCGAGGCGATCGGTCTCGCGCTGCCCGGTAACGGCACGATTGTCGCCACGCACGCATGGCGCAAGGGCCTGTTCGAACAGGCCGGCCGTCTCGTGGTGGACCTGTGCCGCCGCTACTATCAGGAAGATGACGCCTCGGTCCTGCCGCGCAGCATCGCCAGCAAGCAGGCGTTTGAAAACGCGATGGCGCTCGACGTCGCCATGGGGGGTTCGACCAATACCGTGCTGCACCTGCTGGCAGCCGCGCAGGAAGGCGGCGTCGATTTCACGATGTCCGACATCGATCGCATCTCGCGCAAGGTGCCGTGCCTGTGCAAAGTGGCGCCGGCTACCGACAAATTCCATATCGAAGACGTGCATCGTGCCGGCGGCATTCCCGGCATTCTGGGCGAGCTGGCCCGCGCGGATCTGCTGGACCTGTCGTGCGGCAACGTGCATAGCGGCACGCTGGGCGAGGCGATCGCCAAGTGGGATGTCGCCGGCGGCGCGGGCGAAGAAGCGCAGAAACTCTTCCGTGCAGCCCCGGGCGGCATTCCGACCACCGTCGCGTTCAGCCAGGAAGCCACCTTCGCGTCGCTGGATACCGATCGCAAGACCGGCTGTATCCGCAGCAAGCAAAACGCGTATTCGAAAGACGGCGGCCTCGCCGTGCTGTACGGCAACCTCGCGGAGAAGGGCTGCATCGTCAAGACGGCAGGTGTTGACGAATCGCAGTGGGTCTTCTCAGGGCGCGCGCGCGTCTTCGAGAGCCAGGACGACGCCGTCGAAGCCATTCTGGGCGACAAGGTCGTAGCGGGCGACGTGGTCGTGATCCGTTACGAAGGCCCCAAGGGCGGCCCCGGCATGCAGGAAATGCTCTACCCCACGTCGTATCTGAAATCCAAGGGCCTGGGCAAGAGCTGCGCGCTGTTTACCGATGGCCGCTTCTCCGGCGGTTCCTCAGGGCTCGTGATCGGGCATGCCTCGCCGGAAGCAGCCGAAGGCGGCACGATCGGTCTCGTGGAAGAAGGCGATGTGATCGAGATCGACATTCCCACGCGCAAGATGCACCTCGCGGTACCGGACGAGGAATTGGCACGCCGTCGCGCAGCCATGGAGGCACGCGGCGACAAGGCGTGGATGCCGGCGAATCGTGAACGTGTGGTGTCGCAAGCATTGCAGGCTTACGCTGCGCTCGCGACCTCGGCCGACCGTGGCGCCGTGCGGGATCTCTCGCAACTGAAACGCAAATAAGGAAGAACGGCTCCGTCGTCGCAAGGCGACTGGAGCCGAACAGATCGACATGCCGGGTATGGCCTATCGGCCGCCGCGCTGATCGGCCTAAAGACATCACCCGGCATCACCCGGCATCAACCCGCATCAACCGGCGTCACTGCCGGGCGAACGCCTGCGCCTTCTGCGGCCAGTCGTCCGGCACGATAAAGCCGCGCGAGCGCTCAACCCAACACCCCGCATCGTCCAGATAGAAGGCCGCCACCATGGTCGGCCCGTTCTGATGCGCGACCCGTTCGCCAAGCGCGGCCACATCGACGAACACAATGCCTTCCGCATCGGCTACCCCCGGCTCATGGCGCCGCGGCGCAAGCCATTCGAGACGCGGCAAAACCCGCCACGCCTGTGCATGCTCAGCCGCGAAAGCCGGCCAGTCCGTGCGTGTCGCCCACCAGCCGCGCGCATGCGCGGGATCGATTTCCATCGGATCGCTGCTCACTTCGCCGTGCCGGTAGAACAGCCAGCCCTTGATAAACATCTGCGGTTCCCACGGGCCCACATGTCCCAGCGTAGCGAACTCCTCCCGCCCGCTGAGCGGCAACTGATGATCGAGCAAGTGGGTCAGCTTCAGATCGAAGCGGTCCTGCAGATTGGGACCAACGTAATCCGACAGTAGCCCCCGCCCATCCCCCGCGTGCAGATAGCACTTGACGGCCAGCTCCCAATGCAGGCGCCGCCCTGCTCGCGTCTGTACCAGAAAATCGCACTCGCCCAGGGTCAGTCCGGCACGCCGCAGCGGCACGTTCGCCGCGATCAGGCGCGCGGTCGGCCCATGCTGCAGAAACCACGCAAGCAGGCATTCCGCGTAACGGCCAAGACGCGTGACGCGGGCCACAGCGAGGTCGCTCCTGAGTGCGCCCGGCTCGGCATCGAGAGCGCGCAGCCAGTCGAGGGTGGCAGCCAGTTCGTCCTGCGTCTCGAACGCGCTGGCGAGCATCCCCACCGGTGGTTGCGCACGCAACAGATCCGCGCTGAACAGCAGCCACGCGAGATCGCGCACCGCGGGTTCGCGCAGCGCATCCCACTGTGCCGGAGGCACAGCGGCCGGAACCAGGGCCGGCCGGGGCGCGTTCATCAGTTGGCCAGCGCGCCGGCCGCCTTGCGCCAGGTATCGCGGGCGAGGCACAGGTCCGTCCAGGCCTTGGCCTTATCGGGCAGGCTGCGCAGCAGATACGCCGGGTGATACGTGACGATCACGGGCACACCTTCGTACTGGTGCACGCGGCCGCGCAACGACGAAATGCTGGCGTCGGTCTTCAGCAGGCTCTGCGCGGCGAAGCGGCCCAGCGCAATGATCAGCTTCGGCTTGACGAGCGCGACCTGGCGCTGCAGATACGGCTCGCAGCGCGCCACCTCGTCGGGCTCGGGATTGCGGTTGCCGGGCGGCCGGCACTTGATCACGTTGGCGATATAGACGTTGGTGTCGCGTGCGAGCGTCAACGAACGCAGCATGTTGTCGAGCAGCTTGCCGGCCTGGCCGACGAACGGCTCGCCCTGGCGGTCTTCGTTCTCGCCGGGGGCTTCGCCGATCAGCATCCAGTCGGCATTGCGGTCGCCGACGCCGAATACGGTGTTGGTGCGCTTCTCGCACAGGCGGCAACCCTCGCAGCCGGCCACGCGTTCGGCGAGCGCATCCCAGTCGAGGGTCGGGACCAAAGGTTCGGCGCGCTCGGCTGGCGCCGTACGCGCTTCGGCCGGAGGCTGAGACGGCAGGTCGTCGAACCAGGCGAAATCGTCATCAGGCGGGGCTGAGGGTGCGGCGGGCTCGGCACGGGCCGGGGACGCTGTTGCATCCGCACGCGAGACCGGTTCGTATGTGTCGCCGCGCGCTCCTGCAGCAGAGCGCTCCTGCGCATTGCCTCGAGCCGCGTCTACCGCCAGGCCATGCGTCAAGCCTTGAACAGGCTTAGCCGCCTCTACACGCCGCGCAGCGCTCTCGTCGACAACAGCTGCTGGCACCGCCGCCTGACCGGCCTCCCCAGCACTCGCCTGCCCCATCCCGCGGCGCACCCACATCGGCGCGAGGCCAAGCTCTTCCAGAGCGGATTCATGCAGCGCCATCTGCGCCCTCCTTGGCAAACGAAAAACGCATCACGATGGCGTCCTCCCGGCTGCGATGACGCGCCGGATAGTAGTTCTTGCGACGGCCGATCGAAGCAAAGCCGAAGCGTTCATAAAGCCGGATAGCCCGGTGGTTCGACGGCCGCACTTCAAGCAGCAGTCCTTCAAGTTTTTCGTTGCGCGTAATACGCACCGCTTCCCGCAGCAACGACAGCCCGGCACCCGCGCCCTGCGCGGCCGGCGCCACGCACAGATTCAACAGATGCATTTCGTCGACCACCGGCATCAGCACGCAATAGCCGATTAACGCGCCGGTGACGTGACGCAGGCAGATGCCGAAGTAGCCGTTGCGCAGCGAATCTTCGAAATTGCCGCGGCTCCACGGAAATTCGTATGCCGCTTTTTCGATGATGGCAACCTCGTCGAGGTCGCCTTCGGTCATTGGCGACATGTAGCGGTCCGCCAGCAACACCCCGCTCATCGTCCGCCCTCGCCTTGGGGTGCGGGATGCGGCGTGACCGGCTCAGTTGCCTGGTTCGGCGCCTGCTGCACCGGGTCTTTCGCCGCGCTCGCCGCTGCCTGCTGCGCGGCTTGTCCCGCCGCCTGCTCTGCTGCCTGTTCTGCTTTAGCCACCTTCTCCGCCATCCGCTCCGCCGTGGTTTGCGCCACCTTGTCGCGCACGTATTCCGGCGCGGCAAGCTCGGCCGGCACCGTGCGGCCCGCGCGCAGCGCGCGCAGCGCCGCGAAGGCGAGCGGCAGCGCATGCGGCAGCGCTGCGCCGTCGATGGCTTGCGCCACCGTGCTGGCCACGAGGCGCGCGCCGAATGCGGCAGCGGCATTGCCTGCCAGCGTAAACGGCTCCTCGGGCAAGCTCAGCCGGTCCGGCGCATCGAGCGAGGCGGACTGGATGGTGCGCCATTCGCCCTGCGCCTCATCCCACGCGTAATCGGCCCAGTAGACCTCATCCATGCGGGCGTCGAGCGCCGCCAGCACGCGCCTGGCAGACGGATCGCGCAAACGCGCGCTCTCGGCGCACGCAAGCAAGGTGCCGATCGGCACCACCGGGCAATTCAGGCCGAACGCGAGCCCCTGCGCAACCCCGGTCGCGGTGCGCAGACCGGTAAACGAGCCCGGGCCCGCGCCGAAGGCAATCGCATCGCAGTCGGCCAGCGCGAGGCCGGCCTCGTCGAACAGTTCGCGGATCGCCGGCAACAAGCGCGTGCTGGACACAGCTCCGGTCGCTTCGTGGCGCACCCAGGTGCGCGGTTCGGAGACAGGAGCGCCCGTCGCATCGACAGCGGCGGACAGAAGCGCGACCGAACAGAATTCGGTCGACGTATCGAGGGCAAGCAGCACAGTTCTGGTCATGACCGCTATTGTAATGCGACGCCCCGCCTTGCCGGGCACGCAGCATGCATGCAGCGCCGCACAATGGCGAAGCGCCGGGCGCGCCCCTCGCCGGCGCGTTTGGAATGAAGGTTCGAGCCTGGTTCGAACCCAGCAAGGATGCCGCTTGATATGATCGTCGGCCTATCTTGAATTCGCCACGGAGAAAAAACATGAGCGACGTCGACGCCCAATTCGCGAAAGCCCACGAAGACGTGCAACAACTGCCGGAACGCCCCGGCAATCTGACGCTGCTGCGCCTCTACGCGCTCTACAAGCAGGCCACCAAGGGCGACGTGCATGGCGACAAGCCGGGCTTCACCGACATCGTCGGCAAATACAAGTACGACGCGTGGGCAGCGCTCAAGGGCACCGCCCAGGATGCGGCCAAGCAGCAGTACGTCGAACTGGTCGAATCGTTGAAAAGCGGCGCCTCCGCTTAACGAATATTCGTAAGACAAAGAAAGAATCAGCACTTTCCTTCACGGAAGTGTCGTAAATGTGGCGCGGTGCAGCAAAACCCTATACAATGCTGCCTGCGCTTCACTGCTTTGCCCGGCTTTTTCCTAGCGGCCCTTGCGGCGCAGCGCCTCGTAGCGTTTTGCTCCAATCCAGTTTAGAACCTGTCCCCTCCTGCCTAGCCCCCTACGGGCGATCATGTACCAGGCTGGCGGCACGCCGTGTTGGCATGTCGCAACCGATACAGCTTCTAACGAAAAGCTCGCCTCTTTAGTGTTGCGAGCTGCCCCCGTTTTTCGATTTGCTCGCTGCTTCTTTGCTCGCTGAATCCGACGACTTGGGTATGCCGATTGGCGCCGACGTATTTATTCCGTGCTTCACCCAGGATCGTTTCAAGGATTCTCATGACTTCGAGCAATACCCCCAGCAGCCCGTTGAACGCCATCGCCGACCAGGCACTCGGTCTCGCCGACGCTCCCGCCCAAGCCGCAGCCGTTGCTGCAGCGCCGGAAGCCGTTGCCGCTGAAACCGCAGCACCGGCCGGCCCGTCGTTCGCGTCGCTCGGTCTGTCCCCGGATGTCGTCTCCGCGCTGACCGCCGCTGGCTACCAAACCCCGACCCCGGTTCAGCAACGCGCTATCCCCGCTGGCATCGCCGGCCGCGATCTGCTGGTCTCGAGCCCGACCGGTTCGGGCAAGACCGCCGCGTTCATGCTGCCCGCTATCGAGCGTTTCTCGCAACTGCAAAAGGCACAAGCCAGCCAGCCGCGCGAGCCGCGTCCGGCTGATGGCGCCCGCACGCGCCGTCCGCAACCGGTTGCCCGTCCGACCATGCTGGTTCTGACGCCGACCCGCGAACTCGCGATGCAGGTCACCACCGCTGCTGCCACGTACGGCAAGCACCTGAAGCGCCTGCGCACCGTCAGCATTCTGGGCGGCGTCGCTTACGGCCAGCAATTGATGCTGCTCGCGAAGAACCCGGAAATCCTGGTGGCGACGCCGGGCCGTCTGATCGACCACCTGGAACGCGGCCGTATCGATCTGTCGCAACTGCAGATCCTCGTGCTCGACGAAGCCGACCGCATGCTCGACATGGGCTTCATCGACGACATCGAAACCATCGTTGCGGCAACGCCGGCTACGCGTCAAACCATGCTGTTCTCGGCTACGCTCGACGGCAAGATCGGTTCGCTGACGGGCCGCCTGCTGAAGGATCCGGAGCGTATCGAGATCGTCCAGCGCATGGAACAGCGCACCAACATCGCGCAAACCGTCCATTACGTTGACGACCGCGATCACAAGGACCGTCTGCTCGACCATCTGCTGCGCGACGAAGGCCTCGACCAGGCTATCGTCTTCACGGCAACCAAGATGGACGCGGACCAACTGGCTGGCCGTCTCGCCGACGCCGGTTTCGAATCGGCCGCCCTGCACGGCGACCTGCCGCAAGGCGCACGTAACCGCACGATCCGCGCCCTGCGCGAGCGCCGTGTGCGCGTGCTGGTGGCAACGGACGTCGCAGCTCGCGGTATCGACATCCCGGGCATCACGCACGTGTTCAACTACGACCTGCCGAAGTTCGCTGAAGACTACGTGCACCGTATCGGCCGTACCGGCCGTGCTGGCCACTCGGGTATCGCCGTGAGCCTCGTGCACCACGCCGAGCAAGGCGCGCTAAAGCGCATCGAGCGTTTCGTGCGTACTCCGCTGCCGGTCAACGTCGTCGAAGGCTTCGAGCCGCGCAAGTCGGCTCCGTCGGGTGGCGGTCGTCCTGGCTTTGGCGGCCGCGGCCGTCCGGGCGGTGGCAATGGCGGTGGCCGTCGCTTCGGTAGCGGCAGCGGTGCTGGCAAGCCGGCTGGTAACGGCGGCGGCGCTCGCAGCGGTAGCGGCGGCAATGGCGGCGGCTGGGCCGGCAAGTCGGCTGGCAGCGGTTCGCGTGAAGGTTACGGCGGCTCGCGTGACGGTGGCTACGGCGCACGCCGCAGCGACGGTCCGCGTACGGCGCGTCGCGGCAGCTAAGAAGAAACAGGACGTTGGGCGGCGCTTAGCCACCCAGGCCTCCGAAGAAACCGGTGCTCATGCACCGGTTTTTTTTCGTCCGCATTTTGGTCGCACCCAAAATTTCACGATGTGGAAAATTTTTTTGCCTCGTAAAAAGTCGTGCTGCGTGGCACAACGAGGACTATTGCAGCAGGGGAAATTGCTTTTCTCAATGCGAAACGTCTATCATAAATACTTGATTTTAAAAAATAAAAAATCTCAGATAAAGCTTATCCTGTATCTATTGCGCGTATCCTGTTTTGCATAGACTCTTATATAAGACTTCGCGAAACGAAACGCCCTCCGGTCCCCTTCAGGCAGCCGGCTCGCAGAAGACAGAGTTCACTGATTCACTTTTCAGGCAATCCAAGGAGCACACCATGACGTCACGCCAGGAACAAGCACAGCAACTCCAGCAGCAATGGGATACCGATCCGCGCTGGAAAGGTGTCAAGCGCACCTACACCGCGGATGACGTGGTGCGTCTGCGCGGCTCGGTGCCGGTTGAGCACACGCTCGCCAAGCGCGGCGCGCAAAAGCTGTGGGAAAGCGTCAACAACGAGCCGTTCGTCAACTCGCTCGGCGCGCTGACCGGCAACCAGGCCATGCAACAGGTCAAAGCCGGTCTCAAGGCCATCTATCTGTCGGGCTGGCAAGTGGCGGGTGACGCCAACGTGGCCGGCGAAATGTACCCGGACCAGTCGCTGTACCCCGCGAACTCGGTGCCGCTCGTCGTGAAGCGCATCAACAATACGCTGACGCGCGCCGACCAGATCCAGTGGTCGGAAGGCAAGAATCCGGGCGACGAAGGCTATATCGACTACTTCGCACCGATCGTCGCCGACGCTGAAGCCGGTTTCGGCGGCGTACTGAACGCGTTCGAACTGATGAAGGCGATGATCGAAGCGGGCGCAGCAGGCGTGCACTTCGAGGACCAGCTCGCCTCGGTCAAGAAGTGCGGCCACATGGGCGGCAAGGTGCTCGTGCCGACCCGCGAAAACATCGCCAAGCTCACCGCTGCGCGTCTGGCCGCCGACGTCTCCGGCACGCCGACCGTGCTGCTGGCCCGTACCGATGCGGAAGCCGCGGATCTGATCACCTCGGACATCGACGATAACGACAAGCCGTTCCTCACCGGCGAACGCACGGTGGAAGGTTTCTACCGTACCAAGCCGGGTCTGGAGCAGGCGATCTCGCGCGGTCTCGCCTACGCACCGTACGCCGACATGATCTGGTGCGAAACCGGCAAGCCGGACCTCGAGTTCGCGAAGAAATTCGCTGACGCGATCCACAAGGAATTCCCGGACCAACTGCTGTCGTACAACTGCTCGCCGTCGTTCAACTGGAAGAAGAACCTCGACGACGCGACGATCGCCAAGTTCCAGCGCGAACTCGGTGCGATGGGCTACAAGTTCCAGTTCATCACGCTGGCGGGCTTCCATGCGCTGAACTACTCGATGTTCAACCTGGCACACGGCTATGCCCGCAACCAGATGACGGCGTTCGTCGAAATGCAGCAGGCCGAGTTCGCCGCGGCAGAAAAGGGCTTCACCGCCGTCAAGCACCAGCGCGAAGTCGGCACGGGCTACTTCGACGCCGTGACCCAAACGGTCGAGCGCGAAGCCTCGACGACCGCGCTGCACGGCTCGACGGAAGACGAGCAGTTCTTCGACAAGAAGGTGGCTTGAGTCACGCCTGAACCGCGGTTTAAGAAAGAGAACAGCCTGAACCGCTAACGCGGATCGGACAGGCAGGCAGACGGAAAGCGGCCCCAGCAGAGGGCCGCAATCAGGGGGGAGACAGTCAGCCGGAACTGACCAGCAAGCCGGACTCATGAGGTCCCAGGCAAGGTCGCCATTCGGGTCCGCGCAGACTGGAATCTGAGAGAGAAGCAGGATATGGCACAGCGCACCGTGCCGTGACGCAAGCGCGCGCCGGCCTCACCCGCCGGCGCGTTTTTTGTGGCGGTGCGCTTCAAAGGTGCTTCAGAAGCGCTTGAGTCGCGCTAGAGAGCGCTACTGAGATGCCATTGCACCCGCCCACCTCAGCGATACACGATCACCGGAATCTTCGTATGCGTGAGAACCCGCTGGGTCTCGCTGCCGATCAGCAGGCTGCCGAGCCCACGGCGCCCGTGCGAGGCCATGAAGATCACGTCGCAGCCGCCCTTCTCGGCCGCCTCGATGATGCCGAGATACGGCGACGGATGCACGCTGGTGCGGCTGGTAACAGCCACCCCGACATTGCGTCCAGCCCGCTCGACCTCCTGAAGATGCACGCGCGCCTCGCGCTCGCTGCGCTCCAGAAAGTCGCCCGGGGGCTCGATCACCACTTCGGAAAACGGCGAATAGGGATATTGCGGCAAGCAGGCATACGCGGTGACGTCCGCGCCCACCGCCTGGGCGAGATCGATAGCGCCTTCGATCGCCTTGCGCGACAAGTCTGAACCATCGGTCGGAACCAGGATGTGCTTGAACATGGTGCCTCCGTCGTCGACTGCGGCTGGACCCGCTCAGGTGGCGGCTTACGCGGCGCAGCGTCGGCAGCCGGCGAGCAGGTCTTCAGGGTGCGGCCGGGCCGAACATCGGTCGAACGGAAAACGGGCCGTCCAATCGATTGTAGTGCGCCTAAATTGCCGCAACGCCCGCCTGCGGGTCTGTCCGCATATCGGAAACCCGCGCGGGACGTCGCTGCCCCTTCGCCTTGGCGTCTCACCCCCAGTAGCCGGGATGACCGTAGGTATGTTTAAGAAAATCCAGAAACAGCCGCACGCGCAGCGGCAAATGGCGGCGCTGTGGAAACACGGCATGAATGCCGATCGGCGGCGCCGCAAACTCATCGAGCACGCTAACGAGCCGGCCGGCGGCGATATCCGCGCCCACCTCCCACCAGGAGCGCCATGCCAGGCCATAGCCATCCAGACACCACTCATGCAGCACGGCGCCGTCCGAGCATTCCATCGTGCCGGACACCTTGATCGACACGACCTTGTCACCCTGCTGGAACATCCAGCCGCGTTGCTGGTTGGCGCTGGCGCCGAGTGCAAGGCAATTGTGATGGGTCAGATCGGCGAGGTTTTGCGGCGCCCCGCGGCGCGTCAGATAGGCAGGCGAAGCGACCAGCACACGGCGATTTTCACCGAGCCTGAGCGACACCAGCGAAGAGTCCGGCAACTCGCCCAGCCGCACTGCGCAGTCGAAGCCTTCGTTGACCAGATCCACCAGCCGGTCGGACAGGTCGAGTGTGATCGAGACATCCGGGTGCGCCACGGTAAACGCGGGCACCAGCGGCGCGACGTGGCGGCGGCCGAAGCCGGCCGGCGCCGAGACGCGCAGGTGGCCGCTCGCCTTCACGCCGCCCGCCGAGACGCTCGCCTCGGCGTTCTGCATGTCGTGAATGATGCGCTGGCAGTCTTCCAGAAAGGCCGAGCCTTCGAAGGTCAGCGTGATCTTGCGGGTGGTGCGCACCAGCAGCTTGACGCCCAGACGCTCTTCGAGCGCATCGATGCGGCGGCCGATGATGGCCGGCGCCACGCCCTCGGCCTGAGCCGCCGCCGACAGGCTGCCCTTGGCGGCGACGGTGACGAAGGTTTCGATCTGCTTGAAACGGTCCATGAGCGAGCCGAGGCCGGGCGCGGACGACAGCGCCAAGGCGCCCCGAAAGTGGGAATGAGCGCCAGATTAGGTGGATGAAAGTAAAAGATCAAGTGATGTTTAGCCTCTTTTTGAGCGTAGAGCATCACTAATACAATTCATCTCGACCTCGAATTGGAGCGCACGGCTATGTCGGCCACAACGACACTCTCCCCTAAAGCAGTGATTTTCGACGCCTACGGCACGCTGTTCGACGTGCATTCGGTCGTCGCTGCGGCGGAGCAGATGTTCCCCGGCCACGGCGACGCGCTCTCGCAGTTGTGGCGGCAAAAGCAAATCGAATACACGCAGTTGCGCACCCTGGCCGACCCCGCGGGCGCGCGCTATCAGCCGTTCTGGAACATCACGCTCGACGCGCTGCGCTTCGCCGCGCACAAGCTCGGCCTCACGCTCAATCGCGCGGCGGAAAAGCGCCTGATGGACGAATATGCGTGCCTGTCCGCCTTCCCCGATGCCGTACCCGCGCTGCGCCAGTTGCATGACCCGCGCAGCCAACGCGAGCGCGGCGTTGCCGACGCAGCGGGCAACCAGGGCGCCCCACTCGGCCTCGCCATCCTGTCCAACGGCAATCCGCAGATGCTCGACATTGCGGTGAAGAGCGCCGGCATGTGCGGCCTGTTCGACCACGTGCTCTCAGTCGACACGGTGCGCGCCTACAAACCGGCGCCCGCCGCCTACGCACTCGGCACCCAGGCATTCGGCGTCGCGCCCAAAGAGATCGTGTTCGTCTCGTCGAACGGCTGGGACGCCGCCGGCGCGAACTGGTTCGGCTATACGACTTTCTGGCTCAACCGGCAAGGCGCTCCCGCTGAAGAGCTAGGCGTCACGCCACACGGCACGGGCGGCAGCATGAACGAGCTGCTCGTGTTTCTGCAATCCCTCGCAGCGCCCGACGGGAGCCGCAGCCGCATGCGCCACAGCCCTGGCGCATGACGGCCCGCACACCCAACGGACACCTGCAACGCAGTACTAAGCAACGACCAGGCAACCTGGTGCAGCAAAGACGCACCTGAAGACGCACCTGAAGCCACCCCTAAACCGCAGTTAAACCGCATTTGACGATCTGCATCTTTGCAATCTGACCGACCAAGGAGAAACCATGGCGCACACGCTTTCATCGTCGCAGTTGCCGCAGGGCATGGAAATCACGGCTGAGATCAAGCCGGGTTATGAAACGATCCTCACCCGCGAAGCGCTCGAACTTGTCGCGGCGCTCCATCGCACGTTCGAGCCGCGTCGTCAGGCTCTGCTGAAAGCGCGCATCGAACGCACCAAGCGGCTCGATGCCGGCGAGCGTCCCGACTTCCTCGTAGAAACGAAGAGCATCCGCGACGGCGACTGGAAGATCGCGCCGCTGCCGCAGGATCTGCAATGCCGCCGCGTGGAAATCACCGGGCCGGTCGAGCGCAAGATGATCATCAACGCGCTGAACTCGGGCGCGGATTCGTACATGACGGACTTCGAAGATTCGAACGCGCCGAGCTGGGACAACCAGATCAGCGGCCATATCAATCTGAAGGACGCGGTGCGCCGCACGATTTCGCTGGAACAGAACGGCAAGTCGTACCAGTTGAACGACAAGATCGCCACGCTGATCGTGCGTCCGCGCGGCTGGCACCTCGACGAAAAGCATGTGACCGTGGACGGCCAGCGCGTCTCCGGCGGCATCTTCGATTTCGCGCTGTTCCTGTTCCACAACGCCCGTGAACTCGTGGCACGCGGCTCGGGCCCCTACTTCTATCTGCCGAAGATGGAGAGCCATCTCGAAGCACGCCTGTGGAACGACATCTTCGTCGCCGCCCAGGAAGTGGTCGGCGTGCCGCGCGGCACGATCCGCGCCACGGTGCTGATCGAAACGATCCTCGCCGCGTTCGAAATGGACGAGATCCTGTACGAGCTGCGCGAACATAGCTCGGGCCTGAATGCCGGCCGCTGGGACTACATTTTCTCGGCTATCAAGAAGTTCAAGGCCGACCGCGACTTCTGCCTCGCCGACCGCTCGCAGATCACCATGACCTCGCCGTTCATGCGGGCCTACGCGCTGCTGTTGCTGAAGACCTGCCACCGCCGCAACGCACCGGCCATCGGCGGCATGAGCGCGCTGATCCCGATCAAGAACGACCCGGCTGCCAATGACCGCGCGATGGGCGGCGTGCGCTCGGACAAGGCACGCGACGCGGGCGACGGTTACGACGGCGGCTGGGTGGCACACCCGGGCCTCGTGCCGATCGCCATGGAAGAGTTCGTCAAGGTGCTGGGCGACAAGCCGAACCAAATCGGCAAGCAACGCGCCGACGTGGAAGTCACGGGCAAGGATCTGCTCGACTTCCGCCCGGAAGCGCCGATCACCGAAGCGGGTCTGCGCAACAACATCAACGTCGGGATTCACTACCTCGGTTCGTGGCTGGCCGGCAATGGCTGCGTGCCGATCCACAACCTGATGGAAGACGCCGCCACCGCGGAAATCTCGCGCTCGCAGGTGTGGCAGTGGATCCGCTCGCCGAAGGGCGCGCTCGACGACGGCCGCAAGGTCACGGCTGAACTGGTGCGCGAACTGTCGAAGCAGGAACTCGACAAGGTCAAGAGCGCAGTGGGCGGCGACACGAAGCCGTATGACCGCGCCGCGGAAATCTTCGCCGAGATGTCGACCTCGGAGCAGTTCACCGAGTTCTTGACGCTGCCTTTGTATGAGGAAATCTGAGGTGCGCGCTCAGGGTGCCCAACTGCATCTGAGCGTACCTCTTGACGCCGGACGCGGATTCCGGCGCCACTGATGTAGCCGCGCCGCTCTTCGCTGTAGCGGCGCGGATCGCAAGGTTGACCGACCGCACGGCCCAGCAGGCTCAGGCTTGCCGGGCCGTTTTTTCGGCCGCTGCGACCCCGGTGCGACCCGTATGGGCTAATGCTAGCTCGTGCGGCTCAGTGCAGGTTAGCGTGAGCGGCGATGCGCCACCCAGTCGCCGCCACGAATCTCGGGCAAGCCCTTCACCGCGCTTTTCGCAACCGGATAGAAGCGGCATGCCAGCGCCGCGCCGTCCACTTCGACCGTGACCTGGCGCGCCACGAACAGACCCTCGACACCGGGATAAATCTCCTCGATTTCATCGAGTACGGCGATCAGCTCCGGATCGATTTCATAGACATCGCCGTGCACCGGCGGCCCCGCCTCGTCGGGCACCAGCCCCGGATAGTTACCGAAGTCGAACAGGTGGCCGCGCACCGTGGTCGTGCCGAGCAGCGTCGGTTCGGCGATGTCGTGCCGCGCGGCGGCCTCGCTGATGTCGTTGATCTCGCCGGCCCGCAGGGTGCCGTACACGAAAACTTTCTGCATCGTGGTGAGTCCTCTCGGTTGGATCAATACGGGTTCCGTGACCCGGGTGGCAGGTTGGTTGAGCAGTGCATTATGCCCCTGCGCCGTGGCCCGCGGCTTGCAAGAACTACCAGCTCGAGCCACAGACAGCCTGACGCCCTACAATGGGAGCCACCTAACCGTTCAGGGTTCCGCCCGGTCTCACCGTCATGAATGGATCCGACGCTTCCACGCTCTCCACCCAGGTCGATTTCGCCGATATTCCGCCGGCATTCGCGCCGACGCCGACCCATCCGATCCGCGTGCGCTCGCGGCCGATGCCGGCCGGCGTGCGCATCGCCCGTCATACCCACGCGTGGGCCCAGGTCGCCTACGCGTCGCGCGGCGTGCTGCGCATCGGCACGCTCGGCACCACGTGGATGGTGCCGCCGTCGCGGGCCATCTGGGTGCCGCCGCATGTGACGCACGAAGTGGTGATCGTCGAGGATGCCTTCTTGCGCACGCTCTATATCGAAGAGAATGCCGTCCCGCCGGGACTGGATGCCTGCCGCGTGGTGGAGGTGTCGAACCTGCTGCGCGAAGTGATTGCAGCACTCGATACGCCCGGAATCTCGGCCACCCGAGAACAGGTGCTCGGGGCCTTGGCGCTCGATGAGCTGACCCGCTCCGAGCCGCTGCCGCTGTCCGTGCCGATGCCCAACGAAAAGCGCCTGCGGGCGCTATGCGAAGCTGTGATCGCGGACCCGGCCAACTCCGATTCGCTCGAACAGTGGGCCGCGAGCGTCGGCGCCAGTACCCGTACGATTGCACGGCTGTTTCGTCAGGAGTTGGGCGTGAGCTTTTCGCAATGGCGCCAGCAGGCGCTGCTGGCCCGGGCGATTCCGTTGTTAAGCCAGGGGCGGCCGCTCGCGCACGTGGCGCTGGAATTGGGCTATCAAAGCCAAAGCGCCTTTTCGGCGATGTTCCGGCGCGCCTTCGGCACGAGTCCGCGCGCCTTCATCGAACGCGGTTCGGAACGTGACCAGCCTGAGATGGATACGCAGGCCGGCCCTTAGACGCGCCGCGCCAGGTGACGGATGGCGCCGAGTTGCGCGAGGCGCGGCCCGGCGAGCTTGTAACCCATGCGCAGATAAAGCCGCGCCGCGGGATTGTCGACGAACACACGCAGTTGCAGTTCGCGCAAGCCGCGCTCGCGCGCCCATTGATGCGACAGTTCCAGCAGATAGGTTCCCGCACCGCGCCGGCGGAAACCGTCGGCAATCTGCACGTCGCGGATATGCAGCGAATCGCCCTCCTCCGTGATGCGCAGCACACCGGCCGCCTGGCCGTCCATTTCGAGGATGTAGTTCTCCGACTCGCGCCAGCTGCCGAGGAACAGATCGCTGCGCCAGACCAGATGGTGCCGGTGATAATAGCCGCCCATGTTGTTGCGGGTCAGCGCTTCGGCAAACGCGAAGTCGTCCATGCTGGCTTTGCGCAACTGGAACGGCGACGGTGCATCGTTAGGAACGAACATGGCACGGCGGGCAAATGGGTGGTCGGCACAACGGTAAAACAGGCTGCCCGTGCTGGCAATGGCTGTTTGTCCCGAGACGGATGGGGACGGATGAAATAGCGCAAAAAGATGACGTTACGCTTACAGATCACATCGCCCGATCATCGCCGGTTCGACCCCGACACCACGTCGATCCACACCGCCAGCACCAGGATGCTGCCTTTGACGATCATCTGCCAGTACGCATCCACGTCGAGCATCGACATGCCATTGTCGAGACTCGCCATCACCAGCGCGCCGATCAAGGCGCCATACACGGTCCCCGAGCCGCCACGCATCGAGGTGCCGCCGATAAAGCATGCCGCGATCGCATCCAGCTCGCCCATCGATCCGGCCGAAGGCGAGCCCGCTGCCAGCCGCGCCGTATTGACGATGCCGCCGAACGCGCACATCAAGCCCATCAGCGCGAAGATCGCCAGCTTCACGCGGTTCGTATTCACGCCCGACAGACGCGTCGCTTCGAGGTTGGAACCCACGGCATAAATGCGGCGCCCGAACACGGTTTGCGTCGCGATCCAGGTGAAGATGCCCAGCAGCGCCAGCAGCAACAGCACCGGCACCGGGATGCCGCCGTAGCGGTCGAGCGTCGCCACAAAGGCGAACAGGATCACGCCCGCCCCGACGATCTTCGCCGCGTCCTGCCAGACCGGCACCACCGGCAACTGGTAGCGCTGCCGGTTGCGCCGCTGCCGCACGGTCAGAAGCGCCAGCAGCGCGAACAGCACCACTGCCAGCGTATCGCCCGCGAGCCTCGGCAGATAACCCTGACCGACGAACACGAAGCTATCGGACACGGGCGCGATGGTCGAGCCGCCGGTCACGCCGAGCAGAATGCCGCGATAGGCCAGCATGCCGCCCAAACCGACGATAAACGACGGCACCCGCCGGTAGGTCGACCACCAGCCGTTGAAAAGACCCACCAGCACACCGAGCACCATCACCACCGGCACGGTGACGCCGATCGGCCAATGACGGTTGACGTCGAGAATCGCCGCGACGCCGCCGAGCAGGCCGAGGAGCGAACCCACCGACAGATCGATCTCGCCCGCGATAATGACGAACACCATGCCGCAGGCGAGCATGCCGGTGATCGACATCTGCCGCAACAGGTTCGACAGATTGCGCGGCGTGATGAACGCCCCGCTGGTCAGAAACGAAAAGAAGATCCAGATGGCCGCCACCGCAAACAGCAACGCGAGAATCTTGTAGCGCGCGAACAGTTGCTGCACGCGCTGCGCCCCGCCGAACGATCCGTGCGATGAGGCGTCTTTCGGGGATTGGGAAGTGACATCGGGAGTCATGCTGCGCTCGCTCCGGTTAGATTCGTGGCTCGCTGCGCCGGACGGATCGCGGCGGTGAGGATGTCCTCCTGGGTCAGGCCGTCGTTGATGAAGTCGCCGCGCAATTCACCCTCGCCGATCACCAGCACACGATCGCTGATGCCGAGCACCTCGGGCATTTCCGACGACACCATCACGATCGACATGCCGCGCTGTGCGAGCTGCACGATCAGTTTGTAGATTTCATATTTGGCGCCGACATCGACGCCGCGAGTCGGCTCATCGAGGATCAGCACCTTCGGGTCGGTCAACAGCATGCGGGTGAGCACGGCCTTCTGCTGATTGCCGCCGGAAAGGCTCGCAATCGACAGCATCGGATGCGCCGCGCGCACCGAGAGCCGCTTCATCTCCGTATGAATCGTATCGAGCTCGGCCGCCGAGTCGATACGCGCGCCCTTGGCAAAGCGCTGCAAGACCGACAAGGTGATGTTGTGCCCGACGCTCAGCTGCGGCACGATGCCGTGACGCTTGCGATCCTCCGGAACCATGCCGATACCGGCGCGAATCGCATCGGCCGGTGCGCGGATCTTCAGAGGCTTGCCGTCGAGCAGCACGGTCGCCTCGCACACGCCGGGATAAGCGCCGAAGATCGCCTGCATCAATTCCGTGCGTCCCGCCCCCACCAGTCCAGCCACACCGAGTATCTCGCCGCGTCGTAAGGTGAACGACACATCGTCGACCCGCTTGCGACGCGGATTGGTGACGTCGAAACAGGTCACATGCCGCGCTTCGAAGATCACCTCGCCAAGCGGCCGCGGCTCGCGCGGAAACAGATTGGTGATCTCGCGGCCCACCATCATCGCGATGATGCGATCGGTGGTCAGCGCGCGCATGGGTTCCGTCGCGACATGGCGGCCGTCGCGGATCACCGTGATCGTGTCGCACACGGCTTCGACCTCGTCGAGCTTGTGCGAGATATACACGCAGGCCACGCCGCGCCGCTTCAGATCGCGCACGATATCGAGCAGAATCTGCGTCTCCGAACTGGTCAGCGACGACGACGGTTCGTCGAGAATCAAGAGCTTTGCGCGCTTGTTGAGCGCCTTGGCAATCTCGATCAACTGCTGATGGCCGCCGCCGTAATTCATCACCGGCTGCGCCACATTGATGCCCACGATATGCAGTTCACGCAGCAGTTCGTCGGCGCGCTGGAACATCGCCGCGTAGTTCATGCGACCGCCCGGCAGCGTGATTTCGTTGCCGAGAAAGATGTTCTCCGCCACCGACAGCTCCGGCACCAGCATCAACTCCTGGTGGATGATCACGATCCCGGCGCGTTCGGTATCGCGCACGTTGGCCGCCTTGAGCGGCTGCCCTTCCCAGAGGATTTCGCCGTCCCAGGTGCCGTACGGATAGACTCCGGAGAGCACTTTCATCAGCGTCGATTTGCCCGCGCCGTTTTCGCCGCACAGGCCAACGCACTCGCCGGGCGCAACCGCCAGATCGATACCGTCGAGTGCCTTCACGCCGGAAAACGCTTTGACGATGTTGTGCATCGCCAGTAAAGGTTGCGTCATACCCATTTGCCTCGCTGCAGGGAGCGCGGCAACGCCGCTGCGTGCAAGCCGCAGCAGGCGCCACCGCGCGTCGATTCCACTTATTGGCTCGCGAGCTGCGCCTGGGTATAGAAACCGTCCTTCACGACGATATCCACGTTACTCCTGGTGAGAAGCGTCGGTTGCAGCAGGATGGTGTCCACCTTCTTCTTGCCGTTGTCGTACTGCGCGTTATAGGCGGGCTTCTCGCCCTTGGCGAGCTGCACGGCAAGGGTTGCTGCCTGGCTGGCGATCAGCTTGAGCGGCTTGTAGACCGTCATTGTCTGTGTGCCGCCAATCACCCGCTTGACGGCCGCAAGGTCCGCGTCCTGGCCCGACACCGGCACCTTGCCGGCCATATGCTGCGCCGCGAGCGCCTGGATCGCGCCACCTGCGGTGCCGTCGTTGGACGCCACCACCGCATCGATCTTGTTGTTGTTCGCGGTCAGGGCATCTTCCATGATGCGCAGAGCTGTCGACGCACTCCACTCCGGCACCCACTGCTGGCCGACCACCTTGATGTCGCCGCGGTCGATCGCCGGCTTGAGGATCTTCAACTGGCCTTCGCGCAACATCTTGGCGTTGTTGTCGGTAGGTGCGCCGCCGAGCAGGAAGTAGTTGCCCTTCGGCTGTGCGTCATAGACGCCTTGAGCCTGCAGTTCACCGACCTTTTCGTTATCGAAGGAGATATAGGCGTCGATATCGGCATCGAGAATCAGACGGTCGTACGACACCACCTTGATACCCGCTTTCTTCGCCTCGGCCACCACGTTGCCGAGCGTCTTCGAATTGAACGGCACGATCACGATCACGTCGACGCCGCGCGAAATCAGGTTCTCGATCTGCGAGATCTGCCGCTCTTCGCTGGCGTCAGCCGATTGCACCGACACCTTGGCGCCGAGTTTTTCCGCGGCAGCCACAAAATAGTCGCGATCGCGCGACCAGCGTTCGACCCGCAGGTCATCGATACAGAAACCGATTTCCGGATGATCCTTGCTCGCGTGCGCAAGCGGCGCGGCGAGCGACAGGCTGGCGAGCACCGCTCCACACACAAGCGAACCCAGAACAGAACGACGCGTTGCGAATTTCATGTCTCACTCCTCTCTCTTATCGCCGGCAATGCCGGATTAACGGCCTGCGCGACACAGCGCGCGGCCGGATACAGACTACTAGGGACTACCAGGTACTACCGCTTGCGGCGCGGCCAGTGCGGCCGCGTGTTTCTTTAGTTTTCTGTTCGACGGGTTGGCAATGGCAGCCCCGTGCGCGGCACGCTAGGCGTGTCCGGCAAACACCGGTTCGAGCGCCCGATACAGCGCATGAAAGGTCGGGCGCCGTTCATTGCGATACCACGCGTGACGCACCATGTCGGGTTCGCGCACGGCGAGAATCTCGGGGGTCGGGCAGATCGCATCGAGCGGTGCGCCGGGCTCCAGCGCCAGATGCGCAAGCCGCGCCGCGCCCAGCGCCGGACCGACTTCGCCACCGGCGCGCAAGGTTAGCGGGCGCCCGGCGAGATCCGCCAGCATCTGAGTCCAGTAGGCGCTGCGCGAGCCGCCGCCGATCACCGAGATCTCGTCGGGCACGAGCCCCGCCGCGTGCAGCGCATCCATGCCGTCGAGCAAGGCGAAACCGACACCTTCGAGGGTTGCGTTCGCGAGGTCGGCACGGCTGGTTTGCGGCGCAAGTCCGTAAAACACGCCCTTTGCGTTGACGTTGTTGTGCGGCGTGCGCTCGCCCGACAGATAAGGCAGGAACCACGGCCGGCGATCGCGCGCCTCGCGTTCGGCATCGGCGAGCAGCGCGGCGACGTCGGCATAGCCTGTTAGTTGCGCGGTGAAGTCGAGGCAGCCCGCCGCGTTGAGCATCACCGACATCAGATGCCACGTCTGCGGCAAGGCATGACAGAAGCTATGCACCGCCGATGCGGGGTTGGCCAGAAAGCCGTCGGATACCGCGAAATACACACCGGAGGTGCCGAGCGACAGCATCGCCTGCTTCGGCCTGACGATGCCCACGCCCACCGCGCCCGCCGCGTTGTCGCCGCCGCCCGCGATCACGGGAATCTCGCGCAGGCCCCACTCGCGTGCGAGTTCCGGCTTGAGCAGGCCCGTCACCTGGTTACCCTCGAACACCTTGGGCATCTGCTTCTGGTACAGGCCACAGGCGCCGAGCAAGGCCGCGCTGTAGTCGCGTTGCGCCACGTCGAGCCAGAGCGTGCCCGCCGCGTCCGACGGATCGGTGGCAAAGCCGCCGGTCAAGCGATAGCGCAGGTAGTCTTTCGGCAACAGCACATGGGCGATGCGCGCGAAGATCTCCGGTTCGTGCTTGCGTACCCATAGCAGTTTGGGCGCAGTAAACCCCGGCATCGCCAGATTACCCGCCACGCTGCGCAGTTGCGGCACGCTCGCCTCGAGTTCGCGGCATTCGGCATCCGAGCGCCCGTCATTCCATAGAATTGCCGGGCGCAATACCTCGCCTTGCGCGTCCAGCAAGGTCGCGCCGTGCATCTGGCCGGTGAGGCCAAGCGCTTCGATCTGCTGCGCGCCGATGCCGGCACCGCGCGCCTGTGCGAGCAGCTCGGCGAGCGCCGCCGTGCTCGCCTGCCACCAGTCCTGCGGCGCCTGTTCGGACCAGCGCGGCTGTGGCCGGCTCACCGTGAGCGGGTGTGAAGCCGTCGCGCGCACCTGTCCGTCGCGGTCGAGCAGCACGGCCTTGACGCCCGAGGTGCCGAGGTCGATACCGATGAACATGTCGCAATCCTCGCTTAGCGCAGACCGTAGACCGCCTGGTTCACGACGTTTTCCAGGCGCTCCTGCTGACCGCTCGCATGCTGCGGATTCAGGCCGCGATCGAGCGCGTCGCTGGCGAGCGTCGCCAGCGAATAGCCACCGGAAAGAATCTTGCGGCCGAACTCGGTGTCCCAGCCGGCGTAACGCTGGCGTTTGAACTGTTCGAGGCGGTCGTTTTCGACCAGCACGGCGGCGCGCTCGACCGCGAGCGCCAGGTTATCGATGGCGCCGATATGCCCATAGAACAGATCCTCCGCGTCGACGCTCTGGCGCCGCACCTTGGCGTCGAAGTTCATGCCACCGGTCGTAAAGCCGCCGTGTCTGAGGATTTCATAGAAGGCAAGCGTCAGTTCCTCGACGCTGTTCGGAAACTGGTCCGTATCCCAGCCGTTTTGCGGGTCGCCGCGATTCGCGTCGACGCTGCCGAAGATGCCGAGCGCAAATGCCGTGGCAATCTCGTGATGAAACGAGTGTCCCGCGAGCGTTGCGTGATTGGCCTCGATGTTGACGCGAATCTCGTTCTGCAAGCCGTATTGCGTGAGGAAGCCGTGCACGGCGGCGACGTCGTAATCGTATTGATGCTTGGTCGGCTCCTGCGGTTTCGGTTCGATCAGGAGCGTGCCCTTGAAGCCGATCTTGTGCGAATGCTCGACCACCATGCTGAGAAAGCGCGCGAACTGATCGCGTTCACGCTTGAGGTCGGTATTGAGCAGCGTCTCGTAGCCTTCGCGGCCGCCCCACAGCACGTAGTTCTCGCCGCCTAGCCGTTGGGTAGCGTCGAGCGCGTGGCGCACCTGGGTGGCGGCGAATGCAAATACGTCGGGATTCGGATTGGTCGCCGCACCGCCGGCATAACGCCGATGCGAGAACAGGTTGGCCGTACCCCACAGCAGCTTGACGCCGGTGTCCTGCTGCTTGCGCGCCAGATAGTCGGCGATCCGCGTGAAGTTCTCGCTGTACTCCTTCAGGCTGCTGCCATCGGGAGCGACATCGGTATCGTGGAACGTGTAGTAAGGGGTGCCGAGCTTCGAGAAAAACTCGAACGCGGCATCGGCTTTCTGGTGGGCGCGCTCCATCGGATCGCCCGGTTGCTGCCATGGGCGTGCGAAGGTGCCCTCCCCGAAGATGTCCACGCCCGGCCACACGAAGGTGTGCCAGTAGCAGACGGCGATGCGCAGATGCTCCTCGAGCGTCTTGCCGAGCACGCGCCTGGTGCGGTCGTAATGGTGAAAAGCGAGCGGGTTGTCCGATTGCGGGCCTTCATAACGGACAGCGGGAATGTGTTCGAAGTAGGACATCAGTGTCTCCTGTCGACCGGAGTTAGTGCTTTAGCTGTCGACCAGAGTTCGCGCTTTAGCGCGTTACTTTGGTGCCATGCAAAGCTCTTACTCCGGTCCCATGAAAGGTGTTGGGTACTTATTGCTGCAGTGCAACCCGCGCCAGGTAGGCGGCCCCATGCAGCATGGCGCTGCATGGGACTGCGCGAGTTCGACAAGCTGACGCCATGCTGCCGCGCGCGGCAGCGCCCCGCAATTGCGAAATTGCGCAGCCCAGCTAATGTTTCTCACCGCTTGCGTCAGCGCCACGCACACGCCACCCAAACCCGGCCTAAAATAACCAGACGCTTAAAAGGAGACAACGGCCCGCCGCCCGCAAGGTCCGCGCGCCGTCACCCGCGATGACCCGACCCCAGACGCCGCAAACGCCGCATCGAATCGCCCTGCTGTTCAACGCGAACAAGGTGTACGACCGCGAGATCATCAGCGGCATCGGCAATTACCTGCTCTCGACCCGCGTCGCGTGGGACCTGTTTCTGGAGGAGGACTTCCGCTGCCGCCTGACCGGCATCGAGCGCTTCGACGGCGACGGCATCATCGCGGACTTCGACGACCCCGCAGTCTGCGAAGCCCTGCGTGATTGCCCGCTGCCGGTGGTGGCGGTCGGCTCGTCGTACGAGGACGAGACGCAATACCCGACCGATCTGCCGTATATCGCGACCGATAACGCCAAGCTCGTCTCGCTCGCCTATACCCATCTGATCGGCGCAGGACTCGCGCACTTCGCCCTCTACAGTCTGCCGCAAGCGCCCGAGAACCGTTGGGCGCAGCAGCGCGAACTGGCCTTTGCCGGCCTGCGCGCCGCTGAAGGGCGCAGCGCCGAGGAGATCGACGCCGAGATCTACCGCGGCCTGTCCACCAGCGCGCCGGCGTGGAATCAGGCGATCGAACAGCTCACCGGCTGGCTGGAAAAGCTGGAAAAACCTGTCGGCATCATTGCGGTGACCGACGCGCGCGCCCGCCAACTGCTGCAGGCCTGCCTGATCGCCGGTATTGCGGTGCCCGAGGAGGTCGCCATCATCGGCATCGACAACGATCCGTTGACCCGTACCCTCACCCGTATTCCACTTTCGTCCGTGATCCAGGGCACCGAAGAAATGGGCCGCACCGCCGCCCACCTGCTGCATCAGATGCTGCATGGCGCGCGCTTTCCGGGCCGGCGCATCCGCGTGCCGCCGGTCGGCATCAATGTGCTCGAATCTACCCGGCACCAGCCGCTCACGAGCCCATATGTGATGCGCGCGCGGCACTTCATCCGTCAGTACGGCTGCCAGGGCATCCGCACCGAACAGGTAGCCGATTACGTCGGCGTGTCGCGCTCTTCGCTGGAAGAATATTTTCGGCGTGAGTTGCAATGTACGGTGCATCAGGAGATCCTGCGGCATAAGCTCGATGCGGCCAAGGCGCTGCTCGCCAAACGCGACGCCTCGAGCGCGGAAGTCGCGATCCGTTGTGGCTTCACGTCGCTGCAGTACATGTACGCGGTATTCCGCCGTGAACTCGGCTGCACGCCGCGCGAATATCAGGAACGCACGAAGTCGACTGCCGCGCCAGGCTAGATACGGCAGGCACGGCGCACACCGCGTTGGCCTTGCATTGGGTTCGCGTTGGCTTTTTTGGAATCTCTTTCTCTCCCACCGATATGATCAGTCAAGCACGCTTCTCGACCGCCCCCTGGGGCACTGTGCCCGGTGGCGACCCCGTCCATCTCTTCACACTGCGCAATGCACACGGCATGAAGGTAAGCGTGAGCGAGCTGGGCGCCACGCTAGTGTCCTGGCATGCGCCGGACCGTACCGGCAAGCTTGGCGACATCCTGCTCGGTCACGACACGCCGGCTGACTACCTTGCGTCGACCACCTATATGGGTGGCCTGATCGGCCGCTGGGCGAACCGGATTGCCGGAGCGCGCTTCACGCTCGACGGCATCGAATACACGCTCGATCGCAACGAGGGCGACAACCTGCTGCATGGCGGCGCGAGCGGCTTTAACCGCCAGCACTGGCAAGCCAGCGAGGATAACGGTGCGCTCGTGATGCGGCTCGAGTCGCCGGAGGGTGACGCGGGCTTTCCTGGCAATCTGTCCGTGCAGGTACGCTACACGCTTGACGACGACGGCACGCTGACGATCGCCTACGAGGCGCTCGCCGATGCGCCGACGCCGCTCAGCCTGACGAGCCATCCGTATTTCAATCTGAGCGGCAACCCGGCCTCCGATGTTCGCGGCCATGTGGTGTCGATCGATGCGGACGCGTTCTTCGAAGTCGATGCAGCGATGATCCCGTTCCAGCGCACCGAGGTCGCAGGCAATGCATTCGACTTTCGCCAGAGCGCCCCCCTGGGCGCACGGCTCGACTGGCCGAATACGCAACTCGCGCTCGCGGGCGGCTTCGATCATTGCTACGTGTTGCACGATGCAGGCGGCATACCTCACCCGGCGCGGCCGGTGCGCGAAGTGGCCCGCGTCTACGAGCCCGGCAGCGGGCGCGAACTCACCGTCCTCACCGATCAATGGGGCCTGCAGTTCTATACCGGCAACCACCTCGAAGGCGAGCCGGGTCGCGGCGGCATCACTTATGCGAAGTATGCGGGGCTGTGCCTCGAGGCCGGTGGCTTTCCCAACCAGATCAATATGGCCGAACCCGATCAGGTGGTGTTGCGTCCCGGCGCGCAGTACCGGCAGCTCACGCAGTATCGTGTGGGAGTCCGTACGGGTATCTGAGCACGGTAACGAGTGCAAGGCGCGGCAGCCCGGCCTCGCCATGCATGGCGCATCAAGAGCCACATTCTCCTTTCGTAGTAGCTGATTTCAAGCGCAAATCGGCGTGATAGAGTCCTGCGGAGCCGCTCAAAAGGCGGCTACTATAAAAGACCTTTACTACACCGCCGCTTAAGCTGAAGGAGAAACAAAATTAACAAGACTCTCAAAGCCGTTGCCGCCGCAACGCTTTCTTTAGCCTCGATCCATGCAGGCGCTGCCGGCTTTGTCAGCGCTGACAGCCACACCCTGCAGAACGCCAACACCGTCAACGTGACCGGCGCCTCCAATGCCAACAACGGCGGCGAAAACAGGGATCGCGAGACGCTCTCGATCGCGGTGGTGGACAGCAACGGCCCCGTTGCGGATGCCAAATGCAGCCTGACCAATTCCAAGGGCGACTGGACGGTAACGGCTCCCGATAACGTCGACGTGCGCCGCTCAGATTCGGACCTGCAGATCAAATGCGAGAAGACTGGCTACGACCCGGTCTCGACGACCATCAAAGCGTCGAAGACCCAGATTCCGCGTCCGCAGTTCCACTTCGCCGCGGGTGGCACCGGCGACGACGATGAGGATGCAATGATTACCGTGCCGCAATACACACCGTCGATCACCGTGACGCTGGGCGGCAGCAAGCAGGCCAGCAGCAACTAGCCCCTTATCCAGCGGGCATGATCTGAAGCGGATTGCGCGCCACCAGGGCCCGCACCAGCGCCCAATCGTCATGCTCGCAAAAGTCGATCATCACCGTCCCGGCCGGGCCGTCGTGCTGGCCGGGTTGTTCATTGATGCGTTCGTTGATGCGCTCAGTGAAGCGCTCGTTCATGCCGCGCACCGCCTGATCGCCGCAGGCCACCGCGTGCGGGTTGGCGGCCATTCCGGTGCCGCTGCAAAAGTTCAGCACCCAGCGCGCAGCGCTCAGCTGCGGCGTACGCGCCAGCAGCGCCTCGATGACCCGCCACTTGTACTCCATCGACACCCGCACCGGTACGCGAAACTCATCCTGAATCGTAAAAGCTGCACCTTCGATGTCGAGATCGAAAGTCGAATTGTCGGGCCACGCCGAGAGATCGATGCCAAGCGGCGTCGCGCTCTCGAAGCGCCTGAGCAGCACGATCGAACCTCGCACGTCGGCGAGGCATGGAGTCGTATTCCCCAAATACCAGCGAACCTCCGGATAGCGCACCAGATACGCTTCGAACGTAGCCTCGAAGCTGCGCGTGCAGGCCCGTGTGCCGCACTCGTCCTTCACCGACATGACGATGCATTCGCTCGGGTGCTGCGCAAGAAAACCAGCGCAGTCTGCGATCACATCATCGAACATCAGGCCGAGCGCGATGCGCGCGTGATTGATGTGAAAGACGTCGTCTTCATGCCGGCAACGGATATCGAGCACGCGCACACCATGCGCGAGCTGCTCCGTCAACGTCGCGCCTTGCGTGCGAGCGAGTGAATCGTCGACCGTATATGCGCAGGTGTCGTGGCTGCCCGGCAGCGTCAGTTGATTGAGCATGCGCTCGTCTGGCAGCGCCGACATCCAGCGCGCCAGAGCGGGCTCTGCCGGCATCAGGTGAGCGCTCATGGTCGTACGCTCAAATGAACGTGAGCACGCTCACGGGGTTGGGCAGGCAGGTTCAATCTAGCTCTCCTTGCAATGCGAAAGCCTAATCATCGCTGAAATCGTTTACGGTCCAATAAACTTTGCCGCGCCGCGTTTTTGCGCCTATTCCGACGAATAAGTTGCGGTAAGCTTGTTGGCATCACGTACTTACATCATGACATGACTCAAAAGCAGAGACTGTGGGTCACGGCGTCGGACGTCGCGCGCCGGGCCGGCGTGTCGCGTTCGGCCGTTTCGCGTGCGTTTACTCCCGGTGCCAGCATTGCCCCCGAAACACGCGAACGCGTGATGAAAGCAGCCAACGCGATGGGCTATCAGGTGAACATGATTGCGCGCGAAATGATTCAGCAGCGCAGCAGTCTAGTCGGGGTCGTGACCGCGGGCTTCGAGAATCCGTTTCGCGCACGGCTCCTCGCGCATATCTCGCTTGCCCTCACCCAGCATAACCTGTCGCCGCTCGTGATGAACGCGGAAGACCCCGCGCAAACCAAGCACTCGCTGGAAATGCTGCTGAGCTATCGGATCGCCGGTGTCATCATGACGTCCGCCTCGCCGCCGCTCGATCTGGCGCGCCAGTATCTGAAGCTCAAGGTACCCGTCACGATGATCAACCGGGGCGCCGATCTCGACGAAGCCGACGTGGTAGTGAGCGACAACGCAGGCGGCGGCGCGATGGCCGCCCGCATGCTGGTCGACACGGGCGCCACCCGCCTTGCCTTCATCGGCCCGAGCAAGACGAGCTATAGCGGCAAGTCGCGCCGTGCTGCATTCGTGCGTGCCGTAAAAGGCGTGGTCGGTGCGAGTGGCGAGCCGGTCGTCACGGTCGTCACCCCCGCCGACGATTACGCGAGCGGCGTGAAGGCCGCGCTGCAACTGCTGGGCGAGCCGCAACAGCAACGGCCCGACGGCGTGTTCTGCTCGTCGGACCTGCTGGCGCTCGGTTTTATCGATATCGCGCGGCAGCGCTTCAATCTGCGCGTGCCGCAGGATATCGCCGTGGTGGGGTTCGACGATATCCCGGCGGCGAGCTATGAGAACTATGAGCTGTCGACGATTCGGCAGGATACCGAAGGACTGGCCAACGTCGCGGTCGAGATGCTGCTGGAGCGGATGGATTCGTTTCGCGGCGCATCGCGAGTGCGCGCGGTGCCCGTCTCGAGCGTCGTGCGGCGCACCTGCGAGTAAGAGAGTCGCTTAAAAGCAGTCCCTCAAAGACAGCCGCTCAGGCGACCCGGCGCCCGCTGTGCGCGTCGAAGAAATGCATCTGCGCTGGCGGCAGCAGCACCTGCAGCACCGCGCCGGGGTCCGGCCGCTGATGATGAGGCAAGCGCACCACGAGGCTTTGCCCCTGCCATTTTCCATGTGCGAGATTGTCCGCGCCGAGCACCTCGCAGACCTCCACCTCCAGTGAAACGCACGCGTGAGCGTCTGCCGCCGCGCGCTCGCCGCACACAATGTGCTCCGGGCGGATCCCCAGCACATATTCGCCGTCGGCTTGCAGCGTCACGCCTGACTGTTCAACGCCCGCGAGCGGCAAGCTCGGGCCGCCCGCTACCGCGAAGGTCTGCCCCGATGCGCTGAAACGCCCCCTGAGCAGGTTCATCGCAGGCGCCCCCATGAAGCTCGCCACGAAGGTGCTGGCGGGCCGTTCGTAGATTTCCGCCGGCGCGCCGATCTGCTCGATGCGGCCGCCATTGAGCACCACGACCCGCTGCGCCAGCGTCATCGCTTCGACCTGATCGTGCGTCACGTACAGGCTTGTGGTGCCGAGCCGCGCATGCAGCTTGCGCAGCTCGACACGCATCTGGCCGCGCAGCTTCGCGTCCAGATTCGAGAGCGGCTCATCGAACAGGAACAGCGCCGGCTCGCGCACCATCGCGCGGCCCATCGCCACCCGCTGCCGCTGGCCGCCAGAGAGTTCACGCGGCCGGCGCGCGAGCAACGGCCCCAGTTCGAGCATCGCGGCGGCAGCCGCGACGCGCTCGCGGATCGTCGCGGCCGGTGTGCCGCGGATCTTCAGGCCGTAGGCAATGTTCTCTTCCACGCTCATATGCGGATAGAGCGCGTAGTTCTGAAACACCATCGCTACATCGCGCTCTTTCGGCTCCAGGTTGTTGACGACCCGCGAGCCGATCGCGATCTGCCCCGCCGTCACGCTTTCGAGCCCCGCCACCATCCGCAGCAGGGTCGACTTGCCGCAGCCCGACGGGCCGACCAGCACGACGAATTCGCCATCGGCGACGTTCAGATCAATGTCCTGCAAGACCGGCTGCTGACCGGCGTATGCTTTCTGCACCGCGCTGAATGTAAGAGTTGCCACGCGTAGGTTTCCTTGGAATTGAGCTTTCGAGTCAGGCTGTGCTGCGCGCGGATCACTTTTCCGCGTCGACGAGACCTTTGACGAACCAGCGCTGCATCGCCAGGATCACGACCAGCGGCGGCAGCATGGTGAGCAGCGTGGCGCTCATCACGAGTTGCCATTCCGTCGCCGTGTCGCCGCTCGCGATCATGCTTTTGATGCCGACCACGGCGGTCGTCATCGAAGTGACGCTCGTCGTGAGAATCGGCCACAGATACTGGTTCCAGCCGTAGATAAAGGTGATGACGAAGAGCGCCGCGATATTCGTTCTGGAGAGCGGCAGCACGACGTCGATGAAAAAACGCACCGCCCCGGCGCCATCGATGCGCGCGGCTTCGAGCAATTCGTTGGGCAGCGTCTTGAAGAACTGGCGAAACAGGAAAGTCGCGGTCGCCGAAGCGATCAACGGCAAGGTGAGGCCTGCATAGGTATCGGTCAGATGCATCGACGAGACCACGGCAACCGTCGGGAAGATGCGCACTTCGACGGGCAGCATCAGCGTCGCGAAGATCAGCCAGAACGAGGCCTGCCGCAGCGGGAAGCGGAAAAACACCACTGCGTACGCCGAGAGGATCGACACGGCGATCTTGCCGAGCGAAATGACGAGCGCCATCACGAGGCTATTGAGCAGCATGCGGCCGAACGGATTGCCGGCATACCCAGTGCCCGCGCGCAGCACCGTGGCGACGTTCTCGAACAGATGCGTGCCGGGCACGAGCGGCATCGGCACCGTCAGCACCTCGCGAGCGCTGAGCGTGGCCGCGCACAGCGCGATATACACGGGAAAAACCGTGATCACGACACCGGCGATCAGCAACGCATGACAGAACACGTCGAACCATTTGCGATTCTCGATCATGTGTACTGCACCTTTTTCTCAATGAAGCGGAACTGGACCACGCTCAACGCCACCACGATCAGCATCAGCACGACCGATTGCGCGCCGGAGCTGCCGATATCCAGTCCTTTGAAACCTTCGTCGAAGATCTTGTAGATCAGCGTGCGGGTGGACTGCCCCGGACCGCCGCCGGTGGCGGCATCGATGACGGGAAACGTATCGAATAGCGCGTACAGAAGATTGACCACCAGCAAAAAGAAGCTGGTCGGCGACAGCAACGGCCACGCAATATTGAAGAAGCGCCGCACTGGACCGGCGCCGTCGATGGCAGCCGCTTCGATCAGCGAGCGCGGGATCGCCTGCAGCCCCGCATAGAAGAACAGAAAGTTGTAGCTGACCTGCTTCCAGACCGAGGCCAGCACCACCAGCGTCATCGCCTGGCCCGGGTTCAAGGCGTGATTCCAGACAATGCCAAGCTTCGCCAGCCCGTAGGTGACAAGACCGATACTCGGGTTGAACATGAAGCCCCACAACACGGCGGCAATTGCCGGCGCAACCGCATACGGCCAGATCAGCAAGGTCTGATAGACGCGCACACCGCGCGTCACGTGATTAGCCGCGGCGGCGAGCAACAAGGCCGCGAACAACCCCAGAAACGTGACCAGCGCCGAAAACACCAGCGTCGTGCCGAACGAGGCGAGATACAGGGGATCGTGGAATAGCCGCGTAAAATTGGCGAAGCCGACAAATTCGCTCGAGGTGCCGAATGCGTCCTGCACCTGCGTCGACTGCCAGAGCGCTTCACCGGCCGGCCAGACGAAGAACACGAGCGTGATGATCAATTGCGGCGCGAGCAGCAGATACGGCAGCGGACTCGCGGTAAAACTTGAGCTGATGCGGGAGCGACCCTTGAAGCTGGCTGGCATCGAAGACAAGCGCTTGTAGAAAGTAAAAAACGGCGGCCGCACGGATGCGCAGCCGCCCAACGGAGAAGCCCAGATGAAAAAGTTAGCTTGACTGACTAGTTCTGCTGCTGCTCGAAACGGCGCAGCAGTTCATTGCCACGTGCGACGCTCGCATCGAGCCCTTGCTGCGGGGTCTTGGTACCGGCCCACACCTGCTCGAGCTCTTCGTCGACCACGGTGCGGATCTGCGGCATGTTGCCCAGACGCAAGCCCTGCGTGTACGGCAGCGGCGGCTTGTTCAGCATCTGCTTGATGGCCGTCTCGGCGCCGGGGTTTTTGGCGTAATAGCCTTGCTGACGGGCGAGTTCGTAAGCGGCCTGAGTCACCGGCAGATAGCCGGTGTCTTCATGCCACCTGGCGGCGACTGCCGGGCTCGAGAGATAGGCGAGGAACTTCGCTACGCCCTTGTAGACTTGCGGGTTCTTGCCGGCTAGCACCCACAGGCTCGCGCCGCCAATGATCGCGTTTTGCGGCGCGCCCTTCACCGACGGGTCGTACGGCATCATGCCGGTGCCGAAATCGAACTTCGCCGACTTGCGAATCGTGGCAAGCGCACCCGACGAGTTGATCACAATGCCGCAATCGCCGCTATAGAACTTCGAGTTTGCTTCGTCCTTGCGACCCGCGTAGGTAAACGTGCCCTGCTTCGCCATGTTGGCCAGGAAGGCAATGTGATTCACCTGCAGCGGCTGGTTGAATTCGAGCGACGCATCGAGACCGTCGAAGCCGTTGTTCTTCGTGGCAAACGGGGCGCCATGCCATGCGCTGTAATTTTCAAGCTGGGTCCAGCCCTGCCAGGCCGTCGAGAAGCCGCAGGCCATGCCGCTCGCCTTCAACTTCGCGGCGTCGGCGGCGACTTCGTCCCAGGTCTGCGGTGCACGGTTCGGGTCAAGCCCGGCTTTGCGGAACGCGTCCTTGTTGTAGTACAGGATCGGCGTCGAGCTGTTGAATGGCATCGAAATCAGGCGGCCGGTCTTCGCTTCGCTGTAGTAGCTGGCAATCGCCGGCACGAAGGCGTGCGTATCGAGCGGCACGCCGGCATCCTGGAACACCTTCCACACCGGCACGACGGCTTTCTTCGCGCCGATCATCGTCGCGGTGCCGACTTCGTAGACCTGCAGGATCGCCGGCGCGTCACCACTACGATAAGCTGCGATGCCCGCCGCCAGGGTCTGGTCGTAATTGCCCTTGAAGACCGGCACGATCTTGTACTCGCTTTGCGATGCGTTGAAATCGTCGGCGATGGCGTTCACGCGCTCGCCGAGCGAGGCTTCCATCGCATGCCAGAACTGAATTTCGGTGGCTGCCTGCGCGGCCTGGCCGGCAAACAACGCAAGGCCGCTCGCAGCGGCCGCGGCCACCGCCTGGCGGAGCCATTTTGCTTTCAACATAGGTCTGTCCCAATCGTCTTGTGCGTCCGCCGCGCGCTCGCTGCTATCGCTCTCGCGCGGCGGGCGGACCGTATGCGGCCGCGGCAAGACCTCGCCGCGGCCGCTATGGCTGCGTGTTTTAGAACGTGTGACGGATACCCACACGCACCAGCGTCTGCGTGTCGCCGGCCGACGAAATGCCGTTCGCCACGTCGCCGATCGACGCCGTCGCGTTCACGATGTTGCCGTACTGGTCGAGAGTCTTGCCGCTCGCCTTCTGATAGCCGACCAGACCGTACAGCGCCGTACGCTTGGACAGGAAGTAGAACGTCGACAGGTTGAACTGGTTGTACTTCGGACCCGACTGGCCCTGGATCGACGTGCCCGCCGTGTAGTCGTAGCCCGCCGCGACGCGCAGCGCCGGGTTGACCTGCCACGAGGCCGTCGCGCCCGCCGAGTTGAAGGTCTCCTTGCCCTTGAAGAGAGAGAAGCTGCTCGCCTTGTACTGCGTGTTGCTGTACGACACGCCCAGCGTCAC
>NZ_FNCJ01000021.1 GCF_900100735.1 Paraburkholderia phenazinium | reverse complement strand
TAGGGAAACGCTGATTAATGAAGCTCGGCGGTCATCGCTGAGGTAGCCGAGGACGTTATAGAAGGCAGCTCACGAAACGGACCCACGACGATGAAGAGGCAGATCGGCTTCGCGGAAGCGGAAATTGCAGGCAAGAAGCGCGTGACGAGGCGCCAACGCTTCCTGGCCGAGATGGAGAAGATCGTGCCGTGGGAGCGCTTGCTGTCGGCAATCGAGCCGCATTACCCGAAGGGCACGCGAGGCCGTCCGCCGATTGGCCTGGAGCGAATGTTGCGGATCTACTTCCTGCAACAGTGGTACGGGCTGTCGGACGAAGGACTGGAAGACGCGCTGTATGACAGCATCGCGTTGCGCGCCTTCGCCGGCATCGATCTGGCGGTCGAGAACGTGCCGGATGCGACCACGCTGTTGAAGTTCCGGCGCCTGCTGATCGAACACGAATTGACACAGAAGCTGTTCGACGAGATTGGCATCTCGCTGTGTGAGCGAGGACTGCTGATGAAGGAAGGCACGCTGGTTGATGCGACGATCATCGAAGCGCCGCCGTCGACCAAGAACGCCGCGAAGAGCCGCGACCCTGAGATGCATCAGGCCAAGAAAGGTAACCAATGGCACTTTGGCATGAAGGCCCACATTGGAGTCGACGCCGATTCTGGCCTGATCCACAGTGTGGTCGGCACGGCGGCCAACGTGTCGGATGTGTCGCAAGCGCATGCCCTGCTGCACGGGCATGAAGGGCAGGCGTTCGCCGACGCGGGCTACATTGGCGTAGACAAGCGCGATGAAATGAAGGGCAAGACCGTGAAGTGGCACGTCGCGGTCAAGCGCGGAAAGATCAAAGCGATGCAGGAAGGCCCGCTGAAGGAGTTGGTGGTGGCGGTCGAACGAACCAAGGCGCAGATCCGTTCGCGGGTCGAGCATCCGTTCCATATCGTCAAGAACCTCTTTCACCATCGCAAGACCCGATACAAGGGCTTGGCCAAGAACACGGCGCAACTGTTCAGCCTGTTCGCTCTGGCGAATCTGGTGATTGCGCGAAATCTGTTGCGATCGGTTCATGGGAGCAGTCCGCCATGCGTGTGAAAAATGCGAGCACAGAGGCTCGTGCACGAGCCAAATTCACCGAAATGAGCGCCGATTTGATTCGTTAGCCGGAAAGTTCGGCGCCGCTTCATCTGCAAGCCGAACGGGCAACACATTAATCAGCGTTTCCTTAGGGAACGCTTTGACCAACTGGTGCAGTCGTGGCATCAGCCAATGAGTAGCGAACGCGGTTGACACTGATAGCGTGACCGTCTCGGCACCGGTCTTCCGGATTTCAATTTCCTCGATCGCGCGTTCAATCCGCCCGAGCCCGTCCGTAACCCCCGCGAAAAGGATTTTCCCATATTCGGTTAACTCCATTCCGCTGTTGAGTCGCTCGAACAGCCGTACTCCCAGATGCTCCTCCATCTTTGACAGCATGCGGCTCACCGCCGGCTGGCTAACGTAGAGGTCCTGGGCCGCACGCGTGAAGTTGCCGCAGCGGGCTGCGGCCTCAAAGACGAAAAGCGCGTGAGCGCTAGGGAAGGTCTGCACAACCCGTTTCCTGCACGTCGCGCGGTTTGCGGCCCGCGTTGCAGTGTCGGCGAAGATGCTGGACCTCGAACACAGTTTTATTCGAACCGTGGCGACGCGCGTTTGAGACTCATGGCGTCTGCGTCCGCGTGCTTCACGCTTTGCGCAGCACCTTACGCGTCATCCACAGATTGCCCAGCGCAAACAGCGTCGTGATCTGGGCAGTGTTTTTCATGAGACCCCGGTATCGTGTCTTCGTATAGCCAAACTGGCGCTTGATGATCCGGAATGGATGCTCTACCTTGGCGCGGACCCCGGCCTTCAGACGTTCGATCTGATCGTATATCGCGTCCAGACGATCACTCACTACGTCGCCTGACTGCGCTGCGTGCGTGCAAACTCGCCTTCGGGGGCCGATCGCGCTTCGGCCTTAGTCGCATAGTCTTCGGGCAGTACTTTCACGTTCCTGTTGTTTTCGCCGCCGACAACGACAAACTTCCGCTTTCCCTTGGTGTTTGAGTGGTAGTGCGCCCGTACGGCCGAATAGCTCTCACGCTGCGCGACGTGTTAGCGGTGCGTGTCGCCGACAGCACGCGTCAGGTTCAGCACCGTAAGCGCTTTCCCGCTCGCCGTCTTGCCGGAGCCAATGGGCATGAACAGCAGGTTCGGATCCTTGACGTTCATCGCGGCGTCGTAACGCTTGTCGAGACGCGTCAGAAAGGACATGTCGCTTTCGTGCGTCTGGTCGATGTGCGCGATCGCAACCATCGCGAGTGCGTCGGAGACCGCCGCCTCGAGGGAATGGCGGCCAGGGCGTTGTCAGGTTGGCGACTGTAGGCGAACCGTGTGGCATACAAGTAGTTATCTTTACCAGATAGCTGTCTCGATTGCGACGGGGATAGTCCAACCATGCCATGTGGGGAGGCGTTCTTTTAGCATGGCGCGATGACGAGCAGCGTTCACCTGATGTCTTGGGAGCGCGAAGTGCTGACGTATCGGGCCGAAGCATGAGAGAAAAGCCTGCGTGCGACGCGCATCGCGAAAGCCGCACATCTGGCGTTCCCGCCTGCGGTTGGCTGGTGACTATTCTCGGCGCGGTTGTTCACGCGAGCAGCGGCTTTGACAAAGACGTGCTATACCTGAGCGAGTTCAGGAATATCGGCCTTTGCCGCCGGATAACTGCGAAGTTGGTCGGTAACGATCTTGGGCGGCACCGAGTTTGATCGCAGCACCCGCCGGAAGAAGCGCTTGGCCGCGGCCTTGTCGCGCCGCTTTTGTATCAGCACGTCGAGCTCGGCACCATGCTCGTCGACCGCCCGCCACAACAGATACGGCTCGCCGCGCAGTGTCACGAACATTTCGTCAAGGTGCCAGGTGCTGCCCGGCCTGCGCCGCATCGACTTGTCGCACCAGCAACGGATCGTTTCGAAAGTGACCATGACGCCGCGCTCGAGCAACAATTCCTCGATGTCGCGCAGGCTCAGGCTGAACCGGAAGGCAGTACCAGCGAACGGCGCAGCTGATGACAATAGCAGGGAATCGGTGGCCATGATAAAGCGATTTCGTTTTCTTCATCACTTCATTCTACCGCCGCATCTTGGGCAACCTGACAGTGCCGGCAACAAATGCGTTGGTCCATGAAGGGGCTCACTATCTGCTACAGACCCGCGTTGAGCTGCTCGACGCAAGACTGGAAAGCTGCTTTCGAAAACGATACCCGCACTTCAGATCGCCCGAGGTCGTTGGACATTGAACGAACTCCCCCCACTTTTCGTCCGCATCCCAAATGCGGTGAACATGGCTAGCAGAAGTAATGGACACCAGCAGCCGCACAGGCTCATAGCGATTGCAAACGCTGTGATGTTGTGGCTTGCCTTAACAGCAAGAACGTCACGGATACGGTTCAGTTCACGTGGACGTAATGCCGCCTGAAATGGCGGCGCACCGCGTCGATTTCTGTGTCGTCGAGTAGCCAGTGGAACTCATCGGTCGTGCGTTCGATCACTCATCTGCTACCAGTGCCCGGGGCGAGGCCGGGAGAGACGGTGCTCCTCGATTCGTTTCAGCATCAGCCAAAGGCCGGAACGCTCGTAGAGAGGCAGCTTCACAGAATTGCGCATCCGGTTGCGGTAGATCTATACGATTCGAGTAAGCGCAACGAGTTGCATAGCCTGTTTAACCACTGTGACCGGCCTGTTGATCGCGCTTCGGAAGTCTATCGGCTCGCGGTGCAGGTTGACACGCTGATCCGAGTCGAAGCGGACCAGTTTACTGTCGCACCTGGAGCCCTTTCGCAAACGCGGAAATCGCGTCGGCCACCGCTTTCGGCTGTTCAGGGGCAAGCGCATGCCCGGCATCAGGAATGACGACGACTGTCACACGGTCGCCGAGCATCGATTTGAGTACCTGGGAAAACCTGCGTGGGGCAACCGCATCGTGCCCGGCCTGCAGATCGAGAATCGGGGCGTTACCCGCAGCAAAGTAATCGTCCACGGGTGTCGTGTTGCGCGCATGCGATTCTGCTTCGTGCGTCGCGGGGTACCATCCGTCAAGCCAGACTCGCGGGTTGTTCCCCGGTGCAAAGAATGCCTCGCGCAGGTACTCCAGCCGCTGTGATGCAGGCAAACGAAGGTCTCCCGCGCCATCAATCGCCTTGCGCATCTCAGGGCTGATTGGCTGTTCCTTCGACCCGGGCGGCACCTTACCCGCGGACGCGGCGGCAAGCACCACGCCCTTGACGAGATCCGGCCGGTCGGCCGCCAGTTGACGTGCAGCAAAATTTCCCCAGGCGTGCCCAACAACGATGGCTGGACCCGCCTGCTCCTGCTCGATCACTGTAGCGACGTCGGCCGCAAAGTCGTGCACGCTGAGATTTTCCATCGGCCCCTTGCTGCGTCCGATGCCGCGTGGCTCCGGGCGCAGCACGCGAAAGCCGTCTTCTGCGAGGAGCCCGGCAACCTTGTCATAGTCGCGCCCCGACCGGCCAAGCGAAGGAAGGATGACGATGGCCGGCCCCTGCCCTTGACTCAATACCTCTATCTGAACATTGCCTCTTGTCACGATGTCATCACGAACCATCGAGTCGCTGGTGGCAGCGAGAGCGTGGGATGATAATGTCGCTGCGACGATCAAAGCACCGCTGTACGTTACGAGTTTCATTCTGTTTTTCCTCAAGCATCCTTGTGGCAGGACAAGGCGACTATCTCTGTGATCACTGTGCGTAAATGCGACGCGCAAAATGCGCGATTGCGGCGCTCATCGCGCGCGGCTGCTCGGGTGCCATCGCATGACCGGCATCATCGATAACCTGGACCGTCACGCGCTCGCCCAGCATCGGCTTGAATACATTCGGCACGACCACGGCGTCGTACTGAGCCTGCAGATCCAGGATAGGAGCCGAACCTCCAGCGAAATAGGCGTCAACAGGGGTAATGTCCCGCGCGTGGGCCTGCGCCTCGTGCGCTTGTGGGAACCACCCGGTCAACCACGGTCGCGGATCATGACCCGGGGCAAAGAACGCCTGCCTGAGGTACTTGAGTCGCTGCGATTCAGGTAGCGCCAGATTTCCCGAACCGTCGATCGCCTCGCGCAACCGTCCATAGGGTTTCTCCGTCGAGCCCGGAGGCAGTTTGCCTGCCGACGCGGCAGCCATCACCAGGCCGCGCACGAGATCGGGACGATCGACTGCCAGCATGCGCGCCGGCTGGCTGCCCCACGCGTGTCCAACCACCACAACCGGGCCAGTCTTTTCCTGGTCGAGTACGGATGCGACATCTGCGGCGAACGCATGCATGTCAACCTCCATTGGCCCTTTGCTCTGCCCTATGCCGCGAGGCTCGGGGCGCAGGACGCGAAAGCCGTCGGTCGCCAGCAGCCGGGCAACCTCGTCATAGTCTTCAGCGGAGCGACCTAACGACGGCAGGATGACAATGACGGGACCTTTGCCCTGACTGATGGTCTCAATCTGTACGTCGCCCCGCTTGACGAGCGTTCGCTCCATTCTCTGACTCGATACTGAAGGCGTGGTGCAGGCCGTGCTCAAGCCTGCGAGTAAAACCAGGATTGCGATTCTTTTAAATGTCATGACGTCTCCTTCGGGCCTCGCGGGGTCCAATATGGAAAATTAAGGTTGAGCCTGCGGTCCGTAGTGGGGGCCGCAGTACACGAGCGAATGCGCTTTATTTGCTCTTGGCTACCGGATCAAGTCCGGTCTTTTCAAGCGTTGCCGAGACCGCTGGCGTTTTCAGATATGCGATGAGCGCTTCAGCCGCCGCACGTTCTTTTGCGTCACGCGCTACTGCAGCGGATATGACACTCGTCTTCTGAACTTCCAGCGGAAGCGGCCCGACATACTGGATTCCATCGATGGCGCGAAGCTCGCTGATCTGCTGGAGGCCGAGTTCCGCGTCGCCCCGCCTGACAGCATTTCCGACCAGTTCTTTTCCTTTTATCTGGATGCTCTTTGCTTTCATCTGATCCGCGATGCCAAGCTTCGGAAACAACGTGCCGGTGATATAGGTTCCACTCGCGCCTTCAGAGAACGCCACTGACTTTGCCGCCAGCAGTGCATTGCGCAGCTGTTCCACCGTACTCACGTCCGGCTTCGGCGCGCCGGCCATCACCGCAACACCGATGCGCGACTGAGCCACATCAACGCGCGATTGCGCAATGAACTTGCCTTGCCTGATCTGTTCATCAAGCGCAGCGCCGATCATGAAACAAACGTCCATCGCTTCGCCATTCCTGATGCGCATAGGCAGTGCGTCCGCAGACGTCCCATAAGAAGGGCCCCATGAAACGATGAGGTGATTACCCGTCTCGCGCTCGTAGCCTGGTCCGAGAGTCCGGAAAGCGGCGGACAGGGCGCCCGTGGCCAGAACATGAACATCGGCCGCGTGCGCCGATGCCGCCGCGACTGTCGCCCAGGACAACGCGATCAGTAACTTCGCGTGAAAGGGCTTTCTTTTCGACACCATCGTTTTGTCTCCTTGATTAATCTAATTTTTTTGCCGGCGTCAGACAGTGCCGCGTGTGTTCACGTAGAGCGAATAAAGGGACGATGTAGCCGCCATGAAGAGGCGATTGTGATCACGCCCACCGAAACACAGGTTTGCACATCGTTCCGGCAATCTGATGTGACCAATCGCGGCTCCATCCGGCGCGAATATGCGTACTCCATCCAATTCGGCCGTGCCGGTGCCCCACCCACACCAAAGATTTCCGTCGACGTCCACCCGAAAACCGTCAGGCGTGCCGTCTCCTGAGTCGATGAGCACTCTCCCGTCCCGGAGACTCCTTCTGTCTTCCACGTTGAAAGCAACGATGGCCCGCGGACGGGCACGCGATGCCACGACATACAGGATCCGCTCGTCCGGTGAGAACGCGAGGCCATTCGGCCCGGGCACATCGTCCGCGACACAGGTGATGGAGCCGTTACCGGGATCGACGCGGTAAATGCTTGCCGGAAGCTGGGCCTCCGCGATCTGGCCCATGTAATCACTAACCAGTCCAAACGGGGGGTCAGTAAACCAGACGGCGCCGTCGCCTGATACGACCACATCGTTCGGCGAATTCAACGGCTTGCCCTGGTAGCTGTCCGCGATGACGGTTACCCGGCCGTCATATTCCGTGCGCGTAACGCGTCGCTGCCCGTGTTCGCAGGCGATGAGTCGTCCCTGCCGGTCGCGGGTGAGGCCGTTGGCCTTGCTGGACGGGGCACGATAGGGCGCGACCGCGCCCGTCTGTTCGTCCCACCGCAGGATCCGGTCGTTGGGAAGGTCTGTCCAGAGCAGCGCGCGGGCGTCGCCGAACCAGACGGGCCCCTCACCCCATCGGGTCCCGGTCCACAGGCGCTCAACGGTCGCATGTGCAAGCCGGTAACGCTCAAAGCGTTTGTCCACAATGATGATCGATGGATCGGGCGTGCGCATGCTGCGCTGCCAGATATTGTCAGCCATGGCCTTAATCCTCCTTGATGATTTTTCTGAGAACAAGCGTCAGGACTGTGGCAAGCACCAGCATGCTTCCCATACCGATCAACCCCGCCTTGAACGAGCCTGTGACGTCCTTGAGCCAGCCCACCATGTACGGACCGCAGAGGCCACCAAGGCTACCCACTGCGTTGATGAAGGCGAGGCCTCCCGCCCGTGCTTCCTGGCTGAGAAACGTGGCTGGAATGCTGTAGAAGCAGGTCCTGACGGATGACAGCCCGACTAATGCAGCGGTCAGTCCTATCATGGCTGGCATCAGACTGTCCGATGCTACCGAACCAAAAAATCCGATCGCCGCGAGCCCGCATGTCAATGCGAGATGCTTCACGTACCGGCGCGACTTCGCTACCACACGAGCCCACGTCAGCATCGCAACACTCGCGACGACATAAGGGAGCGCGGTCGCAAAACCGACCTGGGTGTCCGACAGGTGATGGGTCTTGAGAATCGTGGGAAGCCATACCCCGATCCCCAGGATACCGATGATGTAGCTGAACAGGATCGCAGCCAGCAGCCAGACGCGGGTGTCCCGGAGCGAACGGGAGAAGCTGTGCTCGCCGGGACGGCCCTGCTGCTCATTGCTGATCGCCGATTGGAGCGCCGCACGTTCATCAGGAGTTAGCCATTTCGCCTTGTCTGGGGTGTCTGTAAGAACAATGAGGCACAGGGCACCGAGAACACAGGCTGGCAGCCCTTGAAGGATAAAGAGCCATTGCCATCCATGCAGGCCGAACGACCCGTCCAGCTTCAGCATGGAAACAGAAAGCGGGCCGCTGAATACCGATGAAAGCGGAATCGCTGCCAGAAACCATCCCATCATGCGCGTGCGATACTGGGATGGAAACCAGAGCGTCAGGTAGAAGATCACTCCCGGGAAGAACCCAGCCTCGCCGATCCCGGCAAGCAGGCGGATAAGCGAATAACTCGTGGCACCTGCTGCGAGACTCGTGGCAGCAGCAAACAGTCCCCAACTGATCATGATTCTCGCCAGCCATTTGCGCGCACCGTATCGATAGAGCGCGAGGTTGCTGGGTACTTCAAACAGGCAGTATCCGACATAGAAAATGCCTGCCGCGAAGCCGAACTCCGAAGCTGTCAAGCCGAGGTCGCGGTTCATGGTCAGGGCGGCAAAGCCGACGTTAGTACGGTCCAGATAATTGACAAAGTACGCCAGAGCGAGGAGAGGCACCAGCCGCCATGCCGCCTTCCGGCAGGCTGATTGTTCGGCGTCAGACGAGGCCACGGCATGGGTTGCTATCGATTGCATTGAAAAGTCCACCGTTAAAAATACAGACGCCGTGGGTTATCCACGAGTACCGCCTCTTTCGTTTTGTCATCGCCGCAAACGTCCTGGACGAACCTGAGCAGACACGCGTCGTCCGGAACGTTGCCCTGCACGTTCGGGTGCGGCCAGTCCGTGCCCCAGATGGCCCGCTCCGGGGCAGCGGCGAGCAACATCCTTGCGACGGGTATCGCCGCGGTCCAGGATGACGGCACACCTTTCATCATCCGGTCAACACCAGATAACTTGATCCAGCGTTTCGTGTGACGAAGATGTTTTGCCAGTTCCTTGAGCCGTGATTCATCGGGTTCGCGCGTCGCTTCCTCGCGCCCCATGTGGTCGATCACCAGTGGGATATCCAGATCGCTCCATGCGTCAAGCACCGGCAGGAGCTGCCGCAGTTGGCCGTGCAGCAGGGCATGCCACCCGAAAGGCTTTATCCGCTCAACGAGCACGCGCAACTGGTCCAGATTGCGCTCTCCCGGTAGATGCCCCATGAAGTTGAAACGAATCCCTCGAATTCCGCCGTCGTGCATTTTCTGCAACGTTGCGTCGTCGGCTGTGCCGTCGATTAGCGCCACACCGCGGTAGCGGCCCTCAGTGATCGCGAGTGCGGCAAGCAACGCGCGATGATCCGTCCCATAGCAGGCGGCCTGAACCAGCACGCCGTGGGAAATGCCGAGTCCCTGATGCATTTCCAGCAAGCGGGTCATCGGCGCTTCAGCTGGCCGGTAGGCAGCATCATCGGGAAGCGGAAACGACTTCCACGGGCCGTAGATATGGGTGTGGCAGTCCCACAATCCGCCTGCCTGGGCGCTCACCATCATCAATCGCACCGCGCGGTCATACCACCGTCCACAACGATCTCGGTACCCGTAATGAACCGGGCTTCGTCCGAGGCAAGGAACAGGGCAGCGTTTGCCGTATCGCGTCCATCGCCCATGAATCCAAGCGGGATACGCGCGACCCGGCTTTCGAGCAGCTTGTCCACATCCCCACCGGCCCGTTGACCGGCCAGTCGGACTTCAACCATCGGCGTGTGAAGTTGGCCCGGGACAACGGTATTGACGCGGATGCCCTTTTTTGCGTACTCGACAGCGACGACTTTTGAGAGTTGGATCACCCCTGCCTTGCAAGCTGCGTAGGCGACCTGCGCGGACCCCGTCCAGCGAATGCCCGAGGTCGATGCCGTGTTGACGATCGCCCCACTTCCCTGCTCTTCCATAACAGGCAGGACGTGCTTGCAGGTCAGGTAGACACTTTTGAGATTGAACGCCACCTGGGCATCCCATTTGTCCTCCGGCAGTGCTACCGGACCGCCAGAAGCAGAGCCGCCGACGTTGTTGACCAGAATGTCCACCCGGCCATATTTGCCCCTGCATGCAGCGACCATTGCCTCCACTGCTGCGCTGTCGGTAACATCGCACGTGTGCGCGGTTACTTCGCCACCTGCTTCTCGTGCACGGCGCACCGTCTCATCCATCGCCTCCGCACTTTTGTCGACGGCGAACACGGTCGCACCTGCCTGCGCAAAAAGGACCGCGACGGCGCGTCCATTGCCCCATCCCGGGCCTACGCAACCTGCCCCGGTGACAATTGCCACTTTTCCCTTAAGGCGGCCTGCGTAATTGCTGAAATGGCTGCTGTTCAATGACGTTTCCATAGTAGTTACCTCAATCAAATGTGTTGGGCAGTTCGGGCGCGACGCCAGCCGGAGGTGGCACCTCGAACACCTTGATCGTCATCGAGATCAGGGTGTAATAGCCGGCGATGCCGACCAGATCAACGAGTCCGTTCTGTCCTATGGCGCGCGCGAGGTCGCTATAAAGCTGATCACTGATTGCGCGATTCTCATGAAGTTGTTTCATGAAGGCATAGACCAGTGCTTCATCCTGCTGCGCGAACGTGGGCTCCCGCCCATCGCGGATAGTGTCGATGACCTCCAGCGACAAACCGGCTTCGAGCGCGAATGGTTTGTGCGCAGCCCACTCGTATTCCGCGAGCCAGTGTCGACCCATCAGCAGGATGGCGAGTTCTGATAGTCGGGGCGCAATGCTGCTGTCGTACCGGCAATAGCGTCCGAGTGCCTGTGCACGGTCCGCCAGCTGCGGACGGTGCAGCCAGACTGCGAGGGGTCCGCGGACTCCCTTGCGAGGCCCGCTCGCAATCGAGTCGTAGACTGCGCGCTGCTCTGGATCGAGGCGATCAGGGTCAATGGGAGATATGCGCTGCATGAATTTTTCCTTTGACGATATATTCAGTTCGACTGGACTGCGCCGGCCTGGGCCGCGGGCTTGCGAAGCTTCAGACAGGAACTACGGGGCCGCTTGCCGGTTTCCCGCGCATAAGCTTCCGCGTCGAACGCACCTTCCCAGCGGGAAATAGCAAACACCGCCATCGTGTTGCCCACAACGTTGACGAGGGCGGTAGCGGTGGCCATCACGCGATCGATACCAAAGAGGAGTCCCAGGCCACCTACCGGTAGCGTGTGAACTGATTGCAGGGTTGCCGCGAGTTTGACAAAAGCGCCCCCTGCGACAGTTGTGCCGCCTTTCGACGTGAGACTGAGGATGGCGAGCAGTCCAAGCTGTTGCCAGAGAGAGAACGGCGTGTCGGTCGCCTGCGCGATGAACCCGATGGCGATTGCCATATAGATCGATGTGCCGTCCAGGTTGAAGCTATAACCCGCCGGGAGGACGAATCCGACAACGACTTCATCGCACCCAGCCTTCTGCAGCTTTTCGACCAGTCGCGGAAACGCGACCTCGCTTGACGCCGTACCGAATATCAGCAGGATCTCGTCACGGATCAGCCGGAGAACGCTGAAAAATGGCAGCCCGATCCCCCAGCTAATGGAACCGAGCACACCGAACACGAAAAACAAGGACGTGACGTAGTACAGAACAATGACCTTGAGAAGATAGACGAGCGTCATTCCGCCGTAGCTGCCTATCGCCGCGGCCATCGCGCCGAACGCGCCAAGCGGTGCAAGTTTCATAATGAAGGCCAGCATCCGGAACAGGACGTTCTGTGCCTCATCGATTCCCCGCAGGATGACGGAGTCGGCGCCCACCGCCATGTTCAGCGCCAGCCCGGCAAGCAGCGATATGATGAGGACCTGAACGATATCTCCCTTTGCGAACGCGTCGACGAGGGTATGCGGTATCAGGCTAAGCAGGTAATTGACCGCCGAGATATTGGCGGCGCCCGAGGTTGTTTTGAGCGCCTCTGCGCTCTCGGCAATGTTCGAAGCGTGAAGACCCGCCCCCGGCTGGAACAGGTTGACCATCGCAAAGCCGAGCACCATGGCAAAAGTGCTGACAACCTCAAAATAAACGAGGGACTTCACGCCCATCCGGCCCAGCATGCGCAGATCCTTCACATGCGCCAGTCCCTGAACCAGCGTGCAGAAGATTATCGGTGCGAGCATCATTTTCAGCAGCGCGATAAATCCCTGTCCGAGCGGCTTCATGGCAATCGCAGACTGGGGTGCAGCGAGACCAAGTACAACTGCGCATGCAAGGCCAATCAGTACCTGGACATGCAGTTTTCTTAGGACGTTCATTAGGTATCCTACGTGTACCACTGCGAAGCGACAGCAGATAGACGACTGCAAGCCTTGTCGTATGAGCAGTGCCCGAACGAAAACCTTTAGCTATTCCGACGGCATCCCTCGCCGGGAGCGCCGTGGAAGCTGCGGGTTTGACTAGGGTCGCGCCAAAGCGCCGGTCAGATTGAGAGCCGCCGCGTAGGCCAGCCGTTCGAGACCCGGGCGCTATCAGACGTAGGAAAGCAATGAAAGACTGGAAGGTACAGCATGATGTCTCCAAAATTTGCGAACTGCTCTTGTATTTGCGTTAAGCATATCGGTCGGCCAATACTTTGACAAAGACCGTTAAAACATGTATTCCTATGCTTTTCTGGCATAGCTTCTCCTGTCATGGACCTCCGGGAACTACGAAGTTTTGTGCATGTTGCCCGTGCGGGTAGCTTCAGCAGGGCTGCTTCGGACCTGTACATCGCGCAACCAGCGCTCAGCAGACAGATCGCGAAACTGGAGACGGACATCGGCGTCCCGCTACTGGTTCGCCACGGTCGTGGAGTAAGGCTGACGGCAGCAGGAGCGCGTCTGCTGGAAAGAGCAGAGTTGATCATTCACATGGTTAGCGAAACCGGGGAACAGGTCCGGGCCAGTTCCGACGAGGACCGGGGCCATCTCGCCGTCGGATTACCGCCGACAATCGGGATGTTGATAGGTGCCGAACTGATCCGGGATTTCAGGACCCTATGGCCTCGGGTCAGCCTGCACATGCGCGAAGGTCTCAGCAGCTCGCTCCAGGAGTGGGTACTGGACAAGCGCGTCGACCTCGCGGTCGTTTATAACCAGCCATTGCTCGATTCTTTCGATGTCCGGCCCCTGTTCAGTGAACCCATGTTCCTCGTGGGACCGCCTGGGGCGCAGTCAGCCAGGCGCGAATATCAGGTCCGGGATCTCGGGGACATCCCGCTGATCCTGCCTGGGCTCCCGCATAGCAACCGCCGGCTAATCGAGCAGGCGGCAATTCAGCACGGTGTACGGCTACGTGTAGAACTCGAAGTCGACAGCGTCGCACTAACAAAGCAACTCGTGAAATCGGGGGCGGGTTATTCAATTCTCACCTATATCGCGATCCAGCAGGAAGCGGCTCGCGGCGAGCTTACGGCGCTCAGCATCGAGCGGCCTGCGATCCGTTCGACCGTCGCTATTACGACGCTGCGAGAAAGCCGCCCGTCGCGTCTTGTCAATGCGTGGTCCACGTTACTGCAGGAAAAACTTCGCGGGCTCACCTCAAGCGACGCATGGAAATCTGATGTCGTCTGGCTGCAGGGGCGAGATCTGACAGACCCGGGACGTTGATCGGCAAGCCGGGCATTCGCGCTTCACGCGGCAACTTCGACATCAAACATTAAATGGCAAATCGTAAAGGTGCATTACCGGTCGCCACGCCGTCCAGATTGAATCGCTCGCTCGAGCGCGGGATCGAACTGCTTCGCGCGTTTGGCCCCGGTGCGGCGCTTCTCGGCAACGGAGATCTGGCCGAACGAACCGGTTTGCCAAAGGCGACCGTGAGCCGTCTGACGCGAACCCTCGTGCAGGAAGGTTATCTCGAGCACGATGCGGCGCGCCGGGCCTACAGGCTTGGCCTGCCGGTACTGAGTCTTGCACAGGCATTGCGTAGCGGGTCGACCGTACTGAGTGCCGCAGGCCCACTTATCCGTGAAACGGCCCAGCAATTGCACATCAATGTCGGGATTGCAGGGGCCGACCGGCACGAAATGGTCTACCTTGAGTCAATCCGCTATAACCAGCGCGCGTCCTTGCGTACCATCGTGTCAGGGCAACGCGTGCCCATGGAGCTGACGTCACTCGGCCGGGCCTATCTCGCGATGCAGCCGAAGGAGAATTTCACGCTGCTAATGGACACCTTCCAGCGGCGCGGACGAAATGACTGGGCAATGCTTGCGCGTGAAATCACCAGCGCCGTCGAAGCAGTACATCGCAACGGATTCTGTGTGGCGAGCTGGCAACCCGAAGTCATCGCGCTCGCCACACCACTCGTCATCCCGGGACACCAGGTGCTTGTGCTTAACTTTAGCGTACGCACCACAACGTCTCAGGACAGCATCGTGCGTGAACTGGCGGCGAGGCTGCTGCGCCTGCGCGACGATATCACCGCTGAATGCGCACGTCTCGAGGGCTAAGCGCCTGCATGCCGCCATCACTCACGGCGTTCGCTGATCGCCCGCGCGGGGATGCCGAGCACAACCGCAAGACCGCCGAGAATTGAAACGACCGACACCGCATACAGGCCCATTGCGCTGCTGCCGAAGTGGGTCGACGCAAAGCCGATCACAGTCGGAGCCGAAATGCCGCCGAACTGACCGAGACTGCTGATGAGACCAATGCCACTCGCTGCGACGGTGCTCGACAGGTAAGCTGGCGGGATCGTCCAGAAAAGCGACAACATGCCGAGATAACCGGCAGTCGCGACGCACAGCAGCGCCACCAGTACGCCTGCGTGATTCGCCGCAGCAGGCAGAAGCGCGACGCCGAACGCAGCCATCAGCGCGCTCGCCATAAAGTGCCACCGCCGCTCCAGCATGCGGTCCGAGTTGCGCCCGAGCAGGTACATCGCAGCAGCGCCGACCACATAAGGAATGGCAGACAGAAGCCCGATATGCCAGAAATTTGTTACACCGCTTTTCTGGATCACGCTTGGCGCCCAGATATGCACGACGATGCTCGCCCACGGTACGCTGAAATACGCGAAGGTCAGAAAGTAGAACTTCGGCTCCTTCAGTGCCACCCAGATCGAACCGTGCGCGCGGCCGGCTTTCGTCTGCGCGTCGCGCTTCAACTCGCTAAGCAGAAACGCCTTTTCGTCGTCCGAGAGCCAGGTGGCCTGCTCCGGGCGGTCGGTCAGATAGGCATAAGCGAATAGTCCGGCGACCACCGATGGCAAGCCTTCGAGCAGAAACAGCCATTGCCAGCCCTTGTAATCGAATAAGCCCGACATACTGTTCAGTATCCACCCTGACAACGGTCCGCTGATGATCCCCGACACGCAGATCGCCGTCATGAAGATTGACGTGACGCGCGCCCGGCGCGCTGCGGGAAACCAGTAGGTGAAGTAGAGAATGACGCCCGGGAAAAAGCCTGCTTCGGCTGCGCCCAGTAAAACCCGAGCGATATAGAACTGCGTGGGAGTATGGACGAACGCCGTGCCCGCTGAGACGATGCCCCACAATACCATGATGCGCAACAGCGTCTTTCTTACACCGACCCGGGCGAGCCACAGATTGCTCGGCACCTCAAAGAGCATGTAGCCGACATAGAACAGACCGACGCCCAGCCCGAAAGCGGCATCCGAGAGGCCAATGTCTTTTGAGAACTGGAGGTGCGCAAAACCGACATTCGCACGGTCCAGATAAGCAAAGACGTAGCACACAAAAAGGAACGGCAATAGCCGCCAGGTGACTTTCCGGTAGACGCCTTCTGCTTCAGGCTGCCCGGTGGCGCTGTCATCGATTGAACTGGAAGGGGCTACCTGCATGGTGTCTCCGGTCTTTATAAGTGGTCACAGGTGCGTCGTGTATGTGCCCTGCGTTGAATTCATTATCGACGCCGGAAGGACGCTGACAAGAGCTCAATTCCACACAGTGAAACTGAGGCAGCTGACCGAACGACCAGCGCGTTAGTTTCACTGTGTGGAATTGGAGTGATGTCTTCGGCAGGATGTACGGCTAAGCTGCACTAACGCGATCAAGCAGTCCGCGACGTCAATTCCCCTATCGAGACACGCATGAACCCATCGACCATTCAAGTCACCATCGAATCCCGGATCGCCACGATCACGCTAAATCGTCCGGAAAAACGCAACGCCATCTCCAACGAGATGCGCCTCGAACTGGTCACAGCACTAGAGGAAGTGTCACGAGACCGTCAGGTGCGTGCGGTGGTCCTGACGGGCAACGGTAAAGGCTTCTGCGCGGGCGGTGACGTAAGCGGCATGGCTGAGCGCATGCAGGCCCCCGCCGGAGAGATTGCATTCAACGGCTGGTCGCGCCAACAGCTCGTGCATCACACGGTCAACCTCCTCTACTCCATGCCCAAACCGACTATTGCCGCAGTGAACGGAGCGGCCGCTGGCCTCGGCGCCGACATGGCACTCTCGTGTGACTTCGTTATCGCGTCAGAGGAAGCAAGTTTCGCATGGAGTTATATCAAGCGCGGTCTGATTCCCGACGGTGGCGGCATGTACTTTCTGCCGCGCCGCGTGGGGCTCGCCCGTGCCAAGGAGCTTGTTTTCAGCGGGCGCAAGGTCGATGCAAAAGAAGCGTTGCAACTCGGCATCGCGGATCGGGTCAGCGCACCCGCCGCTCTCCTGGGTGACGCGCACGCATGGGCTGCGGAATTGAGCGTCGGCTCGCCCACCGCCCTCGCACTCGGCAAGTCGATTCTCAACCAGAGCTACGAGCTCTCTGCGCCGCAGGTATTCGCGCAGGGCAGCCAGGCACAGGCCGTCTGTTATACGAGCGGCGAGCATCGCGACGCGGTACTCGCGTTCCTGAACAGAAGCAAATGAGCGCCAGGGAGACCAACATGAATGCTATTTCCAGACTGATGCGCCCTGCGAGCGTAGCGGTGATCGGCGCCTCGGCGGACTCGGCGAAGACTGCCGGTCGACCGGTAGCTTACCTCAGGAAGCACGGTTTCGAAGGCGACATCTATCCCGTGAATCCGCGCTATGAGACCATTGACGGCCTGCGCTGCTATGCCGATGTGAAGTCGTTGCCCCATGCGCCCGATGTCGGCATCGTACTGCTAGGTGCCGAACGCGCCCATCTTGCGGTCAAGGAACTGGCCGATCGCGGCACTAGCGCGGCGATCGTTCTGGCAAGCGGCTACGCGGAGACTGGTCAGGAAGGCGCACAACGGCAGTCGCAACTCGTCGAAGCGGCTGGAACCATGCGCCTGCTTGGGCCGAATACCATCGGGCTCGTCAATCTGACTGACCGCATCACGCTGTCGGCAAGCGGCGCATTGGAGACCGATCGCTTTACCGTCGGTGGGATCGGTGTGGTGTCGCAAAGCGGCGGGATTCTTGGTTCGTTGCTGTCGCGGGCAGCCGCACGCGGAATCGGCCTGTCGAAGCTCGTGTCGACCAGCAATGAAGCCGACCTCGACATGGCGGACTTCGTCGACTATCTCGTCGACGACGATGCAACGTCTGTTATCGCCTTGTACATGGAGGGATTGCGCCATCCGGACAGGTTCCGCCGCGCCGCATTGCGCGCGCAGGCCGCGGGTAAGCCGGTCGTGGTGTTCAAGATTGGCCGGTCGGAGTCCGGCGCCCGTTCCGCCGTCTCGCACACGGGCGCCATGGCAGGTTCCGACCGGATGTATGACGCGCTCTTCGGGCAGGTCGGCATCATTCGCGCGCAGACCTTCTCAGACCTGCTCGACATCCCTCATGCGCTTGCCACACGCCGTACGCTGCCCGGAAAACGGGTCGCCATCCTGACATCGACAGGCGGTGCCGGCACGCTCGTCGCCGACAGTCTGGGCATGGCGAACTTCGAGACGCCGCCGCCTGACGAGGCGACCGCTGTGCGCTTGCGCGCATTGCAAACGGGCGATCATGCGGTACTCGACCGCAACCCGATTGACGTGACGCTGGCCGGCTTGCAACCAGATCTTCTGCGCGGCGCAATCCGTACGCTGCTTGATAGCCCAGCCTATGACGCGGTAGTCGTGATTGTCGGATCGTCGGGGCTCGCGATGCCTGACCTGATGGCTGGTGCGATCCGCGACTCTCTGCCGGGCAGCGACAAACCCGTAATGGCCTTCGTGAGCCCTCATGCGCCGGAAATCACACGCCTGCTGAACGAACAGGACGTCCCCGCATTCGTCTCGCCGGAAAGCGTGACGAGTGCACTCGCGGCAATGTGGTCCCACGGTGAAAACATGCGCAGTGCTTTGCGTTCGGACGACCGCCCGCCTGTAGCGGAAGTCGACACAATCGACCTCCCGGCCGGCTCCCTGAATGAAGCACAGGCTAAAGCGCTCTTCGCAAGCTTCGGCGTGGCGTCGGTACGCGAACGGACGGTGGGTAGCGTGGTGGAAGCTGAAATGGCCGCCCGCGAACTCGGTGGCAAGGTCGTGCTCAAGTTACTGTCGAGTGAGATTACGCACAAGAGCGAAGTCGGTGGCGTGGCGGTCGGCCTGAACGTCGACCAGATCGGCTCGCGCCTGAACCGCATGCGCGATGATGTCCAGACCGCGACTGGCGTGTCGGCAAATGCCTTCCTGGTGCAGGAAATGGTAAGCGGCGGAACCGAACTGATTCTTGGTCTTCATCGTGATCCGCTCGGCACCGCATTGCTACTCGGCATGGGCGGCGTCACGGCCGAGCTGTTCAAGGACACCACGATGCGACTGCTGTCCCCCGACGCGCCGCTCGCGCGTGAAGAAGCACTTGCGATGATCCACGAACTGAAAACGTGGCCGCTGCTCGACGGATTCCGTGGACGGCCTCGCGCCGACGTCGAGGCGCTTGTGGACGCAATCGTTTCATTCTCGCGCATGGCCATGCAACTCGGAGACAGGATCGTCGAGGCGGAAATCAATCCGCTCTTCGTGCTTCCCGTGGGACAGGGCGTGCGTGCCGCTGATGGTGTAGCCGTGCTCGCGCCAGAAACGCTTGATGAGTTACCAGACGCGGGGCAGATCGCCTTCGCGGTGGCCGCGTCCGGCTCGACGCTCGCGCGATAGTCGGCAAACTGGCCGGACAGGACGTCCCTAGTTTCGACAGAACAGGCAGTCTGACCTCCCGCCATTATCTGGCGGGGGCCGCGGCGCTTCTTGCGCCAGCAAATGCGGTGAACATCGTTAGGATAATTAACGGACATTAACATCACTCGCCGGAACTTTGCGCGGCGGCCTCGTCGCCGCGCCGGCGAACCAGCAGGACTATCTGTAGAAGCGCTGCAACAAGAAGTAGCACCGCAAGCCAGAGTGCACCGTCATGCAGCGCCCGTGTGCTCACGCCTCCTAAAACCGCGCCAGCAAAAAAGCAGAAACCTGCCATACCAAGCAGTGACGCATCGTGCAACGCAGCCCTATCGTAGTTCGGGATAAAGCCCTCCATAAGCTTCTTCGCAGCTCGCCGCAGATTTCCTGTCGTCATGACTGATGTATAGGTCAGCTTCTCCACGTGCGTAAATGATAACGTCTGCAAAGTGGCGACAAACGAAATGCCGGGGATAAGCCAGGCGTCCAAGTCACCGAGCAGACCGCTTGCCGCCACGGCCAAAAAGACGATCTCGAGTAGCAGACAAACGAGCGCCGGACGACGGATCGATGGCTTGAGGGCATCGAGGCGCAGAAGATGAACGACAAATACCGCGAAGACGAAAGCGATCAAGGGAGGGATGTGCCGGGCCGCTTGAGCCCACTGTCCTGCGGCTATCTGAATGCCGAGAAGTGCGACGTTCCCCGTCATCGTGTTGGCAAATACGCCACCATGCCCGACATACGTGAATGCGTCCAGAAAGCCGCCCGACAACGTCAACAGCATAGCGACACTACGATTTCGACTTGCCGAATCAAAGTCCATCTCTCTGACTCCTGTTTCACATCATTCGAGCAAATATACCGGTTGCAGGCCTCTTCGCAATCTGTGGATCGAACTCAGCGCTCGTTCGTAGCCCGAACTCAAAGCCGGAAATAGCTCGAATGGCTAGCATCCGTCTCACTACGAGGACGATTGATAACCCGATGCATCAATCATTCAAAACCAACGACCCAAGGTTCGTAGTATGGATCAGGGACTGCATAGACGCGCGCCATCGCGGCGGCGTAGTCCCGGCAGAATCATGCAAAATACTCGGCATCTGACATGCGGAGGCTGGCCCGTGGGAATTAACTTCGATTTGACCGACTTGCAGGCGTTTCGCGCGGTGGTGGAGCTGGGAAGCTTCCGAAAGGCCGCCGAGGCGATCAGCATTTCGCAGCCCGCGTTGAGTCGCCGGATCGACAAACTGGAGGAAGCGCTCGGCGTGCGGTTGTTCGAGCGCACCACGCGCAGTGTCACGCTGACCACCATCGGCCGCGTGTTTGCGCCGAGCGCCGAGCAACTGCTGGACGATCTCGACGTCGCACTGCTCGGCATCCGCGATGTCTCATCGAGCCGCCTGGGGCGTGTGACTATCGCGTGCGTGCCTTCGGTGGCCTACTACTTTCTGCCGAACGTCATCGCAAGCTATCATCGCCGGTTTCCGCGCATCAGGGTCAAGCTGCTGGACTCGAGCGCGAATGAGGTGCTTGGCGCCGTCATCAGTGGCGAGGCCGACTTCGGCGTGAGCTTTATGGGCAGCCAGGAGCCTGATATTGAGTTCAAGATGCTGCTGCAGGAGAGGTTTGTTGCTGCCTGCCGCCGCGACCATCCCCTCGCGCTCAAGAAGCGCGTGACCTGGAACGAGCTGTACGAGCACGAATACGTTTCCGTGGACAAGACTTCCGGTAACCGCCTGTTGCTCGACCAGGCGCTCTCAGCCGTGGCGCCGCGTGCGCCGAGCGTGTGCGAGACGCGGCACGTCACGACCATGCTCGGACTGGTTGAAGCGGGGATCGGTGTCGCCGCGGTGCCATCAATGGCTATGCCCGGACATGACCACCCTATCCTCACAAGCGTGCCGCTCGTCGAACCGGTGGTGAAACGACGCGTGGGAATCGTGAAACGGCGCGGACGGCCGCTGACACCGGCCGCAGAGGAGTTTCACCGGGCGATCATCGACGCGAAGCGCGGCGGCGTAGCAATCGGCGATGCGTCGACGTGACGCTCCTGGGAATACAACAAGGAAGGCCGCATCGTGAGGTTGGCAAGACCGCTCAATTCGCTCTACATGCAGGTCCTGCTGGCCATGGCGCTCGGTATGACCGTCGGTCACTTCTGGCCGTCGGCAGGCGCGATGCTCAAGCCGCTCAGCGATGCGTTCGTCGGCCTCGTGCGGATGATGATCGCGCCAATCGTCTTTTGCACGATCGTGTCGGGCATCACGTCGCTGGCGAATCGGCAGGCCATCGGGCGCACGATCGTCCGGGCGCTGGCGCTTTTCTATCTGCTGACGGCCGTCGCGCTCGCGCTCGGGCTCTTCACCGCGTTCGTGCTGCGACCTGGCGCCGGCATGCACATCGACGTGCACCATCTGGATTCGAGCATCCTTGCGCAATATACGAAGCATACGCAAGCGCGCGGGCTTGTGGAGTTCGGGCTAAGCCTGATCCCGGAGACGATGCTCGGCGCATTCGAGAAGGGCGAGGTGCTGCCGGTGCTGCTGCTGTCGCTGCTCTTCGGCTTCTCGCTGAGTTCGCATCCGAGCGCCGGCCGGCCGGTGCTCGCGCTGATCGACGGCGTCGCCCAGATTCTCTTTCACGTCCTCGCGATGATTATGCGACTCGCTCCGCTCGGGGCATTCGGCGCGATGGCTTTCACGGTCGGCCGCTTCGGCATCCGCTCGGTCGGCTCGCTCGCCATACTGATGGTGTCGTTCTACGTCGCATGCGCGCTCTTCCTTGTGCTGGTGCTCGCGCCGCTCGCGCGGTTGCACGGCTTTGCGCTCTGGCGACTCTTACGCTACCTGCGCGAGGAATTGCTGATCGTCCTCGCAACATCGTCCACTGAGCCCGTACTGCCGCGCCTGATCGTCAAGCTGGAGTCGCTGGGCTGCGACAAAGGAGTGGTGGGGCTCGTACTGCCCGCGGGCTATTCGTTCAATCTCGACGGCACTGCGATCTATCTGACGCTCGCGTCGCTGTTCATCGCGCAGGCGTGCGATGTGCCGCTTTCCGCGCCGCAGATCGCGACGATGCTTGCCGTCATGTTGCTCACTTCCAAGGGCGCGGCCGGTGTGTCCGGCAGCGGGCTGGTCGCGCTCGTCGCAACGCTCACCGTGATTCCCGATCTGCCGGTCGCCGGGGTGGCACTTCTGGTGGGCGTCGACCGCTTCATGTCCGAGGCGCGCGCGCTGACAAGCGTGATCAGCAACGCCTGCGCAGTGATCTTCGTTTCGATGTGGGAGGGTGCGTGCGATCGGACACGTCTCGCGCAGAGGCTCAGCGCGGCCAGACCCAGCCGCCCGGACTGCGCCGATGATGCCGCGGCAGACACCCCCACGTGACGGGAAGGCTGTCCGGCGCAGGCCTGCCCGTGACGCTGCGTCAATGTGCGGCGACGGAATCGAGCCCGGTCGCTCTCACTCCCGCTTGCACGTCGGGTGACGCGAGATAGTCGAGCAGCGCCTTCGCTTCCTTCGGATGCTGCGCGCCGACGGGAATACCGGCCGCGAAGCGCGTGACGGACTGCAGGGACTCAGGAATCTTGCCGGCGAAGGTTGCGCCCTGGACGGGCAGCAGTTCGCTCACCTGCTGGAAGCCGATTTCATAATCACCGTTCGCGACCACCGAGGCCACCGGAATCCGCGGGACCATCTTGGCCTTCGACTTCACCTGCTCGTCGATGCCGAGCTTCTTGAACAACTCCCGCTCGATATAGACGCCGCTCGCGCTGTCCGAGTAAGCGATCGATTTCGCATGCAGCAGCGCCTGCCTGAGGCCCTCGGCCGTGCTGATGTCCGGCTTCGCCGCACCTTCGCGCACGACCATGCCGATGCGCGAGTCGGCCAGCTCGACTCGAGATCCGGGGATGACCTTGCCTTGCTTGATCAGCTCGTCAAGCGCGTAACCGACCATGATGACGGCGTCGGCGGGCTCGCCGCGCGCGAGCCGGTTCGGAATTGCTTCGGGCGACTTGCCCATCGACGGGCCGAGCGCGGTATCGAGCGTGTTGCCCGTCCGGGACTCGAACTGGGGGCCGAGCAGCTTGGAGGCGGCGGTGAAGCCGCCCGAGCTCATCACATGCAGTTCGGCGGCCCGCACGTTTGCCGTAATCGCCGAAGTAACGACGAGCGCGGTCGCGCAAAGTTTCAGGAGTAGATTTTTCATAGTTATGGTCTTGCAGAATCGAGTGTTTGTGAGCATGCGGGACGGACCCGGCGTCAGCGCGCAGGAGTCAATGTCGCTGCACGGTGGCGATAGAGTGCGAAAGTCGCAAGAAACGCGCACAACGCGGCAAAGCTCATCCAGTAGCCGGGCGCGGCCTTGTCGCCTGTCATATGAATGAGCGCGGTCGAGATGGCCGGCGTGAAGCCGCCGAACACGGCGGTAGCCAGGCTGTAGGCGAGCGAGAAGCCTGCAACGCGCACTTGTACCGGCATCACTTCAGTGAGCGCGACGACCATCGCGCCGTTATAAATCCCGTACATGAACGAGAGCCAGAGGAGGACGAGCAGCATGTTGACGAACGACGGCGCGTGAGCGAGCAGCGAGAGCGCGGGATATGCCGTCGCTATGGTAAGCATCGTCATGCCAACGAGAAGCGGCCGGCGGCCGATCTTGTCGGATAGCGCGCCGCCGATCGGCAGCCACACGAAGTTCGACACGCCCACGCAGAGCGTCACAAGCAGACTGTCGGCGGTGCTCAGGTGCAGGACCGTCTTGCCGAATGTCGGTGCGTAGACCGTGATGAGATAGAAGCTCGTGGTGGTCATCGCCACCAGCATCATGCCGGCAACCACGATGCCCCAGTTCTGAACCAGCGTACCGAAAACCTCCTTCATGCCCGGACGATGCTTGCGTGCCTTGAACTCCTCGGTTTCCTGCAGGTTGCGGCGCAGCATGAAGATAAACGGCACGATCATGCAGCCGACAAAGAACGGGACGCGCCATCCCCACGAGGCGATGGCCGACGCGCTCAACCATTGATTAAGCGCGAAGCCGAGGCCCGCAGCGACGACGATCGCGACCTGCTGGCTTGCCGACTGCCAGCTAGTGAATAGGCCCTTGCGACCGGGCGTCGCCATCTCCGCGAGATACACCGACACGCCGCCCAGCTCGGCGCCTGCCGAGAAGCCCTGCAGCAGCCGCCCGAACAGTACGAGCGCGGGGGCGAGCAGGCCGATCGTCGCGTAGCCCGGTACGAACGCGATCAACACAGTGCCACTCGCCATGATGCCGAGCGTGACAATGAGGCCCTTGCGGCGGCCAACGTCGTCGATGTACGCACCGAGCACTATCGCGCCCAGCGGCCGCATCAGGAAGCCGGCGCCGAAGACTGCGAACGTCATCATCAACGAAGCGAACTCGCTCGCGGCGGGAAAGAAGACGGCGGCGATCTGCGTCGCGTAGAAGCCGAACAGAAAGAAGTCGAACTGCTCGAGGAAATTCCCGGCCGTTACGCGGAAAACCGCAGCGGCCTTCGAATGTCCGGTCGGAAGGCTAGACGAGGGATGCATCGGGGTGTCTCCTGAAATCCAGAAACCCCGCGAGGGGCCCGGTCGATTGTCATTTTGACAATATTCACCCGGCGCCTGATAAACGATAAGTGCAAATATTGGAATGATTGATGTTCATTTGTTATCAATCGATGTCCATCGAGAACCCACTTCGATCTCGGCGTCCATGCACCACAGCGTGAGAGGCCGGCAACATTTAGTGAACGCATGTGTGCAAAGACGCTTACAAGACATCATCCCGTCTCAGTCCACCGTATCTCGGATGCCTTCAGATGGCTGCGCATCGCCGATTGAGCAGCGAGCGGGTCGCGCTCCTCGAGTGCGCGATAAATCGTCTCATGCTCCTCGAGCGCTGCCGCCCAGGTTTGCCCCGTTTCCGCGTGCCCGCTGAGACGCGCTGAAATCGGACTATGGCGCTCATCAAATAGCTCAGTCACCATCCGGACCAGCACGAGATTGCCGGTCATCTCGGCGATACCCACATGGAACGCGCGATCATGATCGAGCGGGGAACGCCCCGCCTTGATCTGAGCGCGCATCCCATCGAGCGTCTCGCGCAGGCGGGCCAACCGCTCCGGTGTAATCAGCGCGGCGGCCAACACGATCAGCGAGCCTTCCAGTACCGCGCGTGCCTGCATCAACTCGGACGGACTTTCGCCCAAGGCGACGGTTGCATTCTGCGAACGCTCGGGCGTCCGGCACACGTAGACACCGGAACCCTGGCGAATCTCAACCGAGCCCGAAATCTCCAGTGCGATCAACGCTTCTCGCAATGAGGGCCGCGAAACACCCAGTTGCTGGGCGAGATCGCGCTCGGGAGGCAAACGTGCGCCCTGGGCGAAGCCACCCGACTGGATGAGCGCCCGTATCTGATCGGCGATGTGTTGATAGAGACGTTTCGTCTCGACCTGTTTGAGTTGGGTGCTTGTCAAGTAACCTCCCTGGAACCCGCATGTCGCCCGCCGCGCGAATGATCGGACTGCTTTTTGGTCAGGCCAATTTACCGCGACGAAAGCTCGATAGGGATTATAGGCCACCCGTGCGCATGGCTGCGCAATAAGCCTCCAGTCTGGGCGCTGGTCGCTCCACCCCTCGGCTTTCGCAGCCAGCGTCGGCCACGAAGACGATCGAGACCATCCATCAAAATCCAAAAGTGGCTTGACCAATTTACACTACGTATCTATGATCAATTTGCCCCCACCGTTCGCTGCCGCACCGGTTACGGGTTCGATTCGTAGAGAACAAAACCACGTACCCGCCCACCCGGCGGCGTCACGAATTGGAGACAGCCTTGCTGGAATTCTCAACACGGCCGGCGCCGCGCCGCGCTCTATCTGCGCGCCAGCATTCTGGTCATGCCCGCCTCGCAGTTGCTCCGGGCGAACATCGTACGTCTGCCCTGTCCGCCCGTGTATCGGCGTCCGAACCGGTAAACGCCCCGGCTGCCGATGCCCCCGCTCGCTCCTCACGGCCCGACGAGAACGGCGAATTATTGCGGCTCACGGGCGTGACCAAGCGCTTCCCGGGCGTCGTCGCACTGGACAGCGTCAGTTTCGACTTGCGGCGTGCCGAAGTCCATGCCGTTTGCGGAGAGAATGGCGCTGGCAAATCGACGCTGATGAAAATCATCAGCGGCCAGTACCCGCCCGACGATGGCTCCATCATTTATAAGGGCAGCGAATGCCGCTTCGCTTCGTCGCTCGACGCTCAAGCGGCAGGCATCGCCATCATTCACCAGGAGCTGAACCTGGTGCCGCACCTGTCGGTGGCTGAGAACATCTTTCTCGCCCGTGAACCGCGCCGTGGGGTATTCGTCGACCGGGCGCGCCTGCGTGCCGATGCGCAGCGCTGCCTCGACCGGCTCGGTGTCGACATCGCACCGGGAACACTCGTGCGCACGCTCCCGGTCGCGCAACGGCAAATGGTGGAAATCGCCAAGGCGCTCTCGCTGGACGCCGAGGTGCTGATCATGGATGAGCCGACGTCGTCCCTCACGGAGACGGAAACCCGCCAGCTCTTCAGGATCATTCACGAGCTGAAGCGCGCCGGCGTCGGAATCATTTATATCTCGCACCGGCTCGATGAAATGACCGAGATCGTCGACCGCGTCACCGTCATGCGCGACGGACGTTATGTGTCGACAGACGTGTTCCGCGAAACCACCATCGATAAGGTCGTCGCACGCATGGTCGGCCGTTCGCTCGAAGATAAATTTCCGCCGCGCACGTCCGTTCCGACCGGGGAGGTCTTGCTGTCGGTCGATCAATTGACGCGCGCGAATGTCTTCGGACCCGTCAGCTTTGAATTGCGGCGCGGCGAAATCCTGGGTTTCGCCGGCTTGATGGGTGCGGGCCGAACGGAAGTGGCGCGCGCGATCTTTGGCGCCGATCTACCCGACAGCGGCACGATCAGGCTAGGTCACGAGACCCTCGCGATCCGCTCGCCGATCGACGCGATCCGGCGCGGCATTGCGTACCTGTCGGAAGACCGCAAGGCCAACGGCCTGTCGCTCAACATGCCCGTCGCCAGCAATATCACGCTGGCCAACATGGATGCGGTCTCGAACCGCCTGGGTTTTATACGCTTCGCAACCGAGGCCGCCGTTGCCAAACGCTACGTGGACGCGCTGGGCATACGCACGCCGAGCGTCAGGCAGATCGCACGCAACCTGTCAGGCGGCAATCAGCAGAAGGTTGTCATCAGCAAGTGGCTGTTTCGCGACTCACGGGTGCTGTTCTTCGACGAGCCCACCCGCGGCATCGACGTCGGCGCCAAATTCGCGATCTATGAACTGCTCGACAAGCTCGCAGCGCAAGGCATCGGCGTGGTCATGATCAGCTCCGAGCTGCCCGAGATTCTCGGCATGACGGATCGCGTGGCCGTTTTTCATGAGGGCGACCTCGTGACGATCCTCGAGACCCGTCAAACGAGTCAGGAAGAAATCATGCATTACGCCTCGGGACGCGGAGGCGCTTCGGACACCTCGGGAGCTTCGCAATGAGCACGCTTACACGTCCCAGCCCTTCGCTTGCCAGCGAACGGCGCAAGGATCTGATTCAGAAATTTGCCGCCTTCGCCAGCCTGATTGTGATGATCCTGGTGTTCTCGTCCACAAGCGAGGCCTTCCATACCGTCGACAACGCGATGACCGTCGCGCTGCAGGTGACCTCGATTGCCTACCTTGGCGTCGCCGCGACCTGCGTCATCATCACGGGCGGCATCGACCTCTCGGTCGGCTCGGTCCTCGCGCTGTCCGGTGTCGTGGCGGCCCTCGCGGTGAAGGCCGGCATGCCGGTCACCGTCGGCATGCTGCTTGGCATCGCGATCGGCGCGCTGTGCGGCGCGGTGAACGGTCTGTGCGTGACGCGCATGCGCCTGCCACCGTTTATCGCCACGCTCGGCATGATGCTCGTGGCGCGTGGCCTGGCACTGCAAATCACCGGCGCACGCCCCGTGTCGGGGCTGGGTGAAGCCTTCGGCGTGCTCGGCAACGGCGCGCTGTTCAGGATCGAGACAATTGGGGCGGACGGCTTTCCGGACGTGAAGTTTCCAGGCATCCCCTACCCCGTGCTGCTGATGATTGTCATCGCGATCGCCGTGTCAATCATGCTAAGCCGCACCACGCTCGGCAGGCATATTTACGCGGTCGGCTCGAACGCCGAAGCGGCCCGGCTGTCCGGTGTCAATGTCGCGCGCGTGACGATGTTCACGTATGTGCTCTCCGGTGCGCTCGCAGGCGTCACCGGCTGCGTGCTGATGTCGCGACTGCTCACCGCGCAGCCGAATGAAGGCGTGATGTACGAACTCGACGCGATTGCCAGCGCGGTGATCGGCGGCACCTCGCTGATGGGCGGCGTCGGCACGATCTCCGGCACGGCGATCGGCGCTTTCGTGATCGGCATTCTGCGTAATGGGTTGAACATGAATGGAGTGTCCAGCTTCATTCAGCAAATCATCATCGGCCTGGTGATTCTGGGCACTGTCTGGATCGACCAGCTCCGCAATCGCCGGTGAAATCCATCGGCGGTTCGGACCGGCTGGTCTGCAGCGCCGAGAAGTCCATGTACGACAACAAATCCTCACAGGAGTAGAGACATGCGCACATTCCAACTAAGCCTGCTGGCCGCCACCCTGATGCTGGCCACCGGACTTGCTCGCGCCGCCGGCGGCGAGATCGCGGTTATCGTGAAGACATCGAGTTCCAACTACTGGCAGAACGTCCAGAAGGGCGCGAATGCGGCAATGGGTCAACTCAAGGGCTACACGATGACTTTCCAGGGCCCGGCGGCGGAAACCGCCATTGCCGACGAGGTCAACATGGTGGCGAACGCGGTGAATCGCAAGGTAGCCGGTATCGTGCTTGCTCCGTCCGATCCCGACGCGCTCGTGCCGGCCGTCAAGAAGGCGTGGGAAGCCCATATCCCGGTCGTTATCATCGATTCCGCGCTCTCCGATTCCGGCAAGCAGTACTACCAGTCATTCCTCTCGACCGACAACAGGAAGGCGGGCGAACTGTGCGCCAAAGCGCTGATCGGTCGCGTGGGCCAAACCGGCAAGGTCGCGGTCATGTCCTACGTGGCCGGTGCGGGCTCGGAAATCGGCCGGGTCGGCGGGTTCCGCGACTATCTGAAGGCACATTCGCAATTGCAGGTGGTGGGACCTTTCTATTCCAACTCGCAGATGGCGACTGCGCTCAATCAGACCACCGACACATTGACCGCCAATCCCGACCTCAAAGGCATTTTCGGCGCGAATGAGCCAACCGCGGTCGGCATGGGCCGCGCGCTAGAACAGTCCGGCAAAGCCGGCAAAGTGGTGGCGATCGGCTTCGACGGCAATCAGGATCTCCAGGGGTTCGTCAAGGACGGCACGCTTGCCGCCACCGCCGTGCAGGGGTCGTACCAGATGGGAGAGCTAGGCGTGAAGACGGTGGTCAATCTGATCGAAAAGAAGCCAGTGTCGAAGAACCTCGATACCGGCGTGGTAATGGTGACCAAATACAATATCGACAAGCCTGAAGCGAAGAACGTGCTGTATTGATCGTCCTGGCGGATCCGGGCGGCTCGATCGAAATCGCGCCCGGCTGCCGCCGCAAGACGTACTCGAACTAACGCTGCGCCGGTCGAAACGGCGACGAAATAAGGATTGCTATGCTTACGGTGATATGCGAGACGCCAGGAACGCTGAGCGCACAGGAAAGGCCTAAACCCGAAACGGGAGAAAACGACGTGCTGTTGCGCGTCAAGCGTGTTGGCGTATGCGGTACGGACTTGCATATTTTCACGGGAAATCAGCCTTATCTGGCCTATCCGCGCGTGATGGGCCATGAGTTGTCGGGCATCGTCGAACAGGCGCCGCCCCACAGCGGACTGGCGGCCGGCGACCAGGTCTTCGTGATGCCGTATCTGTCGTGCGGCCAATGCATTGCGTGCCGCCGCGGCAAGACCAATTGCTGCGTGAATATCCAGGTGTTGGGCGTGCATCGAGACGGCGCGTTCACCGAGTACCTGAGCGTTCCCGCGCAGTTCGTCCACAAAGCCGAAGGCATCACGCTCGATCAGGCGGCCATGGTCGAATTCCTTGCGATCGGCGCGCATGCAGTCAGGCGCGGCGACGTGAAGCAGGGTGAACGCGTGCTCGTAGTCGGTGCGGGGCCGATCGGCATGGCGGTCCTGACCTTCTGCAGACTGCGCGGCGCGACGGTGACCGCCCTCGACACGCGTGCGGACCGGCTCGATTTCTGCGTCAAACATCTAGGCGCCGCCGCAGCGGTGCAGATTGGCGACGGCGATCACGCGCAATTGTCGGAACTGACGGACGGTGACTTCTTCGATGTGGTGTTCGACGCAACCGGCAACCCCAAAGCAATGGAACGCGGTTTCCAGTTCATCGCCCATGGCGGCCGGTATGTACTCGTTTCCATCGTGGCTGACACAATCACTTTTTCAGACCCCGAGTTCCACAAGCGCGAAGCCACATTGATCGGCAGCCGCAATGCGACGCTCGAGGATTTCGATACGGTCATCAAGGCCATGCGGGCCGGCCAAATCCCGGACCGCGCGCTGAATACGCATCGACTGGCGTTGGCCGATGTCCCTGCTCACTTTGCGACACTGCTCGATCCCGCCGGCGGTGTCGTCAAAGCTATCGTGGAATGTTAGCGATGCGCCCTTCGCATGAGGAAGTACAGGCACAGGCCGCACCTCTCACACAACCCATTCTGCAATTCGGCACGAGCCGTTTCCTGCAGGCGCATGTCGATTTATTCGTCTCAGAGGCGCTCGAGTCCGGCCAACAAGGCGCGGCGCCAGGCGGCATTGCCGTGGTTCAGACCACAGAAAGCGCCGACAGCGCCGCGCGCATCGCCGCGCTCGCGAACGGCAGCGGGTATCCGGTGCAGATACGGGGACTGCATTCGGGCCAATTGATTGATGTAACACTGACCGGACGGGCCATCCGCCAGGCTGTGCACGTGCGCAGGGATTGGGCTCTCGTCCGCGAGGCGATGTCCGGTCCCGTGCGGATCATTGTTTCGAACACAGGGGACCAGGGTTATCAACTCGATGAACGCGATAACGCTCGCGCTTTCGCCGACCCGAGTCGCGTACCGCACAGCTTCCCCGCCAGACTGCTGTCCCTCTTGCACACACGATGGCAAAACCAGCCCGACGCACCGCTATCGCTGTTTCCTTGCGAGCTGATCGAGAAAAACGGTGAAGTTTTAAGAGGCATCGCCGTGGAATTGGCGTTGCAATGGCACATGCCCGATGAGTTTATCCGCTATCTGACTGACCATTGCGCGTGGGCCAATTCGCTGGTCGATCGAATCGTCTCAGAGCCGATCCGCCCTGTGGGCGCGATTGCGGAACCTTACGCACTGTGGGCGATAGAACAGCAGCCACGGCTGCAGGTACCGTGCGTACATCCTTCGATCGTGCTCACTGATAATCTCCACTATTTTGAGCGGCGCAAGCTGTTCCTGCTGAATCTCGGGCATTCCTTTCTCGCCGAGCGCTGGTTACGCGACGCGCGCACATCCGGCGAGACGGTCTACGGCGCGATGAACGACCCTATCCTGCGGGCAGAACTTGAGGCGGTTTGGCACGAGGAAGTTTTACCCGTATTCGAGGCCACAGGTCAGCGGGATGATGCGCTGGCCTATGTGGCACAACTCCGAGAGCGGTTGCTCAATCCCTTTCTCGCGCACCGTCTCGCCGATATCGCACAGAATCACGCGCAGAAGAAGCAACGCCGGATAGTCCCATTGCTGGCGTTGGCGGCCTCCCTGACACAAACCAACGGCACGCGGATCGAGCAACCACGTCTGACAGAAATGATTGGTACCGGAATCTGACGTGGTGTTTGCCGTGGCTGCGAGGCGCCCCAGTCACGTGACGGTAAGCGCCAGGAGGTAAGGATGAGCGTCGCACTCAAGGAGTGAATGTGAACGGTCGGGGACAATTGCCAATGGATACTGAAGCGTTCGAACTTACAGTTGTGGAGGCCGAGCAAGTTTTTCGGCTATCCGCGCTACAGAAGGACCTATTGTGGGAGGCGCTATCCCTGTTGATCATCACGCGTGCCCGGGCGCTGGAACTCGCGGTGGAAGTCTGCCGCCGGCAAGGCAACGCGGCTCCCGATGTTCTCGATTTTCACCTTCCCGCCATCATCGAGCTGCAAAGGCAGTTCAGCAGCCAGCATGATTGATTTGACAATGCCGGACGGCTCTGGAAATTCGACGGTATGACGGTGGGCAACTCGCCGGGCTCGCATCAGGGAATGTTTGGTAAATGACGCGCTTAGCCCCCAATCCGTTCGTTGTCGGTTCGAATGTATCGTAAAAGGAAACGGCCATGCGCCACTGTTTTGCCCTGGATTTGAAAGATGATCCGAATCTGATTGCGCGTTACGAGGCGCTTCACCGTCAGGTCTGGCCGGATGTCGTCAGGCACATACGCGAGCATGGAGTCTTGAGTATGAAGATCTATCGCTTGGGGACGCGACTACTCATGATCATGGAAACGGACGACGCCATATTCGATGCCGACAGAATGGCCCGTGCCGCAGAGACCGATGCGGCAGTTCGACAGTGGGAGGATCTCATGTGGAGGTTCCAGGCTCCCACGCCGTGGACCCCAACCGGACAGAAGTGGATGCCGATGCAGCGAATATTCGACCTGCGGGAGTTCTAACGGGTGGTTTAACAAAGACTGCTCTGTATGCGGAAGTTGCAGCCCTGCGATGGACAACGTCAGGTGCCTTGCGTATCACCTTGCCGTCACGGTTGTCGAGCCCACCTTCATTTCATTCATCGGCCAGCGCGTTCTCAACGAGCGCATCCACGGTACCGTCGTGCTGAAATCCAGCAGCACTCGCACGCTCATCAATCAGTGGCGGTTGACATCCAAACAGTCTTTCGATCGCCTGCACGGGCGCGTACTCGATCTGCGCTGATCCGAAACGGCGCACCAGCGCATCGACCACCGCATCAACCTTCAAATGCAGCATTGGGGGCACCCAGACACGTTCGGCATGCAGGCCCTCCGCGGCAAGGCGAGCGGCGTGCAGAAGGTTATCCACACAGCGGACGCAGGACATCCACCATGCACTGGCCGATGGCGACACCGGACAGGTGTAGGCTTGACCAAGTTGTGCCGCGCGGAAGATGGCACTCATGAAAGCCGAACCGTGCCCGGTGGACAGACCCGGGCGCGCCACAATGCCAGGCAGACGCAACGAACGCCCATCCAGCTTTCGGTGACGCGTCCAGTCCGCCAGAATCAGTTCGCCGATCAGCTTGTGCACGCCGTAGCTGATCGTCGGCCGGACCATCGTGTGCTCGTCCATTTGTGGAGGCAACTGCGTGCCATAGACAGCCACGCTGCTGGCAAAAACGACCCGCGCCAGGCGTCCATGCCGCGTTGTCTGTTGCGCGAGGTTCTCGAACAGTGCAACCGTCCCCTGCAAATTGATACGATTGCCCAAGGCAGGGTCCGCTTCCGCCTGTGCACCCGGTACACTGGCCAGATGAAACACGAGATCGACCGGCTTCGACAACAACGCCTCGAGAGTCTCGTGGCATCCAAAATCGCCGTTGATTGCCGTCACGCGCGTATCGGCAAACACCGTATCGAATTGCTTGTCGACTAACAGCAGTTCCGAAATATCGCCAGCTTGGACGACACCTTCGCGCAGCAGTCGCCGAACCAAGGCCGTACCAACAAATCCATTGGCGCCAGTCACCATTATTCTCATGGGCGAACCTCTTCGGCATCCGCCGGGCGTGCCTGTACGACACGCTGATCGATCGCGCCGAATGGCGTTTCACCTTCTGCGTTACGAGCCGTCATGCTGACCCGGTCGCCGAAATGCATGAAGCCGGTTTTTACCTGCCCTTCGTCCAGAATCTCAATGACCCGCCGCTCGGCGATACAGGCCGATCCTGCCGTGCGAGCCACATTCGACACGGTGCCAGACCCGATGATGGTTCCGGCGGCCAGCCGCCGAGTGCGCGCAGCGTGCGCAATGAGATCGCCAAAACTGAAATTCATCTCACTGCCGCATGGGTGGCCGAACCAGCGGCCGTTCCAGTCCACGTGCAGGCGTAAATGCACGCGGGCGTCGCGCCACGCGGTTCCCAATCCGTCTGGCGTGAGCGCCACAGGTGCGAAGCTGGTAGACGGTTTGGCTTGCAGAAACCCAAAGCCGCTCTTCATTTCCCGCGGTCCAAACCCGCGCAGGCTCCAGTCGTTGATCTGCACGACGAGGCGAATATGCTTGATTGCGTCGGTCGCCGATACACCCATCGGCACAGCGTCGACTATCACGCCGAACTCGCCTTCGAAGTCGATGCCGTCGCGCTCGTCCGGCAGTGGGACGTCGTCGGTCGGACCGAGGAAGTCGTCGCTCGCGCCCTGGTACATGACCGGCACGGTGTCGAATTCGGGAATAGGCGGCGTGCTGAATGCACGCTCCATCAAGCGGCCGTGACTCAGGAATGCAGAGCCATCGCACCATTGGGGACCGCGCGGCAACGGCGCGGCGCACATTCTTGAGTCGAACGCGAATGCGTCAGCCGCACGCCCGGCGTTCAGCTCTTCATAGCGTGCCTGCAATTGCCGCGCGACCTGCGGCCACCGTTCGATCGCTTCGAGCAAGGTTCCAGCAATGCCCGTTGCTTCCACGGCATGACGAAGATCACGCGAGACGACGAGCAAAGCGCCGTCGCGCTGACCACGCAAAGTGGCGAATTTCATCGTGTTTGCGCCTCCACCGGCAGGTTGAGCGCAGCGGCAATCGCGCTGTCATAAGTACCGCCGACCAGCACGAACAACATGCGGCACACGCGGTTCGAGCGGTTGGCCCACGCGTGATTGGTGCCGCGCTGGATCACGATGCTCCCCGGCGCGAGCGCCACTTCCCCATCGTCGAGAATCAACGTCATTTCGCCGTCGATCACGACGCCATAATCAATCGACTCCGTGCGATGCATCAACGGATGCGGCGAGTCCCCCTGCACTGTCGATACATTCGCATTGCCTGTCTCGCTGAACGCAGCGTGCATCCTGGAGGCGCCGTCAGTGAGAAACTCCTGGGTGTCCGGAGGAATATCGACAAAGCGCAAACGCGTCCCCTGTTTCGGCGGCGGCAGCATCAAGGGCCCGGCAGTCGGGTCCGGCCCGTTGTCCACATGAGCCGGGCTGCCTGCCGTCGACCACACCTCATGAAAGATCGTGCCGGGAATAGCCTGGATTTCGACTACGGTCTGCAACGGACCGTCCGACGTGACGAGCGCGCGTCCGCGCGAGTCGTGGCCCGTGACGACACGGCGAATTGGCGGCAAGCTCATGCGTGCACCTCATCGAAAATTGCAACAGCGCGAGTCCAGCCGGCCGACGCGCCCCGAATCTTGTGGGGAAAGCAGCTAATGGTGAAGCCGTGCGGCGGCAGCGCTTCGAGGTTGTGCAGCTTCTCGAGATGGCAATAGCCGATGTCGCGGCCCGCCTTGTGGCCTTCCCAGATCAGCGAGATGTCACCGGTCTCGGCGATCTTCTTCGCCGTGTACGAAAAAGGCGCGTCCCAGCTCCATGCGTCGGTGCCGGTCAGTCGCACACCGCGCTCAAGCAGGTACATGGTGGCCTCGTAGCCCATTCCGCAACCCGCATTGACATAGTCACCCTGTCCGTAGCGTGAGCCGGCGCGCGTGTTCACGACGACGATGTCGAGCGGTTCGAGTCGATGGCCGATCCTTGCGAGTTCGGTTTCAACATCGGCAGCGGTCGCAACGTAGCCGTCCGGGAAATGTCGAAAATCGAGTTTGACACCCGGTTGAAAACACCATTCGAGCGGTACCTCGTCAATGGTTGTCGACGCTTTCGGGTCACCGAGACTCGCATCCATCGTCGAATGGAAATGCCAGGGCGCGTCGAGGTGCGTGCCGCTGTGCGTCGTCAACGTGACCCATTCGGCCGCGGCCGCTTCACCGTCGGGGAAGTCTTCCACCTTCGTTCCCGGCAGCATCGCCATGAATTCGCGCACGGTGTCGGCGTGTTTCTGATAGGTGATCTTCGGCGCGAGCGGCGGAGGATCGGAGAGCACATCGTTCTCGAGGTAAATGGAAAGATCGATAAAACTGCGATTCGGCTTCATTCGGAAACTCCTGCGAGGCGTGCACCTGGGGCAAGCCGTGAAAAACAGACGATTGCGACCGCCGCGATTGCCACGGCTGCCGCGCCGAGGCTGCCGTAACCAAACTGCTTGACGAGCGTGCCGCCAAGAATCGGGCCGATGGCGGCGCCCGTCATGAGCATGGCGGGTGTCGCCGCGACCGCACGCCCGGTCCTGTCGAGGCGCGCGAGGATGCCGAACGCAAAAGTGTGCGTGAAGATCATCACCGCCGCAAAGACCGCGGTAGCAGCCGCATAGGGCGCGAAGGTGCCGCTCTGCGTGAGCGTCAGCGCGATGACGGCCTGCGCCAGTGCCCCGCCCTGCACCACTCGCACGCCCGGCAAGCGCGCTTCGAGCAAGCCAGCGAGCGGCGCGGGGATCAGGTTGACCAGACCAAGAGCAATGAGCACACCCGTCACAGCGGAGAAGCCAAAGCCTCGATCGAGCCCGATGCGCTGCACGAAAGCGAACACCATGGCTTGCGTGAGTCCCATGCAGGCGACGCCGAGCATGCCGAACCAGACCGCGCGATCGAGCGGCGACTCGGCTCTCGTTGCGCCTGCATCACGCGAGCCGGTCGTCGGGAAAGCTACCGCTGACATCAGCGCGGCGACGGCCATCACGCTGGCGAACACGTCGAAAAGCGCCTTGCCGCCCTTGGCCGCGATCAACACCGGCGTGGCGCCGAGGAAAGCGACTGCAAAACATCCCAACGACAAGCCGGCGATTGCGAACAGGCGATGCGGGTTCAGACTGCGCCCAATCGCTCCGTGCGTGACGCTCAGGCTGCTGCCGACGGCGAGCCCGGCGGCAAGATGCAGACCGGCCGTCAACTCATAGCGATCGATTGCCGCGGTGACGGCAAACGCAACGGCTGCGACAGCGAAGCCCGCCGGAGCGATAAGACGGGCCTGCAAACGGTTCAGGCGGGGCGACAGAAAAACGCTGCTCGCGACCGCGCCGGCCAGAAATAGCGTGGCCAGCAAACCGGCCTGCTGCGGATCGAGATGATAGTCGCCGATCAGTGTGCCGACCCAGACAGGCAGCGCGACGAGGTCCACCATGCCGGCGCAGTGCGCAACGAGCAGCGCCAGCACGCCAAATCCTCCATATCGCGTACCCGCGTGAGCGCCGGCTTGCGCGGCATCCGCTGTGATGTTCTGTGCCATTGTTCGTTCTCCGTCTCAGATCGGCTGGGCCAGACTCATCAGCGTCTCGCGCATGATCTGCGCGTGTTCTGCCTTGTCGCCGCCGCAAATCTCGATTTCACCGAGCCGGCCGGAGTTCTCTACGACGATGCGGCAGCGTTCCCAACGCCGCGCCTGGTAGGCAAGCAAGGCCGCTTCGAGTGTCGCGCCCCGGCCGAGTTCTTCGGCGAGCACGATGCCGTCCTCGACGCCAATGCCCGCTCCCGCAGCCATATGAGGTGTCGTCGCATGTACCGCATCGCCGACGAGCACCACGCGCCCCGCAAACCACGGCTGCGGCACGAGCAGCCGTTCCAGGGGCCGGTAGATGACCGTCGAATGCGAGCCGATCTGATCGCGCACTGCCTGCACCAGCGGCGCGCTGAAAGACGCCAGCAGCTCGCGCAACATCTCCGGCCAGCGCTCAGGATCGACGCGCTCGTTGGTCGGACGATCCTCGGTAACGAAGACGTACATCTCGTCGTGTGAAACCGGATTCACGCCGGCCTTGACCTTGTGTCCCATCCACATCGTCGCGCAGGTGATCTCAGCCGGGCGCGGCACGACGGCCCGCCATATCCCTTGCCCCGTATACCGCGGCTGGGGCGAGTCGGGCAGCACCGCCTGGCGTACTTTCGAGTACAGGCCATCGGCGCCGACCACGAGGTCATACGTGGCCCGCGTGCCGTCTGTCAGTGTGACCTCGACGCCATCGTCCCGCTGCACGATTTGAGAGAACGTGCAGCCCAGGCGCACGTGCACACCCGACGCTCTTGTCGCCTCGGCAAGAATGTCGGCCAGTATCGGCCGCATGATCGCGCCACCGCCCGGAACGTCCGGTCCCGCCACCCGAGGTGTCGGCAGTTGTCCCAGCGGTGTGCCAGTCGATGTGAAGAGATTCACGCCGTCGCCACAGTAGCCGCGCTCCATCACCGCATCGACCACGCCGATCGTCTGCAACGCGCGCAGCGTCGGGCCGCCGATGCTGATGCCGGCGCCATAGGCGCGCCACTCGCGGTCGATCTCCGCGAGATCGACCTTCAGCCCCTGCTTTGCGCATTGAATCGCGGTGGCCATACCGGAAAAGCCGCCTCCGACTATGAGGACATGCCGAACGGAAGTCATGCTGAAGTCTCCTGATTTCATCTGGCACCCGCGATCTTGATACGCAGGAGCGTTGTCTGTTTTTAAGCGGTGCGCGCAAGGATGCCGATCCTCATTGGCCCGCGCACTTTTTGCCCAAGCGATGTGCGCTATGTTTCGCCCGCGTTTTCGTCTTCGCCGTGCTGCGGTGCTGAACCCAACGGCATCAAGACGCATACGTCCCCGTCTTCCGTCACTGCCGTATCGAGCCGCGTCAACCGTTGACCTAAGCACGGTCCCACCAGGCACTCACCGGTCGCAATGTCGAACTGCGCCCCGTGCGCGTGGCAGACGATGCGGGTGCCGTCGCCGTTCAGGTATTCGTCCTTGCGCCACGCCATCGGCGTGCTGCCGTAATGCGGACACGCGTTCAGATATGCAAAGACCTCATCGCCACGGCGAACGATCAGCAACGTATCGCCCCCCTGCCCAGCAGGATCACAACCACGCGACCCGGGGTCGTCGAGGTCATCGAGTCGGGCGACGCGAATCGCCTGCGCGGCCATTGACATGATGGCGCTTCGCGTTAACCAGCGGTTTTCGACGGGGCAGCTGGAGGTCCGCCAGGCGCCCATTTCTCGCGATGCTGGAACAGGAACAACTGCGAAGCGTCCGCACCCATCGGCGCCGCGCGCGCGGTCCAGTCATCGTCGTGAAGGTCCATGTCCGCGTCGTACTCGACGTGGCAACCCAACGGGCTATTGAAGTACCAGAACCAGTTCGATCCGAACCGGTGGCGCCCCGGCCCCCAGAATGACTGATAACCCTTCTCCACGAAGCGCGTGCCGGCTTGCATGACCTCGGTCGGTCCGCCCATATGGAAAGTGAAGTGCTCGCAGCCTTTCATGAACGGTGGCGTCTGGATCATGAACAGCGTGTGATGATCGAGCGTGCCGGCCGGCCGTAGAAACGGTCCAACACCGGTGAAACGGTCCGAGCAGCGAAAACCCAGGCGTTCGACGTAGAACGCCTCCGCCTTGCCGGCGTCGGGTACGAAATAAACGACATGCGAAAGCGAGCGAGGCGTGAGATCCGTGTCGTCGTTCACGGCGACCATGTTCGGTGCTCGCTGCGCCGCTGCGCCCGGTGCATTAACTGTCTCAGCGGGCAGAGCGAGCGAACGTCTAACGGTGATCTGGAAGCCGAGAACAAAACCCATGTCGTCGACCGATTCGATCGAGCCGTCCGCGAGTTGCCGTACTTCACGGTCGCGTTGCAGTTCGGCCGCGATGGCCTGCAGCGCTGCGGCGTCGGCCACGCCATACGTTGTCTTGCGCAGCATGCTCCCAGTGGCGAGCGCGGGAGGCAACTCCGGGTCATCGGCGCGCCGGATTTCGATCGCGGTGCCGTCGAGCGCTTCGAAGCGGCCGCCGGTCTCATCGGCATGGACTGGCGCGAGGCCGTAGTCGAGAAGGTACTGGTTGCAGCTTGCTACGTCGTCCACGCCGAAGACGAGCGTATCGGGTCCGATGATATTCATGAGCTCGATTTCAAGTTAAATGAAGTAGTCAGAAAGCGGTATGCCCGCCGAGGATTTCGGCCACCCAGTCGGCGATGTAGTGACCTGCGTTGATCGAGTTGTCGAAGCTGGAGTGCTGGACTCCGCCTTCCCGATCGGTAAAGATCTTCAGTTCGCGCTTCGGACTGTTCACGAGCTGTTCGTAGGTGCGATGCGCCCACGCCACGGGAATCTGCGAATCCTTCTCACCGTGCGTCACCAGAAATGGCACCTGGATGCGATCGAGCACGCCGTCGAGATGAACGTTTTCCGCGATCTGCATGAACTCGTCGACGTCCTTCGCGCCCCACACCCAGCAGACGTGTTTCCAGTAGTGCGGCACCGGGAAATTGCCTTCGCGCTGCAGGCGCTTTTTCTGCACGTCGCGCCAGTCGTGATTCGCACCCCACACGACACCGCATGCGAAACGCGGCTCGAAAGCCAGTGCACGCGGGCAGTAGTAGCCGCCCAGCGAGACGCCTTCCATGCCGATGCGCTTGTGATCGACGTCGTCGCGCGTCTCGAGCCAGTCCACGATCCTGCTTGCCCACGACTCGGAGTTGTACACCGCATGCAGGCCGTCCAGACGCAGCGCTTCGCCGGTGCCCGGTTGATCCACGATCAACGACGACACCCCGCGCGCCGCCAGCCATGCTGGCAACCCGACGAGGTATTTCATTTCCTTCGTCGAATCCAGGCCATTTACCTGCACGAGCAACGGGCTACGAGCGCCTGCCCCCTTCGCCTTCACGAGCAAGCCGGAAAGGTGGCTCTCGCCGTACGGAATCTTCACGCGCTCGCAGTCCTCGCCGAGCAGCCCGACGCCCTTTGTGAACGTATCGAGTGAGCGCCGATACAGATCGATGCGCCCCGGCGCGTCATGCGCCTGCAGCCGTTCGCAGGTGATCAGATAGATGGCCGCGCGCTTGAACTTTTCACCGGCCGACAACAGCCTGCCCTTCGCCTCGTCCTCGCTCGCGAGCTCGCAAAGACGATCGGCCATGCTCGACCATGCCTGCCTGAAGGCGCGGGTTCCTTCCGCATCGGGCTGCTTCGCGGCCTCCTGCAACGGCGCGCACATGACCTCGATTTCGCCGATGCGCGCGCCCATCTCGATCGCGAGATCGACGGAGAGGTTCCAGACGTAATTCGTGGGAAAGTAACGAAACATGCAAATCCTTCGGACTGTGATTAGTTGCCGGCAGCAGGTCCGGGCGGTTTCGCCCACAACGGGATCGCGATGTTCAGCCAGATCGCGTTGCTCTTCGACGTGTTTGCCGCATAGAGGCCCTGCTGATAGTTGAGGTTGATATTGAACGCCCCGCCGTCGTACGCGATTGACGGCCCGAGTGCGAGCGTCTTCGCCCGGTTGTTGGCGATCGCCGAACCGTTCTGGCGATCGTCGGAAAACTGGTTCAGGTACGCACCGACGAGGCCGAGCTTCCACTTGCCGACATTCCACCCGGCCTCGAATTCGCTCACACTCGCCGTGCCGGACCGGTAACCCGTGTCGCCGTTTTCGCGATTGATCAGCAAGCGGTTGGCGAGGCCCACGTCGATACCGTTCGGCGCGTTGTAGCGCAGCGAAAGCACCGGTTGCAGGGACGTATAGCCCACAGCAACGCTCGCCTTCGTCGGGCTATAGGAACCTGTCTCGAATGCAATATCGAAACCGCTGGTGAACGTCAAATTCTGCGCGAGCTTCCAGCTCAGAATGACAGGCGACAGCGTGATGTTCGAAAGACCGTTCTGCGTATCCTTCTGCCCGAACACATTCGTATGCAGCGAGACGAACGGCAGCACCAGCTGCGAATACACATTGGCGCCCAGCACGGTAAACGGGTATGAGGCGAGCAGACGCGTCGTCGCCGAGAATACGGAGGTACGGAACGGAATGGGCAGCTTCTCGCCGTTGTTGCCGTACAGCCCATTGGAGAAGCTGTAATTGAACTGCTCGAGGGCGAACAGTCCGGGTATCGGCGGCATCTCCGCGATGTTCGTGCCCACGGCGCCCGCCGGATAGGGGGAAACCCCGCCTTCGAATGCACAGGCGTTCTTCGATGCCAGCGCGACCAGCATCATGCAGCCTACGGAAGCGGCGGCAGCCGCAGCAAATCCTCTACGCAATTTCGTCTCCTCATCGCCGACGCCTCGTTGGGCATTTCGGACATGTCTCTTATCGTTTAATGAATGCAGCGAAACACCGATACGGCGGCGCCGGCGCTGCAAGCGGCCCCGATGCACGTAGTTGAATTCAATCGTCTCAGGATGGGCTTTAGATTAAGATGCGCTCGTGTAACACTCAAATGGATTTCATCCATTTGATGTATGGGCGGCCTGAATACTTTTGGGGGAAACCCTAATGCCGGCTCATGCTGCTGCGCACGGGTACCCGCATTGGGATGCGAAATTGAACGGAGACGGCGCGCATGCGCTTCAACAAGCTTGATCTGAATCTGCTCGTGGCGCTCGATGCTTTACTGACTGAAGAAAGTATCAGCCGGGCAGCCGAGAAAATTCACCTGAGCCAGTCCGCCATGAGCAACGCGCTTGCGCGGCTGCGCGAATACTTCGACGACGAGTTGCTTGTGCAGGTCGGACGCAAGATGGAGCCGACCTCACGCGCCGAAGCGCTGAAAGACGCCGTGCGTGACATCCTCGTTCGGGTCGACGCGACAGTGGCGGCTCAGCCCGAGTACGTTCCCTCGCAATCGAACCGGCTTTTCCGGATGCTGGTATCCGACTACACGATGATGACGCTCATGCCCCACGTGCTGGAGCTCGCCTATCGGCAGGCGCCGGATGTGCGCTTCGATTTACGGCCTCAGGTCTCCAACCCGCAACGCGTACTCGAGCGCGGCGACGCGGACCTGCTGATCATTCCCAAGGACTTTTGCTCGACGGAACATCCGTCGGAAATGTTGCTTGAAGAATCGTTCTGTTGCGTATTGTGGGAGCAAAGCAAACTCGCACACGGCGACATGACTGCTGAACGCTACATTGCAGCCGGCCACGTGGTCGTGCATCCCGGCGACGGCATTGCGCTCGAAGACTCGTTCATGCAACGACTTGGCATCATTCGGCGCGTCGAGGCGAGCACATTCAGTTTTCTGTCTCCTGCGCAACTCGTTGTGGGGACACACCGTATCGCGACGATGCATGTCCGGCTCGCAAGACAAGCCGCGCGCGCCTTGCCGATCACCATCCGAGATATACCGGTGGCGATGCCAAAGATGGAGCAGTGCGTTCAATGGCACAAACATCGCACGTCCGACCAGGGCATCGCGTGGATGCGCACACTTCTCAAAGAGGCGGCTCTCACGATGGACCGCGCGTCGGACGCAGCGAAATGAAAACTGTCACAAGCAGAAATTGCAGCGCGAGCACGAAAGTCGACGTCCGTCATGTCACCGATACGCTGTCCATTCTAGACCCGCGATGGCTGGTGTTCGTGCGCGTGGCGGACCTGGGCAGTCTCAGCAAAGCCGCCATCGCTCTCGACATGCCGCAGTCTCTAGTCAGCCGAAACATTGCGCTGCTGGAGCAGCAATGCGGTGAGCGGCTCTTTCGCCGCACCGGCCGTGGCGTCGTACTCACCGCGTTCGGCGAATACGTGCTGCCGCGCGTCTCCCATCTCGCTGAAGAGGCAGACGCGCTTGCCGACGACATTCGCAACTCGCGCGGACAACCGACTGGCGAGGTGCTGGTGGGATTGCTGCCGTCGGCTGTCGATCAACTCGCCGGGCCATTGTTCGCGTCAGTGAAAAAGGAACTGCCCGCTGTCAGGCTTCACCTTGTCGAAGGCGCGAGCGCCCAGCTCGAGGAGCAGCTCCACGAAGGCCGCCTCGACATGGCCGTGGTCCTGCGCGAGGACGAGGCGAGCATCAGGGACGCTTATGTGCTTGCCAGGGTTCCGCTCAATCTCGTAGGCCGTCGCGAAGCGCCCCTGGTCGGCGGGACGGACGTACCACTCGCTGGACTTTCCGGCATACCGCTCGTTGTGCCGGGCCGTCCTCATCCGTTACGCGGACGTCTCGATCGGCTGGCTATCGAGCACTCGCTGACGCTGCAAGTGGCCGTCGAAGTCGATTCGGTGCGTTTGCAGTACGAGATTGTCGCAGCAGGCGGCGGTTACACGATTGCCTCGGTGCTGCCGGGCCGGCTCGATCCACGCCTGGCCTCTTCGCGAATAGTCAGCCCCATGCTGGAACGCTTCGTGGTGCTCGTGGACACGCCACGCCGTCCGCACACGCGAGCCACTCGTGCGGTTCGACGTTTGATAGAGCGCCTCGATGCATTTGCGCAGGACATCTGATCCTGTTATCGACAGAATGGATAACGGCACTGTCAAGTTGACGACAAGAAGCCGACCAGATCGAGATCGCGGAGGAGTCCTGCTGATTATGAAACGAGATTGATCAAGCCGGTCGCGCTCCAACGATACCAACTGGCAATGCGCTCATTCAGAAGGGTTCGGTGAGCCGCAGCGTGCATGCGATGGCGGGGTAACGCGAAGTGTTGCCGGATCGGACCGAAGCGGGAAAGGAAAGCCTGGGTGCGCCGCGGATCACGAAAACCCTGCATCTGGCGCTCACGTCGGCGCGTGGGCTGGTGACTGTTTTCTGCACGGTTGTTGACCCGCGCACAGGCCTTCACGAACACATGCTTCACCCCGGCCAGTTCCGGCACCTCTGCTTTCGCGGCCGGGTAGCTGCGTAGCTGGTCGGTGACGATCTTCCGTGGTACCGGGTTTGAGCGCAGGATCCGCCTGAAGAAACGCTTCGCCGCAGTCTTGTCGCGGTGCTTCTGCAGAAGCACGTCGAGCTCCATGCCGTGCTCATCCACGGCGCGCCACAACACGTACGGCTTACCTCGCAGCTTCACGAACAGTTCATCAAGATGCCACGTTGTGCCCGGCCTGCGGCGCACGGCTTTCGCGCAATGGGCAAATCGCACACCGAAGCGGTCACACCAGTGACGCACCGATTCGTATGTCACGGTCACGCCGCGCTCAAGCAGCAGCTCCTCGATGTCGCGCAGGCTCAGGTTGAAGCGGTGATACCAGCGCACTGCACAGCTGATGATTGCCGCCGGGAAGCGGTAGCCGTGGAAAGGGGATCGGGTCGTTGTCATCTCCACATTCTATCCGCCGCACCTATCAATTTGACATTGCCTTTCGGGCGCCTATCCCGCCGACGTTCTTGTGGAAGTCATGCTCGAATCGATTGGGGATTGAACGGGAACGAAATGTCACACCCTATCCCGATTGATCCTGTCGATGAACTGCCGCCCGGGAAACGCAAAATTGTCTTCGTCAATGGTCGCAGCATTGTCATCTTCAATATCGAAGGTACCGTTTACGCCATCGATAATTCGTGCCCTCACAACGGCGCGTCGCTGGCGTCCGGTCACCTTGACGGCCACCTATTGCAGTGCCCGGCACACGGTTTACGTTTCGATCTGACGACAGGTTGCACGCATGGAGCCGGTAGCTTGTGTCTGACGACTTTCCCCGTGCGAGCGGCTGATAGCGGAGTCGTTGCTGAAGTCGATTTTCAGCTTCCGAAAATTTAGGGAGTACCGCGACGACGATTTCAGGCATCGGCTTGATACATCGACGGCTCTGGTGCAAATTTCAGCGGCGAGCGAAAACCGACGTATTCGCCGCTACCTCAGCGAGCGGAAAGGACTGCCCTCCAGACGGCGGGCGCCGTGGTATCTTTGAGGCGCAGGTTCGTGAGATCGAACTGAGCTTTGCGAATGCGATGCGTCAGTTCGATGCCCGAGATCGTGACGGCCGCGTTCCGGAAATTTTTGAAACAGAGCATCGCGTTGACCCCGGACTTGATGTTGCGATGATCCTGCTCGATCAAGTTGTTCAGGTACTTTGAGGATCGCAACGTCGTCTCCTTGGGCAGTAACTCATTGGTCTTCATTTCACGCACGGCGCGATGAGACGCCGCGTAGCCGTCCAGCGTGATCGACTTTGGACTGTGGTCCTGGTTCCTGATCGCCTTCGCGAAGAAGGCTTTGGCTGCAGCCACATCACGCCTGGCGCTGAGCCGGAAATCGACCGTCTTTCCTGCCCGGTCAACTGCGCGGTAAAGATAGGCCCATTTGCCGCGGATCTTCACATAGGTCTCGTCGACTCGCCACGACTGACCGGATGTCATGGCCAGGCGATTCCAGCGTTTGACGAACTCCGGCGTGAAGCGCTTGACCCAGCGCATGATCGTCGTGTGCGCCAGCGTCAGACCGCGCTCAGCCATCATTTCAGTGAGGTCTCGAAAGCTCAGCTTGTAACGGAGGTACCAACGCACGCACAGGACGATCACTTCGCGATCAAAGTGGCAACCGTTGAACAATCCGTCAATGTCTTTTAGCTTGCGCATTGGCTCGTGCTCGTCGAAAACTCGAGCGTAACAGACCGGCGTATCCGAATTGCACCACAACCCTGAAATGAAGGGGTAGATAGCTCGGATTATGTGGAATTAAACGATTTTGGCCACTCAGCGCTTTGGCCGAATCGAACCATCTGGTGCCGGTGTCGCATCCAGGCGTCGAAGAAGGCGTTCGACAGCCTCCTGGTCACCGTCCACCGCATCGCGTTCCTCGTCGGTGAGCGGGATTTCCTGCAGCATCCGAATCATCCCGGCCTTCGATGCAAGCAGCTCGGCACGGGTCGATTCCTTCGGAACGTAGAAGTCGCACCGTGCACAGGCCATGCGGTGCGGACATTGATCAAAGAATTCATACGAACACAATCCGTGGCCCAGGTCGTAGTAGCGCCACGGCTGATCGGTGCTCCGCTCATCTATAGCCTGCCGGTCGATCAGCACCTCCATCATCCTCAGGTTCCGCTGGAAGTACTGCGCTTCCGAGTAAGCTTTTGCCAGCTTCGTGGGCGTGAATGCCACGTAGTGCTGCGTGGTGACTGGGGAGCGATGACCAAGCCAGGCCTGCAGTTCGAACAGGGTCATCGGTTCCCTGGCATTGAAGAGCTGGCTCGCAATGGTCGAGCGTGCGCGGTGGCTGCTAATTTGTCCACGTGCGTCTGCGGCTGGGATGCCTGCCTTCCGGCACAGCGTGGGAATCAGATGCCGGTTCAAGTAGTTATGCGGGATCATTTTCGCTCGATACGAGAACAGGAATTCAACCTGCTCGCCAGTCTTATTGTCGACGGCGAGCGGCTGGACCGGGCGCACTCGTTCCCAAGTCAGGACTGCTTCCCCAACGACGGCGTCGATTGGCTTGGAAAACGCTGTTCCAGTCTTGTGTACCGGAACATCGAGCATCCAGCAGTGCTCACCCAGATTTCCTGCCAACGGTTCCTTCCGCGCGCAGCCAACTCGCAGTCGTACGATTTCGTCGCTACGCAATCCGGCGAAGAGCCATACGATGCTCAATGCCCGCATCATCTCGAGTGGATAGTAACCGCCAGTGCAGCGACGACTCCCATGCAGATTGTCGCTGCCAGAAGCTGCGCTGCCGTGCAGGGGAAGATCACTCAACGTCAGATTCAGCCCCGCCCAGAGAAGCTTGGCCCATAGATCATCGGCAATAGTGCGCGGCGAAGGCCCTATGAGTGATTTCACCGAACGGGGTGTCGCGAACGCGCGAGACGAATCAAAGCGACGCGGTATCCATTCCCACTCTTGAGCATCTGCGAAAAAGCACCGCATCGAATCGAGCAGCGCTTTTTTGGAGCGCGCTGCGATCGGTTTGCCAGATTTGCCGCTCAAAACGGCAGTGTTCCACACATAGTCTCCGACACGCATCCGGTCCACGGCGGCGACATATTCTGCTGCCGTTTCCCGCGTCCACTGATCGGCGCGGGTGATCTCGGGATGCCGGTCTTTCATCCAGCGACCAGCCTTCAGAATCCTGCTTCGAAACTGCCGGCGGCTGGGTGCTGTCAGTGTGCTGGTCGCCTCCCATTGCTCCACCATCGTGACCCAATCCGAGGCAATATTTGCGATCCCCGCCGCATGTATGAATTCCCTGTCAACGGTATCGCGCACCTTGGGCTCATCTAAAACTATCCCTAGCCCCGTCAGGGCGCGTGTCAACAGGAAGAACAGGCAGCTGCGAGGAATCGAGTCGCACCAACGGACACGAGCTTCCTCGATGCGCTCGGCGGTCAGGGATTCAAGGTCCGGCTGTCTGTTCATGAGCAGGAGTTCGGCAACCATGCTCATCAGCAGTTTGTTGGAACTTCGATAACCCCACTTCGCCGCGATATCTGTCACCCGCTTCAACGTCGCAGTAACATGGTCCTTGCCGAAAACCTTTTCTGCCAGGGCAGCCCGTTTCAACCCCTTGAAACAGGAGGTGTCGTTAAGACATTGGAGTAGATAGGCGACGGCGATCAACGCCTCTCGCTCACCACCAGCGCAAGTTATTACGTGGTTGGCCAAGGCAAGCGAACGTTGGCTCGTCCCTATCACCTCGCGCCAGACGGTGTTGTCCCATGCCCAGAATGTAGTCCTTTGCCGCGCACAGTGATGAAGAAGTATCACCTTGACGCGATCGCTACATCCGCCTTCGCTGTCAACCACGGCAAGAGCGTCGTTGATCGGCGTCAGCAACCGCCCGACCCCAGCCAACTCGTCGAGTATCACGCTTGCCTTGCGTTCGGTCCGCGTCGTCCCTGAAAGCCCGTATATCAGTATTCGTTGCTCTGCAGCTGTCAAAGCGCCGCCGCGGTCATAGGCCAGGATTCGCAATGGCCAGGTCCAAGCACGGCGCCGCAGGCTGGCGTCTGAGTGCGCCCGGTAAGAGTTTTGTTCATGACGGTTACTGCCCATCAGTAATAGCCGCCAGGGCTTCCACGCGCCACGCATGGATCTGCCGCATTGTCTTTGCGAACCGATCTGCCAGATCCTGTCCAGACAGATGAATATATTGGCGCGTCGTCTCCAGACTCTGATGGCCAGCAAATCGCGCGATTTCATGCAGTTGCCAGCCCGATCGAGCAAGATCGGTCAGACACAGATGTCGAAGCGTATGAGTAGAAAACGCCGGAACGTCGGCGCGGAGGGCTATGGATCGGACAACCTTGGACCACGTCCACAACGTGATTGGCGCTCCATGATTGCGAGGTGACTCAGACAGGAACAAGGCGTGCCGATCTCGCCCTGGCGGCCGGTGCCGAAGGTAGTCACGCAGCAGTTCTGCTGCCGTCTCCGAATACGGCACGACTCGCTCGCGTCGCCCCTTGGTTGTCTCGGCGCGGACGCGCAGCAATCGGTGCGCTGGATCGAGGTCGCTGCTGCGAAGCCGACACAACTCCTCCCTGCGAAGCGCTGCATCGTAAGCAAATGCCAGCATGCACCTGTTTCGCATCGGTTCTTCGCGAACCGCAGCGAGCAGGGTCGCCCACTGCTCTTCCGTTGGAATCCACGGTAGCTTATGAAATCTCTGGACGAGGCCTCGTTCGCTGCCCGCGCCAAAGCGACTGGATGATGTGTAGCGGCCGCGGCTGACAGGATTGGTCCTGAGTAGTCCTTCATCGATCAGAAACTCGAAGAGCAAACGGACCGCAGTAATACGCTGCTGCAATGTCGCATTCGATAAGAAACCGCCTGAGCCGGTCCGAGTCTCATTGGGCCGCGATCGCCTCGGCCGGGTGCGCATCTCTCCGATATATCGTGCGATGACTTCGTGCGATGTGCCACGCAGGTCAACGCCATGCTCCTGTCCAAACCGTAGGAAGCCTTCGACCGCGTACATGTATGCCGTTATCGTATTTCTTGCCAGGCCGAGCGATGAGCAACTATCTATCCACCGGCGTGCGTAACAGTTTGAAGCGATCAGCGGGTATCGCTCCCAATCCGGTTCGACCAAAGCGCTGTCTGCACCCATGAATCGTTCTCCCGGAAAGCGGGTTGACGGTCGTCCAGTAACGGACAACGTGCAAAAAGCCAAATCGCCTACGCCCCGGGTTATCCACCGGGCTGCTCGCCTCTCGCTATAGAAAAGCGGGCGGCAGCCCCGTGGATAACCCTACGCCAATTCGCGCTTCCATGCCCTACGCCTATGCATTGACCTACCGTAGCACGACTTCAATTCCAAATAACTAAAACTATCCGGGCCTTCATTTTTATCCGCGAAAACGCTATATCCCGCGAGCAGGGCGGCGGGATGCCCGCCCAGCAAGGCGTTGCAGCCAGCGCCGGTGATCCGCCCGCGGTCCGTGATCGCCACCGCGCGGCGCACGCAGGTGTTGTGTTCATGCATTGAAGGAAAAGTAGCAGCATTTCGGAAATAGAAGTCGCATCAGTACTCTGCAGCGCCCCTCCTGCCTCATCCCTTCGCCCCTTTCGATCCGCGTTTCCCGAGAACTGGCGCACCCGGCTTCTTCACGCTTGCGGCTCGGCGCAATGGGCGACCGCGGGGCACCGCTGCGGCGGCCGACCTGGACATCACCGAAAGCTGCTGCCGCAGGCTGCCGATCTCCTCGACGGATGCTCCGCTTGTTGCCTCGGCTGCGGCGAGCCGTCCCTGCAACAACCCGACCTGATGCCTCGCGTCGGCAAGCTGGCTGCGCAGGCGTTCTGCCTCCGCCCGATGGCGCTCGTCGTGCTGCTCGGCGCGACGGACTGCGGCGCCCAGATCCTTCTGCAGGCGGGTGGCCAACGCGCGCTCGTGCTCGATCTCCATCAGGGCACGTTTTTCGGCTGCGCGCAGCCGCTCCTCGGCCCGCTGTGCTTCCTCGCGTAGCTTCGCCAGCTCTCCGGCAAAGTCCGTTCGGGCTTGCGCCAGCGCCACGTCGCGATCATGAATTTCACCCTGCAAGCGCGCGACATCACTGTCCAGCGTGCGGCGCGAGGCGTCGGTGACCGCCAGTGCCTGCTCGAGTTCCGAAATCCTCTGCTGCGCTTGCGCCAGCGTCGCACTGCGCTCATCAAGCGCCGCTTCAGCACGCGCCGTCGCCTCGTTCGCCGCGGTGACCTGAGTCCGGGCTGCCTCCTTCTCCGCGTCCAGTTCGAACCGCAGCTCGGCTAGCGCCGCGTGCGCCGCCGCCGTCGAGCGGCCCCACAGGACGGCCACAAGGTCGCCGGCGGCCGCCTGAACGTCCGGCGGCAGGTCGGGCCGGTCGATCCGCACACGGCTCTTTTCACGGAGGGTCGCCCAGAACTCGGCCAGCACCTCGGTCGGCGTGCCCATGCTGCCTTTGCGCACGAGCTGGTACAGCCGGTTCGCGGTCGGCGTTACACCGAAACGGAAGAACATCAGCGCGCAGACCTCGCGATACAGCTCGCGCGTCTTCGGGAACGCCGCCTTCAGACGCTCGATCTCGGCGGCCAGCGCCGCGTCGGGGGACAGGATGTCACTCATGATTTTTCACCGGGGAAATTTTCTTGCATATTACTACGTAAACCATCACATTTCTAACGCACTCTCTCTTTAATTTTGACATTATCCGTATAATGTTGGAATCGAATAACCGCTATGCGACAATCACCGCGTGACACTGCGCATTCCTCCCGCACCGGTCCCCACGCCCATGAAAACCGCCCTGATCGCACCTCGCCCGCTTGATGCGCTTGAACTGCCCGCCGACCTCGACGGCCGCGATGGGAGCAACCGGGCGCACGGACACTCGCAGATCGCCGCCCGCGACGACCTCAATGCGGTGCGCGCGTGGCTCGCGCGGGTCGCCGACAAGAAGACGACCTTTGAAAACTACCGCAAGGAAGCTGAACGGCTGCTGCTGTGGGCGATCGTGCAACTGGGCAAACCGCTGTCATCGCTTACCCACGAAGACCTGCTCCTGTTCCGGGAATTCCTGAAGGACCCGCAGCCGCATGCCCGATGGGTCGCCGACGGCGGGCGCAAATACCCGCGCCACGACCCACGGTGGCGACCGTTCTACGGTGCCCTGGCTGCGAGCAGCCAGCGTCAGGCGATGATCATTCTCAACGCGCTGTTTGCGTGGCTCGTCCAGGCCGGTTATCTGGCCGGCAATCCGTTGTCGCTATCCCGCCAGCGCAGTCGCCGCGCGAAGCCGCGCATCACGCGCTATCTCGACCGCGAGCTTTGGAACGAAGTGAAGCTCCACATCGACAGCCTGCCGAAGGACACGCCGCGTGAACGGGAGCGCTACCTGCGCGCGCGGTGGCTGTTCACCCTGTTCTATCTTGGCGGCCTGCGCATCTCGGAGGTCAGCGGCAATACGATGGGACGCTTCTTCTGCCTGCGCGGCAGCGACGGCAAGGAGCGCTGGTGGCTCGAGGTGCTGGGCAAGGGCGACAAGGAGGGGCTCGTGCCGGCGTCCGCGGAGATGATGGTGGAACTGGGGCGCTACCGGCGCGAGCGCGGCCTGTCCGCCCTGCCAGCAAGGCATGAGGACACTCCCCTTGTCCTGCCGCTAGGCAAATCCATGAAGCCGCTCACCCGCTCGGCGCTGCACACGATCGTCAAGGCCATCTTTGCGGGCGCGGCCGAACGGCACCGCCTGCGCGGCGACGACTTCGCGGGACAGGCGAATCTGCTCGAGCAGGCCTCCGCTCACTGGATGCGCCACACGGCCGGATCGCACATGGCCGATGTCACGGGCGATCTGCGTATCGTTCGCGACAACCTGCGCCATGCCGATCTGTCGAGCAGCAACCCCTACCTGCACACGCAGGACGAGCAGCGTCACCGCGAAACCGAGGAAAAGCATCGCATCGACTGGTAGGTCTCGCCCGATCGGTGAGTGGCGGGTCCCAGCGATCGGGAAAACCAGTTCGAGCATGAAACGGACAGAGCCGTAGGCAAACAGCAGCGCAAGGGGCAACGCGGCGATGATGAAAACCGGTTTCCACTGGCGCTGGCGTTGCCCGGAGCGCTCAGCGTGCGCGTCATGCGGACGTTGCTCAACCATCCACCGCAGATCACCGCTCGCCATGCTGCCCGTTACCGGCCGCCGCGTCCTCTTCGTTTCCAGTGATTTCATATCCTGTCTCCGGCGCGCCTTACGGTACTGCAGCCTTGGCCGACACCATGATGGGGGTGACGGTATAGTCAGCCGATTGCAGACGGTTGACGTAGAACGGGCTCTGGTGCAAATGGGCTCGAGGAATCGGTTAGAGTTGTCAGCCTGAAGAACGGGTAGCCGATGATGAGCAAGCGAAAAGGTATGGAAGGGTTGTTCGACGGGCGGCATTTTGATCGGGAAATCATTGTTCTGTGCGTGCGCTGGTACCTTCGCTACAAACTCAGCCTGCGTGATCTGGTCGAGATGATGGCCGAGCGGGGACTTTCGCTGGCGCACACGACGATCATGCGCTGGGTGAGACGTTTTACACCGGAGTTCGTCAAGCGCTGGAATCAGTTTGCCGTACCGACAGCCCGGTCATGGCGCGTTGACGAGACCTATCTGAAGATTCGAGGCAAATGGGTTTATCTCTACCGGGCGGTAGATCGGGCCGGCCAGACGGTGGACTTCGTGCTCAGAGCCAGGCGAGATGTGGCGGCGGCCAAGGCCTTTTTCAGCAAGGCCATCAAACATCAGGGCCAGCCGCCGAAGACGATCACGCTCGATGGATATACCGCCTCACACCGGGCGGTGCGTGAGATGAAGGCCGATGGCCTGTTGCCTGAGGACACGGAGGTCCGGACCTCGAAGTACCTGAACAACCTGATCGAACAGGATCATCGAAACATCAAGTCCAGAACGAAGGTGATGCTCGGTTTCAAACGATTCAGGAGTGCCGCGACCACGATTTCAGGCATCGAGTTGATGCATCGCATTCGCAAGGGTCAGTTTGACGTCTGGGCTCTCGGGCACAAGGATACCGCTGCATTGTATGTCTGGAACGCGGTCCTGTTTTCCAAATAAGGCATCCTTAATTATTCAAAAAAAATCTCTGCCCCGCGGGCTATTTGCACCAGACCTCAAGTGTCGTCACCGGTCGCTGGCACCAGCAGGACGACGAAACTGGCAACGCCGGCGACGAGTGCGAGCGCACCATAGTGGATAAAGGCTGGACTGTCGAACAGCAAACCACGGATGGCTGCACCCATACCCGCCAATGCCGTAAAAACGGCCACCGCCGCCAGGATGATTCTGGGTTCTGCCTGGACCATCATGTCCCCCTATGCTCAGAGCACGCGATTCCGTACCGGCGTGACGATCGCCAACAGTCAATGACGAACTCATCATCGCCCCGCCGGAAGTATTGCGATTGATTTGCATCAAGCACCGGCCGCTCTCCCCTCAGTCCTTCCCTTGATGTGTATCAACCGCCCGATCGGCCGTGTGGTTATAGTTGACCTACACGCACCCACTCGCACCACGGCCATCAAGAGCCTTCTTTCAGGCGACTCGCCGTTTCAGGCTTCGTCTTATCCCTGACTTTCATGTGAGGAGACACTGGATGCCCACTATCGAGCTCAATCAACTCAACACCGCGGCGCAGCGGATCCCAGCGCTCAAGCACGCCACCATCGACGGCATGGAGGCTTACCATGCGCTCGTGGCCGAGGCTGAACGCGATCACGAAGCGTTCTGGGCGCGGCTTGCCAGAGAGCATCTCGAGTGGCGTCGGCCATTCACAAAAGTGCTGAACGATACTAACGCGCCCTTCTATCAATGGTTCGAAGACGGCGAACTCAACGCGTCATACAACTGCCTGGATCGCAACCTCGCCAACGGACTCGCCGGCAAAACGGCCATCGTGTTCGAGGCCGACGACGGCAAGGTCACGCGCATCACATACCAGGCGCTCTATCACCGCGTGTGCAGACTCGCCAACGCGCTGCGCGCGCGCGGCGTGAAGAAAGGCGACCGGGTGGTGATTTACATGCCGATGTCAGTGGAGGGTGCCGCTGCCATGCTGGCGTGTGCGCGCATCGGCGCGCCGCACTCCGTCGTGTTCGGCGGCTTTTCCGCCAAATCGCTACATGAACGGATGGTCGATGTCGGCGCGGTGGCCGTGATGACGGCCGACGAACAGGTGCGCGGCGGCAAGACACTGCCGCTCAAGACGATCGTCGATGAAGCCCTTGCGATGGGCGGCGCCGAAGCCGTCAAAACGGTCGCCATCTATCGGCGTACCGGCGGCCGGATCCCCTGGGTCGCCGGACGCGACACGTGGCTGCACGAGCTCGAACGAAACCAGCCTGATACCTGCGAGCCGGAATGGGTCGGCGCCGAACATCCGCTATTCGTGCTGTACACATCAGGGTCGACTGGCGCGCCTAAAGGCGTTCAGCACAGCACCGCTGGTTATCTGCTGTGGGCCGCCGTGACGATGAAATGGACCTTCGACATCAAGCCGGCCGATGTCTTCTGGTGTACCGCCGATATCGGCTGGATCACCGGTCACACGTATATCTGCTATGGCCCGACCGCAGTGGGCGCAACCCAGGTCATCTTTGAAGGCGTGCCCACCTATCCGAATGCAGGCCGCTTCTGGGACATGATCCAGCGCCATCAGGTCAGCATCTTCTACACCGCACCGACCGCCATCCGGTCTCTCATCAAGAGCGCCGACGCTGACACCGCCGTGCATCCTCGCAGTTTCGACCTGAGCAGCTTGCGCATTCTCGGCACGGTCGGCGAGCCGATCAACCCGAGTGCATGGAACTGGTACGCCGAACATGTTGGCGGTGGCCGCTGTCCGGTGCTCGATACGTTCTGGCAAACCGAGACAGGCGGCCACATGATCTCGCCGTTGCCAGGCGCTACCCCGCTCGTCCCGGGATCGTGCACGCTGCCGATGCCTGGCATCAATGCGGCGATCGTCGACGAAACCGGCCATGAAGTGGCCAACGGACAAGGCGGCGTGCTCGTCATCCGCAAGCCGTGGCCGTCGATGATCCGCACGATCTGGGGCAATCCTGAACGCTTTCGCAACGGCTATTATCCCGACGAACTTGGCGGCAAGCTGTACCTCGCCGGCGACGGCGCGATTCGCGACCGGGACACAGGCTATTTCACGATCACCGGTCGTATCGACGACGTGCTGAACGTGTCCGGACACCGTATGGGCACGATGGAAATCGAGTCGGCGCTGGCGGCCAATCCGCTTGTCGCCGAGGCCGCGGTCGTCGGGCGTCCGGATGAAACGTTCGGCGAAGCCATCGTCGCCTTCATTGTGCTGAAAACGACGCGGCCCACCGGCGCAGAGGCTAAGCGCATAGCGGACGAGTTGCGCGCCTGGGTCGCCAAGGAAATCGGTCCGATCGCGAAACCGAAAGACATACGTTTCGGCGACGCCATGCCCAAGACGCGCTCCGGCAAAGTCGTGCGCCGCTTGTTGCGCTCAGTCGCGAAAGGCGAAGCGATTTCGCAGGATACGTCGACCGTAGAGAATCCCGCCGTGATTTCCCAGTTCGCCGATTCGATCTGAGCGCTCCGGCGTTCGATTGCGATGTGACCCTTGCGCGGCGCCAGTCTTCACGACAGTCGCGCAAGCTATGTCTACTTCTGTTTGCATGAGGAGTTCATCATGAATATCAAAGCCCCTAATCCCGCTGCACTGGGCCTCGCCAGTTTTGCCTTGACGACCTGGCTGCTCAGCATGATCAACGCCGGCTGGTTCAGCGGCGATTCGATGGGCATGGTGCTCGCCGTCGCTTTCGCTTATGGCGGCACCGCGCAGATGCTCGCCGGACTCATGGAAATACCGCGCGGCAATGGTTTCGGCGCGACGGCCTTTCTGAGCTATGGCGCCTTCTGGTGGTCGTTCGCCCTCTTCGTGCTGTTCCTGCACGGCACCGTGCCCGCGGCGTTCATCGGCTGGTATCTGTTCCTGTGGGGCGTGTTCACGCTCTACATGTGGGTCGCGACATGGCGTGCGCCGCGCGCATTGCAACTGGTGTTTCTGTCTTTGTGGATCACTTTCTTCGTGCTGGCAGCGAGCGAATGGACCGGCCTCGTGTGGTTGCACCACGCCGGCGGTTACCTCGGTCTGCTGACGGCGCTGCTGGCTTTCTACCTGTCGGCGGCTGAGATCATCAACGAAACGCATGGGCACACGGTGCTGCCGGTGGGAACCGTCGTTCAGAAGATCGACGTGACCATCACGGTCACCGAGGGACTCCGCGGCGCCTGAAAGCAGGCGGCGGCCATCGCACCGCCGCTCACTCGGATAAAATGTCGGCATGCCGATCAACTATCTTCGAGGATTCACGAAACCTGAGCGCAGCGACGCGGCGAATCTGCGCCTCGGACGATCGCTAGCTTTCGTCGCCGGTGCGGCCAACGCCGGCGGCTTCCTCGCTGTGGGGCAGTACACATCACACATGTCGGGCATTGTGTCGTCGCTCGCCGACAACCTCGCGCTCGGCGAAATCAATGCGATCGTTACGGGATTGAGTTCCTTGTTGTCGTTCCTTTTCGGGGCCGCCACGTCCGCAATCATGATCAGCTGGGGGCGGCGCCAGCAATTGCACAGTCTGTATGCAATGCCGTTGATGCTCGAGGCTACGCTGCTCCTCTGCTTTGGCCTGCTTGGCACAAATCTCGAGACCCATCGCGTCCTTTTCGTACCAGCGACCGTCTGTCTTCTGTGCTATGTGATGGGGCTGCAGAACGCCATGATCACAAAGATCTCAAAGGCGGAGATCCGCACGACGCACGTCACCGGTCTTGTGACTGATATCGGCATCGAACTCGGCAAGTTCTTCTACTGGAACGTTGGCGCAACGAGCGGGAGCGCAGTCCGTGCAGATCGCGAGAAACTGCGCATCCTCGGATCGCTCCTATTGTCGTTCCTCGCAGGTGGCCTGACAGGCGCCATAGGCTTCAAGCACTTTGGGTTCATCTCGACCATTCCCCTTGCTCTCGTACTTCTTACTCTCGCCGCTGTTCCGGTCTTCGACGATATGCTCGCGCAGCGCCGGTAGAGTATTTTTCGCAATGCCCCCTGTTTCGCGCTGCTCGACCGCTGGTCACGTCACGCCGCGGGATTGGGTGACGGGATACGTCGAACAGAAACGTTACCCCTTCCTTGATTGGAACTGAACGGCATCGAATTCATATTGCGCCTCATCGAAATGCAATTAACGTGGACTGGCTGCGTATCGAGCGCTGCGAACCGCTAGTTATTCGCTTCCGGAATGGCCTTGACGGTTCTGGTGCAAATAGGTAAGCCGGTCTAGAATTTTCCTATAGGTAGGATACCTTATCTATCGAACAGGACGGCATTCCATACAGCGGGCGCAGCGGTATCCTTGAGGCCGAGCTTCGCGAAATTGAACTGACCCTTGCGAATGCGATGCATCAACTCGATGCCTGAAATCGTGGTCGCGGCGCTCCTGAACCGGATCCGGCTGCACCTCAGGCCACGGCATTCTCGGCGTGGCACGTTTCTCGAAGCGCTCGCTGGCCGCGACCGCCACTTTTCTCACCACAGGCGTCGTCGCCGCGACCGTCATGGGCGCGGTGCGATGAACCGGCAGTCCTTCACACGTCTCCTCGTCGCCCTGCTGGCAGGCGCGATCTTCGGCTTCGGCCCGTCCTTGTCTGGCATGATCGATCCGGCACGCATCACCGGCTTCCTCGACATCGCCAGCGGCCGATGGGATCCGAGCCTGCTCTTCGTCCTTGGCGGCGCGGTCCTGGTCGCTGTGCCGGGGATCATGCTCCAGCGCCGGATGGCAAAGCCGGTCCTCGACGCGCGGTTTCATCTGCCTGAAAAAACCGCGATTGACGCGCGCCTGCTCGCCGGTTCGGCGATCTTCGGCATCGGATGGGGCCTTGCCGGCTTTTGCCCTGGGCCTGCGGTCTCGGCGCTTTCGACAGGCCTTGCCCCGGTCGCGCTATTCGTTTGCGCCATGGTGGCAGGCATGATCCTGCACGACCGGGTTCTCCCGCGTCTTTTGCCATGATCTCTGCGCCTGACCTGGCGGCCGTGGGCTCAGGCGGCCTTGTCGGCTTCGCGGTTGAGCGTTGATGCGATGACGCGCTCTGGCATCCTCTGCTCCAGAAACAGCGTGTAAATTCGATGAAATGTAGCAATTTCTTCGCCGTGTCCAGGGACAAGCACGACCCGATCGGTCTGGAGGCTTTTCTTCTCACCGCGCCGCAAAATCGCCTTGATCTGGTGGCCCTCGTCGAACAGTTGACGACGAAGACCTAGTCCAGGCGGGCCACCCTGTCGATAACCTCTCCTTCGTCGACCGTGATGCCGCCTTCTTCGACAGACACGCTGCGCTTCCCGCATTGCCGGTCCTCCCGCATCGACACGCGCAACCGAGCCCACAGCGCGGCTTTGTCACGTTACTGAGGCTGTCGCGTAGAATTCTTGAGATGAAAAATTCCAGATCGCTCTATCACGGGCATCGCTTTCCTGCGGTGGTCATCAACTGTGCCGTTCGGTGGTACTTTCGGTTTCAGTTGAGTTTGCGTGATATTGAAGAGTTGCTGTTCGAGCGCGGCATCGAGGTGAGTTATGAAACCGTGCGCCGCTGGTGCGATAAATTCGGTGCCGAGTTCGCGCATCGGGTAAAGGCTGTCCGGCGAAAACCGGGCAGCACATGGTATCTCGATGAGTTGTTCGTGACGTTACTTGGTGAACCTTATGTGCTGTGGCGAGCGGTCGACGAGCACGGCGCCGAACTCGATATCCTGCTGCAGAAGCGGCGCGACACGGCCGCAGCCGAACGATTCTTCAAACGCGTACTTCGTTCGTGCCCGGTGCCGCGCAAAATCGTCACCGATCAGCTGCGCAGCTATCCGGCCGCGAAGTCCAGGATCGCCGCGCTGGTAAATGTCAAACACGTGTTCGTCAAGGCTGCCGCCCGCGTGAACAATCGGGCCGAGAATAGCCATCAACCTACGCGCGAACGCGAGCGGCGCTTGCGCGGGTTTCGCGACCCAAAGCGTACCCGGGCGTTTCTCTCGAGCTTCGGACCGATCCGGCAGCACTTCGCGCTCAAGCGGCATTTGCTGCGCGCTTCTCTTTACCGCAAACAGCTCGCTCAGCGCTTTGACTCATGGCATCGTTTGACCGAGCTTACCCAGAATCCGTCAACCGTCTGAGCAAACACGCAACCCCCATCTGTTTGAGTCATCGACCAGTCAACGTGACAAAGCCCTTTTCACGATTTGCCTAGGCTTGAAACTAGTCACAAGATTCCCTCTTATTTTAAGGAGTGTCTCGTGTCCTGAGAATCAAGGGGCTACTCCAGGCTCATTGCACTGCTTTGCCCGGCTTGATGCATTGCGCGGGGCGTCTCGTCTATGTAACGATTTGCGTGAGTCGCGCCACCTCCACAATGACTCGCTGAGCCACCTCCTCCGCGACTGCCTCGACTTCTGCCGCCATGGAATCGCCACCGACAAAAGAGCCGCCTTCAACCCCATAGATGACAATATCCCGTGGCGCAAGCGCCAGCGTGCGGGCAAGTTCGACGGTTTCGGCGACGCCCAGAGCATGGCTCGAGGCGAAGGACATGCCGCGCCGCAGTTGCTCCGTAGCCAGATCGAGCCGGTGAATGCGCCCTCGCGCGGTCGCAGGCGCAACGGCGTCCACCAGCACGAGCGCATCGAATCCGGCCCAGTCCTCGATCAGCGACAGCACATCGCCGCTGCGCTCGACCACCGCCACATCGCCAGACAGCCGCCCCGCAAGGCGGCGTACCACGATCGTGCCGATACCATCATCGCCGCGATCGGGATTGCCCATGCCGACCACCAGCACCTTGCGCGGCGCGTTGGGTTGATCGCCGCTGTGCGTCATGTTCTGTGCAACGAAAGTTTAAGGGAGTGAGCGGCACACGAAATACAGGGGTCGTAGTTCCGGATGCTCTGTTCGCATCGATCCCGCAACACGTCTTCGGGTTGATCGAGCATGGCGGTCGCTACCACAGTCAGATCGGATTCGATGCTCGGTTGGTTCTGGGAGGTAGGTGGCACAATGCGCGCTTCGACGATTGCCCCGTCCGCATCGCAGCGATATCGATGCCAGCAGATGCCCCGCGGCGCCTCAGTACAGCCGAAGCCCACAGCCATGCGCGTTTCGACGGGTACCGAGGCAAACTCAGGAGGCTCATAAGCCGCGATCAGTCTCAGCGCCTCTTCGCAGGCGTAGACGATTTCGAGCGCTCGCACGACAATGCTCTGAAACGGATTCCGGCATTTCGGGCCGATTCCCGCTTCAAGGGCGAGCGTCTGAACCGACGCCGGCAGGCGATCGAAATTGAGTCCGTACCGTGCCAGCGGGCCCACCAGATAGGCCCCGCGCCGTTTTAGCAGCGAATGCAGCGCAGTGGAATGCGCGACGTGTCGCTCTTCAAACTCGGTTTCGTAATCGGCCACGTCGATATCCAGGCCGCGGCTCGACACGATCCGCCCTTCGTTGAACGGGTATTCGTCCGGGTGTCGCAGCGCCACGAACTCGTAGTCCCGCTCGAAATCCGGAAAATCAAAGCTCGCGACCCAGCGCACCAGTCCCACGGCAAGCCCGAGCGCCTCTTCGAGGTGTTCGGCGACTGGCGCAAGCTCGGCGCGGCCGGGCACACGGTGGAAGCCGCCCACCTTCACACTGACCGGGTGGATCTCGCGCCCCCCAAGCACCCTCATCAGCTCGTTTCCCGCCTTCTTCAGGACCAATGCCCCGCGGACGATGTCGCCGTGCTCACGGGCCATCTGGATGACATCCGGGAAGCCCAGAAAGTCCGGTGCGTGCAGCATCACCACATGCAGTGCATGACTACCGATCCACTCGCCGCAGTAGATCATCCGGCGCAGTGCGCGAAGCTGTCCGTCCACCTTGATCCCAAAGGCATTTTCAACTGCATGCACGGCACTCATCTGGTAGGCGATCGGGCAGATGCCGCAGATGCGCGCCACGATGTCGGGCAGCTCAACCACATTTCTGCCGCGCAAAAACGCCTCGAAGAAGCGCGGCGGTTCGAAGATATTGAGCTGCGCCGACGTGACGCGGCCGTCCTTGATATGCAGATCGAGCGCGCCCTCCCCCTCGACGCGGGTCAGATAGTCAACCCGGATCGTCTTAGTCGTCATGAGCCTCGCTCTCCTTCAGAAACGCGGGCGCCGCTACGTTGAACGTGCGCAAGGCATGCCGGACAATCTGTGGTGTGGCGCCAAGCACCTGCCATTCGCGCGCCAGCGCGGCCACGTTCGGCGTCTCCATCGGACCGTAGCAGCCGTAGCAGCCGCGCCGGAACGCGGGGCAGATTGCGCCGCACCCTGCATGGGTCACGGGTCCGAGGCAAGGCGTGCCCTGCACCATCACGCAGACTGTGCCGCGCTGCTTGCACTCCACACAGACGCTATGACTGGCGATGGCGGGTTTGCGGCCTGCAAGGAATGCCGAGATGACTTCGATAAGCTGCGTCTTGTCGATCGGGCAACCGCGCAGCTCGTAGTCGACCGGAACATGCGCGGAGATCGGCGTGGAGGTGGCCAGCGTCTTGATGTATTGCGGCGATGCGTACACCGCAGCCACGAACTCGCGGATATCGGCGAAGTTGCGTAGCGCCTGGACGCCGCCAGCGGTCGCACAGGCACCGATGGTCACCAGAAACTTCGATTGCTGGCGTACCGCAAGGATGCGCTCGGCATCGTGTCCGGTGGTAATCGATCCTTCGACCAGCGACAGATCGTACGGCCCCTCACCGATGGCGCTCGAGGCTTCCGGGAAATTGGCAATCTCGATGGCATCGGCAAGCGCGAGGAACTCGTCCTCGCAATCTAGCAACGAGAGCTGGCAGCCGTCGCAGGACGCGAATTTCCACACCGCGAGCCGGGGGCGCTTTCGTGCGTTTCCTGTGCTTCCCGCGTTTCCTGCATGCATGTCAGGCTGGTTCATGTCAGATCTCCCGGATCGCGAAGATGCCGGCGATCTTGTCGAAGCGCATCACGGGGCCGTCCTTGCATATGAAGGCCGGCCCGAACTGGCAGTGGCCACACAGCCCGATCGCGCACTTCATATTGCGTTCCATTGAAAGATAGATGGACTCGGGCGCGACGCCAGCGTCAAGCAGTGCATTGGCCGTAAAGCGCATCATCACCTCGGGGCCGCAGACGAGCGCCACGGTCTCTTGGGGGTCGAATTGCGCGCACGCGATCAGCGCTGGTACCACACCCACATGGCCATGCCAGCCTGGGTCCGCATGATCGACGGTGACCTCGACTTCAACATCGAAGCGCCTGCCCCACTGTGCCAGTTCCCGGCGATAGAGCAGTTCCTGCGGGCTGCGGCTGCCCACCAGAATGACGACACGGCCATAGCTGCGGCGGTTGGCCAGCACCTGATAAATCGCCGGGCGTAGCGGCGCGAGGCCAAGACCGCCCGCGACGATCACAAGATCCGCCCCTTCGGCCGCTGCGACGGGCCAGCCTGTCCCAAACGGGCCGCGCAGGCCGATGGTCGCACCGGTCTCGAGCTGGGCGAGCGCCGCGCTGACGGCGCCGACATGACGAACGGTATGAACCAATGCCCTTTGATTCGCCGGGCTGCCGCTCATACTGATCGCCGCCTCGCCGACACCGAAGACGTACAGCATGTTGAACTGCCCTGCCTCGAACGCGGGACATGAACCCGCCCGCGGGACAAGCTCCAGGGTGGTCGTGTCAGGGAGTTCGCGACACACCCGGTCGACCCGGTAGACCTGCGGGACGAACGGATTCGGCGACTCGGTGGCGGCCATCTCAACGTTTTCCGTAGACATCGAGCAGTTGGAGCCGCGTGGCATCCAGACGCTTCAGGAAGACCGGCAGGAACCGCTTCATCATCTCGTAGCCGAGATCGTGGTCCGCTTCGCATTTGCCGCGCAGACACTCGGCATCGATGCCGATCGCACGCGTCAGTTCGACGGCCCTTGCATCGAAGGTCCAGCGATACGGAGGCACCAGCCACGATGCTCCCACGATCTCGTCGCTGCCCAACGTCGTGACCACGATAGGCTGCTGACCGGGGGCCACGATTTCGAGGGCGACCTTGCCGTGGCGGATCAGGAAGAACTCGTTGGCAGGCTCCCCCTCGCGGAACAGATAATGCCCCGTCGCGAAGCGATGGTTTCTCACGCACCCGGCTATCATGCGGCTATGCCCTGCAGTGAAACCCGCAAAAAATGGCTGTTCGCCCAGAATCCGCTCAAGTCCCTCCATGTTTTTCCTCCTTGCCCGCGTGGCCGGTAGCGCGAATCGCTGCGGCCTCCTCGGTGAGGTCTATTCCGACCGGGCACCAGGTAATGCAACGACCGCATCCGACACAGCCGGATGTGCCAAACTGATCGATCCAGTTCGCGAGCTTGTGAGTCATCCATTGCCGGTAACGCGAGCGTGCCGTCATGCGTACACTGCCGCCATGGATGTACGAGAAGTCCATCGTGAAGCAGGAATCCCACTTGCGAACGCGTTCGGCCGATTGCCCGGCCAGATCGCTGTGGTCCTCGACCGTCGTACAGAAGCAGGTCGGGCATACCATTGTGCAGTTGCCGCAACTCAGGCAACGATCGGCAACCTCGTCCCAGCGCGGATGATTCGGGTTGCCTTGCAGCAATTGCCTGATGCCATCCGTGTCGAGACTGCGGCCCATCTGTGTGGCGGTATGGGCGACGACCGCCTCGGCGGCCGCACAATGGGTATGCGCTGCGGGTCGATGCGGAATCTGTCTGAGCACCTCGGCGCCAGCCGGGCTGCCGACCTCCACCAGAAACTCGTGGGTGCTTGCGTCCAGCAGCTCGGTTAGCGCCAGGTCGTAACCCGCCTGCGCCTTCGGCCCCGTCTGCATCGAAACGCAGAAGCAGGTTCCGCCAGCCTGCGCGCAATTCACGGCAACAATGAACGTTTCCCTCCGACGTGCGCCATAGACCGGATCGACGTACGGTCCGTCGCAAAACACCCTGTCTTGAATAGCAATGGCGTGAATCTCGCAGGCGCGCACGCCGATGAACGCGAATCTCGGGGGCGGCTCATTGGTGTCGGCAATCGCCAGCCCCTGCTCGGTATTTCGGACTTCCCAGAGCTTGTGGATCGGCGGATGCAAAAAGCGTTTCCACGATTGGGGACCCACGGCGAAGCCAAAGAGTGCCGCATCGTCGCGACGCTCGAGCCGATAGCGGCCCGCTTCCTGATGGTCGGTCCAGCCCGCCGGCAGATCGCTGACGCTGGCGATGCTGTCGTAGACGATCGCGCCGTCGCGCACGGTGGGTCCGCACACCTGATAGCGGCTGGCGACGAGAACATCGATCAGCGACTGGATGGCATCCAGGGAGACGAGCGCTGTTTCCCTGTCTGACAACGAGTTGTTCGCCATTGCCGTTGCTCCGAAAAGAATCGGATGTATGCCCCATGCCCTGCGACCTCAACCAGCCCAAATGCGAGGCGCTCGGCCGTTTCAAGGTCCGCACTTCTGTCGAACTCACGATGGACGTGATTCGGGCCTGTTACTTTGACCTGCATCAACTATTAGTCTGCCACGTTGCCCACGCTTCGTGCGCCCCTCACGCAAACAGAGGCGCGCACGCGGCCTTGCGTGCCGCGCCCTCGCTCTTGGCTGCAGCGCTCCGGCCACGAAGGCTGTCCGGTTGATATGGGTCAATGCCGTGTCGGTGAGTAGGAATGTTTATCTTCGCGAAGACAGCCAGCACGTGCCATGCCGCCGTCCGCTTCTAAACGCGCCCGAAGCTCCCTGGAGACGTCAGCCGTGCCCCAAACCTCAACGGAGGTCGCACCTCCAACGCACCCGCTGCGCGACCAGGCGGCGCCGGCGGGACGCGCGCCTGTTGCGGGACACAAATGGCGGCGAGCCGTCTGGCCGGCGGCCGTTGGTGTCTCGCTGGCAAGCCGCGTTGCGGCGTGGTGGTTGATGCGGGTGCCCGCGCCAGTTCGCTATGTAAGCGGTCCTCTCACGCGCGGCGAAGTGGCCCCCGCGGTCACAGCGAGCGGCACGGCGAACCCGGCTCTGACCATCATTGTTGGCAGTTATGTGTCGGGCGTCATCCAGAACCAGGACTGCGATTTCAACACCCAGGTGCGCAAGGGCCAACTTTGCGCGAAGATCGATCCGCGTCCCTATCAGACTGTCGTCGGTCAGGCCAAGGCCGATCTACTTAATGCGCGGGCGCAGCTCGTCAAGGATCAGGCCGCGCTTGGCTACGCCAAGGTCGCTTACGGGCGCGATGCGACCCTCTTGCCACGAGGCATCGTTTCGCAGGACACGGTGGACAACGCGAAAAGCGCCTATGGCCAGGCGGTGGCGCAGGTCGCGGTCGACCGTTCGATGATCGAACAGAAGGCCGCCGTGCTCGAATCCGCCCAGGTGAATCTCGATTACACCAACATCGTCTCGCCAGTCGACGGCACGGGCGTATCGCGCAACATCACGATCGGACAGACCGTTGCCGCGAGTTTTCAGACGCCGACGCTGTTCCTGATCGCGGCGGATCTCACCCAGATGGAAGTCGACACGAACGTCAGCGAAAGCGACGTGGGCGGCGTGCGGGAAGGCGACCTTCGTGGTCGAGGCGTATCCAAACCGGCCGTTCGACGGCAAGGTCGTGCAGGTACGGCAGGCACCGCAGACGGTCCAGAACGTCGTCACCTATGACGTCGTCATCGGTGTGGACAACCGGCCGCTATTGCTCAAACCCGGCATGACGGCCACTGCGCGTATCGTGATCGACCAGCGCGAAAACGTGCTGCGGGTCCCGGATCAAGCTCTGCGCTTCTCGCCGACGGGCCCCGGCAACGCACCCGCCAGCCAACCGGCGGCGCCGCCCGCGGGCACGGGTAGCGCACGCGTGTGGGTGCTTCGCGACGGACGCCCGGTCCTGGTCGCGATCAAGACCGGTCTCGACGACGACACCTACACGGAAGTGATTTCAGGCCAGTTGCAGCCGGGCGACCAGGTAATCGTCGCAGAACAGCACAACAACGCAACCGAAGCAGCCAGCGCGTCAGGTCCGCGGCTGTTCCACTTCTAGCGCGTCGCCGCCCGCCATGTCAGAGCCCGTCATCGAGGTCCGCAATGTCACGCGAATCTATGCGCTCGGCGACGTGCAGATGCGAGCCCTCGACGGCGCGAATCTGACCATCCAGCGCGGTGAGTTCGTGTCGATCATGGGTTCCTCGGGTTCGGGGAAGTCGACCTTGATGAATATTCTCGGCTGCCTCGACCGGCCGACCAGCGGCACTTATGTTTTCGAAGGCGTCGACACCGCGCAGCTCCCGGAGCCTGCGCTGGGGCGCATTCGCAGCGAACGGATCGGCTTCGTGTTTCAGAGCTTTAATCTGCTGGCGCGTACAAGCGCACTCGAGAACGTCGCCTTGCCGCTGTTCTACGCGTCCTCGGGCCCGGCGCGCCGCACGGAGCGTTTTGCGCGAGCCCGCGAGGCGCTGCGCTTCGTTGGGCTGGCGCAAAGGGAGCGCAATAGCCCCGGGCAACTATCAGGCGGCCAGCAGCAACGCGTGGCCATCGCCCGCGCGCTGATTAGCGGGCCGGCCATCCTGCTCGCCGACGAGCCGACCGGCAATCTCGATACGAGGACGTCGCATGAAATCATGGAAATGCTGCGGTCGCTCAACCGGGACTAGGGTGTCACGATCATCGTAGTCACCCATGAGCAGGACATCGCAGGGTATACCGACCGGGTTCTAACCATGCGCGACGGACGCATCATTTCCGACGAGCGGCGCGGTTCGACACCGCTGCCTGGACACCGGGCGTCCACCTCGGACCTGCAGTTCGGTGCGCACGAGGCCACGGCTTCCATTGCCACGGCGCAACCCACGCGGCCCTCGGCTTCGCCTTGATGATCTTGCTCGCGGCAGCGCAGGCGCTTGGGCGCAACAAGATGCGTGCAGCATTGACGATGCTCGGCGTTTTCATCGGCGTCGCCGCATTGATCGCGATGGTCGCCGTCGGGCAAGGCGCCAACGAGGCGGTCAGGCGGCAGATCGAGAGCCTCGGCACCAATCTTCTGGTGATTCTGCCAGGGGCCACCACGATGACCGGCGTGCGTTCCGGCAGTGGCAGCGCCTCCACGCTGACTGTCTCGGACGCCCAGGCGCTGCGCCGCGAAGATCCCGCTGTCGGTGCGGTCAGTTACCTGATCCGCCAGATCGGTCAGGTCGAATACGGCAACCAGAACTGGTCGACGAGTATCCAGGGCATCGCCCCCTCCTACCTCGGCACGGCGAGCTGGCGAGTCGCTGCAGGGCGGCCCATTAGCCCTGACGACGAGCGCAATGCAGCGATGGTCGCGCTGATCGGCCAGACCGTCTATCAGCAATTGTTCAGCCCCGGAGAAAACCCGGTGGGCGCGATGATCCTGGTCAAGGGTATGCCGGTGCGCGTAATCGGCCTGCTCGTCGGCAAGGGGCAAAGCACGTATGGTCAGGACCAGGACGATGTGCTGATGATTCCATTCACCGCCGCCGAGCAGAAAGTGCTGGGTGTGGCAGTGCCCAGCCAGGTGCAGGGTGCAGGCGACGCGTATTTCTCCCCGCCGCAGGATCCGTATGGTCTGACGCCCCGCCTGACCGGCTACGTGAACCAGATCTACGTGCAGGCGGTCAGCCCGCAGCAGGTCAATACAGCAATCGTGCAGGTAAGCGAGACGCTACGTCGCCGCCACCACCTCCGCGCGGAGGACGCCAGTGACTTCGCCGTGCGCAACCTGAGCCAGATTGCCGAAACCGCCGAGGGAAGCAGCCATATCATGGCTTTGCTGCTCGCGACGGTCGCATCGATCTCGCTGCTGGTTGGCGGCATCGGCATCATGAACATCCTGCTGGTATCGGTGACCGAGCGTACCCGCGAAATTGGCCTGTGCATGGCCATCGGCGCGCGCCGGCTGCATGTGCTGCTGGTGTTTCTCGTCGAAGCGGTATTTCTGAGCGTGACATGCGGAATTGCCGGAATCGTCTTTGGCATCGTCGCTTCCGAACTGATTACCGTTGTCGCCCACTGGCCGGTCCTGCTCTCACCCGCAGCGGTGTGCGGCGGCTTTCTTTTTTCCGCGGCGGTGGGCATCTTTTTCGGCTACTACCCGGCGCGCAAGGCTTCCCGGGTCGATCCGATCGAGGCGCTGCGCTATGAGTAACAGGTCAACCACCCGCGAGCCGCGCTTCTGGATGCTCTGCGTCGGGGGGCTATGTCTGTTGTCTGCGCTGCTGGCTGCTCTGTCGGGCTGCGTTGTCGGTCCGGACTTTACCCGCCCTGCATCATCGCCCTCGGCTGGCTACTCGCGCTCGCCGCTCACGCTTCCTTCCGCCGGCAGCACCGATGCCCAGCAACATCTGCAGTTCGGCGAACAGGTGGTGGCCCAGTGGTGGAGTCTGTTCCAGTCGCCGCAGTTGAACGACACGCTCACGACGGCGATCGCCGGCAGCCCCACCCTCGATACGGCACGCGCGACGCTGGCCGAAGCGCAACAGGCCATACTGGCGGTGCGCGGTGGGCTGTACCCGCAGGTCTCGCTGGGCGCGGGCGCCTCGCGCACGCGCACGAGCGCCGGCGGCAACACCGGTTCGGGCTATCTGGTCGGCACGCTGTTTAGCGTCGGGCCCACCGTGAGCTATGACGCCGATCTGTTCGGTGGCGTCCGGCGGCAAATAGAGGAGCAGACTGCGCTTGCCCAGTTCGAACGGTATGAGCTGGCGGCGGCGTGGCTCTCGCTCACGGGCAATGCCGTCGTGCAGGCGGTCAACATCGCGTCTGCCCGCGAGCAGATTAACGCGCTCAAGGACGTTATCTCGTCCGATCAGCACGACCTCGAGCTTGTGCGGCTCGAGCAGGAAGCGGGCAAAGCCGCCACCACCGACTTAATGAGCGCGCAGAGCCAGCTTGCCGCCGACGGCGCGCTCATGCCCCCGCTGGAACAACAGCTCAGTGCCGCCAACGATGCGACTACCGTGCTGGTCGGCAAAACGCCTGCAGAGTGGCGCTCACCAAAGTTCGAGCTGCCACTCGACTTGCCGGTCAGCGTTCCTTCGAACATGGTGCATGTGCGTCCCGACATCCTCGCGTCCGAGGCGCAGCTCCACGCCGCAAGCGCAGCGATAGGCGTCGCCACCGCGCAGCTTTACCCGGACATCACGCTGAGCCCGTCCCGGACTCAGGCAGCGGGCGGCCTGGGAGCCGTTCTGGATCGCTCGAGTGGATTGTGGGCGCTGGCCGGCGGTTTGAGCGGCCCACTCTTTCACGGCGGTACGCTCGAAGCGCAAAGGCAGCAAGCGGTCGATGCCTACGCGCCCAGCTCGGCACCTACCGGCAAACGGTGCTGGCCGCCTTCGGGCAGGTGGCCGACACACTGCGCGCGCTCAAACACGACGCGCAAGCGCTCGATGCGCAACGCAACGCACTGGATGCGTCTCAGGCTTCGCGTGAACTGTCGCAGGCTAGCCATCAGTTCGGACAGGCCCGCTTCCTGCAGGTCCTCGACGCCCAGCGGCTCTTCGACCAGGCGCGGCCTGGTTATGCCAAAGCCCGAGGGCAACGCTGCCTCGATAGCGCGCAGTTGTTCGTCGCGATGGGCGGAGGATGGCGCGCTTCGGGCGATTCGGAGCGAATCCCGCGCACCAGTGATCAGCGAACCGCAGCGATCGGAATTGGGCCTGCAGTTACACGCCGCGCCTGCGCCAAAGCACACGTTTTCGTTGCCTCCAGAAAATAGCACCCGCATGCATCAATACAGCTATTCCCGAGTACTGATTTCGGTGAGCTTGTGCATCACTTTGTCGACGAACCCGTGGATCAACCTGTTCTCCTCTCCGCGCTTTAAATCGCCGGCGCTGACCTTGAGTTCAGCTAGCGGCGGCATCGCGGCGAGTGCGCGCATCTGGCTGAACGCGGACTCACTTCCCCGCCCGCCGAGGCAGCAAAAGAACGCTACGTGGCGAAAGTACGGGCTGTTCTCAGCCAGATAGGCGCGTACCGGAGTCGAGACCGAGCCCGCCCAGACCGGAGTGCCGATGATGACAAGATCGTAGGACGCCACGTCAAGTTCGTGCGGAACGATTTCGGCTGGACGCTGCCTTATTGCTTGAATCAGCGAGCGCAGATAGCCCCCTGGACCTGACCGGTTGCGGTAGTCGCAAATCTCCTCGATGTCTGCGTTTAGCCGCTCGGCGAGTGACTTCGCAAGCCTCCGCGTCGTGCCGGACCTCGAAAAATAAACGACGAGAATTCTGGCGTCTGGCATAGACAGCCTCCATTTACACGCAAGGCGGCATCGCGTTTATCGACGTGGATGCACGCAACCAGCATACGACCATCAATCTGCTCTTTCATGATCCACATCAAGTGAATGACCTGGCGCCGTCCCCGCAGCCAACGCCTTTGCACTGCGGGAAAATCGCCTGTGGCTCGAGGCTATTTCCGTGCGATCAGGTTCGCTATGAAGGCCCTTTCGTAAGTCGAGCACAGTCTGGTGACGCGGCTTCCAATTGACCCAGGTCAACGACCTGTCGGTGAAATGCGGTCGAATGACCCATACGGCGTGCGTCCAATCCTCCGTTGCCGGGACGAACCGAAATTGACTGGGCGGTCACTATGCGCAGGCTAGCAGCGTGTCTCGCATCACTTGTTGTCTGTGTCGCTGGGTGTGCGTACGATCCGGCCACTACGGCGCGGGCCAAGATTGATCAATCCGCCTGCGTGGCGGGCGCGTCGATTGATCTGGAACGGTACATGGGCAGATGGTACGTGATCGCGGATACACCGTTTCTGAGCGAGTACGATTACGTGGGCAATTGCGATGAGTGGACACTGCGTCGCAATGGCCAGATCGACGACGAGTACCTTGGGCGCCGACATGATTTCGACCAACCGGTCAGCGGCAGCCACTTCGTTGCCAAGGTCATGCCTGGAACCGGCAACACCAAATGGCGAGTGAGCCTGATCTGGCCTTTCGAGCTGGTGATAGTTACTGCGTATGTGGACCCTGAATATCGTTACACGATCCGCTGCATGGCCGATGGCAACCTGGTGTGGATACTGTCACGCACGCCAGAGATGGATGAGGCAACTTATGCCGCGATGCTCGCCCGGCTTGGGCGTATGGGCGTCGACGTTGACCGGATACGACGGGTTCCGCAGCGTGTCGAACAGATCGGCTTGCCCGGTTACCAATGACAAGTCCGATCCAATCCCGGCAGTTGGTGTTTCGATTGAGCCATGTCAAGTCATGGTGAGCCGCTGTCGTTATAGTTTGCACAGGTGCTGTTCCACTAGCAGCACTTGCAGAGCCTCTTTATGACCGGGATAAAAGGTTGGCGAGCGCGTCGTGGCATCGTAAATATCTCATCGAAGACAGTATCAATCATCGAATCCGGGCCCAAATTCTGGAGATTCACGTGCAAACGATAATTCGACGCGCGCTCATGTTGGTAGCAATTGCGCTGTGCGGCTCCTTCGGTTTTGAAGCGCTCGCAGTGACAGCTAATGAGACGGTTCCAGCGAGCACCGCGGACATCTTTTCGGGAACGAGCGTGACCCATACGAGGGCAACTGTTGTTGGCGTCGAACCTGATACCAACAGTGTGATGCTGCGTGCGCGTCATGGGAATCTAGTGAGGGTCGAGGTCAACCCGCAAGCGGGTGATGTCAAAAAGCTAAAGATTGGCGACAAGATCCATATCACCTATACGCGTGCCTTGTTGCTTCACGCGGACAAGGTGGACTCGAAGGGAATACGTGAGCGCGTCGATACCGAAGTGACGACTCCGGTATCAGGAGGAATCGCGACGTCTGTACACCGGGTTAAAGTCGTAGCGACAGTAGAAAAGATCGACGCCGCGAACCGGATGGTGACGCTGCGTGGGCCAACCCGCATCGTGACCCTGGTTGCCTCGTCGGGTCTTCCGCTCGGCGACCTGAAGATCGGCGATAACATCAGGGCAGACTACACGGAGGCAACCGCAATTCGAGTGACCCGCGATGGACATCAGTTGCAATAGATTGGTCATCCTCTCCGCATACGATTGGTTCGGTCCCAGAAGCAGGCACTTTCCCCTCAGCGCTGCCAGGCGATCAATGCCGATTCTGCCGGCAGGAACGCGGCCGCATGCCACGCACGCACCCGCGGTGTGTAGTGATCCGCTGGCCGTAGCATCGATACCGATGTAGAAAAAATATAGCCGTTGACGGCACCGGAAACAGACCCGACGGAGTTCATCGGCACGCATTCGGACGGATGCTCCGCGTTGGAATCAGCATAAAGCTCCACCCTCACCCACGCTGGCGCGATCTCGCCCAGGTACACCGGTACGCTGATGCACCACTGGTCACCCTCGGCTTTCACTTCAACAGCTCCAAAATGCACTTCATGCCATTCGGCGCCGAGTGCCACCTGCCAGGCGCGCAACTCGCGCGCCTGGCAGGCATGGTCCCTGGCTCGGTACTCGACATGGCCGAAGACTACTTTCTCGACACGATTCGCGTATCGTTTCAAGAATACCGGCTTGCCCTGGGAACGTGGCAGGCCGGCACGCATCACGTCCGCCCGCAGGATATCTCCCGCACGGCGTTGTGCACCGTCGAGGGCGCTCACGACGACATCACCGGAGCGGGTCAAACCCATGCCGCGCAGGCACTCTGCAGCGCGATCCCGGCGAGCCGGCGGGAAAGGTGGACGATCCCAGATTGCGACCATTATGGCCTGTTCATCGGGCCGAGATGGAACGAGGTCATCCATCCCGCCCTCTCCGCCTTCTGGCGCATTACCGGTTAGCCGTGCAGGCGCGGAAATAGCGGCAGATCCGATATATCAACGTTGCGAACGCTCAAGCGCCGCTTGATAGCCGTGCTCCTGCAGTTGCTGCACGGTAGCCGCAAAAAAATCGTAATCCCGAACAAACGAGGTGGAAGCGCCCTCACGTAACTCGATTCGCGAGACGTGGATCGGCGCGCGGTTACCCATCAGGCGAATGTAGCGCGGGTTCTGGCGGATGCGTCTTGCCTCGAGCGGATCGACACGGCGCAAGATGTCCTGGAACAGTTCGCCGAAATCGTTCGCGTATTCTTCGAAACGCAGGTCATTACGCACTCGATCTGTGTAGACAATCTCGTCTCGCCTAAGCATTACTTCGAGGAGATTCGCTGGCAGCGCCTTCGTGCCCGAAAACAGATCGACGGCGAAAACACGTTTGCCGATCGAGCCGCATCTTTCGATCACGAGATCGAGCGGCGAATTGCTCACAATTCCACCACCCCAGTACTGCTTGCCGTTGACTGTAGTCCAGGGGAGGCCGGGCGGCAGACTTCCGCTGGCGAGCAGATGCTGCGGCGTCAGCCGGTCGACGTAGCTGTCGAAGATGCGCCGCTCTCCCGTCGCCACATCCACCGCGCTCAGCAGCAAGCGCACCGGGCTTTGGCCGAGCAATTCGAAATCGACGTAGCGCGTGATCAAGCGGGTAATCGGTGTCGCGTCATAGAGACTGGTCCACCATGGGACGAGCGTCTCGCAGCCAGACAGTGCGTTCCACCAGCGCGGTTGCAAAAAATTGGACACGCCAGCGTACAAAACGTACCACGACAGGAGCGCCTGATGAATGCAGGGATCGCCGACACCCGGCAACGTGATCGAGAGTTCGCGCCAGAACTCCGCGAGAGGCTTCGCCGCATCGCCCGGGTGGCTCGCGACGATCGCGCCGTTGAACGCGCCGATCGATACCGCCGCCACGACATCCGGATGCACCCCGCGCTCTTCGAGTCCGCGTACCGCGCCGCATTCAAACACCCCGAGCGCACCCCCGCCCTGCAGAATCAGCACAGTCTGCGCCGGCAGCGTATCGAGCAGGAAAGCCTCATCGCGTAGGCGCGCCTTCGAAGCATGCAGGTTGACTCGCCGCCGGATCAGTTCCTCGGCCGCCGCGGTCTCTTCGGCGGTGCGCCCCACCGAGAACATCGCCTGCAACACATCGTTCTTCAGATAGAGCAGTGAGTAGCAATGGGCGTCAAGCGTACCCCATTCGACAGTTTGAGTGACGTCGTCTATACGGCCGAGGAAATTGTATGAAATATCGAACACATTGCCATAGAACATCGATACGTCCTGATACGGAAAGCTGCCGCCCAGCATGTTGCGCGCGGCGAGCCGTCCCTGCCGGATCGCATTGTCCTAGTTCTCGATACGCCGGCGCACGCCAAAGACCGGGTCCGGAAAGCTCGCCACATCGCCGGCGGTGAACACGTCCGGGTCGCTCGAGCGCAGAAACTCGTCCACCACAATGCCATCTTCGAGCGCGAGGCCGCTTCCGCGCAGAAACTCGCAGTTAGGCATGACGCCGATTGCCACCACCACAAGGTCGCATTGCATCAATTCGCCCTGGTCGGTCACGACCGCTTCGATGGATTCCTTTCCCACGAACTCGCAAATACTGCGATTGAGCAAGACGTCGATGCCACGCTCCGAACATCGCCGCGTGAACTGGTCCGACAGGGTTTGCGAGCCTAACAGCGGTAAAACTCGCGGCCCACGTTCAAGCAACGTCACATTCAACCTGAGCGTGCGCAATGACGCTGCCACCTCAAGTCCGACAAAGCTCGCCCCGAGGACGACAGCATGTTCGGCATGGGCGGCAGCGTCGCGAATCACAGCGACATCGTCCGCGCTATGCAGGCTATAGACGCCCCGGATTGTCGCATTCGGCAAATCCGGCACGCGCGCAGATGCTCCGGTAGCGATCAGCAACTTGCTGTAGTGAAAGGTGTGCGCGTCCGACGTACGAACGGTGTGTGCAGCCAGACCGACGCCGACAGCACGTACACCGAGCAGCAGTTCGATATGGCGTTCGGTGTAGAACCTGGGGCTGTGAATAGCCATTTGCGGCACGTCGAGCTCGCTGCCGAGAAACCCCTTCGTCAATTGCGGGCGCTGATACGGCAGGTGCTTCTCACCGCACAAGATGATGATGCTGGCGGTCTGGTCTTCGCTGCGCAATGCTCGAGCGGCAGGTAGTCGATGTCGCGCGTTGTTATCACAAGCACCTCACTCTCCGGTCACGTGGTCAAAGCGGCAACGCATCGCCACCCCAAACGCTCTGTCGAATGCGAGCGTGAAATCACTCAGGCGATCATGCGAAAGACGACCGATGCCTGCCGCGGCGACTCTGCTGCCGCCTGCGAACCGTCTGCAAAGCTCATCCGCGCCGTAGGGATTGGCGAGCGGCGCACGCACGCTCGCCGTATAGTCGCCCTGAACTCCCATGGTGAGGACGGCGTGGGCACGATCAGGCGACATTGTGGCTAGAAAGTTGGAGAAAACGCTCTGCACCCTTCGAGCCCATGCCTCATTGGGCAAGACGTATATGGCCCCGCCAGAGAGCACCGCGCTGGGCGGCAGCCTCAGCGCCAGTTCCATGTCGCGCCGTCTAGCGTCGCGTAGCGTTTGCACAATCCGCTCGTTCGCTGCGAACAGGAATGGGTCGGCATAAGTGCGCAACAGTCCGTAAAGTCTCACGGGAGGAAGCAGAAGGTCCGCGTCACTCTCCCCACAGGCGTTGTAGTTGATAGACTCTCCCAGTTCACGCAGTTGTTCGACCTGGTCAGGTTGGAGCCCGCAGCTGTCAGCAAGCGTTCCGGCCGCATGCGCAAGGTTGTCGCCATAGGCGCCAACGATTGCCCAGAGCCGGTGTTGCCCTCCCAGATGGCGGTCAACGAGCAAGCTCGTGCAAATATCGGGCGTCGTCTCGATGTATGTGCTCAGGTTGGAATGTTCAGGAATCGTGCCGGCAAAGTGATGATCGAAGTATTCAACTTTGACTCCGTGCTCAAGCAATGCAAGCAACGCGGTCCGATTGGTGTCCAAGGAGATGTCCAGTACAGTCACCGATATGCCCCTCCGGACGGGGACACGCTCGAGCAGCGCGACATCGCGCTTGATACCCGTGATCAGCAAAGACCGCAGTGGCTTCGCGAGACGCAGTTGGTGCAGTGCGCAGATCCCGTCGGCGTCACCGTTAAATACATCGAAATACTTCATGCGCTTTCACCAGATTGCGAAGTGAGGGTCGTCACACCGCGGCGGTGTCAGATCGACTCCGGGACGCTCAGCGTGCGGGCAAGCAAGGGCCGCAGTTCGGCGAGCGTTCTTGAATTGAGCACGTCGCCCTTCTCTAGCCAGCCGCGCCGTGCCTGACCGATCCCGAAGCGCAGGTTTGCGAACTCCAGCCGGCTATGCGCATCCGAACTGATGGCAACCAGAACCCCTTGCGCCTTCGTCATCTGGCACCAGGTGTCAAGCAGGTCAAGCCGCTCCGGATGCGCGTTCAGCTCCAGATAGCAGCCGCGCGCACGGGCCTTACGAATCACGCTCAGCATGTCGATATCGCACGGCTCGCGCTCCTCGATCAAACGTCCACTGGGATGGGCGAGGATGCTGAAATAGGGGTGGTCCATGGCGCGCAGCACGCGTGCAGTCTGCTTTGCGCGCGGCAGGTCGAAATGGCTATGAATCGCGCCCACGACGATGTCGAGCCTCGCGAGGATCGAGTCGGGCAAGTCAAGGCTGCCGTCTTCGAGTATGTCGACTTCGATACCCTTGAGCAACGTGATGCCGACCAGCTCGACATTGAGCTGGTCGATTTCATCGATCTGCTTCGCGAGCCGTGCCGGATCGAGTCCATGGGCCATGGCGAGCCGCTGCGAGTGGTCGGTAATCGCCAGATAGCTCAACCCGTTATCACGCGCGGCAAGCGCCATGTCACGCAGGCTGTCGCGACCATCGGTGGCCTTGGTGTGCGCATGCAGATCGCCGCACAAGTCCGCTCGTTCGATCAAGACCGGTAGCCGGTTCGTGCGCGCAGCCTCTACTTCGCCGCGATCTTCGCGCAATTCGGGGGCGACCCATGCTAGCCCGATGGCAGCGTAGACCGATTCTTCTGTGTCTCCAGCGATGCGATCGCTCCCCCTGAATACGCCGTATTCGTTGATTTTGAGTCCACGCGTCTGCGCAATGCGGCGCAACGCAATGTTGTGCGCCTTTGAGCCCGTGAGGTAGACCAGCGCCGCACCCGCACTTTCGGGTTCAACCACACGTAGATCGACCTGTATCCCACTTCGTAGAACGATACTCGAACGCGTATCGCCGCTTGCGAGTACGGTATTCACTTCCTCGTACTGCGTAAAGCGTTGTATCACCGCAGCGCCGTCGCGCGCCGTCACAAGGATGTCGAGGTCACCCACTGTCTCGCGCATGCGGCGAAAGCTGCCCGCAGCGTACACTTTGTCCACGCCCGGAGTAGCCCGTAAATATGCAAGAAGAGGTCCAGCGTATTGTTCCGCCATGGCCAGTTTGAACCGGCGCGATTTGTCCAGCTTTGCTTCGATCGAATCAAGGATATGCGCCTCGGTCGCGGCGCCGAAACCGCGCAGCTTGCGAATCCGCCCATCCCTTGCCGCGCGCACTAGTTGCTCCTGCGTCTCCACAGCGAGCGCCTCGTGTAGTGCGCGAACCCGCTTCGGGCCTAACCCCGGGATCTGCAGCAACTCCACAATCGCCGGCGGTAGCGTGCGGCGCAAGCGCTGAAGCAAGGCGCACGTTCCTGTGGCGACGATTTCGCGAATTTTTGCATCAAGATCGGCGCCGATACCCGGGACGCATTTCAGATCCTCGCCCTTCGCGATCATCGTTTGCACGCTGCATCCAAGTTCATCGATGGAGCGCGCCGCATTGCGGTACGCCCGCACCCGGAATGGATTCCCGCCCTCTATTTCGAGGCGGTCGGCGATTTCCGTGAAAATAGCTGCAATGTCTGCATTGTGGACCGGCATGTTGACTCTGGCAGTTGTCACCCCGAAGGGCAATAGCATCCCCATCATCTTTCCTGCAGCCCGCTCAATACCCGGGAGGCGGTGGTGGTAAATTGCCGGCCGGATGGGGTGCGCTGATGAGATTGCCGGAGATCGGCACGCGCTCTCCGGCTGCGTACATACACTGTATATATGCATGGTCGTACTGGCGCTGGGCCTCATACCCCGAACTCTGCGCGGCACCAACCCCCATCACGCTGCCGGCCAGCAATCCGGCGCCCGCCCCCACCGCAGCACCCTGGCCGCCATTGAACGCGGCACCGGCAGCAGCGCCTACTGCAGTACCCACCGCTGCACTACCCTGCGCGCTTGCGGTTGCCGCCTGATTAGTGGAAACTCCGCCGACCTGCTGGAATGCATACTGGCGACATGAGGCATCGTCGCCGCGAAACTGATCAAAGGTCTTTGCGGAACCCGGTAATGCCATCACGGTCGGTCCAGCCGGAGTAACGGCGCAACCCCCAATACAGGCCAACGTTCCTAGCAGGGTGAGCGTGAGGCGATTCATAACGGTCTTTCCTTTCCCGGTTGTCACTGAGCGGCAGGTGTCTGTGCGGGCACGCTTCGCCACCCACCTGAACATTGCTTGACGTACGGGTAATAAGACCTCGATGCGTCGCAGTAGTACCAGGTGCCAACCGCGGCTCCCCCGTCAGTCGGGGATGCTTGCTCGATATAGTTTTCCGGCGCCGCCGGCATGACGACGGCGGGCGGATAGTAATAGGCGCCTGGATAACCTGGATAAGCTGGGTAGTAATACGGAACAGGCGCCACTGGGTAGTAATACGGGTACGCTGGACCCAGGTACACGCCTACTCCGACCCTCCCCGCATGAGCAGTTGTGCTTACGCACACGGCTAGTGCAACCATGCGCAACATAAAGTTCATCGAGGTTTTCAAGGTGGTCTCCTTAGACTACGCATCCTCTCATGCACGATAGTCCGCTGAACGTCCAGGCCGTTGACCCATGTCAAGCAGATACCGTACTAGCGACCTCAACTGGCTAATGCGCCATTTGTAGCTACCCGCTGCGATCGTTCAATCAGTTGAAACAGGCAGTCGGTGCGAAATTGATACATATCAATTGGCAACAGAAGCGACCACATATATTGAACCAACGCTAGATAAAACTACGCGCAGACGTCGAGAGGCGCAATGATCGTCCATCCCGCAGGCCCGCCAGTCCGGGTCCACCCGGAGAGTGGTCCGCCTTTCGAAAACGACATATGTGCACGGCTTCCGAACGTCGTGCCAGGATAGCGTGCGTGTTGCTGACACGACGCAGCACCAGGAGGTTGACATGAACTGGCTAGGAGAATACTTTGCGCAGCGCACCAGTCCGCTGACGCTGAGCTTGTGGGCACACCCACCCCTTGTTCTGGGACCCGATGGCCCCGTCGCACAACCGGCGTTCGCTCTCCCCTATCCAGGGGTGCCACTCGAGTTCACCCCCGCACGAACGGTCGAGCAAGGGAGTCAGCGCTACGAGCTGCCCGCTCGTTACGATGCTGTGCCGCCGCTCACGACATCTACAGCCGGACTCCCATCGGGAGAAGCGTCTTCACAGTTCTTTCGCGAAGTGACGATCTATGCGCCGTCTGCTTTTAACCCCGACTTTCTGATCACAATCAACCGGGTCTTTTCTTTTGTACCGGTGTTTTCGTCCGACGGCAGCCCGGGCTTTTTCGGATCGAGCATGGACATAGCCAAAGAAACCTACCTGCCCTCGCAAATGAGGCTTCCATGGACGTTCCACGGTTACATCAGCATCTGAGCATGCATGAGGCGAGCACACACGCCAGCGGGTACATTTTCAGCAACCCCAGGCCATTGCACTTCGTTTGACTCGCCGGCTGGCGTATACGGGCCGGTTCCGGCTGCAATTCGCTCATTACGGTTTCGTCCTGCATGCATCGTTTAAAGCGGCGCCGTCCCTTCGAATTGGGGAGGTTCCAACGCATTCCCACCCCAGAGGAGCATCAAATGGTCAACGACATTTCACAGGTTGTCTGGTTCGAGAACCTGAGGCGCGCCGATGTTCCTCTGGTCGGCGGCAAGAACGCGTCGCTCGGCGAGATGGTGGCCAAGCTTTCTAGCAAGGGCGTAAAGGTTCCTCCGGGGTTCGCTGTCACAGCCGATGCTTACCGGCAATTTATCGAGGCGAACGGATTGCAACAGACCGTTTCCTCCATGCTCGGCAAACTCGCCGACGGCAAGCTTTCTTTGGCGGAAGCGGGAGAATCGATCCGGCGCGCCATCGTCCACGGCGAATGGCCGGCAGACACTGCGCAGGCCATTCGCACCGCTTACGGTGAATTGAACCGCCGCACCGGACAGCATGACGCAGACGTCGCAGTGCGCTCGAGTGCGACAGCCGAGGATCTGCCGGATGCGAGCTTTGCCGGGCAACAGGAAACCTATCTCAACATCCGAGGTGAGCGAGCCTTGCTCGATGCGTGCCGCCGCTGCTATGCATCGCTTTTCACTGACCGCGCGATCAGTTACCGGCAGGCGAAGGGTTTCGATCACCTGAAGGTTGCCTTGTCGGTGGGTGTGCAACGCATGGTCCGCTCGGACCTCGGCGGCGCCGGTGTCATGTTCTCCATCGACACCGAAACAGGCTTCGACAAAGTGGTCCTGATCAACGCGGCCTGGGGCCTCGGAGAGAACGTCGTGCAGGGCGCGGTTGATCCTGACGAATATGAAGTATTCAAGCCGCTCCTGTCGGACCCGAAGCTGTCGCCGATCATCGGCAAGAAGCGCGGCGAGAAAGCTCTCAAGATGCTCTACACGAGCGATAGCAGCCAGCCGACGAAGAACGTTCCGACGTCGAAGGCGGAGCGTGCTGCCTTCGTTCTTAGCGATCAGGAAATTCTGACCTTGTCGCGCTGGGCTTGTGTGATCGAAAGCCATTACGGCCAGCCGATGGATATCGAGTGGGCAAAAGACGGCCAGAGCCATGAAATGTTCATTGTGCAGGCCCGCCCGGAAACCGTCCAGTCGCGACGTGAAGCCAGCGCGGTGAAGACTTATCGAATCAAAAAGGCGGGTCGCAAACTCCTGTCTGGAGTAAGCATCGGCGAAGCCGTGGCGACTGGCAAAGTCTGCGTGATCGAGAATCCGAGCGAAATGGCGCGCTTCGTCGACGGCGCCATTCTCGTCACTCGCACCACCGACCCTGACTGGGTTCCCATCATGAGGCGCGCCTCCGCTATCGTCACCGATCACGGCGGGCGTACCTCGCATGCGGCTATCGTGAGCCGCGAGCTGGGGCTGCCCGCCATCGTCGGTGCGAGCAAGGCCACGCATCTGCTCCACGACGAGCAAGAGGTGACGGTGTCCTGCGCAGAGGGCCGGGAGGGTTTCGTCTACGAAGGCATCGCCGACTACGAAGTCGAGGAGATCGACTTCGACAGCATTCCCACCACTACCACCAAGGTCATGCTCAACCTCGCGAACCCGGCAGCAGCATTTCGCTGGTGGCGGATCCCGGCTGACGGTGTCGGGCTCGCGCGGATGGAATTCGTCGTCAGCAATCACATCAAGATCCATCCGATGGCTCTCGCGCGCTACGACTCGCTCAAGGACGATGCGGCAAAGCGGACCATCGACGAGTTGACCGCAGGCTACGACGACCGCACCGAGTATTTCGTGGACCGGCTCGCACGCGGCCTGGGACGAATCGCGGCGGTGCAGTATCCGCATCCGGTGGTGGTTCGCATGAGCGACTTCAAGACCAACGAATACGCCAATCTGATTGGCGGAACCGAATTCGAGCCGAAGGAAGAGAACCCCATGCTCGGCTTTCGTGGTGCGTCGCGCTACTACTCGCCGCGCTACCGGGAAGGCTTTGCGCTCGAATGCCGGGCGATTCGCCGTTTGCGCGACGAGATGGGCTTCAGGAACGTGGTCGTGATGATCCCGTTCTGCCGCTCGACCAAAGAGGCGGACCGAGTACTCGCCGTCATGGCCGAGAACGGCATCAAGCGCGGCGAAGACGGGCTCGAGGTCTATGTCATGTGCGAAATCCCGTCGAACGTGATTCTGGCGAAGGCCTTCGCTCGGCGCTTCGATGGTTTTTCGATCGGCAGCAACGACCTGACGCAGTTGACGCTCGGCGTGGATCGCGACTCCGCGGAACTCGCCGAGCTGTTCGACGAACAGGACGAAGCCGTTCGCTGGATGATCGAGAGTGTCATCATGGAGGCCCACAAGGCCGGCGCCGACGTCGGTATATGCGGGCAGGCGCCGAGCGATCATCCGGAGTTCGCCGGCTTCCTCGTCGAATGCGGGATTGATTCCCTGTCCGTCAGCCCCGACAGCTTCATCGCCGTCAAGCGCCGCGTCGCAGTCGCCGAGCAGACCGTACTGTCCGACATCTCCGAGTAGCCCCCCCTTTTGCAGCAGGCCACTAACAGGACCGACCATGACCGATATCGTGACAGTGACGCTGAATCCCGCGGTGGACGTTGCCACTTCTGTCGAGCAGATCACCGACACCCGCAAGCTCAGATGCAATGCCGCGCGCCGTGACCCGGGCGGCGGCGGGATCAACGTGGCACGCGTGGTGCAACGCCTGGGTGGCGACTGCGTCGCGCTCTATCTGTGCGGAGGCGCAACTGGTCATATGCTGCGGCAATTGCTTGATGCGGAGGGTGCGGCAGGTGTTGGCATCGAGATTGCGGGCGAAACACGCGAAAATTTCTCGGTTCAGGAAACCTCGACCGGGCGCGAGTACCGTTTCGTGTTGCCGGGTCCGACGGTCACGGAAAGCGACTGGCAGCGCTGCATCGACCACATCGACGCGTTGGGGGCGCCGCCGCGCTATCTGGTGATGAGCGGCAGCTTGCCCCCCGGTGCGCCCGCCGACGTCTATGCACGCATCGCGCGCTCGACTTGCGCGCCCGGTACACGTGTCGTGCTGGACACGTCGGGCCCCGCGCTTACCGCAGCACTTGAGGCCGGTGTCTGGCTGGTCAAGCCCAGCCTGAATGAATTGCGCGGTCTGACGGGCCAGCCTCTTGTCAGCGAGCCTGAGTGGATCGCCGCAGCGGAGGAACTCATCCGCGACGGCCGTGCGCAGATTGTCGTGCTCACGCTCGGCGAACTCGGCGCACTGCTGATGACGGCTGACCAGATCTTGCGGGCACCAGGGCTACGCGTTCGGGTGTCCAGTTCTATAGGCGCTGGCGACAGCTTCCTGGCTGCGATGGTTTGGGCACTGGCTCGCGATGCGAGTCTAGATGAAGCTTTCCACTATGGAATGGCTGCTGCATCGGCGACACTACTCAGTCCTGGCACGGGCCTTTGCCAGCGAACCGACGTCGAACGGTTCTACCGTGAAGTGTCGAGCCGCTGAGATGACTGGTCAGGGATCGGCTTAGGGAACGATATTCACAATCATGCGAAACAGCTTGTCGAGGTCCTCCTCGAGTTCGACGTCCTCGAAGGGATCTCGATTCGCGCCGAATGCCGCATCGATCTCCACCCAGTCTTCTGCGGTTAGCACGCGCAGCGCAACGGGTAAGATTATCTCTTCTTCGATCTGACGGTGGTTGGCGTAAAAACTTGCGTACTGCTCAACCAGGCTACGAAAATCCTGGAGTGCCCAGTCCCCCGCCAATTCGTAACGCGTCAACTCATGCTCGAGATCCCGGACCCTGGCTTCGCCTTCGGCATGCTGTCGGTTCAGATCGTCTAAAACCTTGTCGATCTCATGGGTTCGCGCTCGTATCCGCGTGAATAGATACTGCTCTTCTTTAGGATGATGAATCCTTTCTGGATATTCGCGGATGTAATAGAGCATCGAACGAAAAACCACGAAACTCGGCGTAACGTCACCTTTTTCGCGGAGTCGGACGAACTGCAGCATCGCACCGATCACTGTCGTCAGTTGCTGATGCTCCTTGAGGATGATACTGATCGCATCTCTGCGTCCCCAGGCGGTCATGAAAAGCTCCATCAGGCAGATCGTCTTCGTGGATCGCACCGGTGAGGCGGCCTTCGCCATCCAGGACAGGTGCGCCGCTCCTATGGTTGTTGGTCAGATTAGACTTCGAATGCGGGCACCGGTTTGACCTGGATCAATCGGTGGCTGACGGAGAGCGATAGATTGAAGCCGTGGTCATGCACGCTGTCATCGCGATGACCGAGTTCGTTTCTTGTTTCCCCGATCCGGGATATCGATGCAGCCGATTATCGAAACACATGAACTGATGCGCCGATTCGGCAACCTTACCGCCGTCGATGCGCTGACGCTCTCCATTCAGCCCGGGGAAGTCTTCGGGCTGCTTGGTCGCAACGGCGCGGGCAAGACGACCGTCATCAAAATGCTCACGACCTTGCTGCCGCCAAGCGGCGGATCAGCGACAGTCGGCGGCTTCGACATCGTGCGGCAAGCCGCAGCGGTCAGGCGCATCATTGGCTACGTGCCGCAGGCGCTTTCCGCCGACGGCGATCTGACCGGCTACGAGAATCTGCTGGTATTCGCGAAGCTCTACGACATTCCGCACGCCCAGCGAGAAGCTCGCATTCGCGACGCACTGGCCTTCATGGGCCTGAGCGGGTTCAGCGACCGGCTCGTCAAGACTTATTCTGGCGGTATGATTCGCCGCCTGGAAATCGCACAGTCCACGCTGCACCGCCCGCGCCTGCTGTTTCTCGATGAGCCGACAGTTGGACTCGATCCGGTTGCTCGCATTTCCGTGTGGGAACAGGTGGAGCGGCTGCAATCCCGCTTTGGCAGCGCGATACTGTTGACGACGCACTATCTGGAAGAGGCGGAGCGCTTGTGCGATCGCGTCGCCATTATGAATCGCGGCGCGATCGCCGCAATCGGTGCGCCCCAGGAATTGCAGAGCGCGCTGGGAATGAATGCCACGTTCGAAGACGTATTCGAGCGATACACGAGTGACGAAGCCGTGACCCAAGGGGCTTACGATGAAACCTCCCAGACCCGCCGTGCAGCCCATCGGCTTGGCTGACCCTGCGCCGCAGGAGCGGACGCAGCCACAGGCGCACCGCTGGCCGTTAGCCGGCTCTCTGCTCAAGACGATCGCCATTGCGGATATGGAAGTGCGCAAGTTGCGCCACGATCCAACCGAATTGCTGACCCGAGCGGTACAACCCGCGCTCTGGCTGCTGATATTCGGCCAGGTGATGAGCCGGGCCCGGGCAATCGATACAGCCGGCTTGCCTTACCTCGACTTCCTCACACCTGGCATCCTTGCGCAGAGCGTGCTGTTCATTGCAATTTTCAACGGCATTTCGATCATTTGGGAGCGGGACCTGGGGATCGTCCACAAATTCCTCGCCAGCCCGACGCCGCGCGCATCCCTGGTATTGGGCAAGGCGTTGGGCGGCGGCGTGCGCGCGTTGGTCCAGACCGCGGTAGTGATGGGTCTCGCGGCGGCGCTGGGTGTCAGAATGAGGGGCGATCCGCTTGCACTGGCGGGGGTCGTGCTGGTGGTCGTGCTCGGGGCGGCGGTATTTTCGAGTTTCTCGCTAATCATCGCGTGCCTCGTCAAAACCCGCGAGCGCTTTATGGGGGTTGGCCAGTTGCTGACCATGCCGCTCTTTTTTGCCAGCAACGCGATCTATCCGACCGCCATGATGCCACGCCCCCTGCAGATCGTCTCTCATCTGAACCCGCTGACCTATCAGGTCGATGCACTCAGGTTGCTGTTGCTGCCGGGATTCGCAGCAACACCACACCTGGGTCTGGGCATCGATGTGCTCGTGCTCACTGTGGTGCTTGCCGCGCTGGTTACGCTCAGTGCAAGACTCTATCCGCACATTGCGCAGTGATCGGGTTATCCCTGTGGGTCCACTGCGGTCGCAGGTAGCGGCACAGAGCCGGCCCGAAAGGTGAGCGCGATGGATATGAGGCAACCCCGTGGCCTACTCCTTTGCCTCGTCACGGCCGAAGGTTCGCGTCCGGTCGTCGTAGGTGAAGAGTTCTGCGTAACGCCCCCAGTCAATCGCGGTACGCAAGGTATTCTCGGCGTCCTTCCCGTTCAGATGGTCCTGCAGTTCGAGTTCGAAGCGTTCCCGCGGTGCGCGGTGCTCCTCGCGCTCGTCGAGGACCTGGTGGATATGCGCGACGAGCGGCACGAAGCGCAGCAGGTGTTCCTTGAAGAGGCGCTTGCGCTCGTCCATTTCGCTCTGCACGAACACGCGCCCAGCCGGCGTGAGCTTGATCGCGCCCTCCTTGACATCGGCAAACTCCAGGATTTGCAGCGCTACTGCAATCGGAAACACGTCGCTGCTTTTCAGGCCGAGCGGCGCGGCGATCTTCGCCAGTTCCGCTTGGCCGGCATACGCGGACGAGGCAAGGTTCTCCATAAATCCGCCGATCCGGTTGACCGACACATCAGGCAAATGCAGCGCCAGGCCCCCGTGAATCTGACTTTGCCGGTCAATCGCTTCAGCCATGCGCGAAGTCAGAATCGAGTAGATCTCGTTGACGATCGCAAGAAACGACGCATCGAGCCGGTTGCGCGGCTGAGGCAACGGAACCAGGATTTCGGCCGCAATGTGGCCGGGATTCACACCGAGGACCAGAATCCGGTCGCACATCATGACCGCCTCCTCGATGTTATGCGTCACCATCAGCACCGCCTGGGTGGAGAGTTGATGTTCGGTCCAGAGATCGAGGAAATCGGTGCGCAGGGTTTCAGCCGTCAGCACGTCCAATGCCGAAAACGGTTCGTCCATCAGAAGCAGCGTCGGCTCGCTGACGATAGCGCGCGCGAAGCCAACCCGCTGGCGCATGCCGCCAGAGAGCTCGCGTGGGAAGGCAGACTGGAAACCGTCGAGCCCGATCAGGTCGATGGCAGCCATCGCGCGGCGGCGCACTTCGTCCGCTGGCAGCGCGAGCGCATCGAGACCGAACTCGACATTCTCCAGCACGGTTAGCCACGGATACAGCGCGAACGTCTGGAACACGACCGCGATGCCCTCCGCTGGCCCCGTCAGCGGCACGCCGTGATAGAGCGCCTGCCCAGAGGTCGGTTTGATCAGCCCCGCAGCGATGCGCAGCAGGGTCGACTTGCCCGACCCCGAGCGTCCAAGCAGGCCGAGAATCTCGCCTTCGCGTACGGCCAGGTCGATATTCGCCAGCACCGGCAGCGGCTCGCCCGAAGGTCTGGCAAAAGCCATAGAGACCTTGTCGAACGCAATGGTCGGTGCGTGGATGACCGCAGGTGCGATTCTGTCCATGGGTTGCCTCTCAATCGAGTCGTGTGCGGCGTTCCGCAAAGGCGTACAGCGGGCGCCACAGCAGCCTGTTGGTGGCGATGACGAGCACCGACATCATCACGATGCCGAGCCCGATACGGGGAAAGTCCCCGGCCTCCGTCATTTGCGCGATGTAGGCGCCAAGGCCGCCGGCGTTGAGCTTCGTCGGCCCCCAACTGACTACCTCGGAAACGATGCTCGCATTCCATGCACCGCCCGATGCGGTGATCGCGCCGGTCACGTAGTAAGGAAAGATGCCGGGGAGCATCACATCGCGCCACCAGCGCCAGGGGCGCACGCGAAAGCTGGTGGCCGCTTCGCGCAAGTCGCTCGGAAAAGCACTGGCGCCGGCAATGACGTTGAACAGGATGTACCACTGCGTGCCGAGGATCATCAGCGGAACCAGCCAGATCCTGGGCGCGAGCCCAAAGCGTACGATGAAATAAACGAACACCGGAAACAGCAGGTTGGCGGGAAAGGCTGCCAAAAACTGCGCAACGGGCTGGACCCGGGCGGTCAACCGGGGCCGCAAGCCGACGGCCACACCGATCGGCACCCAGACCACGGAGGCGAGCAGCACGAGGAACGCGACGCGCGCGAGGGTAATCGCCCCGTTGCTCGCGACCATGCGTAGGTCAGCCCACGAAAGCGAGCCGCGCGCGAGTCCTGCGAGTCGCCATACAACGTAGGCTGCCACTGCGAGGATCGCTGCCAGCCAGAGCGCGTCCGTCACGCGGCGAGGCGCGGACCAGCGAGTCAGGTGAACGGAATGGGGCAACGCCAGCCTTGCGCGTGCCGCCCTCTGCATCCCTGCTGCAACAGGCCCCGCGAGCTGACCGGCAAGTCTCGAGCGGCGAAACAGATCGAGCATCCAGCTGCGCGGCACGGTTTGCGTGGCCGTATCCTCGGCGCGGAACTTGTCGGCCCAGGCGACCATCGGCCGGAACAGCAACTGGTCGTACAGCACGATGGCGATGGTCATCGCGAGGATCGCCCAGCCCACGGCCGCGAGGCTGCGTTGCTGGATCGCGATTGCGACGTACGACCCCACACCGGGAAGCGCGATCTGCAGGTTGCCGACGGAGATCGCTTCAGCGGCGACGACAAAAAACCAGCCGCCCGATATGGACATCATCATGTTCCAGATCAGCCCCGGCATGGCGAAAGGCACCTCGAGCCGCCAGAAGCGCTGCCAGACCGACAGGCGGAAACTGCGGCTCGCTTCGTCGAGGCTGATAGGGATCGTCTTGAGCGACTGGTAGAAACTGAACGCCATGTTCCAGGCCTGGCTGGTGAAAATCGCAAAGATCGCAGCGAGTTCCGGGCCCAGCACGTTGCCGGGAAACAGCGAGACAAAGAACACCACCGTAAAGGACAGATAGCCAAGAATAGGCACCGATTGCAGGACGTCGAGAAGCGGGATCAGGACCATCTCAGCGCGGCAGCTTTTGGCGGCGAGCGTGGCGTAAGTGAACGTGAAGAGCAACGAGGCGACAAGCGCGGCGAGCATCCGCGTGACGGTACGCAGCGTATACAACGGTAGCGCCGCGGGAGAGAGTGAAATGCCGGGCTGATGGGTAATCACGAGCGGGGCCACCATCTGCCGCGCACCCACACCCAGCAGGATCACCATGCCCAGCACCAGCAGCACCGCGGCAAGATCATGCCAACCTGAAGTGTGCCGGTACCATGTTCCCCCGCGCAAAACCTCGGCGTGATGCTCCATACCGTTACCTCATTCGAATCGGCACCTTGAGTATCGTGTCCGACTTCGGTACCTCCCGCTTGACCTGCATCAACCGGGACGGTACTACCCGGCCACCGGGTCCTTTACGGCGCCCGCAAGCGGGCGAGCCGTGCACAGAGATCGCCCAATGGTTCAACGACCCTGCGCACCGCACCTCGGTAGATTGCGCCGTCGTTGCCTTCGAGGGTCACTTCCTCGCCTTCGTGCATCACCACATCGCCGAGCTGCAGCGTGCGCTGCGCCTCGTCGAGGCGCAACGCCGTGCATCCCACCAGACACACCTTGCTCAACTGCCGCGCTACCACCGCCGCGTGCGAGGTGCTCGCCCCTCGTTGAGTAAGCAAACCGGTGGCGGCTTCCAGCGCGGCGATGTCGTCCGTCTCGGCGTCACGACGCACCAGCACCACCGCCGCACCCGCGGCGTGGCGTGCGCGCGCACGCGCTTCGTCGAACGCGATTTCGCCCACCGCGACGCCGTAACGCCACCAACAACAGAGCAAACTGCCGGATAAAATTGGGTCTGCGCATTTCAAGGGAGTGCCTGGCGCCGTGGTCCAGAAGCTGTTCCAAGGTTGATGTGGACCTCGTCCTTGAGACGGTCGCTCCCGCTGACAGGAAGGTGCAGCGATGACCCGAGGACGTAAAAAATGGCGCGTACGTCTGGCCTTTGAGCCGAACCGCTACGCCCAGGAACAGTTGCAAAAGGCGTACGAACAGATCAGTCCGATCGAAGCACGCGCAACGGCACAGCCGTCCGCTACGCGGCGCGCAGCGGCGAGGAAGGCGACCATCAAGCGAGGTGGACGATGAGCAAAGCTGCGATGGTTGCGCTCTATGCGCGGGTATCCTCCGAACAGCAGAACAAACGCGGCACCATTGAAAGCCAGATCGCTGCACTGAGGGAGCGTATTTCGGCTGACGGGGCGCAGATCGTCGACGACATGTGTTTCGTTGACGCTGGCGTGAGCGGCGCGACACTGATCAGGCCACAGCTGGAGCGACTCAGAGACTGTGCCGCGCTCGGTGCGATCGATCATCTGTACATCCTGTCACCGGACCGGCTGGCGCGCAAATATGCACACCAGGCGCTGCTGATGGAAGAGTTCACGGCCTGTGGCATCCAGGTGGTGTTCCTCAATCACGCAATCGGTACGACGCCGGAAGAGTCGCTGCTATTGCAGATGCAGGGCATGATCGCAGAATACGAGCGGGCGAAGATCGCCGAGCGTCACCGTCGTGGCAAGCTTCACGGCGCAAAACGCGGCAGCGTCAATGTACTGTCCGGGGCCCCCTACGGCTACCGCTACATTCGCCGGCAGCTCGACGGCACGCCGGCCCGGTACGTTATCGAACTGCCCCAGGCAGCGACGGTCCGGGCGATCTTCCAGTGGGTGGGGATGGACCGCCTGAGCATAGGGGAAGTGGTACGTCGCCTCACCGAGTCGGGTACGGTGACGGCGTCGGGCAAGCCGTACTGGGACCGCAGTGTGGTATGGGGCATATTGCGCAATCCTGCGTACATGGGGCGGGCTGCGTTCGGCAAGACGCAGTCGCGCGATCACCTGCAGGTACGCGTGCGTGCCCAGCGTCACAGTTCCGACGTACCCAGAAAACCGCACTCGACAACCCGCACCGACCCGCAAGACTGGATCGAGATTCCGGTGCCGGCCATCATCAGCGAGGCGCTGTTCCAGTCGGCTCAGGAACAGCTTGCCGAGAACCGCAAGCTGGCACGCCAGAGGCGCGAGACTGTGCCGCTACGCCTGCTACAAGGATTGACGGTCTGCGGCCAGTGCCGTTACGCCTACTACGCGAAGAAGGTTAGCAAGGCTGCGGCGAAGGGGCATCAGCGGGACTACGCCTATTACCGCTGTGTTGGAACCGACGCCTATCGCTTCGGCGGCCAACGTATCTGTGACAATCTGCAGGTACGAACGGACCGGCTCGATGATCTGGTATGGCAGCAGGTCGTGGAATTGCTAAGGCATCCAGAACGACTGAAGAGCGAATATGAGCGTCGACTGGATATGATGGAGCGCCATGAGACGCGTGGCTTTGACATGAGCAACCTTGAAAAGCAGCGGCTGCAGCTGGAAAAGGGCAAGTCCCGGCTGATCGACAGCTATTCAGACGGTATCATCGATAAGACCGACTTCGCCCCGAAGATGCAGCAACTGAAGAATCGGCTTGAGCAGATTGACCAGCAGATCCTTGAGTCCAGGCAGCAAGGGGCGGTGCAAAGTGAGCTGTATCTGGTGATAAACCGGCTCGAAGAATTTGCGAGCGCCGTCACCGAAAAACTGGATACGATTGATCTTGAAACGAAGCGCAAGATCGTGTTGGGTCTGGTCAAGCGTGTCGAAATCCACAAGGATGAAATCGTGGTTGTGTTCAGGATCGATCCACACCCGGGGGCTCTCGCCAACGAAAATCCGAATGATTCAGACGACGGAGTGAAAAGTATGCAACATTGTAGGCGGAGTAATTACTCGCACTCGCGGCGTGCGCCAGCGGTTTCAGCAGCTCGTTGTCAGTCGCGGCGAGCCGGACCCGCACCAAATCCGCCGACTGCAACGCTGCAGTGCGTTCGCGCGCGACCTCCGCACCGATCAGCCCCTCATCGAGCAGGTCCAGCGCGATGCGTGCGGTTGCTTGCGGCGTGCGCTTGCCATTACGGGTCTGCAACATGTACAGGCGGGCATCCCGCACTGTGAATTCGAAATCCTGCATGTCACCGAAGGCCTGTTCGAGCCGTGCAGCCGCTTCCTGCAGTGCTTCCCAGATGCAGGCATGGCGCGCGCAAGCGCCTCGTGCCCGCGCGCGCTGCGCCGGCCTGAGACGACATCTTCGCCTTGCGCATTAAAGAGAAAGTCGACCCAAAGCGCCGGCTCGCCGCTGACAGGGTCGCGCGTAAAACCGACTCCCGCGCCCGAGCGGCCACCTGCGTTGCCGAAAACCATCGCCTGGACGGTCACGGCCGTACCGATCGCATCGTTGATATCGCACTGACGCCGGTACGCGCAGGCCTTGGGGGACTGCCAGCTTGCGAGCACCGCCGCTATCGCCCCGCTCAGTTGAATCTGCGGATCTTGCGGGAATGGCTGGCCGGCGGAACGTTCATATGCGGCGAGGCAACGGTGTGTCAATTCGCGCAGTTCGGCAAAATCCAGCTCATGTTCGTAGCGTGTACCGGCCAGCGCGGCGCATTCGGCTTCGAAAGCTTGCGCAGGCACCCCGGCAACCAGTTCGCCATAGGTCGCAACGAGACGGCGATACGTGTCCCACACGAGGCGCGGATTGCCGGTCTGGCGTAGCATGCCTGGGAGTGTTGCATCGCACAGGCCCACGTTGAGCAAGGTGCCCATCATCCCCGGCATCGACACCGGCGCGCCCGAGCGCACCGACAGCAACAGCGGTCGTCGCACGTCGCCGAAGCGCGGCCCGGTGGTACGTTCCAGTTCCTGGAGCGCAGGCCCCCACACCATACTCGTGGTCGCTGCGGCACGCGCGTCGCCATCGCGGCAATAGTGCGTGCCGAGCACGAAAGCGGGCGGCACCGGCAGACCGAGAGCCGCCATGCGCAGCAGATTCCAGGCCTTGAACCCCACGGTTTGCGCCGACACTTTCGCCTCCTCTCGACTGGCTCCCACCGTGGGGCCGCATCCGATCACGTATACCTCGTCGGGCCAGGCTTGTACCAACGCTTCCTGAAGGCTGTTCATGGGCGTATTCCCTCTGCACCGAAGGCGACGTCGCGCAGCGCATAGCCGGCCACCAGCAAGCGGTCCGAGGCGAGCTCGAGCGTCCCCGCGAGATTGTCCGCAAGCATCAGCGCGGGTGCGTCGCGCACGGCGGCAAGGATTGCGCGACGCGCCGCGCGTAGTAATTCGTCGCACTGCCGCTCGGCATGCAGCACATTCCATGATGCCGCGAGGAAGGCGTCGCTGTCGGCCGTGTCGCTGGCGGTGCCGAGACAGCGCGCAATCGCAAGCGCCTTGACGTGCTCCTGGGTGGCCATCAGCACAGTTTGCGCGAGACGCGACAGTGATTCGTGAACCATCATATCCCACCCCTGCTGATGGTTGTTGGCGATCAGGCTCATCAGGAAGGTGGCTTCCTCGAGTGCGTCGGCAATGTCGTCGGACAGTTCGAGCAGATGCTCGAAGGGTTGCCAGCGCGGCTGGCGCAGGGCCTGCTCACGCGCTCGCATGACTAGGTGGTCCGCCTGCCGCTCCCACACCTTGGCCCGCACAGCCAGTTGTTGTGCCGGGGCAGACCCCGGGGGTGACGCGCTCATGATGTCGTGTGTCAGACCGTCGCTAACCGCTTGCGCGAGCGCATGGCAGTAGGCGGCGTGTTCGTCCAGCAGATCGAATTCGCTGCTGCGCTGACACACGCGCCGCGCGAGCAGCAGACGTACCTCATCGGCGACCAGTGCATCGGGCTGACCGGCGCGGCGCGCCTTGCTGGCGAACTGCAACACTTCAACCAGGAAGCCTCGCGCATCGGCTGCGCCAGCACATCGTCGAGGCGATCCCCGATTCGAAACGCGCCTTGCCCGGCCACCTGCATCGCTGCGTAGACAAGCTGCTCGCCGCCCGCTTTCAACCACGCCACGTGCCCCGCATCGCGCTGGGCCGCGATGTTCAGCACTTCGATGGCATCGCTCCTGCCGACGAACGGGAGCAGGCGCTTGCGCGCGCGATTCCAGTCGATCAGGAACACGATGCACGAGCAGATCCCTTCGAGGGTCGCGTCGAGCGTCTGCTCGTCGGCGCACTCGAAGCGCGCCGTGCCGAAGGTGAAGGCGCCGCCGTCATTGAGTGCCGCGCTGACCTTGGCTTCCAGTTCCGACCACTGCGCGCCGTACGGCGCCAGCAGCGACTGGAAGAACTCGAAGCGTGCGCGATGCAGGTCCGAATCACTCAGCGTGATCGTGCGGCCCTCGATCTGGATCACCAGCACGTGGGCGTCGTTGGTGCCAATGTCGTTCTGCGGGAGCAAACGTTCGCCATCGCGTGTCGCAGCGGTGTCGAGCCCCGGGTGATCGAACTTTAGCGGCGCGGTGCGGTTTAGCCCGCGCATGAACGCGGTCACGCGCGCACGGTCCGGCGGCTGCAATTGCCAGACATGGGCGCCATCGATCTCCTCGCTCGACAACTCTCCAGCCAACCGGTTGAGCTGGCGATGCAGGTCCATCACCAGCAGATGCAGACTGTCAGCGCCGCCCGTGCACTGGCCGCGGGTAAACGCCTGCAATTGCGCGGCCACTAGACGCTCACCATGCAGGGCGTGCAGCCAGTCCAGCCAGTACTTGACGCGCTCCCCTAGGGCGTCGGCATGGTGACCCGCATCGAGCAACGGCTTGGCCATCGTCTTGAGGTCGGCGGCAAGGTGCTCGATGAGAAACTCCAGGTTCGGCACCAGTAGGGTGCCGTCGACCAGCGACGCGTTGGCGGACAACTCCCGCAACCACGACGCTTCGGCGCGCGCGGCGCCCAGTTCTCCGCTCAGGTCGAGCGCCTCGGCTTCCCGATGTTCGGCATGCGCAAAGGCGGTTTGCAACACGCTCAGGTAAAGCTTGAGCCGGTCGTTGGCGGACAGCGCCGCCTTGATCCATGCCGGCAGCAGCAGGCTGCGCTGGCCCATCGATTCAACGGCTTCGGTCTTTTGCATCGGGGGCGTCCGGTGGCCTGGTGGATAGCCCCAGTGTTCGCAGGCCGTGTGTCACGGCGTTGACAAGTACCGCGTGGCTCGCGACATTGCTTGATATGTATCAAGCGGGCGTCGATTCGGGACGGGCAGGCTTCTCTCGTGGCTGGCCGATGTAGCAGTGCAATTCGCCTCCCGCGCCAATCTCTGCAACATCGTCCGGCGAACCTGTCGCTACGCCAGTGATGCTATGCGATATATCCGCTTCATCGCCGCTAATCAGTTTCAGCAAAGTCGCGTGGTCGATCACTTCGCATTCGAGCAGCCGCTTCGCGATGCGGTCCAATTGCACACGCTGCTCACCAAGCGTCCGCATGACCCGCTCGTGAGCGTCGGCGAGCACATGACGCACTTCATCGTCGATGACCTTCGCCGTGCTCTCGCTGTAGCGCTCGCCGCGACCGAAGCCTGGGAAATATCCCGCTCGCGGCTCGTCGTCACCCAACGTCACCAGCCCCATCTCGTCACTCATGCCATAGCGCGTCACCATGTGCCGGACCAACGCGGTCGCGCGCTCCAGATCGTTTTCCGCACCGGTCGAGACGTCACCGAAAGCGATTTCCTCGGCCACGCGTCCACCGAGATATGCATCGAGCCGATCCAGCAGCTCACTCTTGCGCAGTACATAGCGGTCCTCGGTCGGCACCTGCTGGGTATAGCCGAGCGCTGCCACACCACGCGGAATGATCGATACTTTCTTGACCGGATCGCAATGGGCCCGGCTCTGGGCCACAAGCGCATGACCAGCCTCGTGGTAGGCAATCGTGATTTTTTCCTGTTCGTTCATCACACGGCTCTTGCGTTCCATTCCGGCCATTGCACGATCGATAGCCTCGTCGAAATCCGCCATGGCAACCGCCGATTTGTCCAGTTCGGCTGCATGCAGCGCTGCCTCGTTGACGACATTGGCCAGATCCGCTCCGGCGAAACCGGGTGTGCGCGAAGCAATTTCCCCAAGGTCGACATCGTCCGCTAGCGGCACGTGTTTCACATGAACCAGAAGAATCTGCCGGCGTCCCGCGAGATCCGGACGATCGATCGCAATATGCCGGTCGAAGCGGCCAGGGCGCAGCAATGCCGGGTCGAGAATCTCGGGACGATTCGTTGCCGCCATGATTATGACACCCGAATTCGCGCGAAATCCGTCCATTTCCACCAGTAGCTGATTGAGGGTCTGTTCGCGTTCGTCATTGCCTGATGTCGCGCCTGCACCGCGCACCTTGCCGAGCGCATCCAGTTCGTCGATGAACACAATGCACGGCGCCTTCTTCTGTGCCTGCTCGAAGAGATCGCGAACCCGCGCCGCCCCAACGCCGACGAACATTTCGACAAAGGCCGAACCGCTGATCGAGAAGAACGGCACCGCCGCCTCTCCGGCTACGGCCTTGGCGAGCAGCGTCTTGCCGGTACCCGGCGCGCCGACGATCAACACCCCCTTCGGGATCTTGCCGCCAAGGCGGCGATAGCGCTCAGGGTTGCAGAGGAACTCGACGATCTGCTTGAGTTCCGCCTTGGCTTCGTCGATGCCGGCAATATCGTCGAACGTGACTTCGGTTTCCTGTGGCACGTAGAGCTGCGGCTTGCTCTTGCCGATACCGCTGAAGTCACGCAGGCTGCCGCCAGAGCGCCGCATGAAAACACTCCAGACGACCGCGAGCATCAACAGCGGGACAATCCATCCCAGCAGCGTGGAAACCCACGTGGTGTCCGCCAGACCTGTATAGCGCACGCCCGCCGCGGCCAGATCTTCCGTCAGATGATCGTCAGTGACACGCACGGTCGAAAAGCGCCACGGCGCTCCGTGGCCGGCGAGTTCACTTGCGGCGGACGCCGGCAGCAAGGGAGCGGCAGCTGGCATCTGGATGCTGCCTGATATCTGTTCGGAACCGATCTCAAGGTTGTCCAACTGCCGTGCGACAAGCAACTTGTGAAAGTCGCTGTACGCGATCGTTTCAGACGGCACCCGATACAGGAAAAGCTGCGCGGCCATCAGCGTTATGAAGCCGATTACGATCAGAACGCTGGTTAAACTGGATTTTTCGTTCATGGTCGAGAGCGTGGATCATTGGGGAACCGGCAACACCGATAATCCTGGACATGCGCACAGCATAGGGATGCCCGTCTGGCCTTTCATGATCCAGATCAAGTGAACAACACCGGCATGCCGCGAGGCACTATACGTGGATGGTGTTTGCTCGCTTAAGCTCGATCCACACCATCCCTTCCCGCAATCCCTCGAGGACCGCTTCGCGTTCCGTTGCGAATACCCTGCTGTGCTTGAATTCGTGTGCAAAGACGCCTTTCGGCGTGCGATGACTGACCCGAATCCGGCAGTCGAAGCCGCCAGCGGCCTCGTAGACCTCGGTGGAAACGGACCAGTCGGCTTCACTAACGTTGCCTGAGATTGTCATGAAGAATGCCTCGACATGCAGTAAATGCGCCTATACTTCGCCCGATATGCCGCGCGTGGGGCGCAAGGCCACGCACGGCTGGCGTTCGCACACTACCCGATCGTGAGATTGTCGACGACCGCGTGCACCCCGGGCGCCGACCATGCCGCTCCCCTTGCGGCCAATCGCTCCGCATACGAGCCCACCTTGCCGGTCAGGGTGACGATACCCTCATGCGCGGTGACCCCGACGTGATTCGCTTCGCGCTCGGCATGGCGTTTCAAAGCCTGGCTGATCTTCTCGCCAATGTCGTCTGCCGCCACCTCGCCGCCCACGTCGATCAGATTCGTGACACCCACGACGCCGCGCATGTGGTTGATCGTGCGTGTTGCCACGTGCCGCTGGAACGCCCTGTCGACTTCTCCGCGCAAGGTTACCCAGCCCTTCTCGACCTGGACCTGAACCGAGGCTTCTGGCAGTCCGACGGTCCATTTGAGGATCGAGCGAACCGCGTTGGCAACTTCTTCGTCGGTTCGTGTGTCGCCGTGCGGCAGCCGAACGCTCATTTCAACGACCACCGCCTTGACGCCGGCGACCCGTTGCGCCGCCTTCTCCGCCGCCAGCTTTTCCGCATAGCTGGCCGGATGCCCCGACAGCGTGACCACCCGCTCCTTCACTTCGACGCCGATATCCGTCCCGGTAACCGCTGAATCCCACGCGAGCTCATCCTCGACTTCCTGCTGCAATTGCTGATCGGTCTTCATAACCCTCTCCTTTCATGTCCATGGTCACGTCATTTGCGTCGCAGCTCAGCGCCAGCGCTTTCGCATGATCTAAGTTATCGCTGCAGCCGGGCGACTGACTGATATGGGTCAAGGTTTTGCGCTCCAGCAGCGATAGGGTGAGGAAACCTGTCCACCGAGGGAACCGGTCATCATGACGTTTACACTGATTGCGATAAATATCGTCGCGTTCTTCCTCGAACAGCGCGATCCAAACCTGCTCATCGGCCTACTCGCGCTCTGGCCGCCGTCGCCCGCCGTTGCGGCCGACGAACCTGTCTTTCACTTCTGGCAGTTGCTGACTTACAGCGCCCTGCACGCGAACCTCACGCACCTTCTGTTCAACATGTTCGGCCTATACGTGTTTGGCCGTGAAGTCGAACGGACCATCGGACACCTGCGCGTGGCTGCACTGTATGTCGCCAGCGTTGTGAGCGGAGCGCTCGTGCAAATCGCCGTATCGTTTGCCAGCACGCACAGCTATCCGACAATCGGCGCCTCGGCCGGCGTGTTCGGGTTGCTGGTGAGCTACGCGATACTGTTCCCGCACCGCCGCGTGGTCTTGCTGTTCCCGCCCATTCCGATGCCGGCGTGGGTGTTCGCGACAGGTTACGGTGTGCTCGAACTCTTTATGGGCGCGAGCGGCGAAGAAGCAGACGTCGCTCACTTTGCACACATAGGCGGCATGCTCGGCGCCATCGCACTCATGGCCTATTGGTGGCGATCCCGGCACCACTCGTGGATTGACTGAGATCAACAGGTGCGCTAGCGCGCGAACTATCGTGAAGATGACGCCGCACCGGCGCGGATACGTGTAACGTTGAGAGGAGTCTGAGATGCCTGAGATGCTATTTTTGACCTACGAAGCGTTGCCTGATGCAGAGCCCGAATCGGCCGAAGGCGCTGCGCCAAAAACCATCGCACTGCCGCAGCCCGACCAGCGTTCGGGTCTGCCGCTGATGACGGCGCTGTCGTTTCGAGCAAGTACTCGCGAGTTCGCACCGACCCCGCTGTCGATGGACTCGCTCGGCGAATTGCTGTGGGCTGCGGACGGCGTCAACCGGCCGATCAGCGGCGGGCGCACCGCACCATCGCCGCATGCTTTCAACGAAATCGACATCTATGTGGCGCTGCCCAATGGGGTCTATCGGTACGATGCGCCCAACCATCAACTACTGCTCAAGCACGCGATCGATGCGCGCAATCTGACCGGCTATCAGGATTTCGTCGGCAAGGCGCCGCTCGACCTGGTGTATGTGGTCCGCACCTCCAGTCTTCTGGAGATGCCGCAGCAGCAGCGCGAACGGTTCTCAGCCGTCACAGCCGGTGCGATCGCGCAAAACGTCGGGCTCTATTGCGCGTCAGCCGGGCTCGTCAACGTGATCCGGGGCTGGATCAATCATCGGCTGCTCGCCGACGCGTTGCGGCTCAATGAAGATGAACTGCCGATCCTCGCGCAAACCGTGGGTCTGCCGAAGCAACAGCCTGCTTGAGATTGAGGCTTGAGATTGAGACCGGGAGGCGGTCATGGCAGGATGCGCAACCCCAAAGCGCATGCTCCCCCGGTTCGCGTTGAGAACGTACATTCGCCATCGCCGAGGATCAACATGTATCGACATATTCTAGCCGCCATCGACGGCAGTGAAACATCCACAAGAGCGTTCGAGGCCGCCCTCCAACTCGCCCGCGAGTCCAGCGCTGAGTTACAGCCACTTTACGTCGTCGACGTGCCGATAATGGCTTACGACTCCCCCGGCTACGATTCGAGCATCGTGCGCGACGCGCTCCTCGAGGAAAGCAGGCATCTGGCCGACTACGCACTCGAGCGGATGAAGCAAGAGAGCGTCCAGGGGGCGCCCCGGATCGTCGAGACCAATCCGGTTGGCGATGATTTCGATGTTGCTCACTGCATCCTTCACGCGGCCGCGGATCTGAAAGCGGATCTCGTCGTGATGGGTACGCACGGCCGGCGCGGCGTTCGGCGGCTTGTGCTCGGGAGCGTCGCAGAGCGCTTTTTGCGGATTGCGCAATGTCCGGTCCTGATGATCTCGGCGCACGGCGTTCCCGATGTCGCCACTGACACTACTGGCACAGCCGAAAACGAGAAAGCGTCGACGTGACCCGCCGGACCCGGGTCATGCATATTGGCCACAGCGCCCATGGAAATGCTCGTGCCAAGTTTGCACTCCATCCGGATCAGGCTTTGCCCGGCGGTGGCCTCGCCGTCCCTGACGATGCGGCGAGGCGTTACTGCGATCTCCCACGGCGACTGGGCCGTCACGGCTGATCCTGCCGCGTACATTGAGGTTGTGGTCCAGGCAGCGATCCAGCACCTCGCGGACGTGTAGGAATCGCCCTACACGCCTTCCAAGCCACCTACCTGAACTTCATTCGCCGCCGATTTCATTTTGAGACGGCGCCGCCGATACTTCCCTTCACCAACACCAATACCGACTATGGCACACCATGCCGGAGAAGGTTGGCGCGGCACGCAACACGATAGAGCAGATTGCCCGCGAGCGTCTCGCCGGCGCCCATCCATGAACTGGAGCAAGCCATGTCGGATGTCCTCGATTACCCCGCCGTTATCCCTGTTGCGATTCCTGCGCCGCACGCCCTCAAACCAACGCACCCGGCCGCGCCGGCTCGTCCAGCCGTCCGTTGTTCCAGTTGTGCGATGCACGCGATCTGCATGCCGCAAGGACTCACGCCATTCCAGGCGGCGCGCCTCGACTCATTGATCTGCTCTACACGCATGGTCAAACAGGGCGAAGCGCTATACCGCACCAATGATCAATTCCAGAGCATCTACGAAGTGCGGGCAGGCTCGTTCAAGACGGTCCTGATGCACCGCGACGGTCGTGAACAGGTTACCGGCTTTCATCTCGCGGGCGATTCGCTCGGTCTGGACGGGATCGGCCCAAGCCGACATAGTTGCGATGCGATCGCCATTGAAGACAGCAACGTATGCATCATCCCGTTCAGTCTGCTTGAAGCGATGTGCCGCGAAGTCAAGCCAGTCCAGCAACATGTGCACCGTATGATGGGCAGCGAGATCGTCCGTGAATCCGCGCTGATGATGCTGCTCGGCACGATGTCAGCGGAGCAGCGCGTCGCCTCGTTCCTGCTCAATCTATCGGAACGTCTCAAGGCGCGCGGCTATTCGCCGGCGGAATTCAACCTGCGGATGACTCGGGAAGAAATCGGCAGCTATCTCGGGATGAAGCTCGAGACCGTCAGCCGCATGTTCTCGAAGTTCCAGCGTGATGGCCTCATCGATGCCTGCGGCAAGCAGATTCGCATTCTCGACCTGGACGGGCTCGCCCGCGTCTAGGCGCCGCAGGATCCGCTGGCCAGCAGCGGGACAAAATCAGGACGAAGCTCAACGGATCGGTTGTTCAGTCCGTGGACGTCTCGCCAAGAATGGACTGCACGCATTCGTCGACACTTAACTCCCTCAACGCATCGCGAGGCAGCGACTCATTGGCAGCCCGCTCGAGCACGGCCAGCGCGCGCGGCTTGAGCCGTACGAGCAGCAGCCGTTGTCCGCGTGACTTCAGTTCCGCAGCAAATATGCACAATGCCTCGATAGCCGAACTATCGACATCCGGCGTTTCCTCGAGGCTCAGCATCACCGTATGCGCCGGCGTTGGCTCCCCGCGCAACATCGCGCGCACCTTGCTCAGCACGCGCTCGGCATTGGCAAAGAAGAGCGGCACCTCCGGCCGCACGATCGCGATGCCTGGAATAAGCACCGCATCTGCATGCGCGGACACGTCGACGAAATCGCGGGTCTGCCTCAGGCGGCCGAGCACCGAGACCGCCGGCTCCGACAGCCTGCGCAGCGTCAGAAGCAGGCTCACGCCGATGGCCGCCAGCAAACCATGCAGCACGCCAAGCACGAGCACGGCAAGCAGCGCCGCAATCGCGACCAGCCGGTCGCGTCGCCACGTCCAGTAAGGCTTGAACACATCCGGATGCAGTGAGTGGCTCACCGCAAAGATCACGATCGCCGCGAGCACCGGCTCAGGTATGCGCGACAGTAGCGGCCTCAGCAACAGGACAATCAGCGCGATCACCAGCGCAGCGCACAGCCCCGCGAGACGGCTTTGCGCACCGGCTGCTTCGTTGGCGGACGTCGCCGAGTAGCCGGCACCAGCCGGCATCCCGTGCAACAGTCCGGAGACCAGATTCGCGCAACCGAGCGCGACGAGATCCCGGTTCGCCGAAACGGTGTCGCCGTGTTTCAGCGCGAAGCTGCGGATCGAACCGTACGATTCCGCATAGAGAATCAGCATTAACGCGAATGCCAGTTCCGCGGTTTGCAACCACTGTGAACGATCGAACACCGGCAAGCCGAAACTTATGTTCTGCAGATCGATTGTGCCGACCACCCCAATGCCATACCGCTGCCAGTCGGTCCAGTAACCTGCGGCAATGCCCAGCACAATCACCACCAGGGTCGCTGGGATGCGAGCACGGCGACCGAGCGCAAACAGGATCGTGAGCGCGGCCGCGCCGAGCATCACGCTATGCACGTTCCAGTTGGGTGCCTGGTTGGCGAGATCAAAGGCTATACGAAGAGTGTCTGCATAATGCGATGACACACCGAGGATCTTGGGCAGTTGTTTGATCGCGATCGTCAACGCAAGGCCGAACGCAAAGCCACGCAGGACAGGCTTCGAAATGAAGTCCGACATGCCGCCCATACGCGCTGCCCCCGCCAGTATGAACAGGATGCCCGTCGTCGCGACGAGGGCAGCGGCGTAAGCCATCTGCGCGCCGGCGCTATCCGGGCCGGCCCGTACCGTCGCCGCCAGCACTGCCGCTGACGATGAGGTCGCCGACACAATTGCGAACCGGCTGCTGCCGGTCAGCGCATACACGACTAGACCCGCAAGCAACGCAATCAGGCCCGCCTGGGGCGGCAGATTCGCGATCCCCGCATAGGCAACTGCCTCAGGCACCAGAAGCCCGGCAAGCGACACGCCCGCGAGCACGTCGTGCGCCGTTCGCACACGACGCGGCGGTAGTGTCTCCCCTAGACTTGCATAATGTGCCGGATCCTGCAGGTGTACAGCGGCGGCATGCCCGGTATCGATTGTCATCTTGGAAGTGCTGAACGAAAAGTCGAGGTTGGGGAATGTCAGCGCTTGATGATCTTTCGATCCTGCCGGGCCATCCGCCGATGCTTTAACGATATAAACAGTATATATCGTTGTTAGCCGTTGCCGGGCAATTCCCAGGCCGCCTTGGAGATTGACCTCCCGGCGAGAATTTGCGTGCTCGATGCGATGTGGCGGTGCTGAATCCGTTCGTTCGGGATCCGGAAAGACGCTGGGTAGCGCATTGGACCTATTTGGCGTCTTCGAGAGCAGACGGTCAGCAATGCCCGGATGTGATCAATGCCGCAAAACGCTTGTTGCGTTGCGGCATTGATACGCGTGTGGTGAGTCCCCAGTACGGTGACGTACCGACAAAGCGTTTCGAGCAGAGCATTCTGCTTTCAAGCGCGTCGGACATCCGGCAAGACCAATCTGTCGCGTCGTCAACTTGAGCTTGTGCAGGCCATTGCACAGTAGCATTGCAAGCGAGAAACTGGGAGCACAGTATGCCTTGAGCGCAACGCGCATCGGGCGGGCCAGTCAAATGGTTAAGGTCGCAATTTCAGATGCGCACCCCGTGATACATTGCGGCGTGCGCAATGTGCTTGAACGCGATAACGAATTCGAGGTCGTAGGGGAATGTTTTGACGGACCCAGTACTATCGAGCTAGTCCGCTCAACTGAGATGTGCGTGCTCACCCTCGGAATGTCGATGCCAGGAGTCCACGGCATAAGCCTCATCGAGCAGATCAAGTTCGAGAAACCGTTGGTGCGCATTCTCGTCCTGACAATGTACCCCGAAGAAACCTATGCGATCCGGGCACTCAAGGCAGGTGCCTCCGGCTTTGTGACGAAAGCCAGTGCGGGCGACGATCTGCTCGACGCGATCAGAAAAATGGCTTCGGGAGGTATTTATCTTAGCCTGGCGACGGCCGACCTCTTTGCGCAGATACTGCGCGCAGATACGGCCGCCTTGCCGCATCTGCGACTGACGGACCGCGAGCTTGACGTATTTGTCCGCATAGCGTCCGGTCAGACTCCAGCGTTCATCGCTCACGCACTGTCCCTGAGTATAAAGACCATCACCACGCACCGCGCGCGTATCTTCCGAAAAGCCGACTTTCCCCATGAGGCCGCACTCGTGCGTTACGCCGTGCGACACAAGCTCATCGCGGAGGACGACGCGTGGGCGCGGTGAAACCGGCAGTGAAACCTTCTCCCCACCCATCGAGATGGCGTCGCCGATGTCACACAGATTGATCATGGTCAATGTCCGCCGTTCAATAGCGCGCCTAATAGCCCATGGTGACGCAATCGGGCGTCATGTTCACCTTGTCCGCAGATCGGGCGCGCCTGATCGATGGGCATACCTCCTGGAGGTATCAGCATGAAACGATCTTTCGTCATTTTATCGATGGCACTGGCTGCCGCTGGCACGACACCGGCCTGGGCTCAAGGTACAGCCGCATCCGGCGCCCAGGCGACGGAAAGCACCGACAGCATTGTGCAGATGAGAAGCGAAATCCGCGCCGCCAATGCGGCTTATCGGGCGAAAGTACACGCGGCGGACCGTATCCGCGATCAACGGGTTGCGAGAGCCCGGGCCGAGCGAGACAAGGCCGTCGAGGCTGCACGGTCAGGGGTTAGCAGTAGCTGAAACCCCGCACACCCACCGCTCCTCTGAATGGCGATTCTCGCCTAACCGCTGGTTTCTTTCTGGCCGAACTGAGCTGCATGACAACCGACTCAGATCGGCTGGTTGAATCCGCGCCTCGCCTGCATACCCGGCCTTCTTGGGCAGAAAGAGCAATCGGAGAGCTTGTCGGCATCGCTCGAACCTTCTCGTGTAATAAGATGAATAGAAACTCACGAGACAGGGGGAGCCACGTCTTCACGCATCGTCACAGCGGTCGTGCAAGACGATACTACCCAAGGAGACAATGCCGCATGGCTGCCTTGGTGGAGCTATACGAAGACCGCTCTCGCGGCAGCCGCACTCGTGCTCGTCTCCGAAAATAGATTGTACCTGGACGAACCGGTGCGAGGGCGTTCCTTTACCCTGCGCCATCTGCTGCAACATCGGGCCGGACTCCCGGAGTACGGTCATCTTGCTGCCTACCACGCGGCGGTTGAAGCTGGCGAAACGCCATGGCCAGTCCCGGAGATGTTGCAGCAGGTTCAAGCAAACAAGCTCATGTTCGAGCCAGGGCGGGGGTGGGCTTACTCGAATGTTGGATATTTACTGGTACGAGAGCTGATAGAGGAAGCCATCGGAATGTCCATCGGACCCACGCTGGACCGCCTGGTGTTTGACCCTCTCGATATTCCCGGTGCCTGGATCGCAAATATACCAGCCGATCTGGATACAACCATTTGGGGAAACCCCATGCGTTACCATCCTGGCTGGGTCTACCATGGATTACTCATCGGTACGGCGGCGAGCGCCGCATTGCTGCTGCATCGTCTACTTGAGGGGTGGCTACTCGCACCCATTCTGCTTGCTGAGATGCTTGCGCCCTGCCCGGTTTGTGGCCCGATTCCCCCCGCGCCCCTGGCAAACATGCGGTTACGGCTTGGGTCTGACGACGGGTATCGGCGATCCCGCCGGGAACTATGTCGGGCGCAGCGGCGCTGGTCCCGGAAGCACCACGGCGGTTTACCAATGTGGAAAACAGGAACGCAACCGTACAGCCACTGTTTTCGCGCCCGATGAAAAGCCGGAAACTGTTGAACGGCGTGCGCCGACTCTCGCGTATCAACCTGCCTGACGGGAAATCCGCTCGAAGCTTGATAACAAATCGGGCACGCCAGTAAGCTGGGCAACTTTCATGCGATAACGGGGATTCAGGCAAATAAGTGTCAGCACAACGAAAGCACCCGGCAACGCAAGGAGGCTGAAAAATACGAGGCGATTAAACATGCTGCGCTCCTGAAGAGAATGTTATCGGTCTGCAGTCAGCTTAGAGGTCACTCCAGGGCGGGCGCTTGATCTGAGTCAGTCGATTCCTTGCTTGCACAGCAATGCCGCAAACTGGTAACGCGGCGCAAAAGGGTACGCCTGATCGACATCGTTTCGGGCCGCGATCAGGATTCGCTTAAACATACACGATTGCTGGTTAACGCCGATCGGTGGTAGGAGTCCGGTGGAAGGATCGAGACACTATGCAGATTGACATGGATCAACATGACGCCCGGCCAGATCCGGTCCACTCTGAACTGACGGTCGACGCACAATACGGCTGCACTGACTGGCGGGAGAGCTAATGAAAATAACTGCAGTCCAAACCATCGTCATGGCCACTCTAGGCGTAGCGTTGTTTGCGTTTGGGGCACTAGCGCAGACACCGCCGCAAGCCCCGGCGCAAGCTCTCGAAGCGGCGCCAGCACCATCAACCGCAGCGCTTGCACCTGCGGCGCTGGACCAGATGCTTGCGCCAATCGCCCTCTACCCTGACCCGCTGATTGCGCAAATCCTGATGGCGGCCACCTACCCACTGGAGATCGTCGAGGCTCATCGCTGGCTGCAGGATCCGAACAACGCCGCACTGAGCGGTAATTCGCTTGCGACAGCCCTCACGAGTCAACCGTGGGATCCGAGCGTGAAATCATTGGTCGCGTTCCCCCAGATTCTCGCCATGATGGATGGCAATCTCGAGTGGACCGAACGTCTGGGCGATACGTTTCTCGCTGACCAGGCCGCGGTGAGCAATGCCATCCAGCGGCTGCGCCAGACGGCTGCCGCAGCCGGAACGCTGAACACCACGCAGCAGCAAGTGGTCACCACCACACCGGAGGAGATCACGATCGAGCCGGCTATGCCGGACGTCGTGTATGTGCCGGTCTACGATCCGGAACTGATCTATGGCGTCTGGCCGTATCCAGGGTTCCCTCCCTACTACTTTCCCGGCTATTTCGACGGCGTGATCGTCAGCGGCATTGGCTTCGGATGGATCGGCGTAACTGTGATCGCGCCATTGTGGGGCTGGTGCCGATGGGACTGGCCACGACACCACATCGACATTGACCGTGGTCGCTTCGGTGAACTCAACGGTCATCATGTCCCGCCCACCGGGGTATGGCAGCACGACCCCGACCATCGCCATGGCGTTCCCTACCGCAATCCGCAGGTTCAGGCCCGGTATGCCGCAAGTGCCCGCGTACCGAAGGCGACCCGCGAACTGCGCGGCTTTCCTGTCGCCGGGACCCCGGCGGAGCGCGGCGCCGCGCCCTCCGATGCCGCTGGCGTACACACGGTCGTGCCTCGCGCCCCGGTGTCAACCGAGCCACGCGTTCCGCCGGTCTTCGAGTCGTTCGGCAATGGCGCAAATGTCCGCGCACAAGCTGAACGCGGACGTGAGAGCCGGATGACGATGCCGTCATTTCACCAGGCAACTCCCCAGCGCGGCATGCCTTCGGGCGGCGGTGGTCGCTACGCGCCGTCAGGCGGCGGGAGGGGACAGCGATGAATAAGGCCGCCATGAAGGGTCCGCGTAACGAGGATGCCATGAATAGTCAGACTATCGCTTGCCGTAGAGCCCGACCCTTTCGCCGCATCGTGGCATTGGGGATCTTGTCGATTGCGGCCGCAACCGGCAGCCTCTTCGCACCTGGCGCCGCAGCGCAGCAAACATTCGCCTCGCCGCAGCAAGCGGCCGCTGCGCTCGACGCCGCCTGGCGCAGCGGCAGCAATGCCCACGTGATCGCGATCCTGGGTGCGGGGGCCGAACGGCTTGTGCGATCCGGCGACCCGGTTGCGGAACGGCAGGCCAAGGACAGGCTCGCTTCTGCCTATGAGAACGCGCACCAGATCGAGTTCGCCGGCCAGCGCGAAGCGCATCTGGTCCTCGGTACCGAAGCGTGGCCCTATCCGATTCCACTGGTCGAGAAAAAAGGCGGCTGGCAGTTCGACGTGAAGTCGGGTGCGTCGCAGATTATCGATCGACGCATCGGCCGCAATGAACTGAGCGCCATCGACGTCTGCCGCGTCTATGTGCAGGCACAGCGCGACTACGCGGCGGCCGACCCGCTCGGCAACGAGCGGCACGAATACGCGCGCCGCATCGGCAGCTCGCCGGGCACGCGTGACGGCCTCTATTGGCAAGCCGCATCCGACGCGCCAGACAGTCCGCTCGGCCCGCTGGTCGCCGTCGCCGAAGCACACGGCTATGATCTTGGCAGTACTCACGGCAACGTGCCGTACCGCGGCTATCAGTTTCGCATCCTGACGCGCCAAGGCCACGGCGCACCGGGCGGTATCCGCAACTATATCGTCAGCGGGCATTTGACCGGTGGCTTTGCCATGGTTGCCTTTCCTGCGCGATACGGCGACTCCGGCGTGATGACATTTGTCGTCAACCAGGACGGTATCGTCTTCGAAAAGAACCTTGGGCCACAGACTGCCGCGATCGCGCAGCGCATGACTGAGTACGATCCCGACAGAACATGGAAGATCGTACAGCCGTAAAACGGCTGCCTCGCTAGCGTGAAACAGGACCGCTTATGCTCTGGGAAGCGATGAGTTCCGTGCGCGACATTCGACGTCTGCACGACATCGGTGCGATCCTCGTGCGTTACGGCTTTGGCGACATGGTGCGACGGATCGGCCTGGCCGACGCACTTGAGCGGGCCGGTCGTGTTCTACACTGGCACGACACCCAAGCGTACGCGCACATGGCTCCGCCCGAGCGTGTGAGACGGGCGCTCGAAGATCTCGGGCCGACCTTCGTCAAACTCGGCCAGGTTCTTGCAACCCGGGTCGATCTGTTCGAACTAGAGTGGATCACCGAGTTCGGCAAGCTGCATGACCACGCCCCGCCGTCGCCGTGGGAGGCGGTTCAGCAGCAACTCATCGAGGATCTGGGCGCGTCACCGGAGACGGTGTTCGCCGGATTCGATCCGCAGCCGCTCGCCGCGGCATCGATTGCGCAGGTTTATATCGCAACTCTGGAAGACGGCACGCCAGTGGTGATCAAGGTGCGCCGCCCAGGCATTCGCTCTATAGTCGAGTCGGATTTGCGCCTGTTAGCGCATGCGACGCAGATCGCTGAGGCGCAAAGCCCCGAACTACGCGCCTTCCGCCCGCATGAAGTCGTGCGTCAATTCTCGCAGTCGCTGCGACGTGAACTCGATCTCGCAGAAGAGTGCCGCAACGCCGAGCGCATCGCCGAAAATTTTGTCGGCTACACCGATGCCGATACACCAGGGTCTACGATCGCGGGGGCGGTCCCACCGTCCGTGATCGTTATTCCGCGCATTTACTGGCAATGGACCACCGAGCGGGTCTGCGTGCAAGACCGCATTGAAGGCATTCCCGGGACAAATCTGCTTGCTGTCCGGCAGACCGGGTTGGACACCAGCCTCCTCGCTCGGCGCGGCGCCTGCGCCGTGCTGAAAATGATCGTCGACGACGGTCTGTTTCACGCCGATCCGCATCCCGGCAACGTTTTCTATCTACAGGATAACCGGATCGCCTTCGTCGATTTCGGAATGGTTGGCCACCTCACCGAAGAGCGCCGCGACCAGTTGCTGAGCCTGCTTTTGGGTGTGTTCAAGAATCAGCCCCGACAGGTGGCCGATGTGTTGCTTGACTGGACTGGCGAGAACGTGACGGACGAAGCCGAACTGGTACAGGACATTGACTCGTTCGTCGACCGCTATCGCCGCGCGCTGCTCAAACAATTCCACCTCGCCGCCATGCTGTCCGATCTGGTGGCGATCTTGCGCCGGCATCACTTGATGCTACCCCCTGATTTGTCGTTGCTGGTCAAGGCCTTCATCACCCTGGAGGGTATGGGGCGTGAGCTCGATCCGGGGTTCGATATGGGGCAGGAACTTATGCCTGTGCTTGAACGCGCTGCGCGCGCCCGCTTTATGCCCGCCGCCCTGCTGCGTCGTGGATGGCGCGCGGGTGGGGACACGCTCGCGCTGCTGGCGAGCTTGCCGCGGGATCTGTCCCGGTTGCTGCGGGCCGCGCGCCGAGGACGACTCGAAATCCACGTCGACGTCCCGCGCCTCGTACAGGTGAGCGATCGACTGGACCGTGCAGTCAGCCGGCTGACTATCGGTATCGTCGTCGCCGCCTTAATCGTAGGCTCGTCCATTGTGATGACCGTGTCGGGTGGACCGGCCTTGCTGGGCCTGCCAGTGTTCGGACTGTTCGGTTTCGTCGGCGCGGTTCTGGGCGCCATCTGGCTGCTGGTGTCGGTGCGCAGATCCGGACGGGTGAGTGACGACGGTACATGAAGGGCACGACGGTACATGAAGGGCACGCCACGGTCGTGGCAACGATCATCAAACGTATCAGATTGTGAGAGTGAAATGGCCACTCAACTCGAGTCCCCACGGTTGTCGGATCTCTCGACTGTCCGCACGCTCCCGGCGCTTTTTGCCTGGCGCGTAGCCCTAACCCCGGAGACGGAGGCCTATCGACAGTACGATGATATAACCGCGCAGTGGGCCAGCTTCACGTGGCACGATGCGGGTGAGCGCGTCGCGCGGCTTGTGACATTACTCTCAGGTTTGGGATTACCGCGTGGTGTGCGGATCGCTATTCTGCTACCCAACGGACTGCATGCCGTTTGCCTCGACCAGGCAGCGCTCGCGCTTGGGTATGTCCCCGTGCCGATGCATGCGCTAGACAATCCCACCAGCATTGCTTACATCTTGAACGACAGCGATGCGTCTTTGTTGGTGGCAGCCTCGGATACTCAATGGCAGGCCATTGCCGGCACAGGTGTGTCTCTGCCCTCGTTGCGACAAGTGGTGGCGCTCACGAGGGAGCTACCCGGAAAGGCTATGACCGGGGAGCTGCCCGTGCTAACCATGGAGGAATGGTTAGCCAGTGCCACTGCTACTGCGTCGACTCGGGATCCGCGGCATGTCGCCGCGGACGATCTTGCCGCATTGGTTTATACGTCGGGAACGACAGGCAAGCCCAAAGGTGTGATGCTCACCCATGAAAACGTGGTATCCAACATCAAGGCCGCGCTGCAGCGGATTGCTCCCCGGGAGAGCGATGTTTTCCTGTCGTTCCTGCCTTTGTCACACACCTTCGAAAGAACGGCCGGGTACTACCTGCCGATCGCAACGGGGTCCTGCGTCGCGTTCGCGCGCACGGTCAAGCAGTTATCCGAGGATCTCAGGACCGTAAAGCCCACGATCCTGATCTCGGTGCCGCGCATTTATGAACGCGTGTTTGCCGGCATCGAAGCCTCAGTAGCGAAGTCGGCAGTGAAATCCTGGCTGTTTGACGCGGCGCAAGCGGTTGGTTGGCGCCGCTTTGTTCGTATGCACGGCTTCGCGGATGGAGGCGCTATGCGAGCAATCGTGGATGCGTGCGCCTGGCCTTGGTTGAACGCCTTGGTCGCGCGGCCAGTGCAGAACCAGTTTGGCGGGCGGCTGCGCTTAACCGTGAGCGGCGGGGCTCCCCTGTCGCAGCAGATTGCACGCTGCTTTCTCGGTCTTGGTGTGCCCGTCGTCCAGGGATACGGGATGACCGAAACGTCTCCCGTCGTGGCGGTCAACGCGCTCCAGGACAACGATCCGGCGACAGTGGGCCGGCCACTCACAGGCGTCGAAGTGCGCATAGGCGAGAACAAGGAACTGCAGGTTCGCGGCCCAAACGTCATGCGCGGTTATTGGAAGCGTGATGACGATACCGCCAGGTCGTTTGTCGATGGCTGGTTGCGCACCGGCGATCAGGCAACGATTGAAGCGGGTCGTATCCGCATCCTGGGTCGCCTCAAGGAAATCATCGTCACGTCGACCGGTGAGAAAATTGCGCCGGTCGACCTGGAGCTGGCCATCCTGGCCGACAGCTCATTCGAGCAAGCTTACGCATTTGGCGACAACCGCCAGTTCATCAGTTGCGTCGTTGTTCTCACTAACGCCTATTGGAGCCAATTGACCGCGAAACTGGAACTTGATCCCATGGATCCAGCCAGCTTGAATTCCCGCGCCGCGCGAGAAACCGTTTGCATGCGCATCCGGAAACTTACCCGCGACTTCCCCTACTACGCGCAACCGCGTGCAGTGATTCTCTCGCTTGAACCGTGGTCGATCGAGAACACATTATTGACCCCGACGTTAAAGCTCAAACGAAACAATCTGGCGGCGCATTTCGCCGACGAAATCGAACAGGTTTACGAGAATTAAACGTACCTATCAGGTACTTCGCCTCGTCCAGAGTCGATGACGAGGCGATCGACGACAACCCTTACACCGGGCGTTGAGCGCGCTGCACCGGACACGATTGACCGCTCAATGGACGAACTGATATGCCCCGACAGGATGACTTGACCGTCGTCGACTTCAACACTCACATGCTTCAACTCACGATCGGTATGACGCTGAATGGCTTTGCGGATGTTGTACCCGATGTCGAGTGGAGATGCCGAGCCACTGATCCTGATGTTGTTTGTCAGGCCAGTTACGCCGCGCATGTGAATGATGTTTTTCTCGGCGATACGGCTGCGGTAGCCATCGGCGACTTCACCGCTCAGTGTCACCCACCCTTTCTCGACCTTGATCTTGATCGTGTTCTCCTCGAGGCCGGCTATCCAGTTGAGGACCGCGCTCACGCTCAACGCGATATCCTCGTTGGTCCGCTGCTCGGACTCGTGAAGATGCACGTCGATATTCAGTACCACCGCGACTACTCCGGCGACTCTGAATGCGCATTTCTCGGCAGCGACTTTCTTTGCATAGTCTGGGACGTGCCCGCTGAGGGTGACGATGCCGTCTGCCACGGCAACGCCTATCCCGGTCGCATCGACGGCAGCATTGCCCATCAGTTCTTCCTCCACTTCCTGCTTCAGTTGACTGTCCGATTTCATGAAAATGTCCTCCGAAATGTTCGCCGATTGCGCCATGGCGTCAACGCGATGCTGGTTGAGCGCAGCATTCACGGGAGAACCCGCACCTGCCGGGTCAGAATGCATCACGTGCCCAGCCTAGTGCGAAGTCACGCAAAGCAATTGATCGAGGTCAACCGTGCTGTAGGGCAAGATGGGGCCTGATGGAAGAATCAAGCGCTTAGCAAGCTGGCAGCTTCACTCATCCCGCTTTTGCACCACTCGAGACTTGGCACGAGATCGTCTCTGCTTGCGCATCCTGCTGGCCGGTGCGCCCGGAATTGCATCGAGCTGCGCGATCAGATCGATAACTCGCTGCTGCAACACACCGTCCAGCGTAGCTTGCGTAGCCGCGTTCCGAATTCTGGCGCGCCAGTAGGCAGGGTCCATGACTGGGCTTTTCGTGTCCAGTGGCATGCGGTCCCGCAGCAGGACAATCATTGCAGAAATGTGGGCGAGTTCTCGCTCCAACTGACAGAATGCGGACACGGCTGCGGCCTCCTTTTGTCCCGTTTGGCAGTTTGGGGTTTTAAGAGACATTCTGAGGTGAACGTTCGGGGTGTTGCATGATCAGGATCAACTTAGGACAAGGGCGCCGTCATTTGACTGGCTCACCAAGCTCATGCCGCGGTTGCATTTGTTCCGGTCTGAAACAACACTGTGGTTGATTCAGATCAATCACCACTGCTCGTTGCGGAGTCCAATGAACCATGATGGCGTTATCGGTTCGTTGGGCACACGTATTGCCATGATTGTTCAATCCGGCGGAGTCGGTGTGGATAAGAAAATCCAGCATATCCTGAATCAGATCAGCACATTGGAAGATGACCTGAGAGCCGAGTTGCATCAACAGGAAACCAGGCTGTTCTATCGGGTAAGCGGCAAACGGGTGGAGTTCGACGAGGCGGTCAGAAAGCTTCATCGGGAGTCGAAAACCAGCATCGGCCGGTGGCTGCTTGACAGCGCGCCGCTGAACTTTGTCGCCGCGCCGTTTATCTACGGGCTGATTATTCCCCTGGCATTTCTCGACATCTGCATCTCGCTTTACCAGACGATTTGCTTTCCGATCTACGGCATGGTGAAAGTCAGGCGCGCCGACTACATTGTGATGGACCGCTGGCAATTGCGATATCTGAACGTGATGGAAAGATTTCACTGCGCATACTGCGAATATGGCAATGGGCTGATCGCCTATGCCACCGAGATCGCCGCTCGCACCGAACAGTACTGGTGCCCGATCAAGCACGCTCACAAGGTGCTCGGTACGCACGCGAGGTATCAACGCTTTCTGGTCTATGGCGAGTCCGAGCAATATCAGGGCCGTCTCAAGCAGTTTCGCGATGCCCTGCGCAAGCCGAACGACTGACGGCTGACTCCGCGAGACGGTCCACTTGCTCTTTCCTGAACAGCGATGCCCTACTCTTTCAATGCCGATCTGCCTGCGCCCGTACGCAATCATCTTCCCGAACACGCACAAGACATCTATCGCAACGCGTTCAACCATGCCTATGCAGCGCATGCCGGAGAGTCGCGTCAGGAAGAAATCGCCCATCGGATTGCGTGGGCTGCCGTCAAGCGCTCCTATGTCAAGCAAGCCGGCACGTGGGTGCCATGGGACCATGTCCCCCGCGGGATGGAGGATTGAATGGCCACCGAACTTCTGTCGGCGCAATCCACCGATCATTTCCCTTTGGACCGCGGCTATCTGTTCTCCGAGAACGGGGTGGGCCGCGAGATCGACGTGAACATAGCCATCGAATGGTTGAAGCATCGTGACGACGGCAGTACAGAATTTATCTGGCTGCATTTTCACGACATTCCTACCGTGCTGGAAGGTTGGCCGCTGCAACATGTGCAACTACCGGAAGCGTTCGGGGATACCCTTAGGGAAGGTTCTCGCTCAACACGAATTATCCATGTCCACCAGACCCTCATCGCGGTACTCAACGACGTCGAGTATGACCTTGAGCGGAACAAGCCGCTCAAGGTGGCGACGCTGTGGGTGAATGTCGGCGTTCGCTATCTGATTAGCGTGCGCAGTTCCCCACTGCGTTCAGTCAGTCAGTTGAGACAGGCCGTCGAAGGTGGGGAAATCTTCCGTAGCCCGATGGCTCTCCTGATCCATCTGTTGCAGGAACAGGCAGACGTACTCATCGGCATTGTGCGCGCGGCAGCGCAGTCGGCCAACGAGGTGGACGAAATGCTGCTTGCCGGCAGACTGCCTACCCGCTCGAGTCTGGGTGGCATTCGCCGCGATCTGGTGCGCCTACGCCGCCTGCTGGCACCTGAACCCGCTGCGCTTTTTCGCCTCGTCAACGGGCCGCCACACTGGGTGCTAGAAGAAGACGCCCAATCGCTCAGACAGTCCGCCGAGGAGTTTTCTCTGACCTTGCGCGACATGGCCGGACTTCAGGAGCGCATCAAGTTGCTCGAAGAAGAAATCGCCGACCGGGTCGCAGAGCATACCAATCGCAGCGTGCTGATCCTCACTGCGGTTACGGTTATCGCGTTGCCGGTCAATCTGATCTCCGGTTTGCTGGGTATGAACATAGGTGGCTTACCCTTGAAATACGACAACCATGGATTCTGGATCGTAGCTCTGATCGCGCTGTTGTTGACCAGCTTGGCCGCCTGGTTGATTTTCCGTCCGCGACGCGATTGATACGATCATGCTCAGTCCGGGCCAAAGTCGCGTCGATAGCAACCGCACGTTTTTAACCGGCGCGTGATTGATTGGTATCAATACATTTAGCGTGCGCTGCGCGACCCTATAACCTGTGCATCGCGCATGGTTGCGGGATGCGTTGCCCGAGGAGATAGAGATGAAGTCAGATGAGGCGCTCAAACATGACGTCGAGCAGGAGTTGCTGTGGGATTCCGCCATCGATGCCCGCAATATCACTGTAACGGTTCATGGGCGTATCGTGACACTCGAGGGCTCGGTGTCGAGCTATGCCCAGAAACTCGCCGCGCAGAAAGCCGCGCAGCGTGTTGCTAACAGCCGCGCGATCGTGCTGGAACTCGTCGTGCGGCCGCCCTCGCCTTCGAAGCACACGGATGAAGATCTGGCCGCGGCGGTCATGTCGACCTTGAAATGGCAGGAAGGTGTGCCGGAGAACGCGATACGGGTGGTCGTGGAGCACGGCTGCGTCACACTCAGCGGGGAAGTCGATCATGGCTATCAACGCCAGGCGGCCGAAACGGCTGTGAGCCGCATGCGCGATGTGGTTGGCCTGGCCAATCAGATCACTGTGCGCGGAGCCGAGGTTGCCACCGATATCCGCACGCAGATAGGTAAGGCTCTGGAGCGGCGGGCACAGCGCGAGTCAGCGCACGTCAACGTGAATGTACACGACGGCGTCGTCAGGCTAACCGGGACGGTCGATTCGTTGGCTGAAAAACGCGCCGTGTGCGGCGTGGCATGGGCCGCAAAAGGTGTCCGATGGGTGGTGGATCAACTGAGCGTCAACTGAGTATCGCGCCATGAATTCGAGCTGTTTCCGACAACACCCCGCCTCCTGACTGGCGGGTTCGTCATCGGAAGTGCCCGAACGTTGCGGCGCTGTCCGCGAGTAGCGCTACCTGCCCTTCCGTGGAAAGGGCTTAACCGTGGCCACCATGCCTAACCTGCGCAGCATCGATATGCACCGAGCGGACAAGCAACACAGGACAGGTCGAGATGCGCAGCAAACCCTCCGCCACGCTGCCCAGCAGGACTCTGCTCGCGCCGCGCCGGCCGTGCGTTCCCATTACGATGAGATCGACATTCTGCCGTCGAGCGCAACGTTCGAGACAGCTTGGGATATCGTCGGCCGCACTCTGCGTTTCGTCGATTTCGATAGCGCCCGGAATTCTCCGTTCGGCTATTGCCACGCGCACCGCTTCCAGTGCGATCCGGCCGTCTTCTCGCAGCACTGCGCCGAGCGCTTCCGGTTCATAGTAGCCGGCATACGGAGCGACACCCCATTTGCTTACGACGTATAAGGCATGCACGCGAGCGCGAGCGGCCGCTGCGATCCGGAACGCCTCTTCTACGGCTGGTTTCGATGCGTCGCTTCCGTCTACCGCCAACAGAATCTTCTGATACATGATGGTTCCTTCCTGCTAAAACAGTCTGCCCGCGAGGCCGGTGACACTCATCGCGAGCGCACCCCAGGCCAATACCCGCAACGTGCCCGGCAGGATCCGTGCGCCACCGATTTGCGCAGCGAGAGCGCCCACCAACGCCAGTAGGACCAGAGAAACCGACGCAACGACGGGTATGAGCGCGGCCCGCGTCGCCAAAGTCGCTGCAATGAGCGGCACGGCGCCTCCGCTCGCGAAGCTCAACGCCGAGGTCATGGCCGCAATCATCGGTCGCGCGCTGGTCACGTCGGATATGCCTATGTCGTCGCGCGCATGGGCGCCAAGTGCGTCAAAGGCCATCAGTTGCACGGCGACACGTTGCGCCAGCTCCGGTTCGAGGCCGCGCCGCACATAGATGTCGGCCAGCTCCGCCTGCTCCTGCGGAAACTCGTTTTGCAAGGACTGTTGCTCGACTGCGAGGTCGGCACGCTCGATATCGGCCTGCGAACTGACCGAAACATATTCGCCGGCGGCCATCGACAGCATCCCCGCGACGAGGCCCGCCACGCCCGCTACCAGAACGCCGTGCGGCTGCGTCTGCGCCGCGGCCACCCCGACCATCAGCCCGGACATCGACAGCACGCCGTCATTGGCCCCGAGCACTGCGGCGCGCAGCCAGCCTGAACGATGCGTACGATGGATATGCGACAACGCCATCGCTTAGCCCCCTGCCTCATCGCGCTCGAAGGTAAACCCCAGGAAGGCGTGACCGCAGAATCCCGGTGCGCTCACGCCGCGATCAACTTGCTTCGCTCACTTCTTCAACAAGGCAAGCAATGCCTGCTCGAGGGACACGAGCCGGGCATTCGTGAGCTCGGCATGGAGCTTCATTGCCCGAATCAAAAACTGGACATTTGCGTCCTCGCTTTTCGAGGCGAGATCATCAAATTCGGAAAATACTTTCTTGGCTGCATCGGCATTCATGGCTATTCCTTGCAAGGTTGGCAGAGGACTTGCGAATCAATTCGACTCCCGTTCCAGGAGTATCAAATCTGGCGCTGCCCCGATGGCTCCAGGGCAAACGCAAGCGCCTCAAAATGTTCACGCAGCGCCACACTCTTCCCACTGCCGGCATCGAGCGAGATATCGCTCAAAGCACAGCTGGTTTACTCGGCAATTCGTCATGCGTTTCCTGCTGAGCTGGAAAATGTCTTTTCAGCAACGCCGTCACCTCTTCGATACCGCGGAGTACTCCGGCCCGATAGTCGCCGAGCTTGAAAGCGGCCTCCATCTGCCGGCAAATGGCGTCCCACTCACCAGAGTTGATCCGGGCATGTGCCCCACGATCCGCAACGATCTCCACATCGTGATCGGCTAACAGGAGATAAATAAGTACCCCGTTGTTGTGTTCCGTATCCCAGACCCGCAACTCGGAAAAGACATCGATTGCACGTTCCTGCGCCGACATTCCTTCCAACAAAGCTCCGATATGCAGCGCACCTTCGACGGCAAACCGGATCTGCCCAACGTGGGTTCGATGATTTTCCCGGATGGCCTTTTCAATGGCGCGCAGCGTATCAGCCGGAAAAGCACGATTGACGTGCCACCGGGTCACGAGCAGATGTCTGAGGACGCGTTCGAGCACCATGGCTACCACCTGCCCGATGCGCCGCCACCACCAAATCCCCCGCCACCGCCCCTGAAGGTCGTCCGGCCCGAGCCGCTGCCGAATCTGCCTGGAGGGCCGCCGATAGTACGGCCTCCGGCGTAGGCGCCCAGGCCGCTGCCAAGCAACGTGTAAGCGAGGGCGATACCACCTGCCAACACCGCGACGAACAACGTGCCGGACAACAGCCACGCGACGGCAGCAACAGATCCGCCAGTCACCACAGACCCGGGCAACCGCCCCAATACCACGCGCAATACGCCGCCCGCCACGAGGGTGAGCACGAAAAGAATCGGTAAATAGCGCGCGAGTTGCCCGGACGCGTCATCCGCATGCTGTTGCGGAGGCGGCAGAGGTTCGCCATCGACCACACGCATAATGCTGTCGACGCCGGCCACTACACCGCCGTAGAAGTCACCTTGTTGGAATCTCGGAACAATGGTCTCGTTGATAATGCGGCTGCTGGTTGCGTCGGTAAGCGCACCCTCGAGACCGTAGCCGACTTCGATGCGCAGGGTCCGGTCGTCTTTGGCGATGATCAGCAGCACGCCGTCATCAACGCGCGTGCGTCCCAGCTTCCATTGCTCGACGACGCGCATCGAATACTGTTCGATCGTTTCCGGCTGGGTGGTGGGCACGATAAGCACCGAGATCTGGCTTCCCTTTTTTTCCTCGAAAGTCTGCAAGCTCTGTTCTAGCGCCGAACGCTGTTCGCCAGTGAGCGTGGCCGTCTCGTCGGTGACGTGCGCCGTCAGTGCCGGAACCGCCACCTCCGCGCCGGCGCCACACGGCAAGAATGTGAGGACGGCGAGCAGCAGCAAGCCGGCAGGTTTGACGATCTTCAATTTGCCGCTCCACTCGCCGGCATGGGCACCGTGCGGAAGTCGACCTGCGGAGGACGCGCGATCGCTGCCTCATCGGACACCGAGAAATTAGGTTTCTCCTTGTAGCCGAACATGCTTGCCGTGAGATTGGACGGAAATGACCGCACGGTCGTGTTGTAGTCCTGTACTGCCTTGATATAGCGGTTACGGGCCACCGTTATGCGGTTTTCAGTGCCTTCGAGCTGCGCCTGCAAGTCGCGAAAGTTGGCATCGGACTTCAACTGCGGATAACTCTCGGAGATGACGAGCAGTCGCGATAACGAAGAGGACAACTGTGCCTGGGCCGCTTCGAACCTGGCGAATGCCTGCGGGTCGTTAATGAGCTCTGGAGTGGCCTGCACCGACCCGACCCTGGCACGCGCCTCGGCCACGCTAATGAACACCGCTCGTTCCTGGCTTGCGTAGCCCTTCACGGTATTCACGAGGTTCGGCACCAGGTCAGCACGACGCTGGTACTGGTTGAGCACCTCCGACCAGCTCGCCTTCACCTGCTCATCCTGAGTCTGGATAGCGTTGTAGCCGCACCCGGAGACGGATAGCACGATGACAGCAAGCAACGCTAGACATAGAGTGCGCATATAGCCTTCCTGTTCGTCCCTGCACGTGCATGCAGACATGCCTCAGGCTACGCGTAAGGACCCGGTGTACGTTGACCAAGATCAATTGACCCGCCGGGCGAAAATCCCCTCGTGTGCGCTGCAGCACGTTCTCGATTACACATTAGCATCAACTTCCGGTTCGACCCACGGAGCGTGTCGCACCAGCAATACCGGCACGTCGGAGATGCGCACGAATGACTCGGCTACGCTGCCTAGCAGCAGCCGGCGCACGCCGTGGCGGCCGTGCGTACCCATTACGACGAGATCAGCCTCATGTCCTGACGCGGCATGGGCGAGGACCGCCGCGACGTCTTCGCCATAAGCATCGATTTCACGCACCGTGCCACGAAGGTGATTCGCTCGAAAGACCTGGTCAGCATGATCCAACGCCGCCCGGGCAGCTTCGTCATCCGCTTTGCTAGCAGGCCGTTCATCGACGAGACCGGCGCTGGTCTCGACGAGCCGGGCAGCGTGCATCACCACGTAAATGGCGGTGATCGTGGCACCGGTCGTCCGTGCAATCGTCACCGCCTCGTCGAGTGCCCGGCTCGCAGCCTCGCTACCATCAAGTCCCACCAGAATTCGCTTGTACATCATCGTCTCCAGAGCCAGCGCCCGCTCCCGTCAAATTGCACGGTCGCCCATCCACATAGGAGTTTTCAGTCTGTGTGCTCTATAGCACCTCGCTCTTGACAGAGATCAACCCCGCCTGGAAGGTCTGAAATCGAGCCGCATCAATACACGTAGCAGGAATTTCATGCCAGGGCCGTTGCGCGGCCGCCCCCGATCGATTGCCCGGCCCTGGCACTTCCTTGATCAAGCTAAAAGCTTATGAGCGGTTGCCATCCAGAATTCCCCTATTGAGTTCACGCCATCGGGCGCGGCATCGATCCGGGCATTCGACGGTCATATCAAGGAGGCAGGAAATGGCGCAGCACATGTGCGATCTATGCGGAGTGCGTCCGGCGTCGGTTCGGGTCGCGGTGCTTCAGGACGGCAAACGTCGGCAGATGGACGTTTGCGATTACCACTATGCGCAGCTTACCCGGCATCAGCGCCAGGTATCGCCACTCGAATCGTTGTTCCGTGGGGGGCTGCTAGACGATTTTTTCGGTGCGCCAGTGCACACGCCGTACGGCATGACGGGAGCCGCACCACAGGGCGTGGTGCCGGAATCCGACGGGGTCAACCTGCAGCAGCACTTTAGTGATCAGGCGAAAGAGATCCTCCAGCGCGCGGCCGAATGCGCAGTGCAGTTCGGCCGGCGCGAAGTGGATACGGAACATCTGCTTCACGAACTGGTCGATAGCGAAGCCGTGCAGCGGATTCTGGGTGCGCTGAAGGTTTCAGGCGCAGACCTCAAGGCATACATCGAGCAGCATGCGCTCAAGGAAGAAGCGGCGCCGAAGCTGGCCGACGGCGAGATTGCCGTATCCCCGCGCCTGAAGAGCGCGCTCGAACGAGCCTTCATCGCATCTCGCGAATTTGGCCAGAGCTATGTTGGTCCCGAGCAAATGCTGACAGGCCTCGCCGAAGTCACCGACAGCTTTGCCGGCGATCTGCTGATGAAGTATGGTCTGACGCCTCCGGCGCTGCGCCAGCAGGTGCTCAAGTTTGCCGGCACGGATGAAGCATCCTCCCAAACGCCGAGCGATACGCCACAACTCGACAAGTACAGCCGCGACATTACGCGACTTGCGCGCGAAGGCAAGCTCGACCCGGTCATCGGCCGCTCGAAAGAGACCGAGACCCTGGCCGAAGTGCTGGCACGGCGTAAGAAAAACAATCCGGTGCTGATTGGCGAACCGGGCGTCGGCAAAACCGCGATCGTCGAAGGCCTGGCGCAGCGTATGGTCAGCGGCGACGTGCCGGAGACATTGCGCGACAAACGGCTAATCGAGCTGAACGTGAATTCGCTTGTCGCCGGCTCCAAATATCGCGGGGAGTTCGAGGAGCGGGTCAAACAGGTCATGGACGAAATCGCCGCACACAAGGACAATCTCGTACTGTTCGTGGATGAAGTGCACACAATCGTCGGCGCCGGCCAGGGGGGCGGCGAAGGCGGTCTGGATATCGCCAATGTTTTCAAGCCACCCATGGCGCGCGGCGAACTGAACCTGATCGGCGCGACCACCCTGGCTGAGTACCAGAAGTACATTGAGAAGGACGCCGCTCTTGAGCGGCGTTTCCAGCCGGTCCTCGTCGGTGAGTCGACGGTCGACCAAACCATCAGCATTTTGCGCGGTTTGCGCGACCAGCTCGAGGCGCACCATAAGGTGACGATACTCGACGAGGCGTTCATCGCAGCGGCCGAACTGTCCGATCGCTACATAACCGGGCGCTTCTTGCCGGACAAGGCCATCGACCTTATCGACCAGGCCGCGGCGCGCGAGCATCTGTCGTCGACCTCGCGTCCCGCCGAGATACTTGAACTCGAATCCGAGATCGCGCAGTTCAGGCGCGAGCAGGATTACGCGGCTTCGCGCAAACACTTCGAGCGCGCGAAGGACCTCGGTGACCAACTCGCCGCCAAGGAAACCCAACTGGCCGGTGCAACCGCGCTTTGGAAGCGCCGCGTGAGTTCGAGCAGCGCCGAAGTGAGTGCCGCGCAGGTGGCCGAAATCGTCGCCAAGATGACGGGCATCCCGGTCGCCGAGCTGACGCAGGAGGAAAAGGACAAGCTCCTGAAAATGGAAGCACGGCTGCATCAGCGCGTAATAGGCCAGGGGGAAGCGATCGGCGCGGTGAGCGATGCGGTGCGACGCAGCCGCGCCGGCCTGCAGAGCAAGCATCGACCGGTCGCCGTGTTTCTGTTCCTCGGCCCAACCGGCGTCGGCAAGACCGAGCTGGCGAAGGCGCTCGCCGAAGTCGTGTTTGGCGACGAGGATGCAATCGTGCGCATCGACATGAGCGAGTACATGGAGCGACACGCCGTCGCGCGTCTGATCGGCGCCCCGCCCGGCTATGTCGGTTATGAAGAGGGGGGCCAGTTGACCGAACGGGTACGCCGCCGCCCGCACAGCGTGATCCTGCTTGACGAAATCGAGAAGGCCCATCCGGACGTCTATAACGTGCTCCTGCAGGTTTTCGACGATGGCCGCCTGACCGACGGCAAGGGTTGCGTCATCGACTTTGCCAATACGCTGATCATTGCCACCAGCAATCTCGCCTCCGACGTCATCATGGGGACCCAGCGCAACCGGCCCGGGTTCGTCGCGGTCGACGGCGACGGCGCCAGCAGGAATGGCGCGGACAGCAAGCGCGGCAAGCCGGATGCGATGCGTGAAGGCGTGATGACCGTCTTGCGATCCCACTTCCGGCCCGAGTTCCTGAACCGGATCGACGAGATCATCATCTTCGAATCGCTGACGCAGCACCAGATCCGTTCAATCGTGCGGCTGCAACTCGACGAGGTCGCCCGCGTGACGAAGAGCCAGGACATCGACCTGGTATTCGACGAGAGCATCATCGAACAGTTGGCGCTCGAGGGCTATCGGCCGGAATACGGCGCTCGCGAACTGCGCCGGCGCATTCGTCAGGTAATTGAAAACCCGCTTGCAAAGGAACTGCTCGACGGGCGGATCAAGGAGGGCAGCCGCATCTGCTGCCGTTTCGACACACAGCAGGACGACGCGGTATTCGAACCGAGTCCGCAGGCGACCGGCGAACGCGAAACCACGGAGGAATCGCGTGAGTCGGAAGGCTCGGCAATGGTCAGCGAAGCCGGCAAGAAGCCGCGCCGGCCGGCGCGCAAACGCGGCAGTACGGAGAGCCCTGCAACGGTTGCGAAATGAGTATGCCGGCGCTCGTTGAGGTCGGGACGCTCTGCGCTCCCGACCGCGGCGGCCGCTGCATGCAATCGCTTGCGCGTCGTGCCGCGATTGTCAGTTCTGCGTTCTGGCTGTTTATTGCATTTGATCTGGATCATCAAGTGCATCCGGCATGTGTCAATCATGAAGCTAGTTGCAAAGCGGAGACACCTGATCTCTCTCTGAGCGGGGCATTTCATGATTGAAAAAACCGTTGTCACCTCGATGCCGTCCGCGCCTCAAGCCGATCTCAGGGTTCAGCGCCTCGTCGAAAGCCCGAGCTACCGGCAGGCCGATGAAGATCTCGCTTTCCTGCAGCGCCCGGAAATGTGCGGCGTGCGCCTGCAACTGGATTACTGGAAGGCTGAAGAGCTGCTGCAGCGCCACCAGATCGACCATACCGTCGTCGTGTACGGAAGCACGCGCCTCGTCGAACCCGGCGTGGCGCAACAGCGGCTTGAGACGGCACAGCAGGCATTAGACAACGCACCAGTCGATCCGCTCTGCAAGCGCAACGTCATGGTCGCGCAGCGCGTTCTGGAAAAGAGCACCTACAACACGGTTGCTTGCGAGCTTGGCCGTCTCATCGGACGCGCGGAGGCAACGCTCACGCTGCCCAAGCTGACAGTCGTCACAGGCGGTGGGCCAGGCATCATGGAAGCAGCCAATCGAGGCGCGTTCGAGTCCGGCTCGGCGAGCGTCGGCTTCAATATTTCACTGCCACATGAGCAGTTGCCGAATCCCTACCTGACACCGGATCTCTGTTTCCGCTTCCACTATTTCGCGATCCGCAAGCTGCACCTGCTCGAGCGAGCGAAGGCAGCGGTCTTTTTCCCGGGCGGCTACGGCACCTGTGACGAACTCTTCGAAGTATTGACACTCCTGCAGACAGGCAAGATCAAGCCGCTTCCCGTGCTGCTCGTGGGTGAGCGCTTCTGGCGCCAGGCCTTCGACGTCCAGTTCCTGATCGACGAGGGCATGATCGCTGCGAGCGATGCAGACCTGTTCTGCATCGCCGAAACGGCTCAACAGATCTGGCAAATCATTGTGCAGTGGTACGAACGGTCCAACACTCAGGGATAGCTGTACCACCCGGAATGAATTGCGCCCTATCAACGCGTCACCTCGTGTAGGAGAACGCTGACACATATGTCAGGTGGCTTACGCAAAGTTCAGCGCCACCTGATTTGCGTCCTCGCGAGTGTGACCAATACTGGATTCATGGAACCGCAATTCTGATGACAGGCGCCGTCAAAGTGCACCGCGCGGTCACCGGACCTCTCCAGGGAGACGATCATGTCGAACCAGTCTGCTTTTGCCCGCCCAGCCATCACGACCATGGCCACTACCGAAGGCGCTCAGGGATGCACCGAACTCGATCAAATACTCGCGCTCGCCCACGAAGCGGGCATGTTGATCACACTAGACGGACAGATCGGGCGGGAAAAGTACCAGAGCATCGCTGGTTCCCTCGCATCGTTCAGGCGGTTTGCCGAAGCCCTGCGCACGACCCTGACAGCGTGATGCCGAGCTGGCGATGTTGAAGGAGAAGCAAATGAAAAGTGGCGAACAGTCCCTGCGTTGGCTGGTAGAAAAATGGCTGGCGCCGGTTGCGACCCCGGTTCATGTCACGCGCGCCAGGCGGACGCCCGCCAGTCAAACGCGCAGCGTACGCGTCGAGACGATTCGCAAGGATGGTCCGGTTGCGATCTTCTTCTTCCAGCATGACGATGGCGCGTGGTGCGTGTTTCCGCCTGCGATAGCACGCCTGACGATACGGGCTAACCCGTACTCGCCATGAGTGGCAGGCAAACCTCACCTCATCTCCCCATTTGAAGGTGCTCTTATGAAGCTGACATTTCTCGGTGCCACGGAAACGGTCACCGGATCGAAGTATCTCCTCGAAGGCGCCGGCCTTCGCCTCCTGATCGACTGCGGGCTGTTCCAGGGCACGAAGAACCTGCGCATGCGTAACTGGAATGCGCTTCCTGTACCCATCGAAACGCTCGACGGCGTCATCCTCACGCACGCCCATCTCGATCACAGCGGCTATCTGCCGGTGCTCGCCCGCATGGGGTATCGCGGCCCGATCTACTGCACTAGCGGCACCCGCGACCTGTGCGAGGTGATGCTGCGCGACAGCGCGAAGCTGCAGGAAGAGGAAGCAGACTTTGCCAACCGGCATGGATTCTCAAAGCACCATCCTGCGCTGCCGCTTTACACGCTCAAGGATGCGGAAGACGCCCTCCGGCTCCTCGTGCTGCGTGACTTCGACGTGCCGACGATGCTCAACGACCACGCCTGTTTTCGCCTGTTGCCGGCTGGCCATATCCTCGGCGCGGCGAGCGTGGTGCTCTGCATGGAGGGCAAGGTCATCGCCTTCTCCGGCGACCTGGGCCGCCCGCACGACCCCATCATGCGCGCGCCGATGCCCCTTGCGCACGCTGACTACCTGGTCGTCGAGTCCACCTACGGCGACCGCCTGCACAGTGCCGTCGACCCGGCCACCGAACTTGCCGACGTGTTCTCGCGAACATTCCGACAAGGCGGTATGGTCGTGATTCCGTGTTTCGCGGTCGGGCGTGCGCAGTCGATTCTTCACTACATCGCGGAACTCAAGGCGAGTGGGCGGATGGCCAACGTGCCGGTCTACCTCGACAGTCCCATGGCGTGCAGCGTCACTGACCTCTATCGACATCACGCACGCGAGCATCGCCTGACGATGACTCAGGCCAATGCACTGAGCCACGCAGCGGAGATGGTGCGCACCGTCGATGAGTCGAAAGCAGTAAGCAGCCGGCGCGGACCCATGGTGGTCATCGCCGGCAGCGGCATGGCCACCGGCGGGCGGGTGCTGCATCATCTGAAAGCGTTTGCACCCGATAGCCGCAATACGATCGTGCTCGTCGGCTACCAGGCAGCCGGCACGCGCGGCGCAGCACTGGCCGCCCATGCCCCTTCAATCAAGATTCATGGGGAATATATTCCGGTTCGGGCCGCGGTCGAATCGATTTCGTCGCTATCCGCCCATGCCGACTATAGCGAAACGCTGGCGTGGCTAGGAGCCATTTCCGCCCCCCCGGAGCGAACCTTCATCACGCATGGCGAGTCGGCTGCTGCCGACGCACTGCGCCGCCATATCGAAGAGACGCTGCACTGGCCATGCACCATACCGACGTATCTCGAAGCTGTCGAGTTGCCGGCATCTGCCACTGGCGAAAGTTTCCATTGTTGCGAGGCAAGCCCGGGCGCACACACGGTTGGCGAAAGCTGATCCAGATCAACCGGTTGGGGTAGCCGTCATGACCTAATCGATGCATCTCCAGACCTTAGAGTTCGTGACATGAAAAATCTCGCAGATCAACTGACAGGCACATCTGTCGCGCCCTCCAATCAGACGCCAACTACTTCGACTGGACCGAAACAGTTGAAGCTCGGTTTGCTGACGTCCCTTGTCGTCGGTTCGATGATCGGCAGCGGGATCTTTTCGCTTCCGCAGAACATGGCCTCCGGCGCGGGTGCCGGCGCCGTGCTGATCGGCTGGCTCATCACCGGCGTCGGCATGCTGATGCTCGCGTTCGTCTATCAGGCCCTGACCACCCGCAAGCCCGATCTCGACAACGGTATCTACGCCTACGCGCGTGCCAGCGCCGGCGAATTCGTCGGTTTCAATTCGGCGTGGGGATACTGGGTGAGCGCGTGGCTGGGCAATGTCGGCTATCTGGTCATCGTCTTCGGCACGCTCGGTTACTTCTTCCCGATCTTCGGCGACGGCAATACGCGCGCCGCAGTGCTCGGTGCATCCATCGTCCTGTGGGCGATGCATTTCGTGATCCTGCGTGGGGTTCGTGGCGCGGCAGTCCTCAATGCGATCACGACCGTCGCCAAGGTCATTCCCCTGCTGCTCTTCATCCTGCTGGCGCTCGTGGCGTTTCGCAGCCACGTGTTCGCGCAGGACTTCTGGGGCGATCCGAAGCTCGGCAACGTATTCACCCAGGTGAAGAGCACGATGCTGATCACCGTGTGGGTCTTCATCGGCATCGAAGGTGCGAATGTGTTCTCGGCGCGCGCCCAGCATCGCGAAGACGTCGGCCACGCCACGGTGTTCGGCTTTGGAATCGTGCTGCTGTTGCTGATGGCCGTGTCTTTGCTGTCGCTCGGTATCGTCCCGCAGGGCGAACTCGCGGCGATGAAGAACCCCTCGATGGCGGGTGTGCTGGACAAGGCGGTCGGCACCTGGGGCGCGGTGCTGATCAGCATCGGGCTGCTGGTTTCGGTGGGCGGCGCCCTGCTCGCCTGGACGCTGCTCGCGGCTGAAACCTTGTTCACGCCAGCCACCGGCCGCGTCATGCCGAAGTTCCTGTCGCGTGAGAACGGCCATGGCGTACCCGCCAACGCACTCTGGGTAACGAATGGCCTGGTTCAGTTGTTCCTGATCATCACGCTGGTATCCAATGCGACATATCAGGCACTGATCTCGCTCGCGACCTCGATGATCCTGATCCCCTACCTCTTTTCGGCCGTGTACGCCACCCGCGTCGCCATCGCCGGAGAAAACTATGCGGCTGGAGATCCGGCACGCGGGCGCGACATGCTGATCGGCGCGCTGGCCACGGTCTATTGCTGCTGGCTGCTGTATGCGGCAGGTCCGAAGTACCTGCTGCTCTCCGCGCTGCTCTACGCCCCCGGCGTCGTCCTCTATGGCTGGGCCAAGCGCGAACAGCGCGTGCGTCTGTTCAGGCCGTTCGAAGCCGCCATTCTGGCTGCGCTCGTCGTACTCGCTGCCATTGCAGCCTGGCTGCTGTCGAGCGGCGCGCTCGGTCTATAACTGACAAGGGACCTATCATGGGATTCGGTGTTTTCTCCGAAGTCGGCACGCTGCGCAAGGTCATGGTCTGCAAGCCTGGGCTCGCTCAGGCCCGTCTGACTCCGCTCAACTGCCACGAGCTGCTGTTCGACGACGTGTTGTGGGTCGCGCAGGCAAAAAACGACCACTACGCTTTCGTCAGTGCGATGCAGGATCACGGAATCGAAGTGTTCGACACCCATGATCTGCTCGCCGATATTCTCCGCGAACGTCAGGCTCGCGACTGGGTGCTCGAGCGGAAACTGTCGCCCGGCACTGTCGATGCGGAATTGTCCGCGCAGCTGCGTCCGTGGCTCGACGAGATGAAGGCGGACGAGCTCGCAACGCGCCTAATAGGCGGCATCGTGCGTGGCGAGTTGCCGTTCGAGCCGGCGGGCCTGCTGGCGCGTTGCGTGGATCACGCCGGCTTTCTCCTGCCGCCGCTGCCCAATGCGCTGTTCACGCGCGACAACAGTTGCTGGATCAACGAGTCAGCTGTCCTCGGTTCGATGTACTGGCCCGCCCGGCGGCAAGAGACCTTGCTAACCGCGGCAATCTATCGCTTTCATCCCCTCTTCAATGGCGGAACAAACATCTGGTGGGGCGATCCGGATGTCGATCACGGTGGTGCCACCCTCGAGGGTGGCGACGTGATGCCGCTCTCACGCGACGTCGTTCTGATCGGTATGGGTGAGCGAAGCTCGCCCCAAGGGGTCGCTCAACTGGCTCGCGGGCTTTTCGCCCGCGAATCGGTGAAGCACGTGATTGCCGCACAGCTACCCCGTTCGCGGGGCGCGATGCATCTCGATACCGTATTGACTTTCTGTGACCGTGACCTCGTCACGATCTTCCCGGAAGTCGTGAACGGCATTCGCTGCACAAGCCTGCGTCCGGGCGAGCGGGCCGGAGAACTCGACGTTCGCGCGGAGACCGCGCCTTTTCTCGATGTCGTCGCACAGGCCATTGGCCTGAAGACCTTGCGCACCGTCGCCACGGGCGGCGACGAATGGGAGGCCGAGCGCGAGCAGTGGGACGACGGCAATAACGTCATCGCGCTAGCTCCAGGCGTCGTCGTGGCCTACAACCGCAACGTTTATACGAATACGCTGCTGCGCAAGGCCGGCGTCGAAGTCATCACCATTCCGAGCGGCGAACTGGGCCGCGGACGCGGAGGCGGCCATTGCATGACTTGCCCGCTGGAACGCGACCCCATCTGACGTATCACTCATTCCAAGGACCTGGCACTATGGCATTCAATCTGCGCAACCGAAGCCTGCTCAACATGCGGGACTTCACGCCTCGCGACATCCGCTTTCTCCTTGACCTCGCCGCCGAACTGAAGCGCGCGAAGTACGCGGGCAACGAGGTGCCGAAACTGAGTGGCAAAAATATCGCACTGATCTTCGAAAAGACTTCGACGCGCACGCGCTGCGCATTCGAAGTCGCCGTCCACGATCAGGGCGGCCATGTCACTTACATCGATTCGGCGAGTTCCCAGCTCGGACGCAAGGAGTCTCTCAAGGACACCGCGCGCGTACTTGGACGGCTGTACGACGGCATCGAGTATCGAGGCTTTCATCAGAGCGTGGTCGAGGATCTGGCCACGTATTCGCATGTGCCGGTCTGGAATGGCCTGACCGATGAGTTTCACCCGACCCAGGTGCTCGCGGATCTGCTGACCATGGAAGAGTTCGGCGAGAAACCCTTGCACGAACTGTCGTTCTGTTATCTCGGTGATGCACGTTTCAACATGGGCAATTCCCTGCTGATCGGCGGCGTGCAGATGGGCATGGACGTGTGCATTGCCGCGCCGCGCGAACTGTGGCCACACGCCGATCTGGTCGCGCAAATGCGCAGCCTCGCCGAACGGACGGGCGCGAGCGTGACGATCACCGATAACCCGCATGACGCGGTGAACGGAGTCGACTTTCTCTATACCGACGTTTGGGTGTCGATGGGCGAGCCGATCGACGCCTGGGGCGCTCGCATCGAGTTGCTCAAACCCTATCAGGTCAATGCCGCGCTGATGAAGGAAACCGGCAAGGTCCGCACACGCTTCATGCATTGCCTGCCGGCATACCACAACCTGGAAACCGACACAGGCCGGGAGATTCACGAGCGGTTTGGCCTGGCGGAACTGGAAGTCAGCGACGAAGTCTTCGAATCCGACGCGTCCATCGTGTTTTCGCAGGCTGAAAACCGCATGCATACGATCAAGGCGGTGCTCGTGGCGACCCTCGGATAGGAGGATGTCATGCGTATCCTGATTGCATTGGGCGGCAATGCGCTGCTGCGACGCGGCGAACCGATGACAGCCACCAACCAGATCGCCAACATCCGTCGAGCCGCCACCCAGATCGCGCGCCTCGCCCACGGCAATCAGCTGATCGTCGCACATGGCAACGGCCCGCAGGTGGGGCTGCTCGCCTTACAGGCCGCTGCGGTGGGTGCGCGTTCCGCCATGCCGCTCGACGTGCTCGACGCGGAGTCTGAAGGGATGATCGGGTACCTGCTCGAGCAGGAACTGGCCAATGCATTGCCGAACGACCGCGAGGTTGCGACCTTGCTTACACGCGTCGAAGTTCAAGCTGACGATCCCGCCTTCGATCATCCAACCAAGCCGATCGGGCCGGTCTATGCGAAAGAGGACGCCGAACGCCTTGCCGTTCGCCACCGTTGGAGCATCGCCGCCGATGGCGCGGGCTACCGGCGCGTCGTCGCTTCTCCGAAGCCGCATCGCGTCGTGGAACTGCGGGCGATCCAATGGCTGCTCGATCGCGACGCGATCGTGATCGCCGCGGGAGGCGGCGGGATTCCCGTGACGGTTGCCGCCGATGGGAAGGCGCATTCAGGCGTCGAGGCTGTGATCGACAAAGACCTGTGCAGCGCGTTGCTGGCGGCCGACCTGGGCGCGGACTTGCTTCTGATCGCAACTGATGTCGATGCCGTCTACGAGAACTGGCACACCTCTCGCGAATCCGCGCTGCGTGAAATAACGGTAACGGCGCTGCGGGCAATGTTCTTCCCTGCCGGCACGATGGGACCAAAAGTCGAGGCGGCTGCTGAATTCGTGTCGCGCACCGGACAGCCTGCCGTCATCGGCTCGCTCGACCAGATTGAACAAATGGCCAATGGCACGGCCGGCACGCGCGTCACCCGTGGTGCGTAATCAAGGCGTGGCGCTCACAACACTGCGGCGCAAGCCGCGGCGCAACCAACCAGGCGGATGGACGATATGTACGGAAAAATCATGGTGTGTATCGACGACAGCGACGCTCGCTATCGCGTACTGGACGAGGCGATCTGCCTTGCAGCCGCGGATCGCGCTCAGCTTCATATTGTGCATGTGATCGATCTGCCTTATCTGCTGGTGACGGTCAGCTTCTATGACCCCGTTACGCTGACTGCGTCGCTCCGCGCCAAGGGTGCCAAATTGCTCGAAGAAGCTCAGCAACGCGCAAGCTCCGCGTCTATGCCTTGCACGACACAGCTTGCGGAAACCGAGCAACTGACGGAAACCATTGCGGCGCGTCTGCAACGGTGCGCCGAAGATTGTGGCGCCGCGCTGGTAGTGCTCGGCGCACACGGACATCGCAGTCTGGATGCGGTCCTGCCCGGCAGCGTAGTCAACCGGCTGGGCCGGATCGCTACACATCCGATCTTGCTGGTACCTGCTCGCACGCAGCGACCCTCCGCGGGGACGCTCGCATGAGCGCTCCGGGCTGGCGCGCCTTACGCGCGGTAGCTGTCTGCGTGTGTTGGCTGATGTGCCTCGCAAGTGCACAGGCGCAGACCGCTGAACCGCGCGTCGCGATCCTTGTTTATCACCGCTTTTCCGACACCGCAGACGACTCGATGACAGTGCGCGTCACCACCTTCGAGACGCAACTGCAGTTCCTGCGCGAGCACGGCTATCACATCGTGCCGCTGCGCGACGTGGTGTACTGGCTAAAAGGTTCAGGCATCGCGCTGCCCGCCAAACCGGTGGTGATTACGGTCGACGACGGGCATCGCTCGGTCTACGGGAAGCTGTTGCCGATCGTGCTGCGCGAGCGCTTTCCGGTCACCTTGTTTGTCTACCCGTCGGCGATCTCCAACGCGCCCTATGCCCTGACCTGGGACCAGTTGCGCAGTCTCAGGCAAACCGGCCTGTTCGACGTCCAGTCGCATACATACTGGCATCCGAACTTCAAGATCGAACGCAGGCGCCGCAGCGAGGCGGATTTCCGTCAGTTCGTGCACACCCAGTTGAATACCTCGCGACGTCGCATAGAGTCCGAGGTGGGCACTCACGTGGACATGCTTGCGTGGCCATATGGAATCTACGACGACGAGCTGACGGCGCTTGCAGCCGACGAAGGCTATGTCGCAGGCTTCACGCTTGATGCCCGCAAAGCCGACCGCCATTCGCCCTTGCTCGCGCTGCCGCGCTTCCTGATGATCGACGCATATGGCGCCGGGGCACTCGCGCGGCTGCTCGACGAACCACAAACACCAACCACACCGGTCTCGGGGAACACGCGATGATATGTAGAAACGTCATAAAGGGCGGCACCGTCGTCGCCGCACTCGCCTTGGCAACGCTGCTTGCCGGCGCGCACGCTGCCGTGGTCACCGGTGTCGTAATCGACGCCAGCACGCTCGATCCCGTGCCCGGCGCGATCGTCACCAGCGCGGCCGGCGTGACGCACACCGACCAGCGCGGCCGGTTCGAAACCGATCAACCCAGCTCGACGATCGCCGCTCGTGCGCCTGGCTATCTACGCGCCCAAACCGGCGTATCCGCCGGAAAGGCCATCACGCTGACGTTGACGCCGTTTCGGGCAAAAGCCGTCTATCTCTCGGTCTTCGGCATTACCAGCACAACGCTGCGCAAGGCAGCAGTCGGCCTGACCCAAACCACTGCGGTCAACGCGCTTGTGATCGACGTCAAGGGCGACCGCGGTCTCACGCCATATCGCAGTGCGGCGCGCGATGCGGTCGGCGCGACCGCCCAGATCAAGGAACGTGCGCCTCTCATGCAGGACTTCCCGGCATTGCTTGCCGAACTGCATCGCCAGCACCTGTATCTGATCGCGCGCATCGTCGTCTTCAAGGACGACCCGCTTGCCGACGCGCACCCCGACTGGAGCGTGCACGACGCAAGCGGCAAGCCGTGGCGCGACCGCGAGCACCTGCAGTGGACGGACCCGTTTTCACACGAAGTCTGGCAGCACAACCTCGATATCGCCGAGGAAGCCGCGCGCATGGGGTTCGACGAGGTCCAGTTCGACTATGTCCGCTTTCCCGACGCGAGCGGACTGCGTTTCGCGCTGCCCAATATCCGGGCCAACCGGACTGCCGCGATCGTAGGGTTCCTGCAGGCCGCGCGCGCCCGGCTGGCCCCCTACAACGTCTTCGTGTCGGCCGATATTTTCGGTTACGTGTGCTGGAACCTCGACGATACGGCGATTGGCCAGCAGATCGAAGACCTGGGCGCGCCGCTCGACTATATTTCACCGATGCTGTACCCGTCCGGCTTCACGTGGGGCTTGCCTGGCTGCACCAACCCTGTCGCGGACCCCGGACAGATTGTCAGGCGCTCGTTAGCCGAGGCCATGCAGCGCACCAAACTCCCGAGCGTGCGCTTTCGTCCGTGGTTGCAGGCATTTCGCGACTACGCCTTCGATCGTCGTCCGTTCGACGCTGCGGCGATCAGTGCGCAGGTAGACGCCGCCGACGCCGCAGGTACCGATGGATGGATGCTATGGAATCCGCGCAATCACTACGAGCCGGACGTGCTGCCACGCCCCTGAGCCGGCTGATGAGGCGCGGTGCGCTGCTGCTTGGACTCGCCATCGCCGCGCGCGCGACATACGCCGGCAGTCTCGATGCTGCCGCATGCCGGCAAGTTGAACAGATCGTCGATACAGAGATCGCCGCCGGCCGGATTCCCGGCGCGGTCGTGCTGATGGGCGATGCCGGACAGGTGTTCTATCGCGAGGCATTCGGACAGCGCGCACTGACGCCCGCCTCCGAGTCGATGACGTTCGATACGGAATTCGATCTGGCCTCGTTGACCAAGGTGATCGCGACGACTACCGCGATCCTGCAACTGGCCGAGACCGGCCGCCTGCGGCTGGATGCACCCGTCGCGCAGTACTGGCCGGCCTTCGCGGCGAACGGCAAAGAGGCCGTGACGGTGCGCGAGTTACTGGCGCATACCTCCGGCCTGCGGGCCGACTTGCGCAGCCGCCCGGCTCGTTCGGGCCGCGACGGTGTCTTGGGCGCCATCGTGGCGGAACACCTGCTCAGCGAACCCGGCGAGCGGGTCGTCTATAGCGATCTCAATTTCGTGGTGCTTGGCGAACTGGTGCAGCGCGTCACGCATCAGTCGCTCGATGCGTATTGTCAAACGCATGTGTTTGCGCCACTCGGCATGCGCGATACGGTCTTCCTGCCCGGCGCCTCGCGCGCAGCGCGCAGCGCTGCAACGACCGCCGATCAGGCCGGCATGCGCCGCGGGCGCGTGCATGACCCGACAGCAGCGTGGATGGGCGGCGTCTCCGGCAACGCCGGATTGTTCTCCACCGCCGACGATCTCGCCCGCTTTGCGCAAATGATGCTCAACGGCGGGCAGTACGGCGCCACCCGCATTCTTCAGGCGCAGAGCATCGCTGCGCTGGCTGCGGCCGCATCCCCACTTTCGGCTGTCCCATGGCGCGGCCTGGGCTGGGAACTGGCGGCACCGCTGGTCTCGAACCGTGACCGTCTGCCGCCGATCGGCACGATCGGCCACACCGGTTACACTGGCACGGGTATCTGGATCGATCTGGCAACGCGCCAGTTCGTAGTGATCCTGACCAACCGCGTGCATCCCGACGACCAGGGCGACGCCCGGTCAGTTCGTGCGCAGCTCCTCGCGCTGCTGGCAAGCCATACGGCACCGCTATCCGTGGCCGAAATCGGGCGATTGTTGCCGGAGGCCTTGCCGGCGCTGGCTGCGGCAACACGCTTGCCGGTGTCGACAGGGCCGGTGCAGGTGGGTATCGACGTACTCGAAGCGCAGCAGTTTGCTCCGCTCTCCGGCATGCGAGTCGGATTGATCACCAATCGCAGCGGCTTCGACTCGGCCGGCAGACGCACCGTCGACGTGCTCTCACACGCACCCGGTGTCGCGTTAGCGGCCCTGTTCTCGCCGGAACACGGCCTGAACACCGACGTCGATGCGAAGGTCGGCGACACGACCGACCCGGCAACGGGCCTCGTCGTGCACAGCCTCTACGGCAAAGACCAGCGCTTCCCGGCCGCTTCGCTCGACGCGCTGGACGCCCTGGTGTTCGACGTTCAGGATGCCGGCGTACGATTCTTCACTTACGAGACAACCCTCGGCTATGCGCTCGAAGCCGCTGCCGCACGCGGCATTCCGCTGTTTGTGCTGGATCGTCCAGATCCGCTCGGCGCGGACCGGTTCGGCGGGCCGGTCCTGGACGCCGGTCGCGAGTCGTTCACCGGATATTTTCCGCTCCCACTGTTGCCTGGCATGACGGTAGGCGAACTCGCCGATCTGTTCAACAGCGAGCGCCACATTGGCGCTGATCTGCACGTGGTGCCGATGCAGGGATATCGACGCGAGATGCGGCTAGCGGACACCGGATTGGGTTGGGTGCCGCCATCGCCCAACCTGCGCACGCCGGCTCAACTAGACCTGTACCCCGATGTCGCCTTGCTCGAAGGGGCGAATGTGAGCGTGGGCCGCGGCACACCGCATCCATTCGAGTGGATAGGCGCGCCATGGATCGACGGCGTGATGCTGGCACATGTGCTGAATGCGCTTGGTGCCGGCGCGCATTTCGAACCTGTCGATTTCGTTCCGACCGAGTCGATCTGGCGAGGCCAGCTTTGCCATGGTGTGAGTATGGTTCGCGACGCCATGCCAACACCGCGTCCCCCGGCGCGCCTCGGATTGGCCTTGTTGTCTACATTGCAAGCACGCTATCCCGCCACGTTCGACATGGCCGCGACACGCGAGTCGATCGGCTCTGCAGTGCTGTGGCAGGCAGTTCAGGACGGCGCTGGATCAGAAATGCTCGAGGCGATCGAAGCAGCGCAATTAGTACCGTTCTCGCTGCTGCGGGACAAATACTTGCACTATTGAAGTGCAGTCCAATCCAACAGTCTCACTGTCACCCCCAAGATCGCGACAAATGCCTAGACATGCTGTAAATTGCAATAGCCTAGACTAAATCTGACAGTGGTCGGTTTCTCGTGCTGTTGCGCGTGGGCGTGGAGGACGTAGTCCGAAGCGGCAACGCGCGCGGCAAACCGCAAGGAGTCAACCATGACTCAGGAACAGAAAGTCATCCGTGCCAAGGTCGGCATGCTCGAACTGGCTCGGCAACTGGGCAATGTCAGCCAAGCCTGCCGGGTAATGGGCTATTCCCGCGACAGCTTCTACCGCTTCAAGGAACTGTACGACAAGGGCGGCGAAGCGGCCCTGCAGGAAATCTCCCACCACCGCCCGCTGCTGAAGAACCGCGTGGATCCGCGGGTCGAGGCGGCGGTGGTCGAACTGGCCCTGGAACTGCCCGCTTACGGCCAGATCCGTATCGCCAACGAGGTGCTCAAACGCCACGCCCTTAGCGTCTCGCCTCAGGGGGTGCGTAGCATCTGGTTGCGCCATGACCTCGAGACCATGAACAAGCGCCTGAAGGCGCTGGAGGCCAAGTCCGCCCAGGAAGGACTGGTGTTGACTGAATCGCAGTTGGCGGCGCTTGAACGCGCCAAACTGGAAAAGGAAACGCACGGCGAGTTCGAATCTGAATGCCCCGGCTACTGCGGCGCCCAGGATACCTTTTACGTTGGTACGCTCAAGGGCGTGGGCCGGGTCTATCAGCAAACCTTCGTCGACACCTACTCGAAGGTGGCGTTCGCCAAGCTTTACGACCGGAAGACACCGCTGCCGGCCGCCGACCTGCTCAACGATCGCGTCGTTCCGTTCTTCGACAGCTATGGCATCCCGCTCGTGCGCGTGCTCACTGACCGGGGTACCGAGTATTGCGGCAACCCGGAGCACCATGAATACGAGCTTTATCTGGCCGTGGAGAACATCGATCACACCCGCACCAAAGCGCGCTCTCCACAAACCAACGGCATCGTCGAGCGGCTTCACAAGACCATGCTCAACGAGTTCTATCGCATCGCCTTCCGCCGGAAGATCTACGATTCGATCCCGACCTTGCAAAGCGATCTCGACGCATGGCTTGACCAGTACAACAATGAGCGCGAACATCAGGGGCGATGGTGTTATGGCAAGACGCCTATGCGTACCTTCCTCGATTCGCTTGAACTCGCCAGGGAGAAACTGATTCCTCGCTGAATCGTGTTCCTTACCTCACTTCCCCGACTACCTGTCAGATCCGGTCTAGGCTAATACA
>NZ_FNCJ01000029.1 GCF_900100735.1 Paraburkholderia phenazinium | reverse complement strand
TTGCCCGCCACGTATCGGCCGTCAGTGTCTTTTACCCAGGCAAGGTCCGGAATGTTGTCGAGGATCGCGGCCATCTGTGCGTTCGCGCTGCGGAGCTCCGACCGACTTTATTTCTTCCGGTCACCACTCCACCTGCGTCTGGTCTCTCCCCCAAAATTTACTTGACACCTAAAATATCGAGGACTAAATTACATTCCAGATTCCAACTGGAGTGTCAGCATGCGCATCGTCTGTATCGGCGGAGGCCCGGCCGGCCTGTACTTTGGGCTGTTGATGAAGGGTCGCAACCCTGAGCACGAAGTCACGGTGATCGAACGCAACCGCCCTTACGACACGTTCGGCTGGGGTGTGGTGTTCTCGGACCAGACACTCGGCAACCTGCGCGCGGCCGACGCGCCTAGCGCGGAGGCAATTCTCGACGCCTTCAACCACTGGGACGACATCGAGATCAACTTCCGCGGCGAGCAGGTCCGTTCGTCGGGTCACGGCTTCTGCGGCATCGGCCGCAAGCGTCTCCTGAACATCCTGCAGGCGCGCTGCGAAGAACTCGGCGTCAAGCTGGTGTTCGAAACCCAAGTGACGGACGACGCCGCTTACGAAGCCGACCTGATCATCGCCTGCGACGGCGCTAACAGCGCGATTCGTCAGAAGTATGCGGCGACCTACCAGCCGGATATCGACATGCGCGATTGCAGCTTCGTCTGGCTCGGCACGAAAAAGCTCTTCGAAGCCTTCACGTTCGCCTTCGAAGAAACCGAATGGGGCTGGTTCCAGGCCCACGCCTACCGCTTCGACGATCAGACCTCCACGTTCATCGTCGAAACGCCGGAGCGTGTCTGGCGCGCCGCCGGTCTCGACGAGATGAGCAAGGAAGACAGCATCGCCTTCTGCGAAAAGCTGTTCGCCAAGTATCTGGACGGCAACCCCTTGCTCTCGAACGCCGCCCATTTGCGTGGTTCGTCACAGTGGATTCGCTTCCCGCGCGTGGTCAACCGGGAGTGGGTGCATTGGCGCAACAACGCCAACGGCACGCCGCCCACACCAGTCGTACTGATGGGCGACGCTGCCCACACCGCGCACTTCTCGATCGGCTCCGGCACCAAGCTGGCACTCGAAGATTCGATCGAGCTCGCCAACAGCATCGACGCTCATCCCCACGATCTGGCTGCCGCGCTCAAGCACTACACCGAAGTACGCAGCGTCGGCGTGCTGCGCATCCAGAACGCGGCCCGTAATTCGACGGAGTGGTTCGAGCACGTCGACCGCTATACCGCGTTCGAACCGGAACAGTTCGCCTACTCGCTGTTGACGCGTTCGCAGCGCATCTCGCATGAGAACCTGCGTGAGCGCGATGCGCAGTACCTGTCCGGGTTCGAAGACTGGCTCGCAACGCGCTCCGGCATTGAACGCGCACCGGCAAAGCATTCCGTCCCGCCGATGTTCACGCCCTTCAAGCTGCGCGGCGTCACGCTCAAGAACCGCGTGGTCGTGTCGCCCATGGCGCAATACTCGGCCGTCGACGGCATCGCTGGCGACTATCACCTCATGCATCTCGGCGCCCGCGCCATGGGCGGCGCGGCGCTCGTGATGACCGAGATGACTTGTGTATCGCCGGAAGCCCGTATCACCCCCGCTTGTCCCGGCATGTATGCACCGGAGCATCTCGCCGCATGGAAGCGCATTGTCGATTTCGTGCATGCGCAGTCGGACGCGAAGATCGGCATGCAGCTCGGACACGCAGGCGCCAAAGCGTCAACACGCGTGAGTTGGGAAGGCATCGATCAGCCGCTGCCTGAAGGTAACTGGCCGCTCGTCTCGGCCTCGCCGCAGCAATATCTGCGGGGCGTGAGCCAATGGTCGCGCGAAGCGAGCCATGACGATCTGCGTGAAATCGAAGCGCAATTCGTCCGTTCGACTGAAATGGCCGCACAGGCAGGCTTCGACTGGCTCGAACTGCACTGCGCACACGGCTATTTCCTGTCGAGCTTCCTCTCGCCGCTCACCAATCAGCGCAGCGACGAATACGGCGGCTCGCTGCAGAACCGCCTGCGCTATCCACTGCAGATCTTTGCCGCGATCCGCAAGGTCTGGCCGGCAGACAAGCCTATTTCCGTACGTATCTCCGCGCACGACTGGGTAGACGGCGGCAATACGCCTGACGATGCGGTGGAAATCGCCCGCGCCTTCAAAGCAGCCGGCGCCGACATGATCGACGTCTCGTCGGGTCAGGTCAGCAAAGACGAGAAGCCGGTCTATGGCCGCATGTTCCAGACGCCGTTTGCCGATCGCATCCGCAATGAAGCGGGCATCGCCACGATCGCCGTCGGCGCGATCTCCGAAGCCGATCACGTCAACAGCATCATCGCCGCTGGGCGTGCGGATCTTTGCGCAGTGGCAAGGCCGCATCTGGCCAATCCTTCGTGGACGCTCAACGAAGCCGCCAAGATCGGCTACTTCGACGTGATGTGGCCGAAGCAATACACGGCGGCGAAGTCGCAACTCGAACGCAATCTCGAACGCGAGCGTGCCCAGGCCGCAGCGAACGCAGGACTCTCGCCGCAAGAACGCGCACAACGCGCAGAAGGAACGGTGTGAATACAGATAACTCCGGGCTGACCGGAAAGCACGCAGTCGTCACGGGTGGCGGCAGCGGCATCGGAGCAGCCACTGCGGCGGCGCTGGTGCGCGCCGGTGCGCGCGTTACGCTGATGGGCCGCGACGCTGACCGTCTCGCTGCGCAGCGCGACGCGCTAAGCACGCTCAGCGCAGCAGGCGAAATCGCTTGCATCGCCGTGGACGTCACCCAAGAAGCCGCCGTCGCGGCCGCGTTTGAACAAGCCGGTCCCGTCGACATCCTGATCAACAACGCAGGTCAGGCACAAGCCGCATCGTTCACGCAGACCGACATGGCGCTCTGGCAGCGCATGCTCGACGTCAATCTAACCGGCGTATTTCTCTGCACACGCGCCGTATTGCCAGGCATGCTCGAACGCGGCTATGGCCGCATCGTCAATGTCGCCAGCACCGCCGGACAGATCGGTTACGCCTACGTCGCCGCGTATTGCGCCGCCAAGCACGGTGTGATCGGACTGACGCGTTCGCTGGCGCTCGAAGTCGCCACCAAAGGCATTACTGTCAACGCAGTCTGTCCCGGCTATACCGAGACCGAACTGCTGCGCGCGTCGCTCGACCAGATCACCAGCAAGACCTCGCGCAGCGAGCAGGAAGCGCGCAGCATCCTTGTGCGTCACAACCCGCAACAGCGCTTTGTCGCACCGGAAGAAGTCGCCAATGCCGCTCTGTGGCTTTGCATGCCCGGCTCCGCCGCGATCACCGGCCAATCCATTTCCGTCTCCGGGGGAGAAGTTACATGACTCGAGCTACCAGCGCCAAAAAGCCCGCCGCCAGCGAAGCGAAACCCACGCGCAAAGGCGTCGCGAAACCTGCCGAGAACGTGGTCGATATGGAAATGAGCACCGGCGCCGATAGCCATATGGGCCTGCGTCTGTGGCTACGCATGCTCACCACCACCAACCTTGTGCAAGCCGAACTGCGCAAACGCCTGCGTACCGAGTTCGACACGACGCTGCCGCGCTTCGACCTGATGGCGCAGCTCGAACGTCATCCCGAAGGACTGAAGATGACCGAGCTGTCGCGCCGTCTGATGGTGACAGGCGGCAATGTCACCGGCATTACCGATCAGCTCGTAAAAGAAGGCCTGGTCGTACGCGATGCGGATCCGAACGATCGCCGTTCGATCAGCGTGCGCCTGACACCCGAAGGCCGCGAGCTGTTCGACCGCATGGCGGTAGCACATGAACAATGGGTCGTCGAAATGTTCGGCGGCCTGAGCCTCGACGAGAAGTCGCGCACGCACCAGCGTCTGGGCAAACTCAAGAAACATCTGCTCGACAACCTCAAGGGTTGAGCGGCACCGAACTGGAGGAGATATCCATGACAGCATCCCACGTCGACGCCCTGCTGGCCGGCAACCGCGTCACGCTGGCGGGTTACGAGGCGAAACACTTCGGCTGGTCGGTCAGCGCCAAGGTGGCGACGATCACGCTGAACCGCCCCGAACGCAAGAACCCGCTCACGTTCGAATCGTATGCCGAGCTGCGCGACCTGTTTCGCCAGCTTGCCTACGCAACCGATGTCAAAGCGGTGGTGATCCACGGCGCTGGCGGCAACTTCTGCTCGGGCGGCGATGTGCACGACATCATCGCGCCGCTGATCGATCTGCCGATGCCGGAGCTGTTGCTGTTCACGCGCATGACTGGCGATCTCGTCAAGGCCATGCGGCATTGCCCGCAACCGGTGATTGCCGCCGTGGACGGCGTCTGCGCTGGCGCCGGCGCGATTCTCGCGATGGCCTCCGACTTGCGCCTCGGCACCGCGCGCAGCAAGCTCGCGTTCCTGTTCTCACGCGTCGGTCTGGCAGGCTGCGATATGGGTGCGTGTTCGATCCTGCCACGCATCATCGGTCAAGGGCGTGCGTCCGAACTGCTATTCACGGGCCGCTCGGCAAGCGGCGACGAAGGCTACGCCTGGGGTTTCTATAACCGCCTGTGCGACCCGGACGCCCTGCTCGACGAGGCCGCCAAACTCGCTGCTGAACTCGTCGCCGGTCCGACTTTTGCGCACGGCATCACCAAAAAGATGCTGCACCAGGAATGGAGCATGAGCATCGACGAGGCGATTGAATCCGAGGCGCAAGCGCAGGCGATCTGCATGAGCACACACGATTTCGAACGGGCGTATCGTGCGTTTGCCGCGAAGACGCGTCCGGTTTTCGAAGGAGACTGACTTGAGCGCTTCCAGTAACCTCGATCTTCATAGCGCGCTAGCGTGGCCATTCTTCGAAGACCGCCATCGCGAACTCGCGGCGGGCATCGAAGCATGGTGCAGCACCCATCTCGCTGACGCGGAACACGGCAACAACGTCGATGCCACCTGCCGCCATCTGGTTCGCGAACTCGGCGCTGCAGGGTGGTTGAAGTATGGCGTCGGCGGTACAGCGTACGGCGGACACGGCGACACCATCGACACGCGCGCCGTCTGTCTGCTGCGCGAAACACTAGCAAAACATTCCGGCCTCGCCGATTTCGCGCTGGCCATGCAAGGGCTCGGCTCGGGCGCCATTTCGCTCGGCGGCACGCACGAACAGAAGCAACGCTATTTGCCGCGAGTCGCGAACGGTACGGCCATCGCCGCGTTCGCGCTGTCCGAACCGGACGCAGGCTCGGACGTCGCCGCCATGGCCTTGTCGGCACGTCTCGACGGCGACGCCTATGTGCTCGACGGCGACAAGACATGGATTTCCAACGGCGGCATCGCCGACTTCTACGTGGTGTTTGCAAGAACCGGCGAAGCGCCGGGCGCACGCGGCATCAGTGCGTTCATTGTCGACGCCGATACCCCGGGGCTCGAGATTGCCGAACGTATCGACGTGATCGCGCCGCATCCGCTCGCCCGCCTGCATTTCGCGGGCGCCCGTGTGCCGCGCAGCCAGATGCTGGGCGAACCCGGCCAGGGTTTCAAACTGGCCATGCGCACGCTCGACATCTTCCGCACCTCGGTGGCAGCCGCATCGCTTGGCTTTGCGCGTCATGCCATGGCGGAAGGCCTCGCACGTGCTGCCTCGCGCAAGATGTTCGGCCAGACGCTCGGCGACTTTCAGCTCACGCAAGCGAAGCTCGCGCAGATGGCCCTCACCATCGACAGCAGCGCCCTGCTCGTCTATCGCGCAGCCTGGTTGCGCGACCAAGGCGAAAACGTCACGCGTGAAGCAGCCATGGCGAAGTGGCACGCGAGCGAAGGCGCGCAGCAGGTTATCGATGCCGCCGTGCAACTGTGGGGCGGCATGGGGGTGCAAAGCGGCACCGCCGTCGAAATGCTGTATCGCGAGATTCGCGCGCTGCGCATCTATGAAGGCGCCACCGAAGTGCAGCAACTGATCGTAGGCCGTGATGTATTGAAGGCGCACGCCGCGGCCCATCCGGACAGCACGAGCAAGCTATGAGCGCCACGTTCGAGATGCCGGTGCGCATCCGCTTCGCGCATTGCGATCCGGCGGGCATCGTGTTCTTCCCGCAGTACCTGGTGCTGACCAACGCGCTGGTCGAAGACTGGTTCACCGAGTGCCTTGGAATCGACTACGCGCACATGATCGGCCAGCGCCGCGTTGGCTTGCCGATCGTCAAGCTGGACTGCGAGTTTTCGCGGCCGAGCCGGATGGGCGAAACCGTCACGCTCACGCTGAGCGTCAACTCGGTCGGCCAGCGCTCGATTCGCATCGGCATTGTCGGCCATTGCCACGACGAAGTGCGCTTCAGGGCACATCAGGTGCTGGTGACCACTTCGCTCGAGACTGGCCAGTCCATCGATATTCCCGACGACATCGCGAGCGCCCTCGGGAGATTCGCCCCACCGTCTACCCTCACCGACGAGCCACGTCCATGAAAAAACCTCTTCTCCCCGCCGGCTGGGTCAAACCGCGCGGCTATGCAAACGGTGTTGCCGCCGTCGGCACTCAGGTGTTTATCGCCGGCCAGATCGGCTGGGATGCCGAGGCGCGCTTCCAGTCGACCGACTTCGCCGCGCAGGCGATTCAAGCCTTGCACAACATCGTTGCGGTGCTCAACGAAGCTGGCGGCAAGCCGGAACATTTGGTGCGCCTGACCTGGTATGTCACCGACAAGCGCGAATACCTCATGGCGCTCAAAGACATCGGCCGCGCGTTTCGTGAGCTGATCGGCGACTACGACATTGCCATGAGCGCGGTGCAGGTCGTCGCGCTGATCGAAGACGAGGCCAAGGTCGAAATCGAAGCCACCGCAGTGATCCCCCACGAAGCCCACTAAACGTTCGGCTTTGCATGGAGAAACGTCATGGAACAGTCAGCTCACGTCGACACCTTCGCTCGTGACCATCTGCCGCCGCAGGACCAGTGGCCCGTCTTTCTACTCGACAACCCCGAGCTCGCCTATCCGGCGCGCTTTAACTGCGCAACTGAATTGCTGGATCGCACCGTTGAGGCGGGGCATGGCGAGCGCCCGGCGATCTGGTCCGACGTGAACGGCGTGCCCCATGCGACCACCTACCGCGAACTGCTGGCGCTGGTGAATCGCAGCGCACATGTGCTGGTCGACGAGATGGGCTTGCAACCCGGCAATCGCGTCCTGCTGCGCGGGCCGAATACCTTGCAGATGGCCGTTGCAGCGCTGGCCGCGCTGAAGGTGGGCCTCGTGCTGGTGCCCACCATGCCGCTCCTGCGCGCCAAGGAACTCAAGCAGATCATCGACAAGGCACACATCAGCGCCGCCTTGTGCGATAAACGCCTGACCGAAGAACTCGAACGCTGCCGTGACCCGCAAAACGAGTACTTCTGCCCGGATCTAAAGCAGATTCGCCTGTTCCACGACGACGCTGCGGACTCCCTGGAAACACTCGCGGCAAGCAAACCGGACCACTTCACCGCTTGCGACACCGCAAGCGACGACGTGTGCCTGATTGCCTTCACGAGCGGTACAACAGGTTTGCCCAAAGGTTGCATGCACTTTCATCGCGACGTGTTGATGATGTGCGATCTGTTCCCGCGTCATGTGCTCAAGCCCACGGCTAGCGATGTGTTTTGCGGTACGCCGCCGCTCGCTTTCACATTCGGACTAGGCGGCCTGCTGTGCTTCCCGCTGCGGGTCGGCGCCTCCACCGTGCTGATCGAAAAGCTCACGCCAGAAACCTTGCTGCAGGTCGTCGAGCGCTTTCATGCCACGGTCATGTTCACTGCGCCGACCTTCTATCGGCAGATGGCGCCGCTCTTGCCGCGCTTCGATATTGCCAGCCTGAAGAAAACCGTATCCGCTGGCGAGGCGCTGCCCGATTCGACGCGGCGTCTGTGGCGCGAGGCGAGCGGTATCGAGATGATCGACGGCATTGGCGGGACAGAGTTGATCCATATTTTCATTTCGGCGGCGGGTGAGGCGGTCCGGCCGCATGCGATCGGCCGCGCCGTTCCCGGCTATCACGTGCAGGCCGTCGACGATGCCATGCAACCGGTGGCGCCGGGCGTCATCGGCAAGCTCGCCGTGCGCGGGCCAACCGGTTGCCGCTATCTGGCCGACGAGCGGCAAACGAAGTTCGTGCGCGACGGCTGGAACCTGCCCGGCGACTCCGTCTATCTGGACGAGGACGGCTACGTGTTTTATCAGGCACGCGCCGACGACATGATCGTCTCCGCCGGTTACAACATCTCCGGCCCGGAAGTGGAAAGCGTGTTGTTGCAGCATGATGCGGTAGCCGAATGCGGTGTGATCGGCGTGCCCGATGAAACGCGCGGCCAGATCGTCAAGGCGTTTGTCGTCCTCAATCCTGGCTTCACACCCGGCGACAAACTGGTCGCGCAACTGCAGGACTATGTGAAGAACAACGTTGCGCCGTACAAGTATCCGCGTCTGATCGCTTTCGTCGACGCCCTGCCACGCACCGAGACCGGCAAGCTCAAACGGTTCGCACTGCGCACCCTCTAGCAGGATTCAGCGTCCCTTGCCTCCCTCGGGAGGCAAGCGCATTCGCGCCATTGATCGAGGCGGCCGCCTACTCGCCTAGCTTAGCGTCCACGCAGCCCGTGCTGCTGCATTCGCGTCCACACTCGCGCAGGAAGGCAATGCGCTGCTGTGTCAGCTCCGTTGCGCCCTCGAGATTGACGAAATAGCCGTCGCTTTTTTCAAGGCTGTATTTTGCCTCGTACCCGCTAAGCCACTTTCTGTGAATTCACTACGAATATTTAATCTGTTTTCGCAACCATTTGACAATTTTTAAGGCAAATTTCAAAACGCCTTATTTGCTGAAGCGCTGCACGTATGATAGAACCACTGTCGCGATTGATTGTGACTAACCCTGATGATTGCCACCGTAAAATAGGAGAGGCATGCTAAGCGCTAAGGGTGGCAATAATTACAGCTGCGCGCGTTGACACACCAAAATCTACCGTCCAAAATCCGGCGTCACGCATGCGGTATATAAAACAGCCGTTCGTATATTCATCGCGGACACATAGACCATGATTTGCACCCGATTGCCGAACCCAGCCTGACCGAATGCGCCCGCACTATCTTCCGTCCAGCACTTCGCCGTTTTCAGCCGAACTCCGTCGCGAAGTCGCCGCCTACCTCGCGAGCAGGCTGGACCATCGTTTCGGCAATGCGCTGACCTGGCTGAAGGCGGGCTGCCTGCTAGCGATCGCCTGTGCGCTGTTCGCGACGTGCTTGTGCGCCCACAGCGCCGCCGGGTTTCTCGCCGCTTACGTTGGCATGTTTCTAGCGGCCGTGATGCTATCGGTCAATTCGATGCACGACGCATCGCATGGCGCGCTGTCCCGCTTCAAATGGTTGAACACGCTGGTCAGGCGTGCGGTCACCCTGCCGCTCGGCATCGAGCCGGCTTATTGGCAAGCGCGCCATGTGTTCTATCACCACGCCTATCCGAACCTCGAGCATTACGACCTCGATACCGAGGCCAATCTGTTTCTGCGGCAAACCCCGTTTCAGGCCTGGCATCCGCATTTCCGCTTCCAACATCTTTATTGGCCGGTGATTGCCGCGCTCTCGCTGCCGTATATCAACTGGATCTACGACTGGTCGGATCGCCTCGGCAAAACACCGCTCGCGCAAGACCGGTTGCTGCCTGGTGTGCGCGGCTGGGTGGTCTTTGTCGCCTCCAAGCTGCTTCATTTCGGCGTGTTCCTGTTGCTGCCGCTTTTGCTCCGAGGGCATGAGGTCGGCTATGGCAGGGTGTTCGCCGCCTATATGGCGGGCCAAACCCTCGCCTCGTGCATCCTCTTGATGCTGATCCTCGGTACGCATTGGGCCGAGACGCAGTTCTATCTGCTGCCCGATACCGGTCACCTGCCGCACACCCGCGACGAGCACGCCTTCCTGACCTGCTGCGACTGGATCACGCGGCCCGCCTTTATCGGCGCGTGGCTCGGCGGCCTCAATCATCATCTGACACATCACCTGTTCCCCGGCTACAGCCACCGGCACTACGGTGCGATCGCGCAGATCGTCGAAAGACTCGCGAGGCAACACGGACTGCCTTATCGGGCCATCGGCTACGCTGAACTGCTTGCGAGCCAGCAGCGCTTCCTCAGGCAGATGGGGCAACCGCCTGGGAATCATCCAATGAGTTCAACATGACGATCCTCGTCACGGGTGCGACCAGCGGGTTGGGTCGCAACGCGGCCGCATTTCTGCTGCAACAGGGCGAGACGGTACGCGCCACCGGCCGCAATCGCGCGGAAGGCGAGGCATTGCGCGCACTCGGCATGGAGTTCGCCGCGCTCGATCTCGCCAGCGCCGACACCGCCGCCCTGCAACCTCTGCTGCAAGGCGTCGACACGGTATGGCATTGCGCTGCGCTCTCTTCCCCGTGGGGCGCATGGCGCGATTTTCACGCGGCCAACGTGCAGGCCACCACGCACCTCGTTCAGGCTGCGGTCGCCAACGGCGTGCGCCGCTTCGTGCATATCTCGACGCCCTCGCTCTATTTCGACTTCACGCACCGGCTCGATATCGACGAGAGCTTTCGCCCCGCGCACTACGTCAACCACTATGCGAGCACCAAGGCGCGGGCCGAGGACGTGATTCGCGAGGCGGCCGCCGCGCATCCGCACACCACCTTCGTCATGCTGCGTCCGCGCGGCATTTTCGGTCCGCACGACCGCGTGCTGCTGCCACGCATTCTGCGGCTGCTGCGCGAGCGCGGCGGCCAATTGCCGCTGCCGCGTGGCGGCGCAGCGAAGCTCGATCTGACCTACGTGGGCAACGTGGTGCACGCCATGCATCTGGCCACCACCTCCGAACAGGTCCGCTCCGGCGACACCTTCAACATCACCAATAACGCGCCGACTTCTTTGCGCGATGTGCTCGACGCCATGCTCACACGGCTCGGCATCGCCTACCGGATCAAGGACGTGCCCTATCCAGTCCTCGACCTGGCCGCGCGCGCGATGCAGGGCTGGGCTTCGGTCAGCGGACGTGAGCCGCTCCTGACGCGCTACAGCGTCGGCGCATTGAACTACGACATGACGCTCAGCACGCGCGCGGCGCAAGAGAAGCTCGGCTATCAGCCGCTCTGGACGCTCGAGCAAAGCATCGAACAGACGGTCAACTGGATCAAGGCACATGGCGACAATTACGGTCTTTGAAGCCGGCTATTGCACGCACATGGCGTGCATGGCGCTAAAAGGCGCGGGGCTCGCAACCTGCCGGTTTCCGTCACGCGCGTATCTGATCGAAACGGCCCGTGGACGATGGCTGTGGGATACGGGCTACGCGCAGCACTTCCTCGACCATACGAAAAGCGGCCTGTTCTCGCTGTACCGGCGTGTCACGCCGGTCTACTTCGAGTCGAAAGAGGCGGTGGCCAGTCAACTGAAGGCGCGCGGCATGCAGCCGCGCGACCTGACTGCGGTGATTCTGTCGCACTTCCACGGCGACCATATTGCGGGCTTGCGGGATCTGCAGGGCGTGCCGACCTACCTGTCGGGCGCCGGTTGGAGCACTACGCGCGTGCTGCGTGGCATCGGTGCTTTGCGCAAGGGTTTCGTGCCGGGTCTGATTCCGCCTGATTTCGAGTCATCCATCGTGTCTATCGAGAGCTTTGAGCGGGTTCCGCTGCCGGCTGAGCTCGCCCCATTCCGCCAGGGCTTCGGGCTGCCGGGCGCGTGCTCGGAGGTGATCCTGATCGAATTGCCCGGACATGCGGCCGGCCATCTCGGCGCCTTCGTCAATACGGCCGAGGGCTGGGTGTTGCTCGCCTCCGACGCCGCCTGGTCGCCGACAAGCTATCAGCAACTGGTCGGACCTTCGGTGATCGCCCACGCCATTATGGACAGTCCCGCTGAGTACCATCAAACCCTGCGCGACCTGAATGCGCTGCATACAGGCGGTCGGGCGAAGATCTGCCTCACGCATGAAGGAGCGTTGTAATGCGCCTGCCGGAGACGCTCTGGTCGTATTGGCAAACGCGCCGCCTGCGCTTCGCAAGCCGCGTGGCGCTCGAACAGTATCAACAGCGCCGCCTGAGCCTTTTCATCCAGCGGCACCTGACGCGCAGCCCGTGGTTCGCCCAGTATCTGTCGCAACCGCTGCAGACATGGCCGCTGATGAACAAGGCGGTGATGATGGAGCATTTCGACCGCATCAATACCGCCGGGCTCAAGCTCACCGACGTGCTCGCCTGCGCGATGCATGCGGAACATTCGCGTGACTTCAAGGCCACTGTGAACGGCTACAGCGTCGGGCTATCGACGGGCACCTCGGGCTCGCGCGGCGTGTTTGTCGTGAGTCCGCAAGAGCAGGCGAAGTGGGCCGGCGTGTTGCTCGCCAAGCTGCTGCCGCGCGGACTCTTTCATGGCGAACGGGTAGCGCTGTTCCTGCGCGCCAACAACAATCTGTATGCCTCGGTGCGCAACCCCTGGCTCTCGTTTGAATTCTTCGACCTGTTCGAGCCGTTCGAGGCGCATTTCGAACGGCTGAACCGGTATGACCCGACCATCGTGGTGGGGCCCGCCCAGGTATTGCGAAGCCTCGCGCTCGCCAGAACAGCAGGACACCTGACGATCAATCCCCACAAGGTCATCTCCGGCGCCGAGGTGCTCGATCCGCTCGACAAGACGCTGATCGGCGCCTCGCTCGGAACGGTCGGCGAAGTCTATCAGGCGACCGAAGGCTTCCTGGCTGCCACCTGTGCCCATGGCACGCTGCACCTGAACGAAGCGCATATCCACGTCGAACCGCAATGGCTCGACGACACGCGTTTTGTCCCGGTGATCACGGACTTCACGCGCGTCACGCAGCCGATTGTGCGTTACCGGCTGGACGACATTCTGGTGCGGCGCACGACACCCTGCCCGTGTAACAGCCACGAAATGGCGCTGGAGCGCATCGAAGGACGCTGCGACGACCTGCTGCGCCTGCCCGCCGCTAACGGCGGCGCGCCAGTGGAGGTATTCGCGGACGGTCTTTCACGCGCCCTCGCACAGACCCTGCCGCGCTCGGCCGACTACCGGCTGGTGCAAACCGGGCCCGCGTCGCTCGCGCTCTACGTCGATGCACCGGGTGCGCCGCTCGCGCAGCATCAGACCGACCTGAGCGCCTACCTGCAGCGCGTAGGCGTCGCGGCAGCGCGTCTGCAATGGGAACTGCACGACTGCCTGCCGGCGCCCGATTACAGCGCCAAGCGCCGGCGCATTACCCGACGCTACGAGACACACTCATGACCTTGCTTGCTCGCCTGCGGTTCATGGTGCTCGGATGGGGCTCAGTCGGCGTGGCCTACACGACCGGCCGCCTGATTACCGCCGCCCCGACCGTGCTACCCGAGACCGCGCTCGACCGCCTGATTCCGTTCGACCCGGCAGGAATCTGGCTGTACCTGTCGTTCTTTGTGCTCGTGCCGCTCGCCTTTCTTACGACCGAGGGGGAGCGCGTACGCAGTCTCGCCCGCTCGATGCAACTGTGCGCGCTGGTATCCGCGATCGTCTTTATCCTGTGGCCAACCACGCTCATCTATCCCCCGGTCCCCACCGGTGCGGCGGGCGCGTCGGCGCTGGGCGGCCTGATTGCTTCGGACTCCGCCCAGAACTGTTTTCCCTCGTTACACGGCGCACTGACCTTGTTGTGCGTCGTCGCGCTTTGCAACCGCCGCAGACCCGTGCTTAGCGTGCTGGCCGTGCTGTGGGGGTTGGGAATCGGCTGGGCGGTGATTGAGACCCGCCGTCACCTTGCGATCGATCTTGGCGCTGGAGTTGTACTCGGTTGCGCGAGCGGCTGGCTCGTTGCGTATGTGAACCGGCGGCGCGCCTCTTCCGTGCCTGCCGCTACCGACGCCGAAGCCGCGTTTGAGAACACCCTGGAAACCAAAACATGAATGCAATGGCCCTTCCGTTCCTCATCACGCTGGCATGCGTACTACTGGAGTTGTGGTATTCGCAGGCAAGACGCGGCGTGGCGATTCCTTGGCGCGACGTGATCCTGAACCTGAATTCAGGGCATATCCTGATGTGGTTCTTCCGGGGCATCGAAGTCGTCGTGTTTGCGTGGATCCTCGCGCACTTCAGCCTGCACTGGCTCGATCGCTTGCATCCCGCCGCCGTGTGGCTCTTCGCGATCCTTGCGTGGGACCTCGGGTTCTACTGGATGCATCGGCTGCATCACTCGTTCGCCATCCTGTGGGCGGTTCACGTCGTTCATCATGAAGGCGAGCATTTCAATCTGTCGCTCGGCATTCGCAACTCCTGGTATTCGTCGCTCACCACCCTGCCGTTTACCTCGATTCCGCTGGCGCTGGTGGGCGTGCCGCTCGAGGTCTTCATCGCCGTGTCGACGCTGCACTACACGGTGCAGTTCTATAACCACAACGGCATTGTCGGACGCTCGGGGTGGCTGGACCGGTTCCTGGTCACGCCCGCCAATCACCGCGTGCATCACGGCCACAACCGCGAGTATCGCGACCGCAATTTCGGCGGCACCTTCCTCATCTGGGACAAACTGTTCGGCACGTTACAGCGTGAACTGCCGGGTGTGCCGATCGAATATGGCGTCGCCACGCCCACCCAATCGACCAATCCGTTCTGGGCGAATACGGTGCCGGTATTGCGCTATCTCGGACTGCGCGTGCCGAGTCTGAACGGCGGCCAGCGTCTTCCCATCTCCGACACGGCCATCGCCACCGGCGGCCTGCTTCTGTTTGGCATCGTCACCTACTACGTGCATCGCAACGGGACGTGGCCTGGACTCGGGCAACCGGTGTTCTTCGCGCTGATCTTCGCAGCCACGCTGGCGCTGGGCGGCATGTCGGACGGGCGCCGCTGGGGTGTTCTGAGCTGGCTCGCGATCGCGGCGCTTTCATTGAGCGTCATGCCGCTGTGCTTCGGTCTGCGCGATCCTCTTGGCTTGAGCCTGCTCGCGGCCTTGCTCGTCCATAGCATCGTGGCCGCAGCCGTCACGCTGCGTCTTCAGGAAAAAACGCCTCCGTATGTCCAAACCTGAGATCCGTCGCCGCGACCTCGATTTCCATATGGGCGACGATATTCCCGTCCACTGGCTGGACGGCGAATGCCAGATCACGCGCCACTACGACTCCTTGTCGATCATGTTCCCGGAAGGAGAGCGCGGCTTTATCGAGAGCGTCTGCCTGTTTCGCGACCGGGTTGCGCCGGGCACGCCGCTGGCTGGAGAGGTGGCTGGGTTCATCGGTCAGGAAGCGATCCATCGGCGCGAGCATCAACGCTATAACGCCCGTCTTGCAGCCCAGGGCGCGCCGATCGACGCGCTCGAGCGGCAGGTCGCCCGCCAGCAGGAGATTGCGCGCCGCTATCTGCCGGGGCACGTGCGGCTCGCCATCACGATCTGTCTTGAACACTTCACCGCGATACTGGCGGACCAGATGCTCCGGCACCCGACCACCCTGAAGGGCGCGGACCCGCGCATGGGCCGCATCTGGCTCTGGCATGCGGTGGAGGAAACCGAACACAAAGGCGTCGCCTTCGATGTCTTCACGCTCGCGGTCCGTAACCCGCTTGCGCGGTATGCGTTGCGCTGCGCGGCGATGCTGTGGGTCAGCGCCATCTTCACGGCGCTGTCATGGAGCTTGACCTTTAGCCTCGTCAAACACGACCGGCGTCTCACCGACTGGCGCGGCTGGGGGCGATTGCTGCGCTACCTGTTCGGCTCGCCCGGACCGCTCAGGCGCATCGTGCCGCACTGGCTCGCCTGGTTCGCACCTGGCTTTCATCCCTGGCAACACGACAATCGCGAACTCGTGCGCGAGGCTTACCGGAATGACGACGTGGCGTGGGGAAACAGCCGGGAGGGCATGTAGATGCGCGAAGCGGCAGGCGTGGGGGCCCTCTTCTAACCTACGCCCCACCAACGCGGCTATGATGTGGCACTCTCCCGGCCCGGATTTCCCCATGCTGACCGTCCATCATCTGAACAACTCCCGCTCGCAGCGCGTCCTGTGGTTGCTTGAAGAACTCGGCGTGCCCTACGAGATCAAGCGCTACGAGCGTGACGCCAAAACCATGCTGGCGCCGCCGGAGTTGCGCGCAGTCCACCCGCTCGGCAAATCGCCAGTCATCACGGACGACGGCCTGACCATCGCGGAATCGGGCGCCATCATCGAATACCTGGTTGACCGCTACGGCCTGGGCCGCTTCGCGCCGGCGATCGGGACACCTGAGCGTCTGCACTATACGTACTGGCTGCACTACGCGGAAGGTTCGGTCATGCCGCCGCTGCTGCTCAAGCTGGTGGCCCTGCGGATCGGCAGTGCGCCAATGCCGTTCTTCGCCAAGCCGATTGCCCGCAAGATCGCCTCGACGCTGCAATCGAGCTTCGTCGATCCGCAGATCAAACTGCACCTCGGCTATGTCAACGACGCGCTGACACCCACCGGCTGGTTCGTCGGCAACGAATTCAGTGCCGCAGACGTGCAAATGAGCTTCCCGCTCGAAGCCGCTACCGCGCGCGGTGGCGACAACGCCAATATCGCCGCCATCCGTGGTTTTCTCGACCGCATCCATGCGCGCCCCGCGTATCAGCGTGCGCTGGAGCGCGGCGGCAAGTATGAGCTGCTGAGCTAAGTCCAACCCGCGGCGCACGCGCAGGGCAGCCTCGGCTCTCCCGCTTCGCGCCGCACCTCGATTGTTGCGAACGCATCCAGACGGCCGCATTCGATCACGCGACCCCAGGCTCAGAACTGGTAGCCGACACTCGCGTAATAGCCCCAGCCGGTCGAGCGGTTCGGGAAGGGGCCGTTGCCGAAGTCGAGATCGCCACCAGCCCACTGGCCACCGTTATGGAAGTAGCGAGCCGCAGTCCAGAAACGCCAGTGAGTGAAGGAATAGAGCAACACGTTTGTTGCAACGAAGGCCGTATCGGTGCGGCTATCGTTGCCGGTCTCCTCACGCAGCTTCGAGCCGAAGTCGTAGTTGAAGAAGCCGATATAGGTCAGGTTGCCGCCATGAAACGTGCCGAAAGGATAGATGTATTTCATCTGGGCACGATAGCCATCCCATGAGTTCTCGTTCGCCGCGCCGTAATTCTCCCATTGGCGCCGCACGTAGAGATTGGCGGACAGAATCAGCGGCGTATGCGTGTCGATGTCCGTGCCGAAGCCTCCATAGAGCGTGTTCTGGCGACCCGCCACATCGTAGCCCTGGTCATATATCCAGTCGAACGCGACATACCACTGCTTGAACGGCCCGAAGCCCAGGTGCTTGCCGACCAGCTCGTCGATCGAGACGCGCGGTTCCTGCTCGCTGAAGAGCGGCGAACCTCGATCCCACACGCCGGTGTCGTGCGTGCTGCCGACGCCAAAAACCTTCGGCGCATCCATATAGCCGTACAGATCGAACGGGCCTTTCCTGCCGAAGTATTCGTACTCGAGGTAGAGGTCGTTGGTCTCGTATGGACCGAAGCGGATATCCTTCGAGCCGATCACGCCGAGGCTCTGATGAAACCAGCTCGACAGATAAGGCGACGATTCGGCCGGTTGCGGCGCAGGAGCCGGTACGCCAGCGCCGATGCCCGCGACCGTCGTGCCGGCGGCGTCATCGGCCCGTGCCGTTGGTGCGATTAGCAGACTAACCACGACGACGATCCCGATTCCGGCTATCAGCGCGCCGCAACCTTTTGCAGTGCCCATCCGTTTTTTAACAATCGTTTTGTTCGGATACCTAATCTGCATAATTCAAGCGGGTCCTCGTTATCATTGATCTTCTGGAGCAGCCGTGCAGCTATGCGAATTACATTGAACCCCGGCCGGGGCACCGCTGGGCAGCACGGGCCGCATAGTTTATGTGCATCGACGCCCCAATATTGACCTTCTAGTCAACTTTTAGCGCGGCGATGCCACGGCGCGCTGAGAAACGCATGAACCATGCCAAAACTGTCTAAGTGGTCAAGATTCTAACTGCCCGCCGGACCTGCGGGGAGGTCGCGTAAACGCTTATCGGGCCAAGGCCCGATGCATTATGCATAGTGCTTAAGCGATGCGGCCACGCCCCGCATTTCGCAAACGCTCAACGCCTTCGGCCAGTGCAAGCACCACCTGTTGCCCATCGCGCTCACGGATACTGATCGTTTGCTCGCGCTCGTCACGCGGCCCGACTGCGACGAAGAGCGGCACCTGCTTTTCGCGCGCATCGAAGATTTTCTTTTCCAGCCGCTCGGGGCGATCATCGAGGACGACCCGCACGCCAGCCTCTTCAAGCGCTTGCACGACCTGCGCCGCGTACGCCGCGCTGGCGTCGTTGATCGTCGCCACCGCGACCTGCTCCGGCGCAAGCCATACGGGCAACCAGCCCTCGTGATGCTCAAGGAGCAGCGCGATGAAGCGCTCCATGCTGCCGAGCACTGCATGGTGAATCATCACGGGCCGTTCGCGCTCGTTGCGCTCGTTGACGAACTGCGCATCGAGCCGTTCCGGCAAAACGAAGTCGAGCTGAACCGTGCCGCACTGCCAACTGCGTTCGCGGCTATCGATCAGATGGAATTCCAGTTTGGGGCCGTAGAACGCGCCCTCGCCTTCGAGCACCTCGAACTTGAGCCCGGCCGCAAGCGCGGCTTTGGCCAACGCCGCTTCGGCGCGATCCCACACCTCGTCATTGCCGGCGCGCAACGCAGGGCGCGTCGCTAGCGCCACCGAGAAAGCCGGAAAGCCGAGGTCGGCGTAGACATTGTGCAGCAGATCGCAAAAGCGTCCGACTTCGCTTTCTATCTGCGCTTCCATGCAGAAGACGTGGGCATCGTCCTGCACGAACGCGCGCGTACGCTTGAGTCCCTCAAGCGAGCCGGACGGCTCATCGCGATGGCACGCCCCGAATTCGCTATAGCGCACCGGCAACTCGCGATACGAACGCACGCGCTGATTGAACACCTGAACGTGGCAAGGGCAGCTCATCGGCTTAAGACAAAGCGCGCGCCCTTCGGCGGAACCCTCGGCGTCGCTCTCGCCCTGTGCTTCGGAGAACGAAAACATGTTGGCGCCGAACTTCTCCCAATGCCCGCTGCGCTCCCATAACGAGCGGCCCAGCAGTTGCGGCGTGCGGATCTCGCGGAAGCCCGCGCGCCGCATTCGCAGGCGAATATAGTCCTCCAGCACGCGGTAGAGCTCCCAGCCTCGTGGATGCCAGAAGACCATGCCGGGACCTTCCTCCTGCTGGTGGAAGAGGTCCAGCTTGTTACCCAATACGCGGTGATCGATCTCATTCATAGTACGCTCCGTTTGATTTTAACCATCGACGGAGGGCTATAAACGCCAAGGGCCCCGTCCGTCTCCGGCGGGGCCCTTGGGGGTTTGCTGCAGCTTGTTTCTCTAGCGCGCGCAACCTCCAGACGACCCGCCCATGAGGGTAGTCGTCGTGGTGGTGGTGACAGCCGCGAAGGAGAACGAATAGAGGTCCATGGATCGACAATAAACGATCCGATAGCGATACGTCAATCGACACCTGCGGGAATGTGTGGCGCCCCACTCGCCGCCGGCGCCACTTCGAACGCCTCGCCGGTAGCGAAGAACGTCCCGCCCGCCACGTAGTGACACGTCCGCAGATCCGGATCGTCGCCGAAGTGCCAGCGGTTCTTCGAGTAGACCCGGCTATCGGCGTAGGCCGCCACCACTTCGCCGATGATCAGATCGTGGCGCTGGCTGTCGTCGGGAATCAGCTTGCATTCGAGCCACGCGATGCAGCCGGCCAGCATCGGCACGTCGATGCGTTGACCTGGAAATGTCTCCAGACCGAAGGCGGCGAACTTGTCGAGTTCGACGCCCGGGGTCGAGCCGACCGCGAGCGTTTCTCTGGCAAAGCCACGGCTAGGGAGTTGCAGGCCGAACACCCCGCTCGCTTCGATCAGTTGCCGCGTCAGCGTGCGGCTGTCGACCACCACCACGACCTTGGGCGGGTTGAAATCGAGTGGCATCGCCCACGAGGCCGCCATGACGTTGGTGCGCCCCTCATGGGCGCTGGTGATGACGGTGACCGGGCCGTGATTCAGTAACTGGGTCGCCCGCGACAATTCCACTGCTTCTCTGGTGCCTTTCATACGTCCCTTCATGGTCCAAACTGTCCATCGATCCGTGCGGCGTGCCGGCGCGTCCTATGCGCGCCACATGGCATTCTAGCCAGGCTGTGGACCTGGCGTGCTGGCCGGTACCAGGCGAGCTCTCCGCACCGCACCGCCGCCACAGCGCCTCGCAGGCAGCGCCGCCGGGCGCGCCACAACGTTTCGACACGCATCGAAGCATGCAGCCGGCGCGAACGCCTATGATGGCAACATCGCAGCAACCCTCTTGCACGGGATCGACCATGTGCCCTCACCCGAATATCGCGTCCACTGCCTTCCTGATCGCCGATCCGGCGCGCGCCAGCATGTTGATGGCGCTGGTCGAAGGACATGCGCTGCCCGCCGGCGAGCTTGCCTATGCGGCGGGCGTCACCGCACAAACCGCCAGTGCACATCTGGCAAAGTTGCTAGCCGGTGGCCTTGTCGAAGTCGAGGCAGAGGGCCGGCACCGCTATTACCGGCTAGGCGGTTCGCACGTGGCCCTGCTGCTCGAAAACCTCGCCTCGGTTACGCCGTTGAACCGTCCGCGCGTGAGGCCGCTCAGTGCGGACGCGCAGAAACTGCGCTTCGCGAGGTGCTGTTACGACCATCTGGCGGGGCAACTCGGCGTGGCGGTGACGCAGGCACTGGAGCGCCGCGGCGTCATCGTCGCAGGGGCGGACAAGCAGTTCGAGGTCACTGCCGCTGGAATCGAGTGGTTCGGCCGGATGGGGTTAAACGTGCCGGACTTGCAGCCCACCCGGCGCGGCCTCGCACGCCAATGTCTCGACTGGTCGGAACGGCAGCATCATCTGGCGGGGCCGCTCGGTGTGCAGTGGATGAACCTGCTATGCACGAACGGCTGGTTGCGGCGGGTCAAGGCGACCCGCGCCGTACAGGTGACGCCGCAGGGTTGGGTATGGTTGAAGGACCAGCTGGGCATCGAAGGCAGACAGGGAGAGCTCACGCACGACGCCTGAGGCGGCCCCGCGCTAGCTCTTTTCGCCGTGCGCGACGTCCAACGGTTTGTGCTGCTCCTCGCCAAGCCCCGGGAAAAACGCATTCCACGCCGCGCGGACCCCTTCAGCGGCGGTCGCTTCTGCGCTGAAGGTCTCGACGTCACCTGAGCGGGACGCATCGGCGGAGAGTCCTCGCCAATGCGTGAATACCAGCAGCGGCTTTTCGCTCCACTCGTTAGCGCCGAACTTCGCAAACGCCGTATCGCCGCTCACTAGCTGAACCTCGTACCAGCCGTCACGCACAGGCGTATAACGGTCCAGCGGAAACCACGCGGTCGGTCGAATATCCATCATGCCCCCTCATCTCTGAACGAAAGATCGTCATAGGTGGAGGTAAGGCATTCTTCATGCCCGGCGTTCGTACGCAAGCGCAGCACAAGAGGCGCGTTGAGCACGTGGGCTCCTGAGGCGCTGCGGTAGCGCGGCAGCAGGCTCCGCAGCCAGGCAGCGATGCGTCGTTGCGGATCAGATAACGCCTTGGCGCGGCAGGTTCCGATTAACGTAAAACTTACACGTCCAGGCGAACGTGGCGAAGCCGATTCAATCGTGTTTCCACCCTGAAATCCGCGCGAACACCGATAGCGAACGGAATATACCGCGCCCCATAATGGAACAGTGGCAGCGGCCGGAGCATCCGAGCATGAACCTTCATCGCCTCGATCTCGTCTCACTCTCGCTTTTCGCGCTCATTGTCCGAAGCGGCAGCATCAGCAAGGGCGCCGAGCTCGCCCACCTCGCTATCGGCGCCGCCAGCAAGCGTATAGCTGACCTCGAAGCCACAATCGGCGCCGAGCTATTCGAACGCCACTCCCGCGGCATCACGCTCACCGCGGCGGGTGAGGCGCTCAAGCTTCACGCGCTGCGCATTCTGAACGACGTCGACCTGATGACGGCGGATATGTCGGACTACGCGGCCGGCGTGGTGGGCGTCGTTCGGCTGTGGGCCAACACGTCGGCGGTGACGCAGTTCCTGCCGTCGGACATTGCCAGGTTCAATTCCACCAATCCGGAAATCCGCATTGAGCTGGAAGAGCAGGACAGCGGGCAGGTCGCCCTGGCAGTGGTGGACGGCGCGGCCGATTTCGGCATCATGGCCGACCAGATGCCCACGCTCGGCCTTCAGACCATGCCATATCGTCAAGATCATCTGGTCCTGGTGGTCCCCGGCGGCCATCCGCTGACCCGGCGCGAGTCGGTATCGTTCGTCGACGCACTGGAGTTCGACTTCGTCAGCCTGTCGCGCAACACGTCCCTCGCCAAACGCCTGCAGGCCGCCACCGCTTTTTCGGGCGGACAACTGAAGCTGCGCATTCAGGTGCGTAGTTTCGATGCGATGTGCCTGATGGTTGCCGCAGGGCTCGGCATCGCGGTGCTGCCCGACGCAGCGGTACGCCCGCACCTGAAGTCGATGGACTTGCACAAGATCGGTCTGGCGGAAGACTGGGCTCACCGCGAACTGCTGATCTGCGCTCGCGACCTGAAAGCGCTGCGCAAGCCGGCGCGGCTGCTCGTCGACCATCTGATCCGCGCGGCGCCGGAGGCGACCAAGGCCCCGCCCCGCTGACGCAAGCGGCGCTTTCGCGTTCCGCGAAAACTGGGTTCCCCACTGTTGCATTCCGCCCACTGGATCGCGCGAGGAGAATGAACTCCCATAGACCGCAGCCTCGCCGGCCGTGACTGGCAGACAGGCTAGCCCGGGTCAAACAAGCATTCTTTCATCTGAATGTATGGAGACACCCTCATGCAACCCGCGAGTACACCCCGCACGTTGTTCGACAAGCTTTGGCAAAGCCATGGTTTGGCATCCGGTCTTACGGCATCCGTGACGCGAGGCAGGGCATCATCCACGTCGTGGGCCCGGAACAGGCCCTACTGGCGCACGCTCGTCAGCGACGAGGAGGCCCGCTTCGACAAAACCGTCGAGATCGATGCCACCCGGTTGCGGCCGATGGTCACCTGGGGCACGTCGCCCGAAATGGTGGTTTCGATCGACGCCGCCGTACCGAACCCCTCGGATGAACCCGACCTCGTGCGCCGTGCCGGCATGACACGTGCGCTGACGTACATGGGCCTCGAGCCGGGCACACCGCTCGAGCGCATCGCGCTCGACAAGGTTTTTATCGGCTCGTGCACGAACGCACGCATCGAAGACCTTCGCGTCGCCGCAGCCGTCGTGAAAGGCAAGCAGGTTGCGCCGAACATCCAGCTCGCGCTGGTGGTGCCTGGCTCGGGACTCGTCAAGGCGCAGGCCGAAGCCGAAGGTCTCGACGCCATCTTCAAGGCAGCCGGCTTCGAATGGCGCGAACCGGGCTGCTCGATGTGTCTCGGCATGAACGACGACCGGCTGCGCCCGGGCGAACGATGCGCGTCGACCTCCAACCGCAACTTCGAAGGCCGCCAGGGCCCCGGCGGCCGCAGCCACCTCGTCAGTCCCGCGATGGCCGCAGCCGCTGCCATCGCAGGTCATTTCGTCGACATCTCCCGCGGAGATCTCTAATGCAACCCTTTACCAGACTGGAGGCGCTCGTGGTGCCGGTCGACCGGGCGAACGTCGACACCGATGCGATCATCCCCAAGCAATTCCCGATCAAGCGACGAACGCATTGTCCAGGACCTGTTCGACCTTGTCGCCCGCCCGTCCGGTTTGCAACTCGCGATCGATCTGGAAGCGCAAACCATCCGGCCCGCCGGCGGCGATGCGATCCCCTTCGAGATCGAAGCGGAACGCAAGCGCCGCCTGCTCAACGGCCTGGACGACGTCGCGCTGACGCTCAGCCAGGCCGACCGTATCCGCGAGTACGAGCGCGTCCGCCGCGCTCGGGAGCCCTGGCTTTTCAGCTAAGGCAAAACGCCTTTCGACATCGACCGCACTCTCAGGAGCTTTCACGATGAACGGCCAACCTTCCTTTCCGAGTTCACCCGCCGCGCTTAAAGGTGTGCGCGTGATCGAAATGGGTCAACTGATTGCCGGCCCGTTCGCCGGCAAAACGCTCGGCGAATTCGGCGCCGAGGTCATCAAGATCGAGCCGCCGGGCGCCGGCGATCCGCTGCGCAACTGGCGCCTGATGAAGGACGGCACGTCCGTCTGGTGGCAGGTGCAATCGCGCAACAAGCGCTCGATAGCGCTCGATCTGCGCAGTGCCGAAGGCCAGAACATCGCGCGCCAGCTGATTGCCAAGGCGGACGTCCTGATCGAGAACTTCCGGCCGGGCACGCTCGAAGGCTGGGGAATGGGCTACGAGCAACTGGCCGAGCTGAATCCCCGGCTCATCATGCTGCGTATCTCGGGGTACGGCCAGACGGGGCCCTACCGTGACTTGCCCGGATTTGGCTCGATCGGCGAGGCGGTCGGCGGCTTACGTCATCTGACCGGGGAGCCCGGCCGCGTGCCGGTGCGCTGCGGCATCTCGATCGGCGATACGCTCGCCGCGCTGCATGGCGTGATCGGCGTGCTCACCGCGCTCTACCACCGCGACGCGAACGGCGGCAAAGGACAGGTCATCGACGTCGCGCTTCACGAAGCAGTCTTCAACGTGATGGAGAGCCTGATTCCCGAGTACAGCGCGTTCGGGGCGGTCCGCGAAGCCGCCGGCAGCGCGCTGCCCGGCATCGCACCATCCAATGCGTATCGATGTGCCGATGGCTATGTGCTCATCGCCGGCAACGGTGACAGCATCTTCAAGCGCCTGATGACGGCGATCGGCCGCGGCGATCTGGCGGACGCCCCCGCCCTCGCGAACAACGCCGGGCGTGTTGTGCGCGTCGACGAACTGGACCAGGCCATCGAAGCATGGACCGCGCAGCGCTCGACCGAAGATGTGCTGGCCACGCTGACCGAGGCGCGGGTGCCCGCAGGCAAGATCTATACGGCCCGCGATATCGCCGAGGATCCGCACTACCGCGCGCGCGACATGATCTTGCAGCAGACCACACGCGACGGCTATGACGTCGAGGTGCCCGGCATCGTGCCCAAACTGATGGGCACGCCGGGTTCCGTGCGCTCGTCGGCGCCAAAGCTCGGCGACGACACCGATGAGATCTTGCGTGAGATCGGACTCTCCGAAGACCGGATTGCCGAGTTGCGCGACAAAGGAGCAATCGCATGAACATCTGGAACGGACAACACCGCCGCATTTACATGCAGGAAGTCGGCACGCGCGACGGTTTTCAATCGGAAGGCACGTTCGTCGAAACGCGCGACAAGATTGCGCTGATCGACGCGCTCTCCAACACAGGCATGGCGAAGATCGAGGTGACGGCTTTCGTGTCGCCGAAAGCGATTCCCGCGTTAAGCGACGCCGAGATCGTGATGCGTGAAATCGCCCGCAAGCCTGGCGTCGTCTATACGGCATTGGTGCCGAATGTGCGTGGCGCCGAGCGCGCGATCGAGGCGCGCACGGATGAGCTGAATCTCGTGATGTCCGCGACCGAGAGCCACAACCTCTCGAATCTGCGGATGACGCGCGAGCAGTCGTTCCATGGGCTAAAGCAGGTTGCCGCCCTTGCGCGCGATGCCGGAATCCCGGTCAATATCTCGTTGTCCTGTGCATTCGGCTGCCCAATGGAAGGCGATGTCCCGACAGATACCGTGCTCGAGTGGACGCGACGCTTCGTCGAGGAAGCCGGCGCGCGAGGCGTCACCCTGTGCGATACGACTGGCATGGCCTTTCCGCAGCAGGTCGCCGCGCTGACGGCGCGATGCGTCGAGCGCTGGCCTCAGACCGAATTCACGCTGCACTTCCATAACACGCGCGGCATGGGGCTTGCCAACGTGCTCGCCGCGATCGATGCGGGCGCCGACCGCTTTGACGCGTCGCTGGGCGGCATCGGTGGCTGTCCCTATGCGCCGGGCGCTAGCGGCAACGTATGCAGCGAGGAGATCGTGCACGCGCTCGATCTGATGGGCTACGACACCGGCGTCAACCTCGGCGCGCTGATCGATGCGTCGAAGCGCTTGCCGGCGCTGATCGGCCACGATACGCCAAGCCAGATCGTGAAGGCGGGGCGGCGCCTCGACCTGCATCCGCTGCCGGCCGACTTTGCCGCGATCCGCGAGCGAGCCATGCAACGTGACGCACGCGCTCAACCAGGTGCCTGACACTATTTACCTTGCTGCATTAACTGGGCTTTGCTCATAGACACCCAAAGAAAGCGTCGCCGCAACGTCCTTCAGGAGACACCATCATGCAAAACACCCACATCGCGCAGCCGCCAAAAACACACTGGTACGACGGCCTGACGATCGCGCACTGGCGCGTGCTGCGCGGCGCCTTCCTCGGCTGGATCTTCGACGGTTTCGAGGCGCTCGCGCTGGTGGTCGTCCTCTCGCCGATGCTCAAAACGGTGCTGACGCCGGCCCAAGCGCTCTCGACGCCCGTCTATGCCGGCGGTGTGATCGGCATCACCTTGCTCGGCTGGGGCGCGGGCGGCATGGTCGGCGGCATTCTCGCCGACTACGTTGGGCGCAAACGCATGATGCTGTGGTCGGTCTTCCTTTATGCGCTGTTCTCCGGCCTGACCGCTTTTTCCACCACCTTTACCGTGCTGTGCCTGCTGCGATTTCTCACCGGGCTTGCGATGGGCAGCGAATGGAGCACGGGTGTCGCGCTGCTTTCGGAGACCTGGCCGGAACATGCCCGCGCAAAGGGCGCGGGTTTCCTGCAGTCCGGTTTTGGCTGGGGCACGCTGCTCGCGGCCGTGGTGTGGTATGCCCTTGCTTCCGCGCAACCGCTGGGTGGAGAAACGTGGCGTCTGATGTTCGTCGCCGGTGCGCTGCCCGCGTTCTTCGTGCTGTATCTGCGCCGCGGCCTGAACGAATCGGAGAAGTGGAAGCAGGCCGTGAAGGAACAGCGCTGGAACGCGACCTCCGACGATGGCGCCGTCCGGCACGTCTCGCGAGCCGGCAAGCAGAACGCCCGCCCCTTTACGCTCAAGCAACTATTCACCGAGCGCGAAGCGCTTCGCCGCACGCTGTTGACGACTGTCCTGTCGATCGTCGCGACAACCGGCTGGTGGGCGATCTCGAGCTGGCTGCCGACCTATACGGTTGCGCTCGCGAAAGCAACGGGCGTGGCCGATGCCGTCGCGTGGGGCTCGCGGATTTCGATTCTCTATACGGTGGGCGCGATCGTCGCCTATATCGCGGCGGGCTTCATCGTCGACTCGATCGGCAGACGCGCCTTCCTGAGCGCGACGTTCGTCGGTTCGCTGATCACCACGATCGTCACCTATCACTACACTGCGACACTGAGCGGCATGGTCATCATTGCACCGATCAACGGATTTTTCACGCTGGGATGCGGGTACGCGTGGATGGCGATCTATCCTTGCGAACTGTTCACGTCGACGGTGCGCTCGACCGCGATCAGTTTCGTGTTCAACGCCGCACGCCTGATTGCATGGGTCTTCCCGATCCTTTCCGGTTCGATGATCAAGGCATTCGGCGGTGTGTCTCACGCCGCGCTCATCATGAGTTCGTGCTACCTGCTTGGTATCATCCTTCCGTGGTTCCTTCCGGAAACGCGCGGCAAGGGAATGCCGGAATGACTGGCGGATTGCCGCGACGCAAGCTTGCGTTTCACTACCATGGGACAACTTCAGATGCATGATTTGCGTTTCTCCGCTCGATCCTTCGATACCCTGATCGTCGGCGCAGGCTCGATGGGCATGGCCGCTGGATACTATCTAAGCAAGGCGGGAAACAAGGTGTTGTTGCTCGATGCCGGGGATCCGCCTCATGACAGCGGTTCGCACCATGGCAGTACGCGTCTGATCCGTCACGCATATGGAGAGGGCGCGGCTTATGTGCCGCTCGCATTGCGGGCGCAGCAGCTTTGGCTGGAACTGGAACAGGAAGCGGACGCGAGTGTCTTCGAGCGCACCGGTATCGTCAATATCGGACCGCCTGGCAGCCCGTTCATGCGGGAAGTCCAGCGAAGCGCATCACAGTACGGGCTGTCGGTGGAATTTCCCGACGCTTCCGAAGCGCGGCGCCGCTGGCCCGCATGGCAATTGTCGGGCGAGCAGATTGTGAGCTTCGAACCCGATGCGGGCGTGCTGTACTGTGAGCAAGCGGTCACGAGCTATCGACACCTCGCGAGTACGCTTGGCGCAACGCTACGAACGAACACGCTGGTCACAGGCATCGAGTTGCATGGCCAGAACGGCGTGAGCGTCATCACCGACAAAGGAGAGCGCTTTACCGGCCGCGATCTGATCGTGTGCGCCGGCAAATGGAGCAGTGCTTTGCTTCAGTCCGTCGGAGCACGGATTCCGGTTGCTCGCGTCCGCAAAACTTTCGCATGGTTCGACGTCACCCCGAAACTATTTGAACCAGACGTGTTTCCCGGTTTTGCCATCGCTTCGGAGCTGGGCCAATACTATGGATTTCCCAATCTGGATGGCAGCGGCCTAAAGGTCGGACGCCATGACGGCGGTCAGCCTGTTGCAGCAGACGCACCGCTCACCCCTTTCGGTGATGAGTCGACCGATGTAGCCGAACTCGAAAGCTTCCTGCGGCGGTATCTGCCGGCAGCCGGAAAGCTGCGTATGGGTAAGACCTGCGAGTACGATGTGACGCCTGATGAGCATTTCATCATCGATCGATTGCCCGCCTGTTCACACGTCCACGTGGCAACAGGTTTCTCGGGACACGGCTTCAAATTCGCCAGTGCAATCGGAGAGGCCCTGGCTGAGCGGATCACGCAAGGCGCGAGCCGTTTGGATCTCTCCCTTTTCTCATTGGGACGCTTCGACGGTTCACGTTAAGATCGTCGGCGCTAATAGAGCGTCCCGCCCCCCGACCGGCCTATTCCCGACGCGCAGCGCAGCGGTCGATAAATTCAGCTCCATTTGGAAGTCCATAGAATTAAGTCATCCGGAATAAAACGATGACTCGGACACCTGTTTTCGAAAGGCGCGCGCAAATTTATGCGCCGGACATGCCGCCCATACTCCCTGGAGCGGCTATTCAATCTCTCTGACAAGTAAATGTCATCTGAAAGGACGATAACGTCGCCTTGACCTGGATTTCAACGCACAAAACGATAAGACCAATGCCCTCGGGGAATACCAAAATTTCAGGAGTGTTGTTCATGAGTCGAACCTTTTTGACTGCCTTACTTTCCACCTTGGCGCTGCTATCGGGTACCGCCACAGTCGAAGCCGCCACGCTGCCCGTTCAAACTCACGCTGCATCAACCGCTGCGCCTACCACCACGCTGATCACAGAACCCGACCAGGGTCTCACGCCGATCTACACGTTCATGCAATCGGCAACCAAAACGCTCGATATGACGATGTACGAACTCGTCGACACCACAGCCGAGCAGATTCTCGTGCAGCTTGCGGCCAACGGCGTCGCGGTGCGGGTTATCCTCGACCAGAATCTTGAGTCCAGCAACAATCAGGCTGCATACAACTACCTGTCGCAGAACGGCGTCAACGTGGTCTGGGCCAATCCGGCCTACGCGGCCACGCATCAGAAGTCGATCGTCGTCGATGGGCAATCGGCCGCGGTCATGACGCTCAATCTGACAAGCCGCTATTATTCGACCTCACGCGATTTCGCTGTTATCGATAACGACGCCAACGACGTGGCCGCCATCGAGAACGTCTTCAACGCCGATTTCAACAGCAGCTCGGTGACACCCCCTGGCGGAGACGATCTGGTCTGGAGTCCGACGCAGTCGCAGACCGATCTGATCAACCTCATCAATTCGGCGCAAAGCACGCTGCAGATCGAGAACGAGGAGATGAGCAATTCGAAGATCGTGACGGCGCTTGTCAACGCGGCAAACCGCGGGGTGCAGGTCCAGGTGACGATGACCTACAGCAGCGAGTGGGTCAGCAACTTCAACAAGCTCAGCGCAGCCGGCGTGCAGATCAGCACTTACGCGTCGAGTGCCTCGCTGTATATCCACGCGAAAACGATCCTCGTCGATTACGGCACGCCGCAAGCGAGCATCTTCATCGGGTCGGAGAATTTCTCGGTGGCATCGCTGACCAAGAACCGTGAGCTGGGTCTCGTGACGACGAACCAGGCGATCCTGTCGTCGGTCGAGAGCACGTTCACATCGGACTTCAATGGCGGGTCGCCGTTCGGCGGCAATAACGGTCAGCAATTGCTGAGACAATCGCCGTTCCTTTGATTGGCGGCGTCCGCGTATCGAAGCGCGGCCGAACGGGCGACGCTTACATCATCGCCGGGCTGACCAGTGGACCTCAACGCCGAGATCGTCGGCCGTCCGCTGGTTTCCCCTGCCCTGCTTATATTGCGGAACGCTTGCGTATGTCCTCAACAGCAAGGTATGTCCTATGAAGTGGCACGAGCCGGCATTCGTACATCGCTCTTCCTGTATATCCCTATTGCAAGGCCCGCGATAATCACCGCAATCGAGACCAACTCGAGAGGATGCATCTGCTCACCGATCAATAGAATTGAAGTGACGATGCCAAAGACTGGAATCATGAGCGACAACGGCGCAACCGTCGAAACGGGGTACAACTTCATCAACGAGTTCCAACCCCAGTACGAAAAGTGCGTCGCGAGGTAAACCTGGAACACCAGCGAGAACAAGGCCACTCCACCCATGTTTCGCCAACTCGTCAGGAATGGCTGCCCTCCTTCTAGCCACCAGGTACCGAGCAGTAAAGGAACCGGCGGAAACAGGCTGGCCCAGACCATGAAGGAAAAGATCTCCTTGACTCCGGACTTTTTGATGATCACGTTGCCAACGCTCCATGCGACCGCGCTTAGAACGATCAACGCGATACCAAAGATCTGATGTGCGCCTTTCTGAGCCAGAAAGATCCCGGTTAGCCCAAACAGAACCACGATTGCGCCAACCCATTGCGCAGGGCGTAAGGTCTCGCGAAACAGAAACGCTCCCCAAAACATCGTGAAGAATGCGCTGAGCTGGATGATCAGCGACGCGATGCCCGGCGCGACCCCCGCTGCGATTCCGTAGTTGATCGCCCCCCACATGCCGACGCCAAATATCAACCCATACGCCGCGACATAGCCGAAATGGACCGACGGTCTGCGGATGAAAAACACCCACGGAATCGCAGCCAGCGCGAAGCGGATTCCGGTCAGCACAAACGGGTCCACCGAGTCCAAACCGAGCTTGGTGATCGGAAAATTGGTGCCCCATACCAATGTGACTAGTAACGCGAGGGCAAGATGCTTCTTCTCCATGCTTTCTCCAGGTAACGACATGCTTTGACGTGCGTTATTCAACGCTCATGCGTTACATCGTAAAAGCGACGGAGATGGCCCGCCTTCGGTACCGGGTCAATCGCTGTAGAATTTGGGCCATGCTTAACGCTATGCTCAATACGATGCTCGATCCGTACGAGGACATTCCTCGCAGCGTTGTCATGACCGTGAACGACTATCCGGCCGGTTCGACATACCCCTCGCACTCGCATCGGCGTGGGCAATTCGCATTTGCCTCTCGTGGCGCAATCAGTCTCTCGACACCTGAGGGCAACTGGCTCGTGCCACCGCAGCGGGCGTGCTGGGTGCCAGCGGGTGTCGAACACGAAATGACGATGAGCGGCGCGGTAACGATGCTAAACACGTTCGTCTCGGACGAGGCATCACGAGCGGCCGGGCTGGCTGACCAGTGTGGCGTGTATGGTGTTTCACCGCTATTGAGGCAACTGCTCGACGAGGCTGTTGATCTGCCCGCTCTTTACGACGATGACGGACGCGCCGGCAAATTGATGGCATTACTGGTTGCAGAGATAGCGACCATGCCGCAGCTTTCGCTGAACGCCCCGCTGCCCGCCGATCCTCGTCTCGCACGAGTGTGCCGGCGCATATTCGTCGAGCCCTCGATCGCAATTGATCTGGATACCGTTGCGGCCGAAGCGGGAATGAGCCGGCGGACCTTCACGCGCTTGTTCCGAGCCCAGTCCGGCGTAAGTTTTGCAGAATGGCGGCAACAGGTTTGCTTATTGGCTGCGATCAAACGGCTGAGCCTGGGGCAGCCAGTGACCGTGGTAGCGTTGGATCTCGGCTACGCGAGTCCGAGCGCGTTTGCCGCCGCATTCCGCCGTGTGCTTGGCGAAACGCCGAGCCAGTACGTGGAAGTAAATTCACGCTGGATGGGGTGATAGGTCAAGCCGTTCAAGCCGCAGCCAAAGATGTATTGCAACGGTTGGCCGAACGAGGCCGAGATCCGAATACAGGGAGCGTCGAAAATGTTGATTGCCTTCGGAGGACTGCCGGGAACCGGAAAGACAACGGTCGCGCAAACACTCGCTCGCAAGCTCGCCGCAGTTTATCTGCGTATCGATACGTTGGAACAGGCATTCATCTCGTCCGGGAGCGGTCGGGCAGATATCGGACCTGACGGCTATCTGGCCGCATATGCTGTTGCGGGCGATAACTTACGTCTTGGGTTGACCGTCGTCGCAGACTCGGTCAATTCGTTGCAGATTACGCGTGCTGCCTGGAGAAAGGTGGCGCTCGAGGCGGGTGTGCGGATCTTCGAGATCGAGTTGATTTGTTCCGACACGACAACGCACCGTCTGAGGGTCGAGGGGCGCCAGCCCGATATCTCTGGCCACACGCTGCCGACCTGGAAGAACGTGCTCGAACGTCGATATGATCCATGGGACTCGGAGCATCTTGTAGTCGACACAGCTAACGTTTCCGTTGAGCAGGCCGTCGAAACAATTACCCGCCGCCTGTCGATGCCACCTCGGGAAACTCGAATGCTTTCGCGTACGAAAAATTCGCTTTCCGGAGACACGCCTTAACAACGCGTGGGCCTCGACGACCACATTCTCGAAACTCAGCGACTGATTGCCGAGCAGCATCGCTATGCCGCATTGATCGCATTTTCTGACGACAACGTGCCAGTTGGTTTCGCCGAGGCCGCAGTGCGTCACGACTACGTCAACGGTTGCAAGACGTCGCCCGTACTCTTTCTCGAAGGCATTTACGTCCTCCCAGATGCGCGCCGGGCAGGTATCGCGAGAGCATTGTGTGCCGCCATTGGTCAATGGGGCTCCGCGCACGCCTGTACAGAATTCGGGTCCGATACACAGATCGACAACGTCTACGCTCAGGCGTTGCACCGTGCCCTTGGCTTCGAGGAAACCGAGCGTGTGGTCTTTTTCCGCAAACGCCTATCGCGGTGACGGGCTTCGCCGTTCACCGGCACCGTTTTCCCCGCCACAAAATAACCGATCGCATCTACCCAGCTCCGCTGGCTCAGGTATGCTGAGCGCTCCTGGGTGGCTTCCGTTCAAGGGGAGAATATGCGGCGCGTCGTATTCAATCAGAAAGGTGGCGTAGGTAAATCGACCATAGTTTGTAACCTGGCGGCCATCAGCGCCAGCGAAGGTATCCGCACACTGGTCATCGACCTGGATGCTCAGGCGAATTCAAGCCAATACCTGCTCGGCTCGCAGGTCGGCGAGGCCAGTCCCACCGTGGCCGGCTTCTTTGAAACCGCGCTCACGTTCAGCTTCAAGCCTGTCGAAGTTACATCGTTCATTCATCCGACACCGTTTGAGAACCTCGACGTCATGCCCGCTCATCCTGATCTGGACACGCTGCATGGCAAACTAGAATCCCGTTACAAGATCTACAAGTTGCGTGACGCGCTCAACGAACTCGACATGTATGACGCGATTTACATCGACACGCCCCCTGCCTTGAACTTCTACACGCGCTCCGCCCTGATCGCGGCCGAGCGTTGCCTGATTCCGTTCGACTGCGACGATTTTTCCCGGCGCGCGCTTTACACCTTGCTGGAAAACGTGAAGGAGATCCAGCAGGACCACAACGACGCGCTGGAGGTGGAAGGGATTGTCATCAACCAGTTTCAGCCGCGCGCGAGCCTGCCCCAAAAGCTGGTTGATGAGCTTATCGGTGAGGGCTTGCCGGTGCTGGCTTCACGGCTGTCTTCGTCTGTGAAGATCCGCGAATCGCATCAGCAGGCAAAACCGCTCATTCACCTCGAGCCTGGGCACAAACTTTCGCAGGAATATCGGGCCTTGCATCGGGAATTGGTCGCGTGAGGGGACGCCGGGGGAGGACCGCTCCCGGCCAGCAGCGGTCGTTCGACGCGGCGGGCAGGATCGATGACAATTTGGCGGCGTGTCCGCGACAATGAACCGGAAAGCAAATGAAAAAAACCATTAGGACGAAACGCTTTGTTCAAGGTGTATTGGTACTCGCTTGTGTTTTGTATGGGAGCGATGGAATCGCGGCTGCCGTCCAGCTGGACGCCGCGACCGTTTCAAAAAACGAGGGTGCGGTAGCTCAGATACCTCAACTTAGCCAGTCCGGGAATCGGCTCTCGGGCGACGAGTCGATGTGGGGAGTGCTCGGAAAGCCTGCCGAACCAATCCTGAATCTCATCAACGCGAGTCCGCTAATGGTTTCGGAGTTGAGCGACTATCGAGATGCCGTTAATGCGCATACGGCGTTGCCATTTGGCGATTTGAAGGAGGATTGGAGCGGGGCGAAGATGTTGGTGCTCCCTGACGGCATCAAGCAAATTGTGATCAGTTCCGATGTGGTCGCCGCATCGCCGGGCGAACTGGTCGGAGATCTAAGTCATGGTCTCAGTTACTTTCGCAACTATGACAATGATCGGCGGCTATATGATGCGCTGGTCGGCAAACTCCCGCCCGATGATCCGAAGTATCGGATGATGATTGGTTTCGTAGGCGTCGGGATGACTGCGAGGGCCGAGGTCAACAACTACATCATTCAGCAACAAATCTTGGCCAGGACAGCAACCGAGACTGGCGGAGCGGTGACCATCAAACTGGCGAACGACAAAAATTCCAAGGGCTTACTGCAATCCACGCTGGACAACGTGTACGCCCCTGACCGTGCGCAAGGCGTGCCACCCGAGCAAGACACAGCAAAACTTGAAAAAGCCGCGTTTGTTATCACGCGATCCATACCGATACCGAGACGCTCGGCTCAATAGCATTAATCGAAATCAGCGATTGAACGGCGGATCGAGAACGCCCCGAGGCACATGAAAATGTCAATACATCCGACCGTCAGGCGGCAATCAAGCTCCGAACAAAGGGCTAAACGCATAGCACAATTGTTGATGTACAAACCAAGTACCGCTTTGGAGAACGTCGAGAGACAGCTTCGGGTCGCGTGCTGCCGATCGCAGCCTAGCGAGGTTGAACTGCGTATGCAATTTGCATGAGTCGGCACCCGGCCAACAACGGTCAATCGGCATGCATCCGTAGATTGTCGACAGTCATTAGGCATTTCGCAACCGTTCATATCGCGCGTGTCCGCGCGCAAGGAGATATTGCGCCCCGTATTTCGTCCGAGTACCTTTGCAGGCCAGATCAGCAACTGAAGCAGGAATTTGTCCTTGTAACTTGACCTTGTGCGTATTGCCACACATAAGCCGCTTAGCATGAGTTTTCTGCCGAGCGTGTTTTTTCGCTCGTTTGTCGAGCGTATGCACAATCAAAAGGTCAATAGCATGAACGAAACAGGTCATTCAGAAGAGTATTTCGGCGATTACCGCGATCATTGGTGGAACGCGGATTTCGTCAATTTGATCGCCCAGCGGTTGAATTTGGCATCGAAGCACTCCGCGCTCGATGTCGGATGCGGATTGGGGCATTGGACGCGGATCATCGCGCCACACCTGGCCGCAGGTGCGATAGTGCGTGGCGTGGACGCCGATCCGAAGTGGGTGCGCGATGCTCCCGCATGGACAGCCACGATGCGTGATCGAGGACTGGACGTTCGTGTCGAGTATGGCGATGCGCTATCACTTCCATTCGCTGACGCCAGTTTTGACTTCGTCACGTGCCAGACAGTGTTGATTCACGTAAGCGATCCTCAGCACGCGATGCGCGAGATGCTTCGTGTTCTGAAGCCAGGCGGATTGCTTCTTTGTGTAGAACCCGACAACCTGTGTGCGACAACGATGCGCTCATCGTTCGGCGACGAATTCACCTCGAAAGAATGTGCGGAAGGTTACGAGTTCGCCTTGACAATCGAGCGTGGACGTCGAGTACTGGGGCGCGGGGATCATTCACTCGGCGGACTTGTTCCCGGCTATTTCAATCAGGTCGGCCTCAAGCAAATACGGACATGGATATCGGATAAGGCTATTCCGCTTTATCCGCCGTACGAACGAGCGGAGCAACGAATCATTGTTGACGGTATGAAAGCGTGGCAACAAGCTGACGACCCGGCTCGGAAATCAGAGACGCGGGGGTTCTTTGTTGCCGGAGGCGGCGATGCCTCGCTATTCGATGCACTGTGGGCGAGAGATGTTGAGAACCAAACACGATATGCGCAGGCCATCGGTGCTGGATCCGTTGTGCTTGGCGGTGCAGCATTGATGTATCTCGTCAGCGGCATCAAGCCGAACCTGTCGCCAAGTGCCGAAGCAGATGTCGCTCGGCGAGCTTAAAGTAAGTTAGTCGGCGTGTTTGGCTTTTTGACGAGAAGCCGGTCACTTGCGACGGTAAGTGACCGGCTCAATTGATCTGATCCGAACCTTATACGCGTGCTGGCGAGCCGAAGTACACGTGGACGATCTGTATTGATTGATGCGAGCGGAGTGTCTGCTTAGGAGAAAGATGAAAGGCAGGAGCGGGTCGAGCTGGGGCGGTCGCCATCGGGGTATATCCATGAGCGGATGTTCGGCAGCGCGGTCTGGATCGTCGACACTGGCAAGCAACAAACGACGGCCAGCCGTTCGTGCTGCTGGAGACGTAGGCCGCCAGAATCGCTCGCTCTAGCCGCCGTTAGAATTCCTTTCTCTTTCTGATCGGACCTACAGATGACGCACGTATTCGATGACACCAGAGAGCTGGCACGGCGTCTTGCCGATGCCGGCTTTGAGGGGCACGCAGAGCAGCTTCTGGCTGCAATGTCTCAAGGAGCCACTGGAACGGAAATCCTTATGATCTTGCGTTCACGTCTGTCCAACGTGATTGACGATGAACTGTCCCTACTTTCCATAAAGGCGGCGCTGAAGGACTGCGCGAAATCGTAGCTCATGCACTGAAACGGTGAACGGTGGTACGAACGGACGACCGATAGGACGAACAGTTCCCGATCAACCTTGCACAGGCTGGTGTTCAGCAATGAAGCAGATAGACCACATTGATGAGATTATTCGAGATTCATTTGGTCTTTGGATCACAGGGCTCTTTGACTCGATTAGGCACTGGAATCCAACCTTCTCATTCGATGAGCATAAAGCTGCATTTTTTGACGTAGTACGACAATTGCTGGATCAGGGCAAGATCATGTTCATTGCACCAGGAGCTGACTGCTATACGTCTCCTGCGAATCCACATCCTCGATACACTATCTACGATCGAGATGCACAGTGGCACGAGCCCCCCGATGAGATTGTTCGCCAGCTCGTGGCCCAATGGCCGCGTCACGTATCGAATGCAAACGATCCAGAGCTAACAGTTTATTTTTACATGATCCCGGGTGTCATTTGGGTCGACGAGGACGGGAAGCTATACGCCTCATAGGCAGCCGATAGGCGACTGAATGACCGTTCTCGGAAATACTGAAAGTCAGCTTCGGGTCGATCAGAGCCGGTCGTCGTCGGACTCCGGCCCAGTATGAGACATTCGACGGCCACGTTTAGATCGACAACAATCGTTGGCATATCAGTGCAGCCGAACGTTAGCTCGAGCCATTGGCTGCTATTGCTGCGTGAGCATCAGGTTCAGATTCTGAACCGCAGCGCCGGATGCGCCTTTGCCGAGATTATCGAAAACCGCGGACAGCAGGACGTGCCCGTGCTCGATGTTAGTAAACACGCTTAGGCGCATGTCGTTCGTGCCGCTTAATACCTGTGGGTCCAGGTGCTTCAAGACGGACGATTCGCGGAGCGGCAAGACCTGTACGTGGGCCGCCCCGGCATAGTGGCGTGCGAGGCATGCGTGCAACGTGGCGCCATCCACATCAGGCGCAAGCAGCCGCAAATCCAGGGCCACCGTCAGCACGATCCCTTGTCGGAACGCTCCATACGCAGGGACGAAGATCGGACGCTGCGCGAGGCCGGCGTGCTGCTGGATCTCCGGCGCGTGCTTGTGCGCGAGTTCCAGACCATACACCTGGTATGGAAGCGCGTTGGCGGCACCTTGTCCCTCATGTTCCTCCACGCCGGCACGCCCGCGACCAGAGTAGCCGGACACAGCGTAAATGCTGATTGGGTAGTTGCCCGGTATCAACCCAGCCTGCAGCAGGGGGCGCAGCAAGCCAACTGCACCTGTCGGATAGCAACCGGGATTGGTGACCCGGCGTGCGTTCGCAATGCGCTCAGCCTGTCCGGGTGTCATTTCCGGAAAGCCGTATGTCCAGTCCGACTGTGTGCGGTGAGCAGAACTCGCGTCGATGACTCTGACGGCGGGATTAACAATGGCGCCCACCGCCTCGCGCGCAGCGGCATCGGGCAGGCAGAGGATGGCGATGTCGCAGGCGTTGATGGCTTCGGCGCGACGCGTGGAATCCTTCCGTTCCGCCGCGGGAAGCGTTATCACTGTCAGATCGGTCCGGTTGCGAAGCCGTTCGTGAATTTGCAATCCGGTGGTGCCTTGATCGCCGTCGATGAAAACAAGGGGAGAGCTCATGGGTGGAATGCTCCGTTGGCTGGCCAATAACAGGTAAAAGCAGGCTGCTATCTTCCGCGCACCGCTAAAATAGCGAAAGTTGAATTTCACAACGCAAACATTCAGTTTCTCTGAATTTGGACGGCTATATGCGAGAGATCAGTCTGGACCGCTTGCGCACTCTGGTCGTTATTGCCGACCAAGGCTCATTTGCCGACGCGGCTCGCGCGTTGAATCTGGCACCACCGACGGTTAGCCTCCACATCGCTGATCTGGAAGACCGCATCGGGGCTCCGCTCCTGTCGCGGAAGCGGGGCCATATTCGGCCGTCGGCAACGGGCGAGTTGTTGATCGAACGCGCGCGTCGATTGCTGGCCGACGCGGAACAGGCGCTAGACGAGGTTCAGCGCCAGGTTCAAGGGCTTGGCGGACGCGTTCGGCTTGGAGCATCGACCGGCGCGATTGCGCACCTGCTGCCTGAAGCACTTGACGTGCTGCGCAAGCATCATCCCGCTATCGACGTTCAGATCGCGATACTGACTTCGCAAGAAACGCTAACCCGCTTGGCGGACGGGACGCTGGATGTCGGGCTGGTCGCACTACCTCAGCCTGCGATGGCTGGACTCGTGATAAAGCCCTGGCGCCGTGACCCCGTGATGGCCTTTGTGCCAGCGCACTGGCGGTGTCCGGCGCGCGTCACGCCTGGATGGCTCGCCGCTCAACCCCTCATTCTCAATGACGCGACCACGCGTCTCTCGCGTCTGACTGCGGAGTGGTTTGCGATCGGAGGGCAACATCCTGCGCCGCGCATTCAGCTCAACTACAACGACGCCATCAAGAGTCTGGTAGCGGCAGGTTACGGCGCAGCGCTTTTGCCCCACGAGGCCACTATCCCGCTACCCGACACGCGCATCGCCATGCGTCCGCTACGCCCGGCGTTGTGGCGTCGGCTCGGCATTGCGCATCGTGCCGGCAACGTCGAGCGTTCAACGCAACACGTACTCGATGTGTTGTGGGATCTGCGATTGGCGTAGGCGTTGCGATTTGCTGCGTCGGGCGAATGGCCGGTTTGTAGAAATTCGACCGACCGGCGCGGGTCGACCCGCGCCGGATGCAGATCGATGATAGGCAGGGCGCAACGTTGGTTTGGTATTCGCCTGCGTTTGGCCACTAGCTGCCCGTCGTGAACGTATTCTTTCGGGTATGCTGGGATCCCTATTATTTCAAGTCTTACAGAGGCGCGCGTCATCGGCCTGGTGGGCTGCGACAGGAATCATCGAAATCGGCCGCAACGTGTCGATTCGATAACCCTTCGTTCGTCGTAGTCCTGAAGCACCAGTCAACTCAGGAGAACAACGATGCGATTCATCATCACAGCCCAGGCGAGCGCAGACAATAAGGAGCCGGATGCCGGTGGCGGTTTGGACGAGACCCTTCTCACGGCATACATGAGGTTCAACGAGGAGATGCACAAGGCCGGTGTCCTGGTGGCTTCCGAAGGCTTGAACCCAGCAGCGCCCGGAGCGCGAATTGCGGTTAGCAAGGGGAAACGCTACATCGTTGATGGTCCATTTGCCGAGTCCAAGGAACTGGTCGGTGGCTTTTACATCATCGAAGTTGGATCGCTTGAGGAGGCGATTTCCTGGGCATTGCGCGCGCCATCCGGTCTCGGCACGGACGATGTACTGGAGGTGCGCCAACTTACCGGAGCGGGCGACGTCCCGCCAGATGTCCTCGACATCATCCGGACAGCGGCACCGACCTGGAGCGAGTCGGTTTGGCAGGCGCGCAAGTGAAGGCCACTTACGGAATCCGGCCATGAACAGTCATTCCCGAAATACTTGCCAATGTCCGCTGACAACTACTGTGGAGCCGTTGGACGGAGCGGCGATTGCAAGCCGTCCAGAAAATACCGTCACTGACCAGTTCGTCGAGTAGTCCCAATATGCCGCTGCAGCGCAGCCGTCGTCTCAGCCAGAGGACTCGGGCCTTTTCGACTGAGAACGAAGCGCAAGCTTTGAGCAACAGAATGCGTGGGTTACCTCTTTGCTTTTTTCGGGATCAGTATTTGCGCCAGTTCCTGCAGGAACCGTACGGGTCCCTCTGCGTGCAGCGCCTGCCCGCTACTGAGTGCGCCGTCGATGACCGTGCCTAGCCGTAAAGCAAAAGTCTCCGGCTCTTCGACGCGCAAGGCTCGCCCCAGATCCGCGAGTCGCCGTCGCAGTTCTTGCTTGTGCGCCACCGCGACCTTGCGGGCCGGGTGGTTCTCGTCCGCATATTCCGCGGCGATATTGATCTGCGGGCAGCCTCGATAACCCGGACGCGCAATCCGTTCGCCAATCCATTGAAGTTGTGCGTCCAGTTCCTCACGCGGCGCGCCTTTGTGCTGCGCGGCAACCGCATCCCAATGCCCCCAGAAGTCTTCATCCTCAAGGCGAAGAAAAGCTTCGATCAGGTCATCTTTCGTCCCGAAATGACGATAAAGGCTCGTCTTGGCGACACCCGCCCGCGCCACGATAAGGTCGACGCCAACTGCACGCGTGCCCTCTCGATAGAAAAGTTCGCTGGCGGTCCGCAGAATGCGCTCACGCGTATCAGGTGCGAGTCCGTGCGCTTGTGCTCCCTTCTTCATTCTGGTTCAACCTCAAAGATTTCTTATGCCGAAACACTGTTGTCTAGCATAGCACTCGAAGCTTGACGGCGCTACAGGTCTGTATTATAAACACAGACAGGTCTGTAGCGTAATCAACCATGTATCGGAGTCAACCATGAACGACCGAATGACTGTTGCGGTGTACGGTGCTACAGGCCACACGGGAAGCTTTGTTGTCGCTGAATTAAAGCGGCGCGGGCTCGGCGTAGTCCGGATAGGGCGCGATGCTGCGCGCTTGAGGCAAAGCAGTGTCAGTGACTCGACTCCATGGCGCGTCGCTGCCATCGGCGATCCTGAGCAACTCGACGCGGCGCTTCGCGGCACGGACGCCGTCATTAACTGCGCCGGACCTTTTCTCGATACGGCGTTGCCGGTCGCCGATGCTGCGCTGCGCGCCAGGATTCCTTATCTCGACGTCACGGCGGAACAGCCCGCGCTCCAGGCGCTGATCGAGCAACGTGATACGAGAGCACGCGCTGCGGGGGTGACGCTCATCCCCGCAGCGGCGTTCTATGGTGGACTTGCCGATTTGCTCGTCACGGCAGCCGCAGATAAAGATAAGGCTATCGACAGGGTCGATATCGCCATCGGCCTCGACAGCTGGCATCCGACGCGTGGAACGCGGCTGACCGGCGAACGCAATCGCGCAACACGGCTCATCCAGGAGGAGGGGCGACTGGTGCCTGTTCCGCAGCCTGCGCCCGAAGGGGTGTGGTCTTTCCGGTCGCCGTTCGGCAACACGGACGTGGTGATGCTCCCTTTTACGGAGGTGCTCACCATCTCGCGTCATTTGCGCATCGACACGGTTGAATCCTGGTTCGCTCTCTCGGCCCTGCGCGACATTCGCGATCCCAATACGCCAGCGCCTCAGCCTCACGACGAGCAGGGACGATCGGCCCAACAATTCGTTGTGGATGTGGTCATCGAACAGAGCGGAACGACGCGCCGAGTCACAGCAACGGGACGTGACATCTATGCGGTCAGTGCACCGATCATCGTGGAGGCGACCGCTCGGCTCCTGAGCGACAAGGTCGCGCAGGGAGGTGGTGTCGTAAGTCTAGGAGAAATTTTTGATGCCCGGGATTTTCTCGCCGCACTCGATACGGTGGCGGTTTCCTGTGGCGCAGTGTCCAGCCCGATATTGTCAAGGAGAAACGAGCATGAGCAGCAATGACAAGAATGCATATTTTCGATCACTTCATCGCGCGGGAAATCCACTGGTCCTGTTCAATGTGTGGGATGCGGGAAGCGCTGCCACCGTGGCCAAGGCAGGCGCCGTTGCGCTGGCGACAGGAAGCTGGTCAGTGGCCATGGCCAACGGTTTTCCCGATGGAGAAAAGATGCCGCGGGCGCTCGTCATAGAGGTGCTCGCAAAGATCGTACGTGCGACGGACCTTCCGGTCACCGTGGATCTGGAAAGTGGTTATGGAGAGAGACTCGACGACGTCGCCGAAACGATAACGCTCAGCATCGAAGCAGGGGCAAGCGGTTGCAACATCGAGGATAGCTTTCCTGTGACAGGTGCCTTGCGCGCTGTCGAGGACGCGGCCGCTCGTATCGTCGCGGCGCGAAGTGCTGCTGATCGCGCAGGAGTTGAGTATTTCATCAATGCGCGCACTGACGTATTCTTCACCCGCCCACCGGAAGAGCACGATAGTCGCATGGTCGAGGAAGCGCTAGCGCGAGGACGGGCGTATGCAAAAGCGGGGGCCGACGGTCTCTTCGTGCCAGGCCTTCAATCGCCAGCGCTCATTCGCGAGTTGACGGCTGCATCACCTCTCCCGGTCAACATCATGCGTCTGGCAGAAACGCCTTCCATCGCGGAACTCGCGGAAAATGGCGTCGCCCGAATCAGCCATGGCCCGTATCCCTACATGTTGGCGATGAAAGCGCTCGCGGCGGCCGCTCAGGGCGTCAGCTAGCAAATCCATTTGCCAGTGTTCGGACCCGACTGAGATCAGGTTATGCGCCGGACAATGAGGCGCTGTATAGCGATTCGATCGATTGAAATGCCGATCAGATCGCGGGGCCCGGACCCTCGGGAACGAGTAACAGAACGGCCGCTTTGGAGCGCCGCAGCGACATTCGTACAAACTCTAAGTCAAGGGCAGGAACGGGTCGATAGTGGGCGGACACAAAATTACTCGGCGTAGGTAATCGCGTGGGCCATCTCTCAAAGCCTTACCTCACGCCTGCCTCAGAGATCCTCGCGAGTGAGCTCCACCCATGCGGACACCGCTCGCAAAATCGCATCGAATCGTATCACCGCGTTTGGCAGTGCGCTGCTTCGGCGATCTGCCCGATGTTGTACCCTCGGCCACTTTCAGCCGTTCGACTGCGATAGAAAGATGGGTGACAATCTAGAACTCACCAGAGCGAAGTCCTCTTCTCATTTACCAGAGAGTCCACCTGTAATAGCCTTCATTCCCGAGACCTTCGTACCTCCTCGCGATCATGAGACGCCTCTCCTGTCCTTGCAGGTTCTCTCAGACCACAATGCAGTTCAAGACTATGAATGCGTGATGGCATGCGCCGACGATATTCGGGGAGTCTTCGGGCCCGACAGAAGTTACTCGGTCGGCACGCTCAGAACCCGCGTGCGAATCAGCCCGACTCAGACCGCCAACCCCGCCAGCCGGTACCCAACCTGGAGTTCCGTAATCAGATGCTGGGGACGGGTTGGATCGGCCTCGAGCTTCTGCCGCAACGTGCCCATGTACACCCGCAAATATTGCGGCCGGTTGCTATAGCCCTGTCCCCACACGTCCATCAACAGTTGGCGGTGAGTGATGACGCGTCCATAGCCGCGGATCAGCGCGGCGAGCAGCCGGAATTCCGTGGGCGTCAGATGAACCGGCTCGTCCGCCCGGACAACCTCATACGTCGCAAGATCGACGCTGATGTCCCCGAAGCGCACGATCGACGATGCCGGCCCGCCGCTCGTCACAATGCTCGCCCGGCGCAATTGCGCGCGCACTCGAGCAATCAGTTCGGGCACGCCGAAAGGCTTGGTCAGAAAGTCGTCGGCGCCTGCGTTCAACGCCTCGACCTTTTCCTCTTCGCGGTCGCGTGCCGACAACACCAGCACAGGCGCGCTCGTCCAGCCACGCAATTGGCGGATCAGGAGCTTGCCGTCTTCATCCGGCAGGCCCAGGTCGATAATCAGCAGATCGGGCTGCCGGCTCGCGGAGTCGATGCGACCTTGCGCGGCATCGGCTGCCTCGAATACAGACATGCCTTCGCGCTCCAGCGAGATGCGAATGAAGCGGCGAATGTCAGCCTCGTCTTCTACGAGCAGAATGCGCGGTTTGTTCATGCAAATATCTCTTGTTCGATTTCTGGCGGCGTGCCGATCGGCAAACAGATCTCGAAACGCACCCCATGCGGCGTGAGCCGTTGAGCGCGAATCGTGCCGCCATGCGCCGCAACGATCGTGCGACAGAGCGCAAGACCCAGTCCCACCCCGCTGATTGACGATTCCTTGATGCCCCGCGTGAACGGTTCGAACAGATGCTCGGCATTCAGACCAGGCAGGCCCGGGCCATTGTCTTCGACGAACAGATGCAGCGTATTGTCCGCGACGCTGGAGCGAATCACGATTCGGGTACCCGCCGGGGTGTATTTTGCCGCGTTGTCGAGCAGGTTGACGAGCACCCGTTCGAATGCGATCGCATCGAGCTCGATCAGGGGCAAATCCGGCGCGAGCTGGGTTCGCACCTCATGCGCGGCAAGCCCGTCGAACAGTCGCGCGAGCGCGCTGCCCACCACTTCGCCCAAGTCGTTCCACTCCTTGTTGAGCCGCACCCCTTCGCTTTGCATGCGCGCCAGATCGAGCAGATTCGTGACGAGGCGGTGCAGGCTTTCCGATTGCATGCGGATTGCACGCGACATGCCGACCCGCTCGGCAGCCGGAAAATCAGGCGTCTGTTCGAGCGTTTCGGCCAGACCGCGAATCGCGGTGAGTGGGGTCTTCAGGTCATGCGAGACGGCGGCAAGCAAGGCGCTGCGAAGTCGCTCGCCTTCCATGCGCACCAGGGTGTCCTGTGCGATCTCCACAAAATGCGTGCGCTCGAGGGCGAGTGCAATCAGCGAACAGCAGGCCTCCAGTAGCCGGCGGTCGGCCGGTTCGCTGGGCCGGGCGGTTTCATCGATGCGCACCGCCAGCACGCCGCGCGTGCTCATCGGCGCCTTGAGCGGCAAATACAGGGCGCTCGCGCCCGGCAGCGTCGGCGTGCTGATCCCCGCCGGCTGCACGTGATCGTAGGACCATTGCGCAATCGAGGTATCGACAAAGTCCTCCAGGTGAACACAGGCCAGTTCGTTTTTGCTATCGGGCAGCACCAGTGCGACCCGGGCCGCAAACAGTGGCGCGATCGTTCCCGAGCAGATCGCGCTGATCTGGTCCACCCTGAGCGCCCCCGAAAGTTCGCGCGCAACCCTCGCCACGGCGACCGCATGGTGCTCCCCGGCAGTTGCCACGCGGGCCTTGAGACGAAGTTGCGCGGCAAGTTGACCGGTCACGAGCGCGACGGCCAGGATCAGCACGAAGGTGAACAGATATTGCGCGTCGGATACTGCGAAGGAGAAGCGCGGCGTAACGAAGAAGAAGTCGAAGCTCGCCACGCTCAGGAGCGCAGTCCAGGCCCCGGCGACGCGCCCGAGGCACAGGGCCACGAGCACGACAGTGAAGAGGAACAGCCCGACCACATTGGAGAGGTCGAATACCTGCAGCAGTTGGCTCGCTACGACCGTGGTCGCGGCGCATGCCAGGGTCGCCAGGACGAGCGGCCAATAGAAACGTTCGGCGGACATGGACTCTTTTATGTACAAGGCCGATCCGCCCGCATGCAGGACCGCCTCAGAAGAACGGGGTGATCAGCAAGTCGATCAGCTTGATCCCGACAAACGGCGCGATCACGCCGCCAACCCCGTAGATTAGCAGGTTGCGCGTCAGCAGGCGTTGCGCGGGCTCCGCACGATGCTTGACGCCCTTGAGCGCGAGCGGGATCAGCACGGCGATGATCAATGCGTTGAAGATGACCGCCGACAGGATCGCCGATGCCGGGCTGTGCAGCGCCATAACATTGAGCGCGCCGAGCGCCGGATAGGTCACGACGAAGGCAGCAGGAATGATCGCGAAGTATTTCGCGAGGTCGTTCGCAACGCTGAAAGTCGTCAATGCACCGCGTGTCATGATCATCTGCTTGCCGACTTCGACCACGCGCAGCAGCTTGGTGGGGTTGCTGTCGAGGTCGATCATGTTGCCGGCCTCCTTCGCGGCCTGGGTGCCGCTGTTCATCGCGACGGCAACGTCGGCCTGCGCGAGCGCGGGCGCGTCGTTGGTGCCGTCGCCGGTCATCGCGACGAGCCGGCCCTCGGCCTGGTATTTGCGGATCAGCGCGAGTTTGTCCTCCGGGGTCGCTTCGGCGAGATAGTCGTCGACTCCCGCTTCGGCGGCGATCGAAGCAGCCGTGAGGCGGTTGTCGCCCGTGATCATGACGGTCTTGATCCCCATCCGGCGAAGTTCGGCGAAGCGCTCCTTGATCCCGCCCTTGACGATGTCCTTGAGTTCGATGACACCGAGCACGCGAGCTTCGTCCGCGACGACGAGCGGGGTGCTGCCGCGCCGCGCCACGTCTTCGACTGTGCGTTCGATCTCGGCAGGCCAGCTTCCCCCAAGGTTGAGGACGTGGGTGCGGATCGCCTGGGCTGCGCCTTTGCGAATCCGCCGCCCGCCGCAATCGACACCGCTCATCCGCGTATGCGCACTGAATGCGATCGGCACGCTATCGCCCAGTTCGCGTCCACGCAACTCGAAGCGTTGCTTGGCCAGCACGACGATCGAACGACCTTCGGGCGTCTCGTCGGCGAGCGAAGCGAGTTGCGCCGTGTCGGCCAGCGTGCGTTCGGTGATGCCGGGTGCGGGCAGAAACGCCGAAGCCGCGCGATTGCCGAGCGTGATGGTGCCGGTCTTGTCGAGCAGCAGCACGTCGACGTCGCCAGCCGCTTCGATAGCCCTGCCCGAGGTCGCGATGACGTTGGCGCGCAGCATGCGGCTCATCCCGGCGATGCCGATGGCCGACAGCAATGCGCCGATCGTGGTCGGGATCAGACAGACGAGCAAGGCGATCAGCACGGTCAGGCTGACCACCTTGCCGGCGCCCGCCAAGGTCACGCTGAAGCTCGAGATGGGCAGCAGCGTGACGCACACCAGCAGGAACACCAAGGTCAGCGCCACCAGCAGGATCGTGAGCGCGGTTTCATTCGGCGTCTTGCCACGGCGGGCGCCTTCGATCATGGCAATCATGCGGTCGAGAAAAGCCTCGCCGGGGTTGGCCGTGATGCGCACGATGATCCAGTCCGAGAGCACCCTGGTGCCACCCGTTACCGAAGAGAAGTCACCGCCCGATTCGCGGATCACCGGTGCGGATTCGCCCGTGATGGCCGATTCGTCAACCGACGCCACACCTTCGATGACATCGCCGTCGGCAGGAATCATCTCGCCGGCCAGCACCAGCACGATCTTGCCCGCCACGAGTTCGTCGCTGGGCACGAAATGGGTCGCGCTGTCGTAGCGGGGTTCGGCGAGGACCCTCGCGAGAACCCGTTTCCTGGCGCCGCGCAAGGCCGCCGCCTGCGCCTTGCTACGGCCTTCGGCGAGGGCTTCCGCCGCGTTCGAGAACAATACGGTAAACCACAGCCATACCGTCACCGCAAGGATAAAACCCGCCGAAGCATCCCCTTCGCCGCGCAAGGCCTGCAGCCAAAGCAGCGTCGTGACGATGCTGCCCAGGTAGACGACGAACATCACTGGGTTTTTCCACTGGGCCTGTGGCGTCAGCTTCTTCAACGCCTCGACGGCGACCTCTCGCCAGAGCGGAGGGGCCACAGACGCGCGGGTTACTTCAATTTCAGCGGTGGAAAAGTCTTCTTTTGCATTCATATTGAGGTTCCTCGCTTATTTTGCCGAGGACGGTTGCGGCATAAGCGCATCGAGCGCGAGATTGAGCGCCAGCACGTTCGCACGAGGGTCGCCGAGCACGCCGAGTTGACGCGGCGACGCCTGTTCGTCGAGCAAGGTTCTAACCTGCTGTTCGGACAAGCCGCGTGCGCGTGCGATACGGGGCACTTGCAGGCTGGCGTTGGCCAGCGAGATGTCCGGGTCGAGCCCCGACGCAGATGCCGTCACCGCATCGACGGGAATCTGCACGTCGCCGCCAAGGCCGTTCTCCTGGCGGTACACATGAACCCGGTTGCGAACCTGGTCAATCAGGCTCTTGCTGGTCGGGCCGAGATTGCTGCCACCGCTGAGCGCCGCGTTGTAGGGGAACGGAATGCTCTGGCTCGCATCCTTGGGGTCGGGCCCAGTAGTCGCGCTCGGGCGCGGATGAAAATAACCCGGCTGCGTAAAATTCTGGCCGATTAGCGCAGAGCCAATCACGGCGCCATGACGCTCCACCAGGCTGCCACTCGCCTGTTTGTGAAACAGCACTTGCGCAAGGCCCGTGGTCAGCAGCGGATAACCCAGGCCCGTGACCACCATGAACAGGACCGCGGACACCAGTGCGGGGCGCGCCAGGCCGCGAGTCAGCGGGACGGCTGGCGAAGAGATTTGGGCGTGTTCGAGAGTGCTCATGACAGATCCTTAGAACAGTTTTCCGGTAGCCAGCATCAGGTGCTCGACGATCGGCCCAAGCGCGAGCGCGGGGAAAAAAGTCAGTCCACCGACCAGCACGACGACGAAAACCAGCAGAACGGTGAACAGCGGCGTCGCGGTGGGTAGCGTGCCGAGTCCTTCGGGGATGCTCTTCTTTGCGGCAAGCGATCCGGCGACAGCCAGCATCGGCAGCAGCGTAAAGAAACGCCCGAACAGCATCGCAAAGCCGATCGTCGTGTTGAAGAACGGCGTGTTCGCATTCAGGCCGGCAAATGCCGAGCCGTTGTTCGCCGTGGCCGACGTATAGGCGTAGAGCACCTCGCTAAAGCCATGCGGGCCCGTATTGTTGAGACTGGCGGTGGTCGAGGGAAGGAGGACTGCGAGTGCCGTGAAGCCGAGGATGCAGATCGGATGCGCAAGCACTGCAAGCATGACCAGCTTCATTTCGCGCGCTTCGATCTTCTTGCCGAGAAACTCCGGCGTCCGGCCGATCATCATCCCGACAAGGAACACCGTCAGGATTGCGAACGTAATCAGGTTGATGAAACCAACCCCGTCGCCGCCGAACACGTCGTTGAGCATCATTTCGGCGATCGGCACCAGGCCCCCGAGCGGCATCAGCGAGTCGTGCATGGCATTGACCGAGCCGGTGGTCGCGGCCGTCGTGACAGCCACGAACAGACTGGTCTGGGCGATGCCGAAGCGTGTTTCCTTGCCCTCCATGTTGCCGCCGGACTGGAGCACGCTGTGCTGCTGGTCTACGCCGAGTGCGCCGAGCGCCGGGTTGCCATGCTGTTCGCTGCTATAAACGAGCGCGAGGAAGCCAAGAAACATCACGAGGAACGCTGCGAGAAATGCCCATCCCTGGCGCCGGCGTAACAGCATGCTGCCGAACGTATAGGTAAGCGCCGATGGAATCAGCAACATGCACAGAATGTGAATCGTGTTGGTCAGCGGCGTCGGGTTTTCGAACGGATGCGCAGCGTTCATGCCGAAGAAACCGCCGCCGTTCGTGCCGAGGTGCTTGATCGATTCGAGACTCGCAACCGGTCCCATCAGTATCTGCTGCTTGATACCCTCGAGCGTCGTGGCCGTCACATCGCTGCTGAGGGTCTGGGGGATCCCCTGCCAGACATAGATCAAAGCGACGATGACGGACAACGGCAGGAGGACACGATACACAACACGCGTGAAATCGACCCAGTAGTTGCCGATATGCGCGGTGCTCCGGCGGCTCAGCCCGCGGATGAAGCCGCCGCAGGCCGCCACGCCGGTGGCCGCGCTAATCACCATCAGGAAGGTGATCGCCGCCATCTGCGAGAAGTTCGACAGGCTGGTCTCACCCGAGTACGACTGCCAGTTGGTATTGGTGACAAACGAAGCTGCGGTGTTGAAGGCGAGATCGGGGGTCTGTGCGGCACGCTGGAGGGTGTCGAAGGGCAGCAGGTCCTGGACTCGCAGCAGCAAATAGCCGAGCAGCATCATGGCGGCATTGCTCAGCAGCAAAGCCATGCCATAGCGCTTCCAGTCCATTTCTTCGGACGGGTCGGCACCGAGCGCACCATAAGTCCAGCGTTCGGCGAGGCCGTGGGAGGGGGCGGTAAAGACCCATGTGAGCCATTTGCCGAGCAAGACGACGAATGTCGTCATGATCAGCAGAACAATCACGAGTTGAGCAAAGTCATAGGCCATGTCAGTGCTCTCAGATTTTTCCCAGCGCAACGATAAGCGCCGCGGAGGTCGTGAAGAATGCAAGCGTCACGACCACGAATATCAGATCGTTCATAGGTGTTTCCAATGCTTGATGAGAACCGGCGAGCGGCAGATGCGCCGCGCCATCAGAATTTTTCGGGCTTGATCAGCGCGTAGAACAGATAGACGAACAGCATCGCTGTGAGTAAGCCGACGAGCGCGATCATGTTGGCAGCCCCCAGAGGTGAAGCGAGCGGCAAAGCGCCGGATAGCACAGGCGGGAAAGGAGGCTGGCGTCAAGCCGGCGCTCCGAATGGACGCGTAACCACATACGGAAATCTCCAGTAGAAACCTTCGCTACTGTAGAAGAGGCCGTATCAAGACTGCGCTGTATTTGAAAGGTCGAGATCAAGACGGCATAAAGATCGCTCGCAAAGCGGCGACAGGTCGAGCGGCGCCCCCTTTCGGAACGCTCTGCCGCAGTCCGCCAATTCGTTTGCTACACTGGTTCAACAAACAGGTGTTTTTCTCTTCATGGACCTGGCACCGCAATTGCAGGCCCAAGCGTCGGTTGTTCGTCGCAAGGCATAGGGCGAGGCTCTACGGACAGGGCTTGCTGCCGAAGAGGTCGCGCACGAGAGAATTTCGATGTCTCCGCGCTTCCGGCAGACGCGTTCGACGAGATTAACCGGATTGAGACGAGGCAGAGGTTCAACGAAGTCGTCAAAACGGGCAGCCCCGGGTTCATTCCGCGACGTATGCAATAGACAAACGTGAACGGTATCCGGAGGTACTCCATGCAGGAAGAACCAATACGTGAAGCCCTGAATGCACACTGGCAGGCGTCGGCGGCCGGCGATCTCGACGCGGAACACGATATTTACGCTGACGATGCCATCTGCGACTATCCCCAGTCAGGTGAACGAATCATTGGGCGAATGAATTTGCAGGCACTGCGTGGGCATCATCCGGATAAGCCATCCGGCTTCGAGGTCAGGCGTATTCAAGGAGAAGGCAATCTCTGGGTTACTGAATACGCCATCACCTATACGGGGCGAACGGCTTACACGGTCAGCATCATGGAGTTCTCCAACGGCAAAGTCGTTCACGAGACCCAGTATTTTTCGGATCCCTTCGAAGCACCGGGTTGGCGGAGTCGATGGGTTCAGAAGATCGCATGACGTGGCGTTGCGGCGAGATAACGTTAGCAACCCTCAGGTCTCAGACCTGGGCGATACCACCATCGAACATCAGATCTGCACCGGTCATGTACGAACTCTGGTCGGACGCCAGGAAGAGCGCCGCGCTGGCAAGCTCCTCAGCCCGAGCGAGTCGGCCGAGCGGGACCATGCTCTGGTACATGTTCACCAGATCCTCGCGTGGCGCCGACTGAGCGTCGAGAATCGGGGTGTCGGTAACGCCAGGGCTGAGCAGGTTGACGCGAATGCCGCGATCCTTGAACTCCGCAGCCCAAGTGCGGGCATAGGAACGCAACGCCGCCTTGGTCGCCGCGTAGGCGGTGTGGCCTGGAATGCCCATGACGTGCATGCCCGACGAGACCAGAATGATCGATCCACCACCTGTCATCATCGGCAGCAGCTTCTGCACCATGAACACGGGGCCGCGGGCCATGAGGTTGAATGCCTTGTCGAAATGCTCAGGCGTGAGGGTGTCGATCGGAGCCTGATCCGTAAAGCCGGCGTTCGACACGATGATGTCGACAACGCCCTTTTCTTCCCTGACTGCCGCAGCGACACGGTCGAGGTCATCAAGGTCTGCGGCGTCAGCCTGAATAGCGGTGACGTTGCGCCCGATCAGTTTGGCGGCGGCGTCGAGCTGAGCTTGCCGACGGCCGAAAATGAAGACGTGAGCGCCTTCGGCGACAAAGCGCTGTGCAGCGGCTAAACCGATACCGGTCGTTCCGCCGCTAATGACGGCAATCTTGCCTGCGAGAGTAGACATGGGAACCTTCTGCCTGTTCGTGAATGACAGGAAGAGGGTAATTGCCATCGCCGAAAATGATAATCCACGGATTTCTCATAAGATCTATTCTTCAAGAGAATGGGTCACACGAGAGGAATGCCATGGATCGGTTTCACGAATTGAACGCCTTCATCGCCGTTGTTGAAGCGGGCGGCTTTTCCGCCGCAGCGCGTAGAACCGGCGATTCACAGTCCGGCATCAGTAAGGCCATCGGCGCGCTGGAAAAGCGTCTCGGCGTGATGCTATTTAACCGCAGCACACGCAGCGTGACCCTGACGGACCAGGGTCAGAGATACTATGATCGGACAAGACCGCTCATGGACGAGATGGATGAAGCCGATAGCGAACTGACAAGCAGCACGCTTAATGCCTCCGGTCTAGTCAGGATCGCCGCGGCCTCTACGTTCGGCCGTCTGCGCGTTCTTCCGCTTATACCGGAGCTGTTGTCACTCAATCCCGGCCTTCAGGTAGATCTTATTCTTTCGGATGCCGTACGAGATATGGTGGAAGACCGGATCGATCTGGCGATCCGCGTGGGCCCAGTCAACGAACCTGACGCCGTTGTCAAGCGAGTGGCTTGCACTCCCCTCGTATGCGTCGGGTCCCGTCGCTACTTCGAGCAACACGGAATACCCAAGACCCCTGCCGAGCTCGTTGATCATAATTGCCTTTTATACGGCGGACTGACGGAGTCAGCAGACTGGCCGTTTGTCGGGCCGGAGGGTCGATTCAGCGTGACCGTTCGTGGAAATCTTTCGTCCAACAGTGTCGAAACAATCCGGGCTGGTGTTCTGTCCGGTGTCGGAATTGGCCTCTTTGCCAAGGTCTCTCTTGCCGATGAACTTCAGCATCCGGACGTGATCACGATTCTCGACGAATTTATAGGCGAGGTCAGAGATGTGAGCCTCATCTGGCCAAAACGTCGGTTTGTACCGGCACGTGTGCGCCGCACGACTGACTTTTTTGCTACGGCACTACCGCCTCGTGTTTAGGGAAACGGAAGGAATTGGCGCATCCCGCGACATCTCTTTTGTCGAGATAACAAGGTGCATGTACCGTGAACGAATTCGTCACCGGCCATGTTGTCAAAGTAACGTTGTTGGAGTTCACCATCATGAAACCGTTTTCTTTCGCCGTGACCCTCGTCGTGCTCACCGCCGGCTGCAGCTCGACATGGCCGCCCGCTACCAGTCAAACCGTCCGACCAGGTCCGGCCGACACGAATACCTACACGCTGAACCCTACCGGCGGTGCGACACCCGGTGACTCCACATCAAAGCCACCGAGGCTTACAGTAGGTGTCAGCTATCCCGATACGCAATTGATTCTGCCGTGGTTCCTCAATGACATCATCGACCTGGTGAACTATCGCTAGCCTCCCGGTGACTTGCTGCCATGGGACCGGTTGATTGTCACGGGTCGACCTGAGACGGCGATCGAAAGAAGTGACGCAAGCCACGCTATCATCGACAGTCGATGCCAACTGTCTCGATGGCATGGGCGTTGGAACGCTACCCTCAAAGCCAGTTGATGATGGGTGTTTTCTCAAGGAGATTGCGATGGCTGAACTCGTAACATGCTTGTGGTTCGATCAAGGTAGAGCGCGCGAAGCAGCGGAGTTTTACGCCGCCACCTTTCCCGACAGCCGTGTCGATGCAGGTCATGAATCTCCCATACCGGGCATTGGGCAGGGTCCGGAGTTGACGGTCGAGTTCACGGTGCTCGGCCGGCGCTTCGTCGGGTTGAACGGCGGGCCCAACTTCAAGGCGAATGAGGCGGTAAGTTTCATGGTCCAAACAGATAACCAGGAAGAGACCGATCGATACTGGAGCGCCATTATCGGCAACGGCGGCGAGGAAGCGCCTTGCGGCTGGTGCAAGGACCGCTGGGGCTTTTCGTGGCAGATCACGCCCAGGCGGCTGCTCGAGCTCGTCAACGGGTCCGATCATGATGCCGCAAGGCGTGCGATGAACGAGATGATGCAAATGAAGAAGATCGATATCGCCGCGATAGAGCGTGCAGCGGCAACTGCTGACTAACATGCAGACGCGACGGCTCGACCAGCCGATCGCGCCGCCGGAACTGCCGAGAGCCTTTCCTGAGCTTGATGCTCTAAGGAGAGCATCAAGCTCTTACATCCCGACAGGAGGTGCAATGACCACCCGCCACGTATCCACCGACACATATCGCCCGCCCATCGATACGCTCAAAGAGCAGCTCCGGCGCGTCGGCGTCACGACGTTCACCGCACCGAGCTATCGGTGCGGCAACGTCGGACACATTGTGCTGATTCGCTTCTCCGATGAGGTGCCGGCATCCGCGCGCACTGCCGCAATACAAGCATTTCTGGCTCTACGCAGCGCTTGTGTTCGGGAAGACAAGCCCTACATCCGCTCGATCGAAGCCGGCGCGCAATCCAGCGGGGAAGGTGCCGACAGGGGATTCGAGCACGCATTCGTGCTGCACTTCGACTCGGAGGGCGACCGGAACTATTACGTCGGCGAACCGGTAGTCGACGATGCCGATTTCTATGACCCCCGGCATCACGCGTTCAAGCAAATGATCGGCCCGTTGCTGGCCCCGCAAGGCGTACTGGTCTTCGATTACACGGACGGGGTCGGCATCACTGACTCAAGGCTTGATTGAGATTGACGGCGAAGTTCCGATATCGAGAAGCCCGATTGTCCAGTGGTCCTGCTCGACGATGTTGTTCAGGTATTTGTTTTGGCGGACCTTTATCTGCGCGGCGCAATCAGGCGGTAACCGCTAGAATTGCGGCTTTAGCCCGGAATACGCCGATGTCTTTTGCCTCGCTTGGCCTGATCGATCCCTTGCTGCGTAATGTGCAGGATCTCAATTACCAGACACCTACGCCGGTGCAGGCCAAGGCGATTCCTGCTGTGCTCAGTGGCCGCGACGTCATGGCTGCGGCACAGACCGGCACTGGCAAAACGGCGGGCTTTGCGCTGCCGCTGTTGCAACGGCTAGTGCAACACGGCCCGGCGGTGTCCAGCAACCGCGTGCGTGTTCTGGTGCTGGTGCCCACGCGTGAGCTGGCCGAACAAGTGCTGCAAAGCTTTATCGAGTACGGCAAAGGCCTCGACTTACGATTTCTGGCCGCCTACGGCGGTGTGAGTATCAACCCGCAGATGATGAAGTTGCGCAAAGGCGTGGATGTGCTCGTTGCCACGCCGGGCCGTTTGCTGGATCTTAATCGCCAGAACGCAGTGCAGTTTGATCAAGTACAAACGCTGGTACTGGATGAAGCCGACCGCATGCTGGATCTGGGCTTTGCGCGCGAACTCAACGCGGTCTTTGCTGCCTTGCCCGCTCAGCGTCAGACCCTGCTGTTCTCTGCCACGTTTACCGATGATATCCGCGCCATGGCAGCGGGCATTCTGCGCGGCCCGGTCAATATCAGCGTCAGCCCGCCCAATGCCACGGCCAGCAAGATCAAGCAGTGGGTGGTACCGGTGGACAAAAAGAACAAGCCTGACCTCTTCATGCACCTTGTGGCTGAGAACAACTGGGAGCACGCGCTGGTGTTCGTCAAAACCCGCATTGGCGTGGATTACCTGGCGGCCATGCTGGACGAAGCGGGCTATGCGGTCGACACCATCCACGGCGACAAACCGCAACCCGCGCGCCTGCGTGCGCTGGAGCGCTTCAAGACGGGCGAAGTAAGCATGCTGGTAGCCACCGATGTGGCTGCGCGCGGGCTGGATATCGACGACCTGCCGCTGGTGATCAACGTTGATCTGCCGATCGTGGCGCAAGACTATGTGCACCGTATTGGCCGTACCGGCCGCGCGGGCGCCAGCGGCGTGGCGGTGTCCCTTGTATGTGCCGATGAAGCGCCGCAATTGGCCGCGATTGAAGCGCTGATACGGCAAACGCTGCCCCGTGAAGAAGAGCCGGGTTTTGAAGCCGAACACCGCGTGCCGCAAACTAGCGCGACGGGCCAGATCATCAAGAAGCCCAAAAAGCCTAAGAAGCCCAAAGTGCCGCAAGCTGCACCGGGCGCCATGCAGGTGCCCAGCAAAAAACCGCGCCCGCAAAGTGGCAGCGAAAGCAAACGCAAACCTGCGTCGCAACCCGCTGTGGCCGCGGGTGAAGGCACAAGCTTGTTCAGCGGTAGCCCATTCAGCGTGCAAAAGCCACGCAGCAAACCCGCCAGCAAGCCAGCTACGGGTTCACGTAAGCCGGCTGGCAAAACCGCTGGTGGCCGCGGCAAACGCCAACCTTGATCCGTGGGGACGAGTAACGCCAGCCTTGGAACAGGCTAGCGGTATGCGGCCAGCTGGCAGACAGTGGCGCGGCTTCGGCGTGCATCAGGTCGGCGGGTAACGGCGCGTGAACGCGGGATCTGCTACCGAATTTGTGGGCCAGTCCTGCCCAGCAAGAACGGGAGCGGCAAATGCAAAAGCCACCGAGCCGAGTACTAGCCCCGGCGAAGTAGTTGCGTCAACTCAACACGATGCGCTCAAGGGTCACCACTGCATCTACCACGCCGTTTTCCGCGCGCATCGTCTCGCCCAGTACCCGGGCACGGTTTCGCACCTGGGCATCGGCGGCGAAGTCGAGGGCGCTGGCGAATGCCTTGGCCTTAGGCCGTCGCCCATCCACGGCGGCCGGCGCGACGCCGGCCAAGCGCAAGCGCTCGGCCCAGAAGAACTGGTCGCCGGCGAACGGGGTCACGATGGAGGGCACGCCTGCGCGTGCAGCAGAGTGCGAGGTGCCGGAGCCGCCATGATGGATAACTGCGGCAGTGCGCGGGAACAGCCAGTCGTGCGGGGTGTCGTCGATCACGAGAAAATTGTCCGGAAGGATCTTCGGATCGATGCCGCTCCAGCCCGGATAGAACAGCGCGCGTCGGCCGGTCACCGCCTCAATCAGAGCATCGAGCAGGCGCGCGTTGTCGAAGCCGGTCATGCTCCCGAAGCCGATATAAATCGGCGCTTCTCCGGCGGCGAGAAAGTTCGCCAGCGCCAGCGGCGGCATCCATGCAGGGCTTGGCGCCAGCCACTGTCCACAAAGGCGTGCGTTGCTCGGCCAGTCGGCAGGCGTGGGCAACAGGTTGGGCGAAACACCGTAAACCATCGGGTGATCCGTCCATACCGTCTTGCGCGGTGGCAGTTTGAAGATCGCACGGGCCGCATTGGTCTTGTCGCGGAACGCTTTCCACAGCATGGCGTTCACGAAGCCGTGGCTGGCCCGATTGAGCGGGCGCGGCACCCACTTGGGCGGCAGAAACGGCGACGGGAACGCCGCGGTCGGAGTAATCGGGATCATGCCAGCGCCGATGCCCTTGGCGCCCAGATACTCGGCTGCCGAAAGGCCGGCAAACGCGGCTAACCCCGCTACCAGGATCGCATCGCAGCCTTCCCCTACCTCGATGATGGTGCGCATCCAGGATTCGGCATTCTCGTTGGCGATCTTCGCCAGCGCGCGTGCGGTGTCGTTGAAACCGCCGCCCTTGGCGACCAGGCCAGCTATGGCATGGTCCGGACTGAGCGTGCCGCGAATGTCGCCGGCTAACGCGGTAGCCGGCACGCCGAGCGCCTGGGCACTACCGAGCGTGGCGGCATCGGCGAGCAGTCGAGCCTCGTGTCCGGCATCCATCAAACCACGGCACAGCGCAGCGAACGGGCGCGCATCGCCCTCGGTGCCGTAGGTCGCGACGATGAACTTCATGAGTTCCTCTTCCTTGGTTTGGGGGAAGTCTTGGGAGACACGTGGGCCGGAACCGCCGCACCATGCAGGAACAATTCGACTGTGGCGGCGAATTCCTTGCGCAACTTCAGGCGCGGATCGGCAAGCCAGCGCAGCATGGAGCCGAGGTAGAGATGATGGAACGCGATGGCGAGCCGTCCCGGATCGAGATCGTCGCGAATCTCTCCCGACGTTTGCCCGCGCCGGATCAGCCAACCAAAGGTGTCGGCGATGTCGCTGAGCTGCTCGCTGTCTCGCGACGACGACAGCTCTGTGCCGATGCCTATGCCGAGAAAGCGGAAGCGCAGGTAAGGCGCGAGGTAGTCCGGGTGCGTCTCGCACCAGTCAGCCGAATGATCGAGCACGAACCGTGCGCCTTCCGCGAAGCCGGTTCTGGTTTCCAACTGGTCGTGCAGCATCGCCAGATTCGTCGCCAGCTCCAGGTGCAGCCAATGCGCCAGCACCGCTTCCTTCACCGGGAAATGGTTGTACAGCGTTCCCTTGGCCACGTCTGCCGTGGCGGCGATCTGCTCCATGGTTACCGCCTCGTAGCCGTGGGCTTCAAACAGCGCCGCGGCGGTGCGGGCAAGCTGTTCCATGGTCTGCAGCCGTTTGCGGTCTCGACGGCCTAGGGGCTGGGATGCGGACATGTGAATGCTAAATTTGAACGACGTCTAATATTATTCGTCGTTCAAATTTATTGCAAGTGCGGCATGGCGAGTGGCGCGAACGCGGAGTTCTCGTTATCGCAGCTCAGGCGGGAGCGTTTTGATTGGCTCAGAAAATACGGCATGAGTGGCCGGATCTACCGGCCGGTGTTTGATACTCGTACTTGCTGGATCGTTACCTAGAAAGTTGTTGTTCTTCCAATTCTTCGATGGCCTGATTGGCCGGGATACAAAGCCGCCTCCACAATTCGGACAGACATTGTTCAAGATGTCATCGACACACGAAGCACAGAATGTGCACTCGTAACTGCAAATGCGAGCTTCCAGTGAATCCGGCGGGAGCATCGTGTTGCAGTGTTCGCAGTTTGGCCTAAGTTCAAGCATGTTCGCCTTGCTCCGTTAATCGACCAAGATGGAAAATCTGCTGCCATCCTAGAGCGGAGAAAGAGCGCTCACAATCAATGAATCTGCCCTAAACAGAAAAAAACATGCCATCATCGTCCACGGGCGAGACTTCGGAATTTGCCGTCATGCAACGAAGACATTTGGCTGGCCACAATAAGATGGCGCGGATCTTTTTTGTGCTGCCGCCGCAAGTACATGTGCTCGACCTCGCTGGACCGCTGCAGATTTTGAGCTCACTTTCTGAGCTCCGCATCGCATCGATCAATCTGCTTTGCGTGGGTCCGCTAAAGGAGTTGACGAGCTTCCAGGGCGTAACGCTAAGTGCGGTTCAGCCGCTTCCGGCACATCTCGCGTCCGGGGATGTTGTTATCGTGGTTGGCTCCAAGCTCGCGTTCGATGAACCGCTCACCCCGGCGCAGAGTCAGATCGTCCAGTGGCTTCAAACGGTCGTGAAGCCGCGGCTGGGCGACATCGTGCTTGCCAGCGTGTGCACCGGCGCCTTTTTGCTCGGCGCGGCCGGCATACTCGACCAGCGCAGTTGCACCACCCACCATGATCACCTGGCACGGCTGCAGCAGCGCCATCCGCAAGCGCATGTGCTATCCAGTCGAATGCTGGTCGACGATGGGGCATTGATCACGTCCGCTGGAGTGTCCGCGGGCATCGATCTTGCGCTTCACCTTATCGCACGTTATTTTGGTGCTGCTACTGCTGTCCGAGTCGCGCGTGAAAACGTGGTGCAGTTTCGCAGGATGAATCGCGCCCCGGCGCTCGACGTGCAATTGCGCTACCGCGATCACAACCACCCGGTCGTCCATGCAATACAGGATTTTCTGACTGGACAACCCGCCTGCGCGCTGCCATACGACGAGCTCGCCAGCCGCTTCGCTCTGAGCTACCGGCATTTGGCACGGCTGTTCCGGCAGGAGTGTGGCGTCACGCTCAAGAAGTACCAGCAGCAGCTGCGGTTGGCCTTGGCCCGCAGGTTGCTGGAAGACGGCAATGCTCCGATCGAGAGAATCGCAGAGCACTGTGGCTTTGCCAGCGTGCAAGCCTTCCGCACGGCATGGCGACAGGAAGAAGTGTTACCCCCCTCGGTTTGGCGGGCCCAAGCTTGAGGGGGCGTGGAGGAAAGTCGCCGAGCGTCTTCTCCCTGCACGGGTTCAATAGATGTTTCTTGCATCCTACGACTATGGCAGCCCTCGCCGCCCGCCACACCCGGCCACTTCATTCACACACCGCGCCAGCACACCAACCGCAGCCGCAATCTCCTCCGCAACCGTATTTCCGTAACCAATCACAAGACCATTATCTTCATCACACGGCTGCAGTGCGAACCCCGAAAGCGCTCGCGCATTGATCCGTTGCTGCTGCGCCAGATCCACAACCGCGCCATCCGAGATGCTCGCCGGCAGTCTGAGCGTCAAATGCATGCCGCAATTGCCACCGAGAATCTGCGCCGGCTCGAAGTGCACCGCCAACGCCTCGCGCAGGGCCTGCTGCCGCTCCCGATAGAGGCGCCGCATGCGCCCGAGGTGACGGCCGAACTCACCTGCTTCGATAAAGTTCGTCAAAGCCACCTGTTCGAGCCGATGACCACCACGCAACAACTCCTGCAACGCGATACGTGTCTGCGCGACCATGCTGCGCGGCAGCACCACAAAGCCGATGCGCAGCGCCGGAAACATCGTCTTGCTGAACGAGCCGACATACAGAACCGGCGCGTCGGGCACGAGCCCTTGCATGCTGGCGATCGGCTCACCGGTGTGGCGGAACTCGCCGTCGTAGTCATCCTCGATCAACCAGGCGCCGACGCGTCTTGCCTGGGCAATCAGTTCGAGCCGCCGCGCCACGGAGAGCACGGCGCCGGTCGGATACTGATGCGCGGGCGACGTGTAAATCAGCTTAGGCGGACTGTTCCGCCAGGCCTCCGGCGGCACGACCATGCCTTCCTGATCGACCCGCATCGGCACCGTTTTCAGATCGCCGAGATTGAAGGCAGCCTTGGCGCCCCGATAACCTGGGTCCTCGACCCACGCAACATCGCCGGGATTGGTGAGCAGGCTCACACACAGCTTGAGCGCTTCCTGGGCGCCCTCGGTGATGACCACTTGCGAGCCATCGCAACGCACGCCGCGCGCCATCCGCAGATGCGCCGCAATCGCCTCGCGCAAGGCCGGCTCCCCAGCCGGCACGCCGTAGCCCAGCAGATCGGGCAAGGCGCGCTCCATGGCCCGTTCGAGCGAGCGGCGCCAGGCCGCGAGCGGAAAGCGATCTAGCGCCGGGGTGCCAGGCGTCAACAGCGCAGTGCTGCCCGAGTGCGAGGGAATGTCGGCGAACGGAGCGAGCCGCGCCGCGTAAGCGACCTCGGTGGCGGCCGCATCCTGATGAGCGGCGGCATGGGAAGTGGAACTGGACAGCGAGCTCACACGCGTACCCCTCCGGTCGGCCAGTACGTAGCCCTCCGCAAGCAACTGGTCGTACGCGATCACCACCGTGTTGCGCGAGACCCCGAGTTCCGCCGCGAGCAGCCGCGACGACGGCAGACTCGCGCCCGCCGGCAAGCGCCCGGCCAGAATCGCCTGCTGCAGACGCTCGATCAACTGCTTCTGCAACGGCACGGTCTTGCCGCCCGGTGTCACCGAGCCATGCTCCAACGGTCCTATGATTTCGATCATCGTGGCTGGACCTATCAAATTCTGGTTTTGTGGATCTTTTTAACATACCACGTTTGGCGTATCTTCTTTTCTGAAGACCATGCATGCAGCATCGAATCAATGGCGCGGCGTGGGGTGAGGCGGCCTCGCACGCGACGTCGCGCAACGCGAAGCAAAGGAGAAGGACGTGGCACAACGACTCAACGAATACATGCAGCCGATCGGCAACCCGGTGCCCGACTGGAAGGGCGCGCAATTGCCCGGACGCGAGCCGCTCGTCGGCCGCTATTGCCGGATCGAACGGGTGGACGTGGAGCGGCATGTCGAAGACCTCTACGAGGCCTATAGCGAAGCGAAGGATGGCAGCGACTGGACCTACCTGGCCGTCGGGCCGTTCCAGAGTCTCGAAGCGTATCGCGAGCATCTGACCAAGGCAGCCGCACTTACCGATCCCATGCACCATGCGGTGATCGATCTGGCGACAGGCAAGGCGATCGGCACGCTGGCGCTGATGCGCATCGATGCCCCCAATGGCGTCATCGAAGTCGGTCACGTCACCTATTCGCCGCGGCTGAAGCGAACCCGCATCGCGAGCGACGCGATGGCGCTGCTGATGAAGTATGTGTTCGAGGACCTCGGCTACCGGCGCTTCGAATGGAAATGCGATTCGCTGAACGCGCCGTCGCGGGCGGCCGCGCTGCGCTATGGCTTCAAGTTCGAAGGGATCTTCCGCCAGGCTATCGTGACGCGCGGACGCAATCGCGATACCGCATGGTTCTCGGTCATCGACAGTGAATATCCGGCGGTGCGCGATGGCTTTGCGCAATGGCTCGACGAACGCAATTTCGACGCGGAAGGCAATCAGCGCGAACGCCTGGCGGATCTGATCGCGCAGCGGCAAGCGCTGGCGGTCGAAGCGGGCACTTGAGTATGTGGTCGCTTTAGTAGAGTAGGCACAGGGGCGCGCACTTGCGCGCCCCTGTGCCTTTAAACCGGGCCTGCCATCCGGCGAAAATGGATGGTCGGCTTGCCTTTGTAAGACCCGTGCGCCCACTCCACGTAGCCGCACTTTTGCGCCACCCGCAGCGAGGGAGAATTTTCCGGCGCGATGATGCAGGCTGTGTCGGCGGAGGGCCATTTTGCATCGGCCCAGCGCAATGCCGCGCGCACCGCTTCGGTGGCGTAACCCCGTCCGTGTGCGGCGGGCGTCAGCGCCCAGCCCACTTCAGGCATGCCATCGAGTGGCGGTTCGATCTGACGCCGGAAATTGGCAAAGCCCACTTCGCCGACAAAATTGCCGCTCGCCTTGTCGCTTACTACCCAATAGCCAAAGCCCAGCAGCGTCCAATGGCCGACGTAGCGCAGCAGACGCGCCCACACCTCCTCCCGCGTAGACGGCTGGCCGCCGATGAAGCGAGCCACCTCGGGATCGGACCACATCGTGAAGCTGTCGTCGTAGTCGGTGAGGACGTGCGGGCGCATGATCAGGCGGTCAGTTTCGAGGACGGTGTCGAGCTGGGCCATGGTGGGAGGGAGAGGATTGTTGGAGTGTTTGCGATGATCGCAGATTTTTTGCATCTTGGGGCACATAGGTAACCTTAGGTTAATGGACCTCGCTTCCAGCATGCGCTTCGCACAATGCACATATGCCTCGATTGAATCATGCTGCACCCAGTTGGAAGAAGGTTATAAGACGTGCTGAACCACATGGCCTAACGTGACAAATGAACCACCAAAGGTCTATTTCGGTTTAGCCAAAGATGCTATCGTTACCCACTTGATTCGGTCTTCTCCCGTGTCATATATAAAGGACTATTGATTAAATTGAGATCACTGGGCGCCGATCGTACGGCCGCTGTTTCACGGTCTGGCGGGAGGTGCCAGGAGGGCCTGTAAGAGATGCAAGTCGCACAAGACCATTTCCTCATTCTCGATCGGTACGCGGACGTCGCGCCATTTATCGAGACAGTTGTCCACGCGGCAGACGGAGAAAAGAACGCCCTGGGCTTCTTCCCCGCAAGCGTCTTCAACGATTTTGCCCGGAAAGAACAGCTATTCGTAGCCGTTCTCCAGCAAGGCACAACCCGGGTCTTTGCCGGACATCTCCTGTTTGATGCCCGCCATCCGAAGGCGCATGTACTACAAATTTTCGTTTCACCGGCATTCCGAAACCGCGGCGTGGCTGAACGCGTGCTCAACTATCTAAAGCGACATCTAACAGGGCACGCATTCATCTCGGTGTATGCACGAGTCGCGGAAGACCTCATCGAAGCCAACGAATTCTGGCAGAGCCAGGACTTCTATGTGCAACGCATGGAAGCAGGCGGAAAGACACGCAAGAGAACAATCTTGGTCAGGAGTCACGAACTTGACACTCCACAGCTTTTTGCTTCAAGCGGGATAGGAGCCAACGACCCGTTGGGGCTCAACTTCACCCCTGGCGCGGATGTTCCGCTCTTCCTGCTCGATCTAAATGTGCTGTTTGACCTTGGGCCGCGCAGACGTAGAAATGAAGATACTTTGGACCTTTTTCGAGCTGAACGAATGGGTTCCTGTCAGCTAGCGCTGAGCACGGAAATCAATGCTGAATTGATGCGGACCGCTACCGAAGGGCGAACTGATCCGATGCTAGCGTACGCACGCATTTTCCCAACCTTTCCATGCCCCGACGACGAGGATTGGAACACCTTGGCTGCTCAGCTTGGTCTAATAGTCTTTCCCGCAAAGCATCAAGCCGGAACTTTGAGTGCCAATGACGTTTCCGATCTTCGTCATTTGGCAACCGCTATTCATCATCGACTCACTGGGTTCATCACAAACGACTCATCGATCTTGAACGCGGCGGCGCGATTGAAGCAAGACTATGGCATCCAGATTATTTCGCCCACGGCCTTCAAAGATCTGAACGCCTGGACCGCTCGCGAGGAGGTCTTCGAAACGACGTCGAATGACACGTTAGCGCTGACGCGAATAACGGCCGACGATGATGTGGCGGTTCGCCAACTCTTATCCGGCCTGGGACTTCGCGGTTCGACCATATTTTCTACCTGGGCCGCGGTCGACTCAAACGAGCGTGTTTGTGTCAGGCAAGGGATCTGGCGGGATGGAAACCTCCTGGGGTATTTGATGTGGCCAAAGCCCGCACCGGGAAGCGGCATTCACGCACGTATCGGCGTTGACGAAACGCAACCCAACGCGCTGAACGTCACTCGCGTGTTGCTACGGCACCTGATCGAACAAGCGTCGACTTCGAGAGCGACGCAGATCAGACTCGAATTTCCTCCCCATCAGGCGCGGGTACGCGAAGTTGCGTCGACACTCGGCTTCGGAGGGGCTGCTGCGGAGACCTCGCTCACCAAGTTAATGCTTGGGCGAGTAGTCACGGAAGTGAACTGGAGCGAGTGCAACGATCAGCTAGTTGAGGCGGCTCGCCTGCGCTTGCCCGACTCTCCTCCGACCTTCCGAAACGTCGATCAGTACCTTCGCCTGGTAAGGCCCGACGGCAACCCGACTCACATGCCGTTGATGGCGCTTGAGTCACTCCTGGCCCCCGCCATCATGGCCTTGCCGGGGAGGCCAGCGGTGATCTCTCCCGTGCGTCGGGATTTCGCCGAGCACCTGCTCGGTCATTTACCACAGAAAAACCTGCTTCCTCATCCACGCGCTGCGCTATACAGCGAGAAGCACTATCTCAGTGGAGAAAAGACGCTCAAGCACTTTAAACGGGGCCATCTGGTCCTGTTCTACGAATCAGCGGGAAACGGAGGACTAGGCGCCATCGTCGCACTTGCACGTGTGCAGCATGCGTATCTAAAATCTCAGGAAGCCATGGAGCGATCCGATTTAGACCCATCCGTTCTAGATGCCGCCGGACTCGCAGCGATCGGCCACTCGAAGATCAAAACGGTGACAGCCTTCGACAATCTAATCTGCTTCAAACGCCCGGTGACCCGTGCCACACTGGAGTCTCTTGGCTGCGGTAGCCCTGCCCACCTGCTTACCACCCGCGAAATCGATGACTCACAGTTGCAAGCAATCCTCGCTGAGGGGTTCCCCCATGGATGAGACAGAACATGTCCTGATTTCGCTAGAGGAACGTCACGCGGAGAATATTTTCGCGGGGAAGAAACACGTCGAACTCCGGCGACGCGCCATGAACGTCAAGGCCGGCACTGTCGTATGGATCTATGTGAAATTGCCCGTCGGACGCGTGGTCGGCTATGCAAGGGTGAGCGCCGCGCACTCGCTCGCCCCTTCGACTTTATGGAAGCGCTTTGCCGACGTCTGCTGCATCACGCGCAGCGAATTCTTCGCATACTTCGAAGGGCTCTCCAAAGGCTTTGCCTTGAGTCTCCAGGATCCCGAGCGCCTCCCGGGTGCCGTTTCGTTAGTCGAATTGCGGGAGGCCTCGGCAGGTTTCCACCCCCCTCAGTTCTTCGTCCGTCTCGCGCCGGATAGTCCACTACTCCATGCGATTGAAGAGCGGCGTGGCGTGCATGCTCCTCCATTCTCCTAACTTTGGTCCGATGGACCGGCGCACTCTCCGCGCCATCGCTGCGCTAAGTGCCCACACGGAGCATCCACATGAAGCTTCGTTCCAGATACCTGTCCGCCGTTTTCATCAACCTCGTGCTGCCATGGCTTGCCTACCGCCTTGCCCACCCGCATTGGGGGCAGCCAGGCGCCCTGCTGGCGTCGGCCCTGCCGCTGATTGTCTGGATGACGTGGGATATGGCGCGCCACCGGCATTTCGACGCCTTGAGCTGCGTCGTTCTGCTTGGCATCGTGCTCTCAATTGCGGCGGCGACGTTGAGCGGCGCCCCGTCCAGGCTGACGCTCGATGAGCCGCTGGTCTCGGGCATGATCGGCGTGGCCTTTCTCGTGTCACTAGCGTTGCCGCGTCCAATGGTTTTTTATATGGCGCGCTCGACCATCGCCCGCGAAAGCGTGGAAAGCGCGCGCAAGTTCGAGCAGGACTGGCGCGAGCGTCCCATGCTTGCCACAAGAATTCGCATCATGACATTGGTGTGGGGCGTCGGCCTCACGGCGGAGAACGTCTTACGCACGTTGCTCGTCTGGGGCGCCGAGAGCGACCCTCGTGCGGTACTTGCGTCGAATGGAGTGCGCTACGGCTTCTACGCCGGTCTCACGCTTTGGACGATCTGGTACCGAAGACGCATCAAGCAGGATGCCGAACCTTCGATCAAGTAGCTGCGCAACGCCACCGCACGTTAATGCCTCGCCCGGTTGTGCCTTGCGCCGCATAAAGGCCCATCCCCCTAAGCCAGCTCCAGAAGCCGCGCAAGACACGGGTTACGATTCGCCGGCGACCACACCAGCACCTGCTCGATCATCGGCGCATCCGCCAGCGGCCGGAATACCACCCCGGCAAGCTGCGCCTTGCGCATCGAGGCCGGCACGAGTGCAACGCCCACTCCCTCGTCGACCAGGCTCAGGACGGTCTGTTGCAATTGCACTTCGAAGCGGATATCCGGCGCGAAGCCACCCGAGCGGCAGTGCTCGATAATGGTGGCGCGCAAAGTCGGCGCGACTTCCTCAGAAGCGAGCACGAACGGCTCCCCAGCCAATTGCGCAATTTTCAACCGCCGCGCCCGGGCGCGCGGGTGGCTACGTGACAACGCCACACACAGCGGCTCGCGAACAATCGTGCGCACCTCCAGAGCCTTATTCGGCGCACTCGGAAACATGATCGCGGCATCGATCTGGCCGCCCAGTACCTGCGCGGCCAGATCGTTCGACACGACTTCGCGCAGATTCAGCGTCGCCTCCGGATACGCCGCCCCAAAGGCTCGCGCATAGCCAGGCACTACGCTATACGCTGCACACATCGTAAAGCCGATCGAGAGCGTGCCGGCGTCGCCGTACGCAGCGGCTTGCGCATTGCGGGCGGCCTGTTCGATGGCGCCGAGTATCGCCTTGGCGTCTGCGTAGAAGCGCTCGCCCGCCGCCGTCAACGTGACGCTACGCGGACTGCGCTCAATCAGCGTGACGCCAAGGCTCGCTTCCAGCGCCGCCAGCTGGCGGCTCAAGGGCGGCTGAGAGAGATGGAGACGCGCTGCGGCCCGGCCGAAGTGGCGGGTCTCGGCGAGCGTCACGAAGTAACGAAGCGGTTTGAAATCGATCATGATGCAAAAAAGGTATCGTCGAGCACCAGAAACGGTATTTGATTGTATCGACGCGAGCCACTACTCTGGCGCATCGTCTTTTCCTTGTCCACCGGCCAGCCGCACCGATGTTATCGACCCTCGAGATTCTGCTTCCCGTATTTGGCTTGATCTTTGCGGGTTTCGTGTGCCGCAAACGCGGCCTGCTGGGCCCTACTGCCGCTTCGGAACTGAACCGTTTCGTGGTCTGGCTGGCCTTGCCGGCGCTGCTGTTCGACACGATGGCCCACGCCACGTGGCATCAGCTCTATCAACCTGCGTTTGTCGCCACTTTCGCGCTCGCCTGTGCCGGGGTCTTCGTGCTCATTCTCGGCGCAAGTCTGCTGAGCGGACGCCCGTTGGCCGACGCCAGCGTCGACGCGATCGCCGGCGCGTATCCGAACACCGGCTACATCGGCTTTCCGCTGTGCTTGATCGCCTTTGGACCCGTGAGCCTGACGCCGACGACGATTGCAACGATTCTCGTCGCGTGCGTGCTGTTTGCAATCGCCATCGTCCTGATCGAAGTGGGCCTGCAGAGCGAGCGTGCGCCGCATCGAATAGCACTCAAGGTCGTGGCGGCGCTGGCGCGCAATCCGCTGATCGTGTCGCCGATCGTCGGCGTGCTGGTCGCCAGCGTTCATATCACCTTGCCGCCAAGCGCGGAAACGTTTCTAAAGCTCCTGAGCGGTGCGGCAAGCCCCTGCGCACTCGTTAGCCTGGGGCTATTCCTCGCCGAAACGCGGCCGGCCTCGGCGGCAAAGCCTGGCGCTGCGCTGTTGCTTACCGGCGCCAAGTTGTTGTTGCAACCCGCCTTGACCTGGTGGCTGGCGGCGCGCGTGTTCGGGCTGTCGCCCCTGCTGGTGGAAATGGCTGTTGTGCTGGCGGCCTTGCCTACCGGCACCGGACCGTTCATGCTCGCGGAGTTCTATCAGCGCGAAGCGCACCTTACATCGCGGACGATTCTGCTGTCCACATTAGGGTCACTGGTGACGCTCTCGCTGCTGTTGATGTTGATGGGGCACCGCGGTTAAAAGACGGGCGCGAACTCACTCCCCAGATCGCCCGTCGAAAAAGTTCTGCGCCTTGTGTACATCCCGGTAAGCCAGCATCTCAATCAACCGCCGTTCCTTCTCTTCGTCGAATCCACAGGTATAACGCCACTCGCGCGGGTTTTCGCAGGTCCCGAACATTGACGAGCAACACGCGTATTGGCCAACCGCGAACACTCGGCAACGACCATCCTGGAAGCACGCGCTCAACGACAAAAAAAACGCAAACGCCATTAGGGCGAAGCCAATCATCACGACCTCCGTTCCCCTGGAACTACCCAACCGTCGCGTCCGTCGCGACACCGTCGAACACGCAGCGCAAATGCGGGCTTCGCAACAGGCTTGCAGGCGTAACGGTTTGACGCTTCCAAGGGATATGGCCGAAATACCAGAACCTCCAGAATCGGAGTTCTGCCTGCGGCCGGCGTGAATACAACGCTGCGAAAGTCTCGATGTCGCCGATCCGAACGCCGGTCGCTTCTTCGATCACTTCCCGAACATATCGCGAACAGAATTGCCGGAGCGAATGTAGGTTGAATCCAGTGTCGTAGAACACTCCCATGCGCCGCCCTGCGGCTGCACGCACGTGTTGCTCTTCGCTCGATGTCAGCGGTTTGCTGAGGCGCGCGACCGCGACGCGTCCTCGCTTCGATCGAGCAATGAATCGGCTAAGACTCGTCAGACGCGAGCAGGGAAAGGTGCTCTCAGCAATCAGCGGTTGATCGCCAGCCGTATCGACGACGATGCCAACATGGTTGATCCAGGAGCCGGTTGCAGCGGCAACCTCGCGAAATGGCTTCGCGGTAACGTGAATGCAAACGATATCCCCCACACATAGCCCTGCACCAAGGGAACCTACCGTTTCGATGCCTCCTTGCGCCTGGACACTGTCCCCGTCGACGCCTGGGGGGCTCATTTCGATGCGCGAACTCTTCATTCCAAGGGCGCATGACGCTGAGAGGTAGCTTGCAGCAAGACTCGTTGCTCGGATCGGCATGACCGGCCCCTGGTGGTTGGAATGGCCGGATTATGCCGATGGGTATCAATATTCGCTTATATAACGTCAAAGTCTCCTACAATGCACTTCCAAGTATCACTTTTCGATACCTTCATATGACCGAAATAGCCCAACTGATTGCGACCATCAAGCGAGAACTGAAAGCTCAAGGGTTGACCTACCAAGACGTAGCGCGCGGGCTATCGCTTTCGGAGGCAAGCGTGAAGCGTCTATTTTCGAGCGAACGGCTTACCGTGGAGCGCCTTGCGCAGATCAGCCAGTTGCTGGGATTTACGCTAGCCGAGCTATTGCAGGAATCCTCAGCTTTGGCTCCCCGGCTCTCCATGTTGACGGAGGATCAAGAGGCGCGACTCGTGTCGAATAGCAGGCTGTTACTGGTAGCAGTGTGTGCGTTTAACCGCTGGACGCTCGCCGATATCGTGGCGGCCTACCGGATAAGCAAGGCGGAGTGCCTGAAGCAACTGTTGGTGCTTGATCGCATGGGTGTCATTGCACTGCTGCCTGGAGATCGGATTCGACTCTGCATTGCGCGAGACTTCGACTGGCTGCCGAACGGGCCGATTCGGCACTTCTTCCGGCGCGAGGGCTTAAGTGACTTTCTGGCCGGTCCGTTCAACCAGGCGCATGAAACCCTGGAGTTCGTCCACGGCATGCTGACCGACTCGGCGCTCGCCCAGCTTCAGCTTGAACTCCGACGACTACGTAGCAAGTTTGCCGCATTGCACGAGGAATCGGCTTCGGCACCGTTGAACCAAAGACGTGGAACCGGGCTGTTACTGGCGAGTCAGGAATGGGAGCCTGCCGCGTTCCGGCAATTACGACGACCGCCTGTCGCCTGAGGCCACTGCGACTCCACACAGCGCATCAAACCTTCTCGCCATCCCCACCGCCCACCGTCGGTGCAAGCGCACTCACCAGCCGGCGGTGCGCCTTGCCCGAAGACTCGGCGATCTGCCACGCAAACAACCCCGGCACGAAAATCAGCAGATCGCGAATCCGCCGCGCGCCAGCCAGCGCGAGACACGTTGCAGGGTCGAGCCCCAGCGCGCCGCCAATCAGCACGAAGCCGCCCTCCTGCACCCCCAGGCCGCCCGGCACAAAAAACGCCGCACTACTCACCGCCTGAATCAACGATTCGATCACCACGGCCTCGGTAAAGCTCACCTGCACGCCGAGGAAGTACAGCGCGAGCCAGATCTCCAGCGCGGTTAACACGCACTGCAGCGGCTGCCAGAAGAATAGATAGCGCAATACCACGCCACGCCGGCGCCAGATCAGCTTGATCGATTGATCGATCTGCGCCGACTGGCCGACGAGCGCCGCCAGCTTCCCACTGGTTGCATGGTTGAGCATGCGCGTAAGACGCTCGAACGGGCTGGCGTGCTGCACCAGCGCAAACAGCACGAGAAGCGGTGTGAGCGCCACAATGCCCCACGCCAGATCGGCGGCGAGGCGCAGCGTGCCGGAGGCGGCGTGAGCGAACAGGAAGCCGATGCCGACCAGCGTGAACATCAACTGGCTGATCAGCGTGAGCTGCATATCGACGACGAGGCTCGCCGCCGCCGTCGAGCCGCGCAAGCCGCGCCGCCGCATCAGGCGAAACGATACAACCTCCCCGCCTATGCGCGCCACCGGCAGCATGCTGTTGACCGACTCTCGGATCCACACCAGATGCAACATGCCGGCCAGACTCGGCCGGTTCGCACCGCGAATCAGGCTCTGCCAGTCGCGCGCGTTGGCCAGCATGGGCAGCACATGCGCGAGCCCTGCCAGCACCAGCCCCGCGCCCGCAGCACGCATCAGTCCGAGCACCGTGCCGGGGTTGTCGTGCATGACCAGCCAGAGCGACGCAATCAACCCGGCGAGCGCAGCCAGGCGGCCCAGATGCTTCATCATGACGCTACCGCCCGCTGCATTCATGACGCTACCGCCCGCTGCATGTTTGCCGTGCCGGCCGTCGTGGACATCGTGATAACTGTGGTCGTTGCAAACGCACTACGCAGTTGCACGCCGCGCTGACGCGGCGCCGCGCAGTCTCCAAAGAAAATCTGCATGAGGTATTACTCGTCCTGAACCGGCGACAACAGACCGTTGCCGTCCACCTTGAAGCTAAAGCCTCGCCAGATCACCCGCGTCGAGAAGAAGCTCGCGAGGAAGATCGAAAACGACACGATATCCCAGAACGGCAACAGCCACAGATCGCGATGCGCTTGCTGCAACGCGTGATCGGACAGCACTTTGAGCCCAAGACGCACCGCCAGCGCCGCCCCAGCAAGCTGCCAGGCCCATGCTGCGCCGCCAGAAAACACCACGGTCAACAACGCAAACGCAAGCGGATGAATCAACGCGGAACCGATATGGCCGATCGGGTCAATGGTGCGGATGGTCC
>NZ_FNCJ01000040.1 GCF_900100735.1 Paraburkholderia phenazinium | reverse complement strand
TCAACCCGATCGCGATGGAAGAAGGTCTGCGCTTCGCAATCCGCGAAGGTGGCCGTACCGTCGGCGCAGGTGTTGTCGCCAAGATTCTCGAGTAAGCCAGCCAGTACTCGTTGATTAGAAGTTTAGGGGTTGGCGGTGTCGTCAACCCCAAAATGGTTTAGGGGTATAGCTCAACTGGCAGAGCGTCGGTCTCCAAAACCGAAGGTTGGGGGTTCGATTCCCTCTGCCCCTGCCAACTCTCGCGCCGTATGTGGCGCTCGTTAAGGTGTTATGGCGAATCCTTCCGTCGAAACTGTAAATACTTCCGGCGACAAGCTGATGCTCGCCGCGGGCGTATTGTTGGTCTTGGCCGGGTTCGTGGGGTTCTTCTGGCTTGGTAGCCAGGAATGGTACGTCCGCGGAGCCGCCTTGGCTGTTGGCGTCATCGCGGGTGTTGCAGTCGGACTTCTCTCCGCGCCCGGTAAGGGTTTCATCGCATTCGCCAAGGACTCGTACAAAGAAGTCCGCAAGGTTGTCTGGCCGACTCGTAAAGAGGCGACGCAAACGACTCTCGTGGTGTTCGCATTTGTGTTCATCATGGCGGTGTTTCTGTGGATTTGCGACAAATCCATCGAATGGGCGATTTTCTCGGCGATTCTGGGTTGGAAATGATATGAGCGATACTCCGGCATCCCCGAGTGGAAAACGTTGGTACGTGGTGCACGCCTACTCCGGCATGGAGAAGAGCGTGCAACGTGCGCTTCAGGAGCGCATCGAACGTGCAGGCATGCAAGACCAGTTTGGCCAGATCCTGGTGCCGACTGAAGAAGTGGTAGAGGTCAAAGGCGGTCACAAGTCAGTGACCGAGCGTCGTTTCTTCCCGGGCTATGTGCTCGTCGAGATGGAAATGACCGACGAAACGTGGCACCTCGTGAAGAACACGGCAAAGGTGACCGGTTTCGTGGGCGGTGCACGCAATCGTCCGAGCCCGATTTCCCCGCGGGAAGTCGAGAAGATCATGTCGCAGATGCAGGAAGGCGTTGAGAAGCCGCGCCCCAAGACCCTGTTCGAAGTCGGCGAAATGGTCCGCGTCAAGGACGGTCCGTTCACGGATTTCAACGGCAGCGTCGAGGAAGTGAACTACGAAAAGTCGCGCGTCCGGGTATCCGTCACCATCTTCGGCCGCGCAACGCCGGTCGAGCTGGAATTCGGTCAGGTCGAAAAGTTGTAATCAGGATTCCGCGGAGCGCGCCTAACGGCGCGCTCCGTATTTCGCGCTTACGGTCCGCGTAATGACCGTTGAGGAGCGTCAGTAGTCAGTTTTTCGGCGAACACGCGCTACTACTCACTGAACGTCCGCACGCAGCAGTGCAGCGTTCCAACGAGGTTTTCAACATGGCAAAGAAAATCATCGGCTTTATCAAGCTGCAGATTCCTGCAGGTAAAGCCAACCCGTCGCCGCCGGTCGGTCCGGCACTGGGCCAGCGCGGCCTGAACATCATGGAGTTCTGCAAGGCGTTCAACGCGCAGACTCAAGCAATGGAACCGGGTCTGCCGATTCCGGTTGTGATCACCGCGTTCGCCGACAAGAGCTTCACGTTTGTTCTGAAGACGCCGCCGGCTACGGTTCTGATCAAGAAGGCAGCAAAGATCGACAAGGGTTCGGCAAAGCCGCACACCGACAAGGTCGGCAAGATCACTCGCGCTCAAGCTGAAGACATCGCTAAGGCCAAGATGCCCGATCTGACGGCAGCTGACCTGGATGCAGCGGTCCGTACGATCGCTGGTAGCGCCCGCTCGATGGGCATCACCGTGGAGGGCGTGTAAATGGCTAAGCTTTCGAAGCGTCTGCAAGCATTTGCAAACAAGGTTGATCGCCAGAAGCTGTACGCGATCGACGAAGCGCTGTCGCTCGTGAAAGAGTGCGCAAGCGCGAAGTTCGACGAGTCGATCGACGTTGCTGTGCAACTCGGCATCGACGCGAAGAAGTCGGACCAAGTGGTTCGTGGCTCGGTCGTTCTGCCGGCAGGTACCGGTAAGTCGGTCCGCGTGGCTGTGTTCGCCCAAGGCGAAAAGGCTGAGCAAGCTCGTGCAGCCGGCGCCGAAATCGTCGGTATGGAAGACCTGGCTGAACAAGTCAAGGCAGGCAACCTGAACTTCGACATCGTGATCGCTTCGCCGGACACGATGCGCGTTGTCGGTACGCTCGGTCAGATCCTCGGCCCGCGCGGCCTGATGCCGAACCCGAAGGTCGGTACGGTTACGCCGGACGTCGCTACGGCTGTGAAGAACGCCAAGGCTGGTCAGGTGCAATTCCGTGTCGACAAAGCCGGTATCATCCACGCCACCATCGGTCGCGCTTCGTTCGAGCCGACGGCTCTGCGCAGCAACCTGAACGCTCTGGTCGAAGCGCTGCAAAAGGCGAAGCCGGCAACGAGCAAGGGTGTGTACCTGCGTAAGGTCGCGCTGTCGAGCACGATGGGCGTGGGTGTCCGCGTCGATCAAGCAACGATCGCTGCACAGTAAGAGAATTTATCGCCTCGACGTGAGTCGGGGCGGTTTTATGGGCTTTGGGCGGTCGCGAGGTGGCAGTTTGCATCGCGTGACCGGTTGTCAAAGACCGTTGGCGGGAAAGCAGCAGGTAGGCCGCCCCTTAATGTAAAGCCAACGCAGATGGCGAACCCGAAAAGGTTTTGTAGTGATGAAACCGTTGGTTGTCCGCAGCAATGTGGGCAACGGGCGGTCGAAATACTCCTGACTGGTCGGACGCCGTTATTGAACGCGGTACACAAGGCGCACGCTGCGTGTATCGAATCTGGAGGTTAACCGTGCCACTTAACAAAGAAAGCAAGCAGGCCGTCGTCGCTGAGGTTGCCGCGCAAGTCGCGAAAGCCCAGACCGTGGTTCTGGCTGAGTATCGTGGAATCGCGGTTGGCGATCTGACCAAGCTGCGCGCGAAAGCGCGTGAGCAACAGGTTTACCTTCGCGTGTTGAAGAACACGCTGGCGCGTCGCGCTGTCGAAGGTACCCCGTTTGCTCCGCTGGCAGAGCAGATGACTGGTCCTCTGATCTACGGCATCTCGGAAGATGCAATTGCAGCTGCTAAGGTCGTCAACGACTTCGGCAAAACCAATGACAAGTTGATCATCAAGGCCGGTTCCTACGAAGGCAAGGTGATGGACAAGGCTGGCGTGCAAGCGCTGGCAAACATCCCGAGCCGCGAAGAACTGCTCTCCAAGCTGTTGTACGTTATGCAAGCACCTGTTTCGAGCTTTGCGCGCGCCTTGGCCGCGCTGGCAGAAAAGAAACAAGGCGAAGAAACCGCTGCGTAACGCACTTCAGCCGAGCGTGATTGATCGCTGGCTGTATCCGAATTCAATTTAGGAGTATTTCAAATGGCAATCGCAAAAGAAGACATCCTCGAGGCAGTAAGCTCGATGTCGGTTCTGGAACTGAACGAGCTGGTTAAGGCGTTCGAAGAAAAGTTTGGCGTGTCGGCAGCTGCTGTTGCAGTGGCAGGCCCGGCAGGCGGCGGCGCAGCTGCTGCAGCTGAAGAGCAAACCGAATTTACGGTCAACCTGGTTGAAGTTGGCGCGAACAAGGTTTCCGTGATTAAGGCTGTTCGCGAACTGACGGGTCTCGGCCTGAAGGAAGCGAAGGACCTGGTCGACGGTGCACCGAAGCCTGTTAAGGAAGCGGTACCGAAGGCTGCTGCTGAAGAAGCCAAGAAGAAGCTGGAAGAAGCCGGCGCGAAGGCTGAAATCAAGTAAGTTTCAGCGCGCTGTGCGAAGGCTGGCGGTTTTCCACCGCCGGCCTTTTTGTGCTTTGTGGGCACTACGTTTTTGCAGGCTTGTTTCGGCAAGAACGTAGCCCTAGAGGCCAAAGAAAACCGCCTATCGGCAACATTGACCGGCGTTTCTCTTTGTCTTCTGAAGCGACTGCAGAAGGCAAGTTTGGTCGGGTAGCGGGCAACATAGGCATCCGCTGCCGTCAGCCAGCGGTTGGTAGCGGCCAACCACCAAGCTTCTAGGCTCGTTCAAGCCATCGGACGGCCATCGGGTCTCAGTCGGTGAACACTCGGGTTGTCTCATCAAGGTATCCTGCCTCGACAACAATGCCCGCCGTGATTCGGAGATCGTATGCAATATTCCTTCACCGAGAAGAAGCGTATTCGCAAGAGTTTCGCGAAGCGCCCCATCGTTCACCAAGTACCTTTCCTGCTGGCTACCCAGCTTGAATCATTCAGCACTTTTCTGCAAGCCGACACGTCTTCGACGCAACGCAAGCCGGAAGGCCTGCAAGCGGCGTTTACGTCCGTTTTCCCCATTGTTTCTCACAACGGCTTCGCTCGTCTAGAGTTCGTCAGCTACATGCTGTCGCCGCCCGCATTCAACATCAAGGAATGTCAGCAGCGCGGTTTGACGTACTGCTCGGCACTGCGCGCGAAGGTGCGCCTGGTGCTGCTCGACAAGGAATCGCCGAGCAAGCCGGTCGTCAAGGAAGTGAAGGAACAGGAAGTGTACATGGGCGAAATTCCGCTCATGACGCCGACCGGTTCGTTCGTCATCAACGGCACGGAACGTGTGATCGTTTCGCAGCTGCACCGCTCGCCTGGCGTGTTCTTCGAACACGACAAGGGCAAGACGCATAGCTCGGGCAAGCTGCTGTTCTCGGCACGTATCATTCCTTACCGTGGTTCGTGGCTCGACTTCGAATTCGACCCGAAGGACGTGCTGTACTTCCGCGTCGACCGCCGCCGCAAGATGCCGGTCACGATCCTGCTGAAGGCCATTGGCCTCACGCCGGAACAGATCCTCGCAAACTTCTTCGTGTTCGACAATTTCACGCTGATGCCGGAAGGCGCGCAGATGGAATTCGTGCCGGAGCGTCTGCGTGGTGAAGTCGCGCGCTTCGACATCACGGACCGTGACGGTAACGTGATCGTCCAGAAGGACAAACGGATCAACGCCAAGCACATTCGCGACCTCGAAAACGCGAAGACGAAGTTCATTTCGGTCCCCGAAGACTATCTGCTCGGCCGCGTGCTGGCGAAGAACGTCGTCGACGGCGACACCGGTGAAGTCATCGCTAACGCGAACGACGAAATCACAGAAACCGTCCTCGAAAAGCTGCGCGAAGCGAAGATCAAGGACATCCAGACGCTCTACACGAACGATCTGGACCAAGGTCCGTACATCTCGTCGACGCTGCGTATCGACGAAACCGCCGACAAGATGGCCGCTCGCATCGCGATCTACCGCATGATGCGCCCGGGCGAACCGCCGACCGAAGAAGCGGTCGAGGCGCTGTTCAACCGTCTGTTCTACAGCGAAGACGCATACGACCTGTCCAAGGTGGGTCGTATGAAGTTCAACCGCCGTGTCGGCCGCGACGAAATCGTCGGCCCGATGACGCTGCAAGACGACGACATCCTCGCCACGATCAAGATCCTGGTCGAACTGCGTAACGGCAAGGGCGAAGTGGACGACATCGACCACTTGGGCAATCGTCGTGTGCGTTGTGTCGGCGAACTGGCAGAGAACCAGTTCCGCGCCGGTCTCGTGCGTGTGGAACGTGCCGTGAAGGAACGTCTGGGTCAGGCTGAAAGCGAAAACCTGATGCCGCACGACCTGATCAACTCGAAGCCGATTTCGTCGGCGATTCGCGAGTTCTTCGGTTCGTCGCAGCTGTCGCAGTTTATGGACCAGACCAACCCGCTGTCGGAAATCACCCACAAGCGCCGTGTTTCGGCACTTGGCCCGGGCGGTCTGACGCGTGAGCGCGCTGGCTTTGAAGTCCGCGACGTGCACCCGACCCACTACGGCCGTGTGTGCCCGATTGAAACGCCGGAAGGTCCGAACATCGGCCTGATCAACTCGCTCGCACTGTACGCGCACCTGAACGAATACGGCTTCCTCGAAACGCCGTATCGCAAGGTCGTGGACAGCAAGGTGACGGATCAGATCGACTATCTGTCGGCAATCGAAGAAGGCCGTTACGTGATCGCTCAGGCGAACGCGGCGGTGGCTGCTGACGGCTCGCTGACCGACGAACTGGTGTCGTCGCGTGAAGCAGGCGAAACGCTGATGGTTACGCCGGACCGCATCCAGTACATGGACGTGGCGCCGTCGCAGATCGTCTCGGTCGCCGCTTCGCTGATTCCGTTCCTCGAGCACGATGACGCGAACCGCGCATTGATGGGTTCGAACATGCAGCGTCAGGCTGTGCCGTGTCTGCGTCCTGAAAAGGCCGTGGTCGGTACGGGTATCGAACGCACAGTGGCAGTCGACTCCGGTACGACGGTTCAGGCATTCCGCGGTGGCGTGGTGGATTACGTCGACGCAGGCCGTATGGTGATCCGCGTGAACGACGATGAAGCCGCTGCTGGCGACGTCGGCGTGGACATCTACAACCTGATCAAGTACACGCGTTCGAACCAGAACACGAATATCAACCAGCGCCCGATCGTGAAGGTCGGCGACATCGTGTCGCGTGGCGACGTGCTGGCTGACGGTGCATCGACCGACCTCGGCGAACTGGCTCTCGGCCAGAACATGCTGGTCGCGTTCATGCCGTGGAACGGCTACAACTTCGAAGACTCGATCTTGATCTCGGAGAAGGTGGTTGCTGACGACCGCTACACCTCGATCCACATCGAAGAACTGAACGTCGTGGCTCGCGACACGAAGCTCGGACCGGAAGAAATCACGCGCGACATCTCGAACCTGGCTGAAGTGCAACTCGGCCGTCTCGATGAGTCGGGCATCGTCTACATCGGCGCAGAAGTCGAAGCAGGCGACGTGCTGGTCGGTAAGGTGACGCCGAAGGGTGAAACCCAGCTGACGCCGGAAGAAAAGCTGCTGCGCGCGATCTTCGGTGAAAAGGCCTCGGACGTGAAGGATACGTCGCTGCGCGTGCCGTCCGGCATGAGCGGCACGGTCATCGACGTGCAGGTGTTCACGCGTGAAGGCATCCAGCGCGACAAGCGTGCTCAGCAGATCATCGATGATGAACTGAAGCGCTATCGCCTCGACCTGAACGACCAACTGCGTATCGTGGAAGGCGACGCGTTCCAGCGTCTCGCACGTATGCTGGACGGCAAGGTTGCCAACGGTGGCCCGAAGAAGCTCGCCAAGGGTACGAAGATCGACCAGGCTTACCTGCAAGATCTGGATCACTACCACTGGTTCGACATCCGCCTCGCGGACGAAGAAGCAGCGGCGCAGCTCGAAGCCATCAAGGACTCGATCGAACAGAAGCGTCACCAGTTCGACCTCGCGTTCGAAGAAAAGCGTAAGAAGCTCACCCAAGGCGACGAACTGCCGCCGGGCGTGCTGAAGATGGTCAAGGTGTATCTGGCAGTCAAGCGTCGCCTGCAGCCTGGTGACAAGATGGCCGGCCGTCACGGTAACAAGGGTGTGGTGTCGAAGATCGTTCCGATCGAAGACATGCCGTACATGGCCGATGGCCGTCCGGCTGACGTCGTGCTGAATCCGCTCGGCGTGCCGTCGCGGATGAACGTGGGTCAGGTTCTCGAAGTGCATCTGGGTTGGGCCGCGAAGGGTCTGGGCTGGCGTATCGGCGAAATGCTGCAGCGTCAGGCGAAGATCGAAGAACTGCGCGCATTCCTGACCAAGATCTACAACGAGTCGGGCCGCGCTGAAGAGCTGGACAGCTTCACGGACGACGAAATCGTCGAACTGGCGAAGAACCTGCGCGAAGGCGTTCCGTTTGCCACGCCGGTGTTCGACGGTGCGACGGAAGAAGAAATGTCGCGCGCGCTGGATCTCGCTTTCCCGGACGACATCGCGAAGAACCTCGGCATGACGCCGTCGAAGAACCAGGTTCGCCTGTACGACGGCCGCACGGGCGAGATGTTCGAGCGTACGGTCACGGTCGGCTACATGCACTACCTGAAACTGCACCACTTGGTCGACGACAAGATGCACGCGCGTTCCACGGGCCCGTACTCGCTCGTGACGCAGCAGCCGTTGGGCGGTAAGGCGCAGTTCGGTGGCCAGCGTTTCGGTGAAATGGAAGTGTGGGCGCTCGAAGCGTACGGCGCATCGTACGTGCTGCAGGAAATGCTGACGGTGAAGTCGGACGACGTGACTGGCCGGACCAAGGTCTATGAGAACCTGGTCAAGGGCGATCACGTGATCGACGCCGGCATGCCGGAATCCTTCAACGTGCTGGTGAAGGAAATCCGCTCGCTGGGTATCGACATCGACCTCGACCGCAACTAATCGGACTACGGAGAGAAAGCAATGAAAGCTCTGCTCGATCTATTCAAGCAAGTCCAACAAGAAGAAGTTTTTGACGCAATCAAGATCGGTCTGGCCTCGCCGGACAAGATCCGTTCGTGGTCGTTCGGTGAAGTGAAGAAGCCGGAAACCATCAACTACCGGACGTTCAAGCCGGAACGCGATGGTCTGTTCTGCGCGAAGATTTTCGGGCCGATCAAGGACTACGAATGCCTGTGCGGCAAGTACAAGCGCCTGAAGCACCGTGGCGTGATCTGCGAGAAGTGCGGCGTTGAAGTCACGCTGGCGAAGGTGCGTCGCGAACGGATGGGTCACATTGAGCTGGCCTCGCCGGTCGCTCACATCTGGTTCCTGAAGTCGCTGCCGTCGCGTCTGGGCATGGTGCTCGACATGACGCTGCGCGACATCGAACGCGTGCTGTACTTTGAAGCATACGTGGTGATCGATCCGGGCATGACGCCGCTGAAAGCGCGGCAGATCATGACCGAAGAGGATTACTACAACAAGGTCGAAGAGTACGGTGACGAATTCCGTGCCGAAATGGGCGCGGAAGGCGTGCGCGAACTGCTGCGCGCGATCAACATCGACGAGCAGGTCGAGATGCTGCGCACCGAACTCAAGAACACGGGTTCGGAAGCGAAGATCAAGAAGTACGCGAAGCGCCTGAAGGTGCTCGAGGCTTTCCAGCGTTCGGGCATCAAGCCTGACTGGATGGTGCTCGAAGTGCTGCCGGTGCTGCCGCCGGAACTGCGTCCGCTGGTGCCGCTGGATGGCGGCCGCTTCGCGACGTCGGACCTGAACGACCTGTATCGCCGCGTGATCAACCGTAACAACCGGTTGAAGCGTCTGCTCGAACTGAAGGCGCCTGAAATCATCGTCCGCAACGAAAAGCGGATGCTGCAGGAAGCCGTCGATTCGCTGCTCGATAACGGCCGTCGCGGTAAGGCCATGACCGGCGCGAACAAGCGTCCGCTGAAGTCGCTCGCTGACATGATCAAGGGTAAGGGCGGTCGTTTCCGTCAGAACTTGCTCGGTAAGCGCGTTGACTACTCGGGCCGTTCGGTGATCGTGGTCGGCCCGACGCTCAAGCTGCATCAGTGCGGTCTGCCGAAGCTGATGGCGCTCGAACTGTTCAAGCCGTTCATCTTCAACAAGCTCGAAGTGATGGGTGTCGCTACCACCATCAAGGCTGCGAAGAAGGAAGTCGAGAACCAGACGCCGGTGGTGTGGGACATCCTCGAAGAGGTGATCCGCGAGCATCCGGTCATGCTGAACCGTGCGCCGACGCTGCACCGTCTTGGCATTCAGGCTTTCGAGCCGGTGCTGATCGAAGGTAAGGCAATCCAGCTGCACCCGCTCGTTTGCGCGGCGTTCAACGCCGACTTCGACGGTGACCAGATGGCTGTGCACGTGCCGCTGTCGCTCGAAGCGCAGATGGAAGCGCGTACGCTGATGCTGGCGTCGAACAACGTCCTGTTCCCGGCCAACGGCGATCCGTCGATCGTGCCGTCGCAGGATATCGTGCTCGGCCTGTATTACGCGACCCGTGAAGCTGTGAACGCCAAGGGCGAAGGCCTGACGTTCACCGGCGTCTCGGAAGCGCTGCGTGCTTACGAGAACAAGGAAGTCGAACTCGCCTCGCGCGTCAACGTGCGGATCACCGAAATGGTCCACAACGAAGACAAGTCGGAAGGTGCGCCGAAGTTCGTGCCGAAGATCACGCTGTATGCGACGACCGTCGGCCGTTCGATCCTGTCGGAAATTCTGCCGCCGGGCCTGCCGTTCTCGGTGCTGAACAAGCCGCTGAAGAAGAAGGAAATCTCGCGTCTGATCAACACCGCATTCCGCAAGTGCGGTCTGCGTGAAACGGTGATTTTCGCCGACCAGTTGATGCAGTCGGGTTTCCGTCTGGCAACGCGCGCTGGTATTTCGATTTGCGTGGACGACATGCTCGTGCCGCCGCAAAAGGAAACCATCGTCGGCGACGCCGCGAAGAAGGTGAAGGAATACGACCGTCAGTACATGTCGGGTCTCGTCACGTCGCAAGAGCGCTACAACAACGTGGTCGACATCTGGTCGGCAACGTCGGAAGCGGTCGGCAAGGCGATGATGGAGCAGCTCTCGACGGAGCCGGTCACGGATCGCGACGGCAACGAAACGCGTCAAGAGTCGTTCAACTCCATCTACATGATGGCCGACTCGGGTGCACGGGGTTCCGCAGTTCAGATTCGTCAGCTGGCCGGTATGCGTGGCCTGATGGCGAAGCCGGACGGCTCGATCATCGAGACGCCGATTACGGCGAACTTCCGTGAAGGCCTGAACGTGTTGCAGTACTTCATCTCGACCCACGGTGCACGTAAGGGTCTGGCTGATACGGCACTGAAGACGGCAAACTCGGGTTACCTGACGCGTCGTCTGGTTGACGTGACGCAGGATCTGGTGGTGGTCGAGGACGATTGCGGTACGTCGAACGGCGTCGCCATGAAGGCGTTGGTCGAAGGCGGTGAAGTCGTTGAAGCCCTGCGTGACCGTATTCTGGGTCGCGTGGCGGTGGCTGACGTCGTCAATCCGGAATCGCAGGAAACGCTGTACGAAGCGGGCACGTTGCTCGACGAAGACGCGGTCGAAGAAATCGAACGCCTCGGCATCGACGAAGTGCGCGTGCGTACGCCGCTGACTTGCGAAACGCGTTACGGTCTGTGCGCAGCCTGCTACGGCCGCGACCTGGGCCGCGGCTCGTCGGTCAACGTTGGCGAAGCAGTGGGCGTGATCGCTGCTCAGTCGATCGGTGAACCGGGCACGCAGCTGACGATGCGTACGTTCCACATCGGTGGTGCGGCATCGCGTGCGGCAGTGGCCTCGTCGGTTGAAGCCAAGTCGAACGGTACGGTTCGTTTCACGTCGACGATGCGTTACGTGACGAATGCGAAGGGCGAGCAGATCGTCATCTCGCGTTCGGGCGAAGCGATGATCACCGACGACCACGGCCGTGAGCGTGAACGTCACAAGGTGCCGTACGGCGCGACGCTGTTGCAACTGGACGGCGCGCAGATCAAGGCCGGCACGCAACTGGCGACGTGGGATCCGATGACGCGTCCGATCATCACCGAGTACGGTGGTACGGTGAAGTTCGAAAACGTCGAAGAAGGCGTGACGGTTGCCAAGCAGATCGACGATGTGACGGGTCTCTCGACGCTGGTCGTGATCGACGTGAAGCGCCGCGGTTCGCAAGCGTCGAAGACGGTGCGTCCGCAGGTCAAGCTGCTCGATGCGAACGGCGAAGAAGTCAAGATCCCGAACACCGAGCACTCGGTGCAGATCGGCTTCCAGGTCGGCGCTCTGATCACCGTGAAGGACGGTCAGCAAGTGCAGGTGGGTGAAGTGCTCGCACGTATCCCGACCGAATCGCAGAAGACGCGTGACATTACCGGCGGTCTGCCGCGTGTGGCGGAACTGTTCGAAGCACGTTCGCCGAAGGACGCAGGTATCCTGGCGGAAGTCACGGGTACGACGTCGTTCGGTAAGGACACGAAGGGCAAGCAGCGTCTCGTTATCACGGACCTCGAGGGCAACCAGCACGAGTTCCTGATCGCGAAGGAAAAGCAGGTTCTGGTTCACGATGGTCAGGTCGTCAACAAGGGCGAAATGATCGTGGACGGTCCGGCGGATCCGCACGACATCCTGCGTCTGCAGGGCGTCGAAGCGCTGTCGCGTTACATCGTGGACGAAGTGCAGGACGTGTACCGTCTGCAAGGCGTGAAGATCAACGACAAGCACATTGAAGTGATTGTTCGTCAGATGCTGCGCCGCGTGCAGATTACGGATAACGGCGATACGCGTTTCATCCCGGGCGAACAGGTTGAGCGGTCGGATATGCTCGACGAGAACGACCGTATGATCGCGGAAGACAAGCGTCCGGCAACGTACGAAAACGTCTTGCTCGGTATCACGAAGGCGTCGCTGTCGACCGATTCGTTCATCTCTGCGGCATCGTTCCAGGAAACGACCCGCGTGCTGACCGAAGCGGCGATCATGGGCAAGCGCGACGATCTGCGCGGTCTGAAGGAAAACGTGATCGTCGGCCGTCTGATTCCGGCCGGTACGGGTCTCGCGTTCCACAAGGCACGCAAGAGCAAGGAACTGTCCGACCGCGAGCGTTTCGACCAGATCGCAGCGGAAGAGTCGTTCGAATTCGGTACGCCGGAAACCCCGGCCGCCGAACAGCAGCACTCAGGCGAGTAAGTCCCGGCGGCGCAAGCCGCTTGGGGCTGTAGCCAGCGAAGCCGCTCAGTTTCGACTGAGCGGCTTTTTTTATGCGCCGTTTGTTCTTGACGCGCTTTTGCTGGGTTTCGTAGGCCGATTGGCTAACGTTGCCGGAAAGCGCGGGCGCAGCACGAATGCGTTGGTAAAATTCGTGTCACCGGCGTTACGCTGTTTTCTCTCAAATTCATGTCCCGTCCGCTCGAAATCCTCAACGAAGTCTTCGGCTATCCCGCGTTCAGAGGGCAACAGGGCGAAATTGTCGAGCACGTCGCCGGCGGCGGCGATTGCCTTGTGTTGATGCCCACGGGCGGCGGCAAATCGCTGTGTTACCAGATCCCGTCGCTGGTGCGGCGGGAGGCAGGGTTGGGCGCCGGCATCGTGGTGTCGCCGCTGATCGCGCTGATGCAGGATCAGGTCGCCGCGCTCAAGGAAGTCGGCGTGCGGGCGGCGTATCTGAATTCGACCTTGTCTGGCCCCGAGGCCGCCGCAACTGAGCGTGCGTTGCGCGAGGGCGAGATCGATCTGTTGTATGTCGCGCCGGAACGGTTGATGACCTCGCGCTTCCAGGAGTTGCTCGAGCGCACCCGCATCGGCCTCTTTGCGATCGACGAAGCGCATTGCGTGTCGCAATGGGGGCACGATTTCCGCCCTGAGTACATTCAGCTCTCGGTGCTGCACGAGCGCTTTCCGAATGTGCCGCGCATTGCGCTCACGGCGACCGCCGACGCTATCACGCGCGACGAGATCATCCACCGGCTGGCGCTGGACGATGCGCGGGTCTTCGTCTCCAGCTTCGACCGTCCGAATATCCGCTATCGGATCGTTGAGAAGGATAACGCGCGTACCCAGTTGCTCGACTTCATCCGCGCCGAACATTCGAAGCCGGACGGTACGACCGACGCGGGCGTGGTCTATTGCCTGTCGCGCCGCAAGGTGGAAGAGACCGCGGAGTGGCTGAAAGAGAAGGGCATGCGCGCGCTGCCTTATCACGCGGGCATGGAGTTCGAGATCCGCCAGAAACACCAGGAGATGTTCCAGCGCGAGGAAGGCATCGTCATGTGCGCGACGATCGCGTTCGGCATGGGCATCGATAAGCCTGACGTGCGTTTTGTCGCTCACCTGGATTTACCCAAGAGCGTCGAAGGCTACTATCAGGAAACCGGCCGTGCAGGCCGTGATGGCATGCCCGCGAACGCCTGGATGGCCTACGGCCTCGGCGACGTCGTTCAGCAGCGCAAGATGATCGACGAGTCGGATGCCGACGACGCCCACAAGCGCGTGCAGACCGGCAAGCTTGACGCGCTACTCGGGCTGTGTGAAGCGGCGACATGCCGGCGCGTGCGGCTGCTCAACTACTTCGGCGAATCCAGTCAGCCCTGCGGCAACTGTGATACCTGTCTCGAACCGCCCGACACGTGGGACGCGACGCGCGAGGCCCAAATGGCGCTGTCCTGCGTGTTCCGTGCACAGCGGGCGAGCGGCTTTCACTTCGGCGCCGGCCACCTGATCGACATCCTGCGCGGCAATCGCAGCGAGAAGATCCTGCAGCGCGGCCATGAAAAGCTTACCACCTTCGGAATCGGGGCGGCGTTAGGCGAACCGGAATGGCGAGCGATCTTTCGTCAGCTCGTCGCGTTCGGCTACCTGACGGTGGACCACGAGGGCTTCGGCTCGCTGGTGCTCACCGAGGCGAGCAAAGCGGTTCTCAAAGGCGAGCAGAACGTCACGATGCGTCGCTACGTCAAGCCTACCCGCACCCGCCAGTCGTCCGGCCGCACCAGTGAGCGCGCTGACCCGACGATCGGCATGGGGCCGCGCGAGCGGGCCCGCTGGGACCGGCTGCGCGCCTGGCGCACCGAAACCGCGAAGACCGACGGCGTGCCGGCCTACGTCATCTTCCACGACGCGACCCTGGCGGAAATTGCCCGTAACGGCCCCGGTTCGATCGAAGACTTGCGTGGGATTCCGGGCATGGGTGCACGCAAACTGGACCGCTTCGGCTGGGAATTATTGGAAGTAGTGAGCGCCGACTAGCTGTCTGCGACTCAATCAGGGGTGCGAAACCTCGCAACCTGTTGACTCTCTTAGTATTTTCGGAATATTATGCTAGGTTCCGGTTCTTGGAATGCCGTTGCGTGGGGTCGACTCACGCGCCGACGCCTTGGTCCGGAAGTTCGATTCGCAATCATTTCTGCTTTGCCCAGAAAGATTTGCGTCGATTTTGTTCAATTTCAGGAATAAACAATGCCAACCATCAATCAACTGGTTCGCAAAGGCCGCGCTTCGGAAACAGTGAAGAGCAAGAGCCCGGCTTTGCAGGACTGCCCCCAGCGTCGCGGCGTGTGCACCCGTGTGTACACCACGACGCCGAAGAAGCCGAACTCGGCACTTCGTAAGGTCGCCAAGGTGCGCCTGACGAACGGCTTCGAAGTCATTTCGTACATCGGTGGTGAAGGCCACAACCTGCAGGAACACTCGGTCGTGCTGATTCGCGGCGGTCGTGTGAAGGACTTGCCGGGTGTGCGTTACCACATGGTTCGCGGCTCGCTGGATACCCAGGGCGTCAAGGATCGTAAGCAAGCTCGCTCGAAGTACGGTGCGAAGCGTGCCAAGGCTGGCAAGTAAGTAGCCGGTCAGCAGTTTCAGGTCGCCTGCAAAGGCGGTATTAGCGGTGGTGCCGGAATCGCCGGTGCTGTCGAGTAAGTGGTCACCCGACCAGGCTGGTAAGTCGTTAGAGATGAATCGGGTTAGTTGGTGGCCGCGGGGCTAAATCTAGCTCCAACTGAAAAGTTAAAGGAAGAAACATGCCGCGTCGTCGCGAAGTCCCCAAGCGGGAAGTGTTGCCGGATCCGAAGTTCGGTAACGTAGATGTAGCCAAGTTCATGAACGTGCTGATGCTCTCCGGCAAGAAGTCTGTTGCCGAGCGTATCGTGTACGGCGCTTTTGAACAGATCCAGACCAAGGGTGGCAAGGACCCGCTGGAAGTGTTCACGGTAGCGCTCAACAACGTGAAGCCGGTGGTCGAAGTGAAGAGCCGTCGCGTTGGTGGTGCAAACTATCAAGTTCCGGTCGAAGTGCGTCCGTCGCGTCGTATGGCATTGGCGATGCGTTGGTTGCGCGAAGCTGCGAAGAAGCGCAGCGAGAAGTCGATGGCCCTGCGCCTGGCAGGTGAACTCTCCGAAGCGGCCGAAGGCCGTGGCGGCGCGATGAAGAAGCGCGACGAAGTTCACCGGATGGCAGAAGCCAACAAGGCGTTCTCGCACTTCCGTTTCTAAGCTTCCCGAGTCCGGGTTAGCTGAAGAAATCGGAAAGAAATTCCGGGCGGGTGCGCTTCTAAAGCGCCTCGCCCGTTTGTGTTACAGCGCGATGGGTATTTCTCGCATCGCGTCATCCCCATAGAGGATCAAAGTGGCTCGCAAGACACCTATCGAGCGCTACCGCAACATCGGTATTAGCGCTCACATCGACGCCGGCAAAACGACGACGACCGAGCGCATTCTGTTCTACACCGGCGTGAACCATAAGATTGGTGAAGTTCACGACGGCGCTGCCACCATGGACTGGATGGAGCAGGAACAGGAACGCGGTATTACCATCACGTCCGCTGCTACCACGGCCTTCTGGAAAGGCATGGCTGGCGACCGCGCTGAGCACCGCATCAACATCATCGACACCCCGGGTCACGTCGACTTCACGATTGAAGTTGAGCGCTCGATGCGCGTGCTCGACGGTGCATGCATGGTTTACTGCGCAGTGGGCGGCGTGCAGCCGCAGTCGGAAACCGTGTGGCGTCAGGCTAACAAGTACAAGGTTCCCCGTCTCGCGTTCATCAACAAGATGGACCGTACCGGCGCGAACTTCTTCAAGGTCTACGACCAGCTCAAGCTGCGTCTGAAGGCAAACCCGGTTCCGGTCGTGGTGCCTATCGGCGCTGAAGAAACGTTCACGGGCGTGGTCGATCTGCTGAAGATGAGGGCGATCATTTGGGACGACGCGTCCCAAGGCACCAAGTTCTCGTACGAAGACATCCCGGCAGAACTGGTCGACTCGTGCAACGAATGGCGCGAAAAGATGGTCGAAGCCGCGGCTGAGTCGAACGAAGACCTGATGAACAAGTACCTCGAAGAGGGCGAGCTGACGGAAGAAGAGATCGTCAAGGGTCTGCGCGACCGTACGATCGCTTGCGAAATCCAGCCGATGCTCTGCGGTACCGCGTTCAAGAACAAGGGCGTGCAACGGATGCTGGACGCCGTGCTCGACTTCCTGCCGTCGCCGATCGACATCCCGCCGGTTACCGGCGAGCTGGAAAACGGTGAGCAGGGTGAGCGCCGCGCTGCTGACGACGAAAAGTTCTCGGCACTGGCATTCAAGATCATGACCGACCCGTTCGTCGGCCAGCTGATCTTCTTCCGCGTGTACTCGGGTGTTGTGAATTCGGGCGACACGGTGCTGAACGCGACGAAGGACAAGAAGGAACGTCTGGGTCGTATTCTGCAGATGCACGCAAACCAGCGTGAAGAAATCAAGGAAGTCCGCGCAGGCGACATCGCTGCTGCAGTCGGCCTGAAGGACGCGACGACCGGCGACACGCTGTGCGATCCGCAAAGCCCGATCGTGCTCGAACGCATGATTTTCCCGGAGCCGGTGATTTCGCAGGCTGTTGAGCCGAAGACGAAGCCCGACCAGGAAAAAATGGGCCTGGCACTGAACCGTCTGGCTCAGGAAGATCCGTCGTTCCGCGTGCAAACGGACGAAGAATCGGGTCAAACCATCATTTCGGGTATGGGCGAGCTCCACCTCGAAATTCTGGTTGACCGGATGAAGCGTGAATTCGGCGTCGAAGCAACGGTCGGCAAGCCGCAAGTTGCTTACCGCGAAACGATCCGTGGCAAGGCTGAAGACGTTGACGGCAAGTTCGTCAAGCAGTCGGGCGGCCGTGGTCAGTATGGTCACGCTGTGATCACGCTGGAGCCGAACGAGCAAGGCAAGGGCTACGAGTTCCTGGACGAGATCAAGGGCGGTGTGATTCCGCGTGAATACATCCCGGCAGTCGACAAGGGTATCCAGGAAACGCTGAAGGCAGGCGTGCTGGCAGGCTTCCCGGTCGTTGACGTGAAGGTTCACCTGACGTTCGGTTCGTACCACGATGTTGACTCGAACGAAAACGCGTTCCGCATGGCCGGTTCGATGGCGTTCAAGGAAGCAATGCGCAAGGCAAGCCCGGTCATCCTCGAACCGATGATGGCTGTGGAAGTCGAAACGCCGGAAGACTACATGGGCAACGTGATGGGCGACCTGTCGGGCCGTCGCGGTATCGTCCAGGGCATGGAAGACATGATCGGTGGCGGCAAGATCGTTCGCGCCGAAGTGCCGCTGTCGGAAATGTTCGGCTACTCGACGTCGCTGCGCTCGCTGAGCCAAGGTCGTGCAACGTACACGATGGAGTTCAAGCATTACTCGGAAGCACCGCGCAACGTGTCGGAAGCAATCATCAACGCGAAGTCGAAGTAAGCGCGCGGCAAGTCATTCAACGATTAACTTTTTGAAAGAAGAGAAACATGGCTAAAGGTAAATTCGAACGGACCAAGCCGCACGTGAACGTCGGCACGATCGGTCACGTTGACCACGGCAAGACCACGCTGACGGCAGCGATCACGACGGTGCTGACCGCAAA
>NZ_FNCJ01000034.1 GCF_900100735.1 Paraburkholderia phenazinium | reverse complement strand
AAAACCATGAAGCCCCTTCATCAGCCTTCAGGTATCACCCACGGGCTCGAGTTCCTGATCGCCGAGAACTGGTCTGCTGATCAGGCGCTCGCTGTCGTCGAACTTATCGACGATCTCCGCGAGCGCATCGTCGGGCACTATCAGATTGCGCTCAACGAACTGCTGCGCGAACAGCGCTCGCCTCCTGGAAACCCTCACCCTCCTCGTGACAACGAGGCCGCCCCATTCTGACTAACGACCGGCACGCTCGACCATGGGCGCCAACGACTGACCACGGTTGTTGACGCTTTTACTCAACCTTGCGCCGCCGTTTAGTGTCGGATTTGCACCGCCGCTAACAGCACCTACTTTTCTTTGCCGGCCGCAAAGAAAAGTAGGCAAAAGAAAGCGGGCTCACACCGCCAGCTTGTAGGTGTCGACCGCTGCACCGTTATCGTTAGCGGTCCGAAAACAAGTTCAGCTCTCGCACCACACTACTGAGTGACACAGCGCTCATTCATCCCGCCCACGCACTTCGTGCATGGCGGTTCGGCATAACTACTCCCCTGCCGTCCCGCGCGTGGGCGTGGGCGTGGGCGTGGGCGTGGGCGTGGGCGTGGGCGTGGGCGTGGGCGTCGCAGTTTATGCTCTCACCGCAACGAAGTCGTTGCTAGTGCGCGATAGCGCGCGCCGTGTCTCGCCAAAGTACTCGAGTAAAGGATCAGTGACTCGAAACGCGCCAGTAGGTTCGGTGGCGTGTGCGCTGCCTGCTCCGCTGCCCCGGCGTCGCGGCCAAAGCGCGCTAGTGTTATGTGTGGTCGGAACGCTCGCGCGTCAACCGGTAAGCCGTGCTCGATCATCAGCGATCGTACCTGCCAGTCAAGTTTTACGAACTCGTCCGTCATCGCTAACGTCGCTACCGTCAGGCGCGGGTGCGCCGCGCTCGGCCAATGTTCTATGCGCGTCACCTCCGTAGGTGTCAGCGGCGCGCTATGTTCAGCCAGTGCTTCGGCGAGCGCGCCCCCCTGCTCTACGGTCAAGGCGCCGATGAACGTTACCGTCAAATGCAATTGCTCGTAGGGCACCCGCCGTGCATTCGCTGAAACCGGGATCGCTCTCAGTGCATCGCGCGTCTCAACATCCGGCGCCAATGCGATAAAGCAGCGCTGCCAGCCGTCGATCGCCTCTGAATCCGTTGCCTGCATCGTTTGTCACCATCCCCTGGTTAAAACTCCGCTCGCGCAAGAATACTGCGGGTGCCGCACCATACATCCGGTCTCGTCTCGCCAAACGTGTACTAGATTACGTCAGCGGCAAGCCCCTGCATCCTTCGCAAGCAGTTGCCAGCGCTGGCGCAGGTGGCCCCAAAACGACGTCATATTATCGCCGCCCTGCCCGCCCCCATCCTCCAATTGAAAAGCCGGGTCACCCTTGCGGGTGCCCGGCTTTGGGTACTGCTTTGTCGTCTCCACCTCGTCCTGCAAATCGTTGCCGGTCCTTCGCCCTTCGACGCGGCCGGCCGGAGACTTAGCGCGGCAGTTCCGAATGACCCATCAGGTAAGCGTCCACCGAGCGCGCGCACTGGCGCCCTTCGCGGATCGCCCACACTACCAGCGACTGTCCGCGGCGCATGTCGCCTGCCGTGAAGACCTTGTCCACCGAGGTGTAGTACGCCTTCTCGCCTTCCGTCGAGGAACGCACATTGCCGCGTGCGTCCTTGTCCACGCCGAAGGCTTCCAGGACCGGCGACACCGGCTGCGTGAAGCCCATCGCCAGCAGCACCAGGTCGGCCTTCATTTCGAACTCGGAGCCCGGCACTTCCTGCATCTTGCCGTCCTTCCATTCGACCCGCACCGCGATCAGCTTCTCGACCTTGCCGTTCTTGCCCTCGAAGCGCTTCGTCGCCACCGCCCAGTCGCGCTCGCAACCTTCCTCGTGCGACGACGACGTGCGCAGCTTGATCGGCCAGTACGGCCACACCAGCGGCTTGTTCTCCTCTCCCGGCGGTTGAGGCAGCAGTTCGAACTGCGTGATGTCCTTCGCGCCGTGCCGGTTCGAGGTGCCGACGCAGTCAGAACCTGTATCGCCACCGCCGATCACAACCACATGCTTACCCTTGGCCAGCAGTTGGCCTGCAACCTTGTCGCCTGCGTTCACCTTGTTCTGCTGCGGCAGGAATTCCATCGCGTAGTAGATGCCTTCCAGTTCGCGGCCCGGCACCGGCAAGTCGCGCGGCGTTTCCGAACCGCCCGTCAGCACCACCGCGTCGAACTGTTCTTTCAGTTCGGCAGGTGTGATGGTTTCCTTCGCCGTGTTGCCAATGTGCGCCGGCAACGGATCCTTGCCGATGAACACGTTGGCGCGGAACGTCACGCCTTCGGCTTCCATCTGACGCATGCGGCGATCGATCAGCCACTTTTCCAGCTTGAAATCAGGGATGCCGTAACGCAGCAGGCCGCCGATGCGGTCGTTCTTTTCGAACACCGTCACATCGTGCCCCGCGCGCGCGAGTTGCTGCGCGACCGCCAGGCCGGCGGGGCCGGATCCGACCACCGCGACCTTCTTGCCGGTCTTGTGCTTCGACGGAAGCGGGGCAACCCAACCTTCGGCCCATGCCTTGTCGATGATCGCGTGTTCGATCGACTTGATGCCGACCGGGTCGTCGTTGATGCCGAGCGTGCATGCTGCTTCGCACGGCGCCGGGCAGATGCGGCCGGTGAATTCCGGGAAGTTGTTCGTCGAATGCAGCACTTCGATCGCGTTCTTCCAGTCCTGGTGGAACACCAGGTCGTTGAAGTCCGGGATGATGTTGTTCACCGGGCAGCCGTTGTTACAGAACGGAATGCCGCAGTCCATGCAACGCGCGCCTTGAATCTTCGCGTCTTCGTCGGACAGCGCCGCGACGAATTCCTTGTAGTGCTTCACACGCGTGAGCGGAGCTTCGTACGCCTCGTGGCGGCGCTCGAACTCGAGAAAACCGGTTGCCTTGCCCATATGGTTCTCTTCTCTATCTGTATCAGGTGGGGTAATCGGTACCCGCCGCACACGAGGGCGGCAGGTACAACTAAGGGGTATCTATCGTCTTGCGCTGCAAATTACGCGGCGAGCACTTCGTTTTTCGCCTTCTTCGCAGCCATTTCGCCCAGCGCGCGCTTGTATTCCGTCGGGAACACCTTCACGAACTGACGGCGCGACGCATCCCAGTTTTCGAGCAGCGCCTTCGCACGCGGCGAACCCGTGAACTGGAAGTGACGTTCGATGAGCCCCTTGAGCAGCACTTCGTCAGTTTCGCCCGCGTGCCACAGGCCCTTGTCGACCGTGCGTTCCTGTTCTGCCTGTTGCAGCACCGGATCCAGCGCGACCATCGACTTGTTGCACTTGCCGGCAAACGTGCTGTCGGAGTCGTACACGTAGGCGATACCGCCCGACATGCCGGCCGCGAAGTTACGGCCGGTTTCGCCGAGCACCACGACCGTTCCGCCCGTCATGTACTCGCAACCGTGGTCGCCCGTGCCTTCGACAACCGCCGTTGCGCCCGAGTTACGCACGCAGAAGCGCTCGCCTGCCACGCCGCGGAAGAACGATTCGCCTTCGATTGCGCCGTACATCACCGTGTTGCCGCAGATGATGTTCTCTTCCGACTTGCCGCGGAAATCGTTGGTCGGACGAATGATGATGCGCCCGCCCGACAGGCCCTTGCCCACGTAGTCGTTACCGTCGCCGACCAGATCCAGCGTCACGCCCTTGGCGAGGAACGCGCCGAAGCTCTGGCCTGCGGTGCCCTTCAACTGGATGTGAATGCTGTCGTCAGGCAGCCCGTCGTGACCGTACTTCTTCGCGATCAAGCCGGACAACATCGCGCCGACCGTACGGTTCACGTTGCGCACCGGCTGGATGAACGAGACATGCTCGCCCTTCTCGATGGCCGCCTTCGCCTTCTCGATCAGCGTGTGGTCGAGCGCGCGGTCGAGGCCATGGTCCTGCACGTCGACGTGCTTGCGCGCCACTTCCGCCGGCACCGACGGGAGGTGGAACACGCGCGAGAAATCGAGACCCTTCGCCTTCCAATGCTCGATGCCCTTCTTCATGTCGAGCAGTTCGGCATGACCGATCAGGTCGTCGAACTTGCGGATGCCCAGTTGCGCCATGATTTCGCGCACTTCTTCCGCAACGAAGAAGAAGAAGTTGACGACGTGTTCCGGCTGGCCCTGGAACTTCGCGCGCAGCACCGGATCTTGCGTCGCGACGCCGACCGGGCAAGTGTTCAGGTGGCACTTGCGCATCATGATGCAGCCTTCGACGACGAGCGGCGCCGTCGCGAAGCCGAATTCGTCCGCGCCGAGCAGCGCGCCGATCACCACGTCGCGGCCGGTCTTCATCTGACCGTCGGCCTGCACGCGGATCCGGCCGCGCAACTGGTTCAGCACCAGGGTCTGCTGCGTTTCCGCGAGACCCAGTTCCCACGGCGTACCGGCGTGCTTGAGCGACGACAGCGGCGAAGCGCCCGTGCCGCCATCATGACCAGCGATCACGACGTGATCGGCCTTCGCCTTCGCCACACCCGCTGCCACCGTGCCGACGCCCGATTCCGACACGAGCTTGACCGAGATGCTGGCGGCCGAATTCGCGTTCTTCAGGTCGTGGATGAGCTGCGCCAGATCTTCGATCGAGTAGATGTCATGGTGCGGCGGCGGCGAGATCAGGCCGACACCCGGCACCGAGTAACGCAGCTTGCCGATGTAATCGGACACCTTGTGACCCGGCAGCTGGCCGCCTTCGCCCGGCTTCGCGCCCTGCGCCATCTTGATCTGGATCTGGTCGGCCGACGACAGATATTCCGCCGTCACGCCGAAACGGCCCGACGCCACCTGCTTGATCTTCGAGCGCAGCGAATCGCCTTCCTTCAGCGGAATGTCGACAATGACTTCGTCGCCGATGACCGACTTCATGGTGTCGCCGTTCTTGATCGGGATGCCGCGCAGTTCGTTGCGATAGCGGTTGGCGTCTTCGCCGCCCTCACCCGTGTTCGACTTGCCGCCAATGCGGTTCATCGCCACCGCCAGCGTAGCGTGGGCTTCGGTCGAGATCGAGCCGAGCGACATCGCGCCCGTTGCAAAGCGCTTGACGATTTCCTTCGCCGATTCGACGTCGTCGAGCGGAATCGCCTTGGTCGGGTCGAACTTGAACTCGAACAGGCCACGGAACGTCATGTGACGCTTGGTCTGATCGTTGATCAGGTGCGCGTATTCCTTGTACGTCTGGTACGAATTGCTGCGCGCCGAATGTTGCAGCTTGGCGATCGCATCCGGCGTCCACATGTGTTCTTCGCCGCGCACACGGTAGGCGTACTCGCCGCCCGCGTCGAGCATCGTGGCCAGCACCGGGTTGTCGCCGAAGGCTTCGCGATGCAGACGGATCGCTTCTTCCGCGACTTCGAAGAGGCCAATGCCACCCACCTTCGACGAGGTGCCCTTGAAGTACTTCGAGACCAGGTCTTCCGCAAGGCCGACCGCTTCGAAGATCTGCGCGCCGGTGTACGACATGTAGGTCGAAATGCCCATCTTCGACATGACCTTCTGCAGGCCCTTGCCGACTGCCTTCGTGAAGTTGTAGACCGCCTTCTCCGCCGACAGGTCGCCCTTCAGGCCGGCAGCCATCTGCGCGAGCGTTTCCATCGCGAGGTACGGGTGCACGGCTTCCGCGCCATAGCCCGCGAGCAGCGCGAAGTGGTGCGTCTCGCGCGCCGAGCCGGTTTCGACGACCAGACCCGCGCTCGTGCGCAGGCCGTGCTGCACCAGATGCGTGTGGATCGCGGCCGTGGCGAGCAGCGCCGGGATCGCGACGTTGTCGCGGTCGGTGCGGCGGTCGGACACGATCAGCATGTTGTAGCCGGACTTCACCGCATCGACAGCTTCCGCGCACAGCGACGCGAGGCGCGCTTCGATGCCTTCCTTGCCCCAGGCCACCGGGTAGCAGATGTTCAGTTCATAAGAGCTGAACTTGCCGCCGGTGTATTGATCGATGGCGCGGATCTTGGCGATGTCGCGGAAATCGAGCACCGGCTGCGACACTTCGAGACGCATCGGCGGGTTGATGTTGTTGGTGTCCAGCAGGTTCGGCTTCGGACCGACGAACGACACCAGCGACATCACCATGTTTTCGCGGATCGGGTCGATCGGCGGGTTCGTCACCTGAGCGAACAGCTGCTTGAAGTAGTGATAGAGCGTCTTGTTCTTGTTGGACATGACCGCCAGCGGCGAGTCGTTGCCCATCGAACCGACCGCTTCTTCGCCGGCTTGCGCCATCGGCGCCATCAGGAACTTGAGATCTTCCTGCGTATAGCCGAAGGCCTGCTGGCGATCCAGCAAGGCGGCGGCTTCGCGGCGCTCCGTCACGACGTCTTCGGCCTTCGGCTCGATTTCGTCGAGCTTGATGCGCACCGCATCGATCCAGCTCTTGTACGGCTTGGCGTTGGCGAGGTTGTCCTTGAGTTCCTTGTCGTCGATGATGCGACCGTGTTCCATATCGATCAGGAACATCTTGCCCGGCTGCAGACGCCACTTCTTGACGATCTTCGACTCAGGAATCGGCAGCACGCCAGCTTCAGACGCCATGATGACCAGGTCGTCGTCGGTAATGATGTAGCGCGCCGGACGCAGGCCGTTACGGTCGAGCGTGGCGCCGATCTGGCGGCCGTCGGTGAAGGCGATCGCAGCGGGGCCGTCCCACGGCTCCATCATGGCGGCGTGGTATTCGTAGAACGCGCGGCGGTTGTCGTCCATCAGCGTGTGCTGTTCCCATGCTTCCGGGATCATCATCATCACCGCGTGGACGAGCGGGTAGCCGGCCATCACCAGCAGTTCGAGACAGTTGTCGAACGAAGCGGTGTCCGATTGGCCCGGGTAGATCAGCGGCCACAGTTTCGGCAGGTCGTCGCCGAGCACGTGCGAGGCGATCGCGCCGGTACGGGCGTTCAGCCAGTTGACGTTGCCCTTCACCGTGTTGATTTCGCCGTTGTGGGCGATCATCCGGTACGGGTGAGCCAGTTCCCACGCCGGGAAGGTATTGGTCGAGAAGCGCTGGTGCACCAGTGCCAGCGCCGAAATGGTCCGGTCGTCCTGCAGGTCGCGGTAGTACACGCCGACCTGGCCGGCCAGCAGCAGCCCCTTGTAGACCACCGTGCGCGCCGACATGGACGGCACGAAGTATTCCTTGCCGTGCTTGAGCTTGAGCGCCTGGATGCGGTGGCTCGCGGTCTTGCGGATCACGTATAGCTTCCGCTCGAGTGCGTCGGTCACCATGATGTCCTTGCCGCGGCCAATGAATATCTGGCGGATCAGCGGCTCGCTCGCCTTGACGGTGGGCGAAATCGGCATGGAGTGGTCGACCGGCACATCGCGCCAGCCCAGCACCACCTGGCCCTCGGCCTTCACCGTCCGTTCGAGTTCCTGTTCGCAGGCGAGCCGCGAGGCGTGTTCCTTCGGCAGGAAGATCATGCCGACGCCGTATTCGCCGGAAGGCGGCAGCGTCACGCCCTGCTTGGCCATTTCCTCACGATAGAACGCGTCCGGGACCTGGATCAGGATGCCCGCACCGTCGCCCATCAGCGGATCGGCGCCGACGGCGCCCCGGTGGTCGAGGTTTTCGAGAATCTTCAGACCCTGCTGGATGATCTCGTGGCTTTTCTTGCCCTTGATGTGTGCAACGAAGCCGACGCCGCAGGCGTCATGCTCGTTTTGCGGGTCATAGAGACCTTGCGCGGCGGGAACCGAGGAGACCGGTTGCTGGTGATCGTTCATGGGGACACCGTCTGTAAGGGGGCCGGGGAAGGCCGTTGAACCGTTTTGTTATTGCCCGCAGTCACACTGCAACCGCGCAGCCGGCTTCGACGCAATCCGCATCGAAACAGCCGGAATTCGGAATATACGCGACGAATCAAAGGAATAGCAAATAAAACGTGCTGGTATGACCCCGATTATCATATTGGTGCATCGCACCCTAGTTTTATTGGTGCCATATCAAAAAGGTGCAAAATAAAACGGCACCCGGAGATGCCGTTTTGCGCAGACTGCCTACGCAGGCCGTTGAAACAACACGACTTATTGGGTCTGCGGCGTTTCCCGGACCTTGCGCGGCCGCCCGCGCGGTAGCGGCGAGACCCGGCGATTGGCCGCCCGCGCTGCCCACTCACGGTAGGTGTCGCTACCGAGCACCCAGCCCTTGAGCGTGGCCTGCTGCAGTTGACTGGCTTCGCGCTCGTCGAGCGGCTGCTCGCACAACTCGCGATACGCTCGCTGCCGCTCGAACGGCGTATTGCCGAGCGACCAGTACAAGGGATGGTCGGTGATCAGGCTGTCGAGCGTGAGCCCAATGTGGTGCCGGTAGCTCGACCAGCGGTAGTCTTCCGGCGCGCTCACCAGTTGGCCGCGCACCGGACACATCTCGACCACCCGGCTTGCCAGCAGGAAATAGCGCTCGCCTTCAATCACCGTGGCCCGGTAGCGCCCCTCCCATAGGGTGCCGCGCCGCGCGTAGCGCCGGTTGAAGTGCGCCACGTAGCGGCGGCCGACTGCCTGCATTGCCTTGGGCAAGCTGGACTCCTCGGTCGGTGTGACGAGCAGTTGCACCGCGCCTGGCATCAACGCATACGCGTGAATCGACAGGTGGTGGTCGCGGGAAGCCGCCTTCAGGCAATCGATGAAGAGCTCGTAATCCTGGTCGTCGACAAATGCGGGCTGCTGATCGAGCCCGCGCAGGATGACGTGTTGCGGCTGGTCGGGAACATAAAGACGTGCGAGCCGTGCCATGCTGGAGTATCCAATAGTCGCGTTGGTATATACCCGAAGGTCCAAAAAAGCCGAACGCCCGTACGATTCGGTGCGAAGCGGCTGAGCCGAAAACCGCGCGGAGCTTAGGGAGAAAGCTCTAACCGCCGCGTATGGTTTGTTTCAAACGTTGTGGTCATAATGAGCGGGCCTTTTCTGGAGGAGCACATATATGAAATTAAAACAGGCCATGACGGGGATCGCGGCGCTCGCCTGCATGACGGCAGCCCACGCGCAATCGGCCGGAACCTTTTACATCACGAACGGCTGGTTGCATCTTGCACCTCAGTCCAGTAGCCAACCGTTGAGGGAGACAAGCGTTGGCGGTTCACCCGTCAATGTCACCTTGCCTAACACTGGAGCCAACCTCGATAGCGCCGACACATTCGGCATCACCGCGGGTTACTTCGTCACCGACCACATCGCGACTGAATTCGTGGTTGGCATCCCGCCGAAGTTCAATCTCGACGGCTCGGGTTCCTTCGCGCAATACGGCAAACTCGGTGACGCCAAGCAGTGGAGCCCCACGCTGCTCTTCAAGTACTACTTCTTGCCTGCGCAATCGCGATTCCGTCCTTACCTGGGCGTGGGTGTCACCTATGTCAAGTTCACCGACGCAGAGATCACCAACAGCGTATTCCAACAAGAAGTCCTGCATGGTCCGACCACCGTATCCACGGATAGTTCGTGGGAGCCGGTGTTTAATGGGGGCTTCACGTTCGCCATCGACCAGCACTGGTTCGCCGGTTTCTCGCTGTCATACCTGCCGCTCAGCACTACCGCCAAGTTGAACACCGCAGCCCAGACCCCGGTCGGCACGCTCAACGTCCAGTCGCAGACGAAGATCAAGCTGAACCCGATCGTCAGCTACGTCAGCATCGGTTATCGTTTCTGACACTAAGACTAAGGGTAGACGAGTTTTGGGGGCTTGAACAATGCCGTCATGCGATCGTGACGGCATTTTCTTTTGTCTGACGCACAAAGTGCTTGTGCGGAAGGCAGGGCGACACCCTGCTTTGTAAATTTGACTAGCGGCGGCGCGCCTGTCGTGCAAATTGTGCTCCGGCAAAAGGTACGGCGCGCCGCCGGGAACGACGTCGGGGATTGGGCATCGAAGTTGCGTAGTATCGGGTTTACTCCCCCGATTCAAGCGGGGTCTCTTTGACTCATCTACGACGGAGCGACCATGACTGCACTACCGAATACGCGAGACGCCCTCGGCGAATCCTGGACATCGACCAGCCGCCGTACGCGCCGTATCGCGCGCCACAGCCGCCACGCGGCCGAAGACATCGCCACCGAACTGCGCTCACTGATGTCGGAACTCGAAGACACCTTGGCCGACGGCACTCAGGCCGATGCGGTGGCCCTGCGCGCCCAGTTGAAGAAGCGCCTGGATGTCGCCCGCGAGCGCCTGAATGAAACCCGTGACGCGGTGCGGCAACGCGCCGAAGTCGCGCTCGCGGACGCCGACGACTTCGTGCATGAAAACCCGTGGCAAACCCTTGCTATCGTGGGCGGCGTTGCGCTGATTGCCGGCGCGTTGCTGGCGCGCAGCCGCTGAACCCTGCGAGGCCCTCAAGTCCGTGCCTGAGTAACGCGAAGGACGGGGGGATCGCATCGACGCGCGCGCCGGTGTTCAGATACTTCGCCGGCGCATGTTCGTTGAGCATTGCGGGTGCGGCTTCGCTCGACGTTGCTCGCCTGCCGCGGGCCTAGTTGTCGGCGATCACGAACAGGCGCTGGTATTCCTTCAGCGCGTAACGGTCGGTCATGCCCGCAATGTAGTGGGCGATCAGGCGCGGCTGGATCTGCGCATCCGGCGACTGGTACGAAGGCGGCAGCAGCCGCGGATCGTCGGTAAACGCGTCGAACAGGCCGAACATCACCCGGCGCGCCTTGTTCGCCATGCGCATCACTCGATAGTGCCGGTACAGATTCTTGAACAGGAAGCGCTTCAGCACCGCCGCCTGTGCGGCTACCGTCTCGCTATGGGCGACGAGCGGCGGCGCGGCACGCACGGCATCAAGTGAAGCCGGGGCGTGCTGAATCAGATTACTGGTGGTGGTTTCGATCAAATCGACGATCAGCGTATTGATGATGCGCCGCACCGTCTCGTGAATCAGCCTGCGCCCCTCGATGTGCGGATAGTCGCGGCGCGCCGCTTCGAAGTGCGTCTGCCAGAGTTCGACTTCGGCCAGTTGCTCGACCGTGATTAGTCCAGAGCGCAGTCCGTCGTCGACGTCGTGATTGTTGTACGCGATCTCATCGGCGACATTGGCGATCTGCGCCTCGATCGACGGCTGCCGCCCTTCCAGAAAGCGCTCGCCGAGGGGCCCGAGGCGCCGCGCGTTTTCCCGTGAGCAATGCTTCAGGATGCCTTCGCGCGTTTCGAAACACAGATTGAGGCCATTGAACGCGCCGTAGTGCTCTTCGAGATCGTCGACTACGGCGAGGCTCTGCAGGTTGTGCTCGAAGCCGCCATGCTCGCGCATGCGCTCGTTGAGTGCGTCCTGGCCGGCATGGCCGAATGGCGTATGGCCGAGATCGTGAGCCAGCGAAATGGCTTCGACCAGATCCTCGTTGACGCGCAGGTTGCGAGCCACCGAACGGGCGATCTGCGCAACTTCAAGACTGTGAGTGAGACGGGTGCGAAACAGGTCGCCCTCGTGGTTCACGAACACCTGGGTCTTGTATTCGAGGCGCCGGAACGCGGTGGAATGGACAATCCGGTCGCGATCGCGCTGGAACTCGGTGCGCGCGCTGGGCGGCGCTTCGGCGTAGCGGCGGCCGCGCGATTGCGACGCGTGCGCGGCATAAGGTGCGAGATGCGCTTCGAGCGCGGCCACGGTGGGCGTCACGGGAAACGCTGGCGCCCCGCTCGCGGACCTCGCGCCGGTTGATTCATTCAAAGTCTCGCTATGCGTCTCGCTCACCAGCTTCTCCGAATCAATGGCGACACCCGGGACGCGAGGCAGCAGCGCGCCCTCCAAGAAAATGTGCGCCGCTCCCTACCTCGGGCCTGGCGCGTGGCGCCAGCTTCGCGGAGCGCTCAGACGGCCGCAGCTAGCGTGGCATGCACAGCAGGCTCGGGGGCCGGGCCGATCAGCGTCTCACCGAAACGCTTCAGCAGAATGAATTTGATCTCGCCAGCTTCGGCCTTCTTGTCGACCCGCATCAGGTCGACATAGCGGGCCTCGCCGAGCGCCGGAGCACGGGTGGGCAGATGCGCAGCCGTGATCACTTCGACGAGACGCTTGCGCGAAGCTTCATCGAGGTGGCCGAGGCGCACCGACAGATCGGCCGCCATCACCATGCCGCAACCAACAGCCTCGCCATGCAACCATTCGCCGTAGCCGAGTCCGGCTTCGATCGCATGACCGAAGGTGTGGCCGAAGTTGAGGATCGCGCGCAGGCCGCCTTCGCGTTCGTCCGCCGCCACCACCGACGCCTTGATCTCGCACGAGCGCTTGACCGCCTCTGCGAGCGCCTGCGGCTCGCAGTGGTTCAAGGCGCCGATATTCGCCTCGATCCAGTCGAAGAACCCCGCGTCGGCAATGGCACCGGTTTTGATGACTTCCGCAACGCCTGCTGCGAGCTCACGCGCCGGCAGCGTCCGCAGCGCGCCGATGTCGGCGATCACGGCCTGCGGCTGGTAGAACGCGCCGATCATGTTCTTGCCGAGCGGATGGTTGATCCCAGTCTTGCCGCCCACCGACGAATCGACCTGCGACAACAAGGTAGTCGGCACCTGGATGAACGGCACGCCGCGCATATAGCAAGCGGCGGCAAACCCCGTCATGTCGCCGATCACGCCGCCGCCCAGCGCGATCAGCGTGGTCTTCCGGTCAGCCCGCGCGCCAAGCAGCGCGTCGAAGATCAGATTGAGCGTTTCCAGGTTCTTGTAGGCCTCGCCATCCGGCAGCACTACCGTGGAGACCTGCTTGCCCAGTGGCGCCAGCGCGCGGCGCAGCGCATCGCCATAGAGCGGTTCAACCGTGGTGTTGGTGACGATGGTGACGGACGAACCGGCGATATGCGGTGCAAATAGCGCGGTCTGGCCGATCAGGTCGGTACCGATATGGATGGGGTAGGCGCGATCGCCCAGTTCGACATTGACGGTAATCATGCTGGCATTATGACGCAGGATGTTTGGCGACGCCGGCCATCTCGAGCTGCATGAGGACCATGTTGACGAGGCCGTTGACCGACGGTCGGCCGGTTTCGATGACGAAATGGGCGCACTCCCGGTACAGCGGGTCGCGCACCTCGTAGAGTTCTTCCAGACGCCCTTTGGGATCTTCGGTTTGCAGCAGCGGGCGATTCTTGTCGCGCCGCGTGCGCAGCCACAGGTCATGCGGATTGGCTCGCAAATAGACGACAAGGCCGTTATTGTGCAGCGCCAGGCGATTTTCCTGCCGCAATACGGCCCCGCCACCGGTGGCCAGCACGATGTTTTGCTGGCCGGTCAGGTCGGTGATGACCTGCGATTCCCGGTCGCGAAAGCCCCCTTCGCCCTCGAGTTCGAAGATGACGGGGATGCGCGCGCCCGTGCGCGCCTCGATTTCGTGGTCGGAATCGAAGAACGGACGATCCAGCCGGCGCGCCACCGCGCGGCCCACGGTGGTCTTGCCTGCCCCCATGAGCCCTACAAAAAATACATTGGCGTGTGCGTCCCGCGCTTGCAACGGTGTCCTCTGGCTAATCCGGTATGGTTCGTGCCGCAGCTTACTGGCAAAGCGACTGCCTTGTCGAGCCTGCGGGCCGCGGCTGCGGCAGGCGCTCAATTCGTCTGCACAACGCGCGGGGTGATGAAAACGACCAGCTCGCTGCGCTGGTCACGGTGTGCCCGATGACGAAAAAGTGCGCCCAAAAGGGGTATTTTGCCCAGGAGTGGCACCCGCGTCACATCATCCCGGTCATCCGTGGCATAGATGCCGCCAATCGACACCGTGCCGCCGTCCTCCACCTCGACGCGCGTGCGCACGTGTTTGGTGTTGATGGCCGGGCCCGCGGCGGTCTGCTCGCCCACGCTGTCCTTGGCGATGTCGAGATCCAGCACCACCCGGCCGTCCGGCGTAATTTGCGGCTCGACCTCCAGTTTCAGGCTGGCGCGGCGAAACTGCACGCCGGAGACACCCTGGCCGACCTTGGCCTGATATGGCAGCTCGGTGCCCTGCTCGACGATCGCTTTCATGCGGTCGGCAGTTACCACCCGGGGACTGGAGACCGTTTCGCCATGCCCTTCGGCCTCCAGCGCGCTCAATTCGATGTTGAGAAGCCGCGTGGCCTGGGCCGCAAACAGCGTGAGGCCCGCTGTGGCGGCGTCAAAACCGGCCAGCGGCCGCGCCGAGAGATCATAGACGGTGCCGTCCTTGCCGCCGGCGAATCCGGTTGCCGTGCCGCCGTCGGCACTCGCCGTGGCGAGCGACAGGCGCACGCCCAGGTTGCGCGAAAAGCCCTGCTCGCCTTCGACAATCCGTGCTTCGATCAGCACCTGGCGCGATGGCCGGTCGATCGAAGCCAGCAATTCGGCAATCTGCGCGAGACGCGCCTCCAGATCCGTCACGAATAGCAGGTTGGTGCGCGTATCCGCCATCGCCGCGCCGCGCTTTGACAGCACCCGCTGGCTCCCCGAGCCGGTCAAGAGGCGCCGCACGTCTTCCGCATGCGCGTAATGCAACTCGAACGTGCGGCTCGCGAGCGGCTCCAGATCCGCAACCCGCGCGTGGGCCTCGAAGCGTTGTCGCTCGCGCGCCGCCAGATCGGCGAGCGGCGCGACCCAGAGCACATTGCCGTGACGCTCCATGGCGAGGCCGTTGACGTCGAGCAGAGTATCGAAGGCGGTGCGCCATGGCACCTTGTCGAGCCGCAGCGAGACCGTGCCGCGTACGCGCTCGCTTGCGACAATGTTCAGGCCCGTGAACTGGGCGAACGCATTCAGCACCGCGCCGAGTTCCGCGCGCTGGAAGTTCAGCGAGATCGGTTTATCAGGCGCGAGACCGTCGTCGCTGCGGCTAGACGCGTCGCCAAGGCGCTGCGCCGGGGGAAGCGGGACCGGCGGGCCTTCGAGAGCCCCGGCCGGCGCTGGCTCCCGGTTCGCCGTGGCGCGCGATGCCGACAGCGGTGTGCCCTCGAGTGGGGTGTTGTCCGGCAGAACGCCGTCGGGTGAAGCACCATCAACTTGAGCGCCGTCGAACTGTGGGCCGCCGACGCCACCGCTGCCGACGCCCTCCGCGTTTATCGCGCTTTCCGGACGCACGGAAGCCTGTGAGTCGTCTGCGGAGTCCTGCCCCAGAAACGGGTTCGGCACGTCGACCGCGAGATTGCGCGGTAACGGTGGCGCGCCGTACGGCTCGACCGTGTCGTCGGACGGCATCATCGCGGGCAGCGGCGGCAGCGACGCCTGCGCCACGCCCATCAACAGACAGGCAGCGCCGATTGCCAGCCGGATGCTCTCGGCCCACGTTCTCATGAGGCCTCCGTCAAGGCAAGCGTGCGCGAACCGACACGATTCGTCAGCGTGATACTGAGCGCGTCCATGCCCGTGACCCGGTCGTCGCCCACCCGCTGACCTCGCTCGACAGTCGCCGCGCCATCGGCGGTTTCGAGCAGCGCAAGGCCGCGCGTGCGGTCGCGCAACAGGCCGACTAGCCGCAGGAGGCCAGCTTGCGCTGCGTCCCCGTCCGCTTGCGGTTGCACTGAAAACGGGTCGTAGAACACCACGACCTCGTCGTCGGCCTCGAGGTCTTCGTCGATGAAAAGCTCCTGGCGGACCGGCGCGGGGCTCAGCGCATGGAACAGATGCAGGTTTGCGCTGATGAGCAAGACGCCGGTGCCGCGCTTGACGGTCACATCTTCAGGCACGACCAGCAGCGGCAGGTCCGACAGGCCACGCAGGAACACCATCAGGTGCAGGAAGTCGGCCTGGGCGGTCAGATGCATCGAGCGCATCGTATCCAGCCCTGCACTCCCTGCATCGTGTCCTGCGCCCGGCGCCAGAGTGAGCAAGGTCACGCCGCTGCGGGCTGCGAGCAGTGATATCAGACGCACGTCATCGGCAGGCGTCCACGGCTCTGGCGCCGGTCCAAGCGGCATCGCTGCGACGTTACGCCGCAGTTCAGGCAACTCGCCAAGCGAGCGCTGCGCCCTGGCGAGTCGATTTCGAGCCTCAGAGAGAGCCGCGCGGCCAGCCTGCACTCCGGCCAGATCCGCAGAAATCCACGCGTTCGCGCCGGCACAAAAGACAGCAATGCCTATCAGCACCCCAACCAGAAGCCGGCGCCGTCCGCTCCACGCCGTCAGCGGCAAGCGCAGCCGGTTCAACCAGCTCGAAAGCAGCGCCGTCTCTCCCGCTGCGGCAGCGTGCTGAGCAAGCAAGGTGCTCATCGCACACCTCCCGGCTGAGCCGGTTCGCGCATTGGTCCGCTTGCGGAGACTCCCGATGGCGGCGCGTCTTTAGCGGCCTCATCCCAGTGCAAGCGTGCGGCAAACTCGAGCGTGCCGCCGCCGCTCGCTGCGACAGCGCGTCCGGTACGCGCCAGAGGACGCAGATCGGCGACCTCGGCGCTCTTCACGCCACGCACCATACTCAATTGCTTGAGCCACAGCGTGGACCCCAAAGGATCCCGCGAAGTCGCGAGCAGTTCCGTCTCGTGCCCGCGCTGCCGTAGCTGTTGCAGGGCGACGTCGTCCGTAGGCAGGCGGCTCAAGGTGTCGAGCAGATCAAGCAGACGCATCAACGGCGCGGATAGCGCGACCGCACGCGTGTAACGGTGGTTGCGTTGATCAGCTTCGTGGCGCAGTCTCGCGTGCTCCGCAAGGGGGGGCGCCAAGCGCGCCAGTTCGTGCTCGCTCGACACGCGCTGCGTATCCAGCCGGGTACGTTCGAAGGTCTGCCAGCCGGCCACCGCAAGCACCGCCGCGCAGCCCAGCAACGCCGCGCCCAGGCATTCGAGCAGGCAGCGCCGCCGCGCGCGCCGGGCGTCGCGTTGCCTGTATGGCAAAAGATTGAAGCCACCGATCCAGACCGCTTGACCGGCCGCCCCCATGCGCGAGTTCATCCACGTCATTCCATCACCCCACGCAAGGCGAGACCGAATGCCACCACGCAATTTGGCTCGCGCAACAGTGCGGCGGACAACGGGCGCGCGCAATCGCCAATCGCAACGCATTCGAACGGCAGCAGCGTGCAGCCCAGCACATCGCCGAGATCCGCGACCGAAAAACCGACCCCATCAAGCAGATCCAGTTCACCTCCGAGCAACGCGCAGCCGAGTGCACCGCCGTCTGCAAGGTCGCGTAACGCGTCGGCCAGATCTTCGTGCTCGGGGGCGGGATAGTGCATCTCACCGACAACGGCCTCGTCTGCAATACGCCAGCCATACACGCCGTCCGCGCCGATCCAGAGCGCCGCGTAGGTTTCGTGCGGCTCCAGTTCGAGGGCCGCTGTATGAACCAGCGCGCGCAGCGCGGCGTGCGGCTCGCCGTCGATCGCGGTCAACGTCACGCCAGCCGCTGCCGCACACTCGATGCGCGCCTCGAGATGCTGGCGGGTAGCTGCTGCAATCGTCACGGAACCTGCCCGGCGCGGCGAGCCATCTACGAACCAGTCGACCGCCAGCGCATGACGCTCGATCCCCGCGATCCGCTCCGCTTCGCTCAATACGGCCGACTCCAGCGCCGCGAGCGAGGCGCCGCTCGCGGCCGTTACGGCGCTCATGCCACCGAGCCGCGCCAGCGGCAAACTCGACATGAACGTCGCCGAGGCCGGCAGCGCCATCGCGCAACGCAACGAGCTGGACGCACAAGGGCGTGGCAGCTCCGCGAACACATCGCGCAATGCGCGGATCACCGCCGCGCGATCCACGATCTCCACACCCGCGATCGCCCCCGCGACCAATGGGACAGCCGCGAGATACTCGACGCGCACCGGGCCGCCCACGGGCACACGCTGACTCAGCACCACCAGCCTCACCGCCTGCGGGCTCACGTCGATTCCCGCAGCAAAACGCCGCACCTTCACCAACAACGAACTTCTGATCGCCATCCCGCCTCCCCTCAGACACACGCCAAACACGCAACACACGCGGCGAACCATTCGCTCGCGCGTACCGGGCAACCACCTTCCCGACGCTGTGCGCCATGCCCCCCGAGGAGGCCGGAAAACGTGGAAATGCCCTGCTATTTCTTGAGAGGAGAATTGTGCGCAGCCGCTGCGTTGCGCGATATTCAGCCGAATGGCTAACGTGAGGTCCCACGGCTCCCTGGGCGACCTCAAAGCGTCTACAGTAGGGTCATCTCCTGCGCGGCACGCCACCCATCCGTAAGCATGCCGAAAGCTGATGAGCCTGGCGGCTATAATCGCGGGACTGTTTTTTGGTGTTCATATGCAATCTTCGTCCCCTACGTCCCCGCCGCCCTCGCCACCCGCTCCGCAGAAGCGCAAACGTTCGTTGTTACTGACGCTCGTCCTGGGTCTGGTTGGTCTGATGTTCGCCGGCATCGCTTGTGCCGGACTCGTGCTCGGCTATGCGCTGGTCGTGGCCACGCCGAACCTGCCTTCGCTCGACGCGCTCACCGACTACCGTCCGAAAGTGCCGCTGCGCATTTACACGGCGGACCACGTGCTGATCGGCGAATTCGGCGAAGAGCGGCGCGATGTCGTGCATATTCAGGACGTGCCCGACAGTCTCAAGAAGGCCGTGCTCGCCATTGAAGACGCACGCTTCTACGACCACGGCGGCGTCGACCTGACGGGTATTGCACGCGCCGGTTTCGTGGCGCTGACCAACGGTCACGCCACACAAGGCGCCAGTACGATCACCATGCAGGTGGCGCGCAACTTCTTCCTTTCGAGCGAAAAAACCTACACCCGTAAGATCTACGAGATGTTGCTCGCGTACAAAATCGAATCGAAGCTGTCGAAAGATCAGATTCTCGAGGTGTACATGAATCAGATCTATCTGGGCCAACGCGCCTACGGCTTCGCTAGCGCGGCGCGGGTGTATTTCGGCAAGGACATGAAGGACCTGACGCTCGCCGAATCCGCCATGCTAGCCGGCCTGCCCAAGGCCCCCTCGGCCTATAACCCGGTGGTCAACCCCAAGCGCGCCAAGGTTCGTCAGGAGTACATCCTGCAGCGCATGCTGGAGTTGCACTACATCACGCAGGAGCAGTACGACGAAGCGAGCAGGCAGCCGCTCGCCGTCAAGGGCGCGGGCAAGGAGTTCAGCGTGCACGCGGAATACGTCGCGGAGATGGTCCGTCAGATGATGTACGCGCAGTATCACGAAGAGGCCTACACGCGTGGGCTGAATGTGGTGACGACGATCGACTCGGCGGATCAGGATGTCGCATACCGTGCGTTGCGCAAAGGCCTGATGGACTACGAGCGGCGCCACGGCTATCGCGGGCCGGAAGCCTTCATCGATCTGCCCTCCGACGCGGACGAGCGCGAACAGGCCATCGACGACGCCCTGCTCGAACATCCCGACAACGGCGAAATCATCGCGGCCGTCGTAACGACCGCCAATCCGAAGCAGGTCGAGGCGACCCTCGCCGACGGCAATGTCGCCACCTTGCAAGGCGACGGCCTGCGCTTCGCAGCCTTCGCACTGGGCCCGCGCGCGCAGCCGAACCAGCGTATCCGTCCCGGCGCAATCATCCGCGTCGTCAAGGGTGACGACGGCACCTGGTCAATCACGCAGTTGCCGCAGGTCGAGGGCGCCTTCGTCTCGGTCGTGCCGCAAGACGGGGCGATCCGCGCGCTGGTTGGCGGCTTCGACTTCAACAAGAACAAGTTCAACCACGTCACCCAGGCGTGGCGGCAGCCGGGTTCGAGCTTCAAGCCGTTTATCTATTCGGCTTCGCTGGAAAAGGGCCTCGGCCCGGCCACGGTCATCAACGACGCGCCGCTCTTCTTCAGCGCCGCGGAAACCGGCGGTCAGGCGTGGGAGCCGAAGAACTACGGCGGCGGCTTCGACGGCCCAATGACAATGCGCACCGCGCTGCAGAAGTCGAGGAACCTCGTATCGATCCGGATTCTCAGCCAGATCGGCCCGAAGTACGCGCAGCAGTACATCACCCGTTTCGGCTTCGATGCGGATCGCCACCCGGCCTATCTGCCGATGGCGCTCGGCGCGGGTCTCGTCACGCCGCTACAGATGGCCGGCGGCTTTTCGGTGTTCGCCAATGGCGGATATCGGATCAACCCGTATCTGATCGCGGAAGTGACCGACCAGCGCGGTATGGTCGTGGCGCAAGCCAAGCCGCTCGTCGCCGGACAAAGCGCGCCGTACGCCATCGACGCGCGCAATGCCTACGTGATGAACAGCCTGCTGCAAAGCGTCGCGCAACGCGGCACCGGGGCGAAGTCCAATGTCCTGAAGCGCACCGACCTCGCGGGCAAAACCGGCACGACCAACGATTCACGCGACGCCTGGTTTGCGGGTTACCAGCACACGCTCACCGCCATCGCATGGATCGGCTACGACAATCCGCGCAGCCTCGGCGACAAGGAAACCGGCGGCGGTCTGGCGTTACCGGTGTGGATCGACTACATGGCCAAGGCACTGAAGGGCGTGCCCGATTACAAGATGCCGATGCCGCAGGGGGTCGTCACGCTCGGCGACGAACTGTATTTCGACAACTTCACGCCGGGCAACGGTTTCGTCTCGACGGTCGGGATAAGTCAGGCCGATCTGGATGCGGACTCGAGCGATGCGGCATCCGGTGCGGCGGCAGCGCCTGCGCCGGAACAGGTGGGCGACCAGGAAAAGCAGGACATCATGAACCTGTTCCGCGGTCATTAACGGTTTCGTTGGTGCGGCCGTGTCAGCGCGGCTGAGTCCGCACGGCTGTGTCGCCGCGGTTTCGTCAGCGCGCTATCGGAAGCGCGCCAACGAGATTGCGACCGTTCAATGCGGTCGCGAGCGGCTGGCCATACAACGTCCTCGGCCTCCTCCGGCGTCAAGAAAGACGCCGCTGAGACCTCGCGCTTACGGCTGGAAGCGAACCGGCTCGCCGGCCTGCTGCGTCGCGTAGTCCGACAGCGCGGCGAAAAACTCGGTGCCATTGCGGGTGTCGCGCCATGCGTCGTCGGTAAAGCGGAAATGGAAACCGCCTGCTTTTGCAGCGATCCAGATTTCCCGCATCGGCGGCTGCAGATTCACGATGATCTTCGAGCCATTCTCGAATTCGAGCGTCAAAACATTGCCGCTGCGTTCGAACTCGATATCGGCTTCCGTATCGTCGAGCGTGCGTTCGATGGCCGCAAGCGCGGCCTCGGCGCGGGTCAGGTATTCGCTATCGGACATGCTAAACTCCAACGATCATTTTTTCAGGGACAGTCATGCGAGTCGTTTCTCGGATGCGCACAGTGGCGCCCGGCGCGTGGGCGCCCCGCGCGATTGTAGCCGCTTTGGTCATTGTCGCAGGTTGCGCTCTTGGCGGCTGCGGGCAACGCGGGCCGCTCTACTTGCCGACCGTGCCGCCAATGCCGGCCAAACCCGTCGACGAGACCCAGACGCGATCCACTGACGCAGTGAAACCCGATTCGCAAGCGGCCTCCGGCACGATCCCCGACACCTCGGGTACGCCGTTGACGCTCGCGCCGGAAACCGAACTCCATACCGTACCCGACTCGGCTGCGTCGGCACCGCAAGTGCCGGCCTCCGATAGCACCCCCGTTCAATAAGACTTTCGCATGACTCGATCCGCATTTGCCTATGTCGACGGCGTCCTGCACGCCGAAGGCGTGTCCGCCGTTTCACTCGCCGAACAGTTCGGCACGCCGCTGTACGTGTATTCGCGTGCGGCGCTGACCGCTACATGGCAAGCCTATGCGGGCGCATGCGCAGGCCGCCGCGCCACGGTTCACGTGGCCGTCAAGGCAAACAGCAATCTCGCAGTGCTGAACGTGTTCGCAAGGCTCGGAGCGGGCTTCGATATCGTCTCCGGCGGTGAACTGGCGCGCGTCCTGGCTGCCGGCGGCAAAGCGGAACACGTCGTATTTTCGGGTGTCGGCAAGAGCGCCGGCGAAATGCGCGAGGCGCTCGAAGCGGGCGTCAAATGCTTCAACGTCGAATCGATTCCCGAACTCGACCGCCTGAACACCGTGGCTGCGTCGGTGGGCAAGAAAGCGCCGGTCTCGCTGCGCGTGAATCCCGACGTCGATGCGAAAACGCACCCGTATATTTCCACCGGCCTGAAGTCGAACAAGTTCGGCGTCGCGTTCGACGAGGCGCGCGCCACCTATCGCGCCGCCGCGGCCATGACGCACCTCGAGGTGGTTGGGATCGACTGCCATATCGGTTCGCAGATCACCGAAATCGCGCCTTATCTGGACGCGGTGGACAAGGTGCTCGAACTGGTCGAACAGATCGAAGCGGACGGTCTGTCGATCCGCCACATCGACGTGGGCGGCGGTCTCGGCATCACCTATGACGACGAAACACCGCCGGATATCGGCGAGTTCGTGCGTACGGTGCTCGATCGTATCGAAGCGCGCGGTCATGGCCATCGCGAAGTGTATTTCGAGCCGGGTCGTTCGCTGGTCGGCAATGCCGGCGTGCTGCTCACGCGTGTCGAGTTTCTCAAGCCCGGCGCCGAAAAGAACTTCGCCATCGTCGACGCAGCGATGAACGATCTCGCGCGCCCGGCCATGTACGAGGCGTATCACGGCATCGAACCGGTCGTGAAGCGCGACTCCCCGGCGCATGTGTACGACGTGGTCGGCCCGGTCTGCGAAAGCGGCGACTGGCTCGGCCGTGAGCGCCTGCTGGCCATCGAGCCGGGCGATCTGCTCGCGCTGCGCTCGGCCGGCGCCTACGGTTTCGTGATGAGTTCGAACTACAACACGCGTCCGCGTGCCGCCGAGGTCATGGTCGATGGCGACAAGGTGCACCTGGTCCGCGCGCGCGAAGAGGTCAAGCAGTTGTTCGCCGGCGAAGCCATCCTGCCCGATTGAGCGGCTGATCGACAGCTAACGAACGGCTCAACACACTGCAAACAAAAAGGCGATGCCACCGCGGCATCGCCTTTTTTATTGGTCGGTGCTTAAGACAGCCAAAGGCGCTCGGTCACCTCTTCGCAACTCCTAAGGCCACGCGCTCGCGCAGCCACACAAGCAGCCGCCATCCCAGCAAGGCAAGCATGATCGCGCCGTAGATCTTAGGCAGCAGCAGATCGTGCTTGCCGGACTTCATCCACCAGAAATGCAGGATCGCGAGCACGCCGATCGCGTAAATCGCGCGGTGCAGCGTCTGCCAGCGGCGCCCGAGCTTGCGCACCATGGCGCGCGGCGAAGTCGCGGCCAGCGCGATCAGCAGCACGAAGGCCGCGAAACCGACCATGATGAACGGGCGCTTGCCGATGTCCTTCAGGATGGCCGCCACGTCGAACCATTTGTCGAACCACAGGTACGTCGTGAAATGCAGCGTAGCGTAAAAGAATGCGTACAGACCGAGCATGCGCCGAAAACGCGCCAGCGCAGTCACGCCGGTCAAGCGGCGCAACGGCGTCACAGCCAGCGTGATGCACAGGAACACCAGCGTCCACAAACCGGTTGAGCGGGTGATGAACTCGATCGGATTGGCGCCAAGCCGGTCAGTCAAGCCGAACAACACGATCCGCGCGAGCGGATACCACGCCGCCACGAAGACAGCGATCTTCACCGGCACCACCCAGCGGGTGCCCGCTGCGGCGGGACGCTTTGCAGCAGGCGGCGGGCGTCGCGAAGCGGGCTCAGTCACGGTGGGGGTTTCAGAGGAGGACATGGCAGATAACGCTCAAAAATTCTTCTTCAGGTCCATGCCCTGATAGAGCGACGCGACCTGATCGCCGTAGCCGTTAAACATCAGCGTCTTTCTCTTGGGCGTGAAGAAACCGTCTTCGCCGATACGCCGCTCGGTTGCCTGGCTCCAGCGCGGATGGTCGACATTCGGATTCACGTTCGAGTAAAAGCCGTATTCGTTCGGCGCGTAGGTGTTCCAGCTCGTGGCCGGCTGCTTGTCGACGAAGCGGATCTTCACCAGCGACTTGCCGCTCTTGAAGCCATATTTCCAGGGAACGATGATCCGCAACGGCGCACCGTTCTGGTTGGGCAGCACTTCACCGTAGACACCCACCGTCAGTAAGGTCAGCGGATTCATTGCTTCGTCCATCCGCAGGCCCTCGGAGTACGGCCAGTCGAGAATCGGCGTGGACAGCCCCGGCATCTGCGACGGATCGGCCAGTGTGATGAACTGCACGTATTTGGCATTGCCGTTCGGCTGGGCCCGCTTGATGAGCTCCGACAACGGAAACCCGATCCACGGCATCACCATCGACCAGCCCTCGACACAGCGGTGCCGGTACACGCGCTCCTCGAGCGGCGCCAGCTTCAGCAGATCGTCGATGTCGTACACCTTGGCGTTCTTCACCTCGCCCTCGACGCTCACGCGCCAGGGGTGCGGCCGCAACGTCCCGGCATTCTGCGCCGGATCGCTCTTGTCGGTCCCAAACTCGTAGAAGTTGTTGTAGGTAGTGATGTCCTTGTAAGGCGTGACCTTATCCGCCGCGACGAACCTGGAATTCGTCTTCGCCGTCAGCTTCTGTCCCTTTGCATCCGGCGACGAATACTCGGCGAACGCCTCACCGCTCACGCCGATCAGACTGCCCATCGCTGCCGCGCCCGCCGCCCGCAGCACGCGCCGCCGGTTCTCGTACGCCCGCTTCGGCGTGATTTCGCTGGGGGAGATATCGTCACCCTGCAGTGCAATCCTGTCGCTTCGCTTGATCCACATCGTGCAGCTCCTGCTGGCCCGGCGGGCCATGTTGATGATCGTTCGACTACGCATCCATAGCTACTATTCTGACCAACACTCTGGATGCGCGAATATTCCCGTGCATAAGAAAAAACCGCCGGTGCGGGGCACACGGCGGCTTTTTAGTCGATTCAGAACGGCGGATATTACAGCTTGCCGTAGCTATGCAGCCCGGAGAGGAACATATTCACGCCGAGGAACGCGAACGTGGTCACCAGCAGACCGGTCAGCGCCCACCATGCGGCAACCGCGCCGCGCAGCCCCTTCATGAGCCGCATGTGCAGCCAGGCGGCGTAGTTCAGCCAGACGATCAGCGCCCAGGTTTCCTTCGGGTCCCAGCTCCAGTAGCCGCCCCAGGCCTGAGCCGCCCACAGCGCGCCAAGAATCGTGGCAATCGTGAAGAACGCAAAACCGACCGCGATCGACTTGTACATCAGGTCGTCGAGCACTTCGAGCGGCGGCAGGCGGTCCGCCAGCACGCCTTTTTCCTTCACCAGATACGCGACGCCAACCATCGCAGACAGCGCGAAGCTGCCGTAGCCGATGAAGTTAGCCGGCACGTGGATCTTCATCCACCAGCTTTGCAGCGCCGGCACGAGCGGCTGAATCTGCTGCGCATCGCGCGAAATCGAGTACCACATCAGGAAGCCGACCGCGGCGCTGATCACCAGCAGCACAAAGGCGCCGAGCGCCCGGGTGTTGTAGTGTTGTTCGTAATACAGATAGAAGAGCGCGGTGATCAGGCTGAACAGCACGAACACTTCATACAGGTTCGAGATGGGGATATGGCCCACGTCCGAGCCGATCAGGTACGACTCGTACCAGCGCACCATCAGGCCCACAAAGCCCATCAGCACGGCGGCCCACGTCATCTTCGAGCCGATCGCGGCACCGGTGGGCGAACGCGAGATCAGACCGATCCAGTAGAACAGCGTGGCAAGCACGAACAGCGCGCTCATCCACAGGATCGCGGACTGGCTCGACAGGAAGTATTTGAGGAAGAACGCGCTGTCAGCCCGTGCCAGGTCGCCCTGATAGACCTGGATCGCGAACAGCGACAGCAGCGCGATTCCGGCAATCAGGAGCCGCGCCGGCTTCCAGCGCCAGCCGAGCGTGACGAAAACCGGCACCGCACACACCAGCACCAGCTTGTCGTAGTAGTTCATGAACGGGTGATAGCGCGACAGCGCGAACCCCGCGCCCCCGACCATCGCAAGAGCAAACAGCCAGTCGAATACGCCGAGGCGCTTCAGAAAGGGCCGTTCGTCGAGCAGCGCCGGATGCTGTTCCGGCCGGGCTGCCGCGTTCTTGGCCGACGCGCTGCCGCGCGACGGGGAGGAGGAAACCTGAGTCAAGTCCATGATCTTACCGGGTCGAATCGTGTGAGCCTGCGGACGATGCACCGGAGGTGCCGGCCTTGTCGGCTGCGTCATTGGGTTTGGCACCCAGCACGGCGCCGACGGCGTCGCGCGTCTGAGCAAACTCCTTGTCGAAGTCGAGCGTCTTGCGCGCGCTCGACATCGCCATCACGACGTTCGTGCCGTGACCGGTATCTTTGATCCAGAACCAGAGGCGCCGTTCGCGGACGTAGAACATCGAGAAGATGCCCAATACGAGGAGCAGGCTGCCAAGATACACGACTTTTTTGCCCGGCGCGCGCGTCAACTGAAATACCGAAGCTTGCACCTGCTTGAATGAGTCGAGTTGTAAATAGACCGGCGAACCATACAAAAAGCTGTCGGATATGGCGTTGATCGAGCTCTGAATAAACAGGCTGTTGTCTGCCGAGGCCGCGACATCGGGCTCGCCGGCCTGCTCGCGCGCCAGTTGCCACAAGTCCCAGGTCGAGCCTTCGAGCATGCGCAGCAGCAGCGAGGCCGCCTTTTCCTGCTCGCCCTTCGGCACCGAACGGTCGATGAACGCCGCAATCGCCTGGAAGCCGCCGATATTCTGGCCGCCCTGCACGATGCCGACGCTGCTGTCCCCGCCCGCAAAGAGGGTCATGACACGCAGCGCGCTTTCTTCCAGGTGTTGCTGCAGATCCGGGTTCGACGCCGGCACCGAGCGCTGCGCGAAACGGTGCGCAGCGGCGGCACGCATCGCCGGATTCTCGAGCGTGGCGCGCAGGTTCATCCATTCCTTAACGGTACCGCCCTGGTCAGCGGGAATGCGCAGATAGCGGAACGGATCGTCCGGATTGATGCGCATGCCGGCAAGGAACATCTTCTCGCCGCCCACGTCGACCGGCAGCATGTAGTTGTTGTACTCGCGCGCCTGGCCGTCCTTGCCACGCACCTTGTACTGTACCGAGGGACCGACATTGTGCAGGTCCAGCGGCTTCGAGCTCTTCGCGCCCGAGCCAAGGCGCTCGTCGAACGCCTCCTTCAGCGACTGATGCGCGACGCCGCGGGCATCGTTGGCGCCGCTGCCGTTCGAGACGTTTTCGACGTTGATGGCGCGGAAATCGGCGAATTCGATAGTCTGGCCATCCGCGTCCGGCACCGCGTTACCCAAGGGCGCCGAGTTGCCGATCGTGCCGCCGAACGGCGCGGTTTTCGCACTGTCACCGGTCATCGGATACGCGGTCATCTGCATTTGCGAGCCGCCGTCCTGGAAACTCGACTGGTAGATCGACACGCCGTCGTACTCGAACGGCTTGTTCACCTCGACCCGTGCCGGAATCTTCTCGCCGGTCTTGTGGTCGATCACGACAATGTCGCTCGCGAACAGCTTCGGCATGCCGGTTGAGTAGTAATCGACGATGAACTTGTTCAACTGGATCGAGAACGGCAGGTCCTGGATCAACGATCCATTCGGCTGGTTCAGGATCGCCGTGGAGACGTGTTCGCCTTCCGGCACCCACGCGTAGCCGCGGAACGTCGGGTTGGACTGCGACAGGCGGTGCTCGGGCGGAATGTCGCTGATCACCGAGTTATTGTTAATGGGCGTCTTGTTGAACATCCACATCTGCAGCTTGATCGGCAGGTTGCTGTCGAGCAGGCCGCCCAGGCAGATGATGACGATCGCAAGGTGCGCGGAGATATAGCCGAGCTTGGTGAGCGCGCCGCGCTTGGCGGCAATCAGCGTCGCGCCACTCGATTCCCGCGTGACGAACTTGTAGCCGAGCCGGCCCGAAAGTTTCGCCAAGGTGGCCGTAGCCTGCTCGCGCGTGCCGCCCACGGCGAACTCACCCTTGTGATGGAACGCGCGCAGGCTCGATTCGCGGACCTTGTCCTTCCAGCTCTTCATGTCGGCGATCACCTTCGGCGCGTTGCGGGTCACGCATAGCGATACCGAAACCATCAGAAAGCCGAGGATCAGCATGAACCACCACGAGCTGTACACGGTGTACAGGCTCAGCGAACGGAAGATGTCCGCCCAGAACGGGCCGAACTGATTGACGTAGTTGGGATACGGGTCGTCCTGGGTGAGGACGGTGCCGATGATGCTGGCAATCGACAGGATCACCAGCAGCGCGATGGCAAATCGCATCGAACTCAGCAACTCGATGACGCGACGCATGGGCCGCTGGCCCGACTTCAATTCAATACCCGACGTGGTGACGCTCATTCACACTCCAACAGAACAGCAAAAAAGGGTGAACGGCCGCCGCTGACGCACGAAGCGCACGACGCCATCACCCTTTTCTTGTTTTTCACCGGCCTCGTTGGGCCGGTTGCACTTGCGTGCGGGCTTCTTAATGCAAGCCCGCGATGTAATCCGCCACGGCCTTGATATCGCTATCCGAGAGCCGCGACGCAATGGTATGCATTGCATCGTTGTTGTTGCGCGCGCCCGGACCCTGCGTGAACGCGGTCAACTGCGTCACCGTATAGTCCGCCCACTGCCCCGACAGACGCGGATACTGCACCGGAATGCCCTGGCCGGTAGGCCCGTGGCAGCTCGCACACGCCGGCACAGCCCGTTCGGCGATGCCCGCGCGATAAATCTTCTGCCCCAACGGGACCGTGTTCTTGTCGTGTGCGTAACCCGGCTTCGGCGTCTGCGCCGCGAAATACGCGGCGACGTTAACCATATCCTGGTTGGAGAGCGCTGCGGCCATGCCGGCCATAATCGCATTATTACGCGCAGGCTGCTTGGCGCCGGGCTGGGTTTTGAAATCCATCAACTGCTTGACGAGATATTCGGGGTGTTGGCCAGCCAGCTTGGGATAGGCCCCGCCGGCGCTATTGCCGTCGGCACCGTGACACGACGCGCATACTTGCGCCGCAATTGCCTGCCCCCGATTGATGTCCGGTTTTGCCGGATCTGCTGCTCGCGCCTGAACTGCTAAACCTGAAAGACCTGCCGCTACTTGAAACACCATCAGAGCTTTGCACAGTCGATTCATTCGCACACCCTGTTTCGTCTTGTGGGAATTAGAGGTTCTGCAAAACGACGGCGACCGATTTACCGCAGAGGCACGCGCGCTGGCCCCTCCTCAGGTCTTCAGTAAATTCAGTAAACCGTCGTATTGTACAATAACTCGCTAATCGCTTAGACGCCAGTCGGGCTTGACCCGTCCCCACTCCGGGTTCCCCGGCGTCTCATATCCTGGTTCCCCCATGTCTTCCTTCCTGCTCCACCAATCGCGCTTCTTTACGACCGTCAATCACCTGCGTGATCTGCCGGCCACTCCGCAACCCGAAATCGCGTTTGCCGGGCGCTCGAATGCGGGCAAGTCGACGGCGATCAATCTGCTGTGCAACCAGAAGCGCCTCGCGTTCGCCAGTAAGACGCCGGGCCGCACCCAGCACATCAACTACTTCTCGGTGGGGCCTGCGGCCGAGCCAGTGGCTCATCTGGTGGATCTGCCCGGTTACGGCTATGCGGAGGTTCCTGGGGCCGCCAAGGCGCACTGGGAGGCACTGTTGTCCACTTACCTGCAGTCGCGCTCGCAACTGCGCGGCATGATTCTGATGATGGATTCGCGGCGCCCGCTGACGGATCTGGATCGCCGGATGATCGAGTGGTTTGCGCCGACCGGCAAGCCGATCCATACGCTGCTCACAAAGTGCGACAAATTGACACGGCAGGAGAGCATCAACGCGCTGCGGGCCACCCACAAGGGTCTGGCCGAATATAGCGCCGCTGGCTACCAGGGAGAATTGACCGCCCAATTGTTCTCGGCCCTCAAACGGGTCGGTCTGGACGAGGCCCACGAACTCATCGAAGGCTGGCTGATCCCTGAAGAGACGGGCGGTACGGACGCTGTCGAATAAGTTACAGCGGCTGCGAAATAAGCGCCTGATACGACATTGACACCGCTGGGGCCCTGTCTGGGCCCTATTTCGTTCGCCCATAAAAAAACCCGCCGCTACTGACGGCGGGCCAAACAGCCTAATCGAAAAACGACAGGCACCCGCTCAGGGAGGAGAAGCGGGGAGGTCAGCGCATGGCGCCTTGCTCGATCGGTATGATATACCATTGTCTCGAAAAGAGTTTCCGGCAGGCGGAGGCACGCGTTTTTGTCATCTCCACGAAATCCACGACATTCGATATGAGCTTCTATCCGCATCATCGTCTGCGCCGCATGCGCCGTGACGACTTCTCGCGCCGCCTCATGCGCGAAAACATCCTCACCACCAATGACCTGATCTACCCCGTGTTCGTTGTCGAAGGCACCAACGTGCGGCAAGCCGTACCGTCGATGCCGGGCGTCGAGCGTGTCTCGGTCGATCTGCTGATGGGCGTGGCCGAACAGTGCGTCGAACTGGGCGTGCCCGTGTTGTCGCTATTTCCGGCAATCGAGCCGTCGCTGAAGACCCCGGATGGCCGCGAGGCCACCAACGCAGCCGGCCTGATTCCGCGTGCGGTTCGCGAACTGAAGAAGCGTTTCCCGGATCTGGGCATTCTCACCGACGTTGCGCTCGATCCGTACACGAGTCACGGCCAGGACGGCGTGCTCGACGAAGCGGGTTATGTGATCAACGATGAGACCGTCGAGATTCTCGTCGAGCAGGCACGGGCGCAAGCTGAAGCGGGTGTGGATATCGTCGCGCCCTCGGACATGATGGATGGGCGCATCGGCGCGATCCGCGAAATGCTCGAGAGCGAGGACCACATCCACACGCGGATCATGGCCTACTCGGCCAAGTTCGCGTCGGCCTTCTACGGCCCGTTCCGCGATGCTGTCGGTTCCGCGACGAACCTCGGCAAGGGCAACAAGATGACCTATCAGATGGACCCGTCGAATTCGGATGAAGCGCTGCGCGAAGTGCGCGCGGACATCGAAGAAGGCGCGGACATGGTGATGGTGAAGCCAGGCATGCCGTACCTCGATATCGTGCGACGCGTGAAGGACGAGTTCCGCTTCCCGACTTATGTCTATCAGGTGAGCGGCGAGTACGCGATGCTCAAGGCGGCGGCGCAGAACGGCTGGCTCGATCACGACAAGGCGATGATGGAGTCGCTGCTGGCGTTCAAGCGCGCTGGTGCGGATGGCGTGCTGACGTACTTCGCGCTCGATGCAGCGCGCATTTTGCGGGCGCAGAAGTAACGGGTTGCGGGGCGCAGATTTCGGCGCCTCATGCTCGCGTATGTGTGAATGCAGGCGCGAACCCCGCTCAAATGGCTGGCGTGTAATGGCCGAACGTGCAGGTGCCGGTTGAGCGGCAGACGTTAGACCGACACGGCGGCGCCGATCAGGCAGCTAGCGGTTGATGAAGCGGAAGTGCCGGAGGCGGCGCTTCCGCTTTTTTATGGTTACGTGCTTGCAGTTTGCAAAGGGGACCAATCCTGGCGAACTGGGCACCGTAAAAGGCGTTCCGCCCGGTTACGACTGAGGTGGCGTAGATAGCCGGTCGAGGCTCCGCAGAAACGTATCCGCCGACTCGTAACCCACCACACGAAGCACTTCGGCGCCGCTTTGATCGAAGAAGATGATGCCCGGCGGCCCGAACAGCTTGAAGCGCTTCAGCAGCGCCTGGTCGTCCGGCGTGTTCGCGGTCACATCCGCGCGCAACAGATTGAGTTGCTGCAGACGGGTATGCACGCGTGGGTCGCTAAAGGTGAACTTCTCCATCTCCTTGCAGCTCACGCACCAGTCCGCATAGAAATCGAGCATCGCCGGCTGGGCGGCGGTCTTGACGGCCTGGTCGAGCTCAGTCGTTGACCGGACCGGCGCAAATGTGAGGCTGTTCGCAGGCGCAGCATTCGGCGCGCCTGAGGGCGTGCCGGCCACTTCGCTCACGCCGCCACGCGCGGCCAGTACCGCTAGCGGTTTCAGCGGATCCGACGAGCCGGCTGCGAGCCCGACCAGCAGCACCGCCGCCCAGATGGTCAGCGCGACGCCCAGACCGCGGCCGAGCCGGCGCCACAGCGAACTCGTGCCAGCCGGCGGCGAGAACAATCCCAGCGCGGCCGCCGCAACCAGCAACCACAACGCGCTCAGCAACATTTGCGCAACCGCCCCCAGCACCGGCCAGACGATCCACAGTGCGGCGGCAAGCAGGACCACGCCGAAGAACACCTTCACACCGTCCATCCATGCGCCCGCACGCGGCAGGAACGTACCTGCGCCGAGACCGATGATCAAAAGCGGAACACCGAGGCCGATGCCCATCGAGAACAGCGCGGCCCCGCCGAGCACCGCGTTACCGGTATGCGCGACAAACGCGAGGATGACGAAGAGCGGCGCGGTCATACATGCACCTACAACCAGCGCGGACAGCGCGCCCATGGCCGCCACGGCCGCGAATTTGCCACCCGAGCGCCCTTGCGATGCACGCGAGGCGCCATCCTGCCAACGCTGCGGCAAGGCGATGTCATAACCGGCTATCAGCGTCACGGCAAACCCCGTCAGGAGCACGCCGAATGCACCCAGCACCCAAGGATTCTGCAGCCACGCGCCAAGGCTCTGGCCAACCAACGCCGCGGCGATCCCGAGCGCCGTGTAGACCAGCGCCATGCCGATAACATACGCCAGCGAAAGCGCGAAGCCACGCCCACGGGTCACGCGCGCCCCTTCACCGATGATGATCGCCGACAGGATCGGAATCATCGGATACGAACACGGCAGCAGGCTAAGCACAGCCCCGGCGACGAAGAACAAGCCGACGATCGCAAAGAAGCTACCGCCTTGCAGGAGCGACTGCGCATAGTCGGCGCTGGTCGTACGTTCGTACCAGGAAGGGGCGTCACCTGCTGGCGCGCGGCTTTGCGCGACCTGTGCGACGGCCGCAGCGGGCGCTTCAGCGGTAGCGGCGTGCAGCGCGGCGCCGTCGACGTGGTACACGCGCTCCATGGGCGGATAGCAAATGCCTGCGTCGGCACATCCCTGGGAAGTTACGGCCAGGTCGAACGGTCCCGGCGCCTGCTTCACCGGGATGCGAATCGTCAACTCATTGCGGTACGTCTCGACGTTCTTCGCGAAGGTCTCGTCATACTTCACGTGACCGGTCGGCAACTGAGGATCGCCAATCGTCACGGTACCGTTGCGAGTGGCGAACGAGAATCGCTCCCGATACATGTAATAACCGTCGGCGATCTTGTAGTGAACCAGCACTTCGCCGGGCTGCTCGGTCGCGCTGAACTTGAAGGCGACCGCCGGATCGAGGAAATCATCCGCGGCATGCGCCGCGCCGGCGGACATCAGAACAAGCAGCAGGCAGGAGATAAACAGGACGGCCGCGCGCAGCGACTCGCGCCCCCGTTGGTGCAGAGCGTTAAACATGAACAGGACGTTGAGTTTCAGCAATGACCCACTGGCCGTAGGCTACGGAAGCCGTGGCTTGCCAGCAGAGGATTTCGGGGGTGTCGTACGGATGGTGCTTCTGGATGAACAGTTCGAGCTCCAGAGCCCGGACGGCGCTCGTTTTGAAGAGCAATTGAATCTCGTCTGCGGACTCGATTTTGCCTTGCCAGTGGTAGCTCGAATGGACGGCTCCCTGCTGACTGACGCAGGCGGCAAGCCGAGCGTCGAGCACCTGCGCCGCGAGCTTCTCTGCGGGGTCCGCGTCGGGCACGGTCGTCAGGATCAACGTCACATTCGAACTCACAGACAGCTCCGGCAAGGTCTAACAGGTGTGCCGCTATCGTATCACCGGAGCCGGTCGGCCGCAGAGGCTGCCTGAAGGCTATCTGAAGGCTATCTGTGGGCTAACGCGGAAGCTGCACAGCCGGCGGCGCCTCGGTGTTTTTGCGCCGCCACAAACAAAAAGGCCAGGCATTCGCCTGGCCTCTTCGCCTATGCAGGAAGCTTATTCAGCTTCTTGCACTTCAACTTCTTCGACTTCCGGACGGTCCATCAATTCGACCAGTGCCATCGGTGCATTGTCGCCAACGCGGAAACCGAACTTCAGGATGCGCAGGTAGCCACCCGGACGGTTCGCGAAACGCGGGCCGAGCACGTCGAACAGCTTCGAAACGGAGTCACGATCGCGCAGGCGGTTGAACGCCAGACGACGATTTGCCAGCGACGGCTTCTTGCCGAGCGTGATCAGCGGCTCGACGACTTTACGGAGTTCCTTCGCCTTCGGCAGCGTCGTCTTGATGACTTCGTGCTCGATCAGCGAGTTGGACATGTTACGGAGCATTGCCAGACGGTGGCTGCTCGTGCGGTTCAGTTTCCGCAGACCATGACGGTGACGCATGTTAATTCCTTCGATTCAAAGTTTTGGTCCAGCTCTTCTATCGCGCTCGGCGAACCCGGAGGGTTGCGAGTGCACGGGCCGGTAGTGAAAAAAGGCAAGACGCGGATTTTAAAGGAAAATCCGCGTCCGTGCCAGTAGTGCAGCGGTGACTTTCGTCCCGGATGCAGCCTCAATTACTTGTCCAGCCCAGCCGGCGGCCAGTTTTCGAGCTTCATGCCGAGCGTCAAACCACGCGACGCCAGTACTTCCTTGATTTCGTTCAGCGACTTGCGGCCCAGATTCGGCGTCTTCAGCAGCTCGTTTTCCGTGCGCTGGATCAGGTCGCCGATGTAGTAAATGTTCTCGGCCTTCAAGCAGTTCGCGGAACGAACCGTCAGTTCGAGATCATCCACCGGACGCAGCAGGATCGGATCGATCTGCGGCGCACGCGACGGCGCTTCCGCCGTAGCTTCGGTGCCTTCCAGAGCAGCGAACACCGACAGTTGATCGACCAGAATGCGTGCCGATTGACGGATCGCTTCTTCCGGCGAAATCACACCGTTGGTTTCGATGTTCATCACGAGCTTGTCGAGGTCGGTACGCTGTTCGACACGCGCGCTTTCCACGGCGTAGCTCACACGGCGAACCGGCGAGAACGACGCGTCCAGCACGATACGGCCGATGATCTTGGCCGACTCTTCGCCGTAACGACGCACGTTACCCGGCACGTAACCGCGGCCCTTTTCGACCTTGATCTGCACGTCGAGCTTGCCGCCCTTCGACAGATGCGCAATCACGTGATCCGGATTGATCACTTCGCAATCGTGCGCGAGTTCGATGTCGCCAGCGGTGACAACGCCTTCGCCTTCCTTGCGCAGCGTAACCGTCACTTCGTCACGGTTATGCAGCTTGAAGACCACGCCCTTCAGGTTCAGCAGCAGGTTGACTACGTCCTCTTGCACACCGTCGAGCGTCGAATACTCGTGAACCACGCCTGCGATCGTCACTTCGGTCGGCGCGTAGCCGATCATCGACGACAGCAGCACGCGCCGGAGCGCGTTACCCAAGGTGTGGCCGTAACCGCGTTCAAACGGTTCCATGACCACTTTCGCATGGCTCTCACCAAGCGATTCAACAGCGATGATCTTGGGCTTCAACAAACTGGTTTGCATAGGTTTTCCTTTTCAATACCCTCGGCTCGTTACACCGATAAGGCTGACCGGTAACAACCTGAAAATAAACAGCCGAGGCGCCCCCTTGCGCATCGCAATCAGGGTGCCCCGGCCGTCAATCCGATTACCGCGAATACAATTCGACGATCAGGCTTTCGTTGATATCGCCAGCGATATCGCTGCGTTCCGGCTTGCTCTTGAACGTGCCTTCGAACTTCTTCGAATCGACAGCGACCCAGCTTGCCAGACCACCTTGCTCAGCCAGCGACAGCGCTTCGACGATACGCGCTTGCTTCTTCGACTGTTCGCGGACAGCGACGACGTCACCTGCCTTAACTTGCATCGACGGGATGTTCGACACCACGCCGTTCACCATGATCGCCTTGTGGCTCACGAGCTGACGTGCTTCAGCGCGCGTCGAGCCGAAGCCCATGCGATACACGACGTTGTCGAGACGCGACTCGAGCAGTTGCAGCAGGTTTTCACCCGTGTTGCCCTTGAGGCGGTCGGCTTCAGCGAAGTAACGGCGGAACTGGCGCTCGAGCACACCGTAGATGCGCTTCACTTTTTGCTTTTCGCGCAGCTGCGTGCCGTAGTCGGACGTACGGGCACCCGAGGTGCGGCCATGTTGGCCAGGCTTGCTGTCAAGCTTGCACTTGTCAGCCAGCGAACGACGGGCGCTCTTCAGGAAGAGGTCAGTGCCTTCACGGCGGGACAGCTTGGCCTTAGGGCCGATATAACGTGCCACGTTGATTCCTTCTATGATTGATCACGCGAACTCGCGTTCACGCTAGTCCGAACCCTTTGGGTCGAACGGTGGGCTTAGTCAATTCAATAACGCAAGCAGCCCGTCGTCGCCGGCACACAACCCGGCGGCAACAGGCGCTCGCGAAACCAGCGTCTTAGATACGACGACGCTTCGGCGGACGGCAGCCGTTGTGCGGTACCGGCGTCACGTCGGAGATCGCGGTGATCTTGATGCCAAGACCATGCAACGCGCGCACCGCGGACTCACGGCCAGGGCCAGGGCCCTTGATCCGCACTTCGAGGTTCTTCACGCCGTATTCCATCGCCACGCGGCCAGCCGATTCGGCTGCCACCTGGGCTGCAAACGGGGTCGATTTACGCGAACCCTTGAAGCCCTGACCACCCGACGTTGCCCAGGCAAGTGCATTGCCTTGACGATCGGTGATCGTGATGATGGTGTTGTTGAACGACGCGTGAACGTGAACCACGCCCTCGGCGACGTTCTTCTTGACCTTCTTGCGAACGCGTTGCGCCGCGGAGTTGTTCGAAGCCTTAGCCATTACGTTTTCCTGTAACTGTCAGTTCCGCTTACTTCTTCAGCGATTGCGCTGCACGACGCGGACCCTTGCGCGTACGGGCATTCGTACGCGTGCGTTGGCCACGCAGGGGCAAGCCCTTACGGTGACGCACGCCACGATAGCAGCCGAGATCCATCAGGCGCTTGATGTTCATCGTTGTTTCACGGCGAAGATCGCCTTCAACGATGAACTTGCCGACTTCTTCACGCAGCTTTTCGAGGTCTGCGTCGTTCAGGTCCTTGACCTTCTTCGAAAATGCCACACCAGCAGCGACGCAAATGTCGCGCGAGCGCGTGCGGCCAATACCGTAAATTGCCGTCAGGCCAATTTCGGTATGCTGGTGATTCGGGATGTTAACCCCTGCGATACGAGCCATTGTTTTTCCTCAAACAAAAAGCGCAAGCAAAAGCGCGGCGTTCAGCCTTGACGCTGTTTGTGGCGCGGATCAGAGCTGCAAATCACGCGCACAACGCCTTTGCGCTTGATGATCTTGCAATTGCGGCAAATGCGCTTAACCGATGCCATCACTTTCATGATATTACCCTTTTTTCAAATCACTTCGCCCGGAACACGATCCGCGCACGCGACAGATCGTAAGGCGTCAATTCAACCGTCACCTTGTCGCCCGGCAGGATTCGGATGTAGTGCATCCGCATCTTGCCGGATATGTGTCCCAATACGACATGGCCGTTTTCCAGCTTCACCCTGAAGGTAGCATTAGGCAGGTTTTCGATGACTTCACCCTGCATCTGGATCACATCGTCTTTGGCCATAAGTCCTTTCAACGCATCGGGACGCCGCCGCCTTTGAAATTGGCTTTCTTCAGCAGCGATTCATACTGTTGCGACATAACGTACGACTGCACCTGCGCCATGAAATCCATTGTGACGACGACAATGATCAGCAGCGACGTTCCACCAAAATAAAACGGCACGTTCCAGCGCAGCACCAGAAATTCGGGCAGCAGACACACGAACACGATGTAGATCGCACCGGCCAGCGTCAGACGCGTGAGGATGCGGTCGATATATCGAGCCGTCTGGTCGCCCGGGCGGATACCCGGAACGAAAGCGCCGCTCTTCTTCAGGTTGTCGGCCGTCTCTCTGCTGTTAAACACCAGTGCGGTGTAGAAAAAGCAGAAGAAAACGATCGCCAACGCGTACAACAACACATACACCGGTTGACCAGGCTTAAGGGCCTCAGCCACGTTGTGCAGTGTGTCTGCGAACCAGCTGTTACGCGACCCCGAACTAAACCAGTTCAGGATAGTTGCCGGGAAGAGAATGATCGACGATGCAAAGATCGGCGGAATCACGCCCGACATGTTCAGCTTCAGCGGCAGATGTGACGACTGCCCGCCGTAAATCTTGTTACCGACCTGCCGCTTCGCATAGTTCACGAGGATCTTGCGCTGGCCGCGTTCAATGAACACCACCAGATACGTCACAGCAGCAATCAGTGCAACCACGATAATCGCCGAGACCGGACCCATCGAACCGGTTTGCACCAGTGAGAACAGTCCGCCGATCGCATTCGGGAAACCCGCTGCAATCCCGCCGAAAATAATGATCGAGATGCCGTTGCCAAGCCCGCGCTCCGTGATCTGCTCACCCAGCCACATCAGGAACATCGTGCCGGTCACCAGCGTTACGACCGTTGTCAGCCGGAACACCATACCCGGATCGATCACAAGGCCTTGCTGATTCTCAAGCGCGACGGCAATGCCGAACGCCTGGAACGTCGCCAGCAGGACCGTAAAGACACGCGTGTACTGCGTAATCTTCCGTTGACCCGCCTGCCCTTCTTTCTTCAGCGCTTCCATTTGCGGCGAGACGATCGCCAGCAACTGCATGATGATCGACGCCGAAATGTACGGCATGATCCCAAGCGCGAAAATCGTGAACCGCGAAAGTGCGCCACCCGAGAACATGTTGAACATGCCAAGGATGCCACCCGACTGGCTTTGGAACAGCTTTGCCAGTTGCTCCGGATCAATACCCGGAACCGGAATATGCGCGCCGATACGGTAGACGACCAGCGCCAGCAGCAGGAACACTGCACGCCGACGCAGATCGCCAAACTTCGCCGCGCTTCGACCGGGTTTTGCGAGACTCGGGCTGTTAGCCAAGTAGCTTCTCCGATGCAAATGCTAGTGACGGCAAACGACTTGCACGTTACTCGGCAAAGGAGCCGCCAGCTGCTTCAATCGCAGCGCGCGCACCCTTCGTCGCACCCAGACCCTTCACAACGATCTTGCGCTTCAGCTCGCCCGTCGCGATGATCTTGGCGCTCTTGATCAGCTCACCGACCAGGCCGGCTTGCTTCAGAGCGAGCAGATCGATTTCGTCGACCGGCAGCTTTTCCAGATCCGAGAGACGCACTTCACCAACGAATTCCTTCGTCAGCGAGGTGAAGCCGCGCTTCGGCAGGCGACGTTGCAGCGGCATTTGACCGCCTTCGAAGCCCACCTTGTGGAAGCCGCCCGAACGCGATTTCTGACCCTTGTGACCACGGCCAGCCGTCTTGCCGAGGCCCGAACCGATACCACGACCCACGCGACGCTTTGCGTGCTTCGAGCCTTCGGCCGGCTTCAGGTTATTCAATTCCATTATCAACTCCTTGAGTCCGGGTCAGCCGCTTAGCTGATGACCTTAACGAGGTACGAAACCTTGTTGATCATGCCGCGCACAGCCGGCGTGTCTTGCAACTCGCTAACCGAGTTGAGTCGACGCAGGCCCAAGCCACGCACCGTAGCGCGGTGCGTTTCGCGGGTCCCGATCAGGCTCTTGACGAGCTGAACCTTGACAGTTTTATCAGACATGGTGTCCACCTTTAGCCCAGAATTTCTTCGACGGACTTGCCACGCTTCGCCGCGATGTCGCTCGGCGTGGACTGCTTGCGCAGGCCGTCGAGCGTTGCACGAACGAGGTTGTAGGGGTTCGTCGAACCGTGGCTCTTGGCCACCACATTCTGCACGCCCATCACGTCGAACACTGCGCGCATCGGGCCGCCGGCGATCACACCGGTACCGTCCTTGGCCGGAGCCAGGAGGACCATCGATGCGCCGTGCTTACCGTGCACTTCGTGTTGCAGGGTACCGTTCTTCAGCGGCACCTTGAACATGTTGCGGCGGGCTTGTTCCATCGCCTTCTGAACAGCGACCGGCACTTCCTTCGCCTTGCCCTTGCCCATACCGACGCGGCCATCACCGTCGCCGACCACGGTCAGTGCGGCAAAACCGAGAATCCGGCCGCCCTTCACAACCTTGGTCACGCGGTTGACCGAAATCATCTTTTCGCGCAGGCCGTCGTCGCGTTCGTCAGCCTGAACTTTCGCTTGCATCTTTGCCATGACGAATTCTTCCCTTAGAACTTGAGTCCGGCTTCGCGCGCCGCATCAGCCAGCGCTTTCACGCGGCCGTGGTAACGGAAACCCGAACGGTCGAAGGCGACGGATTCGATGCCGGCAGCCTTAGCCTTTTCTGCAATGCGCTTGCCGATCAGCGTAGCAGCAGCAACGTTGCCGCCCTTACCCGTTTGATCAGCCAGTTGCGCACGCACTTCGGCTTCGAGCGTCGACGCGCTGGCGAGCACCTTGGTGCCGCACGGCGAGAACACTTGCGCATAGATGTGCGTGTTCGTGCGATGCACGGCGAGACGCGCGACCTGCAGCTCAGCGATCTTGATACGCGTCTGACGAGCGCGGCGCAGGCGAGATTGAGTCTTATCCATGATTGCGCACCCTTACTTCTTCTTCGTTTCTTTGAGGATCACAACCTCGTTGGCGTAACGCACACCCTTGCCCTTGTAGGGCTCCGGCGGACGATAGCCGCGCACTTCTGCAGCGACCTGGCCAACTTGTTGCTTATTGATCCCCTTGATCACGATTTCGGTTTGCGTCGGGGTTTCAGCCTTGACGCCTTCCGGCATCTGGTGCACCACGGGGTGCGAGAAACCCAGCGACAGGTTCAGCTTGTCGCCTTGCGCTTGTGCGCGGTAACCGACGCCAACCAGCGTCAGCTTGCGCTCGAAACCCTTCGTCACGCCGTTCACCATGTTCGCAACCAGTGCGCGCATCGTGCCCGACATCGCGTTCGCTTCGCGGCTTTCGTCAACCGGCTCGAACTTCAGCGTGCCGTTGTCGTTCACCACTTTTACGAGGCGGTTTGCAGCTTGCGTAATCGTGCCCAGCGGACCCTTGACGGTGATGCGTTCGTCGCTCAGGGCCACTTCTGCGCCTTGCAGCGCGATCGGGCTTTTACCTACTCGAGACATGTTTCTCTCCTTTCGGCCTTAAGCGACGTAGCAGATGACTTCGCCGCCAACGCCCGTAGCGCGCGCCTTGCGGTCCGTCATCACGCCCTTCGGCGTCGACACGATTGCCACGCCGAGGCCATTCATGACCACGGGGATGTCGTTACGGCCGCGGTACACACGCAGACCAGGCTTCGAAACGCGTTCAATGCGTTCGATGACCGGACGGCCAGCGTAGTACTTCAACACGATGTTCAATTCCGACTTCGCACCTTCAGACTTCACTGCGAAATCGTCGATATACCCTTCGTCCTTCAGGACTTGCGCGATCGCAACCTTCACTTTCGACGAGGGCATTTGCACCGAAACCTTCTCAACCATCTGCGCGTTGCGGATGCGAGTCAGCATATCGGCGATAGGATCACTCATGCTCATTTACGTTTCTCCTATTACCAGCTCGCCTTGGTCAGGCCAGGGATCTCGCCGCGGAACGCGATTTCGCGAATCTTGTTACGCGCCAGCCCGAATTTACGGAACGTACCGCGCGGACGACCAGTGATCGCGCAACGGTTGCGCTTACGGGTCGGGTTAGAGTTGCGCGGCAGTTGTTGCAGTTCGAGACGGGCTGCGTAGTGCTCTTCGTCCGACTTGCTCATATCGCCAATGATCGCCTTCAACTCGTTACGCTTGGGAGCGTACTTTGCAGCGAGGCGAGCACGCTTCTTTTCACGTTCGATCAGTGCCAGTTTAGCCACGGTAACCTCAGTTTCTGAACGGGAACTTGAAGCTGGCGAGCAGAGCCTTTGCTTCGTCGTCGGTCTTCGCAGTCGTCGTGATGCTGATGTTCAGCCCACGCAGTGCGTCGATCTTGTCGTAGTCGATTTCGGGGAAAATGATCTGCTCTTTCACACCGATGTTGTAGTTGCCGCGACCATCGAACGCACGACCCGACACGCCACGGAAGTCGCGCACACGGGGGAGCGCAACCGTCACGAAACGGTCCAAAAATTCGTACATTGCTTGACCACGCAACGTGACCATTGCACCGATCGGATAGCCTTGACGGATCTTGAAGCCAGCGATTGCCTTGCGTGCCTTCGTGATCACCGGCTTCTGGCCAGCAATCTTCGTCAGGTCGCCAACGGCGTTTTCGATGATCTTCTTGTCAGCAACCGCTTCGCCAAGGCCCATGTTCAGGGTGATCTTGGTGATGCGCGGCACTTCCATCACGGACTTGTAACCGAACTTCTCGATGAGGCCGGGTACAACCTTTTCTTTGTAAAACTCTTGCAAACGAGCCATTTTTTTACTCCGCAGCGTCAGGCGCTCAGCTCAGCACCGGTCGTCTTGAGGAAACGGACCTTCTTGTCCCCCTCGACCTTGATGCCTACACGCGATGCCTTGCCATTCGCGTCGACCAATGCGACGTTCGAAATTTGCAGCGGCATCGTCTTGGCTTCCACGCCGCCCGTCGTACCCTTCATCGGGTTCGGCTTGACATGCTTCTTGACGAGGTTGATACCCTCGACAACAACTTTGTCTTCGCCAACGGACAGCACGATGCCGCGCTTGCCCTTGTCCTTGCCGGTGATGACGATAACTTCGTCACCTTTGCGAATCTTGTTCATCGCGACTCCTTACAGCACTTCCGGTGCCAGCGAAACGATCTTCATGAATCGTTCGCTACGCAACTCGCGCGTGACAGGCCCGAAAATACGGGTGCCAATAGGTTCGAGCTTGGCATTCAACAACACAGCGGCGTTGCCGTCGAACTTGATCAGCGAGCCGTCTTGACGACGAACGCCCTTGGCGGTACGAACCACCACGGCGTTATAAATTTCGCCTTTCTTCACGCGCCCGCGCGGCGTTGCTTCTTTGACGGTCACCTTGATGATGTCGCCAATGCTGGCATAACGACGCTTCGAGCCGCCGAGCACCTTGATGCACATGACTTCACGCGCACCCGTGTTGTCGGCCACTTCAAGCCGAGTTTCGGTCTGGATCATGGTTTATCTTTCCCAACTTAATCCGGTCACACCACCATGGCGTACCCGGTCAGTCTTGGTCCCGTCAGCCAATCGGCTGCTTGGGTTAGAACAGCAGCGACGGCAAACGAAACCCGCCATCGCAATCCGGTGAATCCTTCGGAACAGACTGGCGCCTGAACCGCTTCCCCCACCAACTTCGCCCGCGACGGGGCTCCCACAAAGAGGGAAGACCGAGATTATAACAAATAATCTCGGCCTTGCAAGCGAAACTTACTGCGATTTCAACTACTTCTACAACTTGTTGCGTCAGATGACGCGAGCAGCCTCGACCAGGCGAGCCACAACCCAAGCTTTCGTCTTAGAAATCGGACGCGTTTCCTGGATTTCAACGAGGTCGCCCTCGTTGTACGTGTTCGCATCGTCGTGCGCGTGGTACTTCTTCGAACGCACAACGTACTTGCCGTAGATCGGGTGCTTCACGCGGTGCTCAACCAGCACGGTGACCGTCTTGTCCATCTTGTTGCTGACGACCTTGCCGACCAGCGTCCGCTTGAGCGAGGTTTTTACGCTATCGTTCATTTCTGGTTCGCCTTCTCAGTCAGGACGGTCCGCACACGTGCGATGTCGCGACGGACCTTCTTTAGCTGGCTCGTGTTCGTGAGCTGCTGGGTCGCGAGTTGCATGCGCAGGCCGAATTGCGCCTTCAACAGGTCCGACAGCTCCTTGTTGAGCGCGGCCTGATCTTTCTGGTGAAGTTCGGAAGCCTTCATCATTTGCTCCTTAGGCGCCGAGCTGACGAACGATAACGGTCGTCTTGAGCGGCAGCTTCGCTGCAGCCAGACGGAACGCTTCGCGTGCCAACTCTTCGGTTACGCCGTCCATTTCGTACAGCATCTTGCCCGGTTGAATCTCTGCGACGTAGTACTCAGGGTTACCTTTACCGTTACCCATACGTACTTCAGCCGGCTTATGCGAGATCGGCTTGTCCGGGAAAATGCGGATCCAGATACGGCCACCACGCTTGATGTGACGGGTCATTGCACGACGCGCCGCTTCAATCTGGCGCGCGGTCAGACGACCACGACCGATAGCCTTCAGACCGTATTCACCGAACGACACCGCGTTGCCGCGGGTAGCGATACCGGTGTTACGACCCTTCTGCTCTTTGCGATACTTTCTGCGTTTCGGTTGCAGCATCGTTATTCTCCAGTCTTGCCGTCACCGCCGGCGCCGCCAGCACCACCCGTACGACGCGGGGCGCCACGGCGTGCACCTGCCGGAGCAGCACCTTCACCATCGCGACGCGGACGGCGATCGCCACCCGGACGTGCGTTACGGCGCGGACGCTTTTCTTCGGCGACTTCTTCAACCACCGGTGCGTCGTTGCGGCCGAGCGTGTCGCCCTTGTAGACCCACACCTTCACACCGATGATGCCGTACGTCGTCTTCGCTTCCGAAGTTGCGTAGTCGATGTCAGCGCGCAGCGTATGAAGGGGCACGCGACCTTCGCGATACCATTCCGTACGAGCGATTTCGATGCCGTTCAGACGGCCAGCGCTCATGATCTTGATGCCTTGAGCACCCAGACGCATGGCGTTTTGCATTGCACGCTTCATCGCGCGGCGGAACATAATCCGGCGCTCGAGCTGTTGCGTGATCGAATCGGCGATCAGTTGCGCATCGGTTTCCGGCTTGCGGATTTCTTCGATGTTGACGTGGACCGGAACGCCCATGCGGCGTTGCAGTTCCGACTTCAGCAGCTCGATATCCTCGCCCTTCTTACCGATGACCACACCCGGACGCGAGCTATAAATCGTGATGCGCGCGTTCTTCGCCGGACGCTCGATAACGACGCGACCAACCGAAGCGTTCTTCAGCTTCTTCTTCAGGTACTCACGTACACCGATGTCTTCCTGCAACATCGCCGCGAAATTGTTGTTGTTCGCGTACCAACGCGACGCCCAATTGCGGCTGACGGCCAAACGGAAGCCAGTCGGATGAATTTTCTGTCCCATCGTATGACCCCTTAGTTACCGACCGTCACAGTGATGTGACAGGATTGCTTCTCGATGCGGTTACCACGGCCTTTAGCGCGCGCGGTAAAACGCTTGAGAGAGGCAGCCTTGTCGACGTAGATGCTCGTGATCTTGAGCTCGTCGATATCGGCGCCTTCGTTGTGCTCCGCATTCGCGATCGCCGACAGCACGACCTTTTTCACGATTCCCGCAGCCTTCTTCGGCGAGAACGTCAGAACGTTCAGCGCCTTGTCGACCGGCAAACCGCGGATCTGGTCGGCCACAAGGCGCGTTTTCTGCGCCGAGATGCGGGCACCGCGATGAATTGCTTTCACTTCCATCATGAGCCCCTTATTTCTTAGCCTTCTTGTCGGCTGCGTGACCCTTGAACGTACGGGTCAATGCAAACTCGCCAAGCTTATGGCCGACCATGTTTTCCGAGATGTACACCGGAACGTGTTGACGGCCGTTGTGCACAGCAATCGTCAGACCGATGAAATCCGGCAGAATCGTCGAACGACGCGACCAGGTTTTGATCGGCTTCTTGTCACGCGAAGCTGCAGCCGCCTCAACTTTCTTCAGCAAATGGGCGTCGCAGAACGGACCTTTTTTTACAGAACGTGCCATTGCCTACTCCTTAACGCTTGTGACGGCGCTGGACGATCATGCTCGTCGTGCGCTTGTTGCTGCGGGTACGATAACCCTTCGTAGGCGTGCCCCACGGGCTCACCGGGTCGCGACCTGCAGCCGTCTTGCCTTCACCACCGCCGTGCGGGTGATCGACCGGGTTCATTGCAACGCCACGCACCGTCGGGCGGATACCGCGCCAGCGGTTCGCGCCAGCCTTACCGATTTGACGGAGGCTGTGCTCTTCGTTGCCAACTTCACCAATCGTCGCGCGGCATTCAACGTGAACGCGGCGGATTTCACCCGAGCGCAGGCGGACCTGTGCGTAGGTACCTTCACGAGCCAGCAGCATCGCCGACGTACCAGCCGAACGCGCCATTTGCGCGCCTTTGCCCGGCAGCATTTCGATGCAGTGAATCGTCGTACCGACCGGAATGTTACGGATCGGCAGCGTGTTGCCTGCGCGGATCGGCGCTTCCGAACCGGACATCAGTTGCTGGCCGACGGTAACGCCCTTCGGTGCAATGATGTAACGGCGTTCGCCGTCTGCGTACAGAACCAGCGCGATGTTCGCGCTACGGTTCGGATCGTACTCAAGACGTTCGACCTTTGCCGGAATGCCATCCTTCGTGCGACGGAAGTCGACGACACGATAGTGATGCTTGTGACCACCACCCTTATGGCGCGTGGTGATGTGGCCGTTGTTGTTACGGCCGGCGGTCGAGGATTGCGAGTCGAGCAGCGGTGCGTACGGCTTGCCCTTATGCAGATCCTTGTTGACCACCTTGACCATCGCGCGGCGACCCGGCGAAGTCGGCTTAACTTTAACGATTGCCATGATTACTTGGCCTCCGCTTCAAAGTTGATTTCCTGACCCGGCTTCAGGCAGACGTAGGCCTTCTTCACGTCCTTGCGCTTGCCCATGAAGCGGCCAAAGCGCTTTGCCTTGCCCTTCTGAACCAGCACGTTGACGGAATCGACTTCCACCTTGAACATCAGCTCAACAGCGGCCTTCACTTCCTGCTTCGTGGCATCCGGCGCGACTTCGAACACAACTTGCTCGTTCTTGTCGGCCACCAGCGTCGCCTTTTCGGAGATCACCGGCGCGAGCAGGACCTGCATCAAACGATGATCGTTCTTGCGAATCTCGCTCATGACAGCAACTCCTCGATCTGGGCGACCGCAGCCTTCGTGATCAGGATCTTCTTGAAGTAGATCAGCGACAGCGGGTCGGCGTAACGCGGCTCGACAACTGCCACATGGGCGAGGTTGCGCGACGCGAGGTACAGGTTTTCGTCAACCGTGTCGGTAATCACCAGCACGGATTCGAGACCCATCGCCTTGAATTTTTCGGCCAGCAGCTTCGTCTTCGGGGCTTCGAGCGTCAGCTCGTCCACCACCGAGATGCGGCCTTCGCGAGCCAGCTGCGAGAAGATCGAGCAGAGGCCTGCGCGATGCATCTTCTTGTTAACCTTGTGCGAAAAGTTTTCTTCCGGCGAATTCGGGAAGATACGGCCACCGCCGCGCCACAACGGGCTCGACGACATACCGGCACGGGCGCGACCCGTACCCTTTTGACGCCACGGCTTCTTGGTCGTGTGCTTGACTTGCTCACGGTCCTTCTGCGCGCGGTTACCGCTGCGTGCGTTAGCCTGGTAGGCCACCACAACCTGGTGAATCAGGGCTTCGTTGTAATCACGGCCGAACACGACGTCCGACGCGCTCACAGCTGCGCCTTCCTGACCATTGGCATTCAGGAGCTTAAGTTCCATTATTTCGCTCCTTTCACGGCGCGCGTCTTCACGGCCGGCGTCACGAAAACCTTGCCGCCCTTAGCACCCGGCACGGCACCCTTGACCAGCAACAGCTTGCGGTCGGCGTCGATACGAGCGATTTCGAGGTTTTGCACGGTTACCGTATCGTCACCCATGTGACCGGTCATGCGCTTACCCGGGAAAACACGACCCGGATCCTGCGCCATACCGATCGAACCCGGCACGTTGTGCGAGCGCGAGTTACCGTGCGATGCACGGCCGGATGCGAAGTTGTAACGCTTGATGGTACCGGCGTAGCCCTTACCGATCGACACGCCTTGCACGTCGACCTTTTGGCCTACTTCGAAGAGGTCGGGGCCAACCACGGTGCCGTTCGACAGCTCGGCAGCCTTAGCGGCATCGATCTTGAATTCTTTGAGGATTTCACCGGCTTCAACACCGGCTTTGGCGAGATGACCTGCCAGCGGCTTCGTCACGCGCGATGCACGGCGCGTACCGAATGCAACCTGAACGGCCGTGTAGCCATCGGTTTCCACAGTCTTGATCTGCGTCACGCGGTTGTCGGACACGTCCAGAACGGTGACGGGAATCGAATCCCCTTCAGCCGTAAAGATACGGGTCATGCCAACCTTGCGACCTACGAGTCCAAGGCTCATCGTTTTCTCCATTCCCGACTGCGATTGGTCGGGGCTAATTTACAAAATGCCGGTGCCGTTTCGGGCATGCGCCTCGGATGAAGCGATGCTCAGCACACCGACTTTTTTGCGCAAATGCGCGAAAAGCCCACTATTATAGCGAGGCTTTTCGTTTTCCGCAAGCAATCAATGACTTAGCGATGCCCAGTGGACCGGACATCGCCGCAAAGCCTTATTGCAGCTTGATTTCCACGTCCACACCAGCCGGCAGATCGAGCTTCATCAGTGCGTCGACGGTCTTGTCCGTCGGGTCAACGATGTCCATCAGGCGTTGGTGGGTGCGGATTTCGAGCTGGTCGCGCGACGTCTTGTTGACGTGCGGCGAACGCAGGATGTCGAAACGTTGAATACGGGTCGGCAGGGGCACCGGACCACGAACGATTGCGCCAGTCCGCTTTGCCGTGTCGACGATTTCAGCCGCCGATTGATCGATCAGGCGATAGTCGAAAGCCTTCAGGCGAATGCGGATTTTCTGGTTCTGCATGACAATTCCTTGGAAAAGAGCGAGGCGATGTTGCACCGCCAAATATAAAAAGAACGTAGGACCGAACACCAACCGAGGGTGGGCGCCCGGTCCCGGGCACCTTTACTGCAAATTACTGCGACCGCAAACCCTCGATTTTACTCGAGAATCTTGGCGACAACACCTGCGCCGACGGTACGGCCACCTTCGCGGATTGCGAAGCGCAGACCTTCTTCCATCGCGATCGGGTTGA
>NZ_FNCJ01000027.1 GCF_900100735.1 Paraburkholderia phenazinium | reverse complement strand
GACGGCACTTTCATGGCACGACAGGCCAAGCTATTCCATATATCTTGCTGGTCCAGATTTATCGTACGTCGAGAAGCAGGAACTCGACCGTGCTGCGGATAGCCTCTCGTATCACAACTTCAGGGTGCGTCGTCCCATCCAGGAAAACGGAGAGTTGAAGCGGCCGGCGAGCGAAGGCGAACTGCGACGCGCATATCACATGGACTGTCTGTTGCTCAAAGAATGCGCGGCAGTTTTCGCGGTCCCACTCGGCCGTGACCCTGGTACGCTCGTCGAAATCGGAATGGCAATCGAAATGGGCAAGCCGGTCATTACCTACGACCCGCGGCTGGAAAATGAGAACACGATGGTGGTCGTCGGAAGTTCGGTATACTCCGCCGACCTCGACGTATGCCTCAACGGCACCTTTGAACTGCTTGCCAAATTGAGGGCCGAATTGCGATGAAACAAGCCCTTCTTCTGGCCTCCGGCGGCCTGGACTCAACGACTGTTGGATACCAGCTCGTGGCAACGGGCGTTGAGGTTGTGCCAATCTTTTTTGACTACGGGCAACATTGCGTAGAAATGGAGTGGAGTCGCGTCAACGAAGTCTTGCCCGCCGATGTGCAGCGGCCTGAGCGCTTCAACATGTCGGATATTTTCAGAGGGTCGCAGTCGCGGCTGATTCGCGAAGCTGACCTCTGGACCGAGGAGGTCAAGGACGACGACCTGTACATTCCGTACCGAACGATGTTGTTCTTTGCTGCGGCTGCTGCGCGCGCACAGACTGTCGGTATCCTGGATGTCTATACTGGCTTCATCAACAGCAACCACGCCAAAGAAATTGACTGCTCTGCCGCGTTTATGAACAGCCTCGACGGACTTACATCGAGCATTGGTCCCGTTCGCTTTCACTCGCCATTCCGCTACTCGTCTAAGGCGGACGTGGCTCGGGCGGCCGCAGAACTTGGCGTGCCTATCGGGCGAACCTACTCGTGCCAAGCGTCGGCACAGTTTCCATGCGGCGCCTGTCCGAATTGCGTCGAGCGCCTGAACGCATTGAAAGAGGCGAAACTGGTATGAGCAGGATTGGTGCCAAAGGGTCCGCCATCGAGGTGCTGCTCGCAGCGCGTCGCATTGCCGACCATGCTAAGGATGAAGGTGCGCTCTTCGATGAGAAGCACCCGCGTGCTACGTGCGAACACCTGGGAGCCGTTCTCGCCGATTCGGTGCTTCAGGCTGGACTTAAATACACCACGGTTGTGCGGCCGCGGGTCCTAGCTATCCTGCGGACGCATCCGACTTGCCGTACGATTTCATCATTGGTTTCGCTGATTCAGGATGGCGAGACCGGTGCATTCTTGAACTGGCGCCACCCTGAGAAGGTCAGTAGATTCGAAGCGCTGGTCATTTTCCTGAAGGATTGGGGAATCGAGGAAGTGAAGGACTTGCGCACCGGTCTGATATCCGACGAGTTCTGCGAGGCGATTCAGACTGTCAATGGTATCGGTCCGAAGACCGTGGATTACATGGCGTGCCTCGTTGGCATCGACTCCATCGCAGTCGACCGTCATGTGCGGACGTTCGCAAAGACGGCTGGGGTCGAGCACGATGACTATCAATTCCTGCGCAAGTCGTTCTGCTGCGCAGCGGACCTTCTTTCGCTTCCGCGACGAGAGTTTGATGCTTGGCTCTGGCGTCGCGCTGCAGCACCCGGTCCGGGGCAGTTGACTCTCGGAGTCTGAGACGCATCGCGAACCGGTCCACAGGCGGCGTTTTTATGTTCGTTTTCTGGCGTGCATCAGCCCCTTTTTCGAGTTTGCGGCACTGCACGACGATGCAGCGGTGCGCGAGGCTTCGCGGATGGACGCAGACGTGCGTTCAACTTGCTTAGCGTCTTTCCCGTCGCCATATTTTTTGACTCTGCGCTGGCTACGCCCTCTGGCAATAACACTTCCCACCACCCAATCGGCGGTAGTTCTTCGCCGAATCGAGATTCGAATTCCCATAGTCTAGCCATTCCCGGAAATTCTTCGACTGCGCGGGCGATAAGCCGGCGTGCCTCCCTATCTTGCTCAGCCAATCTGAACTTCTCTGCAATGGCAAGGAGTCCAGCTGCACCCAGAAGGCTACCGACGTTCAGCCGCTTGTCTCTGTATCGGAATTTGAAATACTTGTCGAGGAGGTCTTCACATGTTTTCGCTGGCCACGGTGGCAGTCGACCTTCGTACACGTACAGGAAAAAGGCCTCCGCAGACTCTCCCTCCAAGTCGCCCAGAAATGTACCGAGCCTGCTGATTGCTTTTTTTCTTTCGTCAGCAGGAAGCCAATGGGAGAACCAGTAGTGCAACGTGACCAACGGGAGACGCTGCTCGGGCTTCGCAAGGGCGGGTAAGAGGTTGTCGATTTTCTCGGTGACTTTTCGGATGTCCGTGACGGGCGCGCTGGGGTTCAACTGCTGCTGCTCCACTTCATGGAGAAACCCGTTGAGATATACATAGGCCGAATCAGCAGTGAGGTTTGCCGCATTGTGAATCCACATACTCGGCGCTAAGGGCATCGTTAGTAGATTGGGAAAATCCTTCTGATAGTCGAACTCTTCGCGTTTGCTTCTCGGCGCGCGGCGGACGAACTCATGAATCACGGAGCGCGCGACCCGCGCCAAACCCTCAAACGTCAGATGCGGACTGCCGTCGACGTGCATGACTTCTGCGAGCGAGTGGGGAGATGCGAGCAATCTAGGTATGGCTTTCAGGGTATGAATGTAGCCGGAGCGGATGTCGTACGCGTTCTTCAGCGCGATTGTCAGGTCGCTCTTTCCCGGTGGGAGCATTGATTTCGCTGCGCCATTACGAAAAAACTGGTTGTTCACGTGGTCCAAAGAGAATTCTCGAAACCTTCGTCCGAGCGCCACGTGTTCGCCGCTGAGAATCGCAGCTCGTACAGCGTTCGCCACATCGGATTCCGCGTCTTCCAGCGCTTTGTCGATTGGCTTGCGCTTTCGCTGGTCAAGGTCTCCCCACACGGGTGCGGTACCGTGGAACTTCTGCACAAGCGACTCTATCGCAGCGACGAAGAGCGTGTAGGCGAGGTCCAAATCGTCGGATAGCCGGTGAAGAGCAGTGACGTATCGTCGAATTGCGCTCATTGCTGCGGAGAACGATTTGCGCTCTAGGCTAAGTAGGTCCGTGAAGAGGTTTGCCACACGAGCTTCTGCTTCCCGGTCGTAGGGGGCGTCCATGTCGAACGTCTTCGAAACATAATTTCGAGGAAGCCTAGGGATGCCGAGCGGAGGGCGCTCCGAGGTTAGCAGTCGCACTGCCAAGTCGTGGTCTGGTGTGAACAGCCGTTCGAGGGCGAAGGAGGCGACCGCCGCGAAGTCGTTGATGAAGGTATCTGGGCCTACCGACGTAATCATGCCGCCCATCCAAACATTGGGCTGGCGTTCGATGACCTCGCAAACCAAAGTCTGGACGTCCCTCCACCGCGCTGCGGCGGACAATGTGCCCGCTTGCGTGGCTATGCACCCATCAGGGCGAATCTGGAAGTTCGAATACAACACTCCGCGGTGAATTGTCTCCCGCATGTCTTCGGTGTTGAAAAATTTCCCCGTGCTGACTTGGAGCATTGTGCTGTTCCTTATCTTCGTTGCACTTCCGATAGCGGTCTTTTAACCGCTTCATTCCTGTTCGATATCGGGCGCGCTCTTGCGCCGTGCAGAGACGATGCATAAAGTCTGAGTGCCATCCGATTTTTTCCGGACACGCCTTTGGCCGACTCTCAACTCGCGCTTGCGGTAGTAGTCGGGTGTGCGCCTCGAAGGATATGCTCAGTTCCGCTGTCGGCAAGCCTTCGTAATTTGGAGCTCACGTATTAAGCGAAAGAGTTCAGCCTGATACGCTGCATCGTGCAATGCGTTATGGTCGCCCTTTAAACTAGGGCTGACAACCTTTGTTATTGCGCTTGACCGGGTGTCATCCCAGGAACAACCCGTCACGCCCATGAAGTACGCCTTGATGTCGAGCGCAGTAAAACCGAAGGGATTCTGACCGACGAAACGGTGGAAGTAGTAGTTGATGAATGACCAGTCAAAGGGGGCGTTTAAACCAACAAACACAGGGGTTCCGCCATCCGAGCATGTCTCCTTAATCCACGATGCGAACTCGTGCATCGCCTGCTCGGGCGACCGCCCCGTTGCATCTAGGTCATCCAGAGAAAGGCCGGTCACTTTTAATGCGTCGGGCACGAAATTCCGATTCAGTGGCTTCAGCATGCACTCGAAACTGTAGTCTGGCGAATCAACGTGAGATGCACCGATGGAGAGCATGCTGTATTCCCCGGGTATCGGCCCCGCCGTCTCAACGTCGACAGAAATAAAGACCTCTTTATGCTCTGCCATTTGGAAATCCTCCGTTGCCTGCGCAACACCGCCATGTCATACAGTACGCCCTTATGCTAGGACAGGCGAGGGCTTCATTGTCGACAGCACGCTGCTAATGTGCTCGTACTTCAGTTTGTGGTCGGGAAAGGCCAACGCCAATGCCGCCGGATATAGGCGTGTGCGAATATCAGAGTACGTCCATCCAGGCGCATTTTTCTGCGGCGCCGTAGCCGACACCAGTGTCGCAATTTCCGACGACTTCAGACCAAGCGCGTCAAGGTCACCCTCGAAAAGCGCTTTTCGCTGAGCATCATCCGGTCGCGAGAATTCCTCTACAAGCGCCGCGCGGCGAAGGATGGCCGGGTCGAGCGCATCAATGCGGTTCGTGCAAAAAAAGACTACCACTCGGCCGCCATACTTGCGCAACTCATCGATTGACTGGATTAGCGTATTCACAGCCACTTTGTCTTCATGGTGACTATGCTGCTGCGAGCGAGATGCGCCAAGGGAGTCGGCTTCGTCAACAATCAGAACAGCTCGTCGGGTTTTGCCACAGGACTTCCCAATTTCTGCGAATGCGTCAGAAATGAGGCCCCCCATTTCCCCAACCGCACCGGTTCCGCGCACACGGCTGCTGAGCTTGAAAAGCTCCGAGTCTTCCACTTTGGACTCAGCTACAAGGCGGTTGCTGATTGCTTCCGCCATCGCCGTCTTTCCCGTGCCCACGTCTCCATGAAATATCACGAGCGGATACTGGTCCTTGACCAGGTCCACCAGAGGAATCTTGGTTCCGTAGTGCTTCTTGCTCCATGCTTCAAGTTCGTTAGCGCTCAGAAGCAGCCTTAGTTGATTCCGAACCTTGGTGTATCTTTCCTCGAAGCCTAGCAATGTTTTTGCTCGTGCGGTGATGCTGGAGTCAGGAAGGGCGACCCTGACGTCGAATACGGATGCCTCTGCCATTATTGATAATCCTCTCGCGTCAATCCATACCCGTTGCTGGAATACCCGCGTCCACCTCCTGCGGTCAGCGTCGAATGGTTGATGTCAGCCGAAGAGTCACTCCAGGTCAGTTCTAGTTTCGACTCGAACACCGACCTATCGGCATTGAAATATTCGGATGTCGGCTGAATGAATACGCGCACATGTGCGTTCTCGATTTTCGGCCAGAGGACACCGCCAGGCTTGTCCGCTGCAAGGTCGCCCGAACTCGTCACGACGTTATAACGAACCGCCTTGATTTCGGTTGACCCATCGAACAATGTGACATCAACCCACTTCAAGAATCCTCTTTGTGCCCAAACTTCGATATCGTGACCGTAGGCTTTGGCATGTTCTCGGGTGATTGCTTTTGTGCTATCCGCAATCATCATGATATCCGTCGTGAACCGTCGAATTACAGTCTCGATATCGACAGTTGTATATGTGTGTGTCGTAGTTTTTGTCGATGTGCTGCTCATTGTTCTTTATCCTTCACTCGGAAGCGAGGGCCGAATATTTCTTTCCACTGGTCGACGTCATCTTCCATTGAAGCCGTATAGGCCGTTTCCCAGGAATTTTGAGCGATGTTTGCTATCTCGAGTCGCTCGGTGTCCGTTATCCGGGCGGTAGTATTGTTACCGTTGCTCACGGGGTCAACCACAACGACAGGGTCGTTGAACGCGACCTGAGGGTAGCCTCGATTCTCTTGGAAATCGATTCGAGGCTTGAGCTTGTCTTGGGCAAGAAACAGCAAAAAATCCAAGAAGCGCTGTTCAATACTGCCGACGTTTCCGTTCACCTCGAGCAGGTGCGCGATAACTAACTCGATGTGAAATGACTTCAGGCCAGGTACTTCGGTGTGTCGACGCCAGCGTTTCCCGAGCCGTACCAACGTACGAAAGTTGCCATCTGCGTTCTTTCTGTCCCGCACAAACTTTATCTGTCCGGGGGCAGACGTGAGATTCCTGCTCCCGTCTGCAAGGTCATACTGCCATCCATAGTCCGGATTCGACGGCATCTGGATGACCGGCACGATATCGACGGCCAGACCGGACCCGATGAACTCCACGGTTGCGGCTCGACGTTGAATCTGAAAATCCGATACGCTTTTGTTCGGATACTGTTTAATAAGAAGGTCGTAGATGGTGTCGCCGAGACTCTTAAGAGTCTCCGTGCCGATATCTTTTCCGTCAATGTAGAAGACAACATCGACATCGACGGGGTCGTCGTTCGTTTTTCTTAGAATAGTGTGTTTCGCAAACGAGCCCGCCTTTACCACTCGGGTTACCTTAATTTCCGCCTTGTCTTTCAGAGACTGGCTCAGTTCACCGACGAGTCTGTCAACCTGTTCGTGGTACTCCTTCCGCTTGTCCGCCGGAAGCCGGAGTACCTCATGGTCGTAGTACAGCAGTTCTTTATTGGCTAGCGGCATCTGAAGTTTTTCGCTGTTGGTTGTGACCCGCGCGCGCGCCTGGCGACTCAAGCACCTAGACCGCTCTTGATGAGGTCGATTGCTACGAGCGCAGCTGCGTTTGATGCCAGTGCGTGAAAACGGCCGTCCTTCGTGGAATCTCCGAAGTCGCTGATACCACGAATTACGAGCGCCGGTACGCTGTTATGGTGACACGCGGCATGAACACCGACCGCCTCCATTTCGACAACTTCGATTTTCCCGTGTAGCTCTCTTAGCTGAGCGAACCGCGCAGTGTCTCTGAGCAGCTGTTCACCGCTCGCGATGGTGGATAGTTCGGGCAGACTCGTGTCAGTGACAGGTCCAGCTTCTACGTCTTCTGGCATGGTGAGCTCATGAAGTTTCCATGCGTTGTCAAGTCGCTCTTTCACTTGCATCGGCGCCGAAAGGTAGGCGGTGATGTCTTGGCGGACTCTAGGATTCAACGGATACTGTTCCGGTCGAGCCTCCTCCTTACCGCCTTGTACTACCGCCATTCCTTCATAGCCGACTACGCGTTCTGCGATGACCACCTGGCCGAGTTTGCATTTGTCCCGCATGCCGGCGGCAATTCCAACCATCAGCACCAGCGTAGGTCCGAGTTCGGAAATCAGGGTGGATGTCATTGAAGCAGCATTGACATTACCTGCATTGCCGAAGCTCGCGACGTCACACGTCACTATTGTTCCGTCTGCGCGCCGCTGCTGACTGCGCCAATAGTTGATGCCGCTTTCGGTACGACGCGGAGATGCCTCCGGCGCGATGCTGAAAGCCGTCTTTGCGGCCGTGAGTTCGACTGCCAATGCGGTCAGCACCAAAACATCGGTTCGTGCCGCGTCCTGCTTCGCCACAAGTTCAGCCCCAATCAAAGCCACCGAAGCGGCCGCGATGTCTTTAGCCGATTGCACCGGCTCCTGAAGTGACAGTGCCAGCACCCTTTTTACAGCTGCCGGGCCGGTGAACATCATCAGCGATGTCGGGTCATTCATGAACTGACGGTGCAACCCAATGGCACCCTCGCCATCGTTGCTATAACCGCCTACCTCGATGTCAGACGCCAATGTTGGGATGTTGAGTTTTGCGAGCTTACGCGCCCGGTCCAAAACCCCCTTACCACCGCCGACAGCAAACATGGCATCGGCGACGTCGACTTGCGCGTCGCCAATATTGCCGCCGGTAACCGTCGCGTCGTGAAGAGGGACGATGTCACAAACGTTGCGCATCGTAAGTTGGGCGATTAATTTGCGATGCTCTTCTGTCATCTTTTCGCGCCGATTGCGCTCCGACGTCACGACAATCAGGCGGGGCGCAATTTGCTCACCCGGACATAGCGCGTCCACCTCTCGCGCAATCAGCCAGTCGAACGTAAGTCCATCGCCATTGCTGTCCACTGGCTCGCCTCCGAGATAGACGACCAGCCTGCCGCCATGATGAATCACCTCTGCGGCCAAGGCTTTGACGAAGTCGCGAGCCCGCCTCGCGAGAGCGCCATCGGTTGATTCCAAGATACTGCCAGCAATCAAGATATTTTTACCGACGAGGCTCGGTGCATTTGGTGATGTCATAGAAATGATTACTAGAAACCGGTATATTTGTAAGACATATGCTAGCAGGTTCGGAATATTCGAGCGATATCTGCATACGTCAACTTCGTGTAATGTATAAATTACCGAATAACTGTTTGAATCGCCTACCACCGGGGGGCCACTCCTCCCAGCCGTTCAAATGCGGGTGCGGATGAGGCCGGGGCGATAGTGTGAATATGCGGTATGCATATTTAGTCATTTGTTGGGACTCAGCGTCGTGAACGCACTCGGACCATCGTTTTGTGGAAACTCGTAATGCCTACTGCTTTGGTAGCGGGTGCAAACAAAGGCATCGGATAGAGCACAGCCAGCGGGCTGGCCCAGCTAGGGTTCAGGGTTTGGCTGGGAGCGAGAAACGAAATTCGAGGGGAGGCGGCTGCCTCTCAATTACGTACGTTAGGCCTCGATGTTCGACTTGTCGAACTCGACGTGGCAGACGGAGAACCGGTCGACCGTGCGGTAGACATTGTCGAGCAGACTACGCCGACGCTTGATGCACTGGTCGACTAACAACACCAATGCCAACCGAGCACGAAAAAGGGCCATTCGCTCTTTCAATGGCTGTTCGGAAAAACCCGAACTCTGCATTCACTGCACGATAATTCCTGACCGGCTGCACGAACCCAAGCCGCGGCCCTGCGTCATTGGGATGGGCGGCAGGCCAGCAGAGCGCCGCACGCCTGAAAATCGCTTACGCTTCCTTTCCTTTGAAAACAACACGGGGTTCAGCAATGAGTACAGCCACAGGCAGAAAAAAATCTAGCGCCTCCCTGAGCGACCTGGGGCAAATCGATGCTGCGGCAAGCCATACCGCGTTTCAGTATCCGACTTTTGGAGCAATTATCAGCGGACTCGCATTGACCGGCGCAATCTTCGTCTGGTTACTCCTCAACGCGGGCCATGCCTACAGAATTGGGTACCTAGTTAAGTTCGGCTTCCAGCCGGATGCACTACCCTGGAGCACGGACCAGCTTGTATATCTTGGATACTTCGCGCAGGAAGATTACCTGCTCCCACTCCTCGGGATTTTCGTATGTTTCGCTTCGGTGTTTGCAGCTATTTTCCTATTTGGAAACATCGCCAGACACCGTGCGAAAGGGAAGTCTGGAAATTTGTCATCAAGAAACAAAGCACCGTCGGTCAGCCTCGTGACGTTTGAAGTTTGGGCTTTCTGGGTCGCGGCCATCGTTCTCTTCGCGCTAATGATATTTAGCGTGGTACCGATGGTATTGCTGGAGCCAGTTCGAAGCAGGGGCGCGGCAGACGCCTTAAGGGAGATGAGCGCCATCCGGCACTGGGACATAAAGACGATGCAGGACCATCAGGTGCAATTCGTCGAATTTACCCTTAACAAAGGAGGCACTATCGCCGGCGTGCCTGTTTCGTGCAACGACAAGTTATGCGCCATATATACCCCAAGTGGCCCTATACATGCTCACACCGTACCCCTTGCGAACGTGGAGACTTGGTCAACAATCGACCTAAATGAGGTTCCAGCAGCTCTAAGGGCAATGACGGTACCGTAACTGAGGAGCGCTTGTTATTTAGCGCAGCCGCTCAAAGTCCCTCGCTGTTAGTCGCCAATCCAGGTGTGCGGTTCTTGGTTCGTCGGACGAGAACTTTAAAAATCGAAGAGCTTTGCGATACCGATTGAATACCAGTATTCGAAACGGACGTTCTCAATCTCGAAGACGAGCACTCGCCGCGCGCGTGGGTGCTCCGGTGTAATGCCCGCCGGCAGAGCCGGAACAGGGAGTTCACCGAGAACCGACACGCGGCAAGAACCGAGCGCTGCGTGCTCGGTTATACGGGTGTTTGAGAAGATTCCGCTTCTGGTGCCTCCGCGACACTCGGCTTCGTAACAACCTTTTTTGCGACAATCGATTTTTTGGCCGCAGACTTTTTCGCTACCGCCGTCTTTGTCGCGAGCTTCTTCGCGACAGTTTTCGGCTTAATCGCAACACCAGATTCCGCAACCTCGCTGACGCCAGCAATCAGAAACCGTGTCCGGTCCTTGGCACCAGCCAGCCACTCCGGCGCTCGGCCACGGCCGCTCCAGGTCGCACCGGACTTCGGGTCGCGGTATTTGACCGGGTGTGGTCCCCGCACGTAATTGCCCGCAACCTTCGCCTTCGTCGCGGCAGCAGGCGCGGCAGCAGGCGCGGCGCTCGTAGCGCTGCTGTCGAGTAAAAACTTGCTGCGGTCTTTCACGTTCGCAATCCACCCCGGCGCACGTCCGTGGCCGGACCAGGTTGCACCGCTTTTCGGGTCTCGATATTTCGCCACTGACTTCGCTGTCTTCACTGCGGCCTTGGAACCAGCCTTTGGTCCGCGCTTCTTGCGTCCAACATGCGCGTCGATGTCTGCCGTCGTTAAGCCGTGTTTTTCCATCAAGCCGCGAATTTTTTCGAGCACGACTGACGATTGCTTTGCAACGATAGCCTCGGCTTGTGCTTGCAGCCTCTTGAGTCTTGCCTGGATTTGTTCGAGTGTTGCCACTGCGCTTGCTCCTGCTGTTTTCAATGACGGCACTATGCCATGAGCCGGTCGAACGAGAAAGAGCTGTGTGTCGTCTGTTCCTTCTGTTGATTTCTGAGAAGCAGCCGTCTTCGATGTCATCGGCTAGGTGTTCGACGTCCAGAAAGTCGGCGCGACACGTTTCCATAAATCGCACGACGCAACGGTCGTCAGCCCGCTAGGTTTTCGCCCAATCTCGCAACGCACCGAAGCATCCAGGACCTTTGCAACGGTCGCTTGCTGACGAATAACGCCGCCCCGCAAGGCTGGAGACTATCGGTATGTCGGGTCCTTGCAGTTATTCGCACCGGAGAACTCGCAGGCGGTTCGCTCCAAACCCCATATCGCTTTTCCGGCCCGCTTCGGATGCGTCTCGAAGTGCAGATTACGCTCAAGAAAGTACCGGTCAATTGCGCCCTTCACGGCATCGACCGACTCATAGTCGCTGTTATGTATGATGGCTCTTGCCATGCCACTGAAAACGGATTCGATAACATTCAGAAACTGCGCGCTCGCGGGCAACGGCGCCAACTCCAGCAACGGGCGATGGTTTGCCTCTGCGGTAGCATTGTGTTCATTGATGAAGGCCGTCAACTTTTTCGACAGATGCCATGATGCTGCGTCCCAGGAAAGATAAAGCGTTCTAGCATCGGCATATCGCTCAAGCAGCCTGTTCGCCATGCGAATCATCTCGTCAGTGTTCTTGGCCGTCGAGTAAAAGTGCGTCACCTGATTAGCCGAAAGTTCGAGCGCGGCCGTCAGAATCAGACATCCCTTTGACTTCTGCCATTGAGGCACGCTGGGCTGTACACCAGGCGCCGTCAGCAGCCGCCCCGGCTTCGCCTTTACCGCAAACGGGCCGAACTCATCGATTGAAAAGAAGTGTTCGTCGGGCTGCAGACGTCCCAGAACGTCCCTGATGCGCGCAAGCTTTTCCTCGTAGCGAGAATCCGTGCTGGTCAACACCACCTTCGCAGACTTCCAGGCGTAACCGGCGCTTCTGATGATTGACCGGATAGTGTCAGCACCCGCTTGATGACCTCTGGCCGCGAGAACGTGTTGCAGGTCCGCCATTTTCCACGTGGTCCGGTTGATACCCGACGCCGACGGTGGCTCATGCAGCAGCGTAAACACCGCACCTCGTAGGACCGCATTATCTGTCATCCGTGCAGGCTGCTTTCTGTTGAACAGCGCGTCTACGCCGCCGGCTTCAAAATCACGCAGGTAACTGCGCACTCCGTTCCGACTGGCGCCGAGGTGGCGAGCAATCTCCCGAGCCGAAATTCCGGATGCGTGAGCAAGTATCGACAGCGCCTTGTGACGCTGGTTGGCGGACTCCGGCAACAATCTGCGCATCAACCTCTCGCACTGCTCCGGGTCCAGACCGGCTGCCACAGGGACGCAACCTCGCTCGATGTCGTACATGAAACGCATCCATCGCAATCGGCTCTGTTCGGCATGGTCAACCGGCTTTGCCCCGAATCCCCATGTGCGAAGACGCTGTTCCGCGGCTTCGCAGGAGCCGGCGGAATGTAATGTCCGAAACAGTGATGACAGAAATCCGGCCGCCTCCCGTGAAGGAAGTGAGCGCAAAACGCCCGCCACGTCCTTCCATGGCCCCGAAGACCGTGACCGCGCGCCCGACTTCAGGCTGTTAGCTGCCGTTCGCCGATATCCCGGTGGCTGCTCGAACCTGAGCATCTTGCGTACGGTGTTGCGACTGATGCCTTCAGTTGCCGCGACCGAACGAGTCGACTCACCGCGTTTCATGACACGTGCGCGGACACGGTTCCAGTGTGTCATGTCGGTGTACATTCGTCGCACCTCCCGGTCGACCGCCGAGACCTTGCCTGCGTCGGTAACCTGCGTTGGAACGCGGTCGTCAACGTCAATCAATGATGCGTTTAGTGTAGTACCTCGAGTAGCTTGATGAAGTTGCGTTTGGCGCGGTACATCGCGCGAATCTCATTGAGCTCAGATGCGAACATTACCTGTTCCCCAAGCTTTGCTCGCAATCGGCCGATGGCCTGTACAACGCCGAATGCTTCCTGATACCGCGCGTTTCGTGTCCCGTTCTCCGCCGCAATGGGTAACAGCCGGTGATACAGCGCGATGGCGTCATGCGGATGCGTCTTCGCGCGAGCAACCGCCATTTGTGGCCAGATGTGCGTCGCGACCGGGCCGCTGCTGAAGGCATCCCATGCGGCATCACTGTCGGCCTCAGAGAGGAATATCCTGACCAGTTCGGTGCGGGTGAATGCCTGCCACATGGTCCGCTTCGATTGCGCGGTTGACTCCTCCCGCTTTACGGCTGCCCAGAGATGACTGAGCGCGCGCTCACGGATGGCATCATGTCTGGCCGTAGCGTCTGCGACCTTCATCAATTCTGCAAACCCTTCGGCGACAGGTCGCAAACCGAATCGCTGCCATGCGGCTGCATCGGCCTTCTCAAACTCTTCGCGGCGCAAGTATTCCTGAATGCAGAAATCGAGCAGTCGCTGGTCGATGGTCTTGCCCGATTCGGCAAGACCGCGTTCGGCCCATGCCAGAGCGTCGTCGTGACGTCCGTGTTCTGCACAAAGCTGCGCGACCAGCAAAAAGCGGTAGGGACTCGACAGGTCCTTCGAACGGATGCGAATCAGCGCGTCGATATCGCCGTCGCGTTCGGCCAGGGAGCTCATCGCTCTTTCGAGCCGCATCCGCAGCGGTTCGAAAGACCGGCGAGATTCATTGCTGGGCGCGAGCGACGGCAGGGCATCCCAGCCCTTCTCGACAAGTTCGCGGTATCGGCGCAGCCCGGCATCGCCCAGCGGTTCCGCGTACGCCGGCAGCACATCGTAGAACGTATCCCACGCACCTTCCGTCTGGAATCTGAACAGACGCCCGGCGAGCGCCACCGCATCAGGCCCGGTCCGGCGGCACGCTTCAAGGTGCACGGTCGCCAGTTCCATGATGGCCGGCATCACGTCGCCACCCGAATCGTCAATCTGTTCAAGACTTTTTTCAGCGCCGGCAATCGCCAGTTCCGCGAGTTCGACGACCTGCGCGGCATATGGCCCTTCAAGACGTTGACGCAGCATGTCGGCCAGCGACATGAGTCCGTCCCCATACGCACCGGCTTCGCGCCAGTCCAAAGCCCGGGAAACACGCGTTGCCTCGCGTACAGCTGTCTTCATGCCTGGCAGGTCACTGGCATTCGCCGTGCGCGCGGCGAAAAGCAGTTTGTCGCGCAGGGCTATGTCACGCTCGGCCGTTTCGAGCAGCAGTTCCCGCAGGGCGTCTTCTTTCAGTGTCGCGACGTACTCGCGTATCAATTCCTCGTAGGTCTTGCGTTTTTTTTGAGGCTTTGTTGGTTTGGCCTCGTCGGCATGGAACACTTCTTCCCCCGAATTCTCCATCCACGAGAGTGCGAGGGCGACGGCATGCTTGCAGAAGATGCCATCGCCACCTACCGGACAATCACATTCGTATGTCAGTTCCCCGTCGCCGCCTACGCCCAGTTCAACGGTGTACCGGTGAGTGCCACGCACGTTCGCAGTGAGTGCGCCATCGCGTTCCTCCAGCCGCGAAACGAGGCCGTCGTGGAAATAGGCCTTGCCTCTGGCAAAGGTCTTCGGGTCAGCAAGCGACTGGACCTCGACGAGGGTGATAACGTCATGAAAAGATGACTGGCGGGAGGAGGCGCACATCGGTTCGTTTCTCTGCATGGGGCAATGCGCAATTTTACGTCGCCGGGCTCCCGGAGTCCCCGTGCGACCGGCTTCTCCTCGCGGATGTCGAGCGGCAAACGGGGCGACTCAAGGTGGTAACCAGCCGTCAGCCAAAATATCCGCAATTTCCCAAGGACATTTCGGTGTAAACCAATCTCGTCCGGTTTCTGTTGTCGCCTGAGCGAGCGCGTCTCCCCATATCAACTGGAACGTTCGAAGCTCACCAATCGTCCGCTTCGACGGTCGCATCGGTGAGCATCATCTTGCTTTCCGGGTTCGCCACCTGCGTGAGCGGTCGCGAGCGTGCTTGAATTTACCCGCGTTCACCCGCTGATTAGTCGGTCACCGGAATATACGGCTAGCCCACCTTCACGAACTTCAGGAAAGTGGACGTCGATTCTTGGCTCATGCGTTCTGTCCGAGTTCAATCGACAACGGTCCAAACGGTCGGAGATACCTCTCGCGATGAAATGGCGATAGCATCATGCTTTCCTCACACCAAACTTCTCCTGAGAAGTTGCGCAAATGCCCGCCGCTCAATCTGCCGCTTTCCAGCATGACCAACCACAAGTTTCAAATGACCTCTACAGTCGGAAGCCTTTTGCTGAGCAACTCGCTAGCTTATTGGTATTACCGCCAAAGAGCCCTGGGGTTGTCATAGGTATTGAAGGGCCATGGGGTTCAGGCAAGACAACCGTGGTGCGTTATATCGTCGAGTCGCTCAAGACGGCGGCTGATGGGGCACCAATCGTTGTCGAGTTCAACCCATGGATGCTCGCAGGGGCAGACGCTCTGGTTGAAGCCCTCTTGACCGAACTCGCTTCCGGCATCGGAATGGACGCGGGCAAAAAGCGTGCGAAGAAATCGTTGGAGGCAGCGGGAAAGATACTGGGATACGCTGGATTACTACGCCACCTGAAATATCTCAAGTATGTGCCCGGTGTAAGTCTCGTGGGAGTCGCAGCAGGTACGGTTGGTAACGCGCTTCACGATGCCAGCAAACTGGCTACCAAGGCCGGCGAGGGGGTAGATAACGCCAAGAAGGTGGTCGAAGAAGCAGAAAAACTCGTCTCCATCAAAGCTGGGCTAAGTGAACGAAAAAGAGAGGTTATCAAAGCGCTCGCCAAGCTTGACCGCAGCATTGTCGTCATCGTAGACGACCTTGACCGCTTGACGCCTGATGAAATCAAGGCAGTGTTCCGCACAATCAAGGCAGTCGCGGACTTCCCACGCGTCGCTTATTTACTCGCGTACGACCGAAACGTAGTTAGCGAAAGTCTTGGCGGTGGCCCGGTCGCAGGGGGCAACGCCTACATCGAAAAAATCGTGCAGGTTGCGTACCCCATCTCACCTGCATTTCCGTGGCAGTTGCAGTCTCACATTTCCGGCGAGCTTGCCAGCCTGCTGAAGCGTATCCATCGCGAACTCGAGCCCTTCGAATCCGAGCTGCTGGGGCGGGCGGGCCACCACGCTGACGTGCAGCCTCTGTCGGTATCCGCGGGATATCGTGAGGCTCATGAATCGCCTCACGCTTAGCCTGACCAGCACAACCCACGAAGTCAACGCGTCAGACGTCATCGTGGCCGAAGCGCTCTTCCAACGATTTCCAGGAATCCGCGACGCGGTAGTCCAGAACCCCGAGCAGTTCACGGGGTTCTTCTGGTCAGTGGAGGAAGAGGCCAGCTCCACTGATTGGTCAATGTATTTTTCGAACACGAAAGAAGAGAGGCGAACAGCGTGGCAGGCGCACTTGCCGCCAGACAATGCTGACAAGGCGGTTGCGACGGCTGCGCTCAAGTTCCTCTTCCCAATTACGAACGGCACCGGTTCGAATTCGCCGCTACGTCGCCATCTCCGGATATCTGAACTGTCTCGGCTCATCCGATTCTTCACTTTGACCTCAGTGACCGGCGTCCAGGAAGTCGCAGATATCCACGAAATGCTAGCTGAGCCTAGTCAGCTTGGAGACATGCTAAACGACCTGGATTATGCAAGAGCGACTGAGATGGTCAATCACATGACTGCCTATATCGACACTGCGAAATCCGTCGACTGCACAGGAGTCGTCCGAGAGCTCATTCGGTCGTGCACAGAGGAAGGACTTCACACATCATCTACGCGCGAATTTAGTCGCGCCGTCGCCACCCTGGCCGCGAATTGCATCCAACGGGGCGGGGCTCAGATATTCTCTATCGCCGTCGAATTCGTCAACAGCGTTCCTCTTACGTACGGATTGGATTTTCTCGTGACTGCCGGCACACGCCACGGGGAGATTCGGCTTGTTGAAGGGTACAGGATTGAAAATTCCCCCATGCACATCGATGACGCACAAATCTTGTCAACTTGCGTTGCTTCTTGGCGCAAGCGGGCAGAAGAATCGATTATGTCTGGTAGCGTTATTGAAAGTGACAACCTATTCCCTATTCTCTATGGCCTGTCTCACGTCGGACGCGACTCCCGTGATATCGATGCAATCAATGCATTCCGAGCGTTTTGTCTCCAAGTGGCAAGCGGGCTAGAGCATTTTTTAGATAGGGCACGTCCGTATAGAGAACTTCAGCTTCAAACGTTCTTCCTCTATGTCTGGGACGCGGATGAGATGGCGACACTTGTCGAACAATCGCCCTTCGCCGCTGAATTCGCTTGGTATGCCGACCAACTTCGGACAGACCCAGTGGCGCGCAAATTTGTCCAAGACAGGTGCAACGCTTGATATCGCGGCCCCGTGTTATCCGCGAAATGGTGATGGCCGCCCCCGCGGCTTCGATTCAAACCGCCGCAAACGAGGGCTCCCCCGGCAACCCCAAGGGCTCCCCCGGCAACCCCAAGGGCTCATGCTGCACTTTGGCCTGTCGCCTCGTGCGCCTGTTAATCACCTGATGGCGCCGGTGGTCGGTCATCTTATTCCACCCGCGAATTTCATCCAGCGTTTGAAAACACCCGACGCACAGTTGGGTCTTGCCATTGAAAGCACACACATCAATGCACGGGGACTTGACTGCGATGACGCAGGTCACAGCCCGTGAAGGTTGCACTTCGACGGTGACATGCGACAGCCCCCTCCCGCCTCGAACACGACGGTTGCAGCAGGGGGGATGCTCAGCGTTATGTGCCGTAGCACTTCTGTGGGCGATGCTGGCATGTGGTGCATTTCGATTGTAGGAGAACACAATCCCGCAGCTCGTCGTTCAAAAGGACCGCATCAGGCTACATCGTCGCGATGCAGTCCGCTTTTGAATCCAGGCGCGAGTAATCCCCGTATATGAGCTCAAGACCGCGCAATCACGCGTGGTAACTCAGGGGGAATACATGATGAATTACAAGACCATGTTCGTAGCTGCCACGTTGTCTGCAGCTGTATCCGGCGCCTTCGCCGCCAGCGACACAGTCATGGTCGGTGGCCAGGCCATGTATCCGGGCAAGGACATCGTAGACAACGCGGCCAACTCGGCTGACCACACAACGCTCGTCGCTGCGGTCAAAGCTGCTGGTCTCGTCGATACGTTGAAGAGCCCCGGGCCATTCACCGTGTTCGCACCAACAAACGAAGCGTTTGCTGCATTGCCGGCTGGCACGGTCGACACGCTCGTCAAGCCTGAAAACAAGGCGATGCTGACCAGCATCCTCACGTACCACGTCATCCCGGGCCGCTACGACTTCCGCAAGCTCGACGAGGCTATCAAGGCTGGTGGTGGCAAGGCGGAACTGAAAACGGTCAATGGGGAGCCACTGACGTTCACTGAGAATGGTCCGCACAACATCGTAGTTATGGATGCCGGCGGCCATACCGCAGACATATCAACTTACGACGTGACGCAGAGCAACGGCGTCATCATGGTGGTCGATAAGGTTCTGATGCCGAAGTAAAAGGCAGGCACGCATCGTCACGGGTTTAAACTCAGCGCAGCCCTGTCATTTTAGGTATCGAGCCACGACCTACTCACACACCTCGCATCTTGACGTAGGACATGTTTTCCCTGGTCAGATGGCAGTGGCTGCTTGCGCTTCGCCGCTACGCAAGCAGTCAGTGTTTTCGGTATTTGAGACTTCGGCACGGCTACGCGCGCAGAGGCGTGTTTCACGATTCCATAGCTCTGAGCAAACACATCCGATATCAAGGCAAGGGGCATTGGTCACGGCGCTGGCTCTTTCCGGTCCGAAATGATGATGTATCGCGCAACACTGAGAGCAGAATGATGCCCCTATATCGTCCCGTGCGAGGTCGCATGCATGGCGTCGGATACCTTGTTCTTCAGAATTTCCTTCGGAGAAGCCGCGGCGTCTGACCTCGCTCAAATGGGTGTGACGGACATCGATAGCTGTGAATTGAGTTATGAAGTCGTCGAGGAGGCCGTGCGGCATCTGTGCCACGAGTGGGTGCCCGTCCAGAAAGAGGCCGAGTATCTGGTTGAAGATGCGGCCAGGTAGCCAAGGCTGGGCGTAACAGAGTCGCGCACACGCTTGAATTTGCGCACTTTCATCTGATTGCTTCTCAGCCGGTCACCGGAATACACGGCTCCATAACGCGGTCACGACGGCCACGAAAGCCATTCTGAGCGAGACTTCATGGTAGGTATCTTGCGAATTCATGGGCGGAGACTCCCGGGCGGGTAGGCCCCGAAGGCCCCGCAGTTTGCGGTGCAACCACGCTGAACGTGCTGCGCGAGCGAATGCCCTCTCAGCCTCCTGCGGCAGGTCCGTGACAATGTCAAATTCCCGGCCGTCGATGTATCCCGACAACGAATAGCCTGAGGGCCGCTGCGTCATCCAAGCAACATAACCCCATGCAAAGACTTGGGTCACTTCGCCTCCTTCGTCGACATCGCAAGTTTCGCAATGAGTTGATATCCGATATTGAAGCGGATTGGTCCATCAGCGCTGACTGTCCCGGATACAAAAGATAGTACTTGCTGGACGACGCTTGACCAATCCTCGGGTGTGTTTCGGTGTTCGTGCGCGACGGACCTTCGCTTTGACCAAACGTCCGAGTGGCCCAGATGGCATGGTGAGAATCGTATCCACCACATCCGGCGCGAGCATGCAAATCGTCAGTGCCATACGCGAAACTATCGCCCCCGCTTTAGCTTTACGGCCTTGGGTAGGGCGCCCAAAATTAATTCGTTGGTAGCGGATGCGGGCACCACTTTTGCCGCTAACCCGTATATACGTAGCATCGATGTTGAGCGCCAAGGCCCTCAGGTCCACGTGGCGAAGCTTCGAGGCGTCGGCTGGCAACCAGCCCTCAGAAAGAACATCGTCGATTGCCCAAGGACATTCCGATGGAAACCAATCGTGTCCGCTTTCGGCTGTCGCCTGAGCGAGCGCGTCTGCCCATATCAACTGGAACGTTCGGGGTTCATCAACCTTGGCGCGCAGACTCGGTGAGTCGTCCAGAATATCGGCAACATCCAGCCGTCGCGCCTCAATCATTGCCGAACGACTGTCGGTGCGCTCGGCGGGCAGGTGGTTCCACTTGAGTAAAAGGGCGAACAGGACCGACATCTGTCTGGCTAGCTCAACCAGTTCCGCCTTCGCGATATCTTCAATCTCATCAGCAAGATGCTCGATGTCCAGCAGGTCGAAACGACGTTCCCGCAGAAATCGGGCTTGTTCAAATGCCCACGCGCAGACATCCTCGTCATAGGTTGTCATCTGAACTCCTTCATAAACATCACCCGCACCCTGCCGGAACGAAAGTCATCTCCGGATGATTGCAACGACAAAGATGAAGCCAACTATCAGTCCGAGCACCAGAGCTATCCGGCCGACCCACTCGACCACGAAATCGACATTCTTCTGCGAAGATGCAAACCGAAATAGCCATTTCATAGTTGCCTCGACCAGCTCGGACGTCGGATTCGCAGAGCGAGTTCGGCCTTATAGGCCGAGAGGGTCCTTGTCTTCGGTTTGCGAATCTAAATATTCTTTGGCGGCGCGCTTCCTATCGCTCTTGTATTTCTCGACAGATGCATCGTCAATGGCATAGTCTCCGTTCTCTGTGGGAATGCCGGTTATCTTGCCGCGTTCAAGCAATAGCCGTACGTGTGGGCGACTTACGAAGAGGTACTTGGCTGCTTCTGCGACGTTCATTTCCAGTCTCCGAGGCCACCCTGCCGCAAGCGAGGCCAACGTCAACAAACCGCGGACTCCAAAGCAGGCGGCTGCGGGCCGTCTTGTTTAGAAATCCCGATGTAAAAAGTGACGGTAGCGAACTCATGTCGTACACCTTGGAAGAGTCGCATCGCGACATAGTCCACTGTATGCTCGATGTCGAATGTGAGGCCTCTTCGAGCCGCGCCAACGCGTGTTTGCCGGATGCTGTTGGTCCCCTGGTAAGCTGTTGCGCTTGCGTCAAAGGATTGCCACGTTGGAAGTCTTGGGTACCGCGCCGGAGCAGAATCCCGGGCGCGGCGCCTTCTGGAAATCATAAGAAATCACCACGGTTCCGTTCATCTGAAAATCCTCGGGACCAATATGACGAGCACGAGGACCACGCCGAGCAACACTATCGCCCCGCCGAACCACTTCGCAACACAGTCGATGTTCTTCTGCGATGAAGCGAATCGGGTTAGCCACTTCATGTTGGAGCACTTGGTCAATGTCGCTGGCATTACCTGTCGCCAGCCAGGAAATCGAACCAGTCCCATGAATAAGCACAGTCCATAGGCATCGGGTCTTCTTCGATTAGCGGACGAGTCGAGTAGGCGATGCGTTTCTGAAACAGGCTTCGTGCCGGCTCCGGTATCTCCCGGAGGCGAATATATGGAATATTACCGGCTACATGTACAGGAACATCAAGTTTCCGGGGACGTGGAGGCAGTTCCTCTTTTCCCGTCAACGCCACCGCAATCGCACGAGCCACGAGGTCCCACACGGTCGTGGAGTAGCGTGGATAATCAAGCAAGCCTGCGCTTCCGATACCACCCTGCCCATCCTCGTGCAGTTCGACCCGGTAGTCCGCAAGCGCACCATTTATGACTCGCCCGATATCTGCGGCCGCGAGCGACCTGCGACCATTTTCGTGTCCGCCCGGCCAGATTTCGACAGTTACCTTCAGCATGTTGTGGTGCCTCCGCCCCGCAACTCGCGCTGGAAATTCCGGATGTGCGCGGCGGGTTTTGCAGATTTTCGCGCCGCGTTCAAATGACGGGGAAAGCTACGCAGTGTGGACCCGAGCTTCGCGATTCCACACCTATGCCGGAGGTGGATGGGCCCAAACGCTTGGCAGCGCCGAAGCAGATGCTTCGAGGTCAACGTCCAGCGGGTAGTGCCGCAAAAGGTCTACGGCGACTGTCTGGATAAGGCCGGGAATTGTGATTTGGTCGACGGAAGCGAGCGTTCGAAGAAACTCATTAGTATCCCGAACAGCTTTAGTCCGCTCATCTGGAGTCGTCATTTCCATGCTCCGAAGAAATTGACCGTGTGACATCGGCGCAGACGTCATAGTTTTTCACTCTTCGTACGCTGCCTGCGTCTGGCTGATGGCAGAGCGAGCGTGTCGATGGGTACCCGCGATGGGCCACTCAGTCGCGAACGTTCAAATCGTGGCCGTATCGGCCAGCGTTAAGCAAAGACCAAAGGCCGGCGCGCCACCTAATCGGTAGGCGGGGGCTTTTCGAAGTAAACGGACAGAAAAATCGCCAATTTTTATTCTAGTAAAGCTGGCCAGAATGGCAAGAATTATTGCTAAACGTGCTCATGCCAGCGGTCGCGCTGGCGCCGCTTGGGCTGCGGCGGCGAGGTCCTCGTAGTCCACGTAGTGCTCAAGGCTCGAACTGCCTAGTGCAACAAGGCACTGGAGAAATTCCGGCAGGGTGATGGTTCCTTGTGCAAGATGCGAAGCCAGAGTGTGTTCAGTCAACTCCGCTCCAAGCCGGGTCATCCTATGCGCCAGTTCTTCTAGGGTGAGCCTCGGTTGCCTCGACAGTTCCGAGGCCACAACCGCTTTGGCACGCTGTTCCCACGTGCCCGGCATCGACAGAGGGCCGGCCCACAAAGCTGGCATCTTTGCGCCAGTTACCGAGAAAATCTGCAGTAGCAGGCAGAGTTTAATGCGGCCGCGGGAGACGCGGGAGGCGAGGGAGCGCTCGCTTTCTCGGACGCCAACCGAGCTTAGAGCCTCTGATAATTGTGCATAACTGAAGTCTTTCCGCGCGAGCGCAACACGCACGACGCGGGAAGCGAGGTTGGGCCAAGGTGTTCCCGCTTCGCTCACAAGCCTCCTTGCATCAGCGAAAAAACGACATAGAATAGAAATGACAGTAAAAATCGCCGAATTTGACCGGATGAAAGCGCAAGTACCATCAATGAAAGAGCACGAAATGTCGCGCGCGAACCGAAATAGATTGTACTAGGCACATCGGCGTGGATGTTCTCGTCGGAGGCGACGAGACGGCCCAGTCTTGGCTCGAATGGATGGAGCGCAGTGGATGGAACTGGTGCACTCAACGATTTCCCCGGAACGGGAATGCTTCGAGAGGCTTTCTATGTGAAATGAAGGTCGACGGCGAGAGAGGGCAAGCTGCACTTGCAACGGGACAGTGCATCGAGTAATATCGTCCGCATTTATCGCACGTTGCGAAATATACTATCTGAGTAATGTGCATTTGTCAACAAAATTAACTTTGATTTTGTTGTTCGACTGCGCATTTTTACTTTCGTAAGGAGGCTGTTCCCGGCCCTACCGTCGACCCTAAAATCACCGCTCCGAAACAAAAACGGCGGGCAGGGCTGCAACCCTGTCCGCCGTCTGATGGCGTACCCAAAAATGAGGCATCCACCGCACTTGCGCGCGTAGGTTCTCACAAATGGGTTGCCGCGTCAACCCCTGCCCGCAAGATGTTTAAGGCAGATGGGGGGCGCTTTGCTCTTCCGTCCCTATTCACGCAGTGAGAAACCTATGGCAGTCATTCAATTCGGCATGGTCGCTTTTCGTCCGCGTCCCCTAGTCCGTTCCGCATCACCATCCGCCATTGGCGGATATGAGGATGGTGCCGCTCGCCTCTCCGTTGCCTCGACGCACGTAAGCCTCGACGAGCGCTCCGAACCGCCATTTCTATACGCTCTCGTCAGCAACGTGGGGGTGTTCGCATGATGGAACTTGTCGAGATGCCGACTTGGCCTGTGTTTCGTCGCGGACAGGTATCCAAGCCCGCCGGGAGCCTCGATGCGTACGTCGGTCAAACATCGGAGCTTCCCGAGTTCAGACATGCGCCGAGTAAGACAGCCGTCGTCAAGCGACTGCGCAATCGGCTCGTCCCGGACGACAAGGACTTGTGGAAGGCAGAGCCTGAAGCAAAGGTTCGAGCAATGACGCATTTTGACAGGGGATACCTCGCGACCGAGGACGTCGCGAGATATACGTACACGCTCGTCTCTGCCTATGTCGACTGCATGCGGGACAAGTGCCTTAACAATCCGAGGTACCGCCGGTATTTCTATTCGTTCCAAGAAGCCGTCCAAGGACGGGGCCCTATTCCGAGCCGCGAAAACCTCGATACGCTCACCGGCGTGAATTTCGTCATAACTGGATGCTCCCAGTCGGGCCGAACGGCTTACATACAGCGTCTGCGCAATATATTCGGAGCGCCGTTTCGTGTGGTGTCACCAGCGTTGCCGGATATCAAGCTCGTTTGGTACTTTCCAATTGTTGTTTTGCAGTGGCCCAGTTGTGGAACCCTGAAAGGACTGCTCGAGCAGATTCGGGATAAGTTCGTTTCCGAAATCAAAGACCCTGCGAGCCTCACCGCTGTATTCCGAAAAATGCGCGGAAAGAGTGCCGAGTCTGCAATCATTGCCGCATCGGTTCTATTGAACGTGGGCCTGTTTGTCATTGACGGTGCCAATGCTCAGAGCCTTAAAGGACACGTTCGCGACATCCTGAAGTATTTATGCCGGCTTCAGGGCCACACGAACATCCCGCTTCTGCTTTCATGCACCGACGTGTTCATGGCCGGCGCGAAGCAGTTGGATTCGGACGTCGACGCTGTTCTCCGCGGGCGGATTTTCGCATTTCCGGCGATGGCTGTTCCCCCCGACAACATCGAGGCCATTCTCTGCGGCCGTAGCCTACATGAAGTGACCGCGGATGACCTCGACAAGCTGGATTTCTGGTACCAGTTCAACCTGTGGTTCTGGAAAGCAGGGCTGCTTTCGCCACAACTCGAGATGCCACATCATTTGCCCCGCTGGACCTTCGACGTCTGTCACGGTCGTGTTGGTTGGCTAGCGGCAGGCTTCCGCGCCCTCCACGAACACCTTGCGTGGGAGCCCGAGTTGTTGAGGAACGCTGGCCCCAAGCAGGCATTAGTCGCAGGAATTTTTGAAACTCAATTGCGAACCTGCGAGCCAGCCCGTATTGCCATAAAGGCATACGGCGTCGACCCCTCATCGATATCCCGTTCCGCGGTCAAGCAATACCTCGACCACCTGCCTTTCGGCGCAGGTTCGATTTTGGCGGCACGTTCAACCGGGCCCCTATTGGGGGCAGGCCATGTCTGAGCAGCTTTCTTCACAGGTGCTGATAACGCCTTTCCCGGATGGCGAGACCGTGAACTCGCTGCTTCGTCGAAACGCGCGTCTCGCGGGCGATAGCACGCTTCGCAAAATTAGCCGACAGTTGCTTGCGAGGTGTCCCGCTCTCGATGGTATGCCGAGCCGCCTAGATGAATTCCACGCTCGCGTCGGATATCTGTTTGGAGACCGCGACGAGCTTGAGGCGAAGCACACGCTGCTCGCCTATGAGCTGCTTGGCGTGCCACCGGAACGGCACAACGCGCTCAAAGAACGACTGAGGACGTCTTGCAAGGGGCCGATTCGGTCGTCACGGCTTCCGGTTCTGCTTGCGCCTTCGGAAGCAGCTTTCCTTGTGTGTCCAGAATGCGAAGAGGCCGCTCTCGACCAATATGGATTCTCCTTCACGCATCGTCGCGATGTCGCCCCGTTCGTAGCTGCGTGTCCGGTCCACTTTTGCTGGCTCCGGCCCTCCGCCAAACGGGAACATCTGTTTGATGCTCAGTGCCATTGCACGCGTTCGATGTTGCACCTGCGTAATGCCATCCAGTTCGCAATGTACTCCGACGTCTGCGTCGCGGGTGTGCAGTCGGCGTGTGCGTACAGTAAGGCGGGAGTGATTGACGCCTTGCGAAAGGCGCACTGGCTGCTGGATAGCGGCCGGCTTCGGCTGGCGGAATTGGTCACAACGTTCATGTCGTTCTATAGTGAGCGCTTCGACGACTGTCGCCTTGATGCCCTTGTCTCGACACCCGAGTACATCGAGGCTGCGCTCCGCGCGCTGACGCGTGAAGGCCGTGCAATCCACGCAGTGTGGTGCATTTTGCTCACATGGTTTGCGCAGCATTGCGAATGCCAACGCCCTTGCAGTCCCTTGCGCGGCCGCCGAGAAGTAAGGTCTCTTTCTGCGGCACAGGTGAAGGCAGCACTGTCGCTGTACGGCTCGGTTGTCTCAGCGGCCCACGCGCTAGGCACCAGCGCGCACCGGCTGACCATCGTCTGCCGATGCTCAGGGATACCTGTCGATGCGCGCCCATCTAGGTTGGACGATGCGACGCTTACGACAATCCGACAGCGTCTCGCGTCTGGTATGCGTCCGCAGGAAGTCGCATGCGCCACGGAGATGTCGACGAATACCGTCTATCGCGTGCTTGCTGCGATGCCTTTTGTCGAGTCTCATTATCGGACCCTTGTGACGCATTCGACCAATGACGCGAAGCTTCTTTGGCTGAGGCTGCATCAAGACCACCCAAAAGCGACGCAAACTCAGCTCCGACATATCGCACCAGCGACATTTGCGGTACTACACAGAAATGCGCGTGAATGGCTTCAACACCACACTCGACACTCAGCGCCCATGCATGCGCCGGGACATGCACCGAGGCCCTCAAGTGCACTATCTGCCTTAGCTCGTGCAGTAAATGCCGCCGCGGCCCATCTTGATTTGCTTGACGACCCACCCGTGCGTCGTAGCGTTTATCGGCTTCGCGAACTCCTGGGTATCAACGAGTACGCATTGAAGTCGTCCGCGTCCGATTCCTTGCTTCGGGGATTTTCGCAAACCCGCGACGCTTATATTGCCGCTCGATTGGACTGGGCGATACGCCACGGGGCGTCTGCTCGGCTCTACGACTGGCGAACCGCACGTGCCGCGAATCTACGGCAAACAACACTTAAAAATTGGGGCGCTCGTCGGCAGGACGAAGCAGAAAAAACAATAGATGGGCACAGTAAATTCGTTTCACGAAACGGGAATCAGGGATGAAGAGGATTTCACGGGATTTCTCGTCCGTCAGGCTGAACTGAGTGATGCTAACAACCATAATGGAGTGATGGCGTTGCTGGACAAAGATGGGCATAGGCCCGCTTTCGTACATCCGTCCAATGTGGAAGGGATTGCGGAGTTGTTTCCTGGTAGTTTGCCGGACTGGGAAAACTTGGTTATGAATCACACTCGCTATCGGTTGAACAGCGCCTTCCTTCCGGAATCGAAGAAGAAAGGATTGCTGAAACAGTACAGACTTGGGGGCGAACCTGGGGCAGTCGGCTACGTGGGCAAGCACCAGATTGCTCTTCGCGGCCGCTTGGGAATCTGTCTGAGCTGCATCGCGTCCGACTATAGGGAGCACGGCTTTGCCATCTGGCATCGCGTTCACCTCATGCCATCAATACTTTACTGTCCGACGCACGAGGAGCCGCTCATGAATCTTTGCCGCCGTCGAGACGTAAGCCATCGCAGAGGGCGAAAAGCGTGGCATCCACGAGAACAATGCCCGCGCGGTGGCGCTCTTCAACCTATCGGCGTCGTAACGAATCACGACAGCCTTGAAGCGGCCGTCGTTATTGCAAAGATGGCGCAGGATATCCTTCAAGGCCGTATTGATACGTCGGCGTTTGCAGATAACACGGGGCCGGTTCTTCGGGCGAAAGTTCGGCGCATCGCTCAAGCGCTCGACCGCCGAGACTATCATCACGTGGCTCAAGAACAACTCGAATTTCGGCTGGGGACCGAACTGACTCCACTGCTCGGCTTCGCGGCGCATACATTCGTACGGGCCACAGGACATCCGACATCCGAGGGACCTCTGAGCAATCCGGTCCAGAATATCGCGGCTATTTGGAGTCTATTCGGAGGGTGGCACGACTTTCTCGATGAAGTGAACGCTCGCAAAGTCAACCCAAAACGGTATGACTTGGAAGTTCAAACCCGGCCGAAGCGTGTACGCTTGAACCCGGATAATAAATTCGAGCGATGGCGGCGCCAGTTCGAGCAGTTTGGGGCCATCGAAATGAAGCGCTATCGCCAACATTGTCGCTCTGCAATTCTGGCCGAACAGGCACGGTCACCGACCTTCACGCGCAGCAAAATACGCGACTTGCCGGATGGGCAGAAGCTGACCTTCTTCGCAACGCACTACGACCGACAATGGCTCAACAAAAACTTGCCACGGCAAACAGGAAAGCCTGCGTTGCCGAGCGTCGTCGCGCGAGAGCAGAGGCGAGAAGCGAGAAAGAGAGAGTTGGTACTACGGCGCTATGAGGACACCATTCGTCACGACCCAGGGCGCCGCATCACGCGTGCATTTCTCCTGAGCGAGACAGGCGGCGAGTCGGCATACAAGCGCGGTATGGGAACCGCTGAACTTGAGTCGTTGCTGGACCAATGTGCCGATGACTTCGAGACTTGGAGTAAACGGCAAATCGAGTTGGTCACGTCGCTGGCAAGAAAGGTCGACGAAAAGTCGAAATGGGCAGCCCGCGAAACGTACGAAGGATTTTCGGGAAATGCGTTTTCAGACCGCTTACGTCGAGGCAAAGCATGGATAGAAAAAAACAGAGATTGAATGGTGACTGCTCGCACCTATCATTCTCGCGGGCCAGGGGCAAAAAGCTGCGGGGCATCGTCATTGCGAGCGGGCTGCGGGAGACGGAATGGCATCCGTGGTCGATGGGCATCGTTCTTCCGAAGAACATTGAACTTGACCACGGCGACATCGAGGTCAAATCGCATGTCGGCCAGGAATTCCACCTCCGCCATCTCGCAGGATGGCCCGTGCTTCAATGGCCACTCACGTTGCCCGAGACTGACCCGCGCGGTGTGTTGAGCGCCCCTAAGTTCGAGTGCTGGAAAAAAGCCAGCGATAGCCGTGTCGGCATCGCTGGCTATCACTTTAGTTTTAAGGCTGGCGGCCAGGTTGCGTGTCACTCAAGTCTCGAGGCACGCCTTCTGGCGTTCTTTGAAATGTGTCCCTTTGTCGTTGAGATACGAACGCAATACCCCCAGTGGAATCGAGAAGCATTCCTCGCCTACTGCCGGGAAGGACGTCTTTTCCCGCGAAATGAACTCGCGACAATCGACTTCATGCTCACCCTGAGGATACCCGGCATCCCCTATCTCATTTATCACGGTGTCTCGGCGAAGCCGGAGGCCCACCGTCGGCGTCGCAGCGTTCGAGCAAGACATGAACGTGAGGAAAAGGGGTTGTCGGAATGGTGTGCGACGCACGAAGTCATGACCGAATTGAGCATCGCAGACGTTGAGTACAACAGCTATCGGCGCATGTTCGAACATATGAAGTATGTGGAGCTCACCGAGTTAGAGAACCTCGTTGATGACGCTGAACTGTTCGCCCATGACCTTTTGGCAACGAAGGCAACGGGCAACGCTCGTCGCGTCGTTGAAATGGTTGGAAAGCGGCGGAAGTGGGATGCGGAAAAATCCTTCCGGATGCTGGCAGTTGCCTTATTCCTAGGGCATCTCAAGTGGGATGTGCGCTGCCCTTACGCGCCCTCGGAGCCTCTAAATTTTATTCGTCCGTAGTTTTTAATCGAACGCCCCTAAATTTAATTGAGAGCTATGATGAATAATATGGAATCCGAAGTAAAGACCATAGCATTGTTCCCAAGATTTTCCAATCTTAATGTGGCGGTTCCAAAGCAGCCACACATGCTCCTCAGATATCTGGGGGAGGATAGTACGCGCGTTTACTTGGTACGGTTGGGCTCGGTCGAGAGCGGTGTCGTTAGACTTAATCGTGACCCCGATACCAAAAAGTACAGGATGACGCTTCCCGTCGCGACTATGCGTGACCTCAGAACGCGAGAGCTTGCCTGGCGCGTCGACGAATGCGGCATACCGCAAGGTATGTCGGAATTCTCGCCCAGAGACGAAGACGACCAGCTGGAGCTAAAAGAAAAGCGGGAAGTAGTAGACCACATCATCCGAGTCTTTGGGGATGGTCCGTTTAAGGACAAGGGCGTGTATTCAACGGCCGTCCTCAATGCGGCGACTAAGTTCGGCTGTACAGCAAAAACGGTGCGCAAATATTACGAGCACTACCTTTTTTACGGTGGGCACGAGTTCGCGCTAGTACCTCGCAACTGGGACAAAGGTGCTCCGGATGCGCCTCGCCTGGGAGCGAGGCGTGAAGACGGCACCCTCATTGAGTCGGGCCGTAAGACCTTCTCGGAAATTGTCGACCCGTCGACACGTCTCTCGCGCATGCAATTTCCAACGTACCTATACGAAAGGTTGAAGAAATACGTCAAGCGCGAAGCACACGTTCCCGGAGCTACCATTACGGGCATTGCCCGAAGCTTTCTGCGGAGCCAGGTGGGACACAACCGTGGTTCCGACGGCGAGAAGCAAGTGTTTGCCGTGGACCCTCGCAGGTTGCCTAGTGAGCGGAACACTGTAAGAAAAGTTACACCACTCTTCCACGAAGAGAAGGCGAAGTTGGCTCGGCTTCGAGCTTCGCCGCAAGGGCGCGGCTATTCGGCACAGATTGCGGAGGGCGAGCTCAATGTAGTGGACATTGACGGCACTGTGGCAGACTGCTTCCTGCGTTTCGGCGATTCCATTGTTGGAATCAACAATGTATTGAAGCCCACGGTGCTGCTCGCAGTTGACCGTTCGAGCCGTGCGATTCTGGGCTGGTACGCGACCTACCGACCCGAGGACGCTGATTCCTATTTGGCATGTGTTTTCAGTGCATGCACGGACAAAGAAGACGAACTGTCGCGATGGGGCGTGTCTTACTTAGACGGGATGGTCTACGGTTGTCCGAGTTCGGTTTTCGTAGACCGCGGCGCAGGCATTTCCGAAAAAGTGCAGCGTGCACTTGTCGGCGGGATGCGACAGCGACTCCTGATGGCGGTGCCCGGAGAGGGAAAGGCGAAGGGCGACGTCGAACAGATGATGGACTATTTCCAGGAAGAAGTCTCTGGCCTTATCGGCGCGACCCATGGCGAACCGGTAAAGGGAAGGGGTCCGGATAAAGATGCTGCGCGCAAGCGCAATCGCGAGAAGCTGAAAACGGCAGTTGCCGGAGCGTCATTGACGCTGGAGCAATTTATGCGGGCGCTTCTCACTGCAATAAGTAGGCACAACTTGAATGCGGACATGCGTCGAGCACGGAATCGCTTAATGGCGGAGGCTGATGTGCCGCCAGTGCCAAAGCACTTGTTTCTGTTCAACTTCGCGATGCGTGCGGGTGATGCAGAGTGGGACCTTACGGAGGAGGCCATAATTCGCCGACTCGCTAAGCCTTTCTCTCCCAACGCGACGGCGCCGGGCGGAGTCGTCAGCTTTGATAAGAGAGAGTTCAGCTGCGAAGAGCTTCGGAGAAGAGCTGCTGAGTACGAAGCCACGCACAATGGGAAGTCCATGCCGATTTCGGGTTATGAACTGTTCACATCGAAGCTTCATGCGTTGTGGGACGATGATGGTTATCTTGTTGAACTGGAGGCCACCAAGCCGACTATCGAGAAATTTGGTATAGCCATTCCGGACATCCGTGATTACATCCAGATGCGAGACCTCGCGGACCTTGACAAGCAAAGAGACAAAAGCCGGCTGCACCTCACCGTCGACCAGGCAGTCAAACGAGGAGGCGTCTCCCAGTCGACGCAGAGGCGGATGGCGGCGGTGGAAGGCTTGCCACCGACAGTCAACAACAGAAGAGCTCGCAAGACGGCAGAGGCGCACGCCGGCGCGGCCCACACCCGCGCGGTGCTGGGCTCAGCACAAAAGACGTCTGCCACTGACATCGAGGCCCGTCAGCCAGTGATGCAGGAGACGGAATACCAACGCAGTAGCCGCCGAGTGATAGACATAGACTTCTAGCCGGCGCGCTGTGTCGGCAACAAACGCTCGTGCTTCCGCGTCGGATGGCGACCATCTCGCCAACGTCACGAGCACGAGCACGAGCGCGAGGCTATTCCTCAAACGGCCACCTAATGCGAAGCCGGTCCGATAATGAGCGAATACCAGTAGACTATAGGCTGTATATAAAAAACCACCCTAAAATGATATCGAGCATTCACCTGGATTCATGCACTCTAGAATTGCTGACGCCATCCAACCGGCGCAAGGGCAAGTTTCGGGGTTTTTTCGGCGTTGACAGCTTCTCACTCTTGATTGGATGTAACGGCGCAGGTAAGACGAGGGTCTTACGACAAATCGCATGGGCGTTTCACGATACTGAACAGATAGTGAAGGTCGGCGTACGGTACTCCGATTCCGAAGCCTATCGAAAAAAGAACCACCGCCAGGAATATGGCGTTGTCTATTACACACCAATTCCCTACCGAGTCAACCTCCCCAAAAGCACGCGAAACTTCTACGACGCAACACCTTCCTACGGAAAATTAGAAGGCGGCTTGGATGTCGATTTCCAATATTATGAACTGGTCAGGCGGGAGCTAGGTTTCAAACTTCGGCCGATGGTGGTACTCGGCTTCGACCGGGCAATGATACTGACCGCAATCGCTCGAGTTATTCTGAGCAACCTTTCCACATCAGAGAAAACTAAGGGCGTCCTTTACGCTTCGGCTGGTCAGCAGCGGCTACGCTCAATGTTTCCAGAATTTTTAAAGTCTGCTCCGACGGTACTGCGTCATTTCACGAACGCATTCGCTTCTCACTTGGTAGCCGAACGCAACAATGCCGAACCTTTCGAGGATGTCCCGGGACAAATTCAAGAAATCGGGACGGCCTTCATGTTGGAAATTCAGAGGCTGATAGATTTAAATCTTGCGGGCCATGTGATTCCCGTTCTGTCCGCACTAGAACAAGTAATAAACACCAGTAGAAAAAAGACGGTACCTGTTGAAGCGTTTCTACAAAGATACTTTCTCGACGGAGAGCCGCTCTCTAATGTCCGAGACGGAGGGCTTGCGAAGAAACTTGAGACCCTTGCTATGCAAAAGGTCAATCTGTTACTGAACGAAGACAGATGGAGAAATTATAGGGTTGGAGACCGAGTTGGAAAATCAGTCTATGTCGACGATGACGCAACGCTCAAGCGGTATCGCTTGAACGTGACCCATTCTAGGCTCGCTGAACTGGTCTGGGAGAATTTCAGTTCCGGGCAACTGGCTCTCCTATACCAGTTCTCTGCTATTCGCCGCGGAATCGATGAACTGAAAGATAGAGGCTTGAGCAAGTTCCTTGTTCTTCTCGACGAAGGCGACATCTATCTTCATGCGGCTTGGCAACGAGAGTACGTAAGGCTGCTGGACCTCACGATGTCAAGCATGAAAAGGGCTGCCGAGGTCAAAAGCCTTCAGCTCATTCTAAGCTCTCATTCAACTTCGCTTCTTACTGACGTTCCGCGCGACTGCGTCACGAGACTGAGTACGAAAGACGAGCCGGCCGAGTCGCATAACGTAGAGGTTCGAAGCTTCGCTGCTTCGCTTGAAGACATAGTCAACTCGAGCTTTGAAACGGGGTCGCTTGGAGCCTTCGCTCACGGGAAAATCAAAGAAAGCATCGGTCGATTAGAGGAAGGAGAGGCGAACGAGATAGACGACCACCTCCTGAGCATCATCGACGACCCAATCTTGCTGCGAGAAATGAAAAAGCTGCGCGAGCGGCGCAGAGTATACAAACGGGGTGTCGAAGAATGATTTCAATTCACGATGTTTGGGATGATGCGAAGACCGACCACAACGCGTATGTTACTAAGCGCCTTGAAGGCCTTTTGACGAAGCTGCCGAACCAGGCAGGCTATATCAGGTCGCCACAGTTTCGAGCATTTGTTCAAAAGAATCTGCCAAATTTCGCGACTGGCGATGTGCAGAAATTGCGAGACATCATTGCCGACGCCGAGTCCACATGCAAGCCGCTGTCGAAAGGACAAGTAAAAAATTTCAACAGCTCCGCGAAGAAGGCATTCGATTATTCTTTGTTCTGCCAGAAGAACGTCCAACGTTGGTCTGCATATAAACTCTGCGCGAAAGCGAGAAACACCATATGCCCATATTGCAATCAGGCATTCTCTTTCACGGTCGTAGGAACGACGGGTAGCTACCGGCCAACGTTGGACCACTTTTTTCCTAAAGCTGAGTATCCATACCTCGCACTTTCGCTCTATAACCTTGTTCCAAGCTGCTACATTTGCAATTCAAGTTTGAAGGGCACTAAGAATTTTTTCAAAACTCGACATCTCCATCCTTTGGAAGATATTGATGAAGACGTGTTACGCTTCGAAATCGTTTCTTCAAACGGAAACTATACGTTTGACCAACTATTGCATGACGATAAGCTGCTGAGCGAGTTTGGTACTGTGCAGCCACGTACCCAATCGCCCATAGCGAAGCGCTCCATCGAAACATTTCTACTAAAGGAGCGATTCGCAGCAAACCTACCCACAATCAAACGCTTCATCCGGGACAGAAGAGACCTAAATAAAAATAGTATTAATATGTATAGCGAATTGTTTGGTAGAAAAATGGAAGTCACGGACCTTCTTCGGTTTGACCCCGAAGAATACAAGAACCAAATGCTAGGGAAAATTTTGCGCGATATGTATTACGCCTTTGACCCAAGCGCAAGTGGAGACGAAAGCTAGCAGTCTCATTACACTGAGGGACTCGCCGGCCCTGTGGTCGCTCAGTGAAAAGGGCGTCAAGTGGCCGGATTGCCACCCCTCGCACTCATCGGGGAAACGAAGAAGTCGCTGTCGTCACTGAAGATGCTCGACATCAGAAACTTGACTGCGGACTTCAATATCTTAACTTGCTGGCCCAGCGGCACTTGGAGTCCGCCGCGTGCGCTGAATGGGAGGGGGTGACAAGCCTCAGGCGGAAGTAGTTTTGGCTGTCGCAAATCTCTCGGTCGATGCTAAAAAATAAGCGACTTTCGACGCGACCGCTCCAGCGCAAGAGAGGGTCAATTTTCGGCGTAGCCCAATACGCACGGCGCGCGGGACGCTTTCATTTGGTGGCGGGGGCAGCGCGCGAATATTGGCGTAGCGCAGGGTCGCTCGATGTTTTTGAGAATGGGCTGCCAAGCGCTAAGCACCATGGGACAAGGGGCTCACTCGCGCCAAAACTTTCCGCGGAACGCTTTCATTTGGTGAGAACAGTTTTCAAGGCCCGCCGTTCTCAAAGCGCCTCGTTACACAGCACCATCATCCGCTGCACCATCGTGCTGGCACCATTGAGTTCCATCTCACTGGTAAAAAGTGCCTGCACGCTCGACAGCCGAACGGCGACGCCTGCATCGAGCAGATCCTTACTGGCAATCTTCAGCGCAAGTTGACCGATCCGGACCCGGTCGAGCCAGTGCATCGTCAGCCGGTTCTTCTGCAGCCACTGACGGCAGCACTCGACCACATGGTCCACTCGCCATTCGTTGGTCAGCGCGTACGATGCCGCGGCAATCGCGACGAGGAAACACAGCAAGTCGGGACGCGCGCTATCGGGTTCGGAGAATTCAGGTTTGATCATGCTTATCAGCCTGCCTACTGTCGTCAATCAACATCATCACATATGGCCGCGGGCCCGGGAATCAACACCGGTGCCAAATCCACCGCCCATCTTACCGAATCCCTACCGGTCGACTGAGGGCCATATGGCGTGTCAGCAGCATATCAATTCGAATCCGGCTCCGGCACTGCCGTAACATCGCGTGCCTCGTTCCCCACATCATAAGCATGCTCACCAGACGATAATGGGTATCTCCCAGAGCCATATTCGTTTCACGGCGTCGTCATACATCCTGCATAAAGTCAGCCCCCGAACAAAACTCAAACCACAGAGGGGCACATGTTTCAACGTACCTGGATGCGCGCGCTGTTCGCGGCGCTGTCCGCAGTCATCATCGGTCTGATCGTCGCGGCGTGCGGCTCGTCATCGTCGTCCATCTCGGCGGGGCAGCAGCAGATCCGCCACGTCTTCGTGATCACGCTGGAAAACGAAAACTACGCGACCACCTTTGGCGCAAACACCAAAGCGCCTTATCTGGCGCAGACGCTTGCCTCGCAAGGCGCCCTCGTGCAGCAGTACTACGGCACGGGGCACGTGAGTCTCGACAACTATATCGCTATGTTGAGCGGCCAGTCGCCGACGTCGCAAACCGACAACGATTGCATTACCTATCAGGACTTTAGCCTCACCGGCATGACCCCTGATGGTCAGGCGATCGGCACCGGTTGCGTCTACCCTGCCAGTGTCAAGACGCTGCCCGATCAATTGACGGCAGCGGGCTACACGTGGAAGGGCTACGAAGAGGACATGGGCAACGACCCGACGCGCGAAGCCGCCACCTGCGGTCACCCGACGCTCAACACGACCGACCTGACGCAGACCGCGGAAGCACCGAGCGCAGCCGTGCCGCTCGGCGACCAGTACGCGACGCGCCATGACCCGTTCATGTACTTCCACTCGATCATCGATTCGCCGGGTTGCGGCCAGAATGTGGTCAATCTCACGAAGCTCACAACCGACCTGCAGTCTGTGGCGACCACCGCCAACTTCAACCTGATTACGCCGAACCTGTGCGACGACGGCCACGACTCGCCGTGCGTGAACGGACAGCCGGGTGGACTGACGAGCGCGAACACGTTCCTGCAGAAGTGGGTGCCGATTATCACGTCCTCGCCGGCATTCCAGCAGGACGGCCTGTTGATCATCAACTTCGACGAAAGCAGCTATGCCACAGTGACCCAATCGGCGAGCGGCGAAGACCTGACCTTTGCCGGCACGAGTTGCTGCAGCCAGCAGCCGGGTCCGAACCTGGCGGCGTTCCCGCAGAGCTCGTCGCTGCTCTATGGCGGCATCACGATCACGCTGACCAAGCAAAGCTTCGGCGGCGACCAGACCGGTGCGGTGATGATTTCGAAGTTCATCAAGCCGGGCACGGTGTCGACGGTGCAGTACAACCACTACTCGATGCTCAAGAGCATTGAAGACATTTTCCAGCTCGGCCACCTCGGCTATGCGGGTCAGGCCGGTCTCGTCGGCTTCGGCAACGACATCTTCACCAACCTCTAAGCGATGCCTGTTTCTGCAACGCGATTCGCGGCGCTGGCCGCGTTAGTAAGCGCCGCTCTGCTGCCGCCGGCAGCGGCGGCGGCGGGGGCTTCGGCGGCTTCGGCCGCCCTGGCCTCGGCTCCGGCCGAAGGCTCTGCCGCTACCACCACCTACAGCGACGCTGCGGCGCTCGGCAAGCTAATGTTCTACGATCAGTCGCTGTCGGCCTCGGGCAAGATGTCCTGTGCGAGCTGCCATAGCCCTGCGCACGCCTACGGGCCGCCTGACGGCCTCGCGGCGCAACTGGGTGGCGCGGACATGCACTCGCAAGGCACGCGCGCTGTGCCCAGCCTGCGCTACGTGCTGAACCGCACGCCGGTCTGGACTCACGCACAGGCTGCGAGCCTCTCGGAACGGATTGAGGATACGGACAATGCGCCGGTCGGCGGCTTCGGCTGGGATGGCCGCTTCAACTACCTGCGCGACCAGGCGAGCTTCCCGCTGTTCAACCCGAACGAGATGGCCAACAAGGATCCTGCAGCGGTCGCGCAAAAGCTGGAGCACGCGCCGTACGCTGCGCGCTTCAAGGAGGTGTTCGGCCAGAACATCTTCGTCGATCCGCACAAGGCGTTCACCCAGGCGATGTACGCGATCGAGCGCTTCGAGCTCGAAGATCCGAGCTTTCACCCGTACACCAGCAAGTTCGACTACTACCTGGACGGCAAGGTCCAACTCACCGCAAGCGAGCTGCGCGGCAAGAAGCTGTTCGACGATCCGGACAAGGGCAACTGCGCGTCCTGCCATATCGACCAGTCGGGTGTGAACGGCGCGCATCTGCTCTTCACCGACTACAACTTCGAAGCGCTCGGCGTGCCGCGCAATCCGGAGCTGAAGGTGAACGCGGACCCGCATTACTTCGATATGGGCTTGTGCGGTCCGTTACGCACCGATCAGTCGAGCGACAAGGCCAATTGCGGTCTGTTCAAGACACCTTCGCTGCGCAACACGGCGACGCGCCGGGTGTTCTTCCACAACGGGCGTTTTCATTCGCTGAAGGAGTCGCTGCGTTTCTACGTGCAACGCGACACCAATCCGGAGAAGTGGTATCCCGCCGATCGTCACGGCAAGGTCGACAAGTTCGACGATCTGCCACCGGACGTGCGGATCAACGTCGACACGGTCGACGCGCCGCTCACCAGTAAGCGCGGCGAGCGCCCGGTATGGAGCGAGCGCGATATCGACGATGTCGCGGCGTTTCTGACAACGCTCAACGACGGCTACCCATACAAGCCTAAGCCGGGCAAGTAAGGGGACAGGGCAGCGCCGGTCGTGTGAACGCGGCCGGCGTTTTCGCCTTTGATTCCAATCTGGCTCCGGCCCCGGTTTTGGCCTCGCTTCCGCAGCGCCGATTTTCGTCGAGTTGACTATGTTCTGAAGATTCGGTGCCTGTTTTTTCGGCACCGGTATAATACGGGCCTTCTCCTCTCGAACGTTACCCGCTCATGAGCCGGCTACTCTGTCTGATCATGCTTTCGCTGGGCCTGGTGCAGACCGCAATGGCCGACGAGAGCGACCACGACCGTATCTCGGAATACCTGACGCAAAAGTTCGGCCTCGCCAAAGAGAAAGCCGAGCAGATCTCCGGCGCCGTACAGACCGCCGCAGTGAAATATTCGCTGCCGCCGGCCCTCCTGCTGGCGATCATCTCGATCGAGTCCCGTTTTAAAGAAAAGGCCAAAGGCCCGCGTGGCGCCACCGGCTTGATGCAGGTCGTGCCGGCCGCGCATCGGGGACTGCTGCGCAACGTCAAAGACCTGACTGCGCCGGATGCCAACATCGAGGCGGGTTCCGCGATTCTGCACGGCTATGTGCAATCGGCGGGCGGCGATCTGAACCTTGCGCTGAAGAGCTATGGTGGCTCGATGGCTTACGCGCAGAAGGTCAGCCTGCGGGTTCAGACCTTTGCGCCGGTGGTCGGCAAGCCCGACGACGCGGCGCCTTCGGCTGCACAAACTGCAGCCTGTGACGCGCACGCTATCGACAATTGCCCCGCGTCCGCGAGCGGCGCCCGGTCGTTTTTCATTCCGTCGGCTACTGCGGCGCCAGACCCCGCTTCAATCGGCCTGTCGGCCGCTGCGCCGGCTTCGGCGCCTTGATTGGATCCGGGGTGCATCCTGACCGCGTCCCGAATTTCTGATTTCCTGACGCGTGGTTGCCCGCCTGGGCACATCTGAGTGGCCATCGGGCCAACGGCCCAGATACCGCCTGGCGCGCCGATCCCACCCTGACGAACGCCCTACAAAGCTTTTTGTATCAACGTGTTACGCTACGTGCGGGTTGTTTTCGCCCTGTCTGGCAACCGCTCTACAATGCATGCCATTCGACGTTAAGTAGTCTGCCTTCCGGAATCATGCGCACCTCATTTTCTAAAGCCACCGCAGCCTCGCTGTTCGGGCTGCTCGTACTCGGCGCCTGCTCGAGCCCACAACAGCCGAAATTTCAAACTGAACAGTTCGACACGGGCGCGAGCCCGTTCGCCCACAATTTCAAGGCCAGCACCACCGACACCTGTGAAGCCGCCCGCCGCGCCTTGCTGAGCCAAGGTTACATGACGACCTTGACGCACCCCGATACCGTAGACGGCTCGAAGAATTTCCAGCCCACCGGCGATTCGCACATCGTGGTGGAGTTTCACGTGGTCTGCACGCCGGGTGAAGAGACCGGCGACACCAGCATCGTCTATGTGAATGCGGTGCAGAACGGCTTCGCGCTGAAGAAAAGCGATACCTCGGCGAGTGTCGGCCTGAGCGTGATCGGTTCGGTGTCGCTGCCGATTCGCTCGAACAACGACGAGATGGTGAAAATCTCTAGCGAGACGATCCCGTCGGGCAAGTTCTACGATCGTTTCTTCGCACTGGTCGACCACTATCTCCAGACCGTCGTACGCACGATACCGGTCAAGTCGAGCGATGTCGTGAGCACGCCGTTGCCGTTGCCTGCGCCCGTCCCTGTGCTTGCCACTGCTCCGGCGACGGTTCCGGCTGCGACTTCTGCTGCGGCACCGGTGCCGCCAATCCCCGCACCTGTGCTGGCGACCGCGCCAGTGGCCGCTCCGCAATCCAGCGCGTTGAACGTTCCCGCCCCGGCTCCAGCGGTTGCGGGTGTTTCAGGTAACGCGGCAGCGCCGGTCGAGCCGGGTATTCTGGGTCGTCCGGACATGACGCCGGCGGCCAGTTCGACCGGCGTCAGCCCATAAGCGCGCGCTGCGCTGGTCATCCATTGATCGGCGGAGAGGTTTTTTGCCGCGGAGCGCAGTTTTCCCCAGTCTTTTACTTCATATGTATATATATGTAGTAATAGTTAACAAGGGCGGGCGCTTCCTGTGGACAAGTGGCAAATTCTCCGCCGCGTCAACGCTGTAACAAAACTATAACAATACGGGGCGCGCGTGCAGAGACGCGGTGGGCCGGGGATAACTTCGGTGCCGCCATGCTCTGTGCCCCGGTTATCAAGATTCCGCGCACAGGCTGTTAGTGCAGCTATCCCGGAGTTGTCCAGAGGTCCGCGTGGATAACTCCGCGTTTCTCCCCCTTCAAGATCGTCCCCGGCAGGCCGTTTAACCGTTGTCAGAACGGTGCGGTTTTGCGCGGCGGCGTCGAGTGTCAGGCGTCTTCCGCCATCCAGCGCGTTGCGGTCGCCAGCGCACATACTGCAGCGCGCCAATACGCGCACATTGGTGACGGACGGTGCGGACCTGCGCGGTGCGCTACTTCCATCGCGACTGTTGCTATTTAGTCAAAAACCACACAGCAGTGCACCGTCCAGGCATAAAGTTAAAGTGCTTTATCAAGATACTTGTGCAGTGCGGGGGTGTGCGATGAAACGCAGAACAGCACGACAGCTTGTCCGACTACTCTCAGACATCAGGCATTCTGCCAATTGCAGCGCGTTGAGGGCTGCGGCGACGAACCGCGCCATAGAGCTGGCGGCCGCCGAAGCCGAAGAGGACTCCACCCCGGAAAGCGCCGACGAAGCGCGCGAGGTACAGCAGGACGAACACATCTGGAGAGGATCGTGAGAGCCGCCGGTGAGCAGTCGCTGCGTTTCCTGGTCGAAAAATGGCTCGCTCCGGGCCCATCGATTCCCGTTCGTGTCACCGAATTCAGCCGTACCCGCGCGGGCGGCCGGCGCTACGTGCGGGTCGAAACCGCTCTGGCGGCCGGCGCGCGCGGCCTGTTCTTTTTCAGGCACGACGACGGTTGCTGGTGCGTGTTTCCGCCCACGGCGGATAGCCGCAAGGCGGCCAACGAGGACCTTGCCGAACGGCTGGGGCTCGTGCAATCCTGGTGAAACGAGTGGCTTGAATCCTAGGCCGGCAGACTGGCTGCGGCGCTTGCCACGGCGCTAGCCGGTAGGGCGAGACGCGGCAACGTCATCACGAAACGCGCGCCGCCGGTTTCGCTTGCTTCGAGCCGCACCGTTCCCCCGTGAACCAGCGCGACGCGGCGCACGATCGTCAGACCGAGACCGAAGCCGCCGGTATGCCGGTTACGGCTGCTGTCCACCCGGTGAAACGGCTCGAACACGCGGGCCCACTCGGCGACCGGAATGCCCGGACCGTCGTCCTCCACCGTCAGCACCAGCGCGCCCGCCGGACCCGTCGTGGCGTTCAGGGAAATGGCGCGGTGCGCATAGCGTGTGCTGTTGCGGATCAGGTTGAGCAGCGCCCGCGCCACCAGCTTGGGATCGCAGACGTGATGGGCCGGAGCGCCGGCGGTCGTCACCGAGAGGCTGAGCGTGCGGTCGGCGATGTCGTTGGCCATGCTCGCCGCGACGCTATCGAGCAGCTCGCCCAGCGCACACCGCATCAGCACGCGGTGTCCTTCGCCTTGCTCGAGGCGGCTCAACGTCAACATCTCCGTGACCAGCTCGTCGAGTTCGCGCACATCTTTTCTGAGCGCCAGTTGCCGTGCGCGCTGGCGCTCGACGGAATCCGGCGCCTGTAACAGCGCAAGGCCGAATTCGAGCCGCGCGAGCGGTGTTTTCAGTTCATGCGAGATGCCGTGCATCATGTCGCGCTGATGCTGGATCGACGCTTCGATCTGTTGCGCCATCTGGTTGAATTGCTGCGCCAGTTGATCGATGTTAGAGCGGCCGGGCAGGCGTGCGCGTGCCGCCAGGTTGCCTGAGCCGAATGCGCGCGCAGCGCTTTCGAGCGCGCGCAGATCGCGCCAGTGGTAGTGCACCCACACCATGACCGAGAGCAGCGTTGCCAGTGCAAGCAGTACGAAGGCGAGCATCTTGATATCGAGATCTTCGCGATCGTTGACGGCCGCGCGGACGATGGTGCCGTTGGGCAGCGGCAGGTAGTAATCCGTGGCGTCGCGGTCGAGCACGAGTTTGCCGTCGCGCAGGTCGTGCAGCCGCGGGGCGTCCAGCAGAGGGACAACGTCTTGCAGCGTCAGCACGCTGAAATCGTTGTCGCGGTGCTTCTGGAGTTCGGCAAGCGCCGCGGCCCGTTGCGCTCCCGGGTGACGCTCGAGGTAGTCGGTCAGCACAAAGGCGTAGACACTCGTGCGTTCCCGCACCTTCGCGGTGACGCGGTCGTGGAAGAAGTAGTCGAATGAGACGTTGACGAACACAATTACCGCGCCGCCCGTAAGTAGCACGATCAGATATAGCCGGATCAGCGAACGCAGCATTTATTCCTCCCACGCGGACGGGCTGAACAGATAGCCGCGTCCCCAGATTGTCTTGATCTTCTGCGGCTCGGGCGAGGCGTCTTCGAAGCGGCGCCGCAGCCGCGAGATCCCCGCGTCGACGGTGCGGTCGAGACCGTCGAATTCGATGCCGCGCAACTGCTTGAGAATGTCGTCGCGGCTCAGCACCGTACCGGCCGCCTGGGCAAGGATCAGCAGCAGGTTGTATTCCGCGGTCTTGAGTTCGATGAGCTGGCCGCGCCACGTCACCGTGCGGTTCGGCGGCGAGATGGCCAGTTCGCCGAACGCCAGCGATTCGGCTTGCGCCGGCGCTTCCTGGGGCTCCTGCGGGTGCGCGCGCCGCAGCAGGGCACGGGCACGCGCGACCAGCAAGCGCGGTTCGATGGGCTTGACCACGTAGTCGTCGGCGCCGGTCTCCAGACCGGCTACCTGGTCGTACACGTCGACGCGTGCGGTGAGGATCAACACCGGTACGCGCGAAAAACTGCGAATCCGCCGGCACACCTCCATGCCATCCAGGTTCGGCAGCATCAGGTCGAGAATCACCAGCGCCGGATTGTGCTCGCGCACCGCGGCCACCGCCGTGTCGCCACGCCGCACGATCGTGACGGTGAATTCATAGGTGCCCAGATACTCAGCGATCAACTGCGCGAGGCGATCGTCGTCCTCGATCAGCAGCACGCTGTATTTGAGCGGTACTTCGGTCATATTTTTCTCCGCGCTATCAGGCGGCGATTCTATCCGCGCAACGCGCTGCAACGGTCGCCGGGAACACTCGCGAACACTTGAACACAATTGCGCACAAATTCGGCCAACTTTTTGGACAGACGCCCCGGAAGCCCATCCCTAGACTGCGGCTTCCTCATCCAACAAAGCTCCCGACCGTGCGCAAATGCCTCTCTCAACTCTCCATCGCCGTGCTTGGCCTGACCTGTGCCTCGTTCGCCCGCGCCGAAAATTTCTACATGTTCTCGCTGGCGGGCGGCGTGCTCCCACGTTACGAGGGCAGCCGCGATTACCATCCTTTTGTGTCGCCGGTGATCGGCGCCGAGTTCAGCAATGGCTTGTTCATCAGCCCGGAGAGCGGCGCGGGCTATAAGAAGACCTTTTCGAATGGCCTGTTCGTGTCGAGCGCGCTCAGCTACGACTTCGGCCGAACCGACAGCAATCGCGCGGATCTGCCCGGTTCGAACTACCTGAAGGGGATGGGCCGCATTCCCGGTTCCCTGATCGTATCGGTGCAGGTGGGGGCTCATCTGTTTGGCAACTCGACCGTCAGCTTGACGCTGGAGCCTGCGGTAACGCACACGAGTCATGGCTTGACCGGGCACTTCGACGTGACGCTGCCGGTGCTGCAGACCATTACCAACGACATCAGCATCACCGGCAGCCTGCACGCGGGCACGGGGCGCTATACCCAGACCTTTTTCGGCGTGACCGAGGCCCAATCGGCGAGCAGTGGGTTTGCGCCGTACTCGCCGAAAGGCGGCTTCGACAGCGCCAAGGTATCGATCGCATGGACCTACACCTTCTCGCCGCGCTGGTCGGTTCGCACCGAGGGCGGGCTGACCCGCCTGCTCGGCGAGTCAGCCAACAGTCCGATCGTCCAGTCGAAGAACAACTACTACGGGATGACGGCGTTGACGTATCGCTATTGAGCATATGTGCCGATCACGTCGCGCAGATAGGCGTCGAGGATGGCCGCATCGCCTTCTGGACGCGCACGATCTCCCCACGTCGCCCTGCGTTGCGCGATAATCGCGCAAACTCGCCGCTGTCCAGAGCGGACGGCGGTCGGCGGACTTCAGGCGGAGACTATGGACGACAAGGACTGGATCGCGGGCGCAGCCAAAGCGCTGACGATCATCGAGGCGTTTGACGAGGAACATGCGCGTATGACGCCGACCATGGTCGCAGGCCGCGCGGCGTTATCGCGCACGGCGGCGCGCCGTTACTTGCTAACGCTGCGCGAACTCGGCTATGTGGACACCGACGGCAAGCTGTTCTGGCTGGCGCCGCGGGTGCTGCGCCTCGGTCAATCCTATCTGGATTCGGCGCGCTTGCCGCGCACCGTGCAGCCGTTCCTGCAGCGGATCACGGCGGCGGTACAGGAAACCGCGCTGGTGGCGATTCTCGACGAACACGATGTGGTCTACGTGGCGCGCAACGGCGTGAACCGCGCGATGGCGGTCGGCTTTGTGCTGGGCTCGCGGGCGGCGGCGCCGTTGTCGTCGGCCGGTCTGATCCTGCTGGCTTTCCAGGCGCCGGAGCATATCGAACAGTGGCTGGCGTCATACGAAATCAAGGTATTCACGCCGCAAACCTACTCCACCATCGAGCAGCTTCGCGAAGTGCTGGCTGAAGCGCGGCGCAATGGCTATGTCGTCACCGATCAGCAGCTCGAGCCAGGCATGCGCGGTGTCGCGGTGCCGCTGCGCGACCGGCACGGTTCGGTGGTGGCGGCGATCAGTGTCAGCATGCCGATCGGTCAGGAATCGGCAAACGCGGCGCTCCATCGGGTCTTGCCGGCCTTGCAGGAAACCGCCAGCCTGCTGCGCAACCTGGTATAAAGCGCCCCGATCCGTGCCCAAAATAGCATCAGCCGGGCGATTGAAGGGATAACGAAAGAAACCTGTCTCCCGGAAAATACAGATCGGGTTATATGGGATGACAAACGCACTACGCTGCGTAATACTCCCCCGCGGGGAGCCGCCAGGCGCCACGTCGTCATGTCTGCTTCACCATGCTGTTTTCATTCATTCACATTGACTCTCAGTCGTTCAGGTTTGGGGATTAACACATGAAAAAAGTCATTGCCTCGCTCGCAACCGCAGCCCTCGCGCTGGTGTCCGTTCAGGCTTTCGCACAGGCATCCGACGCAGCAGCGCCGGCAGCAGCTAGCACCGCAAAGCCCGCGAAGCATCACAAGAAGCTGAAGACGCATGGCAAGCGTGCCAAGGTTTCGGAAGCCGCATCGGCTGCCGGCACGAACGACAAGGGCACGCCGAACTAAGCTAGCCAGCTTGGGTTTGCATTGTCCGCCATGCGAGCCCGGCCGGTACGCAGTCGCACCCAGCCAGTCGGCCGGCGCGGGTAACAGGACCGGTAGGGAATTGCAGGTAGAAAGGCCAGAGCGAATGCTCTGGCCTTTTTTCATGGTTTAGTGAAACGCCACCTGGACGACCTTCACCAGCACCAGCGCAACGGCCACGATCAGGTAGCCGCGCAGCACCCCCATCCACACGCGCTTGCTCAATGTCAGGTTGGGCGGCGGCAGGTCCACGAGCGGCGGCATGCGCCACGTGTCGCGCGACTCTTTCTGCAGCGAGGCCGTGAGGGCATCGGCCCATGCGTTGACGCCACGCTTGCGCACCAGGAACAGCACCGTTGCCGCCACGATCGCCAGCAGCGTGCCGCCGGCCAGCACTTCGAGGATCGTCTCGCCGGTGATATCCGGGTACATCACCGAAGCCGTCAGGATGATCGAGAGCATCACCAGCACCCAGATCACGGCGCCCGTGAAGATGTTCAGCTTCATCGAGTTGACCCACGGACCGAGCACCGCGCGATCGTTGCACAACAGCAGCAGGAACACCGTGGCGCTCGGCAGCAGCACGCCAGCCAGCGTTTGCACCGCTTCAGTCAGCAGACCGAGCGGGCTGCCCGGAATCAGCACGAGCGCCGCGGCGAAGGCGATGATGCCGAAGTACACGAAGTAGAAGCCCTTCGCCTCGCCTACGCCACGATGCAGCGAATGGCGGATCTTGAAGACGTCGCCGATCGCATAGGCGGTCGAGAGCGAGACCGCAGCCGCACCGATGATGCACGCGTCCAGCAGCGCGACGGCGAAAATCACCGCAGGCCACTTGCCGACATACTTGTCGAGTCCGACGATCACGCCGCCGGCATCCGTGAAGTTGCCGAATTCCGGGCGGCCTGAGAACAGCGCCGCGCAGAACGCGATCATCGCGACCGCGCCGATCATCACGAAGGCGATACCGATCCACAGGTCGGCCTTTTCGTATTTCATGAAGCGCGGCGTAATGCGCTTGTCGACCACATAGCTTTGCTGGAAGAACAGTTGCCACGGAGCGACCGTCGTGCCGACGATGCCGATCACGAGCAGCATCACATCGCTCAGCTTCGAATTCGCGGGCCAGTTAGGGATGAAGAAGTCGCGCGTGATCTGGCTGACCGGCGGGTGAATCGACACCAGCACCGGCACCAGCAACAGGCTCAGCAGGCAGAGGACCAAGGCGAAGCGCTCGAACCTTCTGAAGTTGCCGGTGCTCACGGCTGCTCCGGTCAGGAGTGCGGCGATCACCACGCCGGGTACCTTCGGCACGCCGAGATAATCGAGCGCGAAGGTGATGCCGATGAACTCGGTGACGAGTGTGAGCGCATTCAGAATGAACAGGTCGATTACGCTAAACGCGCCCCAGAACTTGCCGAAGCGCTCGAAGATCAGCCGGGCATGACCGACGCCCGTGACTGCGCCGAGGCGGAGCACCATCTCCTGATTCACGAACAGGACGGGAATCAGGAGAAGGAGCGTCCACAGCAGAGTGGTGCCGTAGTTCTGGCCCGCTTGCGTGTAGGTGCCGAAGGCGCCGGCATCGTTGTCGCCGACCATCACGATCAGGCCGGGGCCGAGGATCGCGAGCAGCGTGCGTAGGCGTGCGAACCAGTTGGTGCGCGGGGCGGTATCGTGGCGCGCAATCGTGCCGAAGGCGCCTTTGATGTCGCCGAGGTGCGCCGAGTCGAGGACCGCGCTGCGTTCGAGCACGGCGGGACGTGGTGGTGAAACGTTCGATGACGTGGACATGTGAGTTCTCCCGATGGTTGGGTTGTCGAGTCTCGCGCTCCGTCCGGTGTTTGCGGATGGAGGTTGTGTTCCGGACGGCCGCGATGAATCGCGCCGCTCAGGGCGCGATGGCCTTTAGCGTCTGCAGGGCGGCGCGCAACGCAGCGACGGCGCGCTGTGCGTAGTGGCGCGGCTGCAGCGAAAGCATGTCGTTGTAGTGGTTGCGTGCTTCTTCGACGTGCGGCAGTTGTGAAACAAGGAGTGCGAAGTGCATGGTGAATCCTCCGGTGAACCCGTTGAAACAGAGCCTGACAAGCCGGCCTGGCTGTTTCGCGGGCGGCCCGCCTCGAGAAGGCGGTGCGGCCGGAGGAACGCGGCAGACTTTGGGTCAGGCGATGCGTGACGCAGCGCGATGGCTGCCCACGTGAAGCTCGGAATTGCCGCTGGAGCGGCAAGAGTGAGAAGAGGGACTAGAGTCACTGTCAGGCATGACGGCCTCCTTTGCGCAAATGCGCAGGTGTGTTGATCCACACGCCGGTCAAGGCGAAGCTGACGAAAGGCGTGAACGAGCAGCACCGCAGGCGCGAGCCTGTGGCGCTGAAAGCGCAAACAGCACGCGCGAAAAGACGCGTACCGCAAGAGCGATATCAGTGAATGGGCACGGAGAAGTACTAGGAGTGACTGCTGCGAAGTACTGCGACGCGCACCGTCTGCCTGGCTGGCAAGACGGCGGCTAGAAAAGGGCTATAGCGCGGGACGTCCTGCCTGTCAGGCAGAGATATAGATCGAAGATCGACAACTACAACTGTCCAAGGCATTTGCCCCTTTTGTTAGAACGTGCGAAGTTTAGGCGCGCCCATGAAGGCAAGTCAACGAGAATTCTTACCAATCCGAAAATTTCTTTCGCTCGGCCGTAAGCGGCTTGCTCAAGAGTCCTGTGTGTAGGGACCGGAGCGCTATAGGAAGGGGATGCCAGGGCGCAGAAGGCCTGTTCGGGATAGGGGATTGTCGTGAGGGGATGCCTATGTTCAAGGCATCGAATCAGCACTGCGTAGCAATTCGCGGCTTGGACCGGCGGGTGAGGTGAGGCACGGCGCAGCGTCGCGTCGAACCTCGCCTCGCTCGGCCCGCTTGAGTCGGGTCTGACGTGCGGGCGCCGGGCAGCGTTACGACGCGTCGGCTGCGAGACCGCGGTTGATGACTTCGGTGAGCAACCCGGTCATGCCTTCAGGATGCGCAGCCGCGCGTTCCTTCAGCTTTTCGACGAGGTCGGCGTTGAGCTTGCAGGCGAACGGCACGAGTCCCTGTGCCTGGTCGAGCTTGCGTTGTTCGCGGCGGTCGAGCACGGGCGCCGCGGCGGATGCCTTGCCGAAGCGGTCGGCGGTCGCCAGCTTCATCGAATTGGTCAGTTTGAGGGCCTTGTTCTTCTCAAGGTCGGTTTTTTTCATCGCCATACGGAAAGCCTCTGCATGATAGGTAATCCCGCATTGTACGCATCGCGCCGGCTCGCCAGCCAGGTGCGGGGTCCGCTGGCCGCAAACGGTGCTCCGGGTGGGCCGTGGGTTCAAGCACGCTCGCCCGCCATGCTGTCCATCAAGGCGCGCATCCGCTGCCAATGAGTGCCCTCCCAGAACACCCGCCGGCACACGTCGCAGGTCACAAATTGCGCGTGCCGCTCGAGTACGCCAGGCGGCGCGCGGTCAGCCACTTCGTCCTTCGGAATGCGCCGCAGCGGCGCGTTGCAGGTGAGGCACAAACGAAACGGCTGGGCGCTGCCGGCCAGATCGAGCCGGTCGAAAATCTCGCGCAATTGCGCCTTGGGTTTGAGCGTGCGCACGTAGCAACCGTGCGTGATGGTGCGTCGTTTGAGCAGTTCGCGGTCGCGTGTGAGCACGATCCGCTGTTCGGCGGCCGCGAGCACCTCGATATCGGCATCAGGGTAGTGGTTGTCGTAGAGCGTGTCGAAGCCGGCCAGTCGGAGCAGTTGGGCGAGGCCGCCGAGATGGGCGTCGGCGATAAAGCGCATGACCCGCAACGGCCGTTCGCGCACGCGCAGCAGCGGCTGGATATCGAGCGCCTCGAACTTCGGATAGACCGCCACGCGGTCGCCGTCCGCCAGTTGCCGTTCGAAGCCGACCGACTCGCCGTTCACCAGAATCAGTTCGACTTCGGTATGCGGCACGCCGAGCGCTTCGATCATGTGCTTGGCGGTTGCCGCGGGCGCGCACGCACAACTGAACGCGCGCCGGCGCAGCGGCCGGGCGAGAAAGTCGTTCAGTTCCTCGTAGAAGCGGAAAGTCGCGGTGACCATCTCATCAGTATCGCACCGTGTCGCGTGGCACGCTGCCAGCAGGCGCAGCAGGGCTATGCTCTACTTCATCTTCCCTTGAAGAGTGGAGCAAGAGATGGACATCGGTTTTATCGGACTCGGCGAGATGGGTGTCGCCATGGTTCAAAACATGCTGAAAGCGGGCCACACCGTACGCGTCTGGAACCGCTCGCGCGAACGGGCGCAGCCGTTTGCCGCAGCAGGTGCAAAGGTGGTGGACTCACCGGCCGAAGCGTTTGCAGGCGACGCGGTTTTTTCGATGCTGGCCGACGACACGGCGCTGCGCGCGGTGGTCGACGCCGCGTTGCTGGAGCAGGCTCCGCGCGGTCTGATTCACGTGAACATGGCGACGATCTCGGTCGCCCTGGCTGAAGAACTGGCTCACGCGCACGCGGCGCGCGGCCTGCACTACGTGGCCGCGCCGGTGCTGGGCCGCCCGGACGTCGCGGCGGCGGGCAAGCTGACGATTATCGCGGCCGGTCCCGCGGAGGCGATCGAGCGCGTGCAACCGGTGCTCGATGCGATTGGCCAGAAGACGTGGCGCATCGGTTCGCTGCCGCAACAGGCGAATGTGATGAAGCTGGCGGCCAATTTCATGCTGGCGGCCGCGGTCGAAACCCTTGGCGAGGCAGCAAGCCTGCTCACGGGGCACGGTGTCGCGACGCAGGATTTTCTCGATGTGGTGACGGCGGGTATGTTTCCCGGCCCGGTCTATCAGGGCTACGGCAAGCTGATCGCCGAGCGGCGCTATGAGCCGGCCCTGTTCAAGGCGCGGCTGGGTCTGAAGGATGTGCGGCTCGCGCTGGCCGCCGCCGATGCCGTATCCACGCCGCTGCCGGTGGCGAGCCTGGTGCGCGATAGCCTGATCGATGCGATCGCCCATGGCGACGGGGAGAAAGACTTTGCGGTGCTGGGCGAAGTGTCGGCGCGCCGGGCGGGGCGTTGAAAATTTCCTGATCAATCACCTAAAGCTGTAATGTTGTGTAAACGCAACATCGAGGGTCAACCCTAATTCGGATGTTGCGCCGCACCAAACGCTTTGCTATAGTTCGTCTTGTCTCCTCCATGTCTCCTCTGATATGGATTCAGCCCGCCCAAGTAGGCGGGCTTTTTTTCGTCTAACGATTTCGCCGGTTCTACACACCGGCACGCGTCCTCACGCATCAGAACCGGTACGAAACGGCGAGGAACGAGATGATCGGATCCGCCTTCAGTTCCGCCTTGCTCACCGAGAGCACCGTTCCGTCGGCCGCCTTGATGATCGTCGACGAGGTGGTCTTCAGCGGGATATACGTGACCGAGGCCACGATCCCCCAGTGATTCGTGATGTTGTACTCGGCGCCCGCATTGAACACCGGTTGCCATGACGACGACGCCTTGGCCGAGACCTGGGTCGTGCCCGGCTTGCCGGCGCCGGCGGCCAGCACCGAGCCGAGGTTGTTCTGGGTCGCCGTGACAAAGTTCGGATTCAACTGAATGTCGGAGAACCAGTTGTACGACACCCCGAGACCGAGGAACGGCCGGAATTTCGCATCCGGCTTGTTGAAGTAGTACTGCAGGATCGCCGCCGGGCTCCATTGACGCACGCTCTTCACGATCGGATTGCTCGACGGATCGCCGATATTCTGACTGCCGAGCGCGCCTGCCGGTCCGGGCGGCATGATCGTGCCGTGACCGTAGAGCTTGAACACTGGCGGTACGCCCGCGACCGAGCTAACCGCGATGTGGTCGGTGAGGAAGTGGGTGAAGACGAGGCCGACGGTATTCGCGTTGCTGGTCGACAAGCTCGTGCCCGCCGAGGTAAACGAGTTCGGCAGACGCAACGGCGTGTTGATCGGGGTCGGCGCGACATTGGTCGTGAGCGGCGTGCTCGAATCCTGCGGCGCTACGTGGAACCAGCCGAGCACCGCGACGTTGTCGCCGGCGTGCTGCGCGTAGGCGCTGAGCGACAGGCACATGGCCAGCGCCGCAATGAGTATTCTTTTCATGACGTTCCTCCTGGGTGGGCAGCCCTGCTACGCGCGGCGGCGGGGTTCGATCCCGCATGGCCGGCGCGTACCTGGCGGCCCCCGGCGGCTGCGCGTGCTGCATGCGCAGTAACCGGGGAGCGGTTGCCTCGTTACGTAGTGACGGTGTTGGCCGCGTCCATTACTGGACGAACGCGCCGATCGTGAAGTAAGGCGATGCGGGCGTCGTCAGATCGAGGTAGCCGAAGATGCCGCCCGTGAAGATCATCTTTCCGGTCGGCGTGGTGCCCGTCGAGGCGCCCACCTGGGTGGTGGTCACTTCGCCCGGCACCGCCTCGGTGAAGTCCAGATTCAGCGCCGTGGTCAGCGATGCCTGCGACGCGTTGAACGGATCGAGCAGCGTGGCCTCGGTGCCTTCGAGCGCCGTCGTGCGGTAGTCGAACTGGCTGTCCACGCCGATGTACTCGCCGTTCTGCGAGTTCACCGCGACCGGGGACTGCGGCGCGAGAATCGAGATCCCCGACTCATCGTCGGCTAGCAGGGCCGCCGGATTGGCAACGCCGGTGCGCACCAGAATCGGCACTAGCTGGCCGCGCAGCTTGCCGACGATCATGAAGCCCTTGGCTGCTGGCGTGGCGGCGAGCGTCGGCTTGGCCTGGCCCTGGAAGTTATCGGTTTCGAACGCGCCGCTTTGGTCGGACGACTGTACGAAGTTAGTGCCGGGTTGCTGGCACTTGCCCGCGTTGATGCCCGAGTTATCGCACTCGGTCCAGGTGCCGTCGGCATTGATCGTGATCTTCGTGTCCACCGCGACCGGCAGGAAGTTCTGCGAGGGCACCTGGTGATAGCCGAGCTGGTTGTAGGTGCCGGCCACGTTCGCGATGTTCGTCTCAATCGACGAGAAGCCGATGAACGGGTAGTACGGGAAGGTCGTGTCCGGTACCGCGCCCACACCGAGCACGCCACCGAACTGGATCTGCGCGCCGGGAATCGTGCCGCCCGCGACGCCTTCGCCGACGAACACGCGTGCCGGGCGGTTCGGATCGAGGCTCGCGCCGTTCAACTGATACGCGCACTGGTTGAGCTTCGCGGTCGGCAGTTGCGTGACCTGGGTCAGGGTGCCGCTGACGGTCGTGCCCGCCCGGGTAGGCGTGACGGTGCCGGTGGTCGCCGGAATCGGCGATTCGATATAGCTGATCTGCCAGGTCATCTGGGTTGTATTGAGCTGCAGCTTGACCAGTTCACCGTCGCCTCCGCCACCGGTGTAGACCGTGCTGTAGTCAAGCGTGGTGGGGCACAGGGCCTGGACCACCGGCGCCGGCGAACTGCTGCCGCCGCCGCTGCACGCCGTCACCAAGGGCGCGGTCAAAGCCAATGCCGCGAGGAATTTCCATTTCATACTGCCCCCTCCAGAATGTTCTCGTTGTAGAGGCCGGCTCCCGGTCCGGCCATCTCCCGAATCTGCTGTCTCTTTACTTGTTGACCTGTGCGCCGACGCCGAAGTACGGGCTGTTGGAGGTGGTCGAATTAGCCGACGTCGACACCACGCCGTTGTAGACCTGCCCCTGGACCAGGATCGCGTACAGGCCGCCGCCGGCGATCGCATAGCCGGTACTGACGGCGCCGGTGCTGGGATTCGTCGCGGTGACGCCAACCAGCCCCGGGGTCGCGAGGCCGTAGGTCAGGCCGAAGCCTTCCTCCGCACTCGATGTTTCCGGATTGACGAAGGTGCCTGTCGCGCCGTTGATGAGCGTGGCGGTGTAGTTGAAGTTCGAATCCGCACCGACGTAGCCGCCGTCGAAGCCGCCCGAAGCGAGCGGCGTGGCTTGGGTGAGCAGCGCGATGCCGGATTCGTCGTCGACCTGGGCGCCGCTATGCAGCGCACCGGTGCCGAGGTTGACGTTGCCCGTGCGCACGACGAGCGGGACGGTCGCGCCGTTCAACTGGCCGAGAATCATGTGCGCGACACCCGACTTGCCGGTTTGCCCGACCAGCGGCAGCGAGGTCTGGGCGACGATCTGCGGCGCCTGGGTGCTGTCGAAATAGCCGTTGCTGTCTAGCGTGTACGGATTGCCCGTGGTCAGGCAGCCGCCGGCATTGGGCGAGTAGTTGGGGTTGGGGGTGTTGGTGGACGTACAGGTGCCGCTCGCGTCGAAGGTTTCGATGCTGTTGGTGCCGACGGTTGCGTAGTTGCCGGACGGGGTCAGGTGATACAGCAGGCTGTTATAGGTGCCCGGCAGCTTGGTGATGTCTGTCGTCGTGCTGGCGAAGCCGAGGAACGGGTAGAAGTCGAAATGACGGTTCGGCACCTGGCCGACATTCTGATAGACGACGATCGTCAATCCGCTGAACTGGACCGTTGCGCCGGGAATGCCGCCGCCCGCCACGCCGTTGCCGACGAAGATCGTCGGCGGATTGGCGGAGTTGAAGTCTGCGGCGGTGCTGTAGGAGCCATTAGGTCCTGAGCCTGTGCCGGGCGTCAGCACGAACGCGCAGCGGGTCTGTTCAGCCGTGGGTAGCGTGCCTGCCGGTGGATGCACCACCGCGCCGGTGATCTGCACCCCCGCGCGGGTCGGCGTCACGGTGCCGGTTGCCAGCGGAATGGGCGATTCGAGCCATGTCAGCGTGTACGTCATCGCTGTGGCGTTGATGTTGAGGCTGATCACTTCGCCGCTGCCGGCGCCGCCCAGATAGGTGGTATTGCCGATGTCGGCGGTCGCCGGGCACAGCGAAGCCACTGTGCCTGAGCTCGGCGGACCCTCGGCGGGGCAACTCGATCCGGAACATTGCGCGGTGTTGACGGCACCAGGATTGCCGGCGTTGCCGCCGCCGCAGCCGATCAACAAAGGGGCTGAGATAAGGGCCAATGCGAGGCCTCTGTTTATGGCGTCCCACATGCTGCTGTCTCCCTTTCTGTAATTGTGCGAAGTAATTTCGCTGCACGATTAAGGCGTGTCAATTGACAGAACCGTCTAAAAAGGTCGATTCAAACAGCTTTGGAAACGCGCGACTCAGGCTACTGCGAGGTTGGCGAGCCTTTTAAACAGAAAACGAATTTTCAATAGTAGGGGCGGCAACGTTGCTTTGCCGCACACGCTTGCCAGTCAAGGCTCAGGGCAAAATGGCTCTATCATCTGCGAACGACCGTTCGCCAAAAAATCGGGTGTTTCCCTAGGCTGCAATCTATGCACATCGAATCGCGCTGGTGCACGATTTACCGATTGGTGAATAACGGCGAGTTTCTGTTTGGAAGTAATTGGGATTAATACTTATTAGGTATGCGCAATGAAACTTTTCAAGCGCGCATTTGAAACAAAAAAAGCCGGCTTATGAAAACCGGCTTTTTATGCTGAAGGACGGCAATGCGCCGTCCGGCGGGAGGGCGTTAGCGTTTCAATCCGCAGTCTTCGGCCGTGCCGATCGCGAGGTTCATGCACTGGATGGCGGCGCCCGATGCGCCCTTGCCCAGGTTGTCGAGACGCGCGACGGTGACGAAGCGCTCTTCGTTGCCGAACACGAACAGGTCGACGCGATTGGTATCGTTGTTCGCCTGCACGTCGAAGAAGCCGTCGTCGAGGTTCGCTTCAGCATTGAACGGGGCTACGCGCACGAATGCTTCGCCCGCGTAGTATTCGGCGAACAGGGCCAGCACGTCTTGCGGCGTGGCCTTCTTCGCCAGCTGGCTCGGCGAGAAGTAGGTCGTGACAGCGAGACCCTTGTAGAAGGGGCCGACGATCGGCGTGAATACCGGCGCCGAGTTCAGGCCGGTATGAGCCGCCATTTCCGGCAGGTGCTTGTGCGTGAGACCCAGCGCATAGGGGCGCGGGCTCTTCAGGCGGTCGTTACCGCCCGCTTCGTAGTCGGCAATCATCTTCTTGCCGCCGCCGCTGTAGCCGGTGATCGAGTAGCTGTGCGCGGCGAAGTCCGCTGCGACCACGCCTGCTTCGACGAGCGGGCGCATGGCCAGCACGAAGGCCGACGCGTGACAGCCCGGCACGGCGATGCGCCTGGCGGTGCGCAGCCGTTCGCGTTGCGAGTGAGCCAGTTCCGGCAGACCGTAGGCCCAGTCCGCACTGGTGCGAAACGCCGTGCTCGCGTCGATCAGCACAGTGCGGTCGTTCTCGACGAGCGAAGCCGATTCGCGCGAGGCGACATCCGGCAAGCACAGGAACGTGACGTCCGATGCGTTGATGAGACGACGGCGTTCCTCGATGTCCTTGCGCTTCGCTTCTTCGATACGCAGGATCTCTACGTCGGCGCGTTGCGACAGGTATTCGAAAATCTTCAGGCCGGTCGTGCCTTCCTGTCCGTCGACAAATACTTTCGTGCTCATCTCACTCTCACTGGCTACGGGAATACGGAGGCGCTGCAGTGCGCCGGAACGTCATTTTAAGACCGGATGACGGCATGCGTGCGCAAACATCGATGAAAATCGACCTTGCGCCGTCTAAATGACAGTGCGATGACGCTTTTATGCTGCAGATGCCATCCGTTGACGGTGGGTTGGCCGATGCGGGGGCGGGAGCGCGCCCGGAAGCCGGCGCGGACCGTTGCGCGTCCTAGCGGCCGTAGTTCACTACCATGCGCGCCGTGCCGAGGGTCGCCGTGCCGATCTCGTGATCGAACATGAGTGCCGGCCGGCCCTGGGCGAGCCGTAGATCGGTGGTGTTCAGCGCATACACGGTGATGACGTAGCGATGCGGCTTGCCGGCTGGCGGACACGGGCCGCCATAGCCGTCGATATCGAAGTCGTTACGGGCTTCGACGGCGCCGAGCTTCTTCAGATAGCCCGAAGCGCTGGCATTTTCGGGTAAGCGGGTGACATTGGCAGGGATCTGCGCGACGGCCCAGTGCCACCAGCCAGGGCCCGGCGCATCCGGATCGAATACGGTCACGGCAAAACTGCGGGTGCCGGCCGGCGCATCGTGCCAGGAAAGCTCGGGCGAACGGTTCGAGCCCTTGCAATCGTCCTGGTCGAAAACCTGGGCGGCGTCGACGTTGCCGCCATCATGGAAGCTCGTGCTCGTGAGCGCAAACGGCCCCTCGGCGAGCGCGCGCGGCCCGTGGATGACCGTGAGCGCGAGACTGAGCGTCGCGATGGCAAAAGGCGATATTCGGGAGCGGGGCGAAGTAAGCGAAACGACCAGGCAACGCGGGCGCATGTGCCGATTCTCCATTGTCGAACGGACTTAGTGCTGGGCACTTACTCCGGTCCTATGCAAGGTTCTTGCGCAGGGATCGTGAACGGTCATCCTCACGTTCATTATTGTCCCTATTTTGTCACCCGAGGTCGAATCAAGATTAACATTTGCGCTATGCGGGCTTGGAGGTGCGCTCTGACAGGCCGTGGCACGGTGAAATCGGCTATAGTCGGATGAATTGCGCCCGTCATCGAGACGCAAGCAGTCCCCATTTAGAACCCAGAATTTTAGAATGATGCATAGCTGAAGTTTCGGAGAGCGTGTCATCAGGCGAAGGGAGAGCAATGCCAGATCCAGTCAGGGTCGTCGTGGCCGATGACCATCCGGTGATTTTGTTCGGCGCGGAGCACGCGCTGCTCAAGTTTCCCGGCATCGAGGTGGTTGCGCGCGCACGCCAGTCAACGGAACTCATCAAAGTCTTGCAGACCGTTCCTTGCGACGTGCTGGTGACCGACCTCGCAATGCCCGGCGGGCAGTACGGCGATGGTCTGCCGCTGATCGGCTATTTACGGCGCAATTTCCCCAATCTGCCTATCGTCGTTCTGACGATGCTCGAGAATGCCGCGCTGCTCAAGCGGCTGAGCGAGCTCGGGGTGAACTCGGTGGTCAACAAGGCGGACGATCTGAGCCATATCGGGCTCGCGGTTCAGCACGTCAGCCGCAATCTCGAATACATGAGCCCGTCGGTCAAAGCCTCGCTCGAGACGCTGCGCATGAATGCAGGCGGTAAGAGCGACGAGGTGATCCTGTCGAAGCGCGAACTGGAGGTGGTGCGGCTGTTCGTCTCCGGCATGACGATCAAGGAAATCTCGGAGCAGTTGAACCGCAGCATCAAGACCATCAGTACGCAGAAGAACACCGCTATGCGCAAGCTCGGCCTTGATCGCGATTCCGAGCTGTTTCAATATGCACAGAGCAATGGTCTGTCGAATCTGTCGTCGAGCTCCGCCGGGGAGTTGGGCGATCCGTCATAGCGCTGCTGCGCTTCGGTAAGTCTGCAGCATAAAAAAGGGCTGCCTGTCTTGTGGACAGGCAGCCCTTTTTACTGAACAGCCGCGTGGGCTAAGACCGGAGCATATGGCCTAAGCTGCGGTTGTACCCAGCATGCTTGAGTGCAAACCGCGCGCTTACTGCGGCGACGACGTCGCGCCGCCGTGCGCAGCCGACCACTCAGCCGGTGCGTGCAGGAATTTCTCGACTTCGTCGAGCGTCTTCGTGTCGAAGTAGCCGTTTTCCTTAGCGACGCGCAGCACATCCCACCACGTGGCAAGCGCGTGCAGATCGACGTCGATGTCTTTCAGCACCGACACGCTTTCCTTGAAGATGTTGTAGTGGAACAGCACGAAGCAGTGGTTCACCGTCGCGCCGGCGGTGCGCAGCGCGTTGATGAAGTTGATCTTGCTGCGGCTGTCGGTGGTCAGGTCCTCCACCAGCAGGACGCGCTGGCCTTCGGTCAGCAGGCCTTCGATCTGCGCGTTACGGCCGAAACCCTTCGGCTTCTTGCGCACGTATTGCATCGGCACCATCAGGCGGTCGGAGAGCCATGCCGCGAACGGGATGCCGGCGGTTTCGCCACCGGCGACCGCGTCGATCTGCTCGTAGCCGACATCGCGCAGGATGGTGGCCTCGGCCATTTCCATCAGGCCACGGCGCACGCGCGGATACGAGATCAGCTTGCGGCAGTCGATATACACCGGGCTCGCCCAGCCGGACGTGAAGATGTACGGTTTTTCCGCGTTGAAGTGAACTGCTTGCACTTCCAGCAGCATCTTGGCGGTCGTGTCGGAGATCGTCTGGCGATCGAAGCCTGTCATGGGCGGATCCTTGGGTGAGAGCGGGGAGGGCGCGGGCGCATAGGGCCCGGTGGCGCAGCAAGCGGGGTATTCCGCGCCTGATGGGCGGAATACGTAGCCGGTCAGTGGAGTGCAGGCCGGGTTTGCTACGCGCGTAGCCCGATATTTTACCCGATTCGGACACTTCCGAGGAGGCTGTCGTGCGTGAAAACCCGTGATGACGGCGATAGCGGCGGCGAGACCGCGGGGCGGGCACGGCGCTGGGGCAGGGCGCAGGGGACGGGCCGGCGCAGGCGCGGGCCTTGGGCCGGCGGGGCGCCGCACTGTGCGCGGCGGTGGCCTTTTTGGTTTGCTTGTGGCCCACGCGGGCGCCGATTACACTCACGCGAATTTTCAGGGCCGGGCGGCCCCGGCGCCGATCTCGTCAGCGTGGCCGCGCCCTACGGGATGCTTTCGATGACTGTCGCCTCTTCCTCCACGTCCTCCCGCGCCTCCGCGCAGCGCGGCTACGCCGGCCGGGCGCTGCTCGCCGCGGTGCTCGGCTATGCGATGGACGGCTTCGACCTGCTGATCCTCGGTTTCATGCTGCCGGTGATTGCCGTCGACCTGCACCTGTCGTCCACCCAGGCCGGCTCGCTCGTCACCTGGACGCTGATTGGGGCCGTGGCGGGCGGCATCGTGTTCGGCGTGTTGAGCGACTATTTCGGCCGGGTGCGCATGCTCACGTGGACCATCCTGATCTTCGCGGTGTTCACGGGGTTGTGCGCGCTGGCACAGGGCTACTCGGACCTGCTGGCTTACCGGACGATTGCCGGGCTTGGACTCGGCGGCGAGTTCGGCATCGGCATGACGCTGGTCGCGGAGGCTTGGCCGGCCGCAAAGCGAGCGAGGGTTTCGTCGTATGTGGGGCTGGGCTGGCAACTCGGCGTGCTGGCCGCCGCGTTGCTCACGCCGCTGCTGTTGCCGGTGATTGGCTGGCGCGGCATGTTTGCGCTCGGACTGGTGCCGGCGGTGGTGTCGTTCATCGTGCGGCGGCAAGTCGAGGAACCGGCGCTGTTCGTCGAGCGTGCGGAACATGCGCGGCAACTAAAGCGCGCCGGGCAAGATACGGGCGCGCGCAAGCTGCCGTTGCGGCGCCTGATTGCCGATGCGCGCACCACGCGCGCCAGCGTCGGCGTGGCGATTCTCTGTTCCGTGCAGAACTTCGGCTACTACGGCCTGATGATCTGGCTGCCGAGCTATCTGTCGAAGACCTTTGGCTATTCGCTGACCAAGTCCGGTTTGTGGACCTCCGCAACCGTTCTCGGCATGGCCCTCGGCATCTGGTTGTTCGGCATCGCCGCGGACCGCTTCGGCCGCAAGCCGACCTTCCTGTTCTACCAGGCCGGCGCGGTGGTGATGGTGTTTGTCTATGCGCATCTGAGTACGCCATTCGCGCTGCTGATCGGCGGGGCCGTGATGGGTGTGTTCGTCAACGGCATGATCGGCGGCTACGGCGCGCTGATCTCCGAACTGTATCCCACGGAGGCACGGGCTACCGCGCAAAACGTGCTGTTCAACATTGGCCGCGCGGTGGGTGGTTTCGGCCCGGTCGCGGTTGGCGCGCTGGCGGCACGTTTTTCGTTCGGCGCCGCGCTCGCGCTGCTCGCCTCGATCTATCTGCTCGACATTCTCACGACGCTGTTCCTGATCCCCGAACGCCGTGGCGCTGCGCTGGATTGACCTGAGGCGCTTCGCGGTCCTGCGAACTCAGGCGAGGTGCTTTGGGCGCTGCTACACAATGACGCGCCGCAGCATAGCAAGTCCTTGTTTCGCCGATGGTTAGCGGCTCTAAAGGCTACGCGTAATGACCCATGCGGGGTGTACACTAACTCCCCCGCAAAAGCTCTGCACCGTCTGCCAACCGCTCAGGTTCGACGCTGCGCCTAACCGGCGCAGATGAAAACCACTGCAGTCGATTACCCATTCGATCCATGCAAGCGAGGCACTCGGCACCATGAGCCGGGCCCAAAGCGGGCCGCGCCCAATTACTCACGTCTCGCAGGCCAGAAAATGGACGAACAACTGAAGCAAAGCGCTCTCGCGTATCACCAGAATCCGAAGCCCGGCAAGATCTCGGTCACACCGACCAAGCCGCTATCGAACCAGCTCGACCTCTCGCTCGCGTACTCGCCGGGTGTCGCCGCAGCCTGCATGGCGATCTTCGATGAGCCGCTCGACGCACAGAAGTACACCTCGCGTGGCAACCTCGTCGGCGTGATCACGAACGGCACGGCCGTGCTCGGTCTCGGCAACATTGGACCGCTCGCCGCCAAGCCCGTGATGGAAGGCAAGGGGTGTCTGTTCAAGAAGTTTGCCGGCATCGACGTGTTCGATATCGAACTGTCCGAGACCGATCCGGACAAGCTGGTCGATGCGATCGCGATGCTCGAGCCGACCTTGGGCGGCATCAACCTCGAAGACATCAAGGCGCCGGAATGCTTCTACATCGAGAAGAAGCTGCGCGAGCGCATGAAGATTCCGGTCTTCCACGATGACCAGCACGGCACCGCGATCATCGCGTCCGCGGCTATCCTGAACGGCCTGAAAGTGGTCGGCAAGAAGCTCGACGAAGTGAAGCTGGTCTGCTCGGGCGCGGGCGCCGCGGCGATTGCCTGTCTGGACCTGCTGGTGCACCTGGGCCTGTCGAAGAAGAACGTGCTGGTCGCCGATTCGAAGGGCGTGATCTACGAAGGCCGCGGCAATCTCGACCCGTCGAAGGAACGCTACGCGGCGAACACCGACGCGCGTACGCTGGGCGACGCGATCCGCGGCGCCGACGTGTTTCTCGGCTGCTCGAGCGCCGGCGTGCTGAAGCCGGAAATGGTCGTGGAAATGGGCACCCAGCCGCTGATCCTTGCGCTGGCTAACCCGGAACCGGAAATCCGCCCGGAAGAAGCGAAGAAGGTGCGCCCGGACGCGATCATTGCCACGGGCCGTTCGGATTATCCGAACCAGGTCAACAACGTGCTGTGCTTCCCGTTCATCTTCCGCGGCGCACTCGACGTGGGCGCGACGACGATCACGGAAGAAATGAAGCTCGCCTGCGTGCGCGCCATTGCGGAACTGGCCGAAGAAACCGACCAGGGCGATGAAGTGGCGAAGGCCTACGAAGGCCACACGCTCGAATTCGGCCCGGACTACCTGATCCCGAAGCCGTTCGACCCGCGCCTGATCATCAAGATCGCGCCGGCCGTCGCGCAGGCGGCGATGGATTCGGGCGTAGCGACCCGTCCGATCAAGGACATGGACGCGTATCGCGAGGAACTCGGCACCACCGTCTACCGTACCGGCATGGTGATGCGTCCGGTGTTCGCGGCGGCGAAGTCGGCGCCGGCACGCATCGTGTTTGCCGAAGGTGAAGACGAGCGCGTGCTGCGCGCGGCGCAATTCGTGCTGCTGGAGAAGATCGCCAAGCCGATTCTGGTCGGCCGTCCGGCAGTGATCGACATGCGTCTGAAGAAGATGGGCTCGAAGCTCAAGTGCGGCGAAGACTTCGAGATCGTCAATCCGGAAGACGATCCGCGCTACCAGAAGTGCTGGCAGGAATATCACGAGATCGGCGCGCGTGAAGGCGTGACGCCGGAAGTCGCGAAGGCCGCGCTGCGCAAGTTCAACACGCTGATTGGTGCGCTCCTCGTGCGTGTGGGCGACGCGGACGGCATGATCTGCGGGATGATCGACACGTACCAGAGCCATCTGAAGTTTGTCGAGCAGGTGCTGGGCAAGGCGGAAAACGTCGAGACGCTGGCGGCGATGAACCTGCTGATGCTGCCGGGCCGCAACCTGTTCATCTGCGATACGTACATCAACGAAGTGCCAACTGCGGAGCAGCTCGCCGACATGACCGTGCTCGCCGCGCGCGAAATCGAGAAGTTCGGGATTACGCCGAAGGTCGCACTGCTGTCGAACTCGAATTTCGGCAGCGTGCCGTCGGCTTCGTCGCAACGCATGGCGGAAGCGCGCAAGCTGATCGCGCAACGCGCGCCGGGTCTTGAGATCGATGGCGAAATGCACGGTGACGCCGCCTTGTCGGAGATGGTCCGCAAGGCTGCGTTCCCGGGCACGACGCTCACGGGCGAAGCCAACCTGCTGATCATGCCGAACGTGGAAGCCGCAAACATCACGTACAACCTGCTGAAGATGATCGGCGGCGAAGGCGTGACGGTCGGACCGTTCCTGCTTGGCGCGGAGAAGCCGGTGCATATCCTGACGCCGGCTGCGACCGTGCGCCGGATCATCAACATGACGGCCGTCGCTTCGGCGAATGCCCGGGTGCGGGCTAACGCGCAGTAATTGTCGCTGTCGTACTTGATGCAGCGCCGCGACGCGGCGCTCGTCAATGGGACGTAAAACGCCACGGAAGCCGATTCCGTGGCGTTTTTTTATGTGCGCGTGTTGCTCGATGTCTTGTGCGTTTTGACGCGTCGGCAACGGTCAGTCGAAGGCATGTCGAGATGGAGTCTTAAGCGGATGCGCGATCTTTAAGAATGCTCTTATTCGTTCTGATGTCGAGAATTTGTAAAGTTACTTCTGAAGCGCGGCACATCACATCGATAGACGACGGGACGCCCTTCTGGCTGACATGCTTCGACGCGTTCCAGGCTCAGCGCTTCATCCGGTTTCGTAGTGGCGGTATCTGTAGGTGGTGGTAAGTGGGTAGCGGGTAGTAGAAGCAGTTGAAGTGTGTGTTGAAGTGGTTGGTTGAGGGTAGTAGGCAGTTGAAGTTGTAGTTGTAGTTGTTGTGAGCAGTATTGTGGTGAGTAGTGGGTAGTTGAAGTAAATGCAGTTGAAGTTCTGATGGTTAGTGGTGGTTTTGGTTGTAGATGGTTGAGGTAGCAGTAGTTGTAAGTGAAGGGTAGTCAGTAGTGTGTTGTGAGTAGTTGATGGGTGAAGTTGTAGTAAGCAGTACTATGTAGTAGAGGTTGTAGCTGTAATTTGTTGTTTGTAGTCGCTGTAAGTAGTGTTGGTGTTGTTAGTGGTAGTAGTGGTGGTAGCAGTACCGCCCGTTCTCACGCATCAGCCATACGCGTGGGCCACAGGCAAAAAAAGGCGGCTGTCCTTACGGGCAGTCGCCTTTTCCATTTGCATCTACTACATCATCTGCGAGCGCTCAGTTCAGCAACCGGCCTCCGGTCGCATCACCAGGAGCGTGGCTTGCCTGCATGCCGGGCAGGCAAGCCGCGATCACGCGGCGTGTTGCGCCTGACCGTCCTGCGGCGCACGCCAGCGCGCCAGCAAGTCTCGCCACTTCACGCGCACGCCCTTCAGGTTGTTTTCCTTCACGTGTCCGTAGCCACGGATACCGTCGGGCAGATTCGCCAGTTCGACCGCAAGAGCATGTTTCTGCACGCTCAGGCCGCCGATCAGCTCCTTCACCAGCCCTTCATACTCGCCGATCAGCGCGCGCTCAGTGCGGCGCTCTTCGGTCTTGCCGAACACGTCAAACGCCGTGCCGCGCAGGAACTTGAGCTTCGCGAGCACGCGCATGGCGCTGAGGATCCATGGCCCGTACTTCTTCTTGATCAGATGGCCGTGGGCATCCTTCTTCGAGAAGGCAGGCGGCGCGAGGTGGATGTTGACCTTCCAGTCACCCTCGAAACTCGCCTTCAGCTTCTCCATGAAGGCCGGATCGGCATACAGGCGTGCGACCTCATACTCGTCCTTGTAGGCCATCAGCTTGTGGAGGTTCTTCGCCACCGCCTCGGTCAACGGCAACTGGCCGTCGCCCACATCGAGCGCCGATTCGGCCACCCGCACCTGCGCCACCAGTTCGCGATAGCGTGCCGCGTAAGCCTCGTCTTGCCATGCGGTCAGATAATCGGCGCGCTTGTCGATCAGCGTGTCGAGTGCCTTCGGCGTGTGCAGCGAGATGATCTTGCTGCTGGCGGTTTCCGTTGCCGCGGTGCGGCCTTGCGACTGGGCGATCTTGCGCACGGCTGCGAGGTCGTGCGCTGCGCGGCGGCCCCATTCGAAGGCCGCGAGGTTCTTCTCGACCTGCACCGCATTCAGTTCGATCGCCCGCATCAGCGATTCGTAGGTCAGCGGCACCCAGCCCTTTTGCCACGCATAACCCAGCACGAACGGGTTCGTGTAAATCGCGTCGCCGAGCAGCGCGACGGCGAAATGGTTGGCGTCGATGGCGTCGACTCCTGTTTCGCCCGCGCCTGCACGCACGTCAGCCTCCGCATCGGCACCCGGGAATTGCCAGTTCGGGTTCTTGATGAACGCAGCGGTCGGCGTGTGGGCGCTGTTCAGCACCACGCGCGTGCGGCCCACCTGCATCCGCGAGACGCATTCGTCGCTGGCAGTGACGATCGCGTCGCAGCCGATCACGAGGCTCGCTTCGCCCATGGCGATGCGGGTCGCGTGGATGTCGGCCGGTTGGTTCGCGATCTGCACGTGGCTCATCACGGCGCCACCCTTCTGCGCGAGGCCTGTGACGTCCAGCACCGTCACACCCTTGCTCTCGAGGTGCGCGGCCATACCCAGCAGCGCGCCGATCGTCACGACACCCGTACCGCCCACGCCTGTCACGAGCACGCCGTAAGGCCGCTCAATCGACGGCAGATCCGGCGTCGGCACCGGTGGCATCGCGTCACCGCTCGCGCCTGACGACGCCTTGGGCTTCTTCAACTGTCCGCCTTCGACCGAAACGAAGCTCGGGCAGAAGCCGTTCGCGCACGAGAAGTCCTTGTTGCAGGTCGACTGGTTGATCTGGCGCTTGGTGCCGTACTCGGTATCGAGCGGCTCGACCGACAGGCAGTTCGACTTCACCGAGCAGTCGCCGCAGCCTTCGCAGACGGCTTCGTTGATCACGACGCGGCGCGCCGGATCCGGATAGGTGCCGCGTTTGCGACGGCGGCGCTTTTCGGTCGCGCAGGTCTGGTCGTAGATCAGGATCGAGGTGCCGGCGATCTCGCGCAGCTCGCGCTGCACCTCGTCGAGCTGGTCGCGATGATGAATCGTGATGCCCGGCGCGAGGCCGACGTTGGCGTGGTACTTCTCCGGCTCGTCGGTGACGATCACGATCTTCGCGGCGCCTTCCGCAGCGAGCTGATGCGTGATCTGTGGCACGGTCAGCACGCCATCGACCGGCTGGCCGCCCGTCATGGCAACCGCGTCGTTATACAGGATCTTGTAGGTGATGTTCGCCTTCGACGCGATCGCTGCGCGGATCGCGAGCAGCCCCGAGTGGAAGTAGGTGCCGTCGCCAAGGTTGGCGAACACGTGCTTGTCGTTGGTGAACGGCGCCTGGCCGATCCACGCCACGCCTTCGCCGCCCATCTGGCTGAAGGTGCTGGTGCTGCGGTCCATCCACACCGTCATATAGTGACAGCCGATCCCGGCCATGGCTCGCGAGCCTTCCGGCACGTTGGTCGAGGTGTTGTGCGGGCAGCCGGAGCAGAACCACGGCTTGCGTTCGACTTCGACGCGCGGCCGGGCCAGCGCCTTTTCCTTCGCTTCGATCACCGCAATGCGGGTGGCAATGCGCGCACGCACATCGGCGGGCAGGTCGAACTTTTCCAGACGCGTGGCGATGGCCTTGGCGATAATCGCCGGCGAGAGTTCATAGTGCGCCGGCAGTAGCCAGTTGCCCATCGGCACCGACCATTCGCCGCCTGCGCCGTCCTTCTCGTCGAACTTGCCGAACACGCGCGGACGTTGAGCGTCCGGCCAGTTGTACAGCTCTTCCTTGATCGCGTACTCGAGGATCTGGCGTTTTTCTTCGACCACCAGAATTTCTTCGAGGCCACGCGCGAAAGCATGTGCGCCTTGCGCTTCGAGCGGCCACACGCAGCCCACCTTGTACAGGCGAATGCCGACGCGCGAGCAGGTGTCGTCGTCGAGGCCGAGGTCGGTGAGCGCCTGACGTACGTCGAGATAGGCCTTACCGGCCGTCATGATGCCGAAGCGCGCCTCTTGCGAATCGATCTCCACGCGGTCGAGCTTGTTGGCGCGCACGTAGGCGAGCGCGGCGTACCACTTGTAGTCGAGCAGGCGCGCTTCCTGAACCAGCGGCGGATCGGGCCAGCGGATATTCAGGCCGCCTTCCGGCATGGTGAAGTCTTCCGGCAGGACGATTTTCGTGCGGTGCGGATCGATATCCACCGAAGCGGACGATTCGACCACATCGGTCACGCACTTCATCGCGACCCACAGGCCGGAATAGCGGCTCATGGCCCAGCCGTGCAAACCGAAGTCGAGGTATTCCTGGACGTTCGACGGAAACAGCACCGGCAGGCCACAAGCCTTGAACATATGCTCGGACTGGTGCGCGAGCGTCGAGGACTTGGCTGCATGGTCGTCGCCGGCGAGCACGAGCACGCCGCCGTGTTGCGCCGAACCGGCCGAATTGCCGTGCTTCAGCACGTCACCCGAGCGATCGACGCCGGGGCCTTTGCCGTACCACATCGAGAACACGCCGTCGTATTTGGCGTTCGGATACAGGTTGACCTGCTGCGAACCCCAGACGGCGGTAGCGGCGAGGTCTTCATTGACGCCGGGCTGGAACACGACCTGGTGTGCGGCGAGATGCTGCTTCGCCTTCCACAGCGACTGGTCGAGACCACCCAGCGGAGACCCGCGATAGCCGGAAATGAAACCAGCGGTATTGAGCCCTGCGGCTTTGTCACGTTCCTGCTGCAACATCGGCAGACGCACGAGGGCCTGTATGCCGCTCATGTAAGCGCGGCCGCGTTCGAGCGTGTATTTGTCGTCGAGCGTGACGGAATTGAGCGCGGCTTCGAGCGAGGCTCGTTGACCAGCGTCTAGCGGGGCATTCATTTGTCTGTACTCCTCCAGCCTGTTTGGGATCGCCAAAGCTTGTTGGCCTCGACATCTTGTGAATGCTCCGGCCGGGGTCGACATCTTGACTTGTTTTAAAGGATGGTAGCACTGGGAGAAACCCGCCGCATGGCATCAAAAATGCTCTCGTGCCGCCCGCATCGCGGACGGCCAGCGACACGCTGATGACAGAAGAACGCTCAATTGAAGTATTTTCACGGCATCATGTAACAAGCTGTAAAAGCTTCAAAGTTGCGGAACCGCTCTTGAAAAGCCTGTCTAACCACCCACCTGTGCACGTGTCTGCGCAACGCTCCGCGGTTGGTGGAGCTTCATGACAAACAGGCAGTCAGAAAAGGAGTACGCATGAACACTAGAAATATCCAGACCTTCCTGATGGTCTCGGCCGCATTCTTTGCGATGAGCGGACCGGTGCGCTCGGGCAGTGCGAGTACGCTCGCCAACGCGGTCGCTCTTACGGCGAAAGTCGCGCCGGCACGCATCGCTGCAGAGCGCGTCGCGCCCTCGAGCGAAGCCGACGAGGAAGAGCGGCTTTCCTGATGAGTCGCCCGGGCGATTCGTCGATCTGATTTTTGCCGGCGCCTGAAGCCAGGCGGCGGCTGAAACAACAAAGGGCGGGGATCTTGCGATCCCCGCCCTTTTCTTATGCTGCGGTGCGGTTACGCCGCAGTGGCGTTACGCCTTGTCCTGCACCACGCCGCGGCGAATCTGATCCAGCTCGATCGATTCGAACAGCGCCTTGAAGTTGCCTTCGCCAAAGCCCTGATTGCCCTTGCGCTGAATGATCTCGAAGAAGATCGGGCCAATCTGGTTCTCGGTGAAAATCTGCAGCAACAGATCCTCGGGCGCGCCGTCGATCAGGATCTTGCGCTTGCGCAGTTCCTCGAGCGGTTCGCCGTGGTTCGGCACGCGGCGATTGACCAGCTCGTAGTAGGTGTCGATCGTGTCGAGCAGCGCAATGTTCGATGCGCGCAGGCCGTCGACCGTGCCATAGATGTCGTTGCTGCCGAGCGCGATATGCTGGATGCCTTCGCCATGGTACGCGTCGAGGTATTCCTGGATCTGGCCGGAGGTCTCCGAACCTTCTTCGTTGATCGGAATACGGATCTTGCCGCACGGCGAGGTCATCGCCTTCGACTTCACGCCCGTCACCTTGCCTTCAATGTCGAAGTAGCGCACTTCACGGAAGTTGAACAGACGCTCGTAGAACTCCGCCCATTCCTGCATGCGGCCACGGTGGACGTTGTGTGTCAGGTGGTCGATATAGGTGAGGCCGTGGCCGACCGGGTTCGGGTTGGCGCCGGGAATCGGCACGAAGTCGACGTCATAGATGCCGATGTCGCCAATGCTGTTCGGCTCCGCGCCGTTCTTGCCGCGCCAGCGGTCCACGAAGTAGATCAGCGAATCGCCGATGCCCTTGATCGCCGGAATGTTCAGCTCCATCGGGCCGGTCTTGTTGTCGAAGCCCCACGCGCCTTTTTCAAGTGCCTGCTTGTAAGCCTTGGCTGCGTCTTGCACGCGGAAAGCAATGGCGCAGATCGACGGGCCGTGCAGGCGCGCAAAGCGTTGCGCGAACGAGTCCGGTTCGCCATTGACGATGAAGTTGATCTCGCCCTGGCGATACAGCGTCACGTCCTTGTGACGATGGCGAGCAATCGCGGTGAAGCCCATCTGTTCGAACAGCTTGCCGAGTGCCTTGGGATCCGGCGCGGTGTATTCGATGAACTCGAAGCCGTCAGTGCCGACGGGGTTATCCCAGGTTTGAACCTGCATGCCTGTCTCCTTATGTGGGGGGGCGCGGACTGCGCAATGGAATGTCGCCAGTGTAAAGGCCCGCCGGCGGAGAAAACTTGCGAACTTAATCATGCTTGATTACGCTGGCGCTATTTCATAGCTCAAATAACGACTGAGGCGGCAGAAAATGGCCAATATCGAGATGGATGCGATCGACCGGCGGATTCTCACCATTCTGCAGGAGAACGGCAGGCTGTCGAATCAGGAGATTGCGGAGCGCGTGAACCTGTCGCCAAGCCCGTGTTTGCGGCGGATTCGCCGGCTGGAGGAGAGCGGTGTGATCCGTGGCTATGTCGCGTTGCTCGACGCACAGCGGCTCGGCCTCGATCTGCTCGCGTATGTGAATGTGCGGCTGGAGAAGCGCGGCGGACCGGCAATCGGCCCACGCGGCGACGGCACCCCGGTACGCGCAGGCACGACACACGCGGATCTGTTCCGCGCCGCGGTGCAGACCTGGCCGGAGGTGGTGGCCTGCCACGCGATGACGGGGGACATGGATTACCTGCTGCGTGTGCAGGTGGAGGACATGGCGCACTTTTCGCGCTTTGTGCAGGATCATCTGCTGCACCATCCCTCGGTGATCGACGTGAAGACGAGCTTTTCGCTCGTGACGGTCAAGGAGACGACTGCGCTGCCTATCTTGTGAGCGGGGAATGCGGTGATGGCAGTGGATCAACGGGGACCCTTGCCGGCCGAGGCGGTTCGGCAATGACAAGTGACTCGCAAGCAGCAAACCTGGCGGCACAATAGCAAAAGGGCGGCTGAGCCGCCCTTTTGCTTGTCCCTTGAGGGCGCCGCTCAAGCCATTCAGGCTGCGACGGCTGCTGGCAGGAACGATTCGAACATCTTCGAAGCCTGACGCGCCTGACGCTTCAACGCATAGTCGAACACGGCGGCTTGCTCCTGCAGCATTTCGGCAATGATGCTCGACTGGTCGGCAGGCGGCAGTGTCAGATAGGCGTCGGCCTCACCATACGCGTACTCGATCTTCATGCCCGCCTTCTTCGCGATGTGCATCATCGTGGAGTTGCGCGACAGGCAGTGCATGTAGAGCATCGTCACATGCGTGTTGCGGCTGCGAATCGCGGCGCGCTCGAACAGCTTGCTGCCGATACCCTGGCCGCGCACGCTCTCCAGCACCGACACGCCGAACTCGGCGGTGCGCTTGTCGCCTTCAGCGGGGAGGTAGGCCAGGTGGCCCACGCCAACCAGTTGCAACTGGTTGTCGAAGACGCCGAATACGGTGTCACGCGTGAAGTCGATAGAGCGGACGTAGTTCTCGATCACATGGTTCGGCACGATCTGGCCGAAACGCAGCAGGCGGTCGTCTTCACCCAGCGCGAGAAAGTGGGTGAGCAGGCGTTCGCGGTCGACAGCGGTGAGTTCCCGCACCAGAGCATGCGCGCGACCGCCAGCCGGCATCAGGCGATCCGGTGCGACGATCGGCTCAGCGGCGCGAGTAGTGGGCGTGGTCATGGTTGGGTTCTCCTATTCATCGGGCGGCATGGTGCACCGCAGAACCGATTTTAGCCGAAACGCCATCCCATAACTAGGGAAAACCCGTATGTCGATTCGACGGTCTGTTCTATTTTGTTGCGAACCTATTTTTATCTATTTGATTATAAGTAAGTATTTGCTTTGCATAAGCGGCATCGGGCGTTGTGGTTGAGTGGCAACTATTTCGTCTGATGAATGTTGCTCTGCAATATCCGGGTGCCCCAAAAGCGCTATTCAGCCGCCCTAAGTCCATGGTCGACCATCTCGACCACCTGTTCGGCAAATTCCCGATAGCCCATCTTGCCGCCGGGTTTCAGCCATGTGAACGTCCAGTTGATCATGCCGAACACCATCATCGTCAGCGCGGTCTGATTTTCGCGGGTGGCGCGCTCGGGATAGGCGCGCGTCAACTGGCGTGCGAATGCCGCGACCACGTCGCGCTGACGGTTCAGGATGATCTCGCGCTGCGTGTCGACAAGGTATTTCACGTCGTTTAGCAGCGCGACGTGCCGGCTGTGCGAGTTTTCGTATTCGGAGAGGAACGCGCGGATCAGCTCGGCAAAGGTCTCGCGTTCGGTCAGCCCGCGCCGTTGGCTCGAGCCTTCTACTTCCGCGATGATCAGCATTAGCCGCTTGGTGTAGCGGTCGAGCAGGTCAAACAGGATCGCTTCCTTGCTCTCGTAGTAGTGGTAGAGGCGCGCCTTCGAGGTGCCGCTGGCGGCGGCCAGATCGGCCATCGAGGTGCTCGGATAGCTCGTCTGCGCGAACTTGGCGGCGGCCAGTTCGAGGATCTGGTCGCGCTGGGTTTCGTGGTCGGGGGCTCGGGTGCGGGCCATGTTGTTTCGGAGGTTTAGCTAGGGCAGGTGGAAAGGGCTGCGCGCAGTTCCAGCGCGCGCCATCCGGAGGCGTCGCCGCGCAGGCTTACGCGTCCACTCGCGGCGAGTTCGCGGAAACGCCAGAGCACGATGCTGTCGCTGACCAGGAAGCCGAGTTCGGTGCTCATCAGCTGAGCGCCGATGCGGGAGGCGGGCTGCCAGGCGTCGCCCGCCTGTTCGAGGATCAGCGCATCCAGATCGCCGAAAGCGCCGCTCGTGAAGGTGTTGTCACGCCAGCGGCGGGTTTCGCCGTTTGCCTGTTTGACTTCCTGCCATTCGAGCGCGAGCCGGCTGATGCGTAGCACCGAGATGGGCGCGACGTCCGGCAGCCGCGCTTGCAGGACTTCGGGCGCGAACATGCCGACGGAGGTGGCCTGGTCTGCCCGGCTGTGAGCAAAGGCGCCGGGATCGGTGAGGTCGCGGATCGACAGGCGGACTTCGTTCAGGCGCTGCGGGCTGTTGCGCAGGTGGTAGCAGGCCCGGCGCAGCGTCAACTGGTCGGACGCGCTTTCACCGTGCCACAGGACAACCTGGGTGGTGTCGGCTGCAATCTGCTCCAGCGCCGCCGCTTCTTCACCGAATTCGCGCAGGAAATTGCGGGGGGCGCCTTCGCGTTGGGCGCCGTCCATCACGCGTTGCCAGAACTCGGCGCGCACCTCGGGCGTATCGTCGACGCCGCGCAGCGGGCCGACTGCAAGGTCGTCGCGCAGCGCTTGCACGCGCTCGTCACGTCCGGCGCTTTGCAGGGCGGTTCGCAGGGAGTCGGCGGCGACATCGCCGTTAGTCAGGTGGATCGTGCTCATCAGCAGTTCGCAGGCAAATCAATCACAAAAAGGGCCGCCCGACGACCGGAACCGGATCCCGATCGCGAGCGGCCCCTAGTGTAAGCGGATCGCGGGTGAGCTGAAAGCGCTCAGGTGCGCATCTTCGAAGATGATTGCGCGTAGGCGGCTAGCGTTCGTCGTAGCTGACCACTACCCGGTCGCTGACCGGATGGCACTGGCAGGTCAGAACGAAACCGTCGCGGATTTCGTGCTCTTCCAGCGTGTAGTTCTTCTCCATCCGCACTTCGCCCTCGAGCACTTTGGCACGGCAGGTGCAGCACACGCCGCCCTTGCACGCGTACGGCAGCGCGAGCCCGGCCTTCAGGCCGACATCGAGCACGCTCACGCCCTGGTAGGGCAGGCGCAGCTTGCGCTTCTTGCCGTCGAGCACGATCTCGAGGTCCGCCGCCGGGGTATTTTCTGTGATCTCGACCGGCGGAACCCCGGCCTGCGGCAACGGTGAGCCGAAGCGTTCGACGTGAATCTTGTCCTGCGTGAGGCCCGCCGCCTTTAGCGCGGCCTCGGCGGCGTCCATCATTGGTGCGGGACCGCAGATGAAGGCTTCGTCGATAGCCTCGGCCGGCACCAGGTTCTCGATGAAGTCCGCGCACTTTTGCTGATCCAGCACGCCGTTGAACAACTCCACATCCTGCAGATCGTCCGAGAGCACGTGGTACAGAACGAACCGGTTCATGAAGCGGTTCTTCAGGTCTTCCAGTTCTTCGGCGAACATGATCTGGTCGACGCTACGGTTGCCGTAGACCAGCGTAAACGTGCTGCGCGGCTCGACTTCGAGCGTGGTCTTGATGATCGCGAGCACCGGCGTGATGCCCGAGCCGCCGGAAAAGGCAAGGTATTGCTGGCCCTGTTCCGCGTTCAGGTGCGTGAAAAAACGGCCATCGGGCGTCATCACGTCGATCGTATGACCGGGTTGCAGGGTGTCGAAGGCGAAGTTCGAAAAGCGGCCGCCCCGCACGCGCTTGATGCCGATGCGCAGTTCGCCGTCGCGGTCGTAATCGGTGACGCCGACGCAGATCGAGTACGAACGTCGCGTCTCCTCGCCGTCGATGTGCGTCTTCAGCGTGACGAACTGGCCTTGCGTGAAGCGATAAAGCTCGCGCAGTTCGACAGGCACTTCGAAGGCGACCGAGACCGCGTCGGCGGTCTCGGGCCGGACTTCGCGGATACGCAGGGGATGAAATTGCGGGGTGGCCATATCAGTATGGTTTGAAATAGTCGAAGGGTTCGCGGCAATCGATGCAGCGGTACAGCGCCTTGCAGGCGGTCGAGCCGAACTGCGCGAGACGTTCCGTGTGAGCGGAGCCGCAGCGCGGACAGGTTGGCGCGGGCAGCGCCTTGGGGACGAAGCGGATCACTTTCTCGCCGGGCGCCTCGCTCGCGCAATTGCCGGTTGGCGGGGCGATGCCGTAGGCGCGCAGCTTGTCGCGCGCCTCGGCGGTCATCCAGTCGGTGGTCCAGGCGGGCGCGAGCACGGTGGCGACACGGTACGGCGTGAGCTTGGCGACTTCCAGCGCGTGGGCCACGTCTTCGGCGATTTGCGACATGGCCGGGCAGCCGGAGTAGGTCGGCGTGATGACGACCTCGAGCACGCCGTCAGCAGCACGGCGCACGTCGCGCAGAATGCCGAGTTCGCGAATCGACACCACCGGAATCTCCGGGTCGGGCACCGTTTCGAGCACAGTCCATGCGCGCTCCAGCACAGGGTCCAGCGTGTCGGCGAGGTTTGCGGTCGAGGTCATCGTCTTGCTCCGTGCGGGGCTTACCAGCTTGCGCCGGGATGTTGCCGCGCGAGGCTCTGCATCTCAGCCAGCACGTAGCCCATGTGTTCGGAGTGCTCGCCATGCTTGCCGGTCGTGATGTGCTTCACCGGTTCGGGCGGGGTGAGCGTGGCTTCGCTTAGCGCGGCGCGCACGTCTTCCTCCCAGGCGGCCTGCAGATCGGCCGTCAGCGGGCCGATGCCGGCTGCTGCAATGGCTTCTTCAACCGCGTCGACGCTGAAGAACTCGCGCGTGTACGGCATCAGATAGTCGAGCGCGTCTTGCGCGCGGCGATGCGATTCTTCCGTGCCGTCGCCAAGGCGGATTAGCCATTCGCCGGCGTGATGCACGTGGTAGCGCGTCTCCTTGATCGACTTCGCGGCAATTGCTGCGAGTTGCGCGTCGGTCGAGGCGCTGAGCGCTGTCCACAGATGTGCCATCAGCGTCGAATACAGGAAATTGCGCACGATCGTGACCGCGTAGTCCTTATCGGCATGGGCAGTGCCCGCTAACGGTCCGTAATGCGGCAGTTCCGCGAGCGTGTAGTTGGCGAACTCGCGCTCGGTGCGAAAGTATGCGTAGTCGTCCTCGCTCTTGCTGGCGCCGGTGAGCGCGTGCTCGAGCGTCGCGGCGTGCGTGTACAGGAGGCGCGCCTGGCCGATCAGGTCGAGGCTCATGTTGGCGAGCGCGATGTCCTCTTCGAGGATCGGGCCGTGACCGCACCACTCGGCATTGCGCTGACCGAGGATCAGGGCGGTGTCCGCGAGGCGCAGCACGTAGGAAAGGTGTTGGGGCGTGATGTCCATGACGCGCTTACATGTGGTTGACTTCGTCGGGGAGCGTGTAGAACGTCGGATGGCGGTAAATCTTGTCGCCGGCCGGTTCAAACAGCTCCGCCTTGTCCTGCGGGTCGGACGCGGTGATCGCCGAGGACGGCACCACCCAGATGCTCACGCCTTCCTGGCGGCGCGTGTACACGTCGCGCGCCATGCGCAGGGCCATCGGCGCGTCGGCCGCGTGCAGGCTGCCGCAGTGCTTATGGTCGAGCCCCTGCTTGCTGCGCACGAATACTTCCCAGATCGGCCATTCTTTGTTCATCGGCTTGTCCATTCTCGAATCTCCTGAATCCTTCGCTGCTTGTTTCTCTGCGGTTGCCCAGTGGGGCCGGCTTTTGCCAACTGCTACCGGGTACTGCCCGCATTGAGCTGATCGTCGCCGGGCTTACGCGGCGTGCTGTTGTGCGCGCTGGCGCTGCTTTTCCGCGTGGGCGAGCGCGGCCTCGCGTACCCAGGCGCCGTCGTTATGCGCCTTCACCCGGGTGGCAAGACGCTCGCGGTTGCACGGGCCGTCGCCGTTGACGACGCGCCAGAACTCTTCCCAGTCGATGTCGCCGTAGTCGTAGTGACCGCGCGCTTCGTTCCATTTCAGGTCCGCATCCGGCAGCGTCACGCCGAGGAGCTTGGCCTGGTCGACCGTAGCGTCGACGAACTTCTGGCGCAGGTCATCGTTGGAGATGCGCTTGATGCCCCATTTTGACGACTGATTGCTGTGGATCGAATCCTTGTCGCTCGGGCCGAACATCATCAACACCGGCCACCACCAGCGGTTCACCGCCTGCTGGACCATCTCGCGCTGCGCTTCGGTGCCGTTCATCATCGACAGCAGCGCGTCGAAACCCTGGCGCTGGTGGAACGACTCTTCCTTGCAGATGCGGATCATTGCCCGGGCGTACGGGCCATAGGTGCAGCGGCACAGCGGGATCTGGTTCATGATCGCGGCGCCGTCGACCAGCCAGCCGATCACGCCGACATCCGCCCACGTGGGCGTCGGATAATTGAAAATGCTCGAATATTTGGCTTTGCCGGCGTGCAGGGCGTCGATCAGTTGATCGCGCGACACCGCGAGCGTTTCTGCTGCGCTATATAGATAGAGGCCGTGGCCCGCTTCATCCTGGACCTTGGCCAGCAGAATGGCCTTGCGCTTCAGGCTTGGGGCGCGGGTGATCCAGTTGCCTTCGGGCAGCATGCCGACGATTTCCGAGTGCGCGTGCTGCGAGATCTGCCGCACCAGCGTCTTGCGGTAGGCGTCGGGCATCCAGTCCTGCGGCTCGATTTTGCCGTCTGCGTCCATGACTGCGTCGAAACGCGCCTGCTCAGGCGAGCCGCCGGCCGCGTCCAGTGGCGCAACGTTGCCGGGAATGTCGAGGGATTGCGTGTACATGGCGAACGCTCTCGTCCGAAGTTGTCTGTGTTCGGCAGTATAAACCAACCGACCGGTCGGTTAATGATTTTTTTGAGAGTGGCTTAAGGTAGGTTCGGACGGCGCAAATAGGGTACGGTGGAGGTCGGCGCGGCGCGCGCCGGGTTGACTTAGACGCGAGGGCGGAGAGAAATGACGGAGCGGATCTATTTGCAGCATCCGGCGCGAGGAGAAACGGTCGAGGTGAGCACCGGTTTCAGTTGGGCTGCTTTTCTGCTGGGCTTTATCTGGGCGCTGATGAAGCGAATGTGGCTGGTTGCGCTGTTCATGCTGTCGGCGGATCTGGCGATTGGTCTGATTGGCTTCGCCGGGATGACGGCCGATGTGATCAGCCTGGTGCTTAGTATCGCGTTCGCGGTTTACTGCGGCATGAAAGCGAACCAGTGGTATCGCCGCGACCTGGAGCGCAAGGGCTACGTGATTGCGCCGCGCCCCTGAAAAGGGCTGCCTGATAGTGTTGTCTGGCCGCGAAATGGCGGCTGCAAGGCTGCCAATCTCAGACGTTGCTGCCCTGGCCCGCGGCAGAACCTATAAAATCGCGGATTGGCTGCGATTTTGCGCCTCCTGCATCCCCGGTCTCCATGTTACGTTTAAGCGAAATCAAACTCCCGCTCGATCACCCTGAAAGCGCTCTCGATGCCGCGGTTCTCGCGCGCCTCGCCGAGCTCGGGGTGGCGGCTGACGGGCTCGTCCGTTACACCGTGTTCCGCCGCGCGCACGATGCGCGCAAGCGCGCCGATATCAAGCTGACCTATATCGTCGATGTCGAGGTGAAGGACGAAGCGACGGTTTCGAAGCGCCTCGGCAGCGTGCCGCACTGCAGCGTGACGCCGGACATGGAGTATCGCTTTGTCGCCAAGGCGCCCAAGCACCCGACAGGACCGCGCCCGGTTGTGATCGGCATGGGCCCATGTGGCTTGTTCGCGGGGCTGATCCTCGCGCAGATGGGTTTCCGCCCCATTATTCTGGAACGCGGCAAGGCCGTGCGCGAGCGCACCAAGGACACCTTCGGCCTGTGGCGTAAGTCGGTGCTCAATCCCGAATCCAACGTACAGTTCGGCGAAGGCGGGGCCGGAACATTCTCCGACGGCAAGCTGTACAGCCAGATCAAGGATCCGCATCACTATGGCCGCAAGGTGCTTGACGAGTTTGTCAAGGCGGGCGCGCCGGAAGACATTCTTTACCTGAGCCGGCCGCATATCGGCACGTTCCGCCTGGTGAGCATGGTGGAGAAGATGCGTGCCACCATTCACGAGCTTGGCGGCGAAGTGCGCTTCGAGACGCGCGTCGAGGACATCGAGATCGAGAACGGCAAGGTGCGTGCGCTCCAGTTGTCCACTGGCGAGACGCTGCCGTGCGAGCACGTGGTGCTGGCGGTCGGCCACAGCGCGCGCGATACCTTCGAAATGCTGCACAAGCGCGGTGTCTATATAGAAGCGAAGCCGTTTTCGCTCGGCTTTCGCATCGAACACCCGCAAGGCCTGATCGATCGCAGCCGCTTTGGCAAGTTCGCAGGGCATAAGCAACTGGGCGCCGCCGACTATAAGGTGGTGCATCACTGTAGCAACGGGCGGGCGGTTTATAGCTTCTGCATGTGCCCAGGCGGAACCGTGGTGGCGGCGACCTCCGAGCCGGGCCGCGTGGTGACCAATGGCATGAGCCAGTACTCGCGCGCCGAGCGCAACGCCAATGCGGGCATCGTGGTCGGGATCACGCCGGAGGATTACCCCGGCGGGCCGCTTGCCGGCATCGCCTTCCAGCGCAAATGGGAAGAGCGCGCGTTCGAACTGGGCGGCAGCAATTACTGCGCGCCGGGGCAGCGGGTGGGCGACTTCATCGCCGGCCGGCCGTCCACCTCGCTCGGTTCGGTCGTGCCCTCGTATAAACCGGGCGTGCATCCCACCGATCTCAGTGCGGCGCTGCCCGACTATGTGATCGAAGCGATTCGCGAGGCGCTTCCGCAACTCGACCGCAAGATCGCGGGTTTCGCGATGGATGACGCGGTGTTGACGGGGGTGGAGACGCGCACCTCGTCGCCGATCCGGATCCGCCGCAAAGACGATTACCAGAGCATGAACGTGCAGGGCCTTTACCCGGCCGGTGAAGGCGCGGGCTATGCCGGCGGGATTTATTCTGCCGCGATCGACGGGATTGAGGTGGCGCAAGCCCTGGCGCTGAATCTTACGGCGGCAAGCGCTCAGTAGGGTGTAGTCTGGCGGGGGAGGGGTTGGTCGCGATGGGCGCCTTACGCCCGCCACCGGTCCCGATCGATCGGGCACAATGGGCGCTTTGCCTTTTGCCTACTCCCCGAATGACCCTCCGTACTCTGGCCGCCGCGTGCGGCGCCGCTCTGCTTGCCCAATTTGCCGTCACGCCGGCGGCGCTTGCCGCCGATACGCCCACGCACTGGGTTGCGACCTGGGCGACCGCGCTTCAGTCCATTCCCCAGCAGGCTAACCTGCCGCCGCTTTACCGTGCACCTGAGGTAGCTGGACGCACGGTCCGGCAGATCGTCTATCCCACTCTTTCCGGCAGCACTGTCCGGATTCACCTTAGTAATGAATATGGCAAGACGCCGCTGGTGATCCAGGAATTGCGGATTGCACGTTCGGCGGGTGGCGCGGCTGCGCAAGCGAACGGTGGGGCTAAGGTGACGTTCGGCGGCAAGGTGTCGGTGATCGTGCCGCCCGGCGGCGAACTGGATAGCGACGCGGTTGAGTTCGATATTGTCGCTGGCGCCCCGTATGCGATCAGTTCCTACATGGGGGCAGACCAGCGTTTGGTGGCGTGGCACCGCGTGTCGAATCAGGTCAACTATGTCTCACTCCCCGGCAATCATGCGGATGACGCGATGGGCGGCGCATTTGCACAGCGTTTTACCCAGTTCGCCTGGGTGACGGGGTTGTCGGTAGAGGCTCCGTCCGCTGCTGCGATTGCCGCGATTGGCGACTCGATCACCGATGGCATGCGCTCGAGCTTGAACGAGAATCACCGTTGGCCAGACGCTTTCGCACGCCGCCTTGCCCGCTCGGGGGACCGCTCTACCGCTGTCGTCAATCTGGGGATAAGTGGCAATCGCTTGCTTAGCGATTCCCCTTGCTATGGCGATGCGCTCGCGAAGCGTTTCGGCCGGGACGTGCTGGAGCGCCCGGGCGTGAAGACAGCGATCCTGCTGATCGGCATCAATGACATCAATTTCTCTTCGATGCCGCCGCGCGCTGGGCTGGATTGCGATTATCCGCACACAACGGTGAGCGCAGCCGACCTGATCGCAGGCTACAAGCGGGTGATCGCCGAGGCTCACCGGCATGGCGTGCGCGTGTTCGGTGCGACGCTCACCCCGGCTTCGTTGCCGCCGCAGCGCGAAAGCATCCGATCGGCAGTGAATCAATGGATCAGGATGGCTGGCGCGTTCGACGCCGTGGTGGATTTCGACGCGGCCCTGCGGGATCCGGCTCAGCCCGCGCGCCTGCAGCGCGGGTACGACAGCGGCGATCATATCCATCCGAGCGACGCAGGCTATGCCGCAATGGCTGAGGCGATTCCGCTTGATGCGGTAGCAAATTCGACTCGGAAGTGACTCGCCAAAAAAACATTTCCGTCAAACCCTTGTCATACGGCCGCGGTTCGCCTACTATTCGCCTCCTCGTTTGCGAACGAGCGCCGCTGCCGAAACCAGCGGCCGTAGCGTCAACAAGGTTTTAAGCGAAAGCGAAAAAATGTTGTTGACGAAACGAAAAAGATTCTTCATAATCTCGTTTCTCTGCTGCTGATGCAGCGACGCAAAACGAAGCGGTGCCGGGTAGGTGAAGTTGGTGCGGTTTCGGTGGTGAATGCGTAATCGATCTTTAAAAATTAACAGCCGATAAGTGTGGGCGCTTGATAGCGACGCGAGGTGGGTTCTTCGGAGCTTGCCGACAAGCGAAAGTATCAAGTCTCACACAGTAATGAAAGGAAGGTTTTCCTGTCTCTGGACAGGTTAATCATTCGTCAGTACGTTGAGTGAGCGACCGGTTGGTAAAACAACCGAAAACAGTAACAGGAATTGAACTGAAGAGTTTGATCCTGGCTCAGATTGAACGCTGGCGGCATGCCTTACACATGCAAGTCGAA
>NZ_FNCJ01000024.1 GCF_900100735.1 Paraburkholderia phenazinium | reverse complement strand
CATGTGTAAGGCATGCCGCCAGCGTTCAATCTGAGCCAGGATCAAACTCTTCAGTTCAATTCCTGTTACTGTTTTCGGTTGTTTTACCAACCGGTCGCTCACTCAACGTACTGACGAATGATTAACCTGTCCAGAGACAGGAAAACCTTCCTTTCATTACTGTGTGAGACTTGATACTTTCGCTTGTCGGCAAGCTCCGAAGAACCCACCTCGCGTCGCTATCAAGCGCCCACACTTATCGGCTGTTAATTTTTAAAGATCGATTACGCACTCACCACCGAAACCGCACCAACTTCACCTACCCGGCACCGCTTCGTTCTGCGTCGCTGCATCAGCAGCAGAGAAACGAGATTATGAAGAACTTTCGCTACTTCGTCAACAGGTTTTTTCAACTTCCTGAACCTGCCCACGTCGCCGAAAGCCTTGCCACTGCTGGCTCTCCCGCTTCTCCGCGCTCCGTTTTCCGGAACGCGAAAGAACGAGATTCTAGCGAGCCGACCCTCGCCTTGCAAGCGTTATTTTGAGCATCCCATTTACCGATGCTTGAACACTGGTTTGCGCTTCTCGACGAACGCGGCCATCCCCTCTTTCTGATCCTCAGTCGCGAACAGGGAATGGAACAGTCGGCGTTCAAAGTGCACCCCTTCGGCAAGGGTCGTCTCATAAGCCCGATTCACCGACTCCTTCACCATCATCACAGCGGGCAGCGGGAACTCAGCGATCGTAGTTGCAGCAGCCACCGCTTCCTCCACTAACGACGCAGCAGGAAGCACACGTGACACGAGCCCTGCACGCTCCGCCTCGGCCGCATCCATGAAACGCGCCGTCAAACACAGATCCATCGCCTTCGCCTTCGACACCGCGCGCGGCAACCGTTGCGTACCGCCCGCACCCGGCATGATGCCGAGCTTGATTTCCGGCTGACCGAACTTGGCCGTATCCGCGGCGAAAATGATGTCGCACATCATCGCCAACTCGCAGCCACCGCCGAGCGCGAAGCCCGCAACCGCCGCAATGATGGGCTTGCGGATCGAACGCACGGTTTCCCAGTTGCGCGTGATGTAGTCGCCCTTGTACACATCCATATATGTATAGGTCGCCATCATGCCGATATCTGCACCCGCAGCGAATGCCTTTTCACTACCCGTGATGACGATCGCCCCGATCTCGTCGTCGGCGTCGAACGCCTTCAGCGCCTCGCCCAACTCGTCCATTAGCGCATCGTTAAGCGCATTCAGCGCTTTGGGACGATTCAGGGTCACAAGACCAACCCGCCCACGGGTCTCCACCAGAATATTTTCGTAAGCCATGCAGCCTCCTTTTGTATGAAGAGTGAGTAGCGCGAAAACGCTTCGCGCCGCGATCTTAATAATGCTAAAATTCCCCAACCAACCGGTCGGTCAATTATTCGACAAGGTCTCCCCTCTAACGTTCAGCTCACCTCTCGCCATGACACATCCGCTATTTTCCAAGCACGAAGCCACGCTGCAAAAGGCGCTCGCCGCCATCGAGACGCGCGGCTACTGGAGCCCGTTCGTCGAAATGCCCAGTCCGAAAGTGTACGGGGAAACAGCGAACGCCGACGGCGAAGCAGCATTCAAAGCACACCTGCATCGGACCTTCGAACTCGATCAGCCGAGCACCGGCGAAACCATTGGCGCAGAAGTCTCGCCGTTCGGCTTCCCGCTCGACATCCGCTATCCCAAGGCCGACCCGGATACACTGCTCGCCGCGGCTGCGGATGCACAACGCGCCTGGCGTGCCGCGGGTCCGAAAGCGTGGATCGGCGTAAGCCTCGAAATTCTGGCGCGCGTGAATCGTGCGAGCTTCGAGATTGGTTACAGCGTCATGCACACCACCGGCCAGGCGTTCATGATGGCGTTCCAGGCAGGTGGCCCGCACGCCCAGGACCGCGCGCTCGAGGCCGTTGTCTACGCATGGGACCAGTTGCGCCGCATCCCCGCTGACGCGCACTGGGAAAAGCCACAAGGCAAAAACCCGGCGCTCGCGATGCATAAGCGCTATACGGTCGTTCCGCGCGGCACCGGATTGGTACTGGGCTGCTGCACCTTCCCCACGTGGAACGGTTATCCGGGGCTCTTTGCCGATCTGGCAACGGGCAACACCGTCATCGTCAAGCCCCACCCCGGCGCGATCCTGCCGCTAGCGATCACCGTACGCATCGCCCGCGACGTCTTGCGCGAAGCCGGTTTCGATCCCAACGTCGTGACCCTGCTCGCCACCAACCCGAACGACGGCGCACTGGTTCAGGATCTCGCGCTGCGTCCGGACATCAAGCTGATCGACTTCACCGGCAGCACGCAAAACGGCACCTGGCTTGAGCGCCATGCACACCAGGCGCAGGTGTACACCGAGAAAGCAGGTGTCAACCAGATCGTGATCGACTCGGCCGACGACATCAAGGCCGTCGCGCGGAACATCGCTTTTTCACTGGCGCTCTATTCCGGCCAGATGTGTACCGCGCCGCAAAACATCTACGTGCCGCGCGACGGCATCCGCACCGCGGAAGGTCAGCTCAGCTTCGAAGCAGTCGCCCAGGCTATCGCCGGCGCCGTGCAGAAACTGGTTGCCGACCCAGCGCGCGCCGTCGAACTGCTCGGCGCCATCCAGAATGACGGCGTCGTCCAACGCCTCGATGAAGCAAGCAAGCTAGGCCACGTGCTGGCCGAGAGCCAATCGCTCGAACATCCGGCTTTTGCAGGCGCACGAGTGCGCACACCGCTCGTGCTGCAACTCGACGCCGCTACCGACTCGGCAAAATTCGCCAAGGAATGGTTCGGCCCGATCTCGTTCGTCATCGCCACCGATTCGACGGCGCAGTCTCTGGAACTGGCCGGCAAGCTCGCCGCGGAACACGGTGCACTGACGCTGTCGGTCTACAGCACAGACGAGGCTGTGATCGAAGCCGCTCACGAAGCCTCGATTCGCGGCGGCGTAGCCCTGTCCATCAATCTGACGGGCGGTGTGTTCGTCAACCAGTCTGCCGCGTTCTCCGATTTCCACGGCACCGGAGCAAACCCGGCCGCCAACGCCGCGCTCGCAGATGCTGCATTCGTGGCAAACCGATTCCGCGTCGTTCAAAGTCGCGTTCATGTTGAACCGAAAGCGGCGCCGGTGGCAGTCGGCTAAACGTCATAAGACGGAAAGGGTCGATGCGTCTTAGGCCGTCTGGCCGAATGGCGCACTCGACCTGCCGTCACTAACATGAGACATCGGACCGGCATTCCAGCCCGGTTCGCCATCTGCAGGAACACAGCATGAACGACGCCTTCATCTGCGACGCGATTCGCACCCCATTCGGCCGCTACGGCGGCGCCCTGAAAGATGTCCGTGCCGACGATCTGGGCGCGGTGCCTATCAAGGCACTGATCGAACGCAACCCCGGCGTGGACTGGCGCGCGCTCGACGATGTGATCTACGGCTGCGCGAACCAGGCCGGCGAGGACAATCGCAACGTCGCGCGCATGGCTGCCCTGCTCGCCGGTTTGCCCACCGATGCGCCAGGCGCCACCATCAATCGTCTGTGCGGATCGGGTATGGACGCGGTCGGCACAGCCGCGCGGGCCATCAAGGCAGGTGAAGCGCGCCTGATGATCGCGGGGGGCGTCGAGAGCATGACCCGAGCGCCGTTCGTGATGGGCAAGGCAACTACCGCGTTCTCGCGGCAAGCGGACATTTATGACACGACGATCGGCTGGCGCTTCGTCAACGCGCTGATGAAGCGCGACTTCGGCGTCGACTCGATGCCCGAAACCGCCGAGAACGTCGCGGTCGAATTCGGCGTAAGCCGCGCGGACCAGGACGCGTTCGCCATGCGCAGCCAGCAAAAGGCAGCTCAGGCGCAACGCGACGGCACTCTGGCGCAAGAGATTGTCGCAGTCGAGATAGCCCAGAAGAAAGGCGATCCGGTTCGAGTCACACTCGACGAACATCCTCGCGAGACCTCGCTCGAAGCGCTCGGCAAGCTCAAAGGCGTTGTACGCCCCGACGGTAGCGTCACCGCCGGCAACGCCTCGGGGGTCAATGACGGCGCCTGCGCGCTGCTACTCGCCAATCAGGAGGCGGCAGATCAATACGGGCTGCGCCGTCGCGCACGCGTCATCGGCATGACCACGGCCGGCGTCGAGCCGCGCATCATGGGTATCGGCCCGGCTCCTGCAGCGCAGAAGCTGCTCAAGCAGCTCGGGATGTCGTTCGAACAATTCGACGTTATCGAATTGAACGAAGCCTTCGCATCGCAGGGACTAGCGGTGCTGCGCACGCTTGGCCTGCGCGATGACGATCCGCGCGTGAACCCGAATGGTGGAGCGATCGCGCTCGGCCATCCGCTCGGCGCCTCCGGAGCGCGACTCATCACCACCGCGCTCTATCAGCTCGAACGCGTGAACGGCCGGTTCGCCCTGTGCACGATGTGCATTGGCGTCGGCCAAGGTATCGCACTTGCCATCGAGCGGGTCTGAAGCAACCGGACCCCGCTCACACGCTTTTCAATTGCCTGCAGGAGGAGACAACCGATGTCATATGAAGCGATCCGCGTCGATTTCGACGCTTCGAGCCGCGTCGCCACCCTGACGCTGAGCCGCCCCGACAAGCTCAACAGCTTCACGCGCGCAATGCATCGGGAACTGAGCGCCGCGCTCGATGAAGTGGTCCCCGCAGGCGCGCGAGCCCTTGTGCTGACCGGCGCTGGCCGTGGCTTTTGCGCGGGCCAGGATCTTGCCGACCTCGATTTCACGCCCGGCGCGATGACCGACCTCGGCGAGTTGATCGACCAGCACTTCAACCCGCTGATTCGCCGCCTGCAGGCGTTGCCCCTGCCGGTGATCGCCGCCGTGAACGGCACGGCAGCAGGTGCAGGCGCCAATCTCGCGCTTGCCTGCGATATCGTCCTCGCGGCACGCTCGGCCAGCTTCATCCAGGCATTCGTGAAAATCGGCCTGGTGCCGGATTCGGGCGGTACATGGTTCCTGCCGCAACGTGTCGGCATGGCCCGGGCGCTCGGGCTCGCCCTTACCGGCGACAAGCTCAGCGCCGAAAAAGCCGAAAACTGGGGACTCGTTTGGCAGGTTGTCGACGACGCCGACCTCGCAGCCGTGTCGGCCAAACTCGCCGCCCAGCTCGCCCAGCAACCCACGCGCGCCATCGCCGCAATCAAGCAGGCGATGCGCGCGGGCGTCATGCAAACACTCGATCAGCAGCTCGATCTGGAGCGCGATCTGCAGCGCGAGTTAGGCGAATCCCACGACTACGCAGAAGGGGTGCAAGCCTTCATCGAGAAACGCGCGCCGCGTTTCGAGGGCCGCTAAGATGTCCGCGCACCCCGAACAAGCCGCCGACATCACACCCCGGCCGGAAGGCGGCGGCGCCCTCTCGGCCAACGAACTGGCGCGCGCCACCGCCGAAGCCATGTATGCGGCCGACGCCTGCAGCCGCGCGCTAGGGATCGAACTGCTGGAGGTCCGTCCCGGCTATGCTCGTCTACGCATGGCCGTGCGCCCCGACTTCCTCAACGGCCATCAAATCTGCCACGGCGGCCTGATCTTCACGCTGGCCGATTCCAGCTTCGCGTTCGCCTGCAATAGCTACAACATCCGCACGGTGGCAGCAGGGTGCTCGATCGAGTTTCTTCGTCCGGTACAGGGCGACGACGTACTCACCGCGGAAGCTATCGAACAAACGTTGAGCGGCCGCACCGGCATTTACGACATTCGTGTCACCAATCGCGCGGACGAAACCGTGGCGATGTTTCGCGGCAAATCTGCCCAAATAAGAGGCAGTGTTATTCCAACGGAAAGCTGAACCCGCAGCGCGCACGACACCGGTCCGGTGCCGTCGCGCACGCTGCCATCCATTCTGTAGAAGCAAGGAGACATTCGATGAACACCCCGCTCCCGCTCGAGCCGATCGAAACGGCGAGCCGCGACGAACTCGCCGCACTTCAGCTTGAACGGCTGAAATGGTCGCTCACCCACGCTTATGAGAATTCGCCGGTCTATCGGCGCAAGTTCGATGAGGCTGGCGTCCATCCAGGTGAGGTGAAAACGCTCGCGGACCTGGCCCGCTTCCCGTTCACGACCAAGAGCGATCTGCGCGACAACTACCCATTCGGGATGTTCGCGGTTCCACAGGACCAGGTGTCACGGATTCACGCGTCCTCGGGTACGACCGGCAAGCCGACCGTGGTCGGCTACACGGCGCGCGATATCGACACGTGGGCCAACGTCGTCGCCCGCTCGATTCGCGCAGCCGGCGCACGGCGTGGCGACAAGGTGCACATCAGCTACGGCTACGGCCTGTTCACCGGCGGCCTGGGCGCCCACTACGGCGCAGAACGCGCCGGCCTCACCGTGATCCCCTTCGGCGGCGGCCAAACAGAAAAGCAGGTTCAGCTCATTCAGGATTTCCGCCCCGACATCATCATGGTGACGCCGAGCTACATGCTGTCGATCGCTGACGAGCTCGAACGGCAAGGGATCGACCCGGCGCAATGTTCGTTGCGTATCGGCATCTTCGGGGCCGAGCCTTGGACCAACGACATGCGCAGCGCGATCGAGAAGCGCATGGGCATCGATGCGGTCGACATTTACGGTCTCTCGGAAGTGATGGGTCCGGGCGTCGCGTCGGAATGCATCGAGACCAAAGACGGCCCGACCATCTGGGAAGATCACTTTTACCCGGAGATCATCGATCCGGAAACCGGCGAGGTACTGCCGGACGGCGAACTGGGCGAACTGGTATTCACCTCGTTGACGAAAGAAGCGCTGCCGATCATCCGTTACCGCACCCGCGATCTCACGCGCTTGCTGCCCGGAACCGCGCGCACCATGCGCCGGATGGAGAAAATCACCGGCCGCTCGGACGACATGATGATCGTGCGCGGCGTGAACGTCTTCCCGACGCAGATCGAGGAACTGCTGCTCAAGCAGCACGCCCTCGCACCGCATTATCAGATCGTGCTGACGAAAGAAGGCCCGCTCGATGTGCTGACGCTGAACGTCGAACCCTGCCCTGAAACGGCACCCGACACGACCGCGCTCGCCACAGCAAAGCAGGCGCTGTCCTACGACATCAAGGCGCTGATCGGTATCAGCGCGGTGGTGAATGTGTTGGCGGTGAACGGTATCGAGCGCTCGGTAGGAAAGGCGCGGCGCGTCGTGGACAAGCGTAGGCTGGGCGGTTGAGAAAATTGGAGACGGGGAGCGCCGGCAAGTACGGCCGGCACCGCTGCGGCCGTAGGCGGCACGGCGAGTGCTGCGCGGGTACGCACCCGTCCCCGGACTCGCCTCCTTGCCTCGCTATTCCCGCAAAGTCACGAATTCGGCAACAGCAACCACATCCGCCCGGCCTGCTTCATCTTGCCGGCCAGATCGCCGGCGTCATCGCCCAGGCCCCAGAAGTAATCCGCCCGCACCCCGCCCTTGATCGCCGACCCAGTATCCTGCGCGAATACCAGGCGGTTCATCGGCGAGTTAGTAAGCGGACGGGTTGTCTGCAGAAACACTGGCGTGCCCAGCGGGATCGACGACGGATCGACCGCGATCGAACGTTCCGGCGTCAACGGCACGCCCAACGCGCCAATCGGACCATCCGCGCCACCGCTCGGAATAGTCTCCGCGCCCGGCATCTCGCGGAAAAACACAAAACGCGGATTGGTGTCCAGCAAGTCACCGACGCGAGTCGGATTGGCGCGGGCCCACGCCTTGATCCCCTGCATGGTCGCCTGCGCCGGCGTCAGTTCACCGCGATCGAGCAGCCATCGCCCGATCGACTTGTACGGCTGATTGTTAGTCCCGCCAAAACCGAGCCGCATGACACTGCCGTCTTCCATCACGATGCGCCCCGAGCCTTGCACCTGCAGGAAAAACGCCTCGATCGGGTCGTCGACCCAAACCAGTTCGTTGCCGTTCAGCACGCCCGAGCGCTCGAGTTGCGCGCGGCTCGGCAGTTCGCCGCCAGGACGATAACCTGCCGGCCAGCGGTACAGCGCGGTTTGATACACACCGTGGCGCGTGCGCGAACCGCGCAGCAGCGGCTCGTAATAGCCGGTCACGAGACCGTCGAGCGTGCCGTCGGTATTGGCGAACTGATACGGCGTGAAATACGCTTCAAAGAAAGCGCGCGCGCTCGTCAGATCCAGATCGTCGATCTGCGCTGCCGCGGCACAGGCGCGCTGCCAGTTCGGCTGACGGGCAAGCCGCAGGCAATTCTGCCGCAGCGCCGCCGTCGCCCCGATCAGCGAATCGTCCTGCCAGCCGGGCACCTGCTGCCACGCCACCTGTGTCAGCCGCGCCGAGGCAATCTGCCCAGGGATGATCGCGGCGCCGGTTGGCGGCCCGGAAGGCCGCACCACACCGCCGCCGCCGCACGAAGCCAGCATCACAGCGACCGAAAGCGCCCCCAGCCAGCCGGCGGCGGTGCGGACAAAACGCATACAATGTTCGTTCTTGATGGAAACCGCCATGTCTGATCTGTTCGACGAATACCCGATGCTCATCTTCGCGCTGGAATCGCTAGTCGCGCTCTTCCTGCTGGTTTTCATCGTTGTCTGGACGTCGTCCGGCAAGAAGAAAGCAAACCGCGACAAACAACGCTAAAGCAGTTTAAAGACCGCGCGCAACGCCGCCGGTTCAATGCAGTGTGCGCGGCATGCGCAGCACGAACTCGGGCACCGGCGCTTCGAACCGCTCGCCGTCTTCCGCGACGCAGAAGTACTCCCCACGCATGGTGCCGACGGGCGTCGCAATCACCGCCCAACTCGTATATTCGAATTGCTCGCCCGGTTTGAGCAGCGGCTGGTGGCCGACCACGCCCAGCCCCTTCACTTCCTGCTCGTGCTTGTCGCTATCGGTAATCACCCAATGGCGCGCAATCAGTTGTGCCGGCACCTGACCGCTGTTGCGGATGGTCAGCGTGTAGGCGAACGCATACTGCCGGCGCTCTGGGTCCGACTCGTCGGGCAGGTACTGTACCTGCGCCGCTACGCTGAATTCGTACTGGCTCATCCTGATTCCGGTCTGGTGAAACGATGTCGTCAATCGCTGCGAGAGGCCCGGGCGCCCATGCGGTCAGGCGCGCCGGTAAAGGCCCTACTATGGTTAAGCATTCTGCTTCATGCAAGGCATGCCCGCAACCGGGCAATCCCATCTGGACAAGGCCTGGCGGCCCGCAAGACGGTAAAATGAGGTTTTCCGCCTACCGCCTGCCCCTGCCATGACGCAATTCCGTATTTCCCCCAGCATTCTGTCGGCCGACTTCTCGCGGCTCGGCGAAGAAGTCCGCAACGTCGTCGCTGCCGGCGCCGACTGGATCCACTTCGACGTAATGGACAATCATTACGTGCCGAACCTGACCATCGGCCCGCTGGTTTGCGAGGCGCTGCGCCCGCACGTCGACGTGCCGATCGACGTGCATCTGATGGTGCGCCCCGTCGACCGGATCGTGCCCGATTTCGCCAAAGCCGGCGCCAATGTGATCAGCTTCCATCCTGAGGGCTCGGACCATATCGACCGCACGCTGTCGCTGATCCGCGACCACGGCTGCAAGGCTGGCCTCGTGTTCAATCCGGCCACCTCGCTGAACTATCTGGATCACGTGATGGACAAGGTCGATCTGGTGCTGATCATGTCGGTGAATCCGGGTTTCGGCGGCCAGTCGTTCATTCCCGAAGCGCTCAACAAACTGCGCGAAGCACGCAAGCGCATCGACGCGTACAACGAAAAAACCGGCCGCGAGATCCATCTCGAAGTCGACGGCGGCGTGAAGATCGACAACATCGCCGAAATCGCGGCGGCGGGTGCGGACACCTTCGTGGCAGGCTCGGCGATCTTCGGCAAGCACGACTACAAGTCGGTGATCGACCAGATGCGCGCCGAACTGGCCAAAGTCGAGCAACGCGCATGACGGCAAGCGCCACGTCGCCTTCGTCCTCATACTCGTCCTTTCCGGCGCCGGTCTTCACTGGCCCGCGCCTGCTGGCAGCGATCATCGACCTCGACGGCACGATGATCGACACCGCGGACGACTTCACGGCCGGCCTGAACGGCATGCTCGCCCAGCTCGACGCGGCGGAAACGTCACGCGAGGAAGTGGTGGGTTATGTCGGCAAGGGTTCGGAACACCTGATCCGCAGTGTGCTGGCGCCGCGCTTTGAAGCGAGCCACGCGCAGGACCGTTTCGACGAGGCGCTCGCCATCTACCAGGAAGAGTACGCCAGGATCAACGGCCGCCATACGCGGCTGTACCCTGACGTCGAAGCCGGCCTGATCGCCATGCGTGACGCCGGCCTCAACCTCGCGTGCGTCACCAACAAGCCGCACCGCTTCGCCGTGGAGCTGCTCGAGCAATATGGGCTGATCGGCTATTTCAGCGTGGTGCTCGGCGGCGACAGCCTGGAAAAAAAGAAGCCCGATCCGCTGCCGATGCTGACCGCCTGCGCGCAGTTGCAGGTCGCTCCCGAGGCCGCCGTGGCAATCGGCGATTCGGAAAACGACGCGCTGGCCGGCCGCGCAGCGGGCATGGCAACCCTCACCGTCCCCTACGGCTACAACCATGGCCAGGCTATACAAACAATAAAATCGGATGGTATAGTTGCCTCGCTGCTCGAGGCCGCCAAGGCCATCGCAGCGCACCCTACATCGACCTAACAAGTCCTTCATCCTCATGTTTCTGAACAAAAAACGGAGTCTGAGCAGCATCGACCGGGGAGCCTGGCCCTGGCGTCGCTGGTCGCGCTAACCTCTCCTGAGGTACGCTGAAGCTCGTCTTCGGCACCGTTTTTTGCTTCGCTGCGCTCACGCGCCTTTCCCAGCAGTTTTCGTCGCATCGGTTCATGCGGCCGTCGTGTACCTCGAGTACCGTGGCACGCCCGTACCTTTTACATGCTTCGCGGGAAAGCTCGCGCCGGTTGGCCTAACCTTGTCTTTAAGACGACCCAGTCTCGTCTAACCGGCCACAGGCAGCGCATCGCCCCGCTTTGTCCGTCGCACGCCGCGCACGGACCTATGAACAGGATCGGAACATGACCGAACTCGAATTCCAGTCCCTCGCGAACGAGGGCTACAACCGCATCCCGCTGATCGCCGAAGCGCTCGCCGACCTCGAAACGCCGCTCTCCCTATACCTGAAGCTCGCGCAGCCCGAGCGCAATGGCGCCAACTCGTTCCTGCTGGAATCGGTGGTGGGCGGCGAACGGTTCGGCCGCTATTCGTTCATTGGCCTGCCGGCGCGCACCGTACTGCGCACCCGCAACGGCGTGTCGGAAGTGGTGCGGGACGGCAAGGTCGTCGAAACCCACGAAGGCGATCCGCTCGAATTCATCCAGCAGTTCCAGGGCCGTTTCAAGGTCGCCCAGCGCCCGGGCCTGCCACGTTTTGCGGGCGGCCTGGCCGGCTACTTCGGCTATGACGCGGTGCGCTACATCGAGAAAAAGCTCGCGCACAGCGCGCCGCCGGATGATCTGAACCTGCCCGATATCCAGTTGCTGCTGACCGAAGAAGTGGCGGTAATCGATAACCTCGCCGGCAAGCTGTATCTGGTGGTCTACGCAGACCCGACCACGCCCGAAGCTTACACCCGTGCCAAGCAGCGTCTGCGCGACCTGCGCCAGCGTCTGCGCACCACCGTTCAGCCGCCGGTGACTTCCGCCAGCGTGCGCACCGAGATCTACCGCGAATTCGCCAAAGACGATTACCTGGCCGCCGTGCGTAAGGCCAAGGAGTACATCGCCGCCGGCGAACTGATGCAGGTCCAGGTTGGCCAACGTCTGACGAAACCGTATCGCGACAATCCCCTTTCCCTGTACCGCGCGCTGCGTTCGCTGAACCCGTCGCCCTACATGTACTACTACAACTTCGGCGACTTCCACGTGGTCGGCGCGTCGCCGGAAATTCTGGTGCGCCAGGAAAAGCGCGGCGAAGACCGGATCGTCACGATCCGTCCGCTCGCCGGCACCCGCCCGCGAGGCAACACGCCGGAGCGCGATGCCGAGCTTGCCACCGAACTGCTGAACGACCCGAAGGAAATCGCCGAGCACGTCATGCTGATCGACCTCGCGCGTAACGACGTGGGCCGAATCGCGCAGATCGGCTCGGTGACCGTCACCGACAAGATGGTGATCGAGAAGTACTCGCACGTACAGCACATCGTGAGCTCGGTCGAAGGCAAGCTGAAACCCGGCACCACCAATTTCGACGTGCTGCGCGCCACCTTCCCGGCCGGCACGCTCTCGGGCGCGCCGAAGGTGCGGGCGATGGAACTGATCGACGAACTCGAACCGGTCAAGCGCGGACTGTACGGTGGTGCGGTCGGCTACCTGTCGTTCACCGGCGAAATGGATCTGGCCATCACGATCCGCACCGGCGTGATCAGCAACGGCAATCTGTATGTGCAGGCGGCAGCGGGTATCGTCGCGGATTCGGTGCCCGAATCCGAATGGCAAGAGACCGAAAACAAGGCGCGCGCTGTGCTGCGCGCCGCCGAGCAGGTGCAAGACGGCCTCGATAGCGACTTCTGACCGGAGACAGACCATGCTGCTGATGATCGACAACTACGACTCATTCACCTACAACCTGGTCCAGTACTTCGGCGAACTCGGCGAAGACGTACGGACCTATCGCAACGACGAAATCACGCTGGACGAAATCGCGAAGCTCAACCCGGCGCGGATTTGCCTGTCGCCCGGACCGAGCAACCCGCAACACGCCGGCATCACGCTCGACGTGCTGCGCGAGTTCTCCGGCAAAACGCCGATTCTCGGCGTGTGCCTCGGCCATCAGGCGATCGGCGAGGCGTTCGGCGGCCGCGTCGTGCGTGCGCAGACCATCATGCACGGCAAGGTGAGCACCATCGAAACCGACTGCAAAGGTGTCTTCGCCGACCTGCCGAAACATTTCGCCGTGACGCGTTACCACTCGCTCGCCATCGAGCGCGAATCGCTGCCCGATTGCCTCGAAGTATCCGCGTGGACCGAGGACGGCGAGATCATGGGCGTGCGTCACAAGGAACTGGCCGTCGAAGGCGTGCAGTTTCACCCGGAATCGATCCTCTCCGAACACGGCCATGCCTTGCTCGAGAATTTCGTGAAGCAGTCGAAGCTGGTGTCCGCGCGCCGCAGCGCTTGATCAACCGAGGCGAAATCATGTCGATTACCCCCCAGGAAGCGCTGCAACGCACGATCGAGCACCGCGAAATTTTCCACGACGAGATGCTGCACCTGATGCGCCTCATCATGCGCGGCGAGCTCTCGCCGGTGATGGCGGCCGCGATCATTACGGGACTGCGCGTCAAAAAAGAGACCATCGGCGAGATCACCGCGGCCGCCACGGTGATGCGCGAGTTCTCCCGGCACGTCGAAGTGCAGGACAACTCGAACTTTGTCGATATCGTCGGGACCGGCGGCGACGGTTCGCACACCTTCAATATCTCGACGGCGACCATGTTCGTGACGGCAGCAGCCGGTGCGAAAGTAGCGAAGCACGGCAATCGCGGCGTGTCGAGCAAGTCGGGTAGCGCGGATGTGCTCGAAGCGCTCGGCGTCAATATCGATCTGCAGCCCGAACAGGTGGCGGCTTCAATTGCCGAAACCGGCATGGGCTTCATGTTCGCGCCGAATCATCATCCGGCGATGAAGAACATCGCGCCGGTGCGCCGTGAACTCGGCGTGCGGACCATCTTCAACATCCTCGGACCGCTGACCAACCCGGCCAGCGCGCCGAACCAGTTGATGGGCGTATTCCACGCGGACCTCGTCGGCATCCAGGTACGCGTGATGCAGCGCCTCGGCGCCAAGCACGTGCTCGTGGTGTACGGCATGGACGGGATGGACGAAGTCTCGTTGGGCGCGGCGACGCTGGTCGGCGAATTGCGCGACGGCGAGGTGCGCGAGTACGAGATTCACCCCGAAGACTTCGGCATGCAGATGGTGTCGAACCGCACGCTGAAAGTGGCCGACGCCGGCGAATCCAAGCTGATGCTGCTCGAAGCGCTCGACAACAAGCCGGGCGTGGCGCGCGAAATCGTCACGCTGAACGCGGGCACCGCACTCTACTCCGCCAACGTCGCGGCATCGATTGCCGACGGCATCGAACTGGCGCGCGAAGCGATCGCGAGCGGCAAGGCGCGGGCAAAGGTCGACGATCTGGTTCGCTTCACCCAGCAATTCAAGCACTAAATTCTGTATCGGGACACCTATGAGCGACATTCTGGAACGCATCATCGACGTTAAGCGCCAAGAGGTCCGCGCGGCGGAACTGAGCGCACCGCTCGAAGAGCTGCGCCTCGAAGCCTCGGCGCGCGACAAGCGCGACTTTGTCGGAGCGCTGCGCGCCAAACATGCCGCGGGTCAAGCTGCGGTGATCGCCGAAGTGAAGAAGGCAAGCCCATCCAAGGGCGTGCTGCGCGAGCATTTCGTGCCCGCTGACATCGCGCGTTCGTACGCCAAGCATGGCGCGGCGTGCCTGTCCGTCCTCACCGACGTGCAATTTTTCCAGGGCAGCACTGCCTATCTGAAAGAAGCGCGCGCCGCCTGCGACCTGCCGGTGCTACGCAAAGACTTCATCATCGATCCGTACCAGATCGTCGAAGCGCGCGCGATGGGCGCCGACGCGATCCTGCTGATCGCCGTCGCGCTCGAAACCTCGCAGATGCAGGATCTCGAAGCGTTCGCGCATTCGCTGGGGCTCGCCGTGCTCGTCGAAGTGCATGACAAGAACGAGCTGATGGAAGCGCTCACCTTGAAGACACCGCTGATCGGCATCAACAACCGCAATCTGCGCACCTTCGAAACGTCGATCGACACCACAATCGACATGCTCGAGTCGATCCCCGAAGATCGCATCGTCGTGACCGAGTCGGGCATCCTCTCGCGCGTCGATGTGGAGCGCCTGCGCCAGATGGACGTGCATACCTTCCTCGTCGGCGAAGCGTTCATGCGTGCCGAAGAACCGGGCGCGGAACTTGCGCGGATGTTTTTCTAAGCTGACTGGGAAAACAGCCGCCATGGGTATCGAACGTGAAATCAAGCTGACGCTGCCGGCTGACCAGGTCAGCGCGGCGACGCAGTGGTTCATCGCACGCGCCGGCACTGCGGGACACCCGGTGGCACTCGCCAACATCTACTTCGATACGCCGGAGTTGACGCTGGCGCGCTCGAAAAGCGCGCTGCGCCTGCGCCATACGCCGGACGGCTGGCTGCAGACCTTCAAGACTGCGGGCAATGCGACGGCAGGCATGCATAGCCGGCACGAGTGGGAAATGCCGATAGCCGGTGAGGCACTGGAAATCGATACGCTGCTGCAGGCCTGTGACGAACCCACCGTGGCCGCCGCGCTGCGTGGGGCCGCGCCGGACCTGATCGAACTGTTCCGCACCGATTTCACCCGCACGCTGTGGCAAGTGGCCAGTCACGGCGCCACGATTGAAGCGGCGATCGATCAGGGCGACGTGATCGCCGAGGTCAACGGTGAGACGCGCCGCGCGCCGATTCTCGAAGTCGAACTGGAATTGAAGAGTGGTGACGAAGCGGCGCTGTATGCGCTAGCCGACGAACTCTGTGCCCAAGTGCCTGGCCTCGCGCCGGACAACGTCAGCAAGGCTCAACGCGGCTATCGGCTGCGCGAGCAATAAAAACCACGCGGCACGACAGGCGCCAGACACCAGGCGGCTGGCGCGACGCAGCAGTACGGCCTGCCGTGCGTCTTGAGCTACGCCCCGTTTGCTGCGACACTTGCGCGTCATGACCTCTGCCTCCCGAACCCGTTCCCCGTCGTCGCAAGCCTCATTGTTTAGCGACGAGTCGTCCGACCAACCCGCTGTCGTACCGCAAACGCCGTCCGCGTCAGCCACGCCGTCGACGCCAACGCCTACCCCCTCGCTCGAAGCCCAGTTCGACGCACTGCCGCCGGCATGGCGAGCGCATCTGCGACCGTTCATTGAGAGCGACGCTTACGCGCCACTGTGCCGCTTCGTCGACGGCGAACGCGCCGCAGGCAAGACGGTTTATCCCGCGGACGTATTCCGCGCGCTTCGCCTCACCAGCCCGGACGACGTCAAAGTCGTCATCCTGGGCCAGGACCCGTACCACGGCGAAGACCGCGGCACGCCGCAAGCTCACGGGTTGGCGTTTTCAGTGCCGCCGGCAGTGCGTCCGCCGCCGTCGCTGCGCAACATCTTCAAGGAAATTGCCGCCAGTCTGGGGCACCAGCCGCCGCAACACGGCTGCCTCGATGCCTGGGCCAAACAGGGTGTGCTGCTGCTGAACACAGTGCTGACCGTCGAGCGCGACGCAGCGGCGAGCCACGCCAAGCGCGGCTGGGAAAAATGCACCGACACGCTGATCCACGAACTGGCGCTGCGCCATGACGGACTGGTGTTCATGCTGTGGGGTGCACATGCGCAGGCCAAGCGGGCGCTGCTCGGCGGTAAGGCGCATTACGTGCTGGAGGCGCCGCATCCGTCGCCCCTGTCCGCGCACCGAGGCTTTCTCGGCTGCGGGCACTTCGCGCGAGCCAATGAGTATCTGACGGAGCACAAGCGTCAGCCAATCGACTGGCGCCTGCCCGACGAAGCGCAGACGCTCGCTTAGGCTTAGACGCAACGCAAAAACAAAAACGCCACGGAAGCCCATCCCGTGGCGTTTTTTCTGCTCCGCAACGCGCGGACCGCTACCGCTCGATCCTTACGCAGCAGCGATCGCTTCGCGTGCGCCAGCCAGGGCGGCGCTAGCGGCGTCCGGGCCCATGTTCAGGCCTTCAGCGTAGATGAAGTTCACGTCGGTCATGCCGAGGAAGCCGAGGAAGCTCTTCAGATACGGCGTCTGGCTATCGTTCGGGGTGCCGAGATACTTGCCGCCGCGTGCCGAAACCACGAACACCTTCTTGCCCTTCACAAGGCCTTCCGGACCGTTCGCCGTGTACTGGAACGTGATGCCAGCGCGAGCGATGAAGTCGAAGTACGTCTTCAGTTGCGACGAGATGCCGAAGTTGTACATCGGCGCGCCGATCACAACGACATCAGCGGCTTGCAGTTCGGCGATCAGCGCTTCGCTGCGTGCAGCGATGGCGGCTTGTTCCGGGGTGCGCTGGTCGGCCGGCGTGAAGAATGCGCCGAGGACTTCGTCGTCCAGATGCGGCAGCGGTTCAGCTTGCAGGTTACGGACGACGACTTGCGCGCCCGGTTGCGACTTTTGCAGCTTTTCGGTCAGTTCGTTGACGAGCAGCGTCGAGTTCGCGCCTTGCGAGCGGGCTGCCGAGTTGATTTGCAGAATCGTGGTCATGGTTGACTCCAGTTGGGGCGCGCAGTGTTGCGCGAGTGGAGCCATTGTGTTTTTTTACTGGGCCGCGAAAAAGCCATCCAGCAGCGACGGATTGTTGCAAGGGTAGAACAATCCGCCGCCGAATCTCGGGATTTAAGCGGTCCGCACCTCGATTTGACCTGCTTTAGCCTGCCAGCCAGCGCTCGCGCCAGTTGCGCGCGGCCGTGCGCTTGTCCGTGACGCTGAGCGCGTAACGGGCCACCTCAGGCCCGTCCAGCTTGACCTGGGCGGTGCGCAACTCGTCGCGACGGAACGCGTGCACTTCCACTTTCGCGCCCGGCAGGTAACGCGAGAGCAGCGAATCAAGATTCGAGCCAGTGACACGCAGGCCGTCGATCGCCACCAGCACGTCGCCCGCCGACAGGCCAGCTTTCTGCGCCGCGCTGCCATCATGCACCGCGGCGAGCGTGCAATCCGCACCGCCACGCACGCGCGCACCCAGCGATGGCTTGGCGTTCTTGTCGGCCTCGGGCGCGAGCGAAATGCCGAACGGCTCGAGCAGCGTCTCGAGTGGCAGATCGCGCGTGCTGCGCACCGCGTGTTCGAACAGCGCACCCAACTCGGCGCCGGTTGCCTCGGCAAAAATCGCCTCGACCTCATCCTCTTCAACGCCAACCGGCTTGCCGCGATAGAAATCGCGTCCGAAACGCTGCCACAGCAGACGCATCACGTCGTCGAGGGACTTGCGGTTGTTGGTCTGCGCACGAATCGTCAGATCAAACGCCAACGCGACCAGCGAGCCCTTGGTGTAGTAGCTGACAATCGCGTTCGGCGCATTCTCGTCCTGCCGGTAGTACTTGACCCAGGCATCGAACGAGCTTTCGGCGACAGTCTGCTTCAGACGGCCGCTGCCGCGCATCACACCGCCCACCACCTTGCCGAGCAGCCCGAAATACTCTTCCTGTGTGATCAGACCGCTGCGCACCAGGATCAGATCGTCGTAATACGACGTGAATCCTTCGAACAGCCACAGCAGCGAGGTGTAATTCTCGCGCGTCAGGTCGTACGGCGCGAAGGCGGCCGGCTTGATGCGCTTGACGTTCCAGGTATGGAAGTACTCATGGCTGCACAGGCCCAGGTAGGTCCGATAACCTTCCGTGGTCTGCGGGCGGCCTTCAACGGGCAGATCGGTGCGGTTGCAGATCAACGCAGTCGATGCGCGATGTTCGAGGCCGCCGTAGCCGTCGCTGACGGCCTGGGTCATGAAGACATAGCGGTCCATCGGCGCCTTCTTCGACTTCGGCTCGAACAAGGCGATCTGCGCTTCGCAGATGCGCTTCAGGTCGGCGGCGAGGCGTTCCATATCGAGTGCCACGACGCGGCCGGCGATCACGATGTCGTGCGGCACGCCATGGGCCTTGAAGGTCGCCAGCGCGAATTCACCAAGCGTGACCGGATGGTCGGCCAGTTCGTCGTAGTTCTGCGCCGTGTACTCGCCGAAGCCGTAGCGCTTGGTGCCGCGCGCCTCCGGCAGCGCCGTGGCAACGCGCCAGCTCCGGTAAGCCGGGCCGGCCGGCTTCTGGATGTCGACCACGCACTGCACCTCCTCGTGACCCACCGCGGCGAGGAACATGCTGGTGGCGTTAAAGAAGCCAGTCGTATCGTCCAGATGCGCGGCCCGCACCGACATATCCCACGCGTATACCTCGTAGCGCAGCGTCAGTGCGCCGTTGACCGGCGCGGCCTGCCACGTCTGCTTGTCGGTCTTTTCGACGCGCACCTTGCGACCCGCTTCGTTGAACGCGCGCAGCGTCACGATGTTGCGGGCAAATTCACGCACCATATAACTGCCGGGAATCCACACCGGCAGCATGAAGCGCTGACCGGACGGATCAGGATTGGCAACGGTGACGGTGACTTCAAACAGGTGAGCGGCAGGTTGCTTCGGAACGATGCTGTAGCGGATCGGCTTCATCGGCGAGGTAGGTTATAAGAATGGGGGTCCAGAAACGGCAGGAGGCGCAAAGTGCGCCTCCTGTCTGACAGTGCGGGCAGTTTAGTGCACCGCAGCGAGTTCCTTGTCCAGCCGGTCGGCTGGCACGGCGCCCGGCAGGCGGCGGCCATCGGCGAGGAACACGGTCGGCGTGCCGTCCACGTTCATGGCGTGGCCGAGGGCGAGATTCTTGTCGATGGCAGCGGTGTCGCAGGTGCCGGCGGCGGTCGGCGCCTGATGGTCCTGCATCCACGATTCCCAGGCCTTGGCGCGATCCGACGAGCACCAGATCGACTTCGACTTCACGGTCGAATCCGGCGACAACACCGGGTACAGGAAGGTGTACACGGTGACGTTGTCGATCGACTTCAGCGTGGTTTCGAGCTGCTTGCAATACGGGCAGTTCGGATCCGAAAACACCGCTATCTTGCGGCTGCCGTTGCCCTTCACCACTTTCACCGCGTTCGCGAACGGCAGGCTCGCAAAGTCGATGCGGTTGGTTTCGGCCAGGCGCGCTTCGGTCAGATTCTTGCGGGTCTTGGCATCGACGATATCGCCGAGCACCAGGTAGTCGCCGGTTGCATCGCTATAGACGATCTGCGTACCGAGATTCACCTCGTAGAGCCCCGCGATCGGCGACTTCGAAATGCTCTTGATGGTCGCGTCGTCACCGAGGCGGGCCTGCAAGGTGGCCTTGAGTTTGTCGGTAGCCTGGTCGGCCTGCGCGGAGCAGCCAAGCGTCGCGACGGCGACGGTCAAGGCGAGCGCGGCGATTCGGAGGTGCTTTTTCATACTGTATTCCCTGGTTCATTCGAATCCGCGTTACGCGTCTTCTGTCGACCGGAGTTAGCGCTTTAGCGCTTACTCCGGTCCCATGCAAAGCTCTGTGTACATCTCGGACAGGCGTGCAGCCCATCAGTTCATCATACCCGCGCCTGGCACGGCCGGATGTCTGCCGCCTAACCCAACGCCGCCGAAACGAGCCAGCGCTTGATCAGCGGCTGTGCTCCGACGAAAGCCATGCCGGTGTTGCGCAACACGCGGGCGACCGGGCCCGGGACGGAAAACAGCTTTTGCAGACCGTCGGTGGCAACCATCAGCGCGCGGATGTCTTCACGGCGCGCCCGTTCGTAGCGGCGCAGCAGCACGGTGTCGCCGAGGTCGCGGAACGCTTCCTTGCCGGCGATCGTATCGGCGAGCGCCGCCACATCGCGCAGTCCAAGGTTCATGCCTTGGCCCGCGAGCGGATGAATCAGGTGCGCGGCATCGCCCACCAGCGCGACGCGCGGCGCGACGAGCCGGTCGACGGTTTGCAGGGCGAGCGGAAAGCCCTTCGCCGGCGTCACGCAGTCGAGCGCGCCTACCTGAGCGCCGGTCACGCGTTCGACTTCCGCAGCAAGCTGCGCCGGATCGAGTGCGAGCAGTTCGTCTGCATGCTCGGTGCGCGCCGACCAGACGAGCGACACGTGTCCGTCAGGCAGCGGCAGCAGCGCGATGATCTCGCCGTCCCGGAACCACTGGTATGCCGTTTCGCCGTGCGGCTTTTCGGCCTTGAAGTTGGCGACCACGCCGGTTTGCCTGTAGTCGCGGCGGATCACCTTCGAGCCGATCTGCGCGCGCACCCACGAATGGGCGCCGTCCGCGCCGACCACCAGATCCGCTTCGAGCACCTTGCCGTTAGCAAGCCCGATCGTCGCGCCGCCCGGCTTCACATCGAGCCCCTGAGCGCGCGAGTCGACCCATTCCAGATTGGGCTGGAAGCGCAGCGCGGCGTCGAGCGCGCGCTCGATCAGCGACGATTCCGCAATCCACGCCAACTGCGGCACGGAAGCCTGAAACGCGGAGAAGTGCAACTCGGCATGGGCGTCGCCGTAAACCCGCATGTCGTAGACGGGGCCAAGGCGCGACGTGTCGAGCGCCTGCCAGACGCGCAGGCGTTCCAGCAGGGCCAGGGAACTGGAGGACAGCGCGTAGACCCGCGCGTCGAAGGCCGAGCCGGCGGGCAGCGGAGCGCACGGTTGCGCGAGCAGCGCCACGCGCAGGCCGCCCTGCGTCAACGCGAGCGCCGCAGTCTTGCCGACGAGCCCGCCGCCGATCACGGCGACGTCAAAGGTCTGGAGGTGAGCAGTCATGCTCGCATTATAGCTGCGGGGGGTGGCGGGGCCGGATCGACGCAGGCGGCTTTTGAGCTAGCGCAGGTGGCGGCTTTCGGGGCTCGATGCGCGCACGAAATCCCCGGGATCACCCGTGGCCGGGCGCCCGCGGTGACGCAGGCCCGGCGGTCGATCGAGCCAAGCGTGCGAGGGCAGCGCCGGACAGGGTTACAATTGCGGTTTCCGGTGATCCACGTCACGCACAAGACGTGCCGCCTGCGCTGCGAGATCCGGCATTGTCCCGCTCAATCCGAGGACACTGCCCGGCGCGCCAGGCCCAGCCACAGGGGCTGTCCGTGCGCCCCGGTCGAAAAAGCACGTCACCACCTGATTTCTAGAGAAACCCCATGAGCCTCAAATGCGGCATCGTCGGCCTGCCTAACGTCGGCAAGTCCACCCTGTTCAACGCGCTGACCAAGGCGGGCATTGCCGCCGAAAACTATCCGTTCTGCACGATCGAGCCGAACGTCGGCATCGTCGAAGTGCCGGACGCGCGCCTGAAGGCGCTCGCCGACATCGTCAAACCCGAGCGCATCCTGCCGGCCGTGGTGGAATTCGTCGACATCGCCGGCCTCGTCGCCGGCGCCAGCAAGGGTGAAGGGCTCGGCAACCAGTTCCTCGCCAACATCCGCGAAACCGACGCGATCACGCACGTAGTGCGCTGCTTCGAAGACGATAACGTGATTCACGTCGCCGGCAAGATCGATCCGCTGTCGGATATCGAAGTCATCAACACCGAACTGGCGCTGGCCGATCTGGCGACGGTCGAAAAATCGCTCTCGCGTTATTCGAAGGCCGCCAAGTCCGGCAACGACAAGGAAGCGATCAAGCTCGCCGCCGTGCTGGAAAAGGTCCGTGCGCAGCTCGACCAGGCTAAGCCCGTGCGCGCGCTCGACCTGTCGGACGAAGAGCAAGTGCTGCTCAAGCCGTTCTGCCTGATCACCGCCAAGCCGACCATGTATGTGGCCAACGTGAAGGAAGACGGCTTCGAGAACAACCCGCATCTGGATGCGGTGCGCAAGTTCGCGGACGCCGAGAAGGCGCCGGTCGTCGCCGTGTGCGCGGCGATCGAAGCTGAAATCGCCGATCTGGAAGACGAAGACAAGCAAGTGTTCCTCGCCGACCTGGGCATGGAAGAGCCGGGCCTGAACCGCGTGATCCGCGCCGGCTTCAAGCTACTCGGCCTGCAGACGTACTTCACGGCAGGCGTGAAGGAAGTTCGGGCCTGGACGATTCATATCGGCGACACGGCGCCGCAAGCAGCGGGCGTGATTCACACCGACTTCGAGCGTGGCTTTATTCGTGCGCAGACGATTGGCTTCAACGACTTCGTCACCTACAAGGGTGAACAAGGCGCGAAGGAAGCCGGCAAGATGCGGGCGGAAGGTAAGGAATACGTCGTGCACGACGGGGATGTGATGAACTTCTTGTTCAACGTCTAAGGGCAAACATCGGCTGGCGTGTTGCGCCACGATGTAGAAAACCCCGTAGCGCCTGGCGCGCTTACGGGGTTTTTCTATTCAGCGACTGGTCATCGATTAGTCCACCCTGCTTTCAGCCTCGGCGCCACACCGCAACGGCAAACTGATCCCCACCCGAATCGCCGTCATCTTCGCCGGCGAGTCCGACAAAACCGCATCAATCCCCAGACAAGCCGCGGCACGATAGTCATCCGCGTTGTTCACGGCAATCGCGACGACATGCACATCCGGACGTTGCCTGAAACACGCCACCGTCGAGGGCGTCCACAGCGTCGCATTCACCTCCGAGCGCCCTTCCCCGAGCGTGAATTTCTCCACCACCGTCACCGTCCGATGCAACTCGAACGCGGCCGAAGCATGTTCAGCGGGTGCATCGACACACCCCTGCTGAAGCAACACACGCACCAGCCGGGTGCGTGTGGCATCCCGCGATTCAAAAATTTTCGCCTGCGGATACGCCGCAAAGCTGCGCTGATACTCGGCCTCGGTCGAATAAAGCGTCACCCGCGACCACGCGTTTTCCTCGCTCAACACCTGCGCCACAGCCCGGGTCTGCAGCTCCGCTGGCAGCGCCTTCATATCGAGAATGACCGGCATCGACGCCGGAATGACCCGTAAAGCTTCGCGCAGCGTCGGAATCCCCACCGGCCGGCCACGATACGGATAAGCATCCGCACCCTGAGCGTCAGCCTGGTGGAAACTCCACCCGGCATTGACCCGCGCAAGCTCAACTGCCGCGCGTGCCGACACCGGCCCCTTCGCGTCGGTAAGCGCCGAAAGATCCGCCGGCCGATACAACACAGGCACCCCATCCTTGCTTAGTTGCACCGTCAACCACATTGCATCGGCATGATGCGCAACCGCGAGGCGAATCGCCTCCAGCGTGTTCTCGGGCGCGTCGCCAGTACCGCCCCGATGCGCGATGATCTGCGGCAGTACAGACGTCGAAACATCCGCAGACGCCGACAAAGGCGCAGCACAACCCGACAACAACCCACTACAGAAAGCGAACACTAAACCAGCGCAAATCAGGCGAGGCATCTGGACTCCTGAATAGAACGGACGGGACCGGAGCGACTATCTTACGGTTCGCAGATCTCAAAACAATGTAGGGCAAACCAATCAGACAAATAAGCAGCCATCGCTCAGCCTGAAATCCAAACTGGCGGCGACCTCTACAGCTTCGCTTCTGTTTAAAATTTGCCGGTGTTAAATTGCCGCTTTCGCCGCCGCAGTGGCGGCCGCTGCCAGCACGAGGAACGATCCGCAAACGGCAACCCTCGTACCCTGGACTGTCATCGACTCAAACTAAAATCGCGCAACCCTCAAGCTGCGCCCGTCCGACCAAGGAGACCATCGATGAGTTGCACCCCGCTGTTCCGTAAGCTCGCCGTCGCGGCAGTGTTTGCCCTCTGCGTCAGTCAGGCCGCCCAGGCCGCGACGGAAATCCAGTTCTGGCATGCCATGGAAGCCGCCCTCGGCGAGCGTCTGAACGACATCGCCAACGACTTCAACGCCTCGCAAACCGACTACAAGATCGTCCCGGTCTTCAAGGGCTCCTACGACCAGACACTGGCGGCCGGCATCGCCGCCTATCGCAGCGGCAACGCGCCGGCGATCCTGCAGGTCTATGAGGTCGGCACGGCCACGATGATCCAGGCGAAGAAAGCGGTGATTCCGGTCTCCGAAGTGTTCAAGCAGGCCGGCGTGCCGCTCGACGAGAAGGCTTTCGTGCCGACCATCGCCAGCTACTACAGCGACTCCAAAACCGATCAGCTCATCTCGATGCCGTTCAACAGCTCGACGCCGGTGCTGTATTACAACAAGGACGCCTTCAAGAAGGCCGGCCTGGACCCGAACCGGCCGCCGCGGACCTGGGATGAACTGCGCAAGGACGCGCAGAAGCTGAAGGCCTCGGGCATGTCGTGCGGTTACTCGTCGGGCTGGCAGAGCTGGATCCAACTCGAGAACTACAGCGCCTGGCACGGCCTGCCGTTCGCGACGGAAAACAACGGCTTCGACGGCGCCGACGCGCAACTCGAATTCAACAAGCCGCAACAGATCGCGCACATCCAGTTCCTGCAGGACATGGCGAAGGAAGGCACGTTCACCTACGTCGGCCGCAAGGACGAACCGGTGTCCAAGTTCTATAGCGGCGACTGCGGCATCATCACGAACTCCTCGGGGTCGCTTGCCAACATCAAGAAGTACGCCAAGTTCAGCTTCGGCACCGGCATGATGCCCTACGACGCCAGCGTGAAAGGCGCGCCGCAGAACGCGATCATCGGCGGCGCGAGCCTCTGGGTCCTGTCCGGCAAGGATCCGAGCGTCTACAAGGGCGTGGCGAAATTCCTCGCCTACCTCGCCTCGCCGCAGGTCGCGGCCAAATGGCACCAGGACACCGGCTATCTGCCTATCACCACCGCGGCTTATCAGTTGACCCAACAACAGGGCTTCTACGAGAAGAACCCAGGCAGCGAGACTGCGATCAAGCAAATGCTCAACAAGCCGCCGCTGCCCTTCACCAAGGGCCTGCGCCTGGGCAACATGCCGCAGATCCGCACCATCATCGACGAGGAACTCGAACAGGTTTGGGCGGAGAAGAAGACACCTAAGGATGCGCTCGACTCCGCCGTCACACGCGGCAACGAATTGCTGCGCCGCTTCGAGAAGGCCGGCAGCTAAACGCTGGCTGGCTTCAGCATGTAGCCGGGCCAACGGCCCGGCGTTTTCTTCAGAGAGCCTTCATGGAAAAGCGATCCCGCTTCGGCGTCGGCGTCCTGCCTTATCTGCTGGTTGGGCCGCAACTGGCGATCACGCTGGTGTTCTTTCTTTGGCCGGCCGGCGTCGCGCTGTGGCAGTCCACGCAAAGCCAGGACGCGTTCGGCACGTCCAGCGAATTCGTCGGCCTCGCCAACTTCAAGCAGATGTTCGCCGATCCGCTTTACCTGGCATCGTTCGAGACCACGCTGATTTTTTGCGCGCTCGTGACGATCAGCGGGCTCGTGATTTCGCTGCTGCTCGCCGTCTGCGCCGATCGCGTCACACGCGGTGCGAAGGCCTATCAGACGCTGCTCATCTGGCCGTATGCAGTCGCCCCGGCGATTGCCGCGGTGCTATGGTCGTTTCTCTTCAATCCGAGCATCGGGCTCGTGACCTATGCGCTTGCGAAGTACGGCATCGTCTGGAATCACGCACTCAACCCGGGCCAGGCGATGTTTCTCGTCGTGCTCGCCTCGGTCTGGAAACAGGTCAGCTACAACTTCCTGTTCTTCTACGCCGGCCTGCAGGCCATTCCGCGCTCGCTGATCGAGGCGGCCGCCATCGACGGCGCCGGACCGGTGCGGCGCTTCTTCGGCATCGCGCTGCCGCTGCTGTCGCCGACGAGCTTCTTCCTGCTCGTCATCAATCTGGTCTACGCGTTCTTCGACACCTTTCCGATTATCGACGCGGCCACCGGCGGCGGTCCGGGACAATCTACGCGAACGCTGATCTACCGGATCTTCGCAGAGGGCTTCCAGGGCCTCGACATCGGCAGTTCGGGCGCGCAATCCGTCGTGCTGATGGTGATTGTCATCGCGCTGACGGTAGTGCAATTCCGTTTCATCGAGCGGAGGGTCCAATACTCATGATCGAGAATCGCCGCGGTTTCGACCTGTTCTGCCACGCAGTGCTGATTATCGGCGTCGTGCTGGTGGTGTTTCCGGTGTACGTCGCGTTTTGCGCGGCCACCATGAGCGAGCATGAAATCTTCACCGTGCCGCTTTCGCTCGTGCCGAGCACGCATCTGTTCGAGAACATCGCCAACGTCTGGGTGCACGGCAGCGGCAATGCGGCGAGCCCCTTCGGCCGCATGCTGCTGAACAGCCTTGTGATGGCGCTAGTGATCTCCATCGGCAAGATCGCGATTTCGATGATCTCCGCGTACGCCATCGTGTTCTTCCGCTTTCCGTTCCGCAATCTCGCGTTCTGGCTGATCTTCGTCACGCTGATGCTGCCGGTCGAGGTGCGCATCTTCCCGACCGTGCAGGTCGTGTCGTCGATGCATCTGTCCAATACTTACGCTGGCTTGACCCTTCCGTTGATCGCTTCGGCCACCGCGACCTTCCTGTTCCGGCAGTTCTTCATGACCCTTCCCGATGAACTGATGGAAGCGGCCCGCATCGACGGTGCCGGCGCGCTGCGCTTCTTCTGGGACATCGTGTTGCCGTTGTCGAAGACCAATATCGCGGCGCTCTTCGTGATCACCTTCATTTACGGCTGGAATCAGTACTTGTGGCCGATCCTGATCACGAGCCAGCAATCGCTGACCACCGCGGTGGTGGGCATCAAAAGCATGATCGCGTCGGGCGACACGGCCACTGAATGGCATCTGGTGATGACTGCGACGCTGCTCGCGATGCTGCCGCCGCTCGCCGTGGTGCTGACGATGCAGCGGTGGTTCGTGCGCGGCCTCGTGGACTCCGAAAAGTGAGCCTGGCGAACCTGGTCGTGAAACGGCTCGTGGGTCGAGCGCCGAGCTGATCGATCCACAGGCGAATCAACCGGCTAATGAACTGAACAACTTGGCGGCAACGCATAGCCTGCAAGGCCCGCGTGACCGCAGACGCAAACAAAGGCGGATGGAATGGCTGCATTGACGCTACAGAGCGTGAAGAAAACCTACGACGGCAAACAGTTCGTGCTGCACGGCATCGACGTGCAGGTCGCTGATGGCGAATTCGTCGTGATGGTCGGTCCGTCGGGCTGTGGCAAGTCGACCTTGCTGCGCATGGTGGCAGGGCTCGAGAGCATCTCCGAGGGCTCGATCTCGATCGACGGCAAGGTGGTCAACCGGCTCGAGCCGAAGGACCGCAACATTGCGATGGTATTCCAGAACTATGCGCTCTACCCGCACATGAGCGTGGGGCAAAACATGGGCTACGCGTTGAAGATCAGCGGCGTGGACCGTGCTGCGATCGACCGGCGCGTGCAGGCCGCCGCGCAGATTCTAGAACTCGAGCCACTGCTCGAACGTAAGCCTCGCGAGCTGTCGGGCGGCCAGCGGCAACGGGTGGCGATGGGCCGCGCGATCGTGCGGGAACCCGCCGTGTTTCTGTTCGACGAGCCGCTCTCGAACCTCGACGCCCGACTGCGGGTACAGATGCGCCTCGAAATTCAGCGCCTGCACGCTCGTCTGGCCACAACCAGCCTCTATGTCACACACGACCAGATCGAAGCGATGACGCTGGCCCAGCGCGTGATCGTGATGAACCGCGGCCACGCGGAGCAGATCGGTGCGCCCACCGAGGTCTATGAGCGGCCGGCCACGGTGTTCGTCGCCAGCTTTATCGGCTCGCCGGGGATGAATCTGCTGGAAGGCCGCGTGTCGGACGACGGCGCTACCTTCGAAGTCGCCGGCAACGGTCCGAAGCTGCCGCTCGCGGGCGTGCCGTGCATCGGCCGCGAGGTGGCGGCCGGGCGCGAATGGATCGTCGGCATCCGGCCCGAGCATATGACGCCTGGGCTGCCGGACGCGGCGCATGTCACCCTGACGGTCGACTCTTGCGAACTGCTCGGCGCCGACAACCTCGTGCATGGGCGCTGGGGCAAGCACGACGTGACGGCGCGACTGCCGCATGCCCACCGTCCCGCCAATGGTGAAGCGCTGCAGGTCGCGTTCCCCGCGCAGCATCTGCATTTCTTCGACCCGGCGAGCGGCAAGCGCGCGAACTGAGCCATTGGTTGGCGGTGCGGCTGAAGGATCGCCCGTCGGCCCGCGGCCCAGCCTGCGCCATCAGGGGCGTGCCTGATAAGCTTAGGGCATAGCGAGGCGCGGCCGTACCGAACGTTAGGCCAACGGCGCCGCCCTGCACCATCTCGTCCGACTCCACCGCCGCGCCCCGAAGTACAATGACACCTCTTCCGCCACGCGTGGCGCCGCGTCGAACGCTCGGAGCGCTTCGACGCCACGCCCGCACCGGCCGGAAACCGGCGACACCGAATTCCCATCCACCCCACGACCGCCCGCCCCCAGCGCGGCCGGCGGCGTCAACGCCCTATTGCAAGCAAAATGGCCCAATACGTTTTCACCATGAACCGGGTCGGCAAGATCGTGCCGCCCAAGCGTCAAATCCTCAAAGACATCTCCCTGTCGTTCTTCCCCGGCGCGAAGATCGGCCTGCTCGGCCTGAACGGCTCGGGTAAGTCGACGCTGATTCGCATCATGGCGGGCGTCGACAAGGACATCGAAGGCGAAGCCACGCCGATGCCGAACCTGAACATCGGCTACCTGCCGCAGGAACCGCAACTCGATCCGCAAAAGACGGTGCGTGAAGCGGTCGAAGAAGGTCTCGGTGAAGTGTTCGGCGCGCAGAAGAAGCTCGACGAGATTTACGCCGCCTACGCCGAACCGGACGCGGATTTCGACGCGCTTGCTGCCGAGCAGGCCAAGTACGAAGCGATCCTCGCCACCGCCGACGGTAGCGCCGAGCAGCAGATCGAAATCGCCGCCGATGCACTGCGTCTGCCGGCGTGGGACGCCAAGATCGAGCATCTGTCGGGCGGCGAAAAGCGCCGCGTCGCACTGTGCAAGCTGCTGCTCGAAAAGCCGGACATGCTGCTGCTCGACGAACCGACCAACCACCTGGACGCCGAATCGGTAGATTGGCTCGAACAGTTCCTGACGCGTTTCCCGGGCACGGTCGTCGCCGTGACCCACGATCGCTACTTCCTCGACAACGCCGCCGAGTGGATTCTCGAACTCGACCGCGGCCACGGCATTCCCTGGAAGGGCAACTACAGCAGCTGGCTCGACCAGAAGGAAGAGCGCCTGAAGCAGGAAGAAGCGTCGGAATCGGCACGCCAGAAGGCCATCAAGAAGGAACTGGAGTGGGTGCGCCAGAACCCGAAGGGCCGTCAGGCGAAGTCGAAGGCGCGTATTGCCCGCTTCGAGGAACTGAACAGCCAGGACTACCAGAAGCGCAACGAAACCTCGGAAATCTTCATTCCGGTGGGCGAGCGCCTCGGCAACGAAGTGATCGAGTTCAAGAACGTCTCGAAGGCATACGGCGACCGTCTGCTGCTCGACGACGTCAGCTTCAAGATTCCGGCGGGTGCGATCGTCGGCATCATCGGCCCGAACGGCGCCGGTAAGTCGACGCTGTTCCGCATGCTGACCGGCAAGGAACAGCCGGATTCGGGCGAAATCGTGCAAGGGCCGACGGTCAAGCTCGCGTACGTGGACCAAAGCCGCGACGCGCTCAACGGTTCGAAGACGGTGTTCGAAGAAATTTCCGGCGGCGCCGACGTGCTGACGGTGGGCCGTTATGAAACGCCGTCGCGTGCCTACATTGGCCGCTTCAACTTCAAGGGTGGCGATCAGCAGAAGATCGTCTCGAACCTGTCGGGCGGTGAACGCGGCCGTCTGCACCTGGCCAAGACGCTGATCGCGGGCGGCAACGTCCTGCTGCTGGACGAACCGTCAAACGACCTCGACGTCGAAACGCTGCGCGCGCTCGAAGACGCGCTGCTCGAATTCGCCGGCTCGGTGATGGTGATCTCGCACGATCGCTGGTTCCTCGACCGTATCGCCACGCACATCATTGCGTTCGAAGGCGATTCGCAAGTGACGTTCTTCGACGGCAACTACCAGGAATATGAAGCGGACAAGCGCAACCGCCTGGGTGAAGAAGCTGCCCGGCCGAAGCGTCTGCGCTACAAGCCGATCGCGCGCTAAACGCGCCTGACCGGGAGGCCGCGCCGCATCTGGCGCGGCTCGCCCGGCAGCCAGCTGTGCGGCACGGGGCTTGCTCCGCTGTCAACGGCCAGTCGCGCCTCGCGCGGCTACGAGGAGGCAAGCATGGCGATGTCGACTGGAAGACGCGTAGCCATTGCCGTCGCCGGCATTGTGCTGGTGCTGGTCGCTGTCGCCCTCGGCGGGCTTTACTTCGCGCAATACGAAGTCAAACAGCGGGTGATCGCCGCCCTCGGGCCGCTCGGCAGCGCGGAGAGCATCGACGTCGGCTTCACCTCCGTGCGTCTTACCCACGTTCGCCTCAAAGGCCCGCCTGGCTGGCCCGCCCCCGACGCGTTACGCGCCGATCAGATCACGATCATCCCCGACGTTCGCGACCTGCTGCAAAAACGTGTGCATATCCGCTCGGTCGTGGTGAACGGTTTCGACCTCTCGGTCGTGCGCCGTGCGGATGGCACCCTCAATCTGCTACCCAATCTCAAGGAATCGCTGAACCGGCCGGATACCGGCGCGAATGCTGGCGAGACGCCCCTGCCGCGAGAAAAGCGCGTCGATCACATCGCCTTCGAGCGTGGCACCTTCGAGTTCTACGATTACACCGTCAGCAAGCCGGCCTATAAGGTGGCGGTGACCCAGGCCAGTGGCAGCGTCGACAACCTGCATTTGCCCGCGCTCACCGACCCGACGAGCGTCGCGGCCAACGGTTCGATCGTCGGTCCGGCGCATACCGGCACCGTCTCCTTCGGCGGCTGGATCAAGATTGCCAGCAAGGATTCGCAGACCACCAGCACGCTGCGCGGTGTCGACGCCGCCATGCTCGATCCCTATCTGCTCAGGAAGGCGGGCGTCAAAACGCAGATCGCAGGCGGCACAGTCGACATGACGGTCGAATCGACGGTGCGCAACTATCACCTGCACGCGCCGGGCACACTGACCCTGCACCACCTGCAACTCGCCGATAACGGCAACCCGCTCGACACCTTTCTGTCGATTCCCACCAAGGCAGCGGTTGCGGCGCTGAAGACGCGCAACGGCGACATCACCGTGCACTTCGTGCTTGACGGTAATTTGCGTGACCCGAAATTCTCGGTGAACGAGAACCTGCTGAACAAGCTTGGGACCGGCTTCGCGCAGGCGATGGGCGTGAGCGTCGAAGGCGTGGCGAAAGGCGCGGGGGAAACGGTGAAGGGCTTGGGCAACGCGCTCAAGAATCTGCTCGGGCAATAGGGCGTTACTATGGGGCGTAAGTTCGGTTCGTCACTACGCCTTGACACGTCGCAAGGAAAGTTCGAAATCGGAGGAGACAACCCATGCAGGCAAAGACACCGCGCTTACGGCGCATCCAGTGGGTCGCGCTGGCGTTCCTGACGCTCGCCGGCATCGTCAATTATCTCGATCGCAGCACGCTGTCGATCGCGAATCATTCGGTCAGCGGCGAACTGGGGCTCTCCGCGTCGCAGATGGGTCTGCTGCTGTCCGCGTTCTCATTTTCATACGCGTTCTCGCAATTGCCGATGGGCGCGCTACTCGATCGCTTCGGCGCACGCCTGATGCTGGGGCTCGGCATGTTCGTCTGGTCGGTGGCGCAGTTGTTTGGCGGCTTCGTACAGAACCTCCAGCAGTTCCTGGTTGCGCGGATCTGCCTCGGCATCGGCGAAGCGCCGCAATTCCCAGCCGGCGCGAAAGTCGTCAGCGAATGGTACTCACTGCGTGAGCGCGGCCGGCCGACCGGCATTTTCACCACCTCGTCGACCATCGGCCCCGCCCTCGCACCGCCCATTCTCACTGGCCTGCTGCTCGCGTTCGGCTGGCGCTGGATGTTCATCGCGATGGGGGTGATGGGTATTGCGGTGTCGATCGGCTGGTACCTCGTCTATCGCAACCGGCGCGAAGTCGTGCTCGAAGCGGACGAAGTCACGCATCTGACCGAGGAGGAGCCGCACACACGCGCCGAGCGCCGCATGACGGGGGCCGAATGGCGCGGCCTGTTCGCCTCGCGGACCACGTGGGGCATGATCTTCGGCTTCATGGGCGTGATCTACATGGTCTGGCTGTATCTGACGTGGCTGCCCGCCTACCTCGAGCACGAACGGCATCTGTCGATTGCGAGGACCGGCTGGATCGTTTCGATTCCCTATCTGTTCGGCACGCTGGGCATGCTGTCGAGCGGCTTTGTCGCCGATGGATTGATGGCGCGCGGCGTCGCCCCGATCCGCAGCCGCAAGTGGCCGATCTGCACGGGACTGATTTTTGCAGCCGCGTTCACCGTGCCCGCGGCCTACACGCCGAATACCACGCTCGCCATCGTCTATCTATCGCTGGCGATGTACTTCATCAACATGGCAAGCGGCGGAGCATGGGCGCTCGTCAGCGTCGCCGCGCCACGGCACCTGGTGGCGTCGCTCGGCAGCATCCAGAACTTCGGCGGTTACTTCGGGGGTTCGTTCGCGCCATTCATCACGGGCGTGGTGGTCGAGCAGACCCACTCGTTCGTCGACGCCTTCCTGATCAGCGCGGGCGTATCGTTCGCCGCGGCACTCGTTTATATGTTCGTGGTGCGCGCGCCGATCGCCGAGCGCGCCGAAACCGCAGCAGCCGCAACGCTGGCCTGAGCGCCCCGGCTCTGTCAGACCGGCAAACCCAACTCGCGCAGCCTGGCTTCGGTTTGCGCCGCGCAGGTGTGATGCACGCCGTGCCAGCCGAGCGCGGTGGCGGCCTGGGCGTTCTTGAGGTTATCGTCGATAAAGACGAGTTCATGCGCTTCGATGCCGGGCAGCTGCACCTCGATGCGCTGGCGCATTTCAGCGAAGATCGCCGGGTCCGGCTTCACCAGTTTGACGCGGCCCGACACGACGATGTCGCGAAAGCGCCGCAGCACCGGGAAGTGCTCCCACGCATACGGAAACGTCTCGTCCGACCAGTTGGTGAGACCGAACAGCGGCACGCCCGCCGCGTCGAGCTTGTCGAGCGTCGCCACACCATCCTCGAGCACACCGCCGATCATCTCGTGCCAGCGCTCATAGAACGCGCGGATCAGCGCCTCGTGATCGGGAAACTGCGCGACCAGTTCGCCGGTACCCTCGGCGATCGTCTGACCGCCGTCCTGACGGATCACCCAGTCCATCGAGCAGACATGCGTGAGAAACCAGCGGCGCTCAGTCTCGTCGGGAATCAGTTGGCGGAACAGATAGTCGGGGCTCCAGTCGATCAGCACCCCGCCGAAATCGAACACCACGGCCTTGATGCTCATGCGAACTCCGTTGCCAGGACGTCGGCGAGCGAACGCACCGAGACCCGGTTGCCCGACATGGAGGAGTGCGCCCACACGCGATTGTGATGCGCGACGATCTGCTCGGGCGAGAGATGCGAGGTCTGCTGCGTGGTGTGGAGATCGGAGACGACCGTGGTCCGATAGCCGAGCAAAGCGGCACGGCGCGCGCCGGTGTCGACGCAAAATTCGGTCGCGTAACCGCAGATCAGCAGGCGCTCGATGTCGAGCCGGTCAAGCTGCGCTTTAAGCGGCGTGTCGTGAAACGAGTCGCCGACCGATTTGCGCACGAGGATATCTTCGCCGGTGCGCACGAGCGATGCGGGAAGTTGCCAACCCTCGCTGCCGTACTCGACTTCCGGGTCGCCCGCTTCATCATGCTGGACGATGAACACCGGCGCCCCTGCCGCTCTCGCCGCCGCGGTCAGGCGGTTGATGCCGTCGATCACCTCAGCGCCTCGATAAGAGGCGTTTGGGCCGCTGAAAAAAGCCTGCTGCACATCGATCACCACCACTGCCACGCCAGCCATACGCCGCTCTCCTTAGTCGCTCATTGCGGCAGAGGCGCCGTCGGAACCTCGCCGCTCCGGTTACTGACCGCCGCCTCAAACAGCCTGCGTCCGCGTCTCCAGCCACGCCTTCGCCTCACCGGACACATGCGGCGCAATCCGCGTGCGCACCATCTCGTGGTACGCGTTCAGCCATGCACGCTCGTCCTCGCGCAGCATCGACAGGTCGAAGCAGCGTGTATCGATCGGGCACAGCGTCAGGGTCTCGAACTGGAGGAAATCGCCGAACTCGGTCTTCTGCGCCGGGCGGTTCAACACCAGGTTCTCGATCCGCACGCCCCACTTGCCCGGCCGGTAGATACCCGGCTCGACCGAGGTGATCATGCCCTCTTCCATCGCCGTCCATGGCTCGGCCGGCGCGTAGTGCGAAATGATCTGCGGGCCCTCGTGCACGTTCAGGAAATAGCCGACGCCATGACCTGTGCCGTGACCGTAATCGGCCCCGGCTTCCCAGATCGGCGCGCGCGCGATCGAGTCGAGCATCGGTGAACGGATGCCGCGCGGAAACTTCGCCCGCGAGAGCGCCATCATGCCCTTCAACACCACCGTGCAATCGCGCCGCTGCGCATCGCTCAGCGTGCCGATCGGCAAGACGCGCGTGATGTCCGTCGTGCCGGTCAGATACTGGGCGCCCGAGTCGATCAGCAGCAGCCCGTCGCCTTCGATGATCGAATGCGCTGCGGCGGTCGCGCGGTAGTGCGGCATCGCACCGTTGGCGTTGAAACCGGCGATGGTCGCAAAGCTCAGCGAGATGTAGTCCGGACGCCGTGCACGGGCGGCCGTCAGCCGTTCGTCGACGGTCAGTTCCGTGATCTTCTCGCGGCCCAGCGCGCCTTCGAACCATGCGAAAAATTCGGCCAGCGCCGCACCGTCCTGCTCCATCGTCGCCCGCACGTGTTCGGCGTCCGCCTCGGTCTTGCGCGACTTGAGGAAGGTCGACGGGTTCACCGCTTCGACGATCTTCACCGTCGACGGTACCGATTGCAGCAGGCCAAACGTGATCCGGCGCGGATCGATCAGCAAGGTCGATCCACCTGGCAGTACGGCGAGCGCCTCGGCCGCTTTGCCATACGATTCGACGTGGATGCCATCGCGCGCCAGCGCTTCGACCAGCGTCTGCGGCACCTTGCCGTCGGCCACGAAGAGCGACACGCGCTCAAGCCCGATCAGCGCATGGGCGACGAACACCGGGTTATAGCTGACGTCGGCGCCGCGCAGATTCAGCAGCCATGCGAGATCGTCGAGCGTCGAGACGAAGTGCCACTGCGCGCCCTTTTCCTGCATCGCGCGGCGGATCTGGTCGAGCTTGTCGGTACGCGGCATCGTTGCGTGCGGCGCGCTGTGTTCGAAGACGGTTTCAGTCGGCAACGACGGACGCTGGGGCCAGATCGAATCGAACAGATCGAGGTCGGTACGCAGTTTCACCCCGTGGGCGCTCAACACCTGACTAAGCGAGCGGGCAGCCGCAAGACCCAGCACCGCACCGTCGACGCCGACGGTGCCGCCGGCAGGCACGTTCTGCGCCATCCAGTCGAAATGCGGCTGCGACTGCTGGCCGCCCATCATCTTCATCAATTGGACACCGGTGCCGGCCAGTTGCGCGTCGGCCTGCTCCCAGTAACGGCTGTCGGTCCATAGGCCGGCAAAGCCGTCCGTGACCACCAGCGTGCCGGCCGAGCCAGTAAAGCCGGAGAGCCATTGGCGCCCTTGCCAGCGGCCGGGCAGATATTCGGAAAGATGCGGATCGGCGGACGGGACCAGATAGGCCGCGAGGCCTTCGCGCTTCATTGCGCCGCGCAGGTGAGCGATACGCTCAGGAATAGAGGAGGTTTCGGGAAGTCGGGCATTCATCGGATTCACCTGCAAATGTTCAGCGACGGGACAACAAGCCGACCGTCACGGCAACGGCAATCAGCGCAAGAGCCGTACATACCGGCCATTCGAGCGTATCACCATCATGGAAGAGACCGGTCACGTTGCCGGCCATGCGGGCGACCGCAGCGCCCAGCACACCAGCCAGCAGCGCGACCCAGAAACGTGTGCGGCTTGCGCGCCGCAGCGGATGCAGCCACCAGCCCGCGAGGCCGATTACTGCGCCCAGCAACACGATACCGGGCCAACCCATCAGTAGGGGACCTCACTCACTTTCGGACTCTTCTCATAGGCGTAAAGCGTTCGGGCAGCTAGCATTTTTGTCTCGTTAACTATAAAGGTCAGCACGGCGCTTTCCGCGTAGCGGTTGAGTTTAGGGGCCGGGGTCACATTTAGGCAAGCCGTAAGGTTTCGCCGCCCACGCCTGCCACGCTGAAAGCGCGTCCTATGCGAATCGCCCTCATCGAGCCTGACCTCCGCCACGCGGAACTCGTGGACAGGCTAATCTTCGCCGGCGGCCATGGCTGTCGCCATTTCATCGCCAGCGCGCCGTTTCTCGCGAGCGCATACGACGAGTTCTTCGATCTCCTGCTGACCGATAGTTGGGCCGGCGACCGCCCGGCCGAAGACGTGATTCCTCGTGCCCGCAGTATCCTGCCCAGCCTGCCAGTCATCATGTTGATGTCGGCGCCGCGCGAAAGTGAGATTGTCGCAGCATTGCACGCCGGCGCGGATGATTGTCTGATCAAACCGGTTCACGGCCCCGAAATGCTGGCCCGCGTCGACGCCCTGCTGCGGCGTGCCGGCCTGCGCCGCCCGCCCAACCGCAGGCTCGACGTGTTCGGCGGTTACGTATTCGACGCCGCGCACTTTACCGTGACATTCCACGGTCAGACAGTGGCACTAACCCCCAAAGAATTCCGTTTCGCGCTGCTACTGTTCAACAATGTTTCGCGGCCGGTGTCGCGCGCGCATATTCTCGAAACAGTCTGGACCCGGCGGCGCGACGTAAGGTCGCGCACGCTCGACACGCATGCGTCGCGGGTGCGCACCAAATTACAGCTGCGACCCGAGCACGGCTATTGCCTGACGCCGCTTTACGGCTTCGGCTACCAGCTCGACGCGGTCGCCCCCGAGGGCGGCGCGCTCGCCTAAAGGTCCACCCGGACTGAAAGAATTGCGGAAACGCTATAATATTGGGCTAAACCATAGCGCCCCACCATAGCGCCCCCTATGCAGCTTCTAACGATCGGAATCAATCACCACACCGCGCCCGTCGCCTTGCGCGAACGCGTGGCGTTTCCGCTCGAACAGATCAAACCTGCATTAGCGACCTTCAAGGACATCTGGCTCGGCCCCGCAGCCAGGAGCGCGCCTGAAGCGGCGATCCTGTCCACCTGCAATCGCACCGAACTCTACTGCGCGACCGACGACCATGCGGCCCGCGAAGCCGCGATCCAGTGGTTTTCGCGGTATCACAACCTGCCGGTCAGCGAACTCGCGCCGCATGTGTACGCACTGCCGCAGTCGGAAGCCGTGCGCCACGCATTCCGGGTAGCATCAGGGCTCGATTCGATGGTGCTGGGCGAGACGCAGATCGTCGGGCAAATGAAAGATGCGGTGCGCACGGCCTCGGAGGCCGGCGCCCTCGGTACTTACCTGAACCAGTTGTTCCAGCGCACCTTCGCGGTGGCCAAGGAAGTGCGTACTACTACGGAGATCGGTGCGCAATCCGTTTCGATGGCCGCGGCGGCAGTGCGTCTCGCGCAGCGCATCTTCGACAAGGTGGCGAACCAGCGTGTGCTGTTTATCGGCGCGGGCGAAATGATCGAGCTATGCGCGACCCACTTCGCTGCACAACAGCCGCGCGAACTGGTGGTGGCGAACCGTACCGCCGAGCGCGGCACACGGCTCGCCGAGCGCTTCAATGGCCGCGCCATCCCACTATCTGATCTTCCCACCCGGATGCACGAGTTCGACATCATCGTCTCGTGCACGGCATCCACCTTGCCGATCATCGGTCTGGGCGCTGTCGAACGTGCGGTGAAAGCGCGCCGCCACCGGCCGATCTTCATGGTCGATCTCGCCGTGCCGCGCGATATCGAACCCGAAGTCGGCCAGCTCGAAGACGTGTTCCTGTATACCGTCGACGATCTCGGCGCGATCGTGCGCGAAGGCAACGCTTCGCGCCAGGCGGCTGTTGCGCAAGCCGAAGCGATCATCGAAACGCGGGTGCAGAATTTCATGCAGTGGCTCGACGCGCGCAGCATCGTGCCGGTGATCCGCCATATGCACACCCAGGCCGACCTGTTGCGCCGTGCCGAAGTCGAACGCGCGCAAAAGGCGCTCGCTCGCGGCGACGATCCCGCTGCCGTGATCGAGGCGCTCTCGCAAGCGCTGACCAATAAGCTGATTCATGGTCCGACGCATGCGCTCAATCGCGCCAGCAGCGAAAATCGAGATAAGCTCATCGAACTGATGGGCGGTTTCTACAAACATTCCGGTTCTTCGGAACGTTAGCGGCGCTGCCGCCACGCGCCGCCTGGCCACGTATTCCGGCAGGCCGGCGCCCACCTCCAGGGCTTGCGCCCGCTTCCCCAGTTACGCCGTCCTTTCCGGAGCCCGCTCCGTTACCGTCCGATGAAAACGAGCATGCAAAGCAAGCTCGACCAGCTCACTACCCGGCTGGCCGAACTGAACGACCTGTTGAGCCGCGAGGACATTACCTCGAATCTCGACCAATACCGCAAGCTCACGCGTGAGCACGCCGAGCTTGGGCCAGTGGTCGAGCATTACGGGCTGTGGCGCCAGGCCAGCAACGACGCGGCCACCGCGCAGGAACTGCTGACCGATCCGGGAATGCGCGACTTCGCCGAAGAAGAGATTCGCGCCGCCCGTGAGCGGATGGATAAGCTCGGCGCCGAACTGCAGAAAATGCTGCTGCCGAAAGACCCCAACGACGACCGCAACATCTTCCTCGAAATCCGCGCGGGCACGGGCGGCGACGAGTCGGCGCTGTTCGCAGGCGACCTGCTGCGCATGTATCTGCGCTTCGCCGAACGCAACCGTTGGCAGATCGAAATGATGTCGGCCAGCGAGTCGGACCTGGGCGGCTATAAGGAAGTGATCGTGCGGATCGCCGGTGAAGCAGCGTACTCGAAGCTCAAGTTCGAGTCCGGCGGCCATCGCGTGCAGCGCGTGCCGGCCACGGAAACCCAGGGCCGCATCCATACCTCGGCCTGTACGGTCGCGGTGATGCCGGAAGCGGATGAAATCGGCGAAGTCGAGATCAATCCGGCGGATCTGCGCATCGATACCTTCCGCGCCTCCGGCGCCGGCGGTCAGCACATCAACAAGACCGATTCGGCCGTGCGGGTGACTCACTTGCCCACGGGCATCGTGGTCGAATGCCAGGACGACCGCTCGCAGCACAAGAACAAGGACCGCGCGCTGAAGGTGCTCGCCGCGCGTATCAAGGACAAGCAGTATCACGAGCAGCACGCCAAGGAAGCCGCGACCCGCAAGAGCCTGATCGGCTCGGGTGACCGCTCAGAGCGCATCCGCACCTACAACTTCCCGCAAGGGCGTCTCACCGATCACCGCATCAACCTGACGCTGTACCGCCTCGAATCGATCATGGATGGCGATCTCGACGAACTGATCGCCGCGCTGGTGAGCGAGCATCAGGCCGAGTTGCTGGCGTCGCTCGGCGATGCGGACTAAGCCTGACCGAACATACGGGACGCACCGGCTCCATGAATAACGCCGCCGCCCTGCTGCGCGCCTCGCCGCTGCCGCCGCTCGAAGCACGCATCCTGCTAGGGCACGTGCTCGGCTGGCGCCGTACCGAGTTGATCACGCGTAGCGACGAGCCGCTCGATGCCGAGCGGGTGGGACGTTTTCAGGCGCTCGAGGCGCGGCGGGTAGCGGGTGAACCGGTGGCGCAGCTAATCGGCGCGCGGGAGTTCTTCGGGCTCGATTTCGAAGTGACGCCGGATGTGCTGATCCCCCGGCCGGAAACCGAATTGCTGGTCGAAACCGCGTTGGCGGCGCTCGAGGGGATCGCGCGCCCGCGTGTGCTCGATCTTGGCGCCGGCACCGGCGCGATCGCGATCGCGATCGCCTCGGTCAGACCCGATGCGCAGGTCTGGGCCGTCGACCGCTCGAGCGAAGCACTGGCTGTGGCCACCCGTAACGCCGCCCGCCTGCTCGATGCAACACGCCCCGGCGGCGCGGTGCAGCTTGTGCAAAGCGACTGGTACGAGGCGCTCGATCCCACCCTGCGCTTCGACGTGATCGTCAGCAATCCGCCGTACATCGCGAGCGGCGACCCGCATCTGTCGGAAGGCGATCTGCGCTTTGAACCGCGCGGCGCGCTGACCGACGAGGCCGATGGCCTGAGCGCCATCCGCAGCATCGTCGCCGGCGCGCCTGCACGCTTCACCGCGAGCGGCGGCGTGCTATGGCTCGAACACGGCTACGATCAGGCAGTTGCGGTACGCGCGCTGCTCAACGAGGCAGGTTTCTCAGCGGTGCGCTCGGAATGCGACCTCGCCGGTATCGAGCGCATTAGCGGCGGCAAGTGGCAAGCAGGTGAATAACGCCGCACTCCGGCAACGCCGTGGCAACTTCACGGCAACCCCGCCGCAAGACCGCCGCCCGCCTGTCGCAACGAAATCCGCTATCATTTCAATCTATCTCCACCACATTCCGGAACCGCAAGGTCAGTCATGGATACGCAACAACGCATCAAGCAAATCGTCGACGAAAACGCCGTCGTGCTCTTCATGAAGGGCACGGCCCAGTTTCCGATGTGCGGCTTTTCGGGCCGCGCCATCCAGATCCTGAAGGCATGCGGCGTCGACTCGCCCAAGACCGTCAACGTCCTCGAGGACGACGAAGTGCGCCAGGGCATCAAGGAATTCTCCAACTGGCCGACCATTCCGCAGCTCTACGTGAAGGGCGAATTCATCGGCGGCTCGGACATCATGATGGAGATGTACCAGAACGGCGAACTGCAACAGTTGTTCGCCGCGGCCTGAGCGCCGCCTGACGCTTCACAAGCCGAACCCCAGGTGCCGCTTGCCATGGAAACACGCGCTGCGGCGCCTCGCCGGCTGATTATCGCGATCACCGGCGCGACCGGCGCCATCTACGGCATCCGCCTGCTTGAAACACTACGCAGGCTGGGTGGCGTGGAAACCCATTTGCTGATCTCCAGCGCCGGTTGGCTCAATATCCAGCACGAACTCCAGTTGGGCAAAGAAGACGTGCATCCGCTCGCGGATGTCGTCCACTCGGTGCGCGACGTGGGCGCGAGCATCGCGTCCGGCTCGTTTGCGACCGACGGCATGATCGTCGCGCCCTGCTCCATGAAGACCCTCGCGAGCGTCGCCCACGGCCTGTCGGACAATCTGATCACCCGCGCCGCCGACGTCACGCTCAAGGAACGCCGCCGCCTCGTGCTGATGGTGCGCGAAACACCGTTCAATCTCGCGCATCTGCGCAATATGACCGCCGTCACCGAAATGGGCGGCATAGTCTTTCCACCCTTGCCGGCCTTCTACAACCAGCCCGCTTCGATCGACGAGATGGTCGATCACACGGTCGCCCGCGTGCTGGATCTGTTTGCGCTCGGCCCGGCGCTCTCACCCGCGTGGCCGGGGCTGCGCGACGCGTCGGCGGAATAGGCCAACGGCGCTGCATACAGCACACGCGCCGATTCACAACACCTGCGACGCAATCAAATCCAGTTTGGACCGTTTATCAAACGGCAGTACGACCTTATATTGGTAGCAACCCAACCTACCTGGCGCATTTGCTGCGCACTTCGCTGCCATGACCCGTTTGCCGTCGCTTTTCCTGTCCCACGGCGCCCCGACGCTGCCGATCGACCCTGCGATGCCGTCCGCCGAATTCGGCGCGCTTGCGGCCCACTTGCCGCGTCCGGAAGCGATTCTGATGTTGTCGGCCCACTGGGGTACTGCCGAGCCGCTCGCGAGCACCGCTGAACGCCCGGAGACCATCCACGATTTCTACGGCTTTCCACGCCAGTTGTACGAGATCCAGTACCCCGCTCCAGGTGCACCGGATGTCGCACGACGGGCCGCCGTGCTGCTCAACGACCACGGGCTGCTCGCCGACACCCAACCGCACGGACTCGATCACGGCGCGTGGGTGCCGATGCTGCTGATGTTCCCGCACGCCGACGTGCCGGTCGCCCAGTTGTCGATCCAGCCGCATCAGGACGCCGCCCACCACTTCCGCGTGGGCCGCGCGCTGCGGGCGCTGAAAGACGACGGCGTGATGGTGATCGGCTCCGGCCAGATCACCCACAATCTGCGCGCCGCCGATTTTTCGGCGCGCCCGGAAGACGCCGACCCGCGCGTCACGGAATTCACCGACTGGTTCGAAGCCAGGCTGGCGGCGCACGATATCGACGCGCTGCTCGACTATCGCCGTCAGGCGCCGCACGCGGTGCTGATGCACCCGACCGACGAGCATCTGCTGCCGGTGTTCGCGGCGCTCGGCGCGGCGGACGACGACTACACGCTGGCGATCCAGTCCTTGGGGACATACCAGAAGTCGCTGGCGATGACGAACTACGTATTCGGCACCGCATAAACGAGCCGAATAGGCGGCCCGCCCAGGAGAGCCGCCCCGCGCACATAACAAAAAGGCCCGCCTGAGCAACTCAGGCGGGCCTTTTAACGTCCCGGACCGACAACAGCAACGTCCGGGTCAGGATTCAGCAGCGCGACCGGTTAGTGCGCGCCCATTCCTTCGAGCACTTCGTCGTGAACATCACGTTCATCGAGGTATTCGCTGCGATAACCGGAATTCACACCCCAGTAGTAGAAAACCAGCGAGAAGACGGCCACCGTCAGCATGTCCCAGCCGTACGGCAGGATGCCATGGCCACCGAACTGCTTGCTGCCGATCAGCGAGAGGATCGCCATAATCGGCAGGTAGGCCACCAGCCACCATGCCGCCTTCAGGTCGCGGCCCCAGCCGCTGAAGCCCGACTTTGCCTGGAAGTAGAAGTACACCGGCAGCGCGACGATCATCAGGAGGATGATCTCGCCGGTCAGCGGCCACTTCGCCCAGAACAGCACCATCGACGCACAAACGAATGCGAACGGCGCAATGATCTTCATGCCCGGAATGTGCAACGGACGCTCCAGATCGGTAGCCGCACGGCGCAGCGCCATCAGGCTGATCGGGCCCGTCAGGTACGAAATCACGGTCGCGACCGAAATCACCGCAGCAAGCGAGCTCCAGCCGCGGAAGAAGAACAGGAAGATGAACGAAACCAGCAGGTTGAACCACATCGCCTGACGCGGCACGCCGTAGATCGGGTGCACGTTGCCGAACATCTTCGGCATCGTGTTGTTGCGTTCCATCGCGTAGATCATGCGGCTCGTGGTCGCCATATAGGTCGTACCCGTGCCGCTCGGGCTAACGAACGCGTCGACGTACAGCAGGAACGCCAGCCAGTTCAGGTTCAGTGCGAGCGCCAGTTCAGCGAACGGCGAAGCAAAGCTGAAGTGGCTCCAGCCCTTCATCACGTCAGCCGGGTTCACCGCGCCGATATACGCGATCTGCAGCAGCACGTAGATCACCAGCGCCAGCAGGATCGAGCCGATCACCGCGAACGGCACGCTCTTCGCGGGGTTACGCGCTTCGCCAGCCAGGTTGATCGGGCTCTGGAAGCCGTTGAACGCAAACACGATACCGCTCGTCGCCACAGCCGTGAAGACCGCCGACCAGCCATACGGCGCGAACGTGCTCGCCTCGCCGAAGTTCTCGTGGTGAAAACCGGTGGCCATCAGACCAGCGATCGTCGCAGCGGGAATCAGAAACTTGAAGACCGTGATTGTCGTATTGGCGCGCGCGAACAACTTCACGCCCCAGTAGTTGAGCATGAAATAGATAATGACCAGGACCGCCGAGAGTAATAACCCGTTTGTGGTTAATGACCCGTTGACGAACAAGGCATGCGCCCATGGATACGGCCAGGTGCTCATGTATTGAATCGAAGCTTCTGCTTCGATCGGAATCACCGAGACGATGGCGATCCAGTTGGCCCACGCGCTGATGAAGCCCACCAGCGCGCCGTGCGAATAGCGCGCGTAGCGCACCATGCCGCCCGACTCAGGGAACATCGCGCCGAGCTCCGCATAGGTGAGCGCAATCGCCAGAATCACCACCGCGCCGATTACCCAGGCGCAAATGGCTGCGGGACCTGCAATTTTTGCTGCCTTCCACGCACCGAACAGCCAGCCCGATCCGATGATCGAACCGAGACCGGTCAGCAACAGCGCGAACGGGCCGATGTTCCGTTGAATAGAACTTTTCACGTCTTCTCCTGTGTCGACCGAAGTTAGCGCTTTAGTTGTGGAGCAGAGTTCGCGCTTCAGCTGTCGGACGGAGTTCGCGCTTTAGCGCGTTACTCTGTCCCCATGCAAAGCTCGTTACTCTGGTCCCATGCAAAGCACTTACTCCGGTCCCATGCAAGCTGCATCTCAAAAACATGGCGGCACCGCGGCAATGCTTATGACGCAGGAGACGGGGTGACGGCCATGATGGGCTAGGGCTTATAGTCTGAATCAGGTGCAACCCTAGCGCGGCGCGTAGTTTAACGGTTGCACCGAAAGAATGCAGTGAAGCTAGGGTTATCCCTAGCAAGAAATTAAAGGGTCCGCAAGTTTTGTAGGCTCCTACTTCGCCTGACCCCAAAAAGCTTGTAAAGATTTGCTGAGACAGTTGACCTTCTCTCGAAATCGCCGTATAACGTTCGGGCAGGATTTCAAGCGGCGAGTGAATTGGTCTTTCGTAGTTCGCCCATCAACGGTACTCCGGTTGGTCCCATTACCCCCTTCCTTGATTTTCATGCACCCAACGGGCTTCGGCCTTATTTACCATCTTTAGGAACAAGTAATATGGAAACCGGTACCGTCAAGTGGTTCAATGACGCAAAGGGCTTTGGCTTCATCACTCCCGACGGCGGCGGTGAAGATCTGTTCGCGCATTTCTCGGAAATCCGCACGGAAGGCTTCAAGACGCTGCAAGAAAACCAAAAGGTTACGTTTGAAGTGAAGACGGGCCCGAAGGGCAAGCAAGCAGCTAACATCAAGCCGGTGTAAGCGCACGCTTCCTTCTGGACGCAAAGAAAAACCCCGCCAAGGCGGGGTTTTTTTACGTCTGATGAAAATGCCGGTGGATGGGTTGGCGGCAAGCGCGGTCCGGCAACCATCCGCGGGCGAGCACAAACACCCGCACGCAGATAGATACGCCGTCAGCCGCCTGGTTGTTTAGCCGAACAGACGCCGCGCGTGAATGCCAAGACCGGTGGCCACGCTGGCGAGACGATCGCCGAATACAGGCCGCGCGTCCGGAAACGCCGCCGACAAGGCGCCGGACAGAAACGCGAGCCCGGTTGAGCCGCCGGTGAAGTAAATCGCGCCCACGTCGCGGGGCGCTACGCCGGCAGCCTGCACCGTATCCCGCGCCGCCTGCACGATGCGCAGGGTCTCATCGTGCCCGGCCTTGATCAGTTGGGCTTCGTCGAAGGCGAGGCGCAAGTGCTCTTCCACCAGCTCCAGATCGATCACCGTCTCGCCGCCTGCCGCGACACCGATCTTCGCCTCTTCCGCGTGCGCGGCCAGCGCATGCCCCAGGCGCCGGTCAACGACCCGCATCAGGCGGTCGTGGTGCTTCACGTTGGTAAACAGGTGCCGCATTAGCGCCAGTTCGCTGACCCGCTTGGGGCCGTAGACGGTATTGATCAAGTGCCAGGTAGCGAGGTCGAAATAGACCCGGTTCGGAATCTCGCGCCCTTCCGGATCCAGCGCCTGGTAGCCCAGCTCGCGCAGGATCGTCGCGAGTTCCACGCGGCGGTCGAAGTCCGTACCGGCGACGTGCACGCCGTGGTGCGCGAGCACGTCGTCCTTGCGTTCGACCCGCTTCATCCGCTCCGGCCCGACCCGCACCAGTGAGAAGTCCGACGTACCGCCGCCAATGTCGGCCACCAGCACGAGCCCTTCTTCGCTCAGATGCGACTCGTAGTCGAACGCCGCGGCGATCGGTTCGTACTGGAAGTGAATCTCGCGCAAGCCCACGGAACGCGCCGCGGCTTCCAGCTGCTGTTGCGCAAGCTGGTCGGCGCGCGGATCATCGTCCACAAAGAACACCGGGCGGCCCAGCACCGCGCGGCTGATCGGGCCGCCGGCGCTCGCTTCGGCCGAGCGCTTCAGGTGATCGACGAAAATCGCGATCACGTCGGTGTACTTGATCGCCGAGCCGTCGCCGAGGTCGGTCGAATTTTCCGCCAGCGGTGAGCCGAGAATGCTCTTCATCGAGCGCATCAGACGGCCATCAAAGCCGTCGATATACGCCTCGAGCGCCGCACGGCCGTAGTCGCGGGTGTTTTCGTCGGTGTTGAAAAAGACTGCGGTGGGCAGCGTCGTGTAGGCACCTTCGACCGGCGCAAGCCGCAGCGCCGCGCCGTCGGGCACGGCGACGGCAGAGTTCGATGTGCCAAAGTCAATCGCGCAATAGGTCATGGCAATAAATCGCCGCTCACGGCTGGCGCGGACAGAAAGTGGACCGGCTTTGTATCACGAAAGCGCGGCGGGTATCAACTGAAGTTCCGGCAACGGATCGCCTGATGCCAGGCGATCCGAAAGAAACGAGAAAACCTGCGCTGACTTGGGGGAACGGAAATTGCTCATCCGCACAGGATACGCCATTCAAATTTCCCCACATAAGGAGACTTGCCGCAATGTCCGAGCCCGCCACCACAGCAGTACAGGAAAAACCGCGTACCGTGATCGAAACCGATCTGCCTACGCGGCTCGACCGCCTGCCGTGGGGACGGTTTCATTCGCTGATCGTCGTCGCACTCGGCGTGACCTGGCTCCTCGACGGCCTAGAGGTGACGCTGGCGGGCGCCGTCGCCAGCGCGCTGAAAGCGAGCCCGACGCTGCACTTCAGCAATACCGAGGTCGGCCTGACCGGCAGCGCCTACATCGCCGGAGCGGTGCTCGGCGCGCTCGGCTTCGGCTGGCTCACCGACCGGCTAGGCCGCCGCAAGCTTTTCTTCATCACGCTGACGCTCTATCTGGCAGCCACTGCGGCCACCGCGCTGTCTTGGAATCTGGCGAGCTTTCTATTGTTCCGCTTCCTGACTGGTGCAGGCATCGGCGGCGAGTATACGGCGATCAATTCCACGATCCAGGAATTCACCCCGGCGCGCGTGCGCGGCTGGACCGATCTTGGTATCAACGGCACGTTCTGGGTCGGTGCCGGGATCGGCGCAGCCGGCTCGCTGGTGCTGCTCGATCCGCACCTGCTGCCCGCCGACTGGGGCTGGCGGGCGTGCTTCTTCATCGGCGCGGTGCTCGCGCTAGCGATCCTGCCGATGCGCGCCTGGGTGCCTGAAAGTCCGCGCTGGCTCCTGACGCACGGCGGCGCACACGAGGCGACTACCATCGTCGAACGGATCGAAGCGCGGTTTCGCGACACCGGCCATCGTTTAACGGATGATTCATTGCGGCGCCTGCGTCTGCGTACCCGTGACCACACGCCGCTTGGTGAAGTGTTCCACGCGATCTTCATCTTGCACCGGCGCCGCGCAATGGTGGGCCTGTCGCTGATGACCGCGCAGGCGTTCTTCTACAACGCGATCTTCTTCACCTACGCGCTGGTACTCACCGATTTCTATCACGTACCGGGCGATCATATCGGCTGGTATCTGCTGCCGTTCGCGTTGGGAAATTTTCTTGGGCCACTACTGCTGGGGCGTCTGTTCGACGTAGTCGGCCGACGCCGGATGATTGCCGCCACGTACGCCCTATCCGGCATTTTGCTCACCATCAGCGGCTATCTGTTCGAACAGAATCTACTCGACGTCACCACCCAGACCATTGCGTGGATGGTGATTTTCTTCTTCGCTTCGGCGGCTGCCAGCTCTGCGTATCTGACGGTAAGCGAATCGTTCCCGCTGGAAATCCGCGCGCTGGCGATCGCCGTGTTCTACGCGTTCGGCACGGCGCTCGGCGGCATCGCTGGACCGGCGTTTTTCGGTCGTCTGATCGACACGCATCAGCGCAGCGAGGTGTTCACCGGCTATCTGGTCGGCTCGGCACTGATGGTCGGAGCGGCGTTAGTTGCCGCGATCTGGGGCGTCGACGCGGAGCGAAAATCGCTCGAAAGCGTCGCCGCGCCCCTCTCGGCGCTGGCACAGGACGAGTGAACTCGAGGCGGCGGTGATCTGCACCCGCTGGTGAAGGTCCGGTCGCGTGAACATCAGTCATCCTTATCGCTTTTGATTGCGTGCAGGGCCTGCACTGTCCTGCCGTCAAGGACACAGCATTGCGATTTTCGCGGGTACACGCCTTGCGCGATTGCAGATACTGTTGATCCTAATCTGAGACCGTTCCCAAACCGATCAACCCGTACCGCTATGATGTCTTACCAGCAACTGCTAGACCAGCGCGCCCAGCTCGAAGCCGATATCGCCGCCGCACGCGCCGCCGAGCGACGGGCCGCAATCGCACAGATTCGCCGCCTCATGAGCGAACACCACATTGCCTCACATGAAATATTGCCGCGGCGCGCGGCCCGGCGGGCTCGACTGCTGGAAGGAGAGGTGCTGTACCAGGACCCGGTCAGCGGCGCCACGTGGGCGGGACGGGGCCGACCGCCGCGCTGGCTGGCCGGCAGGGAGCGTGAGCTATATCGGGTGAATCTCGAATCGCAAGACAGTAGAGAGGGCCGCTAGTCCCGCGCCTCATGGTTGCCGCGAACGGCGTAGCGGATTCGGACGGCGGCACGGGTCAAGCGCAATAAAAAACGCGCGGCCTTCGCGGACCGCGCGTTGTTATCCAGCCGGCGAGGCCGCTGGCCGATGCGCCAGCGGATCAGTCGCCCGCCTATCCCAAGAACGGCTTCTTCCACGCACCGCTGAAGGCGATCTCGCCGAGCGGCAAACGCGTGCGCACCGACTTCTCGCGCTCGCGCAGCACCGGGTCGAGCTTGTCGACCTCGCCATAGTGGCCAATCGAAATCATGGCGATCACTTCGACGTCGTCGGGAATCGCAAACGCTTTGCGGAATGCATTGATATCCACGCCGCTCATCTGGTGCGCAGCGAGCCCCAGCGCGTGGGCCTGCAACACCAGCGCCATCGCGGCCGCACCTGCATCGTAAGACGCACAGCGGTTCACTTCACCCTTGCTGGTGAGCGTGTGCGTGGTGACGGCGATCAACACCGGCGCCGGCGCATTCCAGCCCTGATTGAACGGCACAAGCGTAGCGAAAGCGCGCTTGAACGAAATCTCGTCGCTGCTGCGATCGAACACGACAAAACGCCACGGCTGGCCGTTGTACGACGAAGGCGCCCAGCGGGCCGCTTCAAGAACCGCATGCAGGTGTTCGCGGCTGACCGGCTCGCTCGAATACGCGCGCGGGCTCCAGCGGCCTGCAATCAGTTCGTGAATGGGAACTGCGGTTGGGGCGGGTTTGTTGGTCATGCGCTTCTCTCAGTCGAAATTCATGATCGGCGGGCGGCTGCCCGGGGCACATAGCATAACCGGGCTTCGCCGCGCGCGCTGCGAAAGAGACGCATAAACACATTCGCCTAGACCGTCTGCGGCGCGACCGTCCGCTCGCCGCGGTTGATACGCAGCACGATCACCGAAGCGACGAGGCACAAGCCGCCCGAGATCATCGACGCCACCGTATAGGTGCCGAGGCTCGCGCGCAGCATGCCCGCCCCCAATGCCGCGAAAGCCGCGCCGAGCTGGTGCCCGGCGACCACCCAGCCGAATACGACCGGCGCGGCTTCCTTGCCGTAGACATCAGTGGCGAGACGCACGGTGGGCGGCACGGTGGCGATCCAGTCGAGCCCGTAGAACACCGCGAACAGCGGCAGCCCGAAGAAGTCGATGCCGAACGCATGCGGCAAGTACATCAACGAGAGGCCTCGCAGCCCGTAGTACCAGAACAGCAATACGCGGCTATTGAAGCGGTCCGACAGCCAGCCCGACAAGGTCGTGCCGAACAGGTCGAAGATGCCCATGGCGGCCAGCAACGACGCGCCCTGCACTTCGCTCATGCCGTAGTCACCGCACATGGCGATCAGGTGCGTGCCGACATAGCCGTTGGTGCTCGCGCCGCAAATAAAGAAGCTAAAAAACAGCAGCCAGAAATCGCGTGTCTTGCTGGCCATGGCCAGCGTGCCGAATGCGATGGCCAGAGGATTCTGCTTCGTGACCGCGCGGTGGAGCGGCGAGTCGGAGGGTTCGCCGTACGGACGCAGCGTCAGATCGGCAGGACGCTCGGGCAGCAGGAACGCCACCAGTGGCAGAACGATCGCCGCCGCACCCGCCACGACCCAGACCACCGGGCGCCAGCCATGATGCTCGGCAATCGCCGCTAGCAACGGCAGGAATACGAGCTGGCCGGTCGCCGAACTGGCGGTGAGAATGCCCATCACCAGGCCACGATGCGTGGTGAACCAGCGATTCACCACCGTCGCCGACAGCGACAGCGCCGCCACCCCGGTCGAGCCCCCCACCATGACGCCCCAGATCAGGATCATCTGCCACGGGTGCGTCATCAGCGACGACAGCGCCACACCGCCCGCCATCGTGCCGAGTGCGATCAGCACGGTCGGGCGCACCCCGAAGCGCTGCATCGCCGCCGCGGCAAACGGCCCCATCAGGCCGTAGAGCGCGATATTCACCGAGATGGCAAGCGAGATCGTCGCCCGGCTCCAGCCGAACTGATGTTCAAGCGGCACCATCATCACGCTCGGCGTAGCGCGCGTGCCCGCCGCTGCCAGCAATACCAGGAACACCACCGCTACGGTCAGCCAGCCGTAGTGGAAACGACCGCCGATTATTCTCGCTGCCCAGTTCATTGGATCTCCAGTCGGCGCCCGTCCGTCAGACGGCGCTGCTTCGGTTTGTTACGCGTTTGGTAAAGGACTTGTGACAGATCTGTCACAATGGTGTTGCGATGTTAGTGACTGACCGGTAACATGTCAAGCATCGACAATCGAACGTGGGACCACCATGTCACAAAGCGACACAGCCAAGCCGGCCGCACCCGGCCGCCGCAGCCGCACGCAGACCGCCGGGCCACAAGCCCAGGAGCATCTGCTGCAGGCCGCGGGCGAACTGTTCTACCGCGAAGGCGTGCGGGCCGTGGGAGTGGACGCCGTCGTCGAGCGGGCGGGCGTCAACAAGATGAGCCTGTACCGGCAGTTTTCGTCGAAAGACGACCTCGTACTGGCGTATCTGGAGCGCAAGGACACGCAATTTTTCGGCTACGTCGAAAAGAGCTTCGCAAAGCACCCTGGCGAGCCCGCCAAACAGCTTTTGCAGTACTTCGAGGATCTGGCCGAGCGCGCCTCGGCCAAGGACTATCGCGGTTGTCCGTTTGTGAATGTCGCGGTGGAGTTTCCCGATGCCTCGCATGCGGCACGGCAGTTTGTGTTCGGCAACAAGGCTCGCCTGATCGAGCGAATCACGGCGCTCGCCACGCAGGCCGGCGCCGATGATCCGGTCGCCTTGGCCAACGCGCTCGGGTTGTTGATCGAAGGCGTGTACGCCGCGAGCCAGACCTGCGGTCCAGGTTGCGGCCCAATTCTGGCCGCACCGCGGGTAGCCGCGCAATTGATTGCTGCAGCCTGCGCGAAGACCGCGGCCGGCGCCTAAGCGCCCTTCATGGCCGCAGCGGCGCCGGACCAGCACCGCGCCGCTTTCTGGTCAGAGAAGCGTGTGAACATCAACCGCGGGTCACACCGGCGCCCGTAAAATGGCGCTTTCGGTCCCTTGCCCTGCCATGCCGCCGTCCACCGATTCCCACGCCACTATCCTCTCGTCGACCCGCCACTGGCTGACCCGTGCGGTCATCGGCCTGAACCTCTGCCCGTTCGCCAAGGCCGTGCACGTGAAGGGGCAGATCCGCTACGCGATCAGCGAGGCGACCGATCTGGAAGGCGTGCTGATGGATCTCGAGACGGAATTGAAAACGCTCGAGCAGGCCGACCCGGCCGAGATCGACACCACACTGCTGATCCTGCCGCACGCGCTCGCCGACTTCCTCGAATACAACGACTGTCTGTTTTTCGCAGACCGCATGCTCGCGCAATTGCGTCTTGAAGGCGAATTGCAGATCGCGAGCTTTCATCCGCAGTACCGGTTCGAAGGCAGCGAGGCGGACGACATCGAGAACTACACGAATCGCGCCCCGTATCCGATCCTGCATTTACTGCGCGAGGCGAGCATCGAGCGCGCGGTGGAGGCGTTTCCCGACGCCGAGGATATCTACGAGCGCAATCAGGAAACGCTGCGCCGGCTGGGGTTAGCCGGCTGGCAGAAGTGGATGAGCGCGCCAACCGAAGAATGATGCACGGTGGCGACTTTCGTCATTCCACCTGACACAAACCCTCAAGCCTCCACAAAGAAGCGCTCGCGCAACTCAGCAATCCCGAGCGTCTCCATCACCTCATTGAGCCGTTCCGCCGGACGGCGGCGCGGCAGATCCTTGTATTGGGCAATGATGAGTTCGTTCTTCATCGAATGCTCCCAGCCCACCAGTTCTGTCACGCTCACCTGATAGCCGTGCGCCTCGAGCTGCAGACAGCGCAGCACGTTGGTGATCTGGCTGCCGAATTCCCGCGTGTGCAGCGGGTGGCGCCAGATCTCCGTCAACGCATTGCCAAGCGACTTGCTCTTGTTCTGGCGCAGCACCCCGGCCACCTCGGCCTGACAGCACGGCACCACCACGATGTACTTCGCATGCTTTTGCAGGGCGAAGCGAATCGCGTCGTCGGTCGCGGTATTGCACGCGTGCAGCGCGGTGACGATATCGATCTTCGCCGGCAAACGGTCTGACGAAATCGACTCCGCCACCGACAGATTCAGAAACGACATCCCCTTGAAGCCCAGCCGCGCCGCCAGCGCCTCCGAACTCGTCACGAGCTCTTCGCGCGTCTCGATACCGTAGATGTGCGATTTATCCTGCTGCTCCTTGAAAAACAGGTCATACAGGATAAAACCAAGATAAGACTTGCCGGCGCCGTGGTCGACAAGAGTCAGGTCGCCTTGGCTTTCTTTCAGATCTTTCAGCAACGGCTCGATGAACTGGAACAGGTGATAGACCTGCTTCAGCTTGCGGCGGCTGTCCTGATTCATCTTGCCGTCGCGCGTGAGGATATGGAGTTCCTTCAGCAGTTCGACCGATTGATTGGGGCGAATTTCGTGAGTTTTGCTGGACATCGTACGGACCGCCATCGATTGCACGGCGAACGTGCGACAGGCGACGGAAAAAGAGAAAAGTTGCTGCCAGTTTACCCAAAGCGCGGCACAAGTACCGATTCATTGCCGCCGACGACGCGCGAATCGCGCTTTCCTGGAACGCTTCCTGCTCTGAAATTAGTGCGCGAAGCGAAGCAAAACGGGACGAGACACGCGCAGCAAGCGAGGCATGCAGCCCGAGCCCCTGTGGCAGGCCGCATGGAGAACAAAGACACACTGCCGGCTACCAGGTCGATCAGGCCAACCGCAAGCGTGTGGGGAGGTCGGACCGGAACACGGGTCCGAACGTTACGTAACCTGCAGTGCGCCGCGATCTTAACTGGAAGCGCGCTCAGAAGAACATGAGGCGGCAATGGATACGATACCCAACGGCAACGCCGAACAGAAGTTTCAGGAACTGTTGACCAAGCTGATGGCCACGCCCGCGTGGACCGAAAAACAGCAACTCGAGCTGGAAATGGCGCGCGACATCTCCGTCGAGATGCTGCGCCTTGCCGAGCTGATGCGCGACGGCAGCATCGACCTCGAGACCTGTCTCACGATGCTCAAGTATGCGAAGGTACTCGACTTCGTGATGACCACGCTCGCCTCGCGGCGCGATATCAAGCCGCAAACGCTGCGCGTGATCTTCAAGCTCGCCGGGCTCAAGGTCGACGAGGAGTATCCGGGCTGACGCTCTAGCGCTCAGGAAGCGACGCGTGGTCACGTCGCTTCCGCCACGGCCGCACGGCGTACCGATACTACCGGTGCGTCACGCGTGCGGCGCTTCGACCGGCGGCGTCCCATCGCGGAACAGCGTCTTCAACTGTGAACGCAGTTCCGGAGAGTCCGCGTGTTTGTGAACCGTAACGGCGTGCTGCACAGCCGCCTCGAGCAGCTCGCCTTCGGAGTCGGCTGACAGCGCAACCGAGCAACCCATTTCGCTCGGGAACTCTCGGCAGTCGATGTACTTGCGAGTCATGACAGTCTCCTCAGATCAATGGCAACAATGAAAGCGCGCAAACCGCCAGCGTCGAACATGGTGCCGATCGACGGGTGTGCATGAGGGTCCGGAGGAATGTGCGCGGCGAAAGGACGCTAGGACACGTCCATTGGAAGGGATTCGAAAAGTATAGGTCGCGCATGTGGATTGCATAGCGCGATTGCGGCTGATAAGTGCAGGTGTGACCCGCACCGGACCGCACGCCACACCCAGCAGACCATCCGGGTTTGCCGCACAGCGCCGTGCGGTGTGAAAATAGCGGGCTTTGCGCCGCCGGCCGTGGCAATCTGGCCGCGAACGCCGCTGTTCTCCCGCTCACGCCCTCACTCGAATACACCGCATGCCCACCCTGCCTGATTCCGCTTGCGTCGCCGTAATCGGCGGCGGCCCCGCCGGCCTGATGGCCGCCGAGGCGCTGGCCGCCCGGCACGGCTTGCGCGTCGACGTCTACGACGCCATGCCGTCGGTCGGACGCAAATTTCTGATGGCCGGCAAAGGCGGCATGAACATCACGCATTCGGAACCACTTGAGCCGTTCCTCGGCCGCTACGGCGCGCGGTGCGAGCAGATTGCGCCGCTGCTCGACGCGTTCGGCCCGGATGCGTTGCGAGCGTGGCTGCAGGACTTGGGCGTCGAGACCTTCGTCGGCAGTTCAGGCCGTGTGTTCCCCACCGACATGAAAGCGGCGCCGATGCTGCGTGCCTGGCTGCATCGGCTGAAGGAAGCCGGCGTGCGCTTTCACATGCGGCACAGATGGGTGGGCTGGGACGGCGGGGATGCGACGAACGCCGCGAACGGAGGGGACCAAAAGGACGAAGGCGCCGCTCGACACCCCGCGCAGCAGGCACTGCGTTTCATGACGCCCAATGGCGAGCAGCAGGTGCACGCCGACGCCGTGGTGTTCGCGCTGGGTGGTGGAAGCTGGCCGCGCCTCGGGTCAGACGCAGCATGGGTGCCGTTGATGAGCGAGCGCGACGTGCCGGTTGCGCCGCTCGTCCCGGCGAACTGCGGGTTCGACGCGAACTGGAGCGACTATTTCCGCGAGCGCTTCGCCGGACAACCGGTGAAGCCGGTGGCAATCGCCTTGACCGCTAAAGACGGCGGCGTGCAGCACCGGCAAGGTGAGTTTGTCGTCACCGAATCGGGTATCGAGGGAAGTCTGGTGTATGCGCTGTCGGCGCCGATTCGCGAGCGGATCCTGGCAGACGGCGAGGCCACGATCACGCTCGACCTGGCGCCCGGGCTCACGGTGCAACGCGTGCTGGACGAAGTCACCCGGCCCCGCGGCTCACGCTCGATGTCGAGCCATCTGCAAAGCCGCATCAGCCTTGGTGGGGTGAAGCTCGGGTTGCTGCACGAAGCGCTCTCGAAAGCGGCGTTTGCCGATGCGACGCTGCTCGCACAAACGATCAAGGCGCTGCCTTTGAAACTCCTGCGCACGCGGCCAATTGAAGAAGCGATCAGTAGCGCAGGCGGCGTTCCCTTCGAGACGCTTGATGCGAGCCTGATGATCGAGCATCTGCCTGGCGTGTTCTGCGCTGGCGAAATGCTCGATTGGGAAGCGCCGACCGGAGGGTATCTGCTAACCGCGTGCTTTGCGAGCGGGCTGGTCGCCGGGCGCGGGGCGCTGGCCTGGCTAGCCGAAACTGCCGGACGCTGAGCGCCCGTTCGCCGTCAGACCATCATGGAGGCCCTCAGCGCGCCTTCAGGCGCCACAACGACGTCACTTCAGCGACGCGCGCGGCATGCAGCGGATCGGTTTCATCCGACGACTTCGGATGGCGCGGACGAATATCTTCGCGACCGACCACCGTAAGCCCGGCCTTCTCAATCGCGTCGAGCAGAAACTGACGGGTGCGCAAACCCAGATGCTCAGCGAAATCCGACAGGATCAACCAGCCTTCGCCACCCGGCGACAGATGCTCCGCGAGCCCGTTCAGGAAGCCGAGCAGCATGCGGCTGTCGTTGTCGTAGATGGCGTATTCGATCGGCGACGCCGGCCGCGCCGGCACCCACGGCGGGTTACAGACCACGAGCGGCGCGCGGCCTTCCGGGAACAGATCGGCCTCGACGACATCAACCTGCTGGGCGAAGCCGAGACGCTCGAGATTCTCGCGCGCACAAGCCAGCGCACGCGGATCCTGGTCGGACGCGACGATTTTCTTCACGCCGCGTTTGGCCAGCAAGGCAGCGAGCACGCCCGTGCCGGTGCCGATATCGAAGGCCTTGTTCAGCGACGGCAGCGGCGTGCGCGCGACCAGATCGACATACTCGCCGCGCACTGGCGAGAACACGCCGTAGTGCGGGTGAATGCGCTCGCCGAGCACGGGAATCTCCACGCCCTTCTTGCGCCACTCATGAGCGCCGATCAGACCAAGCAGTTCGCGCAACGACACCACCGACACCTCGTCGGACGGCGGACCGTACGTCTCCGCGCAAGCCTCTGCCACTTCCGGCGCGCGGCGCAACGGGATTGCGTAGGCAGCGTCGAGCGGGATCAGGATCATACCCAGCGTACGGGCACGCTGCGACTGCGCCTGGCGATGGAAATTGAAGGCATCGATCAGCGTCTCGGCCTGCTTGCGCGGCTTGCGTTCGACGCGGCGCGTCACTGCCTGCAACAGCTGGCGGGCGTTCTGGAAGTCGCCCTGCCACAAGAGCGCCGTGCCTTCACAGGCGAGGCGATAGGCGGTATCGGCCGTGGTGCGGTCATCGGCCACGATCACTCGCTTGGGCGGCGGCACCGCCGCTTCGGAGCGCCAGCGCGCGGTGCGCGGGCCGTCGGCCTCGGGCCAGGTAATGGTCGGCGCCTGAGTGGGGTGTTGCGTAGGGTGTTGGGTCATTGAGCGAGGTGGGGATTCGATATGACAGGGATATCGAATAGACGTACATGGTAACTGATGGGGCCGCCCAGGTGCGGGCAGCTAGTAGCAGTATGGTTCTTCTTGGCTTATAATAGCGCGCTGCTTTCGCCCCCTTAGCTCATTTGGTAGAGCACTTGACTTGTAATCATGAGGTGGTCTGTTCGAATCAGACAGGGGGCACCAGAAATACGACGGGCTACGTGATGTTTGCGTAGCCCGTTTTCTTTTTGCATCGGACCAAAAGCCAAAGCTTAGGCGCGCACGGAAATAAAAAACGGGCTACGCAACCATCGCGTAACCCGCTTCATCCCACTGGCGTTAGCTTGCAGCCTCAAGTCACTTGACGACCTTCAAGTGCCCGCGACCGCCGCCCTTCGACCCATCGTCATCCGGAGGCGGCGTCTCATCCGCATCCTCAGCCTTCGCGGCGGCAACAGGCTCAGCCTCAACCGCCCTCGGCCCAGTGCCGCCGGCCTTCACCGGCGCGACCGGTTCATCCACGGCATCCGCCCCGGAATCCGTCGCCTCGCCGCCCGCCGATTCGACCGGGAACGCCATCCCCTGGCCATTCTCACGCGCGTAGATCGCCAGTACATTGGCGACCGGCACTTCGATCTTGTGCGACTTGCCCGAAAACCGTGCGCTGAACTCGACCCACTCGTTGCCCATCTGTAACTGGCTGGTCGCCTCGAAACTGATGTTCAACACGATTTCGTTGTCCCGCACGAACTGGCGAGGCACCCGCGTCTGATTGTCGACCCGTACCGCGATGTGCGGCGTATAACCGTTATCCGTGCACCACTCGTACAGCGCGCGCAGCAGGTAAGGCTTCGTGGAAATCTCTTGCATCAACAGTCCTCTTACTGGGCAAGACGCCGCGCAGCGGCGCGCAAACACTCACGAGCCGCGCCCGACGCCCTCACCCTCAAGCCAAACTCAACGACGCATCACCTTTTCCGACGGCGTCAGCGCTTCGATATAGGCCGGGCGGCTGAAAATCCGCTCGGCATACTTCATCAGCGGCGCGGCGTTCTTCGACAGTTCGATGCCGTAGTGATCCAGACGCCACAGGAGCGGCGCGATCGCCACGTCGAGCATCGAGAACTCTTCGCCGAGCATGTACTTGTTCTTCAGGAAGATCGGCGCGAGTTGCGTCAGGCGATCGCGGATCGCGAGGCGCGCTTTCTCGTGATTCTTCTCGGCCGCCTTGCCCTTCTCGTTTTCGAGCGTGCCGACGTGCACGAACAGTTCCTTCTCGAAGTTGAGCAGGAACAGGCGCGCGCGGGCGCGTTGCACCGGGTCGGCCGGCATCAGTTGCGGATGCGGGAAGCGTTCGTCGATGTACTCGTTGATGATGTTCGATTCGTACAGAATCAGATCCCGTTCGACGAGAATCGGCACCTGACCATACGGATTCATCACAGCGATGTCTTCCGGTTTGTTGAACAGGTCGACGTCGCGGATCTCGAAGTCCATGCCCTTTTCGAACAGCACCAGCCGGCAACGCTGGGAGAACGGGCAAGTTGTGCCGGAATACAGAACCATCATGTTTACGTTTCCTCAAAAAGCTGAAGGGCCAGCACGCGGAAAAACCGTCCAGCAGGTCTTTCCTTGCGCCGGCCCCACGCCAGTTATGGCGTGATTATTTGATATCTTTCCAGTACGCAGCGTTCAATCGCCAGGCGAAAAAGCTCAGGATGCCGAGGAACAGCAGCACCCACACGCCAAGCCGGTGACGGGTTTGCTGAGTCGGTTCGGACATCCAGGACAGGTACGACACGAGGTCGGCCACATCCGAATCATAATCCACCGGCGACAAGGTCCCCGGCGTGATCTGCTGGAAACCGACGAATTTATGGACTTTTTCCCCGGTCCTTTCGTCGACATCGTCTTCGAACTTCGCGCTACGTTCTCCCTGAAGCTGCCACAACACGTGAGGCATGCTCACGTTTTCATACACCAGATTGTTCCAGCCGGTTGGCCGCGTATCGTCGCGATAGAAACTGCGCAGATACGTGTACAGCCAGTCGCGGCCGCGCGCCCGTGCTTCCACCGACAAATCCGGCGGCGCAGTGCCGAACCACGCTTTCGCGTCGTCGGGCTTCATTGCCACCGACATCGTGTTGCCGATTTTATCGGTCGTAAAAAGCAGATTTACCTGAATTTCCTGCGGCGAAATACCCAAACTGGTCAATGCGCTGTAGCGCATCAGGTTCGCACTGTGGCAATTCAGGCAGTAGTTTACAAACAATTTGGCGCCGTGCTGCAAAGAAGCAAAATTGTCCGCGTTATCGGGCGCGCGGTCGAGCGGGAAATTGTCGTCCGCGTAAGCCGGCGCGGCCAGCAACGCCAAGGCAAGCGTCAGCGATGCGGCCCCGATCACCGCGAGCCTCGAAAGCATTTTTCTCATCTTCGTGTCTCCTTGGCCTGCGATTAGTGAGGCTTGAAGTGCACCCGCTCGGGTGGCTGCTTGAACTTGCCAAGCGGCGTCCAGAACGGCATGCCAAGGAAAAACGCGAAGTAGACCAGCGCACAAATCTGCGCGATCAGGGTCGCGGCGGGCGACGGCGGCTTGGTTCCGAGGAACGCCAGCGTCAGAAAAGCCAGCACGAAGATGCCGTAAAACACCTTGTGGAAAAACGGCCGGTAGCGGATCGACTTCACCGGCGAGCGGTCCAGCCACGGCAGGAAGAACAGCGAAACCACCGCGCTGCCCATCACCACCACGCCCCAGAACTTCGATTCGGTGAAGAACATCGCCAGCAGCACCAGCACGGCCAGCACCGGCAGCCCCACCTTCCACTTGCCGCGCGCCCGTACCAGCGCGAACAGCCCGAGCAGCGCGATCACGATCATCAGGACGATCTTGAACGGGTCGGTGGTGGCGCGCAGCATCGCATAGAACGCCGTGAAGTACCACACCGGCGCGATTTCCGGCGGCGTCTGCAGCGGATTGGCCGGGATGAAGTTGTTCGACTCCAGGAAGTAGCCGCCCATCTCCGGTGCGAAGAAGATGATCGCCGCGAAGATCAGCAAGAACACGCTGACGCCCATGAAGTCATGCACGGAGTAGTACGGGTGGAACGGGATGCCGTCGAGCGGAATGCCGTTCGCGTCCTTCTTCGCCTTGATCTCGATGCCATCCGGGTTGTTCGAACCCACTTCGTGCAGCGCCACGATGTGCGCCACCACCAGGCCGATCAGCACCAGCGGAATCGCAATCACGTGGAACGCGAAAAAGCGGTTCAGCGTGACGTCCGACACCACGTAGTCACCGCGAATCCACAGCGACAGGTCCGGCCCGATGAAGGGAATCGCCGAGAACAGGTTCACGATCACCTGGGCGCCCCAGAACGACATCTGGCCCCACGGCAGCAGGTAGCCAAAGAACGCCTCGGCCATCAGGCACAGGAAGATCGCGCAGCCAAACACCCACACCAGTTCGCGCGGCTTGCGGTATGACCCGTATAGCAGTCCGCGGAACATATGCAGATAGACCACCACGAAGAACATCGACGCGCCCGTCGAGTGCATATAGCGGATCAGCCAGCCCCATGGCACCTCGCGCATGATGTACTCGACCGAGGCGAACGCGAGCGTCGAATCGGGCTTGTAGTTCATGGTGAGGAAGATGCCGGTCACGATCTGATTGACCAGCACCAGCAACGCCAGCGAGCCGAAGAAATACCAGAAGTTGAAGTTTTTCGGCGCGTAGTACTCGGAAACGTGCTTTTTCCACGTCGCCGTCATCGGAAAGCGGCGGTCGATCCAGCCGACCAGCCCGGTCGTCTCCACTTCGTGATCGATCGCCATTTACGCTTCTCCTTTCTCGTCCTTGCCGATCACGAGCTGGGTAGCCGACGTGAACATGTAGCGAGGGATATCCAGGTTCTGCGGTGCCGGTTTGTTCTTGAAGACGCGCCCGGCGAGATCATAGGTGGAGCCGTGACAGGGGCACAGGAAGCCGCCGGGCCAGTCGTCCGGCAGATTCGGCTGCGGGCCTTCCTGGAAGCGCGGCGTCGGTGTGCAGCCCAGATGGGTGCACACGGCAACGGTAACCAACAGGTTCTTGTGATCGGGCCGTGAGCGGAATTCGTTGTTGCAGTAATCCGGCAACGGCATCGAGAAGGGATGCTCGGTATGGGGATCGGCTACTTCGTTATCGGCTTTCTGGACGTCGGCGAGCATCCGGTCGGTGCGGTTGAGGATCCAGACCGGCTTGCCACGCCAGGCAACAGTCATCATGTCGCCGGGCTTCAGATTGCTGATATCGGCCTCGACCGGCGCGCCGGCTGCCTTGGCTTTTTCAGATGGTGCAAACGAACTAACAAAGGGTACGACAGTGGCAACGCCTCCAATGCCACCTGCTACGGTCGTCGCTATCAGCCACGTACGCCGGCCGCCGTCGACGAGCTCATCTTCTTTGTCTCGCATCACACGCCCCACTTCTGAGTTGGATTTTTCCTTCACGTCGCTTCTACCGACGCTAGTTTGCTCGAATGGAGTCGCCATTTACAAGGCCCGAATGCCAAAAACCATGCGAAGTCTTTGATATCCAAGGGTTTCCCCCCACCAATAAGAAACTTTTTTGTATCCCGTTTTAAGTGGGCCCTGTGTATTTCGTGCGTTTTAGTTCACTAATCAGACGGGATTGTGGATATCAATAAAAAGATGCTCGATATCGAACGATTCCGCCAGATGCGCGCCGAGTGCCTGCACGCCGAAACGCTCGGTGGCATGGTGGCCGGCGGCCAGAAACGCGACGCCGCTTTCGAGCGAGGTATGCATGGTGGATTCGGACACTTCACCGGTGAGATACACGTCTGCGCCGGCTTCGATCGCCGCGTCGAAATAGCCTTGGGCCGCCCCCGTGCACCATGCGACGCGCCGTATCGCGACATCGGGGTCGCCGAATACGAGCGGCGTGCGGCCAAGCGTCTGCTCGACCTGTGCGGTGAAATGCTCGAGGGTGATAGGCATGGGCAGCGTGGTCATCCAGCCCAGATCGTTCTCGCCAAACCGCACGTCGCCGATCCAGCCCATCTTCTCGCCCAGTTGGGCGTTGTTGCCATACTCAGGATGATCGTCGAGCGGCAGGTGGTAGGCGAACAGGTTCAGGTCGTTGGCCAGCAGCAGCTTCAGGCGGCCGTATTTGCGGCCGGTGATCTGCGGCGCTTCGTTACGCCAGAAGTAGCCGTGATGCACCAGCACCGCATCTGCCCCCCAATCGAGCGCGGCTTCGAGGAAAGCCAATGAAGCGGTCACTCCAGTCGCCAGTTTGTTGACCCGGCGGCGCCCCTCCACCTGCAGGCCGTTCGGGCAGTAGTCCTTGAAGCGCGCGGTTTCAAGGAGTTTGTTCAAGTACAATTCAAGTTCGATCCGATCCATATAAACCTCTATTCTTCAGATGCTTAGACGCTTTTGGCTGTTCTTTGCCCAAGCGGTGACCGTGCTGTTGGCGCTGATGTTCATCATTGCGACCCTAAAACCGCAATGGCTGCAGCGACAAGGGCAATTCGGCAAGCAGCTCTCCGAGCCGATCGTCGCACTGCGGGAGGTGGCGCCAGGCATCGGTAGCGGTCCCGCACAGGCTTCCTATGCCGACGCCGCGCAGAAGGCCTCCCCTGCGGTCGTCAATGTGTTCTCGAGCAAGGACGGATCGTTGCCGCCCGACCCTCGGGCCAAAGATCCGCTGTTTCGTTACTTCTTCGGCGACAAGAACAACAACCGCAGACAGCAGGAGCAACCCGCATCCAATCTGGGCTCGGGTGTCATAGTGAGTTCGGAAGGTTACATTCTAACGAACCAACACGTTGTCGACGGTGCGGATCAGATCGAAATCGCGCTCGCCGACGGCCGCACCACCACCGCCAAGGTGATCGGCGTCGACCCGGAGACCGATCTGGCGGTCCTCAAGGTCAATCTGACCAACCTGCCTACCATTACGCTCGGCCGCATGGACCAGACGCGCGTGGGCGACGTGGTGCTGGCGATCGGCAACCCGTTCGGCGTGGGTCAGACGGTGACCATGGGGATTGTCAGCGCGCTCGGCCGTAATCACCTGGGCATCAACACCTTCGAAAACTTCATCCAGACCGACGCGGCGATCAATCCCGGCAACTCGGGCGGCGCGCTGGTCGACGTGAACGGCAATCTGCTGGGCATCAATACGGCGATCTACTCGCGCTCGGGGGGCTCGCTCGGGATCGGTTTTGCGATTCCGGTGTCGACGGCGCGCAGCGTGCTGGAGAGCATCATCACCACTGGCTCGGTCACGCGCGGCTGGATCGGCGTGGAACCGCAGGACGTGACGCCTGAGATCGCCGAATCGTTCGGGCTCGACCAGAAATCCGGCGCGATCGTGGCCGGCGTGCTGAAGAACGGGCCGGCCGACCGCGCCGGCATCAAGCCGGGCGACATTCTCGTGAGTGTGGACGGCCAGGACATCACCGATACCACGCGCCTCTTGAACCTGATCGCGCAGATCAAGCCGGGCACGAACGCGAAGATCCATCTGGTGCGCAAGAATCACGAGATGGATCTGGATGTGATGATCGGCAAACGGCCTCCGCCGCCCAAGCAGCCCGCCGACGACAGCGACGATCAGAACGACGACGGCGGTTAAGCGAAAGCACCAAGCTGGCACGCAGACGCCAAACTAAAAAGGGCAGTCCACGAATGGACTGCCCTTTTTGCATCTTCAACCGGTAATGAGGTGTGCGGTATGCCGCAAACGCCCGTTGAGCGATGCTCAGCTCGCCGCATGCTCCTCTTCGTCGGCCACGTCCACCTGCTTGCCGACAATCAGGCGCGCCGCGATGATCCCCGCCTCATAGAGCACGATCAGCGGCACGGCCAGAATCAGCTGCGAAAAGACGTCAGGCGGGGTCACCACCGCGGAGACGATGAACGCCCCGACGATCACATACGGACGGATCTGACGCAGCTTCTTGACCGTCAGGAGGCCCATGCGGACCAGCAGCACCACGACGATCGGCACCTCGAAGGTCACCCCGAACGCGATGAACATGGTCAGCACGAAACTCAGGTAATTGTCGATATCCGTGTTCATCGCCGCGCCAAGCGGCGCATTGTAGTGCGCCATGACGCGGAAGATGGTCGGAAACACCACGAAGTACGCGAACGCCATGCCGCACAGAAACAGGATGTAGCTGCTGCCCACCAGCGGCACGACCAGCTTCTTTTCATGCTGGTACAGCCCCGGCGCGACAAACGCCCAGATCTGGTACAGCACGATGGGCAACGCAATCACGAAGGCCACCATCATGGTCACCTTCATCGGCACGAAGAACGAGCCGGTGACGTCGGTAACGATCAGCTTGCCGTCCTTCGGCAGGTTCATCATCAAGGGCCGCGCGAGCAGCTTGAAGATATCTGGCGCCCAGTAGACGAGCCCGATAAACACCACGATGACGGCAATCCCGGCGCGGATGATGCGGTCGCGCAGTTCAACGAGATGCGAGATGAAGGTCTCTTCAGTGCCTTCGGTTTGGCTTTGCTGGGGGTCGCTCACGCCGGCCCTCGGTAGGAGATTAACGCTAGGGTCATCAGAAGAAGCGCGTCGGCCGGCGCAGGCTCACCGGCGTATGACGCGCCACGCGCGCTGCGCCCGACTGCACCCGCGTACGGCGGGCAGTGGCACGCTTGTACCACGTGGGCATCGCCGTCTGCTTGACGCGCCAGTTCCTGCGCTTGGGCGCCGCGGCGGGCGTGCTGTGCCAGGACGTCGCCATGGTCGAAGAATTACCGGCAGCGCTCTCGAGCGAGCCGCCGGCGATGCTTGGGCTCACGGACGAGCCCGAATTCCACGCATCGTTCAACTCGGTCTCGTGCTTGCGCATGGTGTCGTGGACCGTGTTTTCGACATTGCTCGCGGCGGCTTCGAACTCGGTCTTCATGCGACGCAATTCGTCGAGTTCGATTTCACGCGTGACTTCGGCCTTCACGTCGTTGATATAACGTTGTGCGCGGCCGAACAGCGCCCCCGCGGTGCGGGCGACGCGCGGCAGCCGCTCCGGCCCGAGTACGACCAGTGCGACGACGCCGATCAGCGCCATCTTGGTTAGACCGAGGTCCAGCATGAATGGTGGTTCCCGTCAGTACGCGGTTGGACCGCGGCTTAGCGGTAGTCGCCCGAGCGCGGCGTTTTTTCTTTTGCGTCGACGTCGACCGTCTCGCTGCGCGGCAGTTCACGCTGTTGCGTGTCGCCCGCGGGTGTCTCCGCTTCTTTCATGCCTTCCTTGAAGCCCTTCACGGCGCCGCCAAGGTCGGTGCCGATGTTGCGCAGCTTCTTCGTGCCGAACACCAGTGCAACGATCAGCAGAACGATAAGCCAGTGCCAAATGCTAAACGAACCCATGACTACTCTCCTTAACCCCGACATCGCCGACGTCACGTTTGCACGCGGCGGCTATCTGCGCCTTACGGCCCGAATCGAGACGCGTACGCCTCATCTTTACGTTGCCGCCGCTGCGTCAGCTGCCGCCAGCGGCTTTGCGCATGATTGTGTCTAACGAATCGCGACGGCGTCATTACAGTGCAGCAGAAAACGCCCTCGCCTAACTGTCCTTCACGACGCAGCACCCAACCGGCCGGCGGAACCTTGGCGCAGCGACAGCGTTCGCGGCGCCTTGGCGCTTAACCCATGCGTTGCCACGGACGCGGCCCCGCCAGAATATGAGCATGCAGGTGGTACACCTCCTGCCCGCCGCCCGGCCCGGTGTTGATCACCGTGCGAAAGCCGGTCTCGCCGCCCTTGTAGGCCACGCCGAGCTGCTGCGCCAGACGCGCCACCAATACGAGCATTCTACCAAGCAGCGGTGCATCGCTTTCGCTGCAGTTCGACAGCGTTTCGATGTGCTTGCGCGGAATCACCAGCACATGGGTCTCGGCCGCCGGACGGATGTCGCGGAAGGCGACGAACTCTTCGTCCTCGTGGACTTTGGTTGACGGAATCTCGCCTGAAGCGATCCTGCAGAAAAGGCAATTTGAATCGTGGCTCATGGGTTTCCTGAAGCGCAAACGTGCAAGGCGGCCCAACCGAACGTCAGAACCAACCCCGCGGATTCAGCAGCGGCTTGTTATCGTACAGATACAGCCAGCCCTTGATGATACGGTACAACATCCAGATGCCGACAGCCCACAGGATCGGAATTCCGATCAGGGCAAAAATCAGTACGCCGCCGATCGCGTAGCCGAGGATGCTCCACCAGAAGGTGCGGATCTGCCACTGGAAGTGCACCTCGTACGGCGTGCCGACCACATCGGGGCGCTTCACGTAGTTGATGATGATGGCGATCAGCACTGAGATGCCACCTGTCAGCCAATAGACCGCGTAAAGCGCATACAGCACATGCGTAAGCGTGCGCAGGCTGCGCTCGCGCTCCGACTCAAGGCCGTTGCGGTAAGGCGGCGTAGGCGGTGGGTAGGCGCCTTGCGACTGTTCCATGTTTGCGTCCTCCTTCCTGATGGTACGGGGTGCAACCAGATGGGTATGCCAGCAGATTATGGCAGGCCGGACGCCTCATGGGGCTCGCCCGAACCCGCCGTGCGCAGTGCTGCTCTCAATTGGAGCCTGGTTGGCGCTCAGTCGCCGTTCTGCTCGCGCTCGCGGCTTTTGCGCAGCGCTTTCTCTTCGATGCCGGAGGTGCCTTCGCGGCGCTCGAGTTCGGCGAGCACGTCGGCGGGGCTCAGGTCGAAGTGCGACAGCATCACGAGGCAGTGAAACCACAGATCGGCCACTTCGCCGACCAGCGCAGTGGGCGCGCCGCCCTGGCGCACGTCTTTGGCGGCCAGCACGACTTCGGTCGCTTCTTCGCCGATTTTCTTCAGGACCGCGTCATCGCCTTTATGGAACAGGCGCGAGACATACGAGACGTCCGGATCGCCGCCCTTGCGGCTGTCGATAATCGCGGCGAGCCGCAGCAGAGTGTCTTGCGAGATTTGCGTCATTTGTAGATGTGTTCGGGGTCTTTCAGGACAGGATCGACCGCGATCCAGTCGCCGTCGTCGACCGTCCCTTCGAATTTCTGGAAAAAGCACGAGTGGCGGCCGGTGTGGCAGGCAATGCCCGACACCTGTTCGACCTTCAGCAGCACGACGTCTTCGTCGCAATCGAGCCGCACTTCATGCACATGCTGCACATGGCCGGACTCTTCGCCCTTGAACCACAGGCGCTGGCGCGAACGCGAGAAGTACACCGCGCGGCCAGTCTCGATCGTCTTGGCGAGCGCCTCGCGGTTCATCCACGCGAACATCAGCACGTCGTTGCTCGACGCTTCCTGCGCGATCACCGGCACGAGGCCGTTCGCGTCCCACTTCACCTTGTCGAGCCAATCCACAGCAGTAGGGTTCACCACGTCACAACCTCACCGAAATGCCTTGCTCGGCCATAAAGCGCTTGGCTTCGCCGACCGTGTGTTCGCCGTAGTGGAAGATGCTCGCGGCCAGCACGGCGTCTGCGTGACCCTGTTTGATACCGTCTGCCAGATGCTGCAGCGAGCCGACGCCTCCCGAGGCGATCACCGGAATCGACACGGCGTCCGAGACGGCGCGCGTGAGCGCCAGATCGAAGCCGCTCTTGGTGCCATCGCGGTCCATGCTGGTGAGCAGGATTTCGCCGGCGCCGAGTTCGGCCATCTTGCGCGCCCATTCGACCGCTTCCAGCCCGGTCGCCTTGCGCCCGCCATGCGTGAAGACTTCCCAGCGCGGCGCTTCGCCGCCGGCCGAGACGCGCTTGGCGTCGATCGCCACCACGATGCACTGCGAGCCGTATTTATCGGTCGCGTCGCGCACCAGTTGCGGGTTCGCCACCGCCGACGAGTTCATGCCGATCTTGTCCGCGCCGGCGTTCAACAGGCGCCGCACGTCTTCGACCGCGCGCACGCCGCCGCCGACAGTCAGCGGAATGAACACCTGCGAGGCGACCGCTTCGATGATCGGCAGGATCAGGTCGCGCCCGTCCGACGTGGCGGTGATGTCGAGGAAAGTGAGTTCGTCGGCGCCCTGCTCGTCGTAACGACGGGCAATTTCGACGGGGTCGCCCGCATCGCGCAGTTCGACGAAGTTGACGCCCTTGACCACGCGTCCAGCCGTGACGTCGAGACAAGGGATGATGCGTTTAGCTAGAGCCATGATCGTGCAAATTCTTGCCAATACCGCTGATGAGGCCGCTCTCAGGCGAGCGGCGCAATGCCGGCGCGGGTTGCCGTGGCAGCGGGGTTGCGTGGAAGGTGGCACTCACCTTCCGTGCGCACGCCGCTTCCAGCGCGGAGCCAGAATCCGCGCCAGGCCGCCTGACGCGCGCGCCGCCGCCTTCAGGCGTCGTCCGACTCGCGCAGCTTGTCGGCGAGCGTCTGCGCAGCCGCGAAATCGAGGTCGCCCGAATAGATGGCGCGACCGCAGATCACACCTTCGATGCCTTCCACTTCGACTTCGCACAGCGCTTCGATGTCGGCCATGTTCGACAGGCCGCCGCTCGCGATCACCGGGATCTTCACCGCGCGCGCCAGGCGCACCGTAGCGTCGATGTTGATGCCTTGCAGCATGCCGTCGCGGCCGATGTCGGTGTAGATGATCGACTCGCAGCCGTAGTCTTCGAACTTGCGCGCGAGGTCGGCGACTTCGTGGCCGGTCAGCTTGCTCCAGCCGTCCGTGGCGACTTTGCCGTCTTTCGCGTCCAGCCCGACGATGATATGGCCGCCGAACGCCGTGCAGGCGTCCTGCAGGAAGCCAGGATTCTTCACCGCCGCGGTACCGATGATCACATACGACAGGCCGTCGTCCAGATAGCGCTCGATCGTGTTCAGGTCGCGGATCCCGCCGCCCAGCTGGACGGGAATCTCACCACCGACTTCTTCGATGATCGCGCGGATGGCGTCTTCGTTCTTCGGCTTACCGGCAAACGCTCCATTGAGGTCGACGAGGTGTAGGCGCCGGGCGCCGCGGTCGACCCAATGTCGGGCCATAGCCGCCGGTTCCTCGGAAAAAATCGTCGCCTGGTCCATGTCGCCCTGTTTGAGGCGTACACACTGACCATCTTTCAGGTCGATGGCGGGAATCAGCAGCATAGCAATCGGGTGTTGTCAGGGAAGAAGGTTTAAAGTCGGACGGCGCAGAGCGGCGGGATAAGCCGGCTCGCGCACCGTTTCGCTAGTTTAGTACAACTCTTTCAGGAGCCCGGCGCACGTGCATCGGGCACAAGGACGCAGCTCCGGCCGCCGCCCCGGCATGGGGTACGCGACGCGCAGTAGAACAAAAGAAGAGACGGTAGGCGCTCACGGGTTCCAGTGCACGAAGTTTCGATACACGCGCAGGCCCGCTTCGGCGCTCTTTTCCGGGTGGAATTGGGTCGCGAAGATGTTATCCCGCGCCACCGCCGAGGTAAAGGGCACGCCGTACACGGTCTCGCCCGAGGTATGCGCCGCATTGTCCGGCTGCACGTAGTAGCTGTGCACGAAGTAGAAGAAGCTGCCGTCCGCGACGCCATCCCACAGCGGGTGCGGCACGGTCTGGCGGACGCGGTTCCAGCCCATCTGCGGCACCTTGAAGCGCGAGCCGTCGTCCTGCACCTGGCCTTCCAGATCGAAGCGCAGCACCTTGCCGGGCAGCAGGCCGAGGCCAGGCGTGTCGCCCTCGGCGCTCCAGTCGAACAGCATCTGTTCGCCCACGCATACGCCCATCAGCGGCTTGCTGCGCGACGCCTCGATGACCGCCTCCTGCAGGCCGGATGCGCCGAGACAGCGCATGCAGTCGGGCATCGCGCCCTGCCCCGGCAGCACGACGCGGTCGGCCGCGCGGATCGCTTCCGGCTGGTCGACGATCGCCACCTCCGCTTCCGGTGCGGCCTTCCTCAATGCCTGGGCGACCGAACGCAGGTTGCCCATTCCGTAATCCACAATCGCAATCGAAGTTTTCATTTCAAGTTAGGCAGTAACGCCTTCAGACCGTCGACGATGAATTCCACCGCCAGCGCCGACAACATCAAACCCATCAGCCGCGTGCCGATATTGATACCGGTTTGCCCCACCCAGCGGGCGATCGGTCCGGCGAGCCGGAGCGCAAAAAAGCAGATCGCCGCCAGCACGGCGCCGATAACGACAAGACTAATCCGGTCGTACCAATGAGGCGAGTGCGCCGCATAGATAATTACCGTGCTGATGGCGCCCGGGCCCGTCAACAGGGGAATCGCGAGCGGCACCACGGCGACGTTGTTCTTCTGCTCGGCCTCGTGGCGCTCTTCCGGCGTCGAACGGCTGTTGCCGATCTGCGCATTCAGCATATTGATCGCCATCAGCAGCATGATGATGCCGCCGCCCACCTGCAGCGAGCCGACCGAAATGCCAAAGAAGCTGATGATCTGCTGCCCAAGCAGCGTCGTCACCGCAATCACGAAGAACACCGACACCGCGGCAATCCGGATCGTGCGGTGCCGCTCGCCGTCCGACTGCTGCGCCGTCAGGCTCATAAAGAACGGAATCGCGCCCACTGGATTGATCAGCGCCAAGAGCGAGATGAACGACTTGAGGATATCCATCGCAAGCCGGGGCCACGCAAGGCGCGCGCCCGGTCCGGTTAGTCTGCTTCAAAAAGAAAACGCCGGGCCACCTTGGGGCCTGGCGCGACGCGGCAGGCCCTCGGGGGGCGCTGCTTACAGGCTACCTTTGGTCGACGGAATCTGCCCCGCCGCACGTTCGTCCAGTTCCGTCGCCATGCGCAAGGCACGCCCGAACGCCTTGAACACCGTTTCCATCTGATGGTGGGCATTCAGGCCGCGCAGGTTGTCGATATGGAGCGTCACGCCGGCATGATTCACAAAGCCGCGGAAAAATTCGATAGAAAGATCGACGTCGAACGTACCGATGCGCGCACGCGTGAACGGCACGTGGAACTCGAGGCCAGGCCGTCCGGAAAAGTCGATCACGACGCGCGACAGGGCTTCGTCCAGCGGCACGTAAGAATGACCGTAGCGACGGATGCCCTTCTTGTCGCCGACCGCCTTCGCGACCGCCTGCCCCAGCGTGATGCCGACGTCTTCGACCGTATGGTGGTCGTCGATATGCGTGTCGCCATGCGCCTCGATGTCGAGATCGATCAATCCATGCCGCGCGATCTGGTCGAGCATGTGGTCGAGGAACGGCACACCGGTGGCGAGCTTTTGCTTGCCGGTGCCGTCCAGATTGATCTTGATACGGATCTGCGTTTCGCTAGTGTCGCGAACGACTTCCGTCTGGCGCATGGTAATTCCTCGAATCTGACTATGAAAGAAAGGGTGTTGGGGGAACGCCGAATGCCGCGCCCGCTGTGCGGTGCGCGGCGCGACGGCACGCCATTTAATGCAGCACGAGTTTCAGTGCGGCCAGCAGTTGCGCGTTTTCTTCAGGGGAACCGACCGTCAGGCGCACGCAATTCGCCAGCAATGGATGCATTTTACTCACGTTTTTGATCAAAACCCGTGCAGTAAGCAGCGTTTCGAACATAACGGATGCGTCAGGTACCCGCACCAGCAGGAAGTTGCCCGCGCTCGGGAACACTTCCGCGCCCGGCAACTGGCCCACGGCGTGCGCCAGTTTCGTGCGTTCCTCGCGCAGTTGCGCGGCTTGCGCGTCCAGCACGTCGAGGTGATCGAGCAGGAAATCGGCCGTGGCCTGCGTCAACACATTGGTGTTGTACGGCGGGCGCACCTTGTCGAATTCGGTCAGCCAGGCGGCGCGCCCGACCAGATAGCCAAGCCGGATACCCGCGAGGCCGAGCTTCGAAACGGTACGCATCACGACCACATTGTCGAACGCGTCGGCGCGCGGCAGCCAGCTTTGCTGGGCGAACGGCTGATAAGCCTCGTCGATCACCACCAGGCTCTTGTCCGCGGCGGCGATGATGCGCTCCATCTCGGCGTCGTCATAGAGCGTGCCGGTCGGATTGTTGGGGTAAGCCAGATAGACGATAGCCGGCTGATGCTCGGCGATGGCGGCGAGCATCGCCTCGGTGTCGAGCGTGAAATCCGCCTTCAGCGGCACACCAACGAATTCCAGGTTCGCCAGTTTGGCCGACATCTGATACATCACGAAGCCCGGTACCGGCGCGAGCACCTTGGCACCCGGTCTGGCGCAGGCCATCGAGATCATGCTGATGATCTCGTCCGAGCCGTTACCGAGCAACACCTCGCAGTTGGCCGGCACCCTCATCACGCGCTTGATCTTTTCGAGCAGCGCCTCCGGACGCGGCGCCGGATAACGGTTCAGCGCGACACCGGCGAGACGCTCGCCGAGTTGCGCCGCAAGCGCCGCCGGCAAGGGGAACGGGTTCTCCATGGCGTCGAGCTTGATGAAGCCCGTGGCGTCGGGAACCGGATAGCTCGTCATCGCGAGCACGTCGCGGCGAATGATGTCTTGAGGTGTCGTCATGAATGGGCGGACCGGCCCACGGACGGGCAGGTCATACAGGGACGGCGCGAGAGCCGCCCCAGTTGGTCAATGTTATGGCGAGGCGCCGGTTGTTTTACGCGGGGCGCGCTCAGCCGTTCTGCTTCATGCGGTACTCGGCGCTACGGGCATGCGCGGGCAGTCCCTCACCATACGCCAGCTCCGCTGCGATCTCACCCAGCGTCTGGGCGCCTTCCGCGCTGACTTCGATCACACTCGAGCGCTTGAAGAAATCATAGACGCCCAGCGGCGACGAAAACCGTGCGGTGCGCGACGTAGGCAGCACGTGATTCGGCCCAGCGCAGTAGTCGCCGAGACTTTCGCTGGTGTAGCGGCCGAGGAAGATGGCGCCGGCGTGGCGGATCAGCTTGCCCCATTGATGCGGGTCGAGCGCGGAAATTTCGAGGTGTTCCGGGGCGATGTCGTTGGCGATCGCACAGGCTTCGGCCATGTCGCGCACCTTGATCAGCGCGCCGCGCCCTTCCAGCGAGGCGCGAATCACGTCCTGGCGCGGCATGGTGGGCAGCAGTTCGTTGATCGCGTCATGCACGCGGGCGATGAAAGCATCGTCCGGGCACAGCAGGATGGATTGCGCGAGTTCGTCGTGCTCGGCCTGCGAGAACAGGTCCATCGCGACCCAGCGCGGGTCGGTGGTGCCGTCGCACAATACGAGGATTTCCGACGGGCCAGCGATCATGTCGATACCGACCGTGCCGAACACGCGGCGCTTGGCCGACGCCACATATGCGTTGCCCGGGCCGCAGATCTTATCGACCGCCGGCACGGTCGCCGTGCCGTAAGCCAGCGCGCCGACCGCCTGCGCACCGCCAATGGTGAACACGCGGTCAACCCCGCCCAGCAAGGCGGCCGCCAGCACCAGCGGATTCTTCACGCCATCGGGCGTCGGCACGACCATGACGATTTCGCGCACCCCGGCCACCCGCGCCGGAATCGCGTTCATCAACACCGACGACGGATAGGCGGCCTTGCCGCCCGGCACGTAGATGCCGGCGCGGTCGAGAGGCGTGACCTTCTGGCCCAGCAAGGTGCCGTCGGGTTCGGTGTATTGCCAGCTATGGCTGCCGCATTCGATCTTCTGCTTCTCGTGATAGCCGCGCACCCGTCCGGCAGCCGCTTCAAGCGCCGCCCGGCGGCGCGGGTCGAGCCCTTCCAGCGCGGCTTCGAGTTCCGCCATCGGCAGTTCGAGCGCAGCCACGCTCGGCGCCGACAGACGATCGAAGCGGTTGGTGTACTCGAGCACTGCCGCATCACCGCGAGCCTTCACGTCGGCCAGAATCTGCGCAACCGAGCGCTCGATCGCTTCGTCCTCGCTCGCCTCGAACGCGAGCACCGCGTGCAGCGCCTTCTGGAATTCAGGAGCGCTGGAGTCGAGTTTGCGAATCTTGATAGACATGCTGGTATCCGTTTCGGTAAGGCGCACCTGAGGCCCCTTCAAACAACATTAAACATAGGCAACCTCAGGCGGCATCAGGCATCATCAGGCGCTATCGGGCACCCTCAGGCCGCCGCATCGGCGCGCCGCGACGCGCGTTCGAACGCGTCGAGGAACGGCCGCAGCGCAGCGCGCTTCAACTTGAGCGCCGCCTGGTTCACGACGAGGCGCGACGAGATCTGCATGATCTCCTCCACCTCGACAAGATTGTTGGCCCGCAAGGTGCCGCCCGAACTGACCAGGTCGACGATCGCGTCGGCCAGACCCACCAGCGGCGCGAGCTCCATCGAACCGTAGAGCTTGATCAGGTCGACGTGCACGCCCTTCGCGGCGAAATGCTCGCGGGCGGTTTCCACATATTTGGTGGCCACGCGCAGCCGCGCGCCCTGGCGCACGGCGTTCTCATAATCGAAGCCCGCCGCAACGGCGACCGACATCCGGCAACGTGCGATGTCGAGGTCCACCGGCTGGTACAGGCCGCTGCCGCCGTGTTCCAGCAGCACGTCCTTGCCCGCCACGCCGAAGTCGGCCGCGCCGTATTCGACGTAGGTCGGCACATCGGTGGCGCGCACGATGATGACACGCAGGTTGGCGTCGGTCGTCGGCAGGATCAGCTTGCGCGAGGTTTCCGGATCTTCGGCAACCTGCACGCCGGCGGCTGCCAGAAGCGGCAAGGTCTCTTCGAAGATACGCCCTTTCGACAGCGCGAGCGTGAGCGGCGCGCTCACTGCCGGGGACGACGAGGTTTGTGCAACCGAGCTCATGCCTGGCTCCCCGGAATGCGGCGCACCTTCGCACCGACGGCCGTCAGCTTCGATTCCATCCGGTCGTAGCCGCGATCCAGGTGATAGATGCGGTCGATCAGCGTCTCACCGTCGGCGCACAGGCCGGCGATCACGAGGCTAGCCGAGGCACGCAAATCGGTGGCCATCACCTTCGCGCCGGACAGCTTGTCGACGCCGCTCACGAGCGCCGTGTTGCCGTCGATCGTGATGTTGGCGCCGAGGCGGTTCAGCTCCTGCACATGCATGAAGCGGTTTTCGAAAATCGTTTCGACGACTTGCGCGGTGCCGTTGGCGATCGTGTTGAGCGCCATGAACTGCGCCTGCATGTCAGTCGGGAAAGCCGGGTACTCGGAGGTACGCACACCTACCGCATGCGGACGCTGGTCCATGCGCACGCGCATCCAGTCGTCACCTTCTTCGATCGTCACACCGGCTTCGCGCAGCTTTTCCGTCACGGCTTCGAGGATCAGCGGCCGTACCTTGCGCAAGATCACGTCGCCGCCCGCCGCCGCAACGGCGCACAGGAACGTGCCGGCTTCGATCCGGTCGGGAATCACCGTGTGGTTCGCGCCGTGCAGCTTGTCGACGCCCTGGATCACGAGGCGGTCGGTACCGATGCCATCGATCTGCGCGCCCATCGCCACCAGCAGGTGCGCCAGATCGCCGACTTCCGGCTCACGCGCGGCGTTCTCGATCACGGTCTCGCCATCGGCCAGCACCGCTGCCATCAGCAGGTTTTCGGTGCCAGTGACCGTGATCATGTCGGTCACGATGCGCGCGCCCTTCAAGCGCTTCGCGCGGGCTTCGATAAAGCCGTGTTCGATGGTGATTTCCGCGCCCATCGCCTGCAGACCCTTGATGTGCTGGTCGACCGGCCGCGCGCCGATGGCACAGCCGCCCGGCAGCGACACCTTCGCCTCGCCGAAGCGCGCGAGCAGCGGCCCGAGCACGAGGATCGACGCGCGCATGGTCTTCACCAGTTCATAAGGCGCCACGAGGTTGTCGACCTTCGAGGCGTCGAGCAACACATGCCCCGCGCTCGATTCGGTCCGCACACCCATCTGGTTGAGCAGCTTCAGCGTGGTGCGCACGTCCTGCAGGTCCGGCACGTTCTCGAGATGAACCGGCTCCGCGCTCAGCAAACCGGCGCACAGGATCGGCAAGGCGGCGTTCTTCGCCCCCGACACGACGATCTCACCGGCCAGCCGCTGGCCGCCTTCAATGACGAGTTTGTCCATACCTGTCGTCTCCTGATCGATCCGGCTTACCGCCGGGGCTGCATTGCTTACTGTGGCGGCGCCGCTACCGGCATCGCGCCTATCTTGTGTAATTCGCACTAACGTTCCAGATTACGCGTTTTGCCATTCGGCGGGCGTCAGCGTTTTCATGCTGAGCGCGTGGATTTCTTCGCGCATACGGTCGCCAAGCGCCGCGTATACGAGTTGATGACGCTGGATCAGGCGCTTGCCTTCGAAGCTCGGAGAGACGATGGTCGCAAAGAAATGCTGACCGTCGCCTTCGACTTCGAGATGGTCGCAAGCGAGTCCAACTGCAATGTATTGCTTGACCTGTTCGGGAGTCGGCAACATGAGAAAGCTCCTCGTCAGTGGCGCAGTTTGTAGCCGGAGGCGAGCATGCGCATCGCCACCACGGCCAGCACCACAAAGAAACCGGCGACGATGGCCAGGCTCACGAGCGGATCGATATCCGAGACCCCGAAGAAACCGTAGCGAAAGCCGTCGATCATGTAGAAAAAAGGATTGAGCCGCGACACTTCGCGCCACACCGGCGGCAGCGTGTGCGTGGAGTAGAACACGCCCGAAAGGAACGTGAGCGGCATGATCAGAAAATTCTGGAAGGCGGCGAGCTGGTCGAACTTCTCGGCCCAGATGCCGGCGATCAGACCGAGCGTGCCGAGAATCCCGGCGCCCAGCACGGCAAAGGCGATGATGATCAACGGCGCGCTGAAGCTGAGCGGCACGAACCAGATTGTCACGATAAACACACCGAACCCGACCGCGAGACCCCGCACCACGGAAGCCAGCACATACGCGCAGTACATCTCATAGTGGGACAGCGGCGGCAGTAGCACGAACACCAGGTTGCCGGTGATTTTCGACTGGATCAGCGAGGACGAGCTGTTGGCGAACGCGTTCTGCAACACGCTCATCATCACGAGGCCCGGGATCAGGAAGCTGGTGTACTCGACGCCCGGGTAGACCTGCACGTGGCCGCGCAGCGCGTGACCGAAAATCGTCAGGTACAACAGCGCGGTGATGACCGGAGCCAGGACCGTCTGGAACGCGACCTTCCAGAAGCGCAGAATTTCCTTGTAAAACAGCGTGCGAAATCCACTAAAGCCGCTCATGCAAGCCCCTCGATCACTTCCGGACCGTTCATCACCTGAACAAATACGTCTTCGAGGTCGGCCTTGCGCACCTCGACTTCTTCCAGCTTGCAACCCGCGTTGCGGCATTGCGCGAGAATCCGCTCGACGTCGTCGTAGCTCGCCAGACGCAGCAGATGTTGCCGGCCGTTGCCATTGCCCGCGCCGGACTCGACTTCCAGCGGCCGCAATTCGACAGGCAGCACGCCCTCGGTAAACCGCAGGAACAGTTGCATGCCGGCAAAGCGCTGCAGCAGCGTGCTGGTGCGTTCGAGCGCCACCACTTCGCCGCGCCGCAACATGGCGATGCGGTCGCACAGCGACTCGGCCTCTTCCAGATAGTGCGTGGTCAGGACGATCGTGTGCCCCTCGCGATTCAGTCGCGAGATGAATTTCCACAAGGTTTGCCGCAGTTCGACGTCCACGCCCGCGGTCGGCTCGTCGAGCACGATGACCGGCGGCCGGTGCACGAGCGCCTGCGCGACCAGCACGCGGCGCTTCATCCCGCCCGACAGCGCGCGCATATTGGCGTCGGCTTTTTCGGTGAGATCGAGGTTGGCCATCACTTCGTCGATCCACGCATCGTTGTTGCGCAGGCCGTAGTAGCCGGACTGGATGCGCAAGGTCTCGCGCACCGTGAAGAACGGGTCGAACACGAGCTCCTGCGGCACGACGCCGAGCGCCCGGCGGGCGTCGCGGAAATCGCTGACCACGTCGTGACCGCGCACCGCGATGCTGCCTTCATCGGCGCGCGCGAGACCGGCGAGGATGCTGATCAGCGTCGTCTTGCCCGCGCCGTTCGGACCGAGCAGTCCGAAAAACTCGCCTTCTTCCACCGTGAGGCTGACGCCCTTGAGCGCCTGAAGATCTTTGTAGCGCTTCTTGACGTTACGAATTTCTATGGCTGGCATGACTGTGCGCCGCTTTGGATCACGGCGCCTGAAAGGTGCGCAAAGTGCAGGGAGGACCGGAATTGGGGACGGCTTAAAGCCTGAAATGAGCCCCAAAAAACGGTTGATTATAGGGCAAAGTCGGGAGGCCCGACTTGACCTGAGAAGACTGGGGAGGTGACGCCTGACGCGTCAGTGGAGCGTCAATGTCGCGCTGTGAGAAGCGTATCGACGCCGTAGGCTTGCGCGAGGCTGGCGAGACCAGCCGGCAGATTGACGATTTCGAGCGCGGCGCCGCGCGCCTGAGCCGCCCGTTGCCATGCGATCAGCACGGCGAGCGCCGACGAGTCGAACTGCGCGAGCGGCGCGCAATCGACGCTGCCCGCACCCGCCGCGATCCGCTGCAGACCCGCGGCGAGCGCAGCCTTCGCGCTCGCGTGGGTCAGCGTCGTGCCGGTTTCGAAGCGACCGGCGACGGAGCGAACTTCGACGTTCACCGCTGTGCTCACGACTGCTTGCCCGCAGCGAGTTGCTGATTACGCTGCGTCAGGAACTGGATCAGGCCGTCCACGCCGTGCTGCTGGATCTGCTCGTTGAACTGTTGCTGATACGCCTGGATCAGCCACGCGCCGAGCACGTTGATGTCATAGACGCGCCAGCCTTGCGGCGTCTTGTACAGGCGATAGTCCAGTTCCACCGGCGAGCCGTTGTTCATCACGACCGAGCGCACCACGGTGTCGGTGTCGTCCGGGTTCATGCGGAACGGCTTGTACTGGATCTGCTGGTCCTTGACCTGCGCCAGGGCGCCCGAGTACGTACGGATCAGCAGCATCTTGAACTGCTCGACCACAGCGTTTTGCTGGTCGGGCGTGGCGGCGCGCCAGTTACGGCCCATCGCCAGTTGCGTCGTACGGCGGAAGTCCGTGTAAGGCAGGATCTTCTCGTTGACGAGCTGGGTGATGTGGGAAATATCGCCCTGCTGGATCGACTTGTCGTTGCGGACGGCGTCGACCACCTGCTGAGTCACCGTCTTGATCAGGCCATCGGGCGAGTTGCTATCGACTGTTTGCGCAAATGCGGCGCTACCAAACGAAAACAACGCAGCGAAAAACGGAACGAGGAAGAATTTTTTCATATCAAGCCTGGCAAAAAGAATAATGCAGTGCACACCTTGGAGCCGACAATAGCATGCGAGTTCATCCGCGATCCACGTGCAAACTGCTAGAGTCGTTTCGAGGTGTTACGGCTGCACCCTCAACGTAATTTGAACGTCGGGAAGTTAAGCCGCGGCGGCACGACCTGGTCGGCAGGAATCTGGTCGTTTTCCGGTCCGCCATTCATATCGAGCGGCGGCGACACGGACGTGCCCGAAGCCGGTGCCGCACCTGCTGCCGTAGCGGCAGTCGCGCCTGAGGCGCCGGCGGGCGCCGTGGCGGGCACCGTTGCCGCCGCCGGCGCAGAAGCCGCGCCCGGGGCCGAAGCAGCACCGGCGGCCGGCGCAGCTGCGCTGCCGTCCACGTCGTCATACTTCGGCAATGCGGCATTGTCGCCGTAATCAGGCAGTGAAGCGTTGCCGCCCTTACCCTGCGTCAGCAGGTAGTTACGGCGTTGCAGGTACGCGTTACGCACAAACGAATACTTGTCGAGCGCCGCACCTTCCAGCACGTCGCTCGCGCTCAGCAGGTTGGCCCGCGTGTTGACGATGTTCAAGCCGTAGAGCGCCCAGCTCAGGCCGTCCGGGTGAATGTAAGACAACGGGTTGACATAGTACTCGCCAATCGAGCCCACCGCGTCGCGCACCGTGCTCGGCCCAAACAGCGGCAGCACCAGGTACGGGCCCGGCGGCACGCCATAGTGACCGAGCGTGAGACCGAGGTCGTTGTCGTGCTTCGGCAGCTTCGCGAGCGTCGCCACGTCGAACAGGCCGCCAACACCGAAGGTGGTGTTGATGACGATCCGCATGATGTCCTCGACACCGTCGGTCACCTTCAATTGCAGCAGGTTGTTGGCCGCAATGTAGACGTCGCCAATGTTCGAGAAAAAGTTCGTCACGCTGTCGCGCACCGGCTGCGGCGTGATGTACACATAGCCCTTGGCAACGGGCTTCAGCGCGTACTGGTCGACCTTGTCGTTGAACTTGAAGACGGTGCGGTTCAGACCCTCGAGCGGATCGCCCTTGGTGGGGGTCTGGACGGTCGCACAGCCGGCGAGCGTCACCGCAGCGAAGGCCAGCGTCGTGATACGGACGCGCGTGGTCTGCATTCTTGTTCTCCTTATTGACCGGCCGCGCCCGAGGCGGGCGTTGCCGGCGCCGGTGCTGCCGGCGCGGGGGCTGCAGCGGGTGCGCCCGGCTTGGATGCGCCCGAGTCCGCCGCCTTGCTATAGAGGAATTGTCCGATCAGGTTCTCGAGCACGATGGCCGACTGGGTCATCGAAATCGTGTCGCCTGCTTTCAACATTTCAGTGTCGCCGCCCGGCTCCAGACCGATGTACTGCTCACCGAGCAGGCCCGAGGTCAGAATCTTGGCGGAGGTGTCCTTCGGAAACTGGTATTGCTTGTCGAGATCGATCGTCACCAAGGCCTGATACGAATTGGTGTCGAAGTTGATCGAGTCGACCCGGCCGACCGTCACACCCGCGCTCTTCACCGGCGCGCGCGCCTTCAGGCCGCCGATATTGTCGAACTTGAGTTTGACCGGGTAGGTTGCCTGAAACGACAACGAGCTCATGTTGCCGGCCTTCAGCGCCAGGAACAGCAACGCTACGAAACCCAACACCACAAACAGGCCGACCCAGAAGTCGAGAGCAGTCTTTTTCATCGTCATCCCAAAGAGAATCCGTCGCGCTGACCACACCTTCCGCACCGCGCGGGCAAGTGCATGCCCGCGGCGCAAAGCGTGTCGCGCGGTTTTTTAGCTGAACATCAATGCGGTCAGCAGGAAATCGAGGCCAAGCACAGCCAGCGAGCCGTACACCACCGTCTTGGTCGTGGCACGTGAAACACCTTCCGGGGTCGGTTTGGCTTCGTAGCCCTGGTAGAGGGCGATGAACGTCACCGCGAAGCCGAACACAATACTCTTGACCACCCCGTTGCCGACGTCAGCCCACACGTCGACGCCGCCCTGCATCTGCGACCAGAACGAGCCGGCATCCACGCCGATCATCAGCACGCCGACCACATAGCCGCCGCCGATCCCGACCGCGCTGAAGATGGCGGCGAGAATCGGCATCGAGATAATGCCGGCCCACAGACGCGGCGCGACCACGATCTTGATCGGATCGACCGCCATCATTTCCATCGCCGTCAGTTGCTCGCCGGCTTTCATCAGGCCGATTTCGGCCGTGAGCGAGGTGCCGGCGCGGCCCGCGAACAGCAGCGCCGTGACCACGGGCCCAAGCTCGCGCACCAGCGAAAGCGCCACCAGCAGCCCGAGCGCCTGCTCGGAGCCGTAACGGTTCAACGTGTTGTAGCCCTGCAAGCCCAGCACGAAGCCGACGAACAGACCCGACACCGCGATGATCACCAGCGAATAATTACCCACGAAGTGGATCTGCTTCGTGACAAGACGCGGACGGCGCAGCAACGGGAAGAATTCGAGCACCAGACGGAAGAAGAGCCGGGTGGCGTAGCCGGCGGTCTCGAGTCCGCCGATCACCGAACGTCCGATCGTACTGATCATGCCTGTCCCCCGCCGATGCCGAAGTCTGCCGCAAGCGGCGTGTTGCTGGGATAGTGGAATTTGAACGGACCGTCTGGCGCACCGTCGATGAACTGGCGCACCGTGGGGTCGGTCGAGGCCCGCAACTGCTCAGGCGTGCCCTCGGCGTGAACCCCGCCGTTGGCCAGAAAATACACGTAGTCGGCGATCGCGAACGATTCCGGCACGTCGTGCGTCACCAGAATGGAGGTGGCGCCGAGCGCCTGGTTCAGCGTACGGATCAGGTTCGCTGTGATGCCAAGCGAGATCGGATCGAGACCGGCGAACGGCTCGTCGTACATCATCAGCTCGGGGTCGAGCGCAATCGCCCGGGCCAGCGCCACGCGCCGTGACATCCCGCCGGAAATCTCCGCGGGCGAGAGGTCGCGCGCGCCGCGCAGGCCGACCGCGTTGAGCTTCATCAGCACCAGGTCGCGGATCAGTTCTTCCGGCAGATCGGTGTGCTCGCGTAGCGTGAACGCCACATTTTCGAACACCGACATGTCGGTAAACAACGCGCCGAACTGGAACAGCATGCCCATCTTGCGGCGTAGCGCATACAGGCCGTCGCGCGTTTGCGCGCCGATATCCTGTCCCTGAAACAGGATCTGCCCGCGCTGGGCACGGACGAGGCCGCCGATCAGCCGCAGCACGGTGGTCTTGCCGCACCCCGAGCCGCCCATGACCGCGACGACCTGACCGCGCTTGAAGCGCAGGTTCAGGTTCGACAGGACGAGCCGGTCGCCATAACCGAAGTCGACGTCGCGAAGCTCGAGAAGGGTCTCGGGGGAGGAAGACACGAAGCTGACAATCCTTTTACACAGAACGCCGAATTATAGGGCCATCGTGCAAAAGCTGCCGTGACGCGCCCCGTCCCCGAAAGCGCGGACTTCGCGATTATGGCGTAAACCCTCGTTGCATTGCAGAGACGGCAGCAGCCGGGTCGGCTGCCTCGGTGACAGCCCGCACCACGGCCGCGCTGCCGACGCCGATCGCCAGCACCTGCGGCAGGACTTGCTGGTCGATCCCGCCGATCGCCACCAGCGGCAGCACGCCGTCGAGCAGCCGCACGTAACGGGCAAGACGCGCGAGGCCCTGCGGCGCGGTGGGCATCGCTTTGGTGGTGGTCGGGAAGACCGCGCCAACCGCGATGTAACTCGGCCGGAAATGCAGCGCGATCAGGATTTCGTAGTAGCCGTGCGTCGACAGGCCGAGGCGCACGCCTGCTGCGGCAAGCTGTGCGAGATCCGCGCGGTCCGCCTTGTGCAGGTCTTCCTGGCCGAGGTGGACGCCGTACGCGCCGGCTTCCAGCGCAAGCTGCCAGTGATCGTTGATGAACACCTGCGCATCGTGCGCGCGGCCCACGGCGACGCAGCGCGCGATTTCCTGCGCCAGCTCGCGAGGCTCGGCGCTCTTGCGCCGCAACTGGACCGTCTTCACACCGTAGCCCACCACCCGCTCCACCCACTCTGCATCAGGCAGCACCGGGTAGAGACCGAGGCGCGCCGGGCAGCGCGCGAACGGCTGCTCCGGTGCGGCGGGCAAACCGGGCACGCGGGGGAAGCGCGTCAGGTCCGACGGCCATGCGTCGTCGGCGGCGGCTTCGTCACCGTCGCGCCACGCCAGCGCCAGCACCAGCGCGTCGTGCGGGTCGAAGCCGCAATCGAGGAAGGCCGCCAGTGCAGGGATCCAGTCTTCGGCCAGATGCCCTGCCAGCGGATAACGCTCGCCGCCGAGATGCAACGTCGCCCGGCCCGCGGCGGCTTCGATCACGCCTGCGCCCTGCAGTTGCCAGCGCGCCACCTGTTCGCCGTGTTGCTGGGCGTCGGCGACGATAATCAGATCGCCGCCGTTCGCGTCGTCCGGGGCCGTCAGGCAGATGCGCCACGGCGCGTGAGTGGGCGGCCAGTCGCCGAGCCGGGCACGGATGCGCTCCGCCGCTTCGCTCAGTTCGTCGGCCGGCGGCCAGAACAGCTCGCGGCCGGCGAGTGTGGAAAGCGAGGAAGTCTGCCTCGGGGTCCCGGCAGCGGGCTGAATCATGTCGCGCTCCCATCCTGATGCCAGAACGGCATGCCGACCACCGGCGTGCTCGCATGAGCGGTTTCGCGTTCGGCCATCGGACCAGCGAGGTAGGCCTGGCGGCCCGCTTCGACGCCCAGCGCGAAGGCGCGGGCCATCGCGTCGGGATGGGTCGCCTGCGACACCGCCGTATTCAGCAGCACGCCGTCGAAGCCCCACTCCATCACTTGGGCAGCGTGCGACGGCACGCCCAGCCCCGCGTCGACGATCAGCGGCACGTCCGGCAGCCGCTCGCGCAATACGCGCAAGCCGTATGGATTGATCACGCCTTTGCCGGTGCCGATCGGCGCGCCCCACGGCATCAACGCCTCGCAGCCGGCATCGAGCAGGCGCCGGCCAATCACCAGATCCTCGGTGCAGTACGGCAACACCTTGAAGCCGTCCTTCACCAGCCGCGCGGCGGCTTCGATCAGGCCGACCGGATCGGGCTGCAGCGTGTAGTCGTCGCCGATCAGTTCCAGCTTGATCCAGTCGGTTTCGAACACTTCACGCGCCATATGCGCCGTCGTGACCGCCTCGCCGACGCTCTGGCAGCCGGCCGTATTCGGCAACAGCGGCACTCCATGGCGTTTGAGCAGATCGAAGAAGCCGGCTTCGGCTCCGCCTTCGTTCATCTGCCGGCGCAGCGCGACCGTGATCATGCCGGGCCTGGCGGCGTCGATCGAGTCCGACAGCGACTGCAGCGACGGATAGCGCGAGGTGCCGAGCAGCACCCGGCTTGCGAAGGTTTCGCCGTACAGCGTGAGCGCGTCGGCGGGAGTGGGAGAAGTCATGTGTAAATCCTTGTCTCTGGCGATACGCGGCCGCTTTTAGCCGCCGGCGGCCACTGCTTAGCCGCCGGCGACAGGTTGCACGACGTCGAGCTTGTCGCCCGCCTGCAGCGCGCGCGCCGCGTGCTGGCCACGCGCCACGAAGTCGCCGTTCAGCGCAACCGCAAACGGCGGGCGCGCGCCGAAGGCGGCGAGCGCGTCGGCGACGGTCGCCCCCTCGGGGAGCGACAACGGCTTCTGATTGATATGAATGTCCATGGTGTTCAGATACGGTTCAATCGATGTCCCAGGCAACTGGCCCGGCGCTCGCTGCGGCAGTGGCCGCAACGCTCACGCCGGCTCCTGCGAGCAATCCTGTGGGTCGAGCCGGGCAAGCTGAAACAGCTCGCTCCAGCGGGCATCGCGCCGCCAGTCGGCAAAGGCGTCGGCATCGCCGATGCGTCCATCGAGCAGCGCGGCGGCAAAACGTGCGGCTTCGTCCGCGACTTCGGGCACGATCATGTAACCGTGCCGGTACAGGCCGTTCACGCGCAAGGTCTGCGCGCCATCCCACACGAGTGCCGGACGGTGGTCCGGCAAGGTCGGGCGGCACTGCGAGTTCAATTCGAGTATGCGCGCCTCGCCGAAACCCGGATGGACCGAGAACGCCGCACTCAGCAATTCCAGCGCAGAGCGCACGCTGACAGGTGACATGTCCTCGCCTTCCACCTCGGTGGCGCCGATCACGTAAAGGTCGTCCTGCTTCGGCGCGATATACAGCGGGTAGCGCGGATGCAGCAGGCGCACCGGGCGCGTGAGGTGAATGCCGGGGGCGTGGACGCGGGCGACTTCGCCGCGAATGCCGCGCAAAGTGGGCATGACCGCTTTCGCGCCGAGGCCGCGGCAATCGATCGTTACGCGCGCGGACGGCATGGCGCGCTCGTCGACCGGCGTATTCCAGTGCGTTTCCACACCGCGCTCGGCCAGGCCCGCCGCCAGGGCGCTAAGGACCTGGCGATTGTCGAGTTGGCCTTCATGCGGCAGCAGCCAGCCTTGCGTGAAGCGGCCGGCGAGCGCGGGCTCGGTGGTACCTAGCTCACCAGCCGATAACCTGACGAAGCCGCCTTCAAGCAGATCCGCCGGCGCGTTCGAACGCACCCGGCGTTCGAACAGCGGCGCTTCCGTGCGGTCGGCGTGATGCCAGACGACCAGCGTGCCATTGCGTTGAAAGAACACCGGTTCGGGCAGCTCCGCCAGCACTTGCGGCCAGGTGTCGAGCGAGGTCGCGCCAAGCCGCGTGATCAGCACCTCAGCGCTGGCCGCTTCTGCGAGCGGCGCAAGCATCGCGGCAGCCACCCACGCCGCCGCCTGCGAGCCGGCGGCATCGCCGCGTTCGTATAACGCCACCCGATGTCCGGCGCCGGCAAGACGCCATGCGACCAGCCGGCCGCACAGGCCGCCGCCGATCACGGCGAAATCGGGTTGAGTGTGAGCGAGTGCGTTCATCGCCGTCCCGCGAGCGCGTGCAGAGGCGCATGGAACGTGCGAGAACGAACCAGGCGAACGAAGCAATCAACTGAAGAATGAGCGGTCATCGTATCCTTTCCGTACGGCAACAAGCGCACGTACCCAAGGACGAAACCGGCGGGCGAGGCCGGCCGGGCAAAAGGCACATCCAGTGACGGACGCTGCCCGGCGGGGAATGGAAGAATGGCTTTACTTCCGGAAACTTCCCGCGCCGGTATTACCCGGATCGGGTGCAAAGGGTCTCTCTCAGCCTCACGGCGGCGTACGGCCCGCGCGCAAAGCACCCCTGTTTCGTCGAAGGTCATTAGACCATAAAAGGCGCGACGGCCGCAAACCGCGGGAGCGGCCCATTGACAGGGGGCAAATGAAATGTGGTCGTAAGGAGGGGGCTGGCACAATGGGAAAAACGGGTGCCTGCGCCGGTGGCGCGGTTTCTTGCATCACCGGCGGTTAATTTTCGCTTAAGGCACTCGCGCCAGAATCGGTCGGTCGCTTGACGGGCTTGTCGTCCGGGCAACGCTCGCAATACCGCCGTGGGTCTGCCCACTATGCTTCATCAGGATGCTCATGACTCCCAAGACCTCTCCCACCAGCGCGCTAGAACCCGACGAGAAAATCTCCGCGTGGAGCCTGATCAAGCCCTACTGGGTCTCTGAAGAATGGAAAATCGCATGGGGGCTGCTCGTCACGATCATCGCGATCAACCTCATCAACGTCTGGATCAACGTCAAGTTCAACACCTGGAGCGGCGAGTTCTTCAACATGCTGCAAGCCAAGGATGTTAAGGACTTCCCGCACCTGATGATAGTTTGGGCCGTGCTCGTGGCCGCGTTGATCGTGCTTTTTGTCTACGATCGCTACCTGCGACAGATGCTAGGCTTCCGCTGGCGCCAGTGGCTCACAACCCGCTACCTCGAAGAATGGCTCGGTGACGGCGCCTTCTACCGAATCGAGCGCGACCGGCTCGCTGACAACCCCGATCAGCGGATCAGCGACGACCTGCAGTCATTCGCGACCAGCACCCTCTCGCTGACGCTCGACCTGCTTTCAACGGTCGTCACACTCGTTACGTTCGTCACCATCCTCTGGACCTTGGCTGGGGCGTTGACTGTGACACTGGGTGGCATGCCGATCGTCATTCCAGGCTACATGGTATGGGTCGCCGCGCTCTACGCGCTGGGTGGCTCATACATGATCTACAAGCTCGGCCGTCCGCTCGTTTCGATTACCTACCAGCAGCAAAAAGTTGAGGCAGATTTTCGCTTCGGCCTGATCCGCGTGCGCGAAAACGCCGAACAAATCGCGTTTTACGATGGCGAGGAGACTGAAAGGGCCACCGCGGGCAATGTCTTTCAGCGCATTCGCGACAACTGGTGGCGCGTGATGAAGTACACGAAGCGCCTGAGCTTCGTGATGAGCTTCTACAGCAATATCGCGTTCATTTTTCCGCTAATTGTCGCCGCGCCCAAGTACTTCACGGGCGCTCTCACAATGGGCATGCTGATGCAGATCCGGAACTCGTTCGGTACCGTCAGCGACTCGTTCTCGTGGTTCATCAACAGTTACGGCAGCCTCGTCGATTGGCGCGCTACGGTGAATCGTCTGCGTGAATTCAAACGCGTCACACACGCGTCGCACTTCAAGGAAACCGTCTCGCCAGCCACCGCGCATGGCGGGATCAACCTGCACTACGTCGACGAAGACCGGCTCACCACGAACGGTCTGTCGCTCGCCCTGCCGAACGGCAGCCCGCTCTCGCAGATCCGCGATATCGCGATCATGCCCGGCTCGCACTGGCTCGTGCGGGGACCATCTGGCTCAGGAAAGAGCACCTTGATGCGTGCGCTCGCCGGACTATGGCCGTTCGGCGACGGCTCGATCGACGCGCCGGTCAACGCACGCATGATGTTCATTCCGCAGCAGAGCTACATGCCGATCGGCAAGTTGAAAGCGGCGCTCACCTACCCGTCGTCCGCCGAAACCTACACCGACGACGAGTGCCGCGAAGCGCTGCGCAACTGCCGCCTCGAAGACTATGTGGACCGGCTCGATGAATCGGGGCACTGGGCCCGTATGATGTCGCCGGGCGAGCAGCAGCGTCTCGCTGCTGCTCGTGTGCTGCTGCACAAGCCCGATTACCTGTTCCTCGACGAGGCCACCAGCGCCCTCGATTCCGACAACGAAGCGCGCGTCTATCGTCTCTTCATGGAGCGCCTGCCCAAGGCCGCGATCGTCAGCGTCGCGCATCGCGAATCGCTCGCGGCGTTCCACGAAGAAACGCTCGATGTCGAGCGTGCGGGCGAAGCAATCGCCGCATGAGCCCGCCGTCATTCGACCGCGTGGTGCTGATCACCGGTGCCGGCTCCGGCATCGGTGCAGCCTTGGCCCGGCGCCTTGCCGCGCCGCGCACCGCCTTGATGCTGCACGCGCGTGGCGCCGATACGGCATCGCGTGAACGCCTCGCTGCCGTCGGCGCCGAGTGCTCGGCACACGGCGCCGACTGTGCCACCGTCCACGGCGACCTGGCCGAGCGCGGTGCCGCCGAACACCTCGTCCATACGACGCTTGCGCACTTCGGCGCACTCGATCAACTGGTCGCCAATGCGGGCCATGCGCAGCGTCAGACACTCGGCACGCTCGACCCCGACACCTTCAACGAAGCCTTCGCCGCGATGCCGGGTGCCTTTGCCGCGCTCGTCAAACGCGCCTCCGCCGCCCTCGAGACGTCGCCGCGCGGCCGCATCGTCGCCATCAGTTCATTCGTCGCTCATCGCTATCGGGCCGACGCTCCTTTCGCGGCAACGGCCGCGGTCAAGGCCGCCGTCGAGTCGCTCGCCAGGACCGCCGCGGCCGAACTGGCGCCGCACGGCGTCACCGTCAATTGCGTCGCACCGGGTTATACGCGCAAGGACCGCGGCCCCAGCGCCGACAACGCCGCCGTCTGGACCCATGCCGCCGCTGCCACACCGCTTGGCCGCGTGGCCGAGCCTGCCGATGTCGCCGCGCTGATCGCCTTCCTGCTCTCCGATGAAGCGCGCCACATCACCGGCCAGGTGATCCACATCGACGGTGGACTCACGCTGGGCTGAGCGGCGCTCTGCAACATCCTGAAATACCCGACAACAGTTCGAAAGCATTTGCGAACCGCTCAGGTTGTTCCGTGCTTTGAAAGTACCGCACAGCGGCGACGATTGTCGTGCGGGCCGACTACCCTGCGGCCCGCACGCCACTCACCGTTACCGGACTTCCCGCCCATGTCATTCGATCGCCGCCTCCGTCCTTTGACCCAACGACTCACGCGGATGAGCCGTTACCCCTTCACGCACGCTGCGGCCCTTGGCGCCGCGGCGTTGCTGCTGTCGCTCGGCGCCCAGGCTGTGCAGGTGACGCCGTCCGCCGAGCCAGCCGATGTCTGTCCCGCACTGAAGCACATCGTCGACGCGCCCGACTTCAAGCAGCTGCATAACGAACCAGCCGCGCAGTTGCCCGGCCTCGCCAGCGCCGACGATTGCCGCGCCAATAGCCATAGCTACGACTGCCATTGGCGCGCGCATTGGCAAGCCGACGGCGTCGTCGCGGACCCGCTCGAAGAACTCGGCGCGGATATTGCCGCCTGTTTTCCGAACGTCGTGCATGACCTCAACACGCCGACGCGCCAGCATTTCGTCGTGACCGCAGGCGAGCGCCGCATCAACGTCACGGCCAGCGTGCAGGGGCCCAGCGAGCTGCGCCTGCGCGTGGCTCGCTAAGCGTGCCCGCCCCGCGTTCCGCTTTCGACCCGACACGCCGAGGTATTGCATCGTGACCGGCTTGCGCTCATCGCGACTTCCCGCTGTTCTGTGGACCGTCCGCTTGCCGTGGTCCATCGGACGGCGGTCCTGCGTATGGGCCGCGACCACCGCCATGCTTTGCGTCGGGCTGAACGGCTGCGCGTGGACGCTGATCACCGCAGCCGATGCCACCGGCTCGGTGATCCAGGCGGGTTATGCCATCGCGTCGAACTACTCGTCGCCGACCTTCGTGAACGGCCGGCCCGCGTCCATCAGCGCGGTGTGCATCGAAGTGAACCAGATGGTGTCCGTTGGCGATTTCGTCCCGGCTTTGCAGCTCGCCCTCAACCGGCGCGGCATCCGCTCGGACGTCTACAACCCGGGCACCTCCCCCGCCAGCTGCGAGGCTCGCCTCGTCTACAGCGCGTCGGTCGATTACGGCCGGCGCTCATTCAGCGACAATCCGATCCAGTATCTTTCGGTGATCGACCTGACACTTCTGCAGCAAGGCCGCATTCTCGTCACCGCCCGCTATCAGACGGGCGAACTCGGCATGGACCGCTTCTCGAACGCGTCGGTCAAGTTGAGCGGCATGATCGACAAGATGGTGATCGACCGGACCGAGTTACGGCCGCCCACTCTTCAGACCTCGCAGATCAACTGAGGCCGGCTCAGGCGCGCCGCATGCACGCATCGCCGGCAGCCCCTGCGCAGACGCTTGCTTCGCGTTACCCCGGAAAGGTTTCGAAAGCATTACGCGCTATCTGCACCCCGGCGTATCTCTTAAGATTGACCGAATGAACCAATCCATTCTGGTCGTCGACGACGATCCCGTCGTGCGCGATCTCGTGCGCGAATATCTGCAGGGACGCGGCTACTCGGTAGCCGTGCTCGAGCACGGCATGGCCCTGCAACGCAAGCTGCAAACCGAACGGCCCGCACTCGTCGTACTCGACATCATGATGCCGGAGCTGGACGGCATCAGTGCGCTGCGCGCGCTGCGTCTGGCCGGCGACGACATTCCGGTAATCCTGCTGACGGCGCGCGCCGATGTGATCGACCGCGTGATCGGTCTCGAACTCGGCGCGGACGACTACCTCGGCAAGCCCTTCGAACCGAGCGAACTGGTCGCACGGATTCGCACCGTCTTGCGCCGGCGCGGCGCGATTGCGCCTGGCGCGCCGGAGAACCGTGCACCCTATCGCTTCGGCCGTTTCGAGGTGAACTTCCCGGCGCGCGAACTGCGCCGCGACGGCGAACGCATTCCGCTGCGCTCGAGCGAATTTGCCATGCTCAAGGTGTTCGTCACGCACGCCATGACGGTCCTCACCCGTGCGCAGCTGCTCGAGAAGCTGCACGGCAACAGCGAGGCGCACCGCAACCGCAGCCTCGACGTGTCGATCTGGCGCTTGCGGCGTCTGATCGAAGTCGACCCGTCGGAGCCGCGTTATGTGCAGACGGTGTGGGGACGCGGCTACGTGTTCGTCCCGGATGGGGAAATCGGCGCAGCCGAGCGCTGCGCGCCGTTTGCCGACGCGTAGCGGTGCGAACCGAGGCCGCCGCTTGCAGCGGCTGCATTAGAACGTCAGCACGCTCAGGAACATCCGCTGCAGCCAGCCCACAGTGGTCGAATCGCTGACAATGCCCTGGCCGGCCTGTTCGATCTTCGCATTCGCCACCTTGCTGGACGATACATAGTTGCCTGCTTCGATGTCCTTCGGATTGACGATACCGGACAGTCTCAAGCGGTCGTGATTGCCGTTCATCGCAATCAGCTTCTCACCCGACACCAGCAGATTGCCGGTCGGCATCGTGCCGATCACGGTCACGGCCAGCGTGCCCGTCATGCCGCTGACGTCGGTCATCGCCCCCTGCCCCTTGAAGTCCGTCGCCGCCGAGCCGATGTTGAAGAGCCGCGCGAGCCGTGCAGCGGCGCTGGTCGATTGATCGGCGGCCGTCGCGGTGATGTCGCTGGTGCGGCTCGCCGTCGTGTTGGCACTGCTGTTGCCGCTATAGGACTCGGACAGACGGATCGTCAGCACATCGCCCACGTGCTGCGCACGCGGTGTTTCGTATAGCAGCAGCGAGGAGCCTGCCTGATAGATCGCCCCTTGGGTATTGACGTTGAGCGGCGCGCTGACCAGCGGCGGCAGCATCGGCGTATCGACGATCGAATCCGGGTGGCTCGCGCAAGCGGCTACAGCAAGCGCCGCGTTGAGCACGGCCATGAGGCGTAGCGTGGTCATAGAGGTTCCTCCGCCGGAGGGAAAGGGGTGCAAATAAGTGGCACAAGTAAGCGGAGCAAATCGGTGTTGGCACCCATACAGCGCTTCAACCCGCTTCGGGACTGCTCGCCTGCCATTGGCGTACCAGCGACTTCACCCACGCGTCCGGGTCTTTCAGCAAGTAGGTCAACGTGCCGTTGTGGGTGGACGGCAAAAAGCACAAGGTGATCGAACTGACCGCGTTCTCCCAGACGTACACCGGGAGCGCGCCGCCTGCCGCCGAGCTGGTCCGCGTGACGAGGCGCGGCGCCCCGTAGCGATCCGCGAGTGCCCCGCGCAGATCGCCGGCCGTGACGTCGTCGACCACGAAGGAGATCTCGTAGAGACGCAACGCCGTCTGGCCGTCGACCCGCGCGAAACGCAATACATGGTCCTGGGCTGGCGCGCCATCCACCACGGCCTGCGACACCCGCCAGCCGTCGGCCGAGCGATGCGCCCAGCGGCACGCCACGGTCAGGCTCTCGCTCGTCTTCAGGCTCATGCCGAGCGAGCCAGCCAGCATGTCCGTCTCGCAGACCGGCACGCTGCCGACCGGCGTCGCCCGCACGGTCGAGCCCGCCCGAAATTCGTCGAGCGTGATGCCAAGCGGAATGCCGCGGAACGCGTATGGCGCATCGGGGGCGCGCTTGCGCTCGTCGGCGGCGCTGCTGCGCTTCACTGAGGACGCTGACGAGGGCACGGCGCGCGCCGCGGAATCCGCGTGTGCGGCGCGCACCGTCGCGCCGACCAGCAGCGCAACCGACAACGGCGCCAATACTGCGAGACGCCTGCGGGCAGACAGTCGGGAGGTCATGGCTCAGTCGATCGCCGATGCACACGCGTTGAACGGCGTGGCCGCGGCGTGGCCGACCACGGGCAGAATATCGAGCGTCGCGGCCGTCAGGCGGCAAGGCAGCGCGGCAACCCCACAGCCGTCGAGCGGCAGTAGCATCGCCCCTAGCGCCAGCCAGCTTGCGGCTCGCACGCAGCGCTTGAAAACAGTCAGAGTCGACACAGGCAGCCTCGTTACGTCAGGCTGTCGTGTTGACATGGTTGCCGATCAAGCCGCCGGGCAAGGACGGCGCAGGAGGTTCGGCCGGCAGCGCCTCCGGTTTGGCGGTGCTGTCCGGCGTCGGCGTCGGCCGCTCGCGCGGCACAGGCGGAAAGGTGGTCGAGCGGAGATTGTTGGTGACGGTCATGGTCTGCCTCGCTTATCGCTGGGGTGCGGATTCGGTTGCCGCACTGACGCAGGTACTGAGGGAGAACTGACCTTCAGGCCAACGAAGCGCGGCGGCGGTGGACTACAGGCCGAATCATCACGCTGCGAAGCGACGCACAATGCATGAAGGAACGCACGCTTTTCCACGGTTCTTACGACCCGTTTCGACTCGGCGCCAATCCTTTCCCCGGAGCGAATCCGGTAAGCAAAACCGGCTTGATGCGTCCCTCAATCTATAATTTATATTGCCAACCTTAGCGCCGGAATTCGATCGTTTAGCCTTATGCGACAAGGCTTCCAAAGGGGGCCAGAGGGACTTCCGCCCGGCCGGACGCGGGCTGGTAAGTGTTGGTAAGAAAACAGTCGGCCGTTTGCCGCGCACGCCAGTCTAAAATTTCGAGATGAATCCACAGGTCCTCATCGTCGACGACGACCCGGTCGTACGCGATCTGCTTTGCCGCTTTTTGCAATCGAACGGGTTCGACGCCTCCGTGCTCCACGACGGCACGCATTTGCAACGCCGCCTCGAAAGAGAGCGGCCATCGGTCGTTGTGCTCGACATCATGATGCCGAACACCGACGGCCTGCGCGCGCTGACGGCGCTGCGCGCCGCCGGCGACGACATTCCGGTGATCTTCGTGACGGCGCGCGGCACCGTGGCGGATCGCATCGTGGGCCTGTCGCTCGGCGCCGACGACTATCTGACCAAGCCGTTCGACCCGCGCGAATTGCTGGCCCGCATCCAGACGGTGCTGCGCCGGCGCGGGCCGTCGACCACCAGCGCGCCGGAAGCCCGCAAGCCGTATCACTTCGGGCCGTTCGAACTCGACTTCGCGACCCGCACGCTGTCGCGCGACAACACCCGGCTCGCGCTACGCGACAGTGAGTTCGCGCTGCTGAAGATCTTCGTCAACAATCCGTACAAAGTGCTGTCGCGCGTGCTGATTCACGATCTGGTGCATCGCGACAACCTCGCCTTTCGCGACCGCAGCCTCGATGTGCCGATCTGGCGCCTGCGCCGCGTGATCGAAGACGACCCGTCGAGCCCGTGCTACGTCCAGACCGTGCGCGGCAAGGGCTACGTCTTCGTGCCTGACGCCGATGGGACGCCCTTCTCGATCGAGGCCGCGGCAGACTCATGAAAAACCCGTTGAACACGCTATTCGGCAGAATGGCGTTGCTCTCGACGGCGGTATTGTTGGCAATTCAGGCCGGCTGGTTCGTACTGGTTGTAATGCAGCCGCCGCACCATGAGGTGGACGGCTTCGCACGCGGCATCCTGCTGATGCTGCAGGCGGCCAACGGCGAACCCGTGCAGGGCGCCGACCTCGCACCGGCAATGCGCGTGCATCTGGTGCCCACTTGGAACATGCCCTCCACGATCCATTTGCGGCCACCGACCGAACGGCAGTTCGTCGAGCTAAGCCAGCACTTGCGAGCCCGCTTGCCGCTCGGCACCCAGATCGAAGTGGACGATGCGCGGCCCCCGCGCCTGTGGATTCGCTATCCGGGCAAATCGATGTGGGTGGTCGTGCCGGTGGATATTCCGCCACGCCCGCGCTTTATCATCGAAACCGTCTCGATGCTGGTGGCGGCGCTGATCCTGTCGCTGCTCGCCGTGTGGCAGATGCAGCGGCCGCTCTCGCGGGTCGCGACGGCGGCGCGAGCCTTCGGCGCCGGCGGCCGGCCCGAGCCGGTGAATGTGCAGGGGCCGCGCGAATTGCGCGACCTGATCGGCTCGTTTAACGACATGATGAGGCGGCTCAACGAGGCCGGCGACGACCAGGCCGTGATGCTGGCCGGCGTCGCGCACGACCTGAAGGCGCCGCTCACGCGGCTCAAGCTGCGCGCCAGCGTGCTGGTGGCGGAGAACGAACGGGCCGGGCTGATTCGCGATGTCGATTCGCTGACCAATATCGTGCAGCAGTTTCTGGAATTCGCCGGCCAAGCCGCCGACGCCGGGCCGCCGGTCGAAGTCGAAGCGTTCCTGCGCGAACAGTTTTCCAGCACCGATATCGTCGATAGTGTCGAAATCGCGGATTGTGGCGATGACGCGCTCGAAACGGGCCCAGCCGAAAGCCCGCTTTTCAGCCTCGACTTGCGAGCAGGGCCACACTTCACGCTACCGCGCACGCTGCTCGACCGGCTGGTGACGAATCTGGTCGACAACGCGCTCGAGCACGGTGCACCGCCCGTTGAAATCGCAACGGCGCGCAACGATCGGCATTGGCTGGTGGCCGTACGTGATCACGGACCAGGAATCCCCGACGACCGGATCGCGGCCGCGATGAAGCCGTTCGTGCGGCTCGACGCCGCGCGCGGCGGCGAAGGTCATTGCGGGTTAGGGCTCGCGATTGTGGCGCGCCTCGCGCACGATCGCGGCGGGCGCTGCGATGTGTTCAACCACCCGAACGGCGGCTTGTGCGTGCGCATTGCGCTGCCGATCGAGCAGTCGAACGCCTGATGCTGGGGCTGCGCTTACACGGTCTTACCGGGCAGCTTCGCTGGAGCCTCCCGCACGTATAGTCTGCGCGGGCACCCTCGATAGCCCCCTGTTCGGTCCGCCCTGCTGTTGCCCGGGCGGGCCGCTTTTTCTCAGACCACCAACCGGTCGTGCAAGGTATCGATGGTTGCCTGCGACAGGCCCAGTCCGACAGTCAAATAGCTGGACATGGTGCCGTAGCTCGCCTGCACCTGATCGAAGCCGGCCTGCAAAAAGCTCTCCTGTACGCTGTAGAGCGGTGCATCCTGCGCGAGCGCTGCCGCGCCGCTTTGAGTCTGCACCGCCGCGACTTGTGCGCCGATAGAGACGGCCGAATAAGTATTCGTCAGAAGATAATCCTGCATGATCACGTCGAGCGGTACGTTCGCAATGCTGAGCAACAGCGCCGCAACCCAGCCGGTGCGGTCCTTGCCCGCGGTGGAATGCACCAGTTGCACGCCCGGTGTGTCCGCCAGTTGGCTCAGCACCGCGCCGTAGCCTGCCCGTTGCGCCGCGCCGGTGACGTAGGCGCGTTCCGCGCTCTCCATCCACGCGATCGCGCCGCCCGGCATCTGGGGGGGCGGCATGGGGTTGTCGCTCTCGCCGGTGACGTTGATGTTCACATAGGCCGCCCCGGCGGGCATCACGTCGGCGCTCCGGGCGACCTCCCCTGGCGTGCGCAGGTCGTAGACGCTGCCGATATTGAGCGTATCGATCACCGCCTTGTCAGCCGTACTCAAGGTCAGCGCATTCGACCGATAAAACACGCCGCGCCGCACCTGCCTGCCGTCCACGGTCGGATAGCCACCGCCCGCGCCGCCGATGTCGCGGAAATTGTCGACCGAGGCGAGCCGCGGCGTGTCCGGCAGATCGGAGGACGACACCCCGCCGCCGCCGCACGCCGCCAGCAGTGAGCTGCCGAACCCCGACACCAGCAGCACGCTCGCCGAGCCCTTCAGGAACGCTCGGCGCGCCGCAAGCTCACCATTCGGTACAAAGCCTGGCGGCCGAACGTTGCCGGAGCGGGTCGCACGTAGGCGAGCTTTCGCAGTGAAATCCATTGAATGTATTGGTAAGGGGCGCTTGCGCGGCAGGACGGATGGACGGCGTAAAACACGAAGCGCCGGGCCGGAGTGTACCGGGCGAAAATACCGCGCGGGTTACAAAGTAGGAGTCGGTAAGGTTCTGAAATTCGCCCCAGTACCGTTGCAGCGCCCGTGTCGCGAACACGTTCGCAGGCCGTAGCGGTTTTTTGTCCGGACTGGTCCGCTTGCGGTTCTGCGCCGTAAAATAGGGGCGCACCGGGGTGCGGGCGCACGCACCGCATGCCACAAATCAGGGGCTCAGGAGACGGGATGGCGTCATTTCAGTGGTTCACGGAGTTGACGACGCGCGAGCGCCGCACGCTCTACGCGGGCTTCGGCGGTTACGCAGTCGATGCGTTCGACTTCATGATCTACTCGTTCCTGATCCCAACCTTGATCGCCACCTGGGGGATGAGCAAGAGCGAAGCTGGGCTGATCGCGACCAGCTCGCTGATTTCCTCGGCCATCGGCGGCTGGCTCGCCGGCATTCTCGCCGATCGCTACGGACGGGTGCGCGTGCTGCAATGGACCATCGCAACCTTTGCGCTCTTCACTTGCCTGTCGGGCTTCACCCATTCGTTCTGGCAATTGCTGACCACTCGTACGCTGCAAGGCATTGGCTTTGGCGGGGAATGGTCGGTGGTGACGGTCATGATGGCCGAGACGATCCGCTCGCCGCAGCATCGTGCGAAGGCGGTTGGCACCGTGCAGAGCAGCTGGTCGTTCGGCTGGGCCGCGGCGGCCATCATCTACTGGGCCTCGTTTGCACTCCTGCCGGAACAGGTAGCGTGGCGCGCCTGCTTCTGGGTTGGCATCCTGCCGGCCTTGTGGATCGTCTACGTGCGCCGCAACGTGAGCGACCCCGAGATCTTTCTCGCCACCCGCCGCGCCCGAGACAGCGGCTTCGATACCTCCCACTTCCTGCAGATCTTCGCCTTTCCCCATCTAAGAACCACGCTGCTCGGCAGCGCCTTGTGCACCGGCATGCTGGGCGGCTACTACGCGATTACGACCTGGCTGCCCACCTATCTGAAGACCGTGCGGCATCTGTCGGTGTTCAACACGAGCGGCTATCTGATCGTGCTGATCATCGGCTCGTTCACCGGGTATATCGTCGGAGCGATCCTGTGCGACAAGATCGGCCGGCGCGCCTCGTTCATTCTGTTTGCGATCGGCTCGTTCGTGCTCGGCATGGTCTACACGATGTTGCCCATCACCAATGGCACGATGCTGTTGCTCAGCTTTCCACTCGGCGTGGTCGTGCAGGGGATTTTTGCCGGAGTGGGCGCCTATCTCTCCGAGCTGTATCCGAATGAAATCCGCGGTTCGGGTCAAGGCTTTTGCTACAACCTCGGACGCGGCCTCGGCTCGTTCTTCCCGATTCTCGTCGGTACGCTTTCGCAATCGATGACGCTCGTCAACGCGATGGGTCTCGTCGCGGGCTCTGGCTATCTGCTGGTGATCGCAGCTGCGTTGTGTCTGCCTGAAACCAAGGGCAAGGCGCTGGCGGCCGCGAGCGCGACGTCCTGATGTGCATTCCTCACACATGAAAACGATTGTTCTTGGCGGCGGCGTGATCGGTGTCGCTACCGCCTTCTATCTGGCCACGCAGGGTTGCGAGGTCACCGTAATCGAACGCGAGCCGGATGTGGCGCTCGCCACCAGTTTCGGCAATGCCGGCGTGATCGCGCCGGGCTATGTGACACCTTGGGCTGCGCCGGGGATGCCGGCGAAGATCCTCAAATACCTGTTCAAACCGGCCTCGCCGCTGATCTTCCGGCCGACTTTCGATCCGGCGCAGTGGCGCTGGATTGCACGCTGGTTGCGCGAGTGCGATCTCGAGCGGTTTCGCGTGAACAAGCAGCGTATGCAGCGGGTGGCTTATTACAGCCGCGCTTGTCTGCAGGAATTTCGTGGGCGCTATCCGTTTGATTACGGGCGTAGTCAGGGGTATCTGCAGTTGTTTCGCAGCGAGTATGACGTGGAGTTGGCGCAGCCGGCTCTTGCCGTGTTGCGGGATGCCGGGATTGCGTATCGCGAAGTGAGTGCCGCACAGTGCGTCGAGATTGAGCCGGGGTTGCGGTGGGCTCGTGAGACGCCACTATCGGGGCTTTATTTGCCGGATAATGAGGCTGGGGATTGTGCTCGGTTTACGCGTGAGTTGCGGTCTATCTGTGAGGGTAATGGAGTTCGGTTTTGCTTTGATACCCGCGTGACCGGGCTCGATGTTCAGGGTGGTGCGGTGCGCGGTGTGCGGGTGGATAGCGAGCGCGGTGCTGAGGTGCTGCATGCGGATGTGGTTGTCGTCGCGCTCGGGGTGGGTAGTGCGCAGTTGCTCGCGCCGCTTGGGGTTAAGGTGCCGCTTTATCCCGTTAAGGGGTATTCGGCTACTTTGCCTGTTATCGATGATGAGAAAGCACCGCGCGCTGCGTTGATGGATGAGTCGTTGAAAACCGCTATTACGCGGTTTGGGCGGAATTTGCGGGTTGCGGGGACTGCTGAGCTTGGGGATCGGCGCTCTACTTTGCGTGAGCAGGCTCTGGAGACTCTGCTTAAGGTTCTTGATGATTGGTTTCCTCATGCTGCCAAGCCTAGTTCGGCGCATTTTTGGGTCGGGCGCAGGCCTATGACGCCGGATGGGGCTCCCCTACTCGGTCCGTCCGGAGTTGAAGGGCTTTGGATCAATGTCGGGCATGGGTCCACCGGGTGGGCTATGGCTATGGGGTCCGGGAAAGTCGTTGCCGATCTTGTTACGCTGCGCGTGCCGGAGATTTCTTTGGACGGGCTTACTTTGGAAAGGTATTTGAGGTAGCTGTTTTTTTGTCCGCGTAGCGGGATTTTTTGGTGTTCTTAGGGTGTTGGCTTCTCCTTGATTTGATGTTGGACTACTAGCGTTGCCCCTGTGCGGGGCGGCACCTGTGAACGGCGGTCGAAATCCGACGTTAAACGGCGGCGTCAGTCAGGAATTCGGAATGTTTTCTAGTCTTCCGGGCTAATCCGAGATGACTGATACGGGTGGCGCTGAGGTTATGGGACGCATCGAAAGGAGCCCGTAGGGCGAGAGCAGATGCGTCCCGGCGGGAGCCGGTTCAGGAAGGGGTGACGCAGCAGGCCTGATGCGGTAAAAGAGGATTTACCGCCGAAGAAACAGGCCCGACACCGGCGCAAACCGCCAAGTTCAATCCGGTGTCGAGCCCAGCACGCGCACGACAGGGTGCGGGTGTG
>NZ_FNCJ01000026.1 GCF_900100735.1 Paraburkholderia phenazinium | reverse complement strand
GGTGGCTCAGGTGGCTCAGGTGGCTCAGGTGGCTCAGGTGGCTCAGGTGGCTCAGGCGGCTGGCCCGGCGGGGGTTCAGGCGGCTCTGGTGGTTGGCCCGGCGGTGGGTCCGGTGGGTCCGGTGGGTCCGGTGGCTCCGGTGGCTCCGGCGGCACCGGTCCTTCCGGCGGCACCGGCCCCTCGGGCGGCTCCGGTTCCGGCAACGGCAGCGGCAACCAGATCACCAGCGGCCTGCTCAATCCCATCGTCGACCTGGTGGTCAACGTCGGCGCGATCAGCGTGCCAATTGTGCCGATCACGCTTGGCAACAACAGCGGCAGCGGGAACGGCAACGGTGTCGGCAACGGCACGCCAAGTGGCCACTCCGGCAGCTCCGTCGGAACGGGCAGTTACGGCGCCGGCAACCCGCTGGCACCGGTCACCGCATTGCTCGGCGGCCTGAAACTCGCGCCGGTCTCGGGCGGCTCACAGGGCAGCAGCGGCAGCAGCAGTCCGGTCGCTCCGCTCACCACCTTGCTAGGCGGATTGACTGGCGCACTGGGTGGCGGCTCACACGGTGGGTCGTTCACCAGCCTGGCGGCCCCGTCGACGTCCAGCCCTGTTGCACCGCTCACCACCCTGGTCAGCTCGCTGACCGGCACGCTTAGCGGCGCTGGCGGCAGCAGTGGCATCAGCGGCGCATCGTCGTTGCTCTCGCCATTGACGAGCCTGCTCGGCGGACTGACTGGCTCAACGAGCGGTTCCACTCCAGTCGCTCCGAAACACTAGCGGCCACTGCTCGTATGACCCCGGGCGAGGCAAACACCAAGCCCGGGGCACGATAAAAAGCGTCACGCCCCGGCTGTACACGTCACCCGAACACCCTGCACCAACCCGCGCAATCCATCTTCACGGTCCACCGACCGGCTTCTGACACGCCGCCAGCACAGCACCGGCGATCAGCAATAAGGCCGAGTAAACCAACCCACGCGCCAAGCCCGCCCCATCCGAGATCCAGCCAATCGCCAACGGGCCGACAATCTGCCCAAACGCGAACACGATCGTGAACGCACTGATGCCTTTGGCCCAATGCGTAGCCGGCAGGTTGTGCCGTACGAACGCGGTCGTGGAGGCAACCGCGGATAAAAACGTCGCACCAAATAACGCGCCTGAAACGAACGCGGTAAAGGGATGAGTGGCCAGCGCCGGCAGGAGCGTCGCGAGGCCGAGCAGACCATTGAGCACCGCGAGCGCCTGGCCGCCGCGCATCCGGTCGAGCAAGCCGGACCACAAGCGCGCCGAGACGATGGTCGCCGCGCCGAGCAGAATATAGAAGCTGGTGACGATCGCGGCGCTCATCCCGGCATTGCGCAGCAGCGCGACGATAAACGTCATGTAGCCGATATACCCAACGCCGAACAGTCCGTACCCCGCCAACGCGAGACTGAAGCGCGGCCAGTGCAACGCCTCGTCGTGAGCCGATTGGGCTGCCGCGCCCTTCGGAACCGCCATGTGGTCCCGTTCGATCCGGCGTGCGGCGCCGCTCGCCACCAGCGCGAAAGCGAGGCAGGCGGACGCGAGCGCAAACCACGCAAGCTGCCAGCCATGGAGCGCGTGGGCGATCGTGAGCGGCACGAGGATCGCCGAAGCGACGATGCCCCAGCCCGTGCCGCCGTAATACAAGCCGAGCAGCAGCCCGGCATCGCGCGGCCGTGCCGACGCGAGCCGCGCCGCCAGCACGCCGCCGCTGATGAAAATCAACGCGCTGCTCGCGCCGGTGATCACGCGTAAGCTCAGCAAGGCGTGGGTGTCGATCAACAACCCGCTCACCGCCATCAGGAGCGCCGTCGCGACACATCCTGCAACGAACAGCGCCGCCGAAGACACGCGTCGCGACAGGCGCGGGAAAGCCAGTGCGCCCAGCAGGTAGCCCAAGGCATTGGCCGTATTCATCGCGCCCGCCTGGGCGAAGCTCCAGCCCAGATCGAGCTTCATCGCAGGCAACAACAGCGCGTAAGCAAAGCGTGCGAGCCCCAGAGCAATCGCGCTGCCCAAGGAAAGCGCCACCGCTAGCAGCAGCGTCTCAATCCGGTTCGGGGCGTCGGTTGGTGTCTCGTGCAGCGCATCGGCGCGCGGACGTTTCCAGCGAATCAATTCTGCGAATATGGGCGAACGTGGCACGGGCTTGAATCAGGCAAGGACGCAGCAGGCGTGCTGCAAACCTTGCCATCATAGCCGCGCAAGGCGCACATGCCTCGATTGAATCATGGGCGACGCGGACCCATGCGCGGACCGTCGCCCGCAGCGGCAAGCGCCGCGCGCTCGCTTAGTTCAAGTTGGTCGCGCGGGCTTTCTTGCCACGTGCGGAGGTCTTGGCGCAGCGCAGACCCGGCTGCCCCGCATGCACGCAGTCCGCGCAGTGCTTCGCGGGTCGCGAGCGCCGCTTCCGGCCCCGGCTCGGACGACGCCATATCGAAGCAGTCTTCTTCACCAGCATGCCAGGCACTTTCAAACGTCTGACGATGGCACGCATCGATCGAAGCGTTGCGCACCATCCGCGTGACGTATGCCACCGGTTGACGGATCGCATCCTGATTGGGAAAGGCGGCGAGCTTCACGAACACGTCGTGGACGACATCCTCCGCCTGGCTGCCGCAACCGACGAATGACCCAGCCAAAGTAACCAGCATGTGGCGATGTTCGATCAACACGTCGAGCAAGGCGCCACCGCATCCGCCTGCCGCACGGGGGCCGCAGCGCGGCACTGCGCGAGCTTCGCTACGCGGCACGTGCACCGCCTGGTTTGGCCGGCGCAGGTCCAGCGGCAGGCCTTGACCTGCAAGTGCGTCAGCCATCGATTCGCCTCCGTCAATCCATTGAGAGGCTGTAATCTAACTTAAACGCGAATAGTTCTCAATACGATTTGGCGATATCCCTACCGCCCGGCGGGATTCAGCTGAGGTTACCGGCCGTCATCGACCACGCCGCGCAGGCGGCATAGCCCGCAGGCGCGGCGAGCCAGCTCGCCGCAAGGTCATGCGCCTCGTCCGGCACCGTGTCGCGCAACGCAACGCGAACACCGTCGCGCGGCAGGACCGTCAAGCGCGGCAGCCCAAGCACCACGCCGACGCCAGTTGTCTTGAGCAAGGCCTCCTTGGCGACCCAGGCGTCGTAGAAGCGCTCGATACATTCCTCTGGATGCAACTGCTCAAGGGCGACGGTTTCGCTGTCGGCCAGGGTCAGCGAGGCGAGCGCGCGCCAGTCGAGTTGTGGATTGCGCTGCTCGATATCCACCCCAACCCGGCGGCGAGTAGACAACGCAATTAGCCCATGAGCGCCGGAGTGCGAGACGTTGAAATCAATGGATGTTGCTTCGGCGAGGCAGGGGCGTTTCATCGCATCGCGGGTCAGCCGCAGCATGTGCGGCGCGGTGCCGAGCGCGCTCGCCAGTTGCTCGCGCAAGGCGGCCCGCACGGTGGCGAAGCGAAGCGCGTCTTCGCTGCGGCGAAATACCCGTGCTTGTGTGCGCTCGTCGCTCGAGAGGGCGGTGAAAGTGTCGCTTTCGAGCGACGTGTCGAAGCGGATATCGACCCGCCATACATGGACGTCAGGCGGGCCGTCATGCAACACCGGGAAGAGAGGAATACGCGTCATCGCAAAGTTAGGCTTCGTTTCTCGGGCATGCTGCGGCGCGAGCACGTGGGCAATCCGGACGACGCTCGTCAGCGACGTGATGCGTCTGAGTTAAAGATAGCGACCGGCGCGTGCCCGGCGCAGCGCGCGGGATGCGCCACTGTACCCGATGTCACGCCTTGGGCTCCGCGGCACCGGCGCGCGCATGCTGCATGGCTTCGAGCAAGATGGCGTGATCGCCGATATGGTTCGCCAGCAACAGAATCAATTGAGCATTGGCGGATTGGCTTTGCGCATCGTCGAAATCGCGGTGCATGTCGATCAACGCTTCGTAGAAGTCGTCGGGACGGGCAAGGTTGGGTTGGGTGTTGAGGGTCATGGTTGTCTCCAGTCGTTGCGCTCACGCGGTGCCGGACACGCACAATGCGCGCTTCAGGGCATGCTCGACCTTGCCCGCATCGGGTGTGCGCCAGCGGGCACAGACGTGCTGATCCGGGCGAATCAGATAGAAGGTGCCAGGCGTCGCATCGTAGCGAGCGCGCACGAGGCCTTCGCTGTCCTGCAAAAGCTTGACATTCGATAGCACATCTTCCAGTGCCACCCGGTTCGCTTCGGCATCCTCAATTGAAACCAGCACCAGCATCAGAGGAACCGGTCCGCGCTGCAAAGCCTGGAGCGCTTCGCGCGTCGCCGCGTCGATGCCATCCGCGCCGCAGAACAGCACACCCGTGAAACGTTGCCCCACATGCTCCAGCAACCATCCTGGTTGTCCCGCGACGCGAACCGGCGCATCGCAGCACGATGCACCGGGCACCATCTGCCCAGCAAAGCTCTCGCTGTCCACCGTATTCAGCGGCGAGTCGCGCAACACCGCCGGTACCGACAGGCGCCCGCTATTCACCAGTTGCCGCGCGAAAGCATGGTCGCGCGCGAGCTTCAGCACGGCATCGCGGAACACCCGGCTGACGGCGCTTTTAGGCGTGATGAAATCGGTGGAGCGGGTGGAATTGCGAATGTTTTCGTCAGCGGCGTATTCTCGCTCACTCGCATAGGTGTCGAGCAAGGTGTCCGACGCGCGGCCCGCTAGCACCATCGCCAGCTTCCAGGCGAGATTCTCGGCATCCTGCACCCCGCTATTCGCGCCGCGCGCACCGAACGGCGAGACGCCATGCGCCGAATCGCCGGCGAACAGCACGTTGCCGTGGCGAAATCGGTCCATCCGCAGGCACGAGAACGTGTACACGCTGACCCACTCCAGCTCGAATTTCGCATCTGGTCCAAGCAGGGCCTGCACGCGGGGAATCACTCGCTCCGGGGTTTTCTCGAGGACCGGGTCGGCATCCCAGCCTAGCTGGAAATCGATACGCCAGACGTTGTCCGGCTGACGATGCAGCAACACCGACTGATTCGGATGAAACGGCGGATCGAACCAGAACCACCGCTCGGTGGGGAAATCCGCTTCCATCTTGACGTCCGCGATCAGGAAACGATCCTTGAACGTACGGCCGTGACTGTCGAGCCCCATCAGGTTGCGCAGCGGACTGCGCGAACCGTCGGCAGCCACCACATAGCGGCCGCAAAGCGCATACCGCCCGTCGGGCGTTTCGACCGTCAGCGTGACGCTCGCGCCCTCCGTGCCGGCGGCCCCTTCCTGCTGGACGCCCACCACCTTGCTCTTCCAGCGAATTTCGAGGTTCGGCAGTTCGCGAGCGCGTTCCAGCAGATAGCCTTCAACATAGTACTGCTGAAGATTGATGAACGCAGGACGATGGTGACCGGACTCGGGCAGCAGATTGAAGGTGTACACCAGTTCGTCTTTCAGGAACACCTTGCCGACGTTCCAGCTGATGCCCTTGTCCACCATCCGCTGGCCGCAGCCGAGCCGGTCGAAGATATCGAGCGAGCGCTTCGAAAAGCAGATCGCTCGCGAGCCGGTCGACAGCGAACAATCGTCGTCGACCAGCACGACCGGCACGCCTTGCTGCGCGATATCGATCGCCGTCGCGAGGCCGACCGGCCCAGCCCCGACCACGACGACCGGATACGCCGCCGTCTGTACGCCGTCTTGCTGCTCTCGGCACGGCTGATACTCGAACGACAGCGCCTGGTAGTTGATGCTCATTTTGTGTCTCCGTCCATCTCTGCGCGCTGCGTTTTCTTATCAGGCCTGCAGCGCGTCCCACATTTCCTTGTCACGCTGCGCGGTCCAGATGCGCGGATGGGTGATGCCGCTCGCCTCGTCAAAAGCACGCGAGACGTCGAACGGCAAGCAATGTTCGTAGATGAAGACATGACCGAACTTCGGATCCATCGCACGACGCGTGTGTGCCATCGCAGCCTTCAGGTCGAGCTTCTGCGCGACGGCTTCGCGGCCTTGCTGGAGCAGCGTGGTGACAAAGTCTTTCGTGTAATCGAGACCCTTGTTGACGTCTTCAGGCGTGGTGAGCGCGGGACCGCGGCCCGGCACCAGTTTTTCGGCGTTGAGCGCGCGCAGCGCTTCGAGCGTGGCAGGCCACTCTGTAAGCTGGGCGTCGCCGCAATAACAGGCGGCGTCGTATTCGACGAGGTCGCCGGAAAACAGCACCTTCTGCGACGGCAGCCAGACGATCGTGTCGCCCTTCGTGTGTCCGGCGCCCAGATGCGCGATGCGCACTTCGAGCTTGCCGAGGAACAAGGTGATTTCACGCTCGAACACGAGCGTCGGCCAGGTCAGCCCCGGCACGGTTTCGACACCGGCGAACAGGCGCGGAAAGCGTTCGATTTCCGACTTCATGTCCTGCTCGCCGCGCTCGACGATCATCTCGTAGGTGCCGCGGCTCGCGATCACCTGCTGCGCGCCTTCAGCAAAATACGCCGACGCACCGAGCACGCGCACCGCATGGTAGTGCGACAGCACGACGTATTTGATGGGCTTGTCGGTCACGCTGCGGATCCTCGCGATCAGATCCTTGGCCATGGCGGGCGTGGCGGTGGTGTCGACGATCAGCACGCCGTCGTCGCCGATGATCACGCCCGAATTCGGATCGCCTTCGGTCGTATAGGCATAGGCGTTCTCGGACAGTTGCGTCCACGTGACTTGCTTTTCTTCCAGATCGGCTTGGGATGCGAATGCTTTGGCCATGCTGTGTCTCCCTCAAAAGGTGGATGTGAGGCGAGACGGCCAGCGCGAGCGCCGTGCGGAACGAGGCGCGCAGGCGGGCAAGTATTGCAGGGGGTGTCTCGCCCCGTTTTTGACTCTGTGACTGCGCCGGTGTATCGGGGTGAGTGCATCTTATGGCCGGCAAGAATTATTTGTCAATAGCGAATTTTGTTGCTATATGCAAATTCTATGTGCACACTGAAGCAGCAGCGAACGAGGGCCGGGATGCACCAGGCTTCGTTTAATATGGACCCTTTTTCGGAACGAGTGCGGGTGTGACGAGAGCAGTCAAACCAGTCGCCAGGCGCGATGACGGCAATAGCGGCAAGAACAGCGCAGGCACAAGGAACGGCAATGAAGCTGGGGATGAATTACGCTCCGGCGCGGCCGCATCCGAAGGCAGCAAACCGCAGCGCGGCATTCAGAGCGTCGAGGTGGGCGGCAGGTTGCTGCACGCGCTGGCGCAGGCCCGCAGCCCGCTTGCGTTGTCGGACCTGGCTGCCAGCGCGGCGCTTACGCCCGGTCAGGCACACACCTACCTGGTAAGCCTGACGCGGCTCGGCCTCATCAAGCGCGACGAACTGACGAGCCGTTATGAGCCAGGGCCGCTCTCGCTACGGCTCGGCCTGCTGCATCTCGAGCACCAGCCGGCGTTTCGCGCTGCGGTGCCGCGCGTCGCCGCGCTCGCCGAAGCGGTTGGCTTTAGTGTGGCGATCTGTATTGCCGGGCCGCAAGGCCCGACGATCGTCCGGTATGAGCATGGCGGCTTTCCGCTGCACGTCAATCTGCATGTGGGCACGGTGATGTCGTTGCCAGCCACCTCGACAGGGCGTGTATTCTGCGCTTATCTGCCCGAGGATACATTGCGAGCCATCTGGACGAATCAGTCCGGCCAGCACGGACAGAGCGTGGTCGAATCCGACGGGAAAGAGGCGTTCGAAGCAACCTTGGCGGCGATTCGTGAGCGTGGTCTGGAACGCGGTGTCGATACGCCGAGTCCGGGAATCAGCAGCTTGAGCGCACCAGTCCTCGATGCGTCGGGCGCGCTCTGCCTCGCCCTGACCGTCATTGGCTCGACGGGCTCGATCGACGTGAAGTGGAACGGACCTACCGCGCGTGCCCTCCTGGCCACCGCACAGGACATCAGTGCCGAACTTGCGGCCGCCTCACCCAGCCTCGCCCCTTGATAGCCGTGAACGATCCGCTCCCCTCCTCTTCCTCGCCCGCCGGGGCCGAAGCCAAGCAACAGCGCGGCATCCAGTCGCTCGACAGCACGGGTGAACTGCTTGCCGCGCTGGTCGCGGCGGGCCGGCCGCTAACCTTGCGCGATCTGGCCGCCGCGGCGGGTATACCACCGGCGAAGGCGTTTGCGCATCTGGTCAGTCTGCTGAAAATCGGCCTGCTGAGCCGCGATGCCGCGGGTTGTTTCTCGGCGGGACCGTTGGCGCTCGAACTGGGCCTGATCGGCCTGCAACGCTTATCGCCGACGCGCGAGGCGGAACCGGAGATCGTCGAACTGGCCGCGTCGACTGGCATGAGCGTCGCCATGGCAGTGCTTGGGCCGCTCGGACCCACCGTCGTGCGTCTGGAGGAATCCGCGCGGCCGCTGCATGTGAGCTTGCGGGTGGGAACGGTGATGTCGCTGGTCAATACCGCTATCGGGCGCGTGTTTTCGGCGTATGTGGAGGACGATGTGCGTCACGGGTTGCTGGCGCAGGATCATTTGCGTCTGGCGGGTAATGGCGAGATGCCGCTGGTTGAAGCGACGAGCGCACCCGGCACCATCCCGCCTTTGGACCCGCACTACGCACAACGGTTGGCGCGAATCCGCGCGGACGGCATCGACACGGCATTGAGCTGGCCCGTGCCGGGTATCGACACCTTGGCTGCGCCGGTGTTGGACCATACCGGCAGCATCTGCCTCGTGCTCGCGGTGATGGGGCCGAGCGGCAGCTTCGACAATGCCGTGACAGGCGAGCCGGCGCAGACCTTGGGCGCGGCAACCCAGAGGTTGTCGCGCCGCTTCGGATACCTCGTATAAAATCCTCGTCAGCAACGCCCGTGCCCCCGATAATAGAGTCCAAGTGGACTGGGAGCTCCCGGTCGGCGTCACAGCCTCGGTGAGTCTCACCGGGGCTTTTCGCTTTCTGGCGACGGGAAAATCTTCAACCCCCAGTCCTCATAGCCTTCCCCTAGACGTTCACGCCCCCGCTGCAATAAAACTTCCGTTTCAGCACCTCGAATGCGCGGTTCTCCTGCCCCGGGCGAACGACGCTCATTCCGACTGGCCGGGCCACGAGGTCAGCGAGCTGCAACCCTGCCTGAATCGAGCAAATGCCGACAGCGAGCGCAGCCAGGCTTGCTACTATGCGGGAAGAATTTTTCCCAATTGACCAGCCTGAGTCCTGCGGACCAAGGGCAGCAAATAAAACATCAGGAACCCGCCATGAGCGATCAACCGTTTGGACGTTCCCGCCGCGATTTCATGCGCATTGCCGTCACGGCCGGCAGCACGGCCGCCCTGCCGTGGCTGAAGGACGCCCAGGCCCAGACGCCGGCAGGCGCCAATGCGCCCGCCACGCCTGTGAATGCCGCCAACCCCGCTGCCGCCACGGCCACCGGCCAGGCCGCCAGTCAGCTCGCCACACCCCACCCGGCTAAAGGCACCCAGCTAATCCTGCTCGGCACCAAAGGCGGCCCCACTCCGTCGGATCTGCGCGCGGCACCATCGAACGTGCTGGTCGTCGACGGCCAGCCCTACGTGGTCGATTGCGGCAACGGCGTCGCGCTACAACTCACCAAAGCCGGCATCAAGCTGCCTGGCCTGCGCGACATCTTCCTCACGCACCATCATTCGGACCACAACGCCGACCTCGGCAACCTCGTGTTCCTCGCCTGGGCGACCGGACTGCACACGCCAGTCAACCTGTATGGACCGCCGCGCATCACGCGAATGATCGACGATTTCGTCGACATGAACGAGATCGACCTCGAAGTCCGCATGCGCGAGGAAGGCCGTCCACCGTTGCGGCCGCTGATCAACATTCACGAGTTCGACGGCCCGCGTCTCGTGATGGAAGACGAGCGCGTCAAGGTCACCTCGATGCTCGTCGATCACTACACGATCAAGCCAGCCTTCGCCTACCGCTTCGAGACGCGCGATCGCACCGTCGTGTTCTCCGGCGACACCACCTACTACCCGCCGCTTGCCGAGTTCGCCAAAGGCGCCGACGTGCTGGTTCACGAAGTGATGTACCTGCCCGCGCTGCAAAAGCTGATGAAGACCGTCGACAATGCGCCGACCCTGCTTGATCACCTCGTCAAGAGCCACACCAGCACTGAACAGGTCGGCAAGATCGCCGCAGCGGCAGGTGTGAAGACGCTGGTATTGAGCCACTTCGTGCCGGGCGGCGACCCCGCAATCACGGACGAGATGTGGGCCGCCGACGCCCGTCAGCATTTCGCTGGGGAAATCATCGTCGGCAAAGACCTGCAGGTCATCTGAGTGCCAGCCAACAATGCGACGCCCATGACCGGAATGACTGCCCCAACGCAATCCACAGCGATTCCGCTCACTCTCCTGACCGGCTTCCTCGGTTCGGGCAAGACCACGCTGCTCAACCGTCTTTTGCCCCAACCAGCACTCGGACAATGCGCGGTGATCATCAACGAACTGGGCGCGATCGGCCTCGACCATCTGTTCGTCAAGACTTCGCGTGACGAGACCATCGCCTTGCTGGAAAACGGCTGCCTGTGCTGCGGCGTGCGCGACGAACTGGCGGCAACCGTCGCCGATCTGTTCGAGCGTCGCGCGCGTGGCGAGATTCCCGCCTTCGAGCGACTGCTGATCGAAACGACCGGCCTCGCGCGACCCGGCCCGGTGATTTCGCTGCTGCTCGGTGACGCGGCGCTCGAAGGACGGGTGCGCCTCGACGGCATCGTCACGACCGTGGATGCGAAACATGGCGCGGCACAGCTCGTTCGTCATGAAGAGTCACGCCAGCAGGCGGCCGTCGCGGACCGGATCTTGCTGACCAAGGTCGAGTTGGTCGAGGCGTCGGCGCTGGCTGAACTCGAAGCGTCGCTGGAAGCGCTGAACCCAGCCGCACCACGGATAGCGGTACGCAATGGAGAAATCGATGCCACGCACTTGCTCGACATCCTGACGCCGCGCGACTTGCGGCCGTGGCTGCGCGCCGAACCCGCGACACCACGCAAGCTGATGACCCCAATGCGCGGCGCAGCGGCAAGCCGCGCCACACATCCGGACATCGACAGCTTTTGCCTGAGCTACGCCCAACCTCTGCCAATGCAAGCACTCGAAACCGCGCTGACAGTGCTGCTCGGTTACCACGGCGAACAAATTTTGCGGGTGAAGGGTATTGGGCACTTTATCGGCGAGTCACGGCCGGTGGTGTTCCATGGCGTGCAGCAGTTGCTGCACGAGCCGCTCAAACTCGAGCAATGGCCCGATGACGATCACTCGACGCGGCTTGTGTTTATCGTGCAGGGCCTGGACCGCTCGGTGATCGAAGAGACGCTCACACATTTCCTGCGTGAAGCAGGCGTTGCAGAAAGCGCTGTGACAAGTTGAGGCGCGCAGCGGGAACGGCCCTTGTGGCCCAGCGTCATGCAGCGATGGCCGCACGCACCGTTAGGACGAAGACTCCCCCGCTGCCGGCTCCGGTTCATGCGACAAGCGCGACTTCGCATGCCGCATCTTCTCGAGCGTCTTCGGCCCGAGCTTGAGCGCCACGCCGATCGCCAGCGCATCGACGATGCACAGATGCACGAGCCGCGACACGCCGGGCGTATTCGGATCGATCGGGCTCGGCACGCGCAGCAGCAGCGGAATATCCGCGAGCCACGCCAGCCGCGACCCGGCGTTGGTCAGCGCAATGGTGGTGGCGCCGCGCTCCTTCGCAATCTGGATGCTTTCGTTGACTTCGACACTGCGCCCCGAGTGCGAGATGGCAAACGCCACGTCGCCGGGCTCCAGCAAGCCGGCGTAAAGCCGCTGCAGGTGACCATCGGTAAATGCGCTAGCGGCGATATCGAGGCGCAGAAAGCGCAGCGCCGCATCTTGCGCGACCAGTCCCGAGCCGGAGCCCACACCGAACACATAGACTCGGCGCGCGCTCGCCAACGCGGCAATCGCCGTCTCCACCACCACCGGATCAAGCGCCCCGCGTGCATGCGTGATGCCTTCGACAACCGCTTCGCCGACTTTGTCGAGCAAGGTCTGGACGTCGTCGTCGCGCGCAACGGCAGTCGACGCATACGGCAAGCCCCCAGCCACGCTCTGCGCCAACTGCATCTTGAAGTCGCGCAGACCATTCGCACCCACAGCGCGACAAAAGCGCGTCACGGAAGGCTCGGAGACTTCCGCGCGCTGAGCCAGCTCGGTGATGCTCGCGCGCATGGCAAAGTCGACGTCGCTCAGCACCATCTCGCCAACCTTGCGCTCGGCTGGGCGGAGTTCGGTCAACGCACCGCGTATGTGGGGAATCAGGTTCGGAGCGGACACCCGTGTGTTCCTTATGGGTTCAAGGTCTGGAATCCGCGTCTAGCTAAATAGGTGCGACTACGGCAACCACACGCGGTCAGGCTAACCTGCGTCCACTCTCCGTATCGAACAGATGAATATGCTCAGCCGGCAGGCGCAATGCCACGCGCTGACCGGGTTCGATCGACGAACGCTGGCGGGTCGTGACACACCACGTGCTGCCGCCTATTTTCCCGTACAAGTGGGTCTCGGCGCCAGTCGGCTCGACTACTTCGACTTCCATGGAAACGCCCGCAGCCTCAGCCGGAATTTCGACGTGCTCAGGCCGCACGCCGAGCGTGATCTTGGCGCCGGGCTGCACGGACGCCGGCACAGAGGTCTGCTGCAAGGTCACCTCGCTGCCGTCAACGAGTTTCAGGGCAAGACCCGCCGCACCGCCTATCAGCACGCCTTCGGCGAAATTCATGGAAGGCGAGCCGAGAAAGCTGGCGACAAACAGATTGGCCGGGCGATCGTAGAAATCCAAAGGCCGGCCGATCTGCTCGATACGGCCCGCGTTCATCACGACGATCCGGTCCGCCATCGTCATCGCTTCGATCTGATCGTGCGTGACGTAGATCACCGTATTCTTCAGACGTTGATGGAGCGCCTTGATCTCGGTGCGCATCTGCACGCGCAGCTTCGCATCGAGATTCGACAAGGGTTCGTCGAACAGAAACAGCGACGGCTCGCGCACCACCGCGCGGCCCATCGCCACCCGCTGGCGCTGGCCGCCGGACAGCGCGCGCGGCAAACGGTCCAGATAGCTGCTGAGGTTGAGCATCTTCGCTGCGGCCTCGATGCGCGGTTTGAAACTCGTCGACGCTTCCTTACGAATACGTGGCCCGAACGCGATGTTCTCGTAGACCGACAGGTGCGGATACAGCGCGTAGCTCTGGAACACCATCGAGATGTTGCGCTGCTGTGGCGCGAGCGCATTGGCGCGCGTACCGCCGATCATCAGATCGCCGCCGCTGATCTCTTCGAGACCCGCCACCATGCGCATCAAGGTGCTCTTGCCGCAACCCGACGGCCCCACCAGCACGACGAATTCGCCATCGTCGATATCCAGGTCGATGCCATGCACCACCTGGGTATCGCCATAACGCTTGAAAATGCCGCTCAGTTGCACTGCTGCCATGCTGTCCTCATCGTCGTCCGGCGCAACCGTCAGGCGGTCGCGCCACGTTCACTGAATCAAAGCGTCTCGAGCGTCAGTTCTTCGGCCATCAACCGGTTGCCGGCCATCAGGCCGCCGTCGACCGGCAGTGCCACGCCGGTGATCACGCGCGCCATCGGCGAGGCGAGAAACTGCACGGCGTCGGCAATGTCGTCGGGCGTGGCAAAGTCGCGCAGCGGATACCATTTCTTGAGGTCTTCGAAGACCTGCGGGTTTTTGTCGACCCGCGCCTGCCAGGCCTGGGTCTTGACCGTGCCCGGACACACGATGTTCGCGCGGATGCCATAGCGCCCCAACTCCAGCGCCAGTGCTTTCGTATAACTAATCAGACCAGCCTTTGCCGCACTGTAGGCCGGATGCCCGAGCGCGGCCATGCCGTTGACCGAACCGATCAGCACCAGCACGCCCTGTTGCCGCTCGATCATCGACGCGCGCACCGCCTCCACCGTGTGATACGTGCCGTTCAGGTTGAGGTGGACGTCACGCTGCCAACTGGATGCGTCGGTCGTCGCCAGCGTCAAGCCCTTGGCCGCGCCTGCGTTGGCGACCAGCACGTCGACCGGCCCGCGCAGCTTGACCGCCTCTGCCACGGCTTGCTGCACCGCCGCCGCGTCCGCCAGGTCGGCGACGACCGGCGTGACATGCTCGGCGCCCAGCGCGGCGGTGAGCTCGTCGAGCGCCGCCGCGTCGATGTCGAGCGCCAGCACGGCCTCGCCCTGTTCGACAAACCGCCGGCACAGTGCGCTACCGATCCCGCCACAGGCGCCTGTGACCAAAACCACTCGCTTCATCTCTATCCTCACACTTTGCTTGCCGGCGCCGGGACGCCCGATCACGCCCAGCCACGCCCTCTCAGGCAGCCCTGCACAGCCTCCGCACCTTGTAAATTTCCAACACACTGCATTTATTCGGCATATCCTGAGCACCGCAGCGCTCGCACAACCCGCCCCTGCACCGCACAAAATACGCCTTCTTTACAACATCTTAGGCAAAAACGGCCCAGATAAAAAATATCGTAGTCCCTACGTGACAAGCTTTTTTTCGTCATGTAGGATTTTTTCAAACAATTTAACAACCCAGCGGCCGGCGACGGCAGCAGACCACCCCCCACCATCATTGGATGGGACCGGAGTAAGCGCTAAAGCGCCAACTCCGATCGACATAGGAGAGAGAAATGCCGTTGCAAGCCCGTGCTTCCTTCGCGCTCGGCAAGATTGCCGTGGCGCTTGCGTTTGCAGGTATGGCCGTCGCGGCGCACGCCGACACGGTCCGCGTTACCGTCGCCCATTACAGCGACGCGACCGCACCGTACTTCGAGAAAGTGGCCCAGGAATTCGAAAAGACCAACCCCGGCACGACGATCAAGATCGAGGATGTGAGCTGGGACACGCTGCAACAGAAGCTGCAAACGGACATTACGGGCGGCGCCAACGCCGACCTGGCGATTGTCGGCACCCGCTGGCTGCTCGATTTCGTCAAGGACGACGTGGCTGAACCGCTCGACGGCTACATGGACGCCAGTTTCAAGAGCCGCTTTATCGGCCCGTTCCTCGCACCGGGCGAGATCAACGGCAAGGTCTATGGCCTGCCAATCGCCGCCTCCGCCCGCGCGCTGTACTACAACAAGGATCTACTGGCGAAGGTTGGCTATCCGAACGGCCCGAAGACGTGGAATGACGTGATCGATGCGTCGAAGAAGCTGAAGGCACAAGGCATTGCCGGCTTCGGTCTGCAAGGCAAGGAAATCGAAACAGACGTCTACTTTTACTACGCATTGTGGAGCTACGGCGGCGACGTGGTGGGCAAGGACGGCAAGGCCGCGTTCAACTCGCCGGCGGGTGTGAAGGCTGCCACGCTGTACAAGACGATGATCGACGAAGGCCTGACGGAACCGGGCGTAACCGGCTACAGCCGCGAAGACGTGCAGAACCTCTTCAAGCAAGGCCGCGTCGCGATGGTGATCTCGGCGCCGTTCCTCTCCAAGCAGATCGCGAAAGAAGCGCCGAACCTCAAGTACGGCATCGATCCGATCCCGATGGGCACGAAGAACGCCACATATGCGGTCACGGACTCGATCGTGATGTTCAAGAACTCGAAGGTGAAGAAGAGCGCCTGGAAGTTCCTCGACTATCTGTTCACGAAGGAACCGCGCGTGCAGTTCACCAGCACGGAAGGCTTCTTGCCGACCACCAAGGCCGAAGCGACCGACCCGGCGTTCAACAATCCTGACACGAAGGCGTTTATCGCGTTGCTGCCTAGCGCGAAGTTCGCCCCGACCATCACGGGTTGGGAAGATACGGCCAAGGCCGTGTCGGACGCCATGCAGTCGATCTACCTCGGCAAGGCTCAACCAGCGGCAGCGCTCAACGCAGCAGCCGAGAAGGCGAACGAATCGCTTGGCAAATAATGCTCAATCCATTCTGAGTTGAGGTAGTAGCGTGTCAATGTAGACCGGTGCGCGCCGCTGCTGTCAGACGGCGCGCACCGTGTTGTACCCGGCCCATCCCGTCGCGCCGGTCTCGATAGGCTGAATTGAAGCCGAATCGAGGCGCAAGCGCGACTTACGATCGAGCACGCATGAGCCGTCCTGCTTCCCTGCGCCTTTCGGCGCCCTGGTTGCTGATTGCGCCGAGTTTGATATTGGCGCTGTTTATCATCAGCTATCCGATTTTCAACATCGTGTATCAGTCGCTGCACGATGTCTCGCGCTTCGGCGCGATTCGCGACTTTACGGGTCTGAAGAATTTCTACACCGTCTTCGCAGATCCGGAGTTTCTCGGCGCGCTAAGGCGCACGATCTACTGGACGTTTTTTGTGGTGGGCGGCACCGTGCTGATCTCTGTGCCGGTTGCGCTCGTGCTCAATCAGGACTTCTATGGACGCGGCGTGGCGCGCACCATCGTAATGCTGCCGTGGTCCGTGTCGCTGACGATGACCGCCGTGGTGTGGCGCTGGGCCTTCAATGACGACTACGGCATGGTCAACGTCACGCTGCACCGGCTCGGCCTCATCAATGGGCCGATTCATTGGCTGGCGACGCCGGAACTCGCGTTTCCAGTGGAAATTGCAGTGGGGATTCTGGTGTCGATTCCCTTTACGGTAACCATTCTGCTGGGCGGCTTATCGTCCGTGCCGGGCGACATCTACGAAGCGGCGCGCATCGACGGCGCGAGCGCATGGCAGCAGTTTCGCAAGCTGACGCTGCCGCTGCTCAAGCCTTTCGTCAACATGGCGATCCTGCTGAATGTGATCTACGTGTTCAACTCGTTTCCGATCATCTGGGTCATGACGCAAGGCGGCCCGGATGAAAGCACGCACATTCTCGTCACCTATCTGTACGAAGTCGGCTTCCGGCTTGGCCGCCCGGGCCAGGCGGCGGCGGTGTCGCTGATCATGCTGGTGATGTTGTTCGTGTTTTCGATGCTGTATCTGCGCATGCAGCCGTCGAAAGAAGGAGAAAACGCATGAGCCCCAAGATGAAACGCACCCTGTGGTGCTGGCTCGCGCTGTCTCCGCTGATCGTGCTGGTGCTGTTCCCGTTTGCGATCATGCTGTTCACCGCGCTCAAACCGGCAAACGAGGTTTTCGTTTATCCGGCGCGCTGGCTGCCGGTGCACTGGCAATGGAGCAACTTCGCCGACATGTGGGAGGCAGCCAACTTCGGCGTGGCCTTGCGCAACAGCGTGGTGATCAGTTTGCTTTCCATGGCGCTCGCGCTGGCGGTCAGCCTGCCTGCCGCCTACGCGCTCGCGCGCTTTCCGTTCAAGGGGCGCGGTGTGTACCGGCAGTTCCTGCTCGTCACGCAGATGCTCTCGCCGATCCTGCTGGTCGTGGGGCTGTTCCGTCTCGCCGCAATGATTCCCTACGGCGACGGCAACCTGGTGGACTCGAAGCTCGCGGTCATCGTCTCGTACGCGGCGTTCAATATTGCGTTCGCCGTGTGGATGCTGTCGTCTTACTTTCAAACCGTGCCGCGCGATCTCGAAGAGTCCGCCTGGCTCGAAGGATGTGGCCGCGCCAAAGCGGTATTCAAGGTGTTTCTGCCGTTGGCCGTCCCCGCGATTGTCGTCACTGCAATCTTCACATTTATCAACGCGTGGAATGAGTTTGCGGTGGTTTATACGCTGATTCGTTCGCCGGAAAACAAGACCCTCACCGTGCAGGTCACAGATATGGTGGCCGGGAAATACGTGGTCGAATGGCATCTGGTGATGGCAGCGACCTTGTGCGCCACCTTACCGGTTTCCGTGGTGTTTGCATGGTTGCAGCGCTATCTGGTCAAGGGCCTCGCTTTGGGGGCAGTGAAGTAACCGCCCACACGACTCAACCCATCCTGTATGCCGTTGCGCTAGACTGCGGTCGTCCCGGAGGGCTTAATCGTGTCCAACCTGAAATCCAGACTGATTCGCTTGAGCGCTGCTTGCGCCCTGATCTGCATTCAGATGGCGGCGCACGCGGCCTCTTTGCAAGGGCCGCCCGCTGCTGCCAGCGCTGCGAGCCAGGCAGTAAGCTCGGCAGCCGCGCAACTGCTGGCGGCGCGGCCGGTCGTCGGCGACGATCCCGGCGCCGTCAGAGACACGTTGGCAACGGGACGCATCCATACCAAATCGCCTACCTTAACCGAGCGTCTGCGCGACCTGATTCCCGCACGCCAGATGCCGCGCGATCTCGACCTGGCAAAGGTCGGCCTCGACCGTCAACTGGTTTTCGTCGTACCCGTATCCTATGGCGTCCTGTACCGTTCGCAAACCCATTCGCTAAGGATCGACGCAGACCTGGCGGACGAGGACGCACCCGGCGTGATCCTGCTCAAGAAGAGCATTACCGGGCCAAGTGGCCGCGGCCTGGTGGTGGCCGCTGAAGCGAAGGTAAAGGGATACGTTCAGCAAATCGATCTGGTTGAACTCAAGGCCGGCGAATCCAGCAAGACCAAGGTGCGTGCGCACCTCTCGCTCTCGCCAGATGCCTTCGCCAAAGTAGACGGCGACTTCGCGATTGCGCTGATGTGCGACCTGACGCCGCCTTACCTGAACGAGCGACGCGAACACAGCGATCCCACCGACGACGAGCCCACCGACATCACGACCCGAACGTCGGTTCTATACACCGAGGTTCGAGCCGTCTGGCTGATCAGCCCGCAGACGGGTACGGTGCTGTCGAAGAACCTGCATTTGTCGAATTAAAGCGGTGCTGCGTGGGCAGGCGGGATGACGAGCCGGCGCTGCAATGCAACGCGCATGCCCGCTCGTCACCCGCGTTCGTCACAGGCCTTCGACGAGCACAGCGCGGTAGGTCGCCCCCTTGAAACGATGCTTCACGACTTCCTGATACTCGGGGCTGTCGTACCAGGCGCGTGCGGCTTCCGTGGACGGAAACTCGACCAGCACCACGCCCTCGGGCGCATCGCCCTCGAGCACCTGCTGCGGCCCGTAGGCGGCCAGAATCTTGACCGGATGCCCCTTGAAGGTGGGGGAAACCGTTTTCATGTATATATCGAGCTCGGCCTGATCCTGCGTGCTTTCTCGTGTAAAGACGATATAAGTCGGCATGGCATATGCTCCAGCTGTGGTGTGAAGGTGCTGGAGATCATGCCACGAAACCGCGGAAGAGTTTGGGGAGCTGCACAGCGCTGAAGGCACGCGGGCCTGAAGGTGCTTTGCAGCCGTCACTAGCCGCCTTTCACGCGCCCCCGCAACGCAAATGCCGCGAACGTACACCCCAGCATCGCAATACCGGCCACAAGGAAGGTGTCGCTGTAAGCCATCAAAAGAGCCTCACGGCCAATCACCTTATCCACGATTCCAAGCGCCGCTTCGCGGCTGCCAGCGAGCCCCGAAGCAGCCAGCGCGTCGAACCGCCCAACATGGCTGCCGGTCAGCACTCTCACCATATCGATCATGCGTTCCTGAAACGCCCCGTTGAACGGCGTAATCGCCTCGCCAATGCGCGCAGCATGCAGCTTCTCCCGTTCGACCACGATCTGGCTGGCGATCGCAATACCGATCGCACCCCCCAGGTTCCGCACCATGCTGAACAGACCCGAGGCCGATCCGAGCTGGCTTTTCTCGATGCCGTCCACCGCCATCACACCCAGCGCGACGACCACCAGCGACTGTCCGATTCCGCGCACGATCAGCGACGGCACGACCACGTTTGCTGAGGCATCCACGTCGAGATGAATATTCATCAGGCATCCGATCGCCACCAGCACAAAGCCGGCAATGATCGTCGTGCGAGCGCTCGTACGGCGCATCAGAGGCGGCGTCAAAAACGACATGACGAACTGCACAAGCCCGTACGGCACCATCATGACGCCGATATCGCGCGCACTGTAACCCTGCAGTTCCGCAAAATAGTTTGGCACCAGAAACACGACCGCGAACACCACGCCGCCAAACAGAAACTGCATCAGACTCGCAATCCCAAAGTTGTAACGTCCCAGCAGTCGAAGATTGATAAACGGCTCGTCGCGGCGAAGCTGCACAACCACAAAAACCGTGAGGCCAATGACCGCAACCAGAAACATGTTCGTGATGAAGCTCGAACCGAACCAGTCCTTGCGCCCGCCCTCCTCAAGCACGATCTGCAGCGCGCTGAGTCCAATCGCCATCGTCGTGATGCCCAGCCAGTCCGCAGTACGCAACCTGTCTAACTGCACCGGTTCAGGTTTGATCGCCCAACCGATCGCCGCCAGCAAAGCGAGCGCGGGCGGAATCTGCAAATAGAAAATCCAGCGCCACGAATACATGTCGGTCAGCCAACCGCCCAAGGAAGGCCCAGCCGCCTGCGCGACATTGTTGGCAACCGCGAACAGCGCCATGCCGAGCGGGTGCCGCGCTGGCGGCAACTTCGTCACGATCAGTTGAAACGAAAGCGGGATCAGCACGCCCCCGAACGCCCCCTGAAAAGCGCGGGCCACGATCATGGCGTCGATGGTCGGCGCTACGGAACACACGAGCGAGAAGATCAGGAACCCGCTCGTGCCGACCAGCATCACGCGCCGGATCGAAAACACCTGCACGAGCCACCCGGTCAATGGAATGATGATGATTTCCGCAACCAGATAGGCCGTGGTAATCCACGAACCTTCTTCGAAACTCGCGCCAAGCGAACCACGGATATCGGGCAGCGATGCATTGGTGACATGCACGTTCATGCCGGCCATGAAGCAGCCAAACACGCCGCCGAGCACCGCAACCCATGCGCGCAGCGATACCGGCTCATGAGCCGCGTGAGCCGTGGTGGTGGCGCTCATGAGCGACTCGCGGAAGTTTGCGTACCGGTATGAACGCGCGCGACGACCGACATACCGGGCCGCAGTGCGATTGCGTCGCGTTGTCCGGCGTCCACTGCGATCTTGACGGGAATGCGCTGCACGACCTTGGTGAAATTGCCGGTCGCGTTATCGGGCGGCAGCAACGCGAACTGCGCACCCGAACCGGGTGCAATGCTCATCACACGGCCGTGCAAGGTATGCCCGCCATAGCTATCGACGTCGATCTCAACGGGCTGGCCGGCACTCATCGCCGCCACCTCGGTTTCCTTGAAATTGGCGATCACGTAGACGTCCTGCAGCGGCACCACGGCGAGCAATGGCTGCCCTGTCTCGACATACTGCCCCATGCGCACGGTGCGCTGACCGACTACGCCATCGCTGGCCGCACGAATCGTCGTGTGTTCGAGATCGAGCTGCGCGAGCGACAAAGCTGCACGCGCGACCTCCACTTGAGCTTGCGCCTGCGCAATCGCGGCCATGCCTTGCGTCCTGCGCTTAAGCAGCACGGCTTGCTCGCCGCGCTGCGCCTCGACACTCGCATCGGCCTTGGCAAGCAAAGCGTCGGCCGTGAGCGCCTGAGCATGCGCCTGTTCCCAACGTTGCTCGCTTGAGGCCTGTTCAGCCGCCAGTTGCCGGTAGCGTTCGGCGTCAGCCTTGCGACGGGCCGCATCGGCTCGCGCTGCGGCGACGTCCGCCTGCGCGGCCGCCGTCAGACTGCTCTCACGGGCGATTTGCGCATCGAGCGTAGCAACGTTTGCCTGTTCCGCGCGCAATGTCGCGAGCGCAGCGTCCACGCTTGCCTGAGCCCGGGCGGCTTTAGCCGCATAGTCGGCGCTGTCGATTTGCGCGAGCATATCGCCTCGGTGCACCGGCTGATTGTCACCGACAGCGACGCTCGTCACATAGCCGGGCACGCGCGAACTCACCGTCACCACGTCCGCGCGGACATAGGCGTCGTCGGTGCTTTCGATAAACCGTCCGACGCTCCACCAGCGAAGCGCCATCACGGCCACTGCGACGCCGGCAATGACGCTAGCTGCCAATATCAGATTTCTCCTGCTAAACGGTGAAGCCTTCCCCGGAATCACGGTGGTACTCATGTCTGGACCTTGATGGAAAAGTAACGAACGGACCTTAAGTGGGTCCGTTGATGCACGCTAGCGGTGCGCGATGAAGCTACTGCTGCCAACCGCCACCGAGCGCCTTGAAAACAGCGATCTGATCCGATGCCAGCGTCCCGTTGGAAGCGGCGAGCGCTGCGTCGGCGGCGACGAGACTGCGCTCGGCGTCGAGCACGTCGAGAAAATCCAGCGCACCCGCTTTGTAATTCAGCTCCGCGAGATGGAGAGCGCGAGCGTCGTTAGCGCGCGCAGCCTGGAGTGCCTGCTGCCGCTCCCACTGCGCGCCGTAGAAGGTCAGCGCCTGCTCGGATTCCTTCAATGCAGTGAGTACGTTGCCCTCGAATTGCGCCAGCGCTTCGGCGTTACCCGCCTTCGCCTCGGCAAGCCTCGCGCGACTCACGGCCAGATTGGGGAAACGCCAGTTGATCAACGGACCGATGCCCCAGCTCATCGCGTACTGATCGCCGAGAGAGGCGAGGCTGCCCGTGGTCGACAAAAAATTGACTGAGCCGCCCAGCACGATCGACGGGTAGAGCTCGGCCAGCGCAACCCCGACTTGCGCATCTGCTGCGGCCAGCCTCCGTTCGGAGGCGCGCAGGTCGGGACGGTGGCGCAGCAACGCGGCGCCGTCTCCGACCGGAAATGGCTGCTTGAGCACCGGCGCGACACGGCACTGCGCGGCCGTTGCCGGAAATTCGCCAGGCGGCCGGCCGAGCAGGACCGCCAGTTCGAATAGCGCGGCGCGCCGCTTGCCTTCGAGGATTGGAACGGTCGCACGGGTCTCGTCGAGAAAACCGCTGGCTCGCGTGACCTCGAGATCGGAGACAAGCCCGCGATCGCGTTGCCGCGTGGTCAGCTCGACTACGCGTTGGGCAATCTCGAGCGAATGGTTGGCGACATCGATCTGTTCACCGTATGAGCAGACATGCAGATATGCATCGGTTGTGGACGCAACGACCGCGACTCGCACCGCGTCCGAGGTTGCCTGCATCGCCTCGGCATCGGCCTGGGCAGCCGCCACCAGATGACGTACGCGTCCCCACAGGTCGACTTCGTACGACACAGCGAGTGACGGCGCATACGCCCAGCGCGTGTCCGCCGACTCGCGCCGCGCTGCGGCGACGATCTGATCGGCATCCTGTTTGCCGTAGTTGCCGCCCAGCGCAAGCTGCGTATCGGGCAAGCGTGCAGCGCCGGTTTCGCTCATCACCGCCTGCGAACGCGCAAGCCGCGCGGCCGCCACGGCGAGGTCGCGGTTCTGCGCAAGCGCCTGCTGGATCAGTTCATCAAGCGCCGGATCGCGGTACAGGCGCCACCAGTCGTCGGGCAAGGGCTGTTGCGAAACAGGGGCATGCTCGGCCGAGGCGAATGGAGCCAGAGCCGCGGCTGCGGGTTGTGGCGCACGATATGGCGCTTGCAGCGAACAACCGGAACCGGCGAGTGCAATTGCAGCAACGCTGGCCGCCAGCAGACCAAGGTGTGCGACGCGGCGCGGCGCAGGTATCTGGCGACGCGCGCCGTTGGGCATCACAAACGAAACAACGCTACGTTCAATGCCTGGTGAAACCATGACTCATGCTCGACTGTGAACTCGGAGAGACAGATGGTAGAGTCGTGTGAACCGATCATCTCTCGAAGAAATGCCATGCATCGTCGCGAAATGGACAGCTTCGGCTTTGTGGAAAGCCAGAAGGCGCTCGAACTTGCACCCGTTGCCGTACTCGCCACCGATCAGCCCGCGCGCAGCGGGTTCCCAGCGCATACCCACAGCAGTGCGCAATTGATCTACGCCATCTCGGGCGTGATGATCGTGCGTTCGGAAGCCGGCAGTTGGATCGTGCCAACCGGCCGCGCCGTGTGGGTGCCGGGCGGTGTGCGGCACGAGATTGAAATTGCGAGCGACGTGCAGATGCGCACGGTCTATGTTGCCGCCGATGCGCGCGATAACCTGCCAGGAAGTTGCAGAGTGATTCTGGTAAGCGGGTTGCTGCGCGAATTGATCGTGACGGCCGTGGGCATCCGGCCGGCCGGCACGTATAGCGATCGCGAGTGGCGCGTGCTGGAGTTGATCCTTGATGAGATCTGTATGGCCGAACCCTTGCTCCTGCATGTGCCTATGCCGCGTCATCCGGCGTTCGTCGAGTTATGCGCGGAATTGATTGCGCAGCCGTCGCTGGAGGCTACGTTGCATGGCTGGGCGCAACGAGCGGAGATGAATCCACGCACGTTTGCTCGCGCGTTTCAGCGCGAGACGGGGATGACGCATGGGTCATGGTGCCGTCATACGCGGGTCTTGCTTAGCCTTCCGCAACTAGCGACGGGGGCGTCGGTTCTCGAAGTTGCGCTTGAGCACGGCTACGAGAGTCCTAGTGCATTTACGGCGATGTTTCGCAGGGTGCTTGGGGTCGCGCCTAGTGAGTATTTCAAATAGTCGTTCTCTAGACGCTCCGGCGACGACTATAGGCAACAACCGCGCAAAAACCGATCTCAACAAGTACAGCGACCAATTGTTTTAGCTGGACTTGTGGCTCAGCTTCAGCGGCCTGCCAGTCGGTATGCAGTTCATTGCGCCAGCGGGGCGTGAAGACGTGTCGTTCCGTGTAGCAGGCCAGATCGAGCAGGCGTTGCCGTGGAAGGGCCGAACACCCAACCTGTGGGCCGGTTCGATCGACAACTCACCCCGAGAGGCGGCGCAGGCTTCGAGATGACAAGACTTACTCTGAAGCAATCACCTGCCGGGCTTGACTACCCGTGGCCCGCAGTATGTCCGCGATATCCTCACCAGAAACGGCAGGGCTATACAGAAAGCCCTGCCCCTCCACACACCCATGTTCAACCAGAAAGTGTCGATGACTATCGAACTCGACACCTTCCGCGATCACATCGAACTTCAGCGCATTAGCAATAGCAATGACAGCAAGAGTCAGCGCCTCATACCCGTCGTCGCGGCCAATCTGCTGAACGAACGCGCGATCGATCTTGATACGGTCGATACTGAAGCGCTGCAGATAACTGAGGCTCGAATACCCGGTGCCGAAATCGTCGATTGCGATCTTGACGCCTAGCCCACGCAGGTCGTGCAGCACGCGCGCGGCGTCATCTGCGTTACGCATGAGGGCGCCTTCCGTCACTTCGAGTTCGAGCATCTCGGCTGGCCAATCGGCCTCGTCCAGCGCGGAGCGCACCACCTTCACCAGGTCGGAGCGCTCCAGTTGCAGCGGCGAGACGTTGACCGACACGCGGATCGGAGGCAGACCCGCATCTCGCCACGCTCTCGCCTGGCGGCACGCGGTGCGCAAGACCCATTCACCGATCCCCTGGATCAAGCCGGTCTCCTCGGCGATCGGAATGAAAGCCGCGGGCGACACGGCGCCAAGCTCAGGATCGTGCCAACGCAACAGCGCCTCCGCACCGACCACTTGCCCGGTCTGCATGTCGATTTGCGGTTGATACGCAACGGCCAACGCCTGTGCCTTGACGGCCCGCTTGAGTTTGGTCGATAGCTGCAATTTCTGCGCGGCCGCACGGTTCAGTTCGGGCCGGTAGAACTGATAGCCGTTGCGTCCGCGGGACTTCGCCAGATACATGGCCGCATCGGCATTGCGGATCAAGGTATCGGCATCGCGGCCGTCCTGAGGATAGGTGCTGATGCCGATGCTAGCCTCGACGTAGAGCTCCTGCCCGCTGACATGGAACGGCTCGCGCATCGCCACGATCAGCCGGTCGAGCATAGGGATCAGCTGTGCGCCGTCGCTGCGCTCGGCGACGATGATGAATTCGTCCCCGCCATAACGGGCCACCAGATCGGTCGCTCGCACGAGGCGCTGCAAGCGCTTGGCCACGCGGGTCAACAGCGCGTCGCCGACGCGATGGCCGACCATTTGGACGCTTCACCGGCCAGTGCAAACAGGTCTTCGCAATCGGCACCAATCACGTCGCTCGCTGAATACCCCGTAATCCGCTCGAACGCCGCATTGGCGAACATGATGACGTGCTGGTTCTGCTTGACCTCGGCAATCATGAGGCCGTTGATGCTCGCATCGATCGCCCGGCTCTGCAGACGCAGCGCCAACTCGGCATCGCGCCGGGCCGTAATGTTTTCGTAGGCGGTCAGCACCCCGATGATGGCGCGATTCTGGTCTTCCAGCGGCAGCTTGGTTTCGGAGATCCAGACGGGCGAGCCGTCCACGGCAAAGGCCTTGCGCTCGAAGTGCCGCTTGCTCAGTTCACCCGCCATGTCGTCGAGGTCGGCGAGGCGTGAGGGGCAGATTGCGTTCTGGCGGCAGCCGCCGCGTGCATCGCTAGTCAGCTCGAGAAGCGCGCGTAGCGGAAAGCTAAACGCATCGCGTTTGTAAAACGCCCGCGTCTCGATCTGCGTATAGAGTTCTCCGTGCTCATCGAGCATCATCTGCTGGACCTGGTCCAGGTCCCGCTTCAAAAGGCCCGACTCATGCAGCGTGCGCAACGCCTCATCCTGCTCCCTGGTTTGGCGCAGGGCGAGGAACGTGCTAAGGGCAATCGCCGACAGAATGAATACGACCGCAACAGCCGTGATGGCTTTTCGCGCCGCTTCTCTGGGAACAAAGCGTCGCTCGGCCTTCACGCTAGTGCTTCGACGATCCTTCCAGCGCCATACGCGAATGGATTTCAGTTTCACCATACACCGCTCGAGAATCCAGGACCCCTGTGTTAACGGCGCACTTCGCGCAGTTCTTGAACGTCGCGGAGAATACGTATTCACGCCCTAAACGCGAAGAGGGTGTTTGCCGCATCGCAAACACCCTCTTCCTCTCCTCAGAACCGGAGATCGTATCCATCAGGTTTGATATCGCTTCACAGCCTGCAACGTCAACCAGGCGCCACGTTGCCTTGTGAGTCGACCGGGTTAGCCGTTAAGCCGGCTGCACCTGAAACTCGTCGCTCGAGCTGGCGAGCGCCTGGCGCAGTGCCTGCGCCAGTTCACCGGCCGCAAACTTGGCGATGTAACCGTTTGCGCCGGCATTCCTCACGTGCGCTTCGTTAGCCGCGCCAGTCAGCGACGAATGAATCACCACCGGGATATCGCGGGTTCGCACGTCGCCCTTGATATGCCGCGTCAGCGTAAAGCCATCCATCTCAGGCATCTCGAGGTCGGTGAGAACGAGGGCGATCTTGTCGCGCGCGCGCAGTTTCTCGCTTTGCGCCTCCTGGGCAATCTGCTGCAGCATGTTCCATGCTTCCTCACCGGTCTTCGCCATGATGCACTCTGCGCCAATCGCCTCCAGAGCCTGCTCGATCAGCTTGCGTGCAAAGCCGGAATCGTCCGCCGCGAGAATTTTCGCGCCGACCGGCATGCGCAGGTGCGCGCCGACGGATGTCGGATCCACAGCCGGGTGTTGAGCCGGGAAAACGTCACGCAATACCTGTTCGACATCGATGACCTGCGCAAGACGCGAGTCGCCCGTATTGCCATCGATCCGCGCAATACTCGTGATCGACTTACCGGCGGCCGCGCCTTCGGCAGTCAGCACCTGGTTCCATTCGAGCCGAACGATATCGTCTACCTCCTCCACCGCAAACGCTTGCGTGGAACGTGCGAACTCCGTTACCAGCAGAATGTTGCGGCCGCGGGTCGGCTCGCAACCCATCAGGCGCGGCAGGTCGATCACGGGAATGATCTGCCCGCGAATGTCGACCGCGCCCATCACGAACTCCGAGGCGCCCGCAATCGGCGTAATGGACGGCATCGTGGAGATTTCGCGCACCTTGAACACGTTGATCCCGTATAGCTCGTGAGCATCGCTGTCGGGAACCGATCCGAGGCGAAACAACAACAATTCGAATTTATTCGAGCTCGTCAGGCTCGTGCGTTCATCCGTTACGCGCAGATCTGCTGCCATCAACTTATTCTCCGGGTTCGATTTCCGGGCACAGCGCGCTGATGTCACCCACGACACCGATCGAACGCTCCCGCCTCTTATCTGGTTATCGGCCCGCAACGTACAAAATTCAGCGCCGCCGCAGTATTTTGCGCGGCTATTTGACCGTATCCAGGGTTTGTGGGTATCGCGCAAACGATTGCGCGCAATCGCCATTCATTAGACAAAACTAGTCAGGCGAAAGCGGCTGAACTTTTCAGCATGCACTACAGATCACCGGTACTCCTGATCAATTCCGGGCCTTGAGGCTTGCTTTGGATGCGGTATGGGGCCGTGCCTGACGAAGTTGTAAGCTGGATGGCATGCTGACTCATCCTCTTTCTAACTGAGCACCGACCCTGCCCGCCCGCTATTCTCCGCGGTGCGGCGAACGCACAGTCTGCGAGATCTGACTGCGTTTGGCCAGCAAGGCATCGCCTTGCTGCTTCCACCTCGCCCGATCCTCCGCCATGCCGCTTTCGGTAAATTCGAGCAAAGCGCCCAGCAGTTCGCCCAGGTCGCACCCTTCCAGCACCGCCCAGTCGATCAGCGCCCCTTTTAGAATCGCTCGGTGATCCCTCGCCTTGCGTTCGGCCAGCTTCTCCGCATTGATGATGCGCGAGGCGCTTGCGCGTGCCTTTTGCGCCCGCTCCGCCGCTCGCTCGGCCTTGATGAGCGCCGCCAGCTTGCGTTCGTCGTCCTCGGTGCGTACGGGCTTATCCACCAGCAGCAACAACATGCGCTGATGGTCGCTTAGCGCCTTGTGGCTGCGCAACTGCGCAAGCCTTTCGTTGATCCATTGATCGCTCATGGCATTGTCCTGTCACGGTGAAATCAACTCGTTGCGGGGCGACCTCCATCGTCGCCGCAACAGTCAGGAAGCCATGCGTTGCGCCGCCCGGCCGAACAAGGTTCGATCGGCCAGCCAGACGGCAAGCATGGTCGCGCCCATCAACGGAAACACCAGGCCAAGCAAGACAAGGCCGGTTCTCCACCCACGCATAGGCGGAGCGGAGCGCTCGCGCCCCGGCGCACCCAGCGAGCGTGCGGGGCGACGTTTCCACCACATCACGCAACCCGTCACGGCCATGGCGGCTAGACCAAGCGAAATGCATGCGCACAGGATCTGGTTCGCCAAACCGAAATAGCGCCCCATGTGCAATGAGGTACCGTAAGAAATGGCCTTCGACACCGCGCCATAGTCGCCGTAGCGAATGTCTTTAAGCACGGCACCGCTATATTGGTCGATATACAGCGTGCGCTCCTGCTTGGGGTCAGACGGAAAGTAGGAGATGGTATAGACCCCCGTTGCAGACGCGGGCAACACGATCTCGTATCCGCTCGCGATTCCAAGCGACCCCATCAGCGCAACCACGCGTCCAAGCGAAAAGCGCCCCTCGCTCTCGTCGCCGAGCGAGTTGGGCACAGGAACGTTACCGACCGCCCAAGGCGTGGTGGGCAATGGCAGGTCGTCCATCGTCATGCCCGGCATCGACTCCATACCCGCGTCGTGATGACCGTCGCTGGCTGGAGCGCGCGCCGCCTCGCTTCCCGGCAACGTGGATCGCAAGGGCAATCCCCCCCACGAGCCGGCCGGCGCGCCCAGATTGGCGCTGGTCGCCAGCGCCTTGAACTGTTTTCCCCACGAACCCGACCACGGCAGTCCTGTCAGCACGAAGGCCAGGGCGCCGAGCGCAAGCCAGATGCCCATTGCCGCATGCACGCTCTTCCAGAGTGCCCGGCCCTTGAGCGTGAAACGCGGCAAGACAGCATCGCGCAGGGAACCCGTCTCGCGCGGCCACCACAGCGCAATGCCCGTACCGATCATGACGAGCGTCCAGCAGGCCGCCAGCTCCATCAACAGTTCACCCGGCTTGCCGAGCAGCAGCTTGCGATGGATCATCCGGTCTACCTGCATAAAACGGTGTTCGACGCTCAATGTGCCGAGTACGTCCCCCGTGTAGGGGTTCAGATAGACGCTTTGCTTTTCGCCGCCCGGCAGCCGAAACACGAATTCAGCGCTGCGCGCCGGGTCCTGGTTGATCGCGGCAGTCATAGCCTGCGCACCTTCGGGCATCGCCTTGCGCGCGCGGGCGAGCAACGCTTCTTCCGTGAGCGTTGGCGTGGCCTGCGGCTCGACAACGAGGCGCTCCCGGTACAGCAGCGGTTCGATTTGCGGCTGAAAGCAATAAAGCGTGCCGGTGATCGCCAGAATCACCAGAAACGGCATCACGAAGAGGCCAGCGTAGAAGTGCCATCGCCATAGAGTGCGATAGCCGGAAACGGCCGTGCTTTGCGCCGGGGATACGGAGTTTGTCGTGGTCACGGACATTCAATTCTCCTGATGGGTATAAGGTAGGCCGGTCACATCCGCAACTTGCCTTCGACGTAAAACGTGCGGCCTGGATAGGGGTGGTAAACGAAGTACCGCTCATCGAAGAGGTTATCGATGCCTACGCCGACCTCGCTCAGCCTCGAAGGCTTGAACGTGTATTTCAGGTCTGCGACCGTATAGGTGCTGGTGCCGCCAAAGACATCCGGATTGGTGTCGGTGTTCGTCAACGTGTTGTATTGGCGTCCCGAGTAGTGCACGCCTGCGGTGACAGTCGAGCGAGCGCCAAGGTGATAGCTCGCAACCAGATCGGCCCGCCAAAGCGGAATGCGGTAGAAATACTTGCCCACCGTCGCGGGATTCTGCGCATTGGCGAGAATCTTCGATTGCGTATAGGCCACACTTGTCATCAGATCCAACCCGCGCACGACGACGTCCTGCCCCTCGTAGCTCGTCTCGACACCCCGCGAACGCACTTCACCGATGTTCTGGAAGTTTGTGACGTTCGGCACGACCGTGGTATCGGTCTGGCTAAAGATCGTGTTCTTGACGTCGTCCTGGAACAGCGTGAAGCGGAACAATCCATTCCAGTGTGCCCATTCGGCAGTGAGCTCCTTGGAGAGATCGTTTTCCGGCCTCAGGTTCGGGTTGTTGTTGATGATCGACGATCCATTGATTTGCCCTTGAAACAGCTCGCTGACGGTCGGAAACCGGTAGGCGCGCCCGATCGATGCCCGCAAGGTCAGATCGTTTGTGGCGTCGAAAGACAGCGAGGCTTTCGGTGAGAAATGCTGGTCACTCACGTCGCTATAGGGCAAACGGGTGGCGCCCAGTGCCTGCGAACCGTTATAGGCTTGCCAGTCTTCATACCGCACGCCGTAGACCACCTTCCAGCGCGGCAGGAACCGCCACGCATCCTGTGCATAGAGCGCCTGGGTTTGCGTCTTGCCGGCGAACGCATTCGCGAACTGGGTGCCCGCACCGTCGCTCCAGTTGAGCGTCTTGTAGGTGGTGTTGTCGAGAAAGTAATTGTCGTAGTGGTAGCCGAAGGTCAGTGCGTGATTCGCCAGACCCGCCTCGCGTGCGGGCGGCGTATAACTCGTCTTCAGATCAAGCGTCTTCCAGCCCGTGCCGTCACCAAAGGTCACCGTACCTGGACCGTTGCCCGGCGCACCCGAACTCGCCGTGCGCGCTACGTTGGTTCCGATGTCGTAGTACGACGCGATCGCTTCGCCGTTCCAGCCCGTCGCATTGCGCGTCTTGAGTGTGAGTCCGTAAAGCCAGTTCTCGCTGTAGCCCGCGCTGGGTGCGAATTGGGCTGCGGGAATCGCGTACTCGTAGCCGCCAATGTTGACGTTGCCGCTATAGACCGGATTACCGTTGGCATCGCGCAGGAAGGTCGAGGTCTGGCTGTTATAGCTGTGATGCCAGTAGCCGAGCGTGAAGCCAGCTTGCAGTGTCGGCGTGAAGTCATACTGCATCTTCAGCTTGAACTGGTCGTTGATCGAGTGTTCTATGCCTTCGCCGTTCACACCGAGTACGGCGGTCGGCGTGTTGGTCTGGTTGTTGTAGAAATACGCGCCTGTCACGGGAATGTCGCTGGCTTTGGCCGGCGTACTCGATTTGGCGAGCGTCCCGAACTGCAGCGGCTGGCTGGTGTTTTCCAGGTGGTTCACGTCGAGCAGGTACGAGAAATTGCCGATCTTGTCGCCGATCGAGGCGCTCGTCTCGCTGCCGTTGAAGTTCCCATTCACGCCGAACAGGTTGAAGTGCTGGGTGAAACCCTTTACATCCGCCTCGGCCTGAAACTTTGTCGGCATGCGCGTGGTGATGAGCACCGTTGCCCCTAGCGAATTGCCCGGATACAACGCGGAGAACGGACCATAGATGACGCTGACCTGCTGGATCTCATCAGGCGCGACCATCGACCATGCAGGTGGAAACGAATAGCTATTGCCCAGCAGGTTGCTTAACAGCAGGCCGTCCGCATAGACCAGCCCGCGTGCGCTTTGACTATTGCTCGTACCGCGAACGGCAATGATTGAATTCAGATCGCCAATAAAGCGCTTGCGCACCGCGAGGTTAGGCATGTACTGGAGCACGTCCTCGCTATTCGCCACATTCCAGTTCTTGAACTGCGCGGGCGTCACCGTCTCGACGGTTGCGGGAAGATTGGGATCGACGACGGCTACCGGCGCAGGTGCGCTAGCGGTGATCCTGACCGAAGGCAAGGTGACATCGCTAGACGTACTCTCAGCAAGAGCTAAGGATGGTGCGACAGCAAGCGGCAACAAGCCGAACGTGATGCGCGAGACATAGCGCGCCCTTTTGCAGGCGCAATGGGGCCGGCTTCGCAAAGCGAAGTTGAACATGAAAATTTCCTGAAGGCATTGGACAAGCGGCCGCGCGCGCCCTCAACGGGCGCATCGACAGGCACGGCCAGCAGCAATAACGACAATCAGGAAACAGCGGGAGGGTCGCGGGGACGCCCTGAAGGAAAGGCGCCAAGCGGCGTAAAGCGGATGTTCAGCACCGGCGCGGCGGCCACGCTGACTAGCACGAAGATGGAGAGTGCTACGGGAGGAATCGACGGCACCGCCATGTGACTCGCCAGCAAGTCGCAATAGCCGCAGGCGGCTAGCGAATCAACGGGAGCTTGATGGTCAGGAGTACCGGGTTGATCGGCAGAACAAAGCGCAGCGACGGGTTCATGCGCATGCGCGGAGGCGACCAGTTGACTGACAATCGGCGCGAATACGATGAGCCACATGGCGATCAGGCCAAGCCATGCGGTCAGGTATTTGCGGTTGTCGAAAGTCATGATTTTTAGGCGCAATAACGCGCCGAAGTCTATCACCTCGAATCGGACATATCCAGATCAGCCTGCGCGCGACGTGGCATTTTGACGCATATTGCCGCTCGCGCGGTTTTCCGTATGAAACGCCTCATTGAGGATCGAGAAAACCGTGTTCCTCTACAACCAGAAGGATTGGGCTATCGGCGTCTAACCGCGGGCCGCTGCAGTGAAAGCCCAAGCTTGCCAAGCTTGGCGCGCAACGCTTCGACGCCGCCTCCCCGATAGGCCGCCAGCCACTCATAGATACGCCCGCGAGAAAATCCGAGCGTGCGAATCACATTCGATGGGGACTCCCCTGCTTCGACACGCTGGACGGCATGGATCCGTATTTGCTCGAGCGTTTCATGTGAGAGCTTGCGGCCGTCGTTTTCCCTCATCGGGTTCTCCGAAGTCTTCGTGGACAAGCCGGTAGCGACGCCGGCACAGGGCACGCCATGCAAGCAGAATCAATCTCGCGAGATTGCCCGTTCAACCGACATATGGACCGGCATCATGTTCAGGTTGGCGTTGTGCATCACCCACAAAGACAAGCCGACAATAATGGCGATCAGAAACGCCGTGCAAATGAAGATGCCGGTATTGGCCCGCTGGTCGCGCGCAGTGCCGATATGAAGAAAGAAGATCAACTGCACCACTAGCTGCGCCACGCACAGCACCACGATCGTGGCGAGGCCAAAGCCGTGTGGCACCAGATCGGTCATGACGGCGCCGAACGAGGCCAGCGTCAACGCCAGCGAAAGAACCATCCCGATCGCATAGCTCTTGAGGCTGCCATGTGACGATGCATGAATGCTGCCGTGCGCCACATGCTCCTTAGAAGTCTTGTTCATACGAACTCGCGCAGATAAACAAAGGTAAACACGCAGATCCAGATCAGATCCAGGAAGTGCCAGAACAGGCTCAGGCACGCGAGCCGGCGACGGGTTACGGCAGTCAGGCCGAACTTGTAAACCTGATGACTCATCACTGCAATCCACAGCAGGCCGCATGTGACGTGCACACCATGCGTGCCGACCAGCACAAAGTACGACGACAGGAATGCGCTGACGTGAGGCCCTGCGCCGTCGTGAATCAGTTTCGAAAATTCGACCAGTTCCATGGCAATGAAACCGGCGCCAAGCACGAACGTCACAGCAAGCCAGCCGATCACCTGGGCATGACGGCGCACGTGCATTCCGAGCATCGCCATGCCGAACGTGAAGCTGCTGGCCAGCAGCAGCAGGGTTTCGCCGAGCACGTAGGGCAGTTCGAACAGGCCCCGTCCGCTGGGACCACCCGCAGTCGCATTGGCAAGCACACCGAACGTGGCAAACAGCGTGGCGAAGATGAGGCAATCGCTCATCAGGTAGATCCAGAACCCGAGCGTGGTCTTTGTCCCATCGTCGTGCGATGAATCGTGGCCATGGGCATGGCCATGTCCGTGGGCATGTTGCGTCAAAACAGTAGTCATGGTCAGGCTGCCTCGCTCAACTGCGCGTAACGCGTGCTTTCGATCCGGGCTACTTCGGCCGCCGGCACGTAATAGTCGACGTCCTGGTCATAGCTTCGGACGATGAAGGTCGCAATCATCCCGACAAGGCCAACCGCTGCGAACAGCCACATATGCCAGACCAGCGCAAAGCACAGCAACAAACTAAAGGCCGAGATAATCACGCCCGCCCCCGTGTTGCGCGGCATATGAATGTCCTCGTACTTCTTTGGCTGCACGTACGCGCGGCCTGCTTCCTTGTTGTCCCAGTGCTGCTCGAGCGAGGTAATCACCGGCACAATGGCAAAGTTGTAGAACGGCGCCGGCGATGCGGTCGACCATTCCAGGCTGCGGCCATTCCATGGGTCGCCGGTCAAATCGCGATTGGCTTCGCGATCGCGGATGCTGACGGCAAACTGGATGATCATCGCGGCAATGCCCGCGGCGATAAACACCGCGCCGATCAGCGCGATCACTAGCCATTTATGCCATTCGGGTACCGCGTAGTGGTTCATCCGGCGCGTCATGCCTTCGAAGCCGAGGACATAAAGCGGCGTAAAGGCGAACCAATACCCGATCAGCCAACACCAGAACGACACCTTGCCCCAGAACTCGTTGAGCGTGAAACCGAACACTTTCGGGAACCAGAAACTGATCCCAGCGAAGCAACCGAACACCACGCCGCCGATGATCACGTTATGGAAGTGCGCCACCAGAAACAGGCTGTTGTGCAATACGAAGTCGGCACCCGGCACGGCCAGCAGCACGCCCGTCATCCCGCCCACCGCAAACGTCACCATGAAGCCGATCGTCCACAGCGTCGACGTGTGATAGCGGATGCGCCCGCGAAACATCGTGAACAGCCAGTTGAACAGCTTCACGCCGGTCGGGATCGAGATGATCGAGGTCATGATGCCGAAGAACGCATTCACATTGGCGCCGGAACCCATCGTGAAGAAGTGATGGAGCCACACGAAGAACGACAGAATGCCGATCGACGAGGTTGCGTACACCATCGACTTGTAGCCGAACAGAGGCTTGCCCGAAAACGTTGCAATAATTTCGGAGTAGGCGCCGAAGCATGGCAGGATCAGGATGTACACCTCAGGGTGTCCCCACACCCAGATCAGGTTGATGTACATCATCGCGTTGCCGCCGAGCTCGTTGGTAAAGAAGTGCATGCCGAGATAGCGGTCGGCGGCGAGCAGCGCCAGCGTGCCCGTCAATACCGGGAACACGGCAACGATCAGGATGTTGGTAATCAGCGCGGTCCAGACGAACACCGGCATCTTCATCAACGTCAGGCCCGGCGCACGCATGCGCAGGATCGTCGCAATGAAGTTGATGCCGGTCAGCGTCGTACCGAGCCCCGATATCTGCAACGACCAGATGTAATAGTCGACCCCCACCGTTGGGCTATAGCCGAGTTCCGACAAGGGCGGATACGCCACCCAACCGGTCGCGGCGAAATCGCCGACGAACATCGAGATCATCACGAGTATCGCGCCGACTACCGACAGCCAGAAGCTCAGCGAATTGACAAACGGAAACGCCACGTCGCGCGCGCCGATCTGTAGCGGCACGACCACGTTCATCAGCCCGAGAATCAAAGGCGTAGCGACGAAGAAGATCATGATCACGCCGTGCGCGGTGAAAATCTGATCGTAGTGGTGTGGCGGCAGATAGCCCGCTGCGTCGTTGTAGGCGACAGCCTGCTGCGCCCGCATCATGATTGCGTCCGCAAAGCCACGCAGCAGCATCACAATCGCCAGCAGGATGTACATCACGCCGATGCGCTTGTGGTCGACCGAGGTGATCCACTCGCGCCACAGGTAGGTCCATTTTCCCGCGTAGGTCACGGCCGCCAGCAGCGCCGTGCCGAGAAGGACGACGACCGCCAGCGTGCCCATGATGATGGGCTCGTGGTACGGGATAGCGTCGAGATTTAGTTTTCCGAACATGTTGGCTACTCCACAGCCTGTTTGACAGGCGATTGGGCTCCGGTACGTGCAATCGATAACGCCGTATTGGCGGCCTCGCAGACCGGACTGCGGTCCGAAGCGGGCATGTAGTGACTGACGACGTCGTTGAAAAGATCTGGGGCAACGTGCGCATAGACCGTCACCGGATTCTTCTGACTAGGTGTGGCCAGTGCCTCATAGGTCGCGCGGTCCAACGACAATCGCGACTGCTTCGCGCGTGCAATCCATGCGTCGAAGTCGGCGCGGCTGGTCGCGATGGTGTCGAAGTGCATGTCCGAGAAGCCCGGACCGCTAAACGCCGACGACCGCCCCGCATAGACGCCGGGACTGTCGGCAATCAGGTTCAACTGGGTATGCATGCCTGACATCGCGTAGATCTGCGTGCCGAGTTGCGGAATGAAGAACGAGTTCATCAGCGATTCGGCGGTCAGGTCGAACGAGATCGGTGTGCCTACCGGAATCGCGAGTTGATTGACCGAAGCCACGCCGTAATCCGGATAGATGAACAGCCACTTCCAGTTCAGCGCAACCACTTCGACGCGCACCGGTTTGGTCTGCGACTCGATGGGCCGCGATGGATCGAGACTGTGCGTGGTGCGCCAGATCACCAGACCGAGGATGATCACGATCACGCAGGGAATCGTCCAGACAACGACTTCGATGGCGGTGGAGTGCGCCCATTTGGGCGCGTAGGTCGCGTGGGTATTCGACGCACGGTAGCGCCACGCGAAGTACAAGGTCAGCAGAATGACCGGGATAACGACCAACAGCATGAGACCCAATGCCAGCAGGATCAGGTTCTTCTCCTGCATGCCGATATCGCCCTTGGGATCGAACAAGGCCATGCTGCATCCGCTAAGCAAGCCGGATGCGCCGAGCGCAACAACACGGCCCGCGGCCATGCAATACCGTCTGAGCGGTTGGGATTGATTGGGAGCACTCGACCCGATGAAAGGGGTTCTTCTACACAAACCTGGATTGCGCATGTCATGTACCTTGGTTGCCGGCAACACCCTCCATGCATGTATCCCGCCCGGCGAATCATCGGACTCGCAACACGGCGCACCTCGCCGTCGCAGCTTCCCCGACTTGCCTACAAGCGCTACCATGTATGGATTTACGTTCCGTTGCGGGGATCGTAAAGCGAGACAATATCCATACAACTGCGACAAAATGACGCGAAATGAAACCCATACATGATCCATACAACGACGAGAAATGGATCGCCGGATTTGCCGCTGAGGGCGGGCCGCGCTACCTGCAGATCGTCAAGGCACTCGAACGCGCGATCGCCGACGGATCGTTGCAGGCGGGCGATCGCCTGCCGCCGCAACGCCGGCTGGCGGAGATGCTAAACATCGATTTGACGACGGTGACGCGCGGCTTTGCAGAGGCGCGGCAGCGTCAACTAATCGAGGCGCGCGGCACGCTCGGCACGTTCGTCGCCGCACCCAAGGTGGAGTTGACGCAGAGTGTGGACCTCAGCATGAACATTCCGCCTCCACCTGCGGACGTCGATATGGAAGCGCTGCTGCGGCAAGGCATGTCGCAGGTTTTGATGCGGACCGACACCGACCTGCTGATGACCTATCACCTGGGTGGCGGAAGTCACGCCGATCGTAGCGCCTGGGCGCAATGGCTCAAGCCGATGCTCGGGCGCATCGATATCGAGCGGGTCGTCACCTGTCCTGGCGCACAAGCCGCCCTCGCCGCGTTGATTCTGGCGCTGACGCAACCCGGCGATGTCATTCTGATGGAACCGCTCGTGTATCCCGGACTGCCGCTGGCGGCCGAGCAGCTGGGGCGGCGAGTCGAGACGGTTGCAGTCGACGAATTTGGAATGCGACCGGACTCGCTGGAAGAGGCTTGTCGAAAACACAACGCGCGCCTGATCTACCTAAACCCGACGCTGCAGAATCCGACCACCCGGACCATGCCCGAGCAGCGCCGTCTCGAGATCGTGAAGGTAGCGGCGCGCTGGAATGCCAGGATCATCGAAGACGATCCGTACTGGCTGTTTGCCGGGCATGCACCGCCGCCGCTCGCACGCCTGATGCCGGAGCAGGTCTACTACGTATCGACGCTATCGAAATGCCTGTCGCCGGGGCTGCGTACGGCTTTTGTGGTGTTGCCCGACACGCAGGCCCAGCACGGCTTCCTGTCGGCACTGCGCACCTTCTCGTTAACGTCGCCATTGACGAGCACACTGGTCACGCAGTGGATCCACGATGGCTCTGCGGCTCAGTTATTGGCCGGCGTTCAGACTGAAGCACGCGTGCGTCAGCGGATGGTGAGCGGGACCTTCTCAGGTTCGACGAATTCGCCTGAAGACCACGGCATTCACGCGTGGCTCACGCTGCCGAGCTATTGGCGGGCCTTGGACCTCGCCGCGGCAGCACGCGGTGACGGTCTGGTGATAGCGCCGTCCGCAGCGTTTCATAGCGGACGCAATCCGCCCAACGCAATACGCGTTTCACTGGGCGGATGCCGCAGTCGTGCGGAACTTGAAGCCGCCCTGAGAAAGCTTTCCGGGTTGCTGGCCCAGAAGCCACCGGTTCAACGCGAGCTGGTGATCTAGGTACAGTGAATCAGATCCGGCCTGGGAACTTGAGCGAGAGAGCCGCACGGAATTTCTCCGCAATCCGCAGAAAGCCTTCCGGCGTGGGATGCAATTCGTTCGCCCACTCGTTCGCTGCCAGCGTTCCTTGCGTATCGACACACACGGCATTGGGGACGGTCGCGCAAAGCGCCTGGAGACGCTGCTTGAACTCGATCAGTATTTGCCGCACGATGTCCGAGCCATCCGCCAGCCCGGTCCATCCCCGGTCATCAAGCGACGGCTTCAACCAGGGCCCCACGGACGGACATACGCCAATCCCGGTTGGAATTGCAAAGTCATAGGCATGCACCAGCAGCAGCGCTTGCGGAGCATACTGCTGGCGAATTTGCGCGAGGTCCGCGTAGCCCGCGAGCACAACGCCGAGGATATCGGCGAGTAATTCGTGATTCACACCACCGCGCGGATCCCCTTGCGCCGCGCCGGCATCCCGCAGCCAAAAGCGAAACTGGTTACCAACCAGATCGTCGCCGCCGCCAGAGAACATGATGAAATCGATCGGCCCATTCAGCGGGTTCTTGAGCGCGGCAATGAGACGGTTCCTTTTTTCGACGCCTAGTAGAGCGGTCGTCGCGGCGCCTACATAAGCGAGCTTAAGGATGATCGGCCTGGGAACGCCGATGTCAGCCAAGCTGTCCCTGACGTCCTTAGGGTCAAGCAAGGGAAGCGGGTAGTCAAACCAGGAGTCGCCATCCGCTACGCCAATCAGCGGTTTAGTGCCGCCAACAAACGCGCGCGCAGCGTTGGCCACGGCCGCTTGATGCTCGGCCTCACGCCGCGCCAGTTCGTCCTGCAGCGCCTTCTGACTTCTCGCATACACATCGACTTCTGATTCCACTTAGTTTTCCTTATGGTCTTGCGAATCGTTACGATCCGCTTACACTGCATCGTCGCACGTGTTGCCCCTGATCCGCAAATGCCAGTTTCGCCATCTAACACGTGACCGCCTGAACCTCCCTGCTCGTTGCAACCGAAAGGAAAACGTCAGAAAAACCGCTAATGCGGCGATGCTTTGTAAGCGTCTGCCACATTGCGAGTATCGCGCCAATCCGCGCGGGGCCATTGGTAGAAGCCCCATCAGGCGGTCGATCGCGCAAGACTCAAGGATCGGCGCCTGCGAGCCGTTATAGGAGTTGTAACCACGAAAGCCCAGGGGAGAGACCATGAACAGCAATGAGCAACTCAGACGCGAGTTCTATACGAACAGCCCCTCCTATTGCAGGGTGATGGGCGTCGTCTCGGCCGTAACCTTCGGTCTTTACCGGGTGGAAGGCGGCGGAACAGTCGGTCTGCTTTCCGTCCGTTGGGAAAATCTGGGTAATGAGGTCGTACCGCAGTTGCACGCCTACTTCGACAGCTGGCGCGTGCTTGCTTCGTTCTCGGACGTGCTCGCCCGCATGAGTGAAGTCGCCGGAGCGCCTTGCTCTCCCGAGGCCTTCTGCCAGATCCTGCTGGATTGCGGATTCGTCCATCACGCCGAACCGGGATCGGGTGAGGGCATTCTATTGTCCCGGCAACAAGACCCGGTTCAGGGAAAGGGAGCTTGAGTGCGCGAGGTCCTTTGGCTCAGGTAGTACGTCCTGCTTTTAGCGAGTCGCCCCGCAAGGAGTGGGTTGCCGGCGGCTCGATCAGTCACGAAACATCAGTTTTAAAACGAAGGAAATTGTAATCATGTCAGTAACGGTTCGCGTCGAGTTTCAGTATTGCCAGCATGGCAAGAAAGGGGTTAAAACAGGAAACGACCTTGTAAACGTCTCGGAGAATACCAACAGCGCGATCCTCGCTGTGCTGCGGCTCCTGCATCCGCATTGGGAGTCGCTCAAGGTGCTCTCCGCGTCTGTTGAGACGCCGTCAACGACGGCTTCGGACGAGTAACGGAATGATTGTTGAGGGGTTGGTTGCGCCTTAAGGGGCGCTGCATTGGCAACGCGGCCCCTCACCCGAGTGGAGCTGGCGGACAACCAGGCGTTGCAGCACTCAACCTAAAGCATTCCGCCAGTTGCCATGAAACCCCGCAGGCACGCGATGGGACAAATGCGCCAAGGCAATTGGACCCGCAGCGATGTCGGCGGCATCGAATACCGCAAGATCGCTGCGGTTCTGATTGCCACGCCAGATCACGCTTAACAACCAGCCATCTCCTTCCAGCGCGTCGGCGTGGCGCTCGACAAAGATCGCCTCGCTGCAGTAGTCGCCAATCTCCGGCAGCCATTCGGCTGTACGCCCAGTGATCAGGTCGATGTGAGCGATTCCCCCACGCGCAGCCCCACCCTTGACGCCTTCAGTCACCGGAGCCGAATTAAAGTAGCCGTGTCTGTACTGCGACATGGCGAACCGCTCATCCAGGCGCGGAAATTCGCCGGGCCTGTCATCTAGCAGTTGTTCGGTGAAGCTCGCCGTGTTGCCGGTCGGGTCGAACGTCCACCGCACCAGTCGCGCGTCCGGCGACTCGTTGCTCACCGGCGAGCCGTCGGGCCTCGGGAACAACGGTGGAACATCGTATTTCATCATGTCGCAGACGATCTGCTTGCCGTCGTCGAATGCGTTCATGGCATGGAAAACAAAACAAGGCTCGCCGGTGAACCAACGTATGTCAGCAGCAGTTCCGTCGCGCGGCAACACGCCAATATGCGTGCCCTTATCGGGCTCCCATGCATAAGGCGGCAGTTGGTTCGTTGCCCGCTCCATTGAACCGGTCAGCGGGAAGATCGGAAAGATGATGTGCGTCCGGGTCACGACAAAGTCATGGACCATGCTCGGGAACGGCGCGTCGAGATGCACGCTACGCTGCAGTCGTCCCTCGCGATCGGCCACATGAAGCATGAGATCGCTGGTAAAGCGGCCGCTTGCTGCATAGGCGAAAAAAATCAACTCGCCGGTAACGGGATCGTATTTAGGGTGCGCCGTCATCGCACCCGGCAGCTTGTCCTCGAAACGATGGTATCCGCGTGGCTCAAGCGTGACCGGATCCACCTCAAACGGAGCGTGCGCCTCCTCGAGTGCCAGCAGCCGATTGCCGTGCCAGATGACATTGGTATTGGCCACGGTGGAATTGAGTTCGAGCAAGGCCGGGTCTGTCAGGTGCCGGTGGGACAGCGAACCGGACATGCCCTCTCCGTTCGCGTTCTCCATGAACCATTTAGGTGTGCGAACCCAACGGTTGCGGTACGAGACACGTCCCTCGTCAAAATGAAATGCGTGCAGCATGCCGTCGCCCGAGAACCAATGATGCGGACGCCCTCGCGGCGCGAACTGCGGGTTCGGCCCGTTACGGTATAGCGTGCCGCGCAGCGCCTTTGGCACCTCACCGGTTACGGGCAGATTGGGCGCGTCGCATTCCATGTGAATCGGCTCGTAGTAGCCAATCAGGAAAGGGTCGTCGGTCGGAAAAGGCAACGCCATCGAAATCTCCAGGTTTCGCTCGAACAGACCGCTCCTGTGGCATGCGGCCCAATGTTTCCAGTGGAAAGATTTTGACTTGGCCAACAAACACGGTCAAGATATTTTTCCATTGTAAAAATCAATCGAGCCGTTGGCTGCCATCATGCAGAAGAAGACTCCAGCAGAAGAAGCGACGCCGTCCGGAACGCGCCGCATGGCGAAACAACAAACGCCGGCTCGGCCTTATCACCATGGTTCGCTGCCCGACGCGCTATTGCAGGCAGCCGAAACCGTCCTGCGGCGCGACGGCCTACGCGGCCTCACGCTGCGAGCGATTGCCCGCGAAGCGGGTGTATCGCACACGGCACCCCAGCATCATTTCGGCGACACGGCGGGTGTCCTTAGCGAACTCGCGGCGAGCGGCCACCGGCGTCTGGCTGCCGCCATGAGCGATCATGCGCACGGCATGCCACATGGGAAGGCGCACAGTAAAGCGACCGCGCGCGGCTATATCGACTTTGCCGTGGACAATCCGGATCTGTTCCGCCTGATGTCGCGAAACGAGTTGCTGGATCCGGAACGACCGTCACTGGTGGAAGCCCGGCGGATGTCGGCGCGTGGCCTCGCCGGCGTCTTCGATCCGGCGCCGCACGAAGCATCCGCCACAGACGATGTGTTTGCCGAACTCAGCGCCTCGCAGGCGGTGGCGATGACTGCTGTGTGGGCATACGTCCACGGACTCGCATCGTTGCTCATCGACAACCGTCTCACACGCCTCGCGGCCGCGGACGATGCGTTTCGTGATCCGCATGAACTCGTCGACGCCGTCATCGAGCAGACGGAGATTTTGCCGAGCGGCGGTTCAGTGCTAGCGGCGGATGGCAAGCGCTAGGCTGCTGTCGGTTTAGCATCGCGGCAACAGATACGCTGTCACGCACACGTCATCGTTTCGGGTCGTGTGCAGCACCTCGCTATGCTGGTCGCATCGGCACCCAGGATTAGCACTCCCTGCATTTTTCCTGCCGCTCTTCTATAAATCAGTGTAGGGGAGGGCCGCGCATGTTCACACCGGCGCATTCGCTGCGCTGGATGTGTCTATCTGTCGATCGGCCCACATTACAAGCCCACCCTTGGCATTTCGATCGCCATGGAGGTGCACTGTGTTTCACCAGACTCGTGCCTGCACGTTGCTCTATGCTGCGCTGATCGCGGCAGTTCTCTCTGGCTACCCACGCCTGCAGCCGAAGGCAAACGCCGCGGCCGTGGCTGCGCCGCCTGCTAAGGAAAATCGGGTATCCCCATCCGTCGACTTCCCTACCATCGTGGAGCGATACGGGCCCGCCGTGGTGCATATCAGCACAGTCAGCGCGGCGGTGCCCGGCGCAGCGGCGTCGAGCACCGCAGCGTCCGGCGCAGCGGCATCCGGCGCGACGGCGCCTGATCAGCAAGCGTCGACACCCGCCCTCGCGGAAATCGATGCTGACGATCCCCTACTCGCCTTCGTCAAGCACGCGGCATCGGATTCACAACCGTCTCAAGGTGGTTCGGCGCGCGCCATCACAGGCACCGGCTCCGGTTTTATCGTTAGCCCTGACGGCCTCATCCTGACCACTGCTCATGTGGTGGATCAAGCCGACGAAGTGACGGTAAGGTTGACCGATCGCCGCGAGTTCAAGGCAAAGGTGTTGGCAGTCGACATCCCCAGCGACGTCGCGGTCATTCAGATCGATGCCACCAAGCTCCCGACCGTCAAGCTTGGCGACTCGTCACGAGTGCGCGTCGGCGAGTCGGTCCTCGCGATCGGCTCGCCCGACAGCTTCGCGAACACCGTCGCCGCCGGCATTGTCAGCGCGACATCTCGCACGCTCCAGGACGGCAGCAATTTTCCCTTCTTTCAAACCGATCTCGCCGCCGACCCGAACAATTCAGGCGGCCCCCTGTTCAACCGTGCCGGCGAGGTGGTCGGTATCGACGTGCAGATTTACGCGGCCCTGGACAGGTCCCCCAGCCTTGCCTTTGCCATCCCGATCAACGTGGCGGCCAAGGTACGCTCGCAGGTACTGGCCGCGCAAACGCCGCCCTCTCCCGGCGGCCTCGGCGTGGAGGTACAGGATGTCGGCCCTGGCCTCGCCGTGGCTTTTGGCCTGCCGCACCCGGCAGGCGCACTGGTCAATTCCGTCGTGCCCGGCACATCGGCCGCCGCGAGCGGCGTCAAACCAGGTGATGTGATCATCCGGATCGGCGACAAGGCGATCGATCGTTCGGCCGAACTCGGCGAGGACGCGGCGGGTTTGCCGTCTGGGACGAAAACCACGCTCAGGCTGATCCGCAATCACCGGGCGATGACCATCCCGGTCACGCTCGGCGCGTCTACGGAAAGCCCTAAAGATAGCCCCATGGCGCGGCCGAGCGAGGCCAGCGCAAGAGGAGACCGGCTGGGTTTGAGCATGCATCCGCTGAATGAGGACGAACGGCGCACCAGCGATCTCGCGGTCGGTTTGATGGTGGACAGCGTAGATGGTCCGGCGGCAAGCGCCGGCATCCAGCCCGGCGATATCATCCTGTCGCTCAATGACACGCTAGTCGAAACGCAGGCGGACGTGACCGCGCTGGAAGCGAAGGCTGGGAAACAGGTGGCCGTGCTGATCCAGCGTAATCACGCGCGCAGTTTTGTTTCTGTCGAGGTGCGATGACACGTCAGACGTCGAGGGCGTTTTCGAGCGCGAAGCAGACTTGCAAAGCTCCGATGCGACACATCCGCACCGTTAGCGGGTCGTCGTTCAGCGTCGCTTAGCCGAAGATGTTCAGGTGCTCAGCCAGTATAGTGCTGCCGATTCCGATCAGCACGACGCCACCCGCCATCTCTGCTCGCCGACCCACGACCCGGCCAAGAACACGACCAAGCATGACACCGATAGTGACCATCACCATGGTGGCCAGACCAATGGCTGCTGCCGTCGAATAGATGTTGACGTCGACAAAGGCGAGCCCCGCGCCGACCGCCAGCGCATCGATACTCGTGGCGAAGCCAGTCACTGCGAGCAACCAGAATGAATGGGTTGCCGGCTTCGTCTCTTCGACCTCCTTAGCAGTCAGGCCGTTGATAACCGCGCGAGCGCCAAGGATGAACAGCAACGTGAACGCGATCCAGTGGTCCCACGCGGAGACGTGTTGAGCTGCTGCATTGCCCAGCAACCATCCGAGCAAGGGGGTCAGCGCTTCGATAACGCCGAAGATCAATCCCGTTCTGATGGCTTCGCCCCAGTGAGGACGATGAAGCGCGGCGCCTTTGCCGATTGCGGCCGCAAAGGCATCGGTCGACATGGCGAAAGCAAGGAATAGTGTCGCGACAGGATTCATGAGAGCAGGAACTCGAGGCCGGGCGGAAAACCATGACACACCGCCGTGCCCGACCGGTCCCGTGGTGTGTCGATGGTCTCGCCAACCAAACGGCTGCCTGCGCCACGGTCTGTACGACCGAGAATGTTGACGCAGGCGCTTCCAGACGGAAGCCGGCTACTCCCCAAAGACAGCGGCGAGCATATCACGGAAGAAAGGCTTTTGTAATGCAGGCAATCTGGCGACTTGCTTCCGTCACGCATAGCGGGATAAAATCGCGCCTGCTCATTGGGGAGTAGCCGCCTCGAACGCGATGTTCGAGGGCGCACGTCAACATACTTGGCGAGTCGAAAGACTCTCCATGGCGCGCGCAGCTAAATGCCTGGCAAGACCGATGACACGCATTCCGACCTAACCGGGTCGCCGGAATGCGCGTCATCGCGTTCTATCAGCGCGGCCCGGGTACAACATCCCATGCAATCCTTCCTCGTTTCAACCAGTGTTGTCGGCCTCGCCGAGATTGGCGACAAAACGCAACTGCTGTCCCTCGTGCTGGCTGCGCGATACCGCAAACCCATCCCCATCGTGCTTGGTGTGCTTGCCGCGACACTCATCAACCATGGCGCATCTGGCGCGCTAGGCGTGTGGCTCGCGAGTATTCTGAGCCCCAACATCCTGAATTGGGCAGTCGTCGTCTCGTTTGCCGTCATGGCCGTGTGGATTCTCATTCCCGACAAGCTGGACGACGCCGATACGGTATTGACGAAAAATTCCATGGGTGTCTTCGGTACCACCGTCGTAACGTTCTTTCTTGCCGAAATGGGCGACAAGACTCAAATCGTTACCATCGCTTTGGCCGCGCGATTTCACGAATTCTTCGGCGTCGTCGCGGGCACGACGTTGGGCATGATGCTGGCGAACGTGCCGGTCATCTATCTTGGACACAAGTTCGCCGACCGCTTGCCGACGAAGGCCGTTCACATCCTTGCTGCCATCATCTTTGTCGTACTCGGCGCACTCGCGGTGAGAACGGCGCTCTATCCGGCGGCCCATCCGATGCTTTAACACGGCTTGTTGCCTCCGGACGCATGCCGTTGCCTCGGAGATTGCGCCTTATCGCAAGCACTGCCCTCGTGTCGACTCGGCGAGCCGACCGGTGCTTTCCGCCGTAGAATTGAATGGGTAGCTCATCCACCCAAGGTGGGTCATGCTGTTATCCGGTACCGTATCGTTGGGCGAACACAGCCGGAGACGCGATGCTATCCATACAGTCATTCCGCTACGCGCTCGTCCTGAGCGTCGTTTTTGCCGGTCTTGGCGCTGGTGGCAACGCCGCAGCCCAGGTGTCCCCAACCGTCAGGCTCGCATCCGCATCTACGCCTAGCGACCCTGGGAGTTGGCGTCATGCCGCCCCAGGTGTCGTGCATCACTTCACGCTGGCCGATTTGCCCGCACCCTACAGCACGACTTCGACCGCAAACGGTCCGCAAGTGGTGAAGCAGCCGGCCAATGCTTCGTTGTCGGTTCCGCCGGGGTTCAAGGTCACGCTGTTCGCAACGGGTCTGTCGAATCCCCGCATCGTGCGTGTCGCACCCAACGGCGATATCTTTGTCGCGGAGACGGCCGCGGATCGCATCCGGGTATTGCGCGCTGCTGACGGAGCGGATACGCCATCCGAGATGCAGGTTTTTGCCGATGGGTTGGACCGGCCTTTCGGGATCGCCTTTTATCCTCCGGGAAACCATCCGCAATGGATCTATGTGGCGAACAACAACTCGATCGTTCGTTTTCCGTATCGCAGTGGAGACCTCAAGGCGAGCGGCACGGCGCAGGTCGTCGTGCCACGTTTGACGGAAAGCGGGGGCGGTCATAGCACGCGCGACGTGGCCTTTTCGCTGGATGGCAAGCGCATGTTCGTTTCCGTCGGTTCCGGGTCGGACGCCGCCGAAGACATGAGCAAAAAGAGTCCCGAAGACATCGCTCGTTGGGACGCCGAACACGGACGGGGTGCGGCATGGGGCGCTGAAACCAATCGCGCCGACATTCTCGTGACGGACCCCGAAGGCCATCAACCTCTCCACACCTTTGCGACGGGCATTCGCAATGGCGTAGGCATCGCGGTGGATCCGGATACGGACGAGTTGTGGACTTCGACGAACGAGCGCGACGGTCTCGGCGACGATCTCGTACCGGATTACGTCACCCGCGTGAAAGCAGGTGGATTCTACGGTTGGCCCTGGTTCTACATGGGCGGCCACGAAGATCCTCGCCACGTCGGCGAGCGCCCTGACCTTGCCGGGCGGGCACTCAACCCCGATGTTTTACTGCAGTCGCACTCGGCCCCATTGGAGATATGCTTCTATACCGCGACGACGGGTGTAGCAGCGTTTCCCACCGAATATCGCGGCGACGTTTTCGTGGCTTTCCACGGTTCATGGAATCGAACTTCACGCACCGGCTACAAGGTGGTGCGGGTGCGTCTTGAGCACGGCGTTCCGACCGGCGAGTACGTGGACTTTCTCACCGGCTTCGTGTTGAACGAGCGTAGCGCCTGGGGCAGACCCGTGGGCGTCGCTGTTGCCCACGACGGAGCGCTGCTTGTGACCGAGGACGGCAATGGCACACTGTGGCGCGTGTCGTATGCCGGTCATTAGTGTGAGCGCACCGTGAACCTCCGACGCGGCCGCACCTTCTCTTTCAGCTCTGACGGCGAACACTTCCTGCTCGACGGCGAGCCGTTCCAGATTCGCAGCGGCGAAATGCACCCGGCCCGCATCCCGCGCGAGTATTGGCAACACCGAATCAGGATGGCCAAGGCGATGGGGATGAACTGCATCGCCTTATACATCATGTGGAATTACCATGAGACGCGGCGGGGCGTGTTCGATTTCCACAGCGGCAACCGCGATATCGATGCCTTCATCCGGCTGTGCCAGTCCGAAGGAATGTGGGTGCTGCTGCGTCCCGGTCCTTACGTCTGCGCCGAATGGGATCTGGGAGGCCTGCCCTCTTACCTGTTGAGCGATCCGGACGTCCAGTTGAGGACCGACTCGGCCACCGATTCTCGCTACATGGCGGCGGTGGCGCGCTACATCGAGGAACTGGTCCCGCGTATCAAGCCGTTGCTGATCCAGCACGGCGGACCGATCCTGATGATACAGATCGAAAATGAACTCGGTTCATACGCGAGCAATCCGGCTTACCTCGAAGAGCTCAGGCAGCTTTGGCTCAAAGGAGGCGTAACGGGGCCGTTCTACACCGAAGACGGCCTCCCGCAACTCGAGCGTAATCGCACCACCGTAACCGGCGGCGCGATCGCATTGAGCAATGGCGACGCGGCACAGATCGCAACCGTGCGCCGAAAATTCCCCGCGGTGCCCGCGATGGCCGGCGAGGTGTACCCAAGGTGGCTCACCCATTGGGGCGAAGCGGGTTTCGCAGGGAGGAACTACGACCTCGCCCGCATCTTGAGCACGTTCATGCAGTCGAAGCGGTCGTTCAATTTGTATGTCATTCACGGCGGCACGAGCTTTGGCTTTTACGCCGGCGCGAACGTGGATGATTCAGGCAACTATCAGCCCGACATCACCAGCTACGACTATTCGGCGCCGATCAGTGAACAGGGCGTGGCGACGCCGAAGTACATGAAGTACCGCGACATCATCGCCGGCTACCTGCCTGCGCCCTTGCCCGCTATACCCGACGGCATCGCCACGCTCGAACGCACTGGCATCGATGCCTTGATGCCAACGCTCTACGCCTCGATCTGGGACAACCTGCCCGCGGCACTGCCGCAGGAACAGTACGTCGATCCGCAGTCCTTTGAAAGCTATGGTCAGGCGTTTGGCTTCGTGCTGTACCGCAAGCAGTTGCAAGAGCACGCAAGCGGTATGCTGGACATCAGCAGTGTTCACGACTATGCAACCGTTTTCGTCGACGAACACTACGCGGGTGGCGTCTCGAGAGCGCAAATGCCACCGGAGTACGCGCAGCCGCTCCGCGTGATGCACCGCGCACCGCTCGCCGTTCCATTGACATTGCCAGAGCACGAGTCGAACCTGGCTGGCGCGGTATCGTTAGAGATCCTCGTGGAGGGCATGGGGCGGGTCAATTTCGGCCCCGCGATTGTCGATCGCAAAGGACTGCTGGAACCGGTCAGGATGAAAAACGCCGACGGGTCCTTCTCCATCCTCAAGGGCTGGGAAGTCTTCCTGCTGCCAATGGACGACACATTTATCGCCAACTTGAAGAGAAGCTGCGCGAACCCGCTGAAGCCCGGACTGTTTTTCAAGGCCAGCTTGCTGCTGGATGAAGTCGGCGACACCTGGCTCGACATGAGCAACTGGACCAAGGGCGTCGTCTGGGTCAACGGGCACAATCTGGGACGCTACTGGAATATCGGTCCGCAAAGGCGCTTGTATTGCCCCGCGCCGTGGCTCATGCAAGGTGACAACGAGGTACTTGTCTTCGACTTGCACCAGACCGAAGCGACGCCGGTGGAACTGGCGGATACGCTGTCTTAGCGCGAACCCCATATGCCGATGCCAGGCCTGCGGCCACATCCACTCCACTACTCCGCTTCAACGATCGGCAACAGTTCCAGCGTCAGCACTTCGAACGGCGCAAGCTGCACTTCCTGCGTCAGATCGGCGTTTAGTACTGCCGGAATATCGGAAGCCCCTTCGCGCCAAATGCTGCGCGAATCGAATCGCCCGACCGCCACAGCCGGCAACTCCAGTTGCCGCCGCAGATCCAGCACGAAGCGTTGCGCGCGGCTGTCCGGATTGCGCAGCGTCACGATCGCCTTGTGCGGCGCCCACGCGGCCCAACCGTAGACCTCTTGCCGGTCCGGTACTCCGCCGATCCAATGGCTGTCGCGCAGGACGTCGCCGTTTTCGCGGGCCCATCTGGCGGCGTCCGCGAGCACATCCCAGTCGTACTGGGTGAGCAGCGCCGGCGTAATGTATAGCTCCTGCAATTGCGTGCCGCTCCCGAAATAGGAACGCACCTCATTGGCGAAATCATCACCCGTCGCCGTGTTCAGGCGCGGATTGCACTGCGCGTAGAGGATGCCGTGCAGCATCAGCGAATTGAGCGGGAAGAGCGGACTGCGCAGCACGACGTTGCGATACGTCTGCGCGTCGCGATACGTGATCCAGCGCTCGCGGTGAGTGCCGGTTCCCGCCAGATCGTCGTCCTTGCCGCCGCGCCAGATTGAGTCTGCGTAGCGTAGCCAGAACGGCGAAGGATGCGTGCCCGTGGTGAGATTGATGAAGGTATCGGGTTTGGCGGCGCGGATGTGCTCGATGAGCTGGATCGCTGCGTCCCAATCGCTATCGAAGAGGCTGCCGGGAAACACCCGGTCGGCGTTGCCTGTACCGTCGAACTTGAACTGGTTTACACCATCGTCATCGAGCAAGGCCATCACGACTTCATGAAAGCGTCGATAGTATCTCGGCCCCGAAAGTGCGAGGCCGTTATCGATAACCTCATATCCAGCGGCACGGCCTCGCGTTACGCGCTCGTGTTTCGGTGCTCCGTAGCCACCCCACGGGGACAACCATACGCCGGGCGCGGCTCCGTATCGTGCCGCAGCGTTGCGCAGCGCAACGAAGCCTTGCGGAAAATCCTTGCTGAAATGCCAGCCACCGCTAAGGTCGTCCCAGCCATCGTCGAACAGAAACGAATCGACCTGCACTCCGCGCGCGTCGTGCAACTCGCGGCCGATTGCTTCGATGCGCTCCAGCGCTTGCTCCTGCGTGTACGGCGTGAGGTAGCCGATGTCGCCCCAACTGTTGTAGTGCAGAAACGGACGATATGGGTGAGCCCGCTCTCGTTCCAGATAGGTGGCGAAGTCGCGCCGCAACTGGCCGTCGCGCACTACGCCGGCCACGGCGGAGTAGACCAGTGTCCTGTTCTGCTCCAGCGGCAACGCCCGTTGCAAAGTCAACCTGACGCGCTCGCCGTCCACATGGCTTTCCGCTAGCGGAAGCTCGAAACCTAGATAGAAGTTGCCCGCGATGACAGGCGTGCCCTTCAGTTCGCTGCTGGCCTGTGCGCCAGCAGCACGCGTCTCCAGCAATGAAACGACGGCGATATCTTCGTCCCGAAGAAGCGCCGTAATCGCTAGCTGTTCGCGTAGGTATCGCGAGCCCTCGCGCTGCTCCACGCTCCATTCCACCTTTAGACGGCCTTGGGCGTCGGTGAGTGTGGTACTCACGCGCCGGCCTGCGATGCGTTCGGCGAGGCGTGACGCGCGGGGGTTGGGTGCCAAAGCGGTTTCGTTCACCGGCGCCATGACCTTCAGCTCGGCCAGACCCACGGCAGTTCCGTCAGCGAGCCATAGCGCGAACGGTGCGATGATCGGCAGCGTGCGTTTCCCCGCGTAATCGATCAGTGAGAAATCCGCGAGGTGTTCGTCATTGACCGTCCAGCGCAACGCAATTGCGTCGTTACCGAATGAGTAGTCATCACCCGTCGTCTGGAACACGGGCATGCTGGCTTGCGTGGGCAAAGCATCGTTGGCGCGCATGGAGAGGCCTGTCTCGGGCAGGAGGAATTCCAATAGAGTATCGGCAACGGCCAAAACAATCTCGTCGCCCAGCTATTCTTTCACGTTGGCCGCCACCTGGAAAATCCGCTCCCGTACGATCGCAATCGCCTGCTTGAGGGCGTAAACATCCTGGAGATATCGCTGCGGCAGCCGTATCTCGCTGGCATGTGCATCAATGTTTTCGATCTCGTCGCGCCATTGCTCAATCTGGTTCGGGGTGGGTTGCCGGTTCCTCCATATTTCATCTTCCAGCGCTTTGATCTCGCGATACCAAACCACGAGCCGCTTTTTTATCCGGGCCTCCGCCATGCGCGGCAATGCCTGCAGCAAGCCGATCAGTACGGCCATGAAAGGGACCAGGATCAAGAGGCGCCTTTCGATAAAACTGGCCAGCCAGAACGGAAGATAGCGCTGCAGGAAGGGGCGCCCCGATTTGAAGTAGCGCGTGCTTTCGTCGGAAATCGGAAATTCCTCGGTGTTCAGGTTCGGAAACGTGCCAAGCGGCGTGAAGTAGTCTTCACCACCATGGACAGTCTTGGCCGCTTCCAGTAGCAGGTAGACGAGAGCCGGGTGCAGGGTGTCTTTGGACACGAGCAGAGCGGTAGCAGCCAGCAGCGTGACATCAGCCTGCGGAAGATCGTTGACGATGCTGGTCGAGGCGCGCGGGAAAACAATCTTCGAGAGCGACGGGAATTTCTGCACCAGGGCATCGGCCTGGGCAAAACTCATGAGCTTCAGATTGCTGTTCAGCAGCGTTCGCTGCATCTCGGCATCCGGTCTGCCGATAAAGAAGGCAGCATCCAGATGGCCCTCTTCGAGGGCTTGATATGCCTTCGCTGCATCCATTTCCAGCAGCGTGGTATTGCTGCTGGTGATGCCGCTATAAGCGAGCAATACCTGGGAAACGTTCAGCAGGCCGCTGCCGGCAACGCCAATAGAGACCCTTTTGCCGCGCAGTTGCGCCAGCCGGTCGACGATGGCATCGCCACGATAAAACACCCAGATCGGCTCATAGGACACGGAAGCAATGGTCTGCAGGCCGTCTGTTTCTTTCGGACGGGTGGTACCCGACTGGATAAAGCCCACTTCGTATTCGCTGTCTGGATTCTTCAGCCGCTCATAATTTTCGATCGAACCGGACGAGCTGCGGATATCGAGCTTGATGCCGTCGCGCTTCAGGAGGGGCGCATAGCGATCGGCAAAGCCGCGATAGATACCCTTGTCCGCTCCGGTTGTGATGACGATCGTGCGCTGAATGGCTGGCTTGAGTATTGCCGCCAGCGCCCATCCTAGCGCGGCCACCAGCAGGATCGATCCAATCACGAGAAGCAGCCAGCGCCTCGGTGTCATGGGGGCTTTCTGACTACGATGAAGTACCGGGTTGTGCCTGGGCATTGTTCGGATTCTCTCTTCAGGCGTCTCACACGCGTTAAGCCAATCTTACGATACCAGATTGTCTTATCGCGCCTCACACGGAAGACGCCTACCGCCCAAGGATGGCCAACGCGTCGCGCATCGGCGCCAGCGAGAGTCCAATCATTCCGTCGAGCGGCGTGTTCAACTCGAGGATCAGAAAAATCGCCCCAGAAGTGGAGAGTGCACCGAGAAACAGCGCTCCGATGACAGTCCCGTTCGACGGGGTGAACAGGCCGAAAGCGCCGAAAATAATCGACAGCCACAACACCAGGGCGACCAGCAGCGGCAAGGGCACTGAGCCCTGCGCTTGTAACAGCGCCAGCCAACGCACTGCCAATACCTCATCGGCAATCTGGATAGCACTGGCCTTCAGGTGTCCCTGCTCTTCGCTGTGCGGCGAAAGTTCTTCGAGCTTACGCTGCAGACCCTCCACCCGGGTGCTTGCTTCCTCGCTGCCGAGTCTTGCTACTTGCACAGGGTCATGGGAAGCGAGTATCTGTATCGACGTGCCGTAACTCTGCTTGATCAGACCGCGAACTTCCTGCGTCTCGGGTCCGTATCGGGCCAGCACGCGATCGAGCCGGATAACACTCGCGGCATTGCGCACCAGTTCGCCGTTTACCGTATCGAAGGAGGATTTCGCCGATGAGATCAGCAAGCCAAGGACCAGCGCAGCCATCGTCGCGATCAGGCCAATCGTCAGTTTGACGACGCCGATCGATTCCTCGCCAAGATGTTGCTCAGGTAACAGGGTGCGGAGATACAAGCCCAATAACGCGCTGCCGAATACGCATGTAAACACGATGAAGGCGACGACAACGTGGTTCACCCGTGCCTCACTTCGTCGCACTGCTGTGAATCGCTCCAGCGATGTCGCGGCTAACCGCATCGAGCGCGCGGCTATAGGCCGCCGCAAGCGCCCCGGCATCCGCTGCCGTGCAGGGCTCGCGCGCCATGCTCCGCCCGGGCAACGAAACGCCTTTGGGCGGTGACACCGACCATAGCGCCTCGACGGTAGCCGCGTCGCCTGGCGCCCCGTCGAAGCGCTGAATGTCGATGCGCACGCGATACGCCGCTGCGGTATCGTCAGCCTGGCCACTCACCGATACTCGCGCGCCTGGCAGATACTGCGCAAGGTCGGCGGCAACCACGCGCGGAATCTGGCTTTTCAGCGAATCGGCCCAGCGCGAGTATTCATCAAGCTTGACCTGGTTGTCACTCACTCGAATCACGAACTGGGGCCGGTCAACGAGATCCGGCACGGTGACCGACGTCACCACGACACTGATCGCGCGAGCCGCGTAGGCATCTTGCTGTCCGTTGGCCGCGTCCAACGTGTAGAAGCTGGCGGTGGGCGACGTGCTGCAAGCGCCTAGCATGCCGAGCGTCAGCGCTGTAACGAGAGACACGAGAGTGCGCATCACTTTTTATCCTCCGGCTTGCCGCGGATCAGCGCCTCTGGATGACGTTCGAGGTAGTCCGCCAAAGTGCGGAAGGCCGCCGCGGTCCGCGTGAGTTCGCGCATGGCATCGGCGGTACTCTGCGAAAGCGACGAGTCAGGCTGGAGTGCGGAGTTCGCCGAACTGAGCGCGCTCTGGGCGGCAGCCATGGTGTCGTGGGCCTGCGGCAGGACCTCCGTACTCAACTGCTTGAGGAGCAGATCCGCGTCGGCCAGCGTCTTTTGGGCATTGTTGCCGATACCCTCGAATGGAATCTTGTTGAGCTTCGCGACCAGGGTTGTGATCGAATCCTGCAGCGATTGCAGTCCACCCGGCACAGTAGGCAGTTCCGGTGGGTTGGCGCTCCAGTCCACGTTCGCCTTCTGCGCGTTGGGGAAGAAATCGAGGGCAACATACAACTGCCCGGTCAGCAGATTGCCGGTTTTCAACTGTCCACGCAAACCGTGCGCGACCAGTTGGTCCGTCAATTGGCGTCGACTTGCGAGATCCGAAGTGAGTCGCCCTCCGCCTCCGCCCGACTTGAATCGCGACGTGAAGCGCTCCGGATAGAGGCGTACCTCAACCGGAATACTGAAACGCTGGGTGACAGGATCGAAGCGGGTATAGATCGCCGATACCTCGCCCACCACGATGCCGCGAAAATCGAGCGGCGCACCGACCGCCAGGCCTCGGACGGACTCGTTGAAATTGAACACGTAGGTATCGACAATATTGTCGTGGCGCTTCATCGCCTCGCCGCGGTCCCGGAACAGCGTGAATTCCGTCTGTACCGCAGCCTCGGGTTGATCGGGTTGAGCGTTCGCTTCATCCGGCGTCTGGAATGCCAGGCCGCCGATCAGGATGGCCACCAGCGATTGCGTGTTGACCTTGATGCCATTGGTATCCAGCGAGACGTCGACACCGCTCGCCTGCCAGAAGCGCGAATTGTCTTTGACGTACTTGTCGTAGGGAGCGTTGATAAAGACGTGCATTGTCACGCCCTTGCCGTCATCGTCGAGCCGATACGACGTGACCTGCCCGACTTGCAGGCGTCTGAAGAACACCGGCGAGCCGACATCGAGCGAGCCCATATCGTCGCCCTTGAGCACAAACTCCCGTCCTGGCACTCCGCTGGCAAAAACCGGCGGCGCCTCGAGTCCGACGAAGTCGCTGCGCGACTTCGTCGAATTGCCGATGTCCATACCAATGAACGAGCCGGACAACAACGTGCCGATACCCGAAACCGTGCCGCCGGAAATACGCGGACGCACGACCCAGAAGCGCGTATCGTCCACCAGCATGTCCGAGGCGTCTTTGGCGAGTTCGGCGGTAGCCACGACGCGTGTATGATCGCGCGACAAGGTCACCGCCTTGACCACGCCAATGTCCACGTTCTTGAACTTGATCTTGGTCTTACCGGCTTCCAGGCCTTCGCCAGTCACGAAGCTGATGGTGATCGTCGGCCCCTTCTCCAGCACCGCCTTGACGGCAAGCCAGCCACCTATCAGCACCGCGATCAGCGGCACCAGCCAGACCAGTTGCAAGCGCCAGCGCGAGCGCGGTGTAACGAGCGCCTCAGGAACGTCTGGCTGATCGGGCCGCTCAGGAGGTCTAGCCATGAGTTGTCTCCGCCTTGTCCCAGATCAGGCGCGGGTCAAACGACATAGCGGCGAACATCGTCAGTACGACGACCGAACCGAAGGCAATCGCAGCGGGCCCCGCCTGAATCGTCGCGAGCCCCTGGAACTGCACCAGCGCGACCAGAATCGTGATGACGTAGATATCGAGCATCGACCAGCGCCCAACCAGTTCCACCAGCCGGTAGATGCGTGCTCGCTGTTGCGGGACCCAGCTCGAGCGGCTCTGAGCGCACACCACCAGAAACACCAGCGCGAGAATCTTGAGCATCGGCACCGCCACGCTCGCGATAAACACCACAATAGCGAGCGGCCATGAGCCGGAGGTCCACAGGTAGACCACACCGCTCATGATGGTGTCCTTTTCGCTGCCGAACAGCGAACTGGTATTCATGACCGGCAGCAGATTGGCCGGTATGTAGAGAACCATTGCGGCGAGCAGAAACGCCCACGTCCGCGAGATGCTGTTGGGCTTGCGCGTGTGAACGTGTCCACCGCAGCGCGGGCAGACCGCATCGTGCCGATCCGCCGCGAACCTCATAAGCAGCCCGCAACTGTGGCAGGTAGCCAGACCGCTGGCCATGGCTGTAGATGCATCGGGTGTCACAGGTATGCTTCTTTCGGGGAAAACAGGCTTGCCCCCCGCTTGGGCCGCGCGCGTGCGCGCCCAGACTTCCTGTGAATCGAATGCCGCGCTTGCGGCAGCGAGCAATAGCATGAGCGCGCCGAACGACCAGAGCGCCGTACCTGGCACCACGCTCGCAATGTGGGCCAGCTTGACCAGCGCGACCAGCATGCCGAGGATCAATACTTCAGTCATCCCCCATGGGCGCGCCAGTTGCAGGAGGCGAAACACCAGGTCGGTGCGGTATGGCGCGCGGCCAACCCGCAACGGCAGTAACAGGTAGGTCATGCTGGCCATTTGCAGCACAGGCATCACAAAGGTTGTCGCCAACACAAGCCCGGCTAACGGCCACATGCCATCGTCGTAAAGCACACGCGCCGCGCCGAGCAAGGTCGTCTCGACCAGCGTCCCATTGACCTGCAGACCCACGATCGGAAACGCATTGCCGACCACAAACAGGACCATCGAGGCGAGCGTAAAAGCCAGCGCGCGATCGAGGCTGTTCGGATGGCTGCGGGACAATTCGGCATTGCATCGGCAACAGCGCAACACACCGTTAGGCGGCAGCGGCAACTCGCGCTGCAACAGATCGCATTCGTGACAGGCTATCAGGCGTCCATTGGGCGTTGTCACGTTCGTCTCGCTACTCGTGGCGTTCATTTCGGCAGCCCCGCAACCGATTGTTCCGCTTTGGGGCCAACCTTGGGTTCGGCCCTGGGCTCGATCGCACCGTGCTGATCGCCCTGCTGCCCACCTTGTTGCCCTCCTTGCGGCGGCGCGTCCTTATGCGTCATCTGCTCGGCCGTCACCACCCAGCCACCGCCCATCGCCTTGTAAAGCGCCACCACCGACTCGTACACGAGGCCATTGGTCTGCGTATAGCTGAGTTGGGCGTTGAAGAGACTGCGCTCGGCATCCAGCACTTCGATGTAGCTCGTATAACCGCCCTCGAAACGCAGTCGTGCCAGCCGCGCGTATGTACGGAGCGAGTCGACCTCACGGCCTAAAACGACGAGCTGCTCGCGCGACTTCTGCAGCGCGATGAGCGCATCGTCGACTTCCTGGAAGGCTGTCTGGATGGATTCCTGGTACTGGAACAGCGCCTGCTGTTGCTGTGCTTCCGCCTGCTTGACCTGCCCGCTGATGCTGCCGGCGGTGAAAATCGGCACGCTCACCGAACCGGCAAACGCCCAGACCCGCGCTGGCCCCGTGAACAGCTTCGAGAAGTCGGTGCTCACCGAACCGAATAACCCTGTCAATGAGATCGATGGGAAATACAGCGCACGAGCCGCACCGATCAACGCGTTCGCGGCCACGAGGTTCTGCTCGGCCTGCAGTACGTCCGGGCGGCGTTCGAGCAGATCCGATGGCAAGCCCGCCGGCACAGCCGGGATCGCCAGATCGGAGACTTGCCGCCCGCGCAGAATGTCGCCCGGATTGCGACCGAGCAACACCGAGAGCGCGTCTTCCTGCTGCGCGATCTGCACCTCGAGCTGCGGAATCGTGGCAAGCGATGCCTCGTATTCCGACTGGCTCTGCGAGAGCTCCATTTGCGAGACGTCGCCACCGCCGAAACGCAGCGTAAACACGTGCACCGATTCCGCCCGGCTGGAGGTGGTCTCCTTCGCAATCACAAGCTGCTGATCGAGGTCGCGCAGGTTGATGTAGGCCGTCGCGACCGAGGCCACCAGCGACAAGATGGTCGCGCGGCGGCCCTCCTCGGTCGCCAGCAGGGCGGCGCGCGCAGATTCTGTCTCACGCCGCACCCTGCCGAACACGTCGATTTCCCATGCGGCCGACAGCGTCGGCTGGAACTGGTTGTAGATGGGCGAAACGCCCGCCGGCAACGGCACCGCGCCATCTTGCGACGCACGCTGGCGCGCTGCGTCGAAGCCCGCACTCAGTTGGGGAAACAGTCCCGAACGGGTCGTGACAAATTGACCCAAAAACTGATCCACACGCGCAGCGGCGACCTTCACGTCCTTGTTATTGGCCAGCGCCTCAGCAATCAGATCGTTCAGCACCGGATCCTGGAACTGCTCCCACCACGCCGTGTTGGCCACGTCGGCAGCCTCTGCTGAACTGAAGCGGTAGTTGGCCGGTATCTCGACGGTGGGGCGCACATAGTTGGGGCCGAGCAGACAGCCGCCCAATCCCAGCACGACCGGTACCAGCAGTGGCAAGAACGCAGCGCGGCGCATGTCAGTCGTCCTCGCGTCGGGCCAACGGCTTGACGGTCGGGCCTCCGGGGCCCGCGTCAAGGTCATGCGGTGGTTCGTCACCGCTCGGCCCTGGCGTCTTCTTGCCGCCGCTCTTTTCGGACATCGTCTCGAGCACGTAGAAGAACATCGGAATGAAGAACACCGCAATCACGGTTGCGCCGAGCATCCCACCGATCACCCCCGTGCCGATCGAATGTCGGCTATTGGCGGAGGCACCGAGCGCGATCGCGAGCGGCACGCAACCCAGGATGAAGGCGAGCGAGGTCATGACGATCGGGCGCAGCCGCTCGCTGGCCGCCGAAATGGCGGCGTCGTACACGGACTCGCCCGATTCGCGATTCAGCACCGCAAACTCGAAAATCAGAATCGCGTTCTTCGCCGCAAGCGCAACCAGCATCGTCAGGCCGATCTGGAAGTAGACGTCGTTTTCGAGCCCACGCAGCAAGATGGCAAGCAAGGCGCCGAACAGCGCGAACGGCACCGCCATCAGCACGCCGAACGGCAGGCTCCACTTCTCATATTGGGCAGCGAGGATCAGGAACACCATGATCAGGCCGAAGACGAACACCAGCCCCGAGGTGCCGCCCGACTGTCTGGCCTCGTAGGCCTCACCACTCCATCCCAGGTTATAGCCGGACGGCAGCACCTCGTTACCCACTTCTTCAATCGCGCCAATGACCTCACCGGAACTGCGCCCCGGTGCAGCATTTACCGTGAGTTTCACTGCCGGAAAATTGTTGAACCGTGTGATCAGATCCGGGCCCGTGACGTACTTCGAGGTCACTACCGCTTTGAGCGGCACCATATTGTCGGTTTTGCTGCGCACGTAGATCTGATCGAGATCCGCAGGCGAGAGCCGGTACGACGGCTCGGCTTGCAGGATCACCTGCCACAGGCGGCTCGAACGATTGAACTGGGATACGTAAAGCGAGCCGAACATGGTCTGCATCGCGCTATACACGTCCTCGATCGGCACGCCGAGCGTCTCGGATTTGTCGCGGTCCACGTCGACCAGCAACTGCTGTGCCGACGCATTGAAGGTTGAGGTGACGCGTCCGAGTTCCGGCCGCTCCTTGGCCTTGGCGATAAAATCCTCCACGGTCTGGGCGAGCTGACCGATGGTCGCATCGCCCTGGGCCTGGATCCACACCTCCGTACCGCCGGTTGTTCCAAGGCCCGGAATGGATGGGGGATTGACCGGCAGAATGATCCCTTCCTTGACCTTCGAGAGGGTCTCATAGGCGTCGACGATCACCGCTCGCGCATTTTGCGTGCGGATATTGGCAAATTTGTAGCGTTCGTCAAAGCTTTTGAAGCCGATAAAAAATGTGCCGGCATTATTCTTGTTCTGGCTGTCGAGCAGGCTGTAACCGTCGACTGTCGTCACGCTGCTAACGGCGGGCTGCTTCAGGAAGTAGTCGGTGACCTTCTGCGATACGTCGCCGGTACGGTCAAGACTCGCGGCGTCCGGCATGATGACCGCGCCGAGCAGGTAGCCCTGGTCCTCCGGCGGCAGAAAGGAGGTGGGAATCGTCCGCATCATGACGACCGCCAGCGCGATCATGCCGGCAAACAGGAACAACGCCACCCCGAAACGCTTGATGACCAGCTTGACCATGTTCGAATAGCCGGTCGTCATGCGCGCGAACGAATTGTCGAACCAACGGAAGAAGCCGCGCTTCTCATGGTGTCCCGGCTTGAGCAGCAAGGCAGCCAATGCCGGCGACAACGTGAGTGCGACCACCCCTGACAACACCACCGAGATCGCGATTGTGATCGCGAACTGCTTGTACAGTTGTCCCGTGATGCCACCGAGAAACGCCACCGGCACGAAGACGGCGCACAGTACGAGTACGATCGCGACTACCGGCCCCGATACTTCGTCCATGGCGCGCTTGGCCGCGTCCTTTGGACTGAGCTTGTGGACGCTCATGTTGCGCTCGACGTTCTCGATCACCACGATGGCGTCGTCCACCACGATGCCGATTGCCAACACCATGCCGAACAGCGTCAGCATGTTGATGGAGAAGCCAAGGGCCAGCATACCCATGAATGTACCGACGATCGATACCGGCACCGCGAGCACCGGAATCAGCGTCGCGCGAAAGCTCTGCAGAAACACGTACACGACGATCACGACCAGCACCAGGGCTTCGAAGAAGGTGTGGATCACGTCCGAAATCGACGCCCGGGTGAAGTCCGTCGTATCCATCGCGATGTCGTAGTCGATCCCGGTCGGGAACTGCTTCCTCATCGCGGTGAGCGTGGCGTGCACCTGCTTCGACACATCCAGTGCATTCGCACCCGGTTGCTGGTACACCGCGATTACCGTGGCGGGCTTACCCTGGAACCGGCTGCGGATCGAGTAATCCTTCTGCCCGAGTTCGGCGCGGCCGACGTCTTTGAGCCGCACAATGGCCGCGTCGCCATTGGCGGCGCGAATAATGATGTTTTCGAACTCTGCCGGGTCGGTCAACCGTCCGGTGGTGGTGACGGCAAATGACTGCTCGACCGGCGTGCCTGTTGGCGACTGTCCAATGCGTCCAACCGCAAATTGCTGGTTCTGATTGGCCACCGCCCTCTGCACGTCCGCCGCCGTCACCCCTAACTGCGCCATGCGATCCGGCTTGAGCCAGATACGCATCGCGTAGTCAGGCGTGCCGAAGATCGCCGACTGGTTCGCGCCGGGAATGCGCTTGAGCGCATCGAGCACATAAATATTGGCGTAGTTCGCAATATAGGTCGCGTCATAACGGTTACTTGGCGAATAGATCGCAATGACCATCATGAACGCCGATGACTTCTTCTGTACCTGAATGCCTTGAGACTGCACCGACGAAGGCAACTGGGGCAACGCCAGATTCACGCGATTCTGCACATCGACCTGCGCCAGCTCGGGGTTGGTGCCGATCTGGAAAAAGGCGTTGAGCGTATAGACACCCGTCGATGAACTCGACGAGTTCATATAGATCATGTTGTCGGCGCCGTTCACCTGCTGCTCGATAGGCGCGGCAACATTGTTTGCCACCACGTCCGCACTCGCCCCTGGGTAGGTGGCGGAAATCGTGATCTGAGGCGGTGTAATGTCGGGGTACTGCGCGATCGGCAGGGCGATCATCGCCAACGCGCCACCCAGCGTAATGACGATCGAGATGACCGACGCAAAGATCGGGCGGTCGATGCAGAAGTGGGAGATGTTCATGTCGGAGCACCCACCTATTTCGACACGGCCTGGTTAGACTCCTGGGCCGCAAGATGCTGTGGCTCCCCGCCCGGCGCCACTGTTGCAGCAGCAGGCGTGCTGTCTGAGGGCTTCGGTTCCCCGGTTATCTTCAGCGGTGTGTCCGCAATGACGCGGATCGCGCCATCCACGACGACCCGATCGCCCGCTTGCAGCCCGTCGGTAATAAACCAGTCGTCACCGTGCCATTCGCCCGTTTCCACCACCCGTTCATGGGCCTTGGAATCGTTGTCGACCACCCAGACGAAATGGCTCTTGGCGCCCTGCAGAACCGCCCGCTGCGGGACGAGAATCGCATTGGGTCGAATCGCGCCCGAGACCCGCGCCTTGACGAATTGCCCCGGGCGCAGCATACCCTTCGCGTTGGCGAACGAAGCGCGCACAAGGAAGGTGCCGGTCTGCGTATTGAAGGCCGGATTGGTGAAATTGATGCGTCCGCGATCAGGAAACACCGTTCCGTCCGCCAGCACGACGGTGACCTCAAACTCGTTACTAGCCGGAAAAATCAACTGCTTTTTCTCGATCTGATCGCGGTACCTGAGCAACTCGTTTTCGGAGATGCTGAAGTTGACCCACATCGGATCGAGTTGGTAGACGTAGGTCAGTAAGCCCGCAGCGGTAGCGGTCACGTAACTGCCGTCCTGCTGCCGGGCAAAACTCGACAAGCCGGTGAGGGGAGATTTGATGGTGGTGTAGCTCAGGTTGAGCTCGGCGGTCTGCACCTGCCCTTGTGCAGCGATAACCGCGGACTCCGCCTCTTTTTCGTTACCCGTCGCGTCGTCCAGGTCCTTTTGGCTCAAGGCATTCTGGCGCGTCAGTGGAATCACACGGGCAAGATTCGCTTTGGCCACATAGAGCCGCGCCTGCTGCTGCGCAAGCTGTCCCTTGGCGGTTTGCAGCACCGCCTCGAACGGCTTGGGATCCATCAGGAACAGCACCTGTCCCGTGTGGACCAGTTGACCTTCCGTATAAACCCGCTTGTCGAGAAAGCCGTCGACGCGTGCCCGGATCTCCACTTCGCGCGAGCTTTGCGTCTGCGCAGTGAATTCGAAGTCCACCGGCGTATCGTGCGGTTCGACCTCGAGAACGGTAACTTCGACAGCCGGGGTGGGCGGCACGGCCGCAGGTTTGCCACAGCCGGCACACAGCACGATAGTGGCAAAGGCGATCGCTATTTTTCGATCGACTGGCGAGCGCGATGTGAATCGTTGCAACCAGGGATTGAGCGGCAGGCATTTCATGGCATCACCCGTCACGGCAAATTTGGCGTGCAAGCGCCGAACAACATATAGGCGTCGTCACGATTGACGAGCGAAAGAGTCATCGTTCCATCCGCCGTGTCAAGCGCGATCGCCCACGCAAAGCCGAGTTCGGTCCCTTGCATCAGAAGCTGCCCCGCGCCCGTTTCCATGAAGCGGATGGGTGTCGTACGCGCTGGCCCAACCACGGTCTTCTTCGCGAAGTCGATGCGCAGGAATTGCGGCACGCCCAGGTCCGCGGGGAGGCCCCTCTGGCAGACCTGCCCCGGGTCGCACGAGTGCGCGTCGATAGTGGCGCATAGCAGCGGCTTGCTGCCATCGAAGTCAGTCCCCCAGGCAGAGGTCGCAGAGATTGCACACACTGCGCAGCCGAGCCATACGGTCGCCAACATCGTTCGTCCTGGTATCGTCGCCATGTGCAGATCCCTCGCTGACCGGTTCCTTCACCACGTCTCGTGAATTTCTGGCTACTGGACCGTATATCCCCGGCCCGTCATGCAAGCCCCAACCGCCCGGTTGAAGGTCGACATCTGCTGCGCGACCTGTTGCTGCCCTCCCTGCTGCTGCTCGGCCGCGGCCTGGTTCATGCGTCGCTGGCGCAGGCCGCCGGCAGCCGTCCCTGTCACTGCGCCTATCGCAGCCCCCTTTCCCGCGTTACCGGCGATCGCCCCTACTGCTGCGCCCAATGCGGCGCCGCCCGCCGCGCCTTTGATCGCTCCGCCCTGGGGAGGAGGCGCATTGGGTTGTCCAGCGTGCTGCGCAATCGCCACCGGATCAACCCCTGTGGTCTGCCTGGCCCACAGTTGGCATTCGGCGGTATCGGTGTTCTGCTTCTGGGGACTCTGCCCGTTGGCCGGATAGATAATCGGCTGCTGCGCGGCGGCTGCGAGGCTCAGCGCCCACACCACGAGGCCGATTGAAAATCGCTGCATACGTTGCATGGCTTGAGGCTCTCAGGGTTCTACGCTATGAATGCGCGAGGATGTCGCGCGCATCACTCGTCAAACTTGACGATTCTCTGCCCCTGTACGCCCAGACCTGCCATCAGGCCCTGCTGGCCAAAAATGAACGCATAGACATCTGATTGCAATGTCGTCGTTGTCATCGATTTGGCCATCCCTGCATCCACCACCACGACACTCGGCCCCACACCAACGGACAATCCGGTGCCGCTTGTAAGCGAAGTGATTGCCGAGTCGGTCATCAAAAACATCGCTTCCGAAAAAGTTTGTGCGCCTGCCTGCAGCCCGTATGAAGCTCCGCGTACTCTGTAGTACCCAATGATCTTGCCATCCGGCGCAAACATCACGCCCTTTCCGCCTTGCGCACCCACCAGGAGCCCGGCCTTGACGATGCTCGGAAACACCAGGACGGCTTTCGCCTGATATTGGAGATCTTTTGCCTTCGGAGTGCTATCGAATAGCTGTTGCAGTGCCTGGCGTGCCTGCGCGTCTAAATCTGGGTCCCCACCATTGGCCACAGTCGGGTTCGTCGAACACGCCACGCCAAACAGCAAGAGGGGAATGGCGAGGACTAATCGAAGGTACCTGATCATGATGCATGCTCCATTCAGAAATTGACATCACGTATGAAACGCATTTCCGCCTCAAAATCTTCGCGGGTCACATCAATGGTGGTATCGGCGTCACGTTAAAACAATTGGACTTTGGTCCCATATGCACCCCATACGCACCAGGCTATGTCCTCTGCTTGCCGATTGCGGCACGCACCGCCTTGACGAAAATCTCGTCGTCAAACGGTTTGCGCAGGTACGCGAGCGCGCCAGCAGACAGCGCCTGCTCGCGCACTCCAATGTCGTCATGTGCGGTGATGCAAATGATCGGAATGCCGCTGTCCGCGAGGCGCTTCTGGACTTCTAGTCCACTTAACCCCGGCATCTGTACATCGAGTATCAGGCAATCAGGGCGATACGATGGTATGGACAACATCGCTTCAAGGAAGGCTTCGCCGCTTGCGAAGGATTCCGCCACCACGCCGATAGAACGCAATTGTCGTTTGATCGCCCGGCTCACCGATTCATCGTCATCGACGACGACAACAAAAGGTGCTTTGGCTGTTCCCATTGTGGATCGTCCAGTGGCAGAACTACGCGAGCATACGCATATCTCATGCACTAGACTAAGGGACGCAAATGAATAGCGGTATTGGACTTTGGTCCCGGATGCGCGCGCTCGGGTCGCCTGCCGTTCCCGGCAAAATCGTGCCGCGAGCGCGTTTAGCGGGGTGACCGATGGTCGGCAGGTGAGGAAATGGCAACCCGGTCAACAAGGTGGACCAGTTGCGCCAGCGACGAGACTTCCATCTTCGCCATCACCCGTGCACGGTGAGCCTTGATGGTTTTTTCGGCGGTACCAAGGTCGCTCGCGACCTGCTTGTTCAACCGCCCGGTGACGACGAGCGACATGACTTCCCGTTCGCGTGGTGTCAAGCGCTCAACGCGCTGGCGCAGCGAATCCAGTTCGCACCTGTTTGCAAAGATGCGTCTGGCATGCTCGAGCGCCTGATCGACCGCACGCAGCAAATCCGCCTCATGCACCGGTTTCGGCAAGAAGTCGCAAGCGCCGGCCTTCATGGCCTGGACAGTCATCGGAATATCGCCGTAGCCGCTTATAAAGATGATCGGCAACGACGCGCCCAGTTCGCGTTGCAACTGGAGGCCATTGATATCCGGCAATTCAATGTCGAGCACCAGACATCCCGGGCGTGCACCGAAATTTGCGGTGGCGAGAAACTCGTTTGCCGATGCAAACGTCTCGACACAATGGCCCGCGCACCGCAGCAAGCGAGCCAGTGCACGACGGACGGAATCGTCGTCGTCGACGACGAACACCAACGGATCTGATTCTGTCATGGCTGTTACCGCGACTGCCTGCTTCGTGCCTGTTTGCCTCCGGGTAACGAAACAAAGAACGTCGCGCCTCGATTGATGTTATTTTCGGCCCAGATCCGGCCACCGTGGAGTTCCACGATTGACCGGCTAATCGACAATCCCAAACCAAGGCCACTGGGTTTGGATGTATGGAACGGCTTAAAGACTGTATCGAGCTTTCCCACTGTGAGCCCGTGTCCGCAGTCGCGCACGGCAATGAGAACCGTCTCGTCACTTTGTGCGGCCACCTCGACCGATACGAGCCGCTCGCCGGGCAATACATGGCTCATCGCATCGAAGGCGTTAAGCAGAAGATTGAGGATGACCTGCTGCAACTGCACCTTGTCGGCGTACACAGCGGGGAGTTCCGCGCATGACTGCAGCGCCACGCGGGCGCCGCGCATGATCGCCTCGCTGTATAGCAAAGCGACAACTTCACGGATCACACCGACGAGATCGACCAGGGCGAACTCCATATCGGTCTTCCTCACCACCGAACGGATCCGTCGGATTACCTCGCTTGCGCGATAGTCGTCTTGAACGATGTCGTTGAGAATTTCCAGCACCTCCGCCACGTCGATCGGGTCGGCGGTCATAAAGCGCTGCGCCGCGTGCACGTTGCTGAGAATCGCGGTCAGCGGCTGATTCAGTTCGTGCGCCAGCGATCCCGCTATCTCTCCCATGGTCGATACGCGTGTCAGATGAGCAAGGTCCTGCTGGTTCTGAAGCAAACCATAGTGATCCGACTTGTCCTCCACAAACGCGAGAACCGCCACCTGGCCTCTAAAGGAAGACTGCCTTAGGCTAACCTCCAATGGGAGTTCAGAACCATCTTTGCGCCTTGCAACATAACTGCGTGTTGCGCCGAAGGGCAAACTAGTTAGCGTCGACAGAAATCCGTCGCAACAGCTCGAATCGTAACTTTCTCGCGGCTCGGGAACGAGGACAGAGATTGACACACCGGGTAGTTCGTCGCTCCCGTAACCAAACAGACTGCAGGCCCTCAGATTCGCCATCAGGATGCTGCCTTGCTGGTCAAGCAGCAAAACCACGAATGGAAACGCCTCCCAAAGCTCCCGAAAGCCGTCCTCACCCGCGCCGTGCAGCGAGATGCGGCTATGCTGCGATCCACTACGTTGCGAAGCTCCTGAAGTTCCCTCACCCGCCTGGCTCGAGGACGAGCGCCTAACCCTCGATGACCACCGGAAATCTCGCACAGCGGTTGCGCCGCGCCGTCGGATACGCTGATGGTCAACGTGGGGCTCAAGGGAAGCCCATGATTGACGCGCAAGCAACGTCAGCAACCACAAGATGATTCCTGCCTCCACAGATACAATTGCTGGCAAGGCGAAGCTCACGGAAGGCTCTCCTGAGATACTCACACCAGCAATGGCCCAAGGGCATGATGCAATCCCGCGGACGCGCTAAAACGTGCTAAATGGTGCGAGCAGTTACATCGAAAGCGCTCGAGTCAACCTGACAAGCGTCCTTCTTCAACCAGAGGCGTCAGCAGAATGTCGATCCGACTCGAATACAGATCGACCGGCAGGGTTCCACAGACGGAACCGAAGACCTGCAAGGAGACCCCGCTTGTCCAGCCACAAGGCTCGGCTCACCTTCATCGAATCGCAACAAACGCGATCAGACCGGCCAGAGTCATTGCGCTACGGATTTTCCTCTTACCTTGACAACAAGCACTGCCAATTATTTTCGTAAAGCTAGTTGCCAAGGAGATAGGCACTGCGGGGCCAGAAAATCTGGTCCGAACAATGGCCCCTTTTCAGGAAACGGATAATACAACGACACCTACACATATCCTGCATCCCGGATGCCTCTATTTTACTTACTCATCTCGATAAGGCAATTTATATATGCAGTTTTTTCCGGCGTTGTCTGGTTCTATCGGCCATAAGTCGCGCGTCTTCAATTGCACCCGTGGCTGTTGGCGCCCTTATAGCAAGTCACGCCGCCAGGGCTTTTATAAACACCGCGTCCGTTCATCGTCTTCGCTTCGCCACCCTTGCTGGTCTGGGTTGTAGTCACGCCCGCCTGATTCTTTTGTGCCTTCCACGCGTTGCCGGTGTTGGGGTTATAGCCGCCGGCCGTCTGTCCGTTGCTACAAGCGGTGCCGCCGCGCAAGTTCGTGCCGCACTCTGCAAATGCGCTCGAAGACAGCACGAGGCACACCAATATAAGCAGAACTCTCATTGCCATCTCCTGTTTCGATCGGCAAACGGAACTCGTATCCGGGACTACCCTGGAACCGCTGCGGGGTCTTTTTATGGTCCATTTCAGAAGAATCGTGGCTATGTTTTTGCACAGCTTTCTGCACCCTTAATACTAGGCATATCCAGCTACGACCACATGGGACCTTAGTCCTATAGCGCTCGACCTCATAGGACTAAGGTCCCATTGCCGACGCAGTGGCCTGAGTCTATTTTTTTAGCAGAGGACAGTTGGTGGCTCTCTTCGTTCAACGCCGAAGCGATGACGCGCGGCTGCCAGAGCAAGACTCTGTCGAGCGCCAACAACGGCAAAAAATGATGGCCAATCCAGGAGTACCAATTAGCACGTTGGCGCGCTCCGCAGCGTTTGCGCTGTCGCTTTTGCTAGCGCGACCTCCCGCCGCTATGGCCCAGGACCCGGGCTGGCCGCGCGAAATAACAAGAAACGATGCGTCGCTCGTCTACTATCAACCGCAAATCGACGACTGGAAGGATTTCAAGGAAATTGACGGCCGCATGGCGATAAGCGTGACACCGCGCGGCGGCAAGCCGCAGGTGGGAATTGTCGCGTTGCAGATGCAAACGCAGGTGGATGTCGACACTCGCGCCGTACTCTTGAGCAATCCGCAGATTGTCAGCCTGACTTTTCCTGGTGCCGACCCAGCCACGGCCAAAAAGATGGATGGACTCGTGCGCGAGTTTCTCAACCCGCAGGCCTCGCTGACCATCTCGCTCGACCGGCTAGTTGCGAGTGTGGAGAAGAAGGGATCCCCGGCGGTCGCGGCCGTCAAGAACGACCCACCCGCCATTTTCTTCAGCTTCGGTCCAGCAGTGCTTTTGCACGTCGACGGCGACGCAGTGCTCGCACCGATTCAGGATTCGGATCTCACGTTCGTCGTCAACGCCAATTGGCCGCTCTTCCTCGATAACGCCAGCCACCAGTACTATTTATTCAACGGGCAGTCGTGGATGACGTCAACTGACCTGAAGAGCGGGTGGGCCGCGGCGAAAGCCCTTCCTGCCAAGATGTCGAAGGTGCCTGACGACCCAACGTGGGCGGACCTGAAACCCTATATCCCGGTGCCCAAAGCGAAACCTGCCGCAGCGCCCGGGGTGTTCTTCAGCAGTACGCCAGCAGAACTGATCGTGTTCGATGGTAAGCCGGTTTACGCGACGATTCCCGGAACCCAACTGGTTTTCGCCAAGAATACCGACAGCGATGTATTCGTTTATTCACCAACCAGTACGTACTACTACCTGAGCGCCGGCCGCTGGTTCTCCGCACCATCACCCACCGGTCCGTGGACATTCGCGACCAATCAGTTGCCAGCCGATTTCGCGAAAATTCCGCGCGATAGCATAGCCGCCCGCGTTCTGCCCGCAGTACCCGGCACCCCCGAGGCGGCCGACGCGGTGCTGCTTGCGCAAATCCCGACAACCGTCGAGATCAACCCCAGTGCCGCTGCAGCCGCGCTCAAGGTTGTGTACAGCGGCGAGCCTCAGTTCCAGCCGATTGAAGGCACGCCGCTCTCGTACGCTGCCAACACGCCCGACAAAGTGATCAAGGTGCAGAACCACTATTACGTGTGCTCTCAAGGGGTATGGTTCGATTCTTCATCGCCGAACGGACCATGGCAAACCAGTCAGTCCGTGCCTCAGGTGATCTACACGATTCCAGCCAGTTCGCCCGTCTATAACGTGACTTACGTCACGCAATACGTGACCCCGAGCGGCGCAGTGCAGGCCAGCTATACGGCAGGGTATCTCGGCGTGTTCGTCGCAGGCGCGGCGCTCGGCGCAATCGTCGCGCAGGGTAACGGTTACTACTACCCGCCATACGTTCTCGTGGGCCACGGACCTTACCCGGTTTACTACCCGCGTCCCGCGCCCTATGGTTATCGCACCTACAACCCCTATACCGGCGCGAGCGGTGTAAGGGGGGTCGCATACGGACCGAACGGCAGCGCGCAATGGGGCACCTCATACAACCCCAACACGGGCACCTACGCACGCGGAGCAACCGCTTCCGGACGGTACGGCAGCGCGAGCGTTGGCCAGGCCTACAATCCCTACACCGGCGCCTATGGCGCGACTCGCCAAGGCTCAAACGCATACGGTCAGTGGGGCAGCTCCGTCGTCACCAAGGGCAACCAGTGGGCGGCGACACAGCATCAGACGACGGCAAATGGCTCGGTGGGCAGCTATCAGAATTCCGCGGGCGGCAAAGCGGTTGCGGGCACAAGCGCGAACGGCCGTGTTGTGGCGAGTAAAACCGCGAGCGGCGATATGTATGCGGGTCGTGACGGTAATGTCTACAAGAACACCAATGGTAGCTGGCAGAAATACGACAACGGCTCGTGGTCTGCAGTGAGTAAGCCTGCAGCGCAGACTGCGCAACAGCAACGGCCTGCGGGAACCCAGTCCGCCAATTCCACCAATTCCGCCACGGCCCAGCAGAGAGCACAGAGTGTTCAACAGCAGCGTCCCACCAGCGCTCAGACCACCAATGCCGCGGCGGGTCAGCAAAAGGCACAGGCCTACCAGCAACAGCGTCCGACTCAACCCGTGTCCAGCAGACCTGGCGGCGCTGCTCCCCAGAGTCCTGCCGGCGGTTTCAATAGAACCGGTGCTCAAATGTCATCCGGCGAATTGAACCAGCAGATGCAGAATCGGCAGCGAGGCGCCGCTGAGAGCCAACGCTTTAACCAGGGCGCGCGTGGCGGTGGCTTCCGGCGATAGTGCAACGGAAGGCGAGGTCATTAGCTTGTCCAGGCCTTGACGAGTCAACGCACCGGAGCATCGCGCAACTCGGCGCCGCCGCGCCGAGTGTGATTCTGCTGCGTGCCGAACGAAACACAGCACGGCGGTCTGCGGGAAGCGAAAGCCTTAAAACCGTTTGCGAATGCCAAGCGCGTCAGCGCCATCACGTTGAGGTCGATCATCGACTCCATCGTCTCGACTTCGCTGGCGAGCATCAACCTCACCGACCCGAACCCGGCGTTGTTCACGAGGAGGGAGAGGCTCGCGTCGTCCTTTAGCAGCGCCTCGACGCGGGTGAGGTCGGACTTGTCAGTGAGGTCTGCCTTCTCTACCCGGACTGCGCGCCCGGTGTCTGCGCGAAGACGAGTCGCCAGCGCCTGCAGGCGCTGCTCGTTGCGAGCAACGAGCACCAGGTCATATCCGCGCCTGGCCAGGCGATCGGCATACACGGCTCCGATACCGGACGATGCACCGGTAACAACGGCGGTGCCCATGGACTGCTTCTGGGTCATGTGAAATCTCCCAGGAAGACTAACACTCATTCGATACGCCTATAGCGAGGCCACGGGCGATGGCTTAAAAGACGTAAATCCAGTGTTTGGGGACAATCAATGCTTCCGGATATCTCGCAGAATTGCATAGCGACCTCAGCGGGACTATGCTTGACTCGAATCGCGTGAATCTGCGTTTTGGGACATCCTATGAAGACCGTTGCCTTGTTGATCTTCCCGGGGTTCGAGATCCTCGACCTCGCCGTCATGGCCGTGTTCGGGTTGGCGAACAAGGAGCTAGGGTACGAGTCCTATCGGCAAATCCTGCTGTCCGAAGCCGGGGGGCCGGTTCCGAGCTACTCGGGCGCGACGGTGGACTCGCGCAAGTTCCGGAACTTGGCGTTCGATACGCTGCTCGTCCTCGGCTCCATTGAGGCCCCGACTTCCACACCGAGGATGAGGTCATTCCTGCAGCGCGCCTCGCAGGCTTGCAGGCTTGCAGGCGAGTGGGCAGCATCTGCACCGGCGCGTTCATCCTTGCGGAAGCCGGGATCCTCGACGGCCGTCGTGCAACGACTCACTGGTCCGCGGCTCAGAAGCTTCAGTTGCGACACCCAGACGTAAAGGTTCTGCCGGACCGAATCTTCACGAACGACGGCGGTGTGTGGACATCGGCTGGTATGACCACGTGTATCGACCTGGCATTGGCCATGGTTGAGGATGACCACGGAGAGGAGGTCGCGAAGGCCGTGGCGAAGAAGCTGGTGGTCTACCACCGGCGTACCAGCGGCCAGTCCCAGTTCTCGGCGCTGCTGGAGCTTCAGCCCAGATCAGACCGCATGCAGAAGGTGCTTTCCTTCGCCAGGGCCAACCTTCACAAGGACCTTTCGGTGGAGGTTATCGCTGACGCCGCGCATGTGAGCCCAAGACAACTGAGCCGACTCTTCAAGATTGAGACCGGACAGTCTCCTGCGCAGGCTGTGGAGAAGCTGCGCGTCGATGCTGCTCGCAGCCTCGTTGACGCAGGGGAGCTCTCACTGGCAGTGATCGCCAGGGAGACCGGTTTCGGCGACACCGAAAGGATGCGCCGAGCATTCGTCAGGACGCTGGGCCAACCTCCCCAGACCATCCGCCGGGTTGCCAGGCAGCAAGCCGCCTAGCCAGGCGGGCGCTTTTGAAGGACGCAACCTGTGCGGCTGTATTTCCTTAGAGGAATGGCGAAATGTTCGCTATTGCACGCGTCACGTAGGTCTCCTTCTCTCCCACTGGGGCTACGTACTGAATCGCGTTGCGTGCAGCCTCGACACTCTCCAGACGCGCGATAAACCAGGCCGCCAGATACTGCGACGACAGGCACCCGCCTGCGGTCGCGACGTTCTGCTTCGCCACGAATGGCTGGTTGAGCACCGCCACGCCGGCTTCTTCGACCCACGGTTTGGTGGTCACGTCCGTACAGGCCGGAACGCCATCAAGCAGGCCTAACTTCGCGAGTATCAGCGTGCCCGAGCACTGCGCGCCGAGCAGTTGGCGCGTCGGGTCGAGCCTTAGCTGCGACATCAACGCGGCATCGGCGGCGACGTCCCGGGTCTTTATTCCGCTGCCGACTAGCACCGCGTCGGCGTCGCAAGCATCCTGCAGCGACGCTTGCGCCTCCAGCACCACGCCGTTCATCGAACGCACCCTCGCTGACGGGCTGGCGATCGAAACCCGCCAGCCAGGCCTTTTGACCCGGTTGAGGATGTTGAGGGCAATCAGCGAATCGAGTTCGTTAAAGCCCTCAAAGGTCAGGATGACGATGTGCATGGCGTCCTCTTGCGGGTGGAGAAGTTGTGTTGAGCCATGGTAGAGCCGATAATAAATACAATCAAATAATTGTCATGGATACATTCAGACATGGCTCAGCCGCGTTACAAGCAACTGGTCGACCGTCTCGCGGCCGAGATCCGCGCAGGACGTCTGCGTCCCGGGACGCGTCTGCCAACGCACCGCGAACTCGCTGTTCGCGAAGGCCTGGCTCTGGTCACGGCCACGCGTGTTTATGCGGAGCTGCAGGAGATGGGTTTGGTAAGCGGCGAAACCGGCCGCGGCACATTCGTCAAGGAGGCGCTCCCTCGAGGCCAGGGTATCGACCTGCTCACGTGGAGCGCGGACACAGTAGACCTGAGCTTCAACTATCCATCGTCGCCCGGCCAGACTGACCTACTCAGGGCAGCGCTACGCCAGCTCGCCGTTGCAGGTGACCTGGAGTCACTGCTTAGATACCAGCCCCATGGCGGGCGCGAGTACGAGCGCGCGACGGCGGCGCGCCACCTGTCCAACCGGGGGCTGGCAGCAACGGTCGATACAACATTACTCGTGAGCGGCGCGCAGCACGGGTTGACGACGACCGCCATGGCCTTACTCGAGCCCGGCGACGTGGTGGCGGTGGACGCGCTGACTTACCCGGGATTCAAGCTCGCTGCCGAGGCCAATCGGCTGGAACTCGCGCCGATCCCGGCCGCTGGGCGCGGCCCCGATCTGGACGCATTGGCGACTCTGTGCAAACAACGACGAGTACGCGCCGTCTATGTCATGCCAACGCTGCACAACCCGCTTGGCTGGGTGATGAGCGCGACGCGATGTCGGGACCTTGTCGCCATCGCCCGGCAACATGGACTGCTAATCATCGAAGACGGGGCCTACGCATTCCTGGCTGAAGGTGCGCCTCCGCCGTTGGCATCGCTTGCGCCGGAGACGACGGTCTATGTATCGAGCTTGTCAAAGAGTGTCGCGACAGGGCTGCGTGTCGGCTTCGTCTGTGCACCGAGCGAATGGGTTCCCAAGCTCGAACGGGTGATCCGCGCGACAACCTGGAACACCCCGGCGATCATGACGGCCATCGCCTGCAACTGGATGGAGGACGGCACAGTAGCCCGGCTTGAAGAGGAGAAGCGGCGGGATGCCGCAATGCGTCAGGGCCTTGTCGCCGACATTCTGGGCCAGTTGAAAAGGGTCAGCCATCCCTGCTCGTATTTCGTGTGGCTCCCTCTCGCGCAGGAGGTTCGCGCAGACGAGATTGCGATTGCGTTGATGCGCGAGCGGGTTTCCGTGTCGACAGCCCTGCCGTTCTCGACTTCGGCTCATGTGCCTCACGCCATCCGCTTGGCAATCGGGTCCGTCGACCTCGCTACGCTTACGCGGTCCCTGGAAACGGTGGCCCGAGTTATCGCACAACGGACCTACTGACCGGCAGCCGCGCCAGTCCGTCATCCTCAAAGATTTACTGTCGGCATTCCGGCAGCTTGCCGAACGCATTTTGTCCGGTTATTAATGTGCTGGTCAAAAGTTCGTGCGAGTCCTGCCGCCGTCGTTACCGCGAACACGACGGCCCTATCTGTATGTATTGCAACAAGACAATGACCCCATCCGGCACCTCGTCAGACCTTACGCTCGGTTTCGTCGGATCGTTCGCGTCGGCGCTTGGCCCCGTGATCGAAGCAGTGGGAACACCACGCTTCCTGCGTGCGCTCAATACGTTCATTGCGGGTTTCGCCGATTGCGACACCTTGCACCTGCAACGCTCACGCCTGGATCCCGAGGCGCCGAAAGGATGCCGGGTCGACTGGATCGGCAGCTACTGCAGCTATGAGGACAGTGATCTGCAGGCCGTCATGGCGCTTTATTTCAGGCGTTTTGCCGCAGATGACTCGATCGCGCGGTACGTTCCGCCGGAACGCAGTACCGAACTCGTCCAGCGATCCTCCGCCGCAGTTGCGGACGCCGAATGCAAGCGCCTGATTTTCGACGTGGCGGCCATTCACGACGAATGCCAGGTTCTCCGGACAATAGCCGAGGCGCAGTATTCGATTTCCTTGTGCCGCTCGAAGCGCCTGCCGCCCTTCTCCGTTTCGGAACTCAGCCGGCTTAAGGAGTTGGGCGAAGTGCTGCTCCCCCTTACCTATTTGCATGCGCTCCAGGTGGTCGACGCGCCCGCCCGCTTGGAAGCCGGTCCATCCGACGGAATCTTCTCGGCCGCGGCCGCACGACGCGGTGTCCACCTGTCCCAGCGCGAAACCGATATTTGTTCGGCTCTGGTGAAGGGCCGAACACTCGCGACAATTGCCGAAACGATGCAAATCAAGGAGTCGACCGTCAAGACGTACACGAAGCGCGCCTTCGCGAAGCTCGGCATCGGTTCCAGGCGCGACCTGCTGTCCTGGCTGCACGAGGCACGCTGATTCAGGGCTAGGGTAGCTCGCCATGCACTACGCGGCCACAGAACAGCGTGGCTTGCACTTGCGCAGCGGCGATCCCGGCCGGCGCTGCGGCGAACAGGTCCCGATCCAGAATCACCAGCGATGCGTCGCTACCGGGGCTCAATGTGCCAGCCCGCCCGTCAAAACGCAGGCTCCATGCCGCGTTGCGCGTATAGGCGTCGAGCATGGTCGGCAGTTCGACGCTCTCGAGGGGCAGCCACGCCTCGCTGTCCGGCACACCGGGCGGCGTGCGTGTCATGGCGCTCTGGATGGCGACGAGCGGATTCATCGTTGACACTGGCCAGTCCGAGCCAGCGCTCAATAGCGCACCCGCGTTCTGCAGGCTGCGGAATACGTAGTTGCGGGCCATGCGGGCGTCGCCTAGCAATTGCCGGTAAAGCTCCAGCAGGTAGGGGGGCACCCCGCTCCACGTTGCCTGAATATTCGCGATCGCGCCGAGACGTCTGAAACGAATCACGTCGTCCGGATGAATCAGTTGCACGTGCGCCAGTTGCGGCCGCCGGTCGCGTACCCCATTCACACGGATCACATGCTCGATCGCGTCGAGTGCCATCCGCACGGCGCGGTCGCCGAGCGTGTGGAAATGCAGGTCGAAACCCGCACAGTCGGCGAGCGCGGCGATCTCGCGCAACTGGGCAGGCTCCCAGTGGTGGACCCCGAGGCTATCAACGTCCGCATACGGCTCCAGCAGGGCCGCGGTACGGCTTTCCAGCACACCGTCGATAAAAATCTTCACGGTATGCAACCGGAGGTTGCCGCCTTCGTAGTCCGCCCGCCAGCGTCGAAAGCGTTCTATCTGCGGGACTAACGGTGCGTGCGGCGAGGCGAGGAGGCCGAGGCTCGCCTGCACGTTCAGCGTGCAGGCATCGCGTGCTTTCACGTAACCATCCAGGAGGCGTTCGCCGACCAGCGCGTCAAACCAGCCGGTGATGCCGAAGCTATGCGCGAGAGCCTGCGCCTTGTCGAGCGCCCGGGCGACATTGTCGGCGCCCATTTGAGGCAGCAGCGGGAATAGCCGGTATAGGCCCGCTTCGTGCACGATACCGGTTGGCTCGCCAGTCGCGGCGTCGCGCTCATACGCGCCTCCCGCCGGATCCGGCGTATCCGCTCTGATGCCCGCGGCCTTCAACCCTGCCGTATTCAACCAGCCGCTATGGACGTCCTGACCGATCACGAGCACGGGACGGTGCGGCACCACCGCGTCGAGCATCTGGCGCGTCGGGTAGGCGCCGAACAACTGCAGGTTGGCGTTGCCGCCCATGAGCCAGCGGTCGCCCGCACCCTGTTCGGCTGCAGCACGCAGTCCGGCGAGGATTGCCGAGGGTGAGTCGGCTGCCGCAAGATCGCAGTCGCTCGCGAGCAGGAAGCCATCAATGGGGTGAGCGTGAGCGTCCGTAAAGCCTGGCGCCAGCGTGCGCCCGCCTAGATCGATCACGCGAGAGCCCGCAGGTGCGCTGCTCCTGACCGTGGCGTCATCCCCCACATAGGCGATGCGCCCATTGCGTATCGCCACGGCGGTATGGCATGGTCCAGGCGGCAACGCGGTGTAAAGCGATGCGTTGACCAATACGCAGTCGCCCTCGGAATGGAGTGTTGTCATGGTTCTCGCTTGTTAAGCGGTCGATCCGCCTCGCGGATCGCCGCGCTTGATCAGAATGAATAGATGAGCGTGGTCGCGAAGATGTCGTTGGTCTTCGAATACGACCCGCTACTCGTCTCAAAGACATGATTGCTGGCCCAGTCGTGGCGGTACTCGAACTTCACGATGGTCTGACTCGCCGGATAGAACAGCAGGTCGGCGGTGAAATCCGCGCGGCGCGCGCCCTTGCACTCGCGGCCGTTGTCGGAAGACTGAGCGAGGCACGACGGGTCGATCCCAAAGCCGCTCGTACCGTTGACCGAGGGATTGGTCCCGCTCAGGCCGTAGACGATGCCTGGACCACCGCCGCCGTTCGCCGTGTCGTCGAGATAATCGACGCGCAGGGTGGCCCCCATCTTGCCGACGAGCGGAGCCGTCCACGTTCGATGCGCCTGCAACGAAATGCCGTACCAGCGGGCATTGCCGCCATTCCATGCACCGTGCCCCTGGGTACCGACGTCGAGCTGCGCGTTGTACTGGGACTTGCCCCAGATGTAGGTCAGATCGGTTTCGCCATACAGATACGCGCCGAACGGCTGGGTACCGTCGCACTGATAGCCGTAGCTTCCAGAGCTGCATGGCGAATAGACGCTTTGCCGGCCGAGCGTAGTCGAGACGCCCAGGTCGAGCGCAGTCGAGTAGGTATAGTCGAGCCGGGCGGACAGGTTGGGTACGTTGTCGCTCTTCGTCGAGCCTCCGGAACCATCTGCGATCGCACTGGACGTGTGCAGTTGCTCGTTGCCGATCATCACCTGCCAGAGGTACTTGTAGTCGCTCGAAAAGGACCTCCACTCCACGCCGAGATAGCTCGCCGGTTCGCTGAAGTCGTACAGCAGGTTGTGGGTCAGCGCGAGCATGGTGTTCGACGGCTGCGCCTCGTAGCCCGCGAGGCTCGGCAGCAGACCGACCAGCACCGTCGTATGCGTCGAAAGGGGCATGCTGACGTCGGCCTGCGTGAAGATGTTGCCGCCGAAGCCGCCCTTCTCGTTGAGCAGGTTGGCCCCAGCGCCGCGATTCGGCTCGATCACGACCTCGGCACTGGGCGCAAGCGGGCCGACGCCGAAGGTCTTCTTGATGTCCAGATAGACGTCGCCAATGCTGCTGTTGTAGTAGTCGTAGACGCCCGGATCCTGGTTGACGAAATGGAAACCGCCCGCGTGCTGTACCCGGTTGTACATGTAGACAGGATCGAGATACCCCGTCACGCTCAGCCCGGCAAGCGGTCCGGTGGTCGCGGCGTCTTCGAGGGTGTCAACCTTGAGTTGCTGCGAACTGAGTTGCTGGTGAATCGCGTCAACGTCTTCGCGGCTCAACTGCACCGGATCGGGCACCGTCGAGGCAACCGGAAGCGAAGGCTGCGTGGCTTTGGCGTGTTCGAGCGCGTCGAGTCTTTGCTGCAGTGCGCTCAGTGCCTTCTTCAATTCGCCGATCTCCGCGTCCGTCGTAGGGTCCGCCGACGCGTAGGCGGGAAGAAGCAGAGCTGGGGCAAGGGCCAATGCAGCAATCAGGTTGGTTTTCATGGCAAATGGCTATCCGTGCGGCCGCAAGGGCTGCGTGATCAGAAAATTGGTGCGAAGTGATACCCCCCGGCCGGCGCAGCGGCCAGGGGTACGGAACACTCGGGGAAATGGGCGCGGGGTGCGCGGGTGGTGCGACTAGTGCGGGGCCGCGCTCAGTCGTCGTTCTTGAGCTGTTGCCAGAGATGAGTCTCGAGCCGCATGATTTCGACCGGTAGCGGTGTGATCGGCGTCAGCTTGCGTAACTTTTCTGGACTTGGATAGACCGACGGATCCTGCAGGACGTCGGCGCGAATCATCGGCCGTGCGCCTGGAATGGCGCTTGGATAATAGGTGTCGTTGGTAAGGTTTGCACTCTCGCGATCAGACAGCACGAAGTTGATGAACTTCATCGCCGCGTCAGGGTTCGGTGCGTCCTTCGGCACCGACATCATGTCGAACCAGACCACACTGCCCTCGTTCGGAATCACGTAGCGAATTTCATAGGGCTTTTTCGCAGCAAGCGCCGTCACGCGCGACGTATTGACGTCGCCCGACCAGCCTAACGTGATACAGATATCGCCATTCGCCAGGTCGCCGATGTAGCTACCTGAATTGAACTGCCCAATGTCCGGGCGTACGGACTTCAGCAAGTCGTAGGCGGCGCGGTAGTCCGCGGGATTCTTGCTAAAGGGATCCTTCTTCAGATAAATCAAGGCCAGGCCGAATATATCCATGGGTGCATCGATCATGGATATGCCGCACTTCTTCAGCTTGCTTGTGTATTTTGGATCGAATATGAGGGCGAGCGAATCGACCGGAGCATCGGCGCCGAGCACGTCGCGCACGCGCTGCACGTTCATGCCCATGCCGTCGGTACCCCAGCTCCAGGGGATCCCATAGTCGTGCGTGGGATCGTCCTTGTCGAGCAGCTTCATCAACACGGGATCGAGGTGAGCCGCATTGGGAATCTTCGACTTGTCGAGTTTCTGGTAAACACCGGCCTGGATCTGCTTGGCCCAGTATGCGTCGGAGGGCACCACCACGTCATAGCCCGAACTGCCGGCCAGCAACTTGGCCTGCAGCGTGTCGTTGGAGTCGAATTCGTCGTAGTTGACCTTGATGCCGGTGTCGCGTTTGAAGTTGGCGATCGTGTCGTGGCCGATCGAATTGCCCCAGTTGTAGACCGACACGCTCTCACCCGCCAGCGCATAGGCGGACTGGGCCAGCAGGCAGGCGCATGCGAGAAACGTTTTACCCCATCCTCTGTACAGCTTGCTCATGACTTCTCCCCTTTGATTCAACGAATTGCACGTGTCGAGGCTGGTCTGTAAGCCAACCCGATGGCGACCTTGAGAAGCAGTCTAGGGAGGACAAATTAGATCTTGTGTCCCCCCCTGCGGGGGACAAGGGATTACACGGGTGCGCAACACGACATCTTGCTCATGAGAGCGATTCGCTCTCGAGCGGAATGTGAATCGAAACCGAGGTACCCATTCCGGGCGCACTATCTATGAGCAGCGAACCGCCGATCAGGCGGGCCGGCTCGCTCATGCCAAGCACGCCGTATGAATGGCTCTTTCGCACTGCCTCCTGATCGAACCCGCGGCCGTCGTCGCTGACGTGCAAGTCCAGCAAGTCTCGCCGTATGGCATCGAGATAATGCACAGCGGCACTGGGCTCGCTTCGACAATCGCTCGAAAGCGCACCTCGCTGGACTGCAGTCGTGCTTCGATCTCCCCACGCTGCTCGACCTCGGAGCGCAGGCCTGCATTCGCTCGCGCGAGTTCCTCTTCCACCTTCCTGCGGTCGGTGACGTCGCGGGCAATACCGACTGTGCCTGCCAGTTGGCCATGTCCGTCAGCAAAAGGGGGCTTGATCGTGTCCACCCACCTCCAGCGACCGTCCGCCTCGAGATGAGTCTCTTCGAGCCGTTTGCGGCGCCCCGATGCCATCACCTCCAGATCGTCGGCTCGGTATGCCTTGGCGTGTTCAAGCGGGTGCAAGTCGAAATCGGTCTTGTCGATCACGTCGGCCGGTTCGGCGTAGCCCAAGCTGCGCGCTAACGCCCGGTTGCCCGCCACGTATC
>NZ_FNCJ01000037.1 GCF_900100735.1 Paraburkholderia phenazinium | reverse complement strand
CAGCGCTCCAGAATGTGTCCGGTCGTGACGTTCTCGATTCCTGCGCCCTTGATGCTGATGTACGAGCCGCCCGCGCCAAGCCACACTTCCGTTTTCGCCGTCAGAACCAGCCGTCCCGTCGCACTCTCGACCTTGAGATCGAGCTGCGAAAGCAGGTTCATCGCATCGCTGAGCGCCTGGATGTCGATCTTTCCCTTGCTCGCAATGAGCTTGATGCCCAGGTTCTGCGCGAACAGGCTGATGCCGTCCATCACGCTTGCCAGCAACGATTTGCCCGCCGCAAGAATGACGTTTTTCCTCGCGACCGTGTTGACGTGCTGGTCAGCCGTCAGGTGAATGGACTGCTGCGTGCTCGCCGCAATGCCTTCAGGACTGGACAACACCAAGACCGGCTTCGAAAAACCGTTCGCATTGCCCGTCCCGCCCCCCGCGGTGCGGCCGCCCTTGCCGACGGAGGCCGCCACGCTGTGCTGGGTCGCATCGGTGAACGTCTTGAGCGCATCATGCCCATCCTGCAGACTCTCGCCACGGTTCGTCTCGCTCGCCTTCGAGACAGTTTCGAGGACGGCCTCAGCACCCGCCAGTTGCCCGGTCGCCGCTGTCACGTTCATCGGCTGCGTGGCGACCGGTTGCGTCGAAATGACCATGCCCTGTGCGGCGCGCAACGCACCATACGCACCCGACCTCAGATCGAAACCGGTCCCGATGAACGCGCCGCGCGTGTTATCCGTATGCTGGATCAGATACCCCATATGGAGGCCGGTGCTGTAGCTCGTTGAGTACAGGCTCAGGCGGTTCTGCCCGCTGGCGTCGTCCATGAGGAATTCGTTAAAGCCGTCGCCGCCATATTCCTTCGAGCGGTGGCCGGAGAACAGGCCATGCGAGTGGAAGGCCGGTTTCGTCGCGCCACCGTGCAGCCTCGAGATGATCACGGGACGGTCGCAATCGCCATTCACGAAGCCGACCAGCACTTCGTCTCCCTTGCGCAGCGCAAAATGACCGCCGCGCTGACTTCCCGCATCGGGCATGGCGGCGCGTATCCACGCCGACGCGCGTTCGTTGCGGCCCTTGCGGCTCCACGTCAGCCAGACCTTCGAGCGATTCAGGGAATCGGTGAAAATTTCTTCGTTATCCGGCGTGCCGACAATGCCCGTCTGCAGATGCATCTCGGGCTTGTGATGTCTGAGCGGACTGCGGAACGGCACGCGCCGACGCTGTGCTTCGATCTCCACCTGAAAAAATCCCGCGCTACCGTCCGTGTGGCGAACAGTCGATCCTGCTCCGGCTGCGCGCGCCTGTTCGACTTCGGTGCGCAGGCTCTTCGGGAACCGCGCGAGGGCTTCAATGCCCGGTACGTTGTTCTGGATCAGCCAGTCGACGGCAATGATCGCCATCTCGCGGTCGTTTGCCGGTTCGCTGTCGTGAACGGGGTGACCATCGAGCCGGTACCAGTAGCCGGGCAGCGCGCACCGCAGGCTGCCGACACCGAAGTAACGTTTCGAGCGGCTCGACATTTCCTCCGCGCGAATGCGCGCCTGCTGTTCGCCCATCTCGCTGTCCGACCACGAGTACCCGCCGGTATAAATGTACTTCTCGCCCTGCGCGGGCAGCTCGTCCTGATTGAACGCAGGCGAGCTGACCTCCTTCGGCAGGTCGGGTCGCATGTAGTCGAACGTGTTCGTCGTAATCACTTCGCTTTGCGTATCCTGCTGCTCACTCCACTGCGTCAGGCCGTCGAATTCCTCGTCCATGTCCGAGCGGCTGAATTTCACCACCTGTTCCGGCAGGGGCGGAACGAAATACAGGTCGTCCATGATGACGACCGTATGTGATTTGCCGTCCTTCGCGAATTCGAAGCGTGGGAAGACGCCGACCTCTTCCATGCTGCGGTAGACAAAGTTCCAGTCGTCCTCCCACTGGACCCGCTGCGAATACGAGCGGATGGGCGAGCGCAGGTCGAAGCGGTACTGGCCCTGGGCCTGGGGGGTCTTGGCGAACACATCGGAGAGAATCTGCTGTCCGTCAGCTTCCTGCCAGTCGCGGCAGTCACTGCTGAGCTTGAGAAAGCTAAGCCATGACGAAAACTGAATCTGGTAATACGTCATTGGCCCATCACTTCCCAGACGGCGGGCATGCTGCACGTACCCGTGAATCGGCATATAGCTGCCGTCGGTTTGCTGAATCCAGAGTGTGACCGGTTTCAGCACGAGCGCGCCGAGCTTGATCTGTTCACCATGCGCCGACACGGCATCGACGGTGAATTCGATATTTCCCCCGAGGCGGGCCGAACCTTTGACATACATCGGCACCAGCCAGTCCGGGCCAAGCGGCGTATCGAGCCTGTTAAGACGCCCAAGCTGCGTATATCCGGCGCGCAGCGCACCCTGCAGCACTTCGTAAGCCATGCTGAACCCCGTGTATGGAAAACGCATACGACCGCCACTCAAAGCGGGGCGGCCTGTTTACTGCGCTATTGACTGCATCTGGAAAACGAAGCCTTCGGACATCGAAGGTGTCGTTAAATTCACCCGGAAGGGAAAAGACGAATCTGAACCTTATATTCTTTCCACCTCGACTATCCATTCCGCATAAAATGTAAATCAGGCTGCGTCACTATCATATTAGCCATGCGCGCGATTTTACCTGAAGCCATACCCAGCGCCATATCGGCGTGGTGTCAAATCCTGTCAAACGACGAATGCAATCGACTTCAGGAGGACGGATACATCAGGTCATTTTTTGACAGAAAAATCCCGAGAACATATCTGTGCGTTTCCGAGAAACCTTGATAATTTACCAACCGGGAAGCAGGCTCCCTTTGCCTTTTCCCTTCTTGTTGCTTCGCTCCATTGATTCTGTCGCGAAGAAAGACAGCGAGCTGCCCGGAATCGAATGACCCGATCACTTTCAGGAGAGAAAACAGCATGCCACGTCGGCCCCCTGACCTGCCGAGCCTCACGCGCGAGGAATTCGAGACGCTGGTAGCGGCTGCGAGGCGGCCGGGTAAGCTGGGAAGACCGATATCGGATCGCAGCGCGGCAATGGCGCGCGCTGTTCTGATCGACGGTTTGACTTTTACGCAGGCTGCGCTCGCGCAGGAAGGGCACGCGTCAACCGCTTCCCAGGCCGTTTCGCTTTTACTGCGGCACCGGACGGAAGCAGCCGATCTGACCGCCCCATGTTTGCTCGACGAACAGCTGGACCAGATTCGCAGCAAGTTTGTCGATGCCGGATTGTCCTTGCTTGATGCAAGCTGGCGCGGACAGAACGTCCGGTATCGATTGAGATGCGAGCGAGGTCACGAGTGGGAGCGCGGCGGTCAGCAACTGTTACGCGTCGCCCGCATCGCGTGTCCGGATTGCCTGGTCGAAGATGGCATGAAGCGCATGCACGATATCGCCCGACAGTCGGGTGGTCACTGTCTGACCAGCACGTATCTTGGATTGAAGGGTCGATACCGGTTCGTTTGCGCAATCGGCCATGAGTTTGAAACGACCGCCGCCACCATCTTTCGGGGCTGCTGGTGTCCGATCTGTTCAAACATGAGAAGGGCCGAACGTCAGCTATGGGCCGCAGGCGGGCTTCTCCCGATACAGAACCGCGCCCGCGAACGCGGCGGGGAGTGTCTGTCCACGGTGTACGAAGGAAAGTCCGCACAGTACAGGTTTCGATGCGTTCAGGGACACGAGTGGGAAACGAGCGGCATCGAAGTCATGCGCGAGGCGTGGTGCCCGCAATGCGTCTACGAGAGGGCACGTCGACCGGATGGACTGGCGGAGCTTCAGCGGGTAGCCGTACGTCGAGGCGGCAAATGCCTGGCATCAGGTTATCAACGCATACAGACCCGCTATCCGTTCCAGTGTGAGCGAGGACACGAATGGTTGGCGTGGGGCTCAGAGATTCTTAAAGGGAGCTGGTGTCCGACGTGCCGCACCGAAGACCGGCAGCGGCGAGGCATCGAGACGATGCATGCGATTGCGGCGGAACGTGGCGGGCGGTGTCTGTCCGATACCTACGTTGATAACCAGACAAAGCTCGAATGGGAGTGCGCGCGAGGTCATCGGTGGTGGGCACGTCCCCGGCAAGTAGCGTCTGCTGGGAACTGGTGCGCACAATGCGGTTTCCTGTCGCAGATTACGCGCGAAAAGACGCGTCGCAAACGCCGCTATGAGGCGGTGAAAGCTGTCGGGTGAATGCATTGGTCCGTCCCGCTTCTGAAGCCTGCTCCGGAACCAATTGCTGCAAGGGTTGATCCGGTTTATCCTGAAGTCTCTCGCATCAACCGACTGCGTGCCGGTCTGGGTCAGTTTGGCCCGCAATGGGCTCAAGTTCGGCCAATCCCGTTCACTCGACGCTTCGGCCATAATCCTAAGCGATTGGCAGCCGTAAACGGGAAACCCGATGTTGGTTGATGCGAGTTGGCAGGCGCAAAGATCAACCGTGGATGAACCCAGATCGAAGGGCGGACGAGGGTCCGTGGGTCCCCTGCTAATGAGGCATGCATGGAGTTGGGATAATGGTGATTCCATACAATCTTGACGACGAAGCGCGTAACGAACTGCTGACCTACCTGGTCGCCTCTCAACTGGTCGCCCGCGCCCGATCGGGCGAATGGCTAACGCTCGAGCACGTGTGTGAATCTGCGAGCCTGTGGCTGAACGCGAACGGTGGCAATTGTGACGTGGTCGAGCGAGCTCGGTTGGGTGAGGAGTCGCTTAGAGTTGCGTCCGACGTGTTGGTATTCCCGATAATGAAAGACCCGGAATTCCTAACCCGAATGTTTACCGATGGTTGGCGGCTTGACTATCGGAGCCCAATCGTGCGATGTATTTTCGACGTTTGCGCACATCACCGGCTCGGTCCATTGGACGTTCAGAGAGAAAGTAGGCACCGCAAGTAACCCGAGACTTAGTCGGCGTGCGAAACGGCGTATTCCCTCGCCAGCCCGCGAGCTGATGCACCCGCGGCCAGCCTCGTTTTAATTTCTACCTTCTGTTGCGAGGTCAGCGAATCTCTGCGTCCCAACTTCTTCCCCTCGGCCTTTGTGCGGGCGAGTCCTGCATGCGTCCGTTCGATGAGGAGATCGCGCTCGAACTGCGACACTGCCGCCAGTACGGTTATATGAAGCTTGCCAGAGGGGCTGCCCGTGAGCGCCTACCGAGTACATGCGGAGCGCGTTGACAGATATTGGGTCAGCCAGATCACGCCCGGCTTGATCTCGGCTAGTCGCGCGTCTGGACCGCATTCGTTAGATTGCGCCTCGTATCGACGAGATTGCTTGGTCGAGCCAGATATGTAGTTGATGCGCTCCGGTCGGTAGATGCTCGACGCCCAAAGCGATCAATTTATCGGCGACTGTTTGTATTGATCTAGCCGGAAGGTTGCGAACTGCCTCAGCGACGGCAGACCGTTCTTCCAGACTCGAGTCGGAGAGGCTTTCGGCTCTGGCAAGTAAAAGCGCGCGAAGAGATTCCTCATGAATTTTGACGGTGACCACGCCAAGTATCGCTGACAGTCCGCCGTCGTCGGCCAGAAAATCAAGGCCTCTTGCGGTAATTTTCGGCAGCGAGAACGACAGATGGTGATCGAGCCCGTATGTAACGTTCGCTTCCACGAGTCCGTGTTCCTCGAGGTAACACATATTTGCAGCATATCGAAACTCGGCGGCGTCGTCCCACGCACGGGCAATTTGGCGAATATCGAATGGGAGCGGATAACTTTCGGCGAGTTGCTTCAGAAGCTCATGCTGGTATTCCCGATCAAGACTCATTTCATTTCCTTGGCTGTTGCAGTGTCATCGAGCGTCAGAAACCGGGCGGAGACTGGTCAAGCACCATCTATCTTTAGTGACGTCAGCAAGAGCAAACGTTGGGACGACACCGACCGTGAATTTTCCGAGACATCGGGCGAGTCACCGTTACATTGCTGGCCCACTTCAGGAGGGCAAGAGCTTCGACGCGTTCCGCATCGGAATATGAGTCAAGCACGAATCGGCTTCGTCCGTGATACATGCGTCGTGCGAGGTTTGGCGCAACACTTCTCAATTCCGGGCCTTCGGCGTCCATCAACAGGAAGCGGTCAAACGTAACGATGTCGCCACGGCGACCATTGTAGTCCGAACTACGTCGAGGGCCGACGCCGATCCAAGTCAATTTCTGCGCGATTCCTAAACTTATTGGTTCGGCACCGATGCCTCCCACACCGATCACGGCATCAAAATGAAAATCACGAATCCTTCCCATGCAGTCGTTGATACCGAATCGCCCCGAACGATCTGGATCACCCGTGTGAGTTCGCTTGTAGGTCAGTATTCGCATTTGCCGATCGCCGTGCCTGTCTCTGATCTACGCCGCAGCGCGCTTATCAAATTCCCCAATCCAATCGATCATGAGTTTGAGATCATCGGCCAGCTCGTCAACGCCCGGAAGATTCGCATCAACCTCGTCGGACTGCGAATGTTCGAACCGCGAATATTTGGTCATCATCTGATCTACGAGCACACAGTCGTCCGGCGTGATCTTCGCCAGCGATCGAATCTGCTGGGTCTGGACGGAGCGGCGAAAGCGCTCGATCAGTCCGCTCAACATAACCTTTTCGACAGACCGCTCAACTAGTATTCGGAAATCACCGCAAACCGCCTTCATTTCATTGTCGTAACCTACATCGCCCACGTCCAGAAGCTTGCGTAAAGCGGGTAACCGATGATCGCGCAGCTTCGCGAAGCCCTTGTCGGGCCGTTCTCGCCTCACATCAAGCGTATCCACGACGCCCACCAGCGTGCCCAGCCGCCGCAGTGATATGAAGGCTCGTGTAGGGGAGGTTCCGCCCGTGGCCGCCGCATTCTTGCTGGCCTTATCCAACGCATCTTCGAGAAGAGCCAGCAATGAAAGTCTGTGTGTGAAAACGATCACCTGCCGTGTCCGCGACAGCTCAACCAGCCGATCAGCAACGCGCTCTTCAAACTCCTGATCGAGAGATGAAATCGGATCGTCAAAGACGAACGGTGTCGACTGCCCCGAGCCGGTAATATCGGCTAGGAAGGCTGCCAGCGCAACGATCCGGCTTTCTCCCTCACTGAGAACGGCATGGGCCGTGGCGTTCTGTTTCGTGTCGCGTAGCTTAAGCGCAAACGAAATTCGGCCCTTGCCCTCTTGCAAAGGTTCTGGACTGATGAGTAGACGCTTTCCTCCAAGCGCCGATATCTCGGCGAGGAATCTTTCCTGATAGCCCTTCGCAAGCTCCTCGTCCGCGAGATCGTTTTTCTTGCGGGTAAGAGCATTCGTACCCGTCAAGCGGATTGCTTCGTCAATGTTGCCGACGATGCCCGCCCGTACAATTTCCGCTTCCAGAGCAGTCTTCTGCTGCGTCATCCATTCGCGCGCGCGAAGCTCCTTCAGCGTCTTTTCATGTTCGGCCTTTTTCCCATCTTTCTGCAACTCAGTAAGAGTCGCCTCCTCTTTCACCAGCGATGCCGAGAGCGTCGCTATTCCCTCGTCCAACTGCACCCAGCCGACGGGCGGCAAGTCGGCAACGACAGCGGCTGTCTCCGCCGCCGCGCGGCGAGCTTGAATACTCTCGAGCAAGCTGTGAGCGTCGGTTACCTCGATCTTCACGAGCCCAACTTCCAAGCGCCATTTGGCGATGGACGGCAATACGGGTAAGGCCTTTATCAAGGAGTCGCGCAGTTTTTCCGCAGTCTTTGCCCCCGTTTCAAGTCCGCCTTTCACATATGTTTCGAAGCTCGACAGTCGGGTACGCGCCGCATCATCAAGCGGCTGCTGGCACAAGACACATTTATCCTCGCTTTCATCGACAGCAGGGAAGGACCTATCTGGATAAGCCAGTTCTTCCGAATACTGCCTTGCCTGATCCCACATCAGGCGCCAGCTTTGTTTGCCAACACCATCGAGCGGCGCATTAGCAAATACGCGCTCAGCGTCGTCAGTAGCCGCTTTCCGTTTTTCGGCCGCGTCACGCCGGGCATTCAGAATCGCGACCAGCGTGTCGTCGGACAGCCCATCACGAAGGCTCTTCACTTCGGTTTCAAGCTGCAATAGGAGCTTCTTCTGGCGCTCCAGTTCTTTCAGACGACCGGAAATGTCTTGCTGCTTCAGGCTCGTCTCGATCTTGAGGCGCTCGTCCGCGTCCGCTGCCGTCCAGACGCACGCGGCATCAACGGCAGCCTGCGTTGTCGCAGGCTTAATTGCGGCCCAGAATGCCGCCGCGTTCGTGTCGGTATGGTCCGGCGGCATTACCGGAAGCTTTGTCGGCAACGCGTTTTTACGTCGCGATAACTCGGCGGCCACCTGCTCCGATATTTCGATTAGCCGCGAGATGAACCGCATGCGGCGCGGCTCATAAGACGCAACATTTTTATCGTTGACGTACGATGCGGCGACGGCAGAATCGAAGACGTGGATATGCCGGAGCTTTGCGGCTGGCCCTCCTGCCGCCGTCCATTCAACGGGCTCGGCCGCACCATTCCGCAGCACTACGAATTCTGCCGAAGGCGGAATGGGCTTCGTTAAGAAGACGTTGGGAAGCAGGTCTGTGCGCGTTCGCGCGCCGCACGCGTTTTTTACCAGTCGCGCAAAACCGGATTTCCCGGCACCGTTCGGGCCATAGACAATCGCGAAATCTTTATTGTCGAGATCGAGCGCGGCATCCTGCCGGATTGCGTTAACTCCATTCACCTTCTCGATCTTGGCCAATCTGACATTCAACGATGCGACCGCAGCGGTAAACGCGCCCGCGGGCACCGCCTCGAATGCGGCGGCGGGATTTTTTGACGCTTCAGCGAGGCAGAGATCGGCAAGGGCGTTTATGTCCTTGTCTTCCAGTGGGTGCTGCGATCCGAGCAACCGCGCCGCTGCCGTTTGCATCCAGCGCGGACGCTCGGCCAGCCAGCCCTCAAATGAGCTCTTACTCATCCTACCCCCGTGCAGTTACGTGTTCGGCACAGTTTGCCGAACCGCGTCAACGCGATTTAGTTTTCGTTTTAGGTTTCGCCGTTGTCGCGCCTCTGCGCCCGGACAGGTCCGAAGCCGCCACTTCTTTTTCTTTTTTCGAGGACTTCGAATCGCGCAGAATCTTCGCTGCGTCTGACGCGGCTTTTTTGCCTGTTGCCATGGTGGCCTCTCAGAATATTTTTTTCGGTCGGTTCTACCGACTCGAGATAATCGTATGTCCTTACGCCGAGATTGACAAGGAACATCGACCGATTGGCAAACACGAATGAGCACTCCGTCGACACCCTCGCCGACTAGCGCACGGTGATGGCTCATTTCGGTACACCGTAACGGACCACGCGCAGGGGCGCAGCAGACTGGATCAATAGGATTAACCGTATTTTCGATCCATGATAGAATTGATCTATCAACTCTATTGATCCAGATTGAGTCATGAGAAAACTGTACTACGGCAGGATATCGACCACGGACGGCCAGACCGCCGCGAGCCAATACGAAGACGCCAGAACCCACGGCGTGGGTGATGCCGACATTTTCGTAGACGAGGGCGTGAGCGGCTACCACGTGGCCCCTGATGAGAGGGAGCAGTGGCGAAGAGTCGAGCACGATCTACGGCACGGCGGCGTCCTGATCGTGCGCTGGTTGGACCGGATCAGCCGCCGTTACGACGAGTTGCACCGGACCATGCGTCGGCTTATGGACTTAGGCGTGCGGGTTGAATGCACCCTCAATGGCATGACGTTCGACGGGAGAGAGAAAGACCCAATTCAGAAGGCGACGCGGGACGCCGTGCTGGCGTTCATGGCGGCTCAGGGGGAAGCCGACTACAAGAACCGCGCGGAGATGCAGCGCCGGGGCGTGGCGATCGCAAAAGCGGCGGGCAAATACGCGGGCCGCGCTCGCACACACGATTACGCCGCGATTAGCGCATGGAGAGCGGAGAACGGGGCGAGCATTCGTGAGACTGCCGAGAAATTTAGTGTCGGGACGGCAACGGTCAAGCGTGCATGCGCCGAGGGCGCAGCGTCATAGCAAATGCAAAACGCCGCCTCGGCATCAGTGGCACCTACCGTTCCTTTCGCGCATACCCATTCCGAACGGCCGGATTGGTGTTGATGAACGAGTTGAGCCCCCGCCCATTGGTCGCCAATTGCTTCATATGATCAACGTTTCGAGCACCCGTCCTCGCATAGGTATACAGGTAGCGCGCCGCATCCGAAAAGACAACCCATATGAAGTCAAATCCTATTTCGTAGAAGACGACGCCAGAATCCCCGTTGAGATTTTTGTACCGTTCCATCGTTTGCACCTTTGTCGAGTTGTACAAAGCTAAATGTTGACTGCTTTGCTTTATCACCACGTAAGAGCGTTCTGCGCTGACCTTCGTCCGACCGTGGACCGGGATTGTCCTTGAGAAATTGAATGACCAATGACCGACATCGGAGAGAGGTTGAAGGTGTGAGAACAACAGAAAGTGAATTCGTGGCGTGACAAGGGCTATAGCTGGCTACAGCCCTTGTGCGTACAATGGTGACCGCAGTTGAAGCGCAACCTTCACTGCGGGCGGTCAGGTCTTCTGATGGTCTCTTTCATCACCGATCCTTTCCGCTTGATCAGGCCGACAAGCTCGGCTGTCCGTGTCGGACGCTGTTGCAATGAAGGGCCGGACGGTCGCACGTTCGGCCCTTCGCCTTTCTGATGATTCATGCCTTTGCCTGCGCCAAGGTTTGGATAAATGCACACAAACGGTCGGCCTCATCTTTGGTCATATCGATCGGGATGACAACCTGAGCCAAGTGGCCGGGCCGAAGAGGAAAGGGCAAAGCTAGGTTCGCGCCAGTTGAAGTCCCGCCGATGGTCTTCGGTGCGCCGTGTTCAACCTCGGGCTTTGGCTGCTCCGGCGTTGCCACTGCGGTTGATGCTCCTGTGGCCTGCCCCAAGTTGACAGTCAGCTTTTTCCGCTGCTCCTGTTTTTCACTCTTGCCATTGGTTAATCCTCGCGACGGTGACTTGTAATTGCTGGGGTCGGTCTTGTAGCTGACGTATTGTTGAATTGCTGCAGCTACGCGCTTTTCATACGCTTTCAGTGAGTCCGGTGAGAGCTCCCCAGGGTGCTGATTGTTGTATCGCAGTACCTGCGACCTCACGTCGATCTTCCGCACGTCTTCGTCGTTGGCAATATCGCCCAGCAGTTTCTTCACCGCCGCCTTCCAGCTATTGCCGGTGTTGACGTTCACCAAGCCCTTGCTCGTGATCATGTCAACGAACTGAAAAAGGCCAGCCTTGTTAAAGTCATCCATCTAGCATCTCCATTCTGGATTGGATTGTTATCTTGGATAATACAGGCAATTCAGATCGAATGGATAATATTTTTCGGCCGTTTGTCCAGATGGGATCGAGTGCTTTCGACCAGGAATGAGCCCGCTATTTGCGAGATTGTTGCAGTGCCGCAACATGCGTTATGACCAAACACCATGATTCTTGCGTAACCGCCGCCCTCGCGAGGGCGGCGCAGGGGGAAATCGATTTGTAGAGCCGCCGGGAGAAGCAGGCGCAGCACAGCGACTACGAAGGTGGGGGAAGATCGAGGGCGCAGGGCACTCGTATGACTGCGGGGGGATCAAAGTGTGGCGAGTCGAGATGGTTCGAGTATCCCGGAAGCGATCGACAAATTCGGTGTGAGGCCAACTACCGGGAAGCGGACCTAGATCGACGCCGCGACAGGATTCGCATAGTTTCCCAATTACCACTGCTTGCCCGTTCGGATTTCCTCGGCTATGCGCCGCATCTCAGCGTCGGCCACTCGCCATTCAGCATCAGCGGCGCCTAGTTCGTCTAGATCATCCGTAGCCGGTTGCCCGGAGCCATGTGGGCGAAACTGCTTGGTGACGTTGATGAACGCTTTTTGCCTACGCTCAAACGCTTGGCGTTCTCGCTCAAGTGCCGCCTGTTCTTCGCCGCGTCGCTCTTCGGGGGACATCGCCACCTCCTGTCAAACACATACCGCTAACCATCAAAATACCACGGTGTGCACGCCCTGCCTTGGACGCCGCGCCGGAACCGGCAAAAAATCGGACGTTTCCCTACCATCGCTGGAACCCGACGCGTCAGCATCGCTCGGCGTGGGACCAAGGAGTGGACACTCGGACGAAGCACATATGCGACAAGCTGCGGTAGTACAATCAACGCAAAGAAATCAGGGCCGGGGGGCTTCGTGAATGGAGATTTCCCAAAGTGGATCAACAATTTGGCGACCATCGCCACAATTGCTGGCTTTCTTATCACTCTCTACGTTTCGTGGTCAGTTCGTTCAATACGAATCTCATACAGGCAACGGGCAAGACTTCCCGAGCTGTCGCACGATCTTTCGTCCACGGGCTCTCAGTTAAGCCGGAACCTAAGTTCTTCAAGCATCGACAGGCATAACGCGCACGTTCAGCTGCGCAACACGCGCGCGCACGGGATCATCAACGATCATCCGGAGCGTGCCGTAGAGTACCTAAGTTTCCTGAGCATGCTTGCCAGGTCGCTTGAGCGGACGCAGCTTGCCTGATCATAAGAGGGACACAAGGCGACAAATGCACTGATGATCCTTGGAAGTAATGGACAAAGACTTCGTAAATTATGAAAGCTAAAGAAACATTCTCCTTATTCGACAGCCTTGATTGCCGGTTTCCGCCTACGCCGCTATATCGCCCGGACCTAGAGCAAATCATCGAGATCGGCATCCGACGCGGACTGGAAGTCACAATCGCTGACGGTGCGGCTGAATTCGATGACCTTGACGATGTGAAGGAGAACAGGGGCGAGCGGATCAAGGAGTTGAGACTAAGTTTCTCGAAAGAGTCGGCATTTTTTAAATCGCTCAGTTTGAAGATCGGCGATGGAGGCATGAAGTTAAGCTGCTCCAACGATGACGAGCTTATACCCGCCTGGCACGAGATGCAGCGCGCGATCAAGAAGCATGTCCCCTACTACGCTCGCTATGCGAGTCCATCGTCATGGCTACTCGTCACCCTTGGTGTGATCGCGCTCGTCGGCTATGTTAACTGGCCGCCACATGGAACCCCTGCGCGGTTCGTGCTTGTCCTGACACCACTGATGCTCATGTTTTGGTCCATGTTTTATCTGAAGGCGAACAGGGTCATATATCTACAGAAAAAACACGAAGTGAAAGGATTGCTCGACCGGTATGGAGAAAAGCTTGTCTTCGCCATTGTCGGCGCAGCACTCGCCGTTGTGGGTCAGATAGTTGTCAAGATATATCTGGGGAAGTAATACCCCGTGTGCGAAATACACCGAGCATCGCGAGCAACGATCAAATAGATCAAGCACAACGACATGGAGACGCACGGAATGGACTTTGATGAAGAACTTGAGCAGATGAAAGTTGCGGTGAAAGCGGCCGAAGACGAAATAATGCAGGCGGTCATGTTCCATGAGAGCTGGAAGCCGACCGCATACGATGAAGAACTTCAGGTGCGAATGGGGAATTCATACGCCACCCACACATTTCACATAGTACGGCACGCACTTCGACGCGAGATGCTCTTGGCGCTCATGCGAATTTGGGATACGAACAAACAGGCACTTCGAATGAGTGCCATTGCTGACAAACTGAGGAATGACGAATTCTTCGACGATCTTGTGGCCGTCCGGGCCAAAAGCAGAGGTTCATCAACGATCGATATGAGGGAAGCACTTGAGTCGAAGAGGGATAAGGTCATTGAACTGGTTCGAAAGTATTCAGAGAACGGTGACGGTTTCGCAGTATTCCAGAGGGTCAAGACACTGCGCCACGAACAACTGGCGCATCGACAGATAGGCCCGACAAAGATGAAGCCGACAAATGCGGATGGCGCAAATGTCCCTGACAAGGAAATTGAAGTCTTCCACAACGACACTGCTGAGATTGTTCGGCTGTTACTTAGCGTGGTACACGCTACCGCGTTTGATATTGCTTCGGATGGCGCAGGGGTCTACGAACACCACGCCAAGTTCTTTTGGGCGGCAGCGCGCGGAGAACGGACTGAGGGGCATCCAAACTACATGCCACCGGCCTGACGAGGCAGTCGAAACGTCATCTGGCCAGTTAAGTTAAGGTCATTCGCCCGAGGGCGAACATGCATAGCACCGAAAAAGCAAAAAGCATGCTCTACTCGGAAGTCAGCGGCTCCGATCAGGGCCGTACCGCTGCTTTCCTCGCACGTTACTGCCAGAAAGTCGAGCGATGCGCCGAGTTGACGGTGCAAGCGATAATGGACTGGCAAGCGTTCGACGAGGCGGCGAGGCCAGATGAAAAGCGCGGGCGCATCATTCCCCGTCGCGCTCCGACTCGGCGTCACCATTAGTAGCCAAACCAGCCGCCTGCATCATCGCAGTAGCGGCCGTCTCCATCGAATTTCGAACAGGCTCCATCCAGAGACGCGCATAGATCGCCGTCGTCGCCGTCGACTTGTGATTTAGCGAACGACCGATCACCGAGAGATTTGCACCAGTCCCCGCTTGCCACGATCCCATCGTTCGACGAAGATCATGCAAGCGTAGATCGGCAATGCCAGCCGCGTCACGAACGCTATTCCACGCTTTGGTCGGCGCAACAAGATGCCCCGTTTTGCCGCATCCCGGGAAGACGAACGGCGAGTCCGCACATTCAGCGGATTTTTTCCGTGCTACGAGCACTGAAACAGCGTCCGGTACGAGCGGCACCGACTGCGGCGTCCCGTTCTTCGTATCAGGAATGCGCCATTCCGCCCGCTCCAAATTCACCTGATCCCAGCGCATCGCCATTACATTGCCTCGACGCGCCCCGGTTAGCAGGCTCATCAAAATAAAGTCGCGTATCGTGGTATTCGGATACGCCATCAGATGCTCGAAGAACTTCGGCAATTCGTCCGGCTGGAGGAAGCGGTCGCGACTCACCTCGCTATGCTTGCGAATACCGTGGCAGGGGTTTAGTTGGTTCCAAATGCCCCACTCGATCGCCTTGCCGAAAACACCGCTGACGAGCGCGAGCACGCGGTTTGCCATGACCTTATGGTCCTTACCGATCTTCGCAAACAGTTGAGCAACCGTCGCTTTCCTGATTTCCGAGAGTTGCCGCGCAGCGAGGTTCATACCGCCGACATTGCTCGCAAGGTATTTGTCGAATTTCTGTTTGTCCGTGATGGCCGTTTTCTTGTGCGGCAGCGCATGATTCTTGTAATACTGATCGAACAGATCGCCAAAGGTCATCTCGGCGCGCCGTTCGCGCTTGAGTTCCGCTGGGTTCGTCCCACTCGCGATATCGGCATTCAGCATCGTCGCCGCCGTGCGTGCCTTGTCGACGGTTAGATCGGGATATCGACCGATCTTGATCCGCTCCGGCTTACCGTTAACTTTCCTGTATAGGACGAAGGTCTTGACGCCCGAAGCGCCGACGCCGATCGCCAAGCCGCCCACCTTCGTATCGTAATAATATTTCCAACCCTTCTCCGGCGGCGGAAGCACCTCTATCGCAGCTTTCGTGAAGTTCACGGGTTTCTTTTCCGCTCGTTCCTTCTTTTCGCCATCAGCCATTCTTGCTACCCCTTTGCTACCACGCATGTCGATTTCTGTTGATCAAAAAAATCTTGGTAAGGGTTAATTTACATCAAATCAATGACTTGATATCGACATTTATTTTCATTGATGTTTAGAATTCGCCGACGAAGTGATCGGCGATCACGTCGCCGACGATCTTGCCGTTCACCACCACGTCATAGCCATGCACATTGCCCTCGATCGAGCCGCGATCGCTCAGCACGAGCAAGGTCTGCGCGCCCGGCTTGCCGGTGACGTTACCGCACACATGGCCGTCCATCCGCAGGCCTTCGCTGAATTCGAGGTCGCCGGTCAGGCGCACGTCGTGGGCGATCAGGGTAGCGAGCTTGGTGTGCTGGATGCTCGCGGCTTTCTTCTTGCTGAACATAAATAATCTCTAACGGAAAAGGGAAACGTTCGTCGCTTGCTGCATGGCCGGGCGACGAGCCGGCTTGAGTCATCCGCGCTGCGCAGCGCTCGCAGCGGCGAGTGTCAGCGGCGCTTCTGGCTTTGGCCGCGCAGAAACAGCAATTCGGTGTTCAGGCGGCTGACTTCGGCGGCCGAGGCGTCGGCCGCCTTTTGCACGGCCGCCCGGGCGGTGGACTCCTGCGCGAGCGCAAGCCGCGTGCGTTCGAGTTCGGCTTGCACGCCGTCCGGTGAGACCGTCAGGCTTGCGCATTGCGCCGGCAGGATGGCGTGTTGCGAGGCGTACCAGCCCATCCCCGCCGCACCCAGCGCCACGCCGCAGACCGCCACGCCTGCCCAGAGCGCGATACGAACGGAGCGCGAGCGCACCGGCTGCAGCGCATAGGTACGCTGCGTGAGACCGCCCGCAGCGCGGGCCGAACGAAGATCAACCATGAGGATTGGCGCCGAACAGCGCGAGGTAAGCAGTCGGATCGACCGGGGCGCCGTTCACCAGCACTTCGAAATGCAAATGCGGTCCGGTCGAACGCCCCGTGCTGCCGATGTCGGCCACGTGCTGCTGTGGCAGCACCAGTTCGCCTTCATGCACGAGGATGCGCGAGGCGTGACCGTAGCGCGTAATGAGACCATTACCGTGGTCGATTTCAATCGCGTTGCCGTAGCCGCCTTTCGGTCCCGCGAAGATCACGCGGCCGCCGGCTGCGGCGAGAATGGGCGTCCCGGTCGTCGCCACCAGATCGACGCCGGGGTGAAAACTGAGCCGATGCGTGAACGGATCGATGCGGTTGCCGAACGGCGAGCCGAAGCGTGCGCCCTCGGCCGGCATCCGGCCGGGAAAGGCGCTGAGCGCCACTTCGTGCAGGTCCGTTTCGTGTTCGAGTGCGGAAAGCGTGGCGTTCATGCAATCGAGTTGCTGCTGGGTCGAAGCGGCATCGCCGCGCGAGGGCCGCGCATTGAGTTCCACACAGGGCCGCGGCGGCAACGACGGACCGCCTTCGCCGTCCGCGTCGGCAGTGTCCTGATCGGCCGGATTCCCCCCATTAGCAGGCACGCGCGGCAGCGCCTTCGGCGTGTTCAAACGGGCGTCGAAATTGCGCAGGCTGCCGACCTGGCTCGTCAAGCGTTCGATGCGTGGCTCGATCTGCGCCAGGGTGGCGTTCAGCTTGCCGAGCTGATCAATTGCGTAGTCGTGTTCGAGGCGATGCTCGACCCGGTTGCTGAGTCCTGCGGCGTCGCGCGCGGGCAGATGGAAGCCAAGCGCGACGCCTGCCGCGAGCGACACCACCGAGGCGCCAAGCCCCGCCGCAATCGCCATCGTCAGCGCCCTACGCCGGGTGACAAAGCGGATCTCGCCGCTGCTGAGTTGGCTGCCGGCACCGAGGATCGACGACATCAACGACTCTCGCAGCGCGGCGCGTAGCGCAGCGCGGACTCGCCACGGCGCGCCTGGGCGCCGCTGGTGAATGGGACGGGAGACAAATCGACAGCGAAGGGACTAACCGGCATGCAGCGTAAGTCGGACAACTGCCGACGTAGGATGAAAGACAAGGGCGCAAATTATCCGCTCTCATCGCCAGGCCGCATCTCAAATTCGGACGCATCCACGGCGAGGCGAACCCACGCGTTGAAGCAGAACATGCTGGGATGTTCTGCTTCAACGCGTCTTGGGAACCCACAGGTCTTCGACGGGGCGTTTTACGCGCTCCCAGCCAGCCCATATTGAACAGGATTACGAATCAACCAGTCTCGCCGTGGCGGTCTTGCGTTCAAGCTGCCAGCAGTTGGCGCAGACGTTCGTGCAGTTCGTCCGACGCAGGGGTCATCGGCGCGCGCAGTTCGTCGCGGATCAATCCAAGGCCCGCCAGCGCCGCCTTCACCGGACCCGGATTCGGCTCCGAACACAGCGTCCGGATCAGCGGAGCGAGCTCATGAAAAATCGCTCTTCCGTCTTCGAGCCGCCCTTCGGCCAGCGCACGGTACAGCGCCACGAAGCGCTTCGGTTGCACATGCGCCGAGGCCGCAATCGCGCCGCTGCCGCCCATACATAGCGTGTTGAACAGATTGATGTCGTCCCCGGCCAGCACCTGCAGGCGGCCATCGAGAATCAGCGTGAGTGTCGTGTCGAGCGAGCCGGCACAGTCCTTGATGGCCTGGATCCGCGGGTGCGCGGCGAGCGTCAGCAGCGTCGCGAGTTCGAGACGCACGCCGGTGCGGTACGGAATGTCGTACAGCACGACCGGCTTGCTGCTGAGATCGGCCAGCGTAGTGAAGTGCTCGATCAGACCCGCTTGCGAAGGCCGGATGTAGTACGGCGCCGAAATCAGCACGCCCGCTACCGGCAGCTCGTTCAACTGCGCGATGCGCAAGCGCAGACTCGCGCTGTGATTGCCGGCCACGCCCGCCAGCACCGGCAGCGCGCCTGCCTCGGCAAGGATAGTCGCCAGTACCGCATCCTGCTCGGCGGCCTCGAGCGCCGCTGGTTCGCCGGTGGTGCCGAGCGCGACCAGACCCGCCACTCCGGCCTCGGCATAGAAGTGCACGAGCCGCCGCAGCGCGGCGTGATCGACGACGCCGTCGGCGAACGGCGTGATGACAGGAACCCAGATACCCGAAAAAATAGACATGACTTAACCTCGAACGCGACCGTATCGATTCCGTTCAGCGTGGCGAGGAAGGGGTCAAAAGCGGGAAGGTAAAACGCGGGCCCGGGTGACTGTTCCGTCGCAACATCTGACGGAACAGCAGGCTCCGGTCAGATGAGCAGCTGTTTTTGGGCTTTGGCGCTAGCGGCCGCGCAGGCAGACGCCACGCTCGCGGGGGCGAGGCGGGTTGCGGTTGAGCGGAGCAGGTGGCCAGTTTCCATGGCGAGCAGTGTAACACCAGTCGCAAAATTGCTTGACTTCTCCTGCCGCCGATCTAATATACGCACCGCGTACACTAACCCGACATAAAGGTGACCGGCATGAGCGTTCCGCAACAAGCCTTCCTCCGCGACGCCATGCGCCGCCTCAACATGACCCGCGACACCTTCGCCAGCCGCATCGGCGTGTCGCGCCGGGCCTTGGACACGTGGCTGCTGCCCGACGACTCGCAGGAATCGCGGGCCATGCCGGAGATCGTCGAGCGCTTCGTGTCGGAAATCGTGGTACACGGCGAACCCGGCGAAAACTATACGCAAAGCGTAGATTCGCAGTCGCTCGCCAGCCAGATGCTGTTTGAAGGCAAGCCGCAACTGCTGTCGGTCGACCAGTTCTCGCGCGATTCCGTTGAGGCTCTCTTCCGGGTGGCGGACATCATGCAACCCATCGCCCGGCGCCGCAAAATCTCCCGCGTGCTGGAAGGCGCGGTGCTCGGCAACCTGTTCTTCGAGGCCAGCACCCGCACGCGCGTGAGCTTCGGCGCGGCGTTCTGCCGGCTCGGCGGTTCCGTGTGCGACACCACCGGTTTCACGTTCTCGTCGATGGCCAAGGGCGAGTCGATCTACGACACAAGCCGCGTGATGAGCGGCTATGTGGACGCCCTCGTGATCCGCCATCCGGAGCAAGGCTCGGTGGCCGAATTCGCGCGCGCCACCAACGTGCCAGTCATCAACGGCGGCGACGGTCCCGGCGAGCATCCGAGCCAGGCGCTGCTGGACCTCTACACGATCCAGCGCGAATTTTCGCGCCTCGGCAAGATTGTCGACGGCTCGCATATCGCGCTGGTCGGCGATCTCAAGTACGGCCGTACCGTGCACTCGCTGGTCAAGCTGCTGGCGCTGTATCGGGGCATCAAGTTCACGCTGATCTCGCCGCCGTCGCTGGAAATGCCGAGCTATATCGTCGAGCAGATCTCGCGCAACGATCACGTGATCGAGCAGACCCATGACCTGAAGGCCGGCCTGCGCGGCGCCGACGTGGTGTACGCCACGCGTATCCAGAAAGAGCGTTTTGCGGACGAGTCGTTCGAAGGCTATACGCCCGACTTCCAGATCAACCAGGCGCTGGTGGACAGCGTGTGCGGGCTCGATACGCTGATCATGCACCCGCTGCCGCGCGATAGCCGGCCGGGCGCGAACGACCTGAGCGTCGATCTGAACCACGATTCGCGTCTGGCCATCTTCCGCCAGACCGACAACGGCATCCCGGTGCGGATGGCGATTTTCGCGGTGCTGCTCGGCGTCGAAAAGCTCGTCCAGCATTCGATGCGCGATGCGGCCTGGCGCCCGCCCGTGTACCTCGGCCCGGACGACGCGGTGTTTCACGGGATCGATTGAGCGGGATGAGGGGCGGCGTGAACGCGCCGCCCATGTAATCTGACCGGTCCTCCGTGACCTCGGTTTGCCCCATATCTCCTCCACGAAAGTCTTGGCCTGATTCTCCTGATAGGGTGCGCCGATACAAGCTATTTGCTGTATCTGGCATTTACAGCCTATTTACTGTATTTGACGAATACAACAAATATACTGTTTTTGCCATTTACAGCGTATATTCTGTTTTTCGCGCTCACCGGAGATCGTCGTGGACTATCCCGTCAAAACCCCCCACCAACTGCGCCCGCTCCTCGTGGGATTCCGCAAGGCGGCGGGTCTCACACAGGCTCAGGTGGCGGCCCGTCTGGGGATCACCCAGCAAACCTACGCCCAGCTAGAGGCGAAGCCCGAATCCACCAGCCTGGATCGGCTATTCCACATCTTGAAGATACTCAGGGTCAGCATCGTTCTGACCTTGCCGTCGTCGGGCCCAGCGCTGCGCGAAGGCGGCATTCGCGGGCGTGCCCGAATTGTCGAAGCACCGGTCGCAGCCAAGCCAGGCGCCGCGAAAAAACGCGGGACCACCGCGCAAGTCAAGCCGGCAATAGGAGCGGAGAGCGACGCCGCACCGCGCGGTCGCGGTCAAGCAGCGCCGAAACCGGCCACCAAGACGCAAAAGGGAGCCATCGGCGGCGCTGCCCCCAGGAAGCGGGAGGACTGGTAACGATGGGCCGCCGTGCACACACCAAAAGCCTGAACCTTTGGATGAACGGCCTGCCCGTCGGAACCTGGGAAACCACCAGAGACGGGGAGAAGCTCACCTACTTCGAAGACTGGATTGCGGACGAACAAGGGCGCCCCCTTTCGCTTTCGCTGCCTTTTACAGCCGGCAATCAGCCCTACCGGGGAAAGGTGGTGTCGGACTATTTCGATAACCTGTTGCCCGACAGCAGGGCGATCCGTGAGCGTATTGCCGGACGCTACAAAACTGGCGGCACGTCGCCCTTCGAGTTGTTGGCAACGGTGGGCCGCGACTGCGTGGGTGCGCTCCAGATGCTGCCGCCCGACGAAACCCCGGACGATCTCGAGCAGATCCGCGCTCGCCCACTGAACGAGGCAGACGTCGCCGCTCTGCTGCGTGAAATAACCGCCCCGCCCGTGCCGGGCCAGCACGAGCCCATCGACGACCTGCGCCTGTCGATCGCCGGCGCGCAGGAAAAAACCGCGCTTCTGTGGCACGACGGCCAGTGGCTCCTTCCGGAAGGCAGTACACCCACTACACACATCCTCAAACTACCGCTTGGGCTGGTTGGAAACATGCGCGCCGACATGCGCACTTCCGTAGAAAACGAGTGGCTGTGCTCGAAGATCGTGGCCGCGTATGGCTTGCCTACCGCCAATTGCGACATCGCCACCTTCGAAGACCAGAAAGTGCTCGTCGTCGAGCGCTTCGATCGGCGGTTCTCGAGTGACCATTCCTGGATCCTGCGGCTTCCCCAGGAGGATATGTGCCAGGCGACCGGTACGCCCGCGGCGGCGAAATATGAATCAGACGGCGGCCCAGGCATCCAGAAGGTGATGGAAGTGCTGGCCGGCTCCGAACAGGCAACGCTCGACCAGCGCAATTTCTTCATGACGCAGATGGTTTTCTGGATGCTCGCCGCGACCGACGGTCACGCGAAGAATTTCAGCATCGCGCACCTGAAGTCGAACCGCTACGAGGCCACCCCGCTCTATGACGTTCTGTCTGCGCACCCGATCATCGGCAATGGCGCGAACCGGCTACCTGCGCGCCGGGTCAAGCTTGCCATGGCGGTACGGGGCAAGAACGCCCACTACCTGATCAATGAAATCCGCCGCAGTCACTGGATTGCCCAGGGCCAACGCGTGACGTTGGCCCCGGCCGATGTCGAAGAGATGATCGCGACCTTGACGGAGATGACAGAGGAAGTCGTAGCAACGGTAGGGGCGCTGTTGCCGGCCGGCTTCCCGCAAGACGTATCCGACGCGATTTTTGCCGGCATGCTGCGCCAAAGCGCAAAGCTCGCCGACCAGTAAGCGCCTGCATCAGCCCCAGGCATGTCCCGCAGCAGAGTCGGAGTCCACCACCGTGCATTGCAGCCCCGCCATCTCCCCGGCAGCATCGATCGCCTCCTCCAGACCGGCGAACGAGTACGACTTCAACTCCACCGCATCGAGCGAAATCTGCCCTGAGGCGACCAACGCCACCAGCGCCAGATAGTCAGCACGCGTGTACATGAAGTGGCCGATCAACTCCCAGTTGTTCAGCAGCATCTCCTGATAGGGAATCGGCAAGTCCACCTGCATGCTGCCCATCAGCACCAGCCGGCCACCCCGGCGCAAGCTGCGCAAGGCAGCGAGCGTCGCGTGCGGATCGGTGGCCTGGCCGACCATATCGAAGGCGAGATCCGCACCTCCACCGGAGGCGGCGCGAATCGCCGCCACGTCTTGCGCGACCTCGCCGGACAGCAGGACCGGCACCACCCGCCCGCGCCCCAGTCCGACGAGCGCCTGCAGCGGCTCGGCCCGTCTGCCGAGCGCCACCACCTGGCTCGCGCCCATGGCGAGCGCTGCCAGCACTGCCGCCGAGCCGAAGTAACCACTCGCGCCGTTCACCACCACCGTCTCGCCAGCGGCTAGCCGGCCGCGCCGCAGGCCGCCGAACGGCACCACGAGCTTGGCGAGCACGGCAAGCCGCGCGGAATCCTTGCTGTCGAGACCGTCCAGCGCAATCAGCGTCGCCGCCGGAAATTCGGCCAGCTCGCGCCATGTGCCGTGCGGGAACTCGGCCAGCAGCGCACCGCTGTCGGCGCTGATGGCCGTCAGGCCGAGCAGCGCCTGCGCCGGTTCGCGCACGGTTTCGTCCGCGACCCAGTACGGATTCACGGCCACGCGTTGGCCCACCCGGAACGCCACCACGCCCTCGCCGAGCGCTTCCACCCGGCCCACGCCATTGGTACCCGGCGAAAACGGTCCCGGCGGATACGCATACGGCAGCTTGCCTTCGAGGTAGCTGCGCGTGTAGCTGAGAAGCGGCACCGCTTCCATACGCACCAGCACCGCCCCACGGCGCGGCTGCGGTTGTGCGACCTCGCGCAGGGCGAGCGGTTGACCAGGTTGATCGAGCATCCAGGCTTTCATGTCTGACTCCAGAGAAGAGGTTGTGTGACGCTTGAACTCTAGCGACCGGCTACGTATTCTTGAAATCAATTACTGGAATGCGACCCATCAATATGATTGATCTCCGCGGCATCGACCTGAACCTGCTGGTGTCGCTCGATGCCTTGCTCGCCGAGTCCAACGTCACCCGCGCCGCCGAGCGTCTGCATCTGACCCAGCCGGCCGTTTCGACGCAGCTTGCGCGGCTGCGGCAGATCTTCGGCGACCCGCTGCTGATCCCCGCCGAAACCGGCCGCGGCATGACGCGCAGCGCGCGGGCGCTGGCTTTGATGGAGCCGTTGCATGCGGCGCTGAAGAACCTCGAAGTGGTGGTGCGTCATCAGCCGGCCTTCGATCCGCACAAGGACACGCGTCGCTTCGTGATCGCCGCCAACGACAACGGCACCTCCGTGCTCGGGCTGCCGTTGATGGAACGGCTGCCGCAACTCGCCGGCCCCGGCGTGCGGCTTGCGTTTATCGTCGCCGACCAGCCATCGACAGCGGAGCGCCTCGAACGCGGCGAGATCGATCTGCTGATCGGTTCGGAGCGGATGGTGCCGGCCACCATGCGAGCCCGCAAACTGTTCGACGACCAATTCGTCGTGGTTCAGCGCAAAGGGCACCCGCGCGGCACCGCGCCGCTCGATCTGGACACCTACTGCGCGCTCGACCATGTGCTGGCATCGACCAGCGGTGGCAGCTTTCACGGCTTCATGGACGAGCATCTCGATGCGCTCGGTCGCACGCGGCGGGTCGCGCTGTCGGTGCAGCATTTCACGCTGGTGCCCGAATTGCTGACACATACCGACTACGTCTCCACGCTGCCCTCACGTTTCGCCGCCCGCCATCGGGACCGGCTCGACGTCTTCGATTTGCCCTTCGAAGCGCGCGGCTTCACGGCGTTCGCCGCGTGGCACCCGCGCAATCACGCCGATCCGGCGCTCGTGTGGCTGCGCGAGACTTTGATTGCTTTGGCCTCGACGTAGGGGGCCGTCTGGAAGTCCGCTGTATTGCACAAAACTGTGTTTCCTTTTGACCCGGTAAGCGGCGCCCGAACTTGTCTTACATTGGAGGCATGTGAAACGCACCCTGCCGCCGTGCGCGGTCGGGGCATTGAAATTGCTGGCTGATTCGTTGTAGGCGAATGCATCGGACTACCGATGTGTCGCAGGTGTGCAGCGACCTTTCATGGAGCAAACAGAACGTTATGTCCAGGAATCGAGTCCCTCCGGGTTCGGGCGAAGAACCCGACACCATCCCCGCACAACCCTCGCGGCGGCGCTTCCTGCAATCCGCCGCCGCGGCCGCGACCGTCGGGGTAGCGCCGCACGTGCATGCGCAGACCCAACCGGCAGCCGCAACACCGGCTCAAGCACGCGCGCCCGAGCCGCCGCGGCCGGTCACGCTCGACATCAACGGCCGTGCTTATACGTTGCAACTGGAGCCACGCGTGACGCTGCTCGACGCGCTGCGCGAATACGCCGGCCTGATGGGCACCAAGAAGGGCTGCGACCGCGGACAATGCGGCGCGTGCACCGTGCTGATCGACGGGCGGCGCGTCAATTCGTGCCTCACGCTAGCGGTGATGCATGAAGGCGAAACCATCACGACCGTCGAAGGCCTCGCCAGCAACGGCGTGCTGAGTCCAATCCAGCGCGCCTTCGTCGAACACGACGCGTTTCAGTGCGGCTACTGTACGCCCGGGCAGCTCTGTTCCGCGACAGCGCTGCTCAACGAGTTCAATAGCGGCACCGCCAGCACCGTCACCGCCGACGTCCGCACCCGCCCACCGCAACTCTCCGACGACGAAATCCGCGAACGCATGAGCGGCAATATCTGCCGCTGCGGTGCGTACGCCAACATCGTCGCCGCCGTGCGCAGCGTGCACGGCGGCAATTCCGGCAACGCCTGACGGAGCACCGGCATGGACGCGATCTCCTACGAACGCGCTGTGGATGTCAGCAGCGCGCTGCGCGCGGCGCAGCAACCCGGCACGATGTTTATCGGTGGCGGCACCAATCTGCTGGATCTGATGAAAGGCGGCGTGGAGCACCCCGTGCACCTCGTCGATATCACCCGTCTGCGCGGGCTCGACACCATCGGTACGCTGCCTGACGGCGGCCTGCGCATCGGCGCGCTGGTGCGCAATAGCGATGCGGCCAATCATGCGCTGGTGCGCGAGCAATATCCGCTGCTCTCACAGGCCTTTTTATCGGGCGCCTCGCCGCAGTTGCGCAACATGGCAACGGTCGGCGGCAACCTGATGCAGCGCACCCGTTGCGGCTACTTCTACGACACGGCCTTCACGCAATGCAACAAGCGCCAGCCAGGCAGCGGCTGCGCCTCGATAGAAGGACAAAACCGCACCCACGCGATTCTCGGCGCCAGCTCTCAATGTGTCGCCGTGAATCCCTCGGATATGAGCGTGGCGCTCGCGGCGCTCGACGCCGTAGTGCGCGTGAGCAGCCTGCGTGGCGAACGCACGATTCCGATCGCGGAGTTTCACCGCCTGCCCGCCGATCGTCCGGAGGTGGATACGACGCTGCAACCCGGCGAACTGATCACGGCGGTCGACCTGCCGCCCCTGCTGTTTAGCGAGCACTCCCACTACCTGAAAGTGCGCGACCGTGCGAGTTACGCGTTTGCGCTCGTCTCGGTCGCCGCGGCCCTGCAAATGGACGGCAATACGGTGAAGACCGCGCATATCGCGTTAGGCGGCGTCGCTCATAAGCCGTGGCGCGCGAGCATCGCGGAGCAGATGCTGAACGGACGGCCCCTCACCGATGCCACGCTGCGCGAAGCCGCCGCGGCCGCCATGGGCGAGGCGCAGCCGCTCAGCGGCAACCGCTTCAAGGTGCTGCTCGCGCAACGCTCGATCGTGCGCGCGGTGAATCAGGCCGCTGGCCGCACGGGAGGTGTCGTATGAACCTGAATGCCCCACTGGTCGGTCAACCGATGGACCGCACCGACGGCCTCCTGAAAGTCACCGGCGAGGCCCGCTACGCGGCGGAATTCGGCGAGGCGCGCATTGCGCACGCGGTGCTCGTGACAAGCACGATTTCGAGCGGCAGCATTGCGTCGATCGACACGAGCCGCGCGCAAGCCATGCCTGGCGTGCTGCTGGTCATGACCTATCAGAACGCGCCGCGCCTGCCCAACGGCGGGCGTCCGCCGCTGGCGCCACCGGCCACCCGTCATCTGTCGCTGTTGCAAAACAATCAGATCAATTACAGCAACGAACCGGTCGCAGTGGTGGTCGCCGACACGCTCGAACGCGCCACCGACGCAGCGCAGCAACTGCGCATCGTCTATCAAACGACGCCCGGCGTGCACGACTTCACCAGCGCCAAGGCAAACGCGCATGCGCCGATCAGCCCGCAGGGCCGCCAGACCGACACGCAGCGCGGCGACTTCGAGGCGGGCCTCGCCAGCGGCAACGTGCACATCGACGCCGTCTATACGACACCGATCGAACATCACAACCCCATGGAACCGCACGCCACCATGGCGCATTGGGATGGCCCGCAACTGACGCTGTACGACGCCACCCAGGGTGTGAGCGGTACCCGTAACGCCGTGGCGAAAGCGCTCGGCGTCTCGCCCGACGACGTGCGCGTGATCTCGCCGTTCATCGGCGGAGGGTTCGGCGGCAAGGGCTCGTCCTGGTCGCATGTGATGCTCTGTGCGATGGCCGCGAAGCAGACCGGACGTCCGGTGCGCCTCGTCTTGACGCGCCCGCAGATGTTCGGTTCGGTCGGCGCGCGGCCGCGTACCGAGCAGCATTTCGTACTCGCCGCGCGCCACGACGGCACGCTCACCGCGATGCGCCACGACAGCATCTCCAACACATCGATGTTCGAGGACTGGACCGAGACCTGCTGCATGGTCACGCGCATGCTCTACGCCGTGCCGAATCAGGTGACGACACACCGCCTCGTACAGTTGAACCTGGGTACGCCCACATTTATGCGTGCGCCTGGCGAAACCACCGGCTCGTTCGCGCTCGAATCCGCGATGGACGAGCTCGCGTGGGCGCTCAAGATGGACCCCGTCGCGCTGCGGCTGAAGAACTATGCCGAAGTGGATCCGCAGGAGAACAAGCCGCTTTCGAGCAAGGCACTACGTCAGTGCTATGAGATTGGCGCCGAGAAAATCGGCTGGTCGCGGCGTACCTCGACGCCGCGTTCGATGCGCGCCGGCAACACGCTGATTGGCCTCGGCATGGCAACCGCTACGTATCCTGCCAACCGCAGCCCAGCCGCGGCGATTGCGCGCATCCTGCCCGACGGAACCGCGATGGTCGCCTCCGGTACGCAGGATCTCGGCACCGGCACCTACACGGTGATGACCCAGGTGTGCGCCGACGCGCTCGGCTTCCCACCCGACAAAATCCATTTCGCACTGGGCGATTCGACCCTGCCGGCGGCGCCCGGCTCGGGCGGCTCGCAATCGGCCGCGAGCGTGTCGCCGGCGGTACACGATGCCTGCGTGCAGGTGCGAAACCGGTTGGTCTCGCTCGCGGTGGCCGACAACGCCTCGCCGCTGCACGGCATGGATTCGTCCGATGTAAGCGTAGAGAACGGCTGGGTGGTGAGCCGCTCGAATCCATCGCTGCGCGACCCCGCAGCCGCGATTCTCGCGCGCGCCGGCGGCCAGCCCATCGAGGCCGTGGTGAGCGTGAAGCCCGGCCAGGAGCGCACTGAATATTCGCTGCATTCGTTTGGCGCGGTGTTCGTCGAGGTACACGTGGATGCGGATCTCGGCACGATCCGGGTGCCGCGCATCGTAGGCGTGTACGACGTCGGCCGGGTTCTCAATCAGAAGACCGCGCGCAGCCAGATGATGGGGGGCATGGTGTGGGGCGTGGGCGCCGCCTTCGAAGAAGACACGTTGCTCGATGAGCGCTATGGCCGCTTCGTCAATATGAATCTCGCCGAGTATCACGTGCCGGTGAATGCGGACATTGGCACGCTCGACGTCAGTTTTATCGACGAGCCCGATCCGCACATCAACTCTCTTGGGGTGCGGGGGATTGGCGAGATTGGCCTGACCGGCGTCGTGGCCGCGCTGGCGAACGCGGTCTATCACGCCACCGGCGTGCGGGTGCGCGATCTGCCGATCACGCTGGACAAGGTGCTCACGCCGATACGGGTTTGACGCGGTCAGCCTGGACCTGGTGAGGCGTGACCTGTGAGGTCTTCCAAAAGAGGATGGCGAGGATGGCGGGATTGAGCGGTATGGCGCATTCGTGCTGACATTGGTGCTTGCCTGCTCGCCCGTTGCGCCGCACAATCGGCTCATCCCCTCTTCAGGTGCCGCCCATGGCCTACGCCTCGCTCGCCACCGGCGTGCTGCTTGCAGCCGGCTACGGGTCGCGATTCGATCCGGCCGGTCTGCACAACAAACTGCTCGCCCGCATGCCGGACGGCGGCATCGTCGCCCATGAGGCCGCCCATCGCCTCTTGCTGGTAGTGAGCCGCGTGCTGGCCGTGGTGAGACCCGGCTCGGAGGCGCTGGCCCACATGCTCAACGAAGCCGGTTGCGACGTGGTGTTCTCCACCGACGCCGAACGCGGCATGGGAGCGAGCCTCGCCGCCGGCATCGACGCGAGCGCCGACTCGGAAGGCTGGATCGTCGCGCTCGCCGATATGCCGCGCATTGCGGTCTCCACCGTGGAAGCGGTAGCACGCACGCTCGACGGCGGCGCATCGATCGTGGTGCCGTTCTATCAAGGCCAACGCGGACACCCGGTCGGCTTCGGCCCCGAGCACCGCGACGCTCTGCGGGAACTCGACGGCGACACCGGTGCGCGCGCCTTGCTCGCTGCTCACCAGGTCGCGCGACTCGATCTCGACGATCCGGGCATTCTGCGCGACGTCGATACTCCGGAGGATTTGCGCGAGGTGTGAGCGCGGCGCCCCTCGCCCGCTTCAGGTGAGCAGCCACGCGAAGAGCGTGCGCCAAGCAAAGGGGACCGCTTACGGAACGCCTCGTGGAAACCTTGGCGAGCAGGCACAGGCTTTGCGGAGAGGCGGAGGTCCCGCGCAAGCCGCGCCAATTCCGACTAAGCTGAGGTGACGCATTTCCGTCGGCATGCCGGATACGGCGTGCCACGCCTCCGCGAACCTATAGCGACTCCCATGAGCGAAACCAGTCCGCGTCTCTTTGTTGTCTCGCCCCATTTCGACGACGCCGTGTTCAGTTGCGGCGCGTTGCTCGCCACCCATCCCGACGCGGTAGTCTGCACCGTCTTCGCGGCGGCGCCCGAGCCGGATATGCAAACTGAATGGGATCTCAAGGCCGGTTTCACCAGCGCGCATGAATCGGTCAATGCGCGCACGCTGGAAGACAACTGTGCGCTCGAGTTGCTCGACGCGGTGCCGGTGAGGATGCCGTTTCGCGACAGCCAGTATCTCGACTCGCCGTCGATCGGCAAGCTGGCGGCCGCGCTCGAAGAAACCATCTACCGCTCGACCGCCAACACACTGGTGATGCCGCTCGGGCTGCACCACGGCGACCATGCGCTGGTCTACGACGCGTGCTGCGAAATCCTGCCACGGCTGTCGCATCTGACGTGGTTTGCCTACGAGGATGCGATCCACCGTCGCCAGCCGGGCGTGGTCGAGGCGCGCCTCGCGGATCTGGCGCAGCGCGGCATTCGGGCGACGCCGGCGCATCCGTCGGTCGATCACAGGATCGATGCCGAACGTCAGGCGCTTTTAAAGCGCGAGGCGGTCTATGCTTATGAGAGCCAGTTACGCGCGTTCGGGCCGCATGGCTACGAGGATGTGTTTCGCGCCGAGCACTACTGGCAGTTGAGCGTATCCCGCGCAGCGGGGCGCCGCACCCCTCCCGCGAGGTGACGTCATGATTTGCCGCATGCATACCACTCCGATCCCAGACCCGCTTGCGGACCCGACGCGCGATCCGGAGGGCGAACCGTTCGTGCCGCCCTCGCCGGGCCATCACAACGACGAGCCGCAACGGCCGGAGGGGCCGCCGGACAAAGATCCGGTGTAAACCGCCATGCCAGGCATTCGACGCGTGCTGCGCGGCGCCACCAGGCGGTTGGCGAACGCTCGGGCAGCACGCGGCATGCGTTAACGCATCAGCTCGGTAAAGCCTTGCAGCAGACGGTCGACATCCGCAGGATGGATGTTGCCCATGGTCGAGATGCGGAACAGTTCCGCCGACAGGCCGCCTTGCCCTGCGTAGATGACAAAACCGCGCGCCTTCAGCGCATCGTGCAGTTGCACATAGCTGATGCCGGCGGGCAGCCGGTAGGCACGCAACACCACCGACGACTGCTCAGGCGGCAGCACGCTCTCCATGCCGCGCGCAGCCAGGCCCGCGCGAGCCTGCTCGGCCAGCGCGGCATAGCGCGCGTGACGCGCCTTCCAGCCACCTTCGTCGTCGAGCTCACGCAACGCCTCGACAAGCGCGTAGTAGGCATGCACCGACGGCGTAAACGGCGTATTGCGCTGATCCTGCAGCTTGGCGAGACGCCCCAGGTCCAGGTAGTAGGTACGGCTCGCCGCATGCGCCAGCGCTTCGCGCCGCACCACCACAAACGACGCACCCGGCACGCCGTGCAGGCATTTGTTGGCGGTCGCCGCCACTGCCGCGATGGTGCTATCGGCGAAGTCGATCGCTTCGGCGGCGAAACTACTGACGCCATCCACCAGCAAACGCACGCCGCGCGCGCGGCAAACCGCAGCCAATGCCTGCAGATCGTTCAGGCGGCCGGTAGTGGTCTCGTGATGAATCACCGCCACGTGCGTAAAGCCCTCGCCGGCGTCGAGACGCGCAGCAATCCGCTCGAGGTCGGGCGCCTGCATCCAGTCGTGCTTGAGCGACTCGTGCGCAATGCGGTACTGGCTGGCAATCTGCGTGATGCGCTCGCCGTACACACCGTTCTCGATCACCAGCAGCTTGCCGTTCTCCGGCACGAGACCCGCGATCATGCTTTCGACGGCGGCGGTGCCCGAACCGGTCATCAGCACGGCTTGCCATTCGGCGGGGTCGAGCTGATAGATCTGCAACAGACGCGTGCGTGCTTCTTCCTGCAGATCGAAAAACTCGCTCTCACGATGGCACAGGTCCGGTTGCAGCAGACTCTGGCGCACGCGCTCAGTCAACGTCACCGGGCCGGGGTTGAGCAACAGCATCATTGGGCTCCTTGAGCAGTGCCGATATGGCGCATCAGGCGCGTCTTCACATCGGGCGGAGTAATGGTGGGACGCGGCAAGCCATCGGGTGTGCCGCGACGGATCGCGAGGCGCACGAAACGCGGACCGTTCAGTTGCGGCGCGGCGAGCACTTCGTCGAGCACGGCCAGATCGTCGCTTTCGACCGCCGACGCGTAGCCGCAAGCAGCCGCGACGCCGGCAAACGACACTTGCGCGGAAACCGTCGCCTGGCCGCCGGTCGAATCGTGCGCGCCGTTGTCGAGCAGGACGTGCGTCAGATTGGCCGGGCCATACGCGCCGAGGGTGGCGAATGCGCCCATGCGCATCAGCGCGGCGCCATCGCCATCGATAGCGACCACGTGCAGGTCGGGACGCGTGAGCGCGAGACCCAGCGCGAACGGCGTCAGGCAACCCATCGAGCCGACCATGTACAACTGGTTCGGGCGGTCGTCGAGCGCGTACAGCTCACGGCCGCAAAAACCGGTGGATGCCAGCACCACGGTCGAATCAGACGGCGTGTGCGCGATCACGCGCTGCAAGGCGGCCTGACGCGACGGCAAAGCATCCGCCGCCAAACCGCGCCACTGCGCTTGCGGCGCGCTCGGCGTGCGGCGTGCTGCGCTGTCGCCCTGCTTCAACTCGTAGGGCGCGACGCTGCCCTTCTGCATGACGAGCGCATACGGACGACCGGTTTCGTCCATATGAGCGGTCGCACGATCGAGCGCCGGACCGATGGCGTCGGCTTCCGTCGGGAAGGTCTCCCAAGGAATCTCCATGGTGTCGAGCATCGCGGGCGTGACCGGTCCCATGAGCGCATGCTGCGGCTCGTCGGCGACGCCCGGCTGGCCGCGCCAGGTGACGATCAGCAATTGCGGCAGACGGAACGTCCAGGTGAGCGACGTCAGCGGACTGACGGCATTGCCGAGGCCCGAGTTCTGCATCATCGTGACGCCGCGGCGGCCATTCTGTGCGCCGAGCGTGACGCCGGCGATCAGGGCAACCGCATCGCCCTCATTGGCCGCCGAGACGTAATGCAGCGACGGGTCCTGCAGCACGTAGTTGATAAACGGCGTGAGGTACGAGCACGGCACGCCGGCATACCAGTCGAAGCCACGCGCGCGCGCCGCTTCGACAAACTGTGCAGCCTCGATCATTGCGCCTCTCCGCCAGCGGCGAGCGGCGTTTGCGCGTGGGCGAAATCGCCGGCCCGGCGGAAGTCGTCCAGATCGTTGACGCCGCGCCAGTGACCGTGCACGTATTGCACTTCGATTGCCTCACCGGTATCGATCAGCGCGTTGAGCAACGTGGGCATATCGAGCTTGTCGAAATCCGGACGCGTACGCAACGTGGTGAGCACAGCTTGCAGACGCTCACGGCCCTCGCCGCGCACGTTCAACAGACCGACCCAGCGGCCGTCCGGCTGCCTGGCATCGTTCGAGCCTTCCTGTTGCCACTCGCTCGAGACGCGCTTTAGCAGCACCTTGTTGCCGAACAGACCGCGATCGTCCGGCGCCGAGCACCATGCGAAATCGCGCACGCTGCGATTGACCGACTCGGTCGGCGACGAATCGACCACGACGCTGAACGGCGCTTCGCTTTCGACCAGATCGCGCACGATATAGCTGCGGAACAGCAGGTCGCCGTAGGAGATCACGGTATCCGACTTGAGCGCATCGACGGCGCAAGCGAGCGACGCCAGCTCGCCGGTTTCCGCATGACGTTCGTTGACGACCAGCTTGATGCCGGCGGTTTCGATGGCATCGGCGCGATAGCCGCCGACCACGGTGATGTCGTTGACGCCCTGCTTCTTGAACGCATCGACGAGCCAGCGCAGGAGCGGCTTGCCGGCGATCGGCAGCATGACCTTGGGGCGATCCGCGGTGACGGCTTCGAGGCCGGCGCCACGGCTGGCGGCGAGCACGACGGCCGAAGCCGAGGCGCGCGAAGCCGACAGATAGCGGTTTTCGGCTTCCGAGTACTCGTCGGCGTCCTGCAGACGGAAGATCTCGTTGACCGAGGCGATACGGTCTTCGACATCGACGAGCGTCTCGCTGGCGTGAATTTCCTTGGCGACGGCCTGCATGGCCGAGGTCGAGGCGCGGATCAGATGATTCGCCCAGATGACGGTGCTGATACCGGCTTCGCGGAACACTTCGGTGGGCGTGCTGTAGTACTTGGTCGGCACGATCACGAGCGGACCACGGCCGGCCCATTCGCGGGCGAATTCGAGAATCTCGTCGGGGCGCGACAGCTTGCTGTGAATCAGGATCGCGTCGGCGCCAGCCTGACGATAGGCCTCGGCGCGGCGCAGCGCTTCGTCCATGCCCCAGCCGGCGATGAGCGCCTCGACGCGTGCGACGATGGAGAAGTCTTCGTCGGTCTGAGAATCTTTACCGGCTTTGATCTTGCCGCAGAACTCGTCCATTTCAGCGAGCGGCTGGCGTTCCCCGTTGATGAAGCTATTGGTTTTGGGGAACTGCTTGTCCTCGATACAAACGCCGGCGATGCCACGTTGTTCGAGCTTGCGCACGAGCCGGCGAACGTTGTTGAAGTTGCCGTAGCCGGTATCGCCATCGAGGAGGATGGGGAGATCGCTGGCGTCGGCCATGAATTCGAGGTTATCGACGACCTGGGTCCAGCTGGCTTCGTTGTTGTCGCGCACGCCGAACTGGGCGGAGATGGCAAGCCCGGAGGCCCAGATGGCCTTGAAGCCGGCTTCGCGGACGATACGGGCGGAGAGGCCGTTGTGGGCCTCCATCATGAATTCGAGCTGGGTGCTGGTGAGCATTTGGCGCAGACGGCTGCTGCGCGAGGCGGAGACGAAAGCGGGTTCGCGGGCGTTCATGTTCGGGGATGCTCCTGCGTGGCTAAATGCGCGGCGGTTTTTTGTTTGCCGCAGGCGCTTGGTTCGGGGTTTTCAATGGGCTTGCGGCCACGGGATGGTCATGGTTGTTTCATGACTGCGTCACTCGTGTGTGCGTTGGGCCGGCATCTGAAAAAAAGTGACTATAGCGGATGGCGGGGGTTTTCGCTTTTTTGCTGTACTTATTTGGCGATTTTTGCGGAAATGTGGTGTTTGTTGCACTTCATATTTTGGGTTTGGGTTTTCTTTTTTTTGGCTCCGCCGGGGTTGGTTTTTATTTTTTGTTTATGGTTTGGTTTGGGGTTTTTGTTGGTTTTATTATGGTGTTGGCCTTTCCTTGCTTTCTTATCGGTCTATTAGCTTCGCCCCTGTGCGGGGCGGCACTTACTTTCTTTGCCGCCGCAAAGAAAGTAAGCAAAGAAAGCGGGCTGAAAACCGCTAGCTTTTAGGTGTCCACCACTTGAATTAACCCGGAGTGGTCCGAAGACAAGATCCTCTCTCGCATTTTCCGCGTTAGTGACACAGCGCTCATTCATCCCGCCCGCACACTACGTGCGCGGCGGTTCGGTCACTCATGGGGATTGCCTGCCTCTCGTGAAAAATGGCCTCCGCAGTCCAAATGCGCCTATGCCAACGTAAACCTGA
>NZ_FNCJ01000051.1 GCF_900100735.1 Paraburkholderia phenazinium | reverse complement strand
GAACCTCAAGCGCAGCGCGTCGTGCCTCACCTCCAGCGCCTGCACCGCGCGCTCCAGCGCCCTGTGGTTCAGGCGCCCATGCACCTTCAGCAGCACCACCTGGTTCCAGTGCGATTCCCCTTGCGGATAGCGCTCGAAGAACAGCCTCTGGATCGGCGTCAGCTCCAGCGCCGCGCCGTCGTCCACCTCCTGCACGCCGCCCGCCTCCAGCCGCTGCGCGCGCTGCGCCAGACCCGCCACCGTCGGATGCTCGAACACCTGCCGCGGCGTCAGGCGCCACCCCGCCTCGCGCGCCCGCGCGATGATCTGCAGGCTCTGGATCGAGTCGCCTCCCGCCTCGAAGAAGTTATCCGTCACGCCCAGATCGTCGCGCCCCAACACCGCCGTCCAGATCGACAGCAACACCGACTCCGCTTCGCCCGACGGCGCCACCCGCTCGCGGGTGCCCGCCTGCGGCGCCGGCAGCGACGCGCGGTCGAGCTTGCCGTTCGGCATCCACGGCAGCCGCGCCAGCACTGTCACCGACGACGGCACCATGTAGCCCGGCAGCTTTTGCTCCAACGCCCGTTGCAGTGACTCGCCATCCAGCGTCTGCTGCCCGTGCAGCCCGGTTTGTGCGTCACCCGACACATACGCCGCGAGCCGCTGCTTCTGCGCCTCGCCCACCACGATCACCGCCGCCTCGCGCACGCCCTCGCACTGCCGCAGCACCGCCTCGATCTCGCCCAGCTCGATGCGCTGCCCGCGCAGCTTTACCTGCTGGTCCAGCCGCCCGAGAAACTCCACCGTGCCGTCCTCGCGCATCCGGCACAGGTCGCCGCTGCGGTACACGCGCGAGCCCGGCGCTCCGTACGGGTCCGGCACGAACCGCTCCGCCGTCAGCCCCGCGCGTCCCAGATAGCCGCGCGCCACTGTCGGCCCACCAATGCATAGTTCCCCCAGCCCGCCCACCGGCGCTTCGTCGCCAAACGTATCGAACACGCGGGCCGTGCGTCCCGGATACGGCTGGCCGATCGGCACCGTAACCTGCTGCACGTCGTCGGCCTGCGTGCGCCGGTACAGCGCTGCGACCGTCGTCTCCGTCGGCCCGTACAGGTTGTCCAGCCGGATGTCCGAGAGCGGCCCCTCGCGCCAGCGCCCCAGCGCATCGCCCGGCAGCGCCTCGCCACCCACCGTCACCTGACGCAGCGCGAGCCGCTCACGCGGCGGCGCGTGGCGCTGCCACTGCTGCCACAGCGCGGTCGGAATGCGCGCGAAGGTCACCGCGCGGCTGACCAGCCGTTCGCTCAGGCTTTGCAGGTCCCATGGCTGCACGCCGCGCATCTCCACCGTCGCGCCGCGCAAGAGCGCCGGCAGCGTCTCGTGCAGCGCCACGTCGAAGTTGATCGTCGACGAGTGCAGCACCGTGTCCTCGTCGCAAATGCCGTAGGTCGCCAGGAAGTCCTG
>NZ_FNCJ01000023.1 GCF_900100735.1 Paraburkholderia phenazinium | reverse complement strand
CCAGGGTTGCCCCCGTGCTGCCGTTCGACTTGCATGTGTAAGGCATGCCGCCAGCGTTCAATCTGAGCCAGGATCAAACTCTTCAGTTCAATTCCTGTTACTGTTTTCGGTTGTTTTACCAACCGGTCGCTCACTCAACGTACTGACGAATGATTAACCTGTCCAGAGACAGGAAAACCTTCCTTTCATTACTGTGTGAGACTTGATACTTTCGCTTGTCGACAGACTCCGAAGAATCCATCATCGCGTCGCCATCAAGCGCCCACACTTATCGGCTGTTAATTTTTAAAGAACTCTCGCTCAGAAGCTCTGCTTTCTTCGCGTCCGTCATCAAACGGGAGGCGAATTATGCGATGCCCCTAGGGGGACGTCAAGCGTATTTGTGAAATTATTTTTTGCGCAGCTTGAGTGAATGCTTAGCGGGTATCGGCGAACGTTTGTCAAGGGCTTAGCCAACAAATGTACGGGGACAAGAAAATACTTTCGCAGTCCTACCAATAAATTCTCTAAGCTCGCGGAGCCTTTTAGCGCCGCACAAGCAAAACGGCCGATCTTGCGATCGGCCGTCCTGTTTCAGCATAAGGTCTCTAAGACCCGGCCTCTCCCATCACGCGAGATCGTAGCGATCGAGGTTCATCACCTTGTTCCAGGCCGCCACAAAGTCGTGGACAAACTTCGCCTGCGCATCCGAACTCCCATAGACTTCCGAGAAGGCCCGGAGCTGCGAGTGCGAACCGAAGATGAGATCGACGCGCGTGCCGGTCCACTTGACCTCACCGGTTGCGCGATCGCGACCTTCAAACACGTCATTGGCATCCGAAACCGGCTTCCACTCCGTATCCATATCGAGCAGGTTGACGAAGAAGTCGTTGGTCAGCGTTTCCGGACGCTTGGTAAACACGCCGTGCTGGGCCTGTCCGAAGTTGGCATTCAAGACACGCAGGCCGCCCACGAGCGCCGTCATCTCCGGCGCGGTCAGCTTCAGCAATTGCGCCTTATCTACCAGCAACGACTCCGCCGATACCGTGTACTTGCCCTTGAGGTAGTTACGGAAGCCATCTGCGATCGGCTCGAGCACCGCAAAGGCTTCTACATCGGTTTGCGCTTGCGACGCATCCGCACGACCCGGCGCGAACGGCACCGTCACCTCGTGGCCCGCATTCTTCGCCGCTTTCTCGACGCCTGCAGCACCGGCCAATACGATCAGATCAGCAAGCGAGACCTGCTTGCCGCCGGACTGCGCACTGTTGAACTCGCGCTGGATACCCTCGAGCGTCTCCAGTACCTTCGCCAGTTGAGCCGGCTGGTTGACTTCCCAATCCTTTTGCGGCGCGAGGCGAATTCGAGCGCCGTTTGCACCGCCGCGCTTGTCGGAACCGCGGAACGTAGACGCTGACGCCCAGGCTGTCGAAACCAACTGAGAAATGGGCAACCCTGAAGCCAGGATCTTGGCCTTGAGGGCGGCGATGTCCTGCGCATCGATCAATTGATGATTGACTGCAGGGATCGGATCTTGCCAAAGCAACTCTTCAGTCGGAACTTCCGGGCCGAGATAGCGGGCACGCGGACCCATGTCGCGGTGCGTCAACTTGAACCACGCCCGGGCAAACGCGTCGGCGAGCTGATCCGGATTTTCGTAGAAACGCCGCGAAATTTTTTCGTAAGCCGGATCGAAGCGCAGCGCGAGGTCCGTAGTCAGCATGGAGGGTGTGCGGGACTTCGACGGGTCCTGCGGATCAGGCACGGTACCGGCGCCGGCATCGCCCTTCGGCTTCCACTGATGCGCACCGGCCGGGCTCTTCGTCAGTTCCCATTCGTAGCCGAACAGGTGCTTGAAGAAGTCATTGCTCCACTTCGTCGGCGTAGTGGTCCAGGTCACTTCCAGACCGCTCGTGATGGCATCACGACCTTTGCCGCTGCCATAGCCGCTCTTCCAGCCGAGGCCTTGCTGCTCGATCGGCGCCGCTTCCGGCTCGGGGCCCACAAGGGATGCATCGCCAGCGCCGTGGGTCTTGCCAAACGTGTGGCCGCCGGCGATGAGTGCAACCGTCTCCTCGTCGTTCATTGCCATGCGAGCAAATGTCTCGCGAATATCCACAGCCGCCTTGAGCGGATCCGGATTGCCGTTCGGGCCTTCCGGATTGACGTAAATCAGGCCCATCTGAACCGCGCCGAGCGGATTTTCGAGGTTCCGATCGCCGGTGTAGCGCTTGTCGTCCAGCCACTTGGTCTCGGTGCCCCAGTAGACGTCTTCGTCCGGCTCCCAGGAATCCTCACGTCCGCCGCCGAAGCCGAAAGTCTTGAATCCCATCGATTCGAGCGCGACGTTGCCCGTGAGGACAATGAGGTCGGCCCAGGAGATTTTGTTGCCGTATTTCTGTTTGACCGGCCAGATCAGCCGGCGCGCCTTGTCGAGGCTCACGTTGTCGGGCCAGCTATTCAGCGGCGCAAAGCGCTGCTGGCCGGATCCGGCGCCGCCACGCCCGTCGCCAGTCCGATACGTGCCGGCGCTATGCCATGCCATACGAATAAACAGAGGACCATAGTGGCCGAAGTCCGCGGGCCACCAGTCCTTTGAGTCAGTCATTACCGCCAGGAGATCCTTCTTTACGGCCGCCAGGTCGAGGCTCTTGAACGCTTCAGCGTAGTTGAAGTCCTTGTCCATGGGGTCGGACAAGGAGGAGTGTTGATGCAGGATTTTTAGGCTTAGCTGATTCGGCCACCAGTCTCGGTTCGACGTGCCGCCACCCGCGGTGTGGTTAAACGGACACTTCGTTTCAGTCGACATGCGTTTTCTCCTTGAGATCGTTTTCACTCAGCTACTTGGCTGAGTTGCAACTACTCCGACCAGTTTAGCGCCCGAAAAGTGCTCATGAGTATGAATTCTTCTAAACGCACTGATAGCGAAAACAGGTGGCAGTTTCAAGGTGCAGGTGCAGCAAAATGTCCGCGGGCACAGCGTTGCAGGCCCGCTCCACTCATTGCTGCGCCGGTTTGTAGCCATCGGTCAGCGTATTCAGGAACGCGACTACATCCTTGATTTCGGCCTCATCGAGCGCCGGCTTGTCGCCAGGCTTGCGATCGAAAGGCGGATCGGTATTCAGATTGGCCCAGTAACGCTGCGGCAAATCATCGAACTTCTGCACTTTCCCTTTCACGACCGGGTAAAACTTCTCCGGATTCGTATCGCGCTGGACGTAAAAGCGCACCACCTGATCCAGCGAATGATAGATGCCGTTGTGGAAGAAGCTCTTCTTCAACGCGACGTTACGCAACGTCGGCGTGCGGAAGATGCCACAGAATTCGTCGCGCCCCTTCAGATCGGTACGCTCCGGCCCGCAAGCGCCGAGGTCGTAAAACTGTGGATCGCGATTCACCGGCAACGCGGGATTGCGCGGCACGCCGATCGCAATCAAACCGAAATCGCTGAACTGCGGCGGGGCGCCGCTCATCGTGCGCTGGCTAATATGGCAGCTCGCGCAATTGCCCTTCTTCTCGTCGTTGAAGAGCTGCAGACCGCGTAGTTCGGCTGGGGTCAGTTGCGCTTTGCCCGCCAGATACGCGTCGTATTTGCTCGTGTACGGGTAGAAGATTTCAGGCGCCTGCTCGAAGGTCTCCAGCGCCTGCAGCACGGCCTTGAAGGTGGCGTCGTCGCTAGCGAAAACATGCTCGCCGAAAGCCGTACGGAATGCATCGGCGTAAGGCGCGGCCTTCACCGCCGCCGTGATCTTTGCCGGTGTGCTGCCCATTTCAAACGACGATAGCAGCGGAATCCGCGCCTGGTATGAGCCGCGGTCAACCCGCCCGTCCCACGTCAAACCGCCGGTCGGGCCGGCATCGATGCTTTCGTCGCCGTCGTCATCCGACTCGTGATAGTGCTCGCTAAACGCCGGCACCGATTGCAGATATTTCAGCGTCGGCGCGGCACGGTGGCCGCTGCGGTGCATGTCGGCGCCGCCCAGTTGCACGGAGAGCGAGTTCGCCGGCGAGTACGCATGGCCGGGATCGTGGCACGACGCGCAGGCGAGCTTGCCGGAACCGGAGAGCGACGCGTCGAAGAAGATCTGCTTGCCGAGCGCCGCCATTTGACGCACCGATTCGTAAACCTGCGCGCGGCTCTGAGCGCCCTCTCGTGCGGCCGCCTGCACGGCGGAGCCTAGTGCAGGCGGCGCTGCGACCAGAGGCACGGCAGCCGACGACGCGGCCGCAGCGCTGGACGCTGTCGGTGCGCCGGCATCGCACGCCGCAAATATCGTCGTCAATGCGATCGCCAGTGCCGCTTGAAGTCCCCCCGCCCAGCCGCGACGCAGTGCCGTTGGTCGAACAAAAGTTTTCCGAATCCTCGTGAGACCAAGCCGCATAGAGATGGTGTGGGGTTGCCATGATGAAGTTCTCGATCGTATTGCATATGCGTTACTTAAATATGACATTTGCCATACGAACAAAACGTACAAGAATGGCTTTTGTAATTATTTACATTTTCCTGTCAAATTCTCTCGCCAGAATCTCGCACGCGGCCGTTCGAGCAGGTACTGCACGCGGCCCGCCCACAACGCGAGAGAGAGAGAACACACACAATGGATAAGAGATTGATCTGCGCGATGCCTGTCGCGATCGCCGCTTTAGTAAGCCTTTATGCGTGCGGAGGCAGCGGCGTTACCCAACCCGACCTGACGTCTATCAAGACGGTTGTGGTGATCTATGCGGAAAACCGCAGCTTCGACAATCTGTACGGTAACTTCCCCAGCGCCAACGGCCTGGCGAACGTCACGGCCGCCAGCGCGAAGCAGGTCGATCGCGACGGCTCTACGCTCGCAACGCTGCCGAGCGTGTGGAACGGTCTGACGCAAACCGGCGTGACACCTGTCGTGACGCAAGCCATGACCGCCAATTTGCCGAACAGCCCGTTCGCCATCGACGATCCGAACGGCTTCAACACCCCGATCAGCGCGACGACGCGCGATCTGTATCACCGGTTCTACGAGAACCAGATGCAGATCGACGGCGGCAAGAACGACAAGTTCGCGGCATGGGCCGACTCCGGCGGCCTCGTCATGGGTCACTACACGCTCAATGCCGACAAGCTGCCATTGTGGAAGATTGCCCAGCAATACACGCTGGCCGACAACTTCTTTATGGGCGCGTTTGGCGGCTCGTTCCTGAACCACCAATGGCTGGTCTGCGCGTGCACGCCGACTTATCCGAACGCGAACACGAGTCCGGCAGCCGGCTCGATCTCGGCCGTGGAGAGCGACGGTGTCACGCTCAAGCTCGCGGTCAACTCGCCAGCGTCGTCGCTGAACGGGCCGCCTAAATACGTGCTCTCGGGCAACCTGACGCCGGACTTCTACGCGATCAACACGATGCAGCCGCCGTATCAGCCGAGCGGCAACAAGGCAGCAGCGGGCGGCGATGCGAACCTGGCCGATCCGACCTCTGCGACGACCCTGCCACCGCAGACCCAGCAACACATCGGCGATCTGTTGAACAACGCCCATGTTTCCTGGGCGTGGTACGGCGGCGCCTGGGGCGCGGCGCTATCGTCGGCGCAAAACGGCACATCGGGTGTGATCTATGGGTCGAATCTCACTGCACCGAACTTCCAGCCGCACCACCAGCCGTTCAATTACTTCGCCGATCTCGCACCAGGCACCGCGAATCGCGCGCAGCATTTGCTCGACGGTGGTCTCGCCGGCTCCGAGTTCATCAAGGCGATTGATACCGGGACGCTGCCGCAGGTGTCGTTCTATAAGCCGCAGGGCAACCTGAACGAACACGCGGGTTATACCGACGTCGCCTCGGGCGATCAACATATCGCGGACCTGATCTCGCATCTGCAGAAGAGCCCGCAGTGGAACAACATGCTCGTGGTTGTCACCTACGATGAAAACGGCGGCTTCTGGGATCACGTCGCTCCGCCGAAGGGCGACCGCTGGGGTCCGGGTACGCGCATCCCGGCGCTGATCATCTCGCCGTTTGCGAAGAAAGGTTACGTCGATCACACGCAATACGACACGACCTCGATCCTGCGCTTCATCACGCACCGCTTCTCTCTGCCGACGCTGCCGGGCCTCGCGGCACGTGACGCGGCGCTAGCCAGCAACGGCGCCGCGCCGATGGGCGATCTGACGGCTGCGCTGGATATCAGGCACTAAGCGGTTTGCAGTAAGCGGTTTGCACTAGGCGCCTAAGCGGGTACCGCGACGGGTGCCGTCTCCGTGCCGGAGTCGAGCATGCGCACAGCAAAACCGTAGCATCGCTCGATCAACTCCGGCCGCATGATTTCGTGCGGTGTGCCTTGCGCGATTATCGTGCCCTGCGCAAGCAGGGCGATCGTGTCGGCATGCCGCGCCGCGAGATTCGGGTCATGCACGATTGCCAGCACACCGAGGTTCCAGCGGCGCGCCATGTCCCGGACTGTGGCAAGCAGACCGTGCTGGTGCGCAATATCAAGGGCAGCGGTCGGCTCGTCCAGCAGGAGATAGCGGGGCATGGCCCCGCCTTGATCTGGATTGACACTGGCAACAGGCCAGAGCTGGGCAAGGACCCTGGCAAACTGGACTCGCGCCAGTTCGCCCCCGGACAGCGTGGTGATCTCGCGCCCGGCGAGTCCACTCGCCTCCGCGAGTGCCAGCGCCTCGCCGACGATCTCCCGATCGCGCCTTGAAGGCGCGCCGCCGCGGACATGAGGGTAGCGCCCAAGCAGGACGATCTCTTCAACACTGAACGGAAACACAGGCTGGGACGATTGCGGTAACACGGCGCGCAACAGAGCAAGGCGTTGCGGCGGAATCGCATGCAGCGGTTCGCCGTTGAGCGTCAGCTCGCCGCTCATGCGCAAAGCCCGCATGGCGCCTGCGCCGTCAAACTCTCCCGCCAGCGCCTTGAGCAACGTGCTTTTACCGACGCCATTGCGTCCAAGGAGCGCCGTCAAAGCGCCGGGCTTCACGGCTAGCGAAAGGCTCCGCAATACCGCGGTTTCGCCTCGCGTCACACTCAAATTGCTCGCGATCAACATCCTATCTCTGCTCCATCCGGTTCATTGAGCTGCCCGCTCACAAGCCGAGCTGACCGCGGCTTCGCCACAACAGCACGAGGAAGAACGGTGCCCCTAGCAACGCGGTGAAGATGCCGAGCGGGACTTCTGCCGGGGCGGCCACCGTGCGTGCAGCCAGGTCGGCGAGCACCGTTAAGGTCGCCCCAAGGAGCATGGCGCCGGGCATCACCACGCGCTGGTTCGGGCCGCACGCAAGCCGTACGCAATGTGGCGCCACCAGCCCGACAAAACCTATCACCCCGGTGCATGAGACTAAGGCCCCCACGCTCAAGGCAGAAGCGGCCAACACCGTGCGCTTGACGCGTTGAGTCGGTACGCCCAGATGCTGAGCCTCCGTCTCGCCAAGTTGCAGCGCGTTGAGTGCATGGCCGTTGCGGGCGATCAGGACGATGCCTAGCAGAACGAATGGAATCACCGCGGCTAGCATCGGCCATTGCGCGCCACCTAGACTGCCGAGGCTCCAGAACGTCAGCGAGCGGAGCTGGGTGTCGTCGGCGATATAGGTGAGCAGCCCGATGACGGCGCCCACCAGCGCGTTAATCGCGATCCCCGCCAGCAGCAATAACGGCAATGCAAGCCGTCCGCGTGCGGCGGCAAGTCGATAGACCAGCGCGGAAACCGCCAGCGCGCCAACGAACGCAGCAACCGGCAAGACATACAAGCCAGCCACAGCAAACGACGCACCCAGAAGCGGCCCAAGCACGATCAACGTGGACGCACCGAGGGCGGCGCCGCTCGAAATGCCAATCAGTCCCGGGTCAGCCAGCGGATTGCGAAAGAGGGCTTGCAAGGCGCTACCGGCAGCACCGAAGCCCGCACCGACGAGTATGGCGAGCACCACGCGTGGCAACCGGATGCTGAACAGCACGGCCTGAGCTTGCTGAATCGCAGGGTCATTCACCGCAGCATCGGAGTTCACGGTTAGCGCGGACCAGACTACCTGCGGCGTCATACCGTAAGCGCCAATACACACTGCCGCAAGCGTCGCCCCGCAAAGCGCTACGGCAAGGACGCACAGCAACACGGTCGCCATCCGGCTCCGTCGCTCAGCGAGTGTGGGTAATTCCACATGAGAGGCATGGTCCGTCGGCATACCGGAACGCGCTGCGCTTGGTGTATTCATCGGATCGGGTGGGAAACGTTGTTCGTCAAACCTGCGTCAAGCGCTGGTTGAGCGCCGTCACGGCAGCAGGCAACCGGGGACCAAAGCCGAGCATAAAGAGCGTGTCGAGTGACGCAACCCGTTTCGCCCGGCCCGCAGGCGTGGCGCCAAAGCCAGGACTCGAGAACAGTTTGTCAGCACCGCCCATCGCGCTCAGCCCTTCGTCGGTGGTGAGCACGATGTCGGGGGCTGCACTGACCAGCGCTTCGGCGGACAACGGCCGGTAGCCGTTGAAGCCCTGCATCGCGTTGCGCGCGCCGGCATAGGCGAGCATGGCATCGGCGGCGGTGCGCTGTCCCGCGACAAACGCCTGATTGCCGGCGTTGTTCAGCACGAACAATACGCGCGGCGCCTGGGGGCGTGTGGTCAGTGGCGATGTGTCGACTGCCTTGCGGGCCGCCTGCCATTGGTCGTCAAAGCGCGTTTGTAGCGCCTTGCCCGCCTCGCTCGCGTCGAGCGTACGGGCAATGCCGGCAATCTTTTCGCGTACGGAATCGACGTCATGGCGCTCAGCAAACGTCACCACCTCCACGCCCGCCTGCTTCACCTGACTCAGAACGTTTGGCGGTCCTGCTTCCGAAGACGCCAGGATCAGGTCGGGCCGCAACGACAACAGGCCTTCCGCCGATAGCGCTCGCTGATACCCTACCTTCGGTAAGGCGCCTGCAGCCGCGGGGAACGTGCAGGTCGTATCGGTTGCGACCAGCACGCCGCGCGCATTCGCTTGCGCATCAAGCGCATAGACGATTTCGGCCAGCGCGCCGCCCACCACGATTACGCGCCGCGGCCCCGATAGCGCATTCGCGCGCAGGGACATTCCAGCAAGCAACAGTGCGCCGCTGCCGAAGACGAACGCGCGGCGCGCTCCATTAACGCGCCCGGGAGTCATGCCGGAACCTCATCGCGCACGGGTTCGATCTCTTCGATCAGTTCGCGCCACCCTTCGAGTTCCGGTGACCCCGGCTTGCGCGCTCCGAACAACATGGCGATGTTCTCACCCTGCGCATCGAACAACTCCAGCGACGTGACGATGCCGTCGGACGTCGGCTTGCGAACGGTCCACGCACTCGCAATCAGATCGGTGCGCAGATGCAGGTTGAAACCTGGCTCCAGCACGTTGAGCCACGGGCCCATGGTACGAATGGTCTTAACCGGGCCACTGTGAATCTGGATCATGCCTCGATTGCCGACGAATACCATGATCGGTACCGCGACCTCGGACGCGCGGACCAGCAGGTTCTGCAATGCTTCCGTAGAAACGGGTTGCGCATAGCGGCGTTCCGCCAAACGCAGCGCCTGGGTGCGGGCGAGCCCGAATTTACGCAGCATGCCAAAGAACTGATGCGTGTCGCTCATGGCGTCCCACGCCCCATGAAAGGCAGGCACGTCGATTTCGCTATCGTCTTTCACGATCGGCGCGGGTGCGGGTTCGCCCACCGTTAGCCCCGGCGCCTGGTCCGCCGCTTTCCAGCGTTCGACAAAAGCATCGAATGCCGCGTGATTGCTATGCTCACGCAGGAAAACCTTGTGCACCGCGTGGCCTTGCGCATCGAAAAACTGCAGGCTCTTCTGTTCGCCGTTAGCAGTCGCTTCACGCACCGCGAAGCCCGACGCCCAGTGTTGATAGAAGACACGCAGATCAATAGCGCCGCCCAGTACAAGACCGACGCTCCCGTCGTGGCTCATCTTTTCATATTGGCCGTCCTTTTCATGGACGGCGGCTTCATTGCGCGTGAGCGCCATGACCGTGCCGAGCAGCGGCACTTCTTCGAACAGCTCGATAAAGCGCGGCGTCAGGCGCACAACATGCTCGCCGGTAAAAGCGGCGAGTGCTTCGCCTTCGCTCACGCCGAGTGCGTGCGCAGCTTCGCGATTACGCAGCTTCTGCTCGGTCTTGAGCGTGACGAAGGCATGACGCAACTGTTGTAGTGAAGTCGCGTCGAAGCGAGCGGTGTTTAGCATGGCAGACTCCTAAGGTTGAGCGATGACACAATAAAAATGGCAAAGGTCGAAGGGTTCGGCATCACATGTCGATCTTCATGCTGACGGAGACGTTGCGCCCAGGCGCGGTATACGCGTCCTTGATCGACGACGTATCGGCGATGCCGCGCACGTCCGACCAGTTCCAGTACTTCCGGTCAAACAGGTTCGAGACACCGAGATACGCGACCACGTGCTTGCTGAAGCGATATCCGCCACGCAGGTCGACCACGAACGATGACGGCGGTGCGAAGCACGTTGCCGAAGCGCAGCTTTTCGGCGCGATGTCGCTGGATTTCTTCGCCGCCTGGAACAGCAGGTCCGTCTGCGCAAACCAGCGCTCGCTCGGCTCGTAACGCACGCCGAATACGGCAGAAAATGGATTGATGGTGTTCAGCGGTTGATTAGCGGCACCCGTGTTCTCGACGCTGCCCTTCGTGAAAGCCATGGCGGCCTTCACCGAAAAGCCTTTCGGCAGGAACCATTCAGCCCGCCCTTCGAGACCATGAATGCGAGCCTTCCCAAAGTTGACGTACTGGAACACGAGCGGGTCGGTCGGCCTGCCCGTGCCGGCAATAGTCTGCTGCGAGATGAAATCCCGATAGCGCCCGGTGAATGCCGCCGCGCTATAGCTCAAGGGTCCGAGACCGGTGCCGAGTTTTCCGCGCAGACCGGCTTCAATCGTGTCGCTGGTTTCTGGTTTGAGATTCGGGTTACCAATCGACGTGTAGCCGTAAAGCGGATTGGCAAAGCTGTTGTTCACCTGATCCGGCGACGGCGCACGAAAGCCATGCGCATATTGCGCGTACGGAATCAGCGCTGGCGACACTTCATAAAGCACAGCAAGACGCGGCGACAGTGCGTTGTCGCTCGATGAAACCGGCTTACCGGTGTACAGCGGGTCACCTGTCTTGGCGCTGAGCCGGTAGCTGTCGAAGCGCAGCCCTGGTGTGACCGTCAACGCGCCGAGACTGATCTGGTCCTGCAGGAATGCACCGAGCAGCCTGTAGTCGGCATCCGGGAACGCCTTGTTGGGGAACGGCGCTTCGCCCGCACCTGGCACGGTGCCGTTGCGCAGGTTGGTCACCCGGTCGACGCTGCCGTCGCCGCCGTACAGCAGCTTGTGCGTGAGAATTCCGGTGTGGAAGGTGCTCTCCGCAAACAAGGAGCCGCCTATGATGCGTTCGCTGTAGTTGTTCTGGCGGGTTCGCGACGGTTGTGAGCCGCGCGTCTCGTAAGAATTCTGGTCCTGCGAAGCGTCCTGATAGTAGAACTGCGCATGCGCGGTCTGGAAGAATCGCGCAGATTCATCACTGAAGTCGTAGTCGAGGCTGTAACGGTTGCGCTCGAGGCGATCGTTTGCCGTTAGCGCGAGCGTTGTAGGCGGGCTGACCGCTGAGAGCACATTGGTGTCGATACGCTGCTTGACGGTTTCAGCGGTGAACTTGAACGTGTCGTGCGCCGTGGGTTTGACCACCAGCTTGCCGAGGAGCGATTCGGAGTAGGTGTCCTGCGGATTGGCCGTGGTCCGGTTGGGACCCGACGAATTGTTGGAACCCTTGGTGTCCAGCTCGTGACCGCGCCGACCGTCGGCGACCACCATGGCCTGAATCATGTCATTACCGACAGCGGCCTGAACGGTCGCGCCGAAGCTGCGGTCGGCTGACTCGTAGTTTGGCCGCAGCGAAAAGTACGTCTTTTTGCCGTAGATGCTGAGCAGGTCTTCCGGGTCTTTGGTGATGAAGTTGACTGCGCCGGTCAGTCCGTCGCTGCCATAAAGTGCAGAGGCCGGACCTCGCAGAATCTCGATGCGCTTCAGTGTGCCAATGTCAGCATAGTCGCCGCGACCTGCTTCCAGCGGGCCGAAGGAGAAGGAATTCGGCAACCGGATACCGTCCTCCATCAGCAGGATGCGATTGCCTTCGAGACCGCGGATATTGATGCTCGAGTCCCCATCGCGCCCGCCGCCTGTGGCTGCCGACGTCGGTCGATAAGGCGCGCGTCGCACCGTCACGCCCGGTTCGTAGCGCAGCGCCTCCTTGATGTTCTCTGCCTGCTGTTCTTCCAGGTCTTCTGCCGTAATGACAGAGACACTGGCTGCGGTATGACTCGATTTCGATGCGGTCCGCGTTGCCGTAACCGTAACCGGGTCGAGCAGGTTCGAGCTACTGCGCAACTCGGCGTACTGTGCGGCGCCTTGACTGCTAGCTGTAGCAGACGAATCGGTCGCTGCTGATGCGTGAGACCAGAAGCCGACGACGCCATAGACGCCAGCCAGCATGGCGGACAGCGGACGTCGCGCCAGACGAAAATGATGCACGTGAAAATCCCCGGTGAAGAGACCCGAAAAAGCTGGCTGGGTGATTCACGGCACCTGGCTGGCAGCCCAATGGAGGTTGGGCTGGGCGTGGTTAATGAGTAAGGCTTAGCTAACAAACGCGTTAGCTCAATGAAAGATTTGTACTGTATGCGTAATGAGAATCATTGTCAACTAAGGAGAGCACGTCGTCGGATAGCTGGTTCATTCCTGCGACCCACTCTTGGGTGTCCTGCCGCCGCTCCGCTAGCAGATAGGCGCGGAGGGATTGGCTGTTCGGCGGGGCTTGATTCACGCGTTGCTTGGCCTAACTCGGCCAGTACGGCGGGCCGCCCCGCATAAAACTAATCTGCGCGCAGCTCGTCCGCGAGCTGTTCGACACTGTCGACGATCAGATCCCATGGCTCGTCCGCCTGAAGATCGCGGCTCTGGGCCGGCCCGTATTCCGTCGGACGGGTGATGAACGCCGTACGTAGTCCCAATGATCGGGCCATCCGCAGATCGCTGTTATGGGCCGCGCAGAGCATCACCTCGTTGGGCTGCAAGTCAAGCAGTTGGCATGCACCGAGATACGTCTCTCTGTCGGGTTTGAAATGCTGGAAGAGATCAGCCCCAAAGATCATGTCCCATGGCAGGCCAGCATACTTCGCCAGATTCACGAGCAATGACACATTGCCGTTCGACAGCGGACCGATAATGAAGTGTCGTTTCAGCCGAACCAACCCCGGCACCGCATCCGGCCATGGGCGTAAGCGATGCCAGCCGAGGTTGATCCAGCGCAGGTCGTCTTCCGACAAACCACTGATGCCGAACTCCGCAACCAGCCTGTCCAGCGTAGCCCGGTGAAGATGGTCTAGTTTCGTCCACGGCATTTCACCGCGACGCACCTGGTCCATCGATGGCGCATAAGCGCCACGCCACGCATCGACCAAGGCCCTCCAGTCGGCGGGAATACGCCGCTCCTTTCCGAAATTCTCCAATTCCTCGATCAGACTGGTACGCCAATCAACGATCGTGCCGAACGTATCAAACAACAATGCGCGTGGGGGATTCATGAGATTGCTCCCGGTGGATGTCGAGTCATCGTACCGTGCTGAGCCTGCGGTCGGTTTCCGTTGAGCATACGCAACGTTGAAGAGTTATTCTTCGAGCACGGGAGAGATGCAAGAGCAGCCGGGACATGAGTTGCTCGCGACGAGGAAAACTACGTTCGGAACGTGCTTCGGAGACCAGGTCGGATCGACCCGATAGAGGTGAATTGCGGGGCGGAGGTAATTTGCGAAGCGAAGTTTAGAACAAAGAGCCGCTAAAACCCTTGGTGGGCCGGGTGGGAGTCGAACCCACGGTGTCCTTTCGGAGGCGGATTATGAGTCCGCTGCCTGCAACCAGCACGGCGTCCGGCCCTGAGAATTGAAACTTAGATTGAAACCAAGAAAAAGACCCGGTCTGAAGGCCGGGCCTATTCGCTGATTGGGCGACATACTACACGAAAAAGGGGCTTCCGTGACCGCTTCGCGTGAGCAAAACAATCAGGAAGCCCCTATATCCGCAGCAGCAGCCGGATGCCCCTCGATCAATTCCCTTCGAGGAACGACTTCAGCTTGTCAGAACGGCTCGGGTGACGCAGCTTGCGCAGCGCCTTAGCCTCGATCTGACGGATCCGTTCACGCGTCACGTCGAACTGCTTACCGACTTCTTCGAGCGTGTGATCGGTGCTCATCTCGATACCAAAACGCATACGCAGCACCTTCGCTTCGCGCGGCGTCAACGAGTCGAGCACGTCCTTCACGACATCGCGCATGCTGGCATGCAGCGCTGCGTCAGCCGGCGCAACCGTGTTGGTATCTTCGATGAAGTCGCCCAGATGCGAATCGTCGTCGTCACCGATCGGCGTTTCCATCGAGATCGGCTCCTTCGCGATCTTCATGATCTTGCGGATCTTGTCTTCCGGCATCTCCATCTTTTCTGCCAGCGTGGCCGGATCCGGCTCGAGACCGGTTTCCTGCAGAATCTGACGCGAGATGCGGTTCATCTTGTTGATCGTTTCGATCATGTGAACCGGAATCCGGATCGTACGCGCCTGGTCCGCAATCGAACGCGTGATGGCCTGACGGATCCACCACGTGGCGTACGTGGAGAACTTGTAGCCGCGACGATATTCGAACTTGTCCACCGCCTTCATCAGGCCGATGTTGCCTTCCTGAATCAGGTCCAGGAACTGCAGGCCACGGTTCGTGTACTTCTTCGCAATCGAGATCACGAGACGCAGATTGGCCTCGGTCATTTCACGCTTGGCCTGACGCGCCTTCAACTCCCCAGCCGCCATTTGACGGTTGGTTTCCTTCAGGTCCTTCAACGGCAGCACCACACGTGCCTGCAGGTCCAGCAGACGCTGTTGCTGTTCGCGAATCGCCGGGATGTTACGCGTGAGGATGGCGCTGTACCCGTGACCTTCGGCAACGATCTTGTCGGCCCATTCGAGGTCCGTTTCGCTGCCCGGGAAACGGGCGATGAACTCGGCACGCGGCATGCCGCACTTGTCGACCACCGTATGCAGGATCTGACGCTCGACCTGACGCACTTCGTCCACCTGAGCCCGCAGCGTGTCGCACAGACGCTCGACGGTACGCGCGGTAAAGCGGATCGTCATCAGCTCGTTCTGGATCGTTTCCTGAGCCTTCAGGTACGACTTGGACTTGTAGCCTTCCTTCTCGAAGGCACGACGCATCTTGTCGAACCATTCGCTGATGAGGGCGAACTTCTCGAGCGAGGCGCGCTTCAGCGCTTCCATCTGCGCTGCGTTGGCGGTGGCTTGCGCCGCGCCATCGTCGTCTTCCTCGTCTTCTTCTTCGTCCTCTTCGACTTCCTCTTCTTCGCTCTCAATCGCTTCCGCTTCCTGCGCGGAGAAGCCGTCGGCATCTTCTGCGTTGGCGTCGATCAGGCCGTCGACCAGTTCGTCGATGCGGATTTCCTCGTTTGCGACCCGCTCGGCCATCGCGAGGATGTCGGCGATCGTCGTCGGGCACGCGGAGATGGCCATCACCATGTGCTTCAGGCCGTCTTCGATCCGCTTGGCGATTTCGATTTCGCCTTCGCGCGTGAGCAGCTCGACCGTACCCATTTCACGCATATACATGCGGACCGGGTCGGTGGTGCGGCCGAATTCGGAATCGACAGTGGACAGCGCTACTTCGGCTTCCTCTTCAACTTCGTCGTCTGACGAAGCCGCCGGCGCGTTGTCGTTCAGCAGCAGCGTTTCGGCGTCGGGCGCCTGCTCGTAGACGGCCACGCCCATGTCGTTGAACGTGCTGATGATGCCTTCGATCGCCTCAGTCTCGGCAAAGTTGTCCGGGAGGTGATCGTTGATTTCAGCGTATGTCAGGAAGCCGCGCTCTTTGCCGAGCTTGATCAGCGCCCGTAGTTTCGCGCGCCTTTCTTCCAGTTCTTCAGCGGTGCCAGGTTGGGTAGACGCGAAAGCATCCTTCAGCAGCGCTTTCTCCTTCGCGCGGCGGTCGCGTGCCTTGGCCTTTTCGCCTTTTCCCGGAGCTGCAGCAGTTTCCTCGCTCGGGGTTGCGTCGTCATCGACGGATACTTCATTCAGCTTTTTCGTCATGGAGTTCGCCGTACCGGCTGTAGTCTCGACTCCCGGCTGTTGGACAACAGCCTGCAGAACCGTGGATACTGGAGTCTCGCGCGTTACCGCATCGTCCTGGGCGGCAACGGCTTCCCTTGCGCTTCTGGTACTCGGCCGCTTCGTGACCGGCGTGGCGGCTTTCGCCGTACTCACCGACGCCGCTTGCGCGGCGGAAGTAGTCGAGGATTTCTTCCTCACAGAAGGTGTGACGCTCGCGGCAGACGCTCTTTTCGCGGAAGAAGCGGGCCTGGCCGGGGTGACCTTGGTGGTCGGCTCCTCAGAACCTGTGCCTGTCCCTTTCTTTCCGCCTGTAGTCTTTGCCATTGCAATCGCCTTTCGCCTTTTGCCTGGAAAACAAACCGCTGAAAACCTTTTATTATAGCACCTAGGCCTCAGCCCTCCCCTCTACAGCCCAAGCTGACGCTTCATGTCAGCCCGTTTCTGATTCAGATCCGTCAGCTCGGCAAACTCCTCGGCGGTATGCCTCGATTGCCGTGAAAGTTGCTCGAGTCGCTCACAATAGGCGTCATAGCGCATCTTCAGGATTGCCGCTTTTAACTCTTCGCCAACAATCCGTTCCTGCTCGCGCCGTTCCTCGATGACGGCCGCGTCCGTAGGGTCCTTCAGCAACAAATCCCGAACGTTTTCATCATAGTCCAGAATTTTGCGAAAGATTTCCTCGAAAGTCGGGGCGTTGGCGCCATTTCGCAAGAGATCGGACAGCAACTGGAACTCCGCCGCGTCGCCCAGCGCGCGGGCATGGGTCGTGACTTCCTCAAAAAGCTCGCCGTGGCGGGTCACCGCCAGCAGCGCCTGCTCGGCCTCTTCGTCCAGCACCGCGACCGTCCGCGGATGCATCACGAGGTTGCGCAGGGTCTTTTCCTCGATCCCTGTCACACTGCGGCGGTCCTTGCGGGCCGGGGCCTGGCGGGCGGCCGCGGCGATCCGGGCATCCACCTCGCATAACGCGGCCACCTCGTCGAACGGCACGTCGAGCCGGTCGGCGAACATATGCATGATCTGCGCACGCAGCGCATTGGCCGGCAGCGCCTGCAGCAACGGCTTCGCGTCGAACAGCGCGCGCGCCCGGCCTTCCGGCTGGTCCAGCTCCTTGCCGGCCAGCACTTCATTCAACATGAACTGCGACAGCGGCATGGCCCGCTCGACCTGCTCGGCAAAGGCTTCAGTGCCGAATTCGCGCACGTAGCTGTCCGGGTCGTGTTCCGTGGGCAGGAACAGGAAGCGGATGGTCCGGTTGTCCGCCGCATGCGGCAGGCAGGCGTCAAGCGCCCGGCGCGCCGCGCGGCGGCCCGCCGAGTCGCCGTCGAAGCTGAAAATCACCGTATCGGTCTGGCGCAGCAATTTCTGTACATGAATCGGCGTACACGCCGTACCCAGCGTGGCAACCGCGTTCTGGAACCCCAATTGGGCCAGCGCGACTACATCCATGTACCCTTCGACCACCAGCACGTACTGCTGTTCACGAATCGCGAGACGCGCCTCGAACAGCCCGTACAACTCGCTGCCTTTGTTAAATAGAGGCGTTTCGGGCGAATTCAAATACTTGGGCTCGCCGCCGTCCAGCACCCGGCCGCCGAAGCCGATCACCTGGCCTTTGACATTGCGGATCGGGAACATGATCCGCTCGCGGAAGCGGTCGTACCGGCGGTTCTGACCCTGGGCGTCGGACTTCTCGCTGACGATGACGAGTCCCGACTCGACCAGCGCATCGTCCCGATAATTAGGAAATGCGGCTTCCAGATTCTGCCAGCCGTCCGGCGCATAACCGAGCCCGAAACGGGCCGCGATCTCGCCGGTCAAGCCACGCTTCTTCAGATACTGGATCGCGCTGGGCGCGCCGCGCAGTTGCTTGCGATAAAAGTCGCAAGCCGTCTGCATCACATCGGAGAGCGCGGTGGTCACGGCCTTGGAGACGGCCGGCGCATAGCCGCCACTGCCACCGCCAGCCTGATGTGGCGACGGCTCCTGTGGCACCGTCAGACCGACCGATTGGGCCAGATCGTTGACGGCTTCAGGAAAGGACAGCCCGGCGTGTTCCATCAAAAAGCCGATTGCCGTGCCATGCGCACCACAACCGAAGCAATGATAGAACTGCTTAGTCGGACTAACGGTAAACGAGGGGCTCTTTTCGTTATGAAACGGGCAGAGCCCCATGAAGTTCGCACCGCCCTTTTTCAGTTGCACATACTTGCCGACCACGTCGACGATATCGACGCGGTTCAGCAGATCCTGCAGGAACGAATGCGGAATCACAGTGGGGGCGCTACCTTGAAAGCCTGAAGGCTGCGCGGCCCGCGCAAAGGCAGGCCGTACAGTCCGTTGAACCGACGTTACTTCGCGAGCGCAGCCTTGACCAGCCCGGATACGGCGGTCATATCGGCACGGCCCGCGAGCTTCGGCTTAAGCACGCCCATCACCTTGCCCATGTCCTGCGGGCCGGCAGCGCCGGTTTGCGCAACCGCGGCCTGCACTTCGGCGGCGATTTCCGCGTCGGACAGCTGCTCCGGCATGTACGCCGAGAGGATGGTGAGCTCGGCGCTTTCCTTCTCGACCAGATCGGCGCGCGCTGCCGCTTCGAACTGGCTGATGGAGTCCTTGCGCTGCTTGATCATCTTGTCGATGACCGCGGTGATGGCGTCGTCGTCGAGCACGACGCGCTCGTCGACTTCACGCTGCTTGATCGCGGCGAGCAGCAGGCGGATGGTGCCGAGACGCTCGGTTTCGCGGGCGCGCATGGCGGCCTTCATGTCGTCGTTGATCCGATCCTTGAGACTCATTACTCACCTGAATGCGTTGGAATGTAAAAAGGTCTGGCCATGCCCGGTGCATCAACACAAAAACCCGCTTGGGACTGCTTCCTCAAGCGGGTTGGCGCGAATTCGCGGAGTAGATGCGGCGTGACCAGGGTGGCCTTGACGGCCAGGTTGTCCGCACGGGGCAGCGTTTAGTGCCGCCACCGGTTGCGTGCCGACGCTCCGTAGGAACCGCAGCGACGTCAGAATCAGTAAAACTTCTTTGGCAGCATCTGGCTGCGCAGCCGCTTGAAGTGACGCTTCACCGCCGATGCCTTCTTGCGCTTGCGCTCGGCCGTGGGCTTTTCGTAAAACTCGCGCGCGCGAAGTTCGGTCAACAACCCGTTCTTCTCGATCGTGCGCTTGAAACGGCGCATCGCGACTTCAAAAGGCTCGTTTTCTTTTACGCGGATGATCGTCATTTTTCAATAACGGAACTTCGTAAAGGTTGGGGAGTATAGCAGACCTTTCTCACAAACACACGTCCGCGTCAAGCCCCCCAATGCCGGTTCACGCTTATCAGAGGCTTGCGCCGGCCCGAGCATACTCCGCGGCGGCCTGGCCGGCTGCCACGCCCGATGCCCACGCCCACTGGAAGTTGTAGCCGCCGAGCCAGCCTGTTACGTCCACCGCCTCGCCGATGAAGTAGAGGCCCGGCGCCCGGGCACTCATCATCGTGGTCGAGGACAGATCGCGGGTATCGATCCCGCCTCGCGTCACCTCGGCCTTGCGGTAGCCTTCGGTGCCGTTCGGGGTGAGAGTCCAGCGCGACAACGCCTCACCGATGCGGCGCAGGGTCTTGTCAGGCAGGTCGGCGATGCGCGCCTCCGCCGGAATCTGGTGGGTTTCCAGCCAGACGTGTGCAAGCCGGGTGGGCACCCATTCGGACAGCAGGTTGGCAATCTGGCGCCTGGTGCTGGTTTTGGCTTCCAGCAGCGCGGCCGTGGCGTCGCGCTCCGGCAGCAGATTGACGTGGATCGGCTCGCCGGGCTGCCAGTAGCTCGAAATCTGCAGAACGCCCGGTCCGGACAAGCCGCGATGCGTCAGCAGCAGGTCTTCGACGAACTCCGCGCCGGTTTTCTTGTTGCCAGTGGCAAGCTGCACCTCCAGCGAAACGCCGGATAGTGCGGCAAACGGCTCCCAGTCGGCTGCGGCAAAGGTCAGCGGCACCAAGGCCGGACGAGTGTCGATCAGCTTGTGGCCGAACTGCTTGGCAAGCCGGTAGGCGAAATCGGTTGCGCCGATCTTCGGGATCGACAGGCCACCGGTCGCCACCACCAGCGCGCGGGCGCGGATCGGGCCGGCGTGCGTATCGAGGGTGTAGCCGTCGGCTGCGTCGTGCCGCACCTGCTCGACCGCGAGCGGCCGGCGCCAGACAATACCGCCGGCGTCGCACTCGCTTTTCAGCACGTCAATGACCGCGTCGCTCGACTGGTCGCAGAACAGTTGCCCTTTGTGCTTCTCGTGCCACGTGATGCGATAGCGCTTGAGCAGCGCCATGAAGTCGCGCGGCGTATAGCGTGCGAGCGCCGAGCGGCAGAAATGGGGGTTCGCCGACAGGTAGTTGGCCGGCCCCGCGTACAGATTCGTGAAGTTGCAGCGGCCGCCGCCGGAGATGCGGATTTTCTCCGCGAGGCGCGGCGCGTGGTCGATCAGCACGACGCGCCGGCCAAGCTGGCCGGCGACCGCCGCGCACATCATGCCGGCTGCGCCCGCGCCGATGACCGCGATATCGAAGGATTCCATGGCGCGCATTGTACCTGCGGCCCCTGCCCCGCACTGCTATACTTTCAGGCTTGCCTTTTCACTTTTCGGGCACCTGAACATGCCGGCGGAAGCAGGCTGGGCCGCAACCGGCTAGAAGCCGCGCTGTGCCCCAAGCTGCAACTCAAGCGCATGTTGGCCGCGCCCGTGCAGCCCACACATCATGCTCGTTCTCGGCATCGAAAGCTCCTGCGACGAAACCGGACTCGCGCTCTACGACACGGAGCGCGGCCTGCTGGCGCACGCCCTGCATTCGCAGATTGCGATGCACCGGGAGTACGGCGGCGTGGTACCGGAACTCGCGTCACGCGACCATATCCGGCGCGCGCTGCCGCTGCTCGAAGAAGTGCTGGAGCGCGCCGGCACGGCGCGCGGCGAAATCGACGCGATTGCCTACACGCAGGGTCCGGGTCTGGCTGGTGCGCTGCTGGTTGGCGCGAGCATCGCCAATGCGCTCGCCATGGCGTGGGACAAGCCCACCATCGGCATTCACCATCTTGAAGGGCATTTGCTGTCGCCGCTGCTGGTCGACGAGCCGCCACCGTTTCCGTTCGTCGCCCTGCTGGTATCCGGCGGTCACACGCAGTTGATGCGCGTGACGGATGTGGGCGTCTACGAAACACTCGGCGAAACGCTCGACGACGCGGCCGGTGAAGCCTTCGACAAAACCGCGAAGCTGCTCGGTCTCGGCTATCCCGGCGGTCCGGAAGTCTCGAAGCTGGCCGAAAAAGGCACGCCCGGCGCGGTGGTATTGCCGCGGCCCATGCTGCATTCGGGCGACCTTGATTTCAGCTTCAGCGGCCTGAAGACGGCTGTGCTGACTCATGTGAAGAAGCTCGGCGGCGCGGATATCACGGAGCAGGCCAAGGCTGACCTTGCCCGAGGTTTCGTCGACGCGGCCGTGGATGTGCTGGCCGCCAAGTCGCTTGCCGCGCTCAAGAAGACCAGACTCAAGCGCCTGGTGGTCGCGGGCGGGGTGGGGGCAAACCGGCAGTTGCGCGAAGCCCTCTCGGCCGCTGCGAAGAAGCGCGGCTTCGATGTCCACTATCCGGACCTGTCGCTGTGCACCGACAACGGCGCGATGATCGCGCTGGCCGGCGCGCTGCGTCTGCAGCGCTGGCCCGATCAAAGCGGCAAGGACTATGCGTTCACGGTGAAGCCGCGCTGGGATTTGACATCACTCGCACGCTGAGCGAGCCAAACATCGGCTTACCGCGAAGCAACCCGCTTGTCATGCTCGATCACAGCGTACGCGCTGTGATTGTGGATCGATTCGAAGTTCTCAGCCTCGAGCACATACGCCACAATCCGCGCATCCGCATTCAGACGCTGCGCCACATCGCGCACCAGGTCCTCGACGAACTTCGGATTTTCATACGCGCGCTCGGTCACGAACTTCTCGTCCGGGCGCTTCAGCAAGCCCCACAGCTCGCACGACGCCTCTTCTTCGGCAATCCGAATCAGGTCTTCCACCGGCACCTCATCGGCCAGCTCGGCATTGATCGTCACGTGTGAGCGCTGGTTGTGCGCGCCGTATTGGGAAATCTTCTTCGAGCACGGGCACAGGCTCGTGACCGGAACCAACACCTTGAGAAACACTCGCGTCACGCCGTTACGGGTATCGCCCGTCAGCGTCACTTCGTAGTCCAGCAGACTTTGCACGCCCGACACCGGCGCCGTCTTGTTGACGAAGTACGGGAACGACACTTCGATGCGGCCCGCTTCGGCTTCGAGCTTCTCGAGCATCGCCGCCAGCATCGTGCGGAACGTCGACGGCTCCAGCGGCGCCTTGTTCTCTTCGAGCAGCGCCACGAAGCGCGACATGTGCGTGCCCTTCTGATCGGCAGGCAGGTGGACGTCGAGGTTCCACGTACCGACCGTCGGCTGCACGTCGCCACCCTGTGTACGCACCGTCAGCGGATGGCGCACCGCCTTCACGCCGACCCGTTGAATCGGGATCTGGCGGGTGTCGACCGTACTCTGCACGTCGGGCATCACAAAGGCGGGGTTCATCTGATTCATGTTCTTGTTCCTTTCAGGAAAACACCGGGCCGCCCCAAGTTCTTGCCCCCTCGGGAGGCTGTCTCACCGCGACAAGTTGGGACTGCTCAGCGGCCGAGCGGATCGACGCACGCAACGGCGAACGCCGGCTGAGGCCGGCGTTGCATGATGGGCCCGAAGGCCCATCGATTCAAGTTGGAGATTGCTATAGCCGCGATAGCGCCTGCAAACCTCGGCGCCCGGCTCGGTCCTACGACTCGCTCGCCGGCCTGTTTAGGCGACGCGCTTGACCGACTTGCCTGCCGCGCCGGTGGCGTGATCCAGGAAGCGTTCGCGGATCGATTTAGCAATGCCCGCGCTATCCAGACCGCACTCCGCGAGCAGCTTGGCCGGATCCCCATGATCGATGAAGCGATCGGGGAGGCCCAATTGTAGTACGGGACGCATAACCCCACTGGCAAGCAGGGCTTCGACGCAGGCCGAACCCGCACCGCCCATCACGCAGCCTTCTTCGACGGTGACGAGGTAGTCGTGGGTTTCCGCCAGTTCGCGCACCAGTGCCTCATCCAATGGCTTGACGAAGCGCATGTTCGCCACAGTGGCGTCCAGTTGCTCCGCAGCCGCCAGCGAGGGCGCCACCATCGTGCCGAACGCCAGAATCGCAATGCGCTTGCCGGCAGGTTGCGTGGTCTCGCGACGCACTTCGCCCTTGCCAAGCGGCAGCGCAGCCATCTGCTTGACCGTCGCCACGCCCGTGCCGGCGCCGCGCGGATAGCGCACCGCCGTCGGGTTCGGCTGCTGCAGCGCCGTGTACAGCATCTGACGGCACTCGTTTTCGTCCGAAGCCGCCATCACCGTCATGTTCGGGATGCAGCGCAGGAACGCCAGATCGTATGCGCCCGCGTGGGTTGCGCCGTCCGCGCCGACCAGGCCCGCGCGGTCGATTGCGAACACCACCGGCAGGTTCTGCAGGGCGACGTCGTGGATCAGCTGGTCGTATGCACGCTGCAGGAACGTCGAGTAGATCGCCACGACCGGCTTCATGCCTTCCGCCGCCAGACCGCCCGCGAAGGTCACCGCGTGCTGCTCGGCAATGCCGACGTCGAAGTAACGGTCCGGGAAGCGCTTCTCGAATTCCACCATGCCCGAGCCTTCGCGCATGGCCGGCGTAATGCCAACAACACGCGAGTCGAGTTCCGCCGCGTCGCACAGCCATTCGCCGAACACTTGCGTGTAGGTTTTCTTCGAAGGCGTGGTGGCAGGCTTGATACCTTCAGCCGGGTTGAACTTGCCTGGGCCGTGGTACAGCACCGGATCCGCTTCGGCCAGCTTGTAGCCTTGGCCCTTCTTGGTCACCACGTGCAGGAATTGCGGACCACGCAGTTCCTTGATGTTCTGCAGCGTCGGAATCAGCGAATCGAGATCGTGACCGTCGATCGGGCCGATGTAGTTGAAGCCGAACTCTTCGAACAGCGTAGCCGGCACGATCATGCCCTTCGCGTGCTCTTCGAGCTTGCGGGCGAGATCGAGCATCGGCGGCGCGACGCGCAGCACGCGTTCCACGCCGGCACGCGCCGCTGCGTAGAAGCGGCCCGACATCAGGCGCGCCAGATGGCGATTCAACGCGCCCACCGGCGGCGAAATCGACATGTCGTTGTCGTTGAGGATGACCAGCAGCGGCACGTCGTCTTCGACGCCTGCGTTGTTCATCGCCTCGAAGGCCATCCCGGCCGTCATCGCGCCGTCGCCGATCACGGCGATGCCCATATTGTTCTGGCCTTGCAGCTTGCTGGCGATCGCCATGCCAAGCGCAGCGGAGATCGAGGTGCTGGAGTGCGCAGTGCCGAACGTGTCGTACTCCGACTCGTCGCGGCGCGGAAAACCGGAGATGCCGCCGTACTGACGCAGCGTATGCATCTGGTCGCGGCGGCCGGTCAGGATCTTGTGCGGATAGGTCTGATGGCCGACATCCCAGACGATCCGGTCGCGCGGCGTGTCGAACACGTAGTGCAGCGCAATCGTCAGTTCGACCGTGCCAAGATTGGACGACAGATGTCCACCCGTCTGCGAGACGCTGTCGAGCACGAAGGCACGCAACTCGTCTGCAAGCGGTTGCAATTGGCGGCGATCGAGGCGGCGCAAGGCTGCCGGGTCGTCGATGGTTTTCAGCAAGTCGTACATCGTCGTTCCATTGTAGGAAAACTTACGCGCCCGCACTTCATTCACGCATTCATCGTGGCGAATGCGCGGCGGCGGGCTTTCGCGTTCAGCTAACCCGGTTCACCACCAGGTCAGCCAGTTCGGCAAGACGCTGCGCACGCGCGCCGAACGGCGCAATCGCAGCGTGGGCATCGGTGCGCAGTTGCGCGGCGAGTTCGCGCGACGCTTCCAGCCCAATGATCGACACGTAGGTCGGCTTGCCGTCCTTTGCGTCTTTGCCTGCCGTTTTACCGAGCGTCGCGGAATCGGTCGTGACGTCGAGAATATCGTCCACGACCTGAAACGCGAGGCCCACAGCGGCCGCGTACGCGTCGAGCGAACGCATTGCGTCCGCGCTCGGCGCTTCGCCCGCCAGTGCCCCCATGCGGACCGAAGCGCGCAGCAGCGCGCCGGTCTTCATGCGGTGCATCGTCTCGAGTTGCGGCCGCGTCAGCGTGTGGCCGACGCTCGCCAGATCGATGGCCTGGCCCCCTGCCATGCCGATCGAGCCGCTCGCCAGCGCCAGTTCGCGCACCAGCGCCGCCTGTTGCGCAGGCGCCACCACATCCGCTGTCAGCGCGACGAAAGCTTGCGATTGCAGCGCGTCGCCGACCAGCAGCGCGGTCGGTTCATCATACTTAACGTGCACGGTGGGCTTGCCGCGCCGCAGCGCGTCGTCGTCCATGCACGGCATGTCGTCATGCACGAGCGAGTAGACGTGGATCATCTCCAGCGCCGCTGCCGCTGCATCGAGGCATTCGACGCGCGCGCCCGTCAGCTCCCCTGCCGCATGGCACAGCAACGGGCGTACCCGTTTGCCACCGCCCAGCACCGCGTAGCGCATGGCTTCGTGCAGTTGCGCCGGCTCCACGCTCGGCGCTGGCAGATAGTGTTCGAGTGCTGTCTCGACGCGCTCGAGCACCGAGTGCATCCATTGTTCGAAAGTCATAGGTCGTCCCCGCTCTCTGTAGCGGCTGTGCCTGCGCCACCCATGGGCAGCGGCTTGAGGGTCTCGCCGTCGAGAACCTTTACCTGCTGCTCGACCTTTTCCAGTTGTTGCTGGCAAAAGGTCACGAGGGTCGCGCCGCGCCGGTACGCGGACAGCGATTCCTCGAGGCTCAGACTGCCGCCCTCCATCCGCGCAACGAGTCCTTCCAGTTCCGCCAGCGCCGCTTCATAGTTCTCGGGCAGCGGGGTGCTGTCGGCGCCCTCGGGTGTTGCAGCGGATTCTTTTGATGCGGTCTTCGCCATGAATGGTCGCAAAATTAAAACAAGTCGGACATTCTACGGCAAAAGCGACAAATCCGATCCGCTCGCCGCTCCTCGCCCTGCCTGCTTACCTTACGGCCCACCCAGAGCCTGACAGAAAAAAATCCTTTTTGCTCGCACGAAAAGAGTGAACCATCTTCACAATTTTGACCCAAATCAGACACTTAGTCGCCCCAAGGAGGGGGAAACGGGTATAATCGCGGGCTCCCTAAATCGAATCTTCGATGGTTGGGTTGTTCACTGCTTTCATCTTCACGGGAGTGGGAATGTCCAATCTGAGCAATGCATTGCAGTTGCGGTCTGTCCACAGCCAGCTGCCAGTCACGGCTTACTTTGACGAAGCGCTTCTAACGCGCGAAATCGAAACCCTTTTCAAGAAAGGTCCTCGCTACATCGGGCACGAACTCATGGTGCCGGATGCGGGGGATTATTTTGCCCTGCCCAGCGAGCGCGAGGGGCGTGTGCTCGTTCGTAACAAGCAGTCACAAGTTGAGCTGCTGTCGAACGTGTGCCGCCACCGGCAAGCCATCATGCTCAAGGGGCGCGGCCAGTCGGAGAATATTGTCTGCCCGCTGCACCGCTGGACGTACGATCTGAACGGCCAGTTGCTCGGTGCACCCCATTTCGCTGACAACCCCTGCCTGAATCTCGGCGCTACGCCGCTGCAGAACTGGCAAGGGCTGCTGTTCGAGGCCCAGGGGCGCAACGTTGCGCAGGATCTCGCACGGCTGGGCACCAAGCAGCACTTCGACTTCTCGAACTTCATGTTCGATCACGTCGAAGTCCATGAGTGCAACTACAACTGGAAGTCGTTTATCGAGGTTTACCTCGAGGACTACCACGTCGCGCCGTTCCATCCGGGACTCGGCAGCTTCGTGTCGTGCGACAACCTGGAGTGGGAGTTCGGCGAGTGGTACAGCGTGCAGACGGTCGGAGTCCACAAGGGCCTCGAGCAGCCGGGCAGCCCGACGTATCGCAAATGGCACGACCAGGTACTGCGCTTCCGCGAGGGCAAGGCCCCCGAGTTCGGCGCCATCTGGATGGTGTACTACCCCGGTCTGATGATCGAGTGGTACCCGCACGTGCTGGTCGTGTCATGGCTGATTCCGCGCGGTCCGCAGAAAACCACCAATGTGGTGGAGTTCTATTACCCTGAGGAAATCGCGCTGTTCGAGCGTGAATTCATTGAGGCTGAGCGCGCCGCCTACATGGAAACCGCCCGTGAGGACGACGAGATCGCCGAGCGGATGGACGCTGGCCGCCGCGCACTGATGGAACGTGGCGAGTCGCAGGTCGGCCCGTATCAGAGCCCGATGGAAGACGGCATGCAGCACTTCCACGAGTTCCTGCGGCGCGAACTCGGTACGATCTGAGCGGCAACGCCGCCTGGAACAGGCGCGCGGGCAGCAATCATGGAAAGACGGGCTTCGACCCGTCTTTTTTTGTTTAGACTAACAACATGATTCGGTTGAGTGGCCTGGGCTTGCGATAAGCCTTGGCTTGAACCGCGCCGAAGCCGCCTGTTTAGGAGCCGTCATGCCGCACACTCACTACACCACACTGATCTCCGCGACGAACCTCGCGGAACGGCTCACCGCTGCGCCAGGCAGCGTCTTCGTGATCGACTGCCGTTTCGATCTGGCCGATCCCGAGTCCGGCGAAAAGGCCTATGCGGCCGGCCATCTGCCGGGTGCGCAGTATTTCCATCTAGACCGCGATCTGTCTGGCCCGAAGACCGGCGCCAATGGCCGCCATCCCCTGCCCGACCGCGCCAAGCTGGTCGCGGCCTTGGCCGCGCGTGGTCTCAAGCAGGGCCAGCAGGTCGTCGCCTATGATGCGCAAGGCGGCATGTACGCCGCGCGGGCATGGTGGCTGTTGCGCTGGCTAGGCCACGACTCAGTGGCCGTGCTTGACGGCGGGCTGCAAGCCTGGCAGGCAGCGGGTCAGCCACTGACCCAGGATGTCGTGCCGCATAGCGCCGGCGACTTCAAGGCGGGCGCGCCGCTCGCGGTCACCTTCGACGTGCAGGCCGTGGAGCGCAACCTCAGCACGCATGAGCGGGTGGTGATCGATGCGCGGGCCGCGGATCGCTATCGCGGCGAGAACGAAACGCTCGACAAGGTGGGCGGGCACATCCCGGGTGCCTTGAATCGCTTCTTCAAGGACAACCTCACGGCCGATGGCCGCTTCAAGCCGGCCCATTCGCTGCGCGAGGAATTCCAGGCGCTGCTGCCGGGCATCGCACCGGATCGCGTCGTGCTGCAATGCGGCTCGGGCGTGACAGCCTGCGTCAACGCGCTGGCAATGGAAGTGGCCGGCCTGCACGGCGCAGCGCTTTATGGGGGATCGTGGAGCGAATGGAGTTCGGATCCGGCAAGGCCGGTTGCGACCGGGCCGAATCCGTAAGGACAGTGGGCGGGTTGGAGGCTTGCCGACCCGGCCGCGCCGCGCCCGGCAACGCCTTACCGCCATAGCCTACCGCGCCTAACCCACGCCGTGCTGCTTGAACCAGACCTGCGCGCGGCGCCAGCCGTCTTCGGCATCGGCCCTCTTATAGCTCGGCCGGTAGTCGGCAAAGAACGCGTGCCCCGCATCGTCGTAGACGACGAACTGCGAGCCACGCCCGGCCTCAGGCCCCTGCGCAATCGCCTGCTTCATTTGCGCGAGCGTGTCCTGCGGGATGCTTTGATCCTGCAGGCCGTAAAGGCCCAGCACCGGCGCATGCAGATCGGCCACCCGGTCGATCGGGTTGGCTGGCGTCATCGCCGTGTGAGCGCCAGCCACTCGGCCATACCACGCCACCGCCGCCTTCACGCGTGGATTGTGCTCGGCGTACAGCCATGTAATCCGCCCACCCCAGCAAAAGCCGTTAACGCCCAAGCGGTTCAAGTCCCCGCCGTTCGCGCCTGCCCAGGCGACGGTGGCATCGAGGTCACCCATCACCTGCTCGTCGGACACCTTGCTGACCAGTTGGTCGCTCAACTGCTGGATCGTCGGATACACCGACGCATCGCCTTGCCGGACATAAAGGTCCGGCGCAATCGCCAGATAGCCGAGCTTGGCAAAGCGCCGGCAGACATCGGCGATATGCTCGTGCACGCCAAAAATCTCATGCACGACGATGATCACCGGCAAGTGGGTCTTGCCTGCGGGTTGCGCGCGATAAGCCGGCACGAGCGTGTCGCCGGAATGCACGGCGACTTCGCCAGCTTCGAGGCCTTCGCTATCGGTATGGATGGTTTGCGCGGATACCGGCAAGACGGCGGCGGCGAATCCAGTGCCGAGCGCAGCCTTGATAAAGGTACGTCGATTGAAGGGCACGTGCGGGACCAGGCTGTCGACTTCGGGTTTCAGCATGCGGCACTCCTTGAATGAAGAGCAGTGATCGGCGGTGAAGGACTGTGAACGACGAATTGAATGGCAACAGGATACGCTCGCGCGCATCCCGTTGCAGAAGCTCGCCGGTCCGGAGAACCGTCTGCGCGACTCTCAGTGCAGCTTGACCCGCGGCAGCGTCGTGCGGCGCAGCCAATGCGCGAAGGTGTCGAGCACCATCCGTGCGTAGCCATGCAGCGCGGCAATATGCAGCCGGTACAGCGACATATACATAAAGCGCGCAAAGAGGCCTTCGATCAGCATGTTGCCGCCGATCACCCCGCCCATCAGATTGCCGACCGCACTGAAATGTCCGAGCGACACCAACGAGCCGAAGTCCCGATAGGTGAATTCCGGCAGCGGCTGATTTTCGAGCCGTGCAGCCAACGCCTTCAGCAGGAAGCTCGCCTGCTGGTGCGCGGCCTGGGCGCGCGGCGGCACGTTGCGTTCGTTACCCGGCCACGGGCAGGCGGCGCAATCGCCCAGCGCGAAAACATTGTCGTCGGTCTCCGTCTGCAGGGTACGGCGCACGACCAGTTGACCGAGCCGGTTGACCGGCAGGCCGTCGAGCTGCGACAGGATCGCGGGCGCCTTGATACCCGCCGCCCACACCGTCAGGTCGGCGCGGATCGCCTGGCCGCTGGCGGTCCGCACCACGCCCGGCGCAACTTCGGCAACCGTTTCGCCGGTCATCAGCTTGACGCCCAGCTTCGTCAGTAACTCGGCGGTCGAGGTAGACACCCGCTCCTGCAACGCCGGCAAGATCCGCGGCCCCGCCTCGATCAGCACAATACCCACGTCATGGCGTGGGTCGAGCTTATGCAGCCCATACGCGGACAATACCTGAGCGGTATTGCGCAATTCCGCAGACAATTCGACGCCCGTCGCGCCGGCGCCGACAATCGCCACCTGGATGCGCGGCTCCGTGGACGGAGTCGGCGGCGTCGACGCGTCCGGCGCTGACTCCACCGGCTCATACACCTGATACTCGGCACGCATGCAGGCCGCGATCAGGCGTTTGCGGAAACGCTCTGCCTGACCGACCGTATCGAGCGCGAGCGAATACTCCGGCGCGCCTTTGACGCCGAAGAAATGCGTCGTACTGCCGATCGCAATCACCAGCGTGTCGTACTCCAGCACGCGTTGCGGCAGCAGTTCCGCCCCGTCGTCGTCGATCACTGGCGCGAGCGTAATGCGCTTCGCCGCCCGGTCCAAGGCCTGCAGCTCGCCCTGCTGAAATTCGAAGTGATGCCAGCGCGCCTGCGCGGCATATTCGAGCTCCTGCGTGAACGGGTCCATGCTGCCGGCGGCCACTTCGTGCAGCAACGGCTTCCAGATATGGGTCGGATTACGATCGACGAGCGTGACCTGCGCAGTCACCGCGCCTTTATTCTTGTGTGGGGCATAGCGATCGCCGAGACGCGTCGCCAATTCCAGACCGCCCGCACCTCCACCAACGACGATAAAACGATGCATCGTAGTTCTCCGTGTTTGCCGATCGGTTATGCGTCGAGACGGCCCACGTCACCCGCGCCGGGCCGTCTGTCAGTGATTGTCCGCGCGCAGCACGGCGTGCCACAAGTCGTCGGAGCACATGTGTGACATGTGCTCGACGATATCGCGTGAAGTGCGTGCCCCCGTGTCTCTTAGTGCGCTTCTTCCCAGTTGGCGCCGGCACCGACTTCGGCAACCAGCGGCACTTTCAGCGCAGCGACACCGCACATCAGTTCCGGCAAACGCTTGCGCACCTCGGACAACTCGCTATCCGGCACTTCGAGGATTAGTTCGTCATGCACCTGCATGATCATGCGCGTACCGACCTTCTGCGCCTCGAGCCAGTTCTGCACGGCGATCATCGACATCTTGATCAGATCGGCGGCAGTGCCCTGCATCGGCGCGTTAATCGCGGCGCGCTCGGCAGCCTGACGGCGCGGCCCGTTGCCGCCGTTGATTTCCGGCAGCCACAGGCGCCGGCCGAACACGGTTTCCACGTAGCCCTTGGCCTTCGCGCTCGCCCGGGTTTCGTCCATGTAGCTGGCAACGCCCGGATAGCGCGCAAAGTAGCGGTCGATGTAAAGCTTCGCCGCATCGCGCGTGATGCCGAGGTTGGCGGCAAGGCCGAATGCGCTCATGCCGTAGATCAGACCGAAGTTGATCACCTTGGCGACACGCCGCTGGTCGCTCGACACCTCAAGCGGCGTGACACCGAAGATCTCGGCGGCAGTGGCGCGGTGAATGTCCTCGCCCTGCGCGAAAGCGCGCAACAGCGAAGCATCGCCAGAGATGTGCGCCATGATGCGCAATTCGATCTGCGAGTAATCCGCGGAAACGAGCTTGTGACCCGGCGGCGCAATGAACGCCTCGCGAATGCGGCGGCCTTCCACGGTGCGCACGGGGATGTTCTGCAGGTTCGGATCGTTCGAAGCGAGCCGCCCAGTGACCGCCACGGCCTGTGCATAGTTGGTATGCACGCGGCCCGTCTGCGCGTTGACCATGCGCGGCAGCTTGTCCGTATAGGTGGACTTCAGCTTCGACAGGCCCCGATGTTCGAGCAACAGCTTCGGCAGCGGATAATCCTCAGCCAGCTTCTGCAGGACTTCTTCATCCGTCGAGGGCGCACCGCTCGGCGTCTTCTTGACCACCGGCAACTGCAGTTTCTCGAAGAAAATCTGTCCGATCTGCTTCGGCGAGCCGAGATTGAATTCGCCCTCAGCCAGCACATAGGCCTCGGTTTCCAGCTCGATCAAACGTGCCGCGATTTCATTGCTTTGCAGACGCAGCTTCTCGGCGTCGATCAGCACGCCGTTACGCTCCATCTTGCGCAACACGCGGGAGGTGGGAACCTCGATCTCGCTATAGACGCGCTTCAGGCCCGCGTCCGCCGCAACCTGCGGATACAAGGCGTGATGCAGACGCAAGGTGATATCCGCGTCTTCGGCTGCGTATTCGGCGGCCTGTTCGAGCGCGACTTCGTCGAAGCCGATCTGCCCCGCGCCCTTGCCCGCCACCTCTTCGTACTTGATCGTCTTGATGCCGAGATGGCGCAGCGCGAGGCTGTCCATGTCATGCGTTCGATGCGACTCGAGCACATACGACTCCAACAGCGTGTCGTGCTCGATGCCGCTCATTTCGATGCCGTAGTTCGCCAGCACCTGCTCGTCGTACTTCATGTGCTGGCCGACCTTCTTGTGGTCGGCGCTTTCGAGCCACGGCTTCAATTTCGCGAGCACTTCGTCGCGCGGCAATTGCACCGGATGGTCCGGCCCGCGATGCCCAACCGGAATGTACGCCGCCGAGTTCGCCTCGACCGCCAGCGAAATGCCCACCAGTTGCGCCGTCATCGGATCGAGCGAGGTGGTTTCGGTATCGAAAGCGGTCAGCTCAGCCGCGTTGATCTTCGCGAGCCACGTGTCGAACTGTTCCCACGTCTGCACGGTGTCGTAGTGACGCTCGCCGTCGATCACAGGCGCCACATCTACGCTGGCGCCCGGACCTTCCACGACCTCGGCCGTTTCGACTTCGCGCAACCAGGTCTTGAAGCCATGCCGCGCGAAAACATCGCGCAGTTCATCACGCGCTTCGGGACGGCTGGCCAGGCTCTCTTCGATCGACGTGAGATGCGGCGTCAAATCGCAGGCCGTATCCACGGTCACAAGCTTGCGCGCCATGGGCAGGAAATCCAGCGCACGGCGCAGGTTGTCGCCTACCGCGCCTTTGATCTCGTCAGCATGAGCGACGATGCCATCGAGCGTCTCAAACTGCGTGAGCCACTTGATCGCCGTCTTGGGGCCGCACTTCTCAACGCCGGGCACGTTATCGACGGTATCGCCGATCAACGACAGGTAATCGACGATCCGCTCCGGCGGTACGCCGAACTTGGCCAGCACGCCGGCACGGTCGAGCGTCTCGTTGGTCATCGTGTTGATGAGCGTGACGCGATCGGTCACAAGCTGCGCCAGGTCCTTGTCGCCGGTCGAGACGATCACGTTCATGCCGCGCTTTTCAGCGGCGACGCTCAAGGTGCCGATCACGTCGTCGGCCTCGACGCCGTCGATCATCAGCAATGGCCAGCCGAGCGCTCGCACGGCAACGTGGATCGGTTCGATCTGCCGCGCGAGGTCTTCCGGCATGGACGGGCGGTTGGCCTTATAGTCCGGATACCAGTCGTCGCGAAACGTTTTGCCCTTGGCGTCGAACACGCACGCGCTATACTCTGCTGTGACTTCCTTGCGCATGCGCCGCAGCATATTGATGATCCCGTACAGCGCACCCGTAGGTCCGCCATCGGGTCCGCGCAGATCAGGCATCGCATGGTAGGCCCGGTACAGATAACTCGAACCGTCGACCAATAGCAGGGTCTTCCCTTCCAGCTCGGTGCCCAGCTTAGTTTCCAGGACTCGTTCTTCAGGCATTATGACAAAGAGAAAAGTGATTCCGAGTCTGCGATCACTCGCAGATCAAGAGCGCGCGACAGCCAAAAAGGCTCGCGCATCGTGGCAGATGTTCACGATTATGGCAGAGTTTATTGAGGCGACCGAGTACCTCTCGGAGATTCGCCCGGCTGTCAGCATCTATGGTTCAGCGCGCCTGAAACCGAACTCGCCGTATTACAAACTGGCCACGCAGATCGCACGCAAGCTGTCCGACGCGGGCTTTGCGGTGATCTCCGGCGGCGGCCCCGGCATCATGGAAGCGGCCAACAAGGGCGCACATGCAGGCAAGGCGCCGTCGGTGGGCCTGAACATCGAACTGCCGCACGAGCAATCGGGCAACCAGTGGCAGGACATCTCGCTGCGCTTCCGCCACTTCTTCACGCGCAAGGTGACGTTCGTGAAGAATTCGGATGCGGTGATCGTGATGCCGGGCGGCTTCGGCACGCTGGATGAACTCGCCGAAGTGCTCACGCTGATCCAGACCAAGAAGTCGCGCCACGTGCCGATCATCCTGGTGGGCGGCGAGTTCTGGCAAGGCCTGCTTGGCTGGTTCAAGGAGTCGCTGGTGCCGATGGGCCTCATCAATCCGGATGACATGAACCTTATGCAGGTGATCGACGATCCGGACCAGGTGCTCGAAGCGGTGCTGAAGTTCTACGAAGACCGTGAAGAGGCAGAACCGCATCCGGCGAAGTCCGATGAAGACCGGATGTTCTACCTGTAACGTATGACGGAATGTGAAGCGGCGGGCGGCGTGGCGCTGCCTGCCGCGTCGTTGCACCTCTGAGCGGCAAAGCAAGCCCCGCGACGCTTCACGCGTGCTCGACCTCGTCCTCCTGATCGCCCTGCTCCTGCAGCCAGCGGCAAAACTGCTCCACCAGCGGCGCCTGCGCAACTTCGCGCCGCGCGACCCACCAATAGCCGCGCGCATCGATAAGCGGACCTTCAAGCGGCGTCACAAGCCGGCCCGAAGCCAGTTCATCGGCGAGCATCGGCAATGGGCCGAGCGCGACACCCAGCCCATCCACGGCTGCTTGCAACGCCAGATAGAAGTGATCGAAAGACTGCTTCTTGCGGCATTTTGCCTTCACGCCCGCCGCCGTCAGCCAGTTGCGCCACGCGTCCGGCCGCGTATCCGAATGCAACAGCACGTGCCGCGCGAGATCGTCGGCCACCTTGATCGGCGAGCGCTGCAATAGCGTGGGACTGCACACCGGCAGTTCGCTTTCGCCAAGGAAGTGTCCGCTTACGCAATTCGGCCAATGCGCCGGCCCGCGCCTGACTGCTACGTCATAGCCTTCCAGTGTCTCGACGGGCGCGTTCGAGGTGGACAGCCGCAGTTCCACATTGGGCATCTTGCGTTGAAACTGGTTGAGCCGCGGCAGCAGCCACTTCATCGCGAACGTAGGCAGCGCGTTGACGCGCAGCACATGCACCACGCCGGTATCGCGTAGCTGATTGGTCGCAAGGGCGATGCTGTCGAACGCGGCCTGGACGGTTGCCAGATAGCGCCTGCCGTCCTCGGTAAGCCGCACGCGCTTGCCGATGCGGTGAAACACCTGCACGCCGACCCACGCCTCGAAGGCGGCAACCTGCCGGCTAATTGCACCGTGCGTCACATGCAATTCGTTCGCGGCAGCGGTGAAACTGTCGTACCGCGCGGCGGCTTCGAAGGCGCGCAGCGCCGGAAAGGGGGGAAGATTGCGGGTCATGCTTGTGATTCTAGATCACAAGGAGCCCCCCGAAAAATCGTTTTGCATACGGGCGGAACGGCGTTAACCTCCGCAGGATGGAAAAAATAGCCGACAACATGGATCAACACCTCTCCTCCGCCGAAGCCGGCCTCGCGCCCCCACCCACCGTCAGCGAGATTTTCAGCGGCTTTCTCGGCCTCGGGCTGATCTCGTTTGGCGGGGCCCTGCCGCTGGCGCGGCGCGCGATCGTCGAACAGCGCCGCTGGCTCAGTGCCTCGGACTTCACCGACCTGCTGGGCCTGTGCCAGTTCCTGCCGGGTGGCAATGTGATCAACCTTTCGGTGGCGATTGGGATGCGCTTTCGCGGATTGCCCGGCGCGCTGGCGGGCTTGCTTGGGTTGATTGCAGGGCCGTCGCTGGTGGTAATTGGCCTCGGCGTGTTGTACGAGCACACGCAAAGCGATCCGCACATCCGTCATCTGTTTGCGGGGCTCGCGGCGGCAGCTGCAGGGCTGCTGATCGCGATGGCCGTGAAGATCGTGCTGCCGCTGTGGCGCAAGCCGGTCGCGGCGGTCATCGCCGTGCTGGGTTTCGTGGCGATCGCGCTGCTGCGCTTTCCGTTGCTGCCTACCATGCTCGTGCTCACGCCGCTTAGCATCTACCTCGCTTCGAGGACCGTACGATGAACGACACCCTCATTTCACTTGCCATCATTTTCAGTCAGTTGTCGCTGCTCGCTTTCGGTGGCGGTAACACGATCCTGCCGGAGATGCAGCGCCAGGTCGTCGAGGTGCATCACTGGATGCCGGCCAGCGAGTTCAGCGCACTCTTTGCGTTGGCGCAGGCCGCGCCTGGTCCGAACCTGATGGTCGTGACGCTGGTCGGATGGCACGTGGCTGGATGGGCGGGGATGCTGGTGAGTTCGGTGGCGAAGTTCGGCCCGTCGTCGATTGTGACGATTCTCGCGCTCAAGGCATGGGAACGCTTCAAGGATCGGCCGTGGCGGCGCTACGCGCAAGCGGGGCTGGTACCGGTGACCGCGGGGCTGGTGGCCGCGAGTGCGGCGCTGATCGCGCATGCGTCGGATACGACGATGATCGCGTGGGCGATTACGGCAGTGTGTGCGGTGCTGGCGAGCAAGACGCGCATTCATCCGTTGTGGCTGCTCGCCGCCGGCAGCTTGATCGGGCTGACCGGGATCGGGCAGTTCTAGGGTCTTGTGTGTCGGCGCGGACGCGGACCGCGTATGCGTCCGCAACCGTGCCGGCTTAAGCCACGACTAGCTTACTGGAACGCCACTTCCGCAAAGCCGCGCAGCTTGCTTGCTCATTTTTTTATGAATCAACAGGTTGCGCAATTTTGTCTAACTAAATTCGCCACTTTCAAACCCAATTTGACACGGTTCTTCCGTGTTTTATTGATGCAAGTTAGACAGCGTTGTTCGCCTCTTGGACGTTGCGCGAACACTGCCTTCGGAGTTTTACCAGCGATCCGCCACAACACAGGTTCCAACTGCCGGAACACCGTTCAGCCTCCGCCCGGGGTCTATGCTTGATTGGCGCATTCGCACAATATGACCAAGGAGGCGTGTCATGAAACCCGCGCTATGTGTCGCCGTCGTCAGTATGCTGTTCGGGGTCCAACTGGCGCACGCCGCCTGCCCCAACGACGCCGTCTTCCTCGTTCTCGGTGATCAGATTCGCGGTTACTCCTTGCGCGCCAACGGAGCGACCGAGCCCTGCCAGGTGCTGCAAGGACCGCTCACCACCCTCATGACCGCTGGCGCGACGGTGATCGACAAGAAGGACTCCTTTCACGTCGCACAGTTTCTTACCAGCAGCACGGTCGACATCTTTCCGCGAAAGGCCGAGGGCAATGAGGCGCCCAGTCGGTCGTTCATGTTGACGATAACAAATGACCTGCTCAGCATCGCGGTGGATTCCCACCTCAACGACTTCGTCCTGACCGTTCGCCCCTCGGAGGCGGGGGTGCTGGTCGCTCCCGCCAACAGCTCCGGGCCTGTAAACAATGCGATTCACATCACCGATCCGAATATCGTCCAGTACGTGAGCATTGCGATTGACAGCGAAGACAATCTGCTGATTGCGGGTTATGACATACGGGGGGCGGCGATCATCGACACGTTTGGCACGCGTCGGAGCATTACCTCGCCGCCGCTTTTGCGCAGCCTCGCGGGTAGCAAAACCGGCCTGCTGCCGGGGGCCGGACTTTTTGCAAGGAACAACATGACGATCGCTGTCGATCCGCGTACGGACGAGTTATTCGTCTACAACCAGACCGCGGACGCGACGCAGATCCAGGTGAGCGTTTTCGCCGCCAAGGCGAACGGCGACGTGCCGCCGATACGGACAATCAGCGGTCCAGCCACGGGAATCACTGGCTCTGGCTTGCCGGGAAACAAGATCGCCATCTCCTCGGACGGGCGGCTCTTTGATGCCGAGCCGAACCTGCGCATTCTCGCGTTCGCGCCGGGGGCAAGGGGCAATGTGGCGCCGTCTCAGGTCATCGAGGACTCCACCCCCGGTCCAGTCACCCTGGGCGGGATCGCGGTCCGGTCGAGAGGAGGCCGGCAACATGATGGAAATGACGATGATCAATGAAACAGACGAATACACTCCTGGGGAGGGCGACATTCGTCGGCCGAACGTGGTGATCGTCAACAACCCATCGCTGCCGCCTACCCAGGACAACATCAAAAACGTGGTCGAGATCAAGTTTCCGCCGGACAAGGTTGACCTCAAACAGCAGGCCGCGTACGAAGAAATCGCGGGCGAGCCGGACAAGTCAGTCAAATGGGATCGTCCGATTGCGGGGGCTCCGACGGCGACGAAATGACGCGGGGCCCGGCCGCGAACTCGCGCGAAATTCTCCACCAGTTGATTCTCCGCTCACAAGCCATCCCACCTTGTAAATAAGGAGTCCATATGATCTGATACGTTTACGGCCGTGTTGATCTTGGTCCACCTGTCTTCGATGATCGCCCTGACGACTGAGGCGCAATCCGGCGGACCCCGTAAAGGCCCGCCGGATAACCCTTCGTTACTGGAACGCCACTTCCGCAAAGCTGCGCAGCTTGCGGCTATGCAAACGATGCAAGCCGTTCATCCGCAGCAATTCCATCGCCTTCACGCCGATCTGCAGATGCTGATCGACCTGTGCCCGATAAAACTGATCCGCCATACCCGGCAGCTTCAATTCACCATGCAGCGGCTTATCCGACACGCAGAGTAAGGTGCCGTAAGGCACTCGGAAACGGAAACCGTTCGCGGCAATCGTCGCGCTTTCCATATCCAGCGCAATCGCACGGCTCTGCGACAGCCGCTGCACGGGCTCGCGATGATCGCGCAGTTCCCAATTGCGGTTATCGACGCTCGCCACCGTCCCCGTGCGCATCACGCGCTTGAGCTCAACACCGTCAAGCTGCGTCACCTGCGCAACCGCCCGCTCCAGCGCCACCTGCACTTCCGCCAGCGCCGGGATCGGCACCCACAGCGGCAGATCATCGTCGAGCACGTGATCTTCCCGCACATATCCATGCGCCAGCACATAGTCGCCAAGGCGCTGCGTATTGCGCAAGCCGGCGCAGTGCCCAAGCATGATCCATGCATGCGGACGCAGCACCGCGATATGGTCCGTAATGGTCTTGGCGTTCGACGGCCCAACCCCAATGTTGACCATCGTGATACCGCTGCCATCCGCGCGCTTCAGGTGATACGCAGGCATCTGCGGCAAGCGCGGCGGCGGCGTGCCTTCGTCGGCCTGCTCGCCGAGGTTCGCGTTGTAGGTGATCACGTCACCCGGCTCCACGAACGACGTGTACTCGCTGCGATAAGCGCGCAGGTCCTCGTCGTCGGTATGGGCCATCATCGTGCGGCCGAGTTTGACGAATTCGTCAATGTAGAACTGGTAGTTCGTGTACAGGACGTAGTTCTGGCAGTGCGTGGGCGAAGTCGCCGTGTAGTGCTTCAGCCGGTGCAGCGAAAAATCGACCCGCGCCGCGGTGAAGAGCGCGAGCGGATGCGGCTCGCCAGGCCCAGGCTCAAACGTGCCATTGACAATGCGGTCGTCGAGAAAGCGCAGATCAGGCGTATCGAATACGTCGCGGATACCGAGCAGCCGCTCGCGATCGAGGTCGCCCTCCAAGTGGATCCCTTCTGCAAACGCGAAATGAACCGGAATGGGCTGATCCGAGACACCTACTTCGATCTGCACATGATGGTTCTTCGCCAGCAAGCGCAACTGCTCGCGATAGTAGTTGCCGAACAGGTCGGGCCGCGTCACCGTGGTTTCGAACACACCGGGGCCGGCCACAAAGCCGTACGAGCGGCGCGAATCGATATGCGTATTGACCTCGGTGCACACCCGGACGAACGGGTAACACGCGCGCACCCGGCGCTCGAACGGTTCATTACGCCTGTAACGCGCAAACGCGTCGCGTAAGAATGAGGTGTTCGCTTCGTAGATAGCGGACAGATGAGTGACGGCATCCGCTGCGTCTTCGAAGGCCTCGGTTGGGAAGTCATTGGCGGGCGTCTGCACCGCGCGCTGATTGGTGTTGTTGTTCATCTTCGTTCGCCTCTATTAATGAAACGACATTACCACGGAACCCAGCCCGATTGCTCATCGGGGACGGACCAGTCGAGGGCAGCGAATTTGCGCGCATGTCGCGCGCACGCCGCGCGAAAGCAGCGCAAAATAAGGCTATCGCGCCCGTGGGCAAGGCTGGATTTGCTAGAATCGGGGCACCTTATTGGAGAATCACCATGAAGCCGTTCCTTCCCGTCGCCGTTGCGCTGGCGCTTGCCGTCGCCAACACCGCGATGGCTGCCCAGCCTGTGGACGCACCGCCGCCCGCCGATCAGCCCATGTCCGCCAACGAACGGGCTGGTCTGCCGGACCTGGCCGCGATCAACCGTCCGGCCGCTGAGGTCAGCTCGAAGGTCGAAATCAACCAGCCGCGCCTGCCGAGCTTTTATGAAAAGAGCCCGAACGGCACCGAAATCACGGAATACCGCGATAAGGGCAAGCCGGTCGAAATCAACGTGCATTCGAACCTCGGCACGCGCTATCAGATGAGCGCGCCGCTCGACACGTCGCCGAGCGCGAATAGCAGCGCCCGTCCGAGCAATCGTCTGCCGTCGGTTAGCCTGACCTACTGATCGTTTATCCTGCGGCGGGGCGCCGGCTCGTCCCGCTCGCGCCCTGCAAGGCCCGGCACCCGGGCCTTCAGCCTGTTTGCCCTGATTACCCATACGTTGCCGCACTGGCCGCACCGCGCCAGCCCGACCACCTGACCCGACGTTTCCCGCATGGCTGTCTTCACCGCTGTTACCGAACCCCAACTCGCAGAATGGATGCAGCATTACGATCTCGGCGACGTCGTCGAGTTTCGCGGCATCGCTTCGGGTATTGAAAACAGCAACTTCTTTCTGACGACGACGCGCGGCGAATACGTCCTCACGATTTTCGAAAAGCTGACGGCTAAGCAACTGCCGTTCTACCTCGACTTGATGCAGCACCTGGCGGCGCACCGCGTGCCGGTGCCGGACCCGATGCCGCGCGAAGACGGCGCGCTGTTCGGCATGCTGCAAGGCAAGCCGGCCGCCATCGTGACCAAGCTCGAAGGCGGCCCGGAACTCGCGCCGGGCATCGAGCACTGCATCGAAGTCGGGCAGATGCTGGCGCGCATGCACCTCGCCGGGCGTGATTACGCGCGTCATCAGCCGAATCTGCGCAGCCTCACGTGGTGGCAGGAAACCGTGCCGACCGTGCTGCCGTTCCTCGCTGACGCGCAACGCGACTTGCTCAGTGCGGAACTCGCGCACCAGCAGGCGTTTTTCGCCTCGGTCGATTACGCCGCGCTGCCCGAAGGTCCGTGCCATTGCGATCTGTTCCGCGACAACGTTCTGTTCGCGCACGCAGCGCCGGACAGCGGCCACGAGGTGCGCCTCGGCGGCTTCTTCGACTTCTATTTCGCCGGCTGCGACAAATGGCTCTTCGACGTCGCGGTCACGGTCAACGACTGGTGCGTCGATCTGACCACCGGCAAGCTGAACGAGGCGCGAGTCGAGGCAATGTTGCGCGCCTATCAGACCGTGCGGCCGTTCACGCCGGAAGAGAACCGTCACTGGGGCGACATGCTGCGCGCAGGCGCCTACCGCTTCTGGGTCTCGCGCCTGTATGATTTTTATATGCCGCGCGCGGCCGAACTGCTCAAGCCGCACGACCCGGGCCATTTCGAGCGCATTCTGCGCCAACGCCTTTCCGGCGTTGCACTTCCAGGCATCCATACCTCATGCAATTAATTGAAGTTCCCGCGAAGACCGGCTATGTATGGTTCCGGCAAGGCATCTGGCTGTTCCGCAAAAACCCGCTCGCCTTCCTGACGCTGTTCTTCGCGTATCTGCTGGTGATGACGCTGGTCGCCCAGATCCCGTACGTGGGCGGCGTGCTGCCGCTCGCGTTCATTCCGGGCGTGGCGGTCGGTTTTATGGCCGCCTGCCGCGACACCATCGCGGGCAAGCCGGTGTTCCCCACCATGCTGGTGGACGGCTTCCGTTCATACGGCTCGGTGGTCGCCAAACGCCTGCTGCTGCTCGGCCTGCTGTACGTCGCCGCCATGGCGCTCGTGCTGGCCGGCTCGGCGCTCGCCGACGGCGGCATGCTGCTGAAAGTCATGCTCGGCACCACGGCGATGGAGCCCGAGACGATCGCCAACAGCAATATCACCATGGGTTTTCTGGCAGCGCTGGTGTTCTATATTCCGGTGGCGATGCTGTTCTGGTTCGCGCCGGTGCTCGCCGCATGGCACGACGTACCGCCCATCAAGGCGATGTTCTTTAGCCTCGTGAGTTGCTGGCGCAACCGCGGCGCGTTCATCGTCTTCGGCGCCTTGTGGTTTGTGGTGGCCACCGCCGTTTCGTTCGGCTTGACGGCGCTGATGCAGGCGCTCGGCGCCGTCGACTTCGCGGTCGCGGTGCTGATGCCCGCCACCATCATCGTCACAACGATGCTCTATTGCTCGTTCTACGCGACGTACCGCGGCTGTTTCGGCGTGCAAACGCCCGACGCGCCCGATTTGCCCACTACGCCCGCCAGTTGACCTACCGGTATGCCGGGGCGGCGCCAACGTCGCGCTCCTCCGGCATACGCGGCGCACGCCTCGCTCGTGGCCCCCGCACCGCCGGCGGTCCACGTCGCAGGTGTCGCACTCTATCCCCACCCTCTACTCGTCAGTCAGGCGCGAATACGGCACAATTGATTTGCGCGCAAGCCATTTGCACGCTCCTATCCTACCGAGCCGCATCATGACCCAACGCCCCATCCTCCCGCAGACGCTCGACGAGCAACTCTGCTTCGCGCTCTATTCGACCTCGCTCGCCATGACGAAGGCGTATAAACCGTTGCTGGAAAACCTCGGGCTGACCTATCCGCAATACCTCGCCATGCTGGTGCTGTGGGAGAGCGACGACCTGAGCGTGAAGGACATGGCCGCCCGGCTAAATCTCGATTCCGCCACCGTCACGCCCCTGCTCAAACGGCTCGAGGCGCAGGGGTATCTGGAACGGGTACGCGGCGTCGAGGACGAGCGGCTGGTTTATATCCGCCTCACCAAGACCGGCGCGGCGCTTAAACGTGCAGCGCGGGAAGTGCCTGCCGAAATCTTCTGCGCGACCCAGCAAACACCGGAATTCCTGATCAAGCTACGCGACGATCTGACGCGGCTGCGCGGCACACTCAACGACTATCTCGACCACTGACTCGAACGGCCGGGCCGGGGCTATCCGTCCGATTTGAAATTTAATTTGCACACTAATGATTTGTACGCTATGTTTACATCATGCCGGTTCGACGGCGACCGCCGCAGACCCAGGCAATCCCCATAACCCAGACAAAGGAGCAGCAAAATGAACGTACTTTACAAAGCAACCGCCACCAGCACGGGTGGACGCGATGGCCGCGCGGTTTCGTCGGATCAGGTATTGGACGTGAAGCTGGCCGCGCCGCGTGAACTGGGCGGCAACGGCGCCGTCGGCACGAATCCCGAGCAGCTCTTCGCTGCGGGTTATTCTGCATGCTTTTTGAGCGCAATGAAGTTCGTCGCCGGCCAGCGCAAGCAGGCATTGCCCGCGGACACCACGGTCACGGCGGATGTCGGCGTAGGTCCGAACGACAACGGCGGCTTTGCGCTGGACGTCGAACTGCGCGTTTCCCTGCCGGGCCTCGAAGCCGCAGCCGCACGCGAACTGGTGGACGCCGCGCATCAGGTGTGCCCGTACTCGAACGCCACGCGCAACAACGTCGCCGTGCGCGTTCAGGTTGCCTGAGCTGGGTGAAGCGCCCCCGGCATCCCGCGCGACAGTGGTATCGTCGGGCAGCCAAGCCGCCGCCGCATTCAACCGATGCGGCGCGTCCATTTCATCGATCGATACTCATGACGCGCGTCCGACGCCTGCACAACCAATTCGACACAGGCCTCGTCTGGTTCCGCCGCGACCTGCGGAGCACCGACCAGGCCGCGCTTTACTACGCACTGAAGCATTGCCGCCAGGTCTGGTGCGTCTTCGTATTCGACACGACCATCCTGCAGCCGATCCGCGACACATGGCGCAGCCGCCAGCCGGACCGCACACCGGAGGACCGGCGCATCGAGTTCATCCGTGCCGCGCTCGAAGAGCTGCATCAGACACTGCGCCAGAACGGCGGTGGCCTCATCGTGCTGCACGACGACGCGCGCAGCGCCATTCCCGCGCTGGCCGCGCAACTCGGAGTCGCAGCGGTTTTCACGAACCACGATTATGAACCGGCGGCACTCGAGCGCGACGAAGCGGTGCGCGTCCAACTGGCCGAACAGGGTCGCGAGCTGCTGACGTTCAAGGATCAGGTGATCTTCGAGCGCGACGAAATTCTCACGGGACAAGGCAAGTCGTTCACGGTTTTCACACCATATAAGAACGCGTGGCTCAAGCAGCTCGACGCCTTCGATCTGAAGCCGTATCCAGTCGAGTCGTATCTGTCGAATCTCGCCGCGCCTCCTGCCAGCCTCGCACGCGGCCTGCCGACGCTCGAACAACTCGGCTTCGCGCCCAGCAACCTCGCCGACCTGAAGCTGCCCACCGGCATGAGCGGCGCGCAACAACTGCTCGACGACTTCCTCACCCGGATTGCCGGCTACGCGGAGCGGCGGGACTTCCCAGCGGTAAAAGGACCCAGCTATCTATCGATGCATCTGCGTTTCGGGACCGTGTCGATCCGCACGCTGGCGCGGCTGGCGCACGAACTCTCGCTGCAGCCGGACGGACAGGGCTCGGCGACGTGGTTGTCGGAGCTGATCTGGCGGGATTTTTACTTCATGATTTTGTCGCACCACCCGAAGCTGGCGAGCGGGTCGGCATTCAAAGCCGAGTACGACGCGCTGCGCTGGGAAACCGGCCCGGACGCCGACGCCGCGTTTGCGGCGTGGTGCGATGGGCGCACCGGCTACCCACTGGTGGACGCGGCCATGCTGCAATTGAACCAGACGGGCTACATGCACAACCGCCTGCGGATGGTGACGGCGAGTTTTCTGGTGAAGGACCTGGGAATCGACTGGCGGCTCGGCGAGCGCTATTTCGCCGAACAACTGAACGATTTCGACTTTTCTGCGAACAACGGCGGCTGGCAATGGGCGGCATCCACGGGATGCGACGCGCAGCCGTATTTCCGGATTTTTAACCCGGTCACGCAGTCGGAGCGGTTCGATCCGGAGGGTCGCTTTATCAAGCGCTACCTGCCGCAACTGGCAAAGATACCGCCGAAGTGGATTCACGCACCGTGGCTGGCAGGGGCGGATCGGCTGGCGGATTTCGGTGTGACGCTCGGCAAGGACTATCCAGAGCCGATTGTCGATCATGCGCAGGAACGGACCTTGGCGCGCTTTGGCAAATGACAGATCACATCAACTAACACTAACGCAAGTTCCACAACACGGCTCAATCGACGAGAGCACGATAGTGACCACTCACATTGTTGAACCCCGGCAACCCCGGCGGTTCTGTCGACACCCGCTTAGTGCTGGGTCATCCACGACGGATGGCGCACCGCCGCTTCGCGGTCGAGCTTGCGCATACGGAACTCGAGATCGTACAGATCCGTGGCTTCGGCCAGGTAAGCGTCGCTACGCTCTTTAGCCATCTGGTCAGCAGACTTCGTGAGGAACAGGAACAAGCGGCTCAGGAGATACATGATCAACCTCGAAAATGGTCTAGGGTTTACACCTAGTGAATAACCCGTATTATAGGGAAAACCCTAGGTGATGCCAAGCCATCTTTTCTGAAGTGTTGCTCTATCGCTCTCCCTACCCGCGGGGATCCCGCTAAGCCCCGCCCGACGCGGCTCCTGCCGAAACACTCTCGGTCTCCAAAGCCCTTGCCTGGCGCCGCTGATACCTGAAAAATTCCCAGATCAACGCGCTCGCATCCGGCCCTTTGGATGAATGAAACGGCACCGCGTCGTCACCGCCGCTCCATGCGTGACCCAGCGCCTGAACCCGGCACAGACGCACCACACGCCGCCCACCGCGCACGTAGTCACGTGTGATCACGCCCGCCTTGCGTTCCTCGCGCACGTCGCCGGCGATGCGTTCGCCCTCGGCGTCGATCAAGCCGTTCAGGCGCAGAAACTGGGTCGTCAACTGCTCCGCATTGGCGGGCGCGACGACATGATCCGCGTCACCATGAACGATGACGGCGGGCATCCCGGGGTAAGCCGCCACATCGACGGCTTCGTCCACGAGCACAACCGGGTCGTGCCGGGCGCCGCGGCGCATCACATCCATCGCGACGATCCCCGAATGGGCCTCGCCGAAAGCCGGTCCTGAATGCAAGGCAACCGCCGCGAAGCGCTCCGGGTATTGGGCCGCCAGCAAGGTCGCCAAACCGGCCCCTGCCGACAACCCTGCGAGATAGACCCGCTCGCCGTCGAAGTCATGCCCGGCAACGAGCGCATCGACCAACGACACCACCGCGCGCGTCTCGGCGCCGCCTGCGGTGTCGCTGGCGTCGTACCAGTGCCAGCAGCGGTGCGCGTGGACGTGCTTGGACTGCTCGGGATACACCACCGCAAAGCCGAAGCGGTCGGCCAGCAGGTTCATGCGTGTACCTTCGGCAAACTCCTCGATGGATTGCTTGCAGCCGTGCAGCATGACGACGAGCGGCATCGGCGCGCCCGTCGCCGCAGCCGGCACATATAAGCCGTATTGCAGATGATTGACCAGACGCCCGGGCGCAGCGGGCGCCGAATGGAACGAGCGGGTCCAGGCGCCGCTCGCCCACGCGGCCGCCCTCGGACGGACCCGGGATTCGCGGGCGCCCGGACGCGGCGCCTCGCGTTTGGTCGGCGAACGAACGGTGGTGACCGGTTTGACCGGCTTGAGCTTGGCGGATACCTTGCCGGTCGGCCGCGCGGGCCGTGCGGCAGTGCGCTTGACCGAATCGCGCGCATGTTGGGCTTGAATCGAGATCAGGCGCTTCAAACCGCCCAGCCAGATTTTTGTCAGACTTTTTGCCATCGGATGGTGACCTCGCAAAAAGGGACCGATGCTGTCCTGTAGAACAGGTCAATCGTTGTGCATTGCACAATAACATCAATCCCGGCAGCATGCCGACCGGATCGGCGACACCGGATTGCTCACACAGACGAGTTGCGCGCTCACCTGACTGCTGCCGCCCGTCGCATTGCCAAGTGTTTTTGCCCAGTGTTTCATATGCATCCAGACGTCGCCGCCGTGCTGGCACGGTACGCCAATGTGGGCGCCATAACGTCGCGCCACAAGCTCCGTCGGGCACTCCCGTCTATACTGACAGTCAGATGCATGAAACACGTGCAGCGTGTCTCGTTCGTTTGTCGGCCAGATGGATGGCTGGCGCGTTAAACAACCACGGTCCTGATTCTACGCGGCGCTTGTCGCGCTTTTTGCCATGCCTGACTTGCCCTCCCACCTTTGGTATTCGATCACCAGCCTCGGCGGCGCCGGTCTGACGCTGCCGCTCGCGATCGCCATCGCGCTTTGGCTGGCGCTCGGCTACTCATGGCGGATGGCAGCGGGCTGGCTGTTGTTGCTGGGGGCGGCGATCGGCGTCGTGACCCTCACCAAGCTGGCCTTTCTTGGCTGAGGCGTCGGCGTGCGCGAGCTGGATTTCACGGGCCTGAGCGGTCACGCGGTGCTCTCCACCGCCGTCTATCCGGTGGCCCTGTTCCTGATGCTGCTGCCCGCGCGGCCGGCGTTTCGCCTCGTCGGTGTCGTGCTCGGCCTCGCCGCCGGGATCGCGGTCGGGCTGTCGCGGGTGGTGCTCGATGCGCACTCGCCGTCTGAAGCCATCACGGGATGCATCGTCGGCGCCGTGACCGCGCTAATGTTCATCCGCTGGTCGTGGGATGCCGAGCCCGGCAAGCTGTCGGCCGTGCCAGTGGCCGTGAGCCTGATGATGCTCACCGTCGGATTGCACGGCGTCCACCTGCCGACGCAGCGCTGGGTCACCCACATCGCCCTCAAAGTCTCCGGCCACGAACGGCCGTTCATCCGCGCTCGCTGGAAGGCGGGCCACTACGACACGCCGAGCGCGGCACCCCTGTCGCAGACGCAAAATACGCTCGCGGCGCCGGTTCGGGTGGACACCGACAGCGTCTAACGCGCATCGTCGAAACACCGCTTTTAATCAACGAGCCGCACCGCCTGATATTTTGGGTTTGCACAGCCTGCGCAGCAAGCGTTCGCCTTCCTGCGCCGTGTAGCGTTGCGACGCCTCACACCAGCCACGAGCGAAACCCGACTGGTAGGGCGGCACATCGATCTGCTCGAGGTGCCGCAAGGCGACCACCGCGTCGTTACCTTCGCCAAGCACGCTCTGCATCCGCGAGACGGTCTTCACGCTCTCGCTACGGGTCTTTCGCGAGGCGATCGATTCGAAGAATTCCAGCGTGTAGCGCAGGTACTTTGCCTGGATCCGTTCCTGGTGGCGGGCGGTTTCGTCGAGCGTCGTGAGTTTCGGTGCGCCAACCAGCCGCTTGTAGTACTTGTTCACCCGCTTGCGTGCGTATGCGCGCAGCGAATGACCCGACGTTTTGGCGGGCGGCTCGCGCGATAGCAAGCCGCTCAGCCATTCGAGCCATGCAAGCGCAAGCCGCGCATAGCGGGCCGAGCCCACTGCGCTGCAAGCGCGCTCACGGGCTTCGAGACGCTGCGCATCGGCGAGTTCGCGAGTCGTATCCCAGGCGGCGCTGTCGAGATCCGCAGCGGCAAGGCCCGGCAGCGTCGTATCGACGAATACGTCCCAGTCGCGCGCCTCGCCGAGGACCGTTCCCAGCCACTTGAGATCGGGCGCGATACGCGTCTTCCACATTTCGTCGGCCCAGTGCGGGAAGATTCGCAGCGCCGTTCTCAGACGCCGCTGCGCGACGCGCATCTGATGGACAAACTCGGTGCTGACGGCATCGCGGACGCCAACATCGTTGCCGAACCAGTGCTCCGCGAGGTTCTCGCCGATGGCGATCAACGCCGCGTGCGGGGTCGAGATGCCGCTCAGGTGGATCGGTGCGGCGCGCACCGGTGTAGCGGGGTCATCCTTGGGGTCGTCGGCACCGTGGTGCGCACCCGCGAGCGCCGAGTGCAGCACAGGAAAAGCAGGTAATGCAGCAACCAGTTCGTACGCCACCGCGAACAGCGCGCTCAGCGACGGGCCAGCAGCATTCTCCACGCAAGGTGTACTCAGGTGCAGTTCGCGATGCAGCGGGGCTTCGCCAGACGACGCAGCCATCGGGCGCTCGAAGACGATATCGACAACGATGTCGTCCGTCACGCACCACTGCCAATGATCGCGCTGGCTGGCCAGCGTCGTGAGCGGCGCAAACTCGCCCGCTTCGGCCAACGTGTGCCGCAACTCTTCGGGTGCTGCCGCGAGAGCCTCGCCAACCAGCACGCCCGCTTCCAGCGGTGCCTCAAAGAGAATCTCGCGCACGGTGACGCCGGGTGAATAGCGTGCTTGCTGACAAACCACCACGCGGCGCCTGCTCGTCGAAGTGTCGAGCATGATCTGCAAGCCAGCAGCGGCCAGCTTCTCGTTGCAATCGGGAACGCTGCTCAACACCTTCGCACGGACATAGACGGCCCCGACATCAGGCGAGCGGGCACGTCGCGCGCGCATGGTTGCTGGCAATCCGGTAAGCGCCTTGACGAGAGCCGCATCGAGCCTGTTCGCAGTATGAGGACGCTTGCTCCGGTTGAGCTGCAGCAACCACGCCTGCGCGGCGGGCGTTGGGATATCCAGCACAAGCTCGTAGACCCGGGCCATGAACGCCTCAACGTTGGAGAGGACGAGGCCACGCGCAGAGGAACGACGCGCAGCCCCTTGTTCATGTTACATGGACGCTACAACGCGCGACACATCCCCCGTCAAACTCGGGCGAACACGATGTGCGCCGCCGCCAGCAGCATGCAGGCGCCAAACACCCAGCCCTAAAGGCGCACCGCGCGCTCCGAAACGAACCGCCCGAGGATAACTTTGCCGCCGTAAATCCACGGAAAGTGACAGGCGAGACCCGCCAACTGAAACCCACGCGCCGCTGCGGAAAGACCGGATGTCGAGGCCTTCCGCGCCTGGTTGCTATCCGAAGCCAAGGTTTCCAGCGCCGCCTAGCAGCGGCATATGTCTCGAACCACGGCCAAGCCTAGGTCGCGTACTGCCCGATCCCATTGCCGAACGACCAGTTCTCCTTGGGCACATCCACCAGGTTCACAAACACGTCTTCCGGCCGCACGCCCGGACTCTCCGCCAGGCGTTCGGCGATCCGCTTGTACAGCGCCTTCTTCAACTCGACCGTGCGCGTGTTGTTCGCAGTGATCTGGATCAGCACGAGGTCGTCGCTACGGTGGATGTCCAGGTAGTGCTTGCCGTAAAAGAAGTTGTCCTCATCGTGTTCGGTGATGACCATGAAGATGTCGTCTTCCGGCACGTTGAAAATTTCCATCAAGGAACGGTGGATGCCCTGCGTGATGGCCTTCCGGTAAGCCGCCGGCTTGCCGGCGCGCACTGCAATACGGGTGAACGGCATGATGAAGACCCTCTGTTGAAGAAGATGAAGTACACAGCTTAGGTCTCGTCAGTCATAATAAACAGACATTCATTATGATTTCATCTATTTCCAATAGAAATGAAAGTCCTCGATCTCGATGCCGTGCGCGCCTTCGTTCTGGTCGCCGATCTGCATAGCTTCACGCGGGCGGCGGATGCGCTCGATACCACGCAGTCGGCCGTCAGCCTGAAACTCAAGCGGCTGGAATCGCATCTCGGCAAGCAGTTAGTGGAACGCACGCCGCGCGTGGTGCGTCTGTCGGCAGATGGCCATGTCTTTCTCAACGCCGCCCGCGACCTGTTAAACGCGCATGAACGGGCGCTCGGTTCGTTGTCAGTCGAGAGGCGCAGGCTCACGTTGGGCCTAAGCGAGCACGTGGCAGGGACGGACTTGCCGGATTTGCTGGCGAAGCTGAACGCTTACGATCCGGCGCTGGTGATCGAGTTGCACCTTGGCTCGTCGGCGACGCTGCTTGCGCAGTTCGACGAACGGCGGCTCGATGCGGTGATCGTCCGCTACGAACCGGATGACGCGCCGCGCGAAGACGCCACCGTGCTTTTCAGCGAACCGCTCGGCTGGCTCGCCGCACCGCAATGGCTGCTGCGGGTCGGCGAGCCGTTGCCGCTCGCACTGCTTACCGCGCCGTGCAACGTCCGCGCTGTCGCGATTCATACGCTGGATGAAGCGGGTATTGCGTGGCGCGAGGCGTTCGTCGGCGGTGGGGTGGCGGCGGTCGGCGCCGCAGCGGCGGCAGGGCTGGCGGTAGCGCCGTTGGCGCGGCGGGTGGCGCCGCGAGGGCTCGTTGATGTCGGTGCGAGGATCGACTTGCCGACGTTGCCGGAGTCGCGTGTGACGCTGCATTCGCGGCTGCGCGATCCGCGTTCGGTGGAGACGTTGAGGATGTTGGCGGGGGGACTGGGGAGTGGGCTTTGATTTGTACTGAAGCGAAGTCTTCGCTTCCGGAGTACAGTCCCGAGAAACCCAAGCTGCTAGGGTATATTATCGCTAGAACGCGAGGCACGTAAGCTCGCTAGGCGCGTGAACGAACTGGTGCCGTTCCTGTGCTCCGCATGGAAGGGAATCCACCCATGAATCCGCAAGAAGAATGGCGCCTCGCCCGCGAGCGCGGGGCAGAAACCGCGAAGCGGCCCGCCGCCCGCACGGCTTGCTATAAACCCCGCACGAAGCGGCTCGAAATCACGCTCACCAACGGCATCTCGCTGCTGGTTCCGATCGCCTATATCGAAGGCCTGCACGCGGCCGCAGCGGCCGATCTTCGTGAGATCGAGATTTTCGGCTTGGGCTCCGCGCTCGTCTTCCCCAAACTGGACGAAGTGGTTTCCGTACACGGTCTGATCGACGGCGTGTTCGGCTCCAAAGCCTGGATGCGCGACATTGGCCGGGCAGGCGGGAGCGTCCGGTCCGAAGCGAAATCGTCCGCAGCACGCGAGAACGGCAAGAAGGGCGGTCGTCCGCGCAATGCGGCGTAAAGCAAGCGGCCGGCTTCGCGTTTGTTTTGCCGCAACCGCTCGCCGCGCCCCTATCCAGCCGTTGTTTTTAGCAGCTACTCCAAGGCACCACGTGGACCTCGACCCCCGCCAGACCACCGCCGTTCGCGCCGTCATCGAAACCGGCAGTTTCGAGCAGGCTGCCGCTCGTCTGAACATCACGCCTTCGGCAGTCTCACAGCGTGTGCGCGCGCTCGAAACCCGGCTGGGCAATCCATTGATCGTGCGCACGCGCCCCTGCCGGGCCACCAGCATGGGTCAGCGCCTGTTGCAGTACCTGCGCCGCACGGCCTTACTGGAAGACGACTTCGCCAGCGACCTGGCGGGCGCCAATGAAGCACTGCTTAAGGTTGCCGCAGCGGTGAATGCGGACACGCTGTCCACCTGGTTCTTCCCTGCCCTTTCCGAGATCCTTCTGCAGGAAAACGTGCTGCTCGACCTGACCGTCGACGATCAGGATCACACGCATGCTTTACTCGCGTCGGGCCTGGCAATCGGCTGCATCACCACCGAACCGGCTCCCATGCGCGGCTGCTTCGCCGAGCGGCTGGGGGCGATGCGTTACCGGATGGTGGCTTCGACGGCCTTCGTCGAACGTTGGTTTCCGAACGGGCTCACGCGAGACGCGGCGCGCCGCGCGCCGGTGATCCTGTCATCGCGCAAAGATGCATTGCAGGCGCGCTTCCTGGAGACGCGTTTTGGTTTGCCGCCCGAAGCGTACCCCTGCCACTACGTTCCCGCCCCGGTGCCGCGTTATATGGCGATCCAGCGCGGTCTTGCCTATGGAATGGTGCCGGAGCTCGAGTTCGGCGATGCGGTCCATCGCGGTGAGCTGGTCGATCTGGCGCCCAGGCAGCCGACCGATGTCGAGCTGTACTGGCACGCCTGGAAGGTGCAGTCGCCGCGGCTTGAAAAGCTGTCGGCGCGCATTGTCGAACTGGGACGCGCGGCGCTTGCCGGGCCCGCCGCCTCGGGCGCGGCCAGCGCCAAGGGCAAACGCAAACGGGCCGCCTGAGAAGGCGGCCCGTTTGAGCTCGGTGCAGCTCGGTGCAGCTCGGTGCAGCTCGGTGCAGCTCGGTGCAGCTCAGTGCAGCTCAGTGCAGCTCAGTGCAGGATAGGTGGTAGATTGCCACCGCTGGCGGCGGGCTTCGCCGCCGTGCTAGCCATCGTTTGAGCGGATTGAACGGGCACGAATGTCGCCGCTTGTGTTGTGGCTTGTGTCGCCGCAGGTTTCACCGAACCGCTCGCCCTGCTGGAGCCGGTATGTACGACCGCATGCCTCACAGCCACTTTCTGCCCGTTCGGATGAACCGCCGCATGGACATGCGCGTCTTTCGACTGCGCCATCTTCAGCGGCTTCTTCTGCTCACCCTTCGCCGCCACCTTGACGTGGGTTTTCGCCTGACGCTCAGCGTGCGTTGCTGTCTTATGCTCAGCGTGCGTTGCCGTCTTATGCCCGGCATGTGGCGCAGCCTTATGATCGGCGTGCGGCGCCACCTTCTTCGCTGCCGGCTTATGCGGCTTGTTCTTGCCCGCCGTGCCAGCCCCCTTGGCCACCACTTTCTTACCCGCCGGCGCATGAGGCTTCACCTTCTTCGGCGCATGCCTCGTTTCAGGCGGATTCCACACCTCGGCGTACTGCGCGGCCTGCGCGCCCATTGCCCAGCACCCTACTGCCAACGCTACCGCTACTGCTCGCACCCACATCACCTGCCGCTCCTCGTCGTCTCGTTCGCCTGGTCGGGACGCGATTATACCCAATCCACCCTTGCAATAATCCATATCTGGACTATTATTGAGACAAAGTACAAATAAGGACCAGCCTCCATGTCTCATGCCGCCCGTGCCCCTCATGACGATCCGCCACTGCGCCGGCCCGTCACAGAACCCTCACTGACCGAGATGTCGGCGGCAGGCTTGCGTGCGTTCTTCAAGATCGCAAGCGACTGGGATTTGAGCGCCGACGAACAGATCGTCCTGCTCGGCTCGCCGGGCCGCTCGACCTTCTTCAAGTGGAAAGCCGAACCGCAATCGGCGCGGCTCGGGCACGATACGCTAGAACGGCTGTCGCTGGTGCTTGGTATTTACAAAGCGTTGCAAATCCTGCTGCCGCAACCCGCCGCGGCCGACGGCTGGATCAAACGTCCCAACAGCGCAGCGCCGTTCGGTGGGCGCCGCGCGCTTGACCGGATGCTCGCCGGCAATGTCAGCGACCTCGTCGCCGTGCGCCAGTATCTCGACGCAATGCGAGGCGGCTGGGCGTGACTGAACCGACTTGGCAAGACCGCTGGCGCGTCGCGCCGCTCGACTGGTCGCCTGCGTATCGCGTGATTCCGACACGCTTTCCGGCCGTGAACCTGTTCGACCGGGTAGCCTCGCCCGAAGACTTCGACGCGCTCTACGCCCTCGAAGCGATGACCAACGACCGTCTGCGCACCGAGGTCGGCGAAATCGATCTGGTGCCGCGCGAAGAGCGCCGCTTCGGGCCGGGCTACGGGCCGATCATGGCGGCGCTCACGCATCTGAATCCGCTCGGCAGCCGCTTTTCGGACGGCAGCTATGGCGTGTTCTACTGCGCCCGTTCGCGCGCCACTGCCATCGCCGAAACGCGCTATCACACCGGCAAATTCCTCGCGGCCACGGCCGAGGCGCCGATGCGCCAGCAGATGCGGCTATACACGGTGATCGCCAGTGGAGTGGTGGTCGATTTGCGCGACGACGCGTCGCTCGACGCAGCCGTTCTGTCGCCGCACGACTATGTTGCCGGCCAGTCGCTGGGGCGGGCGGTGCGCGCCGCCGGGGCGCCGGGGCTCGCTTATCCGTCGGTGCGCGATCCGGGCGGCGAATGTCTCGCGGCGTTCAGAACTTCACTGCTGCGGGACTGCCATCACGCGGCATATCTGGAATACAACTGGAACGGCAACGCGGTGGATATGGTGTTCGAATTGAATCAGGTGGGATAGGCGGCGCAAAGCGCGGTGCAACACCGCAGTGCAACGCAACACGCAGCTCAACGCGAGGCCGCGCCAGCGCTCAAGGCAAGGCCAGCGCCGCCGCCCCTTCCGCCCGCGCCATATCCACCGTTACGGACCAGCGTTGCGGCCGGCGGGCTTCGACCATGGTCAGCTTGCCGCCGGGTCCGAACGCGCCGGTATCGATGAACACCTGAGCGCCGATCTGCTGGATGCTGCGCATTGGCGTGTGGCCGCAGTAGGTCAGCGACAGACTGCGCTGCCGGCTCGGGTCACCGTTACCCATTGCGAGCTGGCGACCCCACAGCAGTTGCTGGCGTTCGTCGGCGGTAAACTCGCCCACGTCGAGATCTGCGTCGGTGCCGAAGAATTCGGCATGGAGCACATTAAAGCGCTCATTGCCGCTGCCGATCACCCGCGCGAGCGGCAATCGGTTTAAGCGCTGCGCATACTGGCGTAGTTTCTCGTCGGACAATTGCGCTGCCCACGAGCCGCCAATACCGTACCACCACTGCCGGCGCAGACGCCCTTCGGCGACCGCACACAAGGTGTCCTCATGATTGCCGAGCACCGCGTAAAACCAAGGCTTGTCGAGCAGCGCCAGCGCCTCTTCGGACTGGGTGCCGCGGTCGATCAGATCGCCGACTGAGAACAGCCGGTCGTGCGAGGGATCGAACGCCACCTCACGCAGCAGGTAGCGCAGCGCATCGACGCAGCCGTGCAGATCGCCGACGACAAAATCGCGGCCGGTGCGATTGACAGCGTGATGCTCGACAGTGTTGACGAGTGCGGTAACCATTCGAGCATGATAGAACGCGAACGCAAAGCGCGTATGCGCGGTTTCTATCTTTTCTCAGACGCTTGGCCGCGCCATGCGCCGCTTCGCTGTCCCTTTTTTGGCTGTGCTGCGGCGCAGCCGGAAAACCATGCCGGATTGCGCCTTACGCCTACGGTCTCAAGCGGTCATTGTTGCTGTGCACGCAGCTTGGCCACCTGATCGACCGTCAACACCGCTTGCGGATTGCCGAACTGCTTGGTCACGTAGTTCGTGATGGCGGCCACCTGATCGTCGGTGAGTTCGCCGCCGAACGCCGGCATCAGCACATCGGCCTGTTTCGTCGTACGACTGACGCCGTGCAGGATCACCATCGCCAGGTTGTCGGGGCTGCTGGCGCCTGCGGTGCTGTTGTGAATTAACGACGGATACGCGCCCGGTGCACTCGCGCCGATGCCTTGCCCGGTCCAGTTATGACACGAGGCGCAATTGGCCACGAACAGTTGCGCACCATTCACCGCGGTAATCTCCGTGCCGCGCAGCGCGGTCACGTCATGCGCGGGCGTGCCCCACTGGTCGCGCGGATGCGTCTCGCCACCGCTAACCGGCGCGACCGAACGCAAATACGTGACGATTGAGGTCAGATCTTCGGGCGTCAAATACTGCGTGCTGTCCGCGACCACTTCGCCCATCGGCCCCGCGGCATTCGCGCGGCCCGGCACTACCCCGGTGGACAGATAGCTGACCAGTTCGTCGTCGCTCCAGTTGCCCACCCCGCTGTTCTTGTCCGGCGTGATGTTAAACGCATGCCAGCCGGCCTGGGCCGCGCCGGAGAAGCGCTCGGACGTCTTAAGCCCTTGCAGGATGTTGCGCGGTGTATGGCATTCCTCACAGTGCGCGAGCCCTTGCACCAGATAGGCGCCTCGATTCCATTCCGCGCTCTGCTTGGGATCGGGCACGAAGCGGCCTTCGTTGAAATTGAACAGATTCCAGAACACCATCAGCCAGCGCAGGTTGAACGGAAAGCGCATGTCATTGCGCGGCGGCACGTAATGGATCGGCGTCAGCGTGTTCAGATAGGCACGAATCGCCTGCACGTCCTGGCCGGTGACCTTGGTGTACTCGGCGTAGGGGAAAGCGGGGTAAAGCCGCTCGCCGCCCTTGCCGATGCCCTCATGCATCGCGCGCTGAAAATCGGCGTCGGTCCATTGGCCGATGCCGGTGTCCGGATCAGGCGTGATGTTCGGCGTATAGATCGTGCCGAACGGCGTGTTGATCGGCAGACCGCCGGCGAAGGGGCGGCTCTTGTCGGCCGTGTGGCAGGCGACGCAGTCGCCGGCGCGGGCGAGGTATTCGCCGCGCTTGACCAGATCCTGCTCGGCGAGAGCCGCGCCGCTTGCAGCCGGTTGTGCGGGTTGCGCGGCCTGTGCAGGCTGCGCGGGTTGTCCAGCCTGTCCGGATTGGGAAGCGTCGTCGGCTCGCGCCTGCGTAATCGGTGATTCGTCGTCCTGGCGCGTCGGCGGGTCATACGCCGCATGCCACGCAACGTATAACGCAAACAGCGAAAAAGCGGCGGCGCAGGTGGCCACCCGGATACGGCGGCGACGCGTGGCCTGTGCGGGCGAACCGGCCGGCTGCACGCGAGACGTCTCGTTCGTCATTGTGGCTCTCCGTCAGGGCGCGGGTCAGATTTCACGCTTGAGCTTGTCCGCCAGCTTCAGGGACAAGGCCGCAATTGTCAGCGTGCAATTCACCGAAGCCGCCGTGGGCATCACGCCGCTACTCGCAATGAACAGATTCGAGTGGTCGTGCGTGCGGCAATCCGCATCGACGACGGAATCCGCCGGATCGCTGCCCATGATGGTGGTGCCCATGATGTGATTGTTCGGCGCGAAGGTGTCGTCGAACGAAACTTCGGCGCCGCCGAACAGGGCCGCGATCTGCGCATAGAGCTCGTGCGTGTTCGCTGCGCTCTTCTTCACGTAGTCGTTGATCGAGTAGTAGATCTCGGGCTGCGGAATGCCGAGCGAATCCTTGTGATCCGCCGAAGGCACGACGCGATTCTGCGGCTCGGCCAGGTGCTCGTGAAAGCTGTTGATGTTCAGCGTGCGCGCCGCGCGGTCACGGATCTGGCGGTCCAGTTCGGCGCCGGTGAGGCCCTGCTTGATGAGTTCGGCGGCCACCGACATGGTCGGCACGCCGTTGGACAGATGCAGCTTCTTGGCCGCGTAGTCCGAGCGGAACGCGCCGTCGCGGAAGTTCACCACCGAGGTCATTTCCATCGGCCCGCGTCCGGGCCATAGCGGCTCGTTAGCAAGGAAGGTCACCCCCGTGCCCGGATGGTCCATTAGATTGCGGCCCACCTGGTCGGAACTGTTGCCGACGCCGTGCGGGAATTTGTCGGAGGTCGACATCAGCATCAACTTGGGCGTTTCGATGCCATTCGCCGCAAGCACGAACAGCTTGCCGCTCACCCGTGTGCTGTTGCCGTTCGGATCCTTGTAGTGGACAGCGGTAATCAGACCTTTATTGTCGGCTTCGACGCGATACACCACCGCTTGTGGAATCAGCTTCGCGCCCGCTTGTTCCGCCTTCTCGGCATGCACCACGCCGTTGTACATGGCCGCGATCGGGCAGATCGGCATGCAGTTGTTGTTGCCACAGCAGGTGGGGCGCGCATCGTAGGGACGGCTGTTGCGCGCCACCGGCTCGGGCACCACCTTGAAACCTTGTGCGTTGAGCACGTCGCTAAAGCGCTGATCCATATACGACAACGGCAACTGGCTCATCGGATAGGGCTTTGAGCGCGGCGAGCCGAGATCGATGCCGCTATCGGGACCGGACACGCCGAGCTGCTCTTCAGCGGCAAAGTACCAGGGTTCGAGTGTTTCATACGGATAGGGCCAGTCGCGGCCCACTCCGTACAGCTTATTCAACTGGAAGTCCGAAGGAAGCAGCCGCCACGCAGCAGCCGCCCAGTGCCAGGTGGTGCCGCCCACCAGCCGCACGTACTGCGAGTTGTACGGATAGTCGCCCTTCTGGATCAGGTAGTTGTTAGCCGGCGCATACTCGGGATGGGGCGCGTAAGGCGTGGAAGGATACGGAGTGGCAAAGTCGGACTTGGCCGGGGAGTTGCGGAAGTTCTCGACAATCTGCCAGCGCGGAATGCGCGGCCCGGCTTCAAGCAGAATGACCGAGGCGCCTGCTAGCGCCATCTGATGCGCCACCAGACCACCTGCCACGCCCGAGCCGACTACGACGATGTCGGCGGAATTGGAATTTGCCATTGTTGCCCTCTTATGTCGAACAGAGTCAGCGCTTCACCTGTCGACCAGAGTTCGCGCTTTAGCGCATTGCTCTGGTCCCATGCACCGCACTTACTCCGGTCCCATGCAACTTGTCGCACTTATTGCTGCTTGCTTGTTTTGTGCATGCCGCAGTCGCAACCGACACGACCGTCGACACGCGCGAGAGGCATGCCGTGCTTCAAGCGCCGGCGGGCTTTTGGGTCCAGTAGAACGGCACGTCGCGGCAATAGGACGGAACCGTCAGCACGTCCTTGACCGGATCGAACATCAGCGCGCTCTCGTAGGCCACCACTTGCACATGCGGCATGTCGCCGACAAGGCCGAGATACCAGGCGCGCATGATGGCGCCGACGGTCTTCGCGAGCGCCGGCTGGTCGACCTGCAAGGCTTGCGTGACGGTGTCGGAAGGCACGCCGCCGTGACCTTGCAGCCAGGTGTTGAGGGCGGCGACATTCTGCGCGAACTGGCTGTCGGAGCGTGCCAAGGCATCGTAGACGCGCTTGCCGAGGACCGGGTCGAAGCCGGTTCGACCGGTCAGATGCTGTGATAGGGCGAGGAAGGCGTCGAGACCGCCGCCTGCAGGTGCGTCCGCAAAGGCCGGCGGAATCCCGAACCAAACGCCAAACGATGTGCCGAAGCGTCCGGCGCTCGTGAACGCCAACGCGGCAGCCGCGGCACACGCGCCCAGCAACCAGGTGCGGCGGCCAGCGGAATGGGTATGCGTCACCACGCGGCGCGCATGGTTCTCATCGTTGTCTTGAACATCTGCCATGGGGGCTCCACAGATGACGAGTCAATTCTTTTCAACCGGCCAACTTTACTGGGTGCGGCATGCCGCTCTCCGCAAGTTATTCCGGTTGTCCGCCCCAAACCTGGTCTGTGCCGCTGTAGCGGTCTCGTATTGTGGTTGCGATACGGCGTGAAAGTCCGGCGCACGGCCGTTGCGAAAGACTATAGCTGCCCCGCGACCATTCGACAATTGGTGCCCGAGGCTCGCGGTAGAATCGGCAACGCTCAATTCTGCTTAACAGTGCTGTGCCAATCCCCGCGCAGCCTCACCTTAACCGTCCATGCCAATGAATCTCTATCCGCAGGTCCTCCGCAACCGCCCGCGCATGGTCGCTGCGCTTGTAATCGGTATCATCGCCGCGCTGGCGTTGCCCTGGCACATGAGGCCGATGGTGCGCGTGCTGGCCGCATGGGACGTCACGATATGGACGTATCTTGTGCTGATCTGGGTGCACATGGCGGGTGCGCATGAAAACAAGGTCCGCGAATTCGCGCAGCGCGACGATGAGAACGCGGGCGTCGTCCTGATGGTGATCTGCGTTGCCACGCTGGCGAGCATCGCCGCCATCGTGCTCGAACTGGCGTCCGCGAAGAACCTCGGCGCCGCGTCGACCCTTGCGCATTACCTGGTTACCGGACTGACGATGTTCGGCGCATGGTTCCTGATTCCGACCATCTTCACGCTGCATTACGCCAGGCTCTACTACGGCTCTGACCCGCACGAAACCGCGCTGCTGTTCCCCGATCACAAGCTGCAGCCGAACTATTGGGACTTTCTGTACTTTTCGTTCACGATTGCGGTCGCGTCGCAAACTTCGGACGTGGTTCTCAGATCGCGTTCGATCCGGCGTGCAGCACTGGCGCAATCGATTCTCTCGTTCTACTTCAACGTGGCCGTGCTGGGCCTGTGCGTCAACATCGCGGCGGGGCTGCTGGGCTCGTGAGGTAATAGCGGACTTGTAAAACCCGCGTAAGGAGCACCTGAATTACATACTGGCAGCGCGCCTGACCCACCTGCGCCGCCACCCCGCTCCCCGCGCACCCGCGCTTCCTTCCGTTTTCGCGGCCGCCCAGGCCGCTGGCACAACGCTTGCTGCAGACTTTGCATTTATCTGGTCCAGAACCGCATGGCCGGTGCCTGCGCGTGCGTATTGTTCGTTACTGCCCGGCGGGCAAGCGATCTTTGCACTACATTGACCAGTACGCGCGCTGAGTTCATGCAGCGGGCGGCATCCGGCTCTGGAAGCCCCAATGAGCGGTGTGATCGCATCTCGATGCATCCACATCGCGGCAGGACGAATCTGGAAACGACCGATGGAACCTTCACAAAGGTATGCGCCGCGGATCTATTTTCTCCACTCTCTCCTCGTCGGGCCCCTCGACGCGTGGCCTGCGCACTTCGCGCACGCCGCCGCGCTCGGCTTCGATCATGCGCTGATCGGCGCGCTGTTCCAGCCTGGACGGGCCGGACACGCGCAAATTGTCAGCGACCATCGTCACTTGCACCCGGTCTTCGCGGCGCAGCAAGGCGCTCCCGAAGCGCTGCGCAGCCTTGCCGCCACGGCGCGCCAACATGGCCTCGCCGTGCTGGCCGACCTCGTGATCGATCGCTTTGCGGCCGACAGCGCCCTCTTCGCTGAGCACCCGGACTGGTTCCATCCGTTCGAATCGGAAGAAGCGCGGCTCGATCCGCGCCATGCGCATCGCGAAGACAACGTCGCCTACGTGAATTTCAGCAACGAGGGCAGCACCGCCGCATTGCTCGACTGGTGGACCCGCGAACTGCTCGCGCTCGCTGAAGCGGGCGTGGCTGGCTTTCGTTTCGATTCGCCGCACCGCGTACCGGTCAAGTTCTGGCGCCAGCTTGGTGCAGCAGTGCGGGCACAGTATCCGCAGATACGTTTTCTTGCCGCCACGCCTGGCCTCGCCCGCGCCGATCTGCAGCATCTCGAGGGTGCGGGCTTCGACAGCGTGTTCTCCTCGGTGCGCTGGTGGGACTTCCGCGCCAGTTGGCTGACCGACGAGCACGCCGCGCTGAGCCGCGTCGGCGCGCCGATCGCGTTTCCGGAGGCGCCCTACGGCAGCCGCCTCGCCGCCGATCTCGGCGACGGCCACGACGCCTCGATGCTCCAGCGTGCCTACCGCCGCGCGCTGTTCACCGCAGCGGCAACCGGCACTGGCTGGCTGATGCCGATGGGCTTCGAGTACGGCATCGCCCAGCCGATGTCGTACACGCGCGGCAACGCCGCGCAGTACGCCGAGTTGTGCAAGGCGGCACGCTTCGACCTGTCCGAGCCGATCAAACATGCCAACGGCGTGCTGCATGAGGCGAAGGCCTTGCAAAGCGTCGGCGAATTGCGGGCGCTCAGCGGCCCCAGTGCGCCCGCCGCCGTCCTGTTGCGCGGCGATCACCTCGATCTGCGCGACAGCCAGCAAGCGGTCCTGATCGTCATCAACCCCGACCTCGGCCTGCCGGTGCGGGTCGATCCGGGGCGCTTTCTGGCCGGCGTACCGGGCAACTTCACACGCTTCGTGCCGCTCGACGCCGTCGCGCAAGCATCGCCCGCCTCGCTTTCCCCATTTACACTTGCGCCCGGCGCCTGCCGGCTGTTCGCCGCCCAGGCGGAGAAACCCGTGCTGCTCGCACCACCCATCGACAAGCCGAGCAACAAGCGCAGCGGCCACAAAACCGTGCTGGAGGCCATCGCCGCCCCGCGTGTGGCGATCGAAAGCGTGACGCCGTCAGTCGACAACGGTCGCTTTATCGTCAAGCGCACGGTCGGCGAACGGGTCGACGTGACGGCGGCGATCTTCGCAGAAGGACACGACAAGATAGCCGCCGCGGTCATTTGGCGTGCTGCCGACGAAACCGCCTGGCACGAAGCGCCAATGCTCCCCGCGCCGCCCGCAGGGAACGACTTGTGGCACGCCCGCATCCCACTCGAACGGATGGGCCGGCACGAATTCACCGTGATCGCGTGGCGCGACGACTTCGCTTCGCTGGTCGAGCACGTGCAGAAAAAGCTGAAGGCCGGGCAAACCGTCGAGCTTGAAATCGACGAAGCCAGCCACCTGTTTGCGCTGGTGCTAGCGGAGGTGGAAACGGTAGAAGGCGCCGTGACCGAACCGCTTGAACATATCGTCAAGGTCTTCACCAAGGCGGATCTCGAGACGCGGATCGCGCTGCTGCTCGCGCCCACCACCGCCAAAGCGATGGCCGCCGCCCGTCACCGCCCGTTCCTGACACGCGACCCGGTGGTCTACCGGATCGATGCCGAACGGACCGCCGCGCGCTTTGCGAGCTGGTACGAAATCTTCCCGCGTTCGATGAGCGACGACGAATCCCGGCACGGCACCTTCGCGGATGTCACGAAGAAACTGCCGCGCATCCGCGACATGGGTTTCGACGTGCTGTACTTCCCGCCGATCCACCCGATCGGCCTCGCCAACCGCAAGGGCCGCAACAACGCGCTGAACGCGCAGCCTGGCGACGTGGGCAGCCCCTACGCAATCGGCGCGGTGGAAGGCGGCCACACGGCCGTCCATCCGCAACTGGGCACGCTCGACGACTTCAAGCAGATGCTCGCCGCCGCGCACGAGCATGGCCTCGAGATCGCGCTCGACTTCGCGATCCAGTGCTCGCCTGATCATCCGTGGCTCAAGGAGCATCCCACCTGGTTTGCATGGCGCCCCGACGGCACGCTGCGCTATGCCGAGAATCCGCCGAAGAAGTATCAGGACATCGTCAACCCGGACTTCTATGCGCACGACGCCAAACCCGACCTGTGGCTCGCGTTGCGCGACGTGATCCTGTTCTGGATCGAAGCGGGTGTGCATATTTTCCGCGTCGACAATCCCCATACGAAACCGCTGCCGTTCTGGGAATGGATGATCGCCGACGTGCGGGCGCGCCATCCCGAGACGATCTTCTTCGCGGAAGCCTTCACCCGGCCACGCATGATGTACCGGCTCGGCAAGATCGGCTTCTCGCAGTCGTACACCTATTTCACATGGCGCGAGTCGAAGCGCGACTTCACCGAGTATCTGACCGAACTCACGCAGACCAATATCCGCGAGTACTACCGGCCGAACTTTTTCGTCAACACGCCGGACATCAACCCACGGCACCTGCAATCGTCAGGACGCTCCGGCTTCCTGATCCGCGCGGCGCTCGCGGCGACGCTCTCAGGGCTGTGGGGCGTGTACAGCGGCTTCGAACTCTGCGAAGCCGCCGCGCTGCCGAACAGCGAGGAATATCTCGATTCCGAGAAGTATCAACTGCGCGCGTGGGACTGGAACCGGCCCGGCAATATCGTCGGCGAAATCAGCGCCTTGAACCGGATTCGCCGCGCCAACCCAGCACTGCAATCGCATCTGGGCGTCACGTTTCTGACGGCGCACAATGACCATATCCTGTTCTTCGAGAAAGCCACGGAAGCGCGCGACAACGTGATCGTCGTCGCCATCAATCTCGATCCTTTCAACGAGGAAGGTGCGGATGTCGAGCTTTCGTGGGCGACCTTTGCCCATTGGCATTTGAACGATCAAGCGGCGCTCGAAGTGGTCGACCAGATGAGTGGGGCACGCTTCGAGTGGTACGGCCGCTGGCAGCACGTGCGGCTCAACCCTGGCGCACTGCCGTTCGCGATCTGGCGCATCGCACCGGCCGGCGGCCTGCCACCCGAGCCCCCCAGCACAGACGACGATAGCGGCAGCCATGCAGACGCTGGCTACCAACCCCCGACCGAAGGTGCGCAATGAAACGTGACGACCCGACCGAGAGCACGTCGCAAGCCCACGCCGCCGCAGCTACAGGCAGCCGCGTCGCGAAGCCGAAGCCCGCCCGGCGCGGCAAGGCATCGGCGCTCAGCGACGACCCGCTCTGGTACAAAGACGCGATCATCTATCAGGTGCACATCAAGTCGTTCTTTGACGCGAACAACGACGGTGTGGGCGATTTCCCCGGACTGATTGCCAAGCTCGACTATATTGCCGAGCTCGGCGTCAACGCGATCTGGCTGCTGCCGTTCTATCCGTCGCCGCGCCGCGATGACGGCTATGACATTGCCGACTATCGCAGCGTGCATCCGGACTACGGCCAGATTGCGGATGTGAAGCACTTCATTCAGGAAGCGCACGCCCGTGGCATTCGTGTGATCACCGAACTGGTCATTAACCATACGTCAGACCAGCACCCGTGGTTCCAGCGCGCCCGGCTTGCGAAACCAGGCTCGAATCATCGCAACTTCTACGTGTGGTCCGATACGGATCAGAAGTATCAAGGCACGCGGATCATCTTTATCGATAGCGAGCCGTCGAACTGGACGCATGATCCCGTGGCCGGCGCTTACTACTGGCACCGCTTCTATTCGCACCAGCCCGATCTGAATTTCGACAATCCCGCTGTGCTGAAAGAGGTGCTGCAGATCATGCGCTTCTGGCTCGATATGGGCATCGACGGGCTGCGTCTCGATGCGGTGCCGTATCTGGTGGAACGCGAAGGCACCAACAACGAGAACCTGCCGGAAACACACGCAATCCTGAAGAAGATTCGCGCCACCATCGACGCCGAATATCCGAACCGGATGCTGCTCGCCGAAGCGAACCAGTGGCCGGAAGACGTGAAGGAGTATTTCGGCGACGAAGACGAATGCCATATGGCGTTCCACTTCCCGCTGATGCCACGTATTTACATGTCGATCGCCAGCGAAGACCGCTTCCCGATCACGGACATCATGCGGCAAACGCCGGATCTTGCCGAGACGAACCAGTGGGCGATTTTCCTGCGCAACCACGATGAACTGACGCTCGAAATGGTCACGGACTCCGAGCGCGACTACCTGTGGAACACCTATGCGAGCGATCGCCGCGCACGGCTGAATCTCGGCATCCGGCGACGGCTCGCGCCGTTGATGGAGCGCGACCGGCGGCGTATCGAACTGATCAATTCACTGCTGCTGTCGATGCCCGGCACGCCCGTGATCTACTACGGCGACGAACTCGGCATGGGCGACAACATCCACCTGGGCGACCGCGACGGCGTGCGTACGCCGATGCAATGGTCGTCGGACCGCAACGGCGGCTTCTCGCGCGCCGATCCGGAACAACTGGTGCTGCCGCCGGTGATGGGCTCGCTCTACGGCTTCGACGCTGTCAACGTCGAAGCGCAGAGCCGCGACCCCCATTCGCTGCTCAACTGGACGCGCCGCATGCTCGCCGTGCGCCGCGCCAAGCAGACCTTCGGGCGCGGCACGATCCGCTTCCTGAAGCCGGCCAATCGCAAGATTCTCGCGTATCTGCGCGAGACGCCGGACGAGCCGGCGGTTCTGTGCGTGGCGAATCTGTCGCGTGCGCCGCAAGCGGTCGAACTCGATCTATCCGAGTTCGTTGGCACCGTGCCGGTCGAGATGACCGCGGACTCCGTGTTCCCGGCCATCGGCCAGCTCACCTATCTGCTAACGTTCCCGCCATATGGCTTCCTGTGGTTCCTGCTATGCCCCGGCACGCAACGTCCGGCATGGAGCCAGGCCGCGTCCGAGCCGCTGCCCGAATTCGTCACGATTGTGATCCGCGAGGGTCAGGTCGGACCTACGCCAGAAAACGTCCGGTTGCTCGAATCCGAAGTGCTGCCCTCGTGGCTAAGCCGGCGCCGCTGGTTTGCCTCGAAGGATCAGACGATGCATGCGGTACGCCTTGCGGCGTTGACGACGATTCCGAACGGTGGCTTCGCCTTCACCGAAATCGAAGCGGATGTCGGCGATCACACCGAGCGCTATGTGCTGCCGATTGCGATTACTTGGGGCGGCGAAACCACCACGCCTTTGTTCATGCAACTGGCGCTGGCGCGCGTGCGCCGCGGCCGCAACGTCGGCCATCTCACGGACGCGTTCGCGCTGCCGATCTTCGCGCACAACGTCTTGCGCAAGCTGCGTGAGCGCGCGGTTGTGCCGACGGTGCAGAAAAGCGAAATCTGCTTTATCCCAACCGAAGGTTTCGACAAACTCGATCTGGGCGATCGTCCTGAGATTCGCTGGCTGGCCGCCGAGCAAAGCAATAGTTCGCTGATCATCGAGGACGCCGTGGTGCTGAAGCTGGTGCGGCGGCTCGTGAGCGGGATCCATCCGGAAGCGGAAATGAGCCGCTATCTGACCAGGATCGGTTACGCGAACACCGCACCGCTGTATGGCGAAGTGGTGCGCATCGATCCGGCCGGCGTGCCGCATACGCTGTGCATTCTGCAAGGCTTCATCGACAACCAGGGCGACGCATGGAACTGGGCGCTCGATTACCTGCGCCGCACGATCGACGACCTCGCCCTCGCCGTCGATGCGGAGGATTCCGCACCGGACCCCGAAAAGGAAGCGCAAGCCATCGAAGGCTACCGGGCAATGGCCGGCATCATCGGCCAGCGTCTCGGCGAGTTGCACGTCGTGCTCGCGGCGCCATCCGACGACCTGGCGTTCTCACCCGAGGCGGCCAAACCCGAGGACGTGCGGGCATGGGTCGACGGCGCGCAGACGATGCTGGCCGCCGCGTTCGACCTGCTCGTGCAACGTGTGGATCAATTGACCGACGATACGAAGGAGCTGGCCCAAAGCCTGCTGGATCGGCGCGCGGCGCTGACCGAAGCCGTCGCCACCCTCGTCCCGGCCGACGCCGGCGCCCTGCGCACGCGCATTCATGGCGATTTCCACCTGGGACAGGTGCTGGTCGCCCAAGGCGATGCGTTCCTGATCGACTTCGAAGGCGAGCCGGCGCGCTCGCTCGAAGAACGCCGCCAGAAAGCGAGCCCGATGCGCGATGTCGCGGGTCTGCTGCGCTCGTTCTCGTACGCCAGCGCAGCGGCGCAATCCACCACCGAAAGCGCGCCCCAACAAACCGCCGACCGCAAGCGCGCGCTGTTCGACCGCTTCCGCGGCTACGCCGCCGAGAGCTTCCTCGCGGCATACCGCGCCGCGGTCGCCGATGCCGCGCAACCGCTGGTCGCGCCTGCTGCGGAACGGGGCCTGCTCAATCTTTTCCTGATCGAGAAAGCCGCCTACGAGATCCGCTACGAGGCCGCCAATCGTCCGACGTGGCTCGGCTTGCCAGTACGCGGCCTGGCCGCTCTCGCGAGCCGGATACTCGGCGATACGGGCACGCCCCACGAGCCACCGGCGACCGGTTCTACCGGCGCCACACCGCCTACCCCGGCTGAGGGCGATTATGAGTGAGCACCTCAGTGACCAATGCGCGACCGCCGGCCTGCAACCGCTCGATCTCGACGCGCTCGTCGAAGCGCGGCACCCCGATCCGTTTTCGCAACTGGGCCTGCATCAGAGCGACGCGGGTCCGGTGGTGCGCGCGCTGCTGCCGAATGCCGCGCATGTGACGGTGATTGCGCGCGCCGATGGCGCGACGCTCGGCGAGCTGCAGAAGATCCATCCCAACGGACTGTTCGTCGGCCGTGTCAGCAAGGCCGTGCCATACCGGCTGCGCATCGACTGGCATGGTCCGGTCCAGGAAATCGAGGATACCTATTCGTTTGGCCCCGTGCTTGGCGACGAGCCCTTGCACCGGCTCGCCCACGGCGATCCGTATGCGGTGCTCGAATGCCTCGGCTCGCGGCCGGTGGAAATCGACGGCGTACCCGGCGTGCGCTTTGCGGTGTGGGCGCCGAATGCGCGGCGCGTCTCCGTGGTCGGCGATTTCAACGCCTGGGACGGACGCCGCCATCCGATGCGTTTGCGCCATCAGGCGGGCGTATGGGAACTGTTCGTGCCGCGAGTCGGCGCAGGCACACGCTACAAGTACGAGCTGCTGTCGCGCGACGGCCATCCGCTGCCGCTCAAGGCCGACCCTTGCGCAATGCAAACCGAACGGCCGCCGGCCACGGCGTCGATCGTCGCGCACGTCGACGAGATCGAGCAGTTTGCGTGGACCGACAGTGCATGGATCCAGGCGCGCGGCGCCAATCAGACGCCGCGCTCGCCAATCTCCATCTACGAGGTACATGCCGAATCCTGGCTGCGCATCGCCGAGGACGGCCACCGCGGACTCGACTGGGGTGAACTGGCAGAGCGATTGATTCCCTACGCCCAGGGCATGGGCTTCACGCACATCGAATTCATGCCGATTGCCGAGCATCCGTTCGGCGGCTCGTGGGGCTATCAACCGCTTGCGCAATTCGCGCCGTCGGCCCGCTTCGGCAAGCCCGAGCAGTTCGCACAGTTCGTCAACCACGCGCACGAGGCAGGGCTCGGCGTGATTCTCGACTGGGTGCCGGCGCACTTTCCGAACGACGCGCACGGACTGATCGACTTCGACGGCACGCCGCTCTACGAGCACGCCGATCCGCGCGAAGGCTATCACCAGGACTGGAACACGATGATCTACAACCTCGGCCGCAACGAGGTAAGCGCGTTCCTGATCGCCTCGGCGCTGGCCTGGCTCAAGCGCTATCACGTCGACGCCCTGCGGGTGGATGCGGTGGCCTCGATGCTGTATCGCGACTATTCGCGCGCCGCTGGTGAATGGGTGCCGAACATCTACGGCGGACGCGAGAATCTCGAATCGATCGCCTTTCTCAAGCGCCTGAATCACGAAGTCGGCTATGTGCCGGGCGTACCCGGCGCGATCACGATTGCGGAAGAATCGACCGCATGGCCCGGAGTGACCGCGCGTGTCGAGGACGGCGGCCTCGGCTTCGAGTTCAAGTGGAACATGGGCTGGATGCACGACACGCTGCACTACATGCACGAAGACCCGGTGTACCGCCGCTACCATCACCACAACATGACCTTCGGCATGGTGTACGCGTACTCGGAGTGCTTCGTGCTGCCGCTCTCGCACGACGAGGTGGTGCACGGCAAAGGCTCGCTGCTCGGCAAGATGCCGGGCGACCGCTGGCAACGCTTTGCCAACCTGCGCGCGTATTTCGGCTTCATGTGGACGCATCCCGGCAAGAAGCTGATTTTCATGGGCGGCGAGTTCGGCCAGATGGCCGAGTTCGATCACGACGGCTCGCCGCATTGGCATCTGCTCGACGATCCGCTCCATCACGGCACACAGAAACTGGTGCGCGACCTGAACCTCCTCTACTGCGACGAACCCGCGCTCTACACGCTCGACTGCGAGCCCGGCGGCTTCGAGTGGCTGATTGGCGACGATAGCGGGAACAGCGTGTTCGCTTACCGGCGCGTCGACGGCGCCGGCCGCGAACTGGTGGTGGTGTGCAACTTCACGCCGGTGCCGCGTCTCGGCTATCGCATCGGCATGCCGGTTGCCGGACGCTGGAGCGAGATTCTCAACACGGACGCCAGCGTGTACGGCGGATCGAATGTCGGCAATGCCGGATTGATCTACACGGAGGACATTGCGAGTCACGGCAAGCCGCAATCGGCCGCGCTAATCCTGCCGCCGCTCGCGACCATCGTGCTGCGCGCGGATACCTGAGACACGTACCGCGCCGGTTAAACCCCGATGCATTCGTTGAGTCAACCCAAGGAAGGAACGTACCAAGCGCCCCGCGAAGAGACGACCAATCAGAATAAGGACGGGAACCATGTCGCACGCATTACCCGACCGGCTGTTGCCGGGCTCGCCCTACCCGCTTGGGGCGAGCTGGGACGGGCTCGGCGTCAATTTCGCCGTGTTTTCGGCCCATGCCCAGCAAATTGAGCTGTGCCTGTTCGATCCGACGGGCCGCAAGGAGATGCGACGCTTCACGCTGCCAGAGTGCACCGACGAGATCTGGCACGGCTACCTGCCCAATGCGCATCCTGGCACCGCCTATGGCTTTCGCGCCCACGGCCCCTATCAGCCGCAGCACGGGCATCGCTTCAATCCACACAAGCTGTTGCTCGACCCGTATGCACGCAAGCTGGTCGGACAGTTCCGCTGGTCCGATGCGCTGTTCGGTTACCGGATGCATTCGAACCGCCTCGACCTCTCCATCGACCGGCGCGATTCGGCGCCGGCCATGCCGAAGTGCGTGGTGATCGACGAAGCCTTCGACTGGTCGCACGACACCCGCCCGAATGTGCCGTGGGGCGAAACCGTCATTTACGAAACACATGTGCGCGGCGCCTCGATGCTGCGGCCCGATCTGCGCGCCCATGAACGCGGCACGTTTGCGGCGCTGTCGTCGCCGGAATTCATCGGGCATCTGCAAACGCTCGGCGTGACCGCAGTCGAACTGCTGCCAGTGCATGCCTTCCTGAACGACCGTTTTCTGGTGGAGCGCGGACTGCGCAACTACTGGGGTTACAACACGGCGGCCTTTTTTGCACCGGAGCCATCGTACCTGAGCACGCACCGGCTCGACGAAATGCGCATCGCGGTGCGGCAGTTGCACGCGGCGGGTATCGAAGTGATTCTCGACGTGGTCTACAACCACACCTGCGAAGGCGGCGAAATGGGTCCGACGGTCTCGTGGCGCGGCCTCGATAACGCCAGCTACTACCGCCTCGTGCCCGGCGACGAGCGTCACCATATCAACGACACCGGCTGCGGCAACACGCTGAACCTGCCGCATCCGCGCGTGCTGCAGATGGTGATGGATTCGCTGCGCTACTGGTCGACCAAGTTCAATATCGACGGCTTCCGTTTCGATCTCGGCGTGACCTTGGGCCGCGAACACTCGGGCTTCGATCCTGGCTCGGGCTTTTTCGACGCGTTGCGCCAGGACCCGATCCTGTCGCAGCGCAAGCTGATTTCCGAACCGTGGGATATCGGCCCCGGCGGCTATCAGCTCGGCAATCATCCGCCGGGTTTCGCCGAGTGGAACGACCGCTTTCGCGATACCGTGCGCCGTTTCTGGCGCGGCGACGCCGGGCTGCGTCCCGATCTCGCCGCGCGTCTCACAGGCTCCGCCGACCTCTTCAATCGTCGCTTCAGAAAGCCGTGGGCCTCGGTAAATTTCGTCGCCTCGCATGACGGTTACACGCTCGCCGATATCGTCTCCTACGAACAAAAGCATAACGAAGCAAACTGCGAGAACAACAACGACGGGCATAACGAGAACTGCAGTTCGAACTGGGGCGTCGAAGGGCCTACCGACGACCCGGCAATTCTCCAAACCCGCGCCCGGGTGGCGCGCTCGCTGGTAGCAACGCTCCTCATTGCGCTCGGCACGCCCATGCTGCTGGCCGGCGACGAAATCTGCCGCACCCAGAACGGCAATAACAATGCGTACTGCCAGGACAACGAATTATCATGGATCAATTGGGAACGCGCGGGCTCCGAGGAAGGTCGCAGGATGACTGGGTTTGTGTCGCGCGTGATTGGCTTGCGCAAGCAGCATCCGCTGCTGCGCGAGACGCGTTTTCTGTTCGGCGACCGCGAGGTCCTGCCTGGCCTGTACGACGTCGGCTGGTTCGACGAGCGCGGCGATCCTTTGACGATCGAGGCCTGGCAAGACCCGGAAGGACGCGCGCTGACCTTGCGCCGCGCGGGTCCGGGACTTCATGGTGAAACCGAAGTATTGTTGATGATGCTCAACGCGTCGGGCGACACCTTGCGCTTTACTCCACCCGCGCCGCATCTGGAATGGCACGTGCTTCTGGATACCGCGGACCCCGATTCGCCGCCCCACCCGCTCGCCGTGCCGGAGGTGGAAGTGGCCGGTCACGGCCTGGTCATCCTGGCCGCGCAGCCGGTCGGCGACGCCGACTGGCAGGCCGGCTGGAAAGCGGGCCCGCAACACGGCTCGCGACTGTTGAGCGCGCTGCCGCCCGACCGGGGCACGCAGCCGTCCGGCGACGGCGAGTCGCACACGTAATAGTTGCGGAGCCCCGAGGCCGCGGAGCAAAACCGAATGGTGACGAATCATGTCCGAAAGCCCGATTGATCCTCATGCGCGCCATCATGCGCATTGCCTGCCGTTCGGCGCGCAGTTGCTCGGCGCTGCCAGCGCGAGGCCGCGCACGCGCTTTCGCTTTTGGGCGCCGTCCTGCCAGTCCGTGCAGGTAGCGATCGAAGGTCCGGGCACCCCGCTCACGCTCGAGATGACGCCAACCGGCAACGGCTGGTTCGAGACCGAAGCCGAGGGCGGCGCAGGCACCCTGTACCGCTACCGTCTCGACGGCGAGACGGCCGTGCCTGATCCTGCCTCGCGTTTTCAGCCGCAGGACGTGCATGGCCCGAGCGAGGTCATCGATCCACGCGCCTACACCTGGCAGCATGCGCATTGGCATGGCCGGCCGTGGGAAGAAACCGTGCTGTACGAGTTGCATGTCGGTGCGCTCGGCGGCTATGCAGGTGTCATGAAACGTCTGCCCGCGCTCGCTGAGCTTGGCGTGACGGCCGTCGAATTGATGCCGTTGAACGATTTCCCCGGCAAACGGAATTGGGGCTACGACGGCGTGCTGCCCTATGCGCCCGATTCGGCCTATGGCCGGCCCGATGAATTGAAAGCGCTGATCGACGCCGCGCATGGCCTCGGTCTGAATGTGTTCCTCGATGTGGTCTACAACCACTTCGGCCCGGACGGCAATTATCTGTACCAGTACGCGAGGCCGTTCTTTCGCGAAGGCACGCATACGCCATGGGGCCCGGCCATCGATTTCGAACGCACGGAGGTGCGTGACTTCTTCTGCGACAACGCGCTTTACTGGATCAACGAGTATCGCTTCGACGGTCTGCGCTTCGATGCGGTGCACGCCATCGGCAATCACGAGTGGCTGCGCGAGCTTTCGGACCATATCCGCGCCAAGGTGCGGCATGGGCGTCACGTGCATCTGGTGCTGGAAAACGAACACAACTCCGCCAGCCTGCTCGAAACGCATTTCGACGCGCAGTGGAACGACGATGCGCACAACACGCTGCATGTGCTGCTGACTGGCGAGACCGAAGGTTATTACCACGCGTTTGCGGATCAACCGATCCGCAAACTGGCGCGCGTGCTCAGCGAAGGTTTTGCGTATCAGGGCGAGCCTTCGCCGATTCACGACGGCAAGCCGCGTGGCGAACCGAGCGGGCATGTCCCGCCTACGTCGTTTGTGATGTTTCTGCAAAACCATGACCAGATCGGCAACCGGGCTTTCGGCGAGCGTCTGCGCAAGCTTTGTGAACCGGATGCGCTGCGTGCAGCCACTGGCCTGTTGCTGCTTTCGCCGCAGATTCCGCTGCTGTTCATGGACGAGGAATTCGGCTCCGACCAACCATTCCTGTTCTTCACCGATCACTCCGGCGAGCTGGCCGACGCCGTGCGCGAAGGACGCCGCCGCGAATTCGCCCGCTTCCCTGCCTTCAGCGACGAGGCTCGCCGCGCGCAGATTCCCGATCCGAATGCGCCGCAGACCTTCGCGGCGTCGTCGCCGCCTGCCGATACCGCTGCGCAACCTGACGCGCACGAACGGCTCGATTGGATGCACTTCTACAAATCCGCGCTCACGGTGCGTGCCAAGCTGGTTACGCCGCGCCTAGCGCATTCGAAGGCGTTGGGCGCAACTGTGCTTGCTGCGCAGGACGGCAGCGATGCCAAGGCACTCGTCGCGCGCTGGCGGCTCGACGATGGCGAGACGCTGTCCATCGCGCTGAATCTGGGCGACGCCGAAGTGCCGTTTCCGCAAACGCCTGCCGGAATGATCGTGTTCGAAACGCCGCCGCGGGTCCGCGACCGTCTCGGCGCGCAGCTATTGCCGCCTAATACGTTGGTGGCGTGGCTGACCGGCGACGTCAACGAGTACGCCCACACGCACGATGCGCGCAAGGTCGTCGAACGGGAGTGGCACGCATGAGCCCCGCGCACCGCCCCGCCGACACGATCGATAGCCTCGCTGCCCGCGCGGGCTTCGAGGTCGAATGGCAAGACGCCCACCACGTTACCCAGCACGTCCCCGAAGGCACGCTCACGGTGCTGCTCGAACGCATGGGTCTGCCGTGTGGCAGCGCGAGCCAGACGCGCCAGAGTGCCGCCGCGCTCGAAGCGGAGCTGTCCGGCCGCAAGCTGCCGCCGCTCATGACCGCCGAATGTGAGCGCGGCATCGCCCTGCCGGCCGCCGCGATCAAGTCGGGCAGCCACTACCGGATCGAGCTCGAAAGCGGTTCGCAGATCGACGGCCGCTTTACCGCGCCCAAAGGCGAAGCGGCGCTACTGTCACCGATCGACGAACCCGGTTATCACACGCTCTTCATCAACGACCACCGCATCACGCTCGCGGTGGCGCCGCCGCGCTGCTATACCGCGGCCGATGCATGGCATGCCTTGCAGGACACCCCCGCCCCGCCGATGTGGGGTATCGCCGCACAGCTCTACGGCTTGCGCCGCGCTGGCGATGGCGGCATTGGCGACTACACCGCACTCTCGCGGCTGGCGATCGAGAGCGCGAAGCGCGGCGCGCATGCGCTCGCCGTCAGCCCCACGCACGCGATGTTCAGCGCCGAGCCGGAGCGCTTCAGTCCGTACTCGCCGTCGTCGCGCTTGTGGCTCAACGTGACGCATATCGATCCCGCCGCCGTGTTTGGCGCGGAGGCGGCGCGCGTCGCGGTCGACGCAGCCGGGGGTAGCGAAACATGGTCGCAACTCGAACGCCTCGCACTGATCGACTGGCCGCCGGCGGTCAGGCTGAAGCTCAAGGTACTGCGCACGCTGTTCGAGCAGTTCTGCGTGCATGAGCGGGCCCAGGACGCCCCACGTGCGCTCGAATTCAACGCGTTCTGCTTGCACGGTGGACGCTCGCTGGAAGACCACGCGCGCTTCGAGACGTTGCAGGCGGTGCAGCTTGCCCAGCCGGAACCCAACGGCCACTGGCGCAACTGGCCCGGGGCCTTGCGCGATCCGCGCAGCGCGGAAGTCGAGGCGTTTGCCAATGCGCATCGGCACGAAGTGGAGTTTCATCTGTTCCTGCAATGGCTCGCCGCCAAGGGGCTGTCGCACGCCCAGCATGCGGCCCGCGATGCGGGCATGGCGGTCGGGCTGATCGCCGACCTCGCAGTGGGCTGCGACAGCGCCGGCAGTCATGCGTGGTCGTATCGCGACGAGATGCTGCAAGGCGTCTCGGTCGGCGCGCCGCCCGATCTGTTCAACCAGGCCGGGCAAGCGTGGGGCCTCACCACGTTTTCGCCGCGCGCCATGCGCACCCAGGGATTCTCGGCGTTCATCGACATGCTGCGCGCAGCGTTTGCGCACGCGGGCGGTGTGCGCATCGACCACATCCTCGGCCTGCGCCGTCTGTGGCTCGTGCCGGATGGCGAAAGCGCGGCCAACGGCGCCTATCTGCGCTACCCGCTCGAAGACATGCTGCGGCTCATCGCGCTCGAATCGTGGCGGCACCGCTCGATTGTGATCGGCGAGGATCTCGGCACGGTACCGCCGGGCTTTCGCGAACGGATCGAGGAACACGGCATTGCCGGCATTCGCGTGCTGTGGTTCGAAGGCAGCGAATGGGGCAGGGGCTTCAAGCAGCCGCAGCGATGGGACCGCAACGCGGTGGCGACCACCACCACGCACGATCTGCCGACCGTCACCGGTTGGTGGCGCGGCGCCGATATCATCTGGCGCAATCGCATCGGCCAGACCATGCCGCGCGCCGATGGCCGCGACCCGGTGGAAGTGGCGCAGGCCGAGCGCGCGGAAGATCGCACCTTGCTGTGGGAAGCGTTCCAGCAAGCGGGCGTCGCCGCGAGGGACGTGCCCGCACCGCCGCCCGAAAGTGCCCCGGTGGATGAAGCACTGGCCTTCGTCAGCGCGACGCCAGCGCCTATCGTCACCTATCCGCTCGAAGATCTGCTCGCGCTCGAAGAGCAGCCGAACCTGCCGGGTTCGATCGACGAGCATCCGAACTGGCGGCGACGCCTCGCGCTATCCATCGACGAGCTGTTTGAAGACCCGGCCTTTTGCGACCGCCTGCTCGCAGTCGAGCGGGCGCGCAGCGCCACGGCGGCGGCTCGTTCCGCCACCGCTTCTTCGGGGCCCGACACACCATGACCGTCCCGCGCTCCACACTCCGGCTCCAGTTCCATAAGGGCTTTACCTTCGACGACGCACTCGCGCATGTCGAATACTTTGCCGCGCTCGGAGTCAGCCACCTCTATGCGTCGCCAGTGACAACGGCCGAGCCGGGTTCGAGACACGGCTACGATACCGTCGACTACACCCAGGTCAGCGCCGAATGCGGCGGCGAAGCGGGCCTCAAGCGGCTGGTCGAGAAACTGCGCGAACACGGCATGGGGCTGATTGTCGACGTGGTGCCGAACCACATGGGCGTGGGCGGATCGAGCAACGCATGGTGGCTCGATATTCTCGAGTGGGGACGCCATAGCGCGTACGCACGGCATTTCGACATCGACTGGCATTCGCCCGATCCGGCGTTACGCGGCAAGGTGCTGATGCCGTGCCTCGGCGCACAGTATGGCAACGAACTCGCGGCTGGCCGGATCGAACTGCACTTCGCTGCGCAAACCGGTCGCTTCTACGTGAGCTATGGGCCTCATGTAGGCCCCATTTGTCCCATCGACTATGCGTCGATCCTGCAAAGCGCCGAGCGTGCGGATCTGAACGCGCTCGCCGAACGTTTCCAGGGGCTGACCACACAACCCGCAGACCAGCCGCGTGCCGCTGAAGCGGGCGAGTTGCTGCGCGAGTTTGTCGCACAGAACGGCAGGTCGGCCATCGAAATCGCGTTGGCGAACTATGCGCCCGGCGAGCCTGTGACACGCGAGCGCCTGCATCGCCTGCTCGAACGCCAGCATTTCCGGCTCGCCTGGTGGCGCACGGCGTCGGACGAAGTGAACTGGCGGCGTTTCTTCGACATCAGCACGCTCGCTGGTGTACGGGTCGAACGGCCGGAGGTGTTCGACGCGGTACATGCGCTGCCGCTTCGCCTGTACGCCGAAGGCTTGATCGACGGCGTGCGCATCGATCATGTGGACGGCCTCGCCGAGCCGCGCGAATATTGCCAGCGGTTGCGGCAACGGCTCAATGACCTGCGCGAAGGCGAGCCGTATGTGGTGGTCGAGAAGATTCTCGGCCGCGGCGAACCGTTGCGCGGCGACTGGCCGGTTCACGGCACGACCGGCTACGACTTCATGACCGACGTCGGTGCGCTGCTGCATGACCCGGCCGGCGCCGAACCGCTCGCTGCGACATGGGCCGAGTTGAGCGGGCGCAGCGCGAGCTTCGCCGCCGAAGCGATGCTGGCACGACGCAAGATTCTGGCGGAAAACCTCGCGGCGGAACTCGACCGCGCGGCACGCGCGTTGCATCGGATCGCACGCGATTCGATCACCACGCGCGACTTTACGTTCACCGCGCTGCGCCGCGTGCTGACCGAACTGACCGTGCATTTTCCGGTGTATCGCATCTATCCGCAAAACGGCTTGCGCACTGAAGCCGACAACTTCTATTTCAATCAGGCGCTAGCCGGGGCGAAGCAGACGCTCTCGCCTGCCGATCATGCCGTGCTGGAGCAGGTCGATGCCTGGTTAGGCGGTGTGGCCGACGACCCTACGCCTGCCCGGCCCGCTGGTAACGCACAGCCGGGTTCGAACAGCATGTCGTTCAATTATGCTGGATCGTCCCGACGCACTGCGCAAACGCTGTTTTCGCAACTGACCGCACCGGTGGCCGCCAAAGCGGTCGAGGACACCGCGTGCTATCGCTACGGGCGCTTGCTGTCGCGCAACGAGGTCGGTTCGGATCCAGGCGAGTTCGCGCTCTCGGTCGAGCAGTTTCATGCGGCCAATCTCGAACGGGCACGCCGGTTCCCGCATGCCATGCTGGCGACCGCCACGCACGATCACAAACGCGGCGAAGACGTGCGCGCCCGTCTCGCCGTGCTCAGCGAGATCGCGCATGACTGGAGCGCGACGCTGCGTGCATGGTCGACACTGAACGCACCGCAGCGCCGCACGCTCGACGCTAGTGCGAGCAGCCTCGATCATGACTGGGCGCCCGGCCCGGCCGCGGAAGCCATGCTGTATCAAACCCTGGTGGGATGCTGGCCGCCGCAGCTCTCCCCCGATGACGAGGCCGGCGTCAAGCAACTCGCTGAGCGGGTCGCGCAATGGCAGTTGAAGGCGCTACGCGAAGCGAAGTTGCGCACCTCCTGGCTCGCTCCAGACGAAGTGTATGAGCATGCGTGCCGTGACTTCGTGTTCGATATCCTCGCGCCGCAACGGCGCGACGGCTTCCTGCGCGAACTCTCGGCATTGGTTGCGCGCATTAGCCGGGCTGGAGCGATTAACAGCCTGCAGCAGACCGTGCTGCGGCTCGCGTCACCTGGTGTCCCGGATCTGTACCAGGGCACAGAGTTGTGGGATTTCAGTCTGGTCGATCCCGACAACCGTCGTCCGGTCGATTTCGCGCAGCGTCGGGCATGGCTGGTCGAGACGCCGCCGTCGGACTTTCTGCCTGACTGGCGCAGCGGACGGGTGAAGCTGGGCATCGTGCAGCGCTTGCTGGCATTGCGGGCGCATCTGCCGGCGTTGTTGAGCGAAGGTGCGTATGTGCCGCTCGCTGTGAAGGGCAAGCAAGCGGCGCATGTGGTTGCGTTCGCGCGCAGGCACGGGAACGCCTGGGCCGTCATCATCGTCACCCATCTCGCGTTGGGTTTGCTCGAGCTCGACGAGGGCAATGACTTGCCGCTCGTCGATGCAGCGCAGTGGGACGATACAGCGGTGAAAATCCCCAGCGAGCTGACATCGCGCGCATTGTTCGACTGGATGAGCACCGCTGCGCCCAAGGTCGAAGATCACGGCGTGCTCTATCTGCGCGATGTGCTGGCGACGATGCCGGTGGCTGTGCTGGTCGAGGATGGGGTACCGCGGGGTTAAGGGGTTGAGGGCTCGTGGCGAATTGGTATCCGTACAGGCGACTCTGATAATCTGACGCCGGTCGCTTGGGCTGCCTGCCCGCATCATGGCGGACAGGCAGCCGCGATACGCTTCTCCACGCCCCTGGAAGGAAGTGCCTATGCCCCTTGACTGGACGAGTATCCGTACCGGCGACGCCGATGCACTGCACGGCAAGATTGTCGAACTACGCGGCTGGATGATTCCGCTCGATCCCGCAGCGGATCAAGCCGATTACTTCCTCCTGGCAGCCGGTGCCCCTTGCTGCGGCGGTTGCTTGCCGCGCGATCCGTTGTCGTCTATCGAGGTATATGCTGCCGTGCCCTGTGCGCCACAGGAGCAAGCCGTCACCTTCAGAGGGCGCCTCGAACGCTTGACCGACGATCCTGCCGGCTGGCGCTATCAGCTAGTCGAGGCGCAACCGCTCGACTTGCCAGCGACACGTGCTCCGCGCAGCGTCAGCCGCCGAGCGTTTCTCGCGTCCGGTGCCGCGTTGGGCCTTGCTGCTTGTGCGCCTGGACGCTTTGCGGGCTACACCGAGAAGCAGGACACCGGGGCGGCGTCGGGTACTGCAGCGTCAGGCGCTCAGGCGCCGGACGTTCAAGCAACGGCTGCTGCAGCATCGGACAGCATGCGCGACTGGCGCAGCGCCGACACGCTGACCATCGACATGCACAGCCACGGCGGACGCGTGATCGTCTCGCGCGATCCAGCCATCGGTGCAAATCGCCCCTTTATCCCGCTCGCGGCGCCGATGCGCGCGGGCGGCATGAACGTCATCTGCCTCGCCATCGTCACCGATACTACCGTCACCCGCGTATCGGCGGACCGGAAACGCTTCGAAGCCTGGCGCACTCCTAAGGAAGGCGAACTATATGCCTTGGGACAAGCCGAGTTCAAACGCGCGCATGAGCTGATAGAACGCGAGCAGATGCAGGTGGTGACGAACATGGCGTCCCTCACCACGAACACCCAAGCAGGCCCCTGCGCGATCATCGCCTCCGAAGGCGCGGATTTTCTGGAGGGCCAGCTCGATCGCGTGGATGAAGCGTATACGCTGCATCAATTGCGGCATCTGCAACTCACGCACTACCGGGTCAACGAACTCGGCGACATCCAGACCGAGCCGCCTGTGCATGGCGGCCTGACCGACTTCGGTGCAGACGTGGTGCGCCGCTGCAACCAGTTGGGGATTGTCGTGGACGTCGCGCACGGCACCTACGACCTGGTCAAGCGCGCCGCCGACACCACAACCAAGCCGCTGATCCTCTCGCATACCGCCCTGTCTGCGCATCCGAAGGAACGCAGCCGGCTCATCACAGCGGACCACGCCCGCGTAATCGCCAACACCGGCGGCGTGATCGGCGTCTGGCCGAGTTCGGGAACGTACCGCGATTTGCAGGGGATGGCGAACGGGGTCAAACGCATGGCCGACGTGGTGGGTGTCGAGCATGTGGGGCTAGGCACGGACATGCTCGGCTTCATCTCGCCGCCGGTGTTCCGCAGCTACGAGCAATTGCCGGCGTATGCCGACGCGCTGCTCACCGCGGGCTTCAGCAACGAGGAGGTGGGGATGATTCTGGGCGGCAACTACCGCCGGGTGTTCGCGGCTTCGGTGGGTTGAGTTTGCCCGGCGAATGGCTAGTGGCGAAAACGGCGGAACGGCGCGCTAACGCAGCCGCCATCGTTACCGCCCCGCGGCCCACAACAGCGAGAGTCCCGACGACAGCATCAAGCCATCGACCACCAGTTTGAAAGTGCGCGGGCTCATCCGCACCACCACATAACGCGCGGCAAAAGAGCCCGCCATCAGCGCCGAGCCGGTAATCAGGCCATCCAGCACCACATGCAACGGCAACGCGCCAAAGTGCTTGAATACGGCCACCTTCGTGCCGTACACCGCCAGCGAGCCGGCGGCCTCCGTCGCCAGAAACGCGCCTTTCACGAGGCCATACGACATGAAAACCGGCACGGTGATCGGCCCGGTCGAAACGACGATGCCGGTCAGAAATCCAACCACGCCGCCGATCATAGCCAGATGCAGCAGCGAGAACTGAATGGAACGGCGCGCAAGCCAGCGCCGGGCCGGCACCATCGCGAGAAAGAACAGTCCCAGGGCGAGTTCGACCGCATGGGGCGGCAAGGCCAGCAGCGTCCGCACACCGAGCGCGGCACCGGGCACCGCGGTCGAGCAATAGGCCGCGCAGGCCCGCCAGTCGACTTCGCGCCACCATGCCAGGATCTTGCCGAGATTGCCCATGATCGCGGCGATCGCCATGATCGGCACGGCTTGCTGCGGGCCGAACAGCATGACAAGCACGGGCATCAGCATCATCGACGAGCCTGTGCCGATCACGCCGCTCAGCATGCCCGCCAGCAGCCCTACGCCCAGTACAAGCAGATAACCCATGTCGCCCCCGGATGGTGTTGGACGACGATTTTAACCGGGAGGCGTAACACGTGAAAAACGGCGCGTGGGACGACTCGCGAGCAAGCAAGCAAGCAGCGCAATGGCATGCTCGCCGCTCAACCGCCTTCGTCATCGAAGCGCTTCGGATATACACGCACTAGCAGAATGCGCGGGCCCTTCATCTTCTTGACGACGATATCGAAACGATCGAACTCGACTCGCTTGCCTTCGGTCGGCAGATCGTTGAGCGCCTGAATCACCAGCCCGCCCACCGATTCGGCACGACCTTCGTCAATATCGATCCCCAGCGCCCGCTCCAGAGACACCACCGGCAAACTGCCCTTGCCCATCAGCGTGCCGTCGTCCATCCGGGTCCAGTCGGCGTCGCCCTGGCGGAATTCGTCATGAATCTGCCCGACCAGCGCGCCGAGCAGATTGTCGAGCGTCAGGAAGCCAATCGGCGCCGCATTCTTGTGGCCGACCAGCGCCATATGCGGCGCGCCCTTGCGGAAGCGCCGGAACAGTTCGAGCGCGGGCATGTCGGGTTTCACGTACTGAACCGGCCGCACATACTTCGACAGATCGTCGAGCGTGCTGCCCGCCTGGCGCGCCAGCAGCAGGTCCTTCAGGTGGATCATGCCGGCCACGCGCTCGCCCGTGTCGTCCTCAAACAGCGGATAACGGCTGAAGCGATGTTGCGCCACCACCTGCATGTTCTCGCGCAAGGGCAGATCGCGCCGCAGTCCGACCATTTCGTAGGCCGGCCGCATCAGATCGGAGACCGTCATACGCGAGAAATCGAGCGAATGCGCAATGGTGTTCCATTCGTCCTGGCTGTAGGCGCCGTCGCTCGCGCTCATGCCGCTTGCCACGTTGGCATGGCGGCCGCGCAGGATCAGCTTCAGTTCTTCGGTGGAGTAATGCGCGTCACCGCCGTGATCCGCCGTCAGGCCCGCCAGACGGAGCACCGCGTTCGCGCTGGTGTTGAGCACCCAGATCGCCGGATACATTGCCCAGTAGAACCCGTACAGCGGCGTAGCGGCCCACAGCGAAACCTTCTCGGACTGCCGGATCGCCAGCGACTTCGGCGCCAGTTCGCCCACCACGATATGCAGGAACGAGATGCACGAAAACGCGAAGAACAGCGAGACGCCGTGGATCACGTTCTCCGATTCGATCCCCAGCACGCGGAATACCGGCGTCAGCAGGTCCGCGAAGGCCGGCTCGCCGATCCAGCCGAGGCCCAGCGACGCGAGCGTGATACCGAGCTGACAAGCGGACAGGTAGGCGTCGAGATGCCCATGCACCTTCGCCAGTAACCGGCCGCGCACGCCGTGCTGGGCGGCCAGACTCCGCACGCGCGTTTGCCGCAGTTTCACCAGGCCAAATTCGGCCGCAACAAAGAACCCGTTGAGCGCAACGAGCAACAACGCACCGATAAGGGCGACGACCTGAATCAAGAGAAAGGGCTCCGGCAACAAAAGTTGTCAGTATAGATGCGAAAGCTAAATGAAAGTTTTATGACCGGCGGCGAAATGTTGTGGCCGCCTGGCGTATTGCCTGCGCTACCTTTAATGCGCGACCAGCGGAATGCGCAGCGCAAGCGTCACCGGCTGGCCGTCCTGCATCTCACTTTGCTCGAAGGTGCCGCCGTGGGCTTCGGCCACGCGCTTGCACAGCGCCAGCACCCACGCGATCTGGCCAGCCTCGCCCGGCGCGCGCGCCTGGGTGCGCGCGAACGGCTCGAGCAGGTGCGGCAAGGACGGATCGTCGAGCGCGGCAAGGGTCGCATCGAAGGTGACGACTGCGTGCCACGCGGTGGCGTTGGCGCTGGAGGCGAGCGTGACCTTCGCGGCGTGCGCGCTTGCTTCGACCGCGAACGTGAGCATCAACCACAGCGCCGCCGCGAGGCGCTCGCGGTCGCCGCCGAACTGCTCGGTGGATAACGCCGAGTCGAACGCCACCGAGACGCCGCGCGCCCTCGCGAGTCCTGAACGCACTTCGTCAACCGAATCCGAGAACAAAGCCTGCAACGCAAACGGCTCGCGCACCAGCGCGAGGTTGCGGGTTCCCGCGCGGGTCGTATCGACGAGCGTCTCCAACAGCTTGACCTGCTGATCCACGCCGCTGCGGATGCCGCCGATGGCGCGCTGTGCGGCGGGGTCGTTCGCGTCGAGCTTGCGCTCGAGCACGTACGCCCAGCTATGGATCGCATTGAGCGGACTGCGCAAATCATGCGACACCAGCGACAACACGTGATCGCGCATAAACAGCGCAGCCTCCGCGCAAAGATGCGCGGTGCGTTCGGACAAGGAGGCACCGAAAGCGACCTGCTGGCCGCTGCCGGCTCCGGTGGAAGACGTTGTCACGATCTAGGCCCTCTCAGGCAGTGCATGGAATAAACGGAACCCCCATTATAGGCACGCTCCCTCGCGAGTCAGGACGCAGGTGCGCACTCTATGCGCGGTAGTGGTTCGCTAGCGCGCCGGAAGGCGCAGCAGAACCCAGGTGATCTGGGCGATGCGGCCTCAACACGCCTACAATGTCGACTTTTACGACTTGTCTCAAGGAGCAACTCATGTCGACCGTGACTACCGAATCCGGCCTCAAATACGAAGACCTGACCGAAGGCACCGGCGCCGAAGCGAAAGCCGGCCAGACCGTCAGTGTCCACTACACCGGCTGGCTGACCGACGGCCAGAAGTTCGACTCCAGCAAGGACCGTAACGATCCGTTCGCGTTCGTCTTGGGCGGCGGCATGGTCATCAAGGGTTGGGACGAAGGCGTGCAAGGCATGAAGGTGGGCGGCGTGCGCAAACTGACGATTCCGCCGCAACTCGGCTACGGCGTGCGCGGTGCAGGCGGCGTGATTCCGCCGAATGCAACGCTGGTGTTCGAAGTCGAACTGCTCGACGTCTAAGTTTTCCGCTTGCAGATGAGCCACGCGGCCCTCACCGCCCCTTGCGTTTCGTTGCGCCGTTATGGCGCGATCGAAGCGTCGGACGTGCACGACTTTCATCAGGTCGTGCTGGGGCTCGATGGCGCGATGGTGATGACCGTGGACGGAGTCGGTCAGCAGATCGATTCCGGTTCGGCCTGGTTGATTCCCGCCGGCGCGCAGCATGACTATGCGGGCGTCGGCGAGAACCGGCAGTTGGTGCTCGATTTGCCTGCAGCGTCGCTGGCGGTGCCGGAACGTTTGTTCGACCGGGCGCGGGCGGTAACCGTGGAGGCTTCGCTGACGCAGCTCGTGCAACGTATCGCCGCGCATGCAACCGGGGGCATCCAGACCGCAGACGATCTCAGCAAACGGCGTTTCCACTGGGATGCGGCTGCGCGCTTGTGCGCGGCCATGCTGGCGGATGCCGGTACGACGCAATCCGCGAGGTTCGATGGCGCGCCTGGCGCCGGTCTCGACTTCGCACGCATCGACCGCTGGCTGCGCGCGCATTTGTCGGAGCCGCTGCGGATTGCCGACCTCGCCACGCACTGTGGCTTCGGCATGCGGCGTTTTCATCAGTTATTTATCGAAGCGTTCGGCGAGACGCCGCATCGCTATCTGCAGCGTCTGCGGCTCGATATTTCTATCACGCTGCTCGGCGACCCGCGGCGCTCGTTGACCGATATCGCGCTCGAAGTGGGCTTCGGCGATCAGAGCGCCTACACGCACGCTTTTACGCGGCGTTTCGGGCTCGCGCCGGGTCAATGGCGCGCAGTGCGCCACTGACCCGACTGCTCCTAAGACTTTAAGACTTAACCCGCCAGACCGCGCGCCAGATCGTTGCGGATATCCCCCGCGTTTTCCAGCCCGACCGAGAGACGGATCAGCCCTTCCGTAATGCCCGCTGCTGCGCGCGCTTCCGGCGTGATGCGGCCGTGCGTCGTCGTGGCCGGATGGGTGATCGTGGTACGCGTATCGCCGAGGTTGCCGGTGATCGAGCAGATCTTGGTGCTGTCGATCACGCGCCATGCGTTCGCCCGCTGCGCTTCGGGCGTGTCGCCCTTCAGTTCGAACGAGAGAATCGCGCCGCCCGCTTTCTGCTGACGTTTCGCAATCTCGTACTGCGGATGCGACTCCAGTCCCGGATAGAACACGCGATTCACAGCAGGATGCGTGTCCAGCCAGCGTGCGATTTCCAGTGCGTTATCCGACTGCTTTTCGACGCGCAACGACAGCGTTTCCATGCCCTTGAGCAGCACCCACGCGTTGAACGCAGACAGCGTCGGCCCGGCGCTGCGCACGAACGGGAACACTTTCTCCATGATGAACTGCTTCGAGCCGACCAGCGCGCCGCCAAGCACACGGCCTTGGCCGTCGAGGAACTTGGTGGCCGAATGCATCACGACGTCCGCGCCGAGTTTCAGCGGCTGCTGCAGCGCCGGGCTGCAAAAACAGTTGTCGACGACGAACAGAGCATTCGACGCCTTCGCAATCTTGGCGATCGCCGCGATGTCCGCGATTTCAGTCAGCGGATTCGACGGCGTTTCGAGGAAGAACATCTTCGTCTCAGGCCGCACGGCGTTTTTCCATGCCTCCAGATCCGTCGGATCGACGAACGTGGTCGTGATGCCGAACTTGGTGAAGATCTGCGAGAACATGCCGAGCGTCGAACCGAACAGGCTCTGCGAGCTGACAAGGTGGTCGCCCGCCTGCAACGCCGACATCACTACTGACATGATCGCGCTCATGCCCGAAGCCGTCGCCATGCATGCCTCACCGCCTTCGAGCGCAGCCAGACGGTCCTGGAACATCGTGACTGTGGGATTCGTGAAGCGTGAGTACGTGTAATTGTCTTCGGAGTTCTTGAAGCGCTCGGCAGCGTCGGCCGCGCTTTCAAACACAAAGCTCGACGTCAGGAAGATCGCTTCCGAATGCTCGTTGAAGTCGCTGCGCAGCGTGCCCGAGCGGACTGCGAGGGTGTCGAAGTTCAGGGAGTCGTCCATGTTGGTTCTAGTTCCATTTTCCACGTGTCGTCACGTGTTGCCACGTTTTCCAGACCGGCGCCAAGCGTTCATCGTGAGGCTGAACGGCAAACGCGCCGGCAACAAAAAAGCCCGCTTTGCGTCGGCATAAGCGGGCTTCATGTGCGGGGGAAAGCTGGAGCGGCGGCGGACGGTTGCGGCATTTCCACCGTTCGCTTTAGCTGTTTTGGGTTGCCCCGCGTCCGCAAGCTGAGATCAAATCGACGCAAGCCAACATCCTAACATGCGTGGCGCGTGCCGTGCATAGCCCGCGCGCGCCACCTTCGGAGAGGCGTTTTTACTCTACCGACAACTGCAGGTGCAGTTGCGAACGCGCTGCGCCACCTTCCATCGCTTCGCTGGCAGCATCGCGGTCCGATTGCGCCTGCGGGGCAAGACGGGCCGTTTCGATACGATCGAGGTACTCGGTCGTGACGTCGCCGGTGATGTAGTTGCCATCGAAGCACGAAGCTTCGAACTCCTTCAACGCCGGGTTGGTGTCGCGCACGGCTTGCTTGAGCGCGTCGACGTCCTGGTACACGAGGTGATCCGCGCCGATCATGCGCGCGACTTCTTCATCCGTGCGGCCATGAGCGACGAGTTCGCCACGCGTCGGCATGTCGATACCGTAGACGTTCGGGAATTTCACCGGCGGCGCTGCCGAGGCGAAGATCACCTTGTTCGCGCCTGCGTCACGCGCCATCTGCACGATTTCGTGCGAAGTGGTGCCGCGTACGATCGAGTCGTCCACGATCAGCACGTTCTTGCCCTTGAATTCGATCGCCATGGCGTTGAGCTTCTGACGCACCGACTTCTTGCGCATCGCCTGGCCCGGCATGATGAAGGTCCGGCCCACGTAACGGTTCTTGAAGAAGCCTTCGCGATACTCGACGCCCAGCTTCTTGGCGACCTGCATTGCAGCGGGGCGCGACGAATCGGGAATCGGCATCACCACGTCGATCGGCACATCCGGCAGTTCGCGGCGGATCTTCTCGGCGAGGTAATCGCCCATGCGCAGACGCACGTTGTAGACCGGCACGCCGTCGAGCACCGAGTCCGGACGCGCGAGGTACACGAGTTCGAAGATGCACGGGTTCAGGCTGGCGTTGGTCGCGCACTGCTGCGAATGCAGATTACCGTCGATGTCGATGAAGATCGCTTCGCCCGGCGCCACGTCGCGCACGAACTCGAAGCCGATACCTTCAATCGCCACCGATTCCGACGCCACCATCCACTCCACGCCATGCGCCGTTTCCTGCTTGCCGAGACACAGCGGGCGGATGCCGAACGGGTCACGGAAGGCCAGCAGGCCGTAACCGGCGATCAGCGAAACGATCGCATACGAACCGTGCACGCGGCGATGCACACCCGAGACTGCCTTGAACACGGAGTTCGGATCGAGTTGCAGACCGGAGCAGGAGAGCTGCAGTTCGTGCGCGAGCACGTTGAGCAGCACTTCGGTGTCGGAGTTGGTGTTGATGTGGCGGCGATCGACGCGGAACATCTCGTCTTTCAGTTGCTGCCAGTTGGTCAGGTTGCCGTTATGAGCGAGGATGATGCCGAACGGCGCGTTCACGTAGAACGGCTGGGCTTCTTCTTCGCTCGACGCGGAACCGGCCGTCGGGTAGCGCACCTGGCCGATACCGCTGGTGCCGGGCAGGCTGCGCATGTTGCGCGTGCGGAACACGTCGCGCACCATGCCGTTGGCCTTATGCATGTGGAAATTACTGCCGTTCGCCGTCGCAATGCCGGCTGCGTCCTGACCGCGGTGCTGCAGAAGCAGCAGGCTGTCATAGATCAGCTGATTGACCGGGGATTGGGAAACTACGCCTACGATGCCGCACATGGCATGTCCTTCAAAGGTACGAAATTCGTAACGGCGGCCGGTGCCGGGGAAGCATCCGGGTCGCGCCGATGTCCTGCGTGCTTCTTATTGACCGCCCGCCTCGTCACACATGGACGTAGGCTGCAAGCGTCTCGGGAAGCAGCGGTTTCAGTTCATGCACGCCCTGGACCGCGTAGGGCCGCAGCAAGGCGTTGCGCCAGAATTCCTGCTGGGGCAGTTCGGTCAGGCCTGCGAGGGCGACCAGAATCAGCACCAGGATGACCCCGCGGACGAGGCCGAACATCAAACCCAGCGAGCGGTCCACGCCGCTCAAACCGGATGCCTGCACGAGCCGGCTCAGCAGCGCGTTGACCACGCCCACCACCAGCATCACGCCGACGACCAGCAGGGCAAAGGCCAGCAGCCATTGAGTCAGGGCGCCGCCCGGCCACCTGGCCGGCATATACGGCACCACATAACCGACGAAATAGCAGGCCACGAAAAACGCCGCCAGCCAGCCAATCAGCCCGAAAATCTCAGACAAGAAGCCGCGCCACGTGCCCCGCAGGGCCGACAAACCGATCACCGCCATTACAGCGTAGTCGAAGGCAGTGAACATCGCTGACTTACTGTGCCGAACCGTTGTTCGAGCCCGACGTCAGGCCGGCTTCGCGAACCTTCGCGATCGCGGCCGACGCAGCGGCGCGGTCGGCGAACGGGCCTGCGCGCAGCAGCGTGTGCGTCGTGCCGTCAGCCTGCTTCCTACGTTCGGTATATGCGGGCACGCCGGCCGCTTTCAACTTGGCTGCCCAGCTCTTCGCGCTGGCGTCGTCCGGGAACGAACCCAGTTGGACGGCGAAACGGCTGCCCGGCGGCGAGGCCGGCGTGCCGGAATCGGCGTCTGCGGCGGCTGCGTCGGTGTTGTTCGAGGTCGCGCTCGTATTGGCTGCGCTTTGGGTCGGCGCGGGCGTCACTTTCACGGGTTTGGCCGGAGCGGGTGGCTGGGTCGGCGCGGCAGGGGCCGTGTTCGCAGCCATGGCGGGCGCTGGCGACTTGTTGCTCTTGCTGCCAGCTTGCGCCGGCGCGGTGGTCGTGCCCTGCTGCTGTGACATGGCATTCGCCGTGGCAGGCGCTGCCGGAGCCGGGACTACGCCGGAAGCCGCGAGCGCGCTATCTGGGGCCGGATTATCGGGTGCGACACCTGCCTGGGTGTCTTCATCGTCGGCTGCCGCTTTGGGCGCCGGACGGTTGGGGATATCGATCGAGATATCGTCAGTGACGGGCTTAGGGTGCGAGTCCAGCACCATCGGCAAGATCACCACGGCTGCGACCACCATCGCAATGGCGCCGACCAGGCGGCGCCGCGCGCGCTGCTTTTCGGGCAGCGTAGGGTCGAGCAACATTGCATCGGCATCAGGCCGTTCCGTGCGGCGGGTTCGCCGCTCCACGCGCTCGCCACGAGCGGCCCGGGTGGAACTGGTGTTTGCGCCACGCCGGGTAGGCGTTTCGTCTTTCTTGCCGAACGAGAAAATTCCCATGAATCGCTTGGTTCGGGGCTGCCGCCCGTTCAGTGTTGCTGCGATTTACGGTAGGCCATCACGCCGGCTACCGTATAGAAACTGCCGAAAACCACGATTCTATCATTCTCCGAGCATCGTTTTTGCGCGTCTTGAAAAGCCTCGGCAGGCGACGCGAAGCGTGTGATGCTGCTGTCCGGGCCATCGGTCACGCCGCATTCGCGCAGGGTGGTTTCGAGAAACTCCGCAGATGCCGCGCGCGGGCTCGGCAGGTCGGTCACACACCAGTGGGCTATCTCGCCCTTCATGTGCTCGATCACGCCGGCGATGTCCTTGTCGTGCATCGCGCCAAAAACCGCGTACGTGTACGGAAAATAGCCCATGTTGCCGAGATTCTGCGCCAGAACCGCAGTGGCATGCGGATTGTGGCCAACATCGAGCACGACGGCCGGCTTGCCCGGCAACACCTGGAAGCGGCCCGCCAGCTCGACGGTCGCCAGACCAAGGCGAATATCCTGCGCCGAGACCGGTAGACGGTCGCGCAAGGCTTCGAGGCCTGCCAGGGCGGCCGAGGTGTTGATAAGCTGGTTCGCGCCCCGCAGCGCCGGGTACGCCAGCGCCGAGCGGCGCAGCGTGCGACCCACATAGCTCCACTGCTGGCGCTCGCTGCCCGCCTGGCCTTCGTAACGGAAATCGCGGCCGAAGAGCCACAGATCGGCGCCGATCGCCTCGGCATGGTCGATCAGGGTCTGCGGCGGGACCGGGTCGGCACAGATCGCCGGCTTGCCCGGGCGGAAGATGCCAGCTTTCTCAAACGCGATCTTTTCACGCGTATCGCCGAGGTATTCGGTGTGATCGATATCGATGCTCGTGATGATCGCGCAATCGGTATCGAGGATATTGACCGCGTCGAGACGCCCACCGAGGCCCACCTCTAGAATCACCGCATCCAACCCGCGCGAAGCGAACAGACGCATGATCGCCAGCGTCGTGAATTCGAAGTACGTCAGCGAGACCGGCTCCGGCAGGCTCAGGCGCGCTGCTTCGACCGCTGCGAAATGCGGCAGCAGGTCGGCGTCGCTCGCCACCTCGCCGTTCACCCGTGCCCGCTCGTTGAACGTGAGGAGATGCGGCGAAGTATGGCAACCCACCCGGTAACCGGCGCGCAGCAGGATAGTTTCGAGGATCGCGCACGTCGAGCCCTTGCCGTTGGTGCCGCCCACCGTGATCACCGGGCAGTCGAACGTCAGTTGCAGTGCGTCGCGCACCTTGCTGATCCGGGTCAGCCCCATGTCGATACCGACCGGATGCGCGGATTCGAGATGCGTGAGCCACGCGTCGAGAGTGGGGAATGTGGTCATCGGATACGTCGGTTAGGCGGTGTTGCGAGATTGCGCGGGAGACCGCGATTATCCCGGAAATGACTGCGCGCCGCTTGATGACCTCTCGCGGCGCGCTGTTTTTTTACTCTGCGGTGCTTCTGCTGCGGCTCTGCCGCGCCTCTACCATGCGACGAAGCGCGGCATCAAGGCTTGCCCGGCAGTTGCGTTGGCTTGGCCTGCTGGCGTTAGCTTAGGCCACCGCGTCAGCCGGCTGGCGCGACATCAGCGCCATCAGGCGGGCGATTTCCTCACGCAGCTTGCGACGGTCCACGATCATGTCAACCGCGCCCTTCGTCAACAGGAATTCGGCACGCTGGAAGCCTTCCGGCAGCTTTTCGCGCACGGTTTGTTCGATCACGCGCGGGCCGGCAAAGCCGATCAGCGCCTTCGGTTCCGCGATCACCACGTCGCCGAGGAACGCAAAACTCGCCGAGACCCCACCCATGGTCGGATCGGTCAGCACCGAGATGAACGGCAGCTTGGCCTCGGACAGCTTGGTCAGCATCGCGGTGGTTTTGGCCATCTGCATCAGCGACAACAGGCTTTCCTGCATCCGCGCGCCGCCTGAAGCGGTGAAGCAGATGAACGGTACATTCTGTTCAAGCGCGTTCTGCGCGCCGCGCGCGAAGCGCTCGCCGACCACCGAACCCATCGAGCCGCCCATGAACGAGAACTCGAAGCAGGCGACCACGCACGGCAGCGTGTGAATCGCGCCGCCCATGACGACCATGGCGTCGGTTTCGTCGGTTTCTTCCATCGCCTCTTTCAGGCGATCCGGGTACTTGCGGCTGTCCTTGAACTTGAGCGCGTCGACCGGGACGATTTCCTGGCCGATTTCGTAGCGGCCTTCCGGATCGAGCAGGCCGTCGAGCCGCTCACGTGCGCCGATACGCATGTGATGGTCGCACTTCGGGCAAACGTGCAGATTGGCCTCGACGTCGTTGCGGTACAGGACCGCTTCGCACGACGGGCACTTGATCCACAGGCCTTCAGGAATCCCTTTACGGTTTTTTGGATCGGTTTGCTTGATTTTGGGCGGCAGCAGCTTATCGAGCCAGCTCATGTTGATTCCTTCCAAGGTCTTCAGTGCGCGCGACGGCGGGGGCGAAGCCCCGCCGCGCAGCTTACAGCAGACAAAAAGTAACGGTTATCGGGCGGTCGCACCGATGCTGTCGAGCGCCTCGCGGATTTCTGCGACGAAACGCGTGAGCGTCCCGGCGGCCGTCTCCGGCGCGGCTTTTTCGAGCAATTGGACGATACGGCTGCCGATCACGACGGCATCGGAGACTTCGGCCACCGAGCGCGCCGTCTGGGCGTCCCGGATGCCAAAACCGACGCCCACCGGCAGGGGAACGCGCGACTTGATGGCCGGGATTTTACTCGCGATGCTGGAAACGTCCAGATTTGCCGCTCCGGTGACCCCCTTGAGCGACACGTAATAGACGTAGCCACTGGCGATTTTGCCGACTTCCGCGATGCGTTCGTCGGTCGAGGTGGGCGCCAGCAGGAAGATCGGATCGATACCGGCCGATCGCATCTTTTCCGCGAAAATCACGGACTCTTCCGGTGGGTAGTCGACCACCAGCACGCCGTCTACACCGGCTTCCTGCGCCGCTGCGGCGAACGCGTCAACGCCCATGCGTTCGATCGGGTTGGCGTAGCCCATCAGCACCACCGGCGTCTTGTCGTCACGCTGGCGGAACTGCTTCACATCAGCCAGCACGTGACGCAGCGAGACGCCATGGGCCAATGCGCGTTCCGACGAGGCCTGGATCACCGGGCCGTCGGCCATCGGATCGGAGAACGGCACACCGAGTTCGATCACATCCGCGCCGCCAGCGGCCAGCGCGTGCATGAATTCGACAGTGCGAGCCGGGTCCGGATCGCCAGCGGTCATGAATGGGATCAGTCCTTTCTTGCCCTGCGCAGCCAAGGCTGCAAACGTGTTCTTGATACGGGACATGGAAATTCTCTCGAAAATAGTTAGCTGCGCGTTCGTTGCGGTTCGCTGCTGTTTGAGCTACGTTTTGGCGCGGTTCGACACCGTTCGGCGCCTAACAGCGCCTTGCTCAGGTTTCAGCAGCCACAGACGCGACGGGCGCGACGGTTTGGTTCGGCGCAGCCTGCGCGGCCGCGCTGACGCGTTCACGCGCTATCGCGCAGTAACTTTCATTGATTTCATAGCCGACGAATTCGCGCTTCTGACGTGCGCAGGCGACTGCGGTGGTGCCGCTGCCCATGAATGGGTCGAGCACGCGGCCGCCCGGCGGGCAACTCGCGAGCACCATACGCTCGACGATTTCCAGAGGTTTCTGGGTCGGATGATCGACGCGTTCGGCATGTTGCCGATGCAGTCGCGATACCGACCAGACATCCTTCGGATTATAGCCAAGCTCGAGCCACTTGCTGCCTTCGAACAACTTGCGCGAACGCGCCTTCTTCGTGACGGCATCGTACGGGATGCGGACGGGATCGAGATCGAAGTAGTAATCCTTCGACACCGCGAAAAAGCCGATGTTGTCATGCACGGACGTGAAGCGGCGGGTGGTGCCGCCCATGCTCGGCACACGCCGGTCCCAGATGATCTCGTTGACCATCGTCAGACGCGTCTTAAGGAAGCAGAAGATCTCCGGCGCGTACTGCCACGTGCAAAAGATATACAGCGAACCGGACGGCTTGAGCTTCGGAATCGCCAGCTCGAGCCAGCTACGCGTCCAGGCAATGAAGTCCTCGCCCGAGCGCATGTCGGAGTCGTTGCCGTAGTCCTTGCCTAGTCCGTACGGCGGGTCGGCAAGGATCAGGTCGATCGAAGCATCCGGCAGGGTCGCCACATCGGTCAGAAAATCGCGGTTCAACAGCTGAATACCGGCAGGCACCACAGGCAAAGCAGCCGGAAGCGCCGGTGCAGGCGCCTCGGCTGCTTCGATCTGGGCTCTTTCGGCTTGGGCGGCCATCGTAGTGGCCTCGGCCGTCTCAGCCTCGGTGCCGTCGATGGCCGGTTGCGGCTCGTCGAACTCGTCGCGCATCGTCGCGGCGCTCAGAACGTGATACCCGATCGCTCAGCGACCGTGTGCATGTCCTTGTCGCCGCGCCCCGACAGGTTCACCAGAAGGCATTTGCCCTTCGGCAAGGTCGGCGCGAGTTTGGCCGCATAGGCCAGCGCATGGCTCGATTCGAGCGCCGGAATGATGCCTTCGATCCGGCAGCAGTCGTGGAACGCTTTCAGCGCTTCTTCGTCGGTGATGCCGACGTATTGCGCGCGACCGCTTTCGTGCAGCCAGGCGTGCTCGGGGCCGACGCCAGGATAGTCCAGACCCGCCGACACCGAATGCGTCTCGATGATCTGGCCGTTTTCGTCCTGCAGCAGGTAGGTGCGGTTGCCGTGCAGCACGCCGGGGCTGCCGCCGATCAACGAAGCCGCATGGCGGCCGGTATCAAGGCCGTCACCGGCGGCTTCAACGCCGATCAACTGCACGTCTTTGTCGTCGATATACGGGTAAAAGATACCCATTGCGTTCGATCCACCGCCCACGCAGGCGATCACCGCATCCGGCTGACGGCCAATCAAATCGGGCATCTGCACCTTGCATTCGTCGCCGATCACGCGCTGGAAATCGCGCACCATCATCGGGTACGGATGCGGACCCGCAACCGTACCGATGATGTAGAAGGTGTTTTCGACGTTGGTGACCCAGTCGCGCATCGCTTCGTTGAGTGCGTCTTTCAACGTTTTGGAGCCCGATTCGACGGGCACGACGGTCGCGCCGAGCAGTTTCATGCGGTAGACGTTGGCGGCCTGGCGGCGCACGTCTTCCGAGCCCATGTAGACCACGCATTCCATGCCGAAGCGCGCGGCGATGGTCGCCGTGGCAACGCCATGCTGGCCCGCACCGGTTTCCGCGATCACGCGCGGCTTGCCCATGCGCTTGGCGAGCAGGGCCTGGCCGATCACGTTGTTGATCTTATGGGCGCCGGTGTGGTTCAGGTCCTCACGCTTGAGGAACACCTGCGCACCGCCGAGCAGTTCGCTCCAGCGCTGGGCATGGTAAATGGGGGACGGACGGCCAACAAAATACTTCAGTTCGCGCTCATACTCGGCAACGAACTCGGGGTCTTTCTGGAATTTTTCGTAGGCTTCACGCAGTTCATCGAGTGCGTGGACCAGGGTTTCAGCGACGAATACGCCGCCAAATTGGCCGAAATGGCCTCGTTCATCGGGCAAGTTATACATGGTGTCACTCTTCTCAGTGTGCCGGGCGGGCCGCTTCACGCGAACCCTGCTCCGGCGGAATCACTCTGCGTCCGCCGCGCGCACTGCGCGTACGAACGCCGCCATCCGGGCGTGATCTTTCACGCCCCGGGCGCCCGCTACTTCGATGCCGCTCGAGACATCGACCGCGTACGGGCGCACGCGATGAATCGCATCACTGACGTTTTGCGCGTTCAACCCACCACTCAAAACGGCCCGACGCGCGAGCTCTGCTGGAATAAGTGACCAATCGAAAACCTTCCCGCCGCCGCCATAGCCTTCAACATGAGTGTCGAACAGAAGAGCGCTGGCTGCTGCATAGTTAAGCGCCGATTTTACCAAATCGGCCTGCTGAGTATCAGCCCCAACCCGCAAAGCGCGCAACCAAGGCAAACCCGCAACGTTGGCAAGGGCTTCGCACTGCTGGGGCGTCTCGTCGCCGTGGAACTGCAGCATCGTGAGTGGGACATTGCTCACAACCTCGCTCATCCAGTCGGGCGTCGCGTTCACGAACAGGCCCACCACCGAAACGAAGGGTGGCACGTCCCGCACCAGTTCGAGCGCCTGAGCCACGTTGACCGAACGCGGGCTGGGCGGATAGAACACGAGGCCGATCGCATCCGCGCCGAGGTCGATGGCGTGCGCCACGTCCTCGGGCTTCGACAGCCCGCACAACTTGATGCGGGTCCGATGGGGCGCCGCGGCTTGAGTCGCACCCTGCTGCTGGGGCTCGCCCGCGGCGGCTGGCTGATTCACGGTGGTTGAATTCATGATTCCGGTGACTCGGTCCATACGGTGCTCCACGGCACACTACCCGGTTGCGCAGCAGGCACCGCGAATTCCTGAGGATAGCCCACCTGCGCGAGATAGAGGCCGTCGGGCATGAAAGTGGGGGCGGCTTGATTGCGATCGCGGCTGGCCAGCACCTCGGCCATCCATGCCGCTGGCTGACGCCCGCGTCCGACCGCAACGAGACAGCCCATCAGATTACGCACCATGTGATGCAGGAATGCGTTGGCGCGAAAGCGAAAGTGGATGAAATCGCCCTGCTGCCGCACGTCGATCTGATACAGGTGCTTGACCGGCGTCTTCGCCTGGCATTCCGACGAGCGAAACGCGGAGAAATCGTGTTCGCCGATCAGGTAGGCGGTCGCGGCACGCATCGCTTCGACGTCGAGCGGTGTATGCACCCAGCCGGCGCGAGCGGCCAGCATCGGCGAGCGCACCGGGTGGACATACAGCGCGTAGTAATAGGTCCGCTCGAACGCCGAAAAGCGCGCGTGGAACGTCTCCGGCATCGGCTTCGCCCACTGCACCGCGACCGTTTTAGGCAGAAACGCGTTGGTGCCGCGCACCCACGAGAAATCCGTGCGGTCGAGTTCGGTGTCGAAATGCACCACCTGTCCGAGGCCATGCACGCCGGTGTCCGTGCGGCCGGCCACCACCGTCTGCAGCGGCGTCTGCGCGAATTCGCGCAACGCCCGTTCAAGCGCGTCCTGAACCGTCTTGCCGTGCGGCTGTGACTGCCAGCCGCAAAAGGCCGAGCCGTCGTACTGGATTCCTAGTGCAATTCGCGTCACGGCAGGCATTACGAGAGCGGTGCCAGCGTCGAGAGCAGCGCACGCGCCTGGGCGCGGGTCGCGTCGTCGTTCGCTTCGATGACTTCGTGGATCAGCGCTCGCGCGCCGGCCAGGTCACCCAGTTCGATGTATTCCGATGCCAGATCGAGCTTGTTGCGTGCAATTCGGACCAGATCTTGCGGCGTGAACGTCGGCAACGGCTGCGCGGGGCTCGGCGGCAATTCCAGATCGAAGTCCAGGTTCAGTGCGCCGAAACGTGCCGCGCCCAGCCCAGCGACCGCTGCCGAACCCGCGGTGCCCGCGGCGATTTCCGCGCCGGCATGGCGGGGTGTAGCGGCTTGCGGCGGGACGGCTTGCTGCGCGGTGATTTCGGGTTCGACTACCGGTTGCGTCGACAGTGAGGCCGGCGGCGTCACTGGAGTGGCCGGCTCGACGCGCGGCGGCAAGCCCATCTCGAGACTGCCGAACGCATCGACGGCGTCGCGGGGGAAGCCGGTTGTCGCGGCGGGCTCAGCCGGGGCAGCGGTGAATGGCTGCTCTGACGGCGACTCGGTGTTGGCGAAGTGCGGCGCGGCAGGTTCGTGCGCGGCCTGATCGATGAATGGCGCGGGCTCGAGTGCCTCGGGCAGCGTCGGCTGTTCCCACTGCGCCTCGGGTTGCGGCGCCGTCGGGGCCGGCTGCTGGTCCCATGTGTGCTCGAACGACGGCTCGGCCGGAACCTGGCCGAAGGACGACTCCGCTTGCGGCTCGTCATGCGATGCGGCTGTGCCGAAGTTGATCTGCGGTTGCGGCGGGTTGTAGCTTTCAAGCGGCTGAGCAGTTTCCTCGGGCGGATGGTCCGGGGTCTGATTCCATTGGTGCAGGTCAGCCGGGGCTTGACGGGCCGGGTGCTCGGCCGCCGGAGCGAGCTCGGCGGACGGTGGTAATTCGTCGGTGTCGGGCTCTGCAGACGCGGGGTGGCTGGCGGCTGCGGTTGCCTCGTCGAAGGGGTCCGGTGCTGGGGTGAGCGGGCTTTCCGGCCAGCTCGGCTCGGACGCAGGGACGGAAGGGAGTTCGGACGCGCCGCGCAGTGCGGCTTCACGGGCTGCTGCTTCGCGTTCTGTGGCTTCTTGCGCAGCGGCTTCGCGTTCCGCTGCTTCTCGCGCGGCTGCTTCGTTTGCTGCCGCTTCGTGCGCTGCCGCTTCGCGAGCCGCTATCTCACGTTCTGCAGCCGGCTGCTCCACTGCCTCATGTTCAGTGGCCTCACGTGCCGCTGCTTCGTGCTCCGCAGCCTCGCGCTCTGCCGCTTCGCGCGCTGCCTGAGACACCACGGCATCGGCCGCCGCGTCTTCGTGCGCTGCGTATTCATCAGCAACCGGCGACTCATGCGTATCAACATCTTCGTGCGGCGCGACGTTATCCCGCGCCATCACGGTTTCAGGTCCTGCCACCTCGTCAGCTTGGGACGCAGCAGCCGCATCTGCTGCCTTCACGCCTTTCTTCCGCCGACGCAGTCCCAAGGCTGCCAGCAAAGCGGCCGCAGCCGCGCCAATTGCCGCAGCAAAACTGAGGTTCACCGGCGACAAGTCGAGACCACCGCCCGCCGCATGTGAGTTCGCCACACCGGAATTGCCCGGCACACCTGAGCCAGCAGTTGCGCCGATTTGTCCACCCGCCGTCGCTACACCGCCCGCCTGGGAAGGCTGCGCTGGCTTGCCGCCGATACCGTGCTTCTGCAACTCCATCAGCACCCGGCTTTTAAGGGCCAGCAATTGCTGCAAACTGGAGACCTGAGCCGGCCCCTGGACAACCGGCGCCGTAGCGGACGCCGACGGCAGCGCCGCCGAGGCGCCTGCGACCGGCGCACTAGCCGAAGGCTGGATCGCACCCGTCCATACGTGCGCACCGCTTGCTGCCGACGCAGGCGAAGCGGCGGACGCCGAAGCACCGCCGACCGGCGAAGACGCAGCACCTGCCACGGCACCGGTGGCAACCGTGGCAGCCGCACTACCGGCCGTCGGCGCAGTGGCGACAGCGCCCACGGCTGCCGAACTCGCCTGAAGCGGCGCGCTCGCCGGGCCAGCGTGCATAGCGGCGCTTGCAGCGTTCGCGTGCGTGGCCGCACTCGCGGCATTCGCCTGCGCAGCGGCCGGCTGCGACGCAGCGCTGAGCGCAGTCGCGACACTACCCGCAGTCCCTGCCATGCTCGCGGAAGCAGCCGAAGTAGCTGCCCCCGACGACGCCGAAGCACCCGAAGCCCCCACCGCGGCACCCGTCGCGTCGAGCGCAGGCACTGTCAGCACGGCGCCCAGCCGCAAGCGGCTCGGATCGTGCGACATAAATGCGTTCGGATTCGCATCGAACAACGCCTTCGCTGCGCGCGCGAGCGTCCCACGGTCGTGCGACTGCGTGGCGGCAATCGCCAGATCATTGAGCGATTGCCCCGGGCGAACCGTGTACTGGCTGCCGGCCACGAGTGGCGCCGAAGCGGCCTCAGCCGCGCTCGCCGCAGCGTCGGCAGCCGCCGCCTGGGCGCCGCTAACGCCGGCGACGCCGGTCAGAACAAAGGCAAGGGCAGCCGCAGCCGCGATCTGGCAGACGCTGTTGCGTGACATAGCGTAAAGGGAAGAGAGTCGAACGGTCATCGGGACCACAGGCGCGTCAGCGCTCAGCCCTTGTTTGCGGTTGGATTGAGACAAGATTTTTGGAGCACACAATGAAAAAAGCGCCGCGCAAGCGCGACGCTTTTTGAGTTTTTACGCGTCGTAGGCGCGTAGTTTACTTTACTTGTCGAGCAGAATGCGCAGCATCCGACGCAGCGGCTCCGCAGCGCCCCACAGCAACTGGTCGCCGACCGTGAAAGCCGACAGGTATTCACCGCCCATCGCCAGCTTGCGCAGGCGTCCCACCGGCACCGACAGCGTGCCCGTCACCACCGCCGGCGACAGATCGCGGATCGACGCTTCGCGCTCGTTCGGCACGACCTTGACCCAATCGTTGGCCGAAGCGAGGATGCCATCGATCTCGTCGAGCGGCACATCCTTGTTCAGCTTGATCGTCAAAGCCTGCGAATGGCAGCGCATGGCGCCGATCCGCACGCACAGGCCGTCCACCGGGATCGAACCCGGCGTGCCCACGGCCGGCTTGCCGAGGATCTTGTTGGTTTCCGCGCCGCCCTTCCACTCTTCCTTCGACATGCCGTTGCCGAGATCCTTGTCGATCCACGGAATCAGCGAGCCGGCGAGCGGTACGCCGAAGTGTTCGGTCGGCATGCTGTCGCTGTTCATTGCGGCCAGCACACGGCGGTCGATGTCGAGAATGGCCGACGACGGATTGGCAAGCTCGTCCTTCACCGACGCGTTGAGTGTGCCCATCTGTTGCAGCAGTTCGCGCATGTTTTGCGCACCCGCGCCCGATGCGGCCTGATACGTCATGGCCGTCATCCAGTCGACGAGGTTTTCGCGGAACAGGCCGCCCAGCGCCATCAGCATCAGGCTGACCGTGCAATTGCCGCCGATAAAATTCTTCTGACCCTTAACGAGCGCGTTCTTGATCACGTCGAGGTTGACCGGATCGAGAATGATGACCGCGTCATCCTTCATGCGCAGCGACGAAGCCGCGTCGATCCAGTAACCGTTCCAGCCGGCTGCGCGCAGCTTCGGGAACACGTCATTGGTGTAGTCGCCGCCCTGGCAGGAGATGATGGCGTCGCACTTCTTCAGGTCGTCGATGCTCGACGCGTCTTTGAGCTTGGTCTCGTTTTTAGCGAACGACGGCGCGTTGCCACCTGCGTTGCTGGTGCTGAAAAACACCGGTTCGATCAGATCGAAATCGCCTTCCTGTTGCATACGTTGCATCAGGACGCTGCCGACCATGCCGCGCCAACCTACGAGACCTACGTTCATGACACTTACCCTTCGAGTGGAGGCTTCCCCGCATCTTTGCCCGCAGTGACCGCGCGGGGAAGATGGGCGGGCACGACGGACGATCAGCGAATCGTGATCGTTTTCGGGGTAATCGATTTAACGAGCGTTTTGATGGTAATGGCGAGTTCAACCACACGGGCCGTTTTGCCGTGGTGGTTCGAAATCGAGGTGATCTGAGGAATCTTCGCCATCGTTACAGTCTACACGAAAACCGGATTTGGGCGGCCTGATTGGCCATTTTTGCGCGCGAATGGGCTGGATTGCGGCCCATTCGCGCTTGACTACCCGTTGAACTAACTAAGCGCCGCGAAATTTCGCGGCGCTTTGACAACACAACCGTAACAAGCTTAAAGCGCTGCAACGACGGCATCGCCCATCGCCACTGTGCCGACCTGCTGGCAACCCGGCGTCAGGATGTCTCCGGTCCGGTAGCCTTGCTCCAGCACCTTCTTGACTGCCGCTTCGATGCGGTCAGCCTGCTCTGCCTTGTTCAGCGAATAGCGCAGCATCATCGCGGCGGACAGGATGGTGGCCAGCGGATTGGCCACGCCCTTGCCGGCGATATCCGGCGCCGAACCGTGCGACGGCTCGTACAGACCCTTGTTGTTCTTGTCGAGCGAAGCCGACGGCAGCATGCCGATCGAACCCGTCAGCATGGCGGCCTGGTCGGAGAGGATGTCGCCGAACATGTTGCCGGTGACGACGACGTCGAACGCCTTCGGCGCCTTCACCAACTGCATGGCCGCGTTGTCGACGTACATGTGCGACAGCTCGACGTCCGCGTATTCCTTCGACACATCGATCATGATGTCGCGCCAGAACTGCGAGGTTTCGAGCACGTTGGCCTTGTCGACCGAGGTCACCTTCTTGCTGCGCTTTTGCGCCGCCTGGAACGCGACGTGCGCGATCCGGCGCACTTCCGGTTCCGAATAGCGCATCGTGTCGAAGCCTTCCTTCGAACCGGCAAACAGACCGTCCGGTGCCTCGCGCACGCCGCGCGGCTGGCCAAAGTAGATGTCGCCGTTCAATTCGCGCACGATCAGGATGTCGAGGCCCGAAACGATTTCCGGCCTCAGTGAAGATGCAGCCGTCAGTTGCGGATAGCAGATCGCCGGACGGAAGTTTGCGAACAGTTGCAGATGCTTACGCAGACCCAGAATGGCCTGCTCCGGGCGCAGCGCGCGCTCGAGCGAGTCGTACTTCCAGTCGCCTACGGCGCCGAACAGGATGGCATCGGCTTCCTTCGCCAGTGCGAGCGTCGAATCGGGCAGCGGGTGGCCCTTGGCTTCGTAACCCGCGCCACCGACCGGCGCCTCTTCAAGCTCGAATTTCTCGCCGAGCACGTTCAAAACCTTGATGGCTTCCTTGATGATTTCCGGACCGATGCCGTCGCCGGGCAACACTGCGATCTTCATGCGAATTTCCTTGATTGTTTTCTTTTAGACCTGGGAACGTAAAAGCAACAACACCAACAATGCGCGCTTAGCCGACGATGCGGTGGTTGAGCCACGGCTGCTTCGTCAGACGCTCTGCTTCGAACTGACGAATCTTGTCGGCGTGACGCAGCGTGAGGCCGATATCGTCGAAGCCGTTCAGCAGGCAGTACTTACGGAAGCCTGCAACTTCGAACGGATACTCAGTGCCAGCGCCCACGCGGACAACCTGCGCTTCGAGGTCGATGGTCAACTCAAAGCCGTTGAACGCATAGGTTTCGTTGAACAGGTGATCGACTTGTTGCTCGGTCAGCACGATCGGCAGCAGGCCGTTCTTGAAGCAGTTGTTGTAGAAGATGTCGGCGAAGCTCGGTGCGATGATCGCGCGGAAGCCATATTGCTGCAGCGCCCACGGTGCGTGCTCACGCGAGCTGCCGCAGCCGAAGTTCTTGCGCGCCAACAGGATCGACGCGCCTTGATAGCGCAGCTGATTCAGCACGAAGTCCGGATTCAGCGGACGCTTCGAGTTGTCCTGACCCGGCTCGCCGTGGTCGAGGTAACGCCATTCGTCGAACGCATTCGGACCGAAACCCGTGCGCTTGATCGACTTCAGGAACTGCTTCGGAATGATCGCGTCCGTGTCGACGTTCTCGCGATCGAGCGGCGCCACGACGCCGGTATGTACGATGAATTTATCCATGGCCCATCACCCACCAGAGTAAAGACCGGCGGCTGCGACACGAGGTGCGCCGCCGGTGGAATCGAAACAGGATCGCGCCGGCTTAGCCGAGCTTGCGAATATCGACGAAGTGACCTTCGATGGCCGCCGCAGCCGCCATGGCCGGGCTCACGAGGTGGGTACGGCCACCCGCGCCCTGACGGCCTTCGAAGTTACGGTTCGAGGTCGACGCGCAACGCTCGCCCGGATCCAGCCGGTCGGCGTTCATGGCGAGGCACATCGAGCAGCCCGGCTCGCGCCATTCGAAACCTGCGTCGGTGAAGACCTTGTCCAGACCTTCACGCTCGGCTTGCGCCTTCACCAGACCAGAGCCCGGCACGACCATCGCGAGACGGATATTCGGCGCCACGCGGCGGCCCAGCTTGCGCACGACGTACGCTGCTGCGCGCAGGTCTTCGATACGAGCGTTGGTGCACGAGCCGATGAAAATCTTGTCCGGCTTGATCGATTCGATCGGCAAGTTCGGTTCGAGCGCCATGTACTTGAGCGCGCGTTCCATCGCGTCGCGCTTGACCGGATCTTTCTCGCGTTCCGGGTCCGGCACGCGGCCGTCGATTGCGGTCACCATTTCCGGCGACGTGCCCCACGTGACTTGCGGCACGATTTCCGCAGCATTCAGTTCGACGACGCGGTCGAACTGCGCGCCGTCGTCCGACTTGAACTGCTTCCAGTATTCGACCGCGTGCTCCCACTCGACGCCTTCCGGCGAGAACGGACGGCCCTTCAGGTATTCGATCGTGGTGTCGTCCACGGCGACCATGCCGGCGCGTGCGCCCGCTTCGATCGCCATGTTGCAGACGGTCATGCGGCCTTCCATGGTCAGCGCGCGGATCGTCGAACCGCCGAACTCGATGGCGTAGCCCGTGCCGCCTGCCGTGCCGATCTTGCCGATGATGGCGAGCACAATATCTTTCGCGGTACAGCCGCGCGGCAGTTGGCCTTCGACCTTCACCAGCATGTTCTTGCTCTTCTTCTGCAAGAGCGTTTGCGTAGCCAGCACATGCTCGACTTCCGAGGTGCCGATGCCATGCGCCAGCGCACCGAACGCGCCGTGCGTAGACGTGTGCGAGTCGCCGCAGACGATCGTCATACCCGGCAGCGTGGCGCCCTGCTCCGGCCCGATGATGTGCACGATGCCTTGGCGCAGGTCGTTCATCTTGAACTGCGTGATACCGTAGGAATCGCAGTTCGAATCGAGCGTGTCGACTTGCAGCTTCGACACCGGATCAGCGATGCCATGGCTACGGTCCGTGGTGGGCACGTTGTGGTCGGACACCGCCAGATTTGCGCTGATGCGCCACACCGGACGCTCAGCCAGCTTCAGGCCTTCGAAGGCTTGCGGGCTGGTGACTTCGTGCAGCAGGTGACGGTCGATATAAAGAATCGTCGTACCGTCTTCTTCCGTGTGGACCACGTGCGTGTTCCACAATTTGTCGTAGAGAGTCTGTGCCATGGTATGCGGGGGTAGTGATAGCTGCGGGCAAGCTGTGTGTGCGATTGATTATGCCACGCTGATCCGCGATTTGGCCCATCGATTCAAGGAAAAACCGATAAAAAACAGGGAGTTGGGTGGTAGTGGCGATACCTGTATCGGAGGCACCCGGCAAATGCAAGTTGGGTAACCAAGGCTGCGAGCATGGTGCGTTTATTGCGGTCTAATGGACGACAGACGGCACACATGGCCCGTTGGTCCCATGTGTGCCGTTCTGAGCGACTGAATAAAATCAACGCAGCAAATCGAGGCCCATTTGAGCGCGACCGAGTGCCGTCAAATCACTCTCCTGCGCGCGACCCACGAAGTCGGTTTCGAAGTGATCCGCGGGAAAATCGGGTGGGCTCTCACCGCGCAGAAAGCTCGGCAACTGCTGCCGCAGATACGCTTCGTTCTTTGCGCACCACGGCGCCGACGCGATGTACATCACGTTGCTGTAGCCGCTGCCGCGATGCACGTCTTCCACCGAATGCACGACATCGCTGTGCCAGAACACCGCGTCACCGGGCAGCATGTGCGGGATTGGCGTCACCGCGTCGAGAAGCACGCTATGCCATTCAGGTTTGATCGACAACGCGCGTGCCGGTTGCGCGCCGCACAGTTCGTCGTCTGGAACGTCGTCTTGCAGCGCGCGCAGCACAACGTAGGCCATGGCATTCACGATAGGGATCAACTGCAGCGTACCATCGCCGGGACCTTGCGGGGTCAGTGCAGTCCAGCCCTGGAAGGTGCGAAACATAGAGCACACAGCAGGCGAGGGAATCTCCTGCACTTCAGGACGAAACGCGGCGTCGAAGGGATCGTACGCGCGCCAGTTGCCCGACAGTACATGCCGGTACACCTGGCGGAAATTCGGATCGAGCCAGCGCTCGACCGAACCGCCGTCGACGTGCGGCGAAAGACCCAGCGATTCCGAACCAGGCGGGCGACGGCGAATACGGTCCGCGTAGACCGGCACCCGCTCCGGATCGAAACGCTGGCGGCCTTCGCTTTCTGCGCGCCACAGGCGGTTCAGAAACACTCGCGTATTGGTTAGTTGTTCGGATTGTCGCGCGGCGACCTGCGGCTTCGACCAGTACACGCCGTAAATTTGCGGCTTGCTTGAAGACAAGGTGCCGAAATACTTGTCTTCGGCGCGATGGGCGAGCTTTTCGTCGAGACGGTTAGCCTCCACGTAGTGCGCGATTTCGTCATTCCAGTCAGTCGCCTGAGCAGGATCGAATACCTGCCGCACGACACACGCGCCGCGGGTTTTGATCTGCTCAGTGGTGCGCGGGTCCACGTCGTGAGAGACGATCGACTTGTAGTCGAACACGGGAATGGGCTCGCGCTCCCGATGGCGGTCGCGGTGGATTGCGTCGACCTGCTGCCGGATTGCGTCCTCTACCTCGCGAAATACCTGCGCGTAGTTGGGCAATGCAGCCCGCAACGCGTGTTTGGTCGTACGGATCGCTTCGGGCAGGTTGTCGATCATCAGCGGCATAGCTTGTCTCCTCCGTTATGTTTCGATGACGGCCCGTGGGCGGTTGCATTCCGGGCGGATGGCTTCTTGCGTGCGGGGCGCGTGTTTCGGGTCGTTTGTTTGCGCAGCTAGTTTCCGTAGATTAGGCAGTTTCGACCTCTGCCAGGCATACCTTCCCGCCAACTATCGATACAATTCAGACATTCGCCGTACCATCCTTCCGCGGCTGGGCGCTCGCCATGAAACCCCAATACGAACGCGTCACGATCCCCGACGGCTGCTCGGTGCGGGTCTATCACCGCCAGATCGCGCAGATTCCGTTCGAATGGCACCATCACCCCGAATACGAACTGACGCTGACAATGAATAGCCGCGGCCGCCGGTTCGTTGGCGACCATATCGCCGACTACGCCGGCGACGATCTCGTACTGGTGCCGCCGGATATGCCGCATACGTGGGCGTCGACTAAACCGATCGATACGAACGAGCCAGAAGTGGCGATCGTGGTCTGGTTTAGCGGCGACTGGGTGCGGCGGATGGCCGATTGCTGTCCTGAGTTCGCGGCGCTACGCAAGCTCTTGCGGCGTGGCGCGCCGGGACTGCGCTTCGGCGAGGATTCAACGGCGTTGGTACGAGGAAAGGTTCACGCGCTGCTAGATCCTGAGCCACGTGTGCGGCTTGCGACCGTGCTGGAGATCCTGCCGCAACTGGCTGAGGCGTTTGCAGCGCCGCTAGCGTCACCGTCAGCGCATGTGGACAGCGCGCGGCGCGGTGAATCGCGAGAAGGTGGTTCTGGTTCAGAGCCAAGATCCGGCGCTGAGGCGGACGGCACCGCGTCCGAGGCCGAACGCCTGAATCGCGTGCTCGACCTGCTCGATCGGCGCTTCAACGAGCCGCTGCGTGTCGCCGATCTCTGCGCAGTCGCCAACCTATCGGAACGCTCACTGCATCGTCATTTCGTGCGGCATGTCGGCGAAAGCGTCGGGCGTCATCTAACGCGCCTACGAATCAGTTACGCCACACGACAACTCACCGATACGACGTGGCCGATTTCGGTCATCGCCGCGAAAGCAGGTATTCCCAATCTCGCCAATTTCAACCGCCTGTTTCTGTCCGCACGCGGGATGACGCCGAGCGCTTATCGCCGCGTCTTCGAGACACATGGGAATGTGGCACAGGCGGATATCCAACCTGGCGTGCAAACGAGGCCGCCCTCACTGGAGCAGCCAAAACTACGGGCAAAGCAGGCGATCGAGGCACGAGGAAGCAAGGCGCAATCTGGCTAAAACCCCGCCGCGCCCCGCCCCAAATGCAAAACGCCCCAACGCTCAACCCGTTGGGGCGCTTCCTTAACCGCAGTGCAGTTCGCAGCTGGCGTATTACGCGCAACCCACGGCGGCCTAAACCGCCATACGCTGTGCGACCACCAGCAGCAATCGCTTACCGTGCCGTCAGCGGCTTCGCTTCACGCGGCGTGTCGCCAACGAACAGCTGACGCGGACGGCCAATCTTCTGTTCCGGATCGGCAATCATCTCGTTCCATTGCGCAATCCAGCCGACCGTACGCGCCATCGCGAAGATACACGTGAACATCGAGGTCGGGATGCCCAGCGCGCGCTGCACGATGCCCGAGTAGAAGTCGACGTTCGGGTACAGCTTGCGCGACACGAAGTACTCGTCTTCCAGCGCGATCTTTTCCAGCGCCATGGCCAGCTTGAACAGCGGGTCGTCGTGCAGGCCCAGCTCTTCCAGCACTTCGTGGCAGGTTTCGCGCATCAGCTTGGCACGCGGGTCGTAGTTCTTGTACACGCGGTGACCGAAGCCCATCAGCTTCACGCCCGAGTTCTTGTCCTTCACCTGCTTGATGAACTCAGGAATGTTGTCGACCGAGCCGATCTCTTCCAGCATGTTCAGCGCCGCTTCGTTCGCGCCGCCGTGTGCCGGGCCCCACAGGCAGGCGATACCGGCTGCGATACACGCAAACGGGTTCGCGCCCGACGAACCTGCCAGACGCACCGTCGAGGTCGAGGCGTTCTGTTCGTGGTCCGCGTGCAGGATCAGGATACGGTCGAGTGCGCGCACCAGCACGTCGTTGACCTTGTACTCTTCGCACGGGTTCGAGAACATCATGTGCATGAAGTTCGCGCTGTACGACAGGTCGTTCTTCGGGTACGCAAACGGCTGGCCGATGCTGTACTTGTACGCCATTGCCACCAGCGTCGGAAGCTTCGCGATCATGCGAATGGCCGACACGTCACGGTGACGCGGGTTATTGATGTCCAGCGAGTCGTGATAGAACGCCGACAGCGCGCCGACTGCAGCCACCAGAATCGCCATCGGGTGCGCGTCGCGACGGAAGCCGCGGAAGAAGAAGTGCATCTGCTCGTGCACCATCGTGTGCTTCGTGACGGTGTCGACGAATTCCTTCTTCTGCGCCTGGTTCGGCAGTTCGCCCTTCAGCAGCAGATAGCAGGTTTCGAGGAAGTCCGCGTTCTGCGCGAGATCGTCGATCGGGTAGCCGCGATACAGCAGCTCGCCCTTGTCGCCGTCGATGTAGGTGATGGCCGAGTTACACGCCGCCGTCGACATAAAGCCCGGGTCGTACGTGAACTTGCCGGTCTGGCCGTACAGTTTGCGGATGTCGATCACGTCCGGGCCCATTGTGCCCTTGTAGATCGGCATTTCAACGCTCGGCGAATTGTCGCTGAACGATAGCGTGGCTTTAACATCTGACGGGGTCATGGCACATCCTCAATCGAAGTATGGAAACAGGGTTTCGATAATTGCACGCGTGGAACAACGGACTGGCTTCGCTCAAGCAGTGCGCAGCAGCTCCAGCACCCGGGCTACATCCGGGTCGGCAAGGTCGCCTTCTGGTTCCTTGCGCGCGAGCAGCAAGTCCATCAGGTCGTTATCGCTCAGCTCGAGCAGGCGCGTAAGTGCGCCCACATCGGCGTCGCTGAGGTCATGCTCGTATTTGCCGAAAAAACGCTCGAAAATAAGATCGTTTTCCAGCAAGCCACGCCGGGCGCGCCAGCGAAGGCGCGCCCGCCGCAGCGGGTCGGACTGATGCTTGTCTTCCATCTCAGACAGCACGGCGAACCATCAATTCCTTGATCTTGCCGATCGCCTTCGTCGGGTTGAGGCCCTTCGGGCACACATCGACGCAGTTCATGATCGTATGGCAACGGAACAGACGGTACGGGTCTTCCAGGTTGTCGAGACGTTCGCCCGTCGCCTGGTCGCGGCTATCCGCGATGAAGCGATAGGCTTGCAGCAGGCCAGCCGGACCGACGAACTTGTCCGGGTTCCACCAGAAGCTCGGGCACGACGTCGAGCAGCTTGCGCACAGAATGCACTCGTACAGCCCGTCCAGCTCTTCGCGTTCTTCCGGCGACTGCAGACGTTCCTTTTCCGGCGGCGGCGTATCGTTGATCAGGTACGGCTTGATCGAGTTGTACTGGTTGAAGAAGTGCGTCATGTCGACGATCAGGTCGCGCACGACGGGCAGGCCCGGCAGCGGACGCAGCACGATCTTGTTCGGCAGATCGTTCATGTTGGTCAGACATGCCAGACCGTTCTTGCCGTTGATATTCATGGCGTCCGAACCACACACGCCTTCGCGGCACGAGCGGCGGAACGACAACGTCTCGTCGAGCGCCTTCAGCTTGAGCAGCGCGTCGAGCAACATGCGTTCGTGCGAGTCGATTTCGATCTCGTACGATTGCATGCGCGGTGCTGCGTCCTTATCCGGATCGTAGCGGTAGATTTCAAATGTACGCTTGGCCATTTCTGAATTCCTTTGACTTGTGCCTTAGAAGGTACGCGCTTTCGGCGGCACCGATTCGACGGTCAGCGGTTGCATGTGAACCGGCTTGTAGTCGAGGCGATCACCTTCGCTGAACCACAGCGTATGGCGCAGCCAGTTTTCGTCGTCGCGATGTTCGAAGTCGTTTTGTGCGTGCGCACCGCGGCTTTCCTTACGCGCTTCTGCCGAAACCATCGTGGCGCGCGCCACTTCGATCAGGTTCGCCAGTTCCAGCGCTTCGACGCGAGCCGTGTTGAACACCTTCGACTTATCCTTCAGATGGATGTTGTCGACACGTTCAGCCACTTCGCGGATGCGCTCGACGCCTTCGGCCAGCAGCTTCGACGTGCGGAACACGCCAGCGTGTGCCTGCATAGTGGCGCGGATGTCGTTCGCGACATTTTGCGTGTATTCGCCCGAGGAGGACTTGTCCAGCTTGTCCAGACGCGACAGCGCGAAGTCAGCGGCATCGGCCGGCAGCGGCTTGTGCTCCTTGATTTCCTTCACGTGCTTGACGATGTGGTTGCCAGCTGCGCGGCCGAACACCACCAGGTCGAGCAGCGAGTTCGTGCCCAGGCGGTTCGCGCCGTGGACCGACACGCACGAGCATTCGCCCACTGCGTAGAAACCGTTGACCGGCTCTTCGTGACCCTTCGACGTACCCACGACCTGGCCGTGAATGTTCGTAGGAATACCACCCATCTGATAGTGGATCGTCGGCACGACCGGGATCGGCTCTTTAATGCAATCGACGTTCGCGAACTTCAGTGCGATTTCGCGGATCGACGGCAGACGCTTCATGATCGTCTCGGCGCCGATGTGCGACAGGTCGAGCAGCACGTGATCCTTGTTCGGACCCACGCCGCGGCCTTCCTTGATTTCCTGGTCCATCGAACGCGAAACGAAGTCGCGCGGCGCCAGATCCTTCAGCGTCGGCGCGTAGCGTTCCATGAAACGCTCGCCGTTCGAGTTACGCAGAATACCGCCTTCGCCGCGCACGCCTTCGGTAATCAGCACGCCCGCACCAGCCACGCCGGTGGGGTGGAATTGCCAGAATTCCATGTCTTGCAGTGCGATGCCCGAACGCGCAGCCATGCCCAGGCCGTCACCGGTGTTGATGAACGCGTTGGTCGAAGCTGCGAAGATCCGGCCAGCGCCGCCCGTGGCGAACAGCGTGGTCTTGCCTTCGAGGATGTAGACGTCGCCGGTTTCCATTTCCAGCGCGGTCACGCCGAGCACGTCGCCTTCGGCGTCGCGGATCAGGTCCAGCGCCATCCATTCGACGAAGAACTGCGTCTTCGCGGCAACGTTTTGCTGGTACAGCGTGTGCAGCAGCGCATGACCGGTACGGTCAGCGGCCGCGCAAGCGCGTTGCACCGGCTTTTCGCCGTAGTTGGCCGTGTGGCCGCCAAACGGACGCTGATAGATCGTGCCGTCCGCATTGCGGTCGAACGGCATGCCCATGTGTTCCAGTTCGTAGACGGCGTTCGGTGCTTCGCGGCACATGAACTCGATCGCGTCCTGGTCGCCGAGCCAGTCGGAACCCTTGATCGTGTCGTAGAAGTGATAGTGCCAGTTGTCTTCGCTCATGTTGCCGAGCGAAGCGCCGATGCCGCCTTGAGCAGCCACCGTGTGCGAACGCGTCGGGAACACCTTGGACAGCACGCAAACCGACAGACCGGCGCGCGCGAGTTGCAGCGAAGCGCGCATCCCCGAGCCGCCTGCGCCGACGATAACCACGTCAAACTTGCGACGCGGCAGAGAATTCTTGATTGCAGCCATTCTTTTATACTCTCCAGAGAATCTGCGCAGCGTAGCCGGCACACGCCAGCAGCCAGACGATCGTCAGGGCCTGAAGGGTGAGGCGCACACCGACGGGCTTGATGTAGTCCATCCAGATGTCACGAATACCCACCCACGCGTGGTAGAACAGGGACAGCAGCGTCACGAAGGTGGCGAGCTTCATCCATTGCGTCGCGAAGATCGACGCCCAGCCGTCATACGAGAAATCTTGCGCGCCGAAGAACCACGCGAGCAGGATGATCGTGTAGATCGCCATGATGGTGGCGGTGATGCGTTGCGCGAGCCAGTCGCGCAGACCGTAGTGCGCGCCGACGACGAGACGCTTCGGGCCGATTCGGTTGTTAGCTGCCATTTTTTTAGAATGCTCCGAAGAGTTTGAGCGCAAAAGCAATCGTCAGAATCGACGAGACGACCAGCACGACGATGGAGGTTTGCTTGCCCTTTTCCTTCGTGACTGCGCTGTGGTTGGTGTCCATCACCAGGTGACGGATGCCGGCGCAGAAGTGGAACAGGAAGGCCCACGCGAGAACCAGCGTGATGAGCTTGACGATGATGTTGGAGAGGAAGCCCTTGAACACATCAAAGCTGAGCTCGGACGTAAGGCTTTGATCAAAGAGGTACAGCAGGAACGGAAGGAACACAAAAAGCAGCCCACCGCTGACGCGATGGAGAATCGACACACGCCCCGCTAGTGGGAGGCGATACGCCGTCAATATTTGCCCGATACCGATGTTCCGGAACTCCGGCCTCGGTTTTTTTACGGCTTCAGCCATGCTAGACCCCTACTATGTAGTAACACTAATCCGCAATTTTAGCGCCTTTTTATATCGCGCTGCAGCGAAAAACCCCACAGGTCCTTTACTGCGCACGAGACAATGGCGTCGTCAAGAGGGTGCTGCGCGCTGCGCCAGACACCCTTGAACACACTGATCCAGCTTGAAGACCCGGATGTTCACAACTGTTCACAACCCGGTTTCAGCTGAGATCGTTCTGATAGTAGTACCCAGTTGTGACATACCATCCACGCCGCACTTCGACGGGACGGTCTCCATAGGTATAGGACACTCGCTCTACCGATAGCAACGGAAATCCAGGCGGCACCTGCAGCAAATCGGCGACCGAGGGGTCCGCCGCGACCGCACGAATCTTCTCGGAAGCCCGGATCATCCGGGTTCCGAACTCCGTCTCGAACATCGCGTAGAGCGGACCTTTGTACTCGGAGAGCCGCTCGAGGGTGAGCCCGCGGAACACCATGCCGGGCAACCAGATTTCGTCGAGTACCGTGATTTCACCATCAAACTGCAAAAGCCGCTTGATAAGCACCACGGGATCGGCTGGCTTCAGGTCGAGCTGACGTGCGATGTCGGCCGACGCACGCAGGCGGCGGCATTCGAGCAGGCGGCTAACGTGGGGATGTTCGGCGCCGTCATCGGCAAGTAACCTGAGGAAGCGAAACTGGGCACGGTCTTCGTTGTGCGTTGCAACAAAAGTACCCTTGCCCTGGCGGCGCACCAGCAGGTTATCCGCCGCCAGTTCGTCAATCGCCTTGCGGACGGTGCCTTGGCTCACCTTGAAGCGGGCGGCCAGTTCGACCTCGCTCGGGATGATTTCACCCGGCTTCCATTCACCTGACTCCAGGCTTTGCGTAATCAACCCCTTGATCTGTTGATACAGAGGGCTGAAAGTAGGCGACGTGGCGGGCGCAGCCGCAACGGGCGCGGCCTCGCCTGGTCCCCCAGGGCCGTTAGGATTCGCAGTGCTAGCCGGGTTCGCAGTCATGCGCGCATTTCATCATAAAGGCCCATCCTCCGTCCAGAGCTTTCCCGGCAATAGATCTGTCTTATATAAGACATAAGATAATGTTGACTTTGTGAAGGCCGAATCCTACACTCCTTCGCGAGCAAGGGTTTGCGGGCAATCCGGCGGCGTTTTCCCCCAAGTATCTCTAGGTACTTCCGGCGAACCGCCCTGTCCCGGCAGCCGCTCTGCATCATGCTGTCGTCTCTCGCGGTTCAGCTTTCGATTCGCCGGTCTTTGTCCCGTCAGACGCTTCGGAAACACACCCTTGCAGGAGCCCGGCACATGCAGTGGCCACCGGCGTCTCGTGCGCCCCCGCTCCGCTGCACAGGTTTCCGGCATGGTGGTCTCGCCGCAACGCGCTTTCCAGCCTCGGTTTTCAACTTGAGGCTCCGCGTAACAGTGAATTCCGCCGTGTTTCACAACGCTTCGCCTAACGCGCATATAGAATGGCGTTTTCCCTAGCGTCTAACGCATCGTCCTGGAGAATTCTCAATGGCTAAGCCCGCAAAGCGCGTTGCCGTCACTGGCGCCGCAGGTCAAATCGCTTACTCCCTGCTGTTCCGCATCGCCAATGGCGACCTGCTCGGCAAGGATCAGCCGGTGGTCCTGCAACTGCTCGACCTGCCGCAAGCGCAAGGCGCCGTGAAAGGCGTCGTGATGGAACTGGATGATTGCGCGTTCCCGCTGCTGCAGGGCGTCGTGATCACCGACGATCCCAAGGTTGCCTTCAAGGATGCTGACGTCGCCCTGCTGGTCGGCGCCCGTCCGCGTTCGAAAGGCATGGAACGTAAAGATCTGCTGTCGGCCAACGCCGAGATCTTCACGGTGCAAGGCAAGGCGCTGAACGAAGTCGCCAGCCGTGACGTGAAGGTTCTGGTGGTCGGCAACCCGGCTAACACCAATGCTTACATCGCGATGAAGTCGGCACCGGATCTGCCGAAGAAGAACTTCACCGCCATGCTGCGTCTGGACCACAACCGCGCGCTGTCGCAACTGGCAGCGAAGTCGGGCAAGCCGGTCGCTTCGATCGAAAAGCTGGCTGTGTGGGGCAACCACTCGCCGACGATGTACCCGGATTTCCGCGTTGCAACGGCAGAAGGTCAAGACCTGACCAAGCTGATCAACGACGACGAATGGAACCGCAACACCTTCATCCCGACCGTCGGCAAGCGCGGCGCAGCGATCATCGAAGCGCGCGGCCTGTCGTCGGCAGCTTCGGCAGCGAACGCTGCAATCGACCACGTGCGTGACTGGGTGCTCGGCACGAACGGCAAGTGGGTCACGATGGGTATCCCGTCGGACGGTTCGTATGGCATTCCGGAAGACATCATCTACGGTGTGCCGGTGACCTGCGAAAACGGCGAGTACAAGCGTGTCGAAGGCCTGGCAATCGACGCGTTCTCGCGCGAAAAGATGGACGCTACGCTGAACGAACTGCTGGAAGAGCGCGAAGGCGTCCAGCACCTGCTCGGCTAAGCGCCTGATGCAGATGAGCCGGGACTCCGTTGCTTGCCAACGGGTTCCGGTTTTTTACATCCGATTCCCCAACGAGAACCCACGCCCCTAACGCCGAAGATGCGCGCACTGACTCCCGCCGAAGTGCTGTTTGACGGCGAAGCGCCGCCCACCGTCCTGCCTGCCTGCGATCACTACGCCGGCAGCGAGAAGCTGATGCTGAAATCGCTCGCTTTGCAGCAGGAGTTGGGGCCGGTGTTCGACATCACGCTCGATTGCGAAGACGGCGCCCAAGTCGGGCGCGAGGCCGAGCATGCCGAGCTGGTAGCATCGCTGCTGGGCAGCGAACACGACCGCTTCGGCCGCGTCGGCGTGCGGATTCACGATTTCAATCATGCGCACTGGCGCGACGACGTGCGCCTGATCCTGCGCGCCGCCAGGCGCGCCCCTGCCTATATCACCCTGCCGAAGATCCGCAGCGTCCCCGATGCCGCAGAAATGTGCGCTTACATCGAGGCGACGCGGCGCGAACTCGGCATCGCTCAACCCGTACCGGTGCAGTTGCTGGTCGAAACTCACGGCGCGCTGGCGCGGGCCTTCGATCTGGCCGCCCTGCCGGGCGTCGAAGCGCTCAGCTTCGGCTTGATGGACTTCGTCTCCGCGCACGACGGCGCGATTCCCGATACCGCGATGCGCTCGCCCGGCCAGTTCGATCATCCGTTGGTGCGGCGCGCCAAGCTCGAAATCGCCGCGGCCTGCCACGCACACGGCAAGGTGCCGTCGCATAACGTCAGCACCGAAGTGCGCGACATGAGCGTGGTGGCCAATGACGCCGCCCGCGCCCGCAACGAGTTCGGCTATACGCGGATGTGGAGCATCCACCCGGCCCAGGTACCGGCGATCGTCGCCGCCTTCGCGCCGCGGGAAGATGAGATCGCCACCGCTGCCGAGATTCTGCTGGCCGCCCAAGCCGCCCAGTGGGGCCCGACGCGCCATCACGACACGCTGCACGACCGCGCCAGCTATCGCTATTACTGGTCGGTGCTGCGCCGCGCCCGCTCGACCGGGCGCAGCGTACCGGCCGAAGCCGCGCCGCTGTTCGACCAGACGACGTGAACGGGTATTCAGGAGACTGCTGGAGATGAGCGAAAAGATGCAAGCCGCAGGCACGACTGGCGAAGCCGGCGCCCCGGGCGCGTTCAAACCGAAGAAATCCGTGGCGCTGTCGGGCGTGACGGCGGGCAATACCGCCCTGTGCACGGTCGGCAAGACCGGCAACGACCTGCATTACCGCGGCTATGACATTCTCGACATCGCCAGCACCTGCGAATTCGAAGAGATCGCCTACCTGCTGGTGCATGAAAAGCTGCCCACCCAGGCCGAACTGACCGCGTACAAAACCAGGCTGAAGGCGCTGCGCGGCCTGCCCGCCAACGTCAAGGCCGCGCTGGAATGGATTCCGGCAGCCGCCCACCCGATGGACGTGATGCGCACCGGCGTCTCGGTGCTCGGCACCGTGCTGCCCGAGAAGGACGACCACAACCTGCCCGGCGCGCGCGATATCGCCGACAAGCTGATGGCCTCGCTCGGTTCGATGCTGCTGTACTGGTATCACTACTCGCACAACGGCAAGCGCATCGAGGTGGAAACCGACGACGATTCGATCGGCGGCCACTTCCTGCACCTGCTGCACGGCGTGGAGCCGTCGAAGTCGTGGGTCGAGGCGATGCATACGTCGCTGAACCTGTA
>NZ_FNCJ01000009.1 GCF_900100735.1 Paraburkholderia phenazinium | reverse complement strand
AGACAAAACCATGAAGCCCCTTCATCAGCCTTCAGGTATCACCCACGGGCTCGAGTTCCTGATCGCCGAGAACTGGTCTGCTGATCAGGCGCTCGCTGTCGTCGAACTTATCGACGATCTCCGCGAGCGCATCGTCGGGCACTATCAGATTGCGCTCAACGAACTGCTGCGCGAACAGCGCTCGCCTCCTGGAAACCCTCACCCTCCTCGTGACAACGAGGCCGCCCCATTCTGACTAACGACCGGCACGCTCGACCATGGGCGCCAACGACTGACCACGGTTGTTGACGCTTTTACTCAACCTTGCGCCGCCGTTTAGTGTCGGATTTGCACCGCCGCTAACACTACCAGATGGAACTCGAAGCGAGCCCGGTGGGCAACGGCACGCTTAGGGCGTATCCGTTCGACCGGTACTGGGTAGGTATCCAGTCGGCACGACTGGTTCTGCCCCTGCCACCACAATCGATGCAGCCCGCGCCGAACATTCCGCTGGAACTTCATGTGAGGTTCGAGGGCGAGCCGGGTTGGGACGCACATAGAAAGATTGGCGCGGACGAACCGTTTCACGAAGGTTTCGACGGTACGGATGGATCAGATGAGGAATCACCTCGTGCTCGCTCATGCGGAATCGTGATCAGCCGGAGCCCGTGGTATATCGGTCTGATGGCTGCGCTGCTTGCCGTCCTGGGCGTCGTCCCCTGTCTTTACGTTTGGCGCCGGACGACAGAGGCGGCGGGACTCGAACTGATTGCCGCAATGGTTGGCATGGCAACCATACGAACTTATCTGATCGGGCCATCGTCGTCTGTTGCGGGTCTGCTGCCCTTCGATGTTGTATTGGGGGCGTTTATATTTGCGGTAGCCTTCATTCCGTTCTGGAGACCCGAGGCTGGTGACGAAAAGCAGGAGCGGCGCCTGAACATCGACATTGGTCGCAACGGCGGGGACGATCGCGACGACGACGCGGGCTATTGACTGCTGATTGATTGGAAGTTAACGGTGTGGTCAGTTATGCTGTGGACCCAGATGTTGCATTTGGATCAGCGTGCCGGCATCGAGTTCCTGCACGAATTGGCCGGCAATCACGATATCGGAGGCAATCCGCTAAGTGTGTTGGAGAATACTCCAGCGAACGTAGAGTCCGCTCGCAACGTGCCACCTCCAGCTATCCGAGCAATGCTCGTAGGTTGTCGCGAATGAGGCTTGCCACGTCGCTCGCAGTTAGCCGACGCAAACGCCCCAGCTCCTCGACGACGCCTGCTACATCGGTCGGCAGTGAAGGTCTGTCGCCGGTGCGAGTGAAAGGGCCATCGGTTTCCGTCAGCATCCGATCCAAGGGGATAGCCTGCACCATCGGTGCGTGCCTCTCATTGCCCAGCATTCCCGCGTTGATGGAGAAGTAGCAGCCCAACTCCAACGCGCGCTTCGCCTCGCTCTTTGTTCCCGTGAACCAGTGGAGAACGATTTTTCCGCGCTCGGGTGGTAGATTCGCTTCGACGAGATCGAGTACCGCCTTGGCCGATCGGATGCTGTGGACCGTAATGATCTTGTCGCCGGCCTGCGCGCAACGCTGGAGCACGTGTTGGAAGACACGCTTCTGCGCATCGAGCGACTTGAAGAAGCGGGGGCCGGCGTCCAATCCGACTTCGCCGACATAGCGCGTCTCCGCAAGATGCCGATCCCACAGCTCGATCTCGCTTTCACGCTCCGCGACCAGTTGGGGGTGCAGCCCCAGCGCTGCTCGAACATGCTTTGTGCGCTGCGCGAGTTCGTGATTGCGGGGCCACGCGCGAGGTGTCGTCGTTACGGCCAGCGTGAACACGCCGGACGCCTCCGCATCATGGACCGCCGCCGCATGGTCCGGGTAGAGATCAAGATGGCAGTGGAAGTCCACGAGGCCCGCAGTGGCGATCATGCGCGTACCCTCATCTTGGTTTCGCCTCGGCACCGTCGATGAGCCGTGCGACTTCGCCCAGGCCGCGCCGGTAGACGTCGGCAAGCTGGTCCAAGTGTGCGGCTTCGTCGGCAAGCGAGCCGGGCTTGTGGATCAAGAGGTTCGCGAGCTGAGGCTTGCTCTTCAAGCGCTCGATCGCGTACTGGAGCGACCTGACCTGCACTCCTGTCGCCTGGCGTGTGTCCAACGGATGCGCATGAAGATCGGGTACCGTGTACGTCGTCGGGTCGTTCCCCGTACCCCATGCTGCCGTCAACGCTGCGCGACGGATAAGACATGGCAGGCAATAGCCACATTGCTCGATACCATGTCCTAACCATCTGGCCTTAGCAGGGGACGAACACGACAACGAATCCGTCGCCAGCTTCTTCAAGAGGTCCGGGTTGCGGCAGGCTGCGGCCATCTCACCCTTCGTCTTGTCCCAGTAAGGGTTCCGAATCTCGCCGTCGATGCCGAGTGCGACGAGCAGGTCGTTCCACCTCGCCATGTAATACGGATGCGTGGTACGGGTGCTGTTTGATCCCAACCGCAGGGGGTCCAAAGGCACATTCAGCGCGATCAGCCCATTCTCGGGGACGCGCAGGATGAAGCGGCGCCCAAGCCCAGTACCGGCGAACACCCCGAGAGCGAAGAACAGGAACGACCTGCCGCGTGTGCTGTTCTCGCCGCCGACGCCTTCCACAAGACCATCCACGAAGGTCATGCCCACTCGCAAGCGCTCGAAAGATGACTTGACGTAGTGCTTCTTCAAACTTGCGAACAGCTTGCCTTGAGCATCGCTCGTCGCGCCCTCGCCGAAGTGGCTGACCAGTAGGGGAGTGGCACCGTCCTCCAGCAGATCGATCGCTCCGATCAAGCTGTCCAATCCACCCGAGAACAGGCTGACGGAATCAAAGGGCGGAGCGATCAGACTCGGAGGCGCTGCTTGGGCGATCGTCGCGAACCGATCTGGACGTGCCCTGAACCCGATCGTCCAGCGATCGCCCGTCAGGAAATCCAGAGACTTCTTGAGAGTCGGTGCCGCAGCGGCCCAGCGAGATGGATCGCCTACCGGCACGACCAGTCGTATCTCACGCGTCCACGAGTCCTGCGACTGCTCGGTGCGAGAGATGCGTGTGTCCGCCGCATGGACATGAGCGGCCAAGACCAGCAGGTCAATGCCTATCTCAGAGGGAAACACACCGATTTTCTTCAAGCTAGTCAGCGCGCCACCGATGCCATGATCCAAAGACTTCTCGCCGGCAACGAGTTGCAGGTAGGTCCTTTGTTCATCGGCGCCCGCCGTCACATCGAAGCTGTCGTCAGGACCGAAGCGGCCCGCCAGGAGTTGTCGCTTCATTGGTCCGCCTCCGCATCGCCCAGGGTTTGCAAGATTGCAAATGCAGACTCGTACAGCGCATCGACGAAACCCTGAATTCGCTCCGACGTGAGATTCGGCGTTTCCGCACGAGCCCGCGTCAGCGCGTCGCTCACCCCGCCCCGGATGAAGTCGCGCAACTGCTGTTCGACGCGGTGCGCAGCTTGCGTGTCCGCTGGCATGGTCACGGCCTTTGTGCCAATGTCGTTGCAGATGCGGGCTTCTATCGCGTGGGTGACATACAGCTCGAAGACTGTCTGCATCTGATCTGGTGTGAAGGTGGTTAGATCGGTGAGCCCTTCACTTGCCAGTTCAACGATAGTTTCAATGTACGCCTCGCGGGCGATGCCTTCATCGACGGTGCCCGCGCCTGGGCAGACGTAGTCGGCTAGGCCAACGAAGATTTCCGTGAGCGGTCGTCCGGCCAACGACTCCAGGTCCAGCGCCCGTAGCGCCTCGCGCACACCCCTTGCTTGTGCATCGGACAGAAAGCCAAGCAGCCGTGCACCCGCTCCGCGCGAGGCGCCCATGCGTTGGGCAGCCTAGCGCGCGCCGCCGGCCGATGTTGAGACGTATCTTGAGACTGCGCGGCCCAAGTTGGCACGGTCGCTGCCACCAGAACCGGCAAATCGCGTGAAGCTGTTGCGAGCACCGGAGAAACGCTGAGGGTCTGCCGTCTTGGGGATGGGTGGCCGGTTCGGCGGCACCGGTGGCGCGGTGCCGTCTGCCGGCGGCTGGCCGTCCGGGACTGCGCCATCGCCCGGAGGGGCTGCTGGTGCGCCCGCGCCGTCGGTGTCACCCAACCATGACGGAACAAGTGGTGTTCCGCCGCCAGGGCCGCCGTACGCCGTGGAGGTTCCCATCAACGTCCTCCCTTCAAATCCTTGAGCGCCGCTTCGGCGCTAGCCTTTAGGCCGGGGTTATTGGTGACTTTGCTCCAGTCTCCCAGCAGCTTCGTCAGGCGATCAGCGCATGCGCTGTCCTTGATGACGCCTTGCCAGCCGCTGACAGCCCAAGGCCCACACTTACCACTTGGTAGTGCCTCCAGGAAATCCATCAACCGGCTCTGGAGCCCAGGCTGCGCCTTCACAAGGACGGCGAGACCGTCGATGCCTGCAGGCCTGGTATCGAAGGTGCCCGTGCTCATGATTTTGCTGCGCACGGCCTCGAACACCTTCTCGGCTTCGGGCTGCACGAGCTGCTTTAACTCGGCTTCGTAGCCCTGGACGGTCATCTTGCCGCCGAACAGCTTCTCGACTACGCCGGCCAGGTGGCCGAGTACCGACACTGGGCCGAAGTAGTCCTTCTTGTCCTTTGTGACGAACAAGTAGGGGCGCAGATCGAGTCCTGACAGCTTCGGGGAGAGGTGCGCCCAGTCACGCACCGTCTCCGACGACTTCCACTCGTTCAACACGATGTTGTCGGAGGCAGGCACCGCTTCGGCGGCCTTTGGCCCTTTCGACTCGCTGTCCTTGCTGTCGGCCGAAACCAGGCTCTTCTCCAGCGTTTCGAGGTCTTCACACAGTCCTTGCGGATGAACCGCTGCGACGAACGCAATCTGCTCGAACAACCTCGGGATGAATCGTTCTGCGAGCATGAGCTTCGCGAGCACGGGTAGCTTGATGTCGTCGCCAAAACCGCGCGCAGTCGCAGTACGCTCGCGCAGCAGCAGCGTGTTGAGGAAGCGCTTGATTTGGCGCGGGTTGCCCTTTGCGCCGCTTGCGAGGATGGGGCCGATCTGGTCGCTGAGTGCCAGCGCATTGTTTGCCTTCTCGGCTTGCTGGCCGAGCGCTGTCTTGACCGTCGCGGCATCCAGACCACCGCTGGTCCACGGCCGTTTCAGCTTCTCTCTCGCTACAGCGATCAGCTTCCCATAATTCTCGTCGTTCTCGCCGACTTCAGCGCCAGCGAGCAACAACGTCACGTAGATCCGCGTCTCGGTTTCACCTAAGGCAGGGATGCGAAACGGAACCTGTATGAGTTTTTCGAGGTAATTGCGGGCATAGTCTCGCGGCCCGGTGCTGTCGGGTAGATCTGGAAAGTGCTTGCGCACCGCGTATTCGATCATTGCCTCATCAGCTGCGACGACGAAGGCCGTTCGCGCGGTGAACACGAACAGCCGGATGGCTTCGAGCGTTTCAATGGCGGTGTCGGGCAGGCACCGATCAAGGTCGTCGATCAGGACAACGAGCTGTTTGATGCCTGCATCTTTCAGGAGCTGGTCGAATGCCTTGCGGAATGCCTCCACTTCCTCCGGCACATTCTTGGACTCGCCGGGCTTCAGCACGGCCTTCGCCTCATCGATGGCTGTCGAGAGGTTTTCTCTCGTGACGAGCTTGGCAGGGTCAGCCACTAGCGCTTCGAGCGAGCCGACGATGGCTCCGATTTGCTCGGGCGTCGGAATGCCGCTGAATGCGGTCAGGGCTAGGCTCCCGGCCCGCTTGGCGACCTTCAGCCAGTCGATGCGACGGAAGACATCCTTGACGGCCACTGCCGCCTTTTTTAGCGCCGGGCGTTTTTCGACCAAGCCTGTGACGATTCCCTCGATCAAGGCGATTTTCGCGTCCTCGAAGCCTTGGAAGCGCCATCCATTGAACTTGAGGCACAGGACATCGTCCTGATCGGTGAAGCCAGCCTCGATCATTTCTAGCACACTGGACTTTCCCGCACCCCAGTCACCATGCACGCCGATCGTCACCGGATGGTCGGGTTTCGCGCGAAGCAGTCCGATGATCGTGGTGGCGATGGCCTCGTTGTTCAGTAGGTCAACTTTGGTTTCGTTATCGGTCAGGATCATTCGTCTCTTCCTTGCTTTTCTGGTAGTCCCTGTACCACTCGTAATCTTCTCTTACGCTGGTTAGATATCAAATAAGTCATCCGGTCCGAGATAACTGAGGTCGAGCCAGCCAATGTCTTGAGCCACCTGGGCGAGGAGCAAACCGGCTCTCCTGGGACTCAAGGCATGCAGCAGCATGCCCACCCGAGTACCGTCCACCGTAAGTACGCTGAACTGGCCATTCCAATGGTGAATTTGAACGGGAGTACCTGGTGGTAGTGGCACGCCAAGCCACTGCACACTTGCCCCGTACCGACGATCGGCCCAGACACGATTCGCTTGAGGGATGAAGCTTTGCGCGAACTCCATCCACATTTCCCTCGTTTCTGGGGTCGGCCAGTCAGGTTTTTCGCTCCACGCCGCCAGGGCTTCCGAGTTGAGCCAATGCCGGAGTTCGTGGGCCGTCTGGAAAGTCGCTCTGGTGTCTGTCGCGACCTTGATGGCAGCGAGTCTGGAGTTGAAGCCGGCTTGAATGAGGATTGTCGCCGAACGATTCAAAGTACCGGCTTCCACTGAGGCCACCGCCAAGCGGAGCTCGTATACGTCCAGTGGCAACTCGCCTACCGTGTCCCCATTCGCTTCTGCTCGCACACGTATTGCTTCCATTGCCCAGGGAAGACGATAAACCAATCCTCCCTCGACGAACTGGAGCGTATCGGATTCCTGGCCGGCGGCGATGCCGGCAAGAGGCTCACCGAGCAGCCATGCACGCAGGATGTCCCGCCAGTTTGCTGGCATGGGGTCGGGCGTGAAAGGATAGAACGTGAAGATGTGTTCCGCCAGCGCGGTGACGGCGGCGATCGCAACCTCGGCGTCGTCTTGCAGGATGCCACCATTGGCTTCGATGAGAAGGCGATTGGCATCCTCGGCGATCGCATCGAGTGCATGACCCGTCGTCAGTCCGACCCCTGCAAGGAAATAGCCCCGACGGCGCGCTGATGTCGATTGACTCCAGATAAGCCGGCCTCGGGAGAGAAGACCCGCCTTGAGAGCCTGCTGAGTTTGCTCGTTCTGGCGTAAAAGCCGGCGGTGCCACAAAGAGGACTGAAGAACATCATCCAGTGCCGCCTCGACGCCTTCGTCGGGGATGTCGTTGTCGCCGATCAAACCGAGGATGGCCGTGTCGAGTGTTGCGATATGCCGCTCCCAGTTGGCAAGGGCGCGCTCGCGGTCCTCGGGCGCTTCGTTCGCGATTTCCGGGAACGTCCAGGCGGCGGCATTGTTGACGACGTACTCGATCAGTTGATTGAGGTCGCCGCCAATGCGTGCGTGCATGCGCGTCAGCAAGGCCGTGACCAGCCTCACCAGGCCGCTCTCCATCTCTCTTGCACCGAGATCGGTGATGAGCGCTTCCCAGTTGCGTCGCTTTTTTGCGATCTCATCGAACATGGGGAAAAGCACAATGCCCTCGACATCGACATAGGCGCGTCCGGCCCGGCCGATGACGTTCTTGAACTCGGAGATTTCGATCCTCTCACCGTTTCGGTGAAGAGAGTGCATGACGACGGCTGTGGCTGATAGATTGAGTCCTTGTGCAAGGGTCGGCGACGAAATGGTCACCTTGAGCACGTTGTCGCGCAGCAGGCGCTCGACCTCCTTGCGATAGGCGGTTGGGAGCGCTCCGTGATGAAGTGCGACGCCGATGTGCAGGCATTTGAGGATCGCGCTGTCTGGCCCGAGCCATTCCTTGCCAAGTGCGATCGCGGTGTTGAGGATCGCGGGATCGGCTTGGAGCAGCGAGCGCAGAGCGCCGCGCTCGTGAAGATCGACAATCACGTCGGCGAAGGGTTCGACGCTACGCCGCTCCGGGCAGAAAATAAGTACGGTCTGGCCGTCCTCGATCAGCCGCCAGGCTGTTGCTAGGCAGAGTTCGCGCTGGTCTTTGGGAAACAAGGTCGTACGACGGCGCTTCGGCGGAATCCAATTCGGAGGCGTCTCCCCTGTGAGGAAGCGTTGCACCCAGGGGCGTTCGTCGCCGACGCGAAGGTTCAATCGGGCTGTGGGCGACGTCCACACCACTTCGCCGAACCGGAGGCGGGTCGGTCGCCAATCATTTTTGATCAGTCCACCAGGATGGTCTCGTCTTAACCAACCCGCGAAGTCGTCGAGTTGATCGCCATCTGGCAGGATCGCTGAGAGACAAACGATCCGCCGCTGATGCGCGTCCGGACGGCGAAGAAGCCGCTGGATCTGCACCTCGTAGCGAACCTCGCGCTCGTTGAGCCCGATCATGTGTCCTTCATCGAAGACGAGAAGACCGACGTCATCGAGAAGGGCAGGGTTGTTCCGCAGCGCAAAGTCGAGTTTCTCCGGGGTGGCTACCACGATGTCCCTCTCGCCGATCGCATCCTCATCGAAGCCGCTGACGCCGATACTGCCGTAGAGCGCCGAGATGGTCTTGCCAAGCGGGGCAAATGTCCGTTGAAGGTTCGCTTCGGTCTGCGCAGACAGCGCTCTCAGCGGAGTGATGAAGACCACTCGCTTTTTGCCGGCGAGGCATCGCAGTATGCACAGTTCGGCGATGCGGGTCTTGCCTGCGCTGGTCGGCAAAGAGACAACCAGATCATCTGACTGGTCGACAGCGCGATTGGCAGCTTCTATCTGCGAAGGCCAGAGATCTACCTCGGCCTTTGAGCGGCTATGCAACAGTGCAATGAACAGCCCGCGAAGCGCGGGCCAGTCGGCCGCTTCGCCGCCTGCAGGCCGGAACGGGACCCTCTCATGAAAGGTGCTTGACCACAGGTCAGAAAGCAGATGAATCGCGATTCGACTCACCCACCACTGTGGAAGCATGTTCATTTCGCTGCAGACGGAGAGGTTCGTGCGAAGCCGTTCCAGCGCCTGGTCAAGCAACGTATGCTCGCCTCGTTCGAGAGCCAGCAGGAATAGCGACATCCCTGCCATGAATGTGTCCGTCAGCGCTTTGTCCAGGCCTTCGAAAAGGATGTCTTCCCCGTCGCCGGCCAAGTTGATCCACACCCCGACCCTGTCGAGCTTGGCCCGCATCCGTGCGGCGATCTCGGTGTCACTGCCTTCGCCGGAAACTCGGAAATCGAGAACAGTGGTTTGCAGTGTGCGGAAGTCCCGCCTCATCAGCAAGGTCAGGACTCGTTCCGTAGGGGCGAAATTCGCGTCCGCCGCGACGATCGCCAGCAGGGAGTAGGCGCGCGCGGAAAGGTGCGCAAGGTGGTAGCTCGCCGCCGCCATCACAAAGTGAAAATCGCGATCAGCCTCATCGGGATTACCTTTGGCGATCACCGCCTCGAGGGCCATCGCGGCTTGCTCGAATGCGATCCGCGCCTGCGCGTCCGAGCCGCCCAGCTCGCGCAGGCGAAGGCCAAGCCCGAGAAGGACGTAGCCATAAGAACGCAGGTCGTAGCTGAGCTGTGCTGCGAAGGCCGGAGCGTCGGGGGGGAGCACTCCGCCGCGCCAGATGATTGCTCTCGCCTGGCCTCGCGCAATGAGACTTCCACGGAAGCCGGCAGTTGCCGCTTCCGCGATGTCTGCCGTAATTGCCTCAGGTGTTGTTGGCATCAGCGATCACTCGGTCATAGACCGCTCCAATGAAATAGGCATGACCCTCGACGCGCAGCCCGACACCCCACTGGTTGATCGCTCCTGGATATGCCTGAAGAGCGGCAGTCAACAGGGCATCCGGCGGATTTCCAGAGAAGGTGAAGAGAAGATGCTGGACGTTTTGAGCCGGAATCCCATGCTTGAGCAATGCATCGTCGATGGCGTCGGCAAGCGGTAGATTGCCCAGTTCGAGCAATCGCGCGGAGATGAACGAAAGCGCATGTGCAGAAGGCAGACCACCATCCTTGTCGAGAGCCGCCCTCGCATCCGTAAGGACTTGAGCCGTCAAGGCGGCACGGCTCTTAGCTTCCGTCTTCAGAAAGTGCAGCCGTTGAGTCTGAGGATCTTGGAGGATGCCGATGACATCATCGCCGCGCATCGCCATGTTGCGGTGGTCTTTCCAGCGCAATCGCTTGATTGGCGCGCGATACCCGCTATGCGCGTCGATCCATTCAGTCGCATAAATCTCTCCAAGATCTCCGGATCGGATCGCTTTAGTGATAGGTAGTCTGCCCTGAATCAGCGCAGCCGCCGCTGGCTTGCCCAGACGCGCAAGGGCACGGGCGACCTGTTCTTCTGATGCATAGTGTGCCGGCACAATGGCAGCGGTAGCTTGGATGCCCACCGGAAGGCGCTCCGGCTGTCCCGTCATAACTCTGATGAAGTGGTTGCCTACGGGCGTATCGACTGCCAAGCACCAATCGTTGAATTGCGCCATGTCGACCCGTCCCTAGAATTTTTTCTCGATGCCAGAGATCGGATGGACATAGATGAGCCCTCTGGTTTGTGCGGCCTTGACCTTCCGATCGATCATTTCGCGAAGACTCAGGTGGCCCTCCAGGACAAGGATCAAATCTTCTCCATCAATGAAGAGAGTCTGGATCTCTTTGCCCATCACGAGACTGCGGATGACTTCGGGGCTGAAGCCATTCACAGAAATGAACAGGCCGCGCCCGTACAGTTTCCCCGCGACCTTTCCAGCAAACTGATACACGGGTTCATTGCTCGCCGAGCGTTCCTGCCACTTCGCTTCGATCAGATAGTGCTCTCCCTCGAACTTGACCGCGCCATCAATCTGTTCCCCGTGCACCCGGAATGCTTCGGTAGCCTCCAAATTCGAAAGGCGCGAGAGTTCGATCAGGATGCGCTCCAGTGCGTATCCGCGCTGCTGCCGCGAAGTCTTGTTAGCGAGCAGATCGAGGTACTCGGCACGTAGTTGATCCAGCGATGCCGTCGGTTTCTGTTGTACTGCCTCTTGGGCGGCCCGGCGCTCACGATCAGCCTTGATCTTCGCGTCCCGGATTTCCTGCAGTTGGCGTAGATGCTCGAGGTTTTTGTTCGCGGTGCCCCGGTCGAGCTTGTGCAGCTTGTCGAAGTAATAAGGATCAAAGTGCGACCAGTTGAGCAGCGACTGCAGCATCGCGCGGAATGGTCCGAGGCCTTGATCAGAGCGTACTGCGAGCGCTGCAAACAGGGCGTCGACAACTTCGGGGCGCTTGAGCGCGTTTTCACCCTCAAGCTGTAGAGGCGCAATCTCTGCCTTGGTGCATCCGTGCTTTTCAAAGAAGCCTACGATGTCCTTGCGAGGCCAGAAGAGCGAAAGGATACAGTCCTTCATGCAGCCCTTGATGTCTGCGGGGAAGCTCATGCGGTGCTCCCCTCGGCGAGCCGGGCAAGGAGTTGTTCAATCACGTCGTTGACTTGACGCTGCCGCAACGCCCGCGCTTCGCGTTGGTCGGGTTCATCGCCTTCGCCCAGCTCGAACTTGGCGACCGATACGGGGCCATCCTTGCGATAGCCCTCTGTCTTCTCGTCGTTGGCGAAGCGGCTGCGCAGGATTGCCAGCGAGGCCTCGATGATCGCGCCATGCTTGCCAGCGCATTCTTTTCGGAAGGCTTCGGCCGCGGCGTCCACGCCTTCGGGCGCGTGCTCGATGCAATAGATCAGATCGTGTGCGTCTTTGCGTTCGAAGCGCTGGTCGAACGCGAAGGACTTTAGGCACGTAAAGCTGACGAGATTGGCATGCTTGATCTTCTCGGTGGCGATGCCGTTGCCGCGCAGCAGCTCCGCCTGGATTTCGGTTACCTGATGCAGGTCGAAGACGATCGACGAGTGCGGGATGTTCAGGGCCGAGATCGTGCCCTCGGTCGGCAGGGGCTGTACCTTGCCGCCGGCGAGATCCGGCGCGTCCGCGAGTAGTTCCAGGACCATCAGCGCACCGTGTTCGGTGCGGGTCTGCCAACGCCACGAGAGTTTCTTCCCGGCTTCGTTTTCGGCGCGCTCGAAGCCCATCTTCTTAAGGTTGTCCTCCAGCGTGTGATACGCCTCGGTATCGGCCAGGATTTGCAGGTCGATCACGATGTCCACGTCCAGCGTCCCCGCGTGCGCTGGCACCACAGGAGGCCGCGCGGCGACGAGATACCGCGGCGTGAGCCCACCGATCAGGTAGACCGAATCCTTCCACGGTCCGAGACCTCGCAGCAGTGTCACGAGGACACGTTCGCAGTCCACCGTGTATTGGTCGCTGTAACCGTCGAGCGTTGCGGGCTTGGCCATCAGAAGCCGATCCTTTCTTTGCGGAAGTGCTCGGCCATTTCCTTGGAGCGGCCTTCGCCGCGCAACAGGTCGAGATAGATTTGGATGGGGCTGGCGAGCCATAGGCCATCGACTCTGTCGCGAAACAACAGTTCGCCCGATGACTTGGCATCAATGATGCCCAAGTTGGCGCCTTCGTTGACGACGTGCGCGCCTAGGTCACCAATCGCGGCATCGGCGTTCGCACCGGTTAGCGCCCGCACACGGACCTGGGAGACGTTGGAAAGAAATGGTGCATAACGTTGCGCGGCCGCCTCGTGGCTGACTTCGTACTCGACGTCGTGCATATCAAAGACTTCACCAATCCGCATCGCCAGCATTTCGGCCTTTGTGCCCGGCACATAGTACCGTCGCAAGTTTGGCGGGCGGATAGTGGCAAGCTGCTTGGCCCATGCGTCCAGCAAGGCCGTCGGCTCGCGAAGATGACGCTCCTTGCTGGGGCCTTGCCCACGCGCCACCAGCCAGTCGAAGCGCTCCAGTTCGGTCAACACTTGGGAGGCGGTAGCGGGCGACACAATCGCCTGCTGTGCCAGTTCCGTGACGCCAAACCAGTTCTGATGCTGCACCAACAGTGCGTGGAGCACCTGGGCGCGCCGTCCGGTAAACAGCGTGCGTACCGACTTCGCAAGGGCCTTGGGCGGCGGCTTTTCGATGTAGAGGTACGCACCGGGCGCTGGCAGGTACAGGCTGCCGCCGCTGTCGTAATAGCCGATGTGCTCGCTTCTGAGCAGCTCCTTCGCGCCGGGGGAGAGGGATTCGGCGACGAGGAGCGGCAACGGCGCTTGCCCTTGCCCTGCAGGTCGTCCATGACTCGCTTCCCGAAGTTGCCAGGCCACTTGACGGACATCTCGGGGGAAGACGGATTTCTTGACTTCGATCAGCAAGACAAAGGACTTGCCGGCGACGTGCAGATCGACCTGGGCGTCGTATCCACGGTCGCCATGCGTTCTCACGGGCTCCCAGTGGTCGAGGTCGGCGTCCACTTCCGGAAGCTCCTGTAGCGCGTCCACGAACTGGGTGATGAGCTGTCGTCCGGTCAGAGGAGACTCAAACATAGGGGCCAAGACCTTCTTTACTGTTCAGTAAATATACGCATTATAGTGAATATTCGGTAGAATGCCAATATTTACTGTACAGTGAAAAAAGGCCCCGTCCGGTCCGGCGTAGGTTGAACATCCGGTCGGGCATCTTGGCGTTCCGACGTAGGGTTCGTGGGCTATGCCTCGCGCCTCGCTGACGCCTGCAGCTGACTCGTCTACGCCAGTCAAGAAGACAGAGCCCACCAGTCGACTGCAACTCGATGTCAATCTTGCCAAGACCTTTATGCGCATTAGCGCTCGGGTGGATTCCAATAATCGTCATCCGAATCGATCTGATCCGAACTAGTCCCCGGAATTTGGACAGGAGAGGTTGAGTAGTCGACCCTTTTGACTAATACGGCTTCGACAGTATCGGGAACTACGCGAAGCGGATCTGTTGACCATCCGGTGTCAGCGTGAAATGCACCGAGCGCGCGTCCGAAAATGACGATATTTTTCCCTTCCTCGTGTTGCACGGATCCGAACACGACGGCGTCCAACGGTGGTTGATGTATTGCAGTCAGATATTCGGCTAGGACCTGTGTGGTCAGATATTCGTGTTCTTCCCCAGGACGAATCGGCGTCTTGATACGGTCGTGCAGATGGCGCAAGAGACGAAACAGCATTGCGCGATTGCGGAAATCGTCCTGAAAGTAGCTTAGCGCCATCCCGTGGGATTTCTCGAGGAGCGTGAAGTCGAGAACACGCAGCGGTCGGACGGTTCGAAATTCGACAGAGCTGACCTGTACACCGAGCGGAGGACGGAGTTCGGCGACACAGGTCGGACGTTCGAAGGATCCATAGAAAACCGAAACGCCTTCCGGATTCATCCGCCCAGCCTTCGCGACACTTGGCGGCGGTGCATGCAGTTCGCGGGCCGGGTTGGCGGCAAATTGACGAAGCTGTTCGAGGGACGTTACTTGGCGACCGCGAAAGATTGACTGGTCTGTGAGTTCATAGATGACCGTGGGTTTGCCTTTCGAGTGCCGTTGTCAAGTGCGCAACTTGTCGACGTCTTGAAAGAGCTTGGCGAGGAAGTCTCTCGCATCATCATTGAAGAATCTGTATCCCGATTTGACGCCACGCCGGAAATGTTCCCACGCATCATCGGCGTATTCGTCGATGTTCCAGCCGGAACGGATTTCGTAATTTTCAGTGTCATCCCAGTACGGCTCATCGCCATCGCTGGGATCACCGTTGAAATTGTCGGTGAGCACTTCAAGGATCGCCGGTACGACTCGCTCCTCTGCATCCTCTCCGAGGATTTCCGTGACAACGTCGGATAGTGGATCGCCTGAGGTTTCCCCATCGTAGTGCTGGTAAGTGCCCTTGACGAAGTATTCTTCCAGGACATCGTGCACGCGCGTCGTGGCCGTCAACAGATCCCACGTTTTGCGACGTTTCCGACAGAAGTCGCACTCGTCTACTTTCCCTGTTGCTTTTATTTCTTTATCTAAATGGATGTCGTCGAGACATGTCCCACAGATTCTGCTGTCCCGATCAAATTCGTTCAAGGTGTTTTCTGTCATGGCTGAGTGTCGCCAGCTTCGGAGATCCCCTTCTGCAACACAGGCTGATCAGAAAGCCTCAAGCGTTTGCTGCAGCGTCTGGACCCTATCGTACGTCGAGGCTTTGGCGCTTGCGGGGGGCCGTGGCGAGGAACATAGATTCTACGCCGTCTCTATATAGTAAAGAAAAGCCCGCGAGGGCGGTTCGACGGATCGTGAGCTGGGGCAGATTGGGCGTCAGGCATGTGCCGCACTGCCGGCTCGGTTAGGGCTCTTCGAGGTCGTGCTGCCCGCTCGCTTCGCGACTGGCCGTGCTTTCTTCGCCACAACGCCCTTCGTCGCGGTTTTGGCTTTGGCTGCCGCCTTCGGCACTGCTTCGGGCTTTGCCAGCATGAGATGTAGGCCCATCTCCTCGCTTTGGCGGTGTGCGCTGGGAGCCCGTGACCTTGAACATCGCAGCATCTGTTGGCTTTGAGCGGGCCGCGTCGGAAGGAGCCTGACGGTATTACCTTTGTGCAATGCTTTGCGGTACCCTTTCTCCCCTGGTGTGGTGAGGAAAAGAGGCGTTGTCTTCCATTGCAATCGACCGGAAGCCGAGAAGTGCTGGACGGATTTGTCGGCATCGCTGGCGGTATCGTTGCAATGCCAACCCGCGGAAAGGCCGTCTACACAAGGCTCCAGCCCAATGGTTGACAATCGAGTGGGAGTGAAGAGCGCTTGATCGGTGACGCTTGCGCGTTGCCGGAAATCACCGTAGCGCATTTGATATTGAAGAAATGCGATATGGTCAATATCAGCAACTATCGCTGACCAGCAAGACGTGTCGGCGATAGTTATTGTCGTGGATCGGATCCGGGCGATCCTATTGGGCAATATTGATCGTTGATTGGGTAATCCTATTACTTCGAGACCGATTCATTCCGGGCGGGATCGGTCTCTATGCCGGTTAAAATAAGCAGGATCGTCAACGGCGCACTAAGTCGAGCACAACAATTTCGACGCATCCTTCCTGCGCGGCACGACTGCTGGTAGTTAGCATTTCCTGTAATGTCTGGGGCGTGGCAGGGTGGCGATTACCGTTGCGCGGATTCGCGAGCCGCTTGTTGATCGGTACGTCGTTGCCGAACCAGAGGACCAAATAGATTCCTTGGCCTCCGGCTCTCCAATCGCACGTGTACAGTCGATCAAGCTGACAGTCTGCTCCATCCCAGAGTTGTCGATGCCACTGCCCCTTGATCTCGATGGGCAGGCGCAACGTTCCGACAGAATCGGAGGCAACGGCGGCGGAGAAGCCCGGCAATGGCTACATGACTATCGCGACGGCGACACCAGTCGTCATCATGCATCCGACGCTCGCGGATCTGCGCAACAAGGACGTCTCGCACTACGCGGATAGCGACGGCAAGCTACTGTTCGTCGACATGGTCAAGCTCGCGCAGTCGCAAGGACAGGGCTTCGTCGCGGCCGTCGAAGCGGCGCGTGCTGGCGAAGAAGGGCGCGGCTTCGCGGTAGTAGCGGGCGAAGTGCGCAATCTTGCGCACCGCAGCTCGGATGCGGCGAGAGAGATCAAGAGCCTGATCGAGGATTCGGTAGAACGGGTCGACGACGGCAAGGCGCTGGTCGAAAAAGCGGGCGGCACGATGCATTCGCTCGTTGATGCGGTGAAGCGCGTCACCGGCATCATCAGCGAAATCTCGGCGGCGTCCGAGGAACAAAGCCGTGGCATCGAGCAGGTCAATGTCGCAATTGCACAGATGGACGAGACCACGCAGCAAAACACGGCAATGGTCGAGCAAACCGCCGCCGCCGCGCAATCGATGCAGGAACTGGCGCAGATGCTGCGCGACGTCGTCAACGTGTTCCCGTTGCAAGGAGAGGCTGTCTGACGATATGCCGGATCGTGACGTGTGCGTGCGCTGGGAGATCATGAGTATCATGTCGGATCAGCCAGCCCATTTCGATCACGGGAACCTACAGCATGACGACGCGCAGGAAACCTGCAGCTCCAGAGGGCATGCCCGCCAAAGAAGACCTCGAAGCGATGTCGCTTTTTCGTTATCAACTGCGTAAATTTCTTCGCTTCTCGGAAGAGGTCACACATGCGGAAGGTGTCACGCCGCTACAGTATCAATTGATGCTGCACGTCCGCGGTTTCGCGGGGCGTGACTGGGCAACGGTCGGGGAGCTAGCGGAGCGGCTTCAGGCGGCGCCGCATGGCACCGTCGCTCTGGTGTCGCGCTGTGAGGCAAACGGGCTTGTCTCACGTCGAGCGAGCAGGGCAGACGGGCGTCAGGTTGAAGTGCACCTGACGGTCAAAGGTGAACAATGTCTCGCGCGGCTCGCATCGAAGCACAAGCTGGAAATCGAAGCGTTCGGGTGGGCGTTCAACCGAACGCCTCCGCGAGAATGAAGATCCGCGGATCCGCACGTCGTCGCCATTGCCCGCCTAAGCGTCGCCTTTCATCGAGCCGAGCCGCGTGATCAGTTCCACGCCTTCCGACGTCAGCTTGAACTCGGTGGCGTCGACGGCTGTTGCGACCAACTCGACCAGACGTTCCCGCTGAAGGCCCGCCACGTCGGGGTCGGCAAGTTCAACGGCGGGAGCAATACAAACAACATTGCAATCTCGTGGGGGCTGAGCAGTCTCTTCATTCCATACCCGGTATGACGTACAGACGCCGCGAACGCGAGTTGCCCGAGTCCGCGGCAGGCGTTTCGGAGGGGATACCACTTTTTTGGCCGCGCCTAGCTGACATCGATGGTCACGAACATCTGGTGGCCGTCATGCTCAACTAGCAATGCGACGGATTTGCCGCTTCTTTCAATCCGTTGGCGGAATTGAGCCACGCTTGAAACCCGAACGTTATTGACCATCAGAATGATGTCGCCGGGTTGAATGCCACTCATGGCCGCGGGGCCGACACTTTGCTCGACACGAACACCCTCCCTGACGCCGGCGGCGTCTCGCTCTTGCGGCGTAAGGCCTCGTACCGTTAGACCATCCGGTCCGACTGAGGACTGATCGGCCGAGGCGGATGCGAGCGCTGCGGTGTTCAGGGTTCCCAGGACCACCTCTGTGTCATGCGGGCTTTGATCACGCCAGAACTCAATGTGCACCTTGGTGCCTGGTTGCAAGTCGGCAACGGCCATCGGTAGCTGGGCCGAGTCGTCAATCTGAAGGTCGTTCAACTTCAGAATAACGTCGCCTGAGCGTAAGTCCGCTTTGGCCGAGGGCCCGTGCTGGTCTACCGAGCTGATCAGTGCGCCGACCGGCTTGGGGAGTCCGAAGGATTGGGCCAGAGGCCCCGTGACCTCCTGAATCGTCACGCCCAGGCGTCCATGCTCGACCTTCATATGATGTTGCAACTGCTGCTCGACCTTCATCGCCGCATCAATAGGAATCTCGAAAGCGAGACCTTCGAAAATTCCGTGGGTAGGGTGGACCGGCGCTTCGATTCCGATTACTTCTCCATCGAGATTGAAGAGCGGGCTTCCATCGTCGCCGGTGCTGTTGGTCATATCGGTCTGGATCAGCGGAATGTAGGTTTCGCTTGGGAGGAAGCGATTCATGTCGCTGATGATGCCGGCCGCCGCTGTATTTTCGAATCCGTACGGCGAACCAATCGATACTACCCATTGTCCGGCCTTCGCCAGCGAAGAGGTCCCGATCTTGACGGTAGGCAACTGACGTGCATCGATCTTTAGTAGCGCGATGTCGCTGGCCGGGTCGAGACCGACAAGGGTAGCCTTGAATTCCCGCCGGTCGGTGAGCTTCACGTGGATTTGCGTTGCCCCGTCCACTACGTGGGCGTCGGTCAGGATATATCCGTCCGGGCTGATGATAAAGCCGGAGCCAACATTCTCGGAGCCCAACTCAGGCGAGCCGCCATCACCCGGGGAGAATTGTTGAAAGAAACGGTAGAACGGGTCGGCTTGATCGCCCGCAGGAGGCCAGAGCGGCGCAAGACGCGCAGTCCGTTTCGCGCCGCTTGCGCTGATATGGACTACGGCGGGTCCGTCTAGCCGGACAAGCCGGGCGAAGTCATCGGAAATGCCTGTCGCCGGTACGGACAGCGTGTTTGGGGTTACCCCAGAGGGGAGCGACTGCGGGGTAGGTGGGAAGGCGGTCGCATGGGCCGTGCAACCCACGCATAGTGCTGCAACCATACACTCGACAACAAGCACACGCTTCAAATCCCTGATCTTCATGACATCGCTCCAGCCTCGGCTGAGATGCTCCGCATGTCTCCGTGTTTGCGGGGGAAACATGCGCGTCATCTCCGCGACACAACGATTTCAATCTAGGAACACAAGATTAAACGGCTCTTAAGAGGGCGGGGCAGTCCGGGTTGAGGGGCCGGGTAGCGCCACGGTGCGCGCCGCAGCCGGACTGGCGCAACTGTCTTCTTGCACCTGGTGTCGGATACAGCGTCGCCGAAAGATAAAAAATGGACCCGGCGTTTTCTCCGGATCCGAAAAGCCAGCCCCAGGTACAGGGAACGGAGCCGGCTGGCCACTCTGGAAAATCGGATCTGCAAAGATCATTCAAGATCGCATTCTGATGGTTCAATTCGAGCCACATCGCAAGCGTGAATTCCCCCGCATCCAAATACCAAGGCACGCGGACCCCTTCGACCATGCAACCAGACAACGAAGTTGTCACTCGTTGGGGCTTGGTCGAATTTAGGGTGAAGGGCTTAAGCGAAACTTAAAGATGACATCAGGACAAACCCGACCGATTGAGCGGGGCGCGGGACGAGCGAAGGTCGGCTGAATTTGCTACAGGCAGCCAGTGAAATCTTGCTTACCTCACGACGTGACATAGAATTAAAAGGTGGATTCCAGGCGGTAACCCTCCGGGATCCGGAAACGACCGATGAGTCGAACCCGTTCATGCGGTAGCGTCAGACCCGCCGAGTCGCGGGTTTGGCATGTAACGAAACTGTTTTGTGACGAGGCATTCGTCGAAAGCAGGAGGGCGTCGTGTTCGTTAATAGTGATTTTGAAATCAGCTATCTGATTGTGAGCTTTGCGTTGCTCGGGATCATGTTCACCGACAGCCTGCTCGCTGCGTTGCGTCTCGATAGATGGCATCCGAAGCTACGGGGCGCGGCGCTAGGTGCCCTATTAGGCTTTGCGCTGATCGAGGCGGTTACGGTCCTTACCTAGCTTGCCAGGCATGGGGTCAATAGCGGTTACGATCGTTTGTCGTTTGTGGTGTGTCGCATGCCGCCTGACCCGCCTGAACGGGTCATTACGCGGCTTCCACCGCAGAATCGCTACAGGCCCCAGATGATATCGGCGTTCTGCTTACGGGCTTCACGCATCATGTCCAGCAAGGGCCACGCGCGGTGCGCAAGCCCGCCGCGGTCTTCATCCATGTTGTAGCGGTGCGCGCTTGTGACCGTATACAGCGATTCGAGCGCAGCTTCTGCATGCGTCTCTTCGGAAATGGCTGTCTCCAGGCGAGCGATCACGTGAGACAGTTCTTCGTGCGCAATGACCCCGCGCACATCCAGGTGCTTTCCGATCAGACCAAGGAGATATTGCGCAAGATTCCTGAGCATAACGACGTCAGGCGCGGCGGTGGATTGAAACGTGACCAGCATGATGAAACCTCCTTGCGTAGAGGTCTTCAACGTGGCGGAATCCTATACATCGGGCTATCAGCGTTCCATTCGGCACGCGCAACCTCGTACATCGCTTTCCAGTTCCAGAGCGGATCGTAGCGACACCAGATCCAGTCATGAGAAGGCCTATTTGCATTTTATGTCATAGCGTGACAAATTCAAGGCTGCCAGCCCGCGTTGGGGGCGTTCAGGAGAGGCGGACGCTCAAGCGGATCACCCCGGATTTTCGAGTTCCCTGTCCGGGCGGTCCCAGTCCTCCACGCTAGCGCCCGCCAGTGAGCGCACCCGTGCTTCGTCGCTCGCAAATTCGCTGGCCGGACCCGTGAATACCACGCGTCCGTCATCAAGCACACACGCAGTATCGGCAATCTCGACAGCCGCCCTGACATTCTGTTCGACCAGCAAGACGGACATGCCCGCGCTGCGCGTCCCGGCGATCACCCCAAATACTTCCTCGACAATGAGCGGCGCAAGTCCTTGCGAAGGTTCGTCAAGCAGGAGGAGTTTCGGATTAAGCATTAACGCTCGCGCGATCGCCAGCATCTCCTGTTCACCCCCCGAAAGCTGCCTGCCTTTGTTAGCACGCCGTTCCTTCAAGCGCGGAAACAGCTTATAGATAGTTTCGATCGTCCAGGGTCCGGGGCGCTCGAGCGGCACCAGCAGGTTTTCTTCAACGGTCAATCCCTGAAAGACACGTCGTCCTTCCGGTACGTAGCCTACGCCCGCTGCGGCGATTCGAAAGGGCGGCCACGCGGTGGTCGTTTTGTCGAAGATCCGCACGGTGCCGTCTCTTGCGCGCGTCAATCCCATGAGACTTCGCAGCGTCGTCGTCTTGCCGGCGCCGTTGCGGCCAAGCAGCGCGACGATTTCGCCCTCTTGCACCGTTAGCGAGACTGCGTGAAGGATATGGCTCTTGCCGTACCAGGTGTGCAGGCCGTCAGCTTCCAGGGCGTTCATGATGCTTTCCCAAGATAGGCCGCCTGGACCGCTTCATTGGCGGCTATTTCAGCAGGCGAACCCTCTGCCAGGACGCGTCCTTCGGCGAGTACCATGATGCGCTGGGCCAACTGGAAAATTACGCGCATATCGTGCTCGATCAATACCATCGAAAGCGCCTGCTCCCTGTGTAGTTTCCGTATTAGCTGGGTGATGTCGTAGGTTTCCTGGTCTCCCATTCCCGCGGTAGGCTCGTCGAGCAGCAATAGGCGCGGTCTGAGCGCAAGGGACATGATGATCTCCGTGGAGCGCTGGTCTCCTAGCGACAATTCCCCCACGAGGCGGTCCGCCTTGTTATCCAGACCACCCATCGTGATCAGTTCGTCAACGCGATCGCGCACTTTCGCAGCGGCGAGGCGCGAAGTCCATGGGCTCAGGCGGTGACCGCCTTCAATTTCAACAGGAATTCGCACGTTGTCGTGGACTGTGAGTTCCGGAAATACTTCGGTGATCTGAAATGTGCGCGCCATGCCGATTGTCACGCGACGGTGGGGAGGGAGGCCGGTTATGTCATTGCCATCGAACAGGATGCGTCCAGCCGTCGGCTGAAAAAATCCACTGATCAGATTGAAGAAGGTGGTTTTTCCAGCACCATTGGGTCCGATCACCGCCCGCAGCTCACCGGCCTCTACGGTCATCGAAACGTCATTGACTGCCCGCAGGTTGCCGAAATGGCGAGAGACGTTCTCGACGTAAAGCAAGCTCATGAGTTCGCCTTTCTGCGTAAGATCCCGAGCAGCCCGCGCGGAAAGAACAGCACAACCAGTATAAAAAGCAGGCCGATAAACGACATCCAGTTTTCTGTCCGGCTGGAGATATAGTCCTGCACGACGACAAAAATCGCGGCGCCAATGAGGGGCCCCCACAGCGAGCGCATGCCTCCAAGTACCGACATGATAACGAACTCGCCAGACTGGTCCCAGCGCAGCCCGTGCGGATCCGAGAAGTTGTTCAGCAGTGCGTAGAGCGTGCCTGCCAGGCTGACAAAAAAGCACGAGATGACGAAAGACAGCCAGATATGTTGTTCAATGGGCACGCCGAGAAAGCGCGCGCGGCGCTCGTTTTCGCGAATGGCAAGCAGCGTGCGCCCGAACGGCGAACGCAGCAGGCCTGCCATGATGCCTACCGAGATCGCAAAGCAAGCCAGAACGAAGTAATAGAATGCCGTCCCGTTACTGAGGATATCGACCGTCCCAAGCCCGAGATTGATCGGCATGCGGTGCCATCCCGAGAGACCATCGTCGCCGCCCGTGACGGAATTCCACCTGAACGCAATGAAATAGAACACCTGTCCGAACGCGATCGTCGCCATCGCGAAGTACACTCCACGTAGGCGGACGATCAGCGCACCGATCACGGCTGCCGCGAGTGTGCCTACGGCTACGCCAACCAGCATGCCGAGCGGGGTACTCGGAACAAGGTATCTGATCGTCATGCCTACGCCGTAGGCGCCGAGTCCGAAGTAGGCGGCGTGTCCGAACGACAGCACGCCGGTAAAACCGAGCAGGAAATTTAGCGACATGGCGGCTAGAGCCATGACAAGCAGGCGCGTGCCCAACGCAGTATAGCCGCCGATCCAGTTGATCCAGAACGGCATCGTAAGCAACGCCAGCCAGATCACGAGCGCGCGGCCCCATCCATATTGCGCTTCTGTCACTGTATTCTCCCTTCCTCGCCCAACAGACCGCGGGGGCGCACGAGCAGCACGACTCCCATCATGATGTAGATCACGGCCTCGGTCGCCGAGGGGAAGAAGACGGAGGTCACGCCAGATGCCACTCCGATCAGGATTCCGCCAAGCAGCGTGCCGGGCAGACTACCCAGGCCACCTACGATGATCGCGACAAAGCTCGGCATGATGAGCGAGTCGCCGATTGTCGGCTCCAGTCCAAGCATGCCCGCGGCGAGAACACCGGCGAGCCCTGCAAGAAATATCCCGAGGCCGAAATTCAACGTGCGCAGCATTCGCACGTTGACGCCGAGTACCGACACCGTTTCCAGGTCGGTCGTGCCAGCGCGGATGCGCATACCCAGCCGGGTCCGGTTGAGCACCAGGAAGAGGCCAGCGACCACTATGATGACTAGCGCCACCATAAACAGCCTGTAGCCAGTCAGAAAAAAGAACGTGTTGCTAAGTGGTGAGTTGAGGGACTCGGGTATCTGGTAAGGCAGCGTTTGCGGCCCCCAGATATAGCGCGTGCCGTCCTGCAGCATGAAAGCCAGTCCGAACGTCAGGAGCAGGCTATACAACGGATCTCGACCGTAAAGCCGGCGGATCAGTAATCGCTCGATCACCACACCCAGCGCTGCGGTCAGAAGAGGGGCGATGAGCAGTGCGACCCAGAATCCAGTGTAGGGCATCAGCGTGTACGCGAGATATGCGCCAACTGCGAGGAACCCTCCGTGAGCGAAATTGATCACACCGCTCAGGTTGAGTATCAGGGAAAGCCCGAGCGCCATCAGTGCATAGAATGCGCCGATGATGAGGCCGTTGAAAACGTTAAATAGAATCAGCTGTGTCATGGCACCGCCGAGGGCGTTCTCGCAGATTCCGCGCAGCGAGGGGGGCGGACAGCCTGCCGTGGGTCGGTGCGCCCTTTTCGGGCGCTAGCGGCGCGTTCAAGGAGCGCCGCTACGCTTCGTTGCCCACGAATGGAGCTTGTCTATCCGGCGCTCGCTACTGCGCTCAGGACCACTTGATGTGGCAACCGGTCTCTTCCACGGGCAATGCCGCATCAATGCCCTTGACGACTGCGTCGACATGGAAGAGGTCATCCGGTTGCGGCCCCTGTTCGACAGCATGGCCGACGTAAAGATCGGGCATCAGTTGGTGATCGCCAGCCCGATAGAACGGGGTGTCCGGCATAAGACCCACCTCAGGCGGCAACTTGAAACCCTCGAGCGCCTTCGCCAGCTTGACCGCATCGAGCGTCTTCTCCTGATTCGCGACGAGCGCGATGGTCCACATCGCGACATAGCCAAACCAGTGACGGGCCGTCGGCACGCGGTTGGCCTTCTTTCGAATGCCTGCGACGAACTCTGCCACGTGCGGGACGTTGGGCTGATTCCAGTACCATTCGAACACCCATGTGCCGATGCGGGCGTTGGGTGGGAGGCCTTCGAGCACTTCGAGTTCCTGCTGGGCGCCGGCGATATGAAAATGCTTGTCGAGACCAAACTGGACGGCCTGCTTGAGCGAGTTGACGGCGTCCTCGCCTGCGGTCAGAAACAGGATGACATCGGGATTCGCGGCCTGGGCTTTGATAAGGTATGAGGAATAGTCGGTTGTTCCGAGCGGTGCCAGCGCCGCCCCGACCTCGGTGCCGCCGAATTTCTTCAGGCTGGCTTCAAATCCCTGCTGTAGCGTGTGCCCGAACGCGTAGTCTGGTGTGATGAAAAACCACTTCTTACCGTACTTGTCGAACAGCACCTTGGAGACGGAATTGGTTTCCATGCGGGTCGTGTTGCAAACCCGGAAAACGTTCCAGTGGCAGTCGGTCCCGGTCACGGCATCGGTATGGCCCCCGGTTACGATGTGCAGCGTCTTCAGTTCGTTCGACACCTGGCCGATCGCCAGCGCCATGGCGGAATTGACGTTGCCTAGCAGGAAATTGACCTTGTCGCGTTCAATCAGCTTACGAGCTTTCTGAACGGCGGTGCCGGTATCCGCGCTCGTTGAATCTTCAACCAGAAGCTGCACTGGACGACCGAGGATGCCGCCCTTGGCATTGATCTGGTCCAATGCGTACTCGCACCCGACCTGCTCGTTCTTGCCAAGCTCGGCATAGGTTCCAGTGAGCGGGTCGTTGAGTCCGAACTTGATGGGCTCCTCGCCGCGGGCCTTGATAATGAACGGCGCTGCGATTTGCATGATGCCGGCTGCTGCGGCCGCCTTGAGAACGATCCGGCGCTGCCGGTTTCCATTAGCCAAACTTTCAGTCATTTCGTGTCCCCTTTCTGTGGTCGTAACCCCGGCGTTTCTCGCCTACCCCTTCTGAGAGAGGTTCGCTTCCGGGTTTTGAGCAACATACCGCGCGCCGACCCGCCGACTCCGGATGCGCAATGGTTGGCTGGCGTCTACGTTAGTACAACGATATTTATAGTGGTTCGCGGAATATGAATTCCCGCGACCCTGGTTCTCCGATGCTTCAAATATAGGCCACGCAAAGGCGAAATAAGTTGGCGAACAGCCTCGTGAAGCTAGGGGTTTTCACGCGTATTGCCTGCCGCGACCCTTCGCTCGGCGCTGGATCGGCGAGAGGACGATCCGTCGTGCGTGTTCATGCTTCCCCATGCTCATCCTCCCCAACCAGAACGCTCGTGGAAGCCGCAAACTTATAGCGCGGAACGTCCAGGTTTTGCGGTGCCGGTTTGTCCTTGAATACACGCCCTGCGAGATCGTACGTGGAGCCATGACAGGGACACAGGAAGCCACCGGGCCAGTTGTCGGGCAGGTTCGGTTGCGGCCCTTCCTGAAACCGCGAGCGCGGCGTGCAGCCAAGATGAGTGCAGACGCCTACGACGACGAGAATGTTCTGATGATCCGCACGAGACCGGTACTCGTTCTTGCAGTACTCGGGCAGCGGCATGGAGAACGGATGCTGCGTGGTGGGATCGGCCACCATAGGGTTGGCAGTTACGACGTCCGCCAGCATTTTCGCTGTCCGGTTGACGAGAAACACCGGGACGCCACGCCACGCGACAGTCATCATGTCGCCGGGCTGCAATCTGCTGATGTCCGCCTCGACTGGCGCACCGGCGGCGCGAGCCTTTGCCGACGGGGCGAACGAGTCCACAAACGGCACCAGCGTGGCAATTCCCCCGACGCCTCCGGCAATCGACGTTGCGATCAGCCATTTGCGGCGCTCGAGATGGACGCCTTTTTGCTGGTCCTCGGTCATCTCGCGCTCCATCCATTCGATCACTCATATGCGTTTGAGTGTTATTTCGTCAACACGTTCGAGACTGGTCGGAAGTGTCGACGAGGTCACGACTATTGTCCTGTCTTGTCCGGGACGATGGATAGCCTATGTCTCGCGCGAATGGAGTTTGAGCGGATGAGAGGGTGCCCAGGAAGCGGGTGTCCGGATTCAAACGGAGTTGAGCGTAACGGTCCTGGCGAATTGTGAGTCGCCTGCTTTTGTTTATAGCTGACTGAACGTTAGTCGCCCCGTGTGGCAGAGCCTAACCGTACCATCGACAACGAAGGTGCGCTGCGGTTCGCCTCAGGCGATCATTTCGAATTTTCGCGCCACTGCCATTCAAACCTGTCACCGCGCAAACGGACGTGCCTTTCGCCGTTGAAGCTTTCGTTGTTTAGCAAGGATGGGGCGATCGTGGGCCCGCGGCTCGATCGTGCCGACGTATAAATGATGCGCGTCAGGTCGGTCTTCTCCGGCGCTGGATCGTGCCCCGTGGGTGACAATTCAACAGGGCTGAGCATCGCGACGTTGATGTCGTGCGCCGCGTGCGTACCCGAAAACGTACTCCCAACTGAAGCGGGTAGGACCGTAAGTAACCCTATCAGACCGTGTTTCATGCATCAATTTCCGCAATGGGACACCTCGATGAGCGTCCGTCCCGGGAGGGCTAGCTGAAGCGCTGAATCCCTCTCGACTCTGGATTGCTTCTCGTAGTTGAGATGGACTCCTGCATGTCAGAAAAGTTACGTGGCGGGGCGAACACGCGCATGCTGGGCCGGATTCCGGCTGCCTATCCCGGCACAATAATCTTTCATTTGTGAAAGGATGTGGAAAATTAGCGTACTAGACACTATGATAGATCATGAAGTGACATATTTCCAATGCCGGCGGTAGCTTCAGGGGATGGGATTATGGACACCAGGAAACACCCGGAGGGCAGCGCTTTAACGAAGCAGGAACTGGAAGAGTTGTCGGAGTTCCGCTATCAGCTGCGCCGCTTTCTTCACTTCTCCGAGAAGATCGTACACGCAGCTGCGATTACTCCCTTGCAATATATGTTGCTGTTGCACGTCATGGGCTTTCCGGGCCGTGACTGGGCAACGATCGGCGAATTGGCGGAACGCCTGCAGGCGGCGCCGCACGGCACTGTTGCGCTCGTGTCCCGATGTGAGGCCGCCGGCCTGGTTAGACGCAAGCCTAGCGAGCATGATCACCGTCAGGTTGAGGTACACCTGCTTCCGAAAGGAGAGCGCGTTCTGGCAAAACTGGCCGCACTGCACCAGTCCGAGGTGCTCCAGTCGTTCGGCTGGGCATTGAGGGAACCGGGGAATCGCGCGTGACGTTTGCCGCGCGCAACGACTGATGAGCCTGAGCGGTTAGCACGCAGTGCGAGACGATCTGGGTTTCGCGGTCGATTGTTTCTTCAGGAATTTTCCTGACATGGCATCGGTCCAAATACTTCGGCTGGAAGAATATTTCGTGGCTACTGCCCTGGTTCGGCGGAATCTGGCTGCTCTCGTGGCTCGGCGGAATCGGCGGTGGGCGCGGCGTGATTGGCTTTGGCTGGGACATTCTGCTGGTGTCGATATGGAGCCTGGTCGTGCTGGCGCTTGCCATGCGTTGTGCGCTCGGAGCGAATGAAACCTCGGCCATGATGGAGCGGATGGACCAGACGAGCTAAGCGATCATCTCGCGTGCGGGCCATCAACAGGCCGCACGCGAGATGATCTGGCCGTTCGCGGGGCGCGCGTCAGTGCCATCTGTTGCGGATGCCGCTGAGAAGCGGCGTAGAGGAAGTTTGCGAATCTAACCCGTAGTCCTCTGAGGACACCATACGATGCCGGGCGACTCCGATCGGCCTGATCAGGCAGTGGAAAGCGAGCCGCGCCACGTCAAAGTGGCTCCGCTCCAGCCGCACGCGGTCGTCCATGAGGATGAAGACACTAGCGAACCGGTGGCGTTACGTTGGCTATGCTTCCTCGCATTTGTGGTGGGCATCGTCACGGGCTTCGGGGCGGTAGTATTTCGGGCCTTGATCGGATTTGTGCACAATGCGTTCTTTCTCGGCCGCCTGTCGTTCGTGTATGACGCGAGTCACTTTACGGCTGCATCCCCCTGGGGGGCGCTTGTGATTCTGGTGCCCGTACTGGGCGGCCTCGTGGTCACATGGATCGTTAGCACGTTTGCGCCGGAAGCCAAGGGCCATGGCGTGCCTGAGGTAATGGATGCGATCTACTACAAGCGCGGCGTGATCCGTCCCGTGGTGGCGGTTGTGAAATCGATCGCGTCCGCTCTCGCGATTGGTTCCGGGGCCGCCGTGGGTCGCGAGGGGCCGATTATCCAGATCGGCTCGGCGCTCGGCTCCACGCTAGGGCAGATCGTGTGGATGACCGCTGGGCAACGCATCACGCTAGTGGCCGCAGGGGCTGGGGCTGGCATTGCAGCGACCTTCAACACGCCGATCGGCGGCGTGCTGTTCGCCACTGAACTGATGATGCCGGAAATCAGCGTCAATACGTTTTTGCCGGTGGCGATAGCGACCGGCACGGCGACGTTTCTGGGCCGGCTGTTCTTTGGCGCCGCCCCCGCCTTCTTTGTGCCGGCGCAGCTCGGCGCGATTCCGAATCAGCCAGGCAGTGCGTTGACGTTGATTCTTTATGCGTTGCTCGGCACCGTGACGGGTGCCGCCGCAGCATTGCTGATTCGCGCGTTGCACTGGGCCGAGGATGCCTTTGATCGCATTCCAGGGCTTTACCTGCGGCACGCATGCGGAATGCTGATGGTTGGTGTGACGATGTATCTGCTATTCCACTTTGCGGGGCACTATTACGTGGAAGGCGTCGGCTACGCAACGATTCAGGCCACGCTCTACGGTCAGTTGCAGGGTGGTGCGTTTCTGTTGTTGCTGGCGCTGTGCAAGACGCTGGCGACCTCGGTCAGTTTGGGGTCGGGTTCTTCGGGCGGCGTTTTTTCCCCGTCGCTGTTTATCGGCGCCACGCTCGGCGCGGCCTTCGCCTCGGTTGTAGCGATGGTTTTGCCCGGGGCACCGGTTAGCGCGCCCGCTTTTGCGATGGTCGGCATGGGCGCGATGGTAGGGGGCGGCACGGGCGCCGCGATGACCGCGGTGGCGATGATCTTCGAAATGACGCGCGACTATGACATCGTGCTGCCGATGATTCTCGCTGTGGCGTTCAGTCTGGGGGCACGTCGGATACTGTCACCTGAGAGCATCTATACGCTAAAGCTGGTGCGGCGCGGTCATCCGATTCCGAATGCGATGCACGCCAACATGTTTCTGGTGCAGAACGCGGCCCAGGTGATGGAAACGGACGTGTTTGTGCTCGACGCCCAGGTGCCGTTTCGTGACTTGCTGACTCGCTCGGAGGGGCCAGCATTCCGGCACGTAGTGGTCACGCGCGAGCATGAGATCTATGGTGTCTTGCGCATCAACACGGGTTTGCGGCGGGCGGTCAGCGAGAGCGATTCGGATATCTCGCTTGGGGCGCTGGCACAGCGAAACTTCATCGTCGTACGCGAGAACGACGTAGCCTTTGGCGTGATTACCCGGCTGTGGAAACAGCGCGCGATGATGGCGGTGGTGGTGGGACGGCACGAGGGGCACGGGCCTGCTCGCGTGCTGGGGATCATCGCGAAAGAGCACATCGCCGATGCTGTGGCAAGCAGCATAAGGATATTCCCCGGCTAGGCGCAAGCAGTAGCGACTAAAGACGGGTTAAGGCGAGCCGTTGGCACGGCCTCGGGCCGGGCTTGCTGCGAAGGAGTGACAAGTGAAACTGACTCATGAGCTGGATGCTGCACGCAAGCGCATCAGCAAGGCGTTGCACCTCGACACATTGAGAGGCGTCGCACGTGAGCGACGAACGGCGAGAGAAGCACCGCTGCCAGAATGGGTCATTGTCTACCGCACGGCGCAGGGGTTCTGCTGCATGTACCACGACGTACCGGTTGATTTCAGCGAAATGCTGGATGTTCAGATCTGGTCCGAGGAAATGGATGTGCAGACCTATTTCATCGGCCTTTGAGCCGGGTCCGGGAGACGCTAAACCCGGACCCGGGCGTATTCGCTATTGGCCTTGCTAACTTAAGACCGTGGCCTGTTCAGAACTCGCAAGCCTACTGGTAGACAAGGTCTGCCCGCCGGTTCTGCGCCCACGATGCTTCGTCGTGACCCAAAGCGACCGGCTTTTCCTTCCCGAAGCTAACCGCTTCCAGTTGCGAGTCGCGTACGCCAAGAGTCTCCAGATCATGGAGTACGGCTTCCGAGCGCCTTTCACCGAGCGCTAGATTGTATTCGCTTGTTCCCCGTTCGTCGGTGTTGCCCTGAATCAGGACATGCCGGTTCGGGTGGGCCATAAGATATTTCGCGTGGGCTTCAAGCAGCGGTTGATCGTCGCTCTTGACGGTATAGCTGTCGAAATCGAAGTAGATGCTCCGCTTCGCGAGTGGTCCATTTGGATTGTTGAGTTCATCGACCATTACGGGTGCCACATTTGCCGGCTGGCTGTTGGCGGTGTTGCCCTGCGTGGCGGCTCCTTGCTGGTTTACCTTTACACCCGAATGACATCCAGCGAGCATGCTCGCTATGAGCATGGCCGCGCAAAATCCAGTCTTGGTCATGGTAGGTCTCCTCTGACCGAAGGTGCAATCGCACCTCCTTAGGATTACTGTTAACGCTCCGGAGCGGAGGCAGGTTGACGTTGCGAAAAGCACTATGCGATTGATACAAAAGACAGAGATTTTTGTTTCAAATTCCTCAATTCAACGGCTTGAAGAAAGCGATTTTTAATCTCGCGCCGTCACCAGGCCCCGTCGCATGCTTCGATGCGGATTAAACGCCCGCTGACGATTCAGTCAGAATCTGTGGCGACGGGTTTGATGTTTGGCCAGTCACCGAAATCAGGCTGATCGTGGTTGTCCTGCAGTAGCCCGGCGTTGAGTGCCTTGTGCATGCCAAACACCTCCGTGTCGGGAAGGGGCGAACTCGGGGCCGATGGGCTCTGGAGCATATCGTTTGGCAACTTCGCTCCTGCACTGCCAGACGGTTCTCCCTGCGGTGACGCGCGTTGATCGGTCAGGGCGTCATCACGGTCGACGTTCGGGCGAAACGCCATCACATCGAACAGGATAACCGCGCACGCTGTGGCCATAAGTGCTACACAGCACCACCGGGCGATACGAAAGAGGCGGTTGCCTTCAATTTCAGCGGCCGTTCTCACTTCGACTCCAGACAACCGGGTGCTCCGGGAGCGCATTCATCCCACTCTTCACGATTGACCTGTTATTTCGACATGAATAGTTCCACCCAGGTTCACGATCGATATTCTTTATTGAACCGGGATGCTTGCACTGAAAGGATCATGAAACTTGTGCGTTGCGGGAGCTGGCCACGCTCAGCAGGCCTCCTTGCTTAAGTCTCGTTTAAGGCAGGCGAAATAGATTATCTTCAGGCTTTCATGCCAGATGCAGCAAGCGAAAACGTCCTGACCCCCCCCTTCATTAATACGTCGGGACGACCGTCCGGAGCCGTTGTTGCTTTCTTTCGAGGAGGTGAACCATGAACAGGATCGTCCTGGGTTCGGTTGTGTTGAGCATCATCGGTCTGTCGCAAGCCGGGCTCGCTCAAACAACGTCGAGAGTGCAACCGGAAAAGGTGAATTGCGAGGACTTTCTGGCGCTGGCAGACAACTACAAGCCAGCACTGCTGTACTGGGCTGCTGGCGTGAGCAAAGTCGACGTGAAGGCAACGGACGAGCTGGTTGTTGACGCCGCAAATCCGGTAGGTTTGGTTGTGGACGAATGCAAGAAAAGTCCAAAGACATCATCTATGAACAAGGTCCGGCAGCTCACGAGGTCGGGACGGCTCAATGTCGTCGCCCACGGTGATCACGATTAGGAGCCTCGCTTGTACGTCAACTGGAGCGACTGTTCAGCGGTGAGGTCAGCAAGGCGCCGCTATCCTATGGACGTGTATTAGCCTAGACCGGACCTGACAGGTAGTCGGAGAAGTGACTTACCCGGCCGCGTAGCGGCGCACGGACCCATGTGGGCACGTGCGCGCTGTACTATTTGTGGGTGAGCATTCTCCCTGATGGCGCACTCGTGTTCGACCAGAAGTTGTCTTGTTGTGACTTTCCTGTTCGGAATGAACAACCGCTTACGCTTTGCAGGCACACGGTCCCGTCAGTCGACGCTCGATCACCGGTGGTCGGAGCGAGAGTGCACGAAGCGAACGATGCGTGCCGTGGCCGAATTGAGCTTAGTACATGGTTCCCGTGTGGGCCCCTGTCCAGGTTGACAAGGTACGCTTCACCCGGTATCCGCACCTACAAACGCGGCAAGCCGCAACAACGTCACCCACCCGAATTCACCCCAACGGCACGCGCGGGCTCCCCCGCGCCCGCGCTCAACTGCGTGATGAAATTGCGGCGGCTAGCTCCCTTGCAAGCGAATGTCACGCGAGGACGCGCCTACGTACACCGTCCCACCAGCCACATACCGCCAGCCATTGCGCGATGTATCCCACACGCTCTGCATGCGTGGCGTGACGGTAATGCGCACGTGCCTTGTCTCACCCGGGTTCATAGCGACCTTTTCCCATCCGACGAGACGTCGCGGCGGCTCGCCACTGTATGGCACACCAAGGTACACCTGCGGCACTTCCGCACCCGCTACGCGACCATCGTTACGTACGGTGAACGAAACATCGAGCGCGCCATCAGGACGATGAGCGACGGAAAGCCCCGAATACGAGAAATGCGTATACGACAGCCCGTATCCGAACTCGAACATCGGCGCGATGTTTTTCGCGTCATACCAGCGGTAACCCATGTCCAGCTTTTCCGCGTAGACGGGATTCGCTTCGTACGTCCCGTTCTGCCCCCACGTTGGGGTGTCCTGATCATGCACCGGGAAGGTAACCGGCAGCTTGCCCGATGGATTGACCTTGCCGAACAGGACATTCGCAATCGCATTACCGCCGCCTTCGCCCGGATACCACGCTTCCACGATTGCGGCCACGCTGTCCTTCCACGGCATCAGGACCGGGTTGCCGCTTTCCACGACGACGATCGTGCGGGGATTGGCGCTTGCCACCGCTTCGACGAGCGCGTCCTGGTTCGACGGATTCGCTAGCTCCAGGCTTTGCAGATCGCCGAAATCTTCACCGGCTGGCTGGGCGACGAAGACAATGGCCACGTCCGAGCGAGCCGCAAGCGCCGCAGCCTGCTGGATCTGCTGTTGCGTGTAGGCGCTGAACGGCGACTGCTGATCGCTGTTGCCGGCAAAGCTGACCTGTGCCGACGGCGCGAGTGCCTGAATCGCCGCCACGATGGGCGTGTTCAGCTTCAGCCACGGGTTGGTCCACCAACCGCACCCTGTCGACGTGCCGAAGGTCAAGCCCCCGCAACCCGCGAACGCGCCCGTGACCGGATCACGCGTATTACCCGAGCCGCCACCGGTCAGCACGGCTGCATCGGCGTGCGCGCCAATCACCGCAATCCGGGAGAGGGAAGCCGCCGAGAGTGGCAACTGATTGCTATCGTTCTTCAGCAACACCATTGACTGTTCCTCGACCGCCTGTGCGAATGCGTTCGCGCCCGCGAAGTCGATCGTGCCGCCGCCCTTCGGAGGATTGTCCATGACGCCCGTGCGGATCATGACGTACAGCTTGCGCTCCACCATGTCATCGAGGCGCGCGGTGGAAACCGAGCCGTTCGCGATCGCCTGCTGAACCGCGGCGGGCGTCAGATAGACGGTTGAGCCGACATCCTCCTCCTCGTCAAGGCCAGCATTGATCGCGTTAGCCGTGCTATGGGTCGCCCCCCAGTCCGACTGCACCTGTCCTTCAAAGTGCCAGTCGTTCTTCAGCACGTCGCTGAGCAGATGCGAGTTCTCACACGCATAAGTGCCGTTGAGCTCGTTGTAGCTGCACATCACGCTACCGGGCTGGGCGCGTTTGGCGGCGATTTCGAACGGCAACAGATAGATCTCGCGCAGCGTGCGCTCGTCGATCTGACTGTTGCCGCCCATCCGGTTGTATTCCTGCTCGTTGCCGGCGAAGTGCTTGATCGTGGCGATGACCTTCTGGCTCTGCGTGCCGTCGGTGCGCTCGGCAAGCATCTGCCCGGCTAGCAGCGGGTCTTCGCCAAGAAACTCGAACAGCCGGCCGGCACGCGGCTCACGTGCGAGATTGGTGCCTCCGCCCAGACCCATTCCGAAGCCCTGTTCGCGCAGTTCTATGGCGATCCGTTTGCCGAAAGCGGAAGACAGACCCCGATCCCAGCTCGCGGCCACGCCGATGGTCGACGGGAAGGTGGTGCTAGGCTGGCTGGTGCTGCCGGAGCCTGTCGACGAGTCGACCATATTCAGATCAGGAATGCCAAGGCGCGGCACACCTTGAATGTAGCCGGCGCCGCCTCCTGGCACGCTGGACATTGCGTACTCCGAATGGATAAATTGCAGTTTTTCGCTGAGCGTCATTTTACTGACGAGGGAGTGGGCACGCCGATGCGCGGTGGCCGAATCGAACGCGTTCATCACCGTCGCGGTGGGCGGGAAATCGAATGAAGAGTCGGGCGCGCCCGCGCGGGCAACGACGCACACGGTCGCCGCTAACGCGACGACCGGCCATAGTTTGATCTGCATGTCTGTCTCTCCGAGATTCTGCTTTTGGTGGGGCGAGGGGAAAGCGGAGCGCGTCGGGTGGATTCACCGTGGACGCAAAAGCCGGCGACGCAGGGTGACTGCGAAGATGTGTGCCTGCCAGCGGGGGAATCGGGCCAGCCGGATTGGCTGTGAGTGATTCTCCGTGTTAAACAATGTAAAAATGTAGTCTGACTACAGCATCGGTATTTTCACTAGTATTGCGCGTTTTTATGCTTAATGATTTCAATTCGGTAAAGAGGTATCGAATTTAATATCTCATAGCGCATAAGCAGTAATTTTTTCGGCACGATATAGCCGTCCGCCCGCGAAGGTCGGTTGTCTCGCTTGCCGTCTGTACTGTATGGATGTACAGTATTGGCGGCAACGTGACCCATTCACGAAAACGGACCGGGCCAGGTGGGAACGGAGCGGTGATTTGGGGTGCGTGCCGGGTGAGCTACCGGATGCCGGTCGCTCAGCACGGCGCAATTGGCACGACTTTCAGACGCCTGGGTAAGCCTGGTGCACCATTGAACGGAGATTCATCGACATGCCTGCTTCATCGTCTCGGGCGCATCATGGCTGACCAACTCTGGTTGCCGGGGCTGGAGGCGCCGCCTGTCCCGACAGACGGCCTGTTCTTCGCAGTCCTGCCGGATGCCAATACGGCGGGTCACATCGCGAAGCTCGCGCAGCAGATCTGCGGCGAGACCCGCTCAAAGAGCAAGCCACACGCTGCCAATCGCCTGCACGTCACACTCCAGCATCTTGGAAATTTCGCAGGTGGTTTGCCGCAAGGGCTGGTTGATGTAGCAACCAAAGCCGCCGCGTCAATCAGAATGAAGCCGTTCAGCGTCGAGTTCGACCACGTTTTGAGTTTTGCAGCGAAACCGCGGCCCGGACCAATGGTGTTGGGAGGCGGTGAGGGCGTGGTTGGCCTCCACACGCTCCGCGAGGCGCTTGCAAGAGCATTGCAAAACGCAGGATTCGGCGATTGCCCCGTTGCGCCGAACACGGAGCATTACACCCCGCACGTTACGCTCGCTTACGGCATGCCCTGGATCGCGGCACGTCCCGTTGACGCGGCCAGCTGGAACGTGCGCGAGCTTGTTTTGATGCACAGCCTGCTCGGGCGTACCCGGCACGTCGCGCTGGCGCGTTGGCCTCTGGCAGCATAGGCGAGATACGACGGCGTGGTATCGCTCGCAGCGTGCAAAAGGCGCAATACGGCGGGAACCCGTGCTGGGTCCAAGAAGAAGTAGATGCCGGCCTACGGCATAGATGAGGGGGCGTGAGATCACCTGCCGATCTCGCTCGCCCCTAGGCAAGCGCTGACGACAGGCTCAATCTGCCCCTGTCGTCCGGACTGCTGATGTTATTGCGGCAATGCAAAGGCGCGGAAGCCGATCGGACCCTCGCCGCTATAGGTCATACTGCCGTTGAACGTGTTGCCGTTGTCGCCGGAGGTGATATTGACTTCCACGACGTTCTGGCCTGACCGGCAGCCGAGCAACCAGACACCGCCCGGATGCCAGGGGGCGGACGATCCTCCCCATTGATTTTCGACTGCATAGTTGTTGCCCGCGACGGAATTCCCCTTGAAGCCAATGGCCCCTTCGCCATAGTAAGTGTTGGTTCCGTTCAGGTTCTTTCCACCATCCGCGGACTGGACGTTGAGTGCAACGACGGCTTGATCGCGCGCGCCGATTACCCAAACACCGCCAGCGTGCCAAGGCGCCGACGGGCCGCCCCATTGGTTTTCAACTGAGTAAACGCCGCCATCTGCCTGCTCGCTCTTGAAACCGATCGGGCCTTCGCCAGCGTAGGTGATGGATCCAGCGAGCGTTGCGCCCTTATCGCCTGATTCGATATTGACTGCCACCACGTTCTGATTGACGCGGCAGCCGATGATCCACGTGCCACCCGGATGCCACGGCGCCGTGTTTCCGCCCCATTGATTCTCGACCGCATAGGTGTTGTTTTGCGTCAGCGTTGCCCGAAAGCCGATCGAACCTTCGCCAGCATAGGTCATCGTCCCGGTGAAAATCTTTCCGTTGTCTGCGGATTTAATGTTGAGTGCCACGACGTTTTGCCCGGATCGACCGCCGAGTACCCACATGCCGCCTTCATGCCAGGGGGCCGAAGAGCCTCCCCATTGATTCTGGACATGTTGCAGATTGTTGAAGCCCTTGCTTGTCTTCGCCATTTTTGTCTCCTGTTCGCAATGCAGTGTGGATGAGGGAAAAATTGCCGGCATTTCAAGCACTACTTTGTTTCTGGTTGCGCGGCCTGTTGAGCGAGGGATTGACGATGCGCGTGCAAGGAACATTGCAACGCGTATCGATAATTCTTGATGTTGCCGCTCGTTCACAACGAAAAATAGTTCTGCACCATGTCGTTGGCAACCTGTCAGATGGCACAGGTGGACAAGGAGGTATGTAGTGGTCTAACTTTCCCGGACAGGTGGCCAGGGGGCAATCCGGACTTCTTTCGCGTCCGCACACGCTTCCATTCCAGCCTTGCCGCTGCTAACGGGCTGTTGAAACAGTCCTGCGAGGCTCGACGGTGCATCGTCAAAGGAGGCGCCGCGCGAGCGCGATTCATGTCGATTTGATGTCGGGCTTTGTTTAATTAGGAAAACGAATGTAATTGCATCGGAAAATTTATCCGTACGCTGCTTTGGTCGCGCGCATTCGGTTCCATTTCAACGACCTCTCTCGCCCGGGTGCGTACTGGCGAGATATCTACATAGCTTGCTTAGGAGAGTTGTTGTGAAAACACGTGAATTCGACTTTCCATTCGACGCTCGCACCATACCGAGCTACCCCGCGGAGTTTAGAGGCAGAGGGCGAGACGGGGGGCAAATGATCGTGCTTGATCGCTCGTCGGACTCCATCGAGCATACGATTTTTTCCAGTATTTACGACTACTTTCGCCCAGGTGATTTGCTGGTATTGAACGACAGTTATGTGTTGCCGAACACACTGCTGTTCGGATGGGAAGACCACACGTTGTCGGTGGTGATATACGGCCACGAACCCGATGGTACGAGTGTTGTGGATATCAGGCCTTCTGTTGAGCTTCGTCCCGGGCTCACTTTGACTTCGGTTGATGATGAGGGCCTCTCTGTCCGCTTGCTCGCGCTTCGGCCGGACGGATTCTGGCAAGTGTCTTTGGAGCCGTTGGAACGCCTGAACTCGGCGCTCGAGCAGTACGGGCAACGCTGTGGGCAACCTTTCGCCAGCTCGTGGACCTTGGAAGCCCCGATTGTTTCTAGCTCGCTGGGCAAGCCAGGCGAAGCGGGCAAGCCCGGGGCGCCAGGCAAACCCGGCGAGGCGGGCAAACCTCGGGAAGCGGGCAAACCCGGGGAGGCAGGCAAACCCGGGGAGGCAGGCAAACCCGGAGAGGCAGGCAAACCCGGAGAGGCAGGCAAACCCGGAGAGGCAGGCAAACCCGGAGAAGCCGGTAAACCGGGAGAAGCCGGCAAACCAGCTAAGCCTGCCAAGAGCCTGGCGGCTGACGCATCTACATTGGTCGCCTCTACGTACTGGCAGGTCGCGCCGTCTACCTATCGGGCCGTCTACGCGAAGACACCGGGCTCCCTGCAGATACCGTCCGCTGGACTTCACTTTTCGGCGGAGCTGCTGAAACGAATCAAAGAAAAAGGGGTGGAGATCGCTTATGTGACATTGCATATCGGAGCGACTGAAATGCTCGCAGTTCGTCACATCAGTGCGGATGAAGTCGAGAATCACGAAGTAAAACCTGAATACTTCGAGGTGGGGAACACTGCGGCGGAGCAAATCAATCGCGCAATGGCAGAGAAGCGTCGCATTGTTGCCGTCGGCACGACAGTTCTACGAACATTGGAAACACTCGGTTTAGGCAAGCAACGCAAAGCGCCCATTGAGCCGGGGAGTCGTTGGACCGACCTCTATATCTTCCCTGGATTTGACTTTAAGGTCGTGGACGTACTGCTTACCAATCTACATCAACCGCGCTCTAGCCATCTGGTTCTGACCGCGGCCTTTGCAGGAAAGGACCTGGTTATGCGCAGCTACCGGGAACTTGTCGACCGCGGCTCGTACGAGTTCGATATGTTCGGCGACAGTATGCTCATCATTTAGCACATGCGGCCTTTCGGGCCGCTTGAGAATGAGCACGCGGCTGAGCGGGCGGAACTTCGGCCGGGCGGCAAGTCCGCAGCGGAACCAATCGTTATCCTTAATAAAGGCGCTCAACAGAAGGCCGATTCGATGGGCAGAGAGCACTTGAGGTCCCATATCGGATATCGCAGGTTGTTCGCCAACGGGGCCCTAACGTTAGGCGTAGTGTTCCCGCTGGTGCGGGTCGCCAAAGCGATGCCTGATATGAGCCAGCAGTTGCGGATCGCAGAGCTAGCCGACAGCCTGGGCTTTGCCTCCCTGTGGGCCCGCGATGTCCCGTTGTACGACCCCTCATCGCCAGACGTTGGTCAACTCTACGACCCATGGGTTTGGCTCGGCGCAGTCGCGGCCGCCACGCGTAATATCGCGCTGTGTACTGCCGCAATCGTTCTGCCTGTCCGGCATCCGCTGCACGTCGCCAAGGCCGCAGCGACTGTCGACGTGCTTTCGGGAGGGCGTTTCGTTCTGGGTATCGCGTCGGGCGACAGGCCGCGGGAGTTTGCAGCATTTAACGTGTCACATGATGACGTAGCATCGCGATTTCGCGATGCCCATCGGTACATGCTGAGTGCGTTGCACGAAGACTTCCCGGAGATCGATTCGCCGATGGGAAATATGGCCGGTCTGGATCTCCTTCCCAAGCCTTTGACCGGCAAATTGCCGCACTTAAGCGTGGGAAATGCCAGACAAACAATAGAGTGGATCGCAGGGAACACGGATGGCTGGGTGACCTATCCGCGTGACATCGAATCTCAAAGGAAATGGGTTGAGCTATGGCGCACAACGGTGCAACGCCAATCTCCCGAACGCTTTCTGCCGTTTTCCGAGCTACTGTTCGTAGAGCTCGAGGAGCATGCCGATGCTGATGCGATACCCGTTTATCTCGGTTATAAACTCGGGCGGCGGCGCCTTGTGGAGCATCTTGATTCTCTGCGGGAGATCGGGATTAATCATGTCATTTTAAACCTGACGCTTAACAACCGGCCGATCTCGGAAGTCATGCAGGAAATTGCCGAATATGTTTTGCCATTCTTTCCTCTGCCCACTGCGGAAGTTGCGGCAAAATAGATCTCTCCACGAGCGGTAGGTGCCGTTACGGCTTGGGCTAAAGCTCGTGCGGCACTTCGCAAAAGACCCTGCATCATTACCGACGAGCTATGGCGATCAATAGTTCAACGCGGGTATGAAAGGGGTACTTAACACTGACGGGCAAGATAGACCCTTCCCGGCATTGCCGACGTTGTCCATTACATGAGCCCCCAATGGACAATGGTATTTGACTGCCGCACACTTGTCCGCGCGGTGAAAACTCACCGCTCCAAGGCCTTCGCATCGAACCGCGGAACGATTCCACCGATCTATCTGACCGAGCTGAGCAACCGCCACGCCGCGAGCGATGAACGCTTCTGCGCCGACGATGGAACGCCCACGGTCTGGCTGTATCGGCATATCGACACGAACGGAAAGCGCCGGGTGTTTTCGAATCTTCTGCATGGCACGATGGCGGCGCCCCTGCCGATGTTATTGGGGCTGCAGAAGTGCCATGCTGCAGGGGCAGTCCGCCGACGTGTTTGCGATGATCCGCGAAAATTTATAGGGCTCGCCGGGTTAAGGGGGGCGCAGAAAGTGCGCTGTAAGATTGGCGGCCGGCTGAGGGCAATGGGCGCGGGCGAACCGTGCCGTTACCGCTGCGGTGGTTTGCTGGGTCCCTCTCAACGTCGAGGTTTGTAATGAAGCACTTTTGCCGAAGCACCATTGTCCGTTCGGCGTTCGTCGCATCGCTGGCAATTGCGGCCGGCATCGGATCTCTGTGCGCGCCTGAGCACGCGTGGTCCGCTCAGATCAACGACCAGACCGACCCGCAGACACTCATCCAGACCGTGACGCAGCAAACCATGGACGAGGTCCGCCGGCAAGCCCTCACGCCGGACGACATCCCGCGCATCATGAATATCGTGAACCGGGACATCATCCCCTACGTCGACTTTCGCCGTACCACGCAGTACACGATGGGCCGCTTCTGGCGCGCCGCGACACCCGAGCAACAGGACCAGGTGGTCGAGCAGTTCAAGCAACTGCTGATTCACACGTATTCCGGCGCGCTCACACTGGTCAACACGGATCAGAAATTCGAGTACCCGCCTTCGCCCACCGAGTCGAGCGACACCGACGCGGTGGTGCGCACGATTGCGCCAGGCAAAAGCGGCCAGGTGCAGATCGACTACCGGCTTTACAAATCCCCTCAGGGTTGGCGCGTCTACGACATGAACGTGCTCGGCGCATGGCTGATCCAGACCTACCGTACGCAATTCAACGACAAGATCCAGCAAAGCGGCGTCGACGGGCTGATCCAGTTTCTCACCGACCGCAACAAGCAACTTGCGTCAGGCAATCAGTGAGGGCGGGGCGGCTCCCAGCGTCGTTTTTATCGCGCAGAACCGCAGGATAGGCGGGCGCGAAGCGTCCTCATTTCCCTGTTTGGCTGTCTGGCACTGGCAGGAGTAGACTCGCCGGGGTCGCTCCGTGACACCACGCAGACCGGCGCTTTGCGCCGCTGCGTGCACGTGAACCAGTGGAGTCGAAACTACAGTGCGAGTGGCGCCGGGGAATTTGAAAATGGGTTTGTCAAAGCTTGATCTGAATCTCTTCGTGGTCTTCGAAGCTGTCTATAGAACGAGAAACCTGACGCGTGCAGCGGAGCTGCTGTTCATCACTCAGCCTGCGGTCAGCAATGCCTTGGCGCGGATGCGCAAGGCCTTCGACGATCAGCTGTTTGTCAGCACGTCGGCCGGCATGATGCCGACGCCCGTTTCGGAAAACATCATCGGCCGGGTTCGTGAGGCGCTGCAACTGCTCGACTCGAGTACTCACGTCGGGGGACGCTTCGATCCCGCCTCGTCCGAGCGTACGTTCCGGCTCAGCATGACCGACCTGACGGAGGCGCTCCTTCTGCCCGCGCTGGAGGAGGTACTGCAGCGCCTCGCGCCCGGGATTCGCATCGAAAGCTACTTCACCACGCGTAGAGAGGTGTCGGAAGCGTTAGCCAGCGGTGCGGTCAATCTGGCGATCGACGCGGCGCTGATCGACGACCCCGACCTCGAGCAGGAGCCGCTCGGCCGCGACCGCTATGCATGCATGCTGCGTCACGATCATCCGTTTACCCGGAAGAAGCTGAAGATCGACGACTACCTCGGGTTCGGTCATATCCACGTATCCAGCCGTCCGCAGGGATCGGGTCTCGTCGATGCGGAACTGAACAAGCTGGGCCTCAGGCGATCGATTCAGACGCGCGTTCAACACTATCTGGTCGCCCCGTTGATCGCGATGCGAACCGATCTCGTCCTCACGGCGCCCCTCGTACTCCTGCAGCGATATGACGCGCGAATCCTGGAACTGCCGTTCGATCTTCCGGAGCTCGAGTCTCGTTGCTACTGGCATCGCAGCGTGACCGGAGATCCGGCGCATCGTTGGCTGCGCGAGCAGGTAGGGCGTCTCATGCGGGAAATGAACCAGTAGCCGGGGCCCACAGGGGTCTACAGGGGCATACGGCGTAGAGGCGCCCGGTGTCACTAAAATTTATAGCCGGCTATCACAACAATCAATTTCCTGAATGATGCGGCGCTGGGTATTCTGCTAGTCATGTTCAAACGAGGCTGGCATGGCAGAACTCTATCTTGTACGGCATGGTCAGGCGTCTTTCGGCGCCGAGAACTATGACGAGCTATCTCCTTCCGGTCGTACACAGTCACGTTGGCTCGGCGAGTACTTCGCGCAGGCGCAAGTGCGCTTCGATCGCGTTGTCATCGGCACGATGCAGCGGCATCGGCAAACCGCCGATGCCATTCTCGCCGCCATGGGTGGCCCGCAAGTCGAACTCGCGCAAGACGCGGGTTTGAACGAATACGATTTCCAGGCACTGTTCGCCGCCCTCGGCGAAGAAGGCTCGCCGCTGGGTTTGTCCGCCGGGCTGTCGGCTAGCACTTCAAAGAAGGACTTCTACAAAGGGCTTCGGCAAGTGCTGCAGCTTTGGACTGAGGACCGCTTGCCAGGCCAGGTTCCAGAGACATGGCGGCAATTCCAGACGCGTGTCGAGCGGGCGCGCATTGACATCCAGCGGGCTGGCGGCAAGCGTGTTCTGATAGTGAGTTCGGGCGGTCCGATCGCGGTAACGGCTCAGCAAGTTCTGCAGGCGCCCGCTGCGACCGCGATCGCATTGAACATGCAGATTCGCAACAGCAGCGTTTGCCAGTATGTCTTTAACGACGCTGCTATGTCACTAGTCAGCTTCAATTCAGTGCCTCATCTCGAACATGCCGAGCGGCATGAGTTTGTCACCTACGGCTGACCTCCATCCGGTATCTCTTCTAGATCATGAACGCCAGCCTTCACTTCGACCTCGAAGCTCTCACACGTTATCTGACCGTGCACGTGCCCGGCTTTCAAGGGCCGTTATCTGTCGAGAAGTTTCCGGGCGGACAATCCAACCCGACGTTTCTTTTGCACGCGCAAAGCGGTCGATACGTGCTGAGGCGTCAACCTCCGGGCGCACTGCTCAAGTCCGCCCATGCCGTCGATCGTGAGTTTCGCGTGCTGTCGGCGCTCGGCCGGACAGCGTTCCCTGTTGCGCGTGCCTTTCACCTTTGCGAGGACCGCGACGTGATCGGCAGCCTGTTTTACGTCATGAGCTACGAAGACGGGCGAATCTTCTGGAATCCGGCGCTGCCCGAAGTGCCGCTCGAGGAGCGCGGTTTCGTTTACGACGCATTGCTCGGCACGATGGCGGCTCTGCACGACGTGGATATCGACGAAGCCGGATTGTCGGACTACGGCCGCCCGGGCGACTATTTCGCGCGTCAAATCGACGTCTGGACCAAGCAGTATCGCGCCGCACAGACCGACACACTAGAGGCGATGGAGTCGCTGATCGACTGGCTGCCTGCCCACTGTCCAGCGGAAGGCGGAAAGCCAACGCTCGTGCACGGCGACTTCCGTATCGATAACCTTATTTTTACGCACGGTGCGCCGCAGGTTCGCGCAGTTCTGGACTGGGAGCTCTCCACGCTCGGCAATCCGCTGGCTGACATCGCGTACTTCTGCATGTGCTTGCGGCTCCCGCCCAGCAGCCATATCGCCGGACTTGCAGGCCTCAATCGAGCGGCCTTGGGGGTGCCTGAGGAGGAATCGATTGTCGAGAGGTATTGCGAGCTACGGGGGATTGCATCGATTGAGAACTGGAACTTCTACCTGGCGTTCAGCTTCTTCCGGCTTGCCGCTATCGCACAAGGCGTGAAGAAGCGGGCCCTTAGCGGTAACGCATCGAATGAAAAAGCGCGCCAGGTGGGGGAGATGGCTGGGGCGCTCGCCAGGATGGCCACTGACCTGATCTGAAGACAAGCTGGAAACACGAAACGTAGAGATAGGGAGACTGATTGTGACTACTAATTTGTTTGATCTGAAAGGAAAGATTGCTCTGGTAACTGGCGCGAGCCGCGGTATCGGTGAGGAGATCGCCAAACTGCTCGCCGAACAGGGTGCCCACGTGATTGTGTCGAGCCGCAAGCGGGAAGACTGCGAATCCGTCGTACGCGAGATCAAGGAAGCGGGCGGCAGCGCGGAAGCGCAACCGTGCCATGTGGGGCGTCTCGAGGACATTCTCGCGATTTTCCAGCACATCCGTGCACTGCATGGCCGTCTGGACATCCTTGTCAACAACGCGGCGGCCAATCCGTATTTTGGCCACATCCTCGACACCGATCTGTCGTCCTTCGAAAAGACGGTGGAAGTCAACCTGCGCGGGTACTTCTTCATGTCCGTGGAGGCGGGCAAGTTGATGCGGGAGCACGGCGGCGGGGCGATCGTCAACACGGCTTCGGTCAATGCCTTGCAGCCTGGCGACCGGCAGGGCATCTACTCGATCACCAAAGCCGCCGTCGTCAACATGACGCGGGCATTTGCGAAAGAGTGCGGGCCGTTGGGGATTCGAGTGAATGCGCTGCTCCCCGGATTGACCAAAACCCGCTTTGCGGGGGCACTGTTCGCCGATCAGACGACTTATGAAAGCTGGGTGTCGCAGATCCCGCTGCGGCGCCACGCGGAGCCTCGTGAGATGGCGGGCACCGTGCTTTACCTGGTGTCCGACGCGGCGAGCTATACCAATGGCGAGTGTATCGTCGTCGACGGTGGACTGACGATCTAGTCGCGTGGCCGAAGCACGGTGTTGACCGCTCGGTTAGCCGATTCTTCGACGAGCTTGATCACGATTCTGAAGGAGTAAAGAAATGGACTTTGCCTATACCCCGAAAGTCGAAGCGCTGCGCACCCAGGTGCGTGCATTCATGGACGCTCACATCGTTCCGCGCATCCGACAATGGCACGAGGAAGTGCATGCCGGTCAATATCCGGTTTCCTTTATGGAGGACTTGAAGGAGCGGGCGCGTGAAGAGGGCCTCTGGAACCTGTTCCTTCCGCATCTGCGCGATGACGAGCCAGGTACCCGCCTCACCAATCTCGAGTACGCGCCGCTGGCTGAAATCATGGGGCGGGTGTCGTGGGCGCCCGAGGTCTTCAATTGCAATGCGCCGGACACGGGCAATATGGAACTGCTCCATATGTTTGCCACGCCCGCCCAGCGCGAGCAGTGGCTTAAACCCCTTCTTGACGGCACGATCCGTTCGGCGTTTGCGATGACGGAGCCGGCGGTGGCTTCCTCGGACGCGACCAATATCACGACGTCGATTCGTCGCGACGGGGACGACTATGTCATCGACGGCCGGAAGTGGTTCATCACGAACGCAGCCCATCCGAATTGCACGCTCTTCATTGTGATGGGCAAAACGGATCCGGACGCGCCGAGCCACAGTCAGCAGAGCATGATTCTCGTGCCCCGCGATACACCGGGCGTCAAGGTGATCCGCAATATTACGGTGGTCAATCACGTGGCGCCGGAAGGGCACTGCGAGATCGAATTCAAAGGGGTGCGTGTACCCCGGTCGAATCTGTTGGGCGAAGAGGGCAGCGGTTTTGCGCTTGCGCAGGCACGCCTTGGGCCGGGACGGATTCACCACTGCATGCGTTCGATCGGCGCTGCGGAACTGGCGCTCGAGTTGATGGTGGAACGCGCCCAGGCACGCACGGCATTCGGCAAGACGCTGTTCGAACACGGGACGGTCGCCGAGTGGATCGCGAAGTCCAGGATCGAAATCGATCAGGCGCGGCTGTTTGTTCTCAAAACCGCGTGGATGATCGACAACGTGGGTGCGAAGGCGGCGCGCAAGGATATCTCGATGATCAAGGCGCTCGTACCGGGTGTTCACACCGCCGTGTGCGAGCGGGCGATGCAGGTGTTCGGCGCGATGGGGCTGAGCCCCGACACGCCATTGGCCGATAGCTGGACGTGGGGCCGTGCGTTGCGCTTCGCAGATGGGCCGGACGAGGTTCATCTGCAGAGCATTGCGCGGATGGAACTCAAGGCGCAGCGCTATGAGCTGGGCAAGGGTAATCCTTACCTGATGGTGTCGGTGTAACGTATCGAGCCAGTTTCAAAGCTCTGCATGGAACCAGAGTAAGTGCTCTGCAAGGGACCAGAGTAAGTGCTATGCATGGGACCAAAGTAAGCGCTAAAGCGCCAACTCTGGTCGACAGCTAAAGCGCCAACTCTGGTCGACGGCGCGATCTTGCGGGGACCAAAGCCCTCCGGAATCGCCACCGTCCCGGCTCGCTTCCTGCGCGCCCAGCTGGTTCAATTGGCGCATTCAGCCAATTCAGTGGTCTGATCCGCCGCTGCGACTACGACCGGTTTTCGTCGATCTATTATCCTCACAGGTCATCCGGGCGCCTCTCGTAGCGTCCTGCAGCGCTTTTGCCCGCCGTTTACCCGTGGTTCAGCAAGCCATTTTGCTTGTTCGTGGGCGCGGATCAGGGATCTGCGTCGCGGTGTATGAACAGAGCAGTCGCTGTATGCGCGCGTGCTGATGTCCTTCATTGCCGAGCATGAAATGCGCGCGCTGCACGACCAGGAAAGACAGATCGAAACGACTTTGACAGATACGCGCACCTCGCACGGCTGAGGCGTTTCTCGCGAACCGCTCCCTGTGATCTCAGAGCGAAAGCCAGGGATAGTAGCCATATCGAAGATAAAGCATTACCTTTATCAGGCAAACCTTCACTCGTTTGCCATGTCCATCGTCCCCGATTAACAACGCGGGGCTCTGTAATCTCACATGCTCGAACCAATATTCCCTTGACGGGCGCTTGCGACTGTCCAGAATAAGCCAGGTTGACTCCAGGGAGCACTGCCGATGAATCGTTTAACGCGACGCAAGCAATGCCTCATTCGATATCCTGTGGGGCGTACAGTCGGGTTGCATGGGATCCATCGATTCGCATCCTGTTCGATCCTGGGCGCCATGGTGGCCGGCCTGTTGTTGCCGGCCAATGAGGCCCGTGCACAGAGTAGCGTGCAACTTTACGGCATCGTGGATGGGGCGCTCACCTACACGACTAACATAAAGGGCGGCCATGCCTGGGCCCAGTCGAGCGGCGTGGCCCGCAACGACCGTTGGGGGTTCCGTGGAGTAGAGGATCTTGGCGGCGGATATCAGGCGATATTCAGGCTCGAAAACGGTTTTAGCATCAACAATGGCACGCTGGGACAGGGCGGTCTGGAATTTGGCCGGCAGGCGTATGTCGGTCTGGCAAGCGACCGCATGGGAACCGTCACGTTAGGCCGCCAGTACGACTTCATGACGAGCAACCTGTCGGCGTTCTCTGCCGGCAGTCTGATCCCAAGCGTATTTGCCTTCCATCTGGGCGATCTGGACCGGCTGGGCGGCGAGCGCATCAACAACGCAGTCAAGTACGTAACCCCGACCCTGGCAGGCCTGCAGCTGGGCGGATTTTATGCGTTTGGCGGTCAACCGGGGGATTTTGTCACCAATAGCGCGAGCAGCTTCGGCGCCACCTATGCGCAAGGCCCGCTGCACCTCGCGGCCGCCTATACCGCGATACACAATTTCCAGGCCACCTTCGGTATTGGAACCTCGGTACTGGGTACGCAATTGTCCGGATCAGGGGCATTGGGCACCCTGTCCACGCCGCCAACCTTCGACAAGCTGGTCGTGTCAGGTGTGGCGGCGGGCTATCAGCTTGGGGCTGTCTCGTTGCAAGGCCTGTTTACGCTGGTGGACTTCCAGAACCACGGGCAATCGAGCGTCCTGCGAACGGGGGAGGGCAACGCCCAGTACAAGGTGAGCGCGGCCGTTATGCTGGCCGCCAGCTATGCGTACTCGAAACTCGACGGCGAACACTGGAACCAGATTGCAGTTGGCGCGGACTATATTCTCTCCAGTCGCACCGACCTGTATCTCAACGCTGTCTATTTGCGTGCCAGCTCGGGTGTCACGGCCGAGCTGTTCCTGTTGTCGCCATCCAGCTCGAATACACAAACGATCGTATCACTCGGTCTGCGACACACGTTCTAGCGTTATTTCAGCCCCCAATCGGTCTGGACTCCACAGCATTGCTGGCGGTAGCAATTACATCTCAATCGAGGAATTCCCGATAAGGGTTCCTGATAGCTAGGCAAAAGGCTGGTATCGTCTAAGCTAAATGCACACAAACAGAAAATATTGAAGGAGATTATTTCGGGCTGTTCTGCCGTTGCTACAAAAGGCGGATGAATTTATACCGGTCGACGTAAAGCAGATATTTAAGTCTCGGTAAAACTGTCGGATTTGCACCATTTCATGCCAATTGCACGGTTTGAGTGCAAAAGACGATACGGCGGTAATTGATCGATGCAGGTTGTCAGATCAGTTTGTGAGGATGTCTGCAATTCGCGTGTAAAGTTTTCCGGGGCATGAGCCTGAACGCCCAGCCGGCAAACCGCGATTGTTGTTAGTGCCGTATTCCGGGGGACGGATATGCGCCAGACGTGGGGGCGATTACTGCGCCCAGTTCAACGTGCTTATGCGATCGGCCTTGCATTGGGCATGCTTCTGCTCGGCCTCGCGGCGACGGTGGTGGTGTATTCAGTCACTGCGCAATTGATCCAGCGCGAGGCGAAACTTCGATTTGACAACGATACTCGCGACGTCCAGCAGAGAATCGAGACGCGGGTACGCCTGTATTCCGATGTACTGGTGACGATGCAGGCGCTGTTTAGTGCGGGCGATAATGTGTCGCGTAGTGAGTTTCGCGACTTCGTAAATGGCCTCAATCTTCCCGAGCGCTACCCCGGGTTTCAGACGCTGAACTACGCGCCGTACATACGCGATGCCGATATCGGGCAGTTCGTTGCGAGCCAGCGCAGCGACCCGATCTTGCGCGATGCTGGCATTGATTTCGCAATCAGTCCGCCTGGCTTGCGCCATAACTACTATGTCTTGTCCTATGTCGAACCGCTGGCGCCCAATCTGCCATCGCTTGGCCTCGACCTCGGTGTGCAGCCACGGCGCCTGGCGGCCCTCGAGCGATCACGCGACACCGGGCAGCCGGTCAGCAGTGGGCGGCTGATTCTGGCGGAGGGCAGCAACCCGCACGTTGGTATCGCATTGCGGCTGCCGGTCTACCGGAAAGGCATGTTGCACGATACGGTCGGTGAGCGTCGGCGCGCGTATATCGGCTCGGTCGGAGCGGGCATCCGCGTCAAGGATCTGATGACCGGGCTGCTCAGCGATGAGACGCTCCGCGTGATTCACTTCCGCATCTATGACGCAGGCGCGCTCGAAGCGCCAGTCGTGTCCCCATCGCCGTCCACCATGCTCTTCGATAGCATCGCCGGCGTCGGCGAGATGGCGCGCGGTCCTGCAAGCGCCGCCGGCGCGTCTGCTGCCGAGCCATCGCTGCGGCCCGGCGGCGTGCCTGGCGCGCCTGGCGTGGCAGCAGCCGATGGCCGGCAATTGTCGACGAGTCTGGTGCAACTCTTTGGTGGGCGACGCTGGCTGATTGTTTTCGCCGCTGATCCGGCCGTGTTGAGCGGTACGCAACGCCGTTTGCCGATATTTGCCGCGATCGCGGGCACGGTGATCAGCGTGCTGCTGAGCTCGCTGGGCTACGCGTTGTCAAGTTCGCGGGTGCGTGCCGTCAGGCTGGCCGAACGGATCACGCATACGCTCAGGGCGAGCGAAATCGCCCGCGCCGAAGCACAGCGCATTGCCCATCTGGGTGACTGGCAGATCAGTCCCGACGGCAAGATGGTCCTTCTGTCGAACGAGATGATTCGCCTCCTCGGTTGGCGACGCGGGGCGCCGACCCCGGCGGCACTGATGAACCTGATCGACCCGGCGGATCGCGCGAAGCTCGCGGCCTGCGCCAACCGGACGCTTCGTACCGGTGCCCCGTTCCAGATCGAATGCCGCTACCGGTCCTCGCGGGGGCGAAGAGGATGGCTGCATCTGATCGGGCACGCGTACGGTTCGCCCGATCAGCGGGCACTGCGTGGAACCGCGCTGGAAATCACGCAACGCAAGTCGGCGGAGCGCGCACAGCAGCAGGAGCATGCCATCACCCTGCAACTGGCGACGGCGACGAGCGAGTTCGACGTGTTCAGGCAACTGATCGAGGTGCTGGTGGATGGCATGGGCTGGGAGGCGGGTGCGTTCTGGCCGACCGAACACAGTCAGCGACAATCGCTTGGTGTCACCTATAGCACGCGCGTCCCGGAACTCGAGCGCTGGCTGCTGTCGCGACGGGATAGCCCATCGGCTGCCGCCGCGGAGGGCGCAACGGAGCCTTGCTGGAGCTCGGGACAGCATACCTTGACGCGCCTCGCGCACGCCGAATGGCTCGCGGCGGCGGGTATCACGACGGTGTTCACCTTCCCGTTGCGTGCCGGTTCAACGACGCTCGGCATGGCGGAATTCTATGCGCGCGACCGGCGCCAGACGGAGCCCCATGCGCTGGCAATGGCGCGCTCGGTCGCCATCCAGGCGAGCCACTTCCTGCTGCGGCGCCAGGCTGAAGAGAATCTGCGCTTCATCGCGAATCACGACGTGCTGACTGGTTTGCCGAACCGCCTGATGTTCAGGGACCAGCTCGAAGAGGCGCTATTGCGCGCACGCCGCGACGAGACCGTACTCTATGTCCTCTTTATCGATCTGGATCAGTTCAAGGACGTCAACGACTCGCTTGGACACAACGCTGGCGACCTGCTGCTGCGTGCCGTTGCCGACCGGCTGCGCCAGCAGGTGACGCAGACCGGGATCATCGCCCGTCTGGGCGGGGACGAATTCATCGTGCTAGTCGAGGGACAGCGGGACGAGCCAACTGATGTCAATCGCTCCATCGATGCGGTCCGGGCCGCGCTTGCCGATCCGTTTATGGTGAGCGGAAGGCAATTGGCGGTGACCGCCAGTATCGGCATCAGTTCGTTCCCCGGCGATGGCGACGACGCCCAGACGCTCCTCAAGCATGCGGATATCGCGATGTATGGCGCCAAGCAGCGGGGCAAGAATACGCACCAACTGTACGTCCGCGAGATGAGTACGTCTCTCGAGCGCCGTATCGATATGGAGTCCGATCTGCGGTTTGCGGTCGACAGGGGCGAGTTCGTGCTGTACTACCAGCCGCGTATCTCGCTGAGCTCAAACAGGTGTACCGGCGTCGAGGCGCTGATCCGCTGGAATCACCCAACGGTTGGACTGGTGATGCCATCGGATTTCATTCCACTGGCCGAACAAACCGGTGCGATTGTTCCGATTGGGGCGTGGGTGTTGCGCGAGGCATGCCGGCAGAACGCCGAGTGGCTCGCGCAAGGCCTCGGACCCATACGCGTGTCCGTCAATCTGTCGGCGCGCCAGTTTACCGATCCGCATCTGCACACCGAGATTGTCGCGGCGCTCGAACACGCGCAACTGCCCGGTGAGTTGCTCGAGCTGGAGTTGACCGAGAGCATGGTCATGCGCCATCCCGAACAGGCAGCCGGCTGGCTCACGAGTCTGAAGAGAACGGGTGTTCGCCTGTCGATCGACGATTTCGGCACCGGGTATTCATCGTTAGCCTATCTGAACCACTTCCCGATCGACGTGGTGAAAATCGACCGGTCGTTTATCCGCGATGTGCCCGACAGCGAGAGCGACGCGCAGATTGCCAGCGCGGTTATTGCGCTCGGACACAGCCTTGGCCTGGAGGTCGTCGCCGAGGGCGCCGAGACTCAGGCGCACATCGATTTTCTGCGTAATGAAGGCTGCGATGAAGTCCAGGGGTACTTCTTCAGCCGTCCTATTCCTGCCAGCGACATGACCGCCTTTTTGAGTCGCCGGTCGGATCGCGGTCTTGCCGAAGAGCAGGATCCGCAAGCCGTGCGTGTCTGAACATCATTCTGCAGACGCGCTCACCACACGAGAAAGGAGCTTTACCATGCAAGAGCAAATACGGGATGTAGCGGGGGCCTGGCAGGCAATCGACGAGCTTGAGTTCGACCGGATGAAGGCGAAGTTGCTTCATCGGCATGACGGTGGGTGGACTCCGGAGACGGTGACGCGAGCCGAGCTTGGGTATCGGCAATTCCTGAAATTGTCGGCGAAGTACCCCACGGTCGCGATCGTACCGGGCGAGGAGGTGGATCAGTTCTGGCACGCCCACATTCTCGATACGCAGCGCTATGCGCCGGATTGCGAGCGTATCTTCGGCTACGTGCTGCACCACAACCCCTACGTGGGTATCGATGGGGCCGAGGATGAAGCGCGTCTGTTCGAATTGGCGGGGGCAACAAGCGAATTGATGGCGCGCGAGTTTGGCACCGCATTGGGGGTGGAGGCGAAGCCAGCGTACTGTGCGATCACACCGGGGGTGGGAGCGAAGCCAGCGTACTGTGCGATTACGCCGGGGGTGGGAGCGAAGCCAGCGTACTGTGCGATCACACCGGGGGTGGGAGCGAAGCCGGCTTACTGTGCGATCACACCGGGGATGGAAGCAAAGCCTGCTTACTGTGCCATCACCCCAGGTATGCGAGCGGAACCTGCCTATTGTGCGGCGCCGCCGGCACACGGCGGACACACGGACGAAGATCGCAAAACGCTAATGTGATGCCGGTTTTGCAGTCTTATTGGAGGAATGCATGCTCTCGACTTGAGCATAATGTGGTCTCTCTCAGGTTCTAGCGACCCCTCGGAAATCGCTAGAGTCTTTCAGCCGGCTTGCGCCGGCTTTTTTTATATGCCGACGGACTTCATCAGGAGTCCGGATAAATAACGGGTCGTCGAATAATGCGCACCCCCTGAGCGCGCGAGCCTCGGGGCTTTTTTTTGCCCACGACGCGCATTGCTCGATCAGGGAGTGGCCCGGCTGGCGCACGTGCCGCTCGAAGGCGTGGCTCCTGGCCGTTGCCCTCCCTCACGGCATCCCAGAAAGCTCTCCGCAAGATTTATGTTGCAGATGAGAATCACTCGCATTATCATTCGCGTTCACAAATATGCATTCCGCCTAACCACAACCGCTACGAGCGCTTCCGTCCCGCGCAAGCCTTGCTGCACGGGCGTTTGTTCGCGCCTGCGCTCAATCCGAACACGATGCTGAACCTGTCTACCGCCAGTCGTCCCGCGTTTGTCCGCGGCGCGAACCGTACTCCTTCGCTTCTCAGTGCCGCGCTGTTTGCAAGCGTCGGCTTGTCGCTCTCGACGCTCTCGACACCTGGCTGGGCCCAAAGCGCTGCGACGGACGCGGAGACACTGCCCGTCGTCAGCGTCACCGCGACGGCCGACTCCCCCACCCAGACCGACACCGTCAGCGCTGGCGCGCTGGGTTCGCGCAAGCAGGTGGACACGCCGTTCTCCACACACGTTGTGACGAGCGAGGAGGCTGAGGATCTGATGGCGTCGACCGCCAACGATCTGTTCATGTACGACCCGGCCGCCGCGGTCAGCAGCAGCAACCGGATCAGCGAAAACTCGATGTTCAGCATCCGCGGCATGCCGGTCGATACCCTGAACGGCATCAAGGTGGATGCTCAGAGCTTTCCGTCGTGGGACACCGATCTGCCGCTCGAGCCCTTCGAACAGGTGCAACTGCTCAAGGGCCTGTCCGGGTTCATGTATGGCTTCGGCTCGCCGGGCGGGATCGTCAACTATGTCCTGAAGCGCCCGACCGACGATCCGTATCGCAGCATTTCGGTCGGTTACGAGTCGGCCGGCGTGTTCAGCGAAAAGCTCGATCTGGGCGGGCGTTTCGGCAACGACAACCGCTTCGGTTACCGGCTCAACCTGGTGAACGAAGACGGCAATACCGCCGAGCAGAACGGTCACGTGCGCCGCCAGGTGGCGTCGCTGGCGCTCGACTTCCGCATTACCCCAGATCTCACCTGGAGCGCCGACGCGTTGTATCAGAAGCGCAAAACCAACGGCACGCTGTTCGGCCTGATGTTCGGTTCCGGGCTGGGCATTCCCGACGCGAGCTCGATCACCCGGGACCTTACGCAGCCGCAGAATTACTATCAGACGGAGATGGCCTCGTTCGGCACGGGTCTCGACTATCGTCTCTCGGATAACTGGCACGCGAGCCTGAAGTATCGCTTCGCCAAGGAAAACCGCACCAACTCCGATAGTCTGCTGTACGTGACGAACAGCGCAGGCGACTATACGAACACGCTGTATGCCGCCATGACGCGCTACTTCTATCAGAACGTCGACGCGATGGTGCAGGGGCAGTTCAATACCGGCGTCATCAAGCATGACGTCGTGATCGGTGCGGGCTTTCAGTCGCAGACCAGCGAATACGACAACAGCACAGGCTGGAACAGCGGCTATTCGCTCGGCACCGGCAATCTGTACGGCAGTTCGTTGCTGACCAATGCCGAGGTCGGAATCGGCGAGAATCTGTACCGCCAGTCGCGCGCCACTCAGGCCGCGCTTTACGCGAGCGACACCGTGCAGTTCACCTCGCGTTTCTCCGCCTTGCTCGGTCTGCGTTACACGCAGTTCCGCCAGGACGTCTACGCTCCGAGCAGCGCGGTGACGTCGCAATACAGTGCGGACCCGGTCACGCCGACCGTCGCGCTGATGTTCAAGACCGATCCGTATTCCACACTCTATGCGAGCTATGTCGAGTCGCTGGAGCAGGGCGGTTCGGCATCGAACACCAACGTCAACTATCCGGCTACCTTTGGCCCCTTGCGCAGCAAGCAATATGAAGTCGGCGTCAAGACGGATCACGCGAAGTGGGGCGCTAATCTGGCGCTGTTCCGCGTCGACCAGGGCTACGGCTACACCAACACCGCCAACGTCTTCGTGCAAGACGGCACCAAGCGCTATACCGGTGTCGATGCAAGCGGCTGGCTCGCGCTCACCAACGAGTGGCGCATTCTCGGCGGGGTGATGTGGCTCGACGCCAAGGCCGTCGATATCGACGACCCGAGCATCGACGGCAAGCGTGTCTACGGCGCGCCGCGCTTCACGGCGACGGGCCGCATCGAATACAACCCGTCGTATCTGCGACCGCTTACGCTCGCGTTTGGCGGCAAGTATGTGAGCGACATGGCCGTCGATGCCGCGAATACCCAGTTCGTGCCGTCGTACGTGACGTACGACCTGAGCGGCCGATACGACACGCGGATCGCCGGCAAGGACGTGACCTTGCGCGCGGGCATCAACAATCTGTTCAATCGCCGCTACTGGACCACGGCCTGGGGCTACTACGTTGCACCGTCGCCGACGCGCACCGCCGTGGTGAGTGCGACGATGCAGTTCTAAATGCGGGCGCCGATGCCGCATGACGACATTGTTCAGGCGCCGCGCGGCGCCTGCATGCCCGTGCCGTTACGCCGATGAGACCGATACTTGTCCGCCTGCATCGCTGGTTCGGCATCGGCACGGCGCTGTTCCTGTTCGTCTCCGGTCTCACAGGCGCCGTTATCGCGTGGAATCAGGAGCTCGATGCGCTCTTGAACCCTGAGTTCTACTACGCACGTTCGGCCGCCCCTGCGCTGTCGTCACTGGAACTCGCCAACCGGGTCGAGGCCGCAGACCCGCACCTGCGCGTGACCTATCTGCCGCTGGGCGTGGTGCCGGGCCGAACCCTGCTGATGCGCGTCGAGGGTCGGCGCGATCCCTCCACCGGCCAGCCTTATGCGCTGGGCTTCAATCAGATCGCCGTGGATCCCGCTACCGGGCGCATCCAGGCGCGCCGCGACTGGGGCGCGTTGTCGCTCAAGCGGCTCAATCTGATGCCGTTCCTTTATCAGTTTCACTACACGCTGTATCTGCCCACCACCGGCAACGGTATCGCCATTGGTGTCTGGTTGCTGGGGATCGTCGCGATCGTCTGGTTGTTCGATAGTGTGATTGCGCTAGTGCTGGCGTTTCCGAGCTTCAAGGCGTGGCGCAAGTCGTTGGCGTTTCGGGTCCAGCGTGGCGGCTATGCGCTGGTGTTCGACCTGCATCGCTCGGGCGGCGTATGGGTGTGGGGGCTGCTGGGCGTGATTGCGCTGACCTCGATCGGGATGAACCTCGCGCAGCCTGTCATGCGGCCGGTCGTGTCGCTCTTTTCGACGCTGACGCCCGAGCCCGAAAGCAATCCTGAACTGCTTGCGCCGCATCCGGCCGGTGCCGCGAGCTTGAGCCGCGAGCGCATCGTAGCGTTGGCGACAGCCGCCGGACAGGAGATGAAGTTGAGCGCCGCGCCGGGCGCGACCTTCGAAATCGCCTCGCTCAATCTGTACGGCGTGGGCTATTTCAAGCCGGGCGGCGATTACGCTGACGGCAGCCTTGGCAATGCATGGATCTATTGGGACGCGCAGACCGGGCGCCAGGTAGGCGGTTCGGTGCCGTGGCGTGGGAGCGCTGGGGATGTCTTCATGCAGGCGCAGTTCCCGCTGCATTCAGGACGTATTTTGGGGCTGCCTGGACGCGTCCTCGTCAGCTTCATGGGCGTGATGGTGGCGTTGCTGAGCGCGACCGGCCTTGTTATCTGGTTCAAGAAGCTCAAGGCGCGCCGCACCGCCGCACGGCGCGCGAAAGCTCCTAAAACCGTGGTGTTTCGATAGTTGCGGACGGGCACGCTTTGTCCGCCACTACTCGACAGCGGGATGCCAATACACCACCATGGCAGCCTTGTGCACACGACACCGACGAATCCATGGCGCTCAAATCTGCCGGCTTTGCTTGAACGCCTTTAGCTTCTATCGGGTCTTTCTGGCCTGAATCGCCACTTCGCCGAGACTACTCACCGCAGCGCTATTGCGCCCTCATCCCGACAACTGCGACTGGGGCGCGCACTTGTCTATAATCTCCGTCGACTTCGACTCGGGACCTTCATCCAGTGAAAACGACTCTCGCCGCTGCGCTCGCCGTCCTCGCTGCGCTTACGCTTACTGCCTGTGCGTCATCCGCCGACAAAGAGGCGCAACGAGACAACGACTTTGCCCGCTCCGAACGCCTTCTGGAGGCGGCTCAGACGGATGCCACGGCCACCTGCCGCGATCAGGCGCAATGCGATCAGGCCTGGCAACTGACGAAGGACTACGTGGCGCAGCATTCGGAAGAGCCGGTGGTACGCTCTGACGCGGTTGCGATCGAATCCGACGTGCCGGGCCGCTCGGGTCACGCAGTCTATTCGGCGAACCGGGCGGCGCACGGCGCTGGCGCGACTATCACACTGTATGCGCAGTGCCGCGGCATGTACGGCCCGGATCGTACGATGGGCTCGGACTACGATGAGTGCGTCAAGAAGATCGTGGCGACGCAAAACGGTTTCGTGCCGTTCCTCGACCAGCATCTGTCCGCTCATTGACGCTGCGCCGCGCCGCCTAACCCTCGCGGCGGCGAAACTCGCCCAGCCACTCCGCTAATGCGGTGACCGCCTCCAGCGTCACCGCGTTGTAGAGCGATGCGCGCAGGCCGCCGATCGAGCGGTGTCCTTCGAGGCCGTGAAAGCCCTCGCGCGCGGCGGCTTCGAGAAAGCGCGCCTCCATCTGCGGATCGGGCAGGCGGAACGCCACATTCATCGTCGAACGGCACTCGCGTGCACCATGCACGCTGTAGAACGCAGGATCCGCATCGAGCGCGCTGTATAGTTGTGCCGACTTGGAGCGGTTGATGTCGGCCATCTTCGCGACGCCACCCACCTCGTCGCGCAGCCAGCGCGTCACCAGCATCAGCACATAGATGGCGAACACCGGTGGCGTGTTGTAGACCGAGCGCGCGGCGATATGGGTGCGGTAGTCGAGCAGGGTGGGCAAGGCGTGGGTGGCGCGCTGCGCGAACTCGTCGCGCAGGATCACCACGGTGACGCCGGCCGGGCCGAGGTTCTTCTGCGCATGCGCGTAGATCATGGCGTAGCGCTCGATATCGAGCGGCGCGGCCAGCAGGTTCGACGACATGTCGCACACCAGCGGCACCTCGGGCAAGCCGGGGGCGTCGGTGAATTCGAGTCCTTCGACGGTTTCGTTGGACACGTAATGCAGATACGCTGCCTGCGGCGATAGCTGCAACTCATCCGCTGCCGGCAGGCGGCGGTAGCCGTCGCCACCGCCATCCCATACTACCCGCGTGTCGCCTTCGTGGCGCGCTTCCACTGGCGCCTTGGCGCTCCAGTAACCCGACACGATGTACTCGGCGTGGCGGCCGCTCGCGCGCAGGAAATTCATCGGCAGCATCGAGAATTGCAGGCTGCTGCCGCCTTGCATAAACAGCACGTGATAGTGATCCGGGATGCCGAGCAGCACGCGCAGATTGTGCTCGGCTTCATCGAGCACGCCACGGAACCACGCCGAGCGGTGGCTCATCCCTAGCACCGAGAGACCGGTCTCATGCAACGCTGCGATGGCCTCGCGCGTCTCACTCAACACCGTGGCCGGCAATGCGCCCGGGCCGCCGGAAAAATTCATAGCATTGTTCATTCAACCGCCGTGCGACGCTTCAACAACCGTTCGAACGCGTCGACGATATGTTGGACAAAAGGATTCTTGTGTGCCAGCGCTCCCGTGCTGCGCTCATAGTGCGCCAGCATGGTGGCGTTGGCCTCGAAGACGAAAACCTGCCCGTCGGGCAGGAGTGTGAAGTCGATCCCGGCGTAATCGAGTTCGAGCCGGCGGCCGATCGCAGCAATCGCCTGCAGTGCGCGCTCGCCTAACGCCGCGGCGGGATCTTCCAGGAAACGCCGCTCCTCGTCCAGCTTCCACGCATGCCCTTCCATCTCTGCCGAGAAGTAGTGGACCATCCAGTGCGGCGAGATCGCCAGATGATAAGGAAACGGCTCGCGGTCGACGAAAATCATCCGGTACTTGCGGTAGTAGCCGTCCGCCGAGCGGGTATCGCGATACGCAGTCAGGTACTGTGGACCTGCTTCGTAATTTCGTAGCCGCGTCAGCAGCGCGCTTAGGTCGTCGCAGCGAACCAGTCCTTCGCCGCCGTGAGCCGCCGCTGGGCGGGCTAACACCGGCAGCGCAATACCGCTGTCGGCTAGCATTGCGGCGAGCGCTTCGGGCGAGGCCGGCGCAGTGTCGACGCGGATGCATTGCGCGACTTGCACATCGTGCAGATCACCGAGCAATGCGGGGATGCGGTGGCGCGCAGTCCGCGCGACGCCGGCGGGCGGGTTGAGCAGCGCTCGGGCGCTGCGGGCCGCCGGGTTTGACTTCAGACTGGACGTGAAGCGCTCGAGCCGCGCGGCGAGCGGCGCGGCGACATCCGGCTCGCCGATTGCATTGAACACCAGATCGAACGACGGGAGCTGCGCGTCTTCGGCTTCGTCCGCGTAATCGACGGCGTATTTGATCCTGCAGTTGATCGCGCCGGGCAACAGCGCGTCGAACGGCACGTTGCCCGAGGCGCGGCCCGCGCACAGCAACAGTACACGGCGTGTATGGCCGGGCGCCTGTTCGACGAACACGCGCTGCAGCCGGTAAGCGCGTTCGCGCCAGGCATCGGCCGCGGCGGTGCGTCCCGCGCCGGCGTGGATCGCGGCGAGGTTCTGGCAGGCAATCGCGAGGTTCGGGTCGAGTGTCAGGACGAGTTCATACCAGGCCGCGGCGATCTCATGATCGCCTTTCATGAAGTAGCCGGTGGCGACGTCGCAGAGGTTCGCGGCCGTTGCGTCGGCGGCGCCACTCGCGTAAGCGTCCAGCGTGTGGGCGGCGATCAGATGGGCGACGGCGCCAAGCTCGTCACCGGCAGCGCGTCTCGCGTCGGCGAGCGCTCGATGCTGGGCCGGGTCGAGCGGGAAAGCCTCGCGGCTATCGTCATGGCCGGCTGGGTCGCGGCTGTGCTGCGGGGATGAGTGGTCTGGATCTCGAGTCATAGTCCTGCGGGATGGGCGTCGTGGCGATGCGCCACCGCGCGCCCGAAGCATAGTGGGCGCGCGCGAGATCCAGATTACAGCGGTTCGCGCACCCGTTACAGAAATTTACGAGGGGGCGTCAAAAGCGTACGCCCGTGGCGCAACCGGCTGCGAAACCCCCGCCGCTACCGCCCGCGCCGCCGCAGAATACGCCGCAGCCCGAGAGCGCGATCGACACCGCGAGGCCCGCCAACACAGTGCGCAGCAGCGATGGCCCGCGCTGGCGGTGTCTTGGGGAACAGGTTTCCATGTCATGCCGGCCCGCTTGTTTAGCGTCGAAACGGACATCGGACGAGTGGGTCACAAGGGATGGGCAGGGCAGGTCGGCACGCATAAGCACTTTGAAGTCACTGGCTACGATAAAGGGCGATGGCCGCGCTGCGAAAGCAAATCGTAAAGCTCCGGTCTGCGCGGCCGCTACGAGAGCCATGACCCTAACGCGGCACCCTATGGCCCTCAAATACGCAGAATCCGAAAATCAGAGGGGTTTGTCAGCCTCATGGTCGAACCTTACATCTTGCTCCCTGATAGAATGCGTGGGCCGCAACGTAGTGGACTGCAGATGAGATTGCTTGATGCGTTAGTTGAACAGCGTATAGCCGCCGCGGCAGCGCGCGGTGAGTTCGACGATTTGCCGGGAGCAGGTGTCGCACTTGCGCAGGAGGACGATGTCCAGGTGCCTCAGGAAGTGCGCGTCGCGAACCGGATCCTGAAGAATGCGGGCTTTGTGCCGCCCGCCGCCGAACAACTGCGGGCGTTGCGCGACCTGCAGGACGAACTGAACGCGGTCAGCGACCGTGCCGCCCGTTGCCGCCTGCAGGCGCGGATGCTGGCGCTCGACATGGCACTCGAATCATTGCGCGGCGGCCCGCTGGTGTTGCCGCGCGAGTACTGCCGGCGGATTGCGGAGCGCCTCTCCGAACGCGCCGCAGGCGCTGCCGGTCACCCGGGCGACCTGTCCGGTGCAGCCGCCGGTCTGCCGGGGCCGCAGTGAGCGAGCAGCCGAGCGCGAACAGCGCACCGCTGCATGATGCGCCACCCGATGCACCGCAAGCCGTTCCCGTCGCCTTCACGGAACGCGATCTCCATTTCATGAAGCTGGCCCAGGCCGCCGCCGAAGAAGCGCGCGCGGCTGGCGAAGTGCCGGTGGGCGCCGTGCTGGTGCGCGGCGACGAGGTCATCGCGAGAGGCTTCAATCATCCGATCGCTGCACACGACCCATCCGCGCACGCCGAGATGGTCGCGTTGCGCGCCGCTGCCCAGACGCTGGAAAATTACCGCCTGCCCGGTTGCGAGCTGTACGTGACGCTCGAGCCTTGTCTGATGTGTGCCGGCGCCATCATGCACGCGCGCATTGCCCGCGTCGTGTTCGGCGCGCGCGATCCGAAGACTGGCGCATGCGGCAGCGTGGTGGATGCGTTTGCCAATCCGCAGCTCAATCATCACACTACGGTGGTGGGCGGTGCGCTGGAGAGCGAGTGCGCCGCGGCGCTCAAGTCCTTCTTTGCCGAACGGCGGCGCGCGTTGCGCGAAGCCCGCGAGGCGGCTCGCGGCGAACCCCCGTCAGCCGAATCACTCTAAGAACCATCACTCTTCGTACTGGCGATCATGATTGCCCATCGCACTTTCGAACTGATCGCGCCTTCGGGCTATCCCCATGACCCGGAGGCGATTCGTCGTGCGCTGCATCGGTTGCATGCGCAAGGACATCACGTCGAGGGCGTCCACGCAACCGAGCGCCGCTTTCAGCGCTTCGCCGGCACGGACGGCGAGCGTGCTGCCGAACTGAACCACCTGGCCGACCCGTCACGCAAACTGCCGGACATCGTGCTCGCGGTGCGCGGCGGCTACGGCGCCGTGCGCATCCTGCACGGGCTCGATTACGAAGGCCTGCAACGCCGGTTGACCGATCAGCCCATCGCGCTGGTCGGACACAGCGATTTCACGGCGATCCAGTTGGCGCTTCTCTCGCGGGCTGGGCTGAAGACGTTCGGCGGCCCGATGCTCCTGGGCGACTTTGGCGCGGAGGAACTCAGCGAGTTCACCATGCAGCACTTCTGGAACGCGCTGACGAAGCCGACCTTCACGGTCACAGGCAGCGTGCCACAGGCGCAAGCCGTCGACGTCAGCGGCATGCTGTGGGGCGGCAATCTGGCGGTGCTCGCCTCGCTGGTCGGCACGCCCTATATGCCACCGGTCGAGGGTGGCATCCTGTTTGTCGAGGACGTCAATGAGCAGCCGTTCCGGATCGAACGGACGCTGTATCAACTGCATCTGGCAGGCATCCTCGAGCGGCAGCAGGCGCTGGTGATCGGCGATCTGTCCGGCGGCAAGGCGTTCGAGTACGACAACGGCTACGACCTGAACGCGATGATCGAGCATGTGCGCTCGGTGATCGGTATTCCGGTGATCACGGGTCTGCAGTTCGGCCATATCCCTAACCTGTTGACGCTGCCGGTTGGGGCGGACGCGCATCTCGTGTCAGATGCGCATGGCTTTAAGCTGACAGTATCGGGTTACCCGTACCTCAGCTAGTCTTCGGAGGGGAGCAGCGCCATCTTGCATGGGGCTGGAGACGAAGCGGGCGCTGCCCGCTTTGTTTTTGTGCACAAAAGGCAACTAACGGTCAGTCGCATCAGGCTCCGCACAGCACCTGGGCTGAGTTTTGCTGGACTATTTTGTTGACAAAATAGTCCAGCAAAAAGAGGGGCGATTCGTATGAATTATTCTCACAGCCAAGCCCAGTAGCCATCTGAGCGAATCTCCGAGCGGACGCCTCAGTCGTCGAACTTCAATCGTCGAAAATTCAATATTGAAATTGTTGACAATCTTTGTGTCCATCCTAAGATGGGCAACATAACGGAACGCATATCATGTCGACCCTCTCCTTAGCCACCTCGAATGGTTCAAAACCCGACGCGATTGCCGAGCGCATTCGTGCCGCAATCCTCGAGCATCGGCTGGCGCCTGGAGCCAAGTTGACTGAAGCGCAGTTGTGCGAAGTATTCGGCGTCAAGCGTGGCCCGATTCGCCAGGCGCTCGCGTTACTGGCGACCGACCGGCTCGTCGATCTCGAGCCGAACCGCGGCGCTTTTGTCGCGAGTCCGTCGCTGCAGGAAGTCCATGAGGTGTTCGAGATGCGCCGCATCATCGAACTCGCGGTGGTGGAGCGGATCTGCTCCGGGCATGGCCCGCGCCGCCTGAAGCATCTCGGCAGCATGATCGGCCGAGAGCGCAAGGCTTTTGAAACGCGCGATTTTTCGGCCTGGATCCGGCTCTCGGGCGAGTTCCATACCGAACTGGCGTCGCTCACGGGCAATACCGTGTTGTGCGACTGCCTGAACGGGCTGGTAGCACGCTCGACCTTGATTTCGGCTTTGTACGAGTCGCTCGGCCGCAGCCCGTGCTCGTTCGAAGACCACGAAGCGATTCTCGTCGCGCTCGACACCGGCAATGCGAAGGAGGCGGCCGCCCTGATGTCGCGCCACCTGCAAAGCGTCGAGCTGAAGATGCTGGATAGGCCGGCGCGCGGCGCAGCGGATCTGCACGAAGTGTTCGGCATGTTGCCGGCAAAAGCGGCGTCTTGATTGGTCCACCCGCGCGCGTCGCTCGACGCGCGTAAGCAATACGCTCGTAGTAAAAGCGCGCTTGGGCGCGCCGCACAGAATTTGAACTGACAAATCATCGCGAACCGGCGGTGTGGCGAAGCTCGTCCACACGGCCTGCATACGGCCGCCCTGACGGGCCGTGTGCGCGAGAACGCTTCGGCACAAGAGCGCGGTTAGTGGCGAAGCGATAACAAAAAGTGCTTAGTTGTACAGATAAATGTGCAACTAAGGACAGAGACAACCGCGGTGCCGTCATGCCTGCAAGACCCCTCCTGACCTGGAAGGGGCTGTGGGTGACGGATGCAGTGCCCGTCGATGCGCAATCGCCAGTCCCTACACCCAAGGAGCAGTCATGGCTCAGTTCAGTGCAGCACCGCATAATCCCGCGATTTCCGCCAATCCCGGCTTCAGCAGCGGCGACTCTTCGGGCGATCCCGAGGTGCCGGCCGGTTACAGCGAGCGCCTATTTAACGAAGACCTCGCGCCGCTGCGCCATCAGACGTGGAGCGCCTATAACATCTTCGCGTTCTGGATGTCGGATGTGCACAGCGTCGGCGGTTATGTATTCGCCGGCAGTCTGTTCGCTCTCGGCCTCACCAGTTGGCAGGTGCTGATCGCGCTGCTGGTCGGCATCACGATCGTCAACCTGTTGTGCAACCTGATTGCCAAGCCGAGCCAGCAGAACGGTGTGCCGTATCCGGTTGCCTGCCGTGCGACCTTCGGTGTGCTCGGGGCGAACCTTCCCGCCGTGATTCGCGGTTTGATCGCTGTTGCGTGGTACGGGATTCAGACCTATCTTGCGTCGAGCGCGCTGGTGATCGTCGTGCTCAAATTCTTCCCGCAATGGCTGCCCTATGCGGACATGCACCGGCATGGCTTCATGGGCCTTTCCGCGCTCGGCTGGGGCGGCTTCATGCTGCTATGGGTGCTGCAGGCGCTGGTGTTCTGGCACGGCATGGAGACGATCAAGAAGTTTATCGATTTCGCCGGACCAGCCGTCTACGTGGTGATGTTCATCCTCGCGGGCTATATGGTGTGGCGCGCCGGCTGGCAAAACATCGGCATCAACCTGGGCGGCGTCAAATATCACGGGCTCGGCGTGGTGCCGGTGATGATCACCGCGATCTCGCTGGTGGTGTCCTATTTCTCGGGTCCGATGCTGAATTTCGGCGACTTTTCGCGTTACGGTAAGAGCTTCCGCAGCGTGAAGAAGGGCAACTTCTGGGGCTTACCGGTCAACTTCCTGGCGTTCTCGCTGGTGACCGTGGTGACGACCGCCGCCACGCTGCCGGTGTTCGGGCAGTTGATTACGGACCCGGTCGAAACGGTCGGACGGATCGACTATCCGATGGCGGTAATTCTCGGTGCGCTGACCTTTACGATTGCGACGATCGGGATCAATATCGTGGCTAACTTCGTCTCGCCGGCCTTCGATTTTTCGAACGTCGCGCCGCGCCTCATTAGTTGGCGGATGGGCGGGATGCTGGCCGCGGTCGCATCGATTTTCATCACGCCATGGAACCTCTTCAACAACCCGGCGGTGATTCACTACACCCTTGACGTGCTCGGTAGCTTTATCGGACCTTTGTATGGTGTCCTGATCGTCGATTTCTACCTCGTGAAGCGGCAGAAAATCGTACTGGACGATCTTTACACCGTCTCCGAAACGGGGACGTACTGGTACCGCAACGGTGTGAATTACAAGGCCGTCGCGGCATTGTTGCCTGCCGCGGTGATCGCGGTGATCTGCGTGATGGTGCCGTCGCTCGACGGTATGGCGAATTTCTCGTGGTTTATCGGTGCTGCGCTGGGCGCTGTGTTCTACCGCGCGCTGACGCTTCGCTGAGTTTCCGATAGGCCTGCCGTAACAGGAGTACGAGATGCGTATCAAACTGATCAACCCGAACACGACTCAGCGGATGACCGACGCGATGGGGCGCTGTGCAAGGGAGGTGGTCGCGCCCGGCACCGAGGTGATAGCGGTCAGCCCGACCATGGGGCCGCCGTCGATCGAAGGCTATTACGACGAAGCGCTTGCCACGCCCGGCCTGCTGGCGGAGGTCGCGGCGGGCGAGCGTGACGGCTGCGACGGCTACGTGATTGCCTGCTTTGGCGACCCCGGGCTGTACGCGGCCCGCGAACTGGCGCGTGGGCCGGTGATCGGCATTGCCGAAGCGGCGATGCACGTGGCGAGCGTGTTGGCGCCGTCGTTTTCGGTGGTGACCACGCTCGCGCGCACCTGCGGCATGGCCTGGCATCTGGCCGAGCGCTACGGCATGACGCGCTTCTGCAACAACGTGCGCGCGACCGATGTAGCCGTGCTCGAACTCGACCAGCCCGGCTCGGAGGCGCGCCGTATCATTCTCGAAGAGTGTCGCCGGGCGCTCGAGGAGGACGGCTCGGAGGCGATCGTGCTCGGTTGTGCGGGGATGGCCGAGCTGTGCGCGCAGATTCAGGGCGAACTGGGTGTGCCGGTGGTCGAAGGCGTCACGGCGGCCGTGAAGTGGGTGGAGGCGCTGGTCACGCTGCGGCTTGGCACGGCCAAGCGCGGCGACTATGCGCGCCCGCTCCTGAAACGCTATGACGGTGCGTTCGAAGCGTTTAGTCCGACGGAGGCGCATCCCGTGAGACCGCCGGCGCGTTTCGGGTTTTAAAGGCCGGGTAAACGCCAGTCCCACCGGACCGCAAACCCCCAGCCAGCCGGCCCCGCACATACTTCTGGTCTGACACGCACTATCTGCCCGGGTGTATGGGCGCACCCGGGTGTTTTCGCTACACTGGTTCCACCAGACGCTGGGCGAATCAATGGGCATTCTTGGCGGTTTCCGCCCGCGTCGGCGCGAGATTCAGGCGCGTTTCAGGTTTCTTCACCCCGTTTTTGTCACCACGCATTCGTCAAACCATGCCACTCGACTCGAACTATCCACGCGACCTGATCGGCTACGGCCGTCACCCGGTGCAGGCAAACTGGCCGGGGCGAGCGCGCGTCGCGGTGCAATTCGTGCTCAATTATGAAGAGGGCGGCGAAAACTGCGTGCTGCACGGCGACCCGGGCTCGGAGCAGTTCCTCTCGGAGATCGTCGGCGCGGCCGCCTATCCGGCGCGCCACATGAGCATGGAGTCGATCTACGAGTACGGCTCGCGCGCCGGTGTCTGGCGCATCCTGCGCGAATTCGAAAAGCGCGGCCTGCCGCTGACCGTATTTGGCGTCGGCATGGCCATCGAGCGCCATCCGGAGCTTGCGCGCGCCTTTGTCGAACTGGGGCACGAGATCGCCTGCCACGGCTACCGCTGGATTCACTACCAGGACATGTCGCCGGAGAAAGAGGCGGAACACATGCGCCTCGGCATGGAAGCAATCGAACGCGTAACCGGCGAGCGGCCGCTCGGCTGGTACACCGGCCGTGACAGTCCCAATACACGTCGCCTCGTCGCCGAATACGGCGGCTTCCTGTACGACTCGGATTACTACGGCGACGACCTGCCGTTCTGGACGGACGTCGAAGTCAGCGGTGGCGCGAAGACGCCGCAACTGATCGTGCCGTACACGCTCGACACCAACGACATGCGCTTTGCGAGCCCGCAAGGCTTCAATACCGCCGATCACTTCTTCACCTATCTGCGCGACGCGTTCGACGTGCTCTACGAAGAGGGCGACGAAGCGCCGAAGATGCTTTCAATCGGCATGCACTGCCGGTTGCTCGGCCGCCCAGGCCGCTTCCGCGCGCTGCAGCGCTTCCTTGACCATATCGAACAGCATGACCGCGTCTGGGTGACGCGGCGCGTCGACATTGCGCGGCACTGGCGCGAACACCATCCTTACCAACAAAACAACCGCGGGGCTGCGGCATGAAGGCGATGCAATACACTCTGGATCAACTGAACAGCATCTCGACCGACGCGTTCGTCGCGGCGCTGTCGGGCATTTTCGAGCATTCGCCGTGGGTTGCGGAAATCGCGGCCGGGCAGCGGCCCTTTGCGAGCATCGACGCACTGCATCACACGATGTCGAACGCCGTGGAAACCGCTGGCGAAGCGAAGCAGCTCGCGCTGATCAATGCCCACCCGGAGCTTGCGGGCAAGGCAGCCGTGCGCGGCGAACTGACGGCAGAGTCGACCCGCGAGCAAAGCGGCGCGGGCCTGTCGCAATGCACCCAGGCAGAGTTCGACAAGCTGGTTGCACTGAACGCGGCGTATCGTGAGAAGTTCGGCTTCCCGTTCATTCTGGCGGTGCGCGGTTATGACCGCCACGGCATCATCGCCAATTTCGAAGCGCGCGTGAACAACGGCCGCGCCGACGAATTGCGCGCGAGCCTCGACCAGATCTACCGTATCGCACGCTTCAGGCTCGACGACCTGATCGACGCGTAAGCACGCGTTGACATCAGCACGGCCGCGCAGGCATTCGTCTGTGGCGCGGTTCTCGAAACGAAGCGCTTTTTAGCACTATTAGACAGGAAGGAAGACAAAGATGGCACTCCCGATTCTCGACCCCAACGCACCGGACTTCACGCGCCGCTATGTGAATCTGGCGGACCCGCGTCTCGGCGCACAGGCGCTCGAGGCTAGCGACGATTTCTTCGCGCCGAAGGAACGGATGCTGAATCCGGAACCTGCCGTCTTTATTCCGGGCAAGTACGACGATCACGGCAAGTGGATGGACGGCTGGGAAACGCGCCGCAAGCGCACCACCGGCTACGACTGGTGCGTGGTGAAGCTGGCGCGCCCGGGCGTAATCAAGGGTCTCGACCTCGATACGAGTCACTTTACGGGTAACTTCCCGCCGGCGGCTTCGGTGGAAGCGGCGCGGGTCGTGGACGGCCAGCCGAACCAGTCGACCCAGTGGACCGAAATCGTCCCGTCGACCACGCTGCAAGGCAACAGCCACCACTATCACGAAGTCAGCGACAGCAACGCCTACACGCACTTGCGCGTCAACATTTACCCGGACGGCGGCATTGCGCGTCTGCGCGTCTATGGCCAGCCGCAAGTGGACTGGGCCGGCGCGAGCCGCACCGAGCAGTTCGATCTGGCCGCAATGGAAAACGGCGCATATCTGGTCGCCGCGAACAACCAGCACTTCGGCGCAGCCTCCACCATCCTGATGCCGGGCCGTGGAGTGAACATGGGCGACGGCTGGGAAACGCGCCGCCGCCGCGAACCGGGCAACGACTGGGCGATCGTCGCCCTGGCGCAACCGGGTGTGATCAAGAAAATCGAAGTGGATACCGCGCACTTCAAGGGCAACTATCCGGACCGTTGCTCGATCCAGGCCGCGTATGTCACGGGCGGCACGGACAGCTCGCTGATCACGCAAGCCATGTTCTGGCCGGTGCTGCTGGGCGAACAGAAGCTGAAGATGGACAACCAGCATTACTTCGAAAGCGAAGTGGCGGCGCTCGGCCCGGTGACGCACGTGCGCTTTAACATCATTCCGGACGGCGGGGTCTCGCGTCTGCGTTTGTGGGGTACGCTCGCATAATGAAAACGCTCGCCATCGAACCGTTGACCAAGGAAGCGTTCGCCGCGTTCGGCGACGTGATCGAACTCGAAGGCGCGAAGCAGATTCCGATCAACCTCGGCACGACGATCCGCTATCACGATCTCGCGAAAGTGGACGTCACGGACGAGGGCGGTCGTACATTGGTGAACCTGTTTCGCGGCCAGCCGCGCGTGCTGCCGTTCGAGGTGAAGATGCTCGAGCGCCATCCGCTCGGCAGCCAGGCGTTTGTGCCGCTGAACGACAAGCCTTACCTCGTCGTGGTGGCGCCGGCTGGTGAGCTCGATCGGGCGCAGATTCGTGCGTTCGTCACGAGCGGCTGGCAAGGCGTGAACTATGCGAAAGGCGTCTGGCACCATCCGCTGATCGCGCTGGGCGACGTAAGCGATTTCATTGTGGTGGATCGCGGCGGCGATGGGCTCAATCTCAACGAGCAGGATCTAGCCGAGTCGCTGTGGTTGACCGAGGATGCGTTGAGCGCGGTGACGGCTTGATGGCGTAGCGTGTGACGCGCAGGTTGCGAGCAGGTTAGTCGCAGGAAGAACAAAACGCCCGGGGCATTTGCCTTGGGCGTTTTTCATTGGTGCACGGCAAGCAAACAGGACACAGCGACGGATCAAGCGTAACCCGTTCGTGGCTCCGAAATAAACAGTGTCATCGCTGGGCCGCCGACTCCGCACGCTGCTCGGCGAGGATGTCCTCAAGCGTACGGCCATAGCCACGCGCGACGACGTTCAGATCGTATCCCGCCGCTTCGAGCAGACGCACCAGTGCTGAGACACTCATATCGTGCCTTGCCATGTTTCCATGCGCGTCACAGTGGTTCGGGCAACACCCGCGCGGCGGGCCGGTTCTTCTTGTGAGACACCTGCTTCGCGGTGGGCTTCCTTTAGCATTTCGGCGACGTCGGCGAGCGTGGTCATGTGTGGCCCTGGGGCATCAAAATGAGAGGAAAGGGCTCATATAGTAGAAGTAGAGTAGCCCTCGGGCTACATCTTGAAATGCCTGACGGCTCGGCCAAAGCGACAGACCGACACCATCGGGTTCTCCGTGCACGAAGGCAAAACCGGCATCACCTCGGCGCCAGGACACGCACAAAGAAAAACGGGCTTTCCGCTCCCGCGAAAAGCCCGCTACTTACCTGCACCAGGCAGGCACACCGGAGGCCGACCGCCGTAGCGGTCAGCCTCACAGCGAATTACTTCAACGCCCCAGCCTGGAACCACGCCGCGATCTTCTGACGCTCATCGTCAGTCATATGCGTCACGTTCCCGAGCGGCATCGCCTTCAGTGTCACCGCCTGCTGATACAGGCGCTGCGCATTCTGCGAGATCTCATCCGGCGTATCGAACATCACGCCCGACGGCGCGCTGCCCATCAAGGTCGGATGCGCAGAGTGGCATGCGGCACAACGTTGCTGCAGGATCGGCGCAATGTCAGCGACCTTCAGCGTCGGCGCGTTGGCGGCTTCCGCTTGCGGTACGACCGGCTTCGGCATCGTCCAGAAGAGGGCGCCGAACATCAGCGCGATCCCGACCAGCGGCAGGTACCACAGCACCTGGCCACGATGGCGCATCACAAAGAACTGACGAATCAGCGCGCCCGCCATCATGATCATTCCGAGTACGAGCCAGTTGTACTGGTTCGTATACGTCATCGCGTAGTGGTTCGACAGCATCGCGAACACCACCGGCAGCGTGAAGTACGTGTTGTGCACCGAACGTTGCTTGCCGCGCTTGCCGTAGATCGGGTTCGGCGTGTCGCCCTTCAACATCGCGTCGACCATCTTGCGCTGGCCCGGGATGATCACGAAGAACACGTTGGCCGACATGATCGTCGCGAGCATCGCGCCGACGATCAGGTACGCCGCGCGACCCGCGAAGATATGGCACGCCAGCCATGCAGCGATCAGCACATACACGCCGACGCAGATACCGAGCACCTTGTCCTTGTTGCCCAGCACGCGGCACAGCGAATCGTAGACAATCCAGCCTGCGGCGAGGAAGCCGAGCGCGGAGAATATCGCCACCACCGGACCCATGTCCATCACGCTCTTGTCGATCAGGTACGTGCTCGGCGAGAACAGATACAGCACCGTGAACAGACTCGTGCCCGACAGCCACGTGGTGTACGACGGCCACTTCGACCAGTGCAGGTCGTCCGGCATTTCCGGCGGCGCGACCGTGTATTTCTGCATGTTGTAGAAGCCGCCGCCGTGCACGTGCCACAGTTCGCCGAACACGCCGCGCTTGCGCTGGTTCGGGTCCGTAGGCGGTTTCAGGCTGTTGTCGAGGGCGACGAAATAGAACGATTCGCCAATCCAGGCGATCGCGGCGATGACGTGAAACCAGCGCAAGGCCAGATTCAGCCAGTCAGTGATAAAGCCTTCCATGAAACTCCTCCACTTCTGATTCGTTGTTTGCCGGTGGGCAGCGGCTCGATTCCGGGTTCAACCACGATCCCGAAGATCGGCCTGCCATGCGCCACTCGCGCAAACTGCTGTTAGGGGACGCGGTGCGCTCAGTTCGCACAGCGCCGTATTGCGGTTATGTGTTCGACTCGACGGGGCACGGTGAGGGTCATAGTGATGAGTCACAGGCCAGGCGGCTCGCATTCGACTGCGCTTCGCAGGTGTCTCCAAGCATCTGCGAAATGCAGCGGCGGCGAAGTCGGTGAGGCGTGAGCCTGGTCCGGTCTCCATCACGTTCCCGCGCGGATTAGCTGCCCCGATAGGTACTGTACGACCACGGCGACACCAGCAGCGGCACGTGATAGTGCGCACCGGCATCGGCCACGCCAAAGCGCAGCACGACGCGATCGACGAAACGCGGTTCCGGTACCTTGGTGCCGATCGAAGCGAAGTAGTCGCCGGCGCCGAACACGAGTTCGTATTCGCCAGCAACCAGAGCGTCGCCTTCGAGCAGCGGCTGGTCGCAGCGGCCGTCGTCATTGGTGAGGGTGGTTTTCAGCGCCCGGCGGGTGTCTCCGGAGAGCGCAAAGAGTTCGACCTTGATGCCCGCGCCGGGACGGCCGTTGGCGGTGTCGAGCACATGGGTAGTGAGCTTTCCCATTCGCAATTTTCCTTATGTGAATGCGAGGTTTCGGCGGCGGCCCAATCCAGAATACGTTGCGGCGGATCGAGGCTCCACGTCAGTGGCTACATACCCGTCGGCGAATTGAAGCGAGCGCCGTGGCAGCCATTGTAAAAAGGATGTTCCCGTCCGCGCGCGAGCGATAGGAAAGATAATAGCTGGCGCATGACAGCCTGCTGAAAGCCTCGTGGCCATGCCGCGCAAATCCGCGCCGCACGGCCATGAGCGGTGGATGAGCGGGCGTCTCGATCGTACCGGCGCCAAAAACAACCACTATATCGGCTGTGTGAAGTCGGGTATCGCAACGGCGTGAGTTGTCAGGCTTATTTTGGCCGTCGAAGGTTACGCCTGTGCGCAGCAGCGATGCCGCGCACCCCGAAGACGGCGTAGTACGCTGGGTAACCGGGCCAAACGCGTTCGAACGGACGCGGCGGCACGGTAGCGTGCCCGCCACATCGCGTTCGAACGACTTTGCACACCGCCGGTAGGGATGCCTTGATGGCACGACCGGTACGGCCCCGCCGTTACACCCGGCCAGCAAGGCTGGCTGTAACGGCAGCAATCAAGCGGAGAAAAACGAATGACGATGGAGCAGCAAGCAGGTCAAGGTGCAGGCGCGCACTCAGGCAAGCGCGGCAAAACGATGCTGGTCAAGCACGCGGACGTGCTGGTCACGATGGACGGCGCCCGGCGCGAACTGCGCGACGGCGGCCTGTATATCGAAGACAACCGGATCGTCGCGGTCGGCCCGACGGCAGAGCTGCCGCAAACGGCCGACGAAGTACTGGATATGCGCGCTCACCTGGTGATACCAGGTCTGATCAATACGCACCACCATATGTATCAGAGCCTGACGCGGGCGATTCCGGCCGCCCAGGACGCCGAGCTGTTCGGCTGGCTGACCAGCCTTTATAAGGTGTGGGCGAATCTCACGCCCGAGATGATCGAAGTCTCGACGCTGACCGCGATGGCAGAGCTGCTGCTGTCGGGCTGCACGACCTCGAGCGACCATCTGTATATCTACCCGAACGGTAGCCGGCTCGACGACAGTATTACGGCAGCGCGCCGCATCGGCATGCGCTTTCATGCGGCCCGCGGCAGCATGAGCGTAGGGCAGAAGGACGGTGGTTTGCCGCCGGACTCGGTGGTGGAGCGCGAGCCGGACATCCTGAAGGACACGCAGCGCCTGATCGAGACGTATCACGACGAGGGACGTTACGCGATGCTGCGCGTGGTGGTGGCGCCGTGCTCGCCGTTTTCGGTGAGCCGCGATCTGATGCGCGAATCGGCGGTGCTGGCGCGCCAGTATGGTGTGTCGCTGCACACGCATCTGGCCGAGAACGTCAACGATATTGCTTATAGCCGCGAGAAGTTCGGCATGACGCCGGCGGAGTACGCGGAAGACCTGGGCTGGGTGGGCCATGATGTCTGGCACGCCCACTGCGTGCAACTGGACGACGCGGGCATCGAGTTGTTTGCTCGCACCGGCACGGGCGTCGCGCATTGCCCATGCTCGAACATGCGCCTCGCCTCCGGCATCGCGCCGGTCAAGCGGATGCGTCTTGCAGGCGTGCCGGTGGGCCTGGGTGTGGATGGCTCGGCCTCCAACGACGGCGCGCAGATGGTTGCGGAAGTGCGTCAGGCACTGTTGCTGCAACGGGTCGGCTTCGGCCCCGATGCGATGACCGCACGCGAGGCGCTGGAGATTGCGACGCTGGGCGGCGCGAAGGTGCTCAACCGCGACGATATCGGTGCGCTGGCGCCGGGTATGGCGGCCGACTTCGTGTCGTTCGACCTGCGTCAGCCCTTGTTTGCCGGCGCCTTGCACGATCCGGTCGCAGCGCTCGTGTTCTGTGCGCCATCGCAGGTGTCGTACAGCGTGATTGGCGGGAAGGTAGTGGTGAAGGACGGGCAGTTGACGACCGTCGAACTGGGCCCGGTGATCGAGCAGCACAACCGGTTGGCGAAGACGTTGTATCAGGCGGCTGCGTGAGCGGATTGGAGTAAGGCCTTTTTTGAAGGTTAATTGCAAGCAGAGTCGTCGGCGTGGTGGTCGTCAGGAAGCCACGCCGGCCGGCAACCCGCTCGCATGAGGCGATGCGGGCCTGCCCAGCTTACGGCTTGTCGATCAAGGTCTTGGTCGCTTCGGCAACGAGGCTTCGCAACCAGCGCACTTCATCGGAGTAATGCACGCGCTCGTGCCACAACTGGTAGTACTGCATCGGCGGGAAATCCAGCGGCGCCGGCACCACGGTCAGAGGCAGGAACTTGGCGTAGTAATCCGCAAACAGGCGCGTCGTCGTGAAGATCAGATCCGACTTGATCAGCACATACGGCGCGAGGTTGAAGTACGGCAGAGTCACGACGACATGACGCTTCAGACGTTCACGCGCGAGGTGCACGTCGATCGCGCCGCGTTGGCCCACCGAATAAGGAGTAGGCGCAAGATGCGGAGCATTCAGATACTGGTCGAGCGTCAACCCGCCGCGCTTGGCGAACGGGTGCGTGTTGCTCATCAGGCAGACGATCTGATCGACGAACAGGTTCGACAGATGCAACTGCTCGGGCGGTTCGGGCCAGTTGCCGACCACGATATCGAGCTTGCCGTCCTCGAGTGCCAGTTCGTAGTCGAACGCCGGCCCGAGCGAATGAAATTCAAGCGTCGCGTTGGGCGCGGCCTGGCGGAAACGCTCCACCACCGTCGGCACGAACAGCACGTTCAGATAGTCCGGACAGCCGATCCGATAACAGCGGATCGAAGTGGCCGGATCGAAATTGTGCTGCTGGAACTTGATGCGCTCGATTTCGCGCAGGGCGTTTTGCACCGGTTCGAGCAGACGCAGCCCGTACTCGGTCGGGACCATGCCGGACTTGCCGCGCACCAGCAGCGGGTCGCCGGTGATGTCGCGCAGACGCCGCAGCGCTGCGCTGATGGCGGGCTGCGACTGGTTCAGTTTGACGGCCGCGCGCGTCACGCTGCGCTCCATCAACAGGGTGTGCAAGACGCGTAATAAATATGTGTCGATCGCCTCGCGTTGCTGGCTCATGACTTCTCCGAAATATATGTTCTGGCTGATCGAACGGGCGTGGGGGTATATGACTTTTAATATGAACACAAAGATGCGTCAAGAGAGGGATACCCGCACAGCACGTGCTGGCGCGGGTTTGCGGGGAATTTTGGCGGCTCGACTGAGAGGGTCGAATTAGGTATTGTCATTTCGCTAAGACGCAGGCGTGGCGCACTGGACCGGGGCGCGCCGCTTCGTTGCAACAGGCAGTCACTGAAGCATTACGGAAACTCATGGGCGACTCTTCTTCTTATCACGGCGATGCCGCCGCGCATCCCGCAGGCGGGCCGGCGGTCGTGCCGCGCCTCGTGCTGGCGGGCATCAGCAAGCAATATCCGGCCGTCAAGGCGAACGACGACGTGACGCTCACAGTCGCGCCCGGTGAGATTCACGCCGTGCTCGGCGAAAACGGCGCGGGCAAGAGCACGCTGATGAAGATCATCTACGGCGCGGTGCGTCCTGACGCCGGCGAGATCCGCTGGGAAGGACAAGCGGTCGAAATCGCGAGCCCGGCTGCTGCACGCAAGCTTGGCATCGGCATGGTGTTCCAGCATTTCTCGTTGTTCGAGACGCTGACGGTGGGCGAGAACATTGCGCTCGCGCTCGATGAACCGTTCGATCTGAAGACGCTCGCCAGGCGCATCCGCGAGGTGTCGGCGGATTACGGGCTCGATATCGATCCGCAGCGCCACGTGCATAGCCTGACGGTGGGCGAGCGGCAGCGCGTCGAGATCGTGCGCTGCCTGCTGCAGAACCCGCGTCTCTTGATCATGGACGAACCGACTTCGGTGCTCACGCCGCAGGCGGTCCGTAAGCTGTTCGAAACATTGCGCCGGCTCGCAGCCGAAGGCTGCAGCATTCTCTATATCAGCCACAAGCTCGACGAAATCCAGGAGCTGTGCGACACCGCCACAGTAATGCGCGGCGGTCGCGTAACCGGTCATGTGACGCCGCGCGAAGAGACGCATGCGTCGCTTGCACAACTGATGGTCGGCCATTCGTTGCCGGATTACACGCGCCGCACCCATACGCCGGGCGATGTGCTGCTCGATGTGAAGCATCTGTCGGCCGCGAGCGACGATCCGTTCGGCACCTCGCTCGACGACGTGTCGTTCAGCGTGCATGCCGGCGAGATATTCGGCATTGCAGGTGTTTCGGGCAATGGCCAGGCCGAGTTGCTGGCGGCGCTGTCCGGCGAGCAGCGCGGGGTGAGCGCCGATGCGATCACGATCTGCGGCAAGCCTGCTGGCAAGCTCGGCGCAGGCGGACGCCGCTCGCTCGGCTTCGGCTTTGTGCCGGAGGAGCGCCTGGGCCGTGGCGCGGTGCCGGCCATGACGCTCGCGGAAAACGCGTTGCTGACGGGGCATCGTCAGAAGATGGTGCAGTCCGGCTGGATCAAGGCCGGTGCAATGCGCACCTTTGCAAAGAAATGCATCGACGCGTTCGACGTGCGTTGCGGCGGCACTGAAGCGCTCGCGCAAAGCCTGTCGGGCGGCAATCTGCAGAAGTACATCGTGGGACGCGAGATTCTGCAAGCGCCGAAGGTGCTGGTGGTCGCGCAGCCCACCTGGGGCGTCGATGTCGGCGCCGCCGCGTTCATTCGCCAGCAGTTGCTGGATCTGTCGGCACGCGGCGTCGCGATCCTGGTGATCTCCGAAGAACTCGAAGAGCTGTTCGATATCTGCGACCGCATCGCGGTGCTCGCGCGCGGCCGCCTGTCGCCCGTGCGCGTCACCGGCGAAACCAACGCCGAGGAGATCGGCAGATGGATGGCGGGCCTGTTTGGCGGCCGGGAAGAGGGCGCGGCGCCTTCGCCTGAAGAACCGGCGCACGCCTGAGCACACACCGCAGCCCCACGCTCCAAATTGAGACCACACGCAGACTTATGACCTTTCCTTACCGACTCGAAGCCCGCACTGCGCCCTCGCGTTCGATGCAGCTTGCCGTGCCGCTGATCGCCGCACTGCTTACGCTCGCAATTGGCTTCGTGATTTTCGGCCTCGTCGGCCGCGACCCGCTGGCGGCGATGCACGCCTTCTTTATCGAACCGCTTTCCGATGTGAATGGCTGGTCCGAACTGCTGCTCAAAGCGTCGCCTCTGTGCCTGATTGGGCTCGGGCTCGCCATCGGCTATCGGGCTAACGTCTGGAACATCGGCGCCGAAGGGCAGATGCTGCTCGGCGGTATTGCGGCAAGCGGCGTCGCGATCTATTTCGACCAGGCAAGCGGCTGGTGGATTCTGCCGACCATGATGCTGGCGGGTGTCGTCGGCGGCATGGTGTGGGCGGCGATCCCCGCGTTTCTGAAGAGCCGCTACAACACCAACGAAATCCTGACGAGCCTGATGCTCACCTACGTGGCGACGCAGTTGCTGATCTATCTGGTGAGCGGTCCGTGGCGCGATCCGCAAGGTATGAACTTCCCGCTCTCCGAGATGTTCAGCGGCGACGCCTTATACCCGACGTTTTCCGGCGACTGGCACTGGAAATTCCTGCGCGGCACGCGTCTGAATGCGTCGATCTTCGTCACGCTCATGGCGATTCCACTCGTGTGGCTGTTCATGCGCAAGAGCTTCGCCGGTTTCCGCATGAACGTGGGCGGCCTCGCTCCGCTCGCGGCGCGCTATGCCGGTTTCTCGGACAAGAAGACCATCTGGACATCGCTGCTCATCAGCGGCGGTCTCGCGGGTCTGGCCGGCATGGGGGAAATCGCCGGGCCGATCGGCCAGTTGCAGGCGACCTGGTCGCCCGGCTACGGCTTCACGGCGATCATCGTCGTGTTCGTGGGCCGCCTGCATCCGATTGGCATTGTGCTGGCGAGCCTCTTGATGGCGCTGCTGTATCTGGGCGGTGAAGCAGTGCAGACCTCCATGCAGTTGCCGCAGGCGCTCTCCGGGGTGTTCCAGGGGCTGCTGCTGTTCTGCCTGCTGGGCGCCGACCTGTTTGTGAACTACCGCGTGCGCCGCCGTACTACCGCAGCCCACGCGAACTAACGCCCACTGATTTTCCCCGACCCGGCCTTATGGATATTCAACAAGCTAGCGCGCTCACCTCGAGCGCCGTCACCGCCGCGATTCCGCTGATGTTTGCGGGCGTGGGCGAACTCGTCACTGAGAAATCGGGGGTCCTGAATCTTGGCGTGGAAGGCATGATGCTGATGGGCGCCGTCAGCGGCTATGCGGTCACTGCCATTACCGGCGAGCCGTGGCTCGGCGTGCTGGCGTCGATTGCGGCGGGGCTTGCCATGTCGCTGCTGTTCGGCTTCCTCACGCTGACCATGCTCGCCAATCAGGTTGCCACCGGCCTTTCCCTGACGATCTTCGGGATCGGGCTGTCGGCTTATGTCGGCAAACCTTATACGTCGGCGGCGGTGCGTGCCTCGATCGACACGTGGACGATTCCGCTGCTCTCGAAGATTCCGGTGCTCGGCGTGGCCTTCTTCAGTCTGACGCCGCTCGATTACCTCGCCTTCGTCATGTTCGCCGTAGTGGGCTGGTTTCTGTACCGCACCCGTGCGGGTCTCGTGTTGCGTTCGGTCGGCGAGTCGCCGCAGGTGGCGCACTCGGTGGGCTTTCCGGTGATCGGCGTGCGCTACGGGGCGGTCGCGTTTGGCGGCGGCATGGCGGGGCTGGCGGGCGGCTACTACTCGATCGTCAACCTGCATTTGTGGCAGGAGCAGCTTACTTCAGGCCGCGGCTGGATCGCGCTCGCGCTGGTGGTGTTCTCGACGTGGCGTCCGGGGCGTCTCCTGATCGGCGCGCTGCTGTTCGGTGCGGTGACCGGTCTGCAGTTTTACGCGCAAGCGATCGGTGTGCCGGTGCCGACGCAGTTCCTCGCAATGCTGCCATACGTCGCGACGATCGCCGTGCTGGTGCTGATCTCGCGCAATCCGAACACCATTCGCCTGAATGCACCGGCCTCGCTTGGCAAGCCTTTCTTTGCAGCGGGATAGCGGGGCCACGCGGTCAGGTTTCAGATTCACGCCATACGCAACACACATGCAACACGCACGAGCCGGATACGTGGTTTAAACACCCGGTTCGAACGAATCAATCACACGACAGGAGAAAACATGAAGAGAAGAAATCTGCTGACCGCCGCGGCGCTGGGGGCCGTCTCGCTCGGCCTCGGCGTAACGCTGTCGCAAACCGCGCAGGCTGCAGACGCGCCGGGTGTGGCATTCGTCTACCTCGGCAACCCAGGGGACGCCGGCTGGACCTATGCGCACGACCAGGGCTCGAAGGAAGTCGAAGCGAAGTTCGGCAACAAGATCAAGATCACGCGGGTCGAGAACGTGCCGGAATCGGCCGACTCGGAGCGTGTGTTTCGCGATCTGGCGAACAAGGGCAACAAGATCATTATCGGTTCGAGCTTCGGTTACCAGGACTTCGAACTGAAGGTGGCGAAGGATTTCCCGGACACGGTGTTCCTGCACGCGACCGGCTACAAGAAGGCGCCGAACTTCGGTACCTATGACGTGCGGATGTATCAGGGCGCGTACCTGGCCGGCGTCGCCGCTGGCTACGTAACGAAGACCAACGTGCTGGGTTTTGTCGCCTCGGTACCGATCCCCGAAGTGGTCCGCAACATCAACGCGTACACGCTTGGTGCGCGTTCGGTGAATCCGAAGATCCATACCAAGGTCATCTGGATCAATAGCTGGTTCGATCCGGGCAAGGAAAAGCAGGCGGCGGAAACGTTGATCGGCCAGGGTGCCGACGTGCTGCTGCAGAACACCGATTCGAGCGCGACGCTGGCAACGGCTTCGGAAAAGCATGTCCATGCGTTCGGCTGGGATTCGGACATGAAGAAGTTCGGTCCTGACGCACACCTGGGTTCGGTGGTTGGCAACTGGGGTGTGTACTACACCGCGGTGGTCCAGCAGGTGCTGGACGGCAAGTGGAAGAACGATCCGGTGTGGTGGGGCATTCCGCAGAAGGCTGTGAGCCTCGATGACCTGAACACGTCGGCGATTCCGGCTAACGCGTTGAAGGACGTCGCGGCGAAGCGCGACCAGATCGCGAGCGGCAAATGGGATGTGTTCACCGGCCCGATCAAGGACCAGGCGGGCGACGTGAAGGTGCCGGCGGGCAAGACCCTGGCCGATCCCGAACTGCAGCGTCTGAACTGGTACGTCGAGGGTGTGGACGGCGCGCTGCCGAAGTGATTGCCGTGCGCGCTGGCTGATCGACCAGGCGGCGGTCGAAGAGCCGCTGCTTTAAAGGCTGCGTCCTCGCGGACGCAGCTTTTTTTGCGTCTGGTTTTTGCTGACGATGCCTATTCGATCCGCAGACCGACCTTGATGGTCACCTGCCAATGGACGACCTTGTCCTCTTCGATCTGGCCCCGCGTTTCGGTCACTTCGAACCAGTGTAGATTGCGCAGAGTCTTGGATGCCTTTTCAATCGCGGTGCGCACCGCGTCGTCGCTCGACTTGGTGGATGAGCCGGTCAACTCGATCTGCTTGTAGACGTGGTCTTTCGACATGTTCTCCTCCTTCTTCTTCAGGTGTGTGAAAAAAGTATAGGCAATCGCGCCCCATGCGCGCTGCCGGTTCATGATGCACATCGCGTGCCCGGTATGTCCGCAGGAAGGCGGGCCGGTATGATCGGGAGCGGGGTTCGCGGGAGCGGCAGCCCCGATGTGCCAATACAACTTCATCGCGAGGCAATCAGAGTGGAAATTGGTTTTTGCGGCCCCGGCCTGATGGGCGCGCCGATGATTCGGCATTTGCTGCGCGCGGGACACGCCGTGCATGTCTGGAACCGTACGCGGGCCAAGGCCGAGGCGCTGCGCGACGCGGGCGCGCGGGTGGTCGATACGCCGCATGAACTGGCCGGGCGCGTCGAAGCGGTGCTGCTGTGCGTGGCGGACGCGGCGGCGGTTGAGGAGGTGGTGTTCGGCGCGGAGGGCGTGCTGGGCGGCGAGGCCAATAGCGCCAGGAGAGGCGGCGAGGGCGGCGACACCGGTGCCGACAGTCGCAGCGCAAACGCCAGCGCCGCGAAGCGCCTGCGCTGGATCGTCGATCACTCGAGCATCCCGCCTGCGGCGACGCGCGCGCTCGCGCAGCGCGCGGCGGCCGCCGGCGTGGGCTGGGTCGATGCGCCCGTTTCCGGCGGCGTGGCGGGCGCGGTGGCCGGCACGCTGGCCGTGATGGCCGGCGGCGCAGCGGCGGACGTCGCCGCCGTCACGCCGTTGCTCGGCGCCTATGCAGCGCGCGTGACTCACATGGGCGCGGTCGGCGCGGGCCAGACCACCAAACTCTGCAATCAGGCCATCGTCACCTCGACCGTTGCCGCTATCGCCGAAGCCGTGAGTCTCGCCCAGCGCAGCGGCATCGACGCTGCGCGCCTCACCGAAGCGCTCGCGGGCGGCTGGGCCGACTCGGTGCTGCTGCAAACCTTCGTGCCGCGCATGACGCAAGCCGGTTTGCCGCCGATCGGCGCCTTCAGGACCTTTCAGAAGGATGTCGACACGGTCGCCGCGACGGCTTGGGAAACCGGCACGCCGATGCCAGTCTCCGCCACCGTCCAGCAATTGCTCCGGCTGGGCGCGGCAATGGGACTCGCCGAGGCCGATCTGTCGGCGTTTATCGACGTCCTGCAGACGCCGCGTGGTGTTTCCAGCCCGGCTGATGGCAGGTAGAGGGTGGATAAGCGGTAGATGACGCGTGGATGATGAACGATAGATGAAAGGTGGATGAAGAACGCCTGAATCGGCCCAGCAAGACATCAAGGCACCCGCATGCGGGCTAACATCTTGATAACCTGCTAAAATAATGGGTTGTTCGCCGCAAATTCATTCAAAGGACGCGCCGTGCTGTCTACCGCAAATATCACCATGCAATTCGGGCCAAAGCCCCTCTTCGAGAACATCTCGGTCAAATTCGGGGGAGGGAACCGCTATGGCCTGATTGGTGCGAACGGCTGCGGCAAATCCACCTTCATGAAGATCCTGGGTAGCGATCTGGAACCGAGCTCCGGCAACGTGATGCTCGAACCGAATGTGCGCCTCGGTAAGCTGCGCCAGGATCAGTTCGCGTACGAAGACGTGCGCGTGCTCGACGTCGTGATGATGGGCCACGCCGAAATGTGGGCCGCCATGACCGAGCGCGATGCAATCTACGTGAATCCGGACGCGACCGACGACGACTACATGCACGCCGCCGAACTCGAAGCGAAGTTCGCCGAGTACGACGGCTACACGGCCGAAGCGCGTGCGGGCGAACTGCTGCTCGGCATTGGCATCGCCATTGAAGACCACAACGGCCCGATGAGCAACGTGGCGCCGGGCTGGAAGCTGCGCGTGCTGCTCGCGCAGGCGCTGTTTTCGAAGCCGGACGTGCTGCTGCTGGACGAGCCGACCAACAACCTGGACATCAACTCGATCCGTTGGCTGGAAGACATGCTCAACCAGTACAACTCGACGATGATTATCATCTCGCACGATCGACACTTCCTGAACCAGGTCTGCACGCACATGGCGGACATGGACTACGGCACGCTGAAGGTCTACCCGGGCAATTACGACGACTACATGCTGGCCAGCACGCAGGCGCGCGAGCGCCAGCAGAACGCCAACGCCAAGGCGAAGGAACGCGTGGCCGACCTGCAGGATTTCGTGCGCCGCTTCTCGGCGAACAAGTCGAAGGCCCGTCAGGCCACCAGCCGTTTGAAGATGATCGACAAGATCAAGATCGAGGAATTCAAGCCGTCGTCGCGGCAGAACCCGTTCATCCGCTTCGAATACGAGAAGAAGCTGCACAACATCGCAGTGGTGGCGGAGAAGATCGCGAAGAAGTACGAGCGCACGATTTTCAACGACTTCAGCATTAGCGTGCAGCCGGGTGAGCGGATCGCCATCATCGGCCAGAACGGCGCCGGCAAGACCACGCTGCTGCGTTCGCTGCAGGGTGGCGTGACGACGGATCACGGCACGGTCAAGTGGGCTGAAAACGCGAACGTCGGCTACATGCCGCAGGACACGTACGAAGAGTTTCCGGACGATGTCACGCTGATGGACTGGATCGACGGTTACCGTCAGGAAGGCGACGACGAGCAGATGGTGCGCGGCACGCTGGGCCGGCTGCTGTTCAATGCGGACGACATCCGCAAGTCGGTCAAGGTGCTCTCGGGTGGCGAGAAGGGCCGCATGATCTGGGGCAAGCTGATGCTGGGCCGCCACAACGTGCTGCTGATGGACGAGCCGACCAACCACATGGACATGGAGTCGATTGAATCGCTGCAGATCGCCCTCGACAAGTACGAAGGCACGCTGATTTTCGTCTCGCACGACCGTGAGTTTGTGAGCGGTCTGGCGAACCGGATCATCGAAGTGCGCACGGATGGCACGCTGTATGACTTTGGTGGTAATTACGAGGACTTCCTGGCGAGCCAGGGCGTGCAGTAAGCGGCGCTAGCCGACTCATGATGTAACCCGCGTTGTCTCCATTCATGATCTCATGATGAGGGCAACGCGGCTCCTGCAGTGACGCGATTCAATCGCATTCCAATCTCCCTTCAGTTTTATCCTGCGTCAATCTTCCTGCCGGACACGCTAGACACCCTGTCAGCAAACGCGTATCTGTCTCCTCTCTGCGCACGTCTATCGCGTGCCGAATTTCGCCTGGCTAGAGCATTAGTTTCATCTCGCAAATCGCCTCGCAGCATCGCGTCCCACACGCGTCATTTCCGCCTCCACACAAAATGACAAATCCTCTGCATGTTCCTTGGCCAGGATCAAATTTCGCCTAAGCCTTCGCTCGTAGAATCCGCCAGCGTACGCATTTAACTGCGTGGTTTGGGTGTTGCGAAGCTGCAGCGGATTTCGGGGGTGGCTCAATGAAAAGCAGGCAAATATGATGAACAAGGGAGTCCTTAACAACAGGGTGTGGTTGCCCCTCGGGGCCGCAATGGCTGCATGTCTTTCCGGCTGCAGCAAGCTTGACGTGCTCGACCCGAAAGGCAGCATCGGGGTGGCCGAGAAAGCGCTGATCGGTACAGCGACGTTCACCATGCTGCTGGTCGTCGTGCCGGTCATCTTGATGACCCTCTGGTTTGCCTGGCGCTACCGGGCCAGCAACCGCAAAGCAACCTACGCGCCGAAATGGGCGCATTCCACCGCGATTGAAGTGGTTATCTGGACGGTGCCGTCCATCATCATCCTGTGTCTCGGGGTGCTCACATGGCGGACCACGCACGAACTCGATCCCTATCGGCCGATCCAGTCGGCCGTGAAGCCGATCAAGGTCGAAGTGGTGGCGCTCGACTGGAAATGGCTCTTCATTTATCCGGACCTCGGCATTGCATCGGTCAATCAACTGGCCTTCCCGGTGGGCACGCCAGTCAATTTCGTGATCACGTCCGACTCGGTCATGAACTCGTTCTTCATTCCGCAACTGGGCAGCCAGATCTACGCCATGGCCGGCATGCAGACGCAGTTGCATCTCATCGCGGATGAAGCGGGCGACTACGCCGGCGTATCGGCCAATTTCAGCGGCAGGGGCTTTTCCGACATGAAGTTCCGGGCACTCGCCACCAACCCTGAGCAGTTCAACGCGTGGGTGGAAAAGGTCAAGGCGTCATCCGCACGGCTCGACATGAACGAATACAACACGGTCTCCCAGCCGAGCGAGAAAGACCCGGTGCGCTACTTCTCATCGGTCGATCCAAAGCTGTTCCACAACATCATTGCAAAGTACAACAACGGCAATGTTCTCGACCTGCAGAACGCCAATTGCAGTACGAAGGGGTAACACATGTTCGGAAAACTGACACTTTCGGCGATTCCGTTCGATCAGCCCATCATCATGGGCGCGGGCGCCCTGATGGCGATCCTCGTCCTTGCCACGGCCGGTGCGCTAACGTGGTTCGGCAAATGGAAATGGCTGTGGAGCGAGTGGCTCACCAGCGTCGATCACAAGAAGATCGGCGTGATGTATATCGTAGTCGCCGTCCTGATGCTGCTGCGCGGCTTTGCCGACGCGGTCATGATGCGTCTGCAACTGGCGCTCGCCTATCACTCGCCGGGCTATCTGCCGCCGCATCACTACGACCAGATCTTTACGGCGCACGGCGTCATCATGATCTTCTTCATGGCGATGGCGCTGATGGTGGGCCTGTTCAACCTGATCGTGCCGCTGCAGATCGGCGCGCGTGACGTGGCGTTCCCGTTCCTGAACTCGCTCTCGTTCTGGATGACCGCGATCAGCGCGATCCTGATCAATCTGTCGCTCGTGATCGGCGAGTTTGCACAGGTGGGCTGGCTCGCGTACCCGCCGCTCTCGGAGCTGCAGTTCAGTCCGGGCGTAGGTGTGGATTATTACCTCTGGAGCCTGCAGTTGTCGGGCGTCGGTACCCTGATCACCGGGATTAACTTTTTCGTCACCATCATCCGCATGCGCGCACCGGGCATGTCGCTGATGAAGATGCCGGTATTCACGTGGACCGCACTGTGCTCGAACGTGCTGATCATGGCGACGTTCCCGATCCTGGCCATTGCGCTCGCGCTGCTCGGTCTGGACCGCTACGCCGGCATGCACTTCTTCACGAATGACGGCGGCGGTAACGCCATGATGTATCTGAACCTGATCTGGGCCTGGGGCCACCCCGAGGTCTACATTCTGGTTCTGCCGGCCTTCGGCATCTATTCGGAAGTGATTTCGACGTTCGCGAAGAAACCGTTGTTCGGCTACAAGACCATGGTCTACGCTACCTGCGTGATCACGGTGCTGGCCTTCCTCGTCTGGCTGCATCACTTCTTCACGATGGGCTCCGGCGCAGACGTCAACGCGTTCTTCGGCATTATGACCATGGTCATTGCCATTCCGACCGGCGTGAAGATATTCAACTGGCTGTTCACGATTTATCGCGGCCGCCTTGAATTCACCACCCCGGTGCTGTGGACGATCGGCTTCATGGTGACCTTCACGATCGGCGGCATGACCGGCGTGATGATGGCGATCCCTGGCGCGGACTTCGTGCTGCACAACAGCCTGTTTCTGATCGCTCACTTCCATAACGCGATTATCGGTGGCGTGGTGTTCGGCTATCTGGCCGGTGTCCACTACTGGTTCCCGAAGGTGTTCGGCATCAAGCTGAACGAGAAGCTTGGCAAGGCCGCATTCTGGTTCTGGTTCATCGGCTTCTATGTGTCGTTCATGCCGCTCTATGTCCTCGGTTTCATGGGCATGACGCGCCGCCTGAATCACTATGACAACCCGGCGTGGCATCCCTACCTGATCGTCGCGGCTTGCGGCGTGGTGCTGATCGCGCTGGGCGTGGTTTGCCAGGTGCTGCAGGTGATCGTTAGCGTGCGCAATCGCAAGCTGCCGGAGTATCGCGACGTCACGGGCGATCCGTGGGATGGCCGCACGCTGGAATGGGCCACCTCGTCGCCGCCGCCGGTCTACAACTTTGCGACGATCCCTGTGGTGCATGAACTCGATGCGTTCACGCACATGAAGGAAACGGGGCAGGGTCTTGGCAAGGAAGGGGTGTATCACGCCATCCATATGCCGTCGAACACCAGCGCAGGTTTCTTTATCGGCATGTTCAGCCTGTTGCTCGGCTTTGCCGGGGTGTGGCATATCACGTGGCTCGCCGTGGCAGCGCTGGTCGCCATCATGGCGACGGTGATCGGACGTAGTTTCGGCGATAACGACGGCTATTACATCTCGGCCGAAACGGTCCGCGAGATCGAACTGAAGGGCGGCAGGGCAAGCGAAACGAAGCATGACGGGCGGTTTGCCGCTGCGGAGGTCAACTGATGTTGCAAAAAGCTAATCTCGCCACGCCAGGCGAACTGGAACACGAGCACGCGCCATCTCACTCGGTATTCGGGTTCTGGCTCTATCTGATGACCGACTGCGTGCTGTTCGCATCGCTATTCGCTGTGTTTGCCGTGATGGCGCATCAGTTTGCCGGTGGGCCAAGCGGCAAGGATCTGTTCGACATCCCGGGCGTCGCAGTGGAAACGGCGGTGCTGCTGTTGAGCAGTATCACGTACGGCTTCGCGATGCTGGGCGCACACAAGCGCAAGTCGGGCGTCGTGCTCGCGTGGCTGGCGATCACGTTCGTGCTGGGTCTGGCGTTTCTGTGGTTCGAAGTGCAGGAGTTTTCGCACCTGATCGCCGAAGGTGCCGGGCCGAGCCGTAGCGCGTTCCTGTCGTCCTTCTTCACGCTGGTCGGCACGCACGGCTTGCACGTGACCGTGGGCCTCATATGGATGGTCGTGCTCGCGGTGCAGATCGTCCTCAAGCCTGAAATGTCCGAGCGCGAGATCACGCGCCTCGCCTGCCTGAGTCTCTTCTGGCACTTTCTCGACATCGTATGGATCTGCGTGTTTTCGTTTGTCTATCTTGGGAGCGTGCTCTAAATGGCTCATACACATTCGTTTCATGAAGAGGAGGCGCACGGCAGCGCGCTCGGCTATATCGCCGGGTTTGTGCTGGCGGTGCTGCTGACCGCCGCGTCGTTCGGGCTCGTCATGCGCGGCATGCTGCCCCCACAGGCTGCGATGGGCGCACTAGCCGTGCTGGCGCTCGTGCAGATCGTGGTTCATCTGGTGTTTTTTCTGCACCTGAATACGTCCTCGGGCCAACGCTGGAATGTGATGGCGCTGGTCTATACGGCGGTGGCCGCACTGATCCTGGTCGACGGGACGGTGTGGGTGATGCATAACGTCAGCATGAACATGATGTCGCGCTAACGCTTGTATGCAGGCTGCGTGGGATGTGGCGCTCGAGTCCTGCCGCAGCAGATAGATTAGGTTGTTGGCTCGAAGTGCCGCGTCCTGTCACCGGGTAAAATAAATCCATTCCCCCGGAGACAGGACGCAACAATGAAAATCTACGAGCACCTCTATATCGACGGTCAATGGATCAAGCCGGCCGGCACAGGGACGATCGACGTGATCGACTCGGGCACGGAAGAGATCATGGGCCGTATCCCCGAAGGCATCGAAGCCGATGCCGAAGTGGCCATCAACGCGGCACGCGTCGCCTTCGACGCGTGGGCCGCGACCCCCGCGCAGGAACGTAGCGTCTTCCTGCAGAAGATTACCGCCAACCTCAAGGCACGCACCGACGAACTGGCTGGCCTGATCAGCGGCGAAGTCGGCATGCCGCTCAAACTGGCGCGTGCGATTCAGGTCGGCGGCCCGGTCTATAACTGGGGCGCTTACGCGAGGCTCGCCAACGAGTTCCAGTTCGAAGAGCGGGTCGGCAACTCGCTGGTCGTACGCGAACCGGTCGGCGTGGTCGCGGCTATTACACCGTGGAACTATCCGCTTAACCAGGTCACGCTGAAGGTTGCCGCTGCGCTTGCGGCCGGCTGCACCGTCGTGCTCAAACCGTCGGAAGTGGCGCCGCTCAATGCTTTCGTGCTCGCCGAGGCGATTCATGAGGCGGGCTTGCCTCCTGGCGTCTTTAATCTCGTGAGCGGCTACGGGCCGGTGGTCGGCGAAGTGCTGGCGAGCCATCCGTCGGTCGATATGGTGTCGTTCACCGGTTCGACGCGCGCCGGCAAGCGGGTCGCGGAACTGGCGGCGGCGTCGGTGAAGCGCGTCGCGCTCGAGCTTGGCGGCAAGTCGGCCGCCGTGCTCCTCGACGATGCGGACTTCGCTGCCGCGGTCAAAGGCACCGTGAGCGCCTGCTTCCTGAACGCAGGTCAAACCTGTTCGGCTCACACCCGAATGCTGGTCCCGGAAGCCCGTTACGAGGAAGCGCGCACGCTCGCCAAACAGGCGGCCGAGAGTTTCGTCGCAGGCGACCCGCGCAGCGAAACGACGCGGCTCGGGCCGCTCGCCTCGGCCGTGCAGCAGGCTCGCGTGCAGCAGTACATTGCCCGGGGTATCGAAGAGGGCGCGGAGCTGGTGACGGGCGGCACAGGCCTGCCTGAGGGCGTATCGAAGGGCTTCTTCGTGAAGCCGACCGTGTTCGGCCGGGTCCATCCGAAGGCGACTATCGCCCAGGAGGAGATATTCGGGCCAGTGCTCTCGATCCTCACCTACAAGGACGAAGAGGAAGCCATCCGCATCGCCAACGATTCGCCGTACGGTCTCGGCGGCGCTGTCTGGTCGGCAAGCGACGAGCGCGCCGCGAAGGTGGCGCGCCGCATCCGCACGGGGCAGGTCGACATCAATGGCGGCGCATGGAATATGGCCGCGCCGTTCGGCGGCTTCAAGCAGTCGGGCCACGGGCGCGAGAACGGCAAGTACGGGCTCGAAGAGTACCTGGAGTACAAGTCGATGCAGTTCAAGGTCGACAAGCCGGCTTGAACCGTTGTGTAGAGGACGCGCTGCCGCTTCGGCAATGACGTTAAGCCTTCCATGACACTGCTCAAGCGGGCGCGTATCCACTCGGGTACGCGCCCGCTTTGTTTGATCTGCCGCAATATGCGTGCCGCCCCATTGGCGAGTATCGACGTTTTATCTCGTCGACGCGGGGCAACATGTACTCATCTCATTCCTTTGCACCTCTGGTCATTCGCGGCCGTACGCTGCTGCCGATCGTTCAAGGCGGCATGGGGGTCGGCATCTCGGCGCACCGGCTGGCCGGCAGCGTGGCGCGCGAGGGCGCGCTGGGCACCATCGCCAGCATCGATCTGCGCCACCATCACGCCGATCTGGTGGAACAGTGCCGGGCCAATCCGGTGCGGGCGACACTCGAGGCTGCCAATCTCACCGCCCTCGCACGCGAAATCCAGGCAGCCCGCGCCCTGAGCGAAGGGCACGGCATGATCGCGGTCAACGTGATGAAGGCGGTCAACGCCCACGCCGACTATGTGCGGGTTGCCTGCGAGAGCGGAGCGGACGCGATCGTGATGGGCGCCGGTCTGCCGCTCGACCTGCCGGATATGACGCAAGGCCACGATATCGCGTTGATCCCGATCCTCTCCGACAGCCGCGGCATCGCCCTCGTGCTGAAGAAGTGGCTGAAGAAGGGGCGCTTGCCCGATGCGATCGTGATCGAGCACCCGGCGCACGCCGGCGGTCACCTCGGCGTGACGAACCTCGCGGACATGCACGATGGCCGCTTCGACTTCGCGCGGGTGTTCGACGAGCTGGAACCGGTCTTCGCCTCGCTCGGCCTGAGCCGCCAGGACGTGCCGCTTATCGTGGCGGGCGGCATCAATAGTCACGAGGCCGTGCGCGACTGGCTCAATGCGGGCGCCAACGGGGTGCAACTCGGCACGCCGTTCGCGGTGACCGAAGAGGGCGACGCCCATCCCAACTTCAAACGTGTGCTGGCGGAGGCGACCCCGGAGGACATCGTCGAATTCGTCAGCGTCACCGGGCTCCCGGCGCGTGCCGTGAAGACGCCGTGGCTGATGCGCTATTTGCGTAACGAGACGCGCATCCGCGACAAGCTCGGCGCAGTGAAGAACGCCTGTCCCACCGCACTCGAATGCCTGAGCGTATGCGGCTTGCGCGACGGCATCGAAAAGTTCGGGCACTTCTGTATCGACACCCGGCTTGCCGCGGCGTTGCGTGGCGATGTCGCCAACGGCCTGTTCTTCCGTGGACGCGAGGCGCTGCCATTCGGCAATGCGATTCGCAGCGTGCACGACCTGATCGAGCTGCTGCTGACCGGTGTAGCGCGACCGGCTGTCGCAGGGCGTTGGGCGTTTTCGCTCGGTTGACCAGGGTCAACGCGGGGAGGGCTCGGACATTCGACAATCCCCGCAGCTTTCAACGACCGACGACCGGGGATCAACATGAAGAACAAGATCAAAACCACTATCAAAGCCGCAGCCATCGCCTCTTGCCTGTTGGGCTTGGGATTGTCCATGTCGCAGGCTCGCGCGGCCGGCGATGACGACATCAGCGGCATTCACGCAGGCGACGTGCTGGTTCGTTTGCGGGCCATCAGCATCATTCCGAACGTATCGACCAGCAACACGCTCTCGGCACTGAATGTGGGTGTCAACAACGCGATCGTGCCGGAACTGGATCTGACCTACATGATCCGCGATTATCTCGGGGTCGAACTGATTCTGGGTACGTCGCGTCATCAGTTGACGTCGAGCCTCGGCAATCTGGGTGGCGTGAACGTTTTGCCGCCCACCTTGCTGCTGCAATATCACTTCAATCACCAGGGCCGCATCCGCCCGTACCTCGGTGCGGGTGTGAACTATACGTATTTCTATAACAATGGGCTCAACGTCAACGGCCAGCCGATTTCGATCACCAACCACAGCTTCGGGCCGGCCGTGCAGGCTGGCGTCGATGTGCAGATCACGAAGTCGTTGTTCGTCAATGCGGACATCAAGAAGATCTGGATGAGGACCGACGCGTCGCTGGGCGGTACCTCGCTGGGCAGGCTGGATATCGACCCAGTTGTGGTGGGGCTCGGGGTCGGCATGCGCTTCTGAGCGCCGCGGCGGCGGGGCCGGTTCAGGCCGGAGGCCCGCTGGCCGGCACGACTCGCCATTCAGGCAGGGTCACAAGCAGGACCAGCAGGACCAGCAGGACCAGCAGGACCAGCAGGACAGAACGCCGGGCATCCCGGCGTTTTTCTATGGAGCGTCCGATTTCGAGCGGGGATCAGGACGACGGCAGCCTCACAGCTTGTCGTACTTGAAGCGCATCGCCGTGCCTTCCTGTTCGATACGCACCCACACCGCTCGTTTTTCCTCATCGGTCAGGAAAACCCAGTTCGACACCTCGGTCGCCGTGCGTCCGCAGCCCTTGCAGACTTCGTCGAAAAGCGTGGAGCAGACGCCGATGCACGGGCTATCCGGAAGAGCGTGGAGATTCGAAGCCATCGAAAACCTTGGAATGGGAAGCGGGAAAGTGCGGCTATGTTAGCCGATGCCGGACCTTCGTCCCGAGCCGGACCGCTTCGACCGGCCGGGATTTCTTACAAATTGGCTTCATTGTCTGTCGAAATCCGCCTATGCAAAGCACTTAAAAGGCCATCTAAAACGCGGCGTTAGCGAGGGTGTTTTTTTCAGGTAGACATGCGCCGATAACCGGCTAAAATTGCGCGCAATTTTGTCTCCGCGCGGCAAGCTGGCGTGGTCGCGCAAGCCGCATACGCTGTACCCTTTGCGCGACAGCCTGGTATTTTTTTTGAAGCGCGCAATAATTAGTGGTAGTTTTCGGGTTTTTCAGGGGAGCCGCGGGCGGTACGCTGCGGCGATTGGAGTGGACGGTCGGCTGAGGCTGACAGGATCGGAGAACGGGATGAATAAACTGGTGGTGCGCCGGCTGGCGGCGCTGATGCTGTGTGCTACGCCGTGGCTGACGGCAGCAGCAAAAGATACGCAACTGAACGTATATAACTGGTCCGACTACATCGCCAAGGACACGATCCCGAACTTCACCAAGCAGACCGGCGTTCAGGTCAAATACGACAACTACGACAGCGACGACACGCTTCAGGCCAAATTGCTCACGGGCAACTCCGGCTATGACATCGTCGTGCCGACCAGCAATTACGCTGGCAAGCAGATTGCCGCGGGCATTTTCGCCCCGCTCGACAAATCGAAGCTGCCCAACCAGAAATACCTCGATCCCTCGCTGATGGCGCTCGTCGCCGGCGCCGATCCGGGCAACAAATATGCCGATCCGTGGGCCTACGGCACGACAGGCCTCGGCTACAACGTCACCAAAGTCCAGCAGATCCTCGGCAAGGACGTGCCGCTGAACAACTGGGACATCCTCTTCAAGCCCGAATACATCTCGAAGCTGAAGACCTGCGGCGTCTCGGTGCTGGACGCGCCTGACCAGATGTTTGCAGCGGCGCTGCACTACATCGGCAAGGATCCGATGAGCACGAACCCGGCCGATTACCGCGCCGCGCTCGAGATGATGAAGAAGATCCGCCCGTACATCACGCAGTTCAACTCGTCGGGCTACATCAACGACCTGGTGGGCGGCGACGTCTGTTTCGCCTATGGCTGGTCGGGCGACGTGGTGATCGCGAAGCACCGCGCGGTCGAAGCGAAGAAGCCGTACAAGATCGAGTACTACATCCCGAAGGGCGGTGCCCCGGTCTGGTTCGATGTGATGGCGATTCCGAAGGACGCGAAGAACAAGGAAGCCGCGCTCGAGTGGATCAACTACATCGAGACGCCGCAGGTCCACGCCGCGATTACGAACGAGGTCTACTACCCGAGCGCGAACCTTGAAGCGCGCAAGTATGTCGACAAGGACGTGGCGAACGATCCGGCCGTCTATCCGCCGCCTGAAGTCATCAAGACGCTGTTCTTGCTGAAGCCGCTGCCGCCGGAAATCCAGCGCCTGCAGACGCGGCTGTGGACCGAGTTCAAGTCCGGCCGCTGACGCCTGCGGCCACAATGATCAGCAGCCAGGCATCATCCTGAAGCCCCCGGTGAACACCCGGGGGCTTTGTTCGTCAAACGCGGGAGTGAAGTAGCAAATCATGAGCAGTGACCAGTCGGGTGCGCTGGCAGGGGCCGGCACGCCGCCCCCGGGCAGCTATGCCGTTGCGAACGACGCAGCGGAAAACTTCGTGCAGATCGTCGATGTCGTCAAGAAGTTCGGCGAGACGGTTGCGGTCAAGCAGGTGAACCTGTCGGTGAAGAAGGGCGAACTGTTCGCGCTGCTGGGCAGTTCCGGCTGCGGCAAGTCGACGCTCTTGCGGATGCTGGCGGGTCTCGAGAGCGTGACCTCGGGCAAGATCCTGATCGACGGCGAGGACCTCGCGCAGATGCCGCCGTATCGGCGGCCGGTCAACATGATGTTCCAGTCGTACGCGCTGTTTCCGCACATGACGGTCGAGGCGAACGTCGCCTTTGGCCTGAAGCAGGAAGGCGTGCCGAAGGCCGAACTGAAGGAGCGCGTGCAGGCGGTGCTCGAGCTGGTGCAAATGGGGCGCTTTGCCAAGCGCAAGCCGCATCAGCTCTCCGGTGGCCAGCAGCAGCGAGTGGCGCTCGCGCGCAGCCTGATCAAGCGGCCCAAGCTGTTGCTGCTCGACGAACCGATGTCCGCGCTCGACAAGCAGATTCGCCAGCGCACGCAGATCGAGTTGGTCAACATTCTCGACAAGGTCGGCGTCACCTGCATCATGGTGACCCACGATCAGGAAGAGGCGATGACGATGGCCGGGCGCCTCGCGGTGATGAGCGAGGGTGAGATCATCCAGCTCGGCACGCCGCACGAGGTGTACGAGTACCCGAACAGCCGGTTCTCAGCCGAATTCATCGGCTCGACCAATCTGTTCGACGGCACGGTGGTCGAGGACGAACCCGATCACGTGTTCATCGAGACCGCCGACCTGCCGGTGCGCCTCTACGTGAGCCACGGCATTACCGGACCGCTCGGCATGCCGCTGACGATCTCGGTGCGGCCCGAGCGCATCGCGCTGACGCGCAAGCCGCCCGAGGGCTCTTACAACTGGGGCAAGGGCGTCGTGACGAATATCGCCTACATGGGCGGCTATTCGCTGTATCACGTGAAGCTCGACAGCGGCAAGATGGTGGTGGCGAACGTTACGAGTCTGGCGCTCTCCGAGATCGATCCGCCGACGTGGGGCGACGAAGTCTATGTGCGCTGGAGCGCTTCTGCGGGAGTGGTGCTGACGTCATGAAGAGCACGCTGAGTTCATTTGCGTCGTGGCCGGTGCGGCGCTTCGGCCTGACGGGCCGCACCGCCGTGGTGGCCGGACCGTTCATCTGGCTGCTGCTGTTTTTCCTTGTGCCGTTCCTGCTGGTCGTGAAGATCAGCTTTGCCGATCTGCAGCTTGGCATTCCGCCATACACGGAGCTGACCAGCTTCCAGGATGGCGTGCTGCATATCGCACTGGACCTGTCGCACTACGCGTTCCTGCTGACCGACAGCCTGTACTTTGCGACCTATGTGAATTCGGTGGTGGTGGCGGCGGTGTCGACGCTGCTGTGCCTGCTGCTCGGCTACCCGATGGCGTACTACATTGCGCGCTCGAACCCGGCCACCCGCAACATCCTGATGATGGCGGTGATGCTGCCGTTCTGGACGTCGTTCCTGATTCGCGTGTATGCGTGGATCGGCATCCTCAAGAACAACGGTTTGCTGAACAACTTCCTGATGTCGATTGGGCTGATCCATACGCCGATCGAGCTGTATCACACCAACACCGCGGTCTATATCGGCATGGTGTATTCGTACCTGCCGTTCCTGGTGATGCCGCTGTACGCGCACCTGGTGAAGATGGACATCACGCTGCTGGAAGCCGCATACGACCTGGGCGCGAAGCCATGGAAGGCGTTCTGGCAGATTACGCTGCCGCTGTCGAAGAACGGGATCATTGCGGGCTGCCTGCTGGTGTTTATTCCGGCGGTGGGGGAGTACGTGATTCCTGAATTGCTGGGCGGAGCGAATACCTTGATGATTGGCCGCGTCATGTGGAATGAGTTTTTCGACAATGCCGACTGGCCGATGGCGTCTGCTGTGACGTGTGCAATGGTGTTGCTGCTGCTGGTGCCGATGGCGTTGTTCCAGTACTCGCAGGCGAAGGCGCTGGAGGAACGACGCTGATGAAGCCGAACCGGATTTTGCAGATTATTGCGCTTGGGATTGGGTTTCTGTTTTTGTATATCCCTATTGTTAGTCTGGTGGTGTATTCGTTCAACGAATCGCAACTGGTGACGGTGTGGACGCATTTCTCGACGCGCTGGTACGCCGCGCTGTTGCAGGATGATGAGCTGATTGCGGCGGCGTGGTTGTCGTTGCGGATTGGCTTGATGACGGCGTTTGCGTCGGTGTTTATTGGCACATGGGCGGGGTTTGTGCTGGCGCGGATGGGGCGGTTTCGGGGCTTTACGCTTTATACCGGGATGATCAATGCGCCGCTGGTGATACCTGAAGTGATTCAAGGGATCTCGTTGCTGCTGCTGTTCATTGAAATGGCGAAGTGGCTCGGCTGGCCGGCTGGACGTGGGGTGTTCACGATCTGGATCGGGCACGTGATGCTGTGTATTTCTTATGTGGCCATCATCGTGCAGTCGCGGGTGCGGGAGTTGCATCCATCGCTTGAGGAGGCGGCTCTTGATCTAGGGGCTACGCCGTTGCGGGTATTCTTCTTTATTACGTTGCCGTTGATTTCGCAGGCGCTTGTTGCTGGGTGGCTTTTGTCGTTTACTTTGTCTATCGACGATCTTGTGCTGTCTGCGTTTTTGTCGGGGCCTGGGTCGACTACTTTGCCGCTGGTTGTGTTTTCTCGTGTTCGGTTAGGGTTGAATCCTGAGATGAATGCGCTTGCTACGTTGTTTATTGCTGTTGTTACCGTTGGGGTTATTGTTGGGAACCATTTTATGCAGCGTAGTGAGAGGAAGAGGATGGCTATGGCGGTTTGATGCTTTTTTTTGCCTGCGCGCCGCGCAGGCAAAAAAGCATCAAATGTAGTGAACTAGACTAAATCTGACAGTGGTTGGTTTTTTCATGCTGACGCGCAGTGGCGCGAAGGGCGTAGCCCGTAGCGGCAATGCGCGCCGCAAACAGCAAGGAGTCCGCCATGACTCAGGAACAGAAGGTCATCCGTGGCAAGGTCGGCATGCTTGAGCTTGCCCGACAGCTCGGAAACGTCAGCCAGGCCTGTCGCGTGATGGGTTACTCGCGCGACAGCTTCTACCGGTTCAAGGAACTGTACGATCGAGGTGGTGAAGCCGCGTTGCAGGAGATATCCCACCACAGACCGCTCCTCAAGAACCGCGTCGATCCACAAGTCGAGGCCGCCGTGGTTGCACTGGCCCTCGAATTGCCGGCCCACGGTCAGATCCGGATCTCCAACGAAGTCCTCAAGCGCCACGCGCTGTCGGTCTCGCCACAGGGTGTTCGTAGCATCTGGCTGCGCCACGACCTGGAGACCATGAACAAGCGCCTGAAGGCGTTGGAAGCCAAATCAGCTCAGGAAGGGCTGGTGCTGACCGAATCGCAACTGGTCGCACTGGAGCGCGCAAAGCGCGAGAAGGAAGAGCACGGCGAGTTCGAATCCGAATGTCCGGGCTACTGCGGCGCCCAGGACACGTTCTATGTCGGTAGCCTGAAGGGCGTTGGCCGCGTCTATCAACAGACATTCGTCGATACCTATTCGAAGGTCGCTTTTGCCAAGCTGTACGATCGCAAAACGCCGTTACCTGCGGCCGATCTGCTGAATGACCGCGTCGTTCCGTTCTTCGATAGCTTCGGCATTCCGCTGTTGCGGGTGCTGACGGATCGTGGCACTGAATTTTGCGGCAACCCCGAGCATCATGAATACGAGTTGTATCTGGCCGTTGAAAACATCGACCACACTCGCACCAAGGCCCGGTCGCCGCAAACCAACGGAATCGTCGAGCGGCTGCACAAGACCATGCTCAATGAGTTTTACCGTGTCACCTTCCGCAAGAAAATCTACGATTCGATCAACACCTTGCAGACTGATCTTGATGCGTGGCTTGATCAGTACAACAATGAACGGGAGCATCAGGGACGATGGTGTTATGGCAAGACGCCCATGGGCACCTTCCTCGATTCGCTTGACCTCGCCAAGGAGAAACTCATTCCTCATTGACCGCTTTCACTCTATCCGCCCGACTACCTGTCAGATCGAGTTCCGGCTAATACACATCAAACCTTATACCCCATCCGAACCCCACCCCAATGCCTCCCGCCAACAAAAACAGGCGCAGAAGCATCCTTCATAAGAACAAATTGACCACCTCCCATATCCCGCCGATAAGTCTGCAACAAAAACGGCTTCGTATGGCTCGCAGCAGCCAACCCGGTCCGATCATCGAACACCCGCCGGTTCCGGCAATTCGCCGCGTTCCAAACCGGATCATCGCGCTGCGGCTGAGAAAATTTCTTGTTATGAGTCGGCAAATACCCCCGCGCATCGACCGCGGCACAAAACGCCACCCGCGGATCCAGCCCGAGCAATGGCTCCTGCACAGCCGGCAACACCCGATCGGTAAACGCAGTAAACCTCGTCATGAACTGAGGCGGGTTCGTCCCCGCAATTGGCGCATACGCCTGATCGAACAAGTCCGCCAGACTTAACTCGCCACTCGCCACAGCGCGCTCAAAAATCTTCCCGATCTTCGCTGCGGTCTCCTGCACCGCCTCGATAAACCGCGTATCCGTCGTCTCCACGCCGGTAGCGGCAGTCAGTTCGATCAGCGTCTCCGATACCCCCAGCAAATTGCCCAGCCGGTTCTTCGCCTGCACGAAGTTTTCGCTCGAATCCTCCACGCCGCTCGCCATCTCCAGCACCTGCGCTTCCAACCCCGTGCACTGACTCTCGATCTCGCCCGTCAGCGTCGCAATCTGTCCCGCCTCGGCGTTCAGTTGCGTAATCGCTTCTCCCGTCGAATGCACCACCTCGCCAATCCTGCGCGTGCCTTCCCGCACCCGGTGCGCTCGCGCCGTGTTCTCCGAGCCCTCGTTCGTCAGTTGTTCCGTCTGCTGGGTCAGTTGCGCCAGGGTGGTCTCGATCTGCCCGGTCGCCTGCGCCGTCTTCGCCGACAGGTTCTTCACTTCCGCCGCCACCACCGCGAAACTCTTGCCGGAGTCGCCGGCGCGCGCGGCTTCGATCGCCGCGTTCAGCGCCAGCAGGTGTGTCTGTCGCGCAATCAGGGAGATTTCCTCGGATACGCGGCTCACGTGCGCGAGCGCAGTCCGTAGCGCGCCTATGTGGCCTTCGATCACCGTCACGCCTTCGACCAGGCCGTGAATGTCCGCCAGCGACGCCTCCAGCGTCTGCTGCGATTCCTGCACGCCGCTCGCCACCTCGGTCGTGACGTCGCGCATCTCGCGTGCGGCAGTCGCTATCCGGCGATTGCCGGCTATCGTCTGCGCCGCGGTGTCGCGCAGCGAGCGGCACACCTGCGCCTGATGCTGTACCCGTGCCGCGACTTCCTCGACGTGGCCCGAAACGTCGCAGATCTCAATGCCCAGCTTGCCCGCCTGCGCGGCAATGTCGCCTACGATCGACGGTGCCCGGCCCACCCGGCGAAAACTAAAGCGCGTCATGAGTCTCTCCTTGATGGCGCGTGTCCGCACGGTCATCCAGGACGGATGCCGCGTCTTCTCCCTCTAATGACGGCACACCGGCCCAAGACTTGATACGGGGTATCCCGAGGTCGATATGATGTAGGTCTCGGCGCCGGCTCCTCGATAGGCGCCAGCGACCCCATACCGCTACCGCTCATCAACCGACAGAATATGATTCAAGCCTTTGCGTGCGCCGCGGGTTGGCAGCAGCTCTACCAGCTGTGGGAGCTGATTGTGCTGGCGTGCAAGTTTCTGTGGGATTTATTGCGCCTGCTAGGAGGCGGCGGCTGAGCGTACCTTCCGGCACGCGCGTCCGCAGAGGCGCGCCTGCAGAGTGGTGACCGCAGAGGCGCATCCGCGTCAGGGCATGACCCTCACGCCGAGACCTGCCCGGCGCGCACCCTGTCTCTGGCGAGAAACGCCCGCAAGTCGTCCAGCACTTGCGCGGGGTCTTCCTCCATCGGGATATGGCCAAGCCCCGGGTACATCACCGACTGCGCGCCCGGAATGCGCTGCGCGAACTCCGCTGCGTGCGCGGGCGGAATCCAGCGGTCCTTGGCGCCCCACAATACCAGTGACGGCACGTCCAGTGTCTTTAGCACGTCGGTGTCGAGATCGGCGAAATCGAGCGTGGGCACCATCTTGCCGATCGCTGCGCGCGTGCCTTCGCCATGGAAGAACTCGATATAGCGTCGCAGTACGGGCGCGGCCAGCCTGCGCGGGTCGCCATACACGTTACGCACCGCGCTTTTGATGATTGGCTCGGGCAGCCACCACGGCGAGCTGATGCGTACCAGCGCGCTGTTGAAGAGGCCAATGTAAATCGGCAGCTTCATCGGAAAACCGGCCGAATCGATCAGCACCAGCCGCTCGACCGCATCGCGATGCCGCACCGCGTAGTCCCACGAGATCAGGCCGCCGAGCGAGTTGCCGATCAGCGTCGCGCGGCCGATGCCGAGCGCCTGCACGAAGGTATCGATAAAGCGCCGGTAGGTCGGCATGTCCATCGTCTCGATTGCGCCCGAAGTGGTGCGCAGCGGTCCGGTTACGCCGAACGGCGGCAGGTCGAGGCGGATCACACGGTAGTTGCGCGCCAGTTCTTCGGCCATGCCGTCCCAGGTATGCAGCGACGACGCGAAGCCGTGAATCATCAACAGCAACTCGCCGCTGCCTTCCTCGACGTAGTGGACGTCCGTGCCCATGATCTTGACGAACTTCGAGCCGTGCTGGGTGTGGCGCTTCCTCAGGGCGTCGCGCGGCACGCTGGTAATGCCCAGGCGCGCGGCGAGCGAGCGGGGCGGCAGCGGGATGCTGTGGGCGGGTTGAGCGGTGTCGATGCTAGCCATGCTTACCTTCCTTATTTTTCGAGTTCGAAAGCGCACGTGCCTCGCATGACTCAGCGCGCGAAGCGGTATTCGTCGGCGCGCACCCGGCGGGTGCGCCTGCGGAAGCTAAAGGTGAAGCCTGGCCAGATCGCGGTGACCTTGCCGCTCTTCGTCTGGTACCAGCTATGGCAGCCGCTCATCCACACCGAGCGCCGCATGTCCTGCTGCAGGCGCTCGTTGAACGCCTGCTGGACATCCGGCCGCAGGTTCATCGTGCGGGCGCCGCGCCGCTGCAGCTCGCGCAGGCAATCGGCAATGTATTGGACCTGCGACTCGATCATGTAGATCATCGAGTTGTGGCCGAGACCGGTGTTCGGTCCGACCATCATGAAAAAATTCGGAAAGCCGGCGACGCTGGTGCCCAGATACGCCTCGGGCCCATCGCGCAGCCAGCGCGCGCTGAGGTTCGCGCCGTCTACGCCGGTGACATCGAACGGTGCGCCGGCATCGTTGACCTGGAAGCCGGTGCCGCAGATGATGGCGTCGGCTGCGTGATGCACGCCGTCTGCGGTGACGATGCCGTCCGCGACGATCTCGCGGATCGCGCTCGTCACCACCTCTACGTTCGCCTGGCTGAGCGCCGGATAGTAGTCGCTGGAGAGCAGCACGCGCTTGCAGCCAAGCCGGTAGTTCGGCGTCAGCTTGGCGCGCAGCACCGGGTCTTTGACGCGCCGCTCCAGATAGCTCAGGGCGAACTTCATCGGATACTTTGTCAGCTTCGGATTGACGACGAAGCCGATGGCGCGTGATTCGAGTTGCCAGTAGATCGCGCTGCGCACGAGGCGCTGGGTGAACGGCAGGTGCTTGAAGCACCACTGCGCTCGCGCGCCGACCGGTTTGTCGGGCCTCGGCATGATCCATGGCGGCGTGCGCTGGAACAGCGTGAGCTGGGCGACGCGCGGCTGGATCTTCGGCACGAACTGGATGGCGCTCGCGCCCGTGCCGACCACCGCGACGCGCTTGCCTTCGAGCGGATAGTCATGGTCCCAGCGGGCCGAGTGGAACAGCTTGCCGGCAAAGCGTTCGAGTCCCGCGATTTGCGGCATGGCCGGACGCGACAGCGGTCCGCTCGCGGCAATCACGATATCGGCTTCGATCGTCTCGCGTGAGAGGGGCGACGAAGCCGCGGCTGTGCATGCCATGTCGCCGTGCTCGATCTCGAGCCGCCACACCTGACGCGCTTCATCGAAGCTGGCGGATGCAACGCGCGCATGGCAGCGCACGAACTGCTCGAGTCCGTACTTGCGGATACAGTGCTTCAGGTAGGCAAAAATTTCGGCCTGCAGACCGAACGAACGTGACCACCCCGGATTCGGCTCAAAGGAAAACGAATACAGATGCGAGGGCACATCGCACGCGGCGCCGGGATAGGTGTTGTCCCGCCACGTGCCGCCGATTTCGCCCGCCGCCTCGTAAATCGTGAACGAGTCGAGGCCCATCTGCTTGAGCCGGATCGCCATGCCAATACCGGAGAATCCGCTCCCAACGATGGCAATGCGTGGCGCAGCAGGCGAGGGGGACGGCATAAGCACGAAACTCCGGATCAATGAGGGGGAGATGGCAGCACACGGCACTGAATGCCATGCCGATGCTCACAGGGAGATCGAGCGCAACGTCTACAGTTGTCTACTCTCTGTAACGCGCAGAGTAGACAACTGTGCACCTCGCGTCAAGATCGTTTACAGTGCAGACGTTGGCGGCGTATTGCGCACTGTGCCCGTGAAGACCATGGAACTCATTCCCGAAACCGATCTTGATGTTGATGTCGCGCCCGGCAAGCGCCGGCTTATCGAAGCGGCCTTGCGGCTGACGGCGGGCGGGCGCGGCTTCGCGACCCTCGGTTTGCGTGAAGTGGCGCGGGAGGCAGGCTTGAACCCGAATACCTTTTACCGGCATTTCGACACGCTCGACGACCTGGCCCGCGAAGCGGTCGAATCGGTCAGCCGGCGGCTGCGGCCGATGCTGCGCCGCGAGCGCTGGCTCGCTGCGCACGACGAGCCGCATAGCGTGCCGCGGCGCGCCTGCGTGGCGTTCTTTGCGTTTGCACTAGACAACCGGGAAGCGTTTTTAAGCGCGCTCGCGGAGTATCACGGCACTTCACCGGCGCTGCGCGAGGCGGTGCGCGCGAATCTGCAGGAGGTGTCGGTTGAAATGGCCGATGACGTCGTGCAACTCAATCTGATGCCGGCCCTCGCGCGCCCGACCGTGGACGAGATCTGCACGCAGATCGTGCTGCAACTGTTCCATCTGTCCAATGAGTACATCGGAACGGCGGCGCATCGCGAGGCGCTGATCGGGTATGCGGAGCGCTTTATCGTCCGGTTGTTTGCCGGCGCTGCAGTGCTCGAGGCGCAGCATAGCTAGCCGATAAAAGAACAGGCCCCGCAAAGGGGCCTGTCTTCGGTCTTGCTTTGAGTGCTTGCATCAGCGCTGTCTGCATGGCGCAGCAAGCAAGGCGATCAGGTATCGCTCCAGCCGCCCGAGTCGTCGTTACCCATGTCGACGCCGCCACCGCCGCTGCCGTCGTTCCAGTCGTTCGACCCCTGGCCGAAATCGAGGCCGCCGCCGTTGTTGTTGCCGTTGTCGTCATTGCTCCTGCGGCGCCGCGTTTCGTCGTCGACGATCACTTCGCGCTCACGGCCCGAATTGAGCGCTTCGCCGAGCAGCACACCCGTCAGCAGACCGCCCATGCCGCCGCCGAAGCCGCCACCGCCTTGCTGCACAATGACCTGCGGCTGTTGTTGCTGCGGATACGGGTAGGGCGCTTGCGGCGGATTGCCGAAGCGTTCCGCTTCTCGTGCGTAGGCCGATTCGCTGGAGTCGGCCGGGGCGGCCGCGTACGGATCGGGCCGGCCATCGGCGCGAGCCTTCAGGCTGGCGACGCGTTGCTCCAGTTCGTCGAGCTGATACGGCGGCAGCGGATTCTTGCCGCCGGAAAGCGTTTCGACGACGCCGCGCAACTGCTCTTCCGTGCCTTCGACTTCCTTCTCCAGCGCCTCGTGTCCCACCGCCGTGGAGAGTTTCACGTCGAGCTTGAGCGAGCGCACCGCGTTCAGCAGCTCGGTGGCGCGCTTCAACTGGACGCGGCGATCGTCGTCGGCGCGCGAGTCGTCCTGGGTGCGGGCACGGCGCAGCGTCCAGCGCAGCACCAGCGCAATCGCCCCGATCAACACGATGATGCCGATCCACATACCCATGCCCGGGCCGTGCCGTTGCGGGACTTGCGGCACCATCGGCGAGGCCTGCTGCATGGCCGTGTTCTGTTGTGCAAACGGATTGCTGGTGTGTCCGGTGGCTGCGCTATTGTGTTCCGCGTCGCGGCGGATGCGTGCTTCGGTCTGCGCGAAGCGCGTCGCGTCGGTAAAGCGGATTTGCGGATCGAGCGTCTTGGCCTGCTGGATCTGCGCGAGCGCGTCGCCGGCGCGGCCTTCCTGATCCAGCACCTGCGCATAGAGGTAGTGCGCGTGCGCGTTGTTCGGATGCGCCTGCAGCACTTCGGTCAATCCGGCGTCGGCCTGTTGCCAGTTGCCCTGAGCCATCGCGGATTCGATCTGCTGGGCGGTCGGCACGGCGAACGCCGCGGTGGACACCAGCATCAGCGACGCGAACGTGGCTGCGAGAAATTTTTTCATGTGTCGGACCGGGCGGCTTTACGCCCGTCTCCATGTCAATCGATTCTCCGCTGTGACACGCAGCGCCGCACGATTGCCGGCGCTGCGTCACATCCGGTGCACTGCTTGACGACGCCTTACTGGGCCGGCGTGTTCAACTGCTTCTTCAACGCTTCGAGGCGATCTTCGACCGACGGGCCGCGATTCAGATCGGCGAGCTTGTCGTCGAGCGCCTTGCCGCTTTTGACATCAGCGGAATTCAGGCGGGCGTCGGAGCGCGCATTCGACAACGCCACCTTGTCTTCGAGCTTCTGGAAGTCTTCGGACAGATTGCGTCCGCCGATGCCGCCGAGCGCCGTTGCTGCGACGTCCTTGGCCTGGGCGATCTGCTGCTTGGCCTGCAGGATGTTCGAACGGGCGTTGAGGTCGTTGCGGCGGCCGCGCATGTCGTCGATCTGGCTCTTCAACTGATCCACCGAGGGCTCGAGCGTGGCGAGTTCCTTCGAGAGCGCATCGCGTTCGGCTTCAGCGGTGGCCTGGGCGCCGAGCGCCTCACGGGCGAGGGCTTCGTCGCCCGACTGCAGCGCGCGCTTCGCGCCGTCTTCGTACTTCTTCGCCTTGTCGGCGGCAACGTCACGCTTGCTTTGCTGAGTGGCGACCTGCGCCTGAATCTCGATCAGCGAGTTCTCTGCCTTGGCGATGCTGTCGTCGAGTTCGCGCACGATCTGACGCGAGTCGCGCGACGGGTCTTGCACGGAATCGGCAGCGTCGTTCAGAAGACCTTTAAGCGTGCGCGAGATGCTGTCAATTAGCGACATGAATACCTCCGTAGAATGAAATCGGCGCTGAGTTCCTGGCGCGTTCAACCATTTACCACAACCAGTTTACGCTGCCGTGCGCACTATTGCGCGGGCAACCGCTGCGGAAGTCGGGGCACGAGCGCGAATTGCAATAGCGGCATCGTAAATTGTTCGACTACCGCGCGGCGCACCTCGGAAGGTTTGCGGGAGAGGCAAGCCAGGCGGGCTCAGCGGCTGGCGGATATTACACCACGAGCTCTCTTAAAACCGCCTTAAAGATTCGCTTCACAAGGATTTCGAACGGCAATTGCGCGTGATTGCGCCTTTAACCCGGCGGAATATTTCAAGGTTTGTAAAGCGCGCAGCGAATTGCACCATGCTTCAGGCGAAGCGCCCGTCTTCCGCTGTCGGGTCGTTGCGTGGGTCGTCCTCGTCGGGCGTGGTTTCGATACGCACGCGCCGGCGCGGCACGAGCGCCGCAGGGGGCGGCTGCACGACGGGTGCGGCGAGCGCTGACGTTTCGTGCGGCGGGGCAATCGATGCGGCCTTGGCCGCCGCGACGCGTGCCACCGCCTCGGCTTCCGCCAGCGCCTGTTCTTCTTCGGGCGTGCGCACCAGCGCGGCGAGCACGTCGGCGGGCAGCAACGGGGGCGTGGCCGCCTGCGCTGCGTCCGGTGTCTCCGCCGCCTCGGGTACTGCTGTCGCGCCATCCGTCTTGAGCACGGCGGGCAGGGCGGCGCGCGCGTGCCGGGTGCCGCGTGCGACCCGCTCCAGCGCGGCGTTGAGCGCGTCCGGCTCGCGCGGTGCGCGCAGCCTGTCGACGATGCTCGCCGCCTTCACCTGCTCGCTGGTCGCGCCGAAGCTCAGCACCGCGCGCCGCATCAGCTCGCTGATACTGATACCGAGCTCCTCCGCACTGGCGGCAATGGCGCGTTTCTGGGCAGGTGTAACGAATACGGCGATGCGTTCGCTGGGCTTGTTCATGGTCTGCTCGCGTACTTGTTGGCGTCGAACGGCTGATTTTGCGCGCGGCCGCGCTTTCCCCGCGCGACTGGTCCATCATAAGGCGAGTTGCTTCGCTGCGAAACGGGCTTCGCATGAAAATCCCGTGACATCAAAGGGTTGGACCACTTCCGGCGCGCTTGTCCACAGGGCTTTCAACAATTTCTGTGCATAACTCCGCGGCGAGCCGCGCGGCCAAGCCGCAGTGGGCTTCGGGGCGGCATCTCGAAGGGAATTCTTACAAAAAAATCGTCTTGGGCTACGTCCGATTTCTTTAAAATGCGCTGTTACGTTGCGCGAGGCCCCTTTCGGGCCTGATCTATCCGGGCGCGCTGTACGGCCAGCCGGGGTGTTGAGCCGTGCGGCAGTGGTTGCCGCCCGCCAAGAGGCGCGTCGTCATGCGCCAACTATTCGAGTCATGCCAATCATCAAACGACCGCAATCCTCAAATTCTCCGGGTGGTGCAAACCGGGAACCCTACTACGGCAACGGCAACCCAGGACGCAACGATGCTGCGCGAGATGAACCGCGCCGCCGTTCGCTGGGCGCGCGTATCGCGTTGACCTTCGTTGGCCTTGTGGCGACCATCCTGGTCGTCGGGGCGCTGATCCTGGGCTACGCGCTCGTCGTGATGGGGCCGCAACTGCCGTCGCTCGACGCGCTTACCGACTACCGTCCGAAGGTGCCGCTGCGTGTCTACACCGCGGACCACGTGCTGATCGGCGAGTTCGGCGAAGAGCGGCGCAACCTCGTGCGCTTCGCCGACATTCCGGACCAGATGAAGAAGGCGGTGTTGGCGATCGAAGACTATCGCTTCTACGAGCACGGCGGCGTCGACTTCGTCGGCATCCTGCGCGCCGGCTCGGCCGACCTGTTGCATGGCGGCGCCTCGCAGGGCGCCAGCACGATCACCATGCAGGTGGCGCGCAACTTCTTCCTCTCGAGCGAGAAGACCTACACGCGCAAGATCTACGAAATGCTGCTCGCATACAAGATCGAGCGCGCGCTGACCAAGGACCAGATCCTCGAGCTGTACATGAACCAGATTTATCTGGGCGAGCGGGCCTATGGTTTTTCGGCGGCTGCACGCGTGTACTTCGGCAAGGATCTGAAGGACCTGTCGCTTGCCGAATGCGCGATGCTCGCGGGCCTGCCGAAGGCGCCCTCGGCGTATAACCCGGTGGTCAATCCGAAGCGCGCGAAGATCCGTCAGGAATACATTCTCAAGCGCATGCTGGAACTGAAGTACATCACGCAGGATCAGTACGACGCTGCGGTGAAGGAAGAGATTCACACCAAGAACCCCGGCAACGAGTACAGCGTGCACGCCGAGTACGTAGCGGAAATGGTCCGGCAGATGATGTACGCGCAGTACAAGGACGAAACCTATACGCGCGGCCTGAACGTGATCACCACGATCGACTCCGCGGATCAGGACGCCGCCTACCATGCCGTGCGCAAGGGCGTGATGGACTACGAGCGCCGCCACGGCTATCGCGGGCCGGAAGGTTTCGTCGAACTGCCGGCGCCGGGCGACGATCGCGATCAGGCGATCGACGATGCGCTCACCGATCACCCGGACAACGGCGAGATCGTCGCTGCCGTGGTGACGGCGGCGAGCCCGAAGGAAGTGCAGGCGCAGTTCCTCGACGGCACCCAGGCCACCATCAACGGCGACGGCCTGAAATTCGTGGCGACCGCGCTGAGCGCACGGGCTACGGCCGCGCAGCGCATCAAGCCGGGCTCGATCGTGCGTCTGGTCGCCGACGACAAGGGCAACTGGCAGATCACACAGTTGCCGCAGGTGGAAGGCGCGCTGGTGTCGCTCACGCCGCAGGACGGCGCGATTCGCGCGCTGATCGGCGGCTTCGACTTCAACAAGAACAAGTTCAATCACGTGACCCAGGCATGGCGCCAGCCGGGTTCGAGCTTCAAGCCGTTCATCTATTCGGCCGCGCTCGACAAGGGTTTGGGACCGGCGACGATCATCAACGACGCGCCGCTCTATTTCCCGCCTAGCTCGCCGGGCGGCGACCCGTGGGAGCCGAAGGACGACGACCAGCCGGACGGTCCGATGCCGATGCGTCTCGCGCTCGAGAAATCGAAGAACCTGGTGTCGATCCGTATTCTGTCGTTTATCGGCACCAAGTACGCGCAGGACTTCGTCACGCAGCGTTTCGGCTTCGACGCCGACAAGACCCCGCCGTACCTGCCGATGGCGCTCGGTGCGGGGCTTGTCACGCCGCTGCAATCGGCGGCCGGGTACTCGGTGTTCGCCAACGGCGGCTATCGCGTCAATCCGTACCTGATCGCCGAAGTGACCGACGCGCGCGGCGAACCGATTTCGAAGGCCCAGCCGGTGACAGCGGGGCGCGATGCGCCGCGTTCGATCGATCCGCGTAACGCCTACATCATGAACAGCCTGCTGCATTCGGTGGCGACGGCCGGCACCGGCGCCGGCACGAACGTGCTGAAGCGTTCGGACCTGCAGGGCAAGACGGGGACGACGAACGACGCGAAGGACGGCTGGTTCGCCGGCTACCAGCAGTCGCTGGTGGCAGTGGCGTGGATGGGCTATGACCAGCCGAAGAGCCTCGGCAGCCGCGAATTCGGCGCGCAGCTTGCCTTGCCGATCTGGGTCGACTACATGGGCCGCGCGTTGCGCGGCGTGCCGCAGGCCGAGCCGGCGATGCCGGATACGGTTGCCAGCGTCGACGGCGAGCTGTTCTACTCGGATATGACGCCTGGCAATGGCTTCGTTGCCAGCATCGGCCTCGATTCGGCCAATCCGCTCGCCGGTGCGAGCGATGCGGTGGGCGGTGTCGGTCCGGCAGGCATGACGCCGCCAACCGTGACGACCAACGAGAAGCAGCAGATTATGGACCTGTTCGAATCGAACAAGCCCTGACGTTTCAGGTGGGGTGGCCGGGCCGCAGCCGCTTGCGCGGACGGCCAGCCTCCCGCTGGCGCAGCATCAAATACGCTGTAATGTAATTTCTACCGTATGACGCCCCGAGCCGGTCAAATCCGGTTTACTATGCGTATCTAATTTGTAAACTCCCGTCTTGCGGCAACGCGAGATATCCCGCTTTCTCACCTTGGCGCAGCGCGGTACCCGGTTTCGACGCGCGCGCATGTCACTTCGCCCCGGCCGCTCAGGTGTGCCGCCGACGAGGTGTTTGCTACACGCTCTCAACCGGGATTTTCCCTTGAAAAGCCGAATACTCATCTATCTGATGACAGGACTGCTGCGCGTCTTCGCGCTCCTGCCATACGGCGTGCTCGCGCGCCTCGGCACCGGCATCGGGGCGCTGCTCTACCGCATTCCGAGCACGCGCCGCCGTGTCGTCCATACCAATCTGAAACTGTGCTTTCCGGACATGAGCGAGGCGGAGCGCGAGCGTCTTGCACGCGCGCACTTTTGCCATGTGATTCGCAGCTATGTCGAACGTGGACCGCAATGGTTCGGCAATGCCCAGGCGATCTCGCGGCTGGTGGAAGTGGAGAGCGCGATCGACCTGGCAGAAGCGCATGCACGGCCGACCATTTTTGTCGGCTTTCACTTCGTGGGGATCGAGGCCGGCTGCATGATGTACTCGACGCGCCATCCGGTCGCTTCGCTATACACGCCGATGTCGAACGTGTTGTTCGATGAGATGGCCAAACGTCAGCGCGGCCGTTTCGGCACCGAGATGATTCCGCGCAGCGATAGCGTGCGCCGGGCCTTGCGTGTGCTGCGCGACGGCAAGCCGGTGATGCTCGCCGCGGACATGGATTTCGGTCTGCGCGACTCGGTGTTCGTGCCGTTCTTCGGGGTGCCTGCGTGCACGCTGACTTCGGTGTCGCGGCTTGCCAAGGCGGGCAACGCACGGGTTGTGCCGTTCGTCACCGAGGTGCTGCCGGATTATCGCGGCTACAAACTGACGATCTTCGAAGAACTAAGCGATTTTCCGTCTGCCGACAGCACCGTCGATGCGCGCCGGATTACCGAGTTCCTCGAAGCGCAGGTGCGCCGGATTCCGGATCAGTACTACTGGGTGCATAAGCGCTTCAAGCACCGGCCGGTGGGGGAGCCGGCGGTGTATTGATGACGTGGTAGTGGGGAGGCCAGGCCGCGAGCGCGCCCTGGCCATGCACCGCGCTTAGCCCGGTGCAGTGCCTTCGGACTTTGACGTCGAGATAGGCATCGAAGCGGCGGCCGCCGGAGCCCCTTGGGCGCTGGTTGACCCAGCAGTACCCTCAGTACCGGAGTCTCCCGGCGATCCTGCAGCACCCACAGTTCCCGCCGTTCCCTTAGTCGCCGAGGCACTCGCCTCATCCACCGGCGGCGTGCCCATCGCCTGAAACAGCGCCGCCGTATCGGTCAGGCGAGCCCCGGCAAGGCGGATCTCGTCGAGCTGCGCATTACGGAACTGCTGCTCGCTCGAACGCGCCGCCGACACCGGCACGGCACCAAGCCGATAGCGCGCCGCAGTCTCATCCGAAATTCCGTGCGCCGCCCGCGCCGCAACGTTCGCGGCATCGAGCGCCTGGGCGTCGTGTTCGAGCGCGGCCAGCGTATCGGCCACGTTCTGGAACGCGCTCAGCACCGTCTGCTTGTACTGCTCGGTGGTGGCGTCATAAGTGGCGAGCGCCGCACGGCGTTGCGCGAACAATGCCCCGCCATGAAAGATCGGCTGCGACAGCGAACCGGCCACCGCCCAGATCGCACCGGCACCGGAGATCGCCGCCGGCCAGCTAAAGCCGCCTTGACCCATCGAAGCCGTCAGCGACAAGCTCGGGTACATCCGCGCCGTCGCAACGCCGACGTCCGCTGCCGCCGCCTTCAGAGCGGCATCGGCGGCCCGGATGTCCGGACGCGCGCGCAGCAGTTCCGACGGCACGACCACCGGCACCTGCTCGGGCACATGCAATTGCGCCAGATCGAGATCGGTGGGCGCGGCATCGGGCGTGCGGCCGAGCAGCACCGCGAGCGCATGCCGCGTGGTGGTCCACTGTTGCTTCAAACCCGGCAAGCTGGCCGACAGCGACGCCGCGTTTTGTTGCGCGTTCAACATGTCGGCATGCGAGACCGCGCCGAGCGTGTAGCGCCGCGCCATGTCGCGCGCGTCGTCGTTGGCTAGTGTGACGAGCCGCTCGGTCGTGTCGATCTGCGCATGCAATGCGGCCGAGGTGATCGCCGCAGTGACGATATTGGCGGCCAGCGCGCGCCGCGCCGACTCCAGCTGGAACACCTGCACGTTCACACGCGACGCGAGCGCGGCGTTGGCAAGTCGCGACGCGCCGAACAGGTCGATCGTGTACTGCGCCTGCAACTGCCCGACGAAGGTGTTGTAGAGGAACGTGTTCGGTCCGGCTTCCGGAATCGCCAGTGCACGCTGCCGCGCCGCCTGGCCGTTAGCGTCGATCGTGGGCAGCATCGAACTGCCGATCTGCGCGTGCAACTGCTCGCGTGCGGCAGTCAGGCTCTTGTCGGTGGCTGCGAGCGTAGGGCTGTTGCGCAGGCCTTCATCGACCAGCGCGTTCAGGTCGTCCGACTGATAAAGATGCCACCACGTCGGCACCGGCTGCGCGCCCACCACGAACTGCTGGGTTACGCCTTGCGCGGGCACGGTTTCGGTGACCTGCGGCTCAATGCCGTAGTGGGCCGGTTGCGGCAGCGCCGGCGGGTTGCCGTTCGGTCCGAACGAGCAGGCCGCGAGCGCAAGGGCGGTGCCGCTCAGCGCCAGCGCGCGGGCGTGTCCAACACGTTTGAAGACAGGATTAGCCATGATCAATTTCCCGAGTGCAACGCGTGCGGTGCTTCTGGCGGCTCGCGTTCGTCGCCGCGCACCCTGAATGAGGCCGCGTACAGTGCGGGCAGGTAGAACAGCGTGAGCACGGTGGCGCTTGTGATGCCGCCCATCAGCGCGGTCGCCATCGGCCCAAAGAAGTTCGAGCGCAACAGCGGAATCAGCGCCAGCACGGCGGCGGCCGCCGTCAGCGTGATCGGCCGGAAGCGCCGTACGGTGGCGCCCACAATGGCGTCGAAGCGTTTGTGCCCGGCGGCGATGTCCTGCTCGATCTGGTCGACCAGAATCACCGAGTTACGCATGATGATGCCGAACATGGCGATCACCCCGAGCATCGCGACGAAGCCGAACGGCTGGCCGAACAGCAGCAGCGTCGCGACCACGCCGATCAGGCCGAGCGGCGCGGTCAGCACCACCATCAGCACGCGCGCAAAGCTCTGCAACTGGATCATCAGGAGGACCAGCACGGCGACGATCATGATCGGCATCTGCGCGTTGATCGAGGTCTGACCCTTGCCGCTTTCTTCGACCGAGCCGCCTATTTCGATGCGATAGCCGACCGGCAGCGTCGCACGGATCTGGGAGAGGGCCTTGTCGACGCTATGCGTCACGTCGATCCCCTGCGCGTTGGCCGTCACGTCCGACTGGACGGTGATGGTGGGTTGCCGGTCGCGTTCCCAGATCACGCCGTACTCGAGGTCGTAGCGCATGTGGCCGAGCGTGCCCAGCGGCACCGGACCGTTCGGCGTGGGCATGGCCAGCGTGACGAGCTGCGCGGGATCGACGCGTTCCGTCTTCGGCGCGCGCAGGTCGACGCTGATCAGCTTGTCGCGTTCGCGGTACTGCGTGACCGTATAGCCGGACAGCGTCATGGCGAGGAAGCTCGACACGTCGTCGGAGGTGACACCCAGCTCACGCGCCTTCTTCTGATCGATCTCGAAGCGCACCGAGCGCTCGGCCGGCTCGTCCCAGTCGAACTGCACGTTGGTGGTGCGCTGGTCGGCACGCATCGTCGCGGCGACGCGTTCGGCAATCGAGCGCACCGTGGCGATGTCGTCGCCGCTCACGCGGAACTGCACCGGATAACCGACCGGCGGTCCGTTTTCGAGGCGCGACAAACGCGTGCGGATTGCCGGGAACTGATTGCGCAAATCCGTTTCGAGCCATTTCGCGAGCTTCTCGCGATCTTCGACCGACTTCGCGGTGATCACGAACTGCGCGAAATTCGGCTGCTGCAATTGCTGGTCCAGCGGCAGGTAGAAGCGCGGCGCGCCGCTGCCGACGAAGTCGACCGAGTGATCGATTTCCGGACGGCCCACCAGCGCTTTCTCGAGTCGCTGCGCCTGGCGCAAGGTTGCCTCGAACGAGGCACCCTCCGGCAGCCGCACGTCGACCAGCAACTCGGGCCGGTCCGAACTCGGGAAGAACTGCTGCGGCACCAGCGAGAAGCCGAACAGAGCGACCACGAACAGTCCGACGGTGATCGCCAGCACCACGAAACGCCGCTCGATGCACCAGCTAATCCAGCCGCGCAAGCGCTTGTAGAAGCGGGTGTCGTAGATATCGTGCTCGTAGTCGTGCGCTTCGTGTGCCTGGCGCTTGCGCTCCGGCAGCATGTGATAGCCGAGCAGCGGAATCAGCACGACAGCGGCAAACCACGAGGCGATCAGCGCGATCGCCGAGACCTCGAAGATGGAGCGCGTGTATTCGCCGGTGCTCGATTTGGCCAGCGCGATCGGCAGGAAGCCCGAGACGGTGACGAGCGTGCCGGTAAGCATCGGGAACGCGGTGCTGGTGTAGGCAAACGCGGCGGAGCGGGCGCGGCTCCAGCCCTGTTCGAGCTTCACCGACATCATCTCGACCGCGATGATCGCATCGTCCACCAGCAGCCCGAGCGCGAGCACGAGCGTGCCGAGCGAGACCTTGTGCAGGCCGATATCGAACAGGTACATGAACAGGGCCGTGACGGCGAGCACGACCGGAATCGAGATTACGACCACCATGCCGGTGCGCACGCCCAGCGACACGAGGCTGACCACCAGCACGATTGCAATCGCCTCGGCGACCGCTTCCAGAAAGTCGTCGACCGACTTCGCCACCGCATGCGGCATGCTCGACACTTCGACGAGCTTGAGGCCGGCCGGCAGATACGAGCGCAGGACCGTGGACTCTTTGTCCAGCGCCTTGCCGAGCTCGATCACGTCGCCGCCGGGCTGCATCGTCACGCCGATGCCCAGCACCGCCTTGCCGTCATAGCGCATCTGGGTGGACACCGGATCGTCGTAGCCGCGCTTGATGGTGGCGATATCGCCCAAGCGGAACGAGCGGTTGTTGATGCGGATGAGCGTATCGGCGAGCGCGTTGACGTCCTTGAACTGGCCGGTCGGGCGCACGAAGACGCGGTCGTCGAAGGTCGTCAAGGTACCGGCCGCCGAGACGTTGTTCTGCGAGTTGATGGCCTGGGCGATCTGTTGCGGCGAGACGTTCAGGCGCGTCAACTGCGTGTTGGCGATCTCGATGTAGATGTGCTGGTCGGGGTCGCCGAAATAGTCGACCTTGCCGACGCCCGGTACGCGCAGCAGCACGGTGCGCAGTTCATCCGCGTAGTCGTGCAGTTGCGCGGGCGAGAAGCCGTCGCCTTCGAGCGTGTAGATATTGGTGTAGACGTCGCCGAACTCGTCGTTGAAGAACGGCCCCTGAATGCCGGGCGGCAAGCTGGAGGCGATGTCGCCGACCTTCTTGCGCACCTGGTACCAGGTTTCCGGCACAGCCTTGACCGGCGCGGAGTCCTTCATCGAGAAGAACATCAGCGATTCGCCGGGGCGCGAGTAGCTGCGCACGAAGTCGATATACGGTGTTTCCTGCAGCTTGCGGCCGATGCGGTCGGTGACTTCTTCCTGCACCTGACGGGCGGTTGCTCCCGGCCAGAAGGTGCGGATCACCATCACGCGAAAGGTGAACGGCGGGTCTTCGGATTGTGCGAGCTTCGTATAAGCGAGGATCCCGAACGCGGTGGCGAGTGCAATCAGGAACACCACCAGCGCCTGATGGCGCAGCGCCCACGCGGACAGATTGAAGCGTCCCTCTTCGTGTTCATGGGTTGTGCTCATGAAGCGAAGTCCTCGGGATGCAGCGGGGCGATCGGATGGACTTTCTCGCCGGCCGTGACGGTGTGCACGCCTTGCAGCACGACGCGCTCGCCTTCTTTCAGGCCGCCAGTAATCGCGACGGTGCGCTCGTTATAGCGCGTGACCTGCACGCGGCGCAGCTCGAGCATGTTGTCGCTGCCGCTCACGACCCATACTGCAGGGTCGTTGCCGTCGTGGAACAGCGCAGTAGACGGCAGTGTGTACGAGGCCGACGACTCGCTCGCAGCAGTGCCGGAGCTGAGCGCGACGTCGGCCGTCATGCCGAGCCGCACGTCGGGACCGGGATTGAGCAGCGTGAGGTTCGCACGATAGGTGCGGCTTTGCGGATCGGCTGCGGGCGACAGCTCGCGCACGCGGGCGCTGAAGGTGCGCCCCGGCAGCGCCGACATCGTGACCTTGGCGGTCTGGCCGAGCGCGAGCGCGGCGAGTGTGCTTTCCGGCACGTCGACCACCACGTCGACGTCGCCACTCCACGCGAGGTTATAGACGGCTTGGCCTGCCGACACGTTCTGACCCGTCTGCGCGTCTTCGGCGGTGATGACGCCGGCGTGATCGGCGGGCAGGTCGGTGTACTGCAGTTGATTCTTCTGCAATGCGGCTTGCTGCGCCGCCTGGTCGCGCTGGGCCAGCGCCGAGGCGTACGCGTTGGTGGTCTGTTCGAGCTGCGCCGCCGAGATCAGGTTTTCGTGCGCCTGCGCCTGGTCGCGATCCAGTTGCTGCTTCGCGTAGACGAGGCTGTGCTGGGCGGCGTCGAGTTGCGCCTGCGCACTGGCGGCGCTCTTTTGCGCATCCGCTGGGTCGAGGCGGGCGACGATCTCGCCGATCTTCACCGTATCGCCGAGCCGCACGCGCCGCTCGATGATCTTGCCGGCAATCCGGAACGACAACGGTGTCGAGTAGCGGGCCTGCACTTCGCCTGGCAGCGACGCCGACACCGGACTGCCGTCGGCATGCACCGCCACGGCGACCACCGGCCGCGGCGCGGGGGCTGCCGCCTCTTTTTGATGACATGCTCCCAGCATGACGAGACCGGCCAGCGCGAGGGCCTGGCCCACGCGGCGTGCGGGGGCGGAACGGGGATGCGGATGAGAGTGCTTGCGCATCGGATGCGACGCGCTACAACCGGGACGATTCACAATAACCCCAATCAGGAGACAGCGAGCGAACACGGCAAGCCGCAGCGGCTGGCCAGCGAGGCACGTTTGAGACAGCACGTGCAAAAGACTGTTGCTTTAGATGATGTGCTGCATTCTAATACACACCTGTATCCGAATGTATAGTCGTATGTGAATTCTTTCCGGTGCTAAACTAATCCGCATGAAACGCCAAAGACTCACACGCGAACAGAGCAAAGACCAGACGCGCCTGCGGCTGCTCGACGCCGCGCAAGCTATTTTTATGAAGAAAGGGTTCGTCGCAACGAGTGTCGAAGACATCGCTGAGGCGGCGGGATACACGCGCGGAGCGTTCTACTCGAACTTCGGCAGCAAGCCGGAGCTGTTCCTCGAGTTGCTCAGGCGCGACCACGAGGAGATGCAGGCGGCGCTGGAGGGCATCTTCGAAGAAGGGGCGACGCGCGAAACGCTGGAAGCACGCGTGCTCGCGTACTACAGCAATCTGCCGCGCGACGACAAATGCTTTCTGCTATGGATGGAAGCGAAGCTGCTGGCGGCGCGCGATAGCCGTTTCCGGGCGAACTTCAATGCATTCCTGCACGAGAAGCTGGAGCAGATGAGCGAATATATCCGCGCGTTTTCGGCGCGCGCGGGCACGCCGTTGCTGCTACCGGCGGAAACGCTGGCGATGGGCTTGATGGGATTGTGCGAAGGCGTGCAGTTTTTCCACACGATCGACCCGCGCAACGTCCCGGCCGAGACGGCAGAAGCGGTGCTGGCGGGGTTCTTCTCGCGCGTGGTGTTTGGGCGCGATGTGAAGCAGTGAGGTGAACCGGCGGCCTGGGCGTATTGCACGCCCGGGCACGCCCGGGTTACTCGTCTGAAGATTGAAATCCCGGCTTAGTCGACCGGGAGGTTGGCGCAGGCGTCCGTGACCGGCGAGGCGCAGACGAACGAATACTCGCCGCTCCATTGCAGCGCGGTCTTGCCGGCGTGCAGAACTTGCCGGATCTCGGGGTTGGTTTCGTAGGCGATGAAGGCAGAGCAGGCTACTGCAGACAACACGACCAGCGAAAACGCGATTCTTTCGAAAACCTGAAAACGATGTGGCATGGCGATATCTTCCTTTCGCCCTCAATCATATCGCAAATTAGGGTTTTCACCTAGTCCGTCAGAGGTCCCATTGGCCTGTGTTGGCACGCATTTTATTAGTGCGCAACCATGGTCGCCCAGCCGCCTTCGTGCCGCGAACTACGCGCAACTCCGTTTAATTCCACATGCATACCAAACTGACCGTTTTGCCATCTTCAGGTCAGGGTTGGGCCATGAGCACTCGATACAATCATCTGCATAGCGTGGCTTTAACCGCGGCAGGAGTGGCTCCATGAATCATTTGCAGTCGATGCGCGTTTTCGTCAAAGTGGCCGAACTCGGCAGCTTTGCCCGTACCGCCGGTGTGATGGGTATTTCCACCGCCGTTGTCACGCGGCACGTCGCCGACCTCGAAGAAAGGCTCGGCACGCGACTGCTCAACCGCACGACCCGCAGCCAGTCGCTGACGGAGTCGGGCCGGGTCTACCTCGAACGGGTCCGGCCGATCCTCGACGATCTCGAAGGGGTCGAGCAGATGGTGGTGGCGCGCAATCACGAGCCGGTCGGCACCTTGCGCATCGTCGCCCCGGTGGTGTTCGGACTGCATAACTTCGCGCCGGTGCTGCAGTCGTATGCCCAGCGTTATCCGGAAGTCATTCCCGATGTCACGCTGGTCGATCGCCACGTCGACCTGGTCGAAGAGGGTTTCGACGTGGGAGTGCTGATTGCCCGGCAGATGCGCAGCGCGAGCATCGTCACCCGGCGTCTGACAACCGGCCACATGACCGTGTGCGCGACCCCTGAGTACCTGCAGACACACGGAAGGCCGAACCGCCCCGAAGACCTGCAGGATCACCCGAGCCTCTCGCTGCCCGCGGAGTATGGTGGTGATGAGCGCGTGTTTACCTGTGCCGACGGCAGCGAAGTGCGAGTGCGGCCGACCAATGCGATCGTGGCGAACAACACAGAGATGCTCAGACAGTTCGCACTGCTTGGCATGGGCGTCGCCATCCTGCCGAGTTATCTGATTGGCCGCGACCTGGAGCGCGGCAAGCTGGTGCGCCTGCTGGACGATTACCGTTTGCCGCAGGTCGAGGTGACGATTGCGTATCCGAGCCGCCATCACTTGCCGGCCAAGGTGCGCACCTTCATCGACCATCTGGTCGAGCATTTCAGCCGCATGGCGCCGTACCTGCCCGGTGACGCGGCGGCTACACCGGCCGCGGCGGCGCGCGTGGCGCAAGCGAAGCGCGCAGTGGCCGAGCGCGCACTGGCGCTGCCGGAGTTCGACGACCTCGACGAGGCGGCGTTAGTGGCGCGCGGCACAGTGACCGTGGCGAGCGCAGCAACCGCGGCGACCCAGGGCGCGCGCAAGGTGTCCCGGAGCGCACGTATGGCGGAGCCGCTGTCCGCCGGTTTGCAAGGCTAGTGCACTGCCCTTGAGCGTATCGCAGCAATCAGGCGATACTGCGGGTCGGCGGGGTTGCAAGCCTATGCGCCCCGACTATCCGCGGCACGTCCGCCTACGCTATCCGGGGAGCATGACGCGTTGAACGTAACTTTCACCCATACCACCAGCAACGACGCAGACACGCTGGTGCAGATCCGTATCGACGCCATGCGCGAGAGTCTGGAGCGGATTGGCCGCTTCGATCCAGTGCGTGCGCGTGACAGGTTTCTCGCCTCGTTCGACGCCAGGTATTGCCGCTACATTCTCGTCGACGGCGAGAAGGCAGGTTTTGTGCTGGTCAGGCCCGAGTCCGCTCATCTGTTGCTCGATCATCTGTACATTGTCCCAGCGCACCAAGGCAAGGGCGTCGGCGCAGCGGTGCTCGACGCGGTGCTGGCCGATGCCGACGCGCAGCGCTTGCCGGTCAAGGTGGGGGCGTTGCGCGAGAGCGCCTCGAATCGTTTCTACCAGCGCCACGGCTTCGTTAAAACTGCCGAGAGCGAGTGGGATCTGTATTACGTTCGCGAGCCGCGACCGGTGGCGGCGCAGTCGGTCTGATGCATGAATCATGACGTGTGAAGCGCGCGGTGTGAGCTCGTGCTGCGCAGCGTGAATCCTGAAAAGTAAAGCCTGAACTGGGCGGCGCGAACACGCGTCACCCAGTCTGCTTCAATCGCTCAGATCCACAGATCGTTCGCCGCCGTCCGCTCGTTCTGTTCCTCGCCGGTATTGCGCACGCCGCGCGGCTCGATCACCAGCATCTGCACTTCCTTCTGCGCGTATGGCTTGTGCTCCTTGCCGCGCGGGACGACAAACATCTCCCCCGCGCCTACATGCACGGCGCCGTCCCGGAAGTCGATCCGCAAGTGGCCGTCCAGTACGATAAAGGTCTCGTCGGTATCGGCGTGCTCGTGCCAGATGAAGTCGCCCTCGATCTTCACCACCTTGAACTGGTAATCGTTCATTTCGGCCACTACGCGCTGCTGCCACTGGTCGTGAATCTGCGCGAGTTTGTCCGCAAAATTGATGGCGCGGTACGGCGCCTCGGTGGCCGTGCTGGCCGGCATGCTCGACATGGCTGGACTCCCGGGTGGTGGCAAAGGATGCAGATGAGCGTACGGCGTCCGTGCGGGCTCGTCTTGTACGAATGTGCACGATGCAGTGGCGATCCGGTGTCGCGCTATGAAGACTCAGCGGGTCCAGCGGCGCGAAGCCCGCTAGCGGCTCGCGATGAAACCCGAGCGTGGGCCTGAAGCAGGCCCGGCATTCGTCGCGAGGTTCAGCATTTTCAACCAGCGCGACGGCGAGATGCCCCAAGCCTTGGTGAAGTGCCGCGTCATATGGCTTTGATCGGTGAAGCCGGCGGCGGCCGCAGCGTCGGCCAGCGGCCGGCCCTCGGTAGCGAGCCGGCGCACCAGGTCGAGCCGCCGCATGGTCAGATAGCGGTGCGGACTGGTGCCGAACAGCGTCCGGAAGTCGCGCGACAGGCTCCATTTGTCGCGGCCGCTCGCCATTGCCAGGTCATCCAGCGTCACCGCGTGGTCGAGTGAATCGTGTATGTATTGGCGCGCCCGTTCCGCCGCCTGATAGTCGGCGCGCCGCTTGCCCGCTTGCGGCGCCGCGCCGGCGACGGCGTCGAGCGCCATCGCCAGTTCGAAAATCGCGTCGTCCTGTTCGAGCGGATCGAGCGCACAATCGATTGCCTGCAGCAGCCCCTCGGTGGCCGCGAACAGCCGCGGGTCGTGCGAAATTCCACCTTCGACGAAGGGCAGCGCCTTGCCGCCCAGCGCCTGCTGAAACAGCGCCGGTTCGACATAGACCATGCGGTAGCGAAAGCCCTCGTCGGTGCCGGCCTGACCGTCGTGCGCTTCGTCGGGATGCAGCACCATGGTGGTGCCGGGTACGCTGTTGCGCAGGCTGCGGCGGTAATGGAAGCTCTGCACGCCGGAGAGCGTGCGGCCGATGGCATAGGTATCGTGGCGGTGCAGGTCGTAGGCGGTGTGATGAAAGAACGCTTCGATGCGCTCGATGCCGCCCGCCTGCGGCGCACGATCAATCCAGTCCACGGCTGCGCCGGCGCCGCGGTGCGCCTTCAAGATCACGCTCATGGTTCGATTGACGGGTTCAGGCGCCGAGTCCCGGGCCGTAGTTGCTGCCAAGCAGCCGGGTCACGGCGTCGATGTCGGCATAGTCCTGCTCGGGCAAGCCGTCGAGCATCGCCAGCACTTCATTGCTCACGCCAGCTTCGCGCGCGACATCGACGAGGCCGTCTTTGTTGATCGGATAGGCGACTTCGCGCAACACGTCGCTGATCTGCAGATCCATCGATTCGCCAGGAATTGCCGGGTTGGCCATGCACGCGCTCCTTGATTGGTGTGACGATTATGCGGCTGCGTGGCGCGCGGTCTTACGCACGACAGAGGGCGGGATACGGCATCGTCGAACTGCGAGCGACGCCGTAACGAAGCGGCGCTCAGGTCTGCAGATGTTCGTCCTGCGCGTTCAGGCCGCGCTCCAGATGGCGCGACTTCGGCAGCGCGATATGTTCCCATTGCTGCGGCCGGTTCCCGCCCGTGACGGCGACATCGGGGGCAGCCGGCGCCACCGGTGCTGCGTTGGCGCGTTCCGCCGCGCTATTGACGGTGCTGTCGAGCGCAGTGTGAACCGGCGCTGCGAAGCACGAAGCCGACAGCGTGACCATCACCATCAGTGTCGAGGTTTTCATCGCCCGACCTCCTTTCCTCATGCAGCGCAGAGACTGCAGCAAGCGCTGTGCCATTCCTGCGGCCGCAGGGGAGGCGCGCGCCTCGTGCAGCAACGTTCGCGACGCGCCGCACTTCTTCCATCTTAGACGGCAAATCTTCCAGGTACCGCAAAAAAGTGCCACAGAAACAAACACAAAGCGTAGCAAGACCGCGAGGGCTGATGCCGTCTACATGAATCATCGCAGAAAAACCGGGCTTGCGTTGGGAATGCCGGTGCGAGGGTCTAACGCAGGACCTCAAAGCGCGTCCATGGCCACGACGGGCGATCCTGCATATAGCCGTTGAGCCAGTTCCATTGCGGGTGGCGCTTCATGAAGGCTTGCGCGTCGAACGGCCGGCCGCACGGATGGCCCCAGCGTGCGTCGAAGGCCATCTCGCGCGCCATCTCGCTGTCCACTACTTTGCCATCATTGGCGCCCCATGGATTGAACGGCCCCTGATCCGAGCCGCCGAAACGCGCGTCGTCCAGTTCCAGGTGGCCGCAGATGGTGCGCGAACAGGGGTTGTCGTGGCGGTCCAGATAGACGTCGTGATGGTCGGCAATCATCTGCCGCGCCAGTTCGACGTCGATCTTGCCGTGATGCAGTTCCGCAAGCTGCATGAAGCGCAGCCGCCGCGCGCCGTTCTTGCGCACGTCCGTATAGTCTTCGCCTTCGCCGACGCACTCCTGATTGCGGATCTTCAGATCGGTCGCGGTGTTGTAGCCGCTGTAGAAACCGTCTTTGGTGCTCTCGAAGCCGGAGTAGTGCAGGCCAAGTTCATAGCGGGCGATCTCGCCGGTTTTCACATCGCCGAGCAGCCAGCTATTCGCATAGCCGCCGTTGTTGGCGATCGCGAACATCTCACACCATTCGCCGATACTGTTCGCGTACTGCGTAGCGCGCCGCGAGCGGTAGAACTCCGGCGCGCCGGCAGGGTTGTAGCCGGCGAAGTTGGAGATGGTGGTTTCGGTCACCATCAGGCCGGCGGCGCTGATCCAGAAATCGGTGAGGCTCGAAATGCAGCCAGGCAGTCCTTGCATCAGGATGCGGTGGCCGGCTTCGGGCACGATGTCGAAGATCACGTTGAACGCGTCGCCCGCTGCGTAGCGGTCCCATGAGTTGTGCGCCATCACGATGCGGCCGTCGCGGGTGGCCTTGCCGGTGGCGATAAAGGCACTGCAGTGGTGGCCGCGCCGGCCGCGCCACGGCTTGATACCCAGGCGCGGTTGCTGCGCCGCCACGTGGCTCGGCCACCAGCTTTGCAGCAGATCCATGTAACCGTTCCACGCGAGCACCTCGGCAAACGGCAGCTTCGCGCCGTCGGCGATACCCTGGATTTCGTCGGCGAATTCGGTGTCGAGCCGGGGCGCGAACTGGGCTGCGGCAGCGGTGACGAAGGTGTCGAAATCCTCGCCGGTGTCCCATTTCGCGAGATAGCGGGCGGTGCGGATCGCGTTCTGGATTTCCGCGGCGAGCAACTGGCCGTGCTGTTCGCCACGGTCGTACGGCTCGCCCTCGATATGCAAGAAAATCCAGCCCGCCTGATCGCGGCGCACCGCATCGATGGATGGATCGCTCATCTTTGCTCCGGGCCGAAGCCGCGCCGCGCAAGGCGGCGTGCTGCTCGTTTTATTGTAGGGCGGATGCCGGGCTTTGCCACGGCGCCAGGCGGCAACCGTGGGGCAACCTTGGCGCAATCGCGGCGGCAGACTCGCTCAGCGGGTCGGATTCATCCGGAAATAGGCATCGAGCAGCGAAGTCTTATAGACGACCCCGGCCAGTTTCGGATCCGCGAGACTTTCGATCACCGGCAACCGCTCGCCCTGGAACGCCATGAAGTGCTGCAGCGCGACGCCAAGCGGCATGTCGGGCGTCAGCACGTCGAAGTGCGACTGCAAGTAGTCGGCGGCGCTCTTCGTCGCGGTGTCGCGCTTTTCCAGCAGGTCGGAGGTGATGTCTTTCAGCGCGACCACGCCGAGGAAGGAGCCGTGCTCGTCGGCGACATAGAGATACTTCACCGGGTATTCGAGGAACACCCGCGTCATGTCCTGCACTGTGGCGCCTGGCGTTACCACCGTCTCGGCCGGGCGGATCAGCTCGCGCATCTGGGTGGCGCGCAGGCGCACGCGTTCCTGTTCCTCGCGGTTGCGGTGCAGCGTGATCTCGTACATGGACGTCTTGCCGATGGCGCGCGCCGCGAAATACGCGACCACGCACGACAGCATCAGCGGCAGCACGACCTGATAGCTGAGCGTCATCTCGAAGATCATCAGGATCGCCATCAGCGGCGCCTGGGTGGCGCCGGCGAGGAACGCGCCCATGCCGACCATGGCGTACGCGTAGGGCGCCGAAGTCGCATGCGGCCACAGTGCATGCATGCCCTGGCCGAACAGCGAACCGACCACCGCGCCGACGAACAGCGTCGGCGTGAAAATCCCGCCCACCGCGCCCGAGCCGGCGGTGGCGGCGGTCGCGACCAGCTTGAACACCAGCACGAAGACGAGCGCGCCCCAGGTCCACGGCGAATGGAGAATCGAATTGACGACGCTATAGCCATTGCCCCACACCTCGGGCGACCACACCGACAGGATGCCCACGACCAGGCCGCCCAGCGCGAGCCGCACCGGCAGCGGCAAGGGCAGCTTGCGAAAACCGGCCTTCGACAGGTCGAGCATGCGCAGGAACTGCGGCGCCGCTGCGCCGCACAGCAGGCCGAGCGCGACGAACAGCAGCACTTCGAGGCCTGCCACCGGCGGAAATGCCGGCATTTCATAAGGCGGGCGGTAGCTCGTGAACTCGCGCATCGTGATGTTGGCGACCACCGCGGCGACCACCACGGGGCCGAAGCTCTCCATGGCAATCGAGCCGAGCACGATCTCGGTGACGAAGAAGGCGCCCGCAATCGGCGCGCTATATGCAGCGGTAATACCGGCAGCCGCGCCGCAGGCCACCAGGAGACGCAGCCGCGCCGGGTCCAGATGCACCCAGCGGCCGATCAGCGAGGCCGCGAGCGCGGCCAGTTGCACCATCGGCCCTTCGCGGCCGATCGAGCCGCCGCTCGAGATGGTGAACAGCGACGACACGCTGCGCCAGAAGCTCAGCCGCACCGGCACCACGCCGTCGCCGATCGCCACGGCTTCCATGTAGTCGGTATGGCTGTTCTTGTCTGCATGGCGCCGCGCGACCAGCAGCAGGAAGCCGGCAATCAGGCCGCCCGCAGCGGGCAGGCAGATGCGTACGGCCCACGGCAGGCTGCGCGCCATCTCCACGAAACTGCCCGAGCGGCCGACAAAGCCCAGTTGCAGCAGTGCGATGGCCTCGCGAAAGGCGATGGTCGCAAACGCGCCCGCGACGCCCACCACCACCGACCAGACCAGCATCGTGTGGGCGTCCGAGAGCCGGAACATCTCTTGCGCGCGGGTGCGCAGCTTCAGCAGGAATGAAAGCACGACGGCAGCAGGCCAGGTGATGAGTGGGGAGAAACCGCGCGCAAGAATAGCATTGCGCGGCGTGCGTGGGAGCCGCCCGACAGAGAGGTTTTGGACTGGCGCAACACTCGCTTGCCGCGCCGGCTGCGATCAACCGTCAGAGCCGTCAGGATGGTCACCGGGCGGCCTTGTCGAGTTCCGGGTAGTGTCGGAAGATGCCTGACTCGTTGTAAGCGAGACGCCGCTCCGAAGCCAGATAGGCCGCGATGTTCGGGCGCGCGGCGACCGCATCGTGCAGCGCGGCGAGGCACGGGTAGTGCTCGCCGAAACGCCTGGTCGCCTTGGGAAAGGCGTAATGCAGACCGTCGATCAACTGGAACATCGAGAGATCGACGTAGGTTAGCGTGGCGCCGATCAGATACGCGTCGCCCGCCGGATTCTGCTGCAGCACGCGCTCGAAGTAGCGCATGAATTTCGGCAGCCGGTGGTCGATGAAATCATGCGCGCGCAGCCTGGCCGCATCCTTCTGGTCCTCGTAGTAGAGGCCGCTCGCGAGCGGATGATGGGTGTCGTGAACTTCGGTGACGGCGTCGGCGATCGTCAGTTGCAGGCCGTTCGCCACATAGCGCAGGCCCTCGTCGGCGGGCGCGAGGCCCAGCTTCGGGCCGAGGTAGAAGAGGATGTTGGCGGTCTGCGAGATCAACAGCTCGCCGTCGCGCAGAAAGGGTGGCGCGAATGGCGGGCAGGCCTCGCTCCTGCTGCCCAGCACGGCCAGCATCGAGGCCGTGCCCAGGCCCAGGGCTTCGTCGCCGCGCGCGACTTCGACGTAGTCAGCGCGCGCTTCCTCCAGCGCGAGCCGCACGAATTCACCGCGACCCTGCAAACCGTCCCAATAGTAGAGTTCAAAGCTCATCGATTGATCCTCATTCGGCTGGTTCAGATGGCGCGCGCCCGTCGAACGATATCGCGCGCACGGCCAGTATGCCGCCTGGGCGCGCTGCATTGTGCGCACAGATGCGCAAAACCCCGCACGCGGCGGGGTTCGTGGCAAGGCGCGCCAGGCGGGTCTCACGTTTCAATCTGGCGAGTCCACCTGGTGCTTCAAGCTGGCTCAGCGGGTTCATTAGCCAAGCAGGCGCTGCACGGCCCAGGTGATGCCCAGACCTCCGCCGATCAGCCACACGTACAGGATCAGCCCGGTAGTCAGCGCGCGCGGACCGGCTTCGCGGATCTGCGAAATGCGGGTTTCCATACCGAGCGCGGTCATGGCCATGGTCAGCGCGAAAGTGTCGAGCATGTTCAAGGTCTGGGTGGCCGCTTCGGGCAGAACGTGCAGCGAATTCACCAACACGAAGCCGAGGAAACCGAGCGCGAACCAGGGAATCGCCAGCTTGCGCGGGGCGTGCTGGGCAGCCGACTTGGCGCCTGCCGCCGCGTTGCGCGCCGGGCGGTTGATCCACACGCCGATCACGAGCAGCACCGGCACCAGCAGCATCACCCGCGTCATCTTGACGATGGTCGCAATGTGGGTGGCCTCCGGGCTGACGTTGCTGGCCGCGCCCACCACCTGCGCTACTTCGTGAATCGTGCCGCCGAAAAACAGGCCCGCGCCGATCGTATCCAGATGCAGCCAACCGGCCTTGAACAGGATCGGATAAAGGAACATCGACAGGGTGCCGAACAGCACCACGCTGCCGACCGCCATCGCGCTCTTGTGCGGCTTCGATTGCAGCGTCGATTCGAAGGCGAGCACCGCTGCCGCACCGCAGATCGCACTGCCGGCGGCAGTCAGGAGCGCCGTGTCGCGGTCGAGCTTCATTAGTTTCATGCCGGCCCAGGTGCCGATGGCGAGCGTACTGACGACCACCAGCGCCGATTCCGCGAGGCCCGGCAAGCCGACCTGGGCGATTTCCTGCAGGCTCACGCGCAGGCCGAAGAACGCCACGGCGATGCGCAGCAGCTTGCGTGCAGAAAAGTTGACGCCGGCCGCCCAACTGGCGGGCATGCCGTCGCGCAGCGCGTTGCCATAGAGGGCGCCGGCGACGATGCCGACGATCAGCGGGCTAAGGCCGAGACCGGCAATCGCCGGCAGCGCAGCGATGCGCGTCACGGCGGCGGCGAACAGGGCGACGAACAGGATGCCGTTGAGCTGTCCTCGGGTGGAGGAAACGGGGTGGCCGTGAGCGGCGTGAAGCTGGGCGGTGGACATGGCGGTCGCCTTGAAGGCGGTTCTGATTCGATGCGCTAATCCTAATTTGAATATATCGATATGAAAAATCGTCATTTGTGACATAAACTATCGGCTGGATCGATATTTGTCCATCATGACCCCTGACCAGCTTATAACCTTCGCCGCGGTCGCCGAGCATCGCAACATCAGCCGGGCCGCGGTTGCCTTGCATCTGTCGCAGCCGGCGGTGTCGGGGCAGTTGCGCCAGTTGCAGGACGAGTTCGGCGAGGCGCTTTACCAGCGTGACGGCCGCGGCGTGCGGCTGACCCCGGCGGGCGAACAGCTCGCCAGCTACGCCAGCCGTCTGCGCGACACCTGGCGACAGGCGCATGCCTACCGCGATGCGCTGCGCGGACTGGAAAGCGGCACGCTGCGGGTCGGCGCGAGCACGACGCCGGCTAGCTACCTGTTGCCGTATCTGATTGCCGGGTTTCATCGGCGCTATCCGGAGGTGAGCCTGCATACCGTCGACGGCAATACCGCCGATATCGTCGGGGCGCTGGCTTCGCTCGATATCGCGATGGTCGAAGGGCCGGTTGGGGCCGATCTGCCGCCGGATACCGCCGTGCATCCATGGCGGGAGGACGAGATCGTGGCGATCATGCCGCGCTCGCATCCGCTCGCGCAGGGTTTGGCTGCTGGGTGCGGCGCTGCTCCGGGTGTCGGCGCGCCGGCCGGCCGGATCGAACTGGAAGCACTCGGTGCGCACCCGCTGGTGCTGCGCGAGGCCGGCTCGGGCGTGCGGCAGATGGTCGAGCGGGCGTTCGCGCGCGCCGGGGTGTCGATGCGGGTCGCCCTCGAGATTGCCGGCGTCGAAGGTGTGAAGGAGGCCGTGCGCGCGGGGATGGGGATCGGCTTCGTGTCGGCCATGTCGATGCGGCACGAGGGTGGGGCCTTATGCCTGTTCTCGCTCAGCCCCGAACCGCTGACACGGCGTTTCTCGATCCTGATCCCGCATGCCAGCGCACCGTCGCGGGTGGTCGAGCGGTTTCTGACGCTGACCGCTGAGGATGCGGCCTGATTCTGTTGGAGCCCGGCCTCGCCGGAGCGTGCCAAATGCACATCACAGGCTGCGAGCGTGTTTTAGGGATTTCCACTATGGCGCTAAGGTTCGCTCGAGGAGCACTATCTGGCCATCGAAGCGCATTGGCGCTTTTTTTAAACAATTTAATGGAACCGGTTCCATTTGTGCAGAATCGACAGAAAGCAGGGTAATTTCGAAATGTCCGAGGTAGCGATTGTCGCGAGCGCTTTCGGCGCCGATGCGATTCGGAGCGACGGCCACGCGGTCTGGGCGGAAGTCGCGGCGCGCGCGGGTGCGGCGGCCTTCGAGGTGCGCTGCGAGCTGTTTGCCGCCGAGGCGCAGGCTGGCTTGCCGGCCTTGCGTGCGCTCGGCGAAACGATCGCCGCGCACGGGATGTGGCCGGTGTTCTCGACGCCCGCGACGCTCTACACGGCAAGCGGTGCGCTCGACGAAGCCGCCTTGCGGCTCGCCACGGCGCAGGCGGATGCGCTCGGCGCGCGCTTCGTGAAGCTGCAGCTTGGCGGGTTCGGTGCTGGCACGGGCGAAGCGGGTAGCTCCGTGAATGCGGACCGCGCGCGCGACGATTTCTCTTTCTCTGCTAACGGCCAGGCCCACGCATATGGCGCCCGGATCGCCGCTTGCCTGCAGGGCGTACGTGCGCGCCTCGTGGTCGAAAACGGCCAATTGCGCGAAGGCGGTTTGCTGGTCCAGTTCGCCAGCCTGTTCGACGCATTGCAGCGCGAGGGACGGGCGGACGTCCTCGGCATGACCTTCGATATCGGCAACTGGCAGTGGCCGGGCGAAGCGCCCCTCGAAGCCGCGCGGCAACTCGCGCCGCGTGTCGAATATATCCACTGCAAGGCGGTCGCGGGCGAGGGCGCACGACGCTTTGCGGTGGCCCCGGCGGCGGACGATCCGTCATTCGCCGCGGCCCTGCGGCTCTTGCCCCGCGAGGCGCCGCGCGGCATCGAATTCCCCTTTGACACGAGCCGTGCCGCAGCGGACGCGTCGCATTACGTTGCATGGCTGGCTAGCGCGTGATGGGCCAAGCGAATCCGCTGGATGCCCACGCGCACGGCATGAACTCATACGATCAGGAGACCGCATGAATCCGACACTCGATGTCATCACCTACGGCGAAGCAATGGCGATGTTCGTCGCCGCCGAAACCGGCCCGCTCGCGGGGGTTGGCCAGTTCACCAAACGCGTCGCGGGCGCTGACCTGAATGTGGCGATCGGTCTCGCGCGGCTCGGTTTTAAGGTGGGCTGGATGAGCCGGGTCGGCAAGGATTCGTTCGGCCAGTCTGTGCGCGAGACCTTGAGCCGCGAAGGCATTGACCAGCAGCGCGTGACGACCGACGAGCGCTATCCCACGGGCTTTCAGCTCAAGTCGAAAAACGACGACGGCAGCGACCCGGCCATCGAATATTTCCGCAAAGGTTCGGCGGCCAGTCATCTGTCGCCGGACGACTACGCGCCGTTTTACGTGCTGCCGGCGCGCCACCTGCACCTGACCGGCGTGGCGCCGGCGATCTCCGCGTCGTCGCGCGAACTGGCCTTCCTGCTGGCGCGAGAAATGCGAGCCGCAGGCAAGACGATCTCGTTCGATCCGAACCTGCGTCCGACGCTATGGCCGTCGCGTGCGGCGATGGTCGAAAGCCTGAATGCACTGGCTGAACTCGCGGACTGGGTGTTGCCGGGCATCGGCGAAGGCGAGATCCTGACCGGGTATACGAAGCCTGAGGACATTGCGCGCTTCTATCTGGAGCGCGGCGCAAGTGGCGTCATCATCAAGCTCGGTGCGCAGGGCGCCTATTACCGCACGGCGGACGATGAAGGCATGGTCGCCGCCCAGCCGGTCGCCAGGGTGGTCGACACCGTGGGGGCGGGCGATGGTTTTGCGGTCGGCGTGGTCAGCGCCTTGCTGGAAGGCCGGTCGCTGCCGCAAGCCGTGGCGCGCGGCAACCGGATTGGCGCGCTGGCGATCCAGGTGATCGGCGACTCGGACGGCCTGCCGACCCGCGCCGAGCTCGACGTTCTGGAGCAGGCCGATGCCTGCGCCACGGGTGCTGCTTTGACCCACGGCGCTTGAGGCATGGGCTTGGACTTAAGCCCTTTGAAGTAAAACTCTTCAAACATAACAACAAGATGCCGCAGACGCTGGTATAAGCACCCGGCAACCCACGGCACCCCGATCCAACGGATTCAGGACTCAGGATAGGAGACATCCATGACCTCATCGCTTGCGATTCGCCGCTGGTGGACGATCATGCCGATCGTATTCATCACCTACAGCCTCGCGTACCTCGACCGCGCGAATTTCGGCTTCGCGTCGGCGGCCGGGATCAATCAGGATCTCGGCATCAGCAAGGGGCTGGCGTCGCTGATCGGGGCGCTGTTCTTCCTTGGCTACTTCTTCTTCCAGATCCCCGGCGCGATCTATGCGGAACGCCGCAGCGTCAAAAAGCTGGTGTTCTGGAGCCTCATCCTGTGGGGCGGCTGCGCGGCGCTCACGGGTATCGTCAGCAATATCCCGTCGCTGATGGTGATCCGCTTTCTGCTCGGCGTGGTCGAAGCCGCCGTGATGCCTGCCATGCTGATTTTTATCAGCAACTGGTTCACCAAACGCGAGCGTTCGCGCGCCAACACCTTCCTGATCCTCGGCAATCCGGTGACGGTGCTGTGGATGTCGGTGGTGTCCGGGTATCTGGTGCACTCGTTCGGCTGGCGCCACATGTTCATCGCGGAAGGCGCGCCGGCCATCATCTGGGCCGTCTGCTGGTGGTTCATCGTGCAGGACAAGCCGGCGCAGGTGTCGTGGCTCACGCAACAGCAAAAAGACGATCTCGCCGAAACCTTGCGTGCCGAACAGGCTGCCATCAAGCCAATGCGCAACTACGCCGAAGCGTTCCGCTCCGCCGCGGTGATCAAGTTGTGCGCACAGTATTTCTGCTGGAGTATCGGCGTCTACGGTTTCGTGCTGTGGCTGCCGTCGATTCTCAAGAACGGCTCGACGCTCGGGATGGTGGAAACCGGCTGGCTCTCGGCGCTGCCGTATCTGGCCGCGACCATCGCCATGTTGGGTGCTTCGTGGGCTTCGGATAAACTGAATCGTCGCAAGGTGTTCGTCTGGCCGTTTTTGCTGATCGGTGCGGTGGCGTTTGCGGCCTCCTATGCCATCGGCTCGACGCATTTCTGGATTTCGTACGCCTTGCTGGTCGTCGCCGGGGCGGCGATGTATGCGCCGTATGGACCGTTCTTCGCCATCGTGCCGGAACTGTTGCCGAAGAATGTTGCCGGTGGTGCAATGGCCTTGATCAACAGCATGGGCGCGCTCGGCTCATTCGTCGGATCGTATGTGGTCGGCTATCTGAACGGCGCCACCGGCTCTCCGGCTGCATCGTATGCGTTCATGAGCGTGGCGCTGGTCGCCGCCGTGATTTTGACGCTCGCCGTGAAGCCGCAGCCGGCGGCCGCCGCGCAGCTCGTCGCCACACCATTGCAAGGAAAATAAGCAGATGAAAAAGATTGTCGCCTACAAGCCGCTGCCCGACGATGTGCTCGCTTATCTGCGCGAGCATGCCGAGGTCGTGCAGGTCGACGCCGCGCAACATGATGCGTTCGTCGCCGCGCTCAAGGATGCGGACGGCGCGATCGGCGCGAGCGTGAAGATCACCCCGGCCATGCTCACCGGCGCAACCCGGCTCAAGGCGCTCTCGACCATCTCGGTGGGCTACGACAACTTCGATGTCGCCGATCTCACGCAGCGCGGCATCGTGCTCGCGCACACCCCCGACGTGCTAACCGAATCGACCGCCGATACGGTGTTTTCGCTGATCCTTGCGACGGCCCGCCGGGTGGTCGAACTGGCCGACTGGGTCAAGGCCGGGCAGTGGCACAGCAGCATCGGCCCCGCGCAGTTCGGTGTGGATGTGCAGGGCAAGACGCTCGGCATCGTCGGGCTGGGTCGCATTGGCGGCGCTGTGGCGCGGCGCGCGGCGCTCGGTTTCAACATGCAGGTGCTGTACACCAACCGCAGCCCGAACCCGCAAGCGGAAGAGGCCTATGGCGCGCGCCGCGTCGAACTGGCCGAGCTGCTGGCGACGGCCGATTTCGTCTGTCTGCAGGTGCCGCTCACGCCCGAGACGCAGCACCTGATCGGCGCGGCCGAACTGCGCGCGATGAAGAAAAGCGCGATCCTGATCAACGCCTCGCGCGGCGCGACTGTCGACGAGGCCGCGCTGGTCGACGCGTTGCGAGCCGGTACAATTCACGCCGCAGGGCTCGACGTGTTCGAAACCGAGCCGCTGCCTGCCGGTTCGCCGCTGCTGTCGCTGCCCAATGTGGTGGCGCTGCCGCACATTGGTTCAGCGACTCACGAGACGCGCCATGCGATGGCGTCGAACGCGGCCGAAAATCTCGTCGCCGCGCTCGACGGCACGCTGAAGCGCAACGTCGTGAATCGCGACGTTCTACGCAAGTGAGCACACCGTGAGCACCCCGCATACCCTCGCGCCGCGCCGCGCCACCATCAGCGACGTCGCCCGCGAAGCCGGCACCGGCAAGACCAGCGTCTCGCGCTATCTGAACGGCGAGCTGAGCGTGCTGTCGCCGGAGTTGCGTGGTCGCATCGAAGCCGCGATCGAACGGCTCGACTATCAGCCCAATCAGATGGCGCGCGGTCTGAAGCGCGGCCGCAACCGGCTGATCGGCATGCTGGTCGCGGACCTGACCAATCCGTATTCGGTCGAGGTGCTGCAGGGCGTCGAAGCAGCCTGCCATGCGCTTGGGTATATGCTCTTGATCTGCCATGCGGCCAACGAAGTGGAGATGGAGCGACGCTACCTGCAACTGCTCACCACCTACCGGGTGGAGGGGGTGATCGTCAACGCGCTCGGCGTGCGTGAAGAGACCTTGCGGCCGGTCGGGGAAGGGGGGATTCCCGCCGTGCTGGTGGACCGTATGGTGGATGGTCTCGTTGCCGACCTGGTCGGGCTCGACAATACGGCGGCGGCCGAACTGGGCACGCACCATCTGCTGGAGCGCGGCTTCGACGACATCTGGTTTGTCGTGCAACCGTTCGAGCACGTCAGTTCGCGGCGCTTGCGCGAGGCGGCGTTTCGTGCGGTGATCGACGGGCAAGCGCGTGCGCGAGGCCGGACCGTCGTGCTGGAACTGGGCGATGCAGCGGCAGTGGAGGGCGCCTTGGCCGAGCTGGATCGCACCCTGGACGCTTCACTCGAGCTCGCAGCCCATGTCTCCCACGACTTCACCACTGGCGCCACCGTCGACCTTACGCATGGCGCCACCCTCGACCTCATGCACGCGGCGAGCGTCGATGCCACCACGGCCGGTACCCCGCACGACGCTCCAGTTGGCGCCGTCCCCGGCGATACACACGGCGCTGCCGCCAAGGGCGTACGTCGCCTCGCGCTGTTCGCCGCCAACGCTCCCGTCGCGCTGTGTCTGGCCCGTCACCTGAACACACGCTACGGCGCGCGCTGGCAGGAACGCATTGCGTTGCTCTCCATCGACGACCCCGAATGGGCCGAATTCGCCGGCATCACGACGATCCGCCAGCCGACCTATCAGATCGGCTACCGCGCGGTGGAGTTTCTGCATGAGCGCATCGACGGGGTTCAGACGGCCGTGCGCGACTGCCTGCTGCCGGGCGAATTGATCGTGCGCGCGTCAACTTCGCGCTGATCTGCGATGATTCGGGCTGCGGCGCGCAGCGGGTGCGCGCCGGTCATCGCAAGGAAACCCATGGTTGTTGCACCGCTCACGCTTACCTGTCTCGCGCTCGCGACGCTCTTCGTCGCCTTATTACCGATTGTCCTCTACCGGCGCCTGCGCCGTCCGCTCGGGCTGAATGCCCGCGATGCGATTGCCGGCGTGGCTGTGTTCGCGCTGTTCGCCATGGTGATCGAGCGCGCCTTGAACGGCTACGTCCTGCATCAGAACGAAACCACTGCAGCATGGCTCTCGAATCCGCTCGCGTTCGTAATCTATGGCGCGCTGGCGGCGGGTGTCTGCGAGGAGGTGGGGCGCTTCATCGCCATGAAGTTGATGTGGCGGCGGGCCGTGGCTGCGACAGCTACGACGGCTACGACGCCGGATGCGCCGCTCGCGAACACGGTGACGGACGGCGCCGTCACCGACACCGCTGAGGCGACCGCGCGGCCTTCACTGGAGGCGCGCGTGGCTATGCGCAGGAAGCAAGCAGCGCCGCCCTCGACTGGCGATAGCACGGCACTCGGCTACGGCATCGGCCATGGCGGCGCTGAGGCGTGGATTGTGGGCGTGCTGGTGCAGATCCAGTGGATCGTGTTCGCAGTGGTGGAAAACCGTGGCGAGCTCGATACCTATCTGGGCAATGTACCAGTCGATTCGCTGATGCGTATCCATCTGATCCTTAGCAGCCTCTCGCCGCAGACGGCAGGGATTTTCCTGCTCGAACGGGCGGCGGCGCTGGTGTTCCAGATCGGCTTGTCCGTGCTCATGTGGCGCGGTGTGCGAGCCGGCTGGCGCGGGATCCTGCCGCTCGCCATCGTCGCGCACGCGCTCGTCGACGTGCCCGCAGCGCTGTTTCAGGCCAGGGTGCTGCCGCTCTTCGCGGTGGATGGCCTGTATGCTGTGCTGGCGGTGATCGTCGCTGCCTTGCTCGTCAAGCTGTTCCGGCCCACAACCCGCAGCGCCTAAGCGCGCGGTGGTGTTTTTTCCAACCTTCGGCCTGTAAAAATGGAAGCCTACCAATACGACTGCGCGAGCCCCGATGTGGAAGAGCTGGCGCGGGTCATCAGCGACCTGTTCCCCGAACAGACGCAATTCATCGAACGTCCCGCCGAGGACGGCACGCCGACCCTCGCGGTCCACTGGGTCGCGATGCGCTTCGGCGCGGCGGCGCGCCGGATTACGGTGAGTGTGGTGGGCTCGCCCGCCGTGTGGGCACGCTACCGGGCGTTGCCGCCGCGGCATCGTGGGCGCAGCTTTGCGGTGCTGCGGGCGTATGCCGAAGCGACCATCGGCTCGCTCGAAGAGCAGTATGCGAACGGCGAGGCAGTGCCGCGCGAGGTGACGATCGAACTGGACGAGCAGTTCGCGTGATAGTGAGGCGGCTTGCTTAGTCCGCGCGTCGGTACACCTTGGCAAAGCGCGCCGCCTGCACGACGCCATAGTCGCCCGGCGCGTATTGCATGACCCAGTCGCCCGCCGTGCCGTGCAGCACGTCGCCGCCGGCCGCCGAGCGCGCCAGCGAGAATGGCTCGTTCATTTGCCGCGCCAGCAGAACCGCCGGACGGTTGCGGTACGCACCCGGCTCGCCGTGGCCGAGTTCCGCAGCAGCAGGGATGTATTTCGCATCGAAGCGATCGCGCGATACTACCCAGCGCTCGCCTGTCGAGCCGGTGATCAGCGCGTCGCCGGGCACGTAACGGTTCGGGCCCTCGAGGCTCATCAGTTCGCCGCCAGCCGCGGCAAATTCGACGCTGACGGTTTCGTCCTTGACGACGCGTTGTGCGGCTGCGTCGGAGCGCAGGTCCAGATTCTTGAGTTCGATCATGAAGCAGATTGCCGGTAAGGTGAAACGCTGGGATCCGAATGATGCCAGAAGCATAAAGCACAACGCCTGCCGGTGAGGGCAGGCGTTATGTTACGCGTTCGGGTCAACCCCGCGTCACACCCTTACTGCGGCGCCTTGCCGTGCTTCTTGCCGCCGGCGTGCGGGTGCTGACGGAACGTCTCGTCGGCCAGCTTCTTCTGATCCGGCGAGAGGCTGTTGTACAGCGGCTCGAACGCGTCGACCAGCTTCTTCATGCCGTCGGCGTGCGCCTGGGCGATCGTCGCATATTGCTTCATGTCGTCGAGCGCGGACTGGCTGGTGGCCGCCTGGCGTTGCTTGTACAGGTCGCCCATGGTCTCGCCGTTGCTGCGCATCACGTCGGCAAAGGTGCTCCACTGCGGTTCCTGCGCTGGCGTGATCTTGAGCTGCGAGTGCAGGTACGCGATGCGGTCTTCAACGTTGCGCTCGTGCTTGGCCGCCGGTGCGGAGGCTGCGGCGGGCGCCGAGGCCGGTGCGGCGGTCTGTGCGAAGGCGCCGCTCATGGCGAGCGCGGAGGCCAGGATTACCAGTGCTTTTTTCATCGAAACTCCTGATGTTCGTTCGTATTCGGAAACAGCGTGCGGACAAGGCGCGGGTCAGGCAGACGGCCCGCTGCTAGTGAGCCGGTCGGAATGCCCGCTTTGCCAAGCTCGCTATTAGTAACACGATATCCCTACAATGCGTCTAAGTTGCGACAAACGCTTACAACCGAAACGAACAGGAAACAGCGGGTGGATAAACTCGTCAGCATGGAAATCTTTGTGGCTGTGGTCGAGGCGGGCAGCCTGACGGCGGCGGCCGAGCGCTTCGATATTTCGTCGGCCATGGTCGGCAAGCATATCCGTTCGCTGGAGACGCGCCTTGCCACCCGGCTTCTGACGCGCACGACGCGCCGTCAAAGTCTGACCGAGATCGGTCGTCAGTACTACGAGCAGTGCCGGCGGATTCTCGCCGATGTGAAAGCGGCCGAGTCCCTCGCCGAAGCGATGACCGCGACGCCGCGCGGCGTGCTCAAGGTGACGGTGCCGCTTACCTTCGGCGTCGAAGTATTCGCGCCGGCGATGACCGGCTACCTCACGGCATGGCCGGACGTGAGTCTCGAACTCGATTTGTCGAACCGCGTGATCGACCTGGTTGAAGAGAGCTTCGACGCTGCCGTGCGGATCGGCCGGCTGCCGGATTCGAGCTTCGTTGCGCGACCGCTCAAGCCTTACCGGATGCGGGCGTGCGCCTCGCCCGAGTATCTCGCGCGGGCCGGCATGCCGCGCACCCCGGCCGATCTGGCGCAGCACGAGTGTCTCGGCTTTCTGCACTGGGGCCGCGAAGGGCTCTGGCGGCTCAATGGCGAACCGGACGGCGAGAGTCCGTTGCGGGCGGGACGGTTTCGCGCCAACAATGGCCAGGCGCTCAAGGTGGCCGCGTTGCGTGGCTTCGGCCTGGTGTTGCAGCCGGAGGCGCTGCTCGCTAAAGAGATTGCCAGCGGCGAACTGGTGCCGGTGCTCGATGATTTCTTGCCGCTGGGCTCGCCCGTGCATCTGATCTATCCGCGTGACCGGCGTGCGACCCCGAAGCTGACGAGCTTTATCGACTTTGTGATGGAACACCTCGGCGCGTGACCGGCGATAATCCGCTACTCAACACTTTTAAAACAGATTGCCATCGATGAGACCACCGCGCCTCGACCAACTCGACGACCTCGACCGTAACCTCGTTGCGCTGCTGCAGGCCAATGCACGCGAAAGCGTGGCGGACCTCGCGCGCCAGCTCGGCGTGGCGCGTACCACCGTGATCGCGCGCATCGCGCGGCTCGAACGCACCAATGTGATTGCGGGCTATAGCGTGCGGCTCGGCCAGGATGTGCTCGATGCGAGCATCTACGCGTATGTCGGCATCATCATCGCGCCGCGGCATGGTCTGGACGTGCAAAAGCGTTTGGGCAAGATGCCCGAGGTGCAGTTGCTGTGCGCGGTGAGCGGCGAGTTCGATTACGTCGCGTGGCTGCGCGCGGATTCCCCGGATCGGCTCAACGATCTGCTCGACCAGATCGGCGCGCTGGAGGGTGTCGAGCGTACGACCACATCGATCATTTTGGCCCGCAAGATCGATCGGGGAATGATTGGCGGGTGATGGAGCGGCGAGCCTTGCGGGCGTGCGTTTACGCCGCATTTACGTAATTTGGTCAAATCGACGTATCTGCTCGTCATATCGTCGAACTTCATGGTCATAGCGCAGCACTTTGCGTCTATAAACTGTTTTCGCTTCTCCCTAAACTGTGTCGCAAGGGTTCAGCCCGCCGGGCGCAGCGCCAAGCGCAGCGCACTTTCGAAGCTGGAGACAGCATACATAGAACAAGGAGAAGCGCATGAAAGTTGCCATCGTTGGCGCAGGTTTGATCGGTCACACCATTGCCCATATGCTGCGTGAAACCGGCGACTACGAAGTCGTCGCGTTCGACCGCGATCAGCAGGCGCTCGACAAGCTGGCCGAGCAGGGCATTCCGACCCGCCGCGTCGATTCGGCCGACGCCGCCGCGCTTCGCGCAGCCGTACAAGGCTTCGACGCGCTGATCAACGCGCTGCCGTACTACCTCGCTGTGAACGTCGCGACCGCTGCCAAGGGCGCCGGCGTCCATTACTTCGACCTGACCGAAGACGTGCGCGCCACCACCGCGATTCGCGCGATTGCCGACGAATCCGACCACGCCTTCATGCCGCAGTGCGGTCTCGCGCCGGGCTTTATCGGCATCGCCGCGCACGAACTGGCGAACCGCTTCACGGAAATCCGCGACGTCAAGATGCGCGTGGGCGCGCTGCCGGAATTCCCGACCAATGCGCTGAAGTACAACCTGACGTGGAGCGTCGACGGCCTGATCAACGAATACTGCCAGCCGTGCGAAGCGATCCGCGACAGCCGCACGCAATGGGTGCAGCCGCTCGAAGGCCTCGAGCATTTCTCGCTGGACGGCACCGAGTATGAAGCCTTCAACACCTCCGGCGGTCTCGGCACCTTGTGCGAAACCCTGGCGGGCCGCGTCGAAACGCTCGACTACAAGTCGGTACGTTACCCGGGCCATCGCGAACTGATGAAGTTCCTGCTCGAAGATCTGCGCCTTGCCACCGACCGCGACACGCTGAAGTCGATCATGCGCCGTTCGGTGCCGTCGACCGCACAAGACGTCGTGCTGGTCTTCATCACGGTGACGGGCACGCGCAACGGTCAACTGGTCGAAGAAGTGTTCACGCGCAAGATCTTCGCGAAGACGGTCTGTGGCGTGCCGATGAGCGCGATCCAGATCACCACGGCAGGCGCGATGTGCGCCGTGCTCGATCTGTTCCGCGAGAAGAAGCTGCCGCAAAGCGGGTTCGTGCGTCAGGAGCAGGTTTCGCTGCGCGATTTCCTGGCGAATCGTTTCGGTCAACTGTACGAAGGCCAGTCGCTCGACACGATGGCGACGGTTTAAGACGAATGACGGTCATAGGCCAATCCGAGGGCCGTGAGCGGTGAGGTAAGCAGCAAGCAGAATGGAACGGCCCCGTAGAGGGCCGCTCGGGCGCCCCCAAAGTCACCGGGGGCGCTTTTTTTTAGCGCGCGATTTCAGCGCATCGTCAGTGCGTGAAGGGTGCTTGGCCCACAATCTGCGCCAGCAGCACATGGTCATTGGCCGCGCCCGCCGCGGTATTGTCGAACATCAGCAGGTCAATGCAACTGTCGCCTTCCGGTACGAAGCGGCGTTGCCGGTATTCGTCCCAGTGGGCAAGCTTATAGGCGTCGTTCGGATCGCCGCGTTCGAGGATCCGTTGGCGCGCGGTCTCTTCCGACGTGTGTACCCAGACGACGCGAATCGTAACGTCGTCACCCACCCCCAGCCATGCCCGATCGAACAGTTTGCGTTCGCGCACTTCACGCGAGAGCGGTGCGACCACCAGCGCACTCACGCCGAGTTCGAGATTGTCGCGCGCAGTGTCGATCAGGCCGCGGTATTCGGGGTCGCGCAGATGCTGCAGGAAGAGCGGGCTGTCGCGGTCGTTGGGGTCGTTGGTGAGCAGGCCCATGGCGGCGGAACTGTAGCCGCCGTACAGCGTGTCTTTGTCGAGCAGGCAGAAGGCGCCGCCGGTCGCGGTCATCAAGGGGCCGATCAGGCGTTTGGCAAGTGTTGTTTTGCCGGTGCCGGCGTGTCCGCAGATAAAAACCAGGTACGTCACTAAGGCTAGTCCTTCGTCGAGCCGGCCGGGCTGGCGGTGCCCGCGGAGTTGGTGGTGGTGCTGGTGGTGCTGGCACGGGGTTCGCCGGGCGCCGCGTCACGGGTGAACTTGCCGCTGGCCTCGAGCCACATCACGTTGATGATCCCAAAACCCAGCGCCACGCCGATACCGAGAATCCAGCTGAAATACCACATGGCAGTCTCCTTGAGCGAAATCCTGCGCGCTCGATGCGTGACGCATGACCATGCGGCACAGCTGCCCCTGGTTAAAACGAAGCAAACATACAGGAAGGTGAGGGGCGTTCATTCGGGCGGCGAGCGGCGTGCCGCCTATACGGCACGATCATGAACAAGAAGCGGGTTGCGCGCAAGTGGGAGCGGGGCTGGCCGTTTGGCCAGGGTGGCGGATTGCCGGCACGTTGTTATCATGGGTGGCGATGTGTGAATGGGAGGCTATATGGCAGATCTCTTGGCAAGAGGCGTAGACGAACGGTTGGTTAAGGCGTTGGAGCGCGAGGCGGCGGTAAACGGCCGCAGTGCCGGAGCCGAGCACCTGGCGATCCTTGAGGATGCGCTGCAACGACTGGAAAACCGCCAGTTCATCAAGTTGCTCATGAGCATGCCCGATGTCGGCGAAGACGCTGATTTCGAGCGGATAGACGATACGGGTGAGGCGCCAGTTGTATTTGATTGATACCAACGTCATCAGCGAGATCAGGCGATGGGGGCGCGCCAAGCCGGGCGTACGGCGATTTTTCCAACGCGCGACCGGCGAGGGTCACACTCTGTATCTTTCGGTGATTACTGTAGGAGAACTACGACGGGGCGTTGAGGTGGTGCAATATCGAGGCGACGCGCCGCAGGCGATGTTGCTCGAAGCGTGGACAAATTCGGTACTGGAGATGTTCGCCGACCGCATCCTTGCAATCGGTGAGGACGCGGCACAGGTATGGGGCAGGTTGCGCGTCCCGCGAGCAGAACACCCAATGGACAAGCTAATCGCCGCGACGGCGCTTACCCGTAACCTGATGGTGGTCACGCGCAACGTCAAGGACTTTATGGGTACTGGAGTGCGCGTATTGAACCCGTTCGACTAACGCCACTACTGCAGACCCGCAGCATCCATCGCACATCACAGCAACAAAAAGGGGAGACGCACCATGTCGAAACACCTGCAGGTCGCCTGGAAAACCGCAGTGTTTGCCGTTGTGCTCGCCTTGCTAGCCGCGTGCGCCTCCGAGCCAGCCGACCCGGTGGCCTTCAAACCCGTGCCCGCTACGCGCATCCTCAAGCCCGGCTACGCAGACCCCGCCGCGGGACTCGTCGCGGTCGACGTGCGGCGCGAGCGTTCGCGCGACCTGATCGTGCGTTTTCGCGATGCGCTCGTCTACGTGGACGGCGAGCAGGTCACCGACCTGTTGAACGGCGAGCACGTCGTCTTCTACCTGTCCCCTGGCTCGCACCGGATCGGCGTCTCGACCCAGTTCGACCCCGTCGTCGAAATGCATTTCATCGTGACGCCCGACACCCGTTACAGCAATCGCGCGTCGGTCACCTTCAACGCGGACCACCGGATCGAACTGCACCGCGTCGCGCAGTAACCGCGAAATCACGGCGCGCGCCGCACCGCGATGACAATTCGCGAACATCTCCGCCAGGCAAAGCCGCTAACATGGCGGCTGTCATAAGTTCAAACGCGCAGGCTGAGCCGTGCCGAGGCACGCGCCGTAGTGACGCCATCGTGGCGTCACAGCCTGCCGCCGTTTTCAAGGTAATCCACATCATGCTGATCAATTGCGCGGCCTACCAGGACGGCCGCAAGCTCGCCGATATCCCGATCGAAGACATCAGCGAGTACGTGGCTCGGCCCGAGTGCTTCGTCTGGGTCGCGCTCAAAGACCCGAGCCCAGAAGAACTGGCCGTCATGAAAGAGGAATTCAACCTGCATGAACTGGCGGTCGAAGACGCCTTGCGGGGCCACGAGCGGCCGAAGATCGAGGAGTACGGCGAGTCGGTGTTCGCAGTGATGCACACGGTCGAGATGGACGACGACCACGAACTGTTGATCGGCGAAGTCGACGTCTTCGTCGGCTCGAACTACGTGCTGTCGGTGCGACATCGCACCCGCTTTGGCTTTAGCGATGTCCGCGCGCGCTGCGAGCGCGAGCCGAAGCTGCTCAAGGAAGGTTCCGGCTTCGTGCTGTATGCGCTCGCCGACGATATCGTCGATCGCTACTTCCCGATTCTCGAGGCGCTCGGCGCCGAAATCGAGGCCGTCGAAGACCGCATCTTCGACAAGAACAACGTCAGCGCATCGCGGGCGATCATCGCGGATCTGTATTCGCTCAAGCGCCGCCTCGTCAGCCTGCAGCATCATGTGGCGCCGCTCCAGGAAGCGATCAGCAAGCTGAGCGGCGGCCGCGTGCCGCAGGTGTGTTCAGGCATGGAGGCCTACTTCCGCGATATCTACGACCATCTGGAACGCATCGTGCGCACCATCGACGGCCGCCGCGAAATGATCGTCACGGCGATCCAGGTCGACCTCGGCATGATCTCGCTCGCCGAGAGCGAGGTGACCAAGCGCCTCGGCTCGTTTGCCGCGCTGTTCGCGGTGCCGACGATGATCGCCGGCATCTACGGCATGAACTTCGAGGCCATCCCCGAGCTGCATTACAAGTACGGTTATCCAATCTGCCTGGCCGTGATGCTGTCGGTCGACATTTTCTTGTGGTGGCGCTTTCGCAAGGCTGGCTGGCTCTAGCCGCCCACGCGCGCGCTGCGCCACATCGCTTCCCCTTGCATCGTACGCAATATAAGTCCAGGATAGGCGGCCCGCTGCACGCAAAGCTTGCAGGCAGCGGGAAACCAGCAAGCGCGGATCAAGCGGGAGACTCATGCCAACACAAGCTCTTGAGGTATGCCAAATGCGGGCCATCACGCCCGCATTGCGGATGCATAAGGGGCGCGGCGCCTGTGCAGTGCAACACTGCAAAGCGTTGACAGTGTGAACAGGCTACGCTGAGAATGAGCCTCGCAAACGTTTGCGCGAAGTCAAAAACACGGCTCATCCCGAGCCCATAAACCTGGAGATTTGCATGGACCACCGCATTCGCCGTCGCGTTCTGGCGGCCGCCGTCGTACTCACCGCTTCTGTTGCCCTGCCGTTTTCCACCGCCCATGCCCAGGCTGCCAAGAAGCCGAAAGTGGCGCTTGTCATGAAGTCCCTCGCCAATGAGTTCTTCCTCACCATGGAAAACGGCGCGAAGGATTATCAGAAACACAACCCCGGCCAGTTCGACCTGATCACCAACGGCATCAAGAACGAGACCGATACGGCTGCGCAGATCCAGATCGTCGAGCAGATGATCGTCTCGAAGGTCGATGCGATCGTGCTGGCGCCGGCCGATTCGAAGGCGCTGGTGCCGGTGGTCAAGAAGGCGGTCGATGCCGGCATCATCGTGGTGAACATCGATAACCCGCTCGACCCGGACGTGCTCAAGTCGAAGGACCTGAACGTGCCGTTCGTCGGTCCCGACAACGCCAAAGGTGCGGAGAAGGTGGGCGACTACCTGGGCAAGAAGCTGAAGGCGGGCGACGAGGTCGCGATTGTCGAGGGTGTGTCGACGACCACCAACGCGCAACAGCGGACCGCGGGCTTCAAGGCGGCCATGCAGAAGGTTGGCGCGAAGATCGACACGGTACAGTCGGGTGAGTGGGAAATCGACAAGGGCAACGCCATTGCCTCGTCCATGCTCAATGAATACCCGAACATCAAGGCGCTGCTGTGCGGTAACGACAACATGGCGATCGGCGCAGTCTCGGCCGTGCGCGCCGCCGGCAAGCAAGGCAAGGTCTATGTGGTCGGCTATGACGACATCGACGCCATCAAGCCGATGTTGAAGGACGGCCGCGTGCTCGCTACCGCCAATCAGTACGCGGCGAAGCAGGCCGTGTTCGGTATCGATACGGCGCTCAAGGCCTTGAACGAGCACAAGAAGCAATCCGAATTGTCCGGCGTGGTCGAGACGCCGGTCGATCTGGTGACGAAGTAAGTCCAGCCCGCCGCTGCCAGGCGGTCGCCGCGCTCGCGTAGCCGTTTGGCGCGAGCGCGGCGCACCGGCCCGCTTCAATTCAATAAACGCTCAAGAAAGCTGTCCCGCCGCCGTTAATCCAAAGATAAGCGTCATGTCGGCGGACGCGGCGGGACGGGGTGCGTTGGAAAACCCAGCGCAGAACCTGCCTTGAGCCGGCATGACACGTGGTTGCCCGACCCGGGCTCCAGTCGGCTGCCGTCCGTCTGAAGCCCGCGCGAGGCGGCCCCGGAACCAGGATCGCGATGGAATTGACCGCCCACCACGCACTGCCCGCCGTACTGTCCGTGACGGGGATTGGCAAGACGTATGCCGAACCCGTACTCGCTGATGTCGCGCTCTCGCTGTTTCCTGGCGAGGTGCTGGCGCTCACGGGTGAAAACGGCGCAGGTAAGAGCACCCTGTCGAAGATCATCGGCGGACTGGTCGAGCCGACCACCGGCTCGATGCGTCTGGCCGACGCGCCATACGCGCCCGCGAGCCGCAGCGAAGCGGAAGCGCTCGGCGTGCGCATGGTGATGCAGGAACTGAATCTGCTACCGACCTTGTCGGTGGCGGAGAACCTGTTCCTGAACCGTTTGCCGCAGGCCGGTCCGCTGCGCTTCGGCTGGATCGACCGGCGCCAGCTGCGCGAGGACGCCCGGGCGGCGATGGCGCAGGTCGGGCTTGAAGCGATCCACCCGGACACGCTGGTCGGCGAGCTCGGCATCGGCCATCAGCAGATGGTCGAGATCGCGCGCAACCTGATCGGCGATTGCCGCGTGCTGATTCTCGACGAGCCGACCGCGATGCTGACTGCGCGCGAAGTCGACCTGCTGTTCGAGCAGATCGAGCGCCTCAAGTCGCGCGGTGTCGCGCTGGTCTATATCTCGCACCGCCTCGAAGAGCTGGCGAGAGTGGCCGAGCGCGTCGCGGTGTTGCGCGACGGCCGGTTGGTGAAGGTCGAAGCAATGAACGCCTTGACCAGCGACCAGATCGTCACGCTGATGGTTGGGCGCGAGCTCGGCGAGCGGATCGATCTGGGCGTGCGCAACATCGGCGCGCCGCTCCTGAAGGTCGAGGGTCTCACGCGTGGCAAGGTCGTGAACGACGTCTCGTTCGAGGTGCGCGCCGGCGAGATCTTCGGCGTCAGCGGCCTGATCGGCGCGGGCCGCACCGAACTGATGCGGCTCATCTTCGGCGCCGACCAGAAGGACAGCGGCACGGTATTGCTCGCCGCCACGCCAGGCGCCGCGCCCACGCCGGTGCAGATCGGTTCGCCGGCCGACGCGGTGCGCCAGGGCATTGCGCTCATCACCGAGGACCGCAAGGGCGAAGGACTGTTGCTGCCGCAACCGATCGCGGCCAACGTTTCGCTCGGCAATATCGGCAACGTGGCGCGTCACGGCGTGGTCGACGCGAAGCGCGAAAACGCGCTGGCGCAGAAACAGATTGAGGCCATGCGGATTCGCAGCTCCGGGCCGGGGCAGATTGTCAGCGAGCTATCGGGCGGCAACCAGCAGAAGGTCGTGATCGGCCGCTGGCTCGCGCGCGATTGCCGTGTGCTGTTATTCGACGAACCTACGCGCGGCATCGACGTCGGCGCGAAGTTCGATATCTATGGCTTGATGGGCGCGCTGGCTCGCGAGGGTCGCGCGCTCGTCGTGGTGTCGAGCGACCTGCGCGAACTGATGCTGATCTGCGACCGGATCGGCGTGATGTCGGCAGGGCGTCTCACGGGGATTTTCGAGCGCGATAACTGGTCGCAGGACGCGTTGCTGGCCGCGGCATTTGCCGGCTATCGCGCCCGCGAAACATTGCTGCACGCCCACGACACCCATTCGGCAGGGAGTCTTTCATGACGAATCAACCCCAAGGCGGTACCCCAGGCGGGGCCAACGCTGCGCCGGTGCCCGACCCGTCGGCGCCGCTCGCGAGCGGCAAGCCGGTTGGCACGCGGCTCGGCTTCTCCAATTATCTCGGTCTGGCCGGCGCCTTGCTGGCGATGATCGTGCTGTTTTCGCTGCTCAGCTCGCACTTTCTGAGCTACGACACGTTCAGCACCATCGCCAACCAGATTCCCGACCTGGTCGTGATGTCGGTCGGCATGACCTTCATCCTGATCATCGCCGGCATCGACCTGTCGGTTGGCTCGGTGCTGGCTCTCGGCGCCTCGGTGGTGAGCGTGGCCGCGCTGAAATGGCAGTGGGCGCCGTTGCCGGCGGCGCTGCTCGGCATGGCCGCGGCGGCGCTGACCGGCACCGTGACGGGCGCCGTGACGGTGAGCTGGCGGATTCCGTCGTTCATCGTCTCGCTCGGCGTGCTCGAGGCGGCGCGCGGCGTCGCCTACCAGATGACGAACTCGCGCACGGCTTATATCGGCGACGCCTTCGACGTGCTGTCCAACCCGATCGCCTTCGGCATTTCGCCGGCCTTCCTGATCGCGGTGGCGGTGATGGTGATCGCGCAACTGGTGCTCACGCGCACGGTGTTCGGCCGCTACCTGGTCGGCATCGGCACGAACGAGGAGGCGGTGCGGCTCGCGGGCGTCGATCCGCGCCCCTACAAGGTGATCGTGTTCGCCTTGATGGGCGCGCTGGCGGGCCTCGCGGCGCTGTTCCAGATCTCGCGGCTCGAAGCGGCGGATCCGAACGCGGGCGTCGGCATGGAGCTGCAGGTGATCGCGGCGGTCGTGATCGGCGGCACCAGCCTGATGGGCGGCCGCGGTTCGGTCATCAGTACTTTCTTCGGTGTGTTGATCATTTCGGTGCTGGCGGCGGGGCTCGCGCAGATCGGCGCCAACGAGCCGACCAAACGGATCATCACCGGCGCGGTCATCGTCGTGGCGGTCGTGCTGGATACCTACCGGAGCCGGCGCAGGCGTGCCTGACTGGTCGCATGAGCGGCCGTATCAGCGCGGCCTGGCAGTGACGCAGGGAACCAGGGCAGCATGCAGGGTGTAGATGTAGCAGGTTGGATCTGTCATTGATGCAGACGCTGGGCTCGGTGCACGTCGCACCGGCCGGCGGGAAAAACAGGCAGGAGAGCAACAGGTTATGGCGACCATCAAGGATGTAGCGGCCGTGGCAGGCGTGTCGTTCACGACGGTTTCGCACGTCGTGAACAACTCGCGGCCGGTGTCGGCCGATGTGCGCGCAAAAGTCGAGCATGCGATCCGGCAACTCCACTACGTGCCATCGGCGGTCGCCCGCTCGCTGAAGGCGCGCGCGACCGCGACGATCGGTCTGGTGGTGCCCAACAGCACGAATCCGTACTTCGCGGAACTGGCGCGCGGCATCGAGGACGGTTGCGCGCGCAACGGCTACTGCGTGTTCTTCTGCAACTCCGATGACGATCCTGCCAAGCAGCGCAACTATCTGCGCGTGCTGCAGGAAAAGCGTATCGATGGACTGATCGTGGCTTCGGCCGGCGACGACGCCGTGCTCGCGCAGGCGCTCGCCGATGCGCGCGAGCCGCTGGTGGTGGTCGACCGCAACATCGAAGGGTTGAACGCGGATCTGGTGCAGATCGATCATGAAAAGGGCGCCTATCTGGCAACGCGCCACCTGCTCGAACTCGGTCATGTGAAGATCGGCTGCATCACCGGGCCGGTGGCGACCGCTGTCAGCGCGATGCGCGTGCACGGCTTTATCCGCGCCATGGCGGAACGCGGCATCGAGATTGCGCCGGGCGCGATCGTCGAAAGCGACTTTTCCGGCACCGGCGGCTATCGGGCCGCGAGCCAGTTGTTCGATGGCGTGATGCCCTCGGCGATCTTCGCGGGCAACGACATGATGGGCATCGGCGCCTTGCGCGCCGCTGCGGAACGCGGTATCAACGTGCCGCGCGACTGTTCGATCATCGGTTTCGACGATATCGAACTCGGACGTTTTACCTACCCTGCCTTGTCGACGGTCGGGCAGTCGGTGCGCGCGCTCGGCGAGATGGCGGCGCAGACCTTGATCGAACGGATTACCGGAACCGCAGCCGGCACGGCCGGCGCACCGGCTCGCCGGCGGGTGGTCGCGCCGCGGCTGATCGTGCGCGAGTCGACCACGACGTGGGCGGGCGCCGGGGCGGCACGGCAAGGGCTGGCGGCTTAGTTTTGGCGCCTTGGTTTGGCGGCGCAGTTGGAAACTCAGGCAGGAACGGCAGGGCGCGCACGCGGCGTGCCCCACGGGTGGGTCCATACATAACAGTTTGAAGGAGAAGACACTTGGCAAGTCAGTCAGCAGACGGACGGGTAACGGTAGTCGGTAGCCTGAACATGGATCTCGTGGCGCGGGCGCCGCGCCTGCCGCAGCCGGGCGAGACGCTCGCCGGCAGCACGTTTGCCCAGGTGGCGGGCGGCAAGGGCGGCAATCAGGCGGTCGCGGCGGCGCGCCTTGGCGCCCGGGTGGCAATGCTCGGCTGTGTCGGCGCCGATGCGAACGGCGCCCAATTGCGCGCCGGCCTCGCCACCGAGGGGATCGACTGCGCGGCGCTCGAAACCAGCCCGTCGGCCCCGACCGGGGTTGCGCTGATCGTGGTCGACGACAGCAGCCAGAATGCCATCGTCATCATTGCGGGCAGCAACGGGGAAGTCACGCCGGAAACGATCGCCCGGCACGAAGCGGCGCTCGCTGCAGCGAACGTGGTGGTCTGCCAGCTCGAAACGCCGCCTGCCACTGTGCGTGCGGCATTGGCGAGCGCCCGGCGGCTCGGCAAAACGGTGATCCTGAACCCGGCACCCGCCACCGCTCCGCTTCCGGCCGACTGGTTCGAGCTGATCGACTATCTGATTCCTAACGAACTGGAAGCCGCCACCCTCACGGGTCTGCCGGTCGATTCGCCCGAGGATGCCGCCAGGGCGGCTGACGCATTGCGCCGTGCGGGCGCGCGCAACGTGCTGGTGACGCTCGGCGCACGCGGCGTGCTGGCGGCGCTCGAGGGGGCCGAGCCCAAACTCTACGCCGCGCAGAAGGTGGCCGCCGTCGATACGACTGCCGCCGGCGATACCTTCATTGGCGCTCTCGCCGCGCAACTCGCACACGGCGAAAGCGTCGACGCGGCGATCCGCTTTGCCCAACGCGCCGCGGCGCTCTCCGTGACGCGCGCTGGTGCGCAGACTTCTATCCCCACGCTCGCTGAATTGAGCGCTTAAGCCGGGTCGCGCGAAAGCCCGCTGGATCAAGGCTTCGCGCGCTCAACGCTTGATTGCGCCGCGACGCTTCGCGCCGGCGCCCGCTAGCATCTCCCTGCTTGTTCCATTAGCCGGTGCGCTGCTTGCACCGAGACTCACGTGTGCCCGTGGGCCATCCTTCGTGCGCCCGCCGATCACCTCCCGCCGAGGCTCCAAGCTTTTTGTAATTTATACAAAACTTGGCCTCGATCAATCGTCATACCATATAAAAGCTTTAAGTATGCAGCCTGATTGCCGTAAACGATTATTAGAGCGCCATATCTAGAAGGCGCCGGCCAGGACGCTATCAACCCGCACCTGGCGCCGCACACGCCCCTCTCATTCGTCACGTCACAGGAAGAAGCATGCTGAACAAGGGCATCACCATCAAGGCACGGATCGGCCTGACCATGGCTTTTCTCGCCGCATTGCTGCTGATCATCGGCGTTCTCGGGCTCACCGGTATGAGCCGCGCGAACGACGCCCATCACGAAACGTTCACCAACCAGATGCCCAGTGCAGTCGATATCGGCAACGCCGAGCTATACGCTGCGCGCGAGCGTCTCGCGCTCGACCGGGCGGCGTTCCTGTTCGGCACCCCGGAGGTCGCGCCCACGGTGGAACGCGCCCACGTCATGCGCACCAACTCGGACGCCTGGTGGAAAAAGTATTACGACTTGCCGCGTGACGCGGAAGAGGACCGCCTGGCGCAGGAGGTGTCGGCCAAGCGTGAAACGCTGCATCAGGCGATGGACGGGTTTGCCGCGATCGTCGCGGGGACCGATCAGTCGAAGATCGCCGATGCCGCGAAGGACCTGCAAGTCAAGTACAACGACCTGTCGGTTGCCGACGACGAACTGCGCAAGCTGCAGTTCACCCAGGCCCAGCAGGGCTTCGACACGGCGCAGGACAGCTTCGGCACGTTCCGCCTCGTGAGCATCGTCGCGGTGGTGGTCGGCCTGCTGGCGGCGCTCTTTTCGTATCTGACGTTGAGCCGCGCGATTGGCCGCCCGCTCGCCGACGCGCTCGAGCATTTCGATGCGATCGCCGCCGGCGACCTGCGCCGCCCGGTGGTGGTGGGCTCGCGCGACGAAATGGGGCAACTGCTGGAAGGCATCGCCAAGATGCAGCGCAGCTTGACCGAGACGGTGCGCTCGGTGCGCGGCGGCAGCGAGTCGATCGCCACCGCGACGCGCCAGATTGCCGCCGGCAACATCGATCTGTCCTCGCGCACCGAAGAACAGGCGTCGGCGCTGCAGGAAACGGCATCGAGCATGGACCAGTTGACCGGTACCGTGAAGCAGAACGCCGACAACGCCCGCCAGGCCAGCTCGCTGGCGGCAAACGCCTCGGAGATCGCCAACAAGGGCAATGCCGTGGTCGGGCAGGTGGTCGGCACGATGGGCGATATCAACCAGAGCTCCGCCAAGATCGCCGACATTATTTCGATTATTGAAGGCATCGCCTTCCAGACCAACATTCTGGCGCTCAATGCCGCCGTCGAAGCGGCGCGCGCGGGCGAGGAAGGCCGTGGCTTTGCCGTCGTGGCGGGTGAAGTGCGCAGCCTCGCGCAGCGCTCGTCGGCTGCAGCCAAGGAAATCAAGGAACTGATCGATACCTCGGTCGAGCGGGTGCAGTCCGGTTCGGCGCTGGTCGACCAGGCCGGTCGCACGATGACCGAGATCATCGGCGCCGTGCAGCGCGTGACCGACATCATGGGTGAAATCGCCGCAGCCTCCGAGGAGCAGAGCAGCGGGATCGAGCAGGTGGCGCGCGCTGTCACGCAGATGGACGAAGTGACCCAGCAGAACGCGGCGCTGGTGGAAGAGGCGGCCGCTGCGGCTCAGTCGCTCGAAGATCAGGCCGGCAAGCTGCGCACGGCGGTCGCGGTGTTCCAGATCACTGAAGGCGATAGCAAAGCGCCGGCTGTCCACATAGTGCGCAATCCGGTCCATAAGGCGGTGGTGCGCAAGGCCGCCCCGGCGAGCCCGCGCCGCGCGCCGGCCGCCACCCCGCCGGCTGCGGCGAGCACGGGCGCGGCGTCTACCGCAGCGTCTGCCCCCGCGCCCACGACCGCACCGGCTTCACCAGCTGCACCGAAAGCACCGGTTGCCGCCAAAGCGCCGGCCGCCGCCGGCAACGATAACGACTGGGAAACGTTCTGATCATCTGCATCACCTGCGACACGCCGGCTGGGTTTAGCTGAGCGTTAGCAACGGCCGCGCCGCCGCAACGGCTGAGCCTGCCGGCGCGGCCACCCCAGTGCCGCCAAGGCGGAATCCGACAGCAAGAACAGGACCACGGTTGCGTATGCAACCGTGGTCTTTTTTCATGCTCGACTCAGTAAGCAACCCGGTTCGACTTGTGTTCCGGTACATTGACGGGCGCGATTGCCCATTCAATGCGCCAGCCAGAAAGGACCGACATGACGCCACACGACCTTGCGCAACGCCTCGTTCAGGCACGCAGGCAGCACCGACTGATCGATGCGCCGCCGCCGGACAGCCTGCCGCCTGACGCTGCAACCGCCTATGCGATCCAGCAGGCCGTGCTTGCCGGCCTCGAGCAGTCGACCGGCGCCTGGAAGATCGGCGCCAAGGCGCCGGGGGCGGCCGCTTCGGGCGCGCCGATCCCGGCCTCGCTCGTGCACGAGTCGCCGGCCCGGATTGCCCATGGCGGATTTTTCCGTGTGCTGCTGGAACTCGAGATTGCCTTTCGCTTCAGCGAGGCGATCGAGCCGCGCCGCGAGGCCTATGCGCGCGACGAGGTGCTCGCGCGGGTCGGCGCGGTGCTGCCAGCCATCGAAATCGTTGATAGCCGCTTTAGCGAGTGGCCCGATATTGCGCCGCTCGCGCAACTGGCCGACGCGCAAAACAACGGTGCGCTCGCGACCGGACAACCGGTTGCCTACGCCGGATTTGCGCGCGTGTTCGATTTTGTCTCGCCGGAGCTCGAATTAACATTTAACGGTGTGTCGCTGGTGCCCGAGGCAACCGGCAACCCGGCCGGCGATCCGCGCGAACTGCTGGTATGGTTTGTTAACCACTGCGCAGCAATGGGTATCACTATCGAACCGGAGTGGACCATTACAACCGGTTCGTATGTCGGCGCGCATCGGGTCGAGCGGGCTGGGACCGTATATGGCCGCATCGACGGCCTGGGCGAGGTCGAGGTCGATCTGACCTGATTCGCCGCGCTTGCCTCCTGGTACGTATACACCTATGTAATCGAACGCACGCAGCAGCGACATACGGCATATCGTTATGTACGCCACCGACCATGCCGCTGTTGTGGATATCGGGCATGCTGGTTCAACCGCACACACGTGTGTGCGATTCGATGTGAACGAAAGCGGTGCTGCAGTGACGAACGTGTAACACCGCGTAGCGAGAGACGAACATGTAACACCGCGTCAACGCTGTGCACGGAAACGCTTCGCTGCGCGTTGAGGGAAAAAGCGCAAAGGAAAGCGCGACACGCATTGATGTAACGGCAGGCCGATGCATGGGCGATTCGCGCATCGGAGAAGAGAGCAGGTTGCTGCGATCCTGGCAAATGATCCTGGCAAATCCTTGGGGGCAGTGCGGTCGAAGATTGTAGGTGACCGAAACTGTGTTTCCAAGTGAGGATTGTAGGGGGGGCAACACGGCACGATTTTCATCACGTAGTCCGTGAAAAAAAATTTAAAAGGGTTTAGGATGAATTCGAGCGATGTCGTTTCCGATTAGCGCGCCGCGCACGACATCGGTCTAGACTTAGGCGAGGAGGTAGCATGGATATCTACAGCAGTTTCGCGACCCGCTTCGAGAAAACGCGAGAAGATGAACTCTCGCTCGAGGAGTACCTCGCGCTCTGCAAAGACAATCCCGCCGCGTACGCTACAGCCGGCGAACGCATGTTGACGGCAATCGGGGAACCGGAACAGATCGACACTCGCAACGACCCGCGTCTTTCGCGCATCTTCGCGAACAAGGTGATCAAGGTATACCCCGCATTCCGTGAGTTCTACGGAATGGAAGATGTGATCGAGCAGGTGGTCGCCTACTTCCGGCATTCGGCCCAGGGGCTCGAAGAAAAGAAACAGATTCTGTATTTGCTGGGGCCGGTCGGGGGCGGTAAATCGTCGATCGCGGAACGTCTGAAGCAACTCATGGAGCGCGTACCGTTCTACTCGATCAAGGGCTCGCCCGTGAACGAGTCGCCGCTGGGTCTGTTCGACTACGACGAAGACGGTCCGATTCTCGAAGAACAGTACGGTATTCCGCGCCGCTACCTGAAAAGCATCCTCAGCCCGTGGGCCGTTAAACGGCTGCACGAGTACAACGGCGACATCCGCAAGTTCCGCGTGGTGCGCCGCTATCCTTCCATCCTGCGGCAGATCGGTATCGCCAAGACCGAGCCGGGTGACGAAAATAATCAGGACATTTCGTCGCTGGTCGGTAAGGTCGACATCCGCAAGCTCGAGCAATACGCACAAGATGACGCAGACGCCTACAGCTACTCCGGTGGCCTGTGCCTCGCGAATCAGGGCCTGCTCGAGTTCGTCGAAATGTTCAAGGCGCCGATCAAAGTCCTGCACCCGCTGCTCACCGCCACCCAGGAAGGCAACTTCAAGGGTACGGAAGGTTTCGGTGCGATCCCGTTCGACGGTGTGATTCTCGCCCACTCGAACGAATCGGAATGGAAGGCGTTCCGTAATAACCGCAACAATGAAGCACTGCTCGACCGGATCTTCGTCGTGAAAGTGCCGTATTGCCTGCGCTATTCGGAAGAGATCAAGATCTACGAGAAGCTGTTGCGCAACTCTTCGCTGGCAAGCGCCGTCTGCGCACCCGGCACGCTGAAGATGATGGCGCAGATGTCGGTGTTGACGCGCTTGCAGGAGCCGGAAAACTCCAGCCTCTTTTCGAAGATGCAGGTCTACGACGGCGAGAACCTCAAAGACACCGATCCGAAAGCCAAGTCGTATCAGGAGTACCGCGACTTCGCTGGTGTCGACGAAGGCATGACCGGCGTGTCGACGCGCTTCGCGTTCAAGATCCTGTCGCGCGTATTCAACTTCGACTCAACTGAAGTCGCCGCGAACCCGGTGCATCTGATGTATGTGCTCGAACAGCAGATCGAGCGCGAGCAGTTCCCACCGGAAACCGAGCAGAAGTACCTGTCCTTTATCAAGGACGTGCTCGCCTCGCGCTACGCAGAGTTTATCGGCAAGGAGATTCAGACCGCTTATCTGGAGTCGTACTCGGAGTATGGGCAGAACATCTTCGATCGCTATGTGACGTACGCCGACTTCTGGATCCAGGACCAGGAGTTCCGCGACCACGACACGGGCGAAAGTTTCGATCGTGCCTCGCTGAACGCGGAACTGGAGAAAATCGAGAAGCCCGCTGGCATTAGCAATCCGAAGGACTTCCGCAACGAGATCGTCAACTTTGTGTTGCGTGCGCGTGCTGCGAACGCAGGCAAGAACCCGGCGTGGATCAGCTACGAGAAGCTGCGCGTCGTGATCGAAAAGAAGATGTTCTCGAACACGGAAGAACTGTTGCCGGTGATCTCATTCAACGCAAAAGGCTCGGCGGAGGAACAGCGCAAGCACGAAGATTTCGTCAACCGGATGGTCGCGAAGGGCTACACGCCCAAGCAGGTGCGACTGCTGTGCGACTGGTATCTGCGCGTGCGTAAGTCGTCGTGATCTGCTCATGAAACTTATAACGTGCCGCCCGCACAGAGAGATTGCGCGGGCACCTTGCGAGGCGCAAGTTGTCTGGACATAGCGTTGTGTTTGCAGCGCGCGTCTCGCACACCCGAAATTAGCGGCGCTGCATGGGATCGGAGTCAAGCGCTCACTCTGATCAACGCGCAGTACCTGCATGGGAGACCGGATGTGCTTCATCAAATCATCGACCGCAGGTTAGCTGGTAAGAACAAAAGTATTGCAAACCGCGAACGCTTCTTGCGTCGTGTCAAAAACTATATTCGTCGCGCCGTGTCGGAAGCGGTGCGCGACCGTAGCATCAAGGATATCCAGAACACCCAGAGCATCACGATTCCGCGCAAGGACATCGCGGAGCCGTCGTTCCGGCACGGTCCCGGCGGCAAGCGCGAAATGGTGCACCCGGGCAACGCCGACTATATCCGCGGCGACAAGATTCCGCGTCCTCAAGGCGGGGGCGGCGGAGGCGGCGGCAACCAGGCCAGCAACGAAGGCGAGGGTCAGGACGACTTCGTATTCGAACTGAGCCGCGAAGAGTTCATGCAGTACTTCTTCGACGACCTCGAGCTGCCGCGTCTGGTGAAAACCCATCTGCTGGCGGTCCCCACCTGGAAGAGCATTCGCGCCGGCTGGGCGGCGGAAGGCACCCCCAACAACATCGACGTGGTCCGTTCGCTGCGCAGCGCGCTAGGCCGGCGTATTGCGCTGGGTGCGCCGCTCGTGAACGAGTTGCATGAGCTCGAACGGCAGCTCGAGGAAATGAAGGCCGATCCCGACGATCGCCGCGACGACATCAAGGCGCTCGAGGAGGAAATCCATCATCTGCGCGGGCGTATCTGGCGCATCCCGTTCATCGATCCGTTCGACCTGCGTTACGTGAACCGTGTGAAGCAGCCGACGCCTTCGAGTCAGGCCGTGATGTTCTGTCTGATGGATGTATCGGGTTCGATGGACGAGCAACGCAAGGATCTTGCCAAGCGCTTCTTCATTTTGTTGTACCTCTTCCTCAAGCGTAACTACGAAAAAATCGAAGTGGTGTTCATTCGCCACCATACGCGGGCCGAGGAGGTCGACGAAGACACGTTCTTCCACTCGACGGAAAGCGGCGGCACGGTGGTGTCGAGCGCGCTGGAGCTGATGAAGAAGGTCCAGGAGGAGCGTTATTCGCCCACCGAATGGAACATTTACGGCGCCCAGGCCTCTGACGGGGACAACTGGACCGACGATTCGCCCAAGTGCCGCAAGATCCTCGCAGATGACATTCTCGAGAAGGTGCGCTATTTTGCGTATATTCAGGTAACGCCCGAGGAACAGAACCTGTGGCTCGAATATGCGCAACTCGCGCTATCGCAGCCGCATATGGCGATGAAGAAGGTCGAGACGGCCGCCGACATCTATCCAGTGTTCCGGGAGTTGTTTGAAAAGCAGGTGGCGTCGTCATGAGCACCAAACATCTGCACAATGAAGCGCGCGGTTATCAGCCGGAGCGCAAGAAAGGCGTGCCGAAGCCGCAATCCGGGCATGCCCAGGCCGCAGCGGCGGAAATTGGGGCCGTTGACGCGGGAGCAGGGCTTGATGCTGCTGCCGCTGCAGAGGGACACACCGGAACGCCCTCAGAGGGGCAAAGGGAAGTCCGTATGAACGTAGCCGATAGGCGGCCACTGCCGTGCCCGTCCGACTGGACCTTCGAACTGATCGAGGAATACGACACCCATATTGCTCATGTTGCAGAGCAATACGAGCTTGACGTGTATCCGATCCAGCTCGAACTCATCAGCGCTGAACAGATGATGGATGCCTACGCATCCGTCGGCATGCCGGTCAACTACCGGCACTGGTCGTTCGGCAAACATTTCCTATCTACCGAAAAAAGCTACCGTCGTGGACAGATGGGGCTGGCCTACGAGATCGTCATCAACTCGAACCCTTGCATCGCGTATCTGATGGAAGAGAACACGATGACGATGCAGGCGCTCGTCATTGCGCATGCGGCCTACGGCCACAACTCGTTCTTCAAGGGCAACTATCTGTTCAAGTTGTGGACGGATGCACACGCCATCATCGATTACCTCGTCTACGCCAAGAACTACATTGCGGAGTGCGAGGAGCGCTTCGGCATGGACCGGGTGGAGGAACTGCTCGACTCCTGCCACGCGCTGATGAATTACGGCGTGGACCGTTACAAGCGGCCGCAAAAGCTTTCGCTGGAAAAGGAGTCCGCGGCGCGCCGCGAGCGCGAGGCGTATCTGCAATCGCAGGTGAACGAGCTGTGGCGCACCTTGCCGAACAAGCACACGCCGCTGCCCGAGGAAACCGACGACCGCTATCCGCCCGAGCCGCAGGAGAACCTGCTGTACTTCGCGGAGAAGAATGCGCCGCTGCTGGAGCCGTGGGAGCGCGAGGTGATTCGCATCGTGCGCAAGATCGGCCAGTATTTCTATCCGCAACGCCAGACCCAGGTGATGAACGAAGGCTGGGCGACCTTCTGGCACTACACGCTGCTCAACACGCTGTATAACCAGGGCAAGCTGGAAGACGGCTTCATGATGGAGTTTCTCCATTCGCACAGCAACGTCGTCTATCAGCCGCCGGTCACGAAGCAGTATTACAGCGGCATCAATCCGTACGCGCTGGGCTTTTCGATGATGAGCGACATTCGCCGCATCTGCGAAAACCCGACCGACGAGGATCGCAAGTGGTTTCCGGAGCTGGCCGGCAGTTCGTGGCTGCAATCGCTGCACTACGCGATGCGCAATTTCAAGGACGAGAGCTTTGTGGCGCAGTATCTGTCCCCGCATCTGATCCGCGAAATGCGGCTCTTCTCGGTGCTGGACGACGACATGCGCGACGCGCTCGAAGTCTCCGCGATCCACGACGACAGCGGCTATCAGTATGTGCGCCAGGCCTTGTCGCGGCAGTACGACATGCATCACCGCGAGCCGAACATCCAGGTGTGGTCGGTCAATACGCGCGGCGACCGTAGTTTGACGCTGCGGCATTTCATGAGCGACAACCGCCATCTGTCCGGCGACAGCGACGAGGTGCTCAAGCATATGGCGCGGCTGTGGCAGTTCGACGTGTATCTGGAAAGCGTCGATGAAAACGGCACGGTGAGAAAGCGCTACGAGTGCCGTTATGTGCCGCCGGCGGTGCGACTCTGATCCTTTGCGCTCTATGAGCGATGTCTAAAGCCAGCCTTCGGGCTGGCTTTTTTATTAGCCTGCCTTGAGCCCGATGGCGAGCTTCAAACCTAACGTTTACCCGACAAATAACATCACAAAACCTTTCATTTCTGTAGAATTCCGCACGCGCGAAGAGAGCGCGCAACGTGAAGGCGGCGCCGCGACCGCTATTTTTCTATCCACGTCAAGGAACGACACAGCATGACCGACCAAACTGACCAGGCCATCGTCACCGCGCACGACACGCGGCGCCGCATCTTCGCGATTGTCGGCGCCTCTTCGGGCAATCTCGTCGAGTGGTTCGACTTCTACGTCTACTCGTTCTGCGCGCTGTATTTCGCGCCGGCCTTTTTTCCGAGCGGCAATCCCACTACGCAACTGCTCAATACCGCCGGCGTGTTCGCCGCGGGCTTTTTGATGCGCCCGATCGGCGGCTGGTTCTTCGGCCGGCTTGCCGACAAGCATGGCCGGCGCACCGCGATGCTGGTGTCGGTGTTCATGATGTGCGGCGGTTCGCTGGTGATCGCGGTGCTGCCCACCTATGCGCAGATCGGCGCGCTCGCGCCAGCGCTGCTGCTGGTGGCGCGGCTCTTCCAGGGGCTTTCGGTGGGCGGCGAGTATGGCACCAGCGCGACCTATATGAGCGAAGTGGCGCTCAAGGGGCGGCGCGGCTTTTTCGCTTCGTTCCAGTACGTGACGTTGATTGGCGGCCAACTGTGCGCCTTGCTGGTGCTGGTGATCCTGCAGCAGACCTTGAGCACCGAGGAACTGAAGGCATGGGGCTGGCGGATTCCCTTCGTGGTCGGCGCGCTGGCGGCGCTGGTGGCGCTCTACCTGCGTAAGTCGCTCGAAGAAACGACCACGGCCGAGATGCGCAAGAGCCAGGAAGCCGGCACGATTCGCGGCTTGTGGGCGCACAAGGGCGCATTCCTGACCGTGCTTGGCTTCACCGCGGGCGGCTCGCTGATTTTCTATACGTTCACCACGTATATGCAGAAGTATCTGGTCAACACGGCGGGCATGCATGCAAAGACCGCCAGTAACGTAATGACGGCGGCGCTGTTCGTGTACATGCTGATGCAGCCGCTATTCGGCGCGCTGTCGGACAAGATCGGGCGCCGCCAGTCGATGATCTTCTTCGGCCTGTTCGCGACCATCGGCACCGTGCCGCTGCTGCACACGCTCAAGGACGTGACCAATCCGTATGCGGCCTTCGGCCTTGTGGTGTTGGCGCTGGCGATTGTCAGTTTCTATACGTCGATCAGCGGCCTCATCAAGGCCGAGATGTTCCCGCCGCAAGTGCGTGCATTGGGCGTGGGGTTGTCGTATGCGGTCGCCAATGCGATCTTTGGTGGTTCGGCCGAGTATGTCGCCTTGTGGCTCAAGTCGGTGGGCAGCGAATCGATGTTCTACTGGTACGTGACGGCGCTGTGCGCGATTGCGGGTCTGGTGTCGCTGCGGATGCGCGACCCGGCGAAGGTGGGGTATTTGCGCAACGAACCCTGAGGGGCTGCGTTTGGGGAGGGGCGCGTACCTCGCCGGTTAGCACGAAAAAAGCAGGAAAGTGCACGAAAAAAGCCCAGCCATCTAGTGCTGGGCGAAGTCACCAGGCATCTGGAGACGGAGGAGTCCGGTATTGGCAAACAGGCCCGCGTGGACGGCTAGCGCGGGCCTGTTTCGTTGGCGAGCCGTTCAAGCGGCCCTGTCCTCATACAGCACGCCGATCAATGACCGACGTAGACCGGCACCGAGTACGGGCTAGCGGTGACTTCGGCACGTTGGCCAGACTGCGAGCTACCGCTTGTGGCCGGACCGTAACCCGTGGTCTCGGCTTGCGCCGTAGCGTTTTGCGCAGCGACGCGTGCTTCAGCGGCCTGGATGTCCGTCGGGTAGTACGGGTCACGACCGCGAGCGGGCGAATAACCGGCTTGTTCCAGCTGCACCAGTTGCGCACGCACTTCCGCGCGGGTCAGCGGCTGGTTCGACGACTGGGCAAACGAAACCACCGGGCTGGCGAGAACAGCAGCAATAGCAACAGCTTGAATGAGCGACTTCATGATATTTGACCTCCGAAGATTGTTTTTGGCCTTGCCAACAGCAGATTCATTACGGCGAGTACGGTGAAAAGCGCGGCTTAATGGCCGAAGAACACCGAACGCGGACCGCTAACCGCTTCACGCGAACCCGATTGCGAGCTTTGCTCAGCTACGCCGCCGTACGAGCTGTTAGCAGTGACATTGGCACGCTCAGCAGCAACGGTCTGGGCGCTCTGGCCTTGTTGCGACGCAGGTGCGCCAACAGTCGGACGATAAAACGGCGCCGGACCATAGCCGCTTGCAAAGGCGGGGGCAGCGAGGGTGGCAGAGGCGGCAACCAGCAGAGCGGCAACGAACTTGGTCTTCATGATGGACTCCATAAACGTTTCGACTTCAACTCGGGGAGGCGTCGCGACAGGGGCCGGTGAGGTTTGCCTGGGGTGTCTGCAACGTCGATGGAGCCAGTGTATACCCTAGCTATCGAAACTTTGTATCGATAGTTCGAAATGACTGTTCCGGATTGGCGGCTAATCCGCTCAGGGCCGCCGGGCAAGGCGGAGCGGGGAGAGCGGGGGGAGCGGCCCGGAGGGCGGCGCAGGCGCTGCGCCGCGCTGGCGTCACGCGATAACGATATCTGTGCCCAATTGATGCAGCAGGTCGCGCAGGGCCTCGGCCTGGGCCATCCGCGCATCGCCGCGCAAATGAATCTGCACCGCGCGCCCGGCGATACCTTCGACCGGACGCGCCAGCCACAGCTCGACCGCGAGTCCGAGACCCTCGGGTTGATTGGCAGCCACCGGTTCGATCACCCGTGGCTTGAAAGCGGCACGCTCGGACATCGCAAGTCTCCTCAAGATCTGATTGCGGAGCCTCGATCCTAGTCAGCGTTCGGCGGCGCGGCAAACGACGAATCGGTCTTTGCAAATCACCGCGTTGCTTAGCAGAAAAGCCGCTTATTACAGGAACATTTCTTGGTTCTGCAGGGTGGGCCCTGGCTGCTAAGGTGGCGCTCGTGCATCGCTCGAACGGTGCCAGGTACTTCACTAGATTGCCGGGTTGCGCTACCCGGCCGCCACACACACTCGCACAAGAAGGTCCATAAAAATGAAATCCAGAACGCTCGCGGCATGGTTCATGGGGTTAACGTTCGCGGTCTCGGGCGTCGCTCACGCCGACCGCCTTGACGACATCAAGAAAGCCGGCGTGCTGCGCGTCGCCACCTTCGATAGCAACCCGCCGTTCGGCTTCGTCGACCCCGCAACCAACCATATCGTGGGCCTCGATGTCGACTACGCGAAGGCGCTGGCCGACAAGCTCGGCGTGAAACTCGAACTGCAGCCGACCAACCCGGCCAACCGGATTCCGTTCCTCACGTCCAGCAAGGTCGATCTGGTGCTCGCCAACTTCACGATCACGGACGAACGCGCCAAGCAGGTCGATTTCAGTATTCCTTATTTTTCGTCGGGTCAGCAGTTCCTCGCGAAGAAGGGCGTGCTGAAGTCGCCGGACCAGCTCAATAGCCTGCGTGTGGGCGCCGACAAGGGCACCACCAACGAGATCACGCTGCGCGAGAAATTCCCGCAAGCCACCATCGTGGCTTATGACGACACGCCGTTCGCGTTTGCGGCCTTGCGCGCGGGCAACGTTCAGGCGATCACTCAGGATGGTCCGAAGCTGGTTGGCCTGCTCGCCAATGTGCCGGACAAGCAGAACTACGAGATCCCGCCGTTCACCATCTCGAACGACTATATGGGTGTCGGCATCCCGAAGGGCGAGACGCGCCTGACGGCCTTCGTCAATACCACGTTGAAGGGGCTTGAAGCCGACGGCTCGGCTGGCAAGATCTATAACCGCTGGTTTGGCCCGCAGACGAAGACGCCGCTCGTGCGCATCTTCAAGATTGGCGACAAGGTTTGAGGCAGGCTGAATAGCCTTCTGAAACGATGGTAGCAACCGGGCACGCCAACGCGTGCCCGGTTGCGTTTTACAGCTCGATGAAATCCAGCAGGTCCGATAATGCAGGCGTGGCTCGCCCCGAAGTATCTGATGTGGTTGTGGCTTGGGTTCGGCGTCACGCTGGGCCTTGCGCTCTCTGCGGCGATTGCCGCAACGCTGGCGGGGTTTGGCCTCGCGATGTGCCGTCACGCCCGCCTCCGGCCGCTGCGCCACGCCGCGCGCGCCTATGTGGTCGTGTTTCGCAACACGCCCTTGCTGGTCCAGTTGCTGTTCTGGTATTTCGGCGTGGCGACTTTGTTGCCCGATGCCTTGATGCAATGGCTCAACGCGCCACACCGCGTCCATCTGGCGTGGCTGTCGGTGCATTGGCCGTCATTCGAATTCGTAGCCGGCTGGCTCGGGCTCACTTGCTACTCGGCGGCCTTTATCGCCGAGGAGTTCGAGGCGGGATTGCGCGGCGTACCGTCCGGCCAGCATCATGCCGCCGCGGCGCTCGGACTGACGCCACGGCAGGCGTTCCGCTATGTCGTGTTGCCACAGGCGGTGCGGATCTCGTTGCTGCCGCTGTTCGGCCAGTACATGAACCTCGTCAAGAACTCCTCGCTAACCATGGCGATCGGCCTCGCGGAATTGTCGTATGCGGCCCGTCAGGTGGAGACGGAGACCTTTCAGACCTTCGCCGCATTCGGTGTGGCGACCGTGCTGTATATCGCTGCCGTCGCGTTGATCGAGGCGCTCTCCCATGTCGTCACGCATCGGCGTGACCCGTCGCTGGCGAGGCGCTAACCATGGAATGGTCGCTGTTCGTCAACAACCTGCCGTATCTGCTGGTCGGCGCGTTTCCCGAGGGGCCGCTGGGCGGGGCGGCTCTGACGCTCGTGCTGGCGGTGAGCTCGGCGCTCGCCTCCGCTTTGCTAGGCGTGGCAGGCGGCATCGCGCTGGCGATGGCCGGCCGCATTACGCGCGTCCCCTTGCTTCTAGTGATCGGCTTTTTTCGCGCGATTCCCGTGCTGATGCTGATCTTCTGGACGTTTTTCCTGCTGCCGGTCGTGTTCCATGTCAATGTGCCGGGACTCGCGGCGGTGATCTGCGCGCTCTCGCTGATCGGCGGCGCATATCTCGCGCATTCGGTCCACGCCGGCATTCTGGCGGTCGGCGCGGGTCAATGGCAGGCAGGGCTGTCGCTCGGGCTCACACGCATGCAAACCTTGCGTTATGTATTGCTGCCGCAGGCGATCCGCATCATGACGCCGTCGTTCGTGAACCAATGGGTCACACTGGTGAAAGACACCTCGCTTGCGTATATCGTCGGCGTCGGCGAACTGTCGTTCATGGCGACCCAGGTGAATAACCGCCTGATGGTCTATCCCATACAGATATTCCTGTTCGTCGGTTTCGTCTATCTGGTCATGTGCACCGCGCTCGACCGGATTGCGACCTACTGGCTCACACGCACGGGCCGCACCACGGCCGCGCATGTGCGTGCCACCGCGCAACCGGTGGCAGGGGAGTAGAGGCCCAAGGGCCCGCTATACGCGGCCCGTTTGCCCGCCTGTCGCGGCTCGAAGGCGCTCGGCAGCGCACTGGACGTAGTGGACAAGGTGGGGAACAGCGGATCGACGGTGGAGGCGGACGCAACCCGGATGGGAAAACTGGCCGCCAGGCAGATCCAACGCTTGACGATCGATCAAAAGTGGCTGGCAAGTCCCTGCGCGAACAACGCCAGCCCCGCGTAGAGTGGTGGGCCCCTGCGGCTAGCTCACCGACGGCTCACCGTCTCCCGGCTTCTTGCCGGGGCGGTCGGCCGGCGACTGCTTGCGCATCTCGTCGTGCCGTTCCGGTAATTTGCTCTTTTCGTTGTCGCTGTGACTGGCTGGCTGCGGATGCTGGAGATCCGGTTGCGGATTTTGGCGGGTTTCGCTCATCTCGTACTCCCTAGGGTGAACACACCCTTGAAGTAGCAATCCGCAGTCCTGCTCAAATGCGGCACCGGCTGAACAGCCTGTGATCCGTAAAGGGAGCCTGTCAGCCAGGCGCCGAAACACCTCGTCGTCAGCCGAATGCCGCCACCACGAAGTCAACAAAGCTGCGCAGCTTCGGGGTGGGCCGGCGGTCCTGGGCGAATAGCAGGTACATCGGCCGCGCCGGCGCTTCGTAAGCAGGCAGCACCTGCACCAGCCGGCCGCTTGCGAGATCGTCGTTGAGCATCTCGCGTGGCTGCTGGATGATGCCGAGGCCCGCCAGCGCCGCGCTGCGCAAGCCCTGGCCATTGTTGATCGAAAACCGGCTGGTCACGCGCACCGTATGCACGCCTTGGGCGCTGACGAACTCCCATTCCGCCATAGGCGGGCGCGTCGAAAACGCAAAGCCGAGGCATTCGTGATTGGTCAGATCCTCGGGCCGGCTCGGGATGCCGCGTTCGGCGAGGTAAGCGGGCGCCGCACAGGTCACGAGCCGGTACGGCGCCAGTTGCCGTGCAATCAGCCCGGAATCCGTAAGCGGGGCGATGCGGATCACGGCGTCATAGCCTTCGTCGACCAGATCGACGACACGGTCGCTCAAGGTCAGATCGACCTGTACCTCCGGATATTGCCGCAGATACTGCGCCACCATGGGCGTGAGGCTGTGCGCGCCGAAGCTCACTGGCGCATTCACCTTGAGCTTGCCACGCGGCGCCGCGAGCAGGTTGGCGGCGAGCGCTTCGGTGGCGTTCGCCTCCAGCAAGACCGCCTTGCTGCCTTCGAAAAACGCATGACCCGCTTCCGTCAGGCTTTGGCGGCGGGTTGTGCGGTTGATGAGCTGCATGCCGTAGCGCGCCTCGAGAAAGCGGATGTGCTTGCCCACCATCTGCGACGAGATGCCGAGGGCGGCGGCCGCAGCCGTAAACGATCCGGTTTCCGCTGCCTTCACGAAGACCGCCATGCTGGTCAAACGATCCATGATTAGAAATCAGATGTTTCAATAGAAGGGTTGGAAGTGCGATTTATCTACGGTGTGGCGGCAATTATAGTGGTTGCACATCAACGTGTTGGAGAAGAAAGATGCCGAAAATCGTGCGTTTCTATGAACATGGCGGTCCGGAAGTACTGAAAATCGAAGACGTCGAGGTGGCGCCACCCGGCGCCGGTGAAGTCACGCTGCAGGTGAAGGCGCTGGGTCTGAACCGTGCCGAATCGATGTTCCGTTCAGGGCAGTACGTGGAGGGCGGCGAGTTTCCGGCGCGCCTCGGTTACGAAGCGGCGGGTGTCGTGAGCGCGCTTGGCAGCGGCGTGACCGAGGTGGCGGTGGGCGATGCGGTCAGTCTGATTCCACCGCTCTCGATCACGCGCTGGGGCACCTACGGCGAAGTGGCGACCGTGCCCGCCGCGTTACTGGTGAAGCATCCGGCGTCGCTCGGCTGGACGGAAGCGGCCGCGGTCTGGATGCAATATGTGACCGCATGGGGCGCGCTGATCGAGATCGCGAAGCTCGGCGCGGGCGACACGGTGATCGTCACCGCGGCATCGAGCAGCGTCGGCCTGGCCGCGATCCAGATAGCGAAGAGCGTGGGGGCGACCACGATTGCCACCACCCGCTCGCGCGCCAAGCAGGACGCGCTGCTGGCATTCGGCGCTGACCATGTGATCGCCACCGACCACGAGGATTTACCGGCCCGCGTGCACGAGATTACCGGCGGCAAGGGAGCGCGTGTCGCCTTCGATCCGGTGGTGGGCCCGATGCTGCCCAAGCTGGCCGAAGCCTTGGCGCCGCACGGCATTCTGTTCGAGTACGGCGCCCTCGACCTCGAAGCAACGCCGTTCCCGCTGTTTCCTGTGCTGGGCAAGATGCTGACGGTCCATGGCTACCAGTACAAGCAGATCGTGGCCGACGCCGGGCGGCTCGAGCGGGCCAAGCGTTTCATTCTCGAGGGCCTCGCGAGCGGCGTCCTCAAACCGGTGATCGACAGGACGTTCACGCTCGATCAGATCGTCGACGCGCATCGCTACCTGGAGTCGAACCAGCAGTTCGGCAAGATTGTCGTCACCGTGTGAGGACGGCGCTGGCGCGGGGCGCTCGAGTCCGCGGCTGGCGCAGATTGCGCAGCCTGATCGAGATGCCAGGCCTCGCGTGCGGCGCTCAAGCGGAGATGCCGCTGCGGGCCCGCGCCAGCAGCCACGCGAGACCCGCCAGCAGCAATGCGCTGGCGAGCCCGGCGATCAATACCGTCATGGCGGCGTAGTCGTTGCCGGCGGCGAGATAACGTTCACTGGCGGTGTAGACCAGCGTGAGCGCCTCGCCGCCGAAGCGCAGCGTGTCGGTCCTGCGCACGAGCGGCGCTGCGTCGTTCGTGGTCTCGCTGAGCGTCGAGCTATATAGCGTCGTGGCAGGCGAGCCGGCCAAAACCTGCAGATCGATCCCCGGCTGATGAGCCATGCCGCGCTCGAATAGCCGCCGGGGATCGACGACCGCGACCAGCACGCCGTCGAAGTCGGGATGTGCATCGGCTGCAACGCTCGCCATAGCCGCGGAGGCAGCAGAGGCAGCAGAGGCAGCAGAGGCAGCAGAGGCAGCAGAGGCCGAGGAAGCATCCGAACTCGCCACCGCAGGGGCGCCCTCTGCGCCATCCCCCCGCGCCGCATGGCCGTACACCGGCAGATACAGCTCGAAATGGGAGTGAGGTGGCTCGAGCGTCGCGCTTGCTTGCGCCGCCAGCGCATCGAGCGTCAGCTCGCCGTTGTCCAGCGCGCGCAGCAGGGCAGCACGCCGCGTAGGGTCGCGGCCCAGGTCGTAGCCGGTGGCGGGCGCACCGGCGCGCACCGGCGTCATCAACTGGACGGGCGCGAACGGCACGTCCCCGGCAGACGCCGGCCCCGCATTTCGTCCCACCGTGGCATAGCCGAGCGCACGAACGATGGACAGCGTGTCGTCCATATCGAGCCGCGTCACGTACTGCCGCCAGGCCTCGGGCGTCACGTTGGGCGACACTGCCAGCAAGCCGCTCGCGCTGCGCAGCACGTACTCGCAAGTGGCCAGTTCCTGTTGCAGGTCGCTCGTGATATGTGCGGCGCGCTGCTCGAACTGGCCACGGGCCGTTTGCAGCGACTGTTCGCGCACCAGCCACCATGTGCCGAGCGCGGTGGTCAGCACGACGGCAAAGGTACAGGCTGCGGCGAATGCCGGCAGGCGGATCAAAGCGGTGATACGCATACGCAGGGTCGAACTCTCGTTGCGAGGCGCATCGCACGGTTCGACCATGCGCGGCTCGATATTTTTTCATGCATACGCCACCCCGAAATCGCCGGTGCCGTGCGGGTTGAAGGACAGCTCGCCCGGGGGCCGCCGCGGCCGCCCCGAATGGATCATCGCAGCCAATACGCATTGTGCGCGGAAGGCATGGATCATGCTAGTCCGTTCCAGCACGAAGGCCCGCAAACTGCAGGCGCACAACGTCGATAACGTTCTCATGAAGGTCCGCAGGGCTAGCGGCACGTTCCTGGCGTTGTCGTATAGAGTAATAGGGCAGCCGGATCCGAACGCAGCGCCGTCCTCACCTTCCATAGGGCTGTCTTTCATATGAAATACAAGGACTATTACGCGGTCCTCGGGTTGGAGCGCAGCGCCTCCCAGGACGAGATCAAGCGTGCTTACCGCAAGCTTGCCCGCAAGCATCACCCAGACCTCAACAAACAGGCGGATGCCGAGGAGCGCTTCAAGGAAGTGGGCGAGGCCTACGAGGTGCTCAAGGATCCGGAAAAGCGCGCGGCCTACGACCGCTTGGGCAGCGAGTGGCAGAGCGGTCAGGAGTTTCAGCCGCCGCCGAACTGGGACGAAGGTTTCGAGTTCCGCGGGGCTGGCGAGGACGCGGCAGGCGAGGCCAACCTCAACGACTTTTTCGAAGCGATGTTCGGCCGGGGGCACGGCCATGGCATGCATCAGCGGCAGGGCCCCGCGGCAGCGATGGCCGGCCAGGACCATCACGCCAAAATCCTGATCGACCTGGAAGACGCCTATCGTGGGGCGCAGCGCGCCATTTCCCTGCAAATGCCGGTGGTCGACGAGCAAGGTCATCTCACGCTGCAAACGCGCACGCTGGACGTCTCGCTTCCGAAGGGCATCCGTGCCGGGCAGCACTTGCGGCTCGCCGGCCAGGGCGCACCCGGAATGGGCGGCGGTCCGGCAGGCGATCTCTATCTGGAGATCGCGTTTCGCGAACACCCACGTTTTCGTGTCGACGGCCGCGACGTCTCGCTCGACTTGCCGGTCGCCCCTTGGGAAGCCGCGCTTGGCGCGCAGGTCACCGTGCCGACTCCTGACGGTTCGGTCGAAATGACGGTGCCCAGGAACTCGCAAGGCGGACGGCGCTTACGGCTCAAGGGCAAGGGGATTCCGGGGACGCCGCCCGGCGATCTGTATGTGGTGTTGAACATCGTCTTGCCGCCGGCCGACACCGAGCGTGCTGCCGCTGCGTACGACGTAATGCGGCAGGCGTTCAACTTCGACCCGCGCGCCCATTTTTACGGATGACCGCTGATCATGAAAGAGACCGTGACGACTTACCTGGAAGGCCAGATAGTCAACGAAGAGATGGAATTCACGCTCGTCGAGTTGTGTCGCGCGAGCGGCGCCTCGCAAGAGGAAGTGACCCTATGGGTTGCGGAAGGCGCATTCGCCCCGCACGGTGCGCGACCAGACGAGTGGCGCTTTAGCGGCGCGTCGTTGCGGCGTGTGCGCACCGCCCGGCGCCTTGCGCACGACCTCGAGATCAATCCGCCGGGTATCGCGCTCGTGCTCGATTTGCTTGACGAAATCGATGCGCTGCGAGCCAATCCACGGCGCGCGCGCAGCGGCTAGGGCGTGCCGCCATTTGACATTCTTCAGATTTAACAATTGGCGCTGCCTGGTACCGCGCTGCCCCGAGCGGCAAGCCGTAGCGGGAGGCCGCGCAAACCAGCAAATGGGCCCTTTCTCCCGCTCTTTTCCGCGAATCGAAATCCTCCTGACCCCCCAATAATTCGCTCTGTGTAAGGCGCGAAATGTGAAATCTCGCGCCTCGCGCGCGACGAATCACAAGGGGAATATCCAATGAGAACCAGCATGCTCTGTGCTGCGGCCGTCATGACGGCGCTGGCCGCCGGCATACCCGCGCACGCCGAGCTCGGCAGTGCGCCCACCTGGCCGGCCAGCAGTGCGGGTCAGGCGACGAGGCTGGTCCAGCACGTCAGCACGGCCTCCGTGCCCTATACCGTCAACGAAACCACCCTGAACGGCGGCACCGTGGTGCGCGAGTACGTCGCACAAAACAACGCGGTCTTTGCGGTCGTCTGGCATGGCCCGCAGATGGCGCCGCTCAACACCCTGCTAGGCCGCTATTTCCCCGAGTACCTGCAGGGGATCAGCGCGGCGCGCGCGGCCCAGGGCGGCGGCCACGGCCCCGCGATGGTCCAGGAGGACGGCCTGATCGTCCAGACGGGCGGCCATATGGGCAATTTCACGGGCCGGGCGTATCTGCCTCAAGCACTCCCACAGGGCACTAGCCCGGACGACCTGCAATGAACCGGATCAACATCATGCGAACCATGGCGTGGGCGCTCGTCACGGCGCTCCTCACGAGTCTGGCCGCCTGCGGCGGCGGGGGCGGCGGTTCTTCGTCGACCTCGCCGACTACCAACACCACCAGCAATACGAGCAATACGAGCAGCAGCACCTCGGTCACGACGCCTGCCGCAACGAGCACGCTTAGTTCGGCGAATCCAAGCGCGGTGCCGACCGCGAGCAGCGCAGCGAATACGGTGCCGGTGCTGGTTTCGGTCACCCAGTTCAACCGGGCCAATGCGCCAATGGCGAGCGTCACGGTGTGTACGGCGGGCTCCAATGCCACAGCGAACTGCACGACGATCAACAACGTGCTGGTCGATACCGAATCGTTCGGCCTGCGCTTGTTCGCCTCGGCGATCCCGTCGACCACGCTCAACGCGCTCGCGCCCCAGACTTCGGGCGGCGCGACGGTGGCCGAATGCGCGTTGTTCGGCAGCGGCTATTCGTGGGGCACCGTGCGCAACGCCGACGTCCAGCTGGGCGGCGAAATCGGGCAGAACGTGCCTATCCAGGTGATGGCCGATCCGACGCTCACGGCGAGCGCGCCGAGCGCCTGCCAGCAGGCGCCGGCCTTTGCGCAACCGTCGGATCTGGGCGCGAACGGCATTCTAGGTATCGGCGTGGCGCCGCAGGACTGCGGCGGCCAATGCGTGAGCAATAGTCCGACGGGCCACTACTATGTCTGCAGCGGTGCGACCTGCAGCGTCGCCAATCAGCAACTGGCGCAGCAGGTGGGCAATCCGGTCCAGTACTTCAGCACCGACAACAACGGCGTGATACTGGAGATGCCGGCGCTCGGCGCGACCGGTGCAGCCTCGGCGTCAGGCACGCTGGTGTTCGGTATCGATACGCAGTCCAACAACACGCTGGCAGGCAGCGGGGCGACCGTGCTCGCGACCGACTCGTCCGGCGACTTCACCGCGACCTATAACGGCGTGACCTTCAGCGATAACGCGTATTTCGATTCGGGCTCGAACGTGCTGTTCTTCCAGGACTCAACTATCGCGACTAACGGCCTGAAGTACTATGTGCCCAGTTCGACGCTGGCGCGCTCGGTGACGATTACAGGCGGCAACGCCGTGAACGCCACGATCCAGTTCAACGTGGCTAACGCGAACACGCTGTTTGCTTCGGGTAACTATGCGTTCAACAACCTGGGCTCGTATCTGAACGCTACCTTCGATATGGGCATGCCGTTCTTCTACGGACGCCACGTCTACTACGGCATCACCGGTACCGCGTCGGCTGGCGGCGGCACGGGGCCGTACGTGGCCTTCACCTCGAGCTGAGCCGGTGGGGCAGCGGGGCATCCCGTTGCTCAACTGAAGGCGAGCGCGGCTGCAAGCTTTACTTGCGGCCGCGCGACGTGATAGCCCTGCACGTAGACCTCGGGGCGCTGCCGCAGCCAGTGCAACTGCGCCTCAGTCTCCACGCCCTCCACAACCGCACGTATCTTCAACCTCTCGAGCAGGTCGAGCAGACCGTTCATCACGACGCAGTCACGCGGCGTGGCGGGGACGCGCGTCATAAAGCTGCGCGCCAGCTTGACCGTATCGATACGGGCGGTTCCCAACAGCGAAAGCGGTGAGTATCCCGAACCAAAATCGTTGAGCGCGAGCCGCACGCCGAGCTGCCGCAACGAACGGGTGAACTCCTGAGTGGACAACAGGGTCGCCGCGTCTTCGGTGGCCGCCAGTTCCAGTTCGAGCAGCAGCGGGTCGATGCCGTGACGCCGGGTCGTGTCGCGGATGGTGGCGCAAAGCGTCTCGTCGAGCAACTGCGTGGGCTGGATATTGACGGTGACGGGCGGCAGAACCTGGCCGGCCTGGCGCATTTCGCTTAGCTGCAGGCTGACTGCTTCGAGCATGAATTCGCTGACCGCGCGGGCGGTCAGCGGATCGTCGAAGGCCGATACAAAGCATTCAGGCAGCAGCAGGCCATATTGGGGATGCTGCCAGCGCAACAGGCATTCGACGTTGAGCAGCGTGAGGGTCTGCGCGTGGGCCACCGGCTGGTAGGCGACGCTGAATTCGCCGGCGCGCAGGCCGGCGCGAATCCGTTGCGCAAGCTCTGCGTCGTGGCTCGACGGCTCGGCCGCTTGCCCGGCAGCGTCCTGATCGATCAGATGTATCGCGGCATGTGCGGTGCGGTCCACTGCGCGTTCCTTTCCAATATGGGTAGCCGGCCCTTGGCCAGCCTCTGGTCACCTCGTCGGCGTTTCGAAGCCCGCAAATCGCCTTGCAGGCTGTCACGCTGTTATGCGCCCAAGCATAAAGCGGGTTGCCCGGGAAGACTGTCAAGAATCAACAGGTTAATGTCGGAAATTTATAAATATTGTTAAATTTGATGATTTTAATCGGAGTCAGCCTGATTGCGAGCGTGATTTGTATGAATTAAAACGGATTGAGTGTCGATTTAATGGTGGTGCGAAAGATGAGCCGGCGATTAAAGAAGCCGGTAGAATGCCCGTCAATCAGGGCGGCTTGATATAAATCTGAAGATTATAAAATCGTATGAAATGAACGTTTGTATGAGATGGTGCGGCGGCGGAGACAATTGTTAGATGCCCTGGTAACGCCCGCTTGCTCGCCAGCGCTTGCCAGCGCTTGCCAGCATTACCCGCTGGGGCTCGTCCAGGCGCCTTTCATCGCACTGCTGCCGGGCGCTTTCCGGTCACTGGCGGGGCTCCGGCGAACTACCATCAATTCACTGCGCTTCTATGTTCACTTCCCATCTTCAGCCGGACAGTTCGGCTCGAATCGTCAATATTGACAATGTTTAACATAATCCGGATGGGTAATTTGCATTGCTTGTCAATTTGAAATAAATGAAACCCATAGAATCCCGCTTATCCCAAATTCTATGCGCGTCGGGATTTCGATTTTCGAAAAATCAGATCGGTTTGTCTGCTGAATACCGGTGGGTCGGTTAGTGTCGCGCGTTACCTGAGAGGCTTTTGTCAAAATGAACAAGTCATACAGAACCATTTGGAATGAGGCCCTCGGTGCGTGGGTAGCTGCATCGGAAATCTCGTCCGCGCGCGGCAAGCCGAATAAGTCATCCGTGGCCAAGGCGATCGCCGTGGTCGTTCTGAGCGCCAGTGCCGGCATGAACGTCGCGCAGGCGCAGTACTCGGCGGGCGGCGGTACGGCGACCGGGGGGCAGGCGATTGCGATTGGCGGCTTGGCCGGCAGTACAACCACCGCATCGGGCGCGACGTCTATCGCGATCGGCGCTAATGCCACCGCGTCGGGTAACTACTCGCAGGCCTTTGGGCAGGCCACGACAGCGACTGGCCTGAGCGCGATTGCGATGGGTTCCGGCGCCAAGGCAACCAATACGGGCGCGACAGCGGTGGGTAACGATTCGACCGCGTCGGGCTCGAGCTCGATCGCGATCGGCGGCGGCAACAGCAGCGGCACGGGCGGTTCGGCGGCACTCGCGACCAATTCGATCGCGATTGGGCGCTTTTCGGTTGCAGCGACGGCGGCGACTTCGAGCGTGGCGATTGGCTATGCATCGTCTGCCGCCGCGGCGGGAGCCGTGGCGTTAGGCCAGTCGGCGACGGCAGTGGGAGCATCGTCGCTCGCCATGGGGCAGAGCGCAACTGCGTCCGCCACCCAGGCGACCGCACTTGGCTACAACTCGAACGCGGCGCAGCAGGCGGTTGCGGTCGGCAATGGCGCCAGCGCGACGGCGACCTTCTCCGCCGCAGTGGGTGGCAACGGCACCGTCGCCAATGCCTCGGAGGCCTCGGCGTTCGGTGATGCAGCGACCGCCTCAGGCACAGCCGCCACTGCGCTCGGCACGTTTGCGACGGCCAGCGGCGCGAGCGCGACGGCGATCGGCACGACGTCGACCGCGACGGGCACCGGGGCGTCGGCGATCGGGACGTATGCAACCGCGAGCGCCAACAATTCCAGCGCAATCGGCGATGGCGCGACGGCAAGCGGTGTTTCGTCCGCAGCAATCGCTTACAACTCGGTTGCTTCCGGCACCAGTTCGCTGGCACTGGGCAGCGGCAGCAGTGCGGTCGGCAACAACAGCGTGGCGCTCGGTCCTAACAGCACCGCGAGCTACGCCAACAGCGTGGCGATTGGCTACGGCAGCGCCACCGGCGCGGCTGCGCCGACGGGTACGGGGTATCTGACGGGCACGGCTGCGCCGTTGTCTGAAGTGTCGGTCGGCACCGCCACCGCGCTGCGCCGGATCACCAATGTCGCCGACGGCTCGGCGCCGCAGGACGCTGTCACGGTCTCGCAGTTGAGCACCGGCATGAGCACCACCGCGAGCAGCATTTCGAGCCTGTCGACTTCGACGTCGACGGGCTTGAGCACGGCGACCAGCAGCATTGCCTCGCTTTCGACCTCTGCGTCGACCGGCATCAGCACCGCGCAAAGCGGTGTGACTTCGCTGTCCACGGGTTTGAGCACCACGAATAGCAATGTGACGGCGTTGTCCACCTCGACCTCGACGGGGCTGAGCACGGCGGTGAGCCGCGATGCCAGCTTGTCGACCGGGCTGAGCACGACGAATAGCAATGTGACGGCGCTGTCGACTTCGGCGTCGACTGGCATCAGCACGGCACAGAGCGGGGTGACCTCGCTGTCGACGGGGTTGAGCACGACGAATAGCAATGTGACGGCGCTGTCGACGTCGACCTCGACCGGCATCAGCACGGCACAAAGCGGCGTGGGTTCGCTGTCGACCGGTTTGAGCTCGACGAATAGCAATGTGGCTTCGTTGTCCACCGGTCTGAGCAGCACGAACAGCAGCGTGACGGCGCTTTCCACTTCGGCTTCGACGGGTATCAGCACGGCACAGAGCGGTGTCGGTTCACTGTCGACCGGTTTGAGCACCACCAACAGCAACGTGGCGTCGCTGTCCACCGGCCTGAGCTCCACCAACAGCAACGTGGCATCGCTGTCCACCGGGTTGAGCAGCACGACGAGCAGTGTCAGCTCGCTCTCGACGGGCCTTGTCACCACCAACAGCAGCCTGACCTCGCTGTCGACCTCGACGTCGACCGGCCTCGCTACGGCGACGAGCGGCATCACCAGCCTGTCGACCGGCGTGAGCACGGTCCAGACCAACGTGAACGCCCTGGGCACCAGCACGGCAGCCGCGCTGGGCGGCGGCTCGTCCTATAACGCGACGACCGGCGCAATCTCCGCTCCGTCGTACACCACGTACAACGCGAACGGCACGACCAGCACGGTCAATAACGTAGGCTCGGCGCTGAGCAACATCGACAGCCAGGGCATCAAGTACTTCCACGCCAACTCGACGCTGGCGGACTCGCAGGCGCTTGGCACGAATAGCGTGGCGATCGGACCGGCGGCCGTGGCCAACAACCCCGGCGATGTCGCACTCGGCTACGGTTCGGTGACCGCGGCGGCGAATCCGACCAGCAGCGCCACGGTCGGTTCGACCACCTTCAGCGGCTTTGCAGGGACTAACCCGACGAGTGTGGTGAGCGTGGGCGCACCGGGCGCCGAGCGGCAGATCACCAACGTGGCGGCGGGCCGCGTCACGGCAACCAGCACCGACGCTGTGAACGGCAGCCAACTGTATTCGGTGGCGAACCAGGTCAACTCGGTGGGCAGCTCGGTGAGTTCGCTGTCGACGGGCTTGAGCTCATTGTCGACTTCGACGTCCACGGGTATCAGCACGGCGCAAAGTGGCGTGACTTCACTGTCCACTGGGCTGAGCACGACCAACAGCAGCGTGACTTCGCTGTCGACATCCACCTCGACCGGTATCAGCACCGCACAGAGCAGCGTAGCTTCGCTGTCCACCACGACATCGACGAGCGTCAGCTCGTTGTCGACGGGCCTCAGCACGACGAACAGCGGTCTGGCTTCGCTGTCAACCTCGACCTCCACGGGCATCAGCACGGCACAAAGCGGTGTGGGTTCGCTGTCCACGGGTCTGAGCACGACCAACAGCAGCGTGGCATCGCTGTCGACCTCGACCTCGACGGGTATCAGCACAGCCCAAAGCGGCGTGACCTCGCTGTCTACCGGCCTGAGCACGACGAACAGCAACGTGGCTTCGTTGTCGACGTCAACCTCGACCGGGCTCAGCACGACGAACAGCGGCTTGGCTTCGCTGTCGACCTCGACCTCGACGGGTATCAGCACAGCCCAAAGCGGCGTGACCTCGTTGTCCACTGGTCTGAGCACGACCAACAGCGGCCTGGCCTCGCTGTCGACCTCGACCTCGACGGGCATCACGTCGCTGTCCACGGGTCTCAGCACCACCAACAGCAACGTCGCTTCGCTGTCGACAGGGCTGGCGAATTCGGTCCAGTACGACGACTCGACCCACACGAAGGTGACACTGGGCGGCGTCGGTTCGACCACACCGGTAACGCTGACCAATGTCGCCGCCGGCGTCAACCCGACCGATGCGGTCAACTTCAGCCAGTTGACCTCGCTGTCCACCACGACGTCGACGAGCGTCAATTCCTTGTCGACGGGTGTGAGCACCGCGCAGAGCGGTGTGGCGTCGCTCTCGACGGGCCTGAGCACGACGGGCAGCAGCGTCGCTTCGCTGTCGACGGGGCTGAGCACCACGAACAGCAATGTGACTTCGCTGTCCACGTCGACTTCGACCGGCATCAGCACGGCCCAAAGTGGTGTGACGTCGTTGTCCACCGGCCTCAGCACGACCAATAGCAGCGTGACTTCGCTGTCGACCTCGGCGTCGACGGGCATCAGCACGGCCCAAAGTGGTGTGACGTCGTTGTCCACCGGCCTGAGCACGACCAACAGCAACGTGACCTCGCTGTCGACCTCGGCGTCGACGGGCATCAGCACAGCCCAAAGTGGTGTGACGTCGTTGTCCACCGGCCTCAGCACGACCAATAGCAGCGTGACTTCGCTGTCGACCTCGGCGTCGACGGGCATCAGCACGGCCCAAAGTGGTGTGACGTCGTTGTCCACCGGCCTGAGCACGACCAACAGCAGCGTGGCTTCGCTGTCCACCTCGACCTCGACCGGCATCAGCACCGCGCAAAGCGGCGTGTCCTCGCTCTCGACGGGGCTGAGCACGACCAACAGCACGGTCACGACGTTGTCGACGTCGACCTCGACCGGCATCGCCTCGCTGTCGACCAGCGTTGGCTCGATCCAGACCAACGTCACCGCGCTCGGCAACAGCACGGCGTCCGCACTCGGTGGCGGCGCCACCTACAACCCGGCAACCGGCGCGATCTCCGCACCGTCGTACACCACCTACAACGCGAACGGCACGACCAGCACGCTCAACGACGTCGGCTCGGTGCTCAACAGCATCAATAGCCAGGGCATCAAGTACTTTCACGCCAACTCGACGCTGGCGGATTCGCAGGCGCTCGGCGCGAACAGCGTGGCGATCGGACCGGCGGCCGTGGCCAACAACCCCGGCGATGTCGCACTGGGTTACGGCTCGGTGACCGCGGCAGCGAATCCGACCAGCAGCGCCACGGTCGGTTCGACCACCTTCAGCGGCTTTGCCGGGGCTAACCCGACGAGCGTCGTGAGCGTCGGTGCACCTGGCGCCGAGCGTCAGATCACCAACGTCGCTGCCGGTCAGGTCACGGCCGCCAGCACGGATGCCATCAACGGCAGCCAGTTGTATGCCGTGGCGTCGCAGGTGAACACTGCCGCGAGCAACGTGGCTTCCTTGTCGACCGGCGTCAGTTCGTTGTCCACCGGATTGAGCACGACCAATAGCAACGTGGCGAGCCTGTCCACCTCGGCGTCGACCGGTGTCAGCTCGCTGTCCACGGGCCTGAGCACGACCAACAGCAGCGTGGCGTCGCTCTCGACCTCGACCTCGACGGGTATCAGCACGGCGCAAAGCGGTGTGAACTCGCTGTCCACCGGTCTTAGCACGACCAACAGCGGCGTTGCGTCGCTGTCGACCTCCACCTCAACGGGCATCAGCACGGCGCAAAGCAGCGTGAACTCGCTGTCCACCGGTCTGAGCACAACCAACAGCAGTGTGGCTTCGCTGTCCACCTCGACCTCGACCGGCCTCAGCACCACCAACAGCACGGTGGCAACGCTGTCCACCTCGACTTCGACCGGTCTCAGCTCGCTGTCCACGGGCATCAGCACGACCAACAGCAGCGTGGCTTCGCTGTCGACGTCGACCTCGACGGGTATCAGCACGGCGCAAAGCGGCGTGAACTCGCTGTCCACCGGCTTGAGCACGACCAACAGCAGTGTGGCGTCGCTTTCGACCTCGACTTCGACGGGCATCACGTCGCTGTCCACCGGCCTGAGCACGACCAACAGCAACATTGCCTCGCTGTCGACGGGCGTGGCGAATTCGGTCCAGTACGACGACTCGACCCATACGAAGGTCACGCTCGGCGGTGTCGGCTCGACCGCGCCGGTGACGCTGACCAACGTCGCTGCCGGGGTGAACCCGACCGATGCGGTCAACTTCGGGCAGTTGACCTCGCTGTCCACCACGACCTCGACCAGCATCAGTTCGCTGTCGACGGGGGTCAGCACCGCGCAGAGCGGCGTGGCGTCGCTGTCGACCGGTCTCACTACGACCAACAGCAACGTGGCTTCGTTGTCCACTGGCCTCACCACGACCAACAGCAATGTCGCCTCGCTGTCGACCGGGCTCACCACGACCAACAGCAACGTCGCCTCGCTGTCCACCGGCCTCACGACCGCCACCAGCAGCGTCACCGCGCTGTCGACCGGCATCGCCAGCGGCACGGTGGGTCTCGTGCAGCAGGTCGGCGGCGCGCCGGGCAACGGTGCGATCACGGTGGGCGCCAACACGGGCGGCACCAGTGTCGACTTCACCGGTACAGCAGGCGCACGGCAGTTGACCGGCGTCGCCGCCGGCACCGCGCCGACCGATGCGGTGAACGTCAGCCAGTTGCAGGCGGTGGCCTCGGTCGCGAGCGATGCGGTGCTGTACGACAGCCCCGCGCATACCAGCGTGACGCTCGGCGGTGTGGGTGCAGCCTCGGCGGTGGCACTGACCAACATCGCGGCAGGTGCGATCACCGCGACCAGCACCGATGCAGTCAACGGCAGCCAGCTGTTTGCGCTCGAAACGCAACTGGGCACGATCGGCGGTCAGCTCACCCAGCTGTCGCAAACCACCACCAACAACGCCGCGGCGAGCAATTCGAAGTACGTGGCGGTGAACACCACCGGCAGCGCGGCAAGCGCTACCGGCACCGAATCGGTGGCGATCGGCGGCAACTCGACCGCAAGCTCGAGCAACACCGTCGCGGTCGGTTCCGGCTCGCAGGCGACGGGCTCCGGCTCGTCGGCGGTGGGTGCGGGCGCCCAGGCAAGCGGCACCAACTCGTCAGCAGTGGGTTCCAATGCGGTCGCATCCGCGCCGAATTCGGTGGCGATTGGCGCCGGCTCGGTGGCAAGCGAGGCGAACTCGGTGTCGGTGGGCTCGCCGGGTAACGAGCGGACCATCACCAACGTGGCGCCGGGCGTCAACCCGACCGATGCGGTAAACGTTGCGCAACTGCAGGGTGTTCAGCAGAATATCAACGATGTGGCGCGCGCAGCGTATTCGGGCGTGGCCATGGCTGGCGCGCTGGCCGGTTTGCCCCAGGTCGAACAGGGCAAGACCTTCCAGATTGCTGCGGGGGTGGGGAATTACGCGGGGTACAGTGCTATCGCCATCGGCGCGAGCGCACGGATTACGCAAAACACCATCGTCAAGCTGGGCGCCAGCGCAACGGATGGGGCTCACGTGCTGGTCAACGCGGGTGTGGGTTATTCCTGGTAGTGTCAAGATCAGTATCAACCTGAGTGTGAACATGCGCATCGGGATTTCCGTCATTACTCACACCGGCCAGAACATCTGGCAGAACGGGCTGGGACAGAACGTCATCTTTCTGGCAGAGCTGTTCCAGCGCCTGCCGTTCGTGCAGTCGGTAGTGCTGATCGATGTCGGCGACCAGGGCGTGATGCCCGAGCAGGTGGACCTGTCCGTGCGCAACCTGCGCCTGATGAGGGCGCACGAAGCCACGGACGAAGTGGATGTGATCGTCGAAATGGGCGGGGCGCTCGACATCGAGTGGCTTGACCTGATGCGCGCGCGCGGCAAGAAGGTGGTGTTCTACTGCTGCGGCCAGCCGTATGTCGGTCTTGCCGAACCGGCCATTTTTACCAAGCCCACTCATGCGCCGCGGCCCGACCGTTGCGACGAGGTCTGGCACCTGCCCAAAGACGCCGCCTTCGCGCCGATGATGCGCCTCTTGCACCGGTGCGATGTGTACGAGGCGCCTTTCATCTGGCATCCGCAGTTTGTCCAGCAACGCATGCGCGAAGTCGAAGCGCTCGGCATGCACTACGGCTATGGGGCCAGCGGAACCGCAACGGCGCCGGCCGAGACAGCCGGAGCATCCGGAGCAACCCGCGACGGCTCGCGCCGCGGCCTGCGGGTGGCGATTTTCGAGCCGAATATTTCGGTGGTGAAGACCTCCAGCATTCCGATGCTGGTCTGCGACGAGGCATACCGCACGGATCGCGGTCTCGTCGAAGCGATGCATGTGCTCAACACCTTGCACCTCAAAGATCATCCCACCATGCTGTACTTCGCCAACTCGCTGGATCTCGTGCGCGAGCACAAGGCCACCTTTCATGGCCGCCACGATATTGTCGGTTTCATGGTGCAGCATGCCGATGCCATCGTCGCGCATCAATGGCAGAACGAACAGAACTATAGCTATCTCGACGCGCTCTACGGCGACTATCCACTGATCCACAACTCGCCGTGGCTCAAGGAGGCGGGCTACTACTACCCTGGCTTCGATGCGCGCAAGGGCGCGGCGCAACTGCAGCACGCAGCGGCGCAGCACGCCCACGGGCTTGTCGAATACCGTACCCGCTCGCAAGGCATCTTCGCCGCGGTGGATCCGTTTAGCCAGGCCAATCTCGACGCCTATGCGGCCCGGCTGTTGCATCTGTGCCGCGACGCGGCGTTTGCCCCCCAAGCGAGCCGCTCATGAGCCTTGAACCTCGCCCGGCCACCCAGCCCCGCAAGCTGCGCGTCGGCGTGTCGATTTACGTGCGCAAGGGCGAGCAGTCGGTGTGGGAAAACGGCATCTACCAGAACTGCATTTTTCTGGTGATGTTGCTGATGCGCTCGCCGCTCGTCGCAGCCACGTATCTGGTGGCGGGCGGCGGCGACGGCCGGCCCGAGGACGCGAAGAACTTTCTCGCCGATTCGCCGGTGCCATTGATCGACATGGACGAAGCGGCCGCGACGCTCGACGTGATGATCGAGATGAGCGCCCAGCTGTCGCGCGAGTGGGTGGTGGCGTTTCGCGAACGCGGCGGCAAGATCGTTTCGATGCGGGTGGGCAACGACTATGTCATCGACATCGAACGGATGATCTTCGACAAGCCGCATGGACTCCTGATTAATGCGGCGCCATATCACGAGGTCTGGACGCTGCCCGAATACGAAAATACTTGCGTGCCGTACTACGCCAGCACCTTTCGCTGCCCGGTACGCCTGATGCCGCATCTGTGGAGCCCGCTGGTGCTGGAGCGCGAAGCGGCACGCCTGCCCGAGGGACTGAGCTTTGGCTACCGGCCGGGGCGGCGGCGCTGGCGCGCCGGCATCTTCGAGCCGAATATCTGCATGGTGAAGACGAGCTTCGTGCCGCTGCTGTCCTGCGAGGCGGCGCACCGCGCCGATCCGGACCTGCTAGAACACGTGTGGGCCTACAACACGTTCCATCTGAAGGAGCACGTGAGCTTCAACGGCTTCGCCCGCAGCCTGAATATCGTCAAGCACGGCCTGACCTCGTTCGAAGGGCGCTTTCCGTTTTGCCGGGTGGTGGCAGCGGACGTGGACGCGGTGGTCAGCCATCATTGGGAAAACGGCCAGAACTATGTCTACTACGAGGCGCTGTACGGCGGCTATCCGCTGATTCATAACTCGCACCTGATCGGCGACTGTGGCTACCGCTATCACGACTTCGATTGCGAGGAGGGCGGCCGGGCCTTGCAGCGGGCCTTCGCCGAACACGATACGCATATCGAGAGCTACCGGCGCACCGCCAATGCGTTCTTGCGCGGACTGGACCCCGAGAACGACGACAACGTGCGCGTCTATAGCGATGCGCTGGCCACGCTCTATACACCCGCTTAACAGCCAGGTTCGAACCGCACCATGAAGACATATTTTTCGCTTGACCGGCTCGCCCGACCGACACGCCCGTCGACAGCCGCCCGCCTTGCCGCCACGCTGACTGCTGCCTGCGTGATGGTTTGCGGCTCGACGCTCGCGCTCGCGGAGCAGGGTACCTCGGCCGACGAACTGCTGAACGACGCCAATCAGGTCTTGCAGCAACTCGACGGCAATCACTATGCCGCGCTATGGCAAGACGCGGCGCCGTTCGTCAAGGCGAGCCTGCCGCAGGAGCGCTTTGCGAGTCAGCTACAGCAGGCGCGTCAGTCCGTGGGCGCGGTGACGCGGCGCGGCTGGGCCTCGGTCACGCGGATCCAGTACAGCGGCGCCAAAGGAATTCCCGACGGCCTGTACGCGAACGTCGATTTCGCCACCACCCTGACGAGCGGCCGCACGATGTTCGAAATGCTGAGCTTCCGGCTGGGCGACGACGGCCAGTGGCATCTGACCGGGTACGTGCCGCGCCAAACCCAGGACCGGGGCGCGACCCAGAACCAGATTGCAACGCCATGAACGCACTGCGGGTCGGCATCACGATCGGCTTGCACCACGAAGCCGAAACGCTCTGGAACAACGGCATCAAACAGAACGCCGCTTTCCTGGCGGAGGCATTGCGGCATTGCCCGCAGGTCGCGCGAGTGGTCCTCGTGAACACCACCGCGGTCGCCGTCACGGAGGCGCTGCCGTGGGACCAGGTTCGCTATCCGACGTTGTCGTTCGAAGCGGCGAAAGACGACCTCGACGTGCTGATCGAACTCGGCGGTCAGATCGACGGCGCCCAGACCGCTTATCTGAAGCAGCGCAACGTGCGGCTCGTGTCTTACTGCTGTGGCTTCGAGTATGTCCACGCGATGGAGTCGGTACTGTTCCGCAAGCCGATGTGGGGCGAGACCTTGTTCGTCAATCAGCGCTACGACGATATCTGGATCATTCCGCAGGTTGCCAAGATCAGTCAGTCGTACTTCGAGGTGTTGCGCCGGCAAGCGGGCCGGGTCGTACCGTTTGTCTGGAGTCCGATGTTTCTGGACGAGCGCGTCAAGGGGCTGCCCAACGCGGGCGAGTACCGCCCACGCGAAGGTGTGCGGCGCCTGAGCGTGATGGAGCCCAACCTCAATGTCGTCAAGTTCTGCCTGTACCCGGTGCTGATTGCCGAGCTGGCCTACCGCCAGCGGCCCGACAGCATCGCACTGTTGCAGGTCACGAACGCTGAGCAGATTGCGAAAGAAAGCCTTGATTTCATCGCCTTGATGAACCAGCTCGATATTGTCCGCGACCATAAGGCGGTTTTCCTGGGCAGGCACGAGACCCCGGTGTTTCTGGCTGAAAACACGGATATCGTTATCTCGCACCAGCTCGAAAACCCGCTGAACTACTTCTACCTCGAAGTGTGCTGGCAAGGCTATCCGTTGATTCACAACGCGTCGCTGTGCAGCGACCTCGGTTACTACTACCAGGGCAACGACGCCGATGAAGGGGCGCGCCGGGTGATCGAGGCGATCGAGACACACGACGCGCACGCCTCCTGGTACCGCGAGCAGCAGCGCAGTCTGATCGCGCGCTATCTGCCGGATAACCGGCAACTGGTCGCAACCTATGCGGCGCTATTCGACGACCTGCTGGCGCGGCCGGTTCGCTAACCGCCGGGCTAACCAGTTTCGCGCCCGGATCGATGCGCTCGATGACCGCTTTCTCCCCATCCCTTACGCGATTCTTGCGGATCAAACCGTGTCTCGAACGCGGTGAGCTGGCGCTCGCGGCGCCGCGTTAGCCCGCTTGCACGATGCCAATTGGCGTTTTTGTTTAGAATCCCGTATTCGACGCAGCGCGCGGGATTGCCCGGGGCCATTGGCGGCTGGCCTTGTCCGGCGCGGCGAATGCACTGTCGCACCTGTTCAAGGAATCCCGCGCAGGTTGCCGAGACAGACCGAACGTCCAGCCATCGGCGATGGTTTTCCGCAGGAGCGGTATTGTGTGGCATTTCCCGACAGCTATTCCACCCGCGCTGTGTGCCTGGGCGGTATTCATGAGCGTGCTGATCACGCAACTCGGCGTGCCGGTTCCGGCCGCACCGATGTTGATTCTGGCCGGCACCATGGCCGCCGTGGGAGAGGTCTCGTACACCAGCGTGTTCGTTGCCGCCGTCTGCGCCACTTTGCTAGCCGATACGCTGTGGTTCACCACCGGGCGCCTGCGCGGGCGCCGCATGCTCAATTCGCTGGTGCGCTTTTCCTTGTCGTTCGACGCGACCGTCCGCACGGCGCGCAATATCTTCGAACGCCACGGCGCGCCGATTCTCGCCGTTTCCAAATTCGTCCCCGGCCTCGGTCTGATCGCCGCACCGTTGCTCGGCACCACGAGCATCGATCCGCGCATTTTCCTGCTCTGGGACTTGCTGGGCGCGTCGTTGTGGGCGGGCCTCTGGCTGGTCGGCGGCGCGGCGCTGCACGATGAGATCGCACAATTGCTGCTGCTCGTGCGGCATAACGGCGTCACGATATTCGATCTGTTCGGAGTGTTGGGCGGCCTGTTTGTTGTCTATCGCTGGGTGCGGCGGGTGCAGTTTCGCCGCTGGCTCGCCAGGATTCGCATCACGCCCGAGCAACTGGACGAGCAGATGAAGTCGAACGCGCCGCCGCTGATCTTCGATGCGCGCCCGCCGGAAGTGCGCGCGAAAGAAGCGTACCGGATTCCCGGTGCACGTGCCCTCGATCTGGACTCGCCGGAGCAACTCGATCCCGAACTGCTGAGGCGTCCAATCGTTGTGTACTGCGTGTGCCCGAACGAAGCGACGGCCAAGCGGATCATCACGCAACTGCATCGAAAGAATATTCATCACGTGAACGCGCTCAAGGGCGGGCTAGACGCCTGGGAGCGGAGGGGCTATCCGGTTGAGCCGCTGACGGCGGATTTTCATGCGCCGCGTGGCAAGCCCGACGCCGAGGCCGAGTTCGATGCAGTGCTGGATAACGAGTACACGGTGAGGGCGCGTCTCACCGAGTGATGCTTGCTGCGCGATACCTCAGTTGATGCGGTAGTAGCGAGCGATCCCATTTTCGAACATTTTTTGCGGTAGCAATTTCTTCGCAGGGTCGGCAACGCCGCGCGGCACACGCGGAGCATGCCGAAAAAGATTGGTATCGAACTGCGCCAGCTTGCACATTTGCTTGCGATCCAGGATAGGGCCGATCAAAAACGGTGCGAAGCGCCGAAACGGTCAATTAGCGGGTCCAGGCCGGACACCGGCTGGGCGATTTCATCAATCCGTCCGGATTGTGTGGGCTTCGAATGCGGAGACGATGCCGTCGATCATCGCTGCGATGCGCGCAGTATGCCGAAGGTCTTGATGCGTGACGAGCCAGATTTCGTAGACCGCCCCACGTGTGGGCTCAGGCCATATCTGCACGAGGCCGTCGTGTTCCGCCAGATGTATCGGGAGCTCACCAATGCCGAGTCCGGCCTTTACCGCGGTACGCAGCATGAGGCTGGAATTGAAGGTCGATACGATGCGCCCCGCGTGTATCGGTTCGCCGGCAAGCGTCGGTGATCGATTACCGGTCCAGTTTCCCTGATAGACGACAAGATCGTGGCCCGCGAATGCCGAGCCAGCGGCGGGCTTGCCGTGTTGCTCGAGATAGGCATTCGATGCAAAGAGCGCCATGGGCCAGCGAGCCAGGCGCCGCGCGATAAGCTCGGGATTGTCCGGCCTGACTGAGCGGACCGCGATATCCGCTTCACGCTTTGCCAGGTTTAGCATGCGCGTCGACGTGTCCAGCAGGACGCGCACTTCGGGATGCGCAGCGTGCAGGCGTTCGATGGCGGGAAGCAGGAACTCGAGCGCAATCGAGTCGGTGCTGGTGACTCTGACGTCCCCCGCGAGCCGGGTATCCGTGCCTTGAGTTCGTCTGACGAGTTCGTGCGCGGAGTGCTCCATTTTTTCCGCTGATCTCAGCGCGGCTTCGCCTGCGGCGGTCAACGCGTAACCCTCAGAGGTCCGCAGGAAGAGCGTTGCACGTAGCGCGTGCTCTAGCGCCGCAATCCGCCTGCCGACCGTCGCCTGATCGAGATTGAGCGTCCTGGCCGCTCCACGGAGCGTTTTTTCCCGCTCCACCGCGAGAAACACTCGCGCATCGTCCCAGTTCATCGTGCCGCCCTCCTGATGCAAATTTGCATCTCACAGTGTGAATAATGCTGCACATATTCATCAATGTCGATGCCTATACTGAACGCAAGAGTTCCTCGTTCAACGATCCGCCCGGATCAATCGAGCCTCATCTATAGAAGGAGTGGTATCCATGTCTGCTTCAACTTATCGTGTACCGTCGTCCATGACGGCCATTGAGATCAAACAGCCCGGCGGTCCCGAGGTCCTGGTGCCGACTACGCGCCCCGTGCCGACGCCGGCCGCCGATCAGGTTCTGATCCGCATCCACGCGGCTGCCGTGAACGGCCCAGACGTTTTCCAGCGCAAAGGACTGTATGATCCGCCCCCCGGCGCTTCGGACATTCCAGGGCTGGAAGTGGCAGGTCAGGTGGTTGCCGTTGGCTCCGACGTGTCGCAATTCCGGATCGGCGAACTGGTCTGCGCGTTGATTCCCGGCGGTGGCTACGCAGAATATGCAGTCGCGCACGCCGATAACGTGATGCTTATTCCCAAAGGCCTGACCTTGGTGGAAGCGGGCGCCATGCCGGAAACGTTTATGACGGTATGGCTGAACCTGTTCCAGCGCGGCAAGCTGGTTGCCGGCGAATCGGTCTTGATCCATGGCGGCGCGTCGGGTATCGGTACCACGGCGACCATGCTGGCGAAGGCATTCGGTGCTGCGAAGATCATCACGACAGTGGGCTCGCAGGCGCATCGGGAAGCGAGCCTCGCGCTAGGCGCAGACCTTGCGATAGATTACCGCGAGGAAGATTTCGTCGCCGAAACGAAGCGGTTTACCGATGGAAGAGGCGTCGACGTGATCCTCGACATCATTGCCGGCGACTACGTGGCCAGAAACTATGACGCCGCTGCCATGGACGGACGGATCCTCCAGGTTGGCGTGATCAAGGGACCGGCGAAGGACCTTAACCTCGTGCCGATGTTGGCGAAGCGTCTGACGCATATGGGCTCGACATTGCGATCGCGCACATCCGCGGACAAGGCGGCCATCATCAATGAAATGGAGCGGCAGGTCTGGCCGCACATCGAGAACGGCAAGATCAAACCGGTTGTCTACAAGACCTTTGCGCTTGCCGACGCTCGCGGTGCTCACGAACTGATCGATGCCGGCACGCACTTTGGAAAGATTGTCCTGACGACAGGGGCCGATCTCATTGACTGAAGCCCCTTGCTGGTTTCGGTCATCCGCGCGGCGAGGCAAAATAGACGGCAACGAGTAGGATAATATCCACCCAGAAGACGATAAGTCACCGGTAACGTCCGGGTTTGGAGATTGCTCGATGTCACCCACACATGAATACTGGTTTCCGGCAAAACGCTATGGTTGGGGCTGGGGGTTTCCCGTGCGCTGGCAGGGATGGGCAGCGCTGATCGGATACTTTTTGTTGCTTGGCGTAGTCGCTCTATGTTTTCCACCTGGCCTACATTCTTTAGCGTTCGCCTTGCTGGTCGCCCTGTTGAGTCTTGCCCTTGTGGCCGTGTGCTGGATGAAGGGAGAACCGCCTCGTTGGCGATGGGGCAAAGACTAAGTCCATCAAAGAGCAAGCCCATCAATTAGCTTCCAACCGATGCCGTAGCGCAACTTTCAATTGGCAGGCGGCATATATAAGCCGCCGGTCTTGCTGGGCGGGGGAGAGCGACTGTTCGAGGGGATTGACGCACGCGCTCTGGGATACGAGTGCGTTCAGTTCGTTGCATCGGAGAAAGCCACCCATGTGGTACTCCGGCGCCAAGGGCACAAAGAAAATGATGCGTTGAAAAAGAGTTGAATTGTTGTCCAAACCATCGCTGAATTAGTCGCCTGGGCGAGCGCTGTAGCGTTCCCAAACACCCGGACCTGTGCCACACTGCACGCCATGAACTCACGTAACGTCTCCACCCGGTCACATCACCATCACGGCAGCAGCCCGTTGCGCCGTGGTTCGTTACGTCTCATAGCAGCGAAGCCAGCCCGATACTGATTGACCGGCTGGTTCATGCGAAAACGACCAAGGCGCCCATGGCGCCTTTTTTATTTCCTCATCACCTGGAGTTCGAACATGACCATGATTCGTGGAACCCGCTTTATCGTCGGCAAGCAAGCCGCGCTCGTTCGTGAACTGGAGAACCGCTTCCGGAGCTACCTTCATTGACGCTGGGGCAGAAGAGGCCATCGTCCCTGCGCTATGGTCGCAGGACACCTTTGTGCAAAAAGCCGGCGGCAGTGAAATCATCGGCCAGATGTGGGCCTTCCCGGACAAGAAGGGCCGGCCGGTTTGCCTGATTCCCGAAGCCACTGCGCTGTTTCAGGAGCGATGCCAGGAGCTGCTCGAGCGCCGCAAGGAACGCCTGCTGTTTTACGTGGCGCGCTGTTACCGCTATGAACGGCCCCAGGCCGGCCGCTATCGCGAGTTCGTGCAACTCGGATTCGAGTACCTCGGTCCAGATCCATTCGGCGCTCTCGTGCGCAGCCTTGAGCTGGCCACGGGCTTCCTCGATTCTCTCGGCGTGCGTTACGAACTCGACGTCGCCGCGCGGCGTGGCCTGAGCTACTACCTGAACGGCGAGGGCTTCGAGATCCGCTGCTCCGAACTCGGCGCGCAACAGCAGGTGGCCGGCGGCGGCGCATACCGCGAGGGTGCCGGCTTCGGGATCGGCGCCGAGCGCCTGTTGCTGGCGATGGGCATGCAAGGTCTGCAAGACCTGTCAGATGGCTAGACACTCCCAGTGAAGGTGAGGCGGCACGGTCATTCAGTCCAGGCATGCGATGAACGATCGCTTCGCTTCGCCTTGCCGCAGCGGCGGCAGTGCATGCTGCCCCGTCTTAGTGCAGCCCGCCAAAAAAGGGATACAGAACTCCGCATGCCACGGGAGCACAGTTTTATCTGCCCGCCAAACCGCCCGTTTTGAGCCGCTTTATTGATGAAGATCGAGTTCGATCGCCCTATCATATGCGCCAGTTTGACGCACCCTACCTGATTGAGGAGGGTGGACCAATTCGTGGAGCCATGATGTACGCAGAGAGTATCGATAAATTCGCCAGGATCGGCGCCCATAAGGCGGCAGCGATCTTGCGCTCGCCGTTTGCCTTTCTGGTTGGGGCGGCCATGGCCGGCGCCTATATCGGCTTCGGCGACATCCTGATGTTTTCGGTCGGCTCGCATGTCGATCCGGCCTATGTGCACCTAGTGATGGGCGCCGTGTTTGCCTGCGCGCTGACCATCGTCGTGTTCGCCGGTTCGGATCTGTTTACCGGGACTGCGATGTACATGCCGCTTGCGGTGCTGCGCGGCGAGACGGGTGTCGGTGGGATGGTGCTGGTGTGGGTGGTGTGCTGGATCGGCAACCTGATTGGCGCCATTGTGCTTGCGGCAATTTTGCATGCGGCCGGCGGCGGTGTGCTGCTGACCGATGGCTCCGAGGTCTTCTTCAAGGCGGTGGCGGCGAAGATGGCCGCGCCCGGTCTGGCGCTGTTTGCCAAGGGCTTGCTGTGCAACTGGCTCGTGTGTCTCGCCATCTGGATGGCGGCGCGCACCAACAACGACGGCGCGAAACTGGGCCTGATCTTCTGGCCGGTGTTCGCCTTCGTGGCAAGCGGCTTCGAACACAGCGTCGCCAACATGTTCGTGTTCGCGCTTGCATTGATCAGCGAACACCCGGATAGCGTGACGCTCGCCGGTGCTGTGCATAACGAAATATTCGTCACGCTCGGCAACCTGGCCGGCGGCGCGATCTTCATGGGGCTGGGCTACTGGCTGCAGGAAGGCGGCATTGGACATCCGTCCAAGACGCGCTTGCCGGTCGCAGCAGGTAACGTCAATACCAACTGATATCGCCGCGCAGGCACGGATTCGTGCCGACCCGCGTGGATCCTTCATCGCGCGCCTCTGAGCAATCAGGTGCGAGCGATGTGTCTTGAGCTATGGGTGTTGGAAGGTATCGAATTGCTCGCTCAGGCGAGAGCCTTGAACCCTTCATGGATAGATGCGACATCGGTCGGTCGCACCACCCGTGCCACTTCGATGCCGTCGCGCAGAAAGATCAGCGTTGGCCAGAGCTTCACCTTGAAGGATCGGCCGAGCGGTCGGCCGGGGCCGTCCTCGATCTTTAGATGGCGCACCTCGGCATGCCCTTCGAAGGCTTGGCCGATCACCGGCTGCGCCCCTTTACAGTAACCGCACCAGTCCGTGCCGAACTCGAGAATGGTTGCGCCCGCAAGCGCATCGACTTCGGCGCGCGTGGGCGAGACGGTTGAATAAGCAGCGCGAGACGTCATTTTCACTCCGCAACAAGGATGGCTGGCAGCACGCTTCGCCTAGGTTGGAATCACGGTTTGCGTGCCGGTAACGTCTCAATGTAGCGGAAAACGGCGCGCCCGACACGCGCCGGTCCGCTCGCGGGTGTTCTGCTAACCGGCGGGCTTTTTGCCTGCAGCGATGTTGGCCCACGAGGGCTTCGGGGCGTTGGTCGCAGCGTTAGCCGGTGCATTGCTTGTGTTTGCGCTGCTGCCGGCCGCCGGGCTGCTGGCCGTGGCACTGCTAGTCGCAGCGTTGGCCGATGCGTTGCTTGTGCTGCTGCTTGCCGAGTTGCTGGTCGACGCGTTGGTGGCGGCCGCACCGCTGGCTGCCGGCTTGCTGGTATCCAGAATAGTGTGCGCCCTCACGTTGTAATCGTGGTTCTCTTCGCCATACTTCATATTCGGGCGGATCCCAGGGTATCCGTACCTGGTCGGCACTGAGGGATTCTGTCCTCGTGTTGTGTCCTGGTAACTCGTATAGACAGACATCGCCTTAAACGTCGATCCCGGCGGCGCCTTTTCTAGAAACTGCGACTCGAGCGTCTTGCTGCTTTTTGCTAAACGCCCTTTGCATCCCACGTCCTCACTTTGCCCGCACGGCCCGAAGTTTCCGTGATACTCGACTTGAACCTGCCACGGCGCTGTTCGCTCGGCGCCTGCCATCAACCGTCGGGCGCGCGGAACGCCGTCGCTTAGCATATGCACTTCAGCGTCGTGCATGGACTTCGCGGTGTCCGCTGCTCTTCTCCCGTCGGGAAGTCTGGCGGGCGATCGAGCACGCCGTCCCTCATCGTTGGGATGAATTCCCCCGACTTGAGTCCCGCCCGACTCTGGATTCAGAGTGTCGTACGTATCGTGTCGCAACACACCTCCATTCGCCACGCCGCGGTTCAGATAGGCTGCACTGTATTCCACCTGCGGCTCTCCCTGTCCGACCTGGATACTGACTCTCATCGCGCTTGATACGCCACGTTCTGGAGAGTGAACGTTCTCCATCGAATTGGACCGTCGCAGTATCGCGAGTTGACCTAGCGTTGCATTCCCCGTCGGTGTCGGGCTGGGAGTGGTTGCGTTCTGATTCGAAGCCGTCGGCTCGGACGCGCTCGATGTCGAGGGCTGCGAGGTCGGGGTGGCCTGGTTAGCACCAATGCTGGAAGGTGTCATGGAGGGCGCTCTACGTCGGAAGTAGGTAACCGTCAAACGTTACGCGGCGCGCAACGCCTGAGGCGCGCATTCGCGAAGCAACGCCGCAAAATCCGAAACGCCCCACCTGATAACGTGGAATAGCCGCGCGTCCGCGGCACGGGGCGCCGGCCGTCCGCTTCGATTCGCGCGTCGGGTCCGGCGCGTGCCAATGGCTCGTCGCACCATTCCCAAGGCGCGCCGCGAGGCAGCTACACGTGGTCTCCAGTTGCCCGCTTGGGAAAGAGAATGCCTTCCTGGATTGCGGTGCCGGGTTTGATGCCATCGCCCCAAGGCACGTTCCAGCGCGGCTCGCTGGAGACCCCAAGCAACGAGCGCAGCTCTTGCATCTTGCCGGGCAGCACCGGGGACAGCAGGTTGGAGACGTGGTACAGCGCTTCGATCAGGGTGTAGAGCACGGTATCGAGCCGCTCGGACGCGCCGCTATCCTTGGCGAGCGTCCATGGAGCGCTCGTCGCCACATAGACGTTGAGCTGTTTCACCAGTTCCATGACCTGTTCGACGGCGCGGCCGAGTTTCATCTCGTCGACCAACGCCAGAACGATGTCCGGCAGTTCGCCCGCCCGCGCGATCAGCGCCCGTTCCGGAGCAGTGCAGGTGCCGGGCGCGGGAACGCGAGCGCCGCGGTACTTCACCACCATCGAAAGCGTGCGCGCTGCCAGATTGCCCAGATCGTCGGCCAGATCGCGGTTCAGGCGCTGTTCGATCACCGCTTCGCTGATGATCCCGTCAAAGCCGAAGCTGACCTCGCGCACCAGCGTGTAGCGCAGCGCGTCGACCCCATAGGTATCCGCCGCCGCCAACGGATCGACACCGTTGCCGAGCGACTTGCTCATCTTGCGTCCGTCGGCGCCGAGCAGATGGCCCGACACGTGCAGGCGCTGATAGGGTGCGATTCCTAGCGCGTGCGTCATGCTCAGCCAGAACAGCGTGTGGGTGCGCAGAATATCCTTGCCGACGATATGCCGCACCGACGGCCAGTAGTGAGCAAACGCCGCCTGATCGGGATACCCCAGCGGCGAGACATAGCTCAGCAACGCATCGAACCAGACATAGGTCACATGCTGCGTGTCCCATGGAATCGGAATGCCCCATTCGAGCCGTTCCACCGGACGCGAGATGCTCAGGTCGCCTATCGGTTCTTCAAGCAGTTTGAGAATTTCATTGCGGTACTGCGCGGGCTGAATCAGATCGGGCGTGTCGAGCAGCAGTTGCCGGGTCCATGTGCGGTGCGCCTCCATGCGAAAGAAGTAATTCGGTTCGCGCCGCACCACGGGCGGCTCCTTGTCCTCGGGGAGCTTGCCGTCGACCAGTTCCTTTTCCGTGACGAAGCGCTCCTGGCCGACCGAATACAGGCCTTCGTAGTCGGCCAGATAAATCTCGCCGGCCTCGAACAGACGCGTCAGGCAGGCCGATACCACCCGGGCGTGCGACGGCGCCGTGGTGCGGACAAAATGGTCCGGCTCGACCGCGAGACGCCGCCACGCGGCCTCGAAACTTTGCGCATGCCGTTCGGCGAACGCGCGCGGCGCTTCGCCGGCCTGCGCCGCGGCCTTGGCGATTTTCTCGCCGTGCTCATCGGCGCCGGTGAGCAGCATCACCTGATGGCCGGCCGCGCGCAGATAGCGGGCCATGATGTCCGCATGCACGCTCGCGTAGGCGTGCCCCATATGCGGCCGGTCGTTCACGTAGTAAATCGGTGTGGTGATGTATCGGTACGTCATTGCCGCTCCAAAAAAGAAAAGGGACGCCAGCGGCGTCCCTTTTTAGAAGCAAAAAAGCCCTTAGCGCCTGGGGGGAGAACCTGCCAGGGACATACGCATCGAGTGAGCGAGGGCTTGGATAGCTTGCATTTTCGTTGGGAAGTATCGGAAGACAAAGTGGCGGCCCGGGCCGCGGTGTTTGAATCGTGCCAGCAAAGCTGGCGGTTGTCTAGCGGTGGGAGAGCCAGCGGTGGGAGAGCCAGGGGCTATGGGCTGGATGGGGCCAGGACGGCTGTACCGGTGGGTCATCCTTCTAAAATGACTTGCGAAGATAGTCATAATTGCTATAATTGTGACCATGGGCGAATGACTATAGGCAGATAATGGACGGTAATCAGGTTTCCAAATCCGAATTCAAGGCGAAAGCCCTTGAATTCTTCCGGCAGGTCGAAGCCTCCGGGGAAAGCGTAATCGTCACCGATCACGGCAAGCCCGCTATCGAAGTGCGAACTTACCGGGGCATCGAGCGCAATCCGCTGGACGTACTGCGGGGTTCGGTCGTGCGCTACGACAACCCGACCGACCCGGTAGGTGAGGATGAGTGGGGGGCGGCGCAGTGATCGTTCTGGATACGCACACGCTTGTGTGGTGGGTGGCCGGCGATCCTGCGCTGAGCAAGAAGGCTAAAACCGCCATCGAGCGCGAGCTTGCAGGCGGCGAAATCATCGTGTCGGCAATCTCCGCATGGGAGATCGCGATGCTCGTCGAGCGCGAGAAGCTTGTGCTGTCGATGGACGTCGGTAGTTGGCTCGCAACGGTGTCGGCCATCGAAGCAGTGCACTTCGCCCCGATCGATCCCGAGATCGCAGTCAAGTCTGTTGTCTTGCCTGGCGAATTCCACAAAGACCCGGCCGACCGGATGATTGTGGCAACTGCGCGCAAGCTGGCCGTCCCGCTGGTGACAAAGGACGAGAAGATCCGGGCCTACGCGCACGTCAAGACCATCTGGTAATTCGGCACAGAGCGAGATACATCGATCGCCCGCTACCGCTCCTGCTGATGGTCGCGTTCCAGGTGCTGGCGCAAAGGAATATACCCGGCGCGAGCATACCGGCACCGCCATTTAACCGAGACTCACAAGGACTGACTCGTATGGACCGCCTTCAGGCAATGGAAGTCTTCACCCGTGTGGTCGAGACCAACAGCTTTTCCAAGGCCGCAGAATTGCTCGACTTGCCGCGCGGCTCGGTGAGCAACCTGATTCAGGCGCTCGAGCAGCACGTCGGCGTGCGTCTGCTGAACCGGACCACGCGCCAGGTCAGCGTCACCGAAGACGGTGCGTTGTACTACGAACGTTGTGTTGGCATCCTCGCCGAGATTTCGGATGCGGAATCGTCGCTGTCGAACAAGCGGCAAACACCTGCCGGCACGATTCGCGTCGACACCTCCGGCACGCTGGCGAAGGCGTTGCTGTTGCCGGCGCTAGGCGACTTTTACCGGCAGTACCCGGAGATCGACGTGCGCCTCGGCCTCGCGGACCGCAACATCGACCTGATCCAGGACGGCGTGGATTGCGTGATCCGCATGGGCACGCCGGAAGAGTCGAGCCTGGTCGCGCGGCGCATCGGCAGCTCGCGCATCACCACCTGTGCGTCGCCCGCTTATCTCGCCGAGCACGGCACGCCCACCACGCTCGAAGAGCTCGCGGGACATCGCGCCGTCAACTATGTCTCCGCACGCAGCGGCAAGATCTTCCCGTTCGAGTACGAAGTAAACGGTGAGGTGGTGAGGGTGTCGCTGGAAGGCGCGCTCGCGGTCAACGACGGCTCGGTTTATATCACGGCCGGCGCGCTGGGCTACGGCATTATCCAGCCCTCGCGCTTCATGGTCGCCGAGATGATCGAGCGCGGCGAGCTGCAGGAAATCCTGACCTCGTACACGATTCCGTCGACCCCGTTGTCGATTCTTTATCCGCATCGGCGCATGAGTTTGCGGGTCCGTGCGTTTACCGACTGGATCACCGAACTCGCTAACCGTCACCCGGATCTCGGCGTCTAAACCGGTGTCTTGTGCCGGTTGCGCAATTTCCGCGCCCGGCTGATGCCAGGTGTTCCCAATAATGTGCTTGCACGGCTTCGAACGCGGTGCAAGCATCCGATCGAACCCAGCGCCAGACTCTTTACCACCCGTTACAAAGCCGAATTATTTTTCGCGCTGCGGCCTTGGCTCGCCTTCTAGAATTTCCCGCGTCTCTTCACCATCCTCACTTCAGGGAGAACGCATGAAACGCTCGCCGATTGCTTCGCTTATGGGCGCTTGCGCCACCGGTCTTCTGGTGGTCGCGATGGGCGCCCACGCCCAAGGCACGCCCGCTGCATCGAACGCGCAGGACGATACGAAATTGCACGCCGAAGATCAGGACTTTGTGGCTGGCGCAACCAAGGCGGTGTCGACGCAGCGCGACGCCGCGCGCCTCGCAACCTCGCGCTCCACCGATCGCGACGTCAAAGCCTTTGCGCAACACGTCGCCGCCGACAACGCCAAGCTTTCGGAAGCATTGCGCGCGGCGAGCCCGCGTGGCGTCGACGTGCCGAACAACGACCCGGACGCAAGCGTGCTCGACAGCATCAAGGACCTGCGCGGCAGCGATTTCGACAAAGCCTATATCCAGCAGGTCGCGCTCGGCGACGAGCAGAAAACCCTCTCGGCCTTTCAGTCGGAAATTGCCTCGGGCCGCAATGCACAGCTGAAAGAGGCCGCACGCAAGGCCCTGCCGACGGTGCAGGCGGATTACGCGCAGGCCCAGGAACTGGCACAGAGAAAGCATCTCGCCCAGTAAGGTCCACCTTTCACGCGGGAGAGCGAATTATTTTTTTCATAAAAAATAATTCGCCTTGCCACCGGCATTTTTTTAATTAAATACACGGCGCCGCGGCGATTTATTTTTCTTGCATCGCGTCCTATGATGGCCCGACTGCTTGGGCGATCTCACCAAGGGGCCGACACCGACCCGGACGACGGCATTCATGGACAACAGGATTCGCGGTTTCGACGGACTACGCGCCATCGCCGTGCTGATGGTGTTTTTGCAGCATCGCTTGCTCGCCAGCAGCGATGAGACCGGCCATCTCGGCGTGTGGATTTTTTTCGCGCTGAGCGGCTTTCTGATTACCGGCATTCTGACGGCACAGCGCCGGACGATCGAGACGGGCGTCAGCGATTTTTTTGCCGAACTCAAACGCTTTCTGTTGCGCCGGACCCTGCGCATCTTTCCGGTCTATTACCTGCTGCTGAGCGTGTTAGCGGTCCTGATGCTACTCGGCTATGTCAGCCCGCAACTGAAGGGTGGCTTGCCATTTCATTTCGCTTACCTGTCGAATATCTGGATCGGCGAGGTGCTGCGCTACTGGCCCGGCCCATACTCGCATCTGTGGAGCCTCTCTATCGAGGAGCAGTTCTATCTGTTCTTTGCGCCGCTGCTATTGATCGCGCCGCTGCGCTGGCATCTGCCGATCTGCTATGCGGTGTTCGTGGCCGGCGTAGCGTCGATGTGGGGGATGCGCGTGACAGGCACGCCGGAGATTGTCATCTACACGAATCCGTTGACCAATTTCTGGCTGCTTGCGCTCGGTGGAATCGGCGGAGCATGGCTGCGCGCGCAAGGCTCGCTGCTGCGTGCGTGGCTCGCCCGGCCATCGAGCTTCGCGGCGCTCCTCGTCGGCGTGAGCCTGCTGTGTGCCACCGAGCCTCATTGGACGACGGCAGCAGGGCCTGCCGTCTATACGTTGCTCTGTACGTTCTATGGCATCTGCATCGCAGCGCTGGTGTGTTCGATTGCATGCAGCCACAGCACTACGCTGGTGGGTCTGCTGGAAACGCCATGGCTGGCCTCGCTCGGCCGCATCAGCTACGGCTTTTATCTGTATCACAACTTCGTGCCGAATCCTGCGCGGCTTCATCGCGTGCAAGCGCTGTTTCATGGCGCGAGCGAACCATTCTGGGTCCGCCTCGGGGGCATTGTGATTTCATTTCTGATTGCGCTGTTGCTGGCGAAGCTGTCGTGGCGTTTTATCGAAGCGCCGATCCTGCGGCGCAAGGCGCAGTGGACGCTGCGCGTCGCGAATCCGGCGGCCGCGCGCGGCGCAGGGTTGTCCAAGGGATAGCCGCGCTTCCGGGCGGCGCGTGGTTACGGCACCGGGATGGTTAGGGCGCTTTCGGTTGCGCCGTTTCGGCCTGAGCGGCCGCCGCAACTGCGCTCGCGGGTTCGACGCCATCAATGCTCGCACGAATGCGCCCGCCGTCGAACCACACCCGCAAGTTGCGGTATTTCCGGAGGTAGTGAAACCCGACCAGCGCAGCGGCGAAACCCGACGCGGCGCCTACGCCAAGTGCCCAGCGCGGGCCGAAATGATCCGCTACCCAGCCGACGACCGGCGCACCGAGAGGCGTGCCGCCCAATGCAATAGCGAGCAGGATCGCTACTACCCGGCCGCGCATGGCGGGCTCGGTAGACATTTGCACAAGACTGTTGGTCGAGGTGTTGAAGGTCTGGGTGCAGATGCCGATTACGGTCAGCGTGATGCCGAACAGGGCGTAATTCGGCATGCACGCGGCGAGCGTGCAGCCGAAGCCGAACAGCGCGGCGCTGACCATGATCAGCGACAGCCGGGGCCGCGCACGGCGCGCGGCCAGCAGTGCGCCGGTCACGGAACCGATCGCCATCGCCGAGCTCAGGAGTCCATACTGGCTCGCACCGGCATGAAAGGCCGTGACCGACATGGTCGAGATGAAGATCGGAAAATTGAGGCCGAAGGTGCCGATCAGAAACAGCATCGTCAGCAGCGCGATCAGATCGGGGCGCTTGGCCACATAGCGGAAGCCGTCCACGAAACCGCCGCGGGTGCGCTGCGCCTTGAGCTTGCGGTGCAGTTCGTGGACGCGCAGCGTCCGCAGCGAGCCCAGCACCGCGGCGAACGAGGCCGCATTGAGCAGGAACACCCAGCCGGTGCCGACCGAGGCGATCAGCACGCCGGCTACCGCCGGGCCGATCATCCGCCCGGCGTTGAAGGAAGTGGAATTCAGCGCGACTGCGTTCGACAGGTCTTCTTCGCCGACCAGTTCCGCAACGAAGGTTTGACGCGCGGGCGAATCGAACGCAGTGACGCAACCCTGCAGAAGCGCAAACACGTACACCTGCCACAACTGGACCACCCCGGCGAGCGTCAGCACGCCGAGCCCAAGGGCGAGGGCGCCCATGGACGCCTGGGTCACGAACAGCATCTTGCGGCGCTCGAGATGGTCGGCCGCGAAGCCGGTGAGCGGCAACAGGAGCAGCATGGGGCCGAACTGCAGCGCCATCACGATGCCCACCGCAGTCGCATTGCGGTGGGTCAGCTCGGTGAGCACGAGCCAGTCCTGGGCCGTGCGTTGCATCCAGGTCCCCACGTTGGAGATGAGTGCGCCGCTGGCCCAGACCCGGTAGTTGAAGCCGCTTAGCGAGCGGAAGGTGCCTTTCACCGACTGACCCGGCCGCTTATGCGCGGGTCTGTTCGAGCAGGGCGACGATCTCCTGGGTGGTGCCAGTCTCGCCGAGACGCGGGAAAATCCGCGTAATCGAGTTGTGGTGCGCGTCGGCGTTCAGATCGGTCATTGCGTCGACGCCGAACGTGACGTTAAGGCCCAGTTCGCTCGCCTGGCGCGCAGTCGATTCGACACCGATGCTGGTGGCCACGCCAACGATGACGACCTGGGTGACGCCGCGCCCCTTCAGATACTGCTGGAGATCGGTGCCGGTGAAGGCGCCCCACGTGCGCTTGGTGACCAGATGGTCTTGCGGCTGCTGGTTCAGCTCGGGCACCAGATCGGTCCAGCCGGCCGGAAACTCGCCGCTGTGGCGCGGCTGTTCGTTGCGGCCCGGGGCGACGCCCGCGACGTTGACGAGCACGACCGGCAACCGGCGCGCGCGGAATGCGTCGAGCAGCACGCGGCTCTTCTGGACGACTTCACCAGTAGGGTGCGCGGTGGGCAGTGCGACGATGCCGTTCTGCAGGTCGATGACGATGAGCGCGGTGTTCTGATCAAGTGTGGTGACGGCCATGGAGTGCTCCTTCGTGGGGGTGAGGACGGCGGCGGCGCCAACACGGCGCCGCCTGCAGCCAGGGTTCGAATGGGCCGCCGCGCAGTGCCTGGTGCCGGTGTGCGCGGCAGCAGGAATCAGGTCTCGACAAGGCGTTTGAGCAGTTCGACGGCGCTTGCCAGTTGCGCCTGTTCCGCGGGCGCGAACTTCGTGCGAATGGCGCGGAACAGCCAGTCTTCGTGTGCGGCGCGGCCGGTCTTGATGGCTTCACTGCAGGCCGGGGTGAGCGACAGCACGGTTTGCCGTCCGTCGTCCGGATCGGGCGCGCCGTTCACCAGTCCGGCCGCCTTCAGGGCGGAGACCGTTTCGCCCATCGATTGCGGGCGCATGCCTTCGGCACGGGCGAGGGCGGTCACGGTGGCGGGCCCGTCGCTGTCCAGCCGCGCGAGCACGCGGATCTGCGACCAGGTCAGGTCGCCGAGATGCGCCTGCTCGCGCAAGCGGCGCTTTAACTGGCCGATCAGGACGCGCAACTCCCCGGCCAGCGCCAAGGCGCGGAGGGCTTCGGGATCGGAGGGGGATTCGTTCATGTCCGGGAGATGCGAAGGCTACCTGATAAGGTTACCTTCGTAATGGGTCGGACGTCAAGCTGAAGAGAGCGGGGGCGCGTCCCGTACGCCCCGGCGCTAGTGCCGGAACGAGGGGTATCGGGCCTCATGCCTCGCATCCGGCTGATTCGCACAGCGGTCATTTCGGTGCAACAAGGGAGCACGAAAATTGGCATCAAACGATGCTATGATTTGTGTATCACTCGCGGAGATTCTCATGCGTACCACGATTGCCCTCGATGACGATTTGATCGCCAAAGCCCAAGCCTATACGGGCTTGGACGAAAAAACGGCGCTTGTGCGCGAAGCGCTCAAGGCCTTGATCCAACGTGAAGCCGCGAAACGACTCGCCAATCTTGGCGGCAGTCAACCGGGAATCACGGGAGCACCGCGTCGCCGCCAGGACGTCGAATGATTCTTGTCGACACGTCGGTCTGGATCCACCACCTCAACGCTTCTGATCCTTTGCTGTATAGCCTGCTCGCAGGGGGACGCGTGTTGGCTCACCCCTATGTGATTGGAGAGATTTCACTTGGAAGTCTGCGCGACCGCGATCTTGTGCTTGGTGCGTTGCTCGATTTGCCACGCGCGCCAGTTGCAACGCCTGAGGAAACTTTCTATCTGATCGAGCGAGAACGCTTATTCAATCGTGGAATCGGATACGTCGACACGTCGCTGTTGGCATCTGCTCGGCTAGGTCCGGGCATCACCATCTGGACGCGCGACAAGCGACTCAAGAAAGTTGCCGATGAGCTCAACCTGAGCGCTGTCCTTGAGCATTAATTGAACTCGCCGCCTCACAACACCGCATCCAGGTTATCCGACCCCGGCTCCATCCTGTCGCCGTCCCGCTCGTCCACAGCCATACCGCCCGCCTTGCGCCGGCGCGCTTCGAGCAGATCCTCGTAGCGCAGCCATGAAGCGTGCTCGCCCGATTTGGCGGCGTACATGGCGGCATCGGCGTTGAGCAGCAGCATCTCGACCGAGGTGCCGTCGGCGGGATACTGGCTGATGCCGATGCTCGCGCCGACCACCAGCGGCTGCCCGTCGATCAGCAGCGTCTCGTTCAACGAATCGATGATGCCGGCGGCGATGCCCGGCGCCGCGTCGGTCGCGGCGCTGCCGCGGATCAGCACGATGAACTCGTCGCCGCCGAGCCGCGCGACCATGTCGCGCTCCGACAGCACCGCCTGCAGGCGCCGCGCGACGGTGGCGAGCACCCGGTCGCCCACTGTATGCCCGAACTGGTCGTTGATCTGCTTGAAGCGGTCGAGATCGACAAACAGCACCGCGAGCCGCTCGCCGCTAGCGGCGGCCTCATCAATCGCGGTCTCCAGCTTCTGCGCGAACAGCATCCGGTTGGGCAGGCCGGTCAGTGCATCGTGACTGGCGAGATGCACGAGTTCGTGCTGCTTGCTATGCAGGACATCGAGCTGCAAGCGAATCTCGCGGCGCATCCGGTCGAAGCAGCGCGCCAGAACGCCGATCTCATCGGTGCGCCTGAGCGGCAGTGCACCCATCGTATGGTCTGCGAAGAAATGGGTGGCGGCATGCGCGAGCATCTGCAGCGGCTGGGTCAGCGCGCGCGCAAACAGAATGGCGAGCAGGAACGCGAAGACGCTCGACACCAGCACCATGCGGATAATCCGGATGCCGAGCAGGTTCGCACCGGCCAGCACGTCGGAGAGCGGTTTTGAGAGCCCCAGCACGATGAAGCGGTTGCCGTCGGCCGCGCCGAACGGCCTGCGGATGAAGGCGAGCACGTGGCCCGCCGCCTGCTGCGGGCGCACCAGACCGTTCATCAGCACAGCGCTCTTCGACTGCTCGAAGATGGGCTTCGTCGCCGGAAAACTGTCCTGCATGAAAATGCGCCGGCCGCGGTCGAAACCGAAGGTCTGCGAAGCATCCGGATGAATCAGGAAGTCGCCCCATTCGTTGGCGAGATAGACCTGGTAGTCGCGCGGCAGATCGACCTGCAACACCTTCAGCAGGCTCGCCAGGTCGACATCGAGCACCATTACGCCTACCACGCTGCCGTCGTCCGCCGCCACCGGCGTGGCGAGGCGCAGCGTGGGTTTGCCTTCGGCGGAATGCGCGCCGTGCTCGTGATTGACCGCGATCGGCGAAATGTAAATGCCGCGCGGCGGCAGCGCGAGCGTGTCGAACACATAGGCAAACTGGCCTTTTTCCTGCAAACGGTTCGTCTCGACCCGCACCGCACTTTGCCCGTTGCGGTCGAAGCGGATCAGTTCCAGCCCATAGTGCTGGCGCGCGATCAGGCGAATCTGCAGGTATTCGGGGTGATTCGCCATGAAGCTGGCGAACACCTTGGCGAGCCGCTCGCGCGAGGGATTGGCGCCGGAGCCGTCGTCGAATTGCGCGAGCTGCGCGGCCGACGGCAGCGTGGCGAGCACCAGAGCGTCTGCAGCCACGTCGTCGATCGCCACCGAAAAGCGCTGGCCCAGCAGTTCGGTCGAGGTCAACAGGTTCTGCTCGGCCTCGCTCACGAGCATTGTGCGGTTGGCGCGGTACGCGTAGTAGCCGGTCGCGCCGGAGGCGATCACGCCGATGCAGGCGAGCAGGAGCGAGAGCTTGAAGGTCAGGCCCGGACGCATCATTTGAAGGTCTCCGGCCGGTCTCCGGAGACGATCTTGCTCCACAGCGCTTCGCGCCGCTGGATGTCGTCCACTGGGCGGATCCAGATCAGGTGCGCGTTGACATTGCTCTCGGGCGACGCGGTCAGCGTATTGGCGAGGCCCTGGCGCTGCGTCAGCAAAGCGCTGACGTCCGGCTCGAGCATGTAGTTGATCCATGCGAGCGCCAGCGCGCGATTGACGGCCGTGCTGGTCATCGCCCAGCAGTCGAGCCAGGCGAGCGCGCCTTCGTCGGGGATCACGTAGCCCACGTCCGCGCCGGCCCGGCGTAGCTGCGCGAGCTGCTGGGTGCCGTAGTTGCCGAACATCAGCGCAGCCTTGTGATGGATAAAGAACGCCGTGGCCTCTTCGGGGAGGTTGTAGTAGGTAAGCAGATTGCGCCGCAGGTCGATCAGCTTGATGGCGATCGCGCGGGTTTGCTTGGGGCTTAGCTGAAACGGATCGCGGTAGCCGAGCGCGAGCGCTGCGAACGAGAAGTTATGCTGCGCGCTGTTGAAGTCGAGCACCTTGCCGCGATAGCGCGGATTCCATAGGTCCGCCATCGAACTCGGGGCGACCGCCACCTGCTTGCGATCGTAGATCAGCCCCATTGACGAATAGGTGAACGGAATCGCATAGACCTTGCCGTCTCCCGTGAGGCCGTCGATCGAGGCGCGCGCCTGAAAGCGCGGCAGTTGCCGGCGGGTGTTGGGCAACTGCGTGAGGTCGAGCGGCGCCAGCATGTGCTCGTGCCGGTAGCGCTGGATTTCGGCCGAGTTGGCGGCGAGGACGTCGTACTGCGGATGCGGCGCGGCGCCCGCATGCATCTTGTCCCACAGCGCTTCGTCGGAATCGACCATCGTCACTTCCACGGTGGCGTGAAAGCGCGCTTCAAAGGCTTTTACCACGTCGCTGTCGGCGTAGCCGGGCCAGGCCAGCACCCGCAGCACGGTGTTTTCACCAGCCACAGCGGGCGTGGCCGGTCCTAGTGCCAACAGCGGTAGCCATAGCGCTGGCAACAGCGAGGCGCACGCGAACAAGGCGAGCCGCAGCAGCTCTCCTTGCACGCCATATGCCCCGGAGATACGGCACGGCGGATTCGCCGGTGTCCTAACGGGTGCCGGCGTTCGTCGTCCGAGGAACGGGAGGCCCCAGCGCATGTTCTTGGTCCTTTTGCAAGCGTGTACACGGGATCGATACCGCTCAGCATCATGCGCTCGAATTCGAGCAATTGCATGTCTACCGCGTCGCGTCCCTTATCGTCGCATTGGACGAGGCTGAACGGACGAACTGGCTGGCGGTTATCGATCGGCTGTTCGCGGTTTGCGAAGGTCAGTGCGCACGTTCGGTATTGCCGCGATCTGCATCCGGCCAGATTACATTTCGCTAAAAACAAGCGAGCGCGCCTCTCACATGCATAACGGCTGCAGTGACGAATATCTTGAGCCGTGGTGGATGGACAAATCTTTCTAAAAATGACGAACGAAGCGGGAGGGTCGCGGCGCTTAGCGCTTGACCTTTAACAACTGACGTTTGACAACGGATGCTTAACGCCTGCCGCAGCCATAAAAAAAGCGGCCCTTTGCGGAGCCGCCTGGATTTGCACCGCGTTAGGCAACGCGTGCTGGCCTAGCCTTAACGCTTAGGACGACATCACCGTAACCGACTTGGTCACCAGATACGCTTCCATGGCTTCCGGACCGCCTTCCGAGCCGTAGCCCGAATCCTTGACGCCGCCAAACGGCATTTCCGGCGTCGGCGTGGCCGGCTGGTTGATCCACAGCATGCCGACTTCGAGGTGCTGCGACAGCAGATGCACGTTGGCGAACGACTTCGTGAACGCATAGCCGGCCAGACCGTACGGCAGGCGATTGGCTTCGGCAATCGCGTCTTCGAGCGAGTCGAAGCCGCGAATCGCGGCGATCGGGCCGAATGGTTCGTTGTTGAACACGTCGGCTTCGAGCGACACGTTGGTCAGCACGGTCGGCGCAAAGAAGTTGCCCTCGGTGCCGACCCGTTCGCCGCCGGTTGCAACCGTCGCGCCGGTGGCGCGAGCGTCGTCGAGCACCTTGGCCATGGCCGTCAGACGCCGCGCATTGGCGAGCGGCCCGAGCGTGGTACCTTCGGCGAGGCCGTCACCGAGCTTGAGGCTTTCGGCGTGCTTGACGAGCGCCTGCGAGAATTCTTCGCGGATGCTGTTGTGCACAAGAAAGCGCGTCGGCGAAATGCAGACCTGGCCCGCATTGCGGAACTTGGCGCCGCCGGCTGCCTTGACGGCCAGCGCGACGTCCGCATCTGCCGCGACGATCACCGGTGCGTGACCGCCCAGCTCCATGGTGGCGCGCTTCATGTGCGAGCCGGCCAGGGCGGCGAGTTGCTTGCCGACCGGCGTCGAGCCGGTGAAGGTGACCTTGCGGATGATCGGGTGCGGAATCAGGTAGCTGGAAATTTCGGCCGGGTCGCCGAACACGAGGCCTACCGTGCCGGCCGGCACGCCGGCTTCGACGAAGGCCTGCAGCAGCGCGGCGGGCGATGCCGGGGTTTCTTCCGGGGCCTTGACGAGGAACGAACAGCCGCTCGCGAGGGCGGCGCTCAGCTTGCGCACCACCTGGTTGACCGGGAAGTTCCACGGCGTGAAGGCGGCGACCGGACCGATCGGCTCTTTCAGCACCAGTTGTTGCGCGGCCAGATTGCGCGACGGCACGACCCGGCCGTAGACGCGGCGGCCTTCGTCCGCGAACCATTCGATGATGTCGGCGGCCGACAGCATTTCGACGCGCGCTTCGGCAAACGGCTTGCCTTGCTCCTGGGTCATCAGGCGGGCGATGTCCGAGGCGCGTTCGCGCACCAGTGCCGCGGCCTTGCGCATGGTGGTGGCGCGCTCGGCGGCCGGAATTTTGCGCCAGGCTTCGAAGCCCTTTTGTGCGGCGGCGAGGGCCCGGTCCAGATCGACGATGCCGGCGTGGGCGACCTTGCCGATCGGCTTGCCGGTGGCCGGGTTGAGGACTTCGAGCGTCTTGCCGCTGGCGGCGTCGCACCACTCGTTATTGATCAGGAGACGGGTATCGGTATAGCTCGATGTGGCCATGCTGGGTTCCTCTGACGGTTGGGGCGAGCGGCCGCGATAACTGCGGGCGGCCGGGGTGGGCTGCTGAGAGGGTCATCTTAGCCGATTGTGGCCAGCCTCACAGGCGCGGCGGCCAGCGGCGCGGGCGTGGCGCCGGTCTTTGCGGCGGGTCTGGCGCGGGTTCGGCCAGGCACGCCGCAGGTCCTTGAAGCCGGTGTGGCAGAGACCCGCCCGGGGCCGTCGCCTAGGGTGCGGAGGCGGCGCCCTTATTCCGGTTGGCGCAGTCGGCGGTGACGATCATGCTGGCCTGGTCCGGCGTCATTCCCTTGCCCTCGGGGCTGTAAATCCGCTCGATGATGGCGTTGACGGCCTGCCGGTCGGAATCGTCCTTGTAGTAGGTCGCCGCCTGGGTCAGCGCTTGCGCCTTGGTTTTCTTGTGCAGGCGCCACGAGGCCACCTGGCCCGCAATATCGCCAAGCGCAAAACATTGATCGTTGACGGTCTGCGCCACCGCCTGTACGGCGGGTTGCGCGAGGCAAACCGCCAGCGCTGCTGATACGACTACTCGCTTCATGTGACCGGATCCTGTCTTTAGATAAGCGGCGGTCTCCCGGCGAGGGCCTCGGCCGGCGCGGAACCGCAAAACGAAAGGCGGTAGTTTACCGGGAAGCCGGCCGCACTGGCGTGCAGACCTGCAGGCCGGTCCTACTTCTGACCCTGGGTCCGGTTGCCGCCCAGCGCTTCGAGCAGCGGTCGCAGCGCATCGAGTTCCGCGCCGAAGCCACTCCAGTCGCCTGCCTTCAGCCGCTCGATGGCACGCTGGTAATGGGCCAGCGCGTCGCGGGCGCGGGCGTCCGCCGTGCCCGCTGGCGCGGCGGCGAGCGGTGTGCTCTCCTTGAAAAGCGCCGCCAGCGCGCCGCCCAAGGTCTCGTCCATCACCACCCGGTCGCCATAGGCCGCAATCACGCGCTTCAATTCGGGCAACTGGCCCGACTCCGCACGCAGGTAGAGCGGCGAGACGTAAAGAATCGAATTCTCGATCGGCACGACCAGCAGATGGCCGCGAATCACCCGCGAGCCCATCTGGTTCCACAGGGAGATCTGCTGCGAAATCTCGGTGTTCTGCTGGATCCGCGCCTCGATCTGGAAGGGCCCATAAACCAGCTTGTCCTTGGGAAACGTATAAACGATCAGCTTGCCGTACTCGGGTGGATCACAGCGCGCCGCCAGCCACGCGATCATGTTGTCGCGCTGGCTCGGCACCATCGGCAGCATCAGGACGAACTCTTCATGCGGCTCGCCGGGCAGCCGCATGATCGTGTAGTAAGGCGCCATTGGCGTGCCGGCGCCGCTGCCTCCATCGATGCCGACCAGCTCCCGTGGAAACTGCCAGAGGTCTTCGCGGTTGTAGAAGACTTCCGGCGCATCCATGTGGTACGCCCGGTAAAGCTGAGCCTGGATCAGAAACAGGTCCTCGGGGTAGCGGATATGCCGCTGCAGGTCTTGAGGCATCGCCGCCAGCGGCTTGAACAGACCCGGGAAGATCCGCTGCCAGGTCTGCACGAGCGGATCGTCTGGGTCGCTCACATAGAAGTCCACCGTGCCGTTGTAGGCATCGATCACCACCTTGACCGCGTTGCGGATGTAGTTGGCGCTGTCGTCGGCGACCGGTTGGGCGTAGGGGAACCAGCGGCTCGTCGTATAGGCGTCCTGCATCCAGAACAGGCGCCCGTTGCTCGCCACCATGTAAGGGTCGTGATCGAGCGTAAGGAAGGGGGCGATCATGCGCACCCGGTCCTGAATGTTCCGGTGCAGCAGAATCCGGCTGCTGCCCGTAATGTAATCGGTCAGCAGGATGTTGGGGTCGTCGAACTGCCAGGCGAACAGGGTGCGCCGCGCGGTGCTGCCGATGCCGACGCCATCGCGTCCGCTGTAGGTGGTGTAGACGTTGTCCTTGCCCTTGGGATAGTCGAATTCGGGCACGTTGCCCTTGACGATGACGTAGCCGTCACCGCCCTCGCCGAAGTAGATGCGAGGCTCGCGAATCGTGGGGCCGCCACTGGCGACCGGCGGAATATCCTGCAGGTAGAAGGAGGGCAAGCCTTCGGTCGATTTTTCGGTGACCGGCGACATCACGACGCCGTTGCCGTGGGTGAAGAGCAGGTGCAGGTTCACCCAGGTCTGGGCGTTGGTCGGCAGCATCGAGGGCTCGAGTTCGCGCGCCGACAGCATCACCTGCCGGTAACCGCTGTCGAGCCGGTAACGGTCGATGTCCACCGAGAGGAATTTGTAGTAAGTCCTGATCTCCTGCAATTGCGCGTAGGTGTCCATCAACGGTTGCACATCCCACAGGCGGATGTTGTCGACGGTTGCGCGATTGGCGTCGAGAGAGGCGAGATTCAAGCCCTGCTCGGCCGGAAACGGCTTCACCGCAATCTGCGTTAAGCCGTAGGCAGTCCGTGTCAGCGCGATGTTGTGCTTGAGATAGGGCGTCTCCAGTTGCAGTTCGCTCGGCTTGACATAGAGACGCTGAAACAGCGCCGGGTAGATCCCGGCCAGCAACAGCGAGCTGCCGAACACCAGCAGCACCGAGGCGACCGGAAGCCGATAGCCAGGCCGGCGCATGTTGAACCATGACGCGAGCGCGGCAACGGCGGCGAATCCCGCGAGCAACCACAATATCGGCAGCTCGACATGGATGTCGGTATAGCCGGCCCCGACCACGACGCCGTTGTCGCCGTACAGCAGCAAAAAGCGGTCGAGCGTGTACGACCATGCTTTCACGGCGAAGAACAGGCCGAGCAGGGCGCAAGCATGAGCGGCGGCTGCGCGCGAGAGTCCACGCGGCGCGCGCTCGAAGCTAAGGTCGCCGCGGATGCCGTAGACCACAACTGCCAGGATCGTGCTGCACACGAGCACTTGCCATAGCCAGTTCTTGAGCGCGAGACAGGCGGGCAGCGTGAACAGATAGAAGCCAATGTCCTTGCTGAAGATGGGATCGCGCTGGCCGAACGGCACCTGATACAGGTAGCGCAGCACCATGTCCCAATTGGAGGTTTCTCCTGCGGCGATCACGAGTCCAAACACGAGCGCAACGGCGGCGATGCTGATGCGCCAGGGGATGCGCGGCGCGAGTTGCTCGGTCAGTGCGCTGATGAGATCCGGGGGGCCGGACGCTTGAGCCGTTTCGACTTGCCAACTTCCGGGCCGCGTTGCGTAATGGTGCGCGACGAATCCGGATGCGCCGATGGTGGCTGCTGACACCACGCACACGGCGGCGAAGAGAAGCGCCTGGGTGGAGATGACGGTCCAGAAAACGTTCGCATAACCGATCGATGCAAACCACAACCCGTCGACTACGAAGCCGGTGATGCGTCCGACGACGATCAGCACCGCCATCACGACCACTACCGTCGCGATGGCCGTGCGTCTAAACCGCGCCGGGGATTTATTTTGCGAACCCATCGACCCTCCTTGGTTGGGCCGTGACTCGTTGCTGACTCGAACCGGGCCAAGTCAGATGATTGATTGTATTCCGGGGCGTGAACGGACGCTGCGATCCGGTGACGAACGGATCGAGATGGAGGGGAGGCGATTGATTCGATTGACGCGATTGATGCAACTACCAACGCCGGGTGGTCGGGGCGGTGCCCGCCACACCCGGCGTTCTAACGTTAGCGCAGCCCGCCGCCGGTCAGCAGCGATTCGCCCGTGATCCAGCCGGCATCGTCCGAGGCGAGAAACACAGCCACCTTGGCGATATCGTCGGGTTGACCGACGCGGCCGAGCGGCGTTTGACCCACAAGCCATGTCTCCATGTCCGAACCGATGAAGCCGGCGTCCTTCGCCCCTTCGGTTTCGACCATGCCAGGATTGATCGAGTTGACGCGAATCTTGCGCGGTCCCAGTTCGCGTGCCAGTACGCCCGTGATCCCATCGACGGCGCCCTTGGTGGCCGTATAAACGGCGCTGCCCGGCGGCGTAAGGCGGCTGACAATCGAGCCGATGTTGATGATGCTGCCCCCTTCGCCGAGATGCTTCGCGGCCGCCTGGGCGGTGAGCAACAACCCTAGCACGTTGACATTGAACTGCTTGTGGAAATGCTCTTCAGTGATCGCTTCGAGCGGTGCAAACTCATAGACACCCGAGTTGTTGACGAGGACATCGAGGCGTCCGTAGGTTTCGATAGCGGCATCGATGATGCCTTGTGCATCGACGGCCTTGGAGACGTCGCCGCGCACGGCAATTGCCTTGCCGCCGGCCTGGGTAATCGCGGCGACGACTGCGTCGGCGGCGGCCTGGCTGGATGCGTAGTTGACGACGACCGACGCGCCTTGCGCCGCAAGCGCCTTGGCGATGCCGGCGCCGATACCTTTCGATGCGCCGGTGACGACGGCGACTTTACCGGTGAGCTTGCTCATGGTGACTTCCTTTGAGGGGGCGGGTAACGGAGCACAGGCGGGAATGTTCCCGGCGGTGCATTGAGGGTGCGACTCAGGCCACTCTAGTGCATTGGCGGCGTCGGATCATTGGGGGCAAAGCGAATTCATTTGACGGGACAGGCGAACAATGGGCAAACCCTCTCCGGCGCGGATCTCGATTCCCAGTGCGCAATGCGCAACTCTCACCGCGCAGCCGATTCCGCCACCGACGACGCTGGTGCATCGCTTTGCACAAGCCGGCGCTCGAGCAGCGCCTTGGATAGCTGCACAGGCTTGCCTTGCAGCTTGTTGAGGGCCTGTTGCAACATGAAGTCGTCGCTCGAACCGAACTCCACGGGCGCACGCTCGCGGTCTTTCTGGCGCTGCTCCGGCGTCTCGCGGTCGCTCTGTTCCTCGAGCAGCCGCAGTTGTTCCTGACGGTCGTGCTCGCGCGCCTCCAGTTCTTTCTTTTCGTTGGGATCCTGAATATTCGCGAGGTGATTCGGATAATCGGCTTCGCGCGTCACGAGCGCATCGTCCGGATCGCCGTCGGCGAACTGGTCGACCGCCACGTCCGGGCGGATGCCGATATCCTGAATCGAGCGGCCGCTCGGCGTGTAGTAGTAAGCGGTTGTCAGGCGCAGCGCGGTGTCCGGGGAGAGCGGCATCGAGGTCTGCACCGAGCCCTTGCCGAAGGTGATCTTGCCAAGAATCAGCGCGCGATGCGCATCCTGCAGCGCGCCTGCCACGATCTCCGAGGCCGAGGCCGAGGCCGTGTACGCATTGGTCAGCACGATCATCGGCACGGTCTTGAAGATCGCCGGTTCGTCCTGCAGCGGGTCGCCGTCGAACGAAGCGAGGCGATAGTAAGCGTAGTTGTCGCGATAGGCGCGCTTCGAATATTCGACCTGGCCGTTGGTCGTCACCACCACCGAATCGCGCGGCAAGAAAGCGCCTGCCACGCCAACCGCACTTTCCACCAACCCGCCGCCGTTGTTGCGCAGATCGAGGATCAGCCCCTTCAGGTCCGGCTGCTGCCCGGCGATGATGCGCAGCTTTGCCGCCAGGTCCGGGGTCGTATCTTCCTGAAAATTTGTAATGCGCACGTAAGCGTAACCTGGCGCAAGCCTGGCCGTTTTCACGCTCTGCAACTTGATGAGGGCGCGCGTCACGGTGAGCGGAAAGGTGCGGTTCTCGCTCTTGCGGTAGAGGGTCAGCGTCACCTGGGTGCCCGGCGTGCCGCGCATCAGCGCGGAGGCTTGATCCGGCGTCATGCCGCGCACCGGTTTGTTGTCGATGCTCATGATGAGGTCGCCCGGACGAATGCCGGCGCGAAACGCGGGCGTGTCGTCGATGGGCGCGATCACCTTGATGAGACCGTCTTCCGCGCCGCTCTCGATGCCGATGCCGGCGAAGCGGCCGCTGATCTGCTCCTGCAGATCCTTGAAGTCGGTTTTGTCGAGATAGGCCGAGTGCGGATCGAGGCTCGACACCATGCCTTTGATGGCCGCGGTGAGCAGCTTGGAGTCGTCGACCGGTTGGACGTATTCCTGCTTGATCTGCCCGAACACTTCGGCAAACAGCCGTAACTGGTCGAGCGGCAAGGGCGCGGACGGCGGTTGCGCGGCGCTCGCCGACGCGCTCAGCATCGCGATGGCGCCGCATGTCACGCTCAGGGTAAAGAAGCGGGGCAGATTGCGCATGATGACGCTCCAGTGGGCGTGACAGCCTACAACACTAGCGCAGTCATTGGTGTTGCGCAATCGTGTGCCCAGCAGCCCGTGTTACTGCACCGAAGCCTGCGTCCCCTGGCCACCGGCGCTGCTGCTCTGCGCGGCCGGCGCGGATGGCGCCGAGGCTGCCGCAGCCGCTGAAGCGCCAGCCGCCGCTGAAGCGCCAGCCGCCGCTGAAGCGCCAGCCGCCGCTGAAGCCGCCGGCTGCTTGTCCGGATTGCGCGGATCATGCAACTCGCTATCCGACCACCCGCCGCCCAGGTCGCCAATCAGCGAAGCCGCGTCGAGCAGGCGCGACTCCTGCACGTTCAAGGCCGTTTGCTGGTTGCTCAACTGGGTCGCCTGGGCCGTCGCCACCGTCGTGTAGTCCACCGTGCCGGCCTGGTATTCGTTAAAGGCGATCTCGGTGCCGTGGGTCGCATCGCGCACGGCAGCATCTAAAGCATTGGCCTGCTCGGCGAGGATGCGCAGGCCGGAGAGGTCATTCTCCACATCCTGGAACGCCGTCAGCACCGTGCCACGATAGTTGGCAAGCGCCGCGTCGTATGCGGCCCTGGCTGCGGCGACCTGGCCGCTGCGCTCGCCGCCGTCGAAGATCGTCTCGGTGGCGCTGCCGCCGAGCGACCAGACGTAGTTGGCGACATGCAGCAAGCCACCCAGCGGCGACTGCGTAAAGCCGTCCAGTGCGGAGATGGAGACGGTCGGGTAATACGCCGCAATGGCTACGCCGATCGCCGCGTTCTCGGCCGCCATCTGCCGTTCCGCGGTGGAGATGTCGGGCCGCCGCTGCAGCAGCGTCGACGGCACGCCGACCGGAATCAACGGCAAGGTGGGCATGGCGGTGCTATGCGGAATGTCCAGGTCTTCCGGATTCTTGCCGACCAGCACCGCAATCGCATGCGCGTATTGCGCACGCGCCACGCCGAGCGCGATCAGGCTCGACTGCGCGGTTTCGAGCTGGGTACGCGCGGTCACCACGTCGGACGGCGCGATCGTGCCGTACTTGTCCTGGTTCGCGACCACATCCAGATAGTGTTGATATGCCTTGACCGTGTTCTGCAACAGGTCGATGTTGGCGTCGCTGGTGCGCAGCTCGATTACCGCGGTGGCGAGCGCAATCTGTTCGGAGAGCGTGGCATTCGCGAGGGTCGCTTCGCTCGCCTGCGCGGTTGCTGCGTTCTGCTCGATGGTGCGGCGCACCGAGCCCCACAGATCGGGTGCCCAGCTCACATTGCCTTCGAGCGAACCGGAGTTGTTGACGGTCTGGATGTTGCCGAGACTGCGTGCCGCACTGGAAGTGCCGGTGGCGCTGCGCGCGCGGGTGGCCGAGCCGGTCACGCCGATGGTCGGAAACAGGCTCGCGCGCGCGATCTTTACTTCCGCGAGCGCTTCCTGGTAGTTCGCATAATCCTGGCGCACGGTCTGATTGGAGACCGCCACCTGCGGCTCGAGCTCGTCGAGCAGCGGATCGTTGAAGCCGGTCCACCATGCGCCCTTGGGACCGTCGGCGGCCGGCTCGGCCTCGGTCCAGCCCGGCAGTTCGCGGTAGGTGGCGGGCACGCTGACCTGCGGCCGGTGGTAGTCCGGGCCGACCGTGCAGGCGGCGAGCAGCAGGGCCGCCGCAGCTGCAAGCGGGGTGAGAGGAGTGCGGGAAATCTTCATGGTCATGCCTTCGTATCCGTTTGCCCCGGCTGCGCCGGTGGCCCCATCTGTTCCGCCTGGCGGTTCCACGGCAGTCCCGACGACCATTTGATGAGCTTGAAGCGCAAACGGTCCAGGTAGAGGTAAATCACCGGCGTGGTGTAGAGCGTAAACACCTGGCTCAGGATCAGGCCGCCCATCACGGTGACACCGAGCGGCTGGCGCAGCGACGCGCCCTGGCCGATGCCGATTGCGAGCGGCACGGCGCCGAGCACGGCCGCGAAGGTGGTCATCATGATCGGCCGCAGACGCACGACCGCGGCGGAGTGGATGGCCTCCTTGGCCGGTATGCCCTCCTTGCGCTGCAACTGGATCGCCACGTCCACCATCATGATGCCGTTCTTCTTGACGATACCGATCAGCAAGATAATGCCGATCAGCGCGATCACCGAGAACGGCGTGCCGAAGATCAAGAGCGCGAGGGTCGCGCCAATGCCGGCCGAAGGCAGCGTAGAAAGGATCGTGAGCGGATGAATCGAGCTCTCGTACAGCACGCCGAGTACGATGTAGACGACCCCGAGCGCCGCCAGGATCAGCAACGGGATGGTGCCCGTCGACTGCGCATAGGCCTGCGCCGCACCGGCGAACGCGCCATGGATGCTGGCCGGCATGCCGATCTCGCGAGCGGCGTCGTCGATCGCCTCTTTAGCCGTGCTCAGCGAGCCGTTGGCCGGCAGGTTGAACGAGATTGTCGCTGCTACCAGGCCGCTCTGGTGATTGACCTGCGTCGACGTATGGTTGTTGACGTAGGTCGTCATCGCCGGCAGCGGCACCATCGTCTCCGCCGCCGTGCTGTCCGCGCTGCCGCTCGAACTGCCCCCCTTGCTGTTGGCGATGCTGTTGTTGGTCGCGTTGGCTTGCGCGTTCGAATTCAGCGAGTTGGTGCTCGACGAACTCGAGGTGGTGCTGACGACGCTTGGCGCCGTCACGCCCGTGACAGTTTTGCCCGGCATCTGCGTTTGCGCCGTACCGGCCGGATTGCCCGCCGCCGTGCTCAGGAAGATCTGGTTGAGCGTCTGCGGATACTGCCAGTACTCCGGCGCCACCTCCATCACCACGAAGTACTGATTGAGCGGGTTGTAGATGGTCGAGACGGTCCGTTGACCGAAGGCGTCATACAGCACGTTGTCGATCTGGTTTGGCGCAAAGCCGTAGCGGGCCGCCGTGCTGCGGTTGAAAGTGAGGTAGGTCTGCAGACCGTTTTGCTGCAGGTCCGAGTTCACGTCCAGCACCCGGCTGCGGTCCTTGCTGAGTGCGGTGACGAGCTTGGGCGTCCAGGCGAACAGCGCGGCGGAATCCTCGCTCGTCAGCGTGTACTGGTACTCGGCGGCCGACTGCCGTCCGCCGATCCGCAAGTCTTGCTGCGCCTGCATGAACAGGCGCGCGCCCGAGACCTGGTTCAGCTTGGGCCGCAGGCGGTTGACCACTTCGGTTGCAGTGACCTTGCGCTCGGCGAGCGGCTTGAGTTCGACGAACACGTTCGCCGTGTTCAGCGCACGGCCGCCGGTAAAGCCGGCCACCGACTGGACCGCCGGATCCTTCTGGACGATCTCCTGCAACTGCTCGAGCTTCTTTTCCATCGCCGGGAACGAGATGCTCTGGTCGGCGATGATCTGGCCGATCAGGATGCCGGTGTCCTGCTCCGGGAAGAAGGTGGCCGGCAGCAGTTTCGCAAGGAAGAAGTTGCCGAACAGCAGCGCGAACAGCAGCACGATCACCAGCAGCGAATGGTCCAGCACGGCCGTGAGCGAACGCGAGTAGGCATTCTTGAAACGCTCGAACTGCGCCTCGATCCACGTCGCCCAGCGGGCCCGCGAATGGCCCGCGTTGTTGCGGCTCAGCACATAGGCGCACATGGCCGGCGTGACCGTGAGGGAGATCACGAGCGAAATCAGGATCGCGATCGACAGCGTGACCGCGAACTCGTGGAACAGCAGGCCGACGATGCCCGGCATCAGCAGGATCGGCAGGAACACCGCGATCAGCGACAGGCTCATCGAGATCACGGTGAAGCCCACTTCGCCACTGCCTTTCAGGGCGGCTTCTCTCGGACTCATGCCCATTTCGAGGTAGCGGGTGATGTTTTCCAGCACCACCACCGCATCGTCGACCACGAAGCCGGTGCCGATGGTGAGCGCCATCAGCGAGAGGTTGTCGATGCTGTAGCCGAGCAGGTACATCGGCCCGAAGGTGCCGACAATCGACAGCGGCAGCGCGACCGCCGGCACCAGCGTGGCGCGCGGCGACTGCAGGAAGATGAACACCACGCCGACCACCAGCAGCACGGCGATAAACAGCGTGCGTTCGGTGTCGCCCACCGAGGAGCGGACCGATTCCGAGCGGTCGATCGCAACCTGTACATGGACACTGTGCGGCAGGGTCGCCTCGATCGCTGGCAGAACGTTTCTGATCTGCGCAACGGTGCTCACGACATTGCTGCCGGGCATTGGATAGACGATCACCAGCACCGCCGACTTGCCGTTGTAGAGCCCGGCGTTGCGGATATTTTCGTTGGAGTCCCTGACCTGGGCGACATCGCGCAGCATCACCGGCGCGCCGTTGCGGTAGGCCACCACGAGGTCGCGGTAAGGCGCGGCCTTGCTGATCTGGTCGTTCGACAACACCACGTAGCGCTGATTCCCCTGGTCGAGGTGGCCTTTGGCGCTGTCGGCGTTGGCCGCCGCGATCGCCGCGCGCACGTCTTCAAGGCCGATGCCGTAGCTATTCAGCTTGCCCGGCTGCAATTCGACCCGCACCGAGGGCAGCGCGCCGCCGCCCAGCGTGATCTGGCCCACGCCGTTGACCTGCGAGAGCTGCTGCTGGATCACCGAATCCGCGGAGTCGTAGAGTTGCGCTTTGGTGAGCGTGTTCGAGGTCAGCGCGAGCACCATGATCGGCGAATCGGCCGGGTTGTACTGGCGATAGGTCGGATTGCTGCGCAGGGTGGTCGGCAGGTCGGCGCGCGCGGCCTGGATGGCCGCCTCCACGTCACGGGCCGCGCCGTTGATGTCCCGGTTAAGCCCGAACTCGACCACGATCTGCGACGAGCCGACATAACTGATCGAAGTCAACTCCTCGACATCGGCAATCGTACCGAGCCGCCGTTCGAGCGGTTCGGCCACGGTGGAAGCCATGATGTCCGGGCTCGCGCCGGCCATGTTGGCCTGCACCACGATCACCGGGAAGGCGATGTTCGGCAGCGGCGCGACCGGCAGCCGGAAATAGGCGAGCGTCCCGGAGATCAGGATCGCGATCGCCAGAAGCGTGGTCGCGACCGGGCGCCGGATGAATAACGCCGAGATGTTCAAGGCGCGTCCTCCGTCGGCGCTTGGGGTGCTGGCGGATTATTGCGCTCGCGCCAGCGCCGCGTGCGCTCGGCCATGCGGTCGAAGTACAGATAGATGACCGGCGTGGTGAAGAGCGTGAGCATCTGGCTCAAGGTGAGGCCGCCGATGATCGCCAGACCCAGCGGGCGGCGCAGTTCCGAACCGGTGCCGGTGCCGAGCAGCATCGGCAGGGCGCCCAGCATGGCGGCGAGCGTCGTCATCAGGATCGGCCGGAAGCGCAGGAGCGACGCTTCGAAGATGGCATCGCGCGGCGCCTTGCCGTGGTTGCGTTCGGCGTCGAGCGCGAAGTCCACCATCATGATGGCGTTCTTCTTGACGATACCGATCAAGAGCACGATACCGATAATGCCGATCACATCGAGGTCGCTGCCCGCGATCATCAAGGCGAGCAGCGCGCCGATACCTGCCGAGGGCAGCGTGGAGAGAATCGTCACCGGATGGATGAAGCTCTCATACAGCACGCCCAGCACGATATACACAGCCACCAGCGCGGCGATCAGCAGAAACACCTCGCTCGACAGCGAGTCCTCGAACGCCTGAGCCGCGCCCTGCAGCGACGAGGTGATCGACGGCGGCAGATTGACCGCCTTTTCGGCTTCGTGGATGCGCGCGACCGCCGTGCTCAACGACGCCCCCTTGGCGAGGTTGAACGAGATCGTGACGGCCGGGAACTGAGCCAGATGGCTGATCACGAGCGGCGACTTGACGATCTGGATCTTGGCGATCGCCGAGAGCGGCACCTGGCCCGAGCTGCTGGTCTGGCTAGGGAGGTACAGGTTGCCGATCGACCCCACATTGGGCAGCGACTCCGGCTTGGCCACCAGGATCACGCGGTACTGGTCCGACTGCTGGAAGATGGTCGAGACAATCCGCTGGCCCAGCGCGTCGTAGAGCGCGTTGTCGATAGTGGCCGGGGTGATGCCGAAGCGCGCGGCCAGTTGCCGGTTGACTTCGACGTTCACGCTCAGGCCGTCGGTATTCATATCGCTTTGCACATCGGCGAGCGCCGGAATCTGCTTCATGCGCGCGATCAGTTCAGGCACGTACTTCTGGAATGCCTGCTGGCTCGGCCCGCGCAGCACGAAACTGTATTGGTTCGGCGAGACCGTGGTGTCGAGCGTCAGATCCTGCTGCGGCTGCATATACAGCTTGATGCCGGGCACATTGGCGACTTCCTGCTGCAGGCGCCGCGCGATTTCCTCTGCGGTGTCCGAGCGCTTGTCGTGGTCGCGCAGATTGATCAGGAAGCGGCCGTTGTTCAGCGTGGAGTTGGTGCCGTCGATGCCGACGTACGAGGTCAGCGAAACGACGTCGGGGTCTTTCAGGATCGCATCGGCGAGCGCCTGCTGACGCGTCACCATCGCCGAATAGGACACCGAGTTATCGGCCACGCTGATGCCCTGGATTACGCCGACGTCCTGCACCGGGAACAGCCCCTTGGGAATCACGACATACAGGACGCCGGTCAGTATCACAGTGCCGATCGCCACCATCAGGGTCAGCAACTGGTGATCGAGCACCCAGCGCAGGCCCCGTTCGTAGGCGGAGAGCGTCTTGTTGAAGAGCCCTTCGCTGATCCGCTCGAAGCGGCTCGGATGGCGTTCCGCCTGAGCGCGCAACATGCGCGCGCAGAGCATCGGCACGACAGTCAGCGAGACGACCGCGGACAGCACGATGGTCACGGCCAGCGTCACCGCGAATTCACTAAAAAGACGTCCGATCACGCCGCCCATGAAGAGCAGGGGGATCAGCACGGCAATCAGGGAGATGGTCAGCGACAGAATCGTAAAGCCGATCTGCCCGGCGCCTTCGAGGGCGGCCTCGAGCGGCGTCTTGCCTTCCTCCAGATAGCGCACGACGTTCTCGATCATCACGATTGAGTCGTCCACCACAAAGCCGGTGGCGATGATCAACGCCATCAGCGAGAGGTTGTCGATCGAGTAGTTCAGCTGGTACATCACGGCAAGCGTGCCGATCAGCGACACCGGCACCGAGATGCTCGGGATGATGGTAGCCGGCACGTTGCGCAGGAACACGAAGATCACCGCCACCACCAGCACGATGGCGAGCACCAGTTCGAGCGCGGCGTCCGATACCGACGAGCGGATCACACCCGTGGTGTCCGACACCACCGTGACCTGCATGCCGGCCGGCAGCGTCGATTCGAGCTGCGGCAACTGCTTCATGATCTGGTTGACGGTGGCGATCACGTTGGCGCCCGGCTGGCGCTGCACGTTCAGCACGATTGCGGGCGTGCCGTTGTACCAGGCGCCGCGCTCGACGTCCTGGGCGGCCGAGGTCACCTTGGCGACGTCGCGCATGAAGACCGGCGCGCCGTTCTGATAGGCCACCACCGTGTCCAGATAGTCTTTCGGATCGCTGATCTGGTCGTTGCCGTTGATCGTATAGTCGAGCGCCGGACCGTCGAAGTTGCCTTTCGGCTGGCTGACGTTCACGTAGCTGAGCAGCGTGCGCAGGTCGTCGATATTCAGGCCGTAGGCGGCCAGCTTTTGCGGGTCGGCTTCGACGCGGATGGCCGGCACGTTGCCGCCGCTGGTGGTCACGACGCCCACGCCCGACACTTCGGAAATCTTGGTGCCGAGGCGGTTGTTGGCGGCGTCCTCGAGCTGGGTGAGCGACATCGACTTCGAGGTGACCGCAAGCGTCAGGATCGGCTGGTCGGCCGGGTTGACCTTGGCGTAGGTCGGCGGCGCGGGCAGGCCGCTCGGCAGGTAGCTGTTGGCCGCGTTGATGGCCTGCTGGACGTTCTGTTCGGCGATGTCGAGGTTCAGCGACAAGTCGAACTGCAGCGTGATCACCGACGCGCCGTCCGAGCTGTACGAGGTCATCTGCTGCAAGCCGGGGATCTCGCCCAGTTGCACTTCGAGCGGCGCGGTCACGGTGGTGGCCATCACGTCCGGGCTCGCGCCCGGATAGAAGGTCTGCACCTGGATGGTCGGGTAGTCGACGTTCGGCAGCGAGGAAACCGGCAGCACGCGTACCGCGACGAGGCCCACCAGCACAAGGGCGATCATCAGCAGCAGGGTGGCTACCGGTCTAAGAATAAACAGGCGGGAGATATTCATCGGCGCGTGGGTTGGCTGGGTCCGCTACTACGAAGCTGCTTCTGCAGAGGCGGCAGTAGCCCCGGAGGCGCCGTTATGGGCGTGGTTATGCTGGCCGTGCGCGCCGCTTGCCGCGCTGGCTGTGCCCGCATCCGCGGCGGCTGCGCTAGCACCCGAAGCGGGGCGCGCCTTGGCAGCCTGGATCTTGGCGCCGTCGCTCAAGCGGTCGGTGCCGTCGGTCACGACGATATTGCCGGCCTGGAGCCCGGCGGTGATGACCGTGTTCTTGCCGTCGCTGGGTCCGAGCGTGACCTTATGGACCGAGACCGTATTGTTGGCGTTCACGAGGTACACGTAGTCGCCCGGTGCGCCGCTCTGCACCGCCGGGGTGGGCACCAGCACGGCGTTTTGCATGGTATCGACCAGCAGCTTGACGTTGACGAACTCGTTCGGGAACAGCGCTTCGTCGTCGTTGGGGAAGGTGGCCCGCAAGGTGACCGTGCCGGTGCTCGTCGCCATCTGGTTGCTGACCGCGTAGAGCGTCCCGGTGGCGACCTGCTTCGAGTTGTCGCTACTGAAGGCCGTGACCGGCAGGCTGGCGCCGCCGTTCATGCGCTGCAACACCGAGGCGAGCGAATCCTGCGGCACGGTGAACTGCACCGTGGTGGGCTTCATCGTGGTGATGACCACGATGCCCGGCGAGGACGACGCGGTTACATAGTTGCCCGGGTCGACGAGACGCAGGCCGACGCGTCCGGCAACCGGCGCGGTGATATGGCAGTAGGTCAGGTCGAGGTCGAACTGCGCGATGTTGGCGAGATCCGACTTGACCGCGGCCTCGTCCTGCTGCACGAGGAACTGCTGGTCGACAAAGGTTTGCTCGGCGATCGACTTGTGCTCGTTCAACTGCGTATAGCGCGCGAGGTCGGAGCGGGCCTGGGCGAGCGAGGCGCGGTCCTTGGCGAGCTGCGCTTCGGCCTGCTGCTTGTCGATCTCATACTGGCGCGGATCGATCTGGGCGAGGAACTGGCCTTTCTCGACGTCCTGACCTTCGTGATAGCCGACGGCGGTCAGGTAACCGCTCAATTGTGGCAACACGGTGACGGTCGCGGTGGGCGTGACGGTGCCCAGTTCGCTCAAGGTGACCGGCATCGAGCCGAGCGTGGCGGTGGCGACCGTGACGACTTGCGGCGCTGCACCCCGCGCCGGCTTCGGCCGGTTCAGCAGGTGCACAACCACGAGCGCGACCAGCGCCAGCACGACGACCGCAATCAGGACGAACCTGCGGCGCGAGTGCTTGGGCTGCGTGGACACGGCTTCGCTCATATCAATCTCCGAAAACTGGTGGTAAGTACGTTTTTTCGCAACTGCGGAAAAGTGCCACGTTTACTGCTCGTTGTCACCCTCGAACCATGCTTCGATTGCTTTTGACGATTGCAAAGGGCATCACACCTTGACGGATCGCGATTCATGGGGAGCCTGGGTCGGGAGCGCCGTCGGGCACGAACATATAGCCGCGCCCGCGCACGGTCTGGATGATGCGTGGCGCGGACGGGTCGGCTTCGAGGATGCGGCGCAGGCGCCACACCTGCACGTCGATGCCGCGATCGGTACCGTCGTATTCCGGGCCGTGCAGCAGCTCGAGCAGGCGCTCGCGGTTGAGCGCATGCAAGGGATGGTCGACAAAGATCTTCAGCAGCGCAAACACGCTGTCGGCCAGCGTGACCGGCCGGCCCTGCTGGCTGAGGGTGCGCGACTGGAAGTCGAGCGTGAAACGGCCGAAGCTGAACGGCTCGCGCTGCTCGGGCGCCGCCGCCGCGGGTGTCGTGCGGCGCCGCAGAACGGCCTGGATGCGCGCCAGCAACTCGCGCGGGTTAAACGGCTTGCCGAGGAAATCGTCGGCGCCCAGTTCGAGACCGACGATCTTGTCCACGTCGTCTGACTTGGCGGTCAGGATGATCACCGGCAGGTCGTCACCGGTGGCGCGCAACTTGCGCAGGGCGGTCAGGCCGTCGATGTCCGACATCATCAGGTCGAGCACGATCAGATCGGGGCGCTCCCGCTCGAGCCGGCGCTCCAGCGAGCTTGCGCCGTGCAGCACCGAAACCTCGAAGCCGGAATTGCTCAGATAGGTGCGCAGCAGATCGCGCAGATCGGCGTCGTCGTCAACGACCAGAATTTGGATAGCCATGCGCAGGAGTTTAATGTGCACGGGCGTGCTTGCTGTGCCTTGCAACCCTCAAAGTGGTTGCGAGGAGTTACGCCACAGGCGCTGTGTAAAAGACGGTAATGCTTCGACCCATTACGCAGGCCGTCGCGGGCTAGACATTTCGATTTAGTAATGTTTCGAAAGTAAATTGTCAGGATGGCTATGGAAACCGTGCGTGGCTGACGCGCGGTCCATGAGAGACGGCGTGAGATGCGGCATGAGCCGTCAGAACGACGTGCCGATCTGAAACTGGAACTTCTGGTATTGATCGCCAGCATGCCGCACGATCGGCAGGCCGAAGTCGAGCTTGAGCGGCCCGATTGGCGAGATCCATTCGAGACCCGTGCCGTAGCTGTAGCGCAGGCCGTTGGCGCCGGTGCTGTTGCCTTCGGTGCCCCACACGTTGCCGCCGTCGACAAAGGTGAAGATGCGCAGCGTGCGGTCGTAGCCGGTGCCGGGCAGCGGGAAGGTCAATTCGACGCTGCCGGCCAGCATCTTCGAACCGCCGATCGGATCGCCCGTGGTGGCATCGCGCGGACCCAGCGAGCTCGGCTCGTAGCCGCGCACCGAACCTATGCCGCCTGCATAGTAGTTCTTGAAGATCGGGTACGGCTCGCCGTCGAGACCGTTGCCGTAACCGCCCTGGAAGTGCAGGCCGAGCACGAAGCCTTTAGCGAACGAGTAGTAATACTGTGCCTGCACATCGGTTTTGTAATAGGTGGTGCGGGCGATCGGCGTGCCGTATTCGGCGTTGAACTGGGTGAAATAGCCGTTGCTCGGCACCAGTGCGCTGTCGCGGTTATCGCGCGACCAGCCTAGCGTGATCGGCACGTTGTTCGAGACACGGCCGAAGTCGTTCACATAGTCGATATAGCTTTGCGGCGTGGTCGAGTCCACGTCGAGGCGGTTCTGCTCGATACCGGTGCCGAAGTAGACCATGTCCGATTCGGAGAACGGCACGCCGAACTTGAGATCGGCGCCGAGCGTGATGATGCGAAAACTCGTGTCGGTGACGTTCGAATAGTAGAGCGGCTCGCTGGTGCGGTAGTAGACGTCGGTAATCCGCTTGATGCCGTCCACCGTGAAGTACGGATCGACCTGGGTGACCGTCAGCGTCCGAAAGGTGGTGGCCGTGTTCACGTTCACCGCAAGACTCGTACCCGAGCCGAACACATTGTCCTGCGACACCCCGGCGGAGATGATCGGGCCTTCGCCGGAACCGTAACCGAGACCGAGCGTGACCGAGCCGGTGGGCTTCTCGGTGACCTTGACGTCGATATCGACTTCATCGGGGGTGCCCTCGACCGGCACGGTGGTCACGTCGACGTCGGTGAAGTAGCCGAGCCGGTTGATACGGTCTTTGGACAGCGCAAGGCGCCCCGAGTCGAACCACGAGCTTTCGAGCTGGCGCATTTCGCGGCGCACCACTTCGTCACGCGTGCGGGTGTTGCCGATAATGTTGATGTTGCGCACGTAGACGCGGCGGCTCGGATCGACCTGCAGCGTGAGGTCGACCGTGTGGTGTTGCTGGTCGATCTGCGGCTGGGCATTGACGGTGGCGAACGCGTAGCCGTATTCACCGAGCTTGTCGACCACCGCCTTGGTGGCGGCCTTCAGCTTCGCAGCCGAGAAACGGTCACCCGGTTTGATCTTGATGAGCTTCGAGAGCTCGGCTTCGCGGTCCAGCAGATTACCGGACAGATGGATGCCGGAAATCGTGTACGGCTCGCCCTCGTGCAGCGTGAGCGTCAGGTACATGTCCTTCTTGTCCGGCGACAGCGAAACCTGAGTCGAATCGATGTTGAACTCAAGATAGCCGCGGTCGAGATAGTACGAACGCAGGTTATCGAGGTCGGTGGTCAGCTTGTCTTTTGAGTAAAGGTCGTTCTTGGTGTACCACGAGAACCAGTTCGGCGTGGAGAGCTGCATTTCATCGTGGAGGGTACTGTCGCTGAAGACCTTGTTGCCGATCAGGTTGACCTGGCGGATCCTGGCGCTCGGACCTTCGATGACCGAGAACAGCAGACCGACGCGATCGCGGTCGATTGGCGTGACCGTGGTGGTGACTTCGGCTGCATAGTAGCCGTGCGTCAGGTACTGACGCTTCAGTTCCTGCTGGGCGCGGTCGACCAGCGACTTGTCGTAATAGCGGCCCAGCGACAGCCCGACCGAGTTCAGCGCCTTGGTGAGGTTGTCCTTATCGAATTCGTGGAGACCGGCGAAATCGATGGTGCCGATGGCGGGACGCTCCTGCACCTGAACGACCACGACATCACCCTCGGTCGAGATCTTGACGTCATTGAAGAAGCCCGTGGCATAGAGCGCACGGATGGCTTCCGAGGCCTTGTCGTCGGTGAAGGTGTCGCCCTGCTTGAGGGGCAGATACGAGAAGACGGTATTGGGTTCGACGCGTTGCAGGCCTTCGAGACGGATATCGCGCACCACGAACGGGGTGGTGGCAAAGGCGGAGACAGCAGTCGCGCTCAGACCGATAAATGTCAGCGCACGGGCGCAGCGGGCCGAAAGTGTTTCAAGGTTCATTCTGGGTGACAGGAGAGACACGCAATAGAAGGATCGGAGGCGCATGTTTAGCCGGTGCTCCAAGTCGGAGGACGGCGCTGCGAGAGAGGCAAGGCGAGGGCGGAGCCGCGAGCGAACGATGGGCACGGCGCGCTATTGGAGGCGAACGCCGGCCGCACCATTGACCTTGGCGAGACCTGTGACGAGGGAGAGCACTTCGGTCATCTGACGCACTTCGGCGCGATGCATGCGAAACGACAGCTCGGCGCCGCCGGGCAGCCGAAACGAGAGCAGCAGATGGGAGGACTCACCCTTATCCTTACCGACGGCCCAGGCCTCGCAGGGCATGGCGAACTTCACGTCGTCGTTTTGCTGGCGAACTCGCGCAGACCATCCGATGGCATTAGAAATAGCGGCCAGCAGCTCGTGCATGACGGAGTAGTGCAAGGCGATGCTATCGGGCTGATTCCCCTTGAGCATGAGGTATTGACCATCACCGGTCAGCTCGAAGGAATGAAGGGAATGGATCGCGACGGCAACCGGCTGTGACATGAGAGCGCTCCGAACAACATTGGAGAGCGAGTCTAGGCCAGTGGGAATGGAAGGAGGTTACTGACGCATTACCTATTCTTCCTTTCAGGAGGAAGACGGAGAGGCGCGTCCAGCCATTCCTGTAACGCACCGCGCACATCCTCGATAACCGGACCCCACCGACCTAAGTCGCATCACAGGGTCGTCCGGCGTGAGTCGGGCTGCCTCCCTGCTGTAAAACATCGCTTCTACGTTACTGCCGCAAACGCTGAGAGCATGTGCCGCATAGAAGTGAAAAATGGCGCGTTGCGGATCGATGTCGATTCCCTGACGGGCAACACTCAGCATCTCGTCAAAGCGATCGATTTTGTACAACGCGAGACACAGGGCCTCCAATGCCCCAGCGTTGGCGGCGTGATGAATTCTGAACTGCCTGATCGCTTCGGCAAGTAGTGGAGCATGGAGCACACCTGGCTCTGGCCAGCGCAGCAACGAGGTTAAGCCCATCTTGCAGGTTAGAGGGTTCAAGGAACCAGGCGCTAGCGCGAGCAAGCAGGCCGCTTACCTCTGATTCGTCGGGATCACTGATGTTGGAGTTAGACATTGTTGAGATACCTTGCTTTCCTTGCGTGAGAAGTCGCGCGCCACCACCGCAAAGGCGGCGTAGGCGCACGCTACCCGGATGAACAGCTTATTGTGTGTAGGTGGCCAGAATCGTGGCGCCAGTGAGGGCTGTATTCGGGTTCACTCTGCCGTAGTAAGTCCCAGGCGCCGGGTTCGAGATGGTGCACGTGGCGGTCCCGCCTCTCACAGCGACGGACTGACAATCGGCATTGCGCGTGGTAGGCGAGCCAGACCTGAGATATAACGTTCCAATGTCAGCGTAGGCTGCCGGCGCAAGTGTAAATGTCACGCTCTTTGCCCCGACGGGGACGTCTAGAGAGAAATACCTCATGACGTAGGTTTCTGCCGAAAACTCGCAATGAAAGACTAAGGGTTCAGAAAAAGGGGGAATAGCAGACGCGGCTGGTTTGTATGAGAGGTGATTTACCGGCTGCGTAAGAAAGGAGCCGCGCCCCAACGACTCCCGGTGAGACGACTCCGACCGACCAGGCAGTGCCACATGCGAGAAAGTCAGGTCTTTCTCGAGTAGGAGTCCAATGAAAAGGCGCGAAGATTCGCGCCTTGATTGGGTGATACCTCGACTATGCTGAGAGACAAAAAGCGCGACACGTTCTCCGTTTTCCCGTGCAGACCCAACCGCGACGCACGCAGTGCGGAGTGGGATGGATGAGCGCTGTGTCACTGAGCGGAGTGGTGCGAGGGCAGGTCTTGTTTTCGGACCACTTCCGGTTAATATAAGTGATGGACACCTAAAAGCTAGCGGTGTGGGCCCGCTTTCTTTGCTTACTTTCTTTGCGGCGGCAAAGAAAGTAAGTGCCGCCCCGCACAGGGGCAACGCCAATAGACCACTAAGAACGCAAGGAAAGGCCAACGCGGTAAGGCAAGCCACCCAAAGCGCCGCGCAGGCCAAAGCAAAAAAGCGGATTACCACCTACGATGCGCATACCAATCATGCCTTGACCACCACCGCCGCCCGTCCCAGTAGTTTCCGCCATGCCACCCAATAACAACACTAGTAGCAACAACCGGCATCCCGACAGGCTGATAAACAGGCTGATAAGCCACAACAGAAGAGGGGGGCGGAGGCGCAACATATACAGGTGCAGGCGCGACATAAACCGGCGCCGGCACGGCAAAATTAAGCCCGACGGACACGCCTGCATTAGCGACCTGCGAAGCACCAAGAACAAGTGCCCCAAACCCGAGGCAGACGAACAGTTTGCTTTTCATGTTGGACCTCCGTAACAGGGGGATGACGGCTTAACTGTAGCTGTGCCGAGACGCCCTTGAGTTACGCAAGTGCAACAAAGTTGACGGCAGAAATCTTTGCAAAGGAGCGTGAAATAACGCGCCAGCCACGCGCGGCTTGAGGCGCACCCGTATTGCGCACGAACGACCGCAACGAACGGTAATAACAGTAATGGCTTTGCAACAAGAGGGGGCCGCGATAGGACCGTCACCGCAAAGCCCCTCAAGAAAGCCGCAGATGAACCCCGCTGGAAATGAAGGTAACCACCGCCAGTGCGATGCCGCTAACCAGGCCATAACAGCCAGCCAGCACCACCCCGCGCACGACCTGCGGCCACCACCGCCCACCATACACACGCTTGAGCGCCACGATCAGATAGGCGAGGATCACGAGCGCGGCCCACGCCGCATAGCCGCTCACACCGGGCACGAGGCACACCAGAAACACCGCGAAAATAAACGCGTGCAAATGCACGGTAAACAGCAGATGCATACCGTAGTTCTGCCGCCGGCGACGATAAACGAGCGCACACATCGCCGCAAACACCGGCATCAGCACGAACACCGCATACGGCAGCCGATGCAGCAGGTGTTCGCTGAACTCGGCAAGCTTGTCTGGTTGATCCAGTACGCTCATCGCACTGGCGGCTAAATTCAGCACCTGCTTGTCGCCCGCATCGGTCTCAGAGGCGGCGAGGGCGCTAAGCGCCTGGGTGGGGTGCGCCGCGGGCTGATTGTCGATGTACACGAGATGCGGATGCGTCATCGCCCCCGACCAGCTCAGCAGCAGAAAAAACAGAAAGCTGAACGTAACATAGAGCGGCAGCGGCATCACATAGCGCCGCCGCCTGCCTTCGAGATACTCGAGCGTCAGTTGTCCCGGCTTGAACAGCAACATCTTGACGGTAGGCAGCAGCTTGCCCTCCGCGGCGACGTAATGATGCAGGTACTGGTGCGCGAACTCGCGCAAGGTCGGCATTTCGTGAACCGTCTCCTGGCCGCACTGCGCGCAGAACGGCCCGTGAACGGGGGCATCGCAGTTAGGGCATGTGGCGGGCAGTTCGTGTGCTGCATCTTGGGCGTGCGACATGCGGGCTCATCGGTCAGGAGTTTTGACAGGCCGCATTCTGACGGCGAGCCTGGCAAGCGTCAATCAGGACCACCCCCTCAAGCCTGCCCCAGCCGCACCCGCACAAACCCAACATGCTCCCGCAGCACATAAAACGCATCGGCGTAAGCGAGCGGCATGCGCAGGCTGTTGAGCGACTCTTCGATCTGATCCAGCTCCTGGAAAAGCGCCTGGCGCTGAGCGGGCGAGGGGTCTTTCAACGCTTCGCGTTCGATCGCGATCAACGAACCGTAGTAGCGGTAAATGCGCGACCTCACACGCCATCTATACAGCGCCGGGACCAGCCGCAGGGCAGGGAACAGCAGTACCGCAACCGGCAGCAGCAGAACCAGCGTGCGGTCGCCGATGCTCGCCAGCCAGAACGGCAGGTTGCGGTACAGGAAGCTCTTGCCGGTCTTGTAGTAGCGCTGGGCGTCGTCGCTGATCGGATACTCGTGGGCGACCGGACTCGGGAATTGCCCCGCGTGTTGCAACAGACCGGGCATGCCGTGGATCTCCTGAGCGGCTTCGATCAGCAGGTCCGAGATGGCCGGGTGCAGGTTGGTACGCGCCACCAGTTCGACGGTCGGGCTGATCAGGTGGACCGTGTCGGGCGGGATCTTGCGGCGCAGGTCGAGCACGCCCGGCGGCAGGTCGATTTCGTCCAGATACGGAAAGAGCCGCGTATAGGCATTGGCCTCCTCGAAGTCCATCACCGAGATGCCGGGCACGCGCAGCAGACGCAGCATCAGGGCACGGGTGGCCGAATCGCCGTTCAGGATCGCCGCATCGGCCTCGCCCGAGACCAGCTTGGTGGCGGCTTGCAGCCCGTCGTCGGGCAACAGCGGCGTGTCGCGCCCCGGCTCGATGCCGTTCGCCTCCAGCAGCTTGAGCGCCAGCACCCGCGTGCCGCTGCCTTCGCGGCCAATGGCGATGCGCTTGCCTTCGAGTTCCGAGAGGCGCGTGATGCCGGTGCCGCGATAGAACACCACCACCGGGTCGTAGAACACACTGCCGAGCGACATCAGCGAGGAGATGTCGAGCCCGCCGGCCACGCCGCCCTGCACGAGCGCAATATCCACATGCTGTTTGGGGTCCAGCAGCCGGTGCAGGTTCTGCATCGAGCCGTCCGATTCCAGCACCTTCAGCGTGATGCCGTTGCGCGCGAGAATCTTCTTGTACTCGTTGGCCGCCAGCAGAAACGAACTGTCGTGTGGGCCGGCGCTCATCGTAATGGTGCGCGGCGGCGCCGGATCGACGAGCCACACGACCAGCGTGATCACCAGCACCACGAACACGGCGACCGGCGCGAACGTCAAGGTCAGATCGCGCAGATCCGCATGGGAATGCTCGCCTTGAAACTGCGGAGGACGTGGGCGCGGGTGTCGCATGAAAGCTCCGTTCTTGTGGCGGGCATGGTTTAACCGGCAAGCGGCTCGGTGCAGCTCGCTCAATGCGGCCGGCACAGTATGGTGCGCGCAGTGAGGCCTGCACAGCCGGGGCTGTGCATCGGCGCCCCCGGGCTGGCCGCGTCTATAGCGTAGCAGGACTGGCTTTGGTCTGAGGGATGTTTGCTACGAAGTCCGCAGCCGGGGATGCGCTCAATACTGAACGAGTATGGTCACGCGGCGGTTGGCGGCGCGCGCCACGGCATCGTCGCCGATCATCAGCGGGATATTGTCGGAGCGGCCGATAGCCGCGAGGCGATGCGGCTCGATGCCCTTATCCACGAAGAATCGCACCACCGCGCCGGCGCGAGCGGACGAGAGCTCCCAGTTCGATTCGTACTTCGCGTTCGAGATCGGCGTGCTGTCGGTGTGTCCTTCTACCAGAATGTTGTGGGTCGAATAATCCTTCAACGCGGCGGCCACCTGGTCGAGCACGTCGGTCGAATCCGGCAGCAAATGCGCATCGCCCGGGCGAAACAGCACCTTCGCATTGATGCCGATTTCCACGCCGCCGGTCTGTTCGTCGATATTGATTTGCCCTTTATCGCGCAGCACCTTCAACAGCGACAGCAGTTCGGTTTTCGAGGCCAGCGGCGCACCGCTTGTGGGACTGCCTGGCGGGCTGAGCGTCGCAACGGCGGCCGGCGCCTTGTCGTTCTTGACGCTGCGCGAGGCTTCCAGCAGCTTGATTTCCAGTTCGTGGTATTTCGCCAGCTGGATGGCATACAGCGCCAGAAACAGCACCATCAGCGTGGTGACGAGGTCCGAGTAGGAGAGCAGCCAACGCTCGGGCCGGGCCTCCACGTCGTCGTCGAGCTTCGGATTGTGTCGTTCGGATGCGAGCGCCATGGTGGATTACGCCAGCAGTTCTTTGGAGCGTTCGCGGACGTCGCCGGTGAGGCGCGTCTCGATGGTCTGCGGCGATTCCCTGCGCGAGATGGCCAGCAGCCCGTCGAAGTACAGCTTGCGGTAGCGCAGTTCGCTATCCACCTGCGCCTTGATCTTGCCGTAGATCGGCAGAAACAGCACGTTGGCGAGCGCGAGGCCATACAGCGTCGTCACGAAGGCGACCGCCACGCCCTGGCCAAGCTGCGCCGGTTCGAGGATGTGGCCCGTCACCTGGATCAGCCCCAGCACGGCGCCGAGAATGCCGAAGGTCGGCGCGTAGCCGCCCGCCTGCAGCCAGATGCGTGCGGCTGCCATGTGATTGCGTTCGTAGGCGTCCAGTTCGCGTTGCAGCGCGTCTTCGATGACGGCCGTGGCGACGCCGTTGGCGATCAGTTCGAGCCCGCGCTTGGCGAACGGATGAATCCCGGCCGGATCCATTGACTCGAACGCGAGCATGCCGTTCAGCTTGGCCTTGTGGCCCCACTCGAGCAGTACCGAGAGGTTTTCCTGATCGACCGGTTTGGCGGTGACGAAGGCGAGCCGCAATTGCCGCACACCGTCGGAAAAGCGTCCCCAGGTGTTCTGAACCATCACGGCGCCGATCGTGCCGCCGAGCACGATGACGAGCGCTTCGAGCTGGAACAGCGAGGCAAAGCGCCCGCCTTCCAGCGAAAAGCCGAGCACGATGGCTGCGATGCCGACAACGGCACCACAGAGCGTCAGGAAATCCATAAAAGACCTCGAAAATTCAAATGAAGGACGGCGGGTTCGTGCTGTTCAAGGCTGATCGGGCGGCACACGGCGGCGCACGGCGCGTGGTGCACCGTGCGCCGTCCTGCGCGTTCGCCTGCTAGACCGGCGAGCCGACCGGAATCGACGCGCTCATCGACGGCGATTTGATGCTCTTCACCAGGTCGATAAAGCGTTGCTCGATCTCCGGTATCTCCAGCGGATCGACCTTGACGTCGCGCCGCATGATCCAGGAGATCTCGTTCTGGCGCGCCTGGGTCATCACCGAGAGCAACCGGTCGGCAATCGCGTGATCGGCCATCGCGGTGAGCAGCTTGGCGAGATCGTAGGTGTCGAAAGCGCTGACCGCGTCGAACAGGGTGCGCTGGTCGATGTATTCGAGGTCAGCAAGCGATTCGAGCTCGCTTGCCGAACGGATCTTGCGCTTCGAGAAATAGGCCGTGCCGTTTTCTTCGATGTAGTTCAGCACCTTGGTCTTGCGGAACGCAAAAATGTCCTCGGCGATTTCCGAGTGCGACAGCTTCTTGAGGATCAACTGCCGTTCGACGCCGATCAGCGCCTCGAGATCCGACAGTTCGATCAGCTCGAGTTCGCCGGTAATCGCCACGTCCAGATCGTGATCGGCCACCTGCTGGGCGCGCTCGGTGATGCGCACCGGGTCGAAGGTGACCATGTGGCGGCCTGCGGCGCCGTCGTTGGAGGCTGAACCCTTACCGACGAGTTCCGGGCGCCCGGCATCGAAGCTCACCAGGTTGAGCTTTTCCATGCGCTTGAGCATGGCCATGACGTGCAGGCGGGAATGTCCGGCGATGGCGCGGCACTTCTTGATGACTTCCGCGAGCGGCACCGAGGTTTCCTCGTTCGACGAGCGGCGCGTCCACTCGTCGCGGTTGTCGTTACCGGCCATCAACGCCAGCACGTGAGCGTAGGACAGCACGCCGGGCAGAAAGTCAGCATGGGTGTAAGTGGCGAGCAGATCGTCTTTGCGCTTGGTGCGGCGAATCAGCGTGCGTACCAGGTGACGAAGCAGCGGCGAGACGCGCTCCAGTTCCTGCTCCACGAGGCTGGTTTCGACGACCGTCAGGCGGCAGAAAGTCAGGGCCTTGGCGGTCGAGCCGCGGGGCTCGGACGGCAGCAAGGCCGACTCACCGAAGATTTCGCCTTTGCCGAGGGTGGCGAGCACCACCCGCTTTTCGTCGCACTGTGTAGAGATTTCGACTTTGCCGTCTGCGATCACGTAGATGGCGGAGGTTCCAACGTACCCTTCCGAGTAGATGATTTCGCCCGGAGCGGCGGTCCGCGACCTTGACGACTGTTGCTGATTCAATGTAATCCCCTGCGGAGTGTGTGGCCCTGCTCAAGCGGTCTTCTATGGACTCGCTGACCTTCGGCAAACTTTGCTGCCTCATACCAGTGGATAACGACGCATTTACCGATCTCTTTAGCGCGACGCGCGGGTTTATGTGGCCTTCGTGCCTGTGGGCGGGCCTCGGCGCGGTAACGCGGCGTGCCGCCATGTGCAGCAGACGCTTCAGATTGAGGGCGCAAACGTTTGGGCGCTCCGCTGCGGGTGGTAAGCGCGCCGCAGCGGCGGGACAAGCAGGGAAGTGCTGCGAATAGGGTCGCGGCTGGCGTGGCTGGCGTGGTTAAGGGAAATGACTTCCCATAGTGGGAGCCATATAGTCAGCATCCCTTAGTAAAATGCAGCGACGGAAAATGGCTCAGGCTGAACTTCGGGGTGGGGTTAAGCGGCGTGCACGAGCCATCATCGGTCGGGCATGAGCCGACCTGAGCGTGGGGTGCGTCGCCGCGACGCTGCGCTACGTGAAAACCCTGGCGGGCTGGCGGTAATCGCGCGATGGCGTGCGGTTCAGTCTGCGATGCGCTTATCCGCCAGGGCGAGCTGGCAGTCGGTCAGCACTTGCAGAACGAGACGCGCCTGGAAATCGAGGTCGTCCGTATCGAGGATTTCTTCGACCGCGTCGCGCGCCCATTCCGCTTCGACAAAGCGCGCGTGGCGGGCGGCAATCTCCAGCGCCAGCGCGGAGAGCTTGGCGACGCTCAGCCAGTCAGCCTCCCGTAAGTGACGGTCAAGCCACTTGTGGGCTGCCTGTACGTGGAACGAGGGTTCCGGCCAGGTCTCATTGAGGTAATAGGCGCCGAGGCTCCCGCAGGTGAGCCAGCAAAGCAGTTCCACGCGGTCGCGTGGGCTCAGATGGAGGCGTACTTCACTCATGGCGACGCTCGCTACGATGAGTTGCGTTCGGTTCCCGACGGTGCGTGAACCGTCCTTTGATGCAACTCAACGATAGCACGCAGTGGCCCGAATCAGGAACACCTTGTGCTAGCGCGGCGTGCGGGCGCGCTCAGAAGTTGTACTGCAGATAGACTTCGCCGAAGTTGGCGCCGGGGTTGGGGTGTTCGAGGCCGCCATTCGAGACGTGCTGGAAGCGCATACCGGCCTGGTATTGCTGATGCTCGCCGAATTGCGCGCCCACGCCGAGCATGTCGGCAAACTGGAATGACGAGGACAGGGTGCGGTCTTCCGTCTCCCGCACATGCGAAAGCAGGCGTACGCCGACGCCACCTTCGAAGTACGGGCGGAACCAACCCGAACTCTTGATGAAGCGGAACACCGGCGTCAGGCCGAATTCCCAGATGTCCGGGTGAGCGGCGCCGGACTCCCGGATGTCCCAGTAGGCGACGTGCGCTTCTCCGACCACAGTAAAGTGATAACCGCCGATTTCCCACCAGGTTAAACCAGGGTCCCAGACGAGGCCGAGATCGGCCTTTTTTATGTCGTGATCCGCGACGCCACCGGCAAACTGCACGCCGAACTGGTCGGCATGGGCACACGCTGGACCGATCGTTAGCGCGCAAAAAACCAGAGCGCGAAGTATTTTGCCTTGCCGGGTTTTTTTATTCGATCGCATGGGATTTCTGACAACCAGAGTGCCTTGCCAGGGGCAAGCGCTTTGTTGTTAAGACGCGCCGTGCAAACGCGCCATCCGTCAATTCAAGCGCATAAGTGCTTGAATAACGTGCCGGATTCTAGAGCCATACGCGTGCATTGAATATTGACTGGGTAACAAATGAGAGTGTTGATTTCCGCAACGATCCGCGAGAAATAGTCTTGAGTATTCATTTGCCAATTTGTCAGAGCATTGAATTCGGCGCGCGGGCGGCGTTCATCGAAGGCCGGCGGGTTGACGCCCTGTGGCGCATGGCGCGCTCGCTTGTCTCGAGCGAGGTTTCGGGCAGTCTAGCCGAGGTGTGAAAATCGTGCAGCGAACGTAAGTTCGCGTACTGGAGTGGGCGTTGCGTGATGCATTGAAGAGGGTGGGAATGGCTGAAGCTCCCCACCCATCTCAGCCCTCAACCCGCCGACACCGCCCGCGCCGGTTCCAGCTTGATGGCTGGCACGAGCATCAACGAAACCACCGCCAGCACCGAGATCACCAGAATCGAGGTGAAGGTCAGATGCAGCGACTGATGCAGCGCGAGCCGCACGGCCGTGGCGCTCGCGACATGTCCCGGTGCCGCGTCGAGAATCTGCCTGAGCTGGTCCGCCGTCACGGCGGCGATGCCGGACGAGTGCGCGAGACCGTAGTTCAACACCGCGCCGAACATCGCCGCGCCGAGCGTGCTGCCCAGGTTGCGGGCGAACAGATTCGATGCGGTGGCGCTGCCACGCTCGGACGGCTTGACGATTTCCTGGATCAGGATGATCGCGCTGATGCTGGAAATCCCCATGCCGAAGCCCATCACCAGCGAACCGATGCCGGCGAACACCGGACTGCTCTCGGGGCCGAGCGTCGCAAAGAACACCGCGCCGAGCGGCAAAAACACGCTGCCGCCGACCAGCGTGCGCCGCAAGCCGAGCCGGTGGAAGGAGCGGGCGGCGAGCGTTGCGCCGCTCGGCCAGCCCACCATCATCATCGTCAAGGCGAGACCGGCCACCACCGGCGAGCGGCCCAGCACGCCTTGCACATACATCGGCAAAAAGCTCGTCAGGCCCATCAACGCCATGCCCGAGAGCACCGTGGCGACATTACACGCCGCGATGGGTCGATGCCCCCACAGCGCGAACGAGATCATCGGATCGGTGGCGCGGCGCTCCTGCAAGACGAACAGCACACCGCAGACGATAAAGAGCGCGAACTCGAAGGCGACCAGCGCGTCGCTGGAGCTGCCGACGTCGGTGAGGCCCATCATCAGCGCGCCGATCGACACCGTGAAGAGCGTGGCGCCGGCGATATCGATGGACGGCCGCTCGCGCTTTTCATGCTCGTGCAGAAACGCGAGGAAGCCGGCACCGGAGGCGAGGCCGATCGGAATATTGATCCAGAAGATCCACGCCCACGACAGGTCTCGTATCAGCAAACCGCCTGCCATCGGTCCGACCACCGCGGCAATCGCCCACACGCTCGCGAGGTAACCCTGGATCTTGCCGCGTTCGCGCGCCGGATACAGGTCGCCGACAATCGTCAGCGTGACCGGCTGGATCGCCCCTGCGCCGACGCCCTGGATCAGCCGGAACGCGATCATCGCGGGCATCGACCACGCAAACCCGGCGAGCACCGAACCCACCAGGAAGATGACAATGCCGATCAACACGATGGGCTTGCGGCCATACAGGTCGGCGAGCTTGCCGAACACGACGGTCATCGCCGTCTGTGCCAGCAGAAACGAGGAGAAGACCCAGCTATACAGGTGCAGGCCGCCGAGCTGCGTGACGATCTGCGGCATGGCGGTGGAGACGATGGTGGCCTCGATAGCGACCATCGCCATGGAAGCCATGACGGAGGCAATGACGAGGGGGCGAACTGTCTTTGGATGGTGTGACATGCCGTCGCTTTAGAGAGAGCCCGTGCGGCTTCTCGGCGCCGCGCGAACGTATGGCAGGGGATGAAGCCGTTGGCGCGGCCGGTTCGATGCCGGGTCCAGCGCTCAGTTATTAGCTCGCGCTGGACCCTGACGCTACGCAGCAGGCGCTTAAACGCGAATCCGGATGTTACCGCGTCACCGGCAACCTTGCTGGCGCGCTGCTATCGCACAGGCGCTGGAGGCGGTGCAATAACATGGTGCGACGCACCAGAAAATTGCACCAACTCAATTCACGTCGCGCCGCAACGGCGCTTGCCCAAACCCTCCGCGAGCGGCTGTGACGATCTCGCCGGGCGATACCTTCGCGCCTGAATGGCCTCGTCAAAAGCTCGTAGCGACAGGGCGCCCGGCCTTATCCAGCCTTACCCCGCTGCGTTTTGCCGCGACGAGAAGGGGATCTGCAGCGCCCCTCGCCAGCGCTGCGCGGGCACGCCTCGCGCTCACGTGGCATAGCTATTGCATTGCAACGCAGCGAGGCCAACGGCGGCCTCAACGTATCGACTCTTGAGGGGTTGCTCATCGCAGCGACCCGCAGGGACAACGGCGTCCCGAGTACCTAGCGGCCATCCGAGCAATCGGGGCGCGCCAGGCACTCGGGACGCTTTTTTTTTGCGCTCCATTTTGCGCCGTGCAAGGTGAGTCACGTTCACGATGAAACAGCAGACCCATAGCAGCTCCGATGCCGTCTCCGGACAGATCATCGGTGAGTTCTCCGCGGCGCTGCGCGAGGTCTACTTCGGCAGCCGCAAGGCCGATGAACGCATCCAGCAGTTCATCGCGCTGGCGGCGCAGCCGTTCAAGGCCAGCAATGGCGCGCCGAGCGCGCGCTTCAATAGTTTTTACCCTGCGAGAGCGACCCATGAAACATCTATTGAATTCGCTGAAAAGCGGCAACTGGCGCGCGTTGCTGGCGTGCTTTCTGTACTTCGATACCGGGTTTACCGTGTGGGTGATGTTCGGCCCGCTGGCCCCGTTCATCCACAAGGACATCGCGATGTCGCCGGCCGAGCTCGGCTTTCTCGTCGCGGTGCCGGTGCTGGGTGCGGCCATCCTGCGGGTGACGCTCGGCAATCTGTACCAGGCCTATGACGGGCGGCGCATCGCCTTGCTCGGCGTGGCGCTCTCGGCGATACCGTCAGTTGTCCTGCTGTTGTCGCCGGTCGCGCCATCCTATGTGACGTTGCTGGTGCTGGGCGTGTTTCTCGGCGTGGGCGGCGCCAGTTTCGCGGTGGCCTTGCCGATGGCCGGCAGCAACTATCCGCCCAAGGTGCAGGGCCTCGTGCTCGGTCTCGCCGCCGCCGGCAACATCGGCGCGGTGCTCGACGGCTTCATGTTTCCCAGTATCGCCGACCACTTCGGCTGGGCCAAAGCCGCGGGCGCCGCACTGCCGCTGCTGGCGTTGGCCGCGGTGGCACTGTTCTTCTGGGCCAAAGACCTCGGGCCGAAATCGGGCAGCGCGCCGCGCGCCTTGCGCAGCTTCTGCATCACGCTCGCCGGTTTGATCGCTCTCGTGCTGGCCGTGCATGCGGGCGTCTTCGGCGGCGGCAAGACGGGGGTGCTGCTGTTGCCGGTGCTCGGCGCGCTGCTCGCCATCGCCGTGCTGCCGAAGCACTATCGCAGCGTGCTCGCAGAAAGCGATACGTGGGTCGTCATGCTCATCTATAGCATCACGTTTGGCGGCTTCGTCGGCATGTCCTCGTATGTGACGACGCTGCTGGTTTCGCTGTATCAGTTGCCGAAGCTCGAAGCGGGGCTGTTCATGTCGCTGCTTGCTTTCACCGGCGCGCTCGTGCGGCCGATCGGCGGTCTGATCGCCGACCGCATCTCCGGGGTGCGGGCGCTGGTGCTGCTGCTTGCCGGCACTTCGCTGTGCGACTTCGCCTTTGCCGCATGGATGCCGCCGCTGCCGGCCGGCATTGCCTTGCTGGTGGCGACCTACCTGTGCTTCGGACTCGGCAACGGCGCGACCTTCCAGCTCGTGCCGCAACGCTGGAAAGGCAAGACCGGCCTGATGTCGGGCATCATCGGCGCGGCTGGTGGCATCGGCGGATTCTATTTGCCGGTGATCATGGGCATCGCCAAGGAAAGCACCGGCAGCTATCAGATGGGCTTTGCCACCTTCGGCGTGCTGTCGGCGTTTGCCTTCGCACTCGTGGCGCTGCATCGTGCCCGCTGGCTCAAGTGGGCGCTGCCTGCCGAGCCGCTGGTGGTGGCGCATCCGATTTCGGCCGCAGGTGTGCGGGCGGATAGCGGAGTGTGATCGGGGCGTCTTGCATCAGACGCGCTGCACGCACGCTGTGCTGCGCCGCACCACCGTTGTGCCATGCCGCATCAAAATGCATCGCCACCTGGCGTGCCGCTAGCGCCTGGCAATCGCACGAAGCCCGCTGCGTGGGCCGTTGCGGAAGATGCCTCGGATGGCACAGCCTTTGCATAAAGAGACCCGGCGGATCAACGACGATCCGGCCGGTACTGCAGCAAAAGTCACTCCTCAGATTACGGGCTTTTGGACAACGGCGTCCCCCGAATTCAGTCACCAGACGACTGGATCCGCGGGACGCCTTTTTATTTGCCGGACGAAAATCATGTCGCGAACCGAGCTGGAAACGGATGAAACCCCTGTCATGAACGTTGTCGTGATCGGTCACGGGATGGTGGGGCACAAGCTCCTCGAATGTCTCGTGGACGAGGCGGGGTCCAGGCTGCACGTGAGCGTGCTGTGCGAAGAGCCACGTCCGGCATACGACCGCGTTCACCTGTCCGAATTCTTTTCCGGCAAGTCCGCCGACGACCTGTCGCTTGTGAAGCCCGGCTTCTTCGAGCGCGAGAACCTGCTGCTCAAGCTCAACGCGAAGGCCGTGGCGATCGACCGCGCCGCGCGCACCGTGAGCATCTCGAGCGGCGAAACGCTTTCGTACGACAAGCTGGTGCTTGCCACCGGCTCGACGCCGTTTGTGCCGTCGATTGCAGGCAACGATCGTCAGGACTGCTTTGTATACCGTACCATCGAAGATCTCGAAGCCATGCAGGCCTGCGGCGCGCGCGCCAGGACGGGCGTGGTGGTGGGTGGCGGCCTGCTGGGGCTCGAATGCGCAAAGGCGCTGCTCGATATGGGGCTCGCCGCGCATGTGGTCGAGTTTGCGCCGCGCCTGATGGCGGTGCAGATCGACGAAGGCGGTGGCCGGGTACTGCGCAGCAAGATCGAGGAACTCGGCGTGCAGGTCCACACGGGCAAAGAGACGCTCGCGATCGTCGATGGCGAGACCGGTACGCATCGCATGCAGTTTGCCGACGGCACGCATCTCGACACCGACATGATCGTGTTTTCCGCCGGCATCCGGCCGCGCGATGAGATTGCCCGCGCTTGCGGACTGGAACTGGGACCGCGCGGCGGCATTGCAATCGACGCGACCTGCCGCACCAGCGACCCCGACATCTACGCGATCGGCGAATGCGCCGCATGGAACGGCATGGTGTATGGGCTGGTCGCGCCGGGATACGAAATGGCGCGCATTGCAGCCAAACAGTTGCTCGGCGCCGAGGCTGGCTTTGCCGGTGCGGATATGAGCACCAAGCTCAAGCTGATGGGCGTGGACGTGGCGAGCATTGGCGACGCGCACGGCAAGACGCCGGGCAGCCGCGCCTACCAGTTCAGCGACGAACGCAAGCAGGTCTACAAGAAGCTGGTGGTGTCCGACTGCGGCAAGCAACTGCTCGGCGCGGTGATGGTGGGCGACGCCACCGAATACGGCACGCTGCTGCAGATGATGCTGAACCGCATCGAGTTGCCGGAGGCGCCGGAATTCCTGATCCTGCCGGCCAGCGACGGCAAGGCCAAACCGGGGTTGGGCGTCGACGCGCTGCCCGACGGCGCGCAGATCTGCTCGTGCAACAACGTTTCCAAAGGGCAAATCTGCGCGGCGGTCGGCGCAGGCGCCACCAGTATCGGCGCATTGAAGACGGCCACCTGCGCGGGCACGTCCTGCGGCGGCTGCGTGCCGCTCGTCACCCAGGTAATGAAGGCGGAAATGAAAAAGCAGGGGCTGGCCGTCAACAACCATGTCTGCGAGCACTTTCCGTATTCGCGCCAGGAACTGCATCACATCGTGCGGGTCGAGCGCATCAAGACCTTCGGCGCGCTGCTCGAGAAGCACGGTCACGGCCTTGGCTGCGATATCTGCAAGCCGGCGGTCGCCAGCATTCTCGCCTCGTGCTGGAACGAGTTCGTGCTGAAGAAGGAACACGCGAGCCTGCAGGATTCGAACGACTACTACCTCGCCAATATCCAGCGCGACGGCACCTATTCGGTGGTGCCACGCATGCCGGGCGGCGAGGTTACGCCGGAAGGCCTGATCGCCGTGGGCCAGGTGGCGAAGAAATACGGCCTCTATACGAAGATTACCGGCGGCCAGCGCGTCGACCTGTTCGGCGCGCGCGTCGATCAGCTGCCGCTGATCTGGGAAGAACTGATTGCGGCCGGTTTCGAATCGGGCCATGCCTACGGCAAGTCGTTGCGCACCGTGAAATCGTGCGTGGGTTCGACGTGGTGCCGCTATGGTGTCGGCGATTCGGTCGGGCTCGCCGTCGCCATCGAGAACCGCTATAAAGGCCTGCGCTCGCCGCACAAGATCAAGTTCGGCGTGTCGGGCTGCACCCGCGAATGCGCCGAAGCGCAGGGCAAGGACGTCGGCATTATCGCCACCGAGAAGGGCTGGAATCTGTATGTCTGCGGCAACGGCGGCATGAAGCCGCGTCATGCCGAACTGCTGGCGGCGGATCTCGACCGCGAGACCCTCGTGCGCTATATCGACCGCTTCCTGATGTTCTACGTGCGCACCGCCGACCGGCTGCAGCGTACCAGCGTGTGGCGCGACAACCTCGAAGGCGGTCTGGAATACCTGATCGACGTGGTGGTGCACGACAAGCTGGGGCTCGCTGCAGAGCTGGAAGCCGAAATGCAGAACGTGATCGACACGTACGAATGCGAATGGAAGAAGGCCGTGACCGACCCCGAGACGCGCAAGCGCTTCCGCCATTTCGTCAACAGCGATCAGGCCGACCAGAACGTGGCCTTTGTCGAGGAACGCGGCCAGATTCGTCCCGCAACGCTGGAAGAACGTGCGTCAGCGAGACCTTTTCCGGTGCCTGTGGTTGCAGAGACGGTTTGAGGAGATCGACATGCAAGCGGATATGCACAATGAGCCAGCCATCGCTGAACCCGAGTCATCCATCATGAGCACGCAAGCCAATCCGCACGACTGGGTGCCGGTTTGTGCGCTCGACGAGATCGTGCCGAATACGGGAGTGTGCGCCCTCGTCGACGGCAAGCAGGTGGCCGTGTTCAAGGTGGGGGGCGGCGAGGGCGGGGTGTACGCCATCGACAACTACGATCCCTGCTCGCAGGCCGCGGTGCTCTCGCGCGGGCTGATCGGCAGCCTCGGCGAGCGCATCGTGGTGGCCTCGCCGATCTACAAGCAGCATTTCGATCTGCGCACCGGCGAATGCCTTGAAGCCCCCGAGCATTCGGTCAGCGCATTTGCCGCGCAGGTCAGGGACGGTCAGGTGTGGGTTGCGATATGACTGCTTGAGAACACCTGAGAACGCCTGAGAAGGCACCGCAAGGCACGAGAGGGTCGATCACGAGATGAGCAGCGCCAGCGTCAAGACGGTATGCCCCTACTGCGGCGTCGGCTGCGGCATGGTCCTGCAGGTCGAGGACGGCCAGGTCGTCAAGATTGCCGGCGACCGCGAACACCCCGCCAACTTCGGGCGGCTCTGCACCAAGGGCTCTTCGGCGCATGTCGCGCTGCGCAAGTCGGGCCGGCTCGAAACCGCCTTCCAGCGGCGCGACCGTCTTGGCGACCCGATCCCGCTGCCGCTCGATCAGGCGATTGCCGACACCGGCCGTCGCCTGCGTGCGCTGCTCGACAGCCACGGGCCCAACGCGCTCGCCTTCTACGTGTCCGGGCAGATGTCGATCGAGGCACAGTATCTCGCCAACAAGCTCGCCAAGGGTTTCGTGGGCACCAACCAGATCGAATCCAATTCGCGGTTGTGCATGGCGAGTGCCGGCAGCGGCTACAAACTGTCGCTGGGCGCCGACGGTCCGCCGGGCTCGTATCAGGACTTCGACAAGGCCGACCTGTTCTTTGTGATCGGCGCCAATATGGCCGACTGTCATCCGATCCTGTATCTGCGCATGATGGACCGGGTCAAGGCCGGCGCGAAGCTGATCGTGGTCGATCCGCGCCGCACCACGACCGCGGACAAGGCGAATCTCTATCTGCAGATCAAGCCGGGCACCGACCTCGCGCTGCTCAACGGCCTGCTGCATCTGTTGCACCGAAACGGTCACGCGGACCCCGCGTTCATCGCAGCCGCCACCGAGGGCTGGGACGAGATGCCGGCCTTCCTCGATGACTATGCGCCTGAGAAAGTGGCCGCGCTGACGGGCCTCTCCGAGGCGGATATCCATACCGCCGCGCAATGGATCGGCGAGGCGCCGGAGTGGCTGAGCTGCTGGACCATGGGCCTGAACCAGAGCACGCACGGCACGTGGAATACCAACGCAATCTGCAATCTGCATCTCGCGACGGGCAAGATCTGCCGCCCGGGCAGCGGGCCGTTTTCGCTGACGGGCCAGCCGAACGCGATGGGTGGCCGCGAAATGGGCTACATGGGGCCGGGTTTGCCTGGTCAGCGCTCCATACTAGTGGAGGAAGACCGCGCGTTCGTCGAGGACTTGTGGGGCATCGCACCGGGTACCTTGAAAGCGGAAACCGGCAACGGGACCATCGATATGTTCTCGCGCATGGCGGCGGGCGAGATCAAGGCCTGCTGGATCATCTGTACCAATCCGGTAGCGAGCGTCGCCAACCGGCAGAACGTGATCGCAGGGCTGCAGGCTGCGGAACTGGTGATCGCCCAGGACGCGTTTCTCGACACCGAGACCAATCGCTACGCCGATGTGCTGCTGCCCGGTGCGCTGTGGGCCGAGGCGGAAGGCGTGATGATCAACTCCGAGCGCAACCTCACGCTCATGCAAAAGGCCATCGAGCCGCCCGGCGACGCCTTGCCGGACTGGCAGATCATCGCGCGGGTGGCATGTGCCATGGGCTTTGCCGAGGCCTTCAGCTATGCCTCGGCAGAGGAAGTTTTCGCGGAGATCACGCGCGCGTCGAACCCCAGGACGGGCTACGACCTGCGCGGCGCCAGTTACGCACGGCTGCGCGAGACGTCGCTGCAATGGCCGTGCGCGCCGGATGCTCAGCACGACCGCAATCCGCTGCGCTATCTAAACGACGGCGTTAGTCAAACGCTCAGGCAAGCGCCCGATGGCAGCCGGCCGGCGCTGGTGTTTCCGACTGCAAGCGGCAAGGCCGTGTTTTTCGCGCGGCCCCATACCGAGCCGGCGGAAATGCCGGTGCCCGAATTTCCGATCGTGCTCAATACCGGGCGCTTGCAGCATCAATGGCACACCATGACCAAGACCGGCAAGGTGGCGATGCTGAACAAGCTCAACCCCAAGCCGTTCGTGGAGATTCACCCGGAGGATGCGGCCGCGCTCGGCATCGAGGCCAAAGATCGCGTGGAAGTGCGCTCGCGGCGGGGTCGCGCCGTCCTGCCTGCGGTCGTGACCGAGCGCGTGCGCGCCGGTTCATGCTTTGCGCCGATGCACTGGAACGACGTGTTCGGCGAAGACCTCTGCATCAACGCCGTGACCGGCGATGCGGTGGATCCGATCTCGCAACAACCGGAACTGAAGTTCTGCGCCGTGGCATTGAGCCGGGTCGCGCCTGAGCCTGAGGCCGTGCCGGACGACCCTGAGGCCATCACATTCGGCTCCGACAACCCTGCGCTGCTGGATGCCGGCAGCGCCGGCCCGCACAAGGAAAGAGACATGTCTCGCATCGACGCCCTCGTCACGCTGCTCGGTGTGCCCGAGATGCCCGCACCGCAACTCGACGACGCGCAACGTGCGTACGTTTCGGGCTTCATCAACGGCCTGCGTTCGAGCGCTGCCGCGAGGCTCGACGGTGTGCCCGTGCTGCCTGCCAACGCGCCGCTGCCGCCCGCCACCCGGCTCTGGTTCGATGGCGTGCTGGCGGGGCTCTATAGCCGGGCCGATGCGTCGAACCCTGGGTTGGGCGCACGCGCAGCGCCGGGGTCCGACGCGACCTCCGCTTCAGGCGCCGTGCGGATTGCGCGAGCCCGGCCGAAAGTGCTGCTGTTGTGGGCGTCGCAGACCGGCAACATCGAATCGCTGACTGAGAGCTATGCAACACAGTTGATGGAGTCGGGCTTCGAAATTCGCACCTGCTGCATGGCGAATTACGACGTGGCGGCGCTGGCGAAAGCGCAGTATGTGCTGCTGATGTCGAGCACCTTCGGCGACGGCGACGCACCCGACAACGGCGCGAGTTTCTGGACTGCGTTGCAGGCTGGCAGCGCGCCGCGCCTCGACGGCGTGCGCTATGCGGTGCTGGCCTTCGGCGACCCGAACTACGACCAGTTCTGCGGCCATGGCCGCAAGCTCGACCAGCGTCTGGCCGAGCAGGGCGCGCGGCGCCTGCTGCCGCGGGTCGATTGCGATACCGAGTTTCAGGCCACCGCCGATGCCTGGCTCGAGCGGATCATCGCCCGGATCAAGGAAGAAGATGCAGCGCTCTATGAAGTCGCGCCGCAAGGCATGATTCCCGCGGTCTTGCCGGGCGTCGTGCCCAGCAAAGCGCATCCCGCCGCGTCGCGGCTTGTGACGAACCTGCGGCTCAACAAGCAGGGCGCCGCGAAGGATACGCGTTATTTCTCGTTGTTGACCGCGGACTCCGGGCTCGAATATGAGGTCGGTGATGCGCTCGGCGTGTGGCCGAGCAACTGCCCTGAGCTGGTCGACGAGCTGATCGGCTTGAGCGGACTCGCAGCCGATACGGCGGTGAGCGTCAGCGGTATCGGTGAGATGCGGCTCGCCGATGCCTTGGCGAAACATTTCGAAATTGCCCGCCCGAGCGCCGAAGCGCTCGCGTTCATCGCCTCACGCAGCCGTGACGGCGCGCTTGGCGCATTGCTGGCGGACGAGCGCAAGGCGGACCTGAAGCAGTGGTTGTGGGGACAACAGTTGGCGGACGTGTTGCACGAGTTTCCAGTGGCGCTTACTGCGCCGGAGCTGCTCGGCATGCTCAAGCGCCTGCAACCGCGTCTGTACTCGATTGCCTCCAGCCCCAAGGCGCATCCAGGCGAAGTGCATCTGACGGTGTCGGCAGTGCGCTACAACAACGGCCGGCGCCAGCGCAAGGGCGTCTCTTCAACCTTCCTCGCAGATCGCGCCGGGGAGGTGAGCGTGCCGGTCTACGTGCAGAAGTCCGCGCATTTCCGCCCGCCGCGCAACGGCGATACACCGATGATCATGGTGGGGCCGGGCACCGGCGTCGCACCGTTTCGCGGCTTTCTGCACGAAAGGCTGGCACGCGGCGACGCGGGCCGTAACTGGTTGTTCTTCGGCGAGCAACGCGCGGCGACGGATTTCTACTATGGCGATGAACTCGACACGATGCGCTCGAAGGGCTTGCTGACCCGGCTCGATCTGGCCTTTTCGCGCGATCAGGGCGAGAAGATCTACGTCCAGGACCGCATGCGCGAACACGGTGCAGAGCTGTGGGCGTGGCTCGAAGCAGGAGCGCACTTCTATGTGTGCGGCGACGCCAGCAGGATGGCGAAAGACGTCGATGCGGCTTTGAAAGCGGTGGTAGCCAGCCACGGCGGGATGAGCGACGAGAAGGCGCAGGAATACGTGAGCGGGCTGGCGCGCGACAAGCGCTATGTGCGGGATGTTTATTGAACCATGGGGTGTTCTGCGGGGTGATGTACGGCATGCGACGTACCGTGTGGCTGGGAGGGTGCCTGGAACTAGAGGCGGGGGCCTTGGCCTTGCACCACGAAACGCTGCAATTCGGCCTGCACGCTTGCGATCACGCTGTCCCAATCGCCTTCGGCGGGCTGGCGAAAAATCTTCATCGTCGGATACCACGGACTGTCGTCGCGTTCGGTCATCCAGCGCCAGCAGGTGTCGAAGCGGTTGAGCAGCCACACCGGCTTGCCGAGCGCGCCCGCGAGATGGACAACGGAAGTGTCGACCGAAATCACCAGATCGAGTTGATCGACCAGGGCAGCGGTGTCTTCGAAGTCGCTCAATTCGCCGGTAAAGTCGGCCAGACGCGGGCCATTCCAACCAGCCCGTTCAAGCTCGCGCAACTGCGATGCCGCGGGTTCGCCTTTCTGCAGGCTGAAAAATTCCACCTCTGGAGTACTAAGGGCCGCAAACTTTGCCAGATGAATCGAGCGGCGTACGTCGACGGGACGCTGCACGGCGCGCGAAGTGTGCGGCGCGCCGGCCCACACCAGGCCAACTCGCGGCAAGCGCTTGGTGCCAAGCCGCTCTTGCCACAGTAAAGACTTGTCCCTCGATGGCGACAGATAGCGCCGCCCGCCCGGCACGGTTTCCAGGGTCGTGCCGAACGCCAGCGGCAGGCTCATGAACGGGCAGTGAAAGTCGAACTCGGGCAGCGCTTCGCCCGCTACGACAACCTGCGAAACCCCGCTTATGGTGCGCATCAATGACGCGAGCGGCGCCTGCACCTGGACGATCGGCGTCGCGCCGAGTTGGGCCACCATTGGCAGATAGCGGCAAAACTGCAAGCTGTCGCCGAGTCCCTGTTCGGCGTGCAGCAAAATCCGTTGACCTTGCAGCGAGTCGTTGCCGCTCCACAAGGGTGGAATGCAATGCAGTTGCGATGACCTGAGCTGCTCGGTCTGCCAGCGCCACTCGTATTCATGCCAGCCGTTGCGGTAGTGGCCGAGCGTGAGATGGCACAGCGCATGATTGAAGTGCGCCGCGGCGTGCTGCGGTGAGTGGGCTATGGCCGTCTCGTAGTGGCCGAGCGCCTGCGCATAGTGTCCGAGCGCTTCCAGGGCCATGCCGCGGTTGCAGTGGGCGTCGGCGTGGCCGGGGTCCAGTCGCGTCGCGGTTTCGAAGTCCGTCAGAGCTTCGTCGTGCTTGCCCCAGACGTGCAGGAGCAGGCCGCGATTGTTGTAGATGTCGGCCCGGCCCGGTTCAAGCGCCAAGGCTGCGTTGTAGGACGCTAGCGAGGCCTCGTAGTCTCCGCTTGCCCGCAAGGCGTCGGCGCGCCCCCAGTGGGAGGGAGCATGGCCGGGCATCAACCTGATCGCTTCGGCGTGGCGAGCCGCTGCTTCTTCATACAGCCCAAGCGCAAACAGCGATAGCCCGAGGTTGAAATGGGCGAGACCGTAATCGCTTTGAAGGGCGATGGCCTGCTCGAAGCAGGCGATTGCAAGCGCGTCATTGCCCTGGTCCTTTAACGCGAGTCCGCGGTTGTTGTGAAACGAGGCTTTGGCGGGATTCAGTTCGATCGCCTTGTCATAACTCTCCAGTGCGCGCTCGTGCTGGCCAAGCGCGTGGTAGGCGTTGCCGCGGTTGTTCCAGGCATCGGCGTGCTCTGGCTTGAGCCTGAGCGTCGCGTCGTAGCTCGCGGCCGCCGCCTCGTAGAGTTGCGCTTTTTGCTGCGCTTCGCCGCGCAGGAAATAGGCGTCGGCGAGCTTGCCGTTCTCGGCGAGTGCGCGGTCAACCCAGTCGATCGCTTCGTGCGGCTGATTGGCGTGCAGCGCGATAAACGCCAGCAACAGCAACACCTCCGCGGAGCGTGGCGTGAGGCGCAGCGCCTGCAGGCAGGCCTCGCGTGCCTGCGCGGTCTGCCCAGCCTGAAACAGCGTCGCGCCTTGCAGCGCCAGTTGGTGCGCTTGCGCGGCGCTTTCAGCGGATGAGGGAGCCATGCGTAGCCGGTTCGGGGATCCAGCGCACCAGTATACGGCTTGAATTCATGACTGGGTGGACATCAACAGGAGGCTATTCCCGACCGGATTCCTATACCCGTACTTCTCCTGGTACGCCGGAAAGCAGGCTTACTTACCAGCCGATTCCCACCGCCCGGCCTTGTCCGCTCTCGTTTTCAGCGCACCGGCCCGTCATTGTTTGCGATTCGCGAATGACGTATTCGGCGCTTGTCCCGTATCGCCTGTGCCACTCCTGCACCGATCTTTGCCACATCGATGTCGTGCATCCACGCGCGCCGATCGATACCTGTTCAACGAACCCGACGGCGTGGCCGGAGCCCGCAATCGTCGCTCGTCAGCAGAGAAGGCGCCGGTTGTGAGGCGCCTCCATATGCGGCGACCGGCTCAAGGGGACAAAGATGAAATCGAACGACTGGGATGTGGCGTATGAGTGGAAAGCCGTGGTGCTGCTGGCGCTCGGCTTCGGGCTGGTGGGCCTCGACCGGTGGCTGATCGCGCCGCTGTTCCCATCCATCATGCGGGATCTGCACCTGAGCGCGCAGGACGTTGGCAACTGCATCGGCATACTTGGGCTTTCGTGGGGCATCTTCGCGGCGCTGATGGGCGGCATCTCCGACAAGATCGGACGTCGCAAGGTGCTGATTCCCGCGATCATCGTCTTTTCGCTGCTGTCGGGTTTTTCCGGGCTCGCGGGCGGCCTGATGAGTCTGCTCGCCGTGCGCGCGCTGATGGGGGTCGCTGAAGGATCGTTTTGTCCGACGAGCTTCGCCGCCACCGCCGATGCGTCTCATCCGAAGCGGCGCGGCTTCAATTTCGGCCTCCAGCAAAGCGGTTTCGCGTTATTCGGGCTTGCGTTGTCGCCGATCATCGCGACGCAATTTGGCGCACGCGGTGGAAGCGCTCTATGCCGAAGACGCAAACCCGGTCGTCAGCCTGATGGCGGAAGAAGCGATCCGCGCGCTCGGTATTGCGGCGGCGCTTGCGCAGATCGGCATGCCGGAAGAAGGGCTCGACGAAGCGGCGGATCTTGCGCAGGTGCTGATGTGCGCGCACCACAGCGCGCTGTTTCGCTTCGAGGACGGACATTGCATCGAAGGTCCATGCGCAGGGGCGAATCTGGATGCGATCCAGGTGGCCGTCGATAACGCTGCGCGGATCATCTTGAAACAGTAAAGGCGCGCGGCGGCAGGTTTTTGGCGCCCGGCCTATTTGCCCTTGCTGCCCATCAGGTCCGCGCCGCGACATTGGGGATCGGCCGCCGGGTTGAAGGCCATTAGCGTGAAGCCGTTGCGTGCCTGCTGGATCACGGCGAAGTGGGGCGCGGCTTTGGCGGGCGTGTCGGTGGCCAGCTCCAGTTCGACCTGGTAGCGCGCCGCATGGTCGCTGCAACTGCGCACGGCGCCATAGCTGACGCCGAGGCTCTCCTTCTTGGCGGTAGCCAGCAAACGCGCGCGCTCGGCCACCGCTTGCGTGGCAGCGCCCGGATCGCTCCAGGCGTGGGCGAGCGGTTCGTCCACTTGCAGCCATTCGTCGACAAAGTCCCGTCCGTTGTTGGCGGCCGGTTGTATGCGTGTCACCTGGTCGCCCGCGACTCGATAACGGAGGATGCCGACACGTTCCATCAGATCGGTATCGAGCGAAGCGACATGCGCGCGCATCTCGAAGCCGTCGGCGGTCGGTTTGAAGCTGGTTTCCTCTTCGTTGATATAGCCGTGCCCGGTGTGAAAGAGGCTGCGCTGGCCGGCGGCGCCCTGGGCTGGCGCGATCACATCGATCGCCACCTGGCCCCAGCGCGACGCGCACTGCGGCGTACCGCGCAAGAGCGCCACCTGTCCATCATGCAGCGGCACGATGCCGATGGGGAAGCCATATGCGTCGGCGATGTTTTTGACGTTCTCGCTCTGCCAGCGCAATACGCGTTTCCAGTGGGCGCCATCCCAGCGATAGCCGAGCACCACGTTATCGGTGCCGCACGCGATGCCGATTCCCGAGCGCACGAGGACGAGCGGCGCCGCCGCGTTGGCCGAGGGTGCCGCGCCTGCTGATGTGGCATCAGTGAGTTGCGCGTCGATGTCCAGCCCGTTGCCGTAGGTCGGCCCCTTGGCCGACGCGGCCGGCGTGACCGCCTTGCGCTGCAGCGTCGCCGACAGATCGCGATTGAGTGCGGTGATATCGACGCTTTGCCCGGCGCAGGCCATACGCGCCTCCACTGCATCGGCAAGCGCCTGCTTGAAGTTGTGCAGCGACTTCTGCAGAGGGACGCTCAGGTCCGTGTCTCCTTCCTCGCCTATCGGAATGGACGTGGAGTCTTGCTGCACCTTTTGCTGGGCCGCGAGCGCGGCGCGTGCCGCAGCGTCGGCCGCAGGGCAGCCGGCTGCGAGGGACGCCTGTGCGGCAAACGCAGACAAGATGCAGGCGGAGAGGAGGGCGACGCGAATCGGGCGCATGGAGATCATCTGTGTGGGACGTGGGGGATCGATCGACGCGAAAGGGTAACGGTTTTTGCGGGTTTTGCGGGGTTTTGCCGGGTTTTGTTAAGCAGGCAGAGGGCAGCGTCGAAGCAGGCCTCTATGCGATTGGCATGAAGCGGCCGGGCTAACACGTTTGCTACTCGTGCGCTCCTGCCGCGAGCACGGCAAATGGCGCCGTGCCGGGTCCGAGGTCGCGTCGCGCGAGAGCCGCCTGGCCGTCGAAGGCGAGGCGAGTCTCCGCGATGGCGATATCCACTTGAAGCGTCGCGCCCAACGCATCGACTCGCCGTGCACGGAAGTAGTAGCGATAGGCGAGCGCACCCAAGGCGAGCGGCGGTGACACCGGCGAGTTCCACGATTCGAGCCGGAAGCCTTGTGCTTCGAGCCAACGCACCAGTCGCGACACTTGCGCGTCGTCGGGCGGGCAGAGCAGATCGATATCGTTCGGCGTCACGTCATGCTCGCCGGCCATGCGTCGCGCCAGGCTGCCATACACGAGGAACTCGAATTGCTGCTGTGCCAGCGCATCGAGCAATGCGTACGCCTCGCGCTCATCGAGTCCGCGTGACTGCTTGCGGCAGATCAGCGCGTATTCGTGGGCTCGATTGGTCGGCGCGGGCGCTCGATTTTCCTGTCCGCTGTGGGCCGCGTCGTAGACGATCAGCCGTTCCTCGTGAAGCACGAAGCGCTCGCCGAGAATGCGCGCCACATCCCATGCAAGCGGCACGAAGGTATCCGCGAGGCGCAGGTTCTGCGCCATCACGACACACCAGCCGCCCGGCTCGAGCAGCGCGTGCACACCCAGGAATACCTCGCGCATTTCGTTCAGAAAGTGCTGGTAAAAGCGCATGCCATAGAGTTGCCCCTCGGTGTCCGCACCGGACGGCGAGGACGCGATGGACTGCCTGGCGGTCGCGATAGGCGGGCAGCCGAAGTACGGTACGCTGGTCATGCACAGTGTGAACTTGCGTCGTGCAGGAAGCGGGTCGCCAGCGCCCGCTTGCCGATGCGTGCCGTCAGCGGGTAATTCGGGCAACGCGGACAAGGCCGGCAAGCCGGCCAGCGCATCGCGGGTGGCCTGCTGCGCAAGGTTGCCGGTCAACACCGGATACCGGTGCGGGTCTGCACCCAGCAAGGCGAGCCGCTCGCGTGCCAGCATCGCGCGCTCGGCATCGAGTTCGACCCCGGCCGCCGGGACGCCTTCCAGCGCAGCCGCTACGAGCGTGGAGCCGAAGCCGCAAAACGGGTCGATGATACCGGCATCTTCGCTGGCATGGCTGCGGATAAACGGAATCATCTGTTCCACCCAGCCGCAGTCGCGTGCGCCGCGCGGATCACGCTGCCTGAGCGACTCCGGTAAGGCATGGCGCGCATCCTGGGCGCGCAGATGCAACCAGCTATTGACTGTCATCGCTTCTCCATAACACGCCGCGCTCCGGTTGCCATCCGGAACAGAGATGACCATTGGCGTGGAACACCAGTTTGTAGATCAGCCCGCGCGCTTCGTGTTCGAGCATGGTTCCATAGTCGGAGCGTTCGAACACCACCTCGCGGCCGTCATCTCGTGCCCAGCGGGCGTTCCAGAAGTAGTAGCCGCCAGTAAGCGCAAGCGGCGTGTAGCGCTCGAGAAACCGCTTGTCGTCGATGCAGCCGAGCAACAGGTCGTCAATGGTCACGCGGGCGCCGTCGATATAGCGGCGCGTCGCGTTGTGGCGGTAGTGCGCCGGCAGTTCGGAGAACTCACGGAAGATCACCGTGTCGACACCAAGCCCATGAGCCCAGTCGACATAGCGAAACACGTCTACGGGTGTGACGATGCCGCCGCGCTGCACGACGCATACGAGCTTGACCGGGAACCGCTGCACCGCCGCGCGTACCGCCGCCTCGAAGGTGGCCTGCTGTGCGATGCGCTGGCCGGGACGAAAGCGCATGATCTGCTGATTGGCCTCGGCGTGATCGTGGTGGCGCGACCATTCCAGCCACGACAGCCCGAAGCTTTCGAGCGCGGGCAGCAGACGGGCGGCGTGGTCGACGAAACCGGCGCCATTGGAATACATGACTGTCTCGCTGACCAACGGGCCGTCCGCGCGCGCGGCACGCAAAGTATCGAGCACGCCGAGCAGCCACGCGGGGTCGTCGGTGCTTTCCAGCCCGGATAGAGAATAGGAGAGGGGGACGCCGCGCAATGCGCCGAGGGCGCGCCGCAACGCTGCGAAATAGCCTGGGTCCGGACGTAGCGCGGCGGCAAGCGCACCCTCGGCGGTCTCGTCGACCAGCGTCTCGGAGCAGAACCGGCAGCGCGCCGAGCACGGCCGCGCCGATGCGTACGGCGTGAAGGTCAGCGGTTGCGCAAACCGCAAGCGCTGAGCGCCCAGCGTGTGCTCATGCCAGCGTGCCGCGTCGTCCGTCGGCGGTTCGCGTAACGCCACTTTGCTGAAACGCCCGGCAAGTTGCTCGAAGGCGCGGCTCGTTTGCAGCAACGGCAGGCGCTCGCGAGTCTGCAGGAGCGGCACGAGTGGAATCGTCACGCGCGCGGCCATCGCTGCGGTTCCTGCTCCCGCCTGCGCTTCCGGTAACTCAGGCTTCGTCCGCATGAGCCCGGGCCCGGATCGCAGCGAAGCTATCGTCGACCAGCAGTTTGCCCGCCTCGAACACCGTGGTGAGCGCTTCGTCCCAGTCGCCTTCGACCCTGTGGTCGTCCCACGCGAGCGGCAACTCGACCGTGCGGTATTCACCGGTGCGGCGGTTGCGCAGCAAGGTGAGACGGCCCTTCTTCGAGCGCTTGCCGGCATCCGTCACCGGGTCCTTGCAGACGCCTTGCCATGTCGCGCCGACCCGGATGGCCGAGCACTTCATCGCGAAGCGTTGCGTGTCGCGATTGACCTGTTGCAGCAGGGCGCCGCCCATGCCGAACACCAGGTTGTCGGCGGCATAACCGGCTGCGTCGAGCGCCGCCAGAATCGCTTCGATCGATTGTGCGTTGACGCCGTCGCCCTGGATCACGCGCACATGGTTGAGTACGCGGTAGCCCTTGCTGTTGAGCGTCGAGCCAAACGAGGCGTCGAGTGCGCGCAGGGTCTGCAGCACGATGGTGAGCGGGTCGCCCGAGTCCGGCCGGATCACCAGCGTCGCGCCCGAGTCGATCACCGCCTGCTTTAACTGCGTGCCCCACAGGTCGAGTGCGGCGAACAGATCGTAGGAGTCGGAGACGACCGAGACGATCGCGCCTTCCTTGCCGAACTGCCGCAGCATGTTGCGGTAGGCGTCGGTTTCGCCTTCGCGGCCCCATGCCGTGATCGTGCTGTGCTCCGCAGCCGGCACCGAGAAGGCCGCCATTGGTTCGTTGTAGAACTGGTTTGCCGCCACCACGCCGAGCACCGTATCCGAACCCATGAAGCTGACCAGGTGAGCCGCGCCGCCGATTGCCGACGACTCCGCACTCGACACGCCGCGCGCGCCGAAGTCGTGCAGCTTGAACGGCAGTTGCGCGAGGTCGTCACTGGTCTTCTGCAGATAGTGGCGGATCGTCTTGCGCAGGTGCCAGCTTTGGGTCGCAACCGTCACCGGATACCAGATGCGCAGCAGCATGGTTTCGAGGTAGGAGGCTAGCCAGAACACTTCGGGATCCTCACACTCGACGGTGACGAGCACATTGTGCGCCGGCACCACCGAACCCTCGGCCACGGCGCGGATCTGCACCGGCAGATAGCCGTCATACTGCCCGACGATATAGCGCCAGCCGGCTTCGTTGAACGGCTCGCCGTGCGCGGCAAAGAATGCCTTGGCTTCGTCGATCATCGCATTGGTGATCGGGCGGCACAGGTATTCCTTGAGCAGCATCTGCAGCCCGAAGAACACCGTACGTTCATAGCGGCCGCCGCGCGATTCGATATACGAGAACATCGCCGAGGCTTGCGGCGGATATTGCAGGTAGTGCGAGGCCTTGTACGAATCCGTGTTGAGGATCGGGTTGGCGAGGATCGAGGCGAAACTGCGGAGAGTGGTTTGCATGGCTAGAGCTCCTCTATGCCGTTGAGGTGCCGCCGGGTCTATCCCGGCGGGTGGGACGAATCAAAGCTTTCCGAGGAAGTGATAGGCGATGTCGAAGTGGTCTTCGAACATCACGTTGCGCATCTGCGCGAACACGTTCAAGGGCACCCAGCGCGCCTTGTCGGCGTCGTCGCTGCCTTTGACGCGCGGCAGATCGCCGACCGGAAAGTGGAACAGGAAGGCGTGCGTGATGGTGCGGCCGCGCGCCGAACGCTGTGGGTGATCGAACACCTGGCGGTCTTTCAGCGAACCGCGCATCACCGGTTCCGGCAGCTTGAGACCGGTTTCTTCGCGCAACTCGCGCAAGCAGGCCACTTCGAGCCGCTCGTCCTGGTTGACGAAGCCGCCGGGCAAGGCCCACAGGCCGCGCCCCGGTTCGCTGCGGCGGCGCACCAGCAGGATATGACCGGAATGCACGACCAGCGCGTCGACCGTAACGAAGGTGACCGGGTAGGGGGCCGCCGCCCACGCTTTCTTGTAGCCCGCGATGAATTCCGCTTCGGATTTCAACTGCAGGAATTCGGGCCGCGTGCGGAACTGCTCGAGCCAATCGAACACCGGAGCCGGAACGGCCCACGAAACGAAGCTGTTGCTGCGCTCGGCAAAGAACTGGTCGCGAATCTCCGTGGCCGAAATGTCTTCGCTTGCGTCGACATCGACGAGTTCCCATTGCGGGAACATGCGCAGGTAATACGACGAGCTGTCTTTCTCGTGGCCGATCAGGCCGATCTTCTTGCCGGCCGTGTCGCCCAGTTCGGCCGCGACTGCGTCCTGAACCCAGCGCACCCAGTCGCCGTCGTTATAGGTGGAGTCTTGTACCGCCGCGATGGCGACGCGCTCGCGTTCTTCCTCGGCCAGCACAGACGTAATCATCTGGCGGCGTTCGTCGAACGAGAACGGGTCTTTGACGGTGCGAGGCCGGTCGGTTGAACCAATCAGAACGCAGACTTGGGTCGCGAGACTCAACGCGCGCCGCAGGACTTCGAGGTGACCGCGATGCAGGGGTTGAAAACGACCAATGAAAATCAGCGCATCGAAGCGCCTGGACAACGTGCTCATGAGAATCCCTCAGGAGATTGGCGGCGCTGGGTCTGTCCCTTAGCCATGGCGAAATGCTACGTCTGAAACCGGGGTGGAGTCAAATTTTTTAAGGTTTCGGCCGATAAAGCAGTGCATTTCATGCGCGACGCATGACAACAATTGTGCCTGCTATCGCAACGTTCGATTATCGATAAGATAGGGGCGGCACTCAAAACGAAGCGGGAAACAGCATGGCACGCGATCGCGGTCTGGAAGAATTGTTAAACGACGAATTGAGAGCAGTATATGGAATCACGGAGAAGGCCATGTTTGGCGGGTGGGCCTGGCTGCTGAATGGCAATCTGCTGTGCGGCGCGCGTGAGGACGGCATGCTGGTGCGCCTGGGCAAAGATCGCGATGGTTGGGCGCTGCAGATCACAGGCATCGTCCCCATGATCTCGCGCGGGCGGCATATGCCCGGCTGGGTGCGGGCCGCTTCCGAGGTCTACGGCAACGATGCCCTGCGTGGCCGGATCGTCGACTCGGCGCTCGAGTTTGTGCGGTCACTGCCGGGGAAATAGCGCAGCACTGTGATTTAACAATGACGTTTTTAAGTCAGTAGATGTTGCGCCATTCATATTGCATATCGGGCAACGATATAGCTTATAAATGGCTTACAAGATCGCGCTTTATTCCATTGCTGCCTATTCCTGCTGGGTCGAATCCGGTTTATGCTGTTGTGCCTTCGGGGAACAGTGGAAGTTAATCGAGCTAGCGAGCCGTCTCATACACGGCTATATCACACTCCATTCGAATGACGCGTGGCACATGTGTGGAGCGGGAATGCGCGGTCGATTTAACGAATTTAAAAATGACATCGTCTCGCCACGTAATTTTTTTCAGTTGAGCGCGTTTAATCCGCAATTTTTCCCTGCTCCCTGATTTCATCTTCGGCTTACTTTTCAGCTCATTTTCCCAATTACCATCCGGCTTCCCATGAGCGATCCCACTGCAAAAGATCCGTCCAGCCCTACCGAGTCGCCGCTGGATCTGGCGGCCTTCCTGAACGCTGCCGGCGAACCGGCTGAAACCGGCGCGCTGCAGGTCGCGCCCGAGACGGCTCCGGCTGTTTCGAACTCGAACCTGCCCGCCGAAGTGTTGACGCCCATGCCGCCTGCGGAGCGGCTGGTCGATCTCAGTTCGCTTGCGCCGGAACAGCGTGCGGTAGCGCAGAAGCTGGCCGACAGCATCCGCTTCGACGACACCACGACTACGCTGAACTTCGTCGACAACGCGCTGCAACCGCTCGCTCTTGCGTCGCGCCGTCTGCTCGCCGACACCACAGTGGGCGAGGCCGGCGAGATTGGACGCATTGCCGCGGCCGTGATCGACGGCATCAAGATTCTGCGGATCGAGGAGCTTCAGGAGGAAGCCCGCGAAGCCGCGCCGAAGGTCACCGGCTTTCTCAGCAAGCTGGGGCGTCTGGGCAAGGTCGCCCATGGTGCGGCCAGGTCGTTCCAGGAGAACCGCAAGGCCTTTCTCGGCTTGATGGATGCCGAGGAGGCCAAGGCACGGCGCACCAAGGCCGATCTGATGATCACCATCCAGCAGCTCGACGAGCAGTCGAAGGCGGTGCGCCAGGGCGTGAGCGATCTCTCGATCGGCATCGCCGCGATGCAACTGGCGCTGGAGCGCGGCGTCGGCGAAGCAGAACTGTTGCGCCAGGTGGCCTTGCGCACCAACACCGCAGGCGACGCGGCGATTGCCATGGACTACCGCAACACGCTGGGGAATTTCCGCGGCAGGATCGCGGATCTTCGCGAAGCGATGATTTCCGCCGCGACGCTGATTCCGCTGATTGCGTCGAACCGCAAGGCGGCCGAGACGCGTGTGAGCAAGCTCACGACCGGCATCATGGTGACGATTCCGCGCCTGATGGCGGTGGCGGCACAGGCCGTGGTGCAGGCCGATACGCGCCGCGCCGGCGAAGAAAGCGAGAAGCTCGACGAGGCGGCCCGCCGGATCACCGCGCTGGCCGTGCAGGGCGCCCACGATGCCGCGGTCGATGCGGCGCACAGCCTCGGCGGCGACCCGCGCAATCTGGAGTCGCTCGCGGCAGCGGCGGCCCAGTCGATCGAAACGATGAAAGAAGTGCTCGCCATCGAACAGCAGGTTCTCGCCCAGGATCGCGAGCGCGAGCAAAAACTGATCGAGGTGCGCAACAAGCTGGTGGAAGGCATGCGCGGCGTGCAGGCCCAGGCGCTCGCCGCACCGCCTGGAGCATGACGTGTCCGAATCCACACACGACCTTAATGGTGGTTCTGCGCCGCTCAGTTTCGATCTTGCCGCCGCGTGGCTGCGCCATGCCGAAGGCGATCGCGCCTCCTTTCTCTCGCGCTTCGCGCTGATCGTGGCCGAAGCCTTGCCGAACCACGCCCAGGTTCATCGGGTACGGCGCGGTTTGTTTCGGAAGACTGAGGAAATCGTCGGTGTATCCGTGTCCTTCGACAACGAGACCTATGCGATGCGCCTAAAAGACGGCCAGCACCTCGCCACCGAAGTCGAAAAGAAGGTGAAAGGCGTCGTCCTTTCAACCCGTGAAGTCGACCCCCACACCTGGATGGCCGGCCTGATGACGCATGTCCACGAACGCACCGAAAAGGCGCGCGCGATGGCCGAGTTGCTGGCCCGGCTGTAGCCAGATCCCAAATCAACAATTTCGCAGGAGATGCCGATGAGCTGGTTGGGCTCGCTGTTTAAAGGCAAGAATGGGCCGAGTACGCCGAGCGGCCCGGCGCCGGAGTTCTTCGACGCGCAGGGCGTGCCGAACATGGTGCACCAGCGCCTTGCGGATTCGAAGAGCGGCACGCTGCCGTGGGTCTCCACGCTCACCGCGCCGGAGATGGCGCTGGCACGCAGCCACGGCCTGAGGATGATTGCGCCGATCGCCGCGACCTGCTGGATGCACTATGGCTTTTCGTGGACCGAAGGGCATGCGCAGGGTTGGCGCAAGGCCTTGCAGCGTCTGGAAGCGGAAGCGATTGTGCTGGGCGCCAATGCCGTGATCGACGTCAGGATGGTGACTGTCGATCTGTACCTCGAAGACAGCATGGACTACTCGCTGGTCGGCACCGCGGTGCGCATCGAAGGCTTGCCGCCGAGCCCGGCGCCCATCATTTCGACGGTGCCGGCGCTGGAGTTCATCCAGTTGCTGGAGGCCGGGATCATTCCGGTGGGACTCGCGGTCGGTGCGCGCTATGAGTGGAGCAATGGCCCGCTCGATTACAGCGTGATGGGTTGGCGTGGCAATCAGCCTTTGCCGCAGAGCACGGCCTTCTGGGAGCGGATCCGCCGCAACGCGCATGCGGACCTGCGTGCCGATGCCGCCCGCCAGGGCTCGGGCGTGCTGGCCCAGTTGCAGTTTAGCCAGTTGATCCGCATGGGAGATGACGATGAGGAAAACTCGCCGCTGCTTGGGCGGCACATCGTGATGGGTACGGTGGTCGATTGCCCGCGCGGCGTCGCGGTGCCTCATAACGTCGAATTCGTGCTCGATCTCAGCGACAAGCCCGACAACCTGCGCTCCACCTCCGAACATCACAACGCATACAGCGACGGCATCTGAACCTTCTTCTACCCAGAGCAGAGACAAACATGGCTGAAACCACGATGCAAGACGTCACCGCCCAGCTTCCCGCGAACGCCAAAGCGCGTCTTCAGGGGCTGCGCAGCGCGGCACACCCGACCTCGGTGTTCACTTCCGACCTGTCGGTCAACGAGTTCCTGCTGGTCCGCAAGGCCGGCTTCGAACCGATCGGCCTGTGCGTGGGCAGCAGTATCTACCACGTCGGCATTCAGTACGGCTCCTGGAACAAGAACCAGGAACTGGAGGTGCTGTCGCAGGCGATGTATCACGCCCGCGAACTGGCGATGTCGCGCATGCGCGAGGAAGCACGCGGCATGGGGGCGGACGGGATTGTGGGCGTGCGCCTCGAGATCAAGCATGTGGAGTGGGATGCGGACATTCTCGAGTTCGTCGCCATCGGCACGGGTGTGGTTCATAACCACGACACCAAGGGCTTCCGGGCGCACGACGGTGGCCCGTTCACCTCGGACCTGTCTGGCCAGGATTTCTACACGCTGCTGAATTCCGGTTACCGGCCCATCGAACTGGTGATGGGCAGTTGCGTGTACCACGTCGCGCACCGCGGCATGCTGAAGGCCTTCAATCAGGCGGGGCGCAACGTCGAGCTGGAGCAGTTCACCCAGGCGATTTACAGTGCGCGCGAACTGGCGATCGAGCGCATGCAGATCGAAGCGCAAACCGCCAAGGCCGAAGGCGTGATCGGCACGATGATCCACGAAAAGTCGTACCGCTGGGAAAGCCATGTGATCGAATTCTTCGCGATCGGCACGGCAGTGGCGCCGCTGAACGTCGAGATCGAGGCCAAGGATATTCCGGCGCCGACGTTGGTGTTGTCAGTGAACGACTGATGGAGGTTGCGCACGTGTAGAGCGGGCCGCCTCGGGCGTTTGCGCCAGTGCGGCCATCGAAATGCTCTTACGAGCCGAAGAACGGCGTACAGAAATCCGGCGGTCCGACGCAGTCGCCGGGGCCGTTAGGGGAGGCGTGCAGCGACGCGCATCCGCACAGCGTCGCGCCGGCGGCGACGCACACAGCCAGCCGCACTAATCGCAAGGTGAAAGTCCGCAGTTTCATGGTTCCGGGTAGTTCGACAAAGAGGTGATCGGGTGAGTGGGTTGTCCGTTCAGAGGCAGGATAAGGTGCTGGCCCTATCGCAACGGGAGCAGGAAAATGAAGAGATTTTTAAACCGGATCGGCGGGCGGTCGGGCAAGTGAATACGGCGGTGCGAGCGGCGCTGAGTGCGGTGACCCAAAATCGGAAGCGATGTCCTATGAAAGCGAGGCACCTGTTCTTCGCAGCGTCATCCACGTTCTTCGCCGGGTTGGCGTTTGCAGTTGGACCCGCGGCCGCCTATCAGGCGTTTTCGCACGACTACAAGGCCTGGTCCCTTACGTGCGATAACGTCAGGCGCTGTGAGGCTGCCGCATATGGCGAAGAGGAGGGCACGAATCTGCTGATCGTTCTGCAGCGCGATGCGGGCCCGGACGGCGCAGCCACGCTGCAATTCGCCACCCAGCAACAACCGCTGAGCATGAACGCGCTGCGTCTCGACGGGCATCCGCTCGCGCTCGATCCGCAGCAGTGGAAGGTATTGGCCCTCAGTGAAAGCGACGCGGTGTACCGCTACCGGCTCGTCACGCACGACCCAGCGGCGATCGATGCGTGGCTCGTGGCCGTGCGGAATGGCCAGACGGTGAGTGTCGGCGATCCGGCGCGTAAAGACCCGCCCCAGGCGTCGCTGGCGGGCTTGAGCGCAAGCGTGCTGGCGATCGATGCGACGCAAGGGCGGCTCGACACGGTCACGGCCTGGCTGCGCAAGGGCGACAAGCCCGCTGCTGCGGTGCCGCCTGCTGCGCCGCTGCCGTTGACGGGCAAGCCCATGAAAGGCGTGGCGCCCTTGTCGGAGGCGGAGCAGCGCACGCTGGTCGACGCGACGCTCGCGCGTTTTCATCCTGTAGTCCAGGGCAGCACATGTGTCGACAGCGGTGACGACGACGATGCGCGCGCCGCGCAGAAGAGCGAGTCCGCTGCTTATGCATTGACGTCGAAGGAGGCGGTGGTCGCGCTAGGCTGCTCGACGGGCGGCGCATACAACCACACCAGCCTGATGTACCGGGTTCAGCGCCACCCGCCCTATGCGGCCAAGCCGCTGGATTTCGGCACCCAGGCGAGTGCCGGACTCGATTCGGCCACGGTTCGCAATGAACTTACCGAGACAGGTTACGACCCGGCGAGCGGCGAGCTGAGCAGTTTCGTCAAAGCGCGCGGCCTGGGCGACTGCGGCACCCTGACCACCTGGATCTTCGACGGTGAACGCTTTCAGTTAAGCGAGATCAGCGAAATGGGGAGTTGCGTCGGCATCTCGAGCGACGATTGGCCGAGGCTGTATCGGTCGCGGCAAGCCGAGTAATACGAGTCACGCACGTCATGCGGCCAATGCGCCGGGGCCGGCCGCTCGGCGTTCCCGGCGCACGGCCTTCAATCGCCGGACAGCAAGGGCGGCACGCGCTTGCAACCTGCACGCCGGCGGAGACCGTCATTCGAGCCGCAGCAGTTGTCGCATAACTAAAATAAACTGCGCCGGCGAAGCTTAGGGAAAGTCGGTCATCCCGCCTATTACAGCGCACCTATCGGGTAAACACCCGCGATCTAGTCCTTGATCCAAAGAGGTTGACGGACATGCGATGTCTTCGATGCCAGCAGAGGTGTCGGCGTGTTCAAAACGCATAAAACAACAGACGGACTGGAGAGAGACACCATCATGGGAATCAAGGTCAAAGGGCTGCGCTGGTGGATGATCGCGCTGCTGTCGTTGGGCACGGTCATGAACTACCTGGCACGCAGCTCGTTGAGCGTCGCCGCGCCGACGGTCATGCAGAGCCTGCATATCTCCACCGGTCAGTACGGCTGGATTACCGGAGCGTTCCTCGTCATGTATCCGTTGGGCGGTCCGCTCACAGGCTACCTGATGGACCGTATCGGGCTGCGCTTCGGCTTTCTGCTGTGCGGCCTCGCCTGGTCGTGCATCTGCATGGCTGCCGTTCGTTGCCGCCGATATCGGCTGCCTGATGGGCGGCTCGATTTCGTTCTTTTTACGCTGGTGATGGGCGCGCTGGTGATGACGATCGGCTATACGCCGTTCTTCGTGGCGTTGGGCTTTGGCGACCTGATTGGCGCCGCGCTGATCTGGAGTCTGGTGCGCCCGGCGCTGGTCGAGCGGCGCCGGCTTGCGCCTGCCTGGCATTAGGAGTGCACTAGTAGCTCGCTGGACTCGGCATCAGTGGAAGCCGTATGCGGGGTTACGCCGATCGAAGGTGGATTCGTTCCAGTGGTGCGGCACGACGTCTTCGATGCGCTCCTGACGGAACATCCTGTATTCGTAGGCGTCGTCGGGAACCATCATATTCCACGCCCGATGAGTAAACGATGGAGCACACCGGTTTATCCCGGTGCCGGACGTGTAACGTGGATCGGGTCAAGGAGGGCGGAATCGGACGAGCGACGTATCGTCCCTGAACTGGAATCAGGCATTGAAGGATGCCTTGCGCAACTTCCGGCGCTCAAGCCAGTTGCGCAGCTGGCCGGCCAGGAAAGCGCTGATGATCAACGATAGATAAACCATTACAAGGTTGTGCCGCCACGCGTCAAGCGAGGCCTGATGTGCAACCAGTTTGGGATCGGTGGCGGGGAGGGTGGTACTCATTGCCACGACGGCTCGTTTCATGCGCACAAAGCCCGCTGCGGACAGCAACGGAATAGCAATCAGCACTGCAATCAGCGCGGGTTTTGCGCGGCGTACCCGTGGATAGTGACGTAAGCGAAGCCAAAGCCCGAGGCAGCCGTGTAGCCAGCCCGGTGCGAGCAGCGCAAGTTGCAGGCCTTGCGTGCCGCTCGTGATTAGCAAGACCACAATGCGCTCGTAGTTCGGCTCGAAGCCGTAAAGTGAAGCTGCAAGCCGGGTTGCCACCGCGTGGCGAATCAGCAGCAGCGGCAGGCTGAGCCCTGCCCAAAGGCGTACCCACTCGACAACGGGCAACGCCCAATCGCGACGCCCGTAGACCGTGCGTAGTGCCAGTGAGAAATGCAGGGAGGCGGCGCCATACAGAAGGACGGTTCCAGGCATGCTATGCCAGAGCCGAAGCGCCAGAGTGAGACCGTGCCCGGCAAGATCAAGTGACCAGATCCCGAGTGCATGATTGACAAGATGGAGAAAGAGGTAAATCAGCAGCACCACACCCGATGCGAGCTGCAGGCGGCGCAGAACAGTTTGCACTGGCGTCCCTTTGTCGTAGGAGATAGGCCGCGCGTGTTTTACCGCGACGAGCGCACGGCCAAACAGGTACTTCGTCGTGACTTGCCGTTTGGCAACAGAACACGTCCGCGTCGTCCTGAGCTTCTTATTCGCGGCGAGAACTCTTGCATGCACGTTTCCGAGGTTCGCTCCGGTTCGCCGAGCAGTCACGCACCGCATCGGCGAACCGCTGTAACGCCGAGAGCGAACCACAAACGCTCTGATACTCCTCGCGGCCTATCCTGCCGTCGAGGATGACGGCCATGCCCGATGCACGAGCCATATCGATGATGTCCATTTTGCGCACTCCTTTCGTCTCTTCTCACTTGCAAGACCGTCGGATGGGGCAGGTTATTCCCTGGTCGAACACAATCTCTGGAGCGTGACGGCCACAAGATGGGCGGCAAACGGCGCGATGACCCGCCGTTTCGGAGTCGGGCAGCGCGATTCGCTTCCAGGGGAGCGGCAAGAATCTGAAAACGGGTGCCGCAGTCGATTGTGTGCGGCTGCAGTTGTCGACGCACGCTTCGCAGACATGCACACCGGTTAGTTGACGACTGCGCGATCAGGTCCAGCATAGAGCAGGGCGCTCAATGACTGCAGCGGATATGCGCGCGCTTCGCGCGACACGGCATCCGCTGCTTGCACTCGAACAGGCGTGCGATGACGGATGGGTCAGACCAGCGTTAGTTTGACGTCGATGTTGTTGCGCGTCGCGTTCGAATATGGACAGACGATATGCGCCTTGTCGATCAGCGCTTGCGCCTCTGCACGGTCCATGCCCGGCAGCGAGATTTTCAGCTCGACTTCGATGCCGAAGCCATTGGGAATCTGTCCGATTCCGACGCTGCCATCTATGGCGACGTCCTTCGGCAAGGTGATTTTTTCACGTGCGCTCACGGCCCTCAGCGCGCCGATGAAGCAAGCACTATATCCCGCTGCGAAGAGTTGTTCGGGGTTCGTGCCGTCGCCGCCTGCGCCGCCGAGCTCCTTCGGCAGGGTCAGCTTGAGATCGAGGTTGCTCTCAGGAACCGTCGCACGTCCGTCGCGCCCGCCGGTGACGTGCGCATGAGCACGGTACAAGACCTTTTCGATTGTCATTCGAGACTCCTTTGCGTGTAAGGGTGGTCGATAACTTCGCTGCGTCGCAGCGAGGGGAGGCCGCGGCGTGGGCACTAAGCATACAACGTTAAGGGGTGTGCTGATGTTACAGATTCATGTACGCGCTAGACGGCTGGAGGTTTGTCCCAGTCGTGTCGCTGCCATCAATGGATCCAGTGCCGCTCAGAGCGCAACCGCTTGCCAGGAGACAACGTAGGGCAACCTTACCTTGGCTTTTTTGAAGGCTGGAATCGCGTCTTCTACGTTTACCATCACCGACAATCGCTGCGGCGAGCCGCCTCAGGCCGTTAAATCTGTCGCGTGATTGCGACTGTGTATGGAGTTTTTCATGTCAACGATTTCCGGCGCCACGCCTTCCCTCTCGTCGTCGGCAGCAGCAGCCGCCGCCGAAGCCTCAGCGCAGTCAGCGTTGCAAGAGGCGGGACAGTCGCTGATCGGTGGCTCAACAGGCAATACGTCGCTGGACGTCCAGTCCATCGTGACGGCCGTCGTCAACTCGAAGGTCGCTGGTCAAACCGCCGCGCTGACCACTGAAGCGGCCAACGACAACACCCAGATTTCCGCAATCGGCACGCTCTCGGCTTCGCTGTCGTCGCTGCAGGTCGGACTCGCGCCGCTTTTCAACGGCACGCTGCAGTCGACCTTCACCGCGACTGCAAGCGGCAGCGGGCTGACCGCAAGCGCCGCAACCGGCGCCGTGGCGGGTTCATACTCCGTCGACGTCACGCAGATCGCGCAGGCGCAGAGCCTTTCCTCGGGCGCCTTCACCACTGCGCAGTCAAGTTCGCTCGGCACCGGCAACCTGACGATCTCGGTGGGCAGCAAGTCGATGCAGCTCGCTGTCACGTCGACGAACGACACGCTGAGCGATATCGCTTCGGCCATCAACAGCTCGAGCAGCAACCCGGGCCTTTCTGCCACCGTGGTCAATGGCTCCGACGGACAGCACTTGGTGCTCAGCTCGACCACCACAGGCGCGGCCAACACGATCACCGTGAACGTCAGCAACCTCGCCGACGACAACGGGCTCTCGAGCCTCGGCGTGACGTCGGCACAAGGCGCCACGACTACTAGCGGCGCCTCGACCATCGCGTCTGCGGGCAGCATTGCCTGGAGCCAGAGCACGGCCGCGCAGGATGCCCAGTTCACGCTGAACGGCACCAGCGCAAGCAGCGCGAGCAACACGGTCACCACCGTGCTGACCGGCGTGACAATGAATCTGTCGGCAGCCGCCGTGGGCACCACGCAATCGCTGACGATCGCGCCGGACACCTCGACCCAGGTCAACGACATCGAGACCTTCGTGTCCGACTACAACGCCGTCGTGAGCACGATGAGCAGTCTTTCGTCGTTCAATTCGAGCGCCGCAGCCGGTTCGCAAGGCGGCCCGCTACTCGGCGACTCGATGCTCAACACGATCCAGAGCACGCTCGGCAACATCGTGAGCGGCAGCGTCAGCAACTCCGGCGTCACCGCAACCCTCTCCTCGCTCGGCATTTCGCTGGAATCGAACGGCCAGTTGTCGGTCGATTCCAGCGCCCTGGCGAGCGCGGTGCAGAGTAACCCGAGCCAGGTCGCGGCCCTGTTCAACTCGACCAATGGTGTGGCGGCGCAACTGAACACCAGCATCAGCGCGTTCACGAAGACCGGCGGCATCGTCGATATCCGTACCGACAAGCTCACGTCCGACCTGCAGACTGTGACGACGCGGTCGAACGCGTTGAGCACTTATACGCAGCAACTGACCTCTCAGTACCACGCGAAGTTCACGGCGCTGAATTCGCTGATGGCCACCACCAACAACAACTCGCAGTATCTGACGCAACTGTTCGGCGGCGCCAAGAGCGCAGGCGCGATGGCCACCAACAAGTAGTCGCTACTGCGATTCAGGCGCCACCCCATATCCACCGCCGCCGGGTGTTTGAATGACGAATACGTCACCGGAATTCATCTGGACCTGATGCCGCGCGCCGAACGCTTCGCGCACGGGCGAACCGGCTCGTTCGACCCAATTTACGCCGACTTTCCCGGGCGATCCACCTGCCATCCCGAAGGGCGCAACCCGTCGGCGGTTCGAGAGAATGACGGCCGTCATGGGCGCGAGGAAGCAGACGCGCCGCTCGGTTCCGTCACCGCCCGCCCATTGCCCGGCGCCGCCGCTGCCGCGGCGGACCCTAAAGTCTTCGAGACGAACCGGGAAGCGCCATTCGAGCACTTCCGGATCGGTCAACCGTGAGTTGGTCATATGCGTCTGCACCGCGCTACAACCCGCGAACGACGCGCCCGCTCCGGCGCCGCCGCAAATGGTCTCGTAGTATTGGTACTGCTCGTTGCCGAACGTGAAGTTGTTCATGGTGCCCTGCGCACCGGCCATGACGCCGAGCGCGCCGTAGAGGGCGTCGGTCACGACTTGCGAGGTTTCCACATTGCCAGCGACGACCGCCGCCGGATAGCGCGGGTTGAGCATCGAGCCGGTCGGGATGCGGATGTCCAGCGGTTTGAGGCAACCGGCGTTGAGCGGAATATCGTCGTCGACGAGGGTGCGGAACACATACAGCACCGCCGCCTTGCAGATCGCCGATGGCGCGTTGTAGTTGTTGGGCTGCTGCTCGCTCGTGCCTTCGAAGTCGATGACAGCCGAACGCGCCTCGCGATCGATCGACACGGCGACGACGATCTTCGCGCCGTCGTCGAGTTCGTATTCGAAGCGGCCGTTCCTGAGAACCGACAGCGTTCGCCGCACGACTTCCTCGGCGTTGTCCTGAACGTGCTGCATGTACGCGCGCACCACGTCGAGCCCGAACTGGGCGCACATTCGATCCAGTTCCTGCGCGCCTTTCGTGCACGCCGCGACCTGCGCCCGCAAGTCGGCCACGTTCTGTTCAACGTTGCGAACCGGATAACGACCCGAGGTGAGCAACTCGCGCATTTCGCGTTCGAGAAAGCGGCCTTGCTCGACTAGCTGGACGTTGTCGAGCAGCACACCTTCCTGGTCGACGTGCGTGGAATCGGGCGGCATCGAGCCGGGTGAAATCCCGCCGATGTCCGCGTGATGGCCACGCGCCGCGACATAGAACGTCGGCTCTGCGTGGCCTTCGACGAAGACCGGCATGACTACTGTCACGTCCGGCAGATGCGTGCCGCCTGCATACGGCGCGTTGAGTACAAAGACATCGCCCGGTTGCATGCTGTCCGAACGGCGCTCGATGATGGTCTGCACGCTCTCGCCCATCGACCCGAGATGCACCGGCATGTGCGGAGCGTTGGCAATCAGATTGCCGCCGGCGTCGAAGAGGGCGCACGAGAAGTCGAGACGTTCCTTGATGTTCACCGAATACGACGTGTTCGCAAGCGTCACGCCCATCTGCTCGGCAATCGACATGAACAGGTTGTTGAATACTTCGAGCAACACCGGATCGGCTTCGGTGCCGATCGCATGACGGTTCACGAGAGCGGTCGTACGATCGACCACGAGGTGGTTGTGCTTGCTGACCTGAACCTGCCAACCCGGTTCGATCACCGTCGTGCCGGTTCTTTCGCTGATGATGGCCGGCCCGTCGATACGTGCGCCGGGCGCAAGAGAATCGCGATCGAAGACCGGTGTGTCATGCCATTCGCCGCGCGAAAACATGCGTGTCGTAGCGAGCGGCAGCGGATTGACAGAAGCGCTGTCGGCAAGCGGCCACTGTTCATCTTCGACATCGTGTGCCCGGCCGATCGCCTCCACTGCGACCGCTTCGATCACGAGCGCCTTATTCGGCATCAGGAAACCGTAACGGGCGCGGTAGAGGCGCTCGAAGGTCGTGACGATCGCCGGCGTGTCGTTGATGAATTCAATCTCGAGCGCGGTGTCGGTGCCGTCGTATTTGACGTGGAGTGTGCGGCGCAGCGTGATGCAGTCCGCCGCGATACGCTGCTGGGCGACTTCGCTTTCTGCCGCCGCTTCCAGCGGCCCGAATGCTTCCTCGCATGCGGCGAGCGCTGCCGCATCCAGTCGAGTCTCGACGGCCTGCTGACGCAATGCACGCACATCGGCGAGACCCATGCCGTATGCCGACAACACGCCCGCAAGCGGATGAATGAAGACACGCTTCATGCCGAGCGCATCCGCAACGAGGCACGCATGCTGACCGCCAGCACCGCCGAAGCAGGCGAGCGTGTACTTCGTCACGTCGTAGCCTCGCTGGACCGAGATCTGCTTGACCGCATTCGCCATGTTCTCGACAGCGATCTTGAGGAAACCCTCGGCGATTTCTTCCGGAGTTCGCTGAGCACCGGTCGCCGTTGCGACCTGCGTTGCGACCTCGGCAAACTTTCGCTTTACGACGTCGGCATCGAGCGGCAGATTGCCTTCAGGTCCGAACACGTGTGGAAACCACTGCGCGCTGATCTTGCCTGTCATCACGTTGCAATCGGTGACGGTCAGCGGGCCGCCGCGTCGATACGAAGCCGGCCCTGGATTTGCACCGGCGCTCTCGGGACCCACGCGCAATCGCGCGCCGTCGAAGCTGCAGATCGAACCGCCGCCTGCCGCGACGGTATGGATTTTCATCATCGGAGCGCGGATTCGAACGCCCGCCACTTCCGTTGCGAACTCGCGCTCGTATTCGCCGGCGTAGTGCGTGACATCGGTCGAAGTGCCACCCATGTCGAAGCCGATGATCTTCTCGAAGCCCGCAAGCTTCGACACCTGCGCCGCGCCCACGATGCCACCGGCGGGCCCGGACAGAATCGCGTCCTTGCCCTGGAAGCGGTGCGCGTCGGTGAGGCCGCCGTTGCTCTGCATGAACTGCAGCGGCACAGCGCCCAGATCGCTTTCAACTTGCCGGACGTAGTGACGCAGAATCGGCGACAGGTAAGCATCGACGACGGTCGTATCGCCGCGCGACACGAGCTTCATCAGCGGGCTGACTTCGTGGCTCACGGATATCTGCGCATAACCGATGTCCTGCGCGATTTCCTTGAGTCTGCGCTCGTGGCCGGTGTATCGATAGCCATGCATCAGCACGATTGCGCACGAGCGGATGCCGCTGTCGAAGGCGTTTCGGAGCGCAACGAAAGCCTGCTCGACATCCAGTTCGCAAATCACTTCGCCGCGCGCGCCGATCCGCTCCTCGATCTCCACCACTTGCTCATACAACAGCGTCGGCAATTCGATGTTGCGCACGAACAGCTTAGGACGGCTTTGATAGGCGATGCGCAGCGCATCGGCGAAGCCCTTCGTGATCGCGAGAACCGTAGGCGCACCCTTGCGTTCGAGCAGGGCGTTGGTCGCGACCGTCGTGCCCATTCGCACGCTGTCGATCAGGTGCGCGGGAACCGGTTCGTGCGCGGCGACACCCAGCAATTCGCGGATCCCCTGGACGGCGGAATCGCGATATCGCTCTGGATTCTCGGAAAGCACCTTGTGGGTAACGAGTCGTCCATCGGGACGACGGGCGACGATATCGGTGAAGGTACCTCCGCGGTCGATCCAGAATTGCCAACGGCGATCGCGTGGTGCGGGTTTTTCAGTTTGGTGCATCAGACGAAGCTCCGGTAACAAAGGAAGTTCTCACGACTTGAGTTGCGCGCCGCGCGTCTCGGGCAGCGTCAGCGCTGCCAGAATGACGACACCATAAGCGGCCGCGGCGAAGGTGCCGATCGCGATGCCCAACGGCATTTTTTGCGCGACGAAGCCGATCAGGAACGGGAACGTCGCACCGACCGCGCGGCCGAAGTTGTAGCAGAAGCCTTGACCGGAACCGCGCATGCGGGTGGGGAAGAGTTCGGTCATGAACGCCCCCATCCCGGCGAAAATTCCCGATGCAAAGAATCCGAGCGGGAAACCGAGCATGAGCAGCATCGCGTTGCTCATGGGCACACGGGTGTAGAGCAGGGCGATCGCCATCGACGCAATCGAGAACGCGATGAAGTTGAGCTTGCGGCCAAAGCGGTCACTGAGAAAGGCGCCGCACAGGTAGCCCGCATACGAGCCTGCGATAACCACCGCGAGATAGCCGCCGGTACCGACCACGCTCAGGTGCTGCTCGGTCTTGAGATAGGTCGGCAGCCAGGTGGTAATCGCGTAGTAGCCACCTTGCGTGCCGGTTGCGAGAATTGCGGTGCGAAGCGTCGTCAGCCAGATGCCGGGACCGAAAATTTCGAGGAACGAGCTTGAATGGCCGGCTTCGGTTTCGCGTTGCTTGTGTTGCTTGTGGACTTCAGGTTCCTCGACGAAACGGCGGATGAAGATCACGAAGGGCGCGGGCAAGACACCCAGTGCGAACAGCGCACGCCACGCCATATCGCCGGGGAGGAGCGAGAACACCAGCGTGTAGAGTCCCGCGGACACCGCCCAGCCAATTGCCCAGCCGGCCTGCACCATGCCCACGGCCTTGCCGCGATCGCGCGGCCGGATCACTTCGCCGATCAAGACTGCGCCCGCCGTCCATTCGCCGCCGAAGCCGAAGCCCATCAAACCGCGCGCGATCAGAAGCTGGCCGTAGTTCTGCGCGAACGCGCAGACCAGGGTAAAAAAGGCGAACCACAGGATCGTGATTTGCAGCGTCTTCACGCGGCCGATGCGATCCGACAGGATGCCCGCCACCCAGCCACCGAGCGCGGACGTCAGCAGCGTGACAGTGCCGATCAAACCGGCCTCGCCCTTGCTCAGGCTCCAGGTCGCGATCAGGGTAGGGATCACGAAGCTCAAAAACTGCGTGTCCATCGCGTCGAGTGCGTAGCCGATCTTGCAGCTCCAGAATGCCCGTCGTTCGCTGCCGCTGGTGTGCCGGTACCAGCCGAACATGCCGTCGCTCGCGGCCTCGGCTGTTCCGTCGTCGAGCGTCTTGCTCGCGTAGTGCGCTTCCGTGTTCATGCGTTTCTCCTGAGATTCGGCGAGTCTGTGCGTCAGAGCACGGCCAGAGATGCGTTGGGGATGTCGGTGATCAGCATGTGACCCGGTCGATGCGCGATCGCGAACGGCAGACGCGCGCTTTCGATGGCGCTCTGGGGCGTCACGCCGCAGGCCCAGAAGACCGGCAGCTCGTGTTCATGGATCGACACCGGATCGCCGAAATCGGGCCTCGCAAGGTCCTCAATTCCGAGCACGGCCGGGCTGCCGATATGCACAGGCGCGCCGTGCACCGACGGAAACCGGCTCGTCACCTGAACGGCGCGGACTGCATGGGCGCCGCTCATCGGCCGCATCGATACGACAAGCTGGCCTCCGAACGGACCGGTCGCATGATTGGGAATATTGGTGCGGTACATCGGCACGTTGACACCTTCATCGACGTGCCGCAGCGGGATGCGTTCGTGCGCGAGCATCTGCTCGAACGAGAACGAGCAGCCGATGGCGAACACGACCAGATCATCGCGCCACAGTTCGAGGATGTTGGCGGGCTGCTCGCACAGCACGCCCTCGCGATAGACGTTGTAACCGGGAACATCCGTGCGGATATCGACGTTGCGGCCGAGCGCCGGCAGATCGAATTGCCCCGGCTCGCCTACGGCGAGGAGCGGACAAGCTCTCGGGTTGCGAACGCAAAAGCGCAGGAAATCCTCGGCGTAGGCACTCGGGAGAATGGCGAGGTTGGCTTGCGCGAAGTCGCCGCAATAACCGGCCGTCGGACCGGAGAATTGCTTGTTGCGGACTTGCTGGCGAAAGGTGTACGGCATGGCTGCAGTCCCGTCGTGAGTTCGATGGAATGCAGATTAGGGCTGAAAAAATAGCTGCGCCAGCGAGTAATTCGTGCCGCCTATGTTAAGGTTTTCTTAACAACTTGATCAGGGTTTGTACGTAATCGGCGCCTCGCCCTGAGGCAGCCGGCCGTACATGCTACGGCCGGGAAGCGAGCACTGACGGGCTTTTTGGGTAGAAACGTGTGGAATGCTATCGCCCGTACTGGGCGTCGTGTGCCTTTGAGCAGGCTGAGCAAGAAAAAAGTCTGCTTCGGCCAACCAGTGCCTTTTGTTAAGGTTCATACTTGGCTGATTCGACGCAGAGCCGCTGCGCGAACTCTCCTGGACCAGTTGTCGATCCGTACCGGCGATACGCGACAGACACTCAAGCGCCGCACCCTATGAACACGCGTTTTCTTGAAACATTCGTTACGCTTGCTCAACTCGAAAACTTTCGGGCGACGGCGCGCGTGCTGCATGCGACGCCGGCCACCATTTCGCTGCGTATCCGCTCGCTGGAGGACGAACTGAAGACCGAACTCGTCGACCGTTCGACGACAAAGTTCCGGTTGACGCCCTCGGGGCAGAGTCTGCTCGGGCTGGCAAAGAATGTTGTCGATGCAGCGCGCGCTTTGCGGGAAGCGGCAGGCCAGGAAGTCGTGGTTGGCGGGAAGCTTCGGTTGGGCGTGATCGAGACTGTCGTGCATAGCTGGCTCGCCCATTACATCACCGAGTTGAACGCAAGTTTTCCGAAGCTCGAAGTGGACCTGACCGTCGATTCGAGTGCGGTGCTGCAACGACGGTTGTTGAGCGGCGATCTGGATCTCGCGATACGGGTCGAGGGGATCGACAGTACCAAGATCGTGTCGAGCGCCATCGCAAGTTATCCGGTCCGATGGATTGCCAGACGAGGCTTGTTGTCGAAGCGCGCCCAAGGTCTCGCGCTGCGGGTCCTGCAACGTCCGGTGCTGACCTTCGGGCGCGGTACGGCGCCGCAAGTGGCCCTCGATAGTATTGTTCATGCTCTGGCGCAGCAGGTCGGGATGTCGGCCGAACAGACGCGAATCACCTGTTCGCCCTCTGTGGCTGCTATCGTCCAGCTTGTGCGGGACGGATATGGCGTGGCAGCCATTCCAGGTTTATTCGTCGCCGAAGCATTGCAGAGCGGTGAATTCATTGAGTTGCCGCTCAAACCCGTTCCCCCGCCGATCATCGTGTCGCTTTGCAAGCCGGTAAACGCGAATCTGATGATTCATGCTGCTGCAAACGCGGCGCAGGTTGCGTGCTCCGCCTATTGCCAGTCGCGACGAAAGGACCTGGTTGAGGCGCTTTGATTGCGCCTGAAGGCTTTCGAGCTTGAGCGCGTGTACGGGTGCAGTTGGATGAGCAGATAAGCGTGACGCTTCTCAGTTGCCCTGAAACCAGCGAATCCGATAACTGAAGGAAAGCCATTGATCGACGCAACGGTAAAAAGGTGCCAAACGATACATGACCGTTGCGTTCGACCGAGCCTATGAAGGAGCGCTCCAACGCAACTCGAGTTCCTAATTCCGTGCCTGCTGTCGCCGGTGGGGCATAGCCTCAGTGAAAATTGTGACGCAAATTTCCGTTGCGCCTCCGTCAAGCAAACTGGGTTTCACGCGCTCTCTGATCGCAAACATCGTGCGTAATGGAAATGACAGCAAACACGTGACGCAAACGTGCTCTCAAATTGATCGCTTGCTTCGGCAGTGACTTATGCTAAACCTCCCTTCGTGTATCAGATCCAGACGCAGGGAGGAAGCATGGGATGCTCAATTGTGCTCGAACGGGGAGCGCTTTACGAAGCCGTGTGGCGCGAGCCCATGATCAATTTGGGTAAGCGTTATGGCATCTCCGATGTAGGCTTGCGAAAGGTTTGCGCCAGGATGGACATTCCCGTTCCACAGCTTGGGTATTGGGCCAAGAAACGGGTTGGTCGGGCACCAGACCGACCGGACCTTCCGGCGCATCGCGGGCCAACGAACATCCGGATCCATCCCGAAAAATACAATCGCCGTGGGCGACTTGCCGAGGATCTCAGCCTTGCATGCGGCCGTATCGAGTGGGAGGAAAGCGAGCCTGACGCACAAATTCTGGTTCGATCTGATGGCACTTTGCGCACCGCACTTGTGGCGAAACTGGCGAACCATTTGCGGCGGATGGAGCGCGTGTCGGAAAAGTCTGAGGTTCCTCTGGTGTACAAACGGGTACGCAAAGCCGCTGGCGCGCGGGACGTAACTGACATCGTCGCACCGGGCCCGGGATACATCACTATCGCTACTACTCAGGCCCAGTTGCAGCGGGCCCTGAGCATGGCGGATGCGTTGATCGTCGGAATGCGCGAGAGAGGGTTCAAGATTGAAGTCGTTGGCCAGAGGACAATCTTTTCGCATCACGGTCTGGATCTGTCGTTTCGGCTAACCGAAATCACGAGCAGAGGCACCGGAGCCGGACATAGGCGCCCGCGCGCTACGGGAAAACTTCGACTCACGCTGCGTTCAGCAGGAAACCGGGCCCCGATTGGAAATGTCATAGCGGTGCGTGACCAACCGGGAAGGCCGCTCGAATCCCAGCTGAATCACGTCGCCACGCGCTTGCGTCAGGCGAGTGAGGCATTCCGCCTCGCGACTCATGAGCGCGCGGTTCAGGAAGCCGCTGAAGCAGCACGCGCAGATCGCGAACGGATCGATGGACTCTCTGCGGAAGCCGATACATGGCATGCGCTCGTGCGCCGGCAGGCATACATAGACCACCTCGAAGCTCGGGCGCGGCAATCCGGAATCTCGCTCGAGGATGGTAGTGCTGCGAGTGAGTGGTTCAAGTGGGCACGAAAGACGTGTGCCGCGGGAGACCCCACAGAGCACCGTCTCGAGGCGATTTCCGCAGGCATATGACTTTCGATCTGGCGTTGCCGTCACGGCAAGCGAGCGTTTGACGGATGTCGAAACTGCTACGGTTTGGACAGTTGTCCCGTCAGCAACTCTAGTGCGCGCGACTATCCCAGCTCGCGTGGCCTTGCATGCCGCAGCCATCAGGTTCGATGAGGATCTGGAGAGCATGAAGGCGACTTGTTCACACTGCATACCCTGCGTCAGCTACCGATTCTTCCGCATCCGATAGCGACCAAAGTCTCGCTTTGAATCGAACAATTTTATTCAATAGCAATGCTAACTATGTCACCTAAAATTGATATAACCAGGATGAAATTTTAGGATATATAGTTTGGTAAAGGGTGGGTGGAATTTTAAATCGATTTTACGCATACGCGTTATCTGAATGAATGCAATATAAATTAATTTATAGATACGCGTTACGTATATTCCCTTACCTTTTGATTTTGCGGTTAAATTGATGTAAAAATAGTTGATAACCTGCAGAGGAGGCAATATAGGAGAAAAAATCGATCCAGATCATTGGGACAATTGAAGTACTGAGACCCATCACTGCCGCGACTCGCCGCCCAGTGCTGACACATTGGCTGTCAGCGCCGGCCCGCGCTCGTCCGAACACGTCGGAAAGGAGAATATTGTGAAATAAGTCGAATGCTTGGACGAAAGGAAGTCGAATAAATCTACTTCCCTTCAAGGAAGGAGAGAGCTGGCCATCACCCAACTCCCTCTTAGACACACTCTGAAAGTACGAGGCTGCATTCGTACGTGAGTTGATTTTTGTCCATTGTCGGGCAAAAATCAAGGGACGCTGCGTCTTGCGGTTTCGTCATTTGCATGTCGAGGCACAAGATGGCTAATTCTGCGAAATCGGATCTTCCCGGTTTTTATCCTGACGATCGAGTATCTGTTTCCTCCGCAATTCGGGAGCGTGGGAGAAAAAAGGAAAATATCTGGGTGGCTGACCTGCCGAAGACTCATCTGAGGTCAGTCATAGAAGGCGACCTGCCACTGATTTGGGCAGTCGCCAAACTTGAGTCAGACAGAGAGGTCACTTCGTATGTCGTTGATAGTAGCGAACTGAATCGCGTTGCCACTGAGCACGGCGTTGACCCGGATGCGGTGAATCTCTTCGTTCAATACCGATCTGGGGAGCAAAGATTGTGCAAGATCACTGAGGGCGTGCGGCCACCGGGTCGCTCTCGCGTCGACGCAAAAACGCCAGTTGCCAATCCCCAGGGACACACCTATGAGACGCACGATCTTTCTGAGTTGGGGCGATGGGAGCTGCAGTTCGACAACTGGCTTACGCTCTGCCGGGCCATCACCGTGACTCGGCGCGTGGACTGGAACCACGCGATGTTGGCCGTACAGAACATCCTCAATCTACGGCGCAATGCCACGTTGATTGAATTGCTCGAGGAGGTTGGCCCAGATCCCGCGTTGACTTTTGGCGCAGTCGCCCGGCTTCTCCACGCGGGTCTCGCCGAGGCGGATCTGAAATCCACGTTGCTGTGCGGCCGTACGGTGGTGCGGTGGAGAGAAGGGCGCGACTTTCAGCGGGTTGAAATGGAGCAGCGACAAAGCGAACTGGAATTCGCCGCGCAGCTCGAGGCCACACAACCAACAACCAGCGAAGCGCACAGCCCCGATGTGGGGCGAGGTAGGCCGCGCAGGCTGGTTTGTGCACAGTCGCGATCGAACGGCAGATGGTCACTGCCAGATATTTCGGTCTTCCCCCTGGTTGATCAGCGAAAGTTCGAACAACGGCGCAATGCGATTGACCTCTACATGGCGGGTGCGTCGTGCGACATCATATGGAAGACCTGCTCTCTACAGATGAAAGAAGTGCGTCGGCTTTACAAGCGGTGCCTGGAGTTTGACGAGAAGGGGCAGCCGTATGGCTACTTTGCATTGATTCCCGGGACCCGCGTTCACCGCTATCGCAGAGTCAGCGCAGTTGACCCCAGGCGGTCGCAGAAGTCACTCGGCTGCGCCGGTGCCCTCACGATGACGCTAACGAAGCATGCGGATATTCGCAAGTGGCTGGATGAGAGGATTCTGGGAAGAGACGCGAAGGGGGTGAAAACCTTCTACAGCTTTCAGTCGCTGGCCGGAGAGTTTCGAGCCAAGCTGACAGAGAAGGGCGCGACGTTGAACGACTGGCCATTTTGCAGACACGACCAGGGATGTCAGGCCATACGCGTCTACGCTCACAATCTGGAGAAGTCGTCCGGTGACGCAGCTCCAGTGGGAGGGGTAGATGCAAAGCGGCGTCAACAGATCGGACGGGGAGAGGTCGTAAGAATCCAGCCGCGCCGGCCTTTCTCGTTTATGCAACTGGACTACCAGCAGGCGGGAGCTGGTTCGATCCTGATCGTTGAGAACGAAGATGGAAAGCAACTGGAGGTGCCGGTCGCACGGTGGTATTTCGGCCTCTTGGCTAGCGAGTGGCCACGGGCGATAGCGGGGGTAAGCCTGCTGTTCGAGGTCGAGCCATCTGCGGATTTGGGACTGGAGGCGATTAGCAGTGCACTGAATCCCGCTGACGACACAATTTTCGCAGGTCGGCTCCAATACACAGATGGCGGAAAATTTCTCGTCCGCCACTTTTTGCCAGAGTTAGCTTGGCACGGCTACGTGGTTCTGCGTGTGGACAACGCGCTGTGCAATCGGGCCGATGATTTTGTGAACAACGTCATCGACACCATTGGGTGCGTCTTGAGCTATGGCCCGGCCTATCAATGGTGGGTGCGCCAAGTCATTGAATCGCTTATCGGGGAACTTGACCGTCGCGGCCTGTCTCGTCTGCCGTCGACATACGGAACAGGCCCTGACGATCCGCGGCGCACGTCGCCTGAAACAAAAGCTCGTGACCTGAAAATTTCGCTCGCGGAAATCGAATCGGTTATCTACGGCGGAATCGCAAATATCAACCTCTCGCCATCTGAGGCGAGTCAATGGTCGAGCCCGATTGAAGTGCTGAAGGCCGCTATTGGGAACCCAGATCAGCCGTTTTTTCCTCAACCGCTGCCGCTAGCGATTCAACGCGATAACCATCTTCTTTCGCATCTTGAAAGACGGGTAGTGCGTGGCAGTCTCGAACGCGGAGAAGCGCCATATGCCAGGGTCGATCGGTGCCGCTACAAAGGAGGCAAGCTATCGGGTTCCGCCCACCTGCTTCGCCAATGGCTATTGCTTTACGTAGACCGACGTGACGCATGTTTTGCGCGCGCGATTGTCGAGAAGACCGGGGAAGATCTTGGCATGGTTGAGACACATCACGGATTATCCAAGGTGCCGATTTCGTGGCGTCAACGCAAGCTCATCATGCGCGGCAAGCCTATGGACGACCTGGATGGCAACCCTGAGCCGTTGGCGAAGTGGCGCCAGGAAAAAATCAATCAAATCACGCGGCGCAAAGGGCGCGGCGGTGTGGCAGCACGCAACGCACTGGATCTGGCAGCCCAGGAGCGTACCCAGGCTCGTAGCCAGAGCACGGTTCGCGAAATGACACCGGCAAATGGAGGTGAAGACGCGTTCGACGGCGAGACATGGTCGGCGGGTAGTGAGCCGCACACCGATCCGTTTGGCTTGAATCGTACGCCGCGCAAGGAGAGTAGCCATGACTAAGCGACACGGTAGCCCGCAAGGAAGCCAACAAGACGGTAGCGGCAAGCGCTTCTCTCATGAAGAGCTAGTGATGTTGCATCCACTGCCGGCTGAAGCAGTCCTCGAGACCCCCCCGATCCGAATGGCGTACCGGGAGATAAAGGTTTTGCTCGTTGTGGGAGGGCAAAGTTGCTGCTTTACCGCGCCTTCATCGAGTGGGAAGACGTGCGCTATCGCGCTGATCCGCGAATACCTTGAGAGTGAGTTCGGCGATATCCCTGTATTTGTATTCAACGTCACGGATTCAAGTGATCAGCCAACCAAGGAGTTTCTGGTGCAGTGGCTGCACGTGCTTTGCCACGGTGACGTCACGGGGACCGCGTATTCGTTGCGTCAACGCATAGTCAAGCGACTCCTTGACGTCGCCAGGTCCGCAGAAGCCCGCAAGATTATCTTTCTCTTCGACGAAGCCCAAAACATGACGGCCAGGGACATCAAGTTTCTTAAGGCTATCTACAACGATCTGTTTACCGAACAGGTCCACCTCGTCACGGTTTCATTCGGACAGAGTCCTGACTTCGCGACGAAAATGAAAGGACTCGTCGCACATCGGGATCTGGTCCGGCGTTTTTTCGCGTGCAGGTTCCGCTTTGGCGATATCGCGTTGCCGGAGGAGGTCAAGGCGCTGTTCCATGAAATTGATCGCCTGCCATTCGTCGAGGCCGGTGTGACATGGACGCAATTTTATGCTCCCTACGCCTGGGAGAAAGGATGGCGCCTCGAGGGTGAAGTCGCAACTCTAACGGATGCTCTTCGAGAGACGGGCTTCCTTCCGCTCACAGTTGCGACGCGGAACGAGACCATATCAATGGGGCTACTTCTACCGGCCCTTCGACGGTTCCTGACCGCACTCGCTTCGGACGATTCACCCGACATTGCCTTACCACTTGACGGAAAACGGTGGTGCGAGGCTCTCCGAGCGTGTGGCTACGAAATGGTCGGGGAGGGAGGGGATGACCAGCCCCGCACGACAGGTAAACATGGCAAAACAGGCAAGAAATGATGGCGACGCAAGCGGGGGCTTGGGCGGGAGCGGACCTTGGTCCGCTTCCTTTCGAGTCGGATTTTTCTCTCAACATGCGGTTTGCTTATGTCAATGGAGCTAGCGCGGCCGGAGTGCTTCGCAGCCTGAGGAAATACCACACTGCCATTTCCTGGGCGCAGGTGGCACACACCGCTTCCCGGCACTCCTGGGCGCGTTTCGAGGTTGATGGCGTCTCCGTCCCGGATGCGGACCCCCTGACGTCTCCCGTATTCACCGACCTCCTGCTCACAAACCGACTCCGAATCTGCCCGGTTTGCCTTGAGGCAGCTTACCACTCGTACCTCTACCAGATCGAGGCGCTGCAACAATGCCCATTGCACGGCTGCCAGCTTCAATCATTCTGCATGACGTGCGGAACGGCGTTACCAACTGCGCTCAACTGGCGCCGGGCATTCGATGTGCCTTACCAATGCGCCCGCTGTGGTTGCCCATATTCGGGTGCCTGCACCTCGTTACAGCAGCACGAAGATCTGAGAGATCAGACAGAACTGATCCGTCGCAGCCTTCACCCCATCTACGACTGGCTGCAGAACGTTGGTGCTTTAGAGTTCCTGGTGCATTATGCCAACGACCCGGAGCAATCCGTCGACCGTCGTTCCCAATTGCGTCGCGAGTTGGTGCTAAGCGCGGCGTACGCGTGTTTTACGCCGCCCGATCTGTTCACCCGATCTCTGTTTCAAGAGGTTACGGTCCTTGGCTGGAGCGTCAAGACATTCCCTCGACGCGAAGATGACCCTTGGCGCTACTACGAGGCGTCGGACGCGGTCACTCGAGCCACACTCTGGCGGATCGCAGGGCGACGCCTGGACCGATGGATGTACCAGGGGCAGCACGAGGAGCCTCAATTGATACCCAAAACGAGTGATAAAACTCCGCCGGACTACGAACGATGCCTTTGGCAGGTTTTGACCGACGCCTGGGCGCGATCACGCGAATCGGAGTTGATGTTGCGCGATCCCGTCCCGGACCAGGCCCCGCCAATCCCTTTCGAGCGCAGCCGCGGCGGTACGCCACGTCTCGCTGCGTTTGCCTACTATCTTGGCCTCGGTGCGATGACCATCTGGAAGGCACATCATCCCGCTCATTGTGCATCGGAGTTACAACCACCGTTCTGTGCCACTGAAACCGACGGCGTGCATTGCGGTTGGGTTTTCTTTCCGACCGTGCCGGGCCTGTCACTTAAGCCGTTCTCCCCTTTCTTTGCGACGCGTGCGTTCACACGCACTACGTTGTCAACCACTGCCTTCGAGTTGAACGGTAGCAGACGATCATGTGTGACTTGATGCAGCGGTCGGGGTATGTGAATGCTTCGACGTACTCGATTGTGGCGGGTGCTATTCACCGCTGCGTCCCGCCGGAGCGTGGCGCGAAGCGTCGATCGTCCGACGCCGTTTCGCGGAAAATGCTTGCATGTCTGGAAGGCGCTATGAGCGAAATGGACGCGGGACTGCAGACAGTCAAAATCCATACGGTCTCAGGGTATGCATGCGATCACCGGCGCTGATCTCGCTCCACTGCCACACGAATCGACTTACGCGGTGTTAGCACGCCTCGCCGACTTGAACGTATGGACAAGGGCTGGTGTTGTTCGCGCATTCTCAACAGGAGGCAAAGGCACCCGCGACTTTCAGTTTATGGACTGTGGTCTGCGCCTGCAGGATCGCCTCAATGAATTGGCTGGCTGGTGCTGGAAACCTGCCGAGCTCGGGGTGGAAGACCAGTTGCCAAACCTCCGCCGCATTATGTGGAGCCCGGTGTTGCGATTTTGTCCCGTCTGTATGGCTTGTGGGTTCCATTGCATATGGTTTCAGCTCGCGGCGATGCATCAGTGCCCGCTACACGGGTGTCTATTGACTGACTCGTGCGAGCACTGCGGCGCACCGGTCGGTGAGTACCGGGTTTGTGCACGGCTTTTCAACAAGCCGTTTCGCTGCACGCGCTGCGGCGAATTTTTCTGTGGTGAACCGTTTCAGTGCGGAGACGAAGATGACGTTCGCCGGCACGGCGCGTTCGTGGAGCGGGCGTTCTCGCCGGTGTGTGCGTGGTTCAATGATTCGATCCGCAAACTTCGGTTTCTGGATGCGATTGCCAGCCGGTGGGCATACGACATCCCGGTGCTGCAACGACTTCAGGCGCAAATCCTGGCGGGAGCTATGGAAAATTGTCATCCGTTGCCATCGAGTCTGAAATGGGACATGGCTATTCCCGTAGACATACTGGCATGGCGTCAGCAGAGCGTGGGACCGCTCCGTGACGTCGGCGACATGCCGAGCCGGTACGGTTACCTTTGCTATGGCCGCCCGCTTCAGGTTTATCGCTCGGTGCTTCGCACGCTTAGCCGATTTGTCAGTTCGCGCGAAGGTTTCCTCGGGACGGTCGGGCCGCGAGGCGATCCACAGTCAGGGACGGAGACAGGTCGTATGGGTAATCTGCAACAGGCGTACTTTTTGTTGCGCAGGGCATTTGAGCGGTCGGCGGGCTATGCGGTAGGTCCCAACTTTCATGGCGTTGTTCTGTATGAAGACGCCTTTACTACCGCGCTGGTCGGCGACGTGCTTGAACGACTCGCCTGTCGTGTTGTGCTTTTAAGCGCGTTCTCGGTGCTGGCGGCACTGGCTCCCCGGTTATCTGCAAGGGGGGAGCTGGACAAGGCGCTGCCCCGGCTGCCCGTATCCAGCCTGGCGGCATTCATAGGGGTATCCGTTGGGGGCTTGCACCATTGTGCTGCAATTTTGCCGAGGATTGACGATCTTCTTGAACGGCTAGGATATCCTGATCGGGACGGGGTAGAGATTATCGATGTGATCAATCAAACCCTTAAGTCGTCGGATGTCCGGGACATGCCAGATTAGCGGTCCCAGGATGGCAAGCGTCGCGATCGGGTGCGGTCGCTGTCTTTGCGCGTATCACTTCAGCGCGAGCTTCGGGCTGCCCAGATGTGAGCAACGTGCTTACTTTCTGAGCAGTCCAGAGTAGAGCGTCGCCATTCCATCTCTGTCGCTCGCATACCTCGTCGGACAGGACCACCTGATCACAACGCGCTCGCCGCTGACCTCGTGAACGAGGCGAGCCATGGTGTAGATTGTCAATTACGATGGCCGCCCGTGCCAAGATAATTGTCGTTCTCTACCTGTCTGTCGCTGGTCGATACCTGTCGTTCGCTGAGCGAGAAGAGATAGCATTGCTTTCGGTCCAAGGCCTCGGGGTGCGCGAGATCGCCCGACATATTGGACGCAATCCATCAACCGTTTCGCGAGAGCTCACGCGCAACGCGGCGACACGTAATGGGTGTCTCGAGTATCGTGCTTCGGTCGCGCAGTGGAAGGCGGAACGGTTCGCCAAACGACCAAAACCAGCGAAGCTGGCAACTAATGCACGTCTGCGCCAATACGTTCAGGATCACCTGGAGGGCAAAGTACGTGACGCCAATGGTCGTGAAATTGCCGGGCCCAGACAGGCACCGTTCAAGGGGCGAAATAAGCCACATCGCGGTGACCGAAAGTGGGTTAACGGCTGGTCACCTGAACAAATTGCTAATCGGTTGCAGGCTGATTTCCCGGATGATGAGTCTATGCGCATCTCTCACGAAGCCATTTATCAAGCGCTCTATATTCAAGGGCGCGGCTCGCTCAAGCGCGAGCTGGTGGGTTGCCTGCGCACCGAGCGCGCGTTGCGCGTTCCCCGGGCGAGAGCGCGTGCCAGGGCTTGGGCGCACGTCAGCGAGGAGGTGATGATTTCCAGTCGGCCTGCCGAGGTGCAAGATCGTGCTGTGCCAGGCCATTGGGAGGGTGATTTGATTATCGGCTTAAACCGATCAGCCATCGGGACGTTGGTGGAAAGATCAAGCCGCTTTACGATGCTTGTGCACTTACCTCGCGAGAAAGGCTATGGGCTAATTCCACGCACGAAAAACGGGCCTGCGCTCGCCGGCTATGGAGCTGTGACGATGGCCAACGCACTCAAGAAGACCGTGGCGGACTTACCAGCTCAGTTGTGGCAATCATTGACTTGGGATCGTGGCAAGGAGCTGTCCGATCACGCCCGCTTCACGATCGAGTCCGGCGTGAAGGTGTTCTTCGCTGACCCGCACAGCCCATGGCAGCGTGGTACGAACGAAAACACCAATGGCCTTCTACGACAATACTTTCCAAAGGGCACAGACCTGTCCCGGTGGAGTGCTCGCGAGATCCAGGCCGTTGCTAACACATTGAATTCCAGGCCCCGGAAAACACTTGGCTGGAAGACGCCTGCGGAGGCCTTGGACGAATACCTAAAATCTGTTCAATAATCCAGTGTTGCGACGACCGGTTGAATCCGCCTTGCGAGCCTCTGTCGGAGTGATGTATCAACGTTCCATCGCCGTCTGGGCGCCGCGCATAAAGTGCCTGTTCAAGTGCATCCAGAACGAAGTCTGTAGTCATCGACGAACTGACGCGCCAACCGACAATCCGTCGGGCGAACACGTCGATCACGAAGGCCACGTAGAGCCAGCCCTGCCACGTCGAGAGTGGAGTAAGAGACCGGGCGTAGTCGAGCTATCTCCCGGCCTCTCTTCCCCGAACCGGACTTGCACCTCTCAGCGCATCCGGCTCTCCATTCAAGCGTTGCTCATAGCAAAGGCGACATCGGCATAGCGCGATTCGATGTTGCTGCGTGTCTCGTCGCGCATGATGTACGGATTTTCCGACGGGCTACGCCACCTGAACTGGCTCTTCCGACTGGTAACAAGACGCCGAAGCGCCACCGTCCCATACCAACCCCGACTATTCTGGCCTTGAAGCAGCCATGTCTTGGCCTGTCCCGGTTCTGGCGCACGCACATGATCGCGCATCAGCGACCTGAACCCGCGCCGATACCTGCGCGCGAGCCAGTAGCCGAATTTCCAGAAGACCGTGCGGTCCAGTTTTCTGAACATGGTGGCCGTGAAGTCGGTGTATTGGTAGAAGGCAGCCCAGCCGGTGATCTGCCGGTTCAGGCTTTCCATCAGGTCCATCCGGTTCATGCCGTAGTTGCCCGACAGTTGCTTGACTAGCCGCTCGGCAAAGCCCCGATACTTCTCCCACGGAATCGTCGTCACCGGCCGCATGCGGCCGCGTGGTCCACGCTTGCGGATGATGCGGTGACCGAGGAACACGAAGCCATCGTTCACGTGTGTGATATGGGTCTTCTCCATATTCAGCGTGAGCTTCAGTTCGCCTTCGAGGAACTCACGGCATGCTTCGCGCACTGCCTCGGCATGTTCGCGAGTTCCCTTGACCACGATCACAAAGTCATCCGCATACCGACAGTAGGCAACAGCTGGTTTCCACTGCCGGTTCTCTCGTACCGTAATGGGGCGCTGTTTGAGAATGGCGAAGTTCCACGCCCACCGATCCTTCCGCACCTTCTTGTTCAGGTAGTTCCTTTCCATCCACACATCGAATTCGTGCAACATGATGTTGGATAACAGGGGTGAGATGACACCGCCCTGGGGAACGCCTTCACTCGCGGCACGAAACAGATCACGATCAACGCAGCCCGCCTTGATGAACTTCCAAAGCAGGGCAAGGAAACGCTGGTCGGCAATGCGCTTGCGGATTCCCTTCAGAAGCAGACGATGATGAACGGTGTCGAAGTAGCTGGCGAGGTCGCCCTCTATAACCCAGCGTCCGGCGACACTTTGTTCGCCACCGTCCTGCAACTGAAGCTTCACCGTGCGAATTGCGTGATGTACGCTACGGGCAGGCCTAAAGCCATATGAAGCCGGGTGGAAATAGCTCTCCCATATCGGCTCCATCGCCATCAGCATGGCCCGCTGCACGATCCGATCCCGCAGGCTCGGAATGCCAAGTGGCCTGAGCTTGCCGTTCGCTTTCGGTATATACACGCGTCGTGCAGGCAGCGGACTATACGAGCCCGCCAATAGCTCTTCGCGTATCGTCGCCAGTTCATGCTGGAGATTTGCTTCCAGCGTGCGTCTGTCGACTCCGTCCACGCCCGACGTGCGGGCTCCGCTGGATGCCAGCGTAATACGAGCCGCTTCACTCAGCCAATCCTTGTCAGCAATCAGTCTCAGGAGTCGATCGAACTTGCGCTCTCTGTTCTCCGTCGACCATGTCGCCAGTTTGCTTTGCATTTCACTGATTATCAAAGGTCTTCACCTCACTATGGTCAGTTAATCAACCCAGCAAACCACTTAAACTGCCCCCCTTCGCCATGTGGCCGGCTTTCCCGACCTCGGACTACTACGGAGGCTCCGTCAGCCTGCACATCATCGGGGGCACACTCCCTTAACATCTGTGCAAGCCTTCCCCAGTTCACATGCTGGACTCAACGCATGGGCGAGGTTGCCTGTCGCAGTCTTTATCCTTGCTTGCCGCAAGTCGTCGCGCACACCACGGTCTAGCTGCGCGCTCCCCGTGGTTCCATGCTGACCAGCATACATATCCAGTCAGTATTCGTGCCGCCGGGCCTTATGTGTGACCGGCCGCAGTCCGCGTCCTGCCCATGAAGCGGTGTGGGCAAGGGTGAAATTTCAACCCTCAGATGCGTTTAAACAGGTTCGTGTTCCTCAACCGTCCCATGCTCAGCCTAGAAGCTCATCTTGGCGTAACCGCTTCGCCTCAAGCTCCGTTTCCCACGGACTTCGTCACCTTGCCAGTGTCGGCAAGTCACCGCCGCTTCGGCTCACTTCCTCTCGCAGCAGAGGAAGGGCATACAGAAGTACAGCACAGATGGATAAGGATAACTAGTCCATAAGCTAATATCGCATGAGAAGAGCCGGACAGCTTGGTCCTGTCGTTGTACGAGCATCGATGCGCTGGAATTTCATCCCGGATGTGCACTCGGATTCCGAAACTGATCGATGCCTGCTTCCGATCTCTCGAATTTATTTACATACGGCACGATTTGCGCAGATGTGTCTGTTGCATGCTAAACAGCATGGAAAGACGGAGTCGACGATGTTGGTAGTACAAGCACATCGAATTGTTTACGACCGATTGCCTGTTCAACAGCCTCCTTGAAAGGCGAAGCATCATCAGGCAACGAACGGAGCTCTGACTGTACGACTGCGAGGAGCACGTGAAAGTCTAAGGCCACAAAAACGAGCAACGCTATTCGTGCGCGATGTCGTATTTTTCAAGCCCGCTGACCTCAGAACGAACTAATTGCCCCAGCTCACGAACTTCCTGTGGGGTCAGGCCGACTGCGTATGCGTAGAAGAGAACACTCAAGGGATGAACGCCAATCGCTCGTGCGATTTCGTCGAGCTTGTCTAGCGTAGGCGTCTGCTTTCCGAGCTCGAGCGCGCTTAGATAGGTCCTACTGGAGACGCCAAGACCGTCCTGAGAGACGCCGCGCATTTTGCGTGCTGCCCTCAGTCCGCGCGCGAGGCCAAGACGAAGCGACATCAGTCATGTAGGTAAATTTGAAGATGTAACTGTCGTCGGATGCACACAATTACGCTACAATTGATAATGTGCAAAATGTAACAGCCGATCCCGTGCGAGCCGTACCTCGACTGGCCCAGAGCGCAGTGTTGCGCAGCTGATTGCGCTCGGGGCAGTTAGACCGGTGACTTAAGTCCGTTGATTTTTCTTGAAAACATGCTGCTCACAAAATCTCAGTGGGAGACGCCGTTCCGGAGGAGGCATGACCCGTTCAATCGGTGGCGCCTCGCTGGCATCAACCATATTGCTACGACGTTCCTGGTACGCGCTGCCGGGACGAGGCCCGATGACCCCGACGGTTATTCGTTTATCGTCGCGGATCCGTCGATCCTCGTTTCGGTCTTGGAGGGGTACGGCGCAACAAAGCCTCGTTTGCTGGCGATCGACTGGGAAACGATGGTTCCTGTTGCGAGCCTGTGGTCGTACCTGTGCTCCGATCGTGGATCGAACTTTCTCGCCTATGCGGATGCGCATGGTCGCCTGCGAGCATGCGAGCCGCAGCAACCTGATCCTCTTGAAGCGAGCAGCAAGGTGCTTGTCTGGGCGCATGCTGATGCAGACGCCGCCTAACCGACAGCTTCGGCATAAGCATGGACGGCGGGACTGCCGGGCGTCTCTGCGCAGGCATCTGTCTGTATGAAATTTTGATGCAGCGTTCTCTGCTCTGGATGGCCCTTGCTGCGTTTGTACGCGAATCTGTGTCGCTGCGTTTCCTGCATGGACACCGCGACGCGATACATCATCCGGTGGAGGACTGCGTATGAACGGGTGTGAGGTCGTATCGCCAAAGCATGCCGATTTACCATGCGGCTTCTGATCTGGCCCGAGGCCGCCGTGGCGCGACAGCCCCGCATAGTCAGGCATGAATCAGTGCATCGACGTGTCGTCAAAGGTGACCAACTGAGGATCCAGCATGCAGGACGCAACAGAAATCGTGCAGTTCCTCATGGATTTCGCGCCACGTTCACAGCCGGTGGGCTTGCGTTACTTCGCGGAGCTTGAAATCGACTCATCGCAGGTCGGCAAACTCGTAAAACAAGGATGGTTGCGACAACTGTCTGAAGACGCTTATCTGCTGCGTGGAGACCAGCCGGGCATTGATGGAACGATTGCCTATTTGCAGGCATACGCTTCAAATCTCCACGTGGGAGGAAGGGCCGCGCTGGAGTGGCACCGGATGATGCACCATCTGCGCTTTCGCGACCGGATTGATTTATGGGGCCGCGGATATTGCAATATCCCCGGCTGGGCGGTGGAAAGGCTTGCGTGTTCCTACTATTCCCTGCCTCTGTTCGATGCGCGGATGGATGAAAGCTACGGATTGAAGCCGCTTGCGTGGCGCCATCCACAGGTGCTTGTTTCGGTCCCGGAACGTGCAATTCTCGAATACGTGAGTGTCTCGCTGGACCTGGTCTCGATAGAAGACGTGAGAGCCGTCATCGGGAGCCTTAGAAACATTCGGCTGAATATCCTTCAGGAACTGGTCGATCGCTGTTCACGAAGAGACGTAGTATGGGGGCTAAAATTTCTCGCGGAGGATGAAGACATAAGCTGGGCTCGTCAGTTGCGCGTCTGAGCACCGTGGTGCGATGGCAGCGGTAATCGTGGCCCCGAGTACGGTTTAAAAACCCGTCGATGAGCTCGCATGCCCGCTTGAGCGTCGACGTCGTTTGCGGGCTCTGGGCGCGCTACCGACAGTGGCGCTAGCAGTTCGATCGAACGCTTATTCGAAGGGAGCAGGGACGGATATTCGATGGTCGGTCGGCATAGAGAAAGCCGGCACAGTTTTCGAGACCGACACCGGCGAGCCACTCTCGTACGCATGGTGATCTGCGTGGCAGTCGTAATCGGTGCGGCGGTATTCTCACGCCCGGGATAGTCATGCGATGTATCTCCGGGTAGATGATGTTCCGCTTGTCCTGATCCCGGTCACCGAGGAACCGCGCGAAGTGCATTGCTACACACAGGATCGGGGTGTGCGACGGAAGAGCGGTTTGTCGGAACCGCTAGGTTGGCTACCGTTGTCCGGAGTAGCAGGAGACGGGTATGCGCGCGAGGCTCAACCGAGCCGGCCCGAAAGTAGGGCCGAAATTTTTGTCTTTCGCCACCGAGGCCACGGTCGCCTCGTGTAGATCTGAGACTCAAGATCCGCCGGAGTTGCTCCATGACAGACCATCCCGAGCATAACCTCGCCACGACGGTGGCCATCAGGTTCCGTGACGAGATTCTCGGAAAAGGGTGGCCCGACGCTCGTCATGTTGCCGAGCTGGCGGGCTTTTCTACCGAACAGAAGCGTACGGCGTATGCAATCCAAGCTCGAGCGACAGGCGCTTTGCTAGGTGTCTGGTCTGCGCCCCAGCATCGGTTCATCTATCCGGACTTCCAGTTCAATCGATTGGGCATTCTCCGGAAGGACGTTGCTGAACTTCTCGCCGCCTTGCCGCCGAACAACGACGATCGCGGAGGCTGGCGACGTGTTTTCTGGCTCTACCGGCCACATCCATTGCTGGACGGGCAGACGCCGGCAGACGTGTTTGCGAACGCCCCGGTTCGCGTGATCGAGGTCGCAAGAGTGGAATTTCAGGGCGATCCCGGGACGGCCTGGTGAACCTGTGACCGGAATAGGATCGACGGCGGTTGCGGTTCGCGCTGGGCCGTGCGTATCCCTCTGGCCCGATAAGACCGCGTCCATCCAATCTTCAGACTCGGTGCCTTCCCTGTGTTGCTCGGCCCGAGGAATATTCGCCGGTTTGACGGGTGACCGCAAGATCGAAGTCGGATCGACTGAATCGCCGTCGGATGGTATTGTCGAAGTTGACATGGTGTCCTTCATCATTTCGCTAGCCTGCGAGCGGACCTGCGATCAATTGCCCCATTTCGAGCACATGCCCCCTTCCAAGGTTCTGGTGCAAATAGGAAAGCAGGTCCAGAAGTTTCATATATGCAGGATACCTTATTGATCGAATAGCACCGCATTCCATACGGCGGGTGCAGCGGCACTCTTGAGGCCGAGCTTCGCGAGAGCGAATTGGCCCTTGCGAATGCGATGCATCAACTCGATGCCTGAAATCGTGGTCGCGGCACTCCTGAACCGTTTGAATCCTAGCATCACGCTCGTTCTGGATTTGATGTGGCGATGGTCCTGCTCGATCACGTTGTTCAGATATTTTGAGGGCCGGACCTTCGTGTCTGCAGGCAGCAGACCATCGGCCTTCATCTCGCGCACCGCGCGGTGTGAGGCAGCATAACCATCGAGCGTGATGGTCTCCGGCGACTGGCCCTGATGCCTGAGGGCCTTGCTGAAGAAGGCTTTGGCCGCGGCCACGTCGCGCCTCGCCCTGAGCAAGAAGTCCACGGTCTGGCCGGCCCGATCCACCGCACGGTAGAGGTAGACCCACTTGCCACGAATTTTCAGGTAGGTTTCATCGACACGCCACGATCGACCTGCAGGTGCGGCAAAGCGGTTCCAGCGTTTGACGAACTCGGGCGTATAGCGCCTCACCCAGCGCAGGATCGTCGTGTGAGCAAGCGACAAACCCCGTTCGGCCATCATCTCTACCAGATCGCGTAGGCTGAGCTTGTAGCGCAGGTACCAGCGAACGCACAGAATGATGATCTCCCGATCAAAATGGCGTCCACCGAACAGCTCCTCCAGACTTTTCAGCTTGCTCATCGCAGGTCATCGGCTCGTTTTGCTCCGACAACTCTAACCGATTCTCCGACCTTATTTGCACCAGAGCCTCTTGGCGTAACCGCTTCGCCTCAAGCTCCGTTTCCCACGGACTTCGTCACCTTGCCAGTGTCGGCAAGTCACCGCCGCTTCGGCTCACTTCCTCTCGCAGCAGAGGAAGGGCATACCCCGGTACTGCAACGCCAACTCCTCCGGAGTCCTGCATTCCAAACATGCTCAAGCAGCTTTACCCCCATACGGGCGGGCTACGCTGGCTGGGCGTACTATACGTGATGTCCGAAACCCACGCGCGATTGGGTTCGCCCACGTCAAACTGCCGGTCGAGCACGTTCTCTGCCACGGGTAGCGTATGCCTGCTGTCGGTCGTCGAGACGAACTTGCGCTTCCAGCTCGTGCGCAGGCCCGCTTCGCGCATCAGCGTACGCACCCGGTAACGACCAATACGTAGCCCTTGCTCCCGCAGCGCATGCATCACACGCCGGCTTCCATAGCCCGCGCCGCTGGCAGTGAATGCTGCCTTGACGTGCGTTCGTTCCTGCAGACTCTTTGCGCTCGGCTTTGCACGCCGGTGCGCATAGTAGCCAGAGCGGCTCACCTGCAAAAGCCGGCAGGCGTGACTGACCGATACGGCCTCCTGTTGCAAGTGAGTCACCACGCGGTAAGTCACTTCAGTTCCCGGGCAAAGAAGGCCGACGCTTTTTTTAGCAGCGCGTTGTCCTCTCGCAATTGCCGGTTCTCTGCTTCAAGTTGCCGGATGCGCTGCTGTTCAGCTGTCAGCGGCTTGCCCTCGCCGGGGCCGCCTGCGCGTTCCGCATCGTACTGCGCCACCCAGCGCCGCACGGCTGTCTCAACCAGGTCCATCGACCGGCTGACTTCGCTGACCGATAACCCCTGGTCTCGTACCATCCGTACCACTTCCAGTTTGAAGCTGGCGTCAAATTGTCGGCGCCTTCTTGTCATCTATTGTTTTTCCTCGTCGATTCAGGATTGTCCTCCTATCGACCTGTCCGAGGAAATTAGACCATCACAGCCTTCGGCATCTTGAAGAGATAATGGCGGAGCGCGGGCTGTCGGTCGACCACTCGACGGTGCATCGCTGGGCGCTGAAAATGTTGCCGCGGCTGGAGAAGGCGTTTCGGTGCCGCAAGCGGCCGGTTGGCGGATGGACGAGACCTATGTGAAGATCGGCAAGGAGTGGAAGTACCTGTACCGGGCCGTCGACAAGGCGGGCGGCACCATTGACTTCCTGCTGCGAGCCAAGCGGGACAAGGCTGCGGCCCGCCGCTACTTCGAGAAGGCGATCGATCAGAACGGCGCACCCGAGACTGTGACGATCGACAAGAGCGGCGCGAATCTGGCCGCCTTGAAAGACATCAACGCCGAACGCGAGGAGCCGATCAAGGTTCGTCAAAGTAAGTACCTGAACAACATCGTCGAGCAGGACCACCGAGCGATCAAACGGCGAACTCGCTCGATGATGGGCTTCAAGAATTTTCGATGTGCGAGGATAGTGCTCGGCGGCATCGAAGTAATGCATATGATCCGAAAAGGGCAAATGAAGTCGACTCGCAAGAATCAGACAGCTGCAGAGCAATTCTATTCGTTGGCTTTCTAAGGAATTCTGGGGATCCCAGGGACGTCTGTCGACCTTCGTCCTTATCGCGACAGAACCCGCCAGATACAACGTTATCGCCTCATTGTTATCGCCGTTTCCATAGCCCGCTTAAGCTCATCTTCACGTGCCACACGGCGATGATGGGGTTGATGCAGGTCAATCCGTCCACGCACTGATCACCTACAGTGACTCTGACTAGTTAGCAACGGCTATCCCCGGCGACTCACCGCAGCGCATGGGTGACATCTTTACACTTGCGTACTCCAGAAGGAGGTGTTCATGGCGCCCGAATTCCGCACTCCATTTGAAATGTACCTTGCGAATCTTGACATCGCGTTGCGCATGCTCACGTCGGCGCAGGAATGGCGTCAGCACGCGTGTGCGCTCGAAAAGCTCCGCATCGAGCGCTATGGCGACGCGCTGCGGCGCACGCGTGAGTCGGCCGCCATCGCGAAGGACTGGAACGAATGCCAGGCGAGCTTCCAGGCGGTGCTGAGTGACTATCTTGCCACCACTTCGAATATCTGGCAGCAGAGCGTGGGGCTCGCGGTGCGCAATCGCGGTGCATTCGGCGAAGCCGTGCGCGACGCGCTAAACAACTGGCAGTCAGCTTGGGCCGATCAGTGGAAAAAGGCCGCAGATGTGAGCGGAAGTGGCGCACCCCTGCGTGAATGGCTGCAGCACCTCGAACAGATGGTCTCAACGGGGCCGGACAGCTGGGCGTTTGTGCAGGCTGCTCCACAACCAGAGGGTTCGCGACCACATGCTCCGCAGCCTGTCGGCGCAGCCGCGGCCGGTGTTCGCACACGTCTTGTACGGGGAGAGTGACATGACCCAAAAACGCGTTGCCTTTGTGACGGGCGGCATGGGCGGGCTGGGAGCCGCCATCAGCCGCCGGCTGCACGATGCCGGCATGATCGTCGCCGTCTCGCATTCGCCTCGCAACGACCACGTCGCGACTTGGATCATGCACGAGCGCGAAGCAGGGCGCCGCTTTCAGGCCTTCGAGGCCGACGTCGCCGATTTTGACTCGTGCGACCGCTGCGCGCACCGCGTGCTGGATGAATTTGGTGCCGTCGACGTCTTGGTCAACAATGCGGGCATCACGCGCGATTCGTCCTTTGCGAAGATGACCAAGAGCGATTGGGATGCGGTACTACGTACCGATCTCGACGCGCTCTTCAATATGACCAAGCCTTTTATCGGCGGGATGGTCGGACGGGGTTTCGGGCGGGTCGTCAACATCGGCTCGGTGAACGGCTCGCGCGGCGCTTTCGGGCAGACCAACTACTCGGCTGCAAAGTCCGGCATTCATGGCTTTACAAAGGCGCTTGCGCTCGAAGTGGCGAAACACAGTGTGACGGTCAATACGGTTTCGCCGGGCTATCTTGCGACCTCCATGACCGCTGCCGTACCGAAAGAGATTTTGGAAACCCGCATCTTGCCGCAGATTCCTGTCGGCCGGCTCGGTCAACCCGCTGAAATCGCAGCGCTGGTGGGTTTCCTGTGTTCCGACGACGCTGCTTTTATCACCGGAGCGGATCTCGCGATCAACGGCGGCATGCATATGTGATGAAAGCAGACCTTCCACCTGCGGTTCCCTGCGCGCCGACGGTGCAGGTGCAAACGGCCTTGCATGGGTCCGATCCCACGTCAATGGTTACCGAATGCGCAGGCACACGAGCCTCAGCGGATCAGAAATATAAGTGTCTGGATCGTGCAGCCCGGGCGGCGCTGGCGGTCGCGGCGGGGGCCTTTCGCCATGTTCTCTGGTGCTCGCATGGATGGATTTGGGACTTCATCTGGCCGTTTCGCCGGGCAAGTACGCGGCGTTCCTGCAGCAGGCCGCCGAGGATCTACAATGGCCAGGTGAAGCGCTACCGCAGACGGCTCATCGTGTTGGCGCGTTGAGCCCGATGTGGCGTGTCGCAGCAACGAGCGGCCGCGGTACCTGATCCGCGTTTCGCCTCGCAAGGAGCGATGTTCGCCCAGCGACTATCGCCGCGTCCGACGATGGGAGCACGAACATATACTGGAATCCATGCAGCGTCAGCTCGGAAGCCAGATGCGATGACCATCCCAGGAAGTACGGGTGAGCATGTCTTCGGTACACTCAAGCACTGGATGGGCGCCACACACTTCCTGAGCCGCATGCTCGGAGGGGGGGGGCGAAATGAGGCTTCAGGTATTGGCCTACGCCCCTGCAGCGCGTCCTGAATATACTTGGGGTTGCCGCGACAATAAAGGCGATGAGGATGGCTGAAACCTGCGGCGGCGAGGGGCTTTTTTGCGCTCGAGACGTTACGTTGGCGCGGGCCCGACTTACCAGACTCGATTGATCGGAATGGCGAGCTCGCCTCCAGCGATGAAAAAGCAGTTCCTACACGTCCTCCGCTGCTTCCCGTCGGTCACGCCCCACCACGTGTCACAGATCATGGATGTGTCTGATAATCTCCTTCATCACGTATAGGAGGAGGGACCGCGATGACCGATGATCCCACCGGGCAGGGTAGCTACGGCGAGCCTGACGATCTCGCCGCCGATGCGCTCGACGCGCTGCGGCAGGTCACGATCGCACTCAGCTTTGATCGCGACAACCCGGCTAGCATTGAGGCAGCGATTCGCGAGTTCAATTCGCGGATTGATGCAGTGGTTACGCCGTTTCGCGGCAACGCGTTCATTGAAGAGGTCGCGTGGCAGATCAAGAGTGAATGCCGCGACAGCCTGCTGCAGCACATCGCCGATCCCTACCAGGCTACGTTTCCTTGATTCAGCACAATTGAGCTCGCAAGGCTGCGGGATAACGTATGTGTGAGGTGGGAGAGCCTTGAGAATTAGCGTGCTGAGCCCGGTTCTTTCGGGCTCTTTTTTCTCACGCACCTTGCCTGACCTGACGGCCCCGTTGCAGGCCACAACAACTGCTCCCAGGAGACGACGATGGTCACATTGCTTGCGGTCGGATGCGGCTTCATTGCGTTGGTCGCTGTAGGCGCGCTTGCAGTCGCGTATGTCATCTGGAAGAACGCCGATTGAATGCGCGGGTACGCTCGCCCATTGTCTGTCCGCCCGCTATCGGCCCCTTTGCACCGTTCCGAAACGATTCGTGAACGGCCGCTTCTGTCCTAATCTGTCCAATGCCACAGAACGCTTGTTGCGCTGCAGCATGAGTGCGCGTACGGTGAGTTACCGGTATGGTGGCGTACCGACAAGCAAAACCACCTTCTTAAGAGCTTAGCTTTACATTGATTTCCTGTTCGATCAGTCCGCGACCATTGCGCTCATGCGTGTCAGTACTCGCCGCGCGAATTCCGGCGCCGCGCGATGCGCCGCTTCCATCGTCGCAAAGCCAGCCGTCTTGAAACCCAGGTAGTGTAGGTCAAACCCGCCCGCGTCGTCTGTCATTGCCATCAGACGCTGCCCCGCAAAATTGGCGGTTTCGAGTACGCTCTTGTCTTTGCCATTCTGACTGGCGTTCCAATGCTGTTGTGCCGCGTAGAAATTGACTGTGCCATCGGCGCAGATCTCGATATCCATGGTGTCCTTTTTCCGTTGCGATTATCATCGTAGTTCGTTGACCTGCTCCCTACCCAAGGGCGTTTTATTCAGCGTCAGTTCAACCGAGACGACGAGCCTGTCGTCTTCGTAAGTCTCCGACGCAGTAAGAGTGAGCAAAGGGTCGTCTCCCCCTTATGTCATGCCACCCAGCGCCTATATGCCGGGCATCACCGGATAGGGTTCAGTATGATCTTCCACCCGTTTGACGCCCGGAATCCCCTCCGCCGCCACGCGAACGGCCTGCACTGCTTCCATCGAGTGAAAGGTGCCCCATAGATGAACCACCCCATCCGTGACAACCAGGTTGCGCCCGGCGAACGCCCAATTCCGGCCGGCCAGTTCGCCCATCAGCATGGCGCGGATATCGCTGTCAGAGAGTGCAGCATCCGGCACTCGCTCGTCGGAGATGCTGGCCAATGCCTGAACGAGATTGGCGCGGCTGACGATCCCGACGATCCGTCCCGCTTCCGTCACCGGCACGCGTTTGAAATGCCGAGTCTCCAGTATGCTTGCAACTTCGCTGAGTGGCGTGGCGGCCCCCACCGAAACAACATCGGCCTTCATCACGTCCGCAACTTTTAGCGCATGTGTCTTGATGTAGTCTATGGCGTCGTGAGTAGCCGAGAACAGATCGAACCAGGACGATCGCTTGCGCGTATCGGTTCCGATCTCCACGCGGCGAAGCAGATCGCCTTCGCTGATCATACCGATGAGGCGGCCTTCGCCATCCACAACAGGTGCGCCGCTTATGTGGTTGTCCGTAAAGACTCTGGCTGCGTCGCGCACGGTCATGTCGGGTGTGACGGATATAACGTTGCAGGTCATTACATCAGATGCACGCATGGAGAACCTCCCAAACAGTTGCCTTCGTCGGATTGTGCGCGTGCTGATTGCAGCGCCCGGCTAGGGGATATCGTCAATTAATTTGAGATTAGGCTTCAGACCCACGCAGCGGTTTGATATGGATCAGCTTTGAGACGATGTGCGGGCAGCCGGAGGTGCCGGATGGTAATTATCTCTCCCGTAACCTCGTCGTCAAGGATGATGACGCGTCGATCGCCAACGCACGCTCTGCAGAAGACTCTCTGGCATCGTCGGAAATGGCGCCAAAACAAAAAATACTCAGGAAAGTACCCGGAAATTTTGGCGATCGTGTGGGATTTTGCGCAAAAATACGAGACTTTCGATTCGCCGGAAATCCTTATCTAGCAAGGCTTTTCGGGAAATCTTGAAACTACTCGGGATGGCGCTGTAGCGGAGGCGGTCACTTCCCCTCCTTGCGCTCGATCACCGCAAGCGGCAAAGAGACCGATAACGCAAAGCCTTCATCTGGCGCGGTCCGGATCCGCAGGTCGCCGGCCAGCCCTGCGACACGTTCGCGCATGCCCAGCAGGCCGAACGAATCCCGCGCCGGGTGTTTGTCGCTCTCGCAGCCCCGACCGTTGTCTACGATGCTCACGATACAGTTCGGGTCGTCGCGTGTGATCTCGAGCGTCACTTCGGTCGCATCCGAATGACGTGCGACGTTGGTCATCGCCTCCTGGACGACCCGGAACACTGCAGTGGCGCTGTCGCGATTGAAGTCAATGTCGTCTGCGGCGATGTGGCGGATAACACGCACACCAAATCGCGCCGAGAACTGGTCGGTAAACCATTCGATTGCTGGAATCAGACCGAGATCGTCCAGCATGGTGGGACGCAAATCCGCAGCAATTTTTCGCACGGAACCGAGGAGCTGATCGATCAGCGTGTATATGTTGCTCAGATCCGCACCTGCCAATGCCATCTTGGGAGCTTCAGCGAGGTCTTCGATTCTGCTGACCTCCATTTTCAGCGCGATCAGTTGCTGACCCAGGTCGTCATGCAGCTCGCGCGCGATACGGGCTTTTTCCTCCTCGCGAACGTCCTGGATATTCGCCGAGAGGTGCTGCAGTTCTTCGCGCGACTCCCGCAGCGCTTCATCTGCCAGTTTCCGGTCCGTCACGTCCATGATCCAGCCAACCATTCGATAGGCTTCGCCGGCGCGGTTCCACAAAGCCTGTCCACGCGACTGAATCCACCGGAACTCGCCAGACCGGGTGCGCACCCGATATTCGACATCGTAGGGGTGCTTGCGATCGAGATGCGCTGCGAGGCTGAGTTTGACCCGATCGATGTCGTCTGGATGAACGGCCTCCAATAAAACCGATGGTTGATCCGGCTGCTTATCGCCGTCATACCCCAGGATTTCCTTGAAGTGAGGCGAAAGAAATATTGCGCCCGTTTGCGGATTCCAGTCCCAAAGGCCTGCCGTCGCGCCATTTATAGCGAGCTGAAACCGCTCCTCACTTTCCTTGAGCGCCATGGCGGCCCGATGCCGCTCGATTGCATAGCGGATTGCGCGGCCCAACTCTGACGTGCGGATCTCCCGTTTAGGGAGGAAATCCTGCGCTCCCTCCTGGATTGCCAACAGGCCGACCGACATGTCATCCAGTCCGGTGAGAACAAGCACCGGTAGCTCGGGCGCCCGCTGGCGAAAGGTTCTAAACGTATCAAGGCCCTGCGCGTCGGGCAACCCGAGGTCGAGCAGCACAACATCGAAGCGCGTCGTATCGGCGCGCGCAAACGCATCCGACAGGAGTTCGGTGTGAACCAGGTGGTGACGGAAATCCTGCACATCTGCGAGCGCCTCACGGATCAGCAGCGCGTCGCTCGGGCTATCTTCAACCAGCAGGATTTCGATTTCCGCGAGCGTATTCATGACTTGACGGCAGGCAGGGTCACCACGCCGAACCAGAAGTCCTTGATGCTGCACACGACCTCGGCGAACTTGGCGAAATCGACCGGCTTGCTAATGTAGCAGTTGGCGTGCAGGCCGTACGTCCTCGCCACATCCTCTTCCGACTTGGATGTAGTCAGCACGACCACGGGGATGCGCATGAGATCCGAATCCTCCTTCAGCTCCTCGAGCACCTCTCGCCCGCTCTTTTTGGGCAGGTTGAGATCGAGAATAATCAGACCGGGGCGTGGTGCATTGCTATGCTTGCCCTCGCGCCGCAGATATTCCATGGCTTCCACACCGTCCTCGGCGACGTGTAGTGGATTGAGCACCTTGTAATATTCAAGGGCCTCGCGGGTCATCATGACGTCGGTGGGGCTGTCTTCGACGAGGAGGATGTGAATCAGGTCGTTCGCTGCGTCGGAATGCATCGGTTGCTCCTGCGGATTGGTTTAAGATCGAACGCTATCATCCGTCTTTGCGCTTAGCGTGAAGAAGAACGTTGTCCCGCCGCCAGGGGCCGATTCGACCCAGATCCGGCCACCATGTTCTTCAACGATTCGCCTGCACAGCGCGAGGCCTATACCGGTGCCTGGATATTCGGTGCGCGAATGCAGGCGCTGAAAGATGAGGAAAATGCGCTCGAAGTATTGAGGATCAATGCCGATCCCGTTGTCCTTCACCGAGATCACCCAATCGCCGCCTTGTCGCTGGGCGCCGATATCGATCTGCACAGGGCGGTCGCTGCGCCGGAACTTGAGCGCATTTCCCACCAGATTCTGAAAAAGCAGCGTGAGCTGCGTAGGAATGGCCAGCACGGTCGGCAGTTCCCCGCGATTGATCTGTGCGCCAGACTCCTGAAGGCCGACGCTCAGGCTTTTCAGTGCCTGGTCGAGCACGTTCCCGCATTCGGTGAGCTGGTGCGGGGCTCCAGACCGGCCGACGCGAGAATAGGCGAGCAGGTCGTCGATGAGCTTTTGCATCCGGGTCGCGCCGTCCACCGCATGCGCTATGAATTCGTCAGCACGCGCATCCAGTTGCCCCTGATATCTGCGCTGCAGCAGTTGCAGAGGGCCCGCGACGGCGCGTAGCGGTTCCTGCAGGTCATGAGAAGCCACATACGCAAACTGTTCGAGATCCTGATTGGAACGGGCCAGTTCCTCGGTCCTTTTTAGCAGCTCCAGTTCCGCGCGCTTGCGCTCGGTAATATCGACGATCGCAGCCAATACGAAGACTTCTTCTGAGGTTTTGACCGGGTTGAGCCCGATTTCAACGGGGAACTCGGAGCCGTCCTTGCGCAATGCGTAAAGGTCGCGGCCGGTGCCCATGCGACGAGGTGTCAGGTCGTCGAAATAAGCGGCACGATAGCCACGATGACGGGGACGGAAGCGTTCAGGGACAAGCGTTTCGATGGTTTTTTCGAAGAGTTCCTTGCGGGAATAGCCGAACAGTTTTTCAGTCTGAACATTCACGAGGACAATCCGACCTTCGCGGTCCACCATCACCATTGCATTGGGCGCGGCCTCCACCACGTGCCGGAAGCGCTCCTCTAGCCGCCTGCGTTCGGTAATGTCGACAACCGCTGCCAGGACGAAAATTCCTTCGGCGGTCGTGACCGGATTGAGTCCAATCTCAACCGGGAATTCTGAGCCGTCCTTGCGCAGGGCGAAGAGGTCGCGGCCGCTGCCCATCGGGCGACTTTTCAGGTCGCCATAAAACGCGCGCCGGTATCCCGGATGAGCGGAACGGAAGCGGTCTGGCAAGAGCAGATCAACGCTATACCCGAGGAGTTCATCGCGCGAATAGCCGAAGAGTTTCTCCGTTTGAGCATTCACCAGGATGATCCGACCCTCGCCATCCACCATCACCATGGCGTTGGGTGCAGCCTCTACCACTTGCCGGAAGAGTTCATGGGTCAGGCTACTCAGCTGTTTGTAAGGTTCCAATTCGATCTCCCGGAGATTCGCTCTCGAACTGACTATTGAAACGCGCAGCCGAGCGGGCCAGCGCGAAGGGGTTTGCCTGTGGGGCGAATCATCTGCCGTGCACACCTACCTCGCCGAACCCGGAGGCTACTTCGCCAACGCAATCGCACGGCTTTCCACCGCGCACCGGAAACCGGGCCCGGTTCATGCTGGTGTCGGTCCAGTCACCATTCTATAACCGTGATGAATGCAAGTGTCTAAGGGGTAGCAGCGGCAACGCCCATGTCGAACTCGCGGGACAGCTTGATAACCGGATACCTATTCGTTGGTAACCATCATGGCTTACAGCGGAAGTGCCATCCTCGTCACTGAGTGGTCGGACGCGTTTGTCGGACAAGGGTGAACTTCTTCCGAGCGAGGGCCGTTGTTCCAAGGTCGCATCCGCATAAACCCGCACATAAGCGCGTGGCTTAGCACGGTTTGATCTATATCACTCCCTCCCGGTCCAGTTGGGTTCAACTTTGAGTGTAACGGCGCGCAGACGCTGACACGTGCGTGGCAGATACCCATTCAGAAGACCTGGCCCATGACCTTCTTATCCGGTTAGCACCCTGCATCGCACCTCGCGAGGTCTCTTCGCGCCGGAACCGCCTACGTTTCATGGATGATTTACTGGAGAGACAATCCACCGCGCAAATGCTCAACGAGACCTATGGACGCATCGCGTTGCCTACCGGCGAAGCGCGACAGCCTTTCAAGCAAGGGGTTGTCAATTCCTGAGTAGATTGATAGTCAGGATCCGGGCCGGCGCATGTGGATGCGCCGCGCCCGGGGTGCAGCTGCTTCCCCGGTGGTTCCCGACGACACCGGTGTCGTCGTTTGAAGCCCGGTATTTCTGTGGAGGTGACCGATGGGAATCGGCATGCAGATTGTATACCTCGGTTTTGCGGGTTCAGCTCCGATCGAGGCCGAGGCGGGCGCACAGTTCGTTCGTCTGGAGCGATTCTGGAAAATCATTTCCGGATGTCATCTGGCTATCGAAGCGTTGCACGACAGAGCGGGACATGTGATGTACGACGCGCGCCTCGATCTGATTACGCGCGCCAACGAATTGATCCCGGTCAGGCACTGCCGGAACGAAGACGCGCACGCAGCGCTGCAGGGGGCCTTTGACGCGGCCGAGCAGCAACTCGAAAGCGCGGGTCACGTGGGCGCTTAGCGGCATGAGGCTGGTTCGCATAAAAGGGAGGGGCAATCACCCTGTTCTCTATGAGGAGACGATGATGTATCAGAACATTCTGGTTGCAGTGGACGGCAGCGCTTCGTCGCTGCGCGCATTGAACGAGGCTATACAGATGGCGAAACTGGCGCGCGGCAAAGTGACTGCGTTGTATGTGCTGGATCACTCCAGCACGTTTACGTACGCCGGCGAATACGAACCGCGCGCCATGGTCGACGCGCTCCATGAGGATGCCCGGCGCGTCCTTGGCGAAGTACAGAAGCGCATCACTGAGCTCCAGGTACCTGGCGATGTCGAAGTGATCGAAACGGACGGCATCGGTGAGGACGTGGCCTCGTGCCTGCAGCGTTGCGCGCAAAGTCGCGGCGCGGACCTGTTTGTGATGGGTACGCATGGGAGGCGCGGGATACGGCGGCTGGTGCTGGGCAGCGTCGCAGAGCGCTTCCTGCGCTTCTCGACTTGCCCGGTCCTGCTGGTGCGCGACGACGTTCCTGCACAATAAAATATCCTCTGCGCGGTAAGTTCGTTTCCTCTACACGCCAGCAAATTGCCGGCCGCTGCACGGCATCACGCAGATCAATGACCTCCCTTTGTGGTGTGCGTGAGGGTTGCGTGAGGGTGGGCCCTTCACGAACTAACCGCACGCTGTTTCAGGGAATCCCGAGGCGGAATGACTCCCATCCGCCTGATTGATGCAAATCAATGGTGTGGGTTCGTTTTAGGACACGATAGTCATTCATATAAGTAGCGCAAAACGCCGGCCCACAACTCGACAACAGAGGGCGTCCGATCAGAGGTCTGATTTGGCGCGGGCGGCAGATCTGGGTTCCCGAGATGAGTGACCAGCCGAAACATGAAGCTATTGTTGCGACCGGCCTGACCAAATGGTTCGGCGAGGGCAGTACGCGGACGACGGCGGTCAACAGCGTAGATTTCGTTGCGCACTTCGGGGAGATATTGTTCATCGTCGGACCGTCCGGAAGCGGCAAGACCACCTTGCTCAGCATGATCTCCGGCATCCTGCGGCCCAATGCAGGCACGGTGAGCGTGAACGGCGACGACCTCTGGACCTTGAGCGACGACCGCCTGGCGGACTTTCGTCTGAATACCATCGGCTTTGTCTTCCAGGACTACCATCTTTTTCCGCGACTGACGAGCGCCGAGAACGTCGCGATTCCATTGATCCTGAAACATCAGGACTGGAAAGAATCCATCACGGCCGCGGTGAAATGCCTCGAGGTTGTCGGCCTGAAAAACCGCAGCGAGATCTTGCCCGTCAAGCTCTCGGGGGGCGAACAGCAGCGTGTGGCGATTGCCCGCGCCATCGTGGGTGGTCCGGAAATCCTGATTCTCGACGAACCCACCGCTTCCCTCGACGGTGACACGGGAAGGATGATCATTGCCTTCGTCAAGGAGAAGATCCTCAATCAGAACCGCTGCATCGTCATCGTGACCCACGATGCACGCATCAATGAATACGCCGACCGTATCATCCATATGGAAGACGGGCGCATCACCGGTCTCGACAAGGGTACAGAATGAGAACCAAAATAATTTTTGCCCTCTCGATCCTCGGCATCCTGGCGGGGCTGGCGGGTGCCTATGTGTTCGGCATGCAACGCAAGGCCGAACCGCCCGTGTTCACGCCGGTGAGCAACCCGTATGCGACGGCAATCTACGCGGACGGTATCGTCGAAAGCGAACAGGTAGGCGGCCAGAACGTCAATATCTATCCCGAGGTGCCGGGCCCGATCACGCAGGTGCTGGTCCATGAGGGCCAACAGGTCACGGCGGGAACCCCCTTGCTGAAGATCGACGATTCTGTGCAGGTCGCTACGACCGAGCAACTGCATGCGCAAGCGGAGGCGGCGCGGGTGGCCTGGCAGGAACTTCAGGCGCAACCGCGTAAGGAGACCCTGGCGGTGACGAAGGCGCAGGTCGATCAGGCGCAGGCGAACCTCCAGGCCGCTCAGGACCAGTATGACAAGCGCCTGGCCTCCTACAAAATTGACAGTCGGTCGATCAGCAAGGACGTGGTGGATACCGCGCGGGATGCGGCGGCGCAGGCAAAGACCGCACTGGAAGTCGCACAGCGGCAGTACGAGCTGACGCGGGCGGGGGCGTGGAGTTACGACATCAATAATGCACAGAAGCAGTATGAGGCGCTCACCGAGTCCTACAAGGCCGCTAGCGCACTGCTGCAAAAATATACCGTCAGGGCGCAAGCCGATGGAGTGGTGCTGGCGCTTAACGGCACGCCCGGCAGCTATGTCTCGTCGCAGGGCGTGTACGACGCCTATACCCAAGGTTTCGATCCATTGGTCGTGATGGGTGCGTCGCAGGACTATCTGTCGGTGCGCTGTTACATCGACGAGATTCTCGTCTCGCGCCTGCCCGCGCCGGACCACATCAAGGCGCAACTCTCGGTGCGGGGCACCGACGTCAAGGTGCCGCTGGAGTTCGTGCGCGTGCAGCCCTATGTGTCGCCCAAGATCGAGCTATCCAATCAGCGCGAGGAGAAAGTCGATCTGCGCGTGTTGCCGGTGATCTTCCGTTTCAGGAAGAAAGACCTTCCGATGGTCTATCCTGGCTTGCTGGTCGACGTCTTTATCGGGCCCAAATAGTGTCTACGCTCATCCGGCCTCGCGCTAACGCGTTCACGCCGCGCGCCATGCGGTGCTCCGCATGGCGCGGGCCTTTGCTAGCCTTGTTGCCAGGCGTGACGGCGGCGGCCCTGCTTGGCGCCTGCGCAGTAGGCCCGGATTTCAGCCGCCCGGCGCCGCCCGCCGTGCAGGCCTATACGCATGAGCCCTTAGCCAGGAAGACGGTCACCGCCGATAGCAATACACAGCATTTCACGCCGGGCGCCGCGGTGCCGTTCGATTGGTGGCGCCTGTTCGGATCGACACAGCTGGACGCGAGTGTCGCTGAAGCGCTCGCCCACAACCCGACGCTCGAGGCCTCCGAAGCCAGCCTGCGCGAGAGCCAGGATAGCCTGCGTGCCGGCTACGGTGTGTTCTTTCCGCAGATTGGCGCTCAGGTGGACGGCGTGCGCGAACGCACCGCGCCGCAAGCGAACGGTTTGAGCGGATCAGGCACGATCTTCAATCTGATTACCGCGAGCGGCACCATCAGCTACGCGCTTGATGTGTTTGGCGGCAAGCGTCGCACAGTGGAAGGCTTACAGGCTCAAGCCGACTATCAGCGCTACCTGATGAAGGCGGCCTACCTGAGCTTGACGGCCAACGTGGTGAACACCACCATCGCACAGGCGGCCTATGCCGCGGAGATTCGCGCAACAAAGCAATTGATCGACCTCGAGAACCAGCAACTCGAGATCACCGAAGCCCAGGTGCGGGCCGGCACGTCCGCGTATTCGAGCATACTGAGCGTGCGCAGTCTGATCGCCGCCAACCAGGCATCGCTCGCGCCCCTCAGGCAGAAGGTCAGCGAGGCAGATCACCTGCTCGCGACGCTGCAAGGCCAGTTTCCGTCCGAAGTGAACCGGCCGGCAATCGACCTGAGCTCGCTGTCGCTGCCCAAAGACCTCCCCGTAAGCTTGCCCTCCGACCTGGTGCGGCAGCGCCCGGACATCCTGTCTGCCGAGGCGCAACTGCATGTGGCCAGTGCCAACATTGGCGTCGCAACCGCCGCGATGTTCCCAAGCATCAGCCTCTCCGGGACCTACGGCGCGGGCGGCACGAGCTTCGGCAATCTCTCGACAGACAGCTTCAGGTTCTGGAGCATCGGGCCGTCGATCACGATTCCGCTGTTTCAGGGAGGCAGCCTTTGGTATGGTCGCAAGGCGGCGATCGACGCGTACCAGCAATCGCTCGCCAACTATCGGCAGACGGTGCTGGCTGCGTTCGAGCAGGTCGCCGACGCGCTCAAGGCACTGGAATACGACGCACAGGCCCTGGACGCGCAAGCGGAAGCGCAGCGCGACGCAGCGGGCGCGTTGACGCTGCTGCAAGCCAGCTATCGCGCGGGGACGGTCGGCTACCTGGACGTGCTGGTCGCCGACGTGCAACTCCACCAGACGACCATTGCCTATCTTCAGGCCATCGCGCAGCGCCATCAGGACACGGTCGCTCTGTTCGTCGCACTCGGCGGCGGATGGTGGAATGGGCCGGATCAGGCAGGCGGGGGGCAGTGACCATGAAATACAGCGGCATCATGCGGATCGGTTTCAAGCTGCTGGTCAACGACCGGGCGAAGTTCTCTGCGCTACTGATTGGCATCACCTTCGCGGTGTTCCTGATGATGCAGATGACCGCGATGTTCGCCGGCATCCTGAACCGCGCCTATTCGACGGTGACCAATATTGGCGCATCGATGTGGATCATGGATCCCGCGGTGAACACGCCGACGAGCCCGTTTCCGCTGCCCGACTACCTGCTGGACGCGACTCTCAGCATGGACGGCGTTGCCTATGCGGTGCCGGTGTATATCGGCGGCGCGCAGGTCAAGCTCGCCGACGGCACGTATCAGGCGGTCAATGTGGTCGGGCTGGACGATGCGAGCCTGTTCGGCCACCCGGAAATCCAGCGGGGCAATATTCTGGATATCTATGCCGACGACGCATTCATGGTGGTGAACGACTCGGAATTCTCGAAGCTGGAGAACCCGAAGATCGGCACGGCATTCGAACTCAACGACCGCCGCGGCGTGATTGTGGGCGTCGCGCGAGTTGCCGCGAACGGACTAAACGGCGTGCCGACGCTTTACACCACCTACAATCGCGCGATCCAGTACGTGCCGGGAACGCGCTACACGATCTCCTATATCCTGGTGCAGGCGAAGAACAATGCCGCGATTGCCGGCATCAAGCAGCAGGTGGCCAAACTCGGCTACCTTGCGTTGACCAAAGAGGAGTTCAACCAGCGCATTGCGAACTACTACACGTACCAGACGGGTATCGGCACCAACATCCTGCTGATGACCGTGATCAGTTTCATCGTCGGACTGTCGATCTCGGGCCAGACGTTTTACACCTTCATTCTGGAGAACCTCGACAAGTTCGGTGCGCTCAAGGCGATCGGCGCGAAGGGCCATGAACTGATCTACATGATCCTGTTCATGGCCACCTTCACGGCACTGACGGGCTATGGGCTGGGCGTCGGTCTGGTGACCATAGTGATTTCCGTGGCCAAGGCCTCGGTGCCCAACTACGCGGCAATCACGACGTTCTGGAACCTCGCGCTGGCGTTCGGCATGGTGGTGCTGATTGCCGGGATTTCCAGCTATATCGGCGTGCGCAAGGTGCTCACGATCGAACCGTTCGATATCTTCAGAGGATAGCGCTCGCGAGGACAGGCGACCGTTAAAGGGCTTCGTTTTTTTATCGCGCGCTCGGCTTACCTCGCTCGTCAGATCTCGTCATCTTCGCCGAACAGCTTGTGGCGCATCGCATAGCGTACCAGCGCGGCTTCATGCGGCATCTGCATCTTCTCGAGAATGCGCGTCTTATAGGTGCTGATCGTCTTGGTGCTGACGCAGAGTTCCTGGGCGATTTCGGTGATCGTCTGGCCGGCTGCGATGCGCCGGAATACATCGAATTCGCGATCGGACAGACGTTGATGGGGCAGTGTGTCGACGGGCTCGTTCAGGCTCAGTGCGAAACGCTCGGCCATTGAGACGCTGACGTAGACGCCACCGGAGGCGACTTTTGTGACTGCCGAAACGAGTTCGGCGCTGGCGCTTTCCTTCGTCACATAGCCGGAGGCTCCCGCTTTGAACGCCCGGACCGCGTATTGCTGCTCGGCATGCATTGTCAGGACGAGAATGCGCAAGGCCGGCTTCTCATCCTTGATCTGCTTGATCAGTTCGACGCCATTGCGACCCGGCATTGACAGGTCGAGTACCAGAACGTCGGCGTCGGTCGAGCGGATCAGCGCGATCGTACTCGCCCCATCGTTGGCTTCGCCGACAACCTCGAAGGCACTCGCGCTGCGCAGGATATGCCGTAGTCCGTCGCGCACCATCGCGTGGTCGTCAGCGATCAATACCCTGGTCATGTTTGAGCCTCTTCCTGTTGAACCGCTTGCAGCGGCAGCGTCGCGGCAAGCGCGAAACCTTTGCCACTATTCGAATTGATCTCGACAGTCCCGCCCAGTACGTACACCCGTTCATGAGAATTACTATGCACGATCTGTCTCATATTGTGCCGTACGGGCACACATCTTGACAGTACGGCGCAACACCAGGTGCGCCCAAGTTTTGCCACTAATGCCTCGCCCGATGGATGGGCCGGCGGTTGATCCCTGTCAAACGCGCCAGAGCGTTTCGCTTGCAGACTGAAAGTTCCAGCGCGGCCAGGTGGCCGTGCATTCCAACGGGACCGGGCGGCAGCCCAGGAGGCAAGCATGTACAAGCGAATTCTCGCCGCGATTGACGGCAGCCGCGGCGCCAGGCTCGCACTAGACGAGGCGGTGAAGATCGCACAGGCCTCGGACGGAACGATTACCGCTGTATGCGTGGGGGAGAATCCGGCGCAACTGGTCGATGTGGGCACCTTGTTCGTCGAAGCCCCTTCGCCTGTCAGCACGGCCGCCAACGAAGCCGCAACGGCTGCTCTGGAGGAGGCCCAGGATCTGTTTGAGCGCAGAAAAGTGCGCGGCGTGACGCGCACACTTGACAGTTACGGGGAAGATGTCGCGACGGTTCTTTCTCGCACTGCGGACGAACTGAAAGCGGATCTGGTGGTGATGGGAACCAGTGGCCGGCATGGCGTGCGGCGTGTCCTGCTGGGCAGCGTCGCTGAATCGTTCCTGCGGCTCAGCCGTGTGCCGGTGCTGCTTGTCCGGTACGATCCCGATGTCGATCCGATTCCTTCCAGTTTGTAATGTTTCTGAGGGCGGCGCTGCTTTTGACGGGCTTCGCGTGAAGCTCGGCACTTGCGTGGACAGTTCGCTTGAGTGAGCACCTGATTGCGTAAGAAAGAGGGCGCCCAGACAAGCAATGGGCGTCCAAACTGCGCGAGGGCTCTTACCGCGCATGTCGAACTAGCTGGAGCCGCTAGTGCGACATGAGCACTGGCACGGTCATCGAGCGTAACATCGTCCGGGTTGCCCCGCCCATCACCAGTTCCTGCCATCGCGCATGCCCGTAAGCGCCCATCACGATCAGATCGGCCCCGAGGTCAGCAGCCTGCGACAGCAACGCATCGCCAGTCGACTCCGTGCTCGCTGTGACGATATCCATCAACTCAAGATGGATGCCGTGCCGCGCCACGACCGCAGCGATGTCCGAACCGGGAATGCGGCTGCGGTCCGGTTCGGTGTGTGCGTCGTTCACTGTGACGAGGGTCGTCTTCTTCGCTTGCCGCATGAGCGGCAAGGCGTCGTGAACGGCACGTGCCGCTTCGCGGCTGCCGTCCCACGCGACCATCACGTGGCTACCGGGCGAAGGAAAGCTTCCGGCGTAGGGCACCATCAACACCGGGCGGCCGCTCGTCATGACGAGGTTTTCCTGAAAGTGGTCGGCGATATAGGCTTCCGGATCGTTCGGGTTGTCCTGACCGACCACGATCAGGTCGGCACAGCGGGCGAGACGCGGCACGGTGAGGTTCGCATACTCGTCAATGGCGAGCCATTGGCCAGGCACCGCGGCGCGGCTCAATTCGGCCTGGAACAGACGCTCGAGCGCGGTGCGACGTTCGTTTCGCAAATTCTGCTGGTCGCGGTAATACTCGGCCGAGCCGGCCATGACATGGAACGCCTGCGGTTCCGGCGTGAACACTGAAAATACGCCCGTCAGATGCGCACCAAATTGCTTCGCCATGCGTAGCGCGAGTTCGAGGCGAGGATGAGCGCGTTCAGTCGTGTCAAGGTGGACAATAATGCTCTTGTAGCTCATCGCGGTAGCTCCAGAACGGTTGAGTAAGCACGGGATGCATGATCTGGAGTCTATGAGCGGTGCGGGGGGAGGAGTTGATGCAGATCAAGCGTGTCCCAGGCGGCGCAATGACTTCACCGCGCAACGAGATACGTGTCTGGTTGATCGAACGCAATGTCGCGGGCACCCACGCCGCGCACAGTAGTTGAAAACCCGCGCCGCAGCGTAAGGAGAACCGTCATGAACACAGGCACCATCTGTACCCGTAACGTAATCACCTGTCAGGTGGGCACCAGCGCGCTCGATGCCGCGAAGCTCATGCGCAACCATCACGTCGGCGATCTGGTCGTGGTCACTGACGCAAGTCCTGGTCATGGCCCAGTTGGCGTCATTACCGATCGCGATATCGTGGTGTCCGTTCTCGCGTGTGAGCTGGATGCGGGGACGCTATGTGTCTCCGACATTATGTCCTCGCCGGCTATCACGGCCTTCGATTGGGAGGACGCATGGCACGTCCTGCGGCGCATGCGTATGAACGGTGTGCGCCGCATGCCAGTGATCTCCGATACGGACGAACTGATCGGTATCGTAACGCTTGACGATCTGGTGGGCGCCGTCTCCGAGTTACTGTCGGAACTGAGTTGTGTCAGCCAAAGGCAGAGGCATTTTGAAGAAAAGGCGCGCACGTGAGGCCAGTTTGCGGCCCTTCATTTTCAGTCGCGCGGTCGGTGATCGATTTAAGAATGGTCGAACAGGCACTCATGACTGCTGTAAGCAACCATGAGGCGTTCGTGCACTTACAAGGTCTTTCTGCAGAGTTTGAAATCCGGACCTTCCGCGCAGGTCTGGATCTGGAAACCAAGGTTCTTTATCAGTTTCAATATGCTGGCGTTGTTGACCAGTGCCAGACCGTCGATTTCGCTCAGGCCTTTGTGGCGCGCGACGTCCATGATGGACAACATCAGCCTTGAGCCAAGCCCCTGACCATTGAACTTGTCATCCACGACTAGCGAGAACTCGCAACTGGTGAGGTCAGGGTTGGCGATGTAGCGTGAAACGCCGATCATGTGTTCGGCTTCGCTGAACTCGCCATCTCTGGCAGGAGCGCGTTCCTTGTAGACAGCAACGAGTGCCATCTCACGATCGTAGTCGATCAGCGTATGGCGCGCCAGCATGGGTACCTGATGGTGGCGGTCAACCTGCAGCGTACAGATGCGCGTTGCAATCACTGACGCACCGACATCATGGCATCTCGGGAAATGAGCAATCTCGTCAAGCGGCTCGGATTTCAGGGTGTCGATGCGCACGACAATCCGCAGGCCGTGTGCGCGTGGTGCTGGCTTGATTGGCTGTTGTTCGCGCTCACCCCGCTCGCCATTCCGGCGTTTTACATCGAACTGGTTACGGCATCCCCCGGCGGACTGGCAGTTGGCCGCGGGCTGTATGTGTCCCGGTTTCTCGGCTTCGTGGTTTCGCTGGGGTGGATCGTACGTCTGAGTCGCAGCCCCAAAAAGTTTCTACTGCGCAACCGGTTCGACCTTTTCGTTCTGTTCGGAGCAGCAAGCATCGCGTGGGGCGCTACGCCATGGTCCTCGCTCGAATGGGTGCTACGCATGGCGTTTATGTGTCTCGTCGCGATTCGAATTCTATCATCGCTCCGGAGCGTGCTCGCATCCACTCGGTTACTCGTGCTGTTCATCACTGGGATCGCCGTACTTGCGCTCGGAGGCGCAGGATTCTACCGGCTGGAGCCACGGGTACATACCTACGCCGAGGGCGTATGGTTCGCGTTTGAAAGCAGCGCAACGGTGGGGTATGGCGACATTGCGCCAACTACGCCTGCGTCCCGCGTTTTTGCCAGGTTCGTCGTTCTGCTCGGCTACGGCATGTTCTCGCTCGTATTCGCCAGCATTGCAGCGACGTTCATCGGCCAGGAAGAGAGGCTATTACGACGCGAAATGTATCGTGACATCAAGCGGCTTCACGAGCAGATCGCCGCGCTGCATCAGAACCTTCAAGGCTTGCGAGAATCCGTGGAGCGAGCTTCTCGCGCGGCTTCAGAAAACGGCTGTGGCACAGGCGAGTGACGCGACGCCCCCGTCTCATCGAAACGATGCGATTCAAGCCACATTACATTGACGATGCCGAACGAGAGGGCCACACCAATACCGAGAATCCAGCTGAAGTACCAGATGATGCGCTCCTATGAATCCTGTGCCAGATACGTCCACGCCGCAACGCGCGAGAGGTCGACGACTTCGCTAACGGGCATGTTGATCGCCTTGAGACGGATGCGAGGCAGGCACCGAGAGCAATGCTTGTGCGACGAGTGCAGGTGGCATGGACAAGTTCTCCGCCGCTGGATGATCGAAGAAATCGTACTTAATTACCATATGTAATGCGAATTTGTTAACGAGCACGATGGGAATATCTCGGGTGAAAGTGGGGCCGCGCAGCCGGCCGGCGAATCACGCGCGTAGTGCGGGGCGAGGCGGATTCCTGTCGCGTAGCGTTATGGTCGTGATCGATCAATAGACGATTTCACACCGGTGTACCCAGCTGGATTCAAGCCGGATGGGCGGCGTGGCGAATAAGTGACGATCCGGGACGCAGACGATCAGCCGTTGCAGGCTGCACCATTAGCCCGATAGGCTACATCTTCATGAGGGTCTCTGTTGCTGCTCTTGAGCTAGATCAAGGGAGTGGGCCATCCCCGCTAACGACTGACCCGTGTCATTGACACGCGCACAATTGACCTCCGTCAATTCCAGCAATAAACCTGCAAGTAGACTGATTTTCACGAATTTTGCGCTGAGCGAGCTGTTATGAATTGCATATGCCTGCCGATTGCATTGACTAGGACCACGCTCCTCCTGGCGCTGGCTAGTTTCGCGGCCTGCACCACGGAAAGCCAGATGGTTGTGTTCCGGAACACCGAAACGCAGCTTGAGGAGGCGCGGGAACAGGCATCGGTGACGTGTAGTTCACGCACGGCATGCGATCAAATCTGGAACCGCACGCGGCTTTATGTGCAGCTTAACTCAAGAACGCGAATCAGCCGACTCAACGATTCGGTGATTGAGACCGCGGCGCCCCACGAATCTGGCATTGCCTATTTCTGGGCCATGCGCACCACCGATGACAGCGGCACGACGACAGTCCGGATAAAGGGCATGTGCCGCGGCATGTACGCGAGTAATGGCGACCCCGCATGGACTTATGGAACGTGTGCAGAACAGATCAGGCGTGTGGAGATGAGTTTTCGCGGGGTAGTAGGCGACTTGCAGTGAGGCCCACGATATTTTCTTAAGGAGAGATTTATGCGTGCCATCGACGTAATGACCCCAGAGGTTGTGGTTGCAGCACCTGACATGACCGTGCAAGCGGTGGCGAAACTGCTTGCCGAAAACTACATTAGTGGCATGCCCGTGGTTGACGCACAGGGGCAAGTCATAGGCATGATCAGTGAAGGCGACTTGCTGCATCGACGCGAAATCGACACTGACGCCGAGGCCGATGAGCACAGACGATCATGGTGGCTTGACTTCCTTGCATCGACCCGTGAACTCGCTAGCAAGTATGTCAAGGAACACGCGCACACGGTGCGCGACGTCATGAGCAACAGGATTGTGTCTGTTGCGGAGGACACATCCCTTGCCGAGATCGCGAATCTGCTGGAACTGCGGCGAATCAAACGCGTCCCCGTTATGCGCGATGGAAAGCTGGTTGGGGTCGTCAGTCGCTCCAATCTGATTCGTGCGCTCGCGAGCGTCTCGCCCGAGGCGTTGCCGGCGACATCCAATGACCAGGAAATCCGTGAAGCGATCTTGCGCGAACTCAGCAAACACCGCTGGGCGCAGCCTAGTCAGAACGTGATTGTCAAGGATGGCATCGTGCATCTGTGGGGCGTTATCCAGTCGGAAGAAGAGAGACGCGCGATCTGCGTCGCGGCGGAGAGCGTCCCGGGGGTCAAGGAGATCGAGAGTCATCTGGAGTTTCCCATGGTGTTGCCAGCGATGTAGGTGGGTAGGGGATCAGCGAGGCAGTTCTGGCAATCGTCCGTTCCCCTCAATTACGCAGCCGGTTAGGAGAGCGCCATGGAACGCACAGAATATCGAACCGTCTTTGCGGCAATGGCCGTATTTTTGTCATTGGCAGGCATCGCGACAGCCATACACGGTTTGCTGTTCGATGAATACAGCGTGACCCACTATGGCGTGGCCGCGATCATGGTCGGTGTCGCCTGCTTCTTAGTGCTGCTCAACCTGGCAGCAGGACGCGACGCATGAAGGGCGCAGCGAGTTCGATGCCCGCCGAACCAAAAGCAGTTGAGCTCTTCCGTCAGCGCTCGACGGTATTCGCAGCGTCTATCTGATAACCGTGGCACTTGCGCGACGGGCAGGATACCCGCGTTCCAGCGGCGCATACACGTGCCCGCCTGCCAGGTCCACGACTTGAACGAATGACTCGAGGGTCGTACCTGCGGCGACGTGCAGTGGCGGTTCGCCGGTGTAGCTCTCGGTGCGCAGCGATGGCACCTTATCCCGGTTGATTTCGAATACGCTAAGCGCCCCCGGGGGCACGGCCGGTACCCGGGGTAACAAGCGGGCCGTCGAATGCGAGCTTGAGGATCTGATCGAGACTATCGTCGTAGGGGTTGCCGGCGCACCCTTCATACGGCGTGAACTCCCAACGGTCGCCCCATTGGCAGTCGAGCGGCAAGCGGGTGAAGAACGCCCATGTGAACGGCGGTCGAAATCCGACGTTAAACGGCGGCGTCAGTCAGGAATTCGGAATGTTTTCTAGTCTTCCGGGCTAATCCGAGATGACTGATACGGGTGGCGCTGAGGTTATGGGACGCATCGAAAGGAGCCCGTAGGGCGAGAGCAGATGCGTCCCGGCGGGAGCCGGTTCAGGAAGGGGTGACGCAGCAGGCCTGATGCGGTAAAAGAGGATTTACCGCCGAAGAAACAGGCCCGACACCGGCGCAAACCGCCAAGTTCAATCCGGTGTCGAGCCCAGCACGCGCACGACAGGGTGCGGGTGTGCCCAAGTATGGCACTGCCCATGAGCTCTGTCGATATCG
>NZ_FNCJ01000041.1 GCF_900100735.1 Paraburkholderia phenazinium | reverse complement strand
GAGCCACCCGAGCCACCCGAGCCACCCGAGCCACCCGAGCCGCCCGAGCCACCCGAGCCACCCGAGCCGCCCGAGCCGCCCGAGCCACCGCCGGGCCATGAGCCACCTGAACCACCACCCGGCCAGGAGCCACCAGGGCCGCTGCTCCATCCGCCTTGCCCGCCAGTCCCGGAGCCGCCACTTCCACCGCTTGACCCGCCGCCGCCCGACCCGCCGCCGGGCCACGAGCCGCCCGAACCACCGCCTGTCCCGGAGCCACCACTTCCACCGCCCGACCCGCTGCCGCCAGAGCCACCACCCCACGGCTCTCCGCCACCGCTTCCGCCTGTCGAGCCCCAGGCCGACGCTGTACCCGAACCGTAACTGGATCCGGAGCCCGCGCTACTCCAACTGGAGCCGGAACCAACGCCGCCGACACCACCACTGCCATAACCTGTCCAGGACGAGCTGCCTGGTCCGCTTTGCGTGATCGAGGGAGGCGGCGTGTCGGTGACTTCGCCCGCCTGACATGAGGTAGCAAGCGACCACCATAGGAGTGCGCTCGCCGATGCAACAAGAGTGTGTTTGAAGGGAGCCATGATTAGTCCTTTCGCGATGGAATCGCGTCCTGATTGGTCAAAGGTGTAATCAGTGCCCCCGGAAAACCGCTGATCGGTTTTACAGAAAACGGTCTTGCAGAAAATGTTTGCTCCGGGCCCGATACCGCGTGTGTGCGCGCTGCCGTGTAGTTGGAGTCGGGCGCTATCGCGCCGTGATTGAAGGTGGCTTGCTCGGGCAGCCGTAAGCCGCAAGTTCCGCGCCAACGCGCTTGTGCGGTAGAGCGCGGTACATCGCCGTGCAGGCGTTTCCGCCGGCGGCGGAAAGCGCGCGAAAGACCCTTGCTGGGTGGGGGTTCTGAGCGCGAGGCATGCGTGGCCGTCTGCTTGCAGCACGCCGCATCTGGTGCCGAAGATGTTACGTGTTCCCGCAACGTGCCACGTAACCTGGCCGTTACACGATCTGCCGCACGTATCGCTCAGACGAAATGCAACGCATCTATGCTACGGAGTCCGATATATTGCAACGCGTGTTCGAAACACGTGTTTAGATTTCCACTGAAGGAATGCTTTTCATGCAGCGCAGCGCAAACATGGAGCGGCTGTGGCGGATGCCAGAAATCCGGTAAAGCTTCTCGCGCAGAAAGCGTTCATATCCAGCGGTGCCGTCCACCGCCACTTTCACCAGATAGTCATATTCACCCGAGACGAGATAGGCCTCGAGCACTTCTGGCAGCGTCGCCAGTTCCGCACCGAAGCGGGCGAGTGCGTCGTCCTCGTGACGGTCGAGTGTCACCTCGAGGATCACCACATCGGCAAAGCCCAGTTTCTGCTGGTCGAGCAACGCCACGTAGCCGCGTATGTAGCCTTCGGTCTCGAGTTGACGGGTGCGATTCCAGCACGCGGTGGTCGACATGCCGACCAGCTCGGCGAGTTCGGCATTCGGCAGGCGCGCGTTCTTCTGCAGCGCTCGCAGGATCTTGCGATCCTGGTTGTCCAGAGGACGGTTTCGATTGCTCATGATGGGGTCGGAATAATATTCTGTGATTCATTATTTTACAGGGAGATTATTCAGATGATGATAGGCCCACGCGATCATTTAAGAAGCCCGTCCACCGGACCTGCAGGTATATTTTCAGGGTGCTTCCATGCCCGGGACAAGCTTCCGGTTCCGCGGATTCGTTCCGTTGAATCGGCGCAGCCACAAGCTGCCGCCTGGGGTCGCGCCGCCTCCACCGGAGACGGCGCGGCGGGCAGACTCCGGCGTGACCGACGCTGGAGGACACGCTCGCCGGGCATGGAGGCATTCTCTTAAGAAAAATGCCGGGCTGCCTCATGTGTTGGTAACCCGTTGGTGGTCGGCGCGGACGCGTCAACACCGGCGACGGGTTTGGGGCGCTCTTAACCGAATGTCGGCCAGCACCGCGCCTAACCCGAGTGGTATCCCACGCGGCGGGTGCAAGCTATCCCCCGCAATAGAACAAGACTCAACAATGTCGATCCAGTTGTACGCCTCATTTCTTCTCGCCTCTCTCGTCCTCGTCTACTCGCCCGGTCCCGTCAATGTCCTGACTATGAGTCAGGCGCTTCATGCCGGTTGGCGTCATGCGCTGCCGTGCGTCTGGGGCGGCACCTGCGCCGTCCTGCTGCAATTGGTGTTTACCGCCTTGTGTCTGAATTCGCTACTGCTGATCGATGCTCGCGCGTTGACCGCGCTGCGTTGGGCAGGGGCGCTCTATCTCGTCTATCTGGGGTGCAAGCAATGGCGCAGCAGCAGTCTTGCCGAGCCGGATATCGGCGGCGGAAAACAGCGTGGCCTGTTCTGGCGTGGCTTCGCCACCTCGGGGCTCAATCCGAAAACCTTGTTGTTCTTTCCGTCGTTTTTCCCGCAGTTCATCAGCATGGAGTCGAGCTGGTCACCTGATCAGCAGTACCTGTTGCTGGCGGTTTCGTTTGCGCTGGTGTTTGCGATGGGCGTGGCGTCGATGGCGATGTTCTCGCACCGCTTGCGCGAGATTTTGCTGAAACCTGTGCGCATCCGAGCGGTCAATCGCGTGATGGGAAGTCTGCTGGTCGGAATGGGCGCGCTGATGGCAACCGTCCGCTGAACTGACGAATCAAAATCACGCTGACAACGTTTCAGCAAATGCCAGACATAGCCGCCGGATGATCCATCTCAAAAAGATTTTTCCCACATATTGATAATTTACGCTCGCCCGAATTAAGATGACTTCCCTCGATACGCGACGCGTGTCGAATCGGCGACGAGTCATATTTGCGGTATCCGTTCAATGAGTCAGGTTCGGGACGCGACGGTTGAGCGTCAACGTCCCGTCAACGCTGCACCTAAAAAATTGGGAGACGAAGATGCTGAGCCCTCACGAATTCGCAACGCTGATGCTGGTCAAGGACGCCACGGATCAACTGGAAGTAGACCGGGCTGATCTCGATGTCCTGCTGGCGCGCCAATTAGTCAGTCTCGAACACGCATCTTCCGGTCAAACGCTGCCGCGCCTGACTCATCAAGGCCATTCGTTTCTGAAAGCAGCCGGCCGGATTCACTGAGCAGACGCGCCAAAAACGCCTTGTTACCCGCGCAACCCGACCAGGGTTTCAGGCAATCAACAAAGTGAACGGACGTGCAGTTATACAACCTGAGAGCGCAGTAAGTTAATTTGTTGTGCTTATATAAAACAAGAAGTGAAACGGGTATGAACGAGGCCACATAGCGCTAGCGCGTTTTAGCTGGTTCGTCTTCCCACCTTAGCCACTCGATTACTCCAGAATGCCTCGCCAGTCCGGCCTGCGCATCGCCGAGTCGATTTCAGGAGCCTCAAGATGAATGAGTTGTATCCCGAGCAGTTTGCCGCCGCTCAAAAGGCCAACCTCGAAGCGTTCTATGGCCTCGCCAATCTGGCCGTGGAAGGCTTGCAAAAGCTGACTGCGTTGAATATGCAAGCGGCCAGGTCGGCTTTGGTCGACTCGCAAAAGCTGCTGTCCGCCCCGGACCCGCAGACGTTTTTCACGCAACAGGCTGGCCCCAACGGCGCGCTTGCGATGCGTGCCCAGTCTTATCAACGCGGTCTGTACGAGATTGCATCCGGCGTGCATACGGGCCTCATGACGATTGCAGGGGCGCAGTACGAAGCGCACAATCGCCGGGTGCAGGCGCTCTTCGAGGCGATGTCGCAGCAGGCGCCGGCAGGTTCCGAAGCGGCAGTCGCCGCGCTGAAGCAGTTGATGGAGTCGAGCCGCGTGCTGCACGAGAGCGTCAACAAATCGGTTCGGCAGGCCGTCACCATGGCCGAAGGCGGCTTCGAAGCAGTGCTTTCGCGCACCGCGAAGGCATCGGACGTAACGACCGGGTGAGAGCGGCCGGCAGGCTGACCGCGCGCAAGCCGGGTCACTCCCTTCTTACGCGAGGCAGCCGCTGTGACAAATCAGATCGCATTGGTGACAGGTGGAATGGGCGGCATTGGCGAAGCCATTGCCGTCAAGCTGCATGATGCCGGCTATACGACTGTGGTTACCTATTCGCCAGACAATGCCGGCGCACCCGCCTGGCTCGAACGAATGGAAGCGGCAGGGCGTCGCTTCCATTCGTTCGAGGTCGACGTAGCGGACTACGACTCGTGCCAACAAGGGGCGCAGAAGCTGCAGGCCGAAGTGGGCAACGTCGACATTCTCGTCAATAACGCCGGCATTACGCGCGACGCCAGCTTCAAGAAGCTCGACAAGATCAACTGGGACGCCGTGCTGCGAACCAACCTCGATTCGCTCTTCAACATGACCAAGCCGCTGTGCGACGGCATGGTGGAGCGCGGTTGGGGACGCATCATCAATATCTCGTCCATCATCGGCTCCAAAGGTGGCTTCGGCCAGACCAACTATGCCGCCGCGAAGGCGGGCATGCATGGCTTTACGAAGTCGCTGGCGCTCGAAGTGGCGAAAAAGGGTGTGACGGTCAATACCGTGTCGCCCGGCTTTATCGCTACCAAAATGGTCATGGCGGTGCCGCAAGAGGTGCTCGACACGAAGATCATTCCGCAGATCCCGGTTGGCAGGCTTGGCCAGCCCGATGAAGTGGCCGCGCTTGTGCTCTATCTGTGCTCGCGGGAGGCGGCATACGTCACGGGCGCCAACATCGCCATCAATGGCGGACAGCATCTGCAGTAAGCCGCGCAGCAGCGCTCACTCGCAACATGCCTAAGCATCGCAGCAGGCTGCCTTCGCCCTCATTTCCCACACTGTGCGTTTTCCCGCGTGACCTAAGCGTCGCTTATTTTGGCGCGGTTTTCTTTTCGTCGAACCACCTATATTGTTGCAATAGTAAGCGGCAGGTCGGAATCCAGTTCGTCCGCGGCCCGGCAACACCCGTGCGCCGGGATCCTTCGTCAGGCACAGCAGCAAAGGGGGAGAGATGTCGACTTCACCGCTTATCGATGGTGGCGCCCCGCGCGATGCGGCAGGCCTTACGACACAGACCGACAAGCGCCTGTATAACCATGACCTGGCGCCGGTCCCGCTCAACAAACGCACGTGGACCGGCTATTGCATCTTCGCCATGTGGATGTCCGACGTGCACAGCGTCGGCGGCTATACCTTCGCCGCCAGCCTGTTCTTGCTCGGCATCTCGGGCTGGCAGGTGTTGACCGCGCTGGCCGTGGGCATTCTGATCGTCTATGTGCTGATGAACCTGGTCGGCAAACCCAGCTACGTGCACGGCATTCCGTTTCCCGTAATGGCCCGCGTCAGCATGGGCGTAATGGGTGCGAACCTGGCCGCGGTGATTCGCGGGGTAGTTGGTATTGTTTGGTACGGCGTGCAAACCTATTTTGCTTCGAAAGCCGTCGCGACCCTCGTCCTTCTGTTCTTTCCCGCGGCAACCGCCCTGCACGGCTTCAGTTTCTTGCGGCTCGACGGTCTGGGCTGGGTCAGCTTCCTGTTCATGTGGGTGTTTCAGTTGATCATCTTCCAGCGTGGCATGGAAACGATCCGCAAATTCATCGACTTCTGCGGGCCGGCTGTGTACGTGGTGATGTTCGCGCTGATGGCCTGGATTCTTTCGCAGGCGGGCTTGGGAAGCCTCAGCCTGACGCTCGGCGGCAAGGTGCTCTCCGGTGGCGAGCAGCTCGCCAGTATGGGCAACGCCACGCTGCTGGTGGTGAGCTACTTCGCCGCGTTGCTGCTTAACTTCGGCGACTTCTCGCGCTTTGCCAAGAGCGAGCGGCAGATGAAAGTGGGCAATTTCCTTGGGCTGCCGGTCAACTTCATTGTCTTTGCCATCATCACGGTGATCGTGACGTCGGGAAGCGCCAGCGTCTTTGGCTCGATGATCATGGACCCGGTGTCGATCGTCGCTCACATCCAGAACAAGGTGGCCGTGGTGATCGGCAGCCTGACCTTCATCGTGGCGACCATGGGCATCAATATCGTGGCCAATTTCGTTTCGCCGGCCTACGACATTGCCAACCTGTTTCCGCGCCATATCGACTTCAAGAAGGGCGGCCTCGTGGCCTCCATTCTGGCGGTGCTCGTGTGCCCGTGGATTTTTGTCGACAGTCCGAAGGCGATCACGATTTTCGTTAGCGTGTTCGGCTCAGTGCTTGCGCCGCTGTACGGTGTGATGATGGCTGACTTTTACCTCATCAAGAAACAGCAGGTCGAAACTGCCGAGCTCTACAGCATGTCGCCCCAAGGGCGTTTCTATTACGACGGTGGCTGGAACAAGGTAGGTATTGCCGCACTGGCGATTTCCGGCATCATCTCGGTGGGCTGGGAACTCTGCACGCAGTTGCTGCATGTCTTGCCGGACAACAACTTCGGCTGGCTGATCGGCGCCGTGGCAGGCGCGCTGCTCTACGTGGCGATGATGCGGGCGGCGCGGCGAACCTAGCGTGCGGGGTGTCGTGGGTAGCGCACGCCGGCCGCTTACTTGTGCTGCTGCGGTAGCTGGGCCCGCAGGTCGACTGCGTGCGCCGCGCTGACCGGTCTTGCGGCATCGTCGAGATGAACCGCGATGTTGCGATACACATCGCGGCAAAACTGCATGCCAACAGGGGCATCTCGGTTTGCGTCGGGAGCGGGTTCGATCTTTTCGGGGTTGGTCAGCGCCGCGTCCACCGCCATCTCGTCGTTCGGCTCTGCCTGCATGATGCCGATGCCGTGAATCGTCACGGCGAGGCACGGGTCCGGTACTTCCTTGCCGTGCGTGGCGGCGACATTGAAGTTGATATTCAGGCGCCAGAATCCTTCATGTATGTTCTGATGAATGATGACGGCCTTGACCAGTTCCTGATGCGACAACAAGTACTCGCTGCTTGCCATGAATCTGCTCCTCGAACAGGGTCTTCTTTCGAGTGCCGTGCCGCGTACAGCGCTGCCTCCGCCTGACGTGACACTGCATGTCGGATCACATTGTACGAGGCTGAAATTCACAATCAAGACACATGCTGCAATCACACGACAGGTTACGACCTGGACCTGTTTAATGACCTGACGGGCGCTGGCTGTGAGGCGTAAAAATATTTACGCTGATAACGCTAGGCGTGGAGCGGCAACACGACCCACACCTCCAGACCGCCCCCTTCGCGCGCATGAAACTGCAGCGAGCCGCCGTGCAATCGCGCGATCCGCTCGACGATGGCGAGACCAAGTCCCGTGCCGCCCGATTGCGAGCGTGCGTTGCGGCCGCGCTGAAACGGCGCCTTCAAGGCTTCGAGTTCTTGCGGCGCGAGCCCTTCGCCGCGATCGCAGACCGCCACATATGCGCTGCCATTCTGCACCCACGTGCGCACCGCCAATCCCACCCGGCCGTAGACGACGGCATTCTGCATCAGGTTCATCAGGAGCCGCATCATCGTGATCGGACGAAACGCGAATTCGGGAAGCGGCCCCAGCGAGAGCGCGAATTCGTGGCCCAGTCCCGCGAAATCCGCAGCAAGCCGGCTGACCAGTGCGTTGAGATCGCCCGGTTGAGCCGTCTCGCGTTCGCCGCTGCCGGCGTAGTCCATGAACTGCTGCAGGATGGTGTCGATCTGGTCGAGATAGGCCTCAGCGGCCACGACGAAGTTGTCGTCGCCCTGGTCGGTGATCGCCATGGCCATTGCGAGCCGCAGCTTGGTTAGGGGCGTGCGGATGTCGTGTGAAATGCCTGCTAACATCACGGCGCGGGTTGCCTCGGCTTGCTGCAGTGTCTGCGTCATCTGGTTGAAGGCGCTGCTCACTTCAGCGATTTCTGTGGGACCGTCGGTGGGCAGTGGCGGCGGAGTGTCGCCCGAACTCACGCGCCGCGCTGCATGAGCGAGGTTCCGCAGCGGCCGGTTCAGGTGCAACTGGATCAGGTAACCGGTGAGGGCGGCGAGCACGGCAAGGCCGAGCGAGAGCACGATGGCCGCATCGAGACCGGCGCCGCGGGCGTCTTCAGGAATCGGCAGAGCGATCCAGGCGGGGCTGTTCGACGAATGAATCTTGATCCAAAGACGCTGACCGCCTTCGGTCTGCCAGCGTACCTGCATGTCAGCGGGGAGATGCTGGCGAAGCGTCTCGAGAAAGACCTCGCGCTGATAGGTGATGTAAAAATGCAGCAGACTCTGTGGCGGGTCGATCTCGTCGGTGCCCGGCGGCTGCGCGCCGTTATTCAGCCGCTCGATCAGCGCGTCACGCGCACTGTCGGGGGCGGCCTGGAATAGCTCGTCGAGCGTGGTGACGTAACGTGCGAACACGACTGCCGTGCGCTCGACCCGCGGCCGTTGCACGTAATGCAGCAACACAGCGAGGGAACAGACTTGCGACAGCATGACGAGCGCGATCAGCAGGGCGATGTTGCGCGCGAGCAGGCTTCTTGGCAAGGCGAGGCGCGGCATGACGCGCCTCATGACTCGACGTCGGCGATCAGCATGTAGCCGACGCCCCAGACCGTTTTGATGAATCGCGGCTTGGAGGGGTCGTCTTCCACGATCTGGCGCAGCCGCAGCACCTGCACGTCGATGCTGCGATCGAGCGCGTCGTGATCGCGGCCGCGGGCTCGTGCGATCAGGTTGTCGCGGCTCACGGGCCGGTTTGGCGAGGAGGCGAGCGCGACTAGTAGCAGCATCTGCGCCGAATGAATCTCGAGAGGTTCACCTGCGCGCGCGAGCAACTGCTTGCCGAGGTCGAGACTGTAGTCGCCGAAGCGCACCGTTTGCGAGGTCACGGTCGGGTCGCCCGAGGCCATCTTCTGCCGCCGCAGCAGCGCGCGGATTCGCGCCACCAGTTCGCGCGGCAGGAAGGGCTTGGCGAGGTAGTCGTCCGCGCCGGTTTCGAGGCCCACCACTTTGTCGATCGGATCGCCCTTGGCGGTCAACATCAGGATGGGCAGCGTCTGTCCTTCGGCGCGCAGGCGGCTGCAGATTTCCAGGCCGTTCTCCTCGCCGATCATCAGATCGAGCACCAGCAGGTCGTAAGGCTCGCGCTGCAGGTAGCGGTCGAGCCGCTTGCTATCTTCGACCACACGTACTTCGAAACCGTGGCCGGTCAGAAAGCGCTGCAGCATATTGCGCAGTTCGGCTTCATCGTCGAGCACGATGATTTTCGCAGCTCGGTCCATGTGTGTGGTTCCCATGCAAGGCTATGCAAGGCTTAAGCGCGCATCCGTCTAACAGAATAGCGTTTTCTGGGGACAGTGCGACCGGAAACCGCTCGCACTCGCCACGTCTACGATCCATCTGATGATTGTCCGTCTCAGTGCGCTGCCGCTCGCTGCTGCATGAATGCTTCGATTTGCGGCAAGGTCACGTAGCCGGCGCGCGCCGTATCGATCTCATCGAAATACCGGGCCACCATCGGCATGCCGGCCGCCGCCTGTTGCCGGGTGAGCTTGCCGTCCTGCGTGGTGTTTGCATTGGCAAAGCGGCTTTGCAACTGTTGGGCCATCTGCGCCATGCGCTGCGGGTTGCCACCCATCGGCTGCGTCGTGGTTTGCGCGAAGGCGCCAGTGCAAGCGAGGCACAGCGCCAGAGTCGTCAACAGCTTGTTCATCTCATTCTCCGTGGAGTCTGCCATCGAACGTCGCCAGCGTCGTGCCGCGAGCCGTTCAATGACAGGTCGAATTCTTGTCGACTCCGCCGGGGAAGGCAATTTGGAAATCATGTCGAGATATGTCGCGGCGCGTGCGACACGGAATGAAACAAGTTACGGCTGCCGTTTACTGGGCGATTTGCGTATCTTTCGTCGGTCGGCGCATTGCGCGCCATCGTCGGTTCGGCAAGGGATATCAGCAATCCGAATCATCCGGCTGTCGTCTTCAGAAGCCAGGACGCATGCCATCTTTCACCGCATCAGGAGTTCTAGTGAAAATTCGTTTTGTCTGTGCCTCTGCGGCTGCGGCCTTTGGTTTTGTCTATGCGGCGAGCGCGTTCTCCCGGGTGCTCGTCTCGTACGGGCCTGCGGCGTTGGTCACCGCACCGCCGCCTGCTCCCGGGCTATTGCCTTCCTGCACGACGATCGTCGTGCCACCGCGGACCAACTACGGTGTGATACCCGCCGCGAGCGTACGGTACGCGCAGCCCGTCATGGCCGTGCCGCGCTGACGTACGGCGCCTGCTTGCGGGCACATCCGCCAGCAGACACCGTATGTCCCCAAGTTCACGTCAATGAAAGATCAGATACAGGATTACGAGGACGATGAGCGGCACGCCGAGTAGCCAGCCAATTAAGTAGGGCATGAGAGTTCTCCTCCGGTTGATGGTTGCAGTACGACTGCTAACCAGCACGGGGCATGCCCGGCCCTGCTTACGGCTCTCTAGTCTCTGCCGCCGTGCCGTCGGGCGAGGCAGTTGGCAGCAATTCAAATGGCAGCTCGCCGCGCATGGCGAGCGCATAGGCCGCGTTCAGGCGCGCCATGTCCTGTTCGCGCTCGCTGGCCTGCACGTTGCGCAACTCCGGTAGCTCCAGTACCACAGCCCGGCACAGTGGGTAGTCGCGCACTCGCAGTTCAGGGGCGATGGTGGTGAAGAACGCCGTGGTCGGCACGTCGAAGCCGGCTGCGATATGAACCGCTGCGGTGTCGGATGTGAGCATGTAGCGTGCGTGCCGGACCCACGCGAGGAAGTGCGCCGTGTCGGGGGAGAAGGCGCTCACATCCACGTAATGTGGATGATCCACCGCGCCAAAGCCGAGTACGGGCAGGCCGAAGTGCTCGAACAAACGGCTGACCAGGGCGCTGCGCACCGGTTGCGCGATGCTGCGGATCGGCGTGCTTGCGGTCGGGCAAAACAGCACATAGGGACGGTCTCGCCAAACATCAGGCAAGGGCGGCAACCGCAAGGCCTGCAGCCAGCGGTTAGCCTTGTGAGCGGACGGCACGCTTGCCGGCTGCACACCGAGTGCGCCAAGGAAAAAGTCGATCATCGGCTTCGACATGAAGCCGGGCCAGAATAGATGATTGCCGATGTCGATGCGGGCTTCGTCACTCGGGATAGCATCGAGCGGCCACGGCAACGCGCGGGTGGTGGCGACGCTGCCCTCGGCAAGCGCGTAGAGTTGTTCGACGTAGGACGGCGCCAGTCGAGGCCGGTACACGACGAAGCGCACCTGCGGATGGGCTTGCAAGATCGCGTCAAGCGCAGTCAAACCGATGATCGAGTCGCCGAGCGTGACACCCATGCCGTTGATCACATGGGCGACTGCGACCTGCGAGTAGTCGAGTTCAAAGGGATGCGCGGCCGCGTTGAGAATGCCGGGCTGGCTCGCGAGCGCGAGGTGCTCGCCGATCTCCGTGTCGCGCTGCTCGAGATCGTACGGCGCAATAATGCGGCCGTCGGGAGCAAGCAGGGACCCGGGATGGGTGAGCGCGTCGTCTGCACGTAGTTGCAATTGAATGGTTCCGTGAGGATGTCGGGGCGTGCCGGGATGCCATGCACGTTGCGAGGTGCGCTGCACGCGCGGCAGCGGAATTATGCCCGTTTGCAGCAAATATCGCAGTGAGGTGGTTCAACGGCTGCGCCGAACCGGTTGGCGCGAAGGCTCTCGGTTCGGCAACTGCGGTTCAGTTTGACGATGCGGGTTTCGTGAGACTTGCCCGCAGTTCCTTGCGAATCACCTTGCCGGTGGCGGTCAACGGCAGGCTTTCGACGAAGCGTATCTCGCGCGGATACTCGTGCGCGGCAAGCCGCGTCTTGACGTGCTGCTGAATCTCGCGCGCCAGCTCTTCTCCAGGGACAAAACCCGCGTTCAGCACCACGAAGGCCAGCACGATCTCGGTGCGCTGCGCGTCCGGCGCACCGACCACGGCCGCCATGCAGACCGCCGGATGTTGCAGCAGACAGTCTTCGATCGAGGCCGGCCCGATCCGGTAACCGGCACTCGTAATCACGTCGTCATTGCGCCCGACAAAGCGGATGAAGCCGTCGCTGTCGCATTGGCCGAGATCGCCGGTCAGCAGGTAGCGGCCACGGAATTTGTCGCGCGTGGCGGCCTCGTTGCGCCAGTAGCCGAGAAACATGACCGGGTCCGGTCCGGCAATCCCGATGTTGCCGATCGTGTCGTTCGGCAGGGGTTGACCGTCATCGTCGACGATCGCCACCTCATGGCCGGGCACCGCCTTACCAATGGCCCCGATACGCGGTGCGAACAGCGACGCGCACGACGACACCACGACGTTGCATTCGGTTTGCCCATAGAACTCGTTGATGGTCACACCGAGCGCGGCGCGTCCCCACGCGATCAGCTCTTCGCCGAGCGATTCGCCGCCGCTCGCCACTGCATGCAACGACAGCTTCCAGCGCTCCGGATGCGCGACCATGCGCATCATCTTGAGCGCGGTAGGCGGCAGGAACGTGTGGGTGACCGCGTGGCGCGCCATCAGATCGAAGGCTGCTTCGCCGTCGAACTTCTCGAAGCGGCGCGCGAGCACGGTGACGCCGTGGTGCCACGCGGGCAGCAGCACGTCGAACAGGCCGCCGATCCACGCCCAGTCGGCGGGCGTCCAGATCAGCTTCGCGTTGGCCGGAAAACACGCCTGCGACAGTTCGACGCCTGGCAGGTGCCCAAGCAGCACCCGGTGTGCATGCAGCGCGCCCTTCGGCTTGCCGGTCGTGCCCGAGGTGTAAATGATCACCGCGGGATCGTCTGCTGCGGTGTCGGCTGGTGTGAAGGTGGCGGGCTCGGCATCGAGCGCGCTCCAGAATGCGGACACCTCATGCGCCGTGGCGGCCTGCTCGGCATCGATGCAATACACCGCTTTCAGTTCGGGCAGCGTGTGGCGGATCTCGGCGAGTTTTTGCAGACCTGTGGCGTCGGTGATGAGCGCCGCCGCGGCGCTGTCTGCGAGACGGTATTGGATCGCGTCGACGCCGAACAGTGCGAACAGCGGCACGGCGATGCAGCCGGCCTTGTACGCGGCCAGATGCGCAATGGCGGTTTCGGGCGACTGCGGCAGGAAGATCGCCACGCGATCGCCCTGCTCGACGCCGCTGCGGCGTAGCGCGTTGGCGAACTGGCTGGAGCGGGCCTTGAGATCGTCGAAGCTATAGCGCGTTGCGCTGCCGTCGCGATGCTCGTAGATCAGCGCGAGGCGGCCCGAGCCGTCGGCCCATTTGTCGCACACGTCCACGCCGATGTTGTAGCGCGGCGGAATCTGCCACGCGAATTTTGCCGTCAATGTTTCGTACGTCTGCGCTGCCGGAAGCATTGCTTCCCTCCTTGGCCGATGTGCGTGGAACCGCTGCGCGCCCAGTCCTGTCGGGCCGCAGGCGGCCGATGGCGGGGACAAGCTGTGGCTTCGATCGTACGCTGCGGATCGACCAACGGCCAGGGAAAAATCGTTCGATCAGGCTGCCCGAAAACTCAAGGAGTGCAATGCATCTTTACGGGATTCGAGAGAATCGCGGGCGTGATTCATGCCACAATTCGGGCCAGTTTTTGAAGGATCGTATGGATACGTTACAAAAAATGCGCGTGCTGGTTCGTGTCGTCGAAGCGGGCAGTTTCACCGCGGCCGCGCAACATCTCAACACGACGACGGCGTACGCTTCGCGCGCGGTCTCCGACCTCGAGGCGCATCTGCGCACGCGGCTCCTGAACCGCACGACGCGCCGCCTCGCGCTCACCGAAGCGGGTGAACGTTACCTGCATCGTTGCGAGCAGATTCTGGCGTATGTCGATGAGGCGGAGGCTGAGGCGAGCGATGCGATCGTGCACCCGTCGGGCAAGCTGAAGCTGCACGCCATGACCGGTATCGGCCAGCATTGCGTGGTGCCGCTGGTGGGTCGTTATCGGCAGCGCTATCCGGATGTAACGGTCGAGCTGACGCTCGCGCAACGGGTGCCGGACCTGCTCGACGAAGGTTACGACATCGCTCTCGTGATGGCCACCGACTTGCCCGACTCGGGGCTGGTCTCGCAACGCCTCGGCAGTACCTTCAGCATCGCCTGTGCGTCGCCGGCGTACCTGGAGCGTAGCGGCACGCCCAACGTGCCCACCGATCTCAGCGCGCATACCTGTCTGCAAACGATGACGCCGGCATTTCCTGTCGACGAGTGGACTTTTCAAGGGCCGCGCGGCCGCGAAACCTTCGTGCTTGGCGCAACGACATTCAGGGTCAATATCGCCGATGCGCTGGCGGTGGCCGTAGCAGCGGGCATGGGTATCGGACTGCTGCCGCTCTATTCGGCCATCGACGGCCTGCGCAGCGGCGAACTGGTTCAGGTTCTGCCGGACTACACGTCCCAGCACCTGAACGTTTATGCGGTTTATCCATCGCGACAGTATCTCGATGCGAAGATTCGCTCCTGTGTCGAGTTCCTGCGCGAGGAGCTCCCCGCCACCCTGAGTGATACCTATCTCGATGCTGTCGAGACCAGTGATTTGCTTTCCTAACAGGTGATATTGCTGCGCTGCATGATGACAATTCGCCGCAGCGCAGCATGTCATTTCGACAAAGGGGAAACCCGCAGCGGTAAATTGTGGCCTCCTGATTGACCTGGATCACAGGCCTCGCCCTAATCGGGAAACCCCTAACACCACGTAATCATGGTTCGCGTTAGTCTTGCTCGCACAGGAGGCAAGCCATGAGACGCGTATTTAATATTGCTGTACTGATGCTTCTTGCGTATCTGACCGTGGGCCGCGCGCTCACTCATGCGCAGGCCGGCGAAGAGGGCTCTATTTCATGCGAAAAGGGCGCCGAGATGGTCAGATTGGGAGCCATGGGCAAGGGCTTTTCGGAAGCAGCCTCTAGCGGGCAGGGACAAAACTTCCTGTCGAGCTGCCTCGTGACAGGCGAGGCACGCATCAACGATATGGTCGCACGCGACTAATCTCCACCTAATACCAACTGTATCGAACGCCTGATGCATCACGCGTCAGGCGTTCGGCATATCTGTAGCGTTCCCATTCGATTAAGCCAGTGCAGATAGCCTTTGTTCAATCTGCTTGAACGATGGCCTGGCGAAAACGTCCTCGTTAAAACATTCGTTTCTCAGTTCTCGCAGCGCATCGACGGCAGTCGCCGAGGTGTTATTCGGGTCGCATCGCTCAACTAACTCTTCCAGCAAGCAGGCAAATGCCCGCACTTCGATGCGCTGCAGCAGAGGTGCGAGGGTCAGATCCTCCGGCGCATAGAAGGAGGCGGCGCCGAAATCGCCGAGCAGGGCGCGCCCCTCCCCGCAGTGCAGAATGTTGTGGGCGTACAGGTCGCCATGCATGATGCCTTGCTCATGCAAGTGGCTGGCTGCCGATGCAATGCCATGTGCGATGCGTAACGCTGTGGCCAGCGTGAAACGGGTCTCGTCGGGATAGATGTCGCGCGTGCACGACGCGAGGCTGGGCGGGCCGGCCAGGTTCCTGAATTGCGGATCGATCAATTCCATCACGAGGCCATGGCTGTCGTTGGGATGGTTCATCACTTTGCCGAGCACTGGAATCAGATTGGCATGGGCGCCCGCGTTGATGCAGGCGGCCATCTCGCAGTGAGGCAAACCATCGCTCGTCACCGCCCCTTTGAACAGCTTGAGCGCAACGTGGCGCGATTCAGCGCCGGGGTGGCTATGCGCCGCGCGATAGATGACCCCCGAGGCGCCCTCGCCAAGTGGATGGTGCAGGTCCAACGCGTCCCAAGGCAGCTCCGCGATGGGCGTGCCCGTCAGTGCCGCGGCTTCCAGCGCCTCGGTGAACGGATTGCCCGCATAGGCAAGCCATGAGAGCCGCGGCAGCGCGAGCAGCCACGCGGGCAGTTCGGTTAGCCGGTTCGCGGCGAGCCGGATTAGTTCCAGACGGGAGCAAGCGGCCAGTTGCGGCGGCAGGGTCTGCAGACGGTTACCTGCCAGCATGAGTTTCTGCAACTGAGTACAGTTGCCAATCTCGGGCGGCAGCGCCTCGAGCTGGTTGTCGGTGAGGATCAGCCAGCGCAGCGCAGGCGGCAATGCCCGGCCCGATACAGTGCGAATGCGGTTGGCCTTGAAGCCCACCATGCTCAGGTGCTCGCATTGCCCGAGCACTTCAGGCAACTCGGTGAACGCGTTGTCGGAGCAGAAAATAATGCGCAGCTTATGCAGGCGCGGCAAGTCGTCGGGCAGTGCGGCAAGCGCATTGCCCGACAGATCGAGAATTTCCAGCGTATCCGCCAGAGCGAAAATTTCACGTGGAAACTCGCTGAGTCCGCAGGCTAGCTTGAGGCGCTGCGTACCGGTCAGTTGTCCGGCACGCAATTGATCGAGGGTGGTGGTCACTATGGTGGGGCGAGCGCGCAGCGCGCCGCGAGGTTGATTCCGTAGGGGCTCGATTTTACCGGCAAGCCTTGTGAACGGCGGTCGAAATCCGACGTTAAACGGCGGCGTCAGTCAGGAATTCGGAATGTTTTCTAGTCTTCCGGGCTAATCCGAGATGACTGATACGGGTGGCGCTGAGGTTATGGGACGCATCGAAAGGAGCCCGTAGGGCGAGAGCAGATGCGTCCCGGCGGGAGCCGGTTCAGGAAGGGGTGACGCAGCAGGCCTGATGCGGTAAAAGAGGATTTACCGCCGAAGAAACAGGCCCGACACCGGCGCAAACCGCCAAGTTCAATCCGGTGTCGAGCCCAGCACGCGCACGACAGGGTGCGGG
>NZ_FNCJ01000007.1:96640-344923 GCF_900100735.1 Paraburkholderia phenazinium | reverse complement strand
GACGGTTTGCGCTGCTTGAGGTCCTGCGCAAACATCGCATCGGTGGGGAACGACGGCGTGCTGGTGTGGATGATCACCAGGTCGTACTGCTGCGCGATCTCGAGCGAGGCCTCGACCGACAGGCCGTCGGCGGGCGCATCGAGCACGCGGCTGTCCGGCACCAGTGCCGCGGGCTGCGCGAGCCAGGTGGGATACCAGAACGAGCGAATCTCGCGCTTCGCCTGATAGCGCGAACCCGCGCCGCCATCGAAACCGTCATATGACGGGGCCTGCAAAAACAGCGTTTTCATGAATGCTCCCGCAACCTGCGTTGATTCAAAGTTATCCACGATCGGAAATCTCCACGATCGATGTGGGCCGCGGCGCCACGCGGTTGACCACCGACATCCGCGCGCCGCGCCACACGACCTGGGAACCAAATGCCGCGCCGAGCCATTGCAGCGCGAGCAAAGTATCGCGCAGCGGCACGAGCGGCAGATCGCGCCAGAAGGTCCGTGAAATACGGGCGCTGCGCGCGTGCAACAGAATCCGCGCGATGATACCGGTTACCGTACTGATCGACAGCGTAAGCGCCATGACCGGCTGGGCCCCCTCCCCGCCGCTCAGCCCGGCCGCGAGCAGCGCGCCGGTCAGCAGCCACGGCGCGGTGAACGTAATGATCAGCGACGCAAACCCCGCCGGGTTCACCGAGCGGATCGTCCGCAGCCAGCGCATCTCGCGCAGCCACAGGGTCGTGAAAGTCGGTTCGATCACATCGGTGGCCACCATCACCGACGAAAGCACCGTGGTCAGGCCGAGCGCGCGCGCATGTTCGGCGAGCCAGTAGTCGTCGGCAAGGCAGTCCTTGAGGGTCTCGAAGCCGCCGATGTCCTCGAGCGTGGTCCGCCGCAACGCCAGCGTCGCGCCGAAGCCGAAACGCCGCGAGCCGCCCGCATGAGCGACGCGCACCGACGGCGCGAACCATTCGTTGATGAACAGCGCCCCCACCCGCGGCCAGAACCCGCCGACGCTCTGCGCCCGGTACAGGCAGGTGACCACACCGGTGCCGGGATTGGCGAGCGGCGCGGTGACCGTGTTCAGATAGTCGGGCTCGACAGCGATATCGCTATCGGCCAGCACGATGATGTCGTGGCGCGCCCGCTGCGCCATGTTGATGAGATTGCTGACCTTGAGGTTGCTGCCGTGCACGCGCGAATCGATCACCAGTTCGATATCGCAGTGCGGATACGCGGCCTGCAGACGACGCACCACGACAATCGCCGGATCGACCGGCGACGACACGCCGAACAGCAACTGGAAGCATGGATGTTCCTGTTCGCAGAACGTCACCAGGTTTTCGTACAGGCGCGGCTCGATCCCGCATAACGGCTTGAGCACGCTGACCGACGTCCAGCCGCCGCGACGGATGCTAATACGCTTGCTGAAAAAAGGCATCGCCACCGCGGCAACGCCGGCATACAACGTGGCGGCACAGCACAACACAACCAGCAACCACTCCAAACCCGCTAGCGAATGCACCGTCATTGGCCACGACTCCCGGTGACCCTCCATCCGCCAATAGCACGACCACTCAACAAGAAGAGATGCATGGATACGCTCGCTCGCACGATCGGAACTCCTTCTGCTTGCGTCTGAACAATCAGCATACAAATGGGCTAACTGTTTAAAGCAAGGCGTGCGAAGGCTTTCACGTAATTTTCCGTAATATTGACACGGGCATATGACAGATAATCGAAAGCGAATAGACAACATTAAGCCTGCTGAATGCAAAGGCTTAATCCGGATGCGCTTCTGTCAGTCTTCGCGCAGGGTTGCAGCCACAGGGCTAACAGGATTCACGGGGCGAAGACGCCGGCACGGTTACAACAGCGTTTAACTGTGTTGCATGTTTGAATGGCAATGGCACGCTCATTCATGTGTCGCGAAAATTGTAGCAGCGCCGGCGAAGTCTTGCTCACTACAATCGGTCATTGGGGCCCCTTTTATTGATCTGGCACGTATGTTTTACAGGTGTCTCAACAGCCTATTGTTGGTCTGACAATAATCGCGGCATTTTGACGACAATCGTGGCGCATACCGTTGCTTCGGGTGGGGACCTGGTCACCGCGTCAGCGGGAATCCAGGCGCTTTGGCACAATCCGCTTTTGCCTTTGCTGTCGACGGCCTTACGGACGTGCGAGCATCTCGCTCGACGCGGACCGCGCGACGCAGGGCTACGGACGAACTTGCCATGATCCCTTTCTCGGTTCTCGACCTCTCCCCCATCACCGCCGGCGCGAGCGCGGCGCAGGCGTTCCGCAATACGCTCGACCTCGCTCAGCATGTGGAACGATGGGGCTACCGGCGCTTCTGGCTCGCCGAGCATCACAACATGACCGGCATCGCCAGCGCCGCAACTTCTGTGGTGATCGGCTATGTTGCCGGTGGGACACAAACGATCCGGGTTGGCTCGGGCGGCGTGATGCTGCCCAATCACGCGCCGCTCGTCATCGCCGAACAGTTCGGCACGCTTGCCTCGCTCTACCCTGAGCGTATCGATCTGGGTCTGGGCCGCGCGCCCGGCACCGACCAGACCACCGCGCGCGCCTTGCGCCGCGACCTGCAAGGCAGCGCCGATTCGTTCCCGGACGATGTGGTCGAACTGCAGCGCTACTTTGCCGACCCGGTGCCCGGGCAACGGGTGCGCGCCGTACCGGGCGCGGGGTTGCATGTGCCGCTGTGGCTGCTTGGCTCGTCGCTGTTCAGCGCGCAACTTGCGGCGGCGCTCGGCCTGCCGTTCGCCTTCGCGTCGCACTTCGCCCCGGATCATATGCTGACGGCGCTGCGGCTCTATCGCGCGCAATTCCGGCCCTCGGCCACCCTCGACAAGCCGTACGCGATGGTCGGCGTGAACCTGTTCGCCGCCGACACCAACGAAGCCGCCCGGCGCCTCTTCACCTCGCTGCAGCAGCAGTTTGTCAATTTGCGGCGCGGCACGCCGGGGCAACTGCAACCGCCAGTCGAGCGGATCGAGGCGACCGAGATGGAGTTGAACAGCGTCGCGCACTCGCTCGCCTGTTCGGTGATTGGCGATCCGGACACCGTGCGGGCCGGGCTGCTGTCGGTAATCGAACAGACCGGCGCCGACGAATTGATGCTGACCGCGCAGATCTACGATCACGCCGCACGGCTGCGCTCGTTTGAAATCGCTGCGCAGGTGCGCGAAGCGATTGTTAGCGGGCGATAAGCCCGGCTACCGGGCAGACCATCGACCCGGCAATCTGCAGCAACGGCGGGCAGCCACCGGGCGTGCCCGCCCTGCTCTTTACTGGCCGGCAGGCACCGCCGCCAGCCCTTCGAGCAGCGCTTGATGGAACGCCTGCGGATCCTGCATCTGCGGCGCATGACCCAGTTCCGCGAACTCCACCAGCGTCGCATGCGGAATCGTCCGCGCGGCGAGCCGGCCGAGTTCCGGATAGTGGCCAATCCGCGCGCGCACCTCGGGCGGCGCGGCGTCCTTGCCGATCGCCGTGGTGTCCTTCTGGCCGATCAGCAGCAGCGTCGGCATCTGCAGTTCGCCGAGTTCATACACCACTGGCTGGGTGTAGATCATGTCGTAAAGCAAGGCCGAATTCCACGCGACGATCTGCTTGCCCGGCCCCCGGTACATGCCCGCCAGCATCTGCACCCACGGCTCGTAGTCGGCGCGCCAATGCCCCGCGTAGTAGGTGGCCTGTTCGTAGCGGCGGATGCTGTCGGCGGTGGTCTTCAACTCGCGCTCATACCATTGATCGACCGACAGCGAGGGCACCCCTTTCGCCTTCCAGTCCTCGAGGCCGATCGGATTGACCAGCACCAGTTGCTGCGTCTCCTGCGGATACATCAGCGCATAGCGGATCGCCAGCATGCCGCCGGTCGAATGGCCGATCAGCGTGGCGCGCTGCACACCGAGCGACTCCAGCAGCGCATGCGTATTGCGCGCCAGTTGCTGGAAACTGTATTGATAGTGCTCGGGCTTGCTCGATTTGCAAAAGCCGATCTGATCCGGCGCAATCACCCGGTAGCCGGCTTCGCTCAGGCGCCGGATGGTCGGCTCCCAGGTGGCGGCGCAAAAATTCTTGCCGTGCAGCAACACCGCCGTGCGGCCGTTCGCGTGCGCCGGGGCGATATCCATGTAGGCCATGTGCAAGGCCACGCCTTGCGAGGTGAAGTCGAACTGCTCGACCGGGGCTGGATAGTCGAAACCCTGCAGTTCGGGCCCGTAGGCTGGGCCGTCGTTACCGGCCGGCGCGCTCGCTGCGGCGGGATTTCGACTGGCGGCGCTATCGCTCGCCGCGGCCTGATCACTGGCAAGACTATCGCTTGCGGCGAACGCCACATGGGACGCTACGGACACGGTTAGCGCACAGGCGCTCAACAGGACTAGCAGGGTGTGGTGGCTGAAATTCATGCGCGTTGGGGTTCGGCGTAGTCAGGTCAGGCGAAGCCATTCGCGGGCGGTTCGCACAGAGCGAAGCCGCCGCGCAATCGAGTGGCCGATTCTACGTTCCCCTTCTGAATCCTGCTCCGGGCCACGCACGGGCTCGCCAGCAACGGCACCTCACGAGCCCTGCAAGCGCCGCACGCATCGCCGCGAATATGCCATGCGGCGAGCCCCAGCACGGGTGGCACGCGTGCTGCGCTGCGCCAATCGCTACGCTATGCGTCGTTCCGCACGGACACCTGAATCGCACGCTGCGATCTTGTGCAGGACACCGATAGATTGGGCATCCACATAATCCAGACTATTCGCAGGCCGCCAATTGGTGCTAAAAATAGCAAACAATTGTCAGCGGCAGCGCGACAGAAGCGAATATCTGGCCCAGAATCAATAAGAAAAAAACCAGCATTGCCATCCGGGGTACAAGACCGACAACCAGGTTGCATGGGACCGAAGTAGGCGTTAAAGCGCCAACTCCGCTCCACATAGGAGACAAAGCATGGAAACTCCGGCAAGCCTCAACGATCTGCAACGCGCCACCCTGGCCATCGTCCTTGCGGGCGGACGCGGCACGCGGCTCGGCCCGCTCACCAACAAGCGCGTCAAACCGGCCGTGCACTTCGGCGGCAAGTACCGGATCATCGACTTCGCGCTGTCCAATTGTCTGAACTCAGGCATCCGCCGGATTGCGGTCGTCACGCAGTACAAGGCGCACTCGCTGATCCGGCACGTGCAGCGCGGCTGGGGCTTCCTGCGCGGCGAGTTCAACGAGTTCATCGACCTGTGGCCCGCGCAGCAGCGCGTGGAGGGTGCGCACTGGTATCGCGGCACCGCGGACGCGGTGTTCCAGAATCTCGACATCATCCGTTCGATCCGCCCGAAATACGTCGTCGTGCTGGCGGGCGATCACATCTACAAGATGGATTACACCCGCATGATCCGCGACCACGTGGAGAGCGGCGCGGACTGCACGGTAGGCTGTATCGAGGTGCCACGCATGGAAGCGGTGGCGTTCGGGGTGATGCACGTGGACGCCAGCCGCCGCGTCACCGGCTTCGTCGAAAAGCCCGCCGACCCGCCCGCCATGCCGGGGCGGCCCGATATGGCGCTCGCCAGCATGGGCATCTACGTGTTCAACGCGGATTACCTGTACACGCTGCTGCAAGAGAACATCAGCAGCGCCGAAACCGATCACGACTTCGGCAAGGACATCCTGCCGCGCGTGGTCACGCAAGGTCATGCGATCGCGCATCCGTTCAGCATGTCGTGCGTGTCGTCGGACCCGAACGTCGAGCCGTACTGGCGCGATGTCGGCACCATCGACGCCTACTGGGCTGCCAATCTCGATCTGGCCTCGACCATTCCGACGCTCGACCTGTACGACCCCGACTGGCCGATCTGGACGCAACAGCAGCAGTTGCCCCCCGCCAAGTTCGTGCGCGACATGAACGGGCTGCAGGGCTCGAGCACCAACCTGATCGTCTGCGGCGGCTGCGTCATCTCCGGTTCGCAGATTTCGCGCTCGGTGCTGTCGACGAATGTGGTGGTGAATTCTTTCTGTAACATCAATGAGGCAGTCTTGTTGCCGCAGGTCACTGTCGGCGCCAGTTGCCGCTTGCGCCGGGTGGTGATCGACCGCGGCTGCGCGATTCCCGACGGCATGGTGATCGGCGAAGATCCCGCGCTCGACGCCGAACGCTTCTACCGCACCGACACCGGCATCGTGCTGGTGACGGCGGAAGCGCTCAGGGGCATGAAAGCGGACCACTAGAGCAGCGACCTGCGAACCCGAGCCCAGGCTCCGCACAACCGGAAAACGGAAAAACTGCCCATGACGATTCGCGCCCTGCACGTCGCAAGTGAGCTGTATCCCCTCCTGAAAACAGGCGGTCTTGCCGATGTGGCGGGCGCCCTTCCCCCGGCACTAATCGAGCTTGGCGCGGATGTGCGGGTCCTGCTGCCCGGTTTCCCGGCCGTGCTGGCGGGCCTCGCCGACCTGCGCCCGGTCGCCCAGTTGGGGCGCCGCTTCGACGCGCCGCACGTGACGCTGGAACAAGGCACGCTGCCGGGCAACGGCCTCGTGGTCTACGTAATCCGCGCCGACACGCTCTACGACCGGCCCGGCAACCCCTATCTCGACGCGGAACACGTGCCGTACGGCGACAACGCGCAACGCTTTGCGCTGCTCGGCTGGACTGCCGCGCAACTCGCGCAGCAACTCGATCCGGCGTGGGCGCCGCAGATCGTCCATGCGCACGACTGGCATGCGGGGCTCGCCCCGGCCTACCTGAAAGCGGCCGAGCGCCAGCATGGCCGGGCCATCGCGCGCAGCGTCTTTACGGTGCATAACCTCGCCTATCAGGGCATTTTCCCGGCCCATCAGTTCGGCCAACTGGCGCTGCCGGCCGACTTCTTCAGCATGCACGGCGTCGAGTTCTACGGCCAGTTGTCGTTTCTCAAAGCGGGCTTGTACTACAGCGACCGCATCACCACGGTGAGCCCCACCTACGCCCGCGAAATCCAGACGCTCGCCCAGGGCGGCGGCCTCGACGCGCTGCTACGCCACCGCTCGCATGACCTTTCCGGGATCCTGAACGGCGTCGACTATACGGTGTGGAACCCGGCGACCGACACCCTGCTCGCCGAGCAGTACACCTCGACCCTGCTGTCCGGCAAGCATGCCTGCAAGGCCGCCTTGCAGAAACGCTTCGGCCTCGCGAGCAAGAGCGATGCGCTGCTGTTCGGCGTGGTGAGCCGCCTGACTGAGCAGAAGGGCCTCGACCTGCTGCTCGCCGCGCTGCCGGAGATCGTCAAGCGCGGTGGCCAACTGGTCGTATTCGGCACCGGCGACGCCGCGCTCGAGAACGGCCTGCAGCGGGTGGCGCATGCGCACCCCGAGTCGGTGGCGGTCGAACTCGGTTTCGACGAGACGCTCGCGCACGCCATCATCGCCGGCAGCGACGTGGTTGCCGTGCCGTCGCGCTTCGAGCCCTGCGGCCTCACGCAACTGTATGCGCTCGCCTATGGGTCGCTGCCGCTCGTGCACCGCGTGGGCGGGCTGGCGGATACGGTGGTCGACGCGTCGCTGGAAAATCTCGCCGACGATCTGGCCACCGGCTTCGTGTTCGAGCGCTTCGAACCGGACGCGCTCGGCGCCGCGATCCGCCGCGCCTTCGCGTTATACGCACGGCATAGCGAGTGGAAGGCGACCCAGCGCCGCGCGATGCACCAGGACTTCGGCTGGGGCGCCTCCGCGGAACGCTATCTGGCGCTGTACCGCGAATTGACCTGAGGCCGTAATGATGACTTCGCGCAACACCACGGGGCCGGATCACGCCGGCCGCGCGAAAACTCATGTATTGTTTATTGCACAGGCACGCCGGGCGGCGGCGCTGCGTTGTCCGAAACACCAATCAAGCAGCGACTAGCAGCGCCAGGCACCCTGGCACTACGCCGCTTGCATGACGTGCCGGGCGGCGCGTCATGCCGTGCTACGAGCGTGCTCCATCCACCGAATCCGGTCGCAAGCGAACCCAGGCGCTCACGCACGCCAGGTCGCACGCGGCCAAGAACGGCGCCCATTCAATCGCGCCGGTGAACCGATCATGAAAAACGTCCTGAGCATCCAGTCACATGTCGTCTTCGGGCACGCGGGCAATAGCGCCGCGGTGTTCCCGATGCGCCGTCTTGGCGTCAACGTCTGGCCGCTCAATACCGTGCAGTTCTCGAATCACACGCAATACGGCCACTGGACCGGCAGCGCCATCGATGCGTCGCAGATGCAGGATCTGGTGGAGGGGATCGGCGCGATCGGCGTGCTGCCGCGCTGCGATGCCGTGCTGTCAGGGTTTTTGGGCGCGCCCGACCAGGCCCAGGCGGTGATCGAAATCGTCAAGGCCGTGAAGGCGGCCAATCCGCGCGCCTGGTACTTCTGCGATCCGGTCATGGGCACCACCACCGGCCGCAAGGTCGAACCGGGCATCCAGGAATTTCTGGTGAGCACCATGCCCGAAGTGTCCGACGGCATGGCGCCGAATCACAGCGAATTGCAGCGGATGGTGGGCCGCGAGCTCGATACCGTCGAAGAAGCCGTGGAGGCTTGCCGCGAGGTGCTGAGCCGCGGTCCGAAGATCATGCTGGTCAAGCATCTGCTCGACCGCAACAGTCCGGCGGACCGCTTCAACATGCTGGTGGTCACACCGACCGAAGCGTGGATGGGCCAGCGTCCGCTCTACCCGTTTGCGCGGCAGCCGGTCGGGGTGGGCGATCTGACGAGCGCGGTGTTCGTGGCCCGCACACTGCTTGGCGACCCGATCCGGGTGGCCTTCGAACATACGCTCGCCGCGGTGAATGCGGTGGTGAAGGCCACCTGGCAGGCGGGCCGCTATGAACTGGAACTGGTCGCCGCGCAGAACGAAATCGCCCAGCCGCGCGAGTGGTTCGATGCGTGGGCCGTCGAGATGGTGTAGCGGCTTCTTCTTTGACAGCCGTGGTTGGCTGCGTTACTTGACGGCGTGATTCGGCAAACTTACTTGACGGCAGCGGTTGTGCCGCTGGCACCGCTGTCACCGGTCGCGGCCAACGGCGCTTTGCCGGGCACGTCACGCCCGGCGATCGACGCCAGTACATCGGCACGCGCCAAACCAGCAGCATCCGCAATCGACGGCACCACGCTCACCACCCCTGCTACGCCTAGCGCGAGCGCAACGAGCGAAAACCACACTCCCTTCATCGTATTTCTCCAGACGAATCCAAACAAAAAGCTGACCCGCGAGTCAATCGGCATGCATCGGGCGACGCGGCCGCGAGTCTAACAACCAGCGCGCCGCCGCGCATCCCCCTTAGACGGAACACACTATTGCAGCGGCCGGATTCAATCCCTGCGTCACCAACCTGTGATCCCCGCGCATGCGTGATTGTCAGCGGCTCGTCCTATAATGCGTGCCGCGTGGTGCACGCAATCCTTTTCAAGCACCCGCTACAGGCAAACGAGGCACAGATGGACGGTCAGATCCGCAGCGAGCGGGAAGAGATTTTCGAAGAGTTGTGCATTAGCGTCGATGCCGACGAAACGCACGAACAGGAAGCCATCGAGTACTTCGAGAACCAGTTCGGAGAGGCGGATTTCGATCCGACGCAATGGCTCGATATCGCGCTCTACTACTCGCCTGCGGTGGCGCGCGGCATCATTGATCTGGTGGCGCCCGACGACAAAGCGCGCAGCAATATCGCCGAAGTGATCGCGGATAACCTCGACATTTCGTACGGTGAAGACGAGTGCCAGCAGTTCGCGGAGACGATCCAGTTCGCGCTTGCCAACGGCGTGCCGGTGGATCTCGACCTGGTGCTCGACGGCTGCCAGCGCGCCATCGACGACCTCGAGACCTGGGCCGACGACGAGACCAAGGAACCGCTCGTGCGTCTGCGCCAAGAAGTGCTGCGTTTGCAGGGCGAGCAGTAAAGCGGGAGCAGGCTGCTGGCAGATGGAATTGGCTGGGCTGGTTCGCTGCCAGCTAGATTCGGGAGCACGGAATTCACTGGGCTGCCGGGGAAACTCCGCATCCAACCGGTTGCCGAACTGCAACCGGTACCCGGCACCGCGCCCGATGATGGATTTTCCGAGAAGGTGAGAGGTTCTTGACGACCCTGAACGGCCGCTCAATTATCCCGTCATCGGACAGTCAGCGTGTCGGGTCGGCCCGGGGCTCGCCGCCGAGTCGTCCCCCTTCTTCATCCACATTAAAAAAACCGGTAGTCGGTTCTGCAAGCCAATCCGCGATCGCTCGATGTGCTACGACACTCGTGAAGATGCCAAAGTGGTCAATGCCCGGAAGTATGCTGAATCTGACGGCAGACGCCTCCTTTGCGAACATCTGTTGTAGAACGTGCGCGTCAATTGCCTGATCGTTCTGGCCGATCACAACCATCGCCCCCTCATCGAGTCTGCGCAGATCTCGACGATAGCGAAGGCGTGGATGGTATGAAACATTGAGCCGGTAAGAATAAGACAACGTCTCCGAACCGTCCCAAAATTCGACGGGTTTATTGAATTCGATCACACTGAGTCCATTGAATCCGCGAATTCCTACTGAGTTGAGGGTAAGCAACCCGAGAAGTCGGCGCATGTGAAGATTCGCCCAGCCTCCAGACGATCCACCTCGAATGGCTGGCGATGCCGGAATGATTGGGCTCAGCATCAGAAATCGCGATATGAGGTGAGCATAAACACCACCGCTGAAACGGATCACGAATCCGCCTCCGCTGGAATGACCGCCGAGTATGACTGGCCCTTGAAGGTTTCTCTTGCGCAGGCACTGCACGAGATCGGCGATGTCGTCTTCCAATTGCCCGACGTAGTCAACGTCTCCGCGACGCCGTCCTGACTGGAAGTGACCACGAAGATTGGGCAGGACGACTTTGGACACACCACTGGAGCTAATCATCGACGCGAGGGCGTGGTAAGAGGCACCATGATAGGACGACCCATGAACGAAAATGAGGATCTGATCCGAGGTGGAATCGTAGAAGCGATAGGCAAGTTGCTCGCCATCACGAGCGGCGTAGCGGGTGAGTGACGGCGGCGCAGATTGCGGATTAGTCTGTAATGACGCGAAGCCGAACACGTCCTTGGGCACCCTATTCACCAAAGGCGACGTCGCCACCATAGCCAACGCCGCGGCAAGTCCAATTAGCATTACAAGCGCGCAGCAGCTGACAAGGATAACGGTGGTCTGAACTAGATTCATGGCTAATCCGAAGTGACGATTCCGTCGATTGTTAGCGATCTACGCGGCTGTGTCGAACGTCTCAAACTGGCCGAACCCGGTCCGATGCTGAATGGATAACCAATCATCCACAGGTCGACCGCATCCGGCTCAAGTCGACCCGAAATCGCCGTTCGTAAGGGCGGCGTGGGTGTCCGTTCAGCGTTTCGAAGTCGCCATTTCGCCAGTGCTGCGAAAAAACTTCAAACGCATTGCCGCTCGATTGCTGCCCGCGCTTGTTCTCATCTCGTCCCGCGGAAGCGCACCCCGTTGGAAAGAAAGATTTCCGTTTCGATACGGTGACGTCGAGTCGGAAATAGACAAAGCGCTCCCGACCTGGCCGAGCTTTGAAAATTCGAGAGTTTCTCCATCCGCTGGGATGCGGAGCCGTGACGCAACGTTGGCCCGCGTCGCGGCCACCCCGAGTTCGTTTCGCGTAACTGGACAGTGGCTGAGTGCTTCCAGATGGTTAGCCACAACGATGCCAGTTGAAATGTTCGTGAACTGGATGACCTCATCTACGCCCATGATGATTTCCTTGCCCGCATCGAATCGCGCTCCGCCTGCAGGAACGACACTGACCTGAGGTTGATGCTGCACCAAAAATTGACGCACCTGCGGTGTCAGAATCGTGTCGCCAGCAAGATAGAGGGTGGGTTCTTCCGGGATTTCGATCAGGTAGCCGACGCCGTGCTCCATCATTAACCCGACCATGCCGCGTCCGTGCTGGCAGCGCACCGTGCGAATGGTGCCATTGAGAAAAGGCTGGGGCCGCTCATGACGCTCGGCGAGCGGCATTGCATTGAGGCCTCGTTGCGCCAGATAAGCCGCGTCATGATGCGTACAGATGACGGGGATCTGGCGCTCGCGAAGCCATCTCTTTCCCGCTCTGTCCAAATGATCGAAGTGTCCTTTCTGGCAATGCGTGATCAGGCAATGGGTGACGGACTGCAGTGCCGCATCCGTTACGTCCGGCAGATCGACGAGGGGATTGCGTAAACGTTGCCCATCAAACAGTCGCAGTGGTGGAAGCGAGTGCCGCGCTGCCAGCATCGGGTCCACCAGAATTCGATGCGCACCGAACTCCACGATGACGGTGGCATTCCGCATTTGGGTGATTTTCATGTTGAAACCGGGTCTGTTAGACAAGTCCTTACTCTGACACCCCGGATACCTGACTACAATGGCGTCAGATGACATAAACCAGTCAATTCATGCCATGCCCAAAACGCTCAGAATCGGCCTTCTCCTGTATCCCGGCTGCATGCCTGCGGGACTGTTCGCGTTTGCGGACCTGCTGCATGGCGCGAATCGGCGCGCAGGGCAGCCATTGTTCGAAACGCGGTTCATTGCGCCCGGGCTCAGTGAGGTCGAGTGCGCGCAAGGTGTCTGGTTACGAACATGCGAACTTGCGGACTCGATCGACCTCGACGCGCTTCTGGTGCCCGGCTTCTGGGCTGAATCACCGCAGCACGTGGAAAAGGTAGTGGGGGTGAATGATCAGCTGATTGCGATGCTCGCGCGTGTACCGAAAACATCGCGTCTGTGGAGCTACTGCACCGGGGTGTGCCTGCTCGCTGCGGCCGGCAAACTGGACGGCCAGGCCGCGACCGTGACCTGGTGGTTGATGGATGCGATGAGAAAGAAACATCGCCGCGTGTCGTGGGCAGCCGAACAGACCTGCGTCATGAATCAACGCACCGGCACGGCTTCTGGCCTCAATGGGTATCTGCCGATCGCTCAGGCAATCATCGAACGACAGGTCAGCCCGGAAGTATTTCGTGATCTCAGCAAGCTTATGGTCCTGCCGCGCCCGGAGCGAACGCATCAGGCATTCCAGTCATTGCATCTGATCGAGCAATCGGACGGAATGCTTCGCTCGCTTCATGCGCTAGTGCAGCGCTTGCCCGCCAGTGACATTTCGGTCAAGCGGATCGCCACGGCGTTGCGTATGGCCGATCGAACGCTCGCACGCAAAGTGTTGGCGCTCACGGGTTGTGGCGTTGGCGAATATGCCCGAAAAATCAAACTGGATCAGGTGAGCGAGCGGCTTATCATGACATCCGCGCCCGCAAGCACTATTAGCGCCGAACTCGGATTTAGCAGCGACTCGGGTATGCGACGCATGTTCAAGGAATTGACTACGTTGACACCCTCGCAGTATCGCCAAATGTTTGGCCGGAACTGATTGTTCCGCTTTCATCAATGCATACGCCCGAGGATGGGGACCCAACATTGGCGGCCAGCGCGTTCTCACAAAGGTCCGTTCATCGCATAGAGGCTGCCGTTCGCGCCCAGATTCCGAACGTCGGTTCCTGGCCGGCAAGCGACCGCTCGCCGACCATCATGTCATTAAACTTCTGTCTGCTCCGCCATCTCGAGGGCATCGTCGACTTCAATGCCGAGGTAGCGCACTGTACTTTCCAACTTGGAATGTCCGAGCAGCAGTTGCACCGCCCGCAGGTTCTTAGTCCGCCGGTAGATCAGCGAAGCCTTCGTGCGGCGCATGGTATGGGTGCCGTACGCCGTATCGTCGAGTCCGATCGAGGCGATCCACCGATGAACCACTCGGGCATATTGTCGTGTCGACAGATGCGGCGACGCATGCAATCGGCTTGGGAATAGATAGTCGGTCGACTTCAATGCCCTCGCCCTGATCCACGCCTCAAGGCTCTGACGAGTCTGCTCCGTGATCTCGAACTGAACCGGTCTTTGAGTCTTCTGCTGCATTACCATTGCCCGCGATCCGACGTGAGTGCCTTGGCAGACGTCTTGCACCTGCAGTCGCGTCAGATCGCATGCCCGAAGTTTGCTATCAATCGCGAGATTGAACATAGCCAGCTCGTGAATGTTCGAAGACATCTGGAGCCGGGTGCGAATCGCCCAGATTTCCGGAAGCTTCAACGGTGGTTTCTGGCCGGTGAGCTTGCCCTTGTTCCACGGCACACGGTTGCCGGCGGGACCATTCTGCGTTTCCATGATGATCTCCTTCCACTTGAAGGGAGATCCAGTGTGCAGGCTAGCGGTGGTAGCGATGGTCGCTGCTCGACCCACTTCGGCCGTTCAAGCTACCCCAAAGCGGCCGTTCATCTCTCGAGTATCCCTGCAAGCTTGAGCTTTCTACTCGCAGTGGGTAAAGGACCACGGACGCGACCATGCTCCGACGCCATCAGGCGTCGCCGTTGTTCCAGCGTGCTGGGCGGCGGTGGCTACACTCTGTCAGCCACTATTTTTTGAGGACATGTGATTCTTGAGCGCAGTGCACTTCAAGACGTCAAACAGGCTTTGTCTTGCGTCCTGAGCTGCAGAGACGTGTTTCATATCGGCCAAGAACGTCTCTGCAAGCTTCGGCTGTCCTACCTGCAACCTCTCCAGGGTGCCGTAGTATCCCCCGAGCTGATCGAGAAGCCATATATCGCCCTCGATGTAGTTGAAGAGCGCGTCGATATTGTCCGTGTGAGTGAACCCGTCGAACGTTGCAGGAACGCTACGCTGGAATGCGACCTCCTTGTGGATTGTCCACGCCATATATCCCGTATCGTCGGTCAGCTTTTGCCACAGTGGTTGATACTGTACAAAGTGTTCGTGCGTATCGCAACCTATTTCAAGTGGCAAGCCCATCGGAGCTAGATGACAGTATTGATTGATCTGGCTTCGCGTCTCTTCAAACTCGGCGATCTGAGCAGGAGAAACCGTCGGCACGACTTCATCGGTTACATCGAGCAGCTTGATGTATTTATTTTTAGCTGCCTCCAAGTAGTCGGAATCGCAGGGCGACGGTGGAAGCGGGAAGTCATCACGCAACTGTGGATACGCAGATTTGGCAATCAACAGAGTCAAAGCTGCCAAGGCCAGCCTATTAACCTTCATGAAAAAGTGTTCCCTTGAGAATTTTTTATTACCACTGTCACGGTAGTTGTGACGGGTAACCCCGACGTGGGTGTCAACGATCTAGGTGCTTATGTCGAATGGCCCTGACTGGCCGAACCCGGGCCGATGCGGCTAGCATAGGTCGCGCGGGCCTCGGCGTCAGCAAATTTGGGGCTGTCGCAATCCGTCACTGCGTCACGCCGGCAAGCATTCTTCTCATGCGAATGTTCGTCGCGCAATATCCGGCTCTGTTGTAAAGACGCTGCGCGCCGGTGTTATGCCCGAACACATGAAGGTCGATGTGTTGCATCCCGAGTGCGCTCGCCCATACTTCTGCGGCTTGCAACGCCCGAGTCCCGTGGCCTTGGCCGCGATATTCTGGCCGGACAAGAATGTCATAGATAAACGCCGAGCGCCCGTACTCCGATGTGGTTTCGCCTAACCACAGCCAGCCAACCCCTGCCGACGCATTCGATTCGAACAATACGAAAAAGTGGTGATCCGGAGTGTCCTGACCTTTTGACAGTATCTTTCGGAAGGCTTCGTCTGCGCGCGCCGCCGCTGTGTTCGGATTACGGCGATCCGCCTTCAGTAGGTCGGACGCGTAGTTAGCCAGCGCTACAGACTCGTATTCCGTGAACTCGCTCTTCGACATTGGCACAAGCTTTAGCATGGTGAAAGCGCGATGGAAACTCAGAGTCGTTGATGGGACCAAACAGATGGGTGTCGACGATTCAGGAGCCTAGGTCGACTGGCCGAAAATGGCCGCACAAGGTCCGACAGGCTCCTCAGTCGTCTAGCTCAATGCGATAACGAAGCGTTTCAGCGAATCCATAGGCGGCAGTCTTTTTGAACCGTTCGATCATGACACCATTGCATGCCGCGATAACGCGCTGTGAGGCTATATTTTCGGGATCAACCGTTAGTTCGACGTAAGACAAGCCTTGTAGCCTCGCTTCGCCGAGCATCAAATTGAGCGTCTGCCTGGCGTAGCCGTTGCCTCTCTTCCACGGCACGACTGAGAAGCCGATATGTCCGAGCACATTCGGCGGCAATTCGGTCGTTCCAGCCTGCCAACGAAATCCGATTGCACCGCTAACATCGCCGTCCCAAATCCATCGGACAATGCTCGGCAGACGGGCAACGGTCGAGCCGTCGGGCAAAGGAATCGGACCGCCCGATGCGGTTGGATCATCGAGGCCATCGACAAATGCCTCCGCGTTCAATTCGATGGCGTGCAACTGTTCGCGCGCAGCAACCTCCTTACGAACATTGTCAGGTGACCATCCCGCCTCAAGTGCCGATACATAGCTTGGCAGCAATGCAGTCGTAGGTCTCAAGAGTTCAATTTTGATCATCATTTTGTTCGTGTCAGGAGCAGCGATTGTCAACAGTCTATGCGGTGGCGTCGAGTGTCTCAAACTGGCCGCGGTGTGATGCCCGCCCCGCGTCCGAAGACACTACCATCGGTGGAGTCGCGCTCACGAGCCTCCGTCCACTTTTGGTCAGTCTCGCTTGAGTTCGACCAACTGGAGTTGCTCCTCGCCGACTGTTCGATATCTGAAAGGCACGAATCCGAAGGTGGAGTAAAGCGCCAAAGCCGGCTCGTTTCGCGCCCCTGTGGAGACTGTTACCACCTGGGTTCCGGCTGCGGCCAATAACGTCGATAACAGTTGTCGTGCCGCCCCTCGACGCTGGTATTGAGGCAGCACCGTCAGCGAAGAAATCGAAGGTGGCGTTTGAGCGTCAGACGATTCTATGCTCGCGACTCCAATCAGCACTTCATCAATGTACGCGCCGAAGAAACGATCGGTAGAACGCCGAATATCTGCAGCGGTCCTCTCAAGTGGGGGAAACCACGTGGCGTCCAGCAGTTTCGCTTCCTGCAAATAAGCAGCGTATTGAACCACCTGAATTTCTTCGGCGATCTTCTCGTTGGAGTTATCTATGGTTGAAACAAGGATGGACCTCATGGCATTACCGGAAATCAAATGTTGGACGGCAGGTACTCAACGATGGCGCATTGTCGACGATTTGAGTCGATGCGTCGAATGTCGCTTACTGGCCGAACAGCGTCTCATGCGACTGGCATGTAGTAGCCCGAGGCGGATTGCAGACCAAGCCAAGACTCAATCGGCAGGTGAAAACGACATGATCGCGGTTCGGTCGGCACCAAAATGCAGTGTTGCGCCTTGACCGAACGTAAGGATCTCCGGGTCAATCCTTTCTTTAAGCAGGTTTATTTTCAGTTGCGTCACGCCCCTAGCAACGGGTGAGGCCTTTATCAGCCGAAACGTAATGTCCGGGCCGATGAGCGTGTCAACGCCGTCACGAATCTCCAAAGCATAGCCAAGCGCAACGAGCTGACGCCCAAAGCTCACAGATTCGAACTCATTTAACGCCAAGGTAACTTCGTCGATGTCTTTCATGAAACGGGTTGGTTGAAACTTCGCAGCGTTGTATTGCTTGCGGCTGATGCCTTCTTCGTCGGCCCGAAGACTGCCTCGACTCCTTTTCAGAAAGTCTCGATCAACCTCCATCACCCACGCACAGAAGGGCTCCGCCTCACCCTCAGGAAACCCCACTAAGGGCAGATTCCAAAACCAGGGGACGCGATTTCCATCGACCTTCCGTTCGAATAACGAAGAGATGCCCGTACCTCCAAACTTTTCCAAACACTTCGCTACCCGCTCTATGTCCCCAACGTTCTCTACGGATAGTCCGATTCCCGTATCACCCACTCGCTCCAAACTCAACGGCGCACGAGAAGGACTGAATAGCTCAATGTAGGTGTTCGCGCCGGTCAAATAGATGCCCGTCCAGGTGCGGTCGTCACCGGCCGCAATCGTGCTAACTTCCATCGCGGAGAATTCATTTTGCATGAATTCGGAACGGGCAATCGCATTTAGCGTGTTCGCGTCCACGTAAGTATAAATATGATTCAGGTGTACGGCAGGCGCTTTCAACTTTTCCCCGCTTCAATAACATTGAACTAGCAGCAGCTCGCAATGTTATCTCGTTCGAATGAGCAGACAACGATTGTCGGCGATTCAGGAGCGGTTGTCGAACGGCCGCTTGTGGCCGATCACTGTCGCATGCAAACGGCATGGATTGCCCGAATCGCATGCGGACGCGATCGGCAGCACGCGACCCCAAGCAGACAGTGGCGTGCAGAAAGATCCTCCATGTGCTTCGCGGAGCTCACGCTGCGAAATGCTTCGAGCCTGCTTCACGAGAACGGCACAGTCCCGATTTCATTTTGCACACGTGGATGGGTGCGCGCGAAACTTGCAGGCCGCGGTACCCGTCGTTGACTCGGTCAATGGCGCCAGGGCTTGTGTTCGGGATCTTCGTTCGGCTCAAATCCAGAATCAGAGTCCACGGAACACCAGGCTGGCATTGACACCCCCAAAACCAAAGCCATTGGAGATCGCATATTCCGTCGATATCTTGCGGGGCGATCCGCCGACGATGTCGATGCCTTCCGCCGCCGAATCCGGCTCCGTCAAATTGAGCGTAGGCGGCGCGAGCTGATCGCGCAGTGCGAGCACGGTGAAAATGGCTTCCACGCCGCCGGCTGCCCCAAGCAAATGTCCTGTCGACGACTTGGTGGCTGATACAGCGGGGCCTCGACCTGTTCCGAATATCGCCTTGATGGCCGCGAGCTCGCTGATGTCGCCTACGGACGTGGACGTCGCGTGTGCGTTCAAGTGCCCGATCATCCCGGGTTCAAGATTCGCTTGCCGGATTGCCAGCTCCATCGCGCGTCGCCCGCCGGCGCCGTCATCGGGCGGAGACGTCATGTGGTGTGCGTCGGCGCTCGTGCCATAACCGAGTACTTCCGCGATCGGCGTGGCGCCTCGCTGCAATGCGTGCTCCAGGTCTTCGATGACGAGCATGCCGGCGCCTTCTCCCATGACAAAACCGTCTCGTCCGGTATCGAACGGGCGGGATGCCTGCGCGGGATGATCATTGAAGCCGGTGGACATGGTTCTTGCCGCGGCGAACGAACCCAGACTGACTCGATCGATGCAGGCCTCGGCCCCACCACACACGGCAATATCGGCTTCGCCGGCCCGAATCAGGCGCGCTGCGTCGCCGATGGCCTGTGCGCTGGCAGCGCAGGCGGTCACCGGTGCGCCCAGGGGGCCACGAAAGCCGTGACGGATGGAGATATGGCCCGCTGCCATATTGGCAAGGAAACTGGGAACGGTAAAAGGAGAAAGCCGCCTTGGTCCGCGGTTATCCGTGATTCTGACGGCGTCCACGATCGCGCCGAACCCGCCCACGCCAGACGCCACGATGGTTGCCGTCCTTTCGCATGCTTTTTCGGATTCAGGTTGCCATCCGGCTTGAGTCAGGGCCTCTTGTGCCGCGGAGAGCGCAAACAGGCTGAACCGGTCCATCTTCTTCTGGTCCTTGGGCTCTACCGCGAGGTCCGGATTGAATCCCCATGGACAGTCTGACGTCAACATGGGCACCACGCCGCCGACCTTCGATGCAATCCCTTCCGTGACGTCGCCGGGCAAACCGGCCAAGCCTGAATACCCCTTCAGGAGACGGTTCCATACCGATTCAACGCCGCATCCCAACGGCGAAACGATACCCATCCCAGTCACGACGATACGTCTCGTATTCAAGCGATGCTCCCCTTTTGACTGACGAAGAAATGCCGCCAGCGATTGGCGTAATGCGCCATCTGGCAATGCTCGCAAATTTCAAGAATCGCGGAAATTGCTTGCCAGTATAGGCATTGGGCGGGTGAAGAGCTGGCGCATCGTGCCAATCGATATGCAGAATGCGCCATAATAGGCGAATCATGAACCTGTCCCGCCAAAGTTCTCTCACCGTTTCGGCTCACTTCCTGCACGGGATGCTGCGCACCGTTCGCACCCGTCACGGAGAAGACGTGGCTGCACAGCTACTCGCAAGCGCCGCTATTCCGCAGTCGCTTCTGAATCAGCCGGATGCGCGAATCACACGCCAGCAATACGTCGTGCTGTACAAGACGGTCGCGGCGACGCTCGACGACGAGATGCTGGGACTCTGGTCCAGGCCGATCCGGGGCGGCACGTTGAAGTATCTGATGCTCAGCCTGCTGGATGCGCCTACCGTGCTGGTCGCGTTCAATCGGTTTGTTCGTTTCTGGAATTTACTGCTGGATGACTACCGGCTGCAGATTTCGACGAAGGACGATCTGGTGCGACTGGCTCTGGTGGAAAGGACGCCTGATACGCAGGTCACTCCGCTTGGGCACGAGTTGATGATGAAGCTGGCGCACGGCATCGCATCATGGCTGCTAGGCAGGGAGATCATCCTGCACCGGGCCGAGTTCAGTTTCGCCAGGCCGAGGCACGTCGAAGACTATGCATTCCTGTTCCCCGGAGCGGTGCACTTTGATGCCGGGATAACGAGCATTCATTTCTCGTACCAGGATTGTGCCGAGCTGTTCAAACGCGAGAAACACGAGCTATGGGCGTTCCTGAAAGGCGCGCCGGGGGTCTGGACATTCAGCGCATTTCATCATGGCTCCATTGTGGCCAAAACGCGCGAGTATCTTGAGCGGAACATAGCGCAGCCGCTGACGATTCAGGGCATTGCGCAGGCGCTGCATACTTCCGTTCGCACGCTCAATCGCCGATTTGCGGAAGAAGGAACACATTTCCAGCAGGTGAAAGACGGGGTGCGACGGGATATCGCGGTCGATCGGCTGACGAACTCGAACACGAGCGTGGCAGTGCTGGCGTTTGATCTTGGCTTTTCCGATGCCACCGGTTTTTGCCGCGCCTTCAAGCACTGGACCGGCAGTAGTCCTTCTGACTATCGCAAGGACACCCGTCAGGGTGAGTGACAAGAAGGAGTTAAGTCTGACTATATTTTTAGCGACGTTGAACGCCGTGTCGAACGGCTGGAATTGGCCGAGCCGCGCCTCATGCGAAAAGCATACGCGGCACGTGCTTCGAAACACTGCGCGTGGCAGCACACGACATCGGTTCGCAGAGGCTCTTCGGATTTGCCGACAGCAGTCGTCCAACATAACCGTGCGAACCACTCAGGAACCCGAACCAGCCGCTCATGTGGTAGCGGCGATGGTTATTGCGTCGTGCTCCCGTTGCGCTCGCATACCAGGGCTGCGATTTCTGGGTCCAGATATGGTAGTGAGTGACGAACCCGGTCCAATTCTGAATCGGTCACCGATCCGCCGCAGGCCGCCTAGCGTCGGGCTCAGTTCGACCCACAGGGGACCTTCAGATTTGCCGAAAGCTGCCGTTCACATAGCTTATAGGCTGCTCCGACGTATAAGATCGGTCGAGGCGAAAATTCAACACTCTGACTCGCAGCAGCGACTCAGAGTTGTCTTGGAGTGGGAATCCTCTTGAAAACAATCGTAAAGCGCTTCCTGTTAGCGCTGATCGCCCTGATGGCTTGCGTTCGTGGTGGAGTTGCGCTGGCAGAAACCCCATCTGACCAGTCCTTTTCTCCTGATCCAAAAATCCAGAAAATTGCGGAAGCCTACTCGCTAGACGCCGTCGACTTCTCCGCGAAACAGTTTGGAATAAAACTCGACTGGTCGGACGCGAGTATTGCAAATGTCGAAAAGGCCTTGGCGCAAATGAGTTCATCCTACGTCAGCACGAGTCCCAAGCCAACGGACGAACAAGTCATGTCATTTGCGAAAGCCTACGGAAGTTACGTCGGAGAGGTGTATCGCCGCAATCATGGTGGCGAGTGGGGTATGGTCACCCTTGGCGGAAGCCGATTCCCGGGTCTGCGAACCACCTCAGGTTCCAGCTTCTGGCCATGGGGACGAGTATTCAATCGGATCACAAAGGGGACGGAGGACAACATCGCCGACTACTACGCGGCCCTATTGAAAAGGTAGCGGACGGCGCATCCAGTCAACTTGGTCTTGAAGGTGTCAACGATTCAGGCCACGACGTCGAACGTCCGAAAGTGGCCGAAATTAGGCGTTTGCCCCAGAGCGCTGTCATTGCCCGCTCATTGTCAGAGAGGTGGTGGAGTTATCACCAAGCTCGCATCAACCCCGCGGCGACGGGCCTTCTCGACGCACTTAAGCCAGTCTCCCCACGCGGCGGGATCGGCGGTTGTTCCATCTGCAAGCAGGCTTAAATCACCTAGCATCGCGCCCAGATCGTCAGATCTCGTTCGCTGGTAGAGCTCGACGATGAACTCAAACATCGAAAGATATGCCTCTTGAAGAGTCAGGCGATCAGTATCTGTAGTCATTTTCTTTCTTCGATCCCGTCGTCATAGGGCCGCTCCAAGCAGAGGGTAATCGCCGGATGGTGGATTGTCGGCGATTCTGGTCAACCCGTCGAACGTCTCTTTTTGGCCGGCTGCTGTCTCACGCGATGAACACAGGCGGCGCGTGCTTTGAAATGCTGTGGTCGACAGCATGCGAATCGGCCTGCGGGACAATTTCTCTGAAGCCAGGACATCGGTTGCTCAATTAGGATACGGGAGATCGATACGTCACAAAGTGCTCATCTTTTGTCGCGACGCAGAAGCCGAGGTTCTGATAGAACCGCATTGCCCCTTGATTGCACAAAAAACAAGACAGCGTCAATGCCCGGCCGGACTCGGACGCGCGAGACAACAACGTTTGCATCACTTGCCGACCAATCCCGCGACTGCGATATTCCGGTTGCAGAAGCAACAACGACAAATGAACTTCCTCGATCTCATCCTTTAGCGCAAGATACCCCGCCGTTACCGATCCTAGGGTTACCGAAATGAAATCAGGATCGCGATAGGACATGTTGAATCGCTCTTGCTGGAAGTTCTCGTCCCAACCGAATGTCTGGTCGATATGTTCGTGAAGCGAGAGTTTGTAGAGCGCGAATAGCGCTTGCCTGTCAACAACGCCTTCAGACATCGAGCGTAATCGAATTGCGCAGGCGTCAGAGGTATCCGGTCGTAGTGTGATACTCATCGTGCGGCATCAACTGAACGTGTAGTAGATGCCAATTGTCACCGATTTGGACCCATTGGTCGACCGTCCGCTCCTGGCCGCGTGCCGTGTCATGCAATCGGCATACGCAGCTTCAACCGCGCCAGGCTGCGATCGGCAGCGCGCGACCCACAGGGGACCTACGGATTACCCGGAAGCGGCCATTCATGCCGACCAAAGCCGTACAAAGCAAGCTACGGCGATCGACACCCTCCTGGGATGCGCACTCGTCGATATCAGCGTCGGTCCATTGACGCGATCCACTTTTTGGACCGAACTCCCACAAGAAGCAGGAATGCAAAGCCAGCGGGCCACCAAACGATAATCCGATCCTCACACCTGGTCACGTAGACAGTTTTGCCGTGGTTATTAAACGGGACGACGTTTCCGGTCTCAGGACGGGGATTCGTTGGCGCACTACCGGATGTGGACGATACCCAAAGCCACACAGAGACAAGCAGTACCGCCATTCCTCCAATAGCAATCTTGACAACAGCGATCAACCATTTCTTGTTTGTGCTCATGGCTTGTGTAAACGAACAATGGATCAGTGACCACTGCGGCTCGCGTCGAATGCAGTGTTGAGGATTCGCTTGGCACGGGAAAGGCCGGAAATTTACGGTGACGCAGCTCCATCCGGACAAGCTAATCGATCAAAAACGCAGCGGGTATCTCTGATGGTCATCGATTTCATCCGCGCTCTGTTTGTTGCGACCTTGGGTCAATTGTTGACGATCCGGGAGTCGAAGTCGAACGGCTCAAACTGGCCGAGGGTGTGTGGAAACTCCATTTTTTCCGCCGCGGGCGAGGTTGCCGGTCGGGTTGATCAAGTTAGATGCGTCGAACTTGCGCTAATCGAACATCGCGAGCGCGAGAAGCCCCTCAGGGCTTCAGCTTCCAGCCATCCTCATCGCCTTCATCATCCCGGCAACCCCAAGTATATTCATGACGCGCTTCAGGTTGTACGCCAATACCTGGAGACTCATTTCGGTGCTCACTCGTCCGAGCGCCCGGGTCAGGAAGTGTGTGGCACCCATCCAGTGTTTTAGCGTGCCGAATACATGCTCGACAGTACTTCGGCGGATCGTCATCGCATCGGGTTTGCGGTCAAGCCGCCGCTGCATGGCCTCAAGTATATGTTCGTGCTCCCAGCGTCGGATGCGGCGATAGTCGCTGGGCGAACATCGTTCCTTGAGGTGGCAACGCGGGCATGCGCTGGGCCAGTACACCTGCAGATTCATGTCATGCTCAACGCTCATGAATCGAAGAATTGCGCGCTCGCCGGCGGGGCATCGATACTCATCGTTTCTTGCAACGTAGACGAAGTCGCGCTTGGTAAAGAGCCCTTTCTTCCTTGATGCCGAGGTGAGTGGTTTCGGAACATACGCCTTGATCCCTGCCAGTTCGCACGCGCGGATATCCGGACCGCTAAAGTAGCCCCGGTCAGCCAGTACCTTCAGCTTCGGCTTGCCCATCGCCCTCTTCGCCGACACAGCCATCCTGCAGAGTTGCCCGTGATCGCTTCCGACATTTGTCACGTCGTGTTCGACGATCAGATGATGTTTCGTATCCACCGCGGCCTGAACGTTGTAGCCGACCGTGCCGGTTCTTTTGCCACCACTGGTCATGGAGCGGGAATCCGGGTCGGTCAGCGACAGTTGTTTGTCCGGCTCGCTCTTCAACTGCTTCTTGATCTGTTCGAGCTCACGCATCCGCTGACGCAAGAGCGCGATCTTCTCGTACAGGCGCACTGTCTTCACATCGAAACCTGTCGGACTGATCCGGTCTGCGGTTTCGATCATGTCGAGATATCGCTGGACGCTTTCCTCAATCTGCTGCTGACGCTTGTCGATCTCGCCAGCAGTGTAGTTTCTGTCACGGCTGTTCACAGCCTTGAACTTGCTGCCGTCGATTGCCACCATGTCGCCCGATAGCAGCTTCAGTCCGCGACACGGTTCGACAAAACGACGGCATACGTTGCGAATGGCCGGGCCGTTGTCGCGGCGAAAGTCGGCGATCGTCTTGAAGTCTGGCGCCAGACGTCCTGTCAGCCACATCAGTTCGACATTGCGCTGGCATTCGCGTTCAAGACGCCGGCTGGAGGGTACGCGGTTCAGATACCCGTAAATATAGATCTTGAGCATCACGACTGGGTGGTAGGACGGGCGGCCCGTGCGCGCCGGTGTGGTACCGTTTAAACCAAGGTCCGTCAGGTCCAGTTCGTCGACGAAGGCATCGATGACCCTGACTGGGTTGTCCTGGCCGATGTAGTCATCGACGCATTCCGGTAGTAGTGCGACCTGCTTGCGGTCATCGACTTCAACGAATCGCTTCATGAGTCACCCGGTCTCCATGCGTTAATTCAGTTTAGGCGATGAGTGCGTTTCCACACACCCTGGGCCGGACTGAGACCTTCGTCAACCAGCGTTTCTGGTTAATGTAGCGCGACGCCCAGCCACGCTTCCCGACCTGAACCAGCGATATCTTTGTGCGGCACGGCTGGTGACAAACTCCTTTCGAATTCGCCACGCCGCATGCATCACGATGGGGGCGCCACAGCCACGCGAAGTGACAGTTTTAATGCGGTCTACGGGACCCGGGGATGCCAGCGCACTGCGCAACTGATGACCGCCTTCGGGAACCGATGCCCGTAATAGCGCAACTTGGCCTCGCCTGGGATTCACGCGCAGAGCGCATCACGCTGCAACAGCGGATACGCAATCGCACAAACATGCGAGTGAATCCGTTTCAGGTCACGCAGCACGTCCAGATGCAGTGAGCTGGACGAAAGGCTGTCTGCCCTGCCCTCGCGCAGACGGACCAGATGCTGGTCGGCCGCGCGCCGTTCCAACTGACGCACGACGAGTTTGTCCTCCAGCAGTCGCTCAGCCGTCTGCGGATTGCCCGACACGAAAAGCGTCTGCGCCCGGTGAAAACTGTCGACCACCGACTGGTGCAGCGCGAGCAGTTCCGTCGTGCCTTCTGCCGAAAACCGGAGCTTGCCTTTGATTTTCTTCTGCGCCAGCTCCATCAGGTTCTTGTCCACGATATCGCCGATGTGTTCGAGGTTGATCACGAACGTCATGATCGCCGTTGCACGCTGGTCGTCGACGTCGCTCAAATGTTCGCGCGTCACATCCGTGACATACAGCTTGATCGCCTCGTGCAGCCTATCCACGGCGTCGTCCCGCCGCGTGAGATCGGCCACCGAGCCACGATCGTCCGCCAGCATCACGGGGATGCTGCGTTTAAGCATGTCCTCAACGATGTCACCCATATGCATGACTTCGCGGGTCGCGCAGGCGAGCGCTTCAGACGGCGTACCCAGCACCGATGGATCGAGGTAACGCGGCGCGTCCGGGTCGCTTGCCTGGGGGGCGTCAGGAATCAGGCGTTCGAGCAATGTCGCGACCGGTCCGATCAAGCCGATGAAAACGACGGCTATCGTGACGTTCAGCCCGGTGTGGAAATCGGCGACCAGATGGCCCCGGTCTCCGGGCAGGCCGTCGAGCAGTCTGGCAATGGGTCCCGTGATCGCCAGCAGGCCGAGACAGACGCCGCCGCGCAGCAGCAGGTTGCCCGCCGGCAGGCGTTTTCGGCTGCTGTCGTCACCCTTCGCGCCCGCGAAATACGGATTGAGAGCGCTGCCGATATTCGCGCCGAGTATCAGCGCCACCACGCTGGCCATCGGCGCGGCATGCGAACTCGCAAGCGACATCACGAACAGCACGACCGGTGTGCTCGAATGCGCTGCCCATGTCAGTAAGCAAGCGATGGCCGCATTCAGCACGGGCTCGCCAGCCAGCGCGTCGAGTACCGTCCGCAGCGCCGGTGCGGCCTCCGCCGGGCGCATCGTCTCGACGAGCATCGTCAGCGCGAGCAGCATGAGTCCGAGGCCAATCGATGCGCGGCCGAGATCGCGGCTTTGCGAGCCTTTGCCCTTTTCGAAAAGGGCCATGCCGATAACGAGGCACGCGGGCGAGATCCAGCTGAGATCGAGCGAAAACGCCTGAACAATCAGCGTAGAGCCGACGTTAGCGCCAAGCATGACGGCAAGCCCCGTAACGGGCTTCATGAGGCCGCGCGCGGCGAACGACGTGGCGATCATACCGGTCGCGGTGCTGCTCTGGAGTGCACCCGTTACCGTCAGCCCCGCACAAAACGCGTTGAAGCGGTTGCCCAGACTGTTCGCCATGAACTGCCTGAGTGTGGCGCCGAATGCGCGCATCAGGCCAGACTCCACCATGTGCAGTCCCCAGGTCAGCAGGGCGACGCCGCCGGCCAGGTGAAGCAGGATCGAGATCACGTTATTCTCCGCGCGTTTGTGGGTTGGCCCGGCCGCATCCGCCTATCCGAACAGTTCAAGGATCCGCCAGCCTCTTTCGCTGGCAACGCGCCTCAGCCGCTCGTCCGGGTTCGTCGCGACGGGATGGCTGACGTGCTCCAGCAAAGGAATGTCGTTCGCCGAGTCGCTGTAGAACCAGACGCGTGCAAAATTCGCGAAGCTCTTGCCTAGCGATGCAAGCCACGCCTGCGTGCGTGTGATCTTGCCTTCCCGGAAACTCGGCACGCCAACCCACTCGCCCGTGTAGCGCCCATCCGGCCGATCACCGTCAGTGGCGAGGTCGATCGCCAGGAGATGATCGACGCCGATCGCACTCGCGATCGGCCCCGTCACAAAGGAATTGGTAGCCGTTACGATGCAGCACAGGTCGCCCGCGTCGCGATGATGCTTGACGAGTGCCAGCGCCTCGGGCCGCAACGCAGGCGCGATGATCTCGCGCATGAACTGCCCGTGCCAGTCGTCCAGCTGTTCGCGCGAGTACAGGGCAAGCGGCCCGAGCACATGGCGCAGGTAGGCATCCATGTCGAGCGTGCCGGCCTGGTACGCGTCGTAGAAGCGGTCGACATCGTGCGCATGTTGCTCGCTGCCGGGCACGCCAAGCTTCACAAGGAAGCGATTCCATTCCTGGTCGCTGTCAAGCGGCAGTAACGTGTGGTCGAGATCGAACAGCGCAAGATCGCGAGTCAAGTGAGAGTCCTCCTGGTGTTCGTTCAGCGTCATTGCATGCCGAGTGAATGCTTGACCGCAGTCACCCCGTTGCTGCCGTCGAACGCCGTGACGCCGTCGAGCCATTGGTCGAGCACCTGCGGGTGCTCCTTGAGCCAAGCCTTGGCGACTGTGACCGGGTCCTCGTGGTCCATGATCGGCACCATCAGCCGGTTCTCCATGTCGGTGGTGAACTGCAGGTTGGCCATGAACCGGCCGACATTCGGGCAACGCGCCTGGTAATCGGTCGGCAACACCGTGAAGACCTTGGCCGATCCGTAGTTCGCGCCGAACACATCGTCGCCGCCGCTCAGGTAAGTGATCTTGTACTCGACGTTCATCGGATGCGGCTCCCAGCCGAGGAACACCACCATCTTGTGGTCCTTGACCGCCCGGCCGACCTGCACCAGCATCGCGGCCTCGCTCGATTCGATCAGCTTGAAGCCGCCGAGGCCGAACTGGTTCGTATCGATCATCTTCTGGACCAGCGCGTTGCCGTTGTTGCCCGCACCGATGCCGTAGATTTTGCCGTCGAGCTGCGCCCTGAACTTCGCGATGTCGGCGAAGCTTTTGAGGCCCGCGTCGGCCGCGTAGGAGGGCACCGCCAGCGTGTACTTCGCGCCGACGAGATTAGGGCGCTCCAGCACCTTGACCGCGCCGGCCTGGACGAACGGCACGACGGTCGACGTCATGCTTGGATCCCAGTAGCCGAGGAAGGCGTCGATCTGCTTTTTCTTGATCCCCGCGAACACGATCGGCGGCGACGCGATCGTCTTGGCCGGCTGATAGCCGAGTCCCTGCAGGAGCGCGGTCGCAACGCCGGTGGTGGCAGCGATATCGCTCCAGCCGACGTCACCGAACGTCACGCTGCGACAGGTTTCCGGATCCTGCGCACGTGCTGCGCTGAGAAGGCAGAGGGATGCGAGACACGTACCCGCAAGTTGGACAACGCGTTTCATCAGGCTGACTCCTTAAGGGAAAAGTCGGTGCAGAACAACGGACGCCCATGCTTGCGGACCAGGTTGGACCGGGCTCGGCGCGGCTGGAAAAGCGCATATTTTTAAATCCGCAAAAATACATATTTGCAAAAATATACACAGAGAGCATCCTAACCGCGCTGCAGCCTCCATCAGCATCGCATTTCGGACACGGATCATTTCACGTGCGACATCAGCGCCCTGCGATGACGGTCGCATGGCGGTCGTCGGTCCCGAGGTAGCAACCTCCGGTGCGCGCTCCAGGCGCCGTGCCTTTGTCGGGGACGCAGCAGAACACGGATAGAGCACATCAGCGACAGGCGATCGTCGCCAAACGCCCCCTTAGGTACCCTTTGCTTGCGATACGCGCGATCCACCCGTAGGCGAACCGTTCAGTTGTTCATCGCTGGCAAACCGGATTTCTGTCCCGCGAAGCCCAATGCGTGATAGGCGAGGCTCGTTGGTGAGCGTGCCTTTCCAGATAAGGCTTTTCTAAGGTCCTTCAGGCGGGTTGTGAGTTGCACCAACCAATTCGATGCCACATTGCTCTCGGGCAGCGTCGATAAATTTCACGTCCGAGTCTGCGGCCAGCCTCTGGCACCCAGCAGGGTCCCCCGGCAAAAACACGAAACCCACTTTTCCAGCATGGAAGAATATGGCCATAGCCCGCGTGCCTTTGTTGGTGGCGAGGAGCGTATATCCATAGCGAGCGGACGATACCTAGCTGTCAGCGCTCGGAAACCAGCCTTACTTTTTGCAGTCCCATCCCCGCCTGCGGGCATCGCTTGGGTCGCCGGTTTTGATGCAGGCGACGCCGGACCCTTGGCGCCGTGCCGTGCGGGTCGCAGGAAGATTTCGAGTGCAGCAATCCGCTACATTTCAATGCACGCAAGGTGGAAACGGTATTCGTACTCCTGGCCGACATTGGTGTTTTGTGCTGCGTCGCAAGATTCAGAGCCCCGAATGTCTGTCGACGGACTCATGTCGACCCGAAGCGGTCAACCAACTTTCTCGACAACGGACGTTCACGCAAATTTTGTATCGCGCGTCGTGAACCAGTCGGCAACGTGTTCAATCGCTACGTCGAGTTTCCCTAATACCCGAAAGCTCAATTCGGCGATCTCAGCAGCCGGCGGCTTCAGGTCCGGAACGATGACGACTGCCATACCGGCACTAGCAGCGGCGTACGCGCCGTTATCGCTATCTTCAAAGGCTAAACAAGCATCCACCGGCACGCCCAGCCGATGGGCTGCAAGTCTGTAGACCGCCGGATCGGGTTTCCCATGATCGACTTCGTCACCACCAGCGATCGTCTTAAAAAATTGCAGCACGCTTACACGCCCAAGGCGCGATCTAATCTCATCCACGGGAGATGAGGACGCCACAGCGCATGGAATGTCTGCTCGCGATAACTCAGTCAGCAGCGCTCGTGCTCCAGATTTCAGCGGAAATATCGGATGCACGGATGGCCTGCTCAAGTGCTGCCGGACTCGCGCCAGCGCCTCCCGAAATGTAGCCGCCCCACCGAGCAACTCTGTCAGGATCATTTCGCATTCCGTAGACGACCTTCCGACAATCCGCAGATAATCGCTCGCCGACAATGCGATCCCAAGGCCCAATCCCACCGTGATCCACGTGTTCATGATCGCGCGCTCTGAATCGACCAGCAGGCCGTCCATGTCGAAGATCGCCGCTGAAAAGATCATCTGCCTCACTCCCTGTACTCCCGTCGAGAGACCGCACTGTATCAAACGCAGCGTTGCAAAAGCAGTCTCCGGCGGTCTATTGACATGAAGGCCTCATGGTTCGCGAAACGAAGATCGATTCCGGCCGGAAAAGTTACAGACCACGCAGAAGCTCCGGCAGCGACGTCAGTTCGTCGATGATGTGAGGCGGAACCTGGAAACGCCGGGACGCCAACTGCACATGTGCCCACGGCCCACGGCGTATGAAAACTGGAACCATGCCGGCTCGGAGCGCTGGTTCAATATCGTTGTCGAGCCGATCACCCACGTAGGCGATCTCTGACGGGGCAAGTCCATTTGTCGCGGCGATCACGCGCTCGAAAAACTCCGGGGCGGGTTTCTCCACATGCCACGAAGCAGACGACGCCACGATGTCGGCTGGAACGCCTAGCTTGCGCAACGCCTGCTCCGCTTCAAGGGGTTGATTTCCGGCGATACCAATGAGCACGCCGTCATTTTGCAAACGTGCCAAACAGGGTATCGCGTCGGGGTAGAAATCATTCGGTGTGATCGAATAGGCCTTTCCTTGCATTCGGCGTTGGCGGTGCAATTCCGAAAATTCGACGTCTGGTCGAACAATCTTGAACACAGTTCGATGATGCTCCCCGCGCTCGATGACGGCGCCTAGTGTGGCAAAAAATGATAGGTGGGACACGCCAAGATAGTCAGCCCATCCGCCCCAATCACGACTTTCATCGATAAGGGTTTCGCCGACATCAAAGAACACGGCTCTAATGGTCATAGGTGGCAGGTGAAGTTGAACACTGGGGCGCTGATTGACGATCTATGCAGCGTCGTCGAACGGCAGATATTGGGCCGAGTGCCGTCTCATGCACCGGGAAAGCGCGCATTTAGATAGTCGTCAACCCTCATCAACAACAACGCGCAGCGCTGCATCGTCGACTCACTATCATGCAATTCCTGACGGTCGACGACTACGAACTCTTGAATACTTGAACCGGCCGGAAACTGCTGCCAGGTTAGATCAATGTGGTACCAGTCATCGCCGACACGAAGCGCATTCCAAAAATGAACGTCTGTCGTTTCGCCGGTACAGACTTTCCCTTTTATGATTTCGGTTTCGGGGTAGTAGTGCTGCACCACACGTGACGTTGGATAGCACTGCCCCAAGGCAAGATTCTCCGCTTGTTCAACCTCTAAGTATGCGGTTCGTTTGTCCCAAGAGGCGGCTAGTGCTTCGCGAAGGCAAAGCATGAAATCCGGGTTGCGCATCATAGTTAGATCCGATCTATCGTACTGCGCCAGCGCGCCTTCGAGAAATTACCCCCCGATCATCCAGTGGAGAGTCGGCATGTTGTCTGCGGTTCGGATACTCGTGTCGAGCGTCCGCTCTTGCCCGCGCCAAACCCCATCCACCAGCGGTCGCTAGCAGCGTGCACGCACGCAAATGAATGCGGGGGCTTGCGATAGCTCCGAGTGCAGACGTTCCGACACCGCTTGCATCTCGGCGAGCGGTTGGGGTTCGACAAAGCGATCCAATAGCCAGCCGCTTTCAGTCAATCCGTTGAGGATGTCGGAAAGAGGCCGGCGGTAAGCCTGCACGTAGGGTTTCGGCTCACCGAAGCCTGACCAATATAGACCGAAGCGAGAGGTTGTGAAGTATGCCTCTTCGCCACGGGTCCGTTCATCCATCCAGTCGCGCATAGGGTGCGCCATAGAAAACACCAATGTCGCTCCGCTTCGCGCGACTCTTCGGAACTCGCTGAAAACCGGCTTAAGGTCTTCCACGTAGTCGAAAGCGAGCGAACACAAAATCTTGTCGAACGATTGGGCAGAAAGCCAGTCGAGTGGAGCAGCAAGGTCTCCTGTCACAACTTCGACCGGAACTTGGGCACATCGATGGCGTGCGAGTTCGACCATCTGTGGTGTTACATCGAATGCGTGAACAGTTGCGCCGCTTCGCGCGAGATGTTCGCTGCAAATGCCTGGTCCACATCCCGCATCGAGAACATGCAAACCGTTGACATCACCGAGAAGCGACATCGTTGCGGGGCGTTCGTAGAGTGCATTGTGTGGCTTTGTCGTAACCGCTGCTGCATAGCGCTCTGCAAACTCGGAATAGGCTACACGTCCGATGGACTGCGTCGATTCGTTCATGTCTGTCACCCGTTAGCTTCGACGTCGAAGGAGGAATTCTGGTAATTGTTGACGATCTGGACGCCGGTGTCGATCGACCGAACCTGGCCGATCACAGTCCGATGCAAACGGCATGGGCCGCCCGAATTTCATACGGCTGCGTTCGACAGGAGCGGCCAACCCACATTCCCGTGAGACGTCCCCCACGACATGAAAACTCGAGTGCCTTCATTCTCTTCGCCACTGCAGTTGTTTTGCGAATGATTCCCGACGTCATCACTCGTACCCCGGTGAACATTCTTCGGGAAGCGAGGAAGCGCCGGTCGCGTCTCCCTGCCCCACGCGGGAATTCAGCACTGGCGGCTGCACGATGGCGAGTCAAGGCGGTGGCAATTTCGGATCGAGTTTGCATCGTCTGAGTGGTAGCGGCTGAGCAGATACCAGTCGTGTCACAAGGCCTGACTTTTCATCGACCTGTACATCAAGGCAGGCGCAGCCGTACCCGTGCTGTCCAGCGTTGGTCACGACCCATCCTTTCGTCGTCATGTCCGGCATCTTCTCGATCCCTGGAGCCTGATAGCCACCTTGTTCCGAAATTGTCCATTCACCACTTCGGTCCCGTAACGAAAAGTTGGCGGGAGTTGGATTTTGGAGCCAGCCACAGCGCTTCTCAACGGTACCTTGCGCGTCGGCGACGGAGGTTGCCAACGCCATTCCTAATCCGAGCAACACCACAAAAAGATTTGTCATCAGGATTTTCTCTTCACTCATCGGCAATTGTCGACAATCTGAACGGCACTGTCGAACCTCGGTTCATGGCCGGCCAGCGCCCCACGGCTGAGGTCGACGATCGCCCCGGGTGTGCGTCTCATGCAAAAGGCACGAGGCGACCCGAGGCGGTTAGTCAAATCTCTCAAAACCGGGCGTCCGATCCAGATGCGCGCGCGCAAATGCATCCCACACTTGCATTCCCCGGTACCAGCCGACGACGGGTATCAGCGCCGCAAAGCCGAAGACTAGACTCATCGCGATGGCGAGGGGATGCTCACCCTCAACGGACCAGCAAACAAACCCCAAAATGACAACGGCTACGAAAAGCGTGCTGAACAAAATCGCTGCGAGGCGCAGAGACCAAACCGGTGAAACGCCTTCGACGCAACCGCTCTGATGGTTAAGCCAACCTTCCAACGTCTGCCAGTTGTCTGGGTCCCGTAGTACAGCGGTGACGATCATGCCATTCTCGACACGGACAGTCCCGCGCATTTGAACATGCATATTGAAGCCGACCATCGGCGGTGAAGTTGAATTCGGTGTACGGTCCGTATTTCGTTCGCGTGGTAGTCACGCCCGACACATCATCTAAAGTGACTGTAGCCCGGAAGAACTTCATTCTGCTTATTGTCTCGGTCGTAGCCAACGCTGCCGATTATCGACTATTCGTCGGTCGCGTCGAAGGTCCGTTCATGGCCGGTCCCGATCGACTCAGGCGTTGAGCTTGACGCGGCCGTTGAGGCGTCTCCTCAACATCACCCCAGGTCGCTCGATGCATAGGGGTTGCGACGGAGTCAATCCCAGTACTGGCCCAACTGCTCGGCCACGCGCCGGCCGTGGGTGAGTGCGATCTCGTTCAGTGAGAGCCGGGTGCGCAGTCGCCGGGCCTCGGCCAGCGCGATGCGTGCCTCGTCGGTCTGCCCCTGGCGGTCGAGCGCGGCGGCCTGCAACACGCGTGCAAAGTGGAATCGAGGGTCGCGTTGGCTCGACGCGAGCGCTTCGGCCAACGCCTCGGCGGCGCGGTCAGCGCGCAGCAGGAACACGCCGAGCGCCCAACCCCAGAAGCCAAGGCGACGATCGCGCGGGCTGATCGCCATGCCGAGGCGCATGCGCGCAAAACCGGCCTCGAACTCGCTGGTGAGGATTAATGCGGCGCCGAGCGCGACATGTGCCTGGGCGTTGCTCGGGTCCAACTCGAGCGCGCGCCGCAGCATTGTCATGCCGCGAGGGAGTTGCCCGAGGTCGCACAGCGCGCAGCCGGCCAAGCCGAGGACCTCGGGGCTGCCGTCGTCTAACTCGACGGCGCGCTCGGCCGCTTGCTGGGCGTCGTCGGCAGCGGCCGACCCGGCCGCTGCCTCGGGCAGCAACCCGATGTTCCGCGCCAGCGCGGTGAGCATGGCGTAGTGGGCGTGCGCCAGGCCGAACAGCGGGTCGAGCGCCAGGCAGGCGCGCAGCCGTGCGCGCGCCTCGCCGATGCCGTCTTCGTTCCAGCCCTGCAGCGCGATGGCGCCGACGGCCTCATGGTAGTGCGCCCAGGCGTCGAGGTTGTCCGGCCGCTGGCGGCGAATGTGGGCGATCTCTGCGCGCGTCAGCTCGGGTTCGAGCTCGGAGATGATGCCGCGCGCGATCTGCTCCTGAAGATCGGCCATCTTGGCGTGGAAGCAGTCGAACCGCCCGTTCCACAGCACATGCCCAGTCTGCGCGTCGGTCAGGTGGGTCGTGATGCGAACAGCGGTGGCCGTGGGCCGCAGGCTGCCCTCGACGACGAAGCGCACGCCGAGCTGCTGGGCAACCTCGGTCAGGCTGGCGTCGTGCGGGCGGAAGGCGAAGGACGAGGCGTGCGAGATGAGCCGAAAGCCGGGCACTCGCGCCAGTAGCGCGATCACATCCTCGGCCAGCCCCTCGGCAAGAAAGACCATGCGCGGATCGTCGGCCAGCACGTTGAATGGCAGCACCGCGATCGTCGGCCGGTTCGTGGCGGCACAGGGTGCCAGCGGTGCACCTGGCGCCGAGGCAACCCCGATACGGACCTCCATCGCGAAGCGGTAGCCGAGGCCAGACACGGTGGCGATGGCCTTGTCGCCCAACAGCTTGCGCAGCACCGAGACCTGCACCGAAATGTTGTTCTCCTCGACCACCAATCCCGGCCAGGCGGCCTCGAGCAACTCGCTCTTCAACACCACGCGGTCGCGGTGCGCAAGCAGGCAGGCCAGCAGGTCGAACGCGCGCGCGCCGACGGCCACCGGCGCACCGTCGACGAGCAGCAGCCGTTCGGTGGGCCGGAACTCGCCGCGGTCGAAGAAGTAGGCGTCCTGCATGTGATCGGCTTTCGTGTTTAGGGACTTTTAGCAGCGTGGCGCAGAACGTTAAAGGACGCGGCCGGACACCCGGGCGCACAGTGTCTTCGCGTTCCGCACCCACCCCGCCACTTCCGCCGAGGACACGACCATGGACAACACCCCCGTCAATTTCGCCGCCGTCAAGACCCGCCAGCAGGCTGCGTGGTCCTGTGGCGACTATGCCGTGATCGGCACCACTCTGCAAGGGGTCGGCGAGTCGCTCGCCGAGGCCTGCGACCTGTGCTGGGACGAGCGCGTGCTCGACGTCGCCGCCGGCAATGGCAATGCCAGCCTTGCCGCCGCACGGCGCGGCTGCCGCGTCATCTCGACGGACTACGTCGCCGCGTTGCTCGATCGGGGCGCCGAGCGCGCCCGCGCCGAGCGCCTTAACATCGCCTTCCAGGCCGCCGACGCCGAGGCGCTCCCGTTTGCCGACGCCTCATTCGACGTGGTGCTGTCGACCTTCGGCGTGATGTTCACGCCCGACCAGCCCCGGGCGGCAGCCGAGATGCTGCGCGTGTGCCGGCCCGGCGGCCGCATCGGCCTGGCCAATTGGACGCCGGACGGCTTCATCGGCCAGCTCTTCAAGACACTCGGCCGGCACCTGCCGCCGCCGGCCGGACTGAAGCCGCCGTCGGCCTGGGGTGTGCCGGCGCACCTGCGTGAGCTGTTCGGCGACGCTGTCGGCGAGGTGCGCGCAACGCCGCGGACATTCTGCTTCCGCTACCGCTCGCCCGAGCACTTCATCGAGGTCTTCCGCACGTGGTATGGGCCGGTGCATAAGGCGTTCGCCGCGCTGCCTGCCGACGGTGCCGCGACGCTTGAGCGCGACATCATCGACCTGCTGCAGCGCCTGAATCGCGCCGGCGCGCGGTCGCTGGTCGTGCCGAGCGAATACCTCGAAGTGGTCATCACCCGCCGCTGAAGGCGGCACGCCCACTCTGCAGGAGGCAGGCCATGAAACTCAGTGTCCAAGAGAGTCAGGCGCCGCTGCGCCGCCTGTACCGCGAATCGCCCGTGGCGGCGTTGGTCGTCGACCATGCGCGCGCCGTCGGCGTCGACCCGTCAGACCCCTTCCATTCGCGGGTGGAACCGATGGATGGCTGCGACGTGGCGGTGCCCGTGGGCGTGCATGGCGCGCTCGGCGGCCCTCACGACGCGCCGACCCCCGGCGACCTGCTTTGCGCCGCGCTGGCGGCGTGCCAAGACTCGTCGATCCGCATGGTGGCCAACCTGCTCGGCATCACGCTGACCGCGTTGGAAGTCCGCGTCACCGGCACTGTCGATGTGCGCGGCACGCTGGCGATGCAGGCGGATGTCCCGGTGGGATTCCAGACTCTGGTCTGCGAGGTCTCGCTGGCTGCCCTGGAGGGGACGCCGGCCGAACTGCTGGACAGACTGTGCGCCGCCTCCGAGCGCTGCTGCGTGGTCCAGCAGACGCTGCGCCAGCCGCCACCGGTCCAGACCCGTTTTACCTTCGCGCAATAACCAGTCGACGCGCCCACCGTCGGTTGATGTCAGCCGCTACCTTGAGGAGCCCCTCTAGCAAGTCGGATTCGAGATTACGCCTCATGGAGATCGATCGCGCGGCAGACGCTGCCGATGAGGTCGCCGGCCAGGTGGGGGCTGAGTTCAGGATGCGCCACTCCACGGCAAGACGCACCTATGTCGCCAACGGAGTCGACGCAGCAGCGGCTGACTTCGCCGGTCTCGACTCGGAGCGAGGCACTCCGGTTCCGCTTGCCGGATACCGCTGCGAGCGTCGGGTTCCGGCAGTCCGGCTCCGGCCGAAAAGTACTCGTGGGCTATCGGGCTGGTTTCCGAACAAACCAGCCATTCGAGTGACGGCTTCGTGGGACTGGCGAATGGCAGCAAGTGGCCGCGTGCTGACCCATACGATTCGCATCGATTCACGCCAGCCTCCCGCGACCGCGAGCGGCTGAGAGCGAACCATAGCGGACTACGAATACGGACGCTTCTTGAACCAGGCGTCGGCGGAAGGCAGAAAGAGCAGAACAGTCGCCACCGCATTAGAGAAATACAAGATACCAGGCTTAAATTCGGCTCTAAAAATAACCTCCCACACAATGAGTAGTAGCCCAACCATTGTCGATAGCGCTTGTGTAATCCTGGCCCAGTTCTTTTGATAGACCATTGCAAGCATCAACGTGGCATTTAGGGCAAGCCAGAGACCCAAGGTTGCAATGGCCTTCTGCTGTACCTGAGACGCATAGAGACCTTGGCGAAAGTCGTATAAAAGATGGGGGAGTAAAAAATGCATCTGCCCGACCCAGACAAGTGCAAACAGCAAAACCGCTATTTTGACTGGTAGTGGCGCTTCCGCCTCTAGAAGTGGGATAGAGCTTTTTTCTTTTACTATCATTTTAGTGAGACTCCATCGTTCGGGTACCGAGTTCAATTTGTCATATGCTCACAAAATTGAATGTTCGCGACGACACGGATTTTGGCGCGTTGGCGCGCGATTCGTAGCATCCCCTCTTCCGCTCCAGCCAGCAGCCTCGCGCCCCCACGTGTGCCGGCATCCGCACGCACCATCCGCTTAACACCCGCCTGCCGCCCGCCCGATTCGGCGGCTATGCTGAAATTCTCATCCAAAGCGCCGCGAACTGCCAAGACGGTCGCAAATTGGCTTTCTATATTCGCGCCATGTTGAAGAACAAATGACGGAAGCGGCGCGCATCCCCAGGGCTTGCCCGCAGCGCCCCCTTCCCAGTGTTTTCCAGCATTGTTTCCGGCATACGATCGTCCGTACCCTGAACGGACCCCATTAAAGGAGACCATGCCGCACGCATCGAGCTGCCATTGACGCCTTTAGCGATTTTCATAACTTGAACTGTCGAAGCAAGGAGAGACCATGAGTTTTCGCAACACGCTGAAACCCCTCGCTGTGATGCTGGGCGCGATCTTCGCGGTCGCGCCGCTGTCCGGCTTTGCGGACGACCTGCCGGTGAAGATCGGTTTCGCGGCGCCGCTGACGGGCGTCAACGCCGGCTACGGCAAGGACCTAGAAAACGGCGCGCTGCTCGCCATCGAGGAAGCCAACGCACAAAAGATCAAGGTGGGCGACCAGGTCGCCAACTTCCAGCTCGTCTCGGAGGACGATCAGGCCGACCCGCGCGTCGGTGTGCAGGCGGCGCAGAAGCTGGTGGATGCCAACGTCTCGGTGGTGGTGGGCCACTTCAATTCGGGCACGACGATTCCGGCCTCGCAGATCTATGAAACGGCCGGCACGCCGGTGATCGACCCGGCCGCCACCAACCCGATCATTACCGGGCGCGGCTTTGCCAACACCTTCATGGTGATCTCCACGGACGCGCAGAACGCCGGCAACGCAGGCGTCTACGCAGTCGAAGTGACCAAGGCCAAGCGCATCGCGATCTTCGACGACCGCACCGCCTTCGGCCAGGGCGAGGCAGACGAGTTCGAGAAGGCGGTGAAGGCACACGGCGGCAACATCGTCGCGCACGAATACACCAACAATCAGGCGGTCGACTTCAGCACCCAGCTCACCGCGATCAAGGCGGCCAACGCCGATCTGATCTTCTTCGGCGGCCTCGATACCCAGGCTGCCGGCGTCGCCAAGCGCATGAAGCAGCTCGGCCTCACCGCCCAACTGGTGGGCGGCGGCGGCGTGATGGATCCGGAGTTCATCAAGCTGGCGGGCGATGCCTCCGACGGCGCGATGGCCTGGGAATACGGCCGGCCGCTCGCGCAGTTGCCGGGCGGCAAGGACTTCTCGGCGAAGTTCAAGAAGCGCTTTGGCGTCGACATCCTCTCGTATGCGCCGTTCGGCTACGACGCGGCGTGGGCGGCGATCAAGGCGATGCAGCAGGCCAAGTCGTCGTCGCCGGCGGTGTATCGTCCGGTGCTGAAGGCGATCAGCTTCGAAGGCGTGACCGGTCCGATTGCGTTCGAGCCGAACGGTTCGCTGAAGAACGCGGGTTCCACGCTGTATCAGGTCAAGGGCGGCACGTGGGTGCCGATCGTGACCAAGGGCGGCGGCAGCTAAGGCGCGCATTCGCATCGGCCCCTGGCTGGTTGAACCCTTCGGCAAGCAGCAGGTCTGATAGCCTTACGCCCTGCTTTCATGCGGGTCTCGTCCATGACGACGAGACCCGCAAGCCAGCCGAGACAACTGAAGAACCGGCAAACTGACGCCGCCGGTCGCCTGGATGCAATGGATTACATCGAACACCTGAACAGCACGCTTTTCCTGATCATCAATGCAAGCCTGCCGGCGCGCCCGGCGCTCGTCACCACGGCGTGGTTCTTCGCCGAATATCTGATCTGGGTCATTCCATGCGGACTCGTCGCTGCGTGGCTGTGCGGTCGCGGCCCGTGGCGGCGCGCGGCGTTTCGCGCCGCGCTCAGCGCCCTGCTGGCGTTTCTCATCAGTTACGCGATCGGCCTGGCGTGGCCGCATCCACGGCCCTTCGTCCTTGGCATCGGCACCAACCTGCTCGAGCATGCCCCCGATTCCTCGTTTCCGAGCGACCACCTCACGCTCTGGTGGGCGATCGCCTTCAGCCTGCTCGTACCCGCGCATCGCCGGCACGGTTTGCCGCAGATTCGCCTGACGGGCCTCGTGCTGGCGCTACTCGGCCTGCCGATGGCATGGGCTCGCATTTATCTCGGCGTGCATTACCCCCTCGACATGCTCGGCGCCGTGCTGGTCGCGCTGATCGGCGCGAGCGGCGTCGCACTTTGCGAAGGACGCGTGTTCGACACCCTGTTCGGCGCGAGCGAGCGGCTGTACCGGTTCACCTTCGCCCCATTGATCCGGCTCGGCTGCGCGAAGCGGTAAACCGGCGGCGTCGCGCGCACAACCACCTGCGACGAGGCATCGCGCTCGATCCTCACGAGCGAGGCCTGGGCTTCATTGAACACATCCGCCGAGCAGACCTGATGGCCGAAATCGGCATGCAGGCGGCGCGTGATCTGCAGCACGCGCGTCGAAGGATCGAACACGTAGTGCGAGGCGTAATCGAAGAAGCGGTCCTGCACGCTGGCGTCGACCGGCAGATCGGTCACACGCACCGTAGCGGGCAAGCTGATCTGTGAGGTCTCGTCGAAGTCGCCGCCCACGCAGACCCACGGCTGGGTGCGCTGCGGCTCGGCCAGCCACGACTGCACCTGGCTCGCAATCCCCCCCGCGAAACTCGACAGCGCCGGCAAGGCGGTGGTTCCGTCGGCCCATGTGAAGTGTTGCAGCGCGCCGTGGATCGTGGTGGTGAACGGTCCCACGGTTGTCGCAACATCGCTGGTGCGCAATTGCGCGGTGCCGTGCAAACCTGTTTGCAACAGACGGCTCGCTGCGATCGCCTGAGCGCGCTGCAGGGTGGCACGGCGGAACACGTTGCGCTCCAGTTCAGCCGTGGCCCCCGTGTCTTCGACCCGGTACGCGTAGGCTGCCGCCCCGCTCTCGTCGACGTCGATCTGCAGGCGCACCGAGCGGCTGCGCGACTGCGTGGCCGGCGTGCGCGACATGACGCCGTCGTCGACCAGCAGCACCGGCCGGTCCATTACGACGAGCGGCAAATAGCCGAACGCGATACCGCCCGCGGTAGTGTCGGCGTACAGCGAGAGCTGCGGAATCCAGACGATCGCGTGATTGATCGCGCTTTCGCCGTAGCCCGGCACATCCGGCAAGGTGTAGTACGGGCCGAGGTTGAGCAGCACCGCTTCGCTGCGAATCCCGACCGCCGCCAGCAAGGCGCTATAGAGCGCCACGTGATCCTTGCAGTCGCCATAGCGGTTGCGCAGGATGTCGGTCGCCTTATGCGGCACCGCCGCCGTCTCGCCGAGAAACAGCGCCACGTAGCGCACGTTCAGGCGCACCCAGTCGTACAGGATGCGCGCCTTGTCGCGCGGGTCGGCGGTCCCTGCCGTCAGCGACTGCGCAAGCTGCACGATGGCCGGATCGCTCATGGTGGGATCGATGGCCGGGGCCTTGTAGCGCGCAGCGAAGGTCGCATAGTCCGGCACCGTGGAAACCATCAGCCGGTCGCCCCACGTTTCATAGCCCACCGCGCCCGCTTCGACAGGCGCATACGGACCGTGCCGGTAGTCGAACTCGTAACGCGTGCGGCCATTCTCCGTTACCGGCGGCAGCTCTACGTAGCCACGCGCGTCGGCATACAGCGGCACGTCGGCGGGCAGGTCGAAGATCAGCCGTTGCAGTTCGACCGGATCGCGGGTCGGCTCGACGAGGTACGCGAAGGTGCCGGCCTGCAGCGGCTTGCTGCGGATCTTGCGAAACGCCAGATGAATCCGCGAGCCCGGTTCCACGCCCGGGAAGATCACCGTGCGCAACACGCCGTCCTCGAAAGTCGGCGCGCCGGCCGAGCGCGGCTCCTGCACGTCGCGAATGCCGTCCGGGCCGACCGGGTGCACGGCGCCGTCGGAGTCGATGGCCTCGGCGGCGAGCAGTTGCACTTGCTCGATATCCTTGTTGAACCACACATAGCGCTGGGCGATGTCGTCGACGCCGCTCGTGGTGTTGGCGCGCAGCACGGTGTCGTCGCGCTCCTCGACCGAGCCGTCCTTCTGGATCACGAAGTAGTGGACGTCGCTTTCGATGGTGGACGGGGCGAGGTCGTCGCTTGCGGGTTGGTCGTCCGGGCGCGAAGTTGAGGACGTTGACGGCGCCGGGGACATCGCAAGCGCCGGGGACGTTGAGGACACCGGGGACGCCACCGCCCCCGCCACCGCGCAAGCGCCGCAGATCGCCCACGTCATCGCGGCACACCAGCGCCGTGCGGCAATTGTCCTCAAGATCGCACCTCGTCCCGTCCGGTACTGTGGTTGTAGCACATCGGCGCCGCAGCCGGTTTGCCGCCGCACGACTCTTGCGCGGCCTAACGCACGGTATGCACGGTATGCACGGTACGCACCGCACACAACCCACTACCCTGCGTGCTGCCGCAACTCGGCCCCTTCGTCACGCGAGAGCCTGGTGAAGAAGAACAACGAGGACAGCGTCAGCGCGCCGACCACGACGAAGGCCGGCGAAAAATCGCGCGCCGTCAGATACGCCGCGCTGCCGCCATGCAGATGTGCGGTCAAGGCCAGCAGCGACGCGGCGAACGCCACGCCGATGCTGATCGACAGTTGCTGCGCCATGCTCGATAGCGCCGTGGCGCGGCTCATCATCGGCTTGGGCATATCGGAGTAGCCGAGTGTGTTGAGCGTCACCATGCCAAGCGAATTAAACAGGCCACCGAACAGCAGCACGACGAAGATCAGCAGATGCGGCGTGCTCGGCCGGAACAATCCATAGCAGGCGTAAAAGCAGCCGGTCAGCGAAGTCGCGCCGATCAGCAGCGTGCGAAAGCCAATGCGCCGGATGGCCTGCTGCATCACCGCACGCACGCTCAGCGAACCGACCGCCGTCGCCACGCTGAGCGAACCGGATTGCAGCGGCGAGAGGCCAAAGCCGAGCTGCAGCATCAAGGGCAGCAGAAATGGCGACGCGCCGATGGCGATGCGCAGCGGCATGCCGCCCACCACGGCGGTCCGGTAAGCCTTGAAGCGCAACAGGCCCGGATCGATGATCGCATCGTCGATGCGGCGGCTGTAGCGCCAGTACGCGAAGATCGACAGCGCGCCGAGTCCCGCCAGCGCGAAGGTTACCGTCTGCGGCACCAACCCGCGCCCAGCGGTGTCGAGACCGCCTACGAGGCCGACGAGCCCGCTCGAAAGCAGAATGAAACCGGCCAGATCGAAGCGCTCGTAGACCGGTTCATGGGTATCGTCGATAAAGCTCAGTGCCATCAGCACACCGAGCACGCCGAACGGGATGTTCAGCAGGAAGATCCAGCGCCATGAGGTAATCGTCACCACCAGGCCGCCGAGCAAGGGCCCGGCAAGCCGGCCGATGGCGCCCGGCACGGTGAACCACACCATCGCCGCCACCATCCGCGCGGGCGGCACGCTGCGCAGCAGGATCAGGCGCCCGACCGGCACCATCATCGCGCCGCCCATGCCCTGCAGGACGCGGAACAGCACCAGTTGCGACAGCGTTTGCGCCAGTCCGCATAAGGCCGAGCCCAGCGAGAACAGCGCGATCGCCATACAGAACACACGGCGCGCGCCAAAGCGGTCGGCGAGCCAGCCGCTCGCAGGCAGGAACACCGCGAGGCTTAGCAGGTAGGAGGTGATCGCCAGGTTCAGATGCAGCGTCTGAACCTGCAGCGAGCGGGCAATCGACGGCAAGGCCGTCGCCATGATCGACGTGTCGAGGTTCTGCAGGAACAGCGGACAGGCAACGATAATGGGAATGAGTCGGGAGCGATCGGTCATGCGCTCCCTTTTACCGTAAAACACGGCGGCGGCACAACGCCGTGCGTGCGCAATGCGGTCGCAACCCGCTTCGCTTCAGCGCGCTAGGGTATTACCCCGCAACGGCGCCTTCCTCGAGCGCCCGCCGCAGCGAAAGCGCAATCCCCTGTGCCGCGAGCCGCACCTCATCGAGAGCCGGAAAGGTAGGCGCAATCCGCAGATGCCGGTCCTCGGGGTCCCGCCCATGTGGATAGGCCGCTCCAGCCGGCGTCAACACGAGGCCCGCCTCGGCGGCGAGCGCAACGGTGCGCTTTGCGAACCCTGGCGGCGTGTAGAGGCTAATGAAGTAGCCTCCCGCGGGTTCGTTCCACGTCACGCCGTCCAAGCCACTCAGGTGCTCCCCGAACGCCGCCGCAATCGCCGCGAATTTCGGGCTCATCAGCGCGCGATGACGCTCCATCAAGCGCTCAAGACCGGCGCGATCGCGCAAAAACCGCACATGACGCAACTGGTTCAGCTTGTCCGGCCCGATCGTGCGCAGCGAGACGCGCTGCTGCCACCAGCTCACATTGCGCGGCGAGCCGGCGAGGAAGGCCAGCGCGCCGCCGCCGAAGGTCACCTTCGAGAGCGAGGCGAACACCAGCGCGCGGTCCTCGTGCCCGGCAGCAGCGCAGGCTTCGAGTATGTTGGGCGTCGTATGCCGCTGCGCCGTCAAATGATGGAAGCGGTAGGCGTCGTCCCACAACAACCGGAAATCCGGCGCCGCCGCGGGCATCGCAGCGAGGCGCCGCACCACCTGCGCCGAGTAGATCGCACCGCTCGGGTTGCTATAGAGCGGCACGCACCAGATCCCCTTGATGGCGGGATCGTGCAGCACCTGCGCCTCGACGAAGTCCATGTCGGGGCCGTCGTCATGCATCGGTACGTTGATCATGCGGATGCCGAGCGCCTCGCAGATCGCAAAGTGCCGGTCGTAGCCAGGCACCGGACATAGCACGGCGATATCGTCCTGCTTGCTCCACGCCGTGCCGCCCGGCACGCCGAACAGCATCGCGAAGGCCAGCACGTCATGCATCAACTCAAGGCTCGAATTACCGCCAGCCACCACCTGAGCCGTCGGCACGTCAAGCAGCGCCGCGCCGAACTCGCGCGCCTCGGGCAAGCCGAGCACATGTCCATAGTTGCGGCAGTCGATACCGTCGCGCGACATAAAGCCTGCCGTGCCCGCCTCGTCGAGCAGCGCGCGAGACAGGTCGAGTTGCTCGGGCGCAGGCTTGCCGCGCGACATGTCGAGGCGCATGCCCAGTTGCTTGAAGGCGTCGTAAGTCATCGGCATCGTGATGGTCTCCGGTCGTTGTACGGACATCGTTTGAGAAAGGTGGCCGCAGCACACAAGCCGCGGCCACGCAGGAACGCAGCCAGTATGCCGAGCACCATGCATTCAGACAAACGCGTTATATTGAACGTTTCGATAAGCTTTTCTGATACCAATGAAAGCCTTGGATCTCGACGTACTGTCGATGGTCGTCGCCATCGCCGATGCCGGCAGTTTCGTACGCGGCGCGGCGCTCGTGCACCGCTCGCAATCCGCGCTCAGCATGCAGATCCGCACGCTGGAGAACGCGCTCGGCAAGCCGCTGTTCGTGCGCGGCCCGCGCAGCGTCACGCCCACCGCGGACGGCCAGGTGCTGCTCGCCTATGCGCGCCGCATGCTGGCCCTGCGCGACGAGGCTTGGGCGTCAATGGTGCATCCCGAGGTGAAGGGGCGTGTCGCGATCGGCGTGCCGGACGATTACGCGGCCTCGCTGCTGCCAGCCGTGCTGCGCAAGTTCTCGGCGAGCTATCCGAAAGTCGAGATTCAGGTGATCGGCCTGCCGAGTCACGCGCTCGCGCCACTCCTCAAGGACAACAAGATCGATCTCGCCTGCGTGACCCGCCTGAAGAATCTGAGCGGCGACTTCATCCGCTTCGAACCGATGGTGTGGGCCGGCGCCGCGGCGAGCGGGCGCGAGATCTGGAAAGAGCGGCCCTTGCCGGTGGCGCTGTTCGGCGCCGGCAGCGTGGCACGGGCTAACGCGATTCATGCGCTCGAGCGCGCCAAGATCGCCTATCGCACCTCGTATGAAAGCCCGAGTTTGATGGGCCTCTTCAGCATGGTCGAGGCCGGGCTCGCCGTCGCTCCGCTCGCGCGTTGCGCCGTGCCCGGCCACTTCATGCAGCTGGGCCGCCCGCACGGCTTGCCCGCGTTGCCGGAGCTGGAAATCGTGCTGGCCCGCAGCGCGCGCTCGAACCGCCCGCCCTGCGATTTTCTCGCCGAACAGATCCTCAGCGAACTGCGGCTGTGAGGTGCGCGGTCAGGTGACCACTGAGGCGAACTGCGGACAAGGATTGCTCATCCGCCACACGCTACGCCTGTAAAATAACGCCCCGTGTCCGCCGCAATTTTGCGCCGCCGGCAACTCACGACCTACCCCGCCACACCCACGAACTGAAGGCCCGTAGCTATGCAAACCAGCCCGCTCAAAATTGCTGTGCTGTTCGGCGGCACCAGCGAGGAACGAGAAGTCTCGATCGCCAGCGGCGCGCAGGTGGTGCGTGCGTTGCGTGCGGCGGGACACGAAGTGCTGTCCATCGATACGTCGCGCGGCTTGCTGAGCGGCGAAGAAGAAGTGCGCTTTCTCAGCGCCCGCGTCAATGAAGCGCCGCCCGCCTCCGAAGCGCTGGCGATGATCCGCGCGGACCAGAACAACGCGCTGCAGGCGGCGACGCTGGCTGGCGTGGACGTGGTGTTCGTCGCCCTGCACGGCGGCACCGGCGAAGACGGCACCATCCAGGCCATGCTCGATCTGGCGGAACTGCCCTATACCGGCAGCGGCCACCTGGGTAGCGCAATCGCGATGGACAAGGACATGTCCAAGCGTCTCTTCGTGAGCGCGGGGATTGCCACCGCTCGCTGGCTGATGGCGCCGGTCGACGCCGAGACCGCCGGCGCGCAAATCGGCTACCCGCTCGTCGTCAAGCCGAACAGCCAGGGGTCGACGGTCGGCCTTTCCGTGGTGCGTAGCGCTGAACAACTGGCCGCGGCGATCGAACTGGCCGGTTCGTACGACAGCGAAGTGATGCTGGAGCAATTCGTCGCCGGGCGGGAAATCACTGTCGGCGTGCTCGGCGATGAAGCCCTCAGCGTGGGCGAAATCGTCATGGACCCGGACGCGGTGTTCGATTACAAGGCGAAGTACCAGCCCGGCGCGGTGCGCGAGATCTTTCCGGCCGACCTGCCGGAAGACATTGCTGAGAACGCCCGTGCGCTCGCGCTGCGGGCCCATCGCACCTTGAAACTGGATGGTTATAGCCGGACCGACTTCCGGCTGGATAACCACGGCGTCCTGTGGTGCCTCGAAGTCAACACGCTGCCGGGCATGACGGCCACCAGCCTGCTGCCGCAGTCGGCGCAGGCGCGCGGCATTGGCTTCGGCGAACTGTGCGAGCGGATCTGCCGGCTCGCCATCGAGCGGCATCGCACGCGCAAGTAATCGCCGCGCCGCCTCACTCGCTTTCGCCCAACCGTACCAGCAGCGCCTGTAGTTTCTCCACATGCCGCAGCAGCAGATGGCGGTGTTTTTCGATCTGCTCGAGCCGGCCCGTGAGATCGGCGTGATCGGTGTCCTCCAGATCGGCGGCGGCGATCACTTCCTCCACCTTGGCCCGCAAAGCGGCCAGCTCGACCGGCGGACTCGCCAGATGCCGCTCGAAACGGCGCACATCCTGCACCGCCAGATCGCGCACCTTGCGAAAGTGGGCTTGACGCCGATGCACCTCGGCCTCGAACATCTCCTCCTCGAGACGGCGCGCCGGGGTTGGCTGGCCGAAAATCGGTTCCGGCGGGCGCAACACCGATTTCTTGCGCACCGGATGCGCCGTGCCGCGAAACCGTGTGAGCGGCATTTCGTTGTCGATCGCCTCGCGTGCGTTGGCGGGAATCTCGTGCGCATCGTGCGGCGTGTTCATCCAGCCGTTCGGCAAGCCTGTCACCGCTTCGATACCGCGCACGAACTCCTCGCTAAACTCGCGCTGGCCGGACAGCATCAGTTTCAGATAGCTCGCGGAGAACGTCATCATCCGCGCAAGCCGCGTGGCCGCCCCCACCTCCTGGGTCAGCACCACCAGATTTGCCCGCCAGATCGGAAGCAGGGACTCGTCGGAATCTTCCATTGCTGGGTCTTCCATCTCTTCTCGCCCGATTAGTCTGCGACGACTGTGCGAACTCGCGGCCCGCAGGCGTCATTTGATGAAAGGGTAGTCGCTTCGTCATACGACACGCAACCGGTATGTCCCGCAGCAACCATCTTGCATGGGATTACTGTCACGATAGAACAAGCCACGCGGCATTGTTCAGACCTATGCGGCACGGATTGTGCTGATGACGTGCTGGTGAGCGATTCCGCCTCACCCACGAAAAAGGGAAATGAGATGAAGAAAGCAATTCTTGCCTGCGCGATGCTCGTTGTCGCGCTCGGCGTCACAGCACCGGCTCACGCCGACGAATACCACCATCATCGCGTGTGCCATAAGGTCCACGTACATGGACACTGGGAGAACCACTGCCACTATTGATCGCAACGCCAGACGCGGCGCGGCTCGCGCCGCGTCTCTCGTGCGTCCGCCTGCGGGTGCTGAAGCGCGCGCGAGGCGGCTGCGAGAGGTTCCTGTGCGTGTTCTGTAACGCGCCGCTTACGCGGCCGTCACGTACTCCAGCGCAGTTTTGACCAACGCCTGCAACAGCGGCTGAACCTGCGCCGCGAGCGTTTCGTCATACGCATACGGCATCTGCTCTTCCATATACGTAATCTGCGTCAGTTCGAGCTGCACTGCGTGCACGCCCTCGGTGGGCTGCCCGTATTGGCGTGTGATATAGCCGCCCTTGAAGCGGCCATTGGCAATTGCCGTGTAGCCGCCGTGACGCTCGACCATCTCGGCGAGCGCCTCCGCCAGCCCCGCCACGGCGCTCGCGCCGTTCGAGGTGCCGAAGTTGAAATCCGGCAGGCGTCCTTCGAAGAAACGCGGCACCTGCGAGCGGATCGAATGCGCCTCCCACAGCAGCACCTTGCCGTGCCGCGCCTTCAGCGCCGCCAGGTGCGCGGCCAGCGCCTCGTGATACGGCTTCCAGTAGGCATCGCGGCGGCGCGCGACTTCGGCCTCGTCCGGCAACTGCCCGTCCAGGTACAACGGCTCCTTGTCGAAGGTGTCGACCGGCAGCAAGCCCGTCGTGTCCTGACCCGGGTAGAGATTCGCGCCGTCGGGCGGGCGGTTCAGATCGATCACGTAGCGCGCGTGGCTCGGCATCAGGATCGAGGCGCCGAGGTCCCGCGCAAAGGCGTACAGGCGGTCGAGATGCCAGTCGCAATCTTCGGTGCGCAGGGCGGCGGGCGTCATCGTCGCGGCGATGTCGTCGGGAATGCCTATGCCGACGTGGGGAATCGAAATCAGTAGCGGCAGGCTCCCCTCGTGCAGCGAGAAAACCGGCGAAGTGTTCGAAGCAGTCATGTCAGTCCGGAATCAATTGGATCGGGGTGTGGTTGCAACAGCTTACCCGAGTCGCTGATTTACGTAATTCAGTGGCGTAGCTGAGCCGCGTAACTCAGTGGCGTACCCTATGGCGCTGTTCAGCGGCATAACCGAGCGGCGTCAGTTACTTGAGCAACTCCGCGAGCGCCACCCGATACTGCGCGTACGCACGCTCTTCATCGCGATGCCGGCGATTGTCGACGACCTTCTCGCCGCCGGTATAGACATCGCGAATCGGCGTCTCGCCATGTTCGCAGAACACGACGCCCGACAGCCACGCTTGGGAGGCGTGTTCGGCAATGCTCGCGTGCGCCGCATCCAGCACCAGCCAGTCGGCGCGCTGCCCTGCCGCGAGGCCGTTCACCGCCCGGCCGGTGGCATGCGCGCCGCCGTCGAGAGCGGCGGCGAACAGGCGGTCGGCGACAAACGGCGCATCCTCCGCCGCCAGCACATTGCGCTGCCGGCGCGACAAACGCTGGCCGTATTCGAGCAGCCTCAGTTCGGCGCGCCAGTCGACGCCGATATGGCTGTCCGAACCGATGCCGAAGCGCCCTTGTTGATCGAGGTAGGTATGCGCCGGGAAAATGCCGTCGCCGAGATTGGCCTCGGTGGTCAGGCACAGGCCCGCCACTGCGCCGCTACGGGCAAGCGCGCGGGTTTCGTGCTCATCGACGTGGGTCGCATGCACGAGGCACCAGCGGGAATCGACGTGGAAACGCTCGAGCAGCCATTGCACCGGCCGCGCGCCTTCAGTCTCCAGGCACGCGTCGACTTCCGCGGTCTGTTCGGCGATATGGATGTGCACTGGCGCACCCGGCAGGTCCGTATCGAGACCGTCGAGCAGCGCGCGCAGCGACTGCTCCGAGACGGCCCGCAACGAATGCGGCGCCACGCCGTAACGCAAAGCCGGGCCTTCGGGACGTGCCGAGCGCAGCGTACCGAGCAGATCGAGCAGGCTCTCGGGCGTATTGATGAAGCGCTGCTGGTCGGCGCGCGGCTCGCGGGCCCCGAAGCCGCTGTATTGGTACAGCACCGGCAGCATCGTCATGCCAATGCCGCTCGCCTGCGCCGCATCCACCACCCGCTCGGCCAGCTCGGCCGAGTTGCCGTAGCGGCTGCCGTCTGGCGTGTGATGCACATAGTGGAATTCACAGACCGACGTGTAGCCCGCCTTCAGCATCTCGATGTACAGCCACTGCGCGACGGCGGCGAGCCCCTGCGGCGTGATCTTCGCTGCGAAGCGGTACATCAGGTCGCGCCAGCTCCAGAAATTGTCGGTGGCGTTCGCACGATACTCGGTCAGGCCCGCCATCGCGCGCTGAAACGCATGCGAATGCAGATTCGGCATGCCGGGCAATACGGGACCAGCGGCGCGCGCCACACCCTCCGGCGCGGTCTCACTGTCAGGACTCACGTGCGTCAGCGTGCCGGTGGCGTCCCACTGCAGCAGCACGTTGCGCCGCCAGCCATCGGGCAGATACGCATGCTCGGCGAACAGGGCGCGCTTCGTTGCCGGCGCAGAAGCGTGGGACGACGCATTGGTAGACCCATGGTTGGGCGACGTAGCCGGCGCTTGATTCAAGTCAGTCATCTTCAGACCTTGCTGGAGTTCGACATGGGCGTGAAGCCAGGCTTAGCCGCGCCGGGCACCCGATAGTTGTGGCACGGCGTCGTGCCGCGTATAGACCGTCTCGCCGGCACGCACCACGTGCGCGCACAACGGACGGCCGATCCAGTACGCCAGCTCGGCCAGCGTATCGACCGACCACACCGCGAAATCGGCCGCCCGGCCGACCGCCAGCGTGCCGTGGCGATCCGCCTGCCCGAGCGCGCGCGCCGCGTGCTGCGTCACGCCTTGCAGCACTTCGGGCACGGTCATGCGAAACAGCGTGGTCGCCATGTTCATCATCAACAGCAGCGAGGTCGTGGGCGAGGTGCCGGGGTTGCTGTCGGTGGAAATCGCGATGGGCACTTCATAGCGGCGCAACAGCTCGAGCGGCGGCAACTGCGTCTCGCGGATAAAGTAGTACGCGCCCGGCAGCAGCACGGCGACCGTGCCGCTCTCCTTCATCGCGGCCACGCCCGCTTCGTCGAGAAACTCGAGATGATCCGCCGACAAGGCGCGGTGACGCGCCGCCAGCGCCGTCCCACCGCTGTTCGACAGCTGCTCGGCATGCATCTTCACCGGCAGCTTGTGGCGCTCGGCCGCGGCGAAGACACGCTCGCTTTGCGCGAGCGAAAAGCCGATACGCTCGCAGAACACATCGACCGCGTCGACCAGGCCCTCGTCGGCCAGCGCGGGCAGCATGCGCTCGCAGACTTCCGTAATGTAGTCGTCGGCCCGTCCGGCGAACTCCGGCGGCAGCGCGTGCGCGCCGAGAAAGGTCGTATAGACCGATACCGGATACTGCTCGCCGAGACGGCGCGCGACGCGCAACATCTTGCGCTCGCTGGCGAGATCGAGGCCGTAGCCGGATTTGATTTCGATGGCGGTGACGCCTTCGGCGAGCAGCGGTTCGAGCCGTGCCGCCGCCTGGCGCAAGAGGGTTTCTTCATCGGCGGCACGTGTCGCGCGTACCGTCGAAACGATGCCGCCGCCCTGCCGCGCGATCTCTTCGTAACTGACCCCGGCGAGGCGCTGCGCGAACTCGTCGGCGCGCTGGCCGCCGTAGACCAGATGCGTATGACAATCGACGAGACCCGGTGTAACCCACGCGCCGCCGAGGTCCTCGCGCGGCCAGGTGGCGTACTCAGCCGGCAAGTCGCTCGCCGCGCCAAGCCATGCAATGCGGCCGTCGCGCACGGCGAGCGCGGCATCGGCCAGCGTGTGATGAGGATCGCCCTGCGGGCAGAGCTTGAGGTGATGCCAGACGGTTTGCTTCATCGCGTGCCCGTTGCAGCTTGTTGCGGTCTGTAAATTCAAGCGTAATGGAGGCGGATGGCGAGCAACGCGCCCGCGCCGCCTAGCTTGCAAGTGAGTGCCTGCGGCGCGTCGATACGCAGCGTGTCGTCGGTCGCAAGCGTCACAGCAGCGGCATCGCCCAAGGTCACCTCAAGCGAACCCGTGGCGCAAAACAGCAGCACGACGTCAGCGGAAAGCTCGTGCAACTGCTCTGCCCTACCGGCGCCCTCTGCGTCACCCCGCCATACCTCGACTTCGCCCTTCGCTGCACCACGCCGCACCATCAGGTTGAAATCGCGCGTGGCGCCGTCGACCAGCCGCGCGTCGATCGCGGTCTCGCCGGCAAAGTGCGCCATGTCAAGCGCTTGCGTCAACGCGTGGGTCGGCCCGTTCGCCTCATCGAGCAGCATACCCGCACCCGAGAGCAGCACCAGCGTCCGGTCGATGCCCTCGAAGCGCGAGAACGGCCCGGCTTGCGCGACATCCGCAATGCTCACGCGCCAGAGGAACGCATCGAGGCTAGCGCCTGGCGGATAAGCCGTCACCTCACGGGTGACGCCGCCGCCGTTCTTCCACGGCGCCGCCACCAGCTCGGCGCCGCGTAGCAAGGTGGTGCCAGCCAACCTGCCTTGCGCCACGATCAACGGCCCAGCATCGGCAGATTGAGGCCCGCCTCACGCGCGGTTTCCTGCGCGAGTTCGTAGCCGGCATCCGCATGACGCATCACGCCGGTGGCCGGATCGTTGAACAGCACACGGCCCAGACGCTTGCTGGCTGCATCCGTACCGTCGGCAACGATCACCACGCCCGAGTGCTGGCTAAAGCCCATGCCCACGCCGCCGCCGTGGTGCAGCGACACCCACGTTGCGCCCCCTGCTGTGTTCAGCAGCGCGTTGAGCAGCGGCCAGTCGCTGACCGCATCCGAACCGTCCTTCATCGCTTCGGTTTCGCGGTTCGGGCTTGCCACCGAACCGGTATCGAGGTGATCGCGGCCGATCACGACCGGCGCCTTCAGCTCGCCGTTCTTCACCATTTCGTTGAAGGCCTGGCCGAGACGATAGCGATCCTTCACGCCGACCCAGCAGATCCGCGCCGGCAGGCCCTGGAACGCAATGCGTTCGCGCGCCATGTCGAGCCAGTTGTGCAGGTGCTTATCGTCGGGGATCAGTTCCTTGACCTTCGCGTCGGTCTTGTAGATGTCCTCAGGATCGCCCGACAGCGCAACCCAGCGGAACGGACCCTTGCCTTCGCAGAACAGCGGCCGGATATACGCCGGCACGAAGCCCGGGAAATCGAAGGCGTTGGCGACGCCCATTTCCAGCGCCATCTGGCGGATGTTGTTGCCGTAGTCGAGCGTGGCGGCGCCCCGCTCCTGCAGCGTGAGCATGGCCTGCACCTGCTTGGCCATCGATTGCTTGGCCGGCTGGATGATGCTGTCCGGCGCGGTCTTCTGACGCTCGCGCCAGTCTGCCACGCTCCAGCCTTGCGGCAGGTAGCCGTTGATCGGATCGTGCGCGCTGGTCTGGTCGGTCACGCAGTCCGGCGTGATGCCGCGCGTAACGCACTCGGCGAACACGTCGGCCGCATTGCCGAGCAGGCCGACCGAGACCGGCTTGCCGGCCTTCTTCGCATCTTCGACGATGGCGAGCGCCTCATCGAGCGTCTTCGCCTTGCGGTCCACATAGCGCGTCTTCAGACGGAAATCGATGCGCGTCTCGTCGCATTCGACGGCGATCATCGAGAAGCCCGCCATGGTCGCCGCGAGCGGCTGTGCGCCGCCCATGCCGCCCAGACCGCCGGTCAGAATCCAGCGGCCCTTCGGGTCGCCGTTGAAATGCTGGTTGGCCACCGAGAAGAAGGTCTCGTAGGTGCCCTGCACGATCCCCTGGCTGCCGATATAGATCCAGCTGCCCGCCGTCATCTGGCCGTACATCATCAGGCCCTTGCGGTCGAGTTCGTGGAAGTGTTCCCACGTCGCCCAGTGCGGCACGAGGTTCGAATTCGCCAGCAACACGCGCGGCGCATCGGCATGCGTCTTGAACACGCCGACCGGCTTGCCCGACTGGATCAACAGCGTTTCGTCGTCGTTGAGGTCCTTCAGCGAGGCGAGGATCTGATCGTAGCAATCCCAGTTACGCGCAGCACGGCCGATGCCGCCATACACCACCAGCGCATGCGGATGCTCCGCGACTTCCGCGTCCAGGTTGTTCTGGATCATCCGGTAAGCGGCTTCCGTGAGCCAGCTCTTGCAGGTCTTCTCGGCGCCGCGCGGAGCGCGGATGGTACGGGTCGGGTCGAGACGCGGGTCGATGTGCTTGGGGTTGTTCATGGTGGCTCTCGGAGGCTGGAAAGTACTCGGGGATCAGGTAAAAGGCTCGGATCGAAACAACGAATTCAAAAGTGTCCGGTGAAACGGTAACGGCTGCCGGGGTGCCAGAGATTGGCCACCGACGCCACAAGGCTTTGCGACCACGTGCGCCGATGCAGCACGAGGCATGGTTCGAGTTCATCCATGGTCAGCAGTTGGCGCGTGTCGGCATCCGCCGCCAGCGCCTCGATGCGGTACTCGACGCGCTGCAGCGGCGCGACGCGCACCAGGTACTGGTTAGGCGTGGTGTTGGTAAAGTCCTGCAAGGCATACTCGGGCGCGACCGCCGGGTTGACCCAGCGTTCTTCGAGCTGCACCGGCTCGTCATTCTCGAAATGCAGCACGCGCGAATGAAACACCGGGCTCCCCGCGCTCACCTGCATTTCGTCGCCGAGCGCCTCGTCGGCAATCGCCGCGCCGATGTGCAGCACCTTCGCCTGGTAGCGATGACCGCGCGCCACGATCTCGTCGGAGATGCTGCGGATCGCCACCAGCGTCGACTCGTACTTCGGCCGCGCAACGAAAGTGCCGGAACCCTGCACGCGCGTGAGCACCTGCTCGGAGGTGAGCTCGCGCAGCGCACGATTGACCGTCATGCGCGCCACGTTGAACTCGCGGGCGAGCTCGTTTTCCGAAGGGACCTGGTCGCCCTCACCCCATTCGCCCGCGTGGATGCGGGCGAGGATGAAGTCCTTGATCCCCTGATAGGCCGGTGCGTTCATGCTGGGTTTGCCGTAAGTGCCCTGGATGCCGTGCGCCTGCTCACTGTTCCGAGGGGAACGCGAACGGGCTGTGCGCGGCGATCGTGCCGTTCTGCACCAGACGCGTGACTGCGGCGATATCCGGCGCGAAGTAGTGATCGATCTCGTAGTGCGCGACTTCATGGCGCACCGTGTTCATCACATGCTGCAGGCTCGGGCTGGTCTGATGCGGCGCGCGCAGGTCGACACCTTGTGCGGCGGCAAGCAGTTCGATCGACAGGATGTTGGCGGTGTTCTCCGCGATGTCGCCGAGCTTGCGCGCAGCAAACGTCGCCATCGATACGTGGTCTTCCTGGTTCGCCGAGGTAGGCAGCGAATCGACCGAAGCCGGATGCGCAAGCGTCTTGTTCTCCGAAGCGAGCGCAGCAGCCGTGACGTGCGCAATCATGAAGCCCGAGTTCACACCGCCGTCGCGAACGAGGAACGGCGGCAGACCGGACAGCGTCGAATCGATCAGCAGTGCGATGCGGCGCTCGGCGAGCGCACCGATTTCGGCTGCGGCGAGAGCGAGGTTGTCCGCGGCAAAGGCCACCGGCTCGGCGTGGAAGTTACCGCCCGACAGCACTTCGCCGGTGTCCGGGAAAATCAGCGGGTTGTCCGACACAGCATTCGCTTCGATCAGCAGCACGTCGGCGGCGTGGCGCATCTGGTCCAGACACGCGCCCATCACCTGCGGCTGGCAGCGCAGGCTGTACGGGTCTTGCACCTTGCCGCAATCGCGGTGCGAGAGGTTGATGCCCGAGCCTTCGAGCAGCGAACGGTAAGCCGTCGCTGCCTCGATCTGGCCTTGATGACCGCGCAGATCGTGAATGCGATGGTCGAACGGCGCGACCGAACCGGCCGCCGCGTCCACCGACAGCGCGCCTGCCACCAGCGCGGTGCGGTACAGGTCTTCGATTGCGAACATGTTGTAGAGCGCCAGCGCGGTCGATGCCTGGGTGCCGTTGAGCAGCGCCAGACCTTCCTTCGCTTGCAGCGTGAGCGGCTTCAGGCCGGCGAGGCGCAAGCCTTCGGTCGCAGCCATGCGCTCGCCCTTGGCGATCACATCGCCCACGCCGAGCAGCGTGGCCGACATATGCGCGAGCGGCGCGAGGTCGCCCGAGGCGCCCACCGAACCCTTCACCGGAATCACCGGCAGCACGTCGGCGTTGAACAGCGTGATCAGCGCGTCCATCACTTCGCGGCGGATGCCCGAGTGACCGCGGCCGAGGCTCGACAGCTTGAGTGCGATCAGCAGGCGCACGACCGGACGCGACATCGGCTCGCCCACGCCGACGGCATGCGAGAGCACCAGATTGCGTTGCAGCAGTTCGAGCTGTTCACGCGGGATATGGGTGCTGGCGAGACGCCCGAAACCCGTGTTGATGCCGTAGGCCGGCTCGCCCTTCGCGGCGATGTCGGCAACGGCCTGTGCACAGGCGTCGATAGCAGCAAAGCTGGCGGGATCGAGTTGCAGCGTGACCTGTTCACGGGCGATCTTGCGCAGTTGCGGGAGAGTCAGGTGGCCGGGCTTGAGCATCATCATGGGAGGTTCCTGGAAGAGTCCTGTCTATACAAGTTAAGAGAAGTCTAGCGGCGACAGCTTGTATATACAACTTATTTTTAATGATCCGGGGTTAGGGGTTTCCATTAGCCACCCCGTGCTTAACTGGCATGGTTTTCGCAGATATTCCCCGAGCCCGGTGCGCGTTCGTGCGCCGGAGATGGGCGCAGGCAGGCGCCGTCATCCGGCTATGACTTGTATATACACGTCCAACAGATTGCGTGGCAAGCGGACAAAAAGAGAGGCGGTCTGGCGGGCGGCGCGGGGCGGCAGCCGGGTGACGGCGCTCAGCACGCAATTAGAGTTGCAGCCGCGTCCCGATGAAATCGAGGAACGCCTGCACGCGGCCGGCCAGCGCGGCGCTCTGATAAAACACCGCACTGACCGGCTGCCGCTCGTCCTCCAGCAGGTCTTCGAGAATGGGCGTGAGGCGCCCGCTGGCGACGTCGGCGAGGGTCATGAAATCGGCGAGGCACGCAATGCCGCCATCGTTCAACGCCAACTGGCGAATCGTCTCGCCGCTCGACGCTGTCATGGCCGGGGCGATCTTCAGCGACGCCTGCCCCGCGTTGCGCAACGGCCAGCGGTTCAAATGCTCGGGCGCGGTAAAACCGATCAGGCGATGCGCGCGCAACGCCTCCACGGATTCCGGCTCGCCGCACTCGGCCAGATACGCCGGACTCGCCACGATGCGCAGCTTGCTGCTGCCGAGCGCGCGCGCATGCAGCGTCGAATCCTGCAGCGCGCCGATGCGAATCGCAATGTCCACCTTCTGTTCGAGCAGATCGACGATCCGTTCATTGCTGGTCAGCTCGAGGCGGATCTCCGGGTACAGCGCGGCAAACGCCTTCATATGCGGCGCAATGCAATGCAGCATGAACGGCGAGGCCGCATCCACCCGCAAGCGGCCGGAGGGCCGGTCGCGCCGCCGGGCGACCGATTGCTCGGCCTCCTCCATCGCATCGAGAATCGCCCGCGCACGGCCAAGGTACAGCGCACCCTCTTCCGTGAGCTGCAGCCGCCGCGTGGTACGGCGAATCAGGGCCGTGTCCAGCTTGGTCTCCAGCCGCGTCAGGGCGCGGCTCACGCCGGAGACGGTCTGCTGCAGTTTCTCGGCGGCGGCCGTGATCGAGCCGCTGTCGATCACGGTCACGAAGACCAGGAGCTCGTCGGTGGAAGTCTTCATTATTGACTTGAAATCAAGATTCATTTGAGACTAACACGCTTTTTGCCAGAATCAAGACGGCGGATACTGCCTGCATGCCATCGCCAATCCAACGATTGCAGCGATTCCAGCCATTACGGCTGTCCCAGCACCCAGGAGAACGTCTTGAAGATTTTCATTACCGGCGCCAGCGGTTTTATCGGCGGCTCGATCGCCGCAGGCCTTGTTCGCGCCGGGCACACCGTGCGCGGTCTGATCCGCAACCCTGAACACGCCGCCGAATTGCAGCGCCTCGGCATCGAACCCGTCATTGGCACGCTCGACGACCGCGCACTGCTGATCGCCGAAGCGCAGGCCGCCGACGCCGTCATCAACGCCGCCAGCAGCGATCATCGCGCTGCAGTGGAAGCGCTGATCGAAGGCCTCGCCGGCTCCGGCAAACCGTTTCTGCATACGAGCGGCTCGAGCATCGTCGGCGATGCCTCGGGCGGCGAAGCGGGGGCGGCGGCGATCTATCGCGAAGACGCGCTGCCCGAACCGACTGCCGATAAAGCGGCGCGCGTCGGCATCGACCGGCTGGTGCTCGCAGCGGCCCAGCGAGGCATCCGCTCGGCAGTGCTATGCAATACGCTGATCTATGGGCACGGCAAGGTCGCCGGCAGCGCCAGCGTGCAATTGCCGCGTCTCGTGCGCCAGGCGCAGAAAAGCGGCATCGTGCGGCACGTCGGTAGCGGCGGCAACATCTGGTCGAACGTGCATATCGACGACGTGGTCGAGCTCTATCGCCTCGCACTGGAGAAGACCCCGGCCGGCACGTTCTATTTTGTCGAAAGTGGCGAAGCGTCGTTCCGTGATATGACTGCCGCGCTTGCCCGTGCGATGAAACTGGGCCCGGCGCAAGACTGGCCGCTGAAGGACGCCGAACAGGAATGGGGTTATGAAATGGCGAACTACGGACTCGGCTCGAATAGCCGGGTGCGCGGGGAGCGGGCGCGCAAGCTGCTCGGCTGGCAAGCGCAGCGGACTTCCGTGCTTGAGTGGATCGAAGAAGAGATGATGTCTCGCTAGAGGGGTCTTCGAGGCGCGTCGCAACGGGCGTCTCTGAGATGCGCCCAGGAGAAGTCCAGCAGGGCGCCCTCCAGGGCGTCATCGGTGTAAGCAGCGTTGTTGCGAATCCGTAAGCTCAAGCCGCTAGAATCGCGCCCAATTAATGGGCCGCTTCGACAAAGCGAGCCGCCCCTTGAGCCCGGATTCCTCGATGAACGTCGCGCTAAACTTCGATTGGCTAACCAACTTCCTCGCGATCCTGTTCGTCGTGGCGTGCCTCTATGACGCGCGCTACGACGAATACGGCACGCTGACGCTCGCCGCGGGGGCGATGGGACTGATCGTCATGGCAATCGAGCTGTTCCTCAAGCCTGCCTTCGAAATGTCCCTTTAGAAACAACGGCGCTGCCTCCAGGCGAGGCAGCGCCGCCGGCACCCTTGGCATGTCGTCGCACATGCCGCACTGCCCACCCGCTTACAACACCACCGCTACCTCCGGCGGCGCACGACGGAAGCCCCGCGTGAGCCAGCCGAGATACACGAGCCCCAGTACGAACCAGATCGCGCCCAGCACCAGCGCCGTCTTCTCCAGACTCACCAGCAGCCACAGATCGGCAAGCGCCCCCAGCAGCGGGAACAGCAGGCCGCCGAGCATGCCCATGGTTTTTGCAGTGCCTCTGGCAAGGAAGTACTGCCGCACCACACACAGATTGACCGCGGTGAACGCGAGAAACGCGCCGAAGTTGATGAACGAGGTAGAGGTCGCCACGTCGAGCTTCAACGCGATCAGCCCCACTGCCCCGGCAATCGCAATGTTGATGGCTGGCGTCTTGAACTTCGGATGCACGAAGCCGAAGATCCGCTTGGGCAGCACTTCATCGCGGCCCATCGCATACAGCAGCCGTCCGACGCTCGCCTGCGCCGAGATGCCCGAGGCGAACTGCGCGAGGATCAGGCCGGCCAGAAACACCGTCACGAAGATATCGCCACCCACCTTGCGCGCCACTTCGAAAGCGGCGGAATCGGGGTCCTTGAATACCGCACCCGGATGCGCGAGCTGCACCGTATAAGCGGCAATCACGAAGATCGCCCCGCCGATCAGCGCAATCAGCACGATCGCGCGCGGCATGGTCTTCTCCGGCTCGATGGTTTCTTCGGTCAGCGTCGAGACCGCGTCGAAGCCGAGATACGAGTACGCGGCAATCGCGGCCCCCGCCATGGTCGCCGAGAACGGCACGTGCGGCTTGAAGAACGGTTCGGCGGAAATCAGGCCGCCCGGCCCCATCGCCGCCGTCACGTAGTGGCAGCACAGCACCACGAACAGCGCGACGATCGCCAGTTGCACGACCATCAGCACGATGTTGAAGCGGTTCGCCAGTTCGATGCCGAGGATATTCAGCGCGCTCGTCAGGACGATAAAGGCGACGATCCACAGCCAGCTCGGCACGTTCGGAAACGCGGCGCTCAGATAAGCCGCGCCGATCAGCCAGATCACCATCGGCAGGAAGAAGTAATCGAGCAGCGTCGCCCAGCCGATCATGAAGCCCAGATGCGCGCTAAACGTCTTGCGTGTGTAGGTATACGCGGAACCGGCGACCGGGAAGAGTCGCGCGAGCTTGCCGTAACTCAGCGCGGTAAACACGATGGCGATCAAGGCAATCAGATAGGCGAGCGCAGCGGTATCGTCGCTTGCGCTGGCGAGCACGCCATAGGTGCCGTACACGATCAACGGCGCCATATAGGCGAGGCCGAACAGCAACACCGACGGCAGGCCAAGCGTGCGCTTGAGGTGCGTAGTTTGGGTGCCCGCGCGTTCGGCGGGCGATGAGGTCGTCATGCAATGTCTCCAACATGGTTGCCGATACTCGCCGGCCAGCCTGGCCAGACGAACGGACGGTGCTGCAAGTGGTTATGCGTGATACGGACGAGCCGCGTCACCCGGTTGGTGAAACAGGTTAGGTGTGGCAACTTCTGGTGTGACGAAACCCGCTAGAGCGGCGCTCACCTTCGCGACTGAAAGCGCAGCGGCGGCTGGTCTGCGCGGTGCCGCGGCAACATGCCGGCAACGCCGCCGCTGCAGGTCGAGGCGCCCCGGCGCGTCCGGCTACCGGATCAGGCGGGCACGCTGGCCGTTTTCGTCGTCGAGTGTCTTGAGATCGAGCGCGATACGCGCGTCGTGCAGATAGCGATAGTGTTCGCGTGCGCCTTCCAGCCGTGCTGCATCGAGCGTCGCCTGCAGGACGGTCTCGCCCGTACCCGCTTCGCATACAACCTCGCCGAACGGATCGATCAGCGCCGACTCGCCGGGGAAGGTCAGGTTGTCGTCCCCCGTCCCCGTGCGATTGACTAGCGCCGCGAACATCTGGTTTTCCATGGCGCGCGCCACGATGGCACGGCGATGCACCGGGCCGAACGGGTCCATGTTGCCGTTGGTGACGATCAGCAGATCGGCGCCGAGCGACGCGACCGCACGCGCGGTCTCAGGGAATTCGATGTCGTAGCAGATCAGCAGGCCGACGATCATGCCTTTGAAGCTGCACACTTCGTAGCGGTCGCCCGCTTCGAACACGCCGACATCGGAGGCCCACAGATGCGTCTTGCGATAGCGCAGCGCCAGTTCGCCCTGCTCGTCGATCAGTACCGTGGTGTTGTAGAAGCGGTTGCCGTCGCGCTCGGCGAGACCTACCGCAACCGCCACGCCCGCCTCGCGAGCAGCATTGCGCACGCGGGTCAAGGCGGCGCCGTCGAGCGGCTGGGCCACGTCGGCCACCGTGTCGCGGGTCGGGAAACCCGACAACGTGGTCTCGGGAAACACGATCAGATCGGTGCCGGCCGCACGCTTGCCGATCACCTCCAGCACGCGTTGCACATTGATATCGGTCGCGCCATCCACAATGGGGATCTGCGCTAGTTCGAGTTGCATGTCTGTCTCCGGTCCCATGCAAATTGGTTGCAAGGTCTTGCGTATCTACTTCGCATGCGCGGGCTTTTTTGTTTCAGCCCGCGAGCGTTGCGCTTGGGGCTATTATCACCAGACATATTTATCAGGGAATCACCCGGCAGGGTTACCCTCAACGGAGCAGGCATGGAACTCGATTGGCGCGACCTCGCCTTTCACCGCGAAATAGGCGCCGTCATCGAAGCGCTCGACAGTACGCAATTCTGGACGCGCCTCACGCGAGCGCTGGAACGCTACGTTGCCTTCGACAACTGGGTGGCGCTGCGTTTCGCACCCGCCGAAGCGCCGCTCGTATGCGCCGAATCGCCCACGCCCGATGGCGCCGTCGATGTGATGTTTCAGGACTATCTCGAAGCGCTCTATCAGCTCGATCCGTTTTACATCGACGCCTGCGAGCGCCCGGCGTCAGGCTTCGTCACGCTGGCCGACGTCGCGCCGGACAACTTCACGATGACCTCGTATTACCAGCGCTACTTCAGGAAGAACATTGTCGGCGACGAGGTGCACTTCAACTACATGATCGACGCGCGCCATACGCTGGCGTTTTCGCTGGGTGCGACGCGCCGCTATAACGAACGCGATCTCGCTGTGCTCGCGCTGTGCGCGCCCTGGGTGCTGGCATTGATGCGGCAGCGTTTGCCGCATGAGATGTTCGGCCTGTCTGCAGCGGTGAGCGCTACGGAGACGAACGAAGCGAATGAATCGGATCTCGCGACCGAGCCAGGCGGCAGCCCCGCGCTACAGCCGAACGAGACCCCGACGTATGCGGCACGCTTCGCGCAAGTCGCTCAGGCCGCGGGGCGCGCCCCGCTCACGGCGCGTGAAGTGGAAGTGGCAATGCAGACGTTGAGCGGCTTCTCGACAAGGGCGATTGCCGAGAAGCTGTCCATCTCGTTCGAGACCGTGCGCGCTCACAAAAAGCATATCTATACGAAGCTCAACATCAATTCGCAATCGGAGCTGTTTGCGCTGTTCTACGAAGCCGGGCATCGAGGACCCTAGTGCCGCACGCGCGACCAGTCACTCCTCTCTCGAGACAGTGCTATGCGGTTCCATCTGCATCTCCTTCCTCAGTGGTCAGGCAAAGTAGCGCTCGAGTCCATCGAGCCCGGCCGCCCAGCCGATTGCGTGCTTGTCGCGCGCATCTTCGTCAAGGAACTGTCCATGCGTCAGCGTAAGCAGCGTGCCGTCGCCGTCGGGCTTCAAAGCGACCGTCACTAACGACTCACGCTCCGGCGTCGAGCGCCACGCCCATGTGAACACCAGTTTCGCGTCCGGCACCACCTCCAGATACCGGCCGCCCACTTCATGCGCCTCGCCGTCCGCCCAGCGCATCACGAGCCGATAGCGGCCATCGACACGGACGTCCATTTCGGCGTCGATCATCTCGTTGCCACTCGGGTGCATCCACTTCAGGATTTGCGCCGGCTGCGTCCAGGCGCCGAAGACTTTGGCGGGCGAGGCGTTGAGACGGCGCTGGAGCGTGAGACTGGGTTGGGTGGACATGGGTCCTCCTGTTCGACAAAGGTTGCGAGACGATCGAGCTGCTCGGTCCAGAAGCGTTCATAGCGGTTCAGCCATTGCATGGCCTGCTCCATCGGCCCCGCGGACAACCGGCACGCAACCGTGCGGCCGGTCTTGGTGCGCGTGATGAGGCCGGCCTCGGACAGCACGTCGAGATGCTTCATCACCGCTGGTAACGACATCTCGAACGGCTGCGCGAGTTCGCTCACCGATAGATCCTGGTGGCTGGACAGGCGCGCGAGCAAGGCACGCCGCGTGGGGTCGGCGAGCGCGGCAAACGTGCGATCGAGAAGGGCTTCCGAAAACTTAACCATATGGTTTAGTGTAGTCGGGCAACGACGGATGTCAAGGAAGCGATGTGAGGGAATAATGCGGAGGAATGATGCGGGGAATGACGCGGAGGAAAAAAGATACGCGGCGCATCACAGTGCAAAACACTGCGACAGGCCGCGTTAAGGGTGGAGATACAATTCGCTGCACACGCAAGCAGGACGGTTTTGACCCTGCCCCACTCGCGCGTCAAAACCTGGCACGACCAACTACTCCGGCAAGCGCACCGCTCAGATTGCCCAGCCACCGAGGTAGAACGCGGCCAGCACGACAGCAATCGCCACCGTCCCGACGTTCAGCTTGCGATACTCGCCGCTCACGATGCGGCCGATCACCAGCGTGCTGAAACCCAGCATGATGCCCGTGACGATGTTGGCGGTCAGCACGATGAACACCGCGCACACCAGACCCGACATTGCATCGACCATGTCGTCCATATCGAGCTTGCTCACGCTCGAGAGCATCAGCAGGCCAACGTACATCAGCGCCGGCGCCGTCGCATACGAAGGCACCAGACCGGCGAGCGGCGAGAAGAACATCACCACGAGGAACAGCAGGCCGACCACCGCCGCAGCCATCCCCGTCTTCGCGCCAGCAGCCACGCCGACCGTCGATTCGATGTAAGCCGCCGCCGGTGCGCCACCGAGGAAGCCCGAGAAGATCGAGCTCAGTGAGTCAGCGGTCAGCGCGCGGCCACCGTTGATGATGCGGCCGTTGGCATCCAGTTGACCGGCCTGGCCGGCGACAGCGCGAATCGTCCCGGTGGCGTCGAACACGGCCGTCATCACCAGTGCCAGCACGCTAGGCAGCACCGCCAGCGAGAGCGCACCCTTGATGTCCATCGCACCGATCAGCGAGGCATGGCCCGGCGCGCTCAGCGAAGGCAGCGCAAACACGCCGTGGTACGTCACCGCCGGATCGATCAGCAGGCCGATTGCCGAGATCGCGACGATCACGATCAGGATCGAACCCGGCACGCGACGGCGCACCAGACCGAAGATCGCCGCCAGCCCCACCACCGACATCAGCGCCGGCAGCGCGGTGATATGACCGAGCGAAACCGGCAGGCCGGCACCCGGGTTCTTCACCACGAGGCCCACGTCATTGGCCGCGATCAGCAACAGGAACAGGCCGATGCCGATCCCCGTGCCGTGCGCGACGCCGGTCGGCAGGTTGCGCAGAATCCACGAGCGCACGCCCGTCACCGAAATGCCGGTGAAGACGATCCCCATCAGGAACACCGCACCCAACGCGACCGTCGGATGCAGGCCCTTGCCGAGCACGAGGCCGAAGGCCGTGAACGCAGTGAGGGAGATGGCGCAGCCGATCGCGATCGGCAGCTTGGCCCAGATGCCCATCAAGAGCGAGCCGAAGGCGGTGGTCAGGCACACGGCCACGAACACGGCGCTGGTGTCGAACCCTGCCTTGCCGAACATGCCAGGCACGACGAAGACCGAATAAACCATCGCTAGAAACGTAGTGACGCCGGCGATGATTTCCTGACGCTGCGAACTGCCGCGCGAGGAGATTTCAAAGTACCGGTCGAGAAAACCCTTGGAAACGAAGGTTTCGACGCCGACTTCAGAAATCGGCTGGGCAGTGGGTTCCATCATGATGAGTGCCTCCTTTATCAGCATGCTGAAACAGCCGGGGCACCGGCTGTCATCAGGTTCGTCTCGTTGCGTTTATGTAATGTGGTGGGGCAAGGTTTGAACGTTCGTCCACGCGGACAGTCTGTGTTTCAGGCCGGTCCGCTTTCGTCCGAAGATTCCCGACATCCCTTACAATCGGGCACCTACGTGTCGGGTTAAACCTGTGGGGTTTAGGCCCGCGTTAGCACCGTTCGTCGTTTGCTGTCCCGAAATGTAGGCGAATACAAATATGTCTCCCATCGCATGAATGGCATGCCGGTCATGTCACGATGCTTATATCGTTTAAGGCACGGCGGCATGCGGGTTCGGCCCGCGTGTTTACACCTACGGCCTGTCACGCGGTTGTCGCACACGGCTTTCATGCGGCCCCAGACCGGAGCGCCCCGCGCTGCGGGTTAAACTCTGACGCATACGCCGTTTCAATTGCAGCAGCGGCCGGTGCGGCCCATCCTTCGCACCGTTCGCTCTCGCCCATGGAGTCCTTCTTGATGAGTGGCGGTTTTCCACGTCCAGCTTTCCGTTATCCGATCCTTCTCGTCCTTGCGGCTATGGCCCTGTCGGGTTGCAGCCTGCTGCGCGGACCGCAGCAGGCGCCGATCACCGAGGCCGTGCCGGAGTTCATCGAACCCGCCAGCACCGCGCTCGTAGCCGGGCCGCCTGAGACGACGGCGCCAACGGAAACAGCCAAACCCGAATCGCCACCGAAGCCCAAGCGCCCCGCCGCGCCGCCGCCGAAGAAGGAAGCGCCGCCACCGCCGGTAGCCACGCCCGCGCCGCCGCCGCCCGCCCCTGCGCCGCTCATCGTGACGCGGCTGATCGATCGCAACCAGGCGCACGGGCTGCTCGACAGCGAAGTGCAGAAGCCCGACGGCAAGGTCGTCGGGCGCGCCGTCGATCTGGTCACGGATGCGAGCGGCCGGCCGATCGAAATGATCGTCAACCTGCAGGGCTTCCTCGGGGTCGGCGACCGCAAGGTCAATTTCCCGTGGAGCGCGTTCCGCTTCACGCCGAGCGCCAAAGCCGCAACCATCACGCTGAACCTGGCGCCCGGCCAGGCGCCTGCGCCCGACCGCGCCAAGGCCGCAGCGGCGGCTGCCGGCACCGCGACCGCGACGCGCCTACCCTTGCTCGACGCCACCGTGGAGCGGCCTAACGGCGCGAAAGTCGGCCGCGTGGTCGACGTGCTGATCGACGGCAATGCGCAGCCGCAAGCGGTAGTGCTCGACGTCAGCGGCATGGTTAGCACCGACCGCCGCACGATTGCCGCCAACTGGTCGGCGCTGCGCTTCGCGGTCCGCGACAAGGCGCTCTATCCATTGATGGACCTAAGCGATGCGGCAATTGCCGCGTCGCCGCCGTACGCGTCCGGCGAGCCGATTCGCGCCGTGTCGCCGGCGCCGCCCGCGCCCCCACCCGCCCCCGCTTCGTCATCCTCAGCGGCGGCATCAACCGCACGGGCGTCCCGATGATAGGCCGCCAGATGGTTACCGCGCGAAGCCTGCGCGCGCTCGACTGGATGAACTTCTTCGTCGCCAACGTGCAGACGGGGTTCGGTCCGTTCATTGCGTCGTACCTCGCGTCGCACAAGTGGACCCAGGGCGAGATCGGCATGGCGCTGTCGGTCGGCACGATCAGCGCGATGGTGAGCCAGGTGCCGGCCGGCGCCGCCGTCGATGCGATGCGCAACAAGAAAGGCGCCGCCGCGTGGGCGATCTTCGCGATCATCCTGTCCGCGGTGTTGCTCGCCAGCAGCCCGACCGTGCTGCCCGTGATCGCCGCGGAAGTCTTCCACGGCTTCGCCAGTTGCATGCTGGTGCCGGCCATGGCGGCGATCTCGTTCGCGCTGGTCGGGCGCCAGAACCTCGGCGACCGGCTCGGGCGCAACGCGCGCTGGGCGTCGATCGGCAGTGCGGTCGCAGCCGGACTGATGGGTCTGTTCGGCGAGTACTTCTCGTCGCGCGCTGTATTCTGGCTGACCGCCGCGCTCGCCATGCCGGCGCTGGTTGCGCTCAGCATGGTGCAGCACACCGGTACCGTGAACCCGCTGCCGCAGGCCGCGCCGGAACCGGATGCGGCGGAAAAGCGCGAGAGCTTGCGCGAGCTGCTGCGCGACAAGCGCATGCTGGTGTTTGCGGCCTGTATCGTGCTGTTCCACCTCTCCAACGCGGCGATGCTTAACCTCGCCGCCGGTGAAGTGACCGCTGGCATGGGCGACAACGTGCAGCTCGTGATTGCCGCGTGCATCATCGTGCCGCAAGCGATTGTGGCGATGATGTCGCCGTGGGTGGGACGCTCGGCGCAACGCTGGGGCCGCCGGCCGATCCTGCTGTTCGGCTTCTCGGCGCTGCCGCTTCGCGCCTTGCTGTTCGCCGGCGTGAGCAGCCCTTACCTGCTGGTGCCGGTGCAGATGCTCGACGGCATCAGCGCTGCGGTGTTCGGCGTGATGCTGCCGCTGATCGCCGCGGACGTGGCGGGCGGCAAGGGACGCTACAACCTGTGTATCGGCCTGTTCGGCCTCGCGGCCGGGATCGGCGCGACCTTGAGCACGGCGGCGGCGGGGTTCATTGCCGATCGCTTCAGCAATACGGTCAGCTTCTTCGGCCTCGCGGCGGCGGGTGCGCTGGCGGTGCTGCTCGTGTGGGCGGCAATGCCGGAGACGCGTGATAGCGAGACCTTGGAGCAGGCGGAGGGCGTGCCGGAGGCGCGGTAGGTGATGCGCTGAGGATCGTCCGTTGCAGTGGACGAAGAAAAGGCCAGCGTCGTGTGAGCGACACTGGCCTTTGTTCTTTGCGCCCTACTCTTCAGTCAATCGGCCTGCCCGCCGTTTCGCGGATAAACGGCAGCGGCAGCAACGACACCAGCCCGCAGCCGATCAGATACCACGCGGGCGCGAGCGTATTACCCGTCAACTGGATCAGCCACGTCGCGAAGAACTGCGCGAAGCCGCCGAAAATCGACACGCCGAGGCAGTACACAATCGACATCCCGGTTGCGCGAATCTCGCGCGGGAACATCTCCGGCAACATCACGATGTTCGGCACCGCGGTGAAAGTCACCAAGACTGCCAGCACAGCGACGACCGCCAGCAACACGGGCACCGTCGGATGCGCATTGATCAGCATGAACGCGGGATAAACAACGGCAATCAGCAAGACTCGCGAGATCCACAACACGCGTTTGCGGCCGACGCGGTCGGAGAGCGCTCCAGCAAACGGCGACAGGATCACGGTGACGAAGGCGGCGGCCCACGAGGCCCAGAGTGCGAGCGACATCGGCAAATGGAGGATGCGGATCGCGTACGTCGACAGGTAAAACAACACGATATAGTTCGCCGCCGTGCCACCGATCGTCGTCACGACACCGGTCGTAATGGCGCCCAGGTGCGAGCGAAAGATTTCGCGCGCCGGCTGCGCGTGCGCGGCCACACCAGGTGCGGCATCTTCAACGGCCGGGCTGTTCGTGCTTCCCGCGTGCGAGGTTTCATCCTCGCTATCTGCCGCACCTGGCAAGGTTTCCTTGAGGTGGCGACGAATATAGACGCCGATCGGCCCCATCGCCATGCCGATCACGAACGGCACGCGCCAGCCCCAGCTTTCCAGTGCGGCGGTAGACAGCCAGGCCGCCAGCGCGACCCCGAGCAGCGAGCCGCACACGGTGTTCATGCCCTGGCTCACGAACTGCCAGCTACCGTAGAAACCGCGCGTCTTGTCGCTGCCGTACTCCATCAGCAGCGAGGTCGAGGCGCCAACCTCGCCGCCCAGGGCAAAGCCCTGAATCAGCCGCGCGAGAATGATCAGCAGCGGCGCCGCCACGCCGATCGCCGCATAGGTGGGTGCGAAGGCGATGATCGCCGAGCCGAGCGTCATCAGCCACAGCGTGAGACTCATCGCGGCCTTGCGGCCGGCCCGGTCCGCATACGCGCCGAGCACCACGCCACCGACCGGCCGCATGATGAAGCCCACCCCAAACGTGCCGACCGCCAGCATCAGTTGCGCGAGTTGCCCTTCGACCGGGAAATACAGCTTGCCGATGATGGTGGCGAAGAAGCTATAGACGGTGAAATCGAAGAACTCGAGGCCGTTGCCGAGGGTGATCGCAGCGATGGCTTTGGCGTGGCTCACGCGGCCATGGGACGGCGCCGTTGCGGGCGCATCGTCTGCACGGCCGTCATGAGCCAGCTCTGGTACGCCAGTTGGCGGGTGCGGTACGGTGGGATAGTCCATTTGTGTCTCCTTCCATATGTCCTGCTACTGCGCAACTCGACCCCTCGATCAAGCCATCAAGCGAGAAACGACTCGGTCAAGCGCACCCAGTACGCGGCGCCCGTCGCGAGGCAATCGTCGTTGAAGTCGTAGCCCGGGTTGTGCACCATGCAGCCGCCCTCACCGTCGCCATTGCCGATGATCAGATAGCTGCCCGCGCACCGTTCGAGCAGGAACGCGAAGTCTTCGCTGCCGGTAAGCGGCTGCATATTCGGAATCAGGCCGGCCTCGCCGAGCCAGTCGCGTGCCACCTGCTGCGCGAAGCCGGTCATGGCGGTGTCGTTGACGAGCACCGGATAGCGCCGCTGATAATCGACCTCGGCCTGCGCGCCGTATACGGCGGCCTGCCCCTGCACCACCTCGGTGATGCGCGTTTGCAGATAGTCGCGAACCTCGGGCTTCAACGCGCGCACCGAGAGGCGCATCTCGGCCGTTTCGGGAATCACGTTCGGCGCTTCGCCGGCATGGATCGCACCGACGGTAATGATCGCCATGTCGAGCGGGGCGATATTGCGCGAGACGATGGTCTGCAACGCCAGCACGATCTGCGCACAGACGACCACCGGATCGACTGCCTTGTGCGGCACCGCGCCGTGGCCGCCGCGTCCGGTCACCTTGACGATCACCGTATCCGACGACGCCATGAACGAGCCCGGCAGGAAGCCGAATTTGCCGGTCGGGTAGCCGGGCATGTTGTGCATGGCGAACACCGCGTCGCAGGGGAACGCGTCGAACAGGCCGTCTTCGAGCATTTTCTTCGCACCGGCCAGGCCTTCTTCGGCCGGCTGGAAAATCAGGTTCAAGGTGCCGTCGTACGACTTTGTGCTGGCGAGGTGCTTGGCCGCTGCGAGCAGCATCGCCGTATGGCCGTCGTGGCCGCATGCGTGCATCTTGCCGGGGATCTTGCTGGCATACGGCAGGCCGGTCTGCTCGTGGATCGGCAAGGCATCCATATCGGCGCGCAAGCCGAGGCGCTTCGTGCCGTTGCCGACTTTCAACTGGCCGACCACGCCGGTTTGCCCCAGCCCGCGCGTCACCGTATAGCCCCACTCCTGCAGACGCTCGGCCACCAGATCGGCGGTGGCGAATTCCTCATACGCTAGCTCAGGGTGCGCGTGGATCCGGTGGCGCAGGGCGATCATTTCTTCTTCGAGATCGGCGATGCCCGCCGGAATGGCCATGGTGTTCACGATGCTGTCTCCGTCAATGAATGCGTGAACGCAGGATAGCGACGCCGATATTCGACGGGCAGGCGTAGAATCGTTGCGGCGGCAACCACTGGTTGCCACCCTCCCCTTGTTTAGATCAGATGAAACTCCATCAACTCAGTACCCTGGCGGCAATAGCGGATACCGGCAGTATCCGGGCAGCGGCGCGCACGCTAGGGCTCTCGCCAGCCGCCGTGACCAAGGCGGTGCGCGAACTGGAAGCCGCCCTGCAGGCGCCGCTGGTGATTCGCAGCGCGAGCGGCGTGGCATTCACCGAGTTCGGCCGCGCGCTGGTCGTGCATGCCCGGCTGGTGCTCGGGCAACTGCAGCGGGCCGAGGCGGAAATCGAGGCCTTGCGCGGGGCGGCGGCTGGCAAGCTGTCGATCGGCGTCACGCCGTGGGTTGCGCTGACCTTCCTGCCGCTGACGGTGCAGCGTTTCCGCCAGCGCATGCCGGAGGTGCAACTGGAGTTCTTCGAAGGGCTGCTGGCTGTCGTGCAGCCACGTCTGCGCGACGGCAGTCTGGACTTTTCGATCGGGCGTCCGCCGCCTGCCTCGCCGCAATCGGAGTTTCACAACGTGCCGCTGTTTTCGACCCATTCGGCGGTGGTGGCAAGGCGCGATCATCCGAAGGCCGGCTGCCGGACCTTGCTCGAACTCGAAGACGCCGAATGGGTGCTGAACTGGGATCCGGCAAGCCGCGAGTCGATTTCAGACAATCTGTTCCGGCAACGCGGCATGAAGGTGCCGCATACGATTCACCTCGCGCATTCGCTGGCAATCGTGCTGGGCTTGCTGGCGCATACGGATATGCTGAGCATCTTTCCGTGGCCGCTGGTGGAGGTCAGCAGTGCGAAGGAGAATCTATGGGCGCTGCCGCTGCGCGAGACCGTGGATGAGACCATCGTCAGCATTACCTCGCGGCGCGGCGCGCCGACGAGCCCGGCTGCCGCGTGCTTTCTCGATTGCCTGCGCGAAGTGATCGACGAAGGGGCGCGCTCGAAAGATGCCGAGCAGCGCAGGCTGTTTCATTCGATCGAGTTGCTGCTGTAGCGCATGCGCGTGTTGAGCCTGCACTTCGGTCCAACTCAACGCATCGCTCGTCTCAATCCAGAAGGTCCGCCGCGCGCTTGCGCAACACCGTGCCGAAGTCGTCCAGCCAGCCAATCGACAGGCGCCAGCTCTGCCAGTACAGATCCACGTCAATCGGCTTGCCCGGCGCCATATCCACCAGCTCGCCGCTCTCCAGTTGCGCCGCGATCATCCGTTCGGGGCACAAACCCCACCCCATCCCCGTCGCACAGGCTCGCAGGAAGCCCGCGACGTGCGGAATCCAGTGCAGCGGCGGATCGACCTCCGCCCGCGTGATCCGGCGCATGAAACGCTTCTGCAACTGGTCCTTCGGATTGAAGTCGACACACGGCGTGCGCCGCAACGACTCGCGCGTGACGCCCTCGGCGAAGTAACGCTCGTAAAAATCCGGCGCGCACACCGCCAGATAACGCATGCGCCCAAGCCGCACCGAACGGCAACCCTGCACCGGCTCGGCCTGCGTCGTCACCGCGCCCTGCACGCTGCCGTCGCGAATCCGCTGCGCCGTGTGATCCTGATCGTCGATCACCAGATCGAGCAGCATCTCGCGCTCCACGCAAAACCCCGCGACCGCGTCGATGAACCATGTGCCGACGCTGTCGTCATTGACCGCGACCCGCAAGGTCGGCCACGGCTCGACCAATGCCCCCGGCATTGCCGGCAGGCGTCCCGTCAATTCGGACTCGAGCAATTGCACGCGTTCGGTATGCCGGCACAGCAGCGCGCCGGAGGTGGTCGCCACGCACGGCTGCCCGCGCTTGACGAGCACGCTGCCCACCCGCTCCTCCAGCAGCTTCACGCGCTGCGACACCGCCGAGGGCGTCACGTTCAGTTCGCTCGCGGCCCGGTCGAACGAACCGTGGCGCACCACGGCGGCCAGCGCATCGAGCAAGGCATAGTCGAGCATTAGCGTTCCTTAATCGGCATTAACTGATTTAGCTTCTCTTATGAGAGGCAAAACCGCAGACTAGCGCTAATTCGTCTCACCCGTCTACTGGATCGCTTATGGATTGGCTCGCTTTTTCCCACGGAGCGGCGCTGTGCGCGTCGCTGATCGTCACCATCGGGGCGCAGAATGCCTTCGTGCTGCGCCAGGGCATCATGCGCTCGCATGTCGGCAAGATCGTGCTGCTGTGCACGGTGTCGGACTTTATCCTGATCGCCGCGGGCGTCGGCGGCGCCTCAGTGCTGGTCGAACGCTATCCGGTGTTCGTCCATACCATGCTGTACGTGGGGCTCGCCTACCTCGCGTGGTTCGGCATCAATGCGTTGCGCCGCGCGGTGCGGCCCGGCCACGCGGCGATGGAGGTGGAAGCGCCGGGCCAGCCGGCCTCGGCAAACGCAAACGGCGCACCGGTGCAGTCCGCGCAACGGGCGATGCCAATCGTCCTGATGACGCTCGCCTTCACCTGGCTCAACCCGCACGTCTATCTCGACACGTTTCTGCTGATCGGCACGGCCGGCGCCCGCGAGGCAGCCGGCGGCCGGGCCGCCTTCGCACTCGGCGCGATGGCCGTTAGCGCAGTGTGGTTCGTCGGACTCGGTTATGGCGCCCGTGCGCTCGCTCCGCTGTTTCGCCGCGCCATGGCCTGGCGCGTGCTGGATGGCGCGATCGGCAGCATGATCCTGCTGCTTGCGGTCACGCAGTTGCGATAGACGGGGCACTCACGGCTGCACGCCGCCGGCCTCGTCAGCGCAGATCCCCGCGCGCCCTGTTCCAACCGTCTGCAGCGCCCCGTCCGCCACATACGGCACGAGCCCGTCCTTGCAGATCTTCTGCACCGTCTCGTGCGCGCATTGCTCATCGCCAGGCGCGCAGTAGTCGATCGCGATCACCGGCAACGCGTACTGCTCGCGAATGATCTTCGCCTGCCCGAGCAGCCAGCTACGATCGGCCGGCGGCACCTGGGTATAGCGCTGCTTGCCCTGGTCCCACCCGCTGTACAGCGATTCGAAGGCGACCGCATAGACCAGATCGTGCACCTGCGGCAAGATCTCGAAGCCACGGTTGAACATCAACTTTGCCTGCGGATAACGCGCCTTGATGGCGCGGATCACCGCAACCAGTCCCGCCTGCTGGCGCTGCCGCGCCACATCGGTCCTGGCGATCAACTGGTACGAATCGAGCGTATCGAGAAAGAAGCCGCGATAGCCTTTGTGCCACAGCGGTGCAATCACCTGCTTGACGTAAAACGCCGGCCAGCCGGGGGCATCCTGATCGACCACCTTCGACTGCCACGCGGCGTTGTGACCGGCCAGCCATTCTTTCGGCATGGCCGCGTAATACTGCCGCTGCGGCGTCACTTCGCCGACGCTCACGTACGCAAACCACGCGGTGCGCCCGCCCTGTTGCGCCGCCGGATCGAAGCCGCTATCCGGTTCGACCACCACCGCATCGAAGGCGGACAGCGCCTCGACCGGCACCTGCTCGCCATAGAAGAACGCCACCGAAGGCAGCGAAGCCGCGGCCGCACGCGCGGCGTTACTGGCCGCACCGGCACCGGCCCCCGCCTGAGCCTGGGCAAGCGGCGTGAGGCCCGCGGCCGTGCCGAAACACGCCACCCAGGCGGCAAAGCGGCAAAGAGTCCGCGTCATGAACATTCGCATCTCGCCTTATCAGTTATGCAGCATGTAGGTTTCGTATTCGAGCTTGGCGAACTTGCGATCCAGCGTCAGCACTGCGCCGACCACCAGAATCAGCAGCGCCAGCGCAAAGCCGTAACCGTAGGCGTTCGGGCTCATTTGCAGCGTGATCCACGTCAAGAGCCCATTGAGCGCCACGAACGCGATGCACAGCTTGAGCACCGTGCGGCGCGCGTCAAGGTAGAAAAACACGTTCAGCAAGCCCAGCAGCACCACCTGCAGGCTCGCGGCGATCACGTCGACCGTCAGAAGCGGCATATAGAGCGTCGAAATATGCAGCGCCTGCAGCACGTTTTGTCCGAACGCGACGATCAGCAACAGCACGACCGCCTGAATCTTGATGATTTCATAGAGACCGGCGCGCACGCTGCCCACCATCATGTCGCGCATGTCCTGGATATGGCGCAGCGTCGCGCCGCTGCGCACGGCGTCGTAGAAGGCGTCGTAATACTCGACGAAATCCGCCTCGATCCGCACCAGAAACGTTGCCATGCCGGGCATCACGCACACGTAAGCAATAAACACCGGGATATCGTAGATCACCGAGGCATGCAGCGGTCCGATGGTCGGCGAGCCGGTGCCGGGCGCGTACCAGAACATCAGCTTGTCGAGCCAGACGCCCAGATTGAAGAACAGGCCCACCAGCGCCAGCGTCGGATAGGCGAAACGCTTGTTGAACACCTCGAACGAGATCAGCCGGCCGCTGCGGTAGTTGCGGTAAATCAGCCCCGAGAGTCCGCCCAGCAGCACGAGATGCCCTGCGACGAAGCCGCCCAGCAGCCCGACGATGCCATGCCGGTTCAGCAGCAAGGCGAACGCCACCGTGCAGCCGTAGCCGATCAGGAACACGAACAGGATTTGCCGGTACTGCTTGACGCTGGAGAGAAAAATCACGCCGATCCAGATGTTGCTGACCACCACGAAGCCCGCCACCATGAGCACGCGGTACGCCAGCGGCGTGCTGCGAAACCACAGCAGCATCGCGACAAACGCGAGCACCCCGGACGCGATCGTACTGACCAGCACGACCCCGTTGTAGTTCGACAGCACCAGATCGTCGCGCTTTTCGAACAGACGGTCGGAGATGAAGCGCGTGAACGACAGTTGCAGCGGTCCGGTCAGGACGAGGCTCAGGGAGATCAGATAGGTCACCGAGACCTGAAACTGGACGATCGCGTACTTCGGGATCACGAAGGCAAGACTCATGATGCCGATGATCAGGATGCCGAAGATCGACAGGATCAGCGGCCCCGAGCTGATCAGACCGGCATAGGCGTAAGCACGCGCCACGCCGAACAGCGTCTCGTGCTTGAGGATCTTGCGCAGTTCGAAACCAATCCCGGCCATTAACGTGTCTCCCCGCTTTGAGCGGCGCGTTGATCCGCCGGCGCGCCGTGCTGCACCGGGCAGCCGCCCGAGGCAGGATTGCGCGCCCCGCGCCTGACGTCCGGCGCGGCGGCGAGCTGGTCGTACAAGGTACGGTAGCTGCCGGTCATCTGCGCCTTGGTGTAGTAGCGGCGCACCCGTGCGAGGCCGGCAGCTTGCGCCGCGAGCCAGCGCTCGTCGTCGTTCAGCAGCGCCACCACGGCCTGCGCGAAGGCCGCCGGATTGGCGATCTGCACCACCGCGCCGGCGCGCCCCAAAGCACGATCCTCCTCGCTGAAACCCTCGATCAGCTGGCGGCAGGAGCCGACGTCCGTCGTAATAGAGGGGATGCCGGCCGCGAAGCCCTCCAGCACGACGAGCGGCAAGGCCTCGCTGATCGAAGTCAGCGCAATCACGTCGATTTTCGGCAGCACCGCGTCGATGCGCTGAAAGCCGAGGAATTTCACATTGCCGGCAAGACCCAGGCTCTCCACCAGCGCGCGGCATTCGAGCGCATAAGCCGGATCCTCTTCTTCCGGTCCGATGATCCAGCCTTCGATATCGGGCATGCTGCGCGAAGCGACAAACATGGCGCGGATAAAGGTCTTGATGTCCTTGATCGGCACCACCCGGCCGATCAGCGCCACCACCCGGTGCGGCCCCGCCACGCGTTGCTCGACGAGCGGCGCGAGGCCGTCGACGTCCACCCCATTCGGAATGCTGCGGGTGCGCTCGGCGGCAGCGCCGTCGGCGACCTGGCGCTGGCGGTTCGCTTCATACAGCGCGACGATTTCGTCGGCGGCGTCGTAGGCGAGCTTGCCGATCGCCTCGAAAAAGCGCACCCACAACTCGCGGAAATAACTGATGCGCGAGATGTCGCGCTCGAACGCGCCGCGGTTGTCGCGAATCCACTGGCTCTGCAGCAGGTCGATCTTGCGCTCTTTGGTATAGATGCCGTGCTCGGAGATCAGCAGCGGGCGCCCGGTGCGGTAGTGCAGCAGCGCGCCCAGAAAGCCTGCATAGCCTGTCGAAACCGTGTGATAGACGCGTGCCGGGATCAGCTTCTCGGCCACGTTCGCCAGCTGCCACAGCGGCTTGTGCATGATCCGCACGGTCCAGAAGTAGTCCGTAAACGACGGGTCGGTACAGTACCTTTCGTACTGCTGGACGATGAACTCCCATGACTGGCGGCTCGCCAGAAACTGCGCCTCGTTGAGCGTGCCTTGCTCGCCGAGGGTCGGCACCATCTCGGCCATCAGCGCGCCCACGTCGGCGCCGCGCGTATCGCGCAACGCCGCGTGCAGCTCGGCCGATCTGGCGAACGCCGCTGCATCGCCTTCGAGCTCGCGCGGCCGGCGCGAATCGGCCGGCGCCGCCTCGTAGAGATAGTGGGTTTCCAGATGCACGACGTTGTCGGGCAAGGCGTAGGCCGCGCCGTTATAGTCCTCTTCGCGGCTGCCGATGAAGACAATCGCAAAGCGCTTCTCCGGATAAGCGCGCAGCATCTCATTGACCCAGCTCGACACCCCGCCGCGCACGAACGGAAAGGTGCCTTCCAGCAGCAGGCAGACATCGGCATCGGCGGCGCGCCGCATCAAGGACTCTTTCATGACGACCAGTAAGTCACAGTGGGTTTGAGCGTTGGCAGCGCAGCCGCGTTGCCGAGCGTCGCGAGCAACTGGCCGGTCTGGCCGTACTCGCCGCGCAGGAACGCGACTTCGGCAAGCCAGGGAATCAGCCGTTCGCGCGGAAAGCCCAGTTCAAGGGCGCGTTCCATATACTGCCCCGCTTCATCGGGCCGCCCTTCGGCAAGCGCGAGGCGTCCACGGATCAGCCACAGCGCCGCATCCTTCTCGTCGGTGGCGAGCGCCGCGCGGGCATAGCGGTCGGCCTGCTCGAGCGTATGGAGGTACACCGCGCCCTGCACGAGGTTCTGATAGACCAGTTCGAAATACAGTTCGGCGAGGCGCCGGTTAATCGCGTGGCGCTCGTTGTCTTCCTGGGCCTGTTCGAGCGCTTTGCCGGTGGTGAAGATCTTTTGCATGATCTCGTTCTCGGCCTGGTCGAGCGTGCCGTAGGCGATCAGGCGCACGTCCTCGATCGGGTCGGCCAGCAGGTCGCGCAGCAAGGTGCCTGTCGTGCGGGTCGGCATGCTCTGGATCGCGACGAGTGCGGTCAGGCGGTCGGTGGACGATACCTGGGTGTTGACCAGGCGCGCCTGCAAACGGGCGCCGCCGCCGTGCGAGACCCGCGACACCAGATAGGTGACGAACTCGGGACGCGGCACGTCGGCGAGCAGATTGTTTTCCCGCACGCCCGGAAACCACGCGGCCCAGATACAGCTCGCCAGTAACACCAGTCCACCGCCAAGCGGCACGAAGGTGCACAGCACCCACAGCAGCAGAAGCGTCCACAGGCGCGGCTCGCGGTAGCGCAAAGGCAGCAGTTGCCGCAACAGCAGCGCCTGCACGAGCGCCACCAGCGCTTGCACCGTGAAGCCGGCCAGCAGCGGATCGACGCCTGGCGGCGTGTGCACGACACTCAGATACGTCAGGTACTCGACCAGCACATAGCCGGCGAACAGCGGTACGCTGACGATGGCGGAGATGGGCTTAGACATCGAGGCCGCTTCGCTTCAGAAGACGATGCAGCGCCGGGCCCGGCTCCATCGCGCCCAGGTGCAGCGTATGCACGCCGATGCGCGCGCTTTCCAGATCCAGATTGAACTGGGCCGAGAGGCTGGTTTCGATGCGCGCCAGGTAACCGTCGATGCCGGTCGTGTCGGTGGCCGGCATCAGGTTCACGAGTACCGACTGCGAGACGGTTTGCACCGGCCACATCAGGTCGAGCGCACGGCGGCGGCGGATCACGTGTTCGAACAGCGAGTCGCCAGCTTCGTCGCGTGGGAACGCCAGCGCCACCATCGACGAGGCGATGCCCGCGTCGCGCTGCAGGCGTGTGAGGCGTCCGAGGTCGAGCGCGAAGTCGTATGGACAACCAGGCACGGCCGCGAGAATCCCCTCCACCAGGCTCGCATGCTCCACGCCGTCCGCGTAGTAGCCGAGCAGCACCAGCAGCAGTTGCAGGTTGTCGAAGTTCAGCGAGAGGAACGGCATGCGCTTGATGACGAGCATCGCCAGCAACTGGCCGTCGGCGCTCACCAGCGGCGCGCATACCAGGTACTGCGATTGCGCGGCCGGGATGTCCTCGGTTTTCAGATGCGCGACGCTCATGGTGCGGATGGCGTGCGTGACCAATTCATCATTGGGCGCCAGTTCGAAGTCGTCGCCCACTCGCGCGGCGGCCTCGCTGCCGAGCCGGCCGTTACGCACCGGGTACAGCGCCGCAACTTCGATCTGGCAGACCTGGGCGACGAATTCGAGCAGGCCGTGCGCGCCTGGCAACGCGCGCAGCGGTGCAGCGCTTGCCCCAGGTTGGCCGGCTTGTTCGGTGTTTTCCGCAGGTCCGCTGTTGTTTGCGGCGTGGGCCGAGCCTGCACTCGCTGCCGCAGCGTTCTGCCCCAGCTCGTCCGGCGTCACCGACAGGCGGCGCAGCTCGGTAATCGAATCGCGCAGCGTGGTCGGCTTCGACAGCAGATCCTTCTCGAGCCGCTCGTGCGACAGGCGCATCAGATAGTGGCTGTTGGTGATCGCCACCAGCCGGTCGTTCAGATAGTCGTTGATGGTCGAAGCGCGGGCGGCGCGATGGCCCCAGGTATCGCCGAAGTGGCCCGCAATCACGGTCTGCAGCAGGCCGCCGACAAACACCATCACCGGCCAGGGGTCGGTAGCCGGATAAAACAGCTTCCACGCGCCAAGCAGCATCGCGCCTGCCAGCAAACCTGGCAAGGTGCCGTAGCGCAGCGCCACGATCAAGGGCGCGAACCACAACCACGGAAAGCCTGCATGCAGCAGCAAGGGATCGCGATGGTCCGCCAGCCAGCTAATGCCGACCACGGCCGCAATCAGCACGACCGTCTCGACAATGGCGAACGGCCGCGTCACGGCCGGCATCACGAAACGACGCACGCGCCCCAGGTTGCCGAACGGGTTGGAGGTGCGCGTCTTCGCGGCAGCAGAAGCAGGTGGCATGGCAGCGGTATTCACGGCCCTTTCCTTATGACATGGCGGAATGCAAAGCAACGAGCTACGGCAGACAGGCTCAATGGCGCGGCGCGAGCGGCGCCAGCACGCTGCCGATCAGCGAAGCCGCCACGCTCGACAGGCTCGAACGGCTCCAGCCGCTGCGTGCGCCCGTCGCGCTCCAGACCACGTGGCCCGACTCCACGTCGATCAGCTCGAGCGTGAGACCGACCACCGGCTCGCCGTCGACGCCGGTCTTGTAACGCCACTCCTCGACCGCACCGGTCAGGATGTACTTGACCTGCTGCGACTGCGCCCATTCGAGCTTCTGCTCCGAGCCTTCACGCTGGGCGGTGTCGAACAGCGCGCTCGAACCGGCCTCGACAGGCGCGAAGCGCACGTCCTTCAAGCCGTTCGCACGCAGCACGCTGGCCGCGATCGAGGCCGCGCTGCTGCCGGCCGACGGCGTTTCCGTATAGTTCGCGATCGACCCCACGGCCACCGTGTCGCCTGCGCCAAGCGTCGGCGCAGCGGTTTGCTTGAGCGTCCCGCAGCCCGCCAACAGCACCGACGCGGCCACCGCCGCCATACCCCACCAAGCCAGACGCTTACCGCCCTTGAATCCATTCATTGAAGCACTCCTCAGATAACGTCGATATGTATTCCGGCTGCCCTGCCGCAAGCACCGGGAGCATCCAGGCGGTCTTGCCGAATGCGCCACACGGTCCAGGCGCAGCCGCTTCGCTCTATCAGTAGAACCATCGATACCGCGCGCCGATCACCGTGATCGGCGCCGAGCCGACCTGCGACACGCTTTCATGCTCCAGGTACAGCGCCGCATGGTCGCCGCCGAACACACTGCCGGCCACCCCCACGCTGACCTGCGGCCCCCACCCCTGCAACGAGTTATGCACGATGCCGACATCGAGGAACGGCCGCCAGCGATGCGTGTACTGATCGAGCAGGTCGTTGCCGAAGCCGAAGAACAGGCCGTACTGCGCATAGGTCTGCGGCATGAAGGTGGCGGCGCTGGTCGGGCCGGCGCTCAGCGGCGAGAGACGCGAGATCAGCGCGTCGGCAGCCCCGCTCGCGCCGTATTCGCCGCGCGCCCCGGCGAGCCGCACGGTGAAGTCCGGATAGTCGGTGCGGATCTTGTAGCCGAGTTCGCCCGAGGACAGCACGCCGCTGCCCAGGTAATCGCGCGCCTGGCTGTAGAAGCGGTCCGCCTCGACCGTGCCCGACGCGTAGATGCGCGGCGTCATGCGCCAGTTGAAGCCGCCGATCAGGTTGTCCTTCATGCCGCCCACCAGCAGCGCCTGCGACTCGGTCGCGGTCTGGTCGCGGCCGGCGCTGCCCGTCAGGGTGAAGCTGGAGTTGCGGCCGAGCTCGCCCGCGACATCGAGCGTATAGAAGCTGTCGAGCCCTTCGCGCCGGCCGCCTGTCACCTGTAACGCGGTATCGAGCGTTTGCCGGCGGAGGAAGAAATCGAGCGCGCGGTCCACACCCGGCACGTTCACCAGTAGCGTCTGATTGGCCGACCATTGGTAACGTTGCGTGCCGGTCACGCCGATCATGTAGTGGTCCGCCACCTTCATGCTGCCGCTTACGGTCTGCTCGACGTAATCGAGCGGATGTTCGACGTAATCGTCCACCGTGGTGCCGAGCGACTGCGGCCAGCCGAGTGCCGTCTCGGTGAGACGCGTATGCAGTTCGGTGTCTTCCGGCGCGCCGTCGAGGCCATTGAAGGCCAGTTGCTCGGCCTCGCCCGGCCGGTCGAGCGCGATGGTTGCGTCGATGCGGCCGTACAGCGGCAGGCGCGCGCCCTCCTTGTCGACGAGACGCTCCATGCTTGCGGTGTCGCCCTCGGCCAGCGCGATCGCGAGCTGCGAGTCGGCCGGTTGCGCGAGCCGGTTGAGGTACTGCTCGGCGAGCCAGCGCTTGGCGAGCGGATTGGCCTCGTGCGACAAGGCCCATGCCACAGCGACATCCTTCGCCACCGCGGACTTGAGGCGCCCATCGTCCGGCGCCTTGACGGCGGGCGCGGGTGGTGAGGGCGGCAGGCCCGGCGCATCGCCGAGCAGCGTGCGGCGCACCGCGGCGTTATCCACGTTGCCGGCGCGGCCGCCATCGTGCTTCAGCAGATCGTCAAGCAGTCCTCGGGACACATCGGCGTCGGCAAAAATCGCGGCCAGCGAGACACGCCGGCCACGCAACTGCTCGCGCGTTTCGGCATCCTGCGAGACGCGCCGCTTGAGCGCCGCCTGGGCGCCGCCGTTGCCGGTCCGCACCGCCTGCTCGTCGAGTTCGATCTGGCGCCACACCTTGCGGCGCAACGACCAGGCGAGATCGGGCCGTCCGGCCATTTCCTGCGCGTCGGCCAGCGTCAGCAACCAGAGCGGGTCGCGCGACATCAGCGCCGACTGCAGGCGCAGATACTGGAGCGCCGCGACCGGCCGGTTCCTGCGCAGTTCCGCCGCAGCGAACGGACCCCATAGCATGCTGTTCTGCGCCGCATCGTCGCGCCAGCGCGCCAGCACCTTGCGCAACTCGGCGTCGCTGCCGTAGTCGACCAGCGTCCAGATCAGCGCCGCACGCACCTCCGGCGTGGCGCCGGGCAGATCCACGGCGCGCTCCAGATCGTGCAGAGCGTCGAGCGGCCGGCCGGTCTGCCGGTAGTACTCGGCGCGCACGGCAAGAAAGCCCGACGACTGCTCGGCCGCGGCGCGCTGCTCGGGCGTCAGGCTATCGAGCAAGGCAGCGATGCGGTCCAGCGCCTGCGCGTCGGTGTAGTAATAGATCGCGACCTGCAGCGCGCGCGGCGTGTGGTCGCGCTCGTACTGCAACTGCGCGGTGCGGCCGGCGTCGAGCGGATACGCGTCGTAGAAGTACGTCATCGCGCTCAGGTCTTCGGGCGTTTCTGCGCCGCTTGCGAGCAGATGCTTGTAGGCGTCGTTCGCCACCTTGTCCTGTTGCAGCAGGCGCGCAAGCTGCGCTTCGTTGCGCCAGAACAGCACGTCCTCGTCGCGCGCGCCGGCACGGGATTGCTCCAGCGCGGCAAGCGCCTCGGCGTACTTGCTCTGGCGATACAGGATGCTCGCCGCGTGCAGCGCGTACGTCGTGTTGCCGGGCTCGCTTGCCTGGAGCTTGCGCCAGATGGCGAGCGCCTGATCGTCGTGACCGGCGCGCTCGGCAAGGATCGCCATGCGTTCGTCGATCGCGTGGCTGCCTGGGTCGCGCACATGCGCCTGCAGGAAGGCAATGCCGTCGTCCGGGCGGCCGAGGCGCTCGTAGGTGGCGATCACCGAGTCGACCAGCTTCAGGTCGCCCGGCGACGCGTTCGACGCATGCACGAGTCCGGCGAGATAGGCCGAGTCGTCGTTCAGCATCGGTGCGAGGCGCAGCACGTTGCTCCAGCCGAGCGGATCGTTCGACGCCTGTGCATAGCCGAGCCACGACTGCAGCGCGAGCGGCGCCGCGCGGTTCCATTCGGCCACCTGGGCGAGACGCTTGAGCCACACGGCCGAATGCGGGTCCTTGGCGACCTGCGCGGCGGCGACCTTCTGCGCGTTGTCGAGGTCGCTCGATTCGAGGAACGACTGGTAGACAAGGCTTGCGACATCGACGTCGGCGGGAGCGGCGGAGGCCGCAGCGGTGGCGCTCGCTGCGCTCGAACTCGCCTGGTTGCCGCTTGCCGCGACACTGACCGCAGCCCTCAGCACCCGCACCGCTGCCCAAGGCCGCATGCCGCTGCCGCCTTGCGGGCCATCCATATACGCATAAGCCTCAGGTGCATGCTGAGCTTGCCGCCCTCCCCGCAACACCAGCGACGCCAACGCGAACCCACCACGCGATTCGCGCGGCTGCACGCTGGTGTATTTCATCAGCGCCTTCGCATACTGATCGACCTTATCCGGCCGTTGCGCAGCACGCGCCAGGTTCAGCAGCACGATCAGCGTATCGCGGTCGTTGGCCAGCGTACCGACGTGTTCGTCGGCCGCCTGCAGCGCTTCGACCAGCAAGTTGCCCGACTGCAGCGCCCGAATGCCCGCAATGAAGCAGCGGCGCTGCTCGTCGCGCGTCGTTGCGTCGGCCTGCTGCTGGAACCAGGCAGCGGCGGCGCGACGGTATTGGCCGACCCACAGCCCATACTTCGCCACCTCGGCATTCCAGCGCTGGCGTCCCTGCGGATCCTGAGCCGCGAGGCGCGTGTACAACTGCACCGCCAACTCCGGCGCGCCGATCGCGGCAGCACGGGCGGCAAGAATCTCCAGCTCGGTGTTATCCCAGGCGAGGCCGGCCGCCGCGGCAAACTGCACGCGCAGCTTCGCGAGCGCCGCCACCCGGCGCGGATCGGCGGCCGGAATCGCAAACGCCTCCTGCTCGGCCACCGTCAGACGCAACATGGTCGCGGCACGATGCAGCGCATCGGTATGCAGGTCGTCCATGCGTTCAGCGATGCGCTCGGCGTCGTCGTTACGCCCTAGCTGTGCGTACTGCGCGCCAAGCGTGGTGAGCAGTTCGGCGTTGTCCGGCTGCACGCGCAACCAGGCTTCCAGATAGGCCGCACTCAGGTCGCTCGGCTCGGCTGCCGCGGTCATCCGTTCACGCAGGCCGCCATGCGGATAGGTCGCATAGAAGGTCAGCACCACCACGGCCGCGAGCAGCAGCACCAGCCAGGGCGAGGCAATGCGCGGGCGGCTAGTGTCCACAGGCGATCTCGACGCGTTGATAGACGACCTGCTGGGCCGCTACACCCGGGGTGTCGAAACGCAGCAGCGCACCGTCGCGCCGCGCCGCCACCGGCTTGCCGTCGACGCTCGCACTGCAGGTTTGCGCGTTGGCCAGCGTGACGAACGGCTGGTAGTAACCGCCGAACTCGAAGCTCATGCCGTTGGCCGTGGAGCGGAAGTTGCGCACGAAACCATTGGCCTCGGCGATGTACGGCAGAGCGCGCGCACCACCGCAACCAGCACCATTGGCGCCGAAAGCAAAACGCGCGGCACCGCCATCGATATGGATATAGGTGCCGTCCGGGCCGGCGGCGTAACCGGTTACGCCGGACGCCCCGTCGAGCAGCGGCGCATTCGTGCCCGGCCAGTGCAGCTCGCGCACTTCGCCGTTGCCGCGCACCACCCAGCCAGCGCGGCTGCCCACTTCGCGCGCCACCGCAAACGAGCGCCAGTCGAGCACCTTGCGGATGTAGTCGGTCACATGCACCGGCAGAACCGGTTGCGTCAGCACAGTCGAGTAAATCTGGTCGAGCGCCCGCAGCGACGCCACCTTGGTGCCGCTATACATGTGGTAGTAGATATCGATCGGCTTGAAGCGGCGCGGCCGCTCGGTCATGTCGAAGGTTTCGAGCACGCGCGTGAAGCCATAGAACGGGCCTTGCCAGTCGTTCGTATAAACGTTCTCGTCCTGGTTCGGCGCGTACACCTGATAGGCGCCCGGCCCCTTGTCGACGCCGATCGGCGCGATATGGGTCCAGCTCGGCGCGGACTTCGTGATGACGGTGTCGCCACCGTTGAAGTTGTAGACGCCTGCTTCGTACACCTTACGCACCACGATGCCTGGCGGCTGGCAGTCGCCGGACCATTGCAGCACGACGGTCTTCTTGCCGGGGGGCGCGAGGCGCGAGTTGATGTAGTCGATCGAACCGCTCACTTCGCGGTCGATATTGAACTTGTAGCCTGGAATGTTGAGCGAGAACGCCGCATCGCCGCCGCCGCGGTCCACCCTCGCGCCGCTGCTGTCGACGTCTTCCCACTGGAACGGATGCGAATAGGTGTGCGTGCCGATCTCCACATACGGCAGCGCGAACATCTTGCGGGCAATCTCCTCGAGCCGCGGCGAGATCTTCGGATACAGCCCCGTCGGCCCGACCTCCCCTTCGATCACCGAGAGCGTCATCGGAATCTTGTAGCGCGTGAAGATCTGCTCGTACAGCGCTTCGCCCGAATAGTCGGGACCGGGGAACTCGGCGCGCGAGGCGAAGCCGTCGCCGTCGACATGGGTCATCAGCAGACGCCGGCCGTTTTCGGTGGTGACGCTCGGCGACGGCATGCCTGGCAGACGCAGCGCGGCGCTAAGGAACTTGAGCGGCTCGATCGCCCAGCGTTGCTGACCGATGCCGTCGAGCGACACCGAGGTGTACGGATCCAGCGCATAGCCGCCCCAGGGCGTGAGCGCAACCGGGTCGATGAGCGCGCCGTTGGCCGACACGCGCAGCAACGCGTGGCTCTTCACGCCGACCCGCAAGCCGAGCAGGTCGCGTGGATCGGGCCGTGGATCGATCTCGAAGCCGATCATCGGATCGCGGGCGATCACGTTCACCGGCGCGGCCATCGTGCCCGGCACGGCCTGCAGATCGAGCGCATCGCCGATCGCGCCGGTCGGATCGAAGCCGAACTGACCGAGGAACACCACGGGCACATGGTCGACGATGCGCGCGGCGACCCAGCGCTGCCAGGCCTGCGGCTCGGGCAAGGCATTACCCTGCAGCCAGGCGACCACGCCGGCATAGCGGTCCGGCGTGATGTTGGCCGGCAACGGTTTGGAGAAGTCGGCGTATTCGACGTCGTAGCCGAGGTAGTTGAGCGGCGTAGCGAGGTTGCGCACCCCGATGCTCGCATCGAGCGGATCTTTGATGTCGCGGTCCTGCACGACGAGAATCTTGCGTGGCAGGACTTCGATCGCCCCCACGCCGACGATATCGCGGGCAACGCTGGTCACGTAGGGAATCACTGCGGGGGTAACTGCGGGCCCGCCCCCAGCCGCACCACCGCTCGCGAGCACCTGGGCCGCCGTGTTGCGGGCGCAGTCGCGATCGGTGCGCGGGCAATATTCGAGCGAGACGACCGGCACGCCGGTCTGCTGCGTGAAGCTGCGCGCTGCGGCGAGGCGGCTCGCACGGGCCGCCTCCGGCACCTCGACCGGCGAGCTGCCGGTGTCGTTGAGGCCGCGCACGAGCGAGTCGCCCACCACCGCGTAGAGCGCTTTCGCGTGCGGCGCGGCGGCCTGCAGCGCGTTGGGCCCGGCGATCACGAGGCGCGCCTCGGGATGCGCGGCGCGAATTGCCTCGGCTGCGGCAATCGCCGGCGGCGTGTCGAGCAGGAAGCCGCGGTAGCCGCGCGCCCACAACGGCTCGACCGACTGGACGACCTGCTCAGGCGTGGCGGCGGGGTCGGCGGGACGCATGCGGGCCAGCCAGACGGTATGCGCCAGCGGATGCGCCGCCGGGTCGAAGCCGCGTGCGGGATCGAGCACCACCGCATCGAAGGCCTGCAGCAGATCGACTGGCGGGTTGGCCGCGTAGAAGAAGGCGAGATTCGGCTGCGGCGCATGGGCGGCCCCTGCGGCCACACTCGAGGGCGCATCGGCTGCGTGAGCGCCCTGCCACGGCGCGGCCGCCCCGAGGACGGCGAGCGCCGCCAGCACAGGCGTGCAACAACGCGCCGCACGTGTCCACAGTGTGCGGTCCGGTGACGGCTTCACGCGGCGCGGGCTGTTAAAACGGGCCCACCCCTCGTTCATCGCGCGCCTTGCAACTCGCCTCGCGAGCAGCGCCACCCCCAGGGGCCCCACTCGCACGCCGTATATCGGCGCAATCCTCATTCGCATCTGATTTCTTATGATCGCTTTGGATGTTTTATTGGCAACCGGCGATACACGGCCTTACAAATCAGGCCAAATCTACCGATCCGACTTCAAACGCCACCGACATTTACCGGCAAGCTTCCCTAAATACGGGAAAAACAAGTGGTCAGATTCGCGCTGCTACTGACGGGATTGATCGTAGTGCACAACGCACAAACCGGCATAGTGAATCGGCGCGCATTCTATCGCGTCCGGCGAATTTATGAATTGTTATTTTTTCGAAAAGCCATCAGTCAATCTCAACTATATCAAAGGGTTGACAGCGCGTTATGAGATAAATCGGGAGAAATGGGTCAACGCAAACGTTTTCCCGAAGCGAGTCGATCTAACATTTCTGACATTGATTTGACTATATTTAACATTCGAATGCGTGCGTTGGGTACCGCACGGTCGATTCATTCGCTTGCTGTTAAGAAAGCGCGCAAACGTTATCGCAAAAGACTTCGCAAGACGTTAATTATTCTTTTACGCGGGAATATCCGCACGACCAAACCAGCCCATTTCGCCGTCATTTCCCAGTCATTTAAATTGGCCTGCCGGCGCAATTGCTGCGCCGTAACGGGGGCGATCTCAGGCAGCGGCGCCTGGGGCGTCCTCTGCTGCGTCCTCTGCCGTGCCGACTGCTGCACCAACTGCCGTACCTTCGTCATGCGCAAGGGCCGCGGCCAGCCTCTCGATCCGCGACGGCGCGAACACCTGGATGCCATGCTGCGCCAGCAGTGTTGCTGTCACCCCGGCGCCCACGCGCCGCGCCTGGATCTCGGCAGGCAGGCGCGTTGCACTTGCGGCAATCGCCCAACAGTCGACGGCAAAATCCACCCATGCAGTCTATAAGCCGCGCCCAAACCGCAATCCTGCCGATAGAATGCGCCTTGGGTATGTTTCGTTAGGCCTCCCGAAAGCCTTTCACATGCCTTTCAACACTTCTCTTACCCATCCAGTCAAGCGCCGCATGAACAGCAGCATCATGAGTCTGGCGGTCAGCCGCCACCATCGCATTGCGGCCTGTGGCGTGGCAGGTTTGATCCTGTGCGTGGTGCTGGCGGTGCTGCCGGTGGCCAGTCTCGCCGCGCCCAAAGTGGCGGCCTTCCTGCCGTTGTTTGCGATGGCGGTGTTCACCACTGAAGGCCTCACCGCCTATCTGCTGTGGACGCAATTCCTGATCACCCGTGGGCCGTTTCTCGGCGCGCTGGCGGGCGCGTATGGCTACACCGCGGTGACGGTGGCGATCCAGTTGCTGGTGTTCCCCGGCGTGTTTTCGCCGACCGGCCTGCTCGGTGCCGGGCCGCAAAGCGCGGTCTGGATCTGGGCCTTCTGGCATGGCGGCTCGCCCGTGCTGATCCTCGCTGCGCTGTACGTGCGGCAACGTTTCCCCAACCCGCTGCCGCGCGCCAAACTCCGCCTTGCCGGTTTCGTGCTGGTGGGCGGCCCGGTGTGTCTGTCGCTGCTGCTATGCACGCTGGCCATTCACGGCGCCGTGGCGCTGCCCCAGCTCGTCGACAGCCAGTCCTACCAGCGGCTGCGGCATAGCCCGTCGGGCATCGGCATCGTGGTGTTGAGCGCCGGCGCGCTGCTCTATCTGGTGAACACCACGCGCTTGCGAACCCTGCTCGAACTGTGGCTCGGCGTGGCGCTGTTCGCCGGCTTCGGCGACGTGATCGTGACGCTGGTGGCGAACGAGCGCTACAGCGTAGGCTGGTATGTCGCGCGGCTCGAATCGGTGCTGGCGTCGAGCACCGTGCTCGGTGTGCTGATCTGGGAGATCAGCCATCTTTACCGCGAGCTGCATGCAGCCAATGCGAGGCTTGCCGAATACGCGTCGCGCGACGGCCTGACCGGCATTTTCAACCGGCGCTACTTCGAGGAGCGCTACCCGGTGGCGCTCGCCCAGGCCAACATGGCGCAACGCGCGCTATCGATCCTGATGGTCGACATCGACCACTTCAAGCGCTTTAACGATACGTTCGGCCATCTGCACGGCGACGAATGCCTCGCCTCGGTGGCCGGCGCATTGCAGGCCGATCTGCCGCGCAACGACGACTTTGTGGCCCGCTTCGGCGGCGAAGAGTTCGTAATCGTGCTACCGGATTGCGAGCGCGAGATGGCTGCGCGGATTGCCGATAGATTGCATGCAGCGGTCGCACGGCTCGGGGTCGCCGCGCCGTTCACCGAGGTGGGCAGCGTGAGCGTATCGATCGGTGTCGCGACCTCTCCTCCCAATGAGCCGATCCCGGCCGCCGAACTTCTCGCGCACGCCGATGCGGCGCTGTACCGCGCCAAGGAAGCGGGTCGCAATCGCGTGAATGTCTGGCACCCGGCGCCGCTACCACATACATTGGGTTCTTCGGCTTCCTCAGCTTCAGTCCACGCCCACTAACTGCGAATCTAGCGCGGCGAGATCGACACGCTCTTGATATCGAAGCGGCTATCGTATTCGTCGCTGGACGAGGTCACGACCGTAATGCCGTAGTCCAGCAGCCACACGGCTTTTTCCTGCGAATCCGCACCGTGTTCGGCAACCTGCGTGCAGCTCAGATCGACAGCGTCGCCCCGCAGGATCGGGAAAACCGCCGCAGCGGGCCGCTTCTTCCCCACCAGACAACGCACGCTTTTGACCTCGTCAGCGGAGGGCTGCTCGGCAGGAAACTCAACCTGCTCACCCTCGGCCGGCACCCGGCTGCCGATCTCGACGGTGGAGCTGTCCAGCACCTGTGCAATCGGCTTCAGATCCTTCCCGTAGCCTACCCTCTGCGAACGCAAGGTCACCAGACCGTAGCTCATGCTGAAGTCGGCCGGGCCCGTGCCCGGCTTGCCATCACCATTCACGAGCGGCTGAAACGCCTCGTCGACGACGCCATTGTCATGGAGATTGAGGTAAACCGCCCGATAGGGATGCGGGCTATCCGGATGCTTCGCCTCGACCCAGGTGCCCTCAATGACGAGGCGCTTGAAAGCCAGCGGCCGCGCACCGTCCGCAGGAAGCCGTGCACGCATCGCGGCAGGCAACGAATGATCGTCGAAGGTTTCTGCGAGGTACGGATAGGGGTCGGCAAGCACACCCGCCGTGATCGAACCCATGGCTTGCCCGCTCGCTTTCGCCACCGGAAAGAACGACCAGGACGCGCGGGTTCGTAACGGCTCGGGAAGACCGACGATCACATCAGCGAGGAGTCCGACGTCTTGACCATTGATCGCGCTGCCTTTACCAGCGGGCACTGCCAGTTTCCGTTTGGTCCATGCCGCGTCCGCCGCCTGCTCGAAGCCGCTTTCCATTTCAATCAACTCGGCAGTGCTGTAGTGCTCGGCCGGATCCATCGTATCGTGCTGCTTTACCATCACATCGAGCAGGTTCTCCAACGCACTGACACCTTCGGGAGAAAGTGCGTTGAGAAATGCGCTGTACTGAGCCGCACTCGGTTGCCCACCGTTGAACGAATTGGCAGGCATGGAGGGCGCGAGGATCGCAATATCCTTCAACACCTGCAGACGCGCAGCCGGCGCCAAGGCGAGTTTGTTGAAATCGAACGGATTTTTGCCCACGCCATGGGGCTGGGTAAAGACCGCAAGCCAATCGGGATCGTTTATCAGAGGACCCGCCCAGGCGAGGATTGCTTTACCGTTCGCGCTGTCCGGGTCGACGCCAACCCGCGTCAGCAGCAGCCGGACACGCGCCACGAAAGCGCTTTTGACTGCCCCCGGGGCCGGCTGTTGTAGAGCGGGCGCCGGCTGCGTGGGCTCATCGGCATCCATGCCGACGCCAAAGGCCGTAGTGGCTGTGAGCGAGGTGAGCAGCGCAAGTGCTGCGACGGGTTTGCGAAAAAGCATGAGCCGAGATCCGGAAAGGTACTCATCGGATATCGGCACCCAGCTTGACTACTTTAGGTAACCGGCTCGATCAACACCGACTCGAGCGGCCTTGTCCGAGCGCACGGCATTGCGCTCAGGCGCCGAACCGCGTCGCGCCGCAGCAAGGCAGACCGCGTCGACAGGCACACGAGTTGCTGTTAAAGGCACGGCGGCAGCGACGGCGCTGCGCCGTAGCGGCGCAACGCGGACCCATTAACAGCCGCTGCAGTCATTCCAGTCATCCAACGAGGAGACGCCCATGCTTCGCTACGCTGCAATTTTCTTCATCATTGCCATCATCGCCGCGGTGTTCGGCTTCGGTGGCATCGCCGCCGGCGCGGCTGAGATCGCCAAGGTCCTGTTCTTTATCTTTATCGTGATCTTCCTCGTGACCTTGCTGATGGGGGTGGTCAGACGCTGAAGCCAGGTTAGCCGCGTCCCATGAACGGAGCGGCAACGGCAAAAGAAACCGCCTCAGGGCCGCCGCTCATTGCAATAGTTGCCACTCCCTTTTGCAATTGTTGCGGCCCGGGCGCTGCGAGGCGAAGGCATTCGTCAGAGCGATGCCGGGCACTCGCTAAGCAGCCGCGGCAGGATTCAGTTCGATATGCAGCACGACCAGCCAGCGCCGCGGACAATCAGCCGCAATCCGCGGTCCGGGCTGGCCGTCGCGCGCGGCGGCGACAAAGCCCTTCTCCTTGGCAAAGCCGAACGCACGGCGCGCGTCGGCTTGCAACCACATCGATACCAGGCCGCAGGTCACGAAGCCGAACACCGAGATAATCTCCGGCGAGAGCGCCGGATCGATCTGGTGTGCCAACAATGTGAATGCGGTGGTCAGGATCTGGCTCGCCGCAATCGCGATTAACACGACCTTGAGCATGCCTCGGAACATCATCCCCGGTCTTGGGCGCACCATCTGTTTCTTCTGTCCTTCTGCGAGTTTATTCAAGGGATCGCGCATGGACGCTCATACTGCACAGGCAATCTGGCGGCGCGGCAGTTCGAGCCGTTGCGACCAGCTGGCAAGGCTGCGCGCAGCCACGGCGGGTTTGGCGAGAATCGCGCTGTCGTAGCGTTTGCCGTCAAAGCGCAGGAAGCCGACGATGCGAAAGCCATGGCCGCGATAGAACGCGACCAGATGGGCGGCGGGCTGCGGCGTATCGAGGGCAAGCTCCGCATAGCCGCGCGTGGCCCGCGAGCGGGTGACAGCGGCGCTCTGATCGACGCAGGTGCAGTTCAGGCCCATTGCGCCCAGCCGCTCGAACGCACGGTGCAACATGGTTGTGAGCGCATCGAACGAATCGCGCGCCGGATCGAAGCGTCGCAGCTCGATACGGCCAAGGCCGTGCCGCACATAGTCGATCCGGACAGGCTGTTGCTGGGCTGCGCGTTGATTCACCATGACCATCCACATTCATCAGGTTGCCTGAAGTGTAGGTTTGGCCGGGGAGCGCCCGCAAGAAAAAATCTCGTAAAAACTGCGGCGGGCGTGCGCAGCCTCAGGCGGGTTGCGGCACTGTCTCGCCGAGCTGCAGCTCCTCGCAAAGACAGGTTTGCAAGGCCTGCAGGCGGCGGCCTGGGTAGGCGCAAGGCGGGTGGCCGCGGCACTGACTGCGCCGGTCTCCGCGACGGTCACGAAGGCGCGCAGCAAGCTGCTATCCAGATCCCTCATTATCAAGGCCCTTGATGTCGGCATAAGAATTATCAGCTTATCTTATTGCCGCGAGCATGGTTATGATGAGCGCACTCCATTCGAAGAGACTGCCATGCAGGACAACAACACGCTCGTCCCCGCTCCTGGGGTGCATGGCGCCGAAGGCACCCATGGTACTCGCGACACGCACGAGGCTCACGGTGCTGTGGCCACACCGGCCTCCACGCCTTCCACGCCCGCTGAGCCCTCTACAACAGCAAGTGGCGGGTCAAGGCGCGCCGGCGGCCTGGCCGCGTTGCTCGCCATGCTGTCGATGTCCAGCGTGCAGTTCGGCGCCGCCCTCTCCGCCCCGGCGATGACGGCCTACGGCTCGTTCAGCACGACCTGGCTGCGGCTATGCTGGGCCGCCGTCGTACTGGCCTTGATCGTCCGCCCGCCACTGCGCAGCTATGCGCGCTCGCACTGGCTTGCCGCCGGTACGCTAGGCGTCGCGATGGCTGGCATGACACTGTGCTTCTTCGCAGCGCTCCAGCGCATTCCGCTGGGTCTGGCAGTCGCGATCGATTTCCTCGGCCCGCTCACGGTCGCCACCTTCGGCGTGCGCCGTCTGCGCGCGCTCGTCTGGCCGGTGCTCGCCATCGCAGGGGTTCTGTTGCTCGCGCACGATCGCGCCGGCTGGGTCGGCGACCCGCTCGGCGTGCTGCTGGCGCTCGGCGCGGCGCTTGGCTGGGGCAGCTATATCGTGCTGATGAAGAAGACCGGCACCCTGTTCCCAGGTCTGGAAGGACTCTCGGTATCGCTGCTCGCCGCTGCCGTGGTGGCAACGCCATTCGGCCTTGTCGAAAGCGGCGGCCACATCCCGCTTGCGCAACTCGGCGCCACCGCGGGTCTCGCGGTGCTGGTGCCGTTGCTGCCGTACGCGCTGGAGATGATTGCGCTGCGTCATATGCGCGCCTCATCGTTCGGCATCCTGATGAGTATCGAACCGGCCATCGGCGCGCTCGCCGGTTTCGTCGTGCTGCGTCAGCCGCTGACACTGCCGCAACTAGCGGGCATGCTGCTGGTCGTCAGCGCCAGTTTGGGGGTGGTGCTGGCGGCGCCGTGAACGCCGCGTCGGCGGTGGATGCAGCAGGTGCGGCGCTAATGCCGTCATCCTCGGCGCGCAAGCGGCGCTGCCCCAGCGCGGCGCGTAAGCGATCCCGATCCAGTTCCCTCTCCCACGCCGCTACGACGATTGCCGCGACGCCATTACCGATGATATTGGTCAAGGCCCGGCATTCGGACATGAAGCGGTCAATGCCGAGAATCAGCACCATCGCTGTCACCGGCACGGTGGGCACCACCGAAAGGCTTGCCGCCAGCGTGATGAAACCCGCGCCTGTGACTCCCGTCGAACCTTTCGACGTCAGCATCGTCACGGCAAGCAAGGTCGCCTCCTCGCCGAGACTCAAATGCGTATTGGTGGCCTGGGCGAGAAACAGCACCGCCAACGTCATATATAGATTGGTACCGTCCAGATTGAACGAATAGCCAGTGGGCACCACCAACCCGACAATCGCCCGCGGGCAACCGAGCCGCTCGAGCTTCTCCATCAGTTGCGGCAGCGCCGCCTCCGAGGTCGAGGTGCCGAGCACGATCAACAGTTCGTCCTTGATGAAGGCAAGAAAGCGCCAGATGCTGAACCCGCACAGACGGGCGATCGCGCCGAGCACCACGATCACGAAAACGAAGGCGCTCAGATAGAACGCGCCGATCAGCTTGAGCATGGGCAGCAGCGAGCCGATGCCGTACCGGCCGATCGTGAAGGCCATTGCCCCGAACGCGCCGAGCGGCGCGAGCCGCGTGATCAACTGGACGATCCGAAAGAAGGTCTTCGAGAGCGCCTCGATCAGGTTGGCGACCGGCTTGCCTGCGTCGCCCAACAGAGAGAGCGCAGCGCCGAACAGCATGGCGATCAACAGCACCGGCAGGATATCGCCTTGCACGAAAGCCCCGGCAAAGGTCTCGGGAACGATGTGCAACAGGAAGCCCGCCACGCCCTCGCCATGCGCCGCCTGGCTCACGTAGCCGGACACCGTGCTGCCGTCGAGCGTGGCGGGGTCGACATTGAAGCCCTTGCCGGGGCCAAGCAGGTGCGCCGCCAGCAGACCGAGGCCGAGCGCGAGCGTCGACACCGCTTCGAAATACAGCAAGGCCTTGCCGCCCACCCGGCCGACCTTCTTCATATCGCGCATGCTGGCAATGCCGGTGACCACGGTGCAGAAAATCACCGGGCCGATAATCATGCGGATCAGCCGGATGAAGGTATCGCCAAGCGGCTTCATCGCAATAGCCCCCGCTGGGGCAATATGGCCGAGCAGGATGCCGACTGCGATCGCCAGCAGAACCTGCACGTAGAGAATCTGGTAGAACGGTTTGCGCTGCATGTCTCCTCCTTTTTTTGGGCAAAACGATGCCCTGCTCCGCGGCGCCGTGTCGGAACGGCGCGGCAGGGCTGCTCAATGCCTAAGTGCTGTTTACTGCGGGTGCGCGTTACATCACCGCCGCCCACGGCTTGCGGCTGAAATGCGTGCGCTCGAACGCCTCGATCTCGGGCAGCGCGGCTAGCGTCAGGTCCACCGTGTCCATGCCGTCGATCACCATGCGTTTATGGCGCATGCCCAGCGGAAACGAAAACACCTGTCCTGTAGCGGTGAAGACTTTCTGCTGCTCGATATCGATGCGCAGCACAGCCGCCTCGCCCGCCGAAGCCGCGCTCAGGGCCAGCAACTGGTTGACCTCGGCGCGCTCGAGCTGGACCAGCAGCAGGCGATTGTTCATGGCGTTGGAGTAGAAAATCTCCGCAAAGCTCGGCGCGATCACGGCCGCGAAGCCATACTGCTGCAGGCCCCATACTGCATGCTCGCGGCTCGAGCCACAGCCGAAGTTGGCGCCGCCGATCAGGATCCGCACGCCGCGATAGCGCGCCTGATTGAGCACGCAGTCCTCGCGCGGTACGCCCTCGGCGTCGAAACGCAGGTCGTACAGCAAACCCTCGCTCAAACCGGCCTTGTCGATGATGCGCAGGAACTGCTTGGGCATGATCTGGTCAGTGTCGAGATTGTCGAGCGGCAGCGGCGCAGCGCTGCCCTCGATCGAAGTGAGCTTAGTCATGGTGCGGCTCCAGAGTACGGACATCGGTGATGCGGCCGGTCAAGGCGGCGGCGGCGGCCATCGCGGGGCTCATCAGATGAGTCCGCCCGCCGCGCCCCTGGCGGCCCTCGAAATTGCGGTTAGTGGTCGAGGCGCAGCGCTCGCCGTCGGCGAGCACGTCGTCGTTCATCGCAAGGCACATCGAGCAACCGGGCTCGCGCCACTCGAAACCCGCCTCGGTGAGGATCGCCGCTAGCCCCTCCGCTTCCGCCTGGCGGCGCACGCTGCCGGAGCCGGGCACCACCATCGCCCGCACCTGGGGCGCAACCCGGCGTCCGTGCGCAAGCGCTGCGACGATCCGCAAATCCTCGATGCGGCCGTTGGTGCACGAGCCGATAAAGACCCGGTCGATCGGCGTCCCCATAAGCGGCTGGCTGGCCACGAGCCCCATATAGTCGAGCGCACGGCGCAGCGCCGCGGCGGCTTCCGGGGTGGCTTGGGCCGCCTCGTCCGGCACAGCGGCGTCCACTGCGATGGCCTGGTCGGGGCTCGTGCCCCACGTCACGAACGGCGCGATCTCACGTGCGTCGAAGCGGTATTCGGCATCGAACGGGGCGTCCTCGTCGGACGCCAGCTCGCGCCAATCCGCGAGCGCCGCAGCCCATGCGGCCTCGTCAAGCGAGGTGGCATGGCGGCGCACATAGTCGAAAGTGGTGGCGTCTGGTGCGATCAAGGCAGCGCGGGCGCCGGCCTCGACCGTCATGTTGCAGATCGTCATGCGCGCTTCAGCCGAGAGTGCGGTAATCGTCGAGCCGGCAAATTCCACCGCATAGCCGCGTGCGCCTTGTGCACCGATCCGGCTGATCATCCACAGGATCAGGTCCTTCGACGCGGTGCCGAACGGCAAGGCCCCATCGATCACGATGCGCATGGTCTGCGCGAGCCGGTAGACCAGCGTCTGGGTGGCGAGCACGTGTTCGACTTCCGAAGTGCCGATGCCGAACCCCAGCGCGCCGAGCGCTCCGTAAGTCGTCGTATGGCTATCGCCGCACAGCACCACCATGCCGGGGCGAATCAGCCCCAGCTCGGGCGCAACGATATGTTCGATGCCTTGCAACGGATCGTTGGCCGCCAGCAGGCGGATGCCGGCGCGCTCGCAATTGCGCGCGAGGTTGTTGGCTTGCAGCAGCGAGGCGGCATCGCGAATCACGCGCGGCGTTTCCGCGTGGGTCGGGATGATATGGCTCACCACCGCCAGTTGCTGGCGCGGCCGGCGCACGGCGCGCTGCTTTGCCGCGAGCGCGGCAAACGCCTGCGGACTGGTGTACTCGTTCATCAAATGCAGGTCGACGTAGAGCAGCACGTTCTGTTCATCGAGCGATGTTACGGTATGCGAATCGACTAGCTTCTGGTACAGCGTTCGGTTTGACATGATGGCCTACCAACACAAAGAGGTTGTCGAACGGCAAGCGCGAGGCTTAGCCGCGAAGAAACGGCAAGACCCGCTCGAGCAGCAGCTCGGGTGCCTCCTCCGCGATGTAGTGGCCACAAGGCAAGGCCCCGCCGCTCACCTGCGGCGCCCATGGGCGCCACTCGGCCAGCGCGTCGAAACATTTTTCGATCACGCCGTCGGCGCCCCACAGCGCCAGCAGATCGCAGGCGATCGTGCGGCCCGCGGCACGATCCGCGCGGTCGTGCTCGAGGTCGATCGTGATGCTCGCGCGGTAGTCCTCGCAGATGCCGTGCGCGGTCGCCGGGTCGCTCAGGCAGCGCAGATACTCGGCGTAGGCCTCTTGCGTGAACGGCTTCAAGCCGGCGCTGCGCGCCCCGATGGTCTGCTTCAGATACAGGTCCGGGTCGGCGCAAATCAGCGTCTCCGGAAACGGCGCGGGCCGCACCAGAAAGAACCAGTGCCAGTAGGCGCGCGCAAATTCGAACGAGGTGTTTTCATACATGGCGAGAGTCGGCGCGACATCGAGCGTGACAAGCCGCGTGAGCGCTTCCGGATGATCGAGCGCCATGCGCGCCGCCACCCGGCCGCCGCGGTCGTGCGCCAGCACGGCGAACTGCGTGAAGCCGAGCGAGCGCATCAACTCCACCTGATCCTGCGCCATGCGCCGCTTCGAATAGTTGCTGTGATCGGCGTGACCGGCCGGCTTGCCGCTGTCGCCATAGCCGCGCAGGTCCGCCGCCACCACCGTGAAATGCTCGGCCAGCGCCGGTGCAACCTTGTGCCAGATCGCATGGGTCTGCGGATGGCCGTGCAACAGCAGCAGGGCCGGCCCCGCGCCGCCGCGCAACGCGTGAATCTTGATGCCGTCGACGACGGTGCTTGCATCGGTGAAGTGTTCAAACACAGCAATCTCCCGTGGTTTGAGGTAGTTTAATTGCTGCCCGGTACGATATGGTGTCGACCAAAGCAATCTATCTTTAACTGCGAGGCAACAATGGACAGCCTTTCCGACCTTGGCTTTTTCGCGCTGGTGGCGCGCCAGCAGAGCCTGACGGCCGCCGCCCGCGAACTCGGCGTCACCACGCCGTCGGTCAGCAAGCGGCTTGCGCAGGTCGAGCGGCGCCTGGGGGTGCGGCTCCTGAACCGGACCACGCGGCGCGTCAGCCTGACGAGCGAGGGCGAGCTGTATCTGGGCAACGGCTCGCGGATTCTCTCGGAGCTGGCCGAACTCGAACAGTTGGTGACGAAGAGCCGCGCCGAACCGGCTGGGCTGCTGCGCGTGAATGCATCGTTCGGTTTTGGACGCGCGCATATCGCCCCGGCGATCTCGGCGTTCATCGCGCGCTATCCGGGTATGGAGATTCAGTTGCATCTGACGGACCGGCCGGTCAGCCTGCAGGACCAGGGCTTCGACCTGGGCATCCGCTTCGGCGAGGTGCCCGATGCGCGCATCAACGCGCGGCTGTTGCTGAAGAACCGGCGTCTGGTGTGCGCGTCTCCTGCGTATCTGAAGCGGCGGCACGCGCCGCTCGCCCCGCACGACCTGACCCAGCACGACTGCATCGTGTTGCGCGAGAACGAGTCGGCCTACGGCACGTGGCATTTCGCGCGCGGCAAGAAGGACGAGACCGTGAAGGTGAATGGCCCGTTAAGCAGCAACGACGGCAACACGGTGCTCAATTGGGCGCTCGATGGCCGCGGCATCGTGGTGCGTTCGCAGTGGGAGATCGGCGAGTATCTGCAGACCGGCAAGCTGGTGCCGCTGCTCACGGACTGGGCGCTGCCGAATGCGGATATCTATGCGGTGTATCTGGAGCGGCACCGGCTGTCGGCGAAACTGCGCACGTTTATCGAGTTCGTCGGCGAGCGGCTGCGCGCAACGGGGCTTTGAGCGGAGCGTGGCCTCGGAGTGGCGAGCACCGAGGTAGCGAACTTATGCGTAATACTCCGCCTCATACAGGCGCTTACCGGCCTCGTCCTTCGCGGCCAGAATCGGCGCAAACTCGATCGGCCAGTCAATGCCGATATCCGGGTCGCTCCACAAAAGGCTGCGCTCGTGTTCGGGATACCAGTAGTCGGTGGCCTTGCACAGGCACTCGGCGATCTCCGACATCACCACGAAGCCATGCGCGAACCCCGGCGGCACCCACATCTGGCGGCGGTTGTCCGCGCTCAGATGCACGCCGATCCACTTGCCGAAGTTGTGCGAGCTCAGGCGTATGTCCACCGCCACGTCGAACACGTCGCCCGCCACGACCCGCACGAGCTTGCCCTGCGGATGCTGGATCTGATAATGCAGGCCGCGCAACACGCCGCGCCGCGAGCGCGAATGATCGTCCTGCACGAACTCGACGCCTGCGGCCACCTGGCGCGCAAAATCGTCGGCGTTGAAGGTCTCGAATGCGCTGCCCGACTCGTCGCAGAATAATTCCGATTCGACGATCTTCACTTCAGGGAGCGCCGTGCGCGTGACCTTCATGCTCATGACACCCGCCCCGTAAGTAGGCGCCACCTTGGTGCGGCGCGGACGGGCGCTGCGGCTGGCAAGCCGTTCGGCCACGCTTCTCGCGCCATGCGTGGCGCCCAGCCGTGCCGGTTGTGAATGGCGTGTGCTCATGCCAGCGCCCCTGCCACCCGGCGGGTAATCGCCAGGTACTGCTCAGCAGTGTCGTTGAGCGTCAGGCCCGCCAGCGGACGTGCCACACGCGGCTGCCGCAGCGCCGCGACCAGCGCCTGCGCATAGGCGCCGGTGTCGGCGGTATCGAGCAGTTGCACGCCGGGAAAATCACGCGCAAAAGCGAACGCGTCGATCTTGCTGGCGACAACCGGAATACCCGTTGCCAGCGCTTCGAGAAACGCAATGCTGTGCCCTTCCGAGCGCGAGGGCATGGCAAACACGCTCGACTCCGTCAAAAGGCGTGAGACGTCGCCGCGCGGACCATCCGCCGTCACCCGCGTCTCGAGTCCCAGCTCGCGCACGCGCGCCTCTACCGCCGCGAAGTAGGCGGGATCTTCGACGACCCCGGCCAGCAGCAGCCGCGCCTCGGGCACCGCTTGCAGCGCCTCGGCGAACGCGCTCACCGACTGCAGCTGATTCTTGACCGCGTTATAGCGGCCAATCTGCACGATCTGCAACGGGCCGCCGGCGCGCGTATCGTCGACGCCGGTCGTGCAGACGAAGCGGCGCGTATCGACACCGTTCGGAATCACCTGCATCAGCGGATGACGGCCGATGGCGGCAACATAGTCGTTGAGGTTGGCCTCCGACACGCCGACCACCGCCCGCGCCCGGCTCGACAACAGCCTCTCGACGCGGCGAAACAGCGAACGCTCGAAGTCGTTGGCCGCCGAATGCATCACATAGATCACCGGCACGCGCACCGGCAAGGCGCGGGCATAGAACGCCGGAATGGTTGCGTGCGCAAGCAGCACGTCGGGCTGGAAGCGGCGAATCGCGTGATACAGATGCCACAGCTTGCCGAAGCTGCCGTGAGTGCCAGCCGGAAACAGGCAGGCCACCTGGTGCGCTTCGAGCTCGCCGCGCAGCGCCGTAAAGTCGTCATGTTGCGGCAGCAACGAGGTCACGCCCACCGTATCGCCGTGCGTCTGCTGATGAATCGCGAGGTCTTTCGCGAGCACTTCCGCGCCCGAGAGCCGCGGCGCCAGAACCAGATGGAGAATCCGCATCACGCCCTCTTCAGAATCCGATAGAGCATCCAGGCTGCGCTCCCGCTCAGGCCCACCGTCATCGCCCACGCTACACCGGTCACACCCCACAGATGGGTCGCCGGCGGCACGATGACAACGAGCGCGATGACCTGCAGCACCGAGGCCTCAGTGGCCGCTTTCGGTGCGCCGACGGCGCGCAGATACGCGACCAGCATGGCAATCACCGCGCCGATCGCCATGTTGATGACGAAGATCCTGAAGAGCGGCACGGCCGACATCCACGCCGGCCCGAGCACCAGCATGAACAGCGGCGCCGCGGTCCAGCGCAGCACCAGCACCACCGCCACGAGGCCGGTCACGATGACGATCATGTAGCGGGCAAACAGTCTGGCTGCCGAACCGTCTTCGCGCCGGTGGTGCGCGGAGAAGGTCGGAAACAGGTACTGGCCGAGCGCGATGGCCGCATCGGCAAGCAGCATCTGCGCGAGCTTCGACGACATCTGATAGGCGCCCAGCGCGACCGGGCCGAGCAGTTTGGCGACCAGCACCTTGTCGAACTGGTTGAGCAGCAGGTTGACCACGCTGCCGGCCCAGATCCAGCGGCTGAAATTCACGTAGTGGCCGATGCCGTGCCACGCAAAGCGTACCGGCGGCCGAGGCCCCATGGTGGTCCAGGTGAGCAGGGTCTTGAGCGCCTCGCCCACGAGCATGCCGATCAGCACCGCGATGGCGCCTGCGCCGCCCCATGCGCAAGCAAGGCCGATCGCACAATCGGCAAACGCCGCGGAGGTTTCTACGCCGGCCAGTTGCTGGAAGCGCCGCTCGCGTTGCACCATGTAGTACGCGGGAGACGCGAGACCGCGGATCAGCGGCAACGCGGCGGCCAGTTGCAGCAGCACAAGCGAGCCGCCCAGATGAAACTGCGCGTTCATCAAGGGCGCGAGCGCGATCAACAACAGCGCAATCAATGTGCCGCGTGCGGTCAGCGTGGTCCACACCGCGCCGAGTTCCCCACGGCTCGGCATGACCTTGGCCTGCACCACGGCCTGGGCGAGACCCGTGTCGCTGAGCGCCTCGGCAATGGCCACCGCCAGCAAGGCCACGCTCACACTGCCGATCGCCGCGGGTCCAAGCATGCGGCCGATGGCGAGAAACTTCAGCGCCACCAGACCCCGGACAACCACCTGCTGGATCAATACCCAGGTCGCCGCGCTGCCGTCGAATACGGGCATCGTCGAGACAAGCGGAACCCTGATCGATCTCACGGATGCCCTCCCCTTTTTACATGCGCAATCCATTCCTGACAAGGTAACGCGGCTGTTTATGCGGGGACCGCCATCTCATAGCCGATATCGGCCCCGCGCGGGCCTCGGGCGAGGTTTTTCGTTACCTTTTGGGGTATGACAAAAGACACTATCCTCGTCATCGAACCCGACTTCTCCGGTCATCGCTGGCGCTACGCCGAGTGGACCGGAGAGGCGTGTGTCGAGGCCGGCTATCAGTGCGTGATCGTCACGACCTCGGCCAACGCCACACATCCGCTTGCGCAACGGCTCGCCGCCGGCAACGGCACGGACGCCTCGGCGGACCTGCAGATCAGCTTCGTCGACCCGCCCGCCGACGCCAGCCGCCCCGGCCTTGGCTCACTCAGCTACGTGCGCTTCTTTCGCCACTTCCAGCATGTCTATCAGACGGTGAGCCGCGAGTACCGCGTGGTGCAGGTGGTGGTGCCGTACATCGATTACTTCTTCTATGCCTTGCCTTTACTCGGCTCGCCATTCGGCAGCACACCGTGGCTGGGCATTACGATGCGCGCCACCTTTCATCATCATGAAGCCGGCGTGCGCGCACCGCGCCGTCCGCTCGTCAATGCGCTCAAAGCTCAATTGTTTCGGCGTGCGATCTGCACGCGCGGTCTGAAGACCCTGCTCACCATCGACCCGACACTCGCCGACTGGTGCGCCAATCACCCTGAACCCAGCGCCGCGCCCGTGCAGTATCTGGCCGACCCATGCCCCGAAACGGCGCCGCTCGACGCATGGAATGCGCGCGAGCAACTCGGCCTCGCCGCTTACGGCCAGTTCGTGCTGGTGTACGGCGCCATCAGCGAACGCAAAGGCATTTTCGAACTCGTCGATGCGCTCGCCGCCCGCGACGACGCCCCGACTCTCGTGATCGCCGGCGCCCAGGACATGGTCGTGCGGGCCCCCTTGCTCAAGGCTCTCACGCAACTGAGCCCGGCGCCGGTGGTCATGGACCGCTTCATCGATACCGATACCGAACAGGCGCTCTTCTCGGCCTGCGACGTGATCTGGCTCGGCTACAAAGGGCACTACGGGATGAGCGGCGTGCTGGTGCAGGCCTACCGGTTCGGCAAGCCGCTGATTGCGACAGCGGATGGACTGATAGGCTGGTTTTGCCGCAACGGCGAACTCGGCCCGGTGCTCGACGAACTCTCGTCCGATTCGATCAATCAGGCGCTCGATACGCTACTCGTGCAGGACTGGCAGCGCCCCGGTACAGCGAACGGCCCGCATCTGCTCGAACGCAATACGCTCGCTCATTTCAAGCAGAGCTTGCAGTCGGCGTTGCTCGAAAGTCCGAAGGTATGGACCGCGAGCGAATGCCGCCCCGGCGCTGCTACGACCTGAGCAAACTGAGCGGACCTACTGAGCAAGCACACCAACGCGGCATTAGCGATTCACCTGAGCGTTCCTCGCTTACAAAACGTGCCCGCCCACTGCCGGCACTTCCAGTTCCTCCGGCATGCCCTCGCCCTTCGGTCCCTTGCGGCGCGCCGGGAAGATCGCATCGCGCAGGCGCAGGAACGGGAATTCCACCGCGCGGGTCGTCACATAGCCGATCACGATGGCAATCACGAACTGCGCGATCAGCACCGGCGCCCACGCGGCAATCGCGGGTACATGCAGCGCCGCGAACTTGCGGATCAGCATGTCGCCAGGCGCGAGCGCCAGCGAGTGCCACAGATAGATTCCATACGAGTACACCCCGATCCAGGCCACCGCGCGAAACAGCCACGACTCGCGCAGCTTGTGCGAATACTCGATGGTCAGCACGATCAACGCGCAGAAGCCGAGCGCCTGAACTGTATAGCCGATGCTTTCGTCGAGCGGAACGTCTTTGATCGCCAGCACGAGCCATGCGACGAGCGCCACCACCATCGCGATCAGCGTCTTCTTGCGAGCGGCAAAGCGCCGGTATAGCTCGGGCTTCATCCAGTAGACGGCAGCGAGGATCACCCCGAACAGCAGGCTGTCGATCCGGTACTGCGTATAGAAGAACGCCGCGTCGAGATCGCCCTTCGCCACCACCACGCAGCGCGCCGCCAGCACGATCGCACAGATCGCCAGTAGCGTTGCAATGATCGCGTTGGCGCGCAGCTTGAGCATCACCACCACCGACAGCAGCGCAGGCAGAAACAGATAAAAGTGTTCCTCGACCGCGAGACTCCAGGTCTGCGTGATTGAAGTACCCAGATAGTTCTGCATATGGGTCAGGTTCTGCAGCAGGAACGTGCTGGTGGGATGACGGCCGGCGAACACGTGGAACAGGATCAGCACGTAGTAAGCGGGCCAGATCTTGAAGATCCGCCGGATGATGAAGCGTCGTGCGTCGATGTGTCCCACCTTGGCATACTGTTTGAGCAACAGCCCGCCTACGAGGAAGCCGCTCAACGTGAAGAACAGGTTGACCCCTTCCTTGCCGAAGCTTTTCAGTGGGTATTCAATGACGGCAATCAGCGTGCTGCCCGTGTGCACCGTATGGAAGTGAAATCCCATCACGGCGATGATGGCGATGCCCCGAATGAAATCCAGCTCGATCGAGCGTTGGGGTCCCTTCGAATTGCCTGTGCCGAACCAGCGCATGATCTCCCCCGCTACGGAATTGAAGTGTTCAAACCCATTTCCGCCATCTGTCCTCTTATCTTCTTGTGAGAGGTCCGGTTTGATCCGCCAACATCACGCCGTTCCCGGCCATGCATGCCCACTGTTGGCGAAGTCCAACGCTGCCCCATAAAGCGCAACTCGTGCGTCAGTCGATTCACGCCGAACACTAGCCACTAGACGCCGCCGCCGCCGCGAGCCGGCAAACGCCGAATAACGCGCTGCTATATTCGAATCAATGATTTTGGGGGAGTCGGGTGCCATGGGAAAACCCATGCGATAACCCGTCTGCACACCTTACGTTCTGCCGCGCCGCAACCGGCTGCCGCAGCGGCGTAGGCCCGCATGGCGTCCGGCGCGCAGCCGCCCGGCGCCTCCACGTCGCGCGAGGCGCGACGGTCTCCCTCATGCCGCTACCCGTTTGCGATACACGCTGCGCGCCGCGCGGCTGGCACGTAAGGAGAACCCAATCGTGCGCAACAAGTTCACCGGCGTGTGGATCTGGTTATTCCTCACGCCCCTCGCACTCGACTTCAAGGCCTCCGAAGACACTGCCAGCCATCTCGCGCAGATTCTGCTCGTCGTGCCTTCGGTAGGGGCCGGCTTTCTTCTGCTGTTAATCGCGCCGCGCTTCGAGCACCGCTCGCATATGCGCAAGGTCGTCACCTTCGCGCTGCTGCTGACGATTCTCGGCAGCGCTTTCACGCAGGCCCTGCAGGGCAACCAGGTCGGCAACTATCTGCGCGTGCTGCTGCCGTTCCTGCTGTTTCTGCTCGGTTATGCCGTGGCCTGCCATCCGTGGAGCGACGTGCGGCTCGCGCAGATCGAAAAGGCCTTGCTATGGGCCATGGTCATCTCGCTTGCGTTCAGCTTCGCGTACGGCGTCGCCACCGGTGGTGGTCTCGACAAGGTGCGCTTCCGTATCGTCTCGGTCACCTTCCTCGGCCTGCAGGCCCTGCTGCTGCACGAATTCGTCGTCGCCAAGCGCTATACACGCTTCGCTCTGGCGTTGTTTCTCGCCACCCTCGTAATCGAACTGCTGAGCGTGACGCGCTCGCTACTGCTCGGCACGGCCTTGCTGTTCCTGCTCGCGACGTGGCTGAGCGCAACCTCGCTGCGGCATCTGATTCGCGCAGCCACCCGCGCGATCGTGATGGGCCTGCTGATCTGCGTGACGGTGGCCGGTGTCGCCGCGCTGTTCCCGACCGTATCGGCCCACTGGGCCCAGCGCATCTTCGCCTCCAGAGAGACCGAAGCCGGCGTCGATCCGACCACCATTACGCGCCTTGCCGAAATGAAGAACCAGTACGACCAGGTGACTTCGTCGTCGGTCGCGTTGCTGGCCGGCGAAGGATATGGACACCTGTACCGCTATTCGCCGAACTTCCTGCCCGACCTCCAGGGGCAGATGAGCGCGAAGGATTTCTTCGCCATCCGCGAATGGGTGGCAGGCCACAACTTCTGGGTCTATCAGTTGTTTGCGGGCGGGCTGCTGTTCGGTATCGGCATGCCGCTCGCGATCCTCTACGCGCTCTATAAAGGCACGCTCGCGCATCGCGAATGGCGACGGCGCATGCCAAACCTGCTGTATCTGCCGGTGCTCGGCCGCTCGATCCTGCTGCTCGCCGCCCTGCCGGCCATCTCGATTGGCGGCAACCCGCTAGGGCCGCGTTTCTCGGGGCTCGTGTTCGGTGTCGCGCTCGGCATGCTCGTGGCTACCTATGCCCGCATCGCCCAGACCATGCGGGTGCGCGCAGCCCGCCACGTCGGTCGCCCGCACCGCGTGCCGAGCATGTCGCCCACGCCGCAATGGCCGCACGGCAGTCTCGAAGGACGGCCGGGTCTCGCCCAGGTGCAGCCCGGCCTGCACGGCAAAGCCCAGCCATGAAAGCCCCGCCAAGTGTCCTGCTGATGTCCTGATGAGCGCGCCATGAAGATACTGCATCTGCTGCCTTCGCTCGATCCCCGCACCGGCGGCCCCACCGAATGCGTGCGGCAAAGCGGTCTCGGCATGACCGCGCTCGGCCATCGGGTCGAGGTGGTGAGCGTCGACGATCCAGCCGCGCCGTGGCTCGCCAGCTTTCCGCTACCCGTGCATGCGCTCGGACCCGCCCGCAGCTCCTACGGTTACACGCCAAAGCTCGCGCCGTGGCTGCAGGCCCACGTCGCCGAATTCGACGCGGTGATCGTCAACGGCCTCTGGCAATACCCCGGGTATGCAACGTGGAAAGCGCTGCGGCACAGCGGCGTGCCGTATTACGTGTTTCCGCACGGCATGCTCGATCCCTGGTTCAAGCGCACCTATCCGCTCAAGCATCTGAAGAAGTGTCTCTATTGGCCGTGGGCCGAATACCGGGTGCTGCGCGACGCGGCGCGGGTGCTCTTTACTGCGCAGGACGAGCGCCGGCTCGCTCGTGAATCGTTCAGGCTTTATCGTGCCAACGAAGAGGTCGTGGCGTTCGGCACGAACCGGCCGCCCGCCGCCGACGCCACCGATCTGCGCGCAGCGTTCCATGCGGCACATCCGGCCTTGCGCGAGAGGCGACTGCTCCTGTTTCTCGGCCGCATCCATCCGAAGAAAGGCTGCGATCTGCTGTTAAAGGCATTTGCGGCGCTCTGCGAGTTCGATACGTCGATGCACCTCGTGATGGCAGGCCCCGACAATAGCGAGTGGACGCCGGCCCTGAAAGCGCTGGTCGCCGAACTGGGCATTGCGCAACGCGTCACATGGACCGGCATGCTGCAAGGCGACGAAAAGTGGGGGGCGTTCTACGCGAGCGAGGCCTTCGTGCTGCCGTCGCATCAGGAGAACTTCGGCATTGCGGTGGCCGAGGCGCTCGCCTGCGGGCTACCCGTGCTGATTTCCGACAAGGTGAATATCTGGCGCGAGGTCGAAGCGGATGGCGCGGGTTTCGCCGCGCCCGATAGTGTCGAAGGCACGCTCGCCAATCTCACGCGCTGGCTGCAGCTCGACCCGGCGGCGGCGACCGCAATGCGTACTCAAGCGCTGCACTGCTTCGAGCAGCATTTCACGGTGGAGGCGATGTCGGCCGATCTGCTGCGCGTCCTGCAGCAGGGGCGCCCTTCACTTCTTGGCGAGGAACAGCAGGTCCTCACCCATCGGCCGTACCTCAGCCGCGAACGGTAGTTTCTCCCCAACCGGCTCGCCGCCGGCCGCCGGCGCCGGGGTCAGCGTACCCAGGCTCGCCGGCTGCGCCCCGTCGCGGCCCTTGAGCGCTGCCGCAATATGCTCGGCGAGCCGCAAGGTCAGGGCCACGATGGTGATGGTCGGGAAATTCGCGCCGACCGTCGGGAAGACCGAACTGCCGGCCACATACAGGTTAGCAATGCCGTGCACCTTGCAATCGCGGTCCACCACGCCGTGACGCGGCGAATCGTGCATGCGGGTAGTGCCCATGTGATGCCAGGTACCCTCCAGTTGCCCGGGCCAAGCCCGTCCTTCGAGCGGCGCATCGAGCGTCACGCTCGCCACGCCGCCCAGTTGCATCTCCTGGGCGAGCAGCGCATTGGTGCGATCGAAGGTGCGCTTGACCAGTTCGGTCAACTGCCAATCCACCTTGACGCGATTCATGCCAAGCCGGTCGCGCTGCGTCGACAAGGTCACGCGGCTATCGCGATTGGGTTCGGCTTCGACGATGGTCTGAAACTTCACGTCGGTGATCAGCGCGCGCGGCTGGAACAGACGGGCGGCGCCGAAGCACCCCGCCTCGACCGGATGCATGGCCATCGTCACGAGGTCGTGGCGCAGGCTCCAACCGGGCTGGTCTTTCTTCAGGAGAGCCTGCTTGCAGCGGATCAAGGCCTCGGCGCCAGCCGTGTTTTCGCCGTAGAACATCGAATAGAACCATACGCGCGCGTTGAGCAGCTTCTCGCGTTCGAGCACCTCCTGAGTCAGTGCGAACTGTGACGAGATATGCTGACCGTGCGCCTTCACCGCATCGTTCTGGTAGTGGTACTTGATGTCGTATAGCTTGTTGCGTGCCCATGCCGGGTTGAAGTCGATGCTGCCCGACATGATGCGCGGATGATCCATGAAATAGCGGCCCACGAGATCGTGGCCATTGCCTAGCCCCGCTACCTGTACCTTGTTGGCGGCCAGCAGCAGCCGGGCGTTTTCGATACCGCCCGTAGCCAGCACGAACACCTTCGCGGCCACAGCGAAACGCCGGCCGCTCAGCGTGCCGACCTGGATGCGGGAGACGTTCTGCGCTTCGCCATCGGTTTCGATATCGAGCGCATTGCCGTTGAGAAACACGCGCACGTGGCGCGACTTCAGCAATTCGCTGCGATACAGCTTGCCGAAGCGCACGGGCGGGCTGAACTGCGAGATGGTATCGCGCACGTTGCCGCTCGGCAGCGGGTGGCGGCGCACGTCGGCACGGCCGATTGCCGCTTCCCAGTAGGCCGGATCGAAATTTTGCGGCCCGAGCATGAGCAGGCCATGGGTGCGTTCGTAGTACGGTTTGAGTTCCTCGAGACCGAACGGCCAGCCGCTATCCTGGACCCAGTCGCGCTTTTCGAAATCCCAGGGATCGAGCGGGCGGCACCAGCCGCCCCAGCAGTTGCTGCTGCCGCCGAGAAAGCGGCTGCGGCTGCCATCCGCAAACGTATAGGGAATGCCGACATTCTCGCCGCGATACAGGTCGCGAGTTTCGTCATCGGCCTTGTAGCCGCCGCTCTCGAGCAGGCAGGTATCGATGCCCAGCTTGTCCATTTCGAGCGCGAACGTAATACCGGCCACGCCTGCCCCGATAATGCAAACAGTGGTCTCGATGACTGACCGCTCTTCCACACCCCGGCTGTCGATGAACATCCCCGCTCCCGTGATTCTTGTGCAGCCGCCTTACCGGCACTTCACGCCAGCCACCCACGGTTCTCAAGCCTCGCCGTAGCCGTCCCGGTTCACATACTTGCAACACCGGCGCCTGGCCCGCGACGGCATCCCGTAGTACATGTTCAGGCTCATCTGCGCTGCTTTCCGACATGCCGCTTGCGGCGGTCTGCTGTCGCCCGGGCTGAACCGGTCCGGATACGTCAAGTACTGCCAGCTATCTTTCACGCGTCCTGCGAATAGCGGTGTTCGCTATCGCGCATTACGGCACGCGTTGTTGCGCGAAGCGCTTCCTGATGAAGCGAGCGGGATTGCCGCCATATACGCCCTCGGGTTCCAGCGAACGATGCACCACGGAGAGCGGCGTGACGAGCGCGGAGCGGCCGATCGTCACGCCCATCTGCACCACGCATTTCGAGGCGATCCACACGCCATCTTCGATCACGATGGGCGCCACATGCAGATCCATGTTGGTGGCGTAGTCGTGCGAGCCGGCCGTGAGCAAACTGCCCTGCGAAATGCACACGTTCGCGCCGATGCGGATCGGCGCCTGGTTGTAGATCCATGCGTCGATGCCGAACCAGCAGTTCGCACCGACTTCGAGATTCCATGGCGCCTTCACGCGCAGCGGATGCACGAAGCGGCAGTTCGGCCCGATCTTCGCGCCGAACAGGCGCAACAGCGCCACGCGCAGCGCCGAGAACGGCACCAGCTTGTTGTTGATGACACAGGCCTCGATCACGAACCAGACGGCCTCAGTGAGGCGGCTCACGCGCCGCACATAATTGCCCTTGCCGGCAAGGCTCAGATCGATCACGCGCGGTGTGGCCGAAGCCGCCGTAGCGGCATCCGCTTGCCATTCCAGCGCTGCATCGAGTTCGTCGCGTTTCATGTGAATATTGCGCTCCACTTGCATTCCGCTGTCCTCTGCGTGGGCAGTCGTCCACTGTCGCTGTCAGGCGCTTTTTCGCCTTGTAGCATCGTGTAAGAAATTGTGCACAGTCCTCACCCGGGTTTCGTTTTTGCTAGCGCCGATTGGCTTGAGTCGCACAGGCTTTGTCGGCTTTCGACTGGCATCTCCCAAGGGGCGCAATGCGGTTGACACTACCATTAGGATGACGCAGCGCGATTGCGTGCGCCACTCCGTGACAAGCCAGGACACCCCCACTCATGAATGCTCTTGCCCTGCGCATCGCGCTCTCCTTTTCTCTCACCCTCGCTTGTGGCGCCACGCATGCCCAGGCACTCGCCACCTACGGCGATGCCCCAGCTGCCGAAGCAGAAGGCGCGGCCGCCGCGGCGAACCGCGCCGGCAACGGCGGCGGCCCGCTCAACGCTGGCACGGGCGACTCGTTGCTGCTCGGCGGCCCGGCCGCGTATGGCGACGTGTATAGCGCCCAGACCGCCGACAACCGCCAGGATCAAAATGTCCCGGCAGCGGCGGCCAATCCGCAAGGCCGTGGCGTCACGCCGGTCGAACACATGCTCACCAATCCGGGCACGCCGCAGCCGGGCGGACCGGCAATCGGCGCTGCCGCGAATGCCGGCAAACCAGGTGTGGGTGCGCGTGGCACCGGCACAGCGGCGCTTACGCAGACGCCGGTCAATGCGGCTCAGCAGCTCTATGGCAACGGCACCGCAAGCGGCGCCGCGCGTCACGACATCTACAAGATGCCCTGGTAGGCCACCGCACTACGCTCAACTACGTTCAGTCCACCTGGGTCGGCTCCAGCGGCGCTCCTGCCAGTTTCTCGCGCGCTAAACCGCCTGCCGTACCGCTGGTATCACTCGTACCCGTGGCGCCGGTACTGCCGCTGCTGGGCACTGCCGCACTGTCCTCACCACATAGCTCGCGTAGCTTGCGGCTCAAGTCGCCGAGCACACTCGCGCTCGACAAGCTGCGTTCGGCATATTCGCGCCCAGCGGCACCCAATACCGCGCGCCGCAGCGGATCGGCCGCCAACGCCTCGATCGCCTCCACCAGCGCGTCCACGTTCTCCGGCGGCACGACCACACCACGCGGCGCCACCACCTCATACAGTTCAGTGCCGGTGCACGCCATCGCAACGATGGCCCGGCCGCTCGCCAGCATGCCGTTCAACTTGGAGGGCATCACGAGATCGGCGGCGCCACCGCGCTGCGGCAGCACGTGAATGTCGGCGAGGTTGAGCAACTGGTTCAGTTGACGGGCAGGCTGCAGAGCCATGAAGCTGCAGTTGGCCAAGCCGGCGCAACGCGCCTCCAGCATCGCGCGCGCCGGCCCGTTGCCGCAGAAGACGAAACTGATGTCGGGCCGTCCGGCGAGTTCGGCTGCAGCGGCGGCCAGAATCTCCAGCCCCTGCTTCGAACCCATATTGCCCGCATACAGCACCACGGTCTGCGGCAAAGCTCGTTTGTCGAGGCCGAGCAGCTTGCGGTAGTAGCGGGCATGCGCGAGCGGCACGATGGCCCGCGTGTCCACCCAGTTGGGCAAGCAATAAGTTTTGAGCGGATCGACGCCCTTGGCGATGGCGCGCTCGACCATCTTCGCCGAGAGGCTCGACACCACGTCGAAGCGGGTCAGCAGCCGGCGCTCGATGGCCAGCGCCATACGCCGGGCGTGGGTGCCCCGAACGAGGCCGAGGTCGAACGCGGCATCCACCTCGTAGTCCTGAATATGCAGCCACGAGTGTGCCCCGGCAAGACGCGCGACGAGCCAGGCGCCGGGCGCGCTCATCAGGCTTGGTGCGATGCTCATCACCACCTCGGGGCGCCACGCGAGCTGCGCAGCCAGCGCCGGCAGCGAGGCAAGCGCAAAGCTCGCCAGATGCAGCAGGCGCGACAAACCAGTAGGTCTCGCCGGCACCCACAGGGGCACCCGCTGCAGCTGCACACCGTTGCGCGCCTCGCGCCGGTAGCGCCACGCGCTGAAACCTGCCGCGATGCGCCACTGCGGGTAATAGGGCGGTCCGCACACCACGCGCACTTCGTGCCCGTCGGCGACCAGCGCTTCCGCCATCTCAGCGCTGTACTTGCCGACCCCCGTGAGCTCCGGCGCGTAGTTGAGCCCGACAAGTAGAATTTTCATACCCCTCCCAATCAGCACACCGTGCTGCGCGCGCCGGCGCCAGCACGCCACTCTGTCCAACCCTTCCAGCACCACATCAAGCGTTCCAGCGTCCTCGTCATCAAGCTAGGCCGCAAGCATCACGGCGCAACCGCGGGCGATATTCGAAGCAGCATTCGGCGGATCGAAGCGGCGAATCACCTCCATGCACGCGCGAGCGGTCTGGCCGGTGTCGGCAAACGCCTCCAGCGCCTTCAACATGGTGCGATGCAAGGACGCGCCGTCGCCCGAGCGGAACGCGTAGCCGGTCACGCCGTCGATCACCAGTTCCGGCACGCAGCCGCAGTTGTCGCTCACCACCACGGGACAGCCGTGGTTCAAGGCCTCGTTGACGACAAGCCCCCATGGCTCGCTGAAACTAGGCAATACGAGGCACGAGGCGCCGAAGTATTCGCGCGACAGGCCTTCGTCCTGCAGGCTGCCGACGAAGCACACCGCGTCGGCGAGGCCACGCTCGTTCACGTCGTTCTGCAACTGTTCGCCCTGCGGTCCGGTGCCGACAATGCGCAGCTTCGCCTGCGGAATCCGCCGGCGAATCGCGGCAAACGCTTCGAGCAGCGCATCGATGCCCTTCTCCTGCGAGAGCCGTCCCACGAACAGAAACACCGGATCCCGAGCACGCCGCGCATGCAGACGCTCGTCGAGCGCGCGCTCCGGCACGAACGACCACGGTAGCGCCGCCGCCTGGCAGGGCACGAAGATGCGCTCGCGCTTGGCGCCGAGCGACATCAGATATTCGCGGCTGCGCTCGCCGAAACCGAAGTAGCCGTCGCATAGCGAGAAGAACACGCGCTTCGGAATCGACGTCAGCAGACGGCGCGGCCGGTCGCGGCCGGTCGAATCGCAGAACACCGCGCGGCGCTTGCCGGTCGCAATGCAGGCGAACAGCATCGCCCAGTACTCCGGACGATGGTAGCCGGGCAGCACCACCAGATCGGCGTGCGTGCGCAGGACTTCCATGGTGAGGCGGTACATCATCCGCCAGGCCGGCACGTCCTCGTAGCAGCCGTGGAACAGCGTGCGCATCGGATAACGGTGGTACGAATAGTCGACCTCGGAAAAGCCGAGCCGGAAGTGCTCGGTCTCGGAGATCTGCACGATCGAATATTTGATCGGGCTTGCCGCCGAGATCGCATGCAGCGCCGAAAATACCACGGCCTTGTGGCGCGACCAGACCACGTTATGAAAGATCGTGACGGTGCCGTTAGCCATCTCACACCGTCCCTTCGGAGAGCGTAGCCGCGCCGAAGCGCGCCACGAAGTCGCGATAGGTCGCTTCGATGCCTTCGCGCAAACCGATGTGCGCCTGCCAGCCCATTCGCGCCAGACGCGACACGTCGAGCAGCTTGCGTGGGGTGCCGTCCGGCTTCGAGGTGTCGAACACGATCTGGCCGTCGAAGCCGACCGTCTCGGCAACCCGCTCGGCTACTTCGCGGATCGACAGATCGTCGCCCACGCCCACATTCAACAGGCCATCGGCCACCTCGCGTTCGAGCACGAACACGGTGGCAGCGGCCAGATCGTCCACATGCAGGAATTCGCGGCGTGGCGTGCCGGTGCCCCACACGGTCAGCACATGATCGCCGTGCAGCTTCGCTTCGTGCGCCTTGCGGATCAGCGCCGGCAGCACGTGGCTATTGCGCAGGTCGTAGTTGTCGTTCGGGCCGTACAGGTTGGTCGGCATCAACGCGACGAAGCGGGTGCCATACTGACGGTTATAGGCCTCGCATAGCTTGAGGCCGGCAATCTTGGCGATCGCATACGGCTCGTTGGTGGCTTCGAGCGCGGAGCTCAGCAGGTACTCCTCCTCGATCGGCTGGGCGCAGGCCTTCGGGTAAATGCACGACGAGCCGAAGAACACGAGGCGGACCACACCGGCCTGATACGCAGCGTGAATGACGTTGGTCTCAATCGCAAGGTTCTGGTAGATGAAGTCCGCCGGCTGCGTGGCGTTGGCGAGAATCCCTCCCACCCGGGCCGCGGCCAGCAGGACCACATCCACATGCTCGGTGGCAAAAAAGCGCTGCACTGCCGCCTGGTCGAGCAGATCCAGTTCGGCATGGGTTCTTGTCAGGATGTCCGTATAACCGTCCGCCTGCAGCCGGCGGACCAGTGCCGAGCCGACCATACCCCGATGGCCGGCGACGAAGATGCGCGCGCTCTTGTCCATAGCCGTTTCCCTTGAATTGATCCGTGACGCTATCCGTGACGTTGGGTGTGAGGTTGGGCGTGAGCTCATTCGTGATGTTCGAGCGCCTTGAAACCGGCCAGTGTCACCAGCGCATCGCGGCGTGCAATCTGGTAGTCGGCTCGCACCATTTCCTTGACCAGTGCCAGGAACGGCGTCGCCGGCTTCCAGCCGAGCTTGGCGTGCGCCTTGGAAGGATCGCCGAGCAAGGTCTGCACTTCGGTGGGCCGGAAGTAGCGCGGATCGACGCGCACCACGACGTCGCCACGCGAGAGCCGGGTTTCCTTGCCTTCCACCTTGTCGACCACGCCCACTTCATCGACGCCCTCGCCTTCGAAGCGCACCGTCACGCCAAGTTCGGCGGCCGCAGCCTGGACGAACTCGCGCACGCTGAACTGCTGGCCGGTGGCGATCACGAAGTCTTCCGGCTCGTCCTGTTGCAGCATCATCCACTGCATCTCGACGTAGTCGCGCGCGTGACCCCAGTCGCGCAGCGCGGACAGATTGCCGAGGTACATATCGTCCTGCAGGCCCACCGCGATCCGTGCGAGAGCACGGGTGATCTTGCGCGTCACGAAGGTTTCGCCGCGCACCGGCGATTCGTGGTTGAAGAGAATGCCGTTGCAGGCGTACATGCCGTACGCTTCGCGGTAGTTGACGGTGATCCAGTAGGCGTACAGCTTCGCGACCGCATACGGGCTGCGCGGATAGAACGGCGTGGTCTCTTTCTGCGGCACTTCCTGGACGAGCCCATACAGCTCGGAGGTAGACGCCTGATAGAAACGGGTCTTCTTCTCCAGCCCGAGAATGCGCATGGCTTCGAGAATCCGCAGCGTGCCGAGGCCGTCCGCATTGGCGGTGTACTCGGGTTCCTCGAACGAGACCGCCACGTGGCTTTGCGCCGCCAGGTTGTAGATTTCGTCGGGCTGCACGCGCTGAATGATGCGCACGATGCTCGACGAATCGGTCAGATCGCCGTGGTGCAGGAAGAAGTGCCGGTCGGCCACGTGCGGATCGCAGCACAGGTGATCGATCCGGTCGGTATTGAAGAGCGACGTGCGCCTTTTGATGCCGTGCACTTCGTAGCCCTTGGCAAGCAGCAGATCGGCGAGATATGACCCGTCCTGCCCTGTTACACCGGTTATCAAAGCGACCTTGCGATCCATTGTGTTCCCCTCGTCGAAGCGTTTGACTGCAGTGCTGCGCGTGCGGCGGTCCTCCGCACGTGCGTAGAAAACGGTCTTGCTGTCCTTCGCGATCCTGCTTCACTGCGCTGTGTTGCTTTACTGCGCGCTGCCGGCAGCCACTCAATCCGCGCGGCTTTCGTAGCCGTAGTAGCCGGTGTAGCCGCCCAGGTTGAGCTTCGGTGGCGGCACGTCGGTGAGCAGCACGCCATGCAGGTTGACGCCCGCATTGACAAGACGCTTGAGCGCTTCGGAGATTTCCATCGCCGGGTGGCGGCCGTGCCGCACCACCATCAGCGTGGTGCCCGCGTGCTTGCCGATCAGCGCGGCGTCGGTCACCGCCAGCACCGGCGGCGTATCGACGATCACGAGGTCGTAGACGCGCGAGAAGTGTTCGAGCAGCGTGCGGAAGCGGTCGCTCATCAGCAGTTCGGACGGATTGCCTGGCAGGCCGCCTTTGGTCAGCACGTCGAGGCCGGGCAGCACGTCGCGCAGGACGCACTCCTGCAGGTCCGCGCCGTTCAGCACATCGGCAAGCCCTGGCGTATGCGGCAGGCCGAAGTGCTTGTGGATATCGCCGCGCCGCATGTCGCCGTCGATCAGCAGCACGCGCTTGTGGGCCGACGCCACCAGCGCCGAGAGATTGACCGACATGAACGACTTGCCCGCATCCGGCCGCGAGCCGGTTAGCATCACCACGTTATTGCGCGCCGACACCAGCGCGTATTGCAACGTGGTGCGCAGGCTGCGCACGCCCTCTACGGCGACGTCGTCCGGCGCCTGGGCGGCCAGCACATGCACACCCGCGCGGCGCAGGCCGACGTTACGTTGCACGCGCAGCTGCAGGTTGCTGCGCGGCACCACCGCGCAGACCGGCACGCCCAGCAGCGCCTCGATTTCCGTGGTGTTCTGCACGCCGCCATAGAGCGTCTTGCGTGTGAACGCCGCGAGGATGCCGAGCACGAGGCCGAGACCACCGCTGATCAGGATCAGCAGCAAGCGTTGCGGCCGCACCGGGTCGTCGGCCGGTTCGGCGTAGTCGACCACGCGCACGCTACCTACCTGGCCCGCCTTGATGATGCGCAACTGCTGCGCGCTGTTGAGCAGGTTTGTGTAAAGCTCGGTATCGACGCGCACGTCGCGCAACATCCGCAGCGCGGTCTGCTCGGTGTCCGGCAGGGTCGAGACGTTATGCGTCAGTCCGCCCTGCACCGCCTGCAACTGGGCGATCTGCGCGTCGAGCGCGGCAACCGCGGGGTGAGCGGCGGTAAAGCGTGTCGCCAGTTCGGCGCGTTGTTGCTGCAGGTCCACCAGCTTGGTCTTGTTCTCCACGATCTGCTGCAGCAGCAGACGGCTTTCCTCGCTCAGGTCGACCGTGCCCTGCTTGTTGCGGAAGGTGTTGTAACGCTGCTCGGCCTGGTCGAGCTCGGTACGCAGTTGCGGCAACTGCTGGTCGAGAAAGGCGAGCGTGTGCTCCGCCTCGGCCGACTTGCGGTCGATATCCTGCTGCACGTACTGGCGGGCGATGCTGTTGACGACCGCCGCCGTCAGCTCGCTATTGCCGCCTTCGAGCGTCACGGCGATGATGCCGGACTGCACGCTCGTCTCAACCACGTTGAGTTCCTTTTGCAGCTTGTTCACCGTATCGAGCGTCGAGGCGCGCGCCAGTTCGAACTGCGTACCCGGACGGGCGGTCAACTGATCGACCTGCAGACGCACCGGCCCCTGCGAGGTGGTGCCGACCGCCAGTTGCCCGGCCCGCGCGCGCAACACCTCGGCGCCCTTCTCGTCGGTCACCGCAAAGGAGTCGTCGGGCTGCACGGTCAGCACGAACGGCTTGCCGTACATTTCCTTCGGCGTATCGAACAGCGTCACGGCGATCTGCTCGCCGCCCCATGCGTACTGCGGCATCTCGAACAGCGGCGCGGCGAGGCCGTCGCCGCCGCGCCAGCGCGCCAGCAGATTGCCGATCAGCGGGAAATGGCGCGGCACGGCAGTAATGTCCAGATGCAGCTTGCGCACCGTCTCGTCCAGCACGAGGCGCGAGCGGATCAACTCGATCTGCGCCGAAGTCACCGCCTTGGTGTCGAAGATCGACGCCATCGTCTGCAGCGCGTCCTTGTTGCCGTTGGCGTTGCCGTTGCCATCGTTGGCGGTGTCTTCCACCTGGATCATGGCGTCGGCACGGTACACCGGGGTCTGCACGAATGCCACCAGGGTGCCGATCAGCAAGGCCGACAGCGTGACCACGAGGATCATCCGCCAATGCTGCGAGATCACCGCCAGGTAGTCCGACAGGCGTAGTTCGTCACTGCTCTGGACATCGACATATCGGTTTTCGAAATTAGTAGCCATGGTGTCATCAATCCCGCACAACAATTGCGTTGAATCGGCGCACGGCGCCGGGTCCGTCATTCCCCAACGTTCCCGGCATCGGCTTACTTCGTAACGATCGCCGCGGTCAATCCTGCATTGACCAACGGCAACAACAGGTTCAGCACACGGTTAAAGCGCACCAGCCCGCCCGCGTCCACATACACCACATCTTTCGGCTGCAGCTCGAACTGGTTCGCGAGCAGCATGGAGACCGGCGAAGTGGCATCGAGATGCCAGACCTGCGGCTTGAGGCCGGGGCCGCCACGAATCACATAGAGTTCCTTCGCGTCGGCCGTGGTGTTATTCAGGCTGCCCGCCTGCGAGATCGCCTCGCCGAGCGAAAGCTTGCCGTTCTTCATCGGCAGCACCGTCGCCGGCTTGTTGACTTCGCCCATCACGTAGACGCCGTAGTCTTCACGCGCCTCGATACGCAGCAGATCGCCGTTCTGCAGCACGATCCTCGAGGGGTTCTGGTTGTTGTGCAGCATCTGCGCGACATTGACGTAATAGGTCTTGTCGCCGCGCACGATCACCACATGGCCTTGATCCGCGCTCGGCGCAAAGCCGCCCGCCCGGTTAATCGCCTCGGTCAAGGTCATCGGGATGTCGTTGATGGACTGCGAGCCCGGCGCGCGCACTTCGCCGTCGATATAGATCTGCGAGGCGCGGTAAGAGGCGACGCGCACCGTGACCTGCGGCTTCACCATGACCTTGCCGAGATCGGCTGTGATCTTGCGCTGCACCTGCTCGGCACTGTCGCCGGCCACGTGCAGCGTGCCGACATACGGAAACTGCAGGTTGCCTTCATGGTCGACCAGAAAGCCCAACGCCGCATCCGATGGACGCGTGGGCGCAACCGGCTGGCCCTGTGCGGCGGCCAGTTCCGGGTGGTCCCACACCGTGATCTGCAACACGTCGCCGGGGCCGATCTTGTACGGGCCCGACTCGGCGAATAGCGGCGCCAGATCGTTTCCGTCGCCGCTCACCATGGTCTGCTGCTCCTGCTGGACGGTCGCCAGCGTAATATCGGTGATCGGAATCTGTTCGGCCCCAGTGGCCTTGCCATCGTCAGTATTGCTAACCGGCAGGGTTGGCGGTTGAACCATACGCTGGCCAGGCACAACCGAACACGCCGTCAAGACTGCAAACGCCGCCATCATGCCAAGCACGCGCGCACGCTGAACTGCCGTGTGCACCAGAACGGCCCTATACACTGCTTTTGTTATTCGACACATGTTAGTCTCCCTCACTGCGTCAATAAGCGTTGTTATGCACCAGGCCCTTGACGATTGTTGCTGCGATGATGCGCATGTCCAACGCAAAGGACCAGTTGCCGAGGTAATACAGGTCATGCTCCACACGCCGCTCCATTTTTTCGATCTTGTCGGTCTCGCCGCGAAAGCCGTTGATCTGCGCCCAGCCGGTAATGCCCGGTTTGATCCGGTAGCGCTGGATATAGCCCGCCACTACCTTCTGGTACAGATCGTCGTGCTCGAGCGCGTGCGGGCGCGGCCCGACGACCGACATATCGCCGCGTAGCACGTTGAAGAATTGGGGAAGCTCGTCGAGACTGGTGCGGCGCAGGAACGCGCCGACCCGGGTAATGCGGGCGTCGTGGCGCGTCGCCTGGGCGAGCGAGCCGGGCGTCTCGGTATGCAGGCGCATCGAGCGGAACTTGTAGATGGTGAAGACGCGGCCATCCGCGCCCTTGCGTTTCTGCTTGAACAGCACGGGCCCGCGCGAGGACAGTTTGACCGCAATCGCGATCGTCAGCAGCAAGGGCGCGAGCGAGATCAGCGCGACAGCTGCAAACAGGCGGTCGAACATTTCCTTTTGCAACTGCGAGGTCTGTGACAGCGGCGAGGCCACCAGGTTGATGGCCGGCACGCCGAGCAGGTCGATCATCGTGCTCTCGAACATCGCCACGCTGCGCAGGTCGGGCATGAAGCGGATGTTGACGAGGTCGTCGCGCAGCTCTTTCACGCACTCGTGAATGGTGTGCTCTTCCGAGAGCGGCAGCGCCAGCCACAATTCGTGCACGTCCTGGGCGCGGATGTAGTCGGCAAAGCTGTGCAAGTCGTCGAAGGACGGCACTGAAGGAATCACGGCGCTGAGCACGGGCGTGTCGTGCGCCACGTCGAACACCGCCGCGGTACGAAAGCCTGCTGCGGTGCAGCCGTCGATCTTGCGCACCAGCGCCGCCGCATGCGCGCCGCGCCCCACCACCGCCACCTGGCGCAAATTCATACCGGCGAGGCGCACCCGGGCCAGCACACGATGCACGGCCACACGCGAGAAGATCAACAGCGCCCCGGTTGTACCGGTCCAGTAGGCAAACCACAGGCGCGAGACGAAGTCGCTGCGGTGCAAGGTAAACATCAGCACCAGCGCACAGGTCTGCACGGTCAGCCAGGCCAGCGACACCTGCCCCACCAGACCTATCTTCGAGCGGCCGCGCCACGATTCATAAACACCGAAGGCGGGAAAAAGCGCGAGTGCAAACGCCGCCGAGAACGCGACGAAGGCGTAATAGAAGCTGCTCTGCCCGATTTCGTCGAAGCGTATATGGGACGCGATAGCCGCGCCCGAAACGACCAGCACGACATCCACGAGGCGCGCGGCCAATGCTTCAGGCTTGATCATTTTTCTCTCCCCACCCAACTGCATTGAAACGGTTTTTGCCCACTAGGTTTTGCTAACTGCTCGTGCCAACCACTCCTGCCCACTGCCTGTTCCCAACCGACTGCCTGTTCCCAATGCTCTTACCCACCGCTTTTGCCGGCCGCGCTTGCCAGATCGGCCAGACTCAATTGCAGCGGCCGTACGTATCGTCGAAGCGCACGATGTCGTCTTCGCCGAGGTACGATCCCGATTGCACTTCGATAATTTCGAGCGGCACCTTGCCGGGGTTCTCGAGCCGGTGCCGCACCCCGAGCGGGATATAAGTCGACTCGTTTTCGCTCATCAGAAAGCGATCTTCGCCGCGTGTGACCATCGCCGTGCCGCGCACGACCACCCAGTGTTCGGCGCGATGGTGGTGCAACTGCAACGAGAGCCGGGAACCGGGGTCGACCACGATGCGCTTCACCTGGAAGCGGTCGCCGTGATCGATCGAATCGTAAAAGCCCCATGGGCGATGCACCTTGCGGTGTTCCTCCGCTTCGGGCGAATGCTGGGCCTTGATGCGCGCCACCAGCCCCTTGACGTCCTGCACGTGCGAGCGGTCGGCTACCAGCACAGCGTCGGCGGTTTCGACGACCACGATATTGTTGGTGCCCACGCAGGCCACGAGGCGTCCTTCGGAGTGGGCATACGAAGAGGTCGCGCCTTCGAACAGCACCCGGCCGCGCGCAACGTTGCCGGCGGCGTCCTTGTCGAGCGCATCCCACACGGCATCCCACGAACCCAGATCGGACCAGCCGGCCACCAGCGGCACCACTACGCCTTCGAACGGCTCGCCTGCCGGACCGGCGGTGCCGAGCCGCTCCATCACCGCATAGTCAATCGAATCGGACGGCGCCTTCGCAAACGCTTCGGCTTGCGGCCGGAAGAATGGGCCGTCGGCGTGGCCATTGGTGACCGCGGCAAGACAGGCGTCCGCCATGGCAGGCTGCAGACGCGTGACGAGCGCAAGCCACACTGACGCACGCACCACGAAGATGCCGCTGTTCCACCAGTACGCGCCCGACGCGACATACTGCGCGGCGAGTTCGAGCGCGGGCTTTTCGACGAAACGGTCGATCCGATAAGTCCCCGGTTCGATTTCGGTACCGAGGCGGATATAGCCGAATGCAGTATCGGGCCGTGTCGGCGGCACGCCGAGCGTAGCGATCGCGCCGCGCTGCGCATGCAGCGCCGCCTGCGCCACCGCTTGCTGAAAGGCGCAGCTGTCGAGCATGGCATGGTCGGCCGGCATCGCCACCAGAATCGTGTCTTCGCCGTCGGCCGCCGCCAGCGCGGCGGCGAGCGTCAAAGCGGGAGCGGTATCGCGCCGCGCCGGTTCCACCACCAGGTGAGCCGCGACGCCGCTTTCGCGCAACTGCTCGGCCGTCACGAAACGATGTTCGTCGCCGCAGACGATGATCGGCATGGGCCGCACCGTCCACTGCGCCGGAAAGCCGTCGAGGCGCCGCACCGTGTCCTGCAGCAGCGAATGCGTGCCGATCACGTCGATCAACTGCTTCGGATAGTGCTCGCGCGACAGCGGCCAGAGCCGGGTTCCCGAACCGCCGGCGAGGATCACAGGGGCAATGCTCAGACAACTCTCCCGCGGCTCGCTCGCTGCGAGCCGGTCGGCGCCGTCGCCGGTGCTGCCGTCTTGATCGGCGTCATCCCGGTACGCATTTACCATTTTTAGTACTCCTATTACTAAATAGGACGTGCTTTTCCCTTTACGCTCGCATCGCTCGAGATTCGCGCCCTCAATCCGGGGGGCGTAGCCCACTGGCCTCGCGCGAGCCTGCCGTGCCTATTCCTGAGTGACGGTACGGCTGCGTGCGCGGTATTCCGTCGGCGAGAGGGCCATGCGCTTGCGGAAGATCTTCGCCAGACGGTCGCCGTTGCCGGTGCCGCTGCGCCGTGCAATCTTGTCCACGGGCAATTCAGTTTCCGTGAGGAAATTGCAGGCGATGCGCAAGCGCACCTGCAGCAGATAATCCGACGGCGTGACGTGCATCTCGTGCTTGAAGCGGCGCAGGAAATTGCGCTCGCTCATGGCCGCCACGTGCGCCGCATCGGCTACCGACACCGGCCGGTCGCAGTTGGCCTCCATCCAGCGGGCCGCCTGACGGATCTTCTCGCCGACGCTCATGGTGCCGCCTTCGGCGAGGCGCGGCATCAACGCCGCCCCCATGCCGGGCATCACGCGGTCCGCCACGTTGCGGGCCACATCGAGGCCGAGATCGCGTTTGATGAACATCAGCGCGCTCTTGCTCGCATCGTGCCGATCGTTGGACTCGCCCAGCGCACTGTCGCTCGAAGCGTGCGGCAGATACGGGCTCGCATGGCGCAGGTCGTCGTGCTCGGCAAGCCCTGCCGCCGCGAGCACCATGTGGCCTTCTGCAATCGGTTCGATCGTGCGGGTCCGGGCGCGCACCGAGCGCAGCCAGCCCAGCAGGTGCTCGTCGCGAGCCGCCACGTTGGCGCCGTAGCCGCCGGCCACGAACAGCACGTCGAAGCCCATGCTGTAGCGTGCATCGATGCCATCGGTCCACATCCGCGCCGACGACGAACTGGCCACGCTACCGCCTTCCATCGACAGGAACTGCACTTCGTAGGGGGGATCATCGCCGGCATGCACGGTGGCGATTTCGTTGGCGGTATGGAACATTTCGGCCACGATACCTGCTCCCAGCAGGCCGAAGCGGTCGAATAGCAGGATGCCGACGCGGCGCGCCGCACATCGCACATTCACACTAGGCGTGTGCAGCCAGGTGATTCTCGCAGTATCAACGGACATATGCGGCATGATCTTCCCCTACCATGTCATGCGTTGCGAACCGAATCTTCTGATTTTCTAACCTTTTAATAGCATTGCACTGCATCATATCCACGCCGAAAATCGCCGTTGATGGCAGTGACCGAAATGCGCGCGATGTTGGCGGATTGCGTCGCTATATATAAATTCGCAAATTGGAAATTTGGTGCGAACGTACAACAGCTTGGCTAATCGCGACTTTGATCCGTTTGAAATCCAGTTACGCCTGGTATTTCGAGGGCGCACTAAACATCCGACGAATCTTCGGTCTGCTGGACGAGCGCAAGCCAGTACGGCAGGCGAAATCACCGGGGACGGCGATGTTGCGCTGCGGGCGGCAGGAGTTCTTTAGGAGAATCCTCGTACGATGGCCTGAGTGAAACTTTATGATGCATCGCAGCAAGCATGCCTCGTACCATCCTTGACGCAAGGCGGGGTTGCGGGCACCGGCCGGTTCCGGCGCCCCGCCAAACAGCTAAAAATGTTTCAAACGTGAAATTAGATGGGTGGCTGCGGATCGCCTTTCGCGACACGGGCGAAGAAACCCGGCATTGGTTATTTTAGCGAATGCTCTGAAATAGCCTATTTACAACCCGCCAGCAAAGTTGTTTCAAAACTATACAAAGCGATACAAAGGCTGCGACTGACGAAAGTGTTTCAATTCTGAAACGGCACGTTAATTCCATACGTCTGATCTATTGTCCTTTGCGCATTGCCGCGGCGCTGCGCATACGCGCGGCGATATGAACGCGTGGCGGAGCTAGCCTGGTGCTTTCGGACAGCGCTTGACATTTCGGTCCGATAGTTCGCAGTTCATACTAATTACGCCAGCGTAAATGCGTAGCTCTTACTCTGCAAAGATCGTACGATCACACCATTGCATCCTGCGTCAGCACTGCCAGCAGGCAGGCGAGGAACGCGCATGACGTACGACTTTTTTGCTCTCATGGCCTGGGCTTTGTCGTGGTATGCCAGGTCCGTATCCATTATGCTGGCCGTGACGCTGCCGTCAGTCATTGGTCGACTCATCATGAGACACCCGCCGGCCCCGAAGCTCGATGCCGCACGCCCCGTGCGCCCTGCCCGGGGTGCGGGAGGCTGGCTGGCCACACTACAACTGCTGGTTGCGCTCGCCCTCGCCGCCTGCAGTCCGCACAACGAGGCGGCGAGCGCTGCGGCCGCAGCCGCTCTGCCGGCTCCGTCGAGCACGGCTGCGGGGACGACGGCCACCACGCTGTGCGCAGACGAGCACGGCTTCTGCAGCTTCAGCGGCACCGAGCAGATCCGCTACGGCACGCCGAGCCACTATGTGGTGCTCACGCTGACAGGCGGCAAGCCGTGCGACAACAGCGTGTTCGGCGACCCTTCGCCTGGCATGCCGAAACACTGCTGGATCGTGCATCCCGGCGCTACGGCCGAGAACTCACCGGCCATGGCGCCGGCGTCCGCCGTGGAGCACACGGGGGCGCGCGCAACGTCTGGCGCAACGTCTGGCGCACCCGCCACCGCCATTGCGACCTCGCACGCCGCGATCACGTGGACGGCCTGCGCCGCCGAGCACGGCGTATGCACTTTTTCGGGTACGCATGCGGTCAAATACGGCAGCGATACACAATACGTGATCCTGACCTTTAACGGCGGCACGCCTTGCGACAATGGCGTGTTCGGCGATCCCGCGCCCGGCACCGAAAAGCGCTGCTGGTACGACAGCGGCATCGCCGCCACGCCGAGCGCGCCGTCGCTCACCGCTACGCCGAGCGGCAACGCGCTGACCTGCAGCGCGCCGTCCGACCCCGTCAATACTGCGCCGAACGGCGCCCTGGTCGAAGCGGATACGCCCGGCAGCGACGGCACTCGCATGTTCGCCAACGGCCGCCCCTTTGTGGTGAATCTGACCACTCGGGCGAATCAGAGCGACACGCTCGACTGGCAGATCCTCGACGCATGGAGCAACGTGCGCGCTTCCGGCCAGTTCGGGGTGGCGAGCGGTCCACAAGTCGTGTCGCTAAGTTGCATTTCCACGCTGGCCGGCTACTTTGCCGTGTCGGCCAGCCTCAGCACGGCGGGCGCCGGTCTGCCGACGCGCGGCACGCGCCCAGCCGGCATGGCAACCTTCGGCGTGCTGCCGAACCTGACGGGCGTGCTGGCGCCACCCACCTACGCGCGCGAGGATCTACACCGTTTCGGCGGCCAGGGCGCGGCGTATGTCACGCCTGGCCAGAGCTGCTGTTCAGGCGACGGCTACCGGCCGCTCTATCCCGATCTAGGGCTGCGCTGGGTCAACGACAATCGCAACTGGTACATGATGGAGCCGAACGGGCCGAACACCTTCAACGCCGCCGCGTATCCGCTCGCGCCGGTGTTCCGCCCGGGCGACCTGATGCGCCTGATCCAGCTCGACGGCATTCCGGCCTGGGCGAGCCCCACCCATGCGGCCACCCACAGCTATCTACCCGTTTCGCTGCCGGCGTATCAGAGCTTCATGAACCGGGTCGGGCAGGAATCGAACCAGGTGCGCGCGCAACGTTTTCCGCACCAGTCGCGCAACTACTATCAGGTGACCTGGGAGCCCGATTACAACAGCGGCTTGCCATGGCGCGACACCGACGCCAATCTGGTCGCGCTCTATCAGGCCACCTGGGAAGCGATTCACGCAACCGATCCCGACGCGGTGATCATGGGCACCACCAACGCCTCGGTCGCCACCAATACGCAATGGCTGCAACGGCTCGCGCCGCTCGGCATCTCCCGCTATCTCGACGGCGTGTCGATCCACGGCTATTACGACGTCGGCACCTCGCCCTCGCACCCGCCCGAGCGGCTCGTCGGCGATCCCGACCCGGCAAAGGCGGCGCAATCGCTGCCGGCCACCATGCGGGCGCTGCGCCAGCAGATTGCCACCACTCTCAAGCCCGGCGCGCGCCTGTTCGTCACCGAAACCGGCATCAGCTACGACATCGGCTCGAAGTACGGCCCGAATTCGCCGACCCCGAATGTCCTGTACGCACAAGGGGCGCTGGTGGCCCGCACCCACCTGATTCTGCTCGGCGAAGGCGCCGACGTGACCTATCTGTTCTACGCGACGGATTTTCCGGGGCAGATCGGCTACGGACTGTTCTTCGATCTGGCCGACCAGCAAGGCGGTTTCGGCCCGGCGGCGATCAGCCCCAAACCGGCAGCCATGGTGACCGCCGCGATGACGCGCATCATCGACGGCACCAATACGCTCGGGCCGGTGAATGGCGTACCGGCCGGCGTCTATGCGTATGCGTTCCAGCAACTGAATGGCGGCGCGGTAATCACCGCGCTGTGGACCCACAACAATGCCGTCTGGAATGCGAGCAAGGGTTTCAGTTCGACCTATCAGATGCCGTACAGCCTGCAGGTCGACGCGCCGGGCACCTCCGGCCAGGTGAGCGTGCTCGACATGATGGGCAATCCGTCGAGCCTTTCCTATAGCAACGGCATCGCCGCGCTCACGCTCACCGAAGCGCCGATCTATGTGATCTCGGCCAATGCAAGCGTGGCGAAAGCCAACGTCACCGTCCCGACGGGCTATGTCGCCCAGTGATTTGTCCTCGCTCGCAGAGACTTCGGCGCATTTGGCAGGGGTGCGGCACACGGGCGCGCTAGCGCGAGACGCTAGACTGAACGCACCGCGTCATTGCGCAGAGACCGGGATGACGAGCGCAACCCGCCACATGAATCAGGAGTTGAACGAGCCCATGCTTGCGCGACCGGAATTTCTCGACGTCGTCCGCCTTACGCCGCTCATCTCGATCGACCTGATCGTCGTCGACGATCGTGGCCGCGTGCTGCTGGGGCGGCGTGTCAACCGGCCGGCGCGCGGCACGTGGTTCGTGCCGGGCGGGCGGATCCGCAAGGACGAATCGCTGAACGGCGCCTTTAGCCGCATCGTGCGCGAGGAACTCGGGCTGGAGAATGTCTCGCAGAGCACGGCTTGTTTTCGTGGCGTGTTCGAACACCACTACGACGACAATTTTGCCGGCGCAGCCGATATTTCAACCCACTACGTGGTGCTCGGCTATATGCTGGTGCTGCGCGATGCCGCGCCGATCGGGCGCTTCGAACAACACAGCGACTATGTATGGATGGCGCCGTCGGAGCTGCTGGTCTGCCCCGACGTGCATGAAAATACCAAGGCGTATTTTCGCTGAGCGCCGCCTGCGCCCTGTGCGCCCCGTGCGCCCTTACCTCACAGCGTCAGCTCCGGATGGTCCGCCGCGAGCTTCGCATTCAGATACGCCTCGAAGCTCGCTTTCACCTCTGGGTGTTTGAGCGCGAATTCCACGGTCGCTTTCAGGTAACCGATCTTGCTGCCGCAATCGAAGCGCGTGCCGCGATAGCGATAGGCGAGCACCTGTTCGTCGGCGAGCAGCGACTGGATCGCATCGGTGAGCTGAATCTCGCCGCCGGCCCCGGGCCGGGTTTTGCGCAGATGATCGAAGATGCCCGGCGTCAGCACGTAGCGCCCTACGACGCCGAGATTGGAGGGCGCCAGCGCCGGTTCCGGCTTTTCCACCACGCCCGACATCCGGAAGATGCGGTCGTCCCACGCCTTGCCTTCTATCACGCCGTACGAGCGCGTGTCCTGCGGCTCGATCTCTTCCACGCCGAGCGTCGAGCAGTGATAGTGATCGAACACGCTGATCATCTGCGTGAGCACGGGAGGACGGCCGTCGATCAGATCGTCCGCCAGCATCACGGCAAACGGCTCGTCGCCGATCAGTTTCTCCGCGCACAGCACGGCATGCCCCAAGCCGCGCGGTTCGGATTGGCGCACATAAAAGCAGTCGACGTGGCTCGGCTTGATGCCGCGCACCAGATCGAGCAGTTCCTGTTTGCCACGCGCCATCAGTTCCGCTTCGATCTCGTACGACTTGTCGAAGTGATCTTCGATCGCGCGCTTGCCGCGGCCGGTCACAAAGATCATTTCCGTCATGCCCGCGGCGATCGCCTCTTCGACCGCATACTGTATCAAGGGCTTGTCGACCACCGGCAGCATCTCTTTGGGACTCGCCTTGGTGGCGGGCAGAAACCGCGTACCGAGCCCACCGACCGGAAACACCGCCTTATGAACGTTGCGCATTTTTCTTCACTCCCCTTTTGTGACGAATCGTCCCGGTTGCATGCTGCCTGAAGCCGGATTTCCCGCTAAATGAGTTCGAGACTATTCTTCAGACGTCGAGGCCGCCTGCCAACATGTCGCCGTTTGCCGCCGTTCCTGACCCTATCCCGAAGTGGCGCCATGTGGGACGGACGCGCTCCTTAAACAAAGTTTCATCAAACGATTGCCCTCTTTCAACCTTCGCAGCGCGGCCCCGCTCCATAATTTCCGCATCGAAATACGTCTGAGGAGTCGGGACATGGCGATGACCATCGAGATGATGAACGAGTACGGCGACAACGCAGTCCGGGTCGCAATCGATCAAAACGCCGTGCTGCTCGGCGCGCAAGAAGTCGACGCGGTGATCGAGCGTCTGAGCCTGATCCGCGCCGCGATGCGACCCGAGGTGCCGAAGGAGCCGTCGCGCACACACCAATATGTGATCGAAATGGACCCTTGCTGGCACACCGAAAAGCATCCGCTCTACGACGGCGCTGTGCTGTTCATGCGCCACACGGGTCTCGGCTGGGCCGGTTTCGCGCTGCCCACGCCCTCTCTCGCCAAACTCAACGAAGCCTTGGGCAAACATCTCGAAGCGCTGCAAACGGAAGAGGCGCATGCGTTGATGAATTGATTCATTCCATTTCGCGCAGCAATGTATTTCAAAGTTCGCACTCCCAGCTAGCAGGCTGCGATCTATACTTTGTTGTCCGCGTCACTGCGGTCTTTTTCAAGATCTCCTTAGAAGCGCGGCTTAGGCCGCGCTCTTTTTTTGCCTGTCGCTTTTGCAAGGCGACCCGCGCAACGTGTGGCAAGCGCGCTAGGCGCCCCACGCAGTTCATGAACATTGCATAAAATTAAAAAAGACTTAATCAAGCTGGCTGCCCCGTGTTAGCCGCGAGCGTCCATGATGCACGCATCGTCCTTTCCTAGTGTCAGCCCATGAACCAGCTCCAAGCGATGCGTGTCTTTACACGCGTAGTCGATCTCGCCAGCTTCAATCTGGCCGCGAGACAACTGGGCATGTCGGCAGCCGCCGTCACGCGCAGTGTCAGCATGCTCGAGGCACATCTGAACATGCGCCTGCTCAACCGCACCACGCGCAGCCTGTCGCTCACCGAAGTGGGCAAGGAGTATCTGGACGGCTGCCGCACCATTATCGAGAAGCTCGATGAAATGGAGTCGAACCTCGTGCAGACCACGCGCGACCCGCGCGGCACGCTGCGCATCGCCACGCCGATGACCTTCGCCACCTCGGGCCTCGGCACTCTGCTGGCTTCGTATCGCACGCTGCATCCGCGCGTCGACTTTGACGTCACCACCTACGACACGCATATCGATATGGTCGAAGGCGGCTTCGACGTGTGCTTCTCCGACGACCGGCGTCTGGCCAGCTCCACCCTGGTAAGCCGCACGCTCACCAGCATGGAGGAAGTCACGGTGGCCTCGCCCGCCTATCTGGCCCGTCACGGCACGCCGCGCGACCCGGCCGCGTTGAACCGGCACGGCCTGCTGACCGTTTCCGACGGCAGTTCGCGCAGTTGGGAATTCGCGGACGCCAACGGGGTCTACCGCGTCAACACCGGCAGCGCGCTAACGGCCACCAGCAGCGCGATGGTGCGCGTCGCCGCGCTCAACCATATGGGTATCGCCCTGCTGCCGCTGCCATCCGTCACCGACGACCTCGCTCACGGCACGCTCGTACCCGTGCTCGAACAGTACGAAGTGAACGGCGGCCCGCGTCATGTGTCCATCCTCTACTCCGGCCGCAACTATCTGTCGATGAAGGTGCGCAGTTTTATCGACTTCGCGGTGAGCCAGTATCGCGCGCCCGACAAGCCTGTTGCGCTGCGGGTCGTGGCTTGATGGACTGTAATAAAACCTATCGCGAACTATGCCGAAGATACTGACGATCGAAGACGATGAACTGATCGCGGACGACATCGTACGCACGCTCACTTCAAGCGGGTTCTCGGTCGACGTAGCGCGCACCGGCCGCGAAGGCATGGCCAAGGTGATGGCCGGCGAATACGACGTCGTTACGCTCGACCGCATGCTGCCCGACCTCGACGGACTGACGATTGTCGCCACCATGCGCGGCGTCGGCATGGAAACCCCCGTGCTGGTGATGAGCGCAATGTCCGATGTGGACCACCGCATTCAAGGGCTGCGGGCCGGCGGCGACGACTATCTGACCAAGCCGTTCTCGGCGGACGAGATGTTTGCGCGCGTCGAGGTGCTGCTGCGCCGCCGGCCGCGTAATGCGAAGGCCGAAACCTTTTTGCGCACCGGCGCGCTGGAACTCGACCTCGTGCGCCGCCGCGTTACCCACGGCAAGCGCGAACTCGAATTGCAACCCACCGAGTTCCGCGTGCTCGAATTCATGATGCGTCACGCCGGCCAGGTGCTGACGCGCACGATGATTTTCGAGGCCGTGTGGGGTTGCCGCTTCGATCCGGGCACCAACCTGATCGACGTGCACGTGGGCCGTCTGCGCAAGAAAGTCGACACGCCCGGCGAGCGCCCGCTGATCCGCACGATTCGCGGCTCCGGCTATCTGTTCGGTTGACGCGCAAGCGCACTCGCGGTCGTCATTTCTTCCCCTGATCAAGCGCCCGTTCTGCATGCAGGACGCGGCGCTTCAGGCGCTGCAACGGCGCCTTGTTCGTGATGTCGCCCAGCTAAAACTTGTTTCATTCTTTTAGTGGCCGCGTGTTAGGGCCTGCTCTCCAGAATACCGACATCGGGCAATCCACCATCCGGACTTGCCCTAAGCGACTGACGCACGAACGGAGCAGCTTTCGATGTTAAAAATTGTCCGGCTAGCCTTAACGCGCCCTTACACGTTTATCGTGCTTGCGTTGCTGATCCTGTTGATCGGCCCGCTATCCGCACTGCGCACGCCGACCGATATCTTTCCCGACATCCGTATCCCCGTGATCAGCGTGGTGTGGAACTACGCGGGCCTGCAACCGGACGACATGGCCGGGCGCATCGTTACTTACTATGAGCGCACGCTCGGCACCACCGTCAACGACGTCCAGCACATCGAGTCGCAATCGTTCCGCGGTTACGGCATCGTCAAGATTTTCTTTCAACCGACCGTCGATATTCGCACCGCCACCGCACAGGTGACGTCGGTTTCGCAAACCGTCTTGAAGCAGATGCCGCCTGGCACGACGCCGCCGCAGATTCTCAACTACAACGCCTCCACCGTGCCGGTGCTGCAACTAGCGCTCACCAGCAACACGCTCGACGAACAGAAGCTCGCCGATTACGCCACTAACTTCATTCGCCCACAACTGCTGAGCGTGCCCGGCGTGGCGATTCCGACTGCGTACGGCGGCAAGACCCGTGAAGTGCAGATCGACCTCGACCCGCAAGCGCTGCAGGCGAAGAAGCTCTCCGCTCAGGATGTGGCCGACGCGCTGGCGCAACAGAACCAGATCATCCCCGCCGGCACCGAGAAGATCGGCCGCTTCGAATACAACATCAAGCTGAACAACAGCCCGCTCGCGCTGCAGGACCTGAACAACCTGCCGATCAAGACCGTGGACGGCGCAACCATCTACATTCGCGACGTCGCCCATGTGCGCGACGGCTATCCGCCGCAGACGAATATCGTGCGCGTGGACGGCCACCGTGCGGTGCTGATGAGCATCTTGAAGAACGGCTCGGCCTCGACGCTCGACATCATCGCGGGCGTGAAGGCGCAACTGCCGCGCATCGAGGAGACGCTGCCGCCCGGACTCAAACTCGTCACGATGGGCGATCAGTCGACCTTCGTGAAAGGCGCCGTCAGCGGCGTGGCGCGCGAAGGCATCATCGCCGCGGCGCTGACCTCGCTGATGATCCTGCTGTTCCTCGGTAGCTGGCGCTCGACGCTGATCATTGCGGCGTCGATTCCGCTTGCCGTGCTGGCAGCGATAGCCGGTCTCTCCGCGATGGGCGAAACGCTCAACGTGATGACGCTGGGCGGGCTCGCGCTGGCGGTCGGGATTCTGGTGGACGACGCCACGGTTACGATCGAAAACATCAACTGGCACCTCGAGCAAGGCAAGGACGTCAGGAGCGCGATCATGGACGGCGCCGCGCAAATCGTCGGGCCGGCCTTCGTCTCGCTGCTGTGTATCTGTATCGTGTTCGTGCCGATGCTGCTTTTGAACGGCATCGCCCGCTTCCTGTTCGTGCCGATGGCCGAGGCCGTGATCTTCGCGATGGTCGCCTCGTTCGTGCTGTCGCGCACCTTCGTGCCGATGCTCGCGCAGTACCTGCTGCGCCCGCATGCCTCGGGCGGTCATGCCTCCGGCGAACTGGCGGCCATGATGGAGTCGCACGACGGCCATCACCATGCGCCCCCTTCGCGCAATCCGCTGGTGCGGTTTCAGCGCGGCTTCGAACATCGTTTCGAACGCGTGCGCGGCATCTACCGCATCGTGCTCGGTCTCGCGTTGACGAACCGCAAGCGCTTCGTGACCGGCTTTCTGATCGTGGTGGGCGCCTCGTTCCTGCTCGCGCCGTGGCTTGGCCGTAACTTCTTTCCGGACATCGATTCGGGCGAAATCGCCATTCATGTCCGCGCGCCGATCGGCACGCGCATCGAAGACACCGCCGCCGAGTTCGACCATGTCGAGAACGCCGTGCGCCGGGTGGTGCCGCCCGATCAACTGGGCAGCATCATCGACAATATCGGTTTGCCCAATAGCGGTATCAATCTGACCTACAACAATAGCGGCACCACGGGCCCGCAAGACGGCGACATCATGATTTCGCTGAACGAAAATCATGCGCCCACCGCCGGTTACGTCAAGACCTTGCGCAAGCTGCTGCCGCGCGAATTCCCCGGCACGACCTTCTCGTTCCTGCCTGCCGATATCGTCAGTCAGATTCTGAACTTCGGCTCGCCCGCACCGATCGACCTGCAGGTGGCCGGGCCGAATCAGGACGCCAACCATCGCTATGCCAGCGAAGTGATGCGCCGTATGCGCCTGATCCCGGGCATTGCCGATACGCGCATCCAGCAGGCTTCGACGTATCCGCAGTTCACCGTCTCGGTGGACCGCTCGCGGGCGGATCAACTGGGCATCACCGAGCAGGACGTCACCAATTCGGTGGTGGCGAGTCTCTCCGGCACGAGCCAGGTGTCGCCGACCTACTGGCTCAATCCGCATAACGGCGTGTCGTATCCGATCGTCGCGCAAACGCCGCAATACCGGATGGAATCGCTCTCGGCACTGAACAACCTGCCTGTCACCGGCAAGGACGGCCAGTCGCAGATCCTCGGCGGCATCGCCACGATCGAGCGCGGGGTGGGCGACGTGGTCGTCTCGCACTACAACATCGAGCCGCTCTACGACGTGTTTGCGACCACTCAGGGGCGCGACCTCGGCGCGGTGGCCGCGGATGTCCAGCACATCCTGCACGCGACCGCCAAAGACGTGCCGAAGGGTTCGATCGTCACCTTGCGTGGCCAGGTAGAGACGATGAATAGCGCGTTCCTCGGACTCTCGCTCGGTCTCATCGGCGCGATCGTGCTGATCTACATGCTGATCGTCGTCAACTTCCACTCGTGGTCCGACGCCTTCGTGATCGTCACGGCCTTGCCGGCGGCACTCGCCGGAATCGTCTGGATGCTGTTCACCACGCATACGCCGCTCTCGGTGCCCGCGCTGACTGGCGCGATTCTCTGCATGGGCGTGGCCACCGCCAACAGCATTCTGGTGGTGAGCTTCGCCCGCGAACGGCTCGCGGTCACCGGCAATGCGCTCGTCGCCGCCATGGAAGCCGGCTTCACGCGCTTTCGCCCGGTACTGATGACCGCGCTCGCGATGATCATCGGCATGGCGCCGATGGCGCTCGGCCTCGGCGACGGCGGCGAGCAGAACGCACCGCTGGGCCGCGCCGTGATCGGCGGCCTGATCTGCGCGACCTTCGCCACCCTGCTGTTCGTACCGGTTGTGTTCAGCCTTGTGCACCGTCGCGATGCGGCGAAGCACCCTCCCGCCAAAGATAAAGATCACCCTACTTCCGAAACCGGAGTCATGCATGTCCACTGAGATCGAGATCAATTCGCCGAAGCGGCTGCGCCATCTGAAGCTGGTCGGCATCGTTGTGCTGCTCGCCGCCGCGGGCGTCGTGACAACCGGCATCTTCAGCCGCGTGCACGCCAAGCAGGAAATGACCACCTGGTCCGCCGAGCAGGCCGTGCCGACCGTGGTCGCCTATACCCCGAACCGCCAGGGCGCGACGCAATCGCTGATCCTGCCGGGTCATCTGTCCGCCTTCGTCAACGCGCCGATCTATGCCCGCGTGCCCGGCTATCTGCATGCGTGGTACGCCGATATCGGCACGCATGTGAAAGCCGGCCAGTTGCTCGGCCTGATCGACACGCCCGACCTCGACCAGCAGTTGGTGCAGGCCAAGGCCGATCTGCAGAATGCGCAGGCGAACGAAAAGCTCGCGGCGTCCACGGCCAAACGCTGGACCGAGATGCTCAAGCAGGACTCGGTGTCGCAGCAGGACACCGACGAAAAGACCAGCGACCTCGCCGCTAAACAAGCCACCGTGGCGGCCGCGCAGGCGAACGTCAACCGCCTCGAAGCGCTGGAGTCGTTCAAGCGGATCACCGCGCCGTTCGACGGTATCGTGACGGCGCGCAAGACCGATATCGGCGCGCTGATCGACGCGGGCGGCGGCGACGGTCATGAACTCTTCACGGTGTCCGACGCACGCCAGTTGCGGGTGTACGTCAGCGTGCCGCAAAGCGACGCAGCCGCCATCAAGCCGGGCATGACGGCGACGCTAACCGTGCCGGAACACCCGGGGATGAAGTTCGACGCGAAGCTCGTCGATACCGACGATTCGATCACGCCGTCTTCGGGCACCCTGCTCGTGCAACTGGCGGTCGACAATCAGAACGGCCTGCTGATTCCCGGCGAGTACACCGAAGTGCACTTCGCGATGCCGACCGATCCGCACTCGCTGCTGATTCCCGCCAGTTCGCTGATCTTCCGCCAGAGCGGCCTGCAAGTGGCGGTGGTCGGCAAGGACGATCACGCGGTCCTCAAGCCCGTCACCATCGCCACCGATCTGGGCACCCAGGTCGAAATCGGCTCGGGGCTCGACGCCAGCGACCGCGTGATCGACAACCCGCCCGACTCCATCGCCACCGGCGACGCGGTGCGGCTCTCCACCACTCACGCAGCGAGCGCGCCCGCCACCTCGCTGGCCGACCATCGCGAGGCGGAGCGCGCTCATGGTTGAGCTTAAGTTCAAGCGCACTGTTTGTGTGGCGCTGGCGGTCGCCGCGCTGTTTAGCGGCTGCTCGTTCGCGCCGACCTATCAGGTGCCGCCCACCGCCATTCCGACGGCCTTCAAGGAGAGCGGTGCGTGGCAACCGGCCAGGCCCGCCGATCAGGTGCCACGCGACGGCTGGTGGCAGGTGTATCGCGATCCGGTACTCGACAAACTCGAAGCGCAGGTGGCCACGGCCAACCCCGACGTCGCCGCAGCGGTGGCGCGTCACGACGAAGCCACCGCGTATCTGGCGCAGGCGCGCTCGGGCCTGTTCCCGACCATCGGCGCCGAGGCCGACGTGTCGAGCAACCGGCAATCCGAGAACCGGCCCTTGCGCGGTTCGAATCAACCCAACGTCTACGGCTCGAACACCGTGGACGTGGGGATCAGCTACGACCTCGATCTATGGGGCAAGGTGCGCAATGAAGTGAGCGCAGGCCGCGCGGCGGCCGAAGCGAGCGCGGCGGATCTTGCATCGGTGCGGCTTAGCCTGCAGGCGAGTCTTGCCGATGCCTACTTCAATTTGCGTGGACTTGACGAGCAGCAGCAGCTTCTCGCCGACACCATCAGCACCTACGAGCGCGCCTTGAAGCTGACGATGAGCCGCCACGCCGGCGGCATTGCTTCGGATCTCGATGTGTCGCGCGCACAGACCCAGCTCGCGTCGGCGCGGGCCTCGGCCGAGGACGTCAAGGCGCGCCGCGCCTTGTACGAGCATGCGATCGCCTCGCTCACCGGCGTGCCGGCCTCGTCGTTCGCGCTGGCGCCGTCGATCGGCCTTGCGTATCTGCCGTCGATTCCGACCGGCATGCCGTCCGAGCTACTGCAGCGGCGTCCCGACATCGCTGCCGCCGAACGGCGCGTAGCTGAAGCGAACGCGAAGATCGGCGTCGCCAAGGCAGCCCTCTTCCCTGACGTTTCGCTGGGACTCGATGGCGGCTTCCAGAGCGATACGCTATCGCCGTGGATCATGGCGCCCAATGAGATCTGGTCGATCGGCCCGAGCCTGGTGATGACCCTGTTCGACGGCGGCCGGCGCGAAGCGATGACCCAGGAGGCGCGCGCCAAGCTGGCGGAAAACGGCGCGAAGTATAAGGCTGCCGTGTTGCTGGCGTTCCAGCAGGTCGAGGACAATCTGGCGCAATTGCATCACCTCGGCGATGAAGCGACCCAGGAGAACGAGGCGCTCACCGACGCGCAACGCACCTTGAATCTCTCGATGTCGCGCTATCGTGATGGGGTGGTCAGCTATCTGGATGTGGTGACGGCGCAGACCACCGAACTGAATACGCAGATCCTTGCGTTGAATGTGAATACGCGGCGTTTGCTGGCTTCGGTGGGGTTGATCCAGGCGCTGGGTGGTGGGTGGTCGGTGGGTCAGGCGGCGGTGGCGGCTGCGGCGCCTGCGAAGCCGGTACAAGCTCAAGCGCAACCGGAGGTTGGGAGCAACAAGCTGGCCGATGCCAGCTAGCGTTTGCGCGAACTGCAGGGCGCTCAAGCGTCTTCAGTTCGCCGGACGGCCCCACGCTGCCACACACAACCCACGCGCTGCCTCATCAAACGAAAACGTCGCTGATCACTCCGGCGACGTTTTTCATCCAGCCCTGCGCTTATGCGCGCTGACGCTTAAAACTTGTGGCGCAGCCCCACCGCGACCACCGCCTGGCTATTGGTAGCCGAAGCCGCCAGCGAGTACACCGAAGCGTTACCCAGCACTGCCACGCCGTCAGCACCCGTCACGTGCTGATACACGCCTTCCAGGTAAACATCGGTGCGATGCGACAGCGCATAGTCGGCCTGCAGCATGAACTGGTTCCACTTCGGCGAAATGGCGCTGCCCGCCGTGCTGAAATGACCGTCCGTGTACGTGTAGGAACCGCCCAGCGAGAGGGCCGGCGTGAGCGCGTACTTCGCGTTCAGTTCATAGTTGTTGAAGGTCAGGAACTGGCCGTTGACCGTCGCATACGAACCGCCCTGCTGGATCTGATGCGGATCGTCGAGCATCGTGCGGGTGAAGACGAGGCCGACCGTAGCCGGCCCGAACACATAGCGGCCTGCCGCACCGAAGATGCGCTGGCGTGCGCCGGTCAGCGTGGCGTCGTTATCGCTGCTGCTCAGCGCGCCGCCCGTGTTGGTCGGGTCGTTCACGCCGCCCGGCTGGTTGGCCTGCAAATACGCCACCGCCAGGTTGAACGGACCACCGGCCCATTGCGCACCCAGGCTATACGCATTGTTGTTGCTGAAGCCACCCGCCGCATTGCTGAATGCGTACGCGCCGCCGAAGGTCACACCGTCATACGTCGCGCTGCGATACTTCACCGCATTGTTCATGCGGAAATCGTTGTTCAGGTTGTCGTTGTCGAACGGATGGTCGGCAATGTTGCCGCCGAAGCCCGAACCCGTTGCCGACAGCGGCGCCACGAAGTCGACCAGGAAGTCGTACTGGCGCCCCAAGGTCATCGTGCCGTACTGGTTGCTCGACAGACCCACCCATGCCTGCCGGCCGAACAGGTCGCCGCCGTTGCCGAGCTTGCCGTTGTCGACGTTAAAACCGTTCTCGAGATCGAACACCGCGCTTAGGCCGCCACCCAGATCTTCCTTGCCGCGCAGGCCCCAGCGGTCGGTACTGATGTTGCCGCTTTCCATCATCCAGTTATTGTGGCCGCCGCTGCCAGCCTTCTGGTTGCTGACATAGTCGATGCCGGTGTCGATCGTGCCGTACAACGTCACGCTGCTTTGTGCGTAAGCGGCCGTGGCGCACGTTCCCGCCAACGCGACCAGCGTCGTTACCAATACTTTATTCATGTCTGATTCCGGTGAGAGAAGCCGTTGATCGCGCATTGCCGCGCACGAAGCGCGCCGGCGATGCGCCGTCATCCCGCGTAGCGTGCGGGTGCCGACAATTTAGGAGCGGCCGATGACACAGACGTGATCAAAGCGGGTCGTTTAATGAAAGCTTTTTTAGGTTTGCGACACGATTCGGATAAGTTGGCGACGGCGCGCCGACAAGGGCGCATGGGTGATGGCGCCGTGACGATGATCGGCTCGCAGATGAATTTCTTTTCACTTTCATACCATCAATCCGCTATACCCGGTTGACTATCCTGTTCATCAACCAGGCAGCGAAGAACTTCCCTCTTCTCTCTCTTGCTTCGCGCTTCGGCCAATCAACCTGAAGTAAGCCAACCCGCATATGCTAAGGACAACCAACATGAAAACCCTGATGATCGCTATCGCCTTCGTGGGCGCTACGGCTACCGCTTCCGCCTTCGCACAATCCAGTCCGTCGACCACCCAGCAACCGGCTGCGGCCACGCAAATGGCGCAGAACTCGTCTGCAGCCGTGCAGCAGGACGGTCAATGGGTGCCGCCGGATGGCGAGGCGTCCGCTGGCAAGACGCGAGCCCAGGTCTACCAGGAACTGGTGCACGCCGAGCAGGACGGTGAACTCAACTACCTCAACTCGACGATCTACGCGCATTAAGGCCACGGCTGTCCAAGCCGTCCGATACCGCTAACACGTGTCCTGATGCAACCATGAAGAATCGCACCCTGCTCAAACGCGCCGCGCTCTACGCGCTCGCGGCCGCCACCGCCGGCCTGCTGTTATCCGGCTGCGCGGCGCCCGGCCCCGATGCCGCCAACGGCTGTGTCGGACCGCCGGGTTTCTGCCAGCCTTATTTCGGTTCTTGAACCATCGGCACAGCGGGGCAGTCTTGAGATTTCTCAAGACTGCCCCGCTGTTCGATCTATTAGCTCACAGCAATGGCAGCGTCAGTCTGATGTGCTCCGCGAATGCCGTAGTCAGATGGGAGGGACTCGCCCGCTCGAACTTTAGAGTAATGCCTATGGTGGGCAATGGCGGAAGCGCGGGATCGCCGTTCAGTATGTAGAGGTCCGGCGCGACGGCAGTCTGGGTGATGACGGCAAAGGCTTGCCCCGAGCGCACCAGAGCCGTGAGCCCGGCAAGACTGCTGCTCGCATAGGCAATGCGGTAAGCCCTACCCGCGCGTTGCAGCGCCTCACAGGCCGCAACGTGGTCGAGCGTGTCCGGATCGGAAAGCGCCAGCGGCAACGGGTCGTAGTGCGCGGAATCCAGTCCCGGATAGCCTACCCAGACCAGCGGTTCGCGGCGAATGATGTCGTCATCCGGAGCATCCTCCGGTAACGAGATCATGGCAAGGTCCAGCGCATGCATCTCCAGTTGTTCGAGCAAGCGCGGGGTCGGTGCGCAAATGACCTCCACCAGGGCATGCGGGTGCTGGCTCGAGAACTGACGCAATAAATGCGGCAGGAAAACGGCGGCGTAGTCGTCCGGGCAGCCGAAACGGATTGTCCCCGATAGCCCTTTACCGGAAAGATCGGCCATCGCCTCGTCGTGCAGTCGCAGAATGCGTTGGGCGTGGACCAACAGGCGTTCGCCGGGATTGGTCAGCACCACGCCACGCCCCGTGCGCTGGAACAGCGGCTGGGCGACGATTTCTTCCAGGCGCTTCATCTGCTGACTCAGCGCAGACTGGGTCCGGCCGATCCGGTTGGCCGCACGACTGAGCGCCCGGACTTCGGCGATGACGACAAACGAACGCAGCAGATCGATTTCGAGTGAAAGACTCAAGATATTAGGCTCGCTTCTAGCTTCCATAAGAACTATTCGTTTCCATGAAAGCAGAGAGCCACCTAGACTGCAAGTTATTCTCGCCACCCGCCAAGGAGAAGCAAGGTGTCCCAGAACAACGATGCAGTTTTCTGGCGCAACGCCAGGCAGCACCTGATCCGCTATGGCGGCACCTTCGAGCCGATGATCATCGAGCGCGCCCAGGGCTGCTTCGTCTATGACGCCGACGGCCGCGCGATCCTCGATTTCACCTCGGGGCAGATGAGCGCGGTGCTTGGGCACAGCCATCCGGAGATCGTATCGGTCATCAACGAATACGCCGGCAAGCTCGACCACCTCTTCAGCGGAATGCTGTCGCGACCGGTGGTCGATCTCGCGACCCGGTTGGCCGAGATCACGCCGGACGGGCTAGACCGGGCACTGTTGCTCAGCACCGGCGCGGAATCGAACGAGGCCGCCATTCGCATGGCGAAGCTGGTCACCGGCAAATATGAAATCGTTGGGTTTGCGCAGTCGTGGCACGGCATGACGGGGGGCGCAGCATCCGCAACCTATAGCGCCGGTCGCAAGGGCGTCGGTCCGGCCGCCGTCGGCTCCTTCGCGATCCCTGCCCCGTTCCTGTACCGGCCGCGCTTCGAGCGCAATGGCACATACGACTACCTGGCAGAGCTGGATTACGCCTTCGATCTTATCGATCGTCAGTCCAGTGGCAATCTGGCCGCATTCATTGCAGAGCCGATCCTCAGTTCCGGCGGGATCATCGAACTGCCGTCGGGCTACATGGCCGCACTGAAACGCAAATGCGAGGAACGCGGCATGCTGCTGATCCTCGACGAAGCGCAAACCGGGGTTGGGCGCACGGGTACGATGTTCGCCTGTCAGCACGACGGCGTCACGCCCGACATTCTCACGCTGTCGAAGACGCTCGGCGCCGGTTTGCCGCTCGCGGCCGTCGTGACCTCCGCGCAGATTGAGGAGCGGGCCCATGAATTGGGTTACCTGTTCTATACGACCCATGTGTCCGATCCACTTCCCGCCGCCGTCGGTCTGCGGGTGCTCGATGTGGTCGAGCGTGAGGGACTGGTCGCACGTGCGAACCTGATGGGCGAGCGGCTCAAACGCGGCCTGCTGGATCTGATGGAACGCTTTGAGTGCATCGGCGACATTCGCGGACGCGGGCTGCTGCTGGGTATGGAGATCGTCAAGGACCGCCAAACGAAAGAGCCGGCGGATGGGCTGGGTGCAAAGATCACCCGCGAATGCATGACCCTGGGGCTTAGCATGAACATCGTGCAGTTGCCCGGTATGGGCGGGGTCTTTCGGATCGCGCCTCCGTTGACCGTCCATGAGGATGAGATCGATTTGGGGCTTGATTTGCTCGGACAGGCGATTGAGCGTTCGCTGTAATCGTCTCGTGGTTCATTGAGGTGTGACGAACGGCCGTTCGATGGGCTGCACGGGCTGATCAAGCAGGCGCTCGAGTCGCAGCATGGCGACCAACTCGTCGCGAGTACGCAGATAGGCGGCCGGTTCGACGCGATAGATATCACGAAGGAGATCGAAGCCGTCGATAATGGGCAGGTCCCACCATAACTGACTGCGTTGGCCAAAGACCGCACCGATCCGGGCAACGTGAGCAATGCGATTGTCGAACGGTACGCGCCCCTCGATAACGACCTTACCGGCAGTGGGCCGCAGAATGCCTGAGAGGATGGTGGATCCTGCGCACTTGAAGTGGCGGTTGCCGCACCTGATCGTGTCGCGGCCTTGGTTCTTATCGGAACCAAGGCTAAGCATCGGCCCGATCCTGAAGACCACGCCTCCACCCTCGCAACGCTTCGGGAAAAGGGCTTGGAGGAAACTTGGCGTGCCCTTTGGGAGCCGCTGCTTTCAGAGAGCGCCGCCGGCCCGGCGATCCGTGAAGCAAGGCGAATTGCGCTTTGCCAGTCACCTCACGACATAGCGCGAGGCGTGAGCGTCTTCCACAGCCGGCTGAGTCGCGACCAGTTCCTTTGCACCAGGTGATAGCCGAGCATCGCTCATGAAGACCGGTTGAGCCATGCCGGCGGCACTAAGCCCGATCATATTGCGCAGTGAACGGTCCATCCGGCGTCGGTTTGATGGACGGTCACGCACCGTTGGGTGGCGGGGATATCTGGTTTCAAACGAGCCGCTAAGCGCAACGCGCCGGTGTGCGCCGGAAGACCAGCACCGCTTGGTTCTTGTAGAGGGTCTCGCTATCCGCTCGATACGAGAACTTATCAGCCAGTTTCAGTGATGCGATATTGTCGGCGGAAATGATGCAAACGGTGTCGGCGCCGGGCCAACGCACGTCGGCCCATCGCAGCGCGGCCGCGACTGCCTCCGTCGCATAACCCAGTCGTTGGGCGCAGCTCGCCAACATCCAGCCTATCTCCGGGGCGCGGTCAAAATCCTGGCTAATGCCGCGCATGTGTCGAACAAAGCCGACTTCTCCGACAAACTCTCCATTGCGCTTATCAGTAACGACCCAATGCCCGAAGCCAAGTGCAGCCCAATGGCCCATGCTTCGAAGCAATCTGGCCCAGATCTCTTCACGTGTAAGCGTGCAGCCGGTCACGTGCTGGACAACGTCCGGATCCGACCACATGCTGTAGATGGCTTCGAAGTCCTTCAGTTCAGGGGGGCGCATTACTAGGCGTTCTGTTTCGATGACTGTATCGGGGACGAACATATAGGCGTGAGGGGAATGTCGACAAACAACGGGTGGGGTGTTGCAGGAATATAACCGGCCAAATTTGTGCCGTGTGCCGACCAGAAGGTTGTCGCCGGCGGAATGGATGCAGGCCTACCCTGTCATCGCTCAACTTCGGTCGCTTGCAGAAGCCGAGTTTCTGGAGCGGACCAACCGGCAATCGCATTCAAGCTAAGAGCTGGTGGCGCTTGGCGTCTCTACTCAAATGTATTGACGCCCCGTGGCATTGATCGCCAATGAGAGCGCGCCAACCAGGATGAGACTCGATGCCCAGATCGCATCCAGATTGAACCAGCTCCGCGACACGAACTTCAATCCCAGGTAGCGGTAGACCAACCAGGCGAGGAGTCCGCCGACCACAATCATGGCGCTGGCATGGACGCAAGAGACAAGCAGCGCCATGCCCAGATTGGTGCCGATCAGGGCCTGCGCGGCTCGATGCCCTGGATCCATGTCGTAAGGCCGGCAAAGTCCGAGGTAGATCGGTACGAGCATGAGTCCGGCGCCGTGCGCAATAGCAACCGCGAAGGACCAGAGCGCAAGCCGCGACGGTGGGATGCGCGCGAGTACGCGCGGATGGCGTCTCCAGATCAACAGGAAGGCACCGAAGCCGATCACGAACACACTCGCACCGATCTCGATCTCGCGCTGCCAGGCGAGCAGGATCGCCAGCATGGCGAACGGCAGCATCACCACGAACATGGCCAACACGTGACCCGCCGCAAGACATAAGAGCGCTCCGAGGAGAGCCCGTGCCCGCCGCTCCATCAACCCGCTCGACACAGCAAGCGGCCATCCCATCGCCGGGTTGAGCCCGTGATAGAGACCGCTCGCCACCACGGCTAACCACAGGCCGCTCGGCGGCCAACCGCTCCCGATCAAGTCCCCACCGACGGATAGCAAAAGGAATCGGTCGAGCAGTCACCGCCTTCGAGGCGGATCTGGTGAGCCCGGTATCCGTCGGGAAACTCCACCCAGTAATCGTCGGCCAGCGCCAACCCGCCACCAGGTTCGACGTGAGCCATGACCTGTGCCGCAGGCACGCCTTCCGGGTAGAACTGGTCGTCCCAGGTCGAATAGAGCGAGTTGGTCCAATAGACACGCTTCCCGTCGCGGCTGATCTCGACCATCTGCGGACCGCCCCCGAAGGTCTTTCCGTTCGGGTGCGGGGTCCGCCGTATAACCCCACCGAGGTGAACCGATCCTGTGAGCTTCGGCTTCCGGGGTTCCGTCACGTCGTACTGGCGCAACTCCCCGGTTCCCCAACAGGCGACGTACAGGAATTTGTCGTCAATAGAGAGATCGATATCGGTGACGAGCGGCGGCACGGCACCGAATCCCTTAAGGATCCGCGGAAGCAGTTCCGCGTCTGCGGGCTCGGGCGGGATGGTCGCGGTCTTCTCGATGTGGAACTTCCCGCCCTCGCGCCACCAGGTCCAGATGGACCCTTCAAGGTTGGTCGTATCGACCACGACGCCAAGGAAGCCGTACTCCCGGAGGGGATCGTGGGCCGGCCGCACTTCGAGCGCCATCTGATGGTTCGCGCCGAGGTCGATCGTCTGCACGTTGCGCCTCGCCCGCAGGTCCCAGAAATGTATCTGGTGCCCGTACTTATTCGACAGAAGCTCCTCGGGGACGACCCCGTTCTCGAATTGCGGCGGCAACCCCCACTCGCTCGACACCATGTAGTTGCGCGGCAGGTTCCACCAGAAATCGTAATGTTTTTCCTGCGAGCCGCGGTCGATCTCCCAGCGGCCGAGGACTTCAAAAGTTTCGCAGTCCATGATAAAGATGCCCGGCGGTCCGTCCGTACCATCCTCTCCCCCGCCACCGAGCGTGCTGACGTAGATTCCTTCGGGCCCGCAATGAACCGTGTGCGGACGCGAGTAGCCGGTCTTGCGGAAGATCTCATCAGGTTCGACGATCTTGTGGATCCGCGCCTGGGTTGGATGCGGCTTGGTGTCCACGATGTAGATGCGTGACGAACGCAATCCGGGAATGATCAGATAGCGTCGTTCGAGGAAAGCGTGACCGGTCAGTGGCGACAGGGACGATGAGCAGGCATTCCAGCCGAAGTGATGGAATTCGTCCCCCTTGTTCGGCATCGGCACCGTGTGAACGATCTGGCTGTAGGTCGGCGAGCCGGGCCTCACGTCGATGACAGCGAGCGCGTCGGGCTGCGAGAAATCCGGGCTGAACAGCAATGTGTAGGCGAAGTCTTCCGGCGGCGCATCCATCGCCAGTTTCGGCGATGCGTGGAACGTTGGATCTGGGCGCATACCCATGACGGGAATCTCCTTGGTTATCTTCTGGTTCGGAGCGCAAGGCATCCGGATATTCATTCAATCCTTAACACGCCGGCGATCGAGGCACTTCTGATCTTTAAATAGTTATTCTTTGTTATTAAACTCACTCAGCCGAACACACGAAAACGATTTCTTTCTGTCTTGATTTTAATTTAACCGGCTTAAGCATCAAGCCAAACAAATAAACGTTGCGCACATACTATTTATCTCATATCGAACAGATCAATATGAGACGCTCTTCCTCTACATAGCATGATGCTCAACCGTGTAGCATCCCCGAGTCCTCCCGAGTCACCCAATAGAGGCCAGACTTATGGACGAAGACAGCGAACGGATATTTTCACAAAAAATTGCCCTGGTCAATGAGAAAGGCTAGCAAGAATAATAGGATTTATGCGTCACAGCTAATTTATGCATTGCAATTACTGCCCCGCTCTGAAAAACATGACAGGCGCCCGTTTATGCTGTTCAGCGCCAGATTACGGTCGCCAGGCTTACTGTCAAAAGGATGTTAATCCCGATACGGGTTTAACTTTACGTTTCATACGCGGTCAGTCTGAATTGTCGTGGCGTCGCGCCGACAAGCTTGCGCGCATCATTCTTCTGACAGCCACGGCGTCGTTATAGACTACTTGCCCGGCGATCTGCTTGACGGTCATTCGAGGCCGCCTGAAGCCGGAAAGCGGCAGAACAGGACGCCGCTATGGTGCCGCCGAGAGAATGTCCGGTGTTAGCGCGAGACTGGATGGATAGGTGCCGCTGAGGACAAGAATCGTGAAATCGTAGAATGGCTGAATACGCGTGAAAGGTGTCCGATTAGACACTCGGCTTCTCCGCACGCAGGCGCTCTAATGCAAGCTCCCGTACACAAATGAAGGGGCGCACTTGCCAAACATTCTCGTCAAGCTTCCCAAGGACTCTTTTCCTGCCCAGCACCGCGAGGCGCTGGTGCGCCTGCTCAGTCACGCTGCTGCAAGTGCAGAGCAGATTCCCGACGAGCCGAAAAAACGCTCTCTGTGCTGGGTCCTGGTCGACGAAGTCGCGCCGGGATTCTGGATGTGTGGAGGAATCGATGTGACGGCACAGGTTTTGCCGTGCATTGCGATGATTTACGTACCTGCTGGGGTGCTCGACGCAGCCGGCCGCGCCCGCTTCGTCAAGCTGGTCGATGATGCATTCAGGCAGGCGTTGCCCGCTACAGACCAACGCCGCCTCGCTACCTCGGTGATCGTGCACGATGTCGTGGAGGGTACATGGGGAGCAAACGGCGCGATCTGGCGCCTGCCAGATTTTGTGGACGCGGTTGGTTTCGCCCACTTGAAACCACTTCCTTGCGCTAGCTGACGCTACCTTACCGAGTTTCCGGCTAGATGACCGAGGTGTTCTCCGGTGCATAGTCGCTCGGCATCCTTTCGGCAACCCGTGGCACCAGCGTCGCCGCTCTCGCGCGGAAGGAGTTTGCCTTAAGGCCCTCGCAAGAAGAATGCATCCCTCGCGCCGCCCCCACTGGACCGCCAAGGCGAAAAGCGAAACATATGCTGATCGCCGGATCCACACATCCGAAAAGAACCGGCATCATCTTGCACCGGTTTAGATTTAAATATTTATGCAGGAATGCGAATCGGATACATCGTTCTACCTTCGCGATATGCAGGATACATTCATTTGCCCAGCATAAAACTCCAATTCATTTATCTGGCATGAAGCGCCCAGTACGGCGTCGTATGCCGTCGCTTTCACGTTGAAAAATCAGTCCGGAAAGACTATAAAACCCCTGCCCAAAACCTCCGCGAGCATCTTTCGTTGCTCGCATAAAAAAGTGTGACAAGGATCGATTTAATGCGTATGCATCAGAAATAAAACCCATCACCTCATAGAGGACAACGAAATGAAGAAAGAACGATCTGGAATCGTACTGCGGTCGGCCTTGGGTCTCACGTCGGCCGTCCTGTTGGTGTGGTCACCCTTCGATGCAGGGGCCGCCACAACCACACCGCCTTCAGCTTCATCGTTACTCGCCTCAGCCTCGCCATCCAGTAGCTGCCAAGCCGCGTGGAGTGCCAGTCAGACCTATACACAAGGCAACGTCGCGTCATTCGACGCAATCAACTACCAAGCCAACTGGTGGACCGAAAACCAGAATCCCGCCTCAAACAGCGGAGGCGCCGGTAGCGGCGAGCCGTGGACCGCTGTAGGCGCCTGCACGGGCACGTCAGGTCCATCAGGTCCTTCGGGTCCATCAGGTCCTTCGGGTCCTTCGGGTCCTTCGGGTCCTTCGGGTCCTTCGGGTTCCGGTACGGCCCCAACATTCGTTTATAGCCCGTACAAGGACGCAACGATCTCGATGAACTGGAACACCAACGTCATCTCGTCGAACGTCACCGGCACGATCAGCCCTGTGCTGTCGGTGCTGCCGAGCAATGTTCGTACGCTGACGCTCGCTTTCGCGACCGGTGAATGCGGCAGCGAGAACTGGGCTGGCGTCGATGGCGGCGCCCTGGCTGCTGCAAACGTGTCGCTGTTTACCGCGGCCAATGTCAACTACGTGATTTCCACCGGCGGCGCAGCAGGTTCGTTTACATGCGGCACGGATGCCGGCATGGCGGCGTTCATCAAACGTTATGCGTCGAATAACCTCATCGGAATCGATTTCGACATCGAGGGGGGACAAACGCAGCAGGTGATCAACGATCTGGTGCAACGCGTGGTGGTGGCCCAGCAGACCTATCCCAATCTACGTTTCAGCTTCACCCTCGCGACGCTTGCTCCGTCCCAGCCGGGATCGACCACGGCCACCTCTTTGGGCGCAAATGCACAGGACAGCTTCAACACCTATGGTGACTGGGTCATGCAGGCAATCCAGACGTACGGCCTCAAGAACTACACCATCGACCTGATGACGATGGACTACGGTTCGGCGGGTCCGGGCAACTGTGTGGTCGCGAATGGCGCCTGCGAGATGGGGCAATCGGCCGTTCAGGCGGCCATGAACCTGCACGATCACTGGGGAGTACCGTATAGCCAGATTGAACTGACTCCGATGATCGGCGGTAACGATGTGGCTGGCGAAACCTTCACGCCTGCGGATGCAAGTATCGCTGCCGCCTTTGTGCAACAGAATGGGCTCGCGGGCCTTCACTTCTGGTCGTTTGACCGTGACGTGGATTGTCCGCCCGGTGCCGCATCGTCGACGTGCAACTCGATCGGTGGCGTGGGCACGCTTGGCTATACGAACCAGTTCGCCAATGCCTTCGCGTCGGGTGCGTCTAGCGCGGTTCGAGCGCCCGCCGCGTCTCGGGCGGCCGGCAAGTGATGCGAGCACTTGTGAGAGCCCCTTACTGCTGAGGCCATAACGCATCACAGCGCATCACGGCAAGACCGGCCGTTTCAGACCTGAGTGATTCCGCTCAGATCTGAAACGGCCGACCGCTCGCCCCGGCCCTCAAGTCCACGCAGGCCAAGACCGGAACGCGCTTCCCTCATGCCTGGATTCGGCGTGACGGCCAACGGATCTCGACGCTAGACCTCTTCGGTGACGGCTATGTATTGCTGGCCGGCCCAAAGGCTTCGGTGCAGGTCTCGGGCCGTTCCTGCCTGAACCCGGATACACCCGTCGCGTATATCATCGGTAAGGATCTCGAATTCGTTGACGCCGAAGACAACTGGTACACACTGACGAGCCTGTCCGACGACGGCATGGTGACGGTACGGCCCGATGGATTTGTCCTGCGCCGCTCGGATGATGCGCCCCGCTACATCGCTGCATGATCGCCGGCACACGCCTGATCCCGATCAGCTCAGTCGAGCGCAGCCGACTGCACGAGCGCGCCGATACCGTCGATGGCTTTCATCAATTCTGCAGGTACTTCATGCCGCGCCCGGAGATAGTCCGTTGCGTTGTACGAGAGCCAGACCCGGCCGTCGCCGTCCTGCCAGACCAGCACCTTGAGAGGCAGATCGAGCGCGAGTGTCGGCACGGCTTGCATGAGCGGCGTCCCGGCTCGCGGATTACCGAACACGAGCAACTGCGACGGCAGCATCGCAAGTCCCGCGCGTTGCGCGTCCGCTGCAAAGTCGATGCGAGCGAACAAGACGATCTGCTTCGCCTCGATCAGTGAAGCGAGTTTGTCAGCGGCTTGCTCAACGGAGCGATTCGTGGGCACAGTAACGATGCCGTTATCAGCAGGATGAGGGAACATGGGTTTCTCCGAAGATCGTCACAACAAGAAACAAGGTGGGAACGATGGCTTTCAGAACGACATTAACCACATTTACCGTGAAGACGGGCATGGAAGTCAAGGCCGATGAGTGGTTGCGCGTACTGATCGAACGAAAAGCGGAATGCATCGAGACGCTGGATCGGGAACGGATGCACTTCGAAACCATTTTCAAATCCACGCGTGACGGACGTATGCGCTTATCGTGGTTCGATGTGCAGAGTCCAGGAGGCGCTCATGTAGGTACTTCTACGCTTGCCATCGACAAAATTCACATAGATTACTGGCAGCAATGTATCGACCGCGAGATTCCTCCTGAGACGTTTGAACATGTGGTGAGTTTTGTCCCCGCAGAGCTTGAAAACTTGATAAGACAAAGGGACGAATGACCGAAGCGTGGCAGCACAGTGCGTCGCGCCTGAATTCAACGACTACAGGTGCAAGCTGATCTGTGCCGCAAAGGCGCGAATCACCGCCTCGTTTCGTGACAGAAACATCCACTGGCCGACGCGGGTCGAAACCAACAGTCCCGCGTCGACCAGTGCCGCGACGTGCGCTGATACGGTCGATTGAGACAGCCCACTGCGCGCGTGAATGGCACTGGACGGCACCCCGCAACCAAGGTCGATGTGCCCTCGCACAAAGTACTTTTCCGGCGTCTTTAACCACCTCAAAATCTCGCGCCTGAAAGGGTTGGCGAGTGCCCTGTGAATTAAATTTTCGTCAACCATGGGGCGTGTGAAGCAATGATTGGGTTTGGGATCATGGCTGCCTCGACAATGACCTTGCAATGCTGCTGGCGATTTCTTCGCCAAGGTCCTCCTTGACGAGAGCCAGAGCCACCCGGATACCGTCACTTACACCACGCGACGAGTACAGGTTGCCATCTTTCAAGCAGCTTCGATTGCTGACGACGTGCACCAAGGGATACTCGCTGGACAGACGTTGCGAATCACGCCAATGCGTGGTCAACGAGCGATGGTCGGCGAGGCCGGCGCGCGCGATTAAAAAAGCCCCGTTGGACACCGACGCGAGCCTGCGCACCTTGCGTCCGGCATCGCTGAGCCAGTCCACCAGTTCGCCGTGCTCGCGCGCCGAGCTGACAGCCGGGGAACCTGGCACTACGACGATGTCGAGTAGACCAGGCACATCCAGCAGAGACTCCGTCGTGCCCACCGCCACGCCATTCGAACACGGAACGGGTCCCGGCCACGGCCCCACGAGATGCTGCTCGTAGAAGGTTGTGCCGCACAGACGGTTCGCTTCGTGGAAGACATCCATCGGGCCTGTCACTTCGAGCAGCCGAAATCCTGCGTACAGCATCATTGCGACATGCATGTGCTGTCACTCCGCGCGCGGACTGCGCACGAGCGTCGCGCATCTGTTGCGACTGCACCCGGTTAGTACCCGGTGCGAAGTATGGGTTTCTTTCAACATGATGAATCCGTCCTGGGTTATCGTCCCGCGTCCACTTGAGCAAAGTGTATTCAGCCGTCACGGGAGAGGGAACACACGGATGCCGCCATGCTGGGCCAATCAATGTCACATTTGGGCCAACGGCGCCGCTGCGGTAACGTCGTACGTTTGGTTGCGCTGGGTTCCGTGGGGTCCGCAGGAGGGTCAATGTCTCCTGAGCGCCGCTCGAGTCCGGTCTCATTACACAGACGCAAAAGACAATTACCGGTTAGTACGTCCCTGTTTTCGGGCCATTGCGGTAAGCTCGGGTACCGCTCGTCAATACAGGTTTGCAGGCTTGAGCCAGTCGTCCCGGTGAAGCCAAGCGAATCACCGGTATGGGAAACGGGCCTACTCACTCCTTGAAGGTCACGGCATGAAAGTCGCCATTGTTATATTCGATGGTGTGCAGGCGCTCGACGTTGCGGGCCCCCTCGACGTGTTTGCGGAAGCAAACACGATGCTTTCCGCACAGCAGAAATATGAAGTCTCTCTTGTGGGACCGCGGGCCGGCGCCGTGACCTGCTCGAACGGGATGCAACTTTCCGTGCCGTTTGGTTATGCAGATGTCGACACGCAATGGAACCTGCTCCTGGTCGCAGGCGGGCCTCAATTGCCCGACGCCCAACCATCAAGCGACTTTCTGACGTGGCTGCAAAATCAGGCACGAGACGCGACACGCTTCGGTTCCGTTTGCAATGGAGCCTTCGTGCTCGCTCATGCGGGACTGCTTGATGGCAAGGAAGTGACGACTCACTGGGCGGACGCAGACCGCCTCGCCCACGAATTTCCGCAGGCATCCGTGCAGCCCGACAAGATTTTCGTGCGTGACGGGCGCCTCTTCACCTCCGCAGGCGTGACGGCTGGAATCGATCTGTGCCTGTCGCTGGTGGCCGAGGACTGGGGGCACGAGCTGGCGGTGCGTGTCGCAAAACGCCTTGTCGTCTATATCCAGCGCGAAGGCGGCCAGTCCCAGTACAGCCCGTATATGGGAACAGGAAGGGACGAAGATCCGATTATCGGCAAAGTGCACCGCTATGTGACCGAGCATATAACCGATCCGCTATCGATCGAAGAACTCGCGAGCGCAGTTGCCGTGAGCCGGCGGACTTTCTCGAGAGTATTTTCCAAGCATGCCAAGGTGACACCATCCGTGTTTGTCGAGCAGGTGCGCGTCGACACCGCGAGAAAGTTGCTCGAAGACACCGATGCGCCGCTAAAGACCGTGGCATTCAAGTGCGGCTTTCGCAGTGCCACGCATATGCGCACGACTTTCTCCCGGCGCCTGGAGGTAACACCGAAACAGTATCGGCAACGCTTTCGCGGCGAAGCAGGCAAGCAGGTCTCGCTTCAAGGAGTGGCTCACCTGTGATTGACCCTGATACTCTTCAATCTCTTCCTGACATCATCGCACCGCATCTGCCACTCATATTTTGCGGAATCAATCCAGGCATCCGTGCGGCATCCACAGGTCATCACTTTGCGGGCAGAGGCAATCGGTTCTGGCGGGTCGTGCATCTCGCAGGTTTTACTCCCGAGCAGATTCGTCCCGAGGACGACCGCACGCTCCTTCGCTATGGTTGCGGTCTCACAACGGTGGTCCAGCGACCAACAGCGCAGGCCGCCGAACTGTCGCGAGCCGAGCTTGAACTGGCCGGGGATGCTTTCCGGCGCAAGATCGAGCATTACGCCCCGCGGCACATTGTCTTCCTTGGGAAGATGGCGGTCTCGGCGATCTCCGGCACACGCGATATCCATTGGGGCCTGCAGGCCAAGCCCTTCGGCGGCGCAAGGGCATGGGTCGTACCCAATCCAAGTGGACTGAATCGGGCATTCGACCTCGATGCGCTGGTGGCCGCCTACCGGGAAGTTCGCATTGCAGTAGCGTCCACGCCCTGAAGGTGCGGGTTGTTGCGTAGTGTCTCGGTCACGAATTCCACGAAGGCGCGAATCTTGCCGCTGGTGCTGCGCCGCTCCACATGAAGCAGGCTCACCGGGGTCGACTCGGGTTCGAATGCAGTCAGGACAGGTTGGAGCCGGCCATCGGCTACCTCAGGGGCCGCCTGGTACGACAGCAACTGCGTTATCCCCACACCGTCGACAGCGGCAAGAATAGCAGCGGGACCCAGATCGACAATCATCCGCGGCTGAAGTCTCACAGGCAATCTTGAACCGTTCTCGTTGAACACCCATTCAAGCGGAAGCGAAACGCCAGTGAAGGACACACAGCGATGCTGGGTCAGATCTTTGGGGTGAAGCGGCTCCCCATGCGCGGTGAGATAAGAGGGAGCCGCGTACGTTCGACGCCGCACGAATCCTAGCGGAATGGCGAATGTCGACGAATCTCCGAGATGACCGATCCGGATGGCAATATCCACCCCCTCCTCTAGCAGCCGCGTGGTTCGATCGACGTACACAGCATTGATGCTGACGTCTGGATAACGCAGCGCGAAGGCGTTGACCAGCGGAGCAACATATCGCTGGCCAAACAGGACCGGTGCAGAAACGGTCAACGTCCCCACGGGATTGAGTTGATCGACCGCCAGGTTTGCTTCCGCATCCGTAATGGTGTCCAACACCTTCCGGCAGGCTTCGAGGTAGGCCATGCCTGCATCAGTCGGCCGAACCGTTCGAGTCGTCCGGGCGAGCAGATGTGTGCCGAGGCGGGATTCCAGCGAATTGACCGCCCGCGAGACCGCGGCGGCCGACATTCCCGCTTTCTCTGCCGCGCCAGTAAAACTGCCTCGCTCGACGATGGCGACGAAAATCTCCATCTCACGCAATTTGTCCATTCCGCCTCCCGCGCTGATCACCGTATCCACACGCCGAGATTCTAAGCGTTGTGATCCGATCAGAGAAACTCGTGCTATCGGCCTGAAAAAGACTTTTTCAGGCCGCGATGGTTATCAGCCCCCCTCACCGCCGCCTGGCAAAATTCTTCAATTCATTGGCCCAATACCAACCAGCACAGACTCCAATTAATTGGGCCTATCCTGGACAATCACTACACGTCGTACAGCCAACCAAACGAAAGAGGTGCCTATGTTTACCGCAATGCTTGAAGTGAAGCCCATACCCGAACAGTTCGACGCCTATCTCGGCATGGCCAGGATGCTGCGCCCCGAACTCGAGAAGATCGACGGGTTTATCGACAACAACCGCTATGCAAGTCTCACACGCGAGGGATGGCTTCTTTCGCTGTCGAGCTGGCGCGACGAGAAGTCGCTCATACGCTGGCGCAGCCAGGAGACGCACCACAAGATCATGCAAGCTGCGCGTGACCGGGTGTTTTCCGACTATCGCCTGCGCATTGGCCAGACCGTCAGCGATAGCAAACTGCCCGCGGGACAGGTCTTGCGCGAGCAGCGCCTGGATGTCACCGAGACGGGTCAAGGCAAGGCGGTGACGCTGCATGATGGGAAACTCTCGCCGGACTGGGTCAAGCAAAGTAGCGCAGAAGGGGTGGCGAAATCGCTTGGCGTAGATACGAGCGCGCCCGGCCTCGTTTCCTGGGACGTATTCGACGCACTGATGGCGCCGGGCGACGTGATCGCGGTGGTGACGTGGCGCGACCATGCGGCAGCTGAAGCGTTCGAACGCAATGCGCCGGCTGCGGATATTTTGCGCTTGCGCAATATCCGCATCATCCGGGAATACGGAATGTTCGACCGCCGGGAAGCACCGCAGTACTTTAAAGCAGCGCAACCGAAGGCGTAAGCCTGCCGCATTGCGCTATCGGTGTTGGAGGATGTGCCGTTCTGTTTCCACCTCCAATGTATATATTTAGCCATCCTATTCACTTAAAGCAGCAGCGGGAGTTCTATGACTACTGGCGACCCTTTAACAACTGGAGCGGAAGCACTGACCGTCGCACGATCGCCGGCGCCCGCTTATGTGCCGGCAGCAAAGGCTCCTGCGCAGCCAACGCCCACACAGTCCACGCTTTCGCTTCGCCTCGCGGTTGGCCTCGTTGGGATGCTGTTTGCGTCTTTACTGGCCATTCTCAACGAGCAGGTCACAGCACTCTCGATGGCTGACATTCAGGGCGCGCTCTCGATTGGGCATGACGATGGAACCTGGCTGACCGCCCTATTTGAAGCAGCCAATGTCGCGACGATGGTGTTTGCCCCGTGGTTTGGGATCACGTTCACGCTCAAGCGGTTCGCGATCGGCGCCGTGATCGCGACGATGCTCTTCGGGTTCCTCTGCCCCTTCGCGTCGAACCTGCTTACGCTCTATGTGTTGCGCGTCCTGCAGGGGATTGCAGGCGGTTGCCTTCCGCCGATGTTGATCATCGTCGCGCTGCGCTATCTTCCGCCAAAAGTAAAGCTGTACGGACTCGCCGGGTACGCCCTCACGGCAACTTTTGGACCGGCGCTCGGCACACCGCTCGCCGCTTTGTGGACCGAGTATGTCGGTTGGCAAATGGTCTTTTGGCAAATCGTGCCGCTTGGTATCGCGGTCTGCGTGGCGATCCAGCAAGGGCTTCCGGACGATCCGCTCAAACTCGAACGGCTCAAGGCATTCAACTGGACCGGGTTTCTGACGGGATTTCCAGCCGTCGCCATGCTCGTGACCGGCCTTCTGCAAGGCGATCGTCTTGACTGGCTCAATTCCGGGTTGATTCGTGTGATGTTTATTGGCGGGACGCTGCTGTTTGCGACATTCCTCGTCAATGAGTGGTTTCACCCGCTGCCGTTTTTCAAGCTGCAGTTGCTTGCGCGCAGAAACTTTACGCACGGACTGACCACACTCGCGGGCGCGGTGATCCTGCTGGTCGGCGTGGCGGCAATACCCGCCCAATACCTCGCCAAGGTTCATGCCTACCGGCCACTGCAGGCTGCGCCCTTGTCGCTGCTGGTTGCGATCCCGCTGTTGATCACGCTTCCTCTGACGGCTGCGGTCCTGAATCTGCGGCGGGTTGACCACCGGTGGGTCATGGCGATTGGACTGTGCCTCATGGTCGCCACATGCCTGATGGGGAGCTTCATCACCTCCGAGTGGATCCGCAACGATTTCTACTGGCTTCAATCGATACAGATCGTCGCGCAACCGATGGTGATTCTGGGAATCCTGATGGGCGTGACGACGGGACTCGCCCCGGCGGAGGGTCCATTTGCCTCAGCGATGTTCAACTCGCTGAAGACATTTTCGGCGGCTGTGGCGACCGCGTTAATCGAAGGCTTGGGGACCGATCGCGAACGCCTGCATTCGAACATGCTCGTGGACCAATTGGGCAATCACGCGCTGATGACGAGCCAAAGCATCGATGCGGCTCATGGTCTCGGCGAACTTGCCCACCGGATCCACGAGCAGGCCGTGGTCCTGACCTCCGCGGATCTCTATCGCGTCCTGGCAGGCGTTGCCATCGCAGTTCTTTTCCTGGTGCCCGTGTTACCCGTGCGCATTTACCCGCCGTGGTGCACGACGCCGCCCTCTTCTCGTTAAGGGACGATAATCATGTCATCCGCTGCTCGCTCTCCCCTCAAAGTCATTCGTGTTGCCGCTCTGGTTGTCGCCGTCGGCGTTGGCGTATGGGCTTGCTCAAGCCTGTCTGGCGGCTCCAATACCGAATCCACCAACGATGCCTATGTCGAGGCGGATTTCACCCTCGTGGCGCCGCGTATCGCCGGCCAGGTCACCGACGTATTCGTCGACGACAACCAGGCGGTCAAAGCCGGGCAATTGCTGGTGCGCATCGATGATCGCGACTTCAGGGCCGCACTGATGAGTGCGCAAGCAGACGTGGCAGCGGCAAAGGCGTCCGTCGCGAACTACGACGCCGAGATCGCGCGGCAACCTTCGCTGGTCGAACAGGCGCGTGCGACGCTGAAATCCGACGATGCATCGATCGCGTTTGCACGGCAAAACGCCGCGCGCTACCAGGATCTCTCGGAAGCCGGCGCCGGCACAACTCAGGAGCAACAGCACGCTGCCAGCACGCTTGCCGAGCAGCTCGCGCAGCAGGCTCACGACCAGGCCGCGCTGGAGTCGACCGAGCAGAACCTGAACGTACTGCAGACCCAGCGCGATAAGGCGGCCGGCGCGCTCGCACGCGCCGAGGCGGCGCTCGAGCAGGCAAAGCTCAATCTGTCCTATACGGAGATTCACGCGCCGGTCGACGGCAAGGTTGGACGGCGTTCTGTCCGGGTTGGCGCATTCGTGACGCCGGGAGCACCGCTGCTCGCGATCGTGCCGCTGTCCGACGCTTATGTCGTCGCCAACTTCCAGGAAAACCAGATCACCTATATGCGGCCTGGCGAAAGCGTGCGGATCAAGGTCGACAGCGCGCCCGGCGTGGTGATTCGCGGCCATGTCGATAGCCTCGCCCCTGCGACCGGCGTGAGCTTTGCGCCTATCGCCCCCGACAATGCGACAGGCAACTTCACCAAGGTCGTCCAACGCGTACCGGTGAAGATCGCCATAGACCGAGGTCAAGAGGCGGCGTCCGCGTTGAGCGTGGGGCTTTCTGTCGAAACGGTAGTGGCCGTCGGTCAGCATGGCGACGCACCAGCCCAAGCGGGAGATGGAAAATGAAGGCGAACAATTTTTCTCTCCGCATGTTCCGCGCGTTAGCGTTGGAGATATTGGCGTGCCTCGTGATAGCGGGCTGCACCGTAGGACCGGATTTCCAACGTCCAACCACGTCCACACCGCCGCAAGTGTTTGAGCGCACGCAATCTGCACAAGCACCCAGCAAGGCCGTCGAGGCAGGATTCAGCCCAGATTGGTGGACCCTGTTTAACGACCCTACGTTGAACGCGCTCGAACAGCAACTGGCCGATGCGAACCTCGATGTGGCCGCGGCGTCGGCACGCCTTCGGCAAAGCCGGGCCGAACAGCGCGTTGCGGGTGCGGCCGAATATCCCACGCTAGACGGCGCTGCGTCGTATGACCGCGAGCGCGGCAGCGAGAACGGCATTCTGTCGCTGCTCGGGGTCAGCCCGACCGAAACCCAGTCGCAATCCGCTTCGGGTGGTGCGCCGCTTGGCGTGGCGCCGTTGCCGGGCTCCAAGGGGTCACCGGCTTACAACCTCTATCAAGCGGGCTTCGATGCATCCTGGGAACTCGATATCTGGGGCCGCAATCGACGCGGTGTCGAAGCCGCGACTGCCTTGACGGAAGCTTCCTATGAAGACCGCAACGCCGTGTTGTTGTCTGCCCGCGCCGAACTCGCGCGAGACTATATCGAGTTGCGCGACACCCAGTCGTTGCTTCGCATCGCGAAACAAAACCTCGAGATTGCTCGCGATACCACGAAGCTCACCCAGGTACGCGTGCATGAGGGCGTGACAACGGATCTGGACGTGGCCAACGCTTCCGCGCAAGCGGCGTCAATCGAAAGTCTGATTCCGACGCTCGAAGCGCGCTGCGAGACCACCATCAACGCGATTGGCGTCTTGCTCGGCGAGGAACCGGGTGCACTGCAGAAAACACTCGGCGAACCGCATGACGTTCCCGAGCTGCCCGCACAGGTGCCTATCGGCTTTCCATCGGAGCTGGTGCAACGCAGACCCGATATCAGGAAGGCGGAAGCGGACCTGCATGCGGCCACGGCGTCGATCGGCATGGCAAAGGCCGATTTTTATCCGCGCATCTCGCTCAACGGCAGCGCGGGTTTTCAGAGTCTTCAGCTCTCGAGCCTCGCCAACTGGGCGTCGGGACAGTTTGTGGTCGGCCCCTCCATCACGATGCCGATCTTCGAAGGCGGGCGTCTCAAGGGAACACTGCACCTGCGCGAGGCGCAACAACAGGAGGCCGCGATCGTCTACCAACGCACCGTACTCGAAGCATGGCGCGAGGTGGACGATGCTCTCGTCGTCTACGACGCCGAGCAGCAGCGCCGCGATCGACTGACGGCGGTGGTTGCTTTGAACCAGCGCGCCCTCTCGGTCGCGCAGCAACGCTACAAGGCTGGGGCACTTGACTATCTCGACGTGCTGAACGTGCAGAAGCAACTGCTAGACGGCCAGAGCAAGCTGGAGCAAAGCAAGGCCACCGCTGCCGCGAATCTCATCACCCTCTGCAAGGCGCTCGGCGGCGGCTGGGAATCGACTTATGCCAATTCATCAGCCTCGCGTTGATGCAGTGGCTCCGGGCTCGACAGCTGGCCACGTAGGGCTATGTTGCCCTACAGGTCCAGCTTTCGTTCGCTCATCCACTTTAGTTCGATTGCTCCGCGTTAGCGGTCAACGCGCTGCTGTATATGCGCCGGATAGCGCTCGCCGACAATCTGTATCTCGCGCAACGCTGACTCGATCGCCGCCAGATCGTCCGACGACAGTTCCACAGCAGCGGCCCCTACGTTCTCTTTCAACCGATGCAACTTGGTGGTGCCCGGTATCGGCACGATCCACGGCTTCTGTGCGAGCAACCAGGCAAGTGCAATCTGAGCGCGCGTGACGCCTTTTCCGTCCGCTATCGCACCGAGCACGTCGACGAGCGCCGCATTCGCCTTGCGGTTCTCTTCAGAAAAGCGCGGCACGACGTTACGAAAGTCGCTTTTGTCGAATACCGTATCCGTGTTGATCGCGCCAGTCAGAAAGCCCTTGCCCAAAGGGCTGAAAGGAACGAAGCCAATGCCGAGCTCCTCGAGTGTTGGCAGCACGGACTGCTCCGGCTCGCGCCACCACAACGAGTATTCGCTTTGCAGCGCGGCGACCGGCTGTACGGCATGAGCACGACGAATCGTTTGAGCGCCGGCCTCCGACAAACCGAAGTGCCCGACCTTGCCCTCCCGAATCAGGTCCCTTACGGTTCCCGCAACGTCTTCGATCGGAACATTCGGATCAACGCGATGCTGGTAGAACAGGTCGATACGGTCGGTCTGGAGCCGCTTCAAGGACGCCTCGGCAACAGCCCGGATGCTTTCGGGACGGCTATCAACCGGCTTCTTCGAATCGCCATTTTGAAAACCGAACTTCGTGGCAATCACGATGCGATCACGAAACGGCGCTACGGCCTCCCCCACCAGTTCCTCGTTGACGAACGGGCCGTAGCACTCGGCCGTGTCGAAAAAGGTGACGCCCGCGTCAAACGCCGAGCGTATGAGTGCAATGCCGTCCGCTCTCTCGACGGCCGGCCCATAGCCGAAGCTCAGGCCCATGCAACCGAGGCCGATAGCCGAAACTTCGGGTCCAACCTTACCCAGCTTGCGCTTTTGCATTGCTGTCTCTCCTTCAGTTCGCCATGCGGCGTGTGAAGGACCAAGCTTAGTCCGCTGTAGCGCGTTCAACAATCGGTCTACAATTACATGAGCTTATGAACATACTTCAACAATGCAAAAAGCAGGTCTCTCCGAATTGACCGTATTCGTGGCAATCGCCCATCAGGGCAGCTTCAGTGCGGCCGCGCGTCATCTGGGCGTGTCGCCGTCGGCGCTCAGCCATGCCCTGCGCGCGCTCGAAGCACGCCTGGGCGTGCGCTTGTTCAACCGGACGACGCGCTCGGTGGCGCTCACTGAGGCGGGAGAGCGATTCCTGCGGCGTGTCGGTCCCGCCATTGCCGACCTGGACGAGGCCGTGAGCGAAGCGTCTTCCACACGCGATCGTCCGTCGGGCGTGGTTCGCATCAGCGCGTCGGAATCCGCGGCGAAGCCGCTCGTGCGCAGCGTCTTGCCGGACTTCCTCGCGCGATACCCAGACATCCACGTTGAAATCGTTGTGGATACGCGGCTGGTCGATATCGTTGCTGACGGATTCGACGCGGGCATTCGCGTCCTGCAAGACGTTCCTCGCGACATGATTGCGGTGCGTTTCGGACAGGATATGCGCTTCGTAGCGGTGGCATCGCCCGAGTATTTGCGGCAACATCCGGCACCGCAGGCGCCACACGATCTCGCACAACATCGATGCATCCGTTTTCGTTTCGAGAGCGGCGCCCTATATCGATGGGATCTTGAACGTCGCGGCAAGAGCGCGAGCATTGACGTCGATGGTCCGATGACGCTAGGCAACCTCAACCTCATGATCGAGGCAGCCCTCAATGGGATTGGAATTGCCTGGGTGCCGGATTATGTTGCGGCCGAGCATATTCTCTCGGGACGGCTTGTCCCGTTGCTCGCTGACTGGAGCCCATCGTTCCCCGGCCTGTGCCTCTATTACCCTGCGAATCGCCATCCTCCAACAGCGCTGCGGTTATTTGCGCAGGCAGTCCGGGATTGGGCTGAAAACAATGCAAACGTCGCACCGTCCGCGCGTCGAAAGCGATGACGGTTGGCGGTAACGAGGCGAGCTTGCGAAGATGCGCGATTGTGCAATCGCCTTGCCGCGCCCCGGGATGATCACGGCCCGTCGCGCACGAACGCGACTGCTACCGCATCCGCATGGATGCGCCGCCATCCAGGGAGCTTCGCAACCATCTCTGCCGCAGGACTGCGGTTAGCGAGCAGTGCCCAGCGGATCCTGTACTGCCCCACGAGCTTTTCAAACGCGGCTCGATCTGGTCGCATGGCATCGACATACGCCAGGATGAAGGGATCGCCATACATATCGGCGCGACCGTCGACGAACGGCTTCACGCGCCTGAAGATTAGATAGCCGCCGAATTCGTAGCTATTGAAGCCCGGGGTCGTCAGCAGGCTATCGGGCACAGCCGAGATCGCGGTAACGGGCGACACCGGGTCGTCGCCACGCACGATCGGAAACGCGAAACGCAACCCTGCCAGCAATGCCGCGAATGCCAACCCGACGGCCACCCCTTGAAGCTGCAGTCGGCGGACGGCCAGTGCCTCTTGCTTGCTGCCGAACGCGCGCCCGAGCGGCTCGGCGAGCACCGCGGCCCCGACGATGCCGGCCAGCATCTCATGCCGACTGTGCCGGTACGCCAGATACATGAGTCCGGCGACGATGACGAGACGCGGCGCAGACACCCGCACGCGCCGCGACACGACGACGTACAGCAGCGCGGCGAGTGCCCCTTCAATCGGCTGAAGCGAATGCAGATCGAGAGGTTGCCATTCCCCGATACTGGCGACGTTCTCCATTGCGGTAAGCTGGAATGGAAAGAGCAAGCCGTGCCATCCGTGCGGCGTGAGCAGCGCTGTTGCTAGCGCGGCAGCGAAGAACAGCGCCCAGGCGCGTGCGACGCGCCATCCATCACGCTTTGCCTCAAAGAAGGCGTCAAAGGCAATCGGTATGACCAGTGCGAGGCCGAAGATGAAGCTGGCGTGAAGGTTCGCCCAGATCAGCATCAGCGGCAATAGTCGTAGCGGCGGCGAAGCGCGTCTTTCCTGCGCGGACAGCAGACCAATCGTCCACAGCACAAGGATCGGCAAAGCGAGCAGATGTGGACGCGCCAGAAGGCTGGAACTCAGGCACGTCATCCCGAGGGTTAGCGTGACAACGGCGGCCAGCGGGCGCAACCGTCCTGCGAGGTACCACGCGAGGCAGCCTGCAGTCGTCGCCGTCGCGATGCCGAACAGCACGACGACTCCGTTCCAGCCGCCGGCGCGGTATGCAAGCGCCATCAGCAGTTCGGACAGCCACTCGTGCGCGACCCATGGATGACCAGCCATCGTGAACGAGAAGGGATCGACATGCGGCACGCTGTGGTGCTCGAGGATCCACACGCCAGACGCAACGTGCCAGTATGTGTCAGGATCGTTCAGTACGGCAGGCGTGAACAGCACGACTCCGTATCCAATCAATGCAGCAATAAGTGGGAAAGACAGCCAGCGCGAAGGTGGAACCACCCGTGTGTTTGCGAAGACGAGATTCTGCAAGTGGGTCTCCTTCGGGGTTAGGGCCGCACACGTGGATTCAGTAGCGAAGGGCTGAAGGGCAACTATCAACCGTTGCCGAAGCCAGGCGATTCTAAACCGCCATATTGTCTAACGGCCGGGCGGGTGGAAAGTTGAATCGCGTCCGCGCGAGAAGCCATAATCTGTTGCTGGGATTGAGCAGTTTGCGCCGACATCGGTGAATGTCCGCTTCACGATCGGCTCAGTTCGTTAAGGGTTATTCGATGCCTGCCCTCACTCCGGTGGCTATGTGCGTGCCGCGGCGCGTGTGGGCAGGCATCGAATAACCCTTAACGATACCTGCCTGATGACGATTGGCACAACGCGCCCCCAACCGCCGTTCCGAGCCCATCAAGCCGGGCTCTGACAAGTCAGCTTCAACGAACCGTAATTGGACGTTTGAGTCCCGGCAACGACAACGACAGAGCTTCTGCCTCGACTACCTCCTGTTCCAAACGGGAAAGGAAACGAATGCTTTGCACGCTACATCACTAGAGTCTCAGGAAGCGACAACAACCGGCGATGGGTGATCGTTTCAACGGCCTGCTCGACCGAAACGTTAGCCGTGTCAACGACAAGATGCTCCGATTCCCATGGTTCATATCGACGTTCAAGCACGTTCTTCCATGTCGGCAGTTCGTGGCCAGGAATCTCGGCTTGTCGCGCCTCAACCCTCAGACGGTGCGTCGCTGTATCAGAACAGATCAGCTCAATCTCGAAGATGCGCACACCTGCCTCAAGCGCCACAGTTCTCCAGGCGCTGCGCGTAACGTGCAACGCATTGACCGAGTCCGCGACGACGTTCAACCCAAGACGTGAGTTATCCGCAGCAACTGCATATCCGGCCAGATAGCCGGCAGGTCCGATATCCACCGGTCCGCTCCCGGACGCGATGAATGCCTGCTCCAACGTATCGATACGCAGATAGACTGCGCCGAGCTTGCGAGCGAGCGTTTGCGCTACCCTGTCCTGATCTGATAGCCGTAGCGGCTCACCGTCTCGATCTGCACGTCCGGCAAATGCTGCGCGAGCTTGCGCCGCAGCCGCGACACCACCAGATTCACGCTCGACGGATCGACATCGTCCTTCTCCGGCCACGCGTAGCGGATCAGTTGATCGCGCGGCACCGGCGCATTGGGCTGGCGCATCAGGCATTCGAGCAGCAGGTACTCGCGCCGCGTCACCACCAGCCGGCCCTGGCCGTCCACCAGTTCGCGGGTGAGCGGATCGAGCGTGAGTGCCGCGCTCGCCGCGGCAACCGCCGGCAGCAAATCCTGCGCCGCGCGCGAGACGGCGTTGCGCCGCAGCGCCTGCATGCGCTCGTGCATTTCGATGAACGAATAGGGCTGTCCAAAGCAGGCATCCGCGCCGGCTCGCAACATCCGGGTGCGATCCTGGGCACTCGACTGCCCCAGCACCACGACGATCGCGGCCCCCGTCGCGGCCTCGCCAAACTGCGGCAGTGCCGCGAGCAGGCCGTCATATGAAGCCGGTTCGAGCGACATGAGGACGATCGCGTCGAACGGCTCCTGGGTGGCGAGAAACGCACCGTCGCGCAAATCGTCGGCGCGCTGCAGGCTGTGGGCACTTTCTTGCAAGGCTTTATAGAGCCACGCGGATTCAGGATGCGATGCGGCGACGAACAGAATGCGCATTCAGCCTCCCATAAGAGCAGGCAAGCGACCAGGAAGGAAAACCGGCATGGTCATGCGAGCGTCCTCGACCAGCATTCGATGCTCACGTGCGTGCCAGGGTCAGCGTTGCCGATGCGCATCGTAAAGTCGTGCACGCGCATGACGGCCGAGACGATGGAAAGCCCCAGCCCCGAGCCCGCGAGATGGCGCGTACGCTCGCCGCGATAGAAGCGTAGCAGCACGGCGTCGCGCTCGTCGAGCGGGATGCCTGGGCCGTTATCGACGATCTCCACTAGCGGCCCAGCCGGCGTTTGTCTGAGCGACATCCGCACGGCTCCACCCGGCGGGGTGAACTTGAAGGCATTGTCGAGCAGGTTGCTGAACGCTTCGAACAACAGTGCGCGGTCGCCGTGAATCGCCTCGACGGCCACGGACTCCACCGTAAATTTCAGCGAGCGGATTTCGGCAAGCGGTTCGTACAGCTCACCAACTTCGTCGACAAGCGCTTGCAGTTCGACCTCGGCAAAGCCGCCGCGCCGCTGCAGCGTGCCGATCTCGGAGATGCGCAGCATGGCGCGAAAGCGGTCGAGCAGCGCATCGGTTTCGCTACGGGCGCGCTCCACGAGACTCGAGAGCGCCGCGTCGTCGACGCTGTCGGCGCGCTCGGCGACGTGCACCAGCAAGGTTCGCACATGAGCGAGCGGCGTGCGCAGGTCGTGGGCAATGCCGTCGCAGGCGCCCTTGACCTCGTTCATCAGCCGCTCGACTTCTTCGAGCATGTGATTGACCAGATGCGCCAGCATGTCGATCTCGTCGCGTCCGCCGATCGGCAGGCGCTGGCCGAGATCGCCCTGGGCAATGCGCTGGGTGACGCGGCGAATCGCTTTCAGGCGGCGCATCTGCCGCACGCTCAGCGCGAGGCCACCCACCACGCCGGCCACAAGGCAGAGAATCCCGCCGCCGATCAGCGCATTGACGATGGTTTCGCGAATCCGCAGGATGTGCGTGAGATCGCGCGCCAGCACCAGGGTCTCGCCGTCGCTGCGGCGCTCGGCCATGGCGCGCACCACCGGCGCCGGTTCGCCGCCCATCACCTGCAGGGTGTGCTCGAGCGTCACGCCGCGCCGGTCGACCGGCAGATTGGGCGGCATTGTCAGTACGTCGCCGGCGATATGCTGGCCGTCGGCCGCGAACAGGCCGTAGTAGTTCGAATGCATCCGCTCATGTTCGAGCCGCCGGTGGATCGCTTCGGACAGCTCGCTGTGCGGCATCGAGTCGAAGTAGATGAACTGCCACTCCATCACGACGTCGGTCTCGCGCTCCATGTCGCCCGTTACCGCGCAACCAATAAAGCCGAGCAGCGACATCACCGAAATGGAAAAGATCACGGCGTAGACCGTAATCAGACGAAAGGTGGTGGAATGCCAGCGGCGCCCCAGGGCGGATTGCGCGGGGAAAGAGTTGTCCGTCAAGGTTGTCTGCTCACGCGAGGATATAGCCCGAGCCCCGCACGGTCTGGATCATCTGTTTGACCCCGGGCGGGTCGATCTTCTTGCGCAGGCGGCCCATGTGCACGTCGATCAGGTTGGTGCCCGGATCGAAGTGATAGCCCCATACCGCCTCGAACAGCATGGTGCGGGTGATGGTCTGGCCGGCGTGGCGCATCATGAATTCGAGCACCCGGTACTCGGTCGGCAGCAGCACGATCTCTTCGCCATCACGCTGGACCTTGCGCGAGATCAGATCGAGTTCGAGCGGGCCGACGCGCAGCGTCGTCTCGAACTGGGTGGCCGGGGTTTGACTGCGGCGCAGCAGCACTTCGAGGCGCGCGGTCATTTCCTCCGGGTCGAAGGGTTTGGTCAGATAATCGTCGCCGCCTGCACGCAACCCGCGCACGCGCTCGTCCACGTCGCCGAGCGCGCTCAACATCAGCACCGGCGTCTGGATGCCGATGCTGCGCATGGTGGTCAGGATGGTCAGGCCGTCGACGCCCGGCAGCATGCGGTCGAGCGTGATTACGTCGTATTCGTCGCTGATGGCGCGCGCCATGCCGTCGCGGCCGTTGGCCACCCAATCCACGGTAAAGCCGCGGCTTTTCAATTCACCGACAATTTCGTTCGCGGTGATCTCGTCATCTTCGATTGTCAGCACTCGCGACATGATGATTTCGCGCGCCGCAGCGAACTCAGCCATCTTGAGCTGCGTGCGCGACTGGTTATCAGCAGAAGGACATGATGCCATATTCGGCTTGCGGGTTGAGTTCGAGACCGGGCGGCGCGTGCGGCGCCGCGGCATGGGGGACAGCGATGTGCACAGGCTACGCGCGCGCTTTTAACGCTTGCACATCGGTTTCATTAAAAAATATTTAAGTTGGCGCCTCGCGCCTGCACCTGCGGGCGTGAGCAGCCGGCGCGCGAGCGCCCCGCTGCAGCGGCCGCGGGGTAACGATGAAACAACTTTCATCCTTACGAGGCCGGTCCGGTAGTGGCCATCCCCTAGCCTTGTCTGCATCCGGCGGCCCGTCGCGGCTCTCGCTGGTGTGACCTTAACCGGAGGAATGCAGACATGAAGCTCGCTACGAAAACCGCTACCAGAACCGTCTTGATGGCCCTGCTGCTGGCAGGCAGTGCCTCGGCCATGGCGGCCCCGCACCTCACGCCCCAGGAGTGCAACGACTATCCGTTCAAGCCGCTCAAGGCCGAGGTGACGCACCGTCAACTGATGCGCGAACTGGGTGAACTCGAGGCCGTGGGCTACAACCCCGCCGCCGACGACGCCGTCTACCCGGCCGATCTGGAAGCGGCCCAGAAAAAACTGCAGGCCGAGTACCGCAGCGACTGCGCGACGGCTGCGCCAATGACGAATGCCCAGGGAGCCGGCAATGCTGCGGCCCCGGCCGCGACAGGCGCGGCGAATCCGGCGAGCTAGCCGGCGGGCCGCAACACGCGAGACGCGAGACTGCGCTGCCTGGGTCTCGCGTCGGCCCCGTATGCACCTCGCATCGACCCTGCCGTTCCCCTCCCGCATCCCCCGCACCGTGCTACTTTTTTTTCCTGGTGCAGTCAATCGCCCACCTGCTTTAGAATCCTTTAAAGCAGCGTTGAAACCCCATACCGCTTTTCATCGCGCCGTATATAAGTATTAACGCGAAGCGCGATAAGCTTACAACATCATTCTGCATATCGTTGAAGATAAACGGCTTTTTTGCCGGAACCCTGCGATATTGTAAGCAAAGCACTCTAGCGCACTCCACGCAATTAGAGTGACGCCTCTAAACACAGTATGCCCCCATCAAAAAAAGTTTGACGCGTGATTTTGAACTGATATCGTTCCGTCGCAGGAATCACAGCCGCACACCTAAAGCTGGCCTGTGAAATACGTGTGACGCTCGAGCATCTTTTCGTCTGTCACAGCCTGTATCAAACCGAAGGGGATGCATCAAATACCGTCTATTAGTACTTCTACGCAGATAGATTCCTGGCTGCTTCCGCTCATCCCCGCGGTCCAATCAGAATCTGTCCGAAGCGGGCACGCGCCTTGCACACAGTCGGCGAGAGGCCGTCGCAACCCGGGATCGGAGTTCGGGGCGCAAGCCTGACGGCTCGAGTCGAGTGGCACGGTACACCCCATCTGGAGTCCAAAGAGAATGTTGCGTGCTCTGATTGGGCTGAAGTAAACAATGTTTCGACGTAGCAAGAACGCTGCAGTCACGGAAATGGGCGGTTCACGCCGGGAGGATCGAAGGTGGTCATGAAAGTTGAAGGGCAGTTTCCGGCGGGCGCATCCGCGATTCAGAGGCCGGGTCGCCCACGCGAGTTCGGCAAGAAGCAGCAGAACCCCGTGCGCCGCTTTGGCGGTATTGCCGTCGTTCTTCTCCTCCACGTGGTGCTGATCTATGCACTGCTCAATGGCCTGGCCACCAAGGTGGTGCAGGTCATCCAGCATCCGATCGAAACCAAGATTATCGAACCGGTGAAGCCGCCGCCCCCGCCGCCGATGCCGACCGTGCAGTTGCCGCCGCCGAAGTTCGCGCCGCCGCCGCCGCCGTTCGTTCCGCCGCCGGAGGTCAACGTACCGACCCCGCCGCAAGCCACCATTACGCACCAGTCCGCCCCGGTCGTGGCCCAGCCCGCGACGCCGCCGGCCCCGGTCGCCCCGGCTCCGGTGAAGGCGCCGAGCACCGAAGTAGGCGTGGTTTGCCCGAACTCCGACCAGATCCGCTCGTCCGTGGTGTATCCGAAGGAAGCTCAGGAAAACAACGTCACGGGTGATGTGCTTATTGAATTCGTAGTCGATCCGCAGGGCCATATTACGGATGAGCATGTCGCGAAGTCGTCAGAAGACTCTTCACTCGACCGCGCGGCATTCAATGCTGTAAAGAAGTTTAGTTGCGTTTCCCAAGGCCAACCTGTCCGTGTCCAGGTTCCGTTCACGTTTAGCCTGAACTGAACCCACGAACTGAGCGGTACCGGTAGCGATTTATTAGTCACGTTGTACAAGTTCAACGCATGAACTGGAGCAGACATGAAAAAGCGTTCTCTCGCCGCAGTGGCGGCAAGCATGGTGTTCGCCGTAACCACGGCGACGACCTTTGTCGCACCGCAAATTGCCTACGCGCAAGCTAGCGACGCAACCGTAGCCGCATCGGCCGCCACCGCCCCGACGGCTGCACCTGCAGCAGCACCCGCAGATCAGGCAGTGCCGCCGCCGGCACCGGCCACCTCGGAAACCGTCAACAACCCGTACGGTCTCGGCGCACTCTGGAAAAACGGTGACTTCGTCGCCCGCTTCGTGCTGATCCTGCTGGTGATCATGTCGATGGGCAGCTGGTACATCATGATCACGAAGTTCTTTGAGCAGTACCGCGCCAACCGCCGCGCGAAGAGCGCCGACGAACAGCTGTGGACCGCTCCGTCGCTCGCCGAAGGCGCCAGGCTGCTGGATGAATCGTCGCCGTTCCGCTTCATCGCCGAAACCGCGATCGAAGCCGGCGAACACCACGACGAGGCCCTCCTCGAAGCCGTCGACCGCAACACCTGGATCGACGTGTCGGTCGAGCGCGCCATCACCAACGTGTCGAACCGCCTGCAGGACGGCCTCGCCTTCCTCGGTACGGTGGGCTCCACGGCGCCGTTCGTCGGCCTGTTCGGTACGGTCTGGGGTATCTATCACGCACTGACGGCAATCGGTATCGCTGGCCAGGCATCGATCGACAAGGTTGCAGGTCCGGTCGGTGAAGCGCTGATCATGACGGCCATCGGTCTGGCAGTGGCAGTTCCTGCCGTGCTCGGCTACAACTTCCTGGTTCGCCGTAACAAGTCGGTGATGGAACGTGTGCGTGCCTTCGGTGCACAACTGCACACCGTCCTGCTGGCTGGCAGCAAGCGCTCGACGAAGCGCGGTGGCGTGGCAGGTCAAAAGGCGACGCTGGTCGAACAGGCGGGCTAAATCATGGCTATGAGCGTTGGGCAAGAGGGGGATGAGGACGAAGTCATCTCCGCCATCAACACCACGCCGCTAGTCGATGTGATGCTGGTTTTGCTGATCATCTTCCTGATCACGATTCCTGTTGTTACGCATACGGTGCCGGTGCAGTTGCCGAAAGAGGCGATCCAGCCGCTGCAGACCACGCCCAAAAGTATCGTGATCGCGGTGAACCGCGATGGCGATTTCTTCTGGAACGAAAAGCATGTGGATGCAGCCACGCTGCTGACGCAACTCAAGACCGTGTCGGTCATGATGCCGCAACCTGAAGTCAATGTGCGCGGCGACCAGAACACGCGTTACGAGTTTATCGGCCGCGTGATCACCGCGTGCGAGCGCGCGGGGATCGCCAAGGTGTCATTTATCACTGAGCCGCCGCCGCGCGGAGGCTGAGGTTAGCTTTGCCAGGGATCGGACCCAGTGCTTTGCATCAGGTCCGATCAACGGCTTTGCATGGAGTCGATTATGGGAATGAATGTATCTTCGGGCGGTGGCGGCGAACCGGATGTGATGGTCGACATCAACACCACGCCGCTGATCGACGTGATGCTGGTGCTGCTGATCATGCTGATCATTACGATCCCGATCCAGACGCACGCCATCAAGATGAATCTGCCGGTCGGCAACCCTCCCCCGCCGGCGGTGCAGCCGGAAGTGGTGCAGATCGACATCGACTTTGACGGCACGATGATGTGGAACGGCACGGTCGTGCCCGACCAGGCCGCGCTCGACGCGAAGCTCGCCCAGGTGGCGGCCGAGCCGGTGCAGGCCGAAATCCATCTGCTGCCGAACAAGCTGGTGCCGTACAAGGATGTCGCCGCCGTGCTGGCTTCGGCACAGCGCATTGGCGCCACCAAGATCGGGCTGATCGGCAACGAGCAGTACATGCAATAAGGAAGTGGGAGTGCTAATGATCCATTCAAGGTTCAAGCGTGCCGTGCTGGCAGCCGCGTTCGGGGGGCTGTCCGCCCTCGCCGTGCTGCCGGCCGTGTCACATGCCGCCGACACGCTGCGCCCCGAAGTGGCCAAGCCGCTGAACGCGGCGCAGGACTCGTACCGGGCTCACAAGTATCAGGACGCGCTGGCGAAGATCGCCCAGGCCGACGCCGTGCCGAACAAGACGCCATATGAAAGCTATATGGTCGAAGAGATGCGCGGTGCGGCTGCGGCTGCGGCGGGCGATTCCGGTACCGCAGCCAAGGCGTACGAAACGCTGCTGGCTTCGGGCAAGCTGACGGGCGCGGACGAGCAGCGCACCACGGCTGCTCTGGCCGGCATCTACTTTCAGGAAAAGAACTACCCGCTCGCGATCAAGACTGGGCAGCGTTACCTGAAAGCCGGTGGTACGGATCCGGACATGCGGACCTTGCTGATCCAGTCCTACTACCTGTCGAACGACTGCACGAGCGTGGTCAACATGCTCAAGCCCACCGTGGACGCACAGGCGCGCGCCGGCCATGCGCCGGACGAGTCGCAGTTGCAGTTGCTGGGCACGTGCGCGCAGAAGGCTAACGATTCGGCCACCTATCGCGGTGCGCTCGAAAAGCTGGTGGCGTTCCACCCGAAGCAGTCGTACTGGGACGACCTGTTCGCGGCGATCCGCAGCAAGCCGGGTTACGCGTCGAATCTGGATATCGACACCTATCGTCTGCGCCGTGCTACCGGTTCGCTGACGACGGCTGACGACTACATGCAGATGACGCAGCTCGCGATCATTGCGGGCACCTCGGCCGAAGGCAAGCAGGTGATCGACCAGGGCTTCTCCTCGGGCGTGCTCGGTCACGACGCCGGTGCGGACCGCGAAAAGCGTCTGCAGGCGCTGGCGACCAAGCGGGCGACCAGCAACGTGGACAGCAACGGTGTGCCGATTCCGCCGTTCGACCTGGCGTTCAATCAGGTGTTCGCGGGCCAGGCGCAGCAAGGTCTGGCGGCGATGGAAGCGCTGATTGCCAAGGGCGGTCTGCCGCATCCGGATCAGGCGCAACTGCATCTGGGCGAGGCGTACTTCATAGCCGGTCAGAAGGCCAAGGCGATCCAGGCGTTCCGTGCGGTCAAGGGCGACGATGGTTCGGCTGACCTGGCCCGTTTGTGGGTGCTGGTGGCGTCGAAGTAAGCTCACCGTTTCCGCTGTACAGGCTGTATCTCGCGCCGCAAGCTGGACTCTCGCAGTCCCGGTTTGCGGCGCGATTCTTTTTGCACTCCCCTGCCCCGGCTATTTCCTTGCCAGCGCGCGGTTCGCAGACGCCCGATCCGGTTGTGCGCCCGCGGTCCGCAGTCCCTCGCTCACGCCCGCTTAGACCAATCTCAGGTCAGTTTTTGGATCTTGAACCATTCTTGGTTCATTCTTGAGTCATTCTTGGTTCATTTTTCGGCCATTTTGATCTAAGATTGGCTCAAGATCCAATCTTGGGTCATTCCAGCACCCTCCTGACGACGACATGGCGAAGCGCGAACTCTACGACAGCATCCTCAACTATCTGGCCGAACAGCGGGACGCCGGGGATCACCCGGTCTCCAGAGCGGATATCGCCACAGCGCTGGGCGAGTCGCCCTCGACGGTCTTGCGCTATCTGGCGCGACTCAAGGCCGACGGCAAGGTCGAGCAGTCCGGCAGCACTTCGGCGTCGCGTTGGGGGCTGCCGGCGCAGAAGGTCGCACCCAAGCCGACCGAGGTGGCGCAGGACGGGCTCGCCGGCGTCATCGTACCCACCGCATCCCCATCATGGTCGGGGCCTTCTCAGGAGCTGTTCGCGGTACTCGAGTCGCCTCTCGGCGTGCGCAAGCCGGTGACCTACCAACGCAGCTTCGTCGACGCTTACAAACCGAACCAGACGTTCCTGCTGCCCGAGTCGCTGGCGAACGATCTGTTTAAGGAAGGACGCATGCAGGGGCAACAGCCAGCCGGCACCTACGCACGAAACGTCATCGCGCCGCTGCTGATCGATCTGTCCTTCTCGTCGTCGCGACTCGAAGGCAACCGATATACGCGACTCGATACCGAGGTGCTGTTCCGCTCCGGCAATGCCAACCCGCAAGACAAGGACGCGATCATGCTGCTCAATCACAAGCGCGCGATCGAATTCCTGATTGACGAGGTACCGTTATATGGGCTGACCGTGATGGTGGTGCGGAATATTCATACCCTGCTGATGCAGGGTCTTCTGCATGACGAAAATGCGCTCGGCGCGATTCGCCAGAAGATCGTGAACATTAGCAATACGGTTTATGTACCCGCGCATATGCCTTCGTTACTGGAAGAAATGCTCGGCATCATCGTCGCCAAGGCTCGGGACATCAAGAATCCCGTGGAAGCTGCTTTCTTCCTCTGGCTGAACCTTGCTTATCTGCAGCCCTTCGAGGACGGCAACAAGCGAACCAGCCGGCTCGCCGCGAATATTCCGCTCCTGATGTACAACTGCGCGCCGCTCAGTTTTCTCGATGTCACCGACGAGGACTATAGCCGGGCCAAGATCGGCGTCTATGAACGGCTGGACACCAGCGTCGCCGCGGACCTGTTCGCGTGGACTTATCGCCGCTCGATCGAGAAATATGCGGTGCAGATACAGGCGGCGGGTCTGCCCGATCTGTTTCGCGCGGTACACCGCGATGCCATCAATGAACTGGTGAGCCGCATCGTCCGCGACCGTCACCCGCTCGGGCAAGCGGTCGCTGAGTTCCATCTTTCGCCGCAGGACGCCGAGCGGCTCATCGAAACCGTGAAAGGAGATATCGCACGTCTCGGTGAGCACAACTTCGCTCGCTATCGTTTGACGCTAAGGGAGTTGACGCGTTGGGTCGAAGCGGGCCGGCCGCTGAGCGAATAAAGCGGCGCGCTGCCGGCCTCCCGTCACGCGAGCCGACAGCGCACCGCCCCTTTACCGCTTATTTGCCGCTTATTTGCCGCTTATTTGCCGCTCATTTACTCGATTCCATCTCCCGATCCGAACGAGCCGGATCCGGCTCACGCTCACCCGGTTTGCGCTCAGGCGGCGCAGCAGTGCGCCCGCGGCGGCCCTGCGTAATCGACACCACCGCGTAAAACGCCACCGGCGCGAACACCAGCCCAAGCAGCGTCGCCGCCAGCACGCCGCCGAACACGCCCGTGCCGATCGACTGGCGGCTCTCGGCCCCAGCCCCACCCGACACCACCAGCGGCGCCACGCCCAGCAAAAACGCCGCAGATGTCATCACGATCGGCCGGAAGCGCGCGGCCGCAGCGTCGATCACTGCACGCGCCAACGGCAAGCCGCGAGCGTGCAGATCGCGGGCGAACTGCACGATCAGGATCGCGTTCTTCGCCGACAAGCCGATCACGGTGATCATGCCGACCTTGAAGTACACGTCGTTCGGCATGCCGCGCATCAGCACCGCCGAAACCGCACCGATCACGCCGAGCGGCACGACCATCAGGACCGCGAACGGAATCGTCCAGCTTTCGTACAGCGCCGCCAGCGCCATGAACACCGCCAGCAGCGACAAGCCGATCAGGAGCGGCGTCTGCTTCTCCGCCACGGTCTCCTCGCGCGCCGCGTCCACCCAGTCGTACGCCACGCCGACCGGCAGCGCAGCGGCCAGATGCTCCATCTCCGCCATCGCCGCACCCGAGCTGAAGCCGCGCGCTGCGCGGCCGCTCACGTCGAGCGACGGATAGCCGTTGTAGCGGCTAAGCGCCACCGGCCCCACGGTCCACTTGCGCGTCGCGATCGCCGACAACGGCACCATGTTGCCTTGCGCATTCTCCACGGACAGTGCCATCAGGTCGTCGTCGCTCATGCGCGTGCTCGCGTCGCCCTCCACCACCACCCGGCGCATGCGGCCGCTCGCCGGGAAATCGTCGACATAGGTCGAACCGAAGGTGCTGCCGAGCAGGTCGGAAAGCTTGTCGAACGAGACGCCGAGCGCGTACGCCTTGGCCCGGTCGATGGTCAGCTCGATGCGCGGCGCATCAGGCAGGTCCTCAGAGTGCACGTCGGCGAGCACTGGATCCACCTTGGCCTTGGCGAACAGTTGCTCGCGCGCCGCCTTCAGCCCATCGAGCCCCACCCCGCCGCGGTCTTCCAGGCGGAACACGAAGCCATCCGAGTGGCCGACGCCCGGCACCGACGGCGGCAACTGCGCGTCCACCCGACCGTCGAGAATCGTCGAGAACTCGTCGTTCAACTGGTCCTGCAGTTCCATCGCGCTGACCTTGCGCTTGTCCCAGTCCTTCAGTTCAACGAAGGCCATGCCGACGTTCTGACCGGTGCCCTGGAAGCTCCAGCCGATCAGGCTCGTCACGTGCGCAATCTCGGGATGGCGATGCAGGATCTGCTCGACGCGCTTGATCACGGCCAGCGTGCGCGCCTGAGTCGAGCCGGCCGGCAACTGGACCATCACCTGCAGCTGTCCCTGATCCTCGGTCGGCAGAAAGCCGCCCGGCATCTGCCAGTAGAGCAGCCCGCAGATGCCCACCAGCACCGCATACACGGCCAGTACCCGGCCCACGCGCCGCACGGTGCGGTTGGTGAGCCAGCGGTAGCCCTGCGAGGCGCGCTCGAAGCCATCGGCGAAGCGGGATGCGGCACGCGCGACGAGACCACGCAGGCCGCGCCGGACCTCGCGCTGATGCGGCGTGGAGCCGGTCGGTTTGAGCAGGTTGGCGCACAGCGCCGGCGTGAGCGAAAGCGCCATGAACGACGACACCAGCATCGAGGCGATCATCGCCACCGAGAACTGCCGGTAGATGCCGCCGACGCTGCCGGGGAAGAACGCCATCGGCACGAACACCGCGGTCAGCACGGCGGTCACGCCGATAATCGCGCTGCCGATCTGCGACATCGCCTTGCGGGTCGCCTCGCGCGGCGGCAAGCCCTCCTCCTCCATCACGCGGTGCACGCTCTCGACCACCACGATCGCGTCGTCCACCAGAATCCCGATCGCCAGCACGAGGCCGAACATCGTGAACACGTTGATCGACAGACCGAACGCCCACATCGCCAGAAACGCGCCCATCAGCGTGACCGGAATCACCACCGTCGGCACCAGCGTGTAGCGCAGGTCGCGCAGGAACAGCCACATCACGAAGAACACCAGCACCACCGCTTCGATCAGCGTGTACACCACCTCACGAATCGCGATCTGCACGAAGTGCGCACTGTCGAACGGAATCTCGATCTCCACGCCCGACGGCAAGCTCCTGGAGAGCTCCGCGAGGCGCGCGCGAATCGCATTCGAGGTTTCCAGCGCGTTGCCGCGCGGCCCAAGCTGAATCCCGACGGTGGCCGACGAGCGGCCGTTCAGGCGCGACCAGAACGAATAATCGTCGCGGCCCAGTTCGACCCGCGCCACGTCGCGCAGGCGCACGGCGGAACCGTCCGGCTTCGCCTTCAGCACGATCTGGCTGAATTCCTCCGGCGACACCAGTTGCCCCTTGACGCTCACCGAGGCCACCAGTTGCTGCCCCGGCACCGACGGCGCATCGCCGAGCGTGCCGGCCGTCACAGTAGCGTTCTGCGCCGTGATCGCAGCATTGACGTCGCCGGCGGAAAGACCGTATTCGCGCAGCTTCATCGGATCGAGCCAGATCCGCAACGCCTGGTCGGAATCCCACAGTTCAGCGGAACCGACACCGGGCGCGCGCTTCAGCTCGCGCATGATATAGCGGTTGAGGTAGTTGCTGAGCTCGGTCGAATCGCGGGTGCCGTCGCTAGACGTCAGCGCCACCAGCATCAGGAACGTGTTCGCCGCCTTGAACACGCTGATGCCGTTCTGCACGACCTGTTGCGGCAGGCGCGGCTCGACCTGCTTCAGACGGTTCTGGACGTCCACCATCGCGATGTCGGGATTGGTGGCCGGCGAGAAGGTCGCGTCGATTTCGAGGTTGCCCTGGCCGTCGCTGCTGGTCTCGTAGTACAGCATGCCGTCGGCGCCATCGAGACTTTCCTCGATGATGCTGCCGACGCTGCCGTCCACCACTTCGGTGGCGGCGCCCGGGTAGCTCGCAACGATCACGATGCGCGGCGGCGACAGTCGCGGATACTGAGCAACAGGTAGTTGCGGAATGGCGAGCGCACCTGCCACCATGATGGCGAGTGCGACAATCCAGGCGAAGACCGGTCGGTCGATGAAAAATGAAGGCACGCAGGCTTCCTGTCAGTGCGGCACGAAGGACGGCGCGTCGGCGAGACGGGCCATGTGCAAGACGTCGGCCAGCAGGCCGTCGCGCATCGCATAGCCGCGCGAGCGCCCCTCTTCGACGAAGCCGAAGCGGCGGTACAGCGCAATCGCTGCGGCGTTATCGACAAACACAGTCAGCTCGAGGCGGCGCAGGCCGAGCGCGAGGTCGGCGCATTCCACCAGCGCGCCGAGCAGCGCAGTACCGACGCCCCGGCCCTGGAAGTCGTCGTGCACAGAGATACCGAGGACTGCGCTATGCGCGCGGCGCGGCGGCGCGATCTCGATACCGGCGTGGCCGACCACCTGCCCGTTCAGTTCCGCGCACAGGCTGATGGTGCCCTTGGGCAGTTTGGCGAACCATGCCGTTGTAGCTTCCACCGTGCGATAGCCGCTCCCCAGCGTGCCTCGGCGTACTCCCGGCTGATTCATGATGCCGGCGATCGCTTCCATATCCGACGCTTCGCTGGCGCGCACGATAACGTGCGGTGTGACCCCTGCTTCTCTCTCAAACCTCTCGCTGCTTGTATTCATTATTTTGGTCCGTTGCGAATGGCGCCGGTTCGCGAAACCGCGCCATGAAGTAGCAATCGATCAGCACGCCGTCGCGCAGTGTTGCACCACGCTGCCGTGCTTCTACTTCGAAACCGTGCTTCCGGTACAGCGCGATCGCTGGTTCGTTGTCGGTGAACACGTAGAGTTCGACGCGACGCAGGCCGAGCCAGTTGTCGGCCAGATCCAGCATTTCGGCCACCAAAGCATTGCCGATACCGCGGCCATGCCATGCCTCATGCACGCCGAGGGCGATTTTCGCCGTATGGGCGCGCCGCAACTTGCCGGGCGACAGTTCTCCGAAGCCGACCAGTATATCGCCGACCATCGCCGCAATGGCGATCTGCGGCGATGCAATTTGTTTGATCCAGTCGCACGTCCGTTCAAGGGTCGGATACGGCGCACTGGGATGGCCATGCAGCATCGCGGGCTGCCGCTCCAGGGCGTGGAGCTGTTCGGCGTCCGCTACGCGCAAAGCGCGTAGCGTCAGGCTCTCAGGAATGGATTTTGTTGTTATGTTTTTATCCATTCACTTAAAGCGTCAACTCGAAGGAGCGCGCAAGCAGCCCCGGCAGCTGCATGCCACCGGTGCCACGCTCGCCCCAGGTCGAGTCGCTCAGCAGCAGTTCGGGCTGGGCCGTGAGCCGTTCGAGCTGATCGCCGAGCAGCCGGTACATGCTGTCGTCGAAGCGCATCGCCTCGAGCGGCGCGACGATCTTGCCCTGCTCCACCCAGAAGGTCGCGAAGCGCGTCATGCCGGTCAGGCGGCAATTCATCCGGTCCGAAAAATTCACGTACCAGAGGTTGCCGATGTAAAGGCCGGTATCGAGCTGCGCCAGCACGTCGTCTTCGGCGAGGTCGCCGCCTTCCATCGACAACGCGACCGGGGTTTCGGAGTCGAGCGCGCCGTTCGGTTGCAAGCCGTATTCGCGAGCGCTGCGGGCATTGGTCAGGCGCTCCATGCTGCGGCCGTCCTGAATCAGCGGCACGCTCGCGCGCAGATAGCCATCCTCATTGAAGCCGGGCGTGATGCCAAGGCTCAGGTCTTCGGTCAGCGTGACGCGCGGATCGAGCGCAACCTCGCCGGTGTGCAGCTTGTAGAGCGAGCTGCGCGAGGTGGCCTGGGCGCGCGCGGAAAATCCGCCCCACGAGGTCACGCTCAGCAGTTCTTCGAGTGCGGCGGGCGCGAGATACGAGCGGTAGCGTCCCGGCGACAGCGTGCGCGGCGTTAGCGCCAGAATCGGCAGGCGTGCCGCTGCCTGCTCGACCTTGCGGGCGAAGGTCGCGTCGCTCCAGTGGTCGCCGGCGTAACTGCTCTTGATGGCGCGGCCGCTCGGGTCGTACAGCGACCAGCTAAAGTTGAAGTTGGCGACTTCGTACCAGCCGCGGCTGCCCTTGCTCGACGCGAAGCCGCGCACCAGTGTGCCGCCCGCGTAAAAGCCCACGAAATCGAGGCCCTTCGCGCATTCGGCGACCGTACGCACCAGCGCTTGCGGCTCCGCCACCTTGCCGGCGCGGCGCGTCGAACGCTCCCACTGCGACTTGTCGAACAGCAGGTGAGGATCGTCCGGCGCATCGCGCAGCCCCTCGCGCAGCGTGACAAGCGCGCGGCTCACCTCTTGCAGGTCGGTCTCGGCGTCGCCGCACACGGTCAGCGTCGAATACGCCTGACGCGCGCCGTCGATCAGGCGCAGCGTCAGCTTGCCTTGCGAGACGCTGCCGATCTGCCGCACCTTGCCCGCGTTGAAGCGGATGAAATCGGATTGCTCCGCCGAAAACGACGTCAGCGTGATTTCGCCGCCCTGCTGCGCATGCTCGACCGCATCGGCGAGCAGCAGGAAATGACGGTGCCAGTCCACCACGGAGGCCCCTTGCAACACGATGGAGTCGCTCATCATGCGCCTCCGAACACGTCGATGTTGCTGAACACGCAGGCAGGCGACGCGTGGCCGACCCGGATGATCTGCGCCGGCTCGCCCTTGCCGCACATCGGCGTGCCGAACACCTGACGGGTGCTCGCATTGCCGACCGCGGAGAGGCTGCGCCAGAAATTCGCGGAGATGCCGCGATAGTTCGGCTGCTTGACGATCTGGGTGAGCTGGCCGTTTTCGATCAGTTGGCCAAACTCGCAGCCGAACTGGAATTTGTTGCGATGGTCGTCAATCGACCACGACGTATTGGTACGCATCAAAATACCGTGTTCGATATTGGCGATCATCTCGTCGAGCGACTGGTCGCCCGGTTCGATGTTCAGGTTCGCCATCCGGTCGATCGGCGGCCGGTTCCAGTTCGAGGCGCGCGAATTCGCCACGCCCGGCAGATGCGCGCGCTGTTGCGAGAGCGCGCCGCCGAGCGGCCGCTCCAGCAGGCCGTCGCGGATCAGATAGTGTTTCTCGGCAGCCGTGCCGTCGTCATCAAACGCGTAAGACGCGGCTTCCTCGCGCAGTTCCGGATCGAACGTGACGTTGAGCAGTTCGGAGCCGTACTGGTAGCTGCCGAACATCTCCGGCTTCACGAAGCTCCAGCCGGCGAAGTTACGCTCGTCGCCGAGAATGCGGTCCAGTTCCAGCGGATGGCCGATCGACTCGTGGATCTGCAGCATCATCTGGTCCGGCATCAGCAGCAGATCGCGCTTGCCCGACGGGCAGTTCGGCGCGCCCAGCAATTGCAGCGCCTCGTGAGCCACGCGTGCCCCGGCGCCGTCGAAACCATAGCGCGCCAGCACCTCGAGGCCACCCTGCGCGAGCGTGCCGTAGTTGCCGCCGAGCGTGCGCACCTGGGTGTCGCCGTCGGCATGCGCGGCGACGCTCAGTTGCGGCATCACAAAGCGGAAGTGCTGGTCGATGCGCACGCCGTCGCCGGTGATATAGAGCTGGTCGGTGTGCGTGAGCTGCACGCTGGCGCTGCGTTCGACGATGCGCGGATCGATATTGGCCGCTGCGCATTCGTGCGCGAGCCGCTCGAGCCACTCGCGCCGGTTCGGCAAGGCGTGCTCGACGTTCGGCGACACATAACGGCCGCTGGTCGCCGGACGTGAGACCTCACGATGGTCGATCAACGACAGCGCCGCGCTCGCCTTGGCGCGCGCGGTGGCGATCGCAAGCGCCTCCTGCAGGCCTGCAGCAGACAGATTGGCGGTGGCCGCATAACCGGCGCCGGCGCCGACATATGCAATCAGCATTGCGCCGCGGTCGCGCACGGTACGCAGCGGCTGGGCTACGTCGTCACGCACTTCGTGATCGTCGATCGTTTCGTCGACGATGCGCAGCGACCAGAAATCCGCCTCGCTTTTCAGCGTGCGGGCGGCTTGCGCCCACCGTTCGTCAATCATGCAATTTTCTCATGGGTAGCTGATACGGGCGTCATCATCGAGGACGCCAGCAGCGACTGGGTGTAGGGATGCGACGGGGCGTGCAGCACGTCCATCGTATCGCCCGCTTCGACAATGCGGCCCGACTTCATCACGATCACGCGATGCGCCATCGCCTTCATCACCGCGAGATCGTGGGTGATGAAGAGGTAGCTGAGCTGGTACTTTTTCTGCAGCTTGGTGAGCAGATTCAGCACCTGCTTCTGGATCGACACGTCGAGCGCGCTGGTCGGCTCGTCGAGCACCAGCAGTTCGGGCTCGACGGCGAGCGCGCGGGCAATCGCAATCCGCTGCCGCTGGCCGCCCGAAAATTCGTGTGGATAGCGTAGCATCGATTCGACCGGCATGCCGACTTCTTCGAGCAGTGCGCCGACGCGATCGCGCCGCACGCGGGCGTCGATGTCGGGACGATGCACGGCGAGCCCTTCGCCGATGATCTGTTCCACTGTCATGCGCGGCGACAGCGAGCCGAACGGGTCCTGGAACACGACCTGCATGCGCGAGTACAGCGAGCGCTTTTCACGGGCGTTCTTCAGCGACGTCAGCGGTATGCCGTCAATATCGATTTGCCCTGTGGCGGCATGCTGCAAGCCGAGCACGGTCGCCGCGAGCGTCGATTTACCCGAACCCGATTCGCCGACGATGCCAAGCGTCTCGCCGCGGCGCAAGCTCAGGTCCACGTCGTGCACGGCGCGGAAGGTCGACTTGCCGAAGATCGAACGCAGGCCCTTGCCCGACACGTGGTAGTCCACGGCCAGCCCTTTCACGTCGAGGATGCGGGGCGCGCCCTCTGCGACTTCATCGATGCAACGCTGCGGCTCGCTGTCGAGCAGGCGCTTCGTGTAGGGATGCTGGGGATTCGAGAACAGCGCTTCGGTGGTGTTGGTTTCGACCAGCACACCCTTTTCCATCACCGCGACGCGTTGCGCAAAGCGCTTCACCAGATTCAGGTCGTGGGTGATCAGCAGTACGGCCATGCCGCGCTCGGCTGCTTCCTGTTCCTGCAGTTCGATCAGCAGATCGACAATCTGCTGGCGCACCGTGACGTCGAGTGCGGTGGTCGGTTCGTCGGCCAGCAACAGACGCGGCCGACACGCGAGCGCCATGGCGATCATCGCGCGCTGACGCTGGCCGCCCGATAACTGGTGCGGGAAGCTGTCGATGCGACGCTCCGGCTCAGGAATCCCGGTACGGCGCAGCAGTTCGATGCCGCGCTCGCGCGCCGCATTCGGGCGCATGCCTTCGTGCAGCCGCAGGCTTTCGGCAATCTGCTTGCCGACCGTGTAGAGCGGATTCAGGGCCGTCATCGGCTCCTGGAACACCATCGCGACGTCCGCGCCGCGAATCCCGCGCATCTGCTGTTCGGTCTTCTGCAGCAGGTCTTCGCCGTCGAGCAGCATGCGCCCGTTCAGTTGCGCCCCGTCCACGAGGCGCAGGATCGACAGCGCCGTCACGCTCTTGCCCGAGCCCGATTCGCCGACCAGCGCGACGCGCTCGCCGCGCGCAATCGACAGGCTCAGTTCCTGCACCGCCACCTTCTCGCCAAAGCGCACCGAGAAGCGGTCAATTTCCAGCAAAGGCTTGCTCATTACTTACCACCCCCAAATGCCGAGTTGCGCATACGTGTATCGAGCGCGTTGCGCAATGCGTCACCCATGAAGGTCAGCAACAGCAGCGTGATCACCAGCGCCGAGAACGCCGAGATCGAAATCCACCATGCATCGAGGTTGTTCTTGCCTTCGGCGAGCAGCTCGCCCAGGCTCGGCGTCGGCGGCGGCACACCGAGGCCGAGGAAGTCGAGACTGGTGAGCGACAGGATCGCCGCGCTCATGCGGAACGGCAGGAACGTGATCACTGGTGTCAGGCTGTTCGGCAGCACGTGTTTCCACATGATCTGCCAGTTCGACAGGCCCATGGTGCGGGCGGCCTTCACGTAGTCGAGCGAACGGTTGCGCAGGAATTCGGCGCGCACGTAGTCCGACAGCACCAGCCAGCCGAACATCGACAGCAGGATAAACAGCAGCCACAGCGTCGGTTCGAAGATCGAAGCAAAGATGATCAGCAGGTACAGGTCCGGCATCGAGCTCCAGATCTCGATCAGGCGCTGCCCGATCAAGTCGGTGCGCCCACCGTAGAAGCCCTGCACCGCGCCCGTGAGCACGCCGATCACCACGCCCGAGATCGTCAACGCGAACGCCATCAGCACCGACAGGCGGAAGCCGTACAGCAGGCGCGACAGCACATCGCGGCCGAACTGATCGGTGCCCAGCCAGTTGCTCGACGACGGCGGCGCCGGATACGGATGCGCCGCGAAATAGTCGATCGTGTCGTAGTGGTAATGATTCAGCGGGTACACGGCGAAGTTGCCATTACCCTGGATGCGCGAGCGAATATACGGGTCGAGATAATTGGTCCCCGCCGGAAAGTCGCCGCCGAAGATCGTCTCCGGATAGTCCTTCACGATCGGAAAGTAGTAGTGGCCTTCGTAACGCACGATCAGCGGCCGGTCGTTGGCAATGACTTCGCCAAACAGGCTGATCACGAACAATGCGCCGAAAATCAGCAGGCTCCAGTAACCGAGCCGCTGGCTCTTGAAGCGCAGCCACGTACGCCGCGCCGGCGAGACCGACGCGACGAGCGTGACCGCCGCCGGGTCAGCGGCCCAGGCGGTTGAATTGGATGCGGGGGTCGACGAGGACATAGCAGACGTCAGCAATAAGTTTGGTTACAAGACCGATCAGCGTGAACAGGAAGAGCGAACCGAGTACGACCGGGTAATCACGACGGATCACCGAGTCGTAGGACAGTTGGCCCATACCGTCGAGCGAGAACAGGGTTTCGATCAGCAGGTTGCCGTTCAGGAAGGCGCCCACGAAGGCAGCGGGCAGACCTGTCAGCAGCGGAATCGCGGCGTTGCGCAGCACGTGCTTCCACAGCACGTCGCGCTCCGGCGCCCCTTTGGCTCTTGCGGTCAGCACGTATTGCCGGCCAATCTCCTCGAGGAAAGTGTTTTTCGTCAGGATCGTGACGATAGCGAAGTTGCCGACCACCGAAGCGGTAACCGGCAGCACGATGTGCCACAGGTAATCGAGCACCTTGCCGAAGACGCTCAGGTCCTGGAAGTTATCCGAGGTCAGGCCGCGCATCGGGAATACCTGCCAGAAGGTGCCGCCGCCGAACAGCATCAGCAGCAGCACGCCCAGCACGAAGCCTGGAATGGCGTAACCGGACAGCACCAGCACGCTCGTCACCGTGTCGAAGCGGGAGCCGTTGCGCACTGCTTTCGCAATGCCCAACGGCACCGATATCAGGTAGGTAAGCAGCACCGTCCATAAGCCGAGCGTGATCGACACCGGCAGCTTGGATTTGATCACGTCCCACACGCTGTCGTGCTGATAGTAGGACTGACCAAGGTTGAAGGTCGCGTAGTTCTTCATCATCAGGAAGTAACGCGTAAGCGGCGGCTTGTCGAAGCCAAACTGCTTCTTGATCTGCTCGAGCTGCTGCGGATCGACGCCCTGGCTGCCGTGATAGCCGCCACCGCCCGCCCCCGCCTCTCCGCCACGGCTTTTGCCGTGGCGGAGTTGCGTCATCACCTGTTCGACCGGCCCACCCGGCACGAACTGCGTGACGACAAAGGTAAGGGTCACGACACCGATCAAGGTCGGCACCATCAACAACAGACGTCTAAGAATGTAAGCAAGCATGGTGAACCTCAGTTTGCTGCGGTCGGCGAGGAAACGGGCGTGGCTGCGCTCAGCGCGGCTTGCGGTTTCTTGTACCAGTAGTCGATGATCCAGTCCTCGTACTGATAGGTCGTCGGCACCACTTTCGGGAAGCCGAGCGTCTTCTTGTAGCCGATGCGGGCGTTAGGCAAGTAGTACTCGGGAACCAGCAGATACGTATTAATCAGCACGCGGTCGAGCGCACGGGTCGCCGCTTCCAGATCGTCCAGCGTATTCGCGTTCAACGCCGCGCGGACGATCGAATCGACGGCCTTCGACTTGAGACCCGTAAAGTTCTCCGAGCCCACCTGCGAAGCGGCCGCGCTGCCGAAGCGGCGCTCCAGTTCGGCACCCGGGATCGTGACCGGCGCGTAGATGTACGTCGTCATGTCGTACTCGAAATTGTCCAGACGCTTCTGATACAGCGCGCTGTCGATTTCGCGCATATGCGCCTGAATACCGAGCATGCCGAGCGCCTGCATGTACGGCAGCAACAGGCGGTCCATGCCAGGCTCGTCGTCCATGATCTCGATCGTCATTGGATTGCCGTTGGCGTCGCGCAGCGCACCGTCGCGGTAGTGCCAACCGGCCTGGGCCAACAGGTCGCGGGCGATGCGCAGGTTGCCGCGCAGCGAATTCGGTGCGATGGTCGTCGGCTGCTTCACCATCGGACCGAACACCTCGGGCGGCAAGCTGGAGCGGAACGGCTCTAGCAACGCCAGTTCTTTCGGGCCCGGCATACCGGTGGCGGCAAACGGGCTTGCATCGAAATAGCTGTTGGTGCGCCTGTACTGACCGTAGAACATCATCCGGTTCATCCAGTCGTAGTCGAACGCCAGGCTCAGCGCATGGCGCACCCGCACGTCCTGGAACATCGGCTTGCGCATGTTGATCAGCATGCCCTGCATCTGCGCAGGACCGTCAGGGAACTCGCCCTTTTTCAACAGGCCGTTGTCGAAGTTCTTGCCAATGTACTTGCGCGCCCACTGGCTCGAGCTGTACTCCATGCGGGCATCGACATTGCCGGCCTTGAACGCTTCCAGCGCGGTGTACTGATCGAGGTACAGGCGGAACGTGATCCGGTCGAAGCGATACATCCCGCGCCGCGAAGGCAGATTGGCAGCCCAATAGTTCGGATTGCGAACGTAAGAAATCTGCTTGTCGTTCTTGCGCTCATCGATCAGATAAGGACCGCTGGCGATCGGCGCCACGTTGGCGATCTGATCGAACGGCGGCCGCTTGCCGTCGGGTGTCATGCCCCATTTCGGCGAGAACACCGGAATATCACCGGCAATCAGGGGCGCATCGCGCTCGGGGTGAACGAAATCGAAGCGGATGGTCAGCTTGTCGACGACCGTCGCATTCTTGATCACCGAGAACTGTGCATTGAACAACGGCGACGCCTGAGGGCTTTTCAGCGTATCCAGCGAATATTTCACGTCGGCGGCGGTAATCGGGTCGCCGTTCGAGAAACGTGCCGCAGGGTTGATGTGAAACGTCGCGGAGGTCAGATCCGGCGCCACTTCGACATCGTCGGCAATCAGCGCGTACTCGGAGGCGAGTTCGTCCCAGCTCCGCTGCATCAGCGTGTCGAACATCAGGTTCTGGATGTCCGGCGCAGGGGCGCCACGGACCAGAAACGGATTGAGCGAGTCGTAACTCTGAAGTTCGTTGTAATTCTCGAAGTTCAGATCGCCCGTGTTGGGCGCGTCAGCGTCCGCATAGTCGAAATGCGTGAAATTGGCGGGATATTTGGGCTGATCGTATTGGGCGATCGCAGAGGCGGCATGGGCCGGCGTGATGCCCAGGCTCATGGCGCCAAGCAGCGCGGCAGCCAGCGCCGGCGCGGCGCGCATGGCGGCTTGCCGTGTCGCCGATGCGCAAGAGATCGTCCATGCAGCGCGCGGCAACCGAAACTTCACAAGTCTCATCATCTTTATGCGTAAGTCGCGCGCCAGCTTATGACCGTCGCGCGGTTCGTCGGATCGACCTGAGCAATGCCAACCGCCATCGCTCCGGTCACTTAAGGCGTCGCATGGCGCCTTGGGTTACGGGTTAGTGTCGCGCGACGGGCCCAGAACCGCAGACCGCGCCGCCGACAACCATCCCTGTGTTCCTCTCGCGCTGGCCGGGTCCGGCGATGGGGCATGCCGGCCGCGGCGACGTACGGAGAAGTCCACAGTGTGCTACTTACAAAAAAGTCGCTCCGGCGGCAAAAAAAGAGCCGGAGCGACAGTCGTCAACAAACTTACAACTTGTTAGAACTTATAGGTTGCACCGATCTGCGCAAAGCGGCCTACGTACGAATAGAGCGACACGTCATAGCCCGTGTTGTTCACAGAATTAAACCAGTACGGATCATAGGGCGGAGCGCGATTAAAGATGTTGTCGATACCAGCATACAGCGTCCAGTGCTTAAACCCGGTGTACTGGGTATAAAGATTGAACTGCGAATAAGACGCCACCGAGCTTTCCACACCATTGCCAACCGGCACCAGGTCCTGCTCGTACGGACCCGTGTACTGCCAGGTCAGCGTTGTGCTGAACTGATGATAATTCCAGTTCAGGCTGGTGTTCCCCTTCCAGCGCGGGAACGATGCACCAAAGCTCAAGTTCTGCGACGAGTCATTACCGGCTGCATCGGTCTGGCCATCAGCCAGTCCAGGCGTCTTGAAGTGCAGCACGTACGCCCAGTCAGCGGCCAAAGTAAAGGTGCCGATCGGGGTCGGAAGCGACTGCCTGAGCGTTCCTTCAAGGCCACTCGTGTCCAGCGACGAGAGATTGACGTACTGGGTGTTGACGTAGTTAATCAGGTTGTTCGACGGATTACGCACCACAACCGCAGGATTATTAGCATCGATCTCAGGCTGGATCGGAGCCACGCCGATCACGTTGCTGATCTGGATTTTGTACCAGTCGAACCCGACGTCAGTCGTCTTGGTCGGCGATAGTTCGAAGCCAACGTTATAGTTTTTGGTGCGCTCAGGCTGAAGGTTAGGATTCCCCTGCGTAGCTTCGGTGAAGTAATTTCCCGGCTGGTTATATTGCGGCGACGCCGGGTCGGTGTCGATTCCGCTCTGTGCGCCGAACGAGGTCGCTTTGCCGTTCTCGATCAGCGTGGGCGCACGGAAGCCGCGGTTAAACGATGCGTAGGTCGTCAGCGCCTGCACGGGTTGCCAGCGCAACGCGAATCGTGGCGAGAACGCGCCGCCGAAGTCGCTGTAGTGGTCATAACGTGAGGACTGGCTAAAGGTCAGGTTCTTGATGATCGGAATATCGATCTGGTAATAAACAGCCGCGACATTCCGCTGGCCCATCACGGTCTGGTAAGCAGGTGTCGTGAAGTCACCATTTGCGTAGCCAGCAGCCGTGTCGATGGCCAAACTCTGGTGCTGGAATTGCGCACCGAAACCTAGACCCACGTCGCCTGCAGGCAGGTGGAAAAGATTCGGCGTAGCAATCGTGGCGTCAACCGTATCAAGCTTCGAAATCGCCTGATTCTCTGCCGTACCGAAAACACCCGTCAGACCGTTCGGTGTCGAAGCGGGATTGAGAAAGTTATAGCCCCCCGCCAGGATCTGGTTGTAGCCCGCCGAGGTCAGAACATTCGAATTCGAATTACTCACTTCGCTCTGCGAGTGACCATACGATGCTGCCCAGTTCCACGTGCCCCACTTGTCCGTATCGAAATCGCCCTTCAGCCCTGTGGATAGACGGTAGAAGTTAGCGGTCGTCGTAACGTCCTGCGGATAATTCGGAAACGCATACTGCAAAGGCGTGCCCACACCCGGCAATGGATTGTACGGATTGCCCGGCGCAATCACATTCGGCGTCACCAGACTCGTAGGCGAACCGGTCGCAGGGTTGTAGACCTGCGGGGGATTTTCCCAGGCAATCAGGTTGTTTGCAGTCGTACCGTGCAGTGTGGTCCGGTTGTAGCTCTCCCAGGCATCAACCCACGCCTGAACGTGATCGTTGATCTTGAAATCACCGTGAACCTTGATGTTGCTGCGATCCGATTCCGGTTCAAGTGACGTGACGTTCGTCATATTCTGCTGGCACACCGTACCGCCAAGCTGGCCGTTCGTGTTGATCGCGGTAGCGGCAGGTACGACACGCGTGTTCGGCCCACCGCAGCCGAGCGGATAAGCCGTGTTTGTTGCCGGGTTCACATAAAACGAATCGGGCGTATAGCCCATATATCCGCTGGTCGTATCGCGCTGACTGAGCATGATGCCGCTCTGGTGATACGTGCTGGCCGCAGCAGTGATGTTGTAGCCGTCTTCTGTGAGATTGCCGAAGCCACCCAGCACGGACAGGTTGCTGGTGCCCTGTCCGCCGTGCTGTGCGCCCCCAATGTTCCCATCAAGCTGGAGACCCTGGAAATTGTGTTTGGTAATGATGTTCACGACGCCCGCGATAGCGTCGCTACCATACTGAGACACCGCGCCCGTCTTGACGATCTCAATACGATCGATCATGTTCGTAGGCAGCGTGTTCAGGTCGAAGAAGGTATCTGTACCGTTGACCGCGAATGCGAACGGTGCGGCGCGCTGACCGTCGATCAGCACGAGGGTGTACTTCTCCGAGAGGCCCCGCAAGGCGATACCCGCGCCGCCAGGCGCGAATGAATCCGGATTGGCTTCATTGAAACTCGAAGCAGAGTTTGCCGACACGTCACGCAGATACTGCGCCGTCGTGGTCGCTCCCGACTGCTGGATATCCTTCTGCGAAATCACCTGCACTGCGTTAAAGCCAGTCTTGTCCGCCTGGCGGATCAGCGAGCCGGTCACTTCGAAAGTCTTCAACTGCTTGACGTTCTTGGTGTTGCTCGCGCCTGCCGAGGTGGCCGCCGCGCCTGAGGCCGGTGCGGCCGCCGCTGCAGTACCCGAAGCCGCTGCGGCTGCAGCAGGCGTTCCAGTGGTAGCCGGCTGGCTTTGTGCAAACGCCGGAATCGCGAATGCGGTGGTCAGTGCAAGTTCGGCCCAGATTATTCTTCTGATAGCCAGCGCCAATGCCCGTTGTTTCATTTTTCCCCTTCTCACTCGTCAGTAAGGCCACACTTGTTGTGCGATGAGAGGCCTCAGCAACCTCTCTACTCGATTTGCAGCGACGCTGCGCCGCGTTCCGCCAAAGTTGCCCCGCAGTTCTATAACTTCACCAACCGAACAGCGTCTAAACCATTGCAGCGAGATAGACGGGGCACTCCAACTTATTTAATTTCGGACTACTAATGCAAGCATACTAATACGTTTTGCTTTCAACAACATTTCAATCTGCCAATAAAACTGGTTTGACCGAACCGTTCGTTAGCCGACTGATACTGCTTGCATCAAACTACGGGTTAACCTGCAGGACTACTTATGGATGTATTCAGACCGTGGCATCTCAGACACGATGCGTTGCGGCTAGAACAACCTTGGCGTTCCCACCCAGACGAGCACAGTCTCTTCGCCCGCTGTGTTGGCCCATGCATGCGGGACCGTTGACTCGTAATGCGCAGTGTCACCGGCCTGCAACACGAACGTCGTACCTTCCAGCGTGAGAGCAATCTGACCGCTCATCACATACAAGAACTCTTCCCCTGCGTGCGTCGTGACTTCCGACGGTTGCTGGCCCGCTGGCATCCTCACCAGAATCGCTTCCAGCTTCCTGTCGACCGACAGGTTCGTCAGCCTGCCGAACAGGTTGGCCGAATCGGCAAACCCAAAAAACTTCAATTCATCGCCGCGGCACACCGACTTCGCTTCAGTCGGCGTATCGACGAAGTACTGCACCGTGACGCCCAGCGCTTGCGCGATACCGACTAGCGACGTGATCGACGGCGTTGCCTGCCCGCGTTCCACTTGCGAAAGGAAGGGCTTCGAGATGCCCGCCGCCTTCGCCGTTTCATCGAGCGTGCGCTGAAGCCGCTGTCTCAACGCGCGAATCTTGCTGCCTATCGCGAGTGCGGCTGATGCCTTCTTATCAAGTGGCGGAACCATAGCAAGACAGAATCCAGTAGTCAAAATTTGTTTGATCTAAGCAAATTAAGTTTCATCGAAAGCGCGTCGTCAGGCGCTAAGTCGGTTAAAAAAATTGGGTTGGCGTTCGCCCTCGGTGAAAACCGGGTGAGGCCGGTTACCTGGGCGACGGGTGAATTCATCCAGCCTCCTGGAAGGTTGAATGCACAACTAAAGTGCGAGCGCATTCCCTTCCAGCCTGGAATCGTTGATTTGAAAAATAGAAAACAGCATGCGCGCAGCCAGCGATGTTTGCGCCGGCCGGCGCGAGCGCATTGATGCGCCTGCTGAGGAGGACGATATCAAGACAAAATCGTCCGTCAAACTTTTTTTGATGGGAACAGACAGTGTTTAGAGCATTTCCTCCAATTACGAGGTGAACTCCGGACACAAATAGCAGGGTAAGTTGAATTTCGAAGCTAAGCGGCCGGTTAGCCACAAGCGGGGAAAACCCTCGTCGCGAATTCGCGACAGGGGTCTTCCCTGGGCTTTATCCGTGCGTGCCTTCGCCGGCCCGAATCGATGCAACGGGCATGTTTTCGCCACGTGCGAGCACCGATCGAAGCGCGGCTCCGGTGTGACTTTCGCGCACCCTCACGAGCCCTTCCGGATCCGTCGCCGCAACAATCGAACCACCGCCCACGCCCCCTTCTGGACCGAGATCGATAATCCAGTCGGCTTCGGCAATCACGTCGAGGTCGTGCTCGATGACCACCACGCTGTGACCGCCGTCCGCCAGCCGGTGCAGCACGCGAATCAGCCGGGCGACGTCCGCCATGTGCAGCCCGACAGTCGGCTCGTCGAGTACGTAGAGCGTGTGGGGCGGCTTCTGGCCGCGCCGCGTGATGTCGTCGCGCACCTTGCTCAGTTCGGTGACGAGTTTGATCCGCTGCGCTTCGCCGCCCGAGAGAGTCGGCGACGGTTGGCCGAGCGTCAGGTAGCCAAGGCCCACGTCCTTCATCAGTTGCAACGGATGCGCGATGTTGGTGATGGGCGCGAAGAACTCGACGGCCTCGTCGATCTCCATGGTCAACACGTCGCCGATGTTCTTGCCGCGCCAGGTGACCGCCAGCGTTTCAGGGTTGAAGCGCTGGCCGTGGCAGACGTCGCACGGTACCTTTACGTCGGGCAGGAAGCTCATGCCGATGGTGCGCACGCCCTGGCCTTCGCACGCCGGGCAGCGCCCCTCCCCTGTATTGAACGAGAAGCGCGATGCCGTGTAACCACGCGCGCGGGCTTCGAGCGTGCCGGCGAACAGCTTGCGGATGGCATCCCACACGCCTATATAGGTAGCCGGGCACGAACGCGGGGTCTTGCCGATCGGCGTCTGGTCGACTTCGAGCACGCGGTCGATGCTTTCCCACCCGGTGATCGCGTCGCAGCCTTGCCAGTCGTGCGTGACGTTCAGTTGCGCGCGCGGCGCGCTACGGGCCAGCACGCTCGAGCGGCGGTTGGCCGCCGGTTCGTCTTGCGCCGCCTTGCGGGCACGCCGGGTGGCGGGCGACGACAGCACCGAGCGCCCCACTGCGTCCAGCAGGTTCGCCATCAACACATCGCGCGCGAGCGTCGACTTGCCCGAGCCGCTCACGCCGGTCACCGCGACGAGGCGCGACAGCGGCAGCCCCACCGTGACGTCGCGCAGGTTGTGCAGCTTGCCGCCATGCACCGTGAGCCACTGTTCCGGCACGGCCGGGGCGGTTTTGGTCTTCGGCTTGACCGTGCGGCGCGCTTGCAACGGATGCACGATCGGATTGGCAAGAAACTGCCCGGTCACCGAATCGGCTTGCGCGGAGAGGTCGGCCACGCTGCCCTGCGCGACCAGCGTGCCGCCACGCTTGCCGGCGCCCGGGCCGATATCGATAATGTGGTCGGCGCGCCGGATGGTGTCCTCGTCGTGCTCGACCACCACCAGCGTGTTGCCCTTCTCGCCGAGCTTGCGCAGCGCGTTGAGCAGAATCTGGTTGTCGCGGGGATGCAGGCCGATGGTCGGCTCGTCGAGCACGTAGCAGACCCCTTGCAGGTTGCTGCCCAGTTGCGCCGCCAGCCGGATACGCTGCGCCTCGCCGCCCGACAGGCTCGGCGCCGCGCGGTCGAGGCTCAGATAGCCCAGCCCGACTTCTTCCAGGAACTGCAGGCGGCTGCCGATCTCGCTCACCACGTCGCGTGCGATCTCGGCGTCGCGGCCCTTGAGTTCCAGCGCGTCAATCCAGCGGCGCGTGTCGCTCACCGTCCATTGCGCGACGTCGACGATCGGTTGCGCGTCGAACGTGACCGCGCGGGCCGTCGGGTTCAGGCGCGTGCCGTGGCAATCCGGACACGGTTCCTCGACCACGCCTTCCGGCTCCTGCTCCTCGGACGGCAGGCTCTGCTCGCGGCCGCGGCCGTCTTCGGCGATCACCGTGTCGTCGTAGGCGGCGCGCTGTTCGCGGGTAAGCGCAAGACCGGTGCCGACGCAGGTGGTACACCAGCCATGCTTGCTGTTGTACGAGAACATGCGCGGGTCCAGTTCCGGATAGCTCGTGCCGCACACCGCACAGGCGCGCTTGGTGGACAGCACCTTGAGCGTGCCGCACTTCGCCGTGGCTCGGCCGCCCGTCAACGCGTCCTGCAAGCCGTCGAGCGGCGCAAGCAGGTGCATCACGCCCTTGCCCACTTCAAGCGTCTGGTCGAGCAGGCGGCGCAGCTCGGCTTCGTTGTCGGCCGAGATCACGAGATCCGCCACCGGCAGTTCAATGGTGTGTTCGCGGAAGCGGTCGAGCTTGGGCCATGGGTCGACCGGCACGAACTCGCCGTCCACCCGCAGATGGCTATTGCCGCGCGCCTTCGCCCACTTGGCGAGGTCGGTATAGACGCCCTTGCGGTTGACCACCAGCGGCGCCAGGAAGCCCACATGTTCGCCCTTGTGATCGCGCAGCAACTGCGCTGCGATCGACTCGACGCTTTGCGCGCTCACCGGCGTGCCGTCGTGGATGCAATGCTGCAAGCCGAGCTTGACGTACAGCAGGCGCAGGAAGTGCCAGACTTCCGAGGTGGTGGCCACGGTACTCTTGCGGCCGCCGCGCGAGAGGCGCTGCTCGATCGCCACGGTCGGCGGAATGCCGTACACCGCATCGACTTCGGGACGCCCCGCCGGTTGCACGATCGAACGTGCGTAGGCATTGAGCGATTCGAGGTAACGGCGCTGGCCTTCGTGGAACAGGATGTCGAACGCGAGCGTCGATTTGCCCGACCCGGATACGCCCGTGATGACGTTGAACTTGCCATGCGGAATATCGACGTCGAGCGCTTTCAGGTTGTGCTCGCGCGCATTGACGATGCGCACCACGTCCTCGCCTTCCACCGCACGGCGTGCGCGCGCCGCCGTCAGCGCCTTTTGCAGCGGCAGGCCTTGTGCTGCGGATTGCGCAGTCGCGCTCATCGCCTCGTCGTACTGCAGCAAAGCTTGGCCCGTGAACGACTCCGCGCACGCCTTGACCGTTTCCGGCGTGCCCGAGCACAGCACCCGTCCGCCGCCGTCGCCGCCTTCGGGTCCGAGGTCGATCAACCAGTCCGCCGCCCGGATCACATCCAGGTTGTGCTCGATCACGATCAGCGAATGACCGCCCGCCAGCAGTTTGCCGAACGCCTGCATCAGTTTGGCGATGTCGTCGAAATGCAGGCCGGTGGTCGGTTCGTCGAACATGAAGAGCCGCGCGGCAGGCGCCTGCTTCGCGGCGCGAGACGTGCCGGCCTGCGCGGTCTCGGCGAGGAAGCCCGCCAGCTTGAGCCGCTGCGCTTCGCCGCCCGACAAGGTGGGCACCGGCTGGCCGAGTTTCACGTATTCGAGGCCCACGTCGACAATCGGCTTGAGCACGCGCAACACTTCTGCATCCGCCGCGAAGTACGCGATGGCTTCGCTCACGGTCAGTTCAAGCACGTCGGCAATGCTCAACGCCCGCGCCGGCGTGCCGCGTTCGATCTTCACTTCGAGCAGTTCGGCGCGATAACGGCGGCCGTCGCAGTCCGGGCAGCGCAGGTACACGTCGCTCAGGAACTGCATCTCGATGTGCTCGAAGCCTGAGCCGCCGCAGGTCGGACAACGGCCGTCGCCCGAGTTGAAGCTGAACATGCCCGGGCCATAGCCGCGCTGCTGCGCGAGCGGCACCTTGGCGAACAGCTTGCGGATCTCGTCGAACGCGCCGACATAACTTGCCGGATTCGAGCGCGCCGTCTTGCCGATCGGCGACTGGTCGACGAACACCACCTCGTTCACCTGCTCGGCGCCGACCAGACGCCGAAACGCGCCGGGCGATTCGGTGGCGACGCCGAGATGCCGCGCCAGCGCCGGATAGAGCACGTCCTGTATCAAGGTGGATTTGCCGGAACCCGAGACGCCCGTGACGCACACGAGGCGCTGCAGGGGGATCTCGACGGTCACGTCCTGCAGGTTGTGCTGGCTCGCGCCTTCCAGCACGATGCGCGGCGTGTCCCTGGTCACCGGACGGCTCGACCAGTGCGAGACATCGGCCACATGGCGATGGCCGCCGAGATATTCGCCGGTCAGCGTGCCCGATGAGCGGATCTCGTCCGGCACGCCGTCGAAAATGATCGTGCCGCCCCGCTCGCCAGGGCCCGGGCCCATGTCGATCAGACGGTCCGCCGCGAGCATCACCGAAGGATCGTGTTCCACCACCACCAGCGTATTGCCCGCGTCGCGCAGGCGATGCATGGCTTCGACGATGCGGTTCAAATCGCGCGGATGCAGCCCGATGCTCGGCTCGTCGAGCACGAACAGGGTTTTGGTCAGCGAGGTGCCGAGCGCCGTAGTGAGGTTGATACGCTGCACCTCACCGCCCGACAGCGTGCGGCTTTGGCGATCCAGCGTCAGATAGCCAAGGCCCACGTCGCACAGATATTTGAGGCGCGTGCGCACTTCCGCGAGCAGCAGCTTCAAGGCGTCGTCGAGCAGCGCGCTCGGCAGGCTCAGGTTGTCGAAGAAACGCCGGATGCGCTCGATCGGCAGCAGCATCAGGTCGTGCACGGTCAGGCCCGGCAGCGCTTCGAGCTGCGCGCGGTTCCAGTCCACGCCACGCGGCAGGAAACGCTGCGCCGGGTTCAGCACGGCGTCCGCATTCGGCTTGGTGCCGAGACGCCACAGCAGCGATTCGGTCTTCAGACGCGCGCCGCCGCAAACTTCGCACGGCGTATAGCTGCGGTACTTCGACAGCAGCACGCGAATGTGCATCTTGTATGCCTTCGACTCGAGGTAGTCGAAGAAGCGCTTCACGCCGTACCAGTGGCTCTGCCACTTGCCATCCCAGTCGGGCGAGCCGTTGATCACCCAGTCGCGCTGCTCCGTGGTCAACGCCGACCAGGCGGTATCGCGCGGGATGCCGGCCTTCGCCGCATAGCGCATCAGGTCGTCCTGGCACTCCTTCCATGCGGGCGTCTGCATGGGCTTGATCGCCCCGCCACGCAGGGTCTTGCGCTCGTCGGGGATCACGAGGCCCAGGTCGACGCCGATGACGCGGCCAAAGCCGCGGCAGGTTTCGCAGGCGCCGTACGCCGAATTGAACGAGAACAGCGCCGGCTGTGGGTCGGCATAGCGCAGGTCGCTATCCGGGTTGTGCAAGCCCGTGGAGAAACGCCAGATCTGCGGCTCGGCCGACCCTTCCGGTACTTGCGGCAGCACGTAGACGTTCACGCGCCCGCCGCCGCGTTTCAGGGACGCCTCAATCGCTTCGACAGCACGTCCCTTTTCTACCGCGCTCAGGCGGAAGCGGTCGGCCACCACGTCGAGCAGCTTGCGCGGCCCGGTGGGCGACTGCACCTCGCGCTGCGCCTGCACGCGCGTGTAGCCGCTCGCGGACAGCCACTGCTCGACTTCTTCCTCAGTCGCGGACTCGGGTAACTCCACCGGGAACGTGACGACGAGGCGCGGATCGTTCTCCGCCGTGCGGGCGGCGAGTTCGAGGTAGATCGTCTCCGGCGAGTCGTGCCGCACGGCCTGCGCCGTCTTGCGGTCGAACAGCTCGGCGGCGCGTGCATAGAGCAGCTTCAGGTGGTCGTTGAGTTCGGTCATCGTGCCGACTGTGGAGCGCGAACTGCGCACCGGATTGGTCTGGTCGATCGCAATGGCCGGCGGCACACCGTCGACGCGGTCCACCTGGGGCCGGTCCATCCGGTCGAGGAACTGCCGCGCATACGCGCTGAACGTTTCGACGTAGCGCCGCTGCCCTTCCGCGTAGAGGGTGTCGAACACCAGGCTGGATTTGCCGGACCCCGACGGGCCGGTGACCACCGTCATCTCGCCGGTATGCAGGTCGAGATCGAGGTTTTTGAGGTTGTGCTGACGCGCTCCGCGAATGCGGATTTTTCCTGTAGATGACAATTTGTCCGACCGTCTGAATGAGTTGGCCACATCTTACGGCCGCTTTGCGACCGTACAGATTCACCGCGCCCGACCATACGGATCAATCGCCGCAGGGCGGATTTGAAGGAAACACTATACTGTATATTTATACAGTTTTCCATCGGCGGTGTGGATGCGGGCTGTTCAGCCGGTTGCAAGGCACGGGCCTGCCGGGCCGGGCGGCTCCTGGACGCCAGAAAAAATACACCGTAAGGCGCCGATATTTTCAGAAAGCCCCATTAAGACAAGGACTTGCTACCATGCGCGCGGTACTCACGGGGGACCCAAAGAATGCGTCGCGTAATCAAGGTACTGGTGCTGGCGGGGCTGCTGAATCTGCAGGGTTGCGCGTCCTCGGTCGAGACGTTTGCCACTGGCGCCGTGCTCGGTGCGGTGGCCGGCGTGACCGCGCTGACCTGCGCGGTCGTGTGTCACTAGGCGATCCGACGGCCCCACGGCAGCGCGGCTAGAACGCCTCCGCCGTCGCCTGCGCTGCAGCAGGCTTTTTCCGCTCCAGCGTCGTAATGCAAATCAGCGAAATGGCGGCCAGCACGCTATAAAAAACGGCCAGCGGCCACCATTGGCCCGGATAGCGATGCGCGAGAATCGTGCCGATCAACGGTGTCAGGCCACCGGCCAGTGCCGCGCACAGCTGATACGACAGCGAAATCGCCGAATAGCGCACTCTGACCGCAAACGCGTTCGCCATGAAACCGGCCATCACCGCGTACGAGCTGGACATGCACATGACCGCGAGCGCAATGCCGATTACGATCGCGGCCGGTCGCCCGCTCGAGACCAGCGCGAACATCGGATAGGGCGAGAGCATCGCCAGCGCGGCGGCGCTCTTCAGGAAGCGGCCGGTGCCGATGCGCTGCGCGAAGTACCCCGACATAAGCTGGGTGCCAAGCTGGATGAACGCCACGACGAACAGGCAATCGAGAATCAGCGCGCGGTCGAGGCCGAGCGTCTGCGTCGTGTAGTTCAGCATGAAGGTGTTGACGAACCACGCGCCCGCCACGCCGATTACATTGGCGCCAAGACACAGCAGCAGCGTGCGCCACGCATCGCGCACCACCTCACCGGCCGGCAGCGCCGCGACCCGCCGCTGCGCCTTGAGCGTAGTGAACTCCGGCGACTCGCTTACGCCCATGCGAATCAGCAGGCCGACGATCAGCAGCACCGCGCTGGCGAGAAACGGCAGCCGCCAGCCCCAATCCATGAATGCCACCTTATCCATCGACGCGACCGCGCGAAACGCGATCAACGAGAGAATCAGTCCGGCGGGACTGCCAAGCTGCGCGAACGACGCAAAGAAGGTTCGCCGTCCCTGCGGCGCGTGCTCGCTCGCCATCAGCACGGCGCCGCCCCACTCGCCGCCTATCGCGATGCCCTGCGCTACCCGCAGCACCACGAGCAGCACCGGCGCCAGCACACCGGCGCTCGCGTAAGTCGGCAGAAAGCCGATGCCGACCGTGCCGACACCCATGATGGCCAACGTCGCCACCAGCGCCTTCTTGCGGCCGATGCGGTCGCCGAGGTGGCCGAACACCAGACCGCCGAACGGCCGCGCGAAAAAGCCCACCGCGAAGGTGCCGAACGACGCCAGCGTGCTGAAGAACGGCTCGCTGCCCGGAAAGAACAGCTTGCCGAAAATCAGCGCGGATGCGGTCGCGTAGATGTAGAAGTCGTACCACTCGATGGTGGTGCCGACGAAGGCCGCGGCGGCGGCGCGCGCGGGCTGGCGAACTGCGGGATCGTCCTGGGGCTGGGGGTGCATAGCTGTCTCCGTGATCTTATGTCGATACTCAGGTGTCGCGCGGCGCAGCCTCTGGGTGCCGTTGCCGCTTACCGGTTGTGCGCGTAGTGGCTTGCGCCCTTATCCGTTCTTGCACTCGCTGTCGTTCATGTGCTCCTTCACACTCTCTTTCAGTACCCCAGCTTCGAACAGGCGCTGCTGGGTGGCGGCGTCGATGCCCAATGTGTCCAGTACCGCCCGCGTATCGCCGCCGAGCGAAGGCGGCACGCTGCGGTAGGTCGCCGGTGTGCGCGACAGTTTGATCGGCGTCGCCGTGCCCCGGTACTCGCCCATCTCAACCACCATCTGCCGGTGCAGCGTATGCGGATGGCGTGCGACGACGTCGATCGTCTGTACCGGGCCACACGGCACGCCCGCCTCAATCAGCTCGCGCGCGAGCGGCTCGCATTCGTGCTCGGCTAGCAAAGCTTCCAAGGCGGCTTTCAGTTCGGCGCGATGCGCACAACGGCTGCGGTTGTCGACGAAGCGCGGGTCGTCCGCCAGATCGGCCGCGCCGAGATGGGCGCACAGCCGCGCAAACTGCCGGTCGTTGCCGACCGCCAGAAAGATGGGCGCGGTGGCCGTGCGATAACTGTCGTAGGGCGTGATGTTCGGGTGCGCGTTGCCGCTGCGCTGCGGCGTGCAGCCCGAGCCGAAATAGTTCGGCAGATGCGGATGCAGCAGCGACACGCCGCAGTCGTAGAGCGCGATATCGATCGACTGGCCACGGCCGCTCGTGTGGCGTTCGGCCAGCGCCAGCAGGATGCCGGCTAGCGCATTCAGGCCCGTGACCATATCGACGATCGGCAGGCCGACGCGGGTCGCCTCGCCGTCGCGATCGCCGTTCACGCTCATCAGACCGGCCATTGCCTGGATCACCGCGTCGTAGCCCGGCAAGCCGCCGAGCGGGCCGTCCGGGCCGAAGCCGGAGACCGCGCAGTGAATCAGCCTGGGGAAGCGCTCGCGCAGATCGCGCTCGTAGTCCATGCCCCAGCGCGCCAGTGTGCCCGGCTTGAAGTTTTCGACCAGCACGTCGGCGCCTTCAAGCAGTTTCCAGAGGATCGCGCGGCCCTCGTCGCAGGACAGGTCGACCGCGATGCCCTGCTTGTTGCGGTTGACGCCGGCGAAGTACCACGCGGTGTCGCCGAAGAACGGTGGTCCCCAGCCGCGCGTTTCGTCGCCCGTGGGCGGTTCGAGCTTGATGACGTGTGCGCCGTGGTCGGCTAGCGCCTGGGTGCAGTAAGGGCCGCCGAGCACGCGGCTCAGGTCGATTACCTTGATGCCTTGCAGCGCGCCGGTCATTGCGCACTCCCGGCCGGCAGCAGTTGCTTCGCCTCTTGTTGACTGATTGGCCGCGCGCTTACCAACGCGTTGAGCACGTCCGCTTCATCGCGCGGTGCATCCAGCGCAAGCGGATCGACCGGCAGCAGCTTGTGCCGCAGTACCAGATGACTCAACGCCAGGCGGCGATAGTCCGGCGCGAGACGCATGCCCTCGCATGCCATCAAAACGGCGGTCGTTGCGTGATACAGCGCAGAGCCCGCTTGCCTGACCGGTGCATCGTCGCCCGCATCCGCTACGCTCATCAACGCATCGCACGCGCGTGCCAAGGTCGTACGCAATAACGCGAGGCTCTCGGCAGGCAAACCGGCCGCGCCGAGCAGATCCTGCAGATAGGCACGTAGCGGCTCAAGCGCGCCGTCACGTTTCGCAGCGCGTGCAATGTCGAGCGCCACGATGTTGCTAGTGCCTTCCCAGATCGAACCGAGATGCGCGTCGCGCACCAGTCGCGCGTCGCTCCACTCTTCGATATACCCAGTGCCGCCGCGCACTTCCATCGCATCGCCGGTCACGCGGCGAGCATCGCGGCAGGCGCGAAACTTGATCAACGGTGTGAGGATGCGCACGCACTTCGCCGCCTGGTGGTCGCCCTTGTCGGCTTGCGCCAGCAGCAGCGCGATCTGCATGAACATCGAACGCGCCTGTTCTGCCGGCAACATCATCTTCAACAACTGACGCTGCATCAGCGGCATATCGATCAGCTTGCGGCCGAACGCTTCGCGATGACGCGCGATGTGCAGCGCTTCCGTCACTGCTCGCCGCATTAGTCCCGCGGCACGCACGCCATTCGACAGCCGCGACATATTGATCATGTCGGCCATCTGATGAAAGCCGCGCCCCACTTCGCCGATCAGATAGGCCTCGGCTCCTTCCAGCACGATCTCGCCGCTCGCCATCGAGCGGCTGCCGAGCTTGTCCTTCAAGCGGATGATGCGATAGCGGTTGCGCGTGCCATCCGCCAGTGTCTTCGGCAACAGGAACAACGCGAGGCCGTTGATGCCTGCTGGCGCATCGTCCGGACGGGCGAGCACCATCGCCAGATCGGCGTCGGCATTCGAGCAGAACCATTTGTCGCCGTACAGACGCCACGTTATCGAGCCGTCAGCCGCCGTTTCGCGCGAGGCCCGGGTAGCGATCTGTGCGACATCCGAACCGGCCGCCTGCTCCGTCATGAACATCGCGCCTTGGTAAAGCGTGTCGAAGTCGCGCGACGCGAGCATCGGCAGGAAACGCGCAACCAGTTCCGGCGTGCCGAATTTGCGCAGCGTGCGCGTGAGCGAGTCGGTCATGCTGACGGGACAGCACAGGCCGAATTCCGCCTGCACGAACAGGAAGGTCAGCGCGTATTTCACGAGCGGCGGCGGCGCGTGCTCGACATGGCTCATCGAGGCCAGCCCGAGCTCCGCGTAGGCAGCGCGCTCAAGGGCGACGTAGTCGGGATGCTTGTCGATGCTCTGCAGCGGCTCGCCGCGCCTCGTGCGGTGGCGCAATTGGGGCGGGTTCTTGTCGGCGCTGAGCGCCCAGGTATCGAGTTGATCGGAGGCCCGTTGACCGAGCGACACCAGTTCCGCTTCCATCTGCGCATATAAAGCGTCGCCGAGATGCAGCTTCAGCAAAGGGGCGAGATCAGGATCGCAGGTGAAGAAATTGATGCCCCGGCTATCGGGGATGTTGGACGAGCCGTTGAGCGGCTCCCGGGCGATATCGTTCATGCGCTTGTCTCTATGTATATGTCTTGTGGATGCAGCATAGAAGCGCGATCGATAATCGTCTAATACAGAATTTGTCCGGTACGATAGACGGCATTTATCGATAAGAACCGCCGGAGACGCCCGTGGACCTCAAACAATTGCGCTACTTCGTGGCCGTCGCCGAGGAACTGCATTTCGGCCGTGCCGCCAAACGCCTGTTCATTTCGCAGCCCGCCCTGAGCTTCGACATTCGCAAATTCGAAGACGAGCTAGGCGTGCAATTGCTCGCGCGCACCAACAAGACGGTGGCGCTCACCAATGCCGGCCAGGTCTTGCTCGATGAAGCGCGCCGCCTGCTGCTGCAGGCGAGCGAAGCCGAACGCATTACGGTGCGCTCGGCGCACGGGCTCGCCGGGCGTCTGCGGATCGGCTTCGTGAATTCGATGCTGTACCGTGGACTGCCGCACGCGGTAAAGCGTTTCGAAGCCGATCATCCGAGTGTAGAGATCGTGCTGAAGGAGATGAACACCAGCGAGCAGGTGCATGCGATCCAACGCATGCAGATCGATATGGGCTGCGCGCACTGGGGCAATTTCCCGGCGGATGTGGTGTCGACACCGGTGTTTTCAGAGCCCTTCGTGTGCTGTCTGCCGGCCCAGCATCCGCTCGCGAAGCGCAAGAAAATCGATCTGCGCCTGCTCGCGCAGGAGCCGTTCATCCTGTTTCCGCGCACGGTGTCGCCCCACTATCACGATCTGATCATCGCGCAGTGCGTGGGTGCGGGGTTTAGTCCACTGATACGCCATGAGGCGCGCCTGTGGCAGACGGTGGTGACGATGGTCGAGTTTGGGATGGGCGTGGCGCTGGTGCCGTACACGCTGCGCCAGGTACACGACGAGCGGGTCTGCTACCGCCCATTGCAAGGCAAGACGCTCGAATCGGAAGTGCGGTTGTTGCGCCGGGCCGGCGAGGCGGAGCCGGTGGCCGAGCGTTTCGGCGAGTACCTGCGGGAGGCGGCGCATGCGTCGCGGTTTGCGTGAGCGCCGCCCTTCGCCGCTAACTCATCACAGCGGATCGTCCGGATGAGCGCCGTCCTCGTCCGCCGGCTGCCCGCCGACTACAGCCCGCTTGCGCCGCACGTTATAAGCGGTCAGCAAACCATGCGCCACCATATCGAGCGCCGGCTTCACCAAACCGTTCTTGTCGGTCCAAACCTTCGGCGTGAGCGCGCCGCTCAGGGCCACACTGTCCGCGTCGCTTAACGCCAGCAAGCCGGTCTGCACTTCATCGTCGAACGCGATCACATTGACGAACAGCGTGTCGCCCTCGCCCGTGGTCGCACGCACCTTGCACGTCACAAAACGCTTGCCGTTCTGTCCAGTGCGGATCTGGGCTTCCCCGTAAAGCCGCCCGCCTACCAGTCCATCGATCATCTCATCCGCTCCTGTTTCCTGTGGCTCGCGAGGCGTGAGCACCTCGCACGAGCCGTATGATCCCACGAGCGGACGCAGAAGACGCTTTAAAACGCGCTCTTCACCACCCCGCCATCGACACGCAAGGCGGCGCCGGTCGTCGCCGATGCCAGCGGACTCGCCACATACGCCACCAGCGAAGCCACTTCCTCGGTCGAAGCAAAGCGCTTGATCAGCGACGTCGGCCGCACGTGTTCGAAGAACTCCTGCTCGACCTGTTCGGCGGTTTTGCCGTCGGCCTTGGCGAGACTGTCGACGAAGTCACCCACGCCACGCGACTTCGTCGGCCCCGGCAGCACGCTATTGACGGTAATGCCGGTACCCGCAACCGACTCGGCAATACCGCGCGCCACGGCAATCTGTGCAGTCTTCGTCACGCCGTAGTGGACCATTTCCGCGGGAATCTGCAGACCGCTCTCGCTCGAAATGAAGATGATGCGCCCCCAGTTGGCCCGCTTCATAGACGGCAGGAACAGGCGCGCAAGCCGCACGCCGCTCAGCACGTTGACATCGAAAAAGCGCACCCAGTCCTCATCCGGAATCTCTTCAAATGGCTTCGGCTCAAAAATGCCGAGGTTGTTGACGAGAATCTCGACGTCGGGATAGCGCCGTGCGAGTTCGTTCGCCGCGTCGGCTTTGCTCAGGTCGCCAGCAAAGCCCAATAGGTCAGCGCCGGTGCTCGACTTCAATTGCGCGAGCGCCGCATCCACGGCTTCCTGTTTGCGGCCGTTGACGATCACGCGTGCGCCTTCTTGCGCCAACGCGGTGGCAATGGCGAGACCAATGCCGGCGGTGCTGCCGCTAACCAGTGCCAGCTTGCCCTTCAGTTGCAGATCCATGCTGTTTCCTCTCTATCGGTGAGATGGGTGAAAGCGGCGCATGCGGCGCGACGGCGGCATGCGCCCAAAGCGTGACGGGATCAATCCGGTATCAATCTACAGCAGACCGCCGCCGTCGACATCGACGACCGCGCCGGTCATAAAGCCGTTGTTCATCAGCAACCAGTAAGCCTGCGCCAGATCGGCGGGCTGGCCGACCCGTCCAACCGGCAGGCCGCTACCTGCCTTGGCGGCCAGCGCCTGGCGGTCTTCGTCCGACATCTCGCCCCACATGCCGGTTTCGACCATCCCCGGGCTCACCACGTTCACGCGCAGCGGCGCCAACTCTTTGGCAAGCGTCTTGCCCATGATCTCGATGGCCGCATTCATGGTCGCCTTCACCAGTGCGCCCGGCACAGCCTTGCGTGCGAGCAGCCCCGAGGTCAGCGTGATCGAACCGGTCCTGGCAAGATAACGCGCCGCCTGTTTGGCCGCGCGTAGTTGGCCGAACACCTTGACGTCGAACGCCTCTTTCGCGGCGTTCACGTCCAGCTCGGCGAGCTTCGCCGAACCGATCACCGGACCGGAGGTCACGACCAGATGATCGAGCGCGCCCAGCTCGCTGAAGAAGCGTTCGACGGCGGCTTCGTCGGTGATATCGAGCGTGGCCGTTTCGATCTGCGCGGGCCAGCCGGGGGGCGCCGCGCGCCGCCCCACCGCGATCACCCGCGCGCCCTCGGCGGCCGCCCGTTCCGCTACCGCCCGGCCAATTCCCGACAGGCCTCCGATCACCACCACCGTTGCTTGCTTCATGTTCTGTCTCCCCAGGAGATTGACGATGGAGGCATTCTGATTGTGTGCCGCGCGTTTGATAATTGGCGTAGCATTTGAATAACTTTCAAATACAAACAGACAATGGCCACCGATCGACTCGGCGATATGCAGTTATTCGTGGAAGCGGCGGCGCTCGGCAGCCTCTCGGCGGCGGGCCGCAAGCTGGGCCTGTCGCCGGCGGCCGCCAGCGCGCGGCTTCTGAAGCTCGAGGCGGCGTTGCATGCGCGCCTGTTCGAGCGCACCACCCGCCAGTTGCGCGTTACCGACGAGGGGCGGCTTTACCTGCAGCACTGCCGCATTGCACTGCAAGCCATTGAAGACGCCGAGGCCGCGCTGCAGGAGGGACAAAACCAGGTGCGTGGCAAGGTGCGGATTTCCGCCACCTCGGACTTCGGCCGCAACCTGCTGTATCGCTGGCTCGACGAATTCAGCACGCTGCATCCGGAGGTGAGCTACGCGCTGAGCTTGTCGGATTCAGTGTCGAACCTGCTGCAAGAGGACATCGATCTGGCGATCCGCTTCGGCGCGCCGCTCGACAGCACGCTGGTGGCACGCCGGCTCGCGCCGAACCGGCGCGTGCTGTGCGCGTCGCCGGAATATCTGGCGCGGCATGGCGAACCGCAAACCCCGGCCGACCTCGCTCAACATCGTTTCGTCGTGCTGGTGACGGCGGCCGGCCCGCTGAACGACTTTCACTTCGCTCAGGACGCCGGGCGGGTGACCTACACGGTGCCCACCGAGCAGTCCTGGGAAACCAACGACGGTGCACTGGCGCGGGCGTGGGCGCTGGCGGGACATGGCATCGCCCACAAGTCGATCTGGGACATTGCGGCGGATGTGCGCGCCGGCACGCTGAAGATTCTGTTGCCGGAGTGGAGCACCAATGAAGCCGGTGTGCACGCGCTGTTTCACGGCAATCGCTATATGGCGCCGCGCGTGCGGGCGTTGCTGGATTTTCTGCTCGAGCGCTTTGAACAGGCGAGTGAGGAGTTACTCGGCGATCTCGCGTATTTGCCGGAACGTTTGCAGAAGGATCTGACGCGGGTGCGTTAGCAGAGCGCGTGGCGCGGTAAGCCGGACCGGCTGCGCGCGTGAAGTGCTCGCGAAGCTCAGGCTCCCGTGCCATGATGGGATCCGAACCCGCAGTGGCGTCAGCCGTCTGCCGAACCCCATCGAGGCCCTGGAGTTGTCCATGACTGACCGCGAGACGCTGCATCCGTTGCGCCCCCTGCTGAAGAACTACATCTGGGAGCATGGCCGAATCGGCACGCGCTATCTCGACTGCAGCGACGGCGAGATCAAGTTCGACGATGGCAAGAAGTCGCGTTTTGCCGCTGAGAAATACCTTTACGTACCGCTCGGCAAGGACGCCGTCGACGATCCGCAGATCGACGGTCCTGCGATTCAGGAAGCCGCGTTGGCCCGCTTCCTGCGCGCGGCGCAGTTGGGTAAACCGGAAGAAGCCGGAACGCCCGCCGACGTGCAGCGTGCGGCGCAAGACTGCATGGAACTGGCCGTTTTCAGCGCTTATCAGCGCGAGGCTCGCGAAGCTGAGGCCCGCTATGCCGAAGAAGCCATGTTCGACCATGAGATCCGTGCAGCGGTCGTTAGCGATATCCGCCGCGTCTATGCGGGCATGCGGGAACACCTCGCGCTATACGACTTCACGGTGCTGCACGGCCTGCCCGCCCCCTTGCTGTTTGGCGACACGCCGTTTATCGACTGGCGGGTGCGCGTCAAGCCTGCGCTGCCGCTCGTCTCCTTGCCGCTCGGCCCCTACTGCCTGCTGGTGGGCACACCGTCGGGCCGAACCAGCAAAGTGGCGCCGGTGACGTGGAAGACGGCCGTCTCGATGGGCGTGTTGAAAGACCATAACCGCCTGATGGTGGAGAGCGCACGCCTGTGGCTGGTGGCCACTTCAGACGACCAGCTCGCCGCGGTACAGGAGCGCTTTCGTCCGGCGCCGCCCGACGCGGCGCAGTCGTGACAGTGCTTGCGTGACCGAAGCGGGGTCACTTCGTTATTACCTGCGATGTAATTGAACTCCTGCGCACGATCTTTACTATGGCAGTCATCTCCTCTCGACGGCGGTGCAAAACAACGCACCCCCACGGAGATACGGATGCAGTCATGTTCAATCAATGCAGCAAGGAGTTAGGAATGCGTAATTTTACCGTACACACGATCGAATCGGCGCCGGAACAGTCGAAGCCGACCCTGCAGGCGCTCTCGCACAAGTTCGGATTCTTGCCCAACGTGATGGCCACCATGGCCGGCAACCCCGTTCTGCTGAACGGCTTCGCCGGCAGCTTCGGCAGTTTCCATGGCGGCAGTCTCGACGAATGCGAGAAGCAAGCGCTGCTGCTCACCAACGCGGTCACCATCAAGTGCCCGTGGACCGTTGCGGCACACTCGACTTTCGCGCTCGAGGACGGCATGGCGGAGAGCGACGTCAAGGCCATGCGTGAGGGACGATTGCCCGACCACCCGAAATACGCGGCGCTCTCGGCGCTTACGCGGGCGTTGATCGAAAAGCGCGGCAATGTGACCGACGCGGAGATCGAACGCTTCACGTCCGCGGGCTATTTGCAGAGCCAGATTTTCGAGGTGATCACGAGCATCGGCGTTTCCACGATGGCCGCCACCACGACTAACATGGCGGGTACACCGGTCGAGGAGCGTTTCCAGGCGCAAGCCTGGACCCCGGCTTAAGCGGAACGTGCGCGCAGGGTTCGCTTCACGGGCGGCTCTGCGCGCCGCACTGCGGCAACCCTTTAAGATCAGCAGCACAATGTTGGACAACCTCTCTTGCCAAGATAGCGTGCGATGACCTCACCGGACCTCAATTCGAAGCTGCCCGCGAGCGATCTGGGCGTGCTGCTGCGCCAATGGCGCGACACGCGTGGCAGAAGCCAGATCGACCTCTCGCTCGACACGGGCGTCTCGCAACGGCATATCAGCTTCATCGAAAGCGGACGCAGTGTGCCGAGCCGCCAGACCCTGATGGATCTGGCCCAGGCGCTCGACGTGCCGCTGCGCGAGCGCAACACCTTGCTGCTCGCGGCGGGCTATGCGCCGCTCTATCCGGAGGGCGCCTGGAACGCACAGGAAATGCAGAGCGTAACGAGCGCATTAGGCCGCATCTTGCGTCAGCACGAACCGTTTCCTGCATTGGTGATGGACCGTTACTGGAACGTGCTGATGACCAATGACGCCGCGCCACGCTTTTTCAACTGCTTCATCGACATGGCGGCTCGCACCGGGCCGCGCAATATGCTGCACCTGATGTTCGATCCGCAAGGCATGCGCCCGTTCGTAGCCAATTGGGCGGAGGTGGCGCAGAGCCTGATTCAGCGGGTGCATCGCGAATCGGTCGGGCGTGTGATCGACGAGCAGACCCGCGAGCTGCTCGCCGACCTGCTCGCCTATCCCGGCGTGCAAGCCGACTGGAGGAGTCCCAAGACGCTTGGCGCCGTGCCGGTCAGTCCAGCGCTGCCGATGATCCCGATCAGCTTCGAAAAAAACGGCGCGCGGTTGAACTACTTCTCCATGGTGACGACGGTGGGCACCCCGCAGACCATCGCCGCGCAGGAACTGCGCCTTGAATGCATGTTCCCGGCCGACGAGACGACCGAAGCGCAGCATGCGCTGATGGTCGGCAACGCCGTGCATGGCGGGGAACGCGGCTAGCGCACGCCCGCCTACCGCCGTGCGCCGCCCCAGACATCACACTTACGGCTCGATATACGTGATCCGGAACGGTCCACCATTCTCCGCCGCGTGGACCACCGCATCGTTCACCTGAGCGAGTGGAAAGCGCGTCGCTTCGAAGCCGTTGAGCGACAGAAGCCCCGTGCGGATCAACGCGGCGAGACGCGCCGGCGCCTCGCGTGGATACATGTACTGGCCGCGCACGGTGATGCAATTGCGCATCAGGTGCGCGTACGGAAGTTCCACCCCGATCCGCAGGCCGCCCATCAGCACCACCGTGCCGTGAGGCCGCACCGTCATCGCGGCGGCGCGCACCGGCGCCGCGTCGCGCAACGGCGGCAAGATATCCAGCACGACGTCGATCGCCCCCCGTGCGGCCTCCTGCATGCGTGCCGTGTCCTCGGCCTCCTTGCCGCTCAGCAACACGGTTACCACACGCGGGCCGAAGCGGCGTGCGAGGTCGGCCAGCATCAGCTCGTTGCGGCCTGGGGCAATCACGCAACCGGCGCCCATCGCCAGCGCAACTGCCACGCCCGCACTGCCGAAATGGCCCGTCGCGCCGCTGATCAGCACCGTGTTGCCGGCCTGCAAACCGGATGCGAGCAACCCGCCGTAGGGCACCAGCATCGACATCAAGCCGCACCAGCGCCCCGCGTCCACGTGGTCCAGTTCACCGAGCGGGAACGCGTTCTCCATCGGCACGAGCATGCGCTCGGCGAACGGTCCATGGTGGAAATGACCCTGCATGCGCTGCGCCCCTTTGCTGGGCGCGATCCAGCCTTGCAGCATGACGTCGGGGGAGATCGCGTCGTCTCGGGAACGTACGGTCGGGTCGCAGAAGACCCAGTCTCCGACCTTCAGACGCGTCGCGTCCGGCCCGACGGCATGCACCCGGCCGATCGCGCCGACACCCGGCGCAAGCGGCAGCAGCAACGGATACTGCCTGGCACCACTGAATACCTCGTTAGCGTAAGACAACACCGGGGCAGCCACGACATCCACCACCACCTCGCCCGCACCCGCTTGCGGATCGGGCAGGTCTTCAACGGTCAACGGCGTTCCGAACTGCTTCAGCATAGCGGCCTTCATGGAGTCTCTCCTTATGGGAAAAGGTCATGGTAGACACGTCTTCAGGGCACATACAGGGCTGGTATTATCCCAGGATTGGCGAGTCCCTCCCAAGGATGTTTCATGAGCGACATGAACGACACGAGCCGCGCCGAACTCGGCAATTTCCTGCGGGCTCGCCGCGAGCGCCTGGATCCGCTCGCGCTCGGCATTGCCGGCAGCCGGCGCCGACGCACGCCCGGGCTGCGGCGCGAAGAAGTGGCCGAACTCGCCGGTATCGGCGTGGACTGGTACATCCGTCTCGAGCAGGGGCGCGACGTCAGCCCCTCCTCCTCCACGGTCGATGCGCTCGCCCACGCGCTGCGCCTCGGACCTGCCGAGCATGCGCATTTGCGAGCGCTGGCGCGCGTCGCGCAACGGCATCCGTTCGTACTCGAAAGCGTGCCGGATACGGTACGTCGAGTGGTCGAAAGTCTCACCGAACCGGCCTATATCACCGGGCGCCGTTGGGACATCCTCGCGTGGAATGCAGCGGCGGTGGATCTGTTCAAGGACTTCGGCACGATCCCGCTGCCCGAGCGCAACATCCTCCTCTACATGTTGACGGACCGGCATGCGCGAGCCCTGTTCGGTTCAGGCTGGGCGCGCGAAGCGAAGCGGATGGTCGCGCAGTTCCGCGCCGTTCACGACCTGTGGGCGGGCGATGCGGCCTTTATCGAACTGCTGGAACGGCTATACGAGGGCTGCGCGGAATTCGCCGGCTGGTGGGAAACGCATGACGTTGTGGCGGCCATTGCGGGACGCAAGCGCCTTCATCATGCGACGAAGGGAGGGTTGTGGGCGGAATATGCAACGTTCCAGGCGAACGACGATCCGTCGCTCAAGCTAGTGATCTATCGGATCGAAACGAACAACTCCAGGTAACCGGTAGCCGCATCGGGCTCGCGCGTGAAGCGATGTTCGGGCAGCAGCGCCAGCAGAATCTCGGCAGTGGTGCGAACGGTGCAGCCTGGCGTCACATGCCCGCCATGCACCTGGCCGCGCGCGTCGGAGACCGACATGTGCAGATGCGCACCGTCCGGCGAGATCGATCCTGCGAGCGTGAGGATTTCCAGATCGCCGCGCAACTCGGTGGCCTGTTCGGCGCCCGCAAAGCGCAGTTGCGCGACGCTCAGGCTGCCGATCCCCTGCAACACGAACGCCGCCTCGAGATCGAGCGCGCGCAGCGTATCTTCAAGCGCGCCGCGCAGGTCGTCGCCGGGGAACAGGCGGACGGGATGGGTTTGCATCGCTCGGCTCCAGGTGGGTAGCGGGCACGAAAGGCACGCTGCGTTGCGCAGCTTCGGCTATTGTGCCATCCAGGCTTCCATCATCGAACCATGAGCTTGCGGCTCATCACCCACCGTTGTTCAAGTGCTCCACCAGATAATCGATCAACGCCCGCACCTTGAGCGGCAAAAACCGGTTCGGCGGATAGAGCAGCCACACCGCGCCAACGTACGCCTGCATCTCCAGTTGCCAGTCGGCCAGCACCTGCACCAGTTCGCCCCGCTCGAGCGCACCGGCGGCGGCGAACTCCGGCAGGTTGGCAATGCCGAAATCCTGCTGGGCCGCTTCGAGCCGCGCGCCGGCATGGTTGGCGATATAACGCCCGCGCACTTCGACGCTCTGCGTCTGGTTGCCGCGCCGCAAGCGCCAGCGGTGGTCGTCCGCCGTTTCGCCGAGATAGATGCAGTCGTGCCGGGCCAGATCGCGCGGCTGTTGCGGCGTGCCGCGCGCCTTCAGATAGGCCCGCGACGCGCACAGCACCCAGCGCACCGCGCCGAGCTTGCGCCCGGCGAGACCCGGCGGGGGACGATCGGTCAAGCGGATCACCAGGTCGAGACCGGCTTCGAGCGGGTCGACGTCGTGGTCCGCATAGAGCAACTGCAGGTCGACCTCCGGGTACGTACGCAAAAAGCCCGGCACGAGCGGATGGATCACGGTTCTTGCAAACTGCGTCGGCGCACTCACGCTCACCCTGCCCTGCGGCCGGCCCGCCAGTTGCCCTGCTGCATCCACCGCGCCGGCGGCGGCGCTCACCATCTCCCGGCAGTAGCGCGCCACCTGGGCGCCCGATTCCGTGACCCGCACCTTGCGCGTCGAGCGCTCCAGCAGACGCGTCGCCAGCGCTTCTTCGAGGCGCTTGATCTGGCGGCTCACCGTCGACGGCGTGCTGCCGAGCTGGCGCGCCGCCACCGAGAAGTTGCCGGCTTCGACGACCCGTGCGAACACCGCCATGTCGGGTAGCAACGCGAAAAGTTCGTTGGGATTCATTGTGACTCGGAGGAAATAGCCAATCGTGGAGCCGCACAGCCCTCACCCCAGATTAGTGCGTTTGCGACATAAAATCTGTGCACGGCGGCCCAATTATCATCCCATGCGCAACACTCGACAATACGAATTCGTCTTCAGAGGTTCGCCATGTCCAGACAAGAACGCCTGCAATTACTCTCCGACCTGACGCTGCTGGCCGTCGCCGTGGTGTGGGGCACCAGCTATGGCGTCGCCAAGAGCGCGCTCGTTTATTACCCGGTGCTCGGGCTGCTCGCGCTGCGCTTCGCCATCACCTTCGTAGTTCTGTCGCCGGCGCTGCGCAACCTGCGGCATGCCGATGGCCGCGCCCTACGCGGTGCGCTCGGCGCCGGTGTGCTGCTGTTCAGCATCTATCTGTGCGAGACCTTCGGCCTGCTGCTCACGCGCGCAGCGAACGCGGCATTCCTGATCAGCCTGTGCGTGGCGTTCACACCGCTCGTCGAGTGGTCGCTGCTCAAGCGCCGGCCGACCCGCATCGAATGGTGCGCGGTCGCGCTCTCGCTGCTGGGAGCGTGGCTGCTTGCCGGCGATGGCGCGTTCGAGTTCAATCCCGGCGATGCCCTGATCCTCGGGGCCGCGGCCCTGCGGGCGCTGACCGTCTGCGTCACCAAGCGGATCATGCGCCACGCCGCGCTGCCGCCGTTGACCGTCACCGCCGTGCAGTCGGGCGTGGTGGCGTTCGGCAGCGCGGCGGTAATGCTGCTGTTTGCGCGTGGGCAATGGCAGCACGTGCCCTCCTTCGCCGGGCATGCGACCTTCTGGGGCTGCGTGTTCTATCTGGTGCTCGCCTGTACGCTGTTTGCGTTCTTCGCGCAGAACTATGCGATCAAACGCAGCAGCCCGACCCGCGTCGCGCTGCTGATGGGCAGCGAACCGGCGTTCGGGGCGTTGTTCGCGTGTCTATGGCTGGGGGAAAGGATTTCGGCGACGGCCTGGGTGGGTGGCGGGTTGATCGTGGCGGCGTCGCTGCTGGCGACCGTGCGCTGGAGCAAGGCGGCGCCGGTCGAGGTGTCGGGGGTGTCGCAGCAGGCGTAAGTTCGGGCGGCGCCGCATGCCGCAAACGCAGCGGGCTTACTTCGACGCCACCCGTCCGCGCTGGCTCACCACCTCCCCGCGCTGGAACACATACTCGATGCGCTCACCCTGGCCGGTCAGCACGCCGATATCGCGCAGCGGATCGCCGTCCACCACCAGCACATCCGCAATCGCCCCCGCGGCGATCACGCCGAGCTTGCCGGGCCGATCGACAATCTGCGCCGCAATCGTGGTGGCCGAGCGCAGCGTCTCCAGATTGCCTAGCACCTCGGCGCGAATCCGCAGTTCATCGCTCTGGAATGTATGCATCTCGCCGAGCAGGTCCGAACCGAAACCCATCGGCACACCGGCACGCGCGTAGATCTGCAGCGAGTCGCGGCCCGCTTGCCGAACGGTCTCGACCTTGGCGATCGAATCGGCGGGCATCCCATAGTCGGCACCGTGCTTCGCCAGCGCGTCATAAGTCACGAGTGTAGGAACGACGAAAGCGCCATGCTCATGCATCAAACGCGCCGCCGCCTCATCCACCAGATTGCCGTGCTCGATCGTGCGCACGCCACAACGCACCGCGCGCGCGATCGCGCGGCCCGTGTACGCATGTGCCATCACGTAGGTATTGGCCGCCTGCGCCTCGGCGACAATCGCGCGGATCTCGTCCTCCGAGTATTGGGTGTTGCCGATCGGATCGGTCGGCGAGGCAACTCCGCCCGAGGCCATGATCTTGATCTGCGTGGCGCCCTTCTGGATCTCTTCGCGCACCGCCAGCCGCACAGCGTCCACGCCGTCCACCACGCGTGCAATCGCCCCGGCCCTGAAGCAGCACGAGCACGGCTCAAGCATGTCGCCGCGCGGCCGGAAATCTCCGTGGCCGCCGGTTTGCGAAAGCGCCTTGCCCGAGGGGAAGATACGCGGCCCAGGAATGAGTCCGCCTTCGAGCGCCTGGGTCAGCCCCCAGTCGGCACCGCCGGCATCGCGCACGCTGGTGAAGCCGCGCCCGAGCATCGCGGCGAGAATCGGCAGCGCACGGATGGCGGCGAGGATGTTCGGTTGCGTCGCATTGCTGCCGAGGTTAGCACTCGAGGCGAGCACATGCACATGACAGTCGATCAGGCCCGGCATCACCGTCTTGCCGCGCGCCTCGACAATGCGCGCACCCGGCAGGTCGACGGGCCGGTCGGTAACTTCGACGATGTGAGCGTCTTCGATCACGACATGATGATGTTCAAGCAAGGTACCCTGCGACAGGTCAAGTACGTTGCCGCCTTTGATTACCGTGATGGTCATGAATAGCTTCCTGGCTTATTGAAGGAGCCTGCCGTGGCGACGCTCAGCCTCAACCGCGCAAACGGCGGGGGTCGCGCACGTAGAAGGTTCCGATGAGGCTGATGGCCGCCGCGATCATCACGTAGATGGCCGGCGCCATATGGCTGCCGGTGGAGGCAATCAGCCATGTGATGAAGAACGGCGCAAAGCCGCCGAAGATCGTCACCGCGAAGTTGTAGGCGACCGAGAGGCCCGTCGACAGCACCTTGGTCGGGAAGAGTTCGGCAAACGCAGCGAGAATCGGCCCGGTGTAGGCAGCAATCAGGAGACCGAACACACCTTGAAACACGAGCAGCGACGCCAGTGCCGGCACGCGGTTGATGTACGCGAACATCGGCCATGCGAGCAACAGGATCGATGCGGCGGCGCCCGACAGGAATACGCGGCGCCCGAACCGGTCAGCGAGCTTGCCCACCACCGGCGAGAAACACATGATCATCAGCCCGCCCAGCATGCCGGCCAGAAACCCCTGCGATTGCGGCAGATGCAGCGTGCGCACCGAGTATGTCGGCATGTAGAACAGCAGCACGTAGGTAGTCGCGGTCCAGAGGATCACCATCGAAAAACTGGCGAAGGTTTCGCGCGGAAAGCGTTGCAGCACTTCGGCGAGTGGTGAGTCTTGCTTCGCTTCCTCTGCTAGCGCGCTAAAGGCCGGCGTTTCATCCATCCGGCTGCGGATGAAGTAGCCCACCGGTCCGATCAGGATGCCGATCAGGAACGGCATTCTCCAGCCCCACGAATGCAGCGCATCGGCGCTCAGACTGGCGGTCACGAAGGTGCCGACGGCCGCGCCAAGCAGCACGGCGAAACCGATGCTCGACTGGATCCAGCTCGAGTAATAGGCGCGCTTTCCAGGCGGTGCGTACTCGGTCAGAAACGCGGTGGCGCTGCCCATCTCGCCGCCCGCCGAAAAGCCTTGCAGCAGGCGTGCGACGACGATCAGCAGCGGCGCCGCCACGCCGATCTGGCTGTAGGTGGGTGCGAGGCCAATCAGCGCGGTGCCCGCCGCCATCAACAGAATGGTCAGCGATAAGGCGGCCTTGCGCCCGACTTTGTCCGCATAGACACCCAGCACGATTCCGCCCACCGGCCGCATGAAAAAGCCGACACCGAAAGTCGCCACCGTCAGCAGCAGCGAAGTCAACTCATTGCCGGTGGGGAAAAACAGCTTGGCGATGATGACCGCAAAGAAGCTGTACACGGTGAAGTCGAACCACTCGAGGCCGTTACCAAGGACCGTGGCGAGAATCGCGCGGCGCCGTTGCCGGGCCAGCGAATCGAGCGGCAGTGCGACGTGCGGTGAAAGCGTTCCTTGCATGGTCTCTTTCCTCATCTGAATCGGCTGTCAGCAGCACGCCGGTTCGGGATTGAGCGGCGCCTCCACATGCACAACGCCGATCCTAGAAGAGATCTGATTTTTTTCTGAAACGAAAGAATCGCATGCATGCATGCGTATAGCGCATGCGAAGCCCGGCAAGCCGCTGTCTACTTTGGTTGTTGCAGTTGTTGCGGTTGTTGCGCCTGCTGCATCTGTTGCTCGGCCTGCTCGAACAACCAGTTCGTAAAGAGACGCGCCGCCTGGTTCTGCGAGCGATCGTTCGGCGACACCACATAATAGCCGCCGCCATGACTGGCCGAAGCACGCGTGGCGCGCACCAGCAAGCCTTCGGCGAGGCACGCGTCGATCATATGACGCCAGCCGAGCACCACGCCCTGGCCGAGAATCGCCATCTGCACCAGTTGCGGATAGTAATTCACCACTACCGATTTCGGCGAAGCTGGCATTTGCACGCTGTTTAGCCGGAACCACTCGGGCCACGACATCCACTGCCGCTGACCGTCTTCCTGCATCAGCAAGGTCTCCTGAGCGAGATCGGCTGCGTCAAGCTGGCGGCCGCCGAGATAGCCAGGCGAACAGACGGGATAGACCTCTTCGTCGAAGATCCGCCGCGCAGCGAAGTGTGGCTCGGCACGTTGCCGGATGTAGTACAGGCCGACGTCGAATTCTGCCGGCGACAGCGAGGCCAGTCCGTCGTGCACGATCATGCGCACATGGACGTTCGGATAGGCCGCGCGGAAGGCGCCGAGGCGCGGCGTCAGCCACAGAACGGCGACGCCTGAGGAGCACGCTATGGTCAGTTCCTGGTCGCCGTAGCGCTTCATCACGTCGAGTGTCGCTTCCGAGCAGTTGGTCAACAGCCACTGCACGTGCTTGGCGTAGCGTTCACCGGCGATGGTGAGCCGCAACGCCCGATGCTCGCGTATGAATAGCGAGCGTCCCAGGAAATCTTCGAGTTGCGCGATCTGACGGCTGATCGCGCTTTGCGTCAGATGCAGTTCGGCAGCGGCCTTGGTGAAGCTCGCATGACGCATGGCCGATTCGAATGCGATCAGGCATTGGAGCGGCGGGAGTGGAGCGATGCGCATGGTGAGGGGGTGTCGTGATCGGTGGGGTCATCATAACGCTGGGGGGCTGCCACAGCGCTTGCGTGTGCCCCTACCCCCCGTGCCCGCCTTCCCCGCCCCCCGCATGCGCCGACTCGCCAAATCCGCCGCGGGAGATGCCGTCCTCCCCGCCGCTGTGCCCAGTCAAAGACCGCTCCGTGTGGGTCGACTCGCTCACTCCGGTCGAATGGCCAACGCGTACGACTTCATTGGTTTCGTCGCCGTTCGCGTGATATACCATGCCGCTACGGGTGTAGTACGGCCCATACCAATGAGCGCCGCTAAATCCGCCATGCCCGCCGCCAGAACCCGAAGTCCCCGACCCAGGTTGGCCGCCGACCGCGGCCGACGTGCAATCGTCAGGACGGTTCCAGTCGCGTTCGCAATCGGCTAGCGAGGCATACTCCGCCCGTTCGACCTGCACCGGCGTGTCGTTATGGCACCCGGCAATGAGGCCAACCCCGGCCAGTGCCCCAGCCGCGCCGATCAGTAACAGTGTCGGCCGTTTTTGTGTTCGGTGCATTGTCATCGGTTCAACTCTTGACGAAGTAATGCGGCACGAAATAGCTAGTGTTCTTCGTGATCGGATGAAACTCTTCGCGCAGGCACAGCCCCACTGCATCATCCCCCACCACCCAGGCCCCCAAGGTCGAGTAGCGCTCGCCAAAACGCGGCAACGGCGCGAAGGCCTGATAGATAAAACCCTCTTCGCCATAGCGGCCGTCATGGGCAATCACCTGCCCATCGTCCATAACCAGCGACACGTTCGCGCCTTCACGCGAGTAGAACGGCTTCTTCGCATGCGGCACACCGTCGAACTGATACGGCGTAAACGACGCCGGCAACAGGTTCGGATGATCGGGAAACAGTTGCCAGAGGATCGGCAGAATCGCCTTGTTGGAAAGGATCATTTTCCAGGGTGGCTCGACCCAGCGCGTAGGGCTCGTAATCAGGTGGCGGCCGAACTGCTCGCGAATCATCCACTCCCACGGATACAGCTTGAACATCAACTGGATCGGCTCATCCTGCTCGTCGTAGAAGTGGCTGGCCGCGTCCACGCCGACACGTCTCATGTCGAGAATCTTGACCCGCCAGCCAGCCTGCACGGCAGTTTCCATCATGTATTCGACGTTGCCGATGTCTTCGAGGCTATCGAAGATGCAACCGAAGTGCAGCGTGACGATGTCCGGGTAATGCCGGCGCAGCGCACCCCAGCGTTCGATCAGCGCTTCATGGATGCTGTTGAACTGGTCATGCGCGGGTTGCACATCGGTCTTCCAGAACCATTGCGCGAGACTCGACTCGATCAGCGAGGTCGGCGTATCCGCGTTGTATTCGTAGAGCTTGGGCACGCCGTTCGCATCGAGCGTCAGGTCGAAACGTCCATACACGGACGGATCGCGCCGCTCCCATGAGGCGCGAATCAGGCCCTCGAAGGCGGTGGGAATGGCCATCCGCGCAAACAGGTTGGCGCGGATCACGTAGTCCACGGCCTCGAGGCAGCGCGCATGAAGCTCGCAGGTGGCGGCCCACAATGCCTCGATTTCGGCCTCGCTGAACACGTAGGCCGCGTCTTCGAGCCAATACGGAAACTGGCTCGCGTCGGGCGTCTGGGCGACGCCGTCCTTGTCGATGGAGTGAAAGCGAAACCCGATCTCGTCCATACGCTGCGGCCAGTCCGCGCGTGGAACCTGTTTGATTCTTTGCATGACGTTTGTTGTTGTACTGTCCGTTGCGTCGCCATATGGTAGCGCATCGCTTATCTCTAATCAGCGCGCGCAGAAGCTGTCGCGCCAACGGCTGCTTCGCCTCGTCCGCAGCACGGGCTTTCCCCGCCGTCTAATTTTGTTAAGGTAATCTCGCGCGATTGCGATTCGCCTCGGCCACCCGGGTGCGACGGCAACAGCATGGAAGCACACCGCGCGCGGCTTCCACGTTCACATTTCAACAAGATCTTCACTATGAGACGACGTCGTTTCTTCGCTTCACTCGGCTTGCTGGCCTCCGCGATCTCCACACGGAACGCGTCTGCCCTGCCCACAGGCCTCGCCCGCGACGCCGGCCCAAGCGGCGCCCCTGACCCGGCCAACGCCGTGCGCACGAGCCACTACTATCTGGAGCGAATCGCCGCGCTCGACCGGCACGGCCCGGAGTTGCGCAGCATCATCGAACTCAATCCCGACTCCATGCAGACGGCCGCCGCGCTCGACGCCGAGCGCGCCGCCGGGAAGCTGCGCGGGCCGCTGCACGGCATGCCGGTCGTCATCAAGGACAACATCACGACCGGCGACCGCATGGCGACCACCGCCGGCTCGTTGGCCCTCGACGGTGTGCGCGCCACGCGCGACGCGCATCTGGTCGAGCGGCTGCGCGCAGCGGGCGGCGTGATCCTCGGCAAGACCAATCTGAGCGAGTGGGCCAACCTGCGCTCCACGCGTTCGACGAGCGGCTGGAGCGGACGCGGCGGCCTGTCACGCAACCCCTACGCGCTGGACCGCTCCACCAGCGGGTCCAGTTCGGGCTCGGCGGCGGCGGTTGCGGCGAACCTCACCCGGATGGCGATCGGCACCGAGACGGATGGCTCGATCGTGTCGCCATCGTCCATCATGGGCGTGGTCGGTCTGAAACCCACGGTCGGGCGCATCAGCCGCGACGGCATCATCCCGATCTCGCACACCCAGGATACGCCCGGGCCCATCACGCGCACCGTCAGCGACGCGGCCCTGCTGCTCAGCGCGCTGGCGGGCCCCGACCCGCGCGATCCGGCCACCCTCGGCGCCCCCCCGCCTGGCGACTATCTCGGCGCGCTGGATAAGAACGCGTTGCGTGGGGCGCGCATCGGCGTGGCCCGCGAGTTCTTTACCGGCCATGATGAAATCGACCAACGCATCGAATACGCGCTGGCCCAACTGGTGCTGCTGGGCGCCGAACTGATCGATCCGATCAACCTGCCGAAGGTGAACTACGAAAGCGAAGAGCAGGCCGTGCTGCTACACGAGTTCAAGCACGATCTGCCACTCTGGCTCGCAACGTTTGCACCGCACGCGCCGATTCGCACGCTCGCCGATGTGATCGCCTTCAATAACGCCCACCGCGACAGTGAGATGCCGTATTTCGGTCAAGAGCTGCTGATTCAGGCCGAGGCGCTCGGCGGCCTCGACAGCGACGCTTATGTGCAGGCGCTGGCCGCCTGTCGCAAGGGCTCGCGTGAGGACGGCATCGACCGGGCGATCCGCGAACACCGGCTCGATGCCATCGTCGCGCCGACCGGCGGCACGACGTGGCTGACCGACTTCATCAACGGCGATAGTGGTGGCGACGGTTTCTCCACGCCAGCCGCCGTGGCCGGCTATCCACATCTGACGGTGCCGGCCGGCCTGGTGCGTGGCCTGCCGATTGGCTTGTCGTTCGTCGGCCCAGCATGGAGCGAGGCGCGTTTGCTGGGTCTTGGCTACGCGTTCGAGCAGGCGACCCAATGGCGCCAGGAGCCGCAGTTCATCAAGCAGTCGAGCATGCCGCCGATTGCGGCCTGAAACACCGGCACCACTTCGCTTCGCTCTATCTCCCGTCTCCGGCGCGTGAAGGCCCGTATTCACTAAAGGATTTCACGCGCTGCTCTCGCGCGTTGCGCTTGTCTGCGCAACGCGCCATCTGTTTCAATCTGTTTCATGTAGGGAACACTTCATAGCAATTCCTCGCCTTCCGATGCCATAATCGGCACTTCGCAGGCCTTCTTCAGACCGTCGTATCCATGACACTTGTCCAGAAAGCGCTTCTCGCCCCGCTCATCGTCGCGTGCGCGATGTTCATGGAGAGTGTCGATGCGAACGTCATCGTGACCGCCCTGCCCTCGATGGCGCGCGACTTCGGCCGCGACCCGGTCACCCTCAAGATTGCGGTAACGAGCTATGTGCTCGGACTCGGCGTGTTCATCCCCGTGTGCGGCTGGCTCGCCGACCGCTTCGGCGCGCGCACCGTGTTTCGCACCGCGATCGGCATCTTCGTGGCCGGTTCGCTGCTGTGCGCAGCCTCGGGCTCGCTCGCCACCTTCACGCTCGCGCGCTTCGTGCAAGGCGTGGGTGGCGCGATGATGGTGCCGGTCGGACGCATCATCATCTTTCGCGTGGTGCCCAAATCCGAGTTCATTCGCGCGATGAATTATCTGAGCGTGCCAGCCATGCTCGGCCCAGCAGCCGGTCCGCTGCTGGGCGGTTTCATCACCACCTATCTGCATTGGCGCCTGATCTTCTTCATCAACGTACCGATCGGGGTGCTCGGCATCTATCTGACCAACCGCCATATCGTCAACACGCGCGAGCCGCATCCGGGGCCGCTCGACTGGATCGGCTTCTTTTTGTCGGCGGGCGGTGCGGCCTTGTTTCTGCTCGGGCTGTCGCTGATCGGCGGTGAGACCATCTCCAACGGTAACGCCGTCGGCATGTGCGTGTGCGGCGCGTTTTTGCTGGCGGCCTACGTGCCGTATGCCCTGCGCATTAAATTGCCACTGCTCGATCTGCGCTTTCTGCGTATTCCCACATTCCAGGCGAGCGTCGCAGGTGGCTCGCTGTTTCGGATCGGCCTCGGGGCCTTGCCGTTTCTGTTGCCGTTGTTGTTGCAGGAGGGACTCGGCAAGACCGCTTTCGAATCTGGCTTGATTACCTGTGCTTCGGCGTTCGGCGGGATGTTCATGCGGACCATCGCGTCGACGGTATTGCGGCGCTATGGGTTTCGCGATGTGCTGGTGGTCAATGCCGCGCTCTCCGGTATCGCAATCGCGATCTGCGGCGCCTTTTTCCCCGGTACGCCCACCTGGCTGATCTGGTTCGTGGTGCTGCTCGGCGGATTCTTTCCAGCGCTGCAGTTTACCAGTCTGAACTCGCTGACCTACGCGGAGATCGCAAGCCGCGATGTGGGCCGCGCCACCAGTCTCGGCAGCGTCGTGCAGCAGATGTCGCTCGGCCTCGGGGTAACGGTGGGCGGCATCGTGCTGCAGATTACGCGCGTGCTGAACGGCCATACACATATTGTGTGGAGCGACTTCTGGCCGGCGTTCCTCGTAGTGGGACTCTGCTCGTTCGCCTCGATTCCGGTCACCTTGCGCTTGCCGCATCGCGCTGGCGAAGAAATTTCGCGGGGCAGTCGCGGGTGAGATGAACCCGTCAAGCGTGCGGGTTTAACAATGCGATTTAACCTTCCCGCCTGATCGCGCGCAGAGCACGATCACCCGCCCCAAACTTTACATTCACGTTGCACCTGGATTACATACCGCCAAACCACGCGGTGTGTCGTGGCCAACACCGCTCTCATCGCGCCTGCCGCATCCTCCATTGCGGCGCAACATCGATGCTTCGTCGATCTCTTAGCACTCCCGTATAGCCCTGCTGTCATCTGCACGACACCCATACGCTGCAACATGGGCGCCTGGCATCGCAAGTCCATGCGAGGGTGTCGCGTCGCTGCTCGAACCGCCCGCCCCGCACCCGCCAGGTCCCATTTGACAGATCAGCGCCCCCGCTGCGGGCGCGCGTGACACGCCGCGAAGCAAGAGTGCGCGTCTTGACGGCACGCCTCCTGCGCCCCATCGCCAGCGCAGTAGCAACACATCCACAAGGAGCTTGGTATGCATGATGTGGCAGATTCCGACAGCTTGCGGCAGGCCAAAATGAAATCCGTTCAGCAGTACATCGACGAGCGTCCGATGTGGCCGGACGGCACACACCTGCCCTCCGTACCGATGACCGGCATGCAGTGGCGCATCTGGGCGCTCGCGGCGGCCGGCAAGTTCTTCGAAGGCTTCGTCGTCTTCATGACCGGTGTGGCCCTGCCGCTGATCTCGCGCGAGTTCGGCATCGGCGCGGCGCAGAACGGTCTGATCAGCGCGGCGAGCCTGATGGGGATTCTGGTCGGTGCAGTGGGTCTGGGCGGCATGTCCGATTACTTCGGGCGCAAGCGGATGTTCATTGTCGAGATGGTGATCTTCGTCGCGTTCCTCGTGCTGCTGGTGATGTGCACCAACTTCGTCTCGCTCGTGATCTGCCTGTTCGGCCTCGGCGTGGCGCTCGGCTGCGACTATCCGACGGCGCACATGATCATCTCAGAGAGCATCCCAAGCACCAGCCGCGGCAAACTGGTGCTGGCGGCGTTCGGCTTCCAGGCGCTCGGCGCACTGGGCGGCACGGCTGTGGGCTTTCTGGTCCTCTCGACGATCCCGAACCTCGATGCATGGCGCTGGATGTACGGCACGGCGATCATCCCGGCACTGGCGGTGACGATTGGCCGCTTCTTCATCACAGAGAGCCCGAGCTGGCTGCATATCCGCGGTGCGGTCGATCGCGCCGAAGAGGCCGCGAAACGCCTGCTCGTGCGCACGCCGCAGTACCCGACCAGCATCGCGCTCTCGCGCGAGCTCGACGATGCCGCGACCGGCCACGGTAAGGGGAGCTTCCTGGCGCTGTTCGCCAGGCGCAATCTGCGCGCGACGATCTTCGCCTCGGTGCCATGGTTCCTGCAGGATCTGGGCACGTACGGAATCGGTATCTTCACGCCGACGATCCTCGGCGCCGCATTCGGCGCCAAGCCCGACCACGTACGCAGTATCACCGACCTGATCCTCAACGACATCCTCGCCGCCAAGGGCGCTGCGCTGATCACAATGCTGCTGATCGTCGGCATCGTCTTCGCGGTGATCCTGGCGGACCGGGTCGGCCGGATCTGGCTGCAGGTGATCGGCTTCATCGGCTGCGCGGCGGGCTTGCTGATCGCTTCGTTCTCCGATGGGTTTGAAGGATCGACCAAAACGGTCATCATCTTCGCCGGCTTCATGCTGTTCAACTTTATGACCAACCTGGGGCCGAACGCGCAGACCTATCTGCTGGCCGGCGAAGTGTTCCCGACGGCGATTCGCGGCACCGGTGCAGGCTTCGCGGCCGCGGTCGGCAAGATCGGCGCGGTGGCAACGGCGTTCCTGTTCCCGATCCTGTTGTCCGGCATCGGTACGGGTCCGCTGCTCTATATCCTCGTGGGCACCTCGATTCTCGGCGCGGTGGTGACGTGGGTATTCCGCATCGAGACGAACGGCGTGAGCCTGGACGAGATTGGACACTAGACGTTTGCGCACCGCCCTGTTTCCCCATACCAACGATGGCTTCCCAGTATTGCGACGGAGAGAGGCATGACTCACGACGTTAAGAACCCGGCACTGCGCCTGCGCTGGCGCGGTTTGGCCGCCGCGCCGCTGTGCGTAGCGGCGCTCGCGATGATGACGAGCGCGCTGGCCACTGCACAAGACCTCACGCTCACCGAGACCGGTTCGACCCTGCTATACCCGCTGTTTACGACCTGGGTGGATGCGTACACGAAGACGCATCCGGGCATTCACATTAGCGTTGCCGGGACCGGCTCCGAAGCCGGCATCCAGCAGGTGCTGGCGGGCAAGGTGCTGATCGGCGCCTCGGACGCGTATATGTCCGATGCCGAGATGCGGCAGCATCCGCAGATCATCAACGTGCCGCTGGCGATCGCCGCGCAGACGATCAACTACAACCTGCCTGGCCTCAACACGATCCATCTGAAACTGGACGGTCCGGTGTTAGCCGGAATCTACAGCGGCAAGATCCGTAGCTGGGATGCCCCGCAGATCGGAGCGCTCAATTCCGGTGTGACGCTGCCCCATCACGCCATCGTGCCGCTGCGGCGGGCTGAAGGTTCCGGCGATACGTTCGTGTTCACGCAATTCCTCTCGTTCGCGACGCCGGACTGGGAAAACGCCAATGGATATGGCACGACGATCTCGTGGCCGAACGTGCCGGGCAGCGCCACGGCGACGGGCAATGCGGGGATGGTGCAGGCGTTGCAGACGACGCCCTACTCGATCGGTTATGTGGGCGTCAGCTTTAGCGACAAGCTGGCCACCGCTCAATTGGGTACGGCCGCACTGAAGAATGGGGCCGGAGAATTCGTGCTACCTACCAAGGAGACGATCACGGCGGGTGCCGCATCGCTGGGGCCGCGCACACCGGCTGACGAACGTCTGAGCCTGGTGTATGCGCCGGCTTCGGGCTCTTATCCGCTCGTGAACTACGAGTATGCTGTGGTCTCGATGAAACAAGCCGACCCGGCGACGGCCGCCGCATTGCGCCGCTTCCTGCTGTGGTCGATCGTGCCGTCCGAGACCAATGAGGCGTATCTGGATACAGTGCACTTCATTCCGCTGCCGCCGCATACGTGGGAACTGAGTCAGGCGCAGATTCAGTCGATTCGCTAAGCAGAAATGCCAACGGCGCACCTTTTATCGGGTGCGCCGTTCGGTTTCGCCTGGTATGTCTCTGCGTTATGCTTTCGAAGGACGGCCGGTCTTGACGGTTTCGACCGCCGAGATGGCAGCCAGCAGACGCTGCGACGTTGCACCTTCCAGCAGCAGTAAACCTGCGCGCAGCACTTCGCTTTTCTTCACCGAAATGCCGGCGTCGAGGCACTTCTGCTTCAAGGCAGCAATCTTTGCGTAGTCCGACTTGGGCATCGTGAAGCTGTCGCGCACGACTTTTTCTTTCTTCACGACTTCCTTCTTCGCGACCTCTTTCTTCGCGGCTTCTTTCTTTGCCGGGTCCTTCTTGACGCGCTTCGGCTTCTCGGCGGCGACTACTACGCTCGCTTCGACAGCCTTCTCTTTCGGAGCGGCCTTCTGCTTCGGGGCAGCCTTTTGCTTCGGCACGGCCTTTTCTTTCGGTGCGGCTTTCGCCTTCGGTGCTGCCTTTTCTTTGGCTGCGGCATCTGCCTTCGGCGCCGCTGCGACCTTCCCGGCTGACTTGCGCGATGCCTTCGGTTCAGCGGCAGTCTTCGTCTTCGCCTTCACAGTCGCTTCAACCGGCGCGGAGGCTTGCTTGTCCGCCGTGGCGTCTTGCGCCGTCGCGCCCTTCGGGAAGTGAAAGGCCTTCTTGGTCGGCTTCTTGATGCTGGGTTCGTTCATTCTGTCATCTCCGGGTCATAAACAATATAAACAGTATATACGGTTTAAATTAAACACCGGAGTTTTACGGGCGGCTCGCCGGTGAGCCGGCGAGCGTCGGCCAGCAAGTTGTCCACACAATCTGTTAACAAGGATGTGGATAACTTGCCTGCAAACGAGCCAAGTGTTTGAAGTGACTGAGAATTCAGGAGTCGCGCTCGGCTTGCGCAGGGACCTCGGGAAAGGTCAGCGAAGCGACCTCGCAGTTCGGCAAACTGCGCAGTACCGCCGGCGGCAGCAACAGCTTGGCCTCGCGCACGCCCGCCCCCATCACGACTTGCACACGCTCCATCACCGCAGCGTCGACCAGAACGCGCCAGTCGTCCGGCACCCCAAACGCGGTGATGCCGCCGAACTCCATGCCGCTATGTTCGACCGCAACCTCCCGCTTGGCGAACGAAAGCCGCTGTGCACCGAGGTGCGCCTTCACGGCCCCGTTGATATCGAGGCGCAGCGAGCCCAGTGTCACGATGGCCGCGTACTGCTCGGCACCGTCTTTCTTGTAGCGGATCACGATGGTGTTCGCGCAGTCTTCCAGACCGAAGCCGTAACGCGCGCTGAACGCCGTGGTGTCCGAAGCGTCGTCGCTGACCGCGAAGACGATCACTTCGTTTGGCGGCAAGTGCTCGATGACATGCGCCGGAAGATGAGCCGCGAGCTGGTCGGGGGCAATGATGTTGAGTTTCTGCAGGGATTCGTGTGAGTGCATGGCAGGCAGACGGTTTGGCTTGTGGCTATTCTAGCGGGTCATACTTTTGCGCGCAGCGTGTGTGGAACGGCCTTGCTATATGCAATAGGTATGGCAATCCTCACTCATATGTATTTTCAATTTGGCACGCGGTCTCTTATCCTGCCCCTAGCCGTCCACCCGGATGACACGGACGAACTGAAGATAACGACCCAGGGGCTTTGCGTGTTCTTAAATCAAACCGGTTGCCTTCGCTCTTCCCTCTTTGCCTTCGCTTGCTGTGCGGGCTCGATAATCGCCTGCGCGCCTGCGTCTGCTTCTGCATTTGAACCCCATCACCATAGAGTAGCGGCCGTAGAGACGGTCAGCGCTGCATCCCAGGCAGGCGTGCTCGTGCGCGACTTGCCGCTGCCGGACGGCTCGTTTCAACGCGTGCTCTACGACGCGCCAGCATCGGCGGTGCGTGGCGTGATCGTGATGTTTCCGGGCGGCGCGGACGATATTGGCATCGAGAAGGATGGCCAGATCAAACATGGCGACAATTTCGTCGTCCGCTCGCGTGATCTCTGGACCGCCAGGGGCTATGGCGTCGTGCTAGTCGATGCGATCGATCATCAATCGATGCGCGGCAAGCGCAGTACCGCTGCCTACGCCGAAGTGACACGCGAGATTGTCGAGTTCGCGCATGAACAAGCCAACGCACCCGTCTGGGTGATGGGCACAAGCCAAGGGTCGATCGCGGCGATGAACGCGGCTGCGCATGCGAAAGGCCCGCAGCTCGCGGGCGTGATCCTGACCGAGTCAGTGTCGATCCTCGGCGGCTCGCATGAGACGGTCTTCGATGCGCATCCGCAGGACGTCCGCATCCCCGCGCTGGTGGTCGCGAACAAGGACGATCAATGCAAGGTCGCGCCGCCTTCCATGGCGAACGCGATCGCGCAGTCGATGCGCAATACCCAAGCGAGCGTCCTCTTCGTGCAAGGCGGCATTGTGGGTTCGTCGAATCAATGCGCTTCGCTATCGCCGCATGGTTACTACGGTATCGAAGGCAAGGTCGTCGACGATATCGCCGAGTGGATGGTGCACGTAGGTGCGTGACGCAATCGGCAAAGGCACGCTACTCGCCACGCGGTAAATGCGTGCCTTACCTACACCATAAAAACTCAGCTATTCGAGGGCGGAACGCCCGCCGCGTGCTGGTCCGGTTTGCAGTCCGTCGCGTACTTCGCCATCAGCCGCGCCCGCGCATCGGTGATGTCAGGAGAATAGCTGTCGAGCGCCGGCCGGTAGCCGACCGACTCCAGCTCGTTCAGCTCGCGCATCAGGTCGCGGTGCGTCACCTCGCCGTGGGTGGGCCTGAACGGATAGGAGCTGCACTGGTGCGGGGTGAGCGGGCCCGACGCCAGCGCGCCTGCGCTGGCCATCAGCAACCCAAGGGGCAGTGCGTACTTCAAAGGGGTCTTCATGAGCGTCTTCCTCCAGTTTGTCATAGCGCGCTTCGGCTAGACGGCCTGTCTTGCGCTAACCACCAGGCCGGTGTCGAAGTTGCGTTATCAGAATAGGTACGACCGCTTGTCGTTCCGGCCTCGAACGCGTGAAGGTTTTTTCATGCTGGGATATCGGTTCTCGCACGGCAGCGCCAACAGACAGCAAGCCTCAGAAGGCAAACAGGCGATCGGCCATGAAGATGCTCAGCCCCACCATGACAGTGAAGTAAATTCGGCAAATATGTCGGATTGCGAATTATCAGGTGATTTAAAAGGCTTTCAGGTTATCTATATACCGGATTGGAAGTTGAATGAAGACCATCGTAATGTTTCCTGCTGACACATTACATAGTGTGGAAACGGATGTGGTACCGTAACACCGCATCCTGGCTGGCAGGTTCTGGCCTGAAACTGCAATGGCGCCACCAGGACGTACTTACCATCTCGAACTTGCGTTTCATGGGTCGCGCACGGGACGGCTCGATGCTGCGTCTTTTGTCGGCCGGAAACGCGCCTATACAGGGGGGCGCTAATGTTTTATCAGTCCAATGGTCGTTCGTCCGTCGCAAAGCGATACGTAGCAATCGCTGTCGTGCTGGGCCTGTCGTCATGGGTTTCGGTTTGTGCTGCCGCAGACAATACGGCTTCTGAGCCGGCATCCGCTTCACAAAGCGACAAGACGGTTGACCACGAAAGCGGTGCCGTGACTTTCATCGATACGAAGAATTCGATCATTGTCGTGACGGTCGACGGTGGTCAGGAGTTGAGCCTCAACGCGAAGGACCATACCGACGTATTAGATCGAGTCCACGTCGGCGATAAAATCGCAATCAGCTATCTGGAGCCGTACGTCACCGGTCTGACCCGCGACAAGGGCGCGCGGCTGACGCGCGTGAGCCACACCGTCAAGGTGACCCAGTCCACGGCCGGGGCAGACGAAGACGGTTTCCACGCCGTGCGGACCTATGACGGGATAGTGGAAGTCACCGCGATCAACAAGAAGCTGGATCTCCTGACGATTGTCGACGCGTCCGGTGCGGCTCGTTCGATCAAGGTGAGTCAACCTGACCTGGTGAGCGTGATGAATTCACTGGTGCGTCACGATCATGTTCATATCGTCTATGAATCCGCGTTCACAGTATCCATAACGCATTGATGTTGGCTATGCGCCGTCGATGGGGTCGACGGCGTGCGGTGGCGCCGCCGTGATGAGTACGGCGCGCGCCCGCGCTGCAACCCGGCATGTCAACTCCACACCGGGTATCGGGTTCGTCAGGCTCGCGCCCGGCTGATTGCGTTGGCGGCCAACTGCCGCGCAAGGTCCGCGTACAACTCGGCCCACTTGCCCAGCAAGGTAGAGTCATCGGTGAGGAAAAGCGGATGTTCGGCCCAGAGGCTGACGTCCGGACCGTGCCTCGCAACCTCGAACAAGCGCAGATCCTCATCCTCGCTGACGCCGCTGGCAATCAGCTCGCGGAATGAGGCGAGGTGATGCAGGCATACTTCATCGGGCGTAATGCAATGGATAGCGGCCAGCGCTTCGGTCGCTTCCTTTTGTGCGGCGTCGCGGCTAGCGGCCATCAGGAACACAATGCTTTCGTCATCCGCGTGGCCGAACATCACCCGATACAGGGAGGTTCTGCAGCGATCGCTGAGTTGCGTGCCGATTGTTGCCTCGGCTTGCGAACACGACACGTCAAGGCGCGGGATCGTGCGCCCGCCCCTCCTTTGCGCCCTGGTTCGCCGCTTCCGGGCACGGTAGCTATCGCTGCACCGGTAGACGTACATGCCGCACGCCACCAGACAGGCCAGAGCGAGAATCCCAACGCCCGCGAGTACCGCCAGATCGATGCGCACCATGTCAGGCTCCATTCAATCCCGCGCGTGCCTCGACTGCCACGTCCCGCGCGTCTCCTATCGATTTTTGGAACACGCCTATTCTGGTGACCAATCTATCCCGCTTTCGAACACTTTTCTACCCCGTGCTGTCCCTTACATGGTCACCGCATAGGGAAATGCCAACGCAGCAAAACTGGACTTCGACGAGGAAGTGTGCCGATGCGTTCGCGCTGCCGGCGCTCAGCCCCACAAACTCAAGAGAAGAAAATAACCGTTGTTTTTTTGCCTGTTGACCCCGAAAAACACGCTTAAAAGGCACAAATCTGCTGGTTAATGCCAGATGACTTGCTGGCGAATTCATTAACCGGTAAAATATTGATGCTTATTGGTAAATTCACAGGATAACCGGCAAAATGTTGCTGTTTGATCTTGCTACTGCGGACGAAATTGCGCGTGAACTGGGTCAACGGCTCCGCACGCAACGTCTCGCCCAGAATCTGCAACAGAGCGAACTGGCCGCCCGCGCCGGGGTGTCCGAGCGCGCGGTACGCAACCTCGAACGTACCGGGAAGGCAACGCTCGAGAGCCTTCTCCGGGTAGCCATGGCGCTTGGGCTGGCCGGCTCGCTCTCGCCTCTATTCGAATACAGACCGAACTCCATTCGCGCGATGGAAAACGCGAACGACATACGTGAGCGAGCCTCCCGGAGGTGACGATGAAAAAGCTGAGCGTCGTCTATCGCGGCTGGGGCGAGCGTTTCGAGCTGGGCAAGCTCGGGGACGACGGGACCAACCTGCTATTCGAGTACTCCGCCGAAGCACTGCAACGCGGTCTCGAGCTTTCTCCCTTGCACCTGGCATTGCGTCAGCCGGCCTACGAGGGCTTCCCGGACCACCAGCTTCGCTTGCCAGGGTTCGTTTCCGATGCCCTGCCCGACGGCTGGGGCATGCTACTGATGGACCGGCTGTTTCGGCAGCGGGGCTGGGAGCCTGCGCGGATGTCCCCGCTCGACCGTCTTGCCTTCATCGGCGAGAAGGCAATGGGCGCCCTTGCTTTCGAGCCGGCTCAAGGCGATGTTCTGCAACCTTCCGACGTGCAACTTATCGAGCTTGCGCAGGAGATCCGCGAAGTGATGACGGACGGCAGTGCCGCGTTGCTGCGCGAACTCGTCCTGATGGGTGGCTCGCCACACGGTGCCCGGCCTAAAGTGCTGGTCAACTTCGAGCCGCAGACTGGCCGGATGTCGAACTCGGAACAGAGTGCCGGCACGCCCTGGCTGGTCAAGTTTCCGGCCCAGCACGAGCACAAGGAAGTGTGCGCAGTCGAGGCGCTCTATGCCGTGCTTGCACAGGCGTCTGAGATTCCGGTGCCGGCAACAAGGTACTTCGACCTTGGATCCCGTCTTTCGGCATTCGGCATCGAGCGCTTCGACCGGTTCGGCGCTCAGCGCGTGCCGATGCACACCGCTGCCGGCGCACTGAACGCCAACTTCCGCTATCCATCCGTCGACTATGGTTCGCTTCTGAAACTGACGCGCTTCATGACGCGCGATGAACGTGAAGTGTTGCGGGCTTTTGAGCGCTGCGTGTTCAACGTGATCTTCAACAACCGGGACGATCACACCAAAAACTTCTCTTTCCTTCTGTCGGCGCAGGGCCAGTGGCAATTCTCCCCGGCTTATGACCTGACTTTCAACGAAGGCCCGGGTGGTGAACATCAAATGGACGTGTGCGGCGAAAGCCGCGCGCCGGCGCGTCAGCATCTGTTGCAGCTTGCCAGCCTGACGGGGCTACCGGCCCGCGCCGCGGAGGCGGTCATTGAACGCACTGCGGAAGTGGCTGGGCGGTTTCGGGATCACGCGCGGGGATTTCCTGTTCGGCGTGCGACGGTGAGCCTGATCGCGGGCAAGATAGAGGCGAACCGCTTGCGCATGCTGTGAGCGATGAAGATGGATTACTCAAGAAAATCTGAAAGGCAACATGAAACGACTGCTCCTCGCTGCGATCGCAGCCACCTCTTTCGCGACTTGCGTTCATGCGCAAAGCAATGCATCCGGTCCGCTCGTTACGCGCTCAGGCGAACTGCAATTTGAGCGCGTCGATAGCGGTTTCGTGGCAATGATCGACAATAAAATTTTCGATCGCTTCGGCGCGAACACGCTTACGCATTTCGATGACATCGGCAATGCAAGTGACACCGTCGCGCGCACGCTCGTGCAGACCGATTCCGGCCCGGTGCTATACGACTTTCGCCACCATCCGCCACTGGTGGAGCGCTTGAGCACGCGCATGACGGTCAAGCGCGTGTTCTGGCAAAACGATGAAGTCGTGATGCAAGGCGCGCAAGGCTGGTTTCGATTCAAGCAAGGTGCGCTGACGAAGCTGCAATCCTCGACGACGACATATCACTGATTACGCACGTAGATCGAATGACCGGTACCGGCGTCAAAAGGTGCCCGGGAAATTGCGGGATTAAGACTTTTACTGAATGCTGGTGGAGGTACTGGATCGCCGCGAAGCCCTATACAGCTTGGCTTGGCGGGTTTGCTTGAAAACGCATGGAAGGTAATTCTGGCGGAGAGACGGGGATTCGAACCCCGGATAGGTTATTAACCGGTACGTTCTTTAATCTCTTCGCCTTGCCAAACAAGGCTATCAGCCTTTCAACGTGGGTTATTGTGCCACACAATCATGCGTCGTAACACGTTGATTCGTTTACTACGTCACCCCTCGAATAGCCCACTTCCCGCCCTATCTGAGCGGCTTCACTATCTCCGGTTTCCGGCGGTAAATCCGATCGGTGATCCGGCTGTCCGCGTGCGTCATGAGTGCCTGGGCATGCGCCAGTGTCTCGGCGTCGCTCGCGCATTTCGCGCGTAGATCGTGCTCCGTGAACCGCTCTGTCACCTTGGTCTCTTTCAGGACACGCGCCATGAATCCGCGCCACAAAGACTCCCACCCTCCAGCCCTACCCGTCGCCTCGTCGATGTAGCACTCACCAGAGCGATTACAGAACAGAAACGGGCCGATCATCACCGGACGCGCAGCCTTCGCCATGGCGACCGCTTCCCGCAATTCCTCGGACCAACCGATGATGACGCGCTTGCCGGTAGACTTCTTCGTCTTGTTCGGCGTCAGGTGGATGCCATCGTCCTGTAGATCAGACATGCTCAGGCGCAGCAGATCGCCGCGGCGCATCCCCGTCAGCAACTTGACCCGGATATACGACTGGACGGCGAGGATGCTTCCCTTCTTGCGCTTCGAATCGATCGACAGGCACTCGACAATCTCCCAATCCTCCACATAACGGGTTCGCGGGGCGTCGGACTCGATCCGCAACTGCCAGGCGAACGGGTGTTTCTCGATATAGCCCCACTCCACCGCCTTCGTGAATGCGTGCGACAGAATCTCGATCTCGCGCTTTCCCGACGTCTTTGCCGGCCGCCAGTCCAGATACTTGTAAATGTGCATCGGCTTCACTTCGGACAGTGGAGCGGTGCCGAAAAATGTCCGAATATTCTTCAGGCTGGCCGTGTTCTGCGTCTGCGTGGATGGCGCCTTGCCGGGAATGACTTCGAGCGCGTAACGGTCCAGAAGGTCGCCCACCGCCCGCACATTGTCAGTTCGTCCAATCCTGTCGGCCCACACCTTGTAGGCCTCTGGCAGCGTCTTCCCGAGCCGGAATTTCTTCTTCCCATCCCACGCCGACTCGAGCCCCTTCGGCACCTGGTAATAGTAGGCCCCGTGGACGTTCGTCCAGCGCTTCGGCAAACCCAGGTTTTCCTTGTTTTTGGCGCGTGGCATGGTCAGTGGAAAGCAGGTTCCCAGGCTTTGATTTTAGACTTCGGCGCGCGCTCACCCAAGATCCGTTCGGCGTGGGCGCGCAGGACGACGATAGAGCCGTCTGGGCGTATCTTATGCTCGACGCCCATGCCGCGCAGGACTTTCACCTGGGCGTTGTGGCGGCGCTTACCGGTCAGCTCGGCAAGTTCATTTTCGGTCAGAAACATCGAATCCATTTCCCCTCCCCTTCCAATACCCCACACCCAGGACCGCCTCTCTTGCACTAATGCGCTTGCCGGTGGCGAGAGTCATGATTTTTCTCCATTGCATTTCGGGCATGGAATGCCGCGTTTCGCAGTCGTCGCCATCACGAACATCCAGTCCGTTACCTCGCTGCATTGGCGGCAGGCGAATCGCACAGCAGCCGGTACGCCGACCGGATAGTAGCCGCAGTCATCGCCCGTTTCGACTACATGCATGCGGACTAGCTTGGGCTGGCGTTGCTGATGCTTCGGCACTTCGCCGAACAGGTCGATTACTTCGCGGCGTTCCATGATGTATTCACTCCTTCCAGCCAATCCCGATAGCGCGAGATCATTCGTTGCAGGCGTTCGCGCGCGTTCTTCCGGCGTTTGGCTGCCACCGAATACTGCTGCTTCGCCTCGGGCGGCAAATCTTCTTCGTGACCATTTTCGATGTTCCACTCTTTGCGAGCATCGCGAACAGCCTTAAGCTCTACGTAGGCTGAACGTCTGGCTGCCTCATACTCCATCGCGGCGATTCCGAGCGACGCAAGCTTGCTCACGTTCTCGTGCGCGACATTGGTTTTCTTGCTCACGTCTGCTCCTCAGTTGTCTGTTCCATCTCTTCGAGCGTATCAAGCGCCCACTGTAATGCAGCCTCAGTGCGCGGGCCCGGTGCGTTGGCGAGGCACCAGCGGAGTTCAGCCGCCAGCGGTTTGATATCGGACGTCCGTATCTCGACCGCTTCAAGCAGCCTGTGAGCGAACTGCTGATAACCAAAATCCACCATGAACTTGCCTGGTATGCTTTCCCAGATCGCGGTGATTTCGTTGTTGGTCATGTCGACCCCCTCAGTCCCCGCATCTCATCCCGGATCTCGCGCAAGTTAGCCATCGTCATTTCGCATGCGATCTCGCCAGCAGCGCTATTGCCGACGCTGACCTCGTAGGTTTCGACGATCTTCAGACACCGTTCAATCGCAGATGCCTCGGCGGCCCTCCAGACCGCCCAATGAGCGTTCACGTCATCATCCGGATACGGCTTCTCAAATGCATCTTCCGGCTGTTCGGCCAACTTCGTCATGGCCGCTTCGAATGCTTCCCGGTTAGTCACTTAGCCTCCGAAAACATATCAATCGTCCGGGTATCGCGCTCTGGTTCGGGTTCGACCGGCCCGATGAACTTGGCGTGCTCGGCCCAATCCCTAGCCAGTTCCTCGGCGTGAAGCGCGGCGAAGCGTTCCGGCCAGATGACAACCTCGGCGAGCACTGACGGGTAGTTGTCGCCGCGCTGTTTCTTGATCTCGGCGAAATGCGCGGTGAGCTTGTCGGCAAGACGTTCGGCCCACCACTCGGTGGGAGCGGCAAATCGCTCGCCCGAACCGGGCATGAATACGGCGTAGAGTGTCATTTATGCTCCCACATGAATAGCAAACACGCGCACCGGATGCGGCCCAAAGTGCGGATGCTTGATTGTTCGTTCAACGTAGCCGCGCCACGGTTTCACGATCCGGCGTTCATGGTCGTCGGCTTTTGGATAACCAAGGGTGAGCACAATCCGCCCATAGTGGCGATGCTCCAGACGTTTGCGCCAGTATGGCGTGCAGAGGCGGTATTCCTCGACCTTCTCGCCGCTCTTGATCTGGTCGAAGTACAGGCGCTTGAGGGGCAGGATTAGGGATGGGAGTTCGGTCATGGCTTATCCACCTTCCCCAGCGCCCACCGCGCCCGACTCTTGGCCCAAGCCTCATACTGGGTCGGATCGTCCCATTCGATGGTATCGGCGTTCGCGATGTTCTTTAGCTCTTGCGTGGCGATTTCGAGTTGCGCCAGGAGGGTAGTGAGAGCGTCGGCGGCTCTTTCTGGAGCATCATCCCCAGTCCATTGAGGTTTAAGTTTTGGGCTAATTGTTGCTCTGGCCCAACTGCATTCCTGCAACTGTCGGACTAAAGCCTTAATATCGTCGTTCGTCATTGCTTACCCTCCTCACTCTGCGACCGGGCGGCGTCGATAACGGCGTCCAGGAATTCTTCAAACATCCCCAGCATTACAGCCTGACGGCCATGCTGCCGCCAGTAGTCACTCCGGTTTCGGATCATGCGATACCGTTCCGCATCTACCCTCAACCGCTGGTTTTCTAGCGAGAGGGCTTCGAGGGCGTCAGCGGCATTTTCAATTCGATCCTCTATATGCGAGCTATACTGCTTCCCAACCCAGCGAGCATCCTCGCGCAGAATCGCCGCCAGAGCCTTGATCTGATCTGCTGTCATGACAACACCCATCCCCTAGTCGTTGAAACGATCCGCCCAGCCTTGCGCAACGCCTGAAGGCGGCGGTCACAGATTCGGAATGACTCGACACCGAATGGCGATCGTCTCGTGCCCTCCTCTTTCGCAATCCGCTCACACTCGCTCGCGACCTCGCCAGTGTGAATGACGCCGAACGTCTTTGGGAGATCGCCAAGTGACGCCACGATAAGATCGTCGAGTTTTTCGTATTTGCTCATGGTTTGTCCTTAAGATCGCGAATCGCCGTCGGGTCTGACCAAGTTTCTCTGCGCGCCACATCGCTGATTGTTGTCCGGTGAACACCGAACTGTTTTGCAAATCTTGCTGCACCCCAATCGTGGCCGTTACGATTGGCGAATGCTTCGCGAATCATCAACACATCACGCGCGGTCAGCTTTGAAGCTCCATGGCGCTCACCAACCTGATGCGTTCCATGCAGGCGCTTGTCTTCATAGTTCTCCGTGGCCGTTCCCCAGCACAGATTTCCCAAGTTGTTTTCCAACTTCTTGCCGTTCTTATGTCTAGCCTGAAGACCGGTAGGGCGTGGGCCAACGAAAGTTTCCAGAACGATTTTGTGTATCGTCATGGTTTTCTTGATCTCGCCGTCGCGCAAATCGACGCGCAAATACCCTTTCGGTGATGGATGTCCCTTAATCTGGCCGCGCGGCCCGAAAATTTCTCCAGCCTCGGTCACGAAATAACCGGGGAAGTTAGCATTGGCTTCATCTTTCGGCTCCTGCTTGTTCTCCAGCACTTCCGCCCTCGCTGGTTGCGCTGCTGCGGGATGGGTGTGCTCGGGCAATGGTGAGTGCTTGGGCTTGGCGGCTTGCTTGGCACGGATCTTCTCGATCTTCGTCCACACGCGCGCAAGTTCTACTTCGCCTGCCTCGTGCATATCAATTCCGCTCGCGAGACATAGCGCGGCCAACGTCACCATGACGCCGCCGACCTCTTGATGCAACTCGCCCACCGGCCTGTCGTAGACGTAATCAACCAACTGATGCGCTTCACTGCGCGTCATGCCGTTAGCCTGTACGGTCTCGGTCGATTCCTCGAAAAACCTGTGATTGCGTTCCATCTTGTCGGCTGCGATCTCGGCACCGAAGCACGCGAGCATCCATGGTTGCACGCGCGACTGGAACGCCTCCGAGGCTGACGCTATTGGAGCGGGATCGTTGCCAAAGGTCTCGCAGAACGCTCGTACCGAGATAGCGATGTGGCCGCCCTCGATTTTGGTCGCCGCTGCAATAGCGTTGAACGTACGTTGATACGGAAACTCTCCCGCTGTTGGTACAGCCTTCTGTGCGAGAGCGGCACGGATTGCTTGCGCATAGATGTCCGCATTGGGTTGGGCGACGCCATTAAAAAATCGGCCCGACTCCAGCCTCATCGCAAGACCTTCCAGCAACTGCCGCCCGTCGCCCTCTCCCGCAATGGTAGTTGTCAGCGTGACTTGAGCATCAGACGGTTGAGCATTGTAGCCGTGCCAGTGAGGCACCACGTCTCCCACAATGGCTTGGGTGGCGAGCAATGTGCGTGCGAAGTCAAGCAATGCAGCATCGCTCTCGTCAAGGTCGAATCCGGTCGATTCCAAGTAGATGCGCTTGATTTGGTCGTCAGTCATTTCGACTCCGTAGGAGCGGCTGCGATCTCGCGGGGTTTGCGCTTGATGGTGAGTACCGTAGTGCCGTTGCGATATTGCATGCTGTTGTCGATGTACATGCGATCGCCCAGCAGAACCTCGAAGCCGTACGAGTCCACGAAGGGAACTTCGGCTGAGACGCGCACGTATTCAATATCGAGTGGGTTCTGAATTTCTTCGCACCAAGTGACCTCGCTCAACTGGCTGAAGTCGACGGCGCCAGGTTCAAAGTCATCGCCGACCTGAAGCCATATACGCTCGGGTGCGTTGATGATCTTGGTTTCTTCGCTCATTTCAGGCTCTCGTAGGGTTGGCGATCCAGCGCAACGGCCATGCGCTGCACCAGCTTTTGCGCCTCACTCTGCCAGTTCACGCCCGCCATCTGGTCGTAACGCCCATCGTGGTAGGTGGCGTACTCGATCAGATCAGCGGCTTCGCGAAGCAACTCGCGCGCATCGCTTTCGACTGCTGGCAATTTGACTTGAAGGGCTCTGGCGAATGCCCGGCGCAATGCTGCGTTCCAACGGTTGTGCGACAGGCCCTTGATGATCGCTTGACCGTCAAGGCTGTTCCAAACTTTGTCGATTTCATGGTCGCTCAATTTTTCGCTCATCACATATCTCGAAAAGCGGGGCCGCAGCCCCTTGCCGCGCCGGGGGCGCTGTTGGTCTTTACTCGACAATCGTAGTTAGTGTCACGTTGCCGTCGCCGCTCTCGGTGCGCAGCATCATCGTCGACGATCTGCTGGCCGGTCGAAGATGCTTCCATGCCTGAAGGAATTCTTCGGGCGGCTCGAAGTCGGAGGTCAGTTGAGCGGTTGAGCAACGAAGATCCGGATCATCTTCGGTCGGGATCGCGAAGCATGCGACGTGCGCGATCTTGTGCGCGCGGCAGATAGCGATGATCTGGGTCATCAGCGGGGAAATCTGTTCGTCGTAAATCTGTTCTTTGTTCATATGAACCTCAATTAGGTGCCGCCACCCTTTAAACTCTGGACCCGCTTTCGCCTAGCAGAGAGGTGGCGGCGGTGAAACTTCAGGCGGCGTGCTCGATTGCGATCTGCGCGCAGATATTGTCGAAATAGACTCGCGCGGCATCGACTTTCGTCTTGATCTTGTCTTCGAGCGATTTGTCACGCGCATACGGGACACGCGTAACGCGCAAAGTCGGGTCAATGTGATCGACGTAGTGCATCGACACGTCTTCGAACCGGATCAGTTCATCGGGCGTGTTGACCATGCAGTAATCGATTTCCGACTGGTCGCAGTCCCACAGCATCATGTAGCCGCGTAATTGCCACTCGTAATCCTTGTCGCGGCCGGCGAACACCGTTGCCGGGAAAGTGGCGAGCGACCACGGCGACTTGATATCGTGAATCTTTACGCCGCTAAAAATGTCGCACTCGCCAGTGATCCAGTCGTTTGTCTTGCGCTCCGTGTTCTTCACAAAGTTCGTGAACAGAACCTCGTTCAGAAGCGCAATCGATTGATCTTCGACGATAGTGCCCTTCTCCATTTCCTTGCTGCTGACGATGCGCTGGAAGTTGTAGACGAATTCCTTGGCAAGGTCTTCGATGTACGTCTTGGCTCCGACTGACAGGACTTCATCCTTGCTTTTCGGTTCGGTCATGATCTTGCTGAGCGATGAACACCGGATCCTAAACATTGCTGCCCTCCACGGCTTTCTTGACTGCTTCCTCGACTTCCTTCTCTTGCGCATCCGTCAGGTCGAACTGGGCGCGCAACTTCTCGGTGGTGTACTGCCCTGCCACAATCGATGCGATTGCCTTCTTAAGGCGATCCGGCATGATCTTGGGCTTCGTTTGCCTGGCTACATTCGGGCGAATCCGCAGGCACTCGACCACATCGCCAGCCAGTTTTGCCGTGCTTGCAAATAGCGTGATCTGCTTGCCCGCCCATTCCTCGATGTACGGCCCATAGAGCTTGTGGATCGACTTTGAGTTAGTCGCGTTCAGAATCAGTGGCTTATGCCCGACCAGGTGCGCGACGGTGCATTCCTCTTTCTTACCGCCCGCCCCGACAACTTCCTCACGGCGAACATAATCAATCGTGACAGTCAAATCCTCGTCCGGGTTCAGCGCATAGGCGCCGATGTAATCCGGGTTGACGAGGCGTTTCCAATGGGTTTTGGTTTGTGGCTTGTCCATATAACGGCACTCCTTTTGGCCGTAATCCGACAGGGTCTAAGTGAAACGGTTAAGCGGCTTTTTCGGTCGGCGACTTAAACGCCGCCGCATTGAATTTTTCGAGCCAGCCGACAACGACAGTCGTGTTGGTGGCATATTCGAGCGCCAAGGTGGTAACGATTTCCACATCGCCCGGACCGTTCAATTCAAACTGGACCCGCTCGCGACGCTGGCGCTCAGCCTCGGCTGCCGCTTCCTCGGCGGCCTGTTCATCTGCGATGCGCTGGGCTTCGGCTCGGGCTTCGGCCTCTGCCGCCTCCCTAGCCTCCCGCTCGACTCTCTCGCGTTCCGCGTTGGCTGCGTCAATCGCAGCCTGCTGACGGGCCAGTTCCGCACGTTGCTCTGCGAGTCGCGCCTCTTCGGCCTCTCGCTGCTTGCGCAATTCAGCTTCTGCCGCTTCACGTTCGGCCCGGAGTCGCGCTTCGTGCGCCTGCTGCTCTGCCAGCATCGCGGCGTGTGCCTTGGCTCGGGCAATCCGTTCTTCGTCGGCAATCCGTTGGCGTTCGGCGGCGGCCTGACGTTCGCGTTCGGCGGCTTCTTCGCGTTCTTTGGCGAGTTGGGCGCGTTCGGCGGCGATGCGGGCCTGTTCGGCTTCGTGTGCCTGCTGTGCCGTCAGCATTTCACCAAGCCTCGCCAGCGCAGCAACCTTTGCCATCTCCGCTTCGCCAGCGAATTCCGCGAATTCCTCAAGCGTGACTTCGTGCCGCTCCATCAGTTCGATGACTGCGGCCAGGCTAGCGGAGGGGTGGCCGACAGATTCAGCGGGGCAAGCCTTGATCTCGTCAATCTTTCGGCGGATGGCATCGACACGGGCTTTCTCGGCGGCTAGCTTGGCTTGTCGCTCTGCCTCGCGCTCGTCGTCCCACGCGTCGCGCAAGGCGATCAACCGTGTTTCGTCCGGTTCGATGAGAGCAACTAGCCGGTCCTCTTCCGCGATCACGGCTTTAGAGAACTTTGTCGCGTCGTCGCGCGCATCCTTGCCAGCCTTTCGAATGCTGGTGCGCCGGGTCTTCAGGACCATGGCCGTGCTGTGACACTGCTCGCGCGCATCCTTGTTCTTGATCTCGGTGATCGACCTCGATTGCTCGGCCAGTTCGATCAGCTCCTTTTCATGCTTTGCCGTGCCTAGCGCCAGGGCGGCGCGTTCGGGCAATGTCAGTTCGGTTGTCACACTTCCTCCACAGTTAATTTCAAAAGCAGCAAGGTCGACTCAAAATCTATTCGCGCTATTGCCAGATCCGTTATGAGACTAGAGCGCATCGCGCCATTCGGATTCGCATTCCACGCTTCATCAATGGCCTTCATCGCACTGACGGCCTGGGCGACGCGATAGGCGGATATTTCGTTCACGTCTCGTCCTTCTCCGCCATCAGCAGAAAATACGAATGCGTCTGGTTGACCCGCTTATGTGGTTGCGTTGGGTCAATGTCCCAGTACGTATTGATTTCGAGGATCGGATAGTCACAACCGGCGATGCCCCAGGTGGTATCCATGCGGCCCCGGATTCCCGGTCCACCGTTGAATGTGCCATCGGGATCACTGAACGTCGCGAAGGCAACCATCTGGTCACGGTGGCGCGCCATAATCACTGCATAGACTTCGGCGCTGGTGGTCAGTCGTGTGTAGTCGCTCATAGTTGGTCTCCACACTCACAGCAACACCACTGCATATCCACGTGAACGATCGGACGGCCATAAGCCTCGTCGCGGCCAATCCCGAAGTCCCGCTCTTCAATCGGAACTTCGCACTCGCAACGCCGGCAATAGCCGTAGGCGGCCTCTTCAACCGGGTCGGGGTCACAGTCAACAAGCATGGTCACGATGCCTCCAATTCCTGAAGCTTGGCCTTGGCCGCATCAAACTGTTTGCGCGCCTCCTTGAGGCTGGCTTGATGGCGCTCGTCCGCGAAGCCTTTGGCCCAACCAGCAATGTCATCTGGCACAGCGAGTCCGAGTTTCTCGGCGGAGTTAGCAAGGTCAAGCGCCTGATACTTTTTCTCCTGTTTGCGGATTTCAGCGACTCGCCCGTTGATCCACTGTGCGGCGTGGGCCAGCGCGTCTTCGTATGAAATAGCAGGGAAACAACGACCGCTACTGCCGCCAGAGCCGTCCGAATACCGATCGACATACCAGGCAAGATCGCCATTCGACCCACCGAATAGCGACAGCAGCCGCATCTTCCGGTCGTAGCTGAATCCATCGTTGTCTTTGGGCTTCATGAATTGCTCGAACGTCTGTATCGACATGCGTTCGGCATAGCCTTCGACCACGAAGAAATGCGTGATCTTCCCTGCAATGAAGTCGTCAAGGGTCTGTAGCTGGGTGAAGCGCTTGCGCTCGGCTGCGCGCGCAGCGTATTCGCGGTCTTCGTCACCGCGCGTCTTGCGAACGGCATCGAGCGATGCCCGCTCGGTAGCGAGACGGCTTTGCATCGCCGCAATCTCTCCGTGCAGCTTCTCCACGGGTGGGGTGCTGAACACCTCGCGCCAGACTTCCGGCGCGCCGTAGTATTCGTCGCCCTCATCGCCGCGTGTATAGATGGGCTGCACGACATGGCCGTCCAGCGTGAGCGCGACGTAGCTGGCGGCTCGGCCCCGAATATCAAAAACCTCGTCGCCAGACTGCATCTGTTTGAGTTCGCTCATCGCGCGCCTCGCGCATGCAATTCCGGCTGATAGTGGCCGTCATAGTCCTTCGCCAGCAACCAGCGATTTCCCAGCGCCCGGATAGCCTGCAGCCGCTTGTTCTCGTTGACCGCGGCGAGGCGCTCGCTCGGCTCAAGCGAAGTCGCAACGTGGCGCAAGTCTTCGTTCTTATGTGGTGTGCGAAACATGGCCTACCCTCCAAAAGTCAGTCTTACCGCTTCAATCAAAATCGCGCCGACGATCAGACCGCCAATGACTGCAGCAGTGACCTGGTGATTCCTGGCGTTGGTGTCTGCGCGTTGTTCGGTGGCGAGGGCCGTGTGCCCGGCGTCGCTGATGTGTGTCACGACGCCTTCGCGGTCGTCGTCGACGATGGTCCAGGTGGTCATGTCGGCTCCTTTTCAGCAGCAAGTGCCAGCAGCGCAGCCAGAAAGTCATCCTTGCTCGGGCATGAGCCGACGCACTTCAGATTCAGATACGCTTCGCCGATATCGAATGTGCCGCCCATCAGGTGACTGTAGAGCGCGTTGCTCACGGATTCGAGAGCGGTGCGGGCGTACTCGCGCATCTGGTCGGTAGTGAAAATGTCTTCAGGAACGCGCTCGATGGCTTGGTCTACGCCGTGCTGCCAGCCATATTCAGCGGCTTCATACCGGTTCGTAATGTTCCGATCCTCGACTCCGCAACCGAGCCCTTGCGAATGCAGCTCCGGCCAGTCGATTTCCAACGGCTCGGGAAGTTGCGGAAGGCCCGAGACCTGTTCATCAGTTAGATTGCTCATCTCACACCCCAGCAAACCAGATTTAGAAGCGGCGCACCAAGCACCAGGATTAAGACTGCGGAACCTACGCCGACGCAGCAGAGAAGAATTAGCGCACCGGCAAATACGTCGCCGCGAGCACCGCTTATAGGCTCCCGCTCTTCGCCGCTTATCTGGCGGGCGATGCGGGAGGAGGGGCGGCGGAGAAAGAAGGGTCTTGGCATGGTCGGCCTCAATCCGTGTAAGCGACGTACTTGAATCTGCCGTCGCCGAAATATTCGAATCGGCCGCCAAATGTGCCGCGCACCTTTTCCTCAACCTCGGCGTGAGTCATGTGAGGCGGATAAACACCCTCTTTAATCATCGACGCGCTCGAATGCGGCTTGCTGTGCCAGTCGAGTTTCGATGGGTCCAGTGGGCGTGGCTTCCAATCCTCATAGACATTCGTCTTGACATTCTCCGTCACCAAGTAATCATTGATGACGTACTGTTCTGCCTCCCAGTCACAATCTGGACAGTGCAGATAGGTTCTGGTGCAGGCGCTACACGGCGCCGAAAGGTGACAAGAGCAGTTATCGGGCTTCGTGAACTCGATTCGCCCTGCGCACCCGTCACGACCGCACACGTCGCCCTCTTCGATTCCGTGCGCGCTCATGCGTACCACTCCCCTATCCCCACTCCAGCAGCCTCGGCTTGCAGGCGTTTCTGATGGGTATCAGCCTCGTTCCGGTTTCCCCATGCGTCGTCGTCCCACAGTGCGACGCCGGAGTTTTCCTCGTCCGGCTCGGGTGCGGGCTGGAATTGCTCCCAGAGCAGTTCGTTGTTTCTCTTACCCATGATGTGTACTCCGAAATTTAGTCAGGACTTACTCGCTACACCATCCTCACCCGCGCACTTCCCGCCTACGCCCGGGTGCGCAATAACGGCTGCGGGATCAACGGATAGAATCCGCTTTGGCCCTGGCGACTACGCGAACGCACTCGTCAGGGCGGTCCGTGACGTGGACCACGCGGTCGCCCAACTGTTGCACCCGTATTTCTCGCGGGGCTCAAGGCCCCGGATTGCCCTGATTACCAGGCCACCGGTTAAGGGATGCGCGACCGCAACCCGTCAATTCTTCAAGCCGCCACTTCGACCGCCTCAATCAGCGCGGCAATCGTATCGAACCGAAACATCACGTCATCATCCAGTTCGACCTTCAGGACATGCTCCACTGTCAGGCCGATCTCGACGCGATCCAGGCTGTCCATCTTGTGTTTCTGCGACAGGGAATCGTGGTCGGCTATCTCGGCGGGAGACATGCAGAGTTGTTCGGCGACGATTGAGCGGAGCTGGTCGGCAAGGATCATGATTCATCCGTGTACTGAATTTTGTAGATCGGCTTGGTGATCTGATACACATGCGGAAACTGGCTGATGTTGTGCCAATGCGTCCCGCTGTCGGCGCGCACACATTCCGGGCCAGTCAACGCGCGCCACCAGACCATCGATTCACGCGTCACTCGACCATCGCGTACAGGCAACGAGTCCTGGCGCTTGATACCGAACGCCGTTTCAAGTTCGGCCAGTTGTTCATCAGTGAAATGCGGCATTTGCTCCCCCTCAATTTTCCGGCGATGACCGCCGTGGTTGAATACGACAGCAAATACCGCAAGGAATGCCCAGATAGCTAGGGCGAGTTCGAATTTGGACATGTCAGACCCCCTCTTTGGCGATGTGCTGCAGATGTTTCCGTGCGACTTCGCGGATTTCCTCGCGGCGCTCCTTGACCGACAGGATCTGCTTGATGTCAGTTGCAATTTCAGCGGCCAGCGCATTGACGATCCGGTCCGCGAGTTCTTCTTCGAGACGCTTGCCGATCGCCACCTTTAACGCTTCGCGGTCGACCAGGCCGTAGATGTCCCGAATTAGATCGGCGGGAATCTTGAAGCGGTTCGCATAGTCAGGCTCGATCCAGCGACCGTCCATGACAACCTTCAGAATCGATTGCTGGGCGGCGTGGCTAAGCGCTTCTTCGAATGGGCTCATTTCACCTCCTCAGCAATAAGCACTACTCTCAGCCTTGGCCTCGGTAATCGCCTTTTGTTTGGCGATCTCGAAACAAGGGGCGCAACTCGTCAATTTCAAGGAAACAGTGGGCCAGTACGATGCGTATTCGCGCGGCTCTACCGTCCCCTGCAGTGTTTTGCATTCCAGACAATGCTCTTTCACAGTGACGACCATCGGTCGTGCGTTCCACGCGTCTCGCTCTTTCTGATCCATGTCGTCCTCACTGCAAACAGATCTGGCTGTAGTCCGCGCTGCGCACCAGGACCGAGTTGACATACTCGTCGTAGTGATTCACGAACCGCAAAATGTAATGCGATGTACGGACGCGGTACGTCCGAAAGCCGAACTCGGTGTAGAACATGATTTACTCCGCTTCAACAATTTCGCCGCTAGCATTCAGCGCGTAAAAAACCATCTCCTTGATTCCGGCCTGTCCGACGATTGCAGCCTTGGCGTGAAGGATTCGGCCGTGTGTGTCGTCGGCATATGTTTCGTCGCGGTAGACGAGGAACAGCGCAGCACCTTCGACGCCTCGAGCCTTCCCGTGAAAACCAGAGGCGGTCGCGACGGAATGCTTGCCTTCTGCCGTGGCAGCACCGCTGTCGCCGCTGGCCGTGGCAGCACCGCTGTCGCCGCTGGCCGTGGCAGCACC
>NZ_FNCJ01000007.1:0-96580 GCF_900100735.1 Paraburkholderia phenazinium | reverse complement strand
GCCGCTGGCCGTGGCAGCACCGCTGTCGCCGCTGGCCGTGGCAGCACCGTTTTTGATGGTCTCGACCGCCGCCCCGTTGGTCTCAGTCGACCATGCGGGCGATGTGGGATCAATCGGCTTGCAGCGAGACGTCGTGTATTCAACGGCCAGCCTGATAAGGCCCGCAAGGCTCAATTCCGCGCCGATCTTCAGGACCGTGCTGGCAACCTTCGAATCTTCCGCATGCGTAGCCAGTTGGCCGGATTGCTCGACATGAAAGAATCGGCTACCTGCTGGCGGGTAGTACTTCAGAACTTCGAGCGGATAACCAGAGACCGCATGAAAGCCGGATTCGCATGCAACCGCGTCGCCTGAATGCGTGTAGGTTCCGTTCGGTTCGAATTGGAAGCCTCGGCACGTCATGTCTGCGTTGAAGCCTTTCACGGATTGAATCGGTTCCTGCTTCTGTTCATCACTCATGTCGATCCCCTTCGTAGATTTGTAGTCCTAAGCGCCTACATCAAAGCGACGCCCAAGTTATTCAATAAGCCGCCTGGCGGGCGGCATCCCCTTTCGCTGATGGCCTAGTGGCCGGTCGTATGCCCTTTTGTCCGCAGGGCGAGGAATTGGTGCCGCTTACCCGCGTGCGGCGGCTCGTCATTCCCCATATGAGGCGGGACATCTTGAGTCGGGTGCCACTGCGTCAGCGCAGGGTCAAGCAAGCTGCCGGAGACTCGGCGCACTTGCCTAGCGTGCGGACCTACCAGGCGATTCACCCAGTTCTCGAATGTGCCTGGATTGCTGCGTGCTGCTGCAGCGTGGCCCTCTCGGGGTGTAACTTGCAATTCTTCTGGGAGAGCGCTGGTACTATCAGGGAGACCTTCGTGTCGGGTTCGGCGCTACCGGGCTATGGGAGGCCAACGGATCTACGCGGCTACTGGCGACGGATACTCAGTCTGTGTTGGGAGTTCAGCGCTCTTTCAGAAAAACTGCTACACATACGCACCCGGCTACACCTGGCCGAGCCAGCTCCGGGTTGCGTATGTCTGTTATCAATCTCACCGTGGATCACTAGCCGAACCACCACGGTTTGATAGGCGCCGATCTTCTCCGGGGTAGCGCGTTGGCCCCGCCATTACTGGTATGCCTTCTGGTCAGGTTAAAGATCGTTCGCTATCGGCTCTGCCGGGTCACGGGCCTTTTTCTGCGCGGCCATGCGCATTTAAAGCGGTATCCGTACTGAGAAACCGTGGAAGGCTTCTCGCTGCGGACAGTTAAACTGCTTCGATGCTGAAATCGAACTCTTCGACGTAGTAATACGTCTTGTCGTGCCGGTTGTACTCCACCGACGCAATGGCGACATACTCGACACCATCAACGAAAAACCCTTGGCGGTATTCGTCGGCGCCGCAGTTATACGAGCCTTCGCAATCAGCCGACGCTCTGTCGCGCAGAACATCTTCAAGCTCGTACTCCGCCTTGGCGAGGGACTCGAAAACATTGTTCTTCGGGTCGCGTTCGAAAAGCTCGAGCGCCAACTTCGCTGCGTCGTGTGCTTCGCCGGTCTGCTTAACTGTGGCGATCAGTTCCTCTCGCTGGTCTGCGTTCATCTCTTCCTCCAGGGTGGTGTGGGTGACTCGATGACTTCATTCTACTTTGCGTAGCATCGATGTCAAGTTTTTTCGACCGAAAGTAGCATTTGATTTTCTGCAGTCGTAAAAAAGCCCGCTCAAGGCGGGCTGTTTGGGTCCGGTCAGTAAATCAGACCGAGGTCGGAAGATCGGGTATCCAGGAATCTTCGTCGACGATGGCTCGGATGAAGTGCATCTTTTCGATCTCTTCCCTGGCGAAGGAGATCGGCGGGTGAGCCTTGTTGATGGAAATGAGGTAGACGCGCCCCGCAGCGCTGTAGAGGAACTTCTTGACCATCACCCGTCCATCCTTGGACTTCAGGAGAACGTTCTTCCCCGCCTTGACGGGTGTATTGGGTTCGCAGATTACAAACTCACCTGCTTCTATGCGGGGCGACATTGAGTCCCCTTCGCACTTCAAAGCATAGGCGTCCTTGTCTCTTGAGGGGAAGTCGACGTAACCGTTGCCATGCCCTACAGGATATTCCAGGTCCGACCAATGCCCGTTGTCTCCAAGCTGTGCCATGCCTACCACCGGAATAACTCTGAAGCCTTTAATGGGGATCGGACGGTACTCATCGCTCCAGCGCACCGCGACGCCAGGATTGCCCAATCCCTTTGTCAGCCAAACAGAGTTGACCCCGTATGTGTTTTGTATCGCAATCGCCTGCAGCAGTGTAATTTCCTGGCCCTCTCCGGCCAACCACTGGGAAGCGACGTCTATGCCGACCTTTGCGATGCTCGCTAAAGCCTCGGCAGACACGGATTCTGGTCCTAGAGCTGCTTTAAGACGCTGCTGAGGGGAGGACATTCCAGCAAGTAGCGTAGCCTCTTCGCTTTCTGCTGAATTGTCAAATATGAGTCCCAACGGCTCGCTGATCGGAACATCGCCGGCGTCCTTTTTATGCTCATCGGATGCATCTTCTGCACCCTCTTCCTCTCCGTAGACGAGATCCACGGGCTTGACGCCCACGGCGGCGGCCAATAGCTCGAGCCTTTCCGTTCTCGGCATCGCCCGGCCCTCCTTGTAGCGACGCACCATCTCGTACGTGATTTTCTTCTGGTTCTGTTTGAAGTACTCAACTACCCCGTTCACGTCGATAGGTTTATCCGCCATTGCTTTCTGCAGGCGTGCCGCGAACTCCGGGTACCTCACCGGGTATTGATCTGTTGTTTCTACCATAGGTAGAAGGCTATCAGGAGTAGGAGCATCCGTCATTTCTACTTTTTGTTCTTGATGTTTTCTACTTTGTGTAGCATCATGTGGTCATGGCTACCGAACATGATACCGAATCCGCTCCGCCCTCCGTCGCTGAGGCCCTTGATGACCTTGGCGGAGACAGCGCTGTCGCGCGATTGCTGAAACTGAGTCCCTGGGCGATCAGTAAATGGCGCAAGAAGCTGCCTCCGGGCCGGGTGCTCTGGCTGTCCGAGCAAACGCAGTGGAAGTGGACTCCGCATCAACTGGCACCTCGGCTTTATCCCCATCCATCTGATGGGTTGCCGGAGCACCTGAGGGATCTGGACGCAAGCGACGATGTTCAGCCACCTGTCGGCGGGACCAGTAGTACTACTAAGCAGGCGCGAGCCGCAACGCGAGCTGTTTAACAACAATACATAACTAGCGGGTTGGGGGCAGTAGTTCATATCAGGGCAGAAGGCTGGCGAAGTTGTCAGCCTTTACTTTGGCCCTTTTTAGCCTCTCAACACCACACAACAAGGTTGCTGACCATGAGTACCCAAGCCGGAATCCCTGTTGAAGTAACGGCCCGCGAGATTGAGCGGGAGAAGTCACTAGGCGGCGCGATCGGTCTTTGCGCCAAGGCAGCAGGCTTTGAACTGGATAAGACGCTGCAGCAGGAACTGGAAGTCGACAAGGCCCAGTTCAGCCGCTGGCAGTCGGGGCAGGAAGGAATCGTGTGGGCCAAGTTCGTGAAGCTGATGGACGTGTGCGGTAACGATGCGCCGCTCCTGTGGATGCTGCATCAACGTGGCTATGACCTTTACAGCCTGCGCCGGCAAGAGACGGAACTTGAGCGCGAGTTGAGGATTACCCGCGAGGAACTCGCGCAAGAAAGAGCCGAACGCGCGGTCGAGCGCCGTCTGTTCACTGAGATCAGGAGTGCGGCATGACCCCCACCAACGGCGCAGTCACTACCGCCATGCAGCGCGACCACTGGTATCGCAGCCTTCGCTACGTGCCCCGCGACCGTTCCATCGTCGACCGGGTTCTTGAGTCGCCGGCGACGTTTTTCGTTTCGCTTGCCCTGCTCTGTGCACTGGCTATTGCTGGTGTCGTGGAGTGTTTGATTGGAGGTGTGCTGTGAACGTAAAACCTGGCGATCTGGCAATCATCGTAGGCCCATGTGCAACACCCGGTCTTACCGGTCGCGTGGTCGAGATCCTGCGTCGCGCAGTTCCCGGAGAGGCTTATCCGTCTATTGCTGGAGATGTGGTGTATCTGCGGATAGAGGCTCCCTGCTGGTTCGTCAGAAGTTCGACGCCTTTGCCGATGAAAACCAGCCTAGGCCGATTCCTTCTCTTTCGCGAGAGAAGCATTCAAGACGCAATTCTTCGCCCGATTTCCGGCGTTCCTGTCGACGACGAGATTATCGAAGACCTCCGGGAGCCAGCATGAAGCCTCTGCTGATTCTCACCTCCCTAGTCCTCGGCGGATTCCTCGCGCTCTGGGCAGTTTGTGCGCTGGTTATGCGGGTTCAGGGGGCTTTGTGAGCGACCAATACGACAAGCAAGGAGCCTCAATTGGCTAAAAACTCTATCGACGCTTACGGCGCATCCGGCAAGACCAACCTCCTCTACTTCGATCCCGAAGTGCTGATGCTGGTTACCGACGAGGCTTCACCGCTCTACGATCCGCGCGTGCATCTGCCGGTCGATGAAGACCTCGCACGGAACATCGACTATCAAGGAGTGCTTGAGCCGGTCCTGATCCAGAAGAATCCCGAGACGGGCGACGTTGAGGTGATCGTCGGCCGCCAACGAGTGAAGGCCACACGGCTCGCCAACGAATGGCGCAAGGGTCGCGGCGTCGCACCGATTCACGTTCCGGCCTACGTCCATAAGGGCGAGCGACGCAACGCGCTTGACGTGATCGTGAGCGAGAACGAGGTCCGTCAGGCTGACACGCCGCTGGGCCGCGCCGAGAAAATGCGCCGGCTGATGGCGATCGGCCGCGACGAGCGGGATATTGCTGTGGTATTCGGCTGCAAACCCGCCACGGTACGCAATACCCTCGCGCTGCTCGAATGTTGCGCCGACGTCCAGAAGGCTGTCGAGTCGGGAAGGATCGGCGTCACACACGCGAAGCAACTCGCCTCTCTGGAACCCGCCGAACAGCGAGCCAAGGTTGCAGAACTGGTTGCCGCTGGCAATGGCGTAGGGCCGCATGAGCGCGCCCGGAAGCAGCGAGAGGTGCTGGGCGATGACAGGCCTCGCATGAAGACCCGCAAGCAGATTCTGGCCGAACTGGAAGTCGATCCGACTGGCGAGCGAGCCAAGGCATTGCGCTGGGTGCTGGGGATCGACGAGCCAGTCGCGCTGCCGGGGCTCGCTGAGGCCAAGGAGGCGATGTGGGACTTTGAGGTGCAGGCGGCGGTATAGCCGCTCGTTTCGGTAACGCACATGTAACGCTCACAGCGTTACGCACTCCGAACTACGACGTTACGTAAGTGAGAAATGTATGGCTGGTGAGTGGATCAAGATGCGCACCAATCTCTGGAATGATCCTCGAGTCTCGCATCTGTGCGACCTGACCGGATGCGAAGAGGCTGCCGTCATTGGCGGTCTGTACTGGCTTTGGGCGACTGCCGATGATCACTCGGCAGATGGGATTCTGCCCGGTCTCACTGCGGCGGCAATCACTCGAAAGACTGGTGTTTCAAGTCTTGGAAGTGCGCTCGTGGAAATCGGCTGGATTGAGGAAATTGAAGGCGGCGTGCGCATCTTCAAATTCGACGATCACAACGGAGCATCCGCCAAGAGCCGCGCGCAGACTGCCAAGCGCGTCGGAAAACACAGAGGAAGTGCCGCTGTAACGCAGGAACCGTTACAAAAACAGGATGAGGCCGTTACGAGTGCGTTAGCTAAAGAAGAGAAGAGAAGAGAAGAACAAACCATAGGCAATACACACGCTTCTGCAGATTCCTCGCGTGCATGCGCGAGCCCCGCACAACTGAGCGCAGCAATGCGCGGGCATAGCATTGAATCTCAGTCGGGCGATCCGCGAATTATCGCTGCCGCCGAGGCTGGCGTAACGGTCGAGACCGTTGAGGCTGCATGCGGAGAGGCGAAGTCGAAAAAGCCGGGGCAGCGGATCAGTGCGGGCTATGTGGTCTCGATCGCTGAGGCGTGGACGCGCGAAGCCAACTCTCCCCGGACCGCGCAAGCCCGTGCTTCGCCTCGCACCTACCACGACGAACGCGCAGAGACCATCGCAGCATTGACTGGCAGGAATAGCGACCATGAACGACCTGAGCACAATGACCGAATCATCGATGTATGAGCGCCCGGCTGCGCCGGACTGGCCTCTTAACGCCCTTCCTAAGCGCTGGATCGAAACATTGTTTTCGAAGATGAGCGCGTTCTACGGCGCACGCTTCGCGGACATGTGGCGAGGCTCGAAAGTCGACGAGGTGCAGAAGGCGTGGGCGGTTGAGCTTTTCAAGCTTTCGCGTGAGCAGCTGAAGGCCGGCAGCGACTCCCTGACCGCGATCCCAAAGCCGCCGACGCTCCCGGAGTTCGTCAATCTCTGCAAGCAGGCTCGTGCGGAGCAGGCGGCACACACCGCGCGGCAGATCGAGCATATCGAGCCGGCAGACCCGAAGGTCATCGCCGAAAACATGGGCCGCATCCAGCGGCTGACCCGAACGGCAAGATTTTCTTCGGCTCATCCGGGCTGGGCGTACGACTTTCTCATGCGCGGGAAGGCGCTCAACGGTCAGTCAATGGCTGTCGAAACGCCGATCCACTGCCGCGATGCGATCCTGTCTGCGGTCGGTCGCGCCTATCCGTCAACGCAGACCGCGGAGCGTGCGGCGAAGTGCGCCGCCATTCTCGCGCAATGCGTGCTTGAAGCGGAGGCCGCGTAATGGCTCGCTCACAGAAACACAACACAAAGATGGTCGATATGGCCGGGCAGAGATTCGGTCGATTGTTGGTCCTATCTCGTGCGGCGACGCCATCTCATGTCAGCAATCAAGGCCGCGCCTACTGGCTTTGCGCATGCGATTGCGGCGAAGAATCTGTGGTCTCTGGAAAGAGCCTTCGCACCGATAAGACTCGCTCATGCGGATGCCTGATTGCCGATGCGGCGAAGGTGCATGCACGCGTTCATGGCCACGCGCGCCCCGGTTCGCATACGCGCACTTATCACACATGGCAAGCCATGCGTCGCCGCTGCCTTCAGGAAAAAGATAGTCACTTCGCCGAATATGGGGGCCGTGGAATCACTATTTGCGAGCGCTGGAACTCGTTTGAACGATTTCTGGAGGATATGGGTGAGCGGCCAGCTGGCTTGTCTCTGGATCGATACCCTGATGTGAATGGGAATTACGAACCCGGAAATTGCCGGTGGGCAACAATCAAAGAGCAAAACGAAAACAAGCGCAACTCCTTGGCCTACGAATTCAAAGGCAGGAGGTTGAGTTTGAAAGACTGGGCCAAAGAAACCGGAATTGGCTACGCGACGCTTAGAGATCGTATTCGGAATCGCGGCTGGACCATTGATCGCGCGCTGTCCACGTCGCCGGAAGTGAGAGAAAAACCCAAGAGTACACCGATGATCATTGAGATCGATGGCGTTGAGAAATGCGCTTCCGAATGGGCGAGAAGTTGGGGTCTGCCTCCCTATGTCGTCTGGAAGCGAGCAAAAAATGGGTGGCCGAAAGAACTTTTATCCGCGCCACTTGGTTCCGTGCGAATCGCAAATGTGATTGAACAGTCGGAGCATGAAAATGCCAGCCTCTAAAAAGACTCGCCGCAAGTACGACCCGACACGTTTCGTCTCCCGCATTGTCTCGAGTGCCGAGAAGCGCCGCGACGCTAACCCGTTGACCGACGACCAGCAGCGCGATCTGGGCCTTGTCTACCACATCGCATTCGAGCAGATGCTGCGCGACGGCGACGAGGAATCCTGGTACGTCCTCGCCAGCTCGATGAACGTCGCTCTGGTTTTGGCTGAGCGTGGCTACGGCGAAGAGTTTATTCCCGAAGTCAAGGCTGCGATGGAATCGCTCATGGCCGTGAAATATCGCGCCGATCGCACTGGTAAGTGGACGTTCGATGAGTCCGGGATTGCGGCCATGCGTCATGCGATCACCCTGCACGACCAGCAATGCGCACTCGCCACGCGAGCCGAGATCAAGGAAGCCCTTCGGGCGATCGTGAAGCGGGCGAACGAAGGGCACATGTATTCGGCCGAGGAATGCCAACTGGAGGCAGCATGAGAAACGCTTGGACACCTGAAGAGGAAGAAATCCTGAGCAAGGCGTGGCTTGGTACGGAAAACTTTAAGCGCCAGCTTATCCAGATTCCGCGCCACAGCTATCACGCTGCGGTCTCGCATGCTCGAGATGTGATGGGCCTCGGCCCGCGCGCTCATTCTGATCGCGGTGCTGCGGGATTTGCGTGGAATCTGGTCAAGGCCGAAATCGAGAGACTGCCCAGCACCGTGTCCGACATCACCCGACGTACCGGGCTTTCCCAATCGGTCATTGACCGGCATCTCCGCGCTTCAAACCCCGGCCCGGATGGCAAGACCCATGTCATCGGCTGGCGTCAGGGAGGCGGCGGCCGTGCAGCGGCCATCTACGCAATCGGCCCCGGTAAAAACGTGCCTCGCCCTCCCCGCCAGTCTCAATCCGAAAAAGTAAGGCTATATGGCATCCGCCGGCGCCTCAGGAAAACCGGCGCGACGATGGTAAATCCCTTTGCTCCGGCGCTTGGGCTTGTTCAGGTGCCGACTGCCGCGAACGGTCGCGTGGTTCACAACCTGTGGGATGAACCTGAGGAGATTGCAGCGTGACCACAAAAGTACTCGACTGGCTGGCGGGGGAATGATGAACGCCGCTTACGAACTTCGCCTTGGCGATTGCATGGATGTCCTGCGCACGCTTGACGACGCCTCTGTGGATTCTGTCGTCTGCGATCCGCCCTATCACCTCACGCAGGTTTCCCGTGGCGGCCACGCACGCACGAACAATCCAGAAATGCCGCATGGGCGCCATCGCATCGGCGACAAGGGTTTCATGGGCAAGGTTTGGGACGGCGGCGACATTGCGCACCGCGTCGAGTTATGGGCCGAATGCCTGCGCGTACTTAAGCCGGGCGGCCACCTTCTGGCGTTCGCAGCTACGCGGACCTATCACCGCATGACTTGTGCGATCGAGGATGCTGGTTTCGAGATCCGCGACATGGTGCCGTGGCACTACGGCAGCGGTTTCCCGAAATCGAAGAATCTCGACGGGCAATGGGAAGGCTGGGGAACCGCGCTCAAGCCAGCTACGGAACCGATTTGCATGGCCCGCAAGCCGCTTATCGGTACCGTCGCAGCAAACGTTGAGGCATACGGTACCGGCGCAATCAATATTGACGCGTGCCGGATAGCCGGCCAGGCACAGCCATTCGGCAACCCTACTGCAGCCGATGGCTGGCGCATGCACAAGCGCCCCGAAGACTGGCAACCAAGCGATATCGGGCGCTGGCCAGCCAACGTCATTCACGACGGCTCGCCCGAAGTACTCGAGCAATTTCCCGATGCGCCGGGCCAGATGGCGGATGCAAGCCTCAATCCTGCTGCGCGCGCCAGTCAGAACGTCTATGGCTCTCTGCGCGCAGGTCGTGCGAATGAGCCCAGCGTCGATCGCGTCTATTCCGATGCAGGTAGTACGAACTTCGCCATGAAGCCCGGCGCGCGTCGACTCGATACAGGATCTGCGGCCCGCTTCTTTTACTGCGTTCAAATGGAGGATGAGGAATGGCTCGAAGCCCTATCGCCTGCGCTTACTGCGGCAGCCAATTTGTCCCTGCAAAAGCTATCCGACGCTATTGCTCAAAGCGATGCAGCAATATCGGTGCTCCCCGTGGGCAGGCGGTTAAGCGTCTCGAAGGCACCTTCTACGATCGTAACGCCGAAGCAATCAAGGCAGATCGCCGAACGCGTTATCGAGACGATTCAGCATTTCGGCAACGCGTCCTTGCTCGCGCTGCCGCAAGGAAGGCATTCCCTGATCCCGAACCCTGTGAGCGTTGCGGCAAGCCTGGCGCCGACCGGCACCATGACGATTACAGCCAGCCACTCCGAATTAGATGGCTCTGCCGGGAGCATCACATTCAGCATCACGCCGACGAACTCGGTAGTTGTGGAGAAGGATTGCGCGCCGTCGACTGGTAGCCGATTTATGTACTGTGCCAAAGCATCGCGAACCGATCGCAACGAAGGCATCGGCGGTAGCGATGCGCCGGCGGTCGAGACCGATGCAACGATGCGCGATCGCGAAACGGCCGATTGGCAAGAGCGCAATGGCAACCACCATCCAACCGTCAAGCCAACCGACCTTATGGCCTATCTGTGCCGCCTGGTGACACCTCCGGGCGGCATCGTCCTCGACCCCTTCATGGGATCGGGCAGCACAGGCAAAGCGGCAATGCGCGAAGGCTTCAAGTTCATCGGTATCGACATGACGCCGGAATACGTGGCGATCGCGGAAGCACGGATCAAGTTCGAATACGAGCGCGTTGAACAGCGGCGCATCGACGCCTCTCGCCAATCCGACATGTTTGCGGAGATCGCATGACCACACCTATAGTAATCGGTTACACCACGGCTGAGCTTATCGAAGCCATGGGCAATGCCGGGATTCACTGCTCGTTAGACCGCTTCAAGCGCCTCGCAATCGAGTTGCAGCAAAAGGCACTCACGCAGTTTGTGGCGACGGATGGACCGGCCGTTGAGATCCGGGTTTTGGGAGAGGAAAAGTGAGTGACTCGAAGCAGATATTCCGTTTAGTCCACCCCACCGCCCGTCAGATGGCAATGCGTGCGATCACACATGCTCCTGACGGTCGAGGAGGGAACTACTGATGGGCGGAAAGAGAAAACAAGTCGGGCCATTGCGTCGCGCGCAACTTGCTTACCGGGCGCCAATTTCGGTTCGGATCGAAATGAATATTGAGCGCGTCCCTGAATGTGGTTGCTGGATATGGATGGGAGCCGTCAATGCGCAAGGATACGGATTTATGAAAGCGAACGGCAGACAGGGCTTTGCACATCGCTGGTCATTTGAGGCCCACAATGGGGAAATTCCCAAGGGAATGGTTATTTGTCATCGCTGCGATGTGCCTGCATGCGTCAATCCAAATCATCTCTTTCTTGGCACTTATCTCGACAACGCCAAAGACTGCGTAAAGAAGAACAGACAGCCGGCGCTAACGCGGAACGGCAAGGCAAAGCTCACCATTGAATCAGCCGCTCGATTAAGGGCGATGAGGGAAAACGGCGCATCCCTGAAGGAGTTGTCTCTGGAATTTGGGATTACGCAGGTTCATGCTTGCCGTGTTTCTAAGGGTGCAGTTTGGCCCGCGGAGGATTCACATGGATAAGCAGGCGTTTGTTTTGTCCCATGCCGTCGCTCGCTCAAAAGCCATCGAGGCCATTAAGTGCGCGCCAGACGGATTTTGCGTCGAGGTGAAGCCTGCGACACGTTCGATCCTCCAGAACGCTCGTCTATGGGCAATGCTGACCGACATATCGCGCCAAGTTGAATGGCACGGGCTGAAACTCGCACCGGAAGACTGGAAGCATATCTTCTCTGCGGGACTCAAAAAGCAACGCGCGGTTCCAGGGCTGGATGGGGGCTTCGTTGTGCTGGGTCAATCGACAAGCAAGATGACAAAGGCGGAAATGTCGGAGTTGCAGGAGCTGATGAGCGCGTTCGGATCTGAGCGTGATGTGAAGTGGAGTGAGCCTGCCGACCAAGGGTATGAAGAGATGGCGCGAGGTGTGGCATGAGAACGCTCACCGTCAATCTGAATGGCCAAGGTTCGGTATGGGCTTCGAAGTCATGTGGATGGCCACAGGATCACGATTGGCAACTCGCACATTGCATCGACGCGCCAGCATGGATTCCGGCTGGATCGACAGAGTACGGGTTTTCGAGCGAGTGCGACGGCGAAGATACCTGTGTTGTTATGGCGACGAAAGCAATCAGGGAGGTCCGGTGATAAGAACCGCTCTTCCGGTAAAGAAGGCGCTCAAACCCAAGCGCTGCCGCCATTGCGGAAATAGTTTCGCACCAATCTCAAGCATGTCCAAAGCCTGTAGCGTTCCCTGTGCGCTGGCTTTGAATGATGCGGCAAAGAAAAAGTCAGCGGCCAAGGCACTGAAGGTCGAGCGCAAGTCAATGAAAGAGCGCGCCATCAAACTCAAGACGCGCCGTGAGTGGATTGCCGAGGCGCAAGTCGCGGTGAACAAGGTTGCCCGGTTGCGCGATCAACTGGCTGGGTATGGGTGCATCTCGTGCGAGGGCCGGCCAAAAGCGCGATACGGCGGCGGCATGGACGCTGGGCATTATCGGAGCGTAGGAAGCGCCCCGCACATGCGCTACTACCTTACGCAAATATGCGGACAGTGTAAGCAATGTAATAGGGACTACGGAGGTATGTCCGTTGAGTTCCGCCGTGGCCTCATCGAGCGCATCGGCGTCAACCGCGTCGAAGAAATCGAGGCAATGCAAGGGGCAGCCAAGTGGGATATCGATTACCTCAAGCGGCTCAAGAAGGTGATGCAGAAGAAAGCTAGACGGCTTGAGAAGCGGATAGCTGAGAAGGCGGAAGTTAATCAACTTTTGGAGGAAGTGGCATGAAAGAAGGCATCAGTTTCGGCTCTGTGCTTGCGATCGTTATGAGCTATGCGAAGTGGCACAGCATCTGGTGGGCCATCTTGCACGGGATGTTCTCGTGGTTCTACGTGATTTATTTCGCCATCAACTACAACTAATGGCCGCCATGAAAAAGATCAAAGTCGTCTCCGCAAAGAATCTGCCGTCGCGCTGGCCGCTCACCGCTACCGCTGCATGGTGGCTGCTGCTTGACCGCCTGCATGCTCCTGGCTGGGGATGGGGCGTTTTCTACACGCTCGCGGCAATCGTATGGATAATCAGTGTGGTCTGCACGTTCTGCCAAGAATCAGCCGATCCGTTTGAGCGAGTCGGAAAATGACCCTCGACCTCGACCAAATCGAACGCATCAACACCGCCGGAGACCGCTACGGGCACATCACGCCTGGTGTTGTGGTTGAGCTTATTGCAGAGGTAAGGAGGTTGCGCGCCGAACTTAACAGCTTCGTGACTGCTTGCGGGGAGATGAATCAGGAGGTTTGTGAGTTGAGGGAGGATGCGGAGCGCTACCGCTGGGCAATCTCTCTCGAAGACAACGTTGAGCAGCTATACGCCGCGGTCGTCAGTTGTGGACCTGATATGCCGGGAAGCATCAACATCGAAATCGATGCGCATCGAGCCAAGGAGCCGAAATGAACCACGACACCAACCGCGAAGACCTGATAGGACTTGGCAGAGTAATCGTCGACCAAAACGGAGTTGGCTGGTTTGGGTGCGTCTATAGGCCAATTCAACCGCATCGGATTTGCATATCGTGCGGCGCCAAACCCGATCCGTACGGCAATCTGCCATGCCCTTGTGGGCAGAGGGAAGAATCATGCTGACGAAACTCGGCTTCTGGGCGCTTGGCGTGATCTCAATGGGAACATTCATGGTCTTGGTGGATGTGTGGCTCTATGCACGTCACGCCCTACCCCCGACCTTGCATCGCCGTAGAAAGCACCGTGACGCCGATCCTGCAACATTCGGAGTAGAGGCGGCGTATCCGCGCGATGTGCATGATGGCTCTACGCAGGATTAGCTGTAGATTCAAGCATTTACGATGGACTCCTAACGACATATCCGGTATGATATCCGGCATCAATTCGGAGCGACACATGGCAAGTTTCAGTGGTTTCCGACGACGTGAAGCGCGGGCGATTAACTCGGGCGATCTCCGATGGCGCGACACCGGCCCGACCGACGCCGATTACATTGCAGCACGGGGCCTGTCTGGCGATAAGCTAGGTTCGCTACTTGAGCGCCTGAAATGGGCACACGATCACACGGTCTACGGTCGCTGCGTATTCCTGCTGGGCGAGCGGTTCTATGAGCGTCGCAAGCGGAATGTGCTGAAGGCGCTTTGCCATACGGCAGTGAGGGAGTGGCTTGCAGACAATTGCCGCAAGTGCGGGGGGCGCGGGATCGTGACCAACAAGCATGGCGTCATCAACGAGTGCACCAAATGCAACGGAACCGGGTTGCATCAGCATACGGAATTCGAGCGCGCACACATGGCAAACCTGGCGGCCGGTTCATGGAAGAAGCATGAAAGTGATTATGAAATCGTTCTCGAATGCCTTCGCGGCGCTGTGTCCTCGCATAGAGTCGGCGCGATGAAGGCTTTTGGGGTGATGGAAGAAGCGGCGGAGGTTGTGTGATTGATCTTATCGCCTCAACCCTGCGCAATCCCATCGTCGCCGGCCTCGGTACGGCAACAGTCTTAGGCGGCATCGCTTACCAACTGCGCCAGATTCCCGCGATGATCGGCGGCGCGCTGCTTCGCTCGCTTACTGTCGAATTGACGGTGTCGAACATGGACCCGACATTCGCGTGGATTGATCGCTGGCTGTCGGCGCAACCGTACGCACGCAAGACGCACAAGGTTACACTGCGCTCGCCGGCCGACAACAACTCCATTATGTCGCCGGGTCAATCGGATTCGATGCCCGCCTATTTTCTGGCTCCGGGCGTGGGGCCGCACTGGTTCATCTGGCGTCGGCGTATTCTCTTCATCAACCGAGAGGAAGGCGACAAGCCGGGTGGCAACAAGTCCAACATGCGCCCCATCGAAAAGATCCACTTCCGCACATTCGGACGCTCACAGGCGATCCTGCGTTCCCTGGTGGCAGAGGCGCACGACATCACGATGCAAAGCTCGCTGGTGTCGCTCCGCATCTGGAATGGTTACTGGAACACGATCCGAGGCCGCACACCGCGCCGCATCGACACGCTGACCCTGAAGGCTGGGCAGATGGACCGAATCCTGGCTGACCTCGCATGGTTCATGGAATCGCGGGAATGGTACGAATCGCGCGGTATTCCCTACCGTCGCGGCTACCTGTTCTCCGGGCCACCGGGAACCGGCAAGACATCCATCGTTCTCGCCTTGGCGGGCCACGTGCGTCGCCCGGTATGCGTTCTCAATCTTGGATCGGTTGACGACGATGACGCGCTGTTCTCCGCGATCACTGAGGCCCCATCCAATGCGATTGTCCTGATTGAGGATATCGACTGCGCCCAGGCGACCAAGATCCGCGCCGTCGAGAAAGACCCGAAAGAGCCCGAGAAGGAATCGCAGGGCGTTACCAAAGCAGGATTGCTCAACGCACTGGATGGAATCACGACACCTGATGGCCGCATTTTCATCATGACGACCAATTTCGCCGAGCATCTGGACGCCGCGCTGATTCGCCCCGGCCGGGCTGATGTGCATGAGCGGTTCGAAAAACTGGAAGCGCGCGAACAGGTTGTGATGGCGAGCCGGTTCTACGGCGATTGCGGATTTGCTGCATTGCCCGAACCCGTCTCGCCCGCTGCCATGCAGGCCGCGTTCATGGTTCACCCTGACGACTGGCAGGCAGCACGCTCCGATTTGGTGGCGAAAGAAGCAGCATAAATAATTGTTGTATACACCTAACTTTCGTCATATACTATCCGGCAGCGAATCCTAATATTGACTTGAAGCCAGGTCCGGACCATAAGGTTGTCGCGCACGTCGCGGTGATCCCGGAGCAACCAGCCAAGAGCCCTAGATAACATCGCAAAAATCGCCCTTCGATGGCGAAGCTTTCCCGAAATTTCCCCGAACCCGCCCTCACCCGGCGGGTTTTTGCGTTTCAGGCATGCCATGGCTCTCTCCTCGCACTTGTACGGCGATCCGATGGATATTCTCGCCGCCAAGCAGGCCCGCGAACGTCGCCAGGAACGCCAGCCAGTCCAGAACAGCCCATTACCCGAATATCCGCGTCGATGGGAAAGCGAACCCACCCCACCCCACAAGCCACTAGAACAATGGTTGGCAGAAGAAGGGCAACCGCGCAAACGCAGTGCGGCATGGATGGCGTTAGAGGAATTGTTTAAATGAGCGGAATGATTCTGAAAGCAACCGATCTGGATTACTCCGATCTGGAGAAGTTCGGCCGCATCACGATCGACCACACCTCGCGCGGCGTTGAAATCACCGTGGACGGCTTCCAGTTCGCCAGTGGTGGTACGTGCCGCGAGCACAACACCAAGGCGCTCGCATGGGCGCGTGACGTGCTGGCAGCGAAGATCTCAGCCAATGCGCTCGTCCCTGGCGGCTTCATCACCTCGATTGCCGATATGGATCAGGATGAGCTCGATGCGGAACGGGCCAAGAAATGAACCTCGAAGCCCAGCAACTGATCGACAGCCTCGAAGCGGACATCCAGCGCATGAGGATTGACGAGGCGCTGAAGGCGTCGCTTGTGGCGCGGCTGGATGCTCTCCGAAGGATGGTGCTGTGATGACCGACGCTGAGAAGATTGCCGAGCTTGAGCGCCGGGTCGATCGCCTTGAAAAGGGCATCCATCGCAATGGCGAGGTGCCTACCCCACCGATTACCTGGCCAATCATGCCAACGATGGGCGCTAAGCCGCGCTGTTCTAAATGCAATATTGAGTTGGGCTCCCCTATTGGGTACGTCTGCCCGAATTTCGGCAGTTGCCCTACTAGGCTGGCTGGCTTCAGTTGCTCCACTGCGGGCGCACCGGCCTAAATCATGATCCCCATCGCCGAATACCTCGCCGCCTGCGCTGCTGCAATAGCGCAATTCCACCTTGCCGCGGCCAGTGCCTGGGTGGCTTGGGGTGATTGGCTGCTGCCGGATTGATTTGCCGTCACGCGTAGGACGGCTACGCAGAGCACACCCGGGCGGCTCTATTCTCCTCCTCGGCCCTCACCGAGTTCGCTGCTTCGGCGGCGCTTTTATATTGTCCCGTAGCTCAGTTGGTAGAGAGGGTGCAGAGCACTGGAAGTGAGTTCCTTTGCTCCGCTTAGCCGGTCGCTGGTTCGAATCCAGCCGGGACGACCTGTTTTGGATGGAAGAAGTGAATTCTTCCGGCACTTTGCGCCCCTGGAAGAAACGAATGCCACGCAAGAAACGGGAAAGCGTCGAGAATATTTCTCCATTGCGCCCTGCTCCGCCAGAAATCCTCTTCGACGAGAGCAACTGGACAAAACACTTCGTGCCGGCCGATGGCCTCGCCGAGTGGGTAGCCAAGACCCTGATGGATGAATCCTCACCGCTCTATAACGAGGATCACAAACATCTCCACTACGCCGACATCGAATACCTCTGGGCTGCAGTCGAGAACAAACGCCAGATGCGCAGGGTGGTCGGACAATGCGAGGAAGTCACCTTCCGTTGTGGAGCGTGGCAGAAGGGCCGGCAGGAACAGCAGATGAAGGAATGGTTCGGGCGAGTCCCGGCCTACCTGATTACGCTTGACGCCAATTACGCGCGGGAGTGCTCCGACATTGAGTTCTGTGCGCTCATCGAACACGAACTCTTTCACATCGCACACAAGCCCGATGAGTTCGACCAACCGGCCTTCACCAAAGACGGTCTCCCCAAGATCGGCATCCAATCACACGACGTCGAGGAGTTCGTTGGCATTGTTCGCAGGTATGGAGTCGGCGCCGCTGCGGGCAAAACGGCTGCTCTCGTTGAGGCGGCAAAGCGTGCGCCGGAGATCGGAAATGTGGATATTGCGCGGATGTGCGGGACTTGTTTATTGAGGGCGGCATGACGGATCTGACAAAGACATACCGGAACAGCGGCGACATGGGATTAACCACAATCCAGGGCCTTGAAGTCGAGATGACCAAGGGCGTCGTCGCATGGGATGAGAGTTGCCCTGAGCACATCAGTCCTCTGCGCTGGAAGATCACGGTTGCTCCGACCACGGCTCAGTTGTCGATCCTCCTGCGCGATATGCCGGACATCTTCGATACGGTCGATCCTGAGGGCGAATAACTTTTACGAAGAGAATGTCATGGGACAAAAGCGCATTGATGGCGTGACATATGAGGCGCCGTTAGTTTTGGCGGAAGCTTACATGTCTCCGGATGACATCGAAGTTCACAAGTTAGCCGCTCGTCAGCGAAGCGAAATCATCGGCCTGATGTCCGAGAAGATTCGGGAATTGGGCGGAGATCCTGATTCTATTTGGGACGAATGGTTTCGCAGGAATGGTCAGCCGGTGATCGCCGCATAGCCCTTACTCACCTCTTACGGAATGAAAAATGGCAACGCTCACGGAGGACGTGAAAGCGTTCATCGTGCAAGCGCTGGCATGCTTTGATACTCCCACACAGGTTTCTGAGGCGGTTAAGGAAGAATTCGGCCTGGAATTGACGCGTCAGCAGATCGCATCGTATGACCCCACGAAGAAGACAACGCGCGGGCTCGCGAAGAAATGGCAGGCGATTTTCCATGAAACGCGTAAGACCTTCCTTGCCAACACTGCAGCCATTCCGATAGCCAACCAGTCTTTCCGCCTGCGTGCGCTTCAAGGCATGTACGAGAAGACATCGCGCCGCGGCAATTACGCAATGGCTGCGCAACTCATTGAGCAGGCGGCGAAAGAGGCTGGCGGTATGTTTGCGGCTCGGATTAGGGCCGACGACGAACAGACTCCCAAACTTGCCGACCCGGATCCAGATGTATGAAGGAATCCGTCAAGCTGCAGAAGCTTCACGAGCGCCAGATCGAGATCGCCCAAGGGTTCAAGCAGCATAAGAAGGTAGTGATCCGCTGCGGTCGACGCTTCGGGAAAACTAGTTTGCTTGAGCGGTGCGCTGCGAAGTGGGCGTTCAATGGCGAGCGCGTCGGCTGGCTCGGCCCGAAGTACAAGCTGAATGCGCCGACGTATGGGAACCTAATCCATACGCTCAAGCCGGTCATTCAGTCCAAGTCCAAGATCGACCAGCTTATCCAGCTCAACACGGGCGGGCTGGTTGAGTTCTGGACGCTGGAGGATGAGAACGCCGGCCGGTCACGCAAGTATCACAAGGTCATCGTTGACGAGGCGAGCCTCAAGGCGAAGGGCCTGAAAGAGATCATCGATCAGTCGATACGTCCAACGCTGCTGGACTATAACGGCTCGATCATCATGGCCGGTACGCCGAAAGGCATCGACCCTGACAACTATTTCTACGAGGCATGCACCAATCCTGTTGAAGGCTGGGTCGAGTATCACGCCCCGACCGCATCCAATCCGCACCTGGACCCGGATGTTGTCGCGAAGCTGATTCATGACTACCCGCCGCTGGTCTACCAGCAGGAATACCTCGCTGATTTTGTGGACTGGCGCGGCTCGGCATTCTTCTCTGAGCTTAGTCTTCTCGAAGATGGCCAACCGGTCGACTATCCGGTCAAGACGGATCAGATATTCGCGGTCATCGACACCGCCCTCAAAGACGGTCTCGAGCACGATGGGACTGCGGTCATCTATTGCGCCAAAAGCAAATATGCAGGCCACCCTCTCATCATTCTTGATTGGGATCTTCTCCAGATAGAGGGATCACTGCTCGAGAGCTGGCTTCCAAGCGTCAATCAACGCTGTGAGGAACTGGCAATCCAAACCAAGGCGCGGCAAGGCAACGTCGGCGCGTGGATCGAAGATAAAGCATCGGGCATCGTACTGCTGCAACAGGCGGCGCGACGCAGTCTGCCCTTCTATCCGATCGACAGTAAGTTGACTGATCTTGGCAAGGAAGGCCGCGCGCTGTCGGTCAGCGGGTACGTTCACCGCGGCGAGGTCAAGATCAGTCGGTATGCGCACGACAAGCTTGTGAACTACAAGGGGCAAACACGCAATCACCTGGTATCTCAGGTCTGCGGGTTCCGCATGGGGACGAAGACGCCCCACAACATGGACCTTTTAGATACCTTCTGTTACAGCATAGCTATATCATTGGGTGATACGGACGGGTATTAACAGATAGATTGTAGTATGCTGTTAGCTCCTTACTACTGGGGCTTGAGATGACAGCAAAAGGCGTGGTCACTGGAGTAAAAGCGTCTAACCGGATTGAGCTTGCGGGGCAGAAGTTCGGGCGGCTTACCGCCATTAGGCCGCACCGTAAGCCGGGAATAGAAAAACTCTTTTATGAGTGTGCATGCGATTGTGGCGCTGCGGCGATAGTGGGATCGCAGAATCTCCGGAGAGGGATGACACAGTCTTGCGGTTGCCTTCAAAAAGAGCGAGCAAAGGCCGCATCTCTCCAGCACGGCATGTCGCATACGCCCATCCACAACACATGGATGAGCATGCTCCAGCGCTGCAATGATGCGCAATGCAAGGCTTACATGGATTATGGCGCCCGTGGCGTCAAGGTCTGTGATCGCTGGATGACGTTTGAAAACTTCCTCGCAGATGTCGGCCTCCCGCCGCAGAAGGGACTAACGCTTGACCGTTATCCAAACAACGACGGCAACTACGAGCCGGGTAATGTCCGCTGGGCCACAAAGAAAGAGCAGGCCAACAACCGCCGATCGAGCCGGATGCTCGATTTCAATGGCGAGACTTTAACGGTGGCTCAATGGGAAGACCGGCGCGGATTCCGGCGCGGCCTTATCCATTGCCGCCTTCAAATGGGATGGACCGCTGAGCGCGCCATTACCCAGAAACCTCGATACGGTCAAACTGACTAATCGCCGGGCTTATAGCCTTGGCAATCGCAAGGCTGATAAATGAGCGGAAACAACGAAGAGGGAGGCGCGGCCACACTCGGGGTATCGATGGGCAACAACTCCCCGCTCATGAAAATCCTGATGGCTGAGGATATCCAGCCGGGGGATTCGCCATCGTACGAGTTGTGCAAGACCATCCTGGCCTTCCACCCGATCGGCGCCAAAATGGTTGATGCGCCGATCAAGAAAGCGCAGTCGCAGAAGCGCACCATCAAAATTCCCGGTGGTCCCGAGAAAGACCTGATCAAGGCATTCGAGAAGGAATGGGAACAAACCGGCAGCATCGGTGCGGATAAGGTCATCGCCAACGTGATGCGCACGAGTCGCGCATATGGCGCCGGGTCGGTTGTAGCGGGCGCGCTCGATTTTCCAACTGACGAGCCGCTTCCGATGGATCGGCTGCACGAACTGGATCTGTACTACAACGTCCTGGATCCGCTGAATACGGCTGGCTCGCTGGTTCTGAATCAGGATCCGAACGCGCCCGACTTTCAGAAGCCGCAGCATATCCGCGTGGGAAAGGCGGATTACCACCCTTCGCGCGCGGTCGTCATGCTCAATGAGCAGCCGATCTATATTGAGTGGTCGAATAGCGCGTTCGGCTTTGTGGGCCGCTCTGTTTATCAGCGCGCGCTCTATCCGCTGAAGTCGTTTGTCCAGTCGATGATCACTGACAACGCCATCCTTGAGAAGGCGATGCTGCTGGTGATGAAGATGCAATCGCCTGGCGCAGTGATCGACCAGCAGTCGCGCGCATGGTTCGGATTCAAGCGCCAGGCACTCAAAGGCGCGAAGACCGGCAATGTCATTTCGATCGGCGTCAATGAAAGCATCGAGTCGATAGATCTGAAGAACGTCCGGGATGCTGCTGAATTCGCGCGCAATAATGTCCTAAAGAACATCGCCACGTCGGACAACATGCCGGCGAGCCTGATCAATCAGGAAACGCTGGCCGAGGGATTTGGCGAAGGCACTGAAGACGCCAAGGTGATCGCGGAATACATCGCCGAGTTCCGCAAGAGCATGGCTCCGATCTACCGCTTCTTTGACAACATCGTCATGCGGCGGGCATGGAATCCGGATTTCTACGCATCGATCCAGCGCAAGTATCCTGGCTATGCGGATACGCCATACGAGACCGCGTTCTACGAATGGAAGAATGCGTTTGAAGCCGAATGGCCGAATCTGCTGGTCGAGCCCGACAGCGAGAAAGCCAAGGTAGACGACATTGTCATGAAGGCCGCAATCGCCATCGTGGAAGTGCTCTCGCCGATGCTGGATCCAGAAAGCAAAGCAGATCTCGCGTTGTGGCTGGCTGACATCATGAATGAGCGTGAACTGATGTTCTCGGCGCCACTCGAACTGGATCGCGAGGCGATTGCCAATTATGTGCCGCCTACGCCGATGACAGAGAGTGAACCTGAGCCAATGGTCGAATCGGGGCGCACATGAGTTCCCGCACCTTCCAGGAAGTTCTGACTGAGGCGGTGCGGGATATCTCCGAGAACGGTTACGACGACCTGACCCGAATCAACGAGTGGCTCAAACGCCTGCGCATCGCTGCATTGGTTGATCTGCCGACCGAGGAAGAGGTGCGCACCCGCATGGAGCTGGCGATGGACGCAGTGTTCCGTCGCAACTTCACCAAGACGGCGATGCTGCGTCATCACCCTGGCGTGCCGCTCTTCACCATTGAACGCATCAAGCCTCAGCTTCGCTCGGAGTTGGACCGGCGCATTCTCGCAAGCGTCAACCTGATCAAGATCAATCGCGAGCAGGCTGTTGAAAAGATGTTGCAGCGTGCTTCTGGTTGGGCGACATCAATTCCTGATGGTGGCTCGCGTGTGGTCGACAAGATCGACGTCAAGGAGGGCATCGCCAAGTCGATCAAACAGGTTCGCTACGAAGAAAGGCGCGTCACGATCGACCAGGGGCATAAGTTGATTTCATCCATCAATGCGGTGATCGCCCAACAGACCGGAGCCATTGCGGCAGAGTGGAATTCGCGCTGGAAACGCCCGGGCTATGACTATCGCAAGGACCATAAGGAACGTGATGGCAAGATCTACGCCATTCGCGGGTCTTGGGCGATGGAGCAAGGCCTGATCAACAAGGGCGACGGCTACACGGACGAGATCACGGCGCCGGCCGAAGAAGTCGCGTGCCAGTGCTCATACACCTATCTCAATGCCCTTCGCGAACTGCCTGATCGCATGCTGACCGAGAAAGGTCGGAAACTGCTCGAAGAAACTCGTATCAAGCGCAAAGTCGCTGCCTGACCCAGCGCCACCCCACACGAAGCCACCCATCCGGTGGCTTTTTCTTTTGGTAAATCGGAATGCCTCTCGAACAAGGATCGTCGCGCGAGGCCATCTGCCATAACATCGCGACCGAGATTAACGCAGGCAAAGATCCGAAGCAGGCGGCAGCCATTGCATATAGCGAAGCCGGCGAAAGCCGCCACGATTCTGTCATGTCTGCCAATTGCGCTGGCATCCTCTTCCGCGCCCCCGGTCCGCAATACCTGCTCGTCAAGCGCAGCGACACGGGTGAGTGGGAGCAGCCGGGCGGGCACATCGAAGCGGATGAATCGCCCGAAGAAGCCGCAGGGCGTGAGTGCGTCGAGGAAATCGGTTCGTGCCCTGACGGTGATCGATGGGCAATCCGCATCACGAAGAATCCTGATGGTGGCGATTACACGTGCTTTCAGCAGGAAGTCGACGGGACATTCGAGCCAAAGCTAAACGATGAGCATACCGAATGGCAGTGGGTCTTCCCTGACGCACTTCCCGAAAACACTCACCCCGAAGTAGCCAGAACCATTGCGCTGGTCACCGGCAATGAACTGGACATCGCCAAACGTATTGCCTATCGCGACCTTCTCTCGCCGCAGCGCTACGAAAGCATCTGGCTTTTCGATCTGCGCATCACGGGCACGGGCACGAGTTACCGCACGGCGCTTGATGAGTACTCGTACCGCACACCTGAAGAGTTTCTGACCGAGGAATTCAGAGAGCGCTGCTACGGCCTGCCCGTCATTTTCGAACACCCCAAGAAGGGCGGTCTCGATACCGACGAGTTCCGCGACCGCTCCATTGGCTCGGTCTTTGTGCCCTACCTCACGACTGACGAGGTGCGGGGCGTTGTGAAGATTTTAGATGCGGACGCCGCTCAACTCATGTTGACGACGCACGCATCGACTAGTCCCGCGGTTGTCTTCCGCGACGCGGGCTCGGCTGTCTCCGTTGATGTTGACGGCAAGACGGTTCTTATCGAAGGCAAGCCGTCCTACCTCGACCACCTCGCAATCTGCAAGGAGGGCGTGTGGGACAAAGGCGGCGAGCCCAGCGGAGTCAACACTGGAGAAACTCAAATGGATGGAATTGAAGAGCAAGTCCCGGCCTGGGCCGATGCGCTGGGTAAGCGCTTCGATGAGGCATGCACGACGTTGGGTGCGCGGCTGGATGCACTCGAAAACAAGGGCGGCGATCAGATGCCTACCGCCGAACTGACTGCCGACTCGGCTGCCAGTGAATTGGGCGTCGCAGAGGTCGAAGGTCGCAAGGAGCATGCCCTCGAGGCTGCTGCTTTGGCGGCCGGCGAGCATGAAGAAACGGCCGAAGCGAAAGCTGCCCGCGAAGCCAAGGAACGAAAGGACGCTGAAATGCTGATGGATTCAGCCCGTCTGGATTCGGAAGAAAAAGCCGAGAAAGAGCGTCTCGAGAAGGAGCGCAAGGATGCCGCGCGCGCCGACTCGCAGGCTCGCGAGAATGCGGCGCTCAAGGCCCAGATCAAAGCCATGGACGCGCGGCTCACGTCATTGGCAACACCGCTCTCCCCGTCCGACCGCGACGCTTTGAGCGCTGCTCAATCCCGCTGGGATTCGGTCGCTCAGATGTTCGGCGAAACCGTCTCGGCTCCGTTGCATGGCGAAAGCCCGATCGCGTATCGCAAGCGTCTTGCGGAGAAGTTCAAGAAGCACAGCCAGAGCTTTAAGGCCATCCGCTTCGATTCGATCGACGATGAGTCGTTCACCGGTATCGAGGCGCAGATCCTCAACGACGCACAGGCCTACGCGCGCAGCCCCGCTGTATCGCCGGCTGGCCGGTTGATTCCGATCGTTCGCCACGACAGCGCCGGTCGTCAGATCACCGAATGGTCGGGCGATATGGACGTCTGGCTGAACCATTTCAAACACCATGGCATGGTCGCCAAGGTACTGCGTCCTTCGAACGGAGCTCGATAAATGATTAACTTCAATCCGGCGCTCACCTCGGCGCCGCAGAACACCTTCGTCCAGTCGACGGAAGGCTACGTCGGCGGCACGTTCTTCGACGATCCAAGCACCAAGAACTGGCTGATGAGCGGCGTTGTTGCTGCCAGCGTCACGCAACCCGTCTGGGGCGGCATGGCGATCACCGAAGAAGTCGCGACGGTGAACGCAAACGCATTGGGCAACTCGCTTGTGCTGGCTAGCGCCGCAGGCAACTTCACCGGCATGACGGTCTTCAATCAGGCCAACAACATGGTGATCATCCCGGGCAACAGCGTGCAGCAAGCCGTTGCGGGGATGACGGTGAATTTTTTCCGCACCGGCTCGAATGCCCGCATTGCCGTCTCCGTGCTCAGTTCCATCGTTGCCACACTAGATAGTGGCGCGATCAACCAGACGCTGTACTGGGACCCGGCACTCCAGCAACTCACGGCATCGGGTGCGAGCGGCGCGTTTGCATTGCCGGCGACGACTCGCATCCTTTCGCTCAATTCCAACAGCCAGATCGTTAGCTACAACTCGGGGACCGGGGCATTGACCTGGACGTCGGGCGCCGCTGCGATGATCTCGATCTAAGGAGCCCATCACATGGCAAACCTCTTCCCCGCACAGACCCGGGTCTCCCCGCATTTCTCGGAGCCGGACCTGATCGTCACCTATGCCCAGGCGTCGGGTGCATTCGCCGCCCTGCAAGGCGGCAAGCCGCGCGTCAAGATCAGCAAGGACGATCTGTACGTGTACATCAATGCACTCGATCTGCGCACTGAGACGCTTTCGGCGCAGGCTGGTGCCAACTACCTGCCTTCGGCAACCCTGAAGGGCACGTACTACGGTACGCAGACGTACCTCGTACGTACCCGCTCGATCTGGGATGAGCAGGACATCGCTGCGGCTGCTCACTATGCCGTAAGCCTGCCTGCCGCACAGGATCTGGCGGCTCGCCAGGGCATCTATCAACAGATGCGTACAGGTCTGCTTTACGGCTATCAACCGGCGAACGGCGAAGGCCTCATCAATACGGCTGGCGCTACTTCGGTCACGCTTCCGCCGGATGAGTACGGCAACACAACCGTCGTCACTTACGACAACGGTGCAATGTCGCTGTGGCTGCTGAGCCAGATCGTGAACCTGAAGTCGGGCATGTATCAGTCCGGCGCGCAGATCACGAACCGCATCCGCTTCATCGGCCCGCAACGCGTTTTGCTGCAGTTCCAGCTCGCCAACATCGTTCAGGTGGTGGCATATCAACGTCCTGGTGCAGGCACGTCGACCACGGCTGAAGTGGTTCAGAACGTGGCGCGTGAAGCCGGCGATGAAGTCGAGTATTACTACGACGATACGCTGATCGGCAAGGGCGCGGGCGGCGCGGATATGGTCATCATGACCATTCCCGAAATCGAGCAGCCGGATATGCCGGGGATCAACACCAACGTGTTCGGCGATATCCAGCCAGCCACGAAGGCGGTGAACCTGCAGTACGCCGACATGGCTGCTCCGATGAAGATCCCGACTCCGATCCCGGACGGGGCGATCACCGAAGTGCAACAGATGAGAATAACCAGTGGCTGGTGTATCAGACCCCAAGGACTCTATCTCTTATCGTTGCCGTATTAGGATTTAGAAGCGTAAAATGACGAAGCCCCAAGCGACTGCGAATCGCGAGGGGCCTCTAAACCTGAGAAACCTATACAAGAGGCCCTCATGTCTACATCCATTGTAGCATCCAAAATTTGCTCAACTTGCAAGATCGAAAAGCCGTTTTCGGCATACGGGTTCAAGGATAAGAGCAAAGGTTGGCTCCGATCATATTGCAAAGAATGTCAGAGCATCGCTCATTCGGCATGGAACAAAATCAACTCCATCGCTACGAGAGTGCATGCGCGCAAGTGGAAATCCTCCAATAAAGAGCAGCACCTCAAATATTGCAAGCAATGGAACCGGGAAAATCCGGAGTCCGGGAGACTTCAAAGACGGAAACGTCGCGCCATTGAAAAGTCTGCTCCTGGAACGCATACCGTAGCAGACATCAAGCGCCTGTTAGGTCTTCAGCGCGGATGTTGTGCCGTTTGCCATAAGCCTCTGAATAACGTCTACCACGTCGATCATAGAATTGCGCTCGCGCGTGGTGGCTCCAACGACTGGATGAATTTGCAGTTGTTGCACCCACGCTGCAACATGCGGAAGCATGCGAAAGACCCAATAGAATTCATGCAAGAGCAAGGTTTCCTGCTCTAGCAAAGCAGCATAACGAATCTACGAAGCCCGCCCAGTGCGGGCTTTTTGTTTTGACCATGCCTAGGCTCCGGAGCCGAAAGCCCGTCCCCTGTGCGGGTTGGCATGGTCATCCGTGCACAGGGATTTCACAGGGAATACCGTCATGGCAAAGATCTATCTGGCAAATTGCACTCAGCAACACCTCAAGCACTGCTACCGCTTGCGTGAAAGCAACAAGCTTTCGATGGCTGAAATTGATTCTGGCCGGCAAGTACTGGTAGGGGACAACTGGACGGATTCTCAGGTTGAGGGCTTCATTGAGCATCTCGAGAAGTGTGGCTTTCGTCGCGCCAATGAGACGAGCCGCAAACTTCCGGAGTTCGCTGGCCTTCTATACAACGTCAGCAAGCCGGTCGCGGAAGACCAGATTTATCAGGGCAACGAAGCCCTGGTTGAGCATCAGGAATACCGATCGGCGTCGGAAGCAACGAAATCGGCCCTCGCCTTCGACACAGCGAACCGCGCTCCGAAAGATAAGCGCAAACGCCTTGCGAAGATTACTGAAATCACCGTGGAGCAGGACATCCCGCCGCGGCAGAAGGCCACAGGCAATGAGGTGAAGATGCACCTCACCATTGCCGAGGACGGCCATGCGGATAACCGGACCGCCAAGTTGCCGATCTGACTATGGAAACCATGACTCGTGCTGAAGAAGTAAGGGCGCTCATGGCAAAGGGCATGAAGATCACAGTGACCGGGCAATGGTGCGTGTGGGCGTTCGCTCCGCGCAAACTCGCCGAGGTGTGCGGCACGCCGTTCATTGCCGTAATGCCAGCAGCAGCCGACCTGCCTGATTACATGGCTTCTGGCGGTGAAATCGTTCAGACGGCGGTGTAATGAGCTTTGCCAACCCAACCCATCCGAACGTTTCGGACTTCGCTGCATTCGTGCTCGATCAGGGTGTGCCGCCGGCTGATCTGCCTAGCGGCACGCTGAGCACAATCGGCATTGATGTGTCGGGCAACCTGACCGCAACCGGCACCACCGGGACAATCGCAGTCGGGTCGGCGCTGGTTGGCCCCGGCATTCCTGCGAATACATATCTGGTGACGTGGAACGGCGGCACGAATAGCGGAACCGTTTCCCCTGCGCCGCCTGAAGCGATCAATGCGGCGAGCGCATTGACGCTGTCGCCATATCTGCAATGGGCATTCAACATTGCCATTGGCGTGACGCTGATTCCGCCTGCTACCTTGCCGGCGATTCTGTACGTCATGGCAGTCTATAACTTCGGCATGCATCAACTGTTGAAGATCGGACAGGACCAGCCTGGGCAGACATTTTTTACAGCGCAGCGCGCGGCGTTCAAGCTATTGAGTTTCATCGCCGGCCCTGTCGCTGCGTCGGCAGACCAGTCGACGTCGAACACGCTTGTGACTGCCGATTTTCTCAAGGGCCTGACGATGTCCGGCCTGGATCTGATCAAGACGCCATGGGGTCAAGAGTATCTGGCCTATTCCCAGATGTACGGGCCGAATATTGTTGAGGCTAGCTGATGAAGACTTGCACGAAATGTGGCGAGTCTAAGTTTGAGACTGACTTCGGCAAGCATTCGAGTGGCAAGAATGGCCTGAATCCAAAGTGTAAGGCTTGCGTCAATGCACACAGCAAAGCGTGGAAAGAGGCGAATCCGGAGCGCAACAGGAAGGCCATCGCGGACTGGTGGAGGCGCAATCCCGAAAAGAAGAAGACAAAGGATGCGAAGCGCGCCGACTACTTCTCTCAGTATCGAAAGGACAATGCAGGGCGCATCAATGCCAAAAGCGCTAGGCACTATGCTGAGAACAGAGAACTTCGTGCTGAACAGGATCGCCACTGGCGCGCAGAGAATCCGGACAAGACGAAAGCAATCCATGCCAAATGGCGAGCGAGTAATCCCGACAAGGTTGCGGCTCGTAATCATGCCAGGCGCGCGGCTTATGGACAATCGGATGGGTCTCACACTCCGGAAGAACTGATCCAGTTGCTAGAGCGACAGGGCTACCAATGCGCCAATCCAAAGTGCTGCGTTGATCTTCGTGTAGAGAAAAGGCATCTCGATCACAAACAGCCTATCAGCCGTGGCGGGTCAAACTATATTGCCAATCTTCAGTGGTTGTGCGCCTTTTGCAATCTAAGTAAGGGCGCACTTGACTACGAGGATTGGTTGCAAAAGGTCGGCATCGCCCATGAAGAGGCTGCGTAATGGTTACTTTGTGTTTAGGGGTTGTTGACGTCGGGTATTCAGATGGCGAGGGGACCAAGACCACGGGCGACGTGGCAGGCTATCTCGAAGACCAGTATCACATCATGCGCACGTTCCTCGAGCTTTACGAGGATCAGATCGGCGAGTTTCTGGCTGATGCCATGGTGGGCGAAATCGAGAGCATGGCGCAAGGTCGGCCGCTCGCCGTCTTTGGCAAAGACCTGAATACAAGTCTCGGCAAAGTCATGATTTCGGGTGCCAGCGTCAACGGCAAGATTGAGCGGGCCTTCAATAATTACCTTGATCTGCGCGAATGGAAGCAGACCAGCGGCCAAAGTGTTGAGGCCGCGAATCAAGGCGTGAGCCATCGCAAAAAGCAGCCACTCAAGAAGCGTCCGGCCCGTGCAGAGTTCGTCGATACAGGTCTTTACGCCGCATCCTTTCGCGCCTGGACTGAATAATGGGCATCATCAACGAAGCATCTGCAGCGCCCAGCCAGCTAGAGGCTGCGCTTGATAGTGGTCTCGAGCAGATATCCAGCAATCAGACCGTTACGTTCCAGCAGTACACGAAATACACGTTTTCGGAAGACGGCTATGTCTTCTGGGTGGCGACTGGCTATGCGATTCCATTCGCAGGTTCGTTGCACATCCTGTCCGACAGGCAGCAGGACGAAGACCAGACCATCGCCGCGAACCAGATCGTATTCACGGCCGAGCAGGAAGTCTCGCAACTGAACAGCGTTGCCCCTGGAACATTATGGGTCGGCGCCTGGCAGGTTGACGATACGATGCTGCAGGTTGCGTTCTCATCGACCGGAATGAATTATCAGCAGGCCGGACTGTGGCATTACCGCGGATTCGCGGTCTATCCAGCCCTCGCCTCGCAACTGATTGACAGTGCCGCAGATTTGCCGGTTGGTCCGATCGTATCAAACAGCCTGCCTATCTGGCTTGCACAGAACAGTCTGGCGCCGGTCTACCCGTCCTTTCTCGTGCCGGACAACGTTGTGCCGCCCTATATCACAGCGCACATCGATCCGAACCAGACGATTGCGCTGCAAGCGTTCCCACTCTTCGACTGGTCCGGCCGATCGAATCCCAATGCCGATCCGTCGCCTCTCTACGAGGTGCCGAGTTGGCAGTTGATGCGAGACACGGTGAAGTTGACGTTTTACGGATTCACGAATCAGCAGGCAATCCAGTTCTTTGCCGCATTGATGGACTACTCGGTCAACACCGATGACTTTGGCTTCTGCAACTCTCCGGCCATCGTCGACGACAAGCGCACACAGGTCGAAATCGCCGTTCTGGCGATGAAAAAGATCATGGTCATTCAGGCCTCGTACTACCAGGGCACCGCTGATGCAATCGCCCGCCGGCTGATTCTCTCTGCCGGATTCAGTTCCATCACCGTTTCCTAGCTGGGGCATCCCCGCTGGACGTTCCTGCCCGCCGCGCGCGGGCTTTTTTCATTGGAGTCTTCGAAATGCCCCAATATTTCCCGCCCCAACCTGGCGGCAATACCACCACGCTCGACATCACTGCTGCGGCGGTTATCAAGAATTCACCGGGCCGCGTTTATGTCGTCTCGGTCCTGTCTCTTGGAACTGCTGTCGGCGCGATCTTTGACTCTGCATCGACAAGCGGCAATACGGTTGCCAATCAGATCGGAGTGATTCCAGAAGCTGTCGGCACCTACTACTTCTATGGCATCCCCACCGCGACAGGGATTGTCGTAACGCCTCCCACCACAAGCACGATCTCCGTCTCCTGGTCGTAACCCTCAGCTTCACACCCTCCCAGCCCCGCCACTGAGCGGGGTTTCGTTTTTCTGGAGCCTTCATGGCAAACACAATCACGCCGCAGATCGTTAATCTGACAGCGGTTCTCACGGTCGCGCCTGCGCCGTCGCAACTACAGCAGAGCGGCGCGTTTGTGTCTGTGGGCGGCACTACGCTGACGACCGGGACTTATCTCTACTGCAGCCAGCTCTCGGCATTGCAGGCCGTGCTTCAAACCAGCGGCTCGGGCAACTATACCGAACTGAATACCATGGGCACGACGTTCTTCGCCCAAGGTCAATCAGTCGGCGCCTATGTGCTTGAACTGGGCACGCAAACGTCCGGTGCAGCGGGCGTCGAGGCGCTGGGTACGTGGATCACCAATAATCCGGCTACGTTCTACGCTTTCCTCGTCCCTGCTGCATGGGATAACACGTCGGAAGTCGTAGGCAACGTCACGATCACCGCGGGCGGCAGCGGATACACCTCAGCGCCTACGGTTGCATTCTCAGGTGGCGGCGGTGGCACGGGTGCAGCCGGCACGGCAACCATTGCCAACGGCTCGGTAACGGGCGTCACGATCACGAATCCGGGCTCCGGATACACGTCTGCTCCGACCGTCGCATTCAGCGGCGGCAGCGGTACTGGTGCGGCGGGTACCGCAACTCTCGCATCCGAGTTGAATATCGTCGCGTCGCAATACTCAAGCCCGACGAGTCGCACATATTTCTTTGTGACGACCACCGTTGCCAACGTGGGCACGTACGCGCCGAACAAGAGCGTCTATGCGTTCGTGCCGAGTCCGACCGCAACTTCGCAGGAATTCGGTGCCGCTGCCCACTTCTATCAGTGGCTGGTGAACAACCCGAGCGCGACGAGTCCACTTGCTCCGATGGCCTATCGCTTCCTGACGGGCGTCACGCCATGGCCGGCAACGGGCTACGCAGCGAACATCCAGACGGTCCTCACCGCATTCGGCAATATCAACCTCGTCCCGCCGCAGGGTGGCATCACCAACACCTGTATTTTCAAGGGCATGACGATGGATGGATCGCAGTCGTCATGGTGGTATGGGATCGACTGGTATCAGATCCGGGTTGTCAATGATCTGGCGCTCGAGGTCATCAATGGCTCGAACGAAGAGCCCCCGCTGCTGTATGACCAGAACGGGATCAACCAGTTGGCCGCGACAGCGCAGAGCGATCTGAATGTCGCGATCTCGTTCGGTTGCGCATTGACCGGCACCGTGACGGCGCAGTCGTTCCAGGCCTATACGACGGCGAACCCTGCCAATTACAAAGCGGGCATCTACCAAGGCCTCGGCGTGAACATCGTCGGCCAGAACGGCTTCCTCCAGGTCGGCGTCCAACTCGACGCTATTCAGTTCGCTTAACAGGACACCATAAATGCCTACCCAAAATCCCGGGATCGCCCGTGGCGTCCTGAATCGCGTCCGGTGCTCGGTGGTCGTGCCGGGCTTCGCGTCGCTGAATATTATCCCCGCGAACATGGGCCGCGCACTGGCCCGCATCTCGTTTTCTGACAACCTGGTCAACCAGATTCCGACCGGTACAGGCCTTGTGAATTCGCCGGAGCCGTTCATTCGCGCGACCATCACGATTGCGCTGCTGCGCACGCAGCAAATCTCGGTATCCTGGATGTCGCAGATTCTCACGGACAGCAACATCGGCGAAGCAACGATCTATAGCGATTCGTCGATCTTCCCGCCGATCGCTCTGCAGGATGTCGTTGCGAATCACATTGATCCAGGTCCGTTCGATGGCACCAATCCTGACTTCACGCTCGTGTTGGCTGGTGCGCTGCCGGTGAACTCGTCGTTGTGGACATACTGATGCAGATCACAGATAACCTGAATCTCGCGCTGCCATTCGGCGACGGGCTCACGGCTTTCCACAGTCCGATCTCGCGTGCCATCTACGAACAGAACTATGGCGTCATCAACGCCACCAGGGCCGCGCTTTCCAGGAAAGGCATCCATTACCAGATGGGTTCCGGCCCTCGCATCGCCAACCTTGTGTTGAAAGACGAGGGGCTGAAAGACGCGGCCGAGCGTGACAGCCTGGACGCACAGGGGCAGCCACTTGATGGGCGCACCCCCGCTCTGCTCGCTGAAATCAAGCGCTTGACGACCGTTCTCGTTCCTGGCGCCTCCGGCTATGAAAACATGCCGATCGACGTCGCTATCTCGCAAGGCAAGATTGACGCCGAAGACTGGTCCGAGCTCGAGGCGGCTCTAGTTTTTTTTACGTGTCATGTGATGCCCGCCAAGAAGATGGATCGGATGGGCATCGCAAAAGCAACGGCTTCAGTAGCGGGTGGGTCGATTACATCGTCCACACCTATGGACCTGGCCGCTTCCTTGCAGACCTCGACGAAGGTCGAGCCTACACCGAAGCCGGTATCGTCGCTGCCTGTCTGAGATACGTTTCGCGAGAAGGGTTTGCCGAGTTCGCCGAACGGAATGAAATCCCCTTCCATAGCGCCCGAGAGTTCCGGGAGCGACTCATTCTCGAAGCACTTCGCGGATCCATCACATGAGCAATAAGCCGATCATTGAGGTCGATGTCAATGACCAGCAGTTTCGCTCCTTCTACGAACTCTTCAAGCAGTACTCGACGCAGGTCGAGGAAATGCCTGACGATTGGAAGAAGATCAACGGCGCGACGGCAGAAGCGGGCAAATCGGTAAGCGATTTTGCGAAGCACTCAGACACATCGAAAGAAGCGCTGATGATCGCCGCCATCCAGGCTGACGCGATCGGCAAATCGGTTGGCGTGGCAATCAAGGCGCAGAAGGAGTTCGCCAGCGTCGCGCGTAATGGCAGTTCCGAGCTCGAGAAGATGGCAAAGCATGCCAAAACCCTCGGCTCCGAAGTGTTCGGCATCGGCAAGTTTTTGATGAAGATCGGAACGCTGGGGTTTGGCTTGACCGGGCTAGGCGCCATCCTTTCTGGTCTGGGTTTGCGCGATCTCGCGCGTTCGGCTATTTCGACGCAGGGCGAGGCGCGTAGCATCGGCGTCACAACCGGGCAACTTTCAGCCTTCCAGACGGACTTTGGGCGTTACGTCGATCCGTCGATCCTGAATCGTGCGGCCGATGCGCAATCGGACATGCGCAAGCTTCCGTACGCGATGCTGGCGACCGGCCAAAGCATGTCGGCCATCCAGAACGAAAGCCCCGATGAGCTATCGCTGCGCATGATGCAGCGCGCGCACGACTGGTTTAGCAAGACGCCGGTCGCAATGCGCAACGCCCAGACGCTCCGCGGCACCGGTCTTGACCAGTTCATGTCGTTCGAGGAAGTGCGCAAACTTGGCGCCATGACGCCGCAGGAATTCTCCGAAGCGAGAGCGAATTACGGCAAGGATGTGAAGTCCTTCAATGTCTCGGACAAAAGCACGGACGCATGGTACGGATTCGAGCGGGAAGTTGAGGCGGCCGGCAAGCTACTGAAGACGGATCTGACAGACCGCCTGGCTGAGTTGGCGCCGAATCTGAAGGAGTTTGTTAGCGGTCTGAGCGATGACGCCAAGATTCTGATTGACGACGTCCTGTCACCACAGAATCTGAGGGCGGCCGGCGATGGATTGCATGAGTTGGCAACCTATCTTGGCTCGCCTCAATTCCGGCAGGATATGCGGTATTTGGCAGGTCTCGTAGGCGATGTCGCGGGAGCCATGCGCAAGGCAGCAAAATTCCTGGGCATCGACACTGGGTCTTCTTCGAGCACTGGCGGCTCGCTTGATGCCAATGAAGTCCAGCGCGAAACGCATGGCACTGTTGCCGGATTCTCTGCTGCAATGAACAGCAATGCGGCGAAGTATCAAGCGCTGTCGCCTACCCTTGTCGACAAGCTTGCAGGCACCGTCCAGAAGATGGGCGGGGAGCCGAGCTATTTCGGAGCATTCGAAAAATCGCAGTCGCTCCCGGCAGGGCTGCTGTACGCACAGGAAATGGTTGAGTCGCGTGGAAAAATCGGCGCACTGTCGCCGAAAGGTGCCATGGGTCCGTTCCAGTTCATGCCCGACACGGCCAATCAATACGGGCTGCAGGATCCGTACAACCTTCACGATTCAGCCGCCGCGGCCGCTCGGATGATGGGCGACCTGACGCGAAAGTACAAGGGAGATATCCGGAAGGCGCTGGCTGGGTACAACTGGGGCACTGGCAACCTCGACAAGGACATCGCGAAGAACGGCGCGAGTTGGGAGCAGCATCTCCCGGCCGAGACCCGCAGCTACCTGAACAAGATCACAACCGCGCTTGCACAGAAGTCGACGGTGAATCTCAAGGTGGATGTCAAAAACGACACATCGGCGCGAGTGGCTGTGTCGACTAACGCGGCGGCGACTGGATCATGAGCACAGCAAACACTCTCGGCAATGCTGCGCGGGTGGCTTATGACCTGGCGTACCAGACAAGCCCAATTATCTTCAATGGCGGCCTGTTCGCATCGGCGCTAGGCGGCATGGCGCCGATCCTGACTGCACTCGGAAGCCTGGTCAACGATGTGACGGGATCTGACACGGCGCCCACCGTCAAGTTTGTGCCGATCCCAGGCGGCACAGCGATCAGCAATACGGCTGCGACCTACCCTTTCGCAAACCGTTTTGTGGCCGGCAATGCCGTCATCCGCAATCCGAAGAATATTTCGCTGCTGATGATTGCTCCGGTCAATTCGACGGGTGGCTACCTGCTTAAGCAGGCGCTGTTCATGGCACTGCAAAGCACCTTCGAGGCGCACACCGCAGCGGGCGGGACGTATCACGTCATGACGCCGTCATATCCGTACTTCGATTGCATCATGACGGGCATGACAGATGTCACGAGCGGCGAAGGGTACCAGCAGCAGGCTCAGTGGCAGATCGATTTTGTGCAGCCGCTGGTCACGCAGCAGCAAGCCCAGACCGCTTTCAACGGGATGCTATCCATGATCTCGGGCGGTCAGCAACTCACAACCTCGTCATGGTCTGATGCTGCGTCTGTCGCCGGCACGCCTGTTCAGGGCACGTCCGCTCTTTTCGGTATCTACCCCTCTTCATGACGACCATTCCATTCGCTCCGTCGCCCACACAAACGCCGCCCTTTCAGGTAACGGTGACGCTTGATAGCGTGCCGTACAACCTCACGGCGATGTGGAATTTCGCGGCGCAGCGCTGGTATGTATCGCTTGTGAATGCGTCGGGAAGCGTGGCCTGGTATGGAGCATTAGTCGGCTCGCCATTGAACTACGACATTCCGCTCGCGCCCGGGATATTCACGACGAGCACGATCCTTTACCGCGAGGACAGCGGCAACTTCGAAATCACGCCATAAATGCGCTTCTACGAGATCGACCTGTACGCACCGGGCAGCACGACGCCAACGCGCACCTGGACATCCTTTCCGGGTGGGCAGTTCGATCCAGGCGCATTGAATGTCGAGTTTGATCTGACGGTCGCCCCTTACGGAACGCCGATTGGCGGTCAATCAGTCACAATCGAAGGAATATCGATTGCCGACCTGATGCAGCCGCAGCAGTTTGCCCCGCAGATCGTTAATGGTGTGCAGCAGCCCGGCATGACGTTCGTGCTGAAGGGCGGCATGGGAAAGGGGCTTCCGCTCGCCAATCCCGCCCAGCAAGGAACCTTACTCAAGGGGCAGATATGGCAGGCCTTCGGCAACTGGGAAGGCACAGAGATGACGCTCGATTTCGTCATCAACCCGGGCGGCTATGATTCAGACAATCCCGGCAACTTCGTCCTGAACTGGCAGGCAGGTCAGCCGCTTTCGACGGCGCTTCAAAATTGCCTGTCGGTCGCCTATCCCAACACGCCGTTGACGGTGAACATCAGCAATCAACTCGTGCAGTCGGACCAGGAAGTGCATCACTGCGGCACGCTCGAGGAGTTGGCGCAGTACGTTCAAGGCATCACGAATGGGCAGTTTCTGGGTCCGACCTATCCGGGCGTTCAGATCGCCATGCAAGGCGGCGCACTCTCGGTATTTGATAGCACGTGGCAATCGCCTACTGTTCAACTCAACTTCGCGGATCTGGTCGGGCAGCCCACCTGGATTGACGTCAACACGCTTCAGGTGAAACTGGTGATGCGCGGCGATCTCCAGATCGGAACCACGGTGAAGATGCCGACAGGACTTTCAGGGCAAGTCGGGCAGGTGCTTACCTCAGGTAATTCATTGCCGTCGAGCGCCAATTACGTGACGACATTCTCCGGTTCGTTCCAGATTGTCGAGATGCGTCACGTCGGCAATTTCCGTTCCGGTGACGGCCGCTCCTGGGTAACAATCATCAACTGCGTGCCGTACTCGAATGGCTGACAACTTCGCAAAGCTCTGGCTCCAGAAGAACCAGAACCAGCTGGCCATCAATCGGGCTGCGCAGGAGATCCAGAAGCAGGGCCGCGCCCTACCTTGCCGCGTGACTCAGGTCATAGGGGCGGTCGTGACTGTCGAATTCGAGATGGATACGGCACCATGGACGCTGCCGCCGATCACGATCCCGAAGGCGGAGAGCAACTGGGTGCGCATGCCGACACAGGTTGGAGACTTCGGATATACCGCGCCGGCAGATGTCTATCTCGGCGGAATCTCGGGGCTTGGCAAAGGCATCGCCAGTTTTCTTCGCCGCGGCAACCTGTCGAATCTGGTCTTTACGCCGGTCAGCAACGCAAACTCCCCGCCGATCGACCCGAATGCCGCTCAAGTGCAGGGGCCAAACGGCGCGATTATCCGGACGACAACTGGCCCGACATCGTCAATCGTTACGAATTCAAGTGGCACGACCATCACATTCGAGACCACTACCCTGGTCATTAACGCCTCTGGCATCACGTTGACGGTCGGCGGTCAGACGTTCACATGGGGCGGGACGGAGGCGGTATCGACTCTGCCAATCCAGGCGCCGGACGTCATCCTGCCGAATGGCGCGGTGAATGGTCACTATCACCCCGGGGTGCAGACTGGTACCGGCAATACTGGCACGATGACTGGCTAGGCGTGATTCCACCATGCGCCGGCCTTGCCGATAACATAAACCACGGCCCCGCCCAGCAAGGCGATTCCTGCTGCATACCCGTGGTGATTGAAAAACAGAACTGGCGTGCCGATGACCACGGATGCGGCGCCAAGCGCAATCATTGCCTTGTAAGGTTTACCGGTTCTCTGAATCGTTTGTGTCATTGCTTTCCTCTCGCTTCCTGAAATCGTCTGGGTTGAACCTCGGGCACACATCGCACATCTTGGCGACGCCTTCGGCCTGAATCTGGTCTCGTACCGAGGCCTGGTGATGTTCCTGCGCTTGAAACCATTGCAGCATGTGTTTGCAGGGGAAGGTGTAAATTCCCTCGTCCGACTGCGCAGTGATATGCCGGAACATCGGGTGAATCCGCTCTAGTTTGATGAGTTGGACGATCGGGAAATATGGCGTATCGATAGTTCGGTGACAGTGCGCCCGAAAGTCGCTTGCCGCACATGACTCAGAAAAACATTGGAGTACGGCCTCAATATCGTACGCCTGCTTCATTTCCCCGATGATCATCCGCCCGCGCGCGTAGAAGTGAGTCCCCTTCCATCCGCGCACGTAATGGATCAGATCCATCGCGCGAATGGCCCCTTCCAGGGTCTGGGGAAAGCCAGCCACATAGATTTTCAATGATTCGAGATCGCGCTCCACGAGCAGGGGCGCGAGTTTCGCCACGTCCATCGCCAGATCAAACGCCCCCGAGCGACTCTTCACGAACACGACAAGCGCTAGATATTCGCGCGACAGGTCGCACAGGCTCTCGTGCGTGAAAAAGTTGGCCGGACGGGTATCAAACATAGCAAAGGTTAAGCAATGCGTGCATGGGGGCGAACGTATAACGAAAACGGCACCTATCAATGGGTGGCTGTCACGACTCAGGAAAATGGCCTGAACGACGCCTTCTACATTACAGCGCTCGCGCAGTGCATAAAGCTGAATCTCGGAGAAAGCCCGATTTACGCGAATGCGGGAATTCCGCAGTACACCACGATCATGACCCAGACGTTCCCGGACTTCTATATGTCCAGGATACAGCAACAGTATGCCCAGTACTTCGCTTCGCTAACGATCACCCGCGTTCCGGGGTCGTTGCCGCCTCAGTATAACGTGCGCGCCGTGACTCATTCCGGCGCCATCATCAGCCAGAACATTCCCACATGACGCTACCTGTCATCATGACCGCGAGCGGCCCCGTGCCGAACTCGCCGGCCGCGCTCAACAGCGACCTCATTGCCACGGTAGAGGCAGAAGACGCGGGATTTACAGCCAATCTCCCTGGTCTTCTTCTCGAAGACCTGACCTCGACCGGCACGGCCATGCTGGCGCAGATGGACCAGGCGCGCGTGGATGCGATTGATAGCGTCACGCCGTACGGGGCGAATGCCTTCATTCTCGCCCAACAAGGCGTCATGCTCGGCATTCCACAAGGCCAGCCGACGAATACGAGCGTGCTGGTCGTCTTCACCGACACCAGTGCGCCCGGGTATGTGCTGCCGCAGGGATTCATTGTCGGCGATGGAACGTATCAGTACGTCTTGCAGGATGGCGGCGTACTTGCATCCAATGGCGTCAGCGCGCCTCTGCTCGCGGTGGCAAACCAGAGTGGGACGTGGGCGGTGCCAGAAGGCTCGGTGACGCAGATCGTCACCTCCCTGCCGACGCCGTACAACGAGACCATGACGGTCACAAATCCGCAGGCCGGAACCCCGTCCACTTCGACCGAAACCGTACCGAGCTACCGCTCGCGGATCATCGTCGCAAATCAGGTGGCAGGACAGGGAACGCCTGACTATATCCAGTCGCTCCTCATGGACGTGCCCGGCGTGATTCCGCGCCTCGTCTCCATCCTGCAATCCACGTTTGGCTGGGAAGTGCTGTGCGGTGGCGGTGACCCTTACCAGGTGGCTGGCGCGATCTACCTTGGTGTGCTGGATCTCTCGACCATCGTCGGCTCGAACACGACCGCGCGCAACGTTACAGCAACGATCACTTCATCTCCGAACCAGTACAACGTCACCTATGTCAATCCGCCGCAGCAAGTCGTGACGGTCTCGGTGATTTGGAACACCAATTTGTCGAATTTCACGGCGGGCGCACAGGTCAATCAGTTGGGTGCCCCGGCAATTCAGAGCTACGTGAACAGCATCGTAGTTGGCCAGCCGATGAATCTGAATGCGATGTCCGCGGCGTTTCAGGCCGCAATTGCATCAGTGTTGCCCGTGGCGAACCTTTCGGCCTTCACGGTAACGGTCACGATCAACGGATCCGTTGTCACGCCAGAAGCTGGGACGGGAATTATCCTGGGCGACCCTGAATCCTATTTTCAGGCGTCGAACACGGCTGTGACAGTTACACAAGGTTAGGCATGACGACCGAATCCTTTAGCGCCTCGCCGCTGGCGACGGTGGTGCCTACTTATGTGTACGCCCAATACGCCGACGATCCAGATATTCAGGCCTTCTTTGCCGGGGTCAATACTACGGCCCAAGGTTATGTGGACTGGTTCAACGCGACGCCTCTGTCGGTCTACACCTCGGCGAACATAAACGGCCCGCTGCTCGACTGGATCGGTCAAGGAATCTACGGAATCAGCCGGCCGGTTATCTCAACGCTAATGTCGAGATCGTATGGGGCATACAACACCGTCCCGTACAACACGCTGCCATACGGAACGCGCAAACACATCAATTCAGGGACTGCACAAGCCGCCAGTGACGACATCTATAAGCGGACACTCACCTGGCACACCTACCTGGGCGACGGCCGGCAAATGTCGATCCAGTGGCTGCGCATGAGAGTGGCCCGTTTCATCTTCGGCGCGAACGGTTCGGATATTCCAGTCGAGGATTCGTTTCAGATAAGCATCGAGCGGTCCTCGACGGGCTTCAGCGGAGCATTTGGGAGTGCCGCCTACAACACCCAAGCCTACAACACCCGCAAGACCCGAAACAACCTCGCCGCACGGTCGATAACCATTACAGTCCCGGCCGGCCAGAACTCGCAGATATTCCAGGCACTGGTCAACGAAGGGTATCTCGCCCTTCCCTTTCAGGTGCGCTTCACCGTCATCGTCGCCTGACACCGCAACACTCCATTCATAGCCCGCCACTGAGCGGGCTTTTTCTTTTGGGCAAACCAAATGGCGCAATTCGTCATCGCGAACAACGTTAATACCCAACTTGCCGCGGCATTGCCCGCGTCGGGTGCGGGGTCGACCACGGTAGTGCTGGCAAGCAGCACAAACCTGCCGCCGCTCAACACCGCGATCGGCCAGCAGATGCCGCTCACACTCAATGATGCAGCGACAGGCGCGATCTATGAAATCGTCTACGTGACCGCCATCAGTGGTGCGACATTGACGGTGCTTCGTGGGCAGGAAGGTACGTCTGCGCTGAACTGGAACGTGGGCGATTTCGCATTCTGCGGCCCCACTGCGGGCACGGTCGGGCTCACGACCATGCGCACGCAGTATCAGGCATCGGCGTCGTTCAGTTCATCGCAGACCCTGACCGCTGCCATTGCGGGCGAGTCGGTTGGCTTCACCGGGACTTCTGCGGCTACATTCTCGATGCCCGGTCAATCGACCGTTCCGTCACTTACGCCTACGGCCGTCTACAACGATGGCACGGCAGCACTCACCCTGACGGCTAACGGTAGCGACAAGTTCGTCGTAGCAACCGGTCAGGTGACGTCAATCGTCATGCAACCCGGCGATGATCTCTCGTTCTACGCCTCGACCACAAGCGGGCAATGGCAGGCAACCGCCGGCTCCGCGCTGCGCCAGTACGAACCGCTAGTCGTTGGTGCCGCCACCGCATCCCAGCATGCCATGCAGCTTGGGCAGGCGACGGGGCGGCTTATCAGCGTCCGCGTATTCACCGCGAGTGGTACCTATACGCCTACTGCGGGTACAAATAGCGTCGATGTTGAGTTGGTCGGTGGTGGCGGTGGCGGTGGCGGAACTGTGGCAACCGGATCATCCGCAGTCTCAATCGGCGGCGGCGGTGGGGCGGGCGCATACTCTCGCGCCCGATTCACAACCGGATTTTCGGGCGTAACGATGACCGTTGGCGCCGCTGGCACGGGTGGCGCATCGGGCGGCGGCACTGGTGGCACGGGCGGATCTACCTCGTTCGGCGCATTGATGGGAGCTAACGGCGGATTTGGCGGCCAGGGCGGTTCAAGTAGTGCCCCCGTTTATGTGCAGGCGGGTGGTGCCGGGGGTGCTGCTGGAACGGGTAATATTCTTGCGCAGAGTGGGCAACCGGGACAGCCTTCGACTGCGGCCGCTTTGGGGTCATTTCTTTCCGGTGGCGGTGCGCCTACAAAATTCGGCGGGGGTGGCGCGCCGATTGGCACAAACACGCTACCCGGCAATCCTGCAGGCGCATATGGTGCTGGCGGCGGTGGCGCAGGCAATGGGGCAAGCACGTCGGCTCAAACGGGGGGCGCGGGAGGCCAAGGCGTGATTATCATTACCGAATACTTCTAAGGATATCGCATGACGATCAGCACATACGCCGTGGTTGAGAATGGCGCGGTAACAAACGTCATTTTATGGGATGGCCAATCTGGTTGGGAGCCTCCCGCGGGCACTACGGCGCACCCCTTGCCTGATGGCTCGCCCGCTACCATTGGATATCTGTTCGACGGAACAAGCTACACAGCGCCGCCGGCAACGCCCAAGACGCCTTCCTGATTTCAAGCGAGCGGAGTATCGGCGCGCAGGCTACAGGTAAAATGGATGAAGTCGGCTGTCTCGTAATTGTCTAACGGCACCTGTTCGCTGAGTTGTTGGGCTTTTTGCTTGTCCTCTTCCGATAAAACTTCCGAGCGTCGGCGGATCTTGAAGGATTCTGTCGCGCAAAATATCGTGTGATGCAGACCCGCGTGCACGTGAAAACCCAATTGTTCAAGTTTTTCCTTAAGGCCAGCGGCAGACGGGATGGCGATATGGCGCGGTGCTTCTAGGCCGCGCCACTCTTTACCGAAATAATGACGGAAAGCGCTTTGCGAATTGGGCAGAGACAACAAGATAGTTCCGTTGGGATTCAGCACGGATTTCATCAAATTCAGTAGATGAATCGGATCATAGGTGTGCTCCAGAATATGGGAGCAAAACAGGCAATCGAATTTGTCGTCCAGATTACCCACTTGCTCAAACCCTCCGTTGATAACTCGCAGCCCTTTGCTTTGCGCGATTTCGCAGGCCTTGCTATCCAGATCAATGCCCAAGGTTTGCCAGCCCATCTGTTTGGCCTGCAACAGGAAGTCTCCGCTGCCACAGCCTATGTCGAGTAACTTGCCAGGCTGAATTTGTGCCAGTTCCAGCAGGCCGAAAGGAATAAAAAATTTTCCTTTCAGCGGGCTGATTAATGGTGCGGCGAACCCCGGTAAATGCAGGCGTGGACTTAGACGTATGCCATGCCAGTGCTTGTAGCATTCGTTCCGCAAGGCTGACTTAAAATTCTGGGCCAATCCGCGAAGGCCCGATACGCCATGCGTGTAGTAGTTTCCATAGGCCCTGCCTATGCTTTGCGGTGTCGGCCGGGGGTCGAGGTAAAGTGATTGGCACTCTGAGCAATTCCAATATGCCCATTTGCCGGGTGCGCAATAGAATGCCCAGTCCTGCGCATCAGCATAGGCGAGTTCGCGCTGACTGCTGCCGCAATAAGGACAGGCAGCCACCGCCTCCAGATCGGACTCCGGCCATGATTCTTCGATAACGGCTGTCGTGCTCATTCTTTTTCTTTGGTGGAGTGGTGCTCGGACTGCTCATGCGGGTCTGGCGTGACGAGACGACCTTTCTCGCGGTGAAGGATGGCTAGATCCCTGTCGGTGGTATGCATCACATCGCCGGTTTCGAATTCGACGCGGTATGTCACTTCTTTTGTGTCGTCCGTCATCCCGTGCTCCCTGAGCGAAAGCGCTAATTTACCAGAAGCTGCGGCTCCAGCCTCAGAAGCGGTATTTGATGAAAAGAGAGTCAACCGAATGCCAGATCGGCGGTGCCGGGTTCGATGTGCTCGACTTCATAAAAAAGTGTTGATAGACGAGCGAGAACGGTCCGCGCGAGACCGATGCGCCGACGACCGCACCGACACGCCACCCATCAGTGCTCGCGAGGCGCATGCTGATCGGGGGCGCGCCGGCTGAATACTGGATGTTATTGACGTTCTCAACCCAGGTCGTGCGGTATAGGGACGGTCCGGCCTCGACGCCGAGGCGCCACTTTCCAATGTCGTAGTGCGGCTCCAGCGCAATGAAAGCAACCTGCGCATGCCCGCTGCCGCTGTAGTCGGCCAGCGGCAGACATGTCCCATTACAAGACTTTGTTTTCGAATTGTAATTGCTGTCCAAAGGCACAGCGAGTGCATCTGTGTGAACCGACCCGAGCCACGCCCAGTCCGCGTGCCAATCGACACCCCAGTTTGCTGATTGCCAGACAGGGCCGGTTAGGCCGGTCTCGAATGCTGGCGCTTCGAGGCGCAGCTTGTGTGGGAAAGCATCCTGGAGCCAGAGACCGTCCGGCCCTTTGCTGTAGACGGATGCACCAATACCGGCTTCAAACTGGAACCAGCTTTCAGCGCTGGCGGTTGATGCTGCGAGGGCGAGCGACGCCACCACGACCCCCGTCGTGATATTCTCGAACATGATTCGTTTCCTTACGTCAGAGTTTGGTTTCGGGTCATCAGCGCCTCGCCGGTTGCCGCCGTGCGGGGCGCTCCTATTCATAAAACGTTTTTCGATGCAGTTATTGTGATTCACAAACCTCCTAAAGACAAGGAGTTTTTGTGATTCTTTTTCTCGTGTACAATCCGGGAATGGAAACGAAACCCAAACACCCCGGCGGACGACCGCGTCTACCGGACGAACAGAAGCAGGTGCAGCGATCGATTCGGCTGTCACCTGAGTTATGGGCGAAGATCGACGCATACGGCCTTGACTGGCTACGCCAACTGATACAGCGCGCGAAGCCACCGCCAGACAAATAACGAAACCGGCCCCGAGCCGGTTTTTTTACGTCCATACCACATACAAGCCGCCCCGAGCGGCTTTTTATTTTCTACCCGGGGCCTCATGGACACCAAAGAAATGATTGCAGAGAACGAACAGCGCATTGCCGTCCACGAGGCGGTTTGCGCGGAACGGTACCAGGGAATCATCGACAAGTTCACGCGCGGCGAGAAGCGAATGCAGCGCATCGAATACATCATTTATTTCCTGCTGCTCGTCCTGCTGTTTGGGCCGGCGGGTGCTTTCAAGGCGTTTGAGGCGTTATTGAAGTGAGGTAACCATGCAAGTCTCCCCCAACGGAATCGCACTCACGAAGAAATTCGAATCGTGCCGGCTGACTGCCTATCCGGATCCGGGTACTGGTGCGGAGCCTTGGACGTGTGGCTGGGGATCGACTGGGCCGGACATTACCCAGGGCACAGTCTGGACGCAGGCGCAGGCCGATTCGCGGCTTGAAGAAGGCCTCAATCGCGCCGGCCAAGCTGTGAATGGCCTCGTCCATGTCGTGGTGAATCAGAACCAGTTCGATAGCTTGTGTGATTTTGTCTACAACGTGGGCGCGGGCAACTTCCGGTCGTCCACGCTGCTACGTCTTCTGAATGCTGGCGACTTCGCTGGCGCCGCTCAACAGTTCGCGCGATGGAATCTGGCGGCCGGCCACGTCTTACCCGGCCTCGTCGCTCGACGCGCAGCAGAACAGGCGCTGTTCAATACGCCAGTCTGATCCCGAATCCCCTCACCTCAAATTATCCCCTGCGATCCAATCGCAAGGTATAACGCGCCGCCTTGAGCGGCTATTTTGCTTTCTGGGCCAGCATGAACGAAACAATCGATTTCCTGGTGAATCAGGGAGCCGACTGGAGCTACGTCGCTTTCATCCAGAACGACCCAGTCAACCCTACGACCCCGACGAATCCCGCGAACGCCGTCAATCTCTCTGGCTGTTCCGCAGTCATGACGGCTGCGGCCTGCCTCGGCTCGCCGGTCAACATCTTTCAGCTTTCGACTGCCGCAGGAACGCTCGTCATCAACGTTGCGGCCGGCTCAATTGCGTGGAATGTACCCGCCTCGATGACGTCGACTTTCACGCCAACAGGACTGCCCGCCCCACTCCAGACCGGCGGCACTGCGTTCCAGATGGGGTTTTACACAATGAAAGTAACGAACGCCGCCGGCGCAGTCGTGCGCGAGTTCAGCGGCAAGCTTTATCTCAACCTGGACGTTTGAGGCAAACATGACAATTGTTGTTGGCATTCCCGGGCCACAGGGTGCGCCTGGACTCTCGTTGCAGGGTACATACAACCCGAATACGACCTACACGCAAGGGCAGGCCGTCAATTATGAGGGCGCTTGCTGGGCCGCGCTTCAGTCCGTTCAGGGCGTCACTCCGGGTACGGCACCGCTCCAGTGGATGCTAGTTGTAGAGGCCCCCGCAATGGTTGGCTCAACCGGCACCGTCGCTGGCACGGCTGGCTCGGTCCCCGCTCCCGCAGCAGATCGTCAGGGCGCATTCCTCCGCGGTGATGGCGCGTGGACCCCCGGCGCAGTCTCGGGACTGACCTACAACGGCGCAGGCCAACTGACTGGCTATACCGAAGACGGCATTGCGTACGAACTCGCCTACAACACGGACGGCACGCTAAACACCATCACCGGCGGCGGCTCGGTCGGCACCGTTTCCTATAGCTCCGGCGCACCGACCGGCATCTCCTATACCTAAGAGGCGCGAATGTCCTTTCTTTCGTACGTTATCAATCTGCCAGCAAAGCTCGGCCGTGCAGCAAGTGCTGGGAGTGTATCGGTCACGCTTGCGAGCGATGATGCAGCAGTGGCTGCGCTCGATGCGATTGAGGCAAGCACGGCGGCGGGTTCCACGGCGGCCAATCAGACTGCGGGAAATACGCTCCTTACCGCAATTTCATCTGCTCTGGCAGGCATCCTTTCGGTCTTCACGAAGAACGTCCAGGTCACAGGCAACCTGACCGTCGCGGACCCCACAGGCAATACCGCAGGCAGCACGGTGACGATCAATACCGATTCCATCGGTGGATTGGGTATCAAGATCGCTGGTAGCGGTGTCGGCACGATCCTGTTTCAGGGATCGGTGGATGGCGTCACGTGGGACAACCCGAAGGTCTACCCGATCAGTGTGGGTGCGCAGGGCGTTACCAGCACTACCACGATTGGTGACTTCGAAGCCAACCCGGGGGCGTTCAAGCAATTCCGCGTCTGCCTGAGCGCGCTCAGCTCTGGCACATTCAGCGTTACGTTCAACGGCACCGCAGCGATCAAGCACGTCGGCGTAAAGAATGGCAATGCGGCGGATCTGAATGCGACGGTCGTATCTGCGGGGTCGGTGGGTCAGGATCATTCGGCCAATCAACCAGCGCTGCCCGTCGTCGGCCAGCCTTTTGCCGCCGCAGGCCCATACGCCAGTTACGTCCTGATCGCAACCGTTCCCGCATCCCCATCCCGCAACAACGTCGATATCGAAAACACGAGCGGCGCCCAGATCGCCGTGGTGCGCGATGACGGTACTGCCGCGAGCGGTGCGGCACCGGCCAATGCCAGCGTGTTTGCGCTCGGAGGTGGATCGGCTGCCGGCGCTCAGGGCGGCGCATGGTCATCGCAGACATTCAAAGGGCGGCTGCAAATCTACGCACCGTCTTCAACCGCAATCGTTTCTGTGATGGTGGACTGATATGGGATCGTCACTTCCTCCGTTCGGCAGTTCCAGTCCCGTTGCGGATTCAGGCAATACCGTATCTCGCCCATTGTCGAACTGGCTTTCGGACACGTCGCGTCGGCGCAACTGGCCGATGGAGGTGGCGCTCGCGAACGTCATGCCGATCATGGCCGCACCGCCCACGACAAGTCTCAACAAGGGAAGCGGCATCTCTACCGTTGGCGTATCTGCGGCGGGGACGGGGTATGTCGTCGGTGACATGATCACGCTGGCAGCCGGAACGTACACGACGGCTGGCGTCGTTGAGGTGTCAGGGATTGGCGCGGGCGGCTCCATTACGAGCGCATTCGTCATTACCCCGGGCGTCTATCAAGCGAATCCTACGAATCCTGTTGCGCAGAGTTCCACGACTGGCGTTGGTACGGGCGCCACCTTCACGCTTGGCTTTAACGCTGGTGTGATGTCGACTTGCGCGAACGCCGTGTACTGGCAGCGTGCGGTGAGCAACGGCACGTATCGCTATACGGGTTATTCCATTGGTGATGTCACGAGCGGATATCTCGGCAGTGTCGCAAATAACGGTGTCGCGACTCTCGTTGAATGGGAGTCGGACGAGGCGCACTTCGATATCAAGCTCACCGGTAACAACTCTCTGTACATGTTGTTCATCCGCGTCAATGGGCAATGGCAGCGGATCAGTTCGGCAGGTTTCTCGACTGATGCGAGCGGCGCGCCGTATCTGCTGACGGTGGACTGGGCTGGCGTTTTTCAACCCCGTTCGTACAAACTGGTGGGCGTCAACACGGCATTCGGTGGCATTTACACAAACTCTACTGGATCGGTCTGGTATCCCGGCGAGCCTCGCAAACCGTTAGCCCTGATCTTTGGCGACAGCTACACCTACGGCACGGATGCAAGCAGCCCGGCTGCCGCTAACTGTTGCATTGCTTATGCCGCACTCGGTCTCGAGGTGCTAGCCAACGGCATTGGCGGCTCCGGCTGGAACACGACCGGCAGCAATGCTGCACTGACTCGCGTGCAAAGCATCCTGTCGACCTTGCAGGTGTCAACGCCGCAGGGAACTGCTGTTCCGATCGTCCCGCAATACGTTCAGCTTGATCTGGGCTACAACGACGCAGGTAGCAGTATGACGACGCTCTCCTCAACCATGGTCGCCTGCGTCCAGGCCATCCAGGCAGCGTGGCCGACAACCAGAATCTGGGTCATGGGCCCCGCCACGCCACTCGGGACGACGACCAATCTTAGCCTTGTGCGCACAGCGGTGATGGCGGTTGCCGCGCAGTTCAACTTTCCGTTTGTCGACGTGCTGAATTTCGTCACTTCAGCAAATCACGGGCGCTATACGAGCGCGAGCGACAACACACATCCGAACGGCGATGCCGGCAATGAATATCTTGCTGGACGAAAAGCGCCTTTGATTGCCTCCATTCTCTAAGGACCGCTCATGTCTCTTATCGGAAGCGCGATTCAAATCCTCAATGGCGGGGCGCAACTGTCCTATAGCTCTGGCGATAACGCAGTCATCGTCGCCACGGACAACTACAACAACTGCTGGGCCGACTTTCGCAGTTCTGGTAACGCCAATGTTGTGCAGCCGGGCGTGTGGGTCGTCGGCAAAGTCACGGACGGATCGTTCGAGTTGACCGGGCAAACACCGCCGACGCTGCAGCCGATTCCTGCCGAAGTAGAGGCATGGATCGAGGCGGTCAATACGCGCAGCCCCGACTGATCCTCATCCTCTCCAATCACAAGCCGCCTTCGGGCGGTTTTTTCGTTTACGGCCATGACCACAAAAATCTTTCCTAAAACGCTGCACACCTTCGATCTCACGGATCTCGCTGAATACACGAAGGAGGGCAGCTATTCACCCAACGCGTCGAAAGACTTCCACATGTTCTACGTGGGGCGCGACGACGTGCATAACATCCTCAAGCACGTGCTGTCGCGCGTGACCGTCTCGCTCTACCTGAACATGTTCGGGTTCGACGATGAGGAGCTCAACGACGTCCTCATGAAGATCGTCCACGATCGGTCGATCACATGCGTGATCACGCTCGACAAGTCGCAAGCCGGGGGCGTGCACGAAAAACGGCTGCTCGAGTCGGATGCCGCAAAGGATCCGGTGGGCTTCTCGACGCACTTCGTTCTTGGCCAGTCGGCCACACACCAGATCAGCCACACGAAGGGCTTTGTCGCTGATGGCAAGGTCGGCGCCGAAGGCTCGACGAACTGGAGTGCATCAGGCGAGGGCACTTTCGTCGTGAAGGGCGCGGCCGGCGGCGTCGGGTACCGCGCGCAAAACAACACTCAATCCGTTTTCACCGATCCCGATGCTGTGGCTCGGTTCCAGGCCGAATTGCTGGCCGAACACATGGCGGCGCAACACGGCGTCGCATCGAAGCGCAAGCGCGCAAGGACTAAAGCATGAACAACGCACTCGTCAGCGGCGGCATTGGCGTCGCATCGGGCTCGGTTGCAGCCCTCATCCAATGGCTGTTCACCTCTGCAGGCCATCCGGTACCAGCCGAGGTGTTACCGATCCTCACCGGCGCATTCGTGTGGGCTGGCCATCTGGCTAAGCCGTACATCGAGAAGAAGTTCGGCGCCACGCCGGCTACTCCCGCGCAGTAATCCCCGGCCGCTCCGCGGCATCTTCTGAAGGAAATTCCATGTTCCGCACTATCGCCGTTGTTCTGGCGGGCGCAGTCGCGTTCGCCTTCGCTGGCTGCTCAGCACCCCAGCAAGCCCAGGTTCTCACTGTCGCCCAGCAGGTCAATGCACAGATCACGAAGGTGTGTGATGTGTACAACCCCATTGCTGCGGACGTGACAGCGCTCTATCCGACTGTGACAAATCCCGACGTCGCGCTAGGCATGTCCGCCGTAGCTGGGCTGTGTGCAAATAACGCGGCCATCAACGTCACGTCGCTGCAAACCATCTCACAGACCGTGCTTCCTGCTGCGGTCAAGGGGTTGGCTACTGCGGGCCTGAGTGCCGCCGATCAAACGAAGCTTGGCAATCTGTTGACAATTGCCAATCTGGCGGTTGCCGCGGCTTATGCGGCGTATGGCACGCCGACTGCCGCTGCTGCTCCTGCCGCTTCGGCACCGGTTGCAGCCTCGCAATGAATGCGCGGGACTACGCCGCGCTCGCCCAGGCAGCCTACGACGATCCGCCAGATATCGGCATTGCGGATAGCGCTTCCCGGGCGATCGTGCGAGAGACTGCGGGCGGTCTGGTTGTGGCGTTCCGTGGGTCGGATGACCTCGACTCGTGGATACACAACCTCGACGCAGTGCCGGTTTCGGTTCCGGGTATGGGTGACTGCCATCAGGGTTTTTACTTTGCCTGGCAAGCTATTGCGGATCAGGTGATAGCGGCAGTGGGGAGCAAGCCAGTGACACTGGCCGGTCATTCCCTTGGCGGTTCATTAAGCCTGCTCGCTGCTGCTGCCCTGACGCTCGCTGGTAAGCCGCCGATTGCCGTGTACGCTTTCGAGCCAGCTCGCGTGAGTTTCGACCTGACCTTGCGAAACCTGATGTCAAAGGTTCCTCTTCACCTTTGGCGGAACGGGTCGGATCCTGTGCCCAACCTTCCTCTCGGCGGAATGCATCCCGGTCGACTGACGCACATCGGCAAACCGGCGGGGATCATTCCCGTCATTGCCGATCACCTCTTGCCGAACGTCACGGCAAATTTGCCACAGTCTTGATAGCCCACAGTGCAGCACCCACCCCGCTTTTGCTTCGCCAGAAGCTACCAGCCGATCCTGCGGGGTCGGCTCACCCCTCTCTAGCCAGCCTTGTGCTGCGCGTCAGTCCAAATACAATCCCTTGATTTCCCATCCAAGTTCACGCATGCGATCCACGCCAGTTCCCCGATAGCCCTCTTTCATGGCCTGGGCCAAGACTCTCGAATATACTTCCGACTCGTTGCGGCCAGCATACTGCGCGAGCACAATCCAGATGCCATCTTCCACGCCTGCGGCCACGTATGCAACCGGCTTGCGCTGCTCCTGGTATTTCAGGTATTCGCCGATCCTTTCGCGGGCCTGCTGCGCTTTCTGCGCCTCATCGCTGCTGCCTGACTTCATCGGGTTGAGTGCGTCGAAAGCATCTCGCAGCAATCGTTCTTCAATCTCGGTCATTGTCCCTCCGGACGCCCTTCAAGCGTCTCCGATGCCTCTAGCTGCTCAACGTAGGCTTCCTGTAGCCTGCCGTGATCGCAGTTCCATAGCCCCGACTCCCGGTCAAACTCAGGATATCCCTCGTACCACATCCAGCGACCGTTTTCGTCCATCGCGACGAATTTTGCCCAGTATGGGGCGCTGCCCCATTTCGGCTTTCGCGGATCATCGCCCATACAATCTCCTACGCAAGTAGCGCGTCATTGGCCGAATCCGGCACTTCCTCTCCGAACTTTCACGTTTCACTTTGCCCGAAGGAAATCGTCAATCTTTTGGTCGTATCCGCCATCGACCCAATGATCGGTTTTCCCTTCTGCGGATGGCTTGATTGCTGAATCCTCAACCTCTTCGCCAAAAATCGAACAAACGTAGGCGCGCATCGCAGCGATTAACAGCGTTGGCCCGTACGCATGGAAGAATCCATCGGGGTTGCGCAACCACGCTTTATACGTGTTTCCGCCGCCATAGTGGTTGCCGGCTTCCAGCGTTAGATGCTCGCGTTCGAGAATCGGGCCTCCCTGCGCCCAGTCGGTCGACGGATGGAAGTCATAATCCCGGACATAAGAGGCATCGACCGTGGCGTATGTGGACCGGGCCATCCAAGCCTTGGCCACCCACAGGTCAAGCGTATCGCCTTCCAATTCTGTTACTCGCATCCCACCTCCTGGAGCGCTGAGGCTCGTCATCTAACCTGTTTGGATATACAGCGGCATGCGCCAAATGAGAGGATTCCACCTCTTCTGAATAGCACACTTCGATTCGAATAGCACAAATGAGAAAGGCCCCCAAGCTGGGAGCCTTATTTGACGCTGGCGGAGAGACGGGGATTCGAACCCCGGATAGGTTATTAACCTATACACGCTTTCCAGGCGTGCGACTTAAACCGCTCATCCATCTCTCCGGCGGGAGCCGAATTATAGCAAACTCTGGGGCCTGTGCCACCCCTACCCGAAAACGCCCCTCAAACATCGCGCAAACGCCTGCCCAGCGGGCATCCGAGCGCTTCAGGGATGGCGAATATAGTCCACCAGCGCCCGCGTATAAGCATCCGGCTTACGATCCAAGAGACTCACCACGATCGCCACCAGGAACCCCGCCGGCACCCCAAACACACCCGAACTGATCGGCTCAATCCCAAACCACCTCGCCCCTGCGAAGCCCGTCAACTGCGTGAAAAACGGATACGTCGAGACAATGTAGTAGACGCAGACCGTGAGTCCCGCCACCATCCCGGCCACCGCGCCGAGCCGGGTCGTGCGCTTCCAGAACACGCCTAGCACCAGCACCGGAAACAGACTGGACGCCGCCAGCGAAAACGCCGCCCCCACCAGAAACAGAATATTCCCTGTATTCAGCGACGCCACATACGAAGCAAACAGCGCCACCCCCAGCAACAAAATCTTGGAGATCGTCACCCTGCGCTGGCTCGATGCCGCCGGATCGACCATGTGATAGTAGACATCGTGCGAAAGCGCATTCGCAATCGTCAGCAAAAGACCGTCCGCAGTGGAAAGCGCCGCTGCCAGCGCCCCCGCCGCAATCAGCCCTGACATCACATACGGCAGCCCCGCAATCTCCGGCGCCGCGAGCACCACCATATCCGGCTGCATCTGGATCTCGCTCCATTGCACGATGCCGCTGTGGTTCGTATCGGCCACGCTAATCAGGTTCGGCTCGATCCTGAGCCACTGTGTCAGCCACTGCGGCAGATCGGCAAACGAGTGCCCCACGAGATTCGTCAGGATCTCGTACTTGATCAGCACCGACAACACCGGCACCGTCAGATAAAACAGCGCCACAAACAGCAGCGTCCAGCCAACCGAGCGCCGCGTCGAGGCCACTGATGTCGTCGTGTTATAGCGCGTCAGAATATGCGGCAAGCTCGCCGTGCCCAGCGACAAACACAGCAGCAACGACAGAAAATTGCGCTCGTGCGTCTGCCGGTCTTCCGCGCTGATCGCGGGGAACGGCTCGGTCATCGGCACCGGCGACGACGCACGCATCAGCAACGCCTCACGCTGCTGCGTCCAGACGATTCTTGCAGCGTCCGCGTCGCGCGGAAACAGATCAAGCGCACGCTCGCTCGTGTCGATGTCGCGCAGCGGGCCGTTATGCCGCCGCAAATCCGCGACCTGCTCGGTCAGTCGCGCTTTCGCATCCACAAACGATTGCGGCAGCCTGTCGATCTGCGTCTGCAGTCGCGCCGCCTGCACGCTGTAGTTCGCGCGCACGCTCTGGTCCTGTGGCGAGTTGCGCACCTGACGCTCGAGCGTTTCGACGCGCGCCATCAGGCGTCCGTAGTTGAATTGCGGCACCCACCCAAGGCCATCCTTGTGAGCAATCATCGAGACCGGAATCAGGATCGCTGCAATCAGGATGATGTACTGTGCCACCTGGGTCCACGTCACCGCGCGCATACCGCCGAGAAACGAGCACACCAGAATGCCCGCCAGTCCGCAGAAGATCCCGACCGCAAAATCGACGCCGATAAAGCGCGTCGCAATCAGCCCCACGCCCTGAATCTGCGCCACCAGATACACGAACGAGCACAGGATCGCGGATAGCGCGGCGAGTCCACGCACCGCGTTGCTCGAGAAGCGTGTGCCGAGGAAATCGGGAATCGTGTAGCGCGCAAGCTTGCGCACATACGGCGCGAGCAGGAACGCGGTCAGGCAATAGCCGCCGGTCCAGCCCATCAGATACGCGAGGCCGTCGTAGCCCGTCGCGTAGATCGAACCCGCGAGGCCGATGAACGACGCTGCCGAGAGCCAGTCGGCCGCCGTCGCCATGCCGTTGAACGCGGACGGCACTCGCCGTCCCGCGACGTAGTACTCCACGAGGTCGGAGGTACGCGACAGCAGGCCGATCACCGCATACACGGCGATCGGCACGAACAGGAACACGTAGCCGATCCACACGCCCGGCCCCGTCACCTGCTCGATGCGCCACATCACATAGATAAAGACCAGAAAGCCCAGCGTGTAGAGCGCGTATGAACGGATGAGCCGGTGCGTGAGCGTCATCGGCTCAGTTTCCGCGAGCTGCGGCGGAAACTGCCGCGCTCGCGCCCGCGTCGGCTTCCGTACGCGCATCCGCATCGAATGCGCGTTGCAGGATGCGGTCGGCCCGTTGCATCAGCACGATGTACACGACGATCAAGCCCACGTAGATCAGAATCGCCCCTTGCGCGCCGACGTAGAACGGCAGGCTAAAACCGGCGAAGCGCAGCTTCGATAGCGAGGGCGCCGCCAGCGGCACCACGAACGAGACGAGAAACCCGAGCGTCATCAACACGCCGATCAATACGACGTTGTAGCGCCAGTAGCGGCGATGCGCGCGCGCCATCGCTTCCGAGACGGGTGGCGGTTCGGGAGGTGGGTGAAGCGCGGACTGAGAGGGGGTATGCGGCGCGGCCATGCGCCTATGTATCAAAAAGGGACCGGGCAGGCAATCGGGATTGTCCGCGCGTGGGCCTGCGGATATCCCGGTGACCGCCGCCTGCGCCCGGCGGCAAGCGAAGGCTCGTCAAACAGAAACGGCGCATCGAAAGATGCGCCGTCGTTCGGGTAACTCAACCAGCCACCCAGTTCAACTCAGAACCTCAAAGCGACTCACCAAGCTGATCGAGAATCGCCGGGTTCTCCAGCGTCGAGACGTCCTGCGTAATCGCCTCGCCCTTCGCCAGCGAGCGCAGCAAGCGGCGCATGATCTTGCCCGAGCGCGTCTTCGGCAGGTTGTCGCCGAAGCGGATGTCTTTCGGCTTGGCGATCGGACCGATCTCCTTGCCGACCCACGCACGCAGTTCGTTGGCGATCTTCACCGCTTCCTCGCCTTCCGGACGCGAGCGCTTCAGCACCACGAAGGCGCACACGGCTTCGCCGGTCGTATCGTCGGGACGCCCCACCACCGCCGCCTCCGCGACGATCGGGTTGGACACCAGCGCCGATTCGATCTCCATCGTGCCGAGCCGGTGGCCCGAGACGTTGAGCACGTCGTCGATACGGCCCATGATCGTGAAGTAGCCGGTCTCCTTGTCGCGCACTGCGCCGTCGCCGGCGAGGTACAGCGTGCCGCCGAGTTCTTCCGGGAAGTAGCTCTTCTTGTAGCGGTCCGGGTCGCCCCACACGTTGCGCAGCATGGAAGGCCACGGACGCTTGACCACCAGAATCCCGCCCTGCCCGTTCGGCACGTCCTGGCCGGTCTCATCGACCACCGCGGCCATGATGCCCGGCAACGGCAGCGTGCACGAACCCGGCACCAGCGGTGTCGCACCCGGCAGCGGCGTGATCATGTGGCCGCCGGTCTCCGTTTGCCACCACGTATCGACGATCGGGCAACGGCCGCCGCCGACGTTCTCGTGGTACCACACCCAGGCTTCCGGATTGATCGGCTCGCCAACCGTGCCGATCACGCGCAGCGACGACAGGTCATAGCTCTTCGGGTGAATCTTCGCATCGGCTTCCGCGGCCTTGATCAGCGAGCGGATTGCAGTCGGCGCCGTATAGAACAGCGAGACCTTGTGCTTGGCGATCATGTCCCAGAAGCGTCCCGCGTTCGGCCAGGTCGGCACGCCTTCGAACACCACCTGGGTGCCACCGAGCGTCAGCGGACCATACGTGATGTAGCTGTGACCGGTAATCCAGCCAATGTCGGCGGTACACCAGAACACATCGGTGGGCTTCCAGTCGAAGGTCCACTTCAAGGTTTGCGCGGCCCACAGCAGATAGCCGCCGGTGCTATGTTGCACGCCCTTCGGCTTGCCGGTCGAGCCCGAGGTATAGAGGATGAACAGCGGATGCTCCGCGCCCACCCACTCCGGCGCGCACTGATCCGACTCGCCCTGGGTGATCTCATGCATCCACAGGTCGCGGCCTTCGTGCCATGCGATCTTGCCGCCGGTGCGCTGGTAGACGATCACGCTCTTGACGGCCTCGCAGCCGCCCATCGCCAGTGCTTCGTCGGCGATGTTCTTCAACGGCAAGGCCTTGCCGCCGCGCATCTGTTCGTCGGAGGTGACAAGCGCCACGGCGCCCACGTCGACCAGACGCTCATTCAACGACTTCGACGAGAAGCCGCCGAACACCACCGAATGCGTCGCGCCGATGCGCGCGCAGGCCTGCATGGCAACGATGCCTTCAATCGACATCGGCATATAGATCACCACGCGGTCGCCCTTCTTCACGCCGCGCTTTTTCAGCGCATTGGCAAAGCGGCTCACGCGCTGCAGCAGATCCTGATAGGTGACGTTGGTGACGGTGCCGTCGTCCGCTTCGAACACGATCGCGGTGCGCTGGCCGTGGCCGGCTTCGACGTGACGGTCGAGGCTGTTATATGAGGCGTTCAGTTCGCCGTCCTCGAACCACGTGTAGAACGGCGCTTTCGACTCGTCGAGCACTTTGCTGAAGGGCTTGTGCCAGCTCAGCGTCTCTTTGGCCAGACGCCCCCAGAAGCCTTCGTAATCGCGTTCCGCCTCGGCGGCGAGCGCCCGGTACGCGTCCATGCCGGAGATCGTCGCACCCGCCATTGCCTCGGCGGAAGGTGGGAAAACGCGGCGTTCCTGAAGAACCGATTCAATCGCAGACATCGACTACCCCTTGGTGAAGATGAAACGTAAATTCTGTGCCGGCGCGCCGGTGGCGCGCCATGTCATGGTGACGCTGCTTGGGTATTACCCGCGGCGCCTGTCTCCAACCCTCGCGCAGGGCTTCACCCCCTGCGCAGCCAACCGTTGAACCCGCATGCCGCACTGCAGCATGCGCATGCTCCAACGATCGACCCGTTCATCGATCACGATAAACGTCGCAACTTACCGGCCACTTACGCAGGCCTCCAGAACGGGATGCTACCCGCTTGGCCGTTAGCGTGTTGCCAGGGCGGGCTCGTCATCTAACGCGGCGCAAACCTCTGAAGCAAATGCCAAACTGGGCGTCAAACGCCTGTCGCCTCGTACGTGCCCTTTTACAATGCTAACTGAACTGGCCGGCCGGATTCCAGCACCGCCGGCGCGTTTGCCCGTCTCCGCCAGGTAAACCCGGGTGTGGCTGTACAATAGCGCGCCTGCCGCGGGGTTTTCCGCGCGCCTGTGCGTGCGCCTGTCTGCACTTTTGCCCGGTGCTCAGGCCATTGCGCCACCCGATCTCATCGCCCTGATTCTTGCCTATGTCCGCTTCGCGTCCCGATTCCGCTGGTAAAACGCGCCGCCCGATGCGCCCGCTGCCCGCCATCGTCTTCATGAGCCGCTGGCTCCAGGTGCCGCTTTATCTCGGCTTGATCGTCGCGCAAGGCGTCTACGTCGTCCTGTTCCTCAAGGAAGTCTGGCACCTCGTCACGGCCTCGATGACGCTCGACGAAACCAACATCATGCTGGTCGTGCTCGGCCTGATCGATGTGGTGATGATCTCGAACCTGCTGATCATGGTGATCATCGGCGGGTATGAAACTTTTGTGTCGCGCCTCGGCGTCGAAGGCCACCCGGACGAGCCTGAATGGCTCGACCACGTGAACGCCGGCGTGCTGAAGGTGAAGCTGTCGATGGCGCTGATCAGCATCTCGTCGATCCATCTGCTGAAGACCTTCATCAGCCCCGACCAGAATTCGACTCACACCATTATGTGGCAGGTGATCATTCACCTGGCGTTCCTGCTGTCCGCGGTCGTGATGGCCCTGGTCGATCGTCTGGCCACGCATACCCACCCGGCGCATTTCCATGAGCCGGCTGCACTGCAACCCGTTTCCACTCCCCTGAAGGCGCAAGACTGAGCGCGCAGCCCATGCAATCAGTACGAAAAGCGCCATTGTCCCCACTGAGCTAGCCATGACCGTCATCAAACAGGAAGATCTGATTCAGAGCATTGCTGATTCGCTTCAGTACATCAGCTATTACCACCCGCTCGACTACATCCAGGCCCTTGGCCGCGCCTACGAGCTCGAACAGAGCCCGGCGGCGAAAGATGCGATCGCGCAGATCCTGACCAACAGCCGCATGTGCGCCGAAGGCAAGCGCCCGATCTGCCAGGACACCGGCATCGTCACGGTGTTCGTGAAGGTGGGGATGGACGTGCGTTGGGACGGTGCGACGATGGGCGTCACCGACATGATCAACGAAGGCGTGCGCCGCGGTTACCTGAACCCGGACAACGTGCTGCGCGCCTCGATCGTGAGCCCGCCGGAAGGTGGTCGCAAGAACACCAAGGACAATACCCCGGCCGTGATCCACTACGAGATCGTGCCGGGCGAAAAGGTCGACGTGCAGGTTGCAGCCAAGGGCGGCGGCTCGGAGAACAAGTCGAAGTTCGCGATGCTGAACCCGTCGGACTCGATCGTCGACTGGATCCTCAAGACCGTGCCGACCATGGGCGCCGGCTGGTGCCCGCCGGGCATGCTCGGCATCGGCATCGGCGGCACCGCCGAAAAGGCGATGGTGATGGCGAAGGAATCGCTGATGGATCCGATCGACATTCAGGACATCATCGCGCGCGGCCCGCAGGACTGGATCGAAGAACTGCGCATCGAGCTGCACGAGAAGGTCAACGCGCTCGGCATCGGCGCGCAAGGTCTCGGCGGCCTCGCTACCGTACTCGACGTCAAGATCATGGCTGCACCGACGCACGCTGCATCCAAGCCGATCGCCATCATCCCGAACTGCGCGGCGACGCGTCATGCTCACTTCACGCTGGATGGCTCGGGCGTCGCCAAGCTCGAAGCGCCGTCGCTCGACGCATGGCCGAAGGTGCAGTGGGAACCGGACACGGAAAAGAGCCAGCGCGTCGATCTGAACACGCTGACGCCGGAACAAGTCGCTTCGTGGACGCCGGGCCAGACGCTGCTGCTGTCGGGCAAGATGTTGACGGGCCGCGACGCTGCTCACAAGCGTATCGCGGACATGCTCGCCAAGGGCGAAAAGCTGCCGGTGGACTTCACCAACCGCGTGATCTACTACGTCGGCCCGGTCGACCCGGTGCGCGACGAAGCGGTCGGTCCGGCTGGCCCGACCACGGCGACCCGCATGGACAAGTTCACCGAGACGATGCTGTCGCAAACAGGTCTCATTTCGATGATCGGCAAGGCCGAGCGCGGCCCGGTCGCCATCGAAGCCATCAAGAAGCACAAGGCCGCTTATCTGATGGCCGTGGGCGGCGCGGCATACCTCGTCTCGAAGGCGATCCGCAGCGCGAAGGTGCTTGCGTTCGAAGACCTCGGCATGGAAGCCATCTACGAGTTCGACGTGCAGGACATGCCGGTCACGGTAGCCGTCGATTCGAACGGCACCTCGGTCCACCAGACCGGCCCGAAGGAATGGCAAGCGAAGATCGGCAAGATTCCGGTCGCAACGGCTTAACCCCGTTTCAAAGCCCAACGTCAGTTGAGAAAGCCGGGGCCTACGGTCCCGGCTTTTGCATTTGATGGGACAGCTGCTTGTACGAGCTTGTGCGAATTCGTGCGAGCAAACCGTGACTCGCCACGGACATGTGTCAAAAAATGCTGCGATCCTTGGCTTTTTCGGGTCGGGCGTTTATTGTTGTTGAAAATTGAAATTCAGAGCCCCCACAAGGAAAAAATCATGCAAGGCGACAAGAAGGTTATCGAATATCTGAACTCTCAGTTGAAGAACGAACTGACCGCGATCAACCAGTACTTCCTGCATGCGCGGATGTACAAGCATTGGGGGCTTGAAAAACTCGGCAAGCATGAATACGACGAATCGATCGGCGAAATGAAGCACGCCGACTGGCTCATCGAACGCATTTTCATGCTGGATGGACTGCCCAATCTGCAAGACCTGCACAAGCTGCTGATTGGCGAGGAGACCAAAGAGATCCTCGAATGCGATTTGAAGCTCGAGCAGATTTCGCAAAGCACCTGCAAGGAAGCCATCGTGTATTGCGAATCAGTACGCGATTTCATCTCGCGCGAGATCTTCGTCAAGATTCTCGACGACACGGAAGAGCACATCGACTGGCTGGAAACGCAACTGGACCTGATCGACAAGGTCGGCATCCAGAACTACCAGCAAACCGCCATGGGCTCGATCGAGTCCTAAGCGGCCCAGCCCGTGCAACTCAAGATAAACTGCACGGGCTCGATCGTTTGCTCCTGTTTGCACCCTTGTCCGTTCCCGTGACTGCTCCCATGCATACTGCTTCGTCAGACGCAGGTCTTAACGCACCCGCGTCTTGCCCCGCCAGCGAGCCGCTGTCTGCGGCTCTGGCGGCTCATGCCCCGGTGGGCGTGTTCGACTCGGGCCTGGGTGGCCTGTCCGTGCTGCGAGCGGTGCGCGCGCAAGTGCCGGATGAAGCGATCATCTATGTGGCCGACTCACTCTACGCGCCCTATGGCGAACGCGACGACGACTTCATTGCCGACCGCACGCTCGCCATCGGCCAATGGCTCGTCAAACAGGGCGCCAAGGTGCTGGTGGTGGCCTGCAACACGGCGACGGCTCAATCCATCGCGCTGGTGCGCGAGCACTTGCCGATTCCGCTGATCGGCGTGGAGCCGGGCATCAAGCCGGCTGCCCAGCAGTCGAAAACCCGCGTGGCCGGCGTGCTCGCCACCCAGGTGACGCTGCGCAGCACCCGCTTTCAGGGCCTGCTGGAACGCTACGCCGCCGACTGCCGCTTTCTCTGCCAGCCTGGCCACGGACTGGTGCAGGCCATCGAACGCTGCGACGTCGGCTCGGCCGAACTGCGTGCGCTGCTCGACAGCTATCTGCAACCGATGCTCGATGCCGGCGCCGACACCCTGGTGCTCGGCTGCACGCACTACCCGTTTCTCGACGCGGCGATCCGCGATATCGTCGGCGACCGGATGACGCTGATCGACACCAGCGTGGCCATCGCCCGCCAACTGGAGCGCGTCCTCGACCAGCACGGCCTGCGCGCCGCAACGGATCAAGCCGTCGATCTGCCCCGATTTTGCTCGACCAGCGACGGCGCGCACCTGCAGCAGCTTGCCGCCACCCTGCTCCAGATCGAGGCGCCGGTGGAACAAGTGGTCATCCCCTCGCGGCGCACCCTCGCAGCTGACTCTCGGGCCGCTTAAAGCAGCTTAGAGCCGCTTAGAGCCGCTTAGGGCGGCCATCCAGGCCGGCCGCCTATTCGTGCCCTTAGTGCGGCTGCCTGGCGGCCACACCTCCCCTCGCCCTTCCCGCCCCCGCATCTGGCCCCATCCCAAACTGGGGTATCCCTGCTAACAGTCTGGTTTTGTTACAAAAATTCCCACAGGGTGCTTGCCAAACGCATCAAACATAATGATAATAATTCGCATTAACGTTAGCTATTGCGCCCCATCATGATTGTCTGCGTGTGCAAGTCTGTATCCGACCGGAAGATTCGCGCCTCGATCGCGGAAGGCGTCGACTCGTTCGACGAACTCCAGTTCGAGCTGGGCGTCGCCATGTGCTGCGGCAAGTGCGAAGAGTCCGTGCGCGACGTGATGGCGCAAAGCGGCGTGTGTGCGAGCCGCTGCGGCGTCGAGCATCATGCGCATCCGATGCCGGTGACGTTTTACGAACGCAAGGCCGCCTGATCCTACCGGCACGGCCTCCCGCCGTGCCTCGAGCGTTGCAGGCCCCACGCGCCTCACGCTTTAGTCCACTGCCGTCAGCAAGCCAGTACACGTACCAGCCAGCTACCGCTCACCCCGTAACAGGAGTTTGAGATGGAATTGCTGATTGGTTTCGTGACCACACTGTGCATTTCGCTGCTGATATTCCGAAAATGACGTTGCTTTGTCGTAGCCCCGGTATCGACGGCGCGCGGTCGCGCTAACATGCGCGCCTCGCATACCGTCCCAACCGGCCTCGCGCCGGTACTTGCCAGCCGTATGAATTCCCGTGCCGTAACGGCGACCGCCGCGGTTGTCGTGATCCACGTCGCGCTACTTGCGGTAGTGCTAAGCATGCGCCACGACGAGCCGGTTCGCCCGCTCGAATCGCGCACGATGACCGCCGAACTGTTGAGCCCCGCGCCTGTGGCGGCGCCGGCAGCCGTGCAATCGATCGCCCCGCCGCCGCCCAAGCCGACCCCGCCCGTCCCGCACCCGAAGCCGAAGGTTCAGGCGCACCCCACCCCGACGCCAAAGCCCACGCCGATGCCGTTGCCGCAAGCGGCGGCGCCCTCGTCTACGGCGCCCGCCGCTGCCGAGTCCGCACCGCCTGCTCCCGCAGCCCCCGTGGCGCCGGCCGCCGCCGCTGCGCCCGCGATCGGCCGGCCGACGATGGAAATCAGCGCGCCCAAGAACGTCGCGCATCTCGACTGCAGTATCGCGAAGCCCGACTACCCGGCCCTGTCGCGGCGCCGCGGTGAAACCGGTACCGCCTACGTCAGGTTCGTGGTGGGCCTGACCGGCAGTCTCGAGAACATCGAACTGAAAAAGAGCAGCGGCTTCGACCGTCTCGACGACGCGGCGCTCGCCGCCGTGCGCGCGACCACCTGCAAGCCCTATGTGGAAAACGGCGTACCGATCCGGGCCGCCTACACCCAGCCGTACCAGTTCGGCCTGGATGACTAAGCGCCTGGATCAGCGAGCGATTGAGCGGCCCGTGCAACTGAACGGCTCAAGCGGATTTTAAAAAAAGGAATTGCAATGCAGAACTACGGTTTGGCCCACGTCTGGGCACAAGGGGATTTCGTGACGCGCGGCATCGCGCTCGCACTGCTCATCATGTCGGTGCTGTCGTGGAGCGTGATCGTCATCAAGGCCTGGAACGTGATGCGTCTCAAGCGTCTGACGAAGAATGCCGAGGTGTCGTTCTGGCATTCGGACGACCTCTCCGACGGCGTGAAAAAACTCGGCGCCGGCGCCTCGACCCCGCAGGACAACCCGTTCCTCGCGCTCGCGCTGTCGGGCCAGGAAGCCGCGGATCACCATCACCAGACGCAACCGCATCTGCACGACCGCATGGACGTGTCGGACTGGATCACGCGCTGCCTGAAAGACACCATGGACGATAGCGTCGCGCGCATGCAGAGCGGTCTTGCGATTCTCGCGTCGATCGGCAGCACGGCGCCGTTCGTCGGCCTGTTCGGCACGGTGTGGGGCATTTATCACGCGCTGCTGGCGATCGGCGCAAGCGGCCAGAGCTCGATCGACCAGGTCGCCGGTCCGGTCGGCGAAGCGCTGATCATGACCGCGTTCGGCCTGTTCGTCGCGATTCCGGCCGTGCTCGGCTACAACGCACTGACCCGTGCGAACAAGGCAATCGTCACCAAGCTGAACCGCTTTGCCCACGGCCTGCATGCGTTCTTCGTGACCGGCGCGCGCCTGTCGTCGTCCAAGCGCGGCGACGGCCTGCGCCTCGCCACCCGCGCCAACTGATCAGCGAGGTACTCCGATGGGAATGAGCCCCTTCGCCAGCGACGAGGACGACGGCCTGATGAACGAAATCAACATGACGCCGCTCGTCGACGTCATGTTGGTTCTCCTGATCGTCTTCATGGTGACGATTCCGGTGATCCGTCACGCAGTGAAAATCGATCTGCCGCATGCGAGCAGCCAGAAAGAAGAGACCAAGCCGGTCCAGGTGAATGTGTCGGTAGAAGCCGATGGCACTGTGCTGTGGGATCAACAGAAGGTCAGCGGCGACGAACTGCGTTCGAAGATCGCCCAGGCCGCGCAAGCGAGCCCGCAACCTGAACTGCATCTGAACGCGGATCGCAAGGTGGCCTATGAAAAGGTAGCCGAAGTGATGTCGGCGGCGCAGGCCGGCGGCCTCACGAAGATCGGCTTTGTGACGCAACCCGTGAGCCACTAGAGTCCGGCTGGGCGCGACCTGGCAGGACGCAAACGGCCCTTGTTTTCAGGGCCCAAAGTAAAAGGCCTTCATCGTCGGATGAAGGCCTTTTTTTGTGCGCACTCGGCGCCTTCGGGCGGCGAGAACACCCGCCATCGGATGAGTAGCGAATGTCTCCACATGCGACAGCCGTGGTCGACACGGACAGCGCGATCAGCCCTATCAGGCTCGCTATGATAGCGGCCATGAGTTTTCGCGTAAGAGACTCCTTAGCGAAGGGATTTCAATATAAGCCCGTTGGCGCAGAGGTTCAAGCAAAGGCCCATTGAAAGTACTCATCGCTGGCGGCGCTTAAATGCGAAAACGATATGACGCTGTGCACATTGAACGCCGTCATGCAGGATGACTCGCCTCTTTGCAAGCCGCTCTTTCATGCTTGACGGTGCTTGCACACGCTTGCATAAAAGCCCGGGCAACGGCCTACGCGGTCGCCGGCACGATGACTTGCGCAGACTGGGTACGCTCTCCCGCTTTGCGCTTTTCTGCAGCGGTCGGGCATTCGCCCATGATGTGCTTGCCGGTATCGGGATCCAGCATCTCGACCAGATAATCGACGAACGCACGCACCGCGGGCACCATCCCCTGACGCGATACGAACACCGCGTAGAGCTGCGGCGACGGCAGCGTCCAGCCCGGCATCACCGGCGACAGTTGGCCCGCGCGCAAAGCGGCGCCATACATCATCTCGGGCAAGGCGGCGATGCCGACGCCCGCCAGCACCGCCTCGCGGATCGTCATCAGGTCGGCGCTCACCAGACGCGGCTCGTGTTCGAGCGCGTGCCGCGTACCGTCCGGCGAGATCAGCTGAAACACGTGACGGCCGTCGGTGGTCGGTGTGTCGAGCGTCTCGAAGCGGGCCAGGTCGGCCGGCAACAGCGGCGGTGCATTCTGTTGCAGCAGGCTCGGCGCCCCCACCAGCATCTGCTGCGTGCGCCACAACGGCCGCACTACGATGTTGGCGTTTTCCGGCGGCTCCGAGCGTATTCGCAGCGCAACATCGATCGAATCCTCGAACAGGTCGATGACGCGATTGGTCACGCGCATCACCACACGCACCTCCGGAAAGCGGTGCATGAATTCCGGCAGAATCTGCGACAGCAGCGTCTGCGAGATGGTGACCGGCACGCTCACTCGCACCGTGCCGCGCGGCGACGAGCGCAATTGCTGCACCACGTTGACGGCCGCCTGGGCCTCCGAGAGCATCGCCTGGCAATGCTGGTAGAACAGTTGCCCTGCTTCCGTCAGCGCGAGCTTGCGTGTGGAGCGCTGCAGCAAGCGCACGCCCAGCGACGCCTCCAGCTCGGTCAGGCGTCGCGACAGGCGCGACTTCGAGATGCCCAGCACCCGCTCCGCGGCGGAGAATCCACCGTGCTCGACGACCTGAGAAAAGTACATCAGGTCGTTCAGATTGTGTGAATCGATCTTCATCTCATCGTTCCATGAATAGAACAATCCATTGCGTGACGGTGGCTGGCACCTCGAAAAACGGTCCCTATAATAGCTCTATGTTTCAGAAATAACGCTATTCCCCATTTTTCAAGGTGACTTTTGATGAGCTCGACACGCACGATCGAACGCACGTATCCCGCGGTTCGCACGACCGAAGGCGGCGGCTTTATCGTCCACCGCCCGTTTCCGACCCGCAATCTGATGGACTTCGATCCATTTCTGCTGCTCGACGAAATGGGCCCGATCGACTACGCCCCAGGCGAGGCGAAAGGCGCACCGGACCATCCGCACCGCGGCTTCGAGACGGTCACCTATGCGCTGGAGGGCCAGTTCGGCCATAAGGATTCGGCAGGCCACTCGGGTACGCTGCACCCCGGCGACGTGCAGTGGATGACTGCAGGCGCCGGTGTGGTCCACAGTGAAATGCCGGATCCGGAGTTCGTGCGCACCGGCGGCCGGGTGCACGGTTTGCAGTTGTGGGTGAACCTGCCGCGCAACGACAAGATGATCGCGCCGCGCTACCAGGAAATACCATCGGCGCAAATTCCGGTCGCGACCTCCAAGGACGGCAAGGTTCGCGTGAAAGTGATCGCAGGCGAAGCGCTGGGCGTAGCGGCGGCCATCGAAACCCGCACGCCAATCCTGTATCAGCATTTCACGCTGCAGCCGGGCGCGAAGATCGAGCATACGGTGCCGGCCAACTACCGGGTATTCGCTTATGCGCTGTCGGGCAAGGGCTTCTACGGCGAGGCGCGCCGCGAAATCGGTGCGCAGCAGATGGTCGTGTTCGGCAACGACGGCGATACCGTGACCTTCGCCGCCGGCGAGGAACCGCTCGATGTACTGTTGCTGGGCGGTGTGCCGCTCAAAGAGCCGGTGGTACGCTACGGCCCGTTCGTGATGAACACTGAAGATGAAATTCGCCAGGCCGTGACCGACTACCAGGCTGGCCGCATGGGGCAGATTACCCACTAAAGTAAGCCTGCCCACGGCAAGCGGCGGCAGGCTTGCGCCTCGCATAAGATCGCCGCTCGCCGCCCTGGCTGGACAGGCCCTGCTGCGCCACGACGCGCGCGGCGCGAAGCCGGACAATTTCGTTCACAATAGCGGCTCGTGCCGCGCGCCGTAGCTCGCTGCGCCGCGCGGCGATTCCCGTCCCTGTTCAGGAGCGCGCATGGCAGAGTCCACCGTCACCGCCCACATCGGCTCGACGAATTTTCAGGTTCTTCTCGACGACGGCAAGCATACCTGGCTCGCCGACGAACCGGCGTCGCAAGGCGGCGGCGACCGCGGACCGGGCCCGGTGTCGATCTTGCTGTCGAGTCTCGGCGCCTGCACATCGATTACGCTGAAAATGTATGCGCAACGCAAAGGCTGGCCGCTCGCCGACGTACGTGTGACGCTCAAGATGACAACCAGCGACGAAGGCTCGACAATCGACCGGCAGATTGTGCTGGAAGGCGATCTGTCCGATGAGCAGCGCGAACGTCTGCTGCAGATCGCCAATGCGTGCCCGGTCCACAAGATCCTGACGCATTCGATCACGATCCGCTCGGGACTCGCGGTTGCCTGACTCGCCTGATTCAGCAGACTTGCCAGAGGGCGCGCCTGGCTGGCACGGACACATTGCACATGGCGCAGCGCCGCAAGCGCCCCCCCCCAAAAAAGGAAGCCTCCGTTTTGAATTTCGAACACCTTATCCAGATCAACGACCCGCTGAATCCGCTCGTTGAAACCCTGACCCGCGAGCAGTTGTGGGAAGGCCTCGTGCTGCGCGCCGAACAGCCGCAACTCTTCGTGCTGGGACTCGATACGTGCACGATCCTGTCGCGCACCGAGACCACGCTCGAGCGCGAGCTGCACTACGGAGAGGTGACGGTGCGCGACCGCGTCACGTTGCAGCCCGACCAGAGCGTGCGCTACGACATCCTCGCCACCGAAACCTACGTGGGCGGCTCGCTGACGATGACGATCGAGCAGCCCGACGAGTTGCAACTGTTTCTGCGCTTCGAGTACAGCACCACCCTGCCCGTCTCCGACGATGAAGATGCTCGTCAGACGCAGGAGATCGTCAAGTCGGCATACCGCGAGTCGGATATCGATACGGTGCGGCTGATTCGCCAATACGTGCAAGGCAAGGAGCCCGGCGCACTGCATTGAGCATGCTTTGAGCAACGGCGGAGGCGGCTATCGAAACATTAATCCGATGAATTTGCCGATCTTGTAAATGGGAACGATTATCATTTAGAATCACTCCATCGAATCGACAAACCGACGGAACGAATGAACGATCTCAACCGCTCTTCCACGCTTAGCCTGCGCCGCCCTGCGGCTGCGGCGCTAACCAGCCGTCCGAAAGCCAGCACCAGCGCCGCCGCGCCGCGGCAATCCGCCGAGCGCAGTCCCGCAGCGGCAGCAGCAGGAACCGCCGCGCCGGCAGTACGCAGCGAGACGCTGCTGCAAGGCCGCAGCCACGTCAACATCGTGCATAACGGCGAAACCTACCAGCTGCGCGCCACGCGTCTGGGCAAGCTGATTTTGACCAAGTAACGAGGTATCTACCGGGTATTGTGGGGACCACCTCCTCGAGAGGTGTTGGGCATTAGCCAGCCACGACGGCTTGCACGCGAGATCTAGACCCCTTCGTGCAACACACCAAGCCAGCCGTCGCAGCAAGCCAGGCCGCTTTTTTGGTTCTCACCCAATGCGGACAGGCGCATGAGCGCGTGTCGCAAAGCAACGATTGAACGAGTCGCACGACGAAGCCGTATGGATGGCAACATCCCACGGCTTTCGTGTTTTTGGCTTCGGCCATCGCTAGCGCTAGCGGATCGACGGCTGGCTCAGGCGGTTCCCAGCGCCGCAATGCCCGCGCGTGCCACGGCCGCATCCTGCTCCGATTTCACGCCGGACACGCCAATCGAGCCCACCACTTCGCCCTCGAAGACAATGGGCACGCCACCCTCCACCATCGCCACCAGCGGCGCGCTCAGGAAGGCGGTGCGGCCATTCTTGATAATGTCTTCATAGACCTTGGTTTCGCGCCGTCCGAGCACGGCTGTGCGGCCCTTGCCGATCGCCATTTCGACGGTGCTGGGCGCAGTACCGTCCATGCGGTGCAGATGGAGCAGATGACCGCCGTCGTCGAAGATCGCGACAGTCACGTGCCATTGGTTGGCCAGCGCGTGCGCTTCGGCAGCGGCGGCCATTTTCTTGACGTCTTCGTCGGTCAGTGCAGGTTTGGTTCTCACGGGCAGCCTCTTCGTTTCTGGGACACAACGACACAACGCGCCGCTAGCGTGTCCAGCCCCAGAACATCAGCCACCACGCACTATCGACGACCGCGAGTGCGGCGATAAACCATACCATCGCAAGGCCACGCTGGAAAAGCCGCGCACTGTAACGCCGCGTGACGAGCCACGCGAGCCATGCGCTCCACAGGTTGGCCACGGTCAGAATAGTAAGACGTAGATCGGTGGCCCACCACAGCGAGACATGTTCGGCGCGCAGCAGCGACAGCGTGGTCGCCGACAGCCCGAGAAACACCCCCGCGCCCGCCAGCGGAATCAGCCCTTGCGCGAGATGATGCAGCCGCACCGCGCTAAAGCGGCCCAGGCTTCGGGTTGCGCCCATCAGCAGCGCCACTAGGATCGTGCCGTAGACGAGCCCGGTGGCGACGATATAGACGATCACCAGCGTGCCGTCGAGCCAGGAAAATACGTCGTTCTGCTCAGGGTAGTGCGTGAACAGGAACCACGGCGCGTTGGTGTCGAGCGGCCAGGTGATATCGCGGTCCACCAGCCAAGTGGCGAGGAACATCTTCAGATCGACGAACCATGTCGACACGGTCCAATGAAACGCGCCGATCGCGATGCCGAGCAGGCCATACAGGATCAGCGCGGTATCCCACGCACTCGCCTGCTGGCCGCCGAGCTCCACCACTTCAGACGATGGCGCGCGCCACGTCAAGGCAATCGCGTCGCGGTGACCGCTGCAGCGGCCGCACATATGACACGCCGCAGCGCCCTTCATGTTGCGCAACGGCACGAGCGGCGCGCAGTTGATCGGAATCACGCGATGGCCGTGTTCACCCTCTGTGTACGAGCGGCGCCAGGCGTCCTCGTCGACCTTGTAGTGAAACGGCGCGAGCCGCGCCAGAAGCGAAAAGACCCCATTGACGGGGCACAGGTATTTGCACCAGACGCGTTTCTCGCGCCCGTACAGCAAGCCGATGATCATGGCGGCAAAGGTCGAGCCGCCGAGCACCAGCAGCACCGCCTTCGGGTACTGGTAGACGCTCACCATCTGGCCGTAAATGGTAGTGAGACCGAAGGCGACGAACGGCCAGCCACCCCAGCGCATCCAGCGCGGAATCGCCCAGCCGCGGCCGAATTTGCTGGCGAACTCGGCGAGCGCCCCTTCGGGGCACAGCACGCCGCACCAGACGCGGCCGAGCATCACCATCGAAAGCAGCACGAACGGCCACCAGATGCCCCAGAACACAAACTGCGCAGCAAGCGTCAGGTTGTTCCACAGATGCGCTGTCTCGTCGGGCAGCGGTATGAAAGCGGGCACCAGAATCAGGAACGCATATACCGCTACGACAACCCACTGGATGCCGCGAATCAGCCCGCCATGGCGCTGCATCCATTGGCCAGCTGCAGCGAGCCGGCCGGGCTGGCCGGAGCGCTTACTGGAGCGACTGAGCGCCCCATTCATGCTGCGCGCCCTGCCGCCTGCTGCGCCGGCCGCCGGTTGGCCCGGCGCACCAGCAGATACACGACGCCCCAATACACCGCGTAGGCGACCAGATTCATCAGTGCCGGATGGGCGCGATAGCCGGTCAGCGTGGCGACGAGCGAACCGAAGGTGCTCGAATCGTCGAGCAGCGCCGAGCTGTTCCACAGTTGATCCACCAGCGTGGGCAGAATTTCCTTGTCGATCAGCTTGTCGACACCGGTCTGGAACAAGCCCGCACCGAGGAATAGCAGCATGATTTCGGTGACGCGGAAAAAGAGCCGCCACGAGAAGAACTTGCCGCCCAGTTGCAGCACGTAGAAGGTCAGGAATGCGAGGCCAAGACCGATCGGCACAGCGAGCATCTGGCTGCCGTCCACATGGCCCGACTGGCCGAAGCCGAGGCCGTACAGGAAGATCACCGTCTCGCTGCCTTCCCGGGCGATCGCCAGCGCGACCAGCACGGCAATGCCCCACCAGTTCGAATCGCGCGTGCTCTGTTGCAGCGACTGCTCCATGTCGCGCTTGAGCGTGCGGCCGTGCTGCTTCATCCACAGTACCATCTGCACGATCAGCACGCACGCGACCAGCACCATCGCGGTCTGAAAGTAGTCCTGCGCATCGCCGGACAACACTTCGGTAAAGCCGATCAGCGCCGCGCCGAGCCCGATCGCCGCGAGGATGCCCACGCCGACACCCGCCCACAGATACGGCAAACCGCGCCGCGCGTCGTCGTCGCCATTTTTAAGCCACGCATACAGGATGCCGACGACCAGCAGCGCCTCGACGCTCTCCCGCCACACGATGAACAACACCTGACCCATCGAACTTCTCCTACTCGACTACTTCGCGACGATCACGCCCTGCGCCTGCTGGTGGAAATCGTCGAAAAACTTGTACTCGCCCGGCGACAGCGGCGCGATCACCACGAACGATTCCGCGCCCGGCGCGAGCACCTTCTCTTTGCGCAACTGGACGCTTTCGAACTCGGCGGCGCCCTTACCCGAGTTGCGCACTTCGATCTTGATGCGCTGGCCGGCCGGCACCTCGATACGTGCCGGATTGAGCTTGCCGTCCGTCATTTCCAGCTTGAAGGTCGGTAAGTCGGCCGCATGCGCAGCGCCGACGAGCGAACTCGTCATGGCGAGGATGGCGATCTTTCGATTGATTCTCATTGGCCCTTCCGGAAGACGCCGTGCGTCACGCAGTCCATTGTTTAGTACCCACCCTTCTTGCCGATGCCTGCGTACGTGAAGTCGTACTCGAGCGTGAACGGCTTGAACCACGCACCCACGCCGGTTTCCTTGTCGACGTGACGGCCGAAGGCCATGTGGCCGGTTTGCATCGGCGGCGCGATGAAAAGCTTCAGGTGGTATTTGCCGGGGCCTTGCAGCTTGACGTTGTCGCCATAATGCGGACCGTCGCTTGCCACCATGGCCATCAGGTCGCCTTTCTGCGTCTGGGTCGAGCCAGCCTTCGACAATTCGTAGCTCACCTGCAGATACGGCATCCAGTCGCCTTCGGCAAAACCGGTCGGGTTGTTCTTGACGGCGTGGATATCGGCTTCGAGGTGAACGTCCGAATCGGAGGCCTTGCGCATCATGCCTTCCGGCTCCATCGTGATCGGCTGCAGGTAGACGGCGCCGATTTCCATGCCGCCCTGGATCTGTTGCTTGCCGATCGGATATTCAGCGGCCGTTGCCGAGATCGCGGCCATTGCGGCGACGGCAGCCACGCCGCCGCGCAGAATTGAAGAAAACCGCATTGAAACTCCTTGTTTTTTAGACTGAGACGACGAAAAACAGGCTGAAAGTGGCGCATCGCATCCATGCAATCTTATTGCATCTCATTACTAACGTTAATGCGAACCATTCTCAATATTGGATGAAGTTTATCATTCTTCGGGGTTGAGAACAAATCAGGATGCCGTGAAGTCCTTGTAGGACAAGGATTTAGCAGAAAGCGTGGGCCGGGGATTTTCCGACAGAGCCGCCGGACGAAGCCTTACAGAATGGATTCGCCCGGGGTCAGAATGAGGCTGAGCGGCTACTGGACCGAAGAAGCGATCCAGCGGCGCGATACGTCGATCAGTTCGTGCCGGTCAGATGGTCGCCGACATTGGCGCCGAATACCCGCTGACGCAGCAGCGCCAGCTCGTCGCGCGTCTGAGCCGCCTTCTCGAATTCGAGGTTCTTGGCGTGCTCCATCATCTGCTTCTCGAGCCGCTTGAGTTCCTTCGACAACTGCTTCTCGGACATGTCCTCGAACTTGGCGCGCTGTTGCTGCTCCTTCAGTTCGGCACGCGCCTCGTCGACGTTGTAGACGCCGTCGATGATGTCCTTGATGCGCTTGACCACGCCGCGCGGCGTGATGCCGTTCTCGAGATTGAAGGCGATCTGCTTGTTGCGGCGCCGCTCGGTTTCGTCGATGGCGCGGCGCATCGAATCGGTGATGCGGTCCGCGTACAGGATCGCCCGGCCGTTCACGTTCCGCGCAGCCCGGCCGATCGTCTGGATCAGCGAGCGCTCGGCGCGCAGGAAGCCTTCCTTGTCGGCATCGAGAATCGCCACCAGCGACACTTCCGGAATGTCGAGCCCTTCGCGCAGCAGGTTGATCCCCACCAGCACGTCGAACGTACCCAGCCGCAGATCGCGGATGATTTCGACCCGCTCGACCGTATCGATGTCGCTGTGCAGATAGCGCACCTTGACGCCGTGGTCGGCGAGGAACTCGGTCAACTGCTCAGCCATGCGCTTGGTGAGCACCGTCACCAGCACACGGTCGCCCGCCTTGACGCGCTCGTTGATCTCCGAAAGCACATCGTCGACCTGAGTGCGCGCCGGGCGCACTTCGATCTCGGGGTCGACGAGGCCGGTCGGCCGCACCAGTTGCTCGGCCACCTGCCCTGCCGTCTTCTGCTCATAGTCGGCGGGCGTGGCGGAGACGAACACCACCTGGCGCATCTTGCGTTCGAACTCGTTGAACTTGAGCGGCCGGTTATCCAGCGCCGACGGCAACCGGAAGCCGTAGTTGACGAGGTTTTCCTTGCGCGCCCGGTCGCCGTTGTACATACCGTTCAACTGGCCGATCAACACGTGCGATTCGTCGAGCAGCATCAATGCGTCGCTTGGCAAATAGTCGACCAGGGTCGGAGGCGGCTCGCCCGGCGCGGCGCCCGAAAAGTGCCGCGAGTAGTTTTCGATGCCTTTGCAAAAGCCCAGCTCCTGCAGCATTTCCAGATCGAAACGGGTGCGCTGCTCGAGGCGCTGCGCCTCCACCAGCTTGCCGTCGCTGTAGAAAAACTCCAGCCGCTCACGCAGTTCGCTCTTGATCGTTTCCACCGCGCGCATCACGGTTTCGCGCGGCGTCACGTAGTGCGACGACGGGTAGACGGTAAAGCGTGGAATCTTCTGACGCACCCGGCCCGTCAGCGGGTCGAACAGTTGCAGCGTGTCGATTTCGTCGTCGAACAGCTCGACCCGCACGGCCATTTCCGCGTGTTCCGCCGGGAAGATGTCGATCGTGTCGCCGCGCACGCGGAACGCGCCACGCTGGAACTCGGTTTCGTTGCGGTTGTACTGCATCGCGATCAGCCGCGCGATGATGTCGCGCTGACCGATCTTGTCGCCGGTGCGCAGCGTCAGAATCATCTGATGATATTCGGACGGGTTACCGATACCGTAGATCGCCGATACCGTCGCCACGATCACCACGTCGCGCCGCTCCATCAGGCTCTTGGTGGCCGAGAGCCGCATCTGCTCGATATGTTCGTTGATCGACGAGTCTTTCTCGATGAACAGATCACGCTGCGGCACATACGCTTCCGGCTGGTAATAGTCGTAGTACGAGACAAAGTACTCGACCGCGTTGCGCGGAAAAAACTCGCGAAACTCCGAGTAAAGCTGCGCCGCGAGCGTCTTGTTCGGCGCGAACACGATTGCCGGCCGCCCGAGCCGCGCGATGGTGTTGGCCATCGTGAAGGTCTTGCCGGAGCCGGTCACGCCGAGCAGGGTCTGAAACGACAGGCCGTCCTCAACCCCTTCGACGAGTGTGTCGATGGCGGTGGGCTGGTCGCCGGCGGGCGGGTACGGCTGGTAGAGCTGAAACGGCGAGCCTTCAAACGTAACGAATTTCGACTCGTCGAGAGCGTCGTTGACTTCAGTCAGATGATGTTCGGACATGTGTGCGGCACCAGGGCCTGGGCAAAGGACTATTCTAGCGGTTTGCGCAAGCGCGGGCTGTGCGCGTGCCCGGCGGGTAAATTTGCCGAATGCGCACTACAGCCGGTCTTGTGAAGGTTACTGAAGGGCTACCGGAGCGCCACGCAACGGCGTTGTGCGCCCATCTGCCGGAGCTGATCCAGCGGGCAGCAGACGCTGCCCGTGTGTCGAATCTGGCGCCAAAGCGCTGTTTTACAAGCAAATAATCCATCGCCGTGGACAGGATGGGCCAAAAAACCCGCCAGGATTCGCTACAATGGCATGCTGCGCTCGCAGCTGCCGTCCCGAATTCGGCTTGTCCGAACCGCTTTGCCTGCCTGTGCCCGGCCTGCGTCACCGCAGCGCTCGCACACGCATTCACCGCCGGACCGCAGCCACGCCTGAAGCCGTCCCTCTTTTCACTACTGCCGAACCATCATGTCTCTGTTCTCCGCCGTCGAACTTGCTCCCCGCGACCCGATCCTGGGCCTGAACGAAGCTTTCAACGCAGATGCGCGCACCACCAAGGTCAACCTGGGCGTGGGCGTGTACTTCAATGAAGAAGGCAAGATTCCGCTGCTGCGCGCCGTGCGCGACGCAGAAAAGGCACGTGTCGAAGCGGCGCTGCCGCGCGGCTACCTGCCGATCGAAGGCATTGCTGCCTACGACGCTGCGGTACAGAAGCTGCTGCTCGGCAACGACTCGCCGCTGATCGCCGCGGGCCGCGTGGTCACCGCGCAGGCGCTGGGCGGCACGGGCGCGCTGAAGATCGGCGCAGACTTCCTGAAGCGCGTGAACCCGGCCGCCAAGGTCGCGATCAGCGACCCGAGCTGGGAAAACCACCGTGCGCTGTTCGAAAGCGCGGGCTTCGAAGTCGTCTCGTACCCGTACTACGACGCGAAGACCAACGGCGTGAACTTCGAAGCCATGCTGAGCGCGCTGAACGGCTACGCGGCCGGCACGGTCGTCGTGCTGCACGCGTGCTGCCACAACCCGACCGGCGTCGACCTGACCGCGGCCCAATGGCAGCAGATCGTCGAAGTGGTCAAGGCGCGCGAACTGGTGCCGTTCCTCGACATCGCCTATCAAGGTTTCGGCGACAACATCGAGGCGGACGCTGCAGCCGTGCGCCTCTTCGCGCTGGCTGAACTGAACGTGTTCGTCTCGTCGTCGTTCTCGAAGTCGTTCTCGCTGTACGGCGAGCGTATCGGCGCGTTGTCGATCATCACGAGCAGCAAGGAAGAAGCCACCCGCGTGCTGTCGCAACTCAAGCGCGTGATCCGCACGAACTACTCGAACCCGCCCACGCACGGCGGCTCGGTCGTCGCCGCGGTGCTAGGCTCGCCGGAACTGCGTGCCTTGTGGGAAACGGAACTCGGCGAAATGCGCGACCGCATCCGCGCTATGCGCAACGGTCTGGTTGAACGTCTGAAGGCAAGCGGCGTGGACCGCGACTTCAGCTTCGTCAACTCGCAACGCGGCATGTTCTCGTACTCGGGCCTGACGTCAGCGCAAGTTGACCGTCTGCGCGAAGAGTTCGGCATCTACGCCGTGGGCACGGGTCGTATCTGCGTGGCTGCGCTGAACACGCGCAACCTGGACGTGGTTGCCGGCGCGATTGCCCACGTTCTGAAGTAATGTCGTGAGGGAATGCGGCGCGCTTTAGCGCTGCGTCCCCTGCTTCGGCTTCGCTGTTAAAAAACGGCGCCCATTTTTATCTGGGCGCCGTTTTTGTTTGGTGCTGAACAACCGGAATGAAACGACCGCAGCATCAGCGCTTGTCGCGGTGAATGTCGTGCGTGACGAAACCGGCGTCGTTCTCAGGCATCGCCAGCCAGTCCGGTTGCGCCAGAGAAGCGCGGATGTCCTGCAAGCCGCTTTCCCAGTGTTCGCGCATGGTGGACAGGCCGAACTGGAAGTCCTTGAAATGCCCTTCGTACTCCTTCTGCCGGTAGATCAGATGGACGACGTTGTAGCGCTTCGAACAGGACAGTTCATCGGCAAGTTTGCACCAGGGATCGTCGCGATGCTCCGGCGCTACGCGGTCGAGCACCTCGCGCAAGACATGGCGGAAGCGTTGCGAACGCTGCAGCATGTCGGTCACGAGACGCGTGCGGCTCGAGTACTGGATGTCCTTCATACGGCCCTGCACGTCCGTAATATTGTCCGGCACGGGCCCGATGGCGCTCCACAGATCCACCTGAAACGCGAGCGTGTCACGACGGGGCGTAGTCTGTATCACTTCATAGAGCGGCGTGTTCGACATCAGGCCGCCGTCCCAGTAGTACTCCCCATCGATTTCCGTCGCACCGAAACCCGGTGGCAGCGAACCCGAGGCGATGAAATGCTCCGGCCGCAGCTTGATCCGCGTGTTGTCGAAGTACGCGAAGTTACCCGTACCGACATTCACGGCCCCCACCGAAACCCGCGTTTCACCCGAGTTGATCCGGTCGAAATCGCACAGCTTTTCGAGCGTCGCCTTCATGGGCGTCGTGTCGTAGTAACTGGCGTTTTGCGGTGGCCCGGACACGGTTGGCAGGGGCGTCGGGAAGCGCGGCACAAAGAAGCCCTTCTGCCCCTGAACGATCGCCCCGGTGGCCTGCAAGGCCGTGAAAGCCTTGCGGATGGTGTCGTTGGAGTTGAACAGCGCCTGCTCGATGAACGGCGGCAACGGCGGCGCGAAAGCCGGTTGACAGATCGTCTCCCAGAACTCGATCAGCCGTTCGACGCGATGCTCCGGCGCATTGCCGGCAATGATCGCCGTGTTGAGCGCACCGATCGAGATACCGGCGACCCAGTTCGGCCGGATGCCGGCCTCGTCGAGGCCCTGAAACACGCCGGCCTGGTAAGCGCCCAGCGCGCCGCCGCCTTGCAGCATCAGCGCGATGGTTTCGTACTGGGGCAAGTGGATATGGTGGTTGGCGCGAACGCCAGCCGCCGCTCCGGCGTGCTCGCCATCCCCGTCGCCGAGGGTGCCGGCACGCGCCCGCTTGACATTGCGTTGCGCCATAGCGGTCTCCTTATTGCATGAACCAGCCGTGGCTCACAATGAAGGACTGGCCGGTCAAGGCCGCGCTCGGGAAGGTGGAGAGGAACAGCACGGTTTGCGCGACGTCTTCCACCGTGGTGAAGATGCCGTCCACCGTACCGCCGAGCATCACGTTGCGAATCACGTCTTCTTCGCTGATGCCCAGTTCTTTGGCCTGCTCAGGAATCTGCTTGTCGACCAGCGGGGTGCGCACGAAGCCGGGGCAGACCACATGCGAGCGCACGTTGTGCTTCGCGCCTTCCTTGGCCAGCACCCGCGCCAAACCCAGCAAGGCATGCTTGGCCGCGACATACGCCGACTTCAGCGGGGAAGCTTCATGCGAGTGGACCGAACCCATGTAGATCACGATGCCGCCGCGATCGTCCTTGTACATGTGTTTCAAGGCCGCCTTGGTGGTGAGGAACGCACCGTCGACGTGAATTGCCTGCATTTTCTTCCAGTCTGAAAATGCGTAGTTCTCGATGGGATTGACGATCTGGATACCGGCGTTCGAGATGAGGATATCGATCGAGCCGAATTCGGCGGCCACCTTGTCGATGCCCTGGTTGACGGCTTCTTCGTTGGTGACGTCCATGGCGACGCCGATGGCCTTGCCGCCGGCCTGTTTGATCTCTTCAGCAACAGCGTTCGCGCCATCCTGGTTCAGGTCGGCGATGGCAACCGCAGCGCCCGCGGCCGACAATGTCAGCGCGATCTGCTTGCCGATCCCGCTCGCCGCGCCCGTAACGACCGCGACCTTGCCATTCAGATTCGTGTTCAGTGACGACATCCAGAACCTCCATACAGTTGATGAGCAATGACACCACAACGCGCAGGCGGCGTGAAGCTGACCAAACGGCATAGGCCGTTCAGACGAATGCTGCACTGCGGCCAACTTTGCTATTGTGCATGAACCCCGGGAAAGGCATCGGGAAATCACGCACAAACGCATATCTCTTTAAACTGTGCGGGTTGCGCCTGATTCAGCGCCCCATTCGACACCCGATTCGGCACTCGATTCCGCTGACCGGATTGGATGCCCATTGCATCACCTCGTAAGGAGAAGTGCATGAACTATCGACGACTGGGCCGTTCCGGCCTGCAGGTCAGTGAACTGTCCATCGGTTCCTGGGTGACCTACGGCAATCAGGTGGACACCCATGCGGCGCGCGAATCGCTGGCGGCCGCACGCGACGCCGGGGTCAACTTCTTCGACAACGCCGAGGCTTACGCCGGCGGCAAGTCGGAACAGATCATGGGGCAGGCGCTGAAAGAACTGGCTTGGCCACGCATTAGCTACGTGGTGTCCACCAAGTTCTTCTGGGGCCTGCAGGAAGCGCCCAACCAGTACCACACGCTGAACCGCAAGTATCTGCTGAACGCAATCGACGCCTCGCTGCAGCGCCTGCAACTCGACTATGTGGATCTGGCGTTTTGCCACCGGCCCGACCCCAACACACCGGTCGAAGAAACCGTCTGGGCGATGAGCGACATGATCACGCGCGGCAAGGCGCTCTACTGGGGCACCTCCGAATGGAGCGCGGACGAGATCCGGACGGCTTATGACATCGCGGAACGGCATCACCTTCACAAACCTGTCATGGAACAGCCGCAGTACAACCTGTTCCACCGCAAGCGTGTGGAGCAGGAATACCGCCGGCTCTACGAGGACATCGGCCTTGGGCTGACAACGTGGAGTCCGCTCGCCTCGGGCCTGCTGACCGGCAAGTACCGCGACGGCGTGCCGGCCGACAGCCGCGCCCAGTTGCAAGGCTACGACTGGCTGCGCAAGCAGGTCACCGACGCCGGCAAGAACAGCGTGGTCGGCAAGCTCGGCAACCTGGCGGACGAACTCGGTTGCACGGTCGGCCAGCTTGCGATTGCCTGGATTCTGAAGAACCCGCATGTCAGCACGGTGATCACCGGCGCGTCGCGGGTCGAGCAGATCGCCGAGAATATGAAGGCGCAGGAAGTTGCGGCGAACATCACGCCCGAGATCAAGCTGAGGATCGAAGAGATCGTTGGCGACGCGTACGACTGAGCGTTGCGGCCGCGCCGACGGCACGCCATGATGCGGCGTCCGGACGGGCGCGGTTCGGGCCGGCGGCGACCGGCGGTTCGGACTGCAACGCAGGCTCGCGTACAATACGCGACCGCCTTGCACGTGCCCATCCGGTCGCAACGCGGCGCCCCCGTTGCTGCAGGCTCCCGCCGTGGAGCCTCGCGCGGGACCTCAATCGACCGGCACGCCCTCTTTCGAGCCTCACCTCATCATGCTTAGTTACCGCCACGCCTTTCACGCAGGCAATCATGCCGACGTCCTCAAGCACGCCGTCGTCGTGCAGTTGTTGCGCTACCTCGCCCAGAAAGACAAGGCGTACTGGTACATCGACACGCACGCGGGGGCCGGCGTCTACTCCTTGAAGGAAGGTTATGCCACCAAGACGGGCGAGTTCGAGACCGGCATCGCCAAGCTGTGGGGGCGTACCGACCTGCCCCCGATGCTGGCCGACTACGTGGATGAAGTGGCAGCGCTGAATGCCGACGGCAACCTGCGCTTCTATCCCGGTTCGCCGTATCTCGCATGGCGGCTGATGCGCGAACAGGATCGCATGCGCCTGTTCGAACTGCACACCACCGAAATCGACGTGCTGCAGCACAATTTCCGCGACGCCGGCCGGCGCGCCATGCTTTACGCAGGGGATGGCTTCGACGGCGTGAAGGCCTTGCTGCCGCCGCCGCCGCGTCGTGCGCTGGTGCTGATCGACCCGTCGTTCGAAGACAAGCGCGACTACACCCGCACGCTGAATTGCGTCGAGGAAAGTCTCAAGCGGTTTGCGACCGGCACCTATGCGATCTGGTATCCGCAGGTCACACGCCCGGAATCGCAGCGTTTTCCGGACCAGTTGAAGCGCCTGCAGGAACGCAACTGGCTGCACGTCACGCTGACGGTCAGCAATCCGCCGACAGATGGTTTTGGTCTGTTCGGCAGCGGCATGTTCATTCTGAACCCGCCGTACACCCTCGCTAAAACGCTGAAAGACACCATGCCGTGGCTGGTGCAGGCTCTCGGACAGGACAAGGCCGCGCAATTCAAGGTAGAACACCGCGGCGACTGAACCAGGACGGTTCAGGCTTCTACTGCGACGGCGGCGCCGGACGAGGCTGCGGCCTTGGATACGGCGCCGGCGCTCCACCGCCTCCCACAGGCAACTGGATATAGGGCGCGACGATCAGGGGCACGGACGAGTTCGGCGTCAGTTCGGTCGGCGTCGCCATAGGCTGGGCCTGCACGATCCGCTCGCGCGAAAGCGGCGCGGTCTGCAGCACCGTGCCGCTCTGGCCATCGCTAATGCCATGCTGCGTATCGAGTATCAAAGGCTGCCCACCGCTCGACGAAGCGGCAAATGCCATGGGTGTAGCTAGCGCCAGCAGCGAAACCGCAGCGCACAGCGTGAGGACAACGGCGCCCGGTAAGGCGCGAATCAATCGAACAGGAGCCATGAGCGGACCGGGTGGGTTGCGGGAATGCCGGATTGCGCAAAAAAACGCTTTACCTTACCGCGGTGGCAACGTTCAAGCTAGTCGATATTGAGTGGCGCGTGAGCGGCGACCAGCAAGCTGGCTCAATGAGTGAGCGATGAGCCGTTGACGAGTGTGGACAAAAGCGCAGGCGCCAGATGTGACAAAGCCCCGTCGATACGGGGCCTTACGCTCTACTACTACGACTGCGCGCCCTGAAGAGAATCCCTCTCGGGGATTGGGACAGGCTGCGCCGCCGCGGGTCAGACAGACTTCAGACTGCTTTACAGCGAGTAGCCGTTCGTTTCGAGCGAGCGGATGCGCTGTTCGAGCTGGACGATGTCCGACGACGACGCGAGGTAAGCCTCACGGCGGCTACGTTCAGCGGTTTCAAACCAGGTGCTCAGCTTTTCAATAACGTATGCAAACATGATGTTCTCCAAGGATCAGATATGAATCCCCGGTGGATTGGGCATCAGGGATTTCCCTTATGAAGGGTTAACCCGGATTATAGCCTTCTCATGCAACCTGGCTAGTGAAATGCCCGAATGGCGTGCATTCCGTTTTGGAATGGTGCATCCTGAATTGCAATGCAAGCGATTGATTTATATGGAGTTAGCGGTGTTTCATCGCGCTTTTCACGGACTTGGGTCACGAGATCGCACCACATTGGTGCGACAATGTGACTAGGTTGCAACGAATTGCCGTTAAGGTTGCACCTTTCATCATAAGTCGCTCATTCGTTGGTGTGGCAGCCATGACTAATAGCCATCTCTGGAGCCGCGAGACCTTCGATGATTGGACAATCGGGGCGCTCGTCGCCGTGACAATGGTCGGCGAGGTGCGCGAGCGTGTCGCGCATCTCCGTCAGCTCGGCAATGCGGCGCTCGAGATCCGCGACGTGTTCGAGCGCAATCGCCTTCACTTCGGCGCTCGCGCGCGAGCGGTCTTGCCACAAGGCCAGCAGGCGGCGGATGTCCTCTACGAGAAAGCCCAGACGCCGCGCCTGACGAATAAAGCGTAGCGAATGCACTTCCTGCGGGCCGTAGACGCGGTACCCCGCCGTCGTACGGGATTTCGCCGCCAGCAAGCCGACACTTTCGTAGTAGCGAATCATTTTCGCCGTGACGCCCGAGGCGCGGGCCGCTTCACCGATGTTCATGACTGTTTCCCTAGTATGCCCGCCGATCCTACACCTTCCCACCATGGGAAGGTCAGCCACTCAAGTGCGTCTCGGCAGGCATAATTCAACCGTTGCACCCTTCACGTTTATCGAGGCAAAGCAGATGACGATCGAATTTCAGGTAGAAGGCATGAGCTGCCAGCATTGTGTGGCGGCGGTGACCAAGGCGATCCGCGAACAGGACGGCGCCGCGCAGGTCAAGGTGGATCTCGCGAGCGGCCGTGTGGCAGTCGAATCGGCACAACCGGCCGACGCGCTCAAGGCAGCCATCGACGAGGCCGGCTACACGGTCGTCGAGACTCACTGAGGCGAGACACGCATGTTCAAGGTTGCAGTGATCGGCGCGTCCGGCCTGGTGGGCCGCGCCCTCGTAGAGGAACTGGCGCAGCAAGCGGACTGGCAAGTCGTTTCGACCGGGTTCCGGCGCGCCGGCCCGCACAGCATCACGCTCGACATTCGCGATGCCGCGGCGGTCAAACAGTTTGTCGAGCGCGAGGCGCCCAATGCGATCGTCATTGCGGCGGCTGAACGCCGCCCGGATATCTGCGAACACAATCCGGCGCTGGCTCGCGCGCTGAACGTCGACGCCGTGCGCAGCGTGGCCGAGGCGGCCAAACAACGTGGTGCGTGGGTGCTGTCGATCTCCACCGACTATGTGTTCGACGGCGCGCACCCGCCCTACCGCTATGACGCCCAACCGTCGCCGCTCAACGCCTATGGCCGCAGCAAGCTCGACGGTGAGCGAGCGCTCACTGAGACGACCGATTTCGGTTGTGTGCTGCGTCTGCCCTTGCTGTATGGGCCGATCGTCGATTGGGCGGAATCGGCCGTGACCAGTCTGGTGCCGGCCATCGCGGCATCAGCGAGCGCCTCGCCAGGTACGAAGGCGGCTGTGATGGACGCATGGGCGATCCGTTACCCGACGTTTACTCCCGACGTGGCATACGTCATCCGTCAGATGCTCGAACGGCATGCGCGTGGCGAAGCGATTCGCGGCATCGTGCAATGGTCGGGCGATGAGCCGATGACGAAGTACGAGATTGCAATCCGCCTTGCCGGGGCGCTGCGAGTCGAGGCCCGGCTCACGCCGCAGCACACGCCGACGGATGCGACCCCGCGCCCGCATAACTGCCATCTGGACTCGAGCCGTCTAGAGGCGCTCGGCATCGGCCGCCGCACGCCGTTCGATACAGCGATCCGGCAAGTGCTGGAGAAGTTTCCCTGGCTAGCCAGCGACGTCAGGAACACGGCATAGGTCGAAATTGCGGCTCGCCGTGGCGAGCCGCGACAAGCCACCACGGTCTGTTGAGACAGCGCCACGTCCCAACCCAAACCGGCCTCTCCGCGCAGTCTGAATCCGGCGAAACAGGCCTTCAGCAAAAATCCCTGCTGGTGGACTGCAGTCCACCCAGCAGATGCGACATATCAACCAGCCGTTGCGCGACCAGATGGTGGACATCCCCTTCACGCTGCCAAACGCCGTACACCGCTAGCAGCGCCGCCCCCAACACCTCCTTGCGCTGTCTCTCCAGCAAACCCGGCCACACGATTACATTCACATTGCCGGTCTCGTCCTCGAGCGTCATGAAGATAACCCCTTTTGCCGTACCCGGCCGCTGTCGCATCGTGACAATGCCGCAGCCGCGTGCCAGTCTTCCATCAGGATAACTGCGTAACGTCGATGCGGGCATTAGCCGATTGGCCAGCAGTTGAGGCCGCAACAGTTCGAGCGGATGGCGGCCGAGCGTCAGCCCCACGGACCGGTAGTCCGCGACGATCTCGTGCGCTTCCGAGGGCTCGCCCAGTTCGGGAGTATCGTCTTGCACGGCGGTACCGGCCAGCATGTCTTTATCGGGCACGGCGGCCACCGAATGCCACAATGCTTCGCGACGATTGCCCGCAAGCACCACCAGTGCATTCGCATCGGCCAGCACCTGCAGATCGTGCCGATCGAGTTGGGCGCGACGCGCCAGATCCTGCACGCTCCTGAACGGCCGTACCGCGCGTGAATTCTCAATGCGCTCAGCGGCGCCATCCTTCATGCCGCGCAGCATCGACAGCCCAAGACGCACTGCCGGGCGCTCTGCTCCATCGATCGATTCGAGCGTCGAATCCCATCCGCTGACGGTCACATCGACCGGCAACACCCTGACACCATGCCGCTGTGCATCCTGCACGAGTTGCGACGGCGAGTAGAAACCCATTGGCTGACTATTGAGCATGGCAGCAAGAAACGCCTCGGGTTCGTGACACTTCAACCAGCTACTCGTATAGACGAGCAAGGCGAAACTCGCCGCATGGCTTTCCGGAAAGCCATATTCGCCAAAGCCCTTGATCTGCTCGAAGATCGCTTCGGCGAAGCTGCGCTCGTAGCCGTTTTTCTGCATCCCGTTGATGATGCGATCGTAGTACTTCTCCAGGCCGCCCTTGCGCTTCCATGCGGCCATCGCCCGGCGCAGCTCATCGGCTTCGCCTGCCGTGAAGCCCGCCGCGATCATCGCGACCTGCATGACCTGCTCCTGGAAGATCGGTACGCCAAGCGTGCGCTCTAGTGCAATCTTCAGCTCTTCGCGTGGATAAGTGACCGGATCCAGCTTCTGGCGTCGGCGCAGATAAGGATGCACCGCACCGCCCTGAATCGGCCCAGGACGCACAATCGCCACCTCGATGACGAGGTCGTAGTACTTGCGAGGGCGCAAACGCGGCAGCATGCTCATCTGCGCGCGCGATTCGATCTGAAACACGCCGATCGTGTCGGCGCGGCAAATCATGTCGTACGTCTCTTCATCGCCCTCTGGTATGTCCTGCATCTCGAGGCGCTCGCCACGCCGCTCTGACACAAGATCGAGTGTGCGCCGGATCGCCGACAGCATGCCGAGTGCAAGCACATCGACCTTGAGAAGTCCGAGCGATTCGAGATCATCCTTGTCCCATTCGATCACCTGACGATCCGCCATTGCCGCGTTCTCGACCGGCACAAGACGCGTGAGCTTGCCGCGGCTGATCACGAAACCGCCGGAATGCTGCGACAGATGGCGCGGGAAATTGAGCAATTGCGACGCCAATCTCGCCCAGGCCTGAATCAACGGCTTTTCCGGATCGAGACCCGTCTCTTCGAAATGCTTCAGCAGATCGTGACTATTGTCGAACCAGTGATGCGACTTCGCCACCGCATCGACAATCTGCGGATCGATCCCCAGCGCCTTGCCTGTCTCACGCAATGCGCCACGCGGCCGGTAAGTCGACACCGCCGCCGCAATCGCCGCGCGATCACGCCCATACTTGTTATAGATGTACTGGATCACCTCTTCGCGCCGCTGATGCTCGAAGTCGACATCGATATCCGGCGGCTCGCCACGTTCTTTAGAAATGAAGCGCTCGAACAGCATGCTGCTGCGCGCCGGATCCACCTCGGTAATGCTCAGGCAATAACACACGACAGAGTTGGCGGCCGACCCTCGCCCCTGACACAAAATGTTCTGGCTGCGTGCGTAGCGAACAATGTCGTAAACCGTCAGAAAAAACGGCTCATACTCCAGGTCCGCGATAAGCGCCAGTTCGTGCTCGATCTGTTGCTGGACGTGATACGGAATCCCGGAAGGAAAACGCCGTTGCGCACCGATATAGGTTTCCTGACGCAGGTATGCGGCAGGTGTGAAACCCGCCGGCACGAGTTCGTCCGGGTATTCGTAGCGCAAATTCTCGAGCGAAAACGTACAACGCTCGATAACTTTGATCGTCTCTTGCAGTGTCTGCTCGGGATAAAGATTCGCAATGCGCAGCCGCGAGCGCAAATGCTGCTCGGCATTAGGCGCGAGATCGTAACCGCACTCATGAACCGGCTTGCCGACACGGATCGCCGTCATCGTATCCTGCAACGGCTTGCGCGAACGCACATGCATCACAACATTGCCGAGCGCGACGACCGGCACATTCTGGGAGGCCGCGACATACTCGACTGCCCCGCGATGAATATCGTCCATCGCACGCTGATGCTGCACGAGACCCACCCATGCGCGCTCGGCAAAGGTCTGGTCGAGCCATTCAATTTGCGCTTCCAGTGCCTCTTCTTTGGCAGGAAATGCCGGCACCAGAATCGCAAGACAATCCGGCATGCCGCGCAGGTGGGCGTTGTTGCGATCGGGCCGTGACAGATCGTGTGGCGTCAGCCGGTACTCACCCTTCGGCGCGCGGGTTCGCGCAAGCGTAATCAACTCAGACAGGTTGCCGTAGCCCTCACGGTTCTGCGCGAGCAGAATCAGTCCGAACGCAGGCGAACCATCGGCATTGCGCAACTGAAAATAAGAGCCGATGACAAGCGGCAAGCCCACCTCTTTCGCCGCGACATGGGCGCGCACCACGCCTGCGAGCGAGCATTCGTCCGTGACGGCCAGTCCCGCGTAACCGAGCTGCGCTGCACGCTTGACGAGTTCATTCGCATGCGACGCGCCGTGCAGGAACGTGAAGTTGGAGAAGCAGAACAGCTCGGCGTACGCCGGCAGCGCAGTGAAGGTCGAGTCCATTGCGCATCATCCAAACAGGCCGTGAAGAAACCAGCGTTGCTCTTCTTCGGCATCGCGGCTGCTGATACGCTCGCGGTAAATCCAGTAGCAACTGCGGTCGTCGGCTTGCGCGACGAAGTAATCGCGCGTGACGAGTTCGCCGTCGAACCAGCCGGCTTCGATACGCTCTGCGGGCGACACCATGCGCAGCGGCGAACCATAGAACGGCCGATGCTGACGCATCAGCAGACGCACGGGCGTGGCCAGCATCCACGTCGGCCGCGGCAAGCCGTCGGGCAACGCGATATTCTTCGCCACCTGGCTAACCGGCACCCAGCGGTTCGCGACTTCCGGCCGGTAATCCGCGGTTGGCGCAGGACGCAGCACGTTTTCATCGCCAAGGCGCGCGATCAGCAATTCGATCAGACGCGCGTGCTCTTCCGGCGAGCCGCCGGGCTCGGGAAACAGACTGTCCGTATCGGGCGCAGCCGGCTCGACCTTCGTTGCATCGAGCCGCAGCGCAATGGCAGGCGCGACGAGTTCCACGCGGTGCAGCCGCTCCTTCACGAGACGCAGCAGATGGTCTTCGCGCCATGCCGGCTCACCGAGGGCGATTTCGATCAGCGTCGGCGGCAGCGCTTGCCTGCCGCGTTCATGCTCGATGGACAGCGTGACCGCGGTGACTGCCAGTTGCTTCGCGCACAGCCAGCCGCACAGTTGCACGATCAGCCGATGCGCGGCGAACACCGCGCCGTCCGCATGTTCGAGCCGGTCGGGCAATTCGATGCGCGCGGAAAACGTGGGCGGCAATTCGAGCCAGTCGAACAGCTCCGGCGCCGTGCCGAAGGCGCGATCCAGAGAATCCAGCAGATGTTCGCCACAGCCGCGCTGCAAACCCGCGCGCGGCAGGCGGCGCACGTCGGCGATCGTCTCGCAGCCCAGCCCGGCAAACCAGTCGGCGAACGGACGGATCTCCGGCACCGCGAACATCGGCAGCGGTAGCAATGCACGCTCGAGCGAGGCGAGCTGCAAGACTCGACGCGCACCTTGCCCCCGCCCGTACTTCGCCAGCAGCCATGCGCCCTGCCCGGTTGGCGCAACACTGATGCGCGCGGTCACTCCGAACGTGTCGAGTATCGCCCTGGTTTGCCTGCACAGCGACAGCAGGCCGCCGAAAAGCCGCAGACTCGCACCGACTTCGACGATGACCGTTGCCTCATCGAGCAGCGCTACATCCGGCGAAAACTTCATCAACGCCACGCCGACTTCTCGTTGCGCAGCGACTTCACGTGTAACGTCGCGCTCGTACATTGCGGTTTCCGGCGATAGCGTCAGCACACCGCCGCGCTTCATGCCCAGCAGCACACCTGCTTCGCGTGCCGCGCGGTCCACGATCATTACCTTGTCTTTCTCGAGCACCGCACTGCCGTGCTCCGGCTCAGACAACCACCTCGGCCGGAAGACTTCGAGGGACAACTTCGGCAAGTGGACGGCGAGAAAGACGCGCATGACGGGAAAACAAAACTGGAGTGGGTTGGAGAGAAATCGACAGAGGCTCCGCGCGTGTTGGACCTCGTCGTTTCACGATATCGACCATCAGGCCCTCTGCGGCTGGTCGTAAAGCCAGCCGCAGTAAGGCCGGCGATGAATCCTGAGCCGCCGTGAGCGGCCGGACCATGATGAACAGCGTCTCGGATGACTGCGCAGCCAGATGCAGACGCCGCAGCGATGACGACTGCGCGTGCTGCGCCCACAAAATCAGCGCCCCACAACTGCCGGCACGCAGAATCTGCTCGGCCGACCACAGGGCGTCAGCGATTTTGGGCGGCTTGATTTGCAGCAAGCGATTGAGCGACAGCCCGATATACCCCAGTCCCAGCCCATCCGGAATGTGTGGTGGCTGGACCAGCGCAATGGGCCGCTCACCGAGTGAGCTAAGCGCAGGCCGCAAAAGCCGCATTTCCCCAACGCCAGCCTGCTGAACCAGCAAATCGATCAGCGCGCCAACTGGCCAGCCGCCACCGGGCAACTCCGCTGACAGTGCCGGATAGCCTGTATCCACCGTCCCCCCACGCCCGCGCGCAAGCTGCGAGGCTCGCCAGAGCGCGATTCCCCCCGCCTCCGAATACATACTTGAGTCGAGGACGGCATCAATGGAGCGCGCCCGTTCACCGGGGGCACGTATCTGCTGAGCGGCCGCGTCAGTGCGATTCACGATCAAGCTCCAAAAGTACTGTATAAATATACAGTAATTCTAGCGCAAGATCTCAAATTTGCGGGTGAGCCGCCGAGGTCCCCCGCCATGCGGTGGGGCAGCGGTCGGGCGTCAGAGCGTCAAGCGGGGGCTGGTTTCTTTGAATCAGGGGTATCAATGGGTCCAGTCAGACCCGGTCACGTTACCCGTTGCGCCATCAGGCGTCTGTACTTGCGAGTTCGGCATGCATCAGTTGTTTGCTGCAGAATCAACGCGCGCAGCGGCGACACCTTCGGATCAGTTTTCATGCCCAGGCTTAGCTTGCGCAACTGGAACTTGACGGTAGCCATGTTCGCCAGCGAAGCCAGTGTCTTATTCTTCCAGGTGATCGGCGAAAGTTCAGGAGCAACGTCTTTTCCGCCTTGCCAGGCCCGGGGCAAATCGGGTTCGATCGCGAGAGCGGTGCCCACTCCGACCATGTCCACACCGCTCTTGACCACTTGTTCGGCGACCTGCCGACGGCGGATCCCTCCCGTGACCATGACCGGCATCTCCGCCACTTTCCGGATGTCGCGTGCGAACTCCACGAAATAGGCTTCGCGCGCCAACGTGCGGCCGTCACGAGCTTCGCCCTGCATGGCTGGCGCTTCGTAGCTGCCGCCGGACAGCTCAACCAGATCCACTTTCAAACCGTTGAGCAGTTTGACCACTTGCCGTGCGTCGTCGGCAGTGAAGCCGCCGCGCTGGAAATCGGCTGAGTTCAGCTTGATAGCAACGCAGAAGTGCGGAGAAACCACAGCACGAACCGCTTTGACAACCTCCAGTAGCAGACGCGCGCGGTTCGCAAGCGTTCCTCCCCATTCATCCGTTCGCCGGTTTGTGAGCGGCGAAAGGAACTGGCTCAACAGGTAGCCATGGGCCGCGTGAATTTCTACACCGGTGAATCCCGCCTGCTCTCCGAGTCGCGCGGTCCGGGCAAATCGCACAATCACGTCGTCGATGACTTCCTGTGTCATCGCGAGCGGCGTATTGAAGCGTTTGGATAGCTTGCCCAGGTCGAGCGGTACGGCCGAAGGCGCCCATGTCTGCTGGCCAAGATTGGCTTGCATCTGACGGCCTGGATGATTGATCTGCAGCCAGAACTGTGCGCCTTTGGATCGGCCGATCTGCGCCCAGCGCGCGAATTTTGCCAACTGCGTGTCGTCCTCCAGGACCACTCCGCCCGGTCCCGTCATGGCGCGGTTGTCGACCATCACATTGCCCGTTATCAGCAGGCCGGCGCCGCCGTTTGCCCACGCCTCGTAGAGCCGCATCAATTTCTCTGATGGAGCCTGGCTGGCATCCGCCATGTTTTCTTCCATGGCGGCTTTGGCGATACGGTTGGGGATGACCGAACCGTTAGGGAGAATCAGCTTGTCGAACACGTTCATAGGAACACCTCAATTGATCGTGTTGCACACTCTAAGTTTGAAGTTAAGTTCAAGGTCAAGCAATTTTTGGCGGTGAATTTGACGATGGGATCAAAACGGAACGAGCCACCCGTGGGTAGCTCGTTGACTTGCCTGCACGCGTCAGCAGCAGCGTGATCGCACGCGATTGACGGCTTTACGACTCTTTGATGAACGCGAGCAGATCGGCATTGATCGCGTCGGCGTTGGTCGTCGGCATGCCGTGAGGAAAACCCGAATAGGTCTTCAGCGTACCGTTCCGATGAAAGAAAATGACCTGTGCGTCACGCGGGCCCCAGTCCTTATAGAAAATATCGACGCCATCCTTCGTTGTGACAAATCCCATTTTCGCTTCTCCGGTGCTGTGTTCGCAGTCAATCGGCCTCGCGCGCCTGGTCGCGGCCGGTCCGGCTAACGTACTGTTCCTTCTGTCTGATGGATAGACGGCGACGGTGATTGAAGCGCTCGCATCTCGGGTGCCGGCGAGTAGCGCGCCGACGCGGCACACGAGACTGTTGGCCAAGCGAGCCTTCACCGTCCTCGTCGCTTTCCTCCATCACGGTCCGCGGCGGCGGGCTTCCGGAGTCCGTTGAGCCTTGCTTGACCGTCTTTTAACTGTAGGATTAAAGTGAACTTTAAGGTCAACACTTTTTGAAAGTGCCATATGAAGATCGGAAAACTGGCAGAACTCAGCGGCCTGACCGCGTCTCGCATCCGTTTCTATGAGGCGACTGGCGTAATCAAGGCGGTCGAGCGCACGGCGAACGGCTATCGCGACTACCCTCCGGAAGCGCTGTCAATGCTCGAGATCATCGCCAGTGCCCAGCGCGCGGGCTTCTCTCTTGAACAGATCCGGCATCTGCTGCCAACGGGTCAGGGCTCGTGGCAGCATGAGTCGTTAGTCGAAGCGCTGAAGCATAAAGTGACCGAAATCGAAGAGATGCAGGAGCGCCTGAATCAGAACAGGGCGCAGCTACTCGTAGCCATTGAGAGCATCGAAAACAGACCAGCAAATCTGAACTGTTCAGATAGAAAGGAGTGGGTTATGGGCCGGCTGCGCGACAACGGGGGGGTGCCGGAACGGAAGAAAGGCTCGCGCTGATTTACGGTATTCCCTGCCTATTGATTGTCGGCTTTCACGAGGTCGTGATGAATTACCTGCGCTGAAATGCTTGACCTTGAAGTTGAGTTGAATCTTAGAGTATGTCCTGCAGGGGCGATCGGTTTATCACGACCGTCCGCAGGTCAACCATCTAGAAAGGTCAAGGGATATGGACAGGCGGTTCACACAGGTCGAGTTTGGATCACACAAGGTTGAAGTTATCGAGGGCGGATACTACGACCGTTTCCGCATGCATCCGAACCTCGACGAGGTGGCGCGTGATCCCGCTGTCGGGAACATCGATTTCTTCCGCAGAATACCGAAGCATCAGGTCGAGTCAAGGGTCGGCCCGATATGGGCGCCGAATTTCTACTACCGCGCGAGCAGTGTCCAGGTCCTGATGCTAGCCCCGTTGGAGCGATTGCGGTCCGCGCTGCCGACGCCTCTTGAGCCGTTGCATGCATTGCCTGGCTACGGGTTAGTGGCGCTGACTTTCTTTTCGTACGCCGTCTGCGATAACGATCCTTACGACGAGGTCTCGGTTGCAGTCGTTATCCGCCGGCCGGGCGCGCGTGGGTCGCATCTGATCGAACTGCTTGACTCAATGCGGCGTCGAAGCTTTTTCGCGCACGTCCTGGCGCTCCCGGTCACCACCGAAATAGCGAGGGTGCGTGGGGTGTATGGCTATCAGTTGCCCAAGTGGCTCGCCGGGATCACTGTTGATCTCGGTGCGGGCGTCAAGGCCAGCATATCCTCCCTCGGTGGAACGCCGGATCTGGTGTTGAGCGCGCCGCTGCCCACACTGCACAACGTCACGCCGCAATCTCACATGGGAACGTCGACAATGGTGCACGTTATCGACGGTGAATGGCATCAGACTTCGGTCCAGACCAACACGTTATCGTTCGCTCAACGTATTCTCCCCCGGAAAGTAAAACTGGTGCGTAACGGCGGTCCGTTGAGCCAGCTTCTCGATGGACTGGGCGTCTCGACAATTGTTCGCTTCGACGTGGTCAAGGACGCGCAAGTGGTTCTGAATCTGCCCGCGCGTCTAAGGGCCTTTGATTAAGCCTGAAGCAATATGCAGCTACGAAGATCCGCAACGAGCGTCACGCAGGAGCGGATTCCGAAATAACGGTGGAGTATCAAGCCTATGAAGATCGGGGAACTCTCGGAGCGCACTGGACTGACCCCGTCACGCATCCGCTTCTACGAGCGCATTGGGCTGATGAAGACCGTCCAACGCCAACCCAACGGATATCGGACCTATCCAGCCGAGGCCCTGCTGGTGCTCGATCTGGTTGCGACTGCGCAAAAGGCCGGCTTCAGCCTCGATGAAATTGGCATGCTGCTGCCGCCCGATCCGACGCAGTGGCAACACGGCACGTTACTCGAAACGCTCCGCCTCAAGGTGCAGGACATCGAAGCGTTGGAGGCACGACTGGCGCAGAGCAAAACGCATCTCGTCTCGCTGATCGCGGAGATCGAAGCCAAGCCAGCAGAGATCGATTGCACGACCAACGCGAAGAGAGTGCTGTCGCGAATGCGCCGGGGCGAAATGACAAGCCCCGCCCTCGCGTCCGGCGATGTCAAGGCCCTGGGGAAGGCAAGCCGCCGGCGACCGAAAAGGTCCCGCCAGGTCAACGTCACCCCGACGCACTGTCCGGATCATTCTCCCGGCTGATGGTCGATCGTTAGATATCCAAAGGTCTTGAGCTTGAACTTGACTTCAAGGTTATTGTTCAACAAGTCGGGCATGTAGTGGGCATGCTGCAGCAATGCCGCAGCGCGTCTGCGATGTCAGCACGGGAACAATGAAAGGATGTTTCAACATGACAAAACGCATACTGCACGTCGTCAGCAACGTCGCCAATTATGCCGACCAGACCGAGCCCACTGGCTTGTGGCTGTCGGAGTTGACGCATGCGTGGCACGTTTTCGGCGAAAAGGGATACGAGCAGCAGCTCGTCAGTCCGAAAGGCGGTGTTTCGCCGCTCGAGCCGCGCTCCCTTAAGTGGCCCCTTGCCGATGCTTCAGTGAAGGAATGGCTCAACGACAGGAACCGGCAGACGCTACTTTCAACAACCGCCCGTCCCGACCAGATCGATCCGGCGGACTTCGATGCGATCTATTTCACAGGCGGCCATGCCGTCATGTGGGACTTTCCGGACAACGAGCCTCTGCAGCGAATCACGCGCGACATCTATGAGCATGGCGGAATCGTCTCGTCCGTCTGCCATGGCTATTGCGGTCTGCTGAACACCAGGCTTTCAAACGGCGCGCTGCTGGTCGCCGGACACCGGCTTACCGGCTATTCCTGGGTCGAAGAAGTACTCGCGGGGGTTGCCAGCAAAGTGCCCTACAACGCTGAGCAAGAAATGGTCCGCCGCGGCGCATTGTACGAGAAGGCGTTGCTGCCTTTCGTCTCAAGAGTGGTCACCGACGGGCGCCTCGTGACCGGTCAGAATCCGCAATCGGCCAAGGCGACGGCAAGCCAGGTTGCAGCACTTCTTGATAACTGAATCCTTCTCTCAGCGAGTTGATTGTGTCCACTTTGAATGGCATCAGAAGTCACGACTTCGACCTCTATGTAGAACCCGTTCACGACGCCGACGCGCAAGCGCTCCTGGACCGTCAGCGTGCCGCCTTTCTGAAGGAGCCGCGGCCGGATCATGACCAACGCAAGGCGCGCCTTGCGCGGCTGCGTGCGGCCGTACTTGCTTACCGCAGTGAAGTGGAAGAAGCGATCAGCGCGGATTTCGGGCATCGCTCGCGACACGAGACAGGCATCATGGAACTCGTCGGCGTCATCCAGGCCATTGACTATCTGACGCGTAACCTGCGTCGCTTCATGAGACCCGAACGCCGGCATGTCGGCTTTATCTATCGCTCAGGTCGGGCGTATGTCGAGTACCAGCCCAAGGGCGTCGTCGGTGTGATGGCACCGTGGAATTACCCCTTTTCCCTGACGTTCATTCCGCTCGCTACCGCCCTTGCTGCCGGCAACCGCGTGATGCTGAAACCATCGGAACTGACCCCTCGCACCAGTGACGTAATCCAGCGCATGCTCGCGGACACTTTTCCGTCCGAAGAAGTGGCGGTTGTGATCGGTGGCCCGGATGTCGGCGCGGCGTTCAGCGCTCTGGCCTTCGACCACCTGTTTTTCACTGGCAGCACACAGGTTGGGCGCAAGGTCATGAAGGCGGCAAGCGAGAACCTCGTACCCGTAACCCTTGAACTCGGCGGCAAGAGCCCAGTGATCGTGGCGCGCGGCCATGTCGACGATCGGACCATGAGCAGTATCGTCTTCGGCAAACTCGCAAACGCTGGGCAGACGTGCGTCGCGCCTGATTACGCCCTGGTCCATGAGCACGACAGGGAGGCATTTGTCACTCAGTATAAGGCGACGGTGGCTCGCTTCTACCCGGACGGGCCTGCCTCCGATGACTACACGTCGATTGTCAGTGACAGACACTATGGCCGCCTGACACGTCTTGTTGAAGATGCCCGGCACAAGGGTGCGAACGTGATCGCGGCCGGCGTCAAACCGGAGAGCGCCGCCGGGAGGCCGCGCACATTTCCTCCTACGCTGATTGTCGGAGCATGTGACGACATGGTGGTTATGCAGGAGGAGATTTTTGGTCCGATTCTCCCGGTGCGTACGTACCGAACGATGGACGAGGTCATCGCTTATGTGAATAGGCAGCCGCGCCCGCTAGCGCTTTATTACTTTGGTGCCGAGGACGCTGAATGTGAAAGTCTGCTTCAGCGCACCACATCGGGCAATGTCGGTATTAACAACACCATCATGCATGTTGCGCAGGACGATCTGCCGTTCGGGGGCGTTGGGCCGAGCGGGATGGGGGCTTACCACGGCCCGGAGGGCTTTCGCGCGATGAGCCACGCGAAGGGGGTGTTCATCCAGGGACGATGGAGCTTCGCAAGACTGCTGCATGCACCGTTCGGTAAGCTGGCAAATCTGGCTCTTTCTGCGACGCTCGGGAAAGCGCATGGGCGCGCTACTGGCTATTCGTCGAAGGCGAGCTTTTGAGGATGGAAAGACGCAGCCGTACCGCAAGTGCACGTCACGCGCCGATTCGCCGCAAACATGATTTCCGGGCGCGTAAACGCAAAAACCCCGCCTTTGAGGGGCGGGGTTTCTGGTCTTGCTAGGGAGCCTGACGATTACCTACTTTCACACGGGAATCCGCACTATCATCGGCGTGGAGTCGTTTCACGGTCCTGTTCGGGATGGGAAGGGGTGGTACCGACTCGCTATGGTCATCAGGCATGACTTGTTGCCGTGTCGCCTTTGTGGGCGGCACAGCCAATCTGGAAGAAGTAGCTGAGAGGATGCCTCTCGTTTGATGCGGGTTGTGTTGTTTCTGGCACAACACTGATCACTCAACCTGTGCGTGGTGTCCTGCCCCCTTCGGGGGTGGGATCACTGTAA
>NZ_FNCJ01000010.1 GCF_900100735.1 Paraburkholderia phenazinium | reverse complement strand
AGGACACCACGCACAGGTTGAGTGATCAGTGTTGTGCCAGAAACAACACAACCCGCATCAAACGAGAGGCATCCTCTCAGCTACTTCTTCCAGATTGGCTGTGCCGCCCACAAAGGCGACACGGCAACAAGTCATGCCTGATGACCATAGCGAGTCGGTACCACCCCTTCCCATCCCGAACAGGACCGTGAAACGACTCCACGCCGATGATAGTGCGGATTCCCGTGTGAAAGTAGGTAATCGTCAGGCTCCCTAGCAAGACCAGAAACCCCGCCTCTCAAAGGCGGGGTTTTTGCGTTTACGCGCCCGGAAGTGCGTCAAGCCAGCCGGCAGGCTACAACTACCCACGCGGAATACGCGGAACGAACCCACCGTCCCGCGTTCAGAAAACCGACCGAGATCGACTACGCCTGCGCAAGGAATTTCTGCGCCAGCCTGACCCAATACGTCGAGCCAATCGGCAAAAGCTCATCGTTGAAGTCGTAACTCGCGTTATGCAGCATGCACGGGCCTGCTCCGTGCCCGGCGTCCCGATGCCCACCCTCGCCATTCCCGAGAAAGGCATAACAACCCGGCTTCGCCAGCAGCATGAACGAAAAGTCTTCGGCGCCCATCGTCGGCTCGACGGCCTCGTCGACCTTTTCCGCACCGACAATCTCTTTCATGACGGAAGCAGCAAATCGCGTCTCTGCGCCGCTATTCACGGTCGGCGGATAGTTTCGATGAAAAACCACATTCACCGAGCAGTCATATGCCGCGGCGGTATTCTCGGCAATCTTGCGCATGCGTGTCTCGATCAGATCGAGCGTTTCCGTGGTGAATGTCCGTACAGTTCCCGCAATCCAGGCATCATCGGGAACCACGTTCACCGCGTCGCCGGCGTGAATCTGCGTGATCGATAGCACCGCGGTGTCGAGCGGTTTCTTGTTGCGCGTAATAATGCTCTGCAGCCCGCTGGCGATCTGCACCGCCGTGAACACCGGATCGCGGCCGTTGTGCGGTAACGCAGCGTGGGAACCTACGCCTTTGATTTCAATGCGAAATTCGTTACTCGATGCCATGATCGGGCCTTCGGTTACACCGAAATGCCCTGCCGGCATACCCGGCCAGTTGTGAATGCCGAAAACTGCATCGACCGGAAAGCGAGTGAACAGTCCGTCGTCGATCATCGCCTGTGCGCCCGCGCCACCTTCCTCGGCCGGTTGGAAAATGAAGACGATCGTGCCGTCGAACTCGCCATACTTGGCCAGGTGCCGCGCTGCGCCCAGCAGCATGGCCGTATGGCCGTCATGGCCACAGGCGTGCATCTTTCCTTCATGGCGCGAGCGATGCTCGAAGCTGTTGAGTTCGTGAATCGGAAGGGCATCCATGTCGGCCCTTAGGCCGATTGATCGCTCACTGCTGCCGCGCTTCAGAATGCCCACGACCCCAGTTTTGCCGAGCCCGCGATGCACCTCGATCCCCCAGTCGCTCAAGCTCTTCGCGACCAGATCGGATGTCTGGGTCTCTTCGTAACGCAGCTCTGGGTGGGCGTGAATTGTTCGTCGGAGTGTTTGTATTTCGCCGTGGGCGGCCTGGATTTCAGGGATTAGTTTCATGATGAGGTGTACTTCGCTGTGCAGTGAGTTGCTCGAGGCATCTTTGCCCGGGCTCGGTAATGACCAATTCTACGCTCCCCGGCATTTTTGGCGGCACGGCTGCATGCAGGTGATTGCGGAAGGAATAAAATCGCATTTCGCGACAAGTCGCTCTTTCACGGATCGTCTGAATGAATGCCCCGATCGAATTTGCCCGCGCAGTCTGTCCGCACGACTGCCCGGATACCTGCGCGATGCGCGTGACCGTCGAGAACGGGCGTGCGGTCAAGGTGGCAGCAGATCCAGATCATCCACCGACCCAAGGTGCGTTGTGCACCAAAGTCAGCCGTTATGCCGAGCGTGTCCATCATCCGCGTCGGCTGACGACGCCGATGCGTCGCGTCGGCGCAAAGGGCGAGGGCCGCTTCGAGCCTATTGGCTGGGATGAAGCGCTCGAGCTAGCGGCGACGCGTTTGTCGGAGATCGCGGCTCGTGCACCCGAGGCGATCGTCCCTTACAGCTATGCGGGCACGATGGGCTTGGTGCAAGGCGATAGCATCGCCCAGCGGTTCTTCCACAAGCTTGGCGCGTCCCAACTTGACCGCACGATTTGTGCGGCAGCCGGCGCCGCCGGACTCAAATACACCTATGGTGCGAGTCTCGGCATGCTGACGGAGTTCTTCGCCGAAAGCGAGCTCATCCTCATCTGGGGTTCGAATCCAATCGCGTCGAATCTACATTTCTGGACTCGTGCTCAAGAGGCCAAGCGCCGCGGCGCACGCCTTATCGCGATCGACCCGTATCGTTCGCTGACGGCAGAAAAGTGCCATCAGCATATCGCGCTCAAACCCGGTACCGACGGCGCGCTCGCGCTCGGCATGATGCATGTGCTGATCGCCGAAGATCTGCTCGACCATGCTTATATTGCCGACCACACGCTGGGTTTTGAGGCATTGAAGGCGCGTGCGCTCACGTACACACCCACCCGCGCCGCGCAAATCTGTGGCATCGACGAACAAACGATTGTCGACCTGGCCCGTCAGTACGGAGGAACCCGCAAGGCCGCGATCCGGATGAATTACGGTCTGCAGCGAGTGCGCGGCGGAGGCAACGCTGTGCGCGCGATTGCCTGTCTGCCATCGCTGACCGGTGCCTGGCGCGAGCGGGCCGGCGGGGCTCTGCTTTCGTCGTCGGGATGGGCGCCAGTTGATTCTCACGCCTTGCAACGTCCTGACCTGATTCCCGGATGGCCGGCCACGCAACCGCGCGTCATCAACATGAACGCAATTGGCGACGCCTTGCTGCATCCTGGCGACGCGCAGTTCGGTCCCAAGGTCGAGGCGGTGATCGTCTATAACTCGAATCCCGTCGCGGTCGCACCGGACTCGGAGCGGGTCGCCGCAGGCTTCGCGCGAGAGGATCTGTTCACGATCGTCCTCGAGCATTTCCAGACTGACACGGCGGACTACGCCGACTTGTTGCTACCCGCGACCACCCAGCTTGAACACCTCGACCTGCACAAGTCCTACGGCCACACCCACGTGATGGTGAACCTTCCGGCTATCCAGCCGGTGGGGCAGGCGCGGCCTAACACTGAAATTTTCCGCGGCATCGCTCGCCATATGAACCTCCAGGAGCCCGCGTTGTTCGAGAGCGACGAGACCGTGGCCGCGCACGCGTTCCGCTGGAATGACCCGGTTTTTGACGGCGTCGACTGGGAATCGTTGAAGCGCAGCGGATGGGCGAAACTCAATCTGCCCGACGCACCGTTTGCCGAAGGTGGCTTCCGCACGCCATCGGGCAAGTGTGAGTTTTTCAGCGAGCGTCTCGCGCAGCAGGGGCTCGATCCGCTGCCGGACTATTTACCGCCCTACGAGTCCGTCGACGGCGACCCGAAGCTCGCAGCCCGTTATCCATTGGCGATGATCTCGCCACCGGCCCGTAACTTCCTGAACAGCACGTTCGTCAACGTCGAGAGTTTGCGCTCGACGGAAGGTGAACCTCACCTCGATATTCACCCCGCCGACGCGCGGCATCGTGCGGTAATGGATGGTGATCTTGTGCGTATCTTTAACGATCGCGGCTCGATGCAGGCCCGCGCGCGCGTCACCGACAAAGCGCGCGAGGGTCTCGTGGTCGGCCTCTCAATCTGGTGGAAAAAGCTTGCCCCCGACGGCCGCAATGCGAACCAGGTGACGAGCCAGGCGCTAACCGATCTTGGCGGCTCGGCCACCTTCTACGACTGCCTCGTCGAAGTCGAGCGCGTTTGAAATCCCAATCATTCACCGCCGTGCATGGCGCGCCATCATCTGCAAACCGCGTTCGAGGGGGGCGTCTAACCCATGTGCATTTCACGAATAGTGGGGTGGGCCGCATGCTACGATGCGTTTTTAGCACGACCATTCGAAAATAAAGGAGGAGACGCCGCATGGAAAAAATCTGGCTGAAATCATATCCGCCCGGCGTTCCAGCCGAGATCGATACGAGTCGATACTCGTCCGTTGCAGACCTGTTCGAAGAAAGTTTCCGGGAATATCGCACCAAGCCGGCCTTCGTCTGCATGGGCAAGCAGATCACGTATGGCGAGCTCGACGCCTTGTCGCGCAAGCTTGCGGCCTGGTTTCAGTCGAAGGGCATTGCGCGCGGCGCTCGGATCGCCATCATGATGCCGAACGTGCTGCAGTATCCGGTGGCGATCGCGGCCATTCTGCGTGCCGGCTACGTGGTGGTGAACGTGAACCCTCTGTACACGCCGCGCGAGCTCGAGCATCAGCTCAAGGACAGCGGCGCCGAAGCCATCATCCTGCTCGAAAATTTTGCGGTCACGCTGCAGGCGGTGGTGCGCAACACCGCGATCAAGCATGTGATCGTTGCGGCGATGGGCGATTTGATGGGCGCGAAAGGGCTCATCGTCAATTTTGTCGTGCGCCGCATGAAAAAGATGGTGCCGGCGTGGAGTCTGCCCGGCCACGTCAAGTTCAACGCCGCGATTGCGGAAGGTGCGCGCCACGAATTCAAGCCGGTCAAGCAAGGACCGGAGGACGTCGCGTTCCTGCAGTACACCGGTGGCACAACCGGGGTTGCCAAAGGCGCAACTCTCACGCATCGCAATCTGATCGCCAACGTCTTGCAGTCGCAAATCTGGCTCGACCCGGCTCGAGAAGGACGAGGCGACATCGATCAGTTCATTACGGTCGTGGCGCTGCCGCTCTATCACATCTTTGCCTTGACGGTCTGTGGCCTGCTGACGATTCGCACGGGCGGCCTCGGCGTGTTGATTCCAAACCCGCGCGACATCGGCGGCATGATCAAGGAGTTGCAGGGATACGCGATCACGACCATCCCTGCGGTGAATACGCTCTATAACGCGATGCTCAACCATCCTGATTTCGACAAGCTCGACTTTTCGAAGCTGCTTGTCGCGAATGGCGGCGGGATGGCGGTGCAGGAAGCCGTGGCCAAGCGCTGGTTTGAAAAGACCCATGCCCCGATCGTCGAAGGTTACGGGATGTCCGAGACTTCGCCGTGCGTGACCTGCAACCCGGTGACGGTCACCTCTTACAGCGGCACGATTGGTCTGCCGCTGCCGTCGACCGAAATCTCGATTCGCGACGATGAAAACAACGAGGTGCCTCTCGGCCAGCCGGGTGAAATCTGCATTCGCGGTCCGCAGGTGATGGCCGGCTACTGGAACCGGCCGGATGAAACCGCCAAGGTGATGACGCCGGATGGCTTCTTCAAATCGGGCGACGTTGGCATTGTGAGCGACGCTGGATACGTGAAGATCGTCGATCGCAAGAAGGACATGATTCTGGTGTCCGGCTTCAACGTGTATCCGAATGAGGTCGAGGACGTGGTTGCCAAGCTGCCGGGCGTGTTCGAAGTCGCGGCAGTCGGCGTGCCTGACCAGCATTCGGGCGAAGCGGTGAAGCTGTTTGTGGTCAAGAAGGATCAGGCGCTGACCGACGCGGACATCTTTGCGTTCTGCAAGGAGCAGCTTACCGGTTACAAGCGGCCGAAGCTCATCGAGTTCCGCACGGAGCTGCCGAAGAGCAACGTGGGCAAGATCTTGCGACGCGAATTGCGCGACGGCCGGGTGTAGCGCGCGCCTTACCCTTGCGGTAGCAACAAGAAAAGCCCAATAGGCGCATACCTGTTGGGCTTTTTGTCGTTTTGCGGTAGGGCATTCGGGCCGCGAACCGAGCCCGTGGGGTCGCTCGCCAGTCTCAGGCATCCGTCACACGCACCACCCGCAGCGTAACCGCACTTCGCGTCCAATAAAAAAAGGCGCCCGAAGGCGCCTTTGAGGCATACCGCTTTGTTACGACTTATTAGAACTTGTGGCGGATACCGATGCGAGCCGTGAACTGGTTCTGGTTCGCCGAATTCGTCAGGTTGTTGATGTTTGCCGTTGCGTCGACCACAGCGCCTGCTGTATTCAGCGTGTCGCCCAAAGCGTGTTGATACACACCCGTCAGATACACGTCGGTACGCTTGGACAGGAAGTAGTCCACGCCAAGTGCGCCCTGGTGGTACTGAGCACGCGATGCGCCAGCGATTTCTACGCCGCGCGTGTAGTCATATGCAGCGCCGATCAGCAATGCCGGGGTCAACTGATACTTGAAGTTGAGTTCCGCGTTGTTGAACGTAGCCGATTGGCCGGTGTAAGGCGATGCGAACGTCTTGCCCAGGTTGCCGAAACGGATGTTCGAGTACGTTGCGCCGATCGTTGCTGCGCCGAACGTGTACGCGCCACCCGCACCGATGACCTGGTACGTGTTAGCCGACGTGAAGCCTTCATAGATCGTCGACGTCACAGCGGCGTCCGCTGCCGATGCCGTGCCGCCGTTGTTGAACAGGCCACCCGACGCTGCCGGGGTGCGTGCGTTCAAGTAACCGACGCCGAGAACGAGAGGACCGTTGTTGTAGCCAGCGCCCAACGACCAGATCTGGTTCCCCGTGACATTGCCCGCAATGCCGCCGAAGCTATACGTGCCGCCGAACGTCAGGCCGTTGTAGTTCTGGCTGGTGAACTTGATCGTGTTGTTGGTGCGGTACGCGTTGTTGAAGTTGTCGATGTCGCCCGGGTGAGCAGCGATGTAGCCACCCCATTGGTCACCAACTTCCAGCGGACCGACGTAGTCAACCACAGAGTCGTACTGACGACCCAGCGTGACCGTGCCGTAGTTGCTCGACAGACCGACATAAGCTTGACGGCCGAACAAGAGACCGCCTTGATTCATCTTGCCGGTGTTCTCGTCAAAACCGTTTTCCAGCACGAAGATTGCTTTCAGGCCACCACCGAGGTCTTCAGTACCGCGCAGGCCCCAACGGCTGCCTTGCAGAACACCAGCCGACAGGTTGTACAGGTGCTGGCCCTTCACGTTGGTGTTGACGTTGAAACCTTCGTCAATGATGCCGTACAGGGTCACGCTGCTCTGCGCATGAGCGACACCAGCAAACGCGCCCAATGCTGCTAGAGCGAGAAGCGACTTTTTCATCGAATGATCTCCAAGGAAATGCGAATTTTTTGTACAAGGCGAATATTTATGGTGCAGCGGGGGCCTTGCTATCTAACTTCGCGAGAAGTTGCAGGTAATGTAACAAAAGGCATACCCTGCACAAAGAAAAAGCAGGTTGCTCGGAACGCGCCTGTTTCGTTTACGCAACATGGTCTAAAATCCGAAATTAGCCATGAAATCAGCCCTTAACCGGGGTTCCCGGCGCGCGATTTGCTCCGCAAACGCACGACACACGGAGCTTTGGGGGATCCGGGCTGGTGTGTCGAACCGGGAGGGCTGGATGGTGTTGGATGAATTGATTACTGAACTGGATCGGGGTTTACGCTCAATGACGGGCGTGTCGCGGATGAGTCGCCCTGTTCCGGTTCCGCCTGAGTCGGCCGAGGCGCCGGAACTGTCGCCGGCGGAGCGCGAGCATGCCGCGGGCCTGATGCGGGTCAACCATGTGGGCGAAGTGTGCGCCCAAGCGCTCTACCAGGCGCAAAAGCTCGCCACCCGTTCGCCTGCCTTGAAAGAGGCATTCGAGCACGCGGCCCGCGAAGAGGAAGATCATCTGGCGTGGACGGCGCGTCGCCTCGAGGCGCTCGACTCGCGGCCAAGCCTGCTGAATCCGCTGTGGTATGCCGGCGCCCTTGCAGTGGGTCTGGTCGCTGGCCGCTTTGGGGACCGGGTGAGCCTCGGCTTCATGGCGGAGACCGAGCGCCAGGTCGAGCAGCATCTCGACGGCCATCTGGAGAAGCTGCCCGAGGCGGATCTCGCGTCGCGCGCCATCGTTGAACAGATGCGTGCTGATGAAGCCGCGCATGGCAAAGCCGCGCTTGACGCTGGCGGTGTCGAGCTGCCGTTTCCCGCACGTGCGTTAATGCGCGCTGCGTCGAAAATCATGACCCGGACTGCTTACTACGTTTAATCGCTCTGAAGTGGGACGGCACCGTGCGTGCCGTCCGCTTAATCGCCTCAAACCCTCCGCTGATTCGTCTGATCCCCCGCCGCAGATCGCTTAGATTCCACGCCTTTCGCCCGTACTTTTCACGTATCACCTTCACAAGTTGCACTAGTGCATTCATTTATAACGGTTTTCCGTTTTAGGTCTGACGTGAAGGAGTCGCGCTAAGTCCTTGTTCTAACAAACAAATTTCGTTAAAAATCCGCGCTTCTCCCTTGACCCCTGTTTAGCCTTCCTCTAAAGTGGGAGACAGTGTGAGAAAGTGTATTTTTGTGTGATTCCCGAGGGGTATTCGGGTAAATTTTCGAGAACAGGCGAGCGGCGCGCCGCGCCGTGATCGCAACTAGGTTGCATGGGCCAGAGTAAAGCGTTGAAGCGCTAACGCTGGTCGACAGGGGAGAGCGGAAGTGTTCCAAGGGGCGTCGGCGCTAACACTCGATGCGAAGGGGCGGATGTCCGTCCCGGCTCGCTATCGGGATGCGCTGCAAGGACAGGCAGAAGGCCGGGTGACGATCACCAAGCATCCGGACGGCTGCCTGTTGCTATTTCCGCGCCCGGAATGGGAAGTCTTCCGCACCAAGATCGCTGCGCTGCCAATGGACGCCCACTGGTGGCGCCGGATTTTCCTTGGCAATGCTTCGGATGTCGATCTGGACGGCGCGGGTCGCGTGCTGGTCTCTCCTGAATTGCGGATGGCGGCTTCGCTGGAAAAGGAAGTCATGTTGCTGGGCATGGGTAGTCACTTCGAGTTGTGGGATGCACAAACCTACGCGGCCAAGGAACAGGCGGCGATGGCGCAGGGCATGCCCGACGCGTTGAAGAATTTCACGTTCTGATCGCGGCATACATATATGGCACCTGCGATGGGAAACGAATTGCAGCATCGCACGGTGCTGCTGGAAGAAGCGGTCGAGGCGTTGGTCAAGCGCCCGGACGGCGTCTATGTGGACGGCACGTTCGGACGCGGCGGTCATAGCCGTGCTGTGTTGGGCAAGCTGGGCGAGTCGGGGCGCTTGATTGCGTTCGACAAAGACCCGCTCGCCATCGCCACGGCGCAGAAAATTGCCGATCCGCGCTTTGAGATCGTGCACGAGAGTTTTGCTTCACTGCGCGACGCAATTGCGGAGCGCGGGGTAGGGCGGGTGTCGGGGGTGTTGCTGGATCTGGGCGTGTCGTCGCCGCAAGTCGACGATCCGGAGCGGGGCTTCAGCTTCCGCGCCGACGGCCCGCTCGACATGCGGATGGACCCGACACGCGGCGAGTCTGCTGCTGACTGGCTGGCGCGGGCCACGGTGCAGGAACTGACGGAGGTAATACGAGATTATGGGGAAGAACGGTTTGCTTTTCAGATTGCAAAGGCGCTTGTTGCTCGCCGGGCAGAGTCCGACCGTCTTGGGCCTCTCGTCAGCACGGGCGAGCTTGCCCAAATCGTGGCTAACGTCGTCAAGACCCGTGAGAAGGGCAAGGATCCGGCAACCCGCACCTTTCAAGCTATACGGATTCACATCAATCAAGAGCTTGCGGAGCTGCAAGTCGTTTTAGAAGCAGCGTTGGCGCTGTTGGAGCAAGGGGGGCGGCTGGTCGTGATCAGCTTTCATTCGCTCGAGGATCGGATCGTCAAACGGTTCATGCAGGCGCACGCCAGTACGCCTGCGGTCGACCGTCGCCTGCCGATCCGTGCGGTCGACCTGCCCAGCCCGCCGCTCAAGATCATTGGCCGCGTGTTCGCGAGCGACGCTGAAGTCGCCGCGAATCCGCGCGCCCGTTCTGCTGTGATGCGTGTGGCGGAGCGTATCGCGCCATGAGCCGCCTCAATATCTTTCTGCTGATTGTTGTAATGGGTTGTGCCTTGTCTGTAGTCAACGCCACGAATCAGCAGCGTCAGATCTTTATCCAGTTGCAGCGCGCGCAATCTCAGGAGCGCCAGCTGCAGCAGGACTACTCGCAGCTTCAATATCAGCAGAGCGCGATGTCGAAGACTTCGCGCATCGAGCAGATTGCGACGGACTCGCTGAAAATGCAGTCCGTCACGACCGGCCGCACCCAATATCTGACGCTCGACCCGGGCGCCGCCACGGCTGAAGATGCGCCAGTGCCGACTTCGGCGCCGGCCTCGGCATCGACCCCGCTCACCACCCGTCACGGGGGCGCGCGATGAAAAAGACGTCGAACCGCAAGAGCGTTCCGTTCGCATCGAACCCGATCCTCTCCGTGCGCCTGCCGATGTGGCGCTCGAAGCTCGTCGTGTTCATGCTGTTCATGGCGTTCGTCGCGCTCGCTGGCCGTGCCTTCTGGATTCAGGGTCCGGGCAACGCGTTCTATCAGAAGCAGGGCGAAAGCCGCTATCAGCGCACGCTGGAGATGCCGGCTACGCGCGGCAAGATTCTCGACCGTAACGGCCTTGTCCTGGCCACGAGCTTGCCGGTGCGCGCCATTTGGGCAATTCCCGAAGCTGTGCCGGACGATCTCGGCGCGGACAAGCTGGCCGCGCTCGGCAAGCTGCTTGGTATGACGAATACCGAATTGCGCGCCAAGCTCTCCGAAGATAAGAACTTCGTCTATGTGAAACGCCAGGTGCCGGTCGACGTCGCCGCACAGGTGGCTGCGCTCGACATTCCCGGCATTTATCAGCGTGACGAATACAAGCGCTTCTACCCGGAAGGCGAGATTGCGGCCCACCTGATCGGCTTCACCAATGTCGAGGACGAGGGCCAGGAAGGCGTCGAACTCGGTGACCAGAAGCAGCTCGAGGGTATGCCGGGCATCCGCCGCGTCATCAAGGACCGGATGGGGCACATTATTGAGGACGTCGACGAACAGGTCGTGCCGCACAACGGCCAGGACGTGGATCTGGCCATCGACAGCAAGATCCAGTACATCGCCTACACCAACCTGAAGGCCGCGGTTGAGAAATTCAAGGCCAAGGCCGGCGCGGCCATGGTGATCGACGTGCGTACCGGCGAAGTGCTGGCGCTCGTCAATTATCCGACCTTCAACCCGAACGACCGCTCGCACCTGACCGGCGACCAGTTGCGCAACCGGGTGCTGACGGACGAGTTCGAGCCAGGCTCGATCATGAAGCCGTTCACGATCTCGCTCGCGCTCGATCTGCATCGCGTGGCGCCGACTACACTGGTAGACACGGGGCCGGGCCACTTCAATCTCGATGGCGCGACGATCACCGACGACAGCGCGTTCGGCGTGCTGACGGTTGGCGGCGTGATTCAGAAATCGAGCAACATCGGCGCGACGAAGATCGCCATGACGCTCAAGCCCGAAGAGATGTGGAATATGTATACCAGCATCGGTCTTGGCCAGGCGCCGAAAATCGGCTTCCCCGGCGCGACCGCGGGCCATTTGCGGCCGTGGAAGAGCTGGCGCCGCATCGAGCAGGCGACGATGTCGTACGGTTACGGCTTGTCGGCGTCGCTGTTCCAGTTGGCGCGTGCCTACACTGCCATCGCGCACGACGGCGAAATTATGCCGGTGACCATCTTCCGCTCGCCGGGCGATCAGCCCGCCAGCGGTCCGCAGATTTTCTCGCCGGTCACCGCCCGCGAAGTGCGCGCGATGCTCGAAACCGTGGTCGCGCCCGGCGGTACCTCGCCCGATGCAGCGGTGCCGGGTTACCGCGTCGGCGGCAAGAGCGGCACGGCATACAAGCACGGCGCGCACGGCTACGACAAATCGAAGTACCGCGCGTCGTTCGTCGGCATGGCGCCGATGCCGGATCCTCGCATCGTGGTCGCCGTGTCGGTGGATGAGCCGACGGCCGGCAGCCACTTCGGCGGCCAGGTGTCGGGTCCGGTGTTCTCGGCGATCGCCGGGGACACCCTGCGCTCGCTCAATATTCCCCCTGACATGCCGGTCAAGCAGATGGTGGTATCGGACGATTCGGCGCCGGTCGCTCCTGCCGCCCCGGGCCTGCCGCCCCCGGCCGCCAAGAAGCTCGCTACGGGCGGCGGCGCCAGGAAAATGACCATCGCGGCCAACGCGAAAAGCCATCCAGGAGTGGTTCGATGAGTGCGCTACGTTCGAAGCATCCAGCGCACCGGCAAATCGCCGACGCACTCACCTGGCTGCACGCCCGCGTGCAGCCAGGTGCTCATCTGCACGCCGATTCGCGCTCGCTCGCGGCGGGCGACGTGTTTCTCGCCTACGCGGTCGACGGCGCCGACAACCGCCCGTTTATCGACAGCGCGATCGAACGCGGCGCGGCTGCGGTTTTGTTTCAACCCGAGAATTTCACCGGCACGCCGGATTCCACGCTGGCGCTCGCTGTGCCGGCGTTGAACGAGCTGGCGGGTTCGATCGCCAGTAGCTGGTATGGCGACCCGAGCGACGCGATGCGGGTGGTCGGCGTCACGGGCACCAACGGCAAGACCTCGTGCAGCCAGTGGATTGCCGCCGCGCTGAGCGCGCTCGGCACGCCCTGCGCGATCATCGGCACGCTGGGTAGCGGCATGCCTGGTCACCTGGTGCATACCGGCTTCACGACACCGGACGCGCCGCAGCTGCAGCGCAGTCTCTCGCAATTGCGCGATGCCGGTGCCAAGGCGGTGGCGATGGAAGTGTCGTCGCATGCGCTGCATCAGGGGCGCGTGAACGGCACGGCCTTCAATATTGCCGTGTTCACCAATCTCACCCAGGATCACCTGGACTACCACGGCACCTTCGCCGCTTACGAGGCCGCCAAGGCGCGTCTGTTTGCATGGCCGGAGCTGCGTTGCGCGGTGATCAATCACGACGACGCAGCCGGCCAACGACTGCTTGCCAGCACCCGGGGTCACGCACGCACGATCGCCTACGGGCTTGGCACGCGCACCGAGGCGCCGGACACCGCAGCGCCGCAAGCCGACGCCTGGCTGCACGCGACCGACGTCCGTGCGACCGCGACCGGTACGGCGTTTTATCTGACCACCTCCGACTGGGGCGACGCCGAAGTCGAAGTCCAGACGCTCGGCGCCTTCAACGTCAGCAACCTGCTGGGCGTGCTCGGCGCGCTGCTCGCCGCGGACGTGCCGTTCGACGCGGCACTGGCCGAACTGGCGAAGCTCGAGCCCGTCAACGGCCGCATGCAACGCCTGGGCGGCCGCCTGCAGAACGACGAGCCGCTCGTCGTGATCGACTACGCCCACACGCCGGACGCACTGGAAAAGACCCTCGAAGCGCTGCGCCCGATGGCGGCGGCGCGCGGCGGCGAACTGATCTGCATGTTCGGCTGCGGTGGCGATCGCGACGCGACCAAGCGTCCGCTGATGGGCGCGATTGCGGAAAAGCTGGCGGACGGTGTGGTCGTGACAAGCGACAACCCGCGCAGCGAAGACCCGCAGAAGATTCTCGACCAGATTGCGGCCGGCATGAAAGACGCGTCGAAGGCCCGCCGCATTGAGGATCGTGCAAGCGCCATCCTGCAGGCGATTCGTACTGCGGCGCGCGAAGACGTGATTGTGCTGGCGGGTAAGGGGCACGAAGCAACACAGGAAATCATGGGTAAGAAACGCGCTTTCTCCGATCAGGATCACGCACGTCTGGCGCTGGCCGCCCGTGCGACGCACGCTCGCGGAGGTGGCGAATGACGATGTTTTCTCTGCGCGAAGCTGCGGCGTTGATACCGGGCGCGACCGTTTTGGGTGACGACAGCATCACGTTCGAGCATGTGTCGACCGATAGCCGCACCGCAGGTCCGGGTGACCTGTTCGTCGCGCTCAAGGGCGACCGGTTCGACGCGCACGATTTCCTGTCCGACGTGGCCGTCCGCGATATCGCCGCGGCACTGGTCACGCGCATTCCGGCCGACTGGCAAGTGCCCGCCTTGAAGGTGGCCGACACGCGAGCCGCGCTGGGCGCGCTCGCACGCGGCTGGCGCCGTCGCTTCGCGATGCCGCTCGTCGCGGTGACGGGCAGCAACGGCAAGACGACGGTCAAGGAAATGATTGCGTCGATCTTCGCGGCGGCGGTCGGTGCGGACGCCCGGTTGGCTACCGCCGGCAACTTCAACAACGACATCGGCCTGCCGCTTACGTTGTTCCGTCTCAGCGCCGCGCATCAACTGGCGGTAGTGGAACTCGGCATGAATCACCCCGGCGAAACCGCCTTGCTCGGCAAGATCGCCGAGCCGACGGTGGCGGTGGTGAACAACGCACAGCGCGAGCACCAGGAGTTCATGGCAACCGTGGAAGCGGTCGCGCTGGAACATGCCAGCGTGATTCACGCGCTGTCCCCTGAGGGCGTCGCGGTGTTTCCGGCAGATGACGCCTACGCGAGCATCTGGCGTGTGGCCGCCACCGGCAACCGCATCATCGACTTCGCGCTCAACTCCGCAGACCGCACGACCGAGGCCGCCGTGACCGGCACGTTCACCGGCAACCTGCTGAGCATCGATACGCCGGAAGGCCACCTCGACGTCACGCTGCAGGTGCTCGGCGACCACAACGCGCACAACGCGCTGGCGGCCACTTCCGCCGCGCTGGCCGCAGAGGTCTCGCTCGACGCGATCCAGCGCGGGCTCGAATCGTTCGGCGCGGTGAAAGGACGCCTGCAGGTCAAGCGCGCGGCGCTCGGCGCGCTGGCCGGCGCCACGGTGATCGACGACACCTACAACGCCAACCCCGATTCGATGCGCGCTGCGATCGACGTGCTTGCCTCCCGGCCGTCCCCGCGCCTGCTGGTGATGGGCGACATGGGCGAAGTCGGCGACAACGGTCCGGCGTTTCACCGTGAAATCGGTGCTTACGCCAAAGAGCGCGGCATCGACGCGCTGTACGCGCTCGGCGATGCGTCGCGCGATGCCTGCACCGCCTATGGCGAAGGTGCGCATCACGTCGACGATGTCGCCGCGCTCGTCGTACAACTGCTGCAGGCCGCTCAATTGGAAGGAAACGGCGCTGCAGCAACGCTTCTCGTGAAAGGCTCGCGCTTCATGAAAATGGAACGCGTGGTGGACGCCGTAACGAGTCCACAACCCATCGCACCGGGCGCGGCGCCCGGCGCACATTGAAATAGAAGGACCGAAGCATGCTACTGGCGCTGGCGCAATGGCTGCAGAATGACGCAAGCTTCTTGCGCGTGTTCAGTTATCTGACTTTCCGGGCTGTCGCGGCGACGATCACCGCGCTGTTGATCGGGCTCGTCTGCGGCCCGGCGGTGATCCGCAAGCTGACGGCCATGAAGGTGGGTCAGGCCGTCCGAAAAGACGGCCCGCAAACCCACCTCGTCAAATCCGGCACCCCGACCATGGGCGGCGTGCTGATCCTGCTCGGCATCGCGGTGTCGACGCTGCTGTGGGCCGACCTGACCAACCGTTTCATCTGGATTGTGATTCTCGTCACCTTCGGTTTCGGCGTGATCGGCTGGGTCGACGATTACCGCAAGGTGGTCTACAAGGACCCGCGCGGCATGTCGTCGCGCGAGAAGTATTTCTGGCAATCGGTGATCGGTCTGTTTGCCGCCGTTTATCTCGCCTTTAGCGTGTCCGAAGCGAGCAACGTGCGAGTGTTCGACCTGTTCATGGCGTGGGTGCGTAGCGGCCTGTCGATGGGTCTGCCGCCGCACGCCGATCTGATGCTGCCGTTCTTCAAGTCGATCAGCTATCCGCTCGGCGTGTGGGGCTTCATCGTGCTGACGTATCTGGTGATCGTCGGCGCCAGCAATGCCGTGAATCTGACCGACGGCCTCGACGGTCTGGTGATCATGCCCGTCGTGCTGGTGGGCGCGTCGCTCGGTGTGTTCGCGTATGTGATGGGTAGCTCGGTGTACTCGAAATACCTGCTGTTTCCACATATCGCCGGCGCCGGTGAACTGTTGATTTTCTGTTCCGCGATGGGTGGGGCAGGGCTCGCGTTCCTCTGGTTCAACACGCACCCCGCGCAGATGTTCATGGGCGACGTCGGCGCGCTGGCGCTGGGCGGCGCGCTCGGCACCATCGCGGTGATCGTGCGCCAGGAAATCGTGCTCTTCATTATGGGCGGCATCTTCGTGGCGGAGACGCTCTCCGTGATGCTGCAGGTGACCTGGTTCAAGTTCACCAAGCGCCGTTACGGCGAAGGCCGGCGCCTCTTCAAGATGGCGCCGCTGCATCACCATTTCGAATTGTCCGGCTGGAAGGAGACGCAGGTTGTCGTGCGTTTCTGGATCATCACGCTGATGCTGTGTCTGTTCGGTTTGTCCACGCTCAAGTTGCGTTAAGCAGTTGACGAAGTAAAAAGGGAAAGCGATGTTTGGCGAGAAGTTTCGGGATCGGCAAAAGCCGATGGTGCTCGTGCTGGGACTCGGTGAATCGGGTCTCGCGATGGCGCGCTGGTGCGCGCGGCACGGGTGTCGGCTGCGCGTGGCTGACACGCGCGAGGTGCCGCCGAACCTGTCCGGGCTGGAAGCGCATGGCATCGATGCCGACTTTGTCGGCGGTCCGTTTTCGCCTGTGCTGCTCGAAGGCGTCGAACTGGTGGCGATCAGCCCCGGTTTGTCGCCGCTTGCCGCCGACCTGCTGCCGCTGATTACCGAAGCACGCGAAAAGGACATCCCGGTCTGGGGCGAGCTTGAATTTTTCGCCCAGGCGCTGAAGACGCTGGGCGAGAGCGGCTATGCGCCGAAGGTCATCGCGATCACCGGCACCAACGGCAAGACCACCACGACGAGTCTGACCGGCCTGCTGTGCGAACGCGCCGGCAAGAAGGTCGCGGTGGCAGGCAATATCAGCCCCGCCGCGCTCGACAAGCTGACCGAAGCGATCGACAACACCGCGCTGCCCGATGTGTGGGTGCTCGAACTGTCGAGCTTCCAGTTGGAAACGGCGCATACGTTTGCCCCGGATGCGGCGGTCGTTCTCAACATCACGCAGGACCACCTCGACTGGCATGGCGGACTCGACGCCTACGCCGCGGCGAAGGGCCGGATTTTCGCAGCAGAGACCGTGCGGGTGCTGAACCGCGACGACGCTCGCGTGATGGCGCTCGCGCCCGCCGCCGAGGCAACGGCGCCGGTGGTCACCTTCGGTGTCACCGAGCCGACGCGTCCCGGGGACTACGGCCTGATGCGCGACAACGGCATCATTTGGCTCGTTGAAGCTCATGACCGTGACGCCACCGACGAACCCGCGCCGACCCGTCGTCGCAAGAACGAAACCGCCGCACCGCCGAGCATCGGCCTCAAGCGCCTGATGCCGGCCGATGCGCTGCGCATCCGCGGCCTGCATAACGCCGCCAACGCGCTCGCCGCATTTGCGCTGGCGCGCGCGATCGATTTGCCGGGCGCGCCGTTGCTGCATGGCTTGCGCGAGTACCGCGGCGAGCCGCATCGGGTGGAGCTGATCGCCTCGATCGACGGCATCGACTATGTGGACGACAGCAAGGGCACCAACGTCGGTGCGACCGTCGCGGCGCTCGACGGCCTCGCGCAGCGCGCGGTGCTGATTGCCGGTGGCGACGGCAAGGGCCAGGAATTCGACCCGCTCGCCGCACCGGTGATGCGCTGGTGCCGTGCGGTGATGCTGATCGGCCGCGATGCGCCGCTGATTCGCGCCGCGCTCGCCGACACCGGTATCGCAATGACCGATCACGCCACGCTCGAAGAAGCCACGCTTGCCGCGGCAGCGCTCGCGCAGCCGGGCGATGCCGTGCTGCTGTCGCCGGCCTGTGCGAGCTTCGACATGTTCAAGGGTTACGCGCATCGTGCCGCGGTGTTTCGCAGCACGGTTGAAGACATCGCTGCCGAGCGGGGGACGATGATATGAGCTGGTCGGAACGCTTCGGTTCGCGCCTCGCCAAGCAGCGCGGCTCAGTCGGCGATGCGAGCGCAGGCCGCACCACGAGCGGCCTCGCGAGCGCCGTCAACGGCGTGCGTCCGCTGCGCTCGCGCATGCTCGATTACGACCACTCGCTGCTGTGGGTAGTGATCGCGCTGCTGGGCCTCGGCATCGTGATGGTGTACTCGGCGTCGATTGCGATGCCGGACTCGCCGAAGTACTCGTCGTATCGCGACTGGGCCTTCCTCGTGCGCCAGATCATCTTCGTGGTGATGGGCTCGGTGGTGGGCGTGATCGCCTTCCGGATTCCGGTTTCGACCTGGGACAAGTACGCGCCGAAGCTCTTCCTGCTGGCCTTACTGAGTCTTGTGATCGTGCTGATTCCGCACATCGGCAAGGGCGTGAACGGCGCGCGCCGCTGGATCCCGCTCGGCATCACGAACATGCAGCCGTCGGAAATCATGAAGCTCGCCGTGACGATCTACGCGGCGAACTACACCGTGCGCAAGCAGGAATACATGCATAGCTTCGCCAAGGGATTTTTGCCGATGGCGTTTGCCGTGGGCGTGGTCGGCGCGTTGCTGCTGCTCGAGCCGGACATGGGCGCTTTCATGGTGATCGCCGCGATCGCGATGGGCGTTCTGTTCCTCGGCGGCGTGAACGGCAAGCTGTTCGGCGGCCTGGTGGCGACCGCGGTCGGCACCTTCAGCCTGCTGGTGTGGGCGTCGCCGTGGCGTCGTGAGCGGATCTTCGCGTACCTCGATCCATGGGACGACCGTTACGCGCAGGGCAAGGCGTATCAATTGACGCACTCGCTGATCGCTTTCGGGCGCGGCGAATGGTTTGGCGTGGGCCTCGGCGGTAGCGTTGAAAAGCTCAACTACCTGCCGGAAGCGCATACCGACTTTATCCTCGCGGTGATCGGCGAGGAACTGGGTTTTGTGGGCGTGCTGGTGGTGATCCTGATGTTCTACTGGATCGTGCGCCGCTCGTTCGAAATCGGCCGTCAGGCGCTGGCGCTCGATCGCACCTTTGCGGGGCTGGTGGCGAAGGGCATGGGCCTGTGGTTCGGCGCGCAGACCTTTATCAATATGGGCGTGAACCTCGGCTTGCTGCCGACCAAGGGTCTCACATTGCCGCTCGTCAGCTACGGTGGTTCGGGCATTTTGCTGAACTGTGTGGCGGTCGCGGTGCTGATGCGCGTCGACTATGAGAACCGGGTGTTGATGCGCGGAGGGAAAGTATGACCCCCACGCAGCAGCGCACCCTGATGGTGATGGCCGGCGGCACCGGAGGACACGTGTTCCCGGGACTCGCGGTCGCCCATCTGATGCAGGCGTGGGGCTGGAAAGTCGTGTGGCTCGGCAACCCCGCGGGCATGGAAGCAACGCTCGTCGCCAAGCACGGCATTCCGATGGAATACGTGCGCTTCGGCGGTCTGCGCGGCAAGGGCCTGAAGACCAAGCTGATGCTGCCGGTCAATCTGCTGCGCGCCTGCGCCCAGAGCTTGAGCGTGCTGCGGCGCGTGAAGCCCGACGTGGTGCTCGGCATGGGCGGTTACATCACGTTCCCGGCCGGTTTGATGACCGCGTTGAGCGGCCGTCCGCTCGTGCTGCATGAACAGAATTCGATTGCCGGCCTCGCAAACAAGGTGCTGGCGAAAGTCGCGAAACGCGTGCTCGTGGCGTTCCCGGACGCGCTGCCGCATGCCGAATGGACCGGAAATCCGATTCGTGAGGAACTTGCGCGCGCATTGCCACCCAAAGCACGCTACGCCCAACGCAGCGGTCCGCTGAATGTGCTGGTATTTGGCGGCAGTCTGGGGGCCGCGGCTTTGAACGAAGTCGTGCCGCGTGCACTGGCATTGCTGGATCCGCAGGAACGTCCGCGCGTGGTGCATCAGGCGGGCGCGAAGCATATCGATGCGCTGAAAGCGAACTATGTGGAAGCGGGTTTGCTGGCCGCCAATGGTGAGGCCGGTGAAGCGGGTCAAGAAGCAAACGTGCGGCTCGTGCCGTTCATCGACGACATGAAGAGCGCCTACGCGAACGCGGATCTGGTGATCTGCCGTTCGGGCGCGATGACCGTCGCCGAGATTGCGGCCGTGGGCGTGGCGGCGCTGTTCGTGCCGTTCCCGCATGCGGTCGACGATCACCAGACAACTAACGCAGCGTTCCTCGCCGATCACGGCGCGGCGCTGGTCGTGCAGCAACGCGATCTGACGGTGGATGGACTCGCCGCCTGGTTGCGCAGCCAGACCCGCGAGAGTCTCGCGGAGATGGCAGAGCGTTCGCGCTCGCTCGCGAAACCGGATGCCACGGAACAGGTCGCGCAGATTTGCGCGAGCGTGGCAGGTGTCGTCCCGAGCCAGAGCCCGAGCACAGAAGGAAGGCAACAATGAAACACATCGTCAAACATATTCATTTCGTCGGTATCGGCGGCGCAGGGATGAGCGGCATCGCCGAAGTGCTGGTGAACCTCGGCTATCAGGTGAGCGGCTCGGACCTGGCGAAGAACGCCGTGACCGACCGCCTCGCCGCGCTCGGCGCGCGCATTGCGATCGGCCATGACGCCGAGAACATCGAAGGCGCGAACGCCGTGGTCGTCTCGACGGCTGTGCGCAGCGACAACCCGGAAGTGCTGGCCGCGCGTCATCGCCGCATTCCGATCGTGCCGCGCGCGGTGATGCTCGCCGAACTGATGCGCCTGAAGCAAGGCATTGCGATTGCCGGCACGCACGGCAAAACGACGACCACCTCGCTGGTGGCGAGCGTGCTCGCCGCGGGCGGTCTCGATCCGACTTTCGTGATCGGCGGCCGGCTGATCAGCGCAGGCGCGAACGCGCGCCTCGGCACCGGCGACTTCATCGTCGCCGAAGCGGACGAGTCGGATGCGTCGTTCCTGAATCTGTTCCCGGTGATCGAAGTCATCACGAACATCGATGCCGATCACATGGACACCTACGGCCACGATTTTGCGCGGCTCAAGCAGGCGTTCATCGAGTTCACGCATCGCCTGCCGTTCTACGGCATTGCGGTGCTGTGCGTCGACGATCCGAACGTGAAGGAGATCCTGCCGTTCGTCTCGAAGCCGATCATTCGCTACGGTCTCGCGGCCGATGCGCAGGTGCGCGCGGTGAACGTCGAGGCTCACGATGGCCGGATGCACTTCACGGCGCTGCGCGAAGATGCGGCGCCGATCGACATCGTTTTGAACCTGCCGGGCACGCACAACGTGCAGAACGCTTTGGCCGCCATTGCGATTGCGACTGAACTTGAAGTGAAAGATGCCGATATCCAGCGAGCGCTGGCGGATTTCAACGGCGTAGGCCGGCGCTTCCAGCGCTACGGCGAAGTGCTGGTGACTTCAGGCGAAAAGCCCGGCGGCACCTACACGCTGGTCGACGACTACGGCCATCACCCGGTGGAAATGGCCGCGACGATTGCTGCGGCCCGTGGCGCGTTCCCTGGCCGGCGTCTGGTGCTGGCGTTCCAGCCGCACCGCTTCACGCGTACGCGTGACTGCTTCGAAGATTTTGTGAAAGTGCTGTCCACCGTCGATGCTTTGGTGTTGACGGAGGTCTATTCAGCGGGCGAAGCGCCGATCGTCGCCGCCGACGGCCGGGCGCTGGCACGCGCGATCCGCGTGGCGGGCAAGACCGAACCGGTGTTTGTCGAAACGGTGGATGAAGTGCCGGATGCGCTCGCGGCTCTGGTGCGTGAAGGCGATGTGGTGATCACGATGGGTGCGGGTTCGATCGGCGGTGTGCCCGGTCGCATCGCGCAAAGCGAAGGTGTGAAATGAGCAGTATCGATCCTAAGACGTTCGGCAAAGTGGCAGTCCTGCTTGGCGGTGAATCCGCCGAGCGCGAAGTGTCGCTCAACTCGGGCCGCCTCGTGCTGCAAGGCTTGCGCGAGGCCGGCATCGACGCTCATCCGTTCGACCCCGCTGAGCGTCCGCTCGCGGCGTTGAAAGACGAGGGTTTTGTGCGCGCCTTCAACGCGCTGCATGGCGGCTACGGCGAGAACGGCCAGATTCAGGGCGCGCTCGACTTCTACGGCATTCGCTACACCGGCAGCGGCGTACTGGGCTCGGCGCTCGGTCTCGACAAGTTCCGCACCAAGCTCGTGTGGCAGCAACTGGGCGTGCCGACGCCGCCGTTCGAAGCGGTGCTGCGCGGTGACGACTATGCGGCGCGCGCGGCGGATATCGTCGCCAAGCTCGGCTTGCCGCTGTTCGTGAAGCCGGCAAGCGAAGGTTCGAGCGTCGCGGTAATCAAGGTGAAGAGCGCCGATGCGTTGCCGGCTGCGCTGGAAGAAGCCGCGAAGTTCGACAAGATCGTCGTGGTGGAAAAGAGCATCGAAGGCGGCGGCGAGTACACCGCATGCATTGCAGGCGACCTGGATCTGCCGGTGATCCGTATCGTGCCGGCGGGCGAGTTCTACGACTATCACGCGAAGTACGTCGCCAACGATACGCAGTACCTGATTCCGTGCGGCGTGGCGCCGGCCGAGGAAGCGCGCCTGAAGACGCTGGCGCGCCGCGCGTTCGACGTGCTCGGCTGCACCGATTGGGGCCGTGCCGATTTCATGCTGGATGCACAGGGCAACCCGTATTTCCTCGAAGTGAACACGGCGCCGGGCATGACCGATCACTCGCTGCCGCCGAAAGCGGCGCGTGCGGTCGGCATCAGCTACAAAGAACTGGTCGTGAGCGTGTTGGCGCTCACGCTGAAGGGCTGACGTTATCGCTATGTGGAACAACGTTCGCCAGCTCAATTTCGCCGCCAACGCGTTGCACGCGTTGCTGGTGCTCGTGCTGCTGGCGGCTGGCGGGATCTGGCTGGTGCAGCGGCCGAACTTTGCGTTGCGCGAAATCCGCATCGACGGCGACACCGAGCACATCAATTCGCCAACGGTGCGCGCCGGGGTAGTGGGCCGCTTGAAGGGCAACTTTTTTACCGTGGATCTGGACGCGGCGCGCCAGGCCTTCGAACAGATGCCGTGGGTGCGTCACGCGAGTGTGCGGCGCGTCTGGCCGAATGCGCTGGCTGTCACGCTGGAAGAGTACAAACCGCTAGGGACGTGGGGCAGCGATCAACTGGTGAGCGTGGACGGCGAACTGTTCACGGCCAATCAGGGCGAACTCGAAGAGGATCTGCCGGCCTTCGACGGTCCCGACGGCACGGCGCAGGAAGTGGTCGCACGCTATCGCGACTTCAAGAAATGGTTTGCGCCGCTGGGCGCGACGCCGGAAGAGGTAACGCTGTCGCCGCGTTACGCCTGGACGGTGAAGCTGTCGAACGGCACGCAGGTGGAACTGGGGCGCGAGCGCAATCAGCAGACGCTGTTTGATCGCAGCCGGCGCCTGACGGCGGCGTGGGCAGCAGTGACGCAACGTTGGGGGAAGGATATCGAGTATGCGGACTTGCGCTATCCGAACGGTTTCGCGATTCGCGCAGCAGGCATGCGCTTTATCAGCGAACCCGACAAAGGCAAGAAGTAACGGAACATCACACGCAATGAGCACGCTATGAGTAAAGACTACAAAGATCTGCTGGTCGCCCTCGACATTGGGACGTCGAAGGTCGTGGCCATCGTCGCCGAGCTGAAAGGCGAAGGTCACTACGAGGTGATCGGCCTCGGCCAGAGCGAATCGAAGGGGCTCAAGAAAGGCGTGGTGGTGAACATCGAGGCCACCGTGCAGTCTATTCAGCGGGCGCTTGAAGAAGCCGAGCTGATGGCTGACTGCAAGATCACGAATGTGTTTACCGGGATCGCCGGCAGCCATATCCGCTCGTTCAATTCGAGCGGCATGGTGGCGATCAAGGAAAAGGAAGTCACGCAGGCGGACGTCGCGCGCGTGATCGAGACGGCCAAGGCGATCAACATCCCGACCGATCAGCAGGTGCTGCACATCCTGACCCAGGAATTCATCATCGACGGCCAGGAAGACGTCCGCGAGCCGATCGGCATGAGCGGCATCCGCCTCGAAGTGAAGGTGCATATCGTGACGGGCGCGGTGAGCGCGGCGCAGAACATCGTCAAGTGCGTGCGCCGTTGCGGGCTTGAAGTGAACGACCTGATCCTGCAGCCGCTGGCGTCGTCGCTGGCGGTGCTGACGGAAGACGAGAAGGAGCTGGGCGTGGTGCTGGTCGACATCGGCGGCGGTACGACGGACATCGCGATTTTCAGCGAAGGCGCGATCCGTCATACCGCGGTGATTCCGATCGCCGGCGACCAGATCACCAGCGACATCGCCATGGCGCTGCGTACGCCGACGCCGGATGCGGAAGACATCAAGGTCGACTACGGCATTGCCAAGCAGGCGCTTGCCGATCCGGACGAGATGATCGAAGTGCCGGGTCTGGGCGAGCGCGGTCCGCGCACGCTGTCGCGCCAGGCGCTGGCGGCGGTGATCGAGCCGCGTGTCGAAGAACTGTTTTCGCTCGTGCAGCAGGTGGTGCGCGAGTCGGGTTACGAGGAACTGCTGAGCTCCGGCGTGGTTCTGACCGGTGGTGCGTCGATGATGATCGGCATGGTCGAACTGGGTGAGGACATTTTCCTGAAGCCGGTGCGGATCGGCGTGCCGGAATACGCGGGCGGTCTCGCGGACGTGGTGCGCAACCCGCGCTACTCGACGGCGATGGGCCTGCTGGTGGAAGGACGTTCGCAACGGATGCGCGGCCGCAAGGTGGCGGTGCAATCCGGTTCGATGGGCCAGGTCTTCACCCGCATGAAGGACTGGTTCCTGGGCAATTTCTAAAGCATTCGCTGTACGAACGGTTTTTAAAATACGCGCTGGTGCCGGCGGCTGGCGCGCGACAGGGGGTTGCCCGATCTCCTGCCGAATAACGGCCGAGTGGCTGCAATTTTTTATCTTGACGGAGGCAACATGGAATTCCAGATGCTGGAAACCGAAACCAACGGCACCATCATCAAGGTGGTCGGAGTCGGTGGCGCTGGCGGCAATGCCGTTCAGCACATGATCAACCGCGGCGTGCAAGGCGTCGACTTCATCGTGATGAACACGGACGCACAGGCTCTGTCGCGTTCGCGTGCCACCGCGGTGATCCAGCTCGGCAACACCGGTCTGGGCGCTGGTGCCAAGCCGGAAATGGGCCGCGCAGCAGCAGAAGAAGCACGTGAGCGTATCGCAGACGCACTGCGCGGCGCACACATGGTGTTCATCACCGCAGGCATGGGTGGCGGCACGGGCACGGGGGCAGCTCCGGTCGTGGCGCAGATCGCCAAGGAAATGGGTATCTTGACTGTTGGCGTGGTCAGCAAGCCGTTCGAATTCGAAGGCGGCAAGCGCATGCGTGTGGCAGAAGCTGGTTCGCAGCAACTGGAGGATCACGTCGACTCGCTGATCGTCGTTCTGAACGACAAGCTGTTCGAGGTGATGGGCGATGACGCCGAGATGGACAAGTGCTTCCAGTGCGCAGACGACGTTCTGAACAACGCGGTTGCAGGCATCGCCGAAATCATCAACGTCGACGGTCTGGTGAACGTCGACTTTGAAGACGTGAAGACGGTGATGGGCGAGCAAGGCAAGGCGATGATGGGCACGGCGACGGTTGCCGGCGTCGATCGCGCGCGTCTGGCTGCCGAGCAGGCTGTGGCTAGCCCGCTGCTGGAAGGCGTGGATCTGTCGGGCGCACGTGGCGTGCTGGTCAACATCACGTCGAGCCGTTCGCTGCGTTTGTCGGAAACCCGCGAAGTGATGAACACCATCAAGAGCTACGCGGCGGAAGACGCTACCGTGATTTTCGGTGCGGTATACGATGATGCAATGGGCGACGCGCTGCGCGTGACGGTGGTGGCAACGGGTCTGGGCCGTGCGGCGAAGAAGCAGCAGTCGGCACCGATGACGCTGCTGCGTACCGGCACGGACAACCAGCCGATCGGCGCAATGCAACATGCGTACGCTCCGCAACACCACGCAAGCACGGCAGACTACGGCGCGCTGGATACGCCGGCAGTGTGGCGCACTTCGCGTGACACGGCGGCTTCGCACGTGCAGGCGCTGCAGGAAAAGGGCGTCGATACGTACGATATTCCGGCCTTCCTGCGCAAGCAGGCGGACTGACGCGCGCGAGCAGGCTTTCGCTGCGGCACGTGGATTGCGTGCCAGCAGGGAAATGCACGAGCGTGGCGGGTGGAACGACCAGGCAGGCTGCGTTTCGTAAGAACGCGGCAAGGACAGGTGCCCTCTTCGGATTCGCGAAGCGGAAGGGGTGGCTGTCGCCGGCAGATAGCGCAAAAAGTAGGGGCAGGTGCGCAAATGCGCGATCCACTGCGGCGCAACAACGTGCGGGCACGCTCCGCATCGATGTGAAGGACTGAGCATGATCAAGGTGGGTGAAAAGCTACCCGACGCAACCGTCTTCGAATTGATCGAAGACGACCGTGCGGGCTGCACGATCGGGCCGAACAGCTTCGACGTGCGCGAACAGACGGCGGGCAAACGCGTGGTGATCTTCGGATTGCCGGGCGCGTTCACCCCAACCTGTTCGGCCAAGCATGTACCGGGTTATGTCGAGCACGCCGAGCAGTTGCGCGCTGCCGGCATCGACGAAATCTGGTGCGTGTCCGTCAACGACGCGTTCGTTATGGGCGCGTGGGGACGCGATCAGCACACCTCGGGCAAGGTGCGCATGATGGCGGACGGTAGTGCGGCTTTCACGCGGGCGCTCGGTCTGGAGCAGGACCTGTCGGCGCGCGGCATGGGGATTCGTTCCCAGCGCTACGCGATGGTGGTCGACGACGGCGTGGTCAAGACGCTGCACGTCGAGGCACCCGGCAAGTTCGAAGTCAGCGATGCAGGGAGTATCCTCGCTACGTTGAGCTAGTTCTGGAGTGCTGAAGGGCCTTTTTCCCGGCGCTTCGTTGTGCCAGGGCAACGGCCAGAAGGCATTCGTGTGACAAGTCGTAACGCGGGCTGATGTCCGGAAACGCCTCCGTTCCGGGCATCGGCCCGTCACGCTTTGCCCATTCGGTAACTTGGGTAATGCAGCGAAACAGATTGATACCGTCAGTGCAACGACGCTCCTTAGGGTAATGGAGTATACTTCGCGCTATGGAATAAAAAGTCCCGATTGGGATTTTCAATCGAACAGAAGATCACCATGTTGAAGCAGCGCACTATCAAATCGATTGTCAAGACTGTCGGCATCGGGGTGCACTCGGGCCGCAAGGTCGAGTTGACGCTCCGCCCGGCGGGTCCTGACACGGGTATCGTGTTCACACGTGTGGACTTGCCGACCCCGGTAGACATTCTTGCGGCCACGACGTCGATCGGCGACACGCGCCTCGCCTCCGTGCTCCAGAAGGATGGCGTGCGTGTCTCGACCATCGAACATTTGATGTCGGCCTGCGCGGGCCTCGGCATCGACAACCTTTATGTCGATGTCACCGCCGAAGAAATTCCGATCATGGACGGCAGCGCCGCGACGTTCGTGTTCCTGATCCAGTCGGTAGGGGTTGAGGAACAGAACGCGGCGAAGAAGTTCATCAAGGTCACGAAACCGGTCGAAATCCGTGAAGGCGACAAGTTCGCCCGCCTGGACCCGTTTTTTGGTTTCAAGCTGAAATTCACGATCGATTTCCGTCACCCGGCGGTCGACAAGACTGGCCAGGCGCTGGAAGTGGACTTCGCGCATACGTCCTACGTGCGCGATATCGCCCGGGCCCGCACATTCGGCTATGCGCATGAAGTGGAAATGCTCCGTGAACTGGGCCTCGCCCGCGGCGCCAGCATGGACAACGCCATCGCCCTGGACGAGTACCGCATCCTGAACAACGACGGCCTGCGCTACGACGACGAGTTCGTGAAGCACAAGATGCTCGACGCGATCGGCGACCTGTATGTGGTTGGCCACCCGCTGCTCGCCTCGTACACGGCGTACAAGTCGGGCCACGGGCTCAATAACGCGCTGCTGCGCGAACTGTTGAAGCACGAGGACGCATACGAAATCGTGACCTTCGAAGACAAGCAGAAAGCACCGCGTGGCTTTGCGTTCGATACGCAAACGGCATTTGCCTGAGTCTGCGGGAGCGCCGCGTAGCGTGCGCTTCTAACGTATGAAAAATAAGCGGCCCTGCGGGGCCGCTTATTTTTTGGTTTCGCGATTTCGCAGGTGCCGCGCCGCCATCTTTGCGAGCGCCGCCTGTAAGGGCGAGGGCGCGAGCGATTCGCTCAGCGCGTGCAAGGCGTCGGCGCCTGCCGGCGTCATGCGGGCCTGTTTGATGGGGGGCGGCTCTTTCACCGCTTGCGGCCGCACGCGGATCCGCAACGCGTTGACTGACCAGCCGCGCTGCTGCAGATCGGACAACAGACGCGGCTCCAGATGGCGCAAGCGAGCCGCCAGCGCGTTATGCGCAGCAAATAGTGCCAGTACGCCGTCCTTGATGAATCCAGGTTCGACGCTCGAGGCCAGGTAGTCGGGCAGCAACTGCCGCAGGTCCCGCTCGAGCGCGGCGATCTGCTCCACCCCGGCGCGCAGGGCGGCAAAGGCATCGGTGCGGTTGAGCACCTCGGCGACCGGCTGCGGGCGGCGGGTGTTGAACTGCTTCGGCGGCGGCCTTGAAAACGACGGGGAGCGGCTCATGTAGGATAGTAGGGCGTGAGTGCACACTATGCGCACCCACGCCGGGATTGTACCGCGCGGGATGTGCTCCCGGCCGGCTCCGATGGGCTCCGGCTGGGGCTGAGCACGGCGTCCCTGCGTCGCGCCTGTGTCACAGGCGCACGCTGGGCCGCGTGCTAAAATGCCCGATTCGAATTCACTCTTGGACTAAGCCGCCGAGGCACTTCCGACCCCGGACCCGCATGTGGCCCAACCGCATGCCGAGAACCAGCCGAAGCCGCGACGCAGACACCGATCCGATGACCACCGGTTTTCTACAAAAGATTTTTGGCAGCCGCAACCAGCGGCTAGTCAAGCAATATCAAAAGACCGTCACGGCGATCAATGCGCTCGAGCCGCAGATCGAGCAATTGACGGATGACCAACTGCGCGCCAAAACGGGTGAATTCCGCCAGCGCATCGCCAGCGGCGAGTCGCTCGACAAGCTGCTGCCGGAGGCCTTCGCGGTCTGCCGCGAGGCAAGCAAGCGTGTGCTGAAGATGCGCCACTTCGACGTCCAGCTGATCGGCGGGATGGTGCTGCACTACGGCAAGATCGCCGAAATGCGCACCGGCGAAGGCAAGACGCTGGTCGCCACGCTGCCGGTGTACCTGAACGCGCTCGCTGGGCGCGGCGTGCACGTCGTGACGGTGAACGATTACCTTGCGCAGCGTGACGCCGAATGGATGGCGCGCCTGTATAACTTCCTTGGTCTGTCGGTGGGTATCAACCTGTCGCAGATGGACCATGCCATGAAGCAGCAGGCGTACGCGTCGGACATCACCTACGGTACCAACAACGAATTCGGCTTCGACTACCTGCGCGACAACATGGTCTACGAGACCGATGCGCGGGTGCAGCGCTCGCTGAATTTCGCGGTCGTCGACGAAGTGGACTCGATCCTGATCGACGAAGCGCGTACGCCGCTCATCATCTCCGGCCAGGCCGAAGATCACACCGAACTGTATGTGCGCATGAATGCGCTGCCGCCGCTGCTCGAACGCCAGATTGGCGAAGAAAAGGCAGACGGCACGGGCGTCGAAAAGCCGGGCGACTACACGCTGGACGAAAAGGGCCGTCAGGTGTTCCTGACGGAATCGGGCCACGAAAAGGCGGAGCGCCTGCTCTCCGAATGGGGCCTGATCGGCGAGGGCGAAAGCCTGTACGCGCCGCAGAACATCACGTTGATGCATCACGTGTACGCCGCTTTGCGCGCGCACACGCTGTTCTACAAAGACCAGCACTACGTGGTGCAGAACAACGAAGTCGTGATCGTCGACGAATTCACCGGTCGCCTGATGTCGGGCCGCCGCTGGTCGGATGGCCTGCACCAGGCTGTCGAGGCGAAGGAACACGTCAAGATCCAGAGCGAGAACCAGACGCTCGCGTCGATCACGTTCCAGAACTACTTCCGTATGTACGCGAAGCTGTCCGGCATGACCGGTACGGCTGATACGGAAGCGTACGAGTTCAACGAGATCTACGGGCTGGAAACGGTCGTGATCCCGACGAACCGTCCGCCGAAGCGGATCGACAAGCAGGACCAGATTTACAAGACGGCGAAGGAACGTTACGACGCGGTGATTCGCGATATTCGCGACTGCCACGAACGTGGTCAGCCGGTGCTGGTCGGCACGACCTCGATCGAAAACTCCGAGTTGCTGTCGCACTTGCTGAAGCAAGCAGGCTTGCCGCACGAAGTGCTGAACGCCAAGCAGCACGCACGCGAAGCGGAGATCGTGGCGGAAGCGGGCCGTCCGCAGCGCGTGACGATCGCGACCAATATGGCCGGCCGCGGTACCGACATCGTGCTAGGCGGCAACGCCGAGAAGCAGGCGACCTTCATCGAACTCGATGACTCCATCCCCGCTGACGAAAAGCAACGCCGCATCCAGAAGCTGCATGACGAATGGCAGGCGCTGCACGACCAGGTGAAGGCCGCGGGCGGTCTGCACATCATCGGCACCGAGCGTCACGAATCACGCCGGATCGACAACCAGTTGCGCGGCCGTGCCGGCCGTCAGGGCGACCCGGGTTCGTCGCGCTTCTATCTGTCGCTGGAAGATCCGCTGCTGCGCATTTTCGCCGGCGACCGCGTGCGTTCCATCATGGACCGCCTGAAGATGCCGGAAGGCGAGGCGATCGAAGCGGGCATCGTCACGCGTTCGATCGAATCGGCGCAACGCAAGGTCGAGGCACGCAACTTCGATATTCGTAAGCAATTGCTCGAATACGACGATGTGTCGAACGATCAGCGCAAGGTGATCTATCAGCAGCGCAATGAATTGCTCGAGGCGAACGACATCACGGAAACCATCGGCGCAATGCGTCATGGCGTGATTACCGACATCGTCCATCAGTTCGTGCCGGCGGGCAGCATCGAAGAGCAGTGGGACGTGCCTGAGCTGGAAGAAGTGCTGCGCAACGAGTGGCAGCTCGATCTGGCGATCCAGGAAATGATCAACGAGTCGTCGTCGATCAGCGTGGATGAAATTCTCGAAGCGGTGACGGCTGCTGCGGATGAGGCGTACGAGTCGAAGGTGGCGCAGGTCGGCCGCGAAAACTTCAGCGGCTTCGAACGCTCGATCATGTTGCAGACGCTGGACCGTAGCTGGCGCGAACACCTCGCCGCGCTCGACCATCTGCGCCAGGGCATCCATCTGCGCGGTTACGCGCAGAAGAACCCGAAGCAGGAGTACAAGCGCGAGGCGTTCGAACTGTTCGCTGCGATGCTCGATGCGGTGAAGCTCGAAGTTACGCGGGTAGTGATGAACGTGCAGATCCAGTCGCCAGAACAACTCGAAGAGGCTGCCGAGCAATATGAAGAGCAGGGCAGCCATCTCGAGAACGTCGAGTTCCGCCATGCCGAATTCGCCGAGGCCGCCGCTCCGGTGGCAGCTGAAGCGGCGACGGCCGCGATGATCGGCGACGCCATGAGCCACGGCGCGCATGCCCCGGTCGAGCCGCTCGGCGACGGCGTGCCGAAGGTGGGCCGCAACGACCCCTGCCCGTGCGGCAGCGGCAAGAAGTACAAGCAGTGCCACGGCAAGATTGCTTGAGATTGAATTGAACTAGCGGCGCGCATCAAGCGCGCCGCGTCGTTTTGCCCAGCTCCTTGCTGGTGATTCCGTGGTGGTGCGGCGCGCGCCGTCTCACCCTCTTGTGATTTCCCGATGCCGGCTCGATGCCGGCATTTTCAACTTAGACAGGTCGCGACCATGGCTGTCAATTTCCCCTCGATCGATCCCGCCCAACTTCACCCCGTCGCCGGCGTTACGCTAGGCTGGGCTGAGGCGAACATTCGCAAGCCGAACCGCAAGGACGTGCTCGTCATTTCCGTCGAAGAAGGTGCGACGGTCAGTGGCGTGTTCACGTCGAACCGGTTTTGTGCGGCGCCCGTGACGGTGTGCCGTGAGCATCTCGAACAGGTTCGCGCAGGCGGCAAGGCGATTCGCGCGCTGGTGGTGAACACCGGCAACGCCAACGCGGGCACCGGCGAGCCGGGCCTCGCGCACGCTCGCGAAACCTGCGTCGAGCTGGCGCGTCTGGCCGGTATCGCACCTGAGCAGGTGCTGCCGTTCTCGACTGGCGTGATTCTCGAGCCGCTGCCTATCGACCGTCTGAAGGCTGGCTTGCCGGCTGCTCTGGAGAACCGCCAGGCCGCGCACTGGTACGACGCGGCGCAGGCCATCATGACCACCGACACCCTGCCGAAAGCCGCTTCGCGTCAGGTGACGATCGACGGTCATACGGTGACGCTGACCGGCATCAGCAAGGGCGCGGGCATGATCAAGCCGAACATGGCAACCATGCTCGGTTTCCTCGCCTTCGATGCAGCGGTTTCGCAGCCTGTGCTCGACGCACTGGTCAAGCATGTCGCGGACCGCTCGTTCAACTGCATCACGATCGACGGCGATACCTCGACCAACGACTCGTTCATCCTGATCGCCTCGGGCAAGTCGAGCCTGCCGGCGGTGACGTCCACAGATTCGCCCGCCTACGCGGCGTTGCGCGATGCGGTGACTGAGACTGCACAGGCGCTCGCCCAGTTGATCATCCGTGACGGCGAAGGCGCCACCAAGTTCATGACGGTGCAGGTGGAAGGCGGTTCGAACGTGGCCGAATGCCGCCAGATCGCTTACGCGATCGGCCACTCGCCGCTGGTCAAGACCGCGTTCTACGCTTCGGACCCGAACCTTGGCCGGATTCTCGCGGCGATCGGCTATGCCGGCGTGACGGATCTGGATGTCGCCAAGATCGACCTGTATCTGGACGATGTGCTGGTGGCGAAAGCGGGCGGCCGTAATCCGGAGTACCGTGAGGAAGACGGTCAGCGCGTGATGAAAAAGGCAGAGATCCTGATTCGCGTCGTACTGGGCCGTGGCGACGCGCAAGCCACAATCTGGACCTGCGATCTTTCGCACGAGTACGTGAGCATCAACGCCGACTATCGTTCGTAATTTTCGTCATGGATAAACTCGAACAGTTTCTGACCCGCGCCGAAGCCCTGCTCGGCCGTCTGGAAGCCGTGCTTCCACCTGCGACGCCGGATGTGGACTGGTCGGCGGCGGTTGCTTTCCGTTGGCGCAAGCGCCAGGGGCGCGGCTACCTGCAGCCGGTACCGGCCATCTCGGACATCACACTCGACGACCTGCAGAACATCGATCGCCAGAAAGGGTTGATCGAGCGGAACACCCGCCAGTTCGTCCTCAAGCAGCCCGCCAACAACGTGCTGCTGACGGGCGCGCGCGGCACCGGCAAGTCTTCGCTGATCAAGGCATGCCTGAACGCGTACGCTAAAGACGGCTTGCGCCTGATCGAAGTGGACAAGGACGACCTGCACGATCTGGGCGACATCGTCGACCTGATTTCGCAGCGTCCGGAGCGCTTCGTGGTGTTCTGCGACGATCTCTCGTTTGAGGATGGCGAGTCCGGCTACAAGGCGCTGAAGGTGGCGCTCGACGGCTCGGTGGCCGCCCAGTCCGATAACGTGCTGATCTACGCCACCTCGAACCGGCGTCACCTGCTGCCCGAATACATGAGCGACAACGATACGTACAAACATACGTCCGATGGCGAGATTCATCCGGGGGAGGTGGTTGAAGAAAAGATCTCGTTGTCCGAGCGCTTCGGGCTGTGGGTCAGCTTCTATCCGTTCAAGCAGGATGACTATCTGTCGATCGTCGCACACTGGCTGCAACACTTCGGCTGCGACGCGGCGGAAGTCGAATCGGCTCGCGGCGATGCACTGGTGTGGGCGCTCGAACGCGGCTCGCGCTCGGGACGCGTGGCATGGCAGTTTGCCCGCGACTGGTCCGGCCGGAAGTCGCAGGCATGACGGACACGGCGAACGCGGCTACGGCAAGCCCTCAAAGCCGGCCGGTCACGGAAGTGGCCGTCGGCGTGCTCGTGCAGCCGGACGGGCGTTATCTGCTGGCCCAACGGCCAGCCGGTAAGCCTTACGAAGGCTATTGGGAGTTCCCGGGCGGCAAGCTCGAGCCGGGCGAATCGGTCGAGGCGGCGCTGGCTCGCGAGCTGCACGAGGAACTGGGCATCGAGGTCACGGCGAGCCATCGCTGGCATACCCTTGAGCACGATTACCCGCATGCCTACGTGCGGCTGTACTTCTGCAAGGTGACCCAGTGGACCGGCGAGCCGCACGGGCGCGAAGGCCAGGCGTTTGTCTGGCAGTCGCTGCCTGCGGAGGTGTCGCCGTTGTTGCCGGCAACGATTCCGGTGCTGGAGTGGCTTGCCGCGGAATAGCGGCGAGTGGGGTTGAGCATGGTGCGGCAGCCAGGCCGGCAAGCCTGGCGGGGCGCGCCGCGTCTCGCGAGCGCGCGTTCAGCGGGCTACGCCTAGTGCGGGTTGTAGTCGCCGGTCGGCTCGTCGTCTGACGGCGCTTCTTCGTCGGTGCCGCCGATCTTGTACTTCTCGGCGGCCCATGCACCGAGGTCGATCTGCTTGCAGCGTTCGGAGCAGAACGGGCGGAAGCGGTTTTCAGGCGTCCAGCGGACTTCCTTCGCGCAGGTTGGGCATTTAACGACAGTGATCATTCGGTCGGGCAGTCAATCGAAAACGGGACAAGTCTCTAATATAGGGGCATTTTCGCTGCTTGAAAGGCGACCCCGCCGGCACAGGCACGAAGACTATGTTAGAGGCTGCACAGGGTGAGCTGGAACGGCACATCCACATCCACCGCGCGCGGCCGCAAGTCGCCGTCCTGCACCGTGAAGCGCACCCATAGCATGTACTTGTTGGCGCTCGCCTCGGGAATCACCCGCAACTCCGGCGCGACACGCACTTGCATCAACTGATACGAGCGGCCCGACAGCATTTGCTGGTAGCTTCCCTGCATGGCCATGACCTTCGAGGCTTGACCCGACTCGCGCGCCAGACGCAACACGATGGTTGCAGCGTCGCGCAACGGCAGGAGAGGCGTGACCCACTTGGCGATGTCCTGGCGGCGCTGATCAGGATGCGTTTGCTGCCAGGCGTAGTAAGACGGCAGGTCGAACTTGCAGGTTCCGCCCGGGATGATGGCGCGGCTGCGGATGCTGGCCAGCCACTCATTGTCTGCAAGATGCTGGCCAGTCTTGCCCTGCATCTGCGAGAGCCCCGAGAGCGTTTGCTCGATTTCGCCCAGCACTGCCTCGAGCGCGTTTTGCTCGATGCCCGGATTGCCGCGGAACGGCGCGAGCGTTTGCCGTTGCCGCTCCAGTTCCTTCATCAGATCCGACTTCAGATCCGCGCGACCAGCGACCTCAGAGATTTCGAACAAGGTCGTCAGCGCGACGTGATGTTCCTTGGCATCTTCCTGAGTCAGAAAGAACGTGAAGCGCTCGAAGAGGTCTTCGAGGCGCAATAGCGTCCGGATTCGCTCGTTGAAGGGATACTCGTAAAGGATCAAGCGGGCTCGCCTCGGGCGTGGTCGGTGACGGGAATGCAGAACATTCTAATGCCGTGAGACTACCCTAGCAATCACACACTTTTTCTGGGCGGTTTCGTACGTTTTTTCGCGTGTTTTGCGGCTGTTTGAGTGTGGTCACTGCTCTTTATTGCGACAGCGGGGGTGGACTGGGTTGGCGCTGCGTATCTCGGTGTTTCGTTAGGCCGGAACCACGCCATGCCCGCGCCGTGCTCACCGCTTACGCACCCTCCAGCGACAGATAGAGGCGATGCTGGGCCTCCACCTGCGCGCTGAGTTCTTCCAATGAGGTATTGTCGTTGACGATGACTTCGTCGGCGGCGGCCAGACGCGCCTCGCGAGTGGCCTGACGGGCGATGATCGCCAGTACCTGCTCGCGGCTAAAGGCGTTGCGGCGCATGACCCGCTCGATCTGCGTCTCGACGCTGCAGTCCACAGTCAATACGCGGTCCACGCGGGTTTTCCATGTGCCTGATTCGACCAACAGCGGCACTACCAGCATTACGTACGGTCCGCTTGCCTCGCTCCTCGCGCGCTCGGTCTCGGTTCGGATCAACGGATGGGTGATCCCTTCGAGGCGCCGGCGCGCCTCGTCATCACTGAAGATCAGTGCGCGCATGCGGGCGCGGTCCAGCGAACCGTCTGCTGCAACGAATGCAGCACCGAATTCGCTGGCGATCTGCGCCATCGCCGCACCATGCGGGGCGGTGATCTGATGGGCGATCAGGTCGGTGTCGACGATCGCCACGCCGTGCGCGGCAAAAAGATCGGCGACGGTCGATTTGCCACTACCGATCCCTCCGGTCAGTCCCACAGCAAACATGCGTCAGGCTCCGAATGCTAAATAGAGAGGGGTGCCGAGAAACAGGGTAAGCGCGCCGCCGGCCGCAAGGAACGGGCCGAACGGCAACGGCTCTTCGAAGCGCATGCGGCCGCGCCACGTTGCCGCGAGTCCCACGACCGCACCGGCCACCGCCGCGATCAACACAATTTGCGGCAAGGCGGCCCAGCCGAGCCATGCGCCGAGCGCGGCGAGCAGCTTGAAGTCGCCGTAGCCCATGCCTTCGACACCGCGCACGAGCTTGAACAGCCAGTGAACCACCCACAGTACAAGATAGCCGGCGATTGCGCCCGCGACTGCATCGTACAGGCTCGCAAACATGCCGTCGAAATTAACGATCAGGCCGGCCCATAGCAGCGGCAGGGTCAGCGAGTCGGGCAGCAGGTGCGTGTCGATGTCGATGGCGCTCATGGCGAGCAACGCCGCGCACAGGCCGAACGCGGCGAGCGCCATGGCGCCTGGGCCGAATATGACAAGCGCACCCGCGGCGCAGGTGGCACTGGCGAGTTCGAGCAGGGGATAACGGGCCGAGACGGGGGCCTTGCATGCGGAGCATCGTCCGCGCAGCAACAGGTAGCTCACCACTGGGATGTTTTCCCACGACCGTAGCACGTGGCCGCAGTGCGGGCATGCGCTGCGCGGCAGCCACAGGTTGTAGCGAACTGGCAGGCCATCGTCCTCGAGCGTTTGACCGGTGGCGTCGCAGACCTCTTCGCGCCAGGCGCGTTCGAGCATGATGGGCAAGCGGTGCACGACCACGCTCAGAAAGCTGCCGATCACCAGACCGAAAACGATTGCAAACGTGAGCTGCAGGCCCGCCGGCAAGGTGCCAAAGGTGGCGCCGAGACCGGCCGCAAAGTGGCCATGAAGCGCGTTGAAGGAAGTTTCTGACACGGTTGCGTAGTTAGCCGGCATGGCGAAAGAGTTGGATTCGGCTGCGATGCTACACCACGTTGCCGAGTTGAATAATGGGAAGATACATCGCAATAACGAGACCGCCGACCAGCGTCCCCAACACGATGATCACCAGCGGCTCGCACAGGCTCGCAAGCGTGCCGATCTTTTCGTCAACCTGACGATCGCTGAGCGACGCCACGTCGATCAGCATGGTATCCAATGCACCGGACTCCTCTGCGACGGCGACGGGCTGAACCACCTCGGCGGGAAAGCAATGAACGGCGCGCATCGCCGCGGCGAGGCGTTCGCCGCGCCGCAGGCGGGTTGCGATGTCGACTGTCGCTCGATCGAAGTAGGCGTTGCCGGTAGCGTGAGTCAGCGAGTCAAAGGCGTCGGCGAGCGGCGTACCGGCCGACAGCAGCGTGCCGAGCGCGCGGCTCCAGCGAGCAGCACATAAGGTGGCGAGCAGCGGGCCCGCGATTGGCAAGCGGAGCGATAGACGAGCCATCGCCACACGTGCCTTGTCTGAACGTCGCAGCACGTAAGTCAGCGCGAACCCGGCCGCCACCGCCAGCGCGAGCGCCGGCACGCTCCAGCGCGCGGTGGCCGTGGACAGCGCGATCACGATCTGCGTCGGAGCCGGCAAGCGCGCGCCGAAACCGTCGAAGATCTGTTTGAAGGTCGGCACCACCCAGATCAACAGCGCCGCGGTGATGCCGAGCGCCAGCAGCAGAATGGCGACCGGATACGTGAGCGCGGCCTTCACTTTGGCGCGTTGTGCGGCGCTCCGCTCGCGGTCATCGGCGATGCGCGCCAGTACCGCAGGCAGCGCGCCAGCCGTTTCGCCGACGGCGACAAGCTGGCAATACAGCGCGTTGAATTGCGCGGGGTGCCGCGCCAGCGCGGCCGAGAAGCTCAGGCCGCGGGTGATGTCACGCGCCAATGCGGCGACGATGCGCGACATGCCCTGCTGGCGCGGCGCCGGAGCTTGCGCCAGCAGCTCGAGCGAAGGTGCAAGCGACAACCCGGCACGCAGAAGACTCGCCAACTGACGGGTGAAGCGCGTCACCTCAGTTGCGCGCGCCCGGGGACGGGGCGCCGGCCCGCGCGCGGTGAGTTCGATGATGAACAGTTTGTCGCGCTTGAGCACGGCCCGCACAGCATCCGCGTCGGGCGCAATGAGCGTGCCGCTGTGTGGTGTGCCTGCGGCGTCGACGCCGCGCCACGCAAAGCGCAGGTCGGGCGCTTCGGTCCCGGTTGCACGCATCGTCATCGTCATGCGAGCTCGGTAGCGCTCAGCGCTTCGGCGAGGCTGGTCGTGCCGTCCCGCACGCGCGCCAGCGCGGCGTCGCGCAGCGTGGTCACATGCTCGGTGTGCGCGAGGCGCGCAAGCGCATGGGTACCTGCACTCGCGACGATCAGTTCGCGCATCGCGTCCGATACCGGCATCACCTGGTGAATACCGACCCTGCCGCGAAAGCCGATCCCGTGGCACGCCTCACAGCCCGCCGCCAGGTAGGGCTGCCAGCCTTCGAGCTCGTCGTCGGCGAAGCCGGCCGCGCGCAGCGCTGCTGCCGATTGTGGCGCCGGTATTCGGCACGCCGTGCAGAGCCGCCGTACGAGCCGTTGCGCCGTCACCATTCGCAATGCGGCGGCAAGGTTATAGGGCTCGACGCCGATGTCGATGAGCCGGGCGATGGCCGCGGGCGCGTCGTTGGTGTGTAGTGTGGAGAGCACCAGGTGGCCGGTCTGGGCCGCTTTGACGGCGACGTCGGCAGTCTCTTCATCGCGGATCTCGCCGACCATGATCACATCCGGATCCTGGCGCAGGAACGCGCGCAGCGCGACGGCAAAGGTGAGGCCAGCCTTCTCGCGCACGCTGACCTGGTTGATGCCGGCCAGCTGGATCTCTGCTGGGTCTTCGACCGAGCAGACATTATGCGACTCGGCATTCAGCATCTGCAGGAAGCAGTACAGCGAGAGTGTCTTGCCGCTGCCCGTCGGGCCTGTCACGAGCACGAGTCCATGTGGCGCGCCGATGGCCGCCTCAAGCGCTGCACGTTGTGCGGGGTTGAGGCCGAGTGAATCTAGCGAGAGCGTGGCGGGCAGCGCGTCGAGCCGGCGTAGCACCAGCTTTTCGCCGAACAGCGTGGGCAGCGAGTTGACCCGATAGTCCTCGAAGCGGCCGGGGCTGGTCGCAATGCGCAGGCGGCCGTCCTGCGGCACACGCCGCTCTGCGATGTCCATGCGCGCCAGCACTTTCACGCGCGTGATAAAGGCATCACGCAGATGAGCGGGCGGTTGAGCGATGGCATGCAGCACGCCATCAATGCGCAGACGTATGCGCCAGCCAAGCTCTGCCGGTTCGATATGCAGATCCGATGCGTTGCGGCGCGTGGCTTCGCGCAGCGTGTCGCTTAGCAGACGGACAGCGGGGGTGTTGTCGGCATCGGCGAGGCCGGGCGCGGTGTTATGGCCGTGTGGGTTGTCGCGAATGGCGCCGGCAAACGGGTTGATGGCGGAGAGGGTAGGGGACGCTGACAGCGCCGATGCGGCGGGAGCAGGGGCCGATTCGGCTTCAACTACGCTAGCGCGATAGGGTGATCCGCCCGGGGTAACTGGATATGCGAGGCGCTGCGCTGGAGCAGCCGGTGCTGAGCGGCGGGAGGATGACATCGGAGACCGGCCAGGAGCCGCCTGTAGAACATGACGACTCCATCATCCGTTACGCCGGTCGCCACCGCCATTCGACCGGATGGCCAGGTGCGCCATGCACCCGCCAGTTCAAACGCGCAGCGCCTTGCTGCCCTCCACCCCCGAGCGCGTCCCCGGCTTGAAAATCTTGACGGTCCGAATCGCCTGATCGTCACTGCGCAGCACTTCGAGTTTGATCTCGCCGATCTGCACGCACACATCGCCGTCGGGAATCTCTTCGAGCACTTCGAGAATCAGCCCATTTAGCGTCTTCGGTCCATCGGTTGGCAGCGTGAGCTGCAGCCACCGGTTCAATTCGCGCAACGGCATGCTGCCGGCGACGATGCACTCGCCGTCCTCATTCCAGCCGCCGCGCGAATTCGCGCTTCGCGGGATCGACGTGGTGAACTCGCCGATCAGCTCTTCGATGATGTCTTCCGGCGTCACCAGCCCCTGCAGCTCGCCGTATTCGTTGACCACCAGCGCCGTACGGTGGCGGCTCTCCTGGAAGTACTGCAACTGCTGGAACACTGGCGTGCCGCTCGGCACGAAATACGGTTCGGCGAGCAGTTCGCGTAGCGTCTCCCGCTCGAGTTCCTGGTTGTGCAGCGCTGACAGCGTCTTGCGCACATGCAGGACGCCGAGCACGCGGTCGATGTCACCCTGATAGACGATCAGCTTGTTGTGATAGCAGGTTTCGAGCTGATGCAGGATCTGCTCAAACGGCGCGTCGAAGTCGAGCGCCTCGATCCGGCGGCGCGGAATCATCACATCGTCGACGGAGATGTTCTCCAGATCGAACAGGTTCAACAGGATGCTGCGGTGCTTGGTGGGCATGAAGCTGCCGGACTCCAGCACGATGGTGCGCAGTTCCTCAGTGGAAAGGCGCTGGTCGTGCGCGCCCTTCGTATTGATATGGAGGATGCGCAGGATGCCGTTGGCGAACAAATTGACGAACCAGACGAGAGGCCTGGTCGCGCGCATCAGCGGTGCGATCAGCAGGCTGGCCGGCAGTGCGATCTTTTCCGGAAAGGTGGCGCCGACAATTTTCGGCGTGATCTCCGCGAACACAATGATCAGGAACGCGACGATGCCCGTGGCGATCGACAACACCAGGTTGTTGCGGCCGAACGTATGCAACGCGACCGAGGTGGTCAACACCGGGATGATCGTGTTGAACAGGTTGTTGCCGATCAGGATCACGCTCAGCAACTCATCGGTGCGCCCGAGCAATCCTTGCGTGGTCTTGGCGCCGAGTACGCCCTGGTTGGAGAGATGCTTCAGGCGGTGGCGGTTGAGCGCCATCATCGCCGTTTCGGAGATAGAAAAGAAACTGGAGCAGATAAGCAGCAGGAAGACCGCGCCTATCTGCGCCCATAAGGGTAGTTGTTCCACGTGTTGTCGCGAACTGGTAGGGAGCAGGATGGGGAGAATATAGCAGAGGGGGCCGCGCGCGCCCGCCTGGCCAAAAGGCGTAGGGCGGTTCCGATTCGAGGCGCATCGGCAGCCGGCCAACAGGTACAAAAACAACGGACGAAAAAAAACCGCGCAAGCTGCGCGGTTTTTCAAATCTGGTCGGGGTGAGAGGATTCGAACCTCCGGCCTCTACGTCCCGAACGTAGCGCTCTACCAGGCTAAGCTACACCCCGATTTGTACTGCAAGACTCGATTCAGACTAATTCGGCGTTTCGGTCTCGTTCAAGACTGTCTTGCCGTCGAGTAGGAACATAATTCTAGCAGGCTATCTTTGAAAATGGAATCGGGAAACGAAGAAATTGCTGCGGCGGCTGCCTGAGCTTCCTGTTTCGCGCATTCCAGCGTGTGATCCAGCGCGCCGGAGCGGGTGATCGCCTCGAAAATGGTGTCGAAACGGTCGGTGCCGCCTTGCTCGATCGCCTCGCGCGCCAGCGCCGATTGCTCGGGCGTGCCGCGTTCGATCAGATAAATGAGCGGCAGCGTCGGCTTGCCTTCGCGCAGATCGTCGCCGGCGTTCTTGCCCATGGATTCAGCCGTGCCGGTGTAGTCGAGCCAGTCGTCCATGATCTGGAAGGCCGTGCCGATGCGCCGGCCGAATTCCGCCGCAGCCGCCTCGGTAGTCGCGTCGACCCCGGCGAGCACCGCGCCGAGCTGCGCTGCCGCTTCGAACAGCTTGGCCGTCTTGTAGCGAATCACCTGCATGTAGCGGGCTTCGTCCACGTCGGCATCGTGCATGTTCAGCAACTGCAGCACTTCGCCCTCGGAGATGATGTTGGTCGCTTCCGAGAGAATTTCCATCACCCGCATCTTGCCGACCCCGACCATCATCTGGAACGAGCGCGAGTACAGGAAATCGCCCACCAGTACGCTTGCCGCGTTGCCGAACAGGGCGTTCGCGGTCTGCCGGCCGCGCCGCAGGTCGGATTCGTCGACCACGTCGTCGTGCAACAGGGTGGCGGTGTGGATGAATTCGACCACGGCAGCCAGTTCGTGCCGGTACCCGGTGGTTTCACCCAGCGCGCCGGCCACCAGCAACAGCAGCGCGGGACGCAGGCGTTTGCCGCCGGCGCTGATGATGTACTCGGAAATCTGGTTGATCAGCATCACCTCGGACGCCAGGCGGTGCCGGATGACGCGATTCACCTGCTCCATGTCTTCGGCAATCGGAGCGAGCAGGCTGGCGGCGTTGGGAGAGGGGGTGGCAGTCGACGACATGATGGCTGAATTGGGTAGTGCCGCGAATTATAAGGCGAATCGCGACAGTTCCGGGCCGCAGCCTGCGGGATCGAAGCGCGGTGGCCCGTCTGGCGGGCCTCTACGAGGGCTCGCCGCGCTTGTCAATGAGTTTTGACCGCGCAGCTAACTCTATGTATAATCACGGGTTTCCGCGCGTGGTGCGTGGGAAAAAATGAACACAGAGTGAGGTTCTCAATGTACGCGGTCATAAAAACCGGTGGCAAGCAGTATAAAGTTGCCGTCGGCGAAAAACTTAAAGTAGAACAGATACCGGCAGACATTGACGCTGAAATCACGCTCGACCAGGTTCTCGCAGTGGGCGAAGGCGAATCGATTAAGTTCGGTACGCCGCTGGTCAGTGGGGCTTCCGTCAAGGCTACCGTCGTGTCGCAAGGTCGTCACGCAAAAGTGACCATCTTCAAGATGCGTCGCCGGAAGCACTACCAGAAGCATGGCGGCCACCGCCAGAACTACACCGAACTGCGCATTGACGCGATCAACGCTTAAGCGCAACGGTTAAGGAGCTATCAAATGGCACACAAAAAGGCAGGCGGATCGTCACGTAACGGCCGCGACTCCGAGTCGAAGCGTCTCGGCGTGAAGGTTTACGGCGGTCAAGCCATCAATGCTGGCGGCATCATCGTTCGCCAACGTGGCACGCGCATGCACCCGGGCGAAAACGTCGGCATCGGCAAGGATCACACCTTGTTCGCGCTGACGGACGGCCACGTCAATTTCTCGACGAAGGGCGCAGCGAAGAAGCACATGGTCAACGTCGTCCCGGCAGCAGTCTGAGTTTAATCAGGCACGGGCTTCAGGACCGGAAAAAGGCCCCGCGAAGTTCGCGGGGCCTTTTTCATTGCAGATTCATGGCTGAAATTGTTGTCGTGAGCCCGCGCGGATGGCTGATCGGTCGATTGGTCAACGCACTGCAGGCACGGCAAAATAGCGATAAAACACGGGACGGAGTTACGCATGAAGTTCATTGACGAAGCGAGGATTGAAGTCATCGCCGGCGACGGAGGGGATGGCAGCGCGTCGATGCGCCGCGAGAAATTCGTCCCGTTCGGTGGCCCGGATGGTGGCGATGGCGGTCGCGGCGGCAGCGTCTACGCTGTGGCAGACCGCAACATCAACACGCTGATCGACTACCGCTACGCGAAGAAGCATATGGCGCGCAACGGCGAAAACGGCCGCGGCGCGGATTGCTACGGTAAGGGCGGCGACGATGTGACGCTGCGTATGCCGGTCGGCACCATCATCTCGGACATGGAAACCGGCGAGCTGATCGCCGACCTGACCGAGCACAACCAGAGCGTCCAGATCGCCCAAGGCGGCGCGGGCGGTCTCGGTAACCTGCATTTCAAGTCCAGTACGAACCGCGCGCCGCGTCAGAAGACCGACGGCAAGCCGGGCGAGCGCCGCATGGTGCGCCTCGAACTGAAGGTGCTGGCTGACGTCGGCCTGCTCGGCATGCCGAACGCCGGCAAGTCCACCTTTATTTCCTCGGTGTCGAACGCGAAGCCGAAGATTGCCGACTACCCGTTCACCACACTCGCGCCGAATCTCGGCGTGGTGCGCGTGGGCCCGAGCCGCAGCTTCGTGATTGCCGACATTCCAGGTCTGATCGAAGGCGCCGCAGAAGGCGCGGGTCTCGGACACCAGTTCCTGCGCCATTTGCAGCGTACGGGCCTGTTGCTGCACATCGTCGATATCGCGCCGTTTGACGAGGCGGTCGATCCGGTTGCCGAAGCCAAGGCGATCGTCAACGAACTGCGCAAGTACGACGAACTGCTGTTCGAGAAAACCCGCTGGCTGGTCCTGAACAAGCTCGACATGGTGCCCGAAGACGAGCGTGAAGCGCGCGTCGACGCCTTCCTCGAGGGCTTCGGCTGGGACGGTCCGGTGTTCGAAATCTCGGCGCTGACGGGTCAAGGCTGCGAAGCGCTGGTCTACGCGGTGTACGACCATATTGCTGCGCATTCGGACGCGCAGCGCCAGGCCGAGGCCGAAGATCTGGCCGCAGACGTGCGTTTCCGCGAGAAGCAGCAAGGCGCAGCCTCGAGCGGGTCGGACGCAACGGGCGAGCAAGGCGACCCGGTTCAGCCGCAGGAATAACTGGCATGGCTTGAGCGCCGGCGTGCCTGCATCGGGCCGCCGGCCGGCATCACGGATTATCTTGGGAGACCGAGCACAATGCGTTCCGTCATCGCAGACTCCAGGCGATTGGTAGTGAAAGTCGGGTCGAGCCTCGTCACCAACGACGGGCGCGGCCTCGATCATGCCGCGATCGGCCGCTGGGCGGCGCAGATCGCCGCGTTGCGTGCGCAGGGCAAAGAGGTCGTGCTGGTGAGTTCGGGTGCGATTGCCGAAGGCATGCAGCGGCTTGGCTGGACCAAACGTCCACGCGAAATCGACGAGTTGCAGGCGGCTGCCGCGGTCGGGCAGATGGGGCTCGCTCAGGTGTACGAGAGCCGCTTTGCCGAACATTCGATCCGCACCGCGCAGATTCTGCTGACCCATGCCGACCTGGCCGACCGCGAACGCTACCTGAACGCGCGTTCCACCTTGCTGACGCTCCTGCGTCTGGGGGTGGTGCCGATCATCAACGAGAACGACACGGTCGTCACCGACGAAATCAAGTTCGGCGATAACGACACGCTGGGCGCGCTGGTGGCGAATCTGATCGAAGGCGATGCGCTGATCATCCTCACCGATCAGCAAGGTCTCTTCACCGCGGATCCGCGCAAGGACCCGTCAGCTACGCTAGTCCAGCAAGCCGATGCCGGCGCGCCGGAACTCGAGGCGATGGCCGGTGGTGCGGGCTCGAGTCTCGGCCGCGGCGGCATGCTGACCAAGATCCTCGCGGCCAAACGCGCAGCCCATAGCGGCGCCAATACGGTGATCGCGAGCGGCCGCGAGCCTGACGTGCTGGCGCGTCTGGCCACCGGCGAGGCGATCGGCACGCAACTGATTGCCCGCACCGCGCGGATGGCGGCGCGCAAGCAATGGATGGCCGACCACCTGCAGGTGCGCGGCCACGTGGTGATCGACGACGGTGCCGTCGAGAAACTCACGGAAGGCGGTAAGAGCCTTCTGCCGATCGGCGTGATCGGCGTGCAGGGCGCGTTTGCGCGCGGCGAGGTGATTGCCTGCCTGAGCGCGGCGGGGCGTGAAGTCGCGCGCGGCCTCACGAACTACAGCAGCGCCGAAGCCAAGCTGATTCAGCGCCGCCCGAGCGGCGACATTGAAGGTGTGCTCGGCTACATGCTGGAGCCAGAGCTGATCCACCGGGACAATCTCGTGCTGGTCTGAGCAAAAGACGCTCACAAAAAAGCCGTTCCAACTGGGTTGGAACGGCTTTTTTTCAACCTGGCGCTACCCGAGCGGCAAGCGCTGAGCGGCAAGACTCACGGATGCAAAGAAAACTCGCCGAAAAAACATCCAGCGAGCTTCCGAGGCACGCTCACCGAATCTGCGAGGCGGCAGTCCTTTTATAACGCATGTTCTCCAGGATCTGCTTGGCGGTGCCGGTCGGAATCTTGTTTGCGCAGAAGTAGTCTTGATAGAGCGAGGCCTGGTACCCGTTCAGCGTGCTGTCCTCGATCCGTGTGAACTGCGTGGCGACGGTATCGTCCCAGCCGTCGTGATCCGCGTTGAGCGCCGCATACTGGCGCCATTCGTACGTATCGCAGCGAATCCCTTCGTAGTTCACGTTGTGCGCGCCGCTCGGGCTCGTCACGACCACCGTGTAGCGCACCACACCGTCGTCGCCGACGGTTAGCGACTTCGAGTCGAGCGCGAAGGTGAGCGGGGTATTGCCCGAGACATCGAACTGGATCAGATTGCCGGCCAGCGGCAGCGACGGCAGCGCGTCGACCTTGTTTTCCGTCCAGTTGGGCTTGCGGTCGAACAGATACGTAAACGCGCTGTCATCCTTGTTGGTGGGTTTCGGTGTGCTCGAACAACCAGCCAGCAGGGCGCCGGTGGCGGCGCACGCCACGACGAGAGCAAGTGCTTTCAATATGATTTCCTCGAAACGCCAATGCGGCTCATGACGAGCCGCACTGGCAGATGCGGCGCTGAAAGCCGCACCGGGTTTTAATCGCGCAGACCCGGCTGGGTCAGGGAGGTGTCGACGGCCCCGCAGTCGGACTCGATCGTCGTGCGAATCGTAGTCTCGACCGTGACGGTCGTGGCAGACATCTCCTGCAATTCCGTCACGGTCGACGCTATCCGGGGATAGCGAGGCCCATGATGGCCGCCGGGTTTTTCCGTACGCGGCGCAGCACGGCGCAGAAAACGGGACAATTCCGTCAACGCCAACTGATATACATCCCGCTTGAACTCGATCACACAGTCGAGCGGCACCCAGTACTCGTTCCAGCGCCACGCATCGAACTCCGGATGATCGCAGGCGCGCAGGCAAATATCGCAGTCGCGCCCAACCATCCGAAGCAGGAACCAGATCTGTTTCTGGCCGCGGTAATGACCGCGTACTTCACGCTTGATGAACTTGTCCGGCACCTCATAGCGCAACCAGTCGCGCGTGCGACCGATAATCTTGACATGCTCCGGAAGCAGGCCGGTTTCTTCGTGTAACTCCCGATACATCGCTTGCACTGGGGTCTCACCATACTTGATCCCCCCTTGCGGGAACTGCCAGGAATGTTCACGGAGCCGTTTGCCCCAAAACACCTCGTTGTGCGCGTTCAAGAGGATGATGCCGACGTTCGGGCGAAAGCCTTCACGATCCAGCATACAACCACCTTCGAATCCTTTAAAATTGCTTTGATTATAAACAGATAACGGGCCTGACGCACCGAATCGCACCAGATTGGAACGATTCGCCGCAAAGGGGGCGCGTTTGCGGTAGCCTGTGGGCCATCCGGCGCAGCAGCCCTGTGGTTGCACTGCGGCGGCAGGTATTGCGACGGCTTCGGCCTAAGGGTTTTTCCGCAGATTTGCCGCGCGTTCGTGACGTCTTTGTCGCGCCTTTGTCGAATTCCCCACCGTTTTCACCTTTCGGGCGGTCGCTCCGGCGCCGCCGCTTTTGGAAAATTCTGAATGAAAGCCACCCGTTTCTTTATCGGCACCCTGAAGGAAGCCCCTGCCGACGCCGAAATCGTCAGTCACAAGCTCATGGTGCGCGCCGGCATGATCCGCCGCGTGGCCGGCGGCATCTATAACTACCTGCCGGTTGGCCTGCGCTCGATCCGCAAGGTGGAAGCCATCGTGCGGGAAGAAATGAACCGGGCAGGCGGCATCGAGCTGCTGATGCCGGCGGTGCAGCCGGCCGAGTTGTGGCAGGAGTCGGGCCGTTGGGAAAAATACGGGCCGGAACTGCTGCGCTTCAAAGATCGCAAGCAGACCGACTTCGTGATCGGACCGACCCACGAAGAAGTCGTTACGGACATCGCCCGCAACCAGATCAAGAGCTACCGGCAGATGCCGGTGAACTTCTACCAGATCCAGACGAAGTTCCGCGACGAGATTCGCCCGCGTTTCGGCGTGATGCGCGGCCGCGAATTCATCATGAAAGACGCGTACTCGTTCGACAAGGATCAGGACGGCCTGAAGGAGTCGTATCGCAAGATGTACGACGCCTACGTGCGCATCTTCACGCGTCTCGGTCTGAACTTCCGTGCGGTGGCGGCGGACAACGGTTCGATTGGCGGCAGCGGCTCGCATGAGTTCCACGTGATCGCCGACACCGGCGAAGACGCGATCGCCTATTGCCCGACTTCGGATTTCGCAGCCAACGTCGAAGCGGCCGAAGCGTTGCCGCTGATCGCTGAGCGCGCAGCCGCGGCCGAGCCGATGCAAAAGACCGCGACGCCGGGCAAGGCGAAGTGCGAGGCGGTGGCCGAACTGCTCAACATTCCGCTCGAGCGCACCATCAAGTCGATCGTGCTCGCCACGGAAAACGAAGGCGCCGAGCCGACCATCTGGCTGCTGATGCTGCGCGGCGACCATGACCTGAACGAGATCAAGGCGAGCAAGCTGCCGGGTCTCGGCGAGTTCCGCATGGCGACGGAAGCTGAGATCGTCGAAACCTTTGGCACGCCGCCGGGTTATCTCGGCCCGATCAACACGAAGAAACCGGTCAAGGTGGTTGCGGACCGCACCGTTGCGAACATGAGCGACTTCGTGGTCGGCGCGAACGAGGTGGATTACCACATCACCGGCGTCAACTGGGGCCGCGATCTGCCGGAGCCGGTCGTCGCGGACATCCGCAACGTCAAGAAGGGCGATCCGTCGCCGGATGGCAAGGGTGTGATCGACATCTGCCGCGGCATCGAAGTGGGTCACGTGTTCCAGCTCGGCAAGAAGTATTCGGAAGCCATGAACGCCACGTATCTGGACGAGACCGGCAAGCCGCAGCCGATGGAAATGGGCTGCTATGGCATTGGCGTCTCGCGTATCCTCGGCGCGGCGATCGAACAAAACTTCGACGACAAGGGCATCATCTGGCCGGAAGCGATCGCCCCGTTCGAAGTGGTGCTGTGCCCGATGGGCTATGACCGCAGCGAAGCCGTGCGTGAGCAGGCCGACAAGCTGTATGCGGAACTGGTCGCAGCGGGCGTGGACGTGATCCTCGACGATCGCGGCGAGCGCCCGGGTGTGATGTTCGCCGACTGGGAGCTGATCGGCGTGCCGCACCGTCTGGTGATCGGCGACCGTGGCCTGAAGGAAGGCAAGATTGAGTATCAGGGCCGGCGCGACACCGAAGCGACCCTGCTGCCGGTCGAAGGCGCCGCCCAAGCGGTGACGGAGAAGGTTCGCGCAGCACTGGCGCACTAAGGGGAACGGACGGTGGAGTACAACTTCCTGTCTGCGACCGTCCTGCTCCTTCTGATCACCGATCCGCTCGGCAACATCCCGCTCTTCATTAGTTGTCTGCGCGGGGTGGCACCGGAGCGGCGCGCGATCGTCATCCTGCGTGAGGTGGCGATCGCCTTCGTGATCCTGCTGGTGTTCATGGTGGTCGGCGACCGCTTTCTGCGGATGATGAATCTCACCGACCAGTCATTGCGGATCGGCGGTGGGATCGTGCTGTTTCTGATCGCGATCCGCATGGTCTTCCCGCATCCGGACGGCCCGTTCGGCAACGACACGCGCGGCGGCGAGCCGCTGATCGTACCGCTCGCGATTCCCGCGCTGGCGGGCCCGTCGGCGCTGGCGACGGTGATGCTGCTGACCTCGCAGGCGCCCGGCAAGATGCTGGAATGGGTCGCGGCACTAACGGTGACGATGCTCGCCTGCGCGATCGTCCTGATGCTGGCGGAGCGGATCCAGAAGTGGCTCGGCGAGCGCACGATGATGGCGTTCGAGCGGCTGATGGGGCTGGTGCTGGTGGCGATCTCGGTGGAGATGATCCTTGGTGGGATCCGGTCTTTCGTGCACCAACTATGAGTCGTGGCCGTAGCGTGCAACAACGCGAGCAACTGCGCGCTCAACCTGAGCGGCGCACTGCAACAAACAAAAAAGCGGCCCGTGGGCCGCTTTTTTTCTGTGCGCGCTGATCGATCCAGCGCGCCTTAACCGTCGTCGCTTATGCCCCGTCGGTCAGCGCACGAATCGTCGGCAAATTGCGCCAGTATCCCTTCGCATCCATCCCGCAGCCGAACACATAGCGGTCCGGCACTTCGAAGCCGCAGAAGTCCGGGCGCAGAGGCTTGGCCTTCGGAATGATCTTCTCGCACAGCACCGCGCTCATGAAGCGCTTCGCACCCATGTCGAGGATACGGTCGCGAATCGCGGCCATGGTCTCACCCTCGTCGAGGATGTCGTCGAGCACCAGCACGACGCGATCCTTCACCGATTCGGCCGGCGCCACGCGCCACTGCATCTCGCTGCCACCCTTGGTGGTGTTGCGGTAGCGGGTGAGGTGGATGTAGTCGAATTCGAGCGGGAAATCGAGGTGCGGCAACAGCATGCCGGTAAACACCGCCGCGCCACCCATCACCGACAGCACGAGCGGGAATTCCTCGCTCATTTCGGCAGCGATGGCCGCGGCCATTCCGCTAATCGACGCGTTGACGTCGTGGGCCGAAACGATTTCTTCGGAGTGGCGGAATATGTGGAGAGCTTCTTCGCGATTCATGACGTCTGGCGGGGAGTATCTGTATACATTAGTGTAGAAAAGAACGACGGCGAGAACGACGGTGCGCGCTACAGCATATACCCGCGTGTCCCGGAACGCGCGCCCTGGTCGTAGAGATGACCCGGCAGATCGGGCGGATCATCCAGTCGGAACGCTTTAACGCATGCCGGGCAGCATGCCCTTCATGCCGCGCATCATCTTCTGCAGGTTGCCGCCCTTCAGCTTCTTCATCATCGTGCGCATCTGCTCGTACTGATTCAGCATCCGGTTGACCTCCTGCACCTGCACACCGGCGCCGGCTGCGATGCGGCGCTTGCGGGTGGCCTTGATCAGTTCCGGCTTGGCGCGCTCGGCGGGCGTCATCGAATTGATGATGCCTTCCATGCGGCGCATCTGCGACTCGGCCATGCCCATATTGGCGCCCGCTGCGGCCTGCTGGAACTGCGCCGGCAGCTTGTCCATCAGCGACGACAGGCCGCCCATGCTCTTCATCTGCGTCAGTTGCGCGCGGAAGTCGTTCAGATCGAAGTCGCCGCCTTTCTTGACCTTGTCGGCGAGCTTCTGTGCGGCTTGTACATCGACGCCGCGCTGGGCTTCTTCGACGAGGGCGAGAATGTCGCCCATGCCGAGAATCCGGTTTGCCATGCGGTCCGGATAGAAAATCTCCAGGCCGTCGAGCTTTTCGGCGACGCCGACGAACTTGATCGGCTTGCCGGTGACATGACGCACCGACAGCGCCGCACCGCCGCGCGAGTCGCCGTCCAGCTTGGTCAGCACCACGCCGGTGAGCGGCAGCGCGTCGCTAAACGCCTTGGCGGTGTTGACCGCGTCCTGGCCGAGCATCGCGTCGACCACGAACAAGGTTTCCGCCGGTTTCAAGGTGCTGTGCAACGCGGCGATTTCCTGCATCATCGCTTCGTCGATACCGAGACGGCCGGCCGTGTCGACCAGCAGCACGTCATGATAGTGACGCTTGGCCCAGTCGACGGCCGCGCGTGCGATATCCACCGGCTTTTGATCGGGTTCCGACGGGAAGAAATCCGCGCCGACCTGTTCGGTCACCGTCTTCAACTGCGCGATAGCAGCGGGGCGGTAGACGTCGCACGAGACGGTGAGGACCTTCTTCTTGTACTTCTCGCGCAGCAGCTTGGCGAGCTTGCCGACTGTGGTGGTCTTACCGGCGCCCTGCAGGCCGGCCATCAGGATGACGGCGGGCGGGGTGACGGCGAGATTCAGCTCGACCGCCTTGCCTTCGTAGTCGCCGCCGATGATCGCGGTCAGCTCGCGCTGCACCACGCCGACCAGCGCCTGGCCAGGCGAGAGGCTGCTGATGACTTCTTCGCCGAGCGCCTTCTCCTTCACCTTGGCGATGAATTCGCGCACGACGGGCAGCGCCACGTCGGCCTCGAGGAGCGCCAAGCGCACTTCGCGCAGCATCTCCTGGGTGTTCGCCTCGGTGAGCCGGGCTTCGCCGCGCAGCGTCTTGACGACGCGCGCCATCCGTTGAGTCAGATTGTCGAGCATGGGGAGCGATGAACAGTGCGGCCGGAGTACGGCGCGAAGCGGGACACGTCGCGGAACTGGGGCCTAGTGTAAACTTCGAATATGGATATTGTACTGTATGCCCTCACTGCGCTCCTGTACGGCGGACTCGCCGTCGCAGGCTGGCGCTCGCACCGGCACACTGCGCTGCGCCCGGTGCTCGAGAGCGTGCCGGCTCTGCCGGCCGCTGCCAGCGCGCCGGCGGTCGCGGCATTCAGCGCGCCGGGCCGCTTGCTGCTGTTCGTCGCGCTGCTCGCGCACGGCGTGCTGCTGCACACCACGATCTTCCCGCAGAACGCCATGGTGTTCGGTTTCGCGTTCGCGCTCTCCGCGATGTTCTGGCTCGGCGCCGGCATTTACTGGATCGAGAGCTTTTTCTTCCCGCTCGACGGCCTGCGCCTGCTGGTGCTGCCGCTTGCCTGCGTGGCTTCGCTGCTGCCGCTCGGCTTCGGCGGCGTACGCGTGCTGTCGTATTCGGCCGCTCCGATGTTCAAGCTGCACTTCCTGATCGCCAACATTGCCTATGGCCTGTTTGCGATCGCAGCGCTGCATGCGGTGCTGATGCTGCTGGTGGAGCGGCGCCTGCACGCGATGCGCGGCGGCGTCCTGCAGCGCCAGGGAGCCGCGGCCGGTAACGGCTGGCTGTCGAGTTGGCTCGATACGCTGCCGCCGCTGCTCACGCTGGAAAAACTGCTGTTCCGTTTGATCAGCGCGGGCTTCGTGCTGCTCACGCTGACCTTGCTCTCGGGGATCCTGTTCAGCGAGCAACTGGTCGACCGCGCGCTGCAGCTCGATCACAAGACCGTATTTGCGATTCTCTCGTGGCTGATGTTCGGTGCGCTCCTGACGGCCCGCAAGGTGTCGGGATGGCGCGGCCGCGCGGCGTTGCGCTGGGTGCTGGCGTCGTTCGTGGCGCTATTGCTTGCGTACGTCGGCAGCCGTTTCGTTTTCGAGGTGCTGTTGCACCGTCCTGTGGTGTGATCGTTCCATGCGACAAATTTTCCTGCTGATCCTGATGTTCGTCATCGGCCAATGGCTGGTGAAGGCGCTGCGTCGCGCCGAAGCACACAACGCGCAGCGTACCGGTGCTCCTGGTGGTCCCGCTGGCGCCAACAGCGGCCGTACTGCCGGTAACGGCGCGGCCGCAGGTGCTGGCGCGCAAGCCCGCGCGGCGAAGTCGCCGCAACTCCCGGAGCCGATGATCCGTTGTGTCGAATGCGGCGTGCACGCGCCGGCGAGCGACTCGGTGGTGGTCGCCGGCGAGCCGTTCTGCTGCCCGGCTCACGCGCAACGTCACGCTGCGCGACCAACGGGTCGCGACGCCCGATGACCGTTGGCTTCACCGTCGACGCCGAAGGTTGGGTGACGGCCGCGCGCAAGCTGCCGTCGCCGAACTTCGAAGCGCGTCCCGAAGGCGCGGTGCCGAGCCTGATCGTGGTGCACAACATGAGTCTGCCGCCCGGCGAGTTCGGCGGCACGGCGATTGCTGAACTGTTCCTGAACCGTCTCGATTGCGATGCGCACCCGTACTACGACACCCATCTGCGCGGCGTGCGCGTCTCGGCGCATTTCGTGATCCACCGCGACGGCGCGCTCGAGCAATATGTCTCGTGCGATCAGCGTGCGTGGCATGCTGGCGCATCGAATTTTTTCGGCCGCGAGCGCTGCAACGACTTCTCGATCGGCATCGAGCTCGAAGGCAGCGACGCTACCGCGTTCGAAGCGGAGCAATACGAGACGCTGGGCGCGCTGGTGAAGACGCTGACGGCCCGCTATCCGGTCGAGGCACTTGCCGGTCACTCGGACATTGCGCCGGGTCGCAAGACCGATCCTGGGCCGCATTTCGAGTGGCCTCGCCTGCAACGCGACACCCGCCTCGCGGATCAGTACTTCCCCTATCTCAAGTTTTCCAAAACGCCGTAACGACCCCGCGCGGCGCCTCGTCCATCTTTGCGAAATATGCGCAGAGCAAGGCGCTGCCTTGTTCTCCGGGCAGCGCCGTCATGCGGCGCGCTATGAAAAGTCAAGCCCGGCACGCCAAATAAATCAATTTGCGCTGTCCTGAAACTCCACTATACTTGGTGCCGTAGATTCAGTTTCGCACTATATCTTGTGTCTGGTGTGTATAACTCTGTGCATAACTGAGTGTATAAGTTGCGCGGCGCCCCACTCATCGAGCATGGCGCCGCAAGCATTCCAGACGACGAAAAAAACATTCCTGCGGTGCAGCCGGTAGAGAGCCGGCAGCATCCAGCGGTATTCAGGAAAAGGGCTTGGCAAGTGATCGCGACACAGACAATGAAGACCACCAACGATTCGAACCTGGCTTCATTGCTGTCGCATCCCGCCACTCGGCTCAGCCGGCTTTTTTCCTGCCCCCCATCGTTTGCGCTCGCCGCGGCGCAGCGTTCGTATTAATCCGCGAAATCTCTTCGCACACTTCCAGGACCAGGAGCTTTGCACATGCAAACCACCGATAACGCGTCGACCCGGTACGAGGGCGCATCCGCTGGCCAAAACTTCGGCGGCCAGGCGCCGGGCGCACAGGCGCTCGCACCGCAGGCAACCTTCGCCGACTACAAGGTGATTCGCCGCAACGGCAGCGTGGTGTCGTTCGAGCCGTCGAAGATCGCCATTGCCGTGACGAAGGCGTTCCTCGCCGTCAACGGTGGTCAAGGCGCGGCATCGGCACGCGTGCGCGAACTGGTCGAGCAACTCACACAAAGCGTGGTGCGCGCACTGCTGCGCAGCCGTCCGAACGGCGGCACCTTCCATATTGAAGACATCCAGGATCAGGTCGAACTCGCGCTGATGCGCGGCGGCGAGCACAACGTCGCTCGGGCGTACGTCCTGTATCGCGAGAAGCGCACCCAGGAGCGCAGCCATGACGCGGTTGAAGCGCCGAACGGCTCGCTTGGCCTGACCGTCACGGACGGCGGCGTCGTGCGTCCGCTGGATATGGTGGCGCTGCGCGGCATCATCGAGTCGGCCTGTGCGAACCTGGGCGACGCCGTGAGCGCCGAGCCGATCGTCGCGGAAACGGTGAAGAACCTGTACGACGGCGTGCCGATGAGCCAGGTCTACGACTCGGCCATCCTCGCTGCGCGCACGATGATCGAAAAAGACCCGGCGTACAGCCAGGTCACCGCACGCATCCTGCTGCACACGATCCGCCGCGAGATCCTCGAAGAGGAAGTCACGCAAGGCGAAATGGCCAACCGTTACGCCGACTACTTCCCGCAGTTCATCAAGCGCGGCATCGGCGCCGGCCTGCTCGACGACAAGCTCCAGCAGTTCGACCTGAAGCGCCTGGGCGCCGCGCTCGACAACAGCCGCGACCTGCAATTCGGCTACCTCGGTCTGCAAACGCTGTATGACCGCTACTTCCTGCATCACGATGGCGTGCGCATCGAAATGCCGCAGGCATTCTTTATGCGTGTCGCAATGGGCCTGTCGCTGAACGAGATCGACCGCGAAGCGCGCGCCATCGAGTTTTACAACGTGCTGTCGAGCTTCGACTTCATGTCGTCCACGCCGACGCTGTTCAACTCGGGCACGCATCGCTCGCAACTGTCGTCGTGCTACCTGACGACGGTGGAAGACGACCTCGACGGCATCTACGAAGCGCTGAAGGAAAATGCGCTGCTGTCGAAGTTCGCCGGCGGCCTCGGCAACGACTGGACGCGTGTGCGTGCACTCGGTTCGCACATCAAGGGCACCAACGGCAAGTCGCAAGGCGTGGTGCCGTTCCTGAAGGTGGTCAACGACACGGCTGTGGCCGTGAACCAGGGCGGCAAGCGCAAGGGCGCGGTGTGCGCGTACCTGGAATCGTGGCACCTGGACATCGAAGAATTCCTCGAGCTGCGCAAGAACACCGGTGACGACCGTCGCCGTACCCACGACATGAACACGGCGAACTGGATTCCCGACCTGTTCATGAAGCGCGTGCACGAAGGCGGCGACTGGACGCTGTTCTCGCCGTCCACCTGCCCGGATCTGCACGACAAGTTCGGCGCCGAGTTCGAAATGGCTTACACAGCTTACGAAGACAAGGTCGCACGCGGCGAGATCAAGCTGTTCAAGAAGATCCCGGCGGCGCAACTGTGGCGCAAGATGCTCGGCATGCTGTTCGAAACCGGCCATCCGTGGATCACGTTCAAGGATCCGTGCAACATCCGTTCGCCGCAGCAGCACGTGGGCGTCGTCCACTCGTCGAACCTGTGCACGGAAATCACGCTGAACACCAGCGACAGCGAAATCGCCGTCTGTAACCTGGGCTCGGTGAACCTGGTCGCCCACCTGAAGGAGCAGGCGGACGGCACCCTGGTGCTCGACCACGACAAGCTCAAGCGCACCATCAGCGTGGCGATGCGCATGCTCGACAACGTGATCGACATCAACTACTACGCCGTCGCCAAGGCGCGTAACTCGAACCTGAAGCACCGTCCGGTCGGTATGGGCATCATGGGCTTCCAGGACTGCCTGCACCTGCTGCGCACGCCGTACGCGTCGGAAGAGGCGGTCAAGTTCGCGGATACGTCGATGGAAGCGGTTTGCTACTACGCTTACTACGCATCCACCGAACTGGCGCAAGAGCGCGGCCGTTACTCGAGCTACCGCGGTTCGCTGTGGGATCGCGGCATCCTCCCGCAGGACACCCTGAAGCTGCTCGCCGAAGCACGCGGTGGCTATGTGGAAGTGGATTCGAGCGAGTCGATGGACTGGACGGAGCTGCGTTCCCGCATCGCAACGTACGGCATGCGCAACTCGAACTGCGTGGCGATCGCGCCGACGGCGACGATCTCCAACATCATCGGCGTGTCGGCTTGCATCGAACCGACCTTCCAGAACCTGTATGTGAAGTCGAACCTGTCGGGCGAATTCACGGTGGTCAACGACTACCTGGTGCGCGACCTGAAGGCGCGCGGCCTGTGGGACGAAGTGATGGTCGCCGACCTGAAGTACTTCGACGGCACGCTCTCGCGCATCGACCGCATCCCGGCCGACCTGCGCGCGATCTACGCCACGGCGTTCGAAGTCGATCCGAAGTGGCTGGTCGAAGCGGCTTCGCGTCGTCAGAAGTGGATCGACCAGGCGCAGTCGCTGAACATCTATATGGGCGGCGCGTCGGGCAAGAAGCTCGACGAGGTCTACAAGCTTGCATGGCTGCGCGGTCTGAAGACCACCTATTACCTCCGCACGATGGCGGCGACCCACGTCGAGAAGTCGACGGTGGCGCACGGCGCACTGAACGCGGTGTCCTCGGGCGGCGGTGAAGGTTCGGGTGGCGCGGGCGGTGTCGGCGGCGGCGCGGCAGGCGGCTTCGGCATCGCCGGTGGCGCAGCGTCGGGCGGTCTGCAAGCGGCAGCAGCAGCGCCGGCAGTCGCGGTCGAAGCGGCTCCCGAAGCGGACGGTCCGGTGTGCATGATGCGTCCGGGCGACCCGGGCTTCGACGAGTGCGAGGCTTGCCAGTAACACGCATGCGTCGATGCCTGGCATTCGTCAGGCATCGACCGGGCACTCGTCTTGCGCGAGCTTCTGTTTGGTCTGCGGTTCATCGTTACCCGTAGTTACCCGAACGAAGCAAAGCAAAGCGGGATGCAGAAGAAGATGTAGAGCAGGCTGAAGAGCGGAGTGGTGGCGTAGACCGCAGCCGCACCGCTCAACCAGCCGATGCAGCGAAGCAGCAAAACGCAGGACAAGCAGCCAAGCAGCAGGAAGCAGCAACAAGCAGCAACAAGCGGCAACAGGCAACACGACGCGCTCGACATGAAGCGCTCAGCACGCAAGCCATTCAAGCTAGCCAGCTCTCTCGACACATTGAACTTCGCCTTGCTCGTGCTGACGAAATAGCAACAGCCAGGGCGACGCACTTAAAGCCAGGCAACACACTTTGCAGTGCATCGAAATCACTTCGAATCGATGCGCTCTCGAGACAGCGAAGCACTTCGACAACACATGTTTTGATCGCTTCGCATGAGGCGTCAGAGACAGTCTGTTGACCAAAGTGTTGTATGAACGTAGCAACGCGAATCGAAAACAGGATTTTTCATCAGCGAACTCTTTTAACGCTCGTGAAAAGATGGTACAAACCGTTCTAAATTGATGGTGACATTTATGCTCAACTGGGATGACGAGATCACTGCCGTAACTCCCTCGAGCGCTACGCAACTGAATGAGTTGCGCAACGCTTCGGGATCGGCTGTCGGTACGCAAGTCGGAACGCGTCCCGCTCCTCACGCTCCCTCGGCTCAGGAAATCTTCGCGAACGACATCGCTGTCGCTCCCGTCGCTGCCCGTGCCGCTACCCAATCTGCCGCTCAAGGTGACGCTGCCGTTCCGGCCGCCGTCTCCGAAGCGCGCGTGAATGTCGCCGACAAGCGCATCATCAACGGCCAGACGGACGTCAATCAGCTGGTGCCGTTCAAGTACAAGTGGGCGTGGGAGAAGTATCTGTCCGGTTGCGCGAACCACTGGATGCCGCAGGAAATCAACATGTCCCGCGACATCGCCCTGTGGAAAGACCCGAACGGCCTGACCGAAGACGAGCGCCGCATCGTCAAGCGCAACCTCGGTTTCTTCGTCACGGCTGATTCGCTCGCCGCCAACAACATCGTGCTGGGCACCTACCGCCACATCACGGCGCCTGAATGCCGCCAGTTCCTGCTGCGCCAGGCGTTCGAAGAGGCGATCCACACGCACGCCTACCAGTACATCGTCGAATCGCTGGGTCTCGACGAAGGCGAGATCTTCAACGCGTACCACGAGGTTTCCTCGATCCGCGCGAAAGACGAATTCCTGATTCCGTACATCCACGTGCTGACCGATCCGGCCTTCAAGACCGGGACTGTCGAGGCAGACCAGACGCTGCTGCGCTCGCTGATCGTGTTCGCCTGTGTGATGGAAGGGCTGTTCTTCTACGTCGGCTTTACCCAAATCCTGGCGCTTGGCCGCCAGAACAAGATGACCGGCGCCGCGGAACAGTACCAGTACATCCTGCGCGACGAGTCGATGCACTGCAATTTCGGCATCGACCTGATCAACCAGATCAAACTCGAAAATCCGCACTTGTGGACGGCTGAGTTCCGCGCGGAAATCCGCGAAATCTTCAAGCAAGCGGTCGACCTTGAATATCGTTACGCAGAAGACACGATGCCGCGCGGGGTGCTCGGCCTCAATGCGTCGATGTTCAAGAGCTATCTGCGTTTCATCTGCAACCGCCGTTGCCAGCAGATCGGTCTCGATCCGCTGTACCCGAACGAGGAAAACCCGTTCCCGTGGATGAGCGAGATGATCGACCTGAAGAAGGAACGCAACTTCTTCGAGACGCGAGTGATTGAATATCAGACCGGCGGTGCGCTGAGCTGGGAGTAATCCCGGGTGCGCTGCGGTTGAACGCAGTTGGATTGCGAACTCTTTGATGGGGTGCCGCTGGCCGAGGCCGCGGCAGTTATGGTTAGGAGCAGAACCGCCTGATGCAAAGCGTGCCCGGTGCCTTAGCGGCCCACAAACATGACAGGCACTTTGCGAACCCTTCAGTGGGATGGGCAAACTTCCCCCCGGAAAAAGCCGCTGGCCCAATGGCCGGCGGCCCGATCAAACGATTGCCGGCGTCGGAATTCGACGCTGACTGGACTTGGCGCGCGGTGCCCGATGGCACGGCGTGCCTTACCGTATTCATTAGCGTAAGCGCGCGGCACCTGCGTACGCCGATGAATAGCCCGCTTCGTAGCGCGCGCCCTGAGAAGCGTCCGCGGGAAGCGGGTTTTGACGAAGGGTGTAGTTTGAACTAACTCTCATCTGAAAACCTGAAGGAGAAAATGATGGCAACTGCAAAGAAAGCCGCCGCTAAGAAAGTCGCTGTGAAGAAGGTTGCAGCGAAGAAAGCAGCACCGGCAAAGAAAGTCGCTGCAAAGAAAGTCGCAGTGAAGAAGGTCGCAGCGAAGAAAGTTGCGGTGAAGAAGGTTGCAGCGAAGAAGGCTGCACCGGCTAAGAAGGTCGCAGCGAAGAAGGTTGCAGCCAAGAAAGTCGCCGTGAAGAAGGTTGCAGCGAAGAAGGCTGCACCGGCGAAGAAGGTTGCTGCGAAGAAAGTTGCAGTGAAGAAGGTTGCAGCGAAGAAGGTTGCCAAGAAGGCAGCACCGGCTAAGAAGGCCGCTGCCAAGAAGGCGCCTGCGAAGAAGGCTGCCAAGGCTCCTGCTGCGAAGAAGGCTGCCAAGGCGCCTGCGAAGAAGGCTGCCAAGGTCCCCGCTGCGCCTGCGAAGAAGGCTGCTGCTCCGAAGAAGGCTGTTGCGAAGAAGGCTGCACCGGCACCTGCTGCTCCCTCGGCAACGAGCGCAGCACCGGCAGCTACGGTGAAGACCGCGTTGAACCCGGCTGCAGCATGGCCGTTCCCGACCGGCAGCCGTCCGTAATTTGCTGACGAGTCGTTAGGCACATTCCGATGTGTCCGATGATTGAGTAGCCAGTCAGTCCCGCTGCTCAATCACCGTCCCGTCGCTGGGTTTCCGGCGGCGGGATTTTTTTTGCCTGTTGCGTTGGCTCAGGTTGGCTTAGGCGCGTGAGCCCCTGTGCGTTTGCTTCAGGCGAAAAAAAACGCATGCACCCTGGAGCACATGCGTTTGAGGTCGCCGCGGCGCCGCTAAGCGGCGCAAGCGGCTCAGGGGAATTTAGTGCGTGACGCGGGTCACGCCGCCGCTGGAGAGCAGCCGCACCCGGTCGCCGGCCTGGAACACTTCGCCGGTCGCGCTTTGCGTGATGGCGCGGATGTCGCCGTTATCCAGACGCACGGTGATTTCAAGACCATCGCGCATGGCGACGCCGTTCTCGACCGCGTTACCGGCCACCGCACCGGCGATACCGCCAATGATGCCCGTGACGATCGAGCCGCGGCCGCCGCCGATGGCACTGCCGGCCACCGCACCCAACGCGCCGCCACCGATAGCGCCGAGGCCGCTCGGCTGGCCGTTGTTCGAGCTGATCTTCACGGCGCGCACGCTATCGACGGTGCCCATGCGGACCGTTTCTTCGCGCTGCGCCTGCGATGCCGTGTAGACATCGGCCGAACTGCTGTTATACGCACAACCCGACATAACCAGCGAACCGAGGATCACTGCGGCTACTACCAGGCGACTCGTTGTTTTCATTCCCTAACTCCAAATTAGCTCTTCGGCCTTACGGCAGGTCGTATCCAAACGCCTGCTTGAACCGTTCGTTGATTTCCGCCCGCGTGGGCGCGTAGTTTTGCGGCCCTTGATGCTCGATCTTGAGCGCGCCCATCAGGCTCGCCAGACGGCCCGTGGTGGCCCAGCCAAGCTGCTTCTCGATGCCGTAGAGCAGGCCGCCGCGGAAGGCGTCGCCGCAACCGGTCGGGTCGAGGACCTGCTTGGCCGTGACGGCGGGAATCTCTTCGATGCCGGTTGCATGATGGATTTGCGAACCATGCTCGCCGCGCGTCACGATCAGTGCTTCGACCCGGCTGGCGATCTCTTCGACCGACCAGCCCGTTTTGTCGCTCACCAGTTTGGCTTCGTAATCGTTGACAGCTACGTAAGTAGCAAGTTCAATCATGCGGCGCAGCGACGCACCGTCGAACAGCGGCAAACCCTGGCCCGGATCGAAGATAAACGGCACGCCGGCGGCCGCCAGCCGTTCGGAGTGTTGGATCATGCCTTGATAGCCGTCCGGTCCCACGATGGCGAGCGTGATGTCTTTCGCCTCGTCTGCGTGGTTCAGGTGCGCCTGCATCATCGCGCCCGGGTGGAAGGCGGTGATCTGGTTGTTTTCGAGATCGGTGGTGATCATCGCCTGCGCCGAGTACGTGTCCGGCAGGACCAGCACGTGTTCCCGCGACAGGCCGAGCTGGTCGAAGCGATCAAGATAGAGTTGCGCGTCGACCGCGCCGAGCGTGCCCATGATGCGGGCGTCGCCGCCCAGCAGGTGCAGCGAGTAAGCCATGTTGCCCGCGCAGCCGCCGAATTCGCGGCGCATCGTCGGCACAAGGAAGCTCACGTTGAGGATGTGGACCTGCTCCGGCAGGATGTGCTCCCGAAAGCGGCCCTCAAAGGTCATGATGTTGTCGTAGGCGAGCGAACCGCAAATCAGCGTAGCCAAGGCGAGTGGTCCTGTAAAAGTCGAACTGGGTAAAACATTTAACAAAAGCATGCCACGACGCAAAAGCGCCGCGCTCGAGGCGCGGCGCTGGATCGGGCGCGAGAGGCTTACTTCAGCGCGGCGAGTGCTGCGTCGTAGTTCGGTTCGTTCTTGATTTCGCTAACGAGTTCGGCGTGAACCACGTTGTCGTTTTCGTCGATCACGACCACGGCGCGAGCCGTCAGGCCGGTCAGCGGGCCGCTCGTGACGTCCACGCCATAGGCTTGGGCGAACTCATGGCCGCGGAAGGTCGAGGCGGTCAGGACGTTTTCGATGCCTTCGGTCGTGCAAAAGCGCGTGGCCGCGAACGGCAGGTCGCCCGACACGACGATCACGGCCGTGTTCGACAGCTTGCCGGCGGCCTCGTTGAACTTGCGCGTCGAGGTGGCGCAGGTCGGCGTGTCCAGGCTCGGCACGATGTTCAGCACTTTGCGCTTGCCGGCGAAATCGGCGAGCGTGACCGGCTTGAGATCCTTGCCGACCAGCGAGAAAGCGGGTGCCTTGTGGCCCACGGTCGGGAACGTGCCGGCTACTTCGATCGGGTTGCCACCCAGCGTGACTTGACTCATGTTGTGCTCCGAAGATTCGTCAGGGATTGACGGTGAACGCGCCCGAGTGCTCCAGGCGCGCAAGAATGCTGCAGCTTGTGTTCAAGGGTAAAAAATCTGTACCCGGAAATTCGATGCGACGGTGTTGCCGGTATCCAGATGCACGATCATGGTTTGGGTCGTGCGAGCGGGCAGGCCGGCCGCGATCGGCGTGCCGGGTTTGACGTAGTCCTGCGGCCACAGCACGCGGCGCACGGCGACGTTGTTCTGGTCGTCGAGCAGCGTGAGTTCGATGGCCGGGTAGGCCAGCGCCACGTTATAGCGATTGCGCAGCGGCATCTTCAGTTCGAGCTTGTGCGGGCCGTCGATCTGCCGCAAGTCGGACGGCTCGACCTGCAGGCCGTCGATCGCGTGCGGCGGCGTGACCGTGCAGCCGAGCGGGTCGCAGGCCTGGGCGTAGAGCGCTTGCGAGTCTGGCCAATCCACCATGATCGTCTCGCGCTGCCACCACGCGAGTTGGGCCAGTAGTCCGATGAAAAGCAGCACCGCGACGAGCGCGCCGACGATGCGCCAGCCGAGCCGCCGCGGTGCGGGCACACGGGTTTCGCGGACGACCGGAAACGGATCGGCTTCGTCCGCCGGCGGATTGACGGCGAAGGGGGTGGCCGCTGCTGCCGTGCCGAAATGCGGCTCGCGATCCGGGGCGCTGCGCAGCGCGGCTGCCGCTGCTTGCGCGTCTGGCTGCAGTGCGGGTTCGTCCTCGGGGCGCTCCAGCGGCCGCCATGCTCGCGGCGCCGGTTCAGGGGCGGCTTCGGGTGCCGCTTCGGCCCTGGTGGCGTGCTGGCTCGCCGCGCTGAGCGGCTCGGGTGCGGCCGCAAACACGGGTTCCCGGTCCAGGACAGCATCCGTTTCGACACCTGCCGGCCGCATCTGCGGCTCATCGGCATGCCGCGGGGTGACCGCGACGCTGGCGGCAACGGGCGCCAGCGGCAGGTTGGTCGCGTTGTGGAGCAGGGTCTGGTCGATCGCGGCGTCAGGCTGAGGGGCCCATGGATTCCAGGCCTCGGCGCTGAAGTCCGGTGCTTTGGGCGGCGCGCTTGCGCCGCCGTTCGCGCTTAGCGCGCTGACCGCCGCCGCGGAAACCGGGGTGGCGTTGGCGAAATCGGCGCCCTCGGCGGTTTCATACAGACTGCTCGAAGCGTCGAACACTTCCTGGCAATGCCCGCAGCGCACGAGGCCGCGGCGCAGCGAGAGCTGCGCGGGCTGGAGCCGGAAGACCGTTTCGCAGAAAGGACAGCGGGTCGCCAGGAGCATATTGAGCCGGTTGGCCGCAGGGCCGTTAGTTGGACAATACGTCTTATTCTAATGGCTTTCCCGGCGCGTTCCCGCCAGGCATACCCAACCTTCGTGTTCACGCCAGACGGCGATGTCGATCCACTGCTGATAAACGCGCGCGACTTCTTCTGCCTGACGGGCGAGAATGCCCGACAGCGCAAGGCGTCCGCCCGGTTTCACCTTCGACGACAGCATCGAGGCCATCAGCTTGAGTGGATTGGACAGAATATTGGCAACGACGATATCGAACTCGCCGGCCGGGCAATCTTCGGGCAGCCCGTAGGTGACCTCGGCGCGATTGCGCTCGCTGTTGTGGCGAGCGGATTCGACCGCTTGTGGATCGATGTCGATACCGTAGACCGGGTTGGCGCCGCACTTCTTCGCGAGAATGGCGAGGATGCCGGAGCCGCAGCCGTAATCGAGCACCGACTGGTTCGGCGCCACCGCCTGCTCCAGCCACTCCATGCATAGGCGCGTGGTCGGATGACTGCCGGTGCCGAAGGCGAGGCCGGGGTCGAGTTCGAGCACGAGAGCGTCGGGGTCCGGCGCGTCATGCCAGGACGGCACCACCCAGATGCGCTGGCCGATCGGAATCGGATCGAACTGCGACTGCGTGAGCCGCACCCAGTCCTGTTCTTCGACTTCGCGCACGCTAAACGATGGGGCAGGCGCGAGGCCCAGCTCGTTGGCCGCCGCCGTCAACAGCACGGCGGGGTCGTGTTCCGGCGCCAGCAGCGCGATGACGCGCGAGTGCTGCCAGGCCGTGCGATCAGGCGTGAGACCGGGTTCGCCGAAGAGCGGTTGCTCGTCGGGCGTATCGGCATCCGCATCTTCCACCGACACGGACAAGGCACCCAGCTCGAGCAGCGCATCGGATAGCTCCTCTGCGTGCTCACGTGCCAGCTCGACGATCAGTTCCCGGTAACTCATGACTTACGCTTCTTCCGGTGCGGCCTGCAGCTTCGCAGCCAGCCGGTTTTCGAGGTAGTGAATGCTGGTGCCGCCCTCGACGAACTTCGCGTCGAGCATCAGCTCGCGGTGCAGCGGGATGTTGGTCTGAATGCCTTCCACCACCATTTCCGACAGCGCGATACGCATCCGCTTGATGGCCTGCTCACGGGTTGCGCCGTAAGCGATCAGCTTGCCGATCATCGAATCGTAGTTCGGCGGTACGAAATAGCCGTTGTACGCGTGCGAATCGACGCGGATGCCAGGGCCGCCCGGCATATGCCACGACGTCAGGCGTCCCGGCGACGGAGTGAACTTGAACGGATCTTCGGCGTTGATCCGGCATTCGATCGCATGGCCCTTGAACACGATGTCGCGCTGGCGGAAGGCGAGCTTTTCGCCGGCCGCAATGCGGATCTGTTCCTGGACGATGTCGACGCCCGTGATCAGTTCGGTCACCGGGTGTTCGACCTGCACGCGCGTGTTCATCTCGATGAAGTAGAACTCGCCGTTTTCGTACAGGAACTCGAACGTGCCCGCGCCGAGATAGCCCATCTTCTTGCAGGCGTCCGCGCAACGATCGCCGATGCGGTCGATCAGACGGCGCGCGATACCCGGCGCCGGCGCTTCTTCGATCACCTTCTGGTGGCGGCGCTGCATCGAGCAGTCGCGCTCGCCGAGCCACACGGCGTTCTTGAACGAGTCGGACAGGACCTGGATTTCGATGTGCCGCGGGTTCTCCAGGAATTTCTCCATGTAGACCTGCGGGTTGCCGAAGGCACGGCCGGCTTCTTCGCGCGTCATGTTGACCGCGTTGACGAGCGCCGCTTCCGTGTGGACCACGCGCATGCCGCGGCCACCGCCGCCGCCGGCTGCCTTGATGATCACCGGATAGCCGACCTGGCGGGCAATTTTCACGATCTCTTTCGGATCGTCGGGCAACGCGCCTTCAGAACCCGGCACGCACGGCACGCCGGTCTTGATCATGGTCTGCTTGGCGGTCACCTTGTCGCCCATCATCCGGATCGTTTCCGGGCGCGGGCCGATGAAGGTGAAGCCGGACTGCTCGACGCGCTCGGCGAAGTCGGCGTTCTCGGAGAGGAAGCCGTAGCCGGGGTGAATCGCCTCGGCGTCGGTGACTTCGGCCGCGCTGATCAGCGCCGGCATGTTCAGGTAGCTCAGGTTGGAAGGCGCCGGGCCGATACAGACGGCCTCGTCGGCGAGCTTCACATACTTGGCTTCCTTGTCGGCCTCGGAATAGACGACGACCGTCTTGACGCCGAGCTCACGGCACGCGCGCTGAATCCGGAGCGCGATCTCGCCGCGATTGGCAATGAGAATTTTTTCAAACATAGCGGGTTTTCGACTCATCAATGGGCGCCGGTTGATCACAACGCAGCTGCCTCAGAGGATCGGTCGCGCGCCCCGGTCTGGCAGGCGCGCGGACGGCAAACGCAAAGCGTGCCGCGTTAGCCGACCACGAACAGCGGCTGGCCGTATTCGACGGCTTGCCCGTTGTCGACGAGGATTTCCTTGACCACGCCGGACTTGTCCGACTCGATCTCGTTGAGCAGCTTCATGGCTTCGATGATGCAGATCGTCTGGCCTTCCTTGACCGTGTCGCCCACCTGGACGAACGGCTCAGCGCCCGGCGACGGCGCGCGGTAGAAGGTGCCGACCATCGGCGAGGTCACCACATGGCCTTGCGGTGCAGCGGCGGCCGGTGCGGCAGGCGCAGCGACGGCCGGTGCTTCTGCGGGAGCACCCACAGCCGGTGCCGGCGCGGCGTACTGCGGCGCGTAGGAAGCGGACGGCTGGACGTAAACCGGCGGTGCATTCTTGACGATTCGGACCTTGCCTTCGCCTTCGGTCACTTCCAGTTCCGAAATGCCGGACTCGGAGACGAGGTCGATCAGAGTCTTCAGTTTACGTAGATCCATTGGGCATCCCCTTTCAATGCGTGAAGTGCCGGCGGCGTTGCCTGCCGGCTCAGAATAGGTTTGTTGGAATCAGCCGCGCTGTGTGCCGGCGGCGAGCCGGTCGAGCGCGAATTCGAGTGCGTACAGATATCCCTTCCAGCCGAGGCCGCAAATGACGCCCTCTGCCTGGTCGGAGAAATACGAGTGATGCCGGAACGGTTCGCGACGATGCACGTTCGACAGATGAATCTCGACGAACGGGATGCCGACCCCCGCCAGTGCGTCCCGAATCGCCACGCTGGTGTGCGTGTACGCGGCGGGATTGATCAGAATGAAATCGGTTTTCTCGATCCGTGCGGACTGGATGCGATCGACCAGGGCGCCCTCATGGTTGCTCTGGAACGACGCGAGCTCGACGCTAGCGTCCGCTGCGCGGTCCGCCAGCGCCTGATCGATCTGTGGCAGCGTCACGTGACCATAGACCTCCGGTTCCCGGGTGCCGAGAAGGTTGAGGTTAGGTCCGTGCAGTACCAGCAGTCGCGTCATGGTCGCTTCTATTTCCGTGGAATTGGGCGCACTTTAGCGCTTATTAGAGAAACTTGTCTAGTTTCACGCGCAGAAGGATTGATTCCGGCGGCTTTCGACGGAGCGCCGGGACGCGCAACTTCTCGCAATTTTATGCAATCTGCGCGCAATCCGGCCTGTTCCGGCCACAATTAAACCTTAGGCGAATGTGAAGTTTACAGCGCGTCGAGCGTCTGTTTTAGCTCTTTCGGCTGAATTTGACCTAATTTTGTCGACCGAACGTTGCCGTTTGCGTCGATGACGACGGTATAAGGCAGTCCGCCCGCATTATTGCCGAAGGCCCGGGCGAGGTCCGCGCCGCCGAAGCCGATCACATAGACGGGGTAGTCGACCGGCACCTTTTGCAGGAAAGCCTTCACATTTTTGTCGGAATCGACCCCAAGTCCGACGAATTCAATGCCTTTCTTCGCGTACTCGCGATGCAACTGGGCGAGCGTGGGCATTTCCTCGACGCACGGCCCGCACCACGAGGCCCAGAAGTTGATCACGACTGGGTGTCCCTTAAATAGGCTCAGCGACTGCGGCTTGCCGTCGGGATTGGTGACGGGCGCGGTCCACAACTGTGTGACGGCGCTTTGCGGCGCCGGTTGGGCCGCTTGAGCGACGTCCACGCCGTCTGCGTTCAGCACGCTGTGGCCGGTGAGTACGCCCACACCTGCCGCGATCATCGCTACAACCGCACAGGCGAGTATCCGCTTGGTCTTCATTGCTTTCCGATCAATTGTTGGGGGAGGTTACGCTGCTCTCGTCGAGCAGCGCCTGCACGGCCTGGACGCTGGCCCGCGCGTGACGGCCGCGGGCGTCGGCACGCACCGCGCCGCGCAGGTCGTCCGTGCCGTACAGCGCGACGTGCACGCCGACCGGGTCGGCGCCGTGCGCCTCGCGCTCAGGCCGCCACATGAAGCTGAGCGTCTCGACATAGCCGCGGCCGGCGAAATGGCGCGTCTCCGAGACATCGTATTGCACGTTGGCGTTGAGAAAATAGATCGCGACGTCTTTGGGGTTGTCGCAGAACGCCTGCAGATACACATCCGAGTGTTCGCCCGCCGTGCCGTTCAGCACTGCGCCGGTCAGATACGGGTTGAACGGCGCGAGCCGCTGCATCCAGTCGAGCGCGACGCCGCGCAGGCGGCGCAGCACCGCCGGCTGACTGTCGCCCTGGAAGAGCGACTGGTATTCGCGGATTTCTTCTTCGATCTGGTCGTTATCCGGCAGCCATTCGCCGGACACGCGCGTCTCTCCGACGACCTGCCGCGCAGCCTTGCGCTTGGCCGTCGAATAGTCCAGACCGTCCTCGGCGATCATCCGCGCAGCGGCAATGGCGATTTCCTCGCGCACCCGCTGCGGATCGAAATGTGATTTGCGAACCATCTCACAATCATACTAGAGATTGAAGGGCGCCCTTTGGGGGTGCCGGGGCGGCATGCCAGCGTCCGCTCGCCCGGGCAGCCCCGAGCCCTTCCGCGCTGCGTAGGGCGATCAGAGGGTGTCGGTTACAATAGCGTCCTTTGCAGACGGACCTTTTCGGCCCCTCCTGCACACCTCTTCCCACGCAAAAATTCGCCCGCGCGGCACGACAGGCTTATGCACATCCACATCCTCGGCATCTGCGGCACGTTCATGGGCGGTCTCGCGGTACTCGCGCGCGGCGCCGGGCACACGGTCACCGGCTGCGACGCCGGCGTCTACCCGCCTATGAGCACGCAGCTCGAGGCCCAAGGCATTCGTCTTATAGAGGGTTACGGCGCGGAGCAGCTCGATCTGAACCCCGATCTGTTCGTGATCGGCAATGTGGTGTCGCGCGGCAATCCGTTGATGGAGGCGATTCTCGACCGCGGCTTGCCCTATGTGTCCGGTCCGCAATGGCTTGGCGAGCATGTGCTGAACGGCAAGTGGGTGCTGGCGGTAGCCGGCACCCACGGCAAGACCACCACGAGTTCGATGCTCACCTGGCTCCTCGAGGACGCCGGCCTCAACCCGGGCTTCCTGATTGGCGGCGTGCCGCTGAACTTTGGCGTCTCGGCGCGGCTGACCGATTCGAGCTTCTTCGTGATCGAAGCCGACGAGTACGACACCGCGTTCTTCGACAAGCGCTCGAAGTTTGTCCATTACCGGCCGCGCACGGCGATCCTGAACAACCTCGAGTTCGATCACGCCGATATTTTCCCGGATCTCGCCGCTATCGAGACGCAGTTCCACCATCTGGTCCGTACGGTGCCTGGCATCGGGCGGATCGTGACCAACGGCCGTGAGGACGCGCTCGAACGGGTGCTGGCGCGCGGCTGCTGGAGCGAGGTGGAGCGTTTCGGCGTGCAGGGCGGCTGGCAGGCGCTGCCGGCCGAAGACGGCGTGCCCGTCGACGAGCGCTTTGCGGTGTATCACAACGGTGTGCGTGCGGGCGTGGTCGACTGGCAGGTGCAGGGCGAACACAATCGCATGAACGCGATCGCGGCCATCGCCGCGGCGCGCAGTGTCGGCGTGCCGCCGGCCCAGGCCGCGCAGTCGCTCGCGAGCTTTCGCAATGTGAAGCGCCGCATGGAAGTGCGCGGCAGCGTCGACGGCGTAACGGTGTACGACGACTTCGCCCACCATCCCACGGCGATCGAAACAACCGTCGCGGGTCTGCGCACACGGGTCGGCCGGGAACGGACGCGCATTCTCGCCGTGCTGGAACCGCGCTCGAACACCATGAAGCTGGGCGTGATGAAGGCGCAATTGCCGGGAAGCCTCGCTGACGCAGACCTCGTGTTCGGCTACGGCGCGCCGAGCGGACGCGACGCGCTGGGTTGGGATCTCGGCGAAGCGCTGGCGCCGCTCGGCGACAAGGCGAAGGCCTTCGACAACCTCGATGCGCTCGTCAAAGCGGTCGTGGCGGCGGCGCAGCCGGGCGACCAGGTGCTGGTGATGAGCAATGGCGGCTTTGGCGGCGTCCACCAGAAGCTGCTCGATGCGCTCTCGGCACGGCCGGTTCAGGCGCGGACGGCTCAGGCGCAACCGGCTTCACCCGGGCGGGGCGCAGCGTGATCCTTTATCTGCACGGCTTCCGTTCCTCGCCGAATTCGTTCAAGGCGCGCGTGATGGCGGCGCGTCTGGCGGAACTCGGCCGCTCGGCGGAGTGGTGTTGCCCGATGCTGCCCGTGTCGCCGCTCGAGACGATCGCGCTGGCTGAATCGCTGGTGGCCGCGGCGGGGACGCAACAGGTGACGGTGGTCGGCAGTTCGCTCGGCGGCTATTTCGCCACGCACCTCGCCGAAAAGCATGGCTGGCCGGCGGTGCTGCTGAATCCAGCGGTCGTGCCGCAGCGCGATCTCAGCCAGTACCTCGGCGAACAGCCGCTGTGGCACGGCGGCGGCAGCATCGTCGTCGAGCCGCATCATCTGGATGAGTTGCGCGCACTCGGGGTCGCATCGATCACGCGGCCCGAACGCTATTATTTGATAGCTGCGACCGGCGACGAAGTGCTCGATTACCGCGAGATGCTCGCGCACTATCCGGGCGCCCGCACCACGCTGATTGAAGGCAGCGACCACGCGATCAGCGAGTTCGAGCAGTATGTCGACGACGTGCTCGCGTTTTGCGACGCAGAAGATTTAGAACCGCCGGCGCCACGCGCGGCGGCCTGATTCGTTGATTCATGCCGACCGCGCCCAGCATGAGCGCGGCGGACCTACCACCACGAACACGTTGCCGCCGTGCGGGCCGGATTGCCCCGCCAGGCGCCGCGGCAGATGCAAGTCAGAACGAGAGTATTGAGTGAACGTTTTCTTTGAGGAATCGGGCAGTTTCAAGGCGGGCAGCGTGCTGTCGCGCCAGGGCGATGCATTCCAGGTCGAACTGCCGGGCGGCCGCCGCACCAAGGTGCGCGCGAAAGATGTGCTGATCGAATTCGAGAAGCCGAGCGCCGGCGATCTGATCCAGCAGGCCGACGCCGCTGCGCAGGAGATCGATCTGGACTTCCTGTGGGAATGCGCGCCCGACGACGAATTCCCGTTTGCGACGCTGGGCGCCGACTATTTCGGCGCTTCGTTCGGTCCGGTGGAGCGGGCGGCGCTGGTGCTGCGCATGCACAGCTCGCCCGTGTACTTCCGCCGCAAAGGCCGGGGCCAGTATCAGCGCGCGCCGCAAGAGCAGCTCAAGATGGCGCTGGCCGCGCTCGAGCGCAAGCGTCAGCAGGGGTTGGTGCAGGCGCAGTACGAAGAGGAACTGAAGGCCGGACGCCTGCCCGAAGCGCTCACCGGCAAGGCCCTGGGCCTCTTGACCAAGCCGGACAAGAACACCATCGAATACAAGGCGCTCGAAGCGGCAGCGGCGGCACGCGGTATTTCGCAGGCGCGTCTGATGCTCGAATGCGGCGGGATCCCGTCTGCACGTGCACTGCACGAAGCGAAATTCCTGTCCGAGTTCTTCCCGCACGGCACCGGCTTTCCGGCGGTGACGCCGGGTGCGCTGCCTGAGGATCTGCCGCAAGCCGATGTCGAAGCCTTCTCGATCGACGACGTGACCACTACCGAGATCGACGACGCGTTTTCGGTCGAACATCTCGCCGATGGCCGCGTGCGCATCGGCGTGCACATCGCGGCGCCGGCGCTCGGCATCCAGCCCGGCGACCAGGTGGACGACATTGCCCGTACGCGCCTGTCGACGGTCTATATGCCTGGCGACAAGATCACGATGCTGCCGGACAGCGTCGTCGAAGCGTTCACGCTTGCGGAGGGAGACTACCGGCCGGCGCTGTCGCTGTATGTGATCGTCAATCGCGAGACCCAGGAAATCGTCGCCAGCGAGACGCGCGCCGAGCGCGTGTTCGTGAAGAACAACCTGCGCCACAACACGCTCGACGAACTGGTGACTGAAGAGGCACTGGCTGCCGGCAGCGGCGAATACCCGCACAAGGAAGACATTGCGGTGCTGTGGCCGTTCGCGCTGGCGTTGTTCGAGAAACGCCAGCAAGCGCGGGCGGGCTATGGCCTGCGGCGCGAAGTGCAGCGCAATACCGATTTCAACTTCTACGTGGAAGGCGAGCACATCACGATCACGCCGCGCCGCCGCGGTTCGCCGCTCGACACGATCGTGGCGGAGCTGGCGATTCTCGCCAATTCGTCGTGGGGCGCGTTCCTGCACGACCACGGCGTGCCGGGGATTTACCGCACGCAGCGCGCGTTCGGTGCACCGTCGGGGCCGAAGCGCACGCGCATGCAGACCAATGCGGCGCCGCACGAAGGTCTCGGCGTGACGCAGTATGCGTGGAGCACCTCGCCGCTGCGTCGCTACGTCGACCTGGTCAATCAATGGCAACTGCTCGCGTGCGTGCAGCACGGCGTGACCGCCAAGCTGGCCGCACCGTTCAAGCCGAAGGACGCCGATCTGTTTGCAGTGGTGCAGGGTTTTGACGATACCTACTCCGCGTATGCCGATCACCAGCGCCGCATGGAGTACTTCTGGTGCCTGCGCTGGCTGAAGCAGGAGAACAAGACGCAGGTGGTGGCGTCTGTGGTGAAGGACGATCTCGTGCGGCTTGAAGAGATTCCGTTGCTGCTGCATGTGCCGGCGCTCGGAGTGCATGCGCGCGGCACGCGCCTGCTGATGGAAGTGATGTCGATCGACGAACTGACCGTCGAAGCGTCCGTGCGGAAGCTGCATGTGCTCGATGCGCCGACGGTCGCGAGCGGCACCGAAGCGGAAGAAGCGGACGAGGGCGAAGAAGAACTGCTCGACGCCGCGGACGATTCCGCCGAGAGCGAAGCGGAAGCTCAGGCGGAAGCCTCGGGCGAGGGTAACGCCGAGGGCGCAGCCGACTCCACGGAAAGCGGTAGCGAAGGCGATGAGGCGGCGTCCGCTGACCACCACGTCGCGGAGCCGGGGCAATGAGCCAAATGGGCAGCCCGCGCGACCGCTATGCGGTGATCGGCAATCCGGTCGGTCATAGCAAGTCGCCATTCATTCACGCGCGCTTTGCCGAGCAGACCGGCGAGCCGATCGAGTACACGCATCTGCTGGCGCCGATCGAAGCGTTCGTCTCGCACGTGCAAGCCTTTATCGAGGCTGGCGGCCGCGGACTGAACGTGACGGTGCCGTTCAAGCTGGAGGCGCACGCGTTTGCCACGAGGCTGTCGCCACGCGCGGCTGCTGCGGGCGCAGTGAACACGCTGCGTTTCGAGGCCGGCGAAATTCATGGCGACAACACGGATGGTTTCGGCCTCGTGCGCGATATCGAGGTCAACCTGGCCACGCCGCTCAAGGGCGTACGCATTCTGCTGCTGGGCGCCGGCGGCGCCGCACGCGGCGTGGTGCTGCCGATGCTGGAACGCGCGCCGCACACGCTGACGATCGTTAACCGGACAGCCGCGAAGGCGCAGGAACTCGTGAGCCAGTTCGGCGAGGCGGCGCAAGCCGCCGGCTGCCGCCTGACCGGAGGCGGCGCTACGGCGATCGAGCCGGGCGCCTACGACGTCATCGTCAACGCGACTGCCGGCAGTCTCGATGCCGCGCTGCCTGAATGCGACGACCGCGCTTTCGGCGGTGGCACGCTCGCCTACGACATGATGTACGGCGCCCAGCCGACGGTGTTCATGCAGCACGCGCAGACCTTGGGCGCACGCGCCGCCGACGGCTTGGGCATGCTGGTTGAGCAGGCCGCCGAATCGTTTTACATATGGCGCGGCGTACGTCCCGACGGCGCACCGGTGCTGGCGGAACTGCGCCGGATGCTGGCGGCGCCGAGCGCGGCCTGACGAGACTCGGCAAGACGGCGGGTGTAGCCGCGGCGGAGCCGCCCTTGCCGCCGGGGTCCGGGCAAGCGTGAGAGCCGGCGAGCATGCCGGAGGTTGCAGAATCTATCGAACCGAGGACCGTGACGACGATGACAGTAACGAGGCGCGCAGGCCGGCCCGGCCCGACCCGGTGGATGCTTTACGTGGGCGCTGTGGTCGCTATTGCCTGGATTGCCACGCAGCTGTTCTACTTCGCGCAGATTGCCGTCTGGAACTACGTGAATCCGCAATCGACGGCATTTATGCGTTCCGACGCGTGGACGCTCTCCGCGGACCGGCCCGATCTGTCTATCCAGCATACCTGGGTACCGTACGAGCAGATTTCGCGCAACTTGAAGCGTGCGATTATTGCCTCCGAGGACGCGAACTTCGTCAACAACAACGGCTACGAAACCGACGCAATTTTGCAGGCGTGGGAGAAGAACAAGGCGCGCGGCAAGATTGTCGCGGGCGGTTCGACCATTTCGCAGCAACTGGCGCGCAATCTGTTTCTATCGCGGCAGAAGAGTTATATCCGCAAAGGGCAGGAGCTGATCATCACGTGGATGCTTGAGACCTTGATGGACAAGGAACGCATTTACGAGATTTATCTCAACTCCGTTGAGTGGGGTAATGGAGTTTATGGCGCCGAGGCTGCGGCTCACTATTACTATAAGACTTCTGCTGCGAAGCTGAGCGGGTGGCAGTCTGCGCGGTTGGCGGTGATGTTGCCGAGGCCTAAGTATTTTGATGAGCATCGGAGTTCGCCGTATCTCGCGCAACGCGCGGGGGTGATTGCTCATCGGATGGGGGCGGCTGAGTTGCCGGAGTGAAGGTTTAGGGGTTTTGCCTGCGGCGCCTTGGTTTTGGTTGTTCTTCCTGCGGTGTCGGCCTTTCCTTGATCTGATATTGGTCTATTAGCGTTGCCCCTGTGCGGGGCGGCACCTACTTTTCTTTGTCCCCCCAGGGGACTTCCTTCGGGGCGCCGGCCGCAAAGAAAGTAGGCAAAAGAAAGCGGGCTCACAACCGCTAGCTCGTAGTGAGCCATCTCGGCCCACTACGGGAAACGGCCCAAGACGAGACCTGCTCCCGCACCACTCGCGTTAGTGACAAAGCACTCATCCGTTCCAGCGTCGCACTCCGCGCCCCGCCGCCGGGCATAACGCCCTCTGCAAATTATGTAGGCATGCTAACTGTATTGGATCGACTGGTTTTCCTGGCAGACTCGTCCGCGACGCACGTAGTGCGGAGTGGGGTGGATGAGTGCTTTGTCACTAACGTGTATGGTGCGAGAGACGATCTTGTCTTCGGACCACTAACGGTTATGAAAGAGGTGGACACCTACAGGCTGGCGGTGTGAGCCCGCTTTCTTTTGCCTACTTTTCTTTGCGGCCGGCGCCCCGAAGGAAGTCCCCTGGGGGACAAAGAAAAGTAGGTGCCGCCCCGCACAGGGGCAACGCTAACAGACCAATATCAGATCAAGGAAAGGCCAACGCCGCAGGCAAACAACCAAAGAGCAAGGCGCCGCAGGCAACCCCAAAAGCCATGCGCAGCCAAAAATCCCATTATATGAATCCAACACTCACATATTGGAGATTTCAAAAAAACCGCCCTACAATCCGAATCAACAAGCTCGCAGGGCAACGCTGCAAGACCGCATAAACCGCGAGTCAAGCCGCCTGCAAGGCAAAAACGCAAAAAACGGCCATCCCCCTCCGCACACCGTGCGGCCGGTGCGGACCGAACAAACGGAGACAATCAGCCATGCCCATCACCGTCAGGCAGAAAGAGAACGCGCGCACGCGCCATGTTCCGTCCCGTTTTGCCGGCAGTCAGTCCGGCCCCGCGCGCTAATCCCCCATCCTTCGCCCAATCGCCATGAACAAAGCGATGTCCACTCACGCCGACGCCGGATCCGACACCGGTGACGAAGCCGCGCTGCAACCGCGCGTCCGCACCACGAACGGCGCTGCAGGTTCACCCGCGCCCAACGACGAAATCGCCTTGCCGAGCACGCTGCTCGACATCACGCCGCAGCAAGCCGGCACGCAAACGCTGTTGCGCGGCCTCGCGATCCTCGAAGCGGCTGCCAGCGGCGTGCGCGATCTGCGCACCTTCGGCGCCACGCTCGGTACGACCCGCAGCACCACTCACCGGCTCGTCAGCAGCCTCGTGCAGGCGCGCTATCTGCGCCAGGTGCAGGGCGGCTATCTGCTCGGGCCCAAGCTGATCGAACTCGGCACCATCGCGCTCGAACAGATGCCGCTCACCACGGTGGCGCGCCAGCATCTCGAGTCGCTCGCCGAACAGACGCTCGACACGATCCACCTCGGCGTGCGCGATGGCGACGACGTGCTCTACATCGACAAGATCCCCGGCACGCGCGGTCTGGAAATGCGCTCGCGGGTGGGGCATCGCATGCCGCTGGCGTCGACCGGCATCGGCAAGGCCATGATGCTCGACCTCAAGCCCGATTCCTGGCAGTCGCTGTTCGAGGCGTCGCGCCGTGCGCTGGCGGGCGTCAGCTTCAAGCCGGATAACCGTCCCGATCTGCCGACTTTCATGCAGCGCATGACCACCTATGCCGCTGGCGGCTATACCTTCGACCTCGAAGAAAACGAGGCGTCGATCCGTTGCGTCGCAGCGCCTGTGCGCGACGCCTCGGGCTCGATCGTGGCGGCGCTCTCGGTGGCAAGCACGATCCCGTATATGTCGCTCGAGCGGATGGACGAGCTGATCCCGGTGGTGCAGCGCGAAGCGCGTGCCATCTCGGAGGAACTCGGCTGGCGGGTGCCGCAGCCGGCGACACGCAGGATCAAACGATGACGCAAGCGGGTTCTCCCATGCCGCTCAACACCGTCGCCAGTGTCGGCAACACCGCAAACGGAGCGAGCGCCCAGCATTCGGTGGGCGCCGGCGTCGCGCCGCAAGCGGACACCGTGAGCTTCGATCAGGCTGCGCTGGTCGCGCTGGACTGGGGCACGACGTCATTGCGGGCGTACCTCTTCGATGCAGCCGGCCAAGTGCTGGCGACGCACGAGTCGAGCGCGGGCATCATGAATTTGCCGCGCGCGGCGGCCGAGGGCGGCTTCGACGCGGCCTTCGAATCGGCGTGCGGCGCATGGCTCGAGCGCGTACCCGGCCTGCCGGTGATCGCAGCGGGAATGGTCGGCAGCGCGCAAGGCTGGCTCGAAGCGCCGTATGTGGATGCGCCGGCGAGTGCCGATGCGCTCGTCGCTGGCATCGTGCGGGTGCGGACCGCCCGTGGCGTGACCTTGCATATCGTGCCAGGCGTACTCGAGCGCGGTGAACTGCCCAACGTCATGCGCGGCGAGGAAACGCAGATTTTCGGTGCGCTCGGCGACGACGCTGCTGCAGCAGACGACTCGAGGCCCGAACTGATCGGACTGCCGGGCACTCACGCGAAATGGGTGGTGGTGCGCGCTCGCCGCATCGAGCGGTTTCATACCTTTATGACCGGCGAGGTGTTCGCAGCGTTGCGCGAGCACACGATTCTCGGCCGTACGATGGTGACGCCCGATCGTCTGGATACCGATGCATTTCTACGCGGCGTGAACATCGCGCGGCTGAAAGGGCAGGCGGGTGTGCTCGCGACGGTGTTCAGCTCGCGCACCCTTGGCCTGACCGGACAGCTTACTGGCCAGCAGCAACCCGACTATCTGTCGGGCCTGCTGATCGGCCACGAACTTGCCGGCCTCGGCACTGTGCTAGCGCAACATCAAACCGGCCTCGCGGGTCACGCGCTGCGCCTGATCGGCAATGAAGCATTGTGCGAGCGTTATCAGCTTGCGCTGACGCAATTCGGCTGTACCGAGGCGAAGCTGGTCCGGCAAGCCACCGAACGCGGCCTGTGGCGCATTGCGACTCAGGCAGGACTGTCGGCAACGGCGGCGACGCCTGCGCTGACGCCGGCCTCCGGCGCTGCACGCGCCAGTTAAGCCGCCGCGCACGACATAGACAAGGAACCGAGATGCAACCCCACATCAATTTACCCGCCCCGTATCTGCCGCATGCGGCTCTGATGGCCGCGTTCGCGGCGTGCCCGCTGATCGCGATTCTGCGCGGCGTCACGCCCGCCGATGCCGCCGAACATGGTCAGGCGCTGTACGAAGCGGGTTTTCGGATCGTCGAGGTGCCGCTCAATTCGCCGCAGCCGTTCGATAGCATTGCTGCGATCCGCAAGGCGCTGCCGGCCGATGCAATCGTCGGTGCGGGCACGGTGCTGCATGCGAGCTTCGTCCACGAGGTGAAGTCGGCGGGGGGCGAACTGATCGTCATGCCGCACAGCGATGCGGAAGTGGTCACGGCCGCGAAGGCTCAGGGCCTGGCGTGCGCGCCGGGCGTCGCCACCCCGAACGAAGCGTTCCTCGCGCTGAAAAACGGCGCCGACGTGCTGAAAATGTTCCCGGCCGAACAGCTCGGCTGCCAGGTCGTGAAGGCCTGGCGCGCGGTGATCGCGGCGGAAGTGCCGCTGGTGCCGGTCGGCGGCATTACGCCGGACAACATGGGGCCGTTTCTGACCGCCGGGGCGAACGGCTTCGGCCTCGGCTCGGCGCTGTACAAGCCGGGCCAGAGCCCAGCGGCGACGGCCTCGCATGCGCGGGCCTATATCAACGGCTTGCGGATCGCTCGAGCGAGCGCAAAGAAATGAACCGCCTCGCCAACAAGGTCGCGTTGATTACCGGCGCCGGTCGCGGCATCGGTGCGGCCATTGCGCTGGCGTTTGCGCGCGAGGGTGCGGCGGTCGTGCTGGCGGAACTGGATATTGAAACCGCGCAGCGCACCGCGCGAGATATTGAAGTGGCGTGCAGGACAAGCGGCGTCCCAGGTGCGAATGGTGTGAGTGCGACCAGTGACGGGAGCGGGCCGGCAGCTAGCGGCGCGAAAGTGCTCGCCGTGCAGACCGATGTGACGCAATCCGCCTCGGTCCAGCATGCGGTGCGCGAAGCCGAAAACGCATTCGGCGCAGTGGACGTGCTGGTGAACAACGCCGGCATCAACGTGTTCTGCGACCCGCTGACGATGACCGACGACGACTGGCGGCGCTGCTTCGCGGTCGATCTGGACGGAGTCTGGAACGGTTGCCGCGCGGTGTTGCCGGGGATGGTCGAGCGCGGCGCGGGCAGCATCGTGAATATCGCCTCGACGCACGCATTCAAGATCATTCCGGGCTGCTTCCCATACCCGGTGGCGAAGCACGGCGTAATTGGATTGACCCGCGCGCTCGGCATCGAATATGCGCCGCGCAATGTGCGCGTCAATGCGATCGCGCCGGGCTACATCGAAACGCAGTTGACACACGACTGGTGGAACGGTCAGGCCGATCCGGCCGCGGCGAGGCAGGCGACGCTCGACCTGCAGCCGATGAAGCGTATCGGCCGCCCGGAAGAAGTGGCGATGACGGCGGTATTCCTCGCTTCGGACGAGGCGCCGTTTATCAATGCGAGCTGTATCACGGTGGATGGCGGGCGCTCGGCGCTGTACCACGACTGAGCCGCACGAGAACAGAAGCAAGCTGCGCTGCGTCGTGGAACGCGCACCGCAAGGAAGCAGAGCGAAACAACGCGAGGCGCCATAGATAGAGCGCCCGCCCAGTTTTAACCGGTTGACGCGCTGGCCGCGTGTGTCAGGACCGGATAAGAAGACGCGGCCGATACCTTCTCGTTATCTACTAATTAGTCAGGAGACTGCAACATGAAACGTAGAATTTTCCTCACGCTGGCCGCTGCAGCAGCAGGTGTGCTGTTCAACGCGCCCGTCGTCCAGGCCGCTGACGAGGTCAAGATCGGTTTTCTGGTGAAGCAGCCGGAAGAACCGTGGTTCCAGGACGAATGGAAGTTTGCCGAGATTGCTGCCAAGCAGAAGGGCTTCACGCTGGTGAAGATCGGCGCACCCTCGGGCGAGAAGGTGATGAGCGCTATCGACAACCTGGCCGCACAAAAGGCGCAGGGTTTCATTATCTGCACGCCTGACGTCAAGCTCGGACCGGGCATCGTCGCCAAGGCGAAGGCTGATGGACTGAAGATGATGACGGTCGACGACCGCCTCGTCGACGGCGCAGGCAAGCCGATCGCCAGCGTGCCGCACATGGGCATTTCGGCCTACAACATCGGCAAGCAGGTTGGCGAAGGTCTGGCTGCGGAAATCAAGAAGCGTGGCTGGGACATGAAGGATGTCGGCGCGATCGACGTGACCTACAACCAGTTGCCGACCGCAGTTGACCGCACGTCCGGCGCAACCGACGCGCTCGTCGCCGCAGGTTTCCCGAAGGCCAACGTGGTTGAAGCGCCGCAAGCGAAGACCGACACGGAAAACGCTTTTAACGCTGCCAACATCGCACTGACCAAGAATCCGCAGTACAAGCACTGGATCGCCTACGGCCTGAACGACGAAGCCGTGCTCGGCGCCGTGCGTGCAGCAGAAGGCCGCGGCTTCAAGGCGGACAACATGATCGGTATCGGTATCGGCGGTTCGGATTCGGCCTTGAACGAGTTCAAGAAGCCGACCCCGACGGGCTTCTACGGCACGGTCATCATCAGCCCGAAGCGCCACGGCGAAGAAACCTCGACGCTGATGTACGACTGGATCACGCAAGGCAAGGAACCGCCGATGCTCACGCTGACGACCGGCATGCTGGCCACGCGTGACAACGTCGCGGACGTGCGTGAAAAGATGGGTCTGGCATCGAAGTAAATAGTCGTGCAGCGGCTGGCCGCCGGACCTTCGGGTCGCGGCGGCTGACCGCGAAGGCAGCGCGCGCAGGACATGGATGACTCGCGCGTGCTGGCAGGTGCAATAACAGTTGAGACAGACCGATGTGCTGGCAAGGCGCGAAGCCGTGCCGGACCGCACGGTTCACAGGATGCAACAGGAGGCGAAGTGTCAGCGACGCTGCGTTTTGACAATATCGGTAAGGTCTTTCCAGGCGTGCGTGCGCTCGACGGCGTGTCCTTCGACGTGAACGTCGGCCAGGTGCACGGCCTGATGGGCGAGAACGGCGCAGGGAAATCGACCCTGCTGAAGATTCTCGGCGGTGAATACCAGCCGGATTCGGGCCGCGTGATGATCGACGGCAACGAGGTGCGTTTCGGCAGCGCGGCCGCGTCGATCGGGGCCGGCATCGCGGTGATTCACCAGGAACTGCAATATGTGCCCGACCTCACGGTCGCGGAAAACCTGCTGCTCGGCCAGTTGCCGAACTCGCTCGGCTGGGTCAATAAGCGCGAAGCCAAACGCTTCGTGCGGGAGCGGCTGGAAGCGATGGGCGTGGCGCTCGATCCGAATGCGAAGCTGCGCAAGCTCTCGATCGCGCAGCGTCAGATGGTCGAAATCTGCAAGGCGCTGCTGCGCAATGCGCGCGTGATTGCGCTGGACGAGCCGACCAGTTCGCTGTCGCATAGCGAGACTGAAGTGCTGTTCAAGCTGGTGCGCGACCTGCGTGCCGACAACCGGGCGATGATCTATATCTCGCACCGGATGGACGAGATCTACGAGCTGTGCGATGCGTGCACGATTTTCCGTGACGGTCGCAAGGTGGCGTCGCATCCGTCCCTCGAAGGGGTGAAGCGCGAGACGATCGTGAGCGAAATGGTTGGCCGCGAGATCTCAGATATCTATAGCTATAAGCCACGCCCACTTGGTGAAGTGCGTTTTGCCGCCAAGGCGATCGAAGGGCATGCGCTCAAGGAGCCGGCCAACTTCGAAGTGCGACGCGGCGAGATTGTCGGCTTCTTCGGTCTGGTGGGCGCGGGCCGCAGCGAACTGATGCACCTCGTGTATGGCGCCGATCACAAGAAGAGCGGCGAAATCATCCTCGACGGCAAGCCGATCAAGGTGCGTAGTGCGGGCGAAGCGATCCGTCACGGCATCGTGCTGTGCCCGGAGGACCGCAAGGAAGAGGGCATCGTTGCGATGGCGACCGTGTCCGAGAACATCAACATCAGCTGCCGCCGCCACTATCTGCGCGCGGGTTTCTTTCTGAATCGAAAGAAAGAGGCGGAGACAGCGGACCGTTTTATCAAGCTGTTGAAGATCAAGACGCCGAGCCGCCGCCAGAAGATTCGCTTCCTCTCGGGCGGCAACCAGCAGAAAGCGATTTTGTCGCGCTGGCTCGCGGAGCCGGATCTGAAAGTGGTGATTCTCGACGAACCGACGCGCGGTATCGACGTCGGCGCGAAGCACGAGATCTATAACGTGATCTATCAGCTCGCGGAACGCGGTTGCGCCATCGTGATGATTTCGTCGGAATTGCCGGAAGTGCTGGGCGTGTCCGACCGCATCGTCGTGATGCGGCAAGGCCGCATTTCGGGCGAACTGCCGCGCAGCAAAGCGACTGAACAGACGGTGCTGAGCCTCGCCTTGCCGCAAAGCTCGACCGCACCGCAAACCGCCGCGCCGCAGGCGGCCTGACACTGACCGGACGCGAGTCCCCAATAACCCGTCAGCCCGTGACGAAAACGGGAGGAGTATTCAAATGCAAGCCAGAGAAAACCTCGCGCAACAGGCCGCCAAGAGTGCCGCCGACGCGCTGATTCCGCAGAGCAGCGACAAGCAGAAATGGTGGCAGCAGGTCACCGACTACAGCCTGATCGTGATCTTCGCAATCATGTTCATCACGATGTCGCTGACGGTCGATCACTTCTTCTCGATCGAAAACATGCTCGGTCTCGCACTGTCGATTTCGCAGATCGGCATGGTCGCCTGCACGATGATGTTCTGTCTCGCCTCGCGTGACTTCGACTTGTCGGTGGGTTCCACCGTGGCGTTTGCCGGCGTGCTGTGCGCGATGGTGCTCAACGCCACCGGTAATACGTTCATTGCCATCATCGCGGCGGTGGCTGCGGGTGCGGCGATCGGCTTCGTGAACGGCGCCGTGATCGCATATCTGCGCATCAACGCGCTGATCACCACGCTTGCGACGATGGAAATCGTCCGCGGCCTCGGCTTCATCGTGTCGCATGGCCAGGCGGTAGGCGTGTCCTCGGATACGTTTATCGCGCTGGGCGGCTTGTCGATGTTCGGCGTCTCGCTGCCGATCTGGGTGACGTTGCTGTGCTTCGTCGTGTTCGGCGTGATGCTCAACCAGACTGTCTATGGCCGCAATACGCTGGCGATCGGCGGCAATCCGGAAGCCTCGCGTCTGGCCGGTATCAACGTCGAGCGCACACGCGTCTATATCTTCCTGGTGCAAGGCGCGGTGACGGCGCTGGCCGGTGTGATTCTCGCCTCGCGTATCACCTCGGGGCAGCCGAACGCCGCCGAAGGCTTTGAACTGAACGTGATCTCCGCGTGCGTGCTGGGCGGCGTGTCGCTGCTGGGCGGCCGGGCGACGATTTCGGGCGTGGTGATCGGCGTGCTGATCATGGGCACGGTCGAGAACGTGATGAACCTGTTGAATATCGACGCGTTCTATCAGTACCTGGTGCGTGGCGCGATCCTGCTCGCCGCCGTGTTGCTCGACCAGTTGAAGAACCGCGGCTCGCGCGATTGATGCGCGGCGCCTGATTAACTGTCTGAAGAGGGATCGAACGATGTCGTCTCCTGCCAATGCAAATGCCCGCCAGGCGGACAATGTATATGCGCGTTATCCGAGCCTTGAAGACCGCACGGTGCTGATTACGGGCGGCGCGACCGGGATCGGCGCGTCGTTTGTCGAGCACTTTGCGGCCCAGGGCTCGCGCGTCGCGTTCTTCGATATCGACGCGAGCGCCGGCGAGGCGCTCGCCGATGAACTCGGCGATTCGCGTCACAAGCCGCTGTTCCTGCCTTGCGACCTGACCGATATCGACGCGCTGCGCAAAGCGATCGCCGATGTCAAAACCGCGCTTGGCCCGATCGAGGTGCTGGTCAACAACGCGGCGAACGACAAGCGCCACCAGATCGAAGAGGTCACGCCCGAGTCGTTCGATGCGGGCATCGCCGTCAACATCCGCCATCAGTTCTTCGCGGCGCAAGCCGTGATGGGCGACATGAAAGCAGCCGGGCGCGGCTCGATCATCAATCTCGGTTCGATCAGCTGGATGCTGAAGAACGGCGGTTACCCGGTCTATGTGATGTCGAAGTCGGCCGTGCAGGGGCTCACGCGCGGTCTCGCGCGCGATCTCGGCCACTTCAATATCCGCGTCAATACGCTGGCGCCGGGCTGGGTGATGACCGAAAAGCAAAAGCGCCTGTGGCTTGACGACGCTGGGCGCCGCTCGATCAAGGAAGGCCAGTGTATCGATGCCGAGTTGATGCCCGAAGATCTGGCGCGCATGGCGCTGTTCCTCGCGGCAGACGACAGCCGGCTGATCACGGCACAGGACATCATCGTCGACGGAGGCTGGGCATGAGCGAACCGGTGCGCAACCCGCACGCGACGCTGCTGGTCGATGCGAAATGCACGCTGGGTGAGGGCGCGACCTGGTGCGAACGCAGCGGCCGCCTCTACTGGACAGATATAGAAGGCGCGAGGCTATGGCGCTATGACCCGCGGGACGGAAGCAGCACGTCCTGGCCAATGCCTGAACGCCTCGCGACATTTGCGCTCTGCGCCGATCCGCACTACCTTTTACTCGGACTCGCTTCGCATCTTGCGTTTTTCGACCTTGCAAGTGGCGAGACTCAGCGTATTGTCGATGTCGAGCCGGATATGAACACACGCGTCAACGATGGCCGCTGCGACCGTCAGGGGCGTTTCGTGTTCGGTACGAAGGACGAGGGTTCGCCCTTACGCGCAGTGGGTGGGTTCTACCGTCTGAACCGCGATCTGTCGCTCGAGCGCCTGCCGTTGCCGGCGCCCGCGATTTCGAACAGCATCGCCTTCAGTCCGGACGGCGCGACCATGTACTACTGCGACTCGCCGACCCGGGAGATTCGCGCGTGCGACTACGGCGCAGACGGCAGCATCGCCAACAACCGTGTCTTCACGACACTGACGGATGCGACCGGCGAGCCGGACGGCTCGACCGTGGACCGCGACGGCGGGCTGTGGAATGCGCAGTGGGGCGGTGCGCGGGTGGTGCGGTATGGACCGGATGGGGTTGAAACGGCGCGCGTATCGGTGCCCACCGTGCAGCCGAGTTGCGTGGCGCTGGGCGGAGAGCAACTGGATACGCTGTACATCACGAGCGCGCGCATCGATCTGGATGCGGCAACGCTCGCAAGCGATTCGTATGCTGGCGGGGTGTTCGTCGCGGTCCCCGGACAGCTTGGCTTGCCGGAAGCGCTATTTCAGGACGCGCCGCTGCCGCGTAGGGCGAGTGAGTGAAGCAGGTTTTTCGTGGCACGCAGATGCGGGCCGTGGTGCTGAGAGCAGGTTGGGTCGTCGCAGGTCGCGGATTGCACGGTATGCCGGTTGGCAAGCGCACTGCAAGACTCAAGGACTCAAGGAGTTGAGGACTCAAAGAGGCGGCCCATTCAGGCGCCCGCATAAACATTCGTCAGCGATGACGGTAACGTCTCACGCCTCTCGATGGAGCCTGATATGACTGTTGCGAACCTCGTTTCCTCTTCCCAGAGTACCCAGGCTGCGCAGACGCGCCGCGCCCGGCTGGCGGCCGCCGCCAATCCGGTGCTGGCGGGACCTAGCACCTCGGCGGTGGCGGTCGGCGAGACGAGCGCGGGCGACGTGGCGTGCGTCACGCTCGCCAATCCACAACTTCGGCTCGACGTGGCGCCGTCGCTCGGCGGCGGCATTACCCGCTTCGACTGGCGCAGCGACGGCGCACTGGTGCCGATCTTCCGCCGTTGCCGGCACGTCTCCGCCGATACCGATCCGAACCAGTTGGCCTGCTATCCGCTGCTGCCGTATTCGAACCGCATCGGCGGCGGGCATTTCGGCGTGGGCGGCCGGAGGATCGACGTGCCGTGCAATCGCGCGGCCGAGCCGTTGCCGATTCACGGTGACGGCTGGCTGGCTCACTGGCAGATAGCCGGGACAGACCGCGACAGCGTGCGCCTGACGCTCGATCGCAGCGACGGCCAGCCCTACGCGTACCGTGCGGCACAAACCTATACGCTCGACGGCCCGAGCCTCGTGATCACGCTTGAGATCGAAAACACCGGGCGCGATGCGCTGCCATTCGGGCTCGGCATCCATCCGTTTCTGGTGCGAGACGCACAGACCGAGTTGTCGGCCGCGGCCGCGGGACTCTGGCTGCAGGGGGACGACTGGCTGCCGGTGCGCCATGTGCCGGCGCCGCCGGCCTGGCAGTTTGGCGTGGCGTATCCGCTGCCGCCGACCATCGTCAATCATGCCTTTACGGGCTGGAGCGGACAGGCGGCGGTGGTCTGGCCGAAACGGCGGTTGTCGTTGACGGTCGCCTCGGATACCGATTACTACGTGCTCTACACGCCGCCGGGCGAAGACTTCTTCTGCTTCGAGCCCGTCGATCATCCGATCAATGCGATGAACCTGCCGGGCGGGGCGGCCGCGCATGGCATGACCATGCTGGCGCGCGGCGAGCGCTTGATCCGGTCATTCCGGTTTACCGTCGAGCGGACCGGTTTGCGTGCAGTGGCTGGGGCGCGGAGTTCGCGGCGGCAGTAGGCACCGGCGGGCGGTGGCCTGCTGGCTATAGTTGCTCCGGCTCGCGAAGCCGTTGCCGGTTGCGCAGTCCGTCCTCGTGGCCAGGACGGGTAAAATACGCGCCACTTCTCTAATCAGCCCGCCGCGAGCCCCATCATGTCCACTTTCATCCAGACACTCAACGACGCATGGCAGCGTACGAATTCGCTGTTGTGCGTCGGCCTCGATCCTGAGCCCGCGAAATTCCCGGGCGAGCTGGCCGGCCGCGCCGATGCGATCTTCGAGTTTTGCCGCACTATCGTTGACGCGACCGCGCCGTATGCGTCGTCGTTCAAGCCGCAAATTGCGTACTTCGCCGCGCATCGTGCGGAAGACCAGCTTGAGCAGCTGATTGCGCACATTCATCGGAACCATCCGGGTCTGCCGGTGATTCTCGACGCGAAGCGCGGCGATATTGGCAGCACCGCCGAGCAGTACGCCCGCGAGGCGTTCGAGCGCTATCAGGCCGATGCCGTGACGGTGAACCCTTATATGGGCTTCGATTCGATCGAGCCGTATCTGGAGCACAAGGGTAAGGGGGTGATCGTTCTGTGCCGGACTTCGAATCCTGGTGGCTCCGATCTGCAGTTCCTTGAGACTGCCGGACGTCCGCTGTATCAGGTGGTCGCGCAACTGGCGGCGGAAAAGTGGAACGCGAGCGGCCAGCTCGGCCTCGTGGTGGGCGCGACGTTTCCGAAGGAAATCGAAGTGGTGCGCGGGATTGTCGGCGACATGCCGCTGCTGATTCCGGGTATCGGCGCGCAGGGCGGGGACGTTGAGGCTACCGTGAACGCAGGCCGCACGGCGGCAGGCACCGGCATGCTGATCAACTCGTCGCGCGCGATTATCTATGCCGGTAAGGGCGAGGACTATGCGCAGGCTGCGGCCAAGGCCGCGCAGGATACGCGGGATCGGATTAACGCGTATCGGTGATGGAGAAGCGGCTACCTTCAATGAACGTAGCCGCTTGTATTTCTAAGCTGGACTGGCCGCCGGCCCCAGCCGCGCGATGAATTCCGCGTGCGCCGGATAGGCGCTGCGCAGCGCATCAATATCAGCCAGTTCGAACTCGCTGAACTCGAATCCCGGCGCCACCGTGCAGCCTGCCAAGGCGAACGTCGCCGGGTCTTCACACTCCGCCGCAAACCAAAACCCGGCTGATACCACGGCCTGAAAGACACTGCCCGGATGAGTTAGCGGATTGCCGAGCCGGTGGCTTATCAGCTTCCCGGTCTCATCGAGCACGTGTACCAGCAGCGGCTCGCCCGCATAGAAATGCCAGACCTCATCGGACTTGATCCGATGCCACGCAGAATGCGCGCCGTCACAGAGCAGATAATAAATGGCGGTCGACGCCGAGCGCGTCTCGCCTGATCGCTCTCGGCTCACGCTCACCGCCGAGCGATAGGTTTCGCGAAAAAAGCCGCCCTCGGGATGAGGCTGCAAATCGAAGCGGCGGATCAGGTCGTCTCTGGCTAGCTCGGGACTGGGCATGGGAGGTGCGCTTAGTCGATGCAAAAGGGCGAGTCTGCCCCTTGCGGATAAAAGTTAACCAAAGCGCCTTACCGCTCGCGCTCGTCAAGCAACGCCAGCAGTCCGCGCAGCGCATGCGCCGCCGCCTGCACGCGGATCCTTTCGCGGTCGCCTTTGAACACCACCGTTTCCACCGACGTATGCAGCCGGTTGCTCCACCCGAACGACACCGTCCCCACCGGTTTGCTTTCAGTACCGCCGCTCGGTCCCGCCACGCCGGTAATCGACAACGAAACCTGCGCACGGCTATTGCGTAGCGCGCCTTCGGCCATCGCACGCGCCACCGGTTCGCTGACTGCGCCATGCTTTTCGATCAGATCCGCGGGCACGCCGATCATCTCGCTTTTGGCCTGATTCGAATACGTGACGAAGCCGCGCTCGAACCAGCCGCTGCTGCCGGAGATGTCAGTGATCGCCGTCGCGACCATGCCGCCCGTGCAGGACTCGGCGGTCGCGAGCATCAGGCGTTCGTCGCGCAACTTGTTGCTCACGCGAATAGCGAGTTGGTGAACGACGGAATCGGTAGCCATGCGTTTGTCCGAAGAACGTGGGACGGTTAGACCGTCATGCGCCAGAGCGCGATCACCAGTAAGGTGAAAAACGCCGCGACCAGGTCATCGAACATGATGCCAAAACCACCTTTCAGTCTGCGGTCGAAGTAACGGATCGGTGGCGGTTTCACCATGTCGAAGAAGCGGAACACGACGAAGGCCCACACCTGGCCGGTAAAGGTCACCGGCGTCACCATCAACAGGACCAGCCAGAACGCGACGATCTCGTCCCAGACGACGGGCGACGGATCGTCGATGCCGAGCTTTTTCGCCGTGAAGCCGCTGATCGAAATGCCGGCGAGGAATCCCACCACGATCAGCACACCCCAGTCGAGCACGGTCAGATAGCGGTTGAGCACGGCGAACGATGCCCACGCGAACAGCGTACCGACCGTGCCCGGCATCACCGGCGACAAGCCGCTGCCGAAGCCGAGCGAAATCAGATGCAGCGGATGCGACAGCATGAAGCGTGCGGTCGCGCGGCGTGGCCGCACCGGGCGCGGCCCGGGGGAGTCCGGCGGGGCGCCGCGCGACGGGTCGTCCTGTGACGGGTTGTCCGCTAATAGGCCGTCCCGTGACGGATCGTCCCGTGGCGGGCTATCCCTTGACGGGCCTTCCGCGAAGTCCTCAGCGGGGCCGAGCGGGGGTTCAGTCTGCATGGAAATGGTCGAAGCCTTGCAAGGTCAAGATGAGCGGGGTGCCGGCTGCGTCATGCCAACTGATTGCAGGTTTGGCCGTCGCCGATTTGAGAGGGGTTATTGTACCGATCCGCGTCACCGGAATCTCGACCTGGCGGCCGGCCGCTTCGACTGCTTCGCGTGCTGCTGCCGGCGCGGTGAAGCACAACTCGTAGTCGTCGCCGCCGGCCAGTGTGCAACGGCGTTGCACGTCGGCGGACAGTCTGCGCAATGCTGCGGAGCGCGGCACCGCGTCGACATCGACCTGGGCTGCAACCTGAGAGCGCTCAAGAATATGCAGCAGGTCGCCGGCGAGCCCATCGGACAAGTCCAGCGCCGCATGCGCAATGCCGCGCAACGCGAGGCCCAACATGAGGCGCGGCTCGGGGCGCTCGAGGGCGCGACGAAATGTCGCAGCGTCCTTCTCGTCGGCCGACCACTCGCCGCGCAGCACGCCGAGGCCGGCGCGCGCGTCGCCGAGCGTGCCGGAAATCCAGATGTCGTCGCCAGCTTTGGCCGCATCGCGGCGCAAGGCTTGCCCAGGCGGCACGCTGCCGAACACGGTGATGCACAGGTTGAGCGGCCCGGCGGTCGTATCGCCGCCAATCAGGTCGCAACCGTAGCGTTCGGCGAGTTCAAAGAGTCCGTCGCTGAACGCCGCCAGCCACTCCTCGCTGGCTTGCGGCAGCGCGAACGCCAGGGTGAACGCCTGCGGCCGCGCACCCATGGCCGCCAGATCCGACAGGTTCACCGCCAGGGCCTTATGGCCCAAGGCATGGGGGGCAATATCGGGGAAGAAATGGCGGCCTTCTACCAGCATGTCCGTCGAAATCGCCAGTAGTTCGCCGGGACGCGGCGCAAGCAAGGCGCAATCGTCGCCTATGCCGAGCGAGCCATCGTCAGGGATCCGCACCTCACTGGCGCGGCGCGCGAAAAAACGGTCGATCAACGAAAATTCGGAGAGCATAGTGGAGGTCCGTGCACGCAAAATGGCCTGAGCGGCTGCTAACGGCGCGCATTGTACGGTGATAATGCTGCGTCGCCGCAACGAGTGTGGGCGAGCGGACCCGTAATCTTTCACTCTGTTTCAGTCGCGGCACCTATACCCTGATTGAAGGAATTGCGTTAGGGAATGGCGCTACAATGCCGTCGAACACCTATTCTAATCCGCACTTCCAAGCCCGCCTTATGTCGAATCCCGTCAATAGCAAACTCCGCGAAGCCGCTCTCGATTATCACGAGTTCCCGACCCCCGGGAAGATCGCGATCGCGCCGACCAAGCAGATGATCAACCAGCGCGATCTCGCGCTGGCGTACTCGCCGGGCGTCGCGTTCGCTTGCGAGGAAATCGTCGAGAACCCGCTGAATGCCGCCCGCTTCACCGCGCGCAGCAACCTCGTCGGCGTCGTGACGAACGGCACGGCGGTGCTGGGTCTCGGCAATATCGGCCCGCTCGCCTCCAAGCCGGTCATGGAAGGCAAGGCGGTGCTGTTCAAGAAGTTTGCCGGCATCGACGTGTTCGATATCGAGCTGAACGAATCGGATCCGCACAAGCTGGTCGACGTGATTGCCGCGCTCGAACCCACCTTCGGCGGCATCAACCTTGAGGACATCAAGGCGCCGGATTGCTTCATCGTCGAGCGCGAATGCCGCAAACGCATGAAGATCCCGGTGTTCCACGACGACCAGCACGGCACGGCCATCGTCGTCGCGGCAGCCATCACCAACGGCCTGAAGGTCGTGGGTAAAGACATCAAGTCGGTCAAGCTGGTCGCCTCGGGTGCGGGTGCTGCGGCACTCGCCTGTCTGGACCTGCTGGTCGACATCGGCCTGCCGCTCGAGAACATCCTCGTGACGGACCTGGCCGGCGTGGTCTACAAGGGCCGCACCGAACTGATGGATCCGGACAAGGAGCGCTTCGCCCGGGAAACCGACGCCCGCTCGCTGGCAGAAGCGATTGGCGGCGCGGATATTTTCCTCGGCCTGTCGGCCGGCGGCGTGCTCAAGCAGGACATGGTCAAGCAGATGGCGGAGCGGCCGCTGATTCTGGCGCTGGCTAACCCGACTCCGGAAATCCTGCCAGAACTGGCGCTCGAAGTGCGTCCGGATGCCGTGCTGTGCACGGGCCGCACCGACTACCCGAACCAGGTGAACAACGTGCTGGTGTTCCCGTTCCTGTTCCGCGGCGCGCTGGATGCGGGCGCCACGACGGTGACGCGGGAAATGGAAATCGCCGCAGTCAACGCGATTGCGGAACTGGCGCGTCAGGAGCAGAGCGACATCGTCGCGACGGCTTACGGTATCCAGGATCTGTCGTTCGGGCCGGCCTATCTGATTCCGAAGCCGTTCGACCCGCGCCTGATCGTCAAGGTCGCGCCGGCCGTGGCAAAGGCGGCGATGGAGTCGGGCGTGGCGGAGCGTCCGATCGAAGACATGGACGCCTACGAGCAGCATCTGCAGCAGTTCGTGTACCACAGCGGCACGACCATGAAGCCGATTTTCCAGCTCGCGCGTGGCGTCGAGCCGGAGAAGAAGCGCATTGTGTTCGCGGAAGGCGAAGAAGAGCGCGTGCTGCGCGCGCTGCAGATCATCGTCGACGAAAAGCTGGCCAAGCCGATCCTGATCGGCCGCCCGGCGGTGATCGAGCAGCGTATTGCCCGTTATGGCCTGCGCCTCGTCAACGGTCAGGACTACACGGTCGTCAACACGGATCACGACGAGCGCTATCGCGACTTCTGGCAGGCGTATCACAAGCTGATGGCACGCAAGGGCATCAGCGAGCAGATGGCCAAGCTCGAAATGCGCCGCCGCACCACGCTGATCGGCGCGATGTTGGTGAAGAAGGGCGAAGCGGACGGCATGATCTGCGGTACGGTCAGCACGACGCACCGCCATCTGCACTTCATCGATCAGGTGATCGGCAAGAAGGAAGGCCGCAACGTCTATGCGGCGATGAACGGCCTGGTGCTGCCGGGCCGGCAGATTTTCCTCGTCGACACGCACGTGAACGTCGATCCGACGCCCGAGCAGCTTGCCGAGATCACCATCATGGCGGCTGAAGAAGTGCGGCGCTTTGGTATCGAGCCGAAGATTGCGCTGGTGTCGCATTCGAACTTCGGCACGAGCAATGCGCCGACCGCCCAGAAAATGCGCGATACGCTCGAGATCCTGCGCGAACGCGCCCCGGATCTGGAGGTAGACGGCGAAATGCACGGCGATGTCGCACTCGATCACAACCTGCGCCGTGAAGTGCTGCCCGAATCGACGCTGGAAGGCGATGCGAATCTGCTGGTGATGCCGAATATCGATTCGGCCAACATCTCGTACAACCTGCTGAAGACGGCCGCCGGCAATAACATTGCGATTGGCCCGATTCTGCTGGGCGCGGCCAAGCCGGTGCACGTGCTGACGGCCTCGGCCACGGTGCGCCGGATTGTCAATATGACGGCGCTGCTGGTTGCGGATGTGATCGCCGCACGTTAAGCGGCCCGCGCGGCCCACCCACACGAAAGCCGACAGGCGAAAAAAAAGGCGTGCCCGCAACGGGCACGCCTCTGGGTGAACTGGGGATTGCCACCCAATAAAGGCACGAAACGGCGGCATCCACCTCAGATCGTCCGGAAATAGAACAAACCTCACTCCCTTATCCCGGACTGCGCCGCCGGGTTAATTTTATCCCGAGAGAGATAAAATTATCTGTCAAGAGTTGTCAAGACTGCGCCGGCGGCACATTACAACAACAATGGAACCTTTCGTTTGCCGAACCAACGTTGATTCCAGGGGCCATTAGCGATACCCTTACGTCTTTCATGGTCGTCAAACTCGTGATCTAACAGCGGGAACCCTGATTCATGGCACGCAAGTGGCTCCGCAACGGCGTGCTTATTGGCGCCCTGGCGTTTGGCAGTTTGTGCGGGAGTCTGGTCACCGGCGCGGTCGCGCGGGACTATTCGGCGCCCGGCAATAGCGACAATCAGGTGCAGGGCACCATCGCGGTCGCGCAATTACCGCGTGAAGCAGTCAATACTTTGAACTTGATTGCCGCAGGCGGGCCTTACCCGTATGAGAAGGACGGGATCGTATTCGGCAACCGCGAACGGCTGCTGCCACCGCATCGGCGCGGCTATTATCACGAATACACCGTTCCTACGCCGCGTGCCCACAATCGCGGCGCGCGTCGCATTGTCTGTGGGGGGCCGCTCCAGCGTACCGATAATTGCTACTACTCGGACGACCACTACACCAGTTTTAATCGTATTGTTGAATGACATCGGGATGAACGGCATGAGCGACAACGTCTACGCGCACGACTCCGGAGTCGCGACGGATCTTTTCGCGGCCGGCGACGGCAATCTGTTTCAGCGTGTCATGCAGATGCGCACCGCCGGTGACGGACGGGACACCCAGAGCGAAGCCAGCACTGTGCTTTCATCGAACGAGGGGCCTATGAGTCTTTTCAAGACCGTACGACCGAACATCGTACAGTCGATCCGCGCGTTTCGCGTCCAGGATCTCGCTGACGAGGCCAGCCAGCTCGGCCAGCACTTTCTGTATGCGTTCTGCGCGAATGCGCAGTCCAAACAAGAAGTCCTCGAAACGATTGCGACTTCATTTTTGTTTCCGAAACATTTCGGCAAAAATTACGATGCCCTCTACGATTGCCTGACCGATCTGGTCGCCAAGGCGGGCACGCAACCGGGTTTTGTGATCGTGCTGGAGGCGCTGCCGGTGGCGCAGAAATTCGACAAGGAAGGCCGCGAAACGCTGCTCGACGTGTTCCGCGAAGCCGCGGAATTCTGGGCCGAGCGCAAGGTGGCGTTCCGCGTGTTTTATTCGTTCGCCTGAGTTTGCCGGTGGGGTGCGAGCGGGGAGAAGAAGTGGACGCAACCGCCAGGCAGCAGCCCTAAGTACGCCAGTACGGATGACTGAACAAAACAAAGGCCCGCCGATTGGCGGGCCTTTGTTTTGAGATGGGGGCTTAGGTTACCAGCCGCCCCAGCGCGCAGCCAACGCCGCCAGTACGGCAATTCCCGCCGTTTCGGTTCGCAATACGCGCGGCCCGAGGCCAACCGCCGTGAAGCCGTGGTCGGTCGCCGCGGCTTCCTCGGCCGCTGAAAAGCCGCCTTCCGGTCCAATCAGCAACGTCACGCGGCCATGCGGCGGGGTGGCCGGCAAAGCCGTAAAGCTGATGCTAGCGCGCGGAGAGAGCAGCAGGCGTAACTCGCCTGGTTCGGCGGCGCGCGGCAGCGCGCCGAGCCAGGTGGCGATCTCACGCACCGGTGCGACGTCAGGCAGGCGATTGCGCCCGCACTGTTCGCACGAGGACCGCACAATGCCCTGCCAGTGCGCGTGACGCCGTTGCGCGCGTTCGCCGGACAGGCGCACGACGCTGCGCGTGGTGGTGAGCGGCACGAAACTGGAGGCGCCCAGTTCGACGGCCTTTTCGATCAGCCAATCCATTTTGTCGCCGCCGGCAATGCCTTGTGCGAGCGTCAGGTGATAGGGCGGCTCCACCTCGATATCGCGGAACTCGCGAATCTTGACGGTGGCCGAGCGGCGTTCGACTTCGATGAGCTCAGCGCTGTACTCACCGCCTTCGCCGTTGAAAAGCACGATCGAGTCGCCCGGTTGCAGGCGCAGGACCAGGATGTGCCGCGTGACGTCATCGGGAAGCTGCATGATGTCGTCGGGCTTGAGGGCGGTACCGACGAAGAAGCGAGGCATCAGGAAAATACTCATTGGTTCACGAAAGGTGGCGAGCGAGCGCCCAGCGGTAGCCGTCCAGGTCTTCGACCTGCGCAAAACGGTCACCCCAGAACTGATCTTGTGGCTCGCTCAACGATTTCGCGCCGGCCTCGAGGGCCCGCGCATAAACCGCGTCGACATCGTCGACATAAACATAGAACGATTGCGGTGCAATCGCGCCGGCGCTTTTGGGTGTCTTCGCCGTCGAGCCGAACGCGCCTTCCGGTGCGAACATCACGATCAACTGGCCTTGATAGACCATTTCGACATGCATGACAACACCGTCGTCCTGGACGCTGTCGCGCACCTCGAAGCCGAATGCCGCTTCAAAGAATGCAATTGCGGTCCGCGCGTCGCGGACCGTCAGATAGGGGGTCAACCAGGGCACACCGGCTGGGCGAGAGGCGGTCATGGAGTTCTCCGGATCTAGCTAAGCTCAGCGGGGCGCGTGCAGCACAACCAGGCAGCCGGCGCACGAAACCTCCACGCCGACCAAGCCGCACATTCTGCCGCCGCGTTACCGTGCTGGCTTTAAGAATTGACTTAGTTTATCGCGCACCGCCCGAGATGCGGAGAAGAGACCGGCATGCGCATGCTCGTCGTACCAGCCCAGTCCGGCGATCTGGCGGGCGGCGAGGCGCTCGGCGAGGATTTCTGGAGTGAGCGCGGCGGGGTCGAGCGTGTCGCTGGCGGTGGCCATCATCCATAGCGAGCCGTAGAGCGGCACGAAGGCGCCCATTGTACGTACCACGGCAAACGCGCCGCGCAACCCGTCGAGCAGCGTAGCAGCGCGCACGGCGTGGAAATACGGCGCGCCGAGGTGTAGCGAAAGGGCCGCGTCCGCAGTCATGATGCGTTTGAGCTGCCCGTAGAAGGCAGGGGTGTAGAGGCTGGCCGCCGGCGAATCGGGTGGCGTCAGGTCGAATACGACCAGGTCGAACTGTTCCTCTGTGGTGGCGACGAACCCGGCGGCGTCGCCGATCACCAGTTCCACGCGCGGATCGTCGAAGGCGCCGCCATGCACCTGTGGCAGATATTCCCGAGTCAGGCGCACGACTTCCGGGTCGAGTTCGGCCACCACGATTCTCGTGATGCCGGGATGCCGCAGCAGTTGCCGCGCCGCGCCCCCGTCGCCGCCACCCAGCACCAGAGCGGCCTGTGGCGCCGGATGGGCCAGCGCATTCGGGTGGACCATGCACTCGTGATAAATGAACTCGTCGCCGACCGAAGTCATGGGGCGGCCGTCGAGCGTGAAGAGCCGCCCGAGCTGCGGCGTGTCCCAGACCTCGATAAGTTGATAGGGTGACGTGACGCTCGCGAGGCGCCGTGCGTTCGGGAAGCCATACAGGGCGTACGGGGTCGGCTGGAAAAGCAGCGGGGCGCTCACGGTGGGCGGTGCGCTTGGGCGCGGCGAATTGGCGATGGTCGGATTATAGAGGCGCGGGCGGTGCCGAACGGGTGTCCGGCGCCAGTTTCAACCCCTCGAACCCCGCCGCCCCAGGCGGCGCGCAGCCGGAAAGGCCACAACCATCTGTTAGAATGTCACGCTTTGCAGCCTTGTCCGTTTGCTCTGCCCGTATCGCGTCTCCAGGCGCCGCACCGTGCGCCGTAGCAGACTGGCCGCCGAGCTTCCGGACCCGCCGCCCGCGCCCCGCTTTTTGGACTCGTTCTCCGGACTCGACATGACGACCCCGTCTCCCGCCCCCACCTCCTTGATGGCCAACGCAATCCGCGCGCTGGCTATGGATGCTGTTCAACAAGCGAACTCCGGCCACCCCGGCATGCCGATGGGCATGGCCGAGATCGGCGTTGCGCTGTGGTCGCGTCATCTGCGCCACAACCCTAAGAACCCGCAATGGGCCGACCGCGACCGCTTCGTGCTGTCGAACGGCCACGGCTCGATGCTGCTGTATTCGCTGCTGCATCTGACCGGCTACGACCTGCCGATGGAAGAACTGAAGAACTTCCGTCAAATGCACTCGAAGACGCCGGGCCACCCGGAATACGGCATCACGCCGGGCGTCGAGACCACCACCGGCCCGCTCGGCCAGGGTCTGGCCAACGCAGTCGGCATGGCGCTCGCCGAGTCGCTGCTGGCCACGGAATTCAACAAGCCGGACGCGAAGATCGTCGACCACCACACGTATGTGTTCGTCGGTGACGGTTGCCTGATGGAAGGCATCTCGCACGAAGCCTGCTCGCTCGCGGGCGTGTTGAAGCTGAACAAGCTGATTGCGTTCTACGACGACAACGGCATCTCGATCGACGGCGAAGTGGTGCACTGGTTCCACGACGACACGCCGAAGCGCTTCGAAGCCTACGGCTGGAACGTGATCCCGAACGTGGTCGGCCATGACGTCGACGCGGTGGACGCGGCCATCAAGCAAGCGAAGCTGTCGGACAAGCCGACGCTGATCTGCTGCAAGACCGTGATCGGTGAAGGCGCGCCGACCAAGGCCGGCAGCCATGATTCGCATGGCGCGCCGCTTGGCGACAAGGAAATCGCGGCTACGCGTGAAAAGATTGGCTGGAAGTGGGAGCCGTTCGTGATCCCGCAGGAAGTCTACGCAGCATGGGACGCAAAGGAAGCCGGCGCGCGCAACGAAGCCGACTGGAACAAGGCGTTCGCAGCGTACCAGTCCAAGTACCCGCAAGAAGCCGCTGAATTCACGCGCCGTATGGCCAAGCAACTTCCGGCCGATTGGGCAGAGAAGGCTCAAGCCATCATCGCCGGCGCGAACGAGCGCGCGGAAACCGTCGCTACCCGTAAAGCATCGCAGCAGGCCATCGAGGGCCTGTCGACCGTGCTGCCCGAACTGCTCGGCGGCTCGGCCGACCTGACCGGTTCGAATCTGACCAACTGGAAGGCGGCCAAGCCGGTACGTGTGAACGCGGAAGGCAAGGCAGCCGGCAACTACGTGAACTACGGCGTGCGCGAGTTCGGCATGAGCGCCGCGATCAACGGCGTCGCGCTGCACGGCGGCTTCAAGGCGTTCGGCGGCACCTTCCTGACGTTCTCGGACTACAGCCGCAACGCGCTGCGCGTCGCCGCGCTGATGAAAGCACCGTCGATTTTCGTGTTCACGCACGATTCGATCGGCCTCGGCGAAGACGGCCCGACCCACCAGTCGGTCGAGCACGTCGCCAGCCTGCGCCTGATTCCGCATCTGCACGTGTGGCGTCCGGCCGACACCGTTGAAACCGCGGTGTCCTGGACTCAGGCAGTCGAATATCACGGCCCGTCGTGCCTGATCTTCAGCCGTCAAAACCTGCCGTTCTCGGAGCGCACCGACGCGCAGATCGCCAACATCGCCAAGGGCGGCTATGTGCTGCGCGACTGGAATGACGAGATCGTCGCGCGCAAGATCATCCTGATCGCCACCGGTTCGGAAGTCGAACTGGCGCTGAAGGCGGTTGAGCCGCTGGCGCGCGAAGGGATTGCCGCACGTGTCGTGTCGATGCCGGCAACCACGGTGTTCGACAAGCAGGACGCGGAGTACCGCGAACGCGTGCTGCCGAAGGGCGTGCGCCGTGTTGCGATCGAAGCAGGTGTGACGGATTTCTGGCGCAAGTACGTGGGTCTGGAAGGCGGCGTGGTCGGCATCGACACGTTTGGCGAATCGGCCCCGGCTGGCGTGCTGTTCAAGCATTTCGGCTTCACCGTCGAGCATGTCGTAGAGACGGCTAAAGCCGCATTGGGCTGATGAGTGTCCGGCTCCCGCCGCGTGCGCCCCACGCCTGGCGGGAGCCGGCCCCGCAGAACCCACCTGGACGTATTTTTTTCAGCCATCAGGAGATAGACCATGACGATTCGCGTCGCAATCAACGGCTACGGCCGGATCGGCCGCAACACGCTGCGCGCCTTCTATGAAAACGGCAAGAAGCACGACATCCAGATCGTCGCCATCAACGACCTGGGCGATGCCAACACCAACGCCCACCTGACGCAGTACGACACGGCCCACGGCAAGTTCCCGGGCGAAGTGTCGGTGGATGGCGACTACCTGGTCGTCAACGGCGATCGCATCCGCGTGCTGGCTAACCGTAACCCGGCTGAACTGCCGTGGGGCGAGCTGGGCGTCGACGTCGTGCTGGAATGCACGGGCTTTTTCACGACCAAGGAAAAGGCTAGCGCGCACATCAAGGGCGGCGCCAAGAAGGTCATCATCTCGGCACCGGGCGGCAAGGATGTGGACGCAACGATCGTCTACGGCGTGAACCACCACGTGCTGAAGGCATCGGATACGGTCATTTCGAACGCATCATGCACGACCAACTGCCTGGCACCGCTCGTCAAGCCGCTGAACGACAAGATCGGTCTGGAAAACGGTCTGATGACCACGATCCACGCGTACACGAACGACCAGGTTCTGACCGACGTGTATCACGAAGACCTGCGCCGCGCGCGCTCGGCCACGCACAGCCAGATCCCGACCAAGACCGGCGCTGCATCGGCTGTCGGCCTCGTGCTGCCGGAACTGAACGGCAAGCTGGACGGCTACGCGATTCGCGTCCCGACCATCAACGTGTCGATCGTCGACCTGTCGTTCATCGCTTCGCGCGACACGACGGTGGATGAAGTCAACGCCATCATGAAGGAAGCATCGGAAGGCGCGCTGAAGGGCATCCTCGGCTACAACACGGCGCCGCTGGTGTCGATCGACTTCAACCACAACCCGGCTTCGTCGACCTTCGACGCGACGCTCACCAAGGTGTCGGGTCGTCTGGTGAAGGTGTCGAGCTGGTACGACAACGAGTGGGGCTTCTCGAACCGCATGCTGGACACAGCTGTGGCGCTCGCCAACGCGAAGTAAGCTGTACCGCTGCTGCGCTTGATTTGATTCAGGCGCAGCACATGAAAAACCGCTCATCGGAGCGGTTTTTTTTCGTCCGCGGTTTTAGCCGCGCGTCTAAAGTGGCTAAGCCTTAAGCCTTCGGCACCGGAAAATACACGCCTGCGCGCTGCGCGGCATTGGTGATGTGCATCTCGATCGCTTTACCGGCCGCGGCGGAATCCCGTGCCTTTAGCGCATCGAGAATCTCGCGATGCTCGTGGTAAGTGGAGAGCACCAGTTCGCGCTTGAAGAACGGCATGCGCTGACTCTCCTTCATGATGTCCGAACTGCTGCGCAGGATCGACTCAATCGCCGCATTGCCGGCAATGCTTACGATGCGCATGTGGAAATCGAAGTCGAGTTGCGCCGCTTCGTCCAGCTCGTTGCAGGCGAGTGCACCGTGCATCGCCTCGATGTTCTCTTCGAACCACGCAAGGTCAGCGTCGCTGACCGCCAGCGCCGCCATGCGCGCAACGAAGCCTTCTAGCGCGAAGCGCATCTGATACGTATCCGGCAGGGAAGACTGCTCCGCGAAACGCCAAGGGTTCGCGGCGGACGCTTGCGCGCTCTCGACGTACACGCCCTTGCCCGGACGAATCATCAACATGCCGAGCGCCTCGAGCGTCGAAAGCGCCTCACGCAGCGACGCGCGGCTAATGGCGAGTTCTTCGGAGAGCTGACGTTGCGCGGGCAACAGACTGCCCACTGGATACACGCCGCCCTCGATCCGTTCGCGGATAGTGGCAATAGCGGAATCGGTGACGGTATGCGGGACGTTCTTCATGATCTTCCACTCAATCGGGTGGTCTGACCGGCATTGTAATCCCCGGCTTCGGCACGCGCAGCGCGGAATCAATCTTCTGACATAAAACCGTCAAAACGCCGCAAGATTAGGCGGGTAAACACTATTAAATTCTGTCTTGACTCCACTATATCGGCTTCCTACTATCCACCATAACAGTACTGGTCGGACCAGTATGAACAGATGAAATCCGTAACCGGGAGAAGGCCGTGTTGAAGTTTTTCAATTCGCTGTTTGGCCGGGTGGTGATCGCTCTAGTAGCGGGCATCGTGATCGGCGCGCTGTTTCCGCATTTCGCCCAATCGTTGCGGCCGCTCGGCGACGGTTTCCTGAAGCTGATCAAGATGGTGATCGGTCCGATCGTGTTCTGCGTGGTGGTGAGCGGCATGGCGCACGCGGGCGATCTGAAGAAAGTAGGCCGGGTCGGCCTGAAGGCGGTGGTCTACTTCGAGTTCATGACGACGATCGCACTCTTGATCGGTGCGGTGCTGGCGTATGTCACGAAGCCCGGCGTCGGCATGAACATCAATATGCACTCGCTCGATGCCGCGTCGCTCACCACCTACACCGAGCACACCAAAGATCTCAAGGATACCGCAGGGTTTCTGCTGAAGATCATTCCTGATACGGCGATCAACGCGTTCGCCACTGGCGACATCCTGCAGATCCTCGTGTTCTCCGTGCTGTTCGGCTCGGCGCTGTCCTTGCTCGGTGGCAAGGCGCAGAAAGTGAGCAGCCTGATCGACGAACTGGCGCAGGTGTTCTTCCGCGTGATGAGCTTCATCATCAAGCTGGCGCCGCTCGGCGTGCTTGGCGCGATCGCCTTTACCACTGGTACCTACGGCGTCGCTTCGCTCGAACAACTGGGTCTGCTGGTGGTGGTGTTCTACGCGAGCTGCATCGTCTTCGTCGCGGTCGTGCTGGGCATTGTCATGCATCTGGCCGGCTTCAGCGTCTTCAAGCTGATTCGTTATCTGCGCGAGGAAATGTCGATTGTGCTCGGCACCGCGTCCTCGGATGCCGTGTTGCCGCAGGTGATGCGCAAGCTCGAGTGGATGGGCGTGAAGGATTCGACTGTTGGCCTCGTCATCCCCACCGGCTACTCGTTCAATCTGGACGGCTTCTCGATCTACCTGACGCTCGCGGTGATCTTCATCGCGCAGGCCACCAATACGCCGCTGTCGGTGCACGACCTGATCGTGGTGGTGCTGGTGTCGCTGGTGACGTCGAAAGGCGCACACGGCATCCCCGGTTCGGCGATCGTGATTCTTGCCGCCACGCTCTCCGCGATTCCTGCGATTCCGGTGCTGGGTCTGGTGCTGATCCTGCCGGTGGACTGGTTCGTCGGGATTGCCCGTGCGCTGACCAACCTGATCGGCAACTGCGTTGCCACGGTAGTGGTGGCGGTCTGGGAAAACGACATCGACAAGGCTCGCGCTCGCAGCGTGTTGAACCGGGAAGCCGCGTTCCTCTATGTTCCTGCAGGCGAAGAAACCGATGTTCCGGGTGTCTCCGCGGATCCTGCCCACGCGATCTGATCCACGGCACCGCCCCACACAACGCAGCATCCGTCCGGCAGGCGCAGTAGTACCGGCAGCACGTGCAGATGCCGTCGCGCCCACCGGCTTTCACCTTCTTACCGTTAGACCGAGACCATGGCTACTCCAATCCTCGACCCCAACGCTCCCGCCTTCACCCGCCGTTACATGAATCTGGCCGACCCGCGCCTCGGCGCGCAGGCGCTCTATGCCAGCGACGAATTCTTCGCGCCCAAAGAGCGGATGCTCGACCCGCAACCGGCGGTGTTCATTCCCGGCAAGTACGACGATCACGGCAAATGGATGGACGGCTGGGAAACCCGCCGCAAGCGCACTACCGGACACGACTACTGCGTGGTCCGGCTCGCGCGGCCGGGCGTGATCCATGGGGTGGACCTGGACACGAGCCACTTCACCGGCAATTTCCCGCCGGCCGCCTCGCTGGAGGGGTGCTACGCCGACGCTGAGATCCCGCCCGACAACGCCGACTGGCAAGTGGTCGTACCGGCGATGACGCTGCAAGGCAACCAACACCATTACGTCGAAGTCAGCGACGCGCGCGCCTTCACGCACCTGCGCGTGAACCTGTACCCGGACGGCGGTCTGGCGCGCCTGCGTGTCTATGGCCAGCCCAAGCGCGATTGGGATCGCGTCGAGCGTGGCAGCCTGATAGATCTGGCGGCGATCGAAAACGGCGCCTACCTCGTCGCTGCGAACAACCAGCATTTCGGACCGGCCTCGCAGATGCTGATGCCAGGACGCGGCGTCAACATGGGCGACGGCTGGGAAACGCGCCGCCGCCGCGAGCCGGGCAACGACTGGGCGATCGTTGCACTGGCGCGGCCGGGCGTGATTCGCAAAGTCGAAGTGGACACGGCTTACTTCAAGGGCAACTTCCCGGACCGCTGCTCGCTGCAGGCGGCGAGCGTGACGGGCGGCACGGACGACTCGCTGGTGACTCAGGCCATGTTCTGGCCAGTCCTGATGGGCGAGCAGAAGCTGCAGATGGACCATGTCCATCCGTTCGAAGCCGAACTGGCCTCGCTCGGCCCGGTCACCCACGTGCGTTTCAATATCTTCCCGGACGGCGGCGTGTCGCGCCTGCGTCTGTGGGGCGAACTGGCGTAACGGCAGATGGCAAGGAAGACGCTGCGATGAAGACCCTGCAAATAGAGCGCCTGACGCGCGCGGCCTTCGCGCCGTTCGGCGATGTGATCGAACTGGACGGCGCGCGCCACTTCGCGATCAACGGCGGCACGACCGAGCGATACCACGATCTTGCCAAGGTCGACGTGGGCGAGCAGGGCGGCCGGCCGCTGATCAACCTGTTTCGTGCGCAACCGCGTGCGCTGCCGGTCGAGATCGGCATGATGGAGCGCCACCCGCTCGGCAGCCAGGCTTTCCTTCCGCTTGCAGCGGCCAGCTACCTCGTCGTGGTGGCGCCGGCAGGCGAGTTCGATCCGGTGCAGATGCGAGCGTTCTGGACCGAGGGTTGGCAGGGCGTCAACTATGCAAAAGGGGTCTGGCACCATCCGCTGCTTGCGCTTGGGCGGGTCAGCGACTTCGTGGTGGTGGATCGAGGCGGCGAGCAGCCCAATTGCGACGAGCTTGTGCTGGCAGACACTTGGCGGCTCGTGGGCGGCCCGGACGGTGTGGTGACGTTGGATCCGGCGCCGGCCTAGCGCTTGCAGCAGCATCTCCGTCCGCCCGGACGCAAAAAAACCCGGTCAGCTTTCGACGACCGGGTTTCTCTTTCTTACCTATACGGCTCGCGAACCCGAGGGCACGCGACCATAATGCCCATCAGTGCTTGCGATGCGGGCACTTTTCCTTCGTGCAGGCGCCGTACAGCGCCAGCGCATGCTCCTGCAGCTTGAAACCGCGCTCTTTTGCGATCGCTTGCTGGCGGGTCTCGATTTCCTGGTCGAAGAACTCCTCGACCAGCCCGCAGTCGATACACACCAGGTGATCGTGGTGGGTGCCTTCGTTCAGTTCGAACACGGCTTTGCCGGATTCGAAGTTGCTGCGCGACAGCAGCCCCGCCTGCTCGAACTGCGTCAGCACGCGATACACGGTAGCAAGACCGATATCGAGTTCTTCGTGCAGCAGGTTGCGGTAGACATCTTCAGCGGTCAGGTGACGCACCGGGCTGTGCTGGAAAATCTCCAGAATCTTGAGGCGCGGTAGGGTCGCCTTGAGGCCGATATTTTTGAGATCGGTTGGATTGGTCATGGCAAGGGATCCCTAGAGTACAATGCAGGGTTCTAATAGTAATGTGTTTTCGCTGTTCAGGTCATCTTCGATGCAACGAAACTCGCGCGGCTCGCCACAGGCAGGGCCCGCACGGTGAGTGAAATGATTTCAAAATCTCTATTGATCTACCGGGGGAGCCGCATGCGGGGTACCTTGATTGCTGCAGCGACTGTCGCGGTGCTTGCCGGGTGTTCGACCTACGACAGCGTAACGCAGCGAATCGCCCAAAGCATCACGCCATATCGGATTACCGTTGTGCAGGGCAACTTCGTCTCGGCTGAGGCGGCTGCCCAGATGCAGGTCGGCATGTCGCGCGACCAGGTGCGCCAGTTGCTCGGCACGCCGCTCCTCGCGGACATGTTCCATGCGGACCGCTGGGACTACGTGTTCTATTTCAAGCGCGGCAACACGAGCGTCGTGCAGCAGCGCGATTTCGTCGTGAATTTCGCGGGTGACCGTGTCGCAAGCTGGTCGGGTGGCGAAGATCTGCCGTCCAACCTCGAACTGCTCGCTGAAATCGACGGTGACAAGCGCGGCAAGAAAGCTGTTCCGGTAGCGGCCGCGAGCGCGCCGGTTGCCGCTTCGGGCACGGCTGCCGCTGCACCGGTCGCGGCAACGCCGCCGGCGGATGCCGCCGCAGCGGCTGCGCAATCCATGGACCCGAACGCCGAAGCCGCCCAGGCGGCCAACCGCGCGACGGACGCCGTGCAGGCGCCGGCTGGCAAGATCACCTCGTCGGCGCGCGCGAGTGCCCCGACCGTGAACGGCGGCGTCGTGCCGCAAGGCGCCACGACGCCTGGGCAGCCGCAGTTCCAGTTCACGCGTCCGCCGCCGCCCACTGTGCCGGGTGCGCCGGAAAGCAACCCGGTTGGGCCGGCTGGCTCGCAGAGCAGCAACGGACCGACCTACAATGCACCGCTAACGTCGTCCGCTTCGGCGGCTTCGGGAACGGGTAGCTAAATACGCTGTCCCTGACAATGACGGGCCGCGTGCCTCGCGCGAGCCCGTCATTTGTGTTTGTTGCCGCCTTTCGTGGCGCCCGCGGGGGTGTCCGTTGTGGCCCCCGCTGTGCCCTCCGATTGGGTGCCCGTTTTGGCGCCTTCGGCGGCGCACTTCGCGTCGCTTTTTCCGTCGTCTTTCGTACGTGACTGCCATGAACATTGCCATTGCTGGTGCATCGGGCCGTATGGGCCGGATGCTGATCGAAACCGTCCTGAACGATTCTGGCGTCAAGCTTTCCGGCGCGCTCGGCCGCGCCGGTTCGGCGCAACTCGGCCAGGATGCCGGGGCGTTCCTCGGCAAGCAGACGGGCGTGCTGCTGACGGACGATATCGAGAAAGTGTTTGCCGAGTCCGACTACCTGATCGACTTCACGCGCCCGGAAGGCACGCTCGTGCACCTCGCGGCTGCGCAGCGCCACAACGTCAAGATGGTGATCGGCACCACCGGTTTCGATAACGAGCAGAAGGCGCAACTGCGCGCTGCTGCCGAGAACATCGGTATCGTGTTTGCGGCCAACATGAGCGTGGGCGTCAACGTCACGCTGAAGCTGCTCGAATACGCGGCGCGTCACTTCGCGACCGGTTACGACATCGAGATCATCGAGGCGCATCACCGCCACAAGGTCGACGCACCGTCCGGCACCGCGCTGGCAATGGGCGAAGTGATCGCGGGGGCGCTTGGGCGTAACCTCGACGACTGCGCGGTGTACGGCCGCGAAGGTGTCACCGGCGAGCGCGATCCGTCCACCATCGGTTTCTCGGCGATCCGTGGCGGCGATATTGTCGGCGACCATACCGTGCTGTTCGCGGGCATCGGCGAGCGCATCGAGATCACACACAAATCGGCGAGCCGGCTGTCCTATGCACAGGGCGCGCTGCGCGCGGTGCGCTTCCTCGAAGGTCACGCAAGCGGCCTGTTCGACATGCAGGACGTGCTCGGCTTGCGCTGAGCGCGTATTTGTCCTGCGTGTCCCGAGTGGGCTATAAGCCCACTCTGCGCACATTTTCCGACGGCGAGGTCCAATGGCAGGCACTGGCGTTCTTCACTACCTGCAATCCAGCGATACGATCACCCATGCCGTAGCCTATCTGCTGCTGGCCATGTCGGTGGCGAGCTGGTGCTTCCTGATCGTCAAAAGCTGGATGCTGGGCCGCGCAAAGCGCCAGGCGGCGCGCGCGATTGCCCAGTTCTGGCAGGCACCTACCTTATCGGACGGGGTCGCGGCTTTGCGGCGGGTCGATAGCGAGCGGGTCTTCACGCCGCTCGCCGAAGCCGCGTTGCACGTCGCCGAAGTGGATATCCCGGGCGTGCTGCTCGCGCGCGTCGAACGCAGCGAACGGGTGTTGCGGGCGCTGCGCCAGGCGCTTAACACCTCGCAGCGGCGGCTCGAGTTCGGCCAGGTCCTGCTGGCGTCGGTGGGCAGTACCGCGCCGTTTGTCGGCTTGCTTGGCACCGTGTGGGGCATCTATCACGCGCTCGGCAGCATTGCCGCGAGCGGTCAGGCGATGATCGAAAACGTCGCCGGACCGGTTGGCGAGGCGCTCATCATGACGGCCTTCGGCCTCGTGGTTGCGATTCCCGCTGTGCTCGCCTACAACGTGCTCGGCCGCATGGTGCGGCAGTTGTCCGAGGAACTGGACGGCTTCGCGCACGACCTGCACGCCTACGTCTGCGCGCCTGCCTGAGCGGCGTCGCAGGTCGGATCAGGTTCAAGGTTCAGGCAGCTCGGTCCCGTTCAGCCCAGCTCAGTCCAATTCAGCGCTACGCAGGCAGGAGGTCGACATGGCATTCGGCGGACTCGAAAAGCACCAAACCGCGGCGCCGATGGCAGAGATCAACATGACGCCGCTGATCGACGTGATGCTGGTGCTGCTGGTGATCTTCATCATTACCGCGCCCCTATTTACGCATGCGATCCGGCTCGACTTGCCGAAGGTCGCCGCCGCGCCGGCGCGTCAGACGCCGCAAACCATCACGCTTTCCATCGATGGCGCCGGCAAAATCTACTGGAACGGCAACGGCCTGACGCTCGACCAGATGCGCGCGCGCTTTGTGGAAGCAGGCAAGCAGCAGGAGCAGCCGGAGATTCAACTACGCGCCGAGCGCTCGACGCGCTACGAGGTCATCGCCCAGGTGATGGGCGCGGCGCAGCAGGCGGGGCTCGAGCGGATCGGCTTTGTGACGGACCCGCCGCCGCCCGTGGTTAGCCACTAGGCGCCAGCCTGCGCAACTACCAGCCTTGGCCGCCAAAGCCTCCGCAGCCCAGCCGCACAGCGCGCGGCAGACCCTCCGGCGAACGGTATAATCAGCGTTTTCCCCTGCAAAAGGGGAAACGACCGCCATTTCATCAAGCAGAGCACCAGGCCCGGTGCGAAAGCACCGAACCCAGCGATCCCATCACACCATGCACGAAAAATACGTTCCCTCCGACGTCGAAGCCGCCGCGCAAGGGCAATGGCGCGCCAGCGACGCCTATAAGACAACGGAAACCACCGACAAGCCCAAGTTCTACTGCGTCTCGATGCTGCCGTACCCGTCGGGCAAGCTGCACATGGGTCACGTGCGCAACTACACGATCAACGACGTGATGTACCGCTATCTGCGGATGAACGGCTATAACGTGCTGATGCCGATGGGTTGGGACGCGTTCGGCATGCCGGCGGAAAACGCCGCGATGGCCAACAACGTGCCGCCGGCCAAGTGGACGTACGAAAATATCGCGTACATGAAGAAGCAGATGCAGTCGATGGGCCTTGCCATCGACTGGTCGCGCGAAGTCGCCACCTGCAGCCCGGACTACTACAAGTGGAACCAATGGCTGTTCCTGAAGATGCTCGAAAAGGGCATTGCGTACAAGAAGACCGGCACGGTGAACTGGGACCCGGTCGATCAGACCGTGCTCGCCAACGAACAGGTGATCGACGGACGCGGTTGGCGCTCGGGCGCGCTGGTGGAAAAGCGCGAGATCCCGATGTATTACATGCGGATCACGCAGTACGCCGATGAACTGCTGAACGACCTCGAAGGCCTCGGCTGGCCCGAGCGCGTCAAGATCATGCAGCAGAACTGGATCGGCAAGAGCTTCGGTGTGAACTTCGGCTTCCCGTACGAGATCGACGGCGAGCAGAAGGTGCTGCGCGTGTTCACCACCCGCGCCGACACGATCATGGGCGTGACCTTCTGCGCAGTCGCCGCCGAGCACCCGCTCGCCACGCGCCTCGCACAGGACAAGCCGGAACTGCAGGCCTTCATCGAAGAATGCAAGCGCGGCGGCGTCGCCGAGGCTGACGTTGCGACGATGGAAAAGAAGGGCTTGGGCACGGGCTTCTACGTCACGCATCCGCTGACGCAGGAGCAGGTCGAAGTGTGGATCGGCAACTACGTACTGATGAGCTACGGCGAAGGCGCGGTGATGGGCGTGCCGTCGCACGACGAGCGCGATTTCGCGTTCGCGAAGAAGTACGGTTTGTCGATCAAGCAGGTGGTGGCGCTCGAAGGCAAGGAATACTCGACCGACGCCTGGCAAGAATGGTACGGCGACAAGGACGGCACGCTGATCAACAGCGGCAAGTACGACGGCATGAACTACACGCAGGCCGTGGATGCGATCGCGAGCGACCTGAAGGATCTGGGCCTTGGCGACAAGCAGGTCACTTACCGTCTGCGTGACTGGGGCGTCTCGCGCCAGCGCTACTGGGGCACGCCGATTCCTATCATCCACTGCCCGACTTGCGGCGACGTGCCGGTGCCGGAACAGGACCTGCCGGTCGTGCTGCCGGAAGACCTCGTGCCAGACGGCACGGGCAACCCGCTGGCGAAGTCCGAAGCGTTCGTGAACTGCACGTGCCCGAAGTGTGGCTCGCCTGCAAAGCGTGAAACCGACACGATGGACACGTTCGTCGATTCGTCCTGGTACTTCTACCGCTATGCAGCGCCGGACGCGAAGACCATGGTCGACAAGCGCACCGATTACTGGGCGCCGATGGACCAGTATATCGGCGGCATCGAGCACGCGATCCTGCATTTGCTGTATTCGCGCTTCTGGGCGAAGGTGATGCGCGACATGGGTCTGGTGAATTTCGGTGAGCCGGCCAAAAACCTGCTCACGCAGGGCATGGTGCTCAACGAGACGTATTACCGCGAAAGCGAAGCAGGCAAGAAGACTTGGTATAACCCGCTCGAAGTCACCGTCACGCATGACGACAAGGGCCGCCCGATCGGCGCTACCTCGATTGCAGACGGCCAGCCGGTGGTGCTGGGCGGCGTCGAGAAGATGTCGAAGTCGAAGAACAACGGTGTCGATCCGCAAGTGCTGATCGACCAGTACGGCGCCGACACCGCGCGTCTCTTTGTGATGTTCGCCGCACCGCCCGAGCAGCAGCTCGAATGGTCGGGAGCGGGCGTGGAGGGCGCGAGCCGCTTCCTGCGCCGCGTGTGGGGCTTCGGCCATGCGAACGAAGCGGCCTTGCGCGAACGCGCTTCGTTCGACGCCGTGCAACTCGCGGAAACCGACAAGGTGCTGCGTCGCGAAATCTATAGCGTGCTGAAGCAAGCCGATTTCGACTATCAGCGCCTGCAGTACAACACGGTGGTGTCGGCCGCGATGAAGATGCTCAACGCACTCGACAGCGCCAAGGGTGCCCAGCCGGCCGTGCTGCGTGAATGCTACAGCGTGTTGCTGCGCGTGCTGTACCCGGTCGTGCCGCACGCCACCTTCCAGTTGTGGCAGGAACTTGGCTATGCCGACGAATTCGGGCCGCTGCTCGATGCAGCATGGCCGAAGGTCGACGAGAAGGCGCTGGAACAGGCCGAGATCGAACTCGTGCTGCAGGTGAACGGCAAGGTGCGCGGCGCGATCAAGGTCGCGAAGGACGCGCCGCGCGACGCGATCGAGCAGGCGGCGCTCGCCCACGAGATGTTCGTCAAGTTCGCCGAAGGCAACGCGCCGAAGAAGATCATCGTCGTGCCGGGCCGTCTCGTGAACATCGTCGTCTGAGGTTCGGTTGGACATGAGCAGGGCGTCGTCGCGCGTTGCGGCGGCGCGCCCAGGCAGTACAGGATTTACTGCGAACCAGGAGCTAATGTGACTCGCAGATCGTTTTTGACGCTGGCGTGTGGGGTGATGGTGCTGTCCGCCTGTGGCTTCCAGCTACGCGGCCAGCAGGACTATCCGTTCAAGCGGCTCGCCGTGGTTGGCGCTCCGCCCGCATTTCTGGGACGTTTCACCCGCCAGGTCCAGGGTGGTAGCGACACTGTGATCGTCAGTTCAACGGCGAATGCCGATGCGATTTTGCGCGTGGCCGAGAGTCGCGGCACCAGCGTGCTGACGATGAACTCTCTCGGCGTCGTCGAAGAGTATCAAATGAATTACTCGCTGACCTACACGCTCAGTGGCGCGGACGGTACGGTGTTGATTCCGGGCAGCGCGATCTCCCTGAATCGCGCAATGACCTATAGCGACCAGTACTCACAGGCGAAATCCGCGGAATCCGACCTGTTGTTCGCGGACATGCAGAACGATGCCGTCGACCAGTTGACGCGTCGTCTGGCCGTGGTGCACTCGTTGCATCCGGCGCCGGGCCAGGAAGCGCCAGCCGTTGCGCCGCGCGCACCGCTGCCGCCGCCGCCGCTTTGAGCGCGGTTTCTGCTTGCCACGCCCTGCCATTCTTCTTGACCTGTAGCCATGCAACTGCGACTTGACGCGCTCGAAACGCACCTCGCGAAGGGACTCGCCGGCCTGTACGTCCTGTACGGCGACGAGCACCTGCTCGCGCAGGAAGCGGGCGACCGCATCCGCGCAGCGGCGCGTGCGGCCGGCTATACCGATCGCTCGGTGTTCACGGTGGAGCGCGGCTTCGACTGGAGTTCGCTGCTCGGCGCGAGCCAGTCGATGTCGCTGTTCGGCGATAAGCAACTGGTTGAACTGCGGATTCCGTCGGGCAAGCCGGGCAAGGAAGGCGCGGATGCGCTGAAATCGCTCGCCGACGCGGTGAATTCGGATGTGCTGACGATGATCACGCTGCCGCGTCTCGACTCGGCGACGCAGAAGGCTGGGTGGTTTGCCGCGCTGGTCGAGGCTGGCGTGGCGTTGAAGATCGATCCGGTCGAGCGTGCGCAGTTGCCGAATTGGGTGGGGCAGCGGCTTTCGCAGCAAGGTCAGCGGGTGGCTGCCGGTGAAGAAGGGCGACGTGCGTTGCAGTTCATTGCGGAGCGCGTGGAGGGCAACCTGCTTGCTGCGCATCAGGAGATTCAGAAGCTCGGGCTGCTTTACCCGGCCGGCGTGTTGAGCTTCGAGCAGGTTCAGGATGCCGTGCTCAACGTTGCGCGCTATGACGTATTCAAGCTGAACGAGGCGATGCTGGCGGGCGATGTCGGCCGGCTCGCGCGCATGCTCGACGGCTTGCGCGGCGAAGGTGAGGCCGCGGTGCTGGTGCTGTGGGCGGTCGTCGAGGAAGTGCGCACGCTGTTGCGGATCAAGCGCGGCGTCGCGGCTGGCAAGCCGCTCGCCATGCTCACGCGCGAGAACCGCGTGTGGGGGCCGCGTGAGCGGCTAATTGGGCCGGCGCTCTCGCGCGTAACCGAAGCCGCGCTGGAAAAGGCGCTCGCGCTTGCAGCCAAGCTCGATCGCCAGGTGAAGGGGCTATCCGGCGGTACGCCGGGCAACCATCGCAACGATCCACCGCCTGATCCGTGGGATGGGCTCTTCGAACTGGCGATGGCAGTGGCTTCGCCGGCGAAGTCTCGTTGACTTCGCATCGAGCAAGCCGCGCCAACCCGACTTACAATCGTTTGATGTTTCGCTAATTCTGCCTGTCCGCTACGTTTAAAGAACGCGCGCGGCACCAAGAGAATCACCATGGATATCGACCAGTACATGACCGACCTCGGCCGCCGCGCCCGTCACGCTTCGCGTGCGATGGCGCGAGCGTCGACGGCGGCGAAAAACGCCGCGCTCGAAGCGGTGGCCGTCGCCATCGAACGCGAGACGGCGCAGTTGAAGGAAGCCAATGCGCGTGATGTCGCGCGGGCGCGCGAGAAGGGGCTCGACGCTGCTTTTATCGACCGTTTGACGCTCTCGGACAAGGCGCTGAAGACGATGGTCGAAGGCCTGCGCCAGGTCGCGGCGCTGCCGGACCCGATCGGTGAGATCAGCAACCTCAAATATCGCCCGAGCGGCATCCAGGTCGGCCAGATGCGCGTGCCGCTCGGGGTGATCGGCATCATCTACGAATCGCGTCCGAATGTGACGATCGACGCTGCTGCGTTGTGTCTGAAGTCCGGCAACGCGACGATCCTGCGCGGCGGTTCGGAAGCGCTGGAATGCAACACGGCGCTGGCGAAGCTGATTGGCGAAGGACTCGAAACGGCAGGTCTGCCGCAGGACGCAGTGCAGGTGGTGGCGACCTCGGATCGTGCTGCCGTGGGCGTGCTGATCAAGATGACAGAATACGTCGACGTGATCGTGCCGCGCGGTGGCAAGAGCCTGATTGCGCGTCTGATGGAAGAAGCGCGCGTGCCGATGATCAAGCACCTCGACGGTATCTGCCACGTGTATGTCGACGACCGCGCGGATGTCACGAAGGCGCTGACTGTGTGCGATAACGCGAAGACGCACCGTTACGGCACCTGCAACACGATGGAAACGCTGCTGGTGGCGCGCGCCATTGCGCATGAAGTGCTGCCGCTGCTTGGGCGCCTGTATCGCGGCAAGGAAGTCGAACTACGCGTTGATCCGGCTGCTCGCGAAGTGCTCGAAGCGGCGCGCGTGAGCCCGCTCGTTGATGCGACCGAGGAAGACTGGCGCACCGAATATCTCGCGCCAGTGCTGGCGATCAAGGTGGTCGACAACCTCGATGAGGCCATCGAGCACATCAACACTTACGGCTCTGCCCACACCGATGCGATCGTCACCGAAGATCACGACCGCGCGATGCGCTTCCTGCGCGAAGTGGATTCGGCGAGCGTGATGGTCAACGCATCGACGCGTTTTGCCGATGGCTTCGAGTTTGGTCTCGGCGCGGAAATCGGCATTTCGAACGACAAGCTGCATGCGCGCGGGCCGGTGGGGCTGGAAGGGCTGACGTCGCTGAAGTATGTGGTGCTTGGCCACGGCGAGGGACGGCAGTAGCCTTTTGCGTCGTTACGTGACATCAAACAATAACGTCAACACATTGCACGGGGAGCGCCGATGCTGCTGGTAAAAACGTTTCACATCGTTCTGATTGCGGCCTGGTTTGCCGGCCTGTTTTATCTGCCGCGCATCTTCGTCAATCTGGCGATGGAGACGGAACCCTCCGCCACGGCGCGCCTTTTGACGATGGCGCGCAAGCTTTATCGCTTCATGACGTTTATCGCTTTTCCTGCCTTGGCGTGTGGGCTGTGGCTGTGGCTTGTGATCGGCATCGGCCGCGGGCAGGGCTGGATGCATGCGAAGCTGACGGTCGTTGTGCTGCTGATCGGCTATCACTTTTATTGTGGGCGCTTGCTGGCGACGTTCGAACGCGGTGAGAACCGGCGCTCGCACAAGTGGTATCGGATGTTCAATGAACTGCCGGTGCTGGGGATGCTGGCGGCGGTGGCGCTCGTTGTTATCAAGCCGTTTTAATAAATAGGAATTCTCCTATTTAATTCTGTTTGTCAGGCTGATCTATCCGCCCGCGCGGCACGTAACATCGCGCGGGATGCGATTCAATGATCGAATATCTGCTGGTTGATGTTCGTCAAGACGTGTCGATTTAATTCGAGCCGTTTCTGCATCACACTCTTTTCTTAAAAATGCGGCCTCAGTGGACGATCCGTTCAGAATTTTCTTAATCTGAGCGGGACCTTGCTCGTCCGTGCCTGCGTTGATTTCTTGTGGTTTGTAGTCCCTCTGCTATTCCTGGCGGGCGCTTTGCTGTCCGCGGAGTCCTCGCTCGGCTCATCCTTTGTGGGGCGATTCTGATCGCAGTGTAGGAGTTTTTAAGAATGCTCCTATTAATCGACGAAATTCCTAATTTTATAGTGATGTCATCCCGGAAGGATTAATGGGATGGTCCGAAAAAACCTTGCGACGACCCTGATTCCAATCCTTCTGAAAACCCATTAACGCGTGCAGCCTTATATCCAGGCGTCTCACACGGCACTGATCCGATACCCGATCTTCAGAAGGAAGAAAATCATGAACAAGTCATACAAGAGCGTATGGAACGAAACCACCGGTACGTATGTCGCCGCCTCCGAAGTGACGAAGAGCCGGGGCAAAGCGAGCCGGAACTCGAAGGTGCTGGCCGCAGCGCTGCTCGCGGCAGGCGTGGGTTTCGGCACGGCGGTGAAGTCTGAGGCAGCGACGCCCAACTCCTTTGCCGCAGGCATTTTGGGGAACAGTACGAGCAACTCGGACTGCATCTCGTCGGCGGACGGCGCGCAGGTGGTGACTAGCAACGATTGCAGCGCCACTACGCAGCGGGCGGGGATTGTTTCCTACGACGGCAGCGGCAATGCGGGTGCGTATTTCACGGTGACCGATCCGAATACTGCTCATATTGGTGCTGGCGGTGTCGACCAGATGCTGATTACGAATACCGGCGTGGCTGTCCTGAACGGGATCAACATGAGCAACACCAAGATCTCGAACCTGGCGGCAGGCGCGGTGTCGGCCTCGAGCACGGACGCGGTGAATGGCTCGCAACTGTACGCGGTTTCCGCGATTGCCAACGGCCTGGTCTCTCCAAACACCTCCGTGCCTCTTACTGCCTTTTCCAAAGTCAGCAATGGCAACCCCGTCGCTCCTCAGATAAGCACTAGTGCAGCCGACGCCATCGCGATCGGCAGTGGTTCTTTCTCCACTGGCTCGTCGACCTCGCTGGGCACGCAGGCCAGTGCTTCTGGCAATTCCTCATCGGCGTTTGGTTTTTCGTCTGCCGCGACTGGCGCGGCAGCGGTAGCCGTAGGGATGAGCGCGACCGCTTCGGGTAGCAGGTCGGTGGCCGTCGGTGCTTCCTCGAGCGCCACGGGAACCAACTCGGTGGCCTTGGGTTTAGGCTCGCTGGCCAACCGTGACAATACCGTATCGGTGGGCACATCGAGCTCGCAGCGCCAGATCGTGAACGTGGCGGCTGGCACGCAAGGCACTGATGCAGTTAACTACGCGCAGTTGCAGGCAGCAGGCCTGAAGACCGATTCAAGCGGCAACGCAACCAACTCATTCGTCGCCTACGACAATACGACCCAAGGCAAGGTGACACTGGGTGGCGCATCAGGCACGACGATCACGAACGTGACGGCCGGTGCCGTTTCGGCGTCGAGCACGGACGCGGTGAATGGATCGCAACTGTACGGGGTTTCCGCGATTGCCAACAACTTGAACTCGCACATTGCTCTCAGTCCGAATAGCACAGACAACATGAATGGCCTATACGCGGTCTCTGCAGCGGCAGTGACTGGCGGCTCTTTCGATGCTGTGGCTGTGGGCGGCGGTTCGTTGGCCAACAACCGTGCTACCGCAGTAGGCACGCTAGCCCAGGCCGCGGGTGTCTACGCAACAGCGCTGGGCGACTCAGCGTACGCATCGGCTACGGCCTCCTTGGCGGCGGGCACGAGCAGCGCTGCTACGGGAGCCCAAGCGGTTGCAATGGGCGCAAGCGCGAGCGCATCGGCCAGTGGCGCCGCGGTGCTGGGATCCTCCGCGGCAGCCAGTCAGACCAATTCTTTGGCCATCGGCACCAGATCAAATGCCTCGGCCGCGAACAGCGTGGCCCTAGGCGCAGGTTCGACCACCACGGCCGACCTGACCGCATTGGCCTACAACCCGGGCTCAAACACGCTGTCCGGCAACGCTTCGAGCGCGAACGGTGAAGTCTCTGTGGCCAGCGCTGGCAAAGAACGTCGTCTCACCAACGTGGCTGCCGGCGCGTCCGCAACGGACGCGGTGAACGTGAGCCAGTTGCAGTCAGAAGACGCGAAGATCAACGCGGCGGGCGCGAACACGGCGAGCGCGTTGGGCGGCGGCGCCGCGTACACGGCAAGCACCGGTGCGATAAGTGCACCGACCTATAACGTGGCAGGCGGCACGCAACACGATGTAGGCACAGCACTGTCGTCGCTCGACAGCGCAACCGTGCAGTTCAACGGCGTGGGCGGCGCCGCGGATGTGAAGGGCAACAAGATCGTGAACGTGGCGGCGGGCGCAGTGTCGGCCTCCAGCACGGATGCGGTGAACGGCTCGCAGCTGTACGCGCAAGCATCGAGCACGGCGGCAGCCTTGGGCGGCGGTTCGAGCGTCAACGCGGACGGCACCGTTTCTGCACCGGCCTACAGCGTGGATGGCGCGACGGTGAGCAACGTGGGCGCGGCCATTTCCAATCTCGATGGCCGGGTGACGACGAACGCCACCGATATCGGTACGCTTAACACGAAGGTGGACACGATCAACGGTCAGATCGCGAATGCAGTGAGCTACGACACCTCGGCGCACGACACGGTGACGCTGGCCGGTGCATCGGGCACGAAGCTTTCGAACGTTGCGGCAGGAGCGGTGTCGGCCTCGAGCACGGACGCGGTGAACGGTTCGCAACTGTACGCGCAAGCCTCGAGCACAGCCGCGGTCCTGGGCGGTGGCGCGAGCGTCAACGCGGACGGCACGGTTTCTGCGCCGGCTTACAGCGTGGACGGCACGACGGTGAACAACGTCGGCGAGGCTATCTCCAATCTTGATGGCCGGGTGACGACGAACACCACCGCTATCGGCACGCTCGCCACCCAGATGGGTACGATCAACGGTCAGATCGCGAATGCAGTGAGCTACGACACGTCAGCACACGACACGGTGACATTCAACGGCACTGCAGGAACGACACTCAGCAACGTGAAAGCGGGCGTGGCCGACATGGACGCGGTCAACATCGCGCAGTTGAAGGCGGCCGGTTTGAGCATCGACGATTCGGGCAACGCGACCAACTCGTTCGTCGCCTACGACGATGCGACGAAGGGCAAGATCTCGCTCGGCGGCGGCACGGCTGGCACGACGCTCACGAACGTGTCGGTAGGGGCGTTGTCAGCCTCGAGCACGGACGCGGTAAACGGCTCGCAACTCTACGCGACGAACCAGAACGTCTCGAAGAACACTGACAACATCGCGAACCTCGATACCCGTGTTACGGGCGTTGAGGATTCGGTTGCCGATCTGAGCGATCAGATCAACACGGGCGCCGTGGGTCTGGTGCAACAGGATGCAACCTCGGGTGCGCTGACCGTTGCAAGCAAGACCGGCGGCACGAGTTTCGATTTCACGGGGACGGCGGGCGCCCGCGAGTTGCTTGGTGTTGCAGCCGGCACGACGAGCACCTCCGCAGTCAATCTGGGCCAGTTGAGCCCGGTGGTTGCCTCGCTCGGCGGCGGTGCGCAGATCAACCCGGATGGTTCGATCGTGAGTCCGACGTACCACATGCAAGCCGGTACGCAGAACACGGTCGGCGGTGCGCTCGATACACTCGATCAAGGTCTGAACTCGCTGAAGACGCAGATCAATAGCGGCGCTGACAGCATGGTGGCCCAGGATTCGACTTCGCGCGACATCCTGGTCGGCGCAACCACGGATGGTCTGCTTGTCAACATGGCCGGCACTGCGGGTAACCGCGTCGTCACGGGCGTGGCAGCGGGCGCGGTGAACGCGGCGAGTGTCGACGCGGTGAACGGCTCGCAAATGTACTCGCACGCAGTCAGCACGGCTTCGGCGCTTGGCGGCGGTTCGACGGTCAACGCGGACGGCACGGTTTCGGCGCCTGCCTATAGCGTAGGCGGCACGACCGTGAGCAACGTCGGCGCTGCGATTACCAATCTCGACGGACGTGTTTCGCAGAACACCAACGACATTGCCAGCCTGCAGACGGCGGTTGGCACAATCAGCGGTTCGGTGGCGAACGTTGTGTCGTACGACACCTCGGCCCACAACCAGGTGACGCTGGGTGGCACGGCGGGCGCGCCGGCAGTGAAGCTGACGAATCTGCAGGACGGCGAACTGTCCGCGACGAGCACCGATGCGGTAACCGGTGCCCAGTTGTGGAACACCAACCAACAGTTGTCCAACCTGAGCCAGGCGATGCAGAACGAGCAGCAGACCGGCAACACCGCGATGTCGATCAACGCAGGCGACCAGCCGGCGGCGGCAGCGACGGGCAGCAACGCGGTTGCAATGGGTGGCGGCTCGCAGGCAAGCGGCAGCAACGCGGTCGCAATGGGCGGCGGTGCGCAGGCTAGCGGCGACAACTCGGTGGCGATCGGCTCGGGCTCGGTTGCGGACCAGGCGAACACCGTTTCGGTCGGCTCGGAAGGCAACGAACGCCGGATCACCAACGTCGCGGCCGGCACGGCGCCGACGGATGCGGTGAACCTCGGGCAGATGCAATCGGCTATCGGGGATACGGCACGCGCCGCTTACAGCGGTGTCGCAGCTGCCACCGCGCTGACGATGATTCCGGAAGTCGATCCGGGCAAGACGCTGGCAGTCGGCATTGCCGGCGGCAGCTACAAGGGCTATCAGGCTGCGGCAATCGGCGCATCCGCGCGTATTACGCAAAACCTGAAGGTCAAGATCGGCGCCGGTATCAGCGGCAGCGAGACGACCGTCGGCGCGGGTGCGTCGTATCAGTGGTAAGCGGGTTGTGACCATCGCGAAAGCCTGAGCGGCCAAACCGCACTACGCGAACAGGGCATCTCCTGCCAGCAGAGCAACCGGTTTCCTTCGGGGGACGGTTGCTCATTTCGTTGAATGTTGGACTCAAAGTGCGGCTTAAGCCCCTGTCAGTCAATACTGACAGGGGCTTTTTCACTACAGCGAGTTTGAACTGCTGCAAGCCAGATTTCCGGTCATTGCGTCCTATTTCTGTCCATCATTCGTGGGGAAATTCCGATAACAGTGTTGAGTTGTTTAGGAACCCTCCCATTAATGTGAGAAATTCCTAACCCTATAGTAGCGCCCATCCCGGAAGGATCGATGGGATGGTCGGAGTATCTCCCATTGCGATCACCTTGCATCGCATCCCCTTCTGGTTCCCTTGAGCGCGTGTGCAGTTATTTTAGGAATCCTATATGACAGGCCGGGCGAAAATATCCAATCATCAGAAGGATGAAAGCATGAACAAGTCGTACAAGAGCGTATGGAATGAAACCACCGGAACGTATGTTGCCGCCTCAGAGGTGACGAAGAGCCGGAGCAAGTCGAGCGCGAGCAAGAAAGCCCTCGCAATTGCAACTTTTGTCACCTTGGGCGCGTTGTCGGGCGAAGCGGCCGCAACGGAAAACTGTACGACTGCGGACGGGAGTGGCGGTACGACCGACGCTTCAGGTGCGTGAGTGGCGTCATCATCGTCCGGGATGCTCCTGGGTGCCACTCTCTTAGGGGCGGCCGACAGTACGGTACTGAACGTCAATGTCGGCGCCTATAGCTCGCCTGTGGCAGCTCTCAGTGGCGATATCGCTCTCGGCCAGAATGCTGTCGCCAACAGCACTGGAGGACCGAGCGACCATGCAGCCGTTGCGGTAGGTTTTGGCGCACAGGCGGTCGGCGCGCGAACCGTGGCGATGGGGTGGGCTGCTAACGCCAGCGCTACCGATGCGCTCGCGTTCGGTTACTACATCTCGGCTTCTGCAAATGGTGCCGTTGCGCTGGGCGCGGGGGCTAACGCGTCGGGTACGAATTCCGTCGCACTGGGCTTTGGATCTGTGGCAAACCGCGGCAATGCGGTGTCGGTGGGTACGACGGGCAGCGAACGCCAGATCATCAATGTCGCGGCTGGTGCGCAAGCGACAGACGCGGTCAACGTTTCGCAGCTTTTGGGGGTGACAGCGGCGCTTGGTGCTGGCACGTCGGTCAATTCAACCACAGGCGCGGTCACGGCGCCGTCGTACAACATTAACGGTAAAACGTATAACGACGTGGGTTCCGCGCTCGCCGCGCTCTCAGCCTCAAGCGGCACGCCGAATGCGGTGCTGTACGACAATTCAAACCACACCAGCGTGACGTTGGGCGGATCGGGCTCGACGGCGATGGTAGCGCTGCACAACGTGGCTGCCGGCACGGCGCCAACCGACGCGGTCAACCTGAGCCAGTTGACCGCGGAAGACGCGAAGATCAACGCAAACGGGACGGCTACCGCGGCCGCGCTGGGCGGCGGCTCGACCTACAACACGACGACTGGCGCAATCACGAACCCGGCGTACAACGTAGGCGGCACCACCTACAACAACGTGGGCGGTGCGTTGACGAACCTTGACGGCCGCGTGAGCAATGCCGTGACGTACGACAATTCGAACCACTCCAGCGTGACGCTGGGCGGCTCGGGTTCAACCACGCCGGTAGCGCTGCATAACGTGTCTGCCGGTGCGCTGAACGCCTCGAGCACGGACGCGGTGAACGGTTCCCAGTTGTACACAACAAACCAGCAGGTCGCGCAGAACACCACAAGCATCAGCACGATCAACACGGCACTGGCGAACACCGTGAACTATGACAGCTCGGCGCACGACAAGGTGACGCTTGGCGGCGCGTCCGGCACGACGCTCACGAACCTGAAGGCTGGCGCCGTAACGGCGTCGAGCACGGATGCGTTAAACGGTTCCCAACTATACAAGAACGCGTCGAGCGTGGCGGCGGCGTTGGGCGGCAACACGATCGTCAACGCCGACGGCACGATTGGTGCGCCCACCTACAAGATCGGCAGCACCAGTTTCAACGATGTCGGCGATGCGCTGACCAACCTCGACGGCCGGACCACCAGCAACACCACCGCGATCAACAGCCTTAGCAACAGCATCATCAATGGCACGATCGGCCTCGTGCAGCAAGACCCGGTGTCGGGCGATATCACCGTTGGCCAGAGCACAAACGGGACGCATGTCGATTTTGCGGGCACTGCCGGCGCACGCGAATTGACGGGCGTGGCGATGGGCACGACCCAGACCTCCGCTGTCAACCTGAGCCAGCTCTCGCCGGTGGTCTCGGCGCTCGGTGGCGGTGCGACGGTGAACGCGGATGGCTCGATCAGCGGCCCGATGTATCACGTCCAAGGCGGCTCGCAGACCACCGTAGGCGCCGCGCTCGATTCGCTCGACGATGGTTTGAACTCGTTGCAGCAGGGTATTGCAACGGGCAGTATCGGCATCGTGACGCAGGACCCGGTTAGTCGCACGATCAACGTCGGCGGTGCAACGGACGGTCTGCTCATCAACATGGCGGGTACTGCGGGCGCTCGCGTGGTGACGGGCGTGGCAAATGGTGCCGTGGGCAAGGGCAGCCAGGACGCGGTAAACGGCTCGCAACTGTACGCGAATGCAAACAGCATGGCCGCGGCGCTCGGTGGCGGTTCGACGGTCAATGCAGACGGTACGGTCGCGCCCCCCTCGTACGCTGTAGGCGGCACCACCTTCAACAATGTTGGCAGTGCGCTGACCAATCTCGATGGCCGCGTCACGCAGAATTCGAGCGACATCGCGGGTATTCAGAACACGATCAGCAACATAAGCGGGACGCTTGCCAACGCGGTCCAGTACGACAGTTCTGCGCACAACTCGGTGACCTTGGGCGGCGCCAATGCACCGCAGGTAAAGCTGACGAACCTGCAGAATGCCGATCTGTCGGCCACCAGTACGGATGCCGTCACCGGCCAGCAGTTGTACGCGACCAATCAGCAGGTGGCGGATCTGAGCCAGGCTATCAACAACAGCATGAACACGGGTGACAGGTACGTGGCGGCCAACACGGGTAACAGCCCGGCCGTGGCAACCGGCACCTCGACCGTTGCGGTCGGCGGCGGCGGCGCTCAGGCGACGGCGGCGAATTCCGTGGCGCTCGGTGAGGGCTCGATTGCCGATCAGGCCAACACCGTATCCGTCGGCACGCAAGACAACCAGCGCCGGATCACCAACGTCGCCGCGGGGCAGGCGCCAACCGATGCGGTGAACCTGGGGCAGATGCAAGCCGGTTTGAGCAGCGTCGCTCGCAGCGCGTTCGGTGGCGTTGCAGCGGCTACCGCGTTGACGATGATTCCCGACGTGGATGCAGGCAAGACCATCGCGGTCGGAGTCGCCTCGGCGAACTACAAGGGTTATCAGGCGACTGCGTTGGGTGCAACAGCGCGAATCAACGATAACGTGAAAATCAAGCTGGGTATGGGTATCGGTCCGTCCAATACGACATGGGGCGCGGGCATGGCGTACCAATGGTAACGGTGTAACGCAGGTTTCCCCTGCGCGAGGTAGCCAAAGCCGGCAGTCTCGCGCAGGGGGATGGGTTCGTGCGCCCCTCGATGTCAGCGACGCTCACGTCGGCTCATCCCCGCTGATCAATCCTCCTGCGGTTGATCACTTCCTTCGCTTGAGCCAGCTTCTCGACCAGTTCCGGTCCACGGCTCAGCGCCACCCCCACCGCCAGAATATCGCCGATCGCCAGATGCGAGACGCGCGAGGTCATCGGCGAGAAGATATCCGTATCCTCATCCACGTTGGCAAAGAGTCCCACTGTCGCGAGTCGCGCAAGCGGCGAATTGCCATGCGTGATCGCAATCACCTTGGCGCCTGCGGCCAGCGCGGCCTTTGCCGCATCGACGATATCGCGGGTGCGTCCGGTGTTCGAAATCGCCACCACCACGTCGCCCGCACCGAGCAACGGCGCCGACATCAGAAACGTATGCGGATCCGAATACGCGACGCTCGGCATGCCGAGCCGGAAGAACTTGTGCTGCACGTCGAGTGCAGCGATTCCGGAACCGCCCGCGCCGTAAAACTCAATTCGCCGTGCCTGCGCCAGTAGTGCGATCGCCGCCGCCACGCTGTCCGTCGACAGATTGTTGCGCACCTGAATCAGTGCGCCGATGGTCCGGTCGAGCACCTTGGCAGCGACGCCGGGCGTGGGCTCGTCGGGCCGCACGTCGCGATAGACAACGGGTACTTCCGCCGCGATGCCCTGGGCGAGCCGGATCTTGAACTCGCGAAAGCCGGAAAAGCCGAGCGCATGGCAAAAGCGCGCGATGGTGGGCTGGCTCACGCCGGCTCGGGCAGCCACCTCGTTCATCGACAGATCCAACACCTCGCGGGGGGCCTCGATCACGTAGTCGGCTAGCTTCCGCTCGGATGGGCGCAACTGCTCGCGCATCGCTTCCACTTGGGACAGCATCATTGGACAACTCGCACTATGCTGAAAGATGCGTGGACTATAGCCGATTGTGGAATAGGTACAAAAACTACATATCGTGCTGTAGGGGTATTCCCTAGGATTGCGCTGATTTCTGTCTAAGCGCCGTCTGCTGGCGCGCTGTGAGGGATTTTCGATGGTGCTGATATCAGCGTTGTCTACATTGCGATCATGTAGTTTTTCTACTAATATCTTGTCGTCGGCTCAGTCCGACGTCCCCGCGATCCCACCTGGCCCTGCGCGTGTGCGCCTCAGCCAGCGACGAAGGAGCTTCGATGGTTTCCCCGCATTCGCAATTGCTCAAGGTCACGCAACGCGTGATCGAACGCAGCAAGCCTACCCGCGCAGCCTACCTGGCGCGCATCGATAAAGCCCAAGGCAAGTTTCCGGCGCGCGGCGCGCTGTCTTGCGCGAACCTCGCGCACGGCTTTGCCGGCCTCGAGGGCAACGACAAGCTTGTGATCAAGCAGATCCGCGAGCCGAACATCGGCATCGTGTCGTCGTACAACGAGATGCTCTCGGCCCACGCGCCGTACAAAAACTACCCCGATCTCATCAAGCAGGCCGCCCGTGAAAATGGCGGCGTAGCGCAATTCGCGGGCGGTGTGCCGGCCATGTGCGACGGTGTCACGCAGGGCAATGCGGGCATGGAGCTGTCTCTGTTCTCGCGGGAAGTGATCGCGATGAGCACGGCGGTCGCGCTCACGCACAACATGTTCGACGCGGCGCTGTGCCTCGGCATCTGCGACAAGATCGTGCCGGGCCTGCTGATTGGTGCACTGCAATTCGGCCATCTGCCGACCATCTTCGTCCCGGCCGGCCCGATGACGAGCGGTCTCGGCAACGACGACAAGGCGAAGATCCGCCAGCAGTTCGCCACTGGCCAATGCGATCGCGGCGCGCTGCTCGAAGCGGAAGCGGCTGCGTATCACGGCCATGGCACCTGCACCTTCTACGGCACGGCCAATAGCAATCAGATGCTGATGGAAGTGATGGGTCTGCATCTGCCGGGCTCGGCGTTTGTGCATCCGCACACGCCTCTGCGCGATGCGCTCACGGCGCAAGCCGCGCGCCGTGTGCTCGACCTGACGGTAGAGCGCGGCAATTACACGCCGATCGGCCACGTGATCGACGAGAAGGCGATCGTCAACGGCATCGTTGCGTTGCTGGCGACGGGCGGTTCGACCAATCACACGCTGCACCTCGTGGCGATTGCCCGTGCAGCGGGTATCGTGATTGACTGGGACGACTTCGACCAACTGTCGCAAAACGTGCCGCTGCTCGCGAAGATCTATCCGAACGGCAAGGCCGACGTGAACCACTTCCACGCGGCGGGCGGCGTGGCGTTCCTGGTCCGCAATCTGCTGGAAGGCGGCTTGCTGCACGAAGACGTCAACACCGTGGCCGGCAAGGGGCTGCATCACTACACCGAAGAGCCCAAGCTGCTCGACGGCAAGCTGACCTGGGTGCCGGGCGTGACGGAGAGTCAGGAAACGGCCGTGCTGCGTGGCATCAATGAGCCGTTCCAGCCGGACGGCGGCCTGCGGCTGATGCAGGGCAAGCTGGGCCGTGGCGTCATCAAGATCTCGGCGGTTGCAGCGCAGCATCGCAAGGTGAAGGCGCCGGCCATCGTGTTCGATTCGCAGGAAGCGGTGCAGGAAGCCTTCGACAATGGCGAACTCAAGCGCGACTTCGTGGCGGTCGTGCGCTTCCAGGGCGCCCGCGCAAACGGCATGCCTGAGTTGCACCGTTTGACGCCGCTGCTCGGTGTGTTGCAGGATCAGGGTTTCCACGTCGCGCTCGTGACCGATGGGCGCATGTCAGGTGCCTCGGGCAAAGTGCCGGCGGTGATTCACGTGTCGCCGGAAGCCCTGCTGCAAGGGCCGATCGGCAAGGTGCGCACGGGCGACATGCTGGTGATCGACGCCGAGGCCGGCGTGCTCGACATCGAAATCGATGCGGCCGAATGGGCGGCACGGCCTGAAGCCGTCCCGCAGCATCAGGCGGAAAACGAAGTCGGCTTCGGCCGCGAACTGTTTGGCGTCTTCCGTGCGGCCGCTGCGCCGGCGGAGTTGGGCGCTTCGGTGTTTGGCCCGATGGTGGGTGAAGTTCACACAAACGTTCACGCAAGCCACGCGCTGCAGAAACAAGGAGTCTGACTATGACGGCAAAGAAAGTAAGCGATATCGTGCGCCTTGGCCCGGTGATTCCGGTGCTCGCATTCGACTCGGTGGAGCAGGGCGAGAACGTGTCGCGTGCGCTGCACGCGGGTGGCGTGAAGGTGCTGGAGATCACGCTGCGCACTGCAGCAGGTCTTGAAGCCATCGAACGCGCGAGCCAACTGGCGGAAGATATCGTCGTCGGTGTGGGTACGATCACGAAGCCGGAGCATTGCGCGCAGGCGAAGAAAGCTGGCGCACAGTTCGGCGTGTCGCCGGGGCTGACCAAGGATATGCATAAGGCTGCGCAAGACGCGGGTCTGCCGTTGCTGCCGGGCGTGATGACGCCGAGCGACATCATCGTGGCGCTCGAACTCGGTTACGAGATCGTCAAATTCTTCCCGGCACAACAAGCCGGCGGCATACCGATGCTGCAGGCGTTTCACGGTCCGTTCCCGGCACTGAAGTTCTGCCCGACTGGCGGTATCTCGGCTGAAACGGCCCCTAATTTCCTCGCACTGCCAAATGTCGTCTGTGTGGGCGGTTCGTGGCTCACACCGAAGTCCGCGCTCGCGGCGCAGAACTGGGATGAAATTACGCGCCTCGCGCGTGCGGCGAGCGAGCTTGCTGCGCCGGCGCATTGAGTTCGCACTGGATTGAGTCAGGCGATGCTGGCGGCTCTGCAAAGCCAGCGTAGCGTGTGCCCGTGTAAGAGGCAGATAGCCCAGATCAACTACGTCAGGGACAGACTGCATTTGAAGGAGCCTCGCCGTTGCGGCCGTTCGGGCCGCGACAGCGAGGCTCCTTTTTAATCTGCGCGGAGCATTTCGCGCGCTCATCACGCAAACAAACAGTAAAATTCAGCGTCCACGTGGTTGATCGGGAGAGTCCGGTTTCGCGTGAGGCGTAGAGACATGTAGCGCGACAGGGTCCGGACCTTGCGTTTGCACTCAGAACCAACAATGCAAAAAGGAGGAACTCCATGGGAGCTAGCCATGGCAGCTTGCTGCTGATTTACGCGGTGATCGCCATCGCCGCGCTGATCCTGTTGATCACGCGCTTTAAGGTCTATCCGTTCCTCGTTTTGATTATCGTGTCGCTGCTGCTCGGGCTTGCGTCCGGCATGCCGATGGACACGATCGTCAAGTCGTTCGAAACCGGCAACGGCAACACGCTCGGCCACATTGCCATCGTGGTGGGCCTCGGCACGATGCTCGGCAAGATGATGGCCGAGTCGGGCGGCGCGGAGCGCATTGCCACCACCTTGATCGAGCGCTTCGGTGAGAAGCATATTCACTGGGCGATGATGGTCGTGGCGATCATCGTCGGCTTGCCGGTGTTCTTCGAAGTCGGCTTCGTGCTGCTGATTCCGATTGCGTTCAACGTCGCCAAGCGCACCAACAAGTCTCTGCTGCTGGTCGGCTTGCCGATGGTCGCAGGTCTGTCCGTCGTCCACGGCTTGATTCCGCCGCACCCAGCAGCGATGCTCGCCGTGCAGGCGTATCACGCGGATATCGGCAAGACGATCGCCTACGGGCTGATCGTCGGCGTGCCGACGGCGATCGTCGCCGGTCCGCTGTTCGCGTTGCTCGTCAGCCGTTATATCAAGCTGCCGGAGCACAATCCGCTGGCGGCGCAGTTCCTCGGTTCCGCAGACGCTAACAAAGACGCCGCGACCAAGCGCGAACTGCCGGGCTTCGGCATCACGTTGTTCACGATCCTGCTGCCCGTCATCCTGATGCTGATCGGCAGTTGGGCGGATCTGGTGTTCACGCCCAAGACCTTGCCAAATAGTCTGCTGCGCTTCGTCGGCAACTCGGATGTGGCGTTGCTGATCGCCGTGCTGGTCAGCTTCTGGACCTTCGGCGCGAAGCGCGGCTTCAACCGCGCGCAGATCCAGAAGTTCTGCGGCGACTGCCTCGCACCGATCGCGGGCATTACGCTGATCGTCGGCGCCGGCGGTGGTTTTGGCCGCGTGCTGATGGATAGCGGCATCTCGAAGGAGATTGTCGGCGTGGCGATGGCGATGCATCTCTCGCCGCTGCTGTTCGGCTGGCTGGTGGCGGCGCTGATTCGTCTTGCCACCGGCTCGGCCACGGTGGCCATGACCACGGCGTGCGGCATCGTTGCACCAATCGCCGCGGCCAGCGGCGCGCAGGTGAGTCCGGAGTTGCTGGTGCTCGCCACTGGCTCAGGCTCGCTGATTTTCTCGCACGTCAACGACGGTGGCTTCTGGCTGATCAAGGAGTACTTTGGAATGACGGTGGGGCAGACCTTCAAGACGTGGTCGCTCTGCGAAACCATCATTTCCGTATTGGGCTTGGCTTTGACCTTCGCGCTCGCGACGGTCGTGTAAGGAGTATTGAATGATTCTGATCGCAATGGGCGTCTCGGGCGCCGGCAAGACGCGGATTGGCGAAATGCTGGCAGAGCGTCTGCAATGCAGCTTCACTGATGGCGACGCGTTTCACAGCGCGGCCAACAAGGAAAAGATGCATCACGGCATTCCGCTGACCGACGAGGACCGCTGGCCGTGGCTCAAGACGATTCGCGAGGCGATCGAGGAGAAGCAACGTGCGGGTGAGGCGGCGGTGTTCACGTGCTCGTCGCTGAAGCGCTCGTATCGTGACGTTCTTCGCGGTGGCGATAGGGATGTGGTGTTCGTCTATCTGAAGGGCTCGTACGAAGTGCTGCATGAACGCTTGCAGACACGCACCGGGCATTTCTTCGATCCGTCTTTGCTGCAGAGCCAGTTGGATACGCTGGAAGAGCCGGGCGCTGATGAGGCAATCACGGTGAGCATCGAATTGTCGCCGGATGCGATTGTGGACGAGGTGTTGAAGCAGATGAAGGTTCGTTAAATCCCCGCAACGTCGACGCACCGTGCAAGCAAAAATGGCGCTCCTCGGAGCGCCATTTTCATGCCCACCAGCTACGCTAGCAGGTACGGCGTAACCGCCGTTTAAGCAATCCGCTTCGCCAGCTCGATCGCCTTACCGACATACGAAGCCGGCGTCATTGCCAGCAGACGCTCCTTCGCATCCGCGGGAATATTCAGCCCGCCGACAAACGCCTGCAGTGCCTCGCGTGTAATCCCCTTACCGCGCGTGAGTTCCTTCAACTGCTCATACGGGTTCTCGATGCCATACCGGCGCATCACCGTTTGCACCGGCTCGGCCAGCACTTCCCAGCAGTTATCCAGGTCTTCGTTCAGACGCGCCGGGTTCACTTCGAGCTTGTCGAGACCACGGATCAGCGCATCGTACGCGAGCAGCGAGTACCCGAACGCGACACCGATATTGCGCAGTACCGTCGAGTCGGTCAAGTCACGCTGCCAACGCGAAATAGGCAGCTTGTCCGCCAGATGGCGCAGCGTGGCATTCGCGAGACCCAGATTGCCTTCCGAGTTTTCGAAGTCGATCGGGTTGACCTTGTGCGGCATCGTCGACGAACCGATTTCGCCGGCCTTCAGACGCTGCTTGAAGTAGCCCAGCGAGATATAACCCCACACGTCGCGGTCCAGATCCAGCAGGATCGTGTTGGCGCGCGACACGGCGTCGAACAGCTCGGCCATGTAGTCGTGCGGTTCGATCTGGATCGTGTACGGGTTGAACGTGAGCTTCAGGCGCTGCTCCACCACGTTGCGCGAGAACGCTTCCCAGTCGAAGTCGGGATACGCAGACAGATGCGCGTTAAAGTTGCCCACTGCACCGTTCATCTTGCCGAGCAGTTCGACCTTCTCGATACGCTCGATGGCCCGCGCGAGACGCGCCGCGACGTTGGCGATTTCCTTGCCGAGCGTGGTCGGGCTGGCCGGTTGGCCGTGCGTGCGCGACAGCAGCGGCTGCGCAGCTTGCGCATGCGCCAGCGCAACAAGACGCGCATGCACCGAACGCAGTGCCGGCACGATCACGTGTTCGCGCGCGCCGGCCAGCATCAGGCCGTGCGACGTATTGTTGATGTCTTCCGAGGTGCAGGCGAAGTGGATGAATTCGCTCGCGCGCTCCAGTTCCGGCTGACCCTTCACCGATTCCTTGAGCCAGTATTCGACGGCCTTCACGTCATGGTTGGTGACGCGCTCGATTTCCTTGATGCGCGCGGCGTCGTGCGCGGTGAAGCGCTCGGCCAGTTGCAGCAGGAACTGTTCGGACGCTTCGGAGAAGCGCGGCACTTCGGCGAAACCGGCGTGCGACAGCGCAATCAGCCAATGGATTTCGACCGTCACGCGATGGCGCATGAACGCGGCTTCCGAGAGCCATTCGCGCAGGGCTTCGGTTTTCGAGGCATAGCGGCCGTCGAGCGGGGAGAGCGCGGTCAGCGCGAACAGGGTATCGGGACTGGTGTCGGACATGATGGAGGCGTGAGCGCTCGGTGAGCAGATCGGAAACGGAGGGAATCTCGAATTTTACCACCGGGCAGGGCTCACCCTTGATTCTGCGGGCTGACCCGTAGACAGACCGGCCCGGCGGGACGTCGAGGCCAGGAACCTCGCCGCCCCGGCACCGCCCCGCTAGAATGCTGACTTCTCCTCTCCTGCTGGCCGCACGCTCCGCATGGAACTGAAATGGCTCGAAGACTTCGTTTCGCTCGCGGAAACCCGCAGCTTTAGCCGCTCTGCGGAATTGCGGCACGTCACGCAGCCCGCCTTTTCGCGCCGCATTCAGGCGCTGGAAGCCTGGCTTGGCACGGAACTGATCGACCGTTCGGTTTATCCGACGCGGCTCACGGCCGCCGGCCAGGTGTTCTACGAGCAGGCGCTGGCGATGCTTTCGCAGTTCCACGAAGCCCGCACGCTATTACGAGGCCACACGGCGACGCCCGCTGCGACGATCGAATTCGCGGTGCCGCACACGCTCTCGCTCACCTACTTTCCGCGCTGGCTGCAACGCATCGAGGCGCAGTTGGGCCCCGTGCATACCCGTCTGCGTGCGTTGAACGTGCACGACGCGGTGCTCTCGCTGGTGGAAGGCGGCTGCGATCTGGTGATGGGCTACCACCATCCAAGCCATCCGGTCGCGCTCGATCCGGCTCGTTACGACATGCTGACGCTCGGCATCGAGCCGATCAGCCCATTCTCGGCGCCGGGCCGCGCGGGGCGTCCGCGCTACACTTTGCCGGGCACGCCCGACGAACCGGTGCCGTATCTGTCATACACACCGAACGCGTATCTCGGCCGCATGACCGAGGTGATCATCGCCAATGCACCGGCCCGTCTCTCGCTCGACCGTCTCTACGAAACCGACATGGCCGAGGGCCTCAAGGCGATGGCGCTGGCGGGCCACGGCATTGCCTTCCTGCCGCATAGCGCGGTCGAAGATGCGGTGGCTGATGGCAAGCTGATTCGTCTCGATCGCGCAATGCGCGGCACGACAGAAGGGCAGTTCACGCTGACCATGGAGATTCGCCTGTATCGCGACAAGCTCGCGGCGCAGGGCGACGATGCGCGCCAGGTGCTGGTGAGGAAGCTGTGGGACACAGTCACGGGCGAGCTGGCTCAAGGCACGGCGTAAGCTAGCCGCAAGCCCATCCTGTGTAGTATGCGCGGTGAGTGGCGTGGCGCGGTGCCGGCGTATTCTTGCGCCTTATGCGACAGCTTTTTGCAGAATTTTAACGTTATGCACGAAAGGCATAACGGGATGACCAAACGGCATTGGATTTCAAATTGGCCTTTTTCGACAATGTCGCCATTCGGTCAAAACGCTTGGAGCGTTCATGTCATCCCAACCGCAGTCCGCATCGTCGTTGCAATCCGTCCCGTCCTATCTGAATAGCGACAACCTCGGCCCTTGGGGCAACTACCTGCGTCAGGTCGACCGCGTCGCGCCGTATCTCGGCTCGCTGTCGCGCTGGCTCGAAACCCTCAAGCGCCCGAAGCGCATTCTCGTGGTCGACGTGCCTATCGAACTCGATAACGGCACCGTGGCTCACTTCGAAGGCTATCGCGTGCAGCACAACGTCTCGCGCGGTCCGGGCAAGGGTGGCGTGCGTTACCACCAGGACGTGACGCTGTCGGAAGTGATGGCACTGTCCGCATGGATGTCGGTCAAGAACGCAGCTGTGAACGTGCCGTACGGCGGCGCGAAGGGCGGTATTCGCGTCGATCCGCGTACGCTCTCGCGTGGTGAGCTCGAGCGCGTCACGCGCCGCTACACCAGCGAAATCGGCATCATCATCGGACCGAACACCGACATCCCCGCGCCGGACGTGAACACGAACGAGCAGATCATGGCGTGGATGATGGACACGTACTCCATGAACCAGGGCCAAACGGCCACCGGCGTCGTGACCGGCAAGCCGATCACGCTCGGCGGTTCGCTCGGCCGTAAGGAAGCAACTGGCCGCGGCGTGTTCGTGGTGGCATCGGAAGCGGCGCGCCGCATTGGTGTCGACATCGAAGGCGCACGCATCGCCGTGCAAGGTTTCGGTAACGTGGGCGGCATCGCAGCACGCCTGTTCCAGGAAGCCGGCTCGAAGCTCGTCGCAGTGCAGGACCACACCGGCACGATCTACAAGTCGACCGGTATCGACGCCGTTGCGCTGCTGGCGCACGTGGCGAAGAACGGTGGCGTGGGCGGCTTCCCGGAAGCGGACGCGATTGCGGCCGAAGATTTCTGGACCGTCGAATCGGACATCCTGATTCCGGCTGCACTGGAAAACCAGATCACCGAAAAAAACGCCAACCAGATCAAGACCAAGATCGTCGTTGAAGGCGCCAACGGCCCGACCACGACGGCTGCGGACGACATCCTGCACGACAAGGGCATCCTCGTGATCCCTGACGTGGTGGCGAATGCCGGCGGCGTGACCGTGTCGTACTTCGAATGGGTGCAGGACTTCTCGAGCTTCTTCTGGACCGAAGACGAGATCAACCAGCGTCTCGAACGCGTGATGCGCGAAGCGTTTGCCGCGGTGTGGCAAGTGTCGAGCGAACAGAAGGTCTCGGTGCGTACGGCAGCGTTTATCGTGGCTTGTAAGCGCATCCTCGAAGCGCGCGAACTGCGCGGCCTGTATCCGTGATCAGGCGGGCCTAAGCTTTCAGTTTTGGCGCGGTTCGTACGAGCCGCGCGTAGTACCAGGGCGGGCGGCATCGATTCGATGCCGCCCGCTTTGTCTTTGCTGGTCTTGGGTTAGCATAGCGGTCGAGCCATGCCACGGGCGTCGCGCTGATGCAACACGGGTAAATACTAGCTTACAGTGTTCCTTTCAAAATAATTACTTTGCTACACTGCTGCGGTTCTTGCCAAGGAGATGACCCATGAAGGTTAAAAAAGCTGCGCTGCTGGTTGCGACTCTCGGACTGTTGTCGATGGGCGCGCATGCGCAGGACGCCGGTACGTTAAAAAAGATCAAGGACACGGGCGTTATTTCGCTGGGGCATCGTGAGTCGTCGATTCCGTTTTCGTACTACGACGATCAGCAGAACGTGATCGGCTATTCGCAGGAATTCGCGCTGAAGGTGGTGGAGGCGGTCAAGCAGAAACTCAACATGCCGAACCTGAAGGTCAGGCTGACGCCGGTGACGTCGCAAAACCGCATTCCGCTGGTCCAGAACGGCACGGTCGACATGGAATGCGGCTCGACCACCAACAATGCCGAGCGCCAGCAGCAGGTGGCCTTCTCGAACACCATCTTCGTAATCGGCACGCGCCTGATGACCAAGAAGGATTCGGGCATCAAGGACTGGGCGGACCTGAAGGGCAAGACCGTGGTGACGACGGCCGGCACGACCTCGGAGCGTCTGCTGCGCAAGATGAACCAGGACAAGAGCATGGGCATGAACATCATCAGCGCGAAAGACCACGGCGAGTCGTTCCTGACGCTCTCCACTGGCCGCGCTGCGGCGTTCATGATGGACGACGCGCTGCTCGCGGGCGAGCGCGCCAAATCGAACAACCCGGGCGAATACGTCATCGTCGGCGCACCGCAGTCGCATGAGGCGTACGGCTGCATGATGCGCAAGAACGATCCTGAGTTCAAGAAGGTCGTGGACGACGCGATCGCCAAGGTCGAGACCTCGGGCGAAGCCGATCAGATCTACAAGAAGTGGTTCGAAACGCCGATTCCGCCGAAGGGCTTGAACCTGAACTTCCCGGAAAGCGACGACATGAAGGCGCTCTTCAAGAGCCCGAATGACAAGGCTATCGATTAAGCGTTAGCGGTCAATTCAACGCGTTAGTCGAACAGACCCGAACGGAAGGAGCGTCGCGCTTCTTCCGTTTCTTTTTGCTGCTGTCTCGGAGTCTTTGTCATGTCATATCACTGGAACTGGGGCATTCTGCTGAGTCCGGTTTCCACTGGCGAGCCGACCACCTATCTCGGCTGGCTGCTGTCGGGTTTCTGGGTGACGATTACGGTGTCGCTATCGGCATGGGTGATCGCGCTGCTCGTCGGTTCGCTGTTCGGCGTGCTGCGCACGCTGCCGAACCGCTGGCTCGCCGGTGCGGGCACGTTGTATGTGGCGGTGTTCCGTAATATCCCGCTGATCGTGCAGTTCTTCATCTGGTATCTCGTGATACCAGAACTGTTGCCCGTTTCGGCCGGCAACTGGTTCAAGCAACTGCCGCCGAATGTGCAGTTCTTTTCCGCATCGATTGTGTGTCTGGGGCTGTTCACCGCCGCTCGCGTGTGCGAGCAGGTGCGCTCGGGTATCAATGCCTTGCCGCGCGGTCAACGTGCCGCTGCGCAGGCGATGGGTTTCACGCAATGGCAGACATACCGCTATGTGTTGTTGCCGGTGGCGTACCGGATCATCGTGCCGCCGCTGACTTCCGAGTTTCTGAATATCTTCAAGAACTCCGCCGTGGCGTCGACGATCGGCCTGCTCGATTTGTCTGCTGAAGCGCGGCAACTGGTCGACTACACGTCGCAGACCTATGAGTCGTTTATCGCGGTGACGCTCGCGTATGTGCTGATCAACCTGATTGTGATGCAACTGATGCGCTGGGTTGAACAGAAAAGCCGGCTGCCCGGCTACATCGGGGGCAAGTGATGCATCATTTCGACTGGAGCAGTATTCCCGGCGCCATGCCGACGCTATGGACAGGCGCTGTCGTCACCTTCAAGATCACGCTGGTCGCGATCGTGATCGGCATTGTCTGGGGCACCTTGCTCGCCATGATGCGGCTGTCGTCGTTCAAGCCGTTCGAATGGTTTGCGAAAGCCTACGTCACGGTGTTCCGTTCGATTCCGCTGGTGATGGTCCTGCTGTGGTTCTTTCTGATCGTGCCGCAGGTGTTGCAGAATGGGCTGGGTCTTTCGCCGGACATCGACATCCGGCTGGCTTCGGCCATGGTCGCGTTCTCGCTGTTCGAAGCGGCGTACTATTCCGAGATCATTCGCGCCGGGATTCAGGCGGTGCCGCGTGGTCAGATCAATGCGGCGTCGGCGCTCGGCATGAGCTACGCGCAGGGGATGCGTCTCGTGGTCCTGCCGCAGGCGTTCCGGGCGATGGTGCCGTTGCTGCTCACGCAAGGTATCGTGCTGTTCCAGGACACGTCGCTCGTCTATGTGATCAGCCTCGCCGATTTCTTCCGCACGGCGACGAATATTGGCGATCGTGACGGCACGAACGTCGAAATGGTACTGTTCGCGGGCGCGTGTTATTTCGTGGTCTGCGTGGTTGCGTCGAGCCTCGTCAAAGGTCTTCAGAAAAAGGTTGCAAGATGATTTCTATCAAGAACGTTTCGAAGTGGTACGGCCAGTTTCAGGTACTGACCGACTGCTCGACGGAAGTCAAAAAGGGTGAAGTGGTGGTGGTGTGCGGTCCGTCGGGCTCGGGCAAGTCGACCCTCATCAAGACGGTCAATGGCCTCGAACCGTTCCAGAAAGGCGAGATCACCATCGACGGCCAATCGGTCGGCGACAAAAAGACCAACCTGTCGAAACTGCGTGCGAAAGTCGGCATGGTGTTTCAGCACTTCGAACTGTTCCCGCATCTGTCGATCACGGAAAATCTGACGCTCGCGCAGATCAAGGTGCTGGGCCGCTCGAAGGACGAAGCGGCGGTAAAGGCGCTCAAGCTGCTGGACCGCGTCGGCCTGCGTGCGCATGCGGACAAGTTTCCGGGGCAGTTGTCCGGCGGTCAGCAGCAGCGCGTGGCGATTGCCCGCGCGCTTTCGATGGACCCGATCGCGATGCTGTTCGACGAACCGACCTCGGCGCTCGATCCGGAGATGATCAACGAAGTGCTCGACGTGATGGTCGAACTGGCGCAGGAAGGCATGACGATGATGTGCGTCACGCACGAAATGGGCTTCGCCAAGAAGGTCGCGCACCGCGTGATCTTCATGGACAAGGGCTTGATCGTCGAAGACGACCGCAAGGAAGATTTCTTTGCCAATCCGAAGTCGGATCGGGCGAAGGATTTTCTGGCGAAGATTTTGCACTGAGCGGGGCGCGGCAGGCGCTGCGTTGCGTGCGTGGGACAAGGAAAAGCCGCTCTGGGAGCGGCTTTTCCTTTTAGGGCCGATGCGTTTGGGAGCGGCTTTTTCGTTTAGAGCCGGCACGTTTGGGAGCGCGGCTTGCGCTGTCAGCCGGTTAGTCCGGCAGTCAGTCCGTCTGGCAGTTAGTCAGGACTCGAAAGCTGCGGCGTCGTCTGCCGCTTCAACGTCAAGCGTGACGGGCTCGAGTTGCGGCGTAGGATGAATCGACGCGCTCATCGTCGACGCTGAGGCCGACGCATCCAGCGCCGGATTGCGCAGCTTCTCGAGCACACACGGCGGCACCGGCACATTCACGCGCCCGACCACCTCGCCATGCTGGAACATCAGCAGATCGCCGGGCTTGAACGCCGTCCACACTTCGTTATCGGTCAGCGGCTGGGTGGCGATCACCGCGACCCGGTCTTCCGGCGTGGTGTATTTCGCGAAATCGATCGACACGTCCGCATCGACCAGATGCGCGGTCGAGAACGGCCAGCGGCGCACGATGTAGTGCAGGTTGGTCGAGCAATGCGCGAACAACGCCTGGCCGTTGGACATCAAAAAGTTGAACACGCCGAACTGCGTGATTTCACGGGTGAGCGTGCCGAGCACGGCAAACAGTTCGTCGAGCGGCGGCTGCGTGGTGGGGAAAGCCTTACGCAGGCCTTGCAGCAGCGCGCAGAAGGCGAGTTCGCTATCGGTGGTGCCGACCGGCTGGTAGACGCCGGTCAGAAACGGCGAATAGTCTTTCAGGTCGCCGTTGTGCGCAAAGATCCAGTGACGGCCCCACAGTTCACGCATGAACGGGTGGCTGTTCTCCAGCCGGATGTGCCCTTGCGTCGCCTTGCGAATGTGCGCAATGGTGTTCTTCGATTTGATCGGGTAGCGCTTGACCATCTCCGCGATCGGCGAGGTAGCCGACGATTGATGGTCGATAAAGAGGCGGCAAGCCTTGTCTTCGAAGAAGGCGATCCCCCAGCCGTCGGCGTGGTGATCCGTGACGCCGCCGCGCGCCGCAAAGCCGGTGAACGAGAACGTGACGTCCGTCGGCGCGGCGCAGTTCATTCCGAGAAGTTGGCACATGGTGCTGAAGCGGAGCGTTTTAACGGCCGGCCCGTCTGGGCGCGAGCCGTTACAATGATGATTTCCAAGCATATCACCGAGCCAGGCGCGTCAAATAGCTAAATTGACCTATGTATATACCGCAATGTTGCGGTTTATCCACGTCAATGCTGCTGCGGCGGCGCCGGGTTGGTCAACTTCACGCCATGACTGCCTCCACTGCTTCCCTCGATTCCCTGACGCTCGCCCGCCCCGACGACTGGCACCTGCACGTGCGCGACGGCGCGATGCTCGCGGCGGTCCTGCCGCACACCGCGCGCCAGTTCGGCCGCGCGATCATCATGCCGAACCTGAAGCCGCCGGTCACCATCACGGCCATGGCGCAGGCCTACCGCGAGCGCATCGTCGCCGCGATTCCGGCTGGCGTGAAGTTCGAGCCGCTGATGACGCTGTACCTGACCGACAACACGCCGCCTGACGAGATCCGCCGCGCCCGCGAAAGCGGCTTCGTGCATGGCGTGAAGCTATATCCGGCGGGCGCTACGACCAATTCGGACGCGGGCGTCACGGACATCATGAAGTGCGCGAAGACGCTCGAGGTCATGCAGGAAACCGGCATGCCGCTGCTCGTGCACGGCGAGGTGACGGACTCTTCGATCGACCTGTTCGACCGCGAGAAGGTGTTTATCGACCGCGTGATGACGCCGCTGCGCCGCGCGTTTCCGGCGCTCAAGGTGGTGTTCGAGCACATCACGACCAAAGACGCGGTGGACTATATCAGCGAAGCCGGCGTGGCGCCGGGACTGCTTGGCGCGACGATCACCGCGCACCATCTGCTGTACAACCGCAACGCGATCTTCCAGGGCGGCATTCGTCCGCACTACTACTGTCTGCCGGTGCTCAAGCGCGAAACGCACCGCGTGGCGCTGGTCGAGGCAGCAACCTCGGGCAATCCGCGCTTCTTCCTCGGCACGGATAGCGCGCCGCATCCGAAGGGGCTGAAGGAGCACGCCTGCGGCTGTGCCGGTTGCTACACGGCGCTGCACGCGCTCGAACTGTACGCGGAAGCGTTCGACCAAGCTGGCGCGCTCGACAAGCTGGAAGGCTTCGCGAGCTTCTTCGGCGCGGACTTCTACAGTCTGCCGCGCGCCAGCGAGCAGGTCACGCTGCGCCGCGAGCAATGGACGCTGCCGGCGGAACTGCCGGTCGGCGATACGCCGGTCGTGCCGCTGCGTGGCGGCGAGACGATCGGCTGGCGGCTGGTCTGAGGCTGGGGCAGGGGCTAGTGAGGGCGCAGGACGTAGCACGCAAGCCGGGTGGCTTTGCCGACATCGACTGGTCGCTGCCGTGGTTTGCGCAGTTCGCCGCGCGCGGTGTGCGCTGGCAACAGGCCGCGCTGACGAGCTACGCGGCGCTGCTTGCGGAAATGAATGCGGATGCGCAGCAGTCCTGCCAGAGCACGGGCCGCGGCCAGCGGCTCGCATTCATCGCTCAGGACGACTTGCCGGAAGGCTCCGCCTACGAGGCGCACATTGCGGCGACCGGCTGTGTGCCGACTCGCCATAACCTGCACGATTTCTTCAACGCCTCGGTCTGGTTCGCGTTCCCGCGCATCAAGGCGGCGCTGAATACACGGCAGTCCACTGCCATCGACGCCTTGGGCGTAGGTCCAACGCGCGGCGGCGTGCGGGATGCGCTGACTTTGTTCGATGAGAATGCGTTGCTCTTCGCCTGCGCCGATCCGGCGCTCAGCAACGCCTTGCGCGGCTTCGACTGGTCGACGTTGTTGGTCGCCAATCGGGCGGCGTGGGGTGCGCGCTGCGAGGTGCGCTGCTTTGGTCACGCGTTGCTGGAAAAGCTGATCTCGCCATATAAGGCGTGCACCGGCCATACGTGGATTGTCGACGTGCCGCCTGAATACTTCTCGTGGCCCACGGCGGCCCGCGATGCGTGGCTCGACGAAGCGGTCAGCAGTGCGCTTTTGTCTACACAGAAATTGACGAGCCGCTTGTTCGCGCCGCTTCCGGTGCTGGGTATCCCAGGCTGGTGGCCGGAAAACGAAGCGCTCTCGTTCTATGACGACCCCGCCGTGTTTCGCGCGGGGCGCCGCGTACGCTGACCCAAGGCGCGTGCACGACGCTGTTTGCCGAGCCGAGCCGAGCCGAGCCGAGCCGAGCCGAGCCGTGTCTATTTCAGCGTCTGCCGCAGCCGGCCAGACCATCGGTGTTAAAATCGCCGCCAGCAAAGTAGGTCAGGCAGTCGCGGCCTCGGCGGCTTCGGTCAAAGAGGGCGAGGAAAGTCCGGACTCCATAGGGCAGGGTGATGGCTAACGGCCATCCGTGGCAACACGCGGAACAGGGCAACAGAAAGCAAACCGCCGATGGCCCGGCGCAAGCCGGGATCAGGTAAGGGTGAAACGGTGCGGTAAGAGCGCACCGCGGCTGCTGCGAGGCAGACCGGCACGGTAACCTCCACCCGGAGCAATTCCAAGTAGGCAGGCTAGCATCTTCGAGATGCAGGATGGGGCCCCCGTCACGTCTGCGGGTAGGAAGCTTGAGCGCGTCAGTAATGGCGCGCCTAGAGGAATGACTGCCACGCGCGCGGCGCTTCGGCGCGGCGCGTGCACAGAATCCGGCTTATCGGCCTGCTTTGCCGTTGAATAGAAAAATGCCGGCGTCCGCGAGGATGCCGGCATTTCCTTTTGGTGCTGCCGTTTTGTACTGCGGCGCCGTGTTGCCGCGTGGCTTAGCCCGCAACGATATCGAACGAGTGCGTCAGTTCGGCGGTCTTGGCGATCATGATCGACGCCGAGCAGTACTTGTCGTGCGACAGGTTGATCGCCCGTTCGACGGTGGCCGGATTCAGGTTCTTGCCGGTCACGGTGAAGTGGAAGTGGATCTTCGTGAACACCTTCGGATCTTCGCTGGCCCGTTCGGCCTTCAGCGTCACCGAGCAGCCGGCGATTTCCTGGCGGCTCTTCTTCAGAATCATCACCACGTCGTACGCGGTGCAGCCGCCGGTGCCGAGCAGCACCATTTCCATCGGCCGCGGGGCCAGATTGCGGCCGCCGCCTTCCGGCGCGCCGTCCATGGCGACGAGATGGCCGCTACTCGTTTCGGCGGCGAACGCCATGCCGTCTTGCCCCATCCAGCTTACTTTGCATTCCATGCCTATACCCCAGCTCGCATTGCTTTGTATTCGAGATGGCATTGTAGCCCGATGCCTGCGCGTTCGCCCGAGGGCACTCCGGCGTGCCGTTATGCTCGCCGATGCCTTGCGTGTTGCGGTGCGGCATGGTTTGAGGGTGCGGGAATGCCCTGACGTGGTTAGGGGTTTTACTCTAGATTCTTACGGGGAAAAGCGCGTCAGATCGCGGTTATGTCATTGATTCGTATCAAATTTGTGGTCTGTTTTCGGTGACCGTATGCGTTTCATATTGTGGTGTTGCGTTTCGCAATGCAAATATTCTTGCGTCGCACAAGGTCGACTCATATAATCATTTCCATTGGTTGTCGCAGTTCGGCAACCTCCGCATGTCTCCTCCACCCTCCTCCAATGGTGGATTAAACCCGAACCGCTCGTTCGGGTTTTTTTTCGCCCGTTGGACGCTTGCCTGACCGTTGCGGCGCTCGCGCCAATCGATGCTGCTCGCCGCTTGCCTCAAATTTTGACTCGGGGCCGGAATTTCCTTTATAATCCAAGGCTTTTCCGCATTCGTGCCCGCGGAGGAAGAACAGGGAGAGCCTGCACGCGCCTCGATGCGCACATTACAAGCAGGAAAAAACACAGGGCGCAGCAATTATTTTTGGATCGATCATGAAGACATTTTCCGCAAAGGCCCATGAGGTTACGCGCGAATGGTACGTGATTGACGCGACGGATAAGGTTCTCGGGCGTGTCGCCAGCGAAGTGGCACACCGTCTTCGCGGCAAGCACAAGCCTGAATTCACTCCGCACGTCGACACCGGTGATTTCATCATCGTTATCAACGCCGGCAAGCTCCGTGTCACGGGCAACAAGACGACGGACAAGAAGTACTATCGCCACTCGGGCTACCCGGGCGGTATTTACGAAACGACGTTCGGCAAGATGCAAGAACGCTTCCCGGGCCGTGCGCTCGAGAAAGCGGTCAAGGGCATGCTGCCGAAGGGCCCGCTGGGCTACGCGATGATCAAGAAGCTGAAGGTCTACGCTGAAGCAACGCACCCGCATTCGGCACAACAGCCGAAAGCGCTCGAGATCTAAGGGGAGCCCACATGATCGGTAACTGGAATTACGGCACGGGCCGCCGCAAGAGCGCCGTTGCACGTGTGTTCATCAAGGCAGGCAAGGGCGAAATCGTTGTGAACGGCAAGCCCATCGCCGACTACTTCTCGCGCGAAACGTCGCTGATGATCGTGCGTCAGCCGCTGGAACTCACGAACCACGGCGTCACGTTCGACATCAAGGTCAACGTGTCGGGTGGCGGTGAAACGGGTCAAGCCGGTGCGGTTCGCCACGGCATCACCCGCGCGCTGATGGACTATGACGCAACGCTGAAGCCGGAACTGTCGAAGGCTGGCTTCGTTACGCGTGATGCTCGTGAAGTCGAACGTAAGAAGGTCGGCTTCCACAAGGCACGTCGCAGGAAGCAATTCTCGAAGCGTTAATCGCTTCGGTGTGCTCTGGCTTTCGGGCCAGACCGCTGCAAAAGCCGCTGGCGCATACGCGTTGGCGGCTTTTTTCATATTGGCGCGTGGCGCGGGGTTACGCCTGAAGGCCGTGCTGCACGGGCCGCCTTGGCACGATACCTCTGCCGAAGAGAACCCATTGATTTTGTGGGCTTCGGCACGATATTGAGATCAGCCCTACAATAGCGGTTAGAAGCTTTTTTGGAGAGTTCGAATGAACGCAGTCACCGACACCCCTGTGACCGAGATGCCTAGCCCCTTCGTTTTTACCGACGCAGCGGCTGACAAGGTCAAGCAGCTGATCGACGAAGAAGGCAACCCGGAGCTGAAACTGCGCGTATTCGTGCAGGGTGGCGGCTGCTCGGGCTTTCAGTACGGTTTTACGTTCGACGAAGCCGTCAACGAAGACGACACCGTGATGAACAAGAGCGGCGTCCAGTTGCTGATCGATTCGATGAGCTACCAGTACCTGGTTGGCGCTGAGATCGACTACAAGGACGATATCAACGGCGCCCAGTTCGTCATCAAGAACCCGAACGCTACGACCACCTGCGGTTGCGGTTCGTCGTTCTCGGTCTAAACGATCGAAGTTTGGACCGGTAGTGCTTAGAAACGGGGCTTTGGCCCCGTTTCTCTTTGGTGCGCCTGCTTTGTGCGAAGGGTGCGTCAAAAGGCATCCCCTCACGTCTCTCAGCGCGGATAAATCGCGCCCAGCACGCGTTCGCCCGCCGCGCCAGTGACACCCGCCAGATTGCCCGGTTCGCGCGCCACACAGCGCATCGCCAGCCAGGCAAACGCCAGCGGCTCCACCTGGTGGGGCGGTACGCCGAGCGCCTCGGTGGTCAGCACCGGGACGCCGCTCACACCGCTTTCCTCGAGCGCCGCCTGGATCGCTTTCATCAACACTGGATTGCGCGCACCGCCACCGCAGACGTAGACCGCGCGGGCATCCGACGCATGCCGCTCGATCTCCCGCGCGACCGTGATCGCCGTCAGCGCGACGAGTGTCGCCTGCACGTCGGCTGGCGCGACGCCTGCGAACGCCTGCAACCTGGCATCGAGCCAGGTGGGATTGAAGAGGTCGCGGCCCGTGCTTTTGGGCGGCTTTTCGGCGAAGAACGGCTCATCCAGCAGCGCGTTCAGCAATGGACGATGTACCTGGCCACCGGCTGCAAAGTGCCCATTCTCGTCATAAGGCTTCCCGAGGTGACGTTGCGCCCATTCGTCGAGTAGCGCATTGGCCGGCCCGCAGTCGAAGCCGCGCACGCTGCCGGCGGCGTTGAGAATCGTGATGTTGCTGATCCCGCCCAGGTTGCACACCACGCGCGTTTCGCCCGGCGCCCCGAATACCGTGGCATGGAAGGCCGGCACCAGCGGTGCGCCCTGGCCGCCTGCGGCGACATCGCGGCTGCGAAAGTCTGCGATCACGTCGATGTGGGACATCTCCGCCAGTAGCGCCGGGTTGTTGATCTGGCGGGTATACCCCTTCTCGGGACGATGCCGCACGGTCTGACCGTGTACGCCGATCGCCCGAACCTCGGCGGCGGACAGGTTGCCCGCGCGCAGCAGTTCGTGACAGCAGACCGTGTAGCGCGTCGCGAGCGCATTGGCGGCCAGCGCTTCGCGCTCGATCTCGTTCTCGCCCGGCTGCTGCAAGCCGAACAGCGCCTCGCGCAGCCCCTCGGCGAAGCCGACGAAGGCCTCCGCGAGGACGACCGGCGGCTTGCCCTTGGCGAATTCGACGGCGACGCCGTCCACGCCGTCCATGCTGGTACCCGACATCAATCCGAAATAGACGCCGTCCGCCGCGTTGTCTTGCGCCACGTTGCTGCTCCTGTCAGTCGTTCCTGGTGAACCGTGCTCGCAGATTAGCAGCGCAAAGGGCGGCGAGGTAGTCCCTGCGAGCCTGATTAAACGTGGTGGCCGTGCTCCAGCGCCATCGGCGGACGCGTCCGCGCGCATCTATGGGACAATCTCTCTTTTTGCGACCTCCCGTTCCAGCATGAGCACCGAGTCCACCTCCAAGCCCAGTCCCGCCTTCCCGATCACCGACGAAGTCCGTCATGCGCTCGCCGTCACCAAGCGCGGCGTCGACGAACTGCTGATCGAAGAAGAATTCGCACAGAAGCTCGCGAAGAGCGCGGCCACCGGCACGCCGCTGCGCATCAAGCTCGGTCTCGACCCGACGGCGCCCGATATTCACATCGGCCATACCGTCGTGCTGAACAAGATGCGCCAGTTGCAGGACCTCGGCCATACCGTGATTTTCCTGATCGGCGATTTCACCTCGCTGATCGGCGACCCGTCGGGCCGCAACGCCACACGTCCGCCGCTTACCCGCGAACAGATCGAGTCGAACGCCAAGACCTACTTCGAGCAGGCGGCGCTGGTGCTGGATCGCGAGAAGACCGAGATTCGCTACAACAGCGAGTGGTCGATGCCGCTCGGCGCCGACGGCATGATCAAGCTGGCCTCGCGCTACACGGTGGCGCGGATTCTCGAACGCGAAGATTTCACCAAGCGCTATCAGGGCGGCCTGCCGATCTCGATTCACGAATTCCTGTATCCGTTGATGCAGGGTTACGACTCGGTCGCGCTCAATGCGGACCTCGAACTCGGCGGCACCGACCAGAAATTCAACCTGCTGGTGGGCCGCGAGCTGCAGAAGCAGTACGGCCAGGAACACCAGTGCATCTTGACCATGCCGTTGCTCGAAGGGCTGGACGGCGTCGAGAAGATGTCGAAGTCGAAGAACAACTACATCGGTATCAGCGAAAAGCCGACCGACATGTTCGGCAAGCTGATGAGCATCTCCGACGACCTCATGTGGCGTTACTTCGAACTGCTGTCGTTCCGTCCTCTGGACGAGATCGCCGGCTTCAAAAAAGAAATCGAGGCGGGGCGCAATCCGCGCGATTTCAAGGTGATGCTCGGGCAGGAAATCGTCGCGCGCTTCCATTCGCCGGCTGACGCCGAGCGCGCGCTCGAAGACTTCAACCACCGCGCGAAGGGCGGCGTGCCGGATGATATTCCGGCCGTGACGCTGGCGGGCGCACCGCTCGCGATCGGCCAGTTGCTGAAGCAGGCGAATCTGGTGCCGTCGACCAGCGAGGCGCTGCGCAATATCGAGCAGGGCGGCGTGAAGATCGATGGTGCGACCGTGTCGGACAAGGGCCTGAAGGTCGAAGCCGGCGAGTACGTCGTGCAGGTCGGCAAGCGCCGTTTCGCACGCGTGACCTTGACGGCCTGATGGGGCGCGGCATGCGTCTCACGCTTGGCCTGGTGGAGCGCCGCGCATGATCGCGCTGATTCAACGCGTCCGGCGCGCGGAAGTGCGCGTCGGCGAACGTGTCACCGGCGCCATCGAAGCGGGATTGCTGGCGCTGGTATGCGCCGAGCGTGGCGACACCGCGGCCGCGGCCGACCGGTTGCTGGCGAAGGTGCTCGGCTATCGCGTCTTTAGCGATGCGGCCGGCAAGATGAATCTCTCCGTGCAGAACTTCGATGGGGCCGGGCGCGCCGGTGGTCTGCTGCTGGTGTCGCAATTCACGCTGGCTGCCGATACCAACAGCGGCCTGCGCCCGAGCTTTACGCCCGCGGCGCCGCCCGACGAGGGCAAGCGTCTGTTCGACTACTTCGTCGCGGCCGCCCGCACTAAGCACCCGATAGTCGAAACCGGCGAATTCGGGGCGGATATGCAAGTCTCGCTCGTCAACGACGGCCCTGTGACGTTCTGGCTGCAGACGCAGGCTTGAGGTGGCCCTCAGTGGCCCTCAGTGGTCCAGGGCGGCCTTGAATTTGCCTGAGACCCCGCTTGAAGCCGCCTCAACCCGCCGCACGACCCTCCGCCGCTTTTGCGACAATAGCGGCTTGGCATAACCGGCTAACGACGCCCACTCCCTCCTTATGTCCACGCAGATTCTTTTCATCCGGCACGGCGAGACCGACTGGAACCGCATCAAGCGGATTCAAGGACACATCGACATTCCGCTCGCCACGAGCGGTCTCGAGCAGGCCGAGCGCCTTGCGCGCCGCCTCGCTGACGAGGCTCAGCAGGGCGGCCGGATCGATGCGGTGTATTCGAGCGACCTGCAGCGCGCACAGCAAACGGCACAGCCGATTGCCCATGTTCTCGGCCTGCCGCTGAACTTGCGAGAAGGCTTGCGCGAGCGCTCGTACGGTGCGTTCCAGGGGTACGACCGCGACGAGATCGCCGAACGCTACCCAGACGAATATGACCACTGGCAAACCCGCGATGCGGGTTTTGCGCCGCCGGAAGGCGAGTCGATGCGCGCCTTTTACCACCGTGTCATGGATGCGATCACGCCGATCGTCTCGGCACACCGCGGCGGGCGCGTGGCGTGCGTCGCGCATGGCGGCGTGCTCGACTGCGTGTACCGGTTTGCGCGCGACCTCTCATTGGAGGTGCCGCGTGACTATGCGTTGCTCAATACGAGCGTCAACGTGGTGGAGTTCGATGGCGGCGGCAAGGCGACGGTGAAGTCGTGGGCCGACGTTTCGCATCTGGACGCGCCGAGCGAAGACGACACGCTGCGCAAGATCGTCACGCCTGGGCTTTGAATGAGGCGTGCGCTCGACTCAGGGCGCGCCCGAATCCCACAGGCCGGGCACTGGGCTCGACGAGTCCGGCGCGGCAAGGCCGAAGTGACGGTAGGTCAGCAGCGTGGCGACGCGGCCACGCGGCGTGCGTTGCAGAAAACCTTGCTGGATCAGATACGGCTCCAGCACGTCTTCAATCGTATCGCGCTCTTCGCCGATAGCCGCCGCCAGATTGTCGACACCCACCGGGCCGCCGTCGAACTTGTGCAGGATCGCTTCCAGCAGCTTGCGGTCCATCAGGTCGAAGCCGACCGGATCCACATCGAGCATCTTCAACGCGGCATCGGCCACCTGAGCGGTGATATTGCCGTCGGCTTTCACCTCGGCAAAGTCGCGCACGCGGCGCAGCAGGCGGTTGGCGATCCGCGGCGTGCCGCGGGCGCGCTTGGCGATTTCGAACGCGCCGTCCGGATGAATCTGCGCATGGAGCAGCGACGCCGAACGCGTGACGATGCGCGCCAGTTCCTCGGGGTTGTAAAACTCAAGTCGCGAAACGATGCCGAAGCGGTCGCGCAGCGGATTGGTCAGCATGCCCGCACGCGTGGTGGCGCCGACCAGCGTGAACGGCTGCAGATCGAGCTTCACGCTGCGCGCTGCGGGCCCTTCGCCGATCATGATGTCGATCTGATAATCCTCGAGCGCCGGGTACAGGATTTCCTCGACGACCGGCGAAAGCCGGTGGATCTCGTCGATAAACAGCACATCGTTCTTTTCGAGGTTGGTGAGCAGCGCCGCGAGGTCGCCGGCGCGTTCGAGCACCGGCCCCGACGTTTGCCGCAGACTGACACCCATTTCCCGCGCGATGATGTGCGCGAGCGTGGTTTTGCCCAGACCCGGCGGCCCGAACAGCAGCACGTGGTCGAGCGATTCGGAGCGGCGCTTGGCGGCCTCGATGAAGATTTCGAGCTGGCCGCGCACCTTTTCCTGCCCGACGTACTCGTCGAGCTGACGCGGGCGCAACGCACGCTCGAACGCTTCTTCGTTCGGCGATACGGGCGTGGCAGCGATGATGCGCTCAGCGGCGAGTTTGTCGGTTTCGATCATGGCTGCATTGTACCGCGCGGCGCTCGTCGCCGAATCTGGCCGAACGGCCAGGGTGCGCTTTTGGCCGTGGCGTGCGAAGCTTTAACCGTTGCATGCCGGAGCACGCCAAGCCTCGTCAAGCCTTGGAAAGCGCCTTCAGGGCGAGCTTGATGCCTTCGGACACCCCCGTGCCGGCCGGCACATTCTTGACGGCTGCCAAGGCTTCTTTTTCGGAGTAACCCAAGGCGAGCAGCGCGTTGAGGATATCGGAGGCGTGGCCGGAGGACGACACTGCGCCAGCCATCGAACCGAGATCGGCGCCGAGTTTGCCCTTCAGTTCGAGCAGCAGGCGCTCGGCGGTTTTCTTGCCGATGCCCGGCACCCGCGTCAGGCGCGCGGCGTCCTGCATCGTGACGGTCTGCGCCAGTTCGTGCACGCTCATGCCGGAGAGCACCCCTAGCGCCATGCGTGCACCGATGCCGGTGATCTTCAGCAGTTCGCGGAAGGTTGCGCGTTCCTCTGCGGTGCCGAAGCCGAACAGCAGATGGGCGTCTTCACGCACGATCATCTGGGTGAGCAGGACCACCCGTTCGCCGGTCGAGGGCAGGTTGTAGAACGTGCTCATCGGCACGTCGACTTCGTAGCCCACGCCGTTACAGTCGACGAGCAGGTGTGGCGGGTTTTTTTCCAGCAGGACGCCGGCAATGCGACCGATCATGGCGGGTTCTATCGTGAGAGAAAGGGCGAGTGTAGCGCAGCGTGTGGGTGGCGGGACGACTGCAGGGCCAGCCGTCCGCGATCGAGGACGAGCCTCTAGCCCACCAGCCGCCCGCGCCGCACCCGCAGACCCTTCTTGGCGAGCGAAGGCGCCAGGCCCCCGAGCGTGCTGAGCGTGCTGCCGCCGTGGGCATGGCAGATCGCCATGCCGAGCGCGTCGGCGGCGTCGGTGCTGGGCACGCCGGAGAGGTTCAGGAGCCGCACCACCATCTGCTGCATCTGTTCCTTGGTGGCGCGGCCATAGCCCACCACAGCTTGCTTCAACTGCAGCGCAGTGTACTCGGCCACCGGCACGCCGCCCGCCACCAGCCCGCAGATCGCGGCGCCACGCGCCTGGCCGAGCAGCAGTGTGGACTGCGGATTAACGTTGACGAACACCTTTTCGATCGCGGATTGATCGGGGGCATGCTGGCGGATCAGCGTCGAAATGCCCTCGAAGATCGTGCCCAGACGCGACGGCAGGTCGGCGTCGGCGGTCTTGATGACACCGCTTGCCACGTAGGTGAGCTGATGACCGTTCTGATCGATCACGCCGAAGCCGGTCACACGCAAGCCGGGGTCGATGCCGAGAATTCTCATGGGATGTGCTGCGAACTAAGTGCCTGCGATACTACAACGAACGGGACGCGCGACGGTGTGTGTGGGCCGTCGGAGCCGGAATAAATACCTTCGCCAGGCTGGCCGCAGCCGGACGATTGCGCGCCTGCAGAAATCAAAACGGCCCGGCGGAAAATCCGCCAGGCCGTTTTCTCTCAAGCCGTCGAGCTTGCCGCGCCAGCCTCGATCAAAAACGAAGCAACTGCGCCGGTTCAGTCAACTCCGACCGTCAACCCCGAATCAATGCCGGAAGTGACGCACGCCAGTCAGCACCATCGCGATGTTGTGCTCGTCGGCTGCTGCGATCACTTCATCGTCGCGCATCGAGCCGCCCGGCTGGATCACGCAGGTCGCACCTGCATTCACCACCACGTCGAGACCGTCGCGGAACGGGAAGAATGCGTCCGACGCCACCGCCGAGCCGGCCAGCGTCAGGCCAGCGTTCTCCGCCTTGATGCTGGCAATCCGTGCCGAGTCCACGCGGCTCATCTGGCCCGCGCCGACGCCGAGCGTCATGCCGTTGCCGCAGAACACGATCGCGTTCGACTTCACGTACTTCGCCACGCGCCATGCGAACAGCAGGTCGTCCATTTCCTTCGGCGTCGGGTGACGCCTGGTGACGACGCGCAGCTCATGCGGCTGCACATTGTGCGAATCGAGCGATTGCACCAGCAGGCCGCCGCCCACGCGCTTCAGGTCGAACGCGTTATGACCTTCGCCCAAAGCGATTTCCAGCAGACGCACATTCTTCTTCGCTTCGAACACCTGACGCGCTGCTGCGCTGAACGAAGGCGCAATCAGAACTTCGACGAACTGCTTGGCCACGGCTTGCGCTGCTGCTTCGTCCACTTCGCGGTTGAAGGCGATGATGCCGCCGAATGCCGAGGTCGGATCGGTCTGGAGCGCTTTTGCATACGCTTCGTTCGCATCCGCACCCACTGCCACGCCGCACGGATTCGCATGCTTGACGATCACGCAGGCCGGCGCCTCGAAGGTCTTCACGCATTCCCACGCTGCATCGGAATCGGCGATGTTGTTGTACGAGAGTTCCTTGCCTTGCAACTGCTTGTAGTCCGCCAGCGCACCTGCCGGCGCCGCCAGGTCGCGGTAGAACGCGGCGCTCTGGTGCGGGTTTTCGCCGTAACGCAGATCCTGCACCTTCTCGAAGGCGAGGTTGAACGTCGCCGGGTAGGTGTTGCGCGACGAATGTTGCAGCTCGTCGGTCAGGCTCGTCAGGTAGTTCGTGATCGCGCCGTCGTACTGCGCGGTATGCGCGAACACCTTGGTGGCCAGGCGGAAGTTGGTCTTGTAGCCTACCGAGTTGCCGTTTGCGCGCATCTCTTCGAGCACCACCGCGTAATCCGCAGGGTCGACCACCACCGTCACGTCGCGGTGATTCTTCGCCGCCGAGCGCAGCATGGTCGGGCCGCCGATGTCGATGTTCTCGATCGCGTCTTCCAGCGAGCACTCTTCCTTCGACACCGTCTGCACGAACGGGTACAGGTTCACGACCAGCAGGTCGATGGTCGGGATGTCGTGCTTTTCAAGCGCCGCCATGTGTTCCGGCAGGTCGCGGCGCGCGAGGATGCCGCCATGCACCTTCGGGTGCAGCGTTTTCACGCGCCCGTCGAGCATTTCCGGGAAGCCTGTGTAGTCGGCGACCTCGGTGACGGCGAGACCCGCGTCCGCGAGCAGTTTCGCGGTGCCGCCGGTGGACAGGATCTTGACGCCGAGGTCCGACAGCGATTTGGCGAAATCGACGATGCCGGACTTGTCGGAAACGGAGATGAGCGCTTGCTTGATCATGATGAAGACGAAAGCCGAAGAAAGACGTGGCAGGGGCGCCAGAAAATGACAGCGAGTTACAGCAAACCGTGCTGTTGCAGCTTCTTGCGCAGCGTATTGCGGTTGATGCCGAGATACTCGGCGGCCAGCGACTGATTGCCGCCGGCCTGCTCGAGCACCACCTCGAGCAACGGTTTCTCGACACACGAAATAACCATGTCGTAGACGTCGTGCGGATTGGAGCCGTCGAGGTCCTGGAAGTACATTCCCAGGCTGTCGCGGACTGATTGTTCGATATTGTTCTTGCTCATGCTGCTAGTCGGTCGGATTGGTCCGGCTCGCCGTTCGGGTTGACATCCTCTTCCACGTAGACGAGGCGGTCGGAGAACGCCTTTTGGGCGTCGAAGAACTCGTTGACGGCGAGAAGTTGTTCGCGCGTCGTGTCCAGCGTATTCATGCGGTGCCGGAACACATTGGCGCCAGAAAGGCCGCGAGTGTACCAGCCGATGTGCTTGCGCGCCGTGCGCACGCCCGTAAATTCGCCGTAGAACGCGTAGTGATCTTCGAGATGCTCGTTCATCACCTGCTGGATCTCGTCGATGCGCGGCGGGGGCAGCAGTTCGCCCGTCTGCAGGAAATACTCGATCTCGCGGAACAGCCACGGGCGGCCCTGCGCCGCGCGGCCGATCATGATGGCGTCGGCGCCGGTGGCGGCGAGCACCTCGCGCGCTTTTTGCGGCGAGGTGATGTCGCCGTTGGCGACCACCGGAATGCGCACTGCGGCTTTTACCGCGGCAATGGTTTCGTATTCGGCGTCGCCGTGATACAGGTCGGCGCGGGTGCGGCCGTGCACCGTCAGCATGGAAATGCCGGCATCTTCGGCCAGATGGGCCACGCTCAAGGCGTTCTTGTTGTCGCGGTTCCAGCCAGTGCGGATTTTCAGCGTCACGGGCACCGCGTCAGGGCCAACGCCCACGGCGCCCACTACGGCCTCGACGATGCGCTGCACGAGCGGCTCGTTTTGCAGCAGCGCCGAACCGGCGGCCACATTGCAGACCTTCTTGGCCGGGCAGCCCATGTTGATGTCGATGATCTGCGCGCCGTTGGCGACGTTGTAGCGCGCCGCCTCGGCCATCATGGCCGGATCCGCGCCGGCGATCTGCACGGCGATCGGCTCGACCTCGCCCGCGTGGTTGGCGCGGCGCATGGTTTTCTCGCTTTTCCACAACTGCGCGTTCGACGCGACCATCTCCGACACGGCATAGCCCGCGCCCAGCCGCTTGCAGAGCTGGCGGAACGGCCGGTCGGTCACGCCCGCCATGGGGGCGACGAACAGGTTGTTGCGCAGATTGTGGGAGCCGAGAGTGGGCATGGCAGGGGCGCAGCCGCCCCACATCGGTGTGATGGGGACGGTAGCAAATGACGAGGGAAAACCGGTATTTTAGCGTTAACGGATAGTCGACACCTGACTTGAGGGTGTCCTAACCCATTAAATGTTCTATGAAAATGCGCGGTCTCATAGACCCGCGGAACGCGAACGAGCCGCGCCAGATCAGCGGCGCTGCCCGAACATCATCTGCCGTGCCAGCGCGGTTTTGACCGGCGGCACGAATTCGAGCGCGGTCAGCGCGAGTCCGCGCAGCGTGCCGAGGGCCGGAAAGTCGACCGTGAAGAGGCGGGCGAGCGTATCGGTGGAGCGGATCGTCAGGCGCCGGTCGAGTGCGCGGCGCTGCGCGAACGTGGCCAATGCGAGCGGCGTCGGGCCGTGCTGCGAAAGCGCGTCGGCGAGCGCGTGCGCGTCGCGCAGGCCGAGATTCAGCCCTTGTCCGGCCACCGGATGCAGCGTCTGCGCCGCATTGCCGATCGCCGCGATCCGTCCCTTGACGAGCGTATCGAGGGCGTTCAGACCGAGCGGGAAGGCGGCGCGGCCTTTGATCTGCGTGAAGCGTCCCATCCGGTCGCCGAACGCGGCGCCGAGCTCCTGCAGGAACGCATCGTCGGGCAACTGGGCGCGGCGCGCCGCTTCCTCGGGCGAGCAACACCAGACGAGCGCGTAATCGGCGTCGCGTGCGCCGCCGGTCGGCAGTAGCGCGATCGGCCCTTGTTCGGTGAAACGCTCCCACGCGACATGCGGCCGCGGCGCCGAGACGCTGACGGTGCCGACCAGCGCGGTCTGGCCATAGTCGCGCGTGCCGCTGGCGCTGCCGCTTTTCTGCTGCTCGTGGAACAGCCCGCCTTCGGCATTCACCAGAATGCGGGTGCGCAGATGACGCGTGACTTCCCCGCTTTGCACCGGCAGCGTGACGCCATCGTGTTCCTGAACCGGCGTCTGCGCCGAGGTCGACTGGAACCAGTGCACCGAGGTAGGCTGTACGGCTTCGGCGAGCGCCTGCACGATCGACCCGTAGCGCAGCACGTAGCCGAGCGCGGGCAGGCCATGCTCGGTGTGGTCGATCAGCGTACGGCCGAAATGTCCGCGCTGCGAGACGTGAATGCGGTGAATCGCAGTGGCGTCCGCCGGCCAGCGCAGCGGCTCCAGAATCATCCGGCTGCCCTGCGATACAGCGATCGCGCGCGGGTCGCCCTGGGCGTCTTCCGGCCTGCGCGCGTCGATCAGCGCAATCGACAGCCGCTGGGTCGCGCTGCGGCGCGCGAGCCAGCCGGCCAGCGCGAGTCCGACCGGTCCGGCGCCGACGATGGTCACGTCGAAATCGAACGGCGCTACAGCCGCTTCAGGCGCCTCGAGCGCGCCAGTCTGCGGCGCACCGGCCGGTTGAGAAACGTCGGTCATGGGCGAGCTATCCGTCCCGTCACACGCTACGCGCAGTGCTTGTGGCCAGCGCTTCCTGCATCAGCGCTTCGATTTCGTCGGCCTTGACCGGCACGTCGCGCGTCAGCAGTTCGCAGCCGTCCGCCGTGACGACGACATCGTCCTCGATCCGGATGCCGATATGCCAGTATTTCTCGGGGACGTTTTCGGCCGGGCGAATGTAGAGGCCCGGTTCGATCGTCAGCGCCATCGACGGCCGCAAGGTGCGCGCAGGCAGCGCGCCTTGTGCATCGCGCGGCGCGCCGCGTTCGCGGTAGTCGCCGCAGTCGTGCACGTCCATGCCGATCCAGTGGCTGGTGCGGTGCATGTAGAACGGCGCATAGGCACGCTCTGCGATCACCTCGTCGACCGAGGAGTAGAGCCCCTTGTCTACGATGCCGGTATCGAGCAGCCCCTGCGATAGCACGCGCAGCGCTGCGTTATGCGGATCGTCGAAGGTGGCGCCGGGCCGAGTGGCGGCGATCGCGGCTTCCTGGGCGGCCAGCACGATGTCGTACAGCTCGCGCTGGGCCGGCGTAAAGCGGCCGTTCGCCGGGAACGTGCGGGTGATATCGGAGGCGTAGCCGTCCAGTTCGCAGGCGGCGTCGATCAGGATCAGGTCGCCGTCCTGAGCAATGGTGTTGCCTGCCGCATAGTGCAGCACGCAGGCATTGGCGCCGGCGGCGACGATCGAGCCGTAGGCCGGCCCTTGCGCACCGTGTTTGCGGAACGTGTACAGCAGTTCGGCTTCGAGTTCGTACTCGCGCACGCCGGGGCGGCACGCAGCCATGGCGCGGCGATGCGCCTGCGCTGAGATCTCGCCGGCGCGGCGCATGATCGATACTTCGTGGTTGTCCTTGAACAGACGCATCTCGTCGAGGAGCGGCAGCAGGTCGTGCGCGGCGGCGGGCGCGGCGACGCCGCTGCGGCCTTTGGCGCGCACCGCGTCGAGCCAGCGGCGCACCTGTTCGTCGAGCCCGGCCGAGCTGCCGAGCGCGTAGTGCAGCGCCGGCTTGTCGGCGAGGATCAGCGGCATCTGGATTTCGATGTCGTCAACGGCAAACGCCGCGTCGAAGCCGAACGCCTCGCGGGCGCCCTCGGGGCCGAAGCGAAAGCCGTCCCAGATCTCGCGCTCGGCGTTCTTGGCGCGGCAGAACAGGATCGAAGCCGGGCCATTCTCGCCGGCGCTGGCGTCCAGCACGAGCAGCCCCTGCGGCTCGGTGAAGCCGGTCAGGTAGTAGAAGTAGCTGTCGTGCCGGTAGGGATAGTCGGCGTCCCGGTTGCGCAGCACTTCCGGCGCGGTGGGGACGATGGCGACGCCACCGCCCGCCGCGCGAAGCGCGGCAAGCACGCGCTCGCGGCGCTTGCGGTAGACGTCGATGGCGAGAGTGGTTTCGTTTGGCTGGTTCATTGTGAGATTGTAGCGCCCTATTGGGGTACGCATTCGGCGTGCACCCAGGACACCCGGCCGGATGGACCTCCGGCGCGGTACGCGGCAATGTTGCAATCCGTCCACAGGTCCGGCGGGCGATGTTCCGGAAGATGGGGCACGGCAGTCTGGATGGCCGTCAACCAACGTATACTTCCGCCCAATTCCAGAAGCAGAAAAGGCAGATGTGATGATGAAACTCATCGGTTCGCTCGGCAGCCCGTTCGTCCGCAAGGCACGGATCGTGTTCGCCGAAAAGAAGATCGACTACAAGCTGGTGCTAGAAAACGTCTGGGCGCCGGACACCACCATCCATACCTTCAATCCGATCGGCAAGGTACCGTGTCTCGTGATGGAGGACGGCGAGGCGGTGTTCGACTCGCGCGTGATCTGCGAGTACGTGGATACGTTGTCGCCGGTCGGCAAGCTGATTCCGCCGTCGGGGCGTGAACGCGTCGAAGTGCGCTGCTGGGAAGCGCTCGCAGATGGGATGCTGGATGCGGCTGTGCTGATCCGTCTCGAAGGCACGCAACGGACCGGGGAACACCGCTCGGAGGCGTGGGTGGCGCGCCAGCAGCGCAAGATCGACGATGGCCTGGTGGCGATGTCGCAGGGGCTTGGCAGCAATCCGTGGTGCGCGGGTAATCGCTACACGCTGGCGGATATCGCCATGGGTTGTGCGCTCGGCTACCTCGATTTCCGCATGCCGCAGCTGAACTGGCGCGAGCCCTATCCGAATCTCGACAAACACTTCCAGAAGCTGTCGCAGCGGCAGTCGTTTCTCGATACGGTGCCGGCGGACTAAAAATAGCGGCGCCTCGCGGCGCCGTGCTTCTCGGCCGGGGCGAGTGCCGCCGGCCGCATCTACTTCGTAACGGCACGCTCAGGTCGCCGCCAGCTCCACCTTCGGTGCAAACGACTCAGCGCTCGCCACCGGCCACCATTTCTCGTACAGCTTGTAGCGGTAGTTGCCGTTCAGCAGATCGTTCGGCTCCAGGTACTTCAGCAGATCCGACATCAGGCTCACCTCATGCGACGACACCCGCCGCACGATGTGATGCGCGCGCAGTTCCGCTGGATGCTTGAGACCCGCAGCCTGAATGATTTCCTGCAGCGCGTGCAAGGTGTTGTGATGGAAGTTGAACACGCGGTCCGACTTGTCTGGCACCACGAGCGCACGCTGGCGCACCGGATCCTGGGTGGCGACGCCGGTCGGGCAACGGCCCGTGTGACAGGTCTGCGCCTGGATGCAGCCCACCGCGAACATGAAGCCGCGTGCCGAGTTGACCCAGTCGGCGCCGATCGCGAGGGTCTTGGTGATATCGAACGCGGTAATCATCTTGCCGCTCGCGCCGATGCGAATCCGTTGCCGCAGGCCGATACCCACCAGCGTGTTGTGCACGAGCAGCAGTCCTTCCTGCAACGGCACGCCGACGTGGTCGGTGAATTCGAGCGGGGCTGCACCGGTGCCGCCTTCCGCGCCGTCCACGACGATGAAGTCCGGCAGGATGCCCGTTTCCAGCATCGCCTTGGCAATACCGAAGAATTCCCACGGGTGGCCGATACAGAGCTTGAAGCCGGTCGGCTTGCCGCCTGAGAGGTTACGCAATCGCTCGACGAATTCGAGCAAGCCGCGCGGCGTGGAAAACTCGGAGTGAGTGGCGGGCGAAATGCAGTCGCGGCCCATCGGCACGCCGCGCGTCTCGGCAATCTCCGGCGTGATCTTGGCGGCCGGCAGCACACCGCCATGCCCCGGCTTCGCGCCTTGCGAGAGCTTCACCTCGATCATCTTCACCTGCGGCTCTTGCGCCTGTTTGGCGAACTTGTCGGGGTTGAAGGTGCCGTCGTCGTTGCGGCAGCCGAAGTAGCCCGAAGCGATTTCCCAGATGATGTCGCCGCCATGCTCGCGGTGATACTTCGACATCGAGCCTTCGCCGGTGTCGTGCGCGAAGTTGCCTTTCCTGGCGCCGAGATTGAGCGCCATGATTGCGTTGGCCGAGAGCGAGCCGAAGCTCATCGCCGAGACGTTGAAGATCGACATGGAGTATGGCTGCTTGCGATCCGGGCCGACCACCACGCGGAAGTCGTGGCCGTCGAGCTTGGTCGGCGCGAGCGAGTGGCTGATCCATTCGTGCGCGATGGCCTTCACGTCGAGTTCGGTGCCGTACGGACGGCTGTCGACGTCGTTTTTGGCTCGCTGATACACGATGCTGCGCTGGGCGCGCGAGAACGGCTTTTCATCCGTATCGTCCTCGACGAAATACTGGCGGATCTCCGGCCGGATGAATTCGAACATGAAACGGAAGTGACCCCACAACGGATAGTTGCGCAGGATCGCGTGACGCTCCTGGTTCAGATCGAACACGCCGAGCGCCACCAGCAGCGCAGGGACGATGATCCAGAACCACGACAGGTGGTGGGTGGCGGCGAGCGCCGCACAGGCGACGAGCAGCACAACCGCGCACCACATGGCCAGATAACGTCGAGAAAACATGGGGGACTCCGTTGCAGAGAGCGGTTGACCGCTGATTATTGTGTGACTGCGGGGGTACTGCGATCCTGCCGCGATCTGGCCGGACCGCCTGCGGTACTGCTTACCGCGCTGCCTGGCGCGCGGTCAGCAGCGCGGCGGTTTGAGGCTGCCGCACGACCGGCTGCGCAGTAGCCGCGTGTTCAATGATGCCGCCGCCGAGGCAAATGTCGCCATCGTAGAGCACGGCCGATTGCCCCGGTGTGACAGCCCACTGCGCGTCCACGAAATCGAGCGCGAAATGGCCGTCGGCCTCGCCCACCGTGCTGAAGGTGCAGGCGGCGTCGGCTTGCCGGTAGCGGGTTTTCGCGCCGCACGCGAAGTCTTCCGCCGGCGGGTGGCCGGCCACCCAACTGGTGTTGCCCGCGCTCAGCTGGTGGCTCAGCAGCCACGAATGATCGTGACCCTGCGCGACATAGAGCGTGTTCGACGGAATATCCTTGCCTGCGACGAACCAGGGCTCGCCGCTGCCTTCCTTGCTGCCGCCAAGTCCGATGCCCTTGCGTTGGCCGAACGTATAGAACGCGAGGCCGATATGCTCGCCGACCACCTTGCCGTCCGGCGTCTTCATCGGCCCCGGCTTGGTAGGCAGGTAGCGGTTCAGAAAATCGCGGAACGGCCGCTCGCCGATAAAGCAGATGCCGGTCGAATCTTTCTTCTTCGCGTTCGGCAGGCCAATCTGCTCGGCGATCTCGCGCACCTTCGTCTTGGGGATTTCGCCGAGCGGAAACATCGTTTTCGACAACTGCGCCTGATTGAGGCGATGCAGGAAGTACGACTGATCCTTGGTGTGATCGAGCGCCTTCAAAAGCTCGAAGCGGCCTTCGACCTCACGCACGCGCGCATAGTGGCCGGTCGCAATGGTCTCGGCGCCAAGCGACATGGCGTGATCGAGGAAGGCCTTGAACTTGATCTCGGCGTTACACAGCACGTCCGGGTTCGGCGTGCGGCCGGCCGAGTATTCGCGCAGGAATTCGGCGAACACGCGGTCCTTGTATTCGGCGGCGAAGTTGACCGCTTCGACGTCGATGCCGATCAGATCGGCCACCGAGACGACATCGATCCAGTCCTGCCGCGTCGAGCAGTACTCGCCGTCGTCGTCGTCTTCCCAGTTCTTCATGAAAAGACCGACGACATCGTAACCTTGCTCTTTGAGCAGCCATGCGGTGACCGACGAATCGACGCCGCCCGACATGCCTACTACGACTTTCTGCTTACTCATGGGTTGCCTGACTTGCTTGATCGGGTGGGCCCGACCGAATGCGTATGCACGAAGTCGAGCGGGAAACGCCGGCCTGCGAGGTAATCGTCGATACAGCGCATCACGAGCGGCGTGCGATGCCGCTCGGGGCAAGCGCGCAGCTCGTCGGCGCTCATCCACAGCGTGCGGACGATATCGGGATCGAGCGCGCGGTTGGCATCGGCCTCGCCGCTGCTGCCGCAATACGTGAAACGCAGATAGGTGACACCGCTCGCCGGGCTGCCGCTCGGGTCTTGCGCCGCGCCGCTTGCGTCGCCAGCACCACCTGCATCGCTGCGGGCCGGGCGCTCGAAATGCGTCATGTATACGCCCACCAATGCTTCGGGCGTGAACGGATGCGCGGATTCTTCGAGCGTTTCGCGCACGACCGCCTCGGCGAGCGTTTCACCCGCCTCCAGATGGCCGGCGGGCTGGTTGAGGCGCAGCCCGTCGTCCGTATGCTCCTCGACGAGGAGAAAGCGTCCGTCGCGCTCGACGATGGCGGCCACGGTGACGTGTGCAGCCCAGGTTTCCGGATTCATGGGGCGGTATTTTACCGTCTATGGACGGCGGCTGCCGGGAAGCGGGCCGCCCCCGGATTGTCCCTGATTTCGGCAAGCCCCCTGGTTTCGGTTAAAGTGGTGTCGTAGCCGTTGCAATTGCAAGCCGGCGTGCCTCGTCGGCAGCTCTGTCGTAATAACAGGAAGGCCGAGGAGGATTCAACGATGCACATCGGAGTGCCAGCCGAGACGCGAGCGTACGAAACCCGCGTTGCCGCCACCCCCGAGACGGTCAAGAAATACGTATCGCAGGGCCACCGGGTCACGATCCAGAGCGGCGCCGGCACCGGCGCCAGCTTCCCCGACGATGCGTTTAGCGCAGTCGGCGCGGAAATCGTCGATGCAGCCGCTGCATTTGGCGCCGATCTCGTTCTCAAAGTCCAGTCGCCTACCGACGCCGAGCTGCCGCAGTTGAAACGCGGCGCGGTGCTGGTTGGCATGCTCGATCCTTTCAATGCCGACAATGCGGCCAAGCTCGCATCTGCCGGCGTGACTGCGTTCGCATTGGAAGCCGCGCCGCGCACCACGCGCGCGCAAAGCCTCGACGTGCTGTCCTCGCAGGCCAACATCGCCGGCTATAAGGCCGTGCTGCTTGCCGCCGACCTGTACCCCCGCTTTATGCCGATGCTGATGACAGCCGCCGGCACCGTGAAAGCGGCGCGCGTGCTGATCCTGGGCGCGGGCGTCGCGGGCCTGCAGGCGATTGCGACGGCCAAGCGGCTCGGCGCGGTGATCGAGGCCTCCGACGTGCGCCCGGCGGTGAAGGAGCAGATCGAGTCGCTCGGCGCCAAATTTCTCGACGTGCCGTACGAGACCGACGAGGAGCGCGAGGCCGCCCAGGGCGTCGGCGGCTATGCGCGGCCGATGCCGCCAAGCTGGCTGGCCCGCCAGGGAGCCTTGGTGCACGAGCGCGCCAAGCAGGCCGATATCGTCATCTCGACCGCACTGATTCCCGGCCGTCCTGCGCCCACGCTGATCTCGGTGGAAACCGTGCAGGCAATGAAACCAGGCTCGGTGCTGATCGACCTTGCCGCGGGCCGTGGCCCCGAGTATGAAGGCCAGCGTGGCGGCAACTGTCCGCTGACGGAAGCCGACAAGGTCGTGACAAAGCACGGCGTGCAGATTGTCGGCTATACGAACCTGGCCTCGATGGTGGCCGCCGATGCCTCCTCGCTCTACGCGCGCAACCTGCTCGACTTCCTGAAGCTGATCATCAACAAGGAAGGCGCACTCAACATCGATCTTGCGGACGACATCGTCGCGGCTACGCTGCTGGCCCGTGACGGCGAAGTCACGCGCAAGGCATAAACGAATCGCTTCCTGGGAGAACGGTCATGGAAGTCATCAACCATACGGTCATCAACCTGATCATCTTCGTGCTGGCCATCTACGTGGGCTACCACGTGGTCTGGAACGTCACGCCGGCCCTGCATACGCCGCTGATGGCGGTGACCAATGCGATTTCGGCAATTGTTATTGTGGGTGCGATGCTTGCCGCCGGGCTCACCGTCGGCGGGACCGGCAAGTTCTTCGGCACCCTGGCGGTCGGGCTTGCCGCAGTGAATGTATTCGGCGGCTTCCTCGTGACCCGGCGAATGCTGGAAATGTTCAAGAAGAAAGAGCCGAAGAAGCTTCCCGCTGCCGGTCAGGCGCGCATTGAAGGGGGTAAGCAATGAGTCTGAACGTCGTCACGCTGCTTTATCTCGTTGCTTCGGTCTGCTTTATTCAGGCGCTCAAAGGCCTCTCGAATCCGAAGACGGCGCGCATCGGCAATACGTTCGGCATGGCCGGGATGGCGATTGCGATCCTCACGACCATCGCGCTGATTTTCAAACAGGCCGCTGGGCTGGGTTCGAACCTTGGACTGGGTCTCGGCCTGCTGTTCGCGGCGCTGGTAGTCGGCGGTGCGGTGGGGGCGTTCGTCGCGGCTCGCGTCGAGATGACCAAGATGCCGGAACTGGTCGCGGCCATGCACTCGCTGATCGGTCTCGCCGCCGTGTGCATCGCCTATGCGGTGGTCTCGGAGCCGTCGGCGTTCGGCCTCGTCGACCCGGATAATCCGGTGCCGGGCTTCCTGCCCTATGGCAATCGAATAGAACTGTTTATCGGTACGTTCGTCGGCGCCATCACGTTCTCCGGTTCGGTGATCGCGTTCGGCAAGCTCTCCGGCAAGTACAAGTTCCGCCTGTTTCAGGGCGCGCCGGTGGTGTATGCGGGCCAGCATCTGATCAACCTGTTCCTCGCGATCGGCATGATCGGCTTTGGCGTGATCTTCTTTCTCACGCAGTCGTGGCTGCCGTTCATCATCATGACGCTGATCGCGTTCGCGCTGGGGGTGCTGATCATCATCCCGATCGGCGGCGCGGATATGCCGGTGGTCGTGTCGATGCTCAATTCGTACTCGGGCTGGGCGGCGGCGGGCATCGGCTTCTCGCTGAATAATCCGATGCTGATCATTGCCGGCTCGCTGGTGGGCTCGTCGGGCGCGATCCTCTCGTACATCATGTGTCACGCGATGAACCGCTCGTTCTTCAACGTGCTGCTCGGCGGCTTCGGCGCGGAACCTGGCGCGGCGGCTACGGGCGGTGCCCAGGAGCAGCGGCCGGTGAAGTCGGGCTCGGCCGAGGATGCCTCGTTCATGCTGGGCAACGCGGAGACGGTGGTGATCGTGCCGGGCTATGGTCTCGCTGTGGCACGCGCACAGCATGCGTTGAAGGAGCTCACCGACAAGCTGATCGAGAAGGGCATCGACGTGCGCTATGCGATCCACCCGGTGGCGGGCCGCATGCCAGGGCATATGAACGTGCTGCTCGCGGAAGCCGAGGTGCCTTACGACCTTGTCTACGAGATGGACGACATCAACAACGAGTTCGGCCAGACCGACGTCGTCCTCGTGCTCGGCGCCAACGACGTGGTGAATCCGGCGGCAAAGAACGATCCGAAGTCGCCGATTGCGGGCATGCCGATCATCGAGGCTTATAAGGCGCGCACGGTAATCGTCAACAAGCGTTCGATGGCGGCCGGCTACGCGGGTCTCGACAACGACCTCTTCTACATGGACAAGACCATGATGGTGTTCGGCGATGCGAAGAAGGTGATCGAAGATATGGTGAAGTCGGTGGAGTGAGGGCGAGGGCCGCGGTGTGCGGCCCTGAACTGCCCTTGAAGTTACCGCTGTTTCACCTCGACGTGCCTTAGAAAATCCGCGAGCCGTCTGCCCTCCATATCGGGGAACGGCTCGAGGACCTGCAGTTCGCGAATCTGTTCGACGTCGAAATTGCGGAAGTCTTCGCGCAATTCGCACCACGCGCCGATGGTCCAGCGCGCCCCCCAATAAACGAGCCCTAGCGGCCAGACGCGCCGCTCCGTATGCTCGCCTTTGCGATCGCGATAGGCAAAGCTCACGACCCGCTTGCCGTCGATGGCGAGATGCAGCGCGTCGACTTTCTCCGCAAACTCCCCCTTGATGTGAAACGACGGCGCGAAGATCGGCAGCCGGTCGAGGGTCGCGCGCTTGTCGGCGGGCATTGTCGAGGCGATCTTCGCCAGCGCGCCGCGAGCACCTTTCGCGAAGCTCGCACCGCCCCAGGTTTCGAGCATGCGTGCGCCGGCCGCGAGCGCGGCGAGTTCGTCGACGGTGAAGGTGAGTGGCGGCAGGCTGGCCGAGCGGTTCAGGCGGTAGCCGATGCCCGCTTCGCCTTCGATCGGCACGCCGGAAAGCTGCAGATCGCGCACGTCGCGGTACACCGTGCGCGGCGAGATATGCAGCCAGTCCGCGAGCTGTTGCGCGGTGGTCAGGCGCCGGCCGCGGAGCAGCTCGGCAATCTGGAACAGGCGGTCGGCACGGCGCGTCATCGTGGGCGTCTTGTAGGAAGAGGCGGGTGGTTCGGTGATCGGGCGGCCCGCGCTCGGGCGATCCCGCGCTCGGGCGGCCCGCGGTTGGGTAGTCCCGCGATCATAGCGCCGCATGATGCCCATCGGCGCTGCATGGGCAGTTCATGGGCACCGCAGCGCGCGGGCCAATCCGTCAGCCGTTTTTCGGCGCATGCAGTCCGATGCGGTTGCCTTCGGTATCGGTGAAGAAGCCGATATAGCCGATATCCTGCGGCAGTTCGATGACGGGCCCTTGCACCTTGCCACCAGCCTTCTCGACACGGGCCAGCACGGCATCGACGCTCGGCTGCGCGTTCAGATAGACCACCACGCCATCGGCGGAAGGCTTGAGCGTGGGGCTGTGGATGATACAGCCGCCGGTGGCCGGCTCGGTGTACTGGAAGATCCCGATCGGCTGATCGCCGAAATTTTCACGCCGCAGCGTGGTATCCAGCGCGGTCTCGTAGAAACGCACGGCGCGCTCGAAGTCGACGGTCGGAATTTCGAACCAGGAAACGACGTGGGTTGCGGCTGCTGACATGACACTCTCCTTGGGGCGGTGGGTAGGCCCGTGTGATTCGCCGGATGGCGTGAGGAGGAGTGTGCGGCGGGGCTACTGACAACGTTCTGTCAGTAGCCTGCAGGGCTTTCTGAATGACCGGGACCTTCGGGCGGACGATGCGGCAGCACCGCCCTGGCTGCCGACCTTGCGCCCGCAGCCGTTCGCTCAACGTGTGATCAAGCCGCCGGCGTATCGTTCGCCGGACGTTGCCGCACACTGCCGGCGATCAGGTCGAAGCGGAACAGGCGGCATTCGAGCGCACCGTTGAACAACGGCGTCTTGGTCGACTCGCGAAGCCGCAATTGACCCGGCAGTTTGCGATCCGACGTCAGGATGAACGCATGCCAGCCGGTGAAGCGCTGCTTGAGCGCATCGCCGAGCGCCTTGAAGAATTCGCTGTCCGGCGCCTCTTCCTGGACCCGGCGGAAGCTGTCGTCATCGCGGTTTTCGCGCGTCTCACGGAGTTCGCCGCGCGCATTGCGGCCACGCACTTCGATCCGCTCGCCGTACGGCGGGTTGGCGACCAGAATGCCCGGCTCCGACGACGGCGGCGCCATGCCGCGGGCGTCGACCTGCTTGAGCGAGACCGCCGAGAGGCCGGCGCGCTCGAAGTTGGCGCGTGCCTTGATGAGCATGTCGCCCGAAATATCGCTGCCGAAAATCTGCAAATCGGAGCGCGAGGCGCGTGCCGCGTGCTTCGCGTCCATTGCAGCCGCCTTCAGCGTCTGCCAGGTCTTGGCCTCGTACTGCTTGAGCTTCTCGAAGCCGAAGCGGCGTTCGACCCCCGGCGCGATGTTCAGCGCGACCTGAGCGGCTTCTGCCAGGAACGTGCCGCTACCGCACATCGGATCGTACAGCGGCGTGCCGGCTGTCCAGCCGGTCAGGCGCAGGATGCCGGCCGCGAGGTTTTCGCGCAGCGGCGCCGCACCCTTGTCGAGACGCCAGCCGCGTTTGAAGAGCGGCTCGCCCGAGGTATCGAGGTACAGCGTGCAGTCGGTTGCGGTGAGGAAGGCAAACACGCGCACGTCCGGCGCGCTCGTGTCGATGTTCGGACGCTCGCCGCTCACTTCGCGCAGACGGTCGCAGATCGCGTCCTTGACGCGCAGCGTGGTGAATTCGAGGCTGCGCAGCGGCGATTTGATCGCCGTGACGTCGACGCGCAGCGTTTCACGCGCCGAGAACCACTGTTCCCAGCGTTGCTCGAGCGCGAGGGCATAGATGTCCTGCTCGCTGCGATACGGCCGGTGGGCGATTTTCAGCAACACCCGGCTGGCGATGCGCGAATGCAGGTTGGCCGCCATGCCGGCAGCCCAGCCGCCGCGGAAATGCACGCCGCCCGGCACCTGCGCGCCAGCCGTGAACGGCGCACCGTTCAGGTGGCGCGTGGCGATTTCGGCGAGTTCGGCCGCAAGCGCGGCTTCAAGGCCGCGAGGGCAGGGAATGAAAAAATCGAATGACATTGAGGTTGCCGGGAGGCGTTGAATAAGGCGCTATTGTACGCGGTCGGGGTGGGCCGCCCACGCTGCCGCGTTCAATGCTCCTCGCGCGACGCGCTCACCGGCCACACCAGATCCAGCGGTCGCTTGAACATCCGGCGCCAGATCGCTCCGCGCAGCGAGCGCACGTAGTTGCGGCGCAGGTCGCGCGAGCGCACGGCCATATGAAACGCGAGGGCGAAACTGACGGCGACGTTTAGGATCGCCATGCTGAACGTGCCAGCGACGGCCCACCAGAACTCGGGCAAATCCAGCGCGCCTTTGCCGAGCACGCCGAGCGCCACGCCGATCGAACCGGAGCTCAGCGTCACGTGCCGGACCTCGAAGGCGAAGGCGAACGCGGTCAGGATCGCGGGCACGAGGCCGAGCATCAGGCCCAGCGTGATGTTGCCCACTACGCCCGCCACGTTGGAGCGGCAGAACTTCGCCAGCCGCGCGGCGCCGGCGGCGCCCAGCGTCATACGCAAGCGGCGGTTGTAGGTGAGCGCGTCGGCCACCCGGTGCAGCACGAACCAGTTGTCGGCCCAGCCCGCGAGCAGGCTCGAGGACCACAGCAGCACGCCGGTCAGCGCGGCATAGAGCGGCGTAGGCCCGAGCAGCGAGAACGAATGCAGCGTGGCATGCGCCTTTTCGGGGGAAATAATGTTCGCATGAAAGACCGCGTGCCACAGCAACTGCACGCCCAGACAGACCGGAAACACCAGCATCACGTTGCCGAGCACGGCCGCCGCCTGGGTGCGGATCAGCGCGACCACCGAGCTGACGAAGCTGTCGACCCCTTCAGGGGTGCCTGCGCCGTCGAGTTCGCGGGCGATGGTCGGCGCCGTCATGGCGGGCTGCTTGGTGGCGAGCGAGAAATGCAGGAAGTGCATCAGCAGGAAGCTGGCCGAGTAGTTGATGCCGGCGAGCAAGCCCTCCAGCATCGACTGCAGGTGGGCACCGGTGATCGCAAACTTCACGCATACGGTCACCACCGTGACGAGCCCGCCGCCCGCTGCCATGCGCAGCATCTTCAGGTACTCGGCGCGGTCGCGGGCAATGTAGTGTTCGCCCGTGTCCGCGCTGTATTCGACCACCTTGCGCGCCAACAATGAGAAATTGCTGCGCATCAAATGCGAGACGCTCTGGCTCGCATGGTTCGCCTTCACCAGTTCGGCGGTGAGGCGCGAGCCGGCATGCAGGTCGTCGGAGGCCATCCACGCATCGAGCAGATGTTCGGCGCGCTGGATGCGCATGCGCATCCGCTCGACCTGGAACACGATGTCGACGCTCACGCCGTTGCGGTACAGGTGTGCGAAGACGCTGTCGGTCGCTATGCGGCATTCGTCGAGCAGCACCCGCAGATAGTTGACCTCATGGAGCAGCTTGTCCGGCTCCGCGCCTTCCTCGACCGCCTGGTGGGCCGCTTCTACCGCCAGCATGGCGCGCGTGAGCCGGTAGAACGGCTGCTTCTCCATCGCCACTCGCGCGTCAGCGTCGCCGAGACGGCTGCGCACCGTTTGCGACAGCCCAGTGGAGCTGATCTGGCAGGTCAGGTTGTGCAGGGCCGCGAGCAGGTCGAGCGAGAACGGCACGCCCTCGCGCGGATCGCTGGCGTCCTGCTCATAGATAAACAGATCGTGGATGCGTACGAGCAGATCGGTAGGCAGCGCGGCGATCCATTCGGCGTCCTGCTCCGAAGTGAACATCAGCGTGAAGATCGCAGTGAGGTCGCGGCGATTCGGCGCGGGCGGAATCAGCGAAGACTCGAAACGTTCGAACAGCGCCCCGAAAAAGGCCGAATGCACTGGCATGCCGGCATCGCACAACAACGAGATGCCGTCGCTCTCGCGCAGCAACGCGCGCAGGATGCCGGCGACGTTGGCTTTCCACGCCGGGTTGCGGTCCAGCACATGCAGCAGATAGCGCAAGCGCGCGTGCTCGGGCAGCCGGCGCGTGTCGTCTTCGGCCGGCTCCTGCGCGACCGTCTGCACGGTGCCGCCGCGATGGATCCAGTGCGCCAGCTCGATCAGCCATTCGCTGCGGTCCGCATATGGCGCGTTCTGGTCGGCGATCGCCAGCAGCGCATCGAGCTGATGCCCGCTGTTGCGTGACGCGCGCCATTTCTTGACGAAGGTTTTGATGGAACGAAACATGAAGTGTTAAATGCGTGGTGAGGCGCGATCCCGTGCTCCGAAGCATTCAGGATCGCCAAACAGAGAGGATCCGGCAAGCTGGCCGGATGGGATAGGGCGTGGGAAGTGATGGCGGCAGACGGGCGCAGTGCGTCTGCCGCTGCCATGCCGGCAAATCAGCCGTTCATGCCGGCGAGGCTGCTGACGTGGCTGCCGAGGGACACACGCGCAGCAACACCCGCACCATCGAGCGCCGCGCCAGGCCCGATTGGCAGCGGGCAGGGCACCGTCGGCGGCGCCATCCGTGCTGGTACACCGGACGCGCTCCTGGCGGCAGCGCTCGTCGGCATGCGAGGCGTCGCTGCCGCCAACGCCTGGATACCGGCGGCGATCTGCGTGGAAATCTGCTGCACCGCCTGGCGATGCCCCTCGACCAGCGCGTCGTAGCTGCCCGTTACCGGTTCGCTCACCACGCTGCGGCAGGTCATGACGGCTTCGCTGCGCACGGCGCGCACGCTCCACACCGCGTCGATCAGCGCATGCGAGCCGGGCCACGATTCGAAGCGCTGCACGTTCATGCTGACGCGATACACAGGCGTGCCTTCCGGGTACGCGGTGCCGTACACGTCGATTGTGCCCAACTGCTGCGTGAGATCGGACGACAGCGCGCGCCGGATCTCGTCGCCGGGCAACGAGGCCCAGCGTTCCTGTTCGAGCACCTGCACCTGGGTCGGGCCGGTCTGCACCACCAACTGGTTCTTTGCAACCTGGGACGGCACGTCGACCGGCGGGACTTCGATCAGCAGCGCCGGCGTTGCCGCTGTGCGTGCCGTAGCCGGGGCGGCTGGGGTGGCTTCCGCACCGAGCGTGTAGAAGCGGCTTGCCGGCGAAGAAGAGCATGCCGCCAGCGCCAGCAGTCCGGCACAGACGCCGAGGCACGCGGCGGCGCGGGCAAGCCCGCGCGGCGAACGGGGGAGCCGGGCAAACATCATGGTTGATCTCCTGGTTTTCCGCGCAACAACGATTCCGGATGGCGTTCCAGATAGTCCGACAGCGCATTCAACGACTGCAACGTGCGGGTCAGCTCCTGCAGCGCCTGATGGACGTCCGATTGCAGCGGCGAGTCCTGCTGCAGCGTCGCCTCGGCCGAGCCGAAGGTCTGCTTGGCGGCCGCTAGCGTGTCGCGAGCCTGCGGCACCACTTCGGTGTTCAGACGCGTGAACAGTTGGTCGGCGTTCTTCAGCGAGCTGTTCAGGTTCGCCCCGATCTGGTCGAACGGCACCTGATCGAGTTTCTTGGCAATGTCGGCCACCTGCAACTGCAACTCGTCGAGCGTGTTCGGAATCGTCGGCAGCTCGAGCGGATCGCGGGTGACGTCGACTGTCGCCGGCGCCGCTTTCGGGAAGATATCCAACGCTACATACAACTGGCTGGTAATCAGGTTGCCCGTGCGCAACTGGCCGCGCAGGCCGTGCTGGACCAGACGCTGCAGCAGTTGCTGTCCGGCGACGCTGCCCGGCTCCGGCGCCGACTCGCGGAAGCGCTTGCCGAGGCGGTCGGGGTACAGGTTCATCGTCACCGGCATGGTGAAGTTCTTGGTCTTCGGGTCGTAGTCGATGCCGATATTGGTGACCTGGCCGAGCACGATGCCGCGGAAATCGACCGTCGCGCCGACCGACAACCCTCGCAGCGACTGGTTGAAGTTCATCACGACGCGCAACGGCACGCCGTCCGGTTCGCGCATCGCATCGGCTTCATCCGAACCGAGGCGGAAGGTGCTGTTGTTCGGCGCCTGCGGGCCGACCGGCTGCCCCGGCGGCGACTGGAACGACAGGCCGCCGACCAGCACCGTCGCGAGCGACTGCGTGTTCAGCTTGAAGCCGCTCGAATCGAGCCGCAGATCGACGCCGCTGGCGTGCCACCAGCGCGTATTGATGCCGACGTACTGGTCGTACGGCGCGGACACGAACACTTGCAGCGTCACCCCGGTGCCGTCCTTGTCGAGCGAGAAGCCCACGACCTGGCCCACCTGCACGCGCCGGTAAAAGATCGGCGAGCCGATATCGATCGAGCCGAGCGAGTCGCCATGCAGCGTGAACTGGTGGCCCTTTTGTCCACCGGTGATCGGCGGCGGCGTTTCCAGCCCGATGAACTCCCTCTGGCTATCTTGCGAATGACCGGCGTCCACCCCGATATATGCGCCCGAGAGCAGCGTGCTCAGGCCCGAGACGCCGCTTGCGCCCACGCGCGGCCGCACCACCCAGAAGCGGGTGTCCTTGACGGCAAAGTTCTCGGCTTCCTTGGTCAACTGGACCTGGATCAGCACATGCGAGAGGTCCTTCGACAGCTTGATGGCTTTCACGAGGCCGATGTCGACGTCCTTGTACTTGACCTGGGTCTTGCCGGGTTCGAGGCCTTCGGCGTCGTTGAAGCTGATGCTGATCTCCGGCCCTTTCTCGGTCACGGACTTGATGACGAGCGCGACGCCGATCAGCGCGGCGATCAGCGGAATCACCCAGACCAGCGACGGCAGCCAGTGACCGCGCGGTTCGATCTCGGGATCGGGCAGGTTCGGTGGCAGTGTGGGTCCGTTCGAATCGTTGCGCGGCGCGCTGGGGGCGGGCGTCGGTCCTTGCGGGCTAGTCATGTTTGGGGTCCTGAGATTGTTGGGGACTGCCTGTTGCGTCTTGTAGGTCTTGCGTGCCCTTGTTGCCGGTTGCACCGGTCACGCCTCGTGCGCCGTTAGCACCGCGTGCGCCTTTTGCACCGTTCGCACGTCTGGCGCGCTTCGCACTCTCCGCGATGTCCTCGCCTTCGACATTGTCCCAGATGAGTCGTGGATCGAACTGCATCGACGCCAGCATCGTCAGAATCACCACCGAGCCGAACGCGATGGCGCCGGGCCCGGCCGTGATCACGGCAAGCGACTTGAAACGCACCAGCGCAACCGTCAGCGTCACGACGAACACGTCGAGCATGGACCAGCGGCCGATCCGCTCCACCATCCGGTACAGCTTCATGCGCTGGGTGGGGCGCCAGTGCGAACGGCGCTGGGCCGTGATGGTGAGCAGCACGAGCACGCTGAGCTTGAGCATCGGCACCATGATGCTGGCAATAAACACGATCACGGCGAGCGGCCAGTCGCCCGAGGTCCAGAAGTAGACAACACCGCTCATGATCGTGTCGTCTTCCGAACCCAGCAACGAAGCCGTATGCATCACCGGCAGCAGATTCGCCGGAATATACAGCAATGCCGCAGCAATCAGTAGCGCCCAGGTGCGCATCAGACTATCCGGATTACGCCGGTGCAGCACCGCACCGCAGCGCGAGCAGTGCTGCGCGGTGATCGAGCGGATGCGCGGTGCGACGCGGCCGCACGCGTGACAGGAAACCAGGCCCGCGCGTAGCGCGGTGATGTATTTCATCGTTTGCTTATCCCTGATTGGGCGTGGCCGACTGGCCGGCTGCGTTGGCCGTGACAGCGGCCGCGGCGCTGTCGGCCGCGGTACGCGGCATGGGCCGGGCACGGCGCGCATTCAGTTCGTCGGCGAGATCCCACAAGGTGCGCGGGTCGAACGTGACGACCACGGCGAACATCAAGGTCAGCGCGCCGAAGGCGAACAGCGCCGCCTCGGGGATCACGCGGGCAAGACTGACCATCTTCACGATGGTGATCAATACGCCGAGCATAAACACTTCGATCATGCCCCACGGCCGCACAAACTGGATGGCGCGCAGCACCTGGTTGAAGCCCGCCGGCACGTAACCCGAGCGCAGCGGGATCAGCACGTAGAGCAGCGCGACGAGCTCGGTCAACGGGAACAGCGTGGTCGCGCAGAACACCATGACCGCGACGATCTGCATGTCCTCGTTCCACAGCGCCACCAGCGCGCCGAACAGGGTGGTTTGCGAGGTAATGCCGTTGGCGTCCAGTTCCAGAATCGGATAAGCCTGGGCGATGATGAAGGTGAAGAGCGCGGCCAGCGTCATCGCGCTAATGATGTCCAGCCGCCGCGACACGGCGTGATAGAGCGTGGCCCCGCAGCGCGGGCAACGCGCCACGAGGCGGCGGCCGGTGAGGTGCGGCTTCTGGAAAAGGGTATCGCACTCGTGGCACGCGATCAGGTTGTCATGTTCCATACGGCAGAAGGGCAAAACGACGTGAGCGGGGCGTGCAACGCAGGCTTGCACGGTAAGGTCGGGCGAAAGCCAGCAGCAATAGTACCAAAGGCTCACCGCCATGCGTGCTTTGGCCGGGCGCGCGGCCCAGCCCGGTAAGCCAGGTATCGCAGACGAGGCGCAGGCACCGGCCTCGCGCTATCTGACCTGCGTCAGACATTCTCCGGCCCCAATTGTTCAATCCTTCTGGTTATGCTGTCATGGTCGGCGTAGTCCGCCCAGCGGAACTCCCTCAACCGGCTTTTTCGGCTTGGGGTAGCATGGCGGCCTCGGCTTGTGCCGCTAACCATTCAGCTTGCGTTGATCTTTCATGGCACCCAAACCTAACTTCGGCGCGCGCGACTCCTATACGGGAACCGCTATCGCGCTTCACTGGCTGATCGCACTGCTGATTGTCTGCGGCTTCGCGCTTGGCTGGGTGATGACCGATATCCCGGGCTTCACGCCCACCAAACTGCGCTATTTTTCCTGGCATAAATGGATCGGCGTGACGGTGTTCGGGCTGTCGGTGTTGCGCATTCTCTGGCGCGCTACCCACGGTGCGCCGGCGCTGCCGCGCCGCATGGCGTCCTGGCAACGGGGCGCGGCCCACCTCACGCATCTGCTGCTCTACGTACTGATGATCGCGATACCGCTGTCCGGCTACCTGTATAGCTCGGCCGCCAACGTGCCGGTGGTGTACCTGGGGCTCGTGCCGCTGCCACGTCTGATCGCACCCGACCCGATGCTCAAGGTCCTGCTGAAGAATCTCCACATCGCGCTCAATTACACGCTGCTCGCCCTGTTCGTGCTGCATGTGGCAGCGGCGCTCAAGCACCAATGGCTGGACCGCGACGGCCTGCTGTCGCGCATGCTCCCTTTCATCAAATAAGGACCCACATGAAAGTCTCGTTTTATCGCTACATGCTGGCGGCGTTTGCTGCCGCCTCGCTGAGTGCGGCGGGCAGTGCGCTTGCCCAGGTCGACGTGACGAAGAGCACGATCACGGCGACCTCGAAGCAGATGAACGTGCCGGTCGAGGGCAAGTTCAACAAGTTCAGCGCGGACGTGAAGTTCGACGCGGCCAAGCCGGCCGACGGCAGCGCACAGTTCAGCGTCGAGGTGGGCAGCTACGATCTGGGCGACGAGAGTTATAACGACCAGGTGCGCGGCAAGGACTGGTTCGACGCGAAGACGTTCCCGCAGGCCACCTTCGTGTCGAGCGCAATCGCGCCGGCCGGCAGCAACCAGTTCAAGGTGACCGGCAAGCTGACCATCAAGGGCAAGTCGCAGACCGTGGTGGTGCCGGTGAGCGTGACGCAGCAGGGCGCGAGCCAGGCGTTCGACGGCTCGCTCACGATCAAGCGCTCGCAGTTCGATATCGGCACCGGCGAGTGGAAGGACACCTCGGTGGTGGCCGACGATGTCATCATCAAGTTTCATATCGTCGCAGCACGTAAATAAGAAACACGCTGCGGACCCGCACCGGCGCGAGGCGCGGTGCTTTCCTGAAAGGAGCCTGACTTGAAGAAAACCCTGCTGATTGTTGCTACCGCCCTGACCGCTTCCGTCTCGTTTAACGCGGTTGCGGCCGACACCTATATGCTCGACCCGACCCATACCTACCCGAGTTTCGAAGCGGATCACTTCGGCGGCCTGTCGGTGTGGCGCGGCAAGTTCACGAAAAGTTCCGGCACGGTGACGCTCGACCGCGCCGCCAAAACCGGTACGGTCGACGTGACGGTCGACCCGACTTCGGTCCAGACGGGCAATAGCAAGCTCGACGAGCATCTGCAATCGAATGAGTTTTTCGACGTCACCAAGTACCCGTCCGTCACGTACAAAGGCACGGATATCAGGTTCGACGGCGACAAGCCGGTTGAAGTGATCGGCAGCCTGACGATGCACGGTGTGACCAAGCCGCTGAACCTGACCATCGAATCGTTCAAGTGCATGCCGCATCCGATGCTCAAGCGCGAAGTGTGCGGCGTGGAGGCCAGCGCCCATTTCAACCGTGCGGATTACGGCATGGACTTCGGCAGCAAGTATGGATTCAGCATGGATACCAAGCTGCATATCCAGGCGGAAGGCATCAAGCAGTAAGCGGCTCAGTTAGCGGCTCTGGCATCGGACTGGTTGTGCGCGCATCCAGTCCGGCCATACACGGGCAGGTTTGATCGCTCATACGACTATTACACGCGCAACGGAGATCTGCATGAACGCAACGACGTCTGCAAACCTCGCCGCGAGCCGGCCAAACTCGTGGCGGGTGGTGGTGGCCGCTTCTATTGGCAACGCGCTGGAGTGGTTCGACCTGGTGGTCTACGGGTTCTTCGCGGTGCTGATCGCGAAGCTGTTCTTTCCTACCGGCAATGACACGGTGTCGTTGCTGCTGACGCTCGGCACGTTCGGGGTGTCGTTCTTCATGCGGCCGCTGGGGGCGATCGTGATCGGCGCCTATGCGGACCGCGCCGGGCGCAAGGCCGCGCTCACGCTGTCGATCCTGCTGATGATGGCCGGCACGCTGATCATTGCCGTCCTGCCGACTTACCAGAGCATCGGCCTCGCGGCGCCGCTGATTCTCGTCGCCGCGCGCCTGATGCAGGGCTTTTCGGCGGGCGGGGAATTCGGCAGCGCGACGGCTTTTCTTGCTGAGCACGTCCCCGGCCGGCGCGGCTTTTTCGCGAGCTGGCAGGTGGCGAGCCAAGGGCTGACCACGCTGCTGGCAGCCGGTTTCGGGGTGGTGCTGACAGGCCAGTTGTCCGCCGGGCAGATGGCGGCATGGGGTTGGCGCGTGCCGTTCTTCTTCGGCCTGCTGATCGGGCCGGTGGCGTGGTACATCCGCACCCGGCTCGACGAGACGCCGGAGTTTCTTGCCGCAGAGACCACCACCACGCCGTTGCGCGACACCTTTGCGAGTCAGAAAACACGCCTGCTGATCGCGGTGGGGGTGGTGGTGCTGGGCACCGTTTCGACCTATCTCGTGCTCTTCATGCCGACCTACGGCGTCAAGCAACTGGGGCTCGCCCCGTGGGTCGCGTTTGCCGCGATCGCGTTGACCGGCGTGATCCAGATGCTGTTCTCGCCGCTAGTCGGCCATCTGTCGGACCGTCATGGCCGCACCCGCATCATGCTGGTGTCGGCGCTGCTGCTGCTCGTGCTGATCTATCCGGCCTTCGTCTACCTCGTCGCGCATCCGAGCTTCGGCACGCTGATTGCCGTGCAGATCGTGCTCGGCTTTTTGATGACGGGTTATTTCGCTGCGTTGCCGGGCTTGTTGTCGGAGATTTTCCCGGTCCAGACACGCACCACGGGCATGTCCCTCGCGTACAACATTGCGGTGACGATTTTCGGTGGCTTTGGCCCGTTCATCATCACCTGGCTGATCGGCGCGACTGGGTCGAAGGTGGCGCCGAGTTTCTACATGATGTTTGCTGCGGTGATCAGTCTGATTGCGTTGCGCGCGGCACGGCGGAAGCTGGGGTTTCGCTGAACGCAGTGTGAAGTGTGCGCGTCGGTGGTAAACGAGAAAGGCCGGTTCGACTGAACCGGCCTTTCTCGTTTTTGACTGCCTGTGACTGCCTCGAACCTTAGACTTGCGCGCCCGCGTTCGGGTCGCTCGGATCGTGACGTTCCTTCTTGTCCTTGATCAGGTCTTCGCGCTTCACGCCCAGCCACATCGCCAGCGCCGCAGCAACGAACACCGACGAATAGATACCGAACAGAATGCCGACCGTCAGCGCCAGAGCGAAGTAGTGCAGGGTGGGGCCGCCGAACAGGAACATCGACAGCACCATCATCTGCGTACAGCCGTGGGTGATGATGGTCCGCGACATCGTGCTGGTAATCGCGTGGTTGATGACTTCAATGACCGTCATCTTGCGTTCGCGTTTGAAGGTCTCGCGAATCCGGTCGAAGATAACCACGGATTCGTTCACCGAGTAGCCTAGCACCGCGAGCACGGCGGCCAGCACCGACAGCGAGAACTCCCACTGGAAGAACGCGAAGAAGCCGAGAATGATCACCACGTCGTGCAGGTTGGCGATCACACCGGCCACGGCGTACTTCCATTCGAAGCGGAACGACAGGTAGATCACGATGCCGGCCACCACGCAGGCGAGCGCGAGCAGGCCGTTGGTGACGAGTTCCTTGCCGACCTGCGGGCCGACGAACTCGACGCGCTGCAACTGAACCTGAGCGTCTTCACCCTTCAGCGCGCCCATCACCTGGTCGCTTTGCTGAGCCGAGGTGAGGCCGGCCTTGACCGGCAGACGGATCAGCACGTCACGTGAGGTGCCGAAGTTCTGCACCTGGGCATCCGGGTAGCCGAGCTTGGTGAGCGTGCCGCGCACCGGTTCGAGCGGCACGGTGGTCGGATACTGGACTTCGATCACCGTCCCGCCGGTGAACTCCACCGACAGATGCAGCCCGCGATGCAGCAGGAAAAACACAGCTGCGATAAACGTCAGCAGCGAGATCGCGTTGAACACCAACGCGCGCTGCATGAGCGGCAGATCTTTGCGAATGCGGAAAAATTCCATGGTCTTGTTCTCCGGGACTCAGCGGGATGAACCCGGTTTCTGCGGCGTATTGTCGGGAGCGTTGCGACGGCGCACCGTCGGCTTGCCGGCGCGAGCCTGGGCCGTGGCCTTCGGCTTGGCGGAGGCAGCGCTAACCGCACGTGCCGTGTCGGTTGCGGCGTCTTCGATGCCCAGATAGGCAGCGCCTGCACCTTCAACCGCTGCCGGCTTCCACACCTGACCGATTGCCAGCGACTTCAGCTTCTTCTTGCCGCCGTACCAGAGGTTCACGAGACCGCGCGAGAAGAACACCGCGGAGAACATCGAGGTCAAGATGCCGATACAGTGGACGATCGCGAAGCCGCGTACCGGACCCGAGCCGAAGGCGAGCAGCGCCAGACCGGCGATCAGGGTCGTCACGTTCGAGTCGAGAATCGTCGCCCAGGCGTGCGCGTAACCGTTCTGGATCGCCAGTTGGGCCGGCGCGCCGTGACGCAGTTCTTCACGCACCCGTTCGTTGATCAGCACGTTCGCGTCAATGGCCATACCGAGCGCCAGCGCGATAGCGGCGATACCCGGCAAGGTCAGGGTGGCCTGCAGCATCGACAGCACGGCCACCAGCAGCAACAGGTTGACCGACAGGCCGATCATCGAGATCACGCCGAACAGCATGTAGTACGCAATCATGAAGGCGGCGATGGCGGCAAAGCCCCAGATCACCGAGTGGAAGCCCTTCTTGATGTTATCGGCGCCGAGGCTCGGGCCGATCGTGCGTTCTTCGATGATGTCCATCGGCGCGGCAAGCGAACCGGCGCGCAGCAGCAGCGCGAGGTCGGCGGCGGCTTGCGGGGTCGGCTGGCCGGTGATCTGGAAGCGGTCGCCCAGTTCCGACTGGATCGTCGCGACCGTCAGCACCTGGCCCTTGCCCTTTTCGAACAGCACCATCGCCATCGGCTTGCCGATGTTGTCGCGCGACACCGCAGCGACCGCGCGGCCACCGGCCGAGTCGAGGCGGATGTTGACCGACGGACGCTGGTGTTCGTCGAAGCCGGCGGACGCGTCGATGATGCGGTCGCCGGTGAAGATCACCTGCTTGCGCAACAGCACCGGCGTCTGGTTGCCTTCGGTGAACAGTTCGTCACCCGGCGGCACCGGATCCGTAGGTTGCGGATGGGTGTTGACCGGGTCGGCCAGGCGCGCTTCGAGCGTCGCCGTGCGGCCGATGATGTCCTTCGCCTTCGCCGTGTCCTGCACGCCCGGCAGTTCGACCACGATGCGGTCGGAGCCTTGCTGCTGGATCACCGGCTCGGCGACACCAAGTTCGTTGACCCGGTTATGCAGCGTCGTGATGTTCTGCTTGAGCGCGGCATCTTCGACGGTCTTCTGCACCGTCGGCGTGAATGTGCCGATCAGTTGATAGCTGCCGTCAGGCGCCGTTTGCGTGGCCCACTGGAGTTCGCTGACGCTGCGCGACAGTTGCTTGGAGGCAGCGTCCGCGGTGTCCTTGTCGGCGAAATTGATCACCACCGTCTGGTTGACGCGGTTCACGCCGCCGTCGCGGATGTTGTTGTCGCGCAGCAGGGTGCGCGCGTCCGAGGCGTCGGAATCGAGCTTCTTGTTCAGCGCGCCTGCCATGTCCACCTGCAGCAGGAAGTGCACGCCGCCGCGCAGGTCGAGGCCGAGGTACATCGGCAGCGCGTGCAGTGCGGTTAGCCAGCGCGGCGAGGCGCTTTGCAGGTTCAGGGCGACGACGAAGTTCGGATCGGTCGGGTCGCTGTTCAGCGTCTTCGACAGCAGATCCTTCACGCGCAACTGTGTGTCGGTATCCGACAGACGCACGCGGATATTCGCGTTGCTCGACGAGTTGTCGAACGTCACGTCGGAAGCAGTGATCTGATTGGCAGCCAGTGCGGCTTCGATTTGCGACAGCGTCGTCGAATCGAGCTTGACCGTTGCCTTGCCGCTCAACACCTGCACCGCCGGCGCTTCGCCGAAGAAATTGGGCAGTGTGTAGATGAGGCCGATGGCGAGCGCCACGACCATCACGACATATTTCCAGAGGGGGTAACGATTCATGGAGTGGTCCAACGGGAAGGTTGGCTTGGAAGCGATGCGTCCGGCGATGAGCGCGGCTGGCGCAGCGGGCCTGTTTGCATGAATGACATGGCAGGCATGCTGGCTTGAGTTCCGCGAGGCCGCGCCGGACGCGAGAGAGCAGGCCTTACAGCGACTTGATCGTGCCCTTCGGGAGAATCGTCGTGACCGACGCCTTTTGCACGGTGATTTCCGTGCCTTCAGCGATTTCAACGCCGACATACGCGTCGCTAACCTTGGTCACCTTGCCGACGATGCCACCGTTCGTGACCACTTCATCGCCCTTGGCCATAGCGGCGAGCATGTTGCGATGTTCCTTCTGGCGCTTCATTTGCGGGCGAATCATGATGAAGTACAGCACGCCAAACATCAGGATCAGCGGCAGGAAGCTCATCAGGCTCGATTCTGCACCGCCTGTGCCTTGAGCGAAGGCGCTTGAAATGAACGACACGTTGGTCTCTCCGTTATAACGATCAAAAAAATCAGCCGATTATTCTACCACCGGCATTTGGTACGACGGCGCGGCAAATGGGCTTTCCGATCAAGCTGTTAAAGCTTCTTTGGGCTGTCTCGAAATGAAATTGTAATGTTTTGGGTGTTGCCCTGACGGATTCTTCGGGGGAATCCGTCAGCGGGCGCTATTGTGGGCCTTCTATGCGGCATTCGAATGCTCTTTTTTAGATGGCTTTGTCGTGGGAGGCCTCTAGGCGGCCTGCTCGACACCGCGTGCCCGGTTCTCGTGGAAGCGCTTGCGGAAGGCCTCGAACGACTGTGTCTCGATGGATGCGCGGATTTCGCTCATCAGTTCGAGGTAGTAATGGAGATTGTGGATCGTGTTGAGCTGCGCGCCAAGAATTTCGCCGACCCGATGCAGATGATGCAGGTAGCCGCGGGTGAAATTTCGGCAGGTGTAGCAGCCACAGCTTTCGTCGAGCGGACGCAGCGAGTTCTTGTGGGTCGCGTTGCGGATCTTGACGTCGCCGAAGCGGGTGAAAAGCCAGCCGTTGCGGGCGTTGCGGGTCGGCATCACGCAGTCGAACATGTCGACACCTGCCGCTACCCCCGCCACCAGGTCTTCCGGCGTGCCCACGCCCATCAGGTAGTGCGGCTTGTGGGCCGGCAGCTTCGGACCGATGTGGTTGAGCACACGCATCATGTCTTCCTTGGGCTCGCCGACCGACAGGCCGCCGATCGCCAGGCCGTGGAAGTCCATCTCCGCCAGGCCCGCTAGCGATTCGTCGCGCAGGTCTTCGAACATGCCGCCCTGGACGATCCCGAACAGCGCGTTCGGATTGCTCAGACCGTTGAATTCGTTGATAGAACGCTGGGCCCAGCGCATCGACATGCGCATCGAGTCCGCCGCGTCCTTGTGCGAGGTGGGCACATTGTTGGTGGCGTAGGGCGTGCATTCGTCGAACTGCATGACGATGTCCGAGTCCAGCACCTTCTGGATCTGCATCGACACTTCGGGCGACAGGAACAGCTTGTCGCCGTTGATCGGCGAAGCGAATGTGACGCCATCTTCGGTGATCTTGCGCAGATCGCCCAGCGAAAACACCTGGAAGCCGCCGGAGTCAGTCAGGATGGGCTTGCTCCAGCCCATGAAGCGGTGCAGGCCGCCGTGCGCGCCGATCGTCTCGAGTCCGGGACGCAGCCACAGGTGGAAGGTGTTGCCGAGGATGATCTGCGCGTGCATCTCTTCGAGTTCGCGCGGCTGGACCGCCTTCACGGTGCCGTAGGTGCCGACCGGCATGAAGATCGGTGTTTCGACCACGCCGTGATTCAGTGTCAGGCGGCCGCGGCGGGCCTGGCCGTCGGTGGCGAGCAGCTCGAATTTGAGCCCGTTGGCGGGGCGTTCGGCGCTGTTGTCGCCGTGATTGGCGCAAGTTGGGCAGTTTGCGCTCGAGGCGCTCGTATCGTGGCTATGACCTTCGGTCATGGGGACTCCTGTGCCACCGGAGAACAGTCCGGCGCAAATGATGAACGCCGCCGGGCGTGCCACGGCGGCTCGGTAAAGAAAATTACGAAGACTCAACCTGTCGCGTAAAACGGCCGACGCATCAGATGCGCCAAGGCTGCAAGACGCTGGATCGATCCAGCAAGGTGCGGCAGGCTACTCCGGGCGCGGGCGGCGCGCAACGGTATCGCACGGTATATCCGTTATGCGACACACCGGGGTTCAACCGTCGTTGCGCGTCAGCAGCATCGCGTCGCCGTAGCTGAAGAAGCGGTAGCGCTCCTCGATCGCATGCCGGTAAGCCGCGCGGATCGTCTCGATGCCGGCGAACGCCGACACCAGCATCAGCAGCGTCGATTTCGGTAAATGGAAATTCGTCACCAGCCGGTCGACCACACGGAATTTGTAGCCCGGCGTGATGAAAATATCGGTTTCGGCGGCGATCGCGGCAAGCGGCCGGCCGGCGGCCTCGGCGTCGCGGGCGGCGGCTTCGAGCGCGCGCATCGAGGTCGTGCCCACCGCAATCACGCGGTTGCCGCGTGCCTTCGTCTCGGCGATCCGGTCCACCAAGGTTTGCGGCAACTGATACCACTCGCTGTGCATCTTGTGCTCGGCGAGGTTCTCCACCCGCACCGGCTGGAACGTGCCGGCGCCGACATGCAGCGTGAGCGTCGCACGCTCGACCCCGCGTTCGGTGAGACGCGCCAGCAGCGCGTCGTCGAAATGCAGGCCCGCAGTCGGCGCAGCCACCGCGCCCGGATTCTGCGCAAACACCGTCTGATAGCGGGTCTCGTCAGTCGCGTCGGGGTCGTGCTCGATGTAGGGCGGCAGCGGCAGGCGGCCGAATTGCTCGATCAGCGTGAGGCAGTCGTCGGGGAAGTGCAGCGTATAGAACGGCTCGACGCGCTCGCCGACCGTCACGTCGAAGGCATCCGCCAGACGCAGCGTCGTGCCGGGCGCGGGGCTCTTGCTGGCGCGGATCTGCGCCAGCGCTGTGCGTTCACCGGTCAGCCGCTCGACCAGCACTTCGATCTTGCCGCCACTGGCCTTTTGGCCGAGAAAGCGCGCCTTCAGGACTTTGGTATCGTTGAACACCAGCAGATCGCCGGGTGCGATGCACTCGGGCAGTTCCGCAAAGCGGCGGTCGGTGAAACGCGCGGGCGTGGCGAGGCTGTCTACTTCCAGCAGACGGCTCGCGCTGCGCTCTGGCAACGCGGTTTGCGCGATCAACTCGGGCGGCAGATCGAAATCGAAATCGGAAAGCGTGAACATGCGGACGACTGGATGCTGGACGTGAAACGAAACTGAATTGGCCCTAAACCGGGCGGATTTGCACCGAAGCCTCACGGCGTGCGGCTATGATTGCGGGACGCCGCTGCGGCGTCGCGAAACCTTTGAAAGCCGATATTGTACTTGCGAAGCAACCCATGCCTTTGTCCGACCGCCGTTTGCCCTCCGCTACCGACGAAGTGAGCGCCGAGCCGAAGCGCCCCGCCGCTCGCGGCAAGGGGGGCGAACTGCTCAAGGCCGGGCCGGACAAAGCCGCCAGGGGGATTCAATCCGCCAAGCCTGCGAAGGCCGCCAAAGCTACCAAAGCGAGTGAAACTACCAAGGCGGACGCAGCGCCCGGCAAGAAGGCCGACAAGGCCGCGCCGGCGCTCCCCAAAACCGTCGACAAGCTCGCCAAACTCGGCCTCACGAGCGACATCAACCTGGTCCTGCATCTGCCAATGCGCTACGAGGACGAGACCTCGTTGACGCCGATCGGGCATCTGCTGCCAGGCGGCATGGCGCAGACCGAGGGTGTGGTGTTCGACAACGAAATCGCCTACCGTCCGCGCCGCCAGTTGCTGGTCAAACTGCGCGACGACGCCGGCGACGAGCTTGTGCTGCGCTTTCTGAATTTCTACGGCTCGCAGGTCAAGCAGATGGCGATCGGCGCGCGGCTGCGGGTGCGTGGCGACGTCCGCGGTGGCTTTTTCGGCATGGAAATGGTGCATCCGGCCGTGCGCGTGGTGGATGAAGACACGCCCTTGCCGCAGGTGCTGACGCCGGTCTATCCGAGCACGGCGGGCGTAAGCCAGGCCTATCTGCGCAAGGCGATCGACAACGCGCTCTCGCGTACGTGGCTGCCCGAGTTGCTGCCGGAAGCGGTCGCGCGGACGTATCTGGAACCGCTCGGCGTACCGCCGCTGATGCAGGCGGTGCGCATGCTGCATCATCCGGGCGTCGATTCCGACGAGACCGCGCTGATGGACGGCACGCACCCGGCGTGGGTGCGCATCAAGTTCGAGGAATTGCTCGCGCAGCAGATGTCCTTAAAGAGTGCTCATGACGAACGGCGCACCCGTGCCGCGCCGAGCATGCCGCGTCGTACTGCGGACGATCCGGCCTCGCTGGTGGCGCGTCTGCTGAAAGCGCTGCCGTTTTCGCTGACCGGCGCTCAAGAGCGTGTGGGCGGGGAAATCGCGCTAGACCTGACTCAGCCGCATCCAATGCAGCGCCTGCTGCAGGGCGACGTGGGCAGCGGCAAGACTATCGTCGCCGCGCTCGCCGCCGCGCAGGCCATCGACGCCGGCTATCAGGCGGCTCTGATGGCGCCGACCGAAATCCTCGCCGAACAGCACGCGCGCAAGCTGCGCGGCTGGCTGGAGCCGCTCGGCGTGAGCGTCGCGTGGCTGGCCGGCAGCCTGAAAACCAAAGAAAAGCGCGCCGCAATTGAAGCCGCGGCGCTCGGCACTGCGCAGCTGGTGATCGGCACCCACGCGATCATCCAGGATGCGGTGGAGTTCGCGCGGCTTGGCCTCGTGATCGTCGACGAACAGCACCGTTTCGGCGTCGCGCAGCGCCTCGCGCTGCGCGCCAAGGCGCGCAACGCGGCCGACGGCGCGCAGGATTTTCAGCCGCACCAGTTGATGATGTCCGCCACGCCGATCCCGCGCACGCTGGCGATGACCTATTACGCCGACCTCGACGTCTCGACCATCGACGAACTGCCGCCCGGCCGCACGCCGATTCTCACCAAGCTCGTCTCCGACGCGCGCCGCGAAGAGGTGATCGGCCGCGTCCGCGAGGCGGCGCTGACCGGGCGCCAGGTCTACTGGGTCTGCCCGCTGATCGAGGAAAGCGAGACGCTGCAACTGCAGACCGCCGTCGAAACCTACGAAACGCTGGTCGCCGCGTTGCCCGAGCTCAACGTCGGTCTCGTACACGGGCGGCTCGCCCCGGCGGAGAAAGCCGCGGTGATGGACGCGTTCACCCGCAACGAGGTGCAATTGCTGGTGGCGACGACCGTGATCGAAGTCGGTGTGGACGTGCCGAACGCATCGCTAATGGTGATCGAGCATGCCGAGCGCTTCGGCCTCGCGCAGTTGCACCAGTTGCGCGGCCGGGTCGGGCGGGGCAGCGCGGCGTCCGTGTGCGTGCTGCTCTACACCGGACCGCTGTCGATGACGGCCCGCGCCCGTTTGCAAACCATGCGTGAAACCACCGACGGCTTCGAAATTGCCCGCCGCGACCTGGAAATCCGCGGCCCAGGGGAGTTTCTCGGTGCCCGCCAGTCAGGCGCGGCGATGCTGCGCTTTGCCGATCTGGAACAGGACGGCTGGATGATCGAGCCGGCGCGCGAGGCGGCTGCGCACCTGCTGGAAAAGTACCCGGAGGTGGTCACCCAGCATCTGGCGCGCTGGCTCGGCGCACGGGAGCAGTACCTGAAAGCCTGACGCGACCCGTCAGTGCAGGCGTCGCAGCGGCCCCGAGCACGGCCGCGTTACGACCTGTCGCGTTTTCGGGGATTCCCTGTACGGGGGGAGGTTGGCGAATTGGCCCCATAGGTGTATAACTGAAACCTATCGAATTCATCGCACTGATTGGTCCCCAATGACGCTCACTGAATTGAAATATATCGTCGCGGTTGCCCGCGAGCGGCATTTTGGCCGTGCGGCGGAGGCGTGTTTTGTCAGCCAGCCGACGCTGTCCGTGGCGATCAAGAAGCTCGAAGACGAACTGAACGTACAGATTTTCGAGCGCGGCACGAGCGAAGTGAGCGTGACGCCGATCGGCGAGCAGATCGTCACCCAGGCGCAACGCGTGCTCGAGCAGACGCTCGCCATCAAGGAAATCGCCAAGCAGGGCAAGGACCCGCTGGTCGGGCCGCTGCGCCTTGGCGTGATCTATACGATCGGACCGTACCTGCTGCCCACCCTGGTCAAGCAGATGATCAAGCGCGTCCCGCAGATGCCGCTGATGCTGCAGGAAAATTACACGCTCAAGCTGATCGAACTGCTCAAGCAGGGCGAGATCGACGTGGCGATCATGGCGCTGCCGTTCCCGGAAACCGGGCTGATGCTGCGCCCGCTCTACGACGAGCCGTTCGTCGTCGCGCTGCCGTCTGGCCATGCCTGGGAACACCGCTCGAAGATCGACCCGGACGATCTCAAGCAGGAAACCATGCTGCTGCTCGGCAGCGGCCACTGCTTCCGCGATCATGTGCTCGGCGTGTGTCCCGAACTGATGCGCTTTTCGCAGAACGCGGACGGCATCCAGAAGACGTTCGAAGGCTCGTCGCTCGAGACGATCCGCCATATGGTGGCAAGCGGCGTCGGCATTACGGTGCTGCCGCGCATGTCGGTGCAGGAAGTCAAGCCGCAGGCGGGCGGCGTCGATTCGGGGCTGCTCAGCTACGTGGCCTTCGACGAACCGGTGCCGGATCGCCGGGTCGTGCTGGCGTGGCGCAAGAGTTTCACGCGCATGCCCGCCATTGACGCGATCTGCGACGCCATCAACGCCTGCGACCTCGCGGGTGTGAACAAACTCGATCTACCGGTCGCGGTGAACTGAGCTTTTCACGGCAACGCGAAGCACCTGCCAAAGCACCATCGCGCAGTACAAGACAAGGCCGGCCGCATCCCTGTGCGCCGGCCTTGTTCGCATGAAGGGCCAATAGCGTCGGTCCCTATCGAATAGATAAAATTTATCAAACACAGAAAATCGATAGTATTGTTATAGTTTCCTCCATGGATCGCCCGATCCAACAGAACACGGAGGAAATCATGACGCAGCCTCAAGCGCAGCAATTCCAGCAGGTTTCTACCCAATCCGCCGGCCCGGCGTTCCGATTCGCCGCCTCGATGAGCAGCGTGCGCACCGTTGCGCTTTCGTTGCTGGTCGATCGCGCGCTGAGCGCCTGATTTCCGCCCTGCCAGGAAACCCCCATCAGGAGTACACGATGTCTGAAAGCAAACTCACCTCGGCAGCCGGCGCGCCCGTCGCCGACAACCAGAATTCGATGACCGCAGGCGCACGCGGGCCGGTGGTGCTGCAAGACGTGTGGCTGCTCGAAAAGCTCGCGCATTTCGACCGTGAAGTGATCCCGGAGCGGCGTGTGCATGCCAAGGGTTCGGGCGCATTCGGCACGCTGAAAGTCACGCACGACATCTCGCGTTACACGAAGGCCAAGGTGTTTGCCGAAGTCGGCAAGGAAACCCCGCTGTTCATGCGTTTCTCGACGGTGGCAGGCGAGCGGGGCGCCGCCGATGCCGAACGCGACGTGCGCGGCTTCTCGATCAAGTTCTACACGGAAGAGGGCAACTGGGACATCGTCGGCAACAACACGCCGGTGTTCTTCATCCGCGATCCGCTCAAGTTCCCGGACTTTATCCACACGCAAAAGCGCGATCCGTACACGAACCTGCGCAGCAACGTGGCCGCCTGGGACTTCTGGTCGCGTCATCCGGAATCGCTGCATCAGGTGACGATCCTGATGAGCGATCGCGGCATTCCGCAGAACTACCGCCAGATGCACGGCTTCGGCTCGCACACCTTCTCGTTCATCAACGCGAACAACGAGCGCTTCTGGGTGAAGTTCCACTTCAAGTCGATGCAGGGCATCGAGAACTACACCGACGCCGAAGCAGCGCAAGTGGTGGCGCAGGACCGGGAAAGCGCGCAGCGCGACCTGATCGACAACATCGATCAAGGCAACTTCCCGAAATGGCGCTTCTGCATTCAGGTGATGCCGGAAGCGGATGCGGCGAACTATCGCTACAACCCGTTCGATATCACCAAGGTGTGGCCGTACAAGGACTACCCGTTGATCGACGTCGGCACGATCGAGTTGAACCGCAACGCGCAGAACTACTTCGCGGACGTGGAGCAGGCGGCGTTCACGCCGGCTAACGTGGTGCCGGGCATTGGCTTCTCGCCGGACCGTCTGTTGCAGGGGCGTCTGTTCTCGTATGGCGACACGCAGCGCTATCGCCTCGGGATCAACCACCATCAGATTCCGGTGAATGCACCGCGATGCCCGTTCCACCATGGGTTCCATCGTGACGGCGCGATGCGCACGGACGGCAACCTCGGCGGCACGGCGAACTACGAACCGAACCGCTTCGGCGGCTTTGCGCAGGACCGCAACGCGTCCGAGCCGCCGCTTGCTGCGGGTGCCGTAGACCGTTACGAGCATCGTGAGGACGAGGACTACTACAGCCAGCCGGCTGCGCTGTTCCGCCTGTTCGATGCGGCGCAACGCGAGCGCTTCTTCGGCAACATCGCACGCCATATCAACGGCGTGCCGCAGGAGATCCTCGAGCGTCAGCTCGAGCATTTCCGCCGCATCGATCCGGCGTATGCAGAAGGCGTGGTCGCCGCGTTGGCGACGCTCAATGAGAAGGCGAAGTAACGCGAAGTACTTCGAAGTACCACCGGGCCGGCTGATGAGGCCGGTGGTCGCAGCAACGGGCTCAAGCGGCTGAGGCAGGCCGCGTGAGCCTGATCCGATAGTCAGGGCAGACGCATGGGCGTCGCGCCTGTTCGAAAACGAACTGAAGGAGAACGATCATGGTCCAGATGTTGAGTAGCGGTAGCGCACGGCTTGCCCGCGAGGCACAGATTGTTTTTGGCGGCAATTTTTCGCGCAAGCTGATTGGTCTCGCGATCGTGGTGGCCGGCTATTCGTTGATCACCTCGCACGTGCTGCAGCAACTGCCGGGCCGTTAATACCGACTGCCGAAGCGGTGCTGCGCCTAAGCGGGTCGTGACCAGCGGTCGCACAAAGTTTGCATACTTGTACGATAAACTAACGGACGTTCGCAGGTTGAGGGTTTGCGCGTGAGCGAGTCATGCTCTGCCTGCCGGTTCGCACACTCTTCAAAGGGAGTCATGATGGCCAAGAAAGAAACCGTACAACACGTCAATATCGGTATCAACGACAAGGATCGCAAGAAGATCGCAGACGGCCTGTCGCATCTGCTGGCGGACACTTACACGCTGTACCTGAAGACCCACAACTTCCACTGGAACGTCACGGGTCCGATGTTCAACACGCTGCACCTGATGTTCGAGACGCAGTACAACGAACTCGCGCTGGCTGTCGATTCGATCGCCGAACGTATCCGTGCGCTGGGCGTGCATGCGCCGGGCAGCTACAAGGAGTTCGCGAAGTTGTCGTCGATTCCGGAAGCGGACGGCGTGCCGGCGGCAGAAGAAATGATTCGCCAGCTGGTGGAAGGTCAGGAAGCCGTGGTGCGCACCGCGCGCGGCATTTTCCCGGCAACGGAAGCCGCCAACGACGAACCGACTGCCGACCTGTTGACGCAACGCATGCAGACGCATGAAAAGACCGCGTGGATGCTGCGTTCGATGCTGGCTTGAAGTCGCGGCGCTTGATTTTCGTTTTGCGCCGGAGGGTTGTGCAGGTGTTGTACGACGCGCAGCTGCCGGCGGCTTGATGGAACACTGAACCTCCCTTAGGGGAGGTTTTGCTTTTCTGGGGCTGCCTTGCGCGCTTGCGCGGTTCCCCCCCGCGCACATACCTTAAAATGTCGTCACCGCCCGCACTTGACGACGCCCGCCCATGTTCGCCCGACTCCCTCTGTATCTGCGCCTCGTCCGCATGGACAAGCCGATCGGCAGCCTGCTGCTGCTGTGGCCGACGCTCAACGCGCTGTGGATCGCCTCGGACGGGCGTCCCTCGCTGTCGTTGCTGGTGATCTTCACGCTCGGCACGGTGCTGATGCGCTCGGCGGGCTGCGCGATCAACGACTATGCCGACCGCGATTTCGACCGCTACGTGAAGCGCACCGAAAACCGGCCGATTACGTCGGGCAAGATCAAGGCGTGGGAGGCTGTAGTGCTGGCCGCGGTGCTTGCGCTGGTGTCGTTTCTCCTGATTCTGCCGCTCAATACGCTGACCAAGGAGCTTTCGGTGGCGGCGTTGTTCGTCGCCGGTTCGTATCCGTTCACCAAGCGTTTCTTTGCGATTCCGCAGGCGTATCTGGGCATCGCCTTCGGCTTCGGCATTCCGATGGCGTTCGCCGCCGTGCAGGACCATGTGCCGATGCTTGCGTGGCTGATGCTGCTTGCCAACGTGTTCTGGTCGGTGGCGTACGACACTGAATATGCGATGGTCGACCGCGACGACGACGTCAAGATCGGTATCCGTACTTCGGCGCTGACCTTTGGCCGCTACGACGTGCTCGCGATCATGCTGTGCTACGCGCTGACGCTCGGCATCTATATCCGCATCGGCCTGACGCTGGGTTTTGGCTGGCCGTACTGGCTCGGCTGGGCAGCCGCTGCGGGCTGCGCGATTTACCACTACACGCTGATTCGCGGCCGCGAACGCATGGCGTGTTTCGCGGCGTTCCGCCATAACAACTGGCTGGGCGGCGCGCTATTTGTGGGGATTGCGGCGCACTACGCCGCCGCTTCGTTCTGAGGCTGGTTGGCGCGCCGCGCTGGTTTCAATGCGGCCAAGCCAAGCCAAGCCGCGCCGCGCCGCGCGGTGCCGAGGTAGCGCGGCGGCTAGCCTCGGTGTCCTTCCTTCGGGCGCCTATAGGCCGTCTTACTGCTGGCCGAACTCGTCGCCCATTTCCTTCGCACGTGCGTCCGCCGCGAGCACCCCGCGCACGATCGCGTCCTTGATGCCGCTCGCGTCGAACGAAGCGAGCGCGGCCGCCGTCGTGCCGCCCTTCGACGTTACCCGTTCGCGCAACACACCCGGCGGCTCGTCCGATTGCGCTGCCAGTTGCGCCGCGCCGGTGAAGGTCGCGACAGCGAGCGCGCGGCCTTGCGCTTCATCCATGCCGAGCTGGCGTGCGGCTTCCTGCAGTGCTTCGATAAAGTAGAACACATAGGCCGGTCCGCTACCCGAGATGGCGGTGACCGCGTCGATCTTCGCTTCATCGTCGAACCAGACGGTTTCGCCGACGGCGCCTAGCACTTGCGTCGCAAGTTCGCGGTCGGCTGTGTCGACGCTGCCCGTTGCCGTCAGACCCGCTACGCCCATGCCGATCAGCGCCGGCGTATTCGGCATCACCCGGACGATGCGCTGATGGCCGTTGAGCCAGCGCGCCAGATCCTCGGTGCGAATCCCGGCGACGATGCTGATGACCACTTGCCTCGCGCCTAGATGGGGCGCCAGGCCCTCAGCCACGGCTTTGAGAACCTGCGGCTTCACGGCCAGCACGATCGCGTCGAACGGCGCGAGCGCGGCATCCGCCGCGGCACCGGTGCGGATACCGAATTGCTGCTGGTTGCGCTGGCGTGCGTCTTCGTTCGGGTCGATCGCGTACAGGTCTGCCGGCGCGACGCCGTGCTTGATCAGACCGCCGATGATTGCAGCGGCCATATTGCCGCCGCCGATGAAAGCGATTTTCATGATGTTCAGGGAGAGTTCAGTGTGAGTAGTCGCGGGCGCCGAAAATCGCCGTACCGACGCGCACGATCGTCGCGCCTTCGAGTACCGCCGCTTCGAGATCGGCTGACATGCCCATCGAGAGCGTGTCCAGCTCGAGCCCGCCGGCGCGCAGTTGCTCAAAGAGCTCGCGCAACTGGCGATGCGGCGCGCGTTGCGCTTCGATGGTCTCGGCCGGTTCGGGAATCGACATCAGACCGCGCAGGCGCAGTTGCGGTAGCGCGGCGATGGCATGCGCGACCTCGGCGGCTTCGGCCGGCGTCACGCCCGCTTTGCTTGCTTCGCCGCTGACGTTGACCTGCAGGCACACGTTGAGCGGCGGCAAATGCGCCGGGCGCTGTTCCGCAAGCCGCTGCGCAATTTTCAGACGATCGACCGAATGCACCCAGTCGAAGTTTTCCGCCACCGGGCGCGTCTTGTTCGATTGCAGCGGGCCGATGAAATGCCATTCGAGCGACGCGCGCAGGTCCGCGAGTGCTTCGATCTTCGTCACGGCTTCCTGCACGTAGTTCTCGCCGAATGCGTGCTGGCCGGCCGCATGGGCGGCGCGCACATCCTCGGCGGGAAATGTCTTCGAGACCGCCAGCAGCGTGACCGAGCGCGGCTCGCGGGAAGCGAGTTGCGCGGCAAGGGCGATACGCTGCTGAACCGCGGCGAGGTTATGGACGAGATCGGGCATGAGACGTCTGAAGAAATCTGCGCAGGGGGCGATGTACCGGATTATACGGACGGCTGTCCGGCTTGCCCCTCACGCGTACAACATATGCTCGACCAGTTCGATCCAGTGCGCTACCGGCGTCGAGGTGCCGCTTTGCAGGTGGGCGATGCAGCCGACGTTGGCCGATACGATCACCTGTGGCTCCTGCGCCTGCAATTTTTCGAGCTTCTGATCGCGCAGTGCGTACGACAGCGTCGGCTGCGTCAGCGAATAGGTGCCGGCCGAGCCGCAGCACAGATGGCTGTCGGCCGGCAGACGCACTTCGATACCGAGCGCCGCGAGGATGTGCTCGACCTTGCCGCGCAACTGCTGGCCGTGCTGCAGCGTGCAGGGCGGGTGGAACGCCACGGTGTGCACGGCGCGTCGGCGCGTCACGCTGGCCAGCGTTTCCTCGAACTCGATCACGATCTCGGAGATATCGCGGGTCATCGCGGTAATGCGCTCTGCCTTGTCGGCATAGGCCGGATCGTTACGCAGCAGGTGCCCGTACTCCTTGACGGTGGCGCCGCAGCCGGAGGCGTTCATCACGATCGCCTCCACGCCTTGCTCGACGTGCGGCCACCACGCGTCGATATTGGCGCGGATGTCGTCGAGCGCTTCGTCGTTGTAGCCGAGATGCAGCCGGATCGCTCCACAACAGCCGGCTTCGGGCGCGACGACCGTCTCGACACCGAGCGCATCGAGCACGCGCGCCGTGGCGATATTGACGTTCGGCATCATCGACGGCTGCACGCACCCGGCGAGCATCAGCATCTTGCGCGCGTGCTTCGCCTCCGGCCATTCGAGCGGCCGCTGGCGCGCCGGCACCTTGTCGCGCAGCTTCTTCGGCAAGAATGCGCGCATGTGCTGGCCGAGGCGCATCGTCGGCGTGAATAGCGCGCTGTTCGGCACGAAGCTCGCCAGCACGCGCCGCAGCAGCCTTTGACCAAACGGCCGGGCAACCTTCTCTTCGGTGATCTTGCGGCCGATTTCCACCAGCCGCCCGTACTGCACGCCGGAGGGGCAGGTGGTCTCGCAGTTGCGACAGGTCAGGCAGCGGTCCAGATGGGTCTGAGTGCTGCGCGTTACCTCCGCGCCTTCCACCATCTGTTTGATCAGATAGATACGCCCGCGCGGTCCGTCTAGCTCGTCGCCCAGCAACTGGTAGGTGGGGCAGGTCGCTGTGCAGAAGCCGCAATGCACGCACTTGCGCAGAATCGCGTCGGCCTCGGCGCCGTCGGCGGTGTCGCGAATGAACTCGGCGAGGTTGGTTTGCATCGCGCGCTCAGAAGTCGGGGTACAGCCGGCCGCGGTTGAAGATCCGGGCTGGGTCGAAAGCGGCCTTCAGGCCGCGATGGATTTTCATCAGCGGGGCAGGCAGCGGCGTGAATACCCCGGCGCTGCGGTCGTAGCCAAGTCCGGTGCGGAAGATCGTGGCGTGGCCGCCAGCCTGCTTGGCGCTGATGCGCACAGTCTGCGCGTCGGTATCGGTGATCCACCAGCGCTGGCCGCCGCCCCATTCCATCAACTGGGCGCCCGGCAGTTGCAGCGGTTCGGTGATCGACGGCAACGCAAGGCGCCACAAGGCCGTCTTCGGCGCAATGGCGGCGAAGAACGGATCGGTTTGTTCGCGCAGGCCGGCCCAGAAACGTTCGGCTTCGACTGCATCGACCACTTCGCCGCCCAACGCGGAGCGCGCCGCTTTGACCGCCGCTTCGGCACCCGCGAGGCGCACCGCGAGCGTGCCGTGGCGCCAGGCGCTGGCCGTGATCGGCAGCGGGCGGCCGCCCCATTCGTTGAGCTTGCGGACCGCGTCGGTGCCGTTCATGTCGAACTTGAGGGTGGTTTCGGCCTTCGGCAGCGGCAGGACTTTGACCGACAACTCGAGGATCAGTCCGAGCGTGCCGAGCGAGCCGGCCAGGAGCCGCGACACGTCGTAGCCGGCCACGTTCTTTACGACCTGGCCGCCGAAGTGCAGCACCTGGCCGTGGCCGTTCATGATCACCGCGCCGAGCACGAAGTCGCGTGGGGCGCCGGCCGACGGGCGGCGCGGCCCAGCGATGCCGGCCGCGATGCAACCGCCGAAGGTGGCGCTGGGACCGAAATGGGGTGGTTCGAAGGCGAGCATCTGGCTGTGTTCGGCGAGCGCCGCCTCGATTTCCAGCAGCGGCGTGCCGGCGCGCGCGGTGATGACCAGTTCGGCAGGGTCATAGGCGATGATGCCGCGATGCGCGCGCGTGTCGAGGATGTCTCCCTCCAGCGTCTGCCCGTACCAGTCCTTGGTGCCACCGCCGCGAATGCGGAGCGGGCGGCCTTCGGCGGTGGCCGAACGGATGCGTTCGGACCATGCGGCGACGATGTCGTCCTCTTCCATGGTGTCCTGCGTCGTTGTGTTTCGCTCGATTGTACCGGGCGGGGACGGACTGACAACCCGGAGTGGACCCCTAGCGGGTTGTCAGGTGGTGGGCGCAGGGGCCGGGTAGAGCGGGTGGCGAAAGCTGTCTAGAACCGCGGCAGATCCGGATGCGGCAGCAAGCCGCCGCGCACGTGCATCTTGCCGTACTCGGCGCAGCGGGCCCGCGTCGGGATGCCCTTGTCGGGGTTCAGCAGGCCGGGCGGGTCGAACGCCCGCTTGACCGCGTGGAATGCATCGCGTTCTTCCGGCGAGAACTGCACGCACATCGAATTGATCTTCTCGATCCCCACACCATGCTCGCCCGTCACCGTCCCGCCGAGTTCGACGCAGGTTTCGAGGATGTCGGAGCCGAACGCCTCGGCCCGGTGCCACTCGTCCAGATCGTTGCCGTTGAACAGGATCAGCGGGTGCATATTGCCGTCGCCGGCATGGAAGACGTTGATACAGCGCAGTTGATACTTTTTTTCCATGACTTCGATGCGCGCAAGCAGCGGTCCGATACTGCGGCGCGGCACCGTGCCGTCCATGCAGTAATAGTCCGGCGAGATACGGCCCGCGGCCGGGAACGCGTTCTTGCGCCCGGACCAGAAGCGCAGCCGCTCCTGCTCGGAGCGCGAGATCTGGATGCGTGTGGCGCCGTGTTCGCGCAACACCGCCGTCATGCGGACGATTTCGTCGGCCACCTCTTCAGGCGTGCCGTCCGATTCGCACAGCAGGATGGCCGCGGCGTCGAGGTCGTAACCGGCGTTGACGAACTCCTCGACGGCGCGGGTCGCGGGTTTGTCCATCATTTCCAGCCCGGCTGGAATGATGCCTGCCGCGATGATGCCGGCGACCGCGTCGCCGCCTTTCACCACATCGTCGAAGCTCGCCATTACGACCTGGGCGGTTTGGGGCCTCGGGATCAGCTTGACAGTGACTTCGGTGACGATCGCAAACATCCCTTCGCTGCCGATCAGCACGGCCAGCAGGTCGAGCCCCGGCGCGTCGGGCGCGAGCGAGCCGAACTCGACCACCTCGCCTTCCATCGTGATGGCCCGCACGCGCAGAACGTTGTGCACGGTCAGGCCGTACTTCAGGCAGTGCACGCCGCCGGAGTTCTCCGAGACGTTGCCGCCGATCGTGCAGGCGATCTGCGAGGAGGGGTCGGGTGCGTAGTAGAGCCCATAGGGCGCGGCGGCTTCGGAAATAGCGAGGTTGCGCACGCCGGGTTGAACCGTAGCAGTGCGCGCGTACGAATCCACTTCGACGATCTTTCTGAAGCGCGCCAGCGACACCACCACGCCGTGGCGGATCGGCATGGCGCCACCCGAGAGGCCCGTGCCGGCGCCGCGCGGGACGATCGGTACGTCGAGCCGGTGGCAGATCTGCACGATGCGCTGCACCTGCGATTCGGTTTCCGGCAATGCCACCGCCAGCGGCAGCCGGCGGTAGGCGGCGAGCCCGTCGCACTCGTATGCGACGGTGTCTTCTTCCCGGTACAGCAGGCAATGGGTCGGCAGCACGGCCATCAGCGCCTGCACGACTTCGCGTTGGCGCTGTGCGAGCACTTCGGCCGACAGTTCGGCGGGTGCATTCATCGTTCCTCTCCTCGTACTCCGTGGCGCCTGGGGCGCGGTCTTGCCGCGCGAGGTATTGCAACTGCCAGAGCAGATGCTAACGGGCGTGGCCTAAGCCGCCCACGAGAAAATCTTGCCGGGGTTCATCAGATTGCGCGGATCGAGCGCGTGCTTGATCGAACGCATGGTATCGACGGCGACCTCGCCATGCTCTTCGAGCAAAAAGCCCATCTTGTGCAGGCCGACGCCATGTTCGCCCGTGCAGGTGCCGTCCATGCGCAGCGCACGCTGTACGATCCGCTGGTTGAGCCGTTCGGCTTCGGCGAGCTCTTCGGGCCTGGCCGGGTCGATCAGGATCGCGACGTGGAAATTGCCGTCGCCCACATGGCCGACGATCGGGCAGGGCAGCGGCGAGGCCAGCAGATCCTGTTCGGTCTCGACCACGCACTCGGCGAGCCGCGAGATCGGCACGCAGACGTCGGTGGTGACCGCGCGGCAGCCGGGCTTCAGTTGCAGCATCGCGAAGTAGGCGTTGTGCCGCGCGTTCCACAGACGGCTGCGGTCTTCCGGACGGGTGGCCCATTCGAAGCCTTCACCGGCGTTCTGCGCAGCAATCTCCTGCACCGTTTCCGCCTGTTCCTTCACGCCAGCCTCGGTGCCATGGAATTCGAAGAACAGCGTGGGCGCCTCGCGCAGCGTCAGGTTCGAGTGACGGTTGATCGCGCGGATGGCGAGCGAATCGACAAACTCGACGCGCGCGATCGGCACGCCCATCTGAATGGTTTCGATGACGGCGCGCACCGCATCGCCCATCGACGGAAACGTGCACACGGCCGCCGAGACGGCCTCCGGTTGCGGATAAAGCCGCAGGGTGATTTCGGTGATGACGCCGAGCGTGCCTTCCGAGCCGACAAAGAGCCGCGTCAGGTCATACCCGGCCGATGACTTGCGGGCCCGCGTGCCGGTCTTGATCACACGGCCGTCCGCCAGCACGACGGTGAGGCCGAGCACGTTCTCGCGCATCGTGCCGTAGCGCACGGCGTTTGTGCCCGAGGCGCGCGTGGCCGACATGCCGCCAATGCTGGCATCCGCGCCTGGGTCAATCGGGAAGAACAGGCCGGTGTCGCGCAGCGCTTCGTTCAGTTGCTTACGTGAGATGCCAGGCTCGACAGTGACGGTGAGGTCTTCCGCGTTGATCGACAGCACGCGGTTCATTTCCGACAGATCGATCGAGACACCGCCCTGTACCGCCAGCAGATGCCCTTCCAGCGAAGAACCGTTGCCGTAGGGAATAATCGGCACATCGTACTGACCGCAGAGTTTGACGATGCTCTGCACCTCTTCCGTAGTACGCGCGAACACCACGGCGTCGGGCAATTGCGGATCGAACGGCGATTCGTCACGTCCGTGATGGGCACGTATGGCTTCGGCAACGGAAACACGCTCGCCAAAAGCCGGCTTGAGCGCAGTGAGCAGCTCAGCGGGGAAGGGACGGCGCAGAGGGGCTGGCGGCGCGGGATGGTTCACACGTGTCTCCTGATGACGGGCATGGCGTCTGTAGCTTGTAACTCATTTTACGCCGATCCCCATGCTTTACGCCGCTAGCAAGGCGGGCGGCGGATGGCCGAACCTATAATGGCGGCAATACTGGGATAGACACGGGATGAGCGCCATCGGCGGGCATCGCCGCGTATCCGACACTGAAAGGACAGCATCTATCATGGGCAACCGCTTGAGCAAGATCGCCACCCGCACCGGCGACGACGGCACGACTGGCCTTGGCGACGGCCGCCGGGTACGCAAGGACGACGCGCGGATTGCGGCGATTGGCGAAGTGGACGAACTCAACTCGAATCTCGGCGTGCTGCTGTGCGAAAGCCTGCCGGAGAATGTGCGCTCAGCCCTGACGGCGATCCAGCACGATTTGTTCGACCTGGGCGGAGAACTGTGCATTCCGGGCCACACGATGATCATGGACAAGCACCTTGCCCAGCTCGACGGTTGGCTCGCTGACTACAATGCGACGCTACCGCCGCTCAAGGAGTTCATTCTCCCCGGCGGCTCGCGCGCGGCCGCGCTTGCGCATGTCTGCCGGACGGTGTGCCGGCGTGCCGAGCGGGCTATTGTGGCGCTGGGTCAGAGCGAGGCGATCAACGCCGCGCCCCGCCAGTATGTGAACCGCCTGTCCGACCTGCTGTTTGTGCTGGCGCGGGTGTTGAATCGCGCGGATGGCGGCAGCGATGTGCTCTGGCACCACGAGCGCGGCGCGAAATAGGTGACGGGGGGGGAGGGCTGCACGGGGGAGGCTACGAGGCTACACAGCGGCGCTGCCAAACCAGCCGCGCGGTGGCGCCTCAGCCGACCGCCAGCGTAACGGGCTTGCCGATCCGGCTCATCATTTCGACGAGCGTGTCGATAGTGAATTTGGCGGTTTTCTTGTTGACCACGTCCGACACGCGCGGACGCGAGACCATCAGAATCTCGGCGGCTTCGGCCTGCTTCAGATGGTGCTCGTCGATCCAGCTCGACAGTTCGGTCATCAACTGTTCCTTGAGCAGCCGGGTGTCGTTGATCTGTTTCTGCGACGCGGCGTGCAGCCGCGCGGCTTCTTCCTCGGGGAAACCCAGTTCCAGGAACAGATTTGCACCCGGCTTCGTCACGTGACGGATTTTGGTGTCGATGGTCATGGCTATGTCCTTCTCTCGTTAATCACCGCGCGATAGCGCGCCTCGGCAATATCCCGGTCGTGCCGGCTCGTGGCCTGGGTCTGTTTCTGGAAGCAGTGCAGCACGTACACCGCCTCCACGAACTTCGCCACGTACATCACCCGGTAGATACCATTGGCCTCCGTGATGCGGATTTCGCGCGTACCGGCGCCAACGGCATCAAAGGGTTTCCAGTCGTCAGGGTCGAGACCGGCCTGGACTTTACCGAGTTGAAAACCGGCCTGCCGACGTGCCTCGTCTGGAAAGGCCAGTAAATCGTCAAAGCTGGAACCCACCCAGCGAATCTCTTTATCGCGCTGCATGCACGCCCTTTATGTATAAAATTGTATACCACTCTTCCGGGAAGGGCAAGATGCTCCCTGTCCCACCATGGAGAGTTACGGTACAGGGGCGTGCGATGAACGAACATTCGGCCAAATGGCCAACCCAAAAGGAAACGGCCCAATCGGCGAAAGCCGATTGGGCCGTTTTTACTGAGGTAAAGCGTGGTGCTTGGGCGACTGCGCGGCGAGGGTGTGAGCCTGCTTAATTCCCGCTGCCGCGCGCGATGCGGCGTTGCTTGACCGCTTCGGCCAGACCTTCCAGCACGCCGATGCTTTCGTCCCAGCCGATGCACGCATCGGTCACGCTCTGGCCGTAGGTCAGCTCGCAACCTTCCTTGAGGTCCTGGCGGCCGGCGACCAGATGCGATTCGACCATCACGCCAATGATCCGCTCGTCGCCGCCGGCGATCTGGCGGCCGATGTCCGCGCACACCGGAATCTGGTTCTCGTGCTTCTTCGAGCTATTGGCGTGGCTCGCGTCGATCATCAGACGCGCCGCGAGGCCAGCCTTGCCGATATCGGCGCAGGCCGCGTTGACGCTATCCGCGTCGTAGTTCGGCGCCTTGCCGCCGCGCAGGATGATGTGGCAGTCCTCATTGCCGGCCGTCGAGACGATCGCCGAGTGGCCGCCCTTCGTCACCGAGAGGAAATGGTGCGGCTGCGAGGCGGCTTTGATCGCGTCGACGGCGATCTTCACATTGCCGTCGGTGCCGTTCTTGAAGCCCACCGGGCACGACAGGCCGGAGGCCAGTTCGCGGTGCACCTGCGATTCGGTCGTGCGCGCGCCGATGGCACCCCACGAGATCAGGTCCGCGATGTACTGCGGGCTTATCATATCGAGGTACTCGGTGCCGGCCGGCAGGCCGAGTTCGTTGATGCGCAACAGGAGTTCGCGCGCGGTCCGCAAGCCTTCGTTGATCTTGAAGCTGTTGTCCATGTACGGGTCGTTGATGAGACCCTTCCAGCCCACCGTCGTGCGCGGCTTTTCGAAGTACACGCGCATCACGATTTCGAGTTCGCCCGCGAAGCGCTTGCGCTGTTCGACCAGACGTCCCGCGTATTCGAGCGCTGCCTTGGTATCGTGGATCGAGCACGGCCCGATGATCACGATCAAGCGGTCTTCCATGCCGTGCAGGATGCGGTGCATCGACTGGCGCGAATGGTAGATCAGGTCCGACACCGCTTCTTCACAGGCGAATTCGCGGATCAGGTGGGCAGGCGGCGTGAGTTCTTTCAATTCTCGAATACGGACATCGTCGGTGTTATGCGGGGGCATGGTGGTTCTCCAGGATTCGGTTCGTAGCGTGTGCAGTGTGTTCGCGCAGGGCGAAAAAAAACCGCCAGACTCGCTGGCGGTTTTTCGGGAATTTCGGGTGCCTTACGTGCACTAACACCCCTCTCGATCCGCCAGCGGTCTGAGATGCCAGAAAAAGTAAAAGTAAAACTTGGAGGACATGGCGAAAGTAAGGTCGCAGGTCAAAAAGGGTGATTGACTTTATAACCCGGGCTGTCCCGGTTGACAACCTGGGGTGGCGAAAATGCGGGAAATCCGCACACTTCACTTAGTTGATGCGCGAAGTGTGCGTCTCTGAGTCAATCAGGCCGTTCCGCCGACCGTCATCTTCTCAATGCGCAGGGTCGGCTGGCCGACGCCCACCGGCACGCTCTGACCTTCCTTGCCGCACACGCCGACGCCCGAATCGAGCGCCATATCGTTGCCGATCATGGTGACGTACTTGAGCGATTCCGGGCCGCTGCCGATCAGCGTCGCGCCCTTGACCGGATAGGTCACCTTGCCGTTTTCGATCATGTACGCCTCGGAGGCGGAGAACACGAACTTGCCGTTGGTGATGTCCACCTGGCCGCCGCCGAAATTCACCGCATACAGGCCGTTCTTGACCGAGGCGATGATTTCCTGCGGGTCCTTGTCGCCATTGAGCATGTAGGTGTTCGTCATGCGCGGCATCGGCAGCGCGGCGTACGATTCGCGGCGCGCATTGCCTGTCACCGGCATTTTCATCAGGCGAGCGTTCAGCGTGTCCTGGATATAGCCCTTCAGGATGCCGTCCTCGATCAGCGTGGTGCACTGGGTTGGATTGCCTTCGTCGTCGATATTGAGCGAGCCGCGGCGGTTCGGCAGCGTGCCGTCGTCGACCACCGTGACGCCCTTGGCGGCAACCCGTTCGCCGATACGGCCGGCGAACGCCGACGAACCCTTGCGGTTGAAGTCGCCTTCCAGACCATGGCCGATCGCTTCGTGCAGCAGCACGCCAGGCCAGCCCGGCCCGAGCACGACCGTCATCGCGCCGGCCGGGGCCGGGCGGGCGTCGAGGTTGACCAGCGCGGCATGCACCGCGTCGTCGACATACTTCGACAGCACGTCGTCGGTGAAATAGCCGTAGTCGAAGCGGCCACCGCCACCGCCGCTGCCGATCTCGCGGCGGCCGTTCTGTTCGGCGATCACCGTGACGGAGACGCGCACCAGTGGGCGAATATCCGCGGCCAACGCGCCGTCGCTACGGGCGACCAGCACCACGTCGTATTCGCCGGCGAGGCCCGCCATCACCTGGGTGATGCGCGGATCGCGGCCGCGCGCCATCTGCTCGATGCGCTCGAGCAGCTTGACCTTGGCGGTCGCGTCGAGCGAATGCAGCGGATCGGACGGCAGGTACAGATCGCGCCCGGCAATGCCGGTCAGCGACGAGGCCACCTTGATCTTCTGCTTGCCGCCGCCGGCCTTGGCGATCGAGCGGGTGGCGAGTGCCGCCTGGCGGATCGCTTCAGGCGACAGATCGTCCGAATAAGCAAACGCGGTCCGGTCACCCGAGACGGCGCGCACGCCCACCCCTTGATCGATGCTGAAGCTGCCAGATTTCACGATGCCCTCTTCGAGGCTCCAGGCTTCGCTGCGGGTGGCCTGGAAGTACAGGTCCGCGTAGTCGATGCGGTGCGTGAAGATCTCGGCGAGCGTGCGGGTGAGCAGGGCTTCGTCGAGGCCGTAGGGCGTGAGGAGCACGTCCTTGGCGGTGGCGAGATTACGGATACCGGGTTCGATGATGTTCATGCGAAGTATGTTCTGCTCGATACAAAGGGGTTCGGTTGGCGCACGCGCATCGCATACATGGGTGGGCGGCGTCGGACTTTCAATGTCTGATTCAGTTTTAGCTCGTCAGCACGCGGTGGCGCCAGGCCGGCAGGCTCTGCCGGACCTCGTCGATGCGTGCTCGTTCGAGATTGCCGGCCACCACACCGGCGCCTTCGTCGCGTACCGCGACGATCTCGCCCCACGGGTCGATCAGCATGCTGTGTCCCCATGTGCGGCGGCCGTTCTCGTGCTTGCCGCCTTGCGCCGCGGCGAGCACGTAGCACTGGTTCTCCACGGCGCGGGCGCGCAGCAGCATTTCCCAGTGCGCGCGGCCGGTCGTATACGTGAAGGCCGACGGCACCACGATCAGCGCGCAATCGCCCATCCGGCGGTACAGCTCCGGAAAGCGCAAATCGTAGCAGACCGATAGACCCACCCGTCCGAATGGCGTCTCGAAGGTGCGGACCTCGTCACCGGGACGGATGGTGCGCGCCTCGTCGAACGATTCGTCACCTTTTTCGAAGTTGAACAGGTGAATCTTGTCGTAGCGTGCGGCTTCCTCGCCCTGCGGGTTGAACACCAGCGTGGTGTTCAGCACGCGGGTGGCTTCCGGCGCGGTCAGCGGCAGCGTGCCGCCGATCACCCAGACGCCGTGGCGGCGCGCCGCGTCCGCCAGAAAGCGCTGGATCGGGCCGTCGCCATAGGGTTCACGCACGCTGAGTTTGTCGGTGTCCTTGAAGCCCATGAAACAGAAGTACTCGGGCAGCAGGATCAGTTGCGCGCCGTCGGCGGCAGCCTCGGAGATCAGGCGCCCGGCTTCGGCGAGATTGCGCTCGCGATCCGGCGTACTCACCATCTGCAAGGCGGCGACGCGGAAGGACGGGCTAGGGGAGGTGGAGTAGGCGTGTTGTTCGCTCATGAGCGTTTCGAAAGACTCCCGGCTGGGCAGCACCAACCGCAGGTGCTGCATACGTCGATCAAGGCGGTACCGCCGCCGGTCCGCCACCGCAGGCGCCGTGAGCCCGCTGAGCCAACTGACTCAGGCCTCACTGCGCTTCCACGGCCGAAGCCGGCAGGTCCATCTTACCGCGATCGCCGTGCAACCGCTCGACGTGCGGTTTCGACCACGAACCGGTGATGGCGTAGTCCAGCGCGAACGCTTTCGAGATCGACTTCGACAGCGCGAAATCGGCCACCAGCGCGGCGAGCCCGAACAGCGGATTGATCACCGTAGCGGCCACCACGCCCGCGCCCGCGCTGACCGTCGGCACGACGTGCACGTACAGGTCCTGGGTTTCCTGGGCGAGGTCCACGGAGCCCGACATCTCGGCGCGCGCCGGTGCCGTGACCATCTTGAAGTTGTCCGTGCGGCCGATGCCGTCGCTGATCTGTCCGGTGCCGGTGACGCTCTCGAACGGCAGGCCCTCGCCGATCACGTCGCGGAAATTCAGCGTCGCGAAGCGCGCGAGGCTTTGCAGGCTCAGCACGCCCAGCAGCTTGGCGACGCCCGGATCGACCTTGAGAATCTGGCCATGGCGCAGATCCACCGAGAGGTTGCCGTTGAGCGTCGGGTAGTCGATCTGGGTCGGACCGCCGCGCCACACCACCTTGCCCGACAGCGTGCCGCTGCCGCCCTTGAGCGTGCGCGGCTGGCCGGCCTGTTCGAGCAGCGCGCCGGCATCCTTGATGTCGAGCTTGAAGTCGAACACGGTGCGCTTCGGCGTGTCTTCGTCGGCACTGGCGCCAAGGCGCGTCGAGGTGCGCCAGTTGGCGGTGGCGCTCAGCGTCGCGGCCGGGTTGCTGATGTCGAGCTTGTCCAGTTGCCAGACCGGCACGCCGTCTTCCTCGAAGTTGTGCGCATCGACTTCGAGGCTGCCGAAGTTGTGGCCGCGTACGATCAGCTCGTTCACCAGCAGATCTATCGACGGCATGTTCTGCGCCGGCGCCGAGATCGCCTGGCCGAGCAGGTCGTTTTCGGTAGCGGAGGGAATCACCAGCCGGGCGAGTCGCGCCTGCAGCGTGCCGGGCGAACCCTTGGTCGGGCCGGGCAGCCAGGCGACGTGCCCGGAGACCTGGTTCGACGCAACGTTGGCCTGCCAGTTGCCGTTGTCGCGCGAGGCGCCGACGATCACGCTTTCCCAGTGGCGCTTGAGCAGCGTCAGGGTGCCGATGTGTACGGCAAAGCGGTTCGGCAGGAACTGCGTCAGCGTCGGGTTGGGTGCGCTCGGCGCGCTGGCCGGGGTGGCGGGCGCGGCGGCTTCCTTGCTGCGCATCTGGGTCACGAGAGCACGCCATTGATCGGCGTCGAAGGCGTCGATGTCGACCGCGGCGATCACGCCTTCGGTCGGCAATTCGGCTGGCTTGTTGACGCCGACCGCGCCGACCACCACCGCCGGCGGCTGGCCGGGTGTGTGGCGCAGCAGATACGTGGCGGCGATCGGGCCGAATTGCAGATCGGCGCGCTGCAGGCCGGCGTCGCTATCCGAGGCGGCGGGCTTGAAGGTGAAATGCAGCGGCATCGGCTTGCCGACCGGCTTGTTGAAGGGCGCCGGGAAGTCGAGCGCGAGGCCGCTCAGGTCGGAATTGGCGGTGACGACCGGCAAACGGCCCTTGGCGCCGCTCACGCTCAGGTCATACGGCGCGCTGCCGCTCATGCGCGTGAGCACCTGGGCCGCCGGGCCGTGCAGGTTGAGCCCGCGGGCGGCATCGACGGCAATATGGCCGTTTAAATCAAGCGCATAGCTGCCGTTATTCTGCACGCCGCCGTTGGCATGCACGTCGCCGCCCAGGAACTGGCCGGCGAGCCGGTCGAGCTGGGCGGTGTGTTCGGTGAAGCGCACCTTGCCGGTCAGTTGCGACAACGGCGGCACATTGTCCATGCTCAGGCGGTTGTTCTGGAAGCCCACTGCGCCCTCGACGGCGATATGCGGCTTCGGCGTGCGCGGTACCGTCAGCTTCAACGCGAGCGACGCGGGCCCCTCGGCGCGCACCTTCTCGCCGACGTGCTTCGACAGGCCGCCGAGCGCGCTCTCGTTGACGTACTCGATCATGTCGGCGAGCGGCCCGTGGCCATCGCCATTGATCACGAGGCTCGAGGCCTTGGTGCCCAGATCGTCGATCTTGCCGCTGACCTTGTTGAGCGCGACCCGCTTATAGCGCGCCCGCTCGACATCGAAGCGCAACACGTTCTCTTTCAACTCGAAGGTGCCGTCGATATCGTCCAGCGGCGGCCACACATTCGGCGTCACGCCGTCCTTCATCTTGCGCGGTGGATACGGCGACGGGTCGAACTTGCCGCCCTTGAACGGCGCGACGATATGGAACACACCGGCGCTCGGGTCGCGCGAGTAGGGGAACCTGGTGAGGTCGCCGTGCACCTCGATTACCGCGCCGCGCGAGATCCCGGCTTGCAGCCCGTGACCGAGGTAGGTGCGCAGCTTCTCGCTGATGCTGGTGGGGAGGTAACGGACGATGCGCGCGACCTGGGCGTGCTCGAACTTTGCCGTCAGGTCGAGCGAGCCGCGGCCGTGACCGGGGTTGCTGTAGTCCGCCGTGACCGTGGCGGCGGTGTCCGCGTTGGCGACGCTCAGTTGCGGCACGGAAATGGCAAACGCCTTATGCGCTTCGCCCGGCGCGGCCGGCTTGACGGTCCAGCTACCGCGGCCTTGCAGGCGGTCGAATTTGAGGCGCGGGTCGTCGAACACACCCGGCAGCGTGACGGCCACATTGTTGGTATCGATCGTCATGACGCCGTGGGTGTCGTCGGCGTCCACTCTACCCCACAGGTTTTCGACGCCCGGCAGGCCCGCGCGCGGGTGCCCCAGCGGCGTCAGCCCCGGCGGCGGCTCCTGGGCGGCCACGCTGATGCCCTGCAGGTCCGCCTTGAAGCGGTAGCGCACGATCGGCTCGGAGCCGCTCGCGTTGTGCTCGCTGGCCGCTTCGCCGGAATCCGGCTTGGCCCGTTCGACCTCGATCAGATAGTTCGACACGAGGCCGCGCGGATCGAAACGCACCAGTTCATTGAGCAGGCGGCTCGACAGCGGCAGCGCACGGCTGAATTCCGCGAGAATCCCGAGGTCGACCCGGTCGCCGGTCACGCTGATCAACTGGCCGTGTTGCACCGACGGCCGGCGGTAGTGGCCGGTCAGCGTGGTGAGCGCGAGGATGCGGGTCAGTTGCGTGCCGTCGTCGAGCGGCGGCTGGCCCAGTTCGGCATGCAGATGATCGAGTTGCAGCGTGTAGTCGCCCGGCGCGATATCGAGTTTCCACGAGAAGCTTGCGACCGGCACATCGAGGCGCGGCTGGGTCGGACGCACGCGCAACGAGACGTTGGTGCCCGACAGTTCGCCGCTTGCCGACTTCATCTGGCCTTGCGCAAAGTCGATCCAGATAGCGTTGTCGATCCGCCCCGCGTTGGTCTCGATCGGGAAATCCATGTAGTGGGCGAGCGCGGGCAGATCGACGGGCCCCGTGGAGATATAGGCCTGCCCGGTCCAGTTGATCGGCTTGCCGATGGCCGACAGCCGCGCGTTCTTGAAGTGCGCGCGGAAATCGAGTGGGCCGTGCAGCACCTTGCCGTCCGGCGGAGCCTGCAGCGCGAGATGGTGGTCGTAGCCGTCGTTCAGGATGGCGAGGCGGATGTTCTGCAGCGCCAGCTCGGGCGCGTCGTGGCGCGCGTCGCGCCAGCGCAGCGTGCCGCCGCGCAGCACGATGGCCTGCTGCCGCAGCAGCCAGGAACTGAAGGTGTCGTTGCCGGTGTGGGTGCTCGGCACGGTGACGCCGGCCACCGAGAGCGAGCCGTCAGAACTGCGCTCGATCAGCACGTCGGGCTGATCGACAATCAGAGTGGAGAGAATCGGCTTGAACTGCCATAGCGAACTCCACGAGACGGTCGCGGTGGCGTGCGGGATGTTCAGCCCGAGCTTGCCGTCGCGGTCGCGAATCGTCAGATTGGTGACGTCGATGCCGGGCTGGAAGCCGGTCCAGTGCGGCGCGAGTTTGCCGATTTCCAGCTGTGCGTGGATCTTGTCGGAGACGAGGGCTTCGATGCGCGGCCGGAACGCATCGACGTGCGGCAGCAAGCCGTAGCGCAGACCCAGGAACAGCGCCGCCGCGATGAAGTAAATAACCAGCGCGATTGCCAGCAGCACTCGCAGGGTGTGGCGCAGCACTACGTGGTCGCTGCTGCTCACTGGCCTGACTTGTCCGGCTTCCTGTTGCTCGGCGGATTCGTTTCGCTCGGACATGCTGCGGCGGGGGTGGGCGTATGGTAGTTTTGCAGTCTAACGACGAAATGTAACACACGGGCCAGCCACGACGAATATCCGTCAAACCCTGTGCCCATGCCGCCTCGCGAGCAACGCGACGCGAGGCGACGCCTCGTGATAAGACGAATGTAGCAATCAGCGATCCAGACCTTCTGATGACCGACGCCTCCCTCCTGAGTTCCAGCTATTCACACTATGCGGCCCGTGGGTTCGCAGCCCGTCCCGAACTCGCCGGGCGGATCGCCGCGCTGGCGCAGGCGCCGGTCACCCGCGAGCGGATCGAGGCCCGCTTCGATGAGCTTTGCGCGGCACTAGCGGCCGCCAACGGCGGCTCGCTGACCGAAGATGCCTTGAAGCGCGCGCTGCGCCAGTTGCGCACAGAGGTGTTCTGCGCCGTGATGGAGCGCGATCTGGCCGGCCGGGCCGACGTCGCCGAAGTGACCGGCGCGATGACCGACCTCGCTGAAACCACGATCCAGCGGGCCATGGCGGTGTTGTCCGCCGATCTCGAAGTGCTCTACGGCGAGCCGCGCGGCCCCGAGGGCGAGCGGCTGACGCTCGGGGTGGTCGGCATGGGCAAGCTGGGCGGCCGTGAACTGAATGTTTCGTCGGATATCGACCTGATCTTCGTCTACGAGGAAGACGGCGAAACCGCCGGCGGCCAGCGTTCGCCGATTGCCACCCAGGACTTTTTTGCCCGCCTCGGCAAACGGCTGATCGCCGCGCTGGCCGAGGTGACCGCCGACGGTTACGTGTTTCGCGTCGATATGCGGCTGCGCCCGAACGGCGATTCGGGACCGCTGGTGTGTAGCCTTGGCATGCTCGAAGAGTATTTTTACGTGCAGGGCCGCGAGTGGGAACGCTACGCCTGGATCAAGGGGCGGCTTGTCTCCGAAGGTGGCAGCGAGGCCGCGCAGCGCCTGTCGAAGCAGCTCGATGCGATCGTCACGCCGTTTATCTACCGCCGCTATCTGGACTTCGGCGTCATCAGCGCGATCCGCGCCCTGCACTTGCAGATCCGCCAGGAAGCGCAGCGCCGCGCCTCGATGCGGCCGGACAAAGCCGACGACATCAAGCTCGGCCGCGGCGGGATCCGCGAGATCGAGTTTAGCGCCCAGGTGTTCCAGTTGATTCGCGGCGGTCAGGACGCGGGCTTTCGGGTGCGCCCGACGCTGGCCGTGCTGCGCCACGCCGCGGCGCATGGTCTGATCGCGCCGGCCGTGTGCGTGGCGCTTTCGCAGGCCTATCGCTTTCTGCGTGAACTCGAACACCGCCTGCAGTACCGCAACGACGCACAGACGCACGCCATGCCGGTCGATCCGGACGAACGCGCGGCGCTCGCGCATGCCATGCGCTTCGACGATTACGCGGCGCTGATGACGAAGCTCGACGCGCACCGCGAACTGGTCGAACAGCAGTTCGACCAGATTTTCGCCGATAAGGTGAGCGGCCGCGACGGCTGCGGCGCGCCGGAAGACGGCGCGGCGGCATGGGTCTGGAGTAGCGCGCTCGCCGACGATAGCGCGGACGCAGCGCTGCACGCGCGTCTGGTCGAGCTGGGGATTCCCGAGCCGGACGAACTGCTCGCGCGGCTGCGCGCCGTGTGGAATTCGTCGCGTTACGCGGGGCTTGCCGAGCGCAGCCGGCAGCGCTTCGACATCGTCGCGCAACGGGCGCTCGAAGCGGCGCGCACGTTGGAGCCGCCCACCCGGCGCGGCGATACGGTGGCGCGCTTCTTTGACCTGCTCGAAGCGGTGAGCAGGCGCGGCGCCTATCTGGCCTTGCTCACCGAGTATCCGCAGGCCTTGCACCGGGTGTTGTCGGTGCTGGGCGCCTCGCGCTGGGCGGCCGGCTATCTGCTTCGCCATCCGCAACTGCTCGATGAACTGCTCGACGACGAGGCGATTGCCAGCCCGTTCGACTGGCCCGAGTTCAAGCGCACGCTGCGCTTGCGCCTCGCGGCGGCGGATGGCGTGGAGCAGCAGATGGACCTGCTGCGCCACGCTCACCAGGCCGAAGTGTTCCGCATTTTGCTGATCGATCTGGCCGGCAAGCTGAGCGTGGAGCACGTCAGCGACCGGCTCTCCGAACTCGCGGACGCCGTGCTCGACGTGACGCTCGAGGCGGTCTGGAAGCAGTTGGCCAAACGGCACCGCGAGGTGCCGCGCTTTGCCGTCATTGCGTATGGAAAGCTGGGCGGCAAGGAGCTGGGTTACGCATCCGACCTCGACCTGATCTTCCTCTACGACGACCCGGACGACGCAGCGGCGGACGTCTATTCGACCTTCACGCGGCGCCTGATCACGTGGCTCACGATGGCCACCGGTGCCGGCACGCTGTTCGACGTGGATCTGCGGCTGCGGCCGAACGGCGAATCGGGCCTCCTCGTCACGGATCTGGACGCGTTCAGGCGCTACCAGTTGCGTGAAGGCGATGCGGCCAATACGGCGTGGGTCTGGGAGCACCAGGCGCTGACGCGGGCGCGCTATTGCGCGGGCGATGCCGAGATCGGCGCCCGCTTCGAGGCGATCCGCGAGCAGGTCTTGACCACACCGCGTGAGGCCGGGCCGCTCGCCAAGGAGATTGTCGAGATGCGCGAGCGTGTCGAGGCAGGGCATCCGAACCGGACCGAGCTGTTCGACCTGAAACACGATCGCGGCGGCATGGTGGATATCGAATTCACCGTGCAGTACTGGGTGCTGCTGCACGCGGCGCGAGATCCCGAACTGATCCGCAATACCGGCAATATCGCTTTGCTGCGCGAGGTGTCGCGTTTCGGGATGATGAGCGCGGAAGAGGCCGAGACGGTCGGCGCGGCGTATCGCACTTATCGCAAGCTGCAGCACAAGCTGCGCCTCGATGGCATGGAGAAGGCGCGGGTCGAGCCGGCGGCAGTCGGGGCGGAGCGGCAGGCGGTGCTGGCGCTGTGGAAGCGCGTGTTTGGGGGATGCGCTGCGTAAGCTTCTGATGACCTTGGGGTGACCTTGGGGTGACCTTGGGCGGCGCCCTTCGGGTCAAGGGCGCGCGCGACTGAGCGAATAGCTGCGTGTCCCCTGAGGCCGACGGTTGCCTACGCCGCCAGCATCTCCTTGGCGTGCTTGCGGGTGGTGGCGGTGATCTCCAGCCCACCCAGCATGCGTGCCACCTCCTCGATGCGGCTCGCCTTGTCGAGCGATGTCACGCTGCTGACCGTGCCGCCTTTCTTGTTAGACGCTTTCGCCACCTGGAAATGATGGTCGCCACGCGCGGCCACTTGCGGCAAGTGCGTCACACACAGCACCTGGCGGGCGCGCCCGAGCTGATGCAGCAGCCGTCCGACCACTTCCGCGACGCCGCCGCCAATGCCCGTATCCACTTCGTCGAAGATCAGGGTCGGCGTCGGGCTGGCGGCGCTGGCGATTACCGCGAGCGCGAGGCTGATACGCGCCAGTTCGCCCCCCGACGCGACTTTGGCGAGCGGCCGCAGCGGCACACCGGCATGGCCGGCCACGCGGAACTCGACCTGCTCCAGCCCGTGTGCGCCGCCTTCCGGCAGCGCGACCAGGGCGACTTCGAAGCTGCCGCCTTTCATCGACAGTTCCTGCATGCCGGTGGTGACCGCCGAGCCCAAGGCCTTGGCTGCCTTGGCGCGCGCCTTCGAGAGCAGCTTGGCTTCGGCCAGATAGGCTTCCTTCGCTTTCGCCTCGGCGGCGTGCAGGCTTTCCAGATCCGCGGCGGCGTCCAGCGCGGCTAGTTGCGCACGGCGAGCCGCGTGTTCTTCGGGCAGCGTTTCCGGCTGCAGACGGAACTTGCGCGCGGCCGAATGCAAGGCGTCGACGCGTTTCTCGATCTGGGCGAGCCGGTCAGGATCGAGCTCCAGCCGCTGCGCGTAGTGGCTCAGCGAATAGGCCGCTTCCTGCAACTGGATTTCGGCCGGCTCGAGCGCAGCAAGGGCATCGTTCAACGCCGGGTCGATTTCCGCCAGATCGCGCAGCTTCGAGACGATCGAGGCGAGATGCGTGATCATCGCCTCGTCCGATTCGGACAGCGCGTTGAGCGCGCCTTGCACGCCGTCGATCAGATTGGCCGAATGCGACAAGCGGTTGTGTTCCGCGTTGACCTCTTCCCATTCGCCCGGTTGCGGGGCGAGCTTGTCGAGTTCGGTCAGTTGCCAGGCGAGCCGCTCGCGCTCGAGTTGCAGTTCGCGGTCGCGGGTCCTGGCCGTTTCCACCGCTTGCATCTTGTCGCGCCACGTGCGCCATGCGCGGCTCACGGCGGCGGCCTTGTCGACGAGGCCGGCGTGGGTGTCGAACAGTTCTCGCTGCGCGTCTGGGCGCATCAGCAACTGGTGGGCATGCTGCCCGTGAATATCGACCAGCATCTCGCCGACCTCGCGCAGTTGCGTGAGCGTCGCTGCGGTGCCGTTGATGAAGGCACGCGAGCGGCCGTTCGCATCCACCACGCGCCGCAGCATGACCGTGTTGCCGTGCGGATCGACGCCGTCTGCGCCATGCACGCCGTTCGCACCGACGGCGCCGCCTGAGGCCCCTGGCGTGGCGAACGCTTGCTCGTCGAGCCATTGCTCAACTTGCGCGTGGGTTTCGAATTCGGCGGTGATGTCGGCACGGGCCTCGCCGGTGCGCACGACGCTGGCGTCGGCGCGGGCGCCGAGCGCTAGCGCGAGAGCATCGATCAGGATCGACTTGCCGGCGCCTGTTTCACCTGAAAAAACCGTAAAGCCGCTGTCGAATTCAAGATCGAGCGCGGCGACGATGACGAAGTCGCGTATCGAGAGGTGGCGAAGCATGGAGGTCGTGTGGTGGCTTGGGTTACCGGCTGCGGCCAGGTGCTCAGGATTCGTTCAGGGCTTGATGTCGTCTTCGTGCGACGGGTATTCGTTCCAGTGCAGCTTCTTGCGCAGCGTCGCGAAGTGGCTGTGGCCGATCGGGTGCAGCAACGGCACGGTATGGCGCGAGCGGCGCACTTCGATTGTGTCGTTGTGTTCGAGCGCGGTGAACGACTGCATGTCGAAATTGACGTTCACGTCGCGGCCCGAGACGATCTGGATGCTGACCTTCGAGTCGTCCGGCAGCACGATAGGGCGGTTGGACAGCGCGTGCGGCGCAATCGGCACCAGCACGATGCCTTGCAACTGCGGATGCAGGATCGGCCCCGACGATGACAACGCGTACGCGGTCGAGCCGGTCGGCGTGGCGACGATCAGCCCGTCCGAGCGCTGGTTGTACATGAAGCGGCCGTCCACGGCCACGTGCAGTTCCGCCATTCCTGAGAAGCCGCTGCGGTTCACCACCACGTCGTTGAACGCCAGCGCGTGGTAGATCGGGTTGCCGTCGCGCATGATGCGCGCTTCGAGTAGCATGCGCTCCTCGCGCTCGAAGTGGCCGCCGAGCATCTGCGGGACGATTTCCTGCATGTCGGAAATCGGGATGTCGGTGATAAAGCCGACCCGCCCGTGGTTGATACCGATCAGCGGCGTGCGGTAGGGCGCAAGCTGGCGGCCGATGCCGAGCATCGTGCCGTCGCCGCCCAGCACCACGGCCACGTCGGCGCGCGCGCCGATCTCCGCCGGGCGCAAGGCGGGGTATTCGGTCACGCCGATCTCGGCGGCGGTTTCCGCTTCGAACACCACCTCGAAGCCGCGCTTCGCGATGCACGAGGCGAGCGCGGTCAGCGGCTCGCCGATGCCTGGCGTATTGCTGCGCCCGACGAGCGCGACGGTCTTGAACTGGCTGGTAACTTGCATGCCGGCATTACACCATAGGTGGGGGCTGAAAAGAACCGTCCGCGGCCACATGGGCGGCCGGCGCGGGGCGGGTGAGCGGCGCGCTGTCCGGTCTGCGCAGGATTATCGTTAGAATGGTGAAGTCCTGATGACAGCAACCATTCTGCATGGGACCGGAGTAAGCGCTCGGGCAACCTTGCCAGCACCGCTAGAATTGTTAGCGCTCGCGGTTGTCACGTCATTAAGCTAAAATTTTCCGTCATGCTAGATCCCCGCGCACAAACCCTCCTCAAAACGCTGATCGAGCGCTATATCGCCGAGGGTCAGCCGGTCGGCTCGCGCACGTTGTCCCGCTACTCCGGCCTGGAGCTGAGCCCGGCGACGATTCGCAATGTGATGTCCGATCTGGAGGAGCTGGGGCTCGTCATCAGTCCGCATACTTCGGCGGGCCGCATTCCCACGCCGCGCGGTTACCGCCTGTTCGTCGACACCATGCTGACCGTCGAGTCGGCCGCTGACGAAGAAGCCGTCATGCGCACCGTCAAGACCACGCTGCAGGCGGGCGAGCCGCAGAAGATCGTGGCGGCGGCGGCTAGCGTGCTGTCCAACCTCTCGCAGTTTGCCGGCGTGGTGCTGACGCCGCGGCGCAGCCACGTGTTCAAGCAGATCGAGTTCATGCGTCTGTCCGACAAGCGCATTCTGCTCATCATCGTCACACCCGAGGGCGACGTCCAGAACCGCATCATGGCCACCCAGCGCGATTTTTCGCCGTCGCAGCTCGTGGAGGCCTCCAATTACATCAATGCCCATTTTGCCGGCCTGTCCTTCGACGAAGTGCGCCGGCGCCTGCGCGAAGAGATCGACGAGTTGCGCGGCGATATGACCACGCTGATGCACGCCGCCGTGACGGCCAGCACGGACGAAGCCGACACCGGCGAGACCGTGCTGATCTCGGGCGAGCGCAACCTGCTCGAAGTCGCCGACCTTTCCTCGGATATGGCGCGGCTGCGCAAGCTGTTTGATGTATTCGACCAAAAGACCAGCCTCCTTCAGTTGCTCGACGTGTCGAGTCACGCCCAGGGCGTGCAGATTTTCATTGGCGGCGAGTCGAACCTCGTGCCGATCGAAGAAATGAGCGTGGTGACCGCGCCGTATGAAGTGAACGGCAAGATTGTCGGCACGCTCGGCGTGATCGGGCCGACGCGGATGGCCTACAACCGCGTGATTCCGATCGTCGACATTACGGCGCGCCTGCTTTCGCTGACGCTTAGCCAGCAGTAGGCGCCAGCTCTCGCGAGCGGCGCAGACGTATGTCTATGCCTGCGTTTGCGCAACGCGCTGCCTGTATGAGCCGCCCGGCCCGTGCCGCAACGCCATGCTGCAAATGATGCAGGGTGGCGAGGAGCTTGCCAATCGGCCGAACGGCCAGGTATGCGCGGCGGACCGCACCGTTATAATGAGTTCCACCTGAACCGTTTCCGCTGCACGCGGCCAACCCTGTCGCCTATGCGTTTTGATCTCGAGCGGCCTTCGCAGCCTGCCACATCCCATCGTGTTGCGGTCTTGCTGATCAATCTAGGCACGCCGGACGCCCCAACGCCGCGGGCCGTGCGCCGCTATCTGGCGCAGTTTCTGTCCGATCCGCGGGTCGTCGAGATTCCTGCCGTCATCTGGCAGGTAATCCTGCGGCTATTGATCCTGCCGTTGCGCGGCATCTCGTCGGCCAGGAAATATGCCGCGGTGTGGACGCCCGAAGGTTCGCCGTTGCGCGTGTTCACCGAGAAGCAGGTGGAAGGGTTGAGGCATCTGCTGCAGGTGAACGACTACACGGTAATAGTCGAGTACGCGATGCGTTACGGCATGCCGGGCATCCCGGCCATGCTGAACCAGTTGAAGCTGGCCGGCGCCGAGCGTGTGCTGCTGGTGCCCATGTACCCGCAATACTCGTCGTCCACCACGGCTACGGCCTTCGACGATGCGTTTTCGGCGCTCAAGCGCATGCGCAACCAGCCGGAAATCCGCACCATCCGCCAATACGCCGACCATCCGGCCTATATTGCGGCGCTGGCTGCGCAGGTGCACCACTATTGGCACGCGCACGGCCGTCCGGACTTCGCGGCCGGCGACAAGCTGGTGCTGAGTTTCCACGGCGTGCCTAAGCGCACGCTCGATCTGGGCGATCCGTACCACGACCAGTGCCAGCAAACGGGCGCGCTGCTGATGCAGGCGCTCGAACTCTCGCCGGTGGAGTGCCGTGTCACGTTTCAGTCGCGCTTCGGCAAGGCCGAATGGCTGCAACCTTACACTGCGCCGACACTCAAGGAGCTGGGCGCGGCGGGTGTGCGCCGCGCAGATGTATTTTGTCCGGGCTTTACTGCCGATTGCCTCGAAACTATCGAGGAAATTGGCATGGAAGTTCGCGACGAGTTCGTGCATGCAGGCGGCAAGGAATTTCACCGGATTCCTTGCCTGAACGCCTCGCAGGCCTGGATTGCCGCACTGGGTGAGATCGTCGCGCAGAATCTGCAGGGCTGGCCGGTGCAGGCAGCGACCGCGCAAGGCGCGGTGACGACGTGAACCTGCCGTGCAGCATCGTTTCAACGCGCTTGGTGCGTCGCTTACGGCGCCAGACTGACCGATGAACTACAAGATCGCAACTGAACCCGGTGCGCGTTTGCGCATCGACAAATGGCTATGGGCCGCACGCTTCTTCAAGACCCGTTCGCTTGCAGCGGACGCTGTCGACAAAGGTCATGTGCGGATTGGCGGTGCGGCGGTCAAGCCGGCCAAGGACGTGCGGGTGGGCGACCTGGTTGAGATCGAGATCGAGCGGATCGTCTGGCAGGTGGAGGTGCTGGGTGTATGTGACGTGCGTGGTCCGGCGAGTGTGGCGCAGACGCTTTATGCAGAGACTGAGGAGAGCAAGGTGAAGCGGCAGGTGGAGCAGGAGCGGCGCAAGACCTATCGCGAGCCGGCCGCCGCTTTGCACGGGCGCCCGACCAAGCGCGACCGGCGCATTATCGACAAACTTTCAGGTGGGGATTGAACAGTTGTTCCATCGTGGCATGCACACCGCCATACTCGGTCGTGCTGTCGTTGACGGCCCCGGACATGCAGATGGTTGTGGTTCCCGCGATGAGCACCAAGGCGACCACGGATATTGCAAAGGTCAGTTTCACGGTACTCCCCCGAAAGGATGCAGTACGAACCCGCGCGTTGAATTGAATGAAGTGGTATGCGCCGGGTTAGGGTTAACGTGCGTCTCCCGACGAACAATTGCAGTGTAGGTCAGTCCACGAACGCGCTCAATCTCATTCTGATGAAGTCAGAGTAATGGTTGTAACGAGGCATTTCTCGTCGCACTGCTGCGGTGCGAAAAGTTCCGTTTGACGCCTTGAAATCGTGGTTTGGGCCCCCAAATGCAGCGACGATGAGCGGTGGTGTGTGTGGTGTTTCCGCAACGCTCGAACGAGCCCGCCGGAAACCCGTGCGGCCACCCTTTGGCTTTTAATTTTTAAAGACTTTCAGCGACATGGAAAACACGCAAGAGAACCCGACGAGCCAGAATCCCACGTCCGCCGAAGAAGCCGCGCGCCAAGCCGCCGAGGCAGCCGCAGTTCAGCCGGAAGCCAACCCGGCTGAAGCTGCAGCGGGTTCGGCTGCGCCGGCTGGCGCCGAAGCTGCTTTGGCCGAAGCGCAGGCCAAGATCGCCGAGCTGCAGGAGAGCTTCCTGCGTGCCAAGGCCGAGACCGAAAACGTGCGCCGCCGCGCGCAGGAAGACGTCGCCAAGGCCCACAAGTTCGCCATCGAAAGCTTTGCCGAGCATCTGCTGCCGGTGGTCGACAGTCTCGAGGCGGCCGTCGCCCACTCGTCCGACGACCTGCAGAAGGTCCGCGAAGGTGTCGAACTGACGTTGCGTCAGTTGAACGGTGCGCTTGAGAAGGGCCGGGTGGTTCCGATCAACCCGCCGGCTGGCGAGAAGTTCGACCCGCATCGTCACCAGGCTATCTCGATGGTACCGGCTGACCAGGAAGCGAACACGGTCGTCTCCGTGCTGCAGAAGGGTTTCGTGATTGCCGACCGGGTTCTGCGTCCGGCGCTCGTTACTGTCGCGCAGCCGAAGTAAGCGTAAGGCATAGCCTGGACGGCTCGCAGCCGCCGGCCGCGCGCCGAACGCGGGCTGGCTGATGGCAGCCCTGCGAACGCGGCCCGGCTGACGGCGCCCCCGCCGCCCCCGCAGCCGCAGCCGATTGAAAAAAATTAAAGACCGCATTGCATTCAAGGTCTTGAAAACGATGCGGACGCACTTATGTTGAGTGCAGGTATGAATTGAAGGCGGGTTGCCTTGCCGCCAGATGGGCACAAGGCAACCTACTGCAGCGATCAAAGTCAGGAGATTAGTGAAATGGGCAAAATTATCGGCATCGACCTCGGCACGACCAACTCGTGCGTGGCGATCATGGAAGGCAACTCGGTCAAGGTGATCGAGAACTCGGAAGGTGCGCGCACCACGCCGTCGATCATTGCTTACATGGAAGACGGCGAGATTCTCGTCGGCGCGCCTGCGAAGCGTCAGTCGGTCACGAACCCGCGCAACACGCTGTACGCGGTCAAGCGCCTGATCGGCCGCCGCTTTGAAGAAAAAGAAGTGCAGAAAGACATCGGTCTGATGCCTTACAAGATCGTCAAGGCCGACAACGGCGACGCATGGGTCGAAGTGCGCGATCAGAAGCTGGCTCCGCCGCAAATCTCGGCTGAAGTCCTGCGCAAGATGAAGAAGACCGCTGAAGACTACCTCGGCGAGCCGGTCACGGAAGCCGTGATCACGGTTCCCGCGTACTTCAACGACAGCCAGCGTCAAGCTACCAAAGACGCCGGCCGCATCGCGGGTCTGGAAGTCAAGCGGATCATCAACGAACCGACCGCAGCTGCGCTCGCGTTCGGTCTCGACAAGGCTGAGAAGGGCGACCGCAAGATTGCCGTGTATGACCTCGGCGGCGGTACGTTCGACATTTCGATCATCGAAATCGCCGACGTTGACGGCGAAATGCAGTTCGAAGTGCTCTCGACGAACGGCGATACGTTCCTTGGCGGTGAAGACTTCGACCAGCGCATCATCGATTACATCATCGGCGAGTTCAAGAAGGAACAAGGCGTCGATCTGTCGAAGGACGTGCTCGCGCTGCAACGCCTGAAGGAATCGGCTGAAAAGGCGAAGATCGAACTGTCGTCGAGCCAGCAGACCGAAATCAACCTGCCGTACATCACGGCAGACGCGTCGGGTCCGAAGCACTTGAACCTGAAAATTACGCGTGCGAAGCTCGAAGCGCTGGTTGAAGAACTGATCGAACGCACCATCGAACCGTGCCGTCTGGCGATCAAGGACGCGGGCGTGAAGGTTGGTGAAATCGACGACGTGATTCTCGTCGGCGGTATGACGCGTATGCCGAAGGTGCAGGACAAGGTTAAGGAATTCTTCGGCAAGGAACCGCGCCGTGACGTGAACCCGGACGAAGCCGTGGCTGTAGGCGCCGCGATCCAGGGCCAGGTGTTGTCCGGTGACCGCAAGGACGTGCTGCTGCTCGACGTGACCCCGCTGTCGCTCGGCATCGAAACGCTCGGCGGCGTCATGACGAAGATGATCAACAAGAACACGACGATCCCGACCAAGCATGCGCAGGTCTACTCGACCGCGGATGACAACCAGGGCGCTGTGACGATCAAGGTGTTCCAGGGCGAACGCGAAATGGCAGCCGGCAACAAGCTGCTGGGCGAGTTCAACCTCGAAGGCATTCCGCCGGCACCGCGCGGCGTGCCGCAGATCGAAGTGAGCTTCGACATCGACGCGAACGGCATTCTGCACGTCGGCGCGAAGGACAAGGCGACGGGCAAGGAAAACCGTATCGTCATCAAGGCGAACTCGGGTCTGTCGGAAGCCGAAATCGAAAAGATGGTGAAGGACGCCGAAGCGAACGCGGAAGAAGATCACAAGCTGCGCGAGCTGGCCGATGCCCGTAACCAGGGCGACGCGCTGGTGCACAGCACGAAGAAGGCGCTCACCGAGTACGGCGACAAGCTGGACGCGGCTGAGAAGGAAAAGATCGAAGCGGCGCTGAAGGACCTCGAAGAAACGCTGAAGAGCAGTTCGAGCGACAAGGCGGCGATCGAAGCCAAGATCGAAGTCGTGGCAACGGCCTCGCAGAAGCTTGGCGAAAAGATGTACGCCGACATGCAGGCTGCGCAAGGTGCAGCAGGCGCAGCGGCAGGTGCTGCTGGTGCTGCTGGTGCGGCCGGCGGTGCCTCGGCCGGTGGCGCGAGCCAGCCGGAAGACGACGTGGTCGACGCCGAGTTCAAGGAAGTGAAGAGGGACTAAAGCCAGGTCGCAATTTGACCGTAAAGCCGCACACAGCGATGTGTGCGGCCCGGCAGAAAAATGGTCTGCACCCGTTCCGGATGCATCAACCTGCAAAGCGGTTATCGCGCCTGGTGAGCCTGTTTGGGCTCTCCGGGCACATTTGTTTTATGGAGGGCGTTGCTCAAGCCGCGTAAACGGCGGGCGAGCAGCGGCCGGACGAGTCGCGAGACTCCAGCATTCAAGAGGAGCCGCCGTGCCTTGCTGCGCGGAGGGCGTTGAACCGATATGGCGAAACGGGATTACTACGAGGTTCTGGGCGTCGCAAAGAACTCGAGCGACGACGAAATCAAGAAGGCTTATCGCAAGCTGGCGATGAAGCATCACCCTGACCGCAATCCGGGCAACAAGGATGCGGAAGAGCATTTCAAAGAGGTGAAGGAAGCCTATGAAATGCTGTCGGACTCGCAGAAGCGTGCGGCGTACGACCAGTACGGCCATGCAGGCGTCGACCCGAACATGGGCGGCGCCGGCGCGCAGGGCTTCGGCGGGTTTGCCGACGCATTCGGCGATATTTTCGGCGACATCTTCGGCCAGGCGGCCGGTGGCGCCGCGCGTGGCGGTGGCCGTGCCGGCCCGCAGGTGTATCGCGGCGCCGATCTGCGCTACAGCATGGAAATCACGCTGGAGCAGGCCGCGCACGGTTACGACACGCAGATCCGCGTGCCGAGCTGGGTATCGTGTGAAATCTGTCACGGCTCGGGCGCGAAGCCCGGCACCAAGCCGGAAACCTGCCCGACCTGTAATGGCGCGGGTTCGGTGCGCATGTCGCAGGGCTTTTTCAGCATCCAGCAGACCTGCCCGAAGTGTCACGGCACCGGCAGCCACATTCCTGATCCGTGCGTGCATTGCCACGGCGCGGGCAAGGTGAAGGAAACCAAGACGCTGGAAGTGAAGATTCCGGCGGGTATCGACGATGGCATGCGCATCCGCTCGGCCGGTAACGGCGAGCCGGGCATCAACGGCGGTCCGTCGGGCGATTTGTACGTCGAGATTCACATCAAGCAGCACTCGGTGTTCGAGCGCGACGGCGACGACCTGCATTGCCAGATGCCGATTCCGTTCACCACCGCGGCGCTCGGCGGCGAGATCGAAGTGCCGACGCTGGCGGGCCGCGCGAGCTTCACCGTGCCGGAAGGCACCCAGTCGGGCAAGACGTTCCGTCTGCGCGGCAAGGGCATCAAGGGGCTGCGTTCGAGCATTGCCGGCGATCTGTACGTGCACGTGCAAGTGGAGACGCCGGTCAAGCTGACCGAGCCGCAGCGCGAGCTGCTGCAGCAGTTCGAGAAATCGCTGGTCGAGGGCGGCGCGCGCCATAGCCCGCAAAGCAAGAGCTGGTTTGATCGGGTGAAGAGCTTCTTCGATTAATGGCTGTTTGAAGTTGGCGGTAGGCAAGATGGTTGATGATCGCGGCGCCGTGTTCGCATTGCTCGACGATTGCGACGCGACGGCGGCGCGGCGCTCGAGCCGTCTCTACACGCAGTTTTTGCATGAACGGGTCTGTGCCGATGTGGCGCAGCTCGATGCGGTGTGCGCCGCTGTCGCGGCCGATCTGCGGCGCGGTTTGCACGCTGTGGTGCTGGGCGAGTATGAGTTCGGCCGGCAGCTCGTGCTGGAGCGTGCTGCCCAGGCGTCCGGTGGCGAATCGGTTGGTGAGCAAAAAACGCAGCGTGGCGATGCCACGCTGCGTTTTTTATTGTTCGAACGCTGCGCGAAGCTCTCGCGTGAAGAAGCCGATGCCTGGCTGACGCAATGCGACGGCGGCGCGGCGCAGCCATCGGTGGCCGGTACGGCGGGCGTGCGCGCGAGCGTCGATCCGGCGCAGTTCGACGCGGCCATCGGCGCGATCCATGAGGCGTTGCGGATCGGCGACTCCTATCAGGTCAACTACACCTACCGCCTTGGGTTCGATGTGTTCGGCACGCCGGCTGGATTGTATCGGCGCCTGCGCGAGCGGCAGCCGGTTCCGTTTGGTGCGCTGATCGCGTTGCCGGACGACCGCTGGGTGTTGTCGTGCTCGCCGGAGCTGTTTGTCGAGAAGACGGGGGCGAGGCTGCGCGCGCGCCCCATGAAGGGCACCGCGCCGCGCACGCCGGACGATTCCGTCGCCGATCGGGGCGCTGCGGAATTTCTCGTCAACGATCCGAAGAACCGCGCCGAGAACGTGATGATCGTCGACCTGTTGCGCAACGACCTCTCGCGAGTCGCCGAGACAGGTTCGGTCAAGGTGCCAGCGTTGTTCTCGGTCGAGCCTTACGCGTCGGTGTGGCAGATGACGTCGACGGTGGAAGCGACGTTACGCGCACGAACCTCGTTTGCCGACGTGCTGCGCGCCTTGTTCCCCTGCGGGTCGATCACCGGGGCGCCGAAGCATCGCACGGTGCAGTTGATCGACACGCTCGAAAGCACGCCACGCGGCCTCTACACCGGCACGATCGGCTGGCTCGACGCCGTGGACGTTCCGGCCACCTGCGGCTCCGCGGATCTGCCAGGCGGCTCGTCTCACGCGAGCGCTCCCGCACTGTCCAGCGCCGCGCAAGACGCTTGCGGCGACTTCTGCCTGTCGGTCGCGATTCGGACCTTGACGCTCGATGCGCCGGCACGCGGCGCCAGTGAGCGCCGGGGCAGCATGGGAGTGGGCGCGGGGATCGTGCTGGATAGCGTCGCCGCCGACGAATATGCGGAGTGCGAATTGAAAGCCAGGTTTCTGACCGATGCCGATCCCGGCTTCGAGCTGTTCGAGACAATGTACGCGACGCGTGAGGATGGCATCCGCCACCTTGAGCGCCATCTCGCGCGGCTGGCGAGGAGCGCGGCGTGGCTCGGTTTCCGGTTCGACGAAGCCGGCTTGCGTGAGCGCCTCGAAGCGCAATGTGCGCTGCTAGCGGCGGGAATGCCGCATCGTGTGCGGCTCGCGCTCGCCAAAAGCGGCACCGTGCAACTGAGCGCCGCACCGTTGATGCCGCTTGCCGATAGCGTAGTCGGCGTGCTGCTCGCACCGGATCACGGCTTCACGGCGACCGAGGCAAGCGATTTGCTGTTGCATCACAAAACCACGCGCCGCGCAGAATACGACCGCGGCTGGCGCAATGCCGAGGCGCTCGGCGCCTTCGATACGTTGTTTTTCAATGAGCGTGGTGAATTGACGGAAGGTGGCCGCTCGAATGTGTTCGTGAAGCTGGCCGGGCGCTGGTGGACTCCGCCGTTGTCGTCAGGCGTGTTGCCCGGTGTGATGCGCGGCGTGCTGCTCGAAGACTCGGAGTTAGGTGCGGCTGAGCGTGCGCTGACACGCTCCGATGTACTGAATGCCGAGGCGCTGCTCGTTTGCAACGCCTTGCGCGGCGCAGTCGCGGCGCGCGTCCTGTAGCGTATGGCTCAGGCGAGCGACGCCTGATTTTGGTAGGTCGCGAACGTGCGCGGCGGTGTCTGGTGGGTCTGAGCCAAGTTTGGGGCCCGCGACAGGTGCCACGTTAGCCGCGGTTGATGCGCAGCAGGCGCGCTATCCAGTTGATGACGCGTGGATAGCGCGTGGTCTCGCGCAGATCAGGCGAGGGGCGGGCGTGATCGCGGATCTCCGCGACGTTGATCAGGCAAATGGGGCTCATGGTCGTCTCGATTCGGTTTGCGGCGAGGCCGCAGAAGTGAATCGAGCAAGATAGACGACATGACCTTCAGCGGAAATCGGACGGGTCCCAATTCAGCGCCGGTGCCCCAGGAATTTTCGCGTTGCCCCTGCGTTCCTGTTTCCGCCAGGTGTTGCCCCAGTGGGCGACCGTGGCAGTCGCCCGGCAGCTATCTCAAAACGTATGTTCCGGTCCCGGGAACGAACCGTCCTTGACGGCGCGTACGTACGCCTCGACGGCCGCGCCAATGTTCGGCTGCCCCTGCATGAAATCCTTCACGAAGCGCGGCCGCTTGCCGGGGAAAATCCCCAGCATGTCGTGCAGCACCAGCACCTGGCCCGAGCAATCCACACCCGCACCGATGCCGATGGTGGGAATCCGCAACTGTTTGGTCGCCTCGGCGGCAAGCAGGCTGGGGATCGCTTCCATCACCACCAGTTGCGCGCCCGCATCCTGGATCGCGAGCGCATCGCGCAGCAACTGGCTGGCGCCGGCTTCTGTCTTGCCCTGCACCTTGAAGCCGCCAAACGCGTGCACCGATTGCGGCGTGAGGCCAATGTGCGCACACACCGGCACCGCCCGCTCCACCAGAAAGCGTATCGTGCCGGCCAGCCACTCGCCGCCTTCCAGCTTGATCATCTGGGCGCCGGCGCGCATCAATTCCACCGAGCTGGCGAACGCCGCCTCCGGCGTGCCGTAGGTGCCGAACGGCAGATCGGCAATGACCAGCGCCGACGGACGCGCCCGAACCACGCAGGCGGTGTGATAGGCGATCTCGGCGAGCGTAACCGGCAGCGTCGTGGTCTGGCCTTGCACCACGTTGCCGAGCGAGTCGCCGATCAACAGCGAGTCGACCCCTGCGCGGTCCAGCAACGCCGCAAAACTCGCGTCGTAACAGGTCAGCATGGTGATCTTCTCGCCCGTGTCGCGCATCGCCTGCAGCTTCGGTACCGTAATGGCGTTGCGGCTCGTTTCCTGCAAATAGGTCATGAGGGAATCCGTTGAAGAAAGAGGGGGGCGACGTCGCTTACAGCGAGGTGCCTTTGACAAAGAATTCCTTGCGCCCGCGCATCGTCTCGATGCGTTCGACGAGCAGTGCAAGGTCCGCGTCCGAGTCGAGCGGGTTCAGGTGTTCGGCGTTGACCGTCAGCACGGGGGTGCGGTCGTAGTGATAGAAAAACTCGTTATACGCGTCGCACAGGGCGTGCAGGTACGCGTCGGAAATCTGTAGTTCCATCGGTACGGCACGCCTCTGGATGCGCGCAAACAGCACTTCCGGGCTGGCTTGCAGGTACACGACAAAGTCCGGCGCCGGGGCTGCGCCTGGGGTTCCCGCCGCAGTTGCCCGGGGTGCCTGGGCATCGCCGCTGGCGTCGATGCGTTTTGCAAGTGCGCGATACAGTTGCCATTCGTCTTCAGGCAGCGTGAGCCGCGCGAAGATCTCGTTTTTCTGCGTCATGAAATCGGCGATCAGAGGCGTGCCGGCGGCATACACAGCCGTCACCTCCTGTGCCTGTTGTGCGCGCTGCAGCGCGAAGTGCAGTTGCGCGGGCAATGCATAACGGCCGGTGTCGCGGTAGAAGCGCTCGAGAAACGGGTTGTCCTGGGGCCGTTCGAACAATGTGTGCATTGACCATCGTTCAGCCAGACGCCGCGCCAGCGAAGTCTTGCCGACGCCGATCGGACCTTCGATCGCAATGTAGCGGAACGGCGGGCGTAGCTGCGGCGCCGTGACCGTCAGCGGAGTGGCGCTCATGAGCAAGGGCCCTTGGTGGCCTTGGTGGCTTGGGCGGCCTGGCTGGCCTCCTGGTTGCCACCGCTAAGTGCATTGAGCACTGGGCACTGGCACGGCGACTTCATCTTTTCGATGCGCTGATCGGCGACGGCCGCGAGGAAGGCGTCGGCACGGCCGTGTTGCGGAATCATGAGAGCCGGGTCGAGTTCGACCAGCGGCACCAAGGCGAACGCGCGCTCGATGAGACGCGGGTGCGGCACGATCAGATCGGGTTCGTCGATCGAGTGATCGCCGTAGAGCAGGATGTCGAGATCGAGCGTGCGGGGCGCGTTGCGAAACGGCCGCTCGCGGCCGAAGTGCAGTTCGATCTTGTGGCACAGCGCCAGCAGATGCCGAACCGACAGCGTCGTTTCGAGCTTCACGACGCAGTTGTAGTAGTCGTCACCACCCGCATCGATCGGGGCAGTGCGATACAGGCTCGACTTGGCGAGCACGGTGATGGTGTGCTGTTGGGCGAGACACACCACCGCGTCTTTCAGGGTCTGGCGCGCATCCCCGAGATTCGCGCCGAGGCCGAGATAAGCAACCGTCATGGCATCACTTCCTGCGACTATCGTTCGACGGCCCGCAACGCGGCCGCGTCAGTCTTCGTGCGAGCCGCCTTGGCTCACGTCGTCTGCTGCGCGGTCCACGCTCGCACCGCCCTCCATTCCGTCGCCCGGCTTGCGGTTTCTGGCGCTACTGCTGCGCCGCCGGCGTTTCTTGGGGCTCCGGTCCTTCCCGCCTTGCGTGAGCAACGTCTCGCGCGCCGCGGCGTCTCCTTCGATGAACTCCGTCCACCACGCACCGACCGACTCATCGAGTTCGCCCGATTCGCAGCGCAACAGGAGGAAATCATACCCCGCTCTAAATCTTTGGTGTTCCAGCAGCTTCAGCGCGCTGCGGCCCGAACGTTTTTCGAGGCGCAACTGCAGGCCCCAGATCTCGCGCATGTCCGATGAGAAGCGTTTGTGGATCGCCAGCTTCTCGGTCTGCATGTCGAGCACGTCGTCCATCGCACGGTGCAGCGCGGGCACCGGATAGTCGCCCTGCGCCTCGAAGGCCTGCCAGCGCTGCTGCACGTCGTGCCACAGCAGGGTAGCGAACAGGAAACCTGGCGAGACCGGCTTGCCGGCGCGCACGCGGTTATCCGTGTTGGTCAGTGCCAGCGTAATGAATTTTTCGCCGTGGGGCTGCTCGAGCACCACGTCGAGCAGCGGCAGCAGGCCGTGATGCAGGCCTTCCTGGCGCAGTCGCTTCAGGCAGGCGAGCGCGTGGCCCGACAGCATCAGCTTGAGCATTTCGTCGAACAGACGCGCCGCCGGCACGTTGTTGATCAGGTCGGCCATCTCCGTGATCGGCGCGCGCGTGGTGTCTTCGATCTCGAAGCCGAGCTTGGCGGCAAAGCGCACCACGCGCAGCATGCGCACCGGGTCTTCGCGGTAACGCGTGGCCGGGTCGCCGATCATGCGCAACAGCCGGGCGCGCATGTCGGCCATGCCGTTGTGATAATCCAGCACGGTTTGCGTGGCCGGATCGTAGTACATCGCGTTGATGGTGAAGTCGCGGCGCGTGGCGTCTTCGTGCTGCTCGCCCCAGACGTTGTCTCGCAATACGCGGCCGCTCGCGTCGACGGCGTGAGTGCGGCGGTCGAGTTCGTCGCGCTTCAGGCGCCGCGGCGGCGCGGCGTCGGCCGCCGGCGGATCGACGAGGGCGCGGAACGTCGAGGTTTCGATGATTTCCTGGCCGAACTGCACGTGCACGATCTGGAAGCGCCGGCCGATGATGCGCGCGCGGCGGAACAGCTTCTGCACCTGTTCGGGGGTGGCGTCGGTGGCGACGTCGAAGTCTTTCGGCGCGATACCGAGCAGCAGATCGCGCACGGCGCCGCCGACGATAAACGCCCGGTGGCCGGCCTGCTGCAGGCCTTCGGTGACGCGAATGGCGTTGCGCGAGATCAGCGCGGGGTTGATGCCGTGCACGTCCGCGGAAATGATCACCGGCACGTCAGGTTCGCGTGGAGCCTTGGCGGTGTCGCGCGCGGCGGGTTTGCGGCGCGGTTTGGCGGCAGCGGCGTCGCTACGGCCGGCTCCGGCTGGCGTGTGGGCGGCCTGCTCTGCTTCGGAGGGTGCGGTAGCGTCAGCGGGTGCCGGATCCTGTCCGAACAGTTTGCGGATAAGTTTTTTGATCACGTGGGTTGAAAGAGTTCTAGGATGCGCCAGCCGTGCGCTTGCGCATGGGCGCGCAGCGTGTCGTCCGGATTGGTCGCGATCGGGTCGGTGACCTTTTCGAGCAGCGGAATGTCGTTGTGCGAATCGCTATAGAAATAGCTGCGCTCGAAGTCCGACCATGTCTTGCCGAGCGAAGCGAGCCAAGCCTCGGTACGGACGATCTTGCCTTCCTTGTAGCTGGGCGTGCCGGTGGGACGGCCGGTGTAGTCCGAGTGCGGCTGGCCGTCGACGGTTTCCGCTTCGCAGGCGATCAGCTTCTCGACACCGAACACGGCGGCGATCGGGCCGGTGATGAATTCGTTGGTGGCGGTGACCACGCAGCACAGGTCGCCCGCGTCGCGGTGCTGGCGCACCAGTTCGAGCGCGGCCGGCACGATGGCGGGCTTGATCACTTCGTGCATGTACATCTGGTGGTACTCGTCGAGCTGCGCGCGCGAGTACTTCGCGAGCGGTGTCAGCATGGCGACGAGATAGGCGTGAATGTCGAGCTTGCCGGCCTTGTAGTCGGCAAAGAAGCGATCGTTTTCACGCGCGAAGTTTTCGGCGTCGACCATGCCGTGCTTCACCATGAAGCGGCCCCATTCGTGGTCGCTGTCGGTGGGGATGAGCGTGTGGTCGAGGTCGAAGAGAGCGAGATTAGCCATGGGGGCCCATTTTACTTGAAGCGGGTGAAACGGTTGCCGTTCTCAATTCTTCGGTGCCTGCCGGGGATGCCAGCATGGTGCGCAACAGCGGCAGCGTGACCGCCCGTTTCTGTTCGAGCGAGAAGCGGTCGAGCGCGTCCAGCAAGGCCATCAGGCTCGGCATGTCGCGCCGGAAGTGCGTGAGCAGGTAGGCCGGCACGTCGTCGGCAAGCGCGATGCCGCGTTCGCGGGCGGCGTGCTTGAGCACGGCGGCTTTGCCTTCGTCCGGCAGCGGCGCGAGATGGAACACCAGACCCCAGCCAAGGCGCGTGCGCAGGTCTTCGCGTACCGCAAGACCGATCGGCGCCGCATTCCCGGCTGCCACGAAAGCGCTGGTGGGATGCGCGCGCACTTCGTTGAACAGGTTGAACGCGGCGATCTGCTGCGCGCCGGACAGGCCATCGCAATCGTCGATGGCGTAGAGCGCCACGCGCGGGTCGAAGGCAAAGGCGGCGAGGCTGCTCTGCGGGCTCGCAAAGCGCGCGTGGCCGGGCTGCGCCTCATGGACCAGCGCCTGCAGCAGATGGGTACGGCCGCTGCCGGTTTCGCCCCAGATGTAGAAGCTGCGATCGGCCACGGGGCCGGCCGCGAGCGCGCCTTCCAGCTCGCGCAGCCGTGTGACCAGCTCGGCGTTGGCGCCGGGGAAGAAATTGTCGAATGTCGATGGCGGCGGGGTGCCGAGATCGAGCGTCAGTTGACGAAGCACAGTAGTGTAAAAGCCGGTAATGGAACCACCAGGAACCGCTAGTAGCCGGTGAGCGAGTTAGCCAGTGAGCCAGTAAATGGTTAGTTCTTGTAAAGCGTGCTCGACAGATAGCCTTGCCGCAGTTCGCGCAGGGCCACCGACAGGATCGCGCTAACGGGCAGCGCCAGCAATACGCCGAAAAAGCCGAACAATTGGCCGAACGCGAGCAAGGCGAAGATCACGGCGAGCGGGTGCATGCCGATCCGTTCGCCGACGAGGCGCGGCGTCAGGAAGAAACTCTCGAGAATCTGCCCGACACCATAAATGATGGCGACGGCGCCAAAGCCATACCAGTCGCCGAACTGCAGCAGCGCGGCGAGCAGCGCCAGCGCGAGGCCCGTGGCGTAGCCGATATACGGAATGAAGACCGCCACGCCGGTAAAGATGCCGACCGGCAATGCTATCTCGAAACCGGCGATGGTGAGCGCGATGGCGTAGAACACGGCGAGCACGCCCATCACCAGCAACTGGCCGCGCAGGTATTGCGAGAGCATCTGGTCCATGTCGCGGGCGAGCTGCACGGTCTTGTCGAGCCAGCGGCGCGGCACGAAGCTTTCGGCGCGCTCGAGCATGCGGTTCCAGTCGTACAGCAGGTAGAACAGCACGAGCGGCACCATCACGACGTTGCCGATCACGGTGATCATGACGTTGCCGCTGGTGCGGATCGAGGTCCACGCATAGAGGGCGACGGTTTGCGCGCTGCCTTCGAGCTGACCCATGACGAGGTCGCGGATGCTGGCGAAGTCGAGCGAATCGGCGAGGCCGAGCAGGGCAAGTTTAGGCTGCAGCCACGCGCTGACGTGCGCGAACAGCACGGGCACCTGCTGTTTGAGCTGCGGGCCCTCCTTCTGGATCACCACCAGCACGAGCAGGATCATGATAGTGAGCAGGAGGGTGAACAGCAGCATCATCAGCAGGGCGGCGAGGCCGCGCGGCACGCGCCGCCGTACCATCCACGCAACGCCGGGCTGCAGGATGTAGGCGAGGATGGCCCCTAGCAGGAACGGTGTGAGCACCGGGCTGAGCAGCCAGAGCAGGATGCCGAGGCCGAGCGCGATGGCGACCCAGACTAAGGCGCGGCGCTGATACGGTGTCAGAATCGAGGAGTTCTGCTGCAAAATGGGTTTCCTGGGGTATTGCTCGGGTGAAAGTCCAGCCAGGCGGCCGGCAACTCTGCATGGGACCGGGGTAAGGCGCTAAAGCGCCAACTCTGGATCGGCAACTGTGTATGGGACCAGAGTAAGGCGCTAAAGCGCCAACTCTGGATCGGCATCGGTTAAAATCGCATTTTACCGACCTTCGAGCTCTTCCCCATGAATCAACCGAAATCCGCCCAGCATTCAACAGATTCGGCCCAAGGTCTGTCGTATCGCGACGCCGGCGTGGACATCGACGCGGGCGACGCCCTTGTCGACGCGATCAAGCCCTTTGCCAAGAAAACGTTGCGTGACGGTGTGCTGGGTGGCATCGGCGGGTTTGGCGCGCTCTTCGAGGTGCCGAAGAAATACCGCGAACCGGTGCTCGTCTCCGGCACGGACGGCGTCGGCACCAAGCTGAAGCTGGCGTTTCATCTGAACAAGCACGACACGGTGGGCCAGGATCTGGTGGCGATGAGCGTCAACGACATCCTGGTGCAGGGCGCCGAGCCGCTGTTCTTCCTCGACTATTTTGCCTGCGGCAAGCTCGACGTCGGCACGGCCTCGACGGTCGTGAAGGGCATCGCACAGGGTTGCGAGCTGGCTGGCTGCGCGCTGATTGGCGGCGAAACGGCGGAAATGCCGGGCATGTACCCCGACGGCGAATACGATCTGGCTGGTTTTGCGGTTGGTGCGGTCGAAAAGAGCAAGATTATCGACGGTAGCACGATTGTTCCGGGTGATGTTGTGCTGGGTCTGGCTTCCAGCGGCATTCATTCGAATGGTTTCTCGCTGGTGCGCAAGATTATTGATCGGGCGCAGCCGGATCTGTCGGCTGACTTTGATGGCCGGTCGCTGGCCGATGCGCTAATGGCGCCGACGCATATTTATGTGAAGCCGCTGCTGTCGTTGATGGAGCAGATCTCCGTGAAGGGGATGGCGCATATCACCGGCGGTGGGCTGGTTGAAAATATTCCGCGGGTTTTGCGGGCTGGCTTGACGGCCGAGCTGGATCATAAGGCTTGGCCGCTGCCGCCGCTGTTCTCGTGGTTGCAGAAGCATGGTGGCGTTGCTGACGCGGAAATGCACCGCGTGTTCAACTGCGGGATTGGTATGGCCGTGATTGTTGCCGCTGAGGATGCTGATAAGGCCATCGGCCTGTTGGCTGCCGCCGGCGAGCAGGTTTGGAAGATCGGCGCTGTGCGCAATAGCGCTGAGGGCGAGGCGCAGACTGTGGTTGTTTGAGTTTTTTTGCTCGCAGCGCGGAGTGTCTTTTTTCGCGCTGCTGGCTTTGTGGGTGACTCGAAGGCTGTCTGGCTTTTTGCTGGACGGCCTTTTTGTTTTTTGTGCCTTGCCGGCCGGGGATTTGCCTGCAGGGCAAAAAAGACTCACTGATCAATAACGCTTTCAAGAGCCCGCAACGCCCGCTCAGTTGCATCCCCCGCACAACAGTCAACCACAACGCGTTCAGTCATCCCCCGCAGCCAGGTGAGCTGCCTCTTACATAACTGCCGCGTAGCAAAAATCCCCTTATCCCGCATGGAGGCAAAATCCCCCACTCCGTCGAGATACTCCCAGGCCTGCCGATACCCCACACACCGCATCGACGGCAGCCCGGCATGCAAATCCCCCCGCGCTCGCAGCCGCTCAACCTCGTCAATAAACCCACCCGCCAGCATGGCATCGAACCGCCGCGCGATCCGCTCATGCAACACGCTGCGATCGGACGGCTCCAGCGCCACCGGCACAAACCGCCACGGCAACGCCGCTTCGTCAGCCTGCACTGGCGCCGCCAACAACACCGACATCGGCTGCCCCGTCAACATGAACACCTCCAGCGCCCGCTGGATCCGCTGCGAGTCGTTCGGTGCGAGCCGCGCCGCCGTTACCGGATCCACCTCGGCCAGCCGGGCATGCAAAGCCGGCCAGCCTTCGCGCACCGCGTCCGCATCGAGCGTCGCGCGAACCTCGGCGTCGCCCGTCGGCAGGTCGTTCAAGCCCTGTGTCAGCGCCTTGTAGTACAGCATCGTTCCGCCCACCAGCAACGGTACCCGTCCGCGCGCGCTGATCTCGGCCACCAGGCGCAAGGTGTCCGTGCGGAATTCGGCAGCCGAGTAAGCATCCGCTGGATCGATGATATCGATCAGATGGTGTGGCGCCTGTGCGCGCTCTTCCGGCGTCGGCTTGGCCGTGCCGATGTCCATCTCGCGGTACACCAGTGCCGAATCCACGCTGATGATCTCCACCGGCCGTCGCTCCGCCAGCGCAAGTGCGGCGGCGGTCTTGCCGGAGGCGGTCGGGCCCAGCAGGCAGGCGACCGGAGTGGTGGGATGTTGCGTCATGATCGGCGTGGCCGCAGCGCCGGTGGCTGCGGCTGTAAGGGGGCGGCGTGCGAGCTCATTGGCCGCGCATAAACAATCGGTCGAGGTCCGATAGCGTCAGTTGATACCACGTCGGTCGCCCGTGGTTGCATTGGTCCGCGCGCTCGGTGGCTTCCATCTGGCGCAGCAGCGCATTCATTTCATCCAGCGTCAGGCGCCGGTTCGCGCGCACTGCATGGTGGCAGGCCAGCGTGCCGAGCAGTTCGTGTTGCCGTTCGGTCAGGACCCGCGAGCCACCGTACGCGTGCAGGTCGGTTAGCACCGCGCGGGCCAAGGCCTGCAGGTCGGCGTCCTTGAGCAGGGCCGGCACCGCGCGGATCGCCAGCGTCGTCGGCGATAGCACCGCCAGGTCAAAACCCAGTGCATCGAGGGTCTCGCGCTCTTCCTCCACCGTGCCGATCTCGATCGGGTCGGCCTGCATCGTCAGCGGAATCAGCAAGGGCTGCACCGCAATCGCCCGGTCAGCCAGCGCGTTCTTGAACTGCTCGTACAGAATTCGCTCGTGCGCCGCGTGCATATCGACGATCACCAACCCTTGCGCGTTCTGCGCCAGCACGTAAATGCCGTGAATCTGGCCGAGGGCGAAGCCAAGCGGTTGCTCGTCCGTGCCGTGAAAGGCCGCGTTGCCGTCCGTCGAGGGAGCGAAGAACGATGGCGTGCCGGCGGCGGAATCGCGGGCCTCCAGCGTGGTCGTACCCTGTGCGGTGCCGACGCCGCTATCTTTGCGGCCGAACAGCGCGTCGTAGAGTGCAAGCGGTTGCGCGACAGGCAGCGTTCCCTGCGTCATGCGCGCCTGTCGCAACCAGGTATTGCCGCCCTGGGCGCCGAAACCGCCGCCACCGCCACCGCCGCCGTTACCACCGCTACCGAAGCCACCACCGCTGCCGCCGAAGCCGCCGCTGCCAAAGCCGCCGCTGCCACCCGCGCCACCGAAACCGCCAGCCCCACCGCCCACGCCCGCACCGCCCAGAGGCGTGCCCGCGAATGACGCCGGGCCGCCTGCAACCGGTTCGAGATGCGCTGCGTGTCCACCGGCGGTCGTCTCCGGCGACGCTCCGGCGTGCCGCGCCAGCGCGCGCTGCACGGCGTGAAAGACGAACTGGTGGATCGAGCGCGAGTCGCGGAAGCGCACTTCGATCTTCGACGGATGCACGTTCACGTCGACGCCCTCGGGCGGCAGATCGAGAAACAGCACGTATGACGGGTAGCGGTCGCCGTGCAGCACGTCTTCGTAGGCGGCACGCACGGCGTGGGTCAACAGCTTGTCGCGCACGAAGCGCCCGTTGACGAAGAAATACTGCTGGTCCGCCCGGCCGCGGCTCGCAGTCGGCAGGCCCGCGCAGCCGTACACCGCGAGCGGGCCGGCCGACTCGTCGAGCGGCAGATGGGCAGTCGCAAAGGTCTCGCCCATGATCTTGCCGACGCGCGTGGCCGGATCGGTGGCGTTCCAGTGCTCGACCGCGCGGCCGTTATGCAGCACCGAAATCGCGACGTCCGGCCGCGCCAGCGCCACGCGGCGGATCATCTCCAGGCAATGGCCGAGTTCGGTTTGCTCGCTTTTCAGAAATTTGCGGCGCGCAGGGGTGTTGAAGTACAGCTCGCGCACCTCGATGGTCGTGCCCTGTGTGCCGGCCGCTGGGCTCAATACGCCGGTTTGCGCCTCGATACGCATTGCGTGCGGTGCGTCGGCGGTGCGGCTCGTGATGAGCATTTCCGACACCGAGGCAATCGAGGCCAGCGCCTCGCCGCGAAACCCGAGCGTGCCTACTGCTTCCAGTTCGGCGAGCGAGCGGATCTTGCTGGTGGCGTGGCGCATCAGGGCGAGCGTGAGTTCGCCTTCGGGGATGCCGCAGCCGTCGTCGGTGATCGAGATCCGCTTGACGCCGCCTTCGTCGAGCAAGATGCGCAGCGTGTTCGCGCCGGCGTCGAGTGCGTTCTCCAGCAGCTCCTTAACGACCGAAGCCGGCCGTTCGACCACTTCGCCGGCAGCGATCTGGCTGATCAGCAGGTCCGGCAAGGGCTGGATTGCCCGCAATGGACGTAGGGCGGGCGCCACAGCCTGGGTGGCGGCGTCGATAGGCGGTTCGGAGAATTCGGACATGGCGAAATTATAGCGACTCGCTGCCAACCCGCCTTTCACCGTCGCGCGAGGCGAGGGTGCGCTGCTTGCCCGCGACCGTCACGAGCGGACGGTGTGCGCCTGCGCACGCAGATTTCTTATTGCAGCCGGGCACTTTCGGTATCATGGCGCGGTCAATTTCAGCGCCTTCGGGCGAGAAATCGTTGCTCATTTCACCGCGCCATGACGGCTTGCAGCTTCGGCCGTCTACGCCATTTGCTCAATTCGCTCAATATTCGCTCAATAAGGGACGCTTTTGGACACGCTGCTGCAGTTCGTGAATCTTGTCTTGCACATCGACAAGTTTCTGGGGGTTTTCATTCATGAGTACGGCGCCTGGGTCTACGCCGTGCTGTTCTTGATCGTCTTTTGCGAAACCGGCCTGGTCGTCCTGCCGTTTCTGCCGGGTGACTCGCTGCTGTTCATTGGCGGCGCGTTCTGCGCAAGCGGTGAAATGAGCCTCGGTGCGCTTATCGCGCTGCTGCTGGTGGCCGCGGTCGGCGGCAATACGGTGAATTACCTGATCGGCAAGGCGATCGGACCCAAGGTGTTCGACTCGCATATCCCGTTGCTTGAACGTTTCCTCGATCGGGAGGCGCTGCAGAAGACCCACAACTTCTATGAAAAACACGGCGGCAAGACCCTCGTGCTGGCGCGTTTCATTCCGGTGGTGCGCACGTTCGCGCCGTTCGTCGCCGGCGCGTCGCAGATGACTGTGAGCCGCTTTCAGTTCTTCAACGTTGCGGGCGCGCTGTTCTGGGTGCTGTTGCTAGTGCTGCTCGGTTACTTCTTCGGCAACATTCCGTTTATTCGCCAGTACCTGAACGTGATCGTGTTGATTGGCGCTGGCGCTGCGATCGTGCCGGTGGTGCTGGGCGCGCTGTGGAAGATGATGCGTAAGCCGGCGCCCAAGCCGGGCAGCCGCTAAGCTGCAAACGAGCCGGCCACGAAGCCGTGGTTGGCCTCACGCCAGGCCCGGCAAACCCCGGCCAACAAAAGCGGCGCCGCGAAATCTCGCTGCGCCGCTTTTTTTCGTCCTCGCTAGGTCGCCGCGCGTCGCACGAGCGGGGTCTCCGGCGTCGGGAAGCCTGCTTCCCGGAAGGTTTCGATGATGGCCCGGTTGGTGTCGAAGTAGACCTGCCAGTAGTTGTTGGTATGCGTATAGGGTCGCACGCATAGCAACGGACCTTCCGGCGTGAACGACAGAACCTCGATATCGGGCGCCGGGCTGTCCGCGACATTAGGAATCTTGACGATGGCAGCGCGCAGGCGATTGGCCGCATCGATCGGATCGACCCCGTTGGCGATCTTCGCCGTCAGTTCGACGCGGCGCACCGGCAACACGCTGTAGTTGGAGATCGTGTCCGAGAAGATCTTGTTGTTGCCGACGATTGTCGTGACGTTGTCGGGCGTGATGATTGTGGTGCCGAACAGGCCCAACTCCTGAACGGTGCCGGTCACCCCACCGGCCATGACGAAGTCGCCAACCTTGAAGGGGCGCAGCACCTGCATGAAAATACCCGCGGCGAAGTGGGCGAGCAGGCCGCCCCACGCAGTGCCGATGGCAAGACCGAGACCCGCGAGCAGGGCCGCGAACGAAGTGGTTTGTACTCCGAACACCTGCAGGATCGCGAGGATAAGCAGCAGGTTCAGCAGGGCGCCGAGAATCGAGCCGAGATAGTGCGCGAGAGTGGGATCGACTCGCCCACCGCGCGCAAGCAGCTTGCGCAGCAGGCCTGTGATGATGCCGATCACCCATCGGCCGACGATCCATAGGACAATCGCACCGAGAACTTTGGTGCCGAGGTCGAAGCCTCGCGTCATGAGGAAGAGGCGTATGGATTCGAGATTCAAGGTGTCCTCGCTCGGGTCGGTTGCGTGTGACTGATGACGAACAGCTTCGATTCAACACAGTGGATGCAATGCCTGACGAGGGGCGAGGTTTCTCACTCTCGGTCTTCGCAAGTTATAGGCGACGGCTCGCACGTAGGCAAGGACCATTCCTGAACCTATGCAAAATGTATTGACGGGTATTAACGGCGTGCCTGATTCGCGCTATTGTTTTTCGCTAAATTGATTTAACGATTTGATGAGGCAGACCATGGTTCCGAATAGAGATGTTCACTTTATCCCGGCAAAACTCGAGGCATTGCGGCCTACCCAGATGACAGTGGGTTATCGTGAGGTGGCGCTCAAGCGTGCTCACTGGAAGACCTTGAACAAGAAGCAACGCGGTGTCGCGATCGATTCGCACTCGTTTCCCGCGGTGCTGGGACCGGAGAGCCGTTACTACATCGTCGACCATCATCACCTTGGACGGGCGCTACTCGAAGAGGGTGTCAAGGAAGTGAAGGTGATGGTGCTGAAAGACCTGTCGTGGCTCGATTTCACGATTTTCTGGCGGATGATGGAGCACAACCAGTGGGTCCATCCGTTTGGCGCGGACGGCTCGCGTTACGACTACGAACATCTGCCGAAGGTGGTCACGGAAATGAGCGACGATCCTTATCGGAGTCTTGCCGGTGAGCTGCGCAATGCGGGCGGCTATGCCAAGGACGCGACGCCGTTCAGCGAATTCCTGTGGGCTGACTTTCTGCGGCCGCGAGTGCCGGAGAGCAAGATCGCGAAAAACTTCGCTAAGGCGCTGGATCTGGCGAAGACTCTCGCTCATACGCCTGATGCGCGTTATTTGCCCGGCTGGTCGGGGGTGATTGCGGCGGCTTGAAGATGGCGCCTGGACTGACGCCGCCGCAGCAGCGGACGCGGTGGCGCGTTGTCACATCGGCAGTTGCGACTCGGTGTACGGCGAGGTCCGGATGACCAGCGCGTCGCCGGCTTTGGCTTTATTTCTATGCAGCCGCACGCGCCGTGCACAATACAGCGCGAGCGCGCAGGTAAGCGTGTAGGCACACGCGCGCTCGACAAACGCATTGGTCGAGCTGAACTTTCCGTAGCGGCTTGGGGCGTCGGCGAATACGCAGAACGTGAGCGTCGCGTCGAACACCAGCGCGGTCGTTGCGAGCACGAGGTAAACATAGCCGCCGTTCAAGGCGAGATCCCGTTTGGCTAGATTGCACAGATGACATGCGATCAGCAGCGTCGCAAGAATGGCGAGATTCGTTGCCAGATCGAACAGAAAGTTGCTCATGATTTTGGGATGAATGCGCGGGTTGTTCGGCTGCGCCGATGCATGCGTTAGACAGACGGTGACCGTTGCAACACATTGCGAGCGAACCGGGCGCGATCATTACATGTCTTTATGTCTCAATAAATGAGAATGTTCGGACTGCGATTGAATGAGGGGATGAGTTAGAGGATTTCCCCGCGCGTTCGTATGGATGGTTCTGGCTTGTCCTGCGCGATGTTTCGTGTTTTCTGTCGGAATGTGATGCCGGAAGGTCAGGTCGGACCGACGCAAGGCGCGCGCGCCGAGCGTCGGTCGCAACGTACGCCGCGCGTCGCCCGGCGATCTGTCATTGCTGGATCGCGCTATCGACGATTGCCGCCAGACGCTGACCCAAGCTGGGGGAGTTGAGTTGCTGATATTTCGAAAACGCGCGAGCGCTGACTTCGCGGATCGATTCCGGCGGTAGCACCCAGATCTGTTCAAGCGTCGCGGCGAGTGTTCCGGCTCCGCTTTCCCGGTGATAGAGGAATCCGTTCGCGCCGTGTTCCACGTACTCCGGCTCCGGGCCCATGTGCAGTTCGAGTTGATCGTGCACTAGCGGCGGCAAACTCAGCCCGAACATATGGACCACGCTCAGGCCAGCGTCGCCGGGATAGCAGCCGATCCGGCATCTACGGCTGATCGCGGCAATTTCCTCGTCATCGAAAATGGCGCCGTGCCAGATCAGGTACGGACTATTTGCATAAGTGCGTTGCAGCCGCCCGCGATGCTCTCCATCCCCCACCAGATGCAGGACGATCTCGTGCCCATGGCGGTGCAACTGTTCGACTGCCTCGATCAGGCATTCGACACTCGAACCGTCGCGCAACCGTCCGAGAAACAACACACCCTGCTCGTTACCCGTCTTTTCCTCGGGCTTGACGGTTCGTGTGACACATAGTGAATTGTCTGCGACGATCAGTTTTGCGCGCGGACAACCAATGCGCTCAAGCGACAGTCTCGATGCTTCGGAGTAGCAGACGTAGCGCGTCGACAGGGCGACCGCTGCGCGATAGCAGACGGTGCGGGCCAACCTCGGTTTCGCGTGACGGTATAGTCCTTGGCCGTGGATCACCACCGGCACGCCTAACGCCCGCCCCGCGAGCAGAGCGAGCCATAGCGACAGATAGGACATGTCGGCAAAGATCAGGACAGCGGCGGGGCGTACTCGTACGATTTCCCCGAAGACCCGCGCCTGAAGCTTGATGCGACATGTGAATACATGCGTGATGCCTGTCTCGACGAATTCGTCGCAGCTGGGTGCTTCCCGCGAAAAGCCGCGCGACTCGATTCCGCTAGAGTTGGCGAATACCTTGACCTTGAAGAGCCGGCTCAGCGTATCGATGACCTCGACGCGATAGCGTGTGACCAGCGGCTGCACGTAGAACACAGTAAGCTTCGCGCGCGGCAAGCCTGGCGTCAGGGAGATTTGCGCGACTGGCTCCATCACAGGGAACGGAACCCATTGCGTGGAACCGAACCCCGCGTCGCAACGTCCTGCAGGTCCGCCATCACATCGCAGACCCTCGCATACACGTCATACAGCGTTGCGTCGGCGACCGAGTCCTTGAACTTGCCGTAATTGATGTGGAACAGCTGTACGGCGATCGTGTCGGCGACAACCCGGCGGGGAATGAACGCACGGAACGGATAGATGCGGCCGGGCAGCGTCACCACCTCAAAGCCATTGCCGAATACGGTCTCGATGTCGCGAGCGCGATGTGCGCGAACGATGAGCGTGGCCGGGTCAGCCGCGTTGCTGACAATCGAAAGAAACGCGTTCGAAAGCAAAAGCCGCATTGAACCCTCCGTAATCACGCGTGACGGGTTGATGGGGTTGCATCAGCTTCAGATGTGTGGTCTTAATTCACTGGTCCATGGCGATGGCTTTTCCAATTTGCATTCGAAGCGATAAGCGGAATGGAATATTACGCGTGGCTTTAGCGTGTGATTTATCGTGAACGGATGAGGTCTGTTTCAGGACGTAAGTATCCCGTCGCTTATCCGGCAGCCGATAAGTTCACGTTTTGCGTGTTAATGGGCGCGCTTGAAAACGGGCTCGACGAAGATGACGGCGGACCGGCATCAAGCAATTTCGTGTACTTTGGACTTAAAAATGTCACAAGAGAATCGTTTCAAAAATATGTATGAATGGAATGTGGGTCCCTTTCGACGCGCCATGCCAGTGCATAAGCGCATGCATGCTTGTTTGAATCGATCTGCCTCAAAATGGTGCGAATATTTTTGAGGCAATTGCGAGGAAGCTGTTAAGCCGTTCGGGGGGGCGTGCCATCGGCTTTCAGAAAACCGCTGTGGCATCTAATCCTCCCGTGAAATGCCGATTGAAAGAATATCGTTGTAACTACCGTGCATCGATAGCAGGATCAGCGCGCTGATCGCTGGCGTCAGCACCAGGCCACGCACGAACATCGGCATTGCCGCTGCGAGCAAGGCGTCGGCGGCCAATACTCCTGCATAGAGAAGGGCAACCGGCCCGTTATGGAACACCGCACGCAGGCTCGTCGACATGGCCTCGAGCGGCGCGGCCCTTTGCAGAATGATCAACGCCGGTGCGAACCACACTGCCGCAATTGCAATCGCAAGAACCATCGCGTTTAGAACGGTCTGCAACGAACCCGCCCGGTCACTGGATTCACCAAAGATGATCGACAGGCTGTGCGCGCCGCTTGCCACCGTTCTCGTGGTCAGCTTGATGTGAAGCAGTGCAAAAGAGAGCAGTTCGCCGGCTACGACGATAGCGGCGCAAGCCAGTGCCACTGTGAATAGCGCGTTGCGATTTCGCACCAGCACGCGGAACGTCGCGCCGATGCTCCACTGGTGCGGGTTGCCATTGCCTGCCGGCGTGAGTACCGTTGCGCCCGCAAGTACCGCCAGCAGCAGCGTCGCGAGTAGTTGAAACGGTGCGGCAAGTTCGAACGCCGTCGCCAGATCGGCGCTACCTAGAATCGTGACGATCCACATCAGCGGTTGTGCACGGGCAATGCGAAAGCCGTCCACGAGCCAACTCCAGACGCGCGTCGCGCTAACGCTGCGGATCTCATGGCATGCGGGCCCGCATCCGGTGAGTCCAGTCTTGACGTTTATGCCCAGTTCTTGCCGGTTCATGATTGTTTCCTTTTCTTTTTTGCCGCGAGACAGATACACATCGATGGGTGGGTGCGCCGCGTGTTGCGAGCAACGTGCCCTTCGAGCCGTTCGTCTATTGACGATTGTGGACATGATGCAAGGCAAAGAGGAAAATAAAAACGGACGGCAACATAAATTTAATTTCCTCTTTTATGCGCCTCATCGACCAGTTCCAAAAGCTGCACGCTTTGCTGGACAGGCAGCCCGAGCAACCGGGCCTGCCCGCGCTGGCAGGGGCCTTGAACTGCAGCGAGCGCAACGCGCGGCTATTGCTGCGCAAGATGGAGGAGAGGGGCTGGTTGCGTTGGGAAGCTGCGCGCGGTCGAGGTCATTTTTCCCGCTTGACCATGCTCGTCTCGCCGCAACAAGTGACTCTGGATCATTTGTCCGGCTTGCTAGCCGAGGGCGAGCTGGAGGAAGCGTTTGCTAGCCTGGACGGCGAACAGCGCAAGCAACTGGCGGCACGACTGCCGGATTTCCTGCAGGTGCCGCAGGCCGGCGGTTCGCGCAATCGCGTCCGGATACCGCTGCGCCGGCCCGTAGCGGCGTTAGATCCGAATGACATTCCGACTAGTCTGGAAGCCCATCTGGTCAGCCAGATATTCTCGCGGCTAACCGAATTCGATCGGACTACGCAGCAACTGGTGCCAGCACTTGCCCATTATTGGGAGTCGGAAGATGACGGTAGAGTCTGGCATTTCTGGCTGAGACCCGGTCTCAGCTTCCACGATGGAAGCGAACTGGAAACGGAAGATGTGCGACAGACCTTACTGCGGCTGCGCGATACGCCGGGGTGTTATCAATCTCTGTTCGAAGGTCTGGACTCGGTGGAGACGGGTGGCTGCCGAAGAGTGACGTGCCGTCTAAACAGCACGGACTACCTGTGGCCCCACTACCTCGCGGCCGTGGAGGCATCGATCATCCCACGAAATCGAAACAGCGATTTTGCGCTCATGCCAATCGGAAGCGGCCCCTTCAAACTGACGCGCCGTAGCGAATACCGGCTGACCCTATCGGTGTTCGAGGACTACTACCGCGAGCGCGCGCTACTCGACGAGATCGATCTTTGGGTCATCGAGGGTTCGGACGATACGCCGGAGTTTGACCTCCATTTCGGCTACTGTTGTAGTTCGAAGACGCAGAGCAGCGTTGCCGAGGTGTTGCCGGGTTGTACGAGTATTGTGTGCAATCCCGAGCGCCCATTCTTCGCAGATGCCGCGCAAAGATTGGCGCTGGCAGATTGGCTCGCGCCCACTGTGCTGATCGCGAACGATGACGGGGCTCGACGACCTGCATCGGGGATGCTGCCAGAATGGGAACATCGGGTAGCGACGCCTCGTGGTCGTCCTCCCATACCCGAGCACACCCGGCTGACGATGGTCACGATACGGACCGACGAGCGCCTGGCGTTGGCCGCCTTGATAAAAGACCGGCTTAAGGAGGCGCAGATTGAGCTGGAGGTGGTGGCGCTGGGTTTTGCCGAATATCTTCGGCATGACTGGTTGGACTCCGCCGACCTGGTTCTGCGTATCGAGTCCATGAATCCCGATCAGGATCTCGGCTGCTATGAGTGGTTTGCCTCAAACACTCTGTTTAGGCGCTGGACGCCACTTGATCAACAGCGACTCGTAGACCAGCAGTTGCGGGCAATCCGGGCAAACGCCGACGCTCAGGCGCGCATGCGCGAATATGCCGTGATCGGCAAGCAGTTGGTCGAGGAGGGTTGGCTGATCCCGATCTCGCACGAGATTCGGTATGTTCATGCAGAGGCGCATGTCGCTGGGGTGAAGGACATGTCGTTTGGGCTGGTGCCGTTTGCTGATCTTTGGTTGCGGTAGGGGGCTTGATTAGGCGCCGCAAAAGAAAAGGGCTTACACGCATGCGCATGTAAGCCCTTGAATCTTTTGGTAGGCCGTACGGGATTCGAACCTGTGACCAACGGATTAAAAGTCCGCTGCTCTACCAGCTGAGCTAACGACCCAAAAGAGAAGCGGGATTATAGCGATAGCTCGCCGAACTTGTCAACCCATCTGGGCGACATCCCAACGAGCGCGTTACTCCATAAAACGAAAAGCCCGAGGCATCGACTGCCCCGGGCTTCCCGGCGAGAGGCGCGCGTGGCGTGTAATCCGACACTACGCTTGATACTGCGACTGCCTGAACTACTTGATTTGCGACAACTTGCTTTGCGCCGACTGCGCGACATCTGAGTTGCCGTACTGCGCGACGATCTGCTCGAGGGTCTTCTTCGCTGCCGCTTTCTGACCTTGCTCGAGCTGATTGTTGGCAATCGCGAGCAGCGCTTCCGGCGCACGCGGATGCTGCGGGTAATTCTTCACGACGCCTTCCCACGTAGCCGTGGAGCCCTTGTAGTCGCGCAGTGCATACAGCGCGTTGCCGAGCCAGTACTGCGCGGTCGGCTGGTAGGGGCTCTGCGGATACTTGGCGATGAAGCTGCGGAACGAAGCCGCCGCGTTCTTGAAGTCGCCATTGCGGAACTGCGTCGAAGCCGCATTGAACGCGTCCGTCTCGCCCGGCTGGACCGTGCCTTCTACGCCATCAACCGTCTGCTGCTGCGGTTCGAACTTCTTCAACCGCGTGTCGAGGTCGGTGTAGTAGTCCTTCTGCTGCTTCTGCAGCGTGGCAAGCTGGTTCGCCATGTCCTCGTTCTGTCCGCGCAGCGTCGCGACCTGCTGGTTGAGCTGGTCGAGGCGGTTGGACTGATCGAGGATGGTCCGCTGGGCGGCCGACAGTTGGCTCGACAGGCTATCGGTCTTGGTACGCAGATCGAGAATCGCCTGACGGGCCTGGTCGTCGTCGAACATGCCGGCGTGAGCCGGCACGGCCATCAAGGCCGAGCCTGCTACGCAGGCGGCTGCAGCAAAGCGCAGCCAGGAGAAACGTTGCGTCATACGGCTCATCACCTATTACTGTTGGTAGACGAGGTCAGCGCGGCGGTTTTGTGCCCACGATGCTTCGTCATGACCGTCGGCCAGCGGCTTTTCCTTGCCCAGGCTCACGGCTTCCATTTGCGAATCCGGCACGCCAAGCAGCGACAGCGCGCGACGCACAGCTTCAGCACGCTTCTGGCCGAGTGCCAGGTTGTACTCGCTCGTGCCGCGTTCGTCGGTGTTACCCTGGATCAGCACGTGACGCTCCGGATGTGCCTTCAGGTAACGTGCGTGTTGTCCCAGCAGCGCCTGGTATTCGTCCTTGACCGAGTAGCTGTCGAAGTCGAAGTAGACGCTACGCTTGGCGAGCGGGCTGTTCGGATCGTTCAGCTCGTCGACGTTCACTTGTGCGACTGCATTCGGGTTCGGTTGCGTAGCGACCGCGCCACCCTTGTTGGCGTTTTCGTCGAGCTTGACGCCCGAATGGCAGGCAGCCAGAGCACCGACCAGCAATGCGGCAAAGACGATACGAAGTTTGGACATCATTGTTACTCTCCTTGTGTGTTATTGCATAAACGGGCCCCAGGACGGCTCGCGAACGATGCCGCCCTGAACGGACAGGACCTGCCGAGTGCGACCGTCGGTCGATACTGCGGCCAACACGCCACGGCCGTTCACCTGTGTGGCGTAAAGAATGTACTGACCATTCGCCGCGAAGCTCGGCGATTCGTCATGTGTTGTGTCGGTCAAGCCGGTTGCCGACCCGGACTGCAAGTCCTGGATATACAGCTTGAAGGCGCCGCCTACACGCGAGATGTAGGCCAGTTCCTTGCCGTCCGGGCTCACGCGCGGGCTGGTGTTGTAGTTGCCCGTGAACGTGACGCGCTGGGCTGCGCCCGCGCTTTCGCCCTGCGCCGGCATCTTGTAGATCTGCGGTTGACCGCCGCGGTCGCTGGTGAAATAGATCCACTGTCCGTCAGGAGAGTAGTTCGGTTCGGTGTCGATCGAGGTGCCTTGCGTCAGCCGGCGCAGGCCGCTGCCGTCAGCATTGACGGCGAAAATCTGCGTATTGCCGGTGCGCGAAAGCGCTACTGCCAGCGTGCGTCCATCCGGCGACCAGGCCGGTGCACTGTTATTGCCCTTCTGATCCGAGACGACTATGCGACGGCCCGTGGGCAGGTCGTGGATGTAGACGATGGGCTTCTTCTTTTCGAACGACACGTAGGCGACCTTCGTGCCGTCAGGCGACCACGCCGGCGAGATGATCGGCTCGGGGCTCGACAGCGCGATGTGCGCGTCCTGGCCGTCCGAATCGGAAATCTGCAACTGGTAGCGGTTGCCGGTCTTGATGACATAAGACAGGCGGGTGGCGAACACGCCACGATCGCCGAGCAGCTTTGCATAGATGTAATCCGCAACCTTATGCGCGCTCATGCGCAGGCCGCTTTCCGGACTCACCAGCACCAGGCCGCCGAGGCTTTCGCCCTTGACCGTGTCGTATAGCTTGAAGCGCACTTCGTACTGGCCGTTCGGCAGACGATTCACGCTACCGGCCACGAACGCGTTGGCGCCCTTGGCCTTCCAGCTGCCGAGGTCGACCGAATCGGTTTCCGAAACGGGCGCGCTGCCGGCGTCGATATTGGTGAATTTGCCGCTGCGCTGCAGATCCTGGCGCACGATGGTGCTGACCTGCTGCGGCGAGTTCGCTTCATTGGCGAAATTCGCCGTTGCGATGGGGAATTGGGTGGACCCGACGCCCGTGACGAGGACGTTGAGTTGCGCGTGCGCGGCGCCGCCGGCCGCAATCAGGCACGACGCTACCAAAGTCCGCAGGCCTAGCTTGGTCATCAAACTCATGCTGTATGGATTCCCAAAAAATCAGATTTCTAACACTGTATGACAGCAGACAGACCCGGAAATTTTCAATTCGTTCCCGGGAAGGCCCCGCCGGGCGGGGCCGCCGGAGCCATTGTCAATTTGCCGGCCGCAACGTAATCAAAAAGCTTGCTGGCGCTTTACCGTCCGTATCCACGGGCATCGGGTCGGTGAGCTGAACCGCCCGAAGTGCGGCGTCGTCCCACTGCTGGTTGCCACTGCTGCGCGTGACCGTCGCGCTCAACAGCGTGCCGGACGGCGCGCAATGGACCGAGACCACGGTTTCCAGACCCTGCGTGTCACCTGACCACACAATCTTCGGGCGCACCATTCGCCGGACCTTGTCGGCATAACCCGGCGAGGTGGACGTCCCGCCCGAGCCACTACCCGTGCCGCTCTTGGCCAGACCATTGCCCGTCGAGCCTTCGCCGCCCGCCATGCCTTGCATCTGCGCGAGACGCGCCCGGCGTTCCTGGTCGAGCTTCTTCGCCTGCGCTGCGTCGGCTGCCGCTTTGGCTGCCTTGGCCGCTTTCTGCGCGTCAGCCTTCTTCTGCGCATCAGCCTGGGCCTGCTTCTGCAGGTCCTCTTGCTGTTGCTTCAACTGATCCTGCTTTTGCTGCTCGGCCAGTTGCTGCTGCTTGAGCTTCTCAGCCTGCTGCTGTTGCTGCTTCAGCTTGGTCGCCGCGGCCTTCTGGGCGGCCAGTTGCGCCGCCTGGTCGGCTGCGAGCTGCTGCTGGCGCTTTGCTTCAGCCTCCTGCTGGGCCTGCAGTTGCAGGCGCTGTTGCTCGGCAAGCTGCGCCTGGCGCGCGGCTTCCTGTTGCTGGCGTTTCTTTTCCTGCAGCGCAATATCGGCCTGTTCATCGGGCAGAGGCGGGGCAGGGGCTACCGGCACGGGCGGCGGGGGCGGCCGCGGCGTCGTGATATCGGGCACCTCCGTCCACAGTTCGGCTTCAGCGCCTGCCGGCGTGCTGTTCTGCCATTGAATGCCGTGGTACAGAAAGAACCCGAGCAGCACGTGCATCACCAGCGCGAGCGCAAAGGCTCGCCAGGTGCCGCGTTCACGCGGAGGCTGGAGCGGGTAAGCGGAATTCTTGCGGATCATTGCGATTTGACGAGCAAGCCAACGCGCTTGACGCCACGAGCCTTCAGGTCGGACATCACGTTCATTACGGCTTCGTACTTCACCGTCTTGTCAGCGGCGATCACAACCGGCTGGTCCGGGTGCGACTGCTCGCGGTCGGTGACGAAGCTGTTCAGATCCGCTCGCGTCATGTCTTCCTGCTGCATGGCGCCATTGTCGTCTTTGTATTTGACGTTCATGTTGCCATCGGCACGAATGTTGACGACCACGGGCGGCGTCTGCTGCTGCGGAGCGGCTCCGCCGACGGTGGGCAGATTGACGATCGACGGTGCGACGAGCGGCGCGGTCACCATGAAGATCACGAGCAGCACGAGCATCACGTCGATATACGGCACGACGTTGATGTCGGCCATCGCGCGGCGCGAACGGCCGCCGCGCATACTGGAGGAGCGACTTGAGGAACCGGCCATCGTGGACTCCTTAGTGCGCCTGACGCTGCAGGATGTTCGAGAATTCTTCGATGAAGGTCTCGAAGCGAATCGCCAGACGGTCGATATCGTGCGCGTAGCGGTTATAGGCCACCACGGCAGGAATCGCGGCGAACAGGCCGATTGCGGTCGCGGTCAGCGCTTCGGCGATGCCGGGCGCGACGTTGGCGAGCGTAGCCTGCTGGACGTTAGCCAGACCGCGGAACGCGTTCATGATCCCCCACACGGTGCCGAACAGACCGATGTACGGGCTGACCGAACCCACCGAGGCGAGGAACGCCAGATTGGCTTCGAGCACGTCCATCTCTCGTTGGAAAGCAGCACGCATGGCACGGCGGGCGCCGTCGAGGATCAGGCCGGGGTCGTTGAGACGCTTTTCCTTGCCCTTCAGGAACTCGCGCATGCCGGATTCGAAGATCCGTTCCAGGGCGCCGATGGTATGGCGGTTGTTCGCGGCGCTTTGATAGAGGGCCTGCAGGTCGCCGCCGGACCAGAAGTCGCGTTCGAAACGCTCAGTTTGCGCCCGCGCACGGCGGATCGCAAACCACTTGCGGAAGATGAAAGTCCACGACAGCAGCGACAGCAGCAACAACAGCGCCATCACTGCCTGGGCCAGCAGGCTCGCATTGAGAACGAGCGAAATGATCGATAGATCTTGTGTAGTGTTCATAGAGGTTCTTTGTAACGTCCCGGATGGGGGCGTCCGGCTGCAAGGTCCGTCGAAGCTTGCCGTGGGGAAACCGGAAGCATCGGCAAACCGCGGGCCGAACCATGCTTTGTGTTGCTTGATCGATACGAGTTCACTGGCCTCGTAACAACGATGTTCAGCCGTTGTTCGTTGACACGCTGGGTGCAGTTACTCCGGGCCCGCGCCGCAAGGCGGCGAGCACGGGTTCCGGAATGGCGGCAGGACGCAGTGCTACCCGGTCGACACAGCCGACCCGAATGGTCCCGGTAGCAAGCAGCGTGCCGTCACGCCAGGCTTCCTGTGAGAAATCGACCGACGCGCGGCCAATTCGTTCAGGCCGGCTGACGATTTTGATCAGATCGTCAAGCCTGGCTGGCGCGCGATAGTCCATCGCGGTGCTGCGCACGATGAACAGGGTGCCGCTTTGCTCCGCCAGCCGATCCTGTTCGATGCCGCACGCGCGCAGCCATTCGGTGCGCGCCCGCTCGAAGAACTTCAGATAATTCGCGTAGAACACGATGCCGCCAGCGTCGGTATCTTCGTAGTACACGCGAATCGGCCAGATGAAGCCGATTTCGGCGCCGGGCTCGCTCGGGGACATATTCATGCCGCGCATTTTACCCGGAACGCACAATCCGACGTGATTTCGCAGGTGCGTCCGGGTAACAGCGGGTAACAGGCTTTAGCCGCGATGCACCGACAGCCCCGCAAACGACTGCGCGACGGGCATCAGCTCGATCGTGTTGACGTTGACGTGGGCCGGGCGGGTCGCGGTCCAGTAGATCGTGTCGGCAATGTCTTCGGCCGTGAGCGGCTGCACGTTCTGGTAGACGGTCGCGGCCTTGGCGTCGTCGCCGCGAAAGCGCACGTTCGAAAACTCCGTGCCGCCGCACAGCCCGGGCTCGACGTCGGTCACGCGCAGCGGGGTGCCGGCCAGATCCGCACGCAGGTTCAGGCTGAACTGGCGCACGAAAGCCTTGGTGGCGCCGTACACGTTGCCGCCCGCGTAGGGCCAGTTGGCGGCCGCCGAACTCAGGTTGAACACATGGCCGCGCTGGCGCTCGACCATGCCCGGCAGCAGCGCATGGGTGACCTGCACGAGACCTGTGCAGTTCGTGTCGATCATGGTTTGCCATTCGTCGAGGTTGGCGCGCTGCGCCGGTTCGAGGCCGAGGGCGAGGCCCGCGTTGTTGACCAGCACGTCGATGGCGGCAAAGCCTTCGGGCAGCGCGGCGGGCACCGCCTCGACGGCGGCGCGGTCGCGCACATCCAGCTCAAACGGCAGGAGCGCCTCGCCCAGTTCGTCGGCCAGCGCCTGCAAACGGTCCTTGCGGCGCGCGGTGGCGACGACGCGATGGCCGCCCTTGACAAAAGTACGGGCGATGGCAGCGCCGAATCCTGCGGACGCCCCGGTAACGAACACGATCATTGCGGTTTCCTGGTGGGGAGGGGAGATAGTCGCCAAGCCTACTTGCAATGCGGCGATGCGGCAAGAATGACCTTGGTCCCAGCGCAGCGTCTGCGGGACGGCCGCGACAGCGGGGAGGACCGGGGCACGGGCGGTGGCTGGCTGGGTGTCCCGCCGGATGGCCCGCTGTGGGGCTTGCCGAAGGGCTTCATCGTTAGCCGCCGGCCATCCGGCGGCGCTGGGACGGGGCGGATTTTCGTCAGACGTTTGGCCGTGGATCGGGGCGCCGCGGCGAACCGTGACTATGGCGGTCGGGGCGTCGCCCGTCGCCGGGACGGCCTGCGCGGCGATTCGGTTGCCTATTCCAGGCGCTTCCAATACACTAACGCGCTCATCCCTGCGTGACTGGCGATAGAACCAAACAGGTTCAAGGTGGAGCGACCCACCGTGAAGCGCAGGGTGCCGTTTTGCCGTTCGCCTGGGCAGCCGTGATCCGCGCGCATTCATCTGCGCCGCCGGTGGCTGTCCTGCCTCGCGTGTGCGGCGCATCTTCATCCGCCACGTCAGGGCTGGCCCAGCCGCCAGCAGCGCCGCGTACCTTCTACGCGCCTCGCGCACGACCCGGTCAACCTGAACACACTCAACGGAACCCGTATGTTTGACAGAGCCCAAAGCACCATCGCCAACGTCGATCCCGAACTCTGGAAGGCGATCGAGCAGGAAAACCGCCGCCAGGAAGATCACATCGAACTGATCGCGTCGGAAAACTACACGAGCCCGGCTGTCATGGCTGCACAAGGCTCGCAGCTCACCAACAAGTACGCCGAAGGTTACCCGGGCAAGCGCTACTACGGCGGTTGCGAATACGTGGACATCGTCGAGCAGCTCGCTATCGACCGCGTGAAGGAACTGTTCGGCGCGGAAGCCGCGAACGTCCAGCCGAATTCGGGTTCGCAGGCTAACCAGGGTGTGTTCTTCGCCATGCTCAAGCCGGGCGACACCATCATGGGCATGAGCCTCGCGCACGGTGGCCACCTTACGCACGGCTCGCCCGTCAACATGTCGGGCAAGTGGTTCAACGTCGTCAGCTACGGCCTGAACGAAGCGGAAGACATCGATTACGACGCGGCCGAGAAGCTCGCCCAGGAACACAAGCCGAAGATGATCGTCGCGGGCGCTTCGGCGTTCGCGCTGCGCATCGACTTCGAACGTCTGTCGAAGATCGCCAAGTCGGTCGGCGCGTACCTGATGGTCGACATGGCGCACTACGCCGGTCTGATCGCGGCAGGCGTCTACCCGAACCCGGTGCCGCACGCAGACTTCGTCACCACCACGACCCACAAGAGCCTGCGCGGCCCGCGCGGCGGCGTGATCCTGATGAAGGCCGAGTTCGAAAAGCAGATCAACTCGGCTATCTTCCCTGGCATCCAGGGTGGCCCGCTGATGCACGTGATCGCCGGTAAGGCCGTTGCGTTCAAGGAAGCGCTGTCGCCGGAATTCAAGGAATACCAGCAAAAGGTCGTGGAAAACGCCCGCGTGCTGGCCGAGACGCTCGTGAAGCGCGGTCTGCGCATCGTTTCGGGCCGTACCGAAAGCCACGTCATGCTGGTCGATCTGCGCGCCAAGCACATCACCGGCAAGGCCGCCGAAGCGGCGCTCGGCGCGGCGCATATCACGGTCAACAAGAATGCCATCCCGAACGATCCGGAAAAGCCGTTCGTCACGAGCGGCATTCGTCTGGGTTCGCCGGCCATGACCACCCGTGGCTTTGGCGTGAAGGAAGCGGAGCAGGTGGGTAACCTGATCGCCGACTTGCTGGACAACCCGGAAGACGCAGCGACGATCGAACGTGTTCGCACGCAGGTCGCGGAGCTGACCAAGCGCTTCCCGGTCTACAAGTAAGCGATGCGCTGCCCCTTCTGCCGGCACGACGATACGCAGGTCGTGGACTCCCGCGTATCCGAGGACGGCGCCGCGATTCGCCGGCGCCGCCGCTGCCCGGCCTGCGACAAACGTTTTACGACGTATGAGCGGGTCGAGCTGGCGTTGCCGTCGGTCGTCAAGAAGGATGGCAGCCGCACCGAATTCGATCGCCGCAAGATCTTCGCGAGCATGCAACTGGCGCTGCGCAAGCGCCCGGTTGCGGCGGACGCGGTCGACGCGGCGGTTGCCCGCATCGAATACCAGCTGCTGGGCAGTGGCGAGCGCGAAGTGCGCAGCGAGCGCCTCGGCGAACTCGTCATGAACGAGTTGCGCGAGCTCGACACGATTGCCTACGTCCGCTTTGCTTCGGTGTACCGGCGTTTCGAGGATGTCTCCGAATTCGAAGACGTCATCGAAGAGTTTCGCCGTGCGGCCACGCCGCCCAAGCCGTCCCGCAAACGCTGATAGTTGGCGCATTAGCATCATCATTCCCCTCTGTAGCCGTCACGCCGACATTGTTGCGGGTGACTCCGCTCGTCCGCTACCTGGCCGTTCGGCCGATTGTTGAGCCACTCCCGCTTGAGTAAATTGATCGCATTCTTTTGAAGCTAAGGAATGCAGATGAAGCACGGTGTCGCTTTGCCGCGTGGGCGCGGCGGTTTCACGCTGATCGAAACGTTGGTGGTGGTCGCGTTATTGGCGGTGATCGCCGTGATGGCCACGCCATCGCTGGTTGCGTGGCACGTGCGCGACCAGGTCGACGCCCGCGCCAGAGTGCTGCTTTCGACGCTCTCTTACGCACGCAGCGAAGCGGTTAGGCGTGGGGCACGCGTGACGGTGTGCCGGGTGGATGCGTCGCGTCGCTGTCTGGCCTCGGGACAAGCGTGCCGCGCTGGGGTCGCGGACTGGTCGTGCGGTTGGGCGGTGATGGTCGAGCGGACCGGAACGCCGATGATATTGCGCGCTCAAGCCGAACTCGCGGCAGTGAGTATCGCCGGGACGCAGACGAACCTGACCTTCACGCCGCCGGCAGGGCAGTTGATCGGCAGTTTTCGCAGCTTCGATATCGCACCGCATTTTCCTTCCGGCGCTACTCAGGGTGAGTTGTGGCGCCGTTGTATCCGCATTGCCGCAGGCGGACGCCCGCGCATCGCCGACGGCGCTTGTGGGGCAGCGTCATGAAAGCCACCATGTCCAGGCAATCACGTGGGGCGTCGCTGATCGAGGTGATGCTGGCGGTCGCATTGACGGCTGTTACGGCCCTCGGCCTGATCGCAACGCAGTTGTGGATCGCTCGCGAGACCCGCGCGGCGGCGTTGCGCGAGCACGCAGCGTTCCTCGCTGACGCGGTTGCCGAAAGCTCACGCGCGCCAACTGGCGGCGACGCCGCCTTGCGCCAGTGGAGCGCGCGCGCGGCGAGTTTGCTGCCGAAGGGCGAGGCGTCGACCAGCGAGCGCGGCGACGGAGTCTCGTTTGCTCGCGTGTTGTGGTCGGCGGTGAGCAGCATGCCGGCGCCGGAGCGGGTGACGGTAAAGCCTGACTCGTGCGGTGAGCTGCCTGTCGCCGCCGGATTGGCATGCGTTGCCGTGGCGTTTGTCAAATGAAGCAAGGCATGATTCGTCCGCGCGGCCATACCCTGGTCGAACTAGTGATTGCCTTGGCGTTGGGGCTGGTGGTGACCGTCGGCGCCGTCTCGCTGTATCGCGCACAACGCGCGGCGTTCGGCCGGGCCGGGGACGCACTTCAGGTGCGCGAAGCAGGTCTCGCGGCACTCACGTTGATCGGTCAGCAGATCCAGATGACCGGGTTCGTCCCGGCCGACGCGCCTCAGTCGCAACCGAGGCCAACGCTGTTCGGATGTTCGTCCGCGCGGCCCACGGGGGTCGACGATAACCTCACGTGCGAAGCGCTGACAAGCCGCTCGGACGGCATCGCGATCCGCTACGTCGGTGACACAGTTTCGACATGGCCATCGTCCACCGGCCAGTCGACCGATTGTCTCGGCCAGGCCGTGAGCGCAGGGACTACGGCGTTCGGTGCGGGACGCGTGTTGATCGTCAACCGCTACTACGCAAAGTTGAGCGGCTCGACAGGCGAGTCCGAGTTGTATTGCGACGGCAACGGCAAGTCCGGTTCTGCGCAGCCGCTGGTCGAGGGTGTCGAGCGGTTGCGGCTCAAGTATTGGCTTGCCGGGGCGCAGACCGCGCTCGACGCATCGGCTGTCGTAGCGGGCCAGTGGGCCAACGTGATCGCGGTGGACCTTTGTGTGCTGGTGCGCGGTGCGCCACAGGGGCGGCGCTCGCGTTACGTCGATTGCGACGGCGCGAAGGTGACGGGCGCGGACATGCGCGTGCGGCAGGCGTTCTGGCGGCGGGTGGCGATACGCAACAACGAGGCTGACGGCTCATGACGACTTGCGCCAGGCGACAACGGGAAATCGCGGTGCGAACCCCGCGAACCCCGCATACCTCGCGCACCCGGCCCACCCAAGGCGCGGCCCTGCCGATCGTGCTGTTGATCTCGTCGATGATGCTGGTCACCTCGGCGGCCTGGTTCGAAGCCTCATTAGCGGCAGCGCGCGCGACGGCCAACCTCCGCGATACCCTGCAAGCCTTTCACGCCGCCGACTCAGCGTTGACGCTGTGCGCCCGCTCGGTCGCGGCTGGTGCGGCCCCGGTCATAGCAGCAGTCGTCGCCGAGCCGACGGGATGGAAACTCGAACCGGCGTTCACTGCCAACGCCTTCGCCCCTATCGCTCAGTGGCCCGGCTCCGTCGCCGCGCCGCAATGTCTGGTGGAAGCATGGCGGCTGAGCACCCGGCCCGAGGCGCGGGCGTATCTGCTCACGGCGCGGGGATTCGGCCGTACGCGGGAATCGCAGGTATGGTTGCAACTGGAACTGGTCGTGGACGGTGAGAAGAGCGAGCGGCATTGGCGGCGCGTCGCCGCACGTCCTTTTTAAGGACGGATCCGGCATGAAGCCGCCGCGTTCAAATTACGGCATGAAGCCGTCACGTTCAAAGTTCGGCATCAGGGCGCCACGTTCAAGGCCGCAGCTTGCTGCTGCGTTCACGCTCCTTGAGCTGATCATCGCGCTAGCGATCGCGGCAATCCTGGTGGCGTACGCCGTGCCGTCTTACCGCGGCCACGTCGCCCGGTCGCACCGGATCGACGCCGCGTCGGCGCTCTATCGTGCTGCACAGTTCATGGAGGCGGGTACCTCAGGTGAGGTGAGTCCGTTGCCCGCTGGACTCGATCAGGCGCCGCCGTTCGGAACGCCTGTCTACCGGCTGCAGGCGCTTCCCGCTGACGAAATAAATGGAGGTTACGCCGTGGAGGCGCGTCCGGTCGAGGCGGGGCCAATGCACGATGACCCGTGCGGCATCTTCACACTCGACGCCACCGGTTTGCGTACGAATCGCACCAAAGAGGGTGCCGCAGCGGCAGACCCAGATCTTTGCTGGAGCACGAAATGAGCAATCCCGCGCCGCCAGGCAAGCCGCAAGGCTCAGTCCTCGCTATTGCTATCCGTCGTATCGTTCGAAGTGCCGCGCGAGTCATTCTTCATCTGTTGCCAGATGCGATACGCCTCCCACGCAGCCAGCGCAAGACTGCCCCACTTCAGCACTGGCTTCGCGCTCGCCGCAACGGTTGCCCGCAGCGGCTTGGCGAGCAGCAACGAAACAATCGAGCTGATCAGCGGATATTCCTTCAGCAGCGCGCCAATCCCCGCGCTGGCGGCACTGGCCTTGCGCCAGCGCATGCCCGCGAAGCCCGGCACGATGAACTTGAGCCAGCTGAAATGCGTGACCGCCTGACGCAACTCGATCGTGGCCTGCGCGAGTTCCATGCGCTCCACGTCCGAGCGCACCAGCAACAGCTCCTTGCGCAGGGCGCGCAGATGCGGCGCGCTCAGGTCGCGGGAGGGCGGGCGCTTGCTGCGAAAGGCGGTATCCGGGCGGCTAGAGCTCATGGTGTGTTGGCGGCAGGGGTGGTCGGGAAGGCGAACGGGGCAGGCGGCGGGCGCGGGCCTGTGTCACGGTTTGTGGAAGATCTCGCGATCCTTCTCGAACTCGGCAAGCGTTGCTTCGAACACCATGGGTGCGCTGTGCAAACCGCTGCGCGCCTTCAGCGCGCAGATGACTGCGGCGATCGCATAGACGGCAGTAATGCCGGCGAGCGACTGCCACCGGTAGGTGTCCCAGAACGCGATGGCGACCAGCGCGGTGAGCGCGATCAAGGCCATGGTGGCCAGCATCATCGCGGCAAGTCCGAGAAACAGCACGCCCAGCAGGCGGTCTTTTTCCTCCGCCAGTTCGATGCCGATCAGTTCAAGCCGTGTCTGCAGAATCGAGAACACGGAACTGATGAGGCGGCGCAAGGGACTGTGATCCGCGCGCTTCGATTGATTGTCGATCGTCATGGCTTGAGCGCGTTGCGCGTGAGATGCGCCAGAAGAAGCGGACCGGCCAGACAGGCACCGGTCAACCCGTGTCAGCGGCATGCCGGGAAAACCACCCGGCAGTACCAGCCATTCTTACTTGCGATTGATCAGCAGGCCGACCAGTACGCCGACACCAGCGGCGATGCCGATCGAAGCCCAAGGATGCTCGTGCACGTAGTCATCCGTGGCACGGGCAGCCTTCTTGCCTTTCTCGACCACCACCACCTGCACGTCAGCCGCCTTCTCTTTGGCCTGTTTCAGGCGCGAGAGCGCCGTTTCACGCAGTTCGGAAGCGCGTTCGCCGGTGGCGCTCGCGGCCTGTTTCAGCAGGTCTTCAGCGTCCGCGAGGACGGTTTTGATATCCGACATCAATCTCTCCTTGTTGACTTCCGACATTTACAGCTCCCATCTAGGTATGGCATGCGTGAATCGTAACCAAAGAAACGCCCAGTGGCGAGCGCAGCAGTTATAAGCAAACGAACGCACGAACCATTCCCGGTCGATCCGCCGCTGCCCAGGGCGCTCTCGCCCAGCACCGACGCATGGCAAACCCCGATCATGATGGAGTTGATCTGTCCCGTAAAGTTTCCTCCATTCCAACGAAAATTACAAAAACGCATAAAGTTGTGAAGCGATGTTGGTTCGCGGTGTACGCGCGCTCCCGTATGCTCTAAATTTGCGGAGTGCCGCGAGGCGGGAGCCTCCGCGGACCGTCCAACCATACTAAGGAGCTGCAACATGAGTCTACGTCTTGGCGATATCGCACCGGATTTCGAACAGGATTCGAGCATTGGCCGCATCAAGTTCCACGAATGGCTGGGCGATAGCTGGGGCGTGTTGTTTTCACATCCGGCGGACTTCACGCCGGTTTGCACCACTGAGCTCGGTCTGACCGCCAAGCTCGCCGGCGAATTCGAAAAGCGCAATGTGAAGACGATCGCCCTGTCGGTGGACAGCGCGGAGTCGCATAAGGAATGGATCAAGGACATCAACGAGACGCAAGCCGCCAGTGTCGGGTTCCCGATTCTTGCTGATGGCGACCGCAAGGTTTCGCAGCTGTACGACATGATTCACCCGAATGCAAGCGAGACCTTCACGGTCCGCTCGCTGTTCGTCATCGACCCGAAGAAGAAGGTGCGTCTGACCATTACCTACCCGGCCAGCACGGGCCGCAACTTCGACGAAGTACTGCGCGTGATCGACTCGCTCCAGCTCACCGACAACTATCAGGTCGCCACGCCGGGCAACTGGAAGCATGGCGACGACGTGGTGATCGTGCCGTCGCTGAAGGACGAGGAAGTGATCAAGCAGAAATTCCCGAAGGGCTACAAGGCGCTGCGTCCGTATCTGCGCCTCACGCCGCAGCCGAACAAGTAAGCCGGCGCAACGAGCCGGAGCAACAACCCGGAGCAACAACCCGGAGCAACAACCCGGAGCAACAACCCGGAGCAACAACCCGGAGCAACAACCCGGAGCGCTCCCGCAATGCAAAAGGCCAACCACAGAGGGTTGGCCTTTTGCATTGCGGGGCGCCGGCACTTCAGTGCTTCAACCGGTCAAAACACATCCCCCCGGGCGCCTTAGCGGACTGTGGGGTTGTTGTTTTGGGGAATCAGAAAAACGCCTGAATCCCCGTTTGCGCGCGGCCGAGAATCAGCGCGTGAATGTCGTGCGTGCCTTCATAGGTGTTGACGACTTCCAGATTCACCAGGTGTCGAGCGATGCCGAATTCGTCCGAAATGCCGTTGCCGCCGAGCATGTCGCGGGCGAGCCGGGCAATGTCCAGCGCCTTGCCGCACGAGTTGCGCTTCATGATCGAGGTGATTTCGACGGCCGCCGTGCCTTCGTCCTTCATGCGGCCGAGGCGCAGCACGCCTTGCAGGCCGAGCGTGATCTCGGTCTGCATGTCGGCGAGCTTCTTCTGGATCAACTGGTTGGCGGCGAGCGGCCGGCCGAACTGCTTGCGGTCCAGCACGTATTGGCGCGCCGTATGCCAGCAGGCTTCAGCCGCGCCGAGCGCGCCCCAGGCGATGCCGTAGCGCGCCGAGTTCAGGCAGGTGAACGGGCCCTTGAGGCCGCTGACCTTCGGCAGCATGTTCTCTTCCGGCACGAACACTTCATCCATCACGATCTCGCCGGTGATCGAGGCGCGCAGGCCCACCTTGCTGTGAATGGTCGGCGCGGACAGGCCTTTCCAGCCCTTCTCGAGAATGAAGCCGCGAATCGCGTCCTTGCCGTTTTCTTCGAGCTTGGCCCACACGACGAACACGTCGGCGATCGGCGAGTTGGTGATCCACATCTTCGTGCCCGACAGCGAGAAGCCGCCGTCCACTTTCTTCGCCCGCGTGACCATGCTGCCCGGATCGGAGCCGTGGTTCGGCTCGGTCAGGCCAAAGCAGCCGATCCATTCGCCGCTGGCGAGCTTCGGCAGGTACTTCGACTTTTGCGCATCCGAGCCGAATTCGTAGATCGGCACCATCACCAGCGACGACTGCACCGACATCATCGAACGGTAGCCGGAATCGACGCGTTCCACTTCACGCGCGATCAGGCCGTAGCTCACGTAGTTCAGGCCCGGGCCGCCGTATTCCTCAGGAATGGTCGGGCCGAGCAGGCCGAGCTCGCCCATTTCGCGGAAGATCTCGATGTCGGTTTTTTCATGGCGGAACGCTTCCAGCACGCGCGGCTGCAGCCGGTCTTGCGCATAGGCTGCGGCGGCTTCGCGCACCATGCGTTCTTCTTCGGTGAGCTGCTGATCGAGCAACAGCGGATCTTCCCAGTGAAACTGCGCGGCGTCGGCCATGATGCGTATCTCCTGAATCGAATCTCGTATGACTTGAAGAAAGACTTGACTTGAATTCCGCTGTGCGGAACAATGTTTTGCAAATCAGACTTGAGTGTAGCACCCTATGACGCCTGCATCCACTCCCCTCGATCCGCTCGACGAGCGCAAATTTGTGGTCGCGTTAGCCCGTGGCCTTGACCTGCTGCGCGCGTTCCGTCCCGGCGAGACGATGCTCGGCAATCGCGACTTCGTCGAACGCACGGGCTTGCCGAAGGCTACGGTCAATCGTCTGGCTTATACGTTGACGGTGCTGGGATACCTGCGCCTCGACGAAACCTTGGGCAAATATGCGCTCGACGCCGGGGTGCTGTCACTTGGCTTCGCGCTGCTATCCGGCACCGATACGCTTGAACTCGCGCGGCCGCATATGCGCACGTTCGCGCGCGAGGTGGGGGCCGCCGTGTCGCTGGGCTGCCGGGACGGGCTCGACATGATCTATCTGGAGACGATCCGCAGCGAGACGGCGCTCACACTGGGCCTGGCGTCGGGTTCGAAGCTGTCCATGCTCACCAGTTCGATGGGACGTGCGTATCTGGCGGTGCAGCCGCTCGACGTGCGCGCGGCTTTGCTTGTCGAGTTGAAGAAGGCTGCCGGCAAGCAGGGCGCCGCGCTGGTGGCGGACGCAGAGAAGGAAATCGAGGCGTTCGCACAGGAACGCTGCTGCTACTCGTTTCGTGACTGGAACGACGATGTGAACGCGGTCGCGGTACCGTTTCGCGAGCCGCGCGAGGGGCGCTGGCTGGTGCTCAGTTGCAGCGGGCCGGCGTCGTCGATGGGGGAAGAGGTGTTTCGCGAGAATGTCGGGCCGCGCCTTAAGGCGCTGGCGCGCCGGCTGGGCGATACGGGCTGAATCTCACACCGCCCCATCGTGGCTATGCACCGCAAACAGCGGCCCTTGCACGAAGCGCACGTCGTACTGCTGCAGCAAGTCGAACTGCGCTTCGCTTGCCACCCGGTTGAAGATCAGCGGAATCCGCAAGCGGTTCGCATAGCCCACTAGCGGCTTCACCATCGCATCGCGCAGGGCGAGGCCCGCATCCATCTTGATGAAGTCGAGCCGCGCCATGTCGGACACCGAAAGGATCTGGCCGGCGTTCGGCAGATTGCCCGCCACCTTGAACCCATAGCGCTGATAGCTCTTGGTCAGATAGCCGAGAAAGGTGCGGTGCGCCACCGCGGCAGCCGGCAATTCAATCACGATCCGCGACGGATTGAGTCCAAACGAAACCAGCACGGTCGAGAAGTGCCGGCCGTGGTCGTACTTCACGCTTTTCAGCAAGCGCTCGTGGACCCGCAGGAACAGCAGGCCATGACGTTGCGCACCGAAGAAATTGATCGCGTGCAGCGTGCGCGACATACGGTCCAGCGCCACCAGTTGCGGGTCGTCTTCGACGCGGTCGAACGGGTCGAAGGGTTCGCCGTCGAGGCGCTGCGTCACCGCCTGGAACCCCAGCTCATCGCCAAAGCGCTCCGCGCTATCTGGCGAGGAAGACAGCGACTGGGCGAGCGCATGCACGCTGATATCGAAGATCGGCTCGTAGGCGCTGGCGAGTTCGAGCCCGTCGAAACGGGCGACGGCGATGTCGTGATGGATGCCTTCGCCCAACGCCAGATGCTCGCCGAGAAACGGGTGTTCGGCTGCACGGGCGACGAGTTGCGGGACGGTCTGCGGAATCATGAGTGGCTGTTGTGGCGCGTCGTTCGCGCATCGAAGCACGGCGTTTGGCCGCATCTATCGATGGTAGCAGTCCGCACCGCGCTTACATGAACTAATTGCTGATAACGATATCGGGGTTCGCACGGAGATCCAGGGTTAACGTTAATTTCACTATCCATAATTAGTTTTACTATTCGTAAATCGCAAAATAACTGCGGTGGCGAATCCGTTCGCACCGGTCAGGACGAGGAGACGACTCAATGAATGCCCAACCCGCATCCGGCAACGTGATCGAAGTCGAGCGCGTGCTCGGCGAAACGCATCACCCGGCTTTTCAGTTGCTGCTGCTGTTGCTGTGCGGCCTGTGCCTCGTGATCGACGGCTTCGACGCGCAAGCGATGGGCTACGTCGCGCCGAGCGTGATCGGTGAATGGCATGTGTCGAAGGCGGCGCTCGGCCCGGTGTTCAGCGCGAGCCTGTTCGGCATGCTGCTGGGGGCGCTGGGGTTGTCGGTGCTGGCGGACAAGATTGGCCGGCGCCCGGTGCTGATCGGCGCGACGCTGTTCTTCGCGCTCGCCATGCTGGCGACGCCGTTCGTGACGACGATTCCGGCCTTGCTCACGCTGCGCTTCATCACCGGTCTTGGGCTCGGCTGCATCATGCCGAACGCGATGGCCTTGGTCGGCGAATTCTCGAGCACCGCGCACCGCGTCAAGCGGATGATGCTGGTGTCGTGCGGTTTCACGCTCGGTGCGGCGCTGGGCGGCTTCATCAGTGCGGCGTTGATTCCGTCGTACGGCTGGCGCGCGGTGTTCTGGGTCGGCGGCACGGTGCCGCTGCTGCTCGCCTTCGCGATGCTGGTTGCGCTGCCGGAATCGCTGCAGTTTCTGGTGCTCAAGGGCCGTCATGAGCGCGCCTTGCGCTGGCTCGGCCGCTTCGACCCAAGCCTGCCGATCGGCGCCGATACGCGCCTCGTCGTGCGCGAAAAGGCGAGCGGCGGGGCCCCGGTGGCCGAGCTGTTCCGCGCTGGCCGCACTCCGGTCACGTTGATCCTCTGGGCCATCAGTTTCATGAACCTGATCGATCTGTACTTCCTGTCGAACTGGCTGCCGACCGTCATGCACGAAGCGGGCTATACGCCTGCCACCGCGGTGATCGTCGGCACCGTGCTGCAGACCGGTGGCGTGGTGGGCACGCTGCTGCTGGGCTGGTTTATCGAGCGCTTCGGTTTTGTGCGGGTGCTGTTCGTGTGTTTCGTGGGCGCCGCCGTGACGGTCGGCATGATCGGCACGCTTGCCCATGCACTGCCGTGGCTCCTGATCGTCGTGTTCGCCGGCGGCTTCTGCGTGGTCGGCGGCCAGCCGGCCGTGAATGCACTCGCTGGCCATTTCTATCCGACCACGCTGCGCTCGACCGGCATCGGCTGGAGTCTGGGCATTGGCCGGATCGGCTCGGTGATCGGACCGCTGGTCGGCGGGCAACTGATTGCGCTCAACTGGTCGAACGCAGCACTCTTTCATGCGGCCGCCGTACCGGTGCTGTGCTCGGCGCTGCTGGTGATCGCGCTGGCAGGAGCCACCCGGCAACGCGGCAACACGACGGCGCAAGCGGTCTGAGAAAACGCTTTGAACACCTGAAGACGGCCCGCGAGCGGCCATAAGCGGCTTAAGAACGGCCAAAAAGCGGCCCTCAAGCGGCCTTGAAGCGGCCCTAAAGCGACCTCAAAAAGGGCCGGCGTTTCAACGGAGAATCTGGATGGATAACACCACACACAAGCCCGCGAGTCTGGCAGCAGAGGACCAGGCAAGTCATCGTGCAGAACGCCGCGGGCGGTCCGACATCGAGCCTGGTTATCAGTCGGGTTTCGCCAACGAGTTCGCTACGGAAGCGCTGCCGGGCGCGCTGCCGCAGGGCCGCAACTCGCCGCAGCGTGCGGCATACGGTTTGTACGCCGAACAACTGTCGGGCACGGCCTTTACCGCGCCGCGCAGCCACAATCGCCGTTCCTGGATGTACCGGATCCGTCCGGCGGCGGTGCATCAGCCGTTCACGGCGCTGCCTTCGCACCGGCTGGTGGCGAACTTCCACGAGGTGCCGCCGACGCCACCGAACCAGTTGCGCTGGGACCCGCTGCCAATGCCCACCGAGCCGACCGATTTCATCGACGGCTGGGTGACGATGGCCGGCAACGGTTCGGCCGAAGCAATGAGCGGCTGTGCGATTTACCTGTACGCCGCCAACCGTTCGATGCAGGACCGCTTCTTCTACAGTGCCGATGGCGAACTGCTGATCGTGCCTCAGGAAGGGCGCCTCCACATCGCAACGGAATTCGGACTGATCGACGTCGAGCCGTTCGAGATCGCCGTGATCCCGCGTGGCGTGCGTTTCTCCGTTTCGCTGCCCGACGGTGCAGCACGCGGCTATATCTGCGAGAACTTCGGCGCATTGCTGCGCCTGCCGGACCTCGGGCCGATCGGTTCGAACGGTCTCGCCAATCCGCGCGACTTCCTCACGCCGCATGCCTGGTACGAAGACCGCGAGGGCGCCTTCGAACTGGTGGCGAAGCTCAACGGCAACCTGTGGCGCGCCGACATCGGCCATTCGCCGCTCGACGTGGTTGCGTGGCACGGCAACTACGCGCCCTACAAGTACGACCTGCGCCGCTTCAACACGATCGGCTCGATCAGCTTCGATCATCCGGATCCGTCGATCTTCCTCGTGCTGCATTCGCCAAGCGATACGCCAGGTGTCGACACGATCGACTTTGTGATTTTCCCGCCGCGCTGGCTGGCTGCTGAGAACACCTTCCGCCCGCCCTGGTTCCACCGCAACGTGGCGAGCGAGTTCATGGGCCTCGTGCACGGCGTCTACGACGCGAAGGCCGAGGGCTTTCTGCCGGGAGGCGCGAGCCTGCATAACTGCATGACGGGCCACGGTCCGGATGCGGACACCTTCGAGAAGGCCTCGCACAGCGACACCTCGAAGCCGCACAAGGTCGGCGACACGATGGCCTTTATGTTCGAAACCCGCACGCTGATCAAGCCGACCCGCTTCGCGCTGGAAACGGCGCAACTGCAGGCGCATTACTACGAGTGCTGGCAGGGCCTCAAGAAACACTTCAACCCGGAGCAACGATGAACGCATCGAGCGATCTTCAGGCGACCCTCGACGCGTCGCGCAAAAGCTGGATCGAAGCCGCGAACGATCCCACCTGTGATTTTTCGATCCAGAACCTGCCGTTCGGCATTTTCAGCGACGCGCGCAACGCGGCGCCGCGAGTGGGCGTGGCGATCGGCGATCGCATCGCCGATCTGGCGGTGTTGCAAGCCGCCGGTCTGCTGCGCCTCACGGGCGGGGCGGCAAGCCAGGAGGTGTTCGCGCGCGACACGCTCAACGATTTCATCGCGCTGGGCCGCGATGCTTGGCGCAGCGTGCGTATCCAGTTGAGCAGCCTGCTCTCCCGCGATACCGCCACGCTGCGCGACGACGCCACCTTGCGCGAACGCGCGCTCGCGCCGCTGGCCGGCGCCACGCTGCACCTGCCGGTGCAGATTCCCGGCTACACGGACTTCTACTCGTCGAAGGAACACGCGACGAACGTCGGTTCGATGTTCCGTGATCCTAAGAACGCCTTGCTGCCGAACTGGTCCGAAATGCCGATCGGCTACAACGGCCGGGCCTCGTCGGTGGTGGTGAGCGGCACGCCGGTGCGGCGTCCCAGCGGCCAGTTGAAGCTGCCCGACCACGAGCGTCCGGTATTCGGCGCGTGCCGCAAGCTGGATATCGAACTGGAGACCGGCTTTGTCATCGGGCGCGGCAATGCGCTTGGCGAGCCGATTGGCTGCGCCGATGCCGAGGACCACATCTTCGGCATGGTGCTGCTCAACGACTGGAGCGCGCGCGACATTCAGCAATGGGAATACGTGCCGCTCGGGCCGTTCAATGCGAAGACTTTCGCCACCACCATTTCGCCGTGGATCGTTACGCTCGACGCCCTCGAGCCGTTCCGCGTCGCGCAACCGGCGCAGGAGCCGCAGCCGCTCGCGTATCTGCTGCATGACGGCGCGCATGCGTTCGATATCGCGCTGGAAGTCAAACTGCGGCCTCAGCATGCGCAGCAGGCAAGCACGATCGCGCGCACCAACTTCCGGCATATGTACTGGACCATGGCGCAGCAGCTCGCGCACCACACGGTGTCCGGCTGCAATACGCGGGTGGGCGACCTGATGGGCTCGGGGACCATCAGCGGACCGACCGAAGATTCCTACGGCAGCCTGCTGGAACTGACGTGGAACGGCAAGAATCCGCTGGAGTTGAAGGAGGGCGGGACGCGCGCCTTCATCGAGGACGGCGACGAACTGACGCTTGCCGGATGGTGCCAGGGTGATGGTTACCGGGTCGGCTTCGGCACGTGCGTGGGCGAGATTTTGCCGGCGCAGAAGTAAGGTGAAGAGAGGGGCGTGGCTGCAAAGCGGCGCCCCCTTAAAAACGCTGCGCGCGCGTTCATCGTCACTGTAGCGCCTGCACCGAACCACGCCGCTTTTCCCACCATACCGCCGCCAGAAACGCGAGCGCGCTGACCAGCAGCACGCCGATCATCGCGTCATTGCCGACGCTCTTCATCAGCGTTCCGGCGATCAGCGGTCCGCCGAAGCTCGCCGCGCTCCATGACGCCCCCACCAGCGAACTGGCCGACACCAGCGCCACGCCGCGAAAGCGCTCGCCGCAGGCCACCAGCGACAGCGTGTAGATCGACCCCGCCGCCGCACCCAACACGAACAGCAACGGCCAGCACAGCCACGGCGACGAGATCGCCCACGGCAGCAGCGGCAAAAGCAGCACCACGACCATCGCGGCGCCGATGTGTACGCGCTCGCGGCCGAGCCGGTCCGCCAGCCAGCCGATCGGAAATTGCATCGTGGTGTCGCCGAGCAGCAGCGCCGAGGCGAACAGCACGGCTACCTCGCCGGAGATGCCGTGCGCCATCGCAAAGAGCGGCATCAGCGACAACGCGATGGTGTCGAACAGCGCAAAGAAGCCCGTGCCGATCACGAGCGCGGGCATCAGCGGCAGCACCTGGCGCCAGCCGCCGTGGACCTCTTCTTCAGCGGAGGCTGCGGGCGCCGAGCGGATCGCCGCGAGTGCCGGCAGCGCCAGCATGAAGAGCGCGCCGCACAGCAGAAAGCGCCACGCGGTGAAATCGGCCACCTGACTGACGAGTACCGGCCCGGCCATCTGGAATAGCGTGAAGTTGGTCGCATAGATGGCGACAACGCGGCCGCGTGTGGCATCGTCGGCGAGCTGGTTGACCCATGCTTCGCCGATCGTGAATAGCAGCATCAGCGCCGCGCCGCACAAGACGCGCAGCACACCCCAAACAAGCAGGTTGGTGCTGAACTGCATGAGCGCCGTGGCAATGCCGACCACCAGCACCGCGCCGACAATCACTTGCCGGCCGCCGAAGCGCGCCGCGATCCAGCCGGCCAGCGGCACCACGAGGAGTCCGCCGCCGGCCTGCGCAGCGGTCAGCAGGCCGACCACGTCGGTGCCATAGCCAGCCTGTGTCAGCGCCAGTGCGGTAAGGGGAAGAGTGGCGCCGCTGCCGAGTCCGACTACCGCGACGCTAAGAATGAGTGCGAGAAAATCGCGTGTGAAGATGACTTTCATCGGGCGAGATGCTACACCGCCCGTGTGTCATATGCACCCTGACATAGCGACGCGGGTCGCTATGTTAGCGTTGCGGTGAGGTTCAGCCAGGAACGGCAGCGCGCGGTGCACGGCGTTCCAGCGAAGCCGACCACAGCGTCAAACCAAGCGCGCCGATAGCCGCTGCGACACCGACCCACGGCAGCGTCGTGAGCGGCGCACCTGCGCCGATCGCCATGCCGCCGAGCCACGCGCCGGTGGCGTTGCCCAGATTGAAGGCGCCCTGATTGAGCGTCGAGGCGAGGTTCGGTGCATGGCTCGCGCGGTCGACAATCAGCATCTGCAGCGGCGGCACGATTGCGAAAGCGAGCACGCCCCACGCGAAGATGGTGATCATCGCGGGCAGCGCCGAATGCATCGTGCCGGCGAAGATCGTCAGGATCACCACGATGGCCAGCAGGAACGCCACGAGCGAAGGCATCAGGCGCCAGTCGGCCAGCTTGCCGCCGAGCGTGCTGCCCACCGTCAGGCCGAGGCCGAACAACAGCAGCACCAGCGTGACCGCATGCGGCGTGAAGCCGGTGACGTCCTCGAGGATCGGCGTGATGTAGGTGAAGGTGGAGAACAGGCTGGCCGATGCGAGCACGCTGATGCCGAGCACCATCAGTACCTGCGGGTTCTTCAGCACACTGAATTCGCGCACCAGACTGGCCTTCTGCATCTCGATCTTCGCGGGCAGGCAAACCGCCAGCGCGCCGGCGGCCAACACGCCGATGACGGTCACTGCCCAGAACGTCGCGCGCCAGCCGACGGCCTGACCGAGCGCGGTGCCGAGCGGCACGCCGAGCACGTTGGCAAGCGTGAGACCGGTGAACATCAGGGCGATTGCCTGGGCACGCCGGTTCGGCGCCACAAGACCGGCTGCGACCACCGAACCAATGCCGAAGAAGGCGCCGTGGCAAAACGCCGTGACGATCCGCGCAGCCATCAGCACGCCGTAGTTGGGGGCGATCGCGCACAGCAGATTGCCGACGATAAACACACCGATCAGGCTCATCAGCGCCTTCTTGCGCGGCATATTGGCCACGGCAATGGCGACGATCGGCGCGCCAATCGTCACGCCGAGGGCATAGGCCGATACCAGCATGCCGGCCGCCGGGATCGAGACGGCCAGGTCGCGCGCCACATCGGGCAGCAAACCCATGATGACGAATTCAGTGGTACCGATTCCAAACGCGGCTACGGCAAGGGCAAGCAGAGGCAAAGGCATGATGGGGAGATCGGTGCGAAGTCCGCGCGGGGCGCGTGGCCGGCGCGCGTTTTCGGAGCGAGAGCGCGGGCGCAGGCAGGGCAAATATGTAAGGGATTGTACCTAAGCCAAAATGCATCTGCAGTGGAGCAACCGAGATGTTGTTTTTCGTTGAACGGCCGACCGCACCGTTTGCCTATGCTTTGCTGGCATCAGGCATCAGGCATCAGGCATCAGGCATCAGGCATCAGGCATCAGGCATCAGGCATCAGGCATCAGGCATCAGGCATCAGGCATCAGGCA
>NZ_FNCJ01000046.1 GCF_900100735.1 Paraburkholderia phenazinium | reverse complement strand
GCAAGCACAGCAAGCACAGCAAGCACAGCAAGCACAGCAAGCAGTCATAGTCCGACACGAACAGTTATCCTCACTAACGGAGCTAGCCGCCGCATGCGAACGCATCCAGTCCAGTCTCGACATCGAAACCGGCCCACTGTGGCGCGTAGGCCACTTCGAGACGCCGGAGGAAACGCGCCTGCTGATCGCGATCCACCATCTATCAGTGGACGGCGTGTCATGGCGCGTGCTGCTGGAGGAGCTGCAAACAGCCTACGACCAGGCCGAGCGCAGCGAGCCCATCTCGCTTCCCGCACCGTCCATGTCGTGGCGTGCATGGGTACGCGCGCTCTATCAGTATGCGAAGTCCGACGCCGTCCAGTCGGAAGCCCGTTGGTGGCAACAGGCGCTGGGCGTCCTCGACGCCGCCCCGGAACTTCCGCTACGCCCGGCCGCGGGCACGCGCGTCGTCGATAGCGGAACGATCGACTGGACACTCGATGCAGGCCGCACGCGCAACCTGCTGCAGAACGTGTCGCGCGCCTACCGCACGCGCGTCGACGAGTTGCTGCTCGCCGCTCTCGCGCAGGCACTCGGTGCATGGAGCGGCGCGACTGAAGTCGCGGTCGAACTCGAAGGCCATGGCCGCGAGGACGTGATCGACGGCGCGGACCTGAGCCGCACCGTCGGCTGGTTCACGACGCGCTTCCCGGTCGTGCTGCCCGCCTCGCCGGCGGTGCCGGGCGAAGCGCTCGTCGCCGTGAAGGAGCGGGTGCGCGCCGTACCGAACAAGGGCTTGCATTGGGGCCTGCTCAACGCGAACGGCACCCGGCAGCGCCCAGCGGTCAGCTTCAATTATCTCGGGCGCTTCGATCAGTCGTTCGACTCGGCGTCGCGTTTCGCCTTCAGCTCCGACGATGCGGGCAGCAGCCAGGGAGCCGGCGCTCGTCTCGACTACGCGCTCGATCTGAACGGCATTGTCACGGGCGACACGCTGCGCTTGCACTGGCGTTTCGACCCGGCGCGGATCGATCGCGGGACTGTCGAGCGCATCGTCGCCGCGTTCGACAAGCACGTCGACGCGCTGATCGCGCATTGCGTTGCCTCGCCGCCGGGCGCGACGGCCTCGGACTTCCCGTTGTCGGGCCTCGATCAGGCGCAGTTGGGGGCGCTGGGCTTGCAACTGGGCGGCGTCGCCGACATCTACCCGGCCACGCCGTTGCAGCAGGGCTTGCTGTATCACAGCGAATTGCAGCAGGGCGAGGGCGTCTATGTGAATCAGATACAACTGACGCTAGACGGCCGTCTCGATGCCGCCGCGCTGCGCGCCGCCTGGCAGGCCGCTATCGCGCGGCACGACATGTTGCGCACGCGCTTCGAGTGGCGGCATGGCGAAGCGGCGCTACAAATTGTCGAGCGCGAAGCCGTGCTGCCGTTCGCGGTGCACGACTGGCGCGATGCGCAGGACTACGATGCGCGCCTTGCCGCCTGGCGCTCGGCCGATCTCGCGGCAGGGATCGATCCGTCTCGGGCCCCGCTGATGCGCGTCAACGTGTTCCGCCGTACGGATGGCCGCTTCGATCTCGTCCGCACGCATCATCATGTGCTGACGGACGGCTGGAGCGGTGCGCGGTTGCTCGCCGAGGTGTTCGATGACTACGGGCGCGCGCTCGGCGTCCCGGCCCGTAACGACTGGCGCGCAGCCGCGGGTATGCCGCCGCCGTACCGGCGTTACGTCGAATGGCTTGCAACGCAGCCCGATCCGCGCGACTGGTGGCGCGAGCGGCTCGCAGCCGCCGCCGATGCCGGCACGCTGACCGCGAGTCTCGCTGCGCCGCGTGACGCGGCCGCGAGCGTGCCCCGCAAGATTGCAGTCAAGCTCGACGCGCCGCTCGATGCGCTGGTGCGCCGTGCCGCGCAACGGCATCGCGTGACGCTCAACACGCTGATGCAGGGCGCCTGGGCCGTGCTGCTCGCGCGGCTGAGCGGCAAGCCGTCGGTGGCGTTCGGCGTCACGGTGTCGGGGCGGCCGGCTTCGTTGCCCGAATCGGAGGAGATGTTCGGACTCTTTATCAATAGCCTGCCTGTGTTCGCAGCCGTACCCGGCGACGTCACAGTCTCGGCCTGGCTCGATGAACTGCAGGCGTACAACCTGCAAATGCGCGAAGTCGAGCACACGCCGCTGTCGTCGTTGCAGCAGTGGGCGGGGCGCAGCGGCGATGCGTTGTTCGACAGTCTGATCGTGTTCGAGAACTATCCGGTTGCCGCTCGCGCGGCGTCCGCGGAAATCGACGCGCTGCGCGTCGGCCACGTCGATTCGTTCGAGCGCACGCACTATCCGCTGACGCTGACGATCCTGCCGGCCACGCGAATCGAGTTGCAATGGAGTTGGGACAACCGGCGTCTCGAGCGCATCCAGGTCGAGCAGTTGCAGCGGCAATACCTCACCGTGCTCGAGCAACTGGCCGACGACGGCGAGCGTGCGCCGCGCTTTGTCGGCGAACTCGCGGCGCGGCGCGGCGCACCGCACGCCGAGCCGTTGCCCGAGCCGGGCTTGCAAGCCTGTCACGAACGCTTCGCTGCCGTTGCCGCGCGCGCACCGCAGCGGATCGCGGTCCGGCAAAACGGTGAGGCCTTCGACTACGCGACGCTCGCCCGCTGGGCCGCCGCAATCGACTCACGCTTGCGTGCAAGCGGCGTGGTTTGCGAAGAGCGCGTGGCCGTCTGCATGCGCCGCTCGCCGGCACTGATCGCGAGCATGCTCGGCGTGTGGCGCAGCGGCGCGGCGTATGTGCCGCTCGACCCGTCGTTCCCGGCCGAACGCCTGCGCGACATGCTGGACGATGCGGGCATCACGCGGGTTGTCGCCGACGCGGAAGGCCGCGCGCGACTCGGTAACTCGCTCGACAGCCGCATCGTGATCGAAGCGGGCCAGTCCGCCGATGCGGCAGCGAGCGTACCGCCGCCGGCGTTGCCGTGCAGCGGCGCACAACTCGCGTATGTGATTTACACGTCCGGGTCGACCGGACGGCCGAAAGGCGTCGCGGTTTCGCACGGGGCGCTGGCGCGGCTGCTGGCGAGCGTCGGCATCACGCCGGGTCTGCAACAGGACGACGTGCTGCTGTCCGTCACGACGCCGTCGTTCGACATCTCGTTGCTCGAGTTCTGTCTGCCGCTGATTCAAGGTGCCTGCATTGAAATGGCCGACGCGGCGACGGTGGCGGACGGCGCCGCGCTGGCGCGCCTGATCGACGACAGCGGCGCGAGCTTCATGCAGGCAACGCCGAGCGGCTGGCGTCTGCTGATCGAATCGGGCTGGCGTGGTCCGGCGCGCGGACGGCTCGCCGGTATCGCGGGCGGCGAGGCGCTGCCCGCCGATCTGGCGAGTCAGCTTGCGCAGTGCGGTGTCGATTTGTGGAACCTGTACGGCCCGACCGAGACGACGATCTGGTCGAGTTGTGCCCGCGTCTCCGAGGGCGCACCCGTCACCGTGGGCCGCGCCTTGCATGCGAACGCGCTGCGCATTGTCGACGCGAGCGGCCAGTTGACGCCGCAAGGCGGTGTCGGCGAGTTGTGCATCGGCGGCGACAACCTCGCGCGCGGTTATCTCGGCCGGGCGGGGCTCACCGCTGAGCGTTTTGTGCCGGATCCGTACGGGACGCCAGGCGCGCGGATGTATCGCACCGGCGACCTGTGCCGCGAGCGGCCCGACGGCGAATATGAATGCCTGGGCCGGATCGACCAGCAGGTGAAGCTGCGTGGCTACCGGATCGAACTCGGCGAGATCGAGGCGGCGCTGCGCGGCTGCGACGGTGTGCTCGACGCAGCGGTCGCGCTCGTCCCGGGCGCAGGCGAAGCCCAGGCACGGCTGGTGGGGTATGTCGTCGGCGTGTCGCGCGCGCTGCCGGCCGGCTGGCGGCAGACGCTTGCAGCGCGCCTGCCCGGTTACATGATCCCAGCTGCGCTTTACGAAGTGGGGGCGTTGCCGCGCACCGCGAACGGCAAGCTGGACCGCAATGCGCTCGCGCGTTTCGATACGGCGCCGGAGAGCGACGCACCGTGGGTCGAGCCGGCGGGCGAGGCCGAAGCGAAGATCGCGCGGTTCTTTGGCGACGTGCTCGGCGTCGCGCGGATCGGCGCGAACGACGACTTCTTTGCCATCGGCGGCCATTCGCTCGCGGCGGTGCGCCTGGCCGCGCGGCTGTCGGCGTGGCTTGGCCGCAAGGTCGCGCTTGCCGCGCTGTTCGAGAATCCGACGCCGGCGCTGCTGGCCGCGCTGCTCACGGGCGATTCGGCAGGCGACGCGTCGTTGCACGGTGCCGGAAAAGATGAACTGCAGACGCTTGATGGCCTGTTCGATGCGCTCGATTGAGGCGCGCGCTTACCTATGCAAACTGAAAACATGCTGACCACGACCCGCAACGAACTGGCCACCGCGCCGGCTGCAGCCGTAGCCGATGCCGGCGCGGCGAGCCAGGCGCTCACGATCGCACGCAAGTACGCGGCACTTTCGCCGGAGCGCCGGCGGCGCTTTCGCGAAAAGGCCGTCGAGCAGGGCGTCGATCCTGCGCGCCTGCCGATTGTGCCGCTGTTGCGCGACACCGATGAAGCCGGCGGCTCTGCTTCTACCGCCAGGTACTACCCGCTCGCGCCCGCCCAGGAGCGGCTGTGGTTTCTGTGGAAACTCGATCCGCTGAGCCCCGCGTACAACCTGTCGCGCGCGGTTCGTTTGACGGGCCGCCTCGACGTGCGCGCGCTACGCCGGGCGTTCGACGCGCTCGTCGCCCGGCATGGCGCATTGCGCACACGCTTCGTCGAGACGCGTGGCGTCGCGGCGCAATGCATCGCGGACGACGCGGGTTACCTGTGGCGTGAACATGCACTCGACGATCCCGCGCAACTGCGCGACACGCTGCGTGCGGCGGCGCGCGAGCCGTTCGATCTGGTTCAAGGGCCGTTGTTGCGTGTCGACCTGATAGCGGTGGGCGCGGATCGCCATGCGCTGTCGATCGTCGTGCATCACATCGTGTCTGACGGCTGGTCGCAGTCGCTGCTCGTCCGGGAACTGACGGCGCTGTATCGCGCGGCGCTAGCAGACGAGGGCGCGGCGTTGTCCAGCGCGCTGCCGCCCGTCGAGATCCATTTCGGTGACGTTGCCGCATGGCAGAACGAATGGCGCGATGGCGCACTCGCTGACGATCTCGCGTACTGGACGGAACGCCTGGGTGTCGAGCGTCCCGCGCTGGAATTGCCGCTGGACCGGCCACGCGCCGCAGTGCGCGGCATCGAAGGCGGACGCAGCCGGTGCGATGTCGATCCGCAACTGGCCGACCGCTTGCGCGAACTCGCGCGTGCACAGCGCACGACGTTGTTCACGGTGCTGCTCGGCGCCTATGCCGCGTTGTTGTACCGCTACGGCGGGCAGTCCGGCGTGCGCATCGGCGTGCCTTCCGCGGGGCGGCAGCGCAGCGAGACGGAAGGGCTGATCGGCTTTTTCGTCAACACGCTGGTGATCGACGTGGACGTCGACGGCGCCATGCCGTGCGGCACGCTGCTCGCCGGACTGCATGCACGTGTGCTCGAAGCGCATGCGCATCAGGCGGTGCCATTCAGCCGCATCCTCGACGCGTTGCGCATCGAGCGCGATCTCGGCCGCTCGCCGCTGTTCCAGGTGATGTTCAACCTCGAGCAGGCGACCAGCGAAGCGTCCGTCGCGATGCCAGGCCTCGTCGTGGAGCCGGAGGCGGGCGGCACCGATACCGCGCGTTTCGATCTGGTGTTGAACGTCGTGGACGACGGGTGCGGCTTGCGCTTGATGTTCAACTATGCGGCTGATGTTTTCGATGCAAGGACTGTCGAGCGGATTGCCTCGCAGTACGAAGCGATTCTGGCGCAGATGGCGGAGGGCGTGGAGCGGCGGGTTGGTGCGCTGCTGCTGCCGGCGGAACATCGCGAAGCGTCGCTGCAGCGGTATCCGTTCGAATCGCTCGGCGCGGCGCTGGCGGCGCAGGCAAGGCGCACGCCGGATGCGCTGGCACTGCGCTGCGAGGATGCGTCGCTGACGTATGCGCAACTGGAAGCGTGGTCGGCTGCGCTGGCTGCGCGGCTGGTGGCGCGCGGCGTGGGCGCGGAGCGGCGCGTGGGGCTGTGCGTGACGCGTGGTCCGGCGCTGGTCGCGGCGCTGCTGGGGATCATCCGCTCGGG
>NZ_FNCJ01000003.1 GCF_900100735.1 Paraburkholderia phenazinium | reverse complement strand
TCGACGCAACCGGTCGCCACGCAGCCGATGAACGTGACAGCGGCGACCGGGCAACTGGCGGGTGCTGAGGCCGTCCTCGAAACTGTCTCGAAGGCGAGCGAGACGAACCGTGGCGAGAGTCTGCAGGATGGGCATGATGCGCTCAAGACGTTCACCGATGCGACCCAGCACAGCGTGGCGGGCTCGGTCGGCAAGGGTGGCCGCACCGCGGGTGGTGGGACGGGCAATGCGAACGGTTTTTCGAAGCCGGTCTTGGTGTTGTCCAGTCCTGAAGGCATTGCGGCGAGCACGCAGCAGTCCATTCACCTGACGGCTGACCAGCACGTCAACACGGTCGCGAGGAAAAACGTCATTCTTGCGGCGGGCAAATCGTTGCTGGCAAGCGTGATGGACGGCATCAGCCTGTTCGCGCAGAACCTGGGCATCAAGCTCATTGCGAGCAAGGGAAAGATCGACATCCAGGCGCTCAGCGATGCGATGAACCTGCTTTCGCAGCTCGATCTCAAGGTCGAGAGTGCGACGGGACGGCTGGTTCTGACGGCGAAAACGGAAGTGTGGCTTGGCGCGGGCGGCTCGTACATCAGCATCAAGGGCGCAGGAATCGAGAACGTCACGACCGGACACATTCTGGAGCGCTGTGCATCGTGGGACAAACCGAGCGGGGCAAGTGCGACCATCAGCGATCCGTTGCAGGCCACGCCAGTGGCGGACAAGGGGGGCCGGGGCATGCGGTTTTCTGGGTAATTACATCGAACAAAATAAATCATGGCAGATTCTCACAATCATCCGGCACCGGCTGCAGCACCTGTTCCCCCCGCTTACACTCCACTGAAGTGGGCATTTCCGTTCTCTCCTGCAAGCAAGGACGATGCGGGCGATCCGATGGCGTACATGAAAGCACTCGGAAATGCCACGGGTGGCTTTTATCCTCTTGGTTCGAACGGCCTGTGGCACGGAGGCATTCATTTCGATTCGCAGACCGGGACTGCACTGAAGCAGGATGGTGGAATCTGTGCGATTGCCGATGGCGAAGTCGTGGCGTACCGGCTCGATTCGAAATATCCCGAACTCAAATATCAAGGCGACCGCTCTGTCCTCTATTCAACCGGCTTCGTTCTGATCCGTCACAAGCTGCAATTGCCACCCGTGCCACCGGCACAGCAGCCAGCCACGCCCAACGTAGCGTCCGCGCAACCTTCCGAGCAGACTGCTGCTGACACGCTCGTCTTTTTCAGCGTGTACATGCACACGATGGACCTGGAAGGCTACAACGCGGCAAAGCAATCCGCCGACAAAAACAAGCCGCAGATTGACGAGCCGTTGTATTGGGAAGGCTCTCGCTACTACCGGGTGGGGGATAAGTCGAAGGACAAACAGGACTTGCCGAAGCTGTCGCAGGAACTAGACAACCCGTTTCAGACAGCCAATGCGATCAGTCCGTTTCAATCGGATGACGGCAGCAGCGCCACGCCGCAACCCCTCACTGGCATCCATATCCGTGATCTGCCTGACGGGAAAATAATCGGTCTGCTGCCAACCGGATCGGAATTGACCCTGACTCCCGATCCAGTTAAGAAGGGATGGGGAAAAATCAGTAGCATCAAAAGCGGCGAGCCGGTAAGTGCAACCGTCGGTCATAGTGTGTCGCCTCACGCACCTTACTGTTATGTGTTTATCAACGAACTTGATGCCGTGTCCGATCCTCAGCCGCTCAACACAGTCGTGGTGCTCAAGACACCTTACGCTGTCACTGCGGGCACAGTGATCGGCCATATGGGTCAGTATCAGGAATACACCGATTCGAGCGCGTTACCACCAGGCCGCACGCATCCGATGCTGCACCTCGAAACGTTTGCTGGACCTGATCTATCCGACTTCATTGCCCGCAGCCGCGAGCGCGCAAAGCAATTGCCGCCAGCCAATGCGTTTCTTGAAATCTCGGTAGGCGCACAGCTTGTCATGACCGTGCCTGACCCAGACCAGACGCTGACACAGATTGGCTTAAAACTGGTGCCGGTTGGGGATGCGCAGGGATCGCGCTGGATCAAAGTTCAACCCAAGGCAGCGCATCCCGCGCCGCTTCATAACGTTGGCCCCGCGCTATGGGTCGATGCAAGTCAGGCGAACAAGGTTACAGATGGCGTAGTGAAGGGTTGGACGGATTTTCCGCTCAAAGTTTCAAACGCGTCAGCACCAGGCGCGGATTTCCGGGATGTGTTCCGCCGTATCGATCTTGAGAAGCTGGGCGCAGAGAATATTGCCAAGGACGACAAGGGACAGCATTGGTGGAACGTCACCATCGGCACCAAGGACGGCGCAACACGCCAGGGGTGGGTCTGTGAAAAGGGGCATGCGCAAACGCGCATGTGTGGCCCGTGGGACTGGCCTGGTTTTGATCTAATCGACCACAGCGGCATCAAACCGGTAGATATGCTGAAGCGGTATCTGCACGTGACAGATCAACTGATCGAAGGCGAAGCAAAGACCGAGTTCGAACCAAGCGCATCGGTCGTGAATGAGGGCGCACTCGTCGCAGCGCTGGAAAGGGCTATCGACACGAATAAAGACGGTACGATCACTGCGCAGGAACTGAAGATTGCGCAACAGACGCCTTGGTTTGCTGAGGCCATCTCACATCTAATCGTGCGTGACGAAAGCGAATGGGGTGGTGGCTTGGGCAAATGGCAAGCTTTGTCGCCGCTGATGGGGACATTGCAATCGCTCTGGAGTTCGGAGCTCGAGCGCATCGGCAAACTACAGTGGTGGGAACAGGCAAATGGGATTGAGGGCTTTCCGAAAGACCACGCGCCGTGGTATTTCCATCCGATTGGGCTCGTCAGCAACTTTAATGTGAACGCTGGACTGACGTGTTTGCATTGTGGCAGCGACCTCACTATCACGGCGACGATACTCAAAGCGATCTTTCCGAATATCACAACCGATAATGCAGGTCGATTTTCTACGGCGGTCACAACCGCTTTCATTAAATACGGAATCAACACGTGTAACCGCGCCTCGCATTTCTTGGGTCAGTGTGAAGTCGAATGCGGTGGATTCACCGCGTTCCGTGAGAATCTAAATTACACGGATGGAGACCATTTGTGGGCAACGTATCCTTCAGCCCTGAAAGCAGGGCTGCATAAGTCTCATCCTGAATGGACATCAGCGCAGATAGAAGACTATTCAAAGACTCATCTAACGCACAATGACAGCGGCCTCGGAGAAGTACTGTTTGGGGATAGTGAGTACCCAGGGCGAGATTATCGCGGGCGTGGCCTGTTGCATATGACATGGCTCGACACATATAAAGAGTACAAACAAGCTAGTGGAAACGATGTGGTCACTGATCCGGCTCAAGTCCAAAATGATCCATCTATCGCCGCAGACTCATCGGCTTGGTTTTGGAATACGCGGTCTATAAACGAAAAAGCTGATCAGAATAATGTGAAAGGCGTAACCAAAATCATCAATCCAGCATTAAAGGATTTTGCACGACGAAAGGCTGCAGCCAAAAAAGCTTTCGTGCAATTGAACAAAGGTCAGCAACCTTGCAGCAACGATTGGGCTTCGACCTCAATAACGGAGAATGGGTGGTGAGAAAAATTATCTTTACGTTAGCACTGTTGTTCGCAGTTTATCTGCCAACCTCATCTTACGCCGCAGGGGAGTCGCCAGATCAGATATCCGCTGACCCGATTCGGCGTGGCTGCTTCATATCGTTTTCGAAAGAACTTCATCCTGTAGCTGATGATCCGCTAAGCACACCGCCATTTGACATTTTGGCAAACTGGCGATGCAATGACGGCGAACAGTTTCCTATCGACAAATACGAAATTAATGGATCAAGTCCGGAGGTGACTACGGTTTTTTATTGGAAAAATAGAAGTATCATCGTACTCGTCAAGTGGCCAACAAATTCGCAAGCTGCTGACTATGAAGGGGACTACTATAAGGTCTTCATTTATCGATATAGCCGCGTGTCTGATAAGTCGATGCTTACACGAGACGACTCCTCAATGAGGAATTTTCCGCCGGGATGGAATGGTTCGGATAGAAACGGCAAGCCGCTATCCTATCCGTTCAAGGATGCAGCCTCGATCCGGAAAAAGCTTCGAACGATTCAATTTAATTGAAGGGGCAGAAGTCGTGATCAACTTGATTCGCGTCGGTGACGACACTGACCACGGCGGCAAGGTGTTGACCGGCTCAACGACAATGCGTTTCGAAGGCCGCTATGTCGCGCGCAAGGGTGATCGGGTGTCGTGTCCTCGACACCTTGACGTATCGCCCAACGTGATCGAGGAAGGAGACACATCGATGACCGATGGTGGCGTCCCGATTGCCCGTCACGGGCACCGGGCTACCTGCGGCTGCCACCTGATTTCGAGCTTGGTCTGACCGGTTCCAAGGGGCGGATATAATTCGAAGCAGCAGTCAACTAGGCCGCGACGAACACATCCTGCCTTCACACCTGACAGCTTCCGTGAAACCCCGATCGGCAAAAAAGAGAACGCCACGACGCAGCCCGCGTGCCGTATTGACGAAAGACAAACTGGGCCGGATCGGCGCGAGAGACTTCCCTGCGTAATCACCTTGCGCTTGCTGCGTGTCGCAGCAACGCAGGAAGCACGGAGATTCTCGGTGAACTGTTCATCGTGGCAAGCATGAGCTGGTTTCTGCGAGAAGCGGGCTTCGGCGATGAACCCGACTCCTTCTATCACGATGTGCAGGGGGCGCTGGAACGTTGTGTTGCGCCCACATTGGGCAGCGACGCCTGGAATATTGAATCTGCCGACGAGGCTATCTTGCTGGGCTGCTGTGTTTCTACGACCGGCAGTTCGCAACCGCACCCGTTTACATTATGGACAGCGCGCGAAAGCGGATACGGCAGCTCGCGAAGGGACGGTGGCTGTTCCCATGGCCCGGCAGGGGGTAGCACGATGTCGGTCTCCGGACGGATAGTCATCGGAAGTCCGGGAGCACATCGGGATTTGCTGCGAACGAGCGTTTAAGGTCCGCGGCGTAGGAGCGCCAGAAATTGTCCGGCGACAAGTCCATTCGCGTAGTCGGACATATGATCGCCATAGCTATAAAGATATTTTCCGTTCATCGTCATCGGACATACGTTCCGCTGCGAGTCACACAGCACAGACGTAGGATCGTAGAGAGTCAGATCGGGATGGTGCGCCTTTATTTGGTCAACGATGCTCCGGTAAGCGGAGGTGCCGTCGAGATAACTGCGATAGCTGATTGCGCAACGTTGCGTAGCGTTGATGTCTGATACGCCGAGTAGGTGACGCACAAACGGCCATGCGAGCGGTCGTCGATCCATGCACTGCCGGGGATCGCGTAGTTCGGGATTGTCCAGCACGAGCACGACGCGCTTGCCTGCGTGCAGCAGAACGGCAACCGCATTATCCAGCCCGTCGCCCGCGGCGGAGATCGTCGCCTGTGATGAACCGTCATATGCGAACTGCGGACCGACAATATCCCGGCTGGCCGCAACCAGCACGATAGCCGTCAACGCCGGATTGCCGAGCAGCATGCGCAACGCGGCCTTATTCGCCTCGGGGCACTCCTCCCCGTCGTCCGCCGCATTCGCTTTGATTTCATGGACGCCAGCCATCGGCGGACAGCTTGCGCGCGCAACCAGCGTCCAGCTCATGCCGGGCGTTGACTTTCGAACTAGTCCCCAGTACAGCGCATCGGCCTTGCTGTCGCCCCACACCGCGAAATGGGACGTTGCTCGTTTGTCGGTTGCACAGAACTGAAACAGGTGCCGGTCGGCAGATGGTACGCCGCACGTGAGATCAACGAATTCGTGACCCGCGCCCAGCGTCGCCGTGGTGACATCCGCATCCGGGCTGTACCCTTTCCTGAATCCCAGTCCGTGACGCTGGTACGTCATGCCACCGAGATACGCGACGCCGAGCATCAGTATGCATGGCGTGATGAGTTTCCATCTGGCCGGAGCCCCGAGACGGATTGGTCGCTCGATTAGCACGGTCGTCAACCACGCCAGCACGATGCTCACGGCGATAATGCCAATCCGCACCCCCACCGGCAGTTCGCCGCCCGCAAGGACGAAACATAGCGATAGCAGCGGCCAGTGCCACAGGTACAGCGCGTAGCTGATCTTGCCGAACCACACCGCGACCGGATTGCCGAGCAGCAGCCGGTTTGCCACACCTTTCGGACCTGCTGCAATCAACGCCACCGCGCCTAGCACCGGCGGTACCGCAAACCATCCCGGAAAGGGCAACCGGGAATTCAGCACGATAAACGAGATCGCGCACAGCAACAGACCGATCGAGGATGCACTATGGGCGTTGTCGTTTTGCACCACGCGTCTACCGGAAGCCGTGATTGCAAGGCCGGCGCCTGCGGCCAGTTCCCACATGCGGCTTGTCGGCCAGTAAAAAGCGGCGCTCGGGTGATACCGGACCAGCCAGATGGCCGATACGAACGACAACAATCCGGTCACTGCGCAGACCAGCGCGACCCGACGCAGCCGAACGGCGACGTACATCAGGACCGGCCACACGATATAGAACTGCTCCTCGACGCCGAGCGACCAGAGATGAAGCAGAGGCTTGGCGGATGCAGTCTGGTCAAAGTATCCGGCCTCCGTCCAGAACGCCCAGTTCGAGACGAATCCCGCGCCCGCGAGCACGTGTTTTCCAAGTTCGCGGTATTCGTCGCCGGTCAGGCAGAACCAGCCCATCGTCCACGTCGCGAGCAGCACGGTCACGAGTGCGGGAAATATCCGCCGGATGCGGCGAGCATAGAACTGGGCCAGCGAAAACTGTTCCGCCCGCATGTCGGCAAGCAGGATGCCCGTGATCAGATAGCCGGAGATAACGAAAAACACGTCGACACCGGCAAAGCCGCCCGGCAATGCGGCAGGAAACGCGTGAAAGATAACGACTGCAAGGACAGCAAGCGCGCGGAGTCCGTCGATATCGGCGCGGTAAGCGTGCGAACGGGCGACCGCAGCGGCCGCTTCGGGAAGGGTTTTAGTCATGGTTTCGCATGGAGCTAGTCAGGAAAGCCGACTCACATCACGCCATAATATTCGTCAGGACGAATATTATTCCACACTGCGCCCTTCAATCGTCCTTGCTGAAACCAGACACTTCCTCGTCAACAGAGGGAGCACAAGGTTTGAGCGATATGAAGCAGCTCGCGCGGTCGATTGGTTCGGCTATTGCCGCTCGCCGCAAGGCACTCGGAATGACCCAGGAAAAGCTTTCTGAGCTAATCGAAATAGAACAGCCGTCGCTCTCTCGGATAGAGCGCGGCACGCTTGTTCCCAACATTGAACGTCTTGCTGGTATCGCGGAAATACTGCAATGTCGCCTTGCGGATTTATTGAGCACTGCGGGAACTTCACCGCTTGATCGGGCAATCAGAATTCACGAAAAACTTTCGCCCTTGTCGCCCGCGCAGCAGGAAGCCATAGAACGGCTTGTGGATGACGCCATCGCGCTACTAGATGTGCCAGCAGCCCGTCGTCAATCCCGTAGCGGCTCAAGGCCCAGTACGAAAGGAACCTGAGCGTCTGCGGCAACTGCCCTGAGTGTTGTCGGTGATGCTTCGCCTGCGCCGACCAGCGAGCGCGGCGACGCCCCCTGAAATCAACGCCCCAGATTCTGCTAGACCCGTTTCCGGGTATCTGCCGGTGGGTTGTTGCGCGACCGTCAACCGGCGTGAAGCATGCGGTTGACGGCGCGCAAATCTGGATGGATCAGGCGACCCAGCCCATCAGGGTGCTGCAACCGACCACCGTGCCGATCAGCAGCCCGACAGTCTGCGGCCCGACGCTCCAGAAAATCTTTGCCCCGAGCATTCCCTGCAGGCCACCGCTGGTGATGATGATGTCCGGTTTCGCTGCACGGCGAATCACATTGCCGATTCGCACGCCGACTACGCCCAGCAGTGCGCCAGCAATCCAGACGAAGACGAACTTGAGCGCCAGGTGCTGGGTGTGCTGTGGCATATTGGCTGCCGTTGCCATGAATGAGATCAGGATGGCGATGATCGTCCAGAGCACCGCGCCGAGGCGGCTTTTTCTGACAGGGCTACTAGCTTGGTTGTTGCTGGTTTCCATGTTTAATCCTTGTTGATAGACAGTGAAGTACAGATGTCGATACGCGCCGGGCGAACGCCGTTGCGCCCGGAGAGGGAGACGGTTGAGGTAACTACGGCGGCTTCGAGGAGCGTTTCTCGCGGATCGACACTGCGCCGTCGAGCACCACGGAGAACGTTTCTCGCGCCGTGATGTAGGTTCCATACCGGGCGCGTTTGCCGGTAGCAGGGTTCGCGTAATCGAGGCGCGCGTTGCACGTCGCCATGGGTGCATCGCGCTCCGCCGGGTCGAGGATCAGCAGCGCATGGGGCCGGAATCTGCAACCCTGCGTGCGGCCCTCGCTGCCCACGACCAGCACGGCGTGCGAAAGGGACTGCCCGATCGGTCGCCAGCTCGCGATCACTAGGTGCCCACGCGACAGTTCCTGTTCGCTGAAGTCGACCACATTGCGGTGAGCAGCTTCGATAACGACGGGTTGCAGGCCCCAGTCACAATCCCGTATGACTCCAGCGACTTCCGTGAGGGTCGCACCCGTGAAGTACAGCGGCGCAGCCCGGCTCCAGAGATCGGCTTCCTTGCCCCGGCGTCGCCACGACACGGCAGCCGGGTCGGCGATGCGTCCGAGTATCGCGAAAGCGCTGGCTATTGAGTGGAGCGCACACGCCGCACTCCAGGCCCCCTGAAAAGAGTGAACAGCGAATTTCGATCCTGCCCGTAGCGTCTGTCCGGGCGTGAGACGGGGATGGAGTCTTTGCACGACGAACCCCCGCATCAGTATTCACCCGGCAGGAGCACGGTGCTGACACTTCTGTCACGCTCCGTGATGATCCAGACACGTTCCCGCGAGACGCCAATCTCGTAGCAGGACAGAATGCGTAAGCCGGTAACAATCGCTTCGAGATTGAGTCGCACATCCGCTGTACAGAGACTTCCGAAATCGCCGTTCTGATGACGCCACAACAAAGTCGTGACATTGGTACCGGTCCGATCCAAGACATCGATTGCGCCGGGTGTGGCCACGACCTGCCCGAGCGAAAATAGTGGATGTGGCAGACTATTGGGTGCAGCACTGGATTTCATGGTTTAGGTATCCTTAATATTTGAGGCGAGTGTCTTCAGCGGATGACTATCCGGTTGCGGGCGCTGGAGTGGAAAGACTGCAAACGCGAGGCTGCTGCGGATGCGTTTCAGGAAAACGGGGTGCTACAAGAGAGGTCGTCAGCGCAGTTCAAGACGCGAACCGAGGGAGAACAAGAATTAGCGCAGGCAACAGCAAGGTAGAGGCGATAAAAACGTGTTTTTTCCAGAAATTCGACAAAAACAGTAATCGAACTGCAATTCGTTGGTGAAAATGTAACACAAATCACGAACAATTGATAAACGAGCCAGATCAACCGGCCGCAAATCGGTAATTTTTGCCACTTCAACGGAGCCGTGGCATTCCCGACGCTTCCGGGACCGCAGAAATGCTCTTGTGGCCCGCTTTCCCTGCCGCCAGCGGCTTGGAATCCCTTGGTCAGGGGTTTGAGAAGGGTAAGACCATGCGGGGCGCTATGGCCCGGATTTTTGGAGTTGGCGGAATTGCAAGAAATGCTGCGCCGCCGCAATCGCCACCCCGTCACGTTCTGCCGTGAAAGATTGGACCGTTTTGCTTATTTTTTAAGCAAAATTTGCGTGTCTAGGTGTTTTCAAATGGTTGGCAGTCCGAAACCTGCTCCGTTGCCTTGATCGTCGTCGATCCAATGCGGCCGGTGGTACTTCACAGGTTGTGTCTCGCCGCTGTCGCGAACACCGGCGCAATCATGGTAGTTAATAGCTACCCCCGGTAGCCACTCAGGTGTCCGGCGCGGAGATGCATTGTGGTGTAACGCCCGGTTCCCGAAGGTCACACATAGGTTGCGTGGCGAACCGGTGGCCGATGATGACGCGGTGGCGGCACGTGCCTACAGCGGCGAACCAGATGTCCCCGATACCAGACGCGCTTGCACACGACGCCCGGATGCGCCTCCGCGGTTGTTGGGAAAAATGCCGTTGCCGACGCAACCAGCAAGATCAACGAAACGAGTTTCTGCACGGTACCCCCTGCTCAATGCGAGTCATTTTACCGGGGGCTTCTCCAGTATATTCAGTCCTCGGCGATCTACCGGCAATGTGATAATGGAGGTAGCATCCGGGCAACGATTGCGTAAGCCCAGCCCCCCGTAACCAGACTGGATTCAGGGCCACCTTGGACTATCAAGTTTCCTACGAGCACAGCCTCGCGAGCGCACCGAACGACTTCATCGTTCAGGTGCCGTCGCAGTTGGTCGCCGATGTTCCTGTGACCGTGCCACGTGCCTTGCTACCCGAATTCCTCGCCGATCTTATTCAGCAGCGTTCGCCGACGATTGGACGAATCCGCAACTTGCGCATCCTCTAAAGCACCCCCAACACTTGGCGACATTTTCAACGAACGAGACGCGGCTATCCGGAGACGTTCAGCGCTACATGGTTGAACGTCCGTAGGTCATCGCAAATGCCCCATCATGCGGCACGGGAGTATCCATGTCACTCACGATCGACGTTCCGGACAGCCAAGACCTGTTCCACTATCAGGCATGGACTGATCCAAAGTGCAAAGAACGTCTTGAAGCTACGTTGCGCGATCAGACCATCTATCTTTCAATACCTGGTCAGTTCAACGATCCGTGGGACTGCAAGCCGTTCTTTGACCTCAAGTGCCTCGAAGACCCAAAGATTCGCGACGAACACATCGAATACTTCATGCGACTTGGAAACGACACCGATCCTAACCGCGCCCAATTTATGCGTGACAATCCCTTGTTCCTCCAGAAAATGGTAGTTGACTGCGCTAGTGAAATGGCTGAACAGATTGACCGTGAGTACCGGGTGTACTGCCTGACACCATCTGACGCCAACCTTTTGATGTGGTCGCACTATGGTGAATCACACAAAGGGATATGCCTGCAGTTTGACGCGCGCGCACCGTCCATTGCTCGGGCGCTTTACAAAGTTAAATACGAAGCGGAATTGCCGCGCGCGCCCCTGACGGCAGATGACGATGCCACTGCGGAAACGGCGCTTCTGACAAAGTCATCGGCGTGGTCATACGAGGAGGAGCGGCGGTTGATAGCCAATAGAGAAGGATATGGCACGCGCGGACTGGTAGTCACGAAGGGCGGTCACTTAGATATTTCCGATGGAGCCTTGACGGCAATCGTTGTCGGTTGCTCGTGCCCCGGGGGGCAGGAGATCGTAGACATGGTAAAGCACCATCGACCTAACATAACGGTCCGGAAAGCGGCGCGACTGCCTCATCGCTATGGGTTGAGCTTTACGCCGATTTACCTTGGAGCGTAGTGGCTCCGGTATCTACCCACGATTCACTGAGCACTGCGCGGGTTGAATTCCAGCGCATTGCTAAAGAATGTCGCGATTAAGTCCGTTATATCGGTCGGGCCTGCCTTTCCAGTTATCTGCGTCGGTTGCGCATCTTTGCAGAGTTCAATGCCAGATTGGCAAACAGAACAGTGTGGAAGCTGCCAGCCATTTCGCGATTTCTATATGCAAGGCGAATATGGGCAACATGGCTTGAAATCTCGCCGTCTTCGGGTACGGCGCGTGTCTTCAGGCCTGACAGTGGATCGGAAGTGTTGTCGCACGGCGGCAGATCGCGGCGATCCCATCTAGGTTAGAAATCTCTAAAAGAGCACGGAATGGCGAACTCAAAACGATTGATAACTTGGTTTTCGGACTTCGCACGAGAGAACAAAATATGGGCGCTTTCGATCGCAGTGCCATTGCTCGGCGCAATTCCACTGTACATATATTCAATGAGCATTGGTCAACTGCCGGATTTTTCGCTAGGCGACCTGACGGGAGTGCTCATCGCATCTTTCCTTACAGAGATGATCGTTGGAACCGTAATGGTCGTCTATCTGCTTTTCGCCGGGTTTGCAGCCCGGAAAGCAGTGAACGGCTTCTATCCCGATCCGCACATCGCAGTGTCGGACAGTAGCAATGCTCCGTCACCCGTCGCGCTGGATACCCATCACTACCTGATCAGGGGTAACTTTATTGTCGGCGTGACGATCTTCAGCGTGCTGTCATGGTTTGGCCTAGCGACGAAATCTTTCGATAGCTGGTTGGCCCCGCAGCATCCGGGCATCGCGCGGTGGGCCTATGCGCTCTCGCTCTCCTCGGTCGCTCTGCTGGTGCTGGTCGACTGGCGACGCGGATGGCGCCTTCTGAAATACACGCTGTTTGCGTCTCTCGCGGGTTCGGTTGCGTTTCTCACCGTATTGGCGATCGCTTACTTGGACGGCTACGCGGTCCAGTCACCTACTGTTCAGATGCAGCCTTCCTCCACGTCTGATTCGTTCCGCGACGTGAGCGTCTGGGTAAGCGATACATCCGCGCGCCTGCTGGGAGACTGGCTCATCGTCACGGCACTGACAGTCGCAATTGCTGCCGCGTCCGGCGCGCCCATTCTGGCTCGTATTACTCGCGCGCGCCGAAGCGCCAACAGATCGGGAGGCACGCCGCGCCCGTTTTTCAAGAACGACTCGTGCAAGCTAGTGGCCGCGAAGATCGCTGCCTCGTTTGTCTTCTGCTTTTGCTCATTCATGATATTTCTGTTCTTTGGCATTGTTGTCGATGCCAGTCCGCTTCACACGCAGACTGTGACCGCATTTGTTGGCGGGAGTTACCTGATCATGCTCAACTGTGGTGCGTTTGCCGCACGGGATTGGGGGCAACGCGCCTGGCTCTGCGTCGCAACGTTCGCCATCGTTTTCGTTATTGTCCCGCTTCAGAGCGACAATGCGACACTTCTTCCGAAGATCGTCGTCAAGTCGCTCGGCTTCGGAAACGTGCATGCAACGGATATTGCATTTTCGGGTCTGGAATGTTCGACGCTAGCTTCATATGGCGTCTACTGTGATGCGAAGAAGGACACCAGCATCGGCATCACGAATGTCAACATTCTGAATCGACTCGGATCAACGGTTCTGGTCGAATTGCAGGTGCGAAAAACTGCAGAGCCCTCGAAACTGCCGAAAACGGCGCAGTTCAGTCAACAGGCGTCTGGCGTCACCACGGTGGTGGAGCCACAAGTGAAATACAGAACGCTGGCGCTGCCAGCCGACGCGCTAGCGGAAAAACATATCGCGAGTTGGTATCGGTGTAATTCGATGCTGCTGGAACAACTGCGTGCCGATGATCCCGCCAAGGCCGACGCATTAGCGTGCGTCACACTGAGCGTGCCGAAAGAGCAGGTGCTCGGCAATTCCATCAGCGGCCCTGCAACCTATTCCGGAGACTTCTCGAAATACGTTAGCGTGTCGAGCGCGCGGGAAGCGAAGTGAGGCTTGTGAGCGCAGGTAGGAATCTAGTAATCCCTTGATGTTTTCCCGCCCGACAGGGTTCGCGCTGTGCACAATGAAGTGAAAGTCGTGCGCGGTGAATTTGCGACCCGAATCTAGGTCTGTCTCGACGAGCCATTTGACGACGCGCATACTCGTATCATCGCCGCCTAGACCATGGTCGCATGAAATCAGCCCGGGACTGCCGAAGAAGCGATACGCCCGATCGCTTCTTCGGGCGAGCGCGCAACCAACCAGCGTCGAATGGCTCGCGCACATCGTCTATAAATAGCCGGTGAGTCAACGGTCCTTTCCCACGGTTTTGTCTAATCTAGCTGCAGCATTGGCCGCTCCTCACGGAGCAGTGCCTCGACCTGTGTATTTTGCTCACTCGCGCCGAATTCGCTCAGGTTCTTTCGCTTCTTGTCGAAAAACAGGTGGTTGACCGGGGGAGTATTTCTTGAAAATTATCTTCAGTCGTAAGGGTTTTGACGGCACCGCTGGAGGGTGTCCAAGCCCTATTGTTGACGGACAACCATTGTCGCTACCGATTCCGTCGAAAATGCCGACGCCAACGCGGTTCGGCGACCTCGATGGAGCGTATGGCGCACTGGTTACTGACCTGACTGGTGGGCGGTTGTCTTCTGCAAGCTGGTGTCATCTCGACCCTGACATAGTGCAAGACACCCTTCCGCGTCGCCCCGGATGGCGCGGCGCGCTTGGCCAGGTAGCTGCCGCGCAAGGGCACCTCGCGAAGCAGGTGGTTGGTGTCGGCGATCTGTTCATCTTTTGGGGGTTGTTCCGGCCCGTTGAGCATCGCCAGCGATGGACCTTTGTCGGCGAACGCGAGCACCGCGTTTGGGGATGGTTGCAGGTTGGGGAGGTTATTGATCTCGGCCCCGATGGATCGCACGCGTTAAATGATAGGCCGTGGCTCGTGGATCACCCGCATGTCCGTGCCGGATGGAATGCACAGAACGTCCTCTACGTCGCCGCCGATCAACTTGTGATCGGAAGCAAAGAACTCCCGCTTGCGGGATGCGGCACCCTCAATAAGGGATACAGGTTGTCACACGGTAGCGCGACGCCATCGGTTTGGCGTTCTCCGGATTGGCTAAATCCGTTGCAAGGCGGATGCGGGATGACGTACCACAGCCCGGAACGATGGTCGGCGGATGGGATAGTCCGATGCGCCGCGCGCGGGCAGGAATTTGTCGCCAATCCGGAGCCCAGCCCTGAAGTTCATGCTTGGCTCACAGCATTATTAACGGAGAACATTCAATGAGCCGCGTCTGGCGATATGTGCTTAGAACCGACAACGGCATGGCACCGTGTAGTGAAGACGGTATGCTGACTTTGACTTGCTGTAAGCCGATTATTCGGAGATACGCAAAGGTCGGCGAGTGGGTCGTCGCTTTCGAGCCAACGGCGCTCGGAGGCAAGGTCGCGTACGCTGGTCAGGTTTCAGCGGTGCTCCCCTTGGGTGACTACGAGAAAAGATATCGAGGCAGACGGGACGCGGTATACAGGGCAGAAGTTCTCGCCGACGGGCAGACCGCCTTTATCTCGCTCCTGCCGGAATACCACAGCGAGGAAGATAGCCGTGCTCGCGATTGCAACGGGGTGAACGGGCTGGTTTTCGACCCGTTCTGGTACTGGGGACGGAATGCTGTTGAAGCGCCAGGAGAAATAGCCGACCTGGCCTATCACTATGTCGGACAATCGACGAAGAATTCGTCTCCAACCAAGATCGCGCTCCTTGATGAGTGGCTTCGCTCGACGGGCCGACCCGGCGTACACGGTACACCACGTGACCCACTACCCATGGAAGCACTTGAACGTCCTGTCGAGAATCGTGGTTGTGAGTCAAAGCGGACCAAGGCGCGCTCACTAGTCCGTTGCTAGTGAGCGCGCCTTGGCTCGTAGTCGGTCGCGGCACGATCTCCGCGTTAAGACAGCGTTTCCAGCACCGATTCCGTCAGGAAGCGTGACGGCTCAGCATGTTGCTTTCTTGACGGCGCATGAGCAAACGGTGCCTGCAGCAGATGCAAAGTTTTCCGCGGACGTGTCACGGCCACGTAGAAGAGCCTTCGTTCTTCATCGGTTTCGTTTCGATCGACCTCGCGGTAGAAAGGAATCGAACCCTCAGTGACGTTGAGAACGATCACGTGGTCCCATTCGCGGCCCTTCGCGCCGTGTATGGTTGACGTCACAACAGGCTCCTGCTCACGCAGTTCGCTGATGTGGGCACGCAGCGCCGCAACCGTCCGGAACCGTCGACTGGTTGCCTGCCACCGGCCAAGTTCGCTCGCCAGATTCTTCGGCATGTCGCCTGCTGCTCTCGCCAGACGCAGATAGATGCGCGTTGCCATGACGTAGCGGCCTTCAAACGAAGGGATACGAGCCGCTTTCGCCAGCATGCGCAAACAGTCGGCGACAACGACAGGACGTACGGGCTGACCAATGACTTCTTGCAGACGACGCGTGCGCCAGATTTTCTTCGGTTTGCGACCGGCTTTTGCGGTGAAGACGCACATCTGGACCAGCGACAGCATGTCGAGAACCCGGTCCACATGCATAGGTAGACGCGGACTGTACATTGAATCGGTCTCGACATTGGCGGCAAGCAACGCCTGCTCTGCGGCGCGGACCGGCGCTTTCGTTCGGGTCAGTATTGCGATACTCTCGCCGGGGCGGTTGGCTTTCAGTTGCTCAACCAGATTAACGACCTTATCTTCCTGCGCGATCACGGAATCGCATGCAACCAGTGACGGCGTGACACCGTGACGGACGCCAACAATCTGACTGCCACCGCCTTCCATTATCGCGTTGGCAAGCGCTGCGTTTTCATGCGTTAACCGGAATGAACGGGTAAGCCGCATTGTCACGGCGTCACGCATCACATCGCCCATGTCGCGCGCTTTGCCGCCGATGAAACCGAACACGGCCTGATTCGGATCGCCGAACACCATCAAGTTTTGTATCTGGGCCGCGAGCCCCATCAGCAATTGGGCCTGCGCCGCGTCCATGTCTTGCGATTCGTCCACGAACAAATGCGTATAACGAAGCGGGGCGGTTTGAACTAAAGACTGCGCGCGACGCAGCATACCGGGATAGTCAACAGCGCCCGTTTTCTCGACAAGCTTGTCGTACGCGCCACGAATTGTGCGCAACTCGGCAAGCACGTCCGCGTAGGGCGAAAACTTGCCGTCCTGAACGAGACGCGCGGCAACTTCGTCGCTACCGTTGCACTGTCGAATGAATGCCGCGAGCCCTTTAGTTTCGACAAGAGAACGCAGCGTGATGCCTGCTTTCTGGCGAACCGAACTACAAGCATTCGGACATGATTTCAGCGCGCTCGACAGCAATTGCACGCTGCGGGTTGGCGTAAGCAATACCGGATGGCGACTTTTCGTACTGGCAGCGTTGCGCACGAGGCTCAGCGCGTACGCATGGAATGTCTGCACGCGTACGCCATCAGGCAGGCGCTGCTTTAACTCGTCAACGGCAGCGTTCGAAAAGCACAGCACGAGGATGAATTCCGGCGGCACGCCAAGATCAACGAGACGACGAACGCGCGCGCATAGGGTGTAAGTCTTACCGCTACCGGGGCAGGCCCGCACAATTGCGCGCGCGTTCGTCGTTGTGATGATCGCGGTCTGCTCGGCGGTGAACGTGACTTTTTTCATGATTATTCGCCCGCGACATGTGACAGCGTGACATGCATCAAGGGGCGGTTACTGGGCGTGAGGTTGTGAATATTCCGCTTGAAAATGTGCTGCGGAGCAGGTCCGAAGATGCATAAAACGCTATACATATCGCTAAAAATGGGTTTTGTGATGAGGTGTGAATGAAGGATAGTAAGAGAATATTCGGGCTATATATCATTGCGCTCCCGAATCTCTTCCTGTCACGTTGTCACAGCGTCACATGCTTCAGAAACAAGGTGTTGTCGAGAGGCGTTACTGCATTAGCGATGAACGCGTTTTCGCGCCAGCAGTTTTGCAGCACGAAGGCGTTGCCGTGCCGGTAGTTGTCAAGGAACAGGTTTGCGCGCTTGCCCAGTGCACTGCCGGTTACTTCAGGATTTTTGGGGTTGAGCCAGCGTCCGAGTTCGACGTTGGATGGCAAGCGGAAGAGGCGAAGATTTTCGACCCAGAACGTGTAATGGTCAAAGTTGATGCAATCTTCGAGGCTTGCAAGCCCTTGTTCGGCGAGCGTGCCGAAACCTTGGAACCGATATTCAACATGGCAGCACGAGGAGTTGCTATCGCGCGCGGGCCAGAGCTTGCTCTTGCGATCGGCATACAGAACGATATTGCGCGCGTTCTTCATGCCGTCGTGATCGGCGCGGCGCGCGAAGTAGGCGGTGCCCTCTTCGAACTCGACGGCCTGGCGCATATATGTCACGCGCAGATGCTTGAGCAAGAAGCGTTCAAGCATTTGCGCGGTAGGGCGATCCGCGACCGGCCAGTCGAGCGCGGGCTCGATATAGCTCAGGCGCGCGCGATGACGGCTTCTGAGCGCATGCAGCAGTTCAATCAGGGCTTGACGGCCCGGTTGCAGAAGCCTGACTTGCGTCTGCCACGTGGGTTGGAACCGTAACGACTGGCAGGTGAGGACCTGTATTTCTTTGCAGTGGGGCGCAATGCGGGCAACCGGTACGTCGGGAGCTGGATGGTCAATCCAGAGCGTCAGGCGATCGAAGGCCATGACGCTGCGCATGATGGCGTCTAACGCGCTGCGCACCTCGACGGGTAGTTTGGCGTGCGATTTTTCTTCAAGTGTTTTCATCGAATTCGGGTCCGAAAGGCGATGCGTCGAAGACGTCAAGGACGCATCGCCGCCGGAGCACTGGCCGTATTGGTTAGGAAGGAAGGGGGCGGCCATACGACCGCCTTTGGGCGCTTACGTTTTTTGGAGGGCCAATGCATCGATGGCGTAGAAGCGCGGACGACCGCTGCCGACGCGCTTCTGGAACTGCGCGCCGTCACCATTTGTCACGAGCAGCCTACGCTTTCGGAGCGTGTCGAGTACACGAGCCTTGTCGAGAGTGGCGACGACATACGTGTCGAAAGTGCCGGGCTCTATCAACATCAGGTCGCGACCGCTTACGGTGTTAAAGCAGACTTCGCGGTCGTTGAACGTTGCGCGCTGACTGGGGTTGCCCGGATTGGCCAGCTTCTTTACAGCATTGATCACATGGCAATCGAACGCTGTCACGCGCTCACGACGGCGTTCTGCCCATTGCTTCACGCTCGCATCCATGACGCGGTCAACAGTCTCGCCGCTCCACGGAAGAATGTTCAACCGGCTACCACACCTGAGCGCATAGCGCAGCACCGCGAACACGTGAATGGCGGCGGAAACGGCACCATCGTTTGGCTGGCCCTTCACCATTCCCCAATAGCGTTCAACGAATTTCGGCAACTTCGTATCGGCATTGCGAGCGACTGCGTCTTGCACGCGGAGTACGGCCTCGATGTACGCTTTGGTTGCGCCCACTTTGCATTGCACGGCCTTATGCGAGGGCGCGTGTGCGGTTTCACTCGGGACATCCGGACTCGACGCGCCGAGGTGAATCTCGATGCAGCCGGGCGGCGGCGTCGGCGACGCTAGATTGCGAGGCGAGTCCGTCTCCGTCGCGAGGATCAGCGTAACCGGCGCGTGCGTGCGACCGATCTTGTTGTCACGACCTTTTCCAGTTGCGCCAGCTTCGAGCGGGGTCTGCGCATGAGCGAATGCCTGCTTGCGCGACTTCACGCTCACGAACTGAACGAGCGCATCGCCCGCATCTTTGCGGCGCGCGTGTATAGCCGTGGGCGTGGTATCGAATGCGGAGTCCGCAAGCGCCGCGAGGCGTTCAGCTTCCAGAATCGATACGCCGGATACAACGATCACGATGGGTTTGCAGCCGAGCAGATGCACTAGCGGGCTCGCGAGGTGGATCGCCATCACAATGACGGTGCCTAGCGAGCAGTCGGCCATCAACGCCTCCGTCAGCTTGCTGATGTCGCTGTTTTGCTGTGGTTCGGGCACGAGGCCATCGGCGTAGACGGTGATTGGCCCTGACGACGAATACGCCGTATCGCCATACCGATAAATCGCGCCTACATCGCAACCATGCGACCAGCCATGCTGCACGTTGTACATGCCAGTGGCCTGGGGCGGTCCATTGACAATCGCCGCCAGCATCGCGTCATCAGACGCAATGGCGAGCGGGATGCCCGCCTTGGCCAAGGCGTCGCGTGCGCGCTTGGCTGATGCGAACGCGGGCACCGGCAACAGACGGCGCGCGCGGTAGCCGGAACCGTGGTTGAAGTCGACTACGCAACGCGGTTGCTGGCCCTGCGGGTTGTACGCGGTTGCGATCGCTTCGACGTCAGGCTGGCGCGTTGATTGCGCCGCGCTGGTATTTTCCTGCTTTTCGGCATTGCGGTTGCCGCCCGGCACCGACTCAGATACCGATGCTGGGGATATGTCCGTCTTGGGTTCGCCGCTGACCGACTTACCATCGACGTTAGTCGCATCAGTCATCGCGCGCCTCCTTGCTCAATGAAGCGAGGTAGCGGTCGATATCACTAAGTTTCCAGCCAACCGCACGTCCACCGGTGATCGAAACGGAATGCGGCAGTATCTTTTTCTTCTGCAAATCGTAGACTACAGTGCGACTGATCTGCAAAATCGCGAGCAGTTCCGGCAAGCGGATGATGCGGTCCGATGCGGACAGAGTCGGCGTTTTGCTCGCCGCCATGTTTTTGTCCGACATGGGATTTTTCGGGCGCTCATTCGAATTGATGCGGCGGCGCATGTCGCGCGGCAGGTCGTCGAACTTGACCGGAGTCTGGGCCGTGCCGGACACGACGTTGATCGTCGGCGGTACGTCAGCCGACGCGGAATTTGCATCGCGGTAGATTGGGGCCGCACAAACAGGCGGCGTTACAGCAGTGTGTTTGGGTGTGCGCATCGCGTTCAGGAATTGGGATGGCATCGAAGTGATATGCCGACAATTATTTCCAGACGCGAGTTTCATCCTGTATCACTCAGGCACATGCCATCGCTCACTGACTCGTGAGTGGCATGTGAGCGCGTCCGGCCGCTCTACTGAAACACCTGGAGCTGTACTGCGCATATCGTTGCCGCGCGTACAGCGGGTGAGTGATACAGGAATTACTGTGCCTGACCCAATTCCTTGGCTGCGAGGTCTTCAACGCCGGTCGTATCCGCAGACGACCGCGTTAGGCAGGAGTCAGATTCTACCGTCTTTTGGCATTCAGGCAATCTTGCCAAAACCCGACTTTTGCATTGAGACAACAGTGATCGATGGGGCGTCAGGAAGCTGGCTGGCTACTCGCTAGTGTGAATGCTGCCCAGTCCTGCATCAGAGCGGCGGGCTTGTTAAACAGAGCGCCACGGGCATAAGCCGCTTGATGCTGTGCGCAACTTCGGCGTCGCAGACTCCACGCGGGCAGTGGGGGGGCGACCTAATCTTTGCGCACCATTTCGCGAGCAATGTAGTTTTGGCAGCAACCCACGAAACACGTGGCAGCCTATGTTGGAACAACGGCTGCACATTCGTTGCGCATCAAGGTCGCAAGTCGCTCACGGAGTAACCGCCACGCGCCTTCCATTTCGCTCGCATAGTCATATTGCAAGTAGACCCGGTCGAGTTTGTCAGTGCGAGCGTGATTAAGACAACGATGAACGATGCTTTCGGATACGCGAAGACCAGCACTAGGGCTCCGCGCGTGCGTCGCAAGTCATAGGGCTGCCGCAGTCGCTTTCCTATAGAATCCCGTCTATCACAAATTTGTCACAGTCAGATGCGATTCGTATTGAATTTCGTACCGACTCCGTACAGCAGGTGGGGCTGGGATGGGGTGCTTCGGTAACTATCTGATTAAATTGAATATAACTTCGATATCCTATCTCCTATGTTCGGTCGATTCATGCCCACCGAGGGCAAGTTCTTTGAAATTTTTAATGCGCACGCAAAGTGCATCCTCTCGGCCAGCCACGAACTCGAGCTGCTGATCGACAACCTGCAGGACGCCGAGACGCATAAGCAGAAGGTGCAGGTCGCCGAAAAGGCCGCTGACAAGCTCACGCACGAAGCGATCGACCTGCTGCACAAGACTTTCATCACGCCGCTCGACCGCGACGAAATCCACAAACTGATCACCACGATGGACGACATCCTCGACCTGATGGAGGACGTCGCCACCGCCATTTCGCTGTACGACGTGCAGGCCGTGACGTCCGAGGCGAGCCAGCTGGCGCATATCTGCACCGCGGCCACCGAACGCGTGCAGTTCGCCGTCAGCCTGCTGTCCGACATGAAGCAGGCGAGCCAGATCCTGAAGGCCTGTGAAGACATCGACCGTCTCGAATCGGAAGCCGACCGCGTGCTGCGCTCGGCCATGTCGAAGCTCTTCCGCGAGGAAGACAACGTCAAGACGCTGATCAAGCTGAAGGCAATCTACGAGCTGCTCGAAACCATCACCGACAAATGTGAGGACGTGGCGAACATTATCGAAGGCATCGTGCTGGAAAACGCATAATGCAAGCGATACAACTTGCCATCTGGGCGGTCGCCCTCCTGGTCGCCGTGTCGTTGGTGTTCGACTTCATGAACGGCTTTCACGACGCGGCGAATTCGATCGCCACGGTTGTCTCGACCGGCGTCCTCAAGCCGCAACAGGCGGTTGCCTTTGCGGCGGCGTTCAACGTCATTGCCTATTTCATCTTCCACCTGAAAGTGGCGCAAACGGTCGGCAAGGGCACCATCGACCCGGCCATCGTCGACCACTATGTGATTTTCGGCGCGCTGGTCGGCGCGATCGGCTGGAACATCGTCACCTGGCACTACGGCATCCCGTCGAGCTCGTCGCATGCGCTGATCGGCGGCCTGGTGGGCGCGGCGCTGGCGAAGTCGGGCTGGCACTCGCTCAACTTCGACGGGCTGATGAAAACCGTCGCGTTCATCTTTATCTCGCCGCTGCTCGGCTTCGTGCTCGGCTCGTTCTTCATGCTGGCGGTGTCGTGGATTTACTTTCGCACTCCGCCCAGCAAGGTCGACGGACGTTTTCGCCGTTTGCAACTGATCTCGGCGGGCATGTATAGCCTCGGCCATGGCGGCAACGATGCGCAGAAAACCATCGGCATCATCTGGATGCTGCTGATTGCCACGGGCTACGCGTCGTCGCTTGCCGATGCGCCGCCGCTGTGGGTGATCGGCGGCTGCTATCTGTCGATGGGCTTGGGCACGCTGTTCGGCGGCTGGCGCATCGTGCGTACGATGGGCCAGAAGATCACCAAGCTGAAACCCGTCGGCGGCTTTTGCGCGGAATCGGGTGGGGCGATTACGCTGTTTGTCGCCTCGTTCCTCGGTATCCCGGTGTCCACCACCCATACGATCACCGGCGCAATTGTCGGCGTCGGCGCAACGCAGAAACTCAGCGCGGTGCGCTGGGGCGTGGCCGGCAATATCGTCTGGGCGTGGATTCTGACGATTCCTGCCTCAGCGGCGCTCGCCGCCGCGGGCTGGTGGCTCGGTCACCACTTCCTGTGATTTGACGTTCCTTGCGAGGCTGGCGCGCCGTGTTCAGATGAGCGGCGTGCTGCCTCCGTCCATCGGCACGATCGCGCCCGTCACATAGCTCGCGCGGCGGCTTGCCAGAAACAGCGCAACGTCGGCGATTTCCTCGGGTTTGGCGTAACGGCCAAGCGGCACCTTCGCCTGACCGCGCGCCAGCGCCTCCGCCGTATCCACCCCCTGCTTGTCGGCGTCCAGTTTCAGCGCTTCCTCAACGCGCTCGGTCAAGGTCGCGCCCGGATTGATCGCGTTGATGCGGATGCCGTAGCGGGCGTAGTAATGCGCGAGGCCGACCGTCGCCAGCATCAGCGCGGCATTGGCGGCGCCGCCGGCGATATGGATATCGCTCGCCATCTTGCCGCCCATGCCGATGATGTTGACGATCGTGCCCGGCTCGGCGCTGGGGTCCGCTTTCGCCCGTTCGGCCATCCGGCGCAGTACTTCCTGCTGCGGGTAAATGTAGGGGAAGTATTTGGCTTCCATGGTCGCCCGGAACGCGGCGGCGTCCAGCGTTTCCGGGTCGTAGCGGCGGGCAGCGCCGGCGCTGTTGATAAGCACGTCGATCGGGCCCACCGCGGAGCTGACTTCTTCGACGATATCGGCCGCGCCATGCGCCTCGTGCAGGTCCGCACGCGTCAGATGCACCTGCAGACCCTCGCTCGCCAGTTGCTCGCGGGCGCGGGCGAGATTGGCCGGATCGCGCGAGACGATCGCGACTTTGGCGCCCTCCAGCGCGAAGGCTCGTGCACAGGCTAGACCGATCCCTTTGCTGCCGCCCGTGACCAGCACCACTTTGTCTTTCAGTCCAAGTTCCATCGTGAGCACCCGCCGTCTAAGGAATATCGGAGACGATAGCAGATAGCTCAGTCCTGCGTGCTCTGGGTGTTTTGCGTGTTCGACGGGGGCGAATGGCTGCTCGGAGGGGGGCGTCGGTCTGGACTGGCAAGCGGGAGCGCGCAGCGCCGGCACGGCGCGCAAAGGCAGGTGAGTGGCTTGGAAAGGTAGTCTGGTTTCCCCGCCAGTCCCTCCAGGGAGCAAGCTGAACAGGTGCGGTCAGGAAAGCGGGCTTTGCCCGCGGGGGTATCCTTGGGTTTTCGCCCGGCGGAAGAAGTAATAGATACTGACCAAACCGTTACTAATGGATATAAAAAAGTCTATGATGTCCGCAGATGGATATATCGAGGCCCGCAAGGGCGTCCATCTGCCCCTTGGGAATCGTTTTGGAAAGAAACCTGAACCGGGGACCAGCCGTGCTGGTTAAGTTGGCTTGGCCGACGAGAGCGCTCGCGATGTTATAAGGCCCCCACGCGGGGCCTCACCTATTTCTGGCCTGCCGTGCCCAGTTCATCGTTGATTGTGGCTGGGATTACGGATAGCTTCCCCTCGCAATGTCTTTGCCGGATCGCGCACATACGCGCTCCCGATGACGAGACGCAAGGTTTTTGTATCGGCGCGACGCAGACGAAAAAACACCTCGTACTCAACCCTTATGCCGTTGTCCTGAATATCTTCGATGACCAGCCAGTTGGCATGGCCAGTGAAGTAACATTTTTGGTCCTTCAACTGCGTGACGATGGCGGGCAACCTTAGCGATCAGCGATGACGGTCGAAACAGAAAGCGCGGGCGATCTCCCGGTGATCGAGAATTCGACGGTCCCCATCGAGCACCTTGAAGTCGAGCGGCGTATGTTCGTTCTCTGGCCCGAACGAGACGCAATGTGACGTGTACTCAACCTGAAGGGTGGCGACGGCTGCGGGATATCTAGATGAAGCGGGAATGGCCAGCGTGAAGGAGCTGGCCAGCAGGTGCGCAAGGTTGTAGGTCACACCTGATACCTCAATGTGACCTTGTTGCAGTATCTTGAACCACTTCATAACCGGGCTGCAAAACGGGAAGCCCGAATTGTCGCAGGTTTGGCCTGATGGGCGCCGGATTGCGATCAAACGTTTGGCGACTATTCAGATATGCGTTTGCAGCCAGCCAAGCCATCAAAAACGGGACGGGCGCCCGGTGCATTGCTGAAGTGATCCAGGCACCGATCTGTACCAGTCGAACGCTTGACGCAGCCTTGCTGCGCGCTTGAGGGCGTCAGAAGTTGCCGTTGGCGAAATGCGCGATAGGGTCGTCGCTGGACTGCGTGGGGGCTGGGACGCCGCGCGAGCCGGTCGACGCCCGCATGATCTGCACGCCGCCGGACGAGCCAGCGGTGCCGGCTTGCTGCTCCTGGCGAACCGCGACGGAGGCAGGTGGCGGTGGTTCGAAGGCGTCGGCCGCAGCATCGATCGCGTCCGGGGCGCGGGCCACGCTTGCGGGCGCGGCGGAGCGCACGGGTGCGTAGCCCGAGGAAGAGGCCGCGGCCATGGCATCTGCGTCGGCCGGCGCCCGTTCGGCAGGAACCGTGGCCGGTGCGACGGCGCCGGCGTCACGCGCCTGCATCTGCGCGGCGCTCATCACCGGAGGCGGCGGCTCGAATGCATCGGCAGGGGCCGCCGCAGGCGCGATAGCCGGTTGGGCGGCAGTCGTCGTCAGCGGGGCGCGCATCGTGGCTGCAACTCGCTGTTGCTGCTGTTGCTGCATCGGGACGCCAGCCGCAGGCGCGGCCGCCGCATAGGCAGGTTGCGGCTCCGCCGCCTGCTGCGCAGGGATCACCGCCGCACCGGCATAAGACGCTTGCCGCACCACCGGCGCGATCTTCTCCGGCGGATTCGACGCCTGATAGGTCGGCGTTTCGAACGGCGTCGGCGCGTGGGTCGGCGCAGCGACCCGGCGAATGCCGTCGAAGTGCTTCGCCCAATACGGATTGGTCAGGTAATCGATGCGCACCGTGCCGCCCGTCGACGGCGCATTGACGAAGCGCAGCTTGCCGACATAAATGCCGACATGCGAATGCGGGCGTCCGGTGGTGTTGAAGAAGATCAGATCGCCGGGGGCCACTTCATCCGGCTCGATCGATTCACCGCTCCCGCTCATGTCCGCGGTGGTGCGCGGCAGATTCACCGAGGCCGCGCGCGCCACGACATAGCGAACCAGGCCGCTGCAATCGAAACCGCTATCGGGCGTATTGCCGCCCCAGCGGTATGGAATGCCGACGAGGCTCATGGCCTGAATGGAGATTTCCTCGCGTCCGACACTGTGATCGACGAAGTTCGGGAAACCGGGCGGGGTGGTGCGCCAGGCGCCGTTAGACGCGGACGAAGAGCCATTCGAGCTGCGCGAAATCCGCTGCGGCGCGCTGGAACACGCGGCGAGCAGCAGAAGGATCAGCAGCGAAAGCCCAAGTCGGCGCATACAGACAAGGCGAGCGTAAACACTCGCTTAAAGCGGACGATGTCGGGATGGTAGCTGCTCCAGCATAGCCTAGGCAAGAAAAGTTGATAAATTACTTGAAGTTTACGCGCTAAGTGTGGTTTGGCAGGGGCGTAACCGCTGGTCCTCCGCCCCTCTCCAAAGCCCGCGCACTGGCCGAACTACAGACGAAAAAAAAGCCGCGCCTGGTGTGACCCAGGCGCGGCTTTTGTACAACCCAAGCCGTAAAACGCTCAGCAGCTTACAGAATATCGGACGCGTAATCCGCCAGGCGCGAACGCTCGCCGCGCGCCAGCGTCACATGCCCGCTATGCGCCCAGCCCTTGAAGCGATCCACCACGTAGGTGAGCCCCGAACTGCCTTCCGTCAAATACGGCGTATCGATCTGCGCGATGTTGCCCAGACAGATGATCTTCGTGCCCGGACCGGCGCGCGTGACCAGCGTCTTCATCTGCTTGGGCGTCAGGTTCTGCGCCTCGTCGATGATCAGGTACTTGTCGACGAAAGTCCGGCCGCGCATGAAGTTCATGCTCTTGATCTTCAGGCGCGAGCGGATCAGTTCCTGGGTGGCTGCACGCCCCCATTCACCGGCCGCATCGTCGGTCTTCTGCAGGACTTCGAGGTTGTCGTCGAATGCACCCATCCATGGCTGCATCTTTTCCTCTTCGGTACCCGGCAGAAAGCCGATGTCCTCACCGACCGGCACGGTCGCCCGCGTCACGATGATCTCGTTGTAGCGCTTGTCGTCGAGCACCTGCGCGAGACCCGCCGCCAGCGCGACGAGCGTCTTGCCGGTACCGGCCTGGCCAAGCAGCGTGACGAAATCGATCTCCGGATTCATCAGCAGGTTGAGCGCGAAATTCTGCTCGCGATTGCGCGCCGTGATGCCCCACACGTTGTTCTTGTGGTGGCCGTAGTCGCGCAAGGTTTGCAGCAACGCGGTCTTGCCGTTCAGCTCGCGCACCAGCGCATGAAACGCCGGCTCGCCGTTCTGCGGCTCCAGATAGACAAACTCGTTGACCAGCATCGAGGCGCACAGCGGCCCGGTCACACGGTAATACGTGGTGCCCGTCTTGGTGTCCTGCCAGCTCTCCATGCCCTTGGCATGCTTGGTCCAGAAATCCTGCGGCAGTGCACGGATACCGGAATAGAGCAGGTCCTTGTCTTCGAGAACCTGGTCGTTGAAGTAGTCTTCAGCGGGCAGGCCCAGCGCATGCGCCTTGATGCGCATGTTGATGTCTTTCGACACCAGCACGACCTGGCGGTCCGAGCGGTCGCGTTGCAGTGCGCGCACCACACCGAGAATCTGGTTGTCCGCCTTGCCTTGCGGCAGGCCTTCAACCGGCTCGATATCCGTCAGTTTGGTCTGGAAATACAGGCGTCCGGCGGCCTCGCGGCTGCCGAGACGCGACAGCGAAATGCCGTCCGACATATTGCCGCCGTTGGCGACCAGTGCGTCCAGCGTGCGGCTGACCTGACGCGCGTTGCGCGCGACTTCCGACATGCCCTTCTTGTGGTTGTCGAGTTCTTCCAACGTCATCATCGGCAGATAGACGTCGTGTTCCTCGAAACGGAACAGGCAAGTCGGATCGTGCATCAGCACGTTCGTGTCGAGCACGAACAGCTTGCGGGTTTCGACCTGATCGGCCCCGCCGCTGCGCTTTTTGGCGCTGCCGCGGGTCGCTGCCGCCGGGGTTGCCGTGGCGCTCGTGGCCGGCTGCTTGCCGGCGCGTGCCACGACCGGTTCGGCCGTTGCAGGTTGGGCGGGCTCGGCACGTGCCGATTCCTGACGGGCTGCAGGCGCCGGCACCGGTTGCAGCAACGCGGCGGTCTGTTTGCTTTTGCGGCTGCGTGCGGGAGCGGCCTGCTCGACGGTGTCGGCAGGAGAAGAGGCTGGAACCGGCCGCAGGGTAGTGGCGGCGTTGGCCGCGCGTGCCATAGGCGTGGCGACGCTGGCTTGGCCGAAATCGGCCGACTCTGCTTGCTCCCCTTCGACCGCCTGTTTTTTGGCGGAGCGGGCCGGCGTGGCTTTGGCCTTGTATTCGTCAGCCGGTAAGAGATTGCCGAGCTTGCTGGGTGCGGTAGGCAAAGGCATGGTTTCCCTCGAAATAATCGGGTCACATATCGTGCGCCGCCTGTCGCATTCTGCCGGTGAGCCGGGTAGGCTCACGCAGTTTGCGCCCGGAGGCGCGCTTTCGGTCTAGAAATGCCGGTTCGCCTGGTTTTCGATCGGCTCCTTGACGAGAGCGCGTGGCCGAAGAAATGAACGGCTTCGCGCAATTAAAAAAGCCGCCGCCCCGGCAAACGGGGCAAGCGGCTCGACTTCGGTCATCGCGTTGCGCCTCACTGCCTCAACCACAGAGGCGTGATATGCGGCGCAGCCGCGGAAAGAATGGGGTGGGCAGGCACTCATTGCAGCCCAATATAACGCGCCTCACAGCGCTTGTACAGCCTCCAGAATTTCATCGACATGACCTGGTACTTTCACGCCACGCCACTCCTGGCGCAGGACGCCCTCGCTGTCGATGACAAACGTGGATCGTTCGATTCCCCGTACTTCTTTGCCATACATTTTCTTCATTTTGATGACGTTGAAGAGCGTGCAGAGCTTTTCTTCCGGATCGGAGATCAGCGGGAACGGTAATTCGAGCTTCGCCTTGAAATTGTCATGCGAGCGCAGGCTGTCGCGCGAGACGCCGAGGATTTCGGCGCCGGCCTTCTTGAACTTGGGATACAGGTCGCGGAACTGGAGACCTTCGGTCGTGCAGCCCGGCGTGTTGTCCTTCGGGTAGAAATACAGCACCACCTTCTTGCCCCGAAGACTGGACAGCGTGATATCGCCACCGGTTGCGGGGGCGGTAAAGTCGGGGACGGGTTGGTCGACTGCGATGGGCACGTGTGGTTCTCCGGTTGTTATGGCCGGCGACACCGCCTTGCGGCGACATCGTCGGACCTGGCATCGAGGCTAGGGGGAGGTGACTAGTTGTGAGGTAGCGGCGCCAGTCGAGCCGGTCTACCGCGACCGGCTCACGACGGCTGGACGATCAACTCGCCGGAACGGCCAGGAATTTCACCCCAGGTGACAGGGTACGATGGCAGCGTGTCGCGGTCCAGCGTGGCGTGATAGTCGCCCATCGTCGCAAACGTGTGACCTTGCGCGCGCCAGCCGTCCAGCAGTTGCTCGAAAATCGGCGCGAGCTTTTGTCCTTCGAGTTCCGCGTGCAGCGTGAACACCTGATCGTGCGGATTGTTTTCGGTGCGCTTCAATATCGATGCAGCGACGTTGTGCTCATCGACACCATCCACGCCCAGCACTTCGTCGAGCGTGGGCAGCGTGGTGGGCATCTGCACGTGCGACAGTTGCTTGCCGCCGACCACCGGCAGATACGGCGAGTGACCGCGCCCGTCGGACGCGTAATGCATGCCCCACGCGTCGATCTGCTCGAATGCATGCCCGTTCATCTGCCAGCCCGCCGCACCGTGCGTGACCGGCGGCGCGCCGAAGATCGCGACGAACCGGTTGTAGCTCTTCTGCATCTGCTTGATGGTCCACTCGCGGTCTTGCGAACGCACGTTGTCTTGCCAATAAACGTGGTCCCACGTGTGGATGCCGCATTCGAAGCCGGCTTCGTGAATCGCGCGCATTTCCGCGGCGCTTTTCACACCGATATCCGGCCCCGGCAGCAGCACGCCATACATCAACTGCTTGATCCCGTAATGCTCGACCACCGAGGTACGCGACACCTTCTGCAGAAACCCGGGCCGCAGCACGCGGCGCATCGCCCAACCGGTGTGGTCGGGCCCGAGGCTGAACAGGAAGGTGGCGCGCGCCTTGAAGCGGTCGAAGATGCGGGCGAGATTCGGCACGCCTTCGCGGGTGCCGCGCAGCGTGTCGACGTCGATCTTCAGAACGATACGAGCCAAGGATCAGCCCTTTAATTATTGCTGTTCGACAAGAGCGCGCGCTTCCGCGACATGGCCGCGGTACGCTTCGAAAATCTTGCGCAGCGCTTCGTCGAAGGTCGACTTCGGCGCCCAGCCGAGTTCCTGCATCGTGTTGTCGATCTTCGGCACGCGGTTCTGCACGTCCTGATAGCCTGCGCCGTAGTACGCACCCGACGAGGTTTCGACCAGTTGCACCTGCTTGGCGGTTTGCGCGTATTCCGGGAATTCCGCGGCGAGCGCCAGCATCTTGTGCGCGAGCTCACGCACCGAGAAGTTGTTGGTCGGGTTGCCGATGTTATAGATCTTGCCGGTGGCGACGCCGTCCTTGTTCTCGATGATCTTCATCAGCGCGCCGATGCCGTCGTCGATATCCGTGAAGGCACGCTTTTGCGCGCCGCCGTCGACGAGGCTGATGTTTTCGCCGCGCACGATATGGCCGAGGAACTGCGTGACCACGCGCGAGCTGCCTTCCTTCGGCGTGTAGATCGAGTCGAGGCCCGGGCCGATCCAGTTGAACGGACGGAACAGCGTGAAGTTCAAGCCTTCCATGCCGTAGCCCCAGATCACGCGGTCCATCAACTGCTTCGAGCACGCGTAGATCCAGCGCGGCTTGTTGATCGGGCCGTACGACAGTTGTGACTCTTCCGGGTCGAACTGCTCGTCCGTGCACATGCCGTACACCTCGGAGGTGGACGGGAACACGAGATGCTTGCCGTACTTCACAGCCGAACGCACGATCGGCAGGTTCGCTTCGAAGTCCAGTTCGAACACGCGCAGCGGCTGCTTCACGTAGGTCGCCGGCGTGGCGATGGCGACGAGCGGCAGGATCACGTCGCACTTCTTGACGTGATACTCAACCCACTCCTTGTTGATCGTGATATCGCCTTCGAAGAAATGCATCCGCTCGTGATTGACGAGGTCGCCGAGGCGCTCGGTCTGCATGTCCATGCCGAACACTTCCCAATCGGTCGTTTCGAGAATGCGTTTGGACAGGTGATGGCCGATGAAGCCGTTGACACCCAGAATCAGGACTTTTTTCATGAATGACGGGAAGATTGAATGAGCTGGGTGAATTCGGCAGGGGAGACGACGGACTCTTGGCCATCGTGCTGGCGCCGCAATTCGTGGATGGCGATGGCGCGGCCATCGCCGCACACCGCAAAAACGGCATTATCGCTTACGTGGAGGCCCAGGGGCAAATCCGAGCGGAGCGCGCCGGGACGGGCGAGACGCGCTTGCGCGACGATAAACCGCTGGCCGTCGATCTCGGTGAAGGCGCCGGGATAGGGCGGCGCCACCGCGCGAATCAGGTTGTACACGTCCTGGGCCGGCTGGCTCCAGTCGATCCGGCCGTCTTCGGGCTTGCGCCCGCCGAAGTAGCTGCCGTGCGCCAGATCGTTCGGCAGATGCGGCGCTTCACCGGCGAGCAACGCGGGCAGCACGCGCCAGAGGGTCTGCTCGGCGGCCACCGTCACCTTGTCGAATACCTGCGCGGCCGTGTCGTCCGGCAGGATCGGCACCGGCGTTTGCGCGATGATCGCGCCCGCATCGGGCTTGGCGGCCATTTCGTGCAGGGTCGCGCCGGTCTCGGTTTCACCCTTCAACACCGCCCAGTTGGTCGGCACGCGGCCGCGGTACTTGGGCAGCAGCGAGCCGTGCATGTTGTAGGCGCCGCGCGCGGCCAGCGCGAGCAGCTCGACCGGCAGCATGTGGCGGTAATAGAACGAGAAGATGAAGTCGGGCCGCGCGGCGCTGAGCGCGGCGCGCAGTTCATCGCTCTTCGGATCCGCTGGGGTCACAGTGGGAATGCCGTAGCTTGCCGCCACCGAGGCGACGCTGCCGAACCAGATGTTCTCGGTCGGGCTGTCCTCGTGAGTGACGACCAGCGCCACGTCGACGCCGCGCGCGAGCAGTACCTGCAGGCAGCGCACGCCGACGTTGTGATACGCGAATACCACCGCGCGTGGCTTCATGAGTTCGGTCCCTGATCGATGAACGGCGCGGGCTGGACGGCCTGCACCAGGGTCTGCCGCGGCGCCTCGGCGACGGCGGCGCCGTTGCGCTGTTCGAGAATCTTTTGCACCAGATAGCGGGGGCGGGCGCGCACCTGCTGGTAGATCCGGCCAATGTACTCGCCGAGCAGCCCGAGCGCGAAGATGATCACGCCGAGCAAGAAGAACGTGATAGCGAACAGGGTGAACACACCCTGTACTTCCGCCCCGATGATGAAGCGGCGAATCAGCAGCAGCACGAACAGCGCAGCGGAGCCGAGCGAGAGGATCACGCCGATGAACGACAGCCACTGCAGCGGCACGACCGAGAAGCCGGTGACGAGGTCAAAGTTCAGACGAATCAGCGAATACAGCGAATACTTCGATTCGCCGGCAAAGCGTTCTTCGTGCGCGACTTCGATCTCAACCGGGTTCTGCGCGAACGTGTAGGCCAGCGCCGGGATGAACGTGTTGATTTCGCCGCAGCGGTTGATCGTGTCGATGATGTGGCGGCTGTAGGCGCGCAGCATGCAGCCTTGATCGGTCATCTTGATGCGGGTGATGCGCTCGCGCAGACGGTTCATCGCACGCGAAGCCTTGCGGCGCCACAGGGTGTCCTGACGCTGAAGGCGGATCGTGCCCACATAGTCGTAGCCTTCGCGCATCTTCTCGACCAGCTTGCCGATTTCTTCCGGCGGGTTCTGCAAGTCGGCGTCGAGCGTGATGACAATCTCGCCGCGCGACTGTTCGAAGCCCGCAAGAATCGCCATGTGCTGGCCGTAGTTGCCGTTCAGCAGGATCACGCGGGTGGTGTCCGGCCGCTTGCGGAACTGGTCGGCCAGCAGCAGGGGGGATTTGTCGCGGCTGCCGTCGTTGATGAAGATCACTTCATAGCCGGTGTCGAGCGCGTCGAGCGCCGGATAGAGGCGCTCGAACAGCGCCGCCAGCCCGGCTTCCTCGTTGTACACCGGGATGATGACCGAGACTTCCGGCGTATCAGACATCGGAGAGCGATGTTCCGTTTGACTCATTTCCGCTTATTTTCCGTATTGTTCGCAAATTTCATTGACCGCGTGGCAGACCCGCGCCACGTCGCCTTCGTTCATCAGCGTGAAGAGCGGCAGCGTGACCGTGGTGGCGCCGTAGCGCTCGGCGTGCGGGAACATCCCTTCCTTGAAGCCGCGCGCGCGGTACAGCGAGAACAGGTGGATCGCCGGGTAATGTACGCCCGAACCGATGCCGCGTTCTTTCAACTGGCCCATGAAACCGGCGCGGTCGATCGACAGTCTTTCGAGCGGCAGCGTGATCAGGAACATGTGCCAGTTGCTGTTTTCAAAGTCAGCAAGCGGCAGACCCATGCCCAGCTTGACTGCCGTGCCGCCTTCGAAACCCGCAAAGTAGGCGCGCACGAGCTTCTTGCGCTGCGCGAGGAAGCGCTCCAGATGCGGCATCTGGCCAAGGCCGACGCGCGCGGCCACATCTGTCAGGTTGTATTTGCCGCCGAGCACGTCGCAGTCCATGCCGTCGAAGCCCGTGCGGGTAATGCCCTGCAGGCGGTACTTCTGGGCGAGGATGGCTTCTTCCTCGTTGTTCAGCACCAGCGCGCCGCCTTCGATCGAAGTCAGGTTCTTGTTGGCGTGGAAGCTGAACGAGACGATGTCGCCCAGCTTGCCGATGCGCTCGCCTTTCCAGGTCGAGCCGAATGCCTGGGCCGCGTCTTCGATCACGCGCAGGTTATGGGCGCGGGCGATCGCGTAGAGGCGGTCCATGTCGACCGGCAGGCCGGACAGATACACCGGGATGATCGCCTTGGTGCGCGGCGTGATGGCCTTCTCGAGCAGATCCAGATCGATGTTGCGGGTAATGGGATCGATGTCGGCGAACACCGGCGTCGCACCCGTTTCGTAGATCACATTGCTGGTGGAAACCCACGAGGCGGGCGTGGTGATGACTTCGTCGCCAGCGCCTACGCCGGCGATGCGCAGACCGACTTCCAGCGTGGCCGTGCCGGAATTGAAGGTGCGCACGGGGCGCCCGCCGCAGAATTCCGACAGCGCGGCTTCGAACTTCTGGTTCTGCGGACCGGTGGTGATCCAGCCGGAGCGCAGCACCTCGGCGACGCCCTGGATGGTCTCTTCATCGATTTCCGGACGGACAAACGGCAAAAACGGGACTGATGACTGGCTCATGAATGCTTCGCTCGAAAGAAATAGGGCGGCACCAAAAAGGGCGACAAACCGGCAAGGATACTTCGGCAGGACGGGACGGCGTTATGCGAGAGTTTAAGTCCCCCGCGCGTCGTGCTTACAGCCCCTTACGCCTGCCGCATGCCTCGCCGGCAATAAACGGTAATAGACAGCATGCCACGTTGACATAAGCCCACGCGAGCCGGCATTGGCGTAGCAGCCTAGCTGCGCGCCAGTACGACCACGCCGATCAGGATGATGCCGATACCGACGAGCCGCTGGATCGACAGCACCTCGCCGAACAGATACCAGGCGGCGATCGCGTTGACCACATAACCGAGCGACAGCATCGGATAGGCAATCGACACATCCACACGCGACAACCCGACCACCCACACCGCCACGCTGATCACGTAGCAGCCCAGCCCGCCGATGATCGGCAATTGCGTGGCCAGCTTGAGGCCGATGGGCAGGATGTTCGCACGGGTGAATTCGAAGTGTCCAACGGCATTCGTGCCGGCCTTCAGCAACAACTGCGCGCAGGCGTTCAGCGCGACGCCCGCGAGGATACAAAAGAGCGAAATCGGATTCATCAAGGGTTCAGGTCCTGATATGGGGTCATTGCTGCGGTTTTGCCAGGGCCGGGCTGGCCGCATCGGCTGGTGCGGCGCCAGTCTGGGCGACGCCGGGCTTTTCGACAATCACGCGCCGCGAATCGCGCGTGACGACCTGCATCGGCACATGCTGAGCCAGCAGCTGTTCGTACCGATCCGGCGGGATCAGCGCGAGCGCATAACGGTCGGCGTCCCAGCGCTGCACCCATTGGGCCACCGTCGGCACCCACTTTTGCGGCTCGACGGAGACGCCGAATGCCAGCTCGTCGGCATGTTCGACCATGATCATCGTGTGGTCGACATAGAACGGCAACGTGTGATCGAGCACGCCGACCGAGTAGAACGGCGTGTCAGGCGGCAGTTTGGCGAGCGCCGCCTTGATGGCCGGGGCGAGCGGGGCGCCGGAACTCAGGCGGCCGAACACGTCGTGACCGGTGCCGGCGATGGTGGCGAGCAGCAGCCAGGCGGCGCCGAACATGGCGGCCGCGCCGCCGATCCCGCCGCGGCTGCGGCGGTTCAGCCAGAGCGCGGCGAGCGTGAGCGCGAAGCCCACGCCGAGCGCGGCCACTACCCAGCCACGGTAGGCGACGTACAGCTCGGTGGGGTTGCGGGCGTCGCCGAGGCGGCCCATGAACAACATGGCTCCGAGCGCCGCGACCAGCAGAAACACGGCGTAGCCCACCAGGTGGCGGCGCAGCATGGCGGGCGTGACGAGCGGCAGGTACATGCCGATCAGGAGCGCCAGCGCCGGGGCGATCGGCAGCGTGTAGGAGATCAGCTTCGAATGCGACGCGCTGAAGAACAGGAAGATGAACACCGTCCACACCAGCATCATGATGACCGGGGCGAAGCCGTTCGGCTGGCGCGGCAGGCGCAATGCGTGACGCAGGCTCTGCACGCTCACCGACAGCCACGGCAGGAAGCCCACCAGGATCACCGGCACGAAGTAGTAGAACGCGCCCGGGCGGTTCTGCTCCGGTGTCAGATAGCGCTTGAACTGCTGAACGATGAAGAAGAAATTCAGGAATTCCGGGTTGCGTTGCTGCACCAGCACGAACCAGGGCGTGGCGATCGCGAAGAACAGGATCAGGCCGCCGATCAGGTGCAGGCGTTTCCAGACCGCCCAGTCGCGCGCGATCAGCGTGTACAGCACCAGCACCGCGCCCGGCAGGATCACGCCGATCAGGCCCTTGGAGAGCACCGCCAGCGCCATCGACGCCCAGCAGATCCACATCCACAGGCGCACCTGCCCGGTAGGCAGGTTGGGGCGCTGGGCCAGCAACAGCGCACACAGCGTCAGCTCCATCCAGAACGACAGGCCCATGTCCAGCGTGTTGAAGTGGCCCATCAGGTTCCAGTACGGCGAGGTCGCCAGCACGATCGCGGCGAACACACCGGTGGCGGCGTTGAACACGCGTGCGCCGGTGTAGCCGAGCAGCAGGACGCCCGCGAAGCCAGTAAGCGCCGTGTAGAGCCGCGCCTGCCATTCGCCGATGCCGAACCACGCGAAGGTCAGCGCATTCAACCAGGTTTGCAGCGGCGGCTTCTCGAAGTACTTGTAGCCGTTGTAGCGCGGCGTGATCCAGTCTCCGGTGACGAACATCTCGCGCGCCATTTCGGCGTAGCGGCCCTCGTCGCTCGGCAGCAGATGGCGCCAGCCGAGCGGCACGAACCAGATCAGGGCAAGGGCGAGCACCAGCAGCAGGAGGGCGGTGCGGTTGAGCGGTAGCCGGGACGGCGTATCGTTCATGGGTGGTTAGCCTGTTCTTTTGCGACGCCGCTCACGCGGCGTGTCGGTGTTGTTAGGAGCGGAGCGCCTGTTGCGGGCGACCGGCTGCGGAGGGCCGCTTTCGGCCGGCTGCGGACGGCGAGTCGCGCGGCGGGATCTGCCAAGGCCCACCGTCGGCGGCTGACGCGCAGTTTACGATACTGACGCGGCGCCGCGCGATCAGGCAGCAGGTGAATTGCGCCGCTTACGCTTCGATCAGCAAGGCGGCCGCAACCTTGCGGCCCTCGGCCATCAGAATGTTGTAGGTGCGGCAGGCGGCCTTGAAGTCCATCGTCTCGACACCGATCCGATGAGCCGCGAGCGCCGCGGTGAGCCGCGGATGTGGAAAACGCAGCCGTTCGCCGCTGCCGAAAATGACCACTTCGGGCGCTGGTTCGACCAGCATCGCGAAATGCTCCGGGGTCAGCGCTTCGAACGAAGCCACCGGCCAAGGAATGACGGCTGCCTCGGGCATCACGAGGATGCTGCCCTGGTGGCGCTGCAGATTGATTTCGACATAGCCGGCGCCGTAGCCGGTCACAGTGTTCAGGGCGCCGCTCGAATCCTGGTGTAATTTCAAATTCGTGTTCCGAAGTCGTTCTTGCCGAGTTGAGTGCCCCCAAAACCTGTCGGAAAGGCGTCGCGCAATGGATACGAGGGGGCCGAAAGGGCTTCCGCATGCACTTGGTGCATTGCGGAAGTCGGCCAAAATCCGCTAAATTATAACTTTTTAGCCGGGGAGCGGCGCCCCCCGCTTCGTGTGCCGCCATAAGCCGCACTCGAAGCTGCTGCCCGACACTGGGCAATGCACCGGGTCAGCGCATCGCCAGGCAGCTTACCAGGCGCCGCTTAAGGTTCCCTGAGGGTTCCCTGAGACCCCTTAGGGTGCCCTGGATATTTCCCTTTCAGCACCTTGGCCGCACCCGGCGCAATCCGCCGCGAGCGCCAATCAGACAAGTCCGCGGGAGCGCGCATGAATCGGCCGCTCCGCATTCAGATGCTTCCCAGCCCGCAACCGGTGTTGCTGGCAGCCCCTTACTCACCCAGGATGAAGTGCCCGCCGTGAAACCGATTCTAAAATCCAACAAGTTGTTGAACGTCTGCTACGACATCCGCGGGCCTGTCCTCGAACATGCGAAGCGGCTCGAAGAAGAAGGCCATCGCATCATCAAGCTGAACATCGGCAATCTCGCGCCGTTCGGCTTCGAGGCGCCCGACGAGATCATTCAGGACATGATCCTGAATCTGCCGGGCTCGTCGGGCTATTCCGACTCGAAAGGGGTGTTCGCCGCACGCAAGGCGATCATGCATTACACCCAGCAAAAGGGCGTGCATGGTGTCGAGCTGGACGATATCTACATCGGCAACGGCGCCTCGGAACTGATCGTGATGGCGCTACAGGGCCTGCTCAACGACGGCGACGAAGTGTTGCTGCCCGCGCCGGACTATCCGCTGTGGACGGCCGGCGTGAGCCTGTCGGGCGGCACGCCGGTGCACTACATCTGCGACGAATCGAACGGCTGGATGCCGGATCTGGACGATGTCCGCGCCAGGATCACGCCGAACACGCGCGCTTTGGTGGTCATCAACCCGAACAACCCGACCGGCGCGCTGTACTCGGACGAACTGCTGCTCGGCCTGATCGAGATTGCGCGCCAGCACGGCCTTGTGATCTTCGCCGACGAGGTCTACGACAAGATCGTCTATGACGGCAAGACGCACACGTCGGTGGCGGCGCTCTCCGAAGACGTGCTGACGGTGACCTTCAACAGCCTGTCCAAGAGCTACCGCTCGTGCGGCTATCGCGCCGGCTGGATGTTCATCTCCGGGTTGACGGGCGACAACCGCCGCCGTGCCAAGGATTATTTCGAGGGACTCGGCATCCTCGCCTCGATGCGCCTGTGCCCGAACGTGCCCGGCCAGTATGCGATCCAGACCGCGCTGGGCGGCTATCAGAGCATCAACGACCTGATCGTGCCGAGTGGCCGCCTGTACAAACAGCGCCAACTCGCGTATGACATGCTGACGGCGATTCCCGGCGTCACCTGCGTGAAGCCGGAAGCGGCGCTGTACATGTTCCCGCGCCTCGACCCGAAAATGTATCCGATCGAAGATGACCAGCAGTTCATCCTGGAGCTACTGCTGGCCGAACGGGTGCTGCTCGTGCAAGGCACGGGTTTCAACTGGAAGACGCCGGATCACTTCCGTGTCGTGTTTTTGCCGAATGTCGACGACCTGGCCGATTCGATCAACCGGATCGCCCGCTTCCTCGACGGCTACCGCAAACGTCACGCGGCCTGACTACAGTAGACGCTGACAAACGTTTCCCTTAATCCTTACTCGAAAACACACGCTGCATGGAACCGATCAAAGTTGGACTGCTGGGCTTCGGCACGGTGGGCAGCGGCACCTTCACGGTACTGCGCCGCAACCAGGAAGAAATCAAACGACGCGCCGGGCGCGGCATCGAGATTGTGCGCATTGCCGTGCGCAATCCGGCCAAGGCCACGGCGGCGCTCGGCAGCGCGGCCGGCACGGTGGAGATCACCGATAGCTTCGACGCCGTGGTGAACGATCCGTCGATCGACATCGTCGCGGAAATGATCGGCGGCACGGGCATTGCGCGCGAACTGGTGCTGCGCGCCATCGCCAACCGCAAGCACGTGGTGACGGCCAACAAGGCGCTGCTCGCGGTGCACGGCACCGAAATCTTCGAAGCGGCGCGCGCCAACGGCGTGATGGTGTCGTTCGAAGCGGCGGTAGCCGGCGGCATTCCGATCATCAAGGCGCTGCGCGAAGGGCTGACGGCCAACCGGATCCAGTACATTGCCGGCATCATCAACGGCACGACGAACTACATCCTGTCAGAGATGCGCGACCGCGGGCTCGACTTTGCGACCGCGCTGAAGGCCGCCCAGGAACTGGGCTACGCCGAAGCCGATCCGACTTTCGATATCGAAGGTGTGGACGCCGCCCACAAGGCGACCATCATGAGCGCGATCGCGTTCGGCGTGCCGGTGCAGTTCGACAAGGCTTACGTCGAGGGCATCAGCAAGCTGGCGGCGATCGACATCAAATATGCGGAAGAACTCGGCTACCGTATCAAACTGCTGGGCATTGCGCGCCGCACGGATAAAGGCATCGAACTGCGCGTGCATCCGACGCTGATTCCGGAAAAACGCCTGCTGGCGAACGTGGAAGGCGCGATGAACGCGGTGGTCGTGCATGGCGACGCGGTCGGCACCACGCTGTACTACGGCAAGGGCGCGGGCGCTGAACCGACGGCTTCGGCCGTGGTGGCGGATCTGGTCGACGTGACGCGTCTGCATACCGCCGACCCGGAGCATCGCGTGCCGCATCTGGCGTTCCAGCCGGACAGCCTGTCGAACACGCCGATCCTGCCGATCGACGAAGTGACGAGCGGCTACTACCTGCGCCTGCGGGTGGCGGACGTGACCGGCGTGCTCGCCGATATCACCCGCATCCTCGCCGACACGGGCATCTCGATCGACGCGCTGTTGCAGAAGGAGTCGGAGCAGGTCGACGCCAACGGCAAGGGCGAGACCGACATCATCCTGATCACGCACGAAACCGTCGAAAAGCACGTGAACGCGGCCATCAAGAACATCGAAGCACTGAAGACCGTCGTTTCGCAAGTGACCAAGCTGCGCATGGAAGCGCTGAACTAGGCCAGAGACTGATATGAACTACCTTTCCACGCGCGGCGCCGGAGCCGGCGAGCGCCATACGTTTTCCAACATCCTGCTGGGCGGTCTCGCCAGCGATGGCGGCTTGTACCTGCCCGCGGAATATCCGCGGGTAACGGCCGACGAACTGACGCGCTGGCGCACGCTGCCGTATGCGGATCTCGCCTTCGAGATTCTGTCGAAATTCAGCGACGACATTCCCGCCGAAGACCTGCGCATGCTCACGCGCCGCACCTACACGGCGGCGACTTACTGCAACGTGCGCGACGACGAAAGCGCCGAGCAGATCACGCCGCTCAAGACGCTGGGTGTCGAGAACGGCGCGCCGCTCTCGCTGCTCGAACTCTCGAACGGTCCGACGCTGGCGTTCAAGGACATGGCGATGCAGTTGATCGGCAACCTGTTCGAGTACGCGCTGGAGAAGAACGGCGAGACGCTGAACATCCTCGGCGCCACCTCGGGCGATACCGGCAGCGCGGCCGAATACGCCATGCGCGGCAAGAAGGGCATTCGCGTCTTCATGCTGTCGCCGCACCTGAAGATGAGCGCGTTCCAGACGGCGCAGATGTACAGCCTGCAGGATCCGAACATTTTCAACCTGGCTGTGGAAGGCAATTTCGACAACTGCCAGGACATCGTCAAGGCGGTCTCGAACGATCACGCGTTCAAGGCGAAGTACAAGATCGGCACGGTCAATTCAATCAACTGGGCGCGCGTTGTCGCTCAGGTCGTGTACTACTTCAAGGGCTATTTCGCTGCGACCAGGTCGAACGACCAGCGGGTCTCGTTCACGGTGCCGTCGGGCAACTTCGGCAATGTCTGCGCCGGTCACATTGCGCGGATGATGGGCTTGCCCATCGAGAAGCTGGTGGTCGCCACCAACGAAAACGACGTGCTCGACGAGTTCTTCCGCACCGGCATCTACCGTGTTCGCAAGGCGGCCGAGACATATCACACCAGCAGCCCGAGCATGGACATTTCGAAGGCGTCGAACTTCGAGCGTTTTGTGTTCGATCTGCTGGGGCGCGATCCGGCGCGGGTGCTGCAACTGTTCCGCGATGTCGAAGAGAAGGGCGGCTTCGATCTGGCGGCAAGCGGCGATTTCGCGCGGGTCCAGGAGTTCGGCTTTGTGTCGGGCCGCAGCAGCCATGCGGACCGCGTCGAGGCGATCCGCGACGTGTTCGAGCGCTACGACACGATGATCGACACCCATACGGCCGACGGCCTGAAGGTGGCGCGCGAGCATCTGCAGCCGGGCATCCCGATGATCGTGCTGGAGACGGCGCAGCCGATCAAGTTCGGCGAGACGATCCGCGAAGCGCTGCTGCGCGAGCCGGAGCGGCCGGCGGCGTTCTCCGGGATCGAATCGCTGCCGCAGCGCTTCGAAGTGCTGCCGGCGGACGTGCAGCGTGTGAAGGACTTCGTGGTGGCGCATACGGGCGCTTAACGCTCCGACAAGGGGCGGTGGCGGGACCATAACGAGGCGGCCTGGCGGTCGCTTCGCGTCCTCCCGTACGAGGCGTCGCTTGGCGCGATGTCTCTGCTCGTTCGGACACGCTTGATACGACGGCCATGGTGCAGCCCCTGCTGGCAGGGACGCCCGCCATGGCCGTTGTGCTTTTGGCGCGGCCCCCGCTTTCCCGGCGCCTTTGCAAAACCTGTCCATAAGGCGGGGCCACCCCGGCTATCCCCACAGCCCGCTACAATATTCTTTTCCGTTCTGCGGGCCTTCCCCTCGATGTCCACGCCCATTTCATCCGCGCCTGCCGCGCCCCGCGCCCCGATGCTCTCGACTGCCGACGCCCTCGCCACGCTGCTCGGCGCAGCGACCGTGGTGGCCGGCACAGAAACGGTGCCTACCCTGGCTGCGCTGAACCGCGTGCTGGCCGCCGACGTGATTTCGCCGCTCGACGTGCCACCGATGAACACCAGCGCGATGGACGGTTACGCGGTGCGGATTGCCGACCTCACCCAGGGCGAGCGGCGCTTGCCGGTCTCGCAGCGCATCCCGGCCGGTCACGCGCCGCAGCCGCTCGCGGCCGGCACGGCAGCACGCATTTTCACCGGCGCGACGGTGCCGCCGGGCGCCGATGCGATCGTCATGCAGGAGCAGACTGAAGCCAGCGGCGACGCGGTGACGATCCTGCATATGCCGAAGGCCGGCGAGTGGATCACGGCGCAGGGCGCGGACATCCGCAGCGGCTCGGTGATCTTGCCGGCGGGTACGCGCTTGACCCCGCAGGCTTTGGGGCTGGCGGCATCGGTCGGTTGCGCGGAACTGCCGGTGGTACGGCGCGTCAAGGTGGCGGTGTTCTTCACCGGCGACGAGCTGACCATGCCCGGCGAGCCGCTCAAGCCCGGCGCCATTTACAACTCGAATCGCTTCACGCTGCGCGGGCTGCTCGAAAAGCTCGGCTGCGACGTGACCGATTACGGCATCGTCGCCGACCGGCTCGACGCGACCCGTGAGACCTTGCGCGAAGCCGCGCAGGCGCACGACCTGATCCTCACCTGCGGCGGCGTTTCGGTGGGCGAGGAAGACCATGTCAAGCCGGCCGTCGAGGCGGAAGGGCGCCTGTCGATGTGGCAGATCGCCATGAAGCCGGGCAAGCCGCTCGCGTTCGGCGCGGTGCGGCGTGCAGCGGGCGCTGAGGGTGCGGCCGAAACCTTCTTCATCGGCCTGCCGGGCAATCCGGTGTCGAGCTTCGTCACCTTCCTGCTATTCGTGCGGCCGTTCGTACTGCGCCTGTCCGGTGTGCGCACCGTCACACCGCGCGCGCTGTCGCTGCGCGCCGATTTCACGCAATCCAAAGCCGACCGGCGCAACGAATTCCTGCGCGCGCGCGTCAATCCGGCGGGCGGTCTCGATCTGTTTCCGAACCAGAGCTCGGCCGTGCTGACTTCGACGGTGTGGGGCGACGGCCTGATCGATAATCCACCCAATCACGCAATCAGCGCTGGCGAGACCGTGCGCTTTATTCCGTTTTCCGAACTGTTGAACTGACGCCGGTAGCATCCGGCGGCGAGCCCAATGAAGATTGATCTGAAGTATTTTGCCAGCGTGCGCGAAGCGCTCGGTACGGCCGAAGAGACGGTCCAGGTGCCCGACAGCGTCGCCACCGTGGGCGACGTGCGGATGTGGCTGCGCGTGCGCGGCGGCATCTGGGCGGAGACGCTCGCCGAGGGCCGCGCGCTGCGCATGGCCTGCAACCACGAGATGACCGACGCCGGCACGCGCATTACCGACGGCTGCGAAGTGGCGTTCTTTCCGCCTGTCACCGGCGGCTAAGGGCTAATAAGGGAAGATGCCATGACCGTTCGCGTCCAGACAGAAGACTTCGACCTCACCACTGAAGTGGCGGCCTTGCGCGCGCAAAACCCGAAGATCGGCGCGGTGGCCTGCTTTGTCGGCACGGTGCGCGATCTGAACGACGGCAGCGCCGTGGAAACCATGGAGCTCGAGCACTATCCGGGCATGACGGAGAAGTCGCTTGCGGCGATCGTCGAGGCCGCACGTGGGCGCTGGCCGGGCATCGAGGTGCTGATCATCCACCGGGTCGGCAAGCTGCTGCCGCTCGATCAGATCGTACTGGTGGCGACCACCGCGGCGCATCGCGGCGATGCGTTTGCCTCGTGCGAGTTCGTGATGGACTACCTGAAAACCGCGGCGCCGTTCTGGAAGAAGGAAAAGACCGAGCAGGGCGAGCGCTGGGTCGACGCCCGCGTCACCGATGACGCCGCGCTCGCGCGTTGGGGTATTGCCCCGATCGATACGAAGCCCGCGAAGACCGCGAAGACCGAATAACGCGTCTCGCGGCGCGCCGAGTTCGCTGGCGTCGCGCTGCTTCAGTCCCCGCTTGACTGCCCGATGATCTTCGCCGGAAACGGCTCGCCGCGCGTGCTTGCCGCTGGTTGTGCCGCAGCGTGTGCGCGGACATGTTCGTCGCGCTCGCGTTTGGGCGGCGCAACCCGCTCCAGCAATGCCTGTTGCTCCGCCGGTATCGTGTAGTCCCACCCAAAGCGGCTCAATTGCAGGCTTTGTGCGATGCGCAAAGCCGGTTCCATGAAACGGATCGCGGCCGCGGGTTCGTAGCGTGACTCCACCGTATCGAGAAAGAGATACAGCCAGTGACTGAAATGCTGCGGCTCGATGCCGGGCAACGGCTGGTGCGCCTGTTGCACATTACCGCGATATTGTTTCGCGCCGAGCACGAGGCTCGCCCAGAACGTGCACATCTTGGGCAGATGCTCGTCCCAGCGTCCTGCCAGTGTTTGCTCGAAGACCGGACCGAGCAGTGAATCGGCACGCACCCGGTCGTAAAACGCGTACACGAGTTCGCGGATATTGGTTTCGTCGGGTACGGCGTGTCGCGGCGCAGCAGCCGCTGGCGTAAAGGTTGGGTTCATGCGGTGACCACGGAGAAACTCGGACGCGAGGGGCCTCACGAAAATACGTGTTCCAATCGCGTTAATCAGAAAAACAACGCGCTCGCAAACGATACCATTCAGAATGAGAAAGATTACGGAAAGTCCGCGATTTAACATGCACAACTCCCGCATGTTATGGCGTCGCGGCCAGGCCGACAACCCTCGCGCCGACAAGGTCTTCTAGCGGATCGTCGTCGCCCTTCAAGACTGTGCAACTATGAGACTGACCGACTACACGGATTATTCACTACGCGTCATGCTATATCTGGCAGTACGCGGCGAAGGCTTGTCGACGATCCAGGATATCTCGGATGCATACGGCATTTCGAAAAACCATTTGATGAAGGTCGTACAACGGCTCGGCGAACTCGGCTGGGTCGAAACCGTGCGCGGCCGCAACGGCGGCCTGCGGCTCTTCGAGCACTCGGGCTCGCTGACGGTGGGCGAGGTAGTGCGGGCAACCGAAAGCGATTTCGCGCTGGTGGGCTGTTTTCCCGACGAGCGCGGCAGCCACCGGCATTGCGTGATCCAGTCGCAATGCCGCTTGAAGGGGGTGCTGGAGGTGGCACGCCATGCATTTCTGTCCGAACTCGACCGGCATACGATCGGGGAGCTGGCTGAGCCTAAAGGTCCCTTGGCGGCGCTGCTCGGCATTGGGCCGATCATTCCGATCTCGCTGGCCGTTCCCGGCGACGGCGAGGCGGCGCCGGCCGATTGACCGGAACAGGCGGTTGTTCGTCTCAATTGTTAAATACTTGTTGTCGGATGCAAAAAAGCGCTTGAAACCCGCAAAAAACGCCTCATTTTGGTGATATTCGAAAATTGGAGGTCTCTTGATGAGAGTCGACAAGCTCACCACTAAATTCCAGGAAGCGTTGGCGGATGCGCAGAGTCTGGCCGTCGGCCATGACAATCAGTACATCGAGCCGGTCCACCTGCTCGCGGCGCTGGTCGCCCAACAGGACGGCTCGGCGCGCTCGCTGCTATCGCGCGCTGGGGTGCATGTTCAGGCGCTGCAAACCGCGCTGAATGACGCCATCACACGTTTGCCGCAGGTCCAGGGCACGGATGGCAACGTCCAGATTGGCCGCGATCTGACTGGCCTGCTAAATCAGGCTGACAAGGAAGCGCAGAAGCTCAACGACACGTTTATTGCCAGCGAGATGTTCCTGCTCGCGGTCGCCGACGACAAGGGCGAGGCCGGGCGCCTCGCGCGTCAGCATGGCCTGTCGCGCAAGTCGCTGGAATCGGCGATTGCCGCCGTGCGCGGTGGTTCGCAGGTGCACAGCCAGGACGCCGAAAGCCAGCGCGAAGCGCTGAAGAAGTACACCGTCGATCTGACCGAGCGCGCCCGCGCGGGCAAGCTCGACCCGGTGATTGGCCGTGACGACGAGATCCGCCGGTCGATCCAGATCCTGCAGCGCCGTACCAAGAACAATCCGGTGCTGATCGGCGAGCCGGGCGTGGGCAAGACCGCCATCGTCGAAGGGCTCGCGCAGCGTATCGTCAACGGCGAAGTGCCGGAGACGCTCAAGGGCAAGCGCGTGCTCTCGCTCGATATGGCGGCATTGCTGGCCGGCGCCAAGTACCGCGGTGAATTCGAAGAGCGCCTGAAAGCCGTGCTCAACGATATCGCCAAGGACGAAGGCCAGACCATCGTCTTTATCGACGAAATCCACACCATGGTGGGCGCGGGCAAGGCCGAAGGGGCCATGGACGCGGGCAACATGCTCAAGCCGGCTTTGTCGCGCGGTGAGCTGCACTGCGTTGGCGCCACCACGCTCGACGAATATCGAAAGTACATCGAGAAGGACGCGGCGCTCGAGCGGCGCTTCCAGAAAGTGCTGGTCGACGAGCCTTCGGTGGAAGCGACCATCGCCATTCTGCGCGGTTTGCAGGAAAAATATGAGCTGCACCACGGCGTGGATATCACCGACCCGGCAATCGTCGCGGCGGCGGAACTGTCGCATCGCTATATCACCGACCGTTTCCTGCCGGACAAGGCCATCGACCTGATCGACGAGGCTGCCTCGAAGATCAAGATGGAAATCGATTCGAAGCCCGAAGAGATGGACCGGCTCGACCGCCGTCTGATCCAGCTGAAGATCGAGCGCGAAGCCGTCAAGAAGGAAAAGGACGAAGCGTCGCAGAAGCGCCTGCAACTCATCGAGGAAGAAATCGAGCGCCTGAACCGCGAATATTCGGACCTCGAAGAAATCTGGACCGCCGAAAAGGCCGCGGTGCAGGGCAGTGCGCAACTGAAGGAAGAGATCGAGAAGACCCGCGCGGAAATCATTCGGTTGCAACGCGAAGGCAAGCTGGAGAAGGTCGCCGAACTGCAGTACGGCAAGCTGCCGGGGCTCGAAGCGCAACTGAAGGAAGTCACCCAGGCCGAAGCGCGCGAGCAGAACAATCCGACCCGTCCGCGTCTCTTGCGCACGCAAGTGGGGGCGGAGGAAATCGCCGAAGTGGTGTCGCGCGCAACCGGCATTCCGGTGTCGCGGATGATGCAGGGCGAGCGCGAAAAGCTGCTGCAGATCGAAGAAAAACTGCACGACCGCGTGGTCGGCCAGGACGAAGCGATCTCGGCGGTGGCCGATGCGATCCGCCGTTCGCGTGCGGGTCTCGCCGATCCGAACCGTCCGTACGGCTCGTTCCTGTTCCTCGGCCCGACGGGCGTGGGCAAGACCGAACTGTGCAAGGCGCTGGCGTCGTTCCTGTTCGATTCGGAAGATCACCTGATCCGCATCGACATGAGCGAGTTCATGGAGAAGCACAGCGTCGCGCGGCTGATCGGCGCGCCGCCGGGCTACGTCGGCTATGAGGAAGGCGGTTACCTGACCGAAGCCGTGCGCCGCAAACCGTACAGCGTGATCCTGCTCGACGAGATCGAGAAGGCTCACCCGGATGTGTTCAACGTGCTGCTGCAGGTGCTCGACGATGGCCGCATGACCGATGGCCAGGGTCGTACTGTGGACTTCAAGAACACGGTGATCGTGATGACCTCGAACCTCGGTTCGCAGGTGATCCAGTCGATGGTCGGCGAGCCGCAGGAAGCCGTGAAGGATGCGGTGTGGGAAGAAGTGAAGCTGCATTTCCGCCCCGAATTCCTCAACCGGATCGACGACGTCGTGGTGTTCCATGCGCTCGATCGCTCGAACATCCAGTCGATTGCGAAGATTCAGTTGCAACGGCTGCAAGAGCGGCTCGCGAAGCTCGACATGCAAATGGTGGTGTCGGATGAAGCGCTGGAGTTGATCGGCAAGGTCGGCTACGACCCGCTGTTCGGCGCCCGGCCGTTGAAGCGCGCGATCCAGCAGGAGATCGAGAATCCGGTCGCGAAGCTGATTCTGGCCGGCAAGTTCGGCCCGAAGGATGTGATTCCGGTCGAAGTGGACGACGGCAAGCTGGTGTTCGACCGCGTGGTGCACTAAGCGGGGTTGAGCGACACGCGTTACATCTGTGGCGCGTATGGCAAGTTCCGCAGGTTCGCCAGGGCGGTAGTGATTGAGCCGCGTCTGACTGACGCATGAAAAAGGGCAACGAGTCTTGCGATTCGTTGCCCTTTTTATTTGCCGCCGCGCGCCTGACTCGGCGCAGCCGCGGTCTATACATTCGGCGTTACGCGTTGCCCTTGCCGAACAGCGACGACAGGCTGCCGAGCGCGCCGAGCACGTTGCTGGTATCCACCTGGCCTGCGGCGGGCACTTCGCCATTGGGCGTGGCCGCATTTACGACGTGCGGCAGGATCTGCGACAGCAGTCCCGTGACCTGGTCGGGCTGCACGCCGGCCTTGGCCGCGAGATTGGCAACCGTATCCGAGCCGAGCACGCTATGCAGCGCATCCGCCGAAATCGGCTGATTTTCGCCGTTGCCGACCCACGAACTGATGATGTCGCCGGCGCCTTTGTCCTTGAACTGCTGGATCAGGCCGTTCAGGCCACCCGGCTGATTGTTGACGAATTCAAGCGCGGTGCTGATGAGGGCCTGCTGGTTGCCGCCGCCTTCGGGCGACTGGCCGAGCAGGGATCCGAGGGTGTCGAGTAGGCTCATGACGGTCTCTCTTGAATGCCAGCGTTCTGTTCAGACGCCGGCGGGTGAAAACGCCGCGCGGTTGCGCGGCAGCGGACGTAGTGCGGCAGGGGTGTCGCGATACGGCAGGGCGATGCTCAGGCAGACTGCGCTTAAGCATAGGATAAATTGCCCACCCTTTTGACGAAAGCCGACGATTTATACCGATCGATTCGTGACAAGTAAATCACTTGGACAGTATTTAAACCTTTTGCCTATTTTGGAGGCGGTTTTGATGCGCCGGGTGCCTGGGCGGTGCGCGCCACCGCGCCGCGCACTTCGAAGTGCACCGCATCGGCGACGCTGTCATCGGCATTGACGAGTTCCAGCAGGTGATGCCCAGGCCAGGGCAGCCACGGCACCCGTGAGGCATGGCCGAGCGTCTTGCCGTCGAGCCGCCATGCACTGAGCGTCGAGGCGCCGCTCGCGCGCTCGAATGAAATACGCTGGCGCGCCGCGGGAATATCGGGGTCGAGCGCGAAGATCGTGCCGTCGGTCGGCGTGCCGATCTGCGCCGCGCCGCGTGTCGAGACCCGGCGCGCGGCGGCGTCCGCATCCGCTGCCAGTCCGACCAGCGGGGTCTCGGTGCCGCGCAAGAACCACTCGTTGCGTGAGGGCTCCGCGTTGTTTTCAAACGTGACACGCGTCTCGATCACGCCGGGCGGCATGGCCGGCGGCGAGCTCGGCAAACGCCGATGCAGATAACCGACGAGCGCGGCCCACACCGGCGCTGCGCCGGTCACACCCGAGACGTCCCACATTGGCGTGCCGTCCGCATTGCCGACCCACACGCCCACCGTATAGCGGGAGGTGAAGCCGATCGTCCAGTTATCGCGCATGTCTTTGCTGGTGCCGGTTTTGACGGCGGAGAAGAAGCGCGTGGCGAGCGGGCTGTCGAAGCCGAAGGTACGGGTGCGCGCGTTGTTGTCCGCGAGGACGGTGGTGATGATATAGCTGGCGTCGGCGCTGAAGACACGCTGGCTTGTCTTCGCTCCTGCTTTATTCTGCCCGTCAGCCGGCGCGCCGGGACGGCGCGGCAGATCCACGGTGGGCGCAGCGACACCGCCATTCGCGAGAGCGCGGTACGCGTTGGTCAGCGCGAGCAGGGTGACGTCGGCGCTGCCGAGCGCGAGGCTAAAGCCGTAATAGTCGCCGCTTTGCGTGAGCGGTAATCCGAGTGCGGTAAGCGTCTTCGCAAAGCGGTGCGGCGTCACCATCACCAGCGTGCGCACCGCCGGCACGTTCAGCGACGAACCGAGCGCCGTGCGCACGCTGACCCAGCCCTTGAAGTCCTTGTCGTAATTCTGCGGAATGTACAGGCCGCCACCGGTGGCCAGATCGAGCGGCGCGTCGTTGAGCAGCGACGCCGTAGTGAGCCGCCGCTCGTCGAGCGCCTGAGCGTACAGGAATGGCTTGAGCGTCGAGCCGGCCTGGCGCAGCGCGAGTACCGCATCCACCTCGCGGGCGCCGGATAGCGCACCCGACGAGCCGACCCAGGCACGTACCTCACCGGTCGCGTTATCGAGCACCACGACCGCGCCGTCCTGCACGTTGCGTGGATGCGCGCGCGCGTTCAGTTCGAGCAGGGTGCGGGTGAGCGTGTCGCGTGCGAAGCGTTGCAGGTTCGCGTCGAGCGTCGACGTGACGCGGTCGCCGGCCATCGGATGCACCTCGGCCGCCACGCGCCGTGCGAAATGCGGCGCGAGCGACTCGTTGTCGGTTGCAAGCGACAGTGAAGCGGGGGCGGGACGGGCGAATGCCAGTTGCACGAAGCCGCCGAGATTCGCGCATTGGCTGCCCGCCTGCATATCGCGCAGAATCCGGCAGGCGCGTGCGCCGACCTTTGCGTAGGGGGCGTTCGGTGCGCGGATCAGCGCAGCGGCGACCGCCGCTTCGCGTTCGTCGAGCCCGGAGGGCGCTTTGCCGAACAGCGTCATCGAGATCGCCGACAAGCCGATCGTCTCGCCGCGAAACGGCACCAGATTCAGATAGGCCTCGAGGATCTGGTCCTTGCGCCAGGTCCGCTCGAGCCACAGCGCATTGACCGCCTGACCGGCTTTCTGCGCAATCGAACGTTGTCCTGAACGTTGCGGGTCGTCGTCGAGCAGACCCGTCAACTGCATCGTCACGGTCGAGGCGCCGCGCGTACGCGTATTCCACAGATTGGCCCACGCGGCGCCGGCCGCGCCGCGCCAGTCGACGCCGCTATGCTCGTAGAAGCGTTTGTCTTCCGACACCACGATCGCTTCGCGCAGCGCCGGCGAGACATCGGCGAGCGCGACCCAGTCGCCGCGCCGCTCGGTGTTGTCGATGCGCGTGCGCTGCAGCGGTTCGCCGTCGCGTGCGAGCAGCACCCAGTCGGAACTGCGCCAGCGGGCGTGGACCTGCTCGAACGAGGGCAGGGCAAACGCGCTCGCCGAGATGCCGACGAGGCTGACGCACACGGCCATGCGGGCAAGCACGAGCGACACGCTTCGCCTCACTTCGCAGCCGCAGGCGTGGTGCCCGCAGCAGGCTGCACCACGAGCGGCGCGTTCGGCAAGGCGCCGAAGGTCGACGGTGCATAGAGCGCCTCGACGCGCGTCGGCGGCAGGCCGAAGGCGCCGACGTTGTTGAGCCGCACCGTGTACTCCACCGAGAATTTGCCCTTCGGCAGATAGTCGTAGTACGCCCGGTAGCCGTCGAAACCGCGTTCGATAAACGCCGGCCATGCGCCACGGTCGGCGTCTGCGCCGCTGTTTTCTCCTTGCGTTGCCGCCTCCGAGTCGCGTCCCAGACCCGAGCCGAGAATCGTCGCGCCAGCCGGCACCGGATCGTTGACGACCACCCAGGTCATGTCGGTCTGCGCATCGATGTCCAGATGCACCCGCACTACGTCGCCGCGCGTGTAGACGCCCTTCACGGCCGGGTCGAGCGGCGTGACCGTTTTGGTGATGCGATAGCCGGCTGCGAACGGCGTTTTCAACGGCACGGCGGCGAGGCTTTCGATGGTCGCCCATGGCTTGCCTGTGCCGTCGTGAGTCAAGGTCAACGGCGATGCGGTGGCCTGGTTCGCGGCTGGCCACGGCAGAAGCTGGCTATGGCTGTCCCTGGTTTGCGTGACCGGGGTGGCGGAGGCGGCGGATGTATCTACATTCGCTGCTGGCGCCGCGCTCTGGCTCCACGAGATCGTCTTGTCGAGCGTGCCGAGTTGCAACCTCGTCTGCCCGGTGACGGGCGTGCTCTCGAAGACCTGCGAGAAGCGCTGCACTGCAAGCGAGCCCCACACGTTGGCAGTGGTGGTCTGCCACGCGCCATTGCGTTGCAGCGCCAGCAGGCCGGCGACGAGGCGCGGCATTTCGTCCTTCCACGCGGGCGCGTCGACGAAAGTCAGCGCGGTGCGGGCCGCGTTGTCTTCGGTGCTGGTCATGAGCCACCAGAGATCGTCGTCGGCCTCGGTCGAGAAGGTGAGGCGGGTGCCCTGATAGGTGAGCCGTGCGCGCAGGATCTGTTCGAGCTGGGCGCGCTTGTCCTCGCGCTGGGGAATGCCCTGCACGCGCGACAGGATCGCGTAGTAGTCGAGCAGCGCCGAAGTCGGCCACTGGTTCGGCGCGATCTCGATCGATTCGAGCATGTTCGGCTGCGCCATCCCGTAGCGCGACAAGGCTTCGAGCGCTTCGAGCTTGCGCAGGTCGAGGTCCTTGCGCGGCGCCCAGGCATCGCGCTGGATCTTGCCTTGCACAAAACTCATGAGGCCCGCTTCGAGTTTGCCACGCACATCGTCGGGCAGCGCGAAGCGCGGATCGAGCTTGGCCGTTTCGTCGGTGACGGCGAGCAGATAGGCGCTTAGTGTCGTGCTGCCGTGGTTGGCGCTGTCGTCGCTCGGCGGGAAGTAGTTGGCGAGGCCGTCGCGGTCCAGATACACCGGCATGCGCGCCACCACCGCTTGCCACTGCGCCGGATCACGCAGGCCGATGGCCCGCGAGGTTTGCTGTTCGAGGCAGTTGTACGGATAGCGTTCGAACCAGCGGCGCACGCCGGGCAGCCCGTCGGACAGCTTCGACTGCAGCGACACCGCGATACCGCCGCGGATCGCCCCGGCCTGGGTCGTACTGGCGTCACGCGGTGCGGCCACCGGCAGCGACAGCGTGCCGTCGACTTGTGCGAGCGTCGCTTGCTGGACGGTAACCGGTACGGCGGCGGTGACGTGCTGAGCGATTTTCAGCGCATCGCTCGCATGCGGGCCGCCTTGCTCGGCTGCTGTCACGGTCCACGTGAGGGCGCCGGCGGGCGTATCCGCAAGGCCGTCGGGCGGCGTCACGGTCCAGGCGATTTCGCGTGCCGAGTCCGCGGCGAGATCCACCGTTTGCGTGGCGAGCGTCAAGCCCGGCACGTTCGGCGTGACGACCACTTTCATTGCGCGGGCGGTCGTGTTGCGCAGCGTGAACTGCGCGCGGAACACGTCGCCTTCGCGCACCAGCGGCGGCAGGCCCGAGATCAGTTGCAGATCCTGAGTGCTGCGAATCGAGGTGCTACCGGTGCCGAACATGCCCGGGCCGACCGCCGCGATCGCGACGATCCGGAAGCTCGTCAGCGCGTCGTTGAGCGGGACGTCCAGAGTGGCGTCGCCGTTCGCATCGAGCGTCACGCGCGGGTTCCACAGCAGCAGCGTGTCGAACAGTTCGCGCGTCGCGCTGTGGCCACCGCCACCGCCGGCCGGCACGGCTTTGCGCCCGAAGTGGCGGCGGCCGATGATCTCCATCTGTGCGGTCGAGGTTTCGACGCCATAGGCGCGCCGCTCCAGCATCGCGTCGAGCAGGTCCCAGCTATCGTTGGGCATCAGCTCGAGCAGGGCTTCGTCGACGGCCGCCACGGCGATTTGCGTACCGGCCGGCGCGGGCTTGCCGCCCGGCATCTGCACGTGCACCTTGACGTGCGCCTTGCCGCGCACCGTGTAGGACTTCGCATCCGGCGTGACGCTGAGCGTCAGCTTGTGCGCGGCCGTGCCGACCTTGATTTCGGCCATGCCGTAGCGGAAGGCCGGCTTCGACAGATCGACGAGCGGCGTCGGTGCTTCGTATTGACGGCCCTCGTACCAAAACGCGCGCGCCCATTCGAGCGGCGCTTTCCAGCCCCACGTGAAGAACGAGTACCACGGCACTTCGTGAATCCGGCCGCGCAAGGCCAGCACCGAGACATACACGTTCGGTCCCCAGGCCTCGTTGACCTTCAGCTCGACGGTCGGATCCTTGCCATCCAGTTGCACGACGTGCGTTTCAAGAATGCCTTCGCGTTCGACCGCGACCAGCGCGGTGGCGAAGCGGAACGGCATGCGTACCTGGAAGCGCGCCGTCTCGCCGGGTTCATACGATGGTTTTTCCGGCAGCACGTCGATGCGGTCGGTGTTCTCGCCGCCGAACCACAACTCGTCTTCCCGCGTGACCCAAACCGAACTGCTTGCCGTCGACACATTGCCGTCGCCGTCCTTGGCCGTGACGACAAGGTCGATGTTGCCCGCGTCGCGCAGCTTGGCGTCACAGGCGAGCAGGCCGTGGTCGTCGCTCTTGCCGCTGCACAGCGACCCGAGATCCTTGGTCTCGGTATGGTTGTCGTAGGCGTAGAAGCCGCCGACCATGCGCTTTCTCGCGGTCGTCGTGATGCGCGCGTAGCCATGCACGTCGAGCGCCACGCCGGCGCGCGGCCTGCCTTGCAGGTCGACCGCAAGCGCCTTGACCGGCACTGTGTTGCCCACCGAGACCCATTGCCCCGACTTGATGCCCGCCACCACGGCGGCAGGCCACAGCGTCGCGCCGCCGGAGATGGTTTGCACCTCGCCGTTCGGATCGGCGAAGGTCGCCTCCAGCGCGAGGCGTTTGGGGGCGTCGACGTGCGGCAGGTTCTTCAGCGTGAGGCCGCCGGAACCGTTGCGATCGAGCGTGAGCGCTTCCTTGTCGGCGATCAGCTTGGCGCCGTCGTCGGCGGGTTGTTGCGAGTCGCTGTCTTCGTCGTCCGAGGCCGAGGTGTCGTCGCCGGTTTGCGGCGTGTAGGGCGTGAAGCTGAAGTCGGGGAAATTGTCGGTGAAGCCGGGCGTCGTGCTCTTGAGCAAGGCCGACACCTGCACCGGCAGATTCGCCGCCGCGCCACCCGACACATAGTCGATCTGCAGGGAGAGCGGCGCCTGTTTCGCGGCGACCAGCGGATGGGCCTTTTCGTCGCGCACGGCAATCGTGCCCTTGAAAACCGGCAAGCGGAATTCCTCGACACGGAAGCTGCCGGAGTCGTAGCTCATATGCGGCGAGGCGCTGGATGAGCCGCTGTTGTCGCTGTCGTCGCCAGCGTCGCTGTTGCCATCGTTGTTGCCGCTCGCAGCGTCGTCGGACGCCGTCGCGTTCGGATCGCCATCGTCGAGCGTGACGCTGTATTCGCCCAGTTTCGCCGCCACGGGAATCGTGAAGGTCGAATCGGCGCTATGGTCGGCCGCCCATTTGAGCGGCAGATGATAGGTCTGGCCGCTGCCGAGATGGCGAATCGTTACCCGGGGCGGATACTTCTGCGGATAGGCGAAACCATGCAGCGTCTCGACGCGGATGACGTGCTTCATCGACACAGTCTCGCCGGCGCGCAACAGCGTGCGGTCGAAGATAGTATGGGCGCGAACCGTCTGCTCGATGCTGGTGTCGGTGGGCACATTGAAGCGCCACGACTCGATGCCGCGATTCCAGTCCGAGCGCACGAACGCCATGTCCGCGCCGGTCTTCGGGTCGTCGACGCGCGCCGAGACGAAGTAGCCTTCGAAGCTCGCGTCGCCGCATTCCTTCACCGGCGCGAGCGCCTTGTCGATGTTCAGTACGCCGTGCACGTCGGTCTTGCCGGTAGCGAGCAGGGCGCCGTTGCAGTCGCTCACCTGGATGGCGGCGTTCGGCACCGGCTGGCCCTTGTCGAGCGAGGTCACCCATACCACGCTGTTTTCGCGTCCCTGCTTGAAGTGCACGCCCAGATTGGTGACGAGCACCGCGGTGCGCACGTACATAGGCGCTGGCTTGCCGAGCAACGAGGCGCCGAGCGCGGGGGAGGCCAGTTCGATCACGTAGAAGCCGGGCTTGGTCACCGGCACGCCGACCACTTCGAACGGACGCAGGGCCTTCGGGTCTTCCTTCGGCAATGCGAGGGTTTCGACGCCGCGTTGTCCGGCGAGCAGCGACAGCGAGCGGATATCGATTTCGGGGTCTTTCTTGTTCTGGTCGTCGGCCGCTTCGTCGGGCGAGCGCTGCACATACACCGGATGCTTCGAGCGTTGCAGCAGTCCGGGCATCTCCGAGTCGATCTGCGAGCGGTTCATCGAATAGCCGTCGAAGCGATCGACCAGACGCATCCACTTGCGGATATCGGTGTCCGCATCGACGCGCAGCTTGGTGAACTGCGCGTTGCCTGCGTTGAGGCCCGCCACATGCAGGTCGGCTTCGACGTTGCGCAAGGTCACCGGCACGAGCGCGGGCATGTCCGGTTCCGCGAAACGCTCGACAATGCCGAAGGTCCCCGATGAGAACTTGGCGAGCGGCGGCATCGGCGCCGTGGTGGTTTTGAGCGGGAACAGGTCGGCATTGGTGAGCGCGCGACCGCTGACGTCTTTCAGGTTGCCGGGGACGTCGATGGTGAGTTCGGCATGCTCGGGCAGCGGTGCGGCGAACTCAACCGTCGATGTTTCGGGATCCTTGTCGTCGGGCTTGAAGGTCGGTGAAATCGTGCCGCCAGGTCCCTTGAGCGTGAGCTTTTCGGCGTCGGCGCGGCTAATGGGCGCGTTGAAGCGTACCTGTACCGGACGCAGCGGCGTGCACGGCGCCTTGGCGTTGTCGCGCTCACAAGAGAAGCTGGCCGCGAACGGTTCGCGCACGGTGTAGTCGAAGCGGCGCTCAACGTCATTTGCAAGGCCGCTCGGGCTCGCCACGCCCACGCCGTAGACCAGTTGCATCTTGGTGGCGGAGGGCAGCGTCTGCTGACACTGCAGTGTCAGGACGCGAGCGGCGTCCTTCTTAAGGCGGAAGTGCTTGAGCAGCGCCGCACGTGCAGTGTCGTCGAGTTTCTTGACGGGGATGCGATTACCGAGACCGCTCGATTCGCACCACACATGATCGTGCACCGATGCGTCCGTGGCCGGTCCGTTCAACTGCAGCACGAACGCTTGATTTTCCTCGATCTCGCCGTCGTCCGGATGGATCTCCTGCACGAACGGACCACCCGTTTGAAACGCGTAGCGGTGCGGGCCCGTGATGGCGTGGCCGGCAAACGACTTCAGCCCGTCGTTGAGATCGACTGTGCAGGAGAGGCCGGGCGGCAGGTCGGCAGCGAAATCCCACGCCCAGGTCTTGTCGTCGACCCAATGAGCCTGGCCACTGCTGGCAGCCGCGTCGTTGCAATGCACCTGAGCGGGAGCGGGGGCCGCGGCCGAGCCGAACGCGATCATTGCTTCGTCGAACTTGACGACCACCTGCCGGACCTGCGCGACCTTGCCTTGCGGCGAGACGCTGGTGATGCGTGCTGCATCAGCTCGCCACGAAGACGCGGCCAGCAAGCCGAGCGCCGCTACCGTTGCCCACATCCACTTCCGCTTGAGGGTGCCGCTTCGCATCGACTGCGCTCCTGTTGCTTTCAGATTGCTGGCGATTCTACCGGACGATTCTCAGTATCCCCAACCTTGTGTGGCCTCCAGACATCCCGGTAGAGAATCACGAATGACATCACAAGCCGCTTGACTTAGAGTGCACTCGAAGTCCTAACCTGAGTTCCGTCATGTCACAAGCACTCACCATTGGCCAGGTCGCCGCGACCACCGGCGTCTCCACCCACACGCTGCGCTATTACGAGCAGGCGGGCCTGATCCGGGCCGTCGGACGTACCGAGGCAGGTCACCGTCTCTATTCGCCCACGGACCTCGACTGGCTGCAGTTCGTGATGCGCCTGAAGGCGACCGGCATGCCGATCGCCGGAATGCAGGCGTTCGCCGCGTTGCGGGCCCAGGGCGAGGCGACGATCGGCGCGCGGCGCGCAATGCTGGAGACGCATCGCGATACGGTGCTCGCGCATATCGCGGAGTTGCAGACCAACCTGGGCGCGATCGTCGACAAGATCGCGTACTACGAGGCGGCTGAGCGCACGGTGACACGACAGACCGACAACACTCAACCAGATAGGGACTCACCATGGAATACGCACAAAACGACCGCTACACCCGGGGCTGGAACAAGCTGAAGGAGATCGACGGCGCTGCCGGCGAAATGGTGATCGCCGCGCTCGCACCGATCGCGCCGGATTTCGGGCGGCTCCTCATCGAGTTCGGTTTCGGCGATATCTACAGCCGGCCGCAACTGGATCTGCGTGCGCGCGAGATTGCGACGATTGCGTCGCTGGCGACCCTCGGCTGTGCGCAGCCGCAACTGAAAGTGCATATCGAAGCGGCGCTCAACGTCGGCTGTACGCGTGACGAGATCGTCGAAGTGTTTATGCAGATGGCGCTTTACGCCGGGTTTCCGGCGGCGCTGAATGCGCTGTTTGCGGCGCGCGAGGTGTTCGAGCGGCACGATGCGCAAGAGCGCTGCGGCGAGGCGTTGAGCGAAGCAACTTGATAGCGGGGTGATCCTGCGCCAACCCTACGCCACCCTATCTGCCTGCGCTTGCAGATCAGGCTGCAGATAGCGCCGGCTGACCTTGTGCAAGTAGAGCGACAAGCCGCAACCGGCAATCGCGAGACTCGCCATATTGGCGACCCAGAAGCCGCGTGCGCCGGTCAACCAGACAGGGATCGAGCCGCCGATATCGAAGCCGAGCAGGTACCCGCCGCCAAGGCCCACGCCCCATAGCGCGACCGCATAGATCACAGTGGGCACGACCGCCACCTTGTAGGCGCGCAGCACGAAAGCCGTCGTCACCTGTATCGAGTCGAACACGTGGTAGAACACCACGATCAACACGAGCGGCATGGCCGCAGCCACGACCTGGGCGTTCGGCGTGTAGCCCGCGATGATGAACGGGCGCAGCGCCAGCACAATGACCCCATAGCTACAGGCGATCATCACCGCCATCAGAACGCCGTGCCGCGCCAGGGTGCGTGCCGCTTCATGCCGATGCGCGCCGAGCGCCTGCGCCACGAGAGTGGACGTGGCGATGCCGATCGACAGCGGCGTCATATACAGCACGGCGCCCACGTTGCCCGCGATCTGATGTCCCGCGAGCGTCGTGGTGCCGAAGCGCGCGATAAACAGCGCCATGAAGGTGTAGGAGGTGACTTCGATCAGGTACGACAGTCCCATCGGAATGCCGAGTTTCAACTGCGCGATCTGGAGCCGCCACACCGGCCAGCAGAAATGCTTGAAGATCTCGAACGGTTGGAACACGTCCAGACGCTTGAGCAACAGCATGCCGACTACCGCCAGCACCCAGTTGATGATGATGCTGGCGAGCGCGCAACCCGGGCCGCCGAGCGCCGGCACGCCGAGGCCGCCGAAGATGAACCAGGTGTTGAGCGGCATCTTCAGCAGCAGGGCGCCGATCTGCAGGATCATCACGAGCCGTGGCTTGCCGATCGCGTTGGCAGTCGAGCCGTAGACGCGAAACGCGAGACTCGCCGGCAAGCCGAACGCGAGGATCTGTAGATACGCGACCGTGCGTTCATAGAGCGCGGCCGGCACGCGGGCCAGATGCAGCAGCGGGCCGGGAAAATACAGGACCAGGAAGCCAAGCGTCATCAGCGCGAGCGCGAGCCATAGCGACTGGCGCACCTGCTCGCCGATCTCGGTGTAGCGGCGCGCGCCGTAGAGCTGCGCGGCAATCGGCTGCAGTGCGGTGAGGATACCCGTCAGGCCGATAAAGACCGAGATGTAGATCGACGAGCCAAGGCCGAGCGCGGCCAGATCGACCGCCGAGTAGCGGCCGACCATCGCGGTGTCGATGACGCCGAAAGCGATGATCGCCAACTGGCCGATCAGCACGGGCCACGCGAGCCCGGCGATTTTGCGCACATCGGCGAACATCGTCAGCCCTGGTTGGCCGGAGCGGCTTGTCGGGGGCGCCAGGCGCGATGTTTGGCAGGCGGCTTCGGCCGGTCGATGCGCACATAGAGGCGGAAGCGTTCGTCACGGTCGGCCACACGGCGGCCTTCCCACACCAGCTTCCAGACGAAGTTCGACATCGAGCTGGGTTCGCCGTAGTCTTGCGTGTCCTGGCGCAGGATCACATCGCAGTCTTGATCGAACGAAAAATGCATGTGGCCGAAGTAGGCAAACGTCGCGATCTGCGCATTGCCGAGGCGCACCGGCGAGATGCAGCTATAGTCGTCCGGCAGGTGGCTCGCGATCTGCTCGGCCACGTCCTTATAGGTCCGGCTGTAGTTGACGATGGGCAGCCACAGCGTCATCACCAGCACCCACATCAGCGTCGTGCCGGCGGAGGACAGCACCACGCTGCGCCATAGCACTTTCGGGTGGCGCGCGAGGCGCCAGCGCACCAGCACGAACCAGCACACCGTCACCGCGACCGCGCAGATGAACGAGAGCAGCTTGAACTGCGGCACGAAGCCCGGCGCGTAACGGGCCATGTTGCGGGCGAGCGGCGCCGGGAAGCCGGTGAGGCCGGCGATCCAGAACAGCCACACGGTGCTGCCAAGGATCGTAAAGCTGAGGAGCGCGAACCAGTCGATGGCGTTGATGGTGCCGCGATTGAGCGTAGGCAGCGCGAACGCCGCCAGTACCGCAAGGGCCGGCAGCAACAGCATGAACAGCAGGTTGGTCTGATGGCTCTGCAGCACGACGAGGATCAGGAGCGGCGCGATCACCGAGAGCGGAATCGCCACGTGCGGCGCGCGCCGCAGGCCGGACCAGCTAACCCAAGCCCAGATCGCCAGCGGCCAGGCGGGCCAGGTGAAGAGCGGCAGGTTTTTCAGCGCATAGCGCGCCACCGAGCCGGGCGGGCCGGCAAACGCGTTGAGACTGCTGCTTACCCATTGATTGAGATACCAGACGGCATCCTCGGGATAGGCGGAGAGGGCCGCCACCGGCCACGACATCGACAGCACCAGGGCGACCGGCAGGCCGGCGAGCAGCAGCCAGCGCGTACGCGCCTCGGGCACCACGATCGCCATCACGAATGTGCCGACCAGCAAGGCGCCCACCAGCACCGGGTTGCTGGCCAGCGCCACCAGTCCGAGCGCGAGGCCCCACACCAGCGCACCTTGCACCGGCTTGTCGATCATCCGCACCAGCCCGTAGACAAGCATCGCGATGCAGGCGAACTGCGCGAGTTGCGGGGTGGTTTCGTGACCGCGCTCGGCAAGGCCGAAGCAGGCGAGCAGAATCAGCAGCGCGCCGTCGGCAAGGGTGCGGCCGTAGTCGCGCGGTTCCGGCTCGCCGCCGAAGGCGTATTTGAACGGCTGGACCTCGGGGCGGCGGCCAAGCAGGTAGGCGGCGTACCAGACGAACGCGCACGCGCCGCAAAACATCAGACCCGTGAAGACGCGCGAGGCGTCGCTCGCATCGACCCAGGGCGCCAGCGCGCGAATCGAAAGGGCGCCGAGCCAGTAGCCAAGCGGGCCGTTGTCAGTGAGGTATTTGCCGACCAGATTCGGCAGGAGCCAGTCGTGGGCGTTGCCGCTGGCCATCGTCCACATGACGCCGAAGCCGGCCGCATCCTCGTTCTTCCACGGATCGCGGCCGAACAGGCCGAACGCTGCGTAGACAATACAGATGGTCAGCAACAGCCAGCGCGGCAGGGCGCTCGTGGCGGATGCAGTGAGGCGAACGACTGATCTCATGCGGATTTGTTGATCTCGGATAGGCGCTTCGGCCGGCGCCGGGCAGGGTGCCCGGCAGCATGGCCGATTCGCGGCATCCGGCATTGTAGACGTGGCGCGCAGCGCGCGTCACGCGCCGGTAATAGAGCGCAACGTTGCGCGAAGTTCGGTAACCATGCGCAAAGGGTTCGGGTAAGGGCCCAGCGGGGCGGACATGTTGCGCAATGTCCAGCGACAAAGGCAGGCGACAAAAAAGGGCAGCTTACGCTGCCCTTCTGTGCTTCCGTCCGGCGTGCAGCCGGTGACGAGGCGGGTATTACTTGGCTGCCTTGCCGGTAGCGCGCGTGCCGAACTTCTTGTTGAACTTCTCGACGCGGCCTGCCGTGTCCATGATCTTTTGCTGACCGGTGTAGAACGGATGCGATTCCGACGACACTTCGATCTTCGCGAGCGGGTATTCTTTGCCGTTGAACTCGCCGGTTTCGCGCGTCTGGATGGTCGAGCGGGTCACAAACTTGAAGTCGATCGACATGTCGACGAACAGGACTTCGCGGTAATTCGGGTGAATGCCTTCTTTCATGGTAATTCCTTTAGTCTGGCGGTAGCCAACCCGCGTGCAGCCGCAAGATCACCTGATTTGCGAAAGCATTTTGGCGCGAGCCACTTGCCTAAGGTCGAAAAACGGCGATTATGCCAGAAAATCAGGCGGTTGACGACTTTCGGAGGAGTTTTTTCCCATTCTGGGGTGACGCTGACCCCTTGGTCTCCCGGCCGCTCAGCCCGGCCAGCAGCGACTAGCCGGTTTGCCCCTGCAGCGCGCCCACCCGCGCCGGATCCTGCCGGTAGTAGCGGGCCAGCAGGCGGTACAGTTCCGGATACTCGGCCTCGAAGGCGTGCGGCTGGACGAACAGCGCCTCGCTGCAAACGGCAAAAAATTCCGATGGATGGTCCGCGGCGTACGGGTCTATCAGCGATTCCCGCTCGAAGCGCGCCCAGCGGCGCTCGGGCACGGCGTCGATTCTCTTGCAGAAGTGATCGTAGGCTTGGTCGAACACATCGGCCCAGGCGGCGGGGTCGAGCGGCGCATGCCAGCGGCGAAACAGCGGTGGGTGACCATCGGCTTCGCCGCTCACCATGTCGATCTTGTGGGCGAACTCGTGGATTACCACGTTGTAGGCGTCCTTCTCGTCCTCCGGGTCCGTCATCTGCGCGTCTTCCCACGACAGCACTACCGGGCCGCCTTCCCAGGCTTCGCCGCTGGCGTCGTGCTCGACTTCGTGGACCACGCCGTCTTCGTCCTCGACCGTTTTGCGGATCACGAATTCGCCCGGATAGACGATCACGCCCACCCAGCCGCGATACAGGTCCAGGTCCAGGTTGAGCACCGGCAGGCATGCCTGGGTGGCAATCGCGACCGTCATCGCGTCGGTCAGCTCGAGTTCGTGCGCCGTGGAGAATTCTTTTTGGGCGATAAAGAGGCTGGTCAGTTGGCGCAGCCGCGCAAGGTCCGCGGCTTCCAGGTAAGCCAGGAACGGCAGGCCGGCCAGCGTTGCCTGCCACAGCGGTTCATCAATCGGATGGTTGCGCAGCGCGCGCTCGCGGCGGCGCGAGCCAAGCCAGTTAGTGAGTTTGGATAGCATCGCTCAGTCGATCTGTGTTTGCCACGCGGCGAAAATCCCGCCGCAGACTGCTACGCCAATCAGGTAATAGAAACCATCGAGCGAAGTCAGGAAACTCGCCTGCTGCGCGACCATCCGGGCGATCTGACCGAGCGCCAGCGCATGCGCTTCGGCGAGCGAGCGGCCGCTCGCCGCAAAGCCGTTGGTCAGCGTGGCAAGCGTGTTCTGGAACACCGGATTGAACGGATTCACGAACTCGGCGAGGCGCGCCTGATGCAGCGCCTCACGGTGCTGCTCGATGATGATCATGGACGCGGTGGCAAACGAGATCGTCAATTGCCGCACGATGTTCTTGAGCCGGTAGCCGTGCGTGAATTCCTCGATAGCAAAGATTCTAAACGTCAGATTGGCAACCGGCAGCACGATAAACAGCAATAGCAGGCCGCGCAGCAGCAACGGCACGAGCAGCGCCTCTTCGCCAACGCCGGGTTCCATGCGCGTCATCCATGCCGCGGCGAAGGCGGCGAGGGCAAAGCCCGGCACGATGATCCACTTCTTGCGCGGCAACAGCTTGGAGTAGCGCAGGTAGACGAACAGGGCGCTGGCGGAAATCAGCGAGGTCACGCCGACGAGGCGCCCGGTGTTTTCCACTGGATAGCCGAGGCCGCTTTCGAGGAAGCGCGAGATCAGATAGCTGAAGGCGGTCGACTGATAATAATAGAACATGTAGAGCACGATGCCGACCTGGAAGGTCTTCTCGCGCAGTGCGTGCAGACGCACGAGTGGGTTCGGATGATGCCATTGGTGATACGCAAACCAGCCAAGCGCGCCGACCCCGAGGATGGTCAGCAGGATCAGACCGGGCGAACTGGTGAACAACTGGAAGCGCAGTTGCTGCATGACGATCTGCAGCGCGCCTTGGGCGAAGGCGAAAATCAGGTATGGCCAGAAGTGCGCCGAGCCGCGTTCTTCGGGCTGGCGGTCGCCTGAATTGGGCAGCGCGAGCAGCGCCAGCACGGCGAATAGCACGCCCACGGGGGCTGTGCAGGCGAACAGCGCGCGCCAGTCGAAATGCGCGACGAGTTGCCCACCGACTAGCGGCGCCAGTGCGCTGCTAAGCACGATCAGGATCAGGAAGGCGCGAGTGGCGGCGGGGCGTTGCTGCGCCGTGAAGCTCATCTGGATCAGGATGCGGCAGGTGCCCATCATCGGACCGATGAAGTAGCCCTGGAAGCCGCGCGCAAAGGCCAGTTCGAACGAGGTTTCGCATAGCGCCGCCGCGACTGCGCCGGCCGAATACAGCAGCATGCAGCCCGCCACGTAGCGCCGGTAGCCGAGGCGCTCCACCCACCATTGCTGTTGCAGGATGCCGAGCACGGCGGCCACGGCATAGGCGCTCGAGGACCACACCAGTTCATCGGGCGAGGCATTGACGCCGCCGGCTATGTAGCTGGTGAAGAACGAGAAGATCGCGTTGTCGAAATAGTCGAGACCGGTGACGACCGCCAGCACCCAGGGGAAGAAGTCGCCGCGCAACTTCTCCACGCTAAAGAGCGGCGCGCGCGGCGCGGCGGCGCTCATGCCGGTTCGTCCCGCGTTTTGGACTTCTTCAATGCACGCTTGGCGTGGGCTTCGCGGCGTTGTTTGAGTAGCGTATCGGCGTTTTCGCCAGCGAGGCGCCGCTCCACATAGTCGAGGTCGTGGCTGAGTTCGCTCTTGAGGGTTTGCGCTTCCTTCAACTCACGGCGCATGGCTTCGATGCGTGCGTCGAGCGCACTAGCCTGTTGCGTGAGCGCGTTGCGAATCTCCTGCAGCGACTCGGTGGAATAGCGGTTGCGGCCGCCTTCGCCAGGTTCGAGCGGGCGCTTGAGCATCTCCATGATGCCGTGCAGCGAAAAGCCAAGTGAGCGCAGCCGCAAAATGCGGCCGAAACGTTCGAGGTCGTTTTCGTCGTAGAGGCGGTAACGCCCCTCGCTGCGCGTAGGCGTTACGAGGCCGCGTTCCTCGTAGTACTTCAGCGTGCGCGGGGTGACGTTGAGCCGCTCGGCGGCGTCGCGCACGGTCAGCAGGACAGGCGGCTCTTGCGACATGATGGCGTGAGGCTGGGAAAGGTGGCAGCCATTATAGTATAACGTGTACGTTCACGTACATGTTGATCGGGGCCTGCCCTGTCGCGGTGATTCGCCCAATCGGTCTGCGCGCCTGTTCCGCTGCGCTGGCACCACGTTTTCAAGGGGCGAAAAAAAACCGCCCGCGCGGGAGGCGGGCGGTTTTGCGGCTCGAGCAACGCGTGCAGCGTGCCGTGTGCCGGTAATGCGCAGAGCGGGTGTTGGGCAGTATCAGCTGCCGCCGCCGCGACGCATCATGTCGAAGAACTCGGAATTGCTCTTGGTCTGGCGGATCTTGTCGAGCAGGAATTCCATCGCCTCGACTTCGTCCATGTCGTGGATGAACTTGCGCAGCACCCAGATCTTTTGCAGGATCTCGGGCTTGATGAGCAGTTCTTCGCGACGCGTGCCGGACTTGTTCAGGTTGATCGACGGGTAGACGCGCTTTTCAGCCAGGCGGCGTTCCAGGTGCACTTCCATGTTGCCGGTGCCCTTGAACTCTTCGTAGATCACGTCGTCCATGCGGCTGCCGGTTTCGATCAGCGCCGTACCGATGATGGTGAGCGAGCCGCCTTCTTCGATGTTACGTGCCGCGCCGAAGAAGCGCTTCGGACGCTGCAGCGCGTTGGCGTCGACGCCACCCGTGAGCACCTTGCCGGAAGCCGGCACCACGGTGTTGTACGCACGTGCGAGACGCGTGATCGAGTCCAGCAGAATCACCACGTCGTTCTTCATTTCGACGAGGCGCTTGGCCTTTTCGATCACCATTTCGGCGACCTGGACGTGACGCGCAGCCGGTTCGTCGAACGTGGAGGCGATCACTTCGCCGGCCACCGACCGCTGCATTTCCGTCACTTCTTCCGGGCGTTCGTCGATCAGCAACACGAACAGGATCACGTCCGGATGGTTCTGCTTGATCGCGTGGGCGATGTGCTGAAGCATCACGGTCTTGCCGGACTTCGGCGAGGCGACCAGCAGGCCGCGCTGGCCCTTGCCGATCGGCGCGATCATGTCGATGATCCGGCCGGTCACGTTTTCTTCGCCGCGCATCTCACGCTCGAGCAGCAGCACCTTGTTCGGGTGCAGCGGCGTCAAGTTTTCGAACATGATCTTGTGCTTCGAGGCTTCCGGCGGCTGGCCGTTGACCTTGTCTACCTTGACCAGCGCGAAATAACGCTCGCCGTCTTTCGGCGTGCGCACTTCACCTTCGATCGTGTCGCCGGTATGCAGATTGAAGCGGCGGATTTGCGACGGGCTGATATAGATGTCGTCCGTGCTCGCCAGATACGAGGTTTCCGGCGAACGCAGGAAGCCGAAGCCGTCAGGCAGCACCTCGAGCGTGCCGTCGCCGAAGATCGTTTCGCCAGTTTTGGCGCGCTTTTTAAGAATGGCGAACATCAGTTCCTGCTTGCGCAGGCGGTTCGCACTTTCGATCTCGAGGCCATTGGCCATCTCGATCAATTCGGACACGTGCAGAGTCTTAAGCTCGGATAAATGCATACGGAGAACCCGCAGGAGAAGGTGCGACCTGAAATGAAATCTGGGAGGAGAGTGAGCGGAACCGCTCAGGGACTTAAGCGTCTTTTCGACGTTTTGCGGATTCTAGCATAGCACAGGCCGATTTCTGCCAGCGCGGCGTATGAGCATCTTCTCAGTTTGCGTGTTGTCAGGCGACAACACGCAAACTGGTGCTTTGGTTTAAAGCAAATTACAGGTTGCCGTCGAGGAACGCGGTGAGTTGCGATTTCGACAGGGCGCCGACCTTCTGCGCCGCGACTGCGCCGTTCTTGAACAGGATCAGCGTGGGGATGCCACGCACGCCGAACTTGACCGGCGTCGACTGATGTTCGTCCACGTTGATCTTGGCGATCTGCAGGCGGTCAGCGTAGTCCTTCGCGACTTCGTCGAGGATCGGCGCAATCATTTTGCACGGACCGCACCATTCTGCCCAGAAGTCGAGCAGCACCGGTTTGTCGGATTTAACGACGTCCTGTTCGAACGATGCGTCGCTGATATGCTTGATTTGTTCGCTCATTTATGAATACCTCTCTCGGATCGAGGCCGCCTGGATTGCTTGCCACGATACATCAAACTAAGAAAACTTCCGTTCGCGTTGCCGCAAAGGGAGCCGCGCTCAAACACTCGCGGGCGATCCTCTCGAAGCGCTCCGGAATGCGCAGAATGCTCGGCTTTGCGGGACATTCGTACGGCAGTTTAGCCTAAATTGCTATGTGTTGCCCGTGGTGATAGTACTCATACAGGCAGTAGGGACAAGGCCTGCCGGTAGGGTGCCCACTTCGATTGCATACCGTATCTGGTGGTGGCGAGAGAGAACACAAGTGGGCCTCAGTCTAACTTTGTTCACATTAACAGTCGCGCGGCGTGCCGACCGATGGTAGAATCTTTCGTGACGGGCCTCCTCGCATGGAGGGGCGGTCAACCTGGTCAGGTCGGGAACGAAGCAGCCACAGCCGTTTTCCACCAGTGCCGAGGGTCGGGCTCGTCACCTTCCTTTTTTCTGTTGTTCTCCCCAAGCGTTTTTGCAGTCGGCTTCGGTTACCCGCTGTTGCCACTCCGCAGTCTTATGCGCTTTGTCGCATTGCTCCGGCCTCTGCTTCGCGTTTCTGCACTTCACGCTTTATCCTGTGTCACATCCCACTGGTTGTTCCTGGCGTTTCGCTAGCTGTTTTCAATGAGGCGGCGGCGTGTGTTTATGCGCGGTCGATTCGTCTTGGCGCGCTATCGTTACTGATACAATTTCCTGATGACCTATCAAGTTCTCGCACGCAAATGGCGGCCGAAGGATTTCGCTTCGCTCGTCGGACAGGAGCACGTGGTGCGCGCGCTCACGCACGCGCTCGACGGCGGGCGCCTGCATCACGCCTATCTGTTCACCGGAACCCGCGGCGTCGGCAAGACGACGCTCTCGCGCATCTTTGCCAAAGCGCTCAATTGCGAAACCGGCGTGACCTCGACGCCGTGCGGCGTGTGCCGCGCGTGCCGCGAGATCGACGAAGGGCGCTTTGTCGACTATGTGGAGATGGACGCGGCGAGTAATCGCGGTGTCGACGAAATGGCCGCACTGCTGGAGCGTGCGGTTTATGCGCCGGTCGATGCGCGCTTCAAGGTCTATATGATCGACGAAGTGCACATGCTCACGAACCACGCGTTCAACGCCATGTTGAAGACGCTGGAAGAGCCGCCGCAGCACGTCAAGTTCATCCTCGCCACCACCGATCCGCAGAAGATCCCGGTCACCGTGTTGTCGCGCTGTCTGCAGTTCAACCTGAAGCAGATGCCGGCTGGGCACATCGTGTCGCATCTGGAGCACATTCTCGGCGAAGAGCACGTTCCGTTCGAGGCTCAGGCCTTGCGCTTGCTCGCACGCTCGGCCGACGGCTCGATGCGCGATGCGTTGTCGCTCACTGATCAGGCGATTGCCTATTCGGCTAACCAGGTGACCGAAGAAGCGGTGCGCGGCATGCTCGGTGCGCTCGACCAGAGTTATCTGATCCGTCTGCTCGACGCGCTTGCCGACGGCGACGGTCCGGCGGTGCTGGCGGTCGCCGACGAGATGTCGCTGCGCAGCCTGTCGTTCTCGACCGCGCTGCAGGATCTGGCGAGCTTGCTGCATCGGATCGCGTGGGCGCAGTTTGCGCCGTCGTCGGTGCTGGACGAGTGGCCGGAGGCGACCGATCTGCGGCGCTTCGCCGAGGCGCTGAGCGCCGAGCAGGTGCAGTTGTTCTATCAGATTGCGACGATTGGCCGTAGCGAGCTTGGCCTCGCGCCGGACGAATACGCCGGCTTCACGATGACGCTGTTGCGCATGCTGGCGTTTGAGCCGGCGCCGACCGGCGGTGGCGGCGGTGCAACGGGCGCGGCACGTCCGGCGGGTGCGCCGGGGGCGGGTGGTGTGAAGCGTAGCGGCGCGCCGGCTGTGGCTGCAGCGCGAGCGCTGGCGCCTATGCAAGCGCAGGCTGCTGGTGCGGGCAATGCGGCATTCGAGGTGGCCCCAACCGCGCCTGCCGCCGCCGCCTCGAGCGTCAATGCGAAGGGCGCGCCGACGCAGTCCGCCCACGCCGGGCAGGTTAGTGTCGAAACGCCTGCGACGGCGCGCGCTGAAGCGGCTGCCGAACCTGCTCAGGAAACCGGGCAGGCTGTGGATCAAATTGCCGCTCATCCGCACACGCAGGCGGGTGCCGCCGAGGTTTCGGCGCCTTGGGATATCCCGGGTGCCTCCAACGATCAAGCTGAAAGCCCTGCGGTGGCTGCTAGCGCATCGGTGCAAGCTGCGCCGAGCCGCGAGCCTGCTATCTCGACGCAGCAAGGCGCGGTAAGCGACGCGACGGAATTCGCTACTGCCGATACGCCGGCTGACCCAGCCTCTGCTTCTGCGGCAGCCCTTGAGGCTTCCGCTGCCCCTGCTGCCGCCAACGTAGCCGCGAGCGCGGCCGTAGCGGCAACTGCAGATTCGGGGCTCGCGACTGCCGCCGCAACGCCGGCCGCCAGCCCGGTTGCAAGTGCGTCGGTAACGCCTGATGTGGACGTGCCGACGGCCCCGGTTGCTGAGGCGCCAGTTGCGGCCGTATCCCGCCCGGCCGCGCCGACCGAGCCAGTCACGCCTGCCGCCCGCGAGAACGTGTCCGCCGCCCAGGCCGCTCCCATCGCCGAAGCCGCGCCGCGCCGCGCTGGCGGCGCTAGTGCCGCGCTCGACGTGTTGCGCAGCGCGGGCCTGAAAGTGTCTTCCGATCGCGGCCGTGCGCCGTCCGCCGCGCCCGCCGCTGCGGCCAAACCCGCGCCAGCCGCCGCGCCGAAGCCCGCCGCCCCGCGCGTGAACGTGCCGGTGCCGACCCCCGGTGCGCCACGCCGCGCCCAGGAAGCCGCGCCCGCGCGTGGTCCGGCCGCGCCGGCTGCGCGTAACGGAGCGCAAGGCGCGTATGGTGGACAGACCGGGGAGAGCTTGCCGCCCGTGGCGCCGTGGGACGACATGCCGCCCGACGACTACGTGCCGCTGTCGGCCGAGGACGATTACTTCGGCCCGCCTGACGACGGCTACATGCCGGTCTTCGACGTCGGCCCCGACGACGTGCGTCTGCCGGCCGCCACGCCCGCGCCGGCGCCCGTCGACACGCGCCCTCTGCCGCCTGCGATTCCGCTCGACGCCATCGGCTTCGACGGCGACTGGCCGGCACTCGCCGTGGGCCTCGCGCTCAAAGGTATTTCCTATCAGCTCGCCTTCAACAGCGAACTGATGGCGCTGGAAGGCGGCACGCTCAAACTGAACGTGCCGGTCCCGCAGTACGCCGAAGCCTCGCAGGTCGCCAAGCTCAAGGTGGCGCTCGCCGAGCGGCTCGGCAAGGAAGTCGACGTGCTGGTCGAAGTCGGGCCGGCGCGCCGCACCGCCGCGACGTTCGATGCCGCCGCCCGCGCGCAGCGCCAGAAGGACGCCGAGCGCGAGATTGGCGCCGACCCGTTCGTCCAATCGCTGATCCGCGAGTTCGGCGCGAGCATCGTGCCCGGCTCGATCCGGCCGATCGCGCCCGACGCTGCCGGCGGCCCCTCGTCAACAACCCATTGATTTGCGGCGCATCATAGCGCCACACCGTCAAATTTCACGCTATCAAGAAGGAGCACGTCCATGATGAAAGGCCAACTCGCCGGGCTGATGAAGCAGGCTCAGCAGATGCAGGAAAACATGAAGAAGATGCAGGACCAGCTCGCGCAGATCGAGGTGGAAGGGCAGTCGGGTGCGGGTCTCGTCAAGGTGACGATGACGTGCAAGAACGACGTGCGCCGCGTCTCGATCGACCCGAGCCTGCTCGCCGACGACAAGGACATGCTGGAAGACCTCGTCGCCGCTGCATTCAACGACGCTGTGCGTAAAGCCGAAGCCACCGCCCAGGAAAAGATGGGTGGCATGACCGCAGGCATGCCGCTGCCGCCGGGCTTCAAGCTGCCGTTCTAAGCGCAGAGTCACACCCAGGTCACACCCACTTCGACGCCGCCGATTCCGCATGAAACAACCCTCCGCCTTGTCGGCGCTCGTCGAAGCGCTGCGCGCGCTGCCCGGTGTCGGGCCGAAATCCGCGCAGCGCATGGCCTATCATCTGATGCAGCATGACCGCGAGGGCGCGGAAAAGCTCGGCCATTCGCTGCTGTTCGCGACCGAGCATCTGCAACATTGCGAGAAGTGCAATACCTTCACCGAGGCGCAGATTTGCGAGGTCTGCAGCGACGAGGAACGCGATCCGACGCTGCTGTGCGTCGTCGAGACGCCTGCGGACCAGATCATGCTCGAACAGACCATGACGTATCGCGGTCTGTATTTCGTGCTGATGGGGCGGCTGAGCCCGCTCGACGGCATCGGTCCGAAGGAGATCCATTTCGACCGGCTCGTGAAGCGCGCCTCCGATGGCATCGTCACGGAAGTCGTGCTCGCGACCAATTTCACCAACGAAGGCGAAGCGACGGCGCACTACCTCGGGCAGACGCTCAAGGCTCGCGGGCTAGCCGTGACGCGCCTCGCACGCGGCGTGCCGGTAGGCGGCGAACTCGAGTATGTGGACGCCGGCACGATTGCCCGCGCCATGCTCGACCGGCGCTCGCTGTAGCGCGGAGCGCGACGCAGCGGGCAGGCACCGCAACCCGCGCTGCACGCAGCATCTGCGCCACCCGTTCAAGCCGTGAACCCGGCACGATCCGCAAGCACGCGCTTCGCACAGAATGAGGACAGACCATGAGCGCACCCCCTGACGCGACACGTCCTACCGGCCCGCTCGCGGGCGTGAAGGTGCTCGAACTCGGCACGCTGATCGCCGGCCCGTTCGCGGCGCGCTTTCTCGGCGAGTTCGGCGCCGACGTGATCAAGATCGAGGACCCGAAGGGCGGCGATCCGCTGCGCAAGTGGCGCAAGCTGTATCCGGAAGTCGGCGGCACCTCGCTCTGGTGGGCCGTGCAGGCCCGCAACAAGCGCTCCGTGACGATCAACCTGAAAGCCGAAGAGGGCAAGGAGATCGTGCGGCGGCTGGCGAAAGAAGCCGACATCGTGGTCGAGAATTTCCGCCCCGGGTTGCTCGAGAAGCTCGGCCTTGGCTACGACGTGCTGTCGGCCGAAAACCCCGGCCTTGTGATGGTGCGCCTGTCCGGCTATGGGCAGACCGGACCGTATCGCGACCGCCCGGGCTTCGGCGCGATTGCCGAATCGATGGGCGGGCTGCGCCACATCACTGGCTACCCGGATTTGCCGCCGCCGCGCATCGGCATTTCGATCGGCGATTCGATTGCCGCGCTGCATGGTGTGATCGGCGCGCTGATGGCGCTGCATCACCGGCAGGTGAACGGCGGCAAAGGGCAGGTGGTCGATGTCGCTCTTTACGAAGCCGTCTTCAACATGATGGAGAGCGTGGTGCCCGAGTACGGCGTCTACGGCATGGTGCGCGAGCGCACCGGCGCGTCGCTGCCGGGCATCGTGCCGTCCAACACGTATCCGTGCCGCGACGGCAGCATCGTGATCGGCGGCAATAGCGATCCGATTTTCAAGCGTCTGATGCTCGCCATCGAACGCGAAGATCTCGCCAACGATCCCTCGCTTGCGCATAACGACGGCCGGGTGCCGCGCACCCTGGAAATCGACGCTGCGATTGCTACGTGGCTGGCCACCCGCACGATCGACGAGGCGCTCGACGTCCTGAATGCCGCTGATGTGCCGGTGGGCCGTATCTATAGCGTGGCGGATATGTTCACCGATCCGCAGTTCATGGCGCGACAGATGATCCAGCGCTTCAAATGGCAGGACGGCAAGGAAATTACCTTGCCGTCGGTTACGCCGAAGCTTTCCGAGACGCCCGGCGAAACGCGCTGGCTGGGCCCGGAGTTAGGCGAGCACACAGATGAGGTCTTGCGCTCGCTCGGCTATGACGACGAGCAGATTGCCAGCTTGCACGCGCAGCAGATTGTCTGAGAGCGCGAGCGAACAAGAACGGCGTGCGCTCAAACGAGCGCACGCCGTTTTCCGTTTCCGCGCGCAAAAGCCAACGAGCCAGCGGTCTCTCAAGCCCAGAGCCACGGAGCCCAGAGCCACGGAGCCACCGCGCCATCGAGCCACTGCGCCATCGAGGCACCGAGGCCTCAGGTCACAGGCCACCACACACCACCCTACGGCGTAATCACCACCTTGCCGACCACGCGGCGCTCGGCCATCTCCCGCAGCGCTCGCCCGGTTTCCTCGAGCGGATACTGCGCCGAGACGTACGGCCGCAGCTTGCCTTCGCTAATCCATCCGGTCATTTGCTTGAACGCCGCCGCATTGTGTTGCGGCTCGCGCTTGGCGAAATCGCCCCAGAACACGCCGACGAGACTCGCGCCTTTGAGCAGCGTCAGATTGAGCGGCAATTTGGGAATCTCGCCGTTCGCAAAGCCCACCACGAGATAACGGCCGCGCCAGCCAATACTGCGGAACGCCGGCTCGGCGTAGATCCCACCGACCGGGTCATAGATCACGTCCGGACCCTTGCCGTCGGTCAACGCCTTGATGCGTTCGCGCAGGTCTTCGGTGCTGTAGTTGATGGTCGCGTCGGCGCCGTGCTTCACGCAGATGGCGAGTTTTTCTGCGGAAGAGGCCGCGGCGATGACGCGCGCCCCAAGCGCTTTACCGATTTCCACTGCCGCGAGTCCAACGCCGCCGGCCGCACCCAGCACCAGCATGGTCTCGCCCGCTTTTAGCGCGCCGCGATCGACCACCGCGTGGTGCGATGTCCCATATGCGAGCGTGAAGGCCGCCGCGACCGAAAAGTCGAAACCCTCGGCGAGCGGCACACAGGCAACCGCGGGCGCGATAGCCTGCTCGGCGAACCCGCCCTGACCGGTGAACGCCACGACCCGCGCACCCGGCTGAAACTGCGTCACTCCGGCGCCGACCGCGCGCACCACGCCAGCCACTTCCGAGCCCGGCGTAAACGGCAGCGGCGGCTTGAACTGGTATTTATTCTCGATGATCAACACGTCGGGAAAATTGACGCTGGCCGCCTTGACGTCGATGACGACTTCGCCAGCCTGCGGCGTGAGGTCGGGTAAATCGACGAGCGCGAGGCTCTCCGGCGGGCCGTACTGGTTGCAGCGAATCGCGCGCATTTTGTCTCCATTTTGGTCGGGGTTCGGCAAGCTATTCTGAAGTGTAAATCAAGCCGAACGACCGTGCGTTTTTGTCGCGTAGCACACGGCTGATTCGCGATGCCCTGGCTGTCGTTCGCGCGTCTTCTTTCCTCGGTTACAATCGCCGGATGCGAATCCTACTCAGCAACGACGACGGTTATCTGGCGCCAGGCCTCGCTGCGCTTTATGAAGCGCTCAAGGCATTTGCCGATGTCACGGTGATGGCGCCCGAGCAGAACTGCAGCGGCGCCTCGAACTCATTGACGCTCTCGCGGCCGTTATCGGTGCTGCGCTCGTCGACGGGGTTCTATTACGTGAATGGCACGCCAACCGATTCCGTACACATCGCCCTGACCGGCATGCTGGACCACACGCCCGATCTGGTCGTCTCCGGCATCAACAACGGCCAGAACATGGGTGAGGACACGCTTTACTCAGGCACGGTCGCCGCGGCCACCGAAGGCATCATGTTCGGTGTGCCCGCGATTGCGTTTTCGCTGGTCGACAAGGACTGGGGGCATCTCGATGCCGCGACGCGTGTCGCCGCGGAAATCGTCGGCCATTATCTCGAGCATCCGCTGCCCGGGACCCCGTTGCTGAACGTCAATATTCCCAATCTGCCCTACGAGCAGATCGGCGACTGGCGCATTACCCGTCTCGGCAAGCGGCATCCGTCGCAGCCGGTGATCCGCCAGACCAACCCGCGCGGCGAGCCGATCTACTGGATCGGCCCGTCCGGCGCTGCGCGCGATGCGAGCGAGGGCACAGACTTCCATGCTGTCGCCAACGGCCACGTGTCGATCACGCCGCTGCAACTCGATCTGACCCATACCGACATGTTGCCCGCGGCGCGCGATTGGCTACGCGCCGGGAGCGGCGCTTCATGACCAACGAGCGCGCAAAGCGCTTTCCGCTTGGTCTCGAGGATCTGGTGCGCGAGCCACGCCGGCCCGAAGGGCGTCCCGGCGAGGTGCGCGCGGCGAATCTCGCCGCCGCCACCGAGTCGCGTGCAAGCGGGGCGCGGGCAAAGACGCCGGCATCTGCCGTCAACAAAGCGGGCCCGACCTTGGCCGCCGCATCGCCCGGCAACCGCCCCGCACCCAAGCCTCTTGCGACGCGTCCGAGCGCGAGGCCTGCCGAACGCAGCGCCGCGCCCAATGTGCCGTTGAACGGCGCGCTTGCGCTGACTTCGGAACGGGTTCGCGAACGCATGGTCGAACGCCTGCGGGCAAACGGCATTACCGATCAGCGCGTGGTGCATGCGATGTCGGTGGTGCCGCGCCATATGTTCGTGGATCCGGGACTCGCCACCCAGGCCTATGAGGACGCGGCCTTGCCGATCGGTCATCACCAGACCATCTCCAAGCCTTCGGTGGTGGCCCGGATGATCGAGCTTGCCGCAGCCGGCCGCACGCTGACGAACGTGCTGGAGATCGGCACCGGCTGCGGGTATCAGGCGGCGGTGCTGAGCCAGGTCGCACGCGATGTTTATTCGATTGAACGCATCAAACCGCTTTACGAGCGCGCCAAGACAAACTTGCGTCCGCTGCGCATTCCGAACATCCGGCTGCACTACGGTGATGGCCGCATCGGTTTGCCGGCGGCGGCGCCGTTCGACGCGATCGTGATCGCCGCGGCCGGACTCGATGTGCCGCAGGCCTTGCTCGAGCAGCTTGCCATCGGCGGGCGCCTCGTCGCGCCGGTCGGCACGCAGGACGGCCAGACGCAGCAGGTACTCACGCTCGTCGAGCGCACCGGACCGGCGCAGTGGCGCGAGTCGCGGCTTGATCGCGTTTTCTTTGTACCCTTAAAATCCGGAGTGATCTGAAACCGATGACCATGAGTAAGTTGCGCGCGATGCAAAAAACCAGCCTGAATGTCCACCTGACCGTAGCCCAGCGTAGCGTGTGCGTGGTCGCGCTCTCCCTGTTGACGGCCTGTGCGACACGGCTCGATAACGCGCCGGTCGTCGATAAATCCGGCGATCTCGGCACCCAGGCCGCGCAGCCGGCGGCACCCGTGCCGCTCGGCCCGCCGCCTCCGGGCTATTACCGGGTGAAACCGGGCGATACGCTGTACCGCATCGCGCTGGAGAACGGCCAGAACTATCGCGACATCGCGACGTGGAACAACCTGACCAACCCGAACCAGATCGAAGTCGATCAGTTGCTGCGCGTGGCGCCGCCGGGCGCCAACGTCGCGGCGCTGACGCCGGGCGTGGCCACTGCGCCAGTTGTCGGCGGTGCTGTGCAAACGGCGCCGCTCGGCGGCTCGCCGGCTCCGGCCCCGGGCGGTGCGGCTGGTGTGGCCTCGGTGCCGCCGGTCTACGGCGCGGGTTCGAGCGCCACCACGATCCCGCCGCAAACCGGCGCCAGCGACACGAGCGCGGCACCCGCCAGCAACCTCGCGTTCGCATGGCCGGTGCGTGGTCCGATCCTCGGCACGTTCGACGATTCGAGCAACAAGGGCGTCAATATCGGCGGGGCTGCCGGCGATCCGGTGAAAGCGGCTGCCGATGGTCGCGTCGTTTATGCTGGAAATGGGCTGCGCGGTTACGGCAATCTCATTATCATCAAGCATGATGCAACTTATCTGACGGCGTATGCACATAACCGCGCTTTGATGGTAAAAGAGGGAGACGCGGTGACCAAGGGGCAGAAGATCGCCGAAATGGGCAATAGCGATTCGGACCGTGTGATGTTGCATTTCGAAGTTCGCCGGCAGGGTAAACCTGTCGACCCACTGAAGTATTTGCCGCCGCAATAAGCGATACGACCATGCCGAAATCGAAGCGCCGCCCGCCGCAAGCCGAGTCTGAGAAGATCAGCCGCGCCACGCATGTCACGGTGGAGGACGGCGGTGCTTCGGAGATCGAAGACGATAGCGTCGACGATCTCGACAACGCACGCGACATCGACGAGCGCCAAAGCGGTGCAGAAGAGGGCGGCGAAGCGCGCGAAGGCGTGGCCGATGCGGTGCCCGACGCCGACGATTTCCGTGCGCTGCTGCAGGCCGAACTGACCGCTGACACGATTCAGCACTACCTGAACCGGATCAGCGTCAAGCCGCTGTTGACGGTGGAAGAAGAGCAGCGTTATTCGCGGCTCGCCAAGGCCGGCGAATTCGAAGCGAGGCAAGTGATGATCGAGCGCAATCTGCGTCTCGTCGTCAGTATCGCGAAAGGTTATCTGAATCGTGGCGTGCCGCTGCTCGATCTGATCGAAGAGGGCAACCTCGGCTTGATGCACGCCATCGAGAAATTCGATCCTACGCGCGGCTTCCGCTTTTCCACGTACGCCACCTGGTGGATCCGTCAGAGCATCGAGCGCGCCATCATGAACCAGGCGCGCACCGTGCGCCTGCCGGTGCACGTGATTCGCGAACTCAACCAGGTGTTGCGCGCCAAGCGCCATCTGGAAAAGAACTCGATGAACTCCGGCGAAGCGGCCGACCGCCGCGACGCCAGCATCGACGACATCGCCTACCTGACCGGCAAGACGACCGACGAAGTCACGGACATCCTCGCGTTGAACGAGCACACGGCATCGCTCGACGCACCGCTCGATCTCGATCCGGCGAGCAGCCTGCTCGACTTGCTGTCCGACGACCAGAGCCAGTCGCCGGATGCCGAGGTGCAGCACCGCGAGCTGGAAACGCTGACGCGCGCGTGGCTTGCCCGCCTGTCCGACAAGCACCGCCACGTGATCGAGCGCCGCTTCGGCCTCAATCATATCGAGCCGGCCACGCTCGAAGAGCTGGCCGATGAAATGGGCCTCACGCGCGAGCGTGTGCGCCAGATCCAGCAGGAAGCACTGGTTCGCCTGAAGCGCTTCTTTGCCTCCAACGGTGTGCGCAAGGACGCCGTTTTATAAAACCGATGACACCGATTCTTGTTTTCGACATCGAGACGATTCCCGATGTCGCCGGCATTCGCCGCCTCGATGATTTGCCTGCCACGCTCACTGACACCGAAGTCGCCGAGCACGCCTTTGCCGCGCGCCGCGAAAAGACCGGCAGCGATTTCCTGCCGCATCACCTGCAACGGATCGCGGCGATCTCCTGTGTGTTTCGCGACAACAACGGCTTTCGGGTGCGCTCGCTCGGCACGCTGGAAGACGGCGAAGCGGCGCTGGTGCAGTCGTTCTACCGGGTGATCGAGAAGTACACACCGCAACTGGTGTCGTGGAACGGCGGCGGCTTCGATTTGCCGGTGCTGAACTACCGCGCGCTGGTCAACGGGATTCCGGCGAGCCGCTTCTGGGACCTGGGTGAGGACGACCGCGAGTTCAAGTGGAACAACTACATCAGCCGCTACCACGCGCGCCACACGGACCTGATGGACGTGCTGGCAATGTATCAGGCGCGCGCGAACGCGCCGCTCGATGCGCTCGCCAAGCTATGCGGTTTTCCCGGCAAGCTCGGCATGGACGGCGGCCAGGTGTGGCATGCGTTCCAGGCAGGCAAGATCGAGGAAATTCGCAATTACTGCGAGACCGACGTGGTCAACACGTACCTGCTGTATTGCCGCTTTCAGTTGATGCGCGGCGGCTTTTCCCCTGAGGAATACGCAGACGAAATCGCACTGGTGAAAAGCTCGCTCGCGCAGGAGCCGGCGGCGCATTGGGCCGAGTATCTGACGGCCTTCGACAAGTAGCCGGCGCTTATCGTTTTTCGCTGTCTTTAATCCAGCTCCAGCAGGATCGGTTGATGATCCGATGCCTGCGTCATACCGTCGATCTCGCAGCGGCGCAGCCGGCCGCGCAGATCCTCGGTGACGAAGACGAAATCACAGGTCAGCGGGCCGGATGACCACTGCACCTTGTCGTAAACCCCAGCCGTCGGCGGAGGCGTTTCGCCCGGATGCAGTGTTATCCACGTGTCGATGAAAGCAGGGCTGCCCGGCAGCGGCTCCAGCATCCGCTGATAGGCCTCGCTCCCAAACGCGCTGTTGAAATCGCCGCAGACGATCGCACTGGCCGGCCGGGAGGTGTCCGTGAACGGCCCCTCGGCGTTTTCCGCTTGTGCTGGATGCGCAGCATGGCCCGCCGCCTCCTGTTGCAGTCTGCGTAGCGCGTCGACTTGCGCCAGCCGCTGGGTCAGCGAATAGAACTCCAGATGCGTCACCAGCACCCGCAGCGGGCCGCCCGGTGCTTGCAGCATCACTTCCAGCGCCGCGCGTTGCATCGACGGCGCAGCCGGGTCGGCGGGCCACGGTAGCGCGTGGCGGGTGACGCGTTCGACTGGCAGGCGCGTCGCCAGCGCATTGCCGAACTGTCGGCGGTGCAGGCCCGCAGCCTTGCTAGATGCGGGCGGCGGAAGATCGGCGCCGATCGCCTCGAATACACTAAAGCCGGGCAGGGCCGCCGCCAGTTCGGCGAACTGATCGTCGCCCGGATGCCCCGGCAGCGCGCCGAAGCCGCGCGTGACTTCCTGCAGGCACAGCACGTCGAAGTCGACCAGGCGGCGCGCCTCGGCGAGCGTGCGCGCGAGGTCCACCTCGCCCGCGGCGTTGCGTCCCCACTGGACATTCCAGTTCATCAGTCGCATCGTCAAATCTCCGTCGCCGGTTGTGGTTCGTCTACAATCTCGCCTTCCCCCACAGTCTGTCAGGAAGCCGCAGGTGTCTCAGATTGCCCCCAATCGTGCCTCGAACCGCTCGTCCAGAGGCAAGAAAAAAGCGTCCGCCGGAGCCGGTGCGTCCAACGCGTCCGCCGTGCCTGTTATAGCCCCGATTCTCGAAGTCGAATCGCTCGACATGGAAGCGCGCGGCGTAGGCCGGACCGTCAACGAAGACGGCACGCCGGGCAAGGTGATTTTCGTCGAGGGCGCGTTGCCCGGCGAGCGTGTCACCTATTTGAGCTATCGCAGGAAGCCGAGTTTCGAACAGGCGGAAGTGGTCGATGTGCTGCGCGAGAGCGTGATCCGCACCAAGCCGCAGTGCCAGTTCTTCGGCACCTGCGGCGGCTGCTCGATGCAGCATCTCGACGTGAGGGCGCAGATCGCCGTCAAGCAACGCGTGCTCGAGGACAATCTGGCGCATCTGGCCAAGCTGCGGCCGGAGACCGTGTACAGGCCGATTCACGGCCCGTCATGGGGTTATCGCTACCGGGCGCGTCTCACCGTGCGCTACGTGGCCAAGAAAGGCGGTGTGCTGGTAGGGTTCCACGAGCGCAAGAGTAGCTTTATTGCCGACATGACCACATGCGAGGTGCTGCCGCCGCACGTCTCGGCGATGCTGGTGCCGCTGCGCCGGCTGGTCGAGGGGTTGTCGATTCGTGAGCGCATGCCGCAGATCGAACTCGCGGTCGGCTCGACGGTGACGGCGCTGGTGCTGCGCATTCTGGAGCCGATCAATGCAGCCGACGAGCAACTGCTGCGCGAGTTCGCCGATGCGCACAATGTGCAGTTCTGGCTGCAGCCGCAGGGACCGGATTCGGTGGCGCCGTTCTATCCGCTCGACGCCCGCCTGGACTACACGCTGCCGGAATACAACATCCGCATGCCGTTCAAGCCGACCGACTTCACCCAGGTCAATCACCAGATCAACCGCGTGCTGGTGGGCCGCGCGCTGCGCCTGCTGGCGCCCTCGCGCACTGATCGCGTGCTGGATCTGTTTTGCGGCATCGGCAACTTCACGTTGCCGCTCGCGCGGATCTCGCAGGAAGTCGTGGGTATCGAGGGCAGCGAGGTCCTGACCACGCGCGCGCTCGCGAACGCCGAGGAAAACGGTGTGGCGGGGCACACGTCGTTCGCCTGCCGGAACCTGTTCGAGGTCACCGCCGACGATATGCGCGCGCTCGGCCACTTCGAGAAATTCCTCATCGACCCGCCGCGCGAAGGCGCCTTGGCGGTGTCGAAGGCGCTCGCCGAGATTGCCCAAAGCGGCGACGGCCCGCTGCCCAAACGCATCGTCTACGTGTCCTGCAATCCGTCGACGCTCGCGCGCGATGCAGGTTTGCTGGTCCACGAAGCCGGCTACCGGCTCAAGGGGGCGGGCGTGGTCAATATGTTCCCGCACACCTCGCATGTGGAGTCGATTGCGCTGTTCGAGCGCGATTGACCGGGTGACTGGCTGACGGCTCTGCGGCCGTCAGTCGCACGCACGCCTGCGCACGAACGCCGCACAAACCGCTGCACAAACAAAAACGCCACGATTTTCAGGATCGTGGCGTTTTTTGTTTGTCAGGCGTGAGGCTTAGAACTGCCACCACGACTTTTGCTGACCCGGCCGGGCGTGACCGGTGATGTACGGGCTATCCGGGAAGGTGCCGGCCAGCACGCGCTTCGTATCGTCAGCCAGTTGCGGCTGATTCAGTTTCTGATACGAGAGCATCATGATGTGCAGTGCGTCTTCGATAGCCGGCGCATTGCGGTAATCCTTGATGGCGAGCTGCGCGCGGTTGATGGCCGCAACGTACGCGCCACGGCGGTAGTAGTAGTCCGCTGCGTGGACTTCGTGCGACGCCAGGGCGTTCACGATATAGCGCATGCGTTGTGCCGAATCCGGTGCGTACTTGCTGTTCGGATATTTGTCGACCACCACCTTGAACGCGTCATACGATTCGCGCAGCGACTTCGGATCGCGCTCGCTCATGTCCTGGCCGGAGAAGCGGCCGAACAGACCGAGGTCGTCGTTGAAGTTGATCATGCCCTTCAGGTAGTACGCGTAGGCAATATCAGGATGACCCGGGTGCAACTGGATGAAGCGGTCGATAGCCTGGTTGGCGGCGTCGTTTTCGCTGTCTTTCCAGTTACAGTAGGCGACGTTGATCTGCGCTTGCTGGGCAAAGTGGCCGAACGGATCACGCCCCTCAAGCATCTCGAAATATTTCGCGCACTTACCCCAGTCGCCACCGGACAGGGCATCCTGCGCCTCCGTATATAATTTGTTGTTCGCCCAGGTTGCCGTCTCATCAGTCTTTTCCGGCAGACCATGACAGGCCGCCACAACCGCGACGGCCGCGAGACAGGCAAAATAGCGCGCCACTCGGGCGGCGCTGCTTCGGGCTGATGCCCGGGCGGCCGTCTGCAGGGCCGCTGTCTTTAGGGCCGCCGTCTTTTGGGCCAATTCGGTAATGATATTCAAGGCTCGCATTTTCCAGTCTAGCTTTACGTCCAGGTGACCCAGACTCAATGACCCGTTCAAATAATCCGGTTCCCGCTACTGGTACCCGGAATAGCAACAAAGATTATAGCCCAAGCGCTGACCCCTCCGACGCGTTGGGTAGTGATTCGTTAGACGACGATCTCGACGGCGACGCGCTCGCGCCCGAAGAGGCCGCGAGCGAGGTGCCGACCGTGGCCAGCAAAGCCGTGGACAACACGCCGCGCGTGGTGATCGTGCCCGACGAAATGGCCGGCGAGCGGCTCGACAAGGTGCTTGCCAAGGTGTTCCCCGAATTCTCCCGGAACCGGCTGCAAGGCTGGATCGAGGAGGAGCGCGTGCGGGTGGATGGCGTGCCCGCAAAGATTCGCCAGCCGGTGCCGCTTGGCGCGAGCATCGAGCTCGTGCCGGATCTGCTGCCCGAGCAGCTCGCGTTTACGCCAGAGCCTGTGCCTCTCGACGTCGTCTACGAGGACGACACGCTCGTCGTGATCAACAAGCCCGCCGGCATGGTGGTGCATCCCGCCGCGGGCAACTGGAGCGGCACCGTGCTGAACGGCCTGCTGCATCGCTATGGCGAGGCGGCCTCCGGCTTGCCGCGCGCCGGCATCGTGCACCGGCTCGACAAGGAAACCTCCGGGCTGATGGTGGTGGCGCGCACCCTCGAGGCGCAGACCGACCTCGTGCGGCAATTGCAGGCCCGCACCGTCAAGCGCCGCTATCTGGCGCTGGTATGGGGCACCATGCCGGACGAGGGCACGATCGATGCGCCGATCGGCCGCGATCCGCGCGAGCGCACCCGCATGGCGGTCGTCACGAGTGCATCGGGCAAACCCGCGCGCACGCACTTCCGGCGTGTCGATACGGCGATCTGGCAGCGCCAGCCGGTCTCGGCGATCCACTGCGACCTGGAAACGGGGCGCACTCACCAGATTCGCGTGCATTGCGCGCACATCGGTCATCCGCTGCTGGGCGACCCGGTCTATGGACGCGCGCGCGGCAAGCGTTCGGTCACGCCGCTGCCGGACGGTTTCGCCCGCCAGGCGCTGCATGCATGGCGCCTTGGCCTGATTCACCCGCAGACCGGCCGCGAGATGCAATGGCGCGCCGAGGTGCCGGAAGACATGGCAGCGTTGTCGGCTGCGCTTGGACTCGGTCGTGACGATGAAGGCGAGTTCGATGAGTCGTATTACGAAGATGAGGAAGCGGAAGGTTACGAAGCGTCTTTCGATGAGGGGCTCGATGCTGAAGACGACGATGAGGATGACCGCGCATGACGCAGCCTGAATCGAGCCGGCCCGAAGCGGCGTTGCATGGGTCCGCCCAGGATGAGTCCACGGTGCCTGCGCTGACGCTCGCCGATGTGCTGCAACCCGGCTGGCAGGTCGCGCCACGGGTGCGCGCGCTGGTGACCACGCGCAACGGCGGCGTAAGCTTGCCGCCGTACGGCCGCTGGCGCGATGGCGCCGATCAGCCGGGCGGCCTGAACCTTGGCCGGCTGGCCGGTGACGACCCGGTTTGCGTCGAGCAGAACCGCGCACGTCTGATGGCTTTGACGGGTGGCGCCGAGGCGGCATGGCTCGAGCAGGTCCACGGCGCGGGGGTTGTCGATGCGCACGAAGTGCTGATGCGAGCCCGGGAGGGCGCGCCGCTCGTGCGCGCCGATGCCAGTGTGACCAACCGGCCGGGCACGATCTGCGTGGTGATGATCGCCGACTGCATGCCGGTTCTTTTGTGCGACGCCGAGGGCCGCGCGGTGGGCGCCGCGCATGCGGGATGGCGCGGCCTCGCAGCGGGTGTCGTCGAGAAGACCGCGCAGCGCGTGGCCGAACTCGCCGGCACGCAAGCCGGCTCCTTGCGCGCGTACCTTGGGCCGTCCATCGGAGCGCAGACCTTCGAGGTCGGTTCAGACGTGCGTGACGCCTTCATGAATGGCGTCGACGCTGCACAACGTGAAGCCACTGCGCAAGCATTCGTGCCACGGCCCGATGCGCCGGGTAAATATCTCGCCGATCTTCCCGCGCTGGCGCGTTTGCGCTTGCAGCGCCTCGGCGTGACGGAGATTAGCGGCGGTGACGCATGTACGGTGACTGAGCGCGAACGCTTTTATTCGTACCGGCGTGATCGCGTGACGGGCCGCATGGCTGCAATGATCTGGCTCGCAGACTAACGGGCGGCCCTGCGCGCACCGCTGCCGCCCAGAGCACGCACGGCGCATAAGGGTTTGTTCGGGGGCGCAGCGGGCATTTTTGTTGCGCCGCCAAAGCGCATGCGCCCAATGCAGCAGACTGAATCGGAAGCATCGAGAATCGGCCCGATTCGTCACGTTAAATCCAGAAAAGGCCCTGTAATATGGGCCTTTTACGTTTCTTGCCCATTCGTTCAAGCTCATCTCAATAGCGCGATGAAATACATGGGGAAAACGATAATTAAAAAACTATCGCACTGCGGCAAAATCGGGAACAAGCATTGACATGCCTTGCGATGGGGAGCAAGAATGTCCCCCACACACGGGACAGGGCGTGACGAGGTCGCGAGCAATCGCCCACGTGCGCTGGAAACCTGCCTCTCAACCGTCCGTCAGGACTCACCGGTCAAAAGCAGGTATGGCAGCATCTCAACATTCCTCGACTTCCTCAAGCACGGACTCCACGACGGAGCGTACCCAGCAGCAGGCCGGTGCAGGCTCCGCCGGACCGCTGCAGTTATTCGACGCATGGATGAGCGCATGGCGCGCCCTTGGTGTGCCCGGTGCGGGCAATGCCGGCGCTTTCCAGATGCCGCCCATGCCAGCCATGCCCGACTTCGGCAATGCTGCCGCAGCGATGGCGCCGTTTGCCGGTCTCAAGTTGCCGACGGCGGCGATTCCCACGGAGCGTCTGCAGAAGCTGCAAGCCGACTATTCGCGCGAAGCGATGCAGTTGATCCAGCAGGCGGGCGACGCCACGCCGAAGATTCCTGAACTCAAAGACCGCCGCTTCAGCGCGGACGCATGGAGCGCCTCGCCGGCGCATGCGTTCACGGCCGCGTGGTATCTGCTCAACGCACGTTATCTGCAGGAGCTGGTCGAGGCGCTCGACGCCGAGCCGAAGGTGCGTGAGCGGATTCGCTTCGCAGTTCAGCAGTGGACGGCTGCGGCCTCGCCGAGCAACTTCTTTGCCCTCAATCCGGAAGCGCAGAAGACCTTGCTCGAGAGTCGCGGCGAGAGTCTGCGGCAAGGCGTTGCCAATCTATTGAACGACCTGCAGCGCGGCAAGATTTCGCAGACCGACGAGTCGCGTTTCGTGGTCGGCAAGAACCTCGCGAACACAGAAGGTTCGGTGGTGTTCGAGAACGACCTGATCCAGTTGATCCAGTACAAGCCGCGCACGGCGAGCGTGCGCGAGCGGCCGCTCCTGATCGTGCCGCCTTGCATCAACAAGTACTACATCCTCGATCTGCAGCCGGAGAATTCGCTCGTCGCTCACGGGCTCGAGTCCGGGCATCAGGTGTTTCTGATTTCGTGGCGCAACGCCGATGCGTCGATTGCGCATAAGACGTGGGACGACTACACCGAAGAAGGCGTGCTCACCGCGATCGATGCCGTGCGCAAGATCAGCGGGCGCGAGCAGATCAATACGCTCGGTTTCTGCGTCGGCGGCACGATGCTGGCCACAGCGCTCGCAGTGGCCGCAGCGCGCGGCGAACATCCGGCTGCTTCGATGACGCTGCTCACCGCCATGCTCGACTTCTCGGACACAGGGGTGCTCGATGTGTTCGTCGACGAAGCGCATGTGCAGATGCGCGAGCAGACCATCGGCGGCAAGAACGGCGCGCAACCGGGGTTGATGCGTGGCATCGAGTTCGCCAATGCGTTCTCGTTCCTGCGCCCGAACGACCTCGTATGGAACTATGTCGTCGACAACTATCTAAAGGGTCGCACGCCGATGCCGTTCGACCTGCTGTACTGGAACAGCGATTCGACGAGCCTGCCTGGCCCGATGTATGTCTGGTACTTGCGCAATACATATCTGGAGAATCGTCTGCGCGAGGCGAATGCATTGACGGTGTGCGGCGAGAAAGTGGACTTGTCGCTGATCGATGTGCCGACCTTCATCTACGGTTCACGCGAAGACCATATCGTGCCGTGGCGCACGGCCTACGCTTCGGTGCCGTTGCTGAGCGGCCCGCTCGAGTTCGTACTCGGCGCGTCCGGGCATATCGCGGGCGTGATCAATCCGCCTGCCAAGAACAAGCGTAACTACTGGGTGCTGCAGACGGAGGACAAGCATTTGCCGGAGAATCCGGATGACTGGTTCGAACAGGCAACGGAAGTACCCGGCAGCTGGTGGCCCGAGTGGACCCGCTGGCTCGATCAGTATGGTGGCAAGAAGGTCAAGGCGCGCGCTACTGCGGGCTCGACCGACTTCCCGGTGATCGAGGCAGCGCCCGGGCGGTATGTGATGCAACGCGAATGACACGCCGAATGCGAATGGCCGCGTAGTGGCCGGCTAGAGCGGCTGGAGCGGTTAGAGGGTTTGTAGGTTAGAGCGGCACTGTGCAGGTGAATGGATTTTTAACTTGACGGGCGGCGGAGCGATTGGCCGCAAAGTCCGGAGGAAATTGAAATGACTGATGTAGTGATCGTATCGGCCGCGCGTACGGCAGTCGGCAAATTCGGTGGGTCGCTGGCGAAAATCGCCGCACCCGATCTCGGCGCCCTGGTGGTTCGCGCTGCACTCGAACGCGCGGGCGTGAAGCCCGAGCAGGTCAGCGAAGTCATCTTGGGCCAGGTTCTGACGGCAGGCTCGGGCCAGAACCCTGCACGTCAGGCACTAATCAAGGCGGGGCTGCCGCTGTCGGTGCCCGGCATGACGATCAACAAGGTGTGCGGCTCAGGTCTGAAGGCCGTGATGCTGGCGGCCAACGCCATCATTGCCGGCGACGCCGACATCGTGGTGGCTGGCGGCCAGGAAAACATGAGCGCCGCACCGCACGTGCTGCCGGGCTCGCGTGACGGCTTCCGCATGGGCGACGCCAAGCTGATCGACAGCATGATCGTGGACGGCCTGTGGGACGTGTACAACCAGTACCACATGGGCGTGACGGCTGAGAACGTCGCCAAGGAATACGGCATCACCCGCGAGCAGCAGGACGCGTTTGCGGCGCTGTCGCAGAACAAGGCGGAAGCGGCCCAGAAGGCTGGCCGTTTCGACGACGAGATCGTGCCGGTCGAGATCCCGCAACGCAAGGGCGAGCCGCTGCGCTTTGCCACCGACGAATTCGTGCGTCACGGCGTGACGGCCGAGTCGCTCGCGAGTCTGAAACCGGCCTTCTCGAAGGAAGGCACGGTGACGGCGGCGAACGCATCGGGCCTGAACGACGGCGCGGCTGCGGTGGTGGTGATGTCGGCCAAGAAGGCCGAAGCGCTCGGCCTCAAGCCGCTCGCACGGATCAAGGCTTACGCCAACGCCGGTGTCGATCCGAAGGTGATGGGCATGGGCCCGGTGCCGGCTTCGCGCCGCTGTCTCGAGCGCGCAGGCTGGACGCCGGCCGACCTCGACCTGATGGAAATCAACGAGGCTTTCGCTGCTCAGGCGCTTGCCGTGCACCAGCAAATGGGCTGGGACACCTCGAAGGTCAACGTGAACGGCGGCGCGATTGCAATCGGCCATCCGATCGGCGCGTCCGGCTGCCGGATTCTCGTCACGCTGCTGCACGAAATGCAGAAGCGCGACGCCAAGAAGGGCTTGGCCTCGCTGTGTATCGGCGGCGGCATGGGCGTGGCGCTGGCAGTCGAACGCTTCTGAGCGAAGCAGGGGTGCCGCGTGCGATTCATCCGTGGTAAGAGATGAAGCGGCTCGCGGCACGCGGTGTGTTGGCGGCCTCGCCAGCCGGTCGCCCGGCGGCAGTGGAGATGATGCAGTAAAGGCGAGGAAAGGGGCTGCCGGTCGGCGCCTCGGAAAAACGATAATGGAGTGTGGTTTATGGCACAGCGAATTGCGTATGTAACGGGCGGAATGGGCGGCATCGGCACGAGCATTTGCCAACGTCTTCATAAGGAAGGCTTCAAGGTCGTCGCTGGTTGCGGCCCGAACTCTCCGCGTCGTGTGAAGTGGCTCGAAGAGCAGAAAGCGCTCGGTTTCGACTTTATCGCCTCGGAAGGTAACGTCGGCGACTGGGAATCGACCAAGGCGGCGTTCGACAAGGTGAAATCCGAAGTCGGCGAAGTCGACGTGCTGGTCAACAATGCGGGCATTACGCGCGACGTCGTGTTCCGCAAGATGACTCACGAAGACTGGACGGCGGTGATCGACACCAACCTGACGAGCCTGTTCAACGTCACCAAGCAGGTGATCGACGGCATGGTCGAGCGCGGCTTTGGGCGCGTGATCAACATCTCGTCGGTGAATGGGCAGAAGGGCCAGTTCGGGCAGACCAACTACTCGACGGCCAAGGCCGGCATTCACGGTTTCACGATGTCGCTGGCGCAGGAAGTGGCGACCAAGGGCGTGACGGTCAACACCGTTTCGCCGGGCTACATCGGCACGGATATGGTCAAGTCGATCCGCCCCGATGTGCTGGAAAAGATCGTTGCGACGATTCCGGTGCGCCGTCTCGGCCAGCCGGATGAAATTGGTTCGATCGTAGCGTGGCTCGCGTCGGACGAATCGGGCTTTTCGACGGGAGCCGATTTCTCGCTGAATGGCGGTCTGCACATGGGCTGATCCGTGAGGTGCTCTGTCGTGAGACGGAGTACTGCATGGTTCAGGTGTTTCCGGCGGCGTCTCGTGCGCGCAATCGAAGGCCAGATTGCTCGTGCGACAGGACGCCGTTTCTGCGCTTCAATGGCGCTCAAAGGCGTTAAATGACCACTACTACAAAGAAAACTGCCGAACGACTCATCAAGAAATATCCGAACCGTCGGCTCTATGACACCGAGACAAGCACGTACATCACGCTGACTGACGTCAAGCAGCTCGTGCTGGATCAGGAGGATTTCAAGGTCATCGATGCGAAGAGCAACGAGGACCTGACGCGCGCCATTCTGTTGCAGATCATTCTGGAAGAAGAGAGCGGCGGTTTGCCGATGTTCTCGTCGTCGATGCTTTCGCAGATCATCCGTTTCTACGGACACGCGATGCAGGGCATGATGGGCACGTATCTCGAGAAGAACATCCAGGCATTCATCGACATCCAGGCCAAGCTCGCCGATCAGTCGAAGAACCTGTATGAAGGCAAGGCCATGAATCCCGAGGTGTGGTCGCAGTTCATGAACATGCAGGCGCCGATGATGCAGGGCATGATGACCAGCTATATCGAGCAGTCGAAGAACATGTTCGTGCAGATGCAGGAGCAGATGCAGAACCAGGCCAAGTCGATGTTCAGCACGTTCCCGTTTACGCCTGCCAATCCGCAGACGAACCCGGAGCCGGAGAAGAAGTAAGCGGCTGGCGGGTCGAGGCCGTTAGGGCGTGCGATGCTGCTGCGACGGGTAACCTGGGCTTTGGTGGGGTGACGCCAATGGCCGAGACGGGTTCCGTCGCGCCCAGGCGCCTGAGCGCGATCTTCAGGCGCAGTAGCGGCGCGTGATTCTTCGAATATCTTGAAACGACAATTGGCACGAGACGCCGCAGCGCGAGCTTGCGGGCGGGCTCATGTCCGGCCGCGAGACATAACTCGACGCCGAACACGAAGTCGCAGCACATCCCGTACTTCTCTTTGTAGCGGGTCCGCCTGATCAATTTCATCACGGACGGACCGGCACCCGTCCGATCTTATCAGCTGTTGACGCAAAAGAAACCTGTTAAACATGACAGTTAGGATAACTGTCTATTCTGACAGGTTTCGGCGATCTTACGGACGATTACACTCGTCGATAAGCAGTCCAATACTGCCGGGGGAATCCGACAATAAAAACAATCATTTAATGCATCATCCATATCTGGAGTATTCCGATGCAGAAAGGATATAAAGTCGCCACTCTGCTTATCGCGTCGATCTTGATATGCCACTCTGTATCAGGAGCGCCGGTCGGGCACTCGGCCAATCTAAGCTCTGATGCTGATACCATCTCGATCGCTCAAGGAACAGCGCAACGTCAAGCCGCTGAAGAAGGTCTGACGACGTTGGCGAATCGACTGACTGCTACCGCAAACCAGGGGCGCACAGTTCGTATCATGGATGTTGAGGACTACAATGAATTGCGCAATGCGACCATTGGTTACGGCTTTCAGGTCAACCTGATCGATCCCCGTGCGATTCTGGCCGGTAGCAGCATCGCATCGAGCACGTATCCAGGCGGCGAGTGGCGATTCGTCGTGATGCTCGGCAATAGACCGGTTGGCTTGATCACGGTCGCCAAAATGCGAGACCACTGGCAAATGGTCTCCGCTGGTGCGAGTGGGCTGGCACAGGAAGTCAGCAGGGTCGTGTCGCGCTATGCCAACCAGGTTCCTCCTCCCCAGTTGCGTTTCATTCGCAGCCCTCAAGGCGTGGCCGACTTTGTCGAAATCGCTTCACCCGCAGCCGGTCAATCGGTGCCGCAATATGTCCCGCTGAGTAGTGCGCGGGCGATGCTGGGCGAACAGACCCTCGATGCGAATCAAGTTCCCACGGCCATTCCCGAGTCGCAGATATTGCCCGACTTGCGCACCAGTATCCGTCGTGGCCTACGCCCCGTGCGACTGATGCAACCGGAGAATTCTCAATGAAGACGACTACCGCGATTTCCCGATGGATCGGGGGAGCGCTGCAGCTAGCTTTTCCGATACTCGCCTGCGCCGCATCGCAACAGCTTAATGTTCCCATCGTGACGCAGGATCATAGCGAATGGTGCTGGGCTGCGGATGCCAATGCAGTATTGACTTACCGCGGCGTCTCTACGACGCAATGCAGTATCGTCAATTGGGTGAGCGGTATTGACTATGCGTGTGGAAATAGCGATTTCGATTGGGACGACTCGTCGGCTAACGCCCCCAACTATATGACGGGCACCACGGGCATCTCCGGCATTTTGTGGTCGCTAGGACGGCGCGACTCGACCTACTACGACGAGCCGGCTGCCTATCAAACCGTGACATCCGCAATCGATCAGGGCAATCCCGTCGTTATTCTTTGGCAGTGGCCCAATGGAGGTGGACATTTTCTTGTCCTCGACGGCTACGACGACGACGGGCAGATGATCTATTTCATGAATCCGTGGCCGGGCGAGGGTGCGGGATATGGTGACTATGACTGGATGAGTAATGGGACGGGCAATATGGGTACCCATTCCTGGGCGGAATCGCTGATTACGGATTGAGCCTGGTTGTGTCGGGGCTCTCGCCGAAACTTCGCCTTCGGGGAGGCAGGACGTTGCGTTGTATCTGGATGGCGGTTGGTGCGGATTTTCCCGGATGAGGCCGCTCTTTACTTCGTACGGCTGCCGGATCTGAATTTCTCGGGAGTTCCTGAACTGCCTGCACGTCAGCCGATCCCGGCCGACTTCTTGATGACTTCGGCGAGGAGGGCGACGCCCAGATCCCTGGCGGCGTCGAGGCTCCACCGACCGACCTTTCTTAGCGCATCGAACGCGCCGGTCTTGTCCCCGGCTTGAGCGGCCTTTTCCGCTTGGGCAAGCTGGCCGAGCTCGACGAAATCGTCGGCCGATGCCGCCTTGGACTGTAGCGCCTGCCGTAGGGAAGCGAGCTGCTCGGCCAGCGAGCGCAGTTCGCCGTCGGCCATTGCCTCGACCATGTTGACCTGCACGTTGACGTCGTGGATCTCGTTGAAGTCGCCTATCGAAACCACAGCGCCTTTGACTTCGGTGGTCTTGTTCACTCTCTCGCTCCTTTCTCTTTTGGGATCCCGGTCACATTTCTTGCCCAGGCTTGCGCGAGTCGCGGCTGGCCGGCGGCCGATCTTGTCCGGCGCTGATGTCCGTGCCCGAAATCGTGTTCTCGTTGCCGATCGAGCCGACCGGCCCATTCACGATGATGATCGGCCGGTCGCCGCCGTGGCCCGGACTGCGTTCCTCGGTGCGCACGTCGTACGTGACCTCGCGGGTCTGCACCTTGGCGATGCCGGCTTCGGCGAGCTCCTTTCTCAAGGACGGGGAATTCATGATTTGCCGCAGGACGATGCCCAATAGATCCGGATCGGGCTGCGTGTTGGAATCTACTTCCACAGTCGTTGCCTTGCCGTCCGGTGAATGCTCGACACGCACGAACAGCTTGAAACATCCGTAGGCGCCGCCGACAACAGTCAGTTCGAGGCCGTAGCCAACCTTCATCATCGAGCGCAGTCTTTCGAATGCGTCACGATCGAACCTATCGGGCGGCCGCAGAGAGACAAACGAGACGACGTTCGTCCAGTCGTTCGGTACCAGACTGCCGCGCTGGGCGACGGCATCGAGCACAGCGGTAAGTAAACCTGCATCGGATGGAGGCATCGGTCACCTGTCCGGTAAGAGTCCCGTGTGATGATCGAAGTCTAGCCGGTGAGAAGGCGCCTGGGAAGCGATGCTGCCTGCCGGCGGACGACAGGTACGCGTGGCGAGCAGGATGATTGCAATCACTTTCATGGGCCAGGTGTCTATTGCAGTTGTTCGCGGTGGCGAACGTGTCGCCTGCAATAACGAATCGCCGCCTGCCATGTGTGCCGCATTTGAAACACGGCAACGCTCCCACCGATCGCGCAGCTTCTATTACGCAGCTTCTATTGTGTTGCATTGACCGGTGGAATCCGCAGTGATAGCGGGCAAACAGCGCCGACGCACGATGCGCCAATGGACTCTCACCCCATCGAACCGATCTCCGACGAGCTATCGGACTCAGCCCTGCCCGAATGCAATGACATATCCGTTGCAGTCGCGCACGAGCAGCTCTCGCATGTCGTAGATTCTATCAACCGGTCCTTCGACAATATCGGCCTTCTTCGCGCGCAACTCCGCGGCCAGTTGATCCACATTCGAGACGTGGATATAGGTATCAAACGTTTCGTCCATGATGGTTGAGTTGGGCCGCGCGACCGCCGCCCTTGGTGGCCGCACCTGCCGGAACATGATGGTCACGTCGTCGCGCTGGACCATGACAAAGCTTGGCGGGACACCAAAGAACTCGTCGAAGGTAAAGCCCAACACGTCACGATAGAACTCTGCCGTCGCAAACACGTCGTCGACCAGGAAATAAGAGGCTGATCGTGTCATCCTGCAGTCCGCAGGCGCTGGATTTGTAGCCATAGGTACCTCCACCGTGTATGATACTAAAAGTATCAATAGAGATACCTATTGTCAAGCATGATATCGGGCATACAAATCAGGGCAGGCCGAGCGCTTCTCGGTTGGGACCAGGCGAAGCTCGCGGAGATGGCAGGCGTTTCGATCATTACGGTCAAACGTCTCGAAGCCGCGGGCGAGGAAATCCATGCGCATTTCGCGACGATCATCAAAGTGACGACCGCATTTGAGAGTGCCGGCGTGTTGTTTCTGAGCGAAGAGGGTGGTCTCGGCTACGGCGTGCGTCTGCGTCGCGACACCGAATCGCGCAATCCGAAAGGGTAGGTCGGCCTCTGGCCGACGGTTAAGCCTCATTGGGGGCCACGCCCCATGCCTCTCGCGGCGCCGGCATGCGCTGTCCGGTGCAGAGTCGGGCTGGCGACGCTGCTGCAACAACAGCCCGCTGGGTTGACCCGCCTTCGCCGGGCGCGGGTGTGCGGCGCCTGCCACGGGGTACAATGCGAGGTTACGTTTACCTCCATCCGCCGGACCGCCCCTATGTCGCAAGCTTCCTCCCCCATTTCGCCCACCAATGCAGCTCCGAAGGTTGGCTTCGTCAGCCTCGGGTGCCCGAAAGCCTTGGTCGACTCCGAGCAGATCATCACCCAACTGCGCGCCGAAGGCTACGAGATCTCCGGCACGTATGACGGCGCCGACCTGGTGGTCGTCAATACCTGCGGGTTCATCGACGAAGCCGTGCAGGAAAGCCTCGACGCCATCGGCGAGGCGCTCACCGAAAACGGCAAGGTGATCGTCACCGGTTGTCTCGGCGCGAAGAAGAGCGCAAGCGGCACCGGCCTGATCGAAGAAGTCCATCCTAAGGTGCTGGCCGTGACCGGCCCGCACGCCTTGGGCGAAGTGATGCAGGCGGTCCACAGCCATCTGCCGAAGCCGCACGATCCGTTTGTCGATCTGGTGCCGGCAGCGGGCGTGAAGCTCACGCCGCGTCACTACGCGTATCTGAAGATTTCCGAAGGTTGTAACCATCGCTGCACGTTCTGCATCATCCCGTCGATGCGCGGCGACCTCGTGTCACGTCCGGTCGCCGAAGTGATGCTCGAAGCGGAAAACCTCTTCAAGTCCGGCGTGAAGGAACTGCTGGTGATATCGCAGGACACCAGCGCCTACGGCGTGGACGTGAAGTACCGCACCGGTTTCTGGAACGGCAAGCCGATCAAGACCCGCATGACCGATCTCGTCGGCGCGCTCGGCGAACTGGCCGCGCAGTACGGCGCGTGGGTGCGTCTGCATTACGTCTATCCGTACCCGAGCGTCGACGAAGTGATTCCAATGATGGCCGAAGGTCCGTTCAAGGGCCACGTGCTGCCGTACCTCGACGTGCCGTTTCAGCACGCCCATCCGGAAGTGCTGAAGCGCATGAAGCGCCCGGCCAACGCCGAGAAGGTGCTGGAGCGCGTGCGCGCATGGCGCGAGATGTGCCCGGACCTGACGATCCGCAGCACGTTTATCGCTGGCTTCCCTGGTGAGACCGAAGAGCAGTTCCAGACGCTGCTCGACTTCATCCGCGAAGCGGAACTCGATCGCGTTGGCTGCTTCGCCTACTCGCCGGTTGAAGGCGCCACCGCCAACGAACTCGACGGCGCCTTGTCCGACGAAGTGCGTGAAGAGCGCCGCGCGCGTTTCATGGAAGTGGCCGAGGAAGTATCGGCCAAGCGCATCGCGCGCAAGGTCGGCAAGACGCTGAAGGTGCTGGTCGACGAGATCAATGCCGACGGCGGCATCGGCCGCACGGCCGCGGACGCGCCGGAGATCGACGGCGTTGTGTATATCGCGCCCACCACCAAGGCCTCGAAGCGCTACAAGGTCGGCGATTTCGTCTCGGTGAAAATCACCGGCGCGGACGGCCACGACCTGTGGGGCGAGGTGTAAGCCATGGCCACGGCGGCGAGCCCGGCAATCCTCGCACTCGGCGAGGCGATGGTTGAATTCAACCAGTCGTCGAAGGACCAGCCGAACTACTTGCAGGGGTTCGGCGGCGACACCTCGAACTTCTGTGTTGCGGCTGCCCGGCAGGGTGCGACGGCGGGGTTTGTGTCGGCGGTCGGCGACGATCATTTCGGCCGCCTGCTGCTCGATCTGTGGCAATGTGAGTCGGTGGATACGTCGATGATCAAGATCGACGCGCACGCGCCCACCGGCGTGTATTTCGTCTCGCACGGCCCGGACGGCCACCAGTTCGACTATCTGCGGGCGGGTTCGGCGGCGAGCCGCTATGCACCGCATGATTTGCCGCTCGACGCGCTGGCGGCTGCGCAGGTGCTGCATCTGTCCGGTATTAGCCTCGCGATTAGCGTGAGCGCCTGCGACGCAGCGCTCGCCGCGATCGGCCATGCACGCGCAAACGGCGTGCGCATCAGCTTCGACACCAATCTGCGCCTGAAACTCTGGCCGCTCGCGAGAGCGCGCGCGGTGATGGTCGAAGCGATCCGTTACACGGATATCTGTCTTCCAAGCTGGGATGACGTCACGGTCTTGACGGGACTCACGGGCCGCGATGAAATCGTAGACTTCCTGCTGGCGCTCGGGCCGCGGGTCGTGGCGCTCAAGCTCGGCAAGCAGGGCGCCTATGTGGCCACGCCGGAGGAGCGGCGTCTGGTTCCTGGGCACGTCGTGAATGCCGTGGATGCGACCGGCGCCGGCGATTGCTTCGGCGGCGCATTTATCGCGCGGATCGTCGCGGGTGATGATCCGTTTGCCGCGGCACGTTACGCCAATATGGCGGCGGCACTGTCCACGCAAGGCTTCGGGGCGGTGGCGCCGATTCCGCATCATACGGCGGTCGAGAAGGCGCTGGCAGCAGGGGATTAGACGCCGCGCTTGACTAAACCCCATGGCCTGTCCGGGACGGCCCGACGATAATGAACAAGGTAGCCAGCGAGCGTTGGTACGCACCCTGGCAGGCGAGAATCACTATCAGAGAGTAGAGGAGCGAGCAATGCAACGAGACGTAGTGGTGGTTAGCGGAGTACGTACGGCCATTGGCGACTTTGGTGGCAGCCTCAAGGACTTCTCGCCGACCGACCTTGGCGCGCGCGTGGTGCGCGAGGTGTTGTCGCGCGCCAAGGTGTCGGGTGACGAAGTCGGCCATGTGGTATTCGGCAACGTAGTCCACACCGAACCGAAGGACATGTATCTGGCCCGGGTGGCGGCCCTCAACGGCGGCGTTGCGCAGCACGCACCCGCGCTGACGGTGAACCGCCTGTGCGGTTCAGGTCTGCAGGCAATCGTCTCCGCTGCGCAGAGCGTGCTGCTCGGCGATGCGGATATTGCCATTGGCGGCGGTGCGGAGAACATGAGCCGTGCACCGTACATCATGCCTGCTGCGCGCTTCGGTCAGCGCATGGGCGATGCGCGTCTCGTCGACATGATGCTCGGCGCCCTCAACGACCCCTTCCAGGGCATCCACATGGGCGTGACGGCTGAGAACGTCGCGCAGAAATTCGGCATTAGCCGTGAGGCGCAGGACGCGCTTGCGCTCGAGTCGCACCGCCGCGCGGCCCACGCCATCACGAGCGGCTATTTCAAGGAACAGATTCTGCCGATCACGATTGCGTCGAAGAAGGGTGACGTCGTGTTCGAGCAGGACGAGCACGTCCGCCTGAACGCATCGGCGGAGGACTTTTCGAAGTTGAAGCCGGTGTTCGCGAAGGAAAACGGCTCGGTGACGGCCGGTAACGCGTCCGGTATCAACGACGCGGCCGCCGCGGTCGTGCTGATGGAGCGCAGCGTCGCCGAACAGCGCGGCGTGAAGCCGTTGGCGCGCCTCGTGGCGTACGCGCACGCTGGCGTCGACCCGGCCTACATGGGTATCGGTCCGGTGCCGGCCACCCGCAAGGTGCTGGAGCGCGCCGGCCTGACGGTCGCCGACCTCGACGTCATCGAAGCCAATGAAGCATTTGCCGCGCAGGCGTGTGCGGTCAGCAAGGAACTCGGGCTCGATCCCGCGAAGGTCAATCCGAACGGCTCCGGCATTTCGCTCGGCCATCCGATCGGTGCGACCGGCGCATTGATCACCGTGAAGGCGCTGTACGAGCTGGAGCGCATCGGCGGGCGGTATGCGCTCGTGACGATGTGCATTGGCGGCGGCCAGGGCATCGCGGCGATCTTCGAGCGGATCTGACGCGGGGCGGGTAGCGCCTCGCTTCATGCAACAGGAAGGAACGGATGCTGGAATCGAAAGCGATTAAGAGCGCCGCGCGCTGGCGCGGCTGGATCCCCGGTGCAGCGGCGGTGCTGCTGCTGGCCGGTGCGGGCAGCTTGATGCCCACGCAGGTGTGGGCGCAAAGCGATGCGGTCAAGGAACTGGCCGCGCCGCCGCCGATCCGGTTGCCGCTCAAGCCGAGCCCGGAATTTGCGAAGTTTCCGCGCTATGCCGGCACGTTGGGCACGCGTCAGATCGTGCTGCGGCTCGGAGCGAAGACCGACGATCCGTCGGGTGTACATGGTGAATATCAGTACACCGATACGGGTGAAGTGATCCTGATCGCAGGCGACCGCGACGGTGACACCCTCGAAGTCGAGGAGTCGAACGACGGCACTCATATCACCGGCAACTGGGTCGGCAAGTTTGCGGCAGACGGTTCGCTGGCGGGCGACCGCATGAACGTCGACGACTCCGATCCGCAACCGTTCGACTTGCGTCCGCTGGCGGCCGGCCAACCGGTTCCGGCTGCGGCAGCAGCACGGCCGCCGGCAAGCGGCGCGGCGGCGCCCGCTGCGAGCGGCGCGGCGGCGCCCGCTGCGAGCGGCGCGCATACGGTGAATGGGGTGAGCAACCTCTCGATTGGCGAGTAAGCGCTGCACCGCAGCGCACGCTATCCGTTCTGTTTTGGCTTTACGCGAAATCACTATGACCCAATCCAAACCCCCGCGCGGCCTGCAGACCCGCATCGTGCGCGCTGAAGACCAGCTCACGCCGGGCTTCGAATCGTTCGCGGTGCCGGTGGCGCGCGCCTCGACCGTGGTGTTCCCCGATCTTGCGACGATGCGTGCGCTCGACTGGCGCAACGACGGTCAGTGGCGCTACGGTTTGCATGCCACGCCTACCTCGCTCGTACTGGCCCAGCGGCTCGCGGCTCTCGAAGGCGGCAATCATGCGCTGCTGCAGCCGTCGGGGCTGTCCTCGATTTCCAATGTCTACTTTGGTCTTGTCAAAGCGGGCGATGATGTCCTGATTCCGGACAACGTCTATTCGCCGAACCGCGATCACGGCGATTGGCTGGCGCGCGATTTCGGTATCACCGCGCGGTATTACGATCCGATGATCGGCGCTGGGATTGCCGAGCTGATCCAGCCGAATACCCGTCTGATCTGGCTCGAAGCGCCGGGTTCGGTGACCATGGAGGTGCCCGATGTGGCGGCGATCACCGCGGCGGCGCGTGCCCGTAACGTGATCACCGCGATTGACAACACCTGGTCCGCCGGGCTTGCGTTTCGCCCGTTCGAGCACGGCGTCGATATCTCGGTGCAGGCGCTGACCAAATACCAGTCCGGCGGCGGCGATGTGCTGATGGGTGCGACCATTACCGTGGACCGAGAGCTCCATCTGAAGCTGAAGTCTGCGCGCATGCGCATGGGCATCGGCGTCTCATCGGACGACTGCTCGTTGATTCTGCGCAGCCTGCCGAGCATGCAGGTGCGCTTCGAGCAGCACGACCGCAGCGCGCTGGCGCTTGCTAAATGGCTGAAGACGCGCCCGGAGATCGCGGCCGTGCTGCATCCGGCGTTGCCCGATTGCCCGGGACACGAGTTCTATGAACGTGACTTCACGGGGGCAGGTGGGTTGTTTTCGGTGGTGTTCGATGGCCGCTACACACCCGCGCAAATCGATACGTTCTGCGAGTCGCTCGAATTGTTTTCGATCGGCTGGAGCTGGGGCGGGGCGCATAGCCTAGTGATGCCGTACGACATCGCGTCGATGCGCACGGCGGCGCAGTGGCCGCATCGCGGTACGCTGGTGCGCTTCTATATCGGGCTCGAGGAAGAGGCCGATCTGCGGGCGGATATGGAGAACAGTCTGGGCACCTTGGCCTGACGAGGTTTGCGCCTTCGCGCGTTGGCGGTGCTGGATGGTTGGGAGAAGCCCATCGGGATACGGCCCCGGTGGGCTTTTTTGTTTCTGTGGCGAACCTTGCGCGAGTAGTCGCGTTGTCCAATCGGCCGAATAGTCTTGGCTAAACGTTGTCGTTACGATGGAGCGAATCGGGCTTTCGCACAGCCTCTACACATCGAACTTCAATGGATCTCTTTTTCTGGTTACCGCTGAATCTCGCCGCGCCGATCGTCGGACCGGTTTTTACCATAGCGCTCGCGGCAGTCGCTCATGGCTACGATGCTGCGAGGCAGTTGATTGTCGAGTCGGTCAAGGACGGTCAGTTGCTATGGTCGGCGATGGCGCTTTCTGCTTCCGCGACCTACGAGGCCGTCACTGCGCTAGAGGCAAGAGGCGCGATGCCTGTGCCGGAACTCTGCATTGCCTTGTTTTGCGTGAGTGCATTTGCTTGCTCCATTATCGTTATGACTGCGACGACGAAGGCTCACAGCGAAGGGTTGATTGCGCAATCGCGCTCGAAGCGCGTGCAACCTGGAGTCACTTCCCCGCCTCTCGGAATAGTCCCCATTTCGATCTGCATGACTGGCCTCATCGCCGTTGCATACACGGCAATGCATGTTCACCTAGTGTGGAAAAATTTATCGTAAATAGGATAAAATTCTGGTTCCAATGGGAGGATCACATGTTTGATCTACTTCGTTTTGTAGAGTCACAGAAAAACGTCGACCGCGTTATGGCCTGGTGTGGTTACGGGACGTGTGTGTTGTGCGCAGTGATGACTGTCGTCATCTGCATCGCAATTATTATTGAGCATGGCTAAGCATGCTGGTCTCGGATGATGCTGTGTCTCGTTGATTGCCCCTCGGTGCGAGGGGCATAGGCAGCTCAGAACAACCGCAACAACCCATCCAGTCCCACATGATTGAACGCGACACTCGCCGCTTCGCGCACCACTGGCTTCGCCCGAAACGCCACCGATAGCCCCGCTTCGGCCATCATTTTCAGATCGTTCGAGCCATCGCCCATCGCGATTGCCCGGCTCGGCGCGATACCGAGTTGGGCGCAGGTCTCGCGCAGCGTGCGCGCCTTGACCTCTGCATTCACAATCTCGCCCGTCACCTGGCCCGTCAGCTTGCCGTCGACAATTTCGAGCGTATTGGCGCGCGTGAAATCGAGACCGAGGCGAGCTTTCAGTTTCTCGGTGAAGAACGTGAACCCGCCGGAGACGAGCAAGGTTTTCAGGCCCGCCGCTTTCGCACCGGCCAGCATCTGTTCGGCCCCCGGCGACAGGCGCAGCCGCTCCTCGTACACGCGCTTCAGCGCACTCGCGTCGAGACCCTTGAGCAGCGCCACGCGGCGGGTGAGGCTTTCGTTGAAATCCTTGATTTCGCCGCGCATCGACGCTTCGGTGATGGCCGCGACTTCGGCTTTCAAGCCGCAAAAATCGGCGATTTCGTCGATGCATTCGATCGTAATCAGCGTCGAATCCATATCCATCGCGGCCAGCCCGAAGTCGCGCAACTGCCGGTCAGGCTCGACAAACGCAAAATCCAGCGCATGCGTGCCGCAGTAGACCTCCAGATCGGCGCGCTGGCCGGGGTTCGCGTCGGCGATGCGGATCGCGTGGGCGTCGATGACGGCGGCGTGCGAGCCGCGCGCAAGCGCGAGGAGCGTCTTATGGTGGTCGGCGGACAGGGGCGCGGGGCTTTGGATGACGAGGTTCATGTCGACGCAGGAAAGAGCGCGCGGCGCGCGCGGAAAATCCCGCTATTGTAACGGGTCGGCGTGCTGCGTCCGCGGCGCCGCGAGGCCATACTGAAGCCTTCGATGCTGCTGCCGGCTACGTAGCGCGGTGGCGCTCTGTCTGGGCCGGCACGCAAGGCGCGGAGAGGGCGGCCACGCCAGGCGTCAGGCCCGAGAAGCACAACCACCACGGAGACACCCTGTGACCGGAGACACCCTATGATCGCGCCTGTGCCTGGCGATGACGCACAGATCATCGCCCGCGACTTCAATCTGCAGCATCTGACGCCCGCCTTCTATGCCGACCCCTATCCGGTCTACCAGGCGCTGCGCACGCATGAGCCGGTCAAGCGCATGCCGGACGGCTCGCTATTCCTGACACGCTACAAGGACGTGCAAGCGGTCTACCGCGATCCCAAGACCTTTAGCTCAGACAAGACCGTCGAATTCAAGCCGAAATACGGGGCGTCGCCGCTCTATGCGCACCACACGACGAGCCTGGTATTCAACGATCCGCCGCTGCACACGCGGGTGCGCAAGCTGATTGCGGGCGCGTTGACGGCGCGGGCGATTGCGGCGATGGAGCCCGATCTGATCCGGCTGGTGGATGGCTTGCTGGAGCGCGCTGCCGTTCAGGGACATCTCGATCTGATCGGCGAGTTCGCGGCAGCAATTCCGCTTGAAATCATCGGCAATCTGCTGGGCGTGCCGCATGCCGAGCGCGCGCCTTTACGCGACTGGTCGCTGGCGATTCTCGGTGCGCTCGAGCCGGCGCTCACTGAGACGCAACTCGAACGCGGCAACCGCGCAGTGAGCGAATTCATCGAGTATCTGCAGGATCTGGTAGCGCGCCGCCGGCGTGCGCCCGGCGACCCGCAGCACGACGTGCTGACACGGCTGATCGAGGGCGAAGTGGAGGGCGAGCGGCTCTCGGAAGCTGAACTGCTGCAAAACTGCATCTTCATTCTCAACGCGGGCCATGAGACCACCACCAACCTGATCGGCAATGGACTCGTCACGCTCAGTGAGTGGCCCGACGCACGCGAGGCCTTGCGTCAGGAGCCCGGACTGATCGAGAGCGCGGTCGAAGAATGCCTGCGCTTCGAAAGCTCGAATCAGCTCGGCAACCGGATGGCGACTGTGGACACCGAGATTGGCGGCGTCGCGGTCGCACGCGGCACACCGGTGACGCTGTGTATCGGCGCGGCAAACCGCGACCCGGAGCAGTTCGCCGATCCCGAGCGTTTCGACATCCGCCGCGAACCGAATCGCCATCTTGCCTTCGGCTTCGGCATTCACCAGTGCGCCGGGTTATCGCTCGCGCGTCTCGAGGCGCGCATCGCAATCGGGCGCTTTGTGCGACGTTTCCCGGCGTACCGCTTGAGCGGCGCGCCGACGCGCGGCGGCAGGGTGCGTTTTCGGGGCTATGCTGCGGTGCCCTGCGAGCTGAGCTAGCGTCGCTTTGTCGTAGCACTGGCCGTAGCTTTTGCCGAAGCGGCGCAAGAGTTACAGAGCGCGCGGCGCGTGTCAGCGGCCCCGCGCCGCGCGCCGCAGCCTGCGCACCGGTGGCACGCTTGCTGCTTGACCGAAGGTTCCGGCCTTTGGGAGCGCACGATGTCACACATGATCTGGAAAGGCGCGATCAGCTTCGGCCTCGTGCATGTCCCGGTGCAACTGTATCCGGCTACCCAATCGGAAAAAGTCGGCTTCAACCTGCTCGACAAGCGCTCGATCGATCCGATCGGCTACCGGCAGATCAACAAGCGGACCGGCAAGGAAGTCACGCGCGAGAACATCGTGCGCGGCTTCGAGTACGAGAAGGACAAATACGTCGTGCTATCCGACGACGAGATCCGCTCGGCGAACCCCGAATCCACCCAGACCGTCGATATCCTCGCGTTCGTCGAGGCGCCGGAAATTTCGTTTCTCTACCTCGACACGCCGTATTTCCTTGCGCCGGACCGCAAGGGCGAGAAGGTCTACGCCTTGCTGCGCGAGGCGCTGAAGGCGTCGGGCAAGATCGGCATCGCGAACGTCGTCTTGCACAACAAGCAGCATCTCGCCGCACTGATTCCGGTCGGCCCGGTCCTCGCGCTCAACACGCTGCGCTGGGCCGACGAGGTGCGCGATTTCGGCGAATTGAAGCTGCCGTCCGAAGATTCGAAGAAGGCTGGCCTCACCGCGCGCGAGCTCGACATGGCGAAAAAGCTGATCGACGACATGAGCGATAGCTGGGACCCATCGGCCTATCACGACACCTTCCGCGACGACATCTTGGCGCTCGTCGAGCGCAAGGTCCGTGCGGGCAAGACCGAAGAGATCACCGACGTCGAAACGCCACGTGAGTCGCGCAAGTCCGCCGAGATTCTGGATCTGTCCGATCTGCTCAAGCGCAGCCTTGGGCGCGGCAAGGGCAAAGCGGCCGGGCGGTCCCGCGCAGCGCAGGACGATGATGAAGCAGAAGAGCCCGCGTCACCGTCACGTCGCAGGACCGGCACGACGCGACGGGCGAGCAGCGTCGGCGCGCGTTCGGCCGCCTCGAACAAGAATTCCGCGCCTCGCAGCAAACGCAGCGCTGCGTAAGGGCGCTTTCAAACTACTCCCATGACCGGCCGGCTCGATCCCTATCATCGCAAGCGCCGCTTCGACGAGACGCCCGAACCGTCAGGCAAGCATGCGCGTAAGGCAGGCGCCAAGGCTGCATCCCGCAAGTCTGCGCACGCCTTGTCCTACGTGATCCAGGAACACGATGCCCGCCGCCTGCACTACGACTTCCGGCTTGAACTCGACGGCACGCTGAAATCGTGGGCGGTGCCTAAGGGGCCGAGTCTGGATCCGTCGGTGAAGCGGCTTGCCGTGCATGTCGAAGATCATCCGCTTGAATATGGCTCCTTCGAGGGCGAGATTCCGCCCGGCCACTACGGGGCGGGGTCGGTCATCGTCTGGGATCGCGGCACCTGGGAGCCGGCCGGCGGGGTGGCCCATGCGCGTGAGGCGTATGCGGCGGGCAAGCTCAAGTTCACGCTGATGGGCGACAAGCTGCACGGTGGCTGGACGCTGGTGCGCAGCCATATGCGCGGCAGCGGCGACAAGGAGCAGTGGTTGCTTATCAAGGAACGTGACAAAGCGGCGCGCAGCGAGGCCGACTTCGATGTGCTGGCCGAGCAGCCGGGCAGTGTGCTTGGCGGTGGGCCTAACAATCGGTTCAACGAACCCACCGCGTCCCGCACACGCAAGACCTCCGCGCATTCGAGCGCGCGCCCGCGGGCCGACTCGTCGGCGATCAAGGGGGCCGCAAAGGCCCGGTTGCCCGCCACCCTCAAACCGCAACTGGCGACGCTGATCGACGCCGCACCGGCAGGTGACGAATGGTCGTATGAAATCAAGTTCGACGGCTACCGGACGCTGATGCGCATCGATCATCGCGCTGCGAAACACCCGGTACGTGTCTACACGCGCGCCGGGAACGACTGGACGGCGCGCTTCGGCAAACAGGTCGGGGCGCTCGCGCAACTGCAGATCGAGAGCGGATGGCTCGATGGCGAGGCGGTCGTGCTGGATCCAAAGGGTGTGCCGAACTTTCAGGCTTTGCAAAACGCGTTCGATGCGAACCGGCCACAAGACATTGTCATTTACCTGTTCGACATCGCGTTTCTAAACGGCTATGACCTGCGCGGTGTACCGCTGATGCAGCGCCGCGCGATCCTGCATGCGCTGCTGGAAGGCGTGGACGACAGCGTCCTGCGCTTTTCGGAAGACTTCGCCTTTAGCGCCGACGAGCTCCTGAAGAGCGCCTGCGACATGGCCCTCGAAGGCATCATCGGCAAGCGGCGCGATAGCCATTACGCTGCGGGCCGCAGCTCCACGTGGATCAAGCTCAAATGCCGCCGGCGTCAGGAATTCGTGATCGGCGGCTATAGCGAGCCGGCCGGCAGCCGCGCGGCTTTTGGCGCGTTGCTGCTCGGCGTGTATGACGGCAAAGGCAAACTGCAATATGCCGGCCGCGTCGGCACCGGTTTTGACGCGACCCTCTTGCGCGCGGTGAAGAAGGCGCTGGACCGGCTGGAGGCCTCGCGCATGCCGTTCGCCGCCGCGCCGCGCGAGCGTAGCCGCACGCCGGTTCACTGGGTCAAACCGGAGCTTGTCTGCGAATGCAATTTCGCGGAGTGGACCGACGAGCAGATCGTGCGCCAGGCATCGTTCATCAGCTTGCGACGCGATAAACCGGCGCGGCAGATCGTCAGGGAAACGCCGCGCGAAGGAGCCGAAGTGCAACCGAACCCGGCTGAACCTGCAACGGAATCACAAGCGAAGCCCCGTGCGCGCCGCAAGACGGAAAGTGCGTCGAGCTCGGCGTCATCGTCCGTGGCCGGCGTGAAAATATCGCATCCCGAGCGCATCATCGACAAGCGCACCGGCACACGAAAAATCGATCTCGTGCAGTACTACGAATCGGTTGCGGACTGGCTGCTGCCACATCTGAAAGACCGCCCGGTCTCGCTGGTAAGGGCTCCCGAGGACATTGGCGGCGAGCTGTTTTTCCAGAAGCACAGCCAGAAGCTGTCGATCCCTAACGTCACGCAACATCCGGGTCTCGACCGCGGCCATCCGCCGCTGATCACGATCGATACGCTCAAGGCGCTGATCGGCGCGGCGCAGATGGGCACGGTCGAGCTGCACACCTGGAACGCACTCGCCTCGAACATCGAGAAACCCGACCGCATGGTGTTCGATCTCGATCCCGACCCGGCACTCGGCTGGGACAAGATGATCGAAGCCGCCCAGTTGACCCGCACGCTGCTCGAGGAGCTCGGGCTCGTGTCGTTTTGCAAGACGAGCGGCGGCAAGGGGTTGCACGTCGTCGTGCCCCTGACGAAACACGCGGGCTGGGACGAGGTGAAGGCGTTTTCCCAGGCGGTGGCCCAGCATATGGCGGCCACGCTGCCTGACCACTTTGCCGCGAAAATGGGCCCACAGAACCGCAAGCGCAAGATCTTCGTCGACTACCTGCGCAACAACCGCGGCTCGAGCACGGTGGCGGCGTTTTCCGCGAGGGCGCGACCGGGGCTCGGCGTATCGGTGCCGCTCGCGTGGGGTGAGATGGCCGATACGAAGAGCGGTGACCAGTGGACGGTCGCCAATCTGCACGAGCGGCTCGCGGGGCTGCCGCAAGACCCGTGGGCCGACTACGCGAAGACACGGCAACGCATCAACGCTGCCATGAGGAAGCGCCTTGATGGCGCGGACGTCGATTGAACGAGCGGGCCGGATTCACCGGCGCGCCCGAAGGCAATCGAAACATAGGAGGACGCCATGAAAACATCATCCCAAGTGTCGCACGGTGGCGGCAAGCATCGGGCGCACGGTAAAGAGACCGGTCTGCACGCTGGCCGGGACGCGGACTCATTGCAGGACAAGGCTGCGCCGCTACCGCATGAAACGGATCAGAGCGTCGAGTCGCAACACGAGGACGAACCGCGCGGCGTGGGCAAGCAGGCCCATCGCGACCTGCAGCGCGGACTGAAGGACACTGACCGGCGCGGCGGCGACGAGTATCAGCAGAAAACGCAGAACGACGCGCATAGCAACGCGAACTCACGAGGCGAGCCGCAGAGGGAGCACCGCGGCAAGCACTGAACTTGGGTCGAGCCAGCGTTTGAATGCGACTCAACGCGGCTCGACATCCCAATACGGCGGATCGCCGAAGTGGGTGGCAAGAAATTCGATCAACGCCAGCGTCTTCGGCGGCACGAAGGCGCGGCTCGGATAGACGGCCCAGATCGCGACCGTCTCGGCGAGCGGATAGCTGTCGAGGATCGTCACCAGTTCGCCGCTGCGCAAATAGGGCGCTACATCCCATGTCGATTTGAGCGCAATGCCGAAACCAGCTAGCAGGGCATCGCGGATCACTTCGCCGTTGTCGGTGACGAGGCGGCCCGTCACGCGTACGTCGAGCGGACCGGCGGGCGTCTCGAAGGCCCAGCTGTTCTGGTCCGCCAGAATCACGCATTCGTGCTGCGCCAGATCGGCCGGATGATGCGGCGTGCCGCGCGCGCTCAGATATGCGGGGGCGCAGCAGATCACCCGGCGGTTGACCGCCAGGCGTTTCGCCACCAGCGTCGAATCCTTCAGCGCGCCGAGCCGGATCGCCAGATCCACGCCGGCGTCGACCAGGTCGACGATGTGGTCGGAGAGTCGCAGATCGACGCTCACGCCCGGATAACGGCGCAGGAATTCGGGGATCACCGGCGACACATGCTGGCGCCCGAACGACGACGGCATCGACACCCGCAAGCGTCCCTGCGGTTCGGTTTGCGCACGGCCGACTGAGGCGCGCGCCGCGGCGGCGGCATCGAGCAGCGTTTGCGCGCGCGTCATGAAAATCTCACCTTCCTGCGTGAGGCTGATGCGGCGCGTGGTCCGATGCAACAGACGGGCGCCGAGCAGCCGCTCGAGTTGAGCGAGCCGCGCGCTTGCCACTGCCGCTGACAAACCGAACTCGCGGCCGGCCGCCGACACATTGGCGAGCAGCGCGGCCCGCACGAACAGAGCCACATCGAGCAGATCGAGCCGTTCGCGCTCATGCTGGACAGCAGACACAGGGGAGGCGACTGGCTTTGCCATTATTCTGAATTTCAAGAAAATGTTTAAGCCATTATGCCTGTTCTGGAGAGGCAAGGATCGTCCTAAGATAAGCACAGTCCGAGCGAAGTGGCGCGACGCGAGCCCTGCAGTCGAGCCCTGCGCGCCGGAGCGCAACGTTTATCCCATTTATCTCACGAACGAATCAGGAGCTGCCATGAAAGCTGTCGGTCTTTATCGCTACTTGCCCATCGACCATCCCGAAGCGCTGCTCGACATCGAGCTTCCCAAACCTGAAGCGAAGGGCCGCGACCTGCTGGTGAAGGTCGAGGCGATCTCGGTGAACCCGGTCGATTTCAAGGTTCGCTCGCCGAAAGACACCGTGGAGAGCGCGCCGCGCGTGCTCGGCTGGGACGCAGCCGGGACGGTGGCCGCAGTAGGCCCCGAGGTAACGTTGTTCAAGGTGGGCGACCCGGTGTTCTACGCCGGCAGCATCACGCGGCCGGGTGCGAACAGCGAATATCACCTGGTGGACGAGCGTATCGTCGGCCGCAAGCCGGCCTCGCTCGACTTCACGCACGCAGCCGCCTTGCCGTTGACGGCGATTACCGCATGGGAGGCGTTGTTCGATCGCCTCGGGGTGTCGCCGCAGGGCGCCGACAAGGGCCGCTCGGTGCTGATTATCGGTGGCGCGGGCGGGGTCGGCTCGATCGGGATTCAACTGGCCAAGCAGCTGGCCGGGCTGACCGTGATCGCAACCGCCTCGCGTCCGGCGTCGGCGAAGTGGGCAACCGAACTGGGCGCCGACCATATCGTCGACCACTTCGGCGACATGCCCGCACAACTGAAACAGATCGGCTTCGAGCAGGTCGATTTCGTGCTGATTTTCAACGATACAGACAAGCATTTCCCGGCTGCCGCAGCCGTCGTCAAACCACAGGGCGGTATTTGTACGATCGTCGAAAACGACCGCCCGATTGCCGTCGAACTGCTGAAGGCGAAAAGCGCTGCGTTCCATTGGGAATTCATGTTCACGCGGTCGATGTTCGGCACCCCGGACATGATCGAACAGCACAAGCTGCTCACCGAAGTGGGCCGGCTCGTCGACGCGGGCACGCTGCGCACGACCGTCGGCGAGGACCTCGGCAAGATCAATGCGCAGAATGTGCGGCGTGCGCATCAGTTGCTGGAACAGGGACGCGCGATCGGCAAACTGGTGCTGACCGGCTTTTAAGCCATCCGTTGCTCGCATTCGGAAACGCAGAAAACGTCTTACCGCAAGCGGGTTAACACCCGATCCCCGCGAAGCGCGTTCGGGTCCGCTTGGCGGTAGACTGGCAGGGCTCCAGGTAAATTCGCTGCGCGTCTTGCGACGCGAGCGTGCAGCGGCACAACGACGAGGTGACCGTATGAGCCCCTGCTTCAGACTCTCCGCCGTTTCTGCCGCCGTTTCCATTGTGGCCTCCCTGGCCTGCACGCTGGCGCCGCTAGCCCACGCCGTCACGCCGATCACCGTGACTTCGCAAGCCGCACCGGATGGCCCAATCCGTTATACGGTCAAGGTCACGTCGAAGGAGTTCGGCAACGCGCAGGAGACGCGCACCATCCGCTCCGGCGAATCCGACGACTTCACATGGAAGACGACGCCGCCCGGCAGCCCGGTTGCGGCGGTGGAGCAATGTCCGAACTACGACTCGCTGCCGCTCGATACCAACGGCACGGTGCTGCGGCAAACGCAGATCCGCTTTGCGCCGGTGGTCGCCGACGACGGCACGGCGACCGTGCAGATGAGCTTCCAGGCCCTCTCGCCACACGGCACCAAGAGCGTCACCCATGCGGGCAAGACGCTCAAGTGTCCGAACGACGTGAGGATCAGCCAGATCGTGCGCTTTACGATGCCTACCAACGGCAGCACGAAGACGCTGACGCTGACTGACGGGACTCAGGTCGCGGTGTCGGCGAAACGTTGATTCACTGCCGGGCGGGCGCGGCCCGCTCGATCAGTCTCGATGCCAGAAACCGGTGCTCCGGCGAAAACAGCCGCCGATACGTCAGCAGCACTGCGCCCACCGTGCCGAGCGCGGACGAGGCGGCGATCAGGAACATGATCACGATCTGATACCGCACAGCCTGCAGCGGCGACTGGCCGGCCAGCACCTGGCCCGTCATCATGCCGGGCAGACTGACCACGCCGACCACCGCCATCTGGTTGAGGGTAGGAATCATCCCGGCTCGCACCGCCTGGCGTGCCGGGCCCTGGGCCGCTTCCCAGCGGGTCGCGCCGAGCGCGAGCGCCATATCCACGCGGTCGCGGCGCGAGGTCAGCTCCTCGGTCATCCGCTCGATGCCGAGCGACACCCCGGTGAGCGTGTTGCCGAGGATCATGCCGAGAATCGGAATCGCATATTGAGGCTCGTACCACGGGTGAATCCGGATCACCACGAACAGACCCACGGCGGCCACCAGCCATGAGCTGAGCCAGATCGACAGCACGCTGTCGGCGCGCTGGCCGGCATAGGTGCGCGCGCCGCGTTGCGCACCCGCGAAACCGGCGATCAGGGTCATCAGCACCATCAACGGCAACACCACAAACCAGCGGTCGAAGCGGAACACCCAGCCAAGCACATAGCCGATCGCCAGCAACTGGACGACGGTGCGCACAGCGGCCCAGGCCAGCTTGCGTTCCAGATCGAGCTTGAGCGCCACGGACACCGCGCCGTTGACGACGATCAGCAGGGCGGCGATCGCCACGTCCCACAGGCTGAGGTTTTGCAGGGTCATCGGGTGGGTTCCTCATCGGCATTGGGCGTGAACGCCGCTTCGGCCAGCACGCCGGCGCGCATGCTCAGGTGCCGCTCGCTCATGCGCTGTGCCTGGGCCGGATCGTGCGAGACCCATACCGAGGCGCGCGGCTTGTCGCCGGCGCTAAACCAGGCCTTGACCAGCCCCTCAATGGCATGCGACGACTCGGGGTCGAGCGAGGCGGTGGGTTCGTCGAGCAGCAGCACCTCGGGTGCAAGCTGCAGCACGCGGATCAGCGCGGCGATCTGCGCTTCGCCGCCCGACAGGTCGCTGGCCCGCTTGTCGAGAAAGTCTGCGCCGCGGCCGGCCTGGGAGGCGAGCGACGCGGCCCGCGCGCGATCGAAGCGCACGTCGCGATAGGCCTTCAGCGAAAACGGATAGCGCAGGTTGTCTTCGACGCTGCCGTCCAGAATCGCCGGGCGCTGGCGGATATAGGCGACGTTGCGCCGGTAGCGTGGTATCGCCGCGCGCTCGACCGGCGTGCCGTGCCAGACCACGCGCCCGCCATCGAGCGGATCGAGCAGCGCGAAGGCGCGCAGAAATACGCTCTTGCCGGACCCCGACGGGCCGGTAATGGCGACCCGGTCGCCTGCGTAGAGGGCGAAGCGGGTAGGTTGCAGCAGCATCTGGCCGCTCAACGGGTCGCGCCGGGCGATGTCCTCGGCGGCGGCGATCGGAGTGTCCGTCATAGTAGGAATCTGGGTGATAGGTACAATGCAGGCCCCGCGTTTCGCGCCTCAGCACGTTGCCATGACTGGCCGTGCCAGATGGCCGGCGCGGTGAACCGGGCATGCTAACTGCTGTCCGATACGCAAACAGAGAAGAGCGGAGTTCCTCATGGCAGTGTCGCGGACGATCGGCGGACGAATTGGCAAGATCATCGCATGGCTCGTGGCGGTCATTGTGGTCCTGATCGCCGTACTGGCGGTTTTTGTTTTGACGTTCGACTGGAATCGCGCGCGCCCGTGGGTCGACCAGAAAGTGAGCGAGGCGATTGGCCGGTCGTTTGCCATCGAGGGCGATCTGAAAGTCGGCTGGCGCCATCCGGTGGGCGAGACGGGCTGGCGCGCCTGGGTGCCCTGGCCGCGTTTTTCGGCTGCCAATATCACGGTGGCCAACCCCGACTGGGCCAAACAACCGCATTTCGCGACGCTCGACGAGATCGACTTCGAGGTGGCGGTGCTGCCGTTGCTGGCGCATGACATTGTGATTCCGGCGATCAATCTGGTGAATCCCGCGGTCGATCTGGAGCGGCTGGTCGACGGACGCGACAACTGGACCTTCAAGCTGCAGTCCTCGGCTGGGCCGTCGGAATGGAAGCTGGATCTGCACGATATTGCCTTCGCCAAAGGCAATATCGCCTTGTCGGATCAACAGAAGAAGACCGAGGTGCAGGTTGTGGTCGACACCCTCGGCCAGCCAATTCCGATCGGCGAGGTCATGAAGGAGCAGGAAGCGTCGTCGCGCAGCGCGTCCGCCCAGGTGGTCGGCAAAGAAGGCGCGAGCCGGCTTACGGCCCAGGCGAATGCGATCGCAGCATCGGAGGCGGCGGCTGCGTCGGCCGCTGCGGCTACGTCAGGCACCTCAGCCGCCTCGGCTACTTCGACGGCATCCGGTACTTCTTCCGCTTCGCAGGGCGCGGCCGCTGCACCCGGCAGCGCCGGCTCCGGCGCCGCGCCTGCCGCTGGCGCGAGTGCCGGCACGACCGCCAGCAGCGAGGCGACCATGACATCCGCGGCCTCCGCACCGGTCAACGCCGCGAGCAGCGTGGGCGCCGGCGCGCGACCACCCGTTCCGCCGTACGCGATCGGCTGGACCGTGAAGGGCTCCTACAACCACACGCCGGTATCGGGCAGCGGCAAGCTGGGCGGCGTGCTGGCACTGCAGGACGTCAACCGGCCATTCCCGCTGCAGGCCGACGTCAAGGCCGGCGACCTGCACGTGGCGCTGGTCGGCACGATCACGGATCCGGCCAACCTCGCCGCGCTCGATCTGCGCCTGTGGCTGCAAGGCACGAGCATGGCGCGTCTGTATTCGCTGACGGGGGTGACCCTGCCGGATACGCCCCCGTATGCCACGGAGGGCCGGCTGGTTGGCCAGTTCAAGCGTGACGGCAATGTCTTCAAGTATGAAAACTTTACAGGCCGGGTGGGCGGCAGCGACCTGAACGGCTCGCTGACCTACACCGCTCGCGAACCGCGTCCGCTGTTGCAGGGCGAACTGGTGTCGAACCTGCTGCAGTTCTCCGATCTGGCTCCGGTAATCGGCGCGGATTCCAACGCCAGCAAGGCGAGGCGTGGCGACACGACGCAGCAGCCGGCGGGCAAGGTGTTGCCGGTCGAGGCCTTCCGCACCGACCGCTGGAACGCGATCGACGCCGATGTGAAATTCACCGGGCGGCGTCTCATCAAGAACCCGGACCTGCCGATTACCGACGTGTACACGCATGTGGTGATGACCGACGGCGTGCTCTCGCTGGTGCCCCTGTCGTTCGGGGTGGCGGGCGGCACGCTTTCGTCCGAGATTCATCTGGACGGCAGTGCCACGCCGCTGAAGGGGCGCTTTTCGACCTCGGCGCGCCATCTGAAGCTCAAGCAGTTGTTCCCGAACTTCAAGACGATGCAAAACGCGCTCGGTGAAGTGAACGGCGACGCGGCGCTGTCCGCAACCGGCAACTCGCCGGCCGCACTGGCGGCGACGGCGAACGGCGAGGTGAAAGCGCTCGTCACCGATGGCACGGTGAGCCGCTTGCTGATGGAAGCGGCCGGCCTGAATGTGGCCAACGTGGTCTATGAAAAGCTGTTCGGCACGGCCGACGTGAAGATCAACTGCGCCGCCGCCGACTTCGTGGCGACCAACGGCGTGCTCGACCCGCGGGTGTTCGCGCTCGATACCGATGACGCCGTGATCGACATCGACGGCAACGTCAATCTGCGCGACGAGACGATGGACCTCGGCGTCCACCCGCATACGAAAGGCTTCCGGGTATTTACGCTGCGCTCGCCGCTATACGTAAAAGGCACGTTCAAAGACCCACATGTGGGCGTGAACGCGACCGCTCTCGCGCTGCGTGGCGGGGCAATGGTCGGCCTCGGGCTCATCAACCCGCTGGCCGCGCTGATTCCGCTGATTGCCCCGAGCAACAACAAGCCGCTGCCGTGTGCTCAACTGCTGGCGAACGAGCGCGCGCAGCCCAGCGCACCGCCGCCGGGGCAGAAGCAAAAGGCGCGGGCGCCGTTGTCGCTGGACGGCACGGGCGCCGGCATGGGCACGGCGAGCGGCAAGACCAAGGCCGCGCCGAGCGCATCGACACCGGCGAACGCAGCCACCACCTACAGAGGCAGTTAGGCAACGCACGGGGCGGGCAATCGGCACAGCGCAGCCCGGAGGGGAAAGGGGCCGCGCAACGTTGGGCCTGACGGAAGCAGCGCAACCCGAAGCGGCATAGTGGGCCCGGTAAATGGGCCCACTAAATGGACCCTGTAAACGACAAACGCGCTCATGAAAGCATGAGCGCGCTTTTACGTTAAAACAGCGGAAAGACAGTTAGCGCAGCGAACGCGGCGTGGCGTCTCCTGCGGCATCCTGGCGCCGCACGCCGCGGCGCGGGCCACCGACCGCCGCCCGCGTGGCGCCGAATTCCGGCAGGATCCGGCCGCGTGCACGGCTCGCGAACACCAGAAAGCCGAAGCCGTCTGCCTCGTACCAGTAGCCGCCGTTTTCCAGCCCGTCGAGCGGCTGTTCGAGGGCATTGGCGATCGATTCGATGCAGCGCCTGCGCAGTTCGGCGGGCGCCGGATAGGGCGGTTGCGCGCCACGCACGCTGCATAGGAGGACGTCCAGGCCAGGCAGCACGTGGGCATACAGAACCGGCTCGTCCTGGGCGCGAGCGCGCGCGATCTTGGTGTCGAGCTGGCCGAACGGTTTGAAGTGCCGCAGCACGGCCAGGAACGACTCATCGCCGTCCACCTTCGCGCGCCGACGCTTTTTCGGGAAGGACATAAAAATTCGCCTGAAAAAGAATTGCAAGAAACGCAGCGTCCTCATGCGACCACTCCCGGCTTCGCGCCGCCGCACGTCGATCTTTTATAGCATACGAAAATGCCAGATTCACGGTGATTCGACGATCAATCTGCCTCACACCCATCCGCACGAATCGTGCCGAATCGCCCTGCCGTGCGCATTCGCATCCCCAATACCTCTGTCTCAATGATAGACGCACGCGCCCTGTAGGGGAGTCCCTCGCCGTTAAAAAAAGACATTTTTATGTTAGGCAGCGCTTCCAGGGCAGCACATTGAAATATCTCGGGTTCACGTCGATAATGGCCCGGTTCCGCTGCGGCGGTTCGGCGGACTGTGCCGCGTGGGGGCAACGCGCAGCCCGCCGCCTGGACCGTGCGGCGTCCGGACAGACTACAGGGCACATGAAACTATTCACCAAGGGGCTGCTGCTGATTGCGATGCCGAGCGTCGTCGAGCTCGCATTGCTCGGTCTCGTGTTCGATACCCAGCAGCAAGCGGCACAAGCCGCGCAGTGGGTGGCCAACAGCAAGCACATCCTGTATCAGTCGTCTTCACTCATCGATCCGCTGCTGCGCCAGGCCGCGCGGGTCCGCACGGGTATGGTGGTCGGCGACCCCACGTTTCTAGACCGCCATGCGGCATGGGTCGATCTTGGGGACCGTCTGTCGCAACTCGAACAACTGGTGGGCGACACGCCACAGCAGGCCGAGCGCGTGCAGCAGATGCGCGCCACCGTCGATGCGTACCGGGCCCAGGCCGACGACATAGCGAAGGCTTTGCATGAGGGGCGCAGCATGGCGCCGTTCGTCGCCCTCGAAGCAGGCTCCGTGCCGCGCCAGGTGGCGCTGTTTCGGGACCAGCTCGATGCGTTCGTCAACGAAGAGTCGCGGCTCGATGCAGAGCGCAACGCCTCGCTCGCGCAAACCCGGGCTCGCCAGCAATATGCGCTGATCGCCGCGGTGCTCGGCTCGATGCTGATCTGGGGCATCACCGCGCTGGTGTTTGCGCGCAGTATCGGCCGCCGCCTCGAGGTGCTGACTGGCAACGCCGAGCGTCTCGGTCACGGCCGGCCGCTGAGTGCGCCGCTCTCGGGCAACGATGAAATCGCCGCGCTCGATACCGTGCTGCACCAGACCGGCGCACGGCTGCGCGCGGCCGAGCAGGATCAGGCGGTGCTCAAGGCGCGGCTGGAGGCGCGTGCCAAGGAACTCGCCGGGGTCAATGAGGAATTGCGCCAGGAGACCCAGGACAACGAGATGTTTATCTACAGCGTCTCGCACGACTTGCGCTCGCCGCTCGTCAATCTGCAGGGCTTCTCGAAGGAGTTGCAGGTTTCCTGCGACGAGCTGCGCGCCACGATCGATGCGGCCCGGTTGCCGGACGCCGAACGACAGCGCCTCACCAACGTGCTCGATGGCGACGTACGCGAGTCGCTGCAGTTTTTGCGGACCGCTGTGACGCGCGCGGCGGCGATCATCGAGGCGTTGCTGCGCATCTCGCGGGCCGGCCGCCTCGAATATCAGTGGCAGCGCGTGAGTATCGGACGGGTGGTGGCGCGGGTCGTCGACGGCCTCGCCGGGACGATCGAGGCACGTGGCGCTCAGGTGACGGTGCGCGAGTTGCCGCCCGCCTGGGGCGACCCGGGCGCGATCGAGCAGATTTTCGGTAACCTGATCGGCAATGCGCTCAACTTTCTCGATCCGGACCGGGTAGGCCGAATCGAGGTGGGGGCATGCGAGGCGGAGCCGGTGGACGAGAGTCATCCACCGGTCTTGCGTACCCGCACCTATTACGTGCGCGACAACGGGCTCGGCATCCCGGCGGCTTATATGTCCAAGGTGTTCCGGGCTTTCCAGCGGCTGCACGGTGAAGTGGCCAAAGGCGACGGCATCGGGCTCGCGCTGGTGCGGCGCATGGTCGAGCGGCACGGCGGGCGCGTCTGGGTGGAGTCGGCCGAAGGTGCCGGATCGACGTTTTTCGTGGTGCTGCCGGAGCAGCCGGCGCGCTTGTGACGGGGCCAGCGAGCCGGGGTCAAAACCGGGGAGGTAGCCAGGCGCTTGATCCAGGCCAGTGTGCCTCACGGCCTGCGCGGCTAGCCTGCAAAGTATGAAACACTAACAAATGGTCACGCACTGGCGAACGGCCGGCACGGAGGCAGTATGAAGAATGGGGAAACGGTCAGCATCATTCTGATCGAAGACGACGACGGCCATGCCACGCTCGTCGAACGCAATTTACGCCGGGCGGGCATCTCGAACGGCTTCCTGCGGTTTTCCGACCGGCAGCAGGCGCTGGATTATTTCTTCGGCGATCCGCCGAGCGGGGATGCCGCCAGCAAATATCCGCCGCGCCAGGATCTGGCGAACTTCGTGGTGCTACTCGATCTGAAGATGCCGCGGGTGGATGGCTTCGAGGTGCTGCGCCGCCTGAAAGAAGCGCCGCAGACCGCGGCCGTGCCGGTGATCGTCCTGACGACCACGGACGACCCGCGCGAAATCGAACGCTGTTATGAGCTCGGTTGCAACGTCTACATCACGAAGCCCGTCGAGTATGACGCGTTTATCGAGGCCGTGCGCCGGCTCGGCTTCTTCCTGCAGGTGGTGAAGCTGCCGCAGGGCCAGCGTCTGGCGGCGTCGTGAGGGGGGCCTGATGTTGCCTGAGGATGTATCAGCCTGAAATCCGTGAGAATAGATCTACCCAAAGAAAGAACCAGCATGACCGAAGACGTATCCACGCCGCCCGCGGCTTACGTGCTTGTCGTCGACGACGACGAGGGCATCTTGCGTCTCGCTCGCAAGTCGCTACAGCGGGCCGGTTGCCGCGTGACGCTTTGCTCCGATGTCGATAGTGCCCGCGCGCGCATCGCCTCCGGCGCGCCGGACCTGCTTGTGCTCGACTACCAGCTCAACGGTCCGGAAACCGGACTGGATTTTTTCCGCCGCCTGCGCGCCGAGGGCGTGCGGATTCCGGCCATCCTTGTCACCGGTTTTACGGACGAGTCGCGCGTCATCGAGGCATTGCGCGCCGGTGTCTCGGACGTGGTGCCGAAGTCCGGCGATTATCTCGACTATCTGCCCGAAGCGGTCGAGCGGGTGCTCTCGCAGGTGCGTTTGCAGCGGGCCTCGGACGAGGCCGTGCTGCTGCGCGACCGCGAGCAGCATTACCGCACCTTGTCCGAGGCGCTGCCGCATCTGGTGCTGACTTGCGGCGCCAACGGCGACTGCGATTTTCTGTCGAAGCAGTGGTTCGAATACACCGGGCTCGACGAGAGCCGCTCGCATGGTCTCGCGTGGCTCGAAGCCGTGCACGCGGACGATCGCGAGGAAATCCGCCAGACCTGGCTCAAAGCGGTCAGGAGTGGCGCAGGCGACTACCGGCACGAACTGCGGATTCGCCGCCATGACGGCGCTTACCGCTGGTTCGACGCGCGCATCGTGGCGATGCACGATGCCGACGGCGTGGTCACGAAATGGTTCGGCAGTTGCACGGACATCCATCCGCAGCGCGAAGCGATCGAGGAACACGAGCGGCTGCTCGCCTCGGAGCAGGCCGCGCGGCATGCCGCGGAAGAGGCCAACCGGGCCAAGGACCGCTTTCTGGCGATGCTCTCGCATGAACTGCGCACGCCGCTCACGCCGGTGCTGGCCGGAGCGCGGGTGCTCGAACTGATTCCTGAGCTGCCGGAACAGGCGCGCTCATGTGTGCTGATGATCCGCCGCAACGTGGAACTCGAGGCGCGCCTGATCGACGACCTGCTAGATCTCACCCGGGTGGCGAACGGCAAGCTGCGGCTGTCGCTCGAGACCGTGGACGTGCACGAGGTGATCGATAGCGTGCTGGAACTGTTCCGTAGCGAGATCCAGGTCAAGCAGCAGGACGTGCATATCGACAAGGCCGCCCAGCATCACTATGTGCTGGCCGACCGCGCGCGCTTGCAGCAGATGCTCTGGAACCTGATCCGCAACGCCGCTAAATTCACGCCGGACGGTGGTCATATCTACGTACGCACGCGCGATGAGCGCATGCAGGTGCAGATATCGATCGAGGACACCGGGATCGGCATCGAGCCCGACCAGATCGGCAAGCTCTTTAACGCCTTCGAACAAGGCAACCAGAACATGACCCGCCAGTTCGGCGGCCTCGGACTGGGACTCGCGATTACCAAGGCCCTCACCGACGTGCACGGCGGCACGGTGATCGCGCAGAGCCCAGGCGCCCACTGCGGTGCGACCTTTACGATCACCTTGCCGACAGCCGCCAAGCCGGTCGAGCAGGCGGTTGTGCCTGCGCCGGCCGCGGCCCATGCAGCCGGCATGCTGACGATTTTGCTGATCGAGGATCATGTCGACACCGCCGAGGTGATGGCGCAACTGATTCGCGGCCTCGGTCACGAGGTGACGGTGGTGGGCCGGGTGGCCGATGCGCTGGCGGCCACGCAGTCGGCGACGTTCGAGCTGATCGTCAGCGACGTCGGACTGCCCGATGGCACGGGCCTCGATTTCATCAAGGCGTTCCGCGAGCATTCGGACGTGCCGGCTGTCGCCTTGACGGGCTTCGGCACGGATGAGGACGTGCGCCGTTGTCTCGGCGCAGGCTTCACCTCGCACCTGACCAAGCCGGTGAACTTCACGCAGCTTGAACAGCTGATCGAGAGTGCGGCCACCGTCAAGGCCGAGAAAACCGCCGGTGGCGATTCCACGTAGTGCGAACTTTTGCCGAGGCGCGAGTCGCCGGTGAATGAAAAAGGCCTGCTGCGAAACGTTTCGCAGCAGGCCTTTTTTACTTTGGTGTACTTTGGTTCGATGCATCGCCGCGCGGGTGCGCGGGCGATTTGACAGTTGAAGCGGCTGAAACGGCTGAAACGGCGAAGAGGCCGACGCGTCTTAAGGCGTGCGCGGCGCGTTCTTCAGCGAGTCGCGGATTTCACGCAGCAGCAGCACGTCTTCCGGTGTCGGAGCAGGCGCCGGCTCTTCGGCGGCAGCCGGCTTGCGCAGGTTGTTGATGAACTTCACCATCAGGAAAATGATGAACGCGAGGATGATGAAGTTGATCAGCACCGTGATGAACGAACCGTAGCCGAACACGGCCACACCTGCGGTCTGCAGATCCTTGTACGACTCGGGGCTGCCTTTGAAGCTCGCCGGGATGTCGCCCAGGCGGACGAACTTATTGGAGAAGTCGAGGCCGCCAGTAGCAACGCCGACGACCGGCATGATCAGGTCTTTGACAATTGAATTAACAATGGTGGAAAAGGCGCCGCCGATAATCACACCGACTGCCAGATCCATCACATTGCCCTTAAGGGCAAATTCTTTAAATTCCTTGATCATGCTCATAAGGGATTCCTCCTTGAAGTCGATGGCGCCATGATAGCCAACGTCTGGAGGATAGGGTAGTGCTTTTAAGGGCGCGCTGCGCTCGGGAATCGCTCCGGAAACTATGACTCGAGCGAGCGTGCCTGTTCGATATGGCTAGCAAAGCTGAGCGCATCGATATTGGCGCCGCACAGAAGCACCCCAACGCGCTTGCCCTGCAGCGCCTCACGCAACGGACCGAGCAGGGCCGCGGTGGCGGCTGCGCAGGCGGGTTCCACCGCGAGCTTCAACTGCGTGAACAACGTCAGCATGGCTGAGCGCAATTCGTTGTCGCTAACTGTCACCAACTGGTCGATGTGGCGCCGACACAATTCGTAGCTGTACTGCTCCGTATGTGGCGCCATCAGCGAATCGGCAATACTGTGCATGTGCCCCATCTTGACCGTGTGATTGGCAGCGAAGCTCTTGCCCATTGCATCGGAGCCGTCGGGTTCGACGCCGTACACATGGATGCGCGGATTCGCCAGCCGCAATGCGGTCGAAACGCCGGCAGCGAGGCCGCCGCCACCGATCGGCACGATTACGGCGTCCAGATCCGGTGTTTGGGTGGCCCATTCGTAGCCGAGCGTGGCGGTGCCGAGCACCGTGCGATAGCCGTTGAACGGATGCACGAAGTAGCGGCCTTCCTCGGCCTCGATGCGCCGGACGATCTCGAAGGCCTCGGCGCCGTTTTCAGCCAGCACCATTTCCGCGCCGTACTGACGGCACAGCGCAATGCGCGCCGGGTTGGCCGAGCGGAACACCACGACCTTCGCACCGATGCCAAGACGCATTGCCGCATACGCGACCGCCACCGCATGATTGCCGCCCGACACACAGGTGACGCCGGCGCTGCGCTGCGCTTCGTCGAGCGCCAGCAAGTTGGTGAACGCGCCACGCGTCTTGAAGCTGCCGCCCGCCTGCAACAGTTCGAACTTGAAGTTCACCACCGTGCCTTCCAGCGACGGAAAGTCGAGCTTGTCGAACACCGGGGTGCGGGCGACCCACGGCGTCAACGCAAAGTGCTGCGTGGCGATGGCGTCGAGCGTCGGGATCGGTTCGCCGTCGATGGTGTGGTCGGTGTGCTGCGGCGTGGCGGTGGACATGGCGTGGGGTGTAATCGTTCGTTCTGTTTTGAGTCTGGCAGCGTGCGTCAGTTCAAGTGCCGCCGTTCAAATTCGCCGCGCAATCTTCGCTACCGCGCGGCGCGTCTCAATGCGAATGGGCCTCCACCGACATGCTGTGGATGAACTTGCCGAGGAAGCGCTCGCAGGCCAGGAGTTGTTCCAATGCGACGAATTCGTTGGCCTTGTGCGCCTGCTGGATATCGCCTGGCCCGCACACAATGCTCGGAATCCCCGCCAGCGAAAATAGTCCCGCCTCGGTGCCGTAGGCGACCTTGCGCTTGTCCTGATCTGCCGTCAGCGCACGCACCAGTTGCGTGATCGCCGCCTGTTCCGACGAATCGAGCCCCGGTGCTGCGGCAATCTTCGAGAATTCGATGGCGGCGGACGCATGTTCGCGCAACATTTTCGGCAGCAGCGTTTCGCGGGCGTACTGATCGATGCGCGCGAAAATCGGCTCCGGGTCGAGCGTGGGCAGATTGCGGAATTCGAACTGGAAGCGGCATTCGGCCGGGACCGTATTGATCGCGTTGCCGCCCTGGATGGTGCTGGTCTGCGCGGTGGTGAACGGCACGTCGTAGAGTTCGTCGAACGGACCTTGCTCGCGGAACTGATCGGCCATATCGCGGATATAGCAGATCAGGCGCGCGGCGTACTCGATCGCGTTCAGACCCTTCGGCGTCAGCGACGAATGCGCCGCCTGGCCGCGCACGCAGCACTGATAGGCGTTGATGCCCTTGTGCGCGATGATCGGACGCATGCTGGTCGGCTCGCCGACGATGCAGCCATCCGGCTTGACGCCGCGTTTCATTAGATCCGCGATCAGTAGCGGGGCGCCGACGCAGCCCACTTCCTCGTCGAACGACAGCGCGAAGTGAATCGGTTTGGCGAGCCTGGTGCGCTGCATTTCCGGCACCAGCGTGAGCGCGGCGCCGATAAAGCCTTTCATGTCGCAGGTGCCGCGGCCGTAGAGCTTGTCGCCGCGCACTTCCGGTTTGAACGGATCGCTGTCCCACTGCTGCCCGTCGACCGGCACGACATCCGTGTGGCCGGATAGCACGATGCCGCCATTGGTCTCGCCGTCATATGCGGGAATCGTCGCGAACAGGTTGGCCCATTTGCCGCTTGCGTCGTGAGTCAGCGTGCTTTCGATGCCGGCTGCGCGCAGTTCGTCGCGCACCATTTCGATCAAGCCGAGATTCGGATTGCGGCTCACCGTATCCATCGATACGAGGCGCGTGACCCAGGGTAGCGAAACGGGCGCGGAAGAGGTGGAGGACGCGGCAGGAGAGGCGGGCGTGTGTGCGGAACGCGCTGATTCAGCAACCTGAGACATGACGAAACTCCGACTTTTAAGTCTTTCGATCATACCCAAAAAACGCTGCCCCGGCTTGCAGTTCGATATGCTGCGGCGCGCGTCTTGCGCGCCGCAGCATAAGGCTCGCAGGCCTGTCAGCTCGACTCAGGCTGCCGGGCTTCAGCGTGCCGCCGCGGTTGCCGTTCCCCGCGTGGGCGAGCCGAGTGCGCGCAGCGTCTCCTTCACCGTGGCGACGCGCACCGCCAGATCGGGACTGCGCGTTTCGATGCGCAGCTTGTCCTGGCCGGCCAGCTTGATGTGCTTGTGTTTCTGCACCATTTCGATGATCCGCATCGCGTCGATGGGCGGATTTGGGATGAATTGCAGACCGATGACGGATTCTCCGGCGTCGATCTTCGAAATCCCCAGCGGCTTCGCGGCGAGCCGCAAGCGATGCGTTTCCACCAGCGCGTGCGCCTGTGGCGGCAGCTTGCCGAAACGGTCGATCAGCTCTTCCTGAATCCCGTCGATCGAATCGTTGTGTTCGCAATTGGCGAGGCGCTTGTACAGCGACAGACGTTCCTGCACGTCGCCGCAGTAATCGGCGGGCAGAATCGCCGGGGCGTGCAGGTTGATCTCGGTGGTGGCCGCGAGCGGCGCCGTGAGATCGGGCTCCTTGCCTTCCTTGAGCGCCTTGACGGCATCGTTCAGCATGTCGGTGTAAAGCTGGAAGCCGATCTCCTGGATTTCGCCCGATTGCTTGTCGCCGAGCACTTCGCCGGTGCCGCGAATCTCGAGGTCGTGCATCGCCAGATAGAAGCCCGAGCCGAGCTCTTCCATCTGCTGGATCGCCTCGAGGCGGCGCTGCGCCTGTTTGGTGAGCCCCTGCGGGTCGTGCACGAGCAGGTACGAGTAGGCCTGGTGATGCGAGCGTCCCACGCGGCCGCGTAACTGGTGCAACTGCGCGAGGCCGAACTTGTCGGAGCGGTGAATCAGGATCGTGTTGGCGCTCGGCACGTCGATGCCGGTTTCGATAATGGTCGTGCACAGCAGCACGTTGGCGCGCTGCGCAACGAAATCGCGCATCACGCGCTCGAGTTCGCGTTCGTGCATCTGGCCGTGCGCGACCGCAATGCGTGCTTCCGGCACCAGCGTTTCGAGCATCTGACGGCGGTTCTCGATGGTCTCCACTTCGTTGTGGAGGAAGTAGACCTGGCCGCCGCGCTTCAGCTCGCGCAGCATGGCTTCGCGAATCACGCTGTCTTCTTCGCGGCGCACGAAGGTCTTGATGGCAAGCCGCTTTTGCGGCGCGGTGGCGATGACCGAGAAGTCGCGCAGGCCTTCGAGCGCCATGCCGAGCGTACGCGGAATCGGTGTGGCCGTGAGCGTCAGCACGTCCACTTCGGCGCGCAACGCCTTCAAGGCTTCCTTCTGACGCACGCCGAAACGATGTTCCTCGTCGATGATGACGAGACCCAGGCGCTTGAACTGCACATCCGAGGACAGCAGCTTGTGCGTGCCGATCACGATGTCGACGCTGCCGTCGTTGATCTGCTGGATCGCCGCGTTGACTTCCTTGGTCGACTTGAAGCGCGACAGTTCGGCAATGCGCACCGGCCAGTCGGAGAAGCGGTCCGAGAAGGTTTGCGTGTGCTGCTCGGCGAGCAGCGTGGTGGGCGAGAGCAGCGCCACCTGCTTGCCGCCCATCACGGCGATGAAGGCCGCGCGCAACGCGACTTCGGTCTTGCCGAAGCCGACGTCACCGCAGACGAGCCGATCCATCGGCTTGCCGCTCGTCATGTCGCCGATCACGGCAGCGATTGCAGCGGCCTGGTCGGGCGTTTCTTCGAAGCCGAAGCTCTCCGCAAATTTCACGTAGTCGCGTGGCTCGAGCGCGAACGCGTGACCCTCGCGCGCGGCGCGGCGCGCGTACAGGTTGAGCAACTCGGCCGCGGTGTCGCGAATCTGCTGGGCGGCTTTGCGCTTGGCCTTTTCCCACTGGCCGGAGCCGAGCGAGTGCAGCGGTGCGCTTTCCGGATCGGCGCCGCTATAGCGCGAGATCACGTGCAACTGCGCGACCGGTACATAGAGCTTGCTTTCGCCCGAGTATTCGAGGTGCAGGAACTCGGTTTCGCCTTCGCCGAGATCCATGGTCACGAGACCCATATAGCGGCCGATACCGTGCTGCGAATGCACGACCGGGTCGCCCACCTTCAGCTCGGAGAGGTCGCGCACCATCGAATCGACGTTGCTCGCCTGTTCCTGGCGGCGGCGCCCGCTGCGGCGCGCGAGCGGGCCGTACAGTTCGGTTTCGGTGACGATCGCAATGCCGTCCGCCGGTACCGCGAAGCCGCTGGACAGCGGCGCGACGCCGAGTGCGAAGCGTTCGTCGCTCGTCAGCCAGTCGTTAAAGCTGTCGCTCGAGGTGGGCCGCAGATGATTGTCGGCCAGCAACTGCAGCAGCGTCTCGCGCCGGCCTGCCGATTCCGCGGCGAACAGCACGCGGTTGGGCGTGCTTTGCAGATAGGCGCGCAAGGCTTCGACGGGATCGTCGGCATGCCGGTCGATGGCGAGGTTCGGCAGCGGCGTGGACCAGCCGCCGGCATTGGCCGACAAGACGAGGCGCGCGAACGGCTTGGCGAACGTGAAGAAGTCTTCGTCCGAGAGGAACAGGCGCTGCGGCTCGAGAATCGGCCGGTCGCGGTCGTGCGAGAGGAAGTTGTGACGCTGCTTCGTATCGTTGGTGAAGCGCCGGATCGCCGCTTCCAGATCGCCAACGAACGCGAGTTGCGCGCCCTCGGGCAAATAGTGGAACAGCGTGGCGGTCTCTTCGAAGAAGAGCGGCAGATAGTATTCGATGCCCGCGGACGGCACGCCGTTGCCGATGTCCTTATAGATTGACGCGCGGCTCGGGTCGCCTTCGAACACTTCGCGCCAGCGGCTGCGAAAGGCGGTGCGGGCGGCTTCGTCGAACGGGAATTCGCGGCCTGGCAGCAGGCGCACGTCCTTCACCGGATAGAGACTGCGCTGCGTATCGGGGTCGAACGCGCGGATCGAATCGACCTGATCGTCGAACAGATCGATCCGGTACGGCAGCGGCGAGCCCATCGGAAACAGGTCGAGCAGCGAACCGCGCACGCAATACTCGCCCGGACGCACCACCTGGCTCACGTGCTCGTAGCCCGCTAGCGTCAACTGCGCCTTCAGCTTGGCCTCGTCGAGCCGCTCGCCCTGGGAGAACGAGAACGTGTACGCCGCCATGAAGGAGGCGGGCGGCATGCGATAGAGCGCGGTGGTGGCGGGCACCAGCAGGATGTCGCAGCGGCCTTCGCCGAGGTCATGCAGGGTGGCGAGACGCTCGGAGACGAGGTCCTGGTGGGGCGAGAAGGTATCGTACGGCAGCGTTTCCCAGTCGGGCAGCAGGCGCACGCGAGCCTCGGGCGCGAAGAAGCCGATCTCTTGCGCGAGGCGCTGGGCGTCGACAGCGCTTGCGCAGACGACGGCAAGGAGCGGCACCTGTTCGCGATAGGCGAGGTGATAGCGGGCGATCAGCAGGGCATCGGACGAGCCGTGCGTGCCGTCGAAGGCGAAACGCTGGCCGGCCTTGACGAGCGCGACGGGCGAAGAGGACTGCGATGATGCGGCGATATCTGGCATAGAGGGAAAAGGCGGCCGATGGGTCACACGTGATCGGCAAGTTTACGCGTGTCATGGCGTGGATGCGAAGGACCTATTATAAAATCCGTCCTTTACTTTGACTTCGCGGCGTCCGCACCAGTGACTTCACGTCTTTTTGCTCTGATTCCGTGCGCAGGCACCGGCAGCCGATCCGGCGCCGCGATGCCCAAACAATATCGCACTGTAGCCGGTCGCGACCTGTTGCATTACTCGCTGGCCGCGTTCGACGCCTGCAGCGAGTTCGCGCAGACGCTAGTGGTGATCGCCCCCGACGACCAGCATTTCGACGCCCGCCGCTTTGCCGGCCTGCGTTTTGCGGTACGCCGCTGCGGCGGCGCATCACGCCAGGCCTCGGTGCTGAACGGCCTGCACGCGCTGGTCGAGTTTGGCGCACACGACGACGACTGGGTGCTGGTGCACGACGCCGCGCGCCCCGGCATCACCCCGGGCTTGATCCGCACGCTGATTGGCGCGCTGAAAGACGACCCGGTGGGCGGCATTATGGCGCTGCCGGTGGCGGACACGTTAAAGCGCATTGCGCCGGACAGCGGCGGACGGATTGCCCGGACCGAGCCACGCGACGGTCTGTGGCAGGCGCAGACGCCGCAGATGTTCCGGATCGGGATGTTGCGCGAGGCGATCTTGCGGGCGCAGCAGGATGGACACGACCTGACGGACGAGGCGAGCGCGATCGAGTGGCTGGGGCATGCGCCGCTGCTGGTGCAGGGCAGCTTGCGCAATTTCAAGGTTACGTATCCGGAAGATTTCGATTTGGCGGAGGCGATTTTGAGCCGGCCAGCGGCTTCCTGAAGAGTTTTATCGTTGATAACCGGACTACACGCTATGGATTTCAGAATCGGACAGGGGTATGACGTGCACGCGCTGGTGCCGGGGCGGCCGCTCATTATTGGCGGCGTGACGGTGCCGTATGACCGCGGGTTGCTGGGGCATTCGGATGCGGATGTGTTGTTGCATGCGATTACCGATGCTCTTTTTGGCGCTGCCGCGCTGGGGGATATTGGGCGGCATTTTTCTGATGCTGATGCCAGGTTTGCTGGGGCGGATTCGCGGGTTTTGTTGCGCGAGTGCGCGGCTCGGGTTGCTCAGGCTGGGTTTTCTATTGGGAATGTTGATAGCACCGTGATTGCTCAGGCGCCCAAGCTTGCGCCTCATATCGAGGCTATGCGGGTTAATATTGCTCAGGATTTGGGGCTGCCGCTTGAGCGGGTTAATGTTAAGGCTAAGACTAATGAGAAGCTTGGGTATCTAGGGCGAGGTGAGGGGATTGAGGCTCAGGCGGCGGTTTTGTTAATCAAGAAGTGATTGTTTTTTGCCTGCGCGGCGCTTTTGGCTGTTTGCCTGCGGCGCCTTGTTTGGGTTGTTGTTCATGTGGTGTTGGCCTTTCCTTGATTTGTTATCGATCTATTAGCTTCGCCCCTGTGCGGGGCGAAGCTAATAAACCACTAAGAATGCAAGGGAAGGCCAACGCCGTAGATATAACCACCAAAAGCGCCACGCAGGCAAAAAAGCCAAATAAAAATCCAAAGACGCCACGCAAAAAGCAACCCCGCGCAGCGTCCCACTGAAAGTGAAAAGCGTGATTACTTCCCTTCAGCCACAATAACCTGCGCCACGGCATTAACAACTGCAGCAATCCGCCCGACATCGCGAAGTTGAGTGGAACTCATCCCCTCAGCAACAAGCGTATCAAAGTGCGACTTAACACAAAAATGGCACTTGCCAATAATAGAAGCCGCGAGTGCATACATCTCAAACCGCCGCTTATCGACGCCACCATGCGAAGCATAAGCATTCATCCGCAAACCAGCCGGCTGCGATTTCAAATCCGCACTATCCGTCATCTCGACATACGGATACCAGACATTATTCATCCCCATCAACGCAGCAGCCGTCAGCGCGCCATTGACCTCTTCGGGAGATAACACACCCGCATTGCGAATCGCATCGACAATCACCGCGCTCTTCGCCGCAAACGCCGCCGCCAGCGCGACACCTACCGCGTCATTACCCTCCAGCGACGAACGTGCAATCGTGCCGTCCAGGTTCAAACGAATGTCTTTAGCATAGTCAGGTACAAGCGCTTTAATCGCAGACAAGAATTCCATTGATATCTCCTATCAGGTTGCCGATAAAAAAGCCCGCCGGCTCTTTCAAGCTTAGCGGGCTTCCGACTTGCAAGGGTTACAGCGTTGCGCCGCCAACCGAACGGTTGCACGGGCACAGTTCGTCCGTTTGCAGGCCGTCCAGAATACGCAGCACTTCTTCCGTATTGCGGCCGACGTTCAGATTGTTCACCGAAACGTGCTGGATCGTGTTGTCCGGGTCGACGATGAACGTTGCGCGCAGTGCCACGCCTGCTTCCTTGTCGCGCACGCCCAGTTGGTCGATCAGCTCGCCCTTTACATCGCCGAACGCGTAGTGGTTCAGCTTGTTCAGGTCCTTGTGCTCACGGCGCCATGCCAGCTTCACGAATTCGTTGTCCACGCTGCCGCCCAGCAGGACAGCGTCGCGCTCTGCGAATTGACCAGCCAGCTTGCCGAATTCGACGATTTCCGTCGGGCACACAAACGTGAAGTCCTTCGGGTAGAAGTAAATGATCTTCCACTTGCCCGGGAACGACGCTTCGGTGATGTCTTCGAACGCCGACACGCCGTTTTCTTCATGGTTGTTGAAGCCCGGCTTGGCTGCAGTAACGGTAAACGCTTCGAGTTTGTCGCCAACGGTTTTCATGCGGAATACTCCTGTGAAGGTTGCCAATGAGTTGGAAAAACAGCCTGTTCAAGCTACCTGCTCGCTGTAACAAATACGTTACACAGGCTTAATTATAACTCTATTGATGCATCGCAGCAATAGTTTTTAACTAACAAAGCGAATAGTTTTTCTTCACTGAACCGATAGCTTGTGCAAATGTCACCGCTTTCCGCAGGATTCGCGGCGGGTGCATTGCGCGTAGTGCCTGCGCGGTCGCGCAGTGCAGCAGACGGCTTCGGCGACGCAGCCACGCTAGCAACGCGCAGCGGGCCTCAGGCTCCCTTGGCGAGCGGAAACTCGATCGTGACTTCGAGTCCCGGCCCCGGGGTCCGGTTGCGCAGGCGCAGGCCGCCGCGGTAACGGCCGACGAGGCGCTGCACGATCGCCATGCCGAGGCCGGTGCCGTTGGCCTGGCTGCGCGCCGTATCGACCCGGTAAAACGGCCGGGTGACGAGCGCGAGTTGGTCTTCCGGAATGCCGGGCCCCTCGTCGACTACCGAAAGCTCGACTCGCGAATGCGAGACGCGCGTTTCGAGGATCACGTGCGGGATGCCGTCGGTTTCGCTCAGGCCGTACTTGCGGGCGTTCTCCAGCAGGTTGCCGATCACGCGCCGCATGTCCGTTTCGTCGGCCTCGATCACCGCCGAGGGCGCGAGCCGCGTGATGAGCCGCATGCCGTCTTCCGACGCGATCCGCGCCGCCAGTTCTCCTGCGATCACGGAAAGGTCGACCGGTTCCGGGACCCTTTGCACCGGCCGCGCATAATCGAGGAAGCGGCCGATGATCATGTCCATCTGCTCGATGTCGTCCACCATGGCGTCCTTGGTGGTCTGATCCGACGGGCTCATTTCGGTTTCGAGGCGCAGGCGGGCGAGCGGGGTGCGCAGGTCGTGCGAGATGCCAGCCAGCATCAGTGCGCGGTCGGCTTCGAGCTGTTCGAGGTCCTGCACCATCTGGTTGAAGCTGCGGTTGGTCTCGGCGGCCACGCCCATGCCGCGCTCAGGCAGCGGCTCGGGCAACTGCCCCGAACCCACCCTGCGGGCGGCCATGGCGAGGCGCGCGAACGGCCGGTTCACGAGACTCGTGATGAAAGCCGCGCCGAATAGCGACAGCGCGAGCGCGAACACGCCCCAGCCGGCCCATTGAAGGCCGGTGGCGTTGTCGAGCTGGTCGCGGTCGAGCGCCACCCAATAGTCGTCGTCGTCGATCTTGAAGCTGATCCACACGCCTGGGATGTCGTTGACCGACTGCGCAATCACCGTGTCGTCACCGAGGCGCCCGCGGATGTCGTGTTCGATCAGGCGGTTCAGCGACTCGTCCGGCTGCAGTTTGTACTTGTCGGTGGTTTCGCGCGGATACACGCGCACCCCTTCGTTGCTCTCCAGATCCTGCAGCAGCGCGCGCCGCAGGTCGGGATCGGAATAGAGGAGTGCGGTGCGCGTGAGCTTGACGATGGCGACGAGCTGCAACGCCACGCGCTGCGCGCGCGGCTCGCGTTCGATCACCCGGAAGCTCTGGAACCAGGCGGCGAGACTGACTGCAATCAGCAGTGCAATCAACAGAAAGGTCCGCCAGAAAAGGCCACCGAACGCGAGCGTCAGGAGGCGCCGGTCGATCCGCATGGGCCCTTCTTATCTGAAAACAAACACGGAAAGCGCGATCAAGCTCAGGCTGCGCCGTCGGGAATGAATACGTAGCCAAGACCCCAGACGGTCTGGATGAAGCGCGGACTGCCCGGATCCGGCTCGATCAGCTTGCGCAGGCGCGAGATCTGCACGTCCAGGCTGCGGTCGAACACTTCGTATTCGCGGCCGCGCGCCAGTTCCATCAGCTTTTCGCGCGATAGCGGTTGCCGCGGATGGCGGGCGAACACCTTCAGCACGGAGAACTCGCCGGTGGTCAGCGGGATTTCCTGGCCGGCCTTGGTCAGCGTGCGGGTAGCGAGGTTGAGAGCGAATTCACCGAATTCGAAGACCTCGGTGGTCTCGGACGGCGCGCCCGGCAGTTCGGACGGCGACTGACGGCGCAGCACCGCGTGGATCCGCGCCACCAGCTCACGCGGGTTGAACGGCTTGGGCAGGTAGTCGTCAGCACCCATCTCGAGGCCGACGATACGGTCGACGTCTTCACCCTTGGCCGTGAGCATGATGATCGGCGTACGGTCGTTGCTGCCGCGCAGGCGGCGGCAGATCGACAAACCGTCTTCACCCGGCAGCATGAGGTCGAGCACCAGCAGGTCGAATCGCTCGCGCACCCAGAGCTTGTTCATTGACGGCGCATTTTCGGCGACGTAGACGTTGAAGCCCTGTTCGCCAAGGTAGCGGCGCAGAAGATCGCGCAGACGCGGATCGTCATCGACGACGAGGATTTTCGAAGGGTTTTTGGTTTCCATGGTCGGCATCTTAGCGCGATTACAAAGTGGTGCGAGTTTGCATCAATTCGCGGGTTACAGTCAGTTACAAAATTTACCCGCACTGTGGCACGACGTAAAGCGGTGACGCGTAGACTGCTTTACTGAATGCGGCTGTTCGGTGGATACTTCACTCGACTAAAAATTCTCGCACCCGGCATCTTTTCCGGGTTCTGTATACGCATTTAGGGTAGCCGGTTGCCGCACCACGAAGGGAACAAGATGAAGGGAGGGGTTTGGCCGAATGTGCGCCTAAGCGTGATTGCGCTGGCAGTGGCCGGCTCACTCGCGGGCACATTAGGCCCTACGCTCGCCCATGCCCAGTCCTCTGAAGAACGGGCATCGAGCGCCCACGCGCCGCGTTCCCGAGGCCTCAAGCTGTCTCACCAGCCGCGCAATCCCAATCCCAATCTCGATCATCCTGCTTCAGACGCCATGATGCGTGCTGCAGTTCCCCCCGATCTCGATCAACGCCGCCGCGACGGCCACATGACGCCCGAAGAGCGGCGTCTGCTGCGCCAGCATATCGAAGACGCCGTACGCGAGTTGTACAAGCGCTAGGGCGCCGGGATCCAACGCCCGGCATCGTGTGCCGCGTAGTGCGCTGCGAGGCGCGTGAAAAATTTCGTTGCACTTCCCCCGTCAACTTTCCAGCCCGATCTGCCGTTGAGTCGCCAGAGGGGACAATTGCATGTCACGCGCGAGCCTGCTTGCCACCGACCACCGCCACCGACCACGGACGACTAACAATGAAAACGCTGTTCTCGCTGACCCGCGGCATGTCGGCTCCGTTGCTGGCCGTCGCGGCATTTGCAGCAGCGCTTGGGTGTGCGCTGCCTGCGGCGGCCCAGGATGGCGCAGCCGCGGCGCCTGGCCACACCCAGCGCAGCAAACACCATACTTCTGGCGCAGCCGAGGCCGAGGCCGAGGACGAATCGGCCTCGGCCTTGCTCGACGGTGACGACGCGCGCTTTTTCCTGACCCGGGTGGGCTTCGCGCCGGATAACGCTGAGGTCGCCCAGTACGTCGGCCTTACGCGAGAACAGGCGGTCGACAAGGTACTGGCCTCCGTGCGCACGGAGGCCTTCACGCCCATGCCAGCCTGGGTGCTGGAGCCGATCCCGACGCGCGACGAGCGCAAGGTCTGGACCCAGGATCAGCGTCAGGCTGAGCAACGCACGCGCGGCCAGCGTTACGAAGAGCTGCGCGCATGGTGGGTGCGCGAGATGCTGACCACGCCGTCGCCGTTGACCGAGCGCATGACGCTCTTCTGGCATAACCACTTCACCTCGGGGCAGGACAAGGTCGGCTATCCGCAGCAGATGGCGCAGCAGAACATGCTGCTGCGGCGCGACGCGCTGGGCAGTTTCGGCGAGATGCTGCACGCCGTCGCGAAAGACCCGGCCATGCTGCAGTACCTCGACGGCGCCAGCAATCGCAAGGGCAAGCCCAACGAAAACTTCGCTCGCGAAGTGATGGAGCTGTTTACGCTCGGCGAGGGCCACTACTCGCAGCAGGATGTGTCCGAGGCGGCTCGCGCCTATACCGGATGGACGCTCGACCCGGATTCCCAGGCTTACGTGTGGCGCGCCAACCAGCATGACGGCGGCGTGAAGACGGTGCTCGGACAGAGCGGCCCGTTCGACGGCGATCAGGTGCTCGACATTCTGCTGGCCCGTCCGGAGACCGCCACCTTCGTCACGAACAAGCTGTGGCGCGAGTTCGTCTCCGATACACCGGACCCGGCGCAGATCGCGCCGATTGCCCAGCGTTTTCGCGCCAGTCACTACGACATCAAAGTCGCGTTGCACGGTCTCTTCCTGAGCGATGCCTTCTGGGACGAGCGCAATCGCGGCATCCTCGTGAAGTCGCCTGCTGAGTTCGTCGTGGGAGCGCTGCGCGAATTCGATATCGGCTACGACAGCACGGCGCCGTTCGCCGGCGAAATTCGCACCCTCGGCGAAAACCTGTTCTATCCGCCCAACGTCAAGGGCTGGCCCGGCGGCACCACGTGGATCAACAGTACGACGCTGCTCGCCCGCAAGCAGTTCGTCGAGCAGATCTTCCGCGCCACCGAGACTGCCGCGCCGCATCGCCCGCCGAACGCCATGAGCCAGGATCCGAAGGGCGCGATGGTGCAGCGTGCCATGGCGCGAGTGGGTCAGGGGGGAGTACGCTTTGATATCGATACCTGGCTCGCCCAGTTCAACACCGCGCCGGCGGCGAAGGCAGGCCTCTCGGCGGACTTGCAGTTGCAGCATGCAGTCTTGCCGATTGCTCCGGTCGACGCGATCGAAACCGATTCGACCGCCAGCGCCTATCTGGAGGCGCTGTTGATGGACCCGGCCTACCAGTTGAAATGAACTGCGTTGCAAACAAGCGGCGCAAGCCGGGCGGCGCGCTCTGCGCAGCCATAACCGAACGAGGTGCAGCATGAAACGGCGCGATTTTCTTTCGATGACCACGATGGCGGCCGCCGCCCTCTGGTTGCCGCGGGCGTTCGGCGCGCAGGCGCCAGCCAGCCCAACTGGCGAATCGAGCGCGCTGGCGCGCGGTGGCTACGGCAATCTGCTGATCCTCGTGGAGCTGAAGGGCGGCAACGATGGTCTGAACACAGTGATCCCCTACGCCGATCCGACGTATTACCAGTTGCGCAAGAACATCGGCATCAAGCGCGAGCAGGTGATCCAGATCGACGAGCGCACCGGCTTGCATCCCTCGCTGCAGCCGCTGATGCCGCTGTGGCAAAGCCAGCAACTGGCGATCGTGCAGGGTGTCAGCTACGAGAAGCCGAACCTGTCGCATTTCCGCTCGATCGAGATATGGGACACCGCCTCGCGCTCGGATCAGTACCTGCGCGAAGGCTGGCTGACACGGGCCTTCGCGCAGCATGCCGTGCCGCCGGGTTTTGTGGCGGACGGGGTGGTGATCGGCAGCGCCGAGATGGGGCCGCTTGCCAACGGCGCACGGGCGATTGCGCTGGTCAATCCAGCGCAGTTCGTCAAGGCCTCGCGGCTCGTGACGCCAGTCTCGCTGCACGAGCGTAATCCCGAGCTGGCGCATATTCTCGACGTCGAGAACGACATCGTGAAGGCCGCCGACCGCTTGCGTCCGCGCGAAGGGCAATTCCCGCTGAAGACCGCTTTTCCGTCAGGGGCGTTCGGCACTTCCATCAAGACGGCGATGCAGGTGCTGGCCGCCGGCGACACGCCGCAGGGCAAGCCGTTGAACGGGCAGGGCGTGGCGGTGATCCGCCTGACGCTGAACGGCTTCGACACGCACCAGAACCAGCCCGGACAGCAGGCCGCGCTGCTCAAGCAGCTCGCGGAGGGATTTGCGTCGATGAAGTCGGCGCTGGTCGAGCTGGGGCGTTGGGACAATACGCTCGTGATGACCTACGCGGAGTTCGGCCGCCGGCCGCGCGAGAATCAGAGCAACGGCACCGACCACGGCACGGTCGCACCGCATTTTGTGATGGGTGGGCGGGTGCGTGGCGGCCTGTACGGCGCGCCGCCGGTGTTGACCCAACTTGATGGCGGTGGCAACTTGCCGGTGGGCGTCGACTTCCGCCAGATCTATGCAACCGTGCTTGGGCCTTGGTGGGGGCTGGATTCCACGGCCGTTCTGCAGCAGCGCTTCGAGCCGTTGCCGTTGCTGCGCGCGTGAGGTTGCGCAGAGGCTGTCGCGGATAGCTCAGGGGTGTGCAAGTGCAGCGTTGTGCTTTTTGCTGCCCCCGTTCACCTAGCGCTGACGCGCGGCGCGCCACGCGATCCACAGCTTGCGGATCGGCGTGAGCGCGATGCTTTGATGCAGCACGTGGTAGCCGTCGCGTTCGATCTCGTCGAGTAAGGCGAGCGCGAGCGCGGCCTGCGCCCGCAAGGTGCGCTGTACGCGTCGTTCGCCGGCCGGCAGGGCGGCGAGGGCGGCGTTCAGTGCGTCCCGGGCGCGTTTGGTCTGAAAGCGCATCATCTCCGTGAACGCGTCGCTGTATTTGCGGTTGATCAGATCGGCCGCGGTGACGTTGAAGCGCTGCATTTCATCGATCGGAATATAGATGCGTCCGTGCCGCGCGTCGTTGCCGAGTTCGGCGACCAGTTGCGCCTGCAGGAGTGCCTGGCCGAGCGGGGTTGCCCAATCGGCGGCCTGCGCCGGGTTCTGCGCGGTGGCGCGTGCGACCAGCGTTGCAAACGTGCCGCCGACGCCTTGCAGATAGCGGCGCAGATTCGGGTAGTCGAGATAGCGGGCCTGATCGAGGTCCATTTCGAAGCCGGCCAGCAGGGTTTGTAGTGCTGGGTATTCGGCTTCGATGGCCGCGGTGGTCGCAGCCGCCTCGGTGGCCCCCGTAGCCTTGACGCCGCCACCCAGATGCGCGGCGAGCGCCTTCGAGACGGGATGCGAGGGCGTTCCGGCGGCGAGTGCGGCGATTTCCTTTTGCCACCAGGCGAGCTTGGTACGGCCGACGGTCGGATCGCTGGTTTCCTTGACTGTTTCCTCGAATTCGCGGCGCAGCGCGAACAGGGCGGTCAGGAGCGGCTGGCGTCCGGCGGGCGCCTGACGGAGCGCGTAGTAGCTGCTCGAGCCGGGAGGCGCCGCCTTCTGCTGGCAATATTCGTCGAAATTCACTTGAATGGAGTGTGGGGCTGAAGCACGGTGGGGCACGGCGTGCGTGCCGTACGAACATTAGCCAAAAATTGTAGCATCGACATACGTTGGCCAAATGCAGACAAGCGCAAATCAATCGGTTAGAATCTCGCGCTTACGCTTTCGGACGTGTTGCCGAACCGGCTTTGCCGGGGAGGGGCCGCCGTTGGCGAGCCAAACATCGGGCGCGGCGCGCATGCGCTAGACCCGGCTGCGAGGATGGCGAAATTGGTAGACGCACCAGGTTTAGGTCCTGACGCCAGCAATGGTGTAGGGGTTCGAGTCCCCTTCCTCGCACCACGTATTTGTGAAAACCCCGCCAGTCGATGATTGGCGGGGTTTTTTGCATCTTGAGTGCGTAGTGTCTCGCTCACGCGCCGATTTTAGCGCGAGGCTCAAGCGAACGAGATAACGAGTCTTTTGCCGCACGCGGCGGCGTATTTGCGCAGTGTGGAAAAAGAGGGCGAATGCTTTTCGCTGGTCAACGACGCTTCGAGACGCGAGATAGCGGATGCGGTCGTGCCCATGCGCTCAGCTATTTGCGCCTGTGTGAGGCCCGCGTCTTTTCTCGCAGATAAAATGACGCGCAAGGCCGCGTATTCGTCTTCGAGCGCATCGTACGCTTGCTTGAACTCTGGATCGGCGAAGAGCTTGGCGTCGTCCTCTGCTGTGTGGGCGACGGGGCTGAACCGCTCATTGAGTTCACGCTTCGATCGTTGTTTAGCCATGGCGTACCTCCTTGTGACGCTTTCGGGCAATGCGCAGTTCGTCTGCCGGCGTCTCTTGGGATTTCTTCACGAATGAGTGGAGGACGACAATTCGGCGCCCGACATGCGTGCAGTAGAACACTCTTCCGATACCCTCACGCCCCCGCGGACGCAACTCGAACAATCCATCTCCCATTGCTCGCGAGTGCGGCATGCGAAGGTCAACTCCATGTTCTTCCAGCAAATCCAATAGACGGCGATAGTCAGCAAGGACGTCTTTGGGGAGCGACAGGACGTCACGTTTGACGCGCTCGTTGTAGTAGACAATGGACCAATTCATTCGAATGTTAGCATATTTGCTATGTTTTCGTCGGGGCATACCCTTGGTTGATTCGTGCCGACATCTGCCACTGGTTAGGTGCGTGGCGCGAATTGCCTGAGATCTCGCGTTGTGACCGAGTTGAGCTCGCGAATCGCTCGGGACGCCCGCCAAGCGCCTGCTATGACGTGGAGTGGGTGCTTGTTTCGCACATGCGCCGAGTGGTGTTCACCACGAAATTTTATCGGTGAGCTGATCTCTTAAATAGAGCAATCCGCATCGCCTGAATGAGGCCGCGACTCTCGGAGGACATCAAGTTCTAGCTATTGCTACTAGTTGTGCGCGCAACCAATTTTGCACTATGCTGGGAGTGCCGCGCCCGCCGCTTGGCGGCAAATCTCAGTCCAGGAGACGACCATGCCCGCCCTCGACACCTCGCCGCCCGCAGACCCGGGCGTACAAACCGGCGCCCCCGCCAGCGAACAGGCGTTGCGCATCCAGCTCGCCGGCACCTATCGCATCTTCGCGATGCTCGGCTGGACCGAGCTGATCTACAACCACATCACCTTGCGCGTACCCGGACCGGAGCGGCATTTCCTGATCAACCCGTTCGGCCTGCACTACACCGAGGTGTGTGCATCGAACCTGGTCAAGATCGACCTCGACGGCAAGGTTGTAGGTGACTCGAAACATCCGGTGAATCCGGCCGGCTTCGTCGTGCATGCGGCGCTGCATCGCGCGCTGCCCGATGCGCATTGCGTGATGCACACTCATACCACCGCGGGTCTTGCCGTCGCATGCTCGCAAGCCGGGCTGGAGAACTCGAACTTCTATTCGGCCCAGCTCCACGACATGGTGGCGTATCACGACTTCGAGGGCATCACGGTGCGCGCCGACGAAGGGCCGCGCCTCGTCGCCAATCTCGGCGACAAGCGCTTGCTGATCCTGCGTAACCATGGTCTGCTATCGATCGGCGAGACCATCGCGCAGGCCTTTGCGCGGCTATGGACCCTCAATCGCGCGTGTGAAATCCAGTTGGCGACGGCAGCGCTCGGCGCGGCCCGCATGATCCCGGACGATATCTCCGCGCGTTGTACGCGTGATTCGCTGCAGTTCGATCCGCGCCATGGCGCGGGTCAGGATGTGCTCGACGCCTTGTTGCGCCAGGTCGAGCGCGTCGATCCGTCTTACAAGGAGTGATGCTCGTATGAATGCGCAACAGACTCGAACCACGGTGGTCGGAGCCGGCGCGATCGGCGGCCTGATCGCAGCAGCGCTCGCTCACGCAGGACACGCAGTGAGCGTGCTTGCGCGCGGCAAGACGCTCGATGCCATTCGCGCGGACGGGATTCGGATTGTCGATCAGGAGCGCGAAGACGTTGCTCGCGTCGCCGCGGAAGACGACCCGGCGGCGCTCGGCGTCCAGGATTTTGTGGTGATCGCGCTCAAAGCCCAGGCGCTGCCCGCGATTGCCGCGACTCTCAAACCGCTGATCGGGCCTGAAACGGTCGTCGTGGCGGCGATGAACGGTCTGCCGTGGTGGTTCCTGAACGGTTTGGCTGGGCCGCTCGCAGGTCATGGAATCGAGGCGGTCGATCCGGCTGGCGTGGTGTCGGCAGCATTGCCGCCGGCCCAGTCGATCGGATGCGTAGTGCATCTGTCGTCGTCGACCGACGCGCCCGGCGTGATCCGACGCGGGCGCGGCAACCATCTGATTGTCGGTGCGCCTCTATCGTCACTGGCGGCGCAAGCCGACGCATTTGCCGCGGCACTGCAGGAGGGCGGCTTCGAGGTGACTGTCTCGGATCAGATTCGCACCGAGATCTGGGTGAAGCTGTGGGGCAACATGAACATGAATCCGCTGAGCGCGCTGACAGGCTCTGCGGCTGACCGGCTGCTCGACGATCCGCTCACGCATGCACTGGTGCTGAGGATGATGGAGGAGGCCGATGCGATTGGCACGAGGCTGGGTTTGCCGACGGGCATGAGCGCGCCGGAGCGCGTCGCGTTGACGCGCAAGCTGGGTGCCTTTCGCACCTCGATGCTGCAGGATTTCGAGGCGGGCCGCCCGCTGGAAATCGAACCGATTCTCGGCGTCTTTCCGGAGCTGGGCCGCAAGCTGGATGTACCGACGCCGTTCTGCGATGCAGTGCTCGGGCTCTTGCGGCAACGCGCGATCAATAGCGGGTTGTAGTGGGGGTTTCAGTCAAGTGGGCGGCGCGCCTCACTCGCTGCGCGCCTGCATGCTTTCGATGATGCGGTCGAGCGCGGCGCTGAAGGCCGCCCTCTCGTCCTCGTTGAGACAATCGAATAGATCGACGTTCCACTTGCGTGCAATCGGCATGACCTTGCGATATAACTCGCGTCCCTCGGCGGTAAGCGAAATCAGCACGACGCGCCCGTCCTCAACGCTTGCCTCGCGTTGGATGAGCCCCTGCTTGATCAACGCTTCGGCCGCGCGGCTTGCCTGGCTCTTGTCGAGGTTCGCATGCCGCGCCAGATCCATGATCGAGAACGGCCCGAACGATCCCACCGAAGCAATCACGCGCGCCTCCGGCAAGGTCACGCCGAGCTTTTCCTGATAGCGCTCGCCGATGCCGCGCTCGGCCAGCTTGTTCAATACATGCAAGCGGTACGTCAGAAACTGTTCGAGTCCGGCTTTGGCGGATGCCTTCATGGTCGTCCCGGTGGTGAGGGTTGCGGTCGTGGCGCTGTGATTGTTGCCGCAACCGCCTCACCGGTCAACGCATGCCGTACTTCAGACGCGTCAACTGCTCCGCTTCGTTGGCGAGCAAGCGGGCTGCATCGCGAATCGCAACCTCGAGCGTGATCGGGCCGGGTGCCGGCGAGAAGCAACCACTGAAGTGTTCCGCGAGGCGCGGCAGTGCGCTCGAGTCGACTGCACCGGACAGCAGCGTGGCCGGCACGCCCAGCACGCGCGCATGGGCGCAGGCGATAAACGGCGCCTTGCCGTGTAGCGTCTGGACGTCCGAGCGGCCTTCGCCAGTGATGAGCCAGTCCGCTCCATCGAGCGCGGCATCGAGGCCGATCAGTCGGGCGACCGTTTCCGCACCCGGTTCGAACTGTGCGCCCAGCATATGCAGCGCAAAGCCGAGGCCGCCTGCCGCGCCGGCGCCTGGCAGGTTGCGCGCCGTGCGTTGCAGGGCCGGTTCCAGGAGGTCGGCGAAGCGGGCGAGGGCAGCGTCCACGCCGGCGATCTGCTCGGGCTTGACGCCCTTCTGCGGACCGAAGACCGCCGTGGCGCCATGTTCGCCGGTGAGCGGATTGTCCACGTCGGACATGCCGACGAACGATGCATCGGCGAGCCGCGCATCCAGTTGCGATACATCCACACGGTGCAGCCGCGCCAATTGTTCGGGTGTGGGTTCGAGTTCTTGCTCCTGGGCATCGAACAGCTTCAGGCCGAGGCCGGCGAGCAGGCCCGCGCCACCGTCATTCGTGCTGCTGCCGCCCAGCGCCACGAAGAAGCGCCGCACGCCGGCATCGAGCAGCGCGCGAATCGCTTCGCCCATGCCGCGCGAGCTGCGCACCTCGACCGGCACACCCATGCCGACCGGATCGGTAATGCCGACAATCTCGGCCGTTTCGACGATCGCGCTGCCATCCGCAAGCAGGCCCGTGGCCGCTTCGCGCACCGGACCCGCGGCGCCGCGCACGGTGAGCATGCGGCGCTCGCCGCCGCCGGTGAGCATGGCGTCGAGCGTACCTTCGCCACCATCGGCCATCGGGCAGATGCGCACGATGGCATCGGTGCGCGCGCGCGTTACGCCGGTGGCGATGGCTTGCGCCACCTGTTCGGCACTCAGCGAGCCTTTAAAAGAATCGGGAGCAATGACGACGACGGGCGCGGACGACGGGTTCGGCATAGTGTCTCTTGATGGTTGATATCGTGGCGATGGCGGCGCAGGCGGGCGTAAGCCCGAAGCGCGACCGCTAGCTTAGCAGCATGCCGCGCGCGGCTAAATATGTCGAACGGCATAGCGGGCATGGGGCGGGTAAAGCCGGAGAAACAGCGCTGCAGGCCGCCAAAACGCCCTCAAACGTACCCCAAACCCGCCCGAAAGCGGACAAAAGTGCGTGCGAAACATCGAATCCCGGCTAAGCGCGCGAATAGTTTGCTAAAATATTCGGCTCTTTAGACCCAAACCGTGCTGCCGGTGGCCTGCAAGCCCGCGGCGCAGGCGCTGAATCGATGTGACGCAATGCGAAGCGACGTCGAATAGCGGCACGAAGAAGATAACTGATTCGCTCGAATAATTTTAGGACGATTGAAGCCATGGCTAACGTTGTTGAAAACCTCGGCAAGCTCGAACGCCGCGTCACGATTTCCCTGCCGAAGGACGCCGTGCAGAAGGAAGTGGACTCGCGTATCCGCCAACTCGCGAAGAACGTGCGCATGCCGGGTTTCCGCCCGGGCAAGGTGCCGCTCAAGATGGTGACGCAACAGTATTCGGGCCAGGTGGAAGCCGAAGTGCTGAGCGACAAGGTCGGCAAGGAATTCTTCGACATCAGCCGCGCTGAGAACCTGCGCGTCGCCGGCCAGCCGAGCTTTGCGCCGAAGGCCGATGCAGCCGAAGGCGACTACGCTTTCGACGCAACCTTCGAGGTGTACCCGGAAGTCAAGCTGGGCGACGTCGCCACGGCTGAGATCGAGCGCACCACGACCACCATCAGCGAAGCTGAAATCGACCGTACGCTGGACATCCTGCGCAAGCAGCGCGTGCATTTCCACGCTCGCGGCGAATCTGGCGAACACGGCGATGGCGGCTCGGATACGGCGGCTAAAGACGGCGACCGCGTGACGGTCGACTTCGTCGGCAAGATCGACGGTGAAGTGTTCCAGGGCGGCAGCGCAGACGACTTCGCGTTCGTGCTGGGCGAAGGCCGCATGCTGCCGGAATTCGAAAAGGCAGCGCTCGGCCTGAAGGTCGGCGAAGCGAAGGAATTCGACCTGGCATTCCCGGCTGACTATCACGGCAAGGAAGTCGCGGGCAAGACGGCGCAGTTCACGATCACGATGAAGAAGATCGAGTGGCCGCACCTGCCGGAAATCGACGCTGAGTTCGCGAAGTCGCTCGGCATCGAAGACGGCGATCTGGTCAAGATGCGCGCGGAAATCAAGGACAACCTCGAGCGCGAAGCGAAGCGCCGCACGCAATCCATCGTCAAGAACCAGGTGATGGACGCGCTGCTGAAGATTTCGGAGCTGGACGTGCCGAACGCGCTGATCGAACAGGACCAGCAACGCCTCGTCGAAATGGCGCGCCAGGACCTGACGCAACGTGGCGTGCCGAACGCTGCAGACGCACCGATCCCGGCAGAAATGTTCAAGGAACAGGCTGAGCGTCGCGTCAAGCTGGGCCTCGTGCTGGCCGAGCTGGTCAAGGCCAATGAGCTGCAAGCGAAGCCGGAGCAGATTCGTGCCGAAGTGGACGAATTCGCGAAAAGCTACGAAGACCCGAAGGAGGTCGTCCGCTGGTATTATTCCAATCAGCAGCGTCTTGCAGAAATGGAAGCGTACGTCGTTGAAGCCAACGTCGTCGATTTCGTCCTCGGCAAGGCCAAGGTGACGGACAAGGAAGTGAGCTTCGAAGAACTGGCAAGCGCAACGGCGCAAGCGTAAGCGTCGCTGCAACGGCGTGCCGGCTGTCGGAGCGACGGCCCGCACGCCGTTTTTTTCTTAAAGCGTGTGTCGATCGCGTTGCGCTGGGTTTTGCGCACTTGAATACGGCACTGTCGTACTCACCTGTCCGGTATCGAACCAATATTCCCGTACAAGGATCCATTGCATGACCTTTCGCGCCCAAATGCTGGACACGTTGACCTCCCAGTCGTCGCGGGATCTCGAAGCGCAGGCGCTCGGACTCGTGCCGATCGTCGTGGAAACGAGCGGCCGTGGCGAGCGTTCGTATGACATCTACTCGCGTCTGCTGAAGGAGCGCGTGGTGTTTCTGGTCGGTGAAGTGAACGACCAGACGGCCAACCTCGTCGTCGCGCAGTTGTTGTTCCTTGAAAGTGAAAATCCGGACAAGGACATCAGCTTCTACATCAACAGCCCGGGCGGTTCGGTTTCGGCCGGGATGGCGATCTACGATACGATGCAATTCATCAAGCCGGACGTGTCGACGCTGTGCATGGGCCTCGCGGCCAGCATGGGCGCGTTCCTGCTGGCGGCTGGCGCGAAGGGCAAGCGCTTCACGCTGCCGAATGCGCGGGTGATGATTCACCAGCCGCTGGGTGGCGCGCGCGGTCAGGCATCGGACATCGAGATTCAGGCGCGTGAAATCCTGTATTTGAAGGAACGGCTGAATCAGTTGCTGTCGCATCACACCGGCCAGCCGGTCGAGCGTATCGCCCGCGACACCGACCGCGACAATTTCATGTCCGGCGACGACGCTCAGGCGTATGGTCTGGTCGACCAGGTGCTGCACAAACGTCCATAAGGCGTCCATAAGTCGGCGCGTTTTCGCCCTTTTTTGAGGGCGAGAACGACCGCGTTTATGGTGTGAAATAATTAGATTCGTCCAAACGCCTGCGGCAAGCGCCGTCACTGCTTTTGCTCATTCGCTCCAACTGCGAGGCAGGGGCAAACGGCGTATCATGTAATCGAGTGTCCGGAGGCTCACACATCTATGGCGGACAAAAAAGGTTCTAACAGCGAAAAGCTGTTGTATTGCTCGTTCTGCGGCAAGAGCCAGCATGAGGTCAAAAAGCTGATTGCAGGCCCGTCGGTATTCATCTGCGATGAATGTATCGACCTGTGCAACGAAATCATTCGTGACGAGGCTGCAGGCGCGGGTATTGAGGCGGGCTTGTCCAAGTCCGACCTGCCAAGTCCGCAGGAAATCCGCGAAATTCTCGATCAGTACGTCATCGGGCAGGAACGCGCGAAGAAGATCCTTGCAGTGGCCGTTTACAACCACTACAAGCGCCTCAAGCACCTCGACAAGAAGGACGAAATCGAGCTGTCGAAGAGCAACATCCTGCTGATCGGCCCTACCGGTTCCGGCAAGACCTTGCTCGCGCAGACGCTCGCACGCCTTCTGAACGTCCCGTTCGTCATTGCCGATGCAACGACGCTGACGGAAGCCGGCTATGTCGGTGAAGACGTCGAGAACATCATTCAGAAGCTGCTGCAGAACTGCAACTACGAAGTCGACAAAGCACAGCGCGGCATTGTCTATATCGACGAAATCGACAAGATCAGCCGCAAGTCGGACAACCCCTCCATCACCCGCGACGTGTCGGGCGAGGGCGTTCAGCAGGCGCTGCTCAAGCTGGTCGAAGGCACGATGGCGTCGGTGCCGCCGCAAGGTGGCCGTAAGCATCCGAACCAGGACTTCATCCAGGTCGACACCACTAACATCCTGTTTATTTGCGGCGGCGCGTTCGACGGCCTCGAAAAGGTCATCGTCGACCGTACGGAAAAGACCGGCATTGGTTTTGGGGCCAGCGTCAAGAGCAAGCAGGATCGCGATGCTGGCGAAGTGCTGCGCGAAGTGGAGCCGGAAGATCTGATCAAGTTCGGCCTGATTCCTGAGCTGATCGGCCGTCTGCCGGTGGTCGCCACGCTCGGCAAGCTCGACGAAGCGGCTCTGATGAAGATTCTCGTCGAACCGAAGAACGCGCTTGTGAAGCAGTACCACAAGCTGTTCAACATGGAGCGCGTCGAGCTCGAGATCCGTCCGGGTGCGTTGCAGGCAGTCGCTCGCAAGGCAATCCGTCGCAAGACCGGCGCGCGTGGTCTGCGCTCGATCCTGGAACAGGCGTTGCTGGACGTGATGTATGAGTTGCCGGCCATGAAAGGCGTTAGCAAGGTCATCATCGACGACAACGTCATCGACGGCGACGGCAAACCGCTACTGATCTACGAAGACGCGCCGAAGGTCGCGGGTTCGAATTGATCGGCTTGACGAGTTCTGCAAAAAAAGCCGTTCATGGCAACGTGAACGGCTTTTTTGTTTATCTTGGGTTAGGATGGTTGTGTTTCCTTTGGAGTCACTGAACTTTTCCCACACGCGGAGGCCTTGTAATCGTTTTAGCAGGCCTCACCTATCGAACGAACTGATACCACTCATGGGGAAATGAAATGTCAGGAACCCAACTCCTCCCGCCGGAACGCACTACGCTCCCGCTGCTCCCGCTGCGTGATGTAGTCGTTTTCCCGCACATGGTGATTCCGCTCTTCGTAGGCCGCCCGAAGTCGATCAAGGCTCTCGAAGCAGCAATGGAAGGCGGCAAGCACATCATGCTCGTCGCCCAAAAGACGGCTGCCAAAGATGAGCCGACCGAAAAGGACATGTACGAAGTAGGGTGTATCGCCAACATCCTGCAAATGCTGAAGCTGCCGGACGGTACCGTGAAGGTGCTCGTCGAAGGCTTGCAGCGGGCGAAGACGCTCTCCATTGAAGAGCAGGAAACGCAGTTTTCGTGCGAAGTCATGCCGCTCGAACCCGACCACGCCGACAGCGCTGAAACTGAAGCGCTGCGCCGCGCGATCGTGTCGCAGTTCGATCAGTACGTGAAGCTGAACAAGAAGATCCCTCCGGAGATTCTGACTTCGCTGTCGGGCATCGACGAAGCCGGCCGTCTGGCCGACACGATTGCGGCGCATCTGCCGCTCAAGCTCGACCAGAAGCAACACATCCTCGAGATGTTCCCGGTCATCGAGCGCCTCGAGCATCTGCTCGCGCAACTCGAAGCCGAGATCGACATCCTGCAGGTGGAAAAGCGCATCCGTGGGCGTGTGAAGCGTCAGATGGAGAAGAGCCAGCGCGAGTACTACCTGAACGAACAGGTCAAGGCGATCCAGAAGGAACTGGGCGAAGGCGAAGAAGGTGCGGATCTCGAAGAACTCGAGAAGCGCATCACGGCTGCGCGCATGCCGAAGGAAGCCAAGAAGAAGGCCGACGCCGAGCTGAAGAAGCTCAAGCTGATGTCGCCGATGTCGGCGGAAGCCACCGTCGTGCGCAACTACATCGACACGCTGATCGGCTTGCCGTGGCGCAAGAAGAGCAAGGTCAACAACGACCTCTCGAATGCGGAACGCGTGCTCGACGAAGACCACTTCGGTCTTGAGAAAGTCAAAGAACGCATTCTCGAATATCTTGCGGTCCAACAACGCGTGGACAAGGTGAAGGCGCCGATCCTCTGCCTCGTTGGGCCTCCGGGTGTCGGTAAGACGTCGCTGGGCCAATCGATTGCGCGCGCAACGAATCGCAAGTTCGTGCGCATGGCTCTCGGTGGCGTGCGCGACGAGGCCGAAATTCGCGGCCACCGTCGGACCTACATTGGTTCGATGCCCGGCAAGATCCTGCAAAGCCTGACCAAGGTCGGCGTGCGCAATCCGCTCTTCCTGCTCGACGAAGTCGACAAGATGGGCCAGGATTTCCGCGGCGATCCGTCCTCTGCTCTGCTGGAGGTGCTCGATCCGGAACAGAACCATACGTTCGCCGACCACTACGTCGAAGTCGACTTCGACCTCTCGGACGTGATGTTCGTGGCGACCTCGAACTCGCTGAACATTCCGCCGCCGCTGCTCGACCGGATGGAAGTGATCCGTCTGTCGGGTTACACGGAAGATGAGAAGGTCAGCATCGCGCAACGTTATCTGTTGCCGAAGCAGAAGAAGAACAACGGCCTGAAGGAAGGCGAGGTCGATGTCACGGAAACTGCAATCCGCGACATCATTCGTTACTACACGCGTGAAGCGGGCGTTCGTTCGCTCGAGCGTGAAATTTCGAAGATCTGCCGCAAGGTCGTGAAGATGCTTCTGCTGAAGAAGGCAGAAGGCGCGGTGAAGGTCGATGGCAGCAATCTCGATACTTTCCTCGGCGTGCGCAAGTACGACTTCGGTCTGGCTGCGAAGGAAAATCAGGTTGGCCAGGTCACGGGTCTCGCGTGGACGGAAGTGGGCGGCGATCTGCTGACCATCGAAGCCGCAGTGATGCCGGGTAAGGGCAATGTGACTCGCACGGGTTCGCTCGGCGACGTGATGAAGGAATCCGTCGAAGCAGCACGCACGGTGGTCCGTTCGCGTTCGCGCCGTCTGGGCGTCAAGGACGAAGCGTTCGAGAAGCAGGACATTCACATCCACGTGCCGGAAGGTGCGACGCCGAAGGACGGTCCGTCCGCCGGTATCGCGATGACGACCGCGCTGGTATCGGTGCTGACCGGCATTCCGGTGCGTGCCGACGTGGCGATGACGGGCGAAATCACGCTGCGTGGTGAAGTGTTGCCGATCGGCGGCCTGAAGGAAAAGCTGCTCGCAGCGCATCGCGGCGGCATCAAGCTGGTGCTGATCCCGGAAGAAAACGTCAAGGATCTGACGGAGATTCCGGACAACGTGAAGAACGCGATTGAGATCGTGCCGGTCCGCTGGATCGACAAGGTTCTGGAGCTCGCGCTCGAACGTGTGCCGCAAGCGTTGCCGGAAGAGGAGCCGAAGCCTGCCACGCCTGTCGCGGCAGAGCCCGGCAAAGACGCGGCGACGGAAGTGGTGAAGCACTAAGCCAGTTCGCAGCGTTGTCTGCTGATCAACAAAAGACCCGCGGCATTGCCCGCGGGTTTTTTGCTATTTGCGCGGCGCCTGCTGCGTGGGGCTAGTGCGCGTTATCCCATTAGTTGGATCAAATTCTTTACGCCAAACCAACCGGGTTGGCGGCGCATTTATCCCCTGCAAGATTTCGTCATCAAAGCGCGCTGCGGCGACCCTCGAATCCGGCGCAACCCCGCTTGACACAAGGGTTTCGGCCAATTCTAATGGGCTGGCTCGGCGTCCTTGCCGTGCTGCGTTGGTACCCGGCGCGATCACGCGCCATCACGTTTGCCCAACAACATTCTCGGGGGCTGGAATGAATAAAACGGAATTGATCGATCACATCGCGCAACAAGCCGACCTATCGAAGGCGGCGGCGGGACGTGCATTGGATGCTGTGATCGGTGGAGTCAAAGGCACGTTGAAGAAGGGTGGCTCGGTGACGCTGGTCGGTTTCGGAACCTTCGCAGTCGGCAAGCGCACGGCACGCACAGGGCGCAATCCGCGCACGGGAGCGGCGATCAAGATCAAGGCAGCCAAGGTACCTAAATTTAGGCCTGGCAAAGCGCTAAAAGATGCGCTAAACTAATCGACTTGCTGCATAAGGGTGGCGCGGTTGTGAAGGGTTGATGAGCGGGCTGAAGAGCCGGTTGAAAAACCCAAAATCGCGGTGCGACTTAAAGTAGCAGAAAAGTAGTGAGCAGAATCGCGGAGCGGGTGCTTAGCTCAGTTGGTAGAGCGGCGCCCTTACAAGGCGTAGGTCGGGAGTTCGAGCCTCTCAGCACCCACCAGTTCCCGGTTCGGCATGCAGTGCACGTAGTATAAGGAGTGGTAGTTCAGTCGGTTAGAATACCGGCCTGTCACGCCGGGGGTCGCGGGTTCGAGTCCCGTCCACTCCGCCAGTATCCTTGAAAGGCGAACTCCGGTTCGCCTTTTTTATTGCCCGCTGTTGTAATATCGGGCGTTCCGTTTTTGGCATCCTTAACGCATGCTCGATTTCTTCCGCAATCACAAACGCCTGATGATGTTCATGCTCATCCTGGTCATCGTACCGGGACTGGGCTTTGTGGGTATTCAAGGCTTCCGCGGCTTCTTTGACGAAAGCGCCAACGTCGCCAGCGTCAACGGGCATAAGATCACCCGTGCCGAGTACGACGACGCGATGCGTCAACAACTGGACCGCGCACGTCAGATGCTCGGCGGCCAGTTCGACTCGAAGATGTTCGATACGCCGGAGCGGCGCAAGCAGATGCTCGACGGTCTGATCGAGCAGCGCGTGCTGGCTGACGAGACGCAACGTCTGCACCTGACCGCTTCCGACGACGCTGTGCGCCGCACCTTGCTGAGCGATCCGGTTATCTCATCGCTCAAGAATCCTGACGGTTCGATCGACGTGAACCGCTACAAGGAACTGCTCGCCATGCAAGGCATGACGCCCGATCAATACGACGAGCGCGTGCGTTATACGTTGGCCACCCAGCAGTTGCCGAGCAGCATCGAGGGCAGTGCCTTCACGTCGAAGACACTCGCTCAAACGCTGACCGGACTCGCTGAGCAGCAACGTGAGGTGCAGGGGCTCGCCTTCAATCCGCACGACTACGTGGCGAAGGTGCAGCCGACGGACGCGCAATTGCAGGCGTACTACGACGCGCATCGCAATGACTTCGCAACGCCCGCTACGGCCACGATTCAGTATCTGGTGATGTCGCCGGCCGCGTTGGCTGCAGGCATGCAACCCACGGATGACGATCTCAAGAAGTTCTACGACGACAACATCGCGCACTACCAGACCGCTGCGCAAATGCGTGCGAGCCTGATCCTGATCTCCGTGGCGCCGAATGCTAGCCCGGACGACAAGGCCAAGGCGAAGCAGAAGGCGGACGCGTTGCTGGCTCAGGTCAAGGCGCATCCGGACGACTTCGCGAAGGTTGCCGAGCAGAATTCGCAGGACCCGGCTTCGGCCTCGAAGGGCGGCGATCTGGGTTACTTCGGCCGCGGCATGATGGCCGGTGGCCAGGCATTCGACGATGCGGCGTTCAAGCTGAAGAAGGACGAGATCAGCGATGTCGTGCCGACGGACGTGGGCTTGCTGATCCTGAAGGCAACGGATGTGAAGCCGTCGGTCACGCAACCGTTCGATACGGTGAAGGATGCGCTTGCCAAGGACCTGAAGGCGCAACTGGCCGCCAAGGCATTCACCGACGATTCGGATGGCTTCACGTCGCTCGTCTATGAAAAGGCCAAGAGCCTGCAGCCCGCTGCGGACAAATACAAGCTGCAGCTCCAGACCGCTACGGTCACGCCGCAACCGAGCGCAGCGTTGCCGCCGGGTAGCCCGCTGAACAACGCGAAGTTCCTTGCTGCTGTGTTTGCAAACGACTCGGTGCAGGCACACAACAACACGCAAGCTATCGACGTTGGCAGCAACACATTGATTGCTGCGCACGTCACCGACTACAAGCCGTCGGCCGTGCCTGCGCTCGACGCCATCAAGGACGCAGTGCGTCAGAAGGTGATCGCCGTGCAGGCCGACGAGATGGCGCATAAGGACGGCACCGCCAAGCTGGCTGAGTTGCAGAAGTCGAATGCGACCACGGGCTTTTCGGCGCCGCTGAAGGTTTCGCGCAACGATGCACAGGGTTTGCCGGTGGCCGCACTGAGCGCAATCTACAAGGCCGATCCGCAAAAGTTGCCGGCCTATGTCGGTGTCGATCTGGGCGATGCAGGTTATGCCGTGTATCGCGTGAATGCCGTGTTGCCGGGTGCGCCAATCGATCCGCGGCGTCTCGCGGCTGCGCAGCAGGAGGTTGCCCAAACTCAGTCGCAGTCCGAGGTCGAAGCCTATGTCGAGGCGTTGCGCGCTCGCTCGAAGGTCAAGTTCTATGGCTCGCTGGACAGCACGCAGCAAGGCGGCGACTGATCCGCAGCACGCGCCGTCATGTGAGCGGCGCGCATCTTGATTGAGTCACGAGTACAAAAAAACCCCGCAATTTTGCAATTGCGGGGTTTTTTCTTATCCGGCGTATCTGTCGCCGGATGGGGGTGAGTGGAGGCTTAGCTTAGAGGCAAGCGGTGATCGCGCCGGTTGCATCGCTACCGGCAGCGCCGTTGGCGCGAAAGCCCACCCATGAGCCCGTGCCGGTGTACGCCGGTCGTACCACCGCAGCAGCACCGGTGGGCGGTTGCTGACCGGGCACATACACGTCGAGTGCCTGGTCGTTTGCCATGGTGTCTTGCGAGACGACTTGCTGTTGAGAGCCGTCCGCCCACTTCTGGGCGATACATTGCGCGACGGCCTTAGGCGATTGCTGGCTTTGTCCAACGGACTGGACGCCAGCCGGCGGTTGAGCGGCGCAGGCAGAGACTGCCACGACCAAAGCGATAAGCGGTAAGTATTTCAACGTTATCTCCTCACAAAAGCGCTCAAAACGAGCCGGGGTTTCGCGGTTAGCGTAAGTGTCGGATCGACATCCCCTACGCCCGTTCCCCGCTCGTTCGCAACAAATTGTAAGAAGTTTGTCAGGGTGAGGAGCTGGCGTGCAGCAGGGGCTTGAGTGTCGGCCACACGTTGTTCAGCAGCACGCCTTGTGCCTGCTGCGTCGGATGGATCTGATCGGCCTGGAACATCTCCGGTTTATCGGCGATGCCGGCGAGCAGGAAGGGGACGAGCGGCACGTGAAATTCATTCGACAACTGTTCATACACGCCATGGAACTTTTGCGTGTAGTCCGGGCCGTAATTGGGTGGCACGTACATGCCGACCAGCACGACCTTCGCATGACCTTGTTGCGCTTGTTCGATGATCGTGCGCAAGTTGTCTTCGGTGGTCGCCAAGGGGACGCCGCGCAGTGCGTCGTTCGCGCCCAGTTCGACAATCACGATGCTGGGTTTTAGCCGCAACATCAGTTCGGGCATCCGCGCGCGTCCGCCGCTTGTCGTGTCGCCGCTAATGCTTGCGTTCGCAACGCTATAATCGATTCGCTCGCTAGCGAGACGCTGGCGCATCAGCGCCACCCAGCCGGTATCGCGGGGCAGTCCATACTCGGCGGAGATGCTGTCGCCGAGTACCACGATGACGGGTTTGGCCGCCTCGGGCGCATTGACGGAATTGGCGGCATGGGCCGCAAGCGGTATGGCCGCAGTCATTACGACAAGGCTAACGGCTGTGTTCAACGCGGCGGCGCGCGGCGCAGCCAGGCGCACTTTCAACCTACGCCTCACCATGCAAAAGAAAACTGATCCAGTCATCGAAGTGCGGGGGTTGTGCAAGAGGGTTAAGGATGCAACGGGCGAGCTGACGATTCTGGATCATATCGATCTTTCCATCGAAGGCGGCAGCAGTGTAGCGATTGTCGGCGCATCCGGGTCCGGCAAGTCTACGCTGCTAGGTCTGCTCGCAGGCTTGGACAGCGCGACCTCGGGGTCGGTTCGTCTACTCGGTCAAGAACTCACCACGTTGAGTGAGGACGAACGCGCCGCATTGCGTAACGGCTCGGTCGGCTTCGTGTTTCAGTCGTTTCAATTGATGCCGCATCTGACGGCGCTCGAGAACGTGACCTTGCCGCTCGAACTGCAAGGCGGTATTGCAGCGCGCGACGCGGCGGCGCGGGCGCGTGGTCTGCTCGAACAGGTTGGGCTGGGGCAGCGCACGCGTCACTATCCCAAGCTGCTCTCGGGTGGCGAGCAGCAGCGCGTCGCGCTGGCGCGTGCGTTCGTCACGCATCCGGCCATCCTGTTTGCCGACGAGCCGACCGGCAGTCTCGATGCGGCGACCGGGCATGCCGTGATCGATCTGATGTTCGAGATGAACCGGGCCAACGGTGCGACCTTGATTCTTGTGACGCACGACATCGAGCTTGCACGCCGTTGCGATACCACGGTGACGATCGAGGCAGGGCGCCTCGCCTGAGGCGCACAAAAGAGATGCACACAAAAGAAAAGCGGGCCGTGCATGGCCCGCTTCATCGCTTCTTCACGCGGTTAAAAGGCGACGCTCGATTCGCCGCCTGACGCGAACGTACCCGTTCAACGCTTCAAAGCCGCCCGCGCGCGTGCGATCAACGCCGAGGTCGACGAATCGTGCTTCGCTGCATCGACGTTCGGCGCCGTCAGGTCAGCCTCGACCACCTTACCGAGGATCTTGCCAAGCTCGACGCCCCATTGATCGAACGGGTTGATGTTCCACACCGACGCCTGCACCAGCACCTTGTGTTCATACAGCGCGATCAGCGCGCCGAGCGAACGCGCGGTGAGCGCTTCGAGGATGAGCGTGCTGGTCGGGCGATTGCCCGGGAACACCAGGGCCGGCGCCAGTTCCGGCTTGTCCGGACCGGCCACCTTCTTCGCTTCTTCCAGTGTACGGCCGAGCATCAGCGCTTCGCTTTGCGCGAAGCAGTTCGCCAGCAGCTTCGGATGATGACTCACGAGCGGATGCTCGGGCGTGAGCACGGCGATGAAATCGATCGGCACGATCGTCGGGCCCTGGTGCAGCATCTGGAAGAATGCGTGCTGACCATTCGTGCCCGGTTCGCCCCACGTCACGGCGGAGGTCGGATAGTCGACCATTACACCGTCGAGGCGTGCGGACTTGCCGTTGCTCTCCATTTCCAGTTGCTGCAGATACGACGGCAAATAATGCAGCGCTTCGGAATACGGCGCCACCAGATAGCTTTGCGAACCGAACAGGTTGCGATACCAGATGCCGATCATGCCAAGCAGCACCGGCAGGTTGCGCTCGAGCGGCGCATCGCGGAAGTGCTGATCCATTTCGTTGGCGCCGGCGAGCAGTTCGTCGAACTGCCTCGGTCCGATCGCGATCATGATCGACAGGCCGACGGCCGACCACAACGAATAGCGCCCGCCCACCCAGTCCCACATCTCGAAGACGTTCTCTTTGGCGATGCCGAACTTGACGACCTCGGCCGGGTTGGCCGACACGCCGACGAAGTGCTTCGCCAGCGCGCTTTCCGGGCAACCCTTCTCGATAAACCAGTCGCGCAGCGAATTCGCGTTGGTCATGGTCTCGAGCGTGGTGAAGGTCTTCGAGACGATGATGGCGAGCGTCTCTTCCGGGTCGATCTGCTGCATGACGCGGTACAGATCGGCGCCGTCGACGTTCGACACGAAGTGGCTGGTGATCTCGGGCGTAGCGAGATGGTGCAGGGCGTGCACGACCATCTTCGGACCGAGATCCGAGCCGCCGATGCCAATGTTCACCACGTAGCGAATCCGCTTGCCGGTGTAGCCGGTCCATGCGCCGCTGCGGACCTGATCCGCGAACGCGGCCATCTTGGCGCGCTCGGCCAAAACCTGGGCGTGGAACGGCGCGTTCGGGTCGGTGGCGCGCAGCGCCGTATGCAGGGCGGCACGGCCTTCGGTCGGGTTGACGACTTCGCCCGCGAACATCGCGTCGCGGCGTTTTTCGACGCCTGCTTCGCGGGCCACTTGCACGAGCAGCTTGAGGGTTTCGTCGGTGATGCGATTCTTCGAGAAATCGACCGCGAGACCGCCGCCGGCGAACGCGAAGCGTTCGGCACGGGTCGGCGCGGGATCGTTCGCGGGGGCGAACCAGTCGCGCATATGCGCATCGCGAATCTGCTCGTAATGGGCTTGCAGCGAGGACCAGGCAGGGAGCGAGTTCAACGTCATGATCGTCCGTCTAACGAAGGGGCACGAAAGAAAGGCAGTGCGCAAAGCGCAGCCGGTGGGATGCTCTGGCGCGCTGCCGGGCTTCACGGGTTCGCAACGGTTCCCGGCCGGCCAGCGCAGTCATTCAGTATAGCGGCGTTGGAGAGAAGCGGGCAGGGGCTTGGGCAATGCGTCCAGATAGAGGGATTGGGTGAGGCGCGCGATCCTTGCTATCTGACGGGCCAGCCGCGCTGATGGCTACCCGCGCGCCACCGCGTGCCAGCAGCGCGCTATCGACGCCTTCACCCTCGCGCCGGATAAAACATCCGGTTCAGCAGTTTGCGAACCATTGGCGCGAGTTCTCCCGCCGTCAGGCCAGCGGGGCCATCGCCTTGCGCCGTTAGCGTGTCGGCGGCGAGGCCGTGCAGATAGACGCCCGCCAGCGCCGCCTCGTAAGGCGGCAAGCGTTGTGCCAGCAAGGCGCCGATGATGCCGCCCAGCACGTCGCCTGTGCCGCCCGTGGCGAGTGCCGCGTTGCCAGTTGGATTGACCGCCAGACGGCCGTCCGGCGCTGCCACGACAGTGCCGGTCCCCTTGAGCACGATCACGCTCGCAAAGCGCGCGGCCAGCGCACGCCCCCCGGCCAGACGGTCGCGCTGCACGGCCGGTACGTCGCAACCGAGCAGGCGCGCCGCTTCGAGCGGGTGTGGCGTGAGGATGCACGGGTCGCCTTGCGCGCCGCGCGCATGCACCTGGGCGGCCAGCGCTGCATCGCCTGCCAGCAGGTTGAGCGCGTCGGCGTCGAGCAGTTTGGGCACGTCGAGCGGCAGGACGTCGCGGAGCACCTGGGTCGCGCGCTCCCGATGGCCCATGCCGCAGCCGATCGCGAGCGCATCCATCTGGTCGAGCGGGAGATCGTCGATCGGGTGCAGCATCAACTCGGGATGCGGCGGGTCGTAGGGCGGGGCGCCGGCGCCGAGCAGCGCGACATGGATCTTCCCTGCGCCTGTGTGCAATGCCGCGCGGGCCGCAAGAATCGGCGCGCCACACATGCCGGTGTCGCCACCAACCACCGCGAGGCTGCCGAACGAACCTTTGTTGGTCGAGAAATCGCGCGCAGGCAAGAAGCCGCGGAACAGTGTAGGGGCGTTGAGCTGCACTGCCGTGCGGGCAGCCGTGTCCACGCCGATCGGCGCGACGGTCACGACGCCGGCGAGATCGCGTCCCGACGCCATAAAGAGGCCCGGCTTCGCGCCGATGAAGGTCACGGTGTGCGTGGCGCGCACGCCGATGCTGTTCCCGACCACGTTGCCGGTGTCGCTGTCGAGGCCGCTCGGGACGTCGAGAGCCAGCACGCGGCCTTGCCGCGTGGCACGTTGCGACAACTGTTGTGCGAGCGAGGCAAAGATACCTTCGAGCGGGCGGGCAAGCCCAATCCCGAACATGCCGTCGACCAGCCAGCCGTAGCCCTCGAACGACGCAGGCGCCGACGCGGAAATCGGCACGCCGGCCGCGCGCGCTTCGCCGAGCGCCCAGCGGGCGTCGTCCGGTTTGACTTCAAACGGCATGCAGACTTCGACGGCGACTCCCGTACGCTGCAATTCGGCGGCCACTACCAGCGCGTCGCCGCCGTTATTGCCGGGGCCGGCGACGATCCAGACCGGCATTGCCGCGCCGCCTGTGCGATCTTGCGCGATCTGCTCACGCAGGAACTGCGCCGCGGCATGGCCGGCACGCGCCATGAGCGTATGGGGCGGCAAGCCGCTCGCAGCGTCGGTTTCGAGCGCGCGCAGATCCACGACGCTCAGAAGGGCGAGCGCGCGGTCGTGCGGGTTCAGCAGGATCGGAAGTTCGGACGCAGGGGGGCGGGCGGCAGGTGTGGCTTCGGTCATGGCAGCGTCAAGCGGTGGCCCGGGCGGGCGCGGAACTGCCATGGTAGTGCGAATAGGGGTGATGGGTGAAACTGTTCGCCTCAGCGCCCAAACCGCTCCGGCCGCAAGGCGGCCAGCGTGTCCGCCGGCAACTCCGGCGTGACACCGCCGATCAGATCCGCCACCAGCTTGCCTGCGCCGCAAGCGAGCCCCCAGCCTGCCGGGCCATGCCCAGCGTTGACGAACAGGCGCGGATGCAGCGCATTGCCGACCAGCGGCAGCCCGTCGGGCGAGAGCAGCTTCAAGCCATCCCATGACAGCGCCGCCGAAATCTTCGCGGCACCTGGGATCCAGTCGTGGGTCGCCTGGCCGAGCAGGGCCAGCGCGTCTTTGGTGACCGCTTCGGAGAGCGGCTTGTCGGTCTGGCCGGCGCCTTGCAGCACGGCGCCGCCGGCAATCCGCAGCCGGTGATTCATGCGCGTGATGGTGATGCGCTTGACGGCGTCGACGATCGCCACATGCGGCGCGCATTCTTCATGCGCGATCGGCGCCGACAGCGTATGCATCCGCAGTGGATGCAGCGGCACCCGCAGGCCGAGCCGCTCCAGCAGCGGCAAGCTGCCGGTGCCGGCCGCGACCACGACGGCGTCGGCGTTGATCACGTCGACTTCCCGCGACGAGGTGACTTCGCCTAGCCGCGGCGCCAGTTCGACCGCAGCGCGCGCCCCGTCGAGACGGATCGCCTCGACTTCGCGATTGAGCATGAACTGTACGCCACCCTGGGCATCGAGCGTCTGCTTGATGAGCTTGGTGAAAAGCGGGCAGTTGGCGGTGCGTTCCTGGTCGAACAGCACGCCGCCTGCGAATTCCGGATCGGTCGGCACCGAATGTTCGAACGCGGCGCACTCGGCCGGCGTCAGCACGTGATGCGGGACTTCGTAGTGGCGCAGCAACTCGAGCGCGGGCTGAGTCAGTTGCCATTCCTGTGCCGAGCGCGTGAGGTACAGCACGCCGTTCGACTGTTCGAATTCGAGCCCGAAACGCGCCTCGATGTCCGCCATGGCGTCACGCGAGGCTTCGATCAGCGGCCGCAGCAGCCCATATTGGCGGTTGAATGCTTGCGGTTCCTGCCAGGTGGCCAGTTGCCGCTCGAACAGGCGCGCCGCGCCGTTGAAGCCGGTCTTGCGGATCACCCCGTTCCTGGCGGCGTGGCGGCTTTGCATGAAGGTCGGCCCGAACCACACATCGAGCGGCGTCGGCAGGACCGTGCCGCCGTGGCCGTAGGTCGCGCCTTGCGCGACCGTCGCATAGCGTTCGACCACGCATACCCGGTGGCCTGCTGCGCGCAGTTGATAAGCGGTGGCGACGCCCACAATTCCGCCGCCAATGACGATGACATCCATGATTGATTCGATTTGCCGGCGGAACGCGGCTTAGCTGGCGTTCCCCGTGTGCGTGGCATGCGGCGCATGCGAAGGGTTGCTGCGCCGATCTGGTGAAAGGCCGAATGATAGCAGTCAAACCGGTTTGCCCGCCAAGCCGCACCCAATCCCGATATCGACCGGCGAGGCGCCGCGCGCAACGGTAAAACCGCACCGGCACAGGCGCTGGCGGGCCTCCGACGGGGTATAATCTCGGACTTCCCTTTCGCCTCACGTCGCCTGCACGCGCGACTCATAGACGCAACGTCAAGTCCATGGCCCACTTCTCGTGTTTCCCCGGCGCTTCGGCCCTCTCCGATTTCCGTCAAACCCGCCTGCTCGAGACGCTCACGCGCATCGACGCCAATATCACCGGCGTGCGCGGTCAGTATCTGCACTTCGTCAACGCACAGACGCCGCTTACGGCTGAAGACAGCGCGAAGATCGAGGCGCTGATGCACTACGGCGATCCGTTCGTCGACGCCAAGGAGCGCGGCGCGAGCGAGACCTTCCTCGTGGTGCCGCGCTTTGGCACGGTGTCGCCGTGGGCCAGCAAGGCGACGGACATCGCGCACCACTGCGGTCTCACGCAGCTGCGCCGCATCGAGCGCGGCGTCGAATATACGGTGACGCTCAAGAGCGGCCTCTTGGGCGGCAAGAAAGCCCTGTCCGACGAAGCCCGCGAAGCGGTGATCGCCGCCTTGCACGACCGCATGACCGAAAGCGTGACGCCGTCGCGCGAGCACGCCATGCACCTGTTCGACGAACTGCCGGCCAAGCCGCTGCAAACCGTGGACGTGCTGAGCCACGGCCGTGGCGCGCTGGAAACCGCCAATACGGAACTGGGCCTCGCGCTCGCCGACGACGAGATCGACTACCTGGTCGACGCCTTCACGAAACTCGGCCGCAACCCGACCGACGTCGAGCTGATGATGTTCGCGCAGGCCAACAGCGAGCACTGCCGCCACAAGATTTTCAACGCGGAATGGACCATCGACGGCGAGAAGCAGGACATCTCGCTGTTTAACATGATCCGCAACACCGAGAAGCTCAATCCGCAAGGCACCATCGTTGCGTACTCGGACAACTCGGCGATCATGGCGGGCGGCATCGCCGAGCGCTGGTTCCCGCGCAAGCCGGGCCAGACCGGTGGCGAGCTCGCTGAGCACTACGGCCGCCACACCGAGCTGACGCACACGCTGATGAAGGTGGAGACGCACAACCACCCGACCGCTATCTCGCCGTTCCCGGGCGCCGCAACCGGCGCGGGCGGTGAAATCCGCGACGAAGGCGCAACCGGCCGCGGTGCACGTCCTAAGGCAGGTCTGACGGGCTTCACGGTATCGAACCTCGACTTGCCGGACGCGCGCGAAGCATGGGAAAACGCCCGTGACGCCGTGCAGCCAGTCGGCCACCGCAACCCGGCCGATGCACAGGAAGTCTATGGCCGCCCGGACCGCATCGCTTCGCCGCTGGAAATCATGATCGACGGTCCGCTTGGCGGCGCCGCGTTCAACAACGAATTCGGCCGGCCGAACCTGGGCGGCTATTTCCGCACCTACGAGCAGAACGTCGCGGGCACCGTGCGCGGCTATCACAAGCCGATCATGATCGCGGGCGGCATCGGCAACATCTCCGATCAGCACACCCACAAGCACGACCTGCCGGAAGGCTCGCTCCTGATCCAGATCGGCGGCCCGGGTATGCGCATCGGCATGGGCGGCGGCGCCGCCAGCTCGATGGCCACCGGCACCAATACCGCTGCACTCGACTTCGACTCGGTGCAGCGCGGCAACCCGGAAATCGAGCGGCGCGCGCAGGAAGTCATCAATGCCTGCTGGCAGCTTGGCGAGAAGAATCCGATCCTGAGCATTCACGACGTCGGCGCGGGCGGTCTGTCGAACGCGTTCCCGGAAGTGGTGGACGGCGCCAGCAAGGGCGCGATTTTCGAACTGCGCAAGATCCAGCTTGAAGAAAGCGGTCTGTCGCCGCGCGAAATCTGGTCGAACGAAGCGCAAGAGCGCTACGTGCTGGCGATTGCCCCGGCTGACCTGGCCGAATTCCAGGCCATCTGCGAGCGCGAGCGCTGCCCGTTCGCGGTGATCGGCACGGCGACCAACGAACGCCAGTTGAAGCTGATCGACACCGAACAGAAAGACGACAACGCCCATCAGCCGGTCGACATGCCGATGGAAGTGCTGCTCGGCAAGGCGCCGCGCATGCATCGCGACGTCAAGCACGTTCAGACCACGCTGCTGCCGGTCGACGTCACCGGCATCAACCTGTCGGAAGTGGCGGTGAGCGTGCTGCGTCATCCGACGGTGGCGAGCAAGTCGTTCCTGATTACGATTGGCGACCGCTCGGTGGGCGGCACGACCGCGCGCGACCAGATGGTCGGCCCGTGGCAAGTGCCGGTGGCCGACGTGGCGATCACCACGATGGACTACGCGGGCTATCGCGGCGAAGCGATGACCATGGCCGAGCGCACGCCGCTCGCCGTGATCAACCCGCCGGCGTCGGGCCGCATGGCGGTCGGCGAGGCCGTCACCAACATCGCCGCGGCGCCGATTGCGTCGCTCGACAAGCTGAAGTTGTCCGCCAACTGGATGGCCGCTTGCGGCGCCCCGGGTGAAGACGCGGCGCTGTTCGACACGGTCAAGGCGATCGGCATGGAACTGTGCCCGGCGCTCGGCATCAGCATTCCGGTGGGCAAAGACTCGCTGTCGATGCGCACCAAGTGGGAACACCAGGGCGTGGCGAAGGAAGTGGTTGCGCCGGTCTCGCTGATCATCTCGGCGTTCGCGCCGGTCGAAGACGTCCGCGGTCATCTGACGCCGCAACTGCGCCGTGCCGACGAAGCGGGCGACTCGGTGCTGATCGCGATCGACCTGGGCCGCGGCAAGCATCGCCTCGGCGGCAGTATCCTCGCGCAAGTCACGCAGCAGGTGGGCGACACGACGCCGGACGTCGACGACGCCGAAGACCTGAAGCGCTTCTTTGCCGCCATCCAGGCGCTGAACAGCGACGGCAAGCTGCTCGCTTACCACGACCGCTCGGACGGCGGCCTGTGGGCGACGGTCTGCGAAATGGCGTTTGCGGGTCACGTGGGCGTGTCGCTGAACGTCGACATGCTGACGCTCGATCCGAATCACGAATTCGACTACGGCGACGCCAAAGACTGGGCCAAGCAGACCAGCGGCCGCCGCGAAGACCGCACGATCCGCGCGCTCTTCAACGAAGAGCTGGGCGCGGTGATCCAGGTGCGTGCGCAGGATCGCGATGCGGTGCTGGCCGCCTTGCGCGAGCATGGCCTGTCGGCGTGCTCGCACGTGGTCGGCAAGCTCAACGAGCGCGGCACCATCGAAATCTATCGTGACGCGAAGAAGATCTATGAAGCGCCGCGTACCGAGCTGCATCGTGCGTGGAGCGAAGTGAGCTGGCGCATCTCGCGTCTGCGCGACAACCCGGCTTGTGCCGATGCCGAGTACGACACGCTGCTCGACGCAGCCGATCCTGGCATCACGCCAAAGCTGAGCTTCGATCCGGCGCAAGACGTGGCCGCGCCGTTCGTTGGCAAGGGCGCTCGTCCGCGCGTGGCGATCCTGCGTGAGCAGGGTGTCAACTCGCACCTCGAAACCGCGTATGCATTCGACCGCGCCGGTTTCGATGCTTACGACGTGCATATGAGCGACCTGTTGGCCGGTCGTGCAACGCTGGCCGATTTTGCCGGTGCAGTGGCTTGCGGCGGCTTCTCGTATGGCGATGTATTGGGTGCAGGCGAGGGCTGGGCGAAGACGATCCGCTTCAACGCAGAACTGGCCGATATGTTCGCCGCCTTCTTTGCTCGCAAGGACACGTTCGCGCTGGGCATCTGCAACGGTTGCCAGATGATGAGCAGCCTTGCATCGATGATCCCGGGCGCCGAGGCATGGCCGAAGTTCACCCGCAACAAGTCGGAGAAGTTTGAGGCTCGCTTCTCGCTGGTCGAAGTGCAGCAGTCGCCGTCGCTGTTCTTCAGCGGCATGGAAGGCTCGCGCATTCCGGTGGCCGTGGCGCACGGCGAAGGTTTTGCGGACTTCTCGCAGCAAGGCGATGCGTCGAAGGTGGCGGTTGCGATGCGCTTTGTCGACCACCGCGGTCAGGCTACCGAGCAATATCCGTTCAACCCGAACGGCTCGCCGGACGGCATTACCTCGGTGACGACGCCGGATGGCCGCTTCACCGTGTTGATGCCGCATACCGAGCGTGTGCATCGCACGGTGCAGATGAGCTGGCATCCGGAAGGGTGGAATGCGAACGACGGTAGCCCGTGGCTGCGCGTGTTCCAGAATGCGCGACGCTGGTTGGGGTAACTGCGCACCAGGTTGCCGAAAACAACAAAGCCGCCCGAGGGCGGCTTTGTTGTTTAACTGCACAGGGCGATTGCTGCCCCTCAGCATAGCGAAATTTTTTCGTTCGAAATCAATCGCATAAGCACTTCAAAAAAATAGCGTACCCATTGGTACGCTATTTTTCTGGTGCCGCAGTCAGAACATCGAAGCAGACGCTGGAAGTATCCCCAGCGTCTAACTCTGCTTACTGAATCTTCGCGTTCTTACGCAAACCTTCTTCGAACGCCTGCAGCTTTTCCTGCTGGATCTGCTGGACGATCTGCGGACGCACCTGCTCGAGCGGCGGCGGCGTGATGTCGCGCGTATCGTCGAGACGGATGATGTGCCAGCCGAATTGCGTGTGCACCGGCGTGTCGGTCATCTGGCCTTTCTGCAGCTTCTCGGCGGCTGCGGCGAACTCAGGCACGTAGGCCTTCGGATCCGACCAGTCGAGGTCGCCACCGTTCTTGCCCGATCCCGGGTCCTTCGAGTACTGCTTGGCGAGATCTTCGAAGCTCGCGCCAGCCTTGATCTTGGCGATCAGGTCCTGGGCCTGCTGCTCGTTGTCGACGAGGATGTGGTGCAGGTGATATTCCTTGCCGCCAGCGTCCTTCACGAGCGAGTCATAGCGTGCCTTGATCTCGGCGTCGGTCGGCTGGTTGTTCTTCAGATAGTCTTCGATCAGCGCGCGCAGCACGACGGTCTGCTGAGCCACGGCGATTTGCGCCTTGACGTCCGGACGCGTCGGGATGCCGCGGCGAGCCGCTTCCTGCGAGAGGATTTCGCGGTTGATCAGTTCTTCGCGCACGGCCGCCTGCAACTGCGGCGAATCCTGCTGACCCTGATGGACGAGTTGGTCGACGAGTGCATCGACGCGTGCCTTCGGGATCGGCGTGCCGTTCACGACGGCGATATTCTGTGCAAACGCAGGCGCAGCCGCAAAAGCGGCCAGCAATACCCAGAGGCGGGTTTTGTTCAAGGTCATCGGAAGTTTCCTAACGGGACAGCAAATCGAATTCTTCGGGCGTGTACGCCGTGATTGCGAGGGCGTGAATGCCGCGCTGCATGGCATCGGCCAGCGCATCATACACCAAGCGGTGCCGCGCCACGCGGGCCTTACCGGCAAAAGCGGCTGCCACAATAGTGACACTGAAATGGCCACCGGCTTCGGCGCCGGCATGCCCCGCATGTTGCGCGCTGTCGTCGCGCACGCTGATCGAGGCAATGGGCGCGAGCGCGGCGCTGAGGCGGGCTTCGATGAGCGTCGCGCGCTCGGCCGTGGTGGCGTGCAGGAACGGGTTGTCGCTCATGTCACTCTTCTTCCTTCATATACTTCGACAGCCACAGGCTCTGGCCGACAATGAACACCACGAGACACCCGGTCGCGCCGAACAGCTTGAAGTTGACCCAGGCGTCGGTCGAGAAGTGATACGCAACAAACAGGTTCAGGATGCCGAGTAGCACGAAGAACACGGCCCAGATCACGCTGAGCTGGCTCCAGATGCGATGCGGCAGGGTGATCTGCTTGCCCATCATCGCTTCGATCAGGTTCTTGTTGAACGCCAGTTGCGAGACGATCAGCGCCACCGAGAAGGCCCAGTACAGCACGGTGGGCTTCCACTTGATGAAGGTGTCGTTGTGCAGCACGAGCGTGGCGCCGCCGAACACCGTGACGACGCCGAGACTCACCCACAGCATCGGGTCCACCTTGCGGTGGCGGAACGCCACCCAGGCAATCTGCACCAGCGTCGCGACGATCGCCACGGCGGTTGCCGTGAAAATGCCCCACAGCTTGAACGCGACGAAAAACAGGATGATCGGGAACAGATCGAACAGGAATTTCATTATCTGGGCGGGGATGTCGAGGAATGAGGGAAAAATGGGCGCGGAGTGACGGACGGCAGCGCGCCGTCCAGCAACGCCGCCGGACCCATATTGCCCGCGTTGCGTTACTTGGGCTCGAATTGTAACGCAGCCGAATTGATGCAGTACCGAAGCCCGGTCGGCGCCGGACCGTCCTCGAACACATGACCCAGATGCGCGCCGCAATTCTTGCACTGCACCTCGATGCGCAGCATGCCGTGCGAGCGGTCGGTTTTCTCGGCGATCACTTCGCCGTTGATCGGCTTGAAGTAGCTCGGCCAGCCGCAGCCGGCGTCGAACTTGGTGTCCGATTCGAACAGCGGGGTGCCGCAGCAGACGCAGTCATAGATGCCGCGGTCCCAGTGGTCGTGGTAGCGGCCGGTAAACGGGCGCTCGGTGGCCGCATGGCGGGTCACCTGATACTCCATCTCGGAGAGCTGCTTGCGCCATTCGGCGTCGTCTTTCTGCACCGGATGCGCGGGGGTCTTGGTGTCGTCGGAGTTCATGGTCGGTTCCTGTCTCGATGTCGGTTTAGTTAGGGGCGCGAACGCGGGCCTTATGACGAGCAACTCACTTCCAGCGAACTGGCCCAGTCGGGCGGTAGCGCGGCATAGGCTTCGTGTTCCGGTTGTTCGTCGAAGGGACGGCGCAGCACCGCCGCCAGCCGCTCGACTTCCGTAAAGTCCTTCTCCTTGGCGCGGCGGATCGCCGTTTCGGCCAGATGATTGCGGAGAATGAATTTGGGGTTCACGCGGTTCATTGCAATGGCGCGTTCGGCGTCGTCGAGTGTTTCTTCGGACAGCCGCGCGCGGTAGTCGTTCACCCAGACGTCGAACGCCGGGCGGTCCAGAAACAGGTCGCGAACCGGCGCGTCGCCGCTCGCGTCGTGTTTCGAGACGCGGGCCAGATGGCGGAAGGTCAGCGTGAAGTCCGCGCGGTTGGCCTGCATGACCTCGAACAGGCGGTTGACCAGAGCGTCGTCTCCCGGGCGTTCGGTTTGCAGGCCGAGCTTGGCGCGCATAAGGCGTTCGAGAGCGGGCGCAAAACGGTCCTTGAAACCTTCGAGTACGCCTTGCGCGTCCTTTACCGCTGCCTCGCCGCGCACGCTTTCGTCGTGCTGCTGGCCCAACAGCGGCAGCAGCCCCTGGGCCAGACAAAACAGGTTCCAGTAGGCGATCTGCGGCTGCATGCGGTACGCGTAGCGGCCTTGCGAATCGGAGTGATTGCAGATGTAGCTCGCATCGAAACCGTCCAGGAAGCCGAACGGACCGTAGTCGATGGTGAGGCCGAGGATCGACATATTGTCCGTGTTCATCACGCCGTGGCAGAAGCCGACCGCCTGCCATTGCGCGAGCAGATCCGCCGTCGACAAGACCGCTTCGTTGAGCAGCGCCAGATACGGATCGTCCGCTTCCTTGCAATGCGGATAGAAGCGTTCGATCACGTGATCGGCAAGCGACTGCAAGGCGTCGACCCGGTCGTTCGAATAGAAATGCTCGAAGTGGCCGAAGCGCACGAAGCTCGGCGCGACGCGCGTGACGACCGCGGCCGTTTCCATTTCTTCGCGCCGCACCGGCTGGTCGGAGCCGATTACGCACAGTGCGCGGGTGGTCGGAATGCCGAGGTGGTGCATCGCTTCGGAGCACAGGTACTCGCGGATCGACGAGCGCAGCACCGCGCGGCCATCGCCCATGCGCGAGTACGGTGTACGTCCGGCGCCCTTGAGTTGCAACTCATAGCGTGCGCCCGCGTGTTCCACTTCACCTAAGCCGAGCGCGCGGCCGTCACCCAATTGACCGGCCCATACCCCGAACTGATGCCCCGAGTAGACCGAAGCATAAGGCATAAGCTCGGCGGGCCAGTCGCGCGTGGGGTTGCCGCAGAAGAACTCGGCGAAGGCCGGATCGTGTGCGACCTCTGGGTCCAGACCGAGCAAGGCTGCAGTGTCGGCAGAGAAGCCGACCACGTAGGGGGCGCTGAGCGGTGCGGCCGGCAAGCGGGTCATGAAGACCCCGCCGAGTTGAGCGAATGCGCCTTCGCGCGGGGTGCCGAGAGCGTCGGCAAGCGCCGCCATCGACCCGGACAGGCCGGAAATGCTTGGGGAAAACGACATATTGAGCGCCTCTGGATTAACCGATATTGTAAGTCGGCGCCCGCGGCGCTGCTGGCTGGCCGATAGTCTGCGCCGCCAGCCAGACCCCGCGTGGCATCCGAGCTGAGAGAGATGACGGAAACACCGCGAGGAGAGCTTTGCTTATGACGACGCCGTTGCTGGGCCAGATGATGGACGTGCCGCTCACCGTATCCTCGCTGCTGGCGCATGCCGCGCGGCATTTCGGCGACACGGAGATCGTCTCGCGGCGCATCGAAGGCGATATGCATCGCTATACGTATCGCGACTGCGAAAAGCGCGCCAAGCAACTGGCCCAGGCCTTGATCGCGCTCGGCGTGCAGCCCGGCGAGCGGGTCGCCACACTGGCGTGGTGCGGCTACCGGCATCTGGAGGCGTACTACGGCACGACCGGTTTCGGCTCGGTATGCCACACGATCAACCCGCGCCTGTTTCCCGAGCAGATTGCCTACATCATCAATCATGCCGACGACAGCTACGTGCTGTTCGACATCAGCTTCGCCGCGCTGGTCGATACGCTGGCCCCGCAGTGTCCGAAGGTGCGCGGCTGGATCGCGCTGACCGATGACGCGCATCTGCCCGAGATGCAGACGCCGGTGACCAGCTACGAGACCTTGCTCGCTCCGCAGAATGGCGAGTACGAATGGCCGTTGATCGACGAGCGCGCGGCCTCGTATCTTTGCTATACCTCGGGCACGACCGGTAATCCGAAAGGCGCGCTGTATTCGCATCGCTCGACCGTGTTGCATGCGATGAGCGCCGCGCTGCCGGATGCCATGAGCCTCTCGGCACGCGATTCGGTGCTGCCGGTGGTGCCGATGTTCCACGTCAACGCATGGGGCATTCCGCACGCCGCGCCGTTGACGGGGGCGAAGCTGGTATTCCCCGGCAAGGACCTCGACGGCAAGTCGCTCTACGAATTGATGGAAGCGGAACGCGTCACGTATTCCGCCGGCGTGCCGACCGTCTGGCTCGGCTTGCTCGCGTATATGAAGCAGGCCGGGGTGCGCTTTTCTTCGCTCAATCGCACGGTGATCGGCGGTTCGGCCTGCCCGCCGGCGATGCTGCGCACCTTCCAGGACGACTATGGCGTCGAAGTGATTCATGCCTGGGGCATGACGGAGATGTCGCCGCTCGGCACCTTGTCGAAGCTCACATGGGAGCAGAGCCAGCGCTCGCCCGACGAGCAACGCAAGCTGCGCGAGAAGCAGGGCCATGTGATCTACGGCGTGGACATGAAGATCGTTGGCCCGGACGGCGACGAGTTGCCGTGGGACGGCGTCGCGTTCGGCGATCTGCATGTGCGCGGGCCGTGGGTGATCGACCAGTATTTCCGCAAGGACGACTCGCCGTTGGTGGATGGCTGGTTTCCGACCGGCGACGTGGCCACCATCGACCGCGACAGCTTTCTGCACATCACCGACCGCAGCAAGGACGTGATCAAGTCCGGTGGCGAATGGATCAGCTCGATCGACATCGAGAACGTCGCCATCGCGCATCCGGCGGTGGCGGAGGCGGCGTGCATCGCATGTTCGCATCCGAAGTGGACCGAGCGGCCGTTGCTGGTGGTCGTCAAGCGCAAGGGCGTCGAGGTGACGCGCGAGGAGCTGATTGCCTTCTACGAGGGCAAGGTGGCGAAATGGTGGATCCCCGACGATGTGGTGTTCGTCGACGAACTGCCGCATACGGCCACTGGCAAGCTGCAGAAGCTCAAGCTGCGCGAGATGTTCCGCGACCACGTGCTGCCGTCGGCGCGGGAGGGCGCGGCCTGACGTAATACCAGCAACGCCAGCCATGCCCTCAGCGCCCCAGGGCAAACCCTTTCCCGCAATAAATTGAACGAGCGTGCTTTTTTGTGTATTCTGCTTGCTGACCCGGAATGTCGGACAATGAACCGGCACAGGCAGCGCGCGATGCGCTGCCTTACCGCATGGAGGCAGGCAGATGGCAGTGGACTATACGACTCATGACGGCGTCGCCGTCATTACGCTAAACAATCCCCCGGTCAACGGGCTCGGTCTGTCGACGCGAGCCGGCATCGTCGAAGGGCTCGAGCGCGCGCAGAACGATCCGGCCATCAAGGCCGTCGTGCTGACGGGCGCCGGCAAAGCCTTCTCGGGTGGCGCGGACATCACCGAATTCAATACCCCCAAAGCAACCCAGGAGCCGACGCTCGCCACGGTCATCAAGGCCGTCGAAGGCAGCGCCAAGCCGGTTGTCGCGGCGATCCACAGCGTCGCCATGGGCGGCGGCCTGGAGCTCGCGCTCGGCGCGCATTACCGTATTGCAGCGCCCGGCGCGCAGATCGCGCTGCCGGAAGTGAAGCTCGGCATTTTACCGGGTGCGGGCGGCACGCAGCGTCTGCCGCGCGCCATCGGCCTCGAAGCCGCGCTCAACATGATCGTCTCGGGCGCGCCGGTGCTGTCGGAGAAGCTGGCTGGCTCGGGGCTCTTCGATGAAGTCGTGGAAGGCAATCTGGCTGAAGCCGCGCTCGTCTTTGCCCGCAAGGTCGGTGCACAGAACGGTCCGCATCCGAAGGTGCGCGATCGCAAGATCGAGCATGCGAATGCCGAAGGCTTTATCCAGTTCGCGCGCAACAGCGTCGCGGCGATTGCGAAGAATTTCCCGGCGCCGCACAAGTGTATCGACGCGGTCGAAGCGGGCGTGAAGAAGGGCTTCGACAAGGGCCTCGCGTTCGAGCGCGAATGTTTTATCGCGCTGGTGCAGACGCCGGAAAGCCGCGCGCTGCGTCATGCGTTCTTCGGTGAGCGTGCGGCGAGCAAGATTCCCGATGTGCCTTCCGATACGCCGGTGCGCGAGATCAAGCAGGTGGCCGTGATCGGCGCCGGCACGATGGGCGGCGGCATCGCGATGAACTTCATCAACGCGGGCCTGCCGGTTACGCTGCTCGAAACGAAACAGGAAGCGCTGGATCGCGGCATCGCGACGATTCGCAAGAATTACGAAGCCACTGTCAAGAAGGGCAAGCTCAAGCCCGAGGCGCTGGAACAGCGCATGGCGCTGATTACGCCCACGCTTTCTTACGACGATCTGAAGCACGCCGATCTCATTGTCGAAGCCGTGTTCGAAGAACTCGGCGTGAAGGAGCAGGTGTTCAAGCGTCTGGACGAAGTCGCGAAGGCGGGGGCGATTCTCGCCTCGAACACCTCCACGCTCGACGTCGACAAGATCGCCGCCTTCACGAAGCGTCCGCAAGACGTGGTCGGCATGCACTTCTTCAGCCCGGCCAACGTGATGAAGCTGCTCGAAGTCGTGCGCGGCAAGGAAACCGCGAAAGACGTGCTCGCCACCGTCATGCAACTGGCCAGGAAGATCAAGAAGACTGCGGTGGTGTCGGGCGTGTGCGACGGCTTCATCGGCAACCGCATGATCGAGCAGTACATCCGCCAGGCGCTCTTCATGCTTGAAGAAGGCGCGCTGCCGGCGCAGGTCGACAAAGCGATCGAGAAGTTCGGCTTCGCCATGGGGCCGTTCCGCATGAGCGACCTCGCCGGCAACGACATCGGCTGGGCAATCCGCAAGCGCCGCTATCAGGAACATCCGGAGATGCACTACTCGAAGATCGCCGACCGCCTGTGCGAGACCGGCCGCTTCGGGCAGAAGACCGGCGGCGGCTGGTACGACTACAAGGCGGGCGACCGCACGGCGTACCCGTCCAGGCTGGTCGACGAGATGATCGTGGCGTTCTCGCAGGAAACCGGTGCACAGCGCCGCAAGATCAGCGACGAGGAAATCGTCGAGCGTCTGGTGTTCGCGTTGGCCAACGAAGGCGCGAAGATTCTCGAAGAGGGCATCGCGTCGAAGGCATCGGATATCGACATGGTTTATCTCACGGGCTACGGCTTTCCGCTGTGGCGCGGCGGCCCGATGCTCTACGCGGACACGGTTGGCCTCTACAACGTCGAACGGGCGATTCGCGCTTACGCGGCGCGTCCGAACGGCGATGCGTGGCAACTGGCGTCGAGCATCACTGAGTTGGCGGCGAAAGGCCGCGGATTTAACGGCTAGGCGCGCGGCTCGCGAAGCGCCGGTGGAAGGTCCGCCGGGTCGCCAGCGAGCAGTTGGCCAACAGTGAGTCAGGTGAGTCGGGCGAGCGAGATGACGCGAGGTGCCGCGATGAAAGATGCCGAGGATGTGATGCTCGTCGTCGACGTGCAAAACGATTTTATGCCAGGCGGTGCATTGGCCGTCGCGCATGGCGATGAAGTCGTGCCGGTCATCAACCAGCTGGCGCGAGGCTTCAGCCACGTCGTGCTGACGCAGGACTGGCATCCGGCCTCGCACATCTCGTTTGCCGCTAACCACCCTGGCCGCACGCCGTTCGAGATGCTGACGCTGCCGTATGGCGAGCAGGTGCTGTGGCCGACCCATTGCGTGCAGGACACGCCCGGCGCGGCCCTGCATCGCGATCTCGACATTGCGCATGCGCGTCTTGTGATCCGCAAGGGGCTCCATGCCGGCGTCGACAGCTATTCGGCTTTTCTCGAAGCCGATCGCACGACGCCGACGGGTCTCGCCGGCTATCTGCGCGACGTGGGCGTGAAGCGCGTCTGGTGCTGTGGCCTGGCGACCGACTATTGCGTCGCCTGGTCCGCGCTCGATGCACGGGCCGCAGGATTTGAAGTTGCACTGATCGAAGACGCGTCGCGCGCCATCGATCTCAACGGTTCGCTCGACGCCGCCTGGCGCGATCTGCACGCGGCGGGTGTCAAGCGCGTGCAGTCCGCCGAGCTGCTGGGCCGATGAAAGCCCGTGGTTGCGCAGGCTGAAAAGAGCACATCGGCCCGCTGGTCCGAACGAACCACATTCAACATTGGAAGCAGGAGACATGCATGACTGACGCCGTAATCGTATCGACCGCCCGCACGGGTCTTGCCAAATCGTGGCGCGGCGCTTTCAACATGACGCACGGCGCGACGCTTGGCGGCCATGTGACGCAAGCCGCGGTCGAACGCGCCAAACTCGATCCGGCCCGCGTCGAAGACGTGATCATGGGCTGTGCGAACCCGGAAGGCGCGACAGGCATGAACATCGCGCGGCAAATCGCCTTGCGCGCCGGCCTGCCGGTCAGCGTACCGGGGATGACGGTCAATCGCTTCTGCTCATCGGGCTTGCAGACGATTGCGCTCGCTGCGCAACGGGTGATTGCCGGTGAAGGCGACGTGTTTGTCGCGGGCGGGGTCGAGTCGATCTCGTGTGTGCAGAACGAGATGAACCAGCACATGGTGACCGACGGCTGGTTGAACCAGAACAAGCCGGAGATCTACTGGTCGATGCTGCAGACCGCGGAAAACGTTGCCAGGCGCTACTCGATTTCGAAAGAGCGTCAGGACGAATACGGCGTGCGCTCGCAACAGCGCGCGGCGGCGGCCCAGGAAGCCGGCAAGTTCAACGACGAGATCGTGCCGATGACGGTGCTCGCCGGCGTCGCCGACAAGGCCAGCGGCCGGCTCTTCACGAAGGAAGTGACGATTGCCGCCGACGAAGGCATTCGCGCCGACACGACGCTCGAAGGCGTGTCGAAGATTCGCACGGCGCTGCCGGGCGGCGTGATCACCGCCGGCAACGCAAGCCAGTTTTCGGATGGCGCGTCGGCTTGCGTGGTGATGAACGCGAAGGTCGCCGAACGCGAAGGACTGCAGCCGCTGGGTATCTTCCGCGGTTTTGCGGTGGCCGGTTGCGAGCCGGACGAGATGGGCATCGGCCCCGTGTTCGCAGTGCCGAAGCTGCTCAAGCAGGCGGGGCTCAAGGTCGAGGATATCGACCTGTGGGAACTGAACGAAGCGTTCGCCGTGCAGGTGCTGTATTGCGCCGACAAGCTCGGCATCCCGCACGACAAGCTCAACGTCAACGGCGGCGCGATTGCAGTCGGCCATCCGTACGGTGTGTCGGGCGCGCGCCTGACCGGCCATGCGCTGATCGAAGGCAAGCGGCGTGGCGCGAAGCTGGTCGTCGTGACGATGTGTATCGGCGGCGGGCAGGGCGCAGCGGGGCTGTTCGAAGTGGTGTAAGGCGGTATAGGCAGGCGCCGTTCAAGGCCGAAGGGGCCTTGAGCGGTTGCCCTCGCGGGCGGGGGAGATCAGTGTGTCCGGCAACGCGCAACTACTGTCCGCGCATATGGCCGCCTGGCCGGCACGCTGCCGTGTTCTGCCGGTTGGCGAATCGTCACTGACCCGCGACTCCCAACCCCGGCAGCGACAGCACGCCCTGATCGAGAAAGCGCGTGCCACCGGTCATGCCACCCGCCAGACGGCCGCTCAAGACATAGGGGTAGTGGCCCGGCGGCGTATCGCTGCCCGCGAGCGAGAAGGCCTGACGCAATGCCGTGAAGGCCGGCACCGTCAACGGTACGTTGACCAGCGTTTCGCCATAGCGCGGCACCGTGCCGTGCTGATCGCTGACGCCGCTGGCGAAGGCCTTGCCATTCAACTGGAGATCGACGGAGACGCCGTCGAAGTTAAGCGCATCTTCGTTGGGGTTCTGGATTCGCAGCTTCACGTTGAAGCGCATTTCCATCCCCTGGCTGTCGAGCGGCTCGAGGCCGGCGACACTCACACGCAGCGGCTCATGGCCGAACCATCCGGCACAGCCGCCGAGCGACAACACCGTAAGCACGCCGAGCGCCACGAGGCGCACCGAGCGACCAGACAACAGCAGACGAAGAAAGGGCATAGCCGCGACCTCGAGTCGAACTGGGTTGGGCGGTATTGTAACGGGCAAACCCTGATTCGTTTGATGAGCCGATCGTCGCTGCGGCATCCCCGTGTCCGAACTCCGCGCATCAATTGCGGTCCCACCTGCACCCGCCACGCGTCGCTTCCTGCCTACACCTGCAATGAAGCGGTTGCAGAGCGCTCGAAAACGGACTTCAATGCCGTACTAATGTTGCTGGCGCGGACGGTCGAACAACCCTCTCTTCATAGGAAAGCCACATGCACCGACGTCAATTCATTACCGGCACCAGTGTGCTCATCGCGTCGAGCGGCCTGACTCTCGCAGGCTGCACCACCACACCGCTCGGTTCGGGTGAGACGGCCGAGGACTACACCCAGAAACGCAATACGATCAACGCCGGGATTGATTCGACGCTGGCTCGCCTGCAGAGCACGGTGCACGGTTCGCAGGAGATTCTCACCAAAGCGCGCGGCGTACTGGTGTTTCCGTCTGTGTTTGCGGCGGGCTTCTGGTTCGGCGGCCAATACGGGCAGGGCGGCTTGCGTGTCGACGGTCAGACGACGGGGTACTACAGCACCGTCGCCGGTTCGTTCGGCCTGCAGATCGGCGCGCAATCCAAGGCCATCATTTTTGCCTTCCTGACGCAGGAAGCGCTCGACCGCTTCACGCAAAGCCAGGGCTGGGCTGCCGGCGCCGATGCTACCGTCGCGCTCGCGAAGATCGGGGCGAACGGCAACCTCGATACCTCGACGGCCATGAGTCCCGTGGTGGCGTTCGTGCTCACCAATGCCGGCTTGATGGCCGGCATCTCGCTGGAAGGGACCAAGGTGTCGCGGCTCGTGATCTGAGGCGGTGCGCTGCTCGCTTACTCGACGTCCACGACGATTTTTCCGCGCGCCGTGCCGCTCGTGATCGCCTCGTAGGCGAGTTCGGCCGTACCCAGATCGAAGCGGCGCGGATCGAGCCTCGGTTTGAGCTTGCCGTTTTCGGCGAGCCGAGCGGCTTCGCCCAGCATGGCGCCGTGATGGGCGCGATATTCACCGCTTAGCAGCGGATACAGGGTGAACACGCCTGAGTAGCTCGCCTCGCGAAACGACAGCGGCGCCAGCGCATGGGTTCCCCAGCCCAACGCGCTCACCACGTGCCCGAAATGGCGGACCGCTGCGAACGACGCATCCAGGGTCGCGCCGCCTACCGTGTCGACTACCAGATCGAAGCCGGTTCCCTGCGTCGACGACGCCACATACTGCTCGACCGTTTGCGCCCGATGGTCGATCGGCGTCGCGCCGAGGCCCGCGACGAAATCGTGATCGCGCGCGCTGGCCGTGGCGAACACGTGCGCGCCGAGCGCGAGCGCCAGTTGCACGGCAACATGCCCGACGCCGCCGGCCCCACCCTGAACCAGCACGGTTTGCCCGGCTTGCAGCCGCGCCCGATCCACGATGCCCGAATAGGCCGTGATGAAAGCGAGCGGCAGGGCGGCCGCTTCGCGCATCGACAGATTGGCCGGCTTGAGCGCGAGCAGATCGGCATCGACCGCCGCGTACTGGGCGAGCGAGCCCTGAATGCCGCCGACCCCGCCGGTCATGCCATAGACTGCGTCGCCAGCCTTGAACGCGCTGACGCCGGCGCCGACTGCTTCGACCACCCCGGCCATATCGATCCCCAACACCAATGGCAACGGATGCTGCGCATGCGCCGCGCTGCCCGCGCGGATCTTGGTGTCGAGCGGGTTCAGACCGCTGGCCGCAATCCGCACCAGCACCTGGCCGGGCGCCGGCTCAGGCCGGACGAGTTCGGTCAGTTCGAGGGGGTCGTGATAGCGGTTGAGAATGAGGGCTTGCATGGACATGATGATTTCCTTTCCGGTTGAATCGGAGCTTCGATACGTCCATACTCCGACATACGAAATCGCACGTAAATCAACGTTATCGAATAACAGCCAAACAAAAATGACTGGAAACGATCTCGAATGGAGCGACGTTCGTATCTTCCTTGCGATTGCCCGTCACGGCACGCTAGGGGCGGCCGCGCGGCAAGTCGGCCAGACCCAGCCGACCATGGGCAGGCGCTTGCGCGCGCTCGAAGAGGCGACAGGCCACGCGTTGTTCCAGCGTACTCGCGACGGCTTCGTCCTGACGGACGAAGGTGCGGCGGTTCTCGCCTATGCCGAGAGAATGGAGGAGGAGGCGCTTGGTTTCACGCGGGCGCTGGCCGGCAAGGACGCGCAGCTGAGCGGTTTGTTGCGTGTCTCTTCATCCGACTGGTTCGGCGTTCATGTGCTTACGCCGGTGTTCGCGCGGTTTCTGGCGCAGCACCGCGGCGTGTCGCTCGAACTGGTGACGGATGCGCGCCCCTATAACCTCGCGCGCCGCGAGGCGGATCTGGCGTTTCGCATCACGCCGTTCGAGGAAGCCGATGTGATCCAGCGCAAGCTTATGCACATGGAATACGCCCTGTACGGACGGATTGACCTGGTGGCGCCGCCAGCCGGCGACGGCGCGGGGTACACGCTTATCAGCATGGACAGCGCTTTCGGTACGCTGCCGGATGTGGAGTGGGTCAAACGCATGCTGCCGAATGCGCGGATCGCGTTCGGCAGCAACAACCGCGGCGCGCAGGCGCGGATGTGCGCGGAGGGCGGCGGCTTTGCGGTGCTGCCGTGTCCGCTGGGCGACACGACCGCCGGACTGCGGCGCATCGATCTGGGGGAAGCGCCGCCGGGGCGCGACGTCTGGCTGGGTTACCACCGCGACCTGCGCCGCGTGGCCCGCTTACGGGCGCTGCTGGATCTGACCATCGAAGCGCTTGGGAGCGATGTATAAAACGGTACCTTGCATAAAACAGTAGAGCCTGCTACATTTCAGCCATGGTCACCGCGGCTATCAGTCCGTCCGGTGACAGTGCATAGCACGGTACCTTGCAACGCACACTACGAAGCGTGGAATTTGATGAAAACGCAGTTGAAAAAAGGAACGCTCGACATGTGCGTGCTGGCCGTCCTGGCGCGAGGGGACAGCTACGCGTACGAACTGGTGTCGACGCTCGCGGAAACGATGGAGATCAGCGAGGGTACGATTTACCCGCTGATGCGCCGTCTGCAGGCTGAAGCATGGGTGTCGACCTACCTTGTCGAATCGAGTTCGGGACCGCCCCGCAAATACTACTCGCTGACGGGCACGGGTCGCCGTAGCCTGCTGGAGATGGAAGACGAGTGGCGCAGTTTCGTGGATGAAGTGAACGGCGTGCTAGGACAACCCGGCATAAAAATGAACACAGGGGAAAACCCATGAAGCAGGACGTATTCATTGATTCACTGCGGCAGGAACTAAGCAGTCTGCCGAAGCAGGCGGTCGATGAAATCATTGCGGATTACCGGGAGTACATTGGCGACGCGCTTGCCGCAGGACGCCGCGAGGAAGACGTGATCGCCGCGCTGGGCGACCCGGTCAAGCTGGCCCGCGAACTGAAGGCGCAGGCGAACTACCGGCAGTGGCAAGACAGCCGTTCGTTCCGCAACCTGTTCCGCGTGATCATGTCGATCTCCGGGCTGGGCCTGCTGAACGTGGTGCTGCTGGTGCCGTTTATGGTGTACCTGGCGTTGCTCACGGCGGGCTATGCAGTTTCGGCGGGGCTGACGATCGCCGGGCTGGTCGGTGTGATCGCGTTGAGCGGTCATCATTTCTTCGGCAAGACCACCCGCGATATGTTGCCGTTCAGCTTCACCACCAGCAGCGACCACGCCAAACCGGCCGCGGGCGTTGCCGCGAGCGGCGCGTCTGGGGCGCTGGCCGCGTCGGCTGCGTCGCCCGCGTCGGCTGCGCAGGAAGCGAATGACGACGATAGCGAAGACAGCACGCCGGGCAACCTGAAGAGCCTGAAGATCGTCGGCGACCGGTTCGTCTTCAACCTGCAGGACGACAGCAAGCTTGAGCTCGTCACTCGAGCCGGCACCATCGAGATCAAAACCGACGGTGACAATTTCAAGTTCGAAAGTACCTCCGACGCTGCACGGCGCCTGTTGACCCGAAGCGATGACGGCACATGGAGCATCGCACGCGACGACGTGGAAGCACTGGAACTGAAAGACGACGACGAGAAAATCTCGCTGGCCCGCACCTCCAAGGATCCGAAGTCGATGGTCTGGGATATCTCGAGCGACGACGGCGACCACGTCCAACTGGAAGAAGACCAGCACGGCAAGCCCAACCACCTGAGCGCGCATAGCGGCTCGGACTCGGTGGATATCGGCGAAGGCAAGGTTGCCATCGACGACGGTCACCACCTGATCCGGGTGGCGGCATCGGACAGCGAATACACCTACGCAATCGTCATGCTGCCCATCGGTCTCATCGGCCTTGCGTTGTGCATCTGGTTGACACGAATTACCTGGCGCGGCATCTCGCGCTATGTGAAACGGCAGATCGACGCCGTCTCGGCGAGTCTCGACCGCCAGCAGGCGTCCTGAAGAAAAGCAACTGAAATACCCGAACACCGAAGTACCGGATATCTGAACCCTTAGTAGTACGTACAAACACTTTTCGCATTAACTGAGGAAATCGTCATGAACATCGATTACCCGAGCGCCGTTTCCAAGGAAACCCGTCTCCATCGTGTGCCGGCACTGCCTTTTTCCGGTGGAAGAGAAGTCAATCCCCTGCGTATCGCCGACTGGCTGGTGAGCGGCGCGCGTGCGGTGGCCCAGCAGCCCGTGCTGTGGCTGAGCGTGATGTTGCTCTGCGCCGATTTCGCGACGCTGCTGGGGTTCCTGCCGCTGTTGCGTCCGCTGGCGGTGCTGCTGGCGCCGCTCGTGGTCGGCGGGTTGATGTTCGTGCAGGACGGCGCCAGCAAGGGCCAGCCGGTGTCGCTGCGCGAGACCTTTGCGGCGCTCGCACGCCGTAGCAACGCATTGTGCGTAATCGGGCTGTACGGCGCGGCGATCGTCGCCGTCGGCTACGTGGTCCTGCTGGCGACGTTCCATGTCTCGCTGAACGCCTCGGTGACGGCGAGCGGCGTGCATAACGTCTCGATCAGCTACGGCGGCGACCACGGTGTGCGCGGTGCGCTCGAATCGCTGCTCGGCGCGTCGATCTTCGCGGTCGCGATCGCCTCGGCCTGCTTCGCTCCGGCGCTTGTCTTGCTGCACGACATGACGCCGCACGATGCGATGCTTGCGAGCCTGAGCGGTGCGGCGCGCAACTGGCCGGTGACGCTGATGTACTTCGCCGCGATGACGGTGGCTGTGCTGTTCGCCCCGATGGTCCCGCTGGCGCTGCGTGCCCTGGTGCTGACGCCGGTGATGACTGCGGTGCCGCTGCTGTCGCTCTACGGCGCCTATCGGGATGTGTTTCTTGGCAAGTGAGCGAGGCGCGGGTGGACGCAGGATCCGTCCGCGATCACGCTAGAGCGAGGCAACCGGTGACGGAGTCTGCATGAGAGTGTTGATCATGGGAGGAACCTTGTTTCCGGAGGCCGAAAAGCTGACGGGCGACCGCGACACGAATCTGGCAGCGCTGGCCGGACGCCGGTTCGACGCAGTGATCGACCCGTCGGCCTACGGCCCTGAGCAAATCGATTTGCTGCTGTCGACCCTCGGCGAACCGCCTTCGCACTACACGTTTGTATCGACCATTTCCGTGTACGGCGTGTTTCCGCCGAAGCGCCGTTACGATGAAAGCACGGACGTGGTTGCGGGTCGGGAAGGGTATGGGGCACTGAAGGCGCGGGCAGAAGAAGCGCTTCAGTCGGCGCTGCCGGGCTAAGGTCTACTGGCAGGCAACTACGCTGTTGTTTCCATGGATAGATCCTTCTCCATGAAGACGCTCAGCGGATCGGGGCGGTAGTCGGCGAACGGCTCGCGTGCAACAAAACCGGCTCGGGCGTAGAGGCCGAGCGCCGAATGGCTGTCGACGCCGGTTTCGAGGCGCAGCCAGCGCACCCCGTGGGCACGGGCTTGCTGTTCGAGCTTTGCGAGGATGGTTTTGGAGAGCCCCTGGCCGCGGGCCTGCGGCTCCACCCACATGCGTTTGATTTCCGCCCAGTCGCCTTTCAGGACCACGGCGCCGGTTGCCAGCGCCGTGCCGGAGGCGTCGCGAGCCACATGGAACAACACGCTGGGTTCGCGTAGCGCGTCGATTGGCAGCAGGTGGTTACTCTCGGCCGGGTAGAGCCTGGCGGCTTCTGCGTCGCCGTGCTCGAGCAAGGTGATGATGTCGGCTTGGGCGGGGTCTTCGATGGCGATGTTCATTGAGGGGGAAGTCCTTCAAGGCCGCGATTGTGGCCATGATTAAACAAAAATCCCCTGAACTTCGTCAGGGGATTTGGGGGCATCAGCAATTTGTTGTCTAACCCGTGGCACCGAGACATCATCATAAACAAGGTGCATTTCTGGGACGGTGAGCCTGAATGGCAATGAGCCTGCTCGCTTCGGCGGATTGCCTGATCAGTCTTTGTTTGCCCTCGACGCCCAGCGGTTGTGATCGAATTCTTGAACATCATCATTCTGCCGGAATCCGACGGCGCCCTTTTCTCTGGCGACGCGTTTAACCTGCGCGGCGCGCTCTTCGACGAGGTGATCGAATTCGCCCCTCTTCATACCCTCCGTCGTACTCATCAACAATTCGTCGCTGAGTGATGATGGCGCGCGAAGGAGGCGGAGGAATCGAGCCGCAAAACGCTTCTCTACCTCCCGGGTGCTTTCATCGGAGGAAAGCGCGTCTTTCACGAGACGATCGGTAGCAGCCCGTGTCGCGCCGTCTGCTGGCTGAAACAATTCCAGTACCGTAGTCATAGCGTATACCTATCGCAAAAAATCTAACCGATCGCTCAATTTTAGACTCAATTCACTATCAGAGTAAAAATAGCGCCCATCGTTCCTCCGCGCGTTGCCTACAATCACGGGCCAAAGCCGGCCAAGTCGTTTCAATCCCGCGTGAGCGTATTTTTCCAGCAAGTCGGCACCGCCCAACGGATCAGCGTGGAGCCCAATTCGTCCTTCGAAACCCTCGATTGCGCCGCGGTATCGATTAGCCCTTTGAGCGCGCTGAGAGGTTGAATACCATGATTTACCAAAAAAGTCTCAGGCGCCGTGGTTAGCCACCAGACAAATTCCGGGCGCTCGGTTCGTTCTGCCACGAATGGGTAGCCCGACGACATGATCATCTGCGCGATTGGAATCAGCGTTTCTGTTCCGGGGGCAGGACAAACGATCTGGACATATGTGACTTGTCTTCCGAAAATCTCCTCGACAAGCTCAGCTAGCAAGAGGAATTTTACCCAGTCCCATCCGCGATCCAGCCTCGACTCATCGGCGTCAATATAAGGTTGGACTAACTCGTGCCATGTCACCGCGTCGAGAATATTCGCCTCGATGACCGTAGCGCTCGGTGTAGTCGGCGGCTTGGCCCGGGTCGGCAGACGCTTAACGAATCCTTTGCTTGCTCGCATGTCGCTCCAGAAATATAAGCCCTTGCCGCGTCGTTCCAACACGCTCGAAACGCGGTCCATGAACGCCTGGCCCGCCTTGCGACATTGCTGCGCAACGCAGCAGCATTGGGCTCATACAGACCCAAGTTGATGCAAAGACCAAGAGGGCCGTAAATTTGATAGGCTTGAGGGCTGCTTCGACTTGCCTGATCTCAAGGTCTGTGAGCGCGACGGCTCGAAAAACGGTTTTGGCCAACACCAAATAATACCGGTTTCGTTCCTGCTTTTTAACCGCACGAGTGGGTTTGCAGCGCACCGGCGAGGCCTCTGCACGGGCCGTAAATACGGGCGGGACAAGCCTCTTTAACCAATCTAACGGACTAGCGCAACGCGCTACGAACACCATGATTCGACATATTGTCATGTGGAAGTTGAAGGAATCGGCAGAGGGCGCTTCGCGTTCGGAAAACGCTGTCAAGCTCAAGGAAAAGCTGGAAGGCTGCCGTGACATCGTCCCTGGCATCTTGCACCTCGAAGTCGGCCTCGCCGCACCCGGTCTCGAATCGACCTACGACGTCGTGCTGGTCTCCGACTTCACCGGCAAGGCCGCGCTTGACGCCTATCAGGTTCACCCGACGCACCAGGCCCTGAAGACGTTCGTCGGCGCGGTGCGCGAATCGCGCGAGTGCGTCGACTACGAAGTCTGACGCCCAGCAATGACTGATTCGCAGAAAGGTGGGGCCGGCGATCCGGCGGCCGGCCGTCCGGGGGCCAGCCATCCCACCGCAACCTCATCCGATCCCGCCGTTGCCCCCAACGCGCTAGCCGTGCTCGAAAGCCCCTTCGTCGACCACCTCGGCGTGCAACTGGTCTCAGCCGCGGACGGCGTGAGCGAAGTGCTGCTGCCGCTCGCGCCCAACCATATGAACACGTGGGCCGTGGCCCATGGCGGCGTGACGATGACGCTCGCCGACGTAGCGCTGGCCATGGCCGCGCGCAGTCTTGCGGGCGACGGTGTCGGTGTTGTCACCGTCGAAATGAAAGTCAACTTCATGCAGCCGGGGCGCGGCGAATTGCGCGCTACGGCACGCGTGCTGCACCGTTCGACTACGATGGCCTATTGCGAAGGCGAAATCCGCGATAGCGAAGGCCATTTCGTCGCCAAGGCGCTCGGCACCTTCAAGTACATGCGGCGCCTGGCCGTCGGCCGCGAGGTGACGCATCAGCGTCTGCGCAGCGACCCGTCCGCCAAACCCGGTCCCAGCGACGGTTGAACGCGGAGCGGGGCGTGCCGCTGCGCACGTCCCGTGGTTTCATGCCCCAACCCACAATCATGGAGACGCTCGTCATGACCCAGATCAACCGCCAGATCGTGCTCGCCTCGCGTCCGCAAGGCCCTGCCGCGCCGGACAATTTCAGGCTCGTCGAAACACCGCTGGAACCGCTCTCGCAAGGGCAGTTTCGCGTGCGCAATCACTATCTGTCGCTGGATCCGTATATGCGCGGCCGGATGAACGACAGCAAGTCCTATGCAGCGCCGCAGCCGCTCAATGAAGTGATGATCGGCGGCACCGTGGGCGAAGTCGTGGAGTCGAAGCATCCGGAATTCGCGGTGGGCGACAAGGTGGTCGCGGCGTTCGGCTGGCAGGAATTCGGTACCTCCGACGGCACCGGCGTGCGCAAGGTCGACGACACGCATGTGCCGCTCTCCGCTTATCTCGGCGCCGTGGGCATGCCGGGTGTGACCGCCTGGTATGGGCTAAACCGCATCATCGCGCCGCAGGCCGGCCAGACCGTGGTGGTCAGCGCGGCGAGCGGGGCGGTCGGCAGCGTCGTCGGGCAACTGGCGAAGCTGGCCGGTGCGCGCGCGGTCGGCATCGCCGGCGGCGAGCACAAGTGCCGCTATGTGGTCGAGACGCTCGGCTTTGACGCATGCGTCGACTACAAAGCGGGCAACCTCTATCAGGACCTGAAAGCGGTGACGCCGAACGGAGTCGACGGTTACTTCGAGAATGTCGGCGGCGAGGTGCTGGACGCGGCGCTCGCGCGGATGAACGCGTTCGGCCGCATTGCGCTGTGCGGGATGATCGCCAACTATGACGGCCAGCCGCTGCCGCTCAGGCATCCGGCCTTGCTGCTCACGCAACGCTTGCTGGTGCAGGGATTCATCGTCACCGAGCATCTTGATGTATGGCCCGAAGCACTGACCCAGCTCGGCACGCTGGTCGCGCAAAAGAAACTGCACTATCGCGAAAGCATCGCGCAGGGGCTCGAGCACGCACCGGAGGCGTTTATCGGGTTGCTCAAAGGCAAGAATTTCGGCAAGCAGCTCGTCAAGCTGATCTAACTTCAAAAAACTCGCAACCATGTTGCATGGGATCGGAGACACCTGATGTTCCAGTTCGAAGGCAAAGTGGCCGTGATCACCGGCGCGGCGAGCGGTTTTGGGCGCGCGTTCGCGGACAAGGGCGCGGCTCTTGGCATGAAGCTCGTATTGGCCGATGTCGACGCCGCCGCGCTCGCACATACGGTCGAAGCCCTGCGTGCGGCCGGCGCCGACGCGATCGGCGTGCCGACCGACGTGTCGGACGCGAGCCAGGTCGAGGCGCTCGCCCTCGCGGCGCTCGACGCATTCGGCAAGATTCATCTGCTGTTCAACAACGCAGGCGTGGGTTCCGGCGGCTTCCTGTGGGAGAGCACCGCCAACGACTGGGCCTGGGTGTTCGGCGTCAACGTGATGGGCGTGGCGCACGGCGTGCGCGTCTTCACGCCGATCATGCTGCGGCAGAACGAGCCGGCGCATATCGTCAATACGGCGTCGGTGGCGGGGCTGCTGTCGCCGCCGGCGATGGGCATCTACAACGCCTCGAAGCACGCGGTCGTCTCGCTGACGGAGACGCTTTACCACGATCTGCAGAACGCAGGCGGCCAGGTGGGTTGCTCGCTGCTGTGCCCGGCGTTCGTGCCCACCGGCATCGCCGACGCCGAGCGCGCCCGGCCCGAAACCTTGCGCAACGACGCGGCACCGACCCGCTCGCAACTGGCCGCCGGCAAGCAACTGCAGCGAGCGGTGCAGTCGGGCAAGCTGAACGCGCAGGATGTCGCCGAGCTGACCTTCGAGGCGATCGGAGCAGGGCGCTTCTACATCCTCACCCATCCGGCGATCCTGCCGACGGTGCATCTGCGTCATGAGGATATCGAGCAGCAGCGCAATCCGACCGATCCGCTATCGCTCAAACCGGAGGTCAAGGCAGAGAGCCGATAGATGCCGCTGAATCCGAAGATCGCCCTGGTGCTCGACATGATCGCGCGGGCGAAGCGCTCGCCGTACCACGAACTGACCGCACAGGAGGCGCGCGCCTCCTATGAGAAGAGCGCGCCGATTCTCGAAGTTGCGAGTGCGCCGATGTTCTCGGTCGAGGACCTGCCGGTGCCGATGCGCGACGGCGCGTCAATCCGCGCGCGGCTTTACCAGCCGCTCGAACCGAGCTGGGCGCAGCCCGCTCCGGCGCTCGTCTACTACCATGGCGGTGGCTTTACGGTGGGCAGCGTCGATACCCACGACGCGCTGTGCCGGATGTTCGCGCGCGACGCGCAATGCGCCGTCTTGTCCGTCGATTACCGGCTCGCGCCGGAGCATAAATTTCCCACTGCCGTAAACGACGCTTTCGATGCGCTGAGCTGGCTTCATGCCAATGCGGCCGTGTACGGCATCGACACCGGGCGGATCGCCGTCGGCGGCGATAGCGCCGGTGGCACGCTCGCCACGGTCTGCGCAGTACTGGCGCGCGACGCCGGGCTGCCGCAACCGGCCTTGCAACTGCTGATCTATCCGGGCACGACGGGGCATCAACAGACCGACTCGCATGCACGGCTCGCCGACGGCTATCTGCTGTCGGGCGATACGATCCAGTGGTTTTTCGAGCAGTACGTGCGCGAGCCGGCCGATCGCGACGACTGGCGTTTCGCACCGCTCGACGGTCAGCGCGGCGCGCCATCCTTTAGCGGCCTGGCGCCGGCGTGGATCGCGACGGCGGAATACGATCCGCTCAGCGACGAAGGTATCGCCTATGCAGCGAAGCTACGTCAGGCGGGCAATCGAGTCACGCTGATGCGCTATGCCGGGATGATCCACGAGTTCTTCAAGATGGGCGGCTTCGTCCCCGAGGTCGCGCAGGCCCATGCCGATGCGGCGCGGGCATTGCGTTCGGCGTTCGGCCTCGATTCGGACTGAAGACCGCCCAGGCCCAAGCCTAAACCGTAGCCTCCGGCAGCAAGCCTCGGCGTTCGATATTGAACGCGAAACTCCGCTCGAAGTCACCGGGGCGGACCACGCGATGCGAGCCGTTGTCGTCGCTACGCTCCGCGACGGCGGCGCTCAGATGTTCGCCATGGGTGCAATGGGCCACCACGCGCAAAGCCGTGGTGCCGCGGGTCCCGTAGTCGGCGGATTCGATGAAGGCTGCCGACAGCACCCGTTCGCGCTCCAGCGAAATCCCCGTGGACGGCAACTCGTCGTCACGGGCAAGGCGCGGGTCGCGCATCAGTTCGATCAGCCGTTCGAGCGGCACGAGCGGGTCGTCCGCCAGCAGCGCGCTCAACTCGGCCCGCTTGCGCGCAAGCTTGGGCCACGGCGTATCGAGTACCGCATTCGAGATGCCGTGCGTGCCGGCTGTGAGCAGGGCCGGCGGCGCGGCAGAACGGTTGCAGTACCAGCCGAGCTCACGCCGCGACCAGTCGCCGATCAGCAGGTTGAAGCCGTTGTAGATCTCGCCGTCGCGCGCAACCTCTTGCAGGTAATCGAGCGGCCCGCGCTCGGCGGACGGTTCGCCCAGCAACCAGTTGCTCACCAGCGTGCCGCGCGTCGGCGCATCGGCACGCATCTCATGCGGCGCGCGGTAGTTCGTCAATGCCGCGAAACGGCCGTCGCGCGTCATGCCGAGCCATGTGCCGCCGCCCATCAGATCGCGTCCCGCCAGCAAACCCGACGCCTCGGACCACCAGTGCATCGGCTCGGCGGTACGGCGAAAGAACTCGTCGCGGTTGGCGGCAAGCGTGAAAAGCGGCCCGTCGGCCGCGTCGGGCCGCCAGTCGAAGACGATCAGACACATCGGGGGGAGTCTCCCGGGGTGGAGTAAGGGCGAGTGGCTGGGTGTGGCGGTGGCAGGTTCCGGCGGGCGCTCACGGAGGCAGCGGAGCGCCATGAGGCCGACGCACGCAAGATGCCTGCCGGGCGCCGGGACGGCCCACCTCCAGGCCGCATCAAACCTCAGTCGGCAGCGTGTAGGGCAGCGCGAGGAAGGTCAGCGCCCGCCCGTCGGCGGCGCCCAGGTGGATCGACCCGGTCTCCAGCGCCGCGAGCTTGACCTCGACCAGCACATCCACACCGCCTTCCGGCGCCCAGGCGGCATTCACCACCATGCCGCACGGCTGGCCCGGATCGTCCGAGTGGAACAGTTCCATGCCGGGCGCTACCGTAGCGAGTTCGCCGGCCACGTTGGCGAGCGACGTGCGCCGCTTGATCGTGCCGCGATACTGGCTGCGCGCGACGACTTCCTGCCCGGGATAGCAGCCCTTGCGGAAATTCACGCCGCCCAGCACGTCGAAATTGACCATCTGCGGCACGAACTGCTCCACCACCGGCTGGGTGATGCGCGGCTCGCCCGCACGGATGTCGAGCCAGTCCCACACCGCCGCCGAGGCGCGCGTGAGCTTGCCGTCGAAGTGCGGCAGGCGCGCTTCGACTTCGGCTTTCGGTCCGACCCACAGATACCGCAGCCGCCCGAGCGCATCAGGCACGCGGATCAACGAGCCCGCCGGAGCGTCCACCTTGACGTGCACGCCGTCCGGCAGCGCGTCGAATACGCCCGACAGGGCCTTGCGCACATCGCCCGCCAGACCGACCACAGCCAGCTCGCCAGTCGCATCTACGAGCTTCGCCTTGGCGCGCAGCACGAACATCGACAGGCGCTTCTGCACGGCCGCCTGCACGTCCTTCGACACCAGCAGGCGGATCGTCTCGCCGCTGCGCCAGCTCAGAAACGACGCCAGCAGGCGCCCCTTGGCCGAACAGTAGCCGGCCAGACGCGCATTGGCCGCATCCAGATGCTGGGTATCGTTGGTCAACTGGCCGTGCAGGAAGCTGGCTGCGTCGTCGCCGGTCGCGTCGATCACGCCGAATTGCGTCAGCAGCATATAGGCGCCGTGCGCAACGACAGCGTCGAATTCCTCGCGCGCAGGGCGCGGCAACAGGGGGAGCGTGACCGGCGCGGCGGCAGCAGCGGTGCCTGGAGCGGAAGCAAGCGGTGCATTCATGGATTCAGAGAGCAGTCAATTCTGACTTTAGCTAGGGCAAGCAAGTATTATATGGACTTCACCCCAGCCATGTTTCGCATGTCCCTCCTGAAGAAATGTCTCGTTGCCGGCACGATCGTCGTCGCGCTGGCTGCAGCCGCCGTTGCCGGCGGATATCACTGGGCCAACACCCCGATCATCCTGACACCCGCAGAACTCGACGTTACCGTCAAACCGCACAGCAGCCTGCGCAGCGTCACCTTGCAGTTGAACCGCGGCGGCGTGCCGGTCGAGCCGGAGCTGTTCGTCGTCATGACGCGCCTGCTCGGGCTGCAAAGCCAGCTCAAATCGGGCAACTACGAGTTCAAGAGCGGCGTGACGCCGTACGAAGTGCTGCAGAAGATCGCCCGCGGCGACGTCAACGAGTACGTCGCGACGATCATCGAAGGCTGGACCTTCAAGCGCATGCGTGCCGAACTGGACGCGAATCCCGCGCTCAAGCACGATACGGCCGGCATGAGCGACGCCGACCTGCTGAACGCGCTCGGCGTGCCGGAGGCCTCGATCGGCAACGGTGAGGGGCTGTTTTTCCCGGACACTTACCTGTTCGACAAGAACACCAGCGACCTCGACGTCTACCGCCGCGCTTATCACCTGATGCGCGAGCGTCTCGACGAGGCCTGGATGGCACGCGCGCCGGGCCTGCCGTACAAAACGCCTTATGATGCGCTGACGATGGCGTCGATTATCGAAAAGGAAACCGGCAAGGCTTCGGACCGGCCCATGGTGGCGGCCGTGTTCGCCAACCGGCTGCGCGTCGGCATGCCGCTGCAGACCGATCCGACCGTGATCTACGGGATGGGCGACGCTTACACGGGGCGCTTGCACAAGCGCGACCTGCAGACCGACACGCCTTATAACACCTACACCCGGATGGGCTTGCCACCCACCCCAATTTCGTTGCCGGGGGTCGCGTCGCTGCAGGCGGCTCTCAACCCGGCACAGACCACCGCGCTGTACTTCGTGTCGCGCGGCGACGGCAGCAGTATCTTTTCTGACACACTCGGCGATCACAACAAGGCCGTCGACAAATATATTCGAGGGCAATGATGGCGCGGGGCAAATTCATCACGTTCGAAGGCATTGACGGAGCGGGCAAGACCACGCATCTCGCGTGGTTTCGCGAGCGCCTGGAAGCGCATATCGCGGCAAGCGGCCGAACGGTCGTCATGACGCGCGAGCCGGGCGGCACCAAGCTCGGCGAGTCGTTGCGCGAAATCCTGCTGCACCAGAAGATGGACCTCGAAACCGAGGCCCTGCTGATGTTCGCAGCGCGCCGCGAACATCTGGCAGAAGTGATCGAGCCGGCGCTGGCACGCGGCGACTGGGTGCTGTCGGACCGCTTCAGCGACGCGACCTTTGCGTACCAGGGGGGCGGCCGCGGCCTGCCGCGCGACAAGCTGGAGGCGCTGGAGCGCTGGGTGCAGGGCGGGTTTCAGCCGGACCTGACGCTGTTGTTCGACATCCCGCCGGACACCGCCAGCGAGCGCCGCAGTTCGGCGCGCGAACCGGATCGCTTCGAGAGCGAATCGGACGCGTTTTTCGCTCGCACGCGTGCCGAATATCTGCGCCGTGCCGAAGAGGCGCCGTACCGGTTCGCTATCATCGACTCTTCGCAGAGCATTCCGCAAATTCAGAAAAAGCTCGAAGAATTGATTGCAACGTTTTGATTTTAAACAAATATAAACAATCATTATAACGATGCGCTAGCTCGCCTCACGCTTGAGCATGCGCACTTAACCTATTGAATTAAAAGAGAAACAATGATGTATCCGTGGCAAGCCGATGACTGGAATCGCCTGCAACAACTGCGCGGGCATTGGCCGCACGCGTTGCTGCTCCATGGGCAAGCGGGCATCGGCAAGCTGCGCTTTGCGCAGCATCTGGCGCAAGGCCTCTTGTGCGAAGCGCAGCTCCCGAACGGCGAGCCGTGCGGCGCCTGCGCTGCCTGTAACTGGTTCGTGCAAGGCAACCATCCGGACTACCGGATCGTGGTGCCAGAGGCGCTGGCCGCCGAAGCAGGCCTTGCCAACGCGGCGGCCGCGGACGAAAAAGCCGACAAGGCCGACGCCGACGACGCCAAAAAGACCCGCACGCCGAGCAAGGAAATCAAGATCGAACAGGTGCGCGCGCTGCTGGATTTCTGCGGCGTGGGCTCGCATCGCGGCGGTGCACGTGTCGTGGTGCTGGCGCCGGCCGAGGCGCTCAACGTCGCGGCTTCCAATGCGCTCCTGAAAACGCTTGAAGAACCGCCGGCGGGCGTGGTGTTTCTGATGGTGTCGGCACGCATCGACCGTTTGCTGCCCACCATTATCAGCCGCTGCCGTCAGTGGCCCATGACAGCCCCCGCGCCGGAGATCGCCACGCCGTGGCTCGCCGCGCAGGGCGTGGCCGATGCCCCGGCGCTGCTCGCCGAGGCGGGCGGCGCGCCGCTCACGGCGCTGGCGCTGGCAAGCGACGAGAACCGGACGCTGCGCGACTGGACCCTCAAGCAGCTTGCCGCCGGCCCCGGATGCGATGCGTTTGCCTGCGCCGAGGCGCTGCAGAAGCTGCCGGTGCCGCTGGTGCTGGGCTGGCTGCAGCGCTGGCTTTACGATCTGCTGGCCCAGCGTACCGCCGGCGCGCCGCGTTATTTTCCCCAGGCTGCGGCCGCGCTCGACCGCTGTGCTGCACAGGCGGACGCCACCGCTTTCGCCCGTTTCATCAAGACCGTGACACGCCAGCGGGCGGTGGAAAACCATCCGCTGAACGCCCGGCTGGTCTTCGAAGAGCTATTTATCGGCTATCGCGACCTGTTTGCTTAAGCCTGACCTTTCAGACCTGACACCTGACTAACCCGCCATCATGAGCCTTTCGTACCGCGATGCCACGCTCGACGACCTGCCTGCTATCGTTGCCATCTACAACTCGACCGTACCGTCGCGCCAGGTCACGGCGGATCTGGAGCCGGTGAGCGTCGAAAGCCGGCTTGGCTGGTTTCACGCGCATGGGCCGCAAAAGCGCCCCTTGTGGGTGGTCGAAGACGGCGGCCGGGTGATCGCCTGGCTGAGCTTTTCGGATTTCTACGGCCGCCCGGCCTATCAGCGCACCGCTGAAGTCAGCATCTATCTGGACGAAGCGGCACGCGGCAAAGGGCTTGGCAAGCAGTTGCTGGCCGCGTCGCTGGCCGCCGCGCCGGAGCTCGGCATCGATACCGTGCTTGGCTTCATTTTCGGCCACAATGAAGCGAGCCTGCGCCTGTTCCGCGGTTTTGGCTTCGCCGACTGGGGGGCGCTGCCGCGCGTCGCTGTGCTGGATGGCGTCGAACGCGATCTGATGATTCTCGGCCGGCGGCTCGATCACTCCAACACCTGAACACCTACCGGATTCACCGCAGGACACCACCATGTTTGTCGACTCGCACTGTCACATCAACTTCGAAGGACTCGCCGACCGCCTGCCGCAGGTCATCGAGAACATGCGCAGCCACTCGGTCACGCATGCGCTGTGCGTATCCGTCGACCTCGAAAGCCTGCCGTCCGTGCTGGCTGTGGCCGAGGCCTACGAGAACGTCTACGCCTCGGTCGGGGTGCACCCGGATCACGAAGACGCGCAGGAGCCAAGCGTCGCCGAACTGGTCGAGCTGGCCAAACACCCCAAGGTCGTGGCGATTGGCGAGACAGGCCTTGACTACTACCGGCTCGAAGGCCGCACGATCGCCGACATGGAATGGCAGCGCGAGCGCTTTCGTACCCACATTCGCGCCGCGCATGCCACCGGCAAGCCGCTCATCATCCATACCCGCTCGTCGGCCGAAGACACGCTGCGGATCATGGCCGAGGAGCGGGCGGGCGAGCCGGGCGGCGTGATGCACTGCTTCACGGAGCCGTGGGCGATCGCCGAACAGGCCCTCGCGCAGAACTTCTATATCTCGCTCTCGGGCATCGTCACCTTCAAGAGCGCCACCGACGTGCAGGACGTGGCGCGGCGCGTGCCGCTCGAGCGTTTGCTGATCGAAACCGACTCGCCGTACCTCGCGCCGGTGCCTTATCGTGGCAAGCCGAATGAACCTGCGTACGTAAGTTATGTCGGACGCTTCATCGCGCAACAACGCGAGATGCCGGATGCGGCGCTGGCCGCCGCCACCACGGAAAACTTCTTCCGGCTCTTCAAGATTCCCGCGCCAGCCGGCGTATGAGGCTTGAAATCGAATATTATCAATAGTATAGGGACGATTCCTAAAGTTAAATATGAACAAATACCTGACCAAAACTCACGCCCTCAACACCCAGACTGCGCCTTCGTCCGTCGCCAACCGCACCAGCGTGGCGGCATCGCTGCGCCGCGCCGCCGCGCGGATGTCGCGCCTCACGCTGGCAGGCGGCTTCGCCTGCGCCGCGCTTGCCGCGCTGCCGGCCCACGCCGCGCCGGCCGACACCATGATCAAGGCAGTCAAGTTCGATGACGTGAAAGAGGTCAACAAGCAGCTCGCAAACGGCATGGACCCGAATCTGACCGACGACCAGGGCATGCCGCTGCTGGTGCTGGCCGCCCGCGAGAAGTCGGACAAAGTGGCGGCGGCGCTGGTCGCCAACCCGAAGACCAACATCGAGATCACGGACAAGGCCGGCGAGAACGCCATGATGCTGGCCGCGCTGAACGGCGACGTCGAGATGGTGCAACTGCTGATCTCGAAGGACGCCGAGGTCAACAAGAAGGGCTGGGCGCCGCTGCACTACGCAGCCGCCAACGGCCATGACGACATCGTCAAGCTGTTGCTCGACCACTCGGCTTACGTCGACGCCGGCTCGCCGAACGGCACCACGCCGCTGATGATGGCGGCGCGCGGCGGCCATGTGTCGACGGTGAAGCTGCTGCTCGACAACGGCGCGGACCTGTCGGTGAAGAACCAGATCGGCATGAACGCGCTCGACTTTGCCAAGCAGTACAAGGAACCGGACGTCGTCGAAGGGCTGACGGCGCGCATGCAGCAAATGCAGCAGAAGTAAGGAAACAAGCCGGCATGCCGCGCCCGCGGTAAAACAGTGCAAAATAACGGCTACGGCGCGCTTTGGGGCGCGCCGTTTCTATGCGGCATCAGACCGCTCGATAATTACCCTGGAAGGATCACCATGCTGCGGGCTTTGATTTGCGCCAGCGCGCTTGCCGTACCGCTAACGGCTGCCGCGTTCACGGGAGGCGACCTCAACAGGCTGTGCGAGAAAACGGATGTAGCGTCGCGCAGCGCATGCGCCGCGTATATCGAAGGCGCGGCTGACGGCGTCTTCAACACCATCGACGCGATCGGCGGCACCACCGGTCCGCGGGTCGGCCAGTATTTCTGCCTGCCGCAGGACGCCCGTTCGCAACAGCTGACGGACGCGGTGCGCAAGTACATCGCCGAGAATCCGAATGCGATTGGTTATAACGCCAGCACGGCCATTTCCCTGGGGCTCGGCAAGGCGTTTCCGTGCAAGAGCGGCGAGTAAGCCTGCTTAGGTAGGACCGCTCAGGCAAGCCCGCCTGAAGGCCCGGCTTGCGCCGGGCTTGCAACTGACTTCCTCGCGACTGGTCGAACTGTCATTCTGGGGGCAGCGAACCAGGGGCCGCTCCTCTGCGGGCGTCACCCCGAACCGAGGAGGACAACAGACATGGGCCGACTGATCGTCGTGTCGAATCGCGTGGCAACCCCGACGGAAACCAGGGGCTCGGCCGGAGGGCTGGCCGTCGGCGTATTCGGCGCCTTGAAGGACGCGGGTGGCGTGTGGTTCGGCTGGAGCGGCGACGTGGTCAGCGAAACCGTCGCCAATGCCGGCCCGACGCTCGAACACGAAGGCGCGGTGACCTTCGCCACTGTCGGACTGACGCGCAAGGACTACGACCAGTACTACCGTGGCTTTTCGAACGCCACGCTGTGGCCGGTGTTCCACTATCGCAACGACCTCGCTCGCTACGAGCGCGAGGAGTACGCCGGCTACCGGCGCGTGAACGCGTGGCTCGCGCACCGGCTGATCAAGCTGCTCGAACCCGACGACGTGATCTGGGTGCACGACTACCACCTGATCCCATTTGCCGAAGCGCTGCGCTCCGAAGGCGTGACGAACCGCATCGGCTTCTTTCTGCATATCCCGTTTCCGGCGCCGCAGATTCTCCTGAATATCCCACCGCACGAAGAGCTGGTGAAATCGCTGTGCTGCTACGACCTGCTGGGCTTCCAGACCGCCACCGACCAGCTCGCGTTTCACGACTACCTGGTGCGCCATGCGCGCGGCACGGTCAGCGCCGAAGGCCATGCGGAGGCGTTCGGACGCAGTTTGCGCACGGGCGTCTACCGGATCGGCGTGTTCCCGGACGAAATCGCCGAGCAGGCGCAGCGCTATGAGAGCCGCCAGCATGTGCTGGACCTGAAGCAGAGCCTCGAAGGCCGCAAGCTGATCATGAGCGTCGACCGGCTCGACTATTCGAAGGGCCTCGTCGAACGGTTTCGCGCCTTCGAACATTTGCTGGAGCGCTCGCCCGAATGGCGCGGCAATGTCACGCTGGTGCAGATCGCGCCGCCCACCCGTTCGGACGTCGCCACCTATCAGCAGATCCGGCAGGACCTCGAATACGAGGCAGGGCGCATCAACGGCCGCTATTCGGGCCTCGACTACACGCCGATCCGTTACCTGAACCAACGTTATGACCGCTGGAAGCTGATGTCGCTGTTTCGGGAGTCGCAGATCGGCTTTGTCACGCCCTTGCACGACGGCATGAATCTGGTCGCCAAGGAGTATGTGGCCGCGCAGAATCCGGACGATCCGGGCGTGCTGGTGCTGTCGATCTTCGCCGGCGCAGCGGCGGAACTGACGGGCGCGCTGCTGGTGAATCCGCATGATGCGGTGGGCATGTGCGAGGCCTTGCAACGCGCGCTTTCGATGCCGCTGGAGGCCCGTCAGCGCCGCCACGAGATCAACATGGAAGCCTTGCGCAAGAACGATCTGGGTGTGTGGCGCGACTCGTTCCTCGCCGACTTGCGCAGCGTGCCGGTGCACGGCGCGGACCATGCGGGGCGCTCGTCCTGATGCTGACGACGCTCGCGATTGCCAACTACCGGTCGCTGCGCGAACTGATCGTGCCGCTTGGGCAACTGAATATCGTCACCGGGCCGAACGGCAGCGGCAAGTCCAGCGTGTATCGCGCCTTGCGGCTGCTGGCGGAGACGGCGCGCGGCGGCGTGATCGCCTCGCTCGCGCGCGAAGGTGGCCTGCCGTCGACGCTGTGGGCCGGCCCCGAACGCTTCTCACGCGGCATGCTGGCGGGCGACCAGCCGGTGCAAGGCGTGCGCCGCAGCGAGCCGGTCAATTTGCGGCTCGGCTTTGCCGGCGACGAATTCGGCTATGCGATCGACCTCGGCCTGCCGACGCCCTCGAGCTCGGCGTTCTCGCTCGATCCGGTCATCAAGCGCGAATGCATCTGGAGCGGCCCGCTGGTGAGGCCCTCGGCGCTGTTGGTGGACCGCCAGGGCGCATCGATCCGCGCGCGCGACGACAGCGGCGAGTGGCAGACCATCCCGCAACCGGTCGCCAGCTTCGACAGCATGATGACGGAGTTCTCCGACCCGCGCAGCGCGCCGGAAATGATCGCGGTGCGCGAGCAGATCCGCTCGTGGCGCTTCTACGACCACTTCCGCACCGATAGCGAGTCGCCCGTGCGGTTGCCGCAGATCGGCACGCATACGCCGGTGCTGAGCGACGACGGCGCCGATCTGGCGGCGGCGCTGCAGACGATCCGCGAAATCGGCAACCCGGCCGCGCTCGACGCCGCCATCGACGACGCGTTTCCGGGCGCGAGCGTCGATGTGGTCAACCTCGATGGCCGCTTCGAAGTCACGATGCATCAACACGGGCTGCTGCGCCCGCTAAAAGGCGCGGAGCTGTCCGACGGCACCCTGCGCTATCTGTTGCTGGTGGCAGCTTTGCTGACACCGCGTCCGCCCGCCTTGCTGGTGCTGAACGAACCGGAAACCAGCCTGCATCCGGACCTGCTGCCGGCGCTGGCGCGGCTGATTGCCCACGCGTCGCGCCACTCGCAGGTGCTGGTGGTGTCGCACGCGGCGCGCCTGATCGCAGCGCTCGAGCGCGAGGACGGAAGCCATTCGATCGTGCTCGAAAAGGAACTCGGCGCGACCCGCATTGCCGGCGCCGACCAGCTCGATCTGCCGCCCTGGAAATGGCCTGGACGCTGAGACGCGGCGCGCGGCAAGGATGTTTCCTGACTGTAACAGCGTGCAGGAATTGAAAGGCTTAGGGCTTTTTCGCGCAGATTGCGGAACAATCGGTCCAATAATCGGGCCATAATTGAAGGTTAGTAAGCTACGTAAGCTGGCCGGGCCAAAGCGTCGGCGGGCCGTGCGGCGGCCGCCTCGCCGCGCGATGTCACGCCGTCAGATAAACGGAGACAAACAATGAGAATTGCTCAGATCGCCCCCTTGACCGAATCGGTGCCGCCGAAGCTGTATGGCGGGACCGAGCGGGTCGTGTCGTACATCACCGAGGCGCTGGTCGACCTTGGGCACGATGTGACGCTGTTCGCGAGCGGCGACTCGGTCACCAGCGCAAAACTGGAGGCGGTATGGCCACGCGCGCTGCGCCTCGACCCCGGCATTCGCGACCGGATCGCGCCGCATATGCTGCTGATGGAACTGGTGCGCCGCCAGGCCGAGTCGTTCGATGTGCTCCATTTTCACATGGACTACTACTCGTTCTCGGTGTTCAAGCGCCAGGAGACGCCGTTCGTCACGACCCTGCATGGCCGGCTCGATTTGCCGGAGCAACAACCGGTGTTCGACACCTTCAACACCGCGCCGGTGATCTCGATTTCGAATTCGCAGCGCCACCCGCTGCCGCAGGCCAAATGGCTGACCACGGTTTATCACGGTCTGCCTGAGAAGCTGTATACGCCGCAGCCGGTCGAGCAGAAGTATCTGGCGTTTCTCGGCCGCATCTCGCCGGAAAAGCGCGTCGATACGGCAATCCGCATCGCTGCGCGCTGCGGCCTGCCGATCCGCATCGCGGCGAAGGTCGACGCGGCGGACACCGAATACTTCGAACGCGAGATCAAGCCGTTGCTGGACCTGCCGCATGTCGAATTCATCGGCGAGATTGCGGATCATCAGAAGGCCGAATTCCTCTCGGGCGCGCACGCGTTGCTGTTCCCGATCGACTGGCCGGAACCGTTTGGCCTCGTGATGATCGAGGCAATGGCGTGCGGCACGCCGGTGATCGGCTTCAATCGCGGCGCGGTGCCGGAAGTGCTGGAAGACGGTGTGACGGGCTATATCGTCGAAGACGAGATCGGTGCGGTCGCGGCAGTGAACCGCTTGCACAAGGTGCCGCGCGCCGGCGTACGGGAGCGCTTCGAGACGCGCTTCACCTCGCACCGGATGGCGCAGCAGTATGTCGACGCCTATCAGTCGGTGATCCGGGCGCAGAAGCGTTCGCGCTTCAAGGTGATCGATACGACCACGCCGCGTTAAGGCGCGCGGCTGGACTCCCTTGCTGGATACCCTGTTACCGGCTGCGAAGCCGGTAAAAAAACGGCGATGCACATGATGGCATCGCCGTTTTTCATTGGGTCCCGAGAGTCAAATGCAGACCCTCGCGCCACAGACCTAGATCTTCAGACGCGACACCTTCGTCCCGTTGATCGAGACGTCGCCCATCAGGCCGGCGTTGGTCAAGATGAACACTTCGACCGGTGCGGTGGCCGTGGTGGTGTCGATCGCGCCGTTGGCGCCCATTTTGACGAGGGCCACCGAAGCATCGCCGCCGGCCGACCAGCCGTCGGTATTGCGGAATTTGTCGAGCGAGTCCTGCGTCATGAACAGGAAGATGATGGCCTTCGACTGTGCACCGGCCTGCAGACCGAACGAACCCGACACCGTGCTGTAGTAGCCGACGGTGGAGCCGCCCACCCGCAGTGCACCTTCGCCATACTGGCCGCCGACGATAAACCCAGCCTGCAGCACCGACGGGAACACCAGCACGCCACGCGCCTTCGACACGAGCTCTCGCGAACCGGGCACCGTCTGGAAGAGGCGCGACATCGTACCGTCGACGCTGGCATCGATCGACTGGCGTTTCGATGAGTTGGTCGAGGCGTTGTCGGGAGTGCCTGACGAGGTGGTGCATCCAGCGAGTGTAAGGCCTCCGAAAGCGAGCGCGGCGCTGGTCTTCAGCATGAAGTTTCGTCTTTGCATCGTTTTTCTCCGTCGTGGTTCCTGGGCGCAACCTCGTTGTGTACTGCCGGGTTGCCTGAGAAGTTATATCACAGGCTCACAAAATGGGTGCGCTCGGGGGCATCGCGAGAAGCCTTGTGGGGCGGGCGTTTGCGGCCGATCGGCAGAATTCGTTGGGTAACTTTGACCGATCTCAAACGGCCCATGAAAGTAACTTGAAAGCCGCCAGCGCGTTGGCTTTCGCAGCGAATCTGGCGTCTCCGCGCAAGCCCGCAGCACTGCCTGCGACGTGATTCTGCGAGGCGCTTTTTACCGATTTCCGGGGGGCAGAACGAATGAAACTAACTTGAAAGAATTGTGCGAATGTGTTGCCGCGATGTCGTAGAGGCGCAATCAGGACTCGCCTTGGGCGGCGGCAAGATGCGCCTGCGAGGCGTGCTCGACGCCTGCAGGCGATACTTCAATGGTTGGGCGTGCTCTTGACTGTCGGTGGCCGGCGCAGCGCACGGCGAATGCCGCCGATCAGCGCCCCGATCAGAAACAGCACGACAGCCGGCACGATCCAGTAACCGACAAACGCGTGCCACAGATAGGCGAACAGCGTCGTGCGGCGCAATGCATATTCGTCGCGAGCTTCTTGCTGGCGGGGCGCATTGGCGGCCAGCACGACGGCCGGGCAGCCGGCTGCGCGCGCCTCATCGGGCTCGCCGTGACAGCGGGCTGGGGCGCCGGCGGCGCGTTGCGCGTCGGTGAACTCCCACGTGGTCAGCGCGCGCTCGAGGTCGACGGCGTTATAGGCCATCTCCTCCTGAATCTCGCGCACCGCGACGATCGCGACCGGCACCGCCCAAAAGACGATGACGACCAGCCACCGCCTGAACCAGCGGTTTTTGTGTCTCCATACCATTCTTGCCTCCGTTCGATGCACAGTGGCATCAACGACAAGATGGCGGCCCGATGGCGCATGGTGTTTTATAGATGGGCCGTCTCCGCAGCCATCATAGAAGAAAATGCCGCGCTCCGGCGAACGGACTTTGAAAGGTGGGGAATGGGCGGGGCGGCGGCGCGAAACGCCGCGACGGCTGAAACGTATTGAGCGGTCCGACGGCCGTAACGATGGGCGCGACGGCCGGACCGGGCGATGCTTGCCTGCTTAGCTCTTGTTGCTCAGGCAGGTCGACATGAAGGCCTTGCGATCGTCGCCTTTCTTGCCGGCGGCTTGCATATTGCATGCCTTCATCTTTTCTTGCTGGGTCATCGGCGCCGCCGTGGGCGTGGAACCCGACAGGCACGACTTCATGAAGGCCTTGCGGTCGTCGCCTTTCTTGTCGCCGGCCTGCTGGTTACACACGGTCATCTTCGACTGCTGGCTGTTCTGGGCGAAAGCCGGTGCGGCCAGCACGGCGCCGAGGACGAGGGCAGCGAGAGCGGATTGGATCTTCATGGGACACTCCATCGGTGGTGAAAACTGTTATTGGTAGTCGTACAACCGGGCGTCGTAGGCATCCGTTTGCCCATCGCCGTCGTTATTATGGCAAAACTGTCAGGTAAAACGGATGGCGGCGTCGGCTGGTTGACAGCCGCCAAGGCGGGGTTTCCCCAGGCGCGCAGCCCGTTTCGGCCGCCAGGCGATGGCGGGCAGGGTACGGCGGGATGGCGTAGAGCGCGCAAATAGTACGGAGTCCGGATTGAATTTTCGGTGGCCGTCGTGGCCTTTCAGTGGACTCATCCGGTCTCGCCGGCAGTGGAAAATGCGTTCATTCTTATAACGGCGATTCACTCGCAACGGAATAATAAATCGGCACAAAATTCCGTAACTAATGTAATCACGCAATATTGACGCTATTGACGCAATCCGAATCTGTTGTTCTCGAACTCAAGAGGCATAACCATGCATTACTTACTGATCTACGATCTGAGCAGCGACTATCTCGAACGCCGTGCCGCCTGGCGCGAGGAGCATCTGAAGCTGGCGTGGGCCGCCGCAGGGCGTGGCGAGCTGGTGCTGGCCGGTGCGCTTGGCGAGCCGACCGACAACGCGATGCTGTTGTTCGCCGGCGCTTCGCCGGCTGCCGCGGAAGCGTTTGCAAACGCTGATCCCTATGTGCGGGAAGGCCTGGTGACCCACTGGCGGGTGCGTCCATGGCTGACGGTGGTGGGCGAGCAGGCCTCGAATCCGGTGCGTTGAGCGCGTGCGCGTAGGGCCGGGCATTGGCGTCAAGACGGCCACAAGGAAGTTCGGCATATGGGCTGACCCGCGTGTTGTACGGTGCCTACGCCTCTCATATTCGCCATTAAAAAGGCATAAGACTTTTTCTGCTTCATTTTCTGAAATGGTGCGGAAATTCTTCCCGCACGGTGTGCACGATAGCCAGATGCGCTGTCGGAACTGCCTGAATTTCTGCCGCGGCTATTGGAAATTCAACGCAACAAAAAGCACAAGTTTGTTTCCATCCGTAACACTTGTCTTTGTCATATTCATGCAAACCCTGGTGGTGGTATGCTTCCTGCACAATTTCTCCAATGCACGAGTGAGACCACGTTTTGTGCTTCGCGGTGGGGAACATTCGCACTAACGCAGTGCGACAAACGCGATCTAGCCGGGACGTAAATACATATTTGTGCAACCGGGGGCGCTACACGAATCGTGCACGCTGAATTCGTGAGCCGCCCAAAGTCGCAGCCTGGCCAGGCTGTGTGGAGAACCGCATGTTTTTCGATGAGCTAAGCAATGACGAATGGGCGCTACTCGCTGCGCTCGTTTCCGACGAGCCGGCGGTCCGTCTAAATCGACGCGGCCGGCCGCGCGCCGAGCCACGCATCGTGGCAAATGCTGTTCTGTGGATACTGACAACCGGTGAGCCTTGGTCGAAGCTGCCAGGGCGCTATCCGTCGGGTCCGACCTGCCGCCGCCGTTTCGAGGAATGGCAACTGAACGGCACGCTCGCAGAGATGACCAGGCTGCTGTCGCAAACGGGCCGCACGTTTGTCTACGTGCCGCAGACGACGCCGCCGGCCCCGGCGAAGCCCGCTGCGCAACCGGAGACGGTGAGCGCGCGCGACGACAGCATGCGTGGCGTGTCCTGGAAGAGCCCCGAGTCGTGGCAAACGCCCGCTGGCGTCATGCAGGGCTGGCGCTCGCTCGATCCGCTCGCCGACATGACGCGCCAGTTGTCCGGCACGCTGCCGCACGACGCCGTGCGCACCGAGCCGGCCGTGCGTCGCGCGGCTGAACTCGGCAACGTGCAGCCCCTGCATTGCGATCATCCGCAGCGACCGCTGCCGGTGAGCTACTCGGCGCGCGGCATGCAGATTGCCGACCGGCGCGGCTATGTCATCTATGTCGCGGCGGAGCGCGTGCCGAACGCCATGTATCGCGCCTGGGCGGAGATCGAGAAAGACGGCCGGCGCGTCGAGCGCTCGGGCCTCGTCGGTCCGCGCTTCACGGACGCCAATGCGGCACAGGACTATGCGCTAGAGTGGGCGCGTCAATGGATCGACCGTGCGTGCCGCACCGTGAGCGCAGCAACGCACACAGCACACCATGCAGCACACCAGGCCGCGACGGCGCATGGCTACACGCGGCCCTTGCAACCTGCGCGGAGCATGCCAGGCGCGCCGACGGTCAGCTCGGCCGGGGTCCGCGCGGATGCGCCGGCGAACGCAGCGGCGCATGCTCCGCTGGCCGGTCATGCTACGGGTCACGGCGGGGGACACGGCGCGGCTCAAGTCAGCAGCCAACTGGCGGCTCATCCGAACGGCGCACTGACAGGCGGGCCGGTGAATGCGCATTCGCACGGTGCGCTGCACGGCCCGATCGGCGCACTGCGCGCGCCGCTGCGCCGTTATCCGGGCGACGCGGCGGCCGAGAGTACGGTTGAACGCGCGTCTGACCGTGCGGCCGAACGTTCCGAACGCTCGCCGTTCCCGCCAGAGCTCATTTCCCACGCAGGATGAGCCAGTGGGCCGCCCGCGGCCGGCAGGAGCACCTGCCGCAGGGTCCGCAGTGCCAACCGCAGTGTCGATGTCTGCATCACCGTTGGGATCATTGCCGTCCGTAAGTATCGTCGAAGCGCACGATGTCGTCTTCGCCGAGATAGGAGCCGGACTGCACCTCGATCATCTCCAGCGGCATCTTGCCGGGATTCTCGAGACGGTGAGTTGTCCCAAGCGGAATATAAGCCGACTCGTTTTCGGAGACGATAAAGCGCTCTTCACCGCGCGTGACGAGCGCCGTGCCGCGCACGACGATCCAGTGTTCCGCGCGATGATGATGCATCTGCAACGAGAGCCGCGCCCCCGGATTGACGACAATGCGTTTCACCTGGAAGCGCTCGCCGCTGTCCACGGAATCGTAGTGGCCCCACGGGCGGTGCACCTTGCGATGGTTCGCCGCCTGCGCGCCGCCCTGGGCGCGAATCCGCCCGACGATCTTCTTCACGTCCTGGACTCGCGATTTATCCGCCACCAGCACGGCATCGGCGGTTTCGACAATCACCAGATCCTGGGTGCCGACGCAGGCAATCAGGCGGCCTTCGGAGTGCGCGAAGGTGGAGGCGGAGCCTTCGAACATGACGTTGCCGCGCGCCACGTTGTCGTCCGCATCCTTCGGCAGGATCTGCCAGATCGCATCCCATGAGCCCACGTCCGACCAGCCGGCGCGCAACGGCACGACCACCCCGGTGGCCACCGACGGTGCGCCGCCGAGTTGCTCCATCACCGCATAGTCGATCGAGTTCGAGGGCGACGCGCTGAAGGCCTCGCGCTGCAGCCGGAAGAAATCGCCGTCCGCCTTGCCGCCCGCATACGCCGCCGCGCAGGCATCGAAAATGCCCGGCTGAAAATGCCTGATTGCCGTGAGCCAAGTCGAGGCGCGCATGATGAAAATGCCGCTATTCCACCAGTACTCCTTAGATTCGACATAGCGTTGCGCCAGCTCGAGATGGGGCTTTTCGACGAAGCGGTCAAGCCGATGCGCATCGAGCGCGCCGTCGCGGTCAAGCGGGGCGCCCAGGCGGATGTAGCCGTAGCCGGTTTCGGCGTGGGTCGGCACGATGCCCATCGTCGCGATGTGGCCTTCGTAGGCGTGCTGGACGCCGGCAGCGACTGCGGCGTGGAACGCTTCGATGTCGGTCACCGCATGGTCGGCGGGCATCACCACCATGATGCCGTCCTCGTCCTGCGCGGCAATCGAGAGCGCTGCCACCGTCAAGGCCGGCGCGGTGTCGCGGCCGGCCGGCTCGAGAATCAGCCGGCTTGCCTTGCCGCTGGTGCGCAGTTGTTCGGCGGTGGTGAAACGGTGTTCTTCGTTGGCAACCACGATCAATTGATCGGCGAGCGCGTGCCCGCTCTCGAGCGCGTCGAGGCGCCGGGTGGTGGACTGCAGCAACGAGTCGGCGCCCAGCAGGCCGATCAGTTGCTTCGGATATTGCTCACGCGACATCGGCCACAGACGGGTGCCGGAGCCGCCCGCCAGGATGACGGGATGAACCTTCAGCTTGACCTTCAGGGATGCGGCGGCGCCGGGCCGGGTGCCGGCGACGGAAGCCGTGACCGTTGCTGTCATGGTGATGTACTCCTCGGGGCTGGGTGAGTGCATCGAGTTGTATCACGGCGTAAATAGCCAATAAAAGCGCGTTAAATAGAAGTTCCAAAAAATTATTCGAAGAGCGGGGTAAAAAACGTTCGAATAATTTATGTTTTATTGCAGCGCAGAGAAAAAATAGAAAAATAATGCTTAAAAAATTATCCGGAATGATTTTTCCGGGCGGCATACGGAAAAAAGGGCGGCACGCATACATTTCGCCATGTGCAAGCTTCGCTCTGGAAGCGCGCGTGAGACGAGATCCAGGGCTGGCGGTGAACATCGGAATTCGCTCGGAAAGGGAAAAATTTCCGAAAAAATCTATTAAAAATAGCGCACTTTTGACCGATACATTTTGAGATATTTTGCGATCTTGCAGTGCGAATTTTAATGCCGCCTTATCTAGTCCTGTACGGGTATTCACCCATTAAGACGCATGCTTTTCGAATTGAGAGGAAAGCGGATTGCGAATGCGTTATCCGCGGTGCAGATGCCCGCTTACTTCACGGATAGAACTTGACTGACGAACTAGGGTGCCGCGCATGCTGAGCGTTCTATCGAGAATCATCGACATCGCCATGGTCGCTTTCGGCGCCGTGCTCGCAGCCGCCCTGCATAACGGCAAGTGGCTGTGGCTGGACGACATGCAAAGCATTTCGCTGGCGTTCGACTGCCTGCTGGTGGTGGTGTTCTTTCCCGCGCTGGGCATCTACCAGTCGTGGCGCGGCAAGCCGCTGATGGATCTGCTGTTTCGCGTCTGTGGCGGCTGGGTGATGGTGGAAACCACCGGTGTGCTGATCAGCTTCAGCCTGCACCGCTCGGATCTGCTGTCGCGGCTGTGGCTGCTGTATTGGGCCGCCGCCACGATCGTGCTGCTGATCGTCACCAAGGCACTGGTCTACACGATTCTGAAGGGCTTGCGGCGCGAGGGCTTCAATCACAAGGCGGTGGCGATCGTGGGCGGCGCACCGTACGGCAAGTTCCTGATCGAACAGATGAGGAGCCACCCGGAAGCCGGTTTCAGTCCGGTGGCGGTGTACGACGAGGACGCGCCGATCGATCCGTACCAGGATCCGGATGCGTCCCAGGCCGTCGAAGGCGTGCCGGTCGAGCGCGAGTTCGCGGCGATGATCAATCTGGTGCGCAGCCGCGCCATCAAGGAGTTATGGCTGGCGCTGCCGATCTCGAAGGAGAAAACGATTCACCGCTTCGTGATGGAGTTGCGCAACGACTTCGTGAACATCCGCTTCATTCCGGACGTGCGCAGCCTGACGCTGTTCAACCAGCCGATGGTCGATCTGCTCGGCGTGCCGGCGATCAATCTCGCGGCCTCGCCGATTACCGATCTGCGGGTGTTGCCCAAGCGCGTGTTCGACCGGCTGTTCGCGTTCGGCGCATTGACCGCACTGGCGCCAGTGATGCTGGTGATCGCGGTGGCGGTGAAGCTATCGTCGCCGGGGCCGGTGTTCTTCCGCCAGAAGCGCAAGGGCATCGACGGCAACCAGTTCGAGATCTACAAGTTCCGCTCGATGAAGGTGCACGCCGAGACGGCCGGCAAGGTGACCCAGGCCACCCGGCGCGATCCGCGCATCACCGCGGTGGGCGCCTTCCTGCGCCGCACCAGTCTCGACGAACTGCCGCAGTTCATCAACGTGCTGCGCGGCGAGATGTCGGTGGTGGGGCCGCGCCCGCATGCGCTCGAACACGACGATATCTACAAGGATCTGGTGAAGGGCTACATGCACCGCTACCGCATCAAGCCAGGCATTACCGGCTGGGCGCAGATCAACGGCTTTCGCGGCGAAACCGACCGCATCGAAAAGATGATGGGCCGCGTCAAGCTCGACCTGTACTACATGCAGAACTGGACCTTCTGGCTCGACATCAAGATCGTCGTGCTGACGCTGTGGAAGGGCTTTGTCGGCAGCAACGCTTACTGAAACATTCAACCTCCGAGGTGTAATTCATGAACGTGACGATCATTGGTAGCGGCTATGTGGGCCTCGTGACGGGCGCGTGTCTTGCCGACATCGGCAACGACGTGTTCTGTCTCGACCTCGATCAGCGCAAGATCGACGTGCTGAACAATGGCGGCGTACCGATCCACGAGCCGGGCCTGCAGGAGATCATCGCGCGCAACCGCCGCGCCGGGCGCCTGACGTTTTCCACCGACGTGGCCGCGGCCGTGGCGCACGGCGATATCCAGTTCATCGCGGTGGGTACGCCCTCCGACGAAGACGGCTCGGCCGATCTGCAATACGTGCTGGCGGCGGCGCGCAACATCGGCCGCCATATGACCGGCTTCAAGGTGATCGTCGACAAGTCGACCGTGCCAGTGGGCACCGCTGTGCGGGTGCGTAACGTGATCGCCGAAGAACTGGCGGCGCGCGGCGTGCAGCACATGTTCTCGGTGGTATCGAACCCGGAGTTCCTCAAGGAGGGTGCGGCGGTCGAAGACTTTACGCGGCCCGATCGCATCGTGCTTGGCTGCGACGAGGATGTGCCCGGCGAGAAAGCGCGCGAGCTGATGAAGCGCGTTTATGCGCCGTTCAACCGCAACCGCGAACGCACGCTCTACATGGACGTGCGCTCGGCCGAGTTCACCAAGTATGCCGCCAACGCGATGCTCGCCACGCGCATCTCGTTCATGAACGAACTCGCGAATCTGGCCGACCGCGTCGGCGCGGACATCGAAGCGGTGCGGCGTGGCATCGGCTCGGACCCGCGTATCGGCTACGACTTCCTCTATGCAGGCTGCGGCTACGGTGGTTCGTGCTTCCCGAAAGACGTGCAGGCGCTCATCAGCACGGCCGTCGAACACCGTCAGGGCCTGCGCATTCTCGAAGCCGTGGAGGCTGTCAATGAGACGCAGAAGAAGATTCTCGCGCACAAGATCGTCGCGCGGCTCGGCGACGATCTGTCGGGCCGCACGTTTGGCGTATGGGGCCTGGCGTTCAAGCCCAACACCGACGATATGCGCGAAGCGCCGAGCCGGCCGCTGATCGCCGAGCTGCTCAAGCGCGGCGCACGCGTAAAGGCCTACGATCCGGTTGCAGTCGACGAGGCAAAACGGGTGTTTGCGCTCGACCTGCAGCACGTGCCGCAACAGCACGCCCGCCTCACGTTCGAGAGCGAAGAGATGGACGTGGCGCGCGGCGCCGATGCGCTTGTGATTCTCACGGAATGGAAAGTCTTCAAGAGTCCCGATTTCGACAGCCTCAAGCAGCACCTGAAAGCGCCGCGGATCTTCGATGGCCGCAACCTGTACGAACCGGAAGCCATGCAGGAGCTCGGCATCGAGTATCACGCCATCGGCCGCCAGCGTGCGCCGCGCGCCGGGGCCGCAGCCGAGGCCGGCGTACAGGGCCTGGGTCAGGCGCTGCACGCAAGCGAGGCAAGTCATGCGAATTACGCGAATCACGCAGCCCGTCCGGCCGGCGCCGCCGCCACGCAGTGACCTCCAGCCAAGGAGTCCGCCTATGTTCGCCAACGTTCTGATTGTGTGTCACGCCAACGTCTGCCGCTCGCCGGCTGCCGAGATGCTGTTCAAGGCACGCCAGCACAGCGCCCTTGCCGCGGAAGGATCGGCACGGCGTGCGATCCGCTTTCATTCGGCGGGCATCCGCGCTGTCGACGGCTGGGGAATGGATCCGATGATGCGCCACCTGCTCGCCGAGCGCGGCATCACGCCGGGCATGCACCAGTCGCGGCGCCTGAAGCCGCAGATCGTGCGCGACGCGGATCTGATCCTCGTCACCGAACACCGCCAGGTGAAGGACGTCGAGGCGCTGGAGCCGACCTCGCGCGGCAAGGTCTATCCGCTCGGCAAGTGGGCGGACTCCGATGTGGTGGACCCGCATGGCAGGGCGGAAAGCGAGTATCGCGAGAGCCTCATGTTCATCGAACACCTGGTCATGGAATGGCTGAAGAAAATATGCTGAAACGAAATCTCATTGTTGCGCTTTTGCTGACGCCTTTTCTGTCAGCCTGCATCGCACCTGGCAATTATCTGGACTCCTCGCGATTGAAGGAAGACTCCCACGCGAGCCCGACGGAAACCTATCCGGTGCATTTGATCGACCCCACGCTGGTCGCCCAGCAGATGCAGCAGGCCGCGACGCAGCAGCAGACGCTGCCGCCCGGCAAGTATTCCGACCCGTCGCAGTACATCTACCGCGTGGAGCCGCAGGACATTCTCGGCATCACGGTATGGGATCACCCAGAACTGACGACGCCTAACGGCAGTACGCTGTCGACCGGCGACAACACCACCCAGACCCTTGCCGGTGCGGTACAGCAGCCGTACACCACGGCCTTGCCGGGCCAGGCCGACCCGTATGGCCAGACGGTCGCGCACGATGGCTCGATCTTCTTTCCGTTCGTCGGCCGCCTGCAGGTGGCGGGCCGGACCGTGGGCGATATCCGCAGCGAGCTGGCTACGCGGCTCGTGCCGTACATCCGCAATCCGCAGGTCGACGTGCGCGTGCTGTCGTTCCGCAGCCAGAAAGTGCAGGTGACGGGCGAAGTGAAGTCGCCGGGACCGCTCGCCATCAGCGACGTGCCGCTCACGCTGCTCGATGCGATTACGCGCTCGGGCGGCAGCACGGAAATCGCCGATATCCAGCGCGTGCGTCTGACCCGCAATAACCAGCTCTACGTGCTCGACGCCGACAAGCTGCTCGACCGCGGCGACACCTCGCAGAACGTCATGCTGCAGGCCGGCGACATCGTCAACGTGCCGGACCGGGTGGATAGCCGCGTATTCGTGATGGGCGAGGTAAAGACGCCGATCACGGTGCAGATGATGCGCGGCCGCCTGACGATTGCCGACGCGCTCACCCAGGCCACCGGGATTCTCGATACCGACGCGAACCCGCGCCAGATCTACGTGATGCGCGGCATGAAGGACAACCCCACGCATCCGGAGGTGTACCGCCTCGATATGACGCAGCCTGACTCCATCATGCTGTCGTCGAAATTCCAGCTGCAACCGCTGGATGTGGTCTACGTGGGTACCTCGCCTGGGGCCACCTTCAACCGTGTCATCCAGCAAGTGCTGCCGAGCGTGCAGACGTTGTTCTATCTGAAGGAACTCACGCGCTAGGCGCCTGACCCGCCGAAGGTCCAGCGCCGCACGAGGAGAGTGCGCGGCGCCGGGCCCGAGGCGACCCAACCGGGATCGAATTGTGAGCACTCAACTGAATCCGCATCTGGCCATGACGGCCAAGACCGAAGAAGAGGACGTCGTCCTCGGTCAACTGCTGCAGGTGATTCTCGACGACATCTGGTGGCTGATTGCCATCGCGGTGACGATCGTCGCGATTGCCGGGCTCTACTGTTTCATCGCCAAGCCGATCTACTCGGCCGATGCCTACGTGCGCGTGGAGGAGTCCGACAACACCTCGCAAGCGCTCACGCAAACGCAGACAGGCGCGGTGATTTCCAGCGGCCAGACTTCGCTGCCCACCGACGCCGAGATCGAGATCATCAAGAGCCGCGGCGTGGTGGGGCCGGTGGTCAAGCAGTGCAAGCTCGACTTCAGCGTCGAGCCGAAGACCATCCCGCTGCTGGGCAGCCTCGCGGCGCGCCTCGCCACGCCCGGCGTGCCGGCGCGGCCGTGGCTGGGCCTCACCAGCTACGCATGGGGCGGCGAAGAGGCCGACGTCGATTCCGTCGAGGTGAGCCCGGCGCTCGAAGGTCAGAAAATGGTGCTGACCGCGCTCTCCGACACGAGCTATGAGCTGCGCGCGCCGGACGGCACGCTGCTGTTGCGCGGCGCGACGGGCCAGACCGAGCAGGGCGGCGGCGTGACGATTCTCGTCAACAAGCTGGTAGCGCGACCGGGCACGCAATTCACGGTGATGCGCGCCAACGAACTGGACGCCATTACGGCGTTCCAGTCGGCGATCAAGGTCGAGGAGCAGGGCAAGCAGACCGGCGTGATCGAAATCTCGCTGGAAGACAAGGACCCCGCGCACGCGGCGCTGGTCGCCAACGCGCTGGCGGAGTCGTATCTGCAACAGCATATAGCCGCCAAGCAGACCGACGCGACCAAGATGCTCGAATTCCTCAAGACCGAGGAGCCGCGCCTGAAGAGCGACCTCGAACGGGCGGAAGCCGCGCTTACCGCTTATCAGCGCCAGTCGGGCTCGATCAATGCGAGCGACGAAGCGAAGGTCTATCTGGAAGGTAGCGTCCAGTACGAGCAGCAGATCTCGGCGCAGCGCCTGCAGATCGCCTCGCTCGAAGAGCGCTATGGCGACGAGCATCCGCTCATCAAGGCCGCCCGCGAGCAGATGAGTGAACTCGAAGCGCAGCGTGACAAGTACAGCGACCGCTTCCGCGATCTGCCGGCTACCGAAGTGAAGGCTGTGCAGTTGCAGCGCGACGCCAAGGTGGCCGAAGACATCTACGTGCTGCTGCTCAACCGGATTCAGGAGTTGTCGGTGCAACGGGTCGGCACGGGCGGCAACGTGCATATCGTCGACCTCGCGCTGCGCCCCGGTACGCCGGTCAAGCCGAAGAAGGTGCTGATCCTCTCGGCGGCAGTGATTCTGGGCCTGATCGCCGGTACCGGCTTTGTGTTCCTGCGCCGCAATATGTTCAAGGGCATCGACGATCCAGAACGTGTCGAACGCATGTTTCATCTGCCGATCTTCGGGCTGGTGCCGCTCTCGTCCGAACAGGCGGCGCTGGAAAACGCCTTCGAGCGGGGCGGCAACCGCCTGAGTTCGGTGCTGGCCGATGCGCGGCCGAAGGACGTCTGCATCGAAAGCCTGCGCAGTCTGCGCACCTCGATGCAGTTCACGATGATGGATGCGAAGAACCGCATCGTCATGCTGACCGGGCCGATGCCCGGGGTCGGCAAGAGCTTCCTGACGGTCAACCTGGCGGTCCTGCTGGCGCATTCGGGTAAGCGGGTGCTGATGATCGACGGCGACATGCGGCGCGGCGCGCTCGAGCGCTACGTGGGCGGCGCGCAGGATAACGGCCTGTCCGAACTGCTGAGCGGGCAGATCTCGCTCGAAGAAGCGATTCGTCCCACCGACATCGAGGGCTTGAGCTTCGTCTCCTGTGGCCAGCGTCCGCCGAATCCGTCGGAGCTGCTGATGTCGCCGCGCCTGCCGCAGTACCTCGAAGGTCTGGCCAAGCGCTACGACGTGATCCTGATCGATACGCCGCCGGTGCTGGCCGTGACCGACGCGTCGATTATCGGCGGCTATGCCGGTTCGACGTTCTTCGTGATTCGCTCAGGTGTGCATAGCGAAGCGGAAATCGCCGACTCACTGAAGCGCCTTAAGGCGGCCGGCGTACACGTGCAGGGCGGCATTTTCAACGCTATCCCGCAACGTGCGCGCGGCGGCTACGACCGCGGCTATGCCGCCGTGCAGGAATACCTGAGTGCCTAATCCCGAGCCGGCTGCTGCATCCATGAAAGCAGCCACGACCCGACAAGGAGCATGACGCGATGAAAGTAACTGTACTGGTTCCCACCTTTCGCCGCCCGGCCGACCTGACGCGCTGCCTTGAAGCCTTGCAACGGCAGTCGCGCGTCCCCGATGAAGTGGTCGTCGTCGCCCGCCCCGACGACGCTGCGACGCACGTCTGCCTGCGCGATCCGGCGGTCAAAGGCGCGTTGCCGCTCTCCGTGGCGCTGGTCGAGAAGCCGGGGCAGGTGGCCGCGCTCAACCGCGGCCTCGACGCGGCGCACGGCGACGTGATCGCGATCACCGACGACGATGCCGCGCCACGGCCCGACTGGGTCGAGCGGATTGCTGCCGCCTTCGAGAGCGATCCGCGTCTGGGCGCCCTCGGCGGCCGTGACTGGGTGCACGAGAAGGGCCGCGTGCTGGACGGCGCACGGCCGCTGGTCGGCAAGGTGAGGCCGTCGGGCAAGATCATCGGCAATCACCACCTGGGCGTGGGCGGCGCCCGCGAAGTCGATCTGCTCAAAGGCGCCAACATGAGCTACCGGCGCGAGGCGATCCAACGAATCCGCTTCGACGCACGGCTGCGCGGCGCCGGCGCCCAGGTCCACAACGACATGGCGTTCAGCATGAGCGTGAAGAACGCGGGCTGGAAGCTCGTCTACGACCCGCGCGTGGCGGTCGACCATTACCCGGCCGAGCGCTTCGACGACGACCGGCGCGACGCGCAGACCATGATGGCGGTGCGCAACGCCGCCTACAACCTGCACCTGATCCTGCGCGACCATCTGCCGCCGCTGCGGCGCGAAGCGGCCTGGTGGTGGTACACGCTGGTCGGCACGCGGGTCTATCCCGGCTTCGCGCATGCGCTGCTGGCACTGACGTCGAAGCAGGGCCGCTTGCGGCTCTCGCGCTGGCGCGCGGTGCGTACCGGCGCCCACGAAGCGCGCCGTGCGGCAACCTCGTGACGCATGCCGGCGTGTCGGCGGAGCGCGCTTGCGTAGCCCTGATGCACCGCCATGCAGCCATTTATAAACCGCGTCACCCCGCAGACCGGAGTGCCTGAATGACGACGAAAGTCCACGTGCACCTGTTTTACGGCGCCGATCCGCGCTTCTATCGCAAGGGCGAGAACATTGGGTGCCTGTACGGCTACCACCATGCGGAGTCCGAAGAGTTCGCGCTGACCTATTCGCAGGACACCCGCGAAAACGCACCGGTGCGTCTGCTGCGGCGCGGCCTGAAGGCGCTGCTCGGCTTCGACCTGATCCATACGCTGCGCAACCGCGACGAGATCCTGCGCTCGGACGTGATCTGGACGCACACCGAACACGAGTACCTGTCGGTCGCGCTGGTGCTGCTGCTGAACGGCCGTCGCACGGCGCCGCCGCTGTTGCTCGCGCAGAGCGTCTGGCTGCTCGACAAGTGGCCCAGCTACGGGATGCTGCGGCGCTGGCTGTATCGCAAGCTGATTGCGCGGGCCGACGTGCTGACCACGCTGGCAAGCGAAAACGCCGAACTGTGCCAGCGCTACCTCGACCGCAAGGCGACCCATGTCTACTACGGCCTGAACACCGGCGACTTCCCGGTGCAGTCGCCGCAAGAGTGGCAAGCGCATACACCGGTGCGGATCGCCGCGATCGGCAACGACCGCGATCGCGACTGGGAGACGCTTATCAAGGCGTTCGGCAACGACCCGCGCTATACCGTCAGGCTGGCGACGCGTCGGCGGATTCCGGCGCAGCTGCGGGCTCCGAATGTCGAGATCGCGCCGGCAGCGGGGCTGAAGAAGGCGCGTGAGCTGTACGACTGGGCCGACCTCGTACTGGTGCCGCTGCGGCCGAACTCGCACGCCTCCGGCATCACGGTGATGCTCGAAGCGGCGGCGCTCGGCAAGCCGATGGTCGTGACGGATGTCGGCACGCTTACCGATTACTTCTCGTATCGGGCAGCCTCGTATGTGCCGCCGTTCGACGCACCAACCCTGCGCGCAGCAGTCGACCGGCTGGTCGGCGCGCCGCACGAAGCGTTGCGCCAGGCGCAGGCGGCCGCTGAACAACTGGTCTCACGCGATCTGACGACGCGTCACTTCGCCTTGCAGCACGTGCGGATTACCGAGGAACTGCTGCGCCGCCGCGCTGCGCCGCAGGCACGTGCGGCGACGCCGGGCGAAGCGCGAGCTGAGCCGCGCACCGAGTTGCGCGCTGAAGCGCGTGCCGAGGTCAGCCCCCACAGCCAGACCCGCGGAGGTCTCTAACCGATGTCGACAATCGCGCGAAGCGTCGCGAGCGGCGCCGTTCGCCGCCTCAACAGCGACCCGCTGGAGTGGGGGCCGCCCGCGCTCCTGTGGCTCGTCACCGCTTTGCTGGTGGCGGCGCATCAGGGCTCGGTGCTGACGCTCGCCTTTCCGGTGCTCGCCACCATGACGGGCCTGTGGCTGTACTTCAAGAGCCCGGCACGCTATGTGGGCTTCATGTGGTGGCTATGGTTCCTGAGCCCGGAAGTGCGGCGTCTGGCCGACTGGTCGAAGGGCGCCTTCACGCCCACCAGCCTGATCCAGATTGCCCCGCTGGCGGTAACGATGATCAGCGGCCTGTCGCTGATCCGCCATTACCCGGTGCTCGCGCAACGGCGCGGCTTGCCGGTGCTGCTGATTCTGGCGGGGCTGGCGTACGCGTTCATGGTCGGCGTGGCGTCGAGCGGGCCGCTCGCGGCCACCTACGACCTTTGTAACTGGCTCTATCCGATCCTGATCGGCTTTCACATCATGGCGAATACGCGCGACTATCCGGCGTATCGCGACACCATCGTCAACACCTTCATCTGGGGCATGCTGGTGATGGGCGCCTACGGGCTGGTGCAGTTCGCCATCATGCCGCCGTGGGATGCGCTCTGGATGCTCGGCTCGCAGATGAACTCGCAGGGCGACCCGGTGCCGATGGGCGTGCGCGTCTTCAGCACGATGAACTCGTCGGGGCCGTTTGCGTTTGCAATGATGGGGGCGATGGTCTACGTGATGGCCGCGAATCACCGCGTGCGCTGGATCGCCGCCGTGCTGGGTTTCTTCTCGTTCGGACTGAGCCTTGTGCGCTCGACGTGGGGTGGCTGGGTCGTCGCCTTGCTGATCCAGTTGGTCAAATCGAACAACCGTGTGCGGCTGCGCATTGTCGGCAGCGCCATCCTGCTCGCGGGTCTGTGCGTCCCGCTGCTGGCGGTGGGGCCGGTGGCCGAGCGGATGCAGACGCGCCTGAACAGTATCGTCAACCTCAAGGACGATCAGAGCTATGCCGCGCGCAACCAGTTCTACGCGACCTTCGCGAAGACCGCGTTTACCGACGTCTCCGGCGAAGGGATGGGCGCGACCGGCACGTCTACCAAGCTGTCGAACGACGGCGGCCAGCTCGGCCAGTACGGCAACTTCGATAGCGGCGTGATGAACATTCCGTTCGTGCTCGGCTGGCCGGGCACGCTGCTGTACCTGTCCGGCATTCTGTGGCTGATGGTCCGCGCGGTGCTGGCCTCGTTCAAGATGCGCGACGACAAATTCGTCTCCGCCTCGGTCAGCCTGGGACTGGCGATCTTCACGATGCTGGTGTTCACCAATTCGCTGGTGGGCACAGGCGGACTGCTGCTTTTCATGAGTCTTTTTTCGATCCTCTCGGCGGTGCACTGGCAAAAGCAACAACGCCGCCGAGAGCTTTTTCTGCACGGAGGCACCTGATTGAGAGTCGTCATTGTCACGCATGTGGTGCGCCATAACGACGGCCAGGGACGCGTCAACCACGAAATCGCCCGCGCGGCCCTCGACGAGAATATTGCCGTCACGCTCGTCGCATCGCACGTCGCTCCCGAACTCCTTGCGCATCCGAACGTGCGCTGGGTGCCGATGAAAATCGGCCGCTGGTGGCCGACCAACCTGCTGCGCCAGCAGGTCTTTGCGCTCAAGAGCGCACTATGGCTGCGCACGCATCGCAGCGAGTACGACGTGCTGCATGTGAACGGCTTCATTACCTGGATGCCCGCCGACGTCAACACCGCGCACTTCGTGCATAGCGGCTGGTTCGGCAGCAAGTACTACCCGTTCGGGCTGACCAAGGGCCTGTGGTCGGCCTATCAGTTCGTCTATACGCGGGCCAACGCATCGCTCGAGGGCTGGGCATACCGGCGTTCGCGCGTGATTACGGCAGTCTCGCAGAAGGTGGCCGACGAGATCCGCGCGATTGGTCTCACGCCACGCAACCGCGTCGACGTGATCTATAACGGCGTGGATACCCAGGGCTTCGCGGCGGCTCAGGGTGACCGCGCGAAGTTCAACTTGCCCGCCGATGCGTTCCTGTTGCTGTTCGTAGGCGATCTGCGCACGCCGCGCAAGAACCTCGGCACGGTGCTGGAGGCGTTGCGCCATTTGCCCGATAACGTGCATATCGCGGTGGCGGGGTATTTGCCTGGCAGTCCGTATCCCGAGCAGGCGCGCACGCTTGGTATTGCCGATCGCGTGCATTTCCTCGGGCTGGTGAAAGAGATGCCGGTGCTGATGCACTCGGTCGATGCCTTCGTGTTTCCGTCACGCTACGAAGCGATGAGCCTGTCGCTGCTCGAAGCGATGGCCGCGGGCTTGCCGGTCGTCACAGCACGCACGGCAGGGGGCGCCGAGATCATTACCCCGGAATGCGGCATCGTCCTCGACGATCCGGACGATCCGCAGGCGCTCGCCGGCGCGATCGCCAGGCTCGCGTCCTCCGGCGAAGCGCGCCGCGCCATGGGCGTGGCCGCCAACGAACTGGCGACCGGCTTCGGCTGGGCGAGGATGGCGGCGCAATACATTGCGCTGTACCGGCAACTGGCTGGACAACAGGAAGACCGCCGGCGCGCAGGCGCGACGGCCGCGGTCACGACCGACAGCGAACCGCTCGGTGCGAACGTGCTGGCCGGTCACAAGGGGATTGAATACAGCGCAACTGAATACAGGGCGGTCGAATGATGAACGCGCTCGCCACAGCAACCGAACTTACACGCCACGCAAGGAACACCGCTATGAACACCGGCTCAATCAAATCGTTGCAAATCGGCATGCACTGGTTCCCGGAGCGTGCAGGGGGGCTCGACCGCATGTACTACTCGCTGGTGGGCGCGTTGCCGGGGGCAGGGGTCGCGGTGCGCGGCGTGGTGGCCGGTTCGCCGCGTGTCGCGGAGGACACGGACGGTGCGATTCAGGGCTTCGGCTCGGCGGCGCAATCGTTGCCGCTGCGCCTGATGGCGGCCCGCCGGGCGCTGCGCCGCGAGATCACACGGCAGCGCCCGGATGTGATCTCCTCGCATTTCGCGCTGTACACGTTTCCCGGTCTCGACGTGACGCGCGGCATCCCGCAGGTTTCGCATTTCCAGGGGCCGTGGGCGGACGAAAGCCATGTCGAAGGCGCGGACTCGTTTGGCCAGCGCGCCAAGCGTTATCTGGAACAGTCGGTGTATGCACGCTCGTCGCGTCTGATCGTGCTGTCGGATGCGTTCGGCAAGATCCTCACCTCGCGCTATGGCATCTCGCCGGAGCGGGTGCGGGTGGTGCCGGGCTGCGTGAACGTCGATCAATTCAACCTGCCGATTACTCCGGCCGAGGCGCGCCTGAAGTTGCAACTGCCGCAGGGCCGCCCGATTGTGCTGGCGGTGCGGCGTCTGGTGCGGCGCATGGGGCTGGAGGACCTGATCGATGCGGTGAAGCTGCTCAAGAAGCGCGTGCCGGATGTATTGCTGCTGATCGCTGGCAAGGGCCGCTTGCAGGAGGAACTGCAGGCACGCATCAGCGAAGCCGGACTCGACGACAATGTGAAGCTGCTCGGGTTCGTGCCCGATCAGCATCTTGCTGCGCTGTACCGAGCGGCGACGATCAGCGTGGTGCCGACGGTGGCGCTGGAAGGGTTCGGGCTCATTACGGTGGAATCGCTAGCCTCGGGCACACCGGTGCTGGTGACGCCGGTGGGTGGCTTGCCCGAAGCCGTGGCGGGGCTGTCGCCCGATCTGGTGCTGCCGGCCACGGGCGCGGCAGCGATAGCGGAAGGACTGGGGGCTGCGCTCGATGGCTCTTTGAAACTGCCTGACGCCGATGCCTGCCGCGCCTACGCGCGAGCCAACTTCGACAATTCGGTGATTGCGAAGCGGGTGGCCGCCGTGTATAGCGAAGCGATCGCTGCCGGAGAGGTTCACTGAGCTACAACGCGCGCCCGACGAACATTGGATCGATCGGCCGCGGCGCGCGGACTGTATGCGGCACTCGCCGCGGATGTCGAACTGGGCGCGGCTAGACCGCCGCGTCTGCTTCCTCAGGACGGCGTAAAGGCGGTCTTTCTGGAGGGGGCGAGGTCATGCGCCCTTCGCAAACGAAAGAGAAGTTGGCTTGAAGTATGTCTATTATTTTAAAAGGCAGACTGTTGGCACAGCATCACACTTTTTCAAAATAGATGGCCAACTTGATATGAAAGATCAGATAGGGGCGAAGAAGTGTGAACCAGATCTTGATGAGACTGCGGGAGATGGTGGTTACTGGAGGCCAACTCGCAGTCACGCGCCGCGCCCGCTTCAAAACAACGGGCGCCGCACGCGATCCAAAAGCCATTAAAACGTCTCATGCTCCTGATTCCGCGCAAGATCCGCGGCCACCATCATCTTGCACAGTTGCTCGAGCCGCGTCTGCGGCTCCCACCCGAGCTTCTCCTTAGCCTTGTCGGCGCAACCGATCAGCAGGTCCACCTCAGCCGGCCGGTAGAACTTCGAATTCACCCGCACAAGCGTCTTGCCAGTGGCAACATCGATCCCGATCTCGCGCTGCTCCTTACCCGAGAACTCAAGCTGATACCCGGCCGCTGCAAACGCCATGCGCACAAAATCGCGCACGGTCTCGGTACGATTGGTTGCGAGCACAAACGTATCCGGTTCATCGACCTGCAGCATGCGCCACATACCCTCGACGTACTCGAGCGCGAAGCCCCAGTCCCGCTTGGCGTCCATATTGCCGAGCTCCAGCGCATCCTGCTTGCCGAGCTTGATCTTGGCGACCGTATCGGTGATCTTGCGCGTGACGAACTCGCGCCCCCGCAGCGGCGATTCGTGGTTGAACAGAATCCCGCTACTGGCAAAGATCCCATACGACTCGCGGTAATTGATGGTGGTCCAGTGCGCAAACAGCTTGGCCACGCCGTACGGGCTGCGCGGATAGAACGGCGTGTCCTCGCGCTGCGGCACAGCCTGCACCTTGCCGAACATCTCCGAGGTCGAAGCCTGGTAATAGCGCGTCTTGGGACTCAGAATCCGGATCCCTTCAAGCAAGTTCAAAGCCCCGATCCCGGTCACTTCGGCCGTGGTAACCGGCTGATCGAACGACACCCCCACAAAGCTCTGCGCGGCGAGGTTATAAAGCTCGTCGGCCTGCGCGCCCTCCAGCAGTCGCAAGGTGGAACCAAAGTCGGTCAGGTCGTGTTCGACCAGCCGCAGATTCGGATTCCCGGCAATGCCGAGCTCGTTCATGCGCCAGAAATTGACGGAACTGGTGCGACGATACGTGCCGGTCACCTGGTAGCCCTTATCGAGCAGCAGTTTCGCCAGATACGCGCCGTCCTGGCCCGATACGCCGGTGATGATCGCTTTGCGTGGGTTGCTCATAGGTTGCCTTGGGTAACGGTAAGAAAAAAGACGTTCAGGAGAGAAGGGGAAAACCTGCGTGTGCCTACGACGAACCCGCCAGCAGCCGCTGCACGAGCGGGTCGACCACGCTAAAGTCCTGCGCGGCCTTTAGCCGGTACAACTCGGGCTTCGGATGCGCGCCATCGGACATCATGGCCCGCCAGTCCGGCAGCGCGCCGATATAGGCGTACTGGTCGACGAGCGGCACATGCTGTTCGGCGGCCACCCGGCGCGTCATGGCCACCATCGCGGCGAGACGGGCGTTGAGGCGAGCGTCGGGCATCGGGTTCGAGGTCTGCAGCACCGGCTCTTTGCCAAGCGCGAGCGCGGTTTTTACGAGCGCCGTCTCGGCCTCGTAAAACTGCTCGGGCGTCTGGTTGTGCATCACTTCGTTGATGCCGTAGTTGATCGTGACGATCTGCGCATCCGATGCGGCAAGCTTTTGTGCCCATGGCAGGCCGCGGGCGCGATCGGTACCGTCGCGCAACTGGTAGGCCATCGTGCCACCTACACCGAGATTGACCACGCTGACACGCTCGCCGTAGGCGCCATGCAGCGCATCTTGCAGATAGGCCACCGCGTTTTGCGGGCGCGGGCTGCAATGACCCTCGCTGCAGGAAATGCCGAGGGTGGTCGAGTCGCCGTAGGCTTCGACGAGCACCTTCGCTTGAGGCGCGGCTTGCTGCGCACGCAGGGCCGGCGCGCTCTGGGCGCGCTGCACGCCTTGCACGGGCAGTGCGTCGGCACGCGCTGATGCGCAAGCTGTCATCAGCAAGAGGACGCCGCCGGCGCCGCGCAGTCCATTGGCGATCTTCATGCGCGCGACTGCGGTGCGGCCGACGCACTGCCCATCGAACCACTTGCCGAGGGGCCAGTGCGAGCCGCCCGCATCGTCGGCCCGTGGATCAGGCGCTTCTCGAAGGCGAACCAGGTCAGGCTTGCATAGGCCAGCGTAATCGCGAGCGCCAGCGCGGCAGTCACGACACGGTTCATATGCAACGGCCACAATGTATACAGCACGCTCAGGTGAATCAGATAGATCGTGTAGCTGATGGTGCCGATATAGACCAGCACCGGATTGCACAGCAGCCGCTTGACGATGCCCTTGCTTTGCAGGGCGATCACCACGATCGAGGTGCACAGCACCAGCGAAATGCTGTAAAGGCCGGCGTTGGAGAGCGGCGTGTTTTCGGCGCGAAAGCGCGGATAGTGCAGATGCAGCCACGCCAGCGCAGCCAGTGCCGCGAAAAATCCGAGCACGGCGAGCGGCCTGAATGGCTGCAACGCTTGCGGATTGCGGCGCACCGCAACGGCGAGCAGCGCGCCTGCCGCCAGCAGATCCATGCGGAACGGCGTGAGGTAGTAGATCGGCCAGTAGGTATCGAACCACGGCGTCGCCACGGCGCGCAGCACCGGCACGGCGACGATCAGCGCGGCGGCGACCCATGCCAGCGCGCGCTCGGGCAGCAGCAGGATGACGAACGGCCAGAAGATGTAGAACTGCTCCTCGACGGCCAGCGACCACAGCACGTTCAGGCTGTCATGGCCGCTCTGGCCGAGCGCATCGCCGATATTGGTGGCGAAGAACGCATACCACTCCCAATGCTTCGCCCAGCCAAAGCCGAACAGCAGCGAGGAGACCGCCATCAACAGCAGATACGGCGGCAGGATGCGGCGGGCCCGGCGCGCGTAGAAATAGCCAAAGTACGACTGCTGCCGCGCCTTGCGTTCCAGCAGAATGCCGGTGATCAGAAAACCGCTCAAAACGAAGAACAGATCGACGCCCATCCACAGCGGCGCCTTCAACGCATGCTGTGCGAAGACCGCCAGCACGGCGATCGCGCGCAGGCCGTCGAGCTGCACGATACGGCGCGAATGGGAAGGCGAGGCAGGTAGGGCACTAGCTGTCATGAACCGTCCATGGTGGGCATCGGGTGGGCCGTCGAGCGAACTCGTTTGCGGCAGGGGCATGGCGTGCGTCGCTGGACCACATCCGCTTTGCGTGGCGGCCGCAACGGCAGTGGAATGCATTCTAGGGAAAAGAAATTGATGAAAAAACGCGAATGAAATGAACAAATAGCGCGGGACGAAACAGCCCCCGAAAATTAATTCCGGAAGTCGCGCCGTCGCCAGAATGCGAGCGAGCAGGCACACGGCAGAAGGCCGCGCGAGCGGGTAACCCAGGGATGTCGCCGAACGGCGGCAGTGCAACAGCCAAGCCCCGAATATTTTTAAATTAAATATATATACGTGCTTTTATCGGTGAATATTTTTGAATTATTTTCGATTTTCATCGCGGCGGATTTCCCGCGTAATGTCACCCGGTAGTCACCCGGTGCGACCTGCTGAACGCTGCCGGACGTGGACGCCTGTACGTGCCGTCCCGGCATGCGCTACCCGCGCCGTGCGCCGTACCGTCGATTCGCATTGCCTGTGCCGCTCCGGCCATCATTTCATTGGACTTCGCCCGCCCGTGCGCGCCGCTCTCGCCGCCGCACGGCCTTGACTGGAGAAACACCTTGCCCCGTTTTAGCTTCGCGAAGCCGCTCGCCGCAACGCTTTGTCTCGTCGTAGCCTGCGCTGCCTCGGCCGAAACCGTGTTGAACGCGAAGACCTCATGGATCGGCAATACCTTCGGCTTCGGCGACGGCACGTGGACCCAGATCAATATCACTGCGATCGCGGTCGCCCCCGACGGCAAGGTCTACACCAACGCGCCATGGGACGAGAGCGGCGCCGAAGCCAGTACCTATCAGAACGGCAAGATGCTCGTCTTCGCGGGCGGCACGCATGGCTGGGGCACCGGCGGCGGCAACGCGATTGCGCTGAATCACCACTACGTGTACATGGCCGTTTCGGTGGGCAACGAGAAGGGCCATCTGGTCGGCCAGGGCATCTGGCCGCAAAAGGGCAAGCAGTGGTTCGGCATTTCGCGCCGCAAGATCGAAGACCCGAAACTCAGTGCGCTGTTCCAGCCGCCGGCCAATACGGCTAATGCGGCCAATACTGCAAATGCGGGCAGTGGGGGAAATACCGCAGTCGATCCGCACGCCCAGCTCGCCGCGGGCTTTCTGATGATGAACGAGGTGCCCACCGGCACCCGTGCCGACATCGACGGTCTCGCTGCCAGCGATACGACGCTGTATGCCGCGAACAGCACGCAAAACCGGATCGAGGTGTACGACGCCGAATCGATGCAACGCAAAGCGACATGGACCGTGCATGAACCGGGGCACATCGCGCTGGCGGGCGACGGCACGCTATGGGTGATCACCGGCTCGCTCACGGATCCCGCGCCGCGCATCGCGCACTATTCGGCGAGCGGCCAGTTGCTGGCCGATACGCTGCCGCTGCCGGCGGATGCGGTGCCAGTCGATGTTGCAGTCGATGCCCATGGCAAGGTGCTGGTCGCCGACAACGGCCCACGCCAGCAGGTGCTGTTTTTCAGCAAGAACGAAGGACGCTATGCCGAATCGGGCACGCTCGGCGAGCGCGGCGGCATCTTCTCAGGCGTCGCGGGACGGCCGGGGCCGCAGCGTTTTAATGGCTTGACCGGCGTAGGCGTCGACGCGCGCGGCAACGTCTACGTCGCCACCAACGGCATCGGCCCGCGTTACGCGCCGCTCGGTGCGGGACTTGGCGCCACGCTGGAAAGCTATGCGCCCGACGGCCGGCAACTCTGGCAGGTACAGGGGCTGTTGTTCGTCGATGGCGCCTGGGTCGATCCAGCGCGCCCCGACAGCGTCTACACCGGCAACAAGCGCTTCGACCTGGACCTGACGAAGCCGCCGGGACAGGACTGGAAATATGTAGGCTTCCTGTCTAACCGCTTCAGGTATCCGGACGATCCGGTGTTCCACACCGACCAATGGCCGGGCTTGCCGATCGCCCGTCAGTTGAAGGGGCACACGTTCCTCTATCTGACGGACATGTACGCGGACCATCTGAAGATCTATCGCTTCGATGCCGCACATGATGGCGAAACCGCCATCCCCTCGGGCTTCATCGCGGGCCGCGAGCGGCCGGTCGCGGGTGTGCCCGACGCGCCGCCGGGCGGCGACTGGATCTGGCGCGACACGCGCGGCGACGGCAAATTCACGAGCGACGAATTCACGCCCAACACAACCGGCACCAAGCTCGCGGGCGGCTGGGGCTGGTGGGTCGACAGCGCCGGCGACATCTGGCGCACGAGCGACACCAAGGGCATCCACCGCCTGCATTTCGGCGGCCTCGACGCGAAGGGCAATCCGCTCTACTCGTACGAGGACATGGCCACCTACCCGATGCCGCAGCCGTTCACGGAACTGCGCCGCGCCATCTATGTGCCGGAAACCGACTCGCTCTATGTGACCGGTTATACGGCTGAGGCGCCGGTCGACCGTGGTTTCTGGAAGGAGGTCGGCCGCGTGCTGGTGCGCTACGACAACTGGTCGAGCGGCAAGCCGGTGCAGCGCTACGCGATCACGCTGCCGTGGCAGCCTCAGGCCAAGCCGGTCCAAACCATCATCGGCCTTACCGTGGAAGGCCAGTACGTGTTCGCGGTCGAACCGGTCGGGGCCGTGCATGTGCTCGACAAGGACAGCGGCAAGGAAGTCGGCGTGATCCGGCCCGGAGCGGAGGTCGGCAAGGCGTCGGGCTGGGTGGACGTGCCCAACGGCGTGAGCGCATACCGGCGCAGCAACGGTGAATACCTCGTGTTCGTGGAAGAGGACGCGCGCGGCAAGGTGATGATGTACCGCTGGAAACCGGCTTGAGGGGATGGCGTGTGTCATGGCGTGTGCGTCGCCATGACCGGCGTGTGAACACCCGGCTTCGCCTTGCCACTGCGCGTTGCGTTGCATTGCGACATGCATCGTGATGCGAATTATTTTTCTGTCGATTTATGACGGACGGTGCGCATTTTTTACGTGCTTTACTCGAAGCAGACTCAACGGCGCTGCGCCGCGTACGGTGTGAAGGATCGTCCGTGCATCGCGACGCGCGCAGCAGCCCGCACTTCTGAATCAAAAGGCATCCGATGGACAAAGGCATTCTCAAGAACGTAGCCATCAATTTCTTCGGATTGGTGCTGCCGACCTTCGTTTCGCTCGTCACGGTGCCGTCCTATATCCGGCTGCTGGGCGTCGAACGCTATGGCGTGATTGCCCTCGTATGGACCCTGATCGGCTATTTCTCGATTCTCGATCTCGGCATGAGCATGGCTGCGCAAAACCATATCTCGAAGGCGCTCGCCTCGAACGATGCGGATGAAAGCGCCCGCGTGTTCTGGAGTGCGGCCTGGCTGAATCTGGTAACGGGTGTGGTCGGCGGACTGATTATTTATTTCGGCGCCTTTCTTTACACCGCGTATTTCACCAAAGTGTCACCGGAATTGCAGCATGAGGTTTACATGGCGCTGCCGTGGCTGGCGGTTGCGATTCCGATTGCCAACGTCTCGTGGGTGTTCGCCGGGGCGATCAACGGCGCCGAGCGCTTTGGCGTCTACAACACCAATCAGACCATCGGCACCTTCATTTTCCAGTTGCTGCCGCTGGCCGCGGCGTGGCTGATGGGGCCGAGCTTGCAGAATGTACTGGCGGCGGCGGTGGTGGCACGGCTGATCGCGGCGGGGCTGTTGGGACGTTCTGCGCTCAAGGTGCTGAATCTGCGGCGCATCCTGCCGCCGCAGCTCGGCGTCGCCAAGGGGCTCTTCAACTTCGGCGGCTGGATGCTGATTGCGAGCATCACCACCATGGTCGCCGATTCGCTCGACAAGGTATTTCTCGGCACCGGCCTCGGCGCACGCTTTGTGACGTTCTACACGGTGCCGCAGAACCTCGTCACGCGCCTGAATATCGTGCCCACGGCTCTCGTGCGCACGCTGTTTCCCCGGCTGTCCGCGGTGGGCCGCGATCATGCGGACCTGATCACGCAGCAATCGCTCGAGTTTCTCAATGGCGCGTTCACGCCGGTGGCGCTGGTGGCGATGTTCGTGCTTGGACCGTTCCTGCATCTATGGGTAGGCAACGAGATCGCCACCGTCGCAGCACCCGTAGGCCGCATCCTGATCGTCTCCGTGTGGCTCGTCGGTCAGGCCAATGTGACCCGCATCATGATCCAGTCTCAGGTCAACCCGGCGGTGGCCGCGCGCGTCGGCCTGTTCGAGTTGCCGCTCTTTGCCGCCGCGCTGTGGTTCGGTATCAAGTACTTCGGGCTGACCGGTGCGGCCGTGGCCGTTGCGGGCCGCGCGCTGTTCGACTACGGCGTGCTGCTATGGCTGTCGGCGATTCGCGCCCGGCCGATTGCGCTCGACATGCTCGCGCATCTCGCGTTTCTGCTGGTGAGCCTGTGGCTGGCCAGTTTCCTGCCCAGTCTTTCGCTGGCGATCGCTGCCGGCGCGGTGGTGGTGGCCGCCAATGTGGCGTGGTCGATCACGATGACGCCCGCTTTGCGCGATCTTGCGCGTTCGCTGCTGTTGCGACTGAATCCGAGGAAGAGCGCATGAACCAGGATGTCCTTGATGAAGCCGTATTGCGGCCCAGCCAGCGCAGCGCGCTGGCCGAACTCACCACGCTGCCCGCACCGCACGCGCCGCCCCGGCAGGCGCCGCGCGTGGACAAGAACGTGCGGGTGGCGATCGTGCACGACTGGCTCGTGACCTATGCGGGCGCCGAGAAGGTGCTCGAGCAGATCGTTGCGTGCTTTCCGGATGCGGACCTGTTCAGCGTGGTCGATTTTCTCGACGACCGCAGCTTTCTGCGCGGCAAGCCGGTGACCACGTCGTTTATCCAGAAGCTGCCCAAGGCTCGCAGCAAGTACCGCACGTATTTACCTCTGATGCCGATTGCCATCGAACAACTCGACGTATCGGCCTACGACGTGGTGATTTCGAGCAGTCACGCGGTCGCCAAGGGCGTGCTGACCGGGCCCGACCAGGTGCATATCAGCTATGTGCATTCGCCGATCCGTTATGCGTGGGATCTGCAACACCAGTATCTGCAACAGTCGAAGCTGACCGCCGGGCCGAAGTCCGCGCTGGCGCGCTTGATTCTTCACTACATGCGCAACTGGGATATCCGCACCTCGAACTCGGTCGACACCTTTGTCGCCAACTCGCAATTCATTGCCCGGCGCATCAGGAAGGTCTATCAGCGCGAGGCGCATGTGATTTTCCCGCCGGTGGACGTCGAGGCCTTCGTGCTGCACGAGCAGAAGGAAGACTTCTATCTGACCGCGTCGCGGATGGTGCCGTACAAGAAGATCGACTTGATCGTCGAAGCGTTTGCGCGGATGCCAGAGCGGCGTCTGGTGGTGATCGGCGACGGTCCCGACATGCAGAAGATTCGCGCCAGGGCGGCGCCGAATGTCGAGATCATGGGCTACCAGCCGTTCAAGGTGCTGCAGGACAAGATGCAGCGCGCCAAGGCGTTCGTGTTCGCAGCAGAAGAGGATTTCGGCATCTCGGTGGTCGAGGCGCAGGCCTGCGGCACGCCCGTGATCGCTTACGGCAAGGGCGGGGCGCTCGAGACGGTGCGCGATCTGTCGGGCCCGCGTCCCACCGGGATGTTCTTCGAGGAACAGCGCGCCGAGTCGATCATCGCCGCGGTCGAGGATTTCGATACTCACGCGAGCCGTTTTTCCGCCGCCGATTGCCGCGCCAACGCCGAGCGCTTCTCGGCCGCGCATTTCCGCGAGCGCTTCTTCGCGCATGTGCGGGCCGCCGTGCCGGCCTTGCAGGGTGCCTCGTTGCCGGCTTACGAACCGTATGTGGCGCCGCCCGCCGAGGCTAAAGGAGCCGTCAAGGCGCCGCGCGTGCTGGCGCTCGACCAGAGCGGCGTGCTCGGCGGCGCGGAACTGTCGCTGCTCGAAATCGTCAAGGCGCTGCGCGCGCGCATCGAAGTGGTGCTGTTCGACGACGGCCCGTTTCGCACGGCGCTCGATACGGCCGGTGTGAACGTGCGCGTGCTCGACTCCGGTGCGCTGCGCGAGGTGCGCAAGCAGGGCGGCACGCCGCCGCTCGGCCAGGCGCTCAAGGGTGTGGCCGCGCTGGTGCGGGCCACCGTGGCCCGTGCTCGACACGCCGACGTGATCTATGCGAACACCCAGCGCGCGATGGTGATCGGCGCGCTCGCGGGACGCTTCGCACGGCGCCCCGTAGTGTGGCACTTGCGCGATATCGTGAGCCCTGAGCATTTCGGCGGCAAGCAACTGCGCATCATCAAATGGTGCGCGAAGCTCGGTCTCGCTCATGTGATCGCCAATTCGGCCGCATCGGCGCGCGCTTTTGCCGAACTGACCGGCTTCGATAAAAAACGCATCGACGTGGTTTTCAACGGCATTTCAGCGAGCCCGTTCGATGCGCTGCGCGAGGTGCCGGCAGCGACGCTGCGCGCCCGCCTGAAATTGCCGCAGGACGCCTTCCTCGTCGGCTCGTTCAGCCGCCTCGCGCGCTGGAAAGGCCAGCACGTGCTGCTCGAAGCGATGGTTCTCAATCCGCACATGCACGCGGTGCTGGTGGGCGCGCCGCTGTTCGGCGAAGACCCGTACGAAGTGGAATTGCGTGCGTTTGTCGCGCGGCACGGACTCGGTGAGCGGGTGCATTTTCTGGGCTTTCAGCACGATATCGCCGCTTGCATGTGTGCGGTCGATGCCATCGCGCATACCTCGATTACGCCGGAGCCGTTTGGCCGGGTGATCGTCGAAGGGATGCTGGCGCAGCGTCCGGTAGTCGCGGCGCGAGCCGGCGGCGTGCTGGAAATCGTCGAGGATGGCGTCAACGGCGTGTTGTGCACGCCAGGCGATGCACACGCACTCGCCGACGCGCTGGCCGAGCTGCGCAGCGATACCGCGCTGCGCGAACGGCTCGTCAGGAATGGCTATCAGACGGCGCTGAGCCGGTTTGGCACGAAGACGTATGTCGAAGGCGTCGAGCGCATTCTGAAGGACGTGGTTGGGCGGCAACAGGGAGCGAGCGCTGCATAGGCACCGGGCATGGTACGGCCTGAAGGCAGGAACGTGAGTGAGGTGTGGTAAGCGAAAGGGTCGCGGTTCAGACAACTGCGACCCTTTCGCCTTTTTATCAGCGCACGGCTAGCGCTCGAACGTTTGCTGACAATAGTTTGCTTGCGGTGTTGGGTTTGGCGGGAGGCGCGTGAGGCTGCAACCGCTCTTACGCCCGCGCTGCACGAGTAGCCGCGCGATTCCTCGGCTTGAGGCTTGCGGACCACTTCATCGCCGGCAGCTCGACCAGCCGGTAGAACACGTAGGCAACCGGCACAGCCACCAGCATGAAGCCGAACGACGGCCAGATCGACGACTGCAGCGCCGAGCGATACAGCAACGACGATAGCAGCACGAAAATCGGCAGATGGATCAGGTAGAGCGAAAAGCTGAAATCGCCGAAACGCGACAGCACACGCGCAATCGGTGAAATGGACGAGGCAGGCGTCTGAACTGCCCGCGGCCGTTCGAGCGCCTTGTAGAGGTACACAGCGAAGCCGAGCGCCCAGAACTGGAAAGCGCCGTACTGGCCGAAATGGAAGGCCACGCAGCCCAGCGCAATCAGCGCCGCCGCCGCGGCATAAAGCCAGTTGGGAGCTGGCCGCGCGTGTCCGGCAGCGCTCGTTTGAACCCGCGCATCCGCGATCCACGCGCCGAGCGTCCAGGAGAACCAGTACGAGGTGAAGAACTGAACATCGTGCCGCTCCAGCGCGTAGGCCGAAGCGATATTGACGAGCGCCACCAGCGCCAGCACCGGCGTCATGCCGAGCCGGCGCCGTAGCGCGAACAGCAACGGATAGATCGCATAGAACTGCACCTCGAGCGACAGGGTCCACAGTGCGCCGTTCGATCCATATGTCTTGCCTGCCACCCCTTGCAGCGAGAACAGGTTGACGAGGAACGCATGCAGGCCGATCTCGCGCAGCTTGTGATTGACGGGCGGCAACTGGAAGCTGATCCAGTCGAGTGCGCAGGTCAGCAGTAGCGCGGCGAGCAGCACCGGATAGATGCGCGCAAAGCGGCGCGCCCAGAAATTGAGCGTATCCAGCTGGTAGTTGGGATTTTGCGCGAGCTTCAAGGCGCCGCCGCGATGAATGCAATACCCGCTGATGACGAAGAAAATCGGCACGCCGGCCGACCCCCATGCGATGGGAAAGGTCAGGTAAGCCGCGATCGTGCTCAAGCTCAACGCATGGCCGACACTCTGGTGAAAACTCTCCATGCCGATCCAGGCGACCTGGCGGCAGTGAAAATAGGCGACCAGCAGGGCAGCGAAACCGCGCATCGCATCGATCACGTGCTCCTTGCCGGCGCTGTCCACGCGCGCGTCGTGCCGCGGGCGGGCCGGGACAGAGGTGGAAGCGGGCAGGGATGCGCCGCCGGCATCGAATGCTGAATCGCTCATGCGCGGTCCTTTACTTAGGGGGAGTGTGCTGCCGCGAGCGCGCCATGAGGACAATACGCGCCTGCCGCCGCATGCACATCGTAGAGCAGCACGGACGCAAAAAATGCATAAAAAAATCGCTGGAAAACGTGCAATCAAATCGAATATATTTCGATTTGTAATTAAACGTATGGCGATTTTATGTGCGAATTATTTGTGGATTTTTTCATGATAATTTGAGGCTCTGATTCTTCTGCCCAGAGGTGGAGTCATGAACCTGCATCTGCTCGCCGGCATCGCCGTGCTCCTGATCCTTGTCGCCGCGTCGGCTTACCGCGAGGCGCTCCGCAACGAGCCGATCGGCCGCTTGCGCATGAAGCCAGGCAAATTGCCGCCGGTCGACGAAAACGAAGAGGGCGCCGTGTAGTGCGGCATCCTAAGTGGCATTCCGGACGGCTGCGAGTCCGTAAAAATTACGACAACCTGGCCATTATTGGCGTAATTGTTTCCTGTGTCGTCAAGTGTCACCAATAATTTATCCAGGCCAATATTTTTTCGCGCCAGTAACTTTAATTTTGTCGAAACGTGAATTAGATTTCAACGACGCTTTCGATGAAATCCAGTCGGCGCTTATCTGGCGAATCGCATACATTCATCAACCGATGTGGGAACGCATACCATGCTGAAAGTCACCAAAGCCGTGTTTCCTGTGGCAGGTCTCGGGACCCGGTTCTTGCCGGCCACCAAGGCCAGTCCCAAGGAGATGCTGCCCATCGTCGACAAGCCGCTGATCCAGTACGCCGTTGAAGAGGCCATTGCGGCCGGCATCACCGAGATGATCTTCGTGACCGGCCGCAGCAAGCGCGCCATTGAAGATCATTTCGACAAGTCGTACGAGATCGAGGCCGAACTCGAGGCACGCGGCAAGGAGCAATTGCTGGAACTGGTGCGCGGCATCAAACCGGCCAACGTCGACTGTTTCTATGTCCGCCAGGCCACGGCGCTGGGTCTCGGCCACGCCGTGCTGTGCGCGGAGAAACTGGTGGGCGACAGCCCGTTCGCTGTGATCCTCGCCGACGACCTGCTACACAGCACGCAGCCCGTGATGAAGCAACTGGTCGACGTGTTCAACCACTATCACAGCTCGGTGATCGGCGTGGAGACCATCGCGCGCGAGGATAGCCGGTCCTACGGTGTGGTCGACGGCCGCGAGTGGGAAGAAGACGTGATCAAGCTCTCGGGTATCGTCGAGAAGCCGGCGCCGGACAAGGCGCCGTCGAACCTCGGTGTGGTGGGCCGTTACGTGCTGATGCCGACCATCTTCAAGCATATCCGCGCGCTGAAACCGGGCGCGGGCGGCGAACTGCAGTTGACCGACGCGGTGCAGTCGCTGCTCGCCGAGGAGCAGGTGCTGGCCTACCGCTACTTCGGCACGCGTTTCGATTGCGGCAGCAAGCTCGGCTATCTGAAGGCGACCGTCGAATTCGCGCTGCGCCATCCGGAGGTGCAGGCCGAGTTCGAAGAGTATCTGCAGGCCTATCTGCCGCTGCATCTCACGGCCGCGGCGGCATGAAAGCGGCGCCGAGCAGGGCCCGCACGTCATCGTCGGTGGTCTCGCCGAAATCCAGGTAGAACTGACCGACGCTGAAGAACACCGGTGGCGTGAGCGCACAGACGAACTCGTCGGCGGCATCGCCGAGACGGTCTTCGGCATCCGCCGGCGCCACCGGGAGTGCGGCGACGAGCTTCGCCGGAGCGCGCTCGCCCAAGCCACGCAAGGCGCGTAGCGCGGCGAGCAGGGTGGCGCCGGTCGCCATGCCGTCGTCGACCACAATCGCAGTTCGGCCAGCCACGTCAGCCGCCGGCTGGTGCTCGCGGTATAACGCTTCGCGCCGAGCGAGTTCGCGCTGGGCGTCCGCCAGTACGGATTCGAACTGCGCCTCGCTAACGCCGGCTTCGCGCATGAGCCGTCGGTCGACATGCAGTGCGCCGCCGGAGGCGATCGCGCCCATGGCCAGTTCCGTTTGCCATGGCACGCCGAGCTTGCGTACCATCAGCACGTCGAGCGGTGCGTTGAGCGCCGTGGCGACTTCGAAACCGACCGGGACCCCGCCGCGTGGCAGTGCGAGCACGATCACGTCGGGCCGCTGCGCATAGGCCTGCAGATGCTGGGCGAGCGCGCGGCCGGCAGCCGCGCGGTTGAGGAAGATGCGTTCCATGATGGGCCACCTCACGGATAACGCTGATAGTGTGCCACGCGCGGGCGGCGGGATGCACAGGCCCCAATGAAAAACGGGCACCGCATCGGCGCGGCGCCCGTCAACCCGGTTACGTCAGATCAGTTACGTCAACTCAAGGGTTCGGCTAGGCAAGCGCCGCCGTCAAACCTTCTTCACTTCGAGCCGGAACTTGTGCAGCAAGGGCTCGGTGTAGCCGCTCGGCTGTGCGCGTCCTTCGAACACCAGCGCGCAGGCCGCCTTGAACGCGAGCGAGTTGTCGAAATCCGGCGCCATCGGCTGGTAGTGCGGATCGCCGGCATTCTGCTGGTCCACCACCTTGGCCATGCGCTCGAGCGTCTCCTGCACCAGCTCGCGCGTCACCACGCCGTGATACAGCCAGTTGGCGATATGCTGGCTGGAAATACGCAGCGTGGCGCGGTCTTCCATCAAGCCGACGTTGTTGATGTCCGGCACCTTCGAGCAGCCGACGCCCTGATCGACCCAGCGCACCACGTAGCCGAGAATGCCTTGCGCATTGTTCTCCACTTCCTGGCGAATCTCGTCGGCATTCCACCTGGCGGCTTCGACGACCGGAATCGTCAGCAGGCCATCCAGCAGTTCGTCGCGCACGCTCGCCAGATCGATCTTCTCGAGTTCCTTCTGCACCGCTTGCACGTCCACCTGGTGATAGTGCAGCGCGTGCAGCGTGGCAGCGGTCGGCGAGGGCACCCAGGCGGTATTGGCGCCGGCCTTCGGATGCGCGATCTTCTGTTCCAGCATCGCATGCATCAGATCCGGCATCGCCCACATGCCCTTGCCGATCTGCGCGCGGCCGCGCAGTCCGGCAGCCAGACCCACCAGCACGTTGCTGCGCTCGTAAGCGCCGATCCACGCGGTCGATTTCATCTCGCCCTTGCGCAGCATCGGGCCGGCTTCCATCGCGGTATGCATCTCGTCGCCGGTGCGATCGAGGAAGCCCGTGTTGATGAAGGCCACCCGGTCCGAGGCTTCGGCGATACAAGCAGCGAGGTTGACGCTGGTGCGGCGCTCCTCGTCCATGATGCCCATCTTGATCGTGTTGCGCTCGAGGCCGAGCAGGTCTTCGACGCGTCCGAACAGTTCGCTCGCAAAGGCGACTTCAGCCGGGCCGTGCATTTTCGGCTTGACGATATAGATCGAGCCGGTGCGCGAATTCAGTTTGTGCTTGCGGTCGTGCAGCGCGCACAACGTGGTCACCACTGCGTCGAGAATACCTTCCGGAATCTCCTCGTCGTCTTTCGTCAGCACGGCCGGATTGGTCATCAAATGACCGACATTGCGGATGAACAGCAGCGAGCGGCCATGCAGCACGACCGGCGCCGTACCGTTCGCGGCGGTATAGACGCGATCGGCGTTCAGACGGCGCACAAAGGTCTTGCCGTTCTTCGTGACCTCTTCGGTCAGATCGCCATTCATCAGGCCGAGCCAGTTGCGGTAGAGCTGGACCTTGTCGTCCGCGTCGACGGCGGCGACCGAGTCTTCGCAGTCGATGATCGTGCTCACCGCCGCTTCCATCAGCACGTCCTTGACATGCGCCGCATCGGTCTTGCCGATCGAATCGTTGGCGTCGATCTGGATTTCGAAGTGCAGGCCGTTGTGCTTCAACAGCACGGCGGAGGGCGCAGCGGCATCGCCCTGATAGCCGATGAATTGCGCGGGGGTCTTCAAAGCCGCGGTGCCGTTCTTCAGGGCGACCACCAGCGCGCCGTTTTCGACGCGATAGCCGGTAGCGTCCACGTGCGAGCCTTGCGCGAGCGGAGCGGCTTCGTCGAGGAACGCGCGGGCGCGGGCGATCACGCGCGCGCCGCGCACCGGATTGAAGGCCGCCTGCTTCTCGGCGCCGTCGGTTTCGGGGATCGCGTCGGTGCCGTACAGCGCGTCGTACAGGCTGCCCCAGCGCGCATTGGCGGCGTTCAGGGCATAACGCTGGTTCGACAGCGGCACGACGAGCTGCGGGCCGGCCTGCTCGGCGATTTCGGTGTCCACGTGGTCGGTCGTGGCTTTGACGCGCGCCGGTACCGGCACGATATAGCCGATGCTTTCGAGGAAGCTGCGGTAAGCGCGCAGATCGCGTACCGGGCCCGGATGGGCGCGGTGCCACTGATCGAGTTCGCTCTGCAGGCGATCGCGCTCGGCCAAGAGCGCCCGGTTCTTCGGTGCAAGGTCGTGCACCAGCGCGTCGAAGCCCGCCCAGAAGGCGGCGCTGTCGACACCGGTACCCGGCAGGGCTTCCTGTTCGACAAACTGGTCGAGATTCGCGGCTACCTGCAGTCCGCTTCGCTTGGTCATTTGAGTCATGGACTGCTCCATCTGAATTGGCTGGGCCGGTGTGGGGCCACCGGCCTGTTCCTGCTAGGCTGATGCTGGGCAATGCGTTTCTGCTGCGTGGTGTTGCATGGTGTGCTGCGTGCGTCCTGCGCTGCGGCGAGGGGGCTGCCTCGTCGAGCGCGGCCGGGGTTCAGCCGTTGAGCACGGTCGCGCCCGCCTTGGCCACCTGCGCGTCCTGGTCGGCCTTCACGCCGGACACGCCGACAGCGCCGATCACCTGAGCGTCGACGATCACCGGCACGCCGCCTTCAAGCGTGCCCGCGAGCGGCGCACTCAGGAATGCCGTGCGCCCGCCGTTGATCATGTCCTCGTAGACTTTCGATTCGCGGCGGCCGAGCGCGGCGGTGCGGGCTTTCTCGGTCGCGATGTAGGCGCCGACCGGCGCGCAGCCGTCCAGACGCAGCAAGGAGAGCAGATGCCCGCCGTCATCGACCACCGCAATCGTGACAGCCCATTTGTTCTTCTCGGCCTCGGCGCGCGCGGCGTCGAGAATCTGCGTCGTTTCGGCAACGGTCAATACGGATTTCGTCAGCATAATGAATTTCCTGTCTCGGTGATGGTAAGGATTCTTCTACAAGAGCTATCCAGTGACGCACGCCCTCGACCGTCCGCCCAGCTTCCGTGCATGCTGTAAGGTGCATGGACTGCGAAGCGCGAGACGCTGTGCCGCATGGGCAGCAGCGCTTCGAGTGCGTCGAGTGGTTCAGCGGCGAGGATTTCCGCCAGACACGCGTGCCAGTGCGCCGACCCGCTGCGCCTTATGGGCGTGGCGGGGTCCGCGCAAGCAGATATCAGTAGCCAGTGGGCATGCCGCTGCGCCCGCCGTGGCTGCGCGGCGACACCGCGCCCGGGAATTTTACGTCCAAGCGAGCGCCGGCGTAACGGCGGAAACAAAGGTCCGGCCCTCAGCGCGGGAATATATTGCCGCGTCGGCGTCTGGGGCTGATTAAGGCGCGAGGCAAGGGGCGGCGGCGCGTTATGCTTTTTGGCCGGCAGCGCAGCGCGGAGCAGCGCATTACAATTGCGCGATATAACGACCTCCTTATCCCGACCATATGCCAGCCGTCAGCAGTCTATACGTCTATCCGATCAAATCCTGCGCTGGGATCGCGCTCAACGAAGCCCGGCTGATGCCCACGGGCCTCGAGTACGACCGCAACTGGATGGTGACCGACCCAGGCGGACAGATGCTGACGCAGCGCAGCCACGGGCAGCTTGCCTTGATCCGGGTGGCGCTGGGCGAGGACGAACTGGTGATCACGGCGCCCGGCATGGCCGAGTTGCGCCGGCCGCTCGCCGTCACGGCGCTCGAGCGGCCGGCGCCGCTCACGGCGACGGTCTGGAAAGACACCATGGCGGCCTGGGACACCGGCGAGCACACCACGGCCTGGTTTTCCGCGTTCCTCGGCGAGCCTGCGCGGCTTGCCCGCTTCGATCCGGCCGGGCGGCGCGTGGTCGACCCACGCTGGACCGGCGACACGCCGGCCATCACGCAGTTTGCCGACGGCTTTCCGCTGCTGGTGATCGGCGAGGCGTCGCTCGCCGACCTGAACCGGCGCCTCACCGCCAAGGGCGCGCCGCCGGTGCCGATGAACCGCTTCCGGCCCAACCTGGTGGTAGCGGGGCTCGACGCTTATGAAGAAGATTACGTAGAGAATCTCGCGATCTGGACGCGCGACGAAACGGTGCAGCTTCAGCTCGTCAAGCCGTGCGCGCGCTGCCCGATTCCCACGCTCGACCAGGCGAGCGGCATGCCCGATCCCGAGTGGCCGAACGAGCCGCTCGACACCATGAGCGCCTACCGCGCCGATGCGCGGGTCGGCGGCGCACTGACCTTCGGCCAGAACGCGATCGTGATGGCGGGCTTCGGCTCGGTGCTGGCGCTCGGCCAGCAGGTCGACGCCGAACTTGCTTTCGACTAGCGGCGGGGCCGTGCCGGGTCGCTGCCGGTGCGCGTCTGCTACAGGCGCGGCCAGAAGATCCAGCGCGGTCACAGATGTCTTGATGTTTGGCTAGACTGAGAAGGCCGCAGCGTTCGAGCTGCGGCCCCGATGCTCCATGCGATGTGCCGCGTTCATGCCGTGACGCTCAACCACCGAAGGCCTGCCCATGTCGACGATCTCTGTTGAAAGCCTCCAGCATCTGTTTCCCACCGCCGACGCCATTCCCGAATCGGCGCGCCTCGCCGCGCCGATTCACCAGCGCGTGTCGCTCGTGAACGGCGAGCTACGCAGTTGGGACGGCGCCTGCAAGACCGTGCTGTCGCCGGTGTGCGTGCAGCAGGCCGATGGCGGCGTTGCGCAGATGGAGATTGGCAGCTATCCGGTGATGGGCGAGGTGGAAAGCGACGCCGCGCTGGACGCGGCCGTGCAGGCTTACGATTCGGGCCGCGGCGAATGGCCGACCATGACGGTCGCGCAGCGCATTGCCTGCATGCAGGATTTCATCAAACGCATGGTGGCGCAGCGCAGCCTGATCGTGAATCTGATCATGTGGGAGATCGGCAAGAGCCTGGCGGACTCGCAAAAGGAGTTCGACCGGACCGTCACCTACATGCTGGCCACCATCGACGCCCTCAAGGAACTCGACAACGGCAATTCGCGTTTTGTGATCGCCGAGGGCACCATCGGGCAGATTCGCCGCACGCCTCTTGGCGTCGTGCTGTGCATGGGGCCGTACAACTATCCGCTCAACGAGACCTTTGCCACACTGATCCCCGCGCTGCTGATGGGCAATACGGTGGTGTTCAAGCCGCCGCAGTACGGCACGCTGCTGTTCTATCCGCTGCTCGAAGCGTTTCGCGACGCCTTTCCCAAGGGCGTGATCAACACCATCTATGCGCCGGGCGCCGTGGTGGTGCCGCACATGCTCGCCTCCGGCAAGATCAACGTGCTGGCGCTGATCGGCTCCAGCAAGGTGGCCGACCATCTGAAGAAACAGCATCCGAAGTCGCACCGGCTGCGCGCCGTGCTGGGGCTCGACGCCAAGAACGCGGCCATCGTCCTGCCCGATGCGGACCTCGATCTGGCCGTCAAGGAGTGCCTGCTGGGCGCGCTGTCGTTTAACGGGCAACGCTGTACGGCGCTGAAGATGCTGATCGTGCACCGCTCGATCGTCGAAGCGTTCCTCGAGCGCTTTTCGGCGGAACTGGCGAAGCTGAAAGTGGCCATGCCGTGGGAGCCGGGGGTGTCGATCACGCCGCTGCCGGGCCTGCACCGCACCGCGTACATGACCGAGGCGATCGACGATGCGAAAGCAAAAGGCGCCCGCGTCATCAATGAAGGCGGCGGGGTGTTCTGCAAGACGCTGTTCTATCCGGCAGTGGTCTATCCGGTGACCGAAGGCATGATGCTGTACCGCGAGGAGCAGTTCGGTCCGATCATCCCGGTGACGCCGTTCGACGACCTCGAAACGGCGCTCGACTATGTGACCACCTCGGACCACGGCCAGCAGGTCAGCATCTTCGGCTCGGACCCGGTGGTGATCGGCGAACTGGTCGACCCGCTCGTCAACCAGGTGTGCCGCGTGAACATCAATTGCCAGTGCCAGCGCGGGCCCGACGTGTTTCCGTTTGCCGGCCGCAAGGATTCGGCGGAGGGTACCTTGTCGGTCACGGACGCGCTGAGGGCGTTTTCGATCCGCTCGATGGTGGCCGCCAAGCAGACCGAGAGCAGCAAGGCGCTGCTCGATGCGATCGTCTCGGACCACACCTCGAAGTTCATCAACACGGGTTTTATTTTCTGAGCGCGGCGCCTCGGACGGCCTCGGGCCGCCTCAGGAGGCGCGCTGCGTCACTGGCCGCCAAGACGTAGCAGAAGACCGAACAGCTCGATGGCGATCGCGAGCGCTGCGATCGTCACGGGCAGGGTTAGCAGCACGACCCACAGCGTGCGCGACGATCCGGCAGGGCGCTGCGCCGGCGGCGTGCGACTTGCGGTGGCGCCTGAGGACGCCCGGGTTTCGTCCGCGGCGATACGGCTGGAGTTTTCAGATTCGGTCATAACTGCGCGTCGCCTCGTTCATGCCGCTGCTACGCCAGCCTGCCAGGGCTGGCGGCAACGGCCGGGACGCATACTGGTCCCCTCTACATTGGCCATGCAAACATCTCATGGGCATGCGTCGCCGACGCAACGTTCACGGTACGCTGTTTGGTTTTGCCGTCGTGCGTGGCGGTAATCGTATAGCGTCCGTTCGGCAGCGACAACAGCATGAAGGGGCCGTGTGCGCTGGCGTTCAGGACGTTGTTGCCGTGCATGTCGGCGATCTGCACGGGGATGTCCGCGAGGTACTCGTTGCCGTTATGCGTCGTGCCGACGAACTCCAGCACGAGCGGATAATTATGCATCGCATCCTTGATTGCCGCTGACTGATCGCTGCCGATGCCGCCTGACAAGTACGTAATCGCACCGGCATGCTGGGCCGGCGGCAAGCCGGGCTGCGCAGCCCATGCAAATTGCAGGCTGCAGACGGTAGCCAGTGCGCCCACCGTCAGACGCCACATCGCGGTTTTGTTCATGATGACATCTCCTTCGCACAGTTCACGATAGCCAAGGCAGGCGCCGCGCGCGCCTTACCCCGTCCGGCCGCGTCGCGCGCGTTCGAGCCACGCTGTTCGCGTGCTGCGTCGCGTGTCGTTGCGCGCATCGGCGCCGGCACAAGTGCAGGGTAGGCAGTCAGGCTTAAACATCGCTTAAGCCGGTGGTGCGGAGGATGAAGGCGATGAAGCGAACGGGGTAGCGAAGCGGGGCTTACGCAGAGACGCTGCGCACGTTTAAGCTCCCTTTAAGCCGCAATGAATACATTGAAGCCTGATTGCTTCGATAGTCACGTCCAGTTGCCCCTCGCCGCTTCACAGTGCGCGGCGGGTGACCTTTGCAGGCCCGGCGCGTAGCCGGGCCTTTCTTTTAGGCGCGCAAGCGTCAATGACTGATCGACTCCAACGAACGGCCGCGCGTCGATGGTCCGAGCAGGATCATGCAGATCCCCACCAGCATGGAGATGCCGATGAACGCGGCGACACCCGGCACCCCATAGCCATGCAACAGGATGCCGATGGCCAGCCCCGCAAACGCCGCGGAAATGCGGCTCCACGAATACACGAAGCCGATCGCCCGGGCGCGAATGCGCGTCGGAAACAGCTCGGCCTGGTAGCCGTGGTACGCGTACGACATGATGTTGGCGGCGAGCGTGAAGAGCACGCCGAGAACGATCAGGAGCCACGGCTCGGACGCCTGCGAGAACACCCCGATCACCACCGCCATCGTGATCAGCCCGCCGCAAATCTGTGTCTTGCGTTCGAGCTTGTCGGCAAACCACACGCCCAAGAGCGGCCCGAACGGATTGGCGATGGCGATGATGAAGGCGTAGCCGAGGCTCGCCGTCACATGAATGCCGCGATGAATCAGCAGGGTCGGCACCCAGGCGGCGAAACCGTAGAAGCCGATCACCTGGGCCATGTTGAAGATCGACAGAATCAGCGTGCGGGTCCGGTACGACGGCCCGAAAATTTCCCCGTATGAACCGGTACCGGACTGTTCGGGCGCAACCGGCTGCGGCGCAGGCAGGACCACGCCTTTCTCTGCCGCGACGCGGCGCTCGATGTCGGCGACGATGCGCTCCGCTTCCTCGATCCTGCCGTGGCGGGCGAGCCAGCGCGGGCTTTCGGGAATCTTGCGGCGCAGAATCCAGACCACCGCCGCACCGACCGAGCCGATCAGGATCACCACCCGCCAGTATTCGAGGCCGAGCGGTTGTGTGCCTTTCAGTATGTAGGCGAGGAACGCCACCACCGGCACGACCGAAAAGGTGATGAACTGGTTGACCGCGTACGCGCGGCCGCGCTCGCCGCCGGGGATCAACTCGGAGATGTAGGTGTCGATCGTGACCAGTTCCACGCCGATGCCGATGCCGGCGATCAGACGCCAGATATCGAGCGCCAAGCCCGAGGTCTGGAACGCCATGATGATGGTGCAGACCATGTACCAGATCAGCGACCACGTGAACACCACGCGGCGCCCGAAGCGGTCCGCCACGAAGCCGAACGCCACCGTGCCGATCCAGAGGCCCGCAAAGGTGGCGAACACAAAGGTGCCGAAGCCGGCTACCGCGAGCGGCTGGAGCGCCGCGAAGAAACCGAGCGATTCAGGCTTGAAGAGCCCCGATTCGATCATGCCTGGCGCGACATAGCCGGTGAAGAACAGGTCGTAGAACTCGAACACGCCGCCCAGCGAGATCAGGATCACCATGGTCCAGACGGTGCGCGAGGGGGGCAACCGGTCGAACCGGGCGGCGATTTCCGCCGCCTTCTGTGTGGACATGAGCGCCTCTTCTTTTAAAAATTTTGTTGGATTGACGGCTGAGCGCGTGATTGGCTCAAGGCAATTTCGCACAGCAAGCCGGGCAGGCGCAATGCGTGCGAATACGGAGACAGGCTGGTGCCGCGACCGGATTGCATAGCACCAGGGTGAAACGCTAATGACTCGAAATATGTTGATTTTGACTTTGGTGTGAGTCGGAATGGACGCCTATCATTGATCATGGACGAGTCGTTCGTGCGTCGGAGCAACATCAGCGACGATGATCCTGTAGATCTTTTGCGAGCGTGTCACTTCCATGTCAGCCATTGGTGAAGAAGAGAAAGCCAAGCTTCCGTGCTACCGCAGCGGGGCGGCAGCGCGGCTTGCGCGGATGCCCGTCACGACCTTGCGCATCTGGGAGCGGCGCTACGGTGTCGTCTCGCCGCCCAAGACGGCGTCGGGCCAGCGCCTCTATTCGTCGCAAGACGTGCGGCGGCTGATCTTGCTGAAAAAACTGGTCGAGCGCGGTCACGCCATTGGCTCGATCGCGAGGCTCGAACTCGATCAACTGGACCGCCTGGCGCTGACCTATGCCGAGGCGGCCTTTCCACCCGACCCGGTAGAAAGCGCCGCCGAGTCGACCCTTGCGATTGTCGGCACGTCGCTGGCGCGGCGCCTGCGTAGCGATCTGCCGGAACTACAGTCGGCCAGCCAGCCACGGCTCACTGTATTCGACGATATCAAGGACGCCCAGGCGCATCCGCTCAAAGCCGACGCGCTGATGATTCATGTCGCCTCGCTGCAGGACGAACTCGTGCACGCCGTGCTCGCGTTGGGCGAAACCTGTCACGCCAAAGTGGTCGCGGTGGTCTATGCCTTCGGTACCGAGCACAGCGTCAATGCGCTGCGCCACTCGGGTGTGCGGGTCTACCGCGAGCCGCTCGAAAAGGCCCAGGCGCTGCAGATCCTGCGCGACCTGTCGCCGGGCCGCCAGACGCGCGACGCTGTCGGGGCGTACGCGCGCACGCCGCGCCGCTACTCCGACGAAGCGCTGGCGGCGATCGCGGGCATGTCCTCGACGATTGCATGCGAGTGCCCGCGCCATCTTGCCGATCTGGTGCGGCAACTGTCGTCGTTCGAGCAGTACAGCGACGACTGCATGTCGCGCACGCCAGCCGATGCCGCGTTGCATCGTTATCTGGCTGAAGTGGCGAATCGGGCCCGGGCGATGTTCGAACTGGCGCTCGAACGGGTGGCGCGAGAGGAGCGATGGACGCCGGACGCTAGTTAGGCGTGCTCGCAAAATAGAGCGATCGAGCCGGTATAAATCAGGGGAATCAAGCGGCTCAACGTCGCTTCAATTGTTGCGGAATTGAAGCGACGATGCTGTGGTTTTACCCCTTTCGGGATCCGGTAGAGGCGAGTAATCTGGAGTTGCGGTGGCGCCAAACCATGGATTCCCCGGTCCTTTTGATGCTGCCGTGTAGCAAGTGACATGCGCGCGCCCAGTTTGGTCCCGGGAGCGCGCATCTTTTTCTTTTCTTCCCCCACGTGCATCCAGTGCGAGTCATGCCTGCCTTGCTTGCAAGGCTTGGGTCGTCTTGTCGATTGCCACGCCACAGGAAAGTCATACGTATTACTTATCAATGAATTTGAATGTCATCATGGCTGGCGTGACGTACCAGCAAGCCGACCATTCGCAGCTTGCCGAGCGCCACCGCCCCCCCGCAGCCGGTCGCTCCATTGCATACCTGAACGACGCCGCCGAGTGAGCGCGAGTATGATCAATAGCGGCTGAAGCTACCGGACACCTATGTTGCGGAGGAACCTGGCGTATGAGCACGTCTGAAGAAGTCGTATTCCTGCTCGACTGCGACAACACGTTATTGGACAACGATCAGGTGGTGGCGGATTTGCGTGCCCACCTGACTGAGCAGTTTGGCAGCGCAAGCAGCGACCGGTACTGGGAAATCTTCGAAACATTGCGCAGCGAACTAGGCTACGCCGACTATCTCGGTGCGCTGCAACGCTACCGCGAGGAGCGCCAGTGCGACACGCGGCTGATGCTGATGTCGTCGTTCCTGATCGATTATCCGTTCGCCACGCGTCTCTATCCCGGTGCGCTCGCGGCGCTGGCGCGTTTGAGCACGCTCGGCCCCACCGTGATTCTTTCGGATGGCGACGTGGTATTCCAGCCCCGCAAGATCAAACAGGCCGGGCTCTGGGACGCGGTGGAAGGGCGCGTGCTGATCTACATCCACAAGGAGCAGATGCTCGACGAGGTGGTGCAGCGCTACCCGGCGCGGCGCTATGTGATGATCGACGACAAGCTGCGCATTCTCGCTGCGATGAAGCAGATCTGGCAGGAACGTCTGACGACGGTCTTTCCGCGCCAGGGGCATTATGCGCACGACCCGGCCGCGATTGCCGGCTACCCGCCGGCGGATGTGACCGTCGAGCATATCGGCGAGCTGGCCAGCATGGATCTGGGGGCGCTGTCGGCAGGGTGACTGTCATCTGGCTGGCACAAGCACTGCGCACTATGATGGATTTGGGCGGGCCGGCCATCCGGGGGGGGCCGGCCTTCCGCAGGAAGGCCAACCGGAGGGGGCCGTCATCCGCGCGGCGAGCCACCCGCAGTAGGGCGTCCGTCCGGGCGCGAACCTTGCCGCGCCGCCCCTGTCACACCAACACCGCATCGTCATGCGGGCCGATTCAGCCGCTTTCTGGCGCCGACGCAACCTGTGCGCAGGCGCCCAACGGAGGATCTCGTCATGCCATCGGGTTACGATCAACCACTCTATCTGCTGCCGTTCGATCACCGCAATTCCTACGTGAGCAGCATGTTCCACTTCAAGTTTCCGCTCGACGCCGAGCAGCAGGCCAAGGTGGAAGACAGCAAGCAACTCATCTACGAAGGGTTTCTCGCCGCAGCGGCACAAGGCGTGCCGAAGCAAAGCGCCGGCGTGCTGGTGGACGAGGCGTTCGGGGCACGGATCTTGCGAGATGCCCACGAGCGCGGCTACGTCACCGCGGCCTCGGTTGAGCAGAGCGGTTCGAACGAGTTCCACTTCGAATATGGCGAAGCGTTCGCCGAGCATATCGAGGCGGTCGATGCGACCTTCGTCAAGGTGCTGGTCCGCTACAACCCGGCCGACGATGCGGAGATGAACCGTCGTCAGGCCGAGCGCCTGCAGCGTTTGTCGGACTATTGTCTCGACAAGGGGCGACTGTTGATGTTCGAGTTGCTGGTGCCGGCCACCGACGAGCAACTGAAAAGCGTGAAAGGCGAGGCCGCGGCCTACGACCTGCAATTGCGTCCGCAGTTGATGTGCGACGCCATCACGGCGTTGCAGGATGCCGGCGTCGAACCGGCGGTGTGGAAAATCGAAGGGCTCGACCGCCGCGAGGATTGCGAGCGCGTGGTCGCGGCCACGCGGCGCGGCGGCCGTGGTCATGTCAGTTGCATTGTGCTCGGCCGCGGCGCGGATGAGCAGAAGGTGATCGACTGGCTCGAAACGGCGGCACACGTAGACGGTTTCATCGGCTTCGCGGTCGGCCGGACCAGTTTTTTCGATGCCGTCGCCGACTATGAGGCCGGCAAGGCCAGCCGCACAGAGGCTGCGCAGCGGATTGCCGGGCAGTACCGCAAGTGGGTCGCAGTGTTCGAGAAGGCGCGTCACACGCCTGCCTAGTCGTTGAGCGCGCGCCGAACTGCGCGCTCAACGTCAAACTCAAGCTCCAACTCAACTGCGGCGCCCGCCGCAGCGCCGACTGCGGGACCACCTCATGGAGTCACCCGATGGCCGAGATCGACACGAACACCCCCGTGCTGGATGCCGAAACCCTGCGCAAGATGGACCGCTACTGGAACGCCTGCAACTACCTCGCAGCCGGGATGATTTATCTGCGCGACAATCCGCTGCTACGCGAGCCGCTCAAGCCCGAACACATCAAGCGGCGCCTGCTCGGCCACTGGGGCTCCGATCCCGGGCAGAGCTTCCTGCTGGTGCATCTGAACCGTCTCATCAAACAGCTCGATCTGGACGTCATCTACGTCGCCGGTCCCGGCCATGGCGCACCGGCCACGCTCGCGAGCAGCTACCTTGAAGGCCGCTACTCGGAGATCTACCCGGATCGCAGTGAAGACGAAGCCGGCATGCGGCGCTTTTTCCGCCAGTTCTCGTTTCCCGGCGGCATCGGTTCGCATTGCACACCGGAGACGCCCGGTTCGATCCACGAAGGCGGTGAACTCGGCTACAGCCTGTCGCATGGCTATGGCGCAGCGTTCGACAACCCGGATCTGATCGTCGCCGTGATGGTCGGCGACGGCGAAGCGGAGACCGGACCGCTCGCCACTTCGTGGCATTCGAACAAATTCCTCAATCCGATCCGCGACGGCGCCGTGTTGCCGGTGCTGCATCTGAATGGCTACAAGATCGCCAATCCGACCATTCTCGCCCGCATCCCGCGTGAAGAACTGGAGGCCTTGCTGACGGGCTACGGACACAAGCCGTACTTCGTGGAGGGCGACGAGCCACAGGCCATGCATCAGAAAATGGCGGCCACGCTCGAACACTGCATCGGCGAAATCCGCGCGATCCAGCAGCAGGCGCGCGCGAGCGGCCGTGCCGAGCGGCCGCGCTGGCCGATGATCGTACTGCGCTCGCCCAAGGGCTGGACCGGACCGAAGGAGGTGGACGGCCATCAGGTCGAAGGATCGTGGCGCGCCCACCAGGTGCCGATTCTCGATCCGGCCACCAACGACGCAAGCCTGAAACTCGTCGAGAGCTGGATGCGGCGTTACCGCCCGGAAGATCTGTTCGACGAGCAGGGGCGGCTCGTCGAGGAATTGCGCGAACTCGCGCCCACCGGCGCGCGCCGCATCAGCGCCAATCCGCACGCCAACGGCGGCCTGCTATGCAAGGCGCTCGAGATGCCGGACTTTCGCGAGTACGGCATCGAGGTCAAGGCGCCCGGCGCGGCCTATGTGCCGCCCACCGAGGTGCTCGGCAAGTTTCTCTGCGAGGTCATGCGCCGCAACATGAGCGGCTTTCGCGTCTTCGGCCCCGACGAGACCGCCAGCAACCGGCTGACCGCGATCTACGAAGTGTCCGGGAAAACCTGGCTTGCCAATACGCTGCCGAGCGACGCGGATGGCGGCGAACTCTCGGTCGACGGCCGGGTCATGGAAATGCTCAGCGAACACACACTGGAAGGCTGGTTCGAGGGCTATGTTCTGACCGGCCGCCATGGACTCTTCGCCACTTACGAAGCGTTCGTGCACGTGATCGACTCGATGTTCAACCAGCACGCCAAGTGGCTCGAAAAATCGAAGCTCGAACTGAGATGGCGGCAGCCTGTGCCGTCCATCAACCTGCTGATTACCTCGCTGGTCTGGCGTCAGGACCACAACGGCTTTACCCATCAGGACCCCGGCTTTCTCGATGTCGTCACCAACAAGAGCCCGAACGTGGTGCGTATCTATCTACCGCCCGATGCCAATTGCCTGCTGAGCGTAGCCGACCATTGCCTGCGCTCGCGCGACTACGTCAACGTGATCGTCGCCGACAAGCAGCCACATCTGCAGTACCTCGATATGACGGAGGCCGTCACGCACTGCACCAAGGGTATCGGCATCTGGGACTGGGCATCGACCGATCAGGGCGCCGAGCCGGACGTGGTGATGGCCTGCGCGGGCGACATCCCGACCATGGAGTCGCTCGCGGCCGTGCAGATCCTGAAGGAGAAGTTTCCCACCCTGAAAATCCGCTTCGTGAACGTAGTGGATCTGTTCAGGCTGATGCCCGACACCGATCATCCGCACGGCTTGTCGGATCGCGATTTCGATTCGCTATTCACCACCAGCAAACCGGTCATCTTCAACTTCCACTCGTACTCGTCGCTGGTCCACAAGCTCACTTACCGCCGCACCAATCACGAGAACCTGCACGTCCATGGCTATCACGAGAAGGGCAACATCAATACGCCGCTCGAACTGGCCATCATCAACCAGGTGGACCGCTTCTCGCTGGCGATCGACGTGATCGATCGCGTGCCGGGTCTGCGCGGCGTAGGCGACCATGTCAAGGAATGGCTGCGCGGCCAGATCATCGAGCAGATTGCGTATGCGCATGCCGAAGGGATCGACCGCGACGAGATCCGTAACTGGACGTGGACAGGCTAGGGTAATGCCAGAGAATCCAATCAACCCGCAGACCAACCCGCCGGCGATTCTGGTGCTGAACAGCGGCTCGTCGTCGCTGAAGTTCGGGCTGTTCAACGCCGCTCAGGATGACGAAGCACTGCTGCTGGAAGGAAGCGCCGAGGGCATCGGCCGCGCCGATGGCAGCCTGACAATGAAAGCGGCGGACGGCACGGTGCTGCTGCAAGCGACGCACGTGCTGCAGTCGCAGACTGACGCCTTGCAGAAAGTCGCCAGCGTGCTGGCCGAGCATGGACATACACGTCCGGTGGCGGTGGGGCATCGCGTGGTGCACGGCGGCCCGCACCTGCGCGAGCATCAGCTTCTCACTCCCGAGGTCAGGCAGCAACTGCAGGCCGCGGTGCATTTCGCGCCGCTGCATATCCCGCCGGCGCTGGCGCTGATCGATCAAGCCACGCGGATTTTCGGCGACGCGCGCCATTATGTCTGCTTCGATACGGCCTTCCATCGCACCTTGCCTGCGTCGGCGTCGCAGTTGGCGCTGCCGCGCCGCTATGCGCAGGCTGGGGTGATTCGCTACGGTTTTCATGGCTTGTCGTACGAATCGCTCGCTCGGCGCCTTGGCGCCGAGCTGCCTGCGCGGGCGGTGTTTGCGCATCTGGGCAACGGCTCCAGCGTCTGCGCGCTGCGCGACGGGCGCTCCGTCGATACATCGATGGGCCTGACACCGACCGGCGGCGTGCCGATGGCCACGCGCAGCGGCGACCTCGACCCCGGTGTGCTGCTGTATCTGATGCGCACCGAACAGCTAGACGCCGAGCGGCTCGAAACGCTCTTGAACCGCGAGAGCGGCTTTGCCGGTTTTACGGGAGGTGAGGGCGATATGCAGGCGCTCGAACGACGTAGCGCTGCAGGGGATCAGGAAGCCGAACTGGCGATCGACGTATTCGCCACGGCAGTGCGCAAATACGTCGGTGCGTACGCTGCATTGCTCGGAGGGATCGATTTGCTGGTGTTTGCCGGCGGCATCGGCGAGCACAGCGCCGAGGTGCGGCGCCGGGTCTGCTCGGGCCTGGCGTTTCTCGGTTTGGACGCCGCTGATCCGGCCGGCAAAGTACGCGTGCTGCATACCGAGGAAGAGCGGCAGATTGCACGCCATTGCCGGGCGCTGCTGCAAGAGTCAGCTTCTTAAGGCGGGGAGCTTCGCGTGATGCGTAGCGGCTCGCGAATCGGGCCGGCATTGGCGCTCTCAGCCCCGTACTCCCTTGCCGCCTCGCTTGACCGTGATCCGGTTGGATACCGCGGCCACTCCGAAGAGGCGCCTGACATCCTCTAATGCGGCCGCTTTCTGCTCCGCCCGGTCAACCTGACCGGCCAGCGTCACGCTTCCCTGTTCCACCGTGACCTTGAGCGCGTCGTGCGGCACCCACGCGTCCCACGCAAGGCGCATAAGCGCCTCACTGGCGATCTGGTCGTCACGCAGCCTGGCCGCACCGGGAGCGCAAATCTCGATGGCGACGACCACGGCCCTGACGCCTTCGACCCATAACGCCGCGTTCTCAGCGGTCTGTTTGTGGTCGGCGTGCTCGACGTGGCCGAGTAGCGTCACGATACCGGCGTGCGCCGTGACGCCGACGCGACCGGCAGGCAATCCGGCCGCATGCAGTTCGGTGAGCACGGCGCGTTGCAACAGGTCGTCGCTCGAAAGGGCATGCTTCATCGTGCTCTGGTCTCCTTGCGCCGCTTTGGCCAGCAGGGCGACAAACGATCGCGCCGCTCACCTCGTCATTATGCTGCCTGCGCCGGCGTCGCGCTTTGTGAACCGGCGAACCAGCCGCGGCACACCGCTTGCTCGACAGCAGCAAGCGCTGCGGTTGCCGAAGGGCCGCGCAGTCCAATCGACGCGGTCAACGGAGGCCCCATGCTGGATACCCGTGTGCGTGCAGCGGATCACGAGGCGCGGCGGCGTGCCCATGGCGCATCGACTGACGATGACCTGGTCTCTGCCAATCATCAGGACTCTGTAAAAAATTCAGCCGCTGCGCTCGAAAGTTTCCTGAGCCACGCGAGCTTCGACCCGTCGGACCCCGCTGCACTCGGGGCCATCCTCACGCAGATGGTCGACGCCGGCCATGACCGTCTGCCGTTGCCGGGCAGCGGCCGTACCTTGACGAGGTGGCGCGCCCTGGCGGCGGTGGCGGCACGCGATCTCGGTCTCGTCAAACTGTTCGAAGGTCACACCGATGCGCTGGCGATCCTCGCCGAGCTGAATGGACCTGCCGCGCCCCAAGGCAGCCGCTGGGGCGTATGGGCGGCCGAAGCGCCCGACGCCCGCGTCACGGCGACCCCGCTTGCCGACGGCGAACTGCAACTGGAGGGCGTCAAGGCATGGTGCTCGGGCGCCCGCGCGCTCAGCCACGCGCTGGTGACGGCGTGGCTCGGCGACGCGCCGGTGCTGGCCGCAGTCGCACTCGATCAGCCGTCGATTTCGGTTTCCACGCAGCATTGGCACGCAGTCGGCATGCGCGCGACCGGCAGCGGCGATGTCCGCTTCGAACAGGCCCGCGCGTTCCAGCTCGGTGCGCCGCATGACTATGTTCGACGGGCCGGCTTCTGGCAGGGCGGCGCGGGGATCGCGGCATGCTGGTACGGCGCGGCAGCCGGTATCGCCGGCATGGTTGCCGCGGCCGTCACGCAGCGCGCGGGTGGCCGCCCCGCGGATGGCCGCCCCGCAGAAGGCCGCCCCGCAGATGTCCACCGTCTCGCGCATCTCGGCGCAATCGACGTCGCGCTCGCCGGTGCGGCGGCGGTGCTACGCGCCAGCGCTGCGCAGATCGACGCCGATCCCGGTGGCAACCACCAGAGCGCAGCGTTGCGCACGCGTCTGCTGGTCGAGACGGCCGCCACCACGGTGATGGAGCATGCCGGTCGGGCGCTCGGCGCGGCGCCGCTGTGCCGCGACGCACGGTTTGCTCGCGCGATGGCCGATCTGCCGGTGTTCCTTCGACAAAGCCATGCCGAGCGCGACCTGGCTGCACTCGGCGAGCGCTTGCTGCAGGAGCGCGACACCGGCATTCGCGAGCACCCGGACCGCTTCGACCTTGCGGGCGGCGCCAGGTGGGCTCTCTAAGTCGCAGGCCATATGACAAGGTATCCGAAATGATTTCATCCAACGGTTATTTTGAATCGCTCTATGAAGCTTGCGACGATCCCTGGGGTTTTCGCAACCGCTGGTACGAGCGCCGCAAGCGCCTGCTGACGCTAGCCTTGCTGCCGCGCGAGCGCTTCCGGCGCGCTTTCGAGCCGGGCTGCGCGAACGGCGAACTGTCGGCGCAGCTTGCCGCCCGTTGCGACAGCCTGCTCGTGGCCGATCTGAACGAAACGGCCGTGCGTCTCGCCAGCGAACGCCTGTCGGCGCTGCCGCACGTGTGCGTCGAGCGCCGCACTATCCCGTACGACTGGCCGGACGGGGCATTCGATCTGATCGTGATCAGCGAGCTTGCCTATTACCTCCGCGAGCCGGAACTGCAGCAGTTGGCCGACCGCATCAAGACTGCGCTCACGCCGGACGGCACCTTGCTGGCGTGCCACTGGCGGCGGCCATTCGAAGCCGCGCCGCAGCCCGCGGCGACGGTCCATGCCGTGCTCGATACACGCTGCGGACTCGCGCGGCTCGCCCATCACGAAGATGCGGATGTACTGCTCGACGTGTGGTCCGCCGACCCACGCTCAGTGGCGCAACACGAGGGGCTCGCATGATCGGCGTCGTGATTCCCGCCCACAACGAGGATGCTTCGCTGGCAAGCTGCCTTGCCGCAGTCCTCGAAGCGGCGCGCGATCCCGCGCTAGGCGGCGAAGTGGTGCGAACGATCGTGGTGCTCGACGATTGCACGGACCGCTCCAGCGAAATCGCCACCTGCTGCGGCGTCGAAACGCTCGTGTTGCAGGCGCGCAATGTCGGCATCGCGCGGGGTGCCGGCGCACAGCGCCTGCTCGCGGCGGGCGCACGCTGGCTGGCATTTACGGATGCGGACAGCCGCGTCGGACCGGGTTGGCTCGCGGCGCAATTGGCGCTGGGCGTGGATGCGGTGTGCGGTTCGATCTGCGTCGACGACTGGGCCGCGCATCCGCCACACGTGCGCGACTACTTCGGTCGGATCTATCTGGACGCCGATGGGCATCGGCATGTGCACGGCGCCAACCTAGGCGTTTCCGCGCAGGCCTATCGCCGGGCGGGCGGCTTCGCTCCGCTCGCATGCAGTGAGGATGTGGCTCTCGTCGAGCAGTTGCTGGCGAGCGGCGCGTGCATCGCGTGGAGCGCCGCGCCGCGTGTGGTCACCAGTGCGCGGCGCGCGAGCCGGGCGCGCGGCGGGTTCGGCGATACGCTGTCGGCGTGGGCCGCCTGCGCCGATCTGGCGCTCGCGCCTGCCGGGGAAGCGGCGCTGGACGTGAAGCTCGCCGAGGGTACAGATCTGAACCGGAAACCCGACGCGTCGCGCGCCGGGGATGGCCTTTGTTCGTCTGACCAGGCGGACTTCACGACGTGAGCAAGGCTACTGCGGCGGCTCGCGATGTCCCTCGTTTTGCTGTCCGCGGCTCTGCGGCTGCTGCTGTGGTTGCGCACGCTCCTGCATCGGCGGCCGGCCGCCGAACTGTTGCTGCGGCTGCTGCGCCTGTGGATGAGGCTGAGGCTGCACCGGCGCCGGCGGACGACCGCCGAATTGCTGCTGCGGCTGCCCTTGAGGCTGCGGCTGTCCGCCGTGCGGGACCGGTCCGGTGTTCGGACGGTAGACCGGTTGGCCCGGCGGCGCGTATGCATTGCCGCCGTTCGGATAGGGCTGGCCCGGTGGCCGGTACGGCTGGGACTGTTGCGGCGGCGCTTGATACGGATGGCCAGGATAGCCGGATGGCCCGCCATGGCGCCAGCGATCGCGATCGCCATACCACGGCCGGCCGCGATAGTAGTTGTCCCAATACGAGTCGAACGAGAACACTACCACCGGCAAGCCGATCACCGCGCCGTAGCTGATGAGCGGCACGTAATTACCTTCATACGCATAGGTGAGAGCGCCGCCGTAGACCCAGCCGCGCAGGTCGTCGAGCACGACGTCGCACCACTCATAGCCGCTCACGCAGCCCATTACCTCGACCGGCTGATTGGGCGCGAGTCCGGCGACCACGGGATAGTCGTCACCGGGTCCGGACATCAGGTTGACAGGCTCGTTGGTGACAGCCTGCACCTGGGAGAACGCTGCGCAGGGGAGCGCGAGTACCGCGGCAAGCGTGGCGCGGGTGGCGAGCTTGTGCGCAGTGATGAACCGGATGGGCATGAGAAACGCGCCTGAGGACGCTGTAGTCGGGAAGACAATCAGGTTAGCAGATGGGCGGGGCTTGCGCACTGCGCTCGCTCAATCGCGTGGCGGCCCGAGCCGTTGGCGCGGTCAATGAAACGCTCAAGTCGAAGGAGGCCCGCACCTTGGCAGGCGGGTGATGCTGCGACGGATAGAGGGCATAGAATGGACTCAGGCAGGCATGCGGATTGCTGCCTCACAGCAAGCGGCTCTAGCAGCCGCCCACGCAAGGTTCGCCGCTGTGCGAGCGCACCCGCGGCATTTGCGGCGCAGCGCGCCGGTTGCCGGCGCCAGTAGCCACGCGGAATTTTCCGCTATCGATCCAGGAGAAAAAGAACATGCATATCGTGACCAACATGGGCCCGCTCGCGGCGCTGATCGCCGGCATTCTGATCCTTGCGGTGCCGCGCCTGCTTAACTACATCGTGGCGTTGTATCTGATCATCATCGGCTTGCTCGGTCTCTTTGGCGATCACATCCGCTAGGCCATCGGAACGCTGGACGCCGCGCGTCCCACGCCAGCCGGCGCCAGCGGCGCTTCTTCGAGGCGCCGAAACACCAGCGCGGACACCAGCGTAATCACGCCGACGCACACGAAGCTCAAGCGAAAACCGAGCGCCGCTGAGCCGAGTTGTGCCGAGAACAGATTGACGAGCCCGCCGCCAATCGACACACCCAGCCCCATTGCCAGCATCTGCACCATCGAGAACAGGCTGTTGCCGCTGCCGGCGTCCTCATGTGAGAGCCCCTTCAACGTGACGCTGTTCATGGCCGCGAACTGCATCGAATTGGCCGCGCCGAACACCGCGAGCACGGCAATTTCGAGTGCGAGCGGCGTGCCGCGCGAGATCAGCGCGAACCCGACAATTGCCGAGCCCACGATGATGGTGTTGACCAGCAGGAACGTGTCGTAGCCGTAGCGCCGGATGAGCGGTGCGATCCAGCGTTTGGCGACGGTGCCGGCGAGTGCGGCGGGCAACATCATCATGCCGGAATGCAGCGGCGTATAGCCGAGCTGCAACTGCATCAGCAAGGGCAGCAGGAACGGCACCGCGCTCGAACCGATCCGGCACACCAGATTGCCGATCAGCCCGACGCTGAAGTTAGGTTCGCTAAACAGTTTGAGCTTGAACAGCGGATTGGCGCGGCGCTTCGCGTAGGGTACATAGGCGAGGGCGGAGACGAGGCCGAGTACGAACAGACCCGTGGCCCAAGCGGCGCGATGCGTCTGTACCGGTGTATCCACGGCGAGTGAAAAGGCGATCATGCACAGCGAGAGCAGTGCGCAGCCGGCCAGGTCGAAGGGTGGCGCAGCCGAAGTGGTGCTGCGCGGCAGATAGCGATGCACGGCAAACAGGCCAATCGCGCCGATCGGCACGTTGATCAGAAAAATCCAGTGCCACGAGATGGCTTCGACGAACCAGCCGCCGAGCGTCGGTCCAACGATCGGCCCGACCTGCCCCGCCACCGAGATAAACGCCAGCGCCGACACATACTGCTCGCCGGAGACGCTGCGCAGCACGGCAAGCCGCCCGATGGGCAGCAGCATCGAACCGCCGACGCCTTGCAGCACCCGCGCGATCACCAGTTGTCCCAGCGTATGCGCGCTCGAGCAGCATAGCGAGCCGAGCACGAAGATCAGGATGGCCGCGAAATAGACCCGGCGTGTGCCGAAGCGATCGGCGAGCCAGCCCGAGGCGGGCGTGAGCATGGCCATGGTGAGCGTGTAGGCGACGATCACCGGCTGCATCGCCAGCGGCCTTTCGTGCAGGCTATGGGCGATGGAGGGCAACGCGGTGTTAACGATCGTCGTATCGAGCGACTGCATGAAAAAACCGGCAGCGACGATCCAGAGCAACGCAGTCTGGCTTGAATCCTTACTCATGGTGAACTTCTCGGCATGCGGGGCCGCCTCAGTCGCTTTGCACCGCAGCATGGCGGTGCAAGGTGATCTGCGAGGCAAGCGTTGGGTATGCCGACATGATATTGACATGCCAGTCAATCGGGAACCCCACTAAGGACGTTGACTGTTATCGATATTGCCGATAACAATGGCGCATGCTCAATCCCATCTGGCTCAAGACCTTCGCCACCGTCGCCGCGTGCCATAGCTTCACGGAGGCGGGGCGGCAACTCGGCCTCACGCAGTCGAGCGTGAGCGAGCACATTCGCCGCCTGGAACACGAGATCGGCCGGCGGGTGTTCGTGCGCGACACCCACTCACTCGCCCTGACGCCCGATGGCGAGGCGATGCTTGCCCATGCCAGCGTGATCCTGCAGGCCATCAAGCGCGCCGAATCGCAGTTTCGCGCGCCGCGCCTGAAAGGCCGTGTGCGGCTGGGTTCCTCGGATGACGTCGCGCTCGGGCCGCTGCCCACTGTGCTCGCGGCATTTCGCAACGCCCATCCCGATGTGGAGCTGGAGATCACCATCGGCATGACCGGCAAGCTCTACGAATTGCTGGATGCCGGCTCGATCGACCTGCTGGTCGGCAAGCGGCGCCTTGGCGACCGGCGTGGCGTACCGCTTTTCACGGGGCGGCTCGAGTGGCTCGCGCGCACCGGCACGCTGGTGGATATGACGCAGCCGCTGCCGCTGATCCTCGTGGCCGAGCCGAGCGTGACGCGCGCAGTCGTACTGGATGCGCTCGCCGAAGCGGGCTTTAGCTGGCAGGTGGTGTGCACGAGCAGCAGCCACGCCGGCTGCATTGCCGCGGCGCGCGGCGGCCTGGGCATCACCGTGCGGCCGCAGTATCTGGCCGCCCGCGGCCTCGCGCCGCCAGTCAACAACGCCAGTCTGCCGGTGCTGCCGGCGGTGGAATTCATCGCGCTTGCCGCGAAACGGCTCAGCCGCCCGGCGGGCACCTTGCTGCAACTGCTGCACGATAGCGACCTGCGCGGCTCGTGGATCGGCGAGTAGTTTGCCGCGCTTGGGTGCCCGCCTGGATGCCCATTTGGGCGCACAGTCTGGTGAGTCACTTCGAGAACAGCATCCCCGCACCGCGGCCCCACGTGGCGTCGAATACGCGCCACACATTCTCAAAATTGCTTTTGCCGCGTCCGGCGAGTCGTTATACTTTCCAAATACGATACGTTGTTCCTTGTGTGGAACGAAGCGAGCGGCGAGGTTGCTGCCCGAACGTGCGCGGAGCCCGCACGTCCAGCCTGGAAAGACCACCGACTACGATGACGAAGAATCTCACCATCAATCTGCGGATTGCGATCACGATCGCCTTCCTCGCCGCGTTGCTGATCGGGACCGGCGTGCTGGGCATGGTCGGGATGTCGCAGAGTAACGACGCGCAGCACGACGCCTACGCGGTGCATTTCGCCTCAGTGGTGGCGCTGGGCAAGTCGGGGACCGCCATGTCGCGGGCCCGCTTCGGACTCGACTGGGCGATGAGCAACCCGCATTCGCCGCAACTCACCGCGCAGCTCGACCGCGCAGGCGCGCTGCTAGCCGAGTCGGACAAATGGTGGAACAGCTTCCGCGAGCTGCCGAAGACGCCGGAGCTGCAACAGCTTACCGACGATCTCGCCGCGAAACGCACGGCCGTCAGGCGCGACGCCATCGACCAACTGATCGCGGCGATCCGCAGCGGCGACACCAACTGGATGGACGAGAGCCGCGCCAACCGTCTGATTGGCCTCTACACCGCGATGAATACGAGCCAGGGCGCGCTCGAACAGTATCTGAACCAGCAGGCGCAAGAGGCCAACGAACGCTCGGCGGCGCGTTTTCACCGGCTGCTGTGGGCGAGCCTCGGCAGCATCGCGTTGGGTTTGACGGTAGCCTTCCTGAGCTGGCGCACCTTGCGCCGCGCGATCATGACGCCGTTGCACGACGCGCTGCGCCAGTTCGACGCGATCGCGGCCGGTGAGCTGACCACCCAGGTGCCGATCCGCTCCAACGACGAAATGGCGCTGTTGCTGCGCGGCCTCGCGGCGATGCAGGCCAGGCTCGGCGCCACCGTCACGACGGTGCGGGCCGGTTCGCATTCGATCGCTTCGTCGACGCAGCAGATCGCCGCGGGCAATCTCGATCTGTCGCAGCGCACCGAGGAGCAGGCGGCCTCTCTCGAACAAACCGCTTCGGCGATGGAGCAGTTGACCGCCACCGTCGAACTGAACGCGGAAAACGCCCGCCATGCGAGCGAACTGGCCTCGCATGCCTCCGAGATGGCGGCGCGCGGACGCGCTTCGGTGGGCAGCATGGTCGAGACCATGCAGGCGATTCATGCCGGCTCGTCGAAGATGACCGGCATCATCACGGCGATCGAGGCGATTGCCTTCCAGACCAACATCCTCGCCTTGAACGCGGCGGTCGAAGCGGCGCGCGCCGGCGAAGACGGGCGCGGTTTCGCGGTGGTGGCCGGCGAAGTGCGCAGCCTCGCGCAGCGTTCGGCGGCCGCGGCCAAGGAGATTGGCGCGCTGATCGCGGAGTCGACTTCGCGCGTCGAGAATGGCGCGGGCCTCGTCAACCAAACCGGCGGCACGATGCAGGAGGTCGAAGCGGCGATCAGCCGGGTGGCGCGCATCGTCGGGGAGATTGCGGCGGCCTCGCGCGAGCAGAGCGAGGGCATCAAGCAGGTGAGCCTCGCCGTCACGCAGATGGACGAAGTCACGCAACACAACGCGGCGCTGGTCGAGGAGAGCGCGGCGACGGCGAGCTCGCTCGCGAGTCAGGCGCAACAGTTGAGCGCCTTGACCGCGGCCTTCAAGGTGGCGGGGGATCGGCGCGAGGTCGTTACGCCGTAGCCGGAATCCCGCGGTACCGATCAGTCAGCAAGCGGCATGCCGTTCGCCTCGGACAGTATCCAGTTGCGAAACACCTCCATCGCCGGCGCCATGCGCCGCGATTTCAGCCGCGTGAGCCAGTAGCTGCCGGTTTTCACTTCGGTCTTGAACGGGCAAACCAGCGCACCGGTCTGCAACTCGCGCTCGAACATGCGCGGCGGCGCCAGCGCCACGCCGGCGCCTTGCACCGCCGCCTCCACCATCAAACGCGACGAATCGAACACCGGGCCGTTGACGCTCCATGGATCGAGCCCCGCAGCGGCGAGCCAGAGGCTCCACTCGTCGGCGCGATAGGAGCGCAACAGGGTTTCGCGTGCCAACTCGCCCGGCGCCGCCAGCCGGCGGGCAATCTCCGGCGCGCACAGCACGCTAAGCGGTGCGTCGAGCAACAACTCGTTGTGGGTGCCCGGCCAGATGCCCTCGCCGAAGCGAATCGCAAAGTCCAGACCTTCTGACGCGAGATCCACGAGATTGTTATGGGTCAGGAGCCTCAGCTCCACGAACGGATGCGCCTGGCGAAACGATTTGAGCCGCGGCATCAGCCAGCCGACCGCGAAGGTGCCGACCACGCCTACCGTCAGCACCTCATGAAAATGCCCCCCTTCGAATTGCTTGAGCACGCTCTCGATGCGGCCGAACGCGTCGCTCAGGACCGGCAGCAGCGCACGCCCTTCGTCGGTCATGCCCAGCCCGCGCGGCAGCCGCTTGAAGAGGGCGGTGCCGAGCCGCTCTTCCAGCATGCGCACCTGCTGGCTGACGGCCGCCTGGGTCACGTTCAGTTCGAGCGCGGCGCGCGTGAAGCTCAGGTGGCGTGCCGACGATTCGAAAGCACGTAAGGCGTTGAGCGGCAGATGTGGACGCATGGATGGCTAGCCAAAAGATTTTCTTTACCCTGAGCCAAATTATCCTCGTTTGCCATCCGCGCGCAAAGGGACGATAGTCGCGTCTTCCTGGAACGTTTACGTTCAGCCTTCAGTTGGCATGCTTGGTTGGCACTTAGTGGCCATCCTTAGTTGCCACGCTTAGTTGCCACCCTTAGCCCACGAGATTTTCCTGATGACCTGTTCTCAACACCGCCGCACATGGTTGCGGATTGCCGCGACCCTTCCGTTGGCCCTCGCCGCCGGCGCCCGGGCCGCACAAACGTCCGCGGCAGATTCGCCCGCAGCCCAGCTCGCCCAGCTCGAACAAAGCTCGGGTGGCCGTCTTGGCGTGTTTGCCCTGAATACCGCCACCGGTGCGCAGATCGGCCATCGCGCCGACGAGCGCTTTCCGTTCTGCAGCACTTTCAAGGTGATCCTGATCGGTGCGATTCTGGCGCGCAGCACGCAGGTGGCCGGGCTCATGCAGCAGCGCATTCACTACGCGCAAAGCGACGTGGTGCATTACTCGGCCGTCACGGCTGAGCACGTCAGCGAGGGCATGACGGTAGCCGAACTGTGCGCGGCCGCGATCCAGCGCAGCGACAATACCGCCGCCAATCTGCTGATCAAGCTGCTGGGTGGCACAAACGCCGTGACGGCGTATGCGCGCCTGATCGGTAATCCTGTGTTCCGGCTGGATCGTCTGGAGACCTCGCTGAACGACGCAATACCCGGCGATCCGCGCGACACCGCGACGCCCGCTGCGATGGTTCGCAGCCTGCAGACGCTGACGCTCGGCGCGGCCTTGCCGCTCGCGCAGCGCACGCAATTGCTGGACTGGCTGCGCGGCAACCAGATGGGCGCGCAGCGGATCGGCGCGGCGCTTCCCGCCGGCTGGACGCGCGGCGACAAGACCGGCACTGGCGATTACGGCACCGCCAACGATCTCGGACTGGTCTGGCCGCCGTCGCGGCCGCCGCTGATCCTCGGCATCTATCACACGCAACCGCAGCAGGATGCGAAGGCGCGCGACGATGTTATCGCGGCGGCAGCGCGCATCGTGGTGGGCGCGATGGGCTAACGTATCGTTGCGTTCGGGCGCGTGCCAATGTACCTGGCGGCGAACTACCCAGACGCGGTCTTTCGGCATGTCCAGGAACAGGGGTTGCTCGATGCTCGTGAAACACCCCCTATGCGCGAAGCCGCCCGGCAAGCGCAAAGGAACGCGGCGAAGCAAGCCTCTACCTGGAAAGCATGCAGCATGGCGCGACACAAAGCCGACGTAGCCGATGATGAATTCGAGATCTTCGCGAGTTACCACAGCACGGGGGACGGCCGATATATCGGTGGCCTAAAGGTCATCCGCAAGGCCGACCGGCGGATCCTGTTTCCATTCGACGGCGCGCCGCAGATCGGCCCCTACGATAGCGCAGACGAAGCACGCCGCGCCGCGATCGAGTACGGCCGAGCGATTGTCGCGGCAGACCGGGCCGCACCGGAACCTTGACGGTGCGGCCATGGCGCTCTCCTTTTTACAAAGTAGGTCCTCAAAGGCGGGTACGGGGGCCGCACCCGGAAAGCTGGATCTGTGCTGCGAGCGGGCGCAAATTATGCGTGATACCGTGGGTTGCCCGGCACCTGGCTTGCAGTTGGCTATTGCCGCGCATCGGCGCATGATCGGACGGTCGGCCGCTGCCGGTCGTCGCCGCGTCGTCACTCGTCGAACAGGAGCTTCCCATGCAAAACGATCCTTCCCTCGATCAGCTATGCATCAATACGATCCGTACGCTATCGATGGATGCCGTGCAAAAGGCGAATTCCGGCCACCCCGGCACGCCGATGGCGCTGGCCCCGGTTGCTTACCACCTATGGCAAAACCATCTGCGTTACGACCCCGACGAGCCCCTGTGGCCCAATCGCGACCGCTTCGTGCTGTCGGTAGGGCATGCGTCGATGCTGCTGTACTCGCTGTTGCATCTGGCGGGCGTCAAGGCCGTCGATGAACACGGCAAGCCGACCGGTGCGCCCGCCGTGTCGCTGGACGACATCAGGCTATTCCGCCAGCTCGACAGCAAGACGCCCGGACACCCCGAATTCCGCATCACGAGCGGCGTCGAAACCACCACCGGGCCGCTGGGCCAGGGCCTCGGCAATAGCGTCGGCATGGCGATGGCGGCGCGCTGGTACGAGGCCCGTTTCAACCAGAGCGATGCGCCGCTGTTCGATTATCACGTCTATGCGCTATGCGGCGACGGCGACATGATGGAAGGCATCTCGCATGAAGCGGCTTCGCTTGCGGGGCATCTGCAGTTGTCGAACCTCACCTGGATCTACGACAGCAACCGCGTGACGATCGAAGGGCACACGGATCTCGCCTATAGCGACGACGTCGAGGCGCGCTTTCACGGCTACCACTGGCATACCATCCACGTCACCGACGCGAACGATGCCGCCGCACTGGAAGCCGCGTTTACCGAAGCAAAAAATGTCACCGACAAGCCGACGCTGATCGTGGTCAACAGCATCATCGGCTGGGGCGCGCCACACAAGCAGGACACCTCGGCGGCGCACGGCGAGCCGCTCGGCGACGAGGAAGTGGCTGCCGCCAAGCGCTTTTACGGCTGGCCTGAAGACAAGAAGTTCTATGTGCCGGACGGCGTGATGGCGCGCTTTGCCGACGGCATCGGCGCACGCGGCAAGGCGGCGCGCAGCGAGTGGCTGACTAAGCTCGATACCTACCGGCAAAAGTATCCGGAGCTCGCGCGCGAGTTTGCACAGATCGAAGCGCACGAATTGCCAGACGGCTGGGACGCCGATATCCCCACCTTCGATGCAGACGCGAAAGGCGTCGCCTCGCGCGATGCCTCGGGCAAGGTGCTCAACGCAATCGCCGCACGCGTGCCCTGGCTGCTGGGCGGCGCGGCCGATCTCTCGCCGTCTACCAAGACCAATCTGAAGTTCGAAGGCGCGGGCAGCTTCGAGCACGACAGCTATGGCGGCCGCAATCTGCACTTCGGGATTCGCGAGCACGCCATGGGGGCGGTCGTGAACGGTCTCGCACTGTCGAACCTGCGTGCCTACGGCTCGACGTTCCTGATTTTCAGCGACTACATGAAGCCGCCGATCCGCTTGTCGGCCATCATGGAAGTGCCCGCGCTCTTCGTGTTCACGCACGATTCGATCGGCGTCGGCGAGGACGGCCCGACCCACCAGCCGATCGAACAACTGGCGTCGCTGCGTGGCGTGCCGGGACTAACGGTGCTGCGTCCCGCGGATGCCAACGAGGTTGCGCAAGCCTGGCGGGTGGCCTTGTCGAAGCCGCGTCATCCATCGTGCATCGTGCTGACGCGCCAGCCATTGCCCACGTTCGATCGCAGCAAGTACGCATCGGCCGAAGGGGTGCGCAAGGGCGCCTACGTGCTGGCCGATGCTGACGCGGGCCAGAAGCCGCAAGTGCTGCTGCTCGCCACCGGCAGCGAGGTGTCGATCTGCGTGGAGGTCTACGAAAAGCTGAAGGGCGAGGGCATTGCGGCACGCGTTGTGTCGATGCCGTCGTGGGACATCTTCGAAGCTCAAGACGTCGCGTATCAGGATTCGGTGCTGCCGCCGGACGTCGCTGCGCGGGTTTGCGTCGAACAGGCCGCCGAACTCGGCTGGGACCGCTACGTGGGTCGTTTCGGCACGAAAGTGGTGATGCGCACGTTCGGTGCGTCCGCGCCGTTGGCCGATCTGAAACGCAAGTTCGGCTTTACGCCGGAGCATGTCTACGACGCAGCAAAACGACAGATTGCCCGCGTGCAGAAGAAGTAGCATCGCGCGATCACTGCGAAGGCATTCAGGCATTCAGGCCGGCCGCACCGTTGCGTAGGCCGCCTGAATGCCTTTTCTTTTTGGCGCACGCGCTGCGCTTGCGCCAGGACGACTCGGGACTTTCCCTGATTCTTATGCCAAATCCGTGGCCAGGCGGCTTTGGTTGCGTCCTCAAGGGTTTTCCGAGGGTGGTCAGGCCAGGTGCATTTTGATACTTCTTGAAGCGTGGGCGCAGACGCCGCGGCCGCTGTGTAGCCATGAACGTCATGAGTTATGCGACCTGCATCGCTTGAGGTCATGTAGCAACCGTGTCCGAGAAGAACACCTGGGCATAAGACCTGTCGCGTCGCTATCAGGAGCGAATGTTGCGGCTAATATCCGATGTGCCCGTTTCCGGCGCCAGGGAGAGAACAGTGACCGCAGACTACGGGATGAACGATAACGACGACGTCGTGGTGTGGCGGTCGATCGCCCACGCGAGCGTGTCGCATCGCCGTGTGCTGGTGGTCGACGACTATCGCGAGGCTGCCGACGCTTTGCAGTTGCTGCTGATTGCGGACGGTTTCGAGTGCCGTGCACTCGAAGACCCATTGGCGGTTTGCAAATTGGCCGCCGAGTGGCAACCCTTCGCGGTCGTGCTCGACATCAAGATGCCGGGGCTCGACGGTCTCGAACTGGCAAGGCGGCTACGCGCCGATCCTGCCACCTCGCATATGCTGCTGGTGGCGTGCACGGCATTCTCATCGGCGGACGACCGGGCCCGCGCGAAAGCCGTGGGGTTCGATGCGCACTGCACAAAGCCGCTCACGCCGCAGCGCCTGCTGCGCATTCTCGAAGCGGCGACGACATGCCGCGCGTACGAGGCGCCTTGAGGGGCAGAGGGGACCGCGGGGACAGCGCCGCCGTTCTGCCCGCCGTCCAAACTTCGCCGCTAGCATTCGAGTCATTCGCATCGCCTGCATGCCGGGGCGAAGTCCACCTCAGGACCGTAACTTGCTTGAGCTAGGCTCTCGCACCGGTTCCTGTGCGCGGACCTCCCATCGTCAAAGGAAGAACCATGTCACGCGAGGCGACTCAAGCCCCTCCCACGCGCTACGCGGCCCGCATCGCCGAAGGCGTGCCTTTCCCGCTGGGCGCGACCTGGAACGGCGTCGGCGTCAATTTCGCGCTGTTCTCGGCGCACGCCACCAAGGTGGAACTGTGCCTGTTCGATCCGAGCGGCAACGAGGAAATTGAGCGCATCGAACTGCCCGAATTTACCGACGAGGTCTGGCACGTGTTCGTGCCCGACCTGAAGCCGGGCGCGGTGTATGGCTATCGGGTACACGGCCCCTATGCACCCGCCGAAGGGCATCGCTTCAATCCGAACAAGCTGCTGCTCGACCCGTATGCGAAAGCGCATATCGGCGAGCTGAAATGGGCGCCGGAGATCTTCGGCTATACGCTCGAGCACGAGGACGGCGATCTCTCGTTCGACGAGCGCGATAGCGCCCCCTTCGTGCCCAAGTGCAAGGTGGTCGACACGACCTTCTCGTGGACCCATCCCGAACGCAATGCGCTGCCATGGGAGCGGGTGATTTTCTACGAAACGCATGTGCGCGGCTTCACCAAACGCCATCCCGCCGTGCCGGAAAACCTGCGCGGCACCTTTGCCGGCCTCGGCCAGCAAGCGGTCATCGACTACATCAAGGGCCTGGGCGTCACGACGGTCGAACTGCTGCCGATCCACATGGCCGTCAACGACAGCTATCTGCTCGACAAAGGTCTGACGAACTACTGGGGCTACAACACGATCGGTTTTTTCGCCGCGGATCCGCGCTTCTTTGCGGGGGTGAATGCGTCGGTGGAAGAGTTCAAGGAGATGGTCGACCGCTTCCACAACGCCAATCTCGAAGTGATCCTCGACGTGGTCTACAACCACACGGCCGAGGGCAACGAACGCGGCCCGACGCTCTCGTTCAAGGGCATCGACAACGCCTCGTACTACCGTCTGATGCCGGATGAACCGCGTTATTACATCAACGACACGGGCACCGGCAACACGCTGAACCTGTCGCATCCGCGTGTGCTGCAGATGGTGACCGACAGCCTGCGCTACTGGGTGAGCGAGATGAAGGTGGATGGCTTTCGCTTCGATCTCGCCACGATTCTCGGCCGCGAGCCGCACGGCTTCGACGAAGGCGGCGGCTTTCTCGACAGTTGCCGGCAGGATCCGGTGCTCTCGAGCGTGCGCCTTGTCGCCGAGCCGTGGGACTGCGGCCCCGGCGGCTATCAGGTGGGCGGCTTTCCGCCCGGCTGGGCGGAGTGGAACGACCGCTTCCGCGACACCACCCGCGCGTTCTGGAAGGGCGACGAAGGCATGGCGCCTGACCTCGCCAAACGGCTCACCGGTTCGGGCGACAAGTTCAACCGGCGCGGCCGGCGTCCATGGGCCAGCGTGAATTTCATCGCCGCTCACGACGGTTTCACCACCAGCGATCTGGTGTCGTACAACGACAAGCACAACGCGGCCAACGGCGAGGATAACCAGGACGGCCACTCGGACAATAAATCCTGGAATTTCGGCGTCGAAGGACCGAGCGACGATGCGGATATCCGTCAGCAGCGCGAGCGGCAGAAGCGCAACCTGCTTGCCACTTTGCTGCTCTCGCAGGGCACGCCGATGATTCTCGCCGGCGACGAGTTCGGCCGCACCCAGCAGGGCAACAACAACGCGTATTGTCAGGACAACGAGATTAGCTGGCTCGACTGGGAAGGCATCGACGATGAAGGGCGCGCGCTCACCGAGTTCGTCAAGAACCTGACCACGCTGCGGCACCGCTTGCCGGTATTGCGGCGCGGCCGCTTTCTGACCGGCGAATACAACGCCGCGCTGGAGGTGACGGATACGCGCTGGCTGTCGCCGGCCGGCACAGACCTCAATCAGGAGCAATGGGACGACGCGGCGATGCGCTGCTTCGGGCTGGTGATCGACGGCCGCGCCCAGGCGAGCGGCATCCGCCGGCCGGCCTCCGACGCGACCTTGCTGCTGGTCCTCAATGCGCATCACGACGTGGTCAATTTCACGCTGCCGGAGATTCCGGACGGCGCTCAATGGACCTGTCTGCTGGATACGAATATGCCGGTACGCGACGAGTTGCCGGCGTTTTATGCCGGAGCCGCTTACCAGGTCACCGGCCGCTCGCTGTTGCTGTTTGCGCTCGATGCATCGAGCCGCGCAACCCAACGCGTACTGGACGGTCTCGAACAGCAACTGACCACGGACGACACCGGCAAGACCGCTTGAGGGCATGGCCGCCGCCAGGTACAGCGCTTGCTGAAGGTGTGGGCGTAGTCGCCGCCGCCTGGCGTCGCGTGCGCGTGAACCGGGCAGCGAGGCAACGCGGCGGCGGTTGCTCCCATCGAGGCATGACACCAGGAGAGGCAAGATGGCACAGGACCAGCAGCAGTACCCGGGTATCGAAGCGGCAAGCGAGCAGCCAAACGAGCAGCCAAACGAAAAGCCAAACGCAGAGTCCCGCGAGGAAGTCAGCACCGAGGAAAAGATCCGCACCCGCGCGTATTACCTGTGGGAGCGGGCAACCGATCCCAAGGGCCACCCGGACGAATACTGGGAGCAGGCGCGCGCCGAGATCGAGAAGGAAGCGCCGCAACAGGACAGCAAGGACGGCAAGTCGAAAAAGGGCGTCCTGCCCACGCCGACTGCTAAGGAAAAGCCCTAGGCGCGCTGCTGCGGCGATCCGTAAGCATTCCTCAAGCGTTGAAAGGCAAACGTCTGATCTAAACACGACGGCTCGCAAGCCGACGCCATTGAGCCTGCCGATCGCGCCAGGTGTTTGTGTTGCCGCGCGGGCTGTCGTAAAGTCAGGCGAAACCGAACCGTCCAGTTCTGCTTACACTGAATCCATCTTCTCTCACAGGAGATCGTCACGTGCAACACGCGGAGCGCGCCGCCGCCGACTTTCCGCTGCCGCTACGCAACTTTGCTGCGACGCGGCGCGTTTTGCTGGTGGTGCTGCTCGTCTCGATCGTGTTTCCGCTTGCCTGCCTCGGGGGCTATGGCTACCTAGACTATCAGCGCCGGGTGGCCGATTCGGACAACATGATCGACCGCCTCACGCGTGTGGCCGAAGAGCAGGCGGTCAAGGTGCTCGATCTGAACCAGCAGATCAGCGCCCGCATCCTCGAATTGCTCGACGATGACGACGAGGCCACGATTCGCGCCCACGAAGGCGAGTTGCACCATCGCTTGCGCGTGATCGGCGGCGACTTCCCGCAGGTGGCCATCATTGCGATCTTCGGAGCGGACGGCAAGCTGCTGGTCAATAGCCGCGCCTATCCGGCGCCGACGCTGTCGATCGGCACGCGCGACGATTTCATTTCGGCGCGGGCGATTCGCCCCGAACCTTACTTCTCGCTGCCGATGTACGGCGCGATCTCGCAGACCGATGTGTTCAATACGACGCTGGGCCGCTCGGCGGCCGACGGCCGGTTTCTCGGTGCGGTGACGATCGCGCTGCGCAACGACTACTTCTCGCGCTTTTACCGCGAGCTGACGGACGGCGACCCCTCGCTCGCACTCGGTCTGTACCGCCAGGACGGCCAGTTGCTGGTGCGCTATCCAGGCTGGCCGCCGGGCACCTCGCTGACGGCCCGCACACCGTTTACCGATGCGTTGCGCGACAAGGAACTGTTCGGCCATGTGCGCATGACCTCGAGCGTCGACGGCGTCGAGCGGCTGCTGGCGTTCAGGCGGGTGGGCGACTATCCGCTGTATGTGATGAGCGCCTATGCGACGGATACGATTTTCCAGCAGTGGTGGCGTCACTTCCTGCTGATCGGTGCGATTACGGTGGCGCCATGCATTGCCATCTGGCTGCTGGTGTTCTTCTCGCTGCGCCAGCTCGAGACCGAGCGAATCGCCTGGGAGCGCTGGCAGGGCGAAGTGGCCATGCGCCTGTCGGCTGAGGCGTCGAGCCGCCAGTTGCAACGCATGGGGGCGCTCGGCAATCTGGTCGCCAATGTCGCGCACGACTTCAACAACCTGCTGATGGTGGTGTCGTCGAACATGCAAATGGCGCGCCACAAGGACTTCAGGAACGTCGAAAACGAGGTCAAGGCAGTCGAGCGCGCCACCGCCACGGCCGAAGCGCTGACGCGGCGTCTCCTGAGCGTGGCGCGCAAACAACCGCTCAAGCAGGAACCGGTCGATCTCGCGAAATGGTTGCCGGGCGCCGCCACGCTGATCGATTCGGCGGTGGGCGACAAGGTGCAGGTGAGCGTCAATCTGGTCACGGATATCTGGCGTGTGCTGGTCGATCCGACGGAACTCGAATTCGCCATCATGAATCTCGCCGTCAACTCGCGCGATGCGATGCCGCACGGCGGACGCTTTGTGATTCGCTGCCAGAACGTCCGGCTGGTCTCGAGCGACACGCTGTTGCCGGACGGCGAATACGTACTGATCTCCTGTTCCGACGACGGCGAGGGCATGACCGAATCGGTTGCCCGGCGCGCCTTCGAAGCGCTTTTCACCACCAAGCTGAAGGGCTCGGGCACCGGGCTTGGACTGGCCCAGGTTCTCGCCATGTGCGAGCAGTCGGGCGGCACCGCCAAGATCGACAGCGTGGTGGGCAGCGGCACGACCGTGCGGCTCTATTTGCCGCGTCTGCGCGAAGCCCGGGCCGTCGCAACGGTAGCCCAGCAGGCGTCGCCCGACGAGCGCTCCATCTCGCAAGGCATGGTGCTGCTGGTAGAGGACAACGAGGACGTCGCGGCGGGCATCGCTGCCGTGCTGCAAACCTTCGGCTGCGCCGTGCATCACGAGGCCAGCGCCGACCGGGCGCTCGATGTGCTGACTGCCGGCGAACGGTTCGAGCTGGTGCTCTCCGACATCCAGATGCCCGGCAAGCTTAACGGCGTCGACCTCGCCGAACGGGTGCGCAGCGAGTGGCCGGCACAGAAGATCGCCTTGATGACCGGCTATGCCGACGAGCTCGAACGCGCCAGGCATATCGGCGTCGCGATTCTGGCCAAGCCGTTCAACATCGACGAACTGCATGCGCTCGTGAGCTGCTAGTAGCGTGAGACGCATGACCCGTCCCAAGCGCGCCGGCTTGCCGACGCGATTCGAAGGACGCGCGTAGACTGAGCCTCCGTTGGCAACCCAATCGCAACCTGATGGAGGGCATTCGATGGAATACAGACATTTGGGCGCATCCGGTTTCAAGGTGCCGGTGCTCAGTTTCGGCACCGGCACGTTTGGCGGCAAAGGCGAATTCTTCGAGGCGTGGGGCGCAACCGATGTGGCCGAGGCACGCCGCCTGATCGATATCTGCCTCGACGCGGGCGTTTCGATGTTCGACAGCGCCGACATCTATTCGAGCGGTTCTTCTGAAGCGGTGCTAGGCGAGGCCATCAAGGGCAAGCGCGACAAGGTCATCATCTCGACCAAGGCGACCTTCCGCTTCGACGATGGACCGAACAACGTCGGCTCGTCGCGCTTTCACCTGATTCAGGCCGTCGACGCAGCATTAAAGCGGCTGCAAACCGACTATATCGACCTGTTCCAGTTGCACGGTTTCGACGCCAGAACGCCAGAACGCCAGTGGCCGAAGTCCTGTCGACACTCGACGACCTGGTGCGGGCAGGCAAGATCCGCTACACCGGTGTGTCGAATTTCTCCGGCTGGCATCTGATGAAATCGCAGGATGTCGCGGACCGGTATGGCTATCCGCGCTACGTCGCCAATCAGGCGTATTACTCGCTGGTGGGGCGCGACTATGAGTGGGAACTGATGCCGCTAGGCCTCGACCAGGGCGTGGGCGCGGTGGTGTGGAGTCCGCTTGGCTGGGGGCGGCTGACCGGCAAGCTCAAGCGCGGCCAACCGCTGCCGGAGAAGAGCCGCCTGCACAAGACCGCCGACATGGGGCCGCCGGTGCCGGATGAGTATCTGTTTCGCGTGCTCGACGCGATCGGTGAGGTGGCCGCCGAAACCGGCAAGACTGTGCCGCAGATCGCCTTGAACTGGCTGTTGCAGCGGCCCACGGTCGCCACGGTTCTGATCGGCGCGCGCAACGAGGAACAGTTGCGGCAGAACCTCGGTGCAGTCGGCTGGAACCTGAGCGCCGAGCAGATGGCGAAGCTCGATGCCGCGAGCGCGGTGCGTCCGGCGTACCCGTATTGGCATCAGGAAGGGTTTGCCGAACGCAATCCGGCGCCCGTTTGAGGTGCTGGTTTAAGGTTTGCGGCCTCGCTGGGGGGCTCATCCCCCCAGCATTTCGATCAATGCAACGACCAGCGTGAACACGCCGATGCAGCTGCCGAGCGTTACCGCACCTTGCATGAAATTCGACATAGAAAGGTCTCCAGGCGTTAAAGGAAGAACCTCATTTAACAGCAACAGAAAGAATGTTGAAAGTAAAAAGAAAGGTTTGGCGGCCCTTCATGCCCCAGGGATAACCCGTAACGCCGTGCCTTATCGCTGGTCAATGCCGACCCAATAAAGACCCCACAAAGCCTCCTGCGCGGGCCGTAGCGGCGGATATACTCACAGGCGTCGTCAAATCTCCGGAATGGGACTCCTCATGCGCTTGTCACTGCGGCGAAGCCTCGCGTCGATCGTTCTGCTGATCGCTTCACAAACCGCTATCCAGACCGTTTTCGCGCAAACGCCGAAAACCGTGTTCCTCGAAAACCTGACGTGGACCGAGGTCCGCGACGAAGTTCAGGCGGGCAAAACCACCATCATCATTCCGATCGGCGGCACCGAGCAAAGCGGCCCCGATGTCGCGCTCGGCAAGCACAACGCGCGCGTCGCGGTGTTGTCGCAGCGCATCGCGCAGGGGCTCGGCAATGCGCTGGTCGCGCCGATCATCGCCTATGTGCCGGAAGGCGGCTATGCGCCGCCAACGTCACATATGCGCTTTCCCGGCACCATCACGATTCCGGACGACGTGTTCGAGAAGCTGCTCGAGTCCGCCGCCAACAGCTTCGCCGTGCATGGCTTCAAGAACATCGTGTTTCTCGGCGACCATGGCGGCTATCAGAACGACGTCAAGCGTGTGGTGGCACAACTGAACAAGTCATGGGCCGGTACACAAGCGCGCGCCTTTGTGCCGCCGGAGTACTACGGCACCAGTTCGGATGGCTACAACGCGATCCTGCGCGAGCATGGCTTTCACGACGACGAAATCGGCACCCATGCGGGCCTCGCGGACACCGCGCTGCTGCTCGCGGTCGCGCCGCAAATGGTGCGCGTCGACAAGCTGCGCAGCGGGCCTAAGCTCGGCCCGGCCGACGGCGTCTACGGCGGCGATCCGCGCCGGGCGACCGCGGAACTCGGCCAGCTAGGCGTCGACGCGATCGTGTCGCGCACCATCGACGCCATCAAGAGAGATACGGCGGGGCGCTGAGTTTTGCGTTTTCGTGATGCGTGTCCGTTACGCGTTTTCGTTATTCGTTTGCGTCACTCACTTATTCATGGAGTTCATCGCTATGGCTTTCCGTTCCAGTCGCTGGGTGCGGCTTGCATCGTCGGTTGGCGTCGTCCTGTCGGGGCTGTGGATGGCGGGTCCCGCCGCGGCCGCGGCGAGCGTTACTACCGTGGCCGGCATGCCGCCGGTGGTCAACCCCGCCAACCTGTATAGCGAGGCGGGTGTCAATCATCTGAGTCCGGCGGTAGCGGGTGCGTTGCAGCGCGTCTATGTGCCCAACCTGCGTTCGAACGATGTCTATGTGATCGATCCGGCCACCCTCAAGGTAGTGGACAAGTTCAAGGTTGGCTACAGCCCGCAGCACGTCGTGCCGTCCTGGGACCTGCAGACGCTGTGGGTGGCGAACAATGCGGAAGGCCGGCCCGATGGCAGCCTCACGCCGATCGATCCGAAGACCGGCAAGCCGGGCCAGGCGGTGAAGGTCGACGATCCGTACAACATGTATTTCACGCCGGACGGCAAGGAAGCGATCGTGGTCGCGGAAGCGCGCGCGCGCCTCGACTTTCGCGACGCCCACACGATGGCCTTGAAGGCCAGCCTCGATGTGCCGGAGTGCAAGGGGATCAACCACGCGGACTTTTCGATTGACGGCAAATACGCGCTCTTCACCTGCGAATTCGGCGGCAAGCTGGCCAAGATCGATATGGTGAACCGCAAGGTGGTGGGCTATTTGCAAATCAATGCGAAGGGCATGCCGCAGGACATCCGCATCTCGCCTGACGGCAAGGTGTTCTACGTGGCGGACATGATGGCCGATGGCGTGTTCCTCGTCGACGGCGACAGCTTTACCAAGATCGGCTTCATCCATACCGGCGTCGGCACGCACGGGCTCTATCCGAGCCGCGACGGCACCAAGCTGTATATCTCGAACCGCGGCTCGAATCTCGTGCATGGGCCGAAGCACGGCAAGGGCAGCATTTCGGTGCTCGACTTCGCCACCCGCAAGGTGCTGGTCACCTGGCCGATTCCCGGCGGCGGCAGTCCCGACATGGGCAACGTCAGCGCCGACGGCAAGATGCTGTGGCTCTCCGGCCGCTTCGACGATGTGGTGTACGCGATCGATACGACAACCGGTAACATCCAGTCGATTCCGGTCGGCATGGAACCGCACGGCCTGACAGTGTGGCCGCAGCCGGGACGCTATTCTCTGGGGCATACCGGCAACATGCGCTGATGAGGGGACGCTGATGAATCTACTGCGCCTGCTGCTTGCGTTCACCGTATGTGTCGCGCAAGCGGCAGGGGCGGCGACGCTGCGCGACGAATCGGTGATGGTGCCGAAGGGACACGGCCTGTTTCACGTCGAACTCGAAACGCACATCTACGCGCCGCCCGGCGACGGGCCGTTTCCGCTGGTCGTCATCAATCACGGCAAGGAGTGGGGCGATCCGCATTTCCAGCAAAGCGCCGACTACTACGGTCAGGCGCTCGAATTCGTCCGGCGCGGCTATGCGGTGATCGTGCCGATGCGAGAAGGTTTCGCGAAGTCGGGCGGGACCTACCGGGCCGACAGTTGCAACGACGAAGACGACGGCCTCACCCAGGCCGCCGACGTGCTTGCCGCAATCGACTACGCGAAAAAATTGCCTTACGTGGACGCCAGGCGCATCGTGGTGATCGGCCAGTCGCACGGTGGCTTAGCCACGATGGCGCTGGGCTCGCTGAATCCGCCGGGTGTGGTGGCGCTGATCAACTTCGCCGGCGGCCTGCATTTCGCCAATTGCCCGGGCTCCGAGCGCAGCCTGGTGGAGGCATTCGGCGCGTATGGCAAGACCACCCGGGTGCCGTCGCTATGGATGTACGGCGACAACGACTCGCTATTTCCGCCGCCGCTCGTCAAGCGGATGCTCACGGCCTATGAGAGCGCCGGAGGCCACGCGCAATTCATCGACTACGGTACGTTCGGCAGCGACGGCCACATCATGTTCAGCTTGTACAGCGGCCTGCCGATCTGGTTGCCGGCAGTCGGCCAGTTCCTGACGTCGCTGGGGCTGCCGTTCGAGGTTCGCTACGATCTGCGCGCCCATGCACCGGGCCCGGACATCGAGGATGTCGACGCTGTGCCGTATCTGAAGGCGGCCGGCCGCGACGGTTACCGGCACTTCCTGTGGCTCGCGCCGCCGCGCGCGTTCGCGTTGTCGCCGGATGGACATTGGGCGTACCGTCTGGGCGAAAACGCCGGGCAGCGGGCGCTCGCCGAGTGCATACGGATGGGCGGAACGCAGTGCGAGCTTTATGCCGTGGGGCAGGAAGTCGTCAAGCATTGAGGGGGGGCCGCGCGCGGCCTGCGCCGCTACGCCGCCCGATGCCGCGCGAGCGGCATCGACGGTGTCAGGTCTTTTCCTTCACCCACTGCTTGGTCGCGTGGTACCCGTGGCTGGTGGTATTGGCAATCGCATGGCCGGCGCTTTTTGCGCCGTGCGCCACCGCGTGACCGGCCGTCTTCGCCCCATGTCCGACGGCACGTGCCCCATGCGCAATCGCATGGCCGGTTTCCTTGCCGGCGGTCTTCACGTCGGTCTTGAACTGATGCGCGCCCTCGGCGAAGTCCGCGTGGGCTAGCGGCGTGAGCGTCGCGAAAGTGAGCGCGCCAAGCGCGGTGAGCAACAGTCTGAACTTCTTCATAACGCGGGTCCTGAAGTAGCGCCGGTGCTCGATGCGAGCCCGGCCGTTAGGGTAACGCCGCTGGCATCGAGCATGACGGCGGCGCGGCCGGTCAGCAGCACGCGCGCGCCGCAGCTCAATGCGAAGCGGTACAGAATATTATTGCCATTGCCGCTCAAGCGCTCGGCTTCCACGCTCAACGGCCCATCCAGTCCGTCCAGCCGGGCCACCTGCGCCTCGACCTCCCGCACGCTGGCAAGAAACCCCGCACGCGGACGTTCCTCGCCTGCGCCCAGCAGTGCGCCATGCACCGCCATCGCCTGAGCCGCGTATTCGACGCCGCAGACGGCGGCGAGCCGTCCGTGCGCGCGTAGCGGATTGTGCGCATCGAGATGGCTCGTCGCGGTGCAGCGGATGCGCTCGGCGTCCCACTCGGCGACCTCGTCGAGCAGGCACATCGAGCCGCTGTGCGGGATATGCGCGGCAATCCACGCATGATCGAGCGGCGGCGAGAGCGGAAAGCCTAAATTCATGGCGCAAACTCGCCGGAACGGTTCGACATTGTCAGGTCGACTCGCAACTGGACGTCCTGCAGGTAATCCAGCACCACACTCGCCGGAGCTTGCGCGGCGAGTGCGTCGAGCAAAGGCAGCGCGCGGGCTGCCGGGTTGCCAAGGCGTAGCGCTTCGAGCTCGGGCGCGGCGAGCACGCTCGCGGGTGCATCGGTGAGCTGCACGTCGATGCGCGCCAGCGTGTTCGCACCAGCCACCGGCGCGAGCACCAACGCCACGCCGAAGGCATCGGGGATCGGCCGCATTTCGCGCATCGGCGCCGGGTAGTCGGTATCGAAGGCGATCAGCAGCGTGGGCACGCCGTCGACCGCGACCTGGCAGACGCTTTCGAGCAAGCCTGCGGCGAAGCTGCCGTCATACGCCGACAACACGTTGGACGGCGCCATCGCCTGTGTCGCGATGCTCCAGTAGCCGGCCGGCGCATTGTGCACGGAGTTGTGAAAGCGCGTCGGCGAAAGGGCCCGGTCGTCGCTGGCGAGCGTCTCGCAGATCACATGGCAGTTCTGACCGTCACCGCCCGAGGCGGCAAACACGGTAGCAAGCGACGCCGCGTCGCGGCCGCTTGCCGCTAACGCCTCGAGGCCGGCCGCGAGCGCCAGCTTGACGCCTGTGCCAGTGCGGCGGCGTTCGGCGGAGGGCAGGCTGGCGGGTGCGGGGACGACGGTGCGGGCGCACACGTAGGCCGCGCGGCCGGCTAGCACATCCCTGGCATCGGACCAGTTGGCAAGCCCTGGCCCGAGCAAGCCGACGCTGTCGATAAAGGCGGTCAAGGCGATCATGCTGCGCCCCCTCTGTTGCGCGCCGCAGCGGCGCGTGCAAACAGCAGGCTGCAATTGGTGCCGCCGAAGCCGAACGAATTGCTGAGGGCTGTGCGCAACGGAGCCGCTCGACCCGTCAGCAGGTAGTTGAGCCCGAGCGCGGTGTCGGCCTCGGTGGTGTTGATGCCGGCGGGCAGCCACTGCTCGCGCAAGGCGAGCGCGGCGATCACCGCTTCGAGCGCCCCGGCTGCGCCGAGTGTGTGGCCCGTCGCTCCCTTGGTCGAGCTGCACGGCGTGCTGTCGAACAGGGTCCTCACCGCGCGGCTCTCGGCCGCATCGTTGCTCGGGGTGGCGGTGCCATGCAGGTTGATGTAGTCGATCTCCTGCGGGCTGAGCCCGCTGCTCGCGAGCGCCTGTTCCATCGCGAGACGGGCGCCGAGGCCCTCCGGATGCGGTGACGACATGTGATACGCGTCGCTCGATTCGCCGATGCCCGCGAGCAGGATCGCGCCATCGTGAAGCGGCGCGCCCGCAGCCGAGTCGTTCGCTTCCTGCGGGCGTTCGAGCAGTGCGAAAGCGGCCGCTTCGCCGATCGAAATACCGCTGCGCTTGACGTCGAACGGCTTGCACGGTCCCGAGGACAGCAATTCGAGCGAGTTGAAACCGTACAGCGTGGTGAGGCACAGCGAATCGACGCCGCCGACCACGGCGGCATCGATCAGCCCGGCGGCCAGCATGCGCCGCGCCGAACCGAACACCTTGGCGCCGGACGAACAGGCCGACGACACCACCAGTGCCGGTCCTTGCAGCGCGCAATACGCGCGCACGAAGGCGGCCACCGAATAGGGCGTGTGGCTCTCGGCATAGCGGAAGCTGGCGGGCAGGGCGCCGCTTTGCGGATCGCGCTGCTGGTAGGCACGTTCGGTTTCCAGAATGCCAGCCGTGCTGGTGCCGATAAATACACCGACCCGTTGCGCGCCATAGCGCTGCGCGGCTGCGGCGACCGCCTCGGCAAAGCCGTCCTGCGTCAGGCCGAGTTGCGCGAGCCGGTTGTTGCGGCAGTCGAACTCGCTCAGGTCGGTGCGCACCGGCTCGGCATCGATACCCTCCACCTCGCCGATCCATGTGTCGAGACTCGCGCGCTCGAAGCGGCACGGCGCGAGGCCGCCACGCTGGGCGCGCAGCGCGGCGAGCGTGGCGTCGAGTCCGCGGCCGATACAACTCGTGGCGGTAAAGTGCGAGAGCAGGAGAGGTTTCACTACAGTACGGTCCTGTTACGGGTCGATGGGGCAGCGCCGGTTAGCGGCCCTGTCTATCCATCAATGGTAGCAAACGGCGTGCACGCGCCTGGCTGCTGCGCTGCGTCAGGAGCGCGTGGGGCGGCGTGGCTTGCGGGGATGACGCCGCCACGCGTTCGCAGTGCGTCTCAAACATCGCCGACTCCCGGTGCGATCGCCGCGCGCAACGTGGTACAGCGCAACTGCGCGGCGGCGGCCGCGCCGAGTAGCGCCGGCAGAACATCAAGCACGACCGGCTGGTTGCGCGCGTCGCGGGCCGGATGGCCGTCGTGCACCAGCAGGATGTCACGTGGCGCCAGGCCATGCAGCAGGCGCTGCGTCACCACGGCGGCGTCGCGGGTGCGCGTGTCGAAGCCGCGCCGGGTCCAGCTCGCCAACTGCAGCCCGAGCCGGCACAGCACCGGTTCGAGAAACGGATTGCGCAGACCGGCGGGGGCGCGAAAGAACAGCGGCCGCGTCCCACTGATCTCCGTGAGTGTCTGTTGCGCGGCTGCAATCTCACGCGCGAGCGCGCGCGGCCCGAGCAACGAAAAGTTGTGCCGGTGCCGCTGACTGTGATTTTCGACCGCATGCCCGCGCGCGACGATCGCTTCGACAATCTGCGGATGGCGGCGCGCCACCTCGCCGATGCAGAAGAACGTCGCGTGGGCACCGTAGCGCTCGAGCAAATCGAGTACGCGCGGCGTGACCTCGGGGTCCGGTCCGTCGTCGATGGTAAGCGCAATCTGCCGGTCCGCGCTTTCCGGCAGCGCGGTCCAGTTCAGACCGAGCAGCGTGCTGCGCGGCCACAAGCCGGCCGCCGTCAATGCCAGATGCGAGGCGACGACGCTGCCTAGCGCCCACGGCCAGAGTACTGGCTGCAATACCACGGCCGCCGCTGCGCCGGCATGCAGCGCCGCCGTGCCGGTGATGAACGGCGAGGGCTTCCAGCGGCGCGGAGCACCGGGAGCTTCTGTTGTCGTAGGGGCGATAGGGGCTGCAGACACGTCGGAAGTAGTCCGCGCAGCAGCCGCGCCGGGAGCGCTGAAGGCATTCGGTGGCTGCGGTGCCTGCTGAACCTCTGTTTGCGAGCCTGGCTTGGTAGGCGTCATACGCGCTCTCCGCGGCGTGGTTCGTCGGGCACGGCCGCGCTGGTCCGTTGCGCCGCACGCTTCGTCATGGCAGGCGCGAGAATCGCCGAGAACAGCAGCGCGAGAATCGCGCCGGGTCCCACCGTCAGGCCGAAGGCCTTGAGCAGCGGTACCCGGGCGAGCGCCAGAAGGCCGAAGCCGGCCACCGTGGCGAGATTGGCGATCAACAGCGAGACCAGCGTTTGAGGCGCAATCGCCGGAACGCCATCGCTCGCGTGGCCTGGGCGGTTGAAAAACAGCGCGTAGTTGGACCCCACTGCCACGATCAGCAGCATGCCGATCAGATGCAGGATCGTCAGTTGTTCACCCGCTAGTGCGAGACCGGCACTGACCACCAGCACGGCGGCAAGCAGCGGGGCAAGCGTGCGCGCGACTGCCTGCGGCGAGCGCAACGCAATCAGCAGCAACACGACAATCGCCCCAAGCCCGGCGAGCGACAGGTGAATGTCCTCGCGCACGTAGTTGATATAGAGGCGATCGGCCTCGGCCTTCATGTCGACGAAGAGCGCATCGGGCACTTGTGCCTGGGCCACGGCGGCGCGGATCGTCGCGGCATCGAGGCTCGCTGTGTCGCTGGCTGCAGCTTGACCTGGGCTTGCGGCGGCGGCCGCGTGAGCCGGCGCACGCAGCGACAGCATCGCGCTCCAGCGGCCGGCGCGCTCGGTCAGCAGCGCATCGACGGCCAGCGCCATCGACGTACCTTGCAGGTCCGCGCGCTGCAGCAGCGCTTGCTGGCGCGCGGCCTGAACGTCCGCGATAAACGGCCCGAACGCTTCCGGCTTCACGCTGATCGCCTGGTTGGCGACGGCCTCGCGCATCCTCGCGGTGAGCACGTCGGCTGGCGGCAGGCTGGCGAGCCGGGCACGCTGTGTAGCGACGCTCGGCAGAAACAGCGCCGGACTTTCATATCCGGCCAGTACGCCCTTGTCCACCAGCGGCTGCAATTGCGCGGCGACCTTCTCGGCGCCTTCCAGCACCGCTTCCTGGCTCGCCCCCGAGATCACCACCAGATAGCGCACATCGGGTGCGCCGACATCGTCTCGCAGGCTCTCGTCGAGCGCCAGGCTTTGCGGCGACACCGGGCTCAGCGCAGACAGTTCGTGACTCCAGATCTGCTGGCGATGCAACCCGAGCGTCGCCACCGACGCCGCCAGCACAATGACCAGCAGCCAGCGCAAGCGCGGCGCGGCAGCGGTGAAGCGTGCAAGCGCGCTCCCAAGCGGCACGACATTGCGAATCGCAAAGCGTGCGCCGCGCAGATGCGGCAACACGAAGCGCGTGACGAGCGCAGCGCTCGTCAAGCCCGCAATCGAATACAGCCCCAGTTGCACGAGCCCGGGAAAGCCGGAGAACAGCATCGAGGCGAAGCCGCAGATCGAGGTCAAGACGCCGAGGCGGATGGTCGGCCAATAGGTGGCGATCCATTCGCGCAGCGCCGGGTCGCGGCCGGTGTTTGCTGTCGCTGCTGTTGTTGGAGTCATTGCAGCGCCGCCCCGCGTCTGCACCCGCGAGGACTGCACGAACAGATAGATCGAGTAATCCACCGCTTCGCCGATCAGCGTCGTGCCGAAGCCGAGCGTCAAGCCATGCACGGTGCCGAACGCGAGGCTGACCGCGGCAAGCCCCGCAGCGACGCCCGAGAGCACCGGCAGCAAGCCGAGCAGCAGCGCGAGCGGCGAGCGGTACACGACCAGCAGCAGCGCGACGATCAGCACGAGGCTGACGGCAGACAGCCGCGCCACGTCATGCTTGATGTTGTCGCGGGTCTCGACGGAGAACACCCCGGGCCCGGTCATCAGCAGATGGTACGACGAAGGATTCGGCATGCTGCCGGCAGCGGCATCGAAGGCACGCTGCACCGCGGCCATCGCGCGAGCCTGTGCGTCGGTGTCGGAACCGGCGCCGGCGGTCTGCACGACCAGCACCGCGCGCCGGCCGTCGCGCGAGGCCCAGACGCCGTCCTGCGAGTTCGGTTGCGCGCCGCTGTCGAGCCGGTTGACGAGCGTGGCCACTTCGCCGGTCGGATCGTGCGGCAGCAGGTCCTTGGTGAACATGCCCGCCGACGAACCGAGCAGATCCAGACTGTCGCCGAGCGCCTGATGCAGTCCGTCAGCCGAGAAGCGCTGCGGCGTCACCGCCGGACTCAACAGATAACGGTGCTCGAAGATAAAGCGCTGATCGCGTGCCTCGCTCACCGGCTCGCCGTTGTTGACCGAAGCAAACTGCGCATCGCCCCGCAAGCTGGCCGCCATGCGTCGCGACAGGGTCGCGCGGGCGGCAGAGTCGCCGCCCTCGATGCCCACCAGAATCAGCCGCGACACCAGTCCGTCGCGCAACTGGTCGACCAGCACGCGCTGCCCGGCGCTTGGTGAGCGCGGCAGGAAGGCGGACAGGTCGGCGGTAAACGTGGTGCGGCTGATCACCACCGCACAGGCGAGCAGGAACACCAGCCACAGCAGCACCGCGCGTTGCCGCAACGCATGGCCGAGACCCTGCGCTGGCGTGACGGTGGCAAGCGGCTCGCGCATCAGTTGGCCGTGTCGTTTTGCAGACGCATCAGCGAATGGTCGCCGTCGGCCTGCTGGATCTCGACCGTATGCAGCAGGTCGCGCGTGCCGGTCAGCGTAATCGTGCTGATCGACTTCAGCATGCGCGCATCGAGCGGCGTAAGCGTGAGTGTCCAGTCGTCGCCGGCGCCCGTGACGACCACTTTATAGACCTGTTCGAGCGCAAAACGGTTGCCGGCGAGCGTCGCGCGAATGCTGTCGATGAAGGCCGATAGCTCCGGATACTGCGTCAGCGCGAGCGTGTAGCGGTGGCCGTTGCGGGCGATCGTCAGCTTGTCGCCGTCGATGACAAGGTCTTCCGCCTTGGGGCTATCGGTGCGCTTTTCCAGATGGTCCGGTGCGGTGAATACCAGTTCACCGGAGGACGTCACCGGCTCGGTGGCAATCGAGAGGTATTTAGTCTCGACAAAGGTCGCGTGGCCGGATTTCTTCTGGCCGAGCGTCGACATCAGACGGTCGAGCGTCCAGCTTGAGGCGTCGGGGCTGGCCGCGTGGGCGGTAATGGGGATGAGGGCCGCCGCGGCCAAGGTAGCCGAGGCGGCCAGCATACCGGCCTTGCGGCGCAGCGAAACACGGGACAGGGGGCGTGCAGACATCTCAGGTCTTCCTGCTCGGGGTAATCAGATCGGTGTTAGGCGCGACCGGCTTCACGGTCGATCCGCTGGCACGATTCGTAGCCAGATTAGAGGCAAATTCGCTGGCCGATTTTGCAGCGCTTCGGGCCGCGGGCCTGGCGGCCAATCCAGCGGCCTTCTCATTGGCCTGTTGATTGGCGCTTTCATCGGCCGATTCAGTGTGCCAAAAGTCGAAATAGTTGAACCAGTTGTACGGCGCTGCGCGACAGTATTTTTCAAGCAAAGCGACGTACTGACCGAGAGCAGCTTGCACCTGAGCGCTGCGCTCGCCGCGTTCGACCTGGGAGAAATCGGCCAGCTTTTCGAAGTGAATGTCATAGCGATTGCCGCCGCGGTACAACCCGGTCATGAAGATCACCGGGCGCCGCAGCATGGCCGCCATATGCAGCGGCCCGAGCGGAAACGCTGCGGGCGTGCCGAGAAAATCGAGCCAGCGCATCGAGTCGCGTGCGTCGCCGAGCAAGGTGCGGTCGGCGAGAATGCCGATCATGCTGCCGGCGTCGAGAGACTCACGCACTTTCAGCATCGAATCCACCTGGCCCAACGCAATCACGTCCGGCTTCGCCGCAGGATTGATGGAGGCCAGGATTTCGTTGATGCGGCGCGCGTTTTCCTCGTACATCGTCACCGCGACGCGCAGGTTCGGTTGCGTGCGGCCAATCGCGCGGATCACTTCGAAGCTGCCCAGGTGCGCGCCGATCAGAAACGCGCCGTGGCCTTCGGCCAGCGCCTCGGGCACGAGGGTTTCGCCGTAGAGACGCAGATCGAACAGGTCGAAGCGGTCGTTGAGCAGATAGATGCGGTCATGGATGGTGGTGCCGAACACCACCAGATGACGCCAGACGTCGAGCCAGGCCGCCGGCCGGCCGAGCGCGCGACTCAGGTAGTCGCGCGAGGCCTTGCATGCGGCAGGCGAAAACAGCAGGAAATAGATCGCCGCCGGCGCCAGAACGATCCGGCTCGCGCGCCGGCCGAGGCGTAGCGACAGCCAGCTCATCAGGCGCATCAGCGCCGGATTGCTGCGCTCCTTGCGCTGGGTCCATGCAGGGCGCTTCATGATGCCACCGCTTCTTCGACGGGCGCGGGTGCCGCCAGCACGCCGCTCGCCACCGTGCGCGTGGCGGCGCTGATGGTGAAGCGGATCGTGCCGCTGGCGGTGGTCTCGAACTTCAGATCAAGCGGTGTGCCTGGCGTCGCGGGACTCGGGAACTTGGCCGAGCTAACGCGGCAGGCGTCGAGCGAGCGGTTCAGCGCGCTGCCGATCGCGCTGATGGCGTGGTCGAGCAGCACGACACCCGGCACGATCGGCTGGCCGGGGAAGTGCCCGGGGATGGCCGCGTGATCGGGGGCGATCGTGAAGGTGAGGGTGGTCGGGCCGTTCTGTGCCGCGAGCGATGCGCTGCGCGTATGTTGCGCCACCAATGCCGTCAGCACGTCGCGCGGCAGCTTGCCGGTGGCATTGCGCGGCAGCGAGGCAACGAAGATCAGCGGGCGCGGCATGAACGCGGCGTCGATGCGATCGCGCAAGGCACGCTGCAGGTCGGCGGGCGTGAGATCGGGCGCTACGACGAGAGCAAGCAGACGCGTGACCGGTTCGCCACGCCCCACGCGCGCCACCTCAGGATCGGACACAGGACCCGGGCTCGCGGCAGACACGGAGGACGCGGCGCCTGCAGCACGGGGAGCCGCATCCGGCATAAAGAACACGCCATCCACCACGCCCGGTATCTCGTTCAACTGATGATTCAGATAACCGAGCGAGGTCCGCTTGCCGGCGATATTGACCAGATCGCCTTTGCGTCCGTGCAGCAGGAACTGGCCATCGTCAAGCAGTTCGAGCGCGTCGCCCATCGGCACGGGCGTTTCCACGTGACCGCCGGACACCCAGACAGTGACATCGTCTGCGCTATCGCCGCGGTCGTTTGCGCTGCCTTGCGCATGTCGCGTCTCCAGCTTCAGCTCCGGATAGAGCTGCCAGGCATTGTGCAGTGCGGTGCGCCGCGTGGCGATCTGACCGCTTTCGGTACTGCCGTAGATTTCGAGCAAGGGCGCATGAAGCCGCGCCTCGGCGGTGCGCGCCAGATCCTGCGTGAGCGGTGCGGTCGCGGACAAGGCCAGCGCGACGGGCGGCAGCGCCTGGCCCGACATCATCAGTGCGCGCAGATGCACTGGCGAAGTGACCAGCACCCGCGGCTGCGGAAGCGCCGCGAGTTCGGCGGCGACATCGCCGGGATAGAACGGCTGCCGGTTGCCGAACGCGAAGCCGCCAATCAAGGCCAGCAGCACGGTGGTTTCGAAGCCGTACATATGCTGCGGCGGCACCGTGCCGACCAGCGTGCAGGCGCCCATCTCCGAGAGGCCGAGGCGCGCGGCCGAGGTGCGCAGGCAGCGCACCAGATAACCCCATTTCTTGCCATGCGGCACCGGCACCCCGGTCGAACCGGAAGTGAACAGATACGCCATGACCTGCTCTGCATCGATCTGCGGCACAGAGATCTCAGCGTTCGGATCAGCGCGAGTCTCGGCATGAGTCTCGGCATGAGTCTCAGCGCCACTGTCTGGCGCATTCGCACCGGACTCCGAAGGAAAGCGAAAGCGCGGCAACTCGACGCTGCAGTGGGCGCTATCGTGCAGGCAGAACGTGTCCGGCGCGAAGGCCGCCAGTTGCCGCACCGCTTCGGGCGTGTGCGCCGAGGGCAGCAGGCTGATCTTGCCGGCGACCAGGGTCGCACACAGGCCGACCGCAAACCGGTAGCGGTCGGTGCACATGTTGAAGACATGGCCGCCGGCCGGCAGCGCCCTGGCGAGACGCGTCACGTCGGCGAGAAACTCGCGCACCGAAACCGGCGTGCCGTCGCGCCAGGCAATCGTCTCGGCGGACGAGGAGTGGAATAGCAGAGGAAAGCTCGGCATAACGTCAGTGAAAACAGTGATCTTGGGTCTGTGCCGCAGCGTGGGCATCGAGCCCGGCTTCATTGTGCGCGTTCGGCGCGGCCGTGCATGGTATGCCGGTAGGCACGGGCGGCGGCGAGCATGCTGGAGCGTTTCACGTTGGGCAGTGCAATACGCCGCCAGGCATGCTCGCCGACGAACATCACGACAACCAGCGGCAGCGTCATGTAGTTGGCGAAGGTTGACCACACAACCAGCGGCGAGGTAACGAACAGCAGCGTCGAGACGCTTGCGACCAGCAGGAAAAACCCCGTCCACGCCAGCGTAATCTGCCGCGTGTAGTGCGCCACCGCCGGCGTGAGCGTGCCATGGACCATCGTGGCGAACTGGCTGCAGAGCGGCTGGCGGCCCGCCGCGAGGGTGCGGCCGAACACGAACGCCATGATGAGATTGAAGCTCAGTTGCTCGAGATAGGCGCCCCATCCGAAGTGGCGGATCAGCGGCTCGCGCGCCAGCCATAGGGCGGCACAGAAGCAGGCCCACAGCGGCAGCAGCCAGGCGCGCTGCGGCGCGCGGGCGGCAGCGGCGAGTCCGATCAACAGCAGCGGCGCGACCACCACGGCGAGACCGAAACCTTGTGCGCGAGGCGTGCTGGCCGCGTAATGCGTGCCGATCTCGCAGGCCGCGATGACGCCGACGGTTCCGGCGCCGCGCAGGATACGAGGGAGCGAGATGCGCGTTCGCGCATCGGGAATAAGGTCAATACGCTGCATAAGTGGGGATATTTCAAAGCCGGTTCGGACGATATGCCGCCGGCTCTTTCATCACATGATTGACACACTGGCCGTCAGCGACGGTACCGCTTGCTACGCATTTTTCGTTCCTGACCGGAACCTGTGTAAAGACCAGTCTGAACGCACCGGGTTCGCACCCGGTTTTGTAACTGTTTGTGTGATTGCGTGCACGGCGTGCGGCGGGCGCAATTCTAGCGCACCGTCCAAAGCAAGGCGCGCACGGGGTTTCGCCTTTCGGACCCTGACTCGTGGACGCAGCCGCCACAAAACGTCATGTAACCCTTTCACCGTATACGAGCCAGAACCGCTCCTCTAGAATCGCCGCAGACTTACAATCCCATATACAGCGGGCAGCGTGCCGGTCCGACGGGGTAACAAGGCCTGCTGCGCCCAGACGCTGTCCTGAAGGGGGCCGCGCAGAAGCTGCATAGCGGGCGTTTGGCCCCCCTTCCACTGGCATTGATCCCGGCAGACAAGACAATGAATAAACTGGAAGAAGAGCTCGCCGCGCTGATCGTCGGCGAACTGAATCTCGAAGACGTGCAACTCGACGAGCTCACCCCCGATACCCCGCTGTACGGCGAAGGGTTGGGACTCGACTCGATCGATATCCTCGAAATTGCGCTGCTGATTTCGAAGAAGTATGGCTTCGAACTGCGTTCGGACAATCCGGACAACCAGAAGATTTTCGCCACGCTTGGGGCGCTGGCCGCATACGTGGCGGCGCACCGGATCCGCTAGCGAGCGGGCCCGTGCCGGCGGTGCACGGACGTGCTCGGTGAGTCTTGAAAGCAAAGAGTAATGGAGAGTCGATGCGAGCGCTTGTGACAGGCGGCAGCGGCGCGCTGGGACAGGCCATCAGCGTGGCGTTGGCGCAGGCGGGCCACGAAGTCTGGGTGCATGCGAACCGCGGCCTCGCGCAGGCCGAGGCCACCGTACAGCGAATCGTCGCGGCGGGGGGCACAGCTCATGCGATCGCCTTCGACGTGACCGATGCCGACGCGACGCGGATCGCCCTCGAAGGCATGCTGGAGCAGGCGCCCGTGCAGATTCTGGTCAACAACGCCGGGATCCACGACGACGCGCCGATGCCCGGCATGACCCAGAAGCAATGGCGCAGCGTGATCGATGTGACGCTGAACGGCTTTTTCAACGTCACCCAGCCGCTCCTGATGCCGATGATCCGCACCCGCTGGGGGCGCATCGTCAACATGGCGTCGGTGGCGGGCGTGATGGGCAATCGCGGTCAGGTGAACTATGCGGCGGCGAAGGCCGGCTTGATCGGCGCGACGAAATCGCTCTCGCTCGAACTGGCTTCGCGCGGCATTACCGTGAATGCGGTGGCGCCCGGCGTTATTGAATCGCCCATGGCGGACCCGGCATTTGCGCCTGAGCGGATCAAGCAACTAGTGCCGGCGCAGCGCGCGGGCCAACCTGAGGAAGTCGCGGCCATGGTCGCCTACCTCGTCTCCGATGCCGCGGCTTATGTGACTGGCCAGGTACTGTCCATCAACGGTGGTCTCGCCTGACACTGACGGCGTGGCACGGCACGTGCTCACGAGGCAACGTCAGTATCGAGAGGAAAACGATGGCCGAAGCAATTCAACCTGACGCAGCGCTCTGGGATGTCATCGTGATCGGCGGCGGGCCGGCCGGTTCGAGCGCCGGCACCTTGCTCGCCGACCGCGGCTACCGCGTGCGTCTGCTGGAGAAGGCACGGCACCCGCGTTTTCATATCGGCGAGTCGCTGTTGCCCGCCAATCTGCGCCTGTTCGACCGCCTTGGCGTGGGCGAGCAGGTGAGGGCGATCGGCATGGTCAAGCTGGGCGCCGAATTTGTTTCGCCGCAGCATGGCAACCGCATGGAGCGCTTCCTGTTCGCCGATGCGTGGGACAAATCGATGCCGGGTGCCTATCAGGTGCGGCGCTCGGAGCTCGATCACCTGCTGCTGCGTAATGCAGCGGTACATGGCGTGGAGGTGGTGGAAGGCTGCCAGGCGCGCGACGTCGCGTTTCTGCCGGACGGCTCCGGCGCCGTGATTCGCGCGCAGCATGAAGACGGCAGTGAAGAGCGGTGCCGCGCGCGCTTCGTGGTGGATGCCTCGGGCCGCGACACGCTGCTCGCGAACCAGTTCAAGAGCAAGCGCCGCAACGACAGGCACAACAGCTCCGCGCTGTACGGGCACTTTCGCGGCGCACAGCGCAACCTCGGCGAGCACGAAGGCAACATCACCGTCTTCTGGTTCGAGCACGGCTGGTTCTGGTTCATTCCGCTTGCCGACGGCACTACCAGTGTCGGCGCGGTGGTGTGGCCGCATTACCTGAAAAGCCGGCCGAAGGGCCGCTCGCTCGAAGCGTTTTTCGCCGACACGATCGCCTTGTGCGCACCGCTCGCCGAACGCCTCGAGCATGCCGAGCGCGTGAACGAGGTGACGGCCACCGGCAACTATTCGTACACCGGCAAGCTGACGCATGGCCGCAATTTCCTGCTGCTGGGCGATGCGTTTGCGTTCATCGATCCGGTGTTCTCGTCCGGCGTGATGCTGGCGATGCAAAGCGCGTTCGCCGGCGCCGAGGCGATCGACGTCTGCCTGCGCGATCCGGCGCGCGCCGATGCAGCATTGGCGCGTTTCGACAAACGTCTGCGGCATGGGCCCAAAGCGTTCTCCTGGTTCATCTACCGGATGACCTCGCCGGCGATGCGCGAGCTCTTCATGGCGCCGCGCAACGTGCTGCGCATGAAAGAGGCGCTGCTCTCGCTCCTCGCCGGCGATATCTTCGAGAACACGCCGATCTGGCGCTCGCTCGGCCTGTTCAAGGGCGTGTACTACGTGTCGGCGCTGCTGAACGCGCCGCGCACCTGGCACGCATGGCGCGGCCGGCGGCGCAATCTGCGCGTGACGGATGGGCTACAAAGCGGACCACGGAGCGAACCACAAAGCGGACCGTAAGACGGACGATCAAGCCGGGCATTAGACCGACCATAAAAAACCCTTATTCGATTTGCTGTATTCCATGCGCACAACGAGCCCCTCGCCAACTCACCTGGTTTTGATTCCGAGCTACAACCCCGGCGAAAAAGTCTATGAAACCGTGCGCAGCGCGCGCGAACACTGGAACCCTGTGTGGGTGGTGGTCGACGGCAGCACCGATGGCAGCGCCGCGCGTTTGCAGGCATTGGCCGAGCAGGATGCCGGGCTGCGCGTCATCGTGCTGCCGCACAACCAGGGCAAAGGCGCGGCCGTGCTGCACGGTCTCGACGAAGCCGCGCGCCTCGGTTTCACGCATGTCCTGACAATGGACTCCGACGGCCAGCATCCGGCCAGTCTGATCCCGGGTTTCATGAACGCCTCGCAGGCACAACCGGGCACGATGGTGCTCGGCATGCCGAAGTTCGACGCGCAGGCGCCGAAGGCGCGCGTCTATGGCCGGCGGCTCTCCAATGGCTGCGCCAACCTCGAGACCCTGTGGGCCGGCATCGGCGATTCGCTGTACGGATTTCGCGTGTATCCGGTCGAGCCGTTGCGCAAGGTGATGAGTCAGCACGTCTGGATGCGCCGCTTCGATTTCGATCCGGAGGCCGCCGTGCGTTTGTGCTGGGAAGGCGTGCGGCCGATCAACATTGACGCCCCGGTGCGTTATTTCCGCGCCGAAGAGGGCGGTGTGTCGCATTTCAACTACCTGCGCGACAACCTGCTGTTGTCGTGGATGCATCTGCGGCTTTTCTTCGGCTTCCTCCTGCGCTTGCCCGTTCTGATCCCGCGACGCCTCGAACAACGGCTGGAACAGCGGCGCAGCTAAACCTGCTTCTTGCAGATACAGGCAGGTGCCATCCACCTGCTCACCTGACCCTTATCGGGTTATACCCTGGGAGACCTTCCGTCCGGCGGACGGCTCTGGTATAAATCCGCTCCAAAGCTGATTACGTTTTAGCACGACAAAAATTCACGCTCCCGTCAACAGCGCGGGGCGGGCAGTTTGAAGGAGCGGTATGGCGCGCGTAGTGGTGGTGGGCAGCATCAACATGGACATGGTGGTCGCGACCGAGGCGTTTCCGCGTCTTGGCGAAACGCTGTTCGGCACGCATTTCGCCACCTGGCCGGGCGGCAAGGGCGCCAACCAGGCGGTCGCGGCAGCGCGTCTGGGCGCCGAAGTGACGATGATCGGCTGCGTCGGTGCGGATGCATTCGGCGAACAGTTGAAGGCGACCCTCGTGCGCGAGGGCATCGATACACGCTGGGTCTCTACTGGAAACGCCGCGACCGGGATTGCTTCGATCACGCTGTCCGGTGGCGACAACGCCATCGTGGTGGTGCCGGGCGCCAATCATGAACTCGCTGCCGCCGATCTCGATCGTGCGCACGAGGCATTCGCGGAGGCCGATATCGTCCTCGCGCAACTCGAAGTGCCGCTCGACACGGTCCTGCATGCGGCAAGGCTCGCGAGGCGCCTCGGCAAGCCGTTCTTCCTGAATCCGGCGCCGGCCGTTGCGTTGCCTGCCGAGCTGATCGCGCTGACCACCTTGCTCACACCGAACGAACACGAACTCGCCGCTGCACTGCAAACCGCGGGCGAGCCGTGGGCCGAAGTGTTGCGACGCATGCCGGGGCGCATTGCGATGACCCACGGCAAGGAAGGCGCCTACACCAGTCGTGAGGATGGCGAACTGGTCCACGAGGCTGGCTTTGAGGTCGAAGCGGTGGATACCACCGGCGCCGGCGACACTTTCAACGGCGCGCTCGCCGCGTTCTGGCATCTGGGGGCCGGGCAGGCCATGCGCCGCGCCAATGCGGCGGGCGCCTTGTCCGTCACCCGCGCGGGCGCGCAGGGCGGCATGCCCACGCTCGCCGAACTCGAACAGTTTCTGAAGGCTCAAGCGTGAAAAAACTCGGACACCTGAACCGCGATATCGCCCGCGTGCTGGCCGGCATGGGCCACACCGACAGCGTCGTGATTGCCGACTGCGGTCTGCCGATTCCCGATGGCGTCGAATGTATCGACGTCTCGCTCACGCTTGGCGTGCCGGGCTTCTTCGACGTGCTGGACAGCGTGCTGGCCGATTTCAAGGTCGAGCGCGCGGTGTTCGCAAGCGAAAGCCTGACGCACAACGCTGCGGTAGCGCAGCGCATGACGCAGTTGCGCGTTGCCGAGGTTGCTGTCGAGGATGTGCCGCATGAGCAATTCAAGCGCCTTTGCCAGCAGGCCAAGGCTGTGATTCGCACCGGCGAGTGCAGTCCCTACGCGAATGTGATCCTGCATTCGGGTGTGATTTTTTGAGCGCCGCGCAAGCCGTTAGCGGCGCGGCGTTTTTCTGAAAGAGGCGTGTCATGCAAGTGACCATGCGGGGCATCGGCAAGGCTTTTGGGCCGGTGCGCGTGCTCGAAGGTGTCGACTTCAAGATCGGCGCGGGCGAGATTCACGCGCTGATGGGTGAGAACGGCGCCGGCAAGTCGACGCTCATGAAGATTTTGAGCGGCGTCTACCAGGCCGATGCCGGCGAGATCCTGATCGACGGCCGGGCCGTGCAGATCCGCCACACCGTCGACGCCGAACGCGCCGGCATCGCCATCATCCACCAGGAATTGAATCTGATTCCGCAATTGTCGGTGATGGAGAACCTGTTTCTCGGCCGCGAGCCCAGCCGCTTCGGCGTGGTCGACTCCGCCGCGATGCGCAAGCAGTCGCGCAAATGGCTCGACATGGTCGGCGCGCAAAATATCGATCCGCAAACGGAAGCCGGGCGCCTCTCGATCGGCCAGCAGCAACTGGTGGAAATCGCCAAGGCGCTCTCGCTCGACGCACGCGTGCTGGTGATGGACGAGCCGACCGCCGCACTCACGCACCGCGAGATCGAGACGCTGTTCGAGATCATGCTGGCGCTCAAGGCGCGCGGCGTGGCGCTGGTGTACGTCTCGCACCGGATGGAAGAAATCTTCCGCATCTGCGACAAGGTCAGCGTGCTGCGCGACGGCCATTTTGTGGGCGAACGTGCGGTCAAGGACACCGGTTTCGATGAAGTGGTGCGCCTGATGGTGGGGCGCGAGCTGGGCGAGCGCTTTCCGAAGCGCAACCATACGCCCGGCGAGGTGCGCTTCGCTGTGTCGGGCCTCGCCGACGACGGCAACATCTCCGGCATTTCGTTCGACGTGCGCGCCGGGGAAGTGCTCGGCGTGGCCGGTTTGATGGGAGCGGGCCGCAGCGAGATCCTGCGCACGCTGTTTGGGCTGAACCGCAAGACGGCAGGCTCGGTCTCGCTCGACGGCCGCACGCTCGAGGTGCGCGATGCGTCCGGCGCGATTGCGGCCGGCATCGGCTTTGTCACCGAAGACCGCAAGAGCCAGGGCCTCGTGCTCGGCATGTCGGTGCGCGAAAACGCGACGCTGGTCCATCTGGATCGCTACGCGCGTCTCGGCGTCGTGAACGAGCGCGCCGAACGCGCCGCCGTCGCCGACCTGATCAAGCAGTTGCGCATTCGCACCCGCGATGCGGAGCTGGACGTGAAGTCGCTCTCCGGCGGCAACCAGCAGAAGGTGGTGTTCGCCAAGTGGCTCGCGGAACCGCCCAAGGTGCTGCTGCTCGACGAGCCCACTCGCGGCGTCGATGTGGGCGGCAAGGCCGAGATCTACACCATCATCAACCAGTTGGCCTCACAGGGTGTGGCGATCGTGATGGTGTCCTCGGAGTTGCCCGAAGTGCTGGCGATGAGCGATCGCATCCTGGTGATGCACCAAGGCAGGCAGAACGGCATCTTCGCGGCAGCCGGCGCCACCCAGGAAGTGCTCATGACGGCCGCCACCGGCGGCAACCCGGCCACGGCTTAGTACGGCTTAGCACGGTTTTATAAGTCATAAGCGGCGACACACCTGATCAACCCATTTGCCGACAGCCCACGCAGCCGGCAATCGAGACCCGAGCGAGACACGAAATGGCGCAATTGACCATGACACCCAGTAACAAGGCCACGCTGCAAAAGCTCGGGCCGTTCATCGCGCTGCTGATCATCGCGGTGGGGCTTTCCATCATCAGCCCCAACTTCCTCACGCTCGACAACCTGCTCAACGTGATGCGCCAGGCGTCGATCAATGCGTTGATTGCCTTCGGCATGACGCTTGTGATCCTGCTGGGCGGCATCGATCTGTCCGCGGGCTCGGTGCTGGCGCTCTCGTCGGTGATCATTGCGAGTCTGATGCAAAGCGGCACGCCGGCCGTGCTCGCGACGCTCGCCGGCATCGCCGCCGGCGGCGTGATGGGGCTCTTTAACGGCCTCGTCATCAGCAAAGGCAAGGTGGCGCCGTTCATCGCCACGCTCGGCTCGATGACCGTGCTGCGCGGGCTCGCCCTGGTGGTCTCCAACGGCAGCCCGATCAGCAGCTTTAACAGCGACTTCTTCTCGATGCTGGGGGGCGGCTATGTGGCGCGGCTCGTGCCGATTCCGGTGGTGCTGATGCTCATCATGTTCGCCGTTTTCTGGTTCGTGCTGAAGAAGACCGTGTTTGGCCGCCACGTCTATGCGACCGGCGGCAACGCCGAGTCGGCCAGGCTTTCGGGGGTGAAGGTCGATCGCGTTCAGTTGTGGGTGTACACGATCTCCGGCGTGATGGCGGCGATTGCCGGCGTGGTGCTGACCTCGCGCCTGAATTCCGCCCAGCCGACCGCCGGCACCGGCTACGAACTCGACGCCATCGCCGCGGTGGTGCTGGGCGGCACCAGCCTGACAGGCGGGCGCGGCTGGATCTTCGGCACGCTGGTGGGCGCATTGCTGATCGGCGTGCTGAATAACGGCCTGAACCTGATGGACGTGTCGTCGTTCTACCAGCAGGTTATCAAGGGCGGGGTGATCCTGCTCGCCGTGCTGATCGACCGGGGCAACAAGAAGTAAGACCGGGTTACGCGGCCGCTTCGGCGCATCTTGCAACGAAGCGGCCGCAAGGATTTTTTTACCGCAGAAGCGGCGCAAGCCGCGTAGTACGACTAAATGATGCAGTCACACTCTACCGATAGGACTCAGGAGACGACCATGAAGAAAATGATTTCCCCGCTGGTTTCGCCACTCGTCGCTGCTTTGCTGGTTGTCGGCATGGCCGCCTGTTCGAAGCAAGGCCCGGACACCACCGCCGCCGCTCCTGCGAGCGACGCCTCGGCACCGGCCGCAGGCGGCGCCGTGACGGTGGGCCTGTCGATCTCGACGCTCAACAACCCGTTCTTCGTCTCGCTGCGCAAGGGCGCCGAAGACGAAGCGAAGAAGGAAGGCGTGACCCTCATCACCGTCGACGCGCAAAACGATCCGGCCAAACAGCAGGCGAGCGTCGAAGACCTGATCCAGAAGAGGGTCAGCGTGATCCTGATCAATCCGACCGATTCGTCGGCTGTCGCCAACGTCGTCAAGGAAGCCACCGGCAAGGGCATCAAGGTGATCTCGCTCGACCGCAGCGTGAACGGCGCCGAGGTCAGCTCGCATATCGCCTCGGACAACAAGGCCGGCGGTAAGATGGCTGCGGACTTCCTCGTCGACAAGCTGGGCGGCAAGGGTCATGTGGTCGAGTTGCAGGGCATTCCGGGCTCGTCGGCCGCGAACGAGCGCGGCGCCGGCTTCGATACCGAAGTGGAGGCGAAGGGCGGCGTGAAGATCGTCACCAAACAGCCGGCTGATTTCGATCGCGCCAAGGGCTTGTCGGTGATGGAAAACATCATCCAGAGCAACAAGGACATCCAGGGCGTATTCGCGCAGAACGACGAGATGGCGCTCGGCGCGGTGAAGGCGCTGCAGGCGGCTGGCCTGAAGAACGTGGCCGTGGTGGGCTTCGACGCCACCGACGACGCGATTGCCGCTGTCAAGGCCGGCTCGATGGCGGCCACCGTGCAGCAGCAGCCGGAACTGATCGGCCAGTATGGCGTAGAGACGGCGAAGAAGCTGGTCGACGGCCAGGCCGTGGACAAGTTCATCCCGGTACCGCTGAACCTCTATAAGCAGTAACCTGTAAAAACTGCAAGTTCTCAGCGGCTCATCCGCGTAGTACCATCTGGCACTGAAATCAACGTCGATGCAGTGCCGCCCGCCACCCGGTGTTGACCGGTGTGGCGGCGCCTCCCGCCACGACCTGACTGGTGCATGCCGCATAGGCCCGTGGCCGATGGCAGCTCGCCGCAGCAGCCGCTGCCGGGCCTGCCGGGTTTGCATGAAGCGAGGGCGTCGACCTACTGCCGCGAGGAAGCCAGCGTGACCCAGTTCGAGCGCCTGACCATTGATGACATCGCACGTCTCGCGAACGTTTCGCGCACGACCGCGAGCATGGTGCTGAATGGCTATGCGGAACGCTACCGGATTTCCGCCGCCACGGTCGAACGGGTGCTGCAGGTCGCGAAGGAGCATCATTTCACGCCCTCGCAATCGGCCCGCGCGTTGCGTTCGCGCCGCAGCAATACGATCGGCCTGGTTATTCCCGATATCACAAACTCCGTACACTCCGCGCTGGCTCAGGCAATGGAATGGCAATGCCGTGAGCAGTACCGCTGCCAGCTCGTGGTGGTGACGAGCGATGAAGACCCGGTGCGCGAAACCGAGGGGATCGCCCACCTCGTTTCGCATCAGGTCGACGGCCTCGTGGTGGTGCCGTGCACGGCGGAAGCGGAGCGCTATCAGAAGTGGGTAAAACGCTTGCCGCTCGTGTTCGCCGACCGCCGGGTCGACGACAGCGAGATTCCGTATGTGGTCACGGACGCCACCGAAATCGTCGCGACGCTGGTCGGCGACGCGCTCAAGCAGGGCGCGAGCGAAGTGGTGTACTTCGGCGGCCGCCCGGAAGTGTCGGCAAGCCGCGATCGCCTCGCCGGTTACCGTCAGGCGCTGGCCGCGCATGGTCTTGCCGAGCAGAGCGACTGGGTGTACGAGCGCGACTTCCAGCGCGAATCCGGCCGCGTCTTGATGCAGGAATGGTTTGCCACGCATGGGCGCTATCCGCAGGCGCTGTTCACCGGCTCGATCACCTTGCTCGAAGGGGTTCTGTCGTTCATGAGCGAGGCGCACAAGCTGGCGCAGGCGCCTGACCTGTTGATGTCGTTCGACGATCATCAACTGCTCGATTGCCTGCCGCTTGCCATCGACGCGATCGTGCAGGACAGCCGGCAACTGGCCGAGCATAGCTTGCGATCCGTGTTTGCGATGCTCGAGGGCAATGCGAATCCCGAGTCGCTGCAGGTGCCGGCGCATATTCACTACCGGCGCTCGCACGCCACCCCCATCTAGGCGCATCCCTCTTCGTTGTCTGCGTGACGCGCCATCCCAATGGCGCGGCGAAGGCGCTTGCCCGCGCCGCAGCAAAACCCCGGGTTTCATGCAAAAATCGCGGCCGGGGCAGTGGGCTCGACAGAAGGCCACCATCGGAAGGCCGCCAACAAAAGGCAGAAGGCCGCATCACGGCGCCCACTAAAAATATCATTGGTGACGAGGAGTAGACAGTTGATTCAGCGTATCTCGAGCTTTTTCACGCAGGTGGTGCATCGCGTCCTGCCTGACCCTTTAATCTTCGCGATTTTCCTGACCATTGCGACCTTCGCGCTCGCGTTTGGGTTGACGCCCAAGGCGCCGGCGGAACTGGTCGTCATGTGGGGCGGCGGCTTCTGGAATCTGCTGGCGTTCTCGATGCAGATGGCGATGATTCTCGTCACCGGCCATGCACTCGCCAGTTCAGGTCCGGTCAAACGCCTGCTGGTGGGACTGGCCAGTTCGGCCCGCACGCCCGCGCAGGGCGTGATGCTGGTGGCGTTTTGCGGGGCGGTGGCATGCGCCATCAATTGGGGCTTCGGCCTCGTGCTCGGCGCGATGCTGGCGCGCGAAGTGGCGCGGCGAGTCAAGGGCACCGATTACCGTCTGCTGGTGGCCTGTGCGTATATGGGCTTCCTGACGTGGCACGGCGGCCTGTCCGGCTCGGTGCCGCTGGTGGCTGCCACCAAGGGCAATCCGATGGAAAAGACCATTGGGCTGATTCCGGTGTCGCATACGATTTTCACCGGCTACAACGCCTTCATCACGTTTGGACTGATCCTGCTGCTGCCGATTCTCGCGCGGCTGATGATGCCCAAGCCTGAAGACGTGGTGGCGGTGGACCCGGCGCTGCTCGAAGAGCCGCCTTCGGTCGAACGCACGCTGCCGGCCAATGCGACGCTCGCCGAGCGGATCGAGGAGAGCCGCGTTCTGGCGCTACTGGTCGCCCTGGTGTGCGCGGCGTATCTGGTGGTGCGTACGGTCCAGAAGGGGTTTACGCTCGATATCGACACGGTGAACCTGGTGTTCCTCGCCGCCGGCATGGTGCTGCACAAGACGCCGATGGCGTATGCGCGAGCGGTCGGCGCCGCAGCGAAGGGCGCCTCCGCCATCATGATCCAGTTTCCGTTTTACGCCGGGATTCAGGCGCTGATGGATCATTCGGGGCTGGCCGGCATCATCACCACGTGGTTCGTGGAAATTGCCAATGTGCATACCTTCCCGCTGCTCGCGTTCCTCAGTTCCGCGGTCATCAATTTCGCGGTGCCGAGCGGCGGCGGCCATTGGGTGGTGCAGGGGCCCTTTGTGATGCCGGCGGCTCAGGCATTGCACGCCGACCTCGGCAAATCGGCGATGGCGATCGCCTACGGCGAGGCCTGGACCAACATGGCGCAACCGTTCTGGGCGCTGCCGGCGCTGGCGATTGCCGGCCTTGGCGTACGCGACATCATGGGCTATTGCGTCACGGCGCTGTTGTTCTCGGGTGCCGTGTTCATTGCGGGTTTGTATCTGTTCTAGACTAGTTGCAAACCTCGTCCGGATGCTGTCTCGTTTGCCAGGGCGCGACCTATGAACGCTGACGATCCTGTTCCGCCGCCGGTGCATGGGGAGCCACCCGTGCGCCGCCGGGTGCTTGTGTGGGATGCGCCGACCCGCCTGTTTCACTGGCTGGTGGTGGTGCTGGTCGCCTCGGCTTATGCGACGCTCAAGCTCAACTGGATCGACTGGCACGTGCGCATAGGCGAGGCGCTGCTGGCGTTGTTGCTGTTTCGTGTGCTGTGGGGCTGCTTCGGCAGCGAGACGGCGCGCTTCGGCAGTTTCGTCGCCTCGCCAGCAGCGGCCTTGCGACATCTGCGGCATCTGTTTCGCCGTGAACCGGACGACCAGGTGGGCCACAATGCGGCGGGCGGCTGGATGGTGTTGCTGCTGCTCGCGTTGCTGTTGCTGGAAACGCTGAGCGGTCTCTACGTCTACAACGAAGTGGCCGACGAAGGCCCGTTAAGCGAATGGGTGCCCGCCTGGATCGCCAATGCCATTTCGACGCTGCATGCGGTGGTGTGGGACGTGCTGCTCGCAGCCGTCGCAATGCACGTGCTGGTGATCACGCTCTATGCGCTAGTGAAGGGCCACAACCTGGTACGGCCGATGCTGACCGGCTACAAGCCCTTGCCCGCATCGGTCGCCGCGCCGCGGCAGACGCCAGCGTGGCTGGCGCTGCTGATGCTGATAGCCGGCGCGATCGCGGTGATGTTGCTCGCCGCTTATCTGTGAGGACGCAGCGACGTATCAGGTCAGTTGCTTTCAATGGCTATCAACTGCTCTTAGTCTCCCTAAGTTTCATTTAGGTGGCACGACCTGACCGCGGATTTCGCCGCCCGGGTTGGTCTTCGTATGCACGTTGATATACATGTCGCCAGCGATGAATTCCTGTGCCTCTTCAGGCGATAGCGTGGCCTGACCGCTGAGCGGACTGGTCACCGACATCGTGCCTTTCTGCGAGATCCAGACTTTTACTCCGGCATTTTTACCGGCCGGAGCGGGACCGTGAAAGTGTGCCATGGTGGCGTCACTGGAGAGGCCGCTGAAGGTGATATTCCACGTGACGATCCGTGTGCTTGGGTCGTAGGTCAGGTTGGCCGTGCCGTTGCCGGGAGTCTGGACCGGCGGCACCTGCTGGTCGCCGGTGAGCGGGACGGTAAAGGCGACAGGCGCCGCTTGCGCGAGCGAGACGGTGCCTGCGAGCGCGAGGCCGGCGAGAAGCATGAGAGCGCGACGCGAGATCGAAACTGTCATTTGGTTTTCTCCGTTCTGAGGTTTAGCCTGCGAGGCGTGAACCTTGCAAGCGCCGCGGCGGCTACGCTCAGCGCGAAATGCATCAAGGCGCGGTGGGCGGCGAGGCGGTGAAACAAGGATAGACGCAACCCGGCGCTAACTCCAACCCTATGTGCCGCGCTTATCTGCATGCGTCAGTGGCCCGCTTCGTTGCCTCGCGATACGGCGACGGTGAGCGGGGCAAGTTGCACGTATCGACACGGGCTTGCACGGGCGCTATCGAGCGCCCGTGGTTCCCGCGTTATTGCGAGGAGTCAGCGCTCAGCGTCTGGCCGCCCGCGAACATCGGACGATAACGCTCCGCGACGTCCGCGCGCGTGTTGACCTCCAGCAAGAAGCCGCCGGGAATCCAGCAGAAGAACCGCGAGCCCCGCGGATGTTTGAGCAGTTGGGTCTCCATTCTGATCCCTTCCGCCACGAAACGCTCGTACATGGCCTGTACGTCGTCGACTGCCGGGAGCTCGATTCCAATGTGGAAATTCCTGGGCCATTCGTCGACGCGACCTTCGGCGTGTTCGATAACAATGTCGAAGTCGGGACGTGACAGGAAGCGGCCGCTTCCAGCCGGTGCGACCTTGCATTCAAGGTAACGCTCGAAGAATGCGGCCGTCGCTTCGACGTCGGACGAGGGAAAGCTAAGATGGTTGAGTTTCAAGGTTTCACCTGTTTAATAGAGTTATTCCGAATGGTATTTTCGGAGTGGAATCTACCTAGGACTGCTTATTTAATTGCCAATTTCATCGGAATCACCACGCTTGCTTCGCCTGCAAGCAGGATCGAAGCCGCTGTGCAGGGCAGACGCGCAGCTTGCTGCGATGCTTGCTGGAGGGCAGTGCGGCAGACGCGAAACGCCGCGCCATTTGCAGGCAGTTTTGGCGAAACGGCGCGGGAACGAAGCAGGCAAAGGCATCCGCCAGGCGAATTGCGCGCCGGCAGAAAGCGGAGTACCTGGGAGATGGCTTGCTGGAAGCCGATGAAGGAGTGGGTAAGACTGGCAAGACATTTTCGTCAACCTCATGCGCAGACGACCCAAAGGCGAAAAAATTCACCCGGGATCGATGTTGCGCGTTGGTTGACGTTAAACGCTTACGGCCGCTGAGCTAAGCAGCGTGTAGAGATTAGTTGCTCATGTAGGCGCTGTCAAGCGCGGGCGAAAAAATTTCGCGAGAGCCGTGCATGCAACCGCCAAGTCCAGGACGCACGTTTGCATCGAAACCTCAGCGCAAACGCGAGCCGCACAACCGCGCTTGCCGTCACACCATCATTTCCGCTTCGATGGACCCAATATGTCGAGCGCCTCGCGGGAGAACTCGACCCAGAACTGCTCCTGCGCGATGCCGGCCTTAAGCACCAGATGCTGAAGGCGCGCGGTTCGCGATGCGGGATCCTCCGGGAAATCGCGTGCCTCGATTTCGCGGTACAGGTCGAGTTTCTCCTGATGCAGCGCGAGGCGCCGCTCGATTTCCGCCTCCAGGCCAGCAGGACCGAGTACCGCCTCCGCGCGCAACCGCACCATCAACTCGTCGCGTAGCGGCGTCGGGTTCTCGCTTTCGGCAATCCAGCGCCGCAGTTCCTTTTTGCCGGCCGGCAGGATCCGGTAGGCACGCTTGCGGCCACGCCCCGACTCGGCAGGCAGCGACTCAATCCAGCCCGCTTCCTCCAGACGGCCTAGCTCGCGATAGATCTGCTGATGGGTGGCGTGCCAGAAATAGCCGATCGAGCGGTCGAAGCGGCTCGCCAGTTCAGAACCGGAGCCGGGGCGTTCGGCAAGCGAGGTGAGCAGTGCATGAGGCAGGGACATGTCGAAATCGAATCAGCGGAGGCCACAGGAATACGCGCATCTTGCCATATTGGGGACACAGGATCCTCCACCGGGAAATTTAATGCAACCAGTTGCATTAACGACGACTGCGAGCTAGTATCCGTGCAACTGGTTGCATAAACGGAGACAACTTCGATGAATCCCTATCCGCATCTGACGACGCCGCTTGACCTCGGCTTTACGACACTCAGAAATCGTGTCTTGATGGGCTCGATGCACGTTGGCCTGGAAGAGGCACCGAACGGTTTCGAGCGGATGGCCGCGTTCTATGCGGAGCGGGCACGGGGTGAAGTCGGCCTGATCGTCACGGGCGGCATCGCGCCAAACGAGCGGGGCAGGCCCGCGGCCGGCGGCGCAATGCTGACCACAGAAGCGGAGGCGGAGCGCCATCGCGTCGTGACACGCGCGGTGCATGCCGAAGGTGGCAAGATCGCCATGCAGATCCTGCATTTCGGCCGTTACGCATATCACCCCGCGCTGGTGGCGCCGAGTGCGCTCAAGGCGCCGATCAATCCGTTCACGCCGCATGCGCTAAGCAGCGAGGAGGTCGAGCAGACGATTGCCGATTTCGTGCGCTGTGCCGCGCTCGCGCAGCATGCGGGCTATGACGGCGTCGAGATCATGGGCTCGGAAGGCTACCTGATCAACGAATTCATCGCGCGGCGCAGCAATCATCGCGAGGATGAGTGGGGCGGCGCGTACCAGAACCGCATCCGTTTTGCGGTTGAGATCGTGCAGCGGGTGCGCGAGCGTGTCGGCAAGAACTTCATCGTGATCTACCGGCTGTCGATGCTCGATCTCGTCGAAGGCGGCTCGACGCTCGACGAGGTGATCCAGCTCGCTCAGGCGATCGAGGCGGCCGGCGCGACGATTCTCAACACCGGCATCGGCTGGCACGAGGCGCGCATTCCGACCATCGCCACCAAGGTGCCGCGCGCCGCGTATGCGTGGGTCACGCAGCGGCTGATGGGCAAGGTCGGCATTCCGCTGATCGCGACCAACCGGATCAACACGCCTGAAGTCGCCGAGCAGTTGCTCGCCGATGGCGTGTGCGACATGGTATCGATGGCGCGGCCGTTCCTCGCGGACCCCGCCTTCGTGCGCAAGGCGCGCGAGGGGCGCGCGGATGAAATCAACACCTGCATTGGCTGCAATCAGGCGTGTCTCGATCACACGTTTGGCGGCAAGATCACCTCGTGTCTTGTCAATCCGCGCGCCTGCCACGAAACCGAGCTCGTGATCGAGCCGGCTCCGCAGCGCAAGCGGATCGCGGTCGTGGGCGCGGGTCCTGCGGGCCTCAGCTTCTCGATCACGGCCGCCGAACGCGGGCATGACGTCACGCTGTTCGAGGCCGGCGCGCAGATCGGCGGCCAGTTCAACATCGCCAGGAAAGTCCCCGGCAAGGAAGAGTTCAACGAGACGCTGCGCTACTTCCGCCGGCAGCTCGAACTGCAGCGCGTCGACGTGCGGCTCAATACGCGCATCGACGTCGCGCGCCTGGTCGACGGGCAGTTCGACGAGATCGTGCTGGCGACCGGCGTGACGCCGCGCGTGCCCGAGATCGACGGCGTGGACCGCGCAAATGTGCTCGGCTACCTCGATGTGCTGCGCGACGGCAAGCCGGTCGGCGCGAACGTGGCGGTGATCGGCGCCGGCGGGATCGGCTTCGACGTGGCCGAATACCTGACCCACGAAGGCGCGAGCGCGAGCGTCGAGCCGGCGAAGTTCTACGCCGAATGGGGTATCGACACCGCCTATGAAGCGCGCGGCGGCATCCGCATGCCGCACGTCGAGACGCCGGCGCGCCGTGTCCATCTGCTGCAGCGCAAGGCCACCAAGGTCGGCGAGCAGCTCGGCAAGACCACCGGCTGGATTCACCGCACCTCGTTAAAGGCGCGCCGCGTGGCGATGTCGTCGAACGTCACCTACGAGCGCATCGACGCCGCCGGCCTGCATGTGAGCATCGATGGCGAGCGGCAGACCTTGGCGGCCGACCATATCGTGATCTGCGCGGGACAGGAACCGCTGCGCGAACTGTACGAAGGTTTGCGTGCAGCGGGCTGCGCGGTGCACCTGATCGGCGGAGCGGACGTCGCCGCGGAACTCGACGCGAAGCGGGCGATCCTGCAGGGTGCGACGCTTGCGGCGACGCTCTGAAGTCGCGGTTACGCTGAACATCATTGCCCGGCCGTTGAATCCAGATTCCACGAGGAGAGCATGTTGACTACTACCCAGAGCCACTCGTCCCCACCTGCCGGCTTGCATCCTGCAGTCGCGCCGTCGCTTGCGAAGTGGCATGCGATGATCGAGCGCCGCGATCTCGGCGGTCTTGGCGCGATTACGCACCCGGAGGTCGTATTCCGTTCGCCCATGGCGTTCACGCCGTATCATTCGGCGCCTGCGCTGGAACTGGCGCTGAAAACCGTCCTGCAGGTATTCGAGGACTTCACCTACCATCGCCAGCTCGCCTCGGATGACGGCCTGAGTGTCGTGCTCGAGTTCAGTGCGCGGGTTGGCGACAAGAACCTCAAAGGGATCGACTTCATCCGCTTCGACGAGACCGGCAGGATCGTCGATTTCGAAGTGATGGTGCGGCCGCTGAGCGGCCTGCAGGCGCTCGGCGCGGAGATGGGCGCGCGCATCGGGCAACCGCTCACGGCCTACAAGGGGCATGTTTAGGCCAGCATGAGCTGGCCGCGCTCATCCCACCAGCACTTGTGGCGTCAGCTTGAGTATCACGACGCCGCCGATGAGCCGGGCTTATGTCCGCCGCCAGGCGCACACCCGACCTGCTTGTTCAGCTCACAGGACCAGACCCGGCAGCTTTACGGCGAACTCCGTGCCGAGCGCACCCGCTTGCTGGTATGCGGCGTCAAACTGCCCTTGTTCCAGATGCTCGGCAATCGCGAGCAGGGTACCCAGCACGCCTTCGTGTCCGAGGATGGCCTGCTGGATGACGGCGTCGATCGGCATGTCGGCGAAAAACACTTCGGCCGTGACGCCGCAAGGAACATACGCGAGCGACAGCAGCCCGGCGAGCCACGCCGCTTCGTGGAAGCCGTCATCCTCCGGCGCGAGTTCCGTGGCCGCCCGCTCCATGAAGTTCGCCCTTTGCTCTACGAGCTGCGCCAGCGGACTGCGGCCGAATTGCAGGTCCGCCGGATTGCCATACAGCAACAGGCAGCACCACAACATCAAGGTTTTGCTGCCGACCGCCGCCACCGCTTGTCCGATCGACGTGATGGGGGCGTGGCGCCAGCGCCGCTGGCTTGCATTGTTGGCAAGCCGCAGCAGTTGAATGACGAGGGCGGGCGCATGTTTGAGCGCCTCCTCCAGCGGCCCGCTGCCTGCGTCTTCCCGCAGCAGTTCGAGCACCCGGAAGACCGCCGCGAACCGGGAGGGTGTTCTGCTGGCAGTCAGCAGCTGTGGCCGTGCAAAGTAGAAGCCCTGAAACAGGTCGCATCCGGCGAGCATTGCTGCGGCATGATCGGTCCGGTCTTCGACCTTTTGCGCGAGCACCCGTTTTCCGTGACGCCGGCAGTCCTCGACGACATGGCTGCGTTCGTCGGTTGCGATGTACGGCCAGTCGAGCTTGACGATATCGACGTGCGGCAGAAAACGCTCAGTCTGCGAGCTAATGGAACGCACATGGTCGAGTGCGATGCGAAAGCCCGCATGGCGCAATTCGTCGCAGCGCTCGCCCAGTTCGGCGGTGAGCGCGGTTCCTTCAAGAATTTCAAGCACAAAACGCGCTGCGGGCAGAACATCGACACTGCCGAAATGGAGGAAATCGCCCGTGCAGTTCAGGAAACCATCGCCATGACCGAGCACGTGTTCAATACCAAACACGCCTACGGTGCGCTCGACCACAGCAGCGGTGGCCGCGTAATCGTCCTGAACCTGGGCTGCATCCTTGCCGGTCTCCCGGAACAACAGTTCCTGCGCGACGGTGACGCCGTTCCGATCGAGTATCGGCTGACGGGCAACGAATACTTCAGCTTTCATAGGGCGGGTTTCATAGCGACGCTTTTGCCAACCGGCAATCTCAGGCAAGGAAAGGTTAGGGTGCAGATAGCCGCGCTGCCCCCGTTGCTCCGGGTTACCCCGCATTGTTCTTTAGCTACCGGTCCGACGTGGATGTGACAGCGATTCTATGCGAAAAGGCGCTGTGCCTGCTTTGGCGCTTCGCGGCTCGAGGGCCTGGTAAACCGGCACGGGCTTGACCCATTTGCCGAGGCGGATTTTCTCGAATGCGGAATGCATAGATTTCTATCTGTTTACAGGCCAAATCTGTCCGGGAAGGGCGGCGGCTATTCTAGCTTGTCGGGCGCTTGAGCCACGCGGGTGGCTCACCGGCGAGCCGACCACACCGGGAAATTCTGTCAATCTATAATGTTAGTTATCTTTATCAATTGGCGATCTTTAACGTATACGGGATTTGTCATATCACGACGTCGCAACGGCAAGCGCACATGCGGAGCGCATCCTCGATGTTTAAACATTGACATTCACACCGCATCGCAACATCCCCGTTAACGCTAGAAATCCCCGCCGCGCAAACGTTTTGGAGTCCTCGCTCTATTGCCCCGGTACCGTTTTCCAGTGCTAAATACGCCAACTTTGCACCGGAGACTGTCATATGTCGAAATCAAAAGCTTCTCGTGTCATCGCATGGGCTGTAGCTGCGGTGCTAAGCAACGCACCGCTTGCTGCGCTGATGACCCTCGCTCCTTCCGCGGTCGCGCCTGCCGTCGCCGCCAGCTCGCCGGCCAGTACCGACGACTATGCGGCCACTCGCTATCCCATCATCCTCGTGCACGGCATTACCGGCACCTCCAAGTACCTCGGCGTACTCGACTACTTTTACGGCATCCAGGCGGATCTCGAACAGCATGGCGCGAACGTCTATGTCGCGGACCTGTCGGGCTTTCAGAGCGACGCCGGGCCGAATGGCCGCGGCGAACAGTTGCTCGCCTACGTGAAGCAGGTGCTGGCCGCGACCGGCGCAACCAAAGTCAATCTGATCGGCCATAGCCAGGGCGGTTTGACCTCGCGCTATGTCGCCGCTGTCGCGCCGGATCTCGTGGCTTCGGTGACGACGATCGGCACACCGCATTTCGGCTCCCAGTTTGCCGACTTCGTTCAAGAGGCCTTGCAAAAAGACCCGACCGGCTTGTCGACGCCGATCCTCGCAGCGTTCGCCAATCTATTCGGCGTGGTGACCAGTGACTCCCACAACACCAACCAGAATGCCCTCGCAGCGCTCGGCGTGCTGACCACCGCGGGCGCCGCGTCCTTCAACTCGAGTTATCCGAGTGCCGGCCTCGGCGCGCCCGGTTCCTGCCAGACCGGTGCGCCCACCGAAACCGTCAACGGCAATACGCATCTGCTGTACTCGTGGGCCGGCAGCGCCATCCAGCCGACCTCGATACTCGGCATTCAGGGCGCTGTGGATACGAGTGTCTCCGGCCCGCTTGACCCCGCGGAAGTCCTCGACCCGGCAACGCCGCTGCTATACGGCAGCGGTGTGGTCATGGTGAACCGCCAGGCTGGACCGAACGACGGCGTGGTGGCGGTCTGCAGCGCACTCTATGGCCAGGTGCTCAGCACGACGTACAAATGGAACCACCTCGACGAAATCAACCAGTTGCTCGGCATACTCGGCCAGAATGCCGCCGACCCGGTGGCGGTCATCCGCACTCACGCAAACCGGTTGAAGACCCAGGGCGTTTGAGCGATGTCACGCAGGCAAGGGCGCGCCGTCGGCGCGCGCCGCACATGGCTCGCTGTTGCGGTGGTGGGCGCGGTGTCGATCGGGGCCACGCTCTGGTTCAATACCGCGCCGCTGCGCGCCAGTCGTGCCGCAGCGCAGCATGCGGATGGTTCGCCGGCGGCACCGCAAGCCACTAACGCCCCATTCGCCGGTGGCCCTGCCGCCAATGCGCTGCCCGCCTCGCTGAATGGATCGTCGCCGCCGCGCCTGCCGCTCGTGGCCGGCGGACGCCTCGCACACACGCGGGCGGTACGCGATTTCTTCGATTACTTCCTGAGCGCGCAGAGCGAGATGTCGGCAACCGCATTGGATGCGCTGGTGCGCCGGCAGATCGCCGCGCAGCTCGAGGGCACGGCTGCCAACGATGAAGCCGTGGCCGTATGGCAACGCTACACCGCGTACCTCACCGCGCGGGATCAGTTGCCGCAGCCGGCCAGCATGCCTGGCAGCAAGCTGGATCTCGATGCGGTACAACTGGCGCTCGACCAGCGCGATGCGTTGAGCACCCGCATGATGGGCGAATGGAGCAAGCCGTTTTTCGGCGACGAACAGCAGCGTCAACGAAACGATCTGGCGCGCTTGCGCATCAACTCGGACCCAACCCTCACCGAAGCAGAAAAGGCCGCACGCCTCGCGACTCTGGATGCAACATTGCCGCCGCAAGAACGCGCGGCTCGCGAGCGGGCCCGGCAACAGCAGGCGTCGGTAGATGAGATTGCCCAGTTACAGAAGCAGGGGGCGTCGCTTGACGAGATGCGCGCACAGATCGCGCAGAAACTGGGACCCGCAGCGGCGGAACGGGTCGTCCAGATGCAGAAAGACGACGACGCCTGGCGTGCCCGTTATGCGGACTATGCGTCGCAGCGTGCGCAGATCGACAAGCGTGGCTTGTCCCAACCGGATCACGATGCGCAGGTTGCGCAGTTGCGTCGGCAGTTTTTCACCAATCCTGCCGAGGCGATGCGGGCGGCGTCGCTCGATGGGGGAGCGGGGGGCTGATCGCAGCACACCACCGGCGATCGAGCAGCGCGCCCGATAAACGACCCAGGCACTACAACCCAGGCACTACTGGATCAAGACCCACTGAACGAGCGCATGGGCATCCTGCGGAGAAATCGGCCCTCCGCGATCTGCCGGCAGCGGCATCGCCATATCACCCCAGTGAGCCTTGCCGCCGAGCCGCAGCTTTTCTTCGAGCATCGCGCTGGCGTTCGGCACGTTGCGGTAGCGATCGGCGATCTGCTGGAACGAAGGGGCGAGAAAGGGCGCATCGTTGGTATGGCAGAACATGCAATGATGCTGGTCCACGAGCCCGTCCGGTTCAGCTTGCCCGAACGCGGCAGCGCTCGCCGTGGCCAGCAGGCAGGCAACGCTGACGTTGCGAAATGTGCTTCCTGGTGCATTCACGGCGGGGACTCCATTGAACGGACATAGGGCGAGTGTATGGACTGCGCCGGTGCTGGTGTTGACGCATGTCACTCCGGCATGCGATGTCTATGAACCGCCCTGACCGGTGGTTGATCAGGTCAAGCCTGCCTCAACCTCGGCGCGCTGTCCGGGATTTCGCCGTGGCGCGCGCCGCGCTGCAGGCGCAGGATCAAACGGTGCCAGTATCGCGGGTTCTCGTACGAACCGGGCGGAACGTCGGTGTCGAAGCCGACCGTGAGCGCAGCCTCTTCCGGCGTCAGCGGCTCCTCGTTGGCCAGTTGCCTCACCAGTACTGCGGGACCGGCGTCGGAAGCGCGCCAGGGGTCCCCTGAACGCTTCCATACACGTTGCGCGAGGCGTCGCGGACTCGCGTAAAAATCGAGCAGAAATACCGGCGTGCCCAGCTCGGTAGCCAGTTCGATAAAACGCGCACGATGCCGTTGCTTGAGGAAGGTGGCGTCGACCAGGATCGGCAGACCCAGTTCGAGCACGCCACGCGTAATCCGGCGGCCTAATGTCTGAAGGTTGCATCGTCGGGAGCCGGGGTCAGGAATAGGGCGCTCGCGCCAACAACAGCCCGGCGCTTCTTGGGGGGCGCCATTGACGTGCGTCAACTGGGCGGCCGCTGCATTGCGTAGTCTGAAGCGTGAGGGTCACGGCGCGTCCGGAATCCGAATTCGGGTCGCGGCATGCGACGCATGCCATACACCCGTTATCAGCGCTCACACCGCCAGTACGGGCGGCTCACGACATCCACCCTGGGAGATAGTCATGCGCGTTTTCGATGTAATGACCACGACCGTCGTATCGGTCAAACCTGAAATGACCGTACGGGAGGCCGCCAAAGTGCTCGTGGACCACGGCATCAGCGGTGCGCCCGTGCTCGATGCGGACGGCCACCTCGTCGGCATACTGAGCGAAGGCGATCTGATTCACCGCACGGAACTCGAGACCGCTGAGCGCCGGCGCTCGTGGTGGCTGGACCACCTTTCTGCGAGCCGCGACGCCGTGGATTACGTCAAGTCGCACGCCCTCACGGTAGCGGATGCGATGACGCAGGAGGTGATTTCCGTCAACGAAACTACACCGCTGAGCGAAGTGGCCAACCTGATGGAAACGAAACGCATCAAGCGCCTGCCAGTGCTGCGCGACGGCCGGGTGGTGGGCATCGTTAGCCGTGCCAATCTCGTGCAGGCGTTAGCGAGCGTTCCGGAAGAGCCCGCACCGGAGGTCTCGCCAAGCGACCGCGAGATCAGAGCCATGTTGATGGGTGAACTGAGCGGCCACCCATGGGCGTTCGCCGGCCGCAATATCGTCGTGCGCGACGGCGTGGTGCATCTGTGGGGCGTGATCTGGTCGACCGATGCGGTGCAGGCCATGCGCGTGGCAGCGCAAGGCATTCCTGGCGTCAAAGGCTTCGAAGACCATACTGAATCTTACCCGGTGATGCCTGGCATATGAAAACCTGGCTGCGACTGGCGATCGCGGCTGCAGTTCTGGCTGGATGCAGCACCGAATCGCAACTGTCAGCGTTTCGCGATACCGAAACGCAACTTCAGGAGGCGCGCGAACATGCCTGGGTGACTTGCATTTCGCGCAGCGCCTGCGATCAGGTATGGAACCGCACGCGGCTCTACGTCCAACTGTACTCCCGCACGCCGATCAGCCGGCTCGACGAGTCCGTGATCGAAACCAGGACGCCGCTCGAATCGGGCATAGCGTATTTCTGGGCGGATCGGCGCACCGACGAAAACGGCACCACCACCATCCGTTTGAAGGGCATGTGCCGCGGCATGTATGCGAGCGACGGCGAACCGGCGTGGACTTATGCGGGCTGCGCGGCGCAGATCCGGCGTGCCGAGATAAATTTTCGTGAAGTGGTCGGCGAGCCGGAATAACGGGCTTTGCCGCCAGCATCCGTATATACCCGCGGATCGGCGCCTCAGCGCACCGCGACTTGATCTGCATCACTGTCGAGCCGGTCATAACGGTTCAACTTTGACGCTAACGGCGCACAGACGCTGACACGCGCGCCGCAGATACAGGCAACGCACCTGCACCGAAACGCACCGCGCGCCTTCTCGATGTCTGCAGCGCTAATGCTCAACGAAACCTATGGACGCTTGGTGCTTCCGGTAGGCGACGCACGGTCTTTCAAGCATGAGGTCGTGCTTTCCCGATGACTCGGCAGATAAAAAGGGGCGCCCGCACAACGGGCGCCAAAAGTGCGCGAGGGCTCTTACCGCGCATTTCGAATCAACCGGATCTGCCAGGCGCGATCCATGATCTGAAGTCTATCCGCCGTGCAAGGAAAGCGGGTGATGCAGATCAAGCATGGTTTCAGGCGGCACCCGAGTCGAATCGTTTGTGTGAAACGTTCAAGTATCGATCCAACCGGCAAGCAACGTGATGTGCGTCAAGCGGTGGACCGGGGCGAGCGTACACCCTATAGCGTATCGGTACGCAGGAACGGCTCGCACGTTGCGTTGAATTGACGTCCCTAAGGTGTACCTCCATCCGCTGTATCTGTTCACCCTGGGGAGTTCTGTCATGCCTCGCGATACACTATTGGTGCCGCTGCTTGAGATCGCACAAGGGACGGCGCTTAGCGAAGACGATCTGGTTCGCATGGTACGTGATGAAGTCAGCCGGCTGTCGGCCGGCGCGCGGATCCAGGAGTACATTCAGGTACTCGCGATCAAGCGGGTACGCGACAAGGTGGGGCAGCGCGCTTCCCATGACCGTGCCTGTGGCAAGCATCGCGCAAGGGAGATGTGACATGCGTGCAATGGTATTCGACGGCGCCGACGGACAACTGCGCGACCTGCAGGTTGCGGACCCTGTCCCCGCAGCGGGCCAGTTGTTGATCGACGTCCATACCTGCGGCGTCTGCCGCACCGACCTGCATCTGGTTGACCACGAGCTGCCCCATCCCAAGCGACCCGTGATCCCCGGCCATGAGATCGTCGGCACCGTTGCCGCGGTGGGGCCGGGTGTAAGCGGCTTTAGTGTTGGGCAACGGGTCGGTGTCCCATGGGTGGGCCACACGTGCGGCCAATGCCGTTACTGTCGCTCCGGTCGCGAGAATCTGTGCGATGAACCCGGTTTCACGGGGTACACGATTGACGGCGGCTATGCGGAGCGCACGGTCGCCGACAGCCGCTATTGCTTCCATCTGCCGGAACAATATTCGGACCTGGAGGCAGCGCCGCTGCTGTGCGCGGGACTGATCGGCTATCGCACGCTGGCCATGGCAGGCGATGCGCAGCGGATCGGCATCTACGGCTTCGGCGCGGCAGCGCATATCGTCGCCCAGATCGCGCGTCATCAAGGACGCTCGGTCTATGCATTCACGCGTGACGGCGATATGGCGGCGCAACGGCTCGCGCTGCGGCTCGGCGCGACGTGGGCCGGCAGCAGCAACGAAGCGGCGCCGGACGAGCTCGACGCCGCGCTGCTGTTCGCTCCAGTCGGTGCACTCGTGCCGCTTGCGTTGCAGGCCGTGGTCAAAGGCGGTGTGGTGGTGTGCGGTGGGATTCACATGAGCGATATCCCATCCTTTCCCTATGACTTTTTATGGGGCGAGCGGCGCGTGGTGTCGGTGGCCAATCTCACGCGGGAAGACGGGCTTGCGTTCATGCGCCTCGCTGCCGAGGTTGCGCTCGACATCGAAACGACCCGTTATCCGCTCGGCGAGGCAAACCAGGCGCTCGCCGATCTGCGCGAGGGAAAACTGACGGGGGCCGCGGTGCTGGCAATCCGCTAACGAGGATCGCCAGTCACGCGGTCGGCAGGCGTTCTGCAGCGCAGGTTGAGCTCTTGTCGCTTTCGACTGCACCAACCGTATCTGTGGCCACCTCGGGAACGCCGTGGGCCGAGATCATCAGGACCGGACACTCGGCAATCCTCAAAAAGCGTTCGGCGACGCTGCCGAGCACGAGCCGCCGGATTCCGCGCCGGCCGTGCGTGCCCATCACGACCAGATCGGCCTTCAGGTCGGTGGCGGCATGGAGGATGCAATGGGCGACATCGAAATCGCCGCCAACCGGATTGGTCTCGATGATCCGTGGCGCCCCGTGGACGCTGTCGTGCTTCATCCGGGCAAGCGCGTCGTCAGCCAGATGCTTGCTTTCCTTAAGAAACGCGTCGCGTACGACGCCTGGATCGTAGCCAGGGGCGTCGTAGACCATCAACGGCACATCGACGACATAAAGTGGCTGCAACTCTGCGCCGGACTCGCGGGCGAGTTGCACGGCGGTTTCGAACGCTCGCGCGGATGTGTCACTGCCGTCGATGGCGGCAAGAATGTGCCGATACATGTTGGACCTCGCCGATGGATGCTGTATGTGTTCATCATGGACAACGAATGGACCGCGACTGCTGATCTGGATCAAGCCGTTCCGGTACCTGGGATTTGATTCGCGGTTCTGGGCCAACGTGGTGATTTCAGCGGTCCACGACGCATCCGGCGCTGTGCGTGGTTTCGCCAAGGCGACCCGGGAGAGGCGCCAGTGCCGGCCACCGGCTCACCATTCAGGGCTGACCGGTTTGGGCCAAATGGCTGCGGAAAAAAGCGAGAACGTCGGCGTCAAAATACCGATGAAACGCCACACGATCGAAGCCGTTCGCATCCGTGCAAATCTCTGGCTCGCCAAAGTTGGTCACTGTCCTGGTAAATTCGGCGTCACATGGGGCCATGAACGCGAAATGGCCGGAATTGGGCACCACCCGATAATCCGGCTTCGTCGGCAGATTTCGACTGACGGTCGCGGCATCTTCCGGCGACACGCCGTCCCCGCCGAATGCTGAGGCCCAGAGTTGAACCGGGACCGTCACATCTTTCAATCCGTTCGCTGTAAATTCGGCGCCGAGTCCCGGATCCGCAATCACGGCAGCCTTGATCCGTCGATCATGTGTCAGGGATTGAGCAAAAGTGGAGTCATTGCGGATTTGCTCGCACCAGTGATTGCCTGGATAGGTCGGGCAGTGGGCCAGCAACAACTGGAAATCAGGACTACCGCCGATTAGAGCCAGGCCTGTAAAGCCGCCCCTTGAAAACCCGAAAAAACCAATCTGCTGTGGGTCGATCCGCGATGAGTCCGGCCAGCCCGAAAGCATGTAGTCGATCAACCGCTTGATGTCAGTTGGCCGTTCGGTCATGGAGGCGATGTCGCCCGGACGCCGTATCTTCGAGCGGCCACTATCCAGTGGGTGATCAATCGCGGCGACGACAAAGCCGGCGTTGGCAAGCGTCTCGGCAACGTCGTGATGGCCGCCGAACCAGCCGCCGGCTCCGTGCGAAATCACTACTAGTGGCAACTTGTTACCCATAACGGGGCAGTCTTTTGTCCCCGGCGCGCTGATCGGCCCAATCTTTAAATCGGACGGCGCCTCGGCGCAGGGATACCAAACCGCACCTTTCAAGGCCGGGCCTTCGGCGTCCGCAGGTATGTCTATCAGCTTCAGGCCGGCCGCGCTTGCGTCGACAGCATCACCGTCAGCATCGCTAGAATCGACTTCATGCTTGCGCCCTCCGATCTGAGATCGCGTCAATTATAGCGGCGTAAATCCGGCGTCTTCCTCTGCGTCTCGCCACTCTTCAAGGTTGGCCGAAACTCGAAATCGATTGTCCTCGCCGTCTTTACCCAGGAAATAACCTATGAGGGTCCGCAAGCAAGGGGCGCGCGCATTACGAAACGATTTCACCGAACCCGCAACGATTTTGCTTGCCATGCCGTTGGCGCCTCATATTTGAACGCCCACCGAGTTGCACGACGCAGCCGAAGTTCCAGCGCCGGTGTTGCATTTTCAACAACGGTGTTTTGAGAAACGGCGGTACGCATCGCGTGACGATTGCCTCTACCATTGCACCGGCGCGGTATGCGCTGCCAGCCATAAGGAGTCTCATGAACCTTGCTTCGATCCGCAAAGACGCTTTTGCGATGCCTGTTCACAATCCAGCCTATCCTCGCCCGCCGTACCGCTTCATCAATCGGGAGTACTTCATCATTTCGTATGAGACCGATTTCGACGCGCTGCGCGCCATTGTGCCGGAGCCATTGCATCCGGAAAACGATCTCGTGCACTACGAATTTATTCGCATGCCGGACTCGTCGGGCTTCGGCGATTACACCGAAAGCGGTCAGGTCATCTCGGTGCGCGACCAGCAAGGGCGCCTCGGCAACTACACGCATTCGATGTACCTCGATGACGAAGGCCCGATCGCCGGCGGCCGGGAGATCTGGGGCTTTCCGAAGAAGCTCGCCAAGCCGACCTTGAGCGTCGACGGCAACGACATGCTGCTCGGCACGCTCGACTACGGTACGCAACGTGTCGCCACCGGCACGATGGGCTTCAAGCATGTCCCGCTTGACCTGGAAACCGAACGCAAAAAGCTTGCGGACACACCGAATTACCTGTTGAAGGTGATACCGCATGTCGATGGTTCGCCGCGCATCTGCGAACTGGTGCGCTTCTATCTGCGCGACGTGAGCGTGCTGGGCGCGTGGTCGGGTCCGGCCGCGCTCGAACTGCATGCGCACGCTCTCGCGCCCGTTGCCGATCTACCGGTGAAGCGGGTGGTTGGCGCGCGGCATGTGATCGCCAATCTCACCCTGGATATCGGCGAGGTTGCGCTGGACTATCTGGCGTCAACCGAGATGGCCTCAACCGGGAGCGTGAAGCTCGCGGTCAATCAATAGCGGTTCGTGAACCTGAAGGCAAGGAAAGCAACATGTCGTTGAATCATAAAGTCGCACTTGTGACCGGTGCAGCAAGCGGTATCGGCGAGCAGTGCGCTCGCAAACTCGCGAGCCTCGGCGCCGCGGTGGTCATCGCCGATCTGAATCTCGAGAACGCGCAGAAGGTCGCCAGCAGTATCGTCGCGGCGGACGGCAAGGCACTCGCAGTCGCCATGGATGTCACCAGCGAAGAAGCCGTCAATAGCGGCATTGAACGTGCTGTGCAGGAGTTGGGCAGTCTTGATGTGCTCGTCTCGAACGCGGGCATCCAGATCGTCGCTCCCATCGAGGAGTATGCGTTCGCCGACTGGAAGAAGATGCTGGCGATCCATCTGGATGGCGCCTTCCTCACCACCAAGGCGGCGATCAAGCACATGTACGCGGGCGGCAAGGGCGGCTCGATCGTCTACATGGGTTCGGTGCATTCGCACGAGGCATCGAAACTGAAGTCTGCCTATGTGACGGCCAAGCACGGTTTGCTGGGACTGGCCCGGGTGGTGGCGAAAGAGGGCGGGCCGCGCGGCGTGCGGGCGAACGTGGTGTGCCCAGGCTTTGTGCGCACACCGCTCGTCGACAAGCAGATTCCCGAGCAGGCCAAGGCCCTCGGCATTTCCGAAGCCGAAGTCGTCAAGAACGTGATGCTCAAGGAAACCGTGGACGGTGAATTCACCACGGTCGAAGACGTCGCCAATACGGTCGCGTTTCTTGCGGGCTTCGAATCGTCGGCGCTGACGGGGCAGTCCGTGATTGTCAGCCACGGCTGGTCAATGCAATAAGGGAGTGCGTATGCGCAGCAGCACAAAAAAAACCAACCGGCAGCAAGATGCTTTCGTGCTGCCGCGCTACGACGAAATTGCCCTGGTGCTTCAGGGCGGCGGCGCGCTCGGGTCTTACCAGGCAGGCGTCTACGAAGGCCTGGCCGAGGCCGGAGTGCAACCGAACTGGATTGCCGGTGTTTCGATCGGCGCACTCAATACCGCGATCATCGCCGGTAATGCGCCGGACAAACGCGTGGAAGCGTTACGCGGCTTCTGGAATTCGATCTGCCATCCGCGCGACTGGCTCGGCGCGGTGGGAGCATGGACGCTGCCGGGCTTCGGGCTGCACGACCTGTCGCGCAAGTGGGCGAGCATGTGGGCCGCCGGGCGCGCGCTCACCGAGGGCCAGCCGGGCTTTTTCTCGCCGCGCGTGCCATCGCCGCTGCCAGGTTTTGGCAAGCAAAGCCCCAACATGGTCAGTCATTACGACACGGCCGCGCTGCGGGAAACGCTGCTGAAGTTCGCCGATTTCGACCGTATCAATGACGGCGACATTCGCGTTTCGGTGGGCGCCGTGAACGTGCGAACCGGCAACCTGGTGTATTTCGACAACACGAAAATGCGTCTTGAGCCGGAGCATTTCATGGCGTCAGGGGCGTTGCCGCCGGGTTTCCCGGCGGTTGAAATCGACGGCGAGTACTACTGGGACGGCGGTCTGGTTTCCAACACACCGCTGACCGAAGTGCTGCGCGATGCGGACCACAAGGATGCGCTGGTTTTTCAGGTCGATCTGTGGAGCGCGAGAGGCAATGCGCCCGGGGATTTCCTCGATGTGTCCGAGCGTGCCAAAGATATTCAGTACTCGAGCCGTACGCGGGCGATTACCAGCATGCTCGCGGATCGTCAGAAGCATGCACGCTTCATCAAGGAGTTGCTGGCGCACGTTCCGCCCGATCTGCGCAAGACCGATCCGCTCTTCCGCCTCGCGGAAGAGGCGGCCGACGGCAGCGCGATCAATGTGGTGCACCTGATCTACAAGAACAAGCCGTATGAGGGGCACTACAAGGACTACGAGTTCAGCATCGACACGATGCAGGAGCATTGGGAAAGCGGTCTCGAAGACATCCGCGATTCGTTCGCGCATCGGGAGTGGTTCGATGTGCCGAGCCGCGAACAGGGTTTCGTGACGCATGACGTGCATCGCCGGCTGGGTTCCGTGCCGCAGTCCGACCGGGAGATGCCTGAATTGCCGCTTGGCGTGGAACGAAAAGTCGCCGCCTGAACGGTGACATAAGCGGACAGATAAGCGGACACGCGAAGGGACACGCGAAGGGACACGCGAGCAGGCACGGCTCGCTCGCGTGTCGCAAGCGGAGATATCATACGGATAGTGGGTGCAGCCGCTCCACGACAAGGATCGCTTCTTGACTTGACGGAATCCGCTATGAGCAAAGACTCTTCAGGCAAGCCCAACGAGCTGGCATCAGGCGGCAGCCGCTATCACCAGATATATCCCACGCTGGACGAGAGGCAACTGGCGATCCTGGAGCGCTACGGCGAGCGACGCAGGCTCAAAGCCAACGACATCCTCTATTCCGAAGGCGACCGGCACATCGCGATGTTCGCCATTCTCTCCGGAACGATCGAGTCGACCAGAGGCTCCGTTGATGGGCCCAGATTCCTCGGCACACATGGCCCCGGCAGTTTCACCGGCGAGGTTGGCACGCTCGCCGGCCGGGCCGCAGCGGCAACGACGCGCGCCATTTCCGATTGCGAGGTCATCGTCATAGACGAGGAGTCACTGCGCGCGCTTGTGATTGCCGAAGCGGAGTTAAGCGAAACCATCATGCGCGCCTACATCCTGCGCCGGGTCGCTTTCATCCAGGGACAGCATACCGGCGTGATGGTGATTGGCAGTACCTCCTCAGCCCCAACGCTGCGCCTGCGTCACTTCCTGAGCCGCAACGGCCAGCCTTCGGCCTACTTCGATATTGTCGAGCACGCGGAAACAAAAGAGCTCCTGACACGTTATGACGTAACGGAGGCCGATATTCCGGTGTTGGTCACGTTTCAAGGCACCGTGCTCAGACAACCGAGCAACCGGGCCGCCGCCGATGCGATCGGCCTGAGCCCGGACCGGCTGAACGGCGAGCGCTTCGATCTCGTGGTGGTCGGCGCCGGACCCGCGGGGCTTGCGGCCGCGGTGTATGCCGCCTCGGAGGGACTCAAAGTGGCGGTGCTGGACGCCAAGGCGCCAGGAGGGCAAGCGGGCACCAGTTCGAAGATCGAGAATTACTTTGGATTTCCGACCGGCATATCGGGGCAGGCGCTAGCCGGCCGAGGCCTGTCGCAATGTCGCAAGTTCGGTGCCGAGGTCGGCGTGCCCATCGAGGCACTGAAGATCGATTGCACGGAGAACCAATCGTTTCACCTCGGACTGGATCATGATGAGGGCGTCTACGCCGACGCGGTCGTCATTGCTACCGGCGCGCGTTATCGGAAACCCGACCTGCCGCGGCTTGGGCATTTCGAAGGGCGCGGCGTCTACTACAGTGCAACCTTCATGGAGGGTGCGTTCTGCAACAACGAAGAGGTGATCGTGGTTGGCGGTGGGAATTCGGCCGGACAGGCTGCCGTATTCCTTGCAAGGTTCGCCCGTCATGTCCACGTCGCGATTCGCGGCGACGGACTGAGTGCCAGCATGTCCGCGTATCTGATCAGGCGGATCAACGCGGCGGCCAACATCACGCTTCACACGAGGACAAAGATCGTCGAGTTATGCGGCGAATCGAGACTTGAGTCGATCACGTGGAACCGGCAGGGGCAGATCGAGCACAAGCCCATCCGGCACGTGTTCCTGTTTCTTGGGGCCGAGCCGAGTACCAAGTGGCTTGGCGATTGTGTCGCGCTCGACAAGGATGGGTTCGTGCTGACCGGCGCCGATACGGGCGACCAGTGGACAGCGGAGCGGCCGCCGCACGATCTCGAGACGAGCCGGCCCGGCATCTTTTCCGCCGGTGACGTGCGCAGCGGCTCGGTCAAGAGAGTAGCGGCTGCCGTGGGGGAAGGGGCGGCCGCCATTCAGGCCGTACACCAATATCTTGCGACGCTCGGGTGACGGACGTCGAGGGTTGCTTCAAGCGTTCGCGGATATCAGATAAGCATCGATAGGGCGCATTGCAGGTACTGCGGCCTCCGCGCGGAGGAACTCAATCAACGGGTCAAGCATCCGGTGCTGGCGCCCTGGGCCTCGACGCAGGACGAAGCGCCAGGACGCCGGGCGCGACAGGTCAGGAAATAGCCGCACCAGGCGAGCGCTCGCCAGTTCCGGGTCAATCAGCGGCGAGCGGCCTAACGCGAGCCCAGCGCCCCCAATGGCCGCACCAATCACCTGACTGAAGCTGCTATAGCGGACGATCTTGGTTTCGAAATCGTTGGGAAGGCCGAAATGCGCCGACCACGTGTGCCAATCGATTTCAGGGGAGTTGTCGTGCGTCTCCTGCAACAGGCGGCAACGACACACCGCTGTGGAGGCGAACGGATGCAGCTCGGGGCTGCAGACCGGAAACACCTCCTCCTGCAGCAGGATCACGTCATCGGGGCGCAGCTTGTGTTCCGGTACGTGCACCACAGCGAGGTCGATATCATAGCGGGCAAAATCTGGTTCGCCATCCTGAATGATCGCATTCAGCCGGGTCTCGGGATGGCGGCCTGAAAACTCGGCAAGACGGCGCGCCAGCCACATGGCGGAGAACGGCACATTGGCCGACACAGTGAGTTGTCTGGCGACGCCCTTGATCTGTGAACACGCATCCTCCAGCAGCGACAGCGCACTGCTCGCGGCCGGCAGCAAGGTGGTCCCCGCGGCTGTCAAACGAATCCCGCCGATACCGGTGCTGCGCTCGATGAGGCGGGCGCCCAGCAATTCCTCCAGGTTACGGATCTGATGGCTGACGGCGCTGGTCGACACGTTCAGTTCGGCCGCCGCCCGGGCAAAGCCGCCGAGCCGCACCGCCGCCTCGAAGGCGCGCAACGCTGGGAGAGGAGGGATGTTGGACATAGGGAGGTATTGTAGGATATTCAACACCCCTTGAAAAACCATCTTTTGCCTGCCCCTCCGGCACAAGGTAAGGTCGCATAAACCCGATGTGGCACTGAATCGACCGGAGACAGGCATGTATTTCGATAGCAGGTTGTGGCTGATGATGGCAGGGCTGCGCCTGCGCGTGGCCGGCGCGGTGGGCCTTGGCTTGCTCGCCATGGGCTTTGGCGTTCTGCGCTTCGTCTTCCTCGGCCGGGTCCTCGCGCTTGCCTTCGGCGGCGCGCCGCTGCGGCAGGTGGCGCTGGCGGCGGCCGGCACGGTCGCCTGCATGTTGCTGCGGGCCTGGCTCGACCATCGCCGGATCGTCCTCGCGCAAGGGACGGCCGGGCGCGTTCAGTCGGTGCTGCGCGCGCGCCTGTTCGACCGTATCGCCGAACTTGGACCGGCGTGGTTCGGCGCCGAGCGCACCGGCGGCGTGATGCTCGCCGTCATCGATGGCGTGGAGCAGTTGCAGACCTTCTTCGGCGCCTACGTGCCGCAGCTCATTATTGCCGCCTGCGCACCCGTGGTGATCTTCGCCGTGCTGGCCTGGTGGGATGTGCCGACCGCGGCCGTGCTGCTGGTCGCCGCACTCGCGACGCTCGCGCTGCCGATGCTGGTCCACAACGCCGACAAGCGCGCGGCCATCGCCCGTGCGAGAGCGTTCAAGGCGTTTGGGGAAGAGTTCCTCGATGCGGTACAGGGTCTCCCTACGCTCAAGGCGTTCGGTCAGAGCGGCGCTTTCGCGCAAAAGCTCGCAGAGCGTGCACGAGCCCTGTCCGGCAGCACATTCTGGGTACTGGCGCTGGGTCTGCTCACCCGCTTCTTCACCGATCTCGGCACGGGCCTCGGCGCGGCCGCCGCCATCGCGCTCGGCGCGTGGCGCGTGAGCCATGGCGAAATGAGCCTGGAAGCGCTGCTGATCATCCTGATGGCCGGAACGGAAATCTTCCGGCCGCTGCGCGACCTGCGCTCGGTACTGCACCAGGGCATGATCGGGCAATCGGCGGCGAGCGCCATCCATACGCTGCTGGAGGCCCGCAGCGACGCGCCGGCTGGGGGTGGAGCACAGGTGCCGGATCTCGCCGCGAGCATCGCCTTCGACAACGTTGGCTTTGCCTATCCGGGCCGTCGTGCCGACGCCCATGCGGGACTTAGCTTCGAGATCGGCGCCGGCGAGACCGTCGGAATCGTCGGCCCGAGCGGAGCCGGCAAGTCCACCATCCTGCGTCTCTTGCTGCGCCAGCACGATGCGCAGGCCGGCGTGATCAAGATCGGCGGCCACGACATCCGCACCCTCGACCCGGACCAGGTGCGCGGCATGATCGCAATCGTCTCTCAGGACAGCACGCTGTTCGACGGCACGATCGCCGACAACCTGCGGCTCGGCCGGCACGACGCCAGCGACGCGGAGATGGTCGCCGCCGCTACCGCGGCCAATATCCACGATTTCATCAAGGCCTTGCCGGACGGCTATGCGACACGCATCGGCGAACGAGGTGCGACGCTCTCCGGCGGGCAACGCCAGCGCATCGCGATTGCCCGCGCGCTGCTACGCGACGCGCCCATCCTGTTGCTGGACGAAGCGCTGTCGGCGGTCGACGCGCAAAACGAGGCGATCATCCAGCAGGCATTGGACCGGCTAATGAAAGGTCGCACGACACTGATCCTCGCGCACCGTCTGTCGAGCGTCATCGGCGCCGACCGGATCCTGGTGCTGGATCACGGACGGGTCGTGGAGAGCGGTACGCACGCCGAACTGATTATGCGCTCCGGGGCGTATCGCCGCCTGATGGGACCGCAGGTCGCGGCAAGCGGCGAACGCCCGGTCGCGATGGAACCTTTGAGCGCGGCGCCGGCGTCGTCGGGGCCGCAGGTTCGGCCGCTCGCCGAGGACGCGGCGGGAATCGGCTGGGGCGAGACCTTGCATACCTTGTTGCGCTTCATCTGGCCATGGCGGGTGAAGCTGGCGCTGACGGTGCTGTGCGGCATTGGCCGGGTGCTGGGTTTCATTGGCGTGGGCATCCTGGGCGCGCTCGTGGTTGCCGGGGTCGCCTCGGGACGGCCGGTCTTCGCGCTGGCGGTCGGCCTGTTGCTCGCGGCCCCGGTCGCGGCGACGCTGCACTGGCTGGAATCGTGGCTCGCGCATGACATGGCGTACCGGCTGCTCGCGGAAATGCGCATTGAGTTGTTCGCCAAGCTCGAGCGCCTCGCTCCCGCTTATCTGCTGCGCAGGCGCTCCGGCGACCTGGTGGCGCTGGCAACCCAGGACGTGGAGACGGTCGAATATTTCTACGCCCACACTGTGGCGCCGGCCTTCGTTGCGGTGCTGATCCCCGCCGGTGTGCTGGCGCTGCTGGCATGGGCGGCCTGGCCGCTCGCCCTGGTCCTGCTGCCGTTCCTCGCCTGGGCAGGCCTGACCCCGGTGTTCGCGCGCAGCAAGATCGACCGTCTGGGCAGTCAGGCCCGCGCCGCGCTGGGGCAACTTGGCGCGCATCTCACGGAAACGATCCAGGGCCTCGCCGAACTCGCCGCCTTCCAGGCGACCGGCCGGCGCCGCGAGGTATTTCTCGCCGACATCGCCACCTATCAAAAGCAGCGCTCGGCCTTGCTGGATGATCTTGCGCGCCAGAGCGCCGCGCTTGAGGTCGCGACCGGGCTGGGCGGCCTCGCCGTCGCCTTGCTTGGCGCCGTGTTGTCCGCGCGCGGCTGGTTTGCGCATGAATGGCTGCCCTTGCTGGTGCTGGTGTCCGTAGCGGCCTTCATGCCCGTGGCCGAGATTGGCCAGGTGGCCCGCCAACTGGCGGATACGATCGCCTCCACGCGCCGGCTGCATGTCGTCGAAGCGGAACCCGAACCGGTGACCGATGGAGACCTTCCGGTACCCGCGAACCCGCAAGTGCGGCTCGACTCGGTGAGCTTCGCTTACCCCGGACGCAGCACACCGGCACTGGAGCGGGTGAGCTTTGCGGTGCGTCCCGGCAGCACCGTCGCGCTGGTCGGTGCCTCCGGCGCAGGCAAGTCGACGGTGGCCAATCTGCTGTTGCGCTTCTGGGATCCGCAGCAAGGCGCCATCACGCTAGGCGGTATCGACTTGCGCCGGCTGCGACTGGACGACCTGCGCAGCCATATCGCGCTAGTGGCGCAGGACACGTACCTGTTCAACGACACGCTTGAGGCGAATATCCGTCTCGCCGGGCGCGACGTCTCCGACGCGGATGTGCGCCGCGCGCTGGAGCGGGCCGCGCTAAGCGAGTTTGTCGAACGCCTGCCGGACGGGCTCGCCACCCGGGTGGGCGAGCGTGGCGTGCAGTTGTCGGGCGGCCAGCGTCAGCGGGTCGCGATTGCCCGCGCGTTTCTGAAGGACGCGCCAATCCTGGTTCTCGATGAGGCGACCTCGCATCTGGATACGATCAGCGAGCAGCAGATCCGCACCGCCCTTGACGAGTTGATGGCGACGCGCACCTCGATCATCATCGCGCATCGCCTGTCCACCATCCAGAATGCGGACACGATTCTTGTCATGGATGCCGGGCGGATAGTCGAGGCCGGCAGTCATGACGAACTGCTGGCTGCAGGCGGCGCCTATGCGCGGCTGGTGGTGCATCAGTCCGGCGTGGTGGCGTAGCGCCTCGCCGATTGCTTGGGCAGCGTCAGCTACGTGCCTGCCCTTGCTCGACAGGAAGAATCAGACGCTCAGGGATGCTGCGTGACGAAGCGCGAGCACATACGTAGTAGAGCACCGCTGGTGCGACCAGACCGAGAATCCATGAGATGTCCGTTCCGCCGAGCGCATCGACGAGCGGCCCTGTGTAGAAACTGGTGGAGATGAACGGCAGTTGCACCAGCACACCCGCCACATAGATGGCGATCGCCATGCCATTCCAGCGGCCGTAACGACCGTCCGGATTCGACAGGGCAGGGACGTCATAGCGCGATTTGGTAAAGCAGTAGTAGTCCACCAGGTTGATCGCACTCCACGGCGTGAAAAACGCAAGCAGGAACAGGATAAACGCGGAGAATTCCTTCAGGAACGAGTGGCGGCCAGCGAGCGCCAGCAAGGTCGACAGGCCCACCATGCCGAGGATATAAAACAGACGGTGACGGGTCGAGATGGTGCGTTGACCGCGAAAGCCACTGACGATCGTCGCCATCGACATGAAGCTGCCGTAGGCGTTGAGCGTCGTCACCGTCACCTTGCCAAAGGCGATGCTGAAGTACAGCAGCGCGGCGACTGCACCGCTCGCGCCGAGCCCGACGATGTACGACACCTCGTGATGCGAGAACTGGCTTCCGGCCAGCGCCGCGGCGAATACGCCGAAGGTCATGGCAGCCTGGGCGCCAATCACCGAGCCGAGTCCCACGGCGAAAAACGTCCGCACCGACGAGGTCGAGCGCGGTAGATAACGCGAATAATCCGCAACGTACGGTCCAAACGCGATCTGCCACGACGCCGACAGCGACATCGCGAGCAGGAAGCTCGGGAGCGTAAAGTGCCGGTTGGCAAGCAGCGCAGCGATGTCGTGATGCGTGAAGAGTTGCGCAAACATGAAAACAAAGGCTGCCACACCCACCACGCTCGCAATGCGTCCAACAAAGTGAATCGAGCGGTAGCCGAAGATCGTCAGGAATACGATCACCACGGCGAAAATCACGATACCCAGCGAATCGTCCACGTTGAACAACTGGGCGACCGCCTGGCCCGCCAGCACCGAACCGCTCGCCGAAAACCCGACATACATCAGGCACACGAGGACGATGGGGATCATCGCACCATAGACGCCGAACTGCACACGGCTCGAGATCATTTGCGGGAGGCCGAGTTGAGGCCCCTGTGCGCCATGCAGCGCCATCACCGCGCCGCCAACCACCTGCCCGATCAGCAAGGCGACGAGCGACCAGAACACGTCCCCGCCGAGGACCACGGCGAGCGCACCGGTCACGATGGCGGTGACCTGCAGGTTGGCCGATAGCCAGAGTGTGAACTGGCTCAACAGGCTGCCATGCCGTTCCGTATCGGGGATGTAGTCGATTGAGCGGGATTCGATCAACGCGCCGCTAGCGGGGTTTTCGCTGGGAATTGCCACGGAACATTCTCCAGAACGCTTCATTCGGATGCTGCCGGTCACGATTCACTGCGCCTGGCAGCCGGGGTTATCGGTAACCGGTCATGTCGAAATTGATTCAATTTGGCTAAGAATTTACTTGTATAGACAATTTTGCACAAATAGGTGGTTACCCGGTTGTGCGGTCATTGGATGGGCGATATGTATAGACATCTCGCTCGTTCGAGTGGGGGCCATGGGCAAGAGGCCGGGCGTCGTCGATGGCGCAGGCTAACCGCAAAGGATCGTCTATGAAAGGCCAAGTGTTTCCAGGCTGGTATGTCGTATGCGCGGCGCATCTGCTGCTCGCACTTATCTTCGGCGCCGCGTATTCCTTCGGCGCATTCTTCTCGCATATCCAGGCGAACTTCGACGCAGGACGTTTTTCCGTGGCGTCGGTGTTCTCGCTCACGGCGTTCATCTACTACACGGTCGGTGTTTTTTCTGGTTCCCTTGCTGACCGCATTTCGACGAGGCGGGTCGTCAGCGCGGGCATCGTCTTGCTCGCACTCGGCTTCTTTGTCAGCAGCGTCGCGACAGGTTCCCTGCGGCTCTTTCTCGTATCGTTCTGTTCGCTGGTCGGGCTGGGCGTGGGGCTTGTCTATGTTCCTTCCGTGACGGCGGTCCAACGCTGGTTCGTGAGGAAGCGCAGCAAGGCCTCCGGTATCGCTCTCGCGGGCACCGGGCTCGGCACATTCGCCGGGCCGACGCTCGCCGGACTGCTGATGCAGCATGTATCGTGGGAAGCGACCATGCGGATCTTTGCAGCGGCGATCGCGGTGGTTGGCATCGCTGCCGCGATGCTGATCCGGGGCAGCCCGCAAGCGCTCGGGCTGCTTCCCGACGGAGACCGGCAACCCGGCACCGTCAGCGCTGCTGGCACGATGCCTCGCTCTATGCAGCAGACCGGCGTGCGACTTGCCGAGGCAATTCGCAGCGGGCGGTTCTGGTGGTACTTCGGGGCGATTTTGCTCGGCTCCGTGGGCCTCTTTCTCGCGCTCGTGCACATCAATCCGTATGCGCGGCAACTCGGTATCTCGGCAACCCAAGCCAATCTGCTGATTGGGTTGATCGGTGTCGGCAATGTGGCGGGGCGGCTCTTCCTGGGCAGCATCGGCGACCGGATTGGTGCAAAGCGCCTGCTGGTCTGCCTGACCTTGGCACTTGCCGTCCTGAATGGCTTCTGGCTCGGCGCTCACGGCTTCGCATCGCTCGCCGTGTTCGCGGTGCTCTTCGGCGTGGCGAATGGTGGCTGCATCTCTCTCTATCCGTCGGTCGCAGCCAGCTGGTTCGGTACTGCCAATCTCGGGGCGATTCTCGGTGCGCTCTATATCTCAGTGGGCATTGCCGCCATCGCGGGAGGGAGCCTCGGCGGGCTGCTGTTCGACGTCTATCAGAGCTATGCCGCCTCGATCATGCTCGGCGCCGTCTGCGCGCTGCTATCCGTCGCGTTCATTGTCATTGCCGGGCGGCAGACGGCGCCTGTCATAGGACGAGGCGCCTCCATTCAAGAGCGAGCTCACACCGGCCGATATACAGAGTGAGGTCGAAGATGGCTCGACGCTCCAGACAACCTGCACTAATATACTCGTTGAGTATATTTTAGGAGGTCCGTGTGCCGACCATTAGCGTGTTTTCGGAATTATCATCAGCATGTACTGGCGAGATCACAACCCTGCCCATTTTCATGCGCGCTACGGGGATTTTGAGGCCTTGATCCGCATCGATACGCTCGAAGTCATCCGGGGATCGTTGCCAAAGCGGGCGCTGGCGCTGGTCCTCGAATGGGCATCGGAACACCGGGCCGAACTCAACGAGGATTGGGAACTGTGCCGCGCGCTTGCGACACCGAAACCGATCGCTCCACTGGAGTGAACATCATGATTGCGTGGAACGTGACAGCGTTGAAGGTATTGCCCGGCCATCGGCTCGAAGTAGGTTTCGCCGATGGACTGCGCGGTGTAGTGGATATGTCGAAAGACGATTTCAGCGGCGTGTTTGCCCCGCTCGCCGACGAGTCCTACTTTGCGCTCGCTACGATCCGCGATGGAGTGGTGGTGTGGCCCAACGGCGTCGATATCGCGCCTGATGCGATGTATGACGAGGTGAGTGGGCACAAGCCGGGGGGCGCAGCGTGAAAAAAGGCGCGCCTCAACCGCAGCAAGAGTTTCTGCGTCATGCGATGAGTGAGCTGGGCATGACGCGTGAGCAGTTCGCCGAGCGGATCGGCACGAAGAAGCGGACTTTGGATAACTGGTTACTGTCGCCCGAGTCAAGCGAGTATCGAAACATGCCTGACATGGCGTGGAAGTTTGTGCAGGAGATTCTCGAGAATCGCAGCGAAAGTGCTTAACACTACCAGGAAAAGCGCAAGGCGATTCTCGCGTGTGCAGAGCGAGAAAACTATCACATCACGTGTGTACAACGAGGCCACTCAAGAATGAACCAGTTACCGACCCTCATGCCCACCAGCGCCACCGACGAAACCTATGGCGGCGTCACCTATCACATTGGCGGCGAGCTTGTGCCGGTGCTCTCGGTCGATGTGTCGCGTCAGTCGGTCTTCTTCGAGCACCACATCCTGCTCTGGAAGAATTCAAACGTGAAGATCGGCTTGCGCCCGATGAAAGGCGCCTTGAAGCGCATGATGGCGGGCATGCAGATTTTCGTCACGGAGGCGAGCGGCAATGGCGTCATCGCTTTCAGCCGGGATGGGGCAGGGCACATCGTTCCGATTCACCTCGGAAGAGGCGAGGAACTGCATGTCCGCGAACATCAGTTCCTCGCTGCAACCGCGAACATCGAATACACCTTCGAACGCGTGCGCGGTATCAGCAACATGCTGTTCGGCCAAACGGGCTTCTTCATCGATAAGTTCCGCAGCGAGTCGAACGAAGGCGTGCTCTGGCTACACGGCTACGGGAACGTGTTCGAGAAGGAACTCGCGGCCGGCGAGACCATCGACATCGAACCGGGTGGGTGGCTGTACAAGACGCCGGGCGTCAAAATGGAAACCGTGGTTGACAGGCTCACGAGCGGGTTCTTTGGAGCCGGCATGAATTTCATCGTCAACCGCTTCACGGGACCGGGACGCGTGGGCATTCAATCGATGTATGTCAACACCGAAACTGCCGACAATTGAGCTTCGGGTTTGCTCCGAAGCTGGCAGAGCATTTCCGCTTGACGATTAAAAAAATACCAATGATGAATTGCAAAACCAGATTATCCGGGCTGTTGCTGGCGCTTTTGACGTCGACGGCCTTTGGAGTTGGCCTGGACGTAGCGCCGGCAGAGCCGGAATCGCCCCCAGCGTCAGCCACGGTGCAAGGAAGTCCGGCAACAGGTTATTTCTCGACGCCAAACCCCGATTATTTTCGCCAAAAACTGATCGCTAATGGGATCGATCCTGATTCTGAGCAAGGGCGCGTCATTACCTACTGGGTCGTCAAGATCGCGCGCGATCCTGCATGGCGGCCTGTCGGCGCGGGGCAAATGCCTAAATTGAGCGCGTTCTGGGCTATCGGGCTCTCGCCGGATGATCGGCTAAAAGTGATGCGGCTGCTGAAAGATATCGCAACCGACCCGGCGAATGACTGCCGCACGTCTCCGTTGCAGGAGACGGACTTTATGGCGTTCGCGAAGAAAGCCTCGCCTCGCACGTTTGAAGATGGGATGGAGATGCTTCAGATCGCGATGGATAGCTCGAAGTCCGGGCGCGCAGCTGACCATTACAGCCTGGCCGACTTGCTGGACGCGGAGGCTTGTCTAAACGCGACCCCGCCGCTCCCACCCGGTACGCCTGGATACCCGCCCGGGCCGTGCGGCCAGCTCGTCTATGCGATAGACGCACTCGACAAATCTCCGGAGCCGACGCGAGAACGCGGCTCATACGATTTTCTTCAAGTGATGAGCCACGGCAAAGCGGCCTTCCAGTCGGTACTTGACGATTCGGTGGCGTATTTCGATGAGCACTTCGATGAGCGCCGCTTACCCGAAGCCATGCGCCGCAGCTTGCCGGCAGATGGCAGCCGCCCATTGCCGTATTCACGGATTACGGTGGACGCTCAGTGGGTGAACAAGACGACGCCAGGCGATGACGCCGTGTTCAAGGACGTATTCGTCAATCGCCGCAACAACGGCGTTATCGGGGAACTCGTCACGGCCGACGGCTGGTCTGATTTCACCTTGAGCTACCGTCTGGCAAGTTTGCGCATTCAGACCGTTGGGACCGGCATGGCGACCACCCAGATGGGCACGCTCGAGGATCTTGGTGCTATCGCTGTAGCCAACGGTGCGCTCGTGCCAGGCGAAAGCATTCACATCGCCGCCCCGCAGCCCTCCGAGGGCGGTAAGTCGACAGACTGTGTGGTCGGTCAGTCGTCGCCAGCCTCGCAGATCTTTCCGTCGCTGAAAGGCGCTGCCATCGGCCTGCAATGCGCCCGAGCCAAAAAGGGCGGCGCGATGGCCCGTTGGCACACGACCTGGCTTCCCGAATACGGCATTCTGTGGACCGACTCGATTGACGACGAGGATGGGCGAACCGAGGCCGTGATCCGGAACATCACAATTGAAGGTGCGTCGCAATGAAGGCTGCGAGAGCATGACGAATGCGGCTTCGGCACTATAACCAGACTGCCGGCAATTGAACGCCGGATGTACGCCGTGGCGAGCCATCGCATACGTTTTAATGGCTCGCCAAACTCCCACTTCGGGCTTAACTGTTGTCCTTTTCCGCCGATTCAGCCTCTCACGTTTTAGCAAAAAACGATTCAGGCGCACGGTCGTTTTAAAAACAGGCAAGGCGCATTATCGCTACATGCGGTAAAAAATGCACGTTAGCGGCATATATTTCTTTCGAAATACTTTCGAATTGCCTGATATCTCATCGGCAAGCCCGCGGAAATTGGCCGCTGTCCGGGCTTCCGCTCCAGGAGTCAGCGCCGATAATCATTACATTGCAATCGGTCTGTAAACAGAATGCGGGAAAGTCCGTAGCGTGATTTAAGCAAGCGTCATTGCATAGTCATATCCGCTCGGCTAACATCATACGAAATAATCATTGAAATAATATCCGGCGCGCTGGATTAGCGTGCAATTGAAATGAACCATTGCACAGTCGACTCCATCGTTTCGCCGATTGTCCGATCCGGATTTTCCATTAATGATGCGCGCGCCGAAATCGGCTTGCGGGCATCGCTGGAATCGGACCGGGAATTCCTGCGCGCCGTCTATATCAGCACGCGTGCCGCGGAATTCTCCAATGCGGGCTGGAGCGCTGTCCAGATCGACACGTTGCTCGCCGGACAGTTCGCGATGCAGGACGCCTATTACCGCCGTCATTACCCGCGTGGGTGCTTCGACGTCGTCCTGCTCGGCGCGCTGCCGGTTGGACGTCTCTACCACGACTGGAGCAGCAGCGAGGCGCGCCTGATCGATATCGCGCTCCTGCCCGAGCATCGTGGCGCCGGCATCGGCACGCGGCTCATGCAGGCGCTCGTGGCCGAGGCGGCGCGCCGTGCGATGCCGATGCGCCTGTATGTGGAGTCCGGCAACCCCGTGCGCTCGCTGTATCGAAGGCTTGGGTTTGTGCCGGCCGGCGAGAACGGCGTCTACGAGGTGATGCGCCGGGATGCCGTGCGGTTCGATGGCGAAGGAGCTGTGCCGCCGCTAGCCGGGCTGATAGCCGCAGCGGCATAGCGGTGCAGTTCAGGCGGTGGTGGTCGGCAAGCGCGGCCTGGGTACAGCAAGCAGTGAACAACCAAGACCAATATCGCCGGAGCCGTTTCCGGCGGCTTTGAGGGGGCCATCGAGATGTCCGTACCTACCCACGCCGCGCTCGTCGCGGCACTCGGGCAGCCGTTCCTGCTCGGTTTGCCGGACGGCCGTTCTGTCGAAGCGCACCTGAGCGCTGCACCGTCGGGCGTTCCCATGGACGACTCCTACGTCTGCTATTCGGCGGTCTTCGAACTGCCGGCCGGCGTTCATCTTCCTCAAGACGTGTTTCGCATCACCGCGCCCGGCGGCGACGCATGGGATCTGCTCGTCACGCCCACGGCGCCCGTGCGCGGCCGCGCGACGCTGACTGCGGTGATGCATTGCCTGCGCTCGCCCGAGCCGGTAGAGCGAGCAGGCGGCGTGCAGCGCGCGGCGTAGTTCCACCTTTCCCACAGGAGGCTTTGATGAGCGATCCGTTTCTCGGCGAAATCCGTATGGTCGGCTTCACCTTCGCACCTTACGGCTGGGCTCTTTGCCAGGGTCAGACGGTGCCCGTCACGCAGAACCAGGCGCTGTTCGCGCTGCTCGGCACCACTTACGGCGGCAATGGCACGACCAACTTCAACCTGCCGGACCTGCAAGGCCGCAGCCCGGTCGGCACCGGCAACGGCTTGAACCTGACGCCGATCGAGCCGGGCGACGAGGGCGGGCAAGAGAACTTCACCCTGACGCTCAACCAGTTGCCCTCGCACACGCACGTCGCCAGTTCCGCGGGTGGGGTGACGGTGTCCGGCACGGTGTCGATTCCGGCGAACAACGAGACCACCGGTACGTCGAACACGCCGAGCTCGACCACGGTACTGGGTGCGCCGACCTATTCCGGCCACGACGTGTCGCTCTACAGCTCGAACACGGCCAATACGTCGCTGGCGCCCATCAACGTGTCGCTGCAGGGGAGCGCGCCGGCGATCCAGAACAGCTCGACCGGCAACAGCCTGCCGACGCCGCTGCGCAATCCCTATCTGGGTCTGACCTGCATCATCGCGCTGCAAGGCGTTTATCCCACGCGCGGGTAACGCTGTGGATGCCGCCTGCGCGCGGGGCGCGGGCGGGCGGCCTCGGAGAGATTAAACAATGAAGTTCGCCCATAAGCTGTTCAAACTGTTCGCCGCGCAGCCGGCGCCGCGTTTCACGGCCGTCGCGCCGGCGCCGCTCCTGCTCGCGCTCGAGCCGCGCATCGTCTACGAGGCCTCGGTCGTACCCGTTGCCCATGCCGCGGCGAGCCATCACCATGCGGATCATTTCTCCGAGGCGCACTCGAATGCGGTGCCGGGCGAGGGCGTGACGCCCGGCAGCAACGCACGGGCCGATCAGGGCCATCACACGGGCGACAAGGACAAGACGAATCGCGCGCTGGCGACCACGCTGCTGCCCGGCGCGCAGCCCGAAAAGCAGGTGGTCTTCATCGACCCTAACGTAACCGACTATCAGACGCTGATCGCCGGGCTGCCGTCCGGCACCGCATACGTGGTGCTGAATCCGAACACGGACGGGCTCGAACAGATTGCGCAGTATCTGCAACAGCATCCCGGCATTGACGCAGTGCATCTGGTGTCGCACGGCTCCGATGCGCAGATCGAAGTCGGCTCGACGCTGCTGGATACGGCCGACCTCGGCCAGTACAGCGCGGAACTCGCGCAGATCGGCGCGGCGATGAAGCCGGGCGGCGATCTGCTGATTTACGGCTGCGATGTGGCGGAAAACGCCGACGGTCAGGCGCTCGTGCAGCAGATCGCCTCGCTCTCCGGACTCAACGTTGCCGCGGCGACCACGCCGATCGGCGCCGCGTCGCTCGGCGGCGACTGGACGCTGAATTACGACGTCGGCAATGTGACGACACCGGTGATCTTTTCGGCCGCGGCCGAACGGAATTACGACGCACTGCTCGGGCAGACGACCGAGAACTTCACCAGTGCAGCGGCAGAAAGTCTCAACACCGGTGACGTGACCTCGTTTTCGCTCGACGGCATCACCTATACGTTCAATGTCGCCAATAGCAACATCGTGGCATCCGATCCGAACTTCGCGGGCATATCGGGCGAAAGCTCGCCGTATAACTCGCTGGTCGTCAATAACGACAGCGTCGCGAACTTCACCTCCGTCACGATCACGATGCAGGACGGCAAGGCGTTTTCGCTGTCGAGCATCGCGCTGGACATCACGCTCTTCAACCCGGGCGACACCGCCTATATCCAGGCCAACGGCAGCGCCACCGGCGAAGTCGCGTTGGCCTACGACGCCGCGAACGGCGGTGAAACCGTCGTCAACGAAGCCTTGTCGTCGTCGACCTTCGGCGACGTCACCAGCGTCAAGCTGGTGTTTCCCAACGACGGGCCAGCGCTGAACATCGGCAACATCGTTTACACCGAACTCAGCCCGCCGGTCGTCACCACCAGTGGCACCACCACGACCCATGAGGTCGGCGCACCCGCCACCGTGATCGACAGCGGCGTGACGTTGAGCGACAGCGGGTCCGCGACCCAGGCGTCGGGCACGGTATCGATCAGTAGTGGCTTCCAGACCGGCGATACGCTGTCGTTCACGAACACCAGTTCTACGACTTACGGCAACATCAGCGCGTCGTTTAGCGGCAGCGTGCTGACGCTGAGCTCGTCCGGCGCCTCGGCCACCAACGCGCAGTGGCAAGCGGCGCTCGACGCCATCACGTTCACCAGCACCAGCAGCACCACCGGCAACCGGATTATCTCCTTCAGCACCAACGACGGCACCCTCAGCAGCGCGGTGGAGAGCGATATCGTCAACGTGACGGCGCCGCCGGTCGTGACGACCACGGGTGGCGCCACCGGTTACGAAGTCGGCGCGAGCGCGACGGCCGCCGATTCCGGCGCGACGCTGAGCGACGGCAGCCACAGCACCGAAGCGTCGGCGACGGTGACGATCAGCAGCGGCGCCGCAAGCGGCGACACGCTAGCGTTTACGAATACGAGCGCGACGCTGTACGGCAATATCAGCGCGTCGTTCAGCGGCGACGTGCTGACCCTGACGTCGAACGGCGCGAGCGCGACCACTGCGCAATGGACGCATGCGCTCGATGCGGTCGATTTTTCGACCACCAGCAGCACGACGGGCGACCGGACCATTTCGTTCGCCGTCAACGACGGCACCGTCACGAGTGCTGTGGCGACGAAGACCGTCGATGTGACCGCGCCGCCGGTCGTCACGACTTCGGGCGGGATCACCAGTTACGAAACCGGCGCGAGCGCGACGGCCGTCGATACCGGCGTGGCGCTGAGCGACGGGAGCCACAGCACCGAAGCGTCGGCGACGGCGACGATCAGCAGCGGCGACGCGAGCGGCGACCTGCTGTCGTTCACGAATACGAGCGCCACGCTGTACGGCAATATCAGCGCGTCGTTTAGCGGCAGCGTGCTGACGCTGACCTCGAGCGGCGCGAGCGCGACCACCGCGCAATGGACCAACGCACTCGAAGCGGTGACGTTTTCGACCTCCAGCACCACGACGGGTAACCGGACCATTTCGTTCGTCGTCAACGACGGCAGCGTCAACAGCGCGACGGCGACGAAGACGGTCGACGTGACGAACCCGGTCTCGGTCACCACCGATTCTGGCTCGGCGGCGTTCGTGGCCGGGGACAACGTGACCTCGACACCGGTGACGGTCGATCCGGGCCTGACGGTGACGGACACGATCACCTCGACGATGGCAACGGCCACGGTGGCGATCACCGGCAACTTCCACGCCAGCGAGGACACGCTGGGGTTCTCCAATACCGGCAGCATCACCGGCTCGTACGATGGGACGACCGGGGTGCTCACGCTGACATCGGCGAGTGCGACGCTCGCGCAATGGCAGGCGGCGCTTGACTCGGTGACCTACAGCGACACGGCGGTCACGCCGAACAACGCGACGCGCACGATCAGCTTCACCGTGACTGACGCCGACAACAACACGAGCAACACGGCAACGCGCACGGTGACGGTGACCGATGTCGATCAAACACCGATCGTCACCACCACGGGCGGCACGACGAACTATGTCGGCGGTGCGAGCGCGACGACGATCGATAGCGGCGTGACGCTCAGCGACCGCGACAACACCACCCAGGCGTTCGGCACCGTGTCGATCGCGAGCGGCTTCCATAGCGGCGACACGCTGTCGTTCACGAATACGAGCTCGACGCTGTACGGCAATATCATCGCGTCGTTTAACTCTGGGACGGGCGTGCTGACGCTGAACTCGTCCGGCGCCACGGCCACCGACGCGCAATGGGCGAATGCATTCGACGCAGTGACTTTTTCGGCGGGATCGAGTGCGACGCCGGGCGACCGCACCGTTTCGTTCGTGGTCAACGACGGCACGGAGAACAGCGCGGCGGCAACCAGGACGGTCGATGTGCTCGGTCCGCCGACTGTGACGACGGATTCGGGGTCGGCGGCGTTTGTGGCCGGCGACAACGTTGCCTCGACGCCGGTGACGATCGATTCGGGCCTGACGGTGACGGACGGCAGCGCATCGACGCTCGCAACGGCGACGGTGGCGATCAGCGGCAACTTCCACAGCGGCGAGGACGTGCTGGGGTTCACCAACAACGGCTCGACGATGGGCAACATCAGCGGGTCGTACAACGCGGCGACCGGCGTGCTTTCGCTGACCTCGGCGGGCTCGAGCGCGACACTCGCCCAATGGCAGGCGGCGCTCGATGCGGTGACCTACACCGATACGGCGGTCACGCCGAACAGCGCGACGCGCATGATCAGCTTCAGCGTGACTGACACCGCCAGCAACACGAGCAATACGGCACCGCGTACGGTGACGGTGGTGGACACGGATCAAACGCCGATCGTCACCACCACGGGCGGTACGACGAACTATGTCGGCGGTACGAGCGCAACGGCGATCGATAGCGGCGTGACGGTCAGCGACCTCGACAACACCACACAGGCGTTCGGCACCGTCTCGATCGCCAGTGGTTTCCATAGCGGCGACACGCTGACGTTCACGAATACAAGCTCGACGCTCTTCGGCAATATCACTGAATCGTATAACTCGGCGACTGGCGTGATGACGCTGACCTCGGCCGGCGCCACGGCCACCGACGCGCAATGGGCGAATGCACTCGAGGCGGTGACGTTTTCGGCGGGATCGAGTGCGACACCGGGAAACCGCACCGTTTCGTTCGTGGTCAACGACGGCACGGATAACAGTGCGGCGGCGACGAAAACGGTCGACGTGCTCGGTCCACCGACCGTCACGACGGATTCTGGCTCGGCGGCGTTCGTGGCCGGGGACAACGTGTCCTCGACGCCGGTGACGGCCGACTCAGGCCTGAGCGTGACCGACGGCAGCGCCTCAACGCTCGCGACGGCGACGGTGGCGATCACCGGCAACTTCCACAGCGGCGAGGACGTGCTGGGGTTCGCCAATACCGGCAGCATCACCGGTTCGTACGACGCGACGACCGGGGTGCTCACGCTGACATCGGCGAGCGCGACGCTCGCGCAATGGCAGGCAGCGCTCGATTCGGTGACCTACACCGACACGGCGGTCACGCCGAACAACGCGACGCGCACGATCAGCTTCACCGTGACCGACGCCAACAGCGACATAAGCAACACGGCAACGCGCACGGTGACGGTGGTGGACACGGATCAAACGCCGATTGTCACGACCACGGGCGGCACGACGACCTATGTCGGCGGTACGAGCGCGACGGCAATCGACGGTGGCGTGACGCTCAGCGACCGTGACAACACCACGCAGGCGTCCGGCACCGTTTCGATCGCGAGCGGCTTCCATAGTGGCGACACGCTGTCGTTCACGAATACGAGCTCGACGCTGTACGGCAATATCATCGCGTCGTTTAACGCCGGGACGGGCGTGCTGACGCTGAACTCGTCCGGCGCCACGGCCACCGACACGCAATGGGCGAATGCATTCGACGCAGTGACTTTTTCGGCGGGATCGAGTGCGACGCCGGGCGACCGCACCGTTTCGTTCGTGGTCAACGACGGCACGGAGAACAGCGCGGCGGCAACCAGGACGGTCGATGTACTCGGTCCGCCGAGCGTGACCACCGACTCGGGCTCGGCGGCGTTCACCGCGGGCGACAACGTTGCCTCGACGCCGGTGACGATCGATTCGGGCCTGAGCGTGACGGACGGCAGCGCGTCGACGCTCGCAACGGCGACGGTGGCGATCACCGGCAACTTCCACAGCGGCGAGGACGTGCTGGGGTTCGCCAACAACGGCTCGACGATGGGCAACATCACCGGGTCGTACAACGCGGCAACTGGCGTGCTCTCGCTGACCTCGGCGGGTTCGAGCGCCACGCTCGCACAATGGCAGGCGGCACTCGATGCGGTGACCTACACCGACACGGCGGTCACGCCGAACAACGCGACGCGCACGATCAGCTTCACCGTGACCGACGCCAACAGCAACGCGAGTAACACGGCAACGCGTACGGTGACGGTGGCGGACACGGATCAGACGCCAATCGTCACCACGACAACGGGCATGACCACGTTCTCCTCCGGCGACAACACGACCTCGACACCGGTGGTGATCGATTCGGGTATCGACGTGTCGGATCGCGGCAACGCGACCCTCGCTTCAGCCACTGTCGCGATCACAAGCGGCTTCCAGAACGGCTATGACGAGTTGACCTTCAACGCAGACGCCGCGACGATGGGCAACATCACCGGAACCTACACCGCTGCGACAGGCGTGCTCTCGCTGAGTTCGGCGGGCTCAAGCGCGACGCTCGCGCAATGGCAGGCGGCACTCGATTCGATCCTGTATACCAACACGGCGATCACGCCGAGCACCGCGACGCGCACGATCAGCTTTACGGTAAGCGACGGCATCGAGTCCTCGGCGCCCGTCACGAAAGACATCAACGTGAGCGCCACCGACCAGACGCCGGTCGCCACCGGCGGCGGCACGACCGTTACCTATACCGACCAGAGCAGCGGCGGCGCGCCGGTGCCGCTCGATCCCGGCGTGACGTTGAGCGACCGCGGCAACGCTGCGCTCACGAGCGCAACGGTCTCGGTGAGCAACGGTTTCGTGCAGGGGGAGGACGTGTTGTCGTTCACCGGCAGCGCGGCAACGGGCAGCATCACGGGATCGTTCAACGCGAGCACGGGCGTGCTGACACTGAGTTCGAACGGCAGCGCCGCGACGCTTGCGCAATGGCAAGCAGCGTTGGAATCGGTGTCGTTTTCGGAGAGCGGACCCGGTGTCTCGGGACCGCGCACCCTCTCTTTCACCGTCAGCGACGGCATCAAGACGAGCTCGCCGATCACGACCACGGTCGATGTCGTGGTCGCCACGGCCCCTTCGACGGACCGACCGGCCGCTGTGCTGCTTCCAACGAGCGAAGGGTCACCGGGCCCGCTGCTGGCGGAGCCGATGGGCAATCCCGTGTCGAGTTCGTTGATCGTGCTCGACGCACTGGATCGGGCGCCGCCTATCGGCGCGATACCTGGCCCGCTGACGTTCACGTTCACGGATCCGAACGCGCCGCCTGCGCATTTCCCTGTCGACTATACGAGCGTCTCGGCGGTCTCGCCGGCGTCTGTATTCGACTCGTCCGTAGCAGACTCCTTGATGTTCGAACAGATCCCGGTTGTCGTGGACTTCGATGCCGCGCCGGACCGCCTGTTCTCGCTGGATCTGTCGAACGTGCTGCCGACGGCCGACGGCCTGAGCCTGAATGCGAGTTCCGACGTGTCCCTGCAGCTTGCCGACGGCCGGCCGCTGCCGGCATGGCTGCACTACGACGCGTCCACCGGCACGCTCTCCGGGATCATGCCGGCGCGGGTGCACGACGTCCGCATTGTCGTGCTGCAACGCAATGCGGCGGGCAACCTGATGCGCAACGAGATCGTACTGGCGCCGAGCGGCCAGCACGCGCGGCATGCGCACGCCCATGCGGTGCAGCACAACGCGCAACACGCCGCGCACAACGCACTCACGCACCTGGTCGAACGCGCCACGCCGCAGGCGCCGCTGCCTGCCGGCAAGCCCTCGCTGGCCCAGCAGTTCGCCCAGGCGCGTGCCGTGTTGCACGTGATGCGTCCGGCCGCGACGACTGCGGCTGCGGTACCGGAGCACCGTGCATGAGCTACACACTTTTCCAACACCATAAAAACCTGAACAACGGAGTTGCCGAAGTGAACCCTTCGACCGAGTTTCCGCGCACGCCGCGCCTGCGGCGTTTGCCACGTCCGTCGCTCATCGCGCTCTCCGTCGCCGCGCTGTGGCTATCGGGCTGTGCGATTCACCCCACACCGTTTACCGATGCCGAGCGCGCGCAGTCCGTGCAAGCCGAGCGCACCGCAATGTTCGCGAACCAGCCGCCGCTGGCCGGCCCCGTCACGCTCGACGAGGCGATGGCGCGCGCCATCCGCTACAACCTCGATCATCGTCTGAAGATGATGGAAGAGGCGCTGGCCCAGCAGCAACTCAGCATCGACAACTTCGACATGCTGCCGCAACTCACCACGCAGGCTGGCTATACCGCGCGCAATGTGCCGCTGGCATCGTCGTCGGAAGGGCTCTACACGAATTCGCAGGTGGTGCCGCCGTCGTATTCGAGCGACAAGGTGGATAAAACCTTCGACGTCGGCTTCTCGTGGAACGTGCTAGATTTCGGCGTCAGCTACTTCGAGGCGAAGGAGCAGGCCGACCGCGTGCTCGTGCTCGAACAACGGCGCCGCAAGGTCGTGCAGCTCATGATGCAGCAGGTGCGCGAGGCCTATTGGGAAGCGGCCGGCGCGCAACAGTTGCACGACCGGATCGGCCCGCTGCTCGATCAGGCGAAGCAGGCGCTCGACGACTCGCGCAAATCGCAGCAGGAAGGCCTGCGCTCGCCGCTCGATACGCTCAACTATCAGCACGCGCTGCTCGACATCATGCGCCAGCTCGAGGAGGTGCGTGATCAGCTCGAGGAAGCAAAGCCGCGCCTCGCGTCGCTGATGAACGTCTCGCCGGGTAGCGACTTTACCTTGGCGCCGCCGCAGGGGTTCACGGTGCCGTCGTTTGGCATGCCCATCGACCAGATGGAGGAGACCGCGCTCGAACGCCGGCCTGAACTCGTCGAGGCGAGCTACAACCAGCGCATCAGCGTCAACGAAACGCACAAGGCCATGGCGAAGCTTTTGCCGGGCGTCGAGCTGCAGCTCGGCAGCCACTACGACAGCAACAGCTTCCTCGTCTACCACTGGTGGGAAGCGGCCGGCATCAACGTGAGCTGGAACCTGCTCAACGTGCTGAACGCCAAGAACATCCGAGGCCAGGCGAACGCGCAGCTCGACGTTGCGCAGGCACAGCAGCTCGCGCTGTCGATGGCGGTGCTCACGCAAGTGCACGTCGCACGCGCGGACCTCGGCGCGCGGCAACGGCAGTTCGAGCTATTCAGGCAAATGAACGACGTCGACCAGCAGATTCTCCAGCACACGCACAACGCGACCGTCGCGAATGCGCAGGGCAAGCTCGAAGAGATTCGCGCGGCCACCAGCGCGATGATGTCGCAGTTGCGCATGTATCAGAGCTACGGCCAACTCGAAAGCGCGTATGGGCAATTGCTCGCGTCGCTCGGGCTCGACCCGGTGCCGGGGAAAGTCGACGGTGGCGATCTTGCGTCGGTGGAGCAGTCAATTGCGATAGAAGAGAAGCACTGGGCCGATCTCGGCCAGCCAAGCGGAGCAAAGACGCAATGAAGTCATGCTGGACAGCAGGGGCAGGGGTGTTGGCGGTTTTGTTGTGTATGCAACCGGTCTGGAGTGCGTCACAAGGTGTGTCCACGGCGGTAGTGCCGGCGACGGCAGTCGCGCCGGGTGCCTCGCCCGCTGCTGGCAGCGACGACGGGCGCATCCGGATTCAGCTCGTGTCGCGTGACGAGGTCGAGATCTCGAGCGAAATCGGCGCGAAGATCGCGTCGCTGCCGTTTCGCGACGGCGACGCATTTCGCGCGGGTCAGACGCTCGTGTCGCTCGACTGCTCGCTCTACACGGCGCAATTGCGCAAGGCGCAGGCCGAGGCCGAGGCGGCGACGCAACTGAAGCAGGTCAACGAGAAGCTCTCACAGTTGCATTCGATCGGCGAGATCGACGTGGAAGAGGCCGAGGCCAAGGCGAAGGCGGGCGCGGCTGAAGTCGCCTATATGCAGGCGACGGTCCACAAGTGCGTGATCGCGGCCCCGTTCGACGGACGCGTCGAAAAGCGCAGCGCCGCGGCACAGCAGTTCGCCGAAGCCGGCAAGCCGATCATGACGATCCTCGATACGAGCCATCTCGAACTCAGGATGATCGTGCCGTCGAAGTGGCTCGCATGGCTCAAGCCCGGGCATCCGCTGACGGTGCAGGTCGACGAGGTCGGCAAGACGTATCCGGCGAGCGTCGCACGCGTCGGCGCACGCGTGGATCCGGTTACGCAGACCGTCGACGTGACCGCCGCGCTCGACGGCCGTGCCCCCGAACTCCTGCCCGGCATGAGCGGCTGGGCCCGCTTCGCGAATCGCTGAAATGATGAACAACTCCGACGCTCACTGCGTTCGCTGCGCGCGAAGCGTACCGGCATGAACGCCCCAGTACGCATCGAAGCGGGCGATCTCGCGCTATTGTGGCAGCTCGCGGCGCGCGCGAGAGAGGCCGAGAGCGAACAGACGCTCGGCTTCACGATGGTCAACGAGACGCTGTCGTTCATTCCGTATCGGCAGGCCGCATGGTGGCGCGCGCCGTTGCATGCGCCGGGCGCCGTGGCTGCCGTTTCGGGCCTGCCGCAAAGCGATCCGGGCGCGCCCTACGTGCAATGGCTCGGTGCGGCGTTCCGCGCGCTCGTGCGGCTCGCGGCGAACCACGCGCCGGGCGCCGCCGATGGCACGAGCGCCGGCGCTGCTTCGCGAACCGAAGCGCAGACCGAAGGCAGGAGCGCGGATGCCACGCAAGCGAATGAGCCGCATGCATCGGTATCCACCAGACCGTTCGCCTTCACCTCCGCCCATCTGCCCGCGGAGGTCGCCGCCGAGTGGAGCGCGTGGTGGCCGATGCACGCGCTGTGGGTGCCGCTGGCCGACCGCACGGGCCGCTCGTTAGGCGGTGTGGTGTTCGTACGCGACAACGCGTGGACGCGCACCGAAGAGGTGATGCTCGGCGAGCTCGCGCAAGTCTGGGCACACGCGCTTGCCGCCTTCGCGCCGCGCGCGACGCTGGCGACGCGCGCGCGACTCCTGCTGCGTCCAGGCAAGGTGCAGCGCCGCGTGCTGGCGGGGCTCGCGCTCCTGTGCGTGGTGCCGGTGCCGCTCACCGTGCTTGCGCCGGCGGAAGTGACGGCAAACGACCCGTTTGTCGTACGCGCGCCGCTCGACGGCGTGATCGAGCGGCTCTATACGCAGCCGAACCAGCGCGTCACGCCGGGCACGCCGCTCTTCGCGCTCGATTCGACGACGCTTGCCTCGCGCTACGCGGTGGCGAGCAAGAACTTCGACACGGCCGCCGAGGAGTACCGTCAGACCGCGCAGCTTGCCGTCACCGACGACAAGGACCGGCTCGACATGGCGTTGCGCCGCGGCAAGCTCGACGAGAGCAGGGTGGAGCTCGACTACACGGCACGCGAGCTCGCGCGCGTGCGCGTCACGGCCGCGCGCGCCGGCGTCGCGGTATTCGCCGATCCGAACGACTGGAACGGCAAGGCCGTCTCGGTGGGCGAGAAGGTGATGCTGCTCGCCGACCCGGCAAATGTCGAGCTCACCGCGTATTTGCCGGTGGCCGACAACGTCGACGTGAAGCCCGGCACGACGCTGACGCTCTATCCGAAGAGCTCGCCGCTCTCCTCATACGACGCACGCATCGATACCGTCGCCTATCGCGCCGAGCCGACGCCGGAGGGCGTGCTCGCCTATCGCGTGAAAGCGACCTTCAGCGGCAGCGGGCCCCGTCCGGTGCTCGGCGTGATGGGCACGGCGCGCATTCACGGCCGTTGGGTACCGCTCGCGTACTACGTGCTGCGCCGTCCGCTGACGACCGCGCGTCAGTGGCTCGGCTGGTAGGAGCGCACCCCCGATGCCACGCCTTCCCCAACTGCGCCAGGAACTGACCTTGACGCGCGGCGCCGCGACGCCTGATGGCGCGCCGACATGGATGCTGCACGATCCGGCGGGCAACCGCTTTTTCCAGATCGGCTGGCCCGCGTTTGAGATGCTCTCGCGCTGGGCGCTCGACGATCCGCAGGCGATCGCCGAGTCGATCAATACGCAAACCACGCTGAAGGTCGCCGTCGCCGATCTCGAGGCGCTCGTGAAGATGCTGCGCCAGCAGAACCTGCTGGTCTCGGCGAGCGCGTCGGACACGGGGCGGCTCGCTGCCACGGCGGCCGCCAGCCGGCTCTCGCATGCGATGTGGCTGCTCAAGCACTACCTGATGATCCGCGTTCCGCTCTGGCACCCGATGGCATTCTTGCGGCGCTTTGCGCGCTACGCGGAGCTCGCCTACCGGCCGGCGTTCTGGATCGGCGTGGCGCTCGCGGCACTCCTCGGCCTCGCACTAGTCTCGCGCCAGTGGGACAAGTTCGTGCACACGTTCCATGGCTATGCCGACTTGCGGGGCCTGCTTGCCATCGGGCTCGCGCTCGCCTTCGCGAAGGTCCTGCACGAGTTCGGGCACGCGTTCACCGCGTACCGCTATGGCTGCCGCGTGCCGACGATGGGCGTCGCGCTGCTGGTGATGCTGCCCGTGCTCTACACCGACACCACCGAGGCCTGGAAAGTCCCTGACCGGGTCGATCGTCTACGGATCGGTGCGGCGGGGATGCTCTCCGAGCTCGCGCTCGCCGCGTTCGCAACGCTTGCGTGGAGCCTCTTGCCGGACGGGCCCATGCGCGCGGGCGCGTTCCTGCTCGCGACGACGACCTGGATCGGCACGCTCACCATCAACGCGAGCCCGTTCATGCGCTTCGACGGCTACTTCCTGCTCTCGGACTGGCTCGACATACCGAACCTGCACGATCGCGCGTTCGCCTTCGGCCGCTGGCGCATGCGCGAATGGCTCTTTGGCTTTCCCGATCCGCAACCCGAGCCTTGTTCGCCCGGGCGGCGACGCTTTCTGATCGCGTTTTCGTTGGTGACGTGGCTCTACCGGCTCGTGGTGTTCTTCTCGATCGCGCTGGTCGTTTATCACGCGTTCTTCAAGGCGCTCGGCGTGATGCTGTTTTGCGTCGAGTTCGGCTGGTTCATCGTGCGGCCCGTCGTGCGCGAAGCGACGACGTGCTGGCGGCGCCGCCACGAATTGCGCTGGTGCCGGCAGACCGTGCGCAGCTCGGCGCTCGGCGCGTTGCTGTTCGTCTTCGCGGTGCTGCCGTGGCATGGCGGCGTCAACGCGCCCGCCGTATTCGGGCCGCTTGCGGCACAAGGGCTCTATGCGCCGGAAGCGGGGTATGTGCTGGCGGAAACGGCGCTCGCGCACGATGGCCAGCGCGTCCGTGCAGGCGATGTGCTCGCCGTGCTCGCGTCGCCCGATCTCGAGCATCGTCTGAAGACCGCGCAGGCGGAGGAGGCGCAGTTGCGCTGGGAAGTCCAGCAGCAGTCATTCGACCCGCGGCTGCTGGAGCAGGGCGTCGCACTGACGAAACAATGGGACGCCGCACGCGAGACCGTGGCGGGCCTCGAGGCGCAGGTCGCGCAGTTGACGCTGCGTGCGCCGTTCGACGGCACCGTGCAAACCGATGAGGAGCTCGCGCCCGGTACGTGGCTTGCGCGCGGTGAGCGCTTGTTCGACGTGATCGGGCCTGTTGGGGTGAAGGGCGACGCTTATGTCGGCGAGGACGATGCCGGACGTATTGAGCCTGGTGACACGGCGCAGTTCGTCGCCTCGGTGGCGGAGATGGGGACGCTGCATTGCCGCGTGAGCGCGGTCGACCGCGTGAATGTCGCGACGCTCGATGAGCCGGCACTTGCGAGTGTGTATGGCGGGCCAGTGCCGGCTGAGCAGCAGCCGGGGACGAAACAGCTTGTGCCGCTGGTGGCGATCTATCGTGTGCGGATCGATCAGTGCAAGGGGGATAAGACGCTTGCGCGGCAGATCGATGGGACGGCGACGCTCGGGGGAGCGCGTGAAAGCTTTGCGGTACGTGGGTTTAAGCGGCTGGTTTCGGTGCTGGAGCGCGAGGGCGGGGCTTAGGGAAGGGGGCGAAGGGACCGCAGCTCACAGCCTCTGTGTTTCTCCCGGCCCGGCGGCCGATCATCCCTTGCAGCTTTTTACCGGAAAAGTCGGCTAGGACGGATACCGTGCAGACCGCCAATGCAAATGCGGTCGTCACGGCTAAAGTCGATGGATCCAGTCTGGAGGAGGGCTACTTTGTGCTTAGTGTCGCCTGACCGATCGCTGAACCGCTCGAGCGCGTTACGATCGGCACACGATGTGCGGCAGGACCGTCCGGTTGATCAGCGTGGCGCAGCGTTTGCGCGGAGAACGCTGGCAACTCGTTGCGCTCCTGCGCCGTCGCGCGGGCGCTATGCGACGTCTCGGTTTCGTGGGTGTCGCCGATCTGAAACACGCTTAGCGCGGTCTCGAGTAACTGCGTTTGCTGTTGCAGCCCGAGCGACGCCGTGGCCGAGCGCTGCACCAGAATCGCGTTTCGCTGTGTCAAGCCGGCGACCTGTCCGACTGCCTCGTTGATCTGCGCGATTTGCGCGCTTTGCCCCTGGCTGGCAAGCGCGATGTCATGCACCGTATGAGTCAACCGTGTCACGGCCTGCTCGACGGCGTTCATGGTTTCGCCGGCGCGTGTCGCCGCCTGGGTGGCGAGCGCGACTGTATCCAGCGAAGTCTCGATCAAGGTCTTGATTTCCTTCGCAGCACTCGCGGCCCGTTGGGCAAGGCTGCGCACCTCGGCTGCAACAACGGCGAAGCCACGCCCGTACTGCCCGGCCCGCGCCGCTTCCACCGATGCATTGAGCGCGATGATATTGGTCTGGAACGCGATGCCGTCGATCACCGACGTGATATCGCTGATCTTGCGCGAATGGTCACGTACCTGCGCCATCACGCCGACCGTGCGATGCACCTCCTGAGCCGCCACTTCGGCGGATTCCGCGGTTTCCCGGCCGGAGAGGTTGGCGCGTTGCGCGCCGAGCGCGTTCTGTTCCGACGTCTCGGTGATTTCACCCAGGCTTGCGGTGGTTTGCTCGATTGCGCTCGCCTGTTCGTCGGTGCGGTTGGCAAGCTCGGCATTGCCGTCGGCGAACGCGTTGGCGGCATCGCGAATCACGTCGATCGAAATCTTCGCATCGATCAGGATGCCTACCAGTTTGGCATTCATCTGGTTGAGCATGCGTCCGAGCGTCCGGGTCTGCGCATCGCCCTGTTCAGGAAAACGCTGCTGGATATGGCCGCACAGGACGCCGATCGCACTCGCATTGATGGCTCGCAGGGGACAAAGAATCTTCCGCGAGAGATAAATGCCGCTTGCCATGGCGAGGCCGGCGCCCACACCTGCCAGAAGCCATGTCTGCCATAGCGCAGGCAGACCCGGCAGCAAGACCCGGTTCATACCGAACGCCTGCAGGAGCAACACCGCTATCAAGGTCGCCATGATGAGCCACAGGCGCAGCAGCACCGGCAGGCCCAGCAGCCAGTCGGCCAGGCCTCGCATGCCCGTGCGCACCGGTTCGCCGGCGGCGAGACGCAGGCGGTTGCGTCCCGTGGCGTGCAGCCTGGCGTACAGGCGCTCGGCTTTGGCGATCTGCTCCCGCGAGGGTTTCGTGCGCACGGACATGTAGCCGACTTTCTGGCCGCGTTCGAACACCGGTGTGACGTTGGCCACCACCCAATAGAAGCCGCCGTCGATACGGCGATTCTTCACAACGCCGGCCCAAGGCTGGTTCTCTTCGATGGTCGCCCACATGTCGCGGAAAGCCTCGGACGGCATGTCGGGGTGGCGCACGATGCTCTGCGGCTCGCCCATCACGTCCTCGCGCCGGTAGCCGCTGCTCCTGAGGAAAGCGTCGTTGGCGTAGACGATCCGCCCAGCGGTGTCGGTGCAGGTGATGATGACGTCCTGCTCGGACAGGACGTATTCGTCGTCGGTGACTGGAGGATCTTCTTGCATGTCTGGAGCCTGTCGCGAAAGACGCGTAAAGCGGGTAGGGGGTTAAGGGTTAGCAGCCGGGGAGGGCAACCCAGGCGTGCCTCGGCTCGCTCAGACGGCAAGCGCCACGCGTGGCATCGCCTGGGGCGGTGACGGGACGGCCAGCAGGTAGCCCTGGGCCCGGTCGCAGCAGATCTGCCGCAGGAACGCCAGTTGCGATGCGGTCTCGACGCCCTCGGCGACGACCATGATGCCGAGCGACTTTGCCATTGCGACGATGGCCCGTACGATCGTACCGTCGCTTCCGGCCGGTCCGACGCCGGCGAGGAACGAGCGGTCGACCTTCAGCGTATCCACAGGCAATGCCTGCAAATACCGGAAGGATGAATAGCCGGTGCCGAAGTCGTCGACGGCGAGACTGATGCCACGCCCGGCGATTTCCCGCAGGAGGTTTTCGATCGTGCCGCGCCCGGCCGTCACGACAATCGCGCTGCAGCGGCGCTCGGCCATGAGTCTGGCCGCGCCGGTGACGGACGTGTCGGGTGGGCATTCAAGCATTGGACCCGAAACCAGTCGTCCAATTTCGACATCCAGCGTGTGATCGGACATAGTGGAAACCGGGGCGACCGTCGGTCAGTTTTTGAGATGCGCTGACTGTATCGGCAAGCCCTTGTATAGATCTTGACCAGCATCAAACCGATGCCGTCCCGCACCGCGGTCGAGGCGGGAGCCGGTGACTCAGTGCCGCGCTTCACGCTTTGACCTGTATCAGGACGAGGTATTTCTTGTGCGGATAGTGTCTGGTGATCGCCGGGGAGCGCCCGAGCGGGCCCATTCGTGCGGTGGTTGCGTCTGCGCGGCACGACGGCTCTAATAACTAGTGGAAGTCAACGACTTGAAAGCAATATGTTGGGAACCCGCTATGGCCAGCGCGTTGGAAGAGCGGTCGGACGCCGCTGAGGAGATCGAGGACCTGTGTATTGCGCTGTTTGATCGATGGTGCGAAAGAAGATGCATGGTGCCGCTCGCGTACCTGATGCATACGTGGCCGATTGCCGGAGCGTCGCCTCAATTGATCGATCGTTTGACTTCGACGCTGCGCGACCTGGTGATCTACCATGCGGACACACTCGATGCGGAGGACCGTGCGCTGATCGGCAGAGTCATCGCAATTGCGACGGGGGCTTCGTAGCCTTTGGCAGGTTCATCCGAAGCTGGACGGCAGTTGGCTTGCGAATACTAGAGGTACCGGACCGGGGCGAAGTCATATCGCTTTATCTGTTCATCGTGGGTGAGCAACACGATGCCTTCAGCAATCGCCTGGCCGACAAGGAGCCGGTCAAATGGATCTTTATGCAGCGGCGGGAGAGCCGCGACTTCGAATGCGTGCTGCGCTTCAATGGGCAACTCTTCGTAGCCGGCGTCAAGCAGGTTTCTGCGGAGCACGCGTGCATCGACCTGAAAATCGTCACGTCCCAGCGCGCTCTTGATCACGATTTCCCACAGGCTCGCAACGCTGAAATACAGGATGTTTTCGGTGTCCTCGATGACGGTGCGCGCTTCGCCGGGCAAGGCAGGATCATCGGCGGCCGCCCAGAGCAGCAGATGGGTGTCGAGCAGCAGCTTCACGTCGCCTTGCCCTCAAACATGCTGGCAATCTCGTCGGCTCCCATGGTGTCGAAGTCAGCCGGAACCGTGATTTGCCCCTTCATAAAGCCGATGCGCCGGGGTGGCTTCCCGGTTTCCACATCAATGCGCACGACCTTGACCAGCGGCTTGCCCGCTTTGGCGATCACGAACGGCTCGCCGCCATTCACCGTTTCCTCAATGAGCCGCGACAGATTGGTCTTGGCATCATGAATGTTGTAGATCTGCATGATTGTTGTACCCATGAACTTAGTTCAATGGACTTAGGTTACTCGGGAATCCACCGTCCCGCAATCGCCGTGTGGAGACGCTCCGGACCGTAGCGGCTGGCAGCACTACACGCGGCCGGTCCGCCACACCCTGAAGCAGGTCCTGCGAATTTTCGTGATTTGACATAATATAAATTATCAACTTCAGTGGTGCCTAAAGAGGTGTTGCACGGTTTGCCTTCAGCGCTCCAACGCAACTGGCCATCCAAATTCGGCAGATTTCAATGCAAGGCTGCGTTCAAATGGAAAATTTCGGCGATTTCGCTATTGGGATGCATCGTTGCGTTGGCAGTTTTTCGTCATTTCTTTTTGACCGCAAGGTTGCATAAGTACCATGAGTGGGAGTGCTTCGGAGCTAAAATGTGAACGCGGGCAGGTTTTCCTCCAATATTCACAAATTTGCTCCTCTGAATCGCACATTCACAAGTTTGCTGCTCAACCGTTCAGTCCCATTCGACATTCACAGATTTGCATTGCGCTGGAGCGCGGGGAACTAAATTTCGGACTTTTTGGGTACTGGAAGCTGCAAAATCAGTGCTTCGGAGCTAAAGTGTGAATGCGGGCAGGCTTTCCTTCGATATTCACAAATTTGCTCCCCTGAATCGCACATTCACAAGTTTGCTACTCGGCTGTTCCGGCCCGTTCGACGTTCACACATTTGCTCCGCAGCACTATCAGTGAGTGGGCCGGAGCGTCAATGTGTGGTTTGCCATCGAAAGTGCGATGGTCACGTATCTATACTCCGTACGAACAGTAACCATATACGTTTGCACCGACCAAACACGCCGCACGAACACGGCATGGTTATGCTCCGACGCGATCTGTCACGAATATCCGCTATCGCACCGACCGCCTTGAATGATCGGGCGAGATATTCGTCGCGCCGCTGGTAGATGCCCGAACCGTACGCAATTTCGTAGCGATCACTCTTCCCGAGTTCCCTGTCCAGACCGGCAAGATCCGCGTTTCCTGGTTCCCATGACGGCTCGGCATGATTCATGGACTGACCCTCGGGTAATGATTGGAATTGCTCTTAGGCGTCTTACGCGAGGCGATATCCTCATAAGGCGCGTGCGATGCGCCAGACTGGTTCTCCAGAAGCGCAATCTGTCGGGGCAAGCAGACAGTCTGGAGATCGTAATGGTCCGCCACAGTCGCACGCGCGGCCAGCCGCATGGCGCCATAGGCTTCCCGCTCAGCGCAGACCTGAGCGACCGTTTCGACAAGCTGTCGCCGGTCGAAAAAATCGACCAGCAATCCGTTCCTTCCGTCCTCGATGATTTCCTCGACAGGTGCGGTGTGTGAGCCAATCACGACGCATCCGGACGCCATTGCTTCGAGCATCGACCAGGACAGCACGAACGGATAGGTGAGGTATACATGAGCGGTGGAGATCTGCAGCACGCGCAGATAGTCCCGGTGCGACAGATGACCAAGAAAATGAACCCGCGAAAGATCGAGGCGCTCCCCCACCTCGGTGAGCAGGTGCTCGCGATACGTCCTGCCTTTTAACGGGCGGCCATATGAGACCTGGTCGCCACCGACGATCAACACGTGGGCGGCTCGTCTGCGCCGCAGCAACTCAGGCAACGCCCTCATGAACATATGGAACCCACGATAGGGCTCGAGATTACGGCTCGCAAATGTGACGACTTCGTCGCGGGAACTCAATGCCAGATTCCTCGCTGGTAATATCACGGTGGTAGTTGGGTCGGGCTTGATAACACGGGTATCGACGCCATCGTGAACCGTTGCAATCTTCGACTGGAGTTCGGCCGGATAGCGCGACTGTTGCCACCTCGTCGGGCTGATTCCAAGATCGCTCGCAAGCAGGCTAACTGCATGCGTCATGTTCTCGGTCCGGACGTGAAAGTCATCCTCCTGCACCGGCGAAAATTCCGTGTCGAAGCCATAGTCCTGACCGGACCGGTTGAAGTAAAACTCACAATAGCTGGCGATCCGGGCATCCGGGAACAGGTCGCGCACATACAGCATCTCGCCCCATCCCGGGTGGCCGTAGATGACATCCGGCCGGAGACCCTGGTCGCGCAGGCTTTTCAGGCTCTTCGCGACGGCGGTTCCACGCCGCACCGCCTGATCGGTGGAACGTAGCGCCCGGTACGATGAACTCTCGTGCTTTGAATTGAAGGCGTAACCGTACACCGTTACACCTTCAATTGGCCGGACGAAGTTCTCCCGGATCCGCGCGGCGTCCCCCAGTCCGAACACCTCCACACCTGGGACGCGAGCGTAATGCGTCATCACGTGCCTGAACTGTCCCGGCAAATTCTGGTGAATGAATAGAATCTTCAACAAGGCCCCCTTCGCAGATCAGCGGTGTCTCACAGGATGCACTTCCTCAATCGCCGTCGACCCGACGCAGACCTGTAATATCGAGCCGGCCGATTTTCGCCGCAAGCTGCAGCCTCGCCGCGCGCCAGTCTGTCAACGCCTGAATGCGTTGCCGGTTGGCTTCCGACAACGAGGACTGTGCGTTGAGCAGCTCGAGGATGTTGCCCACTCCGGAGTTATACCGGTGCTTCGCAGCGTCGAATGATTGCTGGGCGATCTGCAGCAATGAAGCAGTGTTTTGCAGATTCTGGGTGTCGGTTTGCAGGGACTGGTAGCTCTTCCAGACATCGAGGCCAACCTGCTGCCTTGCTTCGTCAAGCGTGTACTGCTGCACCTCAACCTGGGCATGCGCCTGACGAACCTGATAGGTTCTGCCGAAGCCTTCGAACAGTGGAATCTGTACCTGAATCCCGAAGTACCAGTCGTGCCCAGTCGCGGGGAATTGCGGCTCCCCCAAGCCCAGACTGGCAGGCTGGTTGTTGTGACTGTATTTGGTCACAAAACTGATGCTCGGCAGTCCTTCCGCGCGGGTCTCCTGCTCCTTCGCAATGGCTGCATCGAGTTGCGCCCGGGCGGCGGCCACACTAGGGTGCGTGCGCTCGGCTTCGTCGATCAACTCTTCAACTGACTCGGTGAAATCCCGATCTGGCGTAACACCGTCCCCGACCGCCGGCAGGACGATATGTTCGCTCGGGTTCAGACTCATGTCCGATGCCAGCGTACCGAGCGAGGTCTGAAGATCGCCTTCGGCCTTCGCCCGATTGTAGGTTGCCTGCGCGTAGGATGTCTGCGCCTGCAGCTGATCGGTGATCGCGGCCACGCCTTTACTGACGCGCACGGAGGCTGCGGCAAAGCTGTCATGCGCAGTCCTCTCGGTTTCCTCAGCCGCAGTGAGCTTTCCGGCAGCAGCCTGAGCTGCGTAGTAATCCGTCGCGACCGTCGAGAAGATGTCCTCGAGCGTAGCGTCCTGATTGGCACGGGCAGCCGCGAGCAGTTCCCGCGCGTTGTCCAGCGCCGCCTTTCTCCCGCCGAAGTCGTACAAGACCCAGTTAAGCGAAACGGAACCGTTCTGGACAGTGCTGCGGTTTGCCGAACTCAAGGCCGGGTATCCAGTCACGTTGGTCACCTGGTCATCGCGTACGTCCTGCCACGTACCCGATACGGTTGGAAGGTATGCAGCCTTTGCAACACCCACACCCGCCGCCTGCACCTTGACGTTTGCCCAGGCCTCACGCGTTTTGGGGTTCTCGCACAGCGCACGATCAACGGCCTCTTCGAGTCGAAGCGGCGCGCCAGGCGGACCAAACTCGCACGGTGAACCAGTATTGGCCGCCAGAATCGCAGCGGCCGGCGTTGCGGGTACCCCGCTGTTGGTGCCAAAAACGTCGACAGCCCAGGCAGATGTAGGCCCAGCCAGGTTCACCAATGCAGCCAATACAACAGACACGATCTGCACGCCAGCGCGCGTTTCGCCATGCGAGGGCTGCCGCTGACGGCCCATTGCGGGCAATAGCCGCAAGCACCTGCAAACCAGGAGTTCAACGCTCACGCAGGCTCTCCTCTGCATCCTGCATCAGAGGATCCAGAAAATAGCCCGCAACGCTTCGACGCCCAGTTTTGATTTCCGCCGTCACTTCCATGCCCGGGGTGAGATTAATCCACTTGTTATTGATATGCATCTGGCTTGTCGACAAGCGCACCCGGGCCACGAAGGTCAGGCCGAGCTTCTTGTCCTTGTCCTGCACCGCGTCATTCGATACGGCCACCACTTTGCCCCTCAGGTAACCGTACCGGGTATAGGGGAACGCCTCAATCTTGACGATGGCATCCTGACCGGCGTTGATGAAGCCGATATCCTTGTTCTCGATATTGGCCTCAACCTCGACTGCATCGTCCGGCACAATCTCCATGAGCGATTGAGCGGTAGTGACAACGCCGCCGAGCGTATGGACCGACAACTGTTGTACTGTTCCAGCAACCGGCGAATAGAGCGTCAAAAGGCGCTGCCTTGTGTCAGCCTTGGTTTCCTCGTCGCGGTTCTGGTCGAATTGCTGTGTCGCCTTGTCGAGCGCATCGAGCTGCTCCCGTCGGAACTGCGACGTGGTTGATTCAATCACCGATTGCTGCTCGACAATGCCGTCCTTGAGCTCCTGTGCGTGACTCTCCTGGGCTGCGAGCTCGTGTTCCTGCTCAAGTGCGGTCCTTTCCTTCTCGAGGTAGTCGTGCTGTGCCACATAGCTGCCTACGGCGAGCGCTTTGTAATCGTTGGCTTCCTTGCGCGCAAGCGGCGCTGTGGCGCTTAGCTTTGCCACCTCCTGCAACGTGGTTCCAAGTTCCGCCTGTCGTTTAAGGAGCTCTGCCTTTGCGCCTGCCAGTTTGTCCGCATACTCGCGGTACAGACCTTCCGCGAAGCGCTGCGCGTCCGTCTGCTTGTCGGAAGATGCCCCTTCAATGGTTGGTATCACGGGCGCAGAGCCGGTTTGCTGTGCGGTCAATAGCGCACGCGCCCTTGCAGATGCCAGTGCGGCATCGATCTTCGCCGAGCGGGCTTTGTCCGAGTCAGCCGCCGCCTGTGTCGCGTCGAGAACCAGCAATGCCCGTCCGGCCGTCACCCGCTGACCGTCGTGAACCAGAATCTGTCGCACTACACCAGTGATTGCTGGCTGGATGACTTTTACGCGCGCGCCGGGAATCAGCTTCCCCTTGGCTGTTGCCACAATATCCAGCCTGCCGAACACCGCAATCAGCAAAACTACACAGGCGAGCGCAACGATGACGCGTATCGTCCAGCGCGGCGCCGGGTGCGTCGGCGTCTCGATCAGTTCCAGATTGGCCGGCAGGAACTGCAGTTCCTGAACGGGGCGTGGTTGCGTGTCGAGCTGGTCCCGTATCGCCCACGCCGACCCGAAAATTGCACCGTAACGTCGACAAAGGTCGCCTAGCGCCTGGAGCCTCAGAGAGTTCATCACGATTACGGGTTCTGAAGGGAAACGAGGTGAGCGTAATAACCGTTCTGCTGAATCAGGTGATCGTGATTACCCCGCTCGACGATCTGACCTTTGTCCATCGCGATGATATGGTGGGCGTGACGCACTGCAGTCAGCCTGTGTGCGATGATGATGACCGTGCGCCCCTGACACATGGCCCGCATATTGTTCTGGATCACACGCTCGGTTTCGAAATCAAGCGCGCTTGTGGCCTCGTCAAAGATCAGGATGCGTGGGTTCGTGAGAAGAGCCCGCGCGATGGCAATGCGCTGCCGCTGCCCACCGGAAAGCGTTGAGCCGTGCTCACCGACGACCGTGTCGTAGCCTTCAGGGAGTTCTGAAATGAACTCATGTGCACCGGCGAGTTTCGCAGCATGGATCACAATCTCCAGCGTCGCACCGGGATCCGTCACAGCGATGTTGTCGCGAATCGACCGGTTAAAGAGCAGATTCTCCTGAAGCACGACACCGATCTGCCGACGCAACCACGCCGGATCGGCCAGCGCGAGATCAATACCGTCGATCCGCACACGCCCATATTCCGGAACGTACAGGCGCTGCAATAGCTTTGTCAGTGTGCTTTTACCGGACCCGGAGCGGCCGACGATACCAACGATCTCTCCCGCCCGGATGGTCAGGTCAACACCGTTGAGAACCGGATGACCATCGGGTCGGTAACGGAAGCGCACATCCTCGAAGGATACCTCGCCCTTTATCGCAGGTAGTGCCTGCCGGCTTTGCGGCAATTCCGTGCGCGAATTCAGGATATCGCCCAGCCGCAACATCGAAATACCGATCTGCTGAAAATCCTGCCACAACTGCGCTAGCCGCAGCACCGGGGCCGCAACGCGCTGTGACATCATGTTGAAGGCGACCAGCTCGCCGACGGTAAGCCTGCCATCTATCACCAGCTTTGCGCCGAAGAACAACGTGGCAAGGGTGACCAGCTTGCCCACGAGTTGAATGAGTTGCTGGCCAACGTTGCTTAACGAATTGACGCGAAAACTCGCCGTGACATATGCCGCAAGCTGGTTGTCCCAGCGGCGGATGAATTGTGGCTCGATCGCCATCGCCTTGACAGTCTGGACACCGGAAATGGCCTCGACAAGGAATGACTGGTTATCAGCGCCACGCGAAAACTTGTTGTTCAGCCGGTCACGCAGGAGAGGGTTCAGCGTCAAGGAAATCGTTGCGTAGACCGGTAGCGAAATCGCGACAATTACCGTCAGCCATACGCTGTAGATACACATCACGCCGAGAAAGATCACTGAAAAGATCATGTCGATAACGGCAGTCAGCGCCTGACCAGTCAGGAAGCTGCGGATGTTTTCCAGCTCACGCACACGCGCCACTGTATCGCCTACGCGCCTCGCCTCGAAGTAGGCAAGCGGCAAGCTGACCAGGTGACGAAACAGGCGTGCACCGAGTTCAACGTCAATGCGATTCGTCGTATGCGAAAACACGTAGTTTCTTAACCCTGTTAGCAGGATCTCAAAGACCGAACTGACGAGAAGCGCTATGCAAACGACATTCAGCGTGTTGTAGGCCCGATTGACTAGAACTTTGTCCATCACGACCTGGAACATCAGCGGCGAGACCAGCCCGAAAACCTGCAGCACGAGCGAGACCAGCAACACCTCCAGCAGCAGGCGACGGTACTTGACGACGGCGGGGATGAACCACGAAAAGTCGAAGCGGGCCAATTCGCCCGCGAGCGAGGCACGCGAGGCAAACAGCAGGAGACGGCCGCCCGAGCGGGTCATCACCTCTGACGGCGAGCTGACCGTAGGCGTCGCCGCGCCGCACTCGAGCACCATGGCGCGCGTTGCGTCGCAACCGGCCAGCACACAATGCTGACCAGCGCTGTCGAGCAGCAAGGCCGGAATCGGCGTTTTTGCGAGCCGCGCTTCGCTCACGGTGACGGCGCGTGCTTTCAGGCCCAGCGAGCGGGCTGAGAGAATGAGATCCCGTTCCCCAAAGCGTTCCGTCTTGAGCGCCGCCGCATGGCGAAGCTGGTTTGCGTCCGCTGCGACGCCATGCAGGCGTGCAATCAGGACGAGTGCCGAGAGCCCCGGATCCGCGGCAATCTCTTCTGGTCTGGCTGTCACTGGTAGTGCCTTGTTGTTGGTTTATACGGCTACTGTTGTGATTCTGAATTGCCTTACAACTTCCCCGTTGTACTCGCCGGCAAAGACCCCGTCACGCTGGAGGTGACGGGGTCCTGCTGCCGAAAAACAATCTTACTGGTGCCATGCTGAATTAACTGCGGCCAGCAGCGTTGGGTCGGTAATCAAAGGATTGCCAGAAGATGTCGGATCGAACCCTGGGTTGTTTGCCGAAAACGTCGCCATCGCCTGGATCAGCTGATTGATCTGCGTGTCGAGCGTCATGTTGCCACCTGTTCCGCCGCTTACTGTCAGCTCCCCCAACTGGCTATAGGTGTTACTGAACCAGTTTTTGATGGTGGCTTCGGTCGTCGAACCAATGATGTCGACCTGCAGGTCATTGCCCACCTGCTGCAGCCAGATGTCGTCCGGGTTGACTCCTTCGATGGACAAATCACCCGCCGCGACGTTGTTACTGGCGATGCCATTCACGACGGTCACCGGACTGTAGCCAGGTTGCAGGACATAGATATCGTTACCGCCGTTACCATACTCTGTATCGGCTCCGCCCTGGCTGTCGAACACGTCGGACAATGGCGTACCGTACAAGGATTCATTCGCAGAGATGCCGGTGGTCGCCATCTGGAGCAACTGTTGCTCTGACCAGGTCGTTCCGTCAGCAAACTGCACCTGCTGGACGCCGTAGTTGTCTCCGTAGAGTCCATTATCCAGTGTGATCTGATCACCTGTTATCCCATCGGTAAGCACCAGCGCGCCGTTGCTCGTGCCGGCGACAGTCATCGACGACTCGCTGATACCCTGCCCTAATTGCAACACGCTGGTTGCGCCGGCAGCAAAGTTTGTCTCGTTGATCTCGAGGTTCCCGTAACCGGCGTTAAATATGAAGGTATCGTTGCCGCCGTTGCCGATTTCGAGGTCGTTGCCACCTTTGCCGTCGAAGATATCATCCCCGTTTGTCCCATACAGGGTATCGTTGCCTGTCGTGCCCGTGATGTCGCGCGCCATTGCGATGAGCTGGTTCGCTGTCCAGACGGTCCCGTCCGCAAACTGTACCTCGCCGACCCCATTCCGTCCTGATCCGTCAGCCATGCCATCGATCTGGATCTGGTCAGTTCCCTCAGTCAACAGGATGTCCTGATTGCTGTCGACTGTAACGGTCATGCCCGATGCCGTAATTCCTGCGCCGAGTTGCAGGACTTTACCCACCGTACCGTTTGTTGGGTCGGATTCGTCGATTTCCAGGTGACCGTAACCCTGATTGAAGATAAACGTGTCATCGCCGCCGTTTCCAACCTCGAGGTCATTGCCGCCCTTACCGTCGAAGACGTTGGCACCGGCTGTACCGTACAGCGTGTCGTTTCCCGTAGTACCGTCAATATCCTCTGCCATGGCGAGGACCTGACTCACTGTCCATACCGTCCCGTCCGCGAAACGTACCTGCTGCACGCGGGCGTTTTTCCCGGAGTCCTCCCCGTCGATCTGGATCTGGTCAGTGCCATCGGTCAACAGGATGTCGGAGCCGCTGTCGCCCGTCACCGTCACTGCGGAGGGTGTAATCCCCGCTCCCAGCTGCAGCACGTTGAGCGCCCCTGGATAATCGGATGGATCATAGGTTTCATTGATCTCCAGATGACCATATCCATGGTTAAAAATGAAGGTGTCATCGTCGCCCTCGCCGATCTCGAGATCGTTGCCTCCATTGCCATCGAACGTGTTCGGGCCACCGCTCGTCCCATACAGCGTGTCGTTGCCAGTCGTGCCTACATGATTGCTCGCCATTGCGAAGATCTGGCTCGGAGTCCAAACCGTCCCGTCAGCGAACTGAACCTCGACTCCGTATTCGGTCATAAATCCCATTTGATCCAGCTGGATCTGGTCTCCGTTCGTGCCAATTGTCAGGATGATGTCCTGATTGCTGTCCACCGACGCTGTCACCGATGATTCAGTGATTCCTGGTCCAAGCTCCAGCACATTGGTCGCCCCCGAATAATTGGGTTCGTTGATCTCGAGGTGGCCATATCCGGCGTTGAAGATGAACGTATCACCATTGCCTCCGCCCTGTTCATAGTCGTCGCCCCCCTTGCCGTCAAATATGGCTGGGTACTGCCCGCCTACAAGGACATCGTTTCCGGTCGTGCCCGTCGTCGTCAACTGCTCAAGCAGCTGCTGGTCTGACCAGGTTGTGCCATCAGCGAACTGGACCTGCTGGATGCCATTGCCCCACAGCTCGCCATCCAGAGTAATCTGATCGCCGGATGTGCCGTCGGTGATTACCACTGCTCCGTTTGGTGTAGCTGTGACGCTTAATGAATATTCAATGATCCCAACGCCTAGCTCGAGTACATTAGTTGCGCCCGCGCTGTCGGACTCGTTGATTTCGAGATGGCCGTAACCTGCATTGAATATGAACGTGTCCCCGTTTCCGCCTCCCTGCTCATAGTCGTTGCCTCCTTCGCCATCGAAGACACTGCCGACAGATCCGCCGATGAGGACGTCGTTGCCCGGACTGCCAGTCGTTGTCTCTGCCATCTGGATGAGGTGCTGCTGAGACCATGTCGTACCATCCGAGAACTGGATCTGTTGAACCCCATTGCTACCGCCATCCAATTCGTTATCCAGAGTGATCTGGTCGCCAGTCACGCCGTCAGTCAAAATGATTCCATCACTTTTCGTCGCTGCAGCGGTCACCGACGACTCGCTGATTCCCGCGCCCAACGCAAGAACATTAGTGGAGCGCGAATATGAGGTCTCGTTGACCTCCAGTTGGCCATACCCAGCGTTGAAAATAAACGTGTCACCGTTACCGCCGCCCTGTTCATAGTCGTCGCCGCCCTTACCATCGAACACGGCCGCATATTCGCTTCCAACAAGTGTGTCGTTTCCAGTCGTGCCGGTTGTCGTTAGCCTCTGCAGCAACTGTGTCTGGGACCAGGTCGTACCGTCGGCAAACTGGATCTGACCTACGCCGCCTCCATAGGGCAGCGCGTTGTCCAACGTTATCTGGTCTCCAGGTACGCCGTCGGTCATTACTATGGCGCCGGAGGTCGTTCCCGTCACGGTCAACGATGACGGATCGATTCCGGGCCCTAACAGCAGTACTCCGGAAGAAGGGTAGGACGTGTCATCTATTTCCAACTGTCCGTAACCCTGCTGGTAGATATACGTGTCATTTTGACCGTCGCCGGTTTCGACATCGTCGCCACCTTTGCCGTCAAAGATGACCCCATCGTTCAAGCTTTGCAGCGTGTCGTTGCCCCCAGTCCCTTCGACCACGCTCACTTGTGCGAGAATCTGACTCGCAGTCCACACGGTGCCGTCCGCAAATTGCACCTGCGCGATACCAAAGCTAGCTTCATCGGTGTCCATATTGTCCAGCTTCACCTGATCACCGTTCGAGCCGATTGTCAGCAGAACGTCGCCCTGGAGATCCGCCATCACGGACACGGATGAAGGCGTGATCCCTGCACCAAACAGCAGGGTGCCGACCCTGGGTGCATACCATCCGTTATTTTCGTTTATTTCCAGCTTCCCATATCCCTGGTCGAAAACGAACGTGTCATTGCCACCGTTGCCAACCTCATAGTCGTTACCACCTTTGCCGTCGAAATAGTCCGCTCCACTGGTTCCATAAAACGTATCATTGCCCGACGCACCTTCGAAATTGGTTACGGTCGCGATGATCTGGGCTGCAGTCCATACCGTCCCATCGGCGAACTGCACCTCTTGCACGCCTTTGTCCCCCCGTCCGTCAGCCATGCCATCAAGCTTGATCTGATCGCCGTTCGTACCGAGTGTCAGGATGACGTTATTTTGACCGTCCGTGGTTGCCGTGACCGACGAAGGTGTAATGCCTGCTCCCAGTTGCAATACGTTGGTCGCGCCCCACCGTTCGCTCTCGTTGATTTCGAGATTGCCATAGTCCTGGTTGAAAATGAACGTGTCGTTGTCACCCGATCCGATCTCAAGGTCGTTGCCACCCTCTCCATCGAAGATGTTTGACATGCCTACGACGCCGTATAGCGTGTCGTTGCCTGGCGTGCCGGTTACATCGCTCGCCATAGCCAGGATCTGACTTGCCGTCAATATCGTTCCGTCCGAGAACTGGACCTGACCCACCCCGTTCTCGCCTGATCCATCGGCCATGCCATCGATCTGGATCTGGTGCATCCCCTCGGTCAGCAGGATGTCGTGATTGCTATCTACCGTGACTGCCATTCCCGAAGCCGTGATCCCCGCACCCAGTTCCAGGACACTGTCTGGTGCGCCGGTAAAGTACTCATCCTCGATCTCCAGGTGTCCGTAACCCTGATTGAAAATAAATGTATCGCCTTTGCCGTCACCCTGTTCATAGTCATCACCACCCTTTCCGTCGAAGACGCCAGGTTCCAGCCCAGCATACAACGTGTCGTTCCCGGAGGTGCCAGTCATCTCCATCTCGACGAGCTGCTGCGCCGTCCATACCGTGCCATCTGCAAACTGCATCTGTTGGACACCAGAGCCTGGGATAGACAGCATTCCGTCAAGAGTAATCTGATCCCCCGCCACACCATCGGTCAACACGAGTCCTGTTCCGTCGCTCGTCGCTTGTACCGTTATATCCGACTCGCTGATTCCGGCACCCAATTGAAGGATGTTATCCGGCGTACTGGAGTCGTCCATTTCGCTGATTTCCAGGTGACCATACCCGGCATTGAAGATGAACGTGTCGCCTCCGCCGCGACCGATCTCCAGATCGTTACCTCCCTTACCATCAAAGAGATCCGGCCCGGGCGTTCCATACAACGTGTCGTTTCCGGTGGTACCTGTGGTCTCCATCTGGACTAACTGCTGGCTGGTCCAGACCGTACCGTCCGCGAATTGAACCTGCTCGACTCCAGAGGTCGATCCAGACCCGGGCGAATTAGACAGCATGTTGTCGAGCGTGATCTGATCGCCTGCTACACCGTCGGTCAGCACGAGGCCTGTTCCGTCGCTCGTCGCACGTACCGTTACATCCGACTCGCTGATCCCGGCACCCAGTTGAAGAATGTTATCCGGCGTACTGGAGTGGTCGACTTCGTTGATTTCCAGGTGACCATAACCGGCATTGAAGATGAACGTGTCGCCCCCGCCGAGACCGACCTCCAGATCGTTACCTCCCTTACCGTCAAAGAGGTCGGGGCCGTTCGTGCCGTACAGGGTGTCATTCCCAGTAGTGCCCTGTATATTGCGCGCCCACGCAATAAGCTGACTTTGTGTCCATTCCGTGCCATCAGCGAATTGCACCTCGTCAACGCCATATGCCAGATTCCCTGTGGCCTCGTTGTCGAGCTTGATCTGATCGTCGTTCGTGCCGATAGTCAGAATGATGTCCTGGTTGCTGTCGAGACCCACGCTCACTTCATCCGGCGTGATACCTGCTCCCAGTTGCAGCACGTTGTCCGGCGACGCGCCGGAGTCGTACTCGTTGATCTCCAGTTGCCCGTAGCCCTGATTGAAGACAAATACGTCGCCACCGCCATCGCTCTGTTCAAACCTGACACTTGGGCCACCGTCAAAGTAATGTGGACCCGAAGCGCTTGTAACGAGTTGATCGACGGTCCCATCTCCTACCAGGACGTTGCCTTGTACCGCCTCGGATGCAGTAAAGGGGAGGCTGAGACTAGTGAACGCCGTTTGAAGTGCGCTCGTGTAGGCGTCAGGCACCAGGCCCAAAGCGCTACAGAGCGTACCAATCACTGGTGCCGCGTTGGCCCAGTATTGCTCTGCCTGCGCGGTTCCAGTTGGCGCGGCGTCGACCAGTCCGCTAACGAGCGTTGAAAGGTCCGGGGTGCCAACAAGGGAGTCGGCGTTGTAGTCAAAGCAAACACCCGGAAGAAGTGATGCAAGCGGTCCCTGCGCAATGAGGCGGACTTCGACAGCCGCCAGTAACTGGTTAAACGCATCCGTGAGAACCTCGCCCTGATGCCAGTTCGATGGATCCGAACCACCGGTGAAGCTGGAAACAAAGCTCTCGCCCGAAAACGCTTCGAGCACACCCAACTCCTGGGCGTCAATATAGGAACCCTGACTATCAGGTGCAACGTTCTCGACGCTTGCCCATTGATAAAGTATTGCCTTTGTCTGGGCAGCAAAGCTTGCTGCATCAGAGAGGGTTTCGGTTGAAAACGTCTGTACCATCTGCAGCAACGTTGGATCCAGACTCATCGCGACGTACAGATCCGGAAGTGTCCCGTAACCGCGAAGATTCGGCAAGGTCAAAACAGCAGGGTTAAATTGATAGTTACCTTCATATTGCGAATCGAGTTGGCTGTTGTTAAAGTACGCTTCGGCAATCTCGCCAGTGGTTCCGTCCGACTTCGTATACGTTGCGACTTCCTCGATTTCGTTACCGCCTACAGATTGGTTAACGTTCTCCGTTGTAAGGCTGATGGAAACTATTCCGAGGCTTGACAGCGAATGCAGCTCTCCCGGATCTACGACACCATTGCCGTTTGTGTCTGTCCATACCTCGAGATCTGCGAAGCCCGGATCTGACGCGTTGATTACCCCATCATGGTTTGCATCCAGAGCTTCCAATGCCGTAAATCCATCGGTGGTCGAGCTGCCGAACAGATTTGTAATGCTGTCAATCGGACCACCACCCGCATCATCAACGAGAATTCCAGTCTCGGGACCTACCCAGCCGGTATGGACCGCATATCCCGTGTTGTACAGGTCGAAGTAAGCGTCTGACTGGGCAAGTGGGGTCAACTGAACGCCGTTGCCCGAGAGGTCGATAACCAACGGATCGGTCTTAGAGTAACCGAAGAGTGCAGCGATCTGTTGTGCGTATGGCGCGATCGTCACCCACGCGTTGTCTAACCCTTGCACGATACCGGAGAGCGCGTTTGCTAGTGCGCTCTCAGCGACTGACCCTGCGGGTGAATCCACTATTGCTTGCGTTATCGTGGATGCTGCGAGAATTGTAAGTCCAACTTCCGAAGTTGGAGGGAATGCTGTAAGCAATGCCCCGAGGTCCTGCACTGCTCCGATACCAGAATCGAACAATCCCTGTAGCGCCGCGGCTTGAGCTTCCGGCGTGCTTGCCGCTTCCAATTCCTCCATCTGCCCGGGAAGAAGCTGAGCGAGTTGAGATAGATTCGCTACAGTCGCGGCGATTCCCAACGGAGTCAGACTGTCCGCGAATGCCTCAGTCGCGGTACCCCCCATCATTAATGCGCCTTGAACCGCCCCCGCCAGACCGTTATTAATTCCCGTCAGATCCGCCTGAATGCTTGTTGACGAAGGTGTGGCGGACGAAGTGTCGTTGAGGTAGCTATTGTACGATTCAGCAGCGCCTATGAGGCCCGTAATAAGCGTCGTGGCACCTATAGAAAATCCGGGTAAGGGTGCAGCCATGACATCTCCCGTTGATCATTGGTTAGTTATGCAAAATACTCCATTTTAAAAGCCAGCATATTTTCCTTATGCTTGCGCAAACTCACGACTAGTGATGCGATACCAATTTTGGCAAAACAAATCGAATTAACAAAGCCAAAACTACCGGCAAAGCGGCCGCCGATATCAATATAATTTTCCGAATTCTAATAGGCCCCCACTCGCCACGACCATTTATGAGACCATGCAACTTGACCGGATCAATGGCGTTCAGGCGGTCCGCCAAATTCTTTAGACTCGCAAACAAACGTTCCCCCCCCAGTACCATCTTCTTGCGGATACCCTTGGGAAAGTGCATTTATCCGGATCGTAAATTCTCTTCCAGACCATAAAGCGCTATACGCATAGTCAAAAATAACGCATAGGTTCGAGCAAAAAATGTAGTCGTCGGCCAGAACTTGAGACAGTGGCTTTGCGCAGTCTCCATAAACAGACAAGTTTCTATAAATCTTGTATTTTTGAAAACATGGAAAATATTTTTCAATAATATTTCGCTCACCGCTGGTGAAACCAATATCCACCCTAGCGTTCGACTCAGTCGGAATTGAAATTATTTGCAGGCCCTTTCCTATATCGACCTTTATGCCGTAAGATTTTGCCAATTTTTCGTATTCGAACATTTTATTTTCCACATCAACATTCTATTGATAAATATCTTGCCGGCCGACATGGAGATCAACTGACGCTATCCACCATAACTCTTACTAGCCTACTCGCGAACTAGTATCACTGATGCAAACTCCCGCCTTTCTCAAACAATCGATCCAACAATCCCCGGAAAGTGCTAAAAATTGCGATTTACCGTTGCACCCAGTTCGCAAGCCAAGAAGAACCATCAAACAGAATCAAAACCATACATTACATTTTGTTACATATTGATGCGTAGTACATACGACAATTATTAATTTTTCAAGTAGGCAATAGCCCTTAGAGAGGGGTATATATTACAAATTGCATCCATAGGGTGACATTTTCCTGTCATCGCATCGCTTTCAAGTGAGGTTCTATAATTGTTAACTCAGCCCTCGAGTTATTCCGTATCTGATCTGGTTGGATCTCTGGCTGACGACGTGCAATCAGACGATCCCGTGAAAGCTCGAGCTTGCCATCAGCCGTCTCGGACAAAATCTGTGACTTCCGATCCAACTGATCCGGCACTGGAATCATCGCTTCAGCAATCTCGGCTTGTATGCGTGTAGGCGAACATTTCGGTACGGAACGCGCCAACCGTTGGGGCCTTGTTAGTTCACGCGGTGCCCGGGTGAAAAATTGACGCCACCGCGCGTCGCGTCAATAGTTTTGAACTTTGCAAAGGGCACGTGATTTCGGTAGTCGGGCGGGTGGCTTGAGGTGCAACGGTGCAGTGGCATGGTCACCAAGGAAATCGACCGGCGGCACAAGACAGAAAGAGAAGCATGTTATTGCGATAAGTATTCTTATCGTAATGGCATCGTTTCTGACCTAAACTGGAATGCATGAAAACGCGTCAGTCTCCGGCGCCAGCGCTCACTGCACCCGCATCGCCGCACTTCCCGGATGTCGCGTCGCTCGCTGCGCTGCGCGCCTGGTACGCTGGCCTGACAGCCCGCGCGGCTGTCGCCCGCTACCTGTCCTCCACCAGAGGCGACGGCCAGTCCGCGCGCGGTATCCTCGGTCGAATCCGGCGCCAACTGGTTGCGTTCGCGCACAGTCGCCAGCGCGACGATCTGGCGGTCCTGTTTCAGCATCCCGTTGCTGAGCGGTTAAAGCGGGCGACCGCGGTTGGCCACGCAATCGAGTACCTGCGGTCACAGCCCGTACCCGAGCCGCACATCACCGACGACGTCGGCCGGTGGTTTCCGCCACGGGCGGTCGGCGCCCTGCGCGCACAGGGCATCAATACGCTGGCGGACCTTACGGTGCGCATTCCGCGCCGGCGCCGCTGGTGGGTGGCGGTTCCCGGTCTGGGTGTCGCCAGCGCCCGGAAGATCGAAACCTTCTTCGCCGCCTGCCCGCAACTTACGGAGCGGGCCCGGCAACTGGTCGCCATGACCCAACCGGCAATCGTCGTCCCGTGGGAATCGCTACGGCTGCCAGAAAAGGTCGACGGCTCGCAGGGCACCTTCCGCGCGCCGCAAGCGACATGCACGCTCGATGCCACGAACGACTACGCAGCCGTTCAGGCGTGGTTGTCGCTGCACGAAGCACCGGCAACGCAACGGGCCTATCGCAAGGAGGCAGAACGCCTGATCCTGTGGGCCATCGTCGAGCGCGAACGGGCGCTCTCGTCGCTCACCACGGACGATGCGATCGCCTATCGTGCCTTCCTGCGCCGGCCGACACCACACGAGCGCTGGGTGGGTCCGCCCCGGCCGCGCACTTCTGCCGAATGGCGGCCCTTCGCACGCGGCCTGTCTGCGCGCTCGGTGGCGTACGCGCTGTCGGTGCTCGGCGCACTGTTCAGGTGGCTGATCGAGCAACGCTATTTGCTGGCCAATCCGTTTGCCGGCATCAGGGTGCGGGGCAGTGCGCGCGCAGCACCGCTCGATGCGTCCCGCGGTTTCGCCGAAGGCGAGTGGCTGCTGGTTCGCACGGTGGCGGACGGTCTGGAATGGTCGTATGGCTGGGAGGCGCCCGCGGCCCAGCGCCTGCGCTTCCTGCTCGACTTCGCGTATGCAACAGGACTGCGTGCCGGGGAACTGGTTGGCACGACCCTCAGCGGCGTCCAGAGCGATGCTCACGGTGATCACTGGCTGTATCTGACGGGCAAAGGCAGCAAGACCGGCAAGGTCGCGTTGCCGCCTCTTGCACGCACGGCGCTCGCCCAATATCTGGTGCAACGCGGACTGCCGGTCACACGGGCACGTTGGCGGCCTGACATCCCCCTGATCGGCAGTCTCGCGGAGGACGGCGTCGGTCTTACCACGGCGCGACTGCGCGTTGTGATGCGACGTTTTTTCTCGCAGGCGGCCGACATCATTCAGCAGGACCACCCGGTTGCCGCCGAAAAGTTGAGGCACGCCACCCCGCACTGGCTGAGACACACGCACGCTTCGCATGCACTGGCACGCGGCGCGGAACTCACAACTGTTCGCGATAATCTGCGCCACGCGTCGATTTCAACGACGTCGATCTATCTGCACAGCGACGAGGTGAAACGGGCGCGGCAGATCAGTGCGGCATTTCGCGCAAGATGAGAGCGAACGCGATGTCGGCAAGCCGCGAACCGCTACCGCTTCATCCGTAATAGCGCTCGAAGTACAGACGGTTCATCGCGACGCGCTCGTCCTTCTTCATCCGCTGCGAACCCAGGATTGAAAAGACCTTGTGGCTGTAGCCCGCGCGGCAATAGGCGCAACGGTAAGGCGCGTCCAGAAAACTCACGCTCAGGACGTACGGCGCCTCATAGCCACATCGCCGGCATGCGGTCTCCAGCGGCCGGCGATGCGCCGGGCACACATCCACGCCGTCAATCTGATGCAGCACGCTGTGATACCCGCGCGCCAGACAGCATCGGCAGTAGCGAAACAGTTTGCTGTAGCGGCGTCGTTGCGACGGGACCAGAAGCGAGCCGTGCAGGATCTTGAGCGGCACATTGAGCGTGTCGCGCAGCCGCCGGATGTCGATGACGCTGGCCTGCGGCACCACCCCTTCGTAGGGATCGATGTCCGCACCCATGAGGAGTGCGGCAACATGGCCCGGCAAGGCGTTCGCTTTCTCGAATTTCCACAGGATCGTCACCAGCGATTCGCACGGATCGATCCACTTCGCGCTGAAAAGGTAACCCAGGGCCGGTGTCAGCTTCCGCTCGTCAAGCGTCAGGATCGGGAAACGCGGCGGCATCACCCGCCGCGCCTTATGCGGCGACGAGCACGCGGCCGGTTGCATGACGGGACTGGACATAGCCGCAGTGCTGCACGGCGTATGCCCACAAAGCAGGCTCAGGGCTGTATTGCAGACCATCCTTAAGTTCGCTTTCCTTCAGGACGATCTCGACCACTCTCGCGAACGATTCCATCGGAATTTCAAGTCGGCCCGGCAGGTTGGCCCTGTTGTGCGCGGCCTCGAATGCATGCCAGAGCAAGTCGGCGTCGCTGACCAGCCGATACCCGGCATCGAAGGCCTGCGGAATATAAAAGCGCGTGAAGCTCCACTCGCTGCCCTCCGGGTAGGCGGTCTGGTCGTATCCGTTCAGGCACGTCGCCACATCCTCGGCGTTCCGGATCCCGTAAAACGACAGCTCGTCGACCATCAGGCGGGCCACGATCTGCGTCTTGCCCGCAATCTGCAGACTGGTCTTCTGCGAGAGCAACTCCTGCTGACCGACGAGAAAGGTAAACAGCTTGATCTGCTGCCGGTCGAGCGCATCGTGCACGTCACGCAACCACTCGTATTCATTCTCGTTGTAGCGCTGCGCTTCGTCGCAAAAGAGCAGCACCGTGCCGCTGCCAGCACGGGCGGCTGCCTCGCGAATCCTCAACGACAGTCGCAGGCGCTTGGACGGATTGGAGCCGGCGTTCGGATCGGGATCTCCGACGGCCTCGAGCAGGTTGGCAAAGAACGGGCCTTCGGCGTGCCGCGGTTTGTGCTCGCACTGCGCGTGATAGCTGGTCATCCTGGGATGGTTGCGGGCGAGCAGCAGCCGCACGTACTCGATCGCACGCGTCTTGCCGATCCGCGATGGTCCGTAGATCAGCGCACCCATGATCCGGTAGTGCAGACATCGGACCACGAGTTCGTAGAACGCCTGGATCGCCGGGGTGGCGATCCGATAATTGCCGGTTGCCAGCGGATGGAGCGATGGATCAATCGGACGCGGTATCTGAAGTGACATGATGCCTCCCATGCAGACGACAGGGTTAAAAGACCTGACCGGTACCGATAGAGAGTTTCTTCGGCCGGACTGGCGTGCGAGGTGCAAGCTCGACAGTGGTACCCGTCGGTGTCGCAGGCACCGCCTGGATTGCTGGGGACGCTGCCATCCCGGTTTCCACCGGCCGTACCGGACCGACTGGGGTGCGTACAGTCGGTGCTGACGCCAGCAGCTTCACTGCGTGCGCGAGTTCCGTGGCAGCCTTGCGGGTCTTCTTCGCCTGTGCAAGCTTCGTCTGAACGTAAGCCTCGATCGGATTGGCGCCGACCACCGTGCGGCTACGGCGCTTGCCCTGATGCTTGCGAATTTCCTGGCGCAGTTTGAGGTTGTGCGGCACCACACGCCACGCCCCTTGTGCATCGAGCACGCCCAGTTCGGTGCCGTCAGAAAGGAAACCCCGCACACAACGCAGGTCGTCCGCATTCATGTAGACGAGCAGGTGCTTGCCGATCAGGTGCGTGCTGGTCGCCAGCACGTCGTTTGTATAGCGCACACCATGCAGATTGATGTGGGGACGCACGCCCTGGTCGAGGTAGGCCCGCACGGGGCAGCGGCGCGCCGATTGCATCAGACACAACGTGCGGCGATGATGTTCGGCAAGCCACGTCACCACCATCTGTTTGCCGCGGATGAAATACTCCATCGCTTCGAGCGGCGTGGCGTTGTTCAAACCGCTATGCGGCGTGCCGTTGTAGCCCGCAATCGCATACTCGACAAGCTCCTCCAGTTCATCGAGCGACACATACAGACGCAGGTTGCCCTTTGGATCGGCCAGCGCCCGGCGCAAATCGCGCGGATGCGAACCCGTGTAGCCCGGCAGGCGCGAAGACAGGCGGCTTGCGATCGTACCGAAGAAGCGCTCGATGTACGGCCGCTCATCCGGGCTGTACCTTGGTCCCGCGTCGGCGAGACAGCCGACGAATTCACATAGCGCCGTCAACGTTTCATTCGCGAGGTTCGCTTTCGCGTTGTCGAGCTTCATCCACTCCCAGGTCACGTACGCCAGTTCCGGCAACCGCTGCGATGCAAAACCATCCTGCGGTCCGTAGCCGAGCCCCTCTATGCTAAAAGAGCGGGTCCGATGCGGCTCCAGCGCCTTTTCGATGCTCTTGATCACGTCGTAGCGACTGTACTCACGCGCCAGCACGAGATGGTAGGCCAGCACGACGCGCGTGCACACGTCGATGATCACCAGCAGCCACACCCGCTCCATTTCGAATTCGTGTTCAAAGCCAAGCGGATCGCGCACGACCACTTTTAACCGGATATCGAGCCGGTGACCGTCGAACTCCACCACCTGATAGGGACGTGTCGCCGCAGGACTTTCCACGCCGTCATCCCGGCGCGGCAACCCCTTCAGGTGCGAAGCGCCCGCCGAGCGCGCGGCGGCACCGAAACTGCGCAGCATTTCTGCCTTCAGCCGCTGCGACAGCGAACGGATCGCACGTCCTGCCGTGTTGAATGGGTAGTCCGCTGCCGTCAGGCCCACCGCGCGACACTGGCGGAGGAATTCGTCATGCAGCGGCTGCAGCCCTCGCAGGCGGGTCCGCAATCGCCCATCGGTATTGATCTGTTCGAGCAGCACGCGACGCTGTCTGACCTGCAGCAGCAGCCACGCGGCGAGCGTCGGGTAACGCTCGAAAAGCTGCGACAGCGCGCCCGCGGCGCCGCAACTGCCGCGCTCACCACATATTTGCACCGGACTCAGACGAACATACTCGGCGATCCGCACATAGCTGACCAGGGCGCGGAACCCAAAAGGCCGCCCGTCCGGATGCGGCGACAAGGCCCGTTCAAGCCAGCGATACAACTGGCGTCGATTGAAACCAGTAGACCGTTCGATGTGTTTGAGCGATTCGCCGCGCGCGTAGCGTACCAGCGCCTGCATGCGCGCTTCAAACGCGCGCTGCGCTTCGTGATCGAATTCGGTGTAAGCAACGTCAGGCCACGTCGCCACATCGATTGCCTGAAACTCCGGCTTGCGGCGGCTCATGAGATTGCCTCCGTGGCGACAAACGACGTGAGCAGGGATAGCGCCTGCGTGTGCAGATCCGGCGCACTGATCCGCCCGGCATGCAACAGGCCGAATACAGCCGTGCGGACCAGAACCGGATCTCCGGTCGAAAACTCCCGCTCGATCGCAAGCAACTTCTGGGGATGGGTCAGGACGCGCTCGATCGCTCGTGGCAGGGACGGTGAAACAAGACCCCGGTTGGCCACAATGCACGGAAGCATACGCTGCCAGTTGTCGATCCACACCCGTGCGGCCGCGAGGTCAGCCGGAGACACGCTCCGGATGGGCAGCGCTGCTCCATCGAGAGCGCGGTGGGGTTTAGGCATCTTTTCATCAGCATGTGAATCATCAAGGATAACTAACTCTTGCCGATCAGCATAACGGACCCAAAAGTCGGCAAGTCGCTGCAGCCCCTCGACATGCACATAGCCGGGCCGCTCGCAGAAGGTGGTCACCGCGGGATCCGCTTCGAGCAGAAACCACTGCTCAAGCAAGGCGCGCCTGTATAACGTTAGCCGTCGGGCCAGCTTCGGGCTGAAGGCTTCGAACCGGTGCGCGCCACGCGGACGGACAAGCGCGACCGGCTCCGTGATGTGCAGGGAATTTTCCATAAGATCAATGCCTTACGGACGGGATTCGAAGTGTAGGACGCGAAGTGACAAATTTAATTCGGACTTATGCGAATTGACGCTTTTATTTCGTTCGGACTGCAAGCAAAACTGTCACTGCAACGGCGCGGCGGCCCGATGTTCCGAGGTCTGGTCGGTGACACTTTTAATGTGGTCTACGGTTGATCTCTGCAAATGTGAGTCGGGCTGAATCACCGGGTAGTTCGCGCAGGTGAGTTTCGAGGGAGTCGTATTTTGCCATCTCGCGACGGGCAGCCTGTGCTGCTGCTCGGTGGTGTCTGGGACGGACAGCATACCTGCTTCCGATCTCGCGGAGCTACAGCAGATGCAATCAATTGCACCACGGTCGTATGAGCCAATCACTTCGCAAAACAGCTATGGACTTGACTGCACCGCCGGGGCTAGCTAGCGTGCGAGCTGGTCGCATCTCCCGCCAGGAATTGCCGGCGGATGTGACGCCTCCCGCGTGGCCTTTGAGGTAAAACGATCGAGTGTCGGTACTGGAAGCGATGGGTCATCGGTCTAAAGTTACGGGGGGAACCGAGATGGTCGAACGGGCATCTTTTTGGCATTCAGGTATTCCAGATTGCGTCAACGCTATGGTCTCCTGGATTGAAGGCGCGGATCGTCGACCTCTACCTGGTCTCCACGGTACTGGCTTCTTTGTACGCAGGCAACGCAGCGTAGCGTTCGTGACCTGCAGGCATTGCCTTGGCGCGCCGGACGCTGACTACCACGAAGTTCTGCGACAGCTGGCAATTCCCCGTCATGGCGTCAACCGGCCCGTGGGGCGCTCAATCCGCGACTGGGTCAAATTCGACACGTACGCCATCCCCAGAGTGAACTGGAACCACGAAGCCTTCTTCAACGATGGTGATCTTGATCTGGCGGTGCTGAAAGTGTCCGCCGTGGACGATCGAATTACAAGATCGCTGCTGGCACGGTCAGCAAAGTTACCGCCAACCGGCGAGTGGCTTGAACAGGTGTTTGTTGCCAACGGTGAGGGAGAGATTGCAGGATTGGTCGCAGTCGGATTTCCACGATCCTGCGAGGGCACTTCAATCGACTATGAAACTGGAGACGTAGAGCTAGGGCGCGTAAAAATCGGAGGAAGAGTGACGGGGCGGGGCGACTATCCACACACTTGGCGCATAGAATTCGATAACGCGCAAACCCAGCCGTCGGACCTGGATGGTATGAGCGGTGCGCCAGTTTTCCTCCACTGGAAGAGGCCCGAAGGACCGACTTTCGCCCTTGCCGGAATGATGATCCGGGGGACCTTTCCCGTCGGACAATTTATGGATGTGAGCTGGTACGTGGCGGCGCTCAATCAACTGCTTGAGTCGTGATTTCGCATCGTTGGCATGCTTGATCAACGATTCGCAAAGGCAAGCAGCGTTTTCACGGTGAAAATGCTGGATCTCGCATGCGGCAGGTTCACGGATACAGCGGTATCCGACTCGTCGGCTTCACTCTCCCTTTGGACGCGCGTGCGCTTTGACTAGTGGTCAGCGCTCTTCAGTGCGATGTCGAGGTAAGGTTGCCACTCCCGGTAGCCGGACGGTAGCTCCGGCGACGCGTTGTGAGCATTCAGCGGGTCGAGTTTCCAATGCCCGCACTTTTGCTGCCAGGTGGCAAGCAGCGTAGCCGCGTCCTGTTTATGCTCGACGCTCGCTTCCGGATGGTTTGGAACTGCAAGCAGGATCGCCAAGGCGCGCCTGTCTGCAAATGGACGCGTATCGGCAACTGCTTGCGGCATTGTCCGGCCGCATTGTGGGTGTTGAATCGCTGCCCAAACACTACGTAAGGCATCAGAAACCTGTGGCATACGACAATCTCCAGTCAGCAAATCGCGGTGCTTGAAAACAAGCGAACAACGACGTAGGCCCGAGCAGCCCATTTCAGTGCCCTCACCTCTTCGCTGCGCTGATAATTGAAATATTCTACCCAGGCTGATGAGCGGCGCCGATGTCATCGGCCAATCGGGCTCACGAGAGAAGGGCTTGCCCCGTCCGCCATGCCATGAAACGCTCCAACCCGAGCCATACGCCGACAACGAGAGGTGCCCACAACATCCGTGTGTGACGTCTCCCCCCGCGCGTCATCCGAGATTTGTCATGACATCAACGATCAGAGCATTGATGCGGCCAGTGGCCCTTCTCAATGCGCTCGTCATGTTCATCAGGTCCTGTCTGTTCGACGCCTCACGCGCAGTTACGAGCTCACTGAGAGCGTCGGACAACATCTGCCGGCGACTGTCGGTCAGTGCCCCGCAGGCCTCGAACTCACGATTGGCTCGCGCTGCAATGTCCCGAAGCGAATTATCCAGAATAGCGCAATCGCCAAGCGCCAATGTTCCGAAGACCCTGTTCCAGATGCTGATCAGATCGTCCGCGGCCTTGACCGCAACGGATTGCGCGATACCGTTGTTCATGTCAACTCCAGGCACTTTCGCCAGCTTGCTTGTGTTTCCGTCATCGTAAGGCGTCTGGCGCGGTTCGTGAATCGTTCACACCGGATCTTCTTCTTCGAGCTGAGCCACACCTGTGTTGGGAGGCGTCAGCAACGAGCCGGTTTTGAGAAGGTAGGCCGAGCGCTTGTCCAGATCGTTCCGACATAGCTTCATCCTCAACCTGTGAAAAAAGTTTGGCCACGGGTTGAAAATGAACCGGTCCATAAAGTGCGTCGCCAGTGCTGCATGCTCGGCGCACAGATCCCACGCCTGATTGACACGCGCAGCATGTTGCCTGACGGCCTGCACCGCAGCGGGGGCATCGACTCCCGGCGCGCGTAATGCATTGAGTGTTCTCGCAAATTCATCGAGCAGTTCTTCGAATCCGGCGTGCGTCATTCGACAATGTGTCAGATGTGCGCTTAGCCGGATGGTTTGCCCACGCACAGCGCATGGGTGGCGCGGCGAAATCGGTTGGTCGCACGGGATACTATTGCGATAGATGGATTTCCACCGACTGCAAAACGTCGATTACGTCGGCAGCACCAATAAAATCAAAAAGGACCGTGCCCGTCTGGTCAGCCGTAATCTCAAACACCGTCCCAAGAGTGCTCTTTACGGCCGCGTCTCGGTTGTGGGCTGGGTATTTCGACAGACGTTGGCGGCCCTCCTTGGTGATGTTGAATCGATTGCCATGAGCGACGCCGTTACGCAGGTGATAGACGAACTCAAGGATCGGTGCCCGGTCAAAATACTTGTTACTCTTCCTGTTGAGTTCATCGCCAAGCGTCAGGAGCGCGGCGATCGCCCAGTTGCGGATGAAGCGGTCTTGCAGGCTCTGATCCTCGCGCAGCAGGTCGAGATAGTGCCTGAGGTCGATCGTGTGTACGGTGCCGTCCTTTCGCTTGATTTCGCCCGTGGGAGCATGGCCAACAACTGTTACGGGATTCTGGCCGATAACCTTGGTCTCAACGGGCGGCAGCGCGTTGATCGACACAGGATTGACCGCGACATAGTGCGCTGTCAAAAAGGAATAGTAACCGTCTGCCAGATGCTGAGCCAGACGGCTAACCGCAAGTTTCTTTGGATCAATCGGCATGTTTCCTCATCAAACGGTCGCTTCAGAGTTCGGGAAATATCGTACGCTAGCATCTCGCGAAACTATCACCCTCCTCGCTTTTCGCGGCCAGTCATTCAGGTGAGATTTTCGAACGCGACGATCCCGTGCCTTGCTTTTACGCCGCAGAACTGAGGTTACAAGGCACCGATTGACGCCATTTTCCGCTCAACTGAGCAACCTTCTACCTCGAAGAGTAGGCGGGTAACCCCAAGCCAAACCGATATGAAAACCTTTTCCCATCTCGAAACTATGGGTGGCCTGAGACGTTACGCCATCTTCCGTGTGACAACAAAGGGACGTGGGGATGTGTGGATGCGGGTAGCAGAATCCGAGCGTCAGCGGTCGGTTGTCGAGGTCGACGCGAAGCGCTTCCTTGATGCCTGGCGCGGCCCCAAGAGCAGTCATCCGGAAATCGCCCACTTGGACAAGGCGGGTTGGAAAAACGACTACAAATTTCATCAGGCCGAGGACGGATTCAGGCCAGGCTGGTCGAATCCCGTTCCTCTCGCCGAGGTCAATGCAGGATATTGGATCGACGGCGTACAGGATCAGCACATTACCGCTTCCGGCCGCTTTGTACGATGGATCTGGCGAGCTTTTCCACGTAGGACACCGACCGCTCTCGAGCCAGAACGACAGCCATACATTAGCTTCACGAATGGAATCACACGCACCATCTGGCTGTTGGTAGCCGGCGCTGAACGTTTCCCAGTAACGTGCGGTTCGGACGATGCGGCGATTCTGCATCACTTTGTCGGCACGGCCGACAGCGTTCCTTGCCCGGTCTCGAATCTGGTGCCCGATATCGGACATATCGAACGTCTCGAACAAAATCGCGCCTTCCACGAAAAACTCGAGGCACACGGCTTGCCAGTCTGGCTTGCATGAAGTAGGCCACGTCGCGTGAACGGTAAATTCCCATGTCCCAGAAATTCTCTGTTCCCCGATGCGGTCGCCACCTCATAAACGGGCTCCACACGGCAGACGCTCGACGCCAAAACGTTTTCGGTAACGCGTCGACGTTACTCGCGCGCAGGGAGCCCAGTGTCTCATGCTGGACTTGCCTGTGTCGGCATGAGCGGGCACTACCATGCTTCCGCGGGGGGCATTCAAAGACGAGCTAGTCGCGACTGACAATATAAGGCGTGCAAACCTCAAGTGCGCGTCGTCTCGGTGTTAGGATGACCCATCTCCTCCCTCCTGAAGACGAGTTCCTATCAATGGCTTCAAGTCAGGCATTTTGGTTAGCCAACCGGCGAGTGCAATCCTGGCGCGATGATTACACCGTTCGCGCAATTGAATTCTTGACATCAGTCATGGACAGCTCCACGTGGTCGCGTCGCGTCCAGGCTGTGAAAGACAAGTTCGAAGCAGAAAAGCATGATTGGCGTCAGGGCGATTTCACTACCCGCTTCGCGCCTCGCGATCTGATCGACTGGTACATCTTCCAAGCGAACGCCTATGCAAAGCCCGAGGAGCGCCATGACTGGTTCGAACCAGAAGCCTTCAGAATTACGCCGATATTTCATCGGATCGGCGAGCTCGTTCCCCAGCTTGAGCAAATCGACGGTGTGATGGACCGCGTCAAGGCGATGATGACGACCGGCCAGGTCAAAGCCGATGACGCCCTGTTCGAACTGCTTGTCGCGGGCGCCTACAAGACGCGCGGATGGTCCGATGTCCGCTTTCACCCGGAGAGTCCCGGCACCAAGAAAAGCCATGACCTGTTCGTGGGGACCGGAAAGAACCAATGGGCCGTAGAGTGCAAGCGCATCAATCGCTCGGGTGCCGGCTATGAGGCGAGGGAGTACAAGGACGCCCAGCGGCTCGCGGCTCCGGTGCACGAACTGTGTAGCGCCAGAGAGCGCTCTCTCGTGGTGGGCGTTGGCTACGAGGTCGAATTGTCAAAGGTGCCGGACGACTATCTGGTCGAGAAAGCGCACGCATTTCTTCGGGAACCTTCATCATTCCAGTGGGACGACGGCATATCAAACGGCTTCGTTCAGGACATCGACCTACGCGCCACACGAGCCGTCCTCGAGAGTGACGATGTGTTCTTTGGATCGAGCAGAATGGTCGAGTTACTCCTTGGAGACCACACGCCTGATGCCGACTATAGCGTGGCCGCACAATGGGACCCCGCACCGAACAGACCGTTGTTCGCCACGGCAATGAATCAGGCGAGCGTTGTTTGCTGGATGAGTCTTTCAAAGCAGGCGCAGCTGGGTAAGGCCCGTCATTTCAAATCGGTCGTTGCCGATGCATGCGAGCAAATTCCCGAAGACTGTCCTGCGGTAGTACACGTAGGGTACGAATCGTTTGGCGGCAACGCTGTTGACGACGTGCGCCATATGCTCAATCACCGGGAGATGCTGACGTTCGACCCGAAGGGCAAGCAATTGAGGTGGGTCTACGGAAACTATATGCGCCCCGAGCATACCAATAGCAGCAACGAGTCTCAAGCCATGAGTGAGACGACAGCGACTTACCTGATCGGCGAGCACTCAGCTCAGCCTCCGCTTCCCGGTCACCTGCTACTCCAAGACGATAATGGAACCCCGGGCGCCCATTGGTAGTTCGCTGGTGCTGCTGTAGCGCCATTGCGGCGGGGCAGACAACTATCGAATGCATGGGTATTTGCCTTCGTAGGTCCGCCCCGCGCGCGACGCCTTGATCCTGGCAACCAACCTTCGGCCATCCACACTCGACAGACCCCTGCCGCTCGTATCCCCTTCGGACATATTGCTCGGTCGAGATAACAAGCACGCGATCACTTTCGCGGACGCCACGGACCATAAACGTGCCCGGGCCGTCGCCAAGGCCGAGATGCAACTGATCAAGGACAATATCGGTGCCATCGGGCCGCAGGGCAGTCACCAACTGCACGGCCCTTGTATGATGCTCCGGCGAATCCTACGAATATGTGTGCATTGCTTAGTAAATCGTGTCCGCCGTATTGAAGCATTGTGCCGAGCTAAATCTTGTACAACCGAAGAATGGGCCCCGCCGCCCGATTCTCGGTGTCATGTAGCCCTGTTTGCAGACGTCACATCTTCTGGGCTTGTCATGCTTTCCCTCGAAAACGACGGCACCGTCATACTCTTTGTCGAGCAACTCAAGCACGAATCTCGAAGGCTCCTTCGATGACATCAGCAAGGTCACCTGCTCGCGAGCCCGTGTGAGGGCCACGTAAAACAGTCTGCGCTCCTCCGCGTATTCGAAAGTCTCGCGGCCCGTGAAAGACAGGCCCAAAAGTGGATCGTCTTCCATCTCTGAAGGAAACGCGTACCACTTTGCCTGCAAACTATGAACAATGACGAAATCGGCTTCGAGCCCCTTCGACTTGTGAACTGTATCAAGCGGCTCCGATGGCTTTTCCTTGTTCGTTAGTTTCTTTTTTATCTCGATGCGTCCGCTGTACTGCTGATTCCATTTATCTACTTGTGCTTCGGTAACCGGGCCAGTTGTTTCATACCTGTAGCGACCGAGCAAAAGAATTGTGATGACCTGCTTGCGCTCAACCGCAAGTGCGGCAAGTTCGCGAATCTTGGTCTCGATACACTCCAGCAAGCCAGCGTCGCCCGAATATTCGACGATCCGGATCACGCCCCGGCTTTCTTTGTTGTCCGCCAACACCTTCTTCGGAATCTGCGTCAGATTTTTCGCCACGAATCGCGCTGCTACTGTGCTGATTCCCTGATTGCTTCGAAAAGTCTTGCTGAGATAACGGGTTTCAGTCTTTCCGAAATGCTCATCAAACGAACGCATGATGGACAGGTCCGAACCAGCAAAGCGGTTAATCGCTTGCCAGTCATCTCCTACGGCAAAAAGGACAGAATCAGGATGCTGGGCTAACAAGGCCTTGACCAGCCTTGCTCGTCCGGGGGAGATGTCCTGAAATTCATCCACCAAAATGAGCTTCGCCCGTGACGGGTAGCGCTTTTCTTCAACGTAAGTTGCGGCCATGCCGATCATGTCTGCGAAATCGATCGAGTTAAGCTCATCGTGAAGGCGGGAATCATAGGCTTGCCAAACTGGAACGAGCAGATCCACAAATGCAAGTGCGCGAACCAGATTAGTCTGGTGTTTCGCTTGCCTCTTTATGTGACCTTCGCTGTGCCCGCTTTCCTTGGAGTGCGAGATAATTGTCAGCATAAGCTTTATCAAATCCAGATCATTGCGATCTTTCAGACGTTGCTGCAATTCTTCACTCGATCTTGGCGAAAAAACCACCCCATATGAACTGAGCGTATCGTGCAGATACGTGAATATGGAACCATCCTTGAATTGTGCGCTCGACGTTTCGATCAGAATGGTTCCGCAAGCAGCGTGCAATTGGCGCTTGCTTGCCGACGACCTGACATAGGATTCGCCGAACGGCGATGTTCCGTCCCCTCGTAACGCGAAATGCTCGTGATAAAGCCGACGGCCATCAGGCAGGACATACATGAAGTCCGGCTCGTATTTTCTCCAGCCATGCTCGGTAACGCTGTGTTCGTACGGCGATTCGTAGCGGTACTGCACCCCATGGACGTAAAGCCAGTTAGCGATCGAGAGTTCCTCGAACGACTTTACAGGGTCTCCCTGAAGCGTCGGAATGCCCCATTTTTCCGGCTCACCTTCGTTCCTTCCCTTGCTTCGAATGAAGGCTTCATAGGATTCGACATCGTCGAACTCCATCTCCGGCTCCGATTCCCAATGGACTGCCTTGAACAGGAGCCAGCGCGACAGAAACGAACTGTCGCTAGTCCTGAGTTCGGTGACCACTTTTTGCATGAGTTGCCGCGAACCGACTTCAGGACGGGTCTTCTGCCCGGTCACATCGCGAATAATCGAATTTCCAAGGCTGTGGAACGTCTGTGCCCTGATCGAAATACCAAGCCGGTCTGCGAGTCGAATCCGGATCTCCTCCGCCGCTTTGTCATTGAATGCAAGGGCGAGCACTTCCTGCGAATCAACATAGCCTTTTTGTATCGCATATCCGACCTTCGCGACAAGTGTTGAGCTCTTGCCGGAACCTGCGGCCGCCACCAGCCGGTTACGATCCTCGTGAATGACCACGGCCTCCTGCTGTTCCTCTGTTAGTTCCGATTTCTCCACCTGCTGGAAAAAGTCGATCCAATGCGGATCGGCCATTTCGCGCTTGACATAGTCGGCGTTCCACTTATGGACGCCCGTGTGCGGTGGTTTGACCATCTCCGAAATTTCAAGAACTCGTGACCTGGTTTTGTCGTATCGGACGTCGTCAGCGAAGGGCCATTTGTCGAGTAGTGCTGACGTGACCGGAAGATGTGCCACGTGTAAACGAACGGTATCGAGAAGCACGTGCACATCATAGTCACGGATATAGCGGTTTCGCTGGGTGAGAATTGTGAGTTCAGAGTCGAGTGCCCTCATATGCGGAAGAACTTCCGCATATTTTCTTCGCAGCTCTCTTTCAAGACCGGTTTTCCGCTGCTGCTCGAGATTGGCCGCAGACTTCACCAGGGCGGACGCATTTTTTCTCGTCAACCCGGCAAGCGCAAACTCTTCCCCGTGAAAATCAATGACGATGGTCGCCCAGAACCACTTGGGAAGAATGCGCGCGGATTCGATAGCCGCTACCGCGACGCGCCGACGACTTCCGTCTGCTTCATTGATCTCACTCTCAGGTGAATTCAGAACAATCGTCCATTGGGATACTCCCGCAACTAGGCGTCCCCACCAACCCGGAGAAAATGAAATCATGTATTCCCTTATCCTATACTTTTTTACGTCAGCAACCCCGCGCCTTCTGGCAGGACCGGTCGCCCGGCGATGTGCGAGCCTTTCGCGAACCACGGCCGGCACGGGCCAGGGCCGAGCAAAGCAATGCGACAAACGGACGAAGCTGGAAATGAACTGCTATCTCGATAACGGCCAGTCTTGCGGAATAAGCTTGACCCCGTTGCGCCAGCGCTCGCGAACAGCGGCCTGAAAACGCGGATCATCGCTGAAGTCAGGATGGTCCGTAATAATGATCTGGAAGCGACCTTCCTCCTCTTCGATCACGTCGAAGATCAACTTGTAAAGCGCTTTGACGGCCTTCCGGTCGGTATCGATTTTGGTGAGATCCACATTTTCGCGCTGCTCGACATCTGGAGAGAAATGCGCCTGCGAAAGCTGATCGAGCAGAAGAAATGAGGGAACAGGACGCTTTCGTTCCGCGAGCCACTTGTGCAGGGCAAGATGCGCAACGATGTGGTAGCCAACGTGGTTTTCTCCGCTGCCAATTTCTCGCATCGGGATCGGCCGATTCGGGGTGTCTGCAACAATGGTCAGCGCCCTCGGGTCGAGGCGCAGCGGACTATCCGAGTATTCGAGGTCGACACGTTCAGCGTAGTCGGAGAGACTGCGGTTGACGTTGGACAGACACGACTCCAGACGTTCCTGGATGGCGTCGGTACTGACGGCTTCGTAGAGCTCCAGTTCCAGCTCCCTGAGCTTTGCAAGCTTGTTGAGTTGCTCACTTACGTCGGGCATCTCCGGAATGTTTTCGACGTATAGGCTGATGCGTCCAACTACGAGGGCCTGTCGCGCCTCTTTGTCCGACGCGAGCTGTAGTCGCTTGCTTGACCGCTTGATGGAGCCGAGTAACTCGCGATTCGCCTCCAGGTCACGACGGTTCTCGATGAGTTTTTGTTCAATCTCAACAATCGCGGATTCAATGCGTGGCGTCGCCGAATCCATCGCGCCGCCGCGCTCTCCGATAGTGTCCTTTGCTGTACGCAGCTCACCGATTGACGGCGCGGAAGACGCTGTCGGAAGGTCCTGCAGGCACAATGGACACGCATGACCCTGAACGGAGGGTTCGAAAACGGAGATGGCGTCCAACCGGGCGACATGCTCAGCGGCTTCCTTTGCAAATCCGCGAGAGTTGCCTTCAAACGCGCGCGCCCTGTCTATTGCAGCCTGGATAGCACGTTGCGCCTGCATTAACTCGGTACGTTTTTGTGTCAGTCGATTGAATTCGGCCTGGTCATCGCCATCCGCAACAGGTGCAGCGAGCGGAGAGTTCTGTATCCGTTTTAGGACTTCCACTTTGTCAGCCCACGAAGCGTCATCCGCGAGGTCGGACAGCCCGACCGATTTGGCCTCTGCCAGCAGGGTGTCAGCACGACTCACGCCGTCCCCGACGATTGCGGACGCTTCGGCCAGCCGCTTTTCGAGTTGTCGGATTTCGGCGCGGACCTGCTTCAGCAGCTGCTGATTCCGGATGTATTCGTCGGTAACAGCGCCAAGAAAGTATGGCAACGTGTCCTTGATCGCCTGGGCTACGAAGCGATCGCTAGCACCATGAAACAGGACGCCCTTCTGGCCAATCTCGTTTTGTGACTGAAAGCAAAACGTGAGTGCGTGATTGAAGGTCGCGGACAGCGGCGGACGTGAGTGTCCTGCCGGCGGCTCGTGCAGATAGTCCGTTATGCCTACCCAGGACGCCAGCATCGCCGCCAGTCCGGCGGAATTCGTGGTCTGCCGAAGTTCGGCGGCTTGCGGAATATCGAGCGATTGGCCAATCTTGGGATCTGACCAAGATCCGGTCAAATTGCCATCATAAGCCTGAAAGTTATGAAGCGACGGATCTCTATGCTTTGATGGAATAAGGAACTCGGGCTGTGGATGCGTCCCTGAGCTATCGCGTCCGCTTGCGCGTCGGCATGCAGACAGGTCAACGTGGTCAGCCAGCGCGGGACGGTCGCGTCCTTAGCTGACTGGTCTGAATGTGCGGTCTCTTACGCGGACATCGTTCGCAGCAAACCCCGCATGGCATCCTCCAGGGTATCGTGCCGGGGACCGTCAGAGGCCGCCGCTACGACCCGGAGTACGTCACCTTCGAGTCTCGCCTCCCACGAGACGATACGGCGGCGGTCATGGGGAAAACGGGCCACTTTTTCCTCAATCAGGCGCTCGATGCCCTGTGTGACCTCACGCCGTATTTCGGGTGGAACACTTTTGTCGAATCCGATCTGATCACGTAGCGCTTCAGCACGCTCGCTCTCGGGCAGGAGGCTGGTATTCCACGCCGCAACTATCGCCGTCAGTGCGCTCTGATATTCCTCCAGTGTTGGATGATCGGATACCTCATCCTGAAGCAGTTGGGCGAGGGGCCAGGAGATTTTCTGCTCCGGCGGCAGGTCATTACGATCGAGAACGATAGCGTCGGGGATCCCTGACTGAACCGCTCCCCGTCGCAATGCCTCCAGGTCGCGCGTGCCCAGCTTGCGGGCGCGCGACGATTTTTTCTGCTGGCTGGCTTTGCCCATGTTTCTGTCCCCTTCGCTGCGTTCTGAATCCGAAAATTATAGCGGCCAGCTGGTTGCACAGACTGGCACAAGTGTGACGGCTTTGCCGGATTTTTTGCGCTACACTGGCCAGCCCATTCGAGATCCGGAATCCGGCATGGCGACCATCGAACGTACCGCGTATCCGAGGTTGCCCAAGGGTTTTTCACCGGAGGAACTGCAGGCGTTCTATACGCCGGACGTCGAAGAGCTTGAGTGGGTGCGCCGCAACGCGCGTGGCCAGTCCTCGAGACTGGGCCTGCTGGTTCTGCTGAAGGTCTTTCAGCAGATGCACTACTTTCCCTTCGTTGACGCCATTCCCCCCGTTGTCATCGAGCACATCCGGGCGAGCGCGAACATAGGCGCCGAGGCCGCATTCGGCTACAACAGGGCAAGGTCGCCCGCCTTGTTTCGTCACTATGCGGCAATCCGCGAATTTCTCGGCATCCAGTCCTACTACGGCTCCGATGCCAACGAAATCGCGGTACGCGCGGCACATGAGGCTGCCGAGACGATGGATCAGCCGGTGGACATCATCAATGCAACCATCGACAGCCTGATCCAGCAGCAGGTCGAACTGCCCGCGTTCTCGACGCTCGATGCCATTGTGGAGCAGATCCACACGCGAGTTCAAACAGCGCTGTTCCGACGTGTCTCGCGTCGCCTCTCTGATGAGGACAAGGCCCAACTGGACCGGCTGATCAAGCGCGAATTCAACCAGCGCCAGAGCGCGTACAACACCATCAAGCGATACGCCTTACGCCCATCGCGAAAGCATATCTCCCTGCTCGTCGACCATCTTGCCTGGCTCGATGGTTTTGGCGACTTCAACCATGCGCTGGAGGGTGTTCCCGCGACAAAGCTGCGCTCCCTCTCGACGCAGGCGATGAGTCTGGACGCGGCGAATCTGAAGGAAACCCTGCCGGAGCGGCGATATACGCTCATTGTCGCGTTGCTGCATCAAATGCGCGTGCGAGCCCGCGACGACCTGGCCGAGATGTTCATCCGTCGTATGAGCGCAATCCACAAGCGGGCCAGGGAAGAGCTAGACCAGATCCAGGCACGTCAGCGCGAACAGATGGAAAGCCTGGTCGATACGCTTGACGGCGTCGTCAATATTCTCGACGACTATACCGACGACACCGAACTTGGTGCGCGTGTTCGCCAATATCTGGCGCCGTCGGGCGACCTCGAACCATTGCGCGAAAGCTGTGCCGAGGTCCGGGCCTACAGCGGCAGAAATTATCTGCCGCTGCTGTGGAGGCATTTCAAGGCACATCGATCAGTACTACTACGTCTGGCGCATGCACTGGCATGGAGCTCGACCACCCAGTCCGAGTCCTTGCTGCAGGCAATGGAGGTCGTTTTCAGGAACGAATCGCTTCATCGCGAATGGATCAACGTCGAGGTCGATCTCAGCTTTGCTTCCGAGCGCTGGCGCAAGCTGGTTTTCCGCCCGCCCGAGAAGGGTGCGACGACAAACCGGCGTTATCTGGAACTGTGCGTACTGTCCGCCATGACGAGGGAACTGCGCAGCGGAGACCTGTGCGTAGCCGGCTCGGATGCCTTTGCAGACTATCGCGATTACCTGTTGCCTTGGCATGAATGTGAGAAGCGCCTGCCGGGATACAGCGAGAGGCTTGGCATTGCCGACAGCAGTGCCGGCTTTGTGGCGCAGCTGCGCGAATGGCTCTCCGATGCAGCACGCCAGTTGGATGAGCGTTTTCCCGAGAAGTCCGACCATGTGACAGTCAACAAGGCAGGTGAGTTTGTTGTCCGTCGCACCACGGCGACGGTCATCCCTGAAAGCGCGGTGGCCCTGCAAAAGGCGATCGTCAAGCGCATGCCTGTGCGCAATCTGCTGGACGTACTCGCCAATATCGAGCACTGGACACATTTCACACGACACTTTGGTCCGTTAAGCGGCAACGATCCCAAAATCCGCGACGCCGAACAGCGGTACCTGCTTACCATCTTCGCAATGGGGTGCAATCTTGGTCCCACCCAGGCCGCGCGCCACATGGGTGACAGGATCACGCCGCACATGATGTCGTTCGTCAACCGCCGGCACTTGAGTCTCGAACGCCTTGAGAGTGCACAACGCGAGCTGATCGAACTCTATCTCCGGCTTGACCTGCCGAAGCACTGGGGAGACGGCAAGACGGTGGCAGCCGACGGCACCCAGTACGACTTCTACGACAACAACCTGCTGGCAGGCTATCACTTCCGCTACCGGAAAATGGGCGCGGTCGCCTACCGCCACGTCGCCGACAACTATATCGCGGTATTCCGGCATTTCATCCCGCCGGGCATATGGGAAGCCATCTACGTGATCGAAGGGCTGCTTAAGGCTGGATTGAGCGTTGAGGCCGATACGGTGCACGCCGACACCCAGGGGCAGTCGGCTGCGGTGTTCGCCTTCACCTACCTGCTGGGCATCAAGCTGATGCCGCGGATTCGCAACTGGCAGGACCTCAAGCTGTATCGCGTGGATGCTGCGACCCGATACAAACATATCGATGATCTTTTCGTGGAAACGGTTGACTGGGAACTCATCGGGCGCCACTGGAAGGACCTGATGCAGCTCGCGCTGTCGATCCAGTCTGGAGCGATTTCATCGCCCCTTCTACTGCGCCGTTTCGGTGCGGCCAGTCCGAAAAATCGCCTGTCCCTGGCGGCCGAGGAGCTTGGCAAGGTGGTTCGCACGGTATTCCTGCTTGAGTGGCTCGGCAGCAACGAACTGCGACAGGAGATCACCGCCACAACCAACAAGGTCGAGTCCTATAATGGCTTTGCCAAGTGGTTTTCGTTCGGCGGAGATGTGTTGCCAGTCAATGACCCGGACGAGCAGCAGAAACGCCTGCGTTACAACGACCTGATGGCTTCGGCCGCGATCCTGCAGAACACGGTGGACATGATGCAGGCGTTGCGATCGATGGTGAATGAGGGCATTGAGGTCAATCCCGACGACATTGGATTCCTCAGTCCCTACCTCACCAGCAACCTGAAACGTTTTGGCAGGTACGAACTGGATTTTGGACACGTCGAGGGCTGGATACACGATCACCTGTTCGCCGGCCCGGTCCGTTCCCTGCGGAGATCCCGATCCCATGCCCGACCTTGAGACCCCCTATGGCATCGTCGATGCCGACGCGCTGGAATCATTGCAGCAGCGATACGACACGACCGTCATCCAGCAGGCCGTGGATCTTTTCGACACCATCCGCGCCCGCTGCGAGCCCGATGGTTTGCGTGACGATCTTCTGCGCCTGCACGCCATGGCGCATACCGTTATCAATGGCGCGAGCCTGTCGTGCTCGACGGATGACCTTACGCTGGTCGAACAGGCTGATTGCACCATCGAGGAACTCGAGGACTGGATCATGGTGCTCGAAAAAATGATTCTCGCCTTGCGCCCCCTGCAGGATCTGCGATCCGAAACGGACGAACCACTGTGAAGCCTGCCTCGTACAAGTGGCAGTTCGCCCAGCGTTTCCGGCGCCACGCTTTCGGCTGGCGCTCGGACGTACCGATCCAGCGTATCAAGGAAGCGCTCGCGGAGATCCGGCAGGTGGCGCGCGGCGATACAGTGCTTGCGGCAGAGGGCGCTGTGAAATTTCTGGAGAAAGTTTCGCCCGCGCTGGAACACGTCGACGGGTCGTCAGGTGCGATCGGCACGGCCGTGAATCGTGCGATCGAAACACTGGTCCCGGTCATTTCTGGCGCACAGGTCGACACAGTCACGCGCCAGGCCTGGCTCGAGCGGCTATGGGAAGCCATTCAGGATCAGGGCGTCCCCTATATCGAAGGTCTGTCGGACGAATGGGACACACTCTGCGTGACGCCCGAAATCGCCAGCGAGTGGGCCGACAGGTTTATTGATCTCGTCGAGCACGTCTGGTCCGAGGGGCCCGGGGGATATTTTGCGGGGACACCGATCTGTCTGGCTTCGCTATATGCAGCTGGGCGACATGCGCAGTTGATCGCACTGGTGGACCGCGCTCCGTTCAAGATGTGGCACTACCGACGCTGGGGCGTCAAGGCACTGCTTGCGATGGGCAGAAAGGCTGAAGCCGTGGCCTACGCGGAAAACACGCGCGGCCTCAACAGCCCGGACGGGCAGATTGCGAAAGCTTGCGAGGCGATCCTGCTGTCATCGGGTCTTGCCGACGAGGCATACCGGCGCTATGCATGCGAAGCGAACCAGGGCACCACCTACCTGGCAACTTTCCGTGCCATCGCAAAGAAGTATCCGCACATCGCGCAAGAGACCATCCTGAGCGACCTGGTTGCTGCGTCGCCAGGCGAGCCAGGGAAGTGGTTCGCGGCAGCCAAGGACGCAGGCCTGTTCAACCAGGCCATCAAGCTGGCCAATGCCAGCCCGACCGACCCCCGGACGTTGACGCGCGCGGCCAGGGACTTTGCGCAGAAGCAGCCGGGATTCGCCATGGCCGCCGGTCTCGCGGCGTTGCACTGGATCTCGATGGGCTACGGCTACGAGATCACAGGTGTCGATGTGCTCGATGCAAGCCGCGCCACGCTGCAGGCAGCGGAACACGCTGGCGTCGATCCCGAATCCGTGCGGCAGCAGATTCGCTTTCTGGCCTCCGGAACCTCTGTGCACGCGGACTTTTTGAGTCGCGCCCTGCAGGCGATCTAAGCCGGAAAATCATCGTGAAAAATCCTGGCGGGACGTCTTTCGTGATCAGTACAGAGATAACAGTTATTATCTCTGTATTGACATTTCTGGACTAAACTCCATGTCATGAAAACGCGTCTCCCGAACCCGGCCGCCGCCGACATGCCGAACGATTTTCCCGATGCCGACGCGCTTGCCGCGCTGCGCGCCTGGTACGAAGGCGCATCTTCGCGTGACGCGGCCAGCCGGTACCTGCGGGACCGGCTCGGTCAGGGGCAGTCTGCACGCGGCGTCATCGGCCAGATCCGCCGGCAGCTTGCACTTTACGCCCGCAGCCGGCAGCGGGCGGATCTGGCGACGCTGTTCGAATGCCAGGCCCACAAGCGCAGACATCATGCCCGTGCCACCACGCAGGCAGTCGAAACGTTGCGCACGCTGCCTTTACCGACGCCGCAGATCGGGGATGACATTACGCGCTGGTTGCCGGATCGCGCTGCCCGTGTCCTGCACGCGGCGGGCATCCGGACCCTGGCTGATCTCACGGTAAGGATTCCCCGCCGTCGTCAGTGGTGGAGTGCCGTTCCGGGGCTCGGCCCCGCCAGTGCAAAGCGGATCGAGGCATTCTTTGTCGCGCATCCAGCACTCACGGAGCGGGCTCGCGCACTGATCGTCGCCGACCGGCAGTCAGTCGTGACGCCATGGGAGCAACTCCGGCTACCGCATGAGGTTGACGGATCCGCAGGCGCGTTCCGCGCACCGCTGTCGACCTGCATCCTGGGCGTCGACAACGATTACGACGCCGTCCAGGCATGGCTTGCGTTGCACGAATCCCCGGCCACGCAGCGCGCCTACCGTAAGGAAGCCGAACGGCTGATCCTCTGGGCCATTGTTGCCCGCGGCAAGGCCCTGTCGTCCCTGACCACGCGGGATGCAACTGACTACAGGGCATTTCTGCGCAGACCCACCCCGCGCGAGCGCTGGGTTGGACCGCCGCGGCCGCGCACATCAACAAACTGGAGACCGTTTGTCGACAACCTCTCGGCGCGTTCGATTGCGCACGCGCTTGCCGTACTCAGCGCCATGTTCCGCTGGCTGGTGGAGCAGCGCTATGTTGTGGCCAACCCCTTTGCCGGCATCAAGGTGCGCGGCAGCAAGCGCGCCATGGCCGCGGAAACCGCGCACGCCTTCACCGAAGGAGAATGGCTGCTCACACGCACCATCGCCAACGGGCTTGAGTGGTCGTACGGCTGGCAGGCAGCCGCAGCGCAGCGACTTCGTTTCATGCTGGATTTCGGTTACGCGACGGGACTGCGGATCAGCGAGCTGGCCAATGCGACTCTGCGAAACATCGAGATCGACGCCGCAGGTGATCACTGGCTTCACGTCACCGGCAAAGGCGGCAAGCCAGCCAGGGTGACCCTGACACCGCTCGCTCGCGCGGCGCTGGACCGGTATCTGCAGGAGCGGGGCCTGGCGGTAAGCCGGGCGCGCTGGAACCCAGTCGCGCCGCTGATCGGTAGCCTGGACGACAGCGATGCCGGCATCAAGCCCCTGCGGTTGTGGGAAGTCATGCGCAGGTTTTTCCGGCAAGCGGCGCAGATTATTGAAAACGACCGTCCGGCGCTCGCCGAGAAACTCCGTCAGGCTACGCCGCACTGGATGCGGCACACGCATGCCACTCACGCTATCGCCAAGGGCGTCGAACTCAGCGCCGTCCGGGACAACCTTCGTCACGCATCGATCTCGACCACGTCGATTTACTTGCATGCTGACGATGTAAAGCGGGCGAGGCAGTTTGCGCAGGCATTTACTGACTGATTCCGTTATTCCAAAACCAACGAAAACCTCGTCACCCTTATAACCTCAAGGCTTATGATCGCAATTCGACCGAATCTTGGTCAGGGGCCAACTGGCACAACGCAGGCAGCCGAACCAAACACGCAAACCTGGCCGTCGGTCTGCAGGACCCGGCTGAACGGACTGACACGCCCTGCCCGTTCACACGCTGTCCTTCAACGCTGTGTGAGATTCAAACCGTTAAAGACAGAGGCAAACCCAACGTCAAACCCAACCCCGGATACGACATTTCTATTTGGCTACCCCTACGACACTTCAGAAAAGCCTCGACATGTGGTGCAGGCCCCAAGTAGTAATGTCGTATTTGAGCTAAATAGAAATGTCGCAGTCGGGCCTCTTCGGGCTCATGCTGAAGCTCCATGACGATGGCTGGAGTCGATCATGGACCATAGCGGGATGATCACCATGAGCATGCGCGAGGTTGACCGGTTAAGAGCGATCCAGTCAGTCGTTGACGGACGGTTGATGCCCTGGCGTGCGGCGGAACGTCTGGGCCTCAGCCGGCGGCAAATCGAGCGGCTGGCCAACCGGTATCGGGCCGAAGGCGCACGCGGACTGGTTTCCCGCCGGCGCGAGCACGCCAGCAATCACCAGTTGCCGGCCGGCGTGGCCAACCGTGCGCTGGCGATCATCCGGGAGCGCTATGCCGATTTCGGGCCGACGCTGGCGTGCGAGAAGCTGGCCGAATGCCACGGGCTGAAGCTTGCCGCTGAGACCGTGCGGCGGCTGATGACGGATGCCGGGCTGTGGATTCCGCGCCGGCAGCGGCCGCCGAAGCTCTACCAGCCGCGGGCGCGTCGTGCGTGTCTGGGCGAGCTGGTCCAGATTGACGGCAGCGATCACCGCTGGTTCGAGGAACGCGCGCCGGCCTGCACGCTGCTGGTGTATGTCGACGATGCGACCAGCCGGCTGATGGCGCTGCATTTCACGGCGAGCGAGTCGACCTTCAGCTACTTCGAGGCAACGCGGGCGTACATCGAATGCCACGGCAAGCCTGGCGCGTTCTATAGCGACAAGGCGAGCGTGTTTCGCAGTGGCAAAGCCCATGAAACGGGAAGCAGCGTGACGCATTTCGGCCGGGCGATGTTCGAGCTGAACATCGACACGTTCTGTGCGAACAGCAGCTCCGCCAAGGGTCGCGTCGAGCGCGCGCACCTGACGCTGCAGGACCGGCTGGTGAAGGAGCTGAGGCTGCGTGGCATCAGTACGGTGGCGCAGGCCAATGCGTATGCGCCCTCCTTCATGGCCGCCTACAACGCACGCTTCGCGAAGCCGCCGAAGAGCGATTTCGATGCACACCGGCCGCTGCGGGCTGACGAGCATCTCGACCTGCTGATGACCTGGCGCGAGACGCGACGCGTGACGAAGTCGCTGACGGTGCAGTACGACCGCGTGATGTACCTGCTGGATGACACGGCGGAGAACCGCAAACTGATCCACCGCTACATCGACGTGTGGGAGTACCCGGACGGGCGCATCGAGATCCGCGCCAATGGCCGGGTGCTGCCGTACAGGCAGTACGACCGGCTGGCCGAGATCGATCAGGGCGCGGTGGTTGAACACAAGCGCCTGAGTCACGTGCTGCAGGTCGCGCAGGCGATCCAGGCGCAACGCGACAACCGGCGCATCTCCGGCTCCCCTGCGCGCACGAATCAGGGACAACCGGTTCGGGCAACCGAACGCGCGCAGGGCACGAAGAAGCCGCGTGAATTCACCCAGGATGACCTCAACGGTGTGATCACGGAACTGGCACAACGCAGGCAGCCGAACCAAACACGCAAACCTGGCCGTCGGTCTGCAGGACCCGGCTGAACGGACTGACACGCCCTGCCCGTTCACACGCTGTCCTTCAACGCTGTGTGAGATTCAAACCGTTAAAGACAGAGGCAAACCCAACGTCAAACCCAACCCCGGATACGACATTTCTATTTGGCTACCCCTACGACACTTCAGAAAAGCCTCGACATGTGGTCAGTTTAAAAGTGTTGCGCTTTTCGGGCATCCTGCGACGGTAGCTCAAGGCTTCCCGCCGGATTCTGCGCAACAGAAACGGCCACGCATGCGACGCAACGGTTCCTGCTGGTTTTTTTCTGCAAAACATTACTCAGGCGTCGATAAGCGCTGACATTGGCCGTTCCCTCTGTCGCGCAACACCTCGCCACAGGTGTCAGGAATCAACACACAAAACAGTCAAAGACAGCATCAAAACCGGGCCGTCGGTCTGCAAGGGCACACTGAACGGACTGACACGCCCTGTCCGTTCATAAGCAGTCCTTCAACACCGCATGAGTTGAAACCCGTGAAAGACAGACTCCACACCAACCCCTGAGATCAGACATCTCTAATTAGCCTAGACCCGGACATTTCAGAAAAGCCTCGACATGTGGTCAGTTTGAAAGTGTTGCATGAAAGCGCACCGAGTCAGCAACCTGACACACAGCGAATGGTAAATTTGGCCGTTGCGTATTCGTCGCGAGCGGCGCGTGTTTCGTCAACTCAACAGCAACCTTGTGCCTGCAGCACTTCGTGGGCCGGTGTTGGTCGATCAATGTGGCCTGCCGTGGTACTGGGCGGCGATCTGGTCGGCGAGGTCGATAGCACAGCTGGCCGGTACAACCCTCACGCAAAAGCTTCGGTACGTGAAAACCTCTATCAGCGCAGACCGTCTCCCTGTCTCGAATCGTGGTTCGTCTCCACCCGAAATCAACCGGCGGTGACCGGCGCTGACGAAAAGCGCTGGCAAGACGGACTTGGCTTCGTGACCTGGTTGTCAAAACGTCAGGTCGCTGACGATCGGCTCCGGCGCGCTCTGGAGGATGGGCTCCGGCTCGGGCAGAGCCACCTCTACGACACGCGGCCCTCTTACGCGATCTTGAACTGTCCGATGGTAGATGCCAACGCGTTCGCTTGCGTCTGCAAGGCCGCCGATGCGGCTGCCGATTCTTCCACCAACGCGGCGTTCTGCTGCACCATTCCATCAAGCTGCATCACTGCAAGATTGACTTCCTGGATGCCGCGTGTCTGCTCCGTTGCCGAACGGGCGATGCCCGAAATGACCGATTGAACATCGACCGCATTGGCGACAATCTCGCTCATCGTCTCGCCAGCTCTACGCACCTGGGACGATCCCGCAGCAACGCGTGAGACCGTCGACTCCACAAGTTGCTTCACTTCGCGCGCGGCCTGGGCGCTGCGCTGAGCAAGGCTACGAACCTCGTGTGCGACGACTGCGAAGCCTCGTCCCTGATCCCCTGCGCGCGCGGCTTCAACAGCAGCATTGAGCGCGAGAATATTGGTCTGGAACGCTATGCCGTCGATTACGCTGATGATTGCGCCGATCCGATCGGAGGCTTCCTCGATTTCTGCCATTGTGCCGACCACATCGGACACGATTTCACCACCGCGTGAAGCCATTTGCGTCGCGATGGCGGATCGCTGGTCGGCCTCGAGGGCCGCCGCGGCCGACCGGTCTACGGTCCCCGAAATTTCGTCCATCGATGCAGCAGTCTGCTGCAGGCTCGCTGCGGCCGACTCAGTACGGGACGAAAGGTCCAGGCTTGCCGCGGCAATTTCATTTGCGGCGGCACGCACTGATTCGCTAGTACCGCGGATCTCTAACATCACACTTTGAAGTTTGGCAGCGAACTCGTTGAACGAACGTGCGATGTTGGCCACCTCGTCCCGGCCATCGGCTGGTAGACGTTGCGTCAGGTCGCCCGTGCCCGAACTGATCTCTGTCATGGCCTGACAAACCGCCCCGAGGCGGCGGAACGCGGTCGACGTAATCGCAGCTCCTATGACAGACGCGATGCCGACGATAACGATGAGCGACACCAGCGACCCACTCAATAGCGAACGCATGCCAGCGGTCGCCTCGGACTCGTCGAGGGCGACCACGAGGTCCCAATCTGTACCCGGTACACTCTGCGCACGTATCAGCTTCGTCTTTCCGTCGACCTTGAGTTTCATCGGCGGGTTCCCCGGGCCAGCCGACGCAGAGGTGACCCCGGCGAAATCCGCCCCGATGTCAGTCACCGGTTTGAGCCTGAGCGCTGGATCGGAATACGCAATAACACGGCCGCTATGATCAACCAGCATGCCGAAACTCGACGGCGTCGGATTAATCGATTTTACGTTCTCAACCACGCTGTCCAACGCAATATTGCCGTTCAATACAGCCTTCACTACGCCGTCGCGTATCACGGGAATCCCCAGCCCGAGCAGCAATGCCCCGCTCGTGCTGACGTAAGGGATGGCAACGGGCTTTCCGCTTTGCACGGCGGCTCTGTACCAGGGGCGGCTGGTCGGATCGTAGCTCGAAGGAGGGCTTGGCCAGTCGTTGAATTTCGCGGTCTTGTTCGGGTAGCCGACGCCGACGTCGAAAAATCCACCTGCGACGGCGATCTGCTGCAGCATCGGCAGAGGGTCGGTCGTCAGCACGACGTCTTGCAGCGATGCAATCATTTGAGTTTTTTCAGCGATCCAGTCGCTGATTGCAGCGGAGTGATCGTTGGCGGACGAGGACAGGTCGTGGTCGATCGCAGCCCCCATACTCGACTTCGCAATCGAATAATCTGTCGCGGTGCTGGAGACGACGGAAAAGACGACGAGTGCGACGCATGTCAATACAACGCGCGCACGAATGGACGATAGCATCTTATGGTCTATGATTTTTATGACTGGAGACACGTCCGCGTAAGTTAATCCATGGCAGCCGTGTCAAAAAAAGCCCGCTTACAGGGACTGTCTGCGGGCGAAGCCACATCAGGGGCGTGATTCGCGGCCGGTTGGCGGCATTATGCTGGACGATAAATGGCGTACACCTTTGCGACGTGCTCGCGACTTTTCCAACTGCACTGCGCGCCCTGCTCGATGAGAAAAATGTCGCCGCGCTCGAACGTTCCTGCTCGACCAGACTCGTCCACGAATGTGACACTGCCTTCCAGGAGATACATCAACTCGCAGTGGCGAAAAAACATTGCACTGCGATGATAAGGTGTCGAATCCCAGGTGCCGCAGACAAATTCGCCATCTGCAGACCGGTAGTCCGTGAAGTTGCGGCAGGCCGGGGCGGGCGTGAGTAGCAATTCTGCTGGAGGTGTGCCTGACGGCTCCAACTGAGGAGCATGCTGGATCGGGACAATCTTCCCGTCAGCGGACTGGCTACCGTGGTAACGCATGAAGATGATCGACACGGGCCCTCGAGCCGACCAGGAAAACTCCACGCCGTTAACGAGCACGGCGCTGTCGCCAGGCCCGAGCGTGAACTCCCGCTCTGCATGACTCAACGCGATCTCGCCTTCCGCAACGATAATGAATTCATCTACCGGCTGGGGCGGCACCACACCGCAGCCAGCGTCGAGCGCTATCACGCCCGCGCTCACCGGGCCGGGCTGCCAATCTAGAAGTCGGCGACTGGATAAATAGCGGTTCTCGATTGCCGAACCGGTCGAAGGAATTCCCGCACTCTTATCTGAGGCGAACTTTCGTAGGTCGACAAACGATTTGGAGCTGCGATGCTCCGCTACGGCCTGCTGCGATTTGGACATATTGTATTCCACTCGTTCAGTTTAAATTCACCAGATGCATGTTGTGTTGGGCCGCACCTGGACTTGCTGTGGCGGATTGGCGCACGCTGTGCGTTCAGCCGCCAGATCGTAGTCGCTACGCGTCGACTTCTGTAACTGTTTATCGCCACCTGAGCAGCATAAAATGCTGTTCTTGAGACGCACGCGAATCGGGCGTTGGGGGTACCCGTTTTTGGCCGCGTGTCTGGGAATGAATGCGTCAGCCCTTTGATCGGCATGCGGACAGCACGGCGCGACAATAACGTTGCGATGGACAGTCACTGCGAGATTTCTAAGTCGACTCATGTGACGATCGCAGATGTTGCGGCATCTATACAGTCGAGTTTCACCGCCTGGCCTCCGCGTGGCCGTGGACGATGTTGTATCCGTGAGTGATCGAACGTTCAAGAACGGGGTCATACATCTCGACTTCCAGACGCGGTGCCAAGCACCTTTCGCCGATAAGATCGAAGGTACCGCTGTATATCAGCGTACCGTCCCCGAATCCTTGTTCGCATTCAGTCAAAGCGTCGAGCAATACCGCAGGGTCGAGCAGTGCCGAAACCTGACCGTCCTGATATAACGTTCGCTCGCCGTCTTCAACGATCCATGCACGCAAAAATATGTGATCCCAGTGAGACGCGACTTCACTGAATGGCCACGCTTCCATTGCGACAGGCTTATCGCACATCTGCTTACTCACGGTTGCCTCGCGAGCCACGACGTCGCTCCCGGTGTGATCCGAACCGACTGAGACATACAGTTCGCCCTCATGCTGAAACAGCACGAACGCTACCGCGCCGGAGTTTGCTGTGCCCAGACCGTCGATTTCGTCGGCACGAGTCAGCCGGGATGCCGGAACGCGCCAAAATATCGGAATTGTTTCGGGACCAGGCACGCCACGTTCATCGAGTTCAAGAATGTGGCGGCGCACAGCCCTCTGATCACGCCCGGTCCAGCCTGCAACTATCAGTCGGTTGATGGGAACGTTGATGGCATCGCTCGAGCCTTGCCGAAGGATGTCAAAAGCGAAACCGTTGTCTGCGGACATTGGATCCCCATTTAACATTGAACTCGAACCTCCGTTGGAATTGGGACCTTTGGCGTTCGCGCTGTGCGCGCCACGAATATGAATGGGCCGGTTTAATCGAGGCTACCCTGGCAGATATACTTGATCGTTAGATAGTCGTCGAGACCGTACTTCGATCCCTCTCGTCCGTAACCGGATTCCTTGATTCCACCAAACGGAGCCGCTTCGCTTGCAACGGCGCCTTCGTTCAATCCCACTACCCCAGCTTCAAGTCGACGCGACACCCGATCTGCGCGCCGCATGTCCTGGGTATAAAAGTAGGCAGCGAGGCCAAACGGCGTATCGTTTGCAAGCGCAATGACCTCTTCCTCCGTTTCGAAGCGGTAGAGGGGTGCGACGGGGCCAAAGGTTTCCTCGCAGGTGACGAGCATGTCGTTTGTCACATCCGTTAAAACTGTCGGTGCGTAGTAGTTCGCTCCCAGATCGACCAAGTGCATGCCGCCGACAAGAGTTGAGGCACCTTTGCGCCTGGCGTCGTCAACATGCCGAGCTACTTTTTCCATCGCTTTGGCATTAATCAACGGCCCTATCTGCGATAGAGGATCAGAGGCCGGCGCCACCTTGAGAGCGCTCACGCGCGCTGCTAGAAGCTCGGCAAACTTCTGATAAACGGATGCCTGCACGTAAATTCGGTTCGGGCAAACACAAGTCTGCCCGCCGTTACGAAATTTCGCAGCCATTAAACCAGCAACGGCAGCTTCGAGATCAGCATCTTCGAAAACGATGAACGGGGCGTTCCCGCCCAGCTCCAGCGACAGCTTCTTCAAAGTGCCGGCCGACTCTCGGGCCAAATACTTTCCGACTGCGGTCGACCCTGTGAAGGTAACCTTCTGCACGCGTGCGTCGCCCAGCCAGTCACCCACGGCTTCGATGCCCTGGTCACGAGATGCGCTCAGCATATTGAGAACGCCGGGCGGGACGCCGGCATCGTTTGCGAGCATCGCGAGAGCAAGCGCAGTCAGGGGGGTATCCTCCGCCGGCTTGCTGACGACCGTGCAACCTGCGGCGAGCGCCGGAGCAATCTTTCGGGCGATCATCGCAAGGGGAAAATTCCACGGCGTGATTGCTGCGACGATTCCAATGGGTTCTTTGATTGCTCGCATTTGCTTGCCGCGCTGACCTTGCGGGATGATGTCCCCATATATGCGAGTCGCTTCATCGGCAAACCAGGCCACGTAAGACGCACCATACGCTACTTCGCCACGGCTCTCAGACATTGGCTTGCCTTGCTCCAGCGATATCAGCGTGGCAAGGTCCTCTGCATTCTCGAGAATCAATGTGTGCCATCGCCGAAGGATTCCCGCTCGCTCGCGAGGCAGACGCTCTTTCCATTCCTTCGCAGCGTAATTTGCCGCATCTGTCGCGGCACGGGCGTCCGCCTGTCCACTATTAGCAACGTCTGCGAGAACGCTCCCGGTCGCGGGATTCGTCACGGCATACCGTGACCCAGTAACGGCGTCGATCCACTCGCCCCCGATGAGGTTTTGTCGCCGGAGCAATTCTTCACGTTTCAGTCTGAGTTCCATGGCATATCTCTTGTAGAAATTGGGGCAGCTTCCAGGCTTATTCCTGGGACGTGTGGCTAAGTCGTCTCTTTTTAGAACGCCGTGGAGTCGACGATCGAACGCGGGTCGCGGCGGGTCCGCTGGTCGAGCCACTGCGCCAGGTGAATTGCCTCTCGCCCCGTTGTGTTGCGGATCTGTGAGCGGCAGCTGAAACCATCGCTGATAAGCACAGCGCCGCTATTGATGCCTTTAATTGCAGGAACGAGTTCTGATTCGGCAACCGCAGCAGCGACATGAGCTGTCCTGGTTTGGTATCCGAATGCGCCGGCCATCCCGCAACATCCCGTCTGGAGCACTGCTCCCGATTGAGCTGCTTTGCCGATGAGGCGAGACTCTGCTCCCATTCCGCCGCAAGCTTTTTGGTGGCAGTGCCCATGCACGTAGACGCCGTCGTCAATCTGCGGGATGTCCAAGCCTGCCGTCTCAAGGAATTCGGCCAGCGTTTTGACGGAACTCGCCAACGCGCAAGCATACTCATCCGCGGGGAAAAGCGAGAGAAGTTCGTCGCGGAAGACGGAAAGACAGCTCGGCTCCAACACGATGACGGGCAACTTACTCGAAACGACGTCCTTCAGTTCAGCCATGATCACGGTCAGATTCCTCTTTGCGTGATCCAGCATGCCGGCGTCATAGTACGGCCGGCCGCAGCAGATCTGCTTACTCAAAAGCCGGACTTTGATTCCGTAAGACCGCAAGACACGGACCGACGCTTCGAGTACCTGGGGCGAAAAGCCATTGTTGAACGTGTCGGTCCACAGAAGAACGGTTTTCGAAGCCCCAGCATCCTCTTCATCGGCTCGACCGAGCAGTTGCCGGCACGCTTCGCTGTTGCGAAACGACTGGGTTGCAACTGCAGGAAACTTGACGTGCGACGCTAGTCCGAATTTCTTAGCAATCGCTCGAAACGCTCGCATCCTCATTGCAGAGTTGACCATGCCGCCAAAGCGGGTTGCGACCGGGAGCCAGGTGCCGATGTGTCCGACCAGCACGTCGATCAGCGGACGCCTGACATTCTGATAGTGCTGGTACAGGAAGTGACTCTTGTACTTGGCCATGTCCACATGCGTCGGGCAATCGCTGCGACATCCCTTGCACGCAAGACAGTTCTCCAGCGACTCCTTCACATCACTGTCGTTCCATCCGTCGGTGATGACTTCGCCCTTCAACAGCTCGAACAGCAAGCGGCTGCGTCCACGCGTCGAATACTTCTCTTCACGCGTTGCCCGATAGCTGGGGCACATTGTCCCGCCGTCCAGTGAACGACATTTTCCCATGCCGATACATCTCTCGGTAGCGCGTGCGAACGTGTCAGGCTTTTGAAGATTGCCGAAAGAGAAATGGCTAGAAACATCGACGCGCCGATAACCTGGTCCCAATCGCAAGTTCTCATCGACCGCCATCGCAGCGATGAGCTTGCCAGGATTCATCTTGTTCCGTGGATCCCAGATGGCCTTAAACTCGTGGAACGCATTCATGAGCTCTGGCGAGTACATCAATGAGAGCAATTCGCCTTTAGCCTGTCCGTCTCCGTGTTCGCCGGACAGTGAGCCCTCATATTTGACGACGAGTCTCGCTGCTTCCCCTAAAAATTGCCGCCATCTCTGGACGCCCCGATCGTTGCGCAGATCGAAGTTGATGCGCGAGTGAATGCATCCATCGCCAAAATGGCCGTACATGTTTGTCGTGTAACCATATCGCGCGACTAGGTCGGCAAACTCTCGCAGATAAGCCCCAAGCAACCGGGGCTCCACTGCGGCATCTTCCCAGCCGACCACCGGTTCCGCCATAGAAGGATCGTCGCCGATAGACGTAGCGGACGCACCGGTCTCACGGACAGACCACAGCCGCTTCATGAGTGCCGCATCGGAGACCATTCGCGCGTTTGGACGACCCGGCAGTGACGGTGATAGATCCGCGGCTGCCTGCGCGCGCTGCATCGCCGATTCGACGTTGTCGGCGCCGAACTCGACCATCAGCCACGCATTGCCGTCCGGTAACTCTGCGATGTCGGCAAGCGCAAGTCCGCGCTCACGCAATCCTCCCACGATGCCGGTATCGAGCCCTTCCATCGCAATGGGTTCGAGAGGCAGCAACTGAGGGACGCAGTCCGCAGCGTCGAATATGCTCGGAAATCCGAAGACGGTGAGCACGCGAGCCTCCGGGTTGCGGACTAAAGTCGTGGTCGCTCGTAAGACTGAGACGCACGTTCCTTCAGAGCCCACCAGTGCGCGAGCGATGTTAAAACCGTTCTCCGGCAAGAGTTGATCGAGGCTGTAGCCGGACACCCGCCGCTTGAGCTTCGGGAACCCGGCACGAATCTCGCCGGCATGGCGGTCCACCAGGTCGCGTAGAGCCTGAACGATCTCTGCGCGTCGTCCGCCGGCGGCCAGATGTGCCCGAAATTCCGCATCGTCCGTCGGACCGACCCAGAATCTTTCTCCGTCATAGGTCAGCACCTCCATCGACTCGATGTTCTCGGCCGTTTTGCCCGCCATCACCGAATGGGCGCCGCAGGAATTATTGCCGATCATGCCGCCGATGGTACAGCGGCTATGCGTCGCCGGGTCCGGGCCGAACGTCAGCCCCTCGAGAGCAGCGGCGCTTTTCAGCTGGTCGCAGATGACGCCAGGCTGGACCAGCGCGGTTTGACTCTCGATATCAAGCCGTTCGATTTTGGTGAGGTAACGAGAGGTGTCGATGATGACCGCGACGTTCACGGATTGGCCGCACATCGACGTTCCAGCGCCTCGGGTGAGTACTGGGACATCGGCTTCGCGGCACGCGCGCATGACCGCGACGACGTCATCCGCCGTCCGTGGCAGCACAACGCCTATCGGTACCTGCCGATAATTCGACGCCTCGGATGCATAAGCCGCCCGCGACCCCGCATCGAACCTTATTTCTGCTGTAGACGTGTCGGCGATTTGCCGCTGCAAATGCAGGAGTCGGTTCAGTTCAACAGGGGGACGGGCGGCAGCTTTGTTCATCATTGTCTAATGTCGAGCCGGAAATATCCGGTCAACACGTCCTCCTTGTGTGAATGTACCTTGTGACTCTCCGCATTAGAGCGCGATGACAAATCGAAGTCTTCCTACGTCCTGTAGGAAATCCCAGTTCAGTCTTGCTGCAATCTATACAGGGAGATGGCAACCTGAACCTCGAACCTCATTCTCGGGTCTTCGAACGAAAAGCCAAGGATTCTCTCGATTTGTTCGAGTCGATAACGCATGGTGCTGATGTGAATGCCGAGCGCACGAGCCGCGTGGGCCAGCTGGAAACCTTCGTCAGCAAGGACCCCGACCGTTTCCAGCAACGATTCGCCTCGAGGACGACACGCAAGCGGCCTGATCAGCCGGTCAATAAGCATCTGGCGTGCGTCCGCGTCGCCAAGAAGCGCCCTCGGAAAAAGGATCTCATCGAAGCCATGCAAGCGTCCCGGTTTCAGCGACGATAGAAGAGCATCGACATCTTTGGATCCTTGGGTCATGCCCTCAATGCCAGAGTGAATGCGGCTCGCCGCCATGGCGCATCTTTTGTCGCCGATGGCGCGCCATAGTGTTTCTGCCGAAAATTCAGCCGACAGGATGAATTTGATCTGATTCAACCAGATCGCGATGAGCTCCGGGTTCCCAGTAAGGCGGAGATGACGCTTCAACTTCTCGACCCAGCGTTCTCGAAGCTCCAATCCATGCGTGGTCAGCGGTATTGGTTCATCCAGCAGAACGAGGCACACTCTGTACCGGCTCGTCTCACTCCAACCGCGCACCCTGGCTCGTTCGAGCGCGCTCGCGCTCGGCGAAAATTCTCCGTCCAGCAGTCCAGCCACAAGTGCATGGCCCAAACGGTCTTCCTGCTGGGTAAGTTGCCTTTGGTGCATGAGATGCAGTGCGGCCACGATGCTTGCGTGTTCAAGCGCCCGCAGGTCCAATTCATCGGCCTCACGCCCTTCGAGATCGAGCCACAGAATTGCGACTACTGTGTCTTGCAACTGGACAGCCACGCTCAGCCGATAGAACTTGCCGTCGGGCAGTTGGAACGGCACAAGCGTGGGCCGACGAAGGGCTTCAATGTCTATCGCTGCCGCCGCGAGGGTCTGAATGAACTGTCGTTCAAGCCCCGGTGTTTCATGCTCATGGCGGGAACTTCCTAGCAGACGTCCCGAAGTATCCGTGAACCTCACTGCGCTCCCGAGGAGCGCGTCCAACGTACTGGCAATGTCGGACAGACTGTCCGCCGAAACGGCAGCGTTCGTGAGCGCCCGGTGCAACTGCTCCGAACGCTCGATGACACACGCCTGGAAATTGATGATCTTTGCGAGAATCTGGTGAGTAACCTGGCTGAAAGGCACATCCCACGGTAGCTCCAGCATCGGTAGGCCAACGTGTTGTGCTTCTTCGACTGCTTCCGGGGGAAAATGATCCCGGAACTGCGGAACCGCCATAACGACTCCGGACAGACCGGCACTAGCCAATTGTCGAACCAGATTCCGCGATGCAGCGTTATCAGCCGGCCAGTTATAGCCCGTGGTGAGGAGGAGCTCTCCGGGCTTGACCCATTGGGCGATATCCGGATGGTCGACCATGTGCACCCATGCGATGACTCGGTCGAGGTTTTGCCCGCCAGCAACAATCTTTGCTTGGCTCAAAACAGTTTCACGGATTGCGGTGTCGAGCTTCATGGCTTGGCGGTTCGCGCGTCGGTTTCGGACAAGGGTGGAAGTGAGCAGACTCCGGACGTCACGGCCGACGCGATGCGTCAGTGGGACATCTATTCAGAAACTTGCAGAATCGTCAAAAAGGAACGAACCGCGTAGACGAATTTCCTACTTCTCGTAGGTATCCTCGGGGGGGATCGGCGCCTAGCATGTGTCCACACTCTTTCGGAGAACATTTATGAACCAAAATCCCGGTGACCATCAGCGCATTGCGGCCATGCGTGGCGCGTTCGTGGCACGCGGCGTGGCGACCGCACATCCGATCATCGCGACCCGCGCGGCGGGCGCGTACCTGTGGGACGAAACGGGGCGCAAGTATCTCGATTTCGTTGGCGGCATCGGCGTCCTGAACGTCGGACACAATCATCCTGCCGTGGTGACTGCCGTGCAAAAGCAGCTTGAGGCGTACTCCCATGTATGCTTTCAGGTAGTGTCCTACGAACCGTACGTCAAGCTGGCTGCGCGCCTTTCTGAACTGGTCGCGCCGGGTCAAGGCTACAAGTCGGTGTTTCTGACAACGGGTGCAGAGGCCGTCGAGAACGCCATCAAGATCGCGCGCGGCTACACGGACCGGCCAGGGGTGATTGCGTTCCGGGGAGGCTTTCATGGTCGCACGCTCCTCGGCATGTCGCTCACGGGGATGAGCGCCCCCTACAAGCAGAACTTCGGCCCGTTCGCTCCGGACGTCTATCACACGCCGTTTCCGAACGCCTACCACGGCATCAGCTCGGACGATGCGCTGGATGCGCTCAACACTGTGTTCAAGACACAGATTCAGCCCGACCGCGTCGCTGCGATCATTCTCGAACCTGTTCAAGGCGATGGCGGATTTCTCGCTGCGCCAGCTGAGTTCATGCAGGCATTGCGTGCACTGACGAAACAACACGGAATCGTGCTGATCTGCGACGAAATCCAGACCGGCTTTGGCCGCACTGGAAAGATGTTCGGCTTCCAGCACTCGGGAATCGAGCCTGACTTGGTGACGGTAGCGAAGAGCCTCGCCGGGGGGTTGCCTATCTCGGGTGTCGTCGGCCGGCCCGAAATCGTAGATGCACCGCCAGCGGGTGGACTGGGCGGCACATACGGCGGTAACCCTCTCGCCTGCGCCGCGGCGAATGCGGTGCTCGATATCTTTGAGCAAGAGAATCTGCTTGAGCGCAGCCAAATAATTGGTGCTCAACTGCGTGCAGGTCTGCAAGAGCTGCAGGCAAAGCATCCCGAGATGGGCGAGATCCGCAAAACGGGTGCTATGGTCGCAGTAGAGTTCGTGACCGACGCACAATCGAAAACACCGGACGGCGCCCTCGTTCAGCGCATTCTCGATGCGGCTCGCGAAGAAGGGCTGCTGATAATCAAGTGCGGTGTCGAGCGAAATGTTGTCCGTTTTCTGTCGCCACTTACGGTCACGGACCAGGACGTTTCTGACGCGCTCGATATGTTTGGTCGAGCTGTCGCTGCCGCCAAAACCGCTATTTGAAGGACACGAGAGGAGGTACGACGCGTGAGGATTTGCCAAGGGCGCTCGTCTAGCGGGAGCGCGCTCAACGCAACGCGTCGTTTCATGCCTTCGCGCTCGTGCAATGTCGTTTGTAGCTAGATTTTCCAACATCTTTGGGCCTTACTTCCCTCGTACTTCCAAGAATTCGTCGATCGTTATCTTCATCGCGAACGCATACAAGCTTCAAGATGAGACGATCGACCGCATCGAGGCAGCGTTGCCGGCGGTGTACCCTGCGTGCGCACTGACGGTGCTACGGAAAACATCCCGTTCGCTAGTAGCCGCGCGCACTGTCCACAAGGCCAATCATCGGCGACCCTTCCTTAAGTCGACGAATGTTCGCCACAACTGCTTCGACCGCGGTTTCTGGCTGTGTCATGCTGGCGATGTGTGGGGTCAGTGTTACTTTCGGATGCGTCCAGAAAGGATGGTGGCGTGGCAGAGGCTCGGGTTCGCAGACGTCCACCACTGCATAGGAAAGCGTTCCGTCGTTGAGTGCTTGCAACAAATCGTCCTGCACCAGGTGTCCGCCGCGGCCAACGTTTATCACGGCCGCGCCGCGCGGCAACGCGTCAAAAAGCCGTTTATCAAGGATGCCACGCGTACTGTCGGTCAATGGGACCAGACAGATCAAAATGTCGGTGCGTTTGAGAAACGCACCCATTTCGTCTGCGCCGGCATAGCAATCAACGCCGTCCATTTGCTGTGGAAATCTGCTCCAACCAGCGCACGAGAAGCCAAAACTTTGCAAGCGAGGCAACACAGCTCTTCCCAGCGAACCTAGTCCCAGCACGCCGACCCTGCGCGACGATGCAGGGCGCACGCGATGTGCTGTCCAATCGCGTTCGCGCTGCTGTTCAAGGTAGGTTTTCCAGTCGCGATGAATAGAAAGCACGGCCAGCGTCACGTATTCCACCATTCCGCTCACGATCCCGGTCTCGACCATGCGGACGATTGGTATCGCGTCGGGCACGACCGACAGATCGAGGTGATCGATGCCTGCGCCGGTACAGAATAGAACTTCTAGATTTGGAAAGTCAGTCATAAGGTTTGCCGGGGGCTGCCACGCGGCAAGGTAACGCACGTCGCGCGCATCCCCCACGTCGGGCCAGATATGGAACGGCATATCCGGCATTTTGCGAGCAAAGAACTCCGCCCATTCGGCACCGCGGACGGGATCGGCTTTATAAACAAAGGACATGCGCCCTCCTAGATATGTCGTCAATGCTTCAGCAGTGGCCAAAGGGAGCGGAAGCCATGACCGTTTGCGCATCAAGTTGTTGCAGGATCGGTCGAAAAACCAAAATCGGAGTCAGGTGGGACGGAATACCTTCGCCACATGCTCTGTTTCGAAGCCGGAAAGCTGCCCCGTGGGATGCGAAATGCGTAGTACAAGCCGGCAACTCATACCACCTGCACGAATCGTGTCGTCATGCCGTCATCGCATCGGCTCTCTGCACGGCATCGAGTTCGGCAGCAGAGCGATGGCACAGGATCACGGTTCCCGAGGGTAGCTTTCTGGCAGGGGGGGCCGTGACGTTGCACTTGCCGTCCATGCGGACCGGGCACCGCGCCCGAAAACTGCACAGTTCGGCCGAATTGCTGCCCGCCCCCATCGACGGCAGCACGGCGCCCGTGAGCGCACGCCGTGAGTCGAGCCAGCCCGGGCGCAGTGCCGGTACCGAATCGATCAGTAGTCCCGTGTACGGGTGGTGTGGTGGCGCCGCCAGAACATCGCGCTGGCCGGCTTCGACGCATTGACCCGCGTACAGCACCATGACGTCGTCGCAAATCGCCCGCACCGTCGAAATATCGTGGCTGATAAACATGTATGACACGCCCAGTTCTCGCCGCAATTCCACCAGCAGGTCAAGAATCGCTGCGCCAACCACGGTGTCCAGCGCGGACGTCACCTCGTCGCAGAGAATCAGCGCGGGGTTCGCCGCGAGCGCACGGGCCAGGTTCACGCGCTGTTTCTGGCCGCCCGACAGTCCAGCGGGCTGGCGCCTCGCAATCGCCGCCGGCAGCTTTACCAGATCGAGCAGTTCGAGCATCCGCTTACGTGCCGCTGCACCGCGCAGGCCGTGATAGAAGTTCATCGGTCGTGCCAGGATGTCGGCGACCGAATGGCTTGGATTGAGCGCCGTATCCGCGTTCTGGAACACGATCTGCACACGCCGGTACTGATCGAGGGTGCGCGCGGAAAGCTTCGCTGGGAGCGGCTTACCATCGAGCAGTACATCGCCCCGAGTACGATCCACAAGTCCCGCCACCACGCGCGCGAGCGTCGTCTTGCCCGAACCTGACTCACCGATTACGCCAAGCGCGCTGCCGCGGCCAATCTTCAGGTTCACATTGTCGAGTACGCAAACGGCAGGTACACCGTTCGCGTCGAGCCGTCCATACCCAGCGTTCAGATTGCGGATTTCGAGCAGCGGTGGCAGCGAATCCGCGGTCGCGATCGCGAGTTCCGGCTCCGGACGGCGCGTCGCAGCTAGCAGTTGCCGTGTATAGTCGTCCGCCGGCATGTCAAGCACCTGCGCCGTAGTGCCGTTTTCACGCACCGCGCCCCCGTTGAGGACCACAATGCGGTCCGCCATCTGCGCGACGACCGCGAGGTCATGCGATACGTAGACAGCAGTCGTGCCCAGTTCGCGGATCACCTTTTTGAATGCGGCGAGCACTTCGATCTGCGTAGTAACGTCCAGCGCCGTAGTCGGCTCGTCAAAAACGACGACGGCGGGATCGGTGATCAGGGCCATCGCAGCCATCAGCCGTTGTAGCTGGCCGCCTGAAACCTGATGCGGATAGCGCGCGCCAATCGTCTCAGGTGACGGCAACGCCAGCGAGCGGAAAAGTCCCACGGCCTTCTCGCGCGCTGCAACAGGCGTCATCAGCCTGTGCAGCAGTGCGGGTTCTGTCACCTGATCCATGATCGTGCGAGCTGGGTTGAAACCCGCCGCCGCGCTCTGCGCGACGTAAGCGACAGTACGCGCGCGCAACGCGCGCCGTCCGGCTGAATCGAGGGACAGCACCTCGACGCCGCCGACTCTCACCGAGCCGCCGGCAATGGAACAGCCGCCGCGTGCGTGCCCCAGCAGCGATAGTGCGATCGTCGTCTTTCCCGAGCCAGACTCGCCAATCAGCGCCAGCACTTCACCTTTTTTCACGGTGAAATCCACGCCCTTCACTATCTCAACGACCGGGTCGGGTGCCGAACCGGCGACCACGCGCAGCCCTTTGACTTCGATCATGTTCATTTGGTACCTCCATGCGCCGGCGCACCACGCCGCCGCAGACTGTCGATCAGCAGGTTCACACCCACCGTGAGCGTTGCGATTGCAACGGCAGGCATTAGCACGGCAGGCGCGCCTTCCGCCAGCGCGCCAATGTTCTCGCGCACGAGCGACCCCCAGTCGGCATTTGGCGGTTGCACGCCCAAGCCGAGGAAACTGAGCCCGCTGAGCAACAGCACGATGAACACAAAGCGCAGTCCGAAGTCCGCGAGCATCGGATGAATCATGTTCGGCAGCACCTCGCTGCGTGCAATATAGAGCAGCCCTTCACCCCGGGCTTTGGCAACTTGCACGTATTCGAGCGTCATCAGATTGACCGCCAGCGAGCGCGAGATGCGGAAGGCGCCGGGAATGTACGCGAGCGCGGCGACCATGATCAGCATGGGAACCGACGAGCCGAATGCGGCGATCATGACGAGTGCGAGAATCTTGCTGGGAATCGAGATCAGCGCATCAAACAGTCGGCTCATGGCTTCATCGACCCGACGACCGGATACGGCTGCGATCAACCCGAAGAATGTGCCAATGCAACTGGCGAGAACCGCCGACGCGAGCGCCAGTCCGACCGTGTATCGGGTGCCGTACAACACACGGCTCAGCATGTCGCGTCCCAGATAATCGGTGCCGAACAGATGTGCCGCGCTGTACGATGCGAACATTTCAGTCGACGTCACCGTGCCCCCTTTGTACGGCGCTACCAACGGCCCGATGAATGCAACGCCGAGCCAGAATACGACAAGCACGAGGCCGACCAGGCCCAGCAGCGAGAGGCGGTTCACGAGCCGGCGCAGCGCACCGCGTTTCCGGACTGGCTCTGCGGCGGGGGCGTCCTGGAACGCATCCGCGCAAGGCCGGGCTTCTTCACCGGGTACCGCGTACCGAACGGTACCCGCACGGGATGTGTTAGGTCGGTTCATCGTTGACGCAGCCTCGGGTTGGAGATGATCTGACATAGGTCGGCAATGAGCACAAGTGCGAGATACGCTGCGCAAAATACCATCACGCAGCCCTGCACTAGCGGCATGTCGCGGTTCGTGACAGCATCGACCATCAGACTCGCGAGTCCGGGATAGTTGAAAATCGACTCAACGATCACGACGCCGCCGAACAGATACGACAGACTCAGGGCAACCGCATTCGCGATCGGGCCAATCGTGTTGGGCAGCACATGGCGCAACACGATGCGCGCGGACGACGCGCCCTTGAGTACGGCCATTTCGACATATGATGCGTCCAGCTGATCTAACACCGCCGCGCGCGTCATACGCGCCATCTGCGCTACGATTACACAGCACAGCGTCATTACAGGCATTGCATAGATCCGCAGCAGCGCGCTAAACGACGTGACCTCCGATAGGTATGACAGTGCCGGCAACCAGCGCAACTTGACAGCGAAGATCAGCACGGCGATCGTCGCAATCAGAAACTCCGGCACCGCGACGGTCGACAACGTCAGCACGTTCAAGGCGCGGTCGAGCAGCGAACCGCGATACATCGCCGACAGAATGCCGATCGCCAGCGCGACCGGAACCGAGACGGCGGCCGTCAACCCTGCGAGCGTGAGCGTATTCGGCAGGCGAGTCGCGATCAGTTCCCTCACGGGCATGTTGTTCGACAGCGACGTGCCGAAGTTGCCGATCACGGCATGCACGAACCACTGGAAGTAACGCTGCAGCACGGGCTGATCGAGGCCAAACTGGTGGCGCAAGGCGGCCACCTGTTCGGGCGTGGCCGCCTGGCCGAGCGCCTGCTGCGCCGCGTCGCCTGGCAGCAGGCCCGTGATGGCGAACACGATGGCCGACACCAGAAACAGCGTGAGCAGCGCGAAACCGAGGCGAGCGGCAATGAGCCGTTGCGCGTTGGCTTTCATATAAGTGCCTCCTGAATGAAAAGGGCACGCCGCGTAGATGCGGCGTGCAACTGCAATCGGCCGTTATCAGGACTCAAGCCAGACGTGTTCCGCAAACATATATCCCATCAGGCCAGCGATCGGGATCGAGGCGAGACCTTTGAGTTTGGTCGTATGCCCATCGAGTGAACTCAGGAACAGCGGAATGCCAATCCCACCGGATTCGTGCACGAGCACCTGCATGTCGCCATAGATCTTTTTGCGCTTGGCATCGTCCGGCTCGCCGCGAGCGGCGATGAGCAACTGGTCGAACTTCGGGTTCTTCCAGTTCGCTTCGTTCCATGGCGCATCGGATTTGAAGAACTGCGTAAAGACCACATCGGCGCTTGGCCGCGCGTCGACGTTGCCAAAGCTGAGCGGATGCTTCATCCAATGATTGGACCAGTAGCCGTCTGCGGGCATACGGCTCACCTGGAGATTGAGCCCGGCGCGCGGCGCTGCAGCCTGAAGAAGCATCGCGATTTCCACGGATCCTTTTGCGGCCGGCGACGCATACACCTGCAACGGAGTGCCGCTGAGCTTTGCCTTCTGGAAGTGAAACTTGGCCTTGTCCGGATCGAAGCTCCGTTGCGGCAGGCCCGCAAAGTAGTACTTGTTCGTCGGACTGATGGGCTGGTCGTTACCAATCACCGCGTACCCGCCAAAAGCCGCATGAAGCATCTGTTCGCGATCTAACAGATACATCATGCCGCGGCGGAAATCATCGTTGCCCGTGACGCCGCCTTCGTCCCTCATGATCAGGTCCGTGTACTGGCCTGTCTTCGTCTCGAGTACCGAAAAACCGGGCGTCCCCTTGATCCGCGACGCAGAGGTATGCGTCACTGCGTTGATCAGGTGCACGTCACCGGAAAGCAACGCATTGACCCGCGCCGCTTCATCGGCAATTCCGACGAGTTCGATCTCATCGAGGTGCGGCAGTCCGGTCTTCCAGTAGGTCTCGTTGCGCACGCCGACGGTACGCACGCCCGGCGAAAATTCCTTGAGCCTGAACGGACCGGTGCCTACAGCCGTGTTGAAATCCCGCGTGCCATCCTTGATGATCGTGAAATGCGACGTCGCGAGAATCACCGGCAAGTCCGCGTTTGCCCTTTCCAGGGTGATCGTCACCTCGTCTGCACCGGTCGCCTTCACGTCCTTGATCTGGTCCGCGAGCGTCTTCGCTTTCGAGGCGGTCGCCGGGTCCTTGTGGCGCATGATCGAATAGACAACGTCGGCGGGTACAAGCGCCTTGCCGTCGTGAAACTGCACGCCCTTGCGCAGTTTCACGACCCAGACAGTCGCGTCCTTCGTTTCAATCGATTCTGCCAGGGCCATTCTTGCGCCGAGATGCGAATCCAACTCGGTCAGGCCGTTGTAAAGCATAAACGCACGGGCATAGTCCGTGCCGAGCGCGCCCTTTGCGGGATCGAGCGTATCGGCCGTGGACGACGCTGCCGTCGCGACGCGAATCTTGCCGCCTTTTTTTGGCGTCTCCTGGGCGAAAGCTGACCCACTCGCGGCCAGCAGTCCCGCACCGGTCATCGACAGCATTCCGCCGGCTGCCATCGCGCGAAGCAGATTGCGCCGCGACAAGCCCTTGGCCGTAAGCTGTTGGAATTGCTCCTGGGCGCTGCCAGCAGCGGCGCGCATATTTATCTTGTTCATTTGTCTCCTCCACACGGGAGTTGTTTCTCAGTAGAAGCCATTCGTGCCGACGCGCGCCTTAGCGAGTTTCAGCCGTGCCCTCGCGTAACCGAGGGCACCGGATCACAGGCCGAGCAGCGTGGCGACTTCACCGATGGTCTTGACTTCGTAGTATTCGTAGTACGGCGTGCCCGGCTCGTGGCCCCGATTGACGAACGCCTTGTGCTTGATGCCCATGTCGTGCGCCGTCATCAGGTCATAGCGCATGCTCGACGAAACGTGCAGCACATCCTCAGGGTTGCAGTTCAGCTGATCGAACATATACTCAAAGGCCTGCATGCGTGGCTTGTACGCTTGGGCCTGCTCCGCGGTGAACACACGATGGAACGGGGCGCCCAGCTTGTCGACATTGCTCTGGATGTGCTCGTCCGGCGCGTTCGAAAGAATAACGAGCCTGTACTTTTTCGCGAGCCGAGAAAGGCCTTCTGGCACGTCCGGGTGCGGCCCCCAAGTCGGCTCGGCGAGGTAGAACTTCTCCGCGTCCGCTTCGCTAAACTCAACATTCATGCGCTTGCACGCGCGGCGCGCGGCGTTGATCAGCACCTCGCGGAACGGCCTCCAGGCGCCGAGCGCTTCGTCGCGACGGTAAGCGGTAAAGAAGTCGACGAGTCGCTCGAGTTCGGCGCCCTGCAGCCGATCCCCGTACGCCTCGCGAGTCATTTCGCTGATGCGAAAGTTCGTCAGCGTGCCCCAGCAGTCGAAAGTGATGTATTTTGGCTCAAAGTCAATCATGGTTTCAGTCCTCCTGTGTTTGTCAACCCGCGTGGGTTCCACTGTGAAATCAGCAATCGTTTCTCGAACATACACTACGTATTACTAACGGATGTGGTTCATTGGATGCCATCCCGCACCGAAAAGTGCAATCGGTCACACCGCACCGAAGTAATGCTGCGCCAAAGCGACCCAATACCGGACGCCGGCCGGAATAATGTCGTCGTTGAAATCGTACTCCGGATGATGCAGAGACGGCGCGGTCGTTCCCATAGGAGCGTTGCCGATCAGCACATAAGCGCCGGGCCGCTCCTCCAGCATGAAGCCGAAGTCTTCCGATGTCATGTTCGACGGGATGTCACGGTTCAGGCGCTCGCCGCCGAACGTCTCGCGAATAACCGCTTCGCAGAGTGCGGTCTCGGCCGACGAGTTGATTGTCGCGGGGTAGTATTGGAAAAACGTGACCTCGACTTGCGCGCCATATGCGGCGGCTAACCCTTCGCACATGAGCTGGATATCGCGCTGTAACTTCTGTTGCAAAGCGGACGACAGCGTGCGAACCGTCCCTCGCAGCTCTGCGCTATCCGGAATGACATTGTCCGTGTTCCCTGCGTGGAACATGCACACGGAAATGACGGCGGGATCCACCGGATCCTTGTGCCGCGCCGCGATCGTCTGACACTGGAGTACGATCGAACACGCCAGCGGTATTGGATCGAGGCCTAGATGCGGCTGCGCCGCGTGAGCACCCTTGCCTGTTACCTTGATGCAAAATCGAGAGCCTGCCGCCATGATCGGGCCGGTTCGCAGGCCAAAATGTCCAGCGGGCAGACCGGGCCAGTTGTGCATGCCGAACACCGCTTCGGTCGGACATTGTTCGAACAGCCCGTCATCGATCATCTTCCGCGCGCCTGCGCCTCCCTCCTCTCCGGGCTGAAATACAAAATGAACCGTGCCAGGCAACTGCGGCAATTGTTTCAGGACGCGCGCAGCACCCAGCAACATTACCGTATGGCCGTCATGCCCGCAGGCATGCATGATTCCATCTGCGCCCGATGCGTGCGCGAAGTCATTGACTTCGTGGATCGGCAACGCATCCAGGTCCGCACGGAGCACAATTCCCCGGTCCGGGTTCGCACCAGGCAGGCTCGCGACGACTCCCGTTCCTCCGAGCCCGCGAGATATCGTATAGCCGAGTTCTTCGAGTTCGCGCGCGACGACGTCTGCCGTCCTGTGCTCTTCAAATCGCAATTCGGGATGAGCGTGAAGATCGCGTCGCAGCCTCGTCCAATGGACGTGATGCTCGGTCAGCGATGTTTCGGTGATTACAGTCGTTTCCAATTTGGGCACCATTAGAAAGCAAACAGCTTTATATTCACAGCGTCGGGCGTACCAATGGCATCAATCGTAGAACCCGAGGATTGACTTCACCTCCATGTACTCTTCCATCCCTTCGATTCCATACTCTCTACCATTGCCAGACTGCTTGTATCCTCCGAACGGAGCCTGTGGGTCCCATGCCGGATAGTTCAGATGAACCTGGCCCGACTGGATGCGTGCGGCTACCGCATGCAAGAGAGTCTTGTCTGTGCCTTGAACGTGTGCACCGAGCCCATAAACCGTGTCGTTTGCGATAGTGACTGCTTCCTCGACCATGTCGTAAGGAAGGATTGTGAGAACTGGACCGAAGATCTCCTGCTGCGCAATCGTCATGTCGGTGCGGACATTGGAGAAGACAGTCGGTCGTGCATAGAAGCCCTTGCTGAGTCCCGCTGGTCTTCCACGACCACCCGCGACCAGCTTTGCCCCCTCGTCAATGCCAGCTTCGACCATCCGCTGCACCCGCTCGAACTGCGCGCGATTGGCCAGGGGACCGTGCGTCGTCGCCTCGGCGAACGGGTCACCAACGATCATTTGTTCCGTCGCCGCTACGGCCAGCTCGTCAACCTGGTTCAGCACGCTGCGCGGTACGATCAGGCGCGTCGGCGCGCTGCACGACTGGCCCATATTCCGGTATGCGGCGGCGACGCCCAGCGATACGGCACGTGGGAGGTCGGCATCGGGTAGCACAACGTTTGGTGACTTGCCTCCAAGCTCCTGAGCCACGCGCTTGACAGTCGGCGCCGCCGCCTCTGCGACCAGCACACCGGCGCGCGTCGAACCTGTGATCGAAACCATATCGACTTGCGGATGTCCCGCAAGCGACGCGCCGACTTCCGTGCCAGAGCCACTCACCAGGTTGAATACGCCGGCGGGGACATCCGCGTCCGCGATGACCTCGGCGAACAGCAAGGCGCTTAGCGGCGAGAGCTCGCTAGGTTTCAGGACCACGGTGCAGCCTGCTGCCAGCGCAGGACCGACCTTGGCCGTGATCTGATAGATCGGCCAGTTCCACGGCGTAATCAGCGCACACACTCCGATCGGCTCACGTACGATCGCAGTCGTGCCACGTCGAACGCGGAACGGATAGTTCGCCAGATTGTCCCGCGCCACGCGGATATGTTCGGCCGCAAGCGGCACATGGGCGCCGCGAGCATAGCTAATCGGTGCGCCCATCTCCATCGTCAGGGCCTGGGCGAATAGCTCGGTGCGCTCGAGAAGCAGCGCATGGACGCGGTCAAGCCGTGCGGCGCGCTCCTGCGGCGACGTCACGGACCATCGCACGAACGCTTCGCGGGCGGCTTCTACCGCCCGGTGGACGTCGCGTGCGTTCCCAAGCGGAATGTCGCAGAGCGTTTCTTCCGTAGACGGCGAAACGACGGCGATTCGACCGGTACCTTCGGGCGCCACCCATTTGCCGCCGATAAAGAACCGATCGAGCCGTCCCGCCTGCGTCAGATGAAGAACAGGTGAATTCATTGCAGTGCGTCCTTGAGTCGGTACCATGCGCCCACGAAGGGCAAGAACCATGGTTTGCCAAAATGCCCGGGGATGGCGGGCCAGTCGAAGTCTTTCCACGGGTTGAGCTCGGCGCGTCCGTCCATGATCTCCGCCATCAGTGTGCCCATCAGTGTGGCCATGTGGGTGCCGTGTCCGCTATAGCCCATCGAGTAGTACACGCCGTCTCGCTCGCCCGCACGGGGCAGGCGATTGGCGGTCATGTCGACCATCCCACCCCAGCAATAGTCGATACGCACGCTGGCCAGCTCGGGAAACACGGCGGCCATCTGCCGTCGCAGGATCATCCCGCTCTTTTCGTCCGAACGCGGGTTCGACGTCGCGAATCGCGCACGACCGCCAAATAGCATCCGGTTGTCGGGAGTGACACGAAAGAAGTTGACGAAGTTCTTTGTGTCGGTCGCCATCCGGCGGGTTGGCAGCAACCGGTCGAGCAGTTCCTGCGGCAAAGGCTCGGTGACGATGATAAAAGCCCCGACCGGCACAATCCTGCGCCGGATCCAGCCGAACGGTCCCACCTGCGAGATGCCGCTCGCCAGAAGCACCTGCGGCGTGCGGATCTCTCCCCGCGGCGTTCGGACCACGTATAAGCCCTGAGATTGCCTCTGCAATCCCAGAACCGGCGTCTGCTCCAGAATGTGTGCGCCGCGCGCTTGCGCAGCCTTCGCGAGACCACGAACATATCGACCGACGTGCATCCCGGCACTCTTCTCAAAGATCAACCCGCCGTGATAGCGGTCTGAGCCGATCTCGTCACGAAGCTCTGCCTTCGTCACAAGGCGCGTATCGGGGTCCACGCTCGCGGCGAGCAACGCCTGACTTCGCGCAAGCTTGTCGTAGTGCTCGGGCTTCGCCGCGAGCTTGAGCTTTCCCCGGCGGACGAAATCGCAATCGATCGACTCTTCCCTGACCAGCCGCTCAACGGTATCGACACCCGCATCGAACGCAAGATACAGCCGGTTGGCCAGTTCCGTGCCGATGTGCTGCGAGAGTGAAGCATAATCCTGTGCGAAGCCGTTGTTGCACATGCCGCCATTGCGCCCCGACGCCGCCTGCCCCACGGTTCCCGCTTCGCAGACCATGACGCGCGCGCCTTTTTTGGCTAGCGCCAATGCAGCCGCCGAGCCCGTGATACCTCCACCGACCACCACGACGTCGCAACTTCCGCCATGCACATCGGGCGAGCTGCTAACGAATGGCTCGGATGTGTCCAGCCAGTAAGAACTGAAAAGCATGACAAACTCCAAAGCTGGCGTACTGGTGCACATATCCGACACCAAGCACGCGAGCGACAAATAACTGGCCTTAAAAGTCGGCGACCTTTCCCCACACCGATTCGTTGAGTCGCGCCGGACGGTAGGGTTCGGGATCGACGATCGGCTTCGCACCTGTGACCAGATCCGCCACTAGATGGCCACACCCCGGGCCGATGCCAAAACCGTGGCCGCTCAAGCCTGCGGCCAGCACGAGCCCAGGTAGTTCCTTCGTTTCGCCAATAGCGGGAACGCCGTCCGGCGTCGTATCAATGTAGCCCGCCCACGACGCAGCAATCTGGCTCTCTCCGATCACCGGACAGAGATCGACCGCCCGCTTCCGAATCTCTTTGAGTGTGGCTTCATCGACACAAGGGTCCAGCACCCGCATTTTTTCCATTGGCGTCGGTGCGTCGAGTCGCCAGCGCCCCGTTCCTTCGTGACCGGAACGCACGCCTTCCAGATTTCCTGGACTCAGGCTGCGCCAGCGGCGCCCGAACATAGGAATGAAGTCCTTGGCGTAGCGCACTTTTTGCAGCGTCAGATCGAGCTTCCCCAGACCGCTGATGGCGAGCGTATACGTGCCGTCACCGCGTCGCGTGATGGTGATGGCCGCGGTCTGACGCGCGTCGGGTCTGTTTCGTCGTGGTGCCTTCTCGTGCATCGCCGTTGTGCTGTTGGTTCCCTGCGGCGTTCGGATTCGGTTTTTCTGCGCGGATGTTGCCTTTTTCGCGCCGCGCGCCTTTCCTCCGGTGGTTGTCCGGATGGTGTGCTGTTCATTCGCGGCCGCTGTTTGCGGGTCTCCCGACGTCTTGATGGTTTGGTGGGCGCGTTTGTGTTGTAGTGTTGCGGGTCGGTTGTTCGCGCTTCTGGCCACGGGCGTTGTCGGGTTTGGTTTTTTGGTGCTTCGTTTTTTCGGCGTTATTGCCCGTCTTTTGCTGGTGTTTCTTGTCGCTGCCTTTTTCGCTGTTGCTTGTTTGTTGCTTCGTGGTTCCGTGTTTGCCGCCGCGGTGCGGTGCATTTCGCCGTCTTGGTTCCTTGTGGGTTGTTCGTTTTTATCGTTGGTCTGGTACATGGGTTGACTGCTACGCCCGTCCGGGGTGTCGCCGGGCTCTGGTTCGCCCTTCTGTCGCGGCGGCGGGGTCTTGGTCGCGATGTTCGATTCGGTTTCTTCTCGGTTTTGTTGTTGTTTGCTTCGCCAGTTTGTGCTGGTTTTTTCTGCCGGGACGTTGCTGTTTTTGAGTTGGGGGTCTTTTCTTGTCCGCTTCTCGCGGATCCATGCGGTTGCTCGGCCGTCGTTGCGTGCTCGTATTGCGACTACATGGGCGTTGAGCTGGCGGGTGGGTGTGGTGGGGATGCGGGTGAGCGGTACGCTCTTGTGTTCACGTTCGTTCTCTGCTCTCTTTTTGTGGTTCATCGTTTGTGCGCAATTTTCGTCGGGTTTGGGTTCGGGCTCGTGTACGGTCGGTTCGTTGCTTTCCGGGGGGTGGGTTGGTGTCTGGGTGTGCGGTTGCTCGCCGTGTAGCTGCGGGGCTGTTTGGGTCTTGCTGTCTGTTGCTTGATATTGTTCCATCGCTTGGCTGATGTTCCCATCCTGCTTTTCGTCGGGCTGTGGCGCGGCTTTGTTTGGATGCGCGGGGGTGTTGCGTGGCCTCTTTTCTTCGGTGTCGACTTGCTTCATTTTGCGGTCGCTTCGCCGGTCGTTGTGCTTTGTTGCCGCGGTGACGTGGCTGCGCGTGACTTCTTGGTGCTGGGCGGTTGGGCTCTCTTCGATCTCAGTCTTTGGACGGACGTGTCGCGGTGGACGCGGTGCGACTGCGGGGGCTGTTCTCTGGTCGCGGGCCCAGCGTGGGTGGATGTCGTTGCCGCTGGTCTCGTGCTCGCGTTCGAGGATGTCGCTCTGGCCGTGCGTCAGTTTTTTGGCCTCGCTTCCTTCGCGGTTCAGGGCGGAAGCGCGCTTTGCGAGAGCCTTGTGGTCCTGCGCTTCGGCAGGGGTGTCGGTGCGTTTTCGGTCGTTGTCGTGCATCGGGGGTTGTGCCGTCTTGCCGATTGGTCCTTTTTCTTTTTCCAGGTGCCTGTAGTGGCTACCCGGCGTCTTTTGTTCGGGTGGTTTCCCGGTCGGGGTGTCCTGCGCGCCGTGTTTGTGTTGCTCCATGTCTTCCAGTCCGGGTTGCATGAGTTTGGGGGCCCTGGGCTGTCCCTGGTGGTGGGGTGCCTCGGTTTTGTGGGCGTGCGCCGGGCGTTCGGTCGTGCCGTTCGCTCACCGCGGTTTCTCAGTTGCTGCGCTGTTTTCTTGAGCGACGTATTTTTTTGGTGTTTCATCTGCAATTTGCCCGTCTTTCGGGCTTTCTTGCTGGTCCAGCTGGATGGCTTGCGGCTGGTCCGTGGGTTTGTCGTCTGGGTTTCGCTTTCGGTAGCGGCGATTCTTTTTTGTCTAACGCCGGTTGCGGTCGCGTTCCTGTTTCATTGCGTGGCAGACCGTGTTTGGTTGCGTTTCGTCACGGGTGGGGCTCGCTGGATTTTCTTCCCTTGCGACGGCTTCGGTCTGGTTCTTGAGGCGGTCGTGGTGCTGTGGCGGCTGGAGTCCGTTGCGTGCTGTTTTTGCGTCGCGTCGCGTTGGGTCATTGGTCTTTTTCGCGTTGTGGCACTGTTCGGGTTCGGCGGTGTATATGTGGCGCTGCTCGTTTTTGTTGTGGTTGGTTCCTGCCCCAGTCTGGGGGTTTGGCTGATTTTGGTCGACCTTCTGGTCGTGGGGTTGTCGGGAGCTGTCGGCGTGTTTTCGGTTGTTCGCGTTAATGGGTCGTTGTGGGTGGGCCATTTTCTGGCCCTTTGCGACCGCTTCGTTTGTGTAATGGCCTCCCTTGGTCGTCCGTTGTGGAGGCTTCGTCGTCCGTGTGTACTGCGCCGGGTGTTTTTTCTGATCTTTGGTGGGCACTTTGAGTAGGTGACCTGTCTGCGTTTGCCTCCCTCGGGTGCGGCGGGCGCTCTTGTTTTCTGGGCCGTGTCGGTTCGGTTGGGCAGCGCCTTGTGTTCGCCGGAGTTGCCCGTGTTCTGGGATTTGGTTTTTGACGGCCTCTTTTTTTTGTGTTTATTTTCCTGTGATTGCGTCGTTCTCGTGTTCTTGGTGCTTCTGCTGGGCGTCTTGCCGGTGTTGCGTGTGGTCGGTGTATCGGTATTGGTTGTGGCGTCCGCGCGTCTCTTTGTTCTCATCCGTCCGGGTGTGTTTTTGGGGGTGGCGCGTCTGGCCTTCCGTCTGGTGGTCTGGCTGGCTTGGCTTGGGGTTGGAGGTTTTTTCCTGGTTGGTTTAGGTGCCCTTCTTGTTCAGTTCGCGGTGGACTTCTTTGGTGGGTTTTCGTCCTTTGCGTTGTGTGTTTCGGGGGCGTCTTGTGGGGTGAGTGGCCATTTGTGCTTGGTGGCTTTGTTGTGGTTGGGCCGTGCCTCTGTATTGCTGGTTGTTTGGGGCCTGCATCGCTCCCTCGCCCGTCTGGAGCTTTGCCTGATTGTGGTCGGCGTTCGTTTTGGGGCGGCGTTTGGGGCAGCCGCATTGGTTTCGGTTGTCCGGGTTCAGGTGTCCTCCTGGGTGGGTGGTTTCTTGGTGTCGACCGTCCGGTTCGTGTGGGCGTTCTTTGGCCTTGGTCTTCGTGTGTTCGTGTTCGCTGTTGGGTTTGCCCTGACGCGGTTCTCGTAGGTGCTGTTGCTAGGGCACGATGGCTGCGTGCTGCGTCTTGTTTTTGTTCGCGTCGCTTGCGCGGGGGCGCTTGTGGGTTTCGGCGTGGCGGTTCGGTTGTCCTTCGCATTGTGTTTCGAGGTCGGTGTGGTGGTCCGTGGTTGGGGTGTTGCCGGCGTCGGCGTTGTGGTGCTCTCTGTCTGGGCTTGGGTTTGTCTCGTGGGCGTGGGTCTGGTGGGGGTGTTGTTGCCTGCGTGTTGCCTGTACGCTTCCGCTGTACTTGCCCTGCTGTTGCGGCTTGCCGGTCTGGCCCTTTGTGGGTGTGTGTTTTTGGCTGCGGGGCTTCGGGCTTTCGGCCTGGTGTGTTGGGTGGTTTGTCTTGGCTTTGCGCGTAGCTTGCTGGTTGCTTTGTCTGTCGTTGGGGTGACGTTCGTTGTGGCGTGCTTTTGTGTCTTTTTCGCTTTGGTGATGTCTGCCGTGGGTGTGGATTGCGCGTCGGATCTCGCGTTGTGCGTGTTGACTTTGGTGTTGTTGCACCCGCGCGCGGCATTGTTTGCTGTTGTGGGCGTTGGCTGGATGGTCGTGCGGCTGGAGCGCGGCATGCATGGGCTGGGGGTGGGTTTTGGTTCTGGCGTTGTGTGTGCGCAATGCGGGGATGTGGTCGGGGCGTATGTGGTGGGCGGCGCGTCTGGTGTCCCTGTGTTTGTTTTCCGGTCCGGGGCACCGTTTTTTGCGATTGGGATCCGTTTTCTGGTCTGGGCTGTCGTGCTGGTTCTGCCGAAGCTTGCGTGGGCGCTTGGTGTGCGGCATCGGGGCTGTGAGGTTATGCTTGTTGCCGGCAGTGTTGCCTTCTGGCCGGGTTTTTTCGGTTTGTGGGGGGCTCCGAACGCCTGGTTTGCTTTGTTGCTCGAGGTCGTTGTTGGCGGGCTTCGTTCAGGGTTGGCGGCGGCCGCTGGGCGCCTCTTGGGTGTGGTCACGTGGCTTTGTAACGGCCGCCTGCCTGTGGGTGTTGTGTTGGCCTCTGGGGGTTCTGGCTGTGATTGCGATATTTTTTTCTTTCTTGTCCGGTTCGTCGAACGTGGTCGTTTGGTGTGCGTGTGCTCCGGTGGGCGCCTTGGTGTCGCGGAGCTTGGGTTTCCTGTTGTGTGTCTCGTGTCTGCGTCCGCAGCTGTGGTCGTTCTGGATCTCGATGTTGTGCTCGAGGTTCGCGTGGGTGTCTCTGTGGTGTTGGCTCTCGTTGTGCGTGACGTGGTTGTGCAGGACGTGTTCGCGGTCGGTTTGGTGGTGTTGCTTCCTGTTCTCGTCGACGTGGGGGAGGGCTTCTGTGCCATTTTCGACGTTTTCTGGATGGTGATTTGCGGGGGTCGTGGTGGTCAGCGCGAGCTGGGGGTTTTCGGGTTTGTCGTTTTGTGTGAGCGCGCCGTGGCGCTGTTTGACGGGTGTGTGCTGTGGGGTGTTTACGCGGGTCAGGGCCTGGTTTGCCGATCGTGCGCCCGCGTTGGCGAGTTCGACCTTGGTTTTGCGCTCGGGCCTCTTCTGCTCGTTTTGCCTGCGCAGGTGTGGGCTGTCGGGGTTGCACTTCGTTTTTATTTTTCCGTCGGTCCTGTTGGGTTGGTTTCCGCTTGGCGGCGTTTCTTCGTCTTGTGTGTGGATGCTGACGGCGGGTTGATTGCGAGTGTTTCTTCGCTCGTCTTCCGCTGTCCGCACCCGGGGCTGTTTGCCACCGTGTGCGTTGCTGCGGCTTCTGTCTGGGAGTTTTCGGGTTGGTTTTTTTCTGTTTTCGCTTCTTTGTCGGCGCCAACTTTTTTTTGGTTCGATGTGTCCTGGCGGCATCGTGGTCGGTGCTTGGTCGCGGTGGTTTTGGGCTGGGTGTTTTGCTGTGGAGTCCCTCGGGCTTGGTATTTGATGGGGGCTGCTGTTGTGGTCGCGTTCGTTGTTTGATTCGTCCCGTTTTCCTGGTTTGGTGCCCTTGTCAGCTTCGGCGTGGGCGATATGGTTCGGGAACTCTTCGTCCATCGCCTTTACGGTGTCGTGGTGGCAACTTTCGTCTCGTTTTTCACCGCCTGTCTTTGGGTCTGGGTGTTTTGTGTCTGGCGGCCGTTGCGCGTGGTCGTCGTTCGTTCTGTGTTTCGGGTGTGCTCGCGTATTGGCTTGCGTTTGTTCGCAGCGTTGGCGGATCAGTTGTCTTTGGCGGTGCCGGCCTTGGGCTGTCTTCTGGCCGTATTGGGGGTGCTCTCTTTGGTTTGGGTGGCATGGAAGCTGTTTGGGGTGGTCTTCGGGGACTTTTCGCGGTTGATGAGGGCTTTCGCGTCGCTCGGGGCGCGGTTGGCTGGCGTCGTCGGGTGTTTGGACGGCGGTGGTTGGTGGGGGTGCGTGCTGGTCTTTTCGTCCATGTTTCGGTCGGTTGGGGTTCTGCTTCGGGGATTGCTGTTCTTCTGGTGTTGCCTGGGTTCGGTCCTTGTGGCCGTGCCTTTGCTGGTCCTTGTGCTGTCGGTCCCTGTGTTGCGGGGTCCCGTATCGGCAGTTCGGTCATGTGTTTGTCGGCCGGTCTGGGGGGTCTTGTGTTTGGCCGGATGTCTGGGTTTGTTGGCGTTGCTGGCCATCCCGGTTGCGGTGTTCGGTGTGGTGCTGGTGGTCATTTCTCGCTGTGCGGCTTCTGGCTGGCCTGGGGTTGGTTGCGGGGCTTTGCGGTGTCGTTGAGCACTGCGCTTGCTTTGTGCGTGCCGCTTTGGCGCGGCGCTGTGGGTGGTACGTTCGGGGCTCTCGTCTCGGGTGGGCTTTCGTCCGCTGATGGGTCCGGTGTTGTCTCGCCCGCGGTTCGCTTCCGATTCGGTGGCGGGTGCGGCGGGCTGCGGTACAGCGCCGCGGAGTCTGTTCCAGTTGGCGGATCTGGTTTCCGGTGTCGGGTGTGTTTTCGCTCTGCCGGGGGCTAGCTTGCGTACCAGGTCCCGCCGACAGTGCTTGTCGGGGCCTGGTTTCTCTCCGCGCCGTCTTCTGGTTGGGTTGGCGCTCGGTCTCCTGATCTTTCTCTGGGTTGCTTTTCTTTGGTTTCGGCGCGTCGGGCTGTGTTTTTGCTGGGGTTTTGTGGGCCGATGGCGGGCGGGTCGGTTGTCCCTGTTTGGGGTTGCGCCGCCGGTTGGGGTTCTTGGTCCGGATCTGCTGGGGGTAGGGGTATTGTTGTAATGTTGGGTCTCGGTTTTCGCGCCCGGTTTTCGGCGGTGTGTTCCGGCCGTCGGTTTGGCGCGTGCTGGTGACGTGGGCCGTTTTGGTGGGATGGGGTCTGCTTTTTGCCCCTGGCGCGTCCTGCAGGCTGGACGGCTTGGCGGACGTTTGCGGAAGTGGGATTCCTCTTTGCCGGGCGATCGCGGACTTCGTTGTTCCATCAGGGGTCTTCGTGTCTTGGGTGGGAGTGGTTCCTGTTTGGGTGCCTTTACTGTTTCTGTTGCCGGCTTGGGTTTCGGTTGCGTGTGGAGTGCGTTGGTGTTGTCCGGTTGCTTGCGTCTGCGGGATGCCGCTTGGGCTGGCTGGAGCGGCTGTTGGGGGCTGGGTTGTGGTGTCTGGTGGTTGGCGCTGTCCTCCCTTGTCTGCCTGTCCTGTGGTTCTTCGAGGGTGGCTTGTGTCTCGCTTGTTGTGGCTGTGCTTTGTGGTGCCGCCCGGCGGTGTGGCGTCGGGGGAGCGCGGCCGGGTTTCGATGTTCTGTGGGTTCTTGCTTCTGTTTGGGGGCCCGGTGCTTCGGTTTTCCCGGTCGCGGTCGTTTTCGGCGGCGGTCTCTTGTGGCAGCGGGTGGCTGGGGTTTGCCGTGGTCCGTTGGGGTGGGTCGCGGTTCTGTTGAGGGCAGTCGCGTCGGTTCGGTCTTGGCTGCTCTTTGGCGTTGCGGCCTTTGTGTGCGCGCTGTGCCGGCGTCCGGGGTGGTGCCGGGTGGTCCTCTGATCCTGGCTCGGGTTTGCCGTTGCGGATGCTGACGACCTCGACTTCTCCGGTTGTGTGGGGTTTCGTGTCGATTTTTAGCGGCGTTGTGGTGTTGGTGGCCCTCCGTTTGTTTTTGTGGATCCGTTGGGTGGGTTTCTTCGGGTAAGGCTTGGTGATTTTGGTTTACGCGCCGTTCTTGTCCGTCCCTCGTTGGTTCCAGTGTTGCGGTTCCTTTTTCGTGGTTGTGCTCGCCTCTTTCTTCTGGGGCCGTATGTTTCTCGCCCTGGGTTGGGCTCGCGTTTGTGCTGTGCGTTTGCCTGTGGGCTCGGTTCCGTGGTGTGTGCTCCCTTGCTTGGGGTGCGCTTGCTTGCGGGGTGTTTGGCATATCTGGCGCATGGTGACGGTTTTGGATCGCGGCGGTCTTCTCCTTTCTCATTGCGGCCCGCTATTGTTGGCGGTGCTTTCTGCGCGTCTCTCGCCCTTGGTTGACGGGGGCGTATCTCGGTCTGCGGTTGGTGGCGGTGCGCTGGGTTGGTGTCGTCGCTTCTGGGTTGGCGGTTCGGGGTTTGCTTCTGGGTCTTGCCGGGTGATTTGTTGTGCCGCTCGCCTCGCTGACGTATGTGGGTGGTGGGTTGGTGCTCTTTCGCTTTCTGTTAGTCGTTTCGTTGGACGTCGTTCGCCGGCGTGGGCTCTGTGGCTGCGCAGTTGGTGAGGTGCTGGCGTGGTTTCGCCTTGGCCTGTTCTGGTTCCATCTTGTGCACGTGCGCCGTGTCGTTGCGTGTGTCGTGTTGCACCTGTTGGGCCTTTTGGGATTGCAGGGGCCTCTGGGTGTCTTGTCGCGCCGCTCGCTGGTCGAGGCGGTCTTTTGTCGCTTTGCTTCTTTCGGGCGGTCTCTTTGCTGCTTTCGGCCGCCAGTCGTTCACTGCTGCTTGCCCGGCTCGAGCGTCGTCTTGCCCTGAGGTGGTCGCCTGTTCGTCGGCGGCATCATCGGCTTTGGTGACTGTGTACCCGGGGTGTTCGCTCTCTCCTTGGCTCGGGCGGTCATGCTTGTGTTTCTGTTGGTCTTTTCCTTCGAGGTCGCTTAGGGTCTGTTCTTTGTCGGGCGGGGCCTGCTTCGCGTTTATTTGGTTTCTGTGCGTGTGAGTGCCGATTGGCTGCTGCTTCTTTGGCGCCTCGCCATGGCGGGCGTTGCGGCGCTGGTCTTGTTGACTTTATGGCGTGCCGACCTGTTCCTGGCCCAGGGGGCCTTTGTGCTTCGTTTGGCTCAGTTGGGATGGGAGCTTCTGGTTTGGTTCATGCTGCTTGATGATGCTCGTGTTTCCTCGGTGTTGTTTGCGTTGGTGTTATGGCCGGTTGCTCCTGCTTCTGCTGCTCGCTGTTTGAGCGGCGGCTCGGCTTCGCGGCCGCGGGTTTTGCAGGCAGGCGGCGGTTTCGGCGGCGCCGACGCTTGCTTGCGGGGCTGGATGCGGTCGTGCTTTGGTCGCTCTTGGTTTTGGCACTTTGGCGGCGTTACCCGACGGGCCGTCGCGGGGGTCGTCCGGTTGGTCTGTCGGTCGTGTTGTGTGTTTTCTTCCTGGCCGGTTGGTATGGTGTGTGGGGCGAAGGTTTGTCTGTCGGGCTGTCTGGGCGCCTCGTGTTTCGCGGCTTCGCCGGCTTTGGTCTGGGTGTGGCGTGCGTGTCGGCTGCTTGTCGGTTGTTTTAGTTGCGGGGTCTGGTGGTTGTGCACGCATTGCCGCTGCATGTGTTCGCCGATCTTGGCCTCTGGCTGTGTTCTGGTGGCGTGGTTCTGCAGGTCGGTCCGCTGGTTGCTGCTGCTGTTCTCGTGGCGCGGTTGTGGGGCCAGCGCTCTGGGGATGGGCGTGGCGCTGCGCTGCATCGGGCCGAGAGGGGTGATCGTTGGCAGTTTGGCCTGTCGGGGCACTTTGGAGTTGAGGTCGATTTTTTCCTGCTCGCTGGTGTGTTCGGCCTTGCTGGGCCCGTGTGTGCTGTGTGTGCCGGGCCTGGCCTGGTGCCGGGTCATGCCGTGCGGGCTTTGGCCGCGGCTGGCTGCGTTGGTGTCGCTGCGGGTGGTGGACTTCCGTGGTCGCGGGTGCGGTGTGGCGTCGTTGTTCGGCGCGTCTTTCTTCTCGTGGTGTGGGGTGTTCGGCTGCCGGAGTTGTTTGTTGGGGTCGGTCGCCGCGGTGGTGCGCTGCGTTGGCGGGTTGTTCATCGGTTCCGTGTTGTCGTGGGGTTTTTTGCGCATTGGGAGGCCCGTTTGGGGGGCTTGGCGCCGCGGAGTGGTGCCCTGTTTCGTCTGTTTGGTCTGGCGGATGTGGTGCTTGTGTGCGGTGTGTTGTGTTGTGTTGCTGGGCGCTGTCGTGGCTGGGTTTGGCCAGTGCGTGCGCTGTTTCTCTTGCTTGGGCGGCATTTCCGTGGCTGTGGGGGGCTTTGATTCGTTGGTTGGCGTGTTCGGCGCCGCTTCGTTTGTGGGCCGCGCGGGCCGGACCTTCGTGATCTTTTTCGAGGGGCTAAATGGGCTGGCAAGGAAATACGAATGCATCGGCGACGTACGCGGCACGGGTCTGTATTTCGGCGTGGAGATGGTGCATGATCGCGCGAAAAAGGACACCGATATCGCAACGGCGCTCAAAGTAGTCAATGGCCTGCGCCAGCGGCGCGTGCTGATTTCGGCGACCGGGCCGGACGCGAGCGTGCTGAAGATCCGACCGCCGCTGGTGTTCGCGGCCAAGGACGCCGACCGCCTGCTGACGGAACTGGACGCCGTACTCGCCGGGCTGTGATCAGCGATGGCCCGGCGCGCCAACCAGCCGGTCATCGACAGGCGGCATATTCAGGTGCATCCACCGCATATAATCGTGGTACCCACGAACTATTGCGATATGAGTGCATCAATTTCCAAACCGGCAAGCGTCGCCGAGGCGGCCAGGCCCACAGCCGTCGAAGCGCTTGCCGAGAAGCTCCGGACCCGCATTCTGAACGGCGACTTCGCGCCGGGCGAGTACCTGCGTGACATCAGGATGGCCGAGGAGTACGAGGTCTCCCGCAGTACGTTTCGCACGGCCGCACAGTTGCTGGTCGGGCGCCGCATCCTGCGTCAGGTGGTCAATCGCGGTTTCTTCGTGCCGGAGTTCTCGGCCGACGATATCGTTGACGTGACGCGTTTTCGGGGTGTGCTCGAAGTCGAGGCGGTGAAGATGATCGTGCATACCGGGCAAATCCCCGTCGAGGCGATTCATGCTGTCGAGCGGCTGCGCGACGCCCCAGGCGACGCACCGGTCTCGTTCATGGTTGCGGCGGATCGCGACTTCCATCGCGCGATCGTGTCGGCCAGCGGCAGCGAGCGGCTGCAACGCAGCTACGAAGCGATCGAGAGCGAGATCGAGTTACTGCTGGTGCAGCGCCAGCATTACTACGAACACCCGAAGGAGATCGTGCGCGAACACGAGCATCTGATCGCCTGCCTGAAGACGCGCGACTTCCCGACCGCGCGCGACGCCTTCCTCGAACACTGGGATGATCTGCGCGTCAAGCTGCTACGCGTCGAGGCGAACAAGCTGCGGGCGCGCTGAATTGGCCGTTGGCCATGGGCGCCATGTCGCCTCCGATGCCACGCAATACTGTCGAATGAAGGGCCATTCCCGTCCCGAAACCGCGGCCGAGGCCGCGAATGCGCAGCAACGCTCAGGAGGTTTTCTCGTAAACGGTTATAGCGAATGGTTGAAACGCTACACGTTCGCGCCGGTTACTCACCCCGTGCACGGCAATCCGTCCGGCTTCACTCAGGCTGACGCTCGCCAAAGCGCCGATATCGCCGCGATCCCTTGAGCACCGCATTCTCGCACCGGCCCGAGACGGTGCGTGGCCATGCTCAATAAACCGCCGCATGTTGAGCGCACTCACCGACGCGCAGCAGAACGTGCCTCACGCGCCGGACTCCCGCCTCACGCTACCTTGGATCATGCCAAGGTGGGAGAATCGTACAACGAGTTCCGTTTTATTGACGCAGCCGAGTCTCGAGCGCATGTTGTCGATGTGCGTTTCGACCGTACGTGCAGAGAGGCCCAGTCTGTGGGCAATCTCGCGTGAAGTCTGTCCAGCTATTACGTACTGCGCAATTTCCAGTTGTCTTCCGGTAAGCGGATACGTTCCTGCTCTCGGTAAGCTCCAGGAATCCGCCGCAAGAAAACCAGCACCTCCGAGTGCCGTTCGACCGACTTCCGCAGGCGCGCGGATCAGGCGATTGCTGGACGCCACAGAAATCAGGTCGACCGCTACGATTCTGAAAAACGTCAAAAAATTCTCAAATATATCCAGATTGTTTATATAAAAGCTGGCGGCCGACCGCCTCGATGCCGGGCTGTAGAATATGAAATACTCACAGTATTCGTCACACTTGTTGATAATTTTAAAGGGGCTGGCGTGATCAAAAATTACCCTTTGATCGGCCAGTTGCGCCGCGTAGCGCTGGCGCAGCGCAATCTGGAATGACTCGATTTTGCTTTCCAGTATTGCGTAGCGCTCGTTCGCACCGTAGAAATCCGGCGTATACGCACCCACAATATATTTCTTCTTGCAAAAGGTGTGCTCCAGCGCATCGGCATCGCTCCAGAGTTCCGCGCGCGAACCGTCCTTATAAACCCTGGAATAGGAAAAGCAATTGATTTCGGTTTTCCGGAACAGATCTTTGCATATCGCAGCAACATCTTGAGCCGCGGTCAACGAGGGGTTTGCGAGAGACATGACTTTATCCGACAAAATTATTCTCCTCACTGGTTCACTCGCAGCGCGCGAGGCTGAACCAGCAAAGAGACGGGGGAACTGGCGCACAGCCGCCGCAGCCTGAACTGGGCGGCCCTTCCCTTGACTGAAGTGCAGCCGAAACCTCGCGGCCTTCCCTTCACCAAACAAAGGAAAACCGGACACCAGGTTCCCCGCCCCTGTTTCGCGCTGTGGCGCCTTACCCGGTGCGATTGTCATGGCAGTTTTCGGAACGCGCGGAGCGGACTCGCGATCTGCTCTCTTCGTGCCGCTGGTTCTGGCCTAAACCGGCTAGCACGACAGAGCGAAGCCCAACGCCGATGCTAAGCCTGGAGGGCGGCCCCGGCAATTATCTTGTCGATACTATTTCATATCCAGGATATATATTGGCCGGGCGGCTCCGGCGCAGCCCGGCTCACAAGGCAACCCGCCCGCAGCTGCGCAAACGAAGTTCCTATATATCGAACCTCTAATTATTTACACCATTTGTATTTGATTATAAATCGGCAATCGTGTCTCATCGCAGCTTTTATACGTTAATTCTGACCAAGGAGAAATTCAATGCCCCATGAACGGAAAGCTGCGATAGTGACCGGTGCGAGCCGCGGCATAGGAGCGGCGATCGCAACACGGTTAGCCGCCGACGGATACGCGATCGCCGTCAATTACGCACACGATCGGTCAGGCGCGCAACGCACAGTCGAAAGCATCCTGGAGACTGGCGGAGCAGCGCGTAGCTTCCAGGCGGATATATCGCGGGAGAGCGACGTCATTGATCTCTTCAACGCGGCAGACGCCCAGTTCGGCACCGTTTCCGTTCTCGTCAACAACGGTGGGGTCACCGGCGGATTCTCAAGGGTCGACGAGCTGAGCGCCGAGTCTCTCACACATGTTTTTGCGGTCAATGTCATTGGCGCATTCCTGTGCGCACGCGAAGCTGTCCGTCGTATGTCGGTCAGGCATGACGGCGGTGGCGGCAGTATCGTCAACATTTCCTCACGAGCTGGCGACCTTGGCGGTTCCGGGGAGTGGGTTCACTATGCGGCGACCAAAGGCGCGCTCGACACGCTCACAAAAGGACTGGCCAAGGAAATTGCACTCGAAGGGGTACGAGTCAATGCGGTTGCCGCTGGACTGATCGAAACGGATCTTCACGCCGCGGCCGGCAAGCCGGACCGAACTGCGAAGATGGCCTCGTCGATTCCGATCGGGCGCGCGGGGCTTCCCGACGAGATCGCAGAATGCGTAAGCTGGCTGGTATCGCCGGCCGCCGCCTACATTACCGGCGCCATCGTGCCCGTTTCCGGCGGAAGATAGGCGCCCTGGACATCGGGCGCCCGCCCGACACCTTCGCGCACACATCATTTCAATGCTGGTGCCGTATTTATACGGATGACTAAGCGGATTCTCTGCACTACCTTGAATCGTGTCCCCGCTTCAGCCATGCGGCCGCTCTTGCTCGCGTACAGAAACGTCAAGGAGATGTTGTCCAATGCTCGTAACGGCTATTCCCACGCCTGGTCGCAGGCAGACATGGCGGTTCGCAGAACCGCATTCCAGGCAGCATGCAGGAGCGCCGCAAACAGGACAAGACCAATGACCGTGATCGTCATTTTGACGATGCCCTAAGCGATAGACGCACTGTGGTTCTCGACGATGGCCAGAAAATTTCTTAGCGCAGCGGAGGTCGAGTCCTTTAGCCACACCACCGTCATCGGTGAAAACAGTATCTGTGGATCGACCGGCAGAAACCGGACACCCGAACGGCGATGTTGCGCCACACTCGCCGGCACAAAGGTGATTCCTACGCCGGCCGCGACCAGGCCCATTGCCGTTTGCAGATTGCCCGCCTCCTGTACAAGATTGAGACGGACTGCGGCGCGCTCCAGTTGCTCGAGCACAAGATCGGTCAGGCTGGGCTTCGGGTAACGGGGATAGAGAATCGCGTCCTGTTCGTTGAGCGCCTGAACCGGCACGCTGGATCTCGCGGAGAGCGGATGACGCTCGGAGACCGCGACCACCAGCGGCTCCTCCAGTAGCAAGCGCTGCTGGACCTTGTCCGGTGCATCTATGCCGGGGCGCGAAAAGCCCACATCGATGCGTCGCGCCTCCAGCGCCTCCTCAATCTGACCCGCGAGCATTTCATCGAAAGTGAGCGCGATCTCCGGGTATAAGTCGCGGTAAGCGTTGACGATATCGGGAAGGAAGTTGTACATCGCCGAGCCGGCGAAGCCGATCGACAATGTCCCGGTCATGCCCCGGCCGACACGCCGTACTTCGTCGACCGCCGATTGCACGGACGACAATATTTCGGTTGAACGCCGCAGAAAGTGTTTACCCGCGTCCGTCAACCGCAAAGGACGCTCGGTTCGTTCGATCAGTTGCACACCCAAATCGTCTTCCAGTTGTCTGATTTGCTGGCTCAGCGGCGGTTGAGCAATGCAGAGCCGGTCTGCGGCGCGTGTAAAGCTCAGCTCTTCCGCGACCGCGCGAAAATAGCGCAGATGGCGCAGCTCGAGTCGCGCTTCAGTTGTCGTAGCGTTGTTGTTGCCGTCAGATTGTGGTCCCGCCGGAACTCCTGTGCGCATTGTCCCCTCCGAATCTCAAGCAATTTGGTTTGCTCATTTTGCTCGAAAAGGATAAACGCGTAGATATTTTCATAAAATGCATTTCGCATCTTCATTCGGTCGCGTGGCTCAATCCCGCTCTGCCGGCGACGCGAATGAACGCGTGGCCAAGTCTGCTAGTCAAGCACCTTCCCGATACTGCGCCTGAGGATCTGCACGGCCTCGTCGATCTGCTCGTCGCTAATCACAAGCGGACAAAGGCACTTGACGACCTGGCCGGTACTGCCCGAGGTTTCGATCATCAGTCCATTGCGAAACGCCTCGGCGCTGATCTTGCCGGCCAACGCTCCCGATCTGACGTCGATGCCACGCATCAGGCCCAGCCCGCGCTCCTCGGCTTCAATGTCGTAGTTCCGCAGCGCCTGCGTGAGCGAACGCAAGCCGTCCCTTAGCACTTGCGCCTTGCGGCCAACTTCCCGTTCGAACGAAGGGTCGCCCCAGAAATGCTCGAACGCCTTCGCGCCCGTTATCATGGCAGGGTTGTGCCCGCGAAAGGTCCCGTTGTACTGTCCCTGCTCCCAAACGTCGAGTTCGGGGCGCATCAGGACCTGAGAAAACGGCAAGCCATAACCCGACAACGATTTTGAATTGACAATGATATCCGGCACCACGCCAGCGTGCTCAAAGCTGAAGAACTTGCCGGTACGGCCGCACCCTGCCTGAATGTCGTCCACGATCAGCAGCATATCGTTGCGCTTGCACAACGCCTGCAGGCCACGCAACCACGGCTCGGAAGCGACGTTGATGCCGCCTTCACCCTGCACGACCTCGACGATCACCGCCGCCGGATGATCGAGACCGCTGGAACGATCGGACAGAAACTTCTCGAAGTATGCGAGCGTATCCACGTCTCGCCCGAGATAACGATCGAAAGGCATGAACGTGCTTCCGGCCATGGGCAGGCCGGCGACGCTTCTGAACTTCGCGTTGCCCGTCATGGCAAGCGAACCCAGGGTCACGCCGTGGAATCCGTTGGTAAACGCCACGATGTTCGCGCGATTCTTGATCTTGCGCGCAAGACGCAGCGCCGCCTCGACCGCATTGGTTCCGGTCGGCCCGGTCAGATGCACCCTGTAGTCGAGCTGGCGAGGTTGCAGGATGAACTTCTCCAGCGCCTCGATATAAGTGTATTTGGCCTGCGTCCAGAGGTCGAGCGCATGAACGATATGATCGCCGGCATAGTATTCGAGCAGCGCCTCCTTGAGCACAGGATGATTGTGACCGTAGTTCAAGGTCCCGGCGCCCGCCAGGAAGTCGATATAGCGGCGCCCGTCGGCCGCATAGATTTCGGCGCCGCGCGCCTTCGAGAATACGACAGGGAATGAACGGGAATAGCTCCGAACCTGCGATTCGGACGCTATCAGTTTATCCACCATATAGTCCATGATCTCACCCCCGGTTTGCCCACGACACTGCATTCTTGCGCGTGAGGCGCTCGTCAATGCGGGCGCAAGGCCGTCATCCGCGCGGATGCAGTACCCGCCGTCCCACCGCCTACAGCGAACTTTTGTAGCAGTAACCGATCAGGCTGAAGACAATGACCCCTACCCCAAGCCATGAAATCCAGTCCGGTGCCAGTTCGCCCATGAAGAGCATGCCGGCAAACAGCGTGATCACGACTTCTCCTGCCAGGGTCGCGTCCACGGCTGCGATCTGCATCGCCGAGGCGGTGCTGTTACGCGCGAAATAGAACAGCGATGTGGCGCACACGCCCGACAGGAGAGCGACCAGAAAGCTGTCGAACACCTGCATTGAAGAAGGCTGCGGCGGGCGCATGAAAAGTATCAGGCCGATCCAATAGGGAATCGAGCCGAGACTCATCAGCAACACACAGGTCATCGGATTCTCGAGGATCGCGCCGTTCACGAGACGAAAGCGGCCGAGCTGCCCGTGTCTTGCGCCGTTGACCATCTGATTGCCGATCGGATACGTCACGGCGGCCACCAGCGCCGGCAAGACGCCATGTAGCACCTCGTCCAGCGAGACACCACCCTTCAACCTCCCGTAGTTCACGATCGCCACGCCGGCCACGATCAGAAACGAGTAGACGAGCCCCTTGCGCGGCACGCTTTTGCCGAACAACATCAGAACCAGCGGGCTCGCCAGTACGGTCACTTGCCAGGTCGCCGCGACGATCCAGCCTTGCGCGTAATCCGCCGCGAGGCAGATACCGGAATAGAAGAGGCCAAAGCCAATGCCACCGGCAACGATCCAGAATCTGATATTTCTGAAGTAGCTGGTCAGCACGGTCCTGAAGTACTGAGCACCTTTCGTCAGCGGCAAAATGGCCGAGAGCAGCAGGATCATGAAAATAAAACGCAGCACCGCTGACCAGACCCAATCGCCGCCCCGCAAGTGCATGACTTCGTTAAGCAGGAAGGTGGCGCTGAAGAAGGCCGAACTGGCAATGCCGATCGCCACCAGTTTGAACGTCGAAGGGGTCATCATGATTGCGCTGCGTCGCTCTCGCCGCCGCCATAGACTTTCTGGATGACCCACCGGTTCATCGCATGCACGACCTCTTCGTGATGCGAGAAGCGGCCGGGACGGCACCATCTGGAATTGATACCGAGCTGCTGGCGCTCGCAGATGCGATTGTCCTCGTCGATCACCATGTCCCACCTGGCGACGTATCGCGCGGAGATTTCCGCGAAATCATCCCGCGCGATCGTGCTGGCCGGAAAGCAGTAGCCGACGTGCACCCGGGTCGTGGTCGGCGTATCGGGAATCTTGTTGATCCACCAGCTCGAATCCTGCGTGGTGACGAGGAAGAAACCCGGATACACCATGGTGAAATAGGTCCCCGTGGCTGCCTTGCCGGAAATGCCGGGGATCTTCGGGAAAATCTTGCCGTTATCGATAGACGTGACCGACACAGTGCGCGGGTATTCGAAGAAAGTCGTCTCATACTCGCCCGAGGAAGGCTGCCTCGGAAAGACCTGCTCTCCGATGGAAACGGGATGGACGGTCGGCGCGTGATAATCCTCCATGTCCACCTCGGTGTAGAGCTTCCAGTTGCACTTCACGAGATGCTGCCTTTCCATGATGCAGCGCATATCCCGCAACTGGTATCCGCTCATCTTTTCCGGCAGATCGCCGAGAAAGCTCAGCAACGGAGCCGCTTCGGCATCGAAATTGATGAAGATGAAACCTTCCCAAGTCTCGACCCTGACGGGAAGCAGCCCATTGTCCTTCTTTTCGAAGTTGCTGCTCTGCGCCATGTCCGGCGCACCGAGCAGGCAACCGTCAAGCCCGTACCCCCAGTTATGAAAGGGGCAGCGAATCGTCTTGACCGATCCTTCGCCGTCGAGCAGCCTCGCGCCGCGATGGCGGCAAAAATTTTGTAAGGCCGAAATACCGCCGTTCCTGTTGCGCACCAGGATGATCGACTCGCCAAGCAGATCGACGACAAAGTAGTCTCCAGGCTCGGCCAGCTTCTCCTCCCGCCCGACGAAGAGCCAGTACTTGAAGAATATGTTCTCGATCTCGGCGTCAAGAAAGTCCGCAGATTTGTAGCAGTCCGGCGGCAATGAAGTGGTTTCGAGGAAATGACGTTCCACCGTCTCGAAGAGGGCACCGCGATTCTCGGATAGAAACTCCGACCTTGAAGACATAAGTGAGGGCTCCAAAGATTCAGGAAATTGCGTTCGCCAGCCTGCTCGTCAGCGGGTCAACGCGTCGATCTCGGACAGGCGCTCGCGTAGTTTCTCGGCGGCGATTTGCTTGAGCTCCGCTGAGGCAGCCTTGCGTGCCGGGGTGTCTTGCACCGGCTGCAAGACAAGGTCGAGTGCCCCGCCGCGCATCCGCCGCAAGGCTTCGACCAGCGCTTCGCCGCACAAGGTATTGATGCTGCGAATCAGTTGCGGATAGCTTGGCGGCACGCGTTCGAGGATGCGCTTGAGCAGGATGGGACCCGTATCTACGCCGCGATCGATGAAGTGCACCGTGACGCCCTGCACTTTTCCTTCGAGAACGGCCCAAACGTAGGGGTTGTTGCCCCTAAGCTCGGGCAAAACGCCCGGGTGGACGTTGATGACACCCAGATTGCATGCGGAGATGATTCCCTCCTTGAGGATACGGGTGTCGCCAAGGATCGCAAGCTGAATCGGCAAGGCGCGGATCAGTTCGGCGCACTCCGGGGCGTTGTGATCGGCAACGCTGCGATACGGCACGCCGTGCGCGCGGCACAGCGCTTCGACGTCGCCGCTATCGTCGTAGTCGGGCAGCTTTTTCAGAACCTGCCGCTGCTCCCGTGCGCCTTCATTCGCGGCTGGCGAATCCTCTTCGATCACGAGGCTGGGACGAAATCCCGCGTCGAGAAGTGCCTGGAGCATGATCAGACCGCGTGGATGATTCTTGAAGTTAAGGTAGGCGAACGCGAGTTCGTCGCGCATCGCGCGCAAACACAAGGAAAGAGTACTGATCAGCATTGTCTGTCCACCTCATTGAATAAACGTCCCTCTAACGCATAGGCATCCTCAACGTGTCATGGATGACTATCCATGTAACACACCGCCGGCAGCGTCCACGACCCGCGCGAGACGCTCACTAGCTCGCCGGATAGGCGCCGTCGGCACCATGCGTCTCGTCGCCCTGGAGCCCCGGGGAAAAGGTGCATGCGATCTTGATGTCGGAAATACAGCTCACCACGTGCCGGTCGTGTTCGTTGAGCGCATACATGACCCCAGGCACAAGGTCGAACGTCTCGCCCGTTGCCAGGTTTTTGACGGTGGCCTCACCGGACAGGCAATAGACACACTCCAGGTGATGAAGATATTGCATCTCGGTGATCGTCCCGGCGTACATGGTGGTGATATGAAAGCCGAAACCCATGCCGTCGCGCTTGAGCAGCAAGCGCACGCTATCCCAGTTCTGCGCCCGTTTATGGCATTCCGTATCGATGTAATCCTTGATATTCCTCACTATCATCTTGTCTTCTCGCTCCAGTTCATCGCAATTCAGGCGTCGCTTTATTCATACCAATAAAAACGCGCTTCTATAAATGACACTCCTGTTTCTATAAACGAGCGCGCAACAGGCTCGATACGGCTTTATTGGCCGGTCTTATGTTGAAAAGTTCTCTCAAGTTCAGGCATCCGCCCAGCGCGACCGCCCATCCGGGCAATCTGTTCGACGAACCATAACGCGGGGTTCATCCGGGAACATCCGCAAAAATACGGAGGCCGTTAAAAAATGGCCCAACAAGACCGGCAGGCGCGCGCCGGGTCGGCAATCGCTCAGGCCAGGCCTCCCTTCCGTATTTTTACGGATGATCCGCAGCATAAATCTGGATATAGTCCACGCATCGGTCATTCACGCACCACGTGACAATCGAATTCGGGATCAGCCGCAATTGTTAAACACACATTTGCCGGTTGGCCTGGAGAGCGAATTCCAAATCAACTAAACCATTTCATACGGCGCGTTACTTTTTCGAGTATCGCTGTATGGGTGCCGGCGCGCCTGCCCAGCACCGCATTTCCCGCAAGTGATCATTTTCAATTTCCATAAGACGTCTTTTCCGTGATTTGAAGCCTGGCGAGGGTGGATTGCATGTTCATTCAGAAATTCCAGTCGTTCTCAGCGAGTTCCGGAAGCCGCATCGCCATCCGCTCCCAAGACCGCTACCTCACCTATGGCGAGCTCCACGCGCAAGCCGCGGGCCTCGCGCAGCAACTGCACGCGAGAGGCGTCAGGCCCGGTCAACTGGTGCTGGTGTTCATGCCGCGCTCGCCGGCGAGCGTCGCGGCCATGCTGGCAGTCATGATGTCCGGCGCCGCCTATACCGTCGTCGAAGCCTCCGGTTCGCCACAGGAACAACTGAGCCGCATTGCGCAGATCGCCCCCGACCTGGTCATCGTTGCCGAGGAACTGGAGCCCCTCGCCGCGCGTAGCGGACTGCCGTATTGCCTGACCGGCTTCGAGCAGACAGCGGCGGCGCCTGCGGCTCTGCAAGCGCTCCCCGCCGTATCGAACGACGCGACCGCATACGTGCTGTTCACCTCCGGCTCGACGGGCGTCCCCAAAGGAGTTGCAGTCAGTCACGGCAACCTTGCGCACTACTGCACAGGGCTCATCGAAAAACTCGGTTTGCCCGGCGGGATGACCTACGCGCATGTGAGCACGCTATCAGCCGATCTCGGCAATACCTCCTTGTTCCTCTCGTTGTGGAGCGGGGGCACGCTCTATCTTGCCGGAGAGCACGAACGCAAAGACCCGCTGGCGATGGTGACGGCCTTGCAACGGCACCACGTCAATGTTCTCAAGATCACGCCCACGCACTGGCGTGCGATTCTCGACACCGCGCAGGCTGCGGGCGCACATGCCGCGCGCCTCGACTGGCTGATTCTCGGCGGCGAGCGGCTCCAGACGAGCCTCGCGCGAAAGACACTCGAGAGCGGCCTGGCACGCCGCCTCGTCAATCACTATGGGCCGACGGAGACCACCATCGGGGTCGCCATTCATCCGGTCGCACTCGACTCTCTTTGCGCAGACGACGTGGCGAGTGTCCCCATCGGCCGTCCGTTTGGACAGACCACGGTCCGGATCAAAACTGCCGACGACCGGCTCGGTACAGTCGGGTGCGAAGGGGAGCTATACATAGGCGGCCCGTCGGTCGCCCAGGGGTATCGGCATCAGCCGGAAACGACTCGCGAGCGCTTCGTGAGCCTCGAGCGAGCCGGCGACCGCTATTACAGGACCGGAGACTGGGTCCGCTCCGACGCGCAAGGTACGCTGACCTTCCTTGGCAGGGTGGACCGCCAGGTCAAGGTGAATGGCTATCGCGTCGAACTGGAGCATGTCGAACGGGTACTGCAAACGCTGCCGGCAATCCGGCAGGCGGTCGTCGTCCATCACCACCACGAGGACCGGGACCATCTGCTGTGCGCATACGAAGGTGTGGCGCAGCCGGATGCGCCGCTACGCGAGGAAGCTCGACAGTGCTTGCCGGGCTATATGGTGCCGGCCGTGTTTCTCCATCACGCATGCTTGCCCACCAACGCCAACGGCAAGGTGGATACGCTCACACTCAAACGCCACCTGATCGAGGCACTTCTGCTCAAGCGCGCACCGCGCCCGGCACCTGGCGTAGCTGCACCGGCCGGCGAAGATCTGCACGACGCCCTTATGCGCTTGTTTGGCCAGTACATCGGCACGCCCGAGTTCTCACCCGACGACAATTTCTTCGACCTGGGCGCCGACTCGCTAGATGCGATCCAACTGATCTCCGAACTGCAGTTGAAGGGCTACCCCGCCACTGCGCATGGCTTCCTCGCGTGTCCGAGCGTAACTGGCCTGACCGCCATGATCACCGGTCATCGGAAGGTATTCTCATCCTCGCTTGCCGAGCCGAAGCAGGCCGAGCCGCAACAGTGGCCCTGCTCTCCAGCGCAACAATGGTTTCTCGAGAAAGGCTTTGCCGAGCCCAACCGGTGGACCCAAGCGATGGTCCTGGAGCTCGGCGTGCGGCTGGATCCGCGGCTGCTCGAGCAGGCCTTCGAGCGTCTCGTCTCCGAGCATGGCATGTTGTGCGCGAGCTTTCAGCGCGATGCCGCAGCGCAGCGCTGGCTTTTCCGTACGCCTTCAGCAAGCGCGCCGGTGTTTTCCGTGTACACGGCCGAGCCCGGCCTTCAGACCGACCTCCCAGCCTGCGTAAAGACGCGTTATCACGCTCTTGAGTCGCAACTCGATATCGCTGCCGGGCACACTTTCCGTGCAGAGCTACTTGTTTGCGATGACGCGCATCGTTTGCTGCTCGTCGGTCATCACCTCGTTGTCGACGTCATTTCCTGGCGCATCCTGCTCGACGATCTCATCCGTCACTACGCAATCCTGAACGGTGATGAACCCGCGGCCGATGCGCTCAAGCCAGGCGTCTTCGGCAACTGGTGCCAGCATATTGAAGACCATCATGGGCATTTTCGCTCCGACGCAGACTATTGGGAGAACCAGCCACGACAAGCGCTCGGGCCGATAGCCGCCGGCCTGGAGAAGCATTCCGGCACCGCCTGGATTACGCTCACGCCCACCGAAACAGAAGCCTTCGTCAAGCGCGCCGCGGCCTACGGGACGAGTGTCGACCGCCTGTTGCTTGCCTGCTTCTTCGAGCAATGCGCGGATAGTCCCGCGGCAGAAGTGATCCAGATCGATATCGAAAGTCACGGACGGCTAAGCTTGTCGCCGGAAATCGACGTGTCGCGTACCGTCGGCTGGTTCACCTCGACCTTCCCGCTCGCCTTCGCTCTCCCGGAAATCCACTCCGGCAACCTGCCGGCCATCGTCCACGAGCGCCTCGGCCGTCTTCCCAACCTCGGTCACGGGTACGCGCGGATCAGGCAAGCGCAGTGCGACTCGCCGTCACGCTACTGCTTCAATTTCCTCGGTCAACAACGCCTTGGCTTGCGCAACGATTGGAGGATGCGGCCGGCATGCATCGAACTACCAGGCCTTAGGGGCGCCGGGAACGATCGTGTCTACGACTTGAAGCTAACGGGGAAAATCATCGATGGCCGGCTTGTGATCGATCTCAACTTCGATGCGAGCGTGCGCTCCGACAAGGCCATGGCGGCGTTTTCGCAAGCCTTGAAAGGGCGGCTCGCAGCGGCTTCGTCGCGCGGCGAGCCGCATCCCGGCGGCTGGCAGATTCGCGGGTCGAACAGCTCTGGAGTCCTGTGGAACGTGCCGGCCGAGGTTCTGTCTCCCACCCGGACACACGCACTGCGCCCCTCGTACGAACAGGTGTTTCTCACGGGCGCAACCGGCTTTATCGGTATCCATGCCCTGCGCGAATTGCTCTTGAATAGCGATGCGCGGATTCATTGCCTGGTCCGCGATCTGGGCACCGGCCGCCTCGCCAGCCGGCTTTTCGACGCGTGGTCGGCGTTCTTTCCCACAGGCGAGCTCGAAGCATGGTGGCCGCGAATCTCGCTGCTCGCGGGCGACATCGCACAACCCCGTCTCGGCATGGGCGAAGCCGAGTGGCACCGGATGACCCGCTCGGCGGATGCGATATATCACTTCGCAGCGGATACGCGGCTCGTCGGCAGCCGCTCGGAGATGGAGTCAAGCATTTTGTGTCCGACCGAAGAGATCATCCGGCTCGCCGAGCAAGGGCGCTCCAAGGACCTTCACTACGTCTCCACCCTTTCCGTCAGCGGCATCTATCCGGGCAAGCGCCCTCTCAGCTTCGACGAGGATTCGCTCGACTCCGGCCAGGCGTTTCAGAACGAATACGAGCGGACCAAATTCGACGCCGAGGTTCTGGTCAGAGGCTTCGCCTATCGCGGCCACAATGCCTTTGTCTATCGGTCGGGCAACGTAACCGGCAATTCGCGAACCGGGGCGTTCCAGAGAAATGCCGCAGCGAACCGCTGGGTTCAATGCCTGCGCGCCATCGTCGCGCTCGAACAGGCGCCTCGCGTGTACGACGAACAGATCGTATTGAGCGCGGTCGATCTGGTCGCGCGAGGCATCGTTGCAATCTCCCTCGATCGCGGGATACCGGGCGGAACCTTCCATGTCGATTCCGACTACGCGGTCCCAGCCAGACTCTTCATCGACGCCATCGAGACACTCGGCACGTCCATTGAGCGGGTCGACTGCGCCAGCCTGGAAGATCTGTTCCGGCAATCGGGTCGGCTGGATAACGTGGACGTCGCGCTGGGGTACTTCTGGTCGGCGCGGCGCTATCGCAACGTACGCTACGACAACCGTAGAACGCTGGCGCTGCTCGCCCGCGCGGGCATCGCATTCAAGCCTCTCGATCGTGCATGGGTCACGCGGTTCGTCGCGCGTCTCCAGCAATCCGGCGTGCTGGAGATCGGCAAGCGCGCCAATCCGCACGCGCGACGCGCCGAATTCGTCTCCCATGAAGCAGATTGAACAGGATCAACCCATGATCAACCATCAGGTAGCGGCGGTATCGGGCGGTACATCAGGTATCGGGTATGCAACGCTGGAAGCACTGCGCGAGGTCGACGTCCAGGTCGCCTTCAGCGGACGGCGAGCCGAGCGGGTTCGCCAGATCGCGGCCGAACACAACCGCGACGGATGCTGCGTCGAAGGGGTTGTCGCCGATGCAGTCGACGAGGATCACGTGCACCGGCTGTTCGATGCCGCAAGCGCTGCTTTCGGCGCTCAGCCTACGGCCTTCATCCTGTGTGCGGGCCGCGGCATGCCGGGGTCTCTGGTCACCTCCGATGTGTCCCAATGGGAGGATTTGCTGCGCATCAACGTGCTGGGCGCGATGCGCCAGTTGCGCACGTGTGCCGGGTTGTTCACGCAAGCGCATCCAGGCACCGCCCAGATCAGGGATATCGTCGTCATAGGCTCGACCGTCGGCCGCGTCCTTTCGGCCGGCAATCCGGTCTATGGAGCAACCAAGTTCGCCCTCCACTCGCTCGTCGAGTCGCTGCGGCAAGAGCTATGTGAACGCGGCGTACGTGTGAGCCTGATCGAACCCGGTTTCGTCAAGACGGAGTTCCAGGCGAGCGCAGGTTACGACATGCGTTGGTTCAACGAACTCGAACAGACCCAAGGCCCGTTCCTTTCGGCTCGCGATCTGGCCGCGTCGATCCGTTTCGTGCTGGAGCAACCGCCGCACGTGCATGTCGACGACATCCGGATCCGGCCGTCGCGCCAACGTGTATGACCAGTAGACCTCACCCGCTCCGTCAATCATCAAGGAAAGCATCCATGGAAACACTCGCCCGCCCGCAATCGCAAGCCACCGTACCGGCCGTGGTTGCGCATGAACTGAACACCGACACCTTGCTAAAACTGGCTGCCCGCGAGATCGGCGCGATTCACGTCAAGGGCTTTTACCCCAAAGCCGTCGCCGAGAAAGTCGCGGACTACGCGATCGATCACCCCAAGCTGGGACACTACAACAAGAAGTACACCAGTAGCGTCGGGCGCATCTGCATGCCGCACATCGATTCCGAATGGAACGAGGAAGCCGCCCGAAAGTATCACAGCGAAGCGGTCGAGAACATTCACGACCTGCGCAGCATGTTTGCCCCCTATGCCACCCCTGCCGATCAGGTGCGCCTGTTGCTACAGGAGTTTTGGCCTGGCGGCGCCAATATTCAGCGCCTGCATGGCCGCACCTGCTTCGTCGGAGCGATTCGCGTGTTCAGGCCGTCGACCTCGAAATTCTACCCGCATCACGACCGGATCGACGAGGAGTCCAATGCGCCGGAGCTTGAAGGGATCGTCGAACAGCTCGTCGCCAATATGTACCTGCGCACGCCGACCGAGGGGGGTGACCTGCAGCTTTGGCTGCGCGATCCGTCCGAAGACGAGAAGGTGCTCATTCGCGACGTCGAGGGGCTGCTGCCCGAAAGCGTCGAGAGCCCGGCGCTCGTGCTCCATCCCGACGCCGGCGATCTCATCATCTTCAGCTCGAGGATGCTGCATGCGGTCACGCCGAGCCGCGACAATCATCGTATCGGCATGGCAGCATTTATCGGTTGTTACGGGCCGCATCGTCCGCTAGCCTACTGGAGCTGACCCTGACTTTGCGAAGATGCGCCGGTACTATCGGAAACAAGGCTGAGGACGATGTCACAAATTCCAACTGCTAGCAAATCGGCCGCCTCATTGGTGGAGAACCGACTGACGATGGAAGTCGGGATTCCTCTGGTTTTTCTGGTGCTATGGGCCTCCGGGTTCTCCGTGGCAAAAATCGGCCTGCGCTATGTGGAACCGCTCACATTCCTCGCGATGCGTTACGCGTGCGTGGTGCTCATCCTGTTGCCGGTCCAGATAATTTTCAGACTACCGCTGCCGTCCTCGCGCAAAGGGTGGACCGATCTTTGCATCATCGGCTTCCTGATTCAGTTTGTGTACTTCGGCGGCACCTACCTTGCCTTACGCGCCGGCCTCTCGGCCGGCGCATTGGCACTGATCGTCTCGATGCAGCCCATCCTGGTGGGCATCGCGTCGCCGCTTTCGACCGGCGAACACGTGTCCTGGCGGCAGTGGACGGGCATTCTGTTCGGCTTCATCGGCGCGGCTGTCGTCATCGTCTCGAAGTCGTCCGTCGAGGCGCCCTCGCTCGATAGCGTCCTGCTGGCCATCGCTGCACTGCTGGGCATGACATCGGGCGTGCTGTACGAGAAGAAAACCGGCTCATCGCAGCATCTGGTCGTGGCGACGCTCGTGCAATGCAGCGTCGGCCTCGCGCTCACGACCTTTCTGGCCTTGCTGATCGGACCAGGCCGGATCGAATGGAGCGGGGCCATGTTGGCCTCGCTTGCCTATCTGGTGATCTGCAACTCGCTGATCGCCATCATGCTGCTGCTGTTCATGATCGGGCGCCAGCAGGCGGCCAGGGTATCGGCATTGTTCTTTCTGATTCCGCCAGGCGCCGCGCTCCTGGCCGGCCCGCTCGTCGGCGAAAGTATGCCGGCGCTCGCCTGGCTCGGCATGGCGATCGCAACCTTGGGGGTCTGGATAGCCCATGCGCGGCGGGGCGCCTGACGTGCCTGCGAAACCCGATATCGATAGCGTCTGGAAAAATAGCAAAGCGATATTGGACATCCATCAGGACGAGTCGGATAGTGCTTCGTTAGCGAAGGCTTGAGACGATCTACTGGCTGGGTGCGCGGGCTACATCGCAAGGAGGAGGCATGGGGGCGTTGCAAGAGGCAATGCGGGAAGCGGCCGCATCGGGCATCCGGTTTGGCTTCGCCGAGACGAATGGACTGCGCATGCACTACGCCCGCAAGGGGCACGGCAAAACGCTCGTGCTGCTGCATGGCTGGCCGGAATTCTGGATCGTGTACCGTCCGCTGCTCGAGCGGCTCGAGGACGAGTTCGACGTTATCGTGCCCGACTTGCGCGGATTCGGCTTTACCGGCAAGCCGTTCGCCGGCCCCGACCCCCATGCAGACGCCAACACGCACGCCCGTGACATCGCCGGCCTGCTCGACGCGCTGGGTATTGCCAGCACGGGCATAGTCGGTGGCGATCTCGGCGCCTACGTGCTGCAGGCGTTCGCACGGCATTACCCGCAGCGTCTCGAGCGCGCCTTCTTCTTTTGCACGCCTTATCCCGGGATCGGCACCAGATATGGCGCACCGGGCCATCTGATCGAGGTCTGGTATCAGTACTTCCAGCAATTGCCCTGGGCGGCGGAACTGATCGGCGCATCGCGGCAGACTTGCAAGCTGTACCTCTCCCACTTCCTGAATCATTGGTCCGGCGACGCTCCTGACGTGTTCGCGAACATGCTGGAGATCTACACGGACATGTTCATGCAAAACGATAATATCCAGGGCGGCTTCGACTGGTATTTGAGTTCTGCGCCGGACCGGCGTAGGTGGCTCGAGGGTACGCTGGCCAAGCCACCTGTTATCGATGCGCCTAGCCGATTTCTTTGGGGATGGCATGACCCTTTGATTAAACCCGATTGGTCCGACAAACTCGGCGACTATTTCTCGAACTATTCAATCGGCTTCGCGGATGCCGGGCATTTCGTCCATTACGAGGCCCCCGACCTGTGCGCGAGTGAGATCCGCTCGTTCTTCGCGGCCCCCTCTCGCCACCCCCCGCTTGCCCCGCTCGACCGCGGCCCCGACGCCATCGTGCCAGTTCATGCGGCTATGCCGCAATCGCAGCCATGAACTGGCCGGCGAATAGAGCTTGCGCTCACTCCTCCTCTTCCAGCCCCGCCAATAAATCGTCGACCGCGCGATAGACCCGCTCGACGATCTCCGGCCCGACCTTGCGCTCGAGGTCGCGATAGTGTGCTTCGAGGTCCTTCGAAATCAGCCGCACCAGTTCGACGCTCGTATCGGTCAACGACACCAGCACGCGGCGCTGGTCCTCCTCAAAGCGTTCCTTCGTCACCAGTTCCATGCTCTCCATCCGTGCGAGCACGCCCGCCATGCTCGGACTCGAAATGGTGCAGATGTCGGAGATCTGCCTCGGCTCCATCGGGCCCTGTTCGTGCAGCGCACGAATCACGCGCCATTGCTGTTCGGTCAGCCCGTGCGCGGTAATCAACGGCCTGAAGCGCTCCATCATCTTTTCTCTGGCGCGCAGTAACAGCATCGGCAGATTGCGGTGTAGAACTCGAGTGGCAGTGGGTGCAGACATGACGAGAAAGGTAAAAAGTGGGGCGTCGGCCAGGGGAAAACCCGTAATCAGCCGGCATGCTATTGACCGGGAATGATAACAAGCGCACCATTACTAACATGTTAGTGTTTTCTCGGAGAGAAGCCTAGTCCATGTTTGCACTTGCCGATCATCTGCTTCACCCCGAAGGCGACGCGCTACCACGCGATGTCGATGCGCAGACGGCCGCTACGCTATTGGCGCGTGGTACCGCCTGCCGTGCGCCGTTCTCGGGTGCGGTCTATGGAACCCTGTTGAACGATCCTGCGGCGCTCAGTGCGCTCGGCGACGCGCTGCACGGCGCGCCCTATAAGGCACCGCCCAAGGCGCCGATTCTCTACCTCAAACCGCGCAATACGCTTGCCGGACACCGTGCGCGGATCGTCGTCCCGGACGACGCCCTGGGTGTCGAAGTTGGCGCCTCGCTTGGCATCGTGATTGGACGTACTGCCACGCGTGTAAGCGTCGAACGGGCGCTCGATTACGTCGCGGGGTACACGGCCGTGGCGGACCTCAGCGTACCGCATGCAAGCGTGTACAGGCCATCGGTCCGGTTCCGGGCACGCGACGGATTTTGTGTGATCGGTCCGGCCGTGATCGCGGCGCGTCATGTCCCGGCACCCGACGCATTGCCCATCACGGTGACCATCGCGGGTAAAGCACCCTTCACGGCCAATACCGCCTCGACCGTGCGCAACGTGGCGCAACTGATTGCGGATGTCACCGACTTTATGACGCTAGCGGCCGGCGATGTGCTCACTCTGGGTGTGCCGCACGGTGCACCGATTGCCCACGCTGGCGACGAGGTACTGGTATCGATCGGCGCGTGGGCGCCGTTGAACGTGTCGTTTATCGGCGCAACCCGTTCAACCGGACAAGAGGGAGCACCGCAATGATGCGTGGCCGCGTTGCCTATGCAGGTGCGATTCACGAGGCGTATCCGCACGAACACGGTGTTCGTCTGGCCGACGGCCGGGTGCGTCGTGAAGATGAAGTGGTTTGGCTCGCGCCCATCGAGGTCGGCACCATTTTCGCGCTCGGTTTGAACTACGCCGAGCATGCCAAGGAACTGCAGTTCTCCAAGCAGGAAGAACCGCTCGTGTTCCTCAAGGGACCGGGCACCGTCATCGGCCATCGCGGCGTCACGCGGCGGCCCGCCGATGTCACCTTCATGCACTACGAGTGCGAACTCGCGGTCGTGATCGGCCGCACCGCGCAGAACGTGACGCGCGCCGCAGCCATGCAGCACGTCGCCGGCTACGTGATCGCCAACGACTACGCGATCCGCGACTATCTGGAGAATTATTACCGTCCCAATCTGCGCGTGAAGAATCGCGACGGAGGCACGGTGCTGGGACCGTGGTTTGTCGATGCGGCGGACGTTGCTGACGTCACGCAACTCGAATTGCGCACTTACGTCAACGGGACCCAGCAACAACACGGCAATACACGCGATCTGGTGACGGATATTCCCGCGCTGATCGAATATCTGAGCAGCTTCATGACACTCGCGCCTGGCGACGTCATTCTGACCGGCACGCCGGAAGGGATTGTCAACGTCAATGCAGGCGACGAAGTCGTCTGCGAGATCGACGGCCTGGGCCGTCTCGTCAATCTGATCGCTTCAGACGCCGACTTCGGACGCGTTTGATCGACAAGGGGAATCCAATGCGAATTGAACATCTGATCAACGGCAAGCCAGGCACGGCAAGCGACTATTTCGAAACCGTCAACCCGGCGAATCAGGATGTGCTCGCCGAGGTTGCGCGCGGCACCGCGCAAGAAGTGGATGCCGCCGTGCGTGCAGCAAAAGACGCCTTCCCGGCATGGGCCGGCAAGCCGGCTACGGAACGCGCGAAACTGCTGCGTAAGCTCGGCGAACTGATCGCAAAGAACGTCCCGGAGATCTCCGAGTCCGAAACCCGCGATACCGGCCAGACGATCTCGCAGACGCGCAAGCAACTGATCCCGCGCGCCGCTGACAATTTCAGCTATTTCGCCGAGATGTGCACACGGGTCGACGGTCACACTTATCCGACCGACACGCACCTGAACTACACGCTGTTTCACCCGGTCGGTGTATGCGCGTTGATTTCGCCATGGAACGTGCCGTTCATGACGGCCACCTGGAAGGTCGCACCCTGCCTCGCCTTCGGCAACACGGCCGTGCTGAAGATGAGCGAGCTGTCGCCGCTCACCGCCTCGATGCTCGGCAATCTCGCGCTTGAAGCCGGTATTCCAGCGGGCGTATTGAACGTCGTGCACGGTTACGGCAAGGAGACTGGCGAACCGCTGGTCGCGCATCCGGACGTCCATGCGATTTCGTTTACCGGTTCGACCGCAACCGGCAACCGGATCGTGCAAACGGCTGGCCTGAAGAAGTTCTCGATGGAACTGGGCGGTAAATCGCCGTTCGTGATCTTCGACGACGCCGACTTCGAGCGGGCACTCGATGCGGCCATTTTCATGATCTTTTCGAACAATGGCGAACGCTGCACCGCTGGCTCGCGGATTCTGGTGCAGCGCTCGATCTATGCGCGCTTTTCAGAGCGCTTTATCGAACGCGCACGGCGCTTGACGGTAGGCGATCCGCTCGCCGATAGCACGATTGTCGGCCCGATGATCAGCCAGGCTCATCTGGCGAAAGTACGCAGCTACATCGAGCTGGGTCCGAAGGAAGGCGCGACGCTCGCATGCGGCGGCCTCGATACTCCCGCCCTGCCCGACGCGCTGCGCAAGGGCAATTTCGTTATGCCAACAGTATTCGTCGATGTCGACAATCGCATGCGGATTGCCCAGGAAGAAATTTTCGGGCCGGTTGCCTGCCTGATTCCGTTCGACGACGAAGCGGACGCGATCAAGCTCTCCAACGACATCTCGTACGGCTTGTCGAGCTATATCTGGACCGAGAATACCGGCCGCGCGCACCGCGTCGCCGCTGCGGTGGAAGCCGGCATGTGCTTCGTCAATAGCCAGAACGTGCGCGACCTGCGGCAGCCGTTTGGCGGCACGAAGGCATCGGGCACCGGACGTGAAGGCGGCACCTGGAGTTATGAAGTGTTCCTGGAGCCGAAGAACGTTTGCGTTTCGCTTGGGTCGCATCACATTCCGCGCTGGGGCGTGTAGGCCGTAGTGGCTTAAAGGCGATTCACGCACAACACAATAGCAAGCATCTTGCATGGGAGACCGCGGTGGGCACCCTCGCGTTAGCAGCAAAAGTGACACATGTCCCGTCCTTGTATTTGTCCGAGCTTGACGGCCCACATAAGGGCTGCCGTCAGGCAGCAATCGACGGCCACCATGAAATCGGCCGGCGCTGCCGTGAGCTAGGCGTGGATACGATCGTGGTGTTCGACGTTCATTGGCTGGTCAACAGCGAATACCACATCAACTGCGCACCGGCTTTCGAAGGCGTCTACACGAGTAACGAACTGCCGCACTTCATCAAGAACATGCCGTACGCGTATCCCGGTAATGTCGGGCTCGGCAACCTGATCGCGGAAGTCGCCAACGAGATGGGCGTGAAGAGCCGCGCGCATAGCGAGACCACTCTCGAACTCGAATACGGCACCCTGGTGCCGATGCGCTACATGAACGCCGACCAGCATTTCAAAACGGTTTCGGTAGCCGGCTGGTGCATGTGGCACGACCTCGAAACCAGCGCGCGCTTTGGCCTTGCCGTACGCAAGGCCATCGAGGAACGTTACGACGGTACCGTGGCAATTCTCGCCAGTGGCTCGCTCAGCCACCACTTTGCCAACAACGGCACCGCCGAACAGTTCATGCACAAGGTGTGGAGCCCCTTCCTCGAACAGATGGACCGCAAGGTGGTCGAGTTGTGGGAGGCGGGCGACTGGAAGACCTTCTGCGAAATGCTGCCGCTCTACAACGAAAAGTGCTGGGGCGAAGGCGGCATGCACGATACGGCGATGCTGCTAGGCGCGCTCGGCTGGGATCGTTACGACGGCAAGGTCGAAGTCGTCACGCCGTATTTCGGCAGTTCGGGCACCGGCCAGATCAACGCGATTTTCCCTGTGACGCCCCTGCCCGCTTAGATATCAAGCTTAGGTCACACACTTAGGTTACCAACTTAAGTCTCAAGTCTCGAGGAGCACAACGTGCCACACCTGACCATTCTCTACACCCCGAACCTCGATCGTTCGGCAAGCGAAGGCGGAAGCGACATAGCAGCGCTGTGCCAGACGCTCGCCACTACCATGAACGCCCAGCGCGACGAAGCAGGACAGCCCGTTTTCCCGGTCGGCGGTGTGCGCGTGCTCGCTTATCCAGCGGCGCACTTCGCCGTCGCGGATGGAGGCGCCGCTGGACGCGCTGCCGGCGGCACGGGCGACTATGCATTTGTCTACCTGAACCTGCGCATGGCGCGCGGCCGCAGTGCGGCTGTGCAGGAGGCGGTGGGCCGGGCACTCGACGAGCGCGTGAATGCGCATTTCGCGCCACTGCTGGCCACGCGCCATATCGGCGTCACGCTGCAGATCGACGAAGGTACCGAGGTGTTCAACTCGCGGCACAGCTCGCTGCACCCTCTGTTCAATAAAGGCTGATCCATGCTCCCGCAAGACACCATCGTTTCTCTCGCCCGTCAGCTTTACGAAGCGCGCAAGACCCGCACACAGTTGCGGCATTTTTCAGCGCAGTTCCCCGAGATGACCATTGAGGATGGCTACGCGATCCAGCGCGAATGGGTCAAGCTCGAACTCGCCGACGGCCGCACTATCAAGGGACGCAAGATCGGTCTGACCTCACGTGCGATGCAACAGGCGAGCCAGATCACCGAGCCCGACTACGCCCCGTTGATGGACGATATGTTCTTCGATGCAGGCGGCGATATTCCGATCAACCGTTTTATCGCGCCGCGCGTCGAGGTGGAACTGGCCTTCATCCTGGACCGGCCGCTAAAAGGGCCTGGCGTGACCTTGTTCGACGTGCTGTCGGCTACTGGCTATGTCGTGCCGGCGATTGAGATCATCGACTCGCGCATCGAGCAGTTCGATCGCGAGACCCGCGTGATGCGCAAGGTCTTCGACACCATCAGCGACTTCGCCGCAAACGCGGGCGTCGTGCCAGGCGGTCGTCCGGTGCGGCCGATGGATGTCGATCTACGCTGGGTCGGCGCAATCTTGCATAAGAACGGCGTGATCGAGGAGACCGGGCTGGCGGCCGGGGTGCTCAACCATCCGGCCACGGGCGTGGCGTGGCTCGCCAACAAAATCGCTCCCTACGACGAGCAACTGAACGCCGGCGACGTCGTTCTGGCGGGTTCCTTCACGCGGCCCACGGCAGCAGCGGCCGGTGACGCCTTCCATGTGGACTACGGCCCGCTCGGTTCCGTTTCGTTCCGGTTTGCCTGAAGGTTTCGACATGATGCAAATTCAGCCTAACGCCTTTCGTAACGCGCTGCGTGCGGGGCAGATTCAGATCGGCCTGTGGATGGGCCTCGCCGATGCCAATGCCGCGGAAGCGCTCGCCTCCTGCGGCTTCGACTGGCTGCTGCTGGACGGCGAGCACGCGCCCAACACCGTGCGTACCGTACTCGACCAGCTTCGCGCGGTGGCGCCCTATCCGGTCCATGCAGTGGTCCGTCCGGTACAGGGCGACGTCGCGCTCATCAAGCAATACCTCGATATCGGCGCGCAGACGCTGCTGGTGCCGATGATCGACACGCCCGAGCAAGCCGCGTTGATGGTGCGCGCGATGCACTATGCGCCGGAAGGCATCCGCGGCATGGGGGCGGCGCTCGCCCGCGCATCGCGCTGGAATCAGGTCGATGACTACCTGAACCGTGCCAACGACGAAATGTGTCTGCTCGTACAGGCGGAAACCACGTTGGCAATGGACAACCTTGCCCAGATCGCCGCCGTGGAGGGTGTGGACGGTGTCTTCTTCGGCCCCGCTGATCTGTCCGCGTCGATGGGCTATCGAGGGCAGCCGGGCCATCCCGAGGTTCAGAAGGCGATTCTCGGCGGCATCAAGACGGTTCGAGCCGTCGGCAAGGCAGCCGGTGTGCTGATGGCGAACCGGCAGATGGCGCAGTTATATCTGGAAGCCGGCGCACAGTTTGTTGCCGTAGGCGTCGACACCACCCTGCTGGTGCAAGCGGCCACTGAGCTGGCTCGCAGCTATACCGGCACGCGCTCACCGGTGCCCGACACGCGCCGCACAGACAGCCCGTACTGAAGCAGGAACTCACGACACGCATCACATCTGGCCGTCGTGGCCGGGGTGCTGATGTGCAGCAGGTTTCGGTTTGCTTGACGGCCGGCCATGGTTTGTTTCGCCCTGAGGAAACCGGCCGTCCGGCAAATACAAAGAAATTCAGCCAGGAGACATGCATGAACAACGCCATCGACGTCGGTAAGCTGATCGACGAAGGACCCTTTACGACGCTGCAGAAGCTCGCGGTATGTCTTGCTGCGCTTTCGATCGTGCTGGATGGTTTTGACGGTCAACTGATCGGCTTTGCCATTCCCCATATTTTTAGGGAGTGGGGTATCACCCGCAGCGCATTCGCTCCGGCGGTGGCGGCTGGCCTGATTGGCATGGGGATCGGCAGTGCCTGTGCAGGATTGCTGGCTGACCGCTTCGGCAGGCGCTGGGCCGTGATCATCAGCGTGCTGGTGTTCGGCGCGGCAACCTGCTGCGTTGGCTTTGCATCTGATGTCCCCACGATCGCGCTGTTGCGTCTGGTGGCGGGTCTCGGCATCGGCGGCGCGCTTCCCAGTTCGACCACCGTGACCGCTGAGATCACCCCGGCGGAATGACCCGCGATACGCTGGCTATCTGGTGTGCCTTTTTCATGTGTCTCGTGGCTTCCTATAGCGCGTTTAGCTGGTTGCCCGTCATGCTGTCCTCGGCCGGGTTGCCGCTAGCGTTGGCCGGGTCCGGATTGACGGCGTACAACCTGGGCGGGGTCTTCGGTGCGCTCGGCTGTGCGCTGGCGATTGCCCGTTTCGGCTCGCGCTGGCCGATGCTGATCTGTTGTGCAGGCGCGGCGCTTAGCGCGTTCGCGATGCATGGGTTGGATGTGACCAAAGCGCCCGGTCTGTTGATCGTCGGCTTCGGTGTGCATGGTCTGTTTGTGAATGCGGTCCAATCGACGATGTACGCGCTGTGCGCGTTTGTCTATCCGACCCGTGTGCGCGCAACCGGTACTTCGTCGGCGTTGGCGTTTGGTCGACTGGGTGCGGTGCTAAGCGCGTTTGCGGGAGCGGCGGTGATTTCCGCTGGAGGCGCCAGTGCTTATCTGAATCTGCTGGCGATCTCCATGTTGCTGGTGTTTGTTGCGCTGGCGATGGTGAGAAATCATACCCAACCCCGCGGCGGTAACGAGCGAGTGCGTATCGGCATGCGCCGGCGCGCTCAACATCTGTAGCGTTTCACCTGCTTCGAGGATCCGGCCAAAGTCGGAGCAGTCGGACCTCGTACCATCATTCAGACCTGGTTCTGGCAAGATCCGTTGCCGAAACCAGTTCCCGGCCGACCAGTTCGATCTTCAGCGGAGCATCGGCAGAAAGCTTTTTCTTCGCAATCACACGACGCCAGGCACCATCTGAGTCCGGATCCCGGTAGAACGCAACGATTGCCACGTATTCCGTGTCGGGCTGCATCGGCTGCGACAGACTCGCTGACGCACCCGGATTGACTACCGTAGCGATGTTTGCCTGCAGATCCTGAGCGAGTACGGTCTTGTCGTTCGTCAGCAGATCGTCATAGGACGCCGCGTCAAACAGCTTGCGGTCCTTGAGCTGGTACACCCGCACTGAAACAGAACAGGGGCGGTTCGCCTCGTCCGGATTGATCGACGCGCGCGCTGTGAGGTCGACGTCGAGTACCTTCACCTGTTTGAAGAACACTGCATGATACGCGCTCGAGCTCGTGTCCGAGACGGCCTGCCAGGCGCCGCAGGCGGACAGCAGCAGGCTGGATGCAAAGAGGGTGGCGGTTAGACGGATAGACATGGAGACTCCGGAATCAGGCAAGCGGCGCGAGGAACGGGTTCGGTCCCGGCGCAGGAAATACTTCGTAGAAGCCGAGCGGGATCGTGATGAGGCGTTCGACATCCGAGGGCAGTACCGTGGTCCACGCCAGGCGCGGAGCCGGTCCGACCGGCGCGGCCGACGCAGCCAACGTTGAGCCAATCCTGGGCGCAGGCGCGAGCTTTGACGACACCTCCATGCGCAGGAAGACGTCTGCCTTCGTGCCGACGTAAAGACGGATAAACGCCATCAGTTCGCGGTGCAGCCATGCGCCAGGCAGCAGGTCGTGGGCCTGTTCTGCGCTCGCCGGCCGTAACGTCACGCGCGCGGCGCGACTGCGATACTCAAGGCGATTTCCGAGCACATAGCCGCCGCCGAGACCGCGGCGCTTGCCCTCCTCTCGCGCACGGCTGGCGCTGCCGATTGAGGTCAGCGGCTGCGCTTTGCCCGCGCCCTTCAAGGTCGGGTGAAATTCGTCGACGCGGACCTCAACGCCCGGCACCGCGAGCGCAACAACGCCGGCAAGACCCTCAGGCGTGCGCGTACGCTGGATCAGCAACCCCAGCAGCGCCAGTACGCGCGAATCCGGCAGCCCTGCCCGCGTGGGCTTCTCACCCCAGCCGAAACCGGCGAGACTCAGCAGCTTGCGCGAATGCCCGTCGGTGCCGCCCGGCCTGAAGCCAATCGGATAACGGTACTTCTTCCACGCGCGATACAGCAGCGTCACGATCCGATGATTGAACTGGTCGAGAAACGCTTCGACCGCTTCATGTCCCTCCTCGCGCAGCACGATGTCATCGATCGTGTGCGAAGGCATCGCGGCATCCACGCCGTACAGGCCCATGAAGGTCGTGCGTACCGTCGGCTTCGCATCGGGCCCGAATGCGCAGACCCCGTCATCAAACTCGACGGACGATACCTCACCGGCGGGAAAGCCGACGCGCTGCCGCGGGCGGAATCGCACCGGCTCATGCTCGTGCGTATCGCGCTCACCGAAACCGGGATGATCCGGCACACGTACTTCGAGCAACTGGCACAACTGCATGAAGTTCATCGTCGGCGCACGTGCAAGCAACGAGGCAACGAGCGGTTCAAGATTGGGCAGGTCACGCGGTTTCATAGTGGAGAGCGCAGCGCCTTGCTACGTGGCCATTCGGTGCGTTGCTGGGATGGCAGGCTCACGATCGCGAGCTTCGTGAACAGGTTGATTTCCGCATATAGCGCGAAGAAACGGTGCAGCAATTCAGCGAACAGCGTCACGTCGCCTTCGCCTGCGAATGCATGGCTGTCGAGCGTGACTTCGATCAACACGCCCCGCTCGACCGAACCACCTGATACCTCCTCGAGCAATTCCTCTGATACATGCAAGATGCCCGCAAGCCGTCGACGGTTCAGCTCGTCGTTGCTCCAGTCGTAGAGTCCCAGTGCACCGCGCAGCACTTCAGCGTCCATCAGCGACAGGAAGTTTGGCGCGAGGTGCGACAGCAGCCGCCACTGGAACCGGTCGTCCGTCGGCGGATAGAGCGGCAACGTCGGCGCCGTCAGATTGCGGACGGCTGACACGTTCGGCGTACTCTCGCCCAGTTCGTTGATGCTCGCCTCGCGCAGGCCCTTTCGCGGCAGCAAGCCGTTGGTGCCCGTCACGCGCAGCGACAGGCTTTCTTCCGGCAGATCATCCATCGTTTCCCAGGCGTGGCCACCGAGGATCACCCATGTATCGTGCAGACCCGTGACACCCGGGCGCACCCGGGTATGGAAGTACCGTTCGGGGGCTTCGTGCCGTAGCATGCCGCCGCGGTGCCGGAAGGTAGCGAACGGCACGTACTCGTAGCGCTCCGCGGTTTCGTGGTCGAACGATTCGATTGCGTCGACCGAATAGGTTTCGACGTGCTCCCCCTGGTGGCCGGCCGGCACGACGCGATATTCTGTCTCGTGGTGGTCGACCTGGATCGGCTCTGCGTCCAGAGTGAACAGGTTGATTACGGGCGTGCAGTAGAGACGCACGTTTTCAATCGTGAAGCGTTGGTCGGACGGATAGCTGTGCGTCAGCAGGACTTCAAGCTCGAAGCTCGTTGCGTTCGCCGGCAGTTTCGCGACGTCGAGACCGCACAGGTCGACGAAGAGGAATTTCTCGCGAAACGTGAAATATTCGAGTAGCAGTTGGTAGCCGGAGAATGCGGCCTCCGCTTTTGGCCACAGACGTTCTTCCGTCGTAAAACCTGCCGGTTCGATGTGCATGCCCGCGAGCGGCATGGACTCGCCATCGCGCACCTCGGGAATGCGCCAGGCGATCGAGTCGACCTGGCGTGTCAGCGCAAGGTGCATCGCGAACGCGGTCGGCAGATCTGCGTTCAGGTAGAGACGTAGCCGCGACAGATCGGTTGCCTCACGGCGTGCCGAGTCGTCGATCAGGAAGCGCAGGCGAATCACCGAGCGGCCGTCATGCCGAACCGTCGGCCCCGCGTCGACTAGCCGGACAGGTTGCAGCATGACAGCCTGCGTAGTGCGATAGACGCACTGCACGGTCTTCGGCGTCGAGCCTTCCGCACCCGATGCGACCGGTGTGGCGATCGGCGCCGAGCGTACCGGCACACCAGCAGGCACCGTTTCCGTTTTCTGCAGCTGTTCGGCGAGCGGAGATAGTTCAACCACCGACAGCGACGGAATCATCCGCAGGTAGTGCGGCCACAGCAGGCTCACCAGCCCCTCGGTCAGCTCCGGCAGTTCGTCGTCGAGCTTCTGCTGCAAGCGTCCCGTTAGGAACGCGAAGCCCTCGTACAGGCGTTCGACATATGGATCGCGATCTCCGACGCGATCAAGGTTGAGCATGCGTGCCCGGTCGGGGTGCGCTTTCGCGAACTCCTTACCGGCCTCACGCAGGTAGCGCATTTCGGCTTCGTAGTACCGCAGGATCGGATCGTCGTGGTCCATGGGGATGTTCTTATGACAGGGTCAGCGTGCGTGCTGGGTCGAGCACGGTCAGCTCGCCCCGCAGGTGTTCGATACGGCGTGCCAGCGCCGGTTTGTCCGCATCCTTGCGGTTGCTCATCGCGATGAGCGCCTTGATCAACTGGTGTTTCACCTCGAAGGCGAGCGCAGGCTCCCAGCGCACGAGCGGCACCGTTTGTGTGGCGGCGTCGAGTTCGGCAAGGAGCGGTAGCGCAGTGTCGATACGGCCACCGTGATCGGCGAGGCGCGCCATCACGAGGCGTTGCAGGTAGCGCTGGCGTTCGGTCCTGAGCCCGGGAAGCGCTTCGAGCCAGGCGAAGGCCGCTTCGAGACTCTGGCTTGCGACGATGTCCCGCGCCTGCGCCTCGATCTCAGGCCAGTCGCCAGCGCCGCCGTCTTCGCTGTCGGCCGACACGGGCAGCGGCGCAACCGTCTCGCCCGCTTCCAGATCGCGCACAACCGCGTGCCGCGCGATCCATTCGAGCGTTGTGTCGTCTGCGAACAGCGTACCGTCGTTGAACGCGAGCCGCTCGATGCCGGGCAGTCGTTCGAGGAAGAGTGCAAAGTCGGCGCGCAGCAGTTCGCGCCAGGTGTTGTACGGCGCGCCTACGTGATCGAGCGCCACATGCTGGAAGTACTGCAGGTCGAACCACAGGTGATTGACGCCTTCCATGAATGCGCCTTCAACGCGTTCGAGCAACTCGTGCCACTGCTTCTGCAGCACGAGCCGTTTCATCTGCTGACGCAGTTCGCTGCGTGGCGGCACAAGGCGGGTACGGGACTGCACATCCGCCGGCGGTACCTCGTGCAGCGTGTCCCAGCGCACGGTGCGCACGAGCCGCGCCGACGGCAGGTAGCCGTTTTCCTGATCGCGCAGGTAGCTCGCCATCGTGCGCGTCTGTTCGAGCAGGTCGCGCGTCGAGGATACGGTTCCAGAAAACGGGGCTGAATCTTGTGCAGGGGACGATGGCGTGCTACCGCCAGACTCGACGCTGCGTGGCGATTCCTCGTGACGCTCGAAGCGGGCCACAAGCAGTTGCAGGTTCGGGCGTGCTGCCTCGGGCCACTCGCCGGTACGCGTGACGAGTAGATCGAGCGCCGCGAGCGCACGTTCGAGATCGGCCGGCGGGAATTCGTCGTGGCTCGCGAGCAGGTCAACCATGCGCGTCGCCGCCAGCCATTCGAGCGCACCCTTCTTCGCTTCGGCGCGCGCGGGCAACAATGTCTCGCCGAAGCGGTCGACGAGGGCCGCAGTGAGTTCCAGCCCGTCGGCAAAGCCAGCCGGTCCATCCTGGCGCAGGCGAGCGAATCCGTAATAGCCAGCCACGCGCAGATCCTTGCCGACCTCCTTGATGAGTTGCTCGCAAGATCGCACGATCAGCGCATCGTCGATGCCCGAGAGTTTTGTGACCTCGTCTTTCAGGCCAAAGAAGGCGTCTTCGTAGCCGGGGTCGCGACCAACGGCATCCGGTCCAGGAAACGGTTGCAGCCATTCACTCCACGCGTCGATGCGCGCGCGAACGAGCTGCTCGGCGTCACGTGATGGAAACAGCGCTTTCAGGAGATTGGGCAGCATTACTCGACCTCCGGAAGTGCACCGTGCGGCAGCGGCACCGCGGCGTGTTTGGCCGCCGCGATCGCCGCTGGCGGCAACGGTGGTGGGCCGGCCAGCGCCGGTTTCTGTGCGCCTTTCACCGGGGCCGTCATAAAGATGCGTCCAGGCAGGGTGAAGTTGCGCAACGCGAGCACGTCAAGCGGCCCTGCGCCGGCTTCGCTGCGCAGTTGCAAGCGCAACGGTGTGCCAAGACCAGGCGCCAGCGACGGTGGCGGTGTCATGCCGGACGATGTCGTGCCCTCTTTTCCATGTGCTGAACTGCTCGATCGGGTAGCCCCAAGAGGATTACCTTCCAGCGGACCCTCGCTGCCATCGTCTGGCGCTGCAGGCGCGCTGCCGGCCGGATGGGTGGCTTCCTTTGTGGCATCCGGCATCCACGTCAGCAGATACCGCGCACTGTCCTGTGGCATCACTTTCGCGCGTTCGAGCAGGCGAATGAAACCGAAGCGCCCCTGCATGTCGAGCGCCGAGCGCAATCCGCCCTGCTCGGTCTGCCACTCGATGTGCGCGATGTTATCCAGCGCATCGCCCGGCCACACAAACGGCGTCCACTCCTCTTTCTGGTTGAAGTAGTGCAGCTCGCGGCCCGACAATACGAACTTCATGTCCGTGACGCCGGGCGTCGGCACGGCGCGAAGCTCGTAGCGGATATGTGCGTCGCCGGACGGGAAGAGTACCGTTGACACGCGCATGAGCTTGTTCAGCGCGGCCAGGAATGCCGGATCGACGGTCAGTGAGCTGCGGTTGGCCCCTTGCGCCGGCACCCAGCGGTCACCCTGCCGTTCGACGATGCCTGCGAGCTGAGTTGTGACGAACTGGGCAATCACGCCGTTGTCCGGGCGCATGAAGCGCGCCATTTCCGGCAGCGATGCGTCGTTTTCCGAGTCGGCGAACGGATAGCGGCCACCGAAGCTTTTGTCCCAGTCGGCGACGATCGCGGTGCGCCACGTGTCGTTCAGGCTCGATGCAGCCGGCTGCAGCACAACCTGCCAGGTCTGGTCGAGCGGTGCGTCGAATAGATCACCAAAACCAGCCCATTGTTCGCCCAGGCTCGCTGACACGCGGCTGGCGTAGTCGCGGCTGTCGGCGATGTCCGAGGTCTTGCCCTGCAGAACCGACTGTGCCGCGGCGCGTGACATCGCGTCGGGATCACTGCCCATCATGATCTGCTGCAGCTTCAGGCGCATTGCCGTGACACGCTCCATGTAGCGCGGCACGCTGAGGTCGCCGGTGGCAGCCATCTGCGCGGCGCCCTTGCCGTTGGCGGCGTTGACGCCGGATCCGGCGAGATCGCTGCCGGCGAGGCGCAATAGCGGGCCGAATGCGGCGGCGAGCGGCGCGACATTCTGGGACTGCGCGATTTTTGAAGGGTCCTTCTCGTCTGCGCCGACCAGTTGCTGCGCCTTGTTGATCAGCGAATCGGACAGCGACTGCGTGAGCGCGCCCGTGCCGGCCTGATAGACGACCACGTTCATGAGTGCCGCGAGCGGCGAGCGTTGCGGATCGGCGAGCAGCGTCAACTGGTCGACCGTACCCGACAGCGTCGCATCCGGCTGCCACCTCAAGCTGTTGAGGAACTGCTCCCATTCGCGGGCGTAGTCGTCGAAATAGCGTTGGCGTAGTTCGGTCTTCAGCGACGAGGGGATCGTAGCACCGGTCCGGTTATCCGATAGCACCCAGTCGCCCATCACCCTGCGCTGCTCGCTCGCGTCGTCGATCGCCTTCGAGATGCGTTCGTCCCATGCCGCGCGGGTGAAGACACCTGGTACCGTTGCTGTGGTGTTGAACAGGCCTCTGCTGTTCGTATCGCCCAGCAGCGTCGCAAGCGAGACCGGCGGATACTTGGGCTTTGCTTCGTCCAGGATCTGCTGATAGATCGCGTCCGTCGAGTTCTGGATGCCCCGGACGCCGATGATGGTCTGCCGTGTGCCGTTCACCAGTGAGGCATCCGGAATGATCGCAAGCGATGAACCGTCGACAGCCACGTGTTGCCCAAGGTGGCTTGCGTAGAACGCGATCAGATGTTGGCGCAAGTCTTCCCATGCGCCGATGCTCAGGGTTGAGTTGACCGGGCGGGTGGGTGCGCCGGAGTCGGTTAGTTGAGGCGTGAGAAACTTTGCGTCAGCGTGTTCGGGTTTGGCGAGCATCAGGTAGGCCTTGAGCGTCGCGTAGGCTGACTTGATCTGTGTGTCGCCGCCGCTGGCGATTTCCTCGTCCGACAGGGACGCTAGCTGGCGCAGGCGCTCTTCGAGCTTCGCGCGGATGGGAGCGACGACAAGGCGGTTTGCTGCACTTTCGTAGCTCGGCCATAGCGCGGCAAGCAGTTGGGTGTCGCGGTTCAGGCCGAATCGGGTGAACCATGGGGCGCCGTCGTGTTGGCGGATTTCTAGGGTGTCGAGTTGTTTTTGCAGGGTGTCGAGGGTGAGCGCGGACTGTGTGTGGTCCTGCGCCTCAGAGAGTTGCATCAACGTATCCGCCGCGCCGTGTATTGCGGATCGGTTCGTGACGCCGGAGAACATGGTGCCAGCAATCCATAAGCTGACCAACGCAGTCAGGAGCCACGCGGCCGAGTTTGAAAACGAGAACCCGACGCGGCGGCCGTGGACGCTGCGACTGTGGTCGGCAACGGTCTGCCAGACTGTACGCTGTAGGATGGTATTGCCTTCTCCGTCTTGCTTCTCGGCTTCGGAACTCTCCGCGACGCGTTCCTTAAAGAGCGGCGTGAAAAGTACCCCATGAATCGCGCGGCGCCAGATACGGGACAGGCCAATCTGCGTAACCAAATCTGACACGGCGCTTCCGTACCGGGCAATATGTTGCGACAGTTCGGCAGGGTACCGGTCCGTTGCATCCTTTGTGAGGCGAACGACACCGGCATCGGCAAGCTCGTCGGAAAGTCCGCGCAGTGAGTCACTCACCTCTCCCGGACAGGGCCGCGCGTTCGACCATGTGCAGCCGATCGCTTCGTCTGGGCCGAATGTGTCGATGCCGGAATCGGTCACATTGAGCAGGTATGCGGGAGCAGCCCAGCGCAGTGCGCGGGCGTGACGAACCAGGCGCTGGGCGGTGTGTTCGGCGTCGATCGGCCCATGGCCAGAGGTATGGACGCGTACCACCGCCACCACTGCGTCGACCGGTCGCCGGCGGCGCAGCCGACGTATCTGGTCCAGCCAGGCAGTATCCAGCTGGTCGCCCGTCTGCTTCGCGTACAGCAGGACGGTGTCGCCCGAGATCGTATGGCCGCTTTGCACGAGGCTTGGCGCAAGGCGCTTCACGATCGGCTCGTCCCCCACAACCACAACCCACCGGTCCCGGTACCGCCAACGCCACCCGTGACGCTCGCGAAGCGCGTCGCGCAAAGCGGCGGGGTGCCCTAGGGCCGCTTCTCGCGACTGCGCGGCTTGCCCACTCCCACTGCGGCTCTGCCGGTTCCAGTCGTACTGCGCAAGCCACCTCGCTGCGCGCATCGAAGCGATCCACAACACAACGGCCTCGAAGTACTTTACGAATAAGAGTGATAAAAGCAGAGCCGATAACAGACTCAACTCGATAATGATCCGTGTGTTGCGCGACCATCCCTGTCCCGGACCCTCGACCCAAACGGCGATGCCTAACGCAAGGAAAACGATAGCAATTGCGATGCCTATAAAGATCGCTACTGGCTGTGGCTTGTGTTCGTTCATTTTTGCTTTCTGCACACTAGGGCAATCAAGTTGCTGCCTTCCTGAGTGAGGACGAGCTGCGGATCCCCGGTGAGCGCCGTGTGTTCCGCGGCGAGCGCAGTTGCGAGCCAGGCACCCGTACCGTCGCAACTTCCCACCGTCGCGCCAAGGTCGACCCATGGCTTCTGCTCGCCGAGTTGAGGGGACGATTTGACAGAACGCACGAGTTCCGCGCAGAGACCGTGACTCCACACGATCTTGACGTCCGTCGAACCGGTCTGCCCCCAACGGGTGGCGAGTTCAAGTGTCTCGCTCACCGCGTTTGGCGCTCCAATAGCTGGGCGATGCAGGCGTAACGAAGTCTCCTCTCCAGGCAGGTTCCGGACGAGATCAGGCCGGCCCAGCAGCAGCGCGACGCCCGTTTCGGCGACGCCGTTCAGCAGACGTTCGCTGACTGCATTACGTAACTGGATTGCTATTAGCAAATGTGCCTCAAGTGGCTTCAGGGTGTCATGCCATTCGTCAGTCCGATACATTGATAAATGCTCTTCACTCGCATTGACCGTCACTCGCAGGGTTGGCATCTTGACTGAAATTATTTCCTGCGAGCGGGCGCGTAAGTCTGCCAGGGCGATTGCCGACTGCACACACAGATCGACGTGAAGTGAGGTACGAGCTGGAAGCGCAGCCAGCTCAGAACGCATGTTGTCGAGTAACCTGCCCAGGAGCCAGTCGTACACCACCCGATGACGCGCGTGCTCGGCCAGTTCATTTCCTGCATAGAACGGCTTATCAGGGATTTCCAGCCACCGAGCGACGACATCGAACCCTGGCTCTGCCCTGCTGGGTCGAGCGCCCATCTTCACACTACCGTCTATCAGTCCATCGACACTGTTCTCCCGATCATCACAGGAAAAACACCATGCATGCCCGAGCAGGGCGAGAGGCTCGCTGGCCAGTTCGTGGCATTTCAGTTCCTCGGCCGCGCTGACCCGATTGTTTGCAATGGCTTCGCTGCGTCGAGCGTAACAATATCCAAGGTGACAACAGAGCAGGAATACCCACGCGAACATCGGATAGCCGAGGACACAGAACCAGAACCAAACGGTGTTCGTCGGTCTTCCTGCCGGCCACAGAAAGATCGTCAGCGCGGCGCCGAGGCACATAACCACGCCGAGCAGTATTGCCCAGACAAGCTTTGATGGCCGCGGCGGCTCCGGCACCACGCCCCGTGGCGGTACCCTTGCAAAGTCAATTGGCATCTATCGGACCGTCGCCCCTTCTGATGCAGCAATGAGGAAGCTGCCGCATTGGGTCTTGTCGCCGTCCCGTGAAAGTGGAGTGCCGGCATCCGTCATACTGGTGCCTCCCTCCACGATTTCATTCTCGCCGTGGAGCGGGCACGATACCCTGTCGCCAATCCGTGCCGCGCGGCGGCCCTTGATCTTGACGCGATCCGAACCGGTGAGAATCTTGCCACCGTGGCTTGTGCTATCGCCTTCGTACGCCAGCTTTTTCATAACGTTGAGTACCAGAATGGTATATCTAAGCAGCGAATCCATTTATGCAACACACGACCATTCGCCTATTAAAATAGACTCTCATTTACCCCCACTACATCAATCAAAGTAGCCTGACAGCCCCCTTAAAATGTAAATTTATTTCTTTTTAGCCGCACACTATTAGCGAGCAATACGGCCACACCACTTCAGAACAAACGCCAATCCACTAATTCACATTTTTTGTCTGCTCATCAATATTAAGTGCACTGCACATTAACCACATCCCTAGTGGTTTACCCCTCCGGAGTAGTGCACTTCACACCATCCAGCCGTAACTTTGCCAACAGCCACTTGCCCCCTCAATCAGGTACTTTCTTATGCGCTTCCATTTTCCTACAGACAAAATGCAAGATCGTTTACATCCCGCACATTTTTGACATTTATATAATCCGCCAATTCTGAAATATCATAAAACGGCAATGAATCTAGATATTTTTCAACGCCGTCTTTCATTTGTCGAATTTCTGAACTCTTTCAGCTCGACGTCAATATCCTGGATTGTTGCCGCAGTCAATTCATAAGAATAAGGCCCGGCCGCTCCCAGGACGGCGCAGTTTTTTACGCGCGAGACCTGCTCTGACGATGTAACCGTCCCTGACGAGATATCATCCTTTTCTCCAGTGATCTCCCGAACGAGACACCAATTTTATGTGCACCACTCCATTCATAGACATACTGATATATCTGGCCACCTTGGCTCGAACAACTTCCATCAACGACTATCTGATGAGTACTTTTTGTTTCCCCGGTACGGTACCGCCATCAAAATATCCCGTAATGATAGATTGGTTGCTACCGGCAACGGCGGGTGAACAGCAACCAATCATCGCAGCGATAGCTCCTATCGCTAGAGCATGAATCAACTTCATGACATTTAAGACTCACTCAATATCTTTAATCTACCTTCCACAAAAGCCCTAACCGGCTTGTTGCCAGCTAGGCCGTACCAGCCGAGGTCTTTAGGCTTGCCGTTTTTATCAACCGGTCTGCCAGCCGCGTCATCTAGGTCAAGATATCGCCTATAACCTTTAAGTGCTTCTGCGTATCCAGATTGCCTTTGACAATGACCTCCCCCGTTGGACTCGCGATCTCGATTTTTCCATTGACAATTTCCTCTCACTATTTCGCCCCTATGCTTCGGTAATTCTCCTTGTCAATGTCATGGTATGCACTCTGGCGAATGGAGGCGTCGTTGTTACATATGAGGTTAGAAATCTTTCTTTCACCCCGGTAGACAACGATGCCAGCCGAGAATTCCGGCCCATCATTACTCTTGATAGTTTTATCATAAAGATAATAGGTATATCCAGACTGTGAAAACCTAATATGCGCCTCCCCTCCACCCGCATACGGAGTATTGGAAAAGTAAAAAACTTTTCTCTCGTTTGCACCGTCACTTGAAATTTCAATATTTACTTTTTCTCCAATTCCGTTACGATATGAAACAACACTAGAATCCTTTGATTCACACAGCGAAGAAATGGATCTTTGCATCTCACAATTGAAAATTGCTGCCTCTCCTTCCCTGCACATTCCTTCAGCGTGAGCGCTTGAAATGAAAAATAAATTTATTGACAAAGCAATAATGAACTGTATTTTTTTCATATCCTTACTCCTTCGAGAGTCCCAAAAGAGACGCAACGCTGTTGAAGCGATGAAGTCTGTCGACATATCCATTTTGCCCCCCGTTGACAATCTGCGTGACGGTTTCAACAGTGCCAGTATCCGCTTCGGAATTCAGGTTGTTACGCGACCAGAAGACAAACGCAGACTCGACGCCGTATCCCAGGTTTGAGGACACAAGCCCTGGGTTTCCGACAAAATCCTGGTGATCGTCTGGCGATCGTCGATTGTGTTCATCCTGGAAGGACTGGTAACCATCCTTGCCAGTCACTTGTATGATTCCTCTCCCGCGATATTTGAATCCTTCTCCGCTTGATTCATCCCCGTTACCCATCCTATCAGCGTAAACGTAATTGGCGAGATGTTCGGGGTTGTGCGAGTAATATGACTCTTGCCCCCACAATTTGTCTCGCAATCTGCCATGCGTACAATCATCGCAAGCGGCGTTATAGTTCTTTTTCCCACCTTTGCAGCCGAATGTTTTCCGCATATTTTGTGGGCCATAATTCAGCCGTTCTTCCGACGTTTTGAAGTTGCTTTCGTGCGCGGCTTGCGACAGGAAATGAGCAATTCTTTTTGGACGGGTTAAGCCATAAATTTTTGCATATTTATTTAGATGGGGCAAAATACTGCCATAGTATTCACGTGAATTTGATGGGTCCACGGCAAGCAGCATTTCAAGCGTTATTAGCTGAAATTTCCGCTGGAAATTCCCCACCAATCCAACGGGATGAATATGGAAAACATCTGACGCCGGCAGATCAAGCAGACCTGCCTTTACATCATCCCACCAGACGAGCTTTCCGATCCGCTTCTGTTCCTCTTCGTGTTGAGCTTGCGGTCCGGTTTGCTTTTCAATCTCCGCAATGAGTTGCTTCCACTTGTCCGGATTGGCCCATTCACTTTCGTGCTTGACGATCAGTCGAGACATGCATAACGCGATCCACGGGTCATCCGCAGCGACGCAAAGATCGTCGGCCGCGCGACTACCGTCTCCGGTCGGATACGTTCGATATATCGAGGTCATCAGCGGACTGAGTTTGCCGAGCGCCCCCGCATCTGACACGTCCCTACCTATGGCATAGTCGACAAACGCTTTCGTGGTTGCAAACATCGTATGCGTCGGGTCGTGCGCGTCTTCCAGTATCTGGAAATCCACCCACTTCTGCGCAAACTCGCGCGTCACCCGCCCGCCAGCGAAATTCTGCTCCCGTACCCAGCCGCTAATGTCATGACCATGTACATCGGCACTATCGACCTTCCACCAGTGCAGCTTCAGTCCGTCTGGTCCTGGCTCCGTTTCCATGTGCTGTCCGTCTTCGCCAAGCTTCGCCAGCTCCGCGAGCGCTAACACCTGGATCACTCCCGTCTGCTTCGCGTCCTGTCCCTGCTGGTTTGCCGCCTTATACAACGCCGTGCCTTTGTCGATCCGCAGGATCGTTGGGGCGCTCGGCAACCCCACTTGCGTCCATGCACCGGCATGCGCACCGTTGTTACTGATCCAGGCCCGCCCCTGGTCGATAGACGACTTGACGCTGTCGTCACAGAACACCTCGATGTGGACCATGCGGGTTGAAGTCTGCTGACTCAACGAGTCGTAGCGCCCGAGATGGCCAATCAGGTCGCCCGCTTTGACCGGAAACGGAGTGGGCGGCACGACCACACAATCGAGCGACGAGTCGGGCATGACTTCCTCCACAACGGGACCGCCGTTTTCCTTGCCCAGAAACATCCACCCGTTCACCGCCTTCTGTGCGACGAATCCGCCGACTTTCTGCGCAATCAGTTGCGCCCCATGCGTGTCTGTTATCTGCCCCCAGTCCCCTTCTCGCTTGCCGATACTGACCTGTGCGCCTTGCGGCAGAATACCGAGGATCGTCCCGTGTATCTTTGTCGCGTGAACTCTTAGCCCTTGCTGTCCTGCTGCCGCCGCCTGGCCGTTCGGACCAGCGTGAGGCTTGTCCCTGGCGAATTCGGTCACCTTAAACTGCGTCGACCAGTAAGCTGGCTTCTGCAGTGTCGTATCGCCGTCATAGTCCTCAAGATCCTGCAAATGCATGTACAGGCTGAAAAACTTCAGCGTCGTGCCTTTGGGAAACTCCATCGAGTGACGCACCAGCGCAAATCCAGTGCTATACGGCGCGTTGATCGCCGGGTGGCCGTTCTGCGCAGCAATCTCGCTAACCGGGTAGGTTTGATTGACACGCCAGGCAACGACTTCGCCGTCGGCAATACAGCGCACACCGTTCTTCAGGTCCAGCAATCCGCCGGCTCCAGCCTCTGTGACGTGGATTCCACCATGCCACATCCCCTTGCCGCTGACCGAATAGGAGCCTGACGGCTCCTGTTTCAACACCTTGTAGAATTCGTGCTCATCCGTAAATTCAGCGGACGAACCCGCATTGCCTTGGCCCTTCTTGCGAAACGGAAACGCGAAGCCTGGTTGCTTCAAGGGAGTGGTCGCGGGATTCTGCGGTGTGGTATTTGCCATGATGCGTTTATTCAGAGAACCCGAAGTTCATGTCACCCTTCACGTCTTTCAGCGAGGTGTCGGACCATTTAGGGAAAGTGAAACTACCGCCTGCCGCGTTCTGGGTATCCAGATTGCCTTTGACGATGACTTCCCCCGTTGGACTCGCGATCTCGATCTTTCCGTTGGCAATCTTCACGTATGCACCGGCCCCGTCGCCCAGCGTGATGCCCTTTGAACCGGTAATGATCACTTCGCCCGTCGACGAACTGACGGCAACGTTCTTGAGCGCCATCAACTCCATCGCATCACCCTGCGCCTGGACCTGCACTTTGCCTTTGGCGGCAAATATCCGGATACCGAACTGCGCGGCAAAGAGCGAAATTGCCTCGCCAGCAGCGGCTGTAATGCGTTTGAACGCGCCAATATCCAGGCCGTCTCCCGCCGTAACAAACATCTGTTTGCGCGCGGCCAGTTGCACGTGCTGCCCACTCGCGATTCCCAAGCCCTCAGGCGCGTTGGCGACAATCACTGGCTTCTGGAGATTCGTAAGCTTCTGCTCGATAAGCGCACGCTGCAGATCGATTTCAGCCAGCCATGACTTGGCCGCGTTTGCCGAGTCATTGAGTGAGCGCATCATGTCCAATGCCTTCTGGAACGTAGCGCCTGCGTCCGACATGGCGAGCTGCTGACCCGTAGCGTTCGGCTGTGCTTCAGCGCTCACCAGCACGCCCTTCGCACCCCGCACCGCTACATGCTCATCGCTGCGCAGTTCCGCGCCCTGTCCCCGTTCCTTTCGGTCGCCGTCGACCATGTGCCCGAGATTCAACTCGCTGCTCTGAAACGGCGTCATCAGATGCACATGCTCGCTGCCTTCCTTGTCCTCCATCCGCATGGTGTTTCCTGCGGCCGTGACAATAAGGTTCCGGGTGTGATTCAGGTTGCTAACCAGATCCGGATGCAGACTATCGTGCATGGCCCCGATAATGACGGGCCTGTTCGGATCTCCCAGCGTAAAAGCAATCGCCACCTCCGCCCCATCGATCAGCGGAAAGTGATGCCCATAGTTATCGCCGCTGTACGGCTTGGCAAGCCGCACGGGTCGGCTGGTCCCACCCGGGCTCCACTCGTCGAGGTCGAACGGCAGCTTGATGACATACCAACCTTCTGGCGTCAGGTATGCACGGGTGTAATCCCCAGGCGATGTAACACGCGCCGGCAGAATCCCGCTAATGACCGGTTGCGCTGAAGGATCAACCGGCGTACGCCAAACCCGGTCTGACGGAATCGCAGTAAACGTGTTCGAATACGTCTCCCGTCGCCCACCACTTGATGAAACCGAGGTAATAAACAGACCATGCGGCGCATCCTTAGGGTTCCGATCCAGCCGCAACACCTCCCCCGCCTCTAGCGCAAACGCATTGCCCTTACCGACATAGATAATCTGCTGCGCCAGATGCGCCTCATGCCGCAGCCGCGCAATACGCCTACCTTCCTCCGGCGTTTCGTAATGCTCACCCCAGCGGCAATCAACTGCGTTCGTTGTCTTATCGTCACGCGCAACGTTTTCTTCAACCAACAACGACACATCCGCCTGACGATGGTTGTAATCATTCACCTGCACCGCTTCAGGCACGCGCTGCGTCTGACGCCTAAGCGACTTGATCGCCTCGGCACCAACGCTATTCAACCCCGCATCACGCCGAAACGGCACAGTACGCTGGTTGCGCAGATACGCATCGAGATCATCCCCAAAGACGATAACCTCACGGTCCTTGACCTGTTCAAACCGAAACCAGACACCCTCGTCCGCACAGATCCGCTGGATAAGCGCAAACGTGGTTTCATCATGCTGGGTAATGTACTCGTGCCTCTTGTACTTCGCCCGCAGGTTGAACTTGAAATCAACCCCTTCACGAAAGCCATAGTGCCGCAACGTATCAGTAATGATCTCCTGCACCGACTGCTTCTGAAACAGCCGGCTCGTAACCGCCCGAGCCAGATCCACGATACGCGGCTCGATCACCAGCTTATAGCGCGTCTCATCGGCCGACGTCTCCAGCTCTCCAAACTGCGTCACGATCCCATGTATCGTGCGGGCCGGCGGCTTGTCGCTGATTTTCTCGGCGTTCTCGCCAAACATCTTGCGCAGATAGTCGGCATTCGGGTCGATGGGATCGACAATGAACTTCACGGGCCGCCCCAACACCTGATCCATCGGGATCTCCGCAACAGGGCTCGTGAACTCGATCTCGTAACGATACAGGCGGCTGACCGCTTCCTCGCCTTCGAACCTGAAGACCGAGAACGGCGCCGGATGCGGCGCCAGCTTCACCTCGTAAGCCTGAGACGGCAGAACCATCGACCCCATGAACGACTCCCACAAACACGTATCACGCCACAGATGACAAAGCCGGGCCACGCACGAGCGCGTCCCGGCGGCTTACCTCAGCTACTACGGGTCAAGTTTTCGCCTTCGGCATCTGCGACACCAGCGACAGCCCGATATCCATACCTTCCACCTGGAAATGTGGAATGATGAAGAGCTTGATGCGGAAGAAACCCGGGTTGTCCTCGATATCCTCGACAGTCACCTTGGCCTCACGCAGCGGGTGCGATGCCTGCAGCTCGTCGCCCGGGTCCTTCATCTCCGTCACGAGACCCTTGATCCAGCTGTTCAACTCAAGCTCGAGGAGACGCCGGTCCTTGGTCGTACCGATGTTCTCGCGCTGGATCAGCTTCAGGTAGTGCGCGATACGCGAGAGCAGGAAGATGTACGGCAGGCGCGCGTTGATACGGCTATTCGCCGTTGCCTCCTTGGTCTCATACAGCGCCGGCTTCTGCGTCGAACTCGCCGAGAAGAAACACGCGAAGTCGTGATTCTTGTAGAACGACAGCGGAATAAAGCCAAGGTTGGCAAACTCGAATTCGCGCGTCTCCGGAATCAGCACTTCGGTCGGGATCTTCGGCTGGGCGCCAGTACCAAGGTCGTACAGGTGAACCGGCAGGTCTTCGACCTTGCCACCCGCCTGCGGGCCGCGGATCTGCACGCACCAGCCGTTGCTCACGAAGCTGCGAACCATATTGGCCGCGAACGCGAACGACGCGTTGACCCACAGATAGCGATCGTGGTCCGGGCCCTTCACGGCCTCCTCATAGTTGAAGGCACGCACCGGCGTCGTGTCTTTGCCGTACGGCAGACGGCCCAGCACACGCGGCATAGTCAGACCGACATAGCGGGCATCGTCAGTGTCTCTGAAGCTTTTCCACTTGATGTACTCCGCGCGATCAAAGTAGTTGCCGATGTCCTGAATCGCGGCGACTTCTTCCATCGACTGCTTGCCGAAGAAGGCAGGACCAACCGAACCGATGAACGGCATGTGAGCGGCCGCAGCCACCTTCGAGATATTGCGCAGCAGCGACACGTCCTGCGGCGAATTCGTGAACTCGAAGTCGCTGATCATCGAGCTGATCGGCTGGCCACCCGGCGTGTCGTATTCCTCGATATACGTGAGGCGGTACAGGCCGCTCTGAATAATCTCGGGCGTATCTTCGAAGTCGCGCATCAAGGCGTCCTTCGACACGTCGAGCACTTCAATGCGTGCGTTCTTGCGAAAGTCCGTGCGGCTCACGAGCATCTTGAGACCGCGCCAGCGACCTTCGAGCGCCTGGAATTCGGGCGTATGCATCACCGCGTCGAGCTGCCGGCTGATCTGCCGGTCGAGCTGGCCGATGTGGAAATCGAGCAGCGACTTGTCCAGACGATCGACAGGCCTGCTGGCCTTGCCGACGAGGTCGAGGAATGCGCTCATGCCGCGCGCCAGGCGCTCGTCGGCCGACGATTCGGATAGCAGATCGCTATCGCGGAACGCTTCAAGCGGGCGCGCACTAACCACGGGCTTCAGATTGATCTTGCTGCACAGCGACTCGTAGACGCTGTTGCTTTCCCCCACGAGGACTTCCTTCGGGGCATCGAGCACGACGGTCTCGATCGCGCCGCCTTGCTGGGATTCATTGCTTGTCATAGGGTTTCCTGTCTCTACCGTTGTCTGGGATGCAGTGGGCGGATTCGGTCTTATGCATGGCCTTCAGGCTGGGTCGCGGCCGTCGCGATCTGCGCCAGTTCGCCGCGCAGTTGCTGGGACAGAGCGTGATCCTTGAGGATCTTCTCGAACTCGCGGCGGAAGGTGCCGTTGTCGAGCAGATTCGATTTCAGGTCGCGCAGCAGATTGCGCATTGCCAGCATGGCCTGCAGTTCGGGGATCTGGCGGGCCACCTGTTCCGGCTCAAAATCCTTCATCGAGCGGAAGTTGAGGGACACCGGAAGCTCGGAGCCGTCATCGGCAAGCGTGTTCGCCGCTGCAATCTTCAGTGCGGGCGAGTAGTCCGATAAGACAGCATCGAAATTATTCTTGTTGATATTGGTCTTCTTGCGCTCAGCAAGGGGCGCCTGCTCCTTACCGGCACTGAAGTCGCCAGCCACAAGCAGCTTGAGCGGCAACTCGACCTTCTTCTGGGCGCCGCCCGTATGCAAATCTAACGTGATCGAAACGCGGCTCTTCGGAATCTCGCGCTGGAAGCTATCCATAAGTAGTCCTTTAGACAATGAGGATCACAGGGGTATCGCCGAACGCATCCCTTGCGATGCGGTGTCCTCTTGTGCGCAGTCGGCCAGACCTCTCCCGCCCGGTTCCCGACGACGCTTCCAGATACCCCATAGCGCGGTTCTCACTCATGCGATTTTTTTGACGCCAGGCTGCATTAAACACAGTAGTGCGACATTAAGTCAAAGGTGTACTGATAAAAAGACACCACATTTCTGTGAATTTTTGTAAATTCGACAATTTGTCAGTTTTTCCCACTCGACATCGTGAGAGGATTACATCAGTTCGCACAATCGATATACCGAAATACCCTGCCGGCAAAGGCTATCCAGGTCATTTAGAGTTCGTGGCTTAGCAGTATTATTTTTAAGATATCTATTCCAAATATAAGAGGACCGTCGGGTAGCCATCTTAAAATTTTCAGATGCTTTGCATACCAAGTTGAACTTTAAAAGTGTGAAGTTTTGGCAAACACATATCAAATACTCGGTTCACAAACTTTCACAATACGGGGTTTAAACCAAAGTTATGCGGATCGATAAACCGCTCTGGCACGAAGGGCTGATTCTTACGCAGCAACACTTCCAGCAGCAGGAACGTTGGACGAACTTCGCGCATCGCCAGTTCGCCTCGACAGCGCTCGCCGAGCCGTGGGGTACGTACGGCGTGGAGATTGACGAGGAAGCCCTCGCCAACCGGCGTCTGAAGGTCGCGCAATTGAAGCTGCGCTTTCCCGACGGAACGTTGATCGATACCGCGGTGAGCGATGCACTTCCCGCTGCGCGCGATCTTGGACAGGGGCTGTCGCCCGATACGCAAAGCGTTGTCGTACTGGCCGCCCTGCCGCTCGTGAATGCCACTGGCAGTAACTGCCGCTTCGACGAGACGACGCTCGCGCGGCCGCGTCGCTCATATCGCGAATTCGTCAAGGTCACGGATCTGAACGGCACCGGTGAAGCGGAGATCGCAGCCGAGCGCCATGCGGTGCGGCTGCTGTTCGATTTCGAGTCACACGCTGACGACACGGTATGCGCGATCGCACGTCTCACGCGCGGCGCAAGTGGCCGGTTTCAGGTCGATCACCGTTACGTGCCGCCGTGCCTGACGCTCGCCGGTCATCCGCTGCATGTCGAACGTGTCAGCCGCCTCGCTGACATCCTGCAGGCGAAGAGCGCCACGCTCGGTGCGCGCAAGAGCGAGCGCATCGAGGACGTCGCTGAATATGGCGTGGCAGACGTGTCGCTGTTCTGGCTACTGCACTCCATTCACACGTACTGGCCGCAACTGCGCTTCTTCGCCACGCATCCGAATCAGCCGCCCGAGCGTCTCTATTCGACACTTTCGCAGCTAGCCAGTGTGCTGATGACCTTTTCGACCGGCTCGCAGCTCACCGACATCCCGCCCTACGACCACGCGCGTGCCGAAGATATATTTGCGAAGCTTGAGACGTTGATTCGCGATCTGCTCGACGCGATCATCCCGTCGCGTGTGATTTCGATCGGGCTCAGCCGCAAGAGTCCGACCACGTGGGCGGGTCAGTTCCTGGATGAACGGCTTGTTGCTGGCGCCGACTATTACCTCTCGGTCAATGCGTCGGTCGCCCCCTTCGAACTGGTCGAGCAGTTGCCACGCCTGTGCAAGATCGGCGCGCCGGACGATGTCGAGCATATCGTCAACTCGGCGCTCGCGGGTATTCCGCTCAAGGCGGTCCAGCGCGTGCCGGCGGCGATTCCGGTCCGTCTGGACAATCACTACTTCGCACTCGACGCGAACGATCCGGCGCACGCAAGGATGCTGGCTGCCCGAGCCTGCCAGATCTACCTGCCGACGACGTTGCCAGAGGCGTCGCTTGAACTCTACGCGGTACTTCGATCATGACAACACTTGTCAAGGCTTTGAAGGCAATCCCACGCCCCGGGGAAAGTCCACGTGGGGCACTCATGGACGACCAGGCGGCTGGAAGCCGTGCCCCGAGCGCTGGCATCCGCGACCTGCTGCGCGACACGGCGCTCCAGGTCACCACCCTTTCGCAGGGTGGCAACACTGAAACCGTGTCGGGGTTGCGCCAGCGTTGCCTCGGCTTGATGGCAGCACTCTCTGCTTCGCTCGACCAGCGCGGCGTCGCGTCCGACGTGCGGGAAGACGCGCTCTACGCCCAGTGCGGGCTGCTCGACGAAGCCGTGTTGCGGCATCTGTCTGCGAAGGAGAGGCCGGAATGGGATGCACGGCCGCTGCAGGTCGAGCGCGACGGCCGGCACGATGCCGGTGATCGCGTGTTCGAACGGCTTGCGGAGCGGATGCGCGAGGTGTCGCCGAACCTCGATCTGCTCGAATACTATTCGGCGATTCTGGGGCTCGGCTTCATGGGCCGCTACGCCCGTGAAGGGGAAGCAAAGCGTTCTGCATTGATAGCCTCGCTCGATGCACAACTGGAGAAGCTGCGTCCGGCCCGCAGGCAGACCTTCATCGCCGATCGTACCGGCAGGCGGCTTGCCGACTGGCTCTACCGGCTCTCGCCGTGGGCGATCGCAGGGCTCGGCTGTGTGGCCGCGGTGCTCGTCTATCTGATCTGGGGCCACGCACTCGATCTGCAACTGGCGAACTTGCTGTCATCGAAACCGTGATGTCAGATCTGCGTCTAGGTTACCCCCTTCGCACCATCGCGATCTTCGCGGCCGCTCTGGTGGTCGCGGTCACATTCTTCGTGCTGCCGGTCAGCCGTGGCCTCGCATGGACGGTGGCCACCGTCGTTACGCTGGCCGCCGTCCTGGTCTTCGCGTTGCGATCCCATCAGATCCAGCGTGCGCAGGACCAGAACGCACATGTGCTGGCCGCACTCGGTGCGACGACTGCTGACCTGCCAGTTAGTCTGCGCACGCGCATGCCGCTCGTGCTGGTGATCGGTGATGTGCTGGCCCAACTTTTCGATCGGGGTGACGAGGAACGGCTTGCCCATGTCGGCGACGGCGCGATCTGGTTGCGGGTGAACCGCCCACAGGACCTGCCGCAACTCGCGACAGCGGTCAAGCAGTGGCGCGACGGACGCGCCCCTGATGGCATTGTGCTGTCGCTAGCGCCTGCCCTGCACGCCGGCGAGGATGCGCTGACGCAGATGCTGCGGGTTGCGCGCCAGGCGGTTGGGGATGCGTCGCGCATGCTGGGTGCAAGGCTTCCTGGCTACGTGGCCGTATACCAGCGCCTCACGACCGGAGGAAGTCCCCGCGCCGCGCAGGAAGTGGCCTTGGGTCATAAAGCCAACGCGTCTGCATCTGGGAAACCGGTGCAATGGTACGGCGTCTCGTCGGCGACACGACTCGCTGGCGCACAGCGCTTTGAAGATGTCATGCGAGTCGCAGAAGTGGAGGTCCAGCAGGCCCAAGGCGATCCTGTGCCCGCCGCACGTGCTGCGGCGCTTGCTTCGGTGATCGGCTGGACGCAGCGCGTCGTGTTCGACGTGCTGACCGACCGGCTGCAGCCAGCGACGCCGTGGCGGCTTTTCGGGGCTGGCTGGATCGATTGCGGCCCAGCAAGTGGTCCGGACACGCCGTGGGCGCGCGACGTCGAGGCGCAGACGCGCATCGTACCGCCGTCAATGGCCGCTTCTCCCGCGCCATGGCCACTCCCGCAGCCGTTGATCGAAGCGTTGCCACCGAGGTTGTGGGTGTCGCCGCGCATGGCGGCTCTCGCGCATGCAACGGCGCTCGTCGCCTGCGCCGGCGCTCTGGCGATCTGGGGGGCGGCACGGAACAACCAGGCACTGCTCACCCACATCGGAGCCGATCTCGGCCGCTTCGCAATGATTCCCGTTGACCACGACAATGCACGGCGCGACGCTCTGCAAGCGCTGGTCGCCGATCGCGACCTGCTCGACCGTTACGGCCGGACTGGCGTGCCGTTGCGGTTGTCGTTCGGCATGTACCGAGGCGCCATGCTCATGCCTGTGCTCAACGATGCCATCGCGTCGTACCAGCCCCCGCCTCCGCCACCGGCCGTGGTCACGCTCGACAGCATGTCGCTATTCGACAGCGGCAACGCCCAGCTCAAGCCAGGTTCGACGCGGGCGATGGTCGGTGCGCTCGAGATGATAAAGGCGCACCCCGGCAAGCGGGTACTCGTCGCCGGCTATACGGACAACGTCGGCAATCCGGACAGCAATCTGAAGCTGTCGATTGCGCGTGCAGGTGCGGTACGGGACTGGCTCATCGAGGTCTCGGGCATTTCCGCCACTCAGTTTGCGATCCAGGGCTACGGCGACACGCGGCCGATCGCAGACAACGAGACAACGGCCGGCCGCGCAAAGAACCGGCGCGTCGAGATCACGCTCGTGCCGGACACCGCAAAAGAAGTCCCTCTGACGGACGCACACGATAGCCAACAAACACGCAACGGTTTAAGCCCCTGAAGCTCGACGCTTCGGGATTTCAAGGCTCGGGGGCACGCTCCGGGCGAGTGTCGCAGTACCAGTGAAGGAGTGAAGAAGATGGCAATTCCCGCATACATGTGGATCAAGGACGATGGTGGTGCAGACGTCAAGGGTTCGGTCACGGTGCAAGGCCGCGAAGGCAGTGTCGAACTAGTCGCATTCGACCACGGCGTTCATATTCCGACCGACGACAACACAGGCAAGCTGACCGGAACGCGCGTGCACAAGCCGATCACGCTCACCAAGGAAACCGATGCCTCCACGCCGTACCTGTATAAGGCCGTCACGAGTGGTCAAACGCTCAAATCGATCGAGATCAAGTGGTACAAGATCGACGATGCGGGCAAGGAAAAAGAATACTTCAACACGAAGCTCGACAACGTGAAGGTCGTGGCCGTCAATCCGAAGATGCACGACATCAAGAACCCCGATTTCGAGAAGCACAACCACCTCGAAAACGTCGAACTGCGCTACGAGAAGATCACCTGGTCGTACAAGGACGGCAACATCATCCACGCCGATAGCTGGAACGAGCGCTCGTAAGAGCAAAGCTCTCAGGAGGCCGGCAGGGACCCTTCTTGTCCAGATGTTTGCCGACCTTCTTTGCGCCAGTCGACCTTGTCGCCTGGCGTTATTTCACTACCGGCAGAGCGGCGGCTCTCTGCCGTTCCCCAAGACCGGGTACCCACATGACCATGCGCGACTCCACTCACCTGCTTCGAAAGCTCAATCCACATTGCGCGAGTGTGCTCGAAGCCGCCGCGAGCCTGTGTCAGGCACGCCTTGCCGGTGAAATTACCATCGAACATTGGCTGCTCAAGCTCATTGAGGCGGGCGATGGCGACATCCCGGCGATCCTGCGCCGCTATGAGATCGACATCGATGGCGTGTGGGACGCGTTGCTCACGGCGATCGATCGTCTGCCACGCGATCTGCGCGGCAAGCCATCGTTGTCCCGCTCGTTGATGCAGGTTCTCGAAAGCGCGTGGCTCTATGCATCGGCTGGCGATGCGGCGTTGCCGATACGCTCAGCGAACCTGTTGCAGGCCATTGGGGCTGCGCCGCATGTCCTGCGGGCAACCGACGCATGGGCGCTGCTGTCGATTAGCGCGACGCAGATCCAGCGCTTGCTGCCCGAACTGGATCGTCACTCGGCTGAAGGGCGGCAGCACAATGTGCAGGAATCGGTGGCAAGCGAAGCGGTCGCGCAAGCCGAACGATCGGCAACGTCCAACGTGGACAAACGGCCTGCGCCCGTTGCCAGTCGCAGCACGGATGGCGACGCCCTCGCCCGCTTCGCCATCGACCTCACAGCAAAGGCACAACGTGGCGAGATCGATCCGGTGTATGGCCGCGATCGCGAGATCCAGCAAACGATCGACGTGCTCGCAAGACGCAGGAAGAACAATCCGATCCTCGTGGGCGAGCCCGGCGTCGGCAAGACAGCGCTCGTCGAAGGGCTTGCGCTGCGTGTGGCGCAAGGCAGTGTGCCGAACGTAATCCGCGATGTGCGCATCCTCACGCTCGATCTCGGCCTGCTGCAGGCAGGCGCCGGTGTGAAGGGCGAATTCGAACAACGCCTGAAGACCGTCATTGACGAAGTGCAGGCCTCCCCCGTGCCGATTCTGCTCTTTATCGACGAAGCCCATACACTGATTGGCGCGGGCAACGCGGCCGGCGGCGCCGACGCGGCGAACCTGCTGAAACCCGCTCTGGCGCGCGGTGAGCTACGCACCATTGCCGCGACCACCTGGTCCGAATACAAGGAATACTTCGAGCGCGACGCAGCGCTCGAACGGCGCTTTCAGCTCATCAAAGTCGACGAACCGGACGATGCCGCCGCGTGCCTCATGCTGCGTGGTCTGGCAAGCCGTTATGCGAAATACCACAGCGTGCATATTCGCGACGCTGCGATCATTGCCGCTGTGAAGCTCTCACGCCGCTACATCCCCGCACGGCAACTGCCCGACAAGGCGGTCGATCTGATCGACACCGCAGCGGCACGCGTGCGCATGGGACTCGAATCGCCGCCGGCCGAACTGCAACGCGCACAGGCGAGCGTTGCCGCGCTCGAGCTGGAACTGGCCACGCTCGACGCGGACCGGAAGGCGGGTATCGAAGATGCCACGTTGCGTCGCGAAGCCCTGAACAGCGCACTCTCCGACGCAAAAGTTGAACTCGATAGTCTTCGGCTGAAGTACGACCGGGAACTCGAACTCGTCAATGCGCTGCTCGTGCAGCGCGAAGCGCGCCGGGATAAGCAGGACACCCACGCCAATGACACGCTCGATGTCGCCCAGCGGGCACTCACGGACGCGCAAGGCAAGACCCCACTGATCCTCGCTGACGTCGATGCGCAGGCGATCGCGCGCGTCGTCGCCGAATGGACCGGCGTGCCGGTCGGCAATCTAGTAGATGACGAACTCAGAAGCCTGTTGTCGATTGAGCAGAGCCTGGGTACGCGAGTGGTCGCGCAGGACGATGCGCTCGCCGCACTCGCTGAAAGTCTGCGCACGGCCAAAGCTGGACTCAAGAACGAACACGCACCGCTCGGGGTGTTCCTGCTCGCCGGTCCGTCGGGCGTCGGCAAGACGGAAACGGCGCTCGCGCTCGCCGATCTGCTGTTTGGCGGCGAGGCGGCGCTGACCACCATCAACATGTCGGAGTACCAGGAATCGCACACGGTCTCGCAGCTCAAGGGATCGCCGCCGGGCTACGTCGGTTATGGCCGCGGCGGGGTGCTAACCGAGGCGGTGCGCCAACGGCCTTACAGTGTCGTATTGCTCGACGAGGTTGAGAAGGCGCACCGCGACGTGCTCGATATTTTCTATCAGGTATTCGACCGCGGCATGATGCGCGACGGCGAAGGACGGGAAATCGACTTCCGCAACTGCGTGATCCTGATGACGTCCAATCTCGGCAGCGCACAGATCGATGAGGCCACGACCGAGAACCCGTCCATCTCGCAAAGCGCACTGCTCGAGGCGATTCATCCTCAACTCGTCGCGCACTTCCAGCCAGCACTGCTTGCTCGCTTCCAGACACTTCTCTACCGGCCACTCGATGGCTACCGCGCTCGCGTCGATCGTACGGTTGAAGGTCGCGAAAGTCGCCGAACGTCTGCACCGGCAGTACGACGTTACGCTGACCTGCGATGATGCGTTGACCGATTCGCTGGCACAGCTTTGCCTCGCGCGCGAATCCGGCGCACGCAACGTCGATGCGTTCCTTAACCAGCGGATCCTACCGGCCGTGTCGCGGGAACTCCTTGCGCGGATGGCCGAGGGCGTGCTGCCGGCTGAAATCCGGCTGTCGATGGCTCTGGACAACGAACTCGTAATCGATTTTATCGATCGCGGTGACGCGCCGTCCTCGACTGGTGCCTCCATAGACCATCCGGTTGCAGCCGGCGTCGGCACCTGAAGGAGCGCGCGATGCCTACGGGCCCATCCCTGTACGACATGCTGCTCGGCCAGATCGGCGGCGAACCGCTCGACGCCTACGACGACAAAACGCTAGAGATATTGAGCGTCCAGCAGAACATCCGTCGCATCCTCAATACGCGAGCCGGCTCGCTCAAGCACCTGCCCGATTACGGATTGCCGGACCTCACGAACATCTACAAGGCCCTGCCGGCTTCGGCGCACCTGCTCAAGCAGCAGATGGAAACCACGCTGCTGGTGTACGAGCCGCGTATCCGCTCGATCGACGTCGACTACATCGACAACGCCGATCCCGGGGTCCTGGTGAGCTACGAGATGACCTGTCACCTGAAGAAGGCCGGACTGGTGCGGTTCGGCACCTATTTTGAACCCCCAGGCCGCATGCGTGTGGAGCGCCGGGTTCAGGGAAAGCTGGAATCAGAGCGCTACTAAAGCGCCTGCTGTCGCACGACCGAACTCAGGCCCGATTGCGCAAAGACGTACAATACTGCCTGCGCCCGGCTTCCGAAAAAGCCTTGATCGACAAGGCGTAAAAGTCAAACGCGCTTACCAAGGGTCATTTAACCGATGCATTCAACGTCAAGTACAGCGCTATTCGTACTGGGGACCGCAATCGTATTGATCATGCCGGGTCCCACCAACACGTTGCTCGCCATAGCCGGACTCAGGCAAGGGGTGAAGCGCGCGGCGCGACTCATCATTGCTGAACTCGCCGGCTACCTTGTGTCGATTTCGCTCTGGGGTCGCTGTCTGACGCACGCCGCGCCTTCCCTCACCTGGTTGCCAATGCTCGTACGCGTCGCCAGTTGCCTCTATGTCGCGTACCTGGCGGTCCATACGTGGCGTACGGCGGTCGACTTTCAGACGTCGTCGCACAAAACAATCGGACTGCGCGCGCTATTCGTCGCGTCGCTGCTCAATCCAAAAGCGATCCTGTTCGCCGGAACGATCTTTCCAGCGGCCGCGTTCTCAGGCTGGGCGGCTTATCTTCCGGCGATGGGGATTTTCACTCTCCTGCTGATTCCGATCGCGCTTGCGTGGATCGCGTTCGGCGCCGCGCTATGCAGCGGCAGACTGACGTGGGTGAGCCCGGAGGGCATGCAGCGTTGTGCATCGGTTGTGCTGGGGGCGTTTTCCTTGTCGCTGGCGTGGACCTTGGTTCACTAGCCTGCCGATGCGCCCGCATCTTTGAAGCTGTCTCGCTCCTGCCACTGATACCCCCTTCGGACTAGCGGCCGAAAGGGGTCCAGCACATCATGATTCGAGAGCAAACCGCCCCGATTGACAGGGCAGCCGAAGCCTACCGAACCTGGGCCGCCGCGAGAGCCGCGTTCAGCGTCTGACTCGGCCGCATTACGATATCCAGCTTTTCGAAGTCAGGCTTGTAATAACCGCCAATGTCCGCCGGCTTGCCTTGCACGGCAGACAATTCCGCCACGATCGTCTCCTCGTTATCGGTCAGTTGCTTTGCCAGCGGCGCAAACTGAGCGGCAAGCGCGGCATCATCGGTTTGCGCCGCCAGTTCCTGGGCCCAGTACATGGCGAGATAGAACTGGCTGCCACGGTTGTCCAGTTGCCCAGTCTTGGGCGACGGGTTTTTATTGTTCTCCAGCAGCTTGCCGGTGGCGGCATCCAGCGTGCGGGCCAGGATCTTGGCCTTGTCATTGCCGGTCTTGATACCCAGCTCTTCCAGCGACACGGCCAGCGCCAGGAACTCACCCAGCGAATCCCAGCGCAGGTGGTTTTCTTCCACCAGTTGCTTGACGTGCTTGGGAGCCGAGCCGCCCGCACCGGTTTCGTACATGCCACCGCCGGCCATCAGCGGGACGATGGAGAGCATCTTGGCGCTGGTGCCCAGTTCCATGATAGGAAACAGATCGGTCAGGTAGTCGCGCAAGATGTTGCCCGTGACCGAAATGGTGTCCAGACCACGAATCACGCGCTCGAGCGTGTAACGCATGGCTCGCACCTGCGACATGATCTGTATGTCGAGGCCGGATGTATCGTGCTCCTTGAGGTAGGTCTCGACTTTCTTGATCAGTTCGGCTTCGTGCGGGCGATACGGGTCCAGCCAGAAGAGGGCCGGCATGCCCGAGTTGCGCGCACGCGTGACGGCCAGCTTCACCCAGTCGCGGATCGGCGCGTCCTTGACCTGGCACATACGCCAGATGTCGCCCTCTTCCACGTCTTGCACCAGCAGCACTTCGCCGGTGGCAAGGTCGACGATGCGTGCTTCGCCCGCTTCGGGTACTTCAAAGGTCTTGTCGTGCGAGCCGTATTCTTCGGCCTGCTGGGCCATCAACCCCACGTTCGGCACCGTGCCCATGGTGACCGGGTCGAAGTTGCCGTTGGTCTTGCAGAAGTTGATCATCTCCTGGTAGATGCGGGCAAACGTGCTCTCCGGAATTACCGCCTTGGTGTCCTTGGGGCGGCCGTCGGCGCCCCACATCTTGCCGCCGATACGGATCATGGCCGGCATCGAGGCATCCACGATCACATCGTTGGGGGCGTGCAGGTTGGAGATGCCCTTGGCCGAGTCCACCATCGCCAGTTCCGGGCGGTGCTCGTGGCAAGCGTGCATGTCGCGGATGATTTCCTCGCGTTGCGAGGTGGGCAGCGCTTCCAGCTTGTCGTACAGGTTCACCAGGCCGTTGTTGACGTTCACGCCGAGTTCGTCGAACAGCTTGCCGTGCTTCTCGAAGGCTTCCTTGTAGAAGATCCGCACCGCATGTCCGAACACGATGGGGTGTGAAACCTTCATCATCGTGGCCTTCACGTGCAGCGAGAACATCACGCCGGTCTTGCGCGCGTCTTCCATCTGCTCTTCGTAGAAGTCGCACAGCGCCTTCTTGCTCATGAACATGCTGTCGATGATCTCGCCTTCCAGCAAGGACACCTTAGGCTTGAGCACGATGCTCTTACCGCTCTTGGTGAGCAGTTCCATCTTCACGTCGCGGGCACGGTCCAGCGTCATGGACTTTTCGCCATGGTAGAAATCGCCGTGCTTCATGTGGGCCACGTGGGTGCGCGAAGCCATGCTCCACTCACCCATGCTGTGCGGGTTCTTGCGGGCGTAGTTCTTCACGGCGGCGGGCGCACGGCGGTCCGAGTTGCCTTCGCGCAGCACGGGATTCACGGCACTCCCGAGGCAGCGGGAATAGCGCTGACGAATGGCCTTCTCGGCTTCGGTCTTCGGCTCTTCCGGGAAATCCGGCACCTTGTAGCCTTTGGACTGCAGTTCCTTGATTGCGCCGACCAACTGGTGCACCGAGGCACTGATATTGGGCAACTTGATGATGTTGGTGTCGGGCAGAAGGGTCAGACGACCGAGTTCGACCAGATTGTCAGGTACCCGTTGCTCCTCGGTCAGGAATTCCGGGAACTCGCCCAGGATGCGACCGGCCACCGAGATATCGCTGGTGGTGACGTTGATGCCGGCCGGTGCGGTGAAGGTGCGGACGATCGGCAGGAAGGCACTCGTCGCTAGCAGCGGAGCCTCGTCGGTCAGGGTATAGATGATCGTAGGTTGCTGGGTACTCATCACGGGCCTCTGGACTGGGAAACGGGTTGGGGACACCACCGGCTGCGCCGCAAAGCGGCACGAATTACCAATTTTGCCTGATCTTGCTTTCGGGGACCAAACCAAATGCGGATATGCCAGAATCTCCCGCATGAACCGCATCGCCGCCCTCCCCATGTACAACGTGACGCCTGCCCTGGCCGCCGAATGGCGCGCCTGGCTGGCCGACGTCCTACGCGTGGCCGCCCCGCACGCGTCCATCGTCGACCCGGGCGACAATCTCCACGCGCTATGGCGCCGCCCCGACCTGCTGATCTCGCAGACCTGCGGTTATCCGCTCGTCAACGGCTTGCAGCGCCAGGTGCAACTGATCGCGACGCCCCAATTCGACGCCCCCGGCTGCACGGGCGCTGAGTATTCGAGCGTGCTGATGACCCGAGCCGATGCGCCGTTCGACACGCTCGCCGCCTGCCGCGGCGCACGCGCGGCCTACAACCAGGACGATTCGAATAGCGGCATGAACGTGTTTCGCCACGCGGTGGCGCCGCTTGCGCAGGACGGGAGGTTTTTTGGCGAGGTGATACGCACCGGTTCGCATCTCGGCTCGTTGCGAGCCGTCGCAGACAAGCTTGCGGATGTCGCGGCGATCGATTGCGTGACCTTTGCATTCGTACGTGACGAACTGCCGGAACTGGCGCAGCAACTGCGTGAAATCGGCAGAACTGCGTCGTCGCCGGGTTTGCCGCTGATTGCCGCACACGACGTGCCGCGCGAGCTGATCGAGTCACTGCGCGCGGCGTTGGACGAAGCGCTGGCCGCAAGCCCGGAACGGGCGGCACGACTGCGTCTGAAGGGGTTTGCGAGCTTGTCGTTCGACGACTACGCCCGCATCGCACAACTGGAAAACGAGGCGCGGGCCTTGGGTTATCCGCGCCTCGCCTGAACTGAACTGAACTGAACCGAACTGAATCGGTTTCGGTGTATCAACCGACGTCGAGCACCAGCAGTTGCGCGCCGTCCGCTACCTGATCGCCCACCGCATACAGCACTTCCGACACCGTGCCCGCCGCCGGCGCGCCGATGGTGTGCTCCATCTTCATGGCTTCCATGACGATCAGGGGCGTCCCCTTCTCGACCACGGTACCCGGCTCGACCAGCACGGCGATCACCTTGCCGGGCATTGGTGCGGTGAGACGCCCTTCGCCATGCTCCGCATCCGCGGCATGCGCCAGCAGGTTTTGCCATTCGAAGGCCAGCGCCTCGCCCAGGCAAAACACATGAAACACGTCGCCGTCGACAAACACGCGGCCCGTGACATGTGAATCGCCGATCGTCGCGCCGAACTCGTGCGCGCCGTTGCCGCTCCACCAGGTAAAACCATCACGATGGCCGCCGAAATCCAGCGTCTGCGTCGCGCCATCGCGAGCAAAGGTGGCCGCGAAGACAGACTCGTTTTCGAGGTCACGCCACGTGAGCGTTTGCGTATAACCGCTGTTCAGGCGCCAATGCGACAACGCATCCCACGGCGACGCGCCATGTGCCGTACCGCCCTCACGCGTAAGCAAGGCCGCACAGGCCAGCGCCAGCGCTTCGCGGAAAGGTTTCTGAACCGGCGCAAACAAGGCCGCATGATGCCGCTCGATCAGTCCGGTATCGAGATCGCCGCTCGAAAACGGCTCGCTCGTCACGATACGCTGCAGGAACTCGACGTTGGTATGCGGGCCGACCACCTCGCAGGCGCGCAAGGCCCGGCTCATCCGCGCCAGCGCTTCGGCGCGCGTCGCGCCGTGGACGATCAGCTTGGCGATCATCGGGTCGTAGAACGGCGTAATCGTATCGCCTTCGCGCACGCCGCTATCGATCCGCACGGCAGCGCGCAAACCAGGTGCAGCGGCCGCGCTGATCGTGAACTCGACGCCTTCCGGCATGCGCAGATGCTTGAGCGTGCCCGTCGACGGCAGGAAGCCGCGCGCCGGATGCTCGGCATAGATACGCGCTTCGATCGCATGCCCTTCGAGTTTCAGTTGCGCCTGCGTCAGCGGCAACGGCTCGCCTGAGGCCACGCGCAACTGCCATTCCACCAGATCGAGGCCCGTCACCATTTCGGTGACCGGATGCTCGACCTGCAAGCGCGTGTTCATTTCCATGAAGTAGAAGTCGCTGGCGCCGGTCATGATGAACTCGACCGTGCCTGCGCCCACGTAATTCACCGCACGCGCGGCCGCCACAGCCGCCTCGCCCATCTCGCGGCGCAACTCGGCGGACAGACCCGGCGCCGGCGCTTCTTCCAGCACTTTCTGATGGCGGCGCTGCACCGAGCAATCGCGGTCAAACAGATACACCGCCCCGCCATGCTGGTCCGCAAACACCTGCACTTCGACGTGGCGCGGCCGGGTCAGATACTTTTCGATCAGCACACGGTCGTTGCCGAAGCTGCTCGCCGCTTCGCGCTTGCACGACGCTAGCGCCGCGGCGAAGTCTTCGCTGCGCTCGACCACGCGCATGCCCTTGCCGCCACCACCCGCGCTCGCCTTGAGCAGCACCGGGTAGCCCATCGCATCCGCTTCGCGTTGCAGCAGTTGCGCGTCCTGATCGTCGCCGTGATAGCCGGGCACCAGAGGCACGGCCGCGGCATGCATCAGCGCCTTGGCGGCCGCTTTCGAACCCATCGCTGCAATCGCTTCGACCGGCGGTCCGATAAAGACGATGCCTGCCGCTTCGCAGGCCTGCGCGAAATCTTCGTTCTCCGACAGGAAGCCGTAGCCCGGATGTACCGCCTGCGCGCCGGTAGCCTGGGCCGCCGCGATGATGCGCTCGTAGCGCAGGTAGCTCTCGGCCGCCGTCGAGCCGCCGATATGCACCGCTTCATCGCACGCCGCGACATGCTTGGCATTGGCGTCCGCGTCGGAATAGACCGCCACGCTAGCAATGCCGAGCCGCTTGCAGGTTGCCGCAACCCGGCAGGCAATCTCGCCGCGGTTGGCGATCAGAATCTTGTTGAACATGAGTGTCTCGCTGAAGTGTCTCGCTGCGGTGTCCCGTTCAGGACTGTTGTTCTGCGGGTGGTCGCGGTTAGTTTCGGGGCGTCATAAGCGGCGGCGTCAGTTGCGCCACGCGGGCGTACGCTTTTCGAGGAACGACGCCACGCCCTCGCGGCCTTCCGCGCTGGCGCGCACCTGCGCGATACGCGCGGCCGTGTCGGCGATCAACGCCTCGTCCAGTTCGCGCCCCGCGATGTCCTGCACAAGCTGCTTGCACGCTCGCACGGCGTGCGGGCCGTTGGCGCAGAGCGTTTCGGTGAGTTGCTGCACAGTCGCATCCAGCTTGTCTTCGCCCACCGCCTCGCTGACGAGACCGAGGCGCAGCGCCGTCGCGCAGTCGAACAGTTCGGCGGTCGTGAAGTAGCGGCGCGAAGCCTGCTCGCCGAGCGCGCGAATCACGTAGGGAGCAATCGTCGCGGGAATCAGGCCGAGGCGTGCTTCGGAGAGGCAGAAGCGCGCGGTGTCCAGCGCCACCACAATGTCGCAGGCGCAGATCAGGCCCATGCCGCCTGCGTAGGCGTCGCCATTGACGCGCGCAATCACCGGCTTGTTGCAGCGGTAGATCGCCGACAACATGGCCGCGAGATGCATTGCGTCGGCCCGGTTCTCCTCGTCGGAGTAACCGGCCATCTTCTTCATCCAGTTCAGGTCCGCGCCCGCGCAAAAAGCCTTGCCGTTCGCCGCCAGCACGACGGCTCGCACGTCGTCGCGCTCGTTCAGTGCCTGAAACGCTGCAGTGACTTCGGCAATCATCGTTTCGTTGAACGCGTTGCGTACGTCCGGGCGGTTCAGCGTAACCGTCGCCACCTGGCCGGCCACCGTCAGGCTCAAAGTTTCGTATTGCATATCGATCGGTTCCTTCGCTTGGGGGCGTACCGCGTTACATTCTGAACACGCCGAACCGCGTGTCTTCGATCGGTGCGTTCATCGTGGCGGACAGCCCGAGGCCGAGCACGTCGCGAGTCTGCGCAGGGTCGATCACACCGTCGTCCCACAGACGCGCACTCGCGTAGTACGGGTGCCCCTGGTGCTCGTATTGCTCGCGGATCGGCTGCTTGAACGCCTCTTCCTGCTCGGCGCTCCACGTGCCGCCCTTGCCTTCGATGCCGTCGCGCTTGACGGTAGCCAGCACCGACGCGGCCTGCTCGCCGCCCATCACCGAGATGCGCGCGTTCGGCCACATCCACAGGAAGCGCGGCGAATAGGCGCGGCCGCACATGCCGTAGTTACCCGCGCCGAACGAGCCGCCGATGATGACCGTGAATTTCGGCACCTTGGCGGTCGCCACCGCGGTCACCATCTTGGCGCCGTTACGGGCGATGCCTTCGTTCTCATACTTGCGGCCCACCATAAAGCCGGTGATGTTCTGCAGGAACACCAGCGGAATCTTGCGCTGGCAGCACAGTTCGATAAAGTGCGCGCCCTTCAAGGCCGACTCGGAGAACAGAATGCCGTTGTTGGCGATGATGCCGACCGGATGGCCCCAGATATGCGCAAAGCCGGTGACGAGCGTGGTGCCGTAGCGAGCCTTGAATTCGTCGAAGGCGGAGTCGTCGACGATGCGCGCGATCACCTCGCGGATATCGAACGGCTTGCGCGTATCGACCGGGATCACGCCGTAGATGCTCTTCGGGTCGTAGCGCGGCGGCTTCGGTTCCTGCAGCGCGACCGGCACCTGCTTCACGCGGTTCAGATTGCCGACGATGCTGCGGGCAATCCCCAGCGCGTGCGCATCGTTCTGCGCCAGATGATCGACCACGCCCGACAGACGCGTGTGCACGTCGCCGCCACCGAGGTCTTCCGCGCTCACCACTTCACCGGTTGCGGCCTTCACCAACGGCGGCCCACCGAGAAAAATCGTCCCCTGGTTCTTGACGATGATCGACTCGTCGCTCATCGCCGGCACGTAGGCGCCGCCCGCCGTGCATGAGCCCATCACCACCGCGATCTGCGGAATGCCCGCTGCGGACAGGTTCGCCTGGTTGTAGAAGATGCGCCCGAAGTGGTCGCGATCGGGGAACACGTCATCCTGATTCGGCAGGTTCGCGCCACCCGAATCGACCAGATACACGCACGGCAGATGGTTTTCCGCTGCGATCTCCTGGGCCCGCACGTGCTTCTTGACGGTGACCGGATAGTACGTGCCGCCCTTCACGGTGGCGTCGTTACAGACAATCACGCATTCCTGCCCGGCGATCCGGCCAATCCCGGTGATCACACCGGCGCCCGGCGCGTCGTCGTGGTACATGCCGAATGCCGCCAGTTGCGACAGCTCCAGAAACGGCGTGCCCGGGTCGAGCAGTTGGGCGATCCGGTCGCGCGGCAGCAGCTTGCCGCGGCTCACATGCTTGTCGCGCGCGGCCTGGCCGCCGCCCAGGGCGAGTTTTTCGATTTTGGCGCGCAGGTCGGCAACGAGTGCCTCGAGCGCGGCCGCGTTATTGCGGAAGTCGTCCGAGCGTGGGTTCAGCTTTGTTTCGATGATCGGCATTGCGTGGCTCTCCTGTGCGCCGCTGTTCTATTCGCCGCCTGGCAAGGCCAGGCGGGCTGAGTGGCACAAGTGGATCAGGCCGTTTCGGCAAACAGTTCGCGGCCAATCAGCATACGGCGGATTTCGCTGGTGCCTGCGCCGATTTCATAGAGCTTCGCATCGCGCCACAGACGGCCCACCGGATATTCGTTGATGTAACCGTTGCCGCCGAGAATCTGGATCGCTTCGCCGGCCATCCACGTGGCCTTTTCCGCGGTATAAAGAATCACGCCCGCGCAATCCTTGCGCATCTGGCGTACGTGCTCGGAGCCCAGCGTGTCGAGCTGACGGCCAACCGCATACAGATAGGCGCGGCAAGCCTGCAGCGTGGTGTACAGGTCGGCCACCTTGCCTTGAATCAGCTGGAACTCGCCGATCGACTGGCCGAACTGCTTGCGGTCATGAATATACGGGACCACCGAGTCCATCACCGCGACCATGATGCCGGTCGGGCCGCCGGCCAGCACGGCACGCTCGTAGTCGAGCCCGCTCATCAGCACCTTCACGCCACCGTTCAATTGGCCGAGGATGTTTTCTTCCGGCACTTCGACGTTTTCGAACACCAGCTCGCCGGTGTGCGAGCCGCGCATGCCGAGCTTGTCGAGCTTCTGCGCCACCGAAAAGCCCTTCATGCCTTTCTCGACGATGAAAGCGGTAATGCCGCGCGGACCGGCTTCAATATCCGTTTTCGCATAGACCACCAGCGTGTCGCAATCCGGGCCATTGGTGATCCACATCTTGGTGCCGTTCAGCACATAGTGGTCGCCCTTCTTGTCCGCGCGCAGCTTCATGCTGACCACGTCCGAGCCGGCATTCGGCTCGCTCATGGCGAGCGCGCCGACATGCTCGCCGGATACCAGCTTCGGCAAGTACTTCTGCTTTTGCGCTTCGGTGCCGTTGCGATGGATCTGGTTCACGCAGAGGTTCGAGTGCGCGCCGTACGACAGACCAACCGAAGCCGAGGCCCGCGAGATCTCTTCCATGGCGATCATATGCGCCGTGTAGCCCATATTGGCGCCGCCGTATTCTTCCGAGACCGTCATGCCGAGCACGCCCAGGTCACCGAACTTCTTCCACAGGTCCATCGGAAACTGGTCGGTGCGGTCGATCTCAGCGGCGCGCGGCGCGATTTCCTTTGCCGCAAAGCCCGCGAGGCTGTCGCGCAGCATTTCGATCTCTTCACCAAGCGGGAATTGCAAACCGGGCAGGTTACTCATTGCAGTGTCTCCAGGAATTCGTAGGCCATCGTAGGCGGTAAGCGGTGCTTGCGGGCGCGGCCGCACAAGCCGAATTTCACGCCAGATTTCCGTATACGTCAATAGGTATTTTGAGTGACACTCAGAAACGCATCGAACGGCCTCTAGCCTTATATTATCGTGCTAGACTCGCCCTATCCGGCATCACTCGAGTCACAAATCTGACCTTTACTCATATGACGGCCACACCCAGGGCTCCAAGCAAGGCCGAAGCACCGGCTTCGCGCCGCCAGCCGGCGGGACGCAAGTCGCAGCAGCGCGTGAAGGAAATCCTTCAGGCCGGGCGTGACGTGTTCTCCGAAAAGGGTTATGAGCGCGCCACCACTGCTGAAATTGCGCAGCGCCTGGGTATCTCCGAGGCGACGGTGTTCAGCTATTTCCGCGGCAAGCGTGAACTGTGCGCGCGGGTCATTGGTGATTGGTACGACGAAATCATCGAGGCGATCGAAACCGGCTTGCCGCGCGACGGCAGCGTGCGGCAGCAGTTCGCCTTTATCGTCAGGATGCATTTGCGGTTGATGCTGGTGAACGGCACAGATTTGTGCGCGCTGGTGCTCTCCGAGGGGCGAGCACGGCATCACGAGCTGGGCGAAGCATTGACGGATTTGCAGCGGCGCTACACGGCGCCGCTGATGCGCGTGCTCGCGCACGGCCGGGAAACCGGCCAGATTCGCGCGGATGTGCCGCTACGCCTGTTGCGCTCCATGGTGTTCGGGCCAATGGAGCATGTGCTGTGGGATGCGACGCTCGCCAATCGCCAGATTGATATCGAAGCCACCGCCGATAGCCTGATCGAGGTGCTGTGGGCGGCGCTGCAGCCGCCCGACACTGCTCTCGCTGCCCTGGTGCAGTTCAGGCATGAAGTGGCGGAAGCGAGCCGCCGCCTTGAACAAGCCGAGGCGGCCCAGCGGGTCTCTCACACCGCGGCCACGCCCACATAGTTTTCCGCCATTGCCGTCGCCGCCGCCCGCGAGGTGGTGACGTGCTCCAGCTCCGCTACCTGAAGCTGTTGTTCGAACGGCGAGGCGTCGTCGAGCCGGTGCATCATCCGCGTCATCCAGTAAGAGAAATGCTCGGCGCGCCAGATGCGCTTGAGCGCTGTCGCGCTATAGCCATCGAGCAAGTCCAGGCGGTTCTCTACGTAAAACGCTTGAAGCGCAGCGGTCAACACGCGCACATCGGCGACCGCCAGATTCAGGCCCTTGGCGCCGGTCGGCGGCACGATATGGGCTGCGTCGCCCGCCAGAAAGAGACGGCCGTGCTGCATCGTGGTCGAGACAAAACTGCGCATGCCGACAATGTTCTTCTGGAATATCTTGCCGTCCACCACTTTTTGCCCATCGGCGGAATCGACGCGCGCATGCAGTTCTGCCCAGATGCGGTCATCGGACCAGTTCGCGACGGATTCCTTCGGGTCGCATTGGAAGTACATTCGCTGGACGTTCGCCGAGCGCGTGCTGACGAGCGCAAAACCGCGTTCGTGGCGAGCGTAGATCAACTCGTCGGAAGACGGCGGTCCCTCGCAAAGAATACCGAACCAGCCAAATGGGTAGACCCGCTCGTAATCCTTGCGCAAGGCAGCCGGAATCGACGCGCGCGATACCCCTTGTGAGCCATCGCAGCCAATCACGAAGTCGCACTGAAGCTCGCAGGCTTGCCCGTCATGCTGAAAGCGGATGGAAGGCGTTGCCGTCTCGATGCCGTGAATCGAGGTGTCGGACACGCTGAACAGCAGTTGGCCGCCCGCTTCCATTCGTGCGGCGACCAGATCCTTGATGACCTCGTGTTGCGCATAGACCGTGATCGAATGGCCCGTCAGGTCCGTGAGATCGATGCGCCGTCGCTTACCCTCGAAGGCCAGCTCGAAGCCATGATGCAGTGCACCCTCTGCCTTCATGCGGGCGCCGACGCCGGCTTCGCTGAGCAGATCCATCGTGCCCTGTTCCAGCACGCCGGCCCGGATGGTGGATTCGATCTGCTCACGGGTGCGCGATTCCAGCACGACCGAGTCGATGCCGCGCAGATGAAGCAGATGGGAAAGTAAAAGGCCGGCTGGGCCAGCGCCGATGATGCCGACTTGAGTACGCATGAGTGTCTCCTTCCTGTATGCCGCGATTGATTTGTGCGCCCAGTGTGCCGACGAGCCCGCTTATCGCGCAACGCGATATGACAGATAACAACTATGCGTTTTTGAGATACGACTCGATGCGCTGCGGATACTGCCTGGCACACTGAGGAGGCCCAAGGCGGCCCGATGCCGCCTGCGTTAAGCTATGCGCCACCACAACGAGGACAACCGGATATGGCAACGCGCACGAAATCGCAAATCAGAGTGGGAATCGGCGGCTGGACGTATGCCCCGTGGCGCGGGGTGTTTTATCCCGAGGATCTGACGCAAAAACGCGAGCTCGAATACGCGAGCCGTCAGTTGACCACCATCGAGATCAACGGCACGTTCTACGGCCTGCAAAAGCCCGAGAGCTACATGAAGTGGCACGACGAGACACCGGACGATTTCGCGTTCGCCCTCAAGGCGCCGCGTTACGCGACCAACCGGCGTGTGCTGGCTGAGGCCGGCGACAGCATCGAGCGCTTCTTCGGCAGTGGCCTCGAACATCTGAAGCACAAGCTCGGTCCGATCAACTGGCAATTCGCCACGACCAAGCAATTCGATGCAGAGGACTTCGAAGCGTTCCTGGCGCTGCTGCCGAAGAAACTGGACGGACTTACATTGCGGCATGCAGTCGAAGTGCGTCACGCGAGTTTTCGTGACGAAGCCTTCGTCGCACTGGCACGCAAATACGGTGTCGCGATCGTGCTTGCGGGCGATAGCGAGTATCCGCAGATCGCCAGTTTAACCGCGCCATTTGTCTATGCCCGCATCATGGGGACCACCGGCGCGCATGCGCAAGGGTATGCAAAGAAGGCGCTCGACGCATGGGCGGAGCGAGCCCGCCAGCTTGCTGCCGGCGCGGTCCCTGACGATCTGGAGCCGCTCGAAGCGCGCGCCGCCGCCAAAGGCGCGCGCGATGTATATCTCTACGTGATCAGCGGCTTCAAGGAACGTAATCCGGCGGCCGCGAAGGCGATTATTGAACGGCTTTGATGGCTCATGAGGCGGCCGTGCGCAACGGCTCCATCAACTCATCGACCCGCGACAGAAACAACTTCAGCACCGGCGATGTATTCGCTTTGCTATAGCCGATCACGAGGTCAACAGTCGGCGCCTCACCCTCAAGCGGACGGCTCACCACCGACCACGGCAGCAGGTTATTCGCATACTCCGGCATCAGCGCGAGGCCGCGCGTCGACGCCACCAGCGACATAGCCATCGCCAGGTTGTCCACACCATGTTCGGGCGTGATGTCGATTGCGTTGTCGCGCAGGTACTGCGAGATCACCTGGTGCAGCACGGCGGCCTTGTTGCTCGCCATGATAAAAGGCTCGCCCCCAAAGTCTTCCGGACGGATCGTGGCGCGCTCGGTGAGGCGGTGGTCGCTCGGCATCAGCACGAGGAGTTTCTCCCGGCTGACCACGCGATACTCGAGATCGTAGCCCGGTTCGGCGCGCAGAAACGCGAGGTCGAGCTTGCCCCGCGCAACCGCATCAGCAAGATCTGGCGAATAGTGGCTCGACACAGTCACATCGATCTTCGGCAACTCCTCGCGCAGCACCTGCATCGCGCGCGGCAGCCAGGTCATCTCCTGGCCGGTCAGGAAACCCAACGCAAAGACCTGTTTGCTCGGCTGCGACGCACGGCGCGCGGCTTCGGTGGCCGCGTCCACCTGCGAAAGCGCGAGCCGCGCATGGTCGAGAAAGGCCTTGCCTGCCGCCGTCAACTCGACCCCGCGCGCACTGCGATTGAATAGCTCGGCGCCCACCTCGTCCTCCAGATCGCGGATCTGACGGCTCAACGACGGCTGCGACGTGAACAGGCGGCGTTCGGCGGCGACCGTCAGGCTGCCGGTCTCGGCAACCGCGATGAAATACCGCAAATGGCGAAGCTCCATGGGCCCCTCGATGGTGATCCATGCCTCATAGGCATGCCCGCCAGCCTACAAAGTCTTTTTACTTCGCGCAAGCCCCCACTAGATTACGCACAGGGCCGGGACAAGACGGAAGCAGCCTTAGGGCAACAGCCCGTCTCGATCACCGCCCCATGCCTGCCATCTATATCGCCGGGAACCGGACCATGAACGCTCTGCGCGGAAAAACTGCCCTCGTGACTTGTGCCTCGTACGGCATCGGCCGCGCCAGTGCGCTCGCACTCGCCGCAGCCGGCGCCCAGGTGCTGGTGCATCACAACAGCGCCGGTGAAAAAGCGGACGGCGTGGTCAGGGCGATCCGCTCAGCGGGCGGCCATGCCGAGAAACTGGCAGAGGATCTGGCCACACCGGACGGTCCGCAGCGGCTCGCGCGGCGCACCCGCGCCATCATCGGCGCGCGGCTCGACGTGCTGGTAGCAAACGCGGGCAACCCGCAGAACGCAAGCAGCGAAGACCTCACCGTCGACCAGTTCGACGCGCTGATTGCCCTCAATGTGCGAGCGCCCTTCTTTCTCGTGCAACAGCTTATGCCTGCGATGTGCAAAGGCAGCAACGTGATCGTTGTCTCGCCACCGGCCGCAGGTGCGATGCAGAAACCGCAAACCGTGCGCGAAGCAATGGGCTCGTCGTCGGTCTATGCAGCCAGCAAAGGCGCACTGGACACGCTGGTCAAGCACTTCGCGTCGACGCTCGGCGCACGCGGCGTTCGCGTCAATGCAATCGCGCCGTGCAAGACCGGGAGCAACGCGACAGGTGTCACCCGCAGCGATGCGGTGCGCGACGCGTTCCCCGGCATGCAGGTGTCGACGCGCCTTGTGCAACCCAACGACATAGGCGCGGCCATCGTTTTTCTCGCCTCGGACGCCGCCCGATGGATCACCGGCGACACGCTATACGTCGACGGCGAGGTGAAGTTTTAGTTTGCAGCACAGCTCCCCAGTACTCACTAACTCCCCAAGGAAACATCATGACTCGCTTGTTCACTCCCACGAAGGTCGGTGCCTACACCCTCTCACATCGGGTCGTTCTCGCGCCGATGACCCGCTTGCGCACCATCCAGCCCGGCGATATCCCCAGCCCGATGATGGCGGACTTCTACGGCCAGCGCGCCTCGCAAGGCGGCCTTGAAATCGTCGAAGGTGTCAGCATTTCGATCACGGCACGCTCTTACCTCGGCGCCGCCAGCTTCTATCACGACGGCCAGACGGAAGGCTGGAAGGCCATCGCCAATGCGGTTCATGCCAAAGGTGGCCGCGTCTTCATGCAGCTGATTCACGGCGGCCGTCAAAGCCATGTCGAAATGACGGGTGGCGTCGCGCCGCTCTCCCCCTCGGTCGTGCCGTTCGACGGCGTAGCGCTGACCAAGGACGGCTTCGTCCCAGCCTCGCCGCACCGCGCGCTGGAAATCGAAGAGATCCCCGGCATCATCGAAGAGTTTCGCGTCGCCGCTCAACGTGCGCTCGAGGCGGGCTTCGACGGCGTGGAGTTGCACGGCGCGAATGGCTACCTGGTGGACCAGTTCATCCAGGACGGCACCAACCAGCGCACGGACGCTTATGGCGGCCCGCTTGAAAACCGCGTGCGCTTCCTGCGCGAAGCGGTTGAAGCACTGATCTCGGTGTTCGGCGCAGAGCGCGTGGGGGTCCGCATCTCGCCCTCGGGCGAATGGGGTGGCATCTCCGATAGCAATCCGGAAGCGACCTTCAGCTACGTGGCGAAAGTACTCGACGGTTACGGACTGGCTTACCTGCATGTAATCGAGCCGCGCATCAAGGGCGACGAGACCCTGCACGAAGGCCACGCGCCGGTGGCGGTGAAGTATCTGCGCCCGCACTTCAGCGGCCCGATCATTGCCGCAGGCGGTTTCGATGGCGCCAGCGCCGAAGCGATCGTCGCATCGGGCGACGCCGACCTGGTCGCATTTGGCCGTCACTTTTCGTCGAACCCCGACCTGCCGTACCGCCTGAAGCACAACCTGCCGCTCACGCCATATGTGCGCGCGGCATTCTGGGGTGGCGACGAAACGAACTATTCGGATTTCCCCGCTTACGAAGCAACCGAGACGGTGTGACCCTGCGCAATTGGCGCTACGCTTTGCGCGTTACACCACGACATCGCCACACCGTCATCATCCATTCAGATCACGAGGTTCATATGTCACGCACTATTCAGTTTGCAAAAGCCGGCGGGCCGGAAGTGCTCGAATTCATCGAGCATGAAGTTCGCGCCCCGGGTCCGAATGAAGTTCGCATTGACGTGAAGGCCATTGGCATCAACCGCGCTGAAGCCATGTGGCGCACCGATGTCTACATCGAGCCCGTCAAGTTTCCCGCAGGCCTCGGCTACGAAGCAGCGGGCATCGTCGATGCCGTCGGTCCCGGTGTCAGCGGAATTGCAGCAGGCGATAAAGTCAACCTCATCCCATCGTTCTCGATGAATCAGTATTCGACCTACGGCGAAGTCATCATTGCACCAGACTATGCGGTCGTGAAGCACCCGGAGACCCTGTCGTATGAGGAAGCCGCCTCGGTCTGGATGATGTACGTCACGGCGTATGGCGCGCTCATCGAAGATGCGCAGGTCACGAAGGGCGACTTCGTGATCATTCCGGCGGCCTCCAGCAGCGTCGGCCTCGCCGCGATCCAGATCGCCAACTATGCAGGTGCGACGACCATCGCCCTCACGCGCACCTCGGCCAAGCGCCAGCAGTTGCTCGACGCCGGCGCCGCGCATGTGATCGCCACAGAGGAAACCGACCTCGTGGAGGAAGTGAAGCGCATCACCGGCGGCAATGGTGCACGCGTCGTGTTCGATCCGGTCGGCGGCCCGACCTTGGCGAAGCTGATCGCGGCGCTGTCCTTCAATGGCATCGTCTACATCTATGGCGCGCTCAGCAGCGAAGCCACACCGCTACCGATCCTCGACATGATCGCCAAGGTCGCCACCGTCAAGGCGCACAACATCTGGCTGACGAGCGGCAATGAAGCCCGTCGCAAAGCCGCGGTGGAGTTCGTCCTGAAGGGTCTCGAGAGCGGCGCGCTCAAGCCGGTTATCGACCGGACCTTCAAGTTCGACGAGATGGTAGAGGTGCACCGCTACCTGGAGCAGAACGGCCAGTTCGGCAAGATCGTCGTAACCGTTTGACCCAAGGGGGCGCAACGGCGCCCCCTGCATTGTTGGCCGAACCCAAACGGTGTTTTCAGGGAACGCGCATTTATCTCGCTCGGGCCAGTCGATAAGATGCCCTCCAAGGTGTCGCCAATGACACCGGCCATCCGCCACCCGCCACCTGCCCCGTTGTGCCGCGCGCCGTCACGACGGGTGTTTGCGTCTTCGCGACGCGCCGCGGGGAGCACCGCAACAAGCCGTCGCGGCACGCCGCGATGGACGCGTGCGGCCCCGAGGAGGGCACTAAACAAAGGATTCGACGTGAACGTTACAGGACCCGAGCCAGACTTCGCAGCCACGATGAAGACGCCCACAGCGCGTAATCGGCATCTGAAGAACAATGCGGCACAGCGTAACGACGTCGTCGAGCGTGCCTTTGTATCCACCGGCGAGGCTCAAGCGTCGAAGGTATCGGCACTCGCGCCTCCCCGTCTTGCTGACCCGTGGGCGGTCGTGATTGCCGGCCTGAAAGAAAGCGCAGCGCCTACGCAGGACAAAGCCAGCGAAAGCGATTTGAAAGAAACCCGCAATGCAGGGGACACGCAAACCACCTCACGCAGGCCCGCGTCCCGTCCAGGACGCGACTGCGCCAATCAGGCGCGCCGCGGCGCGGCGGCCGATCGTGCGCGGGCTCCATCGGTTAGCGCGGAGAGCGCGGTGGTCACGTTCGTTGAGCGTTTCAGCCCCAAGTCCGTTTCGATTACATGGTGTGACTCCACCGCCGCTAACTACTGCGAGCAACTCTGGATTCGCAGGATCGCGCGATCGCAGGGGGTTTGTGCGCTTACCGGCAGCAGCATCGTGCGCGGCGACGCGGTCTATGGACCGGCGGGCCGCACGGCGGCACGCCCGGCCAATGCCGCGCAAATGGTGCTTGCCGACGCGATCGAGGAACTCGAAGCCTCCGCGTAACGCGGCAAAGCAGCCGTCTCAGCCTGGACCTGTGCAGCGTCAGGCCAAGCTGAGGCGTGCCTGCTAACGAGGCTCGCGGGCACGCCTCATACTACGCGCCGAGAAGCGCACTACACAGTCTGTCTCTGGCGCAAGATCATGCACCCGCCTACATAGCTTCCTTCCCCCCAATATTCCTCTGCATCGCGCCGCATTGGGCTACCCAGCCCGAACAATCCGGCGCAGCACCTCTCAGGCATACCCGCGAGGCATGCCCACCAGCCCACAAAGTCTTTTTCCTTTGCCCCGCGCGCCACTAGATTAGCTTCCATGGCAGCGACGCAAACGCATTTTACGAATCAGGCGCCGCCGCTCCGATCCACCCGGTTACAGACGTGCACCCGCGCGCCACCAGCACAACAGCTTTAAACCGAACAGCTTTAAACCGAACAGGAGATTGACCATGACTAACCTCACCGGCAAGACCGCCCTCGTTACCGGCGCTTCTCGCGGCATTGGCCGCGCCAGCGCTATTGCACTCGCCAAACAGGGCGCCGAAGTTCTGATTCACTACAGCAGCGGAGAAAAGGAAGCAGACGCAGTCGTCGCGGAAATTCGCGCAGCCGGCGGCAAGGCACAGAAGGTCGGCGCGAACCTGCGCGCGGCTGACGGTCCGCATACGCTTGCGAAACAAGTGCGTGGCATGGTCGGCGAGCGTCTGGATATCCTCGTGGCCAACGCCGGCATCTCGAAGGCGGCTAGCATCGAGGACACCACGGTCGAGGATTTCGACGACCTGTTCGCCGTGAACGTGCGCGCGCCCTACTTCCTCGTGCAACAGCTGCTGCCGGTGCTCGGTCAGGGCAGCAGCGTCGTGCTGCTGTCGTCGCTCGGTGCGCGCTCCGCGGTAGGCGTGCTCTCAGCGTATTCGGCCACCAAAGGCGCTGTCGATACCCTCGTCAAGCACTTTGCTTCGGCACTCGGCGAACGCGGCATCCGCGTAAATGCGGTTACCCCCGGCGTGGTTGCCACCGATATGTCCAACTTCACAAAAACCGATGCGGGCCGCGACATAGCGCTCGGCATGCAGGCCTTGAAGCGCATCGCCCAGCCGGACGACATTGCTGGCGCGGTTGCCTTCCTCGCCTCCGACGAGGCGCGCTGGGTGACGGGCGACACCCTGCACGTCGACGGCGGCTCAAAGCTTTAATCTATCGACTTCACCCCGTTTTCCGCCTGAGCGGTGACGGACTGAAACACTGGCCTCGCCTTGCTGAAACGCGAGGCGAATCAACCCAAGGAGCGTGTCCATGTCCAGCAACGTCAATCCGGCAGGCAAAACCGTCAAGGTTCCAGGTCCCGATCATCCGATCACCATCGAGCCGAACCCGGCACGCATCGTGGTCACGCTTGGCGGCAAAGTGATCGCCGATACCCGCGAAGCGCTGACGCTGCGCGAGGCCGCCTATCCAGCCGTCCTGTACATCCCCCGCAAGGACGTGGACATGACGCTGCTCGAACGCACCGCGCATGCCACCTATTGCCCTTACAAGGGCGATTGTGCGTACTTCTCGATCCCTTCCGGCGGCGAGCGCTCGGTCAATGCGGTCTGGACCTATGAGAAGCCGTATGCCGCGGTCGCGGCGATCAAGGATCACCTCGCCTTCTACCCGGACCGGGTGGATTCCATCGAGACGCATGCCTGAGTCGGTAAAGCTTGTTAATCCGGGCGCGAGCGATCGCATGGACTGTTCGCGCCAGTCGATCAAGGATATGCAATGACTACCCCACCTGTCGTACTGATTACCGGCGCACTGACCGGCATTGGCCGCGCCACCGCTTTTGCTTTTGCACATGACAAGGCCGGCGTCGTTGTCTCCGGACGGCGCGCCGAAGCGGGCCGGGAACTCGCCGAAGCACTCACCCGCCAAACACCTCAACCATCTGCGCATTGAACCCATTCACGAGTTCATGCTCACCCGGCCCCGGATTGCCACGGAACAGTTTCGCGCCTTCCACCAGAATCTCATCCGCGTCGGTACCGAGGACGACCATGGTTTCGTCGATGAAAGCATCCAACGGCATCGCCTGTTCGGCCTTGCGGCTGTTCATCAGGTCGGTGCGCACCCACGGCGGTGCGATTTCGAGCACCCGCACCTTGGTATCGCGCAACATGAAGCGCTGCGACAGAATGTACGAATGCAACGCCGCCTTGGTCGATGAATACACCGCCGTCGGCGCCAGTGGCACAAACGCCAGCACCGAGCTCGTATAGGCCACCACCGCATCGTCCTTCGTCTTGAGATGATCGATCAGCGCGGAGGTCATGCGGATCGGTCCAAGCAGATTCGTCGTGACGGTGGCAACAAGCAACGCGTCGTCGATCCGCCCCGCAGCGGCATCCGGCTACATGATGCCGGCATTGTTGATCAGCACATTGAGTTCCGGATAGTCCTCGATCAGTTGCGCCGCTGCGCGCTCGATGCTCGCCGGATCGGTCATATCCAGTTCGATGGCCGCCATGCCGGGGTTAGCCGCCACCACTTCGTCGAGAGGGCCGCGGCGGCGTCCGCTAATGATCACTTTGTTGCCGCGCTTGTGCAGCGCCTCGGCCAGTCCGCGGCCAATGCCCGAACCGCCGCCCGTGATAAAGATCGTGTTTCCACTGAGTTTCATGATGGTGTCCTTAAGGATGCTGTAATCGTGGATATTCCAGTAGTCAATCTATCGGGCTTCAGGCCGGAAACCGGTCGCCGAACATCGGCAGGCCGCTTGCCGATTGCGCCTGGGTTGCTTCGTCCTGCAGAACGTCCCAGTGTTCGGCGAGCTTGCCGTCTTCGAAGCGAACCACGTCGGCTGCAATCCACGCCGCCGCTCTACCGTGACCGGAGAAGCGGCCATGCGCAATCACATAGTCGCCTTCGGCCACGATCAACTGGTTCTCGTAGCGTAAGTTGTCCGGCAGCGTGCGAATCAAGCCGAACAGACCCTCGCGTCCCGGCGCAATGTGCGCGCTATGCTGGATATAGCGCTCCGACCAAAAACGCTCAGCCGCCGCATAGTCGCGCTTGTTGAAAAGCGTGTCGAAAGCCTCGAGCACGAGGGCCTTGTTTTGTTCAGGAGTGGTTTTGCTCATGTCAGTCTCGATGAAAGTGCCGTGTCGGCCTCGGCAATCAGCGCGCCGCGCAAACCCGGTCGGAATCGATGGGACGTGCCGCCCCCTCGGCTGCGCGAGTAGCGTGCCGGTAGAGTGGAAGCGCGTTATGAAAGCAAAGATAGCGGCACGGCAGCCGAGGCGGTAGCCGTTCGTTTCTGCTATCTCTTATGCATGGGATACATAGATCAGGCGGCGGTGCGGTCTAGCTAGCGTTGCCGTAGGTGACGCCGCTGTGCACCGCTTGCGCGGCGTGGCCGCAAGATTGCCGCGGCACAAACAAAGGCCGCAGTAAGCCTCTAGAAAGCGTCTAGGCCAATCAACCGTGCTGTTCACGCCGAAAATCGGCGGTGAGATGCTCGACCACCGCGCGTCCGGCCGCGCGGGTCGCCCGGCCCATCGGGAAATAGGCATGCACGGGGATATCGGCCATCTTCCAGTCGACCAGCAGCCGCACCAGCGAACCGTCGGCCAGCTCGCGGCGGCAGGCCCATTCGCTCGTCGAAGTAATGCCGATGCCGGCCACAGCCGCGGCAACCGCCCCTTCGTTCTCGTTGGTCGAGAAATGCGGCTCGAGGTCCACCGCCACCTCCTCGCCGCTGGCTCGCGCAAATTGCCAGCCGCTAGAGACCACCGAGGCCGGTCCGTCGACGATGCGATGGCGCACCAGGTCCTCCGGTCCCGTGGGTACGCCGTGGCGGTCCACGTAGCCGGGCGAGGCGATGATCACACGCGGAATCTGGGTAATCAGCATGGCCGTGGCGCTCGAATCGATCAGGCGCCCGAGCCGGATGGCCACATCCACCGCTTCCTTGACGAAATCCCGTGGCCGGTCGCCCAGCAACATCTGCAAACGCAGTTCGGGATGCCGTTCGAGAAACGGCGCAAGGCGCGGAATGATCTCGCGGATCGCCACGCTGCCCGGCATGCTCATGCGCAACATGCCGCGCAACTCGCTGCCTTCGCGCACGCTCTGCTCGGCGTCCTCGAGCGCAATGAGGATTGGATCGAGCCGGGAGAGAAACTCAGCGCCCGCATCGGTCAGCATGACGGCACGGGTGGTGCGCGTGAGCAGCCGCGCCCCCAGGTCGCTTTCGAGCTCCGCGATGATCCGCGATACCTGCGATTGCGACAGCCCGCATTCGCGCGCCGCAGCCGAGAAGCTGCCGAGCCGCGCCACACGCGTATAGAGCTTGAGGGAGAGAATGTCCTTCACGGTGCCGGGCTGGTGTCAGGGCGGATGAACCTGAGCAAGGCTATACGATTGATGCGTATTGCGCAAATAAGCGCAGATAGCCGCCACGCATGAAAACACGCCAACCCCACCACTCTGGCAAGCGCGCACGGAGGCTGCCACGAAGCCCACACACAAAAAACCGCTTGCCGTATTTATTGGCAACCGCTACCTTTACGCCGTTCTACACGCTGTCGCGGGAGAGACTGTCACACCGAAAGGTGGTGACGGCGCCGACGGAGCAACCGCCCCGGAAACTCTCAGGCACAAGGACCGCCCAGCGGGAACATCTGGAGAGCGGCGCTTCACGCGCCCACCGAAGGGGATTTCCGTCCGCCCGGCAATGGGCTGCGCACGGAAAGAAACTCTCAGGTACAGGGACAGATGGGGCATGGAAGCCGGAAACGGCCGTGCTCACTTACTCTGGACCATCACATGTCACGCATCGCCATCATCGGCGCCGGCATTACCGGCGTCACGACCGCTTACGCCCTTGCGCAACGCGGCTTTAACGTCACCGTGTTCGAACGCCACCGCTATGCCGCGATGGAAACCTCGTTCGCCAATGGCGGCCAGTTGTCGGCCAGCAACGCGGAAGTGTGGAACAGCACCGCCACGGTCCTCAAAGGCCTGCGCTGGATGCTGACCCGCGACGCACCGCTGCTGCTCAATCCGCTGCCGAACTGGCACAAATACTCGTGGATGGGCGAGTTTCTGCGGCAGATTCCGCACTATCGGGCCAACACCATCGAAACCGTGCGTCTCGCGATTGCCGCGCGGCAGCATCTGTTTTCGATGGCGGAGCGCGAAAACATCGAGTTCGACCACGAGCAGCGCGGCATCCTGCACGTGTACAAGACCCGCAAGGAATTCGACACCGCGGCCAAAGTGAACGCCCTGCTCAAGGAAGGCGGTCTCGACCGCGAAGCGGTCAGCGCGACTGAGATTCGCCGCATCGAACCCACGCTCGACGGCACCTTCCACGGTGGCTTTTTTACCCCGTCCGATTCCACCGGCGATATTCACAAGTTCACGCGCGGCCTCGCGCAAGCCTGCGAACGCCATGGCGTCAATTTCCTCTACGACACGGAGATTGCTTCGATTACGCGTGATGCGACGGGAGCGTTCAGCGTCGCCGCGACTCAAGCAGGCGAGCCGCTTCAGCAGAGCTTTGCGCAGGTTGTAGTCTGCGCGGGAGTCAGGAGCCGTGAATTCGCCTCGATGCTCGGCGACCACGTCAATATCTACCCAGTCAAAGGCTACTCAATCACGGTCTGTCTCGACGATGCCGCGAGCCAGCAAGGCGCACCCTGGGTCAGCCTGCTCGACGACAGCGCCAAGATCGTCACCAGCCGCCTTGGCGTCGACCGCTTCCGCGTGGCCGGGACGGCCGAGATCAACGGCTTCAATCGCGATATCCGCGCGGAACGGATTGCTCCGTTGACCGAATGGACGCGCCGCTACTTCCCGCAAGTGAACACCTCGCGCGTCATACCGTGGGCAGGGTTGCGGCCCATGCTGCCGAGCATGTTGCCGAAGGTGGGCAAAGGACGCTTGCCCGGCGTGTTCTATAACACCGGCCACGGCCATCTTGGCTGGACGCTGTCTGCAGCCACCGCTGCGGGCGTAGCGGATGTGATCGAACAGACCAGCCGGCGCGCAGCCTAGTCCCTTCGGGCCTTACGACGCCGTCAAAAAAGAAGCTTGCGTTACCGTCTCAATGTGTGCAACATGCATATATGCACACTGCACACATTTAGGCATTGTCATGACGCAGCGCACAGAAAATCTGCTCGGCGTGCTCGCCCTGCTGGTGACGGACGAAATGAACGCACAGAACACCGTGCCCGCCCTCGCTGGCCCCACGGCACGCGCCATGCTCAACGCGGTCGGCCAGTATCCGTATTCGTCCATTGAAGTGCTGCGCGATGCGGTGGACCTCTCGCATCCGGCCGCCGTCCGCGCAGTGGCGGGACTCGTCGAGGCGGGTCTGATCGAAAAGAAAGCGGGCGCCGATAAACGTGCCGTGGCGCTCGCCCTCACCGCTGCCGGCAAGCGCGAAGTCAAGCGCCTGCAAACGTCACGCGAACGGATGCTGCAACGCGTAATTGGCCGTCTCGACGAAAACGAACGCGTCGTGTTCGAAGATCTTCTGATCAAGATCCTCTGGCACGAAACCCGTGACCCGGCGCATGCCATGCAACTATGCCGCCTGTGCGACGACGGCCCCTGCCTCAAGGCCGGTTGTCCGGTCGAATGTCGCGAACAGGGCTTGCCCATGCCGCAGCGGAGCGGCACATGACTCCCGTCACGCCGGTGCGCTGGCACGCCATTGCTGCGCTGACCGCCGTGTCGGCGTTCACGCAGATCGGCCAGTTCGGGATCGGCTTTATGGTGTTACCTGTGTGGCTCGCGCATCAAGGGCTCGACACGCCGCGCGCCGGACTGTTTTCCGCGGCTCAGTGGGCGGGCATGTTCGCCGGGCTGCTGGTAGCGCCGCGGCTGGTTGAACGCTTCGGCGCAAAACGAACGGTGGCAATCGCGCTAGCGGCAACGGTCCTCGCCTTCGTCAGCATTCGCGCGCTGGTGTGGCCGTTGTGGATCGTGCCTGGTTTCCTGATCGGACTCGGCATGGGGCTGCGCTGGATCGCCAACGAGACCTGGCTGTACCGGATGGTCCCGGCGCATGCTAGCGGACGTGTGGTTGGCCTGCATGAGGCGTTGATCGCAATCGCAGGGGTTGCGGGCCCGGCTCTCGCCGCATGGTACGGCGTCGATGGCCCGCTCGTCTTTATGGCCGGCGCGGCGTTCACCCTGGTCGCGGCCGTTCCCCTTTGGCTGGCCGGTTCCGATGCGGCGGATAACGCAACCGCTGATGTCCACCAAGATCAGATCGTGCGCCCCGTCGCCGCCCATGAAACGATGGAAGCTGCGGATGCCACACAGTTCAGGAAGCGGTCCGCTCAATACGCTGCTGGCGAACCGGCAAAGCTCATCGATCCGCTAGTCGCTCTGGGCATGGTCGTCGTAGTAGTTGGCGGCCTCGGCGACGGCGCGCTATTCGGCCTGTTTCCGCTCTTTGCCGACGGGCGTGGTCTAAGCGTCACGCAGACTGCAACGCTGCTCACATGGTTCGGAGTCGGCGGCATGGTCCTGCAGTTTCCGGTCGGCTGGCTGGCCGATCGCGCCGGATTGGCCACCGCAGTCATCGTCTGCGCCGCCGTCAGTGCGCTCGCGATTGTTTCGTTTGCACTCGCGGCGCCGGCCTCGTGGTTGCTCGGCGCGAGTGCGCTGGTGTTAGGCGGTCTGAATAGCGCCTTCCTCACGCTCGGCGTCTACGCCGCGGCTTGCAGCGACAAGAGCGCGCTGATCCGCAATATGCGGCTGATTTCGTTGACGTTCTGCGCCAGCTCGATTGCCGGACCGCTGATCGCCGGCTTTGCGATGAAAGCGCTCGGCAACGACATGCTGATCTGGCAACTAGCGCTGGCAAGCGGCGCACTTGCCGTCTATACACTCGGTCTGCTCGAAGGCCAGCGTCAGCCACGCGGAGCGTCTTCCGCGAGCTAACGCCGGTTTTCAAGGCCTTAGTGGAACATCAACGCGCACCGGCCACCTTGCGTTGTCGCCACAAACACAGCACATCGCACGCGATATGCGCCGCCGCGATTGCGGTGATCTCGCTCTGGTCATAAGCAGGTGCGACTTCCACTACATCGGCCCCGATCAGGTTGACCCCACCCAGGCCGCGCACTATCGCCAGTCCTTGTGCGGACGACAAGCCGCCCGCGACCGGCGTGCCCGTCCCCGGCGCAAAGGCCGGATCGAGGCAGTCGATATCGAAGGTCAGATACGCAGCACGTTCGCCGACAATCGACATGATCCGCTCTACCGCAGCACGCGTGCCATGTTCATGCACCCACGCGGCATCGAGAATATTGATGCCCATGAAGTCGTCGTTCCACGTGCGGATGCCGACCTGCACCGAGGTCTTCGGATCGATCAAGCCGTCTTTCACTGCCTTGTAGAACATCGAACCGTGGTTCAGGCTATCCGGGCTGTCGTCGGCCCAGGTATCGCAGTGGGCGTCGAAATGGATCAGCGACAAGGGCTTGCCATACTTCTCGGCATGCGCGATCAGTAGCGGATACGTAATGTAGTGATCGCCGCCCAGCGTCAGCATCTTCGCATCCGAGCGCAGGATCGTGCGTGCGTGTTCGACGATCGCCGGCTTGATGGTCATGGGGTTATGCGCATCGAACCAGCAGTCGCCATAGTCGGTCACGGCGAGATCGTCGAACGGATTGAAGCCCCACGGATAGGGATGCAACTCGGACAACTGCACGCTCGCCGCCCGCACCGCGGCAGGACCCAGGCGTGCGCCGGAGCGGAATGTGGTGGCCAGATCGAGCGGAATGCCCGAAATCGCCACGTCGACACCGTCGAGCTCGCGCGTGTACTTGCGTCGCATGAACGACAGCACGCCCGCGTAGGTGTTTTCGATCGAGGAACCGTAGAGGGACGGACGGCGGATTGCACCGTCGCCATAGAGGAGTTCAGTCATGGGATGACCTGATAAAACATGCCGGCAACACGCGCGAGTTTCCTGAGGTTGTGCGCGTATCGCCCGGCTTCGGATTCATTGGGAACGCGACGGTGCCTGATGGCGCACCGCCACGCTGGCTTGCGAATCCTTTAGCGCAGCCGCACCAGCGTAGACTTCAGCTCGGTGTACTTCTCCAGTGCGTGCAACGACTTGTCACGGCCGTTGCCCGATTGCTTGTAGCCGCCGAACGGGAAGTTCATGTCTCCCCCTTCGTCGTAGCAGTTGACCCACACGGTGCCGGCGCGCAGACTTCGCGCCATTTCGTGGGCGGTGGTCAGGTTGGCGGTCCAGACCGCTGCAGCGAGACCGTATTCGCTGTCATTGGCAATCCTGATGGCCTCTTCGACGGTATCGAAGGTGATGACCGACAACACCGGACCGAAGATTTCTTCGCGGGCGATTTTAGCATTCGGCGCGGTGTCGAAAATGGTCGGCTCGATATAGTAGCCACCGCTCTCCTGCTTCACACGGCCGCCGCCGAGCAGTAGTTTCGATTCCGCACGGCCTGCTTCGATATAGCTCAACACGCGCTCCAGTTGCACCTGGTCGACGATCGCGCCCATCGAGGTCTTCGGGTCGAGCGGATTGCCCGGCGTATAACTGCGCGCCGCGGCAATCAGCTTGTCGACAAACACATCCTTGATGTCGCGATGCACGAGCAAACGCGAACCCGCCGTACACATCTCGCCCATGTTGTAGAAGATCGCGCCTGCGGCGGCGTTGGCGGCACGGTCGAGGTCCGCGCAGTCGGGCATCACGATGTTCGGCGACTTGCCGCCGAGTTCGAGCCAAACGCGTTTCAGATTCGACTGACCGGCGTACTGCATGATCAGCTTGCCGACATTGGTGGAACCCGTGAAGGCGAGACAGTCCACATCAGGATGCAGCGCCAGCAGCTTGCCTGGTTCGCCCGCGCCCGGCACGACGTTGAACACGCCCGCAGGAATGCCCGCCTCACGGGCCAGTTGCGCGATCCGGATGGCCGTCAGCGGCGACTTCTCGGAAGGCTTCAACACGACGCTATTGCCCGCCGCCAGCGCCGGGCCGAACTTCCAGGACGCCATCAGGATCGGGAAATTCCACGGCACCACGGCCGCCACCACACCGATCGGCTCACGCGTCACCAGCCCCACCAGATGATGATCGGCCGGCGCTACTTCGCCGCCGATCTTGTCGATGGCTTCGGCGAACCATTCGACGCAATACGCGGCGCCGGGCACGTCCACCGAGGTGGTATCGCCGATCGGCTTGCCGGCATCGAGCGTTTCAAGCAGCGATAGCTCGTCGAGATGCTCGCGCATCAAGCCAGCCCAGCGCAGCAGAATCGCTTTACGCTGGCGTGGATTCAGCCCGGACCACACCCGCGAATCGAACGCGCGCCGCGCAGCAGCCACCGCGGCGTTCACGTCCTCGGCGGCGCCATCGGCCACCTTGGCGAGCAGCTTGCCGTCGATCGGGCTCAGGCAATCGAAGGTGCGCCCGCTTGCAGCGTGGCGATATTCGCCATCGATAAACGCGCGGCCTTCGATCGAAAGCGTTGCGGCTTTGTCTTGCCAGTAAGCCAGGGTCTTTTCCATCAGGATGCCTCAATGTTATGCGTTCGACGTTCAACGCGAGAGCTGCCCTTGCAGCTATCGCCGGCGTCGCAACGGCGTTGATGCGGATTGTCTAAAAGCTCGGTGGCGAGTTCGCCGAGACGATTTCGCAGACGTGTTCCGCGCTGGGATTGCGAAAACGATGCGGTAAGCGGCTTTCGAAGTAGTAGCTGTCGCCGGGGTCGAGCAGCCACGTGCAGCCCTCGACGGTCAATTCGATCTGACCGCTGACGATCACGCCGCCCTCGTGTCCGGTATGCACGAGCATTTCCGGGCCAGTGTCCGCGAGCGGCTGGTACACCTCGCGCAGGATGCCCATGTTGCGATCCTTCACGCCCGAGCCGGCGAGATAGAACTCGATCGACTCGTTGCCGAGGTTAGGCATGTCGGCGCGGCGCGACACGACAGAGCGGTCGGCTTCCACTTCGAAGGTAAAGAACTCGGCAAGACTCATCGGAATGCATTCGAGCAGCTTCTTGAGCGAACCGACTGAGGGACTCACGCGATTTTGTTCGATCAGCGAAATAGTGCCGTTGGTGACGCCCGCCCGTTTGGCCAGCTCGCGCTGAGACAGGCCATTCTTCTTACGGATGTACTGCAGACGGGTCGCAACTTCGATGGACATCGCTGCACTCTCAGAGTGGATAAACCGGGTTGAAGGAACCAGCAAGGCGAGCATGGGATCGTGCAAGCGCTGCGCGAGTGTTGAATATTCTAATCACTTTATTGCCGCCGCTGCTGGGGAAAACCCTGAAAGGAATTCGAAATACTGACTATCGCAACACACGTACCCACTCCTCGGGTTTTGGCCTATTGCCTCGGGTAAGCCCTGATAAATCTTTTATAAAAATGATTTGACGGCATTTTTGGCTCGTATATGCTGATTCACAGGCGATCGTCATGCCACCGTCATAGACCTCAAACGAGTGTTTTCTGGCGCAGCGAAGCAGGTTCGCTACGGCACGAGACGATCATCCCGCGTCACGTTTCTTTAAACGCCCTGTGCGTTTGCTGAGCGAGGCGTTCAATACTTTCAACGTCGCTAGTCGAGTGTAATCGTGAGAGTCCGAGGCCCTTTGGTTAGGTGGGAACGCAGTCAGGCGAGATCGCTTCGTCCTGAAGGCGCCATCGCCGACGGCAGCAACGGCAGCCTTGCGTTTCGCCGCTTTCTGTCCGTCTTCACGATCCTGTCCCGCCGTTCCGTTCGACGTCACAACTCCGTCTCTGCGCGCGCTTTTATCGCCGTGCGCACGGACGAGGTCGCTTCGCTGCTGCCGTAGCGCCTCCCTCCTATTTACCGTTCGGTTCACCTGTTTGCTTGAGCGTGCCAGTGTGCCCCTGCCGGCACCGGTGCTTGAGTCCGCGCGCTATCGCCTGTCACATGGGCGTGTTGTGCTGGTACGCGGGGCAACAGGCCGAATCGAACGGTCTTCCTGATAGCAACGCGCGGCACGGTCCGCTCACGACCCCCGCCTGCCTTTCTGGTGGCTTTGCGCCCTGCGCACGGCTGCGGAATTGTGCCGCGCCTGTTTTAACGTTGTTCGTGCCGCATCCCGCGGGGAACAAACACGTCCATTAGATTAGTCATGCGAACCAGACCTCTGGTCGGCATTAGCGCCGACAGAACGATGATGGGAGTGCATCCGTCGCACGTAGTCGGCGAGAAATATATCGCCGCTATCGTCGACGGCTCACAGGCGCTGGCGATGCTGCTGCCCGCGCTCGGCAACCGTCAGGCGGCCGCCGAGATTCTGGCGACGGTCGACGGCTTGCTGTTCACCGGCAGCTATTCGAATGTCGAGCCGCACCATTACGGCGGCGACGCCAGCGCGCCGGGCACGCTGCACGACGCCGCACGCGATGCGACGACGCTGCCGCTGCTGCGCGCCGCTATCGACGCCGGCGTGCCGGTGCTCGCGGTCTGTCGCGGTTTTCAGGAAATGAACGTGGTGTTCGGCGGGACGTTGCATCAAAGCGTTCACACGGTGGCCGGTTTGCATGACCACCGCGAGAACAAGGAAGACGAACTGGACGTGCAATACGCACCGTCGCATTCCGTCGCGCTGATCCAAGGCGGCCTGCTGCAGCGTCTCGCAGCGGGAGCGAATGAAGCGCGTGTGAATTCCTTGCACGGACAAGGCGTCGAGCGGCTGGGCAACGGCCTCGTGGCCGAAGCCATTGCGCCAGACGGATTGATCGAAGCGGTGAGCGTCAAGCAGGCACGCGCCTTCGCTCTGGGTGTGCAGTGGCACCCCGAGTGGAAGCACGCCAGCGACGCGCTCTCCACCGCGATCTTCCGGGCCTTCGGCGATGCATGCCGCGATCGAATGCGCACCAGGGCCGGCTACGGCGCGGCATCCGCCGCTACCACCCAGGCTTGAACCGGCCCGCGCAAAAACTGAGAGAACAATCATGCAAGACATCGACGAATTTCTGAAGCAACACCGCATCACCGAGATCGAAGCAATCATTCCCGACATGGCCGGGATCGCACGCGGCAAGATCATTCCGCGCAGCAAGTTCGAATCCGGCGAATCCATGCGCCTGCCGCAAGCGGTGATGATCCAGACCGTCACAGGGGATTATCCGGAAGACGGCTCGCTCACCGGCGTCACCGATCCCGACATGGTCTGCGTTCCCGATGCTTCAACGATCCGCCTGATTCCGTGGGCGGTCGACCCCACCGCTCAAGTGATTCACGATTGCGTGCACTTCGACGGCACGCCGGTTGCCATCTCGCCGCGCCGGGTACTGCGCAGCGTGCTGGAGCTGTACAAGGCCAAGGGCTGGACACCCGTGATCGCGCCGGAGCTCGAGTTCTATCTGGTCGACATGAACAAGGACCCGGATCTGCCGCTGCAACCGCCGATCGGCCGGACCGGCCGTCCGGAAACGGGCCGTCAGGCTTACTCGATCGAAGCGGTCAACGAGTTCGACCCGCTCTTCGAAGACATCTACGAGTACTGCGATATTCAGGAACTCGAAGTCGACACGTTGATTCACGAAGTCGGCGCGGCGCAGATGGAAATCAACTTCATGCACGGCGATCCGCTCAAGCTGGCGGATAGCGTGTTCCTGTTCAAGCGCACCGTGCGCGAGGCCGCGCTGCGTCACAAGATGTATGCGACCTTCATGGCCAAGCCGATGGAAGGCGAACCGGGCTCGGCGATGCACATGCATCAGAGCCTCGTCGACGAGGAAACCGGCAAGAACCTCTTCACCGGTCCGGACGGCAAGCCGACCCAACTGTTCGACGGCTATATCGCCGGTCTGCAGAAGTACACCCCGGCGTTGATGCCGATTTTCGCGCCGTACATCAATTCGTATCGCCGTCTGTCACGCTTCATGGCTGCGCCGATCAACGTGCAGTGGGGTTACGACAACCGCACGGTGGGTTTCCGGATTCCGCATTCGGGGCCGGCCGCACGCCGCATCGAAAACCGCATTCCAGGCGTGGACTGCAATCCGTACCTCGCCATCGCCGCGACGCTCGCGGCCGGCTACCTCGGCATGACGCAGAACCTGCGCCCAACCGAACCGCTGATCAGCGACGGCTACGAATTGCCCTATCAATTGCCGCGCAATCTCGAAGAGGGTTTGACGCTGATGGGCGCCTGCGAGCCGATCGCCGAAGTGCTCGGCGAAAAATTCGTCAAGGCCTATCTGGCATTGAAGGAAACCGAATACGAAGCGTTCTTCCGCGTGATCAGTTCGTGGGAACGCCGGCATCTGCTGCTGCACGTTTAAGACGCAGCGAGGCAAACCGAACTACTGGAGGCAACATGAGCTACAGAACAGAAGAAGTCGCGTACGTGCAACCGGCCCAGCCGGCCGCAGCCGCGCAGGTTTCGCAACAACGCAGCACCGCGGAGTATCGCGCGCTCGACGCGGCACACCACATTCATCCGTTCTCGGATATGGGTTCGCTCAACAAGGCAGGCAGCCGCGTCATCGTCAAGGCCAAAGGCGTGTACCTGTGGGATTCCGAAGGCAACCAGATCATCGACGGCATGGCCGGTCTGTGGTGTGTGAATGTCGGCTACGGCCGCAAGGAACTCGCCGAAGCCGCCTACCGGCAGATGATGGAGCTGCCCTACTACAACACCTTCTTCAAGACCACCCACCCGCCGGTGATCGAACTGTCCGCGCTGCTCGCGGAACTCGCGCCGGCGCCGTTTAACCACTTCTTCTATTGCAACAGCGGCTCAGAAGGCAACGACACCGTGCTGCGCATCGTCCATCAATATTGGGCGACCCAGGGCAAGCAGGCGAAGAAGGTGGTGATCTCGCGCAAGAACGGCTATCACGGTTCGACGATTGCGGGCGGCACGCTCGGCGGCATGGGCTACATGCACGAGCAGATGCCGTCGAAGGTCGAGAACATCGTCCATATCGACCAACCGTATTACTTCGGCGAAGCCGAGGGCAATCTGACGCCGGAAGAATTCGGCCTCGCCCGTGCGCAGCAACTCGAAGCAAAGATCCTCGAGATCGGCGCGGAGAATGTCGCCGCGTTTATCGGTGAGCCTTTCCAGGGGGCGGGCGGCGTGATTTTCCCGCCGTCCACCTACTGGCCGGAAATCCAGCGCATCTGCCGCAAATACGACATTCTGCTGGTGGCGGACGAAGTGATTGGCGGCTTCGGACGCACCGGCGAATGGTTTGCCCATCAGCACTTCGAGTTCGAGCCTGACCTCATCACGCTTGCCAAGGGTTTGACGAGCGGCTATATCCCGATGGGTGCGGTCGGCCTGCATGACCGCGTTGCCAAGGCGATCATCGAAAACGGCGACTTCAATCACGGCCTCACCTACTCCGGCCATCCGGTCGCGGCTGCGGTTGCTGTAGCCAATCTCAAGCTGTTGCGCGACGAGAAGATCGTCGAACGCGTCAAGACCGATACCGGCCCGTACTTCCAGAAGAAGCTGCGCGAGACTTTCGCGAACCATCCGATTATCGGCGACATCGCCGGCGTCGGGCTGGTGGCCGGCCTGCAACTCGCGCAGGAACCCAAAACGCGCAAGCGTTTTGCCAACGGAGGCGATGTCGGCACGATCTGCCGCGACTTCTGCTTCAACGGCAACCTGATCATGCGCGCCACCGGCGACCGGATGTTGCTGTCGCCGCCGCTTGTGATCACGAAGCAGGAAATCGACGAGATCGTCTCGAAGGCGAAGAAAGCCATTGACGCGACCGCACAACAACTCGGAATTTCGTAACGGCAGTTCTTTTCCGGCATGGACGCACCACGACATGCGCTCATGCCGGGACTTTAACTTCAAGGGAAAAAAAGCCATGAGCGCTAGTCATAATGGACGTCATCTTCGTCATGCGGTCGCGGGGGCCGCGCTTCTCGCCGTCACGAGCTTTACTGCGCTGTCGGTCTCACCGGCGCTTGCGGCCGACACCGATCTGAATGTGTACAACTGGTCGGACTATATCGCCAAGGATACGATTCCGAACTTCGAGAAGCAGGACGGCATCCATGTGAAGTACGACAACTACGATAGCGACGATACGTTGCAGGCCAAGCTGCTGGCGGGCAGCTCCGGCTATGACATCGTGGTGCCGACGTCCAACTACATGGCCAAGCAGATTCAGGCCGGTGTCTACCAGAAGCTCGACAAATCCAAGCTGCCGAACCTGGCGAACCTCGACCCGGTTCTGATGAAGATGATCACCGACGCCGATCCGGGCAACCAGTACGGCGTGCCCTGGGCATACGGCACCGACGGCGTGGGCTACAACGTACAGGCCGTGCAAAAGGCGCTTGGCGCCGACGCACCGGTGGATAGCTGGGCGCTGGTGTTCGATCCGGCCAACCTCTCCAAGCTGAAGGGCTGCGGCGTGTCGTTCCTCGACCAGGCCGTCGACGTCTTCGCCGCGGTGCTGCAATACATGCATAAGGATCCGAACAGCACGAACCCGGCCGACTATCAGGCTGCCTTCGAAGTGCTGAAGAAAGTCCGCCCGTATATCACCCAGTTCAACTCCTCCGGTTACATCAACGACCTTGCCAATAACGACGTGTGCGTCGCAGTGGCGTGGTCCGGCGACGTCGGCATTGCTAGCCGCCGTGCCGCTGAAGCGAAGCGCTCCTACACGGTCAAGTTCTCGAACGTCAAGGAAGGCGGCCTGCTGTGGTTCGACGTGATGGTGATCCCGAAGGATGCACCGCACCCAGAAGCCGCGCTCAAGTGGATCAACTACATCGAAGATCCGAAGGTCAACGCCGCCATCACCAACGAAGTGTTCTACCCGACCGCCAACAAGGCTGCACGCCAGTTCGTGACGCCGGGCGTCGCTCAGGACACCACCGTTTATCCGGGTGACGACGTGCTGAGCAAGATGACGCTGATGAAGCCGATGCCGAGCGACATCCTGCGCCTTGAAAACCGCCTTTGGGCTCAGCTCAAAACCGGCCACTGATTTTTTAATCACGCATATAAGCATCTAAAACCGCGGAGCAGGGGTCGCTCGATCCCTCTCCGCCTGAATCGGCAATAAGGCAGTCAGCCTGCGCCTTGCAAGCGCAGTCCCATGTTTCCCGATCGCAGCAGACCTTTGTGGGCCGCCTGAGCGCCCCACACGGGAAAGCTCACGCCCGCGATCTGCAAGGAATGGTTACACCATGAACTCGACGACCTCAACAAATAGCGCCGCCCAGGTAACCCGCACTGCGGCCAAACCCGCTGTTACGACTAAAAGCAAAACGGACGAATTTGTCCGCATTGAAAACGTCGTAAAGAAATTCGGCGACAGCACCGCTGTCGATAACGTCAATCTGACCATCGCGAAGAATGAACTGTTCGCGTTGCTCGGCAGCTCCGGCTGCGGCAAGTCCACGCTCCTGCGCATGCTCGCCGGGCTGGAAACGGCCACCTCGGGGCGCATCTTCGTCGACGGCGAAGACCTGGCGGCCATGCCGCCGTACAAGCGCCCCGTCAACATGATGTTCCAGTCGTACGCACTGTTTCCGCATATGAGCGTCGAGGCGAACATCGCCTTCGGTCTCAAGCAGGAAGGCACGCCGAAGAACGAAATCAAGGAACGCGTGGCCGATGCCCTGCACCTCGTGCAGATGAGCAAGTTCGCGGGCCGCAAGCCGCACCAGCTCTCCGGCGGTCAGCAACAGCGGGTGGCGCTGGCCCGCTCGCTCGTCAAACGCCCCAAGCTGCTGCTGCTCGACGAGCCGATGTCCGCGCTCGACAAGAAGATTCGCCAGAAGACCCAGTTGGAACTGGTCAACATCATCGAGAAGGTCGACGTGACCTGCGTGATGGTCACGCACGATCAGGAAGAGGCGATGACCATGGCCGGGCGCCTCGCCGTGATGAGCGAAGGCCGAATCGTGCAGATCGGCACGCCCTCGCAGGTCTACGAGTTTCCGAACAGCCGCTTCTCGGCCGAGTTCATCGGTTCGACCAATATGTTCGAAGGCGTGGTGGTGGAGGACGAACCCGATCACATCTTCGTCGAAAGCGAAGACCTCGAAGCGCGCATGTATGTGAGCCACGGCATTACCGGGCCGCTCGGCATGCCGGTGGGCATCTCGGTGCGTCCGGAACGCGTGAAGGTGTCGCTCGAAAAGCCTTCGACGCCGCATAACTGGGCGCGTGGCGTGGTTTCGGATGTCGCCTATATGGGCAGCTATTCGCTGTACCACGTGCGCCTGCCGAGCGGCAAGACGGTGGTGTCGAACCTCTCCAGTTCGCATCTGATGAGCGAAGGGGCGCCAGCCTATAACGACGACGTGTTCGTCTACTGGTCGCCCGCTAGCGGCGTGGTGGTGACGCAATGAGCAATCCCACTACCTCCTCCCCCGCGGCGCTCGGCGCGCCGTCCAGCAGCCGCCTGCTCGGTTCGCTGAAAAAGCGCCTCGCCGCTCTGCTGCCGTCCGGCCGCACCACGGTGATCGGCGTGCCGTTCCTGTGGCTCACGCTGTTTTTCGCGCTGCCGTTCGTCCTGGTGCTGAAGATCAGCTTCGCCGATTTGCGCCTGGGCATTCCGCCATACACGGATCTACTCAGCGTCAAAGACGGCGTCGTCCACTTTGCAATCCAGCTTGGTCACTACGCGTTCCTGCTGCAGGACGATCTGTATATCGCCACCTACATCAGCTCGCTGAAGATGGCCGCGATCTCGACCTTCTTCTGCCTGATGATCGGCTATCCGGTGGCGTACTACATCGCCCGCTCGGAGCCGGCTAAACGCAACCTGCTGATGATGGGCGTGATGCTGCCGTTCTGGACCTCGTTCCTGATTCGCGTCTATGCGTGGATCGGGATTCTCAAGGACGACGGCCTGCTCAATCACACGCTGATGGCCATCGGCATGATCCACTCGCCGCTGCGGCTATACCACACCGATATTGGCGTCTATATCGGCATGGTCTATTCGTACCTGCCGTTCATGGTGATGCCGTTGTATGCACACCTGGTGAAGATGGACCTGACGTTGCTCGAAGCCGCGTACGACCTCGGCGCCAAACCGTGGACCGCCTTCACGCGTATCACCTTGCCGCTGTCGAAGAACGGCATTATCGCCGGCAGCCTGCTGGTGTTCATCCCGGCGGTGGGCGAATACGTGATTCCTGAACTGCTGGGTGGCGCCGATACGCTGATGATCGGCCGCGTCATGTGGGACGAGTTCTTCAACGATATGGACTGGCCGATGGCATCTGCCGTGACGGTCGCAATGGTTCTGCTGCTGCTCGTGCCGATGGCCGTGTTCCAGTACTACCAGGTCAAGGAACTGGAGGGCGCGAAATGATCAAGCCTAATAGAAAGCTGTCCAACACCGTCCTGACGCTCGGGTTTCTGTTCCTCTATATCCCGATCATCAGCCTCGTCGTGTACTCGTTCAACGAGTCGAAACTCGTCACCGTGTGGTCCGGCTTTTCGCTGAAGTGGTACGGCGCCTTGCTGCAAGACGACGAACTGCTCAGCGCGGCATGGCTCTCGCTGAAGATCGGCTTGCTGACCGCATGCGCTTCGGTAGTGATCGGCACGTGGGCGGGTTTCGTGCTCGCGCGCTTCGGACGTTTTCGCGGCTTCACGTTGTTCGCCGGCATGATCAACGCGCCGCTGGTGATTCCCGAAGTGATTCAGGGCATCTCGCTGCTGCTCCTGTTCGTCGCACTCGAACAGATGCTCGGCTGGCCGAAGGGCCGTGGCTTGCTGACGATCTGGATCGGTCACGTGATGCTGTGCGTGTCCTACGTGGCGATCATCGTGCAGTCACGTGTCAAGGAGCTGAACAAGTCGCTCGAAGAAGCCGCGCTCGATCTCGGCGCGACGCCCTTCAAGGTGTTCTTCCTGATCACGCTGCCGCTGATCTCGCAGGCGCTGATGTCCGGCTGGTTGCTGTCGTTCACGCTGTCGTTCGACGATCTGGTGCTCTCCGCGTTCCTCTCCGGGCCTGGCTCCACCACGCTGCCGCTGGTTGTGTTCTCGCGCGTGCGGCTCGGTTTGAACCCGGAAATGAATGCGCTCGCAACGATCTTCATCAGCGTCGTGACGGTTGGCGTGATCGCCGTGAACCGCTGGATGCAGGTTCGCGAACGCAAACGCACCCGAGATATGCAGATGGCTTTTGCGGTCGCGGAAGCCGCCGATGCCGCCCCTGTCACCCAGCCCGCTACCGTGCGCAAGTCGCTCGGTGCCGTCCAAGTTTAAGCAGTTCCTGGCAATACGACCAACAAGGAGAATGTGCATGAGAAAGAAACTCATCTGCCTGCTAGTGGCGGGGAGTCTGCCAGGCATCGCCATGGCGGACACCACTAGCGATGAGATCAAGGCGCTGCAGGCGCAACTGAACTCTTTGCAAAAGGAGGTGAAGCAGTTGCGGGCCGAGGTGGCGGCCAAACCCAAAACGGTAGCGGCCGCTCCGGCAGCGGCGGCGCCCGCCGCGCCTGCCGTGGCCGCAGCACCGGTGGACATTTCGTCGCCTGACTATGGCAAGTCACAGGCGACGCTGACCAACGATCAGGTCGACGCAATGAAGCAGCAGATCGCCAATCAGCAGTTGAAGGTCGATTCGCTGGTGGATGCGCAGAACACCGGGCCGATTGCCGGTCTTTCGGTGACGGGCTATATCGATCCGACCTATGTCTATAACCGCGATCTGAGCAGCTCGTCGTTCCTGTTCGCCAACCACGAAAGCAGCTACGACTACTTCAACAGCACGTTCGGCGACATTTACCTCGACATCAAGAAGACCTTCGGTGTCGGCCCGATGGCGCCGTCGGCTGAAATCACCTTGATGCCGAACCGCGGCAACGGCATCACGTTGCTGCAGAACGAACACGGCAGCACCGGTCTCGACATCCTGAATACGGCTGTCGTCACGGTGCCGGTCACGGCCACGACGACGTTCGTCGCGGGCTTGATGCCGAGCTTCGGCGGCTATGAAGTGCAGCAGTCGAACCAGATGGTAACGCTCACGCACAACCTGCTGTATGACTTCTCGGATCCGGGCAGCTACGTCGGTGCAGGCGTGAACTACACGGGCGACAGCAGCAACTGGGCCTGGAAGTTCATGCTGGGCAACGAACAGTACCGCACGTATGGGTCTTCGATTCAGACGGGCACCAACGCCCTGGGCGACCCTATCACCTCCAGCAACAAGATTCCGACTTTCACGGCTCGCGTCGACTATACGTGGTCTAGCGCGCTGGATATTGGCGGTTCGTTCAATATCGGCCGGCAGACGTTGGCACAGGGTACGGATGCGCAAGGCAACCCGCTGCCAGGCGTTTACGGTTCGGGTGGCGTAGCGCCGAGCGCGTTCGGGACGTTCTTCTTCGCTGAAGCCGACGCGGCTTATACACTGGCGGACGCGACGTATAACGCCGAATTCGACTACGGCCAGCAACAAAATGCGGCATTTAACGGCGGCCAGGCCCAGTGGTACGGCATCTCGCTGCTCGCGCACCGCAAGTTCACGTTGCCGACGGTAGGCCGCATGGGGGTCACCGCGCGCTACGACGTGCTCGCCGACACCAAGAACGGCGGCGGCGGCGGTGGCGTCGTGCTGAACTCGAACGGCATGGATCCGACCAACGGCTTCGGTATCGGTGCGAGCTGCCTGGCAAACTCGAAGGCGAATGGCGGCCTTGGCTTCGAGTGCAAGGGTGCAATCCACCAGGACGTCGCGCTGGATCTGTTGTTCTATCCGACCCAGCAGATCACCGTCAAGGTCGAATATCGTCACGACTGGGCGACCGAGGACGTGTTCCTGCACAACAGCGGTTCGTACGGCAAGTCTAACGACATGCTGGCCACGCAATTCATCTACGCGTTCTAACCTGTACCGCCGAAGTACGGCGCCACGCTGCACGGCGCCGCACTTTCGGCATCTAGTGTGTTTTCTGCCTATGCTCCGGTTCGCGAACCAACCCCATGCCGTGTCGTACTATGCGGCCACGCTCAACGATACAACCCGTCACGCCCCGCTCGACGGCCCTTTGAAGGTGGATGTCTGCGTGATCGGCGCCGGCCTCACCGGTATCTCGACGGCGCTGAATCTTGCCGAACGCGGCTATTCCGTCGCGCTGCTCGAAGCCTCGAAAGTCGGCTGGGCGGCGAGCGGGCGTAATGGCGGTCAGTTGATCGGCGGCTTTGCATGCGATATGGATACGTTCGCCAAGCATATGCCCGCCGAAGACGTCAAGCGTATGTGGGAGATGGGACTCGAGACGCTGGAGATCGTCAAGGATCGCGTCGCGCGGCACCAGATCGATTGCGACCTCCAGTTCGGCTATTTCCACGCGGCGAACAAACCGCGCGATGTCACTGCGCTGCGGCAATGGCGCGACGAAGCACAAGCACGCTTTGGCTATGACCGTTTCCGCTATATCGAGCAGGACGGCCTGAGCCACTATGTTCAGTCGACGCGCTATCTGGGTGGCCTGTTCGACCCGGACAGCGGTCATTTGCATCCGCTCAATTACACGCTGGGTCTCGCTCGCGCTGCGAGCGCTGCGGGCGTGCAGATTTTCGAAAACAGTTGCGTGACCCGCATCAGCAGCGCGAGCAACGGCAGTGGCGGGCATGTGATAGAAACCGCTCGCGGCCAGGTACAGGCGCAATTCGTTGCGCTCGCCTGCAACACCTGGCTCGGTGCGCTGGCGCCAGACGTGTCGCGCAAGATCATGCCGGTTGGCACCTATGTGATCGCCACCGAGCCGCTCGACCCAGCGCGCGCCCAGGCCTTGATGCCCGCGCAGGCGGCGATCTGCGATAGCCGCTTCGTGCTGGACTATTTCCGGCCCGCCCCCGATCACCGCGTATTGTGGGGCGGCAAGGTCAGCTATTCGAGGTTCGCGCCGCGCAATCTCGGCGAAGCAATGCGCCGCGATATGCTGAAGACTTTCCCGCAGTTGGCCGACGTGAAGGTCGATTACGCGTGGGGTGGCTTCGTCGATATCACGATGAATCGCGCACCGCATTTCGGACGGCTCTCGCCGACCGTGTATTTTGCGCAAGGCTTCTCGGGGCATGGCGTCAACACCACAGGGCTCGCCGGCAAGCTGATCGCCGAGGCGATCGACGGCCAGGCCGCGCGTTTCGACCTGTTCGGCAAGATTCGCCACCGCGACTTTCCGGGCGGCGCTACACTGCGCACCCCTGCCCTCGTCCTCGCGATGGCCTGGTATCGAATGAAGGATTTGCTTTGATGACCGACAGTCTCGACCGCCGCGCGGATGCACTGATCCGCAACTCCTATTACGAGGCGAGCGCCGCGCGTCCGCTCGTCGACGGCCCGATGCTGGACGGCACGCTCGAAGCGGATGTGTGCGTGATCGGAGCGGGCTTTGCGGGGCTATCGGTTGCGCTCGAATGCCGGGCGCGTGGGTTGTCGGTCGTGGTGCTCGAGGCGCATCGGCCCGGCTGGGGCGCGTCGGGCCGTAACGGCGGCCAGACGCTGGTAGGCTTCGCAAAAGACGACATCATCGAAAAGCAGCTCGGACTCGATGGAGCGCGCGCGGCGTGGGCGATGTCGGTGGAAGGCGTCGCGCTGGTGCGGGAGCGCATTGAGCGTTACGGTATCGATTGCGATTTCACGCCCGGTTATCTGACCGTTGCGACCAAACCGAAGCGCGTGCCCGATCTGCAGGCATGGATGGATCAGGTGTCGTCGCGAATGGGCTATACGAAGCTCTCATGGCTCGATACGGATGAGATCCGCGCCCGCGTCGCATCGCAGCGCTATCTGGCGGGAGTCTACGATCCGATCTCCGGGCATCTGCATCCGCTCAAATACTGCCTGGGTCTCGCGGATGCGGCGCGCCGTGAAGGCGCGCAGTTGTTCGCCCACTCGCCGGTGATTGAAGTCGTGCGCGGCGCGCGGCCAGCGGTGCGTACGGCAAATGGCGAAGTGCGCTGCCGCTTCGTCGTGGCATGCGGCAACGCGACCATCGGCGATGCGCTGCCTGCGGCAGTCGCAGCACGCATCGCGCCGATTGCCTCGTATATCGTCGCCACGGAGCCGCTTGGCGAGGCGCGTGCCTCCGCACTCATCGCCAAACGCGAGGCGGTGTGCGACAACAACTTCTTCCTCGATTACTTCCGTGTTTCGGCCGATCACCGCGTGTTATTCGGTGGCCGGGCCAGTTCGACCGGCGCGGCGCCTGCACAGTTGTCGGAGCAGATTCGCAAGCGGATGGTGGATGTGTTTCCGCAAGTGGCGGATGCGAAAGTCGAATTCGCATGGGGCGGGTTTGTGGACGTCACGCGCAACCGCGCGCCGGATTTCGGCTCGATCGATCCGAACTACTTCTATGTGCAGGGGTTTTGCGGGCATGGCGTGGCGCTGACCGGGATTGCCGGGCGTGTGGTCGCGCAGGCGATTGCCGGGGAAACCGCGGCGTTCGATCTGTTCGCCAAGCTGCGTCATGCGCGTTTTCCCGGCGGCCCAGCGTTACGCGGTCCGGCGCTGGAGTTGGGGATGTTGTATCACCGGATTCGGGAGTTGCTGTAACTCGCGAGGTGCAAGTCCCGCCTCAGGCGACGCCTCCCCACAGCGACCGAATCGCCGCAATGCCACAGGCACCGGCGTTGCGGGCTTCATCCAGCGTATCGGCCGTCATCCCGCCCAAGGCATACACCGGGATCGTGGTCAGCGCCACGAGTTCGCGAAACCGCGGCCAACCCAGAGGCTCAGCAGTGGTGTGAGTTGCGGTGGGCAAGACCGGCGAGATGGTCAATAAATCGGCGCCTATCCGGTTCGCATGCAGCACTTGCCGCGCATCGTGACACGCTGCCGAAACCAGCAGTCCCGCCGGCAACGGCCTGGTTGCGCACGCCATCAGGCGAGTGCTGGTCAGATGTATGCCATCTGCTTGCAAGGCCTGCACCACGTCGACCGGGGCGTTCAACAGCAACCGCGCATCGTGGCGCCGGCAACACGCAAGTGCCTGCTCCGCCAGTTCGGCGTACTGCTGGGCTGTCAGGGTCTTGGCGCGTAACTGCACCAGGCGGATGCCTGCTTCCAGGGCCCGCTCCAGGTGCGCGACAAAATTGGCTAAGGGCTTGTCCGCCGACGGTTCTGGCGTGACCAGATACGCCGGCGGCAAGTTGGACAAATGAGTCATCGAAGCTCAGCGATCAGGGTTGGAGAATCGAGGACGACGCGCGTCGTTGCTCGGAGTCAGTCAGATCGACGCAAAGTTGACGTTGGCGGCGGTTCTTCAAGGATATGCCGTACGCAATGGGCACGGCCAGCAAACCCATCGCCATTATATAGAGCGCGGGAGCGGTCAGCAGATGCGTCACCTTGATCAAATAAGCGCACACTACGGGCGCGGTTCCGCCAAAAAGCGCAGTAGAGAGAGAGTAAGTGCTAGCCATGCCAAAACTGCGCCAATTATCTTTAAACAAGTCGGGAAGCACAACAAAAATGACGCCGACCAGACAACCCGCCATGACCGCAAAGGCCGCTTGCACCAATAACAGCGTCAGAAAATCACCATGTTGCAACATCGCGAACAAGGGATAACTGGTGCAGATCAAAGACACGATGCCGATAAGGACGAGATTGGAAGCATCTATCCAACGCGTTGCATAACCTGCTGCCACCATTGCCATGGAAAAAATCAGCAACGTGATCACATTAGTCAAATGAGCATCGAAAGTGGCAACCCCGAGATAGCTGTGCAAATAGGCTGGCAGCCAGACAAACGCCGTATATAGATGCATCTCCATAAATGCAACCAGGATAACGGCTTGTACCAGCGGCCACGCGGGCCTCGCGTGCGATGTGTGCCGCGCTTCGCCGTCCGGGATCGCGGAGATCGAGGATCTGAGTGAATAGATCCAAAGCGACAAGGGAATGCAGAACAAAAATGGCCAGCGCCAGGACTCCGTCAGGTACCCGCCCCCCTCCCCACCCAGTAGCCTCGCCAGCATCGCAGCGCCGTACGGCAAGACAAAAACAATCCCTGACGCCAGCAACATACCGAGGAAGCCACTGACCACCAGCACGGAGCAATAGAGACCACGATTTTTATCTGCGGAGTTGAGCGACACAAAATAACCGCTCAATGGCATCTCGCCGCCTGCCGCAAAGCCTTGCAGAATTTTCAGACCGACCAATAGCCCCGTCGCGAGATAGCCCGCCGTTTTATAAATCGGCAAAAAAGCGATCAACGATGCGGGTATCGCCATGCCGATCATGCTGAGCTTGAGTGCTGCCCCGGCACCGCGCCGATTGCCCAGGATGCCGAAAAACACGCTACCAAAAGGTCGCGCGAGGTAACTGCTCGCAAACACCGAAAAGCTCAGCAGTAAGGCTGTCTTGTCGCTCGTAGCGGGGAAGAAAAGCCGGCCGATTTCCAGGGCCATAAAAGCGGTAAGCGAAAATTCGTACCACTCGAAAAGATTGGCGGTGAGCGCAATCTTCAGCACTGGATTGAGTTGTCGGCGCATCCTGAGCTCCATTTGACGAGGGATAGGACGCGGGACAGATTGCCCTCGACCACCTTGTTTCGCAGTGCGACCAAATGGCACTCCACCGTTCGGTCTGACGTGCCGAGAAACTTCGCAACTTCCTTATTGGCAAAGCGCTCTGCTTTTAAAAGAAAAACCCGGAATTGCGCTTCGGTAGGCTGCGCGACAAAATACTGATCGACTTCGAGGCAGACCAGCACACGCTTGATCGCGTTCTTGGCATCGTAAAATCCCCGGTAAAGATGATAGATATTGTTAGGAGACAGTACTGGTGTGATGTCGTGCCGATAAGTGACAATACCCAGAATATTTCCCCTCGAACCCAGAACCGGGAACTTGACCATCTCCTCCAGCTGGACTTCGCCGTGATTATCAATAAATTGATGCCTGCCTAGCATGTGAGATTTTTTCTCACGAGCATTAAAATCAAGCTCTTCAATCATACCGGAATACTGCTTCCCCCATTCCGGTTGACAGAAATTAAGATCGCGTATCGTTAGTCCCTCAAGGTCCTTTGGATTTTCCACATCAAATTGCCGTGAATTATAGGCGTTATTAACAATGTATCTCCCCGTGTCGGCCTCCTTGAAACTTGCCGAAACCGGGAAATTCTCTATAAAGCTAATAACTGCGCTATCGGATTTCATGATATCTCTCTGCAGTAGGCGTTTCGGGGAGATGCAGATCCTGTCCTTCCGCACAGCTCTGGCGATAAGTGTCCGATGGAAACGGAATTCACGATGACGTCCAGCCAGTCGACGCAGGACGGCTGGCCTTTCAAATTAATGGAGAACAATTCGTCACGCATAATTAATCATTCATTTTTTACACATGCTTTAAAGTCTGCTTCCCTCGCAGACCTAACACAACGTTTACTGATGCACGGCCGATCTACTATGCAAACCATCAAGAATTTGATCACGCCGATCGAAATTTGACAGCTGTTAACGTTGATAGGTTAGCTGCAATGCATCGGCTTGTTGAACACGGATTCACCTACAACCGGACCCACTGCCAGGCGAATAAGATCAGTGTTTATTACGGATGCAAGTCTATTTCTAAAAATAGACAATGACTTCATCTGCGCCGTCGTTTTATCGGGCGGTTTTGCACAACGTCGATCTTGGGCTTTCTATGCATGCCACATGACCAACCGGAATCTGGCTCGATCTCCATCGGAGAGCAGAAGCTGAAACAGCAGTTGCGCTGATACAAGACTATTTCCGCCCAGCGCCCGAAAAGTAGAAATCATAGTTCGAACACTTGAAGATCAGGGATGAATGGCCCGCATAAGATGGAATTACGTTCTATCCGTAATGGCTTAGGCTGGAAATTCGCCGCAACGCACATAAGCACATGCATTTCAGCTGCGCAAGGCCATCAGGCTGGTTCGCAACATGCCTCGCCCCGAAAGCCCCGTAACCCGAGCGAGGTACCAGACTGAACGGCAGATCTCTCGGGGGCCTTGGCAAAGAACTTCCCTCCTCGGAAGCCAAGGCCTTTGTTGGTGCCGGTTACGGCCGGCACCCTTTTTATATCCAATTGAAGCTGGATCCAGCGAACACTTTCCGGAGAGACCATGCGTCAAAGCGATGAGACGTTGCGCAAGGAACACGCTGCGCTTCGGCTTGCCCTTGAACTGCTGGGATTTAACAGCAACCAGGTGATTGCCCATCTGCAAACCAGGGCCGAGCCGTTGTGGAAGGAACTGCCTTTCCGTCTCACCTCGGTTGCGTTCGATTCCCGAAAGGCCGCGGCATCGGGGCTGGGCGAACATGGCCAGCGCAGTGTCGATCGCGCATTCAACGCCATGCGTAACTAAGCAAACCGAGCCTACTGCAGTTCATCTAGGCAATCGCCACGCCGCCCCCTCTCCCCGCCAGAGAGACAAGAGACTCTTTGGCGCGGTCGCACGCCCGCCTTGCTCAACGTTTACCCTACACCCCCAATTTGTTGACTATTTATCGATAATTTATCGTGTTAGATTTCCTCGCCACGACTGATGCTATTTGAATAGCACGCGTGACTGGACGACGCGCGCGCCGGGCTGCGCGCGCCGGGCTGCCCGCGTCGTCACCACACAGCGAGACGGGAGGAAACATGCTGGTTCTGATAGGAATACCGATCGTAGTGATCGGCTTCGCGTTGCGCTTCAACGCCTTGCTGGTGGTGACGATCGCGGGCATCGCTACAGGTCTGGCGGGCGGCCTTCACACGGTCGAGATCATCAGCGGCTTCGGCAAGGCCTTCGCCGAGAACCGCTATATGGGCCTCATCTGGCTAACCTTGCCTGTGATCGCCCTGCTCGAACGTAATGGTCTGAAGGAACAGGCACGGCACCTGATTTCCCGCTTGCAGGCGGCCACCACCGGCCGCGTGCTGATGCTGTATTTCGTGATCCGCCAGATTACCGCCGCCCTCGGCTTGACCTCGCTCGGCGGTCACGCCCAGATGGTGCGGCCGCTGATTGCGCCAATGGCGGAAGCCGCCGCTGCCAACCGCTACGGCGAACTGCCCGATGAAGTGCGGCAACAGATTCGCGCGAACGCCTCCGCCGTCGACAACATCGCCGTGTTCTTCGGCGAAGACATCTTCATCGCTATCCAGTCGATTCTGCTTATCAAAGGCTTTCTCGAGCAGAACGGCGTGACGGTCGAACCGCTGCAGATTTCCGTGTGGGCCATTCCAACCGCGGTCGCAGCGCTACTCATCCACTGCGCCCGCCTGCTGCTGCTCGACCGCAATCTGTCGCATCGAATGAACCCCCAGCGCCGGAGCTTCGCGCGATGATGATCAAGCTCGAAACCCTCTACATCCTCGCCGGCCTGATGTTCGCCGCGTTCGCGCTGTTTAACTTGCAGGACCGCTCGAATCCACGCCGCGTCATCAACTTCCTGTTCTGGGGCATCTACGCCCTGACGTTTATGTTCGGCGGCGAGTTGCCGCACTTCGTCACCGGCTGTCTCGCCATCGCGCTTGCGTTGATCGCCGGGTCCGGCAAGCTCGGCAAAGGCAAGCCCGACAGCGCGAGCACTGCAGCCACGGAACGCCGCGAGGCGCATGCGCAACGCTTCGGCAACAAGCTCTTCATTCCGGCCCTGCTGATTCCCTTCGTCACCCTGCTGGGCACGTTCACGCTCAAGTACGTGCCGTTCGTCGATCCGAAGAGCCTGACGCTCATTTCGCTTGTGCTGGGCACACTCGTCGCATTCGGCGTGGCGCTCCTGATGTTGCGCGATGCGCCAATCCACGCGCTCAAAGACGCCCGGCATACGATGGACGCGGTCGGCTGGGCCGCCATCCTGCCGCAGATGCTCGCCGCGCTCGGCGCACTGTTCGCGGTGGCTGGCGTGGGCCACGTCGTCTCCGAACTCGTCAAAGCGTGGATCCCGCTCGATTCGGCATTTGCAGTGGTCGCCGCCTACACGTTCGGCATGGCCCTCTTCACGATGATCATGGGTAACGCATTTGCCGCGTTTCCGGTGATGACAGCGGGCATCGGCCTGCCGCTGATCGTCCATCAATTCCACGGCAATCCGGCCATCCTCGGTGCGATCGGCATGCTGTGCGGCTTTTGCGGTACGCTGATGACGCCGATGGCGGCCAACTTCAACATCGTGCCCGCCGCGCTGCTCGAACTGAAGGACCAGAATGGCGTGATCAAGGCGCAATGGCCGACTGCGTTGCTGCTGTTGATCGTCAACACCCTACTGATGTATCTCTTCGTATTCCGCTTTTGACCCGCTCCCGACGAGGCGTCGATGACTGCTCAACTCACTTCTGCTATTGCATCGAAATTTGCCAATCTGGCACTGGATCACCTGACCCGCGAGTATCCGAACAAGCTGACCCACTCGCTTGCCGGTCCGCAGGACGTCCAGGGGCCGCGCGCGCTGCACCCGATCTTTTACGGCAGCTACGACTGGCATTCGAGCGTGCATGGCTACTGGCTGCTTCTGCATCTGCTCGAGCGCTTCCCCGATCTGCCCGAAGCTGCGCGCATCGTCGCCGTGGTGGATGAGCACTTTACCGAGGCCAACGTGGCTGGCGAACGCGCGTATCTCGACCTGCCGCACAATCGCGGCTTCGAGCGGCCATACGGCTGGGGCTGGTTGCTGGCGTTATCGGCGCAGATCGACAAGCTGAAACTGCCGCAGGCCGCCCGCTGGAGCAAAACATTCGCACCGCTAACCGAAGCCTTCGTCGAGCGCTTCGAAGAGTTTCTGCCCAAAGCCACTTATCCGTTGCGAGTGGGCACGCATTTCAACATGGCGTTCGCGCTCGCGTTGACGCTCGATTTCGCGCGGCAAACCTCGCGTGATTCCTTGGCGGCGCTGGTGGTCGAAACGGCACATCGCTGGTATCGGAACGATGTCGCATGTCAGGCATGGGAACCGGCAGGGGATGAATTCCTCTCGCCCTCGCTCATGGAAGCCGAGTTGATGCGGCGCGTATTGCCGGCCGAACAGTTCGTGGCATGGTTCGGCGCATTCCTGCCGCAGCTTGCTGCGCGCCAGCCGGCCACGCTGTTTGAGCCGGTCACCGTGACCGACCGTACCGACGGCAAGATCGCTCACCTCGACGGCCTGAATCTCAGCCGTGCCTGGTGCCAGCGTTCACTCGCCCGCGCACTGCCGGCCAACGATGCGCGCCGCGCGCTGCTCGTCGAAGCGGCCGAACGCCATCTCGACAGCGCACTTGCGCATGTCGCCGGGGACTACATGGGCGAACATTGGCTCGCAACGTTTGCCACGCTTGCCCTCGAAGCGTGACGAAAACCCGCTGGTTGATCGGGAGAATCTCGTTTCGCGAAGTCCCGCTGCTTTAGTGCACGCCGCGAGCAACCGACGTCCCGGCGCTCGCCGGCGTGTTTGTAAACGCTGGACACAATTGTTCCGGAACTTGGCGCCGACACTTCTTTCTTACGGATATCGAGGGAGAACGTCATGTTTCGCGTCATTGCGGCGCTCGGGATCATGGCAGCTTTAGCCGGCTGCGCCGTCGCGCCAGGTTATGGATATCCGTATTACGGGCAGGGCTACTACGCGGACCCCGGCTATGCGTATGGATACCCGTACGGATACGACTACGGCTACGTGCCCGCCTACGGCTCAATCAGTATCTGGGGCGGCGGCGGTTGCTGTTACTACCCGCATGGCGGGTACTACGGTGGGCGGTACTGGCACGGCGGCAGCGGCTGGCATGGCGGCGGTAACTGGCACGGCGGCGGGGGCCATGGGGGCGGCCAATGGCAAAGCGGGGGAAGCAGTGGCAGCGGCGGACATGGCCACTAGCCTGTGCATCCGGCCGTCACACGTTGTAAACAACCCCCGATCAACAATCGATAGCTTTTGCCCTTTGTTGACATTGTTGTCACGGCACGGGAGCTAACATACGGGACCGTTCATCAACTAGGTCGGTCCGACCAGGGAAGCTCCATGAAAAAAGTACTGTTTGCGCTCACACTCGCCGCTGTCACCGTTGGCGTTGTCACGCCGGCCTACGCCGACTATCACCACCCGGTATGTCACAAGGTGAAGGTCCACCATCATTGGGAAAAGCGCTGCCACTAAGGCGCGCTGACGCGTGGCGCAACGTAGCACAGGCTCGCTGCCTGAGTACCTCACAGCGAGCTAAAACGGCATCAGCCAACCACAAAAAAATGGCCGCAGATTGCTCTGCGGCCATTTCCATATGCGCGGCTTCACCCCGCCGCGTTCTCTTCAGTGCGCCCAGTCTGGCGCGGCCCCGTTTAGATCATCCCCGTACTTATGATTAGCAACACTTGGTTACGTTTGGTTACAGTCTAGACATTTCGCGGCCGGTTGCCATTATGGTTTTCCTTGATGCCAACGGCCTGTTTCGCCCTCGCCCGCGCCCCGCCGGCAACCGGTCTGCGTCTTCTCGCACCGCGCCGCACCCTGTCAACTTAGGCAGCTTGCCATCCGATGAATTTGATCTACAGTATTAATTAGACAAAACAATGATGGCACTAAGCCACCAGGTACAAACCGTCACGGGGGCGGGTCATGCTTACATTGCTCGATCAGGACATCGCGCACATCGCGCGAGTCATGAAGCCATCTTTATGTGGGGATTTTGGCGGCCCCATCCTGCCACCCGAGTACTGGCGCAAACGCCTGTTCGAGTTGCTCGACTCGCATCACGTCACCAAGACCCAGCTCTGCTCTATCGACGACCTGCTCGTGCAACTCGACGAACTGGACTCGGCGATTCTGCACGGCAAGGCAATCGCAGAGATCTAGCAATACCGCTAGACCTTCTTTAAACCGCAGCGCGGCTCCTGACCACCCTCGAGCGTGGTTAGCCTTGCTGCGCGTCGCCAGCATGCGCGTCGCGGCTCGGCTGCGAGGCCGAATCCTCGTCGATGCGCAGCAAGCGGCCAGCGTTCGCAATCACGATAAACGTGCCAACGTTGTGCAGGATCGCGACCCACACTGCCCCGAGCAAGCCCACCGCCGCGAGCGCGATAATCTCTACGGTCCATAGCAGCCCGATCGCCGCGTTGATCGTGGCGGTGCGGCGGCAGCGCCGCCCAAGCCGGATACAGGTCGGAATACGCCGTAGATCGTCGCCGAGCAGCACGATATCGGCGGAGGCCACAGCAATATCGATGCCCCGTTCGCCCATCGCGATGCTGGTCGCGCCGGCCTTGATCGCGAGCACGTCGTTCAGGCCGTCGCCCACCACCAGCGGATGACGCCCCGCTTCCATCTCATGCATCACATAGTCGAGCTTGTCGTGCGGCAGCGCCTGCGCCACGACCTTATCGATCCCGACCTGGGCCGCCACCTTGTGCGCCACCGCATCGCGGTCGCCGGTCAGCAACGTTTGATGCACAAGGCCCAGCTCACGCAGCTCAGCGAGTGCACCGGCGGCCTCGGCGCGCAGCGCATCCGCGAAACCGAACCAGGCGAGCAAGCGGCCGTTGAGCGCGAGGCCGACGCACGGCCCGTCGATCTCAGTGGGCGCCGCTTGCAACGCTTCCACATGTTCCTGCAGCAGCTCGGCACGGCCGAGCACGCCGGTGCCGTCGGGCGTTTCCGCCACCACGCCAAGACCGCGCAATTCGCGCGTACGCTCGAACGGTGCCACTTCGTGCTCGGCTGACGCAGCGGCATAGCGCGTCAGCGCGCGGCTCACCGGATGCGCACTGCCCGCCCCCAGCTTCGCAGCCAGCGCAACGGCTTCGGCTTTGGCCACCCCGGGCTGCACGAAAAGCTCGGCGACGCGCAGCTCACCGTGCGTGAGGGTACCCGTCTTGTCGATCACGAGCGAATCGATTTCGGCAATCCGGTCGAGAAAGGCAGCATTCCTGAACAACACCCCATGCCGTGCGCCCACCGCGATCCCGGCAATCGCCGTGGACGGCGCAGCAAGCACCAGCGCACACGGACAGGCGGCAACGATCACCGCCAGCATCGCCGAGGCATTGGCCGAAGCGAACCATACAATCGCCGCGATCAGCAGCACCAGTGCGAGGTAAGCGCCCATGTAGCGTTCCAGCACTTGCGTGATCGGCGGCTTGACCTGCTCTGCGCGTTGCAGCAGTTCGATGATCTTGCCGAGCGTCGACTGCTCGCCTGCATGCGTCACTTCGATGCGCAGCGGGCCGTCGAGATTCATCGCCCCGCCGAACACCGCGCTGCCCTCGTCGACGTCGAGCGGCAAGGACTCGCCGGTAATCGGTCCGTTGTCCACACTGGAGCGGCCGCGCCGCACCAGGCCGTCGGCGGGAATCCGCGCACCCGCCGCCACTTCGACCGTGTCGCCGGCGCGCACCGACTCATAGGGCACATCCTCGATCGTGCCATCCGCCTTGACGCGCCGCACGTGTCCCGCAGTGAGGCGGCCAAGCGCGCGAATCGCCTCTTGCGAGCCGAGCACGCTGCGCTCTTCGAGCGCATGGCCGAAGGTCATCACGATCGGCAGCAAGGCTGCCGTCGTCATATCGCCGATCGCCCATGCCGCTAGCATGGCGAGCGCGATCAGCCGGTCGGTGACGCCATGCAGGCTCGGCGACTTCAGGCTATGCCAGGCGCCCGCGAACACCGGCCCCGCCACCAGCAGCGATGCGAGTCCCGCCAGCACTTCGGCGAGTTGCCCACCGCCCGGCGCGAAATAGCGCCACGCCAGCGACAGCAGCAGCAAGCCGCCCGCCAGCAACGCCAGCGCAATCTGCCGCGTGACGATGCGCCGTTCCGCCGCCGACAACGTGATCGTCGGGCCGTCGCCGTCGTGCGAATGGGCGTTGCCCGGGCCGGACCCGTGGCCATGTGCGCCGCCATGCTCGTGCTCATGCTCGTGCTCGTGCTCGTGCTCATGCTCGTGCTCGTGCTCGTGCTCATGCTCATGCCCGTGCTCGTGTCCGGCCGCAGCATGAGCCGGGTCAACCGAGGCCGTCGTGCCATCCTGCGGGGCACGCTCGACCGGTTCGATATGCGCGCTCATTGAATTTTCCCCGGCAGCACGAGGCTCGATGCGTCGTGCGGATCGATCGTCGTCACCCGCCCTGCCTTCGCCAAAATCTGCTGGATGCGATCGCGATAGGCGCGCGCCAGCAGGCCGGGATCGCTATTGGCGTCGAGCGGCGTTTCGAGTTGCAGGATCGTAGTGGTTTCGTCCTTTGCGTTAGCGACGCGCTCGGTGGCGCTCGCCTGCGCGTTTTGCAGGATCTGATCGGCGGATTGCTGCGCGCCCTGGCGGATGTTCTCAGCCTGGGTGCGAGCGTCGGCAATATTGCGGTCGGCGGTTTGCAGCGAGGTCAGCACCGAGTTGAACGCATCGACGGCGGCCGCCGGAAACCCGGCCTGCACGTCCATGCGCGCCACTTCGATGCCGAGGCCCGCGTGCGCTGCTGCAAGCGCGTTCAGATGCCGTTGCACCGCTTGCGCCATCTCGCCGCGCAACTGCTCGCGCTTGACGGCCATCTGCTGGTCGGTCGAAAGCAGTTCGGGGCGCGCCACCAGAATCGAATCGAGATCGCGCGTCGCGGTCACTTCCACCACCGCCGCTGCGACCAGCCGCTGCAGCGCGGATTCGAGGCGCTCTTTTTGCAGCACATAGGCATAGGGATCGACCACACGGTAATAAAGCGTCGCGCTCAGTTGCACGACGCCCTTGTCGCCGGTCAACACATAGCCGGAACCAGCCAACGCATCGGGCAGCAACGGCGCCGCGTTCCCCGGCGCCCCGGCGTCGGGCTGGAAGCCCCACGAGCTGATGTCGCCAAGCGGCAGCGGCGCGTTCTGGCTGGATTCGGTGGCGGCGGCCGGATCCGAAGCCCGTGCACGCGGATCGCGGTCGAGCGAGCTGATGCGTTGTTCGAGCACGCGCGCGCTGCCGGGGATCAGCAGCACCGTTTCGAACGGCTGCGGCCAGGCGATCAGCAACCCAGCATCCTGGGTACGCACGAAGGCGCCGAAGCGCATCACCACGGCACGGCTATCCGCCGGAATGCGGCGGATATTCGAGGTCGCCCAAACCCCGGCGGCCAGCAGCGCGATCACCACCACGAACCAGAACGCGAGCCGTACGGCCTGCGCGCCGGGTCCGAGCGAGGGTGATGGTGTGGGCGTCTCCACGGCAGTACTCATGGGTTGTGCTTGCCCTTCTTCGCGGCAGCCGGCTGCGCCGCGCCCGGCGGCTGGGCCTGCGTTGCGCCGAGCCCAGCAGGCCCTTGAACCAGCACGTTAAACGGTGCTGCGTCGGTGCGCAGGATCAGGTTGGTATTGGAGTTGACCACCGTGTTCAACGTGTCGAGCGAGCGCAGCATCGTATAGAGGTGCGGATTGCCCGCGTAACTCTTGCCATAGATCGCCGCGGCGTCCTGGCGCGACTGCGCCTCGATCTGCGCGGCCTTGACGTTCGCATCGGCGACCGTGATGCGCGCATCGCGATCCGCATCCGAGCGGATCTGTGCAGCCTGGCGCTTGCCGTCGGCGGTACGTTGCGCCGCCACTGTCTCACGCTCGGCACGCATGCGCTCGACGGTGGCCGCCAGCGTCACCGCCGGCAGCGTCAGTTGTTCGAGCCCGACCTGTTCGACATGCACGCCATACGCCTGGTAGAGCTGAGCATCCACCTGGCGGCGCAGTTCATCTTCGAACGCGCCGATGCGCACCTGGCTCGGGTCTGTGTTCACCAGCGAGGCGAGGTCGAAGTCCGCCGAGGTGGTCTGCAGCGCCGAGCCGAGCAGCGAGCGGATCTGCCGCGCCGCCTCGTCAGGCTCGTTGCGCACGGCACGCACGAAGCGCCCGACGTCGTTCGCATTGGCCGGCACGCGCCACGCCACATAGGCCTGCACGATGATACGCAGGCCATCGCGGGTACCGACGTCCTGCAGCCCGCTGGAGGTCGTATGCAGGCGCAGGTCGACCGGCACGGCCGCCTCGATCGGCGCCGGCAAGCGCCACGCGAGACCGGGCTGGAGCAGCACACGCACCGGCTCGCCAAAGCGGGTGACCACGGTGGCCTGGCCAGCCTGCACCTGAATGAAGCTCGCGACCGCGAACGCAATGACGACGCACAGCGCCGCGAGCGCGACGCGCCAGTAGAACCCGGGGCCGCCGGCTGCAGCGCCGCCATGGCCGTGCGCGTCACCTCCGCCGTGATGATGGTGGTGATGCGCATGACCGTGCGCGTGCGAATGATTCAAACTCACAATATCCCCCGAAGCAATCTGTACGATGCCAAGCGGCATGTGCCGCGCGCCACCATCAATAAACCCGCCGCGCGCCGGCCGCGTCGCCGGCGCCGTACGAGCGCAGGTCGATGGTGGCGCGATTCCCTTCGACCAGGCGGTCGTCGATCACCGTCACATGAGCGTTCTGCAAGCCTTTCTGCAGGTTGTGCAAGTAGTACTCGAGCACGAACGCCGGACCGCCCGCCTGGGCGGCGATCATGTCGGCATTGAAACTGGTTTGCTGCACCTGGGCGGCCGAAGTGATATCGGCCGCTTGCGCGTCGGCTTGCGTGACCGCGGTCTGCGCCTGCTGCTGGGCGTCGCCGAGCGACTGGGCGGCGAGTCCCTGCGCCTGTGCCACGCTCGCCTCGGCGCGGATCTGCGCGGCCTGCACGCTGTGCCACGCCGCCGAAGCGCCTGCCGGCGGATGCACGCTTTCGATCACCACCGCCACCACTTCGATGCCGCTCGAGATGCCGTCGAGCTGCACCTGCACCGCGCGGCGCAAGGTATCGGCCATCACGGTCTGACGCGTTTCGAGCAGCGAGTCGAGCGTGTGCGACGCCAGATAGCGCACCACCTCGCGATTCGCAATCGCCCGCACGGTGGCCGGCACGTCGTCCGCGCGATACAGCGAAGCACGCGCCGCGGCATCCGAGAGACCAATGCGGTAATCGAGCCGCACATCGGCACTGACGATCTGGAAGTTCTGCCGGTCGCCGCTCGCGCCCGCAATCACCTGGCTCGTTTCACCTTCGTGCACGACATCCCACAGACGGTTCAGTTGCTCGGGGGTCTGGGCGTCGGCGGGCACCAGCGGAGAGGCGCCAGCGCTATCCTCGGGCGAGCCGGACACGACCAGTTGATGGACCGCGCCGTTGTCGATGGCGCGCGCCTTGCCGAACGGCCAGGGCAGCGCCACATGCAGCCCCGGCTGCCACACCGCGACCGGCGCACCGAAGCGCTCATAGACGGCACGCTGCTCCGGGCCCAGGATCACGACGCCCGTCAGCAGCCACGCACACACCACAATCGTGCCGAGCGCCGCGGGCAGCAGGCGCACAACGCTTTGCAACACCCAGTTCTGACGCAAGTCGATGCCGTAGCGGCTGCGCAGTTGCGCGCTAAAGCGCGCCAGCGGCGAGGGCCGCAGACGCAGCAGGCTTGCCACCAGGCTATCGGGCACGCTGGCGTCGCCACTGCGCATCTGCGGCGGCGCGAACCAGGAGAACACGGCGCGCAGTGCGAATTCGGCGGCAATCGCCGCGCTGAAAACCGCAATGGCCCGCACGGGCCACTGGGCAGCAAAGCCTGCGTACGCAAGCAACACCGCGCAGATCGCCGCGACCAGCGCGCTAAGCAGTGCGGCGCGCAGCACATTGGCGAGCGACGCCCAGGCGCGGCCGCGCTCGGCATGCATCGAGAAGAACAACTCGGCGACGAGCGTGCCAAACGCCAGCGCGAACGCAGCGAGACCGGCAATCAGCGCAGCGCCAGGCGGGCGCAAGACGGCGGCCAACTCAAACTGAACCGGCGGCTGCCACGCGAACGAGGCCACTGCCACCGCGAGCGCGGCGCACACCAGCACCGCCCAAGGCTGCCAGCGGATCGCGCGCAACGTCGAGAGCACCGCCGAAGCGGCCGCGCGCCACCATGCGAGGCGCCAGACCTGCAAGCCTAATGGTTGAGAAGAAGCTTGAGCAGAACTCGTGGCAGTGTGCCGGCCGCCCGTATTGGCCAGCCGGGCCGCGAGCGCGACCGTGAACACATCGAGCCATGCGCTCGACAAGGCGGCGCACCAGCGGATATCGAACCAGCCACCCCGCAGCAGGGGCAGCACGCCGAGCACTACAGCCAGCGCCAGACTGATCGAGGCGATCCGCATGGCAGAAACGGGATAGCTGCGCGTGGTTTCTTCGTCGCTTTGCACCTGATGCAACATCGCTATCCTTAAATGACCTGCGGCGAGTTCCTGAACCCGCTCAACGGTATGCAACTGTATGTATTTCGTCAGGATTTGTTTGGCAGCGCCCGCGGCGTGCGAGCCGAATTTAACGCGTCGGGATTCGAAACTCAAGTGAATCGTGAGCCGCGCGTGTTTAACGATGCTCGATCAATTGAAGAATGGTGACGCGCTTATTGAACGGAGGAATGGCGGTGCGGTGTGGCCGCGACAGTTGACGCAAGCAGCTTGCGGCGGCGCCTCGTGCCCATAGGCGAAGACATAGTGCCCGTAAAAACGAGCTAACTCTGGTGATTTATCGAATCCTTAGAGCGATTTTACGTTTGCGCATAAGCACTTTTATGCATATGGCTTACGGTCAATAATGCCGTTCAAACCGGCTTGAAATCGCTTCGCCATGAGTTTTTTACTAAGCGGCCCAATCGTAGCGATCACGCGCGGCATAATCTCCGGCTATTGATGGTAAAACCCAAATTATATGAAATCGCTGGATTGGGCTGTAACTGTGGCGGTGGCGGCGCGCCGAAGCCACGAGCGCAGGCGCCGTCCCACGGGTTGTCCGGGCCTGAGGGGCGCGGTATCATCCACAACTTTCGTTTTGCAATCATGGACATCAACAAACAACTCGCCGCCCTCACCACGTCCGAACTGCAGACGGCCGGCGCCAGTCAGGCGACCGCCATTGCGGTGAGCGTGCTGCTGCGCCACCTGCAATCGCCCGAGCTTTCAAAGCTGCTGACGAGCGCCTTCGAAAACCATCAGGCCGTCATGCTGCAAACACCGTGGCCCGATCAAATGCTGCAGTCGTTCGAAGCGACGCGCCGCTTTCTCGAAGGCGCCGCCAAACCGTTCAGCGGCGACGCAACTACGGGCACCGCGACCCCGGCTCAGGACTGACGCGCCAATACAGCACGGGAGCGCACGCGCAGCTTGCCGGTCATGCGCCGCTGCAATGCGGCACGAAGCTCGGCGTGCGCGACCAGTTTTGCGATCGTAACCCGCGCCACCGCGCGGCGGGTCCGCTGCACCAGATGGGTCAAACGCTTCTCGCTCGCCGGACGGCGCGCCCACATAAAGGCCGCGATCCAGCCAATCACCGTCCAGCCGAGCAGGACATTCACCATCGTGATGGCAAAGGCGTCGTCGCGATTGCGTGCATCGGCTTCGATCGACGGGATCATATAAAGGGTAAATGCGCCGAGAACGGCCACTCCCTCGAGTATCTGCACCATGAGATCACCTCACTTTTCTACCGCTGTGTTCCGTTGCTGGGGAGCGCGCTGCCAAGCCACTTGGCCAGCGCGACAGTGGAGTGAAGTTTAGGGGAATCCTATTGAAAGTCTATGCCGATAGACTGAAATCACAGTTGCCGTATTGCTAACAATAGCCCCGAATCGGCCCGGACCGCTCCGGCCCGCCCTGCACGGCTCAATCGCGATCGGGCGCACCGAGCGGGAACAGCGGGCGGTAGGGACGGGCTTCGTCGACGGCGCGAGCGAAGGACGGCCGCGCCAGCAGTCGTCGCCGGTAGCCCAGCACATTGCCAAACGACGGGTCGATGCGATGCGTCCAGTCCGCGTAGAACAGGAACGGCGCGGCCGCACAATCGGCGAGGCTAAAGCGCTCGCCCGCCGCCCATTCGCGTCCTGCCATCGTCTTGTCCAGCCAGGCGTAAGCGGTGTCGAGCATCGCGCGGGCGTCGGCTACCCCACGCGGATCGCGCTCGTGTTCGGCGCGCAGGCTATCGGCCACTACCTTTTGCTGGGGCGTCGAGACGTAGTTGTCGAAGAAGCGGTCCATGCTGCGCACCTCGAGCGCTGCGCGCGGATCCGCCGGCAGCAGCGAGACCGGCCCCGGATGGTACAAGCCCAGATACTCGATGATGACGGTCGCCTCGACCACCGTACGGCCGGCATCGACCAGTACCGGAAACTTCCTGAATGGCCACAACGCGGTGAGTTCCGCCATCAATTGCGGGTTGTCATGGGCGATCTGGCGGAATTCGAACGGCGTCTGGTTTTCGTAGAGCGCGATTAAAACCTTCTGGCAATAAGACGAAAAGGGATGAGCGTAGAGCTTCAGTGTCATGACGGTCGCCTAGGTTCACGAAGGAGGAAAGCTGCCGGACGCTCGCGCGCCAGAGAGCATGCTTTACCTTACGACGAACCGCGGCGTCGCAGATCGACATTGGCGTGAAAATTTGTGCGTCGGGTGTGTTCAACGTGCAGGCAGAACGAGGCGCACCCACAGGCCGCCATCGGGATGATTGCCCAGTTTGAGACTCGCACCGCAACTGCGCGCCAGCCGCGCCACCACGGCGAGACCGAGGCCCCAGTGCTGGCTGCTGCCTTGAGTGGCGTTCAAGCGCACGAAAGGCGTCGTGGCACTCGCCATTTCGCTCGCGCGGATTCCGGCGCCATGATCGCGCACGCTGAGGAGCCAGCCGTGCGCATCGCGTGAAGTCTTGATCTCGATGGGCGGCTCGCCATGCTCGAGCGCGTTGTCGACGAGGTTGGACATCAAGCGTTCGAGCAGCGGGCGCGGCATCACAAACTGCGGTCCGGCCTTCAGATCGCAGGCGAACAAGGCGCCATCCATGGTGCCGATCATCGAGAAGCGGTCGCGCAAGAAGCCATCGACGGAGACGAGCTGTTCTGCACCATTGCCGCGTCCCGCGACTTGGAGCAGTTGCTGCGCGATGTCCGAAAACGAATCGATGTCTTCGACGAACGCCACCCGCTTGTGCCACTCGTTGACCTCAAGCGCGCGGCTGCGCAGCCGTGCCGCCTGATGTTCCATGTGCCGGGCGAGTCCCGCCAGCGCCGCCGCCTGCTCTTCGAGCGCCTCATTGCGGCGCCGCGACATTTCATTGAATGCCCGCACCACGCAACGCAACTCGCTCGGCCCCTCTTCGCGCACGGCCGCAGCGATGCGACGGCTGCATGCCGTGTGAGCCGCTTCGGCCGTTTCGCGGGCCGCGTGGGCCACATTGCGCAAGGGGCGCTGCACGCGCCACAGGCCGCGGCACGCAAGCGCAAGAAGCACCAGCGACAAGCCCCACTCAGCAAAAGCGAAACGGCAATCCACCGGCCACGACTCAGTGACCTCATCGGACCATGCCGGATTGTCGCGAGCGCCGTCCTGCGCGTGCGGCGCCCACGTGTCCGCAACCTCCAGCAACGCGGCGGAACCCGGCGCCTCGTACACGGCCGGGCGAAAGTCGACAATTCTCGGCCGCGCCGCGAGGTCGAGCTTCATCGCGGCAGGGACCAGTGAAACCGGCGCCATCGGCATCGCAGCAAGCGGCTCGGAGAGCGTGCCCGGTCGATCGTCGGGACCTGGGTGCTCGGTGAAGGCGGCAGTCTGCAGAGCGCTGCGGTCGCTGCTTGCCGCATCGGATACCAGCAGCATGACCCCTGCGCGCACCGAGAACAGCACCACCATCGACAGCAAAATGGTTCTTACAAACAAGGTATTCAACGATTCCTCTTCGTTGTCAGTCGGAAGCTGTGCTGCCCGCGGCGGCCAGTGCAGCTACGGGTCAGTCAAATAGTCGGCGACATGGGTAAAGAATCCTCAGCGGCGTCCGTTAACCTTAAGAAAGACCGGAATGGGGAGGCGCGAGCCTGCGAGGCAAACTTGCACGCCGATAATCCCTCATGCGGGCGACATTAGAACCTACGAATAAGGCCCCTTGGGCGACAAGTCCTTACACAATCTTTCCGCGGCTCAGCGCTGCCCTCTACGCGCCCAGTTTCTCCATCAGAAAGTCCACGAAACTGCGCACCCGCGACGACAGGTGCTGGGCGTGCGGATAAAGCAGGATGAATGGCCGCGAGCAGCCGCCAAACGGCTTGAGCAGTTCCTTGAGCGTCCCCTCCGCGAGATCCTTCTCGACCACGAACCGATAGGTCTGGAACAGGCCCGCCCCGTGACGCGCCAGCGTTACCCCGCCAAGCACGTCGCCCGATGAGCCATAGCCGCCGAGCGTCGCGACCTCGACGTCCTCGCCCTCGAGCATGAACTGCCACGGTATGTTGCGGCCGCTACTCGGCAATTCGAACTGGATGCAGTCGTGGTTGATCAGATCGTCCGGCGTGTTCAGTTTGCCGGCTTTGCGCAGATACGCGGGCGATGCCACGACAACGAGTTCCGCGTCCTCGAGCTTGCGCGCAATCAGACTGGAGTCCCGTGGCGCCCGCCCACGAATCGCCAGGTCGAAGCCTTCGTCTGCAAAGTCGATGTTGCGGTTACTGAGGTGCGTTTCGACAGTGACCTGCGGGTAGCGCGCACGAAACTCCGCCAACAGGGGCAGCACGCGGTAATGGGCGTACGGCGTCGGCATGCTGATTCTCAGGACGCCAGCCGGTGTGACCTGTTGTCCCGTCGCTTCCCGCTCCGCCTCCGCGAGTTGCCTCAGGACCTGCTGGCACTGTTCGAAGTACCGTCGTCCCAGATCGGTTAGGCGGATCTGTCGCGTCGTCCGGACGAACAGCCTGACACCGAGGCGCGTTTCGAGGCGCGCCACCGAACGGCTGACGGCGGCAGGCGTGACGCCTGCCGCCGTCGCAGCGGAGGTGAAACTTTCCAGCTCGGCGGCGAGGCAGAACAGTTCGATGCTGCCCAGGAGAAGGTCTTCAAATTGACGCTGCATGGTTGCTCCAACTGACCAGGGGCATGAGCCACTTGCTGGCGCGGCGCCATGGATTGGATCAGGAGTGTACGCGCGGTAGACTTCGGGAGGCAATCACGCCGCCGACTACCGGACCCAACATGGACCGAATCGACGCGATGAAGGTGTTCGTCGCTACGCTCGACGAAGGCAGCCTGGCAGGCGCAGCCCGCCGGCTTGGCCGCTCTCCCGCAGCGGTGAGCCGGGCGATCGCCTTCCTCGAAGAGCACACCGGAACCGCCCTGCTGCACCGGACCACTCGCACCATCAAGCTGAGCGAAGCGGGCGAGCGCTATGCGTCCGCCTGCCGGCGTATCCTGACTGAACTCGAAGAAGCCGATCTGCTGGTGGCGGATGAAAAGTCCGCGCCGCGCGGTCTGCTGACTGTGACCGCGCCGGTCGCCGCCGGCGAGGACGTGCTGCGGCAGATACTGGACGACTTCATCGAACGCTATCCAGACGTCTCAGTGCGCCTGCAACTGCTCGACCGTCCGGTGAGCCTGATCGACGAGGGCATCGACGTGGCGCTGCGCATCGCGCATCTACCCGACTCGACGTTGATCGCGATCCCGGTTGGCGAAGTCCGGCGAGTCGTCGCCGCTGCGCCGCGCTACCTGGCGAAGCACCCCCGCATCAAGGAACCCGCCGATCTCGCCCAGCATCGCATCATCTCGATGACGCATTTCGGGCTGGATTCGTGGAGCTTTCCGCCAACAGGTCACTCGACGCTTCCTCTGGTGGTGCAATTCGCGCCGCGTTTCATCGTCAACACGATCCGGGCCGCCGTTGCCTCGGCCGTGGCCGGCCATGGTGTCACGCGCATGTTCTCTTACCACGTGGCCCAGCAGATCAAAGACGGCACGCTCAAGATCGTCCTGCGCGATAGCGAACCTGTGCCGCTCCCGGTTCATCTCCTGACTCCGCAGGGACGTCTCTCGGTCCCGAAGGTACGCGCTTTTATCGACTTCGCGACCCCGCGCTTGCGCCGTCATTTCAAGCAGTTTCAGGTGACCACCGGCACCGATTGAATCGAGCGGCGGAAGAATGTCTTCCGCCGCGAGGCGATTCTCTCCTGAAGCGGTTCAATCTACAGTGTGGCTATCGATCTGTTTGCTGCGCTGAGGTTGAAATGAATCAAGCTGCTCACTCCCTTTTGCGTCCCGCTCACCCGCGGGCCTCGCTCGGTTACGCCGAGCGCAACGAGCTTCACTGGAAACGCAATCTCGCCGTCTGCGTATTCGGTTCGTTCACCACGCTCGTCAGCCTGAGCATGCTGCTGCCGTTCCTGCCGTTGTATGTCCGGCAACTGGGTGTCGAATCGCCGTCGGCAATCATTCAATGGTCAGGCGTCGCATTCGGTGCGACCTTTCTCGGCACAGCGGCCACGGCGCCGCTCTGGGGGCGTCTGGCGGATCGCTACGGCCGCAAGCCGATGCTCGTGCGCGCTGCCATCGGCATGGCCGTGGTGATGTCGTTAATCGGCGTCGTCCATAGCGTGCATCAGTTGGTCGCGCTGCGTTTGATCGCGGGTCTGGTGGGCGGCTATTCGTCGGCCTCCACCGTCATGGTCGGCTCGCAGGCGCCGCGTGAGCGCGCCGGCTGGGCGTTGGGGATCCTCTCGACCGGCGCGCTCGCGGGCAACCTGGTTGGACCGTTGATTGGCGGCCTGTTGCCGGAATGGATCGGCATTCGCGGCACCTTCTTCGCCGGCGGCGCGATGATCGCCGTGGCGGCATTGCTCACGATCTTCGTCGTGAAGGAGGACTTCAACCCGGCCGACCACGCGAAGAGCCGCACCGCCAGCCAGGCCGCCGCCCCAATGCGCCGGTCCAACTACGTGGTGGTGGCCGCGCTGCTCGTGACGGCGATGATGGTTCTGCTCGCGAATATGTCGATCGAACCGATCATCACGGTGTATATCGGCGGTCTGGGTGTTCAGGCCAATCACCTGACTCGCATCGCGGGCGTGGTCATGGCGTGTTCCGCGTTGGGCAGCATGTTGACGGCGGCACGGCTCGGCGCACTGGCTGACCGCATCGGTAGCTGGAATGTCATCGTCGGCTGTCTGGTGCTGACCGGCCTCGTGATGATCCCGCAGGCCTTCGTCGTAGAGTGGTGGCAGCTCGCCGGATTACGTGTGTTGATGGGGATGACCCTCGCTGGGCTGCTGCCTTCCATTGCCAAGCTGGCCCGGCAATCGGTCGACGAAAGCAAGACCGGGCAAATGCTTGGCTATCTGCAGTCCGCTCAATTCTGCGGTCAAGTTGTCGGGCCAGTGATCGGTGGCGCGATCGGTGTGTCGCTTGGACTGCATTCGGTGTTCTTCGTCACCGGCACGCTGCTGGTTGCGTGCGCGGGACTCGCTCAGTGGGCGCGGAAAAGCTGAGTTGAACCGCGCCCTACCCCGACACGCTTCGAGCGCCTTGGCTATTGGGAAATCTTTTCGAGCTCAATACCCTTTGTTCGGGGCCCCATCAAACCAATCGCGAGCATGACAATCAGCATCGCGCCGGCAATAAACACGAACACCCCGGTCGTGCCGAACTCCTTGAGCACCGAGGCAATCAGGAAGGCCGTAAAAATCGCCGAGAAGCGGCTCCACGAGTAGACAAAGCCAACCGCTCGCGCGCGGATGCTGGTCGGGAACAGCTCGGTCTGGTAGGCGTGGAAGCTATACGAGATGATGTTGCCAGCCAATGTCAGGCAGACGCCCAGGCTCACGAGCAACACCGCCTGCGCGACCTGACTGAACAACAACCCGCAGACGATATTCACCGCCGCCATGACGACGATCACCGTCTTGCGCTCGAAGCGGTCGCCGATAAAGAGGCCAATGATGGGTCCGAGCGGCGCTGCGAGGGCAATCACGCTCGAATACATCAGGCTCGTGGTAATCGTAATGCCCTGCTTGATCAACAGCGTTGGCACCCAGTTCGCGAAGCCGTAGAAGCCGACCGTCTGGAAGATGTTGAAGATCGTCATCATCAGCGTGCGGCTGCGATACGGCGGCACCCACATATCGCGGAAGCTGCCGCGCGGAGCGACCGGCACCGGCGGCGCAGGCGGTGGCAACTCACGGCCGTATTCGCTGCGCACTTTCGCTTCGAGTTCGCTCATCACGCGATCGGCTTCTGCCACCCGTCCCTGCTGCGCGAGCCAGCGCGGGCTCTCCGGCAGCGCGCGGCGGATCCACCAGACGAACAGCGCGCCATGTGCGCCGATCAGCACCACCCAGCGCCAGCCATCGAGACCAAACAACGTACGCGGCACCAGCAGATACGAGAGAAACGCCACCACCGGCACCGCCGTAAATCCGACCGCCTGCTCGCAAGCAAAGGCGCGGCCGCGGATCTGCTTGGGGACCAGTTCGGAGATGTACGTGCCGATCGTCACCAGTTCGACCCCGATCCCGACGCCTGCCAGGAAGCGCCAGAAGTTCAACCCGGTCGCGGTCTCCTGAAACGCCATCACGACGTTGGCAGCGGTGTACCACAAGAGCGAATAGGTGAACACCGCGCGGCGCCCGAAGCGGTCGGCGAGGAAGCCGCACGCGATGGTGCCGATAAACAGCCCCGAAAATAGCGCGGCGATAAAACTCGCGACCCCGGTCGTGCCGAACAGGCCGTGCGTGGTCGCCGTCAACAGCCCGCTTTTGACGAGACCTGGCGCAACGTAGCCGGTGTAGAGCAGATCGTAGAGCTCGAAGAAGAAGCCGAGGCTCAGCAGCACGACGAGCTTCCAGATGGAACGCGTCGCGGGTAGCCGATCAAGGCGCGCGGAAATCGTGCCGGCGTCGAGCGCCGCGGCGGCGCCATGACCGGGAGTGTGACCGGCCGTGCCGGCTACGGACGAACCGGCAGTTGCGGGGATAGCGGACCCGGTTTGTTCGGGAGTGGCCATGCATGTCTCCTTCTGCGTGCTGCTCTGTGTGTTTTGTCTGGGTGACCGGTCTTGTGCCGGTTCTCCGTAGCACTCGTGAGCCAACTTGCCTGAGCATGCGTGTCGGCGGGCTTGCCACCTTAGCTTGCGCTCAACGCCGCGGGCGACGGGAATTTTGCCGAAAAGCCGGACCCAAAGGACTCGTCGGTGGGACCGACAGGACCACCAGACCCGGCCAGCATTTTAGCCGCGTGCGAGCTTCAATTGTTCGAAGGTGCTGATTTTTCCGGCCAGCGCGCTCGCGGCCACGGTGTATGGGCTTGCCAGCCAGACGTTGCCCGGCCCTGAGCGCCCGGGGAAATTGCGGTTGATCGCGCTGATCGTCACCTCGTCCGCGCTAGCCGACTGGCCCGGCCCGCAGTTTGCGCACGAGCCGCAGCCGGGCATCACGAGCGTCACACCGGCTTGCTCGAACACCGGCAGATAGCCCTGCTCTTCGCAGTAACGGCGCACCGCCATCGTGCCGAACTGCAGGTAGAGGCGCGTGTGCGGCGCCACCGTCAGGCCGTTCTCGACACCCCAGCGCAGCACCTCATGGTAGAAATCGAAGTCCTCGCGCTTGCCGGCGGTACACGAGCCGCCGTAGGCGATATCGATCGCCACCTCCTGCTCGAGTTGCGGCGCCGGCACGCCGTTGCCGGGGTCGCCGGGGCGTGCCAGCATCGGCTGCAGCGTGGCGGCGTCGATGCGGATAGTGTCGCGATATACCGCACCAGCATCGCTCTTCATCCAGCCTTCCAGTGCGAAATCCACGCCGCGCCGCTCCTTCAGAAAGGCCACGGTGCGCTCATCCGGTTCGACAATGCCGGTGAAGCCGCCCAGTTCGGCGACCATGTTCGTCAACGTGGCGCGCTCGTCGATCGACATGGCGCGCACGGCGTCGCCGCCGTATTCGAACACGAGGCCGATCGCGCCGCCCGAGCGGATGGTGTCCAGTTGCAGCAGATGGAGCACCACGTCCTTGGCGGTCACCCCTTCACGCAAGCGGCCCTCGATCTCGATGCGTAACGTCTCCGGCACCTTGCAGCGCACGTAGCCCGTCACCCAGCTATTGGCGATTTCCGTTGCGCCCGCACCGAATGCCAGGCACCCGAGTGCCCCCGAATGCGGCGTGTGCGAATCGGTGCCGGTGACGACCTGGCCCGGCAGCGCGTACTGCTCTGCCATCAGCGCGTGACAGATGCCCTCCGAGCCGGGCACGCCGTCGAGTGCGCCATGCGAGCGCACCGGATAGTCTTGCGCGAACGAGGTGTGCCCCTGCGCGAGGTTCGCCACGCCCGGCAAAAGGCCATCGCGAACGTGCGGGATGCTTTGTGCGGCGAGCACCAGATGGTCCTGGAACGCAATGATGTGATCGGGCGCATGCAACGGCGCCGGCTTGCCGAAAGCCCGATGCATCAGGTGGGCGCACATGCCGGTGAAATAGTCGTGGCTAAAGCGCCAGTCAGCAGCGATAAATACACCGTCGCCGCGCTGCGCGCTGGCGATGCCGGGGTGCAGGTGCCGCTCGATGATTTTCTCGACGAGGGTCTTGGGGTTTGGCGTAGCGTGCGCAGTATTAGCCGCATCGCGCAAGCGCGGCGCCGGCCAGTCGGCGAATTTGCTATACGCGAGCAGGCCGCCGCTGCGGATGATCTGCTGTGTGAGTGCATCGCGTCCCTTGAGAAATTCGTCGATCGGCACCGCCTCGCCGGCGCTCAGGCGGTCTAGCACCGTGAAGTCGGTGGTGGTCAGAATGCCGATGTTGTCGCAATTCTGCTGATAGATGCGCTCGAAGCTTTCGGCGACGATCAGCCGGATGCCCGCCGACAATTCCGCCAGCGGACTCGATTCGCGTGATGAGCCCTTGCCGTAGCGCTTGCCGGCCACCGTGACGCGGAAGCCGCCGTTCTTCACCGCGTCCCGTCCGATGGGCAAGACCTCGCCGGCCTTGAAGCCGACGTAGGGGAACTGGCCGAGGCGCTCGTCGTAGGTGAGCATCACGGTGACGGGGGTGATCTCGTCGGTCGAGACGTTATCGCGCAGCGGGCCGGCCGTGGCGCGCGTGAAATCGCGGCCGTCAAGCTGGGCCGCGACAATGGCAGGATCCTGCGACAAATACAGCACGCGGCCGTCGAGGCGGATGGCATCTTCCATGGGGGAGTCTCCTTTCAGCCACTATACGGCGGCCAGCGCTGTGGCCGAAGTGCTGGTGCGGCAACGCTGAGGTCTCGGTTGGAGACGGTTCGGCGTAATGGAGGCTGTTGATGAGTTCTGGCCCAACACGGAGCCCATTAGTACATTTTCCGACCTAATACTCAGCAAATAATGTATTGGACACTTAACTCGGCACATTGCATCCTTGCGTGACCACGAAACTCCGGCACAGCGTGGCGCAGGGCCCCGCCATCCGTACCCCAAGTGAAGAACAGCAATGAGCGAGACTCCGACTGCATTCGCGACTGCCGGCGTGAACGACAAGATGCGCACCTGGCAGCTTGTATTGCTAATGGCGGCCACGTCGCTCGGCTACTTCGTGGTGCAACTCGACGTCTCGATCGTCAACCTCAGCTTGCCCGCAATTCAGCAGTACTTTCAGATCGACGTGGCCATGCTGCAGTGGATCGTCAATACCTATACGCTGTCGTTTTCTGTCGTGCTGCTCTCGGCGGGCGTGCTCGGCGACCGCTACGGCAGCAAAAATTTTCTGCTTCTCGGGTACGCGACCTTTTGCGTCGCCTCGCTCGCATGCGGCATCGCGCCCACGGTGCCCACCATGCTGCTGGCGCGCTTCGTTCAGGGCATTGGCGCGGCGATCATCGTGCCGAATTCGCTCGCTGTCATTAACTGGTCGCTGCCGGATAACAAGAGCCTCAGGCTCACGCTCGTGTCCATCTGGATGGCGTTTGGCGGCGCTGCTTTAACGTGTGGTCCGATTTTCGGCGGCGTCATCAATTCCATCGCCAACTGGCGGTACATCTTTTTCATTAACCTGCCGGTCTGTGCGCTGGGCATCTTTCTCACCGCGAGATACGTGAGGGCCACGCCAGTGCGCCAGGCGAGGAAGCAGGACTGGCTCGGCCAAGGGCTGATTCTTTGCTTCGCCACGACGCTTCTGGTTCTCATCATCAATTACGTCGAGCTTTCGCGCGATGTGAAACAGGCGCTCGTGGTGGCAGCGGTGGCGAGCTTCGCCCTGTTCATTCGGGTTGAGAACCGCTCGCACGATCCGGCGATTCCGCTGGAGATCTTTCGCAACATCGGACTGCAGAAGGCATTGCTAATCGCCGTCATGGTGAATTTCGTCTACTTCGGCGTAGTGTTCTTTTCGAGCCTCTATTTCAGGCACTATCTGAAGATGACGGTGTTGCAGGCAGGCCTCGCCTTCATCCCGATCACGCTGCCGCTGATCGTCTCCAACCTGTTGAGCGGCAAGATCAGCAGGATATACAGCCCCGAACGCACCATCGCGATCGGCTTCGTGTTCATGATTCCCGGCTTGCTGTACCTCGCCATTCCTGCACTGCGCAACGGCTATGCCCTGATGCTGCCGGCCTTCGCAGTGACGACCTTCGGGATTGGCTTCATCCCGTCGATGATCACGGCGATCGCGATGAACTCGATCGGCCCGGAGCGCGGCGGCATGATCTCGGCCGTGGTGAATTTCTTCCGGCAGATAGCCGGCGCGTTCGGCGTAGCCGTGTTCGGCATTTTCATGACCTCGGCGGATGGCGAGGCCGCTTATCGGCAGTTTGGCGTTGCGCTGGCTTCGGTGGCGCTTGTTCTGCTGTTGTCGATCGGCGTGTTCGCGCGGCTGGAACGCCACAGAGCCGCTTAGGTCCTGTTACGCCTCTTGCCCGAGAAAGCCGACCAGGGCGGCCGCGCTCGCGCTCAGCTGCTCCCGTGCCTTGAACACCAGCATGAGCCTTCGCTGCGCCCATTCGTCACGTAAGGGCAACAGAGCGACATCGAGCGCGTTCAAATACAACTGCGCCACCTGCTCCGGCACCACGGCGACGCCAAGTCCCGCGTGCACCATCCGGCACAGCGCATCGAGACTGTTCACGCGGATCTTCACGTCCAGTTGGCGCCCGGCCTGTGCGGCTTGCTGCGCGAGAAGCTGAGTAAGCGCGCTCTCACTGTGCAGGCCGACAAAACTGTCATCGAGCAGATCGGCGAACGCGAGCCGCTGCGCCTGCGCAAGCCGGTGCGCAGCGGGCAGCAGCACAGCAAGGCGGTCGGCACGATACGGAACGTGCTCGAGGGCGTCGACGCCCGCGACGGGATTGCAGATACCGAAGTCGGCGGCATGCTCTTCGACCATGCGCAGGACGTCCGCGCTGTTTTGCTCCTCCAGTTCAATCGATACCTCAGGGAACACGCGCGTGAACGCGGCGATGTCTTCCGGCAGGAACTGCACGATCGATGAGAGGTTCGCCACCACCCGCACCCTGCCCTTCGCCCCCGAGGAAAAGCGCGAGAGTTCGGCGCTCATCTGCTCGATATTGGCAATGATGGCCTGCGCGTAGCGCAGTACCGTCTCGCCAACCGGAGTGACGGTGATGCCACGCGATTGCCGCTGGATGACCGGCAGCCCGATCAAGGCCTCGATCTCGGCAATACGGCGGCTGACTGCCGAGGACGCAATGAACTCGCGCTCGGCGGCACGGGCGATGTTCTTTTCCTGGCAGACCGCGACGAACAGGCGTAGCGAGGTCAGGTCGAGCTTTTTGAGGAGGTTTTCCATGGGGCGGTGCGAGGAGGCGAGTGAGTTAGGGTATCACTTGGTGGTTTGGGCACGGCATGGTGCCGTTGGAGCGCTGCGGAACACCGCAGATATGCAAGGCACATAAGCGGCAAGTTTCGGCGCTTCGGCCTGTTCGCCTAAGCCACACGCCCCACCTATTTTTCGCCATAATCACGCGGTCCCTTTCTTCGCCTCAGCCAATGAAACGTCGATTCGCCGCCCTCGCGCTCTCCCCCTTGATCTGCGCGCTTCATCTCACACCGGCTTTCGCCCAAACCACTGTACAGTCGATCGATGGCGTCAGAGGCGCGATCCAGACGCGAGACGCGCGCAAGATGTTCGACGCTTCGATGAGCGGTGTCCAACCACCCGATCGTTTCGGCACCCCGTTGCCGGCAGGATTCACGGACGACTATCTGATGCAGCAACTTGCGCCGGGAGAAGACACGAAGCGTCTCGTGCTGTCGAGCGCAAAGGCCTGGCCGCTGCGTCCCAATTCGTATGTAGCGATGATCTGCCTTGCGAGCACGCCTGACGAGGCGGCCAGCTCGAAAAAATATTATCCGGGCGAGTGCCAGCATTCCGATCCGACCGATACGCAAAGCACCCAGGTCTGGTTCGGCGTATTCGAAGCCAACGGCAACGGCGCACCGAAACTTGTCGCTCGCACCGACGGGCCGGTCGACAAGGAGACCGACTGGAGCGGCATGAATATCGATCCACCCGAAGAGCTGGATGCACAAGATGCGCAAGATGCCAAAGGCGGCTTGCTCATCATGCCCGAAAGCTGGAAACGGTTCGACCTTGCGCCCTATCAGATCAAATCCGGCGAATATGCGTTTGGCGTACGTGCCGGATGGAGCGAGGGTTATTCGGGCGGAGGCGCGGATTTCGAAGCGTTATACCTGTTCCGCGTGGAGGGACAATCGCTGCGCGTCGTGTTCGCAAAGCCCATGTCGTTCGACAAGATGATCGCCGGCGACTGGCACAAGGACGGCACCCGCAGCCACGACGTCACCGACGCGAGCGATTCGCTAGTGCTGCTGCCGACCGAAACCAATGGTTACCACGACATTCAGTTGCGCGAACAAGGGGGAAAGTGGCGACACACACTCAAGTGGTCGCCATCCACGCAAGCGTACCAGTGACGAATCCGTCAGGCGCGCCCTGCGTGCCGCTTCTGAACCAGCTCAGCCCTTCTGGACAGGTTGGCCGGCGCCGACGGTATGGCCGTGTACTGCCACGTCACCGTCGAGCCCGGATTCGGATAAGTGGTATTTGCGCCGCTGGACGAAGCAACGCCATTGACCAGCAACTCCCAATAGAATTGCGAGTTGCTCGGTAGCCCCGCGATACTTTCGACTTCGTATCCCAGGTACCCCGGGTACGGCACTGACTGGCTATAACCGTAGTACTCCAGCGTGAACAGGAACGGATCGGAGGTCGTGTGCGTTTGCGCGAGCACGAAGGCCTGCTCCATCACTTGCAGGGCCGTGATTTCCGAGGCGAATGGAACAGAATACTCAAACAGTTGCTTATTGGTGTTGTCGACTGCACGCAGCGTAATCGGATTAAATCCAGCCATGGTTCACTCCGTTAGTTTGACGAGTAACTGGTCAAGCTTAGTCAATCGCCCAACGACTTACAATTAACAATAACGGTCGGATAACGCCATTTCCTTGCGTTTTGCATAAAGCCACGCGGCCGAACGTTGTAGTCGTAGAGCGTGATGCCAGGGCATAGACTTGCCACTCAAAACCGGTAGCTCGAAAACACCCCATACGTGACCTGGGTCTTCTTCTCGACGATCGGGCTTGCGCCAACGTCGCCACGCAGTTCGGTGGCCACCACTGCCGCGCCGACACCCCATTGCCTGGAAATACGGTAGTCCGCCTTGACCGAGACGTTGAACGAGGCGACACCCGAACCCGGTGCGTATGCGGGCAAGCCGGAGCTAATGCTCTGGCCTTGATCGACACCATAGAAGGTACGGTTGTACTGGCTGCTTCCCCACGTCAGGCCGGGCCCGGCACTTAACGATAAACGGTCGCTCGGCTGATACTTGCCTTCCAGGCCAAGCGTTGCCACGGTGCCTTCGTGCTTGCCGAGAATGTCCGTAAAGACGCTGCCGCGCGCAGTGAACCAGCCCACTGTATAGCTGCCGAAGATCCCGGCGTGCGCGGTGCGAGGAATATCGCCGAGGCCCTGCAGGCGCGCGTCGTCGGATTGGTCGCGCGGCTGGATGAAATCGTATGAGAGCATCGCGGCCACCTGCCAATGCGAGTCCCGATAGAGGTAAGCGCCGAGTCCCAACGGTGCGCTCACGTCGGGCACCGTGCCGATGAAATAGCGCCCATAGGTCGCGCCAAGCAGCGGGATGGGTTCAAACTTGCGGTCGCTGGCTCCTGGATACTTGGGTAAGCTCAGCACTCCGCCGCCGGCGGTAAAGTGCCAGGTGTCGGCAAACATGGCATCGGGGGCGGTTGACGCTGCGGTTTCGTCGGCCATCGCATCGAACGTCGAGGCGCCGAGCAGCGTGCCCAGCAACAGAGTGAGAACAGAACGACTTACACGTGCTTTCATCGAGATCCCCAGGCGCGCAGCTCACAGCTCCGGCCGGTCAAGTATTTGGAGGTAATGGAGATTGAGGTCCGGTTAGCCGACCCGGTCCCGCAGACATGGCGAGGTATCCCTGTGCCTTTTCCGGCGCCTTACGCACGCTGGGAGGACGGGTCACTCGCGGCGATCATGGCGTGGCGCCCGGGTGGGGACCAGCGGATTGCGACGAAACGCAACCGGCCGGCGCGAGCGGGGTTGGAAACGGCGCGAGATGCCGCGTCGTTGGCACGGCGGCGCTCCGTCATTCATGAACCCAGCTCATAGCGGCTTGCGGTTTATCGGTCTATATCGATGGCCGTTGGGTGGCTATCATGATCTCTGATCCACCATCCAAGGCGAGACTGGAAACGTCCATTCTCGAATCATGTCGCCCACCCATCGATCTTCCGACACGCCCGCTGCGTCTCCCGCCGCTGCCACCGAGGGCACACCATGTCGCGGTCTTCAAAGCGCCGCTGAACAAGCCGCGCAAGCGCATGGCCCGCTGATTCTGGCCACGCTCAGCCTGCTGATGGGTTTCGCCTCGATTTCGACCGATCTGTACCTGCCCGCCCTGCCGGCCATGGCCGCGACGCTGCACGCCAATGCCGGCGCGGTCGAGCTGACCATCTCGGGCTACCTGATCGGCTTCAGCCTGGGCCAGCTTCTGTGGGGCCCTATCTCCGACCGCCACGGCCGGCGCCTGCCTATCGCAATCGGTCTGGTCCTGTTCATTGCCGGTTCGGCGGGCTGTGCGCTCTCGACGACTGCGCCAATGCTGATTGGCTGGCGCGCGCTGCAAGCTGTCGGCGCCTGCGCCAGCGTCGTGCTGGCTCGCGCGATGGTGCGCGATCTCTACACCGGCCACCGCGCAGCGCAAATGATGTCCACGCTAATGACAGTGATGGCCATCGCCCCGCTGCTCGGGCCGAGTGTGGGCAGCCTGATTCTTCATGTCGCATCGTGGCGCGCCATTTTCTGGGCGCTCGTCGCGGTCGGCTTCGCCACGCTCGCGGCGCTCTACGCCCTGCCCGAAACCTTGCCGCCCGAACGTCGCAATCATGCGCCGCTAAGCCGTGCCATGGCGGGCTATGCGGAGCTACTGACGCATCGCCGGATAATCGGCTATGCCGGCGCCGGCGGTTTCTTCTATGGCGGCACGTTCGCCTATATCGCCGGTTCGCCGTTTGCGTATATCACCTACCACCACGTATCGCCGCAGTTTTACGGGGTGCTGTTCGGCGCGGGGATCCTCGGCATCATGCTCACGAATCAGATCAACTCGAGACTCGTGATGCGGCTTGGCAGCGATCGGCTGATGCGAACCGGGACGCTCTGCGCAGCACTTGCAGGTATCGTGCTGGCGATCGACTCTTGGACTGACTGGGGCGGTTTGATGGGGCTGGTGATTCCGCTCTTTGCGTTCGCTGCGGCGACCGGTCTGGTGGTCGCCAATTCGATTGCCGGCGCGCTCGGCGCCTTCCCCAAGCGCGCCGGCGCGGTATCGGCGCTGGTCGGATCGATTCAGTACGGCACCGGCATCCTGGGATCGGCGCTGGTCGGTTTGTTCGCAGACGGCACGCCTTGGCCGATGGGCTGCGTCATCGCGCTGATGGGCCTGGGTAGCGCACTTTGCGCGATGCGGCTCGTCCCCGACACGATAGTCAGCACGGCTGAAGTAACCAGCGCTGGCTCTTAGAACGTATAAGCAAGCTTGCCGAACGCCGTACGGCCCAGCGTGTTGTAACCATATGCCGTCACGTACTGACGGTTAAACAGGTTCGACAGGTTTGCGGACAAGATGAGATGCGAATTGACCTTGTATGCGGCACGCAGGCCGACGGTCGTATATGACGGCAGATAGATTGCGTTGGCCTGGTCGTCGTAAGTCGATCCGCCGTACAACACAGAAACGCCAGTGCTCAACGCATGCAGGTGGAACTCGTCCCAGGTGTGATCGACGCTCAGGCTAACGGTCTGACGGGGCCGGCGATTAAGCCACGTCTGGCCGGTGACGTCCTGCGGATTGAGAATGCCGACCGCTGCACTGACGACCGTGGTTTGGGCCAGTGTCCCCTTGTACGACAGTTCGAGACCCTGAATATGCGCCCGGCCGATGTTCACCGGGAGGTAAGTGACCGAGTTGTAGCTGATGAGGTCGTGAACGCGCGTGTCGTACACAGCGGCCGTGAAGGTGCCGAACGAGGTCGCGGCATCCAGCGCAGCTTCGACCGTATCGCTGCGCTCAGGCAGCAGATTCGGGTTCGAATACCCTGGGTAATACAGGTCGTCGAACGTCGGCAGACGGAATGCATTGCCATACGAGAGGCGTGCCGTATAAACCGGGGTGATCGCATAAGCAACGGCGACATTGCCGGTATTGACCGACTGGCCCTCGATAATCTCGTGGCGCCCTGCCAGGAACACCGTCAAATCACCCAGCGTGGCCGATTGATGCAGCGAGACCGCGGAATCGTTGCGCGTCGGCACGCCGTTCGGGATATCGACGGGCAGGAAGGCTTGCTCGCGGGAGAAGTCGTAGGCGAGCTTCGTCTCGCCGGACAGCGGCTGATCGAAGAGCCTCAGGCCTTTTTCCTGATGGGTCAACGAGGTCGACGTGCTAAAGCGCGTCGAATCGATCTCATCGGACGGGATAGCCGGATTGTGCGCGTAGAGGAACTGGCGATCATTCGCATACCCAACCGACTGATCGAACTGGGTGAACGGCGTGATATCCAGATGGAACGCCACGCCCGTCGTCAATTGATGATCGAGCTGCCAGTCATCGCCGCCTGCGTCATCGTAGGAAAGATTGGACCTGTGATACAGCGCGAAGGTGGAGATCGACCAGTTGTCGTGCGCGTAACCGAGCCGTGCATCCACGTCCTGCGCATGGTACGGATTGCGGCCGTCCTCATGTCCGTAGGCCCACGGCTGGGTCGCATCGATCCCCGCCGTGTTGTAGTCATGCAGACCCAACGAGTAAGTCACGCCAGACAAAGCAGCGAGCGGACCGGTGGAAGGAATACTGCCGGAGGTGCGCACTTGCGTATCGAAGGTCTTGTTCGAGCCGCCGCCGAACGAAACCGTGGTCTGGTTCGGCTGGTTCGAAGCATGGTTCGTGAAGAGTTGCACGACGCCGCCCACTGCATTCGCGCCGAACGACGCGGCCGCCGGGCCCGAAATGACTTCGACGCGATCGAATGCGGAGGTCGGAAGATCAGACCACTCCGCTGCGCCCGAGGTCGAAGAACCGACCCGGATACCATCGATAAAGACTGCAACCTGATTTCCCGACGAACCGCGGATGCTGACCGAGGCGAGAGTGCCGGGTCCGCCGTTTTGCGAAATCGTCACCCCGGGCAGCGTAGCGAGGGCCTGCGTAATGCTCGGGTCGATCGGCGACAGACGGTCCAGATCCGCGCGGGTGAGCACCTGGGTCGAGGCGTAGCGCTGATCGAACGACTGCGGCAAGTGCTGCGTATCCCCTGTCACGAGGATATTGGGCAGCGTGGTTGTCGCCGGCACCTGGTCCGGCTGCTGCGGCGACGAATCGTCCGCATGGGCAATCTGCCAGCCGGACACGGCCAAGGCAGAGGTAACGATCAAATGACGGAACTTCATAAATCTCCAGGGGATTACGCGCCCCAAAGTCGGCAGAGAGGGATACGACGCCGGGTCTGACTTCCGGTCAATGCTGCAACCGGTCACAGTGGCGCGACCGCGCTGGAGTTGCACCAGCTTCCACGAGTCGTACGCGCGCATTCTACTTCTGAATCCATCGACGCCGAAAACCCCACCCGGAAATGAATTCACGGGTGGGGCAAAAAAAACACACAAGGTAATCAGGCGGCTCTTGCGCCGTTGTGCTCCGCTTCGAGCTTCTGCCGCAAGGTCCTGGCCGCCGCGATCATGTTGGCGAGAGCCGCTTCCGTCTCCGGCCAGCCGCGCGTCTTCAGACCGCAATCGGGGTTGACCCAGAGCCGTTCGGCGGGAATCACCTCGCAGGCGCGCTCGAGCAAGCCTTGCATCGTTTCGACGCTCGGCACGCGCGGCGAATGGGTGTCGTAGACGCCCGGCCCGATCCCGTTCGGATAGGCGAAGGCGCCGAAACCGTCCAGCAGTTCCATCGAGGAGCGCGACGTTTCGATCGTAATGACGTCCGCATCGAGTGCGGCGATTGCCGGCAGAATGTCGTTGAACTCCGAATAGCACATGTGGGTGTGGATCTGCGTCGCGTCCGAAACGCCACCCGCTGCAATCCTGAAGGCCCGCGTGGCCCATTCCAGGTACTCGGCCCAGTTCGACTTGCGCAATGGCAATCCCTCCCGGAATGCCGGCTCATCGATCTGGACGATGCGGATGCCAGCCTTTTCGAGGTCGAGCACTTCGTCGCGAATCACCAATGCCAATTGCAAGGCGGTGGTCGTGCGAGGCTGATCGTCGCGCACGAACGACCATTCGAGCATCGTCACCGGCCCGGTCAGGACGCCCTTCACCAGCCGGTCCGTCAAAGACTGGGCGTAGCAGGCGCCATCCACGATCATCGGCTCAGGACGGAAGACGTCGCCGTAAATGATTGGCGGCTTGACGCACTGCGAACCGTAGTTCTGCACCCAGCCGCTCTCCGTCAACGCATAGCCCCACAGCCGTTCGGCAAAATACTCGACCATGTCGTTGCGTTCCACCTCGCCGTGCACCAGCACGTCGAGCCCGAGTTCCTCCTGCTTGCGCACCACCGTCGCGGTTTCCGCGCGCATGCGTTCGAGGTACTCGAGTGCGCGCAACTCACCGCGCTTATAGGCGGCACGCGCCTGGCGGATCGCCGGCGTCTGCGGAAACGAGCCGATGGTGGTGGTCGGCAGGAGCGGCAGCTTCAGCGAATGCCGCTGCACGCGACTGCGGTCTTCGAACGGGTTCTTGCGGCTCGCCATCGCATCCGTGACGGTCGCGACCTTTCGTTGCACCAGCACGTTCATGACCGCGCTCGAACTGCGCCGCGTGGCGAGCGCCGCATCGGTAGCCGCGAGCTGAGCTTGTGCTGCTGCCGGATCGCGCAAGGCGAGCGCAATCACGCCAAGTTCATCGAGCTTTTCCGTGGCGAAAGCCAGCCATGATTTCACTTCGGCATCCAGTTTCTTTTCCGAAGCAAGCGTGACCGGGACGTGCTGGAGCGAGCACGACGGTGCAATCCAGAGCTGGTCGCCGCGTTCTGCATGAAGTGTCTGCAGCGACCCGGCAATTGCGCCCAGGTCGGCACGCCAGACATTACGCCCGTCGACGACACCGGCCGACAGCACCTTGTCCGCCGGCAGCGCCTTGCGCCATACCTCGAGTTGCTCTGGCGCCCGGATCAGATCGATATGCACGCCATGCACCGGTAGCTGAGCGACGAGCGTCGCGTGATCGGCGGCCGTGTCGAAGTAAGTCGCCAGCAACACCTTGACGCCCGAGGCGCCCAACACGTCGTACACCGCAGAGAACGCTTCGAGCCATTCACCTTCGAGGTCGAGACACAGCGCGGGCTCGTCGATCTGCACCCATTCGATACCGCGTTGCTTCAGCGCGTCGAGAATCCGCACGTAGCGGATCACCAGCTTCGGCAGCAACGACAGCCGGTCGAAACCCGGTGTTTGACTCTTGGAGAGCCACAGATACGTGATCGGCCCGATCAACACGGGCTTGACCGGCAGATTCAAGGCGAGCGCCTCGTCGATCTCGTCAAAGAACCAGCTCACGCCGCCATTGAAGGTCGTATCCGGGCCCAGTTCCGGCACGAGGTAGTGGTAGTTCGTATCGAACCACTTGGTCATCTCCATCGCCGGCTGCGCCTTGTTGCCGCGCGCCAGTTCATAGTACTGGGCAAGCGAGAGGGAGGCCGGCTCGAACCCGAAGCGCTCGGGCAACGCACCGAGTAGCGCCGTGAGATTGAGCATCGGGTCGTAGTACGCGAAATCGCCTACCGTAACGAAGTCCAGCTTCGCCGCGCGCTGCTGTTCCCAGTGACGAGCCCGCAACGCCTGCGCGACGCTGCGCAGATAGGCGTCGTCGGACTCGCCGCGCCAGAACGACTCCTGGGCGAACTTGAGTTCACGATTGGCGCCGATGCGCGGAAAACCATGTATGTGGGTGCAGGCCATAGTGGATCCTTAACTGAATGGGCCACAGTTTGAAAGTCGCGCTATGATTCATCAAGCGACATGTTTTCATTATTGTATGAGCCATATTCATATCACCCGCCTGACGGCTGCTGGCCTCCCCGGACGGCGCCATGCTTGAACTGCGTCATCTCCGCTCTCTGATTGCGATTGCCGATTCAGGCAAGCTGGTCAGCGCCTCCGAACGCGTCAACCTCAGCCAGTCCGCCCTGTCCCACCAGATTCGCGACATGGAAGCGCACTACGAAGTGTCCCTGTTCGAGCGCACCCGGCAAGGCCTGCGCTTTACCGTGGCGGGCGAACGGCTGCTGGCGCTGGCCCGCGAAACAGTGGCCGCCGTGGCTGCAGCCGAGCGGGACGTGGTGCGCCTGAAAGGCGAAGTCAAGGGTGAGCTTCGCATCGTGCTGGAATGCCACACCTGTTTCGACTGGCTGATGCCGGTGATGGACGAGTTTCGCCGCCGCTGGCCGGAGGTGGAGGTCGATCTGGTCGCCGGGTTCCACGCCGACCCGATGCGCCTGCTAAGCGAGGGGAAAGCGGATGTGGTGATCGGCTCGAAGCCCGTCAAGCGACGCAATCTGGACATTGCCCCGCTGTTTCGCTTCGAGATTCAAGTGGTGATTGCCAACGAGCACCGTCTGCGCAACAAGCGGCGCGTGAGTGCCGAAGACCTGCTGGGTGAGACGCTGATTACCTACCCGGTTCCCGAATCGCGCATCGACCTGATTCGCGAAGTATTAGAGCCAGCCGGCATCAAGCTGGAGCGCCGCACGGCCGAGCTGACCATCGCGATCATGCAACTGGTTGCCAGCCGCCGGGGCATTGCGGCATTGCCCAACTGGGGTTTGAAGAACTACATCGACCACGACTATGTGCTGGCAAAACGTGTGGGCACGGACGGCTTATGGAGCGAGCTCTATGCGATCGCGCCCAAAGGGACGAGCGGCCGGCCCTACTTCGACGATTTTGTGTCGATCGTGCGCGACATCTGCGCCGCGCAACTCGACAGTATCGAGCTGCTGTCCAGCGTCGAATAAACGACGCTTATTCGACGGATTGAACTGAGCGGATAAGGTTATTGCGCAGCGTCACGATCGCCTTCTGCACTTTCGCGAACTCGTCCGGCGCGAGTCCGGTCGCCTCGGCGAGATTCATCTTCAGGCCTTTTTCGCGCAGCTTTCGACCGCCTTTCGTGAGACTGACCCGCACCTGGCGCTCGTCTTCGGGATCGCGCTGCCTTTCCAGGTAGCCCATCGCCTCGAGCTTCTTCAGGATCGGTGTGAGCGTATTGGATTCGAGAAACAGCTTCTCGCCGAGCCCGCTGACCGTCTGGTGGTCCTCCTCCCACAGCGCGATGATCGTGATGTATTGCGTATAGGTGAGTCCAAGCTCCTCAAGTATCGGCTTGTAGGCCTTGCCGAACGCCAGATTCGCGGAATAAACCGCGAAACACAGGAAGTCCGAGAGCATTGTGGGCGACGCTTGGTCCGCAGATTTCATCAGCATCCTCATAGGCTAAGGAGTTGTGGCTCGCAAGGGTGAAGCTATAACATCGCATGCGATTATATCGCGTTGTATTTAAATTTGCACCGCTTGCGGTCACGGACCGGTCGTATTGGCTCCGCTGGTCGATCCAGCCCGTTGACTCAAGCGACGGGCAATTTCCAGCCCGGCCGGATGAAGTGACACGTGTAGCCGTCGGGATGGCGTTCCAGATAGTCCTGATGTTCCGGCTCTGCCTGCCAGAACGGGCCCGCAGGAGCGATCTCGGTGACGACCTTGCCGGGCCAAAGGTCGGATGCGTCGACATCCGCCACGGTCTTCACGGCCACTTGTTTCTGCTCGTCGCTGAGATAGAAGATGGCCGAGCGGTAGCTCGTCCCAAGGTCGTTGCCCTGGCGGTTTTGGGTTGTGGGGTCGTGAATCTGGAAGAAAAATTCGAGGATCTGACGATAGCCGATCTGGCTTGGGTCGAACACGATCTCGATAGCCTCTGCGTGCGTGCCATGGTTCCGGTAGGTCGCATTGGGCACGTCGCCGCCCGAGTAGCCGACGCGCGTGGACAGCACGCCGGGATAGCGCCGCAGCAGGTCCTGCATGCCCCAGAAGCACCCGCCGGCCAGGATGGCGGTTTCGGTTTGCGTCGTCATGTCATTCATCTCCATCAGTGGCGCGACTCTATTGAGTACGCAAATCGTAAGTTAGTTCGTTCACCGGCTCCCGGTGGATGCGAGCGCCTCAATGGCTCCGCCCTCGCCTCGTGAAAAACTTGCTGCCGGGTCGCCATTGGCGATCCCGGCAGCATGCCAGAAATCGACGCGCTCGGCAGACTGGCCTCAATCCGGCGGCGGGCAAAGACGCGAGCTTTGCCGCATCAGGCCGTAACGACGTTCATCGCGACTTCAATGTTTCCGTGCACCGCCTTCGAGTATGGGCAGATTTGATGGGCCGCGTGTGCGATCGCCTCCGCAACATCCTGTGCCAAACCCGGCACGCGGACGGTGAACTGGGCGCCGAGGAACCAGGCGGGTCCGGTTTGACCGATGTTTACCTGGATATCCACGGCAGAATCGGGTGGCAGCGTGATCTTCTTCAGCGAGGCCGCAATCCCAAGCGCGGAGATGTAACAGGCCGACCAGGCACCCGCAAACAGTTGCTCGGCGCTCGGGTGCGGCTCGGCGGCGATGAACTCATGGTTTTGACCGCCGGGCGCCGACAGCTTGATATCGACGACGCCGTACTCGCCACGCTGTACGCTGGGGTTGTGGTTGACCGTGGTGTGGGTGTTGCCCGAGAAGAGGACTTTTTCGATCTTGGTCATGCTGAACTCCTTGATGGATATGGGTAAGGGGTGTACCGTGAGTTTAAATCGCATGCGATCTATTCGCATGCGATGCATGATGACGGAAAAGCCTGGCAATGTCAAACGCATACGTTTTAATCGCATGCGAGTTATTAATAGCCGATGATGCCAGCAAGCCCCTGCTGCTTGGGTGCGTCCCCGCCAAAAACCGAAATCGACAACTTGCGCGTACGGCCCTGTCAGCCTCGCCGCACCGATACGGATTTCATCGAGCCGGGCAAAATGCACCGGCGCCACATCGCCAGAAACACCGGATACCGTGGCCGAGCCGCTGAGCGGCACCCGGGTCTCCCGGGCTGCCGCCTCAGAGATATGCAGTGAGCCGCCTTTGAATTGGCGCTCGCCGGCCGCCTTTTTACTGACGGACGAAACGCCGACGTTTCAAAAGCCGTACCTCCTCGTCATCCCCATCACGAAAGCAGATTGCAAGCTCATTGAGAGCTAACGCAAATGCGCATGATTGTCATTTTCATTTCTATTGACGAACCTATGCACGATAGGTACGATGCCCTGCCTCGTGGAGAGTCGTGGGCCGACGCTGAGCGTCCCAAGTCCTCGCCGAGCAAAGCGCATTGACGTTTCGAAACGGCTTAACGACTTTGGACCCGAGGATGTCTGTGAACCCGATGCTGCAGGCGGCAACTCATAGCCGAGACCATTCAGGCCATTTCCGCTCCACCGCTGAGCAACACGATCGCCTTGGCGAACGCAGCGCGTCCCGCTCGAGCAACGCACGACCTGCAGATCGTTACGACGGCCTCACGCGCTTTTTCCACTGGGTGTTCGCCGCCGTCATCATCTATGCGAGCGTCGTGGGCTATGCGCTCGCGCACACAGCCGGCGGAGCCGTCCACGACTTCCTGTCGCGACTGAATATGTCGGTCTCTACCGTGCTGATCCTGCTGTTTCCGCTGCGGCTAATCTGGAAGTTCGTCCGCGCCGAACCGCGCGCGCTACCGGTTGCATCCGCCTGGCAACGCTCGCTCGCATCCGGCGTCCACAACCTGATCTACCTGACGATCTTTACCGTGCTGGCGAGCGGCTTCCTGATGGTCCCGAACGGTTATTCGTTCTTCGGCGTGGTCGAGATTCACACACCGTTTGCCAAAGGCGCACTCACCGAGCACATCTTCGCGGTACACCGCGCCAGTTGCGCGCTGCTGGCGGGGTTGATCGTGCTGCACGTCCTCGCGGTCGTCAAACACCAGTTGATCGCGCGTATCAACGTGTTGGGGCGAATGCTTTAGCGCCCGGAAACAGCACCGAAGCGCTCAACCCCACGCCACCGGGCCCATCGTCCAGCACCACCTCCGCCAGATGCGCCCGGGCGATTTCCCGGACAATGGATAAGCCGAGTCCGCTGCCCTGTTCGCTAGAAATCCGGAAGAAAGGCTCGAACACCCGATCGCGAAGCTCAGGGGATATGCCCGGCCCCTCGTCGGTAATGGTCAGAACCACGCGTGCATCCGTCGAACGGATCTCGAGCGCCACATGCCCACCCGCAGGGGTATAGCGAATCGCGTTGTCGAGCAGATTGAAGAGCAGCACGGACAACAGCGGTTCATTGCCCATTACTTGCGCAGGCTCATCGAGACGAGCCGACAGTTCGACATTGCGGCGCTGCGCGAGCAACGCAAGCTGTTCGATCGTCCCGGTGGCGACCGCACGCAGATCGACGGGCGCACCTTCAAAATCCGCATAGTCCGCGGCTTCCGCTTGAGCGAGCAGCAGCAACTGGTTGGTCAGCGCCACCAGCGAAAGGTTGCTGCGGTGCATGGCCAGCAGGGTCTCTTTCAGTTGAGCGAGATCGTCCTGGCGCCTCGCGTATTGCAGTTGCGTGCCGAGCAAGGTGAGCGGCGTGCGCAGTTGATGTGCCGCGTCCGCGATGAAGCGCCGCTGCATGGCGGTCTTGCGCTCGATAATATCGAGGCATTGGTTGAACGCGCTGACAATCGGCCGCAATTCGTTGCGCAGGGGATCGGCGTGCACCCGCAGCGAGACATTCGGTGCGCGCGCCAGCATGTCTTTCGCCAGCCGCATCAAGGGACGCAGCTCGAATGTCAATCCCACGCACACCAGCACCACCGCAATTGCCACGATGCCCGCAAAATGCAGCATCTGCGGTCTCCATAGTGCGGTAGCCGTCGCATCGCGTTGCATCAGCGTGCGTCCCACCGACACCACGATCCGCCTCGTCACGCCCGAGTCGTACATGGGGCGAATCAGCGATACCGCGCGAATCGGGTGTCCGCTGACCGTCGCGTCATACCAGAGCGGCGCGTCGCCCGGCACGCGCAGCGGGAAATCCGAGGTGCCCGCAATCGTCGCCCCGCCCACTTCGCGAATGCTGAAAAAGACCTCGTCGCCGGCTGGCGAACTCAGAATTTCGATCGCGCTAGGCGAGATTTCCGCATGCAGATAGCCGCTCTCCCATTGGATATCGCCGGCCATCACACGCGCCGAAGACAGCAAGGCTTCGTCCTGCAACAGGCTCGCCGTGCGCTGCGCGTTATCGCGTGCAATCAGTCCCGCCGCGATGACATACACCGTCATCGGCAGCAGCATCCATAGCAACAGCCTGAGCCGCAGGCTATTCGTCATCGGCGCCGTCTTCCAGCAGATAGCCGAGGCCGCGCAGCGTGATGATGGTCGCGGTACTCTTTTCCAGCTTCTTGCGCAGCCGCGATACGTAGATCTCGATGGCGTCTTCGCTGGTCGGCGTGTCCGCGTTGCTGAGCGAATCCGCCAGCATGGTCTTGGCCACAGTCTTCTTGGCGCGCAGGATCAAGGCCTCGAGCACCGCGTGTTCGCGTGGCGTCAAGGTCAGCGGCTCGCCTTCGACGGCGAACTGGCAGCGGTCCATGTCGTAGCTGAGATTGCCGCATTTGAGCCGGTTCGAGCGCGACGACGACTGCCGCCGCGCCAGCACCTTCACCCGCGCCACCAGTTCGCGCGCATCGAAGGGTTTAACGATGTAGTCGTCGGCGCCCGCGCCGAGGCACACCACCTTTTCGTCGACTGCGCCGGTTGCGGTCAGGATCAACACCGGTGTGGCGTCGCCGCGCTCGCGCATGCGCCGCAATACGCTCTTGCCGGACAGATGAGGCAGATTCAGGTCGAGCAGCACGACGTCGTAGGGCACCGAGCGCAATGCGGTTTCGGCGGCTTCGCCGTCGCTCACGCGATCGAGCATGAAGCCGTCGTCCTGCAGGATTCGCGCAAGCCAGTGCGCAAGCTGATCGTTATCTTCGACGAGCAATAGCCTCATCGCATCTATCCCCAAAGCGTTCATGCCGTCCTGTACTGCTCCCGCGTCCTGGTCGAACGGTACAGAACGATGGTTGCCGTGACCCCGCACAGCGCGGCAAATGACATCCATGCACCGGGCGAAGCCTTATCGCCCGTAGTATGAATCAGCCAGGTCGAGATGGCCGGCGTAAATCCGCCGATCACGGTAGCGAGACTGTACGCCATCGAGAACCCGGTGGTCCGCACATGCGCCGGCATCAATTCGGTCAACGCGACGACCATCGCGCCGTTGTACCACGCATAGAGCAGCGACAGCCACAGTTCAACCATCAGAAGACGGACGAACGACGGTTGCGCCACCATCCAGTGCATCACCGGATACGCAGTAAGAATCGCGAGCACGGTACAGGCCAGCAGCACCGGGCGGCGGCCGATGCGATCGGACACGGCGCCCGCAATCGGCAGCCAGATGAAGTTCGATACGCCCACGCACACCGTGACCAGCAACGCATCCAGCGACGTCAGCTTCAGCACGACCTTGCCGAAGGTCGGCGTGTAGGCCGTGATCAGATAGAACGAAGAGGTCGTCATGATCACGAGGCCCATGCCGGCGAGGATGAGCCCCGAATGCTGCAACATCGAGCGGGCGATCTCGGCCATGCTCGGATGATGGCGGCGCGCCGCGAACTCTTCAGTCTCTTGCAGCGAGCGCCGCACATAAAACAGAAACGGCACGATCAGGCAGCCGACGATAAACGGGATGCGCCAGCCCCACGTGTTCATCTCGGACGCGGGAATCAGACGGTTCAACAGTACGCCGAGCGATGCCGCAAACACCACGGCCACCTGCTGGCTCGCCGACTGCCATGAGCAATAGAAGCCCTTGTTGCCCTTGGTCGCGATCTCCGACAGATAGACGGAGACGCCACCCAGTTCGACCCCGGCGGAAAAGCCCTGCAACAAGCGGCCAAACAGCACGATGGCGGGGGCGATGAGGCCGATCTGCGCATAGCTCGGCACAAACGCGACGCATGCGGTGCCCACCGCCATCAGCATTAGCGAGAGGATCAAGCCCTTGCGGCGGCCATGATGGTCAATGTAAGCGCCCAGCACCAACGCACCGATCGGACGCATCAGGAAACCGGCGCCGAATACCGACAGCGCCAACATCAGCGAGGCGAATTCGTTGCCGGTCGGAAAAAACGTAGCCGCGATCGCGGCCGCGTAATAGCCGTACACGGTGAAATCGTACATCTCGAGAAAGTTGCCGCTGGTGACGCGAAACACCGAGCGCACGCGCGATTCTCTTGGGGCGTCCGGTGCAACCGCGGCCGTTTCGCTCGACGAAGATAAGGATGTCATGATGACCTCAATGGTGAGGGACGAGCCCGTCCTCGGTGGATCTCAATGCCACCGAATAAGGCTTCGTTACAGGTGGAAACGTGACGGATCAGCGAGCCGGCATGGCGTTAGCCTCGTCGGCAAACCGGTTGGTGTAGGTCCGCGCCAGGTCGACGTGACGCGGCAGGATCGACGGGTCGACTGCGGTGAGCACGGACAGCACGGTCTGCGGTGCGCCATCGGGCATCCTGCCGTCGCGAGAAAACGAGGGAATCGAGGCCGCGAGCGCCTCGCGGTACAGCGACTCGTTTGGCCCAACGAAGTCCTTTGGCAAGACCGCCATGATTTCGCTCGCGCTGTGCGATGCAATGAACGCGAGCGCGCGGGTCAGCGCGCGCACGAGGTGACGGGTCTCGTCCGGGTGGCTCGCCACCCACTTGCGCTGCGCATACACACAGGCTCCTGCGTATGGGCCGCCGAGCGCCGCGCGCGTGCCCTCGATGCTGCGCATGTCCACCAGCATGTGGGCGGTGCCTGAGGCGAGCAGCCGCGATGCGGTTGGCTCTTCGACCATGCCTGCGTCGATCGAGCCTTTCATCATCGCGTCGACGAAGCCGTTGTCTGGACCGATCGGTACTACCGTATAAACGCTCGCGGCAAGGCCTGCCTGCTGCGCCAGATAGCGGCTCAGAAAATGGGTCGAAGCGCCGAACCCCGTCACGCCGAGTCTCCGGCCGCGGGCGTCCGCCATGCTCTGCATCGGCTGCGCGACTTTGGTCGAGGCGAGTTCCGCGAGTCCTGCGGACTGCGCCAGGACGACGATCGCCTCCACTTCCATACCGCGGCTCTGCAGATCGATCGTATGGTCGTAGAAGCCCACCGCGCCTTGAACGGCGCCGGCGATCAGTTCGGTAGCGGTATCGACGCCGGCGGGCTCGGAAAGGATCTCCACATCCAGACCTTCGTCGCGGAAGTAACCGAGGCGCGAGGCCAGTGTGACCGGCAGATAAACGATCTTCGACGCGCCACCCGTCATAAGCGTCAGCGTTTCGGCATCTGCCTGAGGCGCCGAGAACAGGATCGCACAGGCGGTCGAGGCGAGCGCCATGATGCGGGTGAAGAGTGGCATTGAGGGTGTCTCCTACCTACCTGGTGTGAAGCACCGTCCGTTATCTACGGATCGTCTGGTGCTGTGCTTGCGTGGGTGGAGTATAAAAAACCGACGCCTTCTGCCTGCTTTCCGTCGCCACGAAATGTTGTGGGTGTTTACCCTCGCCGGACGTCCTCTCCTCCTTCGTCAGGCATTTATTTATACCCGGGTATTATTGACTTTATTTTTACCCGGGTATAAATTGCAGACCACTTGAACTCAAGGACAACAACCGTGGCTGCGTTAGACCTGAACGCCGGCGCCATCGCGCCCGTGGTGGATGAAGTAGACCTTGCCGATCTCCGCGTCACTGGAACAATTCCGCATGAGCTGAACGGCGTGCTGATCCGCAATGGCCCCAACCCGCTGCGCGGCCGGTTCACAGGAAACGACGTATTGGACTGGTGGCCGGAAGACGCCATGCTGCATGGCATCGCGTTTAAAGACGGGCGCGTCACGTGCTATCGCAACCGCTGGACGCGCACCCAGCGGTGGGCGCGCGTGCATCATCCCGAGCTTGTGCCGTTTCTGCTCGACACCAATCCGAACGTCAACGTGCTCCAGCATGCGGGCGAAATATTGGCGCTGGCCGAAGGCGGGCCTCCGCTCGCGATCAGCGCTGAACTCGAGACGCTCGGCGCCGCGCGTCGCCACCTGGGACTGGCGGGCGGCATGACCGCGCATCCCAAAGTCGATCCGCAGACAGGCGAACTCATGACCTTTCGCGCCGATTGGAAAAAACCCTGGCTACGCTATGGGGTGACGGATGCGACAGGCAGGTCCAGCGTCGACATCGAGATCGAACTGCCATCCGCGCCGATGATGCACGACATGGCGATTACCGCGAGCCGCAGCATCCTGCTGGACCTCAACGTTGCGTACGATTTCTCGATGCTATCGCGCGGGTTTCGCATGCCGTTGCGCTGGCATGACGAGCGCGCGGCACGCATCGGCGTGATTGACCGGCATGGTGGCAAGCTGCGCTGGTTCGACATCGCGCCGTGCTTTATCCAGCACGTGGTGAATGCCTACGATGCGGATGAAGCGACCGTCGTGCTGGATGTGGTTCGATATTCCCATTTCTTCCGGCTCGCGGACGATGCGGCAGGTTTCGAGGACAACCCGCTTGGCGTGCTGTGGCGCTACGTCATTCACCTCGATCGAGGAACCGTGATCGAGCAGCAGACGGATGATGCCGGCATTGAGCTGCCACGTATCAACGAAACTCGCACGGGTCGTCCTTACCGGTTTCTCTACGCTGCAAAGCAGCCGACCAACACTGAGATTCGAGGCGTAGTTCGCTATGACCTCGAACACGGCTCGATGCAGCAATATCGGGTTCCCGAAGGCGATCAGAACAGCGAACCGGTGTTTGTGGGTCGCCCCGCCGCTTCTGCTGAAGACGATGGCTGGCTGCTCGTCTGCGTCTACCGGCGTGCAACGGATACGAGCGATCTGGTCATCCTCGATGCACGCAATATCGAAGCTGACCCGCTCGCGACGGTCCATCTGCCCAGACGGATTCCGGCAGGATTTCACGGTACGTGGGTTTCTCAGGACAACAGCTAAGGCGAAACGAGGATGCAACAGCTGGGGTCAGAAGTCACTTAGGTAAGCAAACCATCTGCCCCTCAAGATACCTTACAAATAGAAAAATTTCGGCCTGTAAGCTAACTCATCCATATGGCAATCCGGTGACTATTTTTTGTTGAGCTTCGTTGCCACATAGAGGTGTCGAAAGATTTAACGATCCGCTAAAGTATCGGCCGAACAGGCCGTTTACCGTTTACGTGGGCAGGCTAGGTTCTGTTTGAAACTTCTTCGATTTCGCTCGACACGTGCACGATACCGGCGGCGCGGCGCTCACAGACCATCTGCAACAGTTGGCCAGCCGTATCGGTGTCCTATCAAAGGTAACTTATGAAAAGGGATGACGTCCTTGAGATCGCGAACCGTCTGAAGAATGAAGGTCGCGCCATCTCTCCTGTCACCGTTTGTCTGGAAGCATATGGCCAGTCATTGCCGGAAATCGCGGAAACGCTTCAGCAATGGCGCGATGAAAGAATGACTCCCGTCGATGCGGGACTCGCAACCTTGCCGACGCCCGACGATTTCGGCGATGTCATGCGCGACGCCATCGAGCGTTGCTGGGCCGTCGCTCAAAAAGGGGTGCGCGGCCAGGTCGATGCCGAAATGCGCGCGCTGAGAGAGCGCACCGAACAGGCCGAGCGCGAAACCGGCATGCTGTACATCGATTTGACGCGTACGCTTCATGAACTGGAAGCCTACAAGCGCAAACTGGCAGAGTTCCAGCACTCCCCGGCCGGTGCGACGCGCTTGATTTCCCCGGTTGAAGAGAACCCTGTTCCAGCTATTGCTCAGAGTTCGGCGGTCGCAGCGAGTGATCTGCCGGCTGAAACAGAAAGCCATCTGTCAGCATTCGAAGAATCGTCGCCGCTCGTCGAAGAGCACGCGCACGAGGCATCGCTCGAGAGTGAGGCAGTGAACGAGCAGGCGGTGTCTGAAGATGTGGTGGCAGAACATGCGGAAGCGGAATATCCGGCTCAAGAACACGTAGTGTCGGAGGATGGGGCTCAAGAGCATGCTGTGTTGGAACATGCGGTTGAAGAATACGCAATGTCCGAGCACGCGCCTCAAGAACATGCTGTGCTGGAAGATGCCGCTCAAGAACACGCCGTGTCGGAACATGCGGCGCAAGATTTCGCGCCTGACGCCGTCGCGTTCGGCGAGACCGAAGCCGTGCATCACGAAGCTGCGTTTGAGGAAGCTGCACAAGCGCCCGCATTCGAGTCGCATCTTCCCGTCGAGTCCACCGAAGGCTTCGCCGGTTTCGACCAGCAAGAACCGCTCGCCGCTGAGCCGGAGAACGCAAACATCCTGAGCGAGCAACTGGCTCTGGCCGAGGCGCGTGCTTGCGCCGCTGAAGCCCGCGTGCAGGAACTCGAAGCAGAGTTGGCCGTCGCCGCTCAAGCCGCCCACGTGCCGGCTGCCGATCCGAGCGCGGCACACGCTGCACAGGAAGAAGCGGCACAGCGTATCGCCGAGATCGAACAGGCATTCGCTCAGGAGCGCCAGGCGCTGCAGACAAAGCTCGACGAAGCGATCCTGCATTGCGCGCAATGGAAGCAGCGTGCCGAACAACTGCGTGCCGACTTTACGCCGCTCAAGGAACACGCCGCCTGGGTGAATGCCCAGTCGGTCGGCCGCAGCACGCTGTGCAGCAGACTGATTGTCGAGCTGGCTCGGGTCAGTCCGGGTAACCCGTTGCTGCGCAAAGAAGTCCAGCAGCAGATCGTCGATCAGGCCGCTCAAACCCACGCGGGCTAATTCCGGCTTTCCGGAGCACCGAGCAGGTCCAGGAGATGGGCGCCCACAAGCGGGCGCCCATTTTCGTTTGATGCGAGTTCATCCCGCTCTTGGCGCTCAGCTATCGAGGCGCAACACCATGTGTTCTTCATCGTAAAACCGGTCCGCGACGCGCACCGCACGACGCTCCAAACCATACGGCTCGAATCCGAGCGATCGATACAGTCGTTGCGCACGCGGATTCTCAGTGTGCACAGCCAGGTGGATTTGCAATACGGCGGTGGCCCGAGCGTGGGCAACAATCGATTCAAGTAGCATGCGGGCCACACCGCTTCCACGCCATTCCGGATCGACGAGTACTCCCCACAAAACCGCTTTATGGGCAACCTGCAAGAGCGGCTGCCGCCGCAAACCCGCGATGCCGATCAAGCGTGAACTGTCAAACGCACCGAATACGATCTGCGTGCCGGATTGTCGAATCCGCTCGCCGATCGCTTCCGGCGTGGTCCGGGCCTCTTCTTCGTAGGTCGGCCAAATGGCGGCCGGCGAATCTGAAATCGCCTTCAGGCGAAGTGCCTTGAATGCCTCCGCGTCTTGAATCGTCAATGGCTTGACCGTGACCTGATCCTTATTCACTGATGCTGTTCCTCTGCGAAGAAATGGTCGCCTATGATACTTTCATGCGCGAAATTCGGGGGCATTGGCGCAACGCCTCGCCGGCTTGCTCACTCCGCGCCTGTCATACCGAGAAACAAAGATTGACATCCGATAGATCAGTTCTCCGAACTACATCGCGACATCCCTCTCCCGTCGAGAAAAGCCTCGGGCCACAAGACCCGGAAAAGCGACTTTGCGATCGCCGACAGCACTTAATCGAAGGCCATTCGACAGCCTTGCCATTTCGCACCGTACAAGGATTCGACTTTTCGCTATTGACCATGTATAAGCTCCAACTAGCAGTACCTATACACGGACATAGCGGGAAGCCGGTGAAATTCCGGCGCGGTCGCGCCACTGTATCGGGAGGGTTGTAGTCTCGGCCTCACCCCGGAGTCAGACCTCGCGGTGTCCTCCTTTCCACCTGACACGGAACGCGTCATTTCCGGGAAATTCAATATGTACGATCGATTAATCGAGATTTTCAACGATTCGGATTCAAGAGTTCGCAGCAAACTATTTGGCATCTACGGCGTGCTGATCGCCATCAACGTCCTGGCCTGGGTATGGGCGCTCGTTGCTTTCCACGACTATCCCGTGCTGCTCGGCACGGCGATGCTCGCCTATAGCTTCGGTCTGCGGCACGCTGTCGATGCCGACCACATTGCCGCTATCGACAACGTCACACGCAAACTGATGCAGGAAAAGAAGCGCCCCGTCGCTGTGGGCTTCTTCTTCTCACTCGGCCACTCGACGGTGGTTGTGCTTGCATCGGTCGCCGTCGCGATCGCAACGAGCGCGATGAAGGGCCGCTTCGACAACTTTCAGGCGATCGGCGGGATTGTCAGCACGGTCATTTCGGCCCTCTTCCTGTTTGCGCTCGCGCTGATGAACTTCCTGATTCTGCGCGGCATTTTCCGTGCGTGGCGCCACGTACGCAGCGGGGGCGCGTATATCGACGATGATTTTGACATGCTGCTTGCCAACCGCGGCTTCGTTGCGCGGATCTTCCGTCCGCTCTTTCGCCTCGTGACACGTAGCTGGCAAATGTATCCGATCGGCTTCCTGTTCGGCCTCGGCTTCGATACCGCCACCGAAATCGGCCTGCTCGGCATCGCGGCCACCCAGGCGGCGAAAGGCCTTTCGCCATGGGCGATCATGGTCTTCCCGGTGCTCTTCAGCGCGGGCATGTCGCTCATCGACACTCTGGACGGCCACCTGATGCTGGGCGCCTATGGCTGGGCCTACCAGAAGCCGCTGCGCAAGATCTACTACAACATGACGATCACGCTCGTGTCGATCGTCGTCGCCGTCGTGATCGGCGGTATCGAGGCCCTTGGCCTGCTCGCCGACCAGTTGAAGCTGAAGGGACCCGTCTGGGATGCGATCGGCTCGCTAAACGATAACTTCGGCGTGCTGGGCTACATCATCATCGGCATCTTTGCCGTCAGCTGGATCGCCTCGCTGGTGATTTATCGGGTGAAGCGTTTCGACGAGGCGGAGCCAAGTCCGCAGATTTGAGCGTGCTGAGGCGGCGGGCAGACGAACCGTCGCTGCGGCCTTGGGCGGGGCTGATCATGGCCGCGAACGCCCAAGGTCGCGCCTACGATCCCGATGCAAAATACATAATTTGCTTGATTCCGATATGCGACAACGCGTCGCACAATTAGTCGTGTATCGCCGCGAACAAAATCGATAAAGTTTACGGTTATGAAAAAAACCGTAAGCGTTCGTCAAGGAATGGCCGCATGGCTCGCGATATTCGCGATGCTGTGTCAAGCGCTCATGCCGACGATCGCCCAGGCCAGTGCCAGTCACTCGCCGTCGGTGCTCGTGCTGCAGCTTTGCTCTGCGTCGGGCGCGCGGCACATCGTGATCGACGAGGGCACGTCGAAGCCGTCCCCGGTTAAATCCTTCCTGGCGGCGCATTGTCCGTACTGTGCGGGCACGCCGCATTTCGCGCTGCCACCTGTCGTATCGCAGCCGCCTCTAGCGGCGCGCTTCGTCAATCGCGTCTACACGCCGCTCGTCGCGGCGCCCAGTCTCAAGTCTCGCAAGCTGTCCACTGCCGCGCCTCGCGGCCCTCCCGTCCTCTCCTGATCTTTCGCGCGCTTCGTCAGCAGGTTTCGCCTCGCCCGAGGCGCGCTCGTGCTCGTCCTGATCGATAGCCGGCTTCCGCCGTACCTGCGGCGTCGCGCCCGTGCGCGCGACGCCGCGGCTATCGCATTGGGCGCGTGCGACCTGGGCACATTCATCGCGGCCGTATCGACTCAAAACCTACAAGAAGAATCACCATGACCAACATCGCTCCGATGGCCCGCGCACTATCCGGCGCGCTCGCGTTTCTCGCATGGCAAGCGCACGCGCAAACGCCACCGCAGCAGCGGCAGCAGCCCGAGGCGACGCTGCCGGCCGTCGTAGTCGAAGGCCACGCGAATCCGTCGCTGACCTCGAAAACGACGGCAGATCTAAAGCGCACACTCGAGCAGACGGTCGGCTCGGTCGGCTTCGTCGACAGCAGTTCTTATACGAACACCTACGCATTCACGTTGCGCGACGTGCTGCAGGACGTGCCGGGCGTGTTTGTGCAAAACCGCTACGGCCAGGAGCTGCGCGTGTCGATCCGCGGCTCGGGCATCGCGCGGTCGTATCACACGCGCGGCCTCGAAATCCTCCAGGACGGCATTCCGACCAACCTCGCGGACGGCAGCGGCGACTACTACCAGATCGATCCGCTCGCGCTGCAGGCGACCAGGCTCGCAATACGCGCACCGAGCGAATCGCGAACCGCACCACGATCCAGCTCGACTCCGGCGAACTGCGGTTCGACACCTGGGCGATCCACAAGAGCCTCGATCATCCGATCTTCCAGGTGCTCGAGCAGGACGGCTGGACCTACGGCTTCGCACCGCGCTACACAGGTCATTTCACGCTGAACGGGATACGCGACGACCTGATCGTCGGCGCGCGCGTCTTCGGCGGCCGTACCCAGGCAAACCAGTACGTGAACGTAAACGGCAACAGCGGCGCGCAGACCCTCGCTTCGACGCAACAGGCATTCAACTACGAGGCGTACATGGAGAACCGCTGGTTCTTCATGCCAACGCTCGCACTGATGACGGGCGTGAAAGCGCTACGCTCGGTGCGCGAATACATCGACTATGGTGGGCTGGCAAACGATCCGAACTACAAGTCGACCAGCAAAACGTATTCCGGCATCAATCCGAAGCTTGGATTGCTATGGCAGCCGGATCGCAATACGCAGGCGTATATCGACATCACGCGCAGCCAGGACGTGCCGGACTTCATCGATCTAACGCAGACCTTCAACGGCGTGACGGGTTTCACGCCGCTGCCGGCGCAGCATGCGTGGACGCTCGAGATCGGCACGCGCGGCACACGTGACCGGTTTAGCTGGGACCTGACCGCGTACCGTTCGCTCGTGCGCGATCAATTGATGGCGTACACAACCGATCCGAACGTGCCGGCGGCGACGTTCAACGCCAACAAGACGGTGCTGCAGGGGATCGAGGCCGCGGCATCGGTCGATCTGTTGCGCAATCTGTCGCGGCCGGGCGCCGGCGACCGGGTCACGCTGACGGGTGTATGGACGCTGAGCGACTTCCGCTTCAAGGACGATCCGCAATTCGGCTCGAACCGGATCGCCGGCGTGCCCGTCAATGTGCTGCGCGGCGTGCTCGGCTACACACGGCCGAACGGCTTCCACGTATCCGCGAGTGTTGACTGGGTGCCGGCGGGCGCCTGGGCGGACAATGCGAACACGCTTCGCGTGCCCGGCTACACGCTGTTAGGCCTGCAGGCAGGGATGGACTTCAAGACAGGGCTATCGATCTTCGTCGACGCGCGCAATCTGACCAACCAGCGCTACGTGACCGACATCAGCACGATCGCGGATGCGCGCACCGCGATGAGTACCGCGATCTTCTATCCGGGAGCGGGTCGAAGTGTGTTCGCGGGGATGCGCTACGCGTTCTAGCTTTACGTCTGGCGCTGAACCACCCGGCCATCGGCGAGATCGATCTGCTCGCCGACCTTGAGCGCCTGAATCTGTTGAATCTGTTGTGCCGAGAAGCGGTGCTCGGGATCGAGAAACACGTGGATCGGATACACGAAAGTACCCGGCTTCCAATAGCGATGGTCGAAGGTTACGGCAAATTTTTTCTCGACCTGCTTGACCGGGTCGAGTGAAGCCAGCCTGGCTCGAAATTTGACGACATCGCCACGCACCAGATCGCGTTGTGAAGTCACAAGCTCTAATATTTCGCCTGCCGCGCCGCTATCAGCCGTGAACCTTTCGGCGTTCGCGACCGCGGCCTCGCCCGCTTCGACCAGTTCCTTCAGCCAACGCTTCGTGTCGGACAGCCCGCTGTTTACCGTCGCATTTCCCATTTCCACCACCCGATCCAGGTTACCGCCAGTCATGCCTCTGATTGTCGATCATTGGCGGTTAGATGTCGAATCTGCACAAAGGGCACGATGAGACCGCTCACGCCTTCACACCTGATCGACGCGGTCCTGCGCGGTGTCGCGGTCCCTCGTCTGCCCCAGCGGCTCGCCGAACTGGAGCGCAGCAAGCTGCGCATAGAGCGGCGAGCTTTGCAGCAACTCAACGTGACGTCCCTGCGCGACGATGCGCCCCTGTTCCAGCACGACGATCCGGTCGGCCTGTTGTACGGTGGCAAGGCGGTGCGCGATGACCAGCGTGGTGCGGTTCTGCGCGGCGTTGTCGAGCGCCGTTTGCACGAGCCGCTCGCTCGCGGCATCGAGCGCGCTGGTGGCCTCGTCGAGCAGCAGGATGGGCGGATTCTTCAGGATCGCCCGGGCAATCGCAATGCGTTGACGTTGTCCACCGGAAAGCCGCACGCCCCGCTCGCCCAGGAACGTGTCGTAGCCTTGCGGCAGCGCCTCGATGAAGCCCGCCGCAGCCGCCATTTCAGCGGCTTGCTGGACCTGTGCGAGGGTGGCTTCCGGCGCGCCGTAGCGAATGTTGTCGAGCACGCTACCCGAAAAAATCACCGATTCCTGCAGCACCGCGCCAATTGCCCGCCGCAAATCGGCAAACGAAACCTGCCGCGTCGGCACGCTGTTGATCAGAATGCTGCCCGCCTGCGGGTCGTAAAAGCGCAGCAGCAGTTGAAACAAGGTGGTCTTGCCAGCGCCGGACGGTCCGACCAGCGCGACATGCTCCCCCGCGCGGACATGCAGTGACAGGCCCGAGAGCGCCGCGATACCCGGGCGGGAGGGATACGAGAAGCTCACGTCCTCGAAGCGGATCCCCTCTCCGCGCGCAGGCAGCGCGATAGTCGGTTCGGCCTGCACCACCGGCGAGCGCGCCGCCAGCAATTGCAGTAAACGCTCGGTCGCGCCCGCGGCCCGCTGCAATTCGCCCCACACCTCCGCAAGTGCGCCCACCGCGCCGGCGGTGAATACCGCGTAGAGAATGAACTGCGAGAGTTGACCCGCGGTCATGCGCCCGTCCATGACCTGCTGCGCGCCGAGCCAGAGAACGAACACAATCGCGGCGAACACCAGCACGATTACCACGGCGGTCAACCAGGCCCGCGCACGGATCCGCGTAAGCGCCGTGTCGAACGCCACCTCCACTACGCCGGCAAAGCGCCGCGCCTCGTAAGGCTCCTGGGTAAACGACTGCACTGTCGGCATGGCGTTGAGCACCTCGCCCGCCAGCGCGCTCGCGTTCGCCACCTTGTCCTGGCTGGCGCGCGAGAGCCGCCGCACCCGCCGTCCAAAGATAACGATAGGCGCCACCACCACGACTAGCGTCGCGATGATGTAGCCCGACAGCACCGGGCTCGTCACCGCCAGCATCGCCACTCCCCCCGTCAGCAGGAAGAAATTACGCAGGCCCATCGACAGGCTGGTCCCCACCACGGCCTGGATCAAAGTGGTGTCGGCCGTCAGCCGCGACAGCACCTCGCCGGTCTGGGTGGTCTCGAAGAACTGCGGACTCATGCCCAGCACGTGGTCGTAGACGGCACGCCGCAGGTCGGCGGTGACCCGCTCGCCGAGCCACGATACCAGGTAGAAACGCATCGCCGTGGCGCCCGCCAATAGCAGCGACACGACGAATAGCGCAAGGAAATAGCGGTCGATGTGCGCCCGGTCGCCGCTGGCAAAGCCACGGTCGATCAGGTATTTGAACGTTACCGGCAACGCCAGGGTCGCCCCAGCGGAGCTCACCAGCGCGAGGAACGCGAGCGCCCAGCGCCCGGCGTACGGTCGCAGGAAAGGAAACAGGGCAAACAGGGGACCGATACGCGACGAACGCGGGACGGCATCTGACATGGGGATTTCCTGGCGGCTAGAAGATCCTCCCGATTGTGCCAGTCCTGCGGATTCGACGGCGGAATACCGGCGAGACCGGCGCTTGCCGGCGGACGGCAGGGCTTCATGCCTGGCAGGCATGCCCGGTCACCGCCGCTCAGCGACGCATCAGATATTATCGATCACCACCGGCTCGATCTTGTCGGCGGGTTCGAAGCCGAACACCTTTCCGTAAAAATAGAGCTCGGATTCCAGCGAGTGCGTGATGTTCTCGGCGCGCTTGAAGCCATGCCCTTCACCCTCGTAGAGCACGTGAGCAACCGGCAAGCCCTTTGCGCGCACCACCTGATAGATCGATTCGGCCTGGTTCGGCGGCACAACCTTGTCTTCCGAGCCCTGGAACAGGATCATTGCGCTCGACATCTGCTCGACGAAATGGATGGGCGAACGGGCCTGGTAGAGAGCCTGCTCCTGCGGGTATTGGCCGACCAGCCTTAGCAAGTAGCGCGATTCGAATTTGTGCGTGTCCTTCATCAACGCCTCGAGGTCGCCCACCCCGTAGTAGCTGGCGCCCGCCTTGAAGAAATCGTGGAAGGCCAACGCGCACAGCACCAGATAGCCGCCCGCGCTGCCGCCACGCACTGCCAGTGCGTCGCCGTTCACGCGCCCCTGCTCGATCAGGTAGCGCGCGGCATTGATCGCGTCGTGGACGTCGGTGATGCCCCATTGCCCGTCAAGCCGCTGCCGATATGCCCGACCGTGACCGCTGCTGCCGCCGTAGTCGACATCGACGACGGCAAAGCCCCGACTGGTCCAGTACTGCACCGCCCATTTGAAACCGGAATGGGTCGCCGAAGTCGGACCGCCGTGGGCGATCACGATCAGCGGCGGCAAGGTGCCCTCCGGCCCTTCGAAGTCGGGGTTTGCCGGCCGATAGAAAAAGGCATGAGCGTGCAGACCGCCTTCGGTTGGGAAGCGGACCGGCTCGGCAACCGAGACATAGCGTGCATCCACCTCGGTGCTTTGCGAGCTGCGCAGGACGCGACAGGTACGCGTGGGCAGATCGAGTGCGATGACCGCTTCGCCCGCAGTCGGCGAACTGCCGATGAAGACCGCTTGTTCACCGTCCACCTGCAGGTCACGCATCGTGCTGTAGGGCGTCGGGATTTCGTCGAGCGCGCCGTTTGACGGATCGCACACCGCCAGATGCGTGGCGCCATCCTGCTCGTAAAGACAGACAATGCGGCCGTCTGCCGTGAAGCCGTAGGTTGTCATCCCGAAGATCCACTGCGGCTTGCCGAACTCGGCCTCCATCGGATGAACCGCTTCGAGCGTGTCATTGATCTGTGCGGTATCGGATGCGTCGCCGCGCAACCGATACAGATTCCACCAGCCGCTGCGATCCGATACCACGTACAGATCGCCGGCTGGCGACCATGCCGGCTGAAACAGCGACTCGGCCTTTCCGCCCGCAACCCGGCGCGGTGTCCCGAGCGCGCCGTTGTCCGCAATCTGCGCTACCCACAGTTCCGTGCCATCCCATGGCATGTTGGGGTGGTCCCATGTCAACCAGGCGAGCTGCGTGCCGTCAGGGCTGAGGCATGGCGAGGAAAAGAAATCGTGGCCGCCTGCGATCACCTCGGTCTCGCCAGTTGCCAGAGCGATGCTGACCAGCGTATTGACCGGTTCATGGCTACCTTCACGATGGTCTTCGCCAACACCGATCAGACGTCCGCGAGCCGGATCGGCAATCAGGTCGGCATAGCGCAGGCCGTCGGTATGGGTCACCGCCTTTGGCTGGCCGGAGGCATCCAACGTATAGACGTGCTGATCCTTGAAGTTGCTGAAAAACACGCCAGCCTTCGTCACCGCCAAGGCGCCGCCACCGTACTCATGTGCACGCGTTGCCGCGTCGAACGGCGCCGCTGTCAATTCGTCCACGGCGCCATCGGCACGAAGCCGGATGATCGCGTTTCTGCCCTTCTCCTGCGGACGGCCCTCGGTCCAGTAAATGCCGTCGGCCCCGCTACGAATCTGTCCAAGCCGGATCGTTGCGCCTACAACCACCTGAGCGGTAACCGGCGATTCCCAGCTGCCAAATGCCGCAGAGCGCGGCGATCCTGCTTGCGGGGATGAGGCTGAAGAATTGGAATTCATGGCTGAGCGAGAGGTTGGAGAAAGGGCGTGAAGGGCTGGCTGAGCGCTAGTTGCTGTGTTTCTCGCGATCCGCCGCCCATCGAATCAATCGCGCATGGCGATGACGAAACAGAAACGTCAATATACCCATCATCACGTGCCGCCACCCCGGAATCCATACTCCCGGCCGCCGCAGCTCGAAGCTCAGTCGATCATGCACCTCGCTACCCCCGCCTATGTCGCGGATCGTGCGCTCGTGCACCCAGCTACGGATTCCGAGCATGCGCGAGGTTTCCTTGAACCGGTAGTCCGGTCCGACCTCGGCCAGTGTTATGTCGTCAAAGTCCACCGGCAGTACGCCGAGTGCGAGGAACCAGCTTCGGCCAAGGTATTGGCCACAAGGCAACTGGTCGATGGCCTTGCCCCTCAATTTGGCTGGAATCGTCATCCGCAACCACGGGAATAGTTCGTCGTTGATGCCTTCCGGCGTCGTCACGTGGCGCCATACCTCGGCTGCGCTTAACGGCAGCGTGGACTTTTGTTCGAAGGTCGAGTTCATGCCGGCAAGATAAGGTGAAGTCTGAGCGGCAGATATTAGCCCATTCTAAACATCTGGATGCCCGCCAATTTTGGGTACCGAAGCGTTTTCGTCACCATCAAATCCGAAAGGTATTCGCGACGCGCTTCGAGCGGTGGAAATACGGAATCCAGATCGCGGCTACCGCCATGACGCAAATCATGTCAAAGAAATTGTCCGAGTCCATTAGAGCACCGGCGACGCCGCCCTCGAAAAGGAAATGGGACAGCAAGCTCTTACCCAGGATTGCGAGGACCGCCCCGATATAAAAAACGGTCATTATCCGAGGCACTGTCGGTGAACGGGCGAAGATGCCATAAAGGCAGAGCGCCGCGACAACGACTGCTGCAACGCTTAATGTGGCCGAGACAGTAAGCAGCAGACGCATGGCGTCCAGACCACTGTCGCCACCGGCAATGATGGCTTGCGTGTACTTCCATTCTCTGACGAGATCGCCGAAGTACCAAAGAATTCTCAGGATCGTTCCGCACAATTGGAGGATCGGCAGAATGAGCCAACCACCGATACCGACAGGTCCAGCTTGGGACTGGACTGAACTCAGATTTTGTCGCTCTAAGAAGGGACGTCGCATCAAGCAATCATGAAGATAAAGAGGCTGCGGTGACCCGGAATTCAGGCGATGCGAACGTCGTGCGGGCCGGGAACGGCAAATAGCCGCGCCCGGCCGCTCTCTCAAGCTGCTGCGATGACCTCGATGCGCAACGCCTCTCCACCCGCGGCGACCTCGAGCAGGCGGTCGACATTCGGATGTGCTCCCGGACGACTGCGCGCGTCCACCGTATGCTCGGCGAACACCGCGAGTCCATGCTCGGCGGCCTTCGCATCCAGCGTGCCGAAGGTCTGCTGCAGGTAGTGGTACACCGCCAGAGAGCCCTGCTTGCCCGGCTTATTCTCGATGCTCGCGACAACGGCGCCCTTGCCGTCGACCAGATCGATACGCTCAATGCCGTCGATGGCAGGCAACTGGGCGAGGTTATCCTTGAATACGTTGCTCGGCTGAATCACTGAAAACACTCCTTCTTTTCCAAAAAATTTTGTGGCGGCCCGTATCTTATCCGATAGGGTTCTGCGCATCTCACACCGCTCGCGCCGCGTGATCCAACGCCGGCCTTCGACGTGTAAGCAACATCAGCAAAACCAGCGCCGTTCCGGAACACAGAATGGCGACTTCCAGCAAGGCGTCGCTACCAAACCGGGTTAGCAAGGCGATAAAAAGCGGCGGCGAAGCTGCAGAGATCAGGTTCAGAGGCAGTGCGATGCGCGATGCCGCCGATGCATATTCGGCCTGGTCATAGAACACCAGCGGGATGGTTGCGCGCGCAACGGCAAGTGCGCCACTGCCCAATCCATAGAGAACGACGAAAACCGCAGCCGCCGAATGCGTACCGTGGCCCACTATAAGCAGCACCATCGCCACGGGAAGAGCAACGCCCGCAAAGATACCGGTTGAAATACCGTCCCACTTGCCGCCCCCGATGAAACCGACCGCGCGGGCGCCGACCTGAATCACGCCGAGCGCTGACCCAAAGGCGACCGCCTGTAACGCCGGCAACCCGACCGCTTTGAGCAGTTCAATAAAAATCGCGCTGAACCCAAACGTGACGAATGCGTTGAGTGTGATCGCCGCGGCAATCAGCCAGAAGCGTGCCGCCGATCATGATGCGCCGCGCACCAAATCGGGCAAATGCTCTGGCCAAAATGGGCGCCCACAGACCCATGACCACGTACAACACCGAGCCGCCGGCAAAGACGGACGAGATGTCCATCTTGAGGTCGGCGGCCATCTGCCTGCCGGCAATCGCGGGTAAGCCAACCGTGCCCCAGCCGATTATCTGCGTGACGGACAAGACGAAGAGCGGCAACGCGATCTTTCTGTCGAGCGAAGGTATGCGCATTGACTATCCGTCGGCAAAGGAGATTGGAATCTGAACTGGCTGGGCGGTCGTGACCGTGTTGCAACGCGCAGTCATCCCGCTGTAGCTAACTCCCGTCGACGACACTCTGCGCGTTCCAGTTCAAGCGCCATCAACTCGATTTGACCCAGACACCGCCGCTGCTCGGCGTGTTGCCCTGGGTCCACCACTGGGCGCAGTATTTCACATTAAAGTACATCACACAGGACCCTCCGGAATAGGACATCGTCGGGGACCATGTTGGAACAGGCCCCGACACGAGAACCCATACCGCCGACTGGCCGGGTATGTCACCCTGTGTCCACCATTGAGCCTTGTACGTAGCGCCCTGATACGTAACGGTCATGCCCGCCGTATAGATCTGAGCGGCCGACCACGGCGCACCCGCAGCCGGCGTGCCCCCCGAAGATCCGCCGCCATACGACGGGTCCTGCGTTACGCCCGATCCCCAATGGCCGTTGAGCTGCCCGAAGATCGCGGCAAACGCGTACGGCGTCTGCTGAATGCCCGAACAACTCGGCGACGCAGAACCCGTGCTGCTGGCACAGGCCTGATCGCGGCCCACCGACCAGTTGCTCAACATGCCGAAACCGTCGCTATTGGCGACGCTCAGCAGCGACTGCGCGTCAGCAAGCGTGAATGTCTCACCCTGCACGTCGTTCACCCCGATCATAGGCGTCACACCGACCATCTGCCAAAGCTGCGCATCGGTCTTCGTCTGCCCCACCGCTTTGTATGCGGTATCGAGTTGCGAGTACAGCGACGATGCGGCCTGTATCGCCGCCTGCCCCATCTCGATCGAGGCACCGCCGTAGTCCATCGCCATCACATTGACGGCGTCGAATACGACGTTATTGGCGATAGCGGCGTTGAGAATGTTTAGGCCATCCTGAGTGAGACCAGTCGGCATGACCGGCAGCGTAAGCGTGACGTGCAACGGTGTGCCCTTTGCGGCCATGGCCGACTGGAGCGCTTGAACCGCCTGAAAATTACGCGTGACTGACGCGGTATCTTCCTGCGACACACCTTCGATATCGAAGTCGATGTGCGTTACCGCATAGCTGTCGATCACCGTCTGGTATGCGCTCTGCAATGTCGAGGCACTGGTGCAGGCCTGCATCAGCGGCAAGCCGTTGGCGCCACCAAAGGATATGGAGATTTCACCGCCCTTGGCCCGATAGTTTGAGACCGAGGTGGAAATAGAGGTGAGCAGATCGGACGTGTTGCCAGGCCCGATATTCTGCACACCGCCCCATGATGGGACACACTGGTTATTGCCGGACACGACAAAAGCCATGGTGAACTGCTGGATACCCTGCTGGACGCCGATCACGTCGATCAATGGCGTCGGCCATGCCGTCATGTCCACATAGGGTACGTAGACGCCGGAAGCGAAAGCACTGCTCATGGCGCCCACAAAAATGGCCGAAGCGGCCATGATCCTCGATGACATCCGTCTCATTTCTTCTCCATTTTTAAAGGGGACGCCGAGTGTTTGCAATGACCCATACGGGCGACGGCCCCGGGTTGATAGCAAGAACATTATTGGCAGACGGTTGCCCGTTTGAAAGGAGATTTCACGATATGCAAAAACGAAATATGCTAAGTACAACGATTTGTATGAGATGCCACTCAAAGCATGCGCAATGCGTGCTCGCCATAACGTCTAAAGCGGCTCGATGAGGTGTTCAGAGAATTTTCGACCCTTCGCGCTGAGGTCCTTGCGGTCCAATTAGCCGCTGATTGTAGTGAGTTCGCTGCGCGTCGGCCTATACAGTCCCGCTTGAAATAACCTGGCAAGGATCCGCGCATCGGCGCGAATGACCGCGACGTAAGGCCAAGGGCGCGAAAAGGAAAGTTCGCTCTGGGAGGATTTGGCCACACGCCCGATGACAAGTGAAGCTTGTCAGTTGACTCAATTAAATCCACGGGTTATTGTTCGGCCATGTCAACGCAGCCTTAACCCTTTGCGGCCCAGTCGGTCGAGACAATCCGCTGACCGACAGGTAACACCCAGTCCGATTGACAAGAAAACATTGCACCCCTCCATACAATTAGGATGACGAATTTGTATGGCGAGGGTTATACAAGAGTTGCGACGCCTCCCAACGTTAGAGGAATTTCATGAAGTTTCTGACAGCTCCACGTGATGCCCTCATTCACCCTCTACAAATCGTTTGCGGCATCGTGGAACGGCGTAGCACCGTCCCCGTTCTTTCCAGCGTGCTAGTTGCGACAGAAGGAAAACAACTGCAGTTCCAAAGCACCGACCTGGAGTTGGAGCTAAGCGCGACGGAGACTATCGACTCCAGTGAGTCCAATACGGCCTTAACCGTCAACGCACGCAAGCTTCTGGATGTCGTGCGTGCCATGCCCGACGCGCAACTTAGCCTCTCCCTGTCCGGAAGCCGCCTCATCATCCAGGGGCCGGGCAGCCGGATCTCTCTCCACGCGGGGCGTTCTGAAGATTTTCCGCAACTCAAGCGTAGCGCGAAGCCTGAGCTATCGTTTTCCGTCGAAGCAGGAAAGCTGAAACGCCTCTTGCATATGGTGCACTTTGCCATGGCGGACAACGATATTCGCTACTACCTGAACGGCACCCTGTTGATTGGCGGTCCCGAACTCACCGCAGTGGCGACCGACGGGCACCGGCTCGCCACCGCCCACATCCCTTCACAAACCAGCCACGATGCGCAGGAAATGATCATCCCCAGGAAGGCGATCATCGAACTGATTCGCCTGCTGCCGGAGGACGACTCGACGGTGCTGATTACCGCCGCGTCGGGGTACGCGAGTTTCGCGTTTGGGAAAGTCTTCTTCACATGCAAGCTCATCTCGGGCCGATATCCCGACTTCAAGCGAGTGATCCCATCCGGGTTCGAGGCGGAGTTCACGCTTGAACGACAAGCGTTTCATGCCTGCTTGCAGCGCGCCGCCGTGCTCACCACCGAAAAATTCAGGAGCATTCAATGCTCCGCAGGCCACGGCCGATTGCAGATCAGCCTCAACAACCCTGACGATGAAGAATCGTTTGAAGAGCTTGACATTGCCTACGACGGCGCACCGGTTGAACTTAGCTTCAACATCCGCTACTTGCTCGATGCGATGGCAACACTTCGAACCGAGACGCTTAACTTTCGTTTGAGTGCCAGCAAACTAAGCGCATTGTTCGTCGCACCGGGTGATGAAGCGTTCAGATACGTGGTGATGGCATTGCGGAAGTGATGAACCCGTCCGCTTCCAGCGCCTGCTGAACGGCCGGTCGGCTCCATACACGCTCATACCAGGACTGCAAGTGGCGGTGCGCACTGAGGTCGATATTCACGTTGTATACCGACTGCATCCAGCTTGCCTTACCCCACCTGGTTAGCGCAAACAAATAAGCATCAGCAATCGTAAAACGCTCGCCCATCAGAAATGATTTATCTGCTAGCTGTCGGTCGATCCACTGATACCGGCTCTCGAGTTTTGGCCTCGCCGTGTCGACGTACTTACCCGCTGCGACAGCATAGAGCAGCGGGATAAAACCTTTATGAATCTCCGAAGTCAGGAAGTTAAGCCATTCGAGAAGCCGGTAGCGATCCATGGTGCCATGCGCCGGTGTCAGTTCCGTCTCAGGGCGCTGGTCGGCGAGGTACTGTGCAATGACCGGTCCCTCACGTAGAAACGTGCCATCGTCGAGTTGCAAAAGCGGCACATAGCCCAGAGGGGCGACATCCAGGTAGCTCGTTCCATCCTCGACCAGGTGCTTGCGCGCATCGACTTTAATCGTTTGCGTATGCAAGCCGGTTTCGTGCAGTACGATGCAAATCGAATGAGAACAACTGCCGGGTGCGTGATAGAGCTTCATACCTTCCCTTCTCCTGTGCGGTGTGTGTCCAATAAGTAACCGGTACCATACGTTTTCATGGCAACGCGGCTAATATCACGCACTTGGGATCAAAAGAGAAGAAGGCAGATTTTTGTGGTGAAGTTAAAAAAAGTATACCTGGCAAAGGCTAAACGATGAAAAAAAGCGCAACTGGGTGCTCCGTGGAGGAAGCGATGCGCCTGCTCGGCGGTCGCTGGCGATTGTTGCTGGTCTCATACCTGCTCGATGGTCCAAAACGTTTCAACGATCTGCGCAGGGACGCGCCAGGTATCTCACAGCGTATGCTTACGCTTGATCTTCGAGCGCTCGAAGAGGCTGGCTTGATAGATCGCACGGTTTTCCCGGAAGTGCCGGTCAAGGTGGAGTATCGGCTGACTGAGGACGGCGAGCGTCTGCGACCTGTCGTGGAAGTCATGCGGGACTTCGGTCTATGGCTTAAGGGCCGTGCCGAGGAAGAGATTGAAGTGCAGTCAGCGGCATCGTAACGAACACTCAGCATCCGCGCCCGCCCTCTCAAGGCTCAGGCAGCAAATTCCCGCTGCGGCGACCGCGCTAGCGCGCTTTCCCCCGAGTTCCCTTCTTTACGTTCCCCGTACGAGGCGCATCTTTACCCGTCGGCACGTCGCCGCTATTCATCTGCTCCATCCAGGACAAGGCGTCGACGTAGGAAAGGAACTGCTGCAGATACCCCGGCGACAATTCGCGCATCAACGAGAGCGACCGGTGGACGAGGCTGCTCGAATTGAGCGGACCGGCATTCCCCGGCACCTGCTCAAGAGACTGCTGCAACTGCCGGCCGGTGCGGAACCTGGACCAAACTTCTCTGAAGTACTCAAGCGCTTCGAGTTCCGGGTAGGAATGTGGCCGCGGCAAAGCGTGACCTGCAGTGCGACCCTCACCAACCATAGAAGCAGAGGCTCGCGCACGGTGGTTGGCAATGTAGTCATTCAGCCCAGCAAGCGACTCACGAGCCGGTTCTGGTGTCGCATCGGTGTTATCGGATTCGCCAACGCCCAACGCTGCACGCCCCAGATCGTCGGCATATACCGCAAGCAGTTCGGACAGCCTGCCGTCAAGAAGACGCCGCACCTCGCCGCTGTGCCCAGCTGCGCGCCGATCCAGCGCCTCGATAAAACGAAAGCGGACAGGATCGAGGCGATCGGCGCCGCGCTCGCGCCATGCGTCGAGTTGCGCTCGCACTCCGCTCGTCATGTCGCGACCACCGTCATTCACGGGGCTTCACCATCGCGTTAGACGGCCTGGGGACAGGCGCAATTTCCACGCGCCGGTTCCGTGCGCGTCCGGCGTCGTCGGCATTTGAGCTCACGGGTTGCTGCGAGCCGAACGCCGCCGCAAATACTGAGGAAGACGGCACACCTTCATCGATCAACGTGCGCGTCACGGTCAACGCGCGCTGAGCCGACAGCTCCCAGTTATCGGCAAAACGCCGGTTGGCTTCCCGCACTTGCCGGTCATCGGTAAAGCCACTCACCATCAGGATCTGATCATTGGCGCGCAGGTAAGCGGATAGCGGCCCTGCCAGGCTTTTCAATACGTCGCGGCCTTCCGGTTGCAACTGATCGGAGTTCAGCGCAAACAACACGCTGCCATTGATCCCAATGCGCCCGTTGACCAGCGTCACCCGCCCCGCTGCCAGCGGCCCGGCCAGTGCCTCCTCCAGGGTCTTGCGGCGCTGCGTTTCCATTTGCCGCTGCTTGACCTCCTGCTCGAGCCTCGTCGAGAGTTCGAGCTGCAGCCCGATCACGCAGACCAGGATCAATACGAAAGCGCCCAGCAACGCCGACATCAGGTCGGCGAAGACCGGCCAGATCGGAGCCGTGGCTTCCGCGCCGCCGTCGATTTCCTCGTTCATGCTGCTTCAACTCCGGGGGACGCCCGCTCGCCCGCGAGCTGCTGAAGCTCTTCGACGATCTGCTTCTGCGACATCATGCTCAGGTCGATGGCTTCCCGCGCCTGCGCCACGTAGTAGGCAAGCTGCTCGTCACTGCGTGCGAGCGACTTGTCGAGCGCGGCTTCGATACGCTGCAAGTGAGCCACCAGCTTCTCGTTCGACTCGCCGAACGCCTGCACGGACGCGCCGAATGCATCACCCAGGCTCGCCACCTCGACGGCGCTGCCGGTCACCTGCGCGGCAACCGCGCCGAGCTTCCCGGTCTCCTGCTCGACCTTGTCGGCGAACTGCGTGCCGACGCGCTCCAACAGGTCTGCCGAGGTGGCGACCAGCGCATCGACGGCCACACGCTGCTCGGTGGAGGCGTGGTTGACGGCATCGAGGAGGGTTTCCAGCGTCGCCAGCAAGCGGCTGCGCTCTTCCAGCATCGCGGTATCGCGAACCATGCTGTCGGAGAGCTTCTGGCGCAGTTCGGCAACGACTTCTGCCGCCGCCTTCGGGGCTTCCGAAGCGGCTTGCACAAGCCCGGAGATTTCGGCGATCGTGTTGCTGGCATGCGCTTGCGTCTGTGCCGAGATGTCGCGCGCGGTCTGCGCCAGCGTTTCGCAGATCTCCTGATGACGGCTCGCGGTGCGCGTGCCGGTCTGCTCCCATTCCTTGCTCAAGGTCGCGGCGATCGAACCGAGGGCCTCGGTCCACGCCACCAGCCGTTGCTCGTCACGCGAGACCCATTCCGCTTGCAAGCCCACCTGCGACTCGCCGAGCGTGCGTACCAGCGCCGCCGAGTGCTGCTCGAAGGTCGCAGCAGCTGCGGCGAGCGCCTGCTCGTTGTGAGCGGCCAGCTTCTCGCCGACGCTTTCCTGGCGCGCGAGCGCTTCGGTCCACGCCCGCGACACACTGCCCGCCGTAGCGTACAGCCGCGCAGACACGCCGTCCAGCAGGCCGGCCGAACGTTGTTCGAAGGTCTCGGTGAAGCGGTCCAGTGAACTGCGCAGGTGCTCGGCAAGGGCCTCGCTGGAGCGCTGGTGCCCCGCCAGGGCTTTGTTCCAGATATCCGCCACAGTCGTGGTAGAAGCCGCGAAGCCAGTCGACAGGCCGTCCAGTTGCCGTTGCACGGCGTCGCGAACCGTGTCCAGTTGACGTTGCGCAGCCTCGCTGACAGCGTCCAGCTGCCGTTGCGTGGCCTCACTGACCGTGCCCTGCAACGCCGCCGACTCGCGCGCGAGTCCGGCCAGCGTGGCCTCCATCACCGGCTGCAACGCTGCGCCGGCGGTGCGGGCGCTTTCAGCAACGCTCGCCTTCAACGATTGCTCCAAGGAAGCAGCAAGGCGCATATAGGCAGCCTCTGTCTTGCCATGGAAGGCGTCCTGGCTGGCAATCTGCCGCTCGCTCAAGGCGTGGCTCTGTTGCTCGATGGTGGCCATCATCGACTGCAGGCGATCGACCAGAGTGGGCATCACCTCGGCTTGCCGCTGCAGGAGCTTGAAGGTTTCGTCGCGCTGATGAGCTTGCGAGTAGATCCGCAAGGCGGTGGCGATCTTGACGTCGAGCAGTTGCGCGGCCTGGATCCGCTCGCGGCGGCACAACGCGGAGAGCAGCCCGAGCATGGCGGAGGTGGCCACGCCCGCAATCGAGGTGCCGAACGCGAATCCCAGCCCTTTGACCGGTGCCGCCAGCGAGGCGCGGATCGCGTCCAGGTCGGTCGCGCTTTCCAGGGCGAGGCCCGTGCCACGCAAGGTCGCCACCATGCCCAGCAGCGTGCCCAGCATGCCCAGCAGCACGAGCAAACCGACCAGGTACGGCGTCAGCGCCGGTCCCGGCAAAGCCACGCGCGCCCCTTCGACGCGCAGGCGCACCGGATTGCGCAGGGTCGGATGCAGCGCATCAAGCCACGTACCCAGGCTCGCCGGCGGCCCGGACAGGCCTGCGACGGCGCGTCCCAGCGTGGCAGTCGCCTCGCTATAGCGGCGCAGTTCGAACGCGCCCGCCACGTAGCAGGCGCCAATCAGCAGGGTAACGGCCAGCGCCAATGGGTTCGAGCCGAGGTAGCCCACACCGATCCAGCACACAGCGGCGAGACCCGCCAGGAAAACCACAAAATTGATCAGATACTTGGACATAGCGTCCCGGTTAGCGGGTACGAAGGGCCGCGAGCAACCCTTCGACCGGTTGAAAACGAACATCCAGCTCGGCCAGTAACACGCTCTGCATATCCTTACGGAACGCTTCCAGCCAGGCGCCTGGCGTGACGGCTACGGCCTCTCCAGCGGACTCGGCATCGGCGAGCGCCGCTTGCTCGGCCTGGCGCAAACGCTCGAAATGGCCCGCGAGCATCCCTGGCACCGAGGCCAGCAGGCTCCGCTCACGCGGGCTCAGGGCCCGCTCCATGACGGCATCCACGACGGCGAGCCGGGCCATGCTGGGCGTTTTGGCGGCCAGTATGGCCCGCAACCGCCCACGCAGGTTGCCGATGCTGGTCTCCATGGACTGCTGCAGGGAGAGATAGCGATGCCGGAACACCGCGTAGTCGACCGTTACCTCCGTGGCGGCGCCCGCCGCAGGCGCTTGCGGAAGCCCGCGCCGGCTGGGACGGCTGGGCGCGCTCTCGCCGGCAATGCTATTCACCAGCGAGGTGCGCACGCGGGCGCACTCGTCCTCCTCGGCGCTGCCGAAGCCGCGCGCGCCCGGCGTGACGGCCGGCGGACTGCCGTTCAGTGCCGTGGACAGCCCGATCGCGTCGGTCCAGCCGAGCCATTGGCTTAGCCGGTCCGAGAGCGATTGGCTGGACTCGGCCACATCGAGGTCCGTCACGCGAGCAAGCAAGCGAATAAGCGCCGGACCACTCAGAGCTGTGCGCTGTGGGACTTGCACCATACCGCCAGAGTCAAAAAAGGCAGCAGTTTACACGTAGATGGGGTGAAAGCCGACGGTTGTGGGTTTGAGGGGTGGGTTGGCGGGGGATTTTGAGGCCGGTCGGGAGTGGTTCACCGCCCGCCCATGCCCAGCCGGAATGACAGTTATGCAGCCGCGCTGCCTTCTCCACCGGTTCGCCTTGGCGGACGATCCCTCCTACGCAATCTGCGTTAAACCTCATCAGGAAGGAGATCGTCATGTCACTACAAGCCAGGCTCGACGCATTCAAAGCCGATTTCAAAGGCGGCAAAGCCCCCTACTTCGCACCGCCGGAAATCCATCCGGTCATGGAACGTGCCACGGCTGAACTCGTGGCCTCGGGTCAAGCCGCACGCGCGCTCAAAGCGGGCGACGTCGCGCCGGAATTTACCCTCAATGACCCCGATGGCAATCCTGTGTCGTCGGTCGACCTGCTCAAGCGCGGGCCGCTCGTGATCAGCTTCTATCGTGGCGTGTGGTGCCCGTACTGCAATCTTGAACTGACGGCCCTTGAAGAAGCGCTGCCAGCGTTCAAGGCCGAAGGCGCCAATCTGGTGGCGATCTCACCGCAGAATGCCGTGAATAGCCGCAAATCGATCCGCACCAACAAGCTAAGCTTCCCGATCCTGAGCGACACGCACAACGACGTGGCGGCCGCATTCGGCATCCGCTTTGCTTTGCCCGACTATCTCGTCGATCTGTACAAGAACCTCAAGAACGATCTGCCAGCGTTCAACGGAGACGGCAGCTGGACGTTGCCGATGCCGGCGCGCTACGTGGTCGGACAAGACGGAACGATCCTGTACTCGGAAGTCAACCCGGACTATACGCACCGCCCTGAGCCGCAGGACATGCTGCCGGTCCTGCGCAAGAAGGTTGTTTCGGCCTCCTGATTTATCCGACGTTCGTTCCCGGCGATGAGTCGGGAACGACTGGATTAAAACCGCACAACTCCTCAACCCAGGCGACGAAAGCGCGTGCTTTCGCACTGACCATGCGCCCACTCGGAAAAACGGCCCACAGGTCGAGGCCAGGCAATTCCCAGTCGGCCAGCACCCGCTTTACCGCACCACTCTCGATTTCCGGCGCGAACATCCATTCGGACGCAATCGCAACGCCCATGTCGGCGAGCACGGCCGCACGCACGCCTTCCGCGGCGTTCACTCGGACGCGCCCGGCGACGGCAACCGCCGTTTCCGAATCGCCTCGCCTGAACGACCACACGTTTCCGCCGCCGTCCTGCTCATATACGATCGCCTGATGCGATAGCAGATCGGCAGGGACCCGCGGTTCGCCGGCTTTCGCGAACCAGGCTGGTGTGCCGACGACACAACGCCTGCCGTGACCGACCTTGCGTGCGGTCATGCTCGAGTCGCCGAGCACCCCGATCCTGATCGCTACGTCGATGCCGTGTTCCAGCAAATCAATGTTTTCATCGTCCAGCACGATGTCGACGTTGAGCTCAGGGTGTCGATCGAGAAAGGTTTGAAGGTGCGGAACGATGTGAATCCGCGCAAAGGTCACCGCCGCGGAAATCCGGAGACGCCCCGAGAGAGCGCCAGCCGATCCTCTTGCCGCAACCTCCGCTTCGTCGGCTTCTTCGATCGCCCGCTTGGCGCGCTCGTAAAAGGCATGGCCCGCCTCGGTCGGCGTCAAGCCGCGCGTGGAGCGGAGCAGCAGTCGAACCGCGAGCCGCTCTTCGAGTTGCGCAATGGACTTGGAAACGGCTGGCTGTCCAACGTTCAGCAGCCGCGCTGCCGCCGAAAAAGAACCCGAATCCACCACACACACGAACGTTTCCATCGCTGTCAATCGATCCATCGTCGTCCCTCCTGGAACGGATGTCTGGAGGGCATGCGTCGCCCGATATGCCTCAAGGGAATGTCTGTTATGCGGTCAAGCTGCCTACCGCGGCCCGTCCAAAACAACGACGATGTGTCCGTGCCTGGCGAACTGCTATCGCGATCTCGTCCGGCAGCCATTCCAGAGCCGTCGTACATGTTAACGCGCTCGTGCCGCAAGCCGGTACTAACTGATCCGCCAGGAGTAACTCCATGAGCAAACTGTTTTCACCCGCCAAGGTTGGACCCTATACCCTTTCCCACCGCGTCGCGATGGCGCCGCTGACGCGCATGCGTTCGGAGCCCGGCGACGTGCCGGGCGACCTGATGGTCGAGTACTACACGCAGCGCGCCACCGAAGGTGGCCTCATCATTACGGAGGCAACCCCTGTTTCATTGCAAGGCTACGGCTACGCAATGGCCCCCGGAATCTACTCCGACGACCAGATCGCAGGATGGCGCCGCATCACGGATGCCGTGCATGCCAAGGGCGCGCGCATCTTCCTTCAGTTGTGGCATGTCGGCCGTCAGTCCCACCCCGATCTTCAACCAGGTGGCGCGGCGCCCGTCGCTCCGTCAGCGCTGCAAGCCGAAGGCTACGCGTATTCCGTGAACGGCGAAGTCGAATTTGCCATGCCCCGTGCGCTTGAACTGCACGAAATACCCGCCATTATCGAGGACTTCCGCAGGGGTGCCGAGCGGGCATTACGCGCGGGCTTCGACGGCGTGGAGTTGCACGGCGCAAACGGCTACCTGCCGGACCAGTTCCTCCAGGACGGCTCGAACACCCGCACCGACGAATATGGCGGGGCGATCGAAAATCGCGCCCGTTTTCTCCTCGAAGTGACGGACGCCCTGATTTCGGTGTGGGGCGCAGACCGTGTCGGCGTGCGCATTGCGCCGAGCGGCACCTATGGCTCGATGCACGACAGCGATCCGGAAACCACCTTCGGTTACGTGACGCAGCAGTTGGACCAGCGTGGTATCGGGTATCTCCACGTGGTCGAGCCGCGTATCAAAGGGACGGAAACCATCGGCGAAACTCACGACCCGGTTGCCGCGCGCCACCTGCGTCCGAAGTTCGCCGGCACACTAATCGCCGCAGGCGGCTTCACGAAAGAGACGGCGGACGCGATCGTCGAAGCGGGTCACGCGGATATCGTGGCGTTTGGCCGCCACTTTATCGCCAACCCCGATCTGCCCGAGCGCCTGCGGCTGAACCTGCCGCTCAATCGGTACGACCGCAGCACGTTCTATGGTGGTGACGCACGCGGTTACACCGACTATCCGTTCCATGCTGAAACGCAGGCGGCGTAGGTCGCTCCCCCACTAGCCGGACCCGGAAGAGCGGATTCCGGCACCTAACTCTGATCACACAAGTACAGCCTGAAGCACGCAGCGACCGGCGCTAACGCAGCGCCGGTCGCTGAGTTAGCCACTTCGACACGGCACGGCGAGAGCTTCCAAACTATCTTGCAGGACTCGATATGCACATTCTGGTTACCAGTGCCTCCGGCTCAAACGGCGACGGATACGGGGCGCTCCTGTCATTCCGCCTCGACGGCACCTTCACAGGTTCCTTCAGCGACGACCCTCGCATCGTCGACCCTCGCGGCATGAGCCTTAGTGCGGATCGGCAGCATCTCTACGTCAATAGCGGAGACGACCGCGTCCTCGCGCTCGACATCCTTGGAACAGTAGTACGCGATACAGGCCACGTTCCAGGACTGAATGCCGGAGGCGGCAACCTCGGACCCGATGGGCGCTATTACGTTGGGTTGCGTAGCGCAAGAACGATTGCCGCACTCCCCCCATCTCTCGACGGCGCCGCGCAATCCGTCCTGCCCGCCGGTGTGGTTCCGTATCCTCGCGGATTCGCCTTCTGTACAGATGGAAAGCTTTTCCTGGCTTCAGGCATCGGGCCAGACGGTGAGGGAGAAAACAACATCGTCGTTTTCTACCCGGACGGTCGACCGCTTACTTCCCGATTCATTACGGACGACTCGGTGAGTCCACTGGATCTCGCGATTGGGCCGAACGGAAACGTTCTTGTGTCTAGCGAGTTCCCCTTTGGCAAGCCGGATGCGGTATGCACCATCCGCGAATACGATCGCTCGACCGGCAATCTTGTCCGCGTGTTCCGGGTCGATCCGGAAATGAGCTTTCATCGTCCCCGTGGTCTGCGCTTCGGTCCAGAGGGATATCTCTATTGCGTCGCCCGGGATTCAGTCGTTGCGTTCGACTTCGCCGACGGACGCTGCCTGGGTCCAGTTGTCGAAATGTCAAAGTTAAACGGCCAGGCCATCGCTTTCTTTGCTTGAGGCGTCCATTCGATTTAGCGAGTACGCCGGCAAGGCGCTATCTGTCGGCCATCGTCTGCAGGGCGGATCAACGGGTCCCAAGCGGGTTAGAAATCCGCAGCTTCCATACCCCGTCGCCGCCCCGCCCCATGACCTGCGTAGCTGTGCCGCCTTGATCGACGTGCCGGCCGTCCGGCAATCTCATGGTCAGCGTCCAATCCAGCAACACCAATGCAACGTCGTCGCTCACCAGCGAGAGGCGTACCTTGTTGCAAATCCGAACATCGTTCGCCAACAGCCCCGAAAACTGGCGGCGCAATTCCTCGATGCCGGTTACCACACCTCCGCCGTCCGGCATGCGCATCGTCGCGTTATCGCTGAACAAGCTGACCACACCGTCGATATCACCGGCGTTGAAATTGGCATCGAAGGCCACCGGAACCTGCTCCGGCGTGTAGGGCATGCCGACGCGGCGCTCCAGCTCGGCGACAAACTGGCCGCTCCCCTGCTCCCTGACGTGAATCCTTAAAGCGTTCGATCTGCTATCCATGGCGATGCTCCTCGCGAGTGACGACGATGAAGGTGAATCGATTCGGTCCGGGTTCGAACCGTCGAACGCATCGTAGATTCTGTCTCTTCGTTTGATAATTGCCGTTTCACTATCATCAGTCGATCACAAGACGATCGAATTTCGAATCGCTTTAGGCGTCGGGTGGGTTTGCCTACGGCAGGAGGCCATCTTTCCCCAATGATCGAGCGCGTTGTTTCCTACGGGTGGTTTCCCCATCCGTCTTTATCCGACTAGGAGCCGTCCTCGCGCGCCGTTAGCATTGAAAAGTGGTTCGCAAAACAGCAAGTTCGATCGTAAGGGGGAGGTTATGGCGCGAAGGCTCCTAACCTCGGCATTGGAGTGGAGGCCGAGATGTTGATCGAACCACTTCCCGTCGCAAGCTATGCACCGGGGTCGTTCCAGTTTCGGCGCGAAGCCAGGATGTTCGCGGACATGGATTCGTTCAGAGCCCTCCGCCACGAATGGGATAACCTCGCAGCCGCAGCGCAAGACCATTCATTCTGTCTGACGTATTCCTACTGTGAGCTGGCCGCCGAAATCGCACTCGCAAAAGGCGCGGGTGTTGCCGTTGCCATGGTGTACGAGCAAGGCGAATTGCGTGCCCTTTTGCCACTGGCAATTTACCGCAAGGGTCTGCTGCGGATCGCCAGGCCCTTGGGTTGCGGAAGCGATGAAGAATATGGCGCTCCACTCGTGCATGCGCGAGCAGGCGATACGGTTATCGCCGAAGTGCTTCATGCTGCGCTGGAGGTTCGCGCAGACACGCTCGAGATTCGTTTCGTAAGAAGCGATAGCGCATTGCAGGAAGCGATCGGGCCGCTCAAGCAGTCGTGGTTGCTGCCCTTCATTCCGAAACGATTGCATGAGCTTCCCGGTTACTCAATCCGCCTGCGACAATTCGAGCGATGGGACGATTTTTCCGCCACGTTGTCAAAGTCGCTTCGGGCAGACTTGCGACGCCATCTCCGATGGTTGAGTGCGAGGGGCCAACCGGAACTCGGCTGGTGCAAGAGCGCCGATGATGCAGAGGCGGTTTTGACGTGGCTATTTGCGACGAAGCGGCGCTGGGCGATATCCCGTGGGCTGAATACCCAGTACTTGATGAATGAAGCGGTACGGGACTTTTTCGTCGCGCTGGCGCGGCGGACTGACCTGTCTACCACACCACTCGTCACGTTCCTGAAGCTCGATGGCAGGCCGATAGCAGCGTCGGTGAATCTCGTCAGCCCGCAGTCCTTCGAGGGCTTCATCATGACCTACGACGAGGCATTCAGCGCCGGCTCGCCCGGCAATCTTCTACAGGAATTCTGTGTGAAGTGGGCGCACGCGAACGGGCGCGATTTTGATTTCCGTCCGCTTTACGCCGCCTACAAGGTGCATTGGGCAAATCGTGAAACGCTGCATGATACGCATACGCTGTTTCTAAGCGCACGCGGCCGGTTGGCGGAACTTCCATTGCTGGCGGGTTATCTAGCCCGCGCGCTGCGCGGAGTCAGAAAGACCATTGCCAACAGCCTTGATCATCGGTGGTCCGCCCTGCATGTCACCGCCGTGCGTCGCGCGCTGCGCCGTTGACGATGAAAGACCTCAACTCCCTGCTGGTTTTTGCCAAGGTCGCCGAGGCCAGCAGCTTCTCGGAGGCAGCGCGGCGTTTGAAAATGCCGATTTCTACTGTCAGTCGCCGCGTCGTTGAGCTCGAAAATCAGCTAGGCGTGCGCCTGCTGGACCGGTCGACCCGCCATTTGCGGCTCACGGATCTGGGCGCCGAAGTTCTGGAACTCGCGCGGCATACCGCCGAAGTCAGTGAAGCAGTCGACAACATCATCTCGAACCGGATCTCGGACGTCTCCGGTACGTTGCGTCTTTGCGCGCCCCCAAGTATCTCCGACTCGTTGATCGTTCCAGTGGTCAGCGCGTTTCAGGCTGCCTATCCGAACGTCCGGGTGCAGGTATTCATCACCGAGCGGATCGTCGATCAGATCGCGGAAGATGTCGATATCGCGCTCAAGGTCGGCGTCTTCACGGACCCGGCACTCGTTGCGCGCAGGCTGCTGACCTACCGGCATCAGGTGGTGGCGAGCCCGGCGTATCTAGCCACCTGTGAACCACCGAAAGCGCCGAGGGATCTGCGCGAGCACCGGCTCTTCGCCTTTTCGTTCTGGAAGCCAAACTATAGCTGGAGCTTCATTCATGCAAATGGGCGGGATGCCGAGACGCTTTCCTTCCAACCCGCCATCGCCATGAACGACTATGCGGGCCTTGTCGTGGCTTTGCTCGAAGGCTGCGGGATCGGCGAATTACCCCCTATCGTCCAGCCTGAACTCCTGCGCAACGGCTTACTTGTTGAAGTGATGCCAGAATGGCACCTTCCCGTGTTCGATCTCACCATCGCGCATTTGCGCGACCGGTATCTGCCACGACAGGTGCGTGTCTTCAAGGAGTTTGCCTCTCAAATGGTGCCCAGCCTGTTCGGCTCGTTGCCAGTCTGAGCGGACAACCTGCGTGAAGCGATCGTGCCAATTCGCCCAGGTGAAAGACGGAGGTATCCGGATGCTGCGCCTTGACCGAACGCCCAGATATCTCGACCTGCTGCTGGCTCTGAACGTGACCTTCCTGTTGGTATCGGACTTTACAGGGTCGAGGATCATCTCCGCCGGTGGCGTGGGCGTCTCTGTCACGGTGCTGTATTTTCCGTTTACCTATCTCATCGGCGACATCCTGACTGAAGTCTACGGCTACGCTCAGGCGCGTCATGTGATCTGGATTTCGATGTTCTGCTCGATTGCGGGATCTGCCATCGCCGGAGGGCAACTGTTCGTGCCGGCTGCGGCCTTCTTCGTCCACGACGCCGCCTTTCAGACCATATTTTCGCCAGGTGTGAAGGTCTCGATTGCCGGGCTCGTAGCTTTCTTCGCCGGGGATATCTGCAATTCATATGTTCTGGCGAAGATGAAAATCTGGGACAAAGGCAGGCGCCTTTGGGCTCGTTTCGTCTGCTCGACCGTGGCAGGGGAAGGCGTCAACACGATCCTGTTCTATGGCATCGCATTGCATAGCGTATTTCCCGGCAGCCTGTTGCTCCAGGGGATCGTTGCAGGGTGGGCCGCGAAGGTGGTCGTCGAAGTGGTCATGCTTCCCGTTACGTACCGGGTGGTCCGCTTCCTGAAGACTTCGGAGAACATCGATCACTACGACTACGGCACCGATTTCAACCCGTTCTTAATACACTAGTCCAGGGGTCTTTCAGCTCGGTAGGTCAGGAAAAAGCGTAGGCGCCATTTGTGCCGCGAAGTCCTTGAAAAGCCGGCATGGCTTCGATACGTGCCGGTTCCCCAGATGCACCAGAGAAAGATTGAAGGTACGAAAGTGCCAGTCGGGCATGACCTCGACGAGCCTGCCCTCGCGTAGGAGATGAGGCTGCATGATTGGCGGAAGCTCGCCGATGCCGCTGCCCATCAGCAACGCAGGCGCGAGGCCGGCGAAATCGTTCATCGCGAGAGACGGCTGAAAGGTGAGCGTCTCCTTGTCCTTGCCATTCTTATGAACAAACGTCCAGGTGCTATCCGGCTTCCAGTGCGAAAAGGCCAGCAGCCGATGATCGAGCAGATCCTGAGGCGTCCGCGGCGGCTTGCAAGTCTTGAGATAGCCGGGGCTCGCCACGAGCTGGTGGCGGTAGGTCAAAATCCGCTTCGCGACCAGAGACGAATCGCGCAAGGCGCCCAGCCTGAACACCAGATCCACCCCGTCGGCGATATGCTCGACAAAGCGCTCGGTGACGAGGATCTGGATGCGCAGATTCGGATACTGCCGTTGAAACACAATCGCGAGCGGTGTCAGCAAGGTATCGGAAAGGCTCGGCGGAGCGGACAGCCGTAAGGTGCCCGAGATGTCGGAAAGGCGGCTTGAAACAACGCTTTCGATCGCGTCTCTGAGTTGAGCCCCGCGCACGGCATGCTCGAACACTTCCCGTCCCAACTCCGTGAGCCGCAGGGTTCGCGTCGAGCGCTCGAGCAGGCGCACCCCGAGCTGATCCTCCAGTTCGGCTATGCGGCGGCTGACGGTGGAGATCGGCATGTTGAGGCGGCGTGCCGCCTCCGAGAAGCTGTTGGCTTCCACGACCTTTGCGAATACCACCAGCGAGTTGAGATCCGCCATCGCTTTTCCAAATGTGGAAAGCTCGATTTGTGCCCAGATTTTGCGTCCTCATTTTGCAACATCCCCTCCCGCCGGACAAGGAGGAGACGCCAGGCAGCTCCGGCGTGCGTCGGAAACCGCCCGCGCGCCGCTGCGATCTTTCCAGAAATGGAAATCTGATTCCCGCTTTGCCGTCTAACCGGGCAATGCCGGGTGCGATACCCTTCGTAACATCCGATCGCTGTCGCGACAGCGCATCTGCGCTCGCTCGACCGATCGCGCATGGACAGACAGAGTCGAACTCGACGGGGTTACATACACCACGTTGAGGATTCCGTATGAACAAATTCTCGGACATGAGCACCTTCGTGACCGTCGTGGAAGCGGCCAGCTTTTCCGAGGCGGCACGACGCCTGGGCACGACGAAGTCGATCGTCAGCGAACGTGTGCAGCAGCTGGAAAAACGGTTGGGATGCGCATTGCTCGAGCGCGGCCGACCGCTGCGTATGACGCAGGCTGGAGTCGTGTTCTACGAAAGTGCGTCGCGCGTTCTGGAAGACGTGGAGCGCGCGGAGGAGTCGGTACAGGAGGTTCAGTCGAGTCTGCGCGGCACGTTCCGGCTCGCAGTCCCCATGGCCTTCATGACCCGCCACCTTGCCCCGATACTCTCGAGGTTCGCCGCGCTGCATCCGGATCTGTGTCTGGATGTAGAAGCCCAGGACCGGGTGGTCAGCCTGCAGGACGGCCAGTACGACATGGCGATCCGCATGGGCGAGCTGTCCGACTCGAGCCTGGTGGGACGGACCATTACCGTGAACCGTCATGTGATCTGTGCGAGCCCGGCTTACCTCGAACAACGGGGCACGCCGGACCATCCCTGCGATCTGGCCCATCACGATGGGCTCATCTACTACAACCGTGAACCGAACGGCATGTGGAGCCTGCCGATCGACGGCAAGCGCCAGTCGTTCCGTATCGGGACGCGCATGCGCACGGATTCCGGCCACCTGCTGCTCGAGGGCACGCGTGCGGGACTGGGTCTGGCGATTCTGCCGACCTTTCTTGCTGCGGAACCGATACTGGCCGGGGAGCTCGTCCCCGTTCTGCAGGCTTATTCCCCTTCCGGCGGACAGATATCAGCGGTCTATCGCAAGACCGTTCGCACTCCACCCAAGATCCACGTCCTGATCGAGTTCCTTGCCGAGCAGGTTGGCCACCCCGCGCACTGGGACGCCAATCTGGTGTCCGCGGGGCTGATCAACGGCTCGCTTGCGGTCTGAATACCGCGAGCCGGCGTTCGAGCAAATCGAACCTCGAGTTCGACATCCGCTACCTGTTCTGCAGCGCAAGCCGTGACTATCGTTCTAGCCATGCAGAGGTCCTGAACGGAGAGCGTGATGGAACAGCAAAACGCAACCGCCGCGACGTCGACGCAACGGGTTGTCGACGTTCTGATCGTGGGAGGCGGTTCAGCTGGCGCCGTGATGGCTTCTCGTCTGAGCGAGAGAATCCGCCGCTCGGTCGTGCTGCTTGAAGCAGGACCGGCCTATCCCGCGTGGTCGTATCCTCACGTTCTCGCCAGTAGCGATACCGTTGGAGGCGACGCGGAGCACGACTGGGGGTTTCGCAGCGAGGCGGGCTATATCCCTCACCCCATCAATGCGATCCGCGGCAAGGTGCTCGGCGGCAGCTCCGCTATCAACGGTGCGGTAGCGATCCGCGCACGGCCTCAGGACTTCAGGAACTGGGGGCTGCCGGGCTGGAGCTACGACGACATGCTCGCGTCCTTCAAGCGGCTGGAGCGTCGCGATAACGGCTGTGCCGCGCTGCACGGATACGACGGTCCCCTCCCCGTGCGCCAGTTGACCCGCAACGAAACAACGCCGATGCAGCAGGCGTTCATCGATGCGGTGCTGGAGAACGGCTATCGGTTGATCGATGACTTCGACGCGCCGGACGCAGACGGCGTCGGACCGTACTCGATGAACATAGTGAACGGCGTGAGGGTCAACACCGGCATGGCATATCTCAACGACCGTGTGCGCTCCCGCGACAACCTTCAGATTCGAGCGGGTGTGGTGGTCGACAAGGTGCTGTTCGACGGCAAGCGCGCAATCGGTGTCCAGCTTGCGGACGGCGAGCGGCTCCATGCAGGCGAAGTCATCGTGAGCGCGGGGACCTACGGCAGCGCTGCGATCCTTCTGCGCTCCGGTGTCGGTCCCGGTGCGGACCTCAAGACGCTAGCCATTCCCGAGCTTATCGATTTGCCGGTTGGCCGGCGGCTCAAGGATCACCCGTTCTACTACAACGCCTATGCCGCCCGCCCCGAGCGGATCGGGCGGCAGTCGCCCGCGATTGGCGCGAAGCTGTGGACCCACAGCTCGACAGCGAGAAACGGCGACATGGACCTTCACATCACGGCCACGCACCTGTTCCCGCATGACCAGAGTCCGACCGGGGTGGGGTTCGTGCTAGCCGTAGCACTGACCCGGCCTGTGTCGGCCGGCACCCTGCGTCTCACCAGCCGCGCTCCGCTGGCGGCGCCTCGAATCGATCTGAACTTCCTCGCGGCCCCCGAAGACCGCGCGCGTCTGCTCGAGGGTGTGAAGCTCGCGCGCCGGATCGGCCAGAGCGCTCCACTCTCGGCGTTGATCGATTCTGAACTCGCGCCGGGTCCGGCGGCGCTGAACGACGAACAGATCATGGATTCGATCAGGTCGACTCTCGACACCTATCACCACCCGACCTCGACGGCGCCGATGGGCCTCCCCAACGACCCGGCAGCTGTGGTCGACACAGAAGGCCGCGTGCATGGACTGGAAGGATTGCGCGTGGTGGACGCGTCGATTTTCCCGGACGCCATTTCCGTCGCCACCAACATCACGACGATCGCGACGGCCGAGCACATCACCGAGCGTTACTACGATTGACCAGGATTGCGCCTCGCCCTTTTGAAAGGAGAAGTGAAATGAATGCAGATGAAAAAGCCGTTGCGGACGTATTGAATCAATACGAGGCCGCATTGAACGCGTCCAGTACTCGCGCGGTGATGCTGCTGTATGCCGACGATGGCGTGTTCATGCCGCAGCACTTCCAGTCGAGCGTCGGCGCAGAGGCGATCAGAAGCGCCTATGACATCGTGTTCGACGCGATCCAGTTGACGGTGAAATTCGCGGTGCAGGAAATCCGCCAGCTCTCGCCTGACTGGGTAGTGGCGCGGACCAACTCCGCCGGGTCGGTGAAGATACATGCGACCGGTGAGAGCAAAGCGGAAGCCAATCAAGAGTTGTTCCTGTTCCAGAAGGTGGCGGGGACGTGGAAGATCGCGCGTTACGCGTTTTCGACCACCAATCCCGCTGCGGTGTGACGCTTGCGATGGTGTGATCATGAATACAGTATTGGAACGAAGCGCCCCAAGCACGTCGATCGTTCAGGGTGCCTATACCGCGTTTGTCAAGCAAGACCAGGACGAACTGGCGACTCTCCCCGATCCTCCCAGTTGCCGCGATCGTCAACTGCATCCGCTGCTGTCCGACGCGGACATCCGCAAGATGCACAAGTACGGCAGCGTCTGATGCGCTCGATGATCCTGCGTCGCGTGAGGTTGATCGAGGGCGGCAGTGGCCCGGTCATCGTCGGCAGACAGGACGAAGCTCGCGTCGTCGCGCTTCAGGAGTTTCTCGCCTGCAACTCGCACCCGCATACGGTGATCGACGCGTTCGACGACCCTGACGGCGCCGCGTGGTTGCGGCGCGTGACAAAGTCCGAAGAGGATTTGCCGCTTGTCATCTGCCCGGACGGTTCGGTGCTTCGCGCGCCTAGCGAAGCCGAACTTGCATCGCAATTGGGTTGGCTCGCGCATTTCGATGTCGAGCGCGTGTACGACGTTGCGGTGATAGGAGCTGGACCGTCAGGGCTGGCGGCGGCCGTGTACGCGGCATCCGAAGGGCTCTCAGTCGCCGTGTTCGATGCGCGCGCACCTGGCGGCCAGGCCGGTGCCAGCATGCGGATAGAAAACTATCTCGGCTTTCCCACGGGAATCACGGGACAGGCGCTTGCCGCACGGGCATTCGTCCAGGCGCAGAAATTCGGCGCGCAGATCGTCGTTCCCGCGCGTATCCGCTCGCTCGACTGTCATTGTTCGCCGATCGAGCTGGAACTGGACAACAACCGGCGCGTCAAGTGCCACACCGTCGTGATCGCCACCGGCGCGGCATATCGACGGCCCCAGATCGACGGTCTCGACCGTTTTGGGGGCCGTGGAACGTATTACTGGGCTTCTCCCGTCGAGGCCGAAATCTGCAAGGGCAAGGAAGTGATGCTGGTCGGGGGCGGCAATTCGGCAGGCCAGGCAATCGTCTATCTGGCATCGCGTGTGGCGCACGTCCATGTACTGGTTCGGAGCAGCAATCTGGAAGCCAGCATGTCGCGCTATCTGATCGAGCGGATCGGCGCCCTGTCGAATGTGACGCTGCACATGCAGACACAGGTCGCCGGCATCGCACACGAGCGTGGCTCGATCACCGCGGTGCGCAGCAAAGGGCCCGAGGGCGAGTGCGTGTTGAAGACCTCGCATCTGTTCTTCTTCACCGGCGCGACGCCCAACACAGGGTGGCTCGATAACGCTCAGGTCATGACCGACGAAAAGGGTTTCGTGCTGACCGGTAGCGTGCTTGAAGCGCGAACCGGGCTTATCCGGACTCCACTCGAAACAAGCGTGCCGGGGGTGTTTGCGATTGGCGACGTGCGGTCCGGCTCGATCAAGCGGGTTGCCGCCGCTGCAGGAGAAGGCGCGGCTGTCGTCGCCAGTATTCATGAATTTCTGGCCACAACGCGAGATAGCGCTCGCAACCTGGCAAGACATGACTGACTTAGCAACTGGAGGATTCAAATGAAACAACATGCCCTGATTGCCTACATTGCAACGGCGATGGTTGCCGCACTGTTGGCGTTGGTTTCTTCAATACCTTTATCCGCCGCTGAAGAGAACAACCTTCCCTACTCGTCCGATCCATCCGTGCGAGCCGAGCAGCAGGCGGTGTATGACGTGGTCAACCGTTATCAGGAGGCGCTCAATTCGAAGGACACCAACGCGATTGTCGGGCTGTTCGCCGACGACAGCGTGGCCGAGTGGAACGATAAGCGAACCTATACAACACATGAGCAGAAAGTAGCGGGCTATGACGCGCTCTTCAAGATTGCCAATTTCACCACCCACTTCGCCTACGATGCAATCAACGTATATGGCGATACGGCTGTCGTGCGTACGCACCATCACGTCGGGGCGGCCGTGATTGAGAACGGCAAGAAAGTGACGGACTACAACCGCGAAGTCTTCGTGCTGCGGAAAATCGACGGCACGTGGAAGATCGTTTTGTATACGTTCAACACCGACCCGAAGCAGGGAGAAGGCTAGCCAGCGCGGTTCCCGCTAGGTGAGCACGACGATCTTGCCGGCCGCGCGATTCTCTTCCATGCAGCGGTGTGCTTCGACGATCTCGTCGAGCTTGAAGAGCTTGCCCGGATTGATGCGCAAGGTGCCGGCTTCCACCAGTTGGGTGAGTTCTGCAAGCGGCATCATCATGAACTCGCTCGTGCCGCCGTCATAGGTGGTGAGAGCAACGGTGCTCGGGATCGCCTCCATCGGGCTGAACTCGGAAAACGACCAGGCGTTGCCAACCATGCCGGTCATGCACACAATGCCGCGTGGCCGCGCGCAACGCAGCGAGTCCATCAGTGTGGACGTGCCGACGAGTTCCAGCACCTTGTCGACGCCACCTGACGAGACCTCGCGGACCTGCTCCGAGATGGTGCCGATATCGATCACGACCTGGTCCGCACCGTTTTCCCGCAACAGGTCGCTGCGTGCAGGATTGCGCGTGGTCGCTATGACGACTGCGCCATGATGCTTCGCGATGGCGGCCGCCGCGAGTCCCACCGAGGTCGTGCCGCCGCGAATCAGCAGACGCTCGCCTTCGGCGAGCCGCAGCGCCTTGAAGAGCGATCCCCATGCGGTCTGCAGCATTTCCGGCATCGCCCCGAGTGTTTCCCACGGCAGCGACGATTTGAAGGGCTGCGCCTGGCTGGCAGGCACACAGGTGTACTCGGCGTAGCTGCCGTCGAACTGCCGTCCCATGCCGCCCATCGCCGTTGCAACGACGTCGCCCGGCCTGAACTCGCCACCGGGTGCGGCCTCGACGATGCCGACCGCTTCGATGCCGAGGATGCGGGGAAACGTCACGCCGGGTGACAGCCCCTGACGCGTGAATAGCTCGGAGCGGTTCAGTCCGAACGCTTTCACGCGAATCAGCACGTCGCCGCTGCGCGGCGAAGGCACCGGGCGGGTTTCGAGCTTCAATACTTCGGGGCCACCCGCTTCGTAGATCACTGCTGCTTTCATGCTTGTCATCATCGGCTCCTCAGACATCCACTGCGCCACTCAAGCCTTCGACAACTATCTTAGGTGACGCGAATGGCCGGGCAAAGCCGGCAGGTCGCGAAGCAGATTTCCATCATTGGAAGCAACACCGAGATAACCGGCCTCATCAAGCCCGCGATAACGCAATACTGGCGACATAGCAGGCCAAAGCAATACTGACGCCTGCGAAAGGCGCACTGAACCAGTAAACCTTGGCGAGCACCACAAAACTGCCAAGCATTGCCAGCCCGACAACCAGCAGGAACGGCGATCGAAACAGAAGTTCGCTGTGAGCCAATGCCAGAAAACCAAACACCAGGCCGAACAAGATAAGCCCCATGCTGTGGCTCACATTGAAGCCCATCCAGGCTCGCCACATGGTGGTTTCTTTCGAAATGACAGGTGAAATCTGGCTCATGCTGATTTGCAGCGCGGGGTCGCGGGGTGTGAGCGTTGGCCCCCAGAACGTATAGACAAGGTGAACAATTCCGAGCGCACACATAATGCTCGCACTAAGCGCCATGAGAATTTTTGCGGCCAAGATGTTCTCCCGATTGTTGGGGCCCAACGTCTGAGTTCAGCGGCGCGTGCTATGCCCGTCCGCTTCGTCGATCAATGGCGTACCGAAACTGGAAAAAGACTGACACTTAGCCGTGTTCCTGCTCCTTAACCCGCTTCCGGTGCGCTGCAACCTTGGCACGGTTACCGCAGATCGCCATGCTGCACCACCTGCGCGCGTGACCGCGCGTATGGTCGGCAAACATCAACGTGCAGCGAGGGCCTTCGCACGCCTTCACGTAGGTGAAATCCTCCTCACAGACGAGTCGCGCCAGCGCTTCGGCTATCGGCATCAGCAACGACTCCGCTGATTGCCAGCGCCGGTTCGCGCGCAGTTCGAAGGTCGTGACGCCATCCGCCGTCTTCGCGACGACTTCACCATGCTGCGCGTCCCGCTCAAGCAGTTGATTCAAAGGCTCGAGCTCGCGCAGATCTTTGGCGAGCAAGGGCCGCCCTTTCCGCTTGCGGACAAAATCCCTGAACCACTCGCGTAGTTCGCGTGCCCGCTGCGCAACCTCGTCGAGTTCAGCAGATGTGCAGCGACCCCGCATTGTCTCGAGCACCCCGGAAGGGACAAGCCCGGCCTGCCCCAGCCAGGATAGCAGGCCCTCTCCATCGGTGATCCAGTCGACCTCCTCATCAACGGGCGTCGCCACCGAGTTCAGAAAATCCAGTCCGGTCGCATCAGCGACGAATATCGCGGGGATCTGACGGTAGTCCATTTCTTATGATGAAACTGAAGTGTCGATAGCCTCATCGTAACCACTAAAAACGATCTTGACAAGTTACATAAAATCTTTGTAACCTGTAAAAACACATTAGGATAGTTACCAAAATAAACGATGTGTAAGCGTCGAAGGCAATCCCCACATCTATTCTTCAAAGGAGCGAGAAATGGCAACTGACACTGTGAGCGCGGTGCTTGTGCACGGCGCGTGGGCAGACGGCTCGAGTTGGAGCAAGGTCATCGAGCGTCTGGAGGTTCATGGCATAAGGGCAATCGCGGCGTCGCTGCCGCTCACTTCCCTGCGCGACGACGCGGCCGCGCTGGATCGAGCACTCGAGCGAATCGACGGCCCGGTGGTACTCGCCGGGCACGCCTATGCCGGCGCGGTGATCGGCTCGACGCGCGCCGAAAACGTCAAAGCTTTGGTCTACGTGGCCGCACTTGCGCCGGACGAAGGCGAAACGGTTGGCGAGGTGTTCTACCGTGGCGAAACGCACCCACTGGCGCCGAAACTGGTTCCGGACCGGCATGAGCTGATCTGGCTGCCTGACGAGGCGTTCGCCTCGGCCTTCGCGCAACACGCGGCGCCTCGGGAATTGACAGTGCTCGGTGCGGTTCAGCGGCCCATTTCCGTTTCATGCATCAGCGAGGCGGTCGGGCGTCCACTCTGGAAAGACCGTCCAAGCTGGTTCCTGATTGCCGAGCAGGATCGGATGATCAGTCGCGACACCCAGCATTTCATGGCGCAGCGGATGAACGCGCGGGTGCACTCATATCCGGTCGATCACACGCCAATCGTGACGGACCCCGACGCCGTGACCCGCGTGATAGTTGAAGCGGCGCACGCAATTTCGGCTCACTAACGATGCTGACGGCCTGTCATTTCAACAGCCGCATACCCCCTGCCATCTCCGGCAGACCACTTGATACATTGGGAAGAAAACTCATGTCCTCCATTGCCTATCGTTACGCCGACGTAGAAGGCGTCAAGATTTTCTATCGCGAAGCGGGCAACTCAAGCGCCCCAAAACTGCTGCTCCTGCACGGCTTTCCGAGTTCGAGCCACATGTTTCGCGACCTGATTCCCCGCTTGGCGGAACGTTTTCATATCGTTGCCCCGGACCTGCCCGGCTTCGGGCAGTCGGACATGCCGAGTCGCGAGGTGTTTACCTACACTTTCGACAACATCGCCAAAGTTATCGGGCGCTTCACTGAACACATCGGCTTCGATCGCTTTGCAATGTACGTTTTCGACTACGGCGCGCCCACCGGCTTTCGGCTCGCGCTCGCGCATCCCGAGCGGATCGCCGCGATCATCTCGCAGAACGGCAACGCTTACGAAGAAGGCTTGAGCGAGGGCTGGAATCCGATTCGCGCCTATTGGCACGATCCTTCCAGCGCGAATCGCGAGGCGCTTCGTGCGCTGCTCACGCACGAGACCACCGTATGGCAGTACACGCACGGCGTCGCAGATACGGCGCAGGTATCGCCAGACGGCTATTCGCTCGACGAGTTCTACCTGAACCGTCCGGGCGCCGATGAAGTCCAGCTCGATCTGTTCCGCGACTATCGAAGCAACGTTGCGCTGTATCCGGCTTTTCAGGAGTACTTCAGGACCTACCAACCACCCTTTCTTGCCGCGTGGGGAAAAAACGATCCGTTCTTTCTGCCCGCAGGGGCCGAAGCATTTCGGCGCGACTTGCCGGCTGCGGTGCTGCGCTTCTTCGACACCGGACACTTCGCGCTGGAAACCCATGCCGCAGAGATTGCAGCCGCCATTAACGAGTTCCTGAATCGCTGACAAGACGGCCATTCGCTGACACTGCATTGGAATCGCTCATTCGCCCCTCAAGGAGAAAGGAAATGTCCAGTAAAGTCGCTATCGTCACTGGTGCAAGCCAGGGAATCGGCCGTTCAACCGCCATTAGACTTGCGCGCGATTTCGGCGCGATCGTGCTGGTTGCGCGTAGCCGCGAGAATCTCGAACAGACCGCTGCCGACGTAAAAAAGGCCGGTGCAGAGCCTCTTGCAATCGACCTCGATCTGTCCGAACCGCAGGCTGCGCAGCAGGTTGTCGACCAGACTCTTGCAAGCTTCGGCCAGATCGACGCGTTGCTCAATATCGCGGGCGCCGTGCCGCAGATCGACGTGTTCGACATGACCGACGAACAATGGGAACGCGGCCTCGCGCTGAAGCTGCACGGCGCGCGGCGCTTGACAGTGGCCGCGTGGCCGTCGCTGAAGAAAACCTCAGGTTCTGTCGTGTTGATGTCGGGCAATTCGGCGCTGTTTCCCAAAGCGCCGTACGCAGCGGTCGGCACGATCAACGCGGCGATCGTGGCGCTGGCCAAAGCCTTCTCAGACCGGGGGATCGCAGACGGTGTACAGGTCAACAGTGTGCTGCCCGGCCCGGTCATGACAGGTCGGCGGCAGTCCTACCTGGAACACTGGGCGCCACTGCATAACATGACTGTCGAAGAAGCCACGGCGAAGTTTCCGCTCGAGGCGGGCATCGCGAGGTACGGCACGCCAGAGGAGATCGCCGAGCTGATGGCGTTCATCGTATCGCCCGCCGCGCATTGGATGACCGGCTCGACGCTGCGCATGGACGGCGGTGAAGTAAAGTCGATCTGAGGGCCGTTCCCCGCACTCTCTACTGCGTCACCGCCGTCAACTGCCGCAATTGTTCGAGCAGCTTGACGGCGGGGCTCGGCAGAATGCCATCACGGCGCCGGAATGCCGTGAGCGTGCGCCTGCCAACCACGCCGGGCAATTCGAGCGTATCGAAGACCCCCGCCTTGCTCTCCGTTTCGTACATCGTCGAAGCCATCCAGCTCAGGAAGCCCGAGCGCGCAACCAGACTCTTCAACACCGTGACCGAGCGCGTCTCGACCACCACGTTCGGCAAGCCGAGCCCATGCTCGGCGAACACCTGCTGCATGTGCTCGAACGGCGCGGTACCTCGCGGTGGAATCGCCCATTGCTCGTCGAGCGTGTCGGCGAGCGTCAACTTCGGCTTGCCGCGCAACGGATGATCGAGCGCCGCCACGACATAGCTGAAATCCTCCCAGCGGCAGTCTCCGATCGCGGCGATCTCATCCGTATCGGGCACGGCCATGCTGAGCGCCAGGTCGATCTCGCGGCGCACCAAGGCGTCCGCCAGACGGTCCCAGACGCCTTCGATGATTTCGACCCGCAATTTAGGCCACTTTTGGAGCACGCCGCTCACGGCGAGCGGCAACACCAGACTCGCAATGCTGCCGACCGCGCCGCAGCGGATCGTGCCGCGTGCGAGCCCGCGCATCGCGTCGATCTCCTCGCGCGCCTGCTCGGCTTCGCGCTGCAGCAGGATTGCGTGGGGCAGCAGCGCCTCGCCGACGGCGGTCAGATGCATACCGCGCGAATGGCGCTCGAATAGCGGCGCGCCGACCTGATCCTCGAGCCGGCGGATCGCCCGGCTGAGTGCGGGCTGCGTGACATGCAGCGTCTCGGCCGCGCGACCGAGACTACCGGCCGCTACGATGGTGGCAAAGGCATGCAGTTGTTGGAGATTGAAAGTCATGCCCAAAGGTAATGTCTTTTTGCCGAATAGGCAATTTCGGATTACCCCGAGCCTCGTGATAATGCCCCATCGACACAACGCGCTCAGGTAACAGGAGGTTTTCAATGACATCAACGACAAGCAGCGCGCCCCGGCAGGACAAACCGAACGGCATCGCACACGGCACGACCGTGCGCGATGCCGTGATCGACTTCGCCCGCCGCGTCGGCATGACGTCGGTCTTCGCCAACCCCGGCTCGACCGAACTGCCGATGTTCCGCGATTTCCCGGCCGATTTCCGCTATGTGCTCGGCCTGCAGGAGGCCGTCGTCGTCGGCATGGCCGATGGCTACGCGCAGGCAAGCGGCAATGCGGCGCTCGTGAACCTGCACTCGGCGGCCGGCGTCGGCAACGCGATGGGCAATATCTTCACGGCGTTCCGCAACCGAACGCCGCTCGTCATCACGGCCGGCCAGCAAGCGCGCTCGATCCTGCCGTTCGAGCCGTTCCTCGCCGCGTCGCAGGCGACCGAGCTGCCGAAGCCCTATGTGAAATGGAGCATCGAACCTGCACGCGCGCAGGACGTGCCGCTCGCGATTGCGCGTGCCTACGCGATCGCCATGCAGGAGCCTCGCGGTCCGGTGTTTGTCTCGATTCCCGTCGACGACTGGGACCAGCCCGCCGAGCTGGTGCCCGAGCGCGCGGTCGCGCACGTCACGCGGCCCGATCCGGAGATGCTCGCGCGCATCGGCGCGCTGCTCGATGCGTGTGAGCGTCCCGCGTTTGTGGTCGGTGGAGCTGTCGATCGGGCCGGCGCCGTCGAGGACGTGGTGCGTCTGGCCGAGCGTCATCGTGCACGCGTGTTCGTCGCGCCGATGACGGGGCGCTGCAGCTTCCCCGAGACGCATCCTCTGTTTGCCGGTTTCCTGCCCGCCATGCGCGAGCGCATCGTCGAGCTGCTGGGCGGCCACGATGTCGTATTCGCGCTCGGCGCACCCGCCTTCACCTATCACGTCGCGGGACACGGCCCGCACGTGCCACCCGGCGCGCAACTGTGCCAGTTGATAGACGATCCGGGCACGGCCGCATGGACGCCGCAAGGTGTGGCCGTGGTCGGCAATGTGCGGCTCGGCGTACGCGATCTGCTCGATCGGCCTGCGCCGCACGAACGCGCGCTGCCCGCCCCGCGGCCGGCGCCGCCGCGCGCGCTGCCGTCGACCGCGCCGGGCGAGCGCATGTCTGTTGCATTTGCGCTGCAGACGCTTGCCGAAGCTCGCCGCGTTGAAGACATCGTCGTCGAGGAAGCGCCGAGCGCGCGACCGGTGATGCAGACCTACCTGCCGATCGAGCGCGCGGGCGGCTTTCTCACGATGGACAGCGGCGGCCTCGGCTTTGGCATGCCGGCGGCGGTCGGTGTTGCGCTCGCGCGCCGCGGCGAACGCGTGATCGCGCTGATCGGCGACGGCTCCAGCATGTATTCGATCCAGGCGCTCTGGAGCGCAGTGCAGCACCATCTGCCCATTACATTCGTCATCCTTAACAATACGCGCTACGCGGCCTTGCAGGATTTCGCCCCGGAATTCGGCTTCGGCCCCGAGGATCCGGTTCAGGGAACCGACCTGCCGGGTCTCGACTTCGTGACGATCGCCGCCGGTATGGGCTGCCCCGGCGTGCGCGTCGGCGAGGCTGCGCAGTTGCGCGACGCGTTGCGCAGCGCGCTTGCCAGCGTTGGTCCTGCGCTCGTCGAAGTGCTCGTCGCATAACGCATCCCCTTGAGAGACAAACGATGAAGACCGTGTCAATGTTGATCGACGGCGAACAGGTAGCGGCGCGCAACGGCGCAACGTTCGAGCGCCGCAACCCGCTCGATGGAAGCGTCGCTTCGCGCGCGCCTGCCGCCTCTATCGAAGACGCCCGGGCGGCAGTAGATGCCGCCGCGCGTGCGTTCCCTGTATGGTCGGCACTCGGGCCGGGCGAACGCCGTGTCTTGCTGACGAAGGCCGCGCATGCGCTCGAAGCGAAGGCTGAGGCGTTTACTGTTGCGATGGCGGCAGAGACCGGGGCCTCGGGTCTATGGGCGGGCTTCAACGTGCATCTCGCGGCGCAAGGCTTGCTCGAAGCAGCCGCGATGACCACACAGATCGGCGGCGAGTTGATTCCTTCCGAAGTCCCCGGCAATCTGGCAATGGGCGTGCGCCAGCCGGCAGGCGTCGTGCTCGGCATTGCGCCATGGAATGCGCCGGTGATCCTCGCGGTGCGCGCGATCGCGCTGCCGCTCGCCTGCGGCAACACCGTCGTGCTGAAGGGCTCCGAGATCTGTCCGGCGACGCACGGCCTCATCGTCGAAGCGATTCAGGAGGCCGGCCTGCCGCGCGGCGCCGTGAACTTCGTGACGAATGCACCTGCGGACGCAGCGACGATCGTGGAAACGATGATCGCGCATCCGAAGGTGCGCCGCGTGAACTTCACCGGCTCGACACGGGTGGGCCGTCTGATTGCGGAGCAATGTGCGCGTCATCTCAAGCCCGCGGTACTGGAACTTGGCGGCAAGGCGCCGTTCGTCGTGCTCGACGACGCCGACCTCGACGCCGCCGTCAACGCAGCGGTGTTCGGCGCGTTCGCGAACTCCGGGCAGATCTGCATGTCGACCGAGCGGATTATCGTCGACGAGCATATCGCCAGTGCGTTTGTCGAACGCCTCGGCGCACGCGCTCGCGCCTTACCGCTCGGCGATCCGCGCAAGGGGCCGGTCGTGCTCGGCTCCGTGGTCGACATGAGCACCGTCGAGCGCTGCAACGCGCTGATCGACGATGCGCTCGCGAAGGGCGCCACGCTCGTATGCGGCGGCAAGGCCGACAGCACGCTGATGCCCGCGACGCTGCTCGATCACGTGACGCCCGAGATGCGCATCTACCACGACGAGTCGTTCGGCCCCGTCAAGGCCATCGTGCGCGTGCGCGGCGAAGAGGCCGCGATCGCCTGTGCGAACGACAATCCGTATGGGCTCTCGTCGGCCGTGTTCAGCCGCGACACGGCGCGGGCGCTAAACGTGGCGCGGCGCATCGAATCCGGCATCTGCCACATCAACGGCCCCACCGTGCACGACGAAGCGCAGATGCCGTTTGGCGGCGTCAAGGACAGCGGCTTCGGGCACTTCGGCGGCAAGGCGGGCATTGCCGAGTTCACCGAGTTGCGCTGGATCACGCTGCAAACGACGCCACGCCACTATCCGTTCTGACCGGGCACGCACGCATTGACCGCGCACGCAGGCCATGCCCAAACGACATGGCTTTTGCGCGAATCGGAAATACAGTTCGTGCGCACCGCCGCCCATACTTGCACGACGACGACAAAAGCATGCGCGCTCGACGCGCAGCAAGGAGACAACCGATGAGTCACTTCCCCCCTGCCCCAGTTGCGGGCGCCGCGCCGCTCGATGGCGCCGGCAGCGCCGCGCTCACGTACAGCGGCACGGCCGTCGATATCGGCCACGCGCTCGATGACGGTCCCTATGCGCTGCTACAGCGGATCGCGGCAGTACTCGCGGCGCTCTCGATCGTCGTCGACGGCTTCGACAGCCAGTTGATCGGCTTCGCTATTCCCGTGCTGATCAAGGAGTGGGGCATCACGCGCAACGCGTTCGCACCCGTGGTCGCGGCAGGGCTCATCGGCATGGGGATCGGCAGCGCGTTCGCGGGTCTCTTCGCCGACCGCTTCGGCCGACGCTGGGCCGTAATCGGCAGCGTGCTCGTGTTCGGCGCAGCCACCTGCGCGATCGGTCTCGCCCCGAACGTCGCCACCATCGCGGCGCTGCGCTTCGTCGCGGGCCTCGGCATCGGCGGAGCGCTGCCCACTTCCACGACGATCACTGCCGAGTTCACGCCCGCGCGTCATCGCACCTTCGCCGTCACGGCGACGATCGTGTGCGTGCCGCTCGGGGGCATGGTGGCTGGACTATTCGCGGGTCAGGTGCTACCTGCGTACGGCTGGCGCGGACTGTTCTTCGCGGGCGGCGTGCTACCCCTTCTGCTCGCCGTCGTACTGCTCGCTACCCTGCCCGAATCGCCGCGCTTTCTCGCGCGTCGCCCGCAGCGTTGGCCCGAACTCGTCCGGCTGCTGGCGCGCATGGGACGCGCGGTTCCGCCCGATGCGGCCTTCACCGACGTGCGCGAGCAACGCGCCGAACAGCACATCGGCTTCACCGCACTGTTTCGCGACGGCCGCGCACGCGACACGGCCGCGATCTGGGCGGCGTTCTTCATGTGCCTGCTCGCCGTGTACAGCGCATTCAGCTGGCTGCCGACCATGCTGACGAACGAGGGGCTGTCCGTGTCGCTCGCGGGATACGGTCTCTCCGCCTACAACCTCGGCGGCGTGATCGGCGCACTCGTCTGCGCGCTGGCCATCTCGCGCTATGGTTCGCGCTGGCCGCTGCTGCTGTGCTGCGCGGGCGGTGCGGTGAGCGCGTGGATCATGCTCGGCGTTGGCGCGACCCAGCACACCGCGTTGCTGATCGTTGGCCTCGGGCTGCACGGCCTGTTCGTCAACGCGGTCCAGTCGACCATGTACGCGCTGTGCGCCTTTGTCTATCCGACCGGCGTGCGGGCGACCGGCACCGCCTCGGCACTCGCATTCGGCCGCATCGGCGCGATCCTCAGCGCGTTCGCCGGCGCGCTCGTGATCACGGCGGCCGGCGCGTCGGGCTATCTGCTGATGCTCGGCGCCGCGATGGCGCTAGTGCTGCTCGCGCTCGCTGTGGTGCGCCGGCACATTCCCGGGAGAACAAAAGCGTCGCGCCGCTAACGACCAAGATGGCCCCAGGTGAAGACGCCAGCGCCTTCACCTGGGAAGCTACCGTCGCGGACCCGATGCATCTCTGACTTCGCGGGCTTCTCGTATGTCCGGCAAGCTTTATCACACGCTTAGTATTACTACTCAATTGTAAATTCACCGGTCCGTCCTCAAACGGATCGATAACACGACCGGACGATGTCATCGCATCGAAACCGGCGCCACAGGAGATCACGGAAAGCATGAAACTTCGAATCGCAGCAGGACTCGCGCTCGCGGGCATGAGCGCCACGACATGGGCGCAGAGCAGCGTCACACTGTATGGCATCGTCGATACCGGCATCGAATACGTCTCGCACGTGGACGCGGCCGGCGACAGCGTGGTGCGCATGCCCGGCATCACCGGCGAAATGCCTTCACGCTGGGGCGTGCGTGGCAACGAGGACCTGGGTGGCGGCGTCGCGGCGATCTTCGCGCTCGAAAGCGGCTTCAATATGCGCAGTGGCACATTGAACCAGGGCGGCCGCCTGTTCGGGCGTCAGGCATGGGTGGGCCTCAGCAGCCCATACGGCAACCTCACCTTCGGCCGCCAATACACCATGACGTACTGGGCCATCGCCGACGCAGATCTGCTGGGTCCCGACATCTACGGTGGCACCGCTTCGTTCGACCAGTATCTGCCGAGCGCGCGCAGCGACAACACGGTCGTCTACAAGGGCAGCTATGCGGGCTTCACGCTCGGCGCGACGTGGTCGTTCGGGCGCGATTCCACCGGCACCGGCAACTCGCCGGGCCAAGGCACGTGCGCGGGACCGGTGCCGGGCAGCGCGCAGACCTGCCGCGAATGGTCGGCGATGCTGCGCTACGACCGCAACGGCTATGGTGTAGCCGCGGCTTACGATCAGCAGAATGGCGGTGCGGGCGCGGCGGCCAACCTCTATGACGGCACGCCGACCTTCGCTCTGACGAATTCCGGCGACACCGACGTGCGCATGCAACTGAACGGCTATGCCCACATCGGCGATCTGCGCATTGGCGGCGGCTGGCTTGGCCGCCGGGTGGACACGGTCTCGCCCACCACCCCCAACGTGCACTCGGACCAGTTCTATCTCACAAGCTCATATCCGGTCACACCGGCGTTCACCGTGGATGGCGGCGTGTATCACATCGTCAACGCCCAGGACGATACGCGAGGCACGATCGCCGCGCTACGCACGACCTACCAGTTGTCGAAGCAATCGGCGGTCTATCTGCAAGGCGCGTATCTGTGGAATAGCGCGAAGGCTGCATATACGGTGAGCCAGGGCGGTGGTGGCACCACACCTGGGCTGGGCATGGGCCAGCTCGGCGTCATGGCGGGCATCCGGCACAGCTTCTGAACGGTGGCGCGCTCCTCACCCCTAAATGCGCCTGAACGCATCTGACTGCGCTTGCGCGAGCCGCACATGGCTCGCGCAAGGCTGCAGCCAGGCCGCCGGAGACCGATCACGAACACCGACCATGGTGTATTCAACCAGCAGGATCGAGTTCTTGGTCACAATGCCCATCAACATGACCAGTCCTATCATTGCAGGCACGCTGAGTTCGCTGCGCGTAATGAGCAGCGCAATAAACGCACCTCTCTCTACAAAACCCGCCTTGCTCGCCGCTCCGCATCCGCAAACATCTCGCGCAGCCGCTCTCGCTCGTCGCCGGTCAGATGTGAAGCCGCAGCAGGCATCGCCAGCACCAGTTGCAGCGAGAGCTCGCCGCGCAAGCCGTTGCGATCCGTCAGCCCATGCCGGGGAAGACGGATCGTGCTGCCCGCGTGCGCGTTCGGCGCAATCGTGATTGGCAGCGTGCGCCCCAGTATCTGCGCTTCAAAGATGCCGCCGAGCGTGGCCGTGACGAAATCCACCTGAATTTCGCAAGCGAGATTCAACCCGTTGCGACGAAAGGCCGAATCGCACACGATCACGACCGAGAAGATCGCATCCCCCGGCGGCCCACCATTCGGCCCGGGATGCCCCCCGCTTTCGACGACCAGGCGCTGGCCGTCCCACGCCCCTGCGGGGACCTTGACGCTCTCTGACTTCCGGTAGGTCGCGATACCGGCACCGAGACACGTTGGACAGCGGTCCCCGGCCAGCGGACGACCGGTTCCCGCACAAGCGCTGCAGCGCGTGCCGGAGACCGACTGACCGCTGCCGTAGCAGCGCGCGCACTCCGAGCCTCTGTCCTGACATTGGCGACACGGCCCGCTCACCGCATAGCACGCTTCGACCTCGCCGCCATAGATTGCGGATTCGAGCGGCACGAAAAGTTCGACCAGACAGTTCGCGCCGCGCATCGGCGGTCCGCCGCGGCGCTCGCGCGACGGGGCCTCCTTGTCGCGGTCCTCGGCAGCCTCCGGCGCCGGGCTGAACACTGGCGGCTTACGCTTGCCTGTCAGGATCTCGAACGCCTCCTGAATACGCTTGAACGCCGGTTCGACGTTTGATTCGCGCCCCTTATTGCGGTCCGGGTGATACTTCGCTCTCAGCCGTCGATAGGCGCGTTTGACGTCTGCCGGTGACGCCGTGCCCGGCAGATCTAGTCGCCTGTAGTATTCCTCGAGGCTCACCCGTTTTCCCCGCTTTCTTTCTGGAAGCGCAAGTCTATCAAGACTGCAGTGACAGGATTGTTGTCCATGAAGGAAGTCACACGATCGCACATAAGATTTTCTATCGCCTCGGACAAGGAATCGTCGATAGTCGACGAGGCGGAAACACCGAATAATCGTGCCTCGCGCGTCTGCCTGGACGGGTCCAGGCAGACGCATTATAAATTTGAAGGATCGAAAATTGAACTTGAGAGCCACGACCCTGTTGGTCACAACTATCCTGGCGTGTACGGCACCGGCCGCGAGCCGCGCCGCCGATGATCCGCAGGACAAGATCAGAAGTGTCGTGACGCAGGTCGTACAGCCGGTGATGGCGCACTACGGCATTCCCGGCATGGCTGTGGGCGTGATCGTTGGCGGCAAGAGCTACGTGTTGAACTACGGCGTAGCGTCAACGAAAACCAGAACACCGGTTACCAACACCACCTTGTTCGAACTCGGCTCGGTCAGCAAGACCTTCACGGCGACGCTCGCATCCGAGGCGCAGGTGAGCGGTCATTTGTCTTTGTCAGACCCGGCGGACAAGTACCTGCCGTCTCTGCAAAATAGCGAATTCGGCAAGGTCTCGCTCGTTGCGCTCGGCACGCACACTGCCGGCGGGCTGCCCCTGCAGGTGCCGGACAACGTCCACACCCCGGATCAGTTGACGCAGTATTTCAAGGAGTGGCGGCCCACTTACGCACCAGGGACTTACCGGACCTACTCCAATCTCAGCATCGGCACACTCGGGGTGATCACGGCGCGCAGCATGGGGCAGGATTTTAGCGAGCTGATGGAGCAGCGCCTGTTTCCGGCGCTTGGCATGAACAGCAGTTACATCAAGATTCCGGCTGCCCGGTTGAACGACTACGCCCAAGGCTATACAACGGAAGGTGCTCCGATCAGGGTGGCGCCCGGGCTGCTGTCTTCGGAAGCGTACGGCATCAAAACGACGGCTGCCGACATGGTCCGCTTTATCGAAGCCAACATGGGCCTGATCCCTCTGGACCAGAAACTCCAGCGTGCGATCACGGACACCCACACGGGCTACTTCAAGGCAGGTGTAATGACCCAGGACCTGATATGGGAGCAATATCCGTATCCGGTTACGTTGAAGAAGCTATTGGACGGAAACTCGTCGGCGATGATCTTCAACGCAACGCCAGTCACGGCAATCGTGCCGCCGCAGGCGCCACAAAAGGACGCCTGGATCAACAAGACCGGTTCGACCAACGGCTTCGGGGCTTACGTCGCGTACGTTCCGGGTCAGCGAGTGGGGATCGTCATACTCGCCAACAAGAACTTCCCCATCGATGAACGCGTAACCGCTGCATACCGGATTCTCACCACACTGACCGACGGCCAGCATTGAACAGGCTCACACCGATGAAAAGCTATCGCTACATCCTCCTTACCCTGCTGGTCCTCGTGAGCCTTCAATCGGCTAAGGCTACCGACAACGCGCCAGCCGCCAAGGACACCGTCGTATTGCAACGGGTTCCCGTTCCGGGGACGAGTCGCCAACTGGCGATGGGCATTGCCGAATTTCCACCCAACGCATCCAAGCCGCGGCACAAGGCGGCGGGACCCGAGGTCGCTTATGTGCTCGAGGGAGAGGTAACGGTGCAGATCGACGGTCAACCCACAAGAGTGGTTCATGCAGGCGAAAGCTACCGGATGCCGGCGAACGTCGTTCACGTCACCACGGCTGGACCCGCGGGTGCGAAGGTGATTGCGTCCTGGGCATGGATACCGGGCACGCGGTTCAATACGCTTGTACCGAACTGACCTGAGCCGATACTTGATGGTGGTTGCGCCGTACCGGCGCAACCACCATCAGGTCGCAGGGCGACGCAAAAACGCCCGTAGCAGGCCGAAGCCAATCATGACCGAGCCACTCACGCGATTAAACCAGCGAAATCCTCGCGAGCCATTTGCCAGCGTCCCAAGACGGCTTCCGATCACGGCGTAGATGGCAATCGCCACCAGCTCGAGCAATAGAAACGTCGAGCCAAGCACCGTGAAGCTCCTGGCATACGCAGATCGATCCACAAACTGCGGGAAAAACGCGGTAAAGACCAGAATCGCCTTGGGATTTCCAGCAGCAACAAGAAATTCCTGTTTCGCGAGCTGACGCCATTTCGCAGATGTGCGACCGCCCTTGGCCTCTTCAGACGCGCGCGATGCCACTCCCGTTGGACCTCAGTGCATGGCCGGTATGCCAGGCGTCCACTCCGAATCGTTACAATGGCCGCGATGAACCCCTCGCCCAACCGCATCCAGTACCAACCATGCTGACCTCCTACTACTGGAGTGACGACGCCATCCGCAGCCGATGCGTAAGCGACGTCGTGCTATCGGACACGCTCGACATCGCCCCGCCCCCTGCCCGCCTGCTTGCAGATTGGCAAAGGGAGACTTCGTCAAACCTGGCTCTCGAGCCCGGCGACGTCGAAGTCATGCCTTTGGCACGAGCACAGTTTCGCTGGCCGGACTACCCGCGCTGCGTGCAGGCAGCATCCGACTGGACGGGCGCGCTTGGACTGCCCGGGGTGCTTGCCGCCAGTGACGTAGCCCTGATGGCTTGCCGCGGCGCGCGGTACCACCATGACGGCGAGCGATATGGCGGCGCGGCCTTCTGCAACCTCTTCCTGAGCGAGGACAGGGGACTGGACCTGCATTTTCCGTCGCTGGACCGTCGCATTCCGCTGAGGCGGGGAACGGCGGTGGTGTTCGACACTGGTCAGCCGCACGGTGTGATTCGGCGCGGCAGTAGCGGTTTTAATGTGGCCGACTTCGCGCCGGACGAGGATTGGATCCAGATTTTCCTGACCTGGGAGCTGCCCATCGAAGATGCCCGCGTTGGGGACGCACTTAGGGTTACCTTCGACGTCGACCCTTCGACCTCCTCACAACTGGATGAGGAGCACGTCTTGTTGAACGGCGAACGAGTCATTGTGTGCCCAGACTCGGGTCGTTGGCGCCAGGCTGAGTAATCAGGGTCGTCGCCAACCGCCTGTATGATGGCGGACTGGCGCCCAACCGAAAGCCTACGCAAACGATCCGCGCAAATCGCGCACCGCCTGCTGCCGCTACGCGGCGCCAACGCATCCATTCACGATGAACCAGAGGAAGACCGCCATGACGGCCGCAACGCAATTCGATCAGGTTTCCGTTATCAAACGAGCCAACGTCTATTTCGACGGCAAGTGTGTCTCGCACACCGTTCTCTTCGCCGATGGCACGCGCAAGACCCTAGGCGTGATCTTGCCGGGCACGCTCAACTTCGGCACCGACGCGCCGGAACTCATGGAGGTGCAGGCCGGCCAATGCCGCATCCGCCTCGATGGTAGTGATGAGTGGAAGACGTATGGCGCGGGCGAGTCGTTCTCCGTGCCCGGCAAGAGCCGCTTCGATATCGATGTGGTCGAAACGCTCGACTACGTCTGCAGCTATCTGTAAAGACGGACGGGCGCCCGGCGCCCGATGCTGCCAGTCTCCGTGCCTGACCGGATATCGATGGTGGAACCAGCCGGCAGCATGGGGTTTCTGGCGCAGGTTCTCCAGCAATAGAGACGGCAAGCCGCTGCAAAGCTCTGCTATTGCGAAGAAGGCGACGCGGCCTCCCCAGAGGTCGCTTGAGACGACCTCATCGCGTCGCATCCTTCCCGATCAAACAGCGCTGCCATTCCACAAGTCGACGGATACATGCGCGAGCTGCTATGTCCGACACCTGGCACTTCGAGAACGCGCTGGCTAAAATGCCCTTCGTCTTGCGACCGCAGATAAGCGACGTAATTTAGCCCGCGCGATAAACGCGTTGGCCCTTCGGCCTCAGCTCCGCACGAACGGTCCAGTTCTGCGTGGTTCGGATCGTTATCGTCCATGCCGAAGAGGTACACAATGTCGCTCGCCAGATAGCGCTTCTCAAGTTCGGATGGCGAAACTGGCTGCTCCACATAAGGCGGCAGACCGCCACTCAAGCCATATTCCCAGCGATTGAATTTCGCGCACGACGATTCGCTGGTAGTAACCGGCCGCTGCGTATCGAAGTACAAATAGGAAGACGGGTTGGCCACCACATAACGGATAGCGATCCCGCGCGCCAGCAGCGGCGCCTGCCCATGACCGACCGCCGCATATCGCTGGACCAACTGGCCGCCTGCCGAATGCCCGGCGAGCACGACTTGCTTGAGCGCCGGGAAAAGTGTCCTGTCGGCGAGTCGCGCGAAGATGGTGTCGATCACGCTGAACGAACTGATCGGTGCCGGCCCGTGCGCATCGTAACCGGTCTTCCACCCATCTGTTCCCCAGTGCAGCATGTCGGCTGGCAACTGATGGGCCTTGATATCCGCCGCGACCAGGAACTGCGGCGTGATGATGATGGCATCCTGCGCGGCCGGGCCTGCCTTGATCGCGGCGCGCTCGCCCGAAGTCAGATCGCGTCGAACCCAGCCGTGAATGACGATGACGGCGCGCGTCACGTCAGGCTGGGGTGTGGACCAGTCGCGCGATACATGAATCGGAACAACACCTCTGCCCGCAGCCGTAATGATCTCCAGACAGCCGTCCTGAATGACGGGAACCGGCGTGCGTACCAACGGATATTTTCCAGGCGCAACGGAGGCGCCGGTATCGCTCGCTGGCGCGGCATCCTCGGCGAACGCTGGGACGATATGAAGCACAACGGCGAACAGAATCGCCGATAGCATACTGATATGGAATACGAACGACTTCATTATCCCTCCCCTTGTTCCGCGGAATGTGTGAGCAAGCCACGCCAGAGCGCACGCAATTCGGCCTCGCCGGGCGCACCCGTCGCCTGAGTTCGCACTGCTGTGTGGACCAGCACCAGGCCGGATTGCGGATCGACGAAGATACGTTGGCCATAGACACCCTCTAGCGCGAACGCTCCGCGTGAGCCGGGCATCAACCAGATTTGATATCCATATCCGCCGGGATGCCGCCCCTTGTCGAACGCAAGGAAGGAGCCAGGAGCCGCTGGCTTCGTCGCATCCAGTATCCATTGGCGGGGAATGATCTGCTTGCCGTTGAATGCGCCGCCATGGGCTAGAAGCAGCCCAAAGCGGGCATAGTCGCGCAAGGTCGCGTTTAAGCAGCACGAGGCCACTTCCTGCCCGGTGTTGTCCGTCACCCAGCGGGCATCGGCTTCGGCGCCCATCGGCTGCCAGATACGGGTCTGGAGATAGTCGGATAGCGTCGTGCCAGTCGCACGAGACACGATGAGCCCCAGCACTTCGGTATTAAGGCTGGCGTAGTTAAAGACTGTATCCGGCGCGGCAACCCGGGTATTGAACTGTTTGACCGCCGCGACCGGCCCAGGCCCTTTGGTCGAGAGCAACGAGCGGTGCAGTGTCGTGTTGTCGTCCGTATCGGTGTAGTTCTGCGAGAAGCCGATTCCGGACGCCATATGCAGCAACGCGCGGATCGAAACCGAGCCGATTTCACTGCCTCGAAGTTCGGGCACATACGCCTGGGCCGGGTCGTCGATTGAGCGGATCTTGTGCTCGTACAGTGCGATACCGACCAGCATCGAGACGAACGTCTTGGCCATGGACTCGGACATGAGCCGGTCGTGGTCGGTGCGTTCGTATTGGTACTGTTCGAACAATATCGTGTCGTCGCGAGCGATCAACAGGCCAGTCGTCGGATTTCGTGACAGGTAATCACGCAGCGAGAAGGTCTGATTCTGGTAGCTGTAAGTGAAGTCGAGCGCTTGCCCGGAGCGGTTCAGTTTCGACGGACTTGAAGCTTTGGCAATCAAGTTGGACGGGTAAAAACTATCGTAGTGGGTGTAATTCCCCACTTGATAAGCTTGGCGCCTTAGCGGGAGTCCAACTGGGTAGCCGAGCTTCGCGCCGTATGCATCCGCATCTGGGCCGGCATTCGAAAATACCGGACCAGCAGTTGCCGGAAGTGCACCGTCCGCTAAAGCAACGGCGCTGCTCAACGCAACCGCAGCGCTGACAAGCGCGTGAAGATACGCTCCCCAACCCCGGGCGGTCTCGCGCCCCCCTGAACTACGTCTCGTCGCTGGCATTGTTTGTCTCGCAGGCGGTCTTAGCCTTTCTTTAACGCCGCTCGAATAGAAATCCGTCGCGGATCTGCGAAATTTTTTTATTCCAATCTCGCCTTGGGATTGACGGAATAATCGACCTCGGTGCTCCCTGTTGCCAGCACATGTCCGCTCATCGCGCCAAGCAGTTCCGCTCTGGTGAACGTCCTCGACAGCCGGAGCCGGTCGACATCCAGCGCGTACACCGTCACCTGGTAACGATGGGCACGCTCGTCGTTCCACGGAGGGCACGGGCCCATATATCCACCGTACGGTCCATCCTTCATGAATGCCGCGAAGCCGTTCTGGCCTCTGAGGCCATATGCCGTCTGTTCAAGCGGCAAACCGCCGTGGAGGCGCCCCTCGCCATCCTCGGCTTCGGCGAGCGTAGTCCGATCCTTGGGAATATTGGCCAATATCCAGTGAACAAACTCCATGCGCGGCGCATCGACTGCGATGCTTGTTCCCACCTTGTTCAATGTTGAAAGGTCACGTGGCACGTCGAGATCGACCATGGTCAGCGCATATGATTTCGTGCCGGCTGGTCCTGCCGACCATTTCAACGGGAGGCTCCTGTTCGCGCCCGGCATCGTACCGCCGGCGCTTGAGGTCACGCAGGAAGCGTTCGCCGGCGCGAGTTCCTGGCGAGATGCTTGCGACGTCACCTCGACTTGCAGCGCGTCGGAGGACGCCAAGGCGCTGATCGTGGAGAAGGTTGAGATGGCCGCTGCCGCACAGAGCCGTACCGTGTTGTTCATCTTCGTTCTGGCCAAATTGTCATGACGACAATTTACCGACATGATCGACCAGAACGTGCACTCGAACGCTCAAAGATTGCCCTGATCTGCTCAGCTATTGCGAGGCCGCAGGAGAGCGAGAAAAATTCGGCTTTCGCCGCGGCCGTTCCACTCCAGTTACCTGCTCAAGCGCTACGGTAGCTCGTCCGAAATCGTGCGGGGGTCTGCGCCTTCGATATGCCGGAAGCGCTCAACGAATCGTCGAGGCGAGCGATAGCCAGATGCCAGCGCTGCATCGCGAAGCGATACGCGCTCTGCCTTGAGCATTGCCGCCGCCGCGGTCATTCGCTCTTTGGCGAGCAACGCGCGCAACGATTGGCCCTCATACGTCAGTTTGCGCCTGAGGGTGGCGTTGCTCGTGCCCAGCTCCGCCGATAGCAGCTCGGCGGTCCAGGGATGATCCGGCCGCCAGCGCACGAGCTCGCGGACCGCCTCCGTCATTGACTGCGTTCCGGCCAGCGGACGTAGCGGCAGCACGCCTCGCATGCCAAGTATCAGCAGGACCTCCATGATTCGATGGTCGGCGAGGATGGAAGGGATCGATTCGCTGGCGATGCCGTCAGCCGCATGGTGGATGGCCCCGATCAGCAACGAATCGAGCGGCACTTCGACGTTCCATGCACGCGACGGCGCCCGCCATTCGGGGTGAGCACGGTGCGCACCGAGTACGAGCCTCCGAAAAATCGAGCATCAGTGCCCGATAAAAACCGGCGCGGCGATCCGGCTGGTTGACGACGTCGCCGCGCCATCCAGCCGGAAACACAATCGCGTGGTCGCACGCAGAGGCGCCGAAGGACGGTTATCCGTTCTCGCTAGCCGCCTGAGGGCCTGCAGAAGATCCTGTGTGCCTTTCATAAGCGGGCGAACCCCGGAAGATTTTTCTGTGACTTCCGATTCTCGCACAAGGCAGCCGTGTGATTCCGGGGGGTCGTAGAGCCCACTGTTCTACGCCCCCCACAGACCCAATCAGGTGATATGACACATGCCCCACGTCTGCACAACCATGCTCCCCGACCCGTGACACGCCAGATCCATATGACCCATTTCCCGGTAAAGCCCAGCCCAATACGCTCTGACTTGCCTGGTCCATTACTCGTTCAGAGGAGTCGAAAATGTACAACTACATCATCGCAGCGCATGGGGGTGCCGACTATAGCCAGTCCACTGATGTTCTGCCGAGCGTCACCGTTGCCTTCTACCAGCCGTTCGGCGTGACGATGGACAACCAGGTGGGTCTTGATCTCCAGTCTGCCATTGCGAACCCGGAGCATCCCAATGCAGCCAATGTCATCCACCATAACCGGGAGAAGGCACGGTGGATGGGCCACCAGCAAGGCCACTCGTTCCCCCCAGGATTGAACCTGAGCGGAGAAGCCAGGACCTTCAAGTCAGGAATCGTCTGCGCCAATACCCACGAAGTCGTGATGAGCCTCCCCCCAACCACGTTGATCACGCTCAGCTACGCCATTCGACTCATTCGAAGCCACGCGGACCAGACCTTCACCCCGGGATGTTCGGTGCTGGTTCACTGCCTCTTTTGCTTATGACAATGGCTGTGGTAGACATGGCGTTCCCGGAAACAAGCTTCCGGGAACCTCCGTCCCGTATAACTAAACGCCGCTACCGCCCACCGTCTTGATGCTCTTCCATTGCCCTTGCTCGACCTGGAAAAGCGTGTAAGGCGGCTTGATCAGATCGCCGTACGGATCAAAAGTAATCTTGCCTGTCACACCCGTGACCGTGACTTTCGACAGGCTATCGACGATCTTCGCACGATCAAGCGAATCCGCATTGTGAATGGCCTTGATCAAGGCGAGCGCAGCGTCGTACGCAAACGGCGCATACAGTTCGACATCCTGGTTGAAGCGCGCCTTGTAGCGCTTACCGAAGTCCTGCGCAGCGGGGAGCTTATCGAGTGCCGGGCCGGGCTCCAGATCCTGCGTACCATCCCCAGCCGCACCGGCGATCTGCAGGAACGCGTTGCTCTTCAATGCGCCGGCACCGAACAACTGGGCGTTCATGCCCAGCGAGCGCATCTGCTTAACCAGCATCGCACCCTGTTCGTCCAGTCCGCCAAAGAACAGCAGATCGATGTTCTTGCTCTTGAGCGTCGTCAGAATGGAGCGGAAGTCGACCGCCTTGTCGTTGGTGAACTCGCGGTCGACCACATTGCCGCCCGCTTCCTTGACGCCTTTTTCGAAGGCGTTGGCAAGGCCCTCGCCAAAGGCCGTGCGATCGTCGATGATCGCGATACGCTTGGCCTTCATCTGCTCAACCACGAAGTGACCTGCCACAACGCCGCCAATGCCGTCGTGCCCCATGGTCCGAAACACGTTCTTGTAGCCCTGTTTCGTCAGGTCGGGATTGGTGGAGCCTGGGGTAATCATCGCGACGTCCGCCTGATGGTAAACCGCGGAGGCCGGAATGCTGCAGCCCGAGTTGTAGTGGCCGATCACACCCACCACGCCGTCATCGACCAGCTTCTGTGCGACCTGCACCGCCACATGCGGGTCCGCCTGATCGTCCTGCACGTCGAGCACGAACGTGACCGGCTTGCCGCCGACCGTGGGGTGCCTCGCGTTCTCCTCGTCGAGCGCCAATTGCGCGCCGTACTGCAGATCCTTCCCGACGCGCGCCACCGGACCGGTCAACGGTCCGACAAAACCGATCTTGACGACTTCTGGATCGGCGGCCCACGACGGCGTCATTTGCGTGCCTAGCGCGCAAACGGCCAAACTCAACAGCCAATAGCGGCGATTCATGATGCGCTCCTTGCGAGATGTGACGTCGCGCGTTCTCTAGGTCTGTCGGTTCGATGCGCGACGCGTCGAGACCGTCCTGTGAATTCCTGCCGTAAAACCTCAGCCTGGTGCCGCACGGCTCCAGCCGGCTACTGGAACCGCGTGGCAGCATACGGCGCGAGATCGAGCGGCGCTGCGCGCCCCGCGACCAGGTCCGCAACGATCCGGCCGCTGATGCCCGCCAGCGTGAGTCCAAGATGCTGGTGACCGAATGCATAGATCACGCGTTCGCTCGCGCTCGAGCGGCCGAGTACCGGCACGCCGTCCGGCAGCGTCGGACGAAAGCCAAGCCAACTGCTGTCGGGATTGTCGAGCGCCGGCAACGCGCGCTTCGACGAGAACGTCAGCAGGTCGAGCAGCGAGCGATTGCGCGTTTCCGTGAAGCCGCCCAGTTCGACCGTGCCCGCGACGCGAAGGCCATCGTTCATCGGCGTCATGTAAAAACCTCGCTCGGCCCAGCCGACGGGCCGCGAAATCAGTTGCTGCATGCCCGGATAGCGCACGTGATAACCGCGCTCGGTATCCAGTGGCACGCTATCGCCACATTGCCTCGCGAACTGCGCGGAGCGTGCGCCGCTGGCGATCACCACGTGGCTAAAGCGTCTGGCGACACCGTCAACGGTCAACTCCGCTCCGTCCGCCGCCGCCGGTTGTACTGCGCTGACGTTTGAACGCTCCAGCGTCAACCCTTCCCCCGCGAGACGCTCATAGAGCGTTCGCAAAAAGCCCTGCGGGCTGGAGAAATGCCAACTGTCGCTGAACAGCACACCACGCTCGAAAATCGGCGCCAACTGCGGTTCGAGCGCGCGAACGTCAGCGCCCGACAACACCTCGAAGGCGACGCCGAACTGACGACGCAGATCGAGGGCGGCACGCGCCGCGTCGAACGAAGCCGCGCTGGAATAAAGATAAAGGCACTCGCGCGCCCGGACGAAGCGCGCCAGCTCCGCAGCTTCAAGCAGCGGCGCGTAACCCTCCTGCGCATGGCCGAGCAACGCGGCCAGTGCTGCGGAGCTCGCCGCACTGCGGCGCGGCAACGAACTCATCATGAACCGGGCAAGCCATGGTGCAAGGTGCGGCAGATACCCCCAACGCAAGCGGAACGGACTTTGGTTCGACAACAGAAAGCGCGGCAGATCGCGGAATACCGACGGGTTGTTCACCGGAATGCACGCGTAGTGCGCGAACGTCCCCGCATTGCCGAACGATGCCCCTTGCCCGACGCCGGACGGATCGAACAGCGTGACGCGATGGCCCTCGCGCATCAGCGCCGCGGCGCTCGCGAGGCCGATGAATCCCGCGCCCACGATGGCAATATCGGCCATCAAGCGTGCCCTGCCAGGGTGCGCTCGCCGCCTGGCGAAGCGTATTCAGGGACCTGCGCAACGCTCATCGGAACACTCCTGCTGACCGGTTTCTCGACTTTGTCCAGCGGTGTCGAAGCAAGTGCCCACCAGACAAACCATGGCAACTAGAATCACACAACAATTTTTTGTGTGCAAATAAAAAACACATTGTATGGTCCTGGCATTTTCCCTGGATGGCCTCTGGTGCGGTCCTTGCTGTGCCGGGCCTGCGCCGGCCGCCCCTTGCCCAGAGGGGTTTCAGCCCGCCATTTGTGGTATAGAATCGGCCAAACTCCGCACAATCGCGGACAAAGCTGGTTTTGTATGGAGACATCCATTCTTATGGCTTCTGGCAAAAATACGGCGCGCGCCGCCAACGGCACGTCGGGCGAGCCAAAGCGCGCTACCTATGTCGAAGTGTCCAGTTCGATCGAGAATGAGATCCGCAGCGGCGTGTACCCGCCCGGCAGCCGCCTGCCGCCCCAGCGGCAGCTCGCCACCGAGTTGGGGATCAACGTCTCGACGGTCTCGCGGGCCTACAAGGAATTGCAGTTGCGCGGGCTGGTGATCGGCAGCAAGCGGCGCGGCTCGCTGGTCACGGGCGGCGCGATGCCAAGCGTCGAGCCCGCGCAAGGCGCGAGCAATGCGGCGATCGACCTGACCGTCAATCGACCGGCCACCGGCGAATTTCTGAATTGTCTTGCGCGCACGCTCGCGGAATTGCCGCGCGACCCCCGCTATCCGCAACTGCAGGAATACCAGCCGCCGCAAGGGCCGTTATGGGCACGCGCCGCCGGGGCCCGCTGGATGGCAGCGCCAGGCTTCGAGCCCCCGTCCGATCACGTAGTGGTGACAAGCGGCGCGCAGCACGGGCTATACGCGGTGCTGAACAGCCTGATCGGCACGGACGGCGTCATCCTTGCCGATCGACTCACCTACTACGGCCTGAAGGCGCTCGCGCCGGTATTCCAGTTTGAGATCGTCGGCATTCCTAGCGATCGCGACGGCCTGCTGACCGACGAAATCGAGCGCGCGTGTCAGCGTATGCCGGTAAAGGCCATCTTCACGGTGCCGAACCTGCAGAACCCCACCGTCATTACGATGAGTCTCGAGCGTCGCATGGCGCTCGTCGACGTTGCGCGCCGTCATGGCGTGGCGATCATCGAAGACGATGTGTATGGGCCACTGGTGTCGCAGCGCCTGCCGACCATCGCCAGCCTCTGTCCGGAACTGACGTTTCACATTGCGGCGACCTCGAAAATCCTCGCGCCTGGGTTGCGGCTGGGCTATCTGCTCAGCCCGCCGGATAGCTCCGCATTGTGTGCGGAGGCGGTGCGCACCACGGCATGGATGCCGGCGCCGCTGTCGATGCTGATCGCCTCGGTCTGGATCGAGGACGGCACCGCACGCCACATCATGGACGCGCAGCTCGCCGAAATTCGCGCACGTCAGGATCTGGCGCGCGAGCTGCTGCCACAAGCGTTGCTGCAGACCGATCCAGCGTGCATGTTCGTGTGGCTCAAGTTGCCGCCACCATGGCGTGCCGACGATTTTGCGGCCAATGCGAAAGCACGCGGTGTGGTGGTGATGCCGTCGTCGGCATTTGCCGTAGATCGCTCGGAGATCGAGCACGGCGTGCGCATCAACCTCGCCTGCGCCACGAGCCGCGATCAACTGGTGAGCGCGTTAAGGCTGTTGACCTCAACCCTTAAAGATCGCCCCAGGGCGCTGTTCGGGACGATCTGATGAGATGATGCGGTGCGATGCGACGTGCGATCTGATCAAGGCAACGCTGCAATAGTTGCACGTTATGATGTCGGGGCTCGGATTGAATGGGCACCCACGCGTCGCGAAAGGACCGCACCATGAAGAAAGCCAACGCAGAAATCCTGCTGAACGAGATCGCCCTGTGGCGCCAGGAGCAGCGCATCGACGCAGCAACCGCCGAACGTCTCGCGCAACGCTACCAACAGCAAGGCTCGTTGCTCGCGGTCTTTCTAAGGTGGCTGGGCCTGGGCAGCGTGCTACTGCTGGCGGGCGCCCTGTTCTCGATGATAGGGCTATCGATGCATAGCAAGTTCGTGTCGGCATTCCTCGTTGCGGCCGCCGCAATCGCCTTGCTCTATCTGGGGGTACGCATGACAAGAGACCCCAGCAGCCCCTACCCGGTTACCGGCGCCGCTTTAACGACGCTCGGTCTGGTAGACGTGTTCGGCGCCGTGGTTCTGTTCGCAGCAGGCGACACATTCGACGAGCGTATGCTGATCCAGTCAGGCCTGCTGTTTACGGCCCTGGCCAGCCTGGGGATTGCCTATCGCTACGCGCTACGCTGGCCGTTGCTGCTGGGCTTGCTGGCAATCTTCCACGGTTTGGGTAGCGGCTCGGCATACGCGGGTTCCGGCGAATACGTCGCCGATATTGCCGATCCGCCCTTGATGGCAGTCGTCGCGTTCGTCGTCGCAGCCTTCGGCGTCTGGCATCTGCGCGCGGAAGACGGACGGCTCGCGCGCTACGCCGGGTTCGGCCGGCTCTATCTGATCCTCGGATTGCTATACGGCAACACTTCCTTGTGGTTCCTGAGCCTCGCGCGGTTCAGCGATTATCGAATCCTGTGGACCGTGCTCTTTGCCATCGCCTGCGTCACGGAGATCGTGCTGGGTGCACGGCTCAAGGATGGCCGCTTCAGCGGCTTCGGCATCGTATTCCTCAGTATCTGCCTGTACACCTGCTTCTTTGAAACCGCCTGGGACAAACTCGGCTCAGGACTGTTCCTGTTCCTCGGCGGCCTGCTGGGACTATTGCTCGGCCTGGCGTTCGAGTGGTGGGGAAGACGGGAGCATTCGACGGCCCAGGCGGTGACGCCATGAGCCCGCTGTCGCGCAATCGGCTGGTCCGCGCCGAACTCGATGAGTGGCTCCGCGAGGGGGCTGTCACGCCACAGCAGCATACCCATCTGGCCGAACGTTATGTGTTGAAGAACTGGGATTGGCATTCACTCGGCCGCTGGTTCTCGATCTTTGGGGGCATTAGCGTGGCCGCCGGTCTGTACCAGTTGCTCCACGACGTGATGCATTTCACGCTAGTGCATCTGGCTGTTGCTCTCACGGTCGCGTTGGCACTGCTGTTTGCGGGCGGCGATACCTTGAAAAAGCGCGGCTATCGCTGGCCGCCCCGGGTACTCGAACTGCTTGGCGGCATCGACCTGATCGGCCTGAGCTTCGTGCTCGGCATCATCTTCTCAACGGGATCGGGGAACTGGCCGGCCCTGCTGCTGATCGATCTGGTCCTGCTGCTAGTGCTTAGCTATGCCCTCAACAATATCCTGCTGATGGTGCTTAGCACCGTCGTGTTCTTTACCTGGTTCGGCGGCTGCACCGGCTATGACGCGGGGTGGGAGGCCTACTGGTTCGGGATGAACTATCCGCTGCGATTTCTCGGCGCGGCAGTTGCGATCGTTGGCGCAGGCGTTCTGCATTTCCGCGCCGAACAACGATGGCTTGCCGTCTGGAGCGGGTTCGCCAAAGTATGGATAGCCTGCGGGATTTTCTTCGCGGAGATGGCGCTTTGGTTGCTATCCATCTTCGGCAACTTCGGTGCTATGGATGGACCGTGGCATGAAGCCGGGGGCATGGAACTGCTGCTGTTTAACGCGTTATGGCTGCTTGGGAATCTTGCCCTGCTGGCTACCGGCGTGCGGTTGCGCTTCGCGATGCTACGCGGCTATGCAGTCACTTTTATCGTCATACAGGTCTATACGCTGTACTTCACGCAGATCCAACCGGCGCTGGGTTTTCTGCTTGGCAATACCTTGGCTGGCGGTAGCGCGTTGGTCCTGGTCGTCTGGCTGGAGTCCCGGCGCCGCCGGAGCCGTTCCGACGACATCGCTCCGCAGTGAATGCAGAGCGTGTCGAAGTCGCCGGTGGCTTGTTGATCTAGCGCACCGGCCATCTAATCCCTCGCTCGAACATGCTTCATGAAAAGTCATGCATATTGCTTGAGTTCGACCATGCTTGCGATCCTCGCGGGGTGCTCGATCATCAGCTCTTTTAGCGTCAACTGCGGCAACCACGACCACAATCGCTTGCTCAACCAAAGCTTGGACCTCGTGCGGGGAATGAACCAGCTCACGCTTTGAGCCATCTTTTGCGCCTCGCTGACAAACTCGCGCATGCTCGCCTCGTACCTCGCAAACGCTGCGGGATAGTCGTTTGGCATAACAGGCGTAGGCCTTGCTGCTCCTCCCACCTGTACACCGAATGAAGCGAACGTTATATGAAGCAGTCGCTTCATGCAAGACCATGCGCGATCGGACGAAGGCGGCCGGCAATATGATTTCGGCAATTCAAGTTTTCCGCCCTATGGCGCGAAGACTTCGCAGCTTCTGGTAAGGCATCCACTCGACTTTCTCGAAGGCCGGTAAAAATCGGAGACACAAAACCGGCTATCACGCCTCAAAAAGCCGCATTCATATCGTTGCAAATCGCAAGATTTATCAAGTCGACAAAAGTTATCTAGTGTAGAGTCGCTTCGCACCTAATCCGCTGCCAACCGTTATTGCAAATCCAGCGAAGTCGGCGAATCGCCTGAACCTTACGAAATATAAGAAAAATTGCAAGGTGCGCACGGCAATTCGCCGCTCATAAGTCAATTAAAATTCATAACTCCATACTGTAGGTCCCCTATCCGCGTTTAGCCCATCCAGGGCACGGACTCATCGCGCTCGTCCGCTCGAAACACCCTTCATGGGTACTCCTTCCTATCGCAATCCATGACTTCTGCCGGATTGTGAGCGCAACGCCGACGAGGCAAAGTCATAGCGCCGCTTCGCACCGCCTGACCCACGGTCCGAAGCGCGCAAAAGCGCCTTCTTGTCCCGCACGCATTCCACTGGAGCACACCATGACGAAGCTGATTCGCAGCAGCGGCATTGCTTCGATTTGCAACGGCAACACCCACCGTCTTCGGCCAGTACCATGAGCACGCACCGTTTCACCGATCTATTGCGGCTGCGTGGTCCCGCGCAGCCCACTCCGATAACCAGCCCGGATGCAAGCACGCTCGCCGCACAGTTGCGCGACGAGTGCGAAGCGATGGCGCGCTACGCCCTGCATCACGGGCTGCCGGTCGCACCGGAACTGATCGCGCAGCTAAGCGCACTGCTCAGCAAGACGGCTCCGGGCATTCCGGTTGCGGCGCAGCAATCGACGCGCGATAACGCTTATGCGCTCGCCGCCATGCATCGCAAGCTGGCGACGGCCATCGCTCCGGCCACGCCGCAAGCGGTCACCTTGCTCGACGCGCAGCATCACGACCACCGCGCCCTCGCATGGCTCGGACCCGTCCCGCTGATCAGGCTGCTCACTGTCGCTGCGCTCGGCTTTCTGATTGCGGTGATTGTCATTGGACTGTCACCTGACGTGTCGAGCGAAAACATCGATCGTGGCTTTCTCCAGTCGAACGGCACGCGGCTCTTGTGGAACGTGTTGTTTCTGCTGTTCTGCGCCGGCCTCGGTGCGTCGTTCGCGACATTGTTTCAGGCGCACCGCTATATCGCCGCGTCGACCTACGACCCGAAATACGACGCCTCGTACGGCGCACGGCTGATTCTCGGCCTGATCGCCGGACTCATCCTCGTGGAGATGCTGCCCGCACGCCTGTTCGATCAAGGCAGCATGCACAGCTTCGGCAAACCGGCACTCGCTATGCTAGGTGGCTTCTCAGCCACCGCCGTGCATCGCCTGCTGCAACGGCTCGTCGACACGCTGGAAACGCTGGTGCGCGGCGACCGCGCGGGCGACGCCGATGCCGCCCTGCAAACGCAGCGCTCGCGCGCCGCGCACGAACGCACCCAATGGCAGAGCGAACTGGCCGCGAGCTTGCTCGATCTGCAGCAATCGCTCGATACGTCCGCATCGGGCGAAGCGCTCCGGCGGCGTCTGGCCGACTTCACCCGTTCGATGCTCGCCGCCGATAGCGCCGCCGCGCCGCCCGCCGCATTACAGAACTTTCAAAGCACCGAGGAGTAACGCCATGCTATTTCTCTACAACCTGCCCTCTGCCGAGATGGGCGCGCTGATCGTCGCCGCGACGCTCGCCATCGCCCTTGCTGGCTATGCGTTGTTCCGCTGCTTCTTTCCAGTGCGGCTCGACGCCGAACAACGCGGCATGACGATCGCCATGATGTCGGCGGTGACGACGATCAACTCGCTGCTCGTCGCGTTTTCTGCGATCTCGGTCTGGGCTTCGTACGAAGCCGCCTCCGACAACGTCGCGGCCGAGGCTGCCTGCGCCACTGAACTCTCCCACGATCTGGCGTCGTTCCGCACGCCGCGTGCCCTCACGGCGCGCCACGACCTGGGAATCTACCTGCAGCGCGTCGTGCACGACGAATGGCCGCTGATGCAGCAGCACGCCAGATCGGACACCGGCACCGAAGCCGCGTTCGACACCATGTTCGCGGCAGTGAACCAGATCGAGCCTTCCGACGACCGCGAGCATGTGCTGCTCGCCGAGGTGCTGACCCGTGTGAACGAGATGGTGAAGTACCGCCAGAGGCGTCTGCAGGACCTCGATTCGGCGATGCCGGTTACCTTGTGGGGCGTGATGCTGATCGCGAGCGGCATGTCGCTGGTGCTGCTATACGCGCTACCTGGTACGCGGTTTAACGTCGTGCTGGTGTCGATCTGGGCCACCACGCTCGGGCTCGCGTTTTTCTTCGTGCTGGCCGTCGACCGGCCCTTTGCCGGCGAAGTCAGCGTGGGCTCCGAGCCGATGCAACGGGCGCTCGCCACGCTCATCGTCGAGGATCCCAGGCGCGCCAACCCACCCACGTAAGCGGGACTGCGGCTGCTGGAGCACGTGAGCCGGCGGCAATCGGCCGCTCGCGTCGTCGGGCAGCCGCCACGCTGCCCGCTCTCACCCGTGTACGTCGACGAACGATGCGCTCTGCGCACGCGAGGCATCCGCCGCCACATGCCGGGCCAGCCACAGCGCGGCTTCGGTGCGGTTGCTGACGCCGATCTGGCGAAACAGCGCATACAGATGATTCTTGATCGTCCCCTCCGCAACGTTCAGCACCCGGCAGATCTGCTTGTTCGACTTGCCTTCGGCAAGCAGCCGTAAGACTTCGCGCTGCCGCGGCGTGAGGCGCTCAAACGAACGCTCGTCACCGGCTTGCCCGTGCGGACGCTCCGCCTGCGCGCCGATGCCGTAGCTGGCCGGCACGTAGATCGCCCCCGCCGCGACGCGGCCAAGCGCATCGGCGAATTCGTCGGCGCTCGCGTGCCGCTCGACGATGCCTGCCGCCCCCGTCAGCAGCGCGTCCGCAATGGCCTGACGGCATAGCGTACGGACCACGAACAGCCACGGCACGGCGCCGAGCGCGTCGCGCAGCACCTTCGGCCAACCCACCTGGGCCGCATGGTCATCCCACTCGATCGTCACCGCCGCAAGGGTGCCCGGAGGCAGGCTGTCGCGCAGCCGGTAGATATCCTCGGGATGCTGGGCGGCCCAGACATGCCAATTGTTGTCACGTTTCCATAGCACATCGGCGACCCCGGCTACGAAAAGCGGCGGACTATCGATCATCAGGACGTTCATTTGCGATGTTTCCTCGGTAACGGAACGCTCGGATTGGGATTATTCGCGTCCCTTCGGCTCGCTTTTACCCCGGTTTTAAAAAGGGCGCACTAGGTCCGTCGATCCGTGACAAACGTTCTAATTCGGATATGTACCTCTTTCATGAATAATTTCCGTGTCAATTTCATGGGCTGTCGAGCATGACTGACGGCCTCTCCCCCACCGATCATTGTTTATGTAACTTGAATAAAGACAGCGAATCCCCGTTGTCGCCACATGAGGGGAATTTTTATGGATGCCAATTTTATCGGTTCGGTCATTAACGCTTTGCCGATGGATCAAATGATTGCAGGGCCGTTGAAAGCAATGATTAGCGCGCAAACCCAGGCGGCAAAAAGTTACGCCGACTTTTTGATGCAGGTTTGCATTCAGAACGGCAAGGCGGTAGCGGTGCAATTCGACTACGACGAGACCCTGGTCGACGAAAGCGGCGTGTCTAAAGGCGTGATCCAGAAGACCATGCGCATTCCGCTGCTGGCCGCGATCGTGCATCCGATCATCGCCATCGAAGAAGGCACGATCGACTTCGAGATGGAGATCACGCAGTCGGAGAAAGACGCCTCGTCGACCGAAGCCGGCGGCGAGGTGCAGGCCAAGCTCGGCTGGGGGCCGGTCAGCGTCAGCATCTCGGGACGTGTGTCGCACAAGTCGGAGCAGACGCGCAGCACGGACACACGCGCCAAGTACTCGATTCACACCCAGGTCAAGCGGCAGTCGCCGCCGGAAGCATTGATGCGGGTCATCGATTTTCTGACCGAGGCCGCGACCAAGCCGGTCGTCACCGAGGACAAGTCGAAAGACGTGAAGCCGCTGCCCGCCACGCCGACTGACGGCAAGCTGGTCGGCCAGGCGGCAGACGGCCCGGCGCAGGCAAGTGGCGGGCAACCGGGCCCGTCCCACTAAGTGCGCCGGCGAGCGGCAACGGAGCCCACTATGTTCAGCTTCTTCAAGCGGCGCCGCGCCTCGCGCGATACCACGGCGGACGGCGCGCCGCCTGCTGGTTCGCCACCTCCCGCTTCGCCGCCCTCGGCTCCACCACCCTCCGGCGCGGACCGCCCGCCTCCGCGCGGCCTTGCGCTCGACGAGATAACCCGCGGCATGCAGCACGCGGCGGCCTCGGCCAACCAGTTGCTCGCGCAGCAGTACACCACGGTGCTCGACCAGTTCTTCGACCAGAACGAAGACGGCCTGCTGTCGCCGCGCGAGGTCGAAGTTGCGCTCGACGCGCAGCACACCATGCCGCTGCCGCTCGTCGCGCTCGCCACGCCGCGCGGGCTCGCACTTGAGCGGATGGTCGTGCATCTGACGGTGCGGGCCGACTTCGCCGAAGCACTGTCCGCAGGCGGCTTCGCGGGCGACGACCAGCGCGGCCGCTTCTTCGTGACGCTTGCACCACCGTCTGCGAAGAACAACACCAGCGGCAACGCGCCACTGCGTGACAGCCAGCACATCGACATCGAAATGCATTTCGCGGCGCTCGATCCGCCCGAAGCGATCATGCGCGTGATCGACGAATACACGCACCGTTTGCTGCCGCGCGCACGGCACGGCGACGAGGAGGACTCCCATGCCTGACCAACCCGAACGTACCGGTGCGCAAGGCATCGATCTGATCAAGCACTTCGAGGGCCTGCGTCTGACCCGCTACCTCGATGCGGTCGGCAAGCCGACCATCGGCTACGGCCATTTGATCCTGCCAAACGAACGCTTTGCCGGTCCGATTACCGCGAGCCAGGCCGAAGCGCTGCTCAAGAAAGACCTGCGCAGCGCCGAACTCGCGCTGCGCAAGCTGATACGCGTGCCGGTCACACAGCAGCAATTCGACGCGCTGATGGCCTTTGTCTTCAACCTCGGCGCGGGACGCCTGCGCTCGTCGACCTTGCTGCGTTACCTGAACGCCGGCGCGACCGCGCGCGCCGCCGACCAGTTTCTGGTCTGGAACAAGGCCGGTGGCAAGCCACTCGTGGGCCTCACGTGCCGCCGGGAGGCCGAACGCAAGCTGTTTCTCTCGTAGTTCGCTCTTAGTCTTCTTTCAGACTCTTAGCAGTCCTTTTGCAATCACCATTCCGTAAGGAGCCACCTTCATGATTCCGTCCCGCTACGGCCGCCGCAGCCGTTGGCTGCGCACACCCAATCAACCGGCTATTGCCGCCTTCCTCGCAGCCGTCGCAAGTGTCGCGATGACAGCGGCGCTTGCCACACCCGCTCCCCAGATCGCGCCACCAAACTGCAGCGCCGAAGTCGCCAGCATCAACAGCGCACTGCAAACCGCACACCTGCCGGCATTGTGCGAACGCTGCACGGCGCGGCTCGCACAAACGCTAGTAAGCCTCTATGCAAACGGCACGTTGCCCGGCTTCTACAGGTCTGCGGACAGCGCTAACTGGGACGACCCGCAACGCCGGCCAGCGATGCTAAGCGGCCTGAGCCTTGCGCACATCAGCGACGGCAAGGATTTCGCCGCCGACATCGATAGCGGCTATGGACCACGCGGCGTGCTGCGCTTGCGCTACACCGCCGGCAACCAGCCGATCGAGGTCACGACCAACGACCACCGCGTGTCGATTCCCGTGACGTATTGCACGAGCGGCGACACGCACTAGTGGGTGCAGAGCCCCGATCCATCGCACCCAGGCCCGCGCCGGGCCGTCTCGCCCAGGCCATCAGTCCCATGCCTTCGACCCGGCCTTCCGCCCTATTCAACAGGTCCCGTTGCAAACGTACGCTGCAAGTGCGGCATAACACGGCACGAACCACCCGGCACAACACGCCGACGCCTAACACGACGACAGGAGCAAAGGCATGAACGCAGCCCAGCAGTTCAAAGGATTGAACACACCAATCCAGGCACGGCCGCGCTTGCGCGCACGCGTTGCAGGACTCGCATTCGCACTCGCGGCAGTCGGTTCCGTCCATGCCGCCGGCAGCCCACCGCTGCCCGCCTTTGGCGCCGATCTGCAGCGCACGTCGGTATCGGGATTGTCGTCGGGTGCGTTCATGGCCGCGCAGTTCGATGTCGCCTATTCGACGCAACTGATCGGCGCCGGCATCGTCGCAGGCGGCGCATTCCATTGCGCGGGCGAGTCGGAATTCGTCACCCCTGCGGTCGCCGCGGTGACCTTGTGCATGCAGCCGCTCGGCGACGCACCGGCCGCGGCCGGCGCATGGCGCGATGCACGCCGTTATGCGCAAGCCGGCCTGATCGACAGCACTACCGGCCTGCGCGATCAACGCATCTATCTGTTCAGTGGTGCGAAAGACACAATCGTCTCGACGCGCGTGGTCGATCAGGCCGAGCAATTCTACGAGCTTGCCCAGGTGCCGCGCGCCAACATCGAGTATCAGCGCAATGCCGATGCCGGCCATGCGTTGATCACCAATCGTCCTGAAGACTCGGCATGCGGCGCGAACAAGAGCCCGTTCATCAATAACTGCGGCCTCGAACAGTCGCATGAAATCGTGCGCTGGATCTACGCGAAACCCGCCACGCCGCTCAATCCACCTGCCACCCAGGCAAGCGGCAAGCTGCTCGCCTTCGATCAGCGCCCGTTCGATCCCACCGGGCGCGCCTTGCTCGCCGACACCGGCTATGTCTACGTGCCGGCCGAGTGCGAACACGAAGCGTGCGCGGTGCACGTGGTGTTCCACGGCTGCGCGCAGAACGTGGACGCGATCGGCGAGCGCTTCGTGCGCGGCGCCGGCTACAACGAGATCGCCGATACCAACCGCCTGATCGTGATCTATCCGCAGGTCGGCAACAAGTCAGCCGTCAACCCGCTCGGCTGCTGGGACTTCTGGGGATACACGAGCGCCGATCCGGAGCATCCCGATTTCTACACCCGCGAAGCGCCGCAAATGGCGGCGGTGATGAAGATGATCCAGCGGCTCGGCGAAGCGCGGCCGTAAGCGCCACCGCGAAAGCCACCGTCCATCGCCACGGCACGGTTTCATCTCGAACCCGCAACCCACCACAAGGATCCACCATGCTTTCCTCGCTAATCGCGCAATGGGAAACCGCCAATCTCGCTGCCTTCGAGCTTCTCGGCAAAGTCGTCACGCAGTCGGCCAATCCGGCAGGACTGCCCGGCGCCGTCACCGACGTCGGCGCATGGCGAGCGTTCGCGCGCACCGCGCTGCAGGCCGGCCAGCGCTACACAACCGTCTGCCAGTCCGCACTCGACGAAAGCTGGCGCGAACAGCGCGACCGGCTGGCGTTGAAGGACACGGCAGCGGCGGTCAAGCAACTCGCCACGCTAAATGCCGATCTCGCCACCCGTCTCGCCCAGGGGCACATGCAGCACGCCGGCGCACTCGCCGACGCCGCCGCGCAGTACCTCGACGACCTGTCCCACACCCGCGGCGTAGCGGACCTTGCGATGGCGTTCGGCAAGTTCTCCGGCGACGTGCAGGCGCAAAGCCGCGCGCATGCGCTGCACGTCGCATCGCTCGCGGGCGGTGTGGCTCCAGCCCTCGCGCAATGGGCCGACACCAATCTGACTGACGATATGGAGCGCGCGTCGTGAACATCCAGTTGAACTTCATCAACCGCTCGAACGATTGCGGCAACAGCGAGGTGGTGCTGTTCCAGCGCAACGTCGTGCCCGATCTCGACGAGCTCGCGATCGCATGGAAGGTCATCCGCTACTGCGGGCGCGACTGCCTTCACCCGTTCGTATTTTCGACGGCACTCGAGATCGCGCTAGGCGACGACCACGGCAACTTTTCGCCGAGAGTCGCGGCGCACCCCGGCGAGCGCTTTGTCATCAACGCTCATCCGAGCGGGCGCGGCCGGCTCGCGCCCGACGCCGCAGGGACCAGCGGCGCAGATGGCGCAGGTAGCGGCGCGGATATCCAGGTCGTCAACCGGCTGCCGCGCGGCGCCGTCAACGTCAACGCCTTCAGCTCGGGCAAGTTGATCGCCGCAAAACAGGCCGTCGCGCCCGGGCAGAAAGCGGAATTCCGCTTCACTCCGGCGCTCTGGATCGCCGTCGCCTCGCAGGTACACGAGAGCCGCGCGCTGAGTTCGGCGGTGATGTCGAGCGACAGCACCTTGCTGCAGCTTGCCGGCATCGTCGCGGCGGACATCGTCATGACAGGCGGCGGCAGCGGCGCGCAGGCGCAGCCGTTCGGTTTCGCGCTCGAGAACGTGGTTCATCTCTAGCGCACGGCACCGCCCGCGCAACGCGGGATTCCCCTTCCGGTTTCGTTCGACGACCTGTCCGCGAGGACAGGCCGGTGGCAAGGTACGCGGCAAACCGATTGCCGTTTTCTCAACTCAAGGAGCAAGCAAGTGGACATCCAGCTGAATTTCATCAACCGTTCCAACGATGCGAACAACTCCAGCATCGTGATCTTCCAGAAAAACGTCGCAACCGACTTCGACGAACTGGCGATCGCGTGGAAAGTGATTCGCAACTGCGGCCAGGGCGACAACCATCCGTTCAAGTTCCCGATGACGATGACCGTCAGCGCGAGCGACAGCTACGGCAACTACATGCCGCAGCAGAGCGCGGCCAACGGCCAGGTGTTTCAGGTCGTGCGCTCGACCTCGGGCGACGTGCTGACGCTCGCCCCGGAGCCTGGCAACAGTTCCGAGGTCCAGGTGCGCAACGACCTGGCGAGCGGCGCGGCCAACGCCACCATCTACAAGGACGGCTCACCGCTCGCGACGAAGACTTCGATCGCCCCAGGCCAGAAAGCCGTGTTCCAGTTCAAGCCGACGCTGTGGATTGGCGTCGCGTCGCAAATCGAACAGGGCGCGTTGCTGAATTCGGCGGTGATCTCCGACATCAACACAGAGCTGTCGCTGCTCGGTATTGCCAGCGCCGACATTGTGCTGACGGGCGGCGGACCTGGCCCGCGCTCGCTGCCGTTCACGTTCCGGCTCGAACGCGTCGTGATGGCGTAAGCCGCATGCTGGCGGCGGCAGACCTGCCGCCGCCCCTCTACCTATCAGAAAGGGTTTGTCATGGACATCAAGCTCAACTTCATCAATCTGTCGAACGACGTCAACAACAGCCAGATCGTGATCTTCCAGAAGAACGTCTCCACCGACTTCGACGAACTGGCGGTTGCGTGGAAGGTCATCACCAACTGCGGACGTGGCGACAACCATCCGTTCGTGTTTCCGATGCGCACCACCCTCTCCGCCAGCGACGCGGACGGCAACTACATGCCGCAGAAACCTGCACAAAACGGCGAGATGTTCAGCGTCTCGCGCGTCGCCTCGGGCAATGTGCTGGGGCTCGCCGGCGCCTCGCCGAGTTCGCGCGAAATCCAGTTGCGCAACGACTTGCGCACGGGCGCGATCACCGCGTCGGTGTTCAAGGATAGCCGCCTGCTTGCCCAGAAGACCGGCATCGTGCCTGGACAAAAAGCAGTCTTCGAGTTCAAGCCGACGCTGTGGATCGGCACCGCCTCGCAGGTCGAGCAAGGTGCGGTCATGAACTCGGCGGTGCTCTCCGATATCAACACGGAGCTGACGCTGCTCGGCATCGCACGCGCGGACATCGTCATGACGGGTGGCGGTGCCGGCACGAGCGCCGTGTCGTATCAGTTCAAGCTCGCGAACGTGGTGATGGGATAAACCCCGCTCAGCGCCATTGGAGGGACGGCCCGGCGGTTTGCGGGCCGGCGTTGCCCGTTGGTGTTGCACTGACGGCTCAGCCCCTGCAGCCCCCTTTTCAAGCCACCTCCGTCCCCACATGCGCCCGCAACGCATCCACAAACGCCCTGACCTTCGCCGACGGATACCGTGCCGATGGAAACAGCGCATGAATCCCCGCCGGCGGCGAAGCCCAATCGGGCAGCAAGCGGATCAAGCGCCCCGCCGCGACATCTTCGCCCACCGAAAAATTCGTCAGGCACGCCACCCCGCCGCCCGCCAGCACCGCCGCCCGGCAAGCCGGCGCGGTATCCGCAAGAAACCCCGGCGCAAACCGCACCGTCTGTTTCCTGCCGCGCGAATTCTCAAGCGGCATCGTCAACGGCTTCGGTAACACCGCCATCCCCACAAACGGCATCCCAGTCAGCGCCGCAGGCGTAGCCGGTTTCCCCCAGGCAGCAACAAACGCAGGACTTGCGACCACCCAGCGCACATAACTGCTGATTTTCACGGCCCGATGGCTCGAATCGGCCAGCCTTCCTACCCGGATCGCCACATCCACGCCCTCAGCCAGCAGATTCACCACCCGGTCATTCGACACCAGTTCGATAGACAGTTCCGGATGCGCCTGCCGCAGCGCCACCAGCGCCGGCGCAACCACCATCGCGCCGTAATCTATCGGTGTCGCCACCCGTAGCGTGCCGCGTAAGGTGCCGCCGCCTTCTTCCACCACCTGCAGCGCCTCGTCAGCAATGCTAATGATCTGCCGGCTAGCTTCGTAGAATGCCCTGCCGGCCTCGGTGACGCTGACCCGCCTTGTGGTGCGCACCAGCAGGCTCGCGCCCACCTCCGCCTCGAGCCGCTGCATATGCGTACTGACCATGGTCTTGGCAATGCCAAGCCGTTCGGCCGCCGCCGTCAGCGAACCCGCCTCGATCACCGCCACGAAAACCGCCAGCCGGTTGAGATTCACATCGCTCGCGCTAGCCATTCGATTGTCCACTTTGAGAGGAAAGAGTAACCATGATTATCCGTCTTCTCAGGTCAGTCCGCAGAGAATATGCTGGCCTGACTTGCCCATTCTCATTTCACTTTGCTTCAAGGAGCGCTCGATGTCCTCTGCCAGGCCTGCCCAACCCATCCGGCTGCATACCACCCTGCTGTCCGGCCACGGTCATCGCGTCAAGCTGTTCCTGACCATGCTCGACCTGCCCTTCACGGTCATCGAGCTGGACATGAAGGCCGGCGACAACCGCAAGCCTGCCCACCTCGCGCTCAACCGGTTCGGCGAAGTGCCCGTGATAGAAGACGGCGAGATCGTGCTGAGCGATTCGAACGCGATTCTGGTCTACCTGGCGCGCAAATATGCGGATCCATCGTGGTTGCCCCAGGACCCGCTCGGCGCCGCCGCCGTGCAACGCTGGCTCTCGCTCGCCGCGGGCAAGATCGCCTACGGCCCATGCGCTGCGCGTCTGGTGACTGCATTCGGCGCACCGCACAACCTGGAGACGGCCCAAACGATTGCAGTCAACCTCTTCACGGTGCTCGACGCCGAGTTGAGCGACAAGCCGTTCGCAATCGGCGCAACGCCGACGATTGCCGACATCGCCGCTCATTCGTACATCGCGCACGCCCCCGAAGGCGGGATTTCGCTCGAACCGTATCCGCATATCCGCGCATGGCTCAAGCGCGTCGAAGCGCTGCCGCGCTTTCTGCCGATGCCCGCCAGCAAGGTTGGCTTGCTCGCTGAGGCTGAATAGCCTCGTACCGAGCGCCGCTCTCTTAACCCACCCAGCGAGTCCATCATGTCAACGCCTGCTTTTGCACCTGGTTGGCGCGCCGCCGAATCGCCCTTTCATGCCGGTGAACTCGAGGCGCAGGAGCGCGCAGGCGTGCGGGAGCGGATGGACGTCGACGCCCGCCGGGGAATCCGCGACTACATGCCCGAGCAGCATCGCCGGTTCTTCGCGGAGCAGCCGTTCATGGTGCTGGGCGGGCTCGACGCAAGTGGTCAGCCGTGGGCGTCGCTGCGCGTCGGCGCACCGGGATTCGTCTCGACACCCGACGAGCGCACTCTGCGCATCGTCGGACGCGCTCCGGCCGGCGATCCTCTGGCTGCGGCATGGCAGGTCGGCGCGCTGATCGGCGGGCTCGGCATTCAGCCCGCCACGCGTCGACGCAACCGGGTCAATGGGGTGATCACGGCGATGGATGAAGAGACGCTCACGGTGAGCGTGAGCCAGAGCTTCGGCAACTGCGCGAAATATATCCAGAGCCGTGTGCCGACCTTCACCGCCTCTGCTCCAGACGAAGCGCATATCGTGCCGGATGAGGCGCCAGAATCGTCGCCGGCGCTCAGCCCGGCCGACCGCGCACTGCTCGCCCGTGCGGATACTTTCTTTATCGCCAGCGCCAATGCATCCGACAATGCGGGCTTCGGACGCGGCGCCGATGTCTCGCATCGTGGCGGCAAGCCTGGCTTCATTCGCGTGGATAACGAGCGCACACTGACCACGCCGGATTTCAGCGGCAACCTGTTCTTCAATACTATCGGCAATCTGCTGCAGGATCCGCGCGCGGGTCTGCTGGTGATCGACTTCGAAAGCGGCGATCTGCTGTATCTCGCCGTGGATGCCGAGGTTATCTGGGAAGGTTCGGAGCTCGAAACGTTTGCGGGCGCCGAGCGGCTCATGCGCTTTCACATCCGCGAGGTTCGGCGCATCCGGCGTGCGTTGCCGTTTCGTTGGTCCCCGGTGCAATATGCGCCGCAACTCGAGAAAACCGGCAGTTGGGCACCGTCGGGCGCAGCGGCTCCGTTGGCAACCGGCTGGCGCAAGCTGAAGGTGGTCGAGGTGCGCGACGAGACACCATCGGCGCGCTCGTTCTATCTGGAGTCCGCTGACGGCTCGTCGCTGCCTCACTTCGAGCCGGGGCAGTTTCTGCCGATCCGGCTGCACGTACCCGGACTTGCTGCGCCGTCGACGCGCACCTATACGCTCTCGGATGCGGACCATGGACAGCACTACCGCATCACAGTCAAACGCGAAGGGGTCGCCTCCACATGGCTGCACGAGCATGTCCAGCAAGGGGACGTGATCGAGGCAAGGGCTCCCGCAGGCGCTTTCAAGCTGGAACGCCGCAGCCCACGCCCAGTTGTGTTGCTGTCCGCGGGGATCGGCATCACGCCGATGATCGCGATGCTCAATACGCTACTCGCGGACACTAGCGGGGCAACCCAACCCGAGCGCATCCACTTCATTCACGGCGCACGCCAGGCCAACGAGCATCCCTTCGCCGCCCAACTCATGGCGGCGGCAGAGGCACATCCGCACTTGTCGGTGCACCTGCTCGACAGCCAGCCCGCGACGCAGGCAGGACACCCGGCCGAGGCGCGCTCGTTCGGACGCGTGGACATCGCGTTTCTCAAAGGCGTCTTGCCATTCGGCGACTACGATTTTTATCTCTGCGGTCCAGGCGCTTTCATGCAGGATCTCTACAACGGCCTGCGCGGGCTCAACATTGCGGACGAGCGGATTCGCTCCGAAGCGTTTGGACCGGCGAGCGTCAAGCGCAGCGAAAGCATCGCAAACGGGACACGCCTGGCAGCGCCAGCGTCGGCTCAAAACGCCGCGCAGTCGTCAAAGGTTGTGTTTATGCGTACCGGACGTGAAGCGAAGTGGTCGCAGGAAGCGGGCAGTTTGCTCGAACTTGCCGAGGCAAATGGTGTGACGGCGGAGTCGAACTGCCGATCGGGGACGTGCGGGACGTGTTCGACACGGCTACTCGCCGGTGCAGTCACCTACCCGGCGCCGTGTGAGGCGCAGATCGAGCCGGGCCACGCACTGATTTGCAGCGCCATACCCGCGAAGACGGAGACCGGCGAAGAATCGACGGTGATTCTGGATCTGTAACAGCTGGGGCGCGATCGGGATGCAACCCGACCACAATCGGCGTCCGGTTTTATTCCGGACGGCGATGCGCTTCAGCGATGATGGCGCAGGTTTGCAGATGCAGTTGCAGCGCGCGGCGAGCGAGTGCGCCGAGGCGGGCAAGCCAGCTGTTAGCGGCGGGGGCGGAAGTGGTGGTGATGTGGCTCATGGCAAGCTCCAGTTCAGGGTAGGGTTAACTACCTAGGTAATAACCCTATTATAAACCGTTCTTGCGGCGGCGCAACAAATCAAAAATAGATCCAGATTTATCCTCCAGATTTACCCCAATCCTCCTCCCTCTTTCCTGCATCGCACCAATCCCTTCAACGCCACGCCAGCCGAGCTATTGCGCGCACACCAACCGGCCCTGCGCAACCGCACCGCAGCAATTCCCCCTTCTTGACGCACGTCGCCCGCCCTGCTGTACTAAATAAACCAAAGTGATTTAATCAAAAAGCGGCCGACCGAAGACCCGCGTCACCCGGCGCAGGTAGCACAAGGCCACCAGAGGCGCACCCAGCGCCCGTCAGCTATTGAATCGACCTTAGTCCAAAAACGTCGTTGTCAATTATCCGGAGGAGCACATCCCATGAATCAGAATTCCCGCAGGCATCCCGCCGCCCGGCGTCTCGCCACGCTGTGCGTCGCCGCATCCGCCGTCTGGTGCGCAAGCGCCACGCTGGCCGTCGCCGATCAGCCCGTAGTCGGCCTCATCACCAAAACCGACACCAACCCGTTCTTCGTCAAGATGCGCCAGGGCGCCGAAGCCGCGGCACAAAAGGACGGCGCCAAGCTGCTGACCGCCGCCGGCAAGTTCGACGGCGACAACGCGAGCCAGGTTACCGCCATTGAAAACATGATGACGGCGGGCGCCAAGGCCATTCTGATTACGCCGAGCGATACCAAGGCGATCGTGCCGAGCATCAAGAAAGCCCGCGCCGCCGGGGTGATGGTGATCGCGCTCGATACGCCAACCGAACCGCAAGACGCCACGGACGCCCTCTTCGCCACCGACAACTTCAAGGCCGGCGTCCTGATCGGCCAGTACGCGAAGTCGGCGATGGGCGGCAAGCCGGCGAAGATCGCCACGCTCGATCTCGCACCGGGCGTCTCGGTCGGGGTGCTGCGCCACAACGGCTTCCTGCAGGGCTTCGGCGTCAAGGAAGGCGACCCCGCCATCGTCTGCAGCCAGGACACACGCGGCGATCAGGCGAAGGGACAAACGGCGATGGAGAACTGCTTGCAGAAGTCGCCGGACATCAACGTGGTCTATACGATCAACGAGCCGGCCGCAGCCGGTGCGTATCGAGCGCTCAAGGCCGCCGGCAAGGATAAGGACGTGATGATCGTCTCGATCGACGGTGGCTGTGAAGGCGTGCGCAACGTCAAGGCCGGCGCCATTGCCGCCACGTCGCAGCAGTATCCGCTGAAGATGGCCGCGCTTGGCGTCGATGCGGGCGTCGAATACGCCAAGACCGGCAAGAAGGTCTCGGGCTATCACGACACCGGCGTCACGCTGATCACCGACAGGGCAATGAGCGGTGTCGACAGCAAGGACACGACGTTCGGTCTGGCGAACTGCTGGGGCCAATAAGCATTCCCAGGCAAATGGGAGACCCGTAGATGGGTCTCCCGCCGATTTGCCGCGTGGCCCCCAAGCCACGCTTTAGCATCGAGGAAACCCATCATGTCGACTCCTTCTGCCCCGGCTAGCGGCCACCGCGCCCTGTCCGAGCGACTGCCTTCGCTTGCCGAAATCGGTCCGCTGATCGCCCTTTTACTGGCTTGCGCGTTCTTTATCACGCAGAGCAACCGCTTCCTGTCGTTCCAGAACCTCTCGCTGATCCTCCAGCAGACCATGGTCGTTGCGGTCATCGCCATCGGCCAGACGCTGATCGTGCTGACCGCCGGCATCGACCTGTCCTGCGGCATGGTGATGGCGTTCGGCTCGATCATCATGACCAAGTTCGCGGTCAATCTCGGTGTGCCGCCCATCCTCGCGATTATCTGTGGCATTGGCGCCAGCGCCCTGTTCGGCGCGCTCAATGGCGTGCTGATCACGCGTATCAAACTGCCGGCGTTTATCGTCACGCTCGGCACCCTGAACATCGCCTTCGCGCTCACGCAGATCTACTCGAATGCGGAAAGCGTCTCGAACCTGCCTGACGCGATGATGTTCCTCGGCAACACGTTCAGCATTGGCCCTGCCCAGGTGACGTACGGCACGGTCCTGACGCTGCTGATGTATCTGGCCACCTGGTTCGTGTTGCGCGACACCGTCCCCGGACGGCATCTCTATGCGCTCGGCAACAACCCTGAAGCCGCGCGTCTCATGGGCCTCTCGTCGCAACGCATCCTGCTCACCGTCTATACGCTGGCCGGCGCGATCTACGGCATCGCCGCCCTGTTGTCGGTGTCGCGTACCGGCGTGGGCGACCCGCAAGCGGGGCAAACCGAGAATCTCGACAGCATTACCGCAGTCGTGCTCGGCGGCACCAGTCTGTTCGGCGGACGCGGCTCGGTCACCGGCACCTTGCTGGGCGCGCTGATCGTCGGCGTGTTCCGCAACGGCCTGACCTTGATCGGCGTGTCGTCGGTGTACCAGGTGTTGATCACCGGCATGCTGGTGATTCTCGCCGTCGCCGCCGACAAACTGTCCCACCGCGGCGCTCGATGAGCCACCAGGAGCCTGTCATGCCTACACCCCAAACTGCTGCCAACGTGACGCCGGTTCTAGAGGCGCGTGGTCTCGTCAAGCGCTATGGCCACGTCACCGCCCTCGACGGCTGCGACTTCGAAGTGCTGCCCGGTGAAATCATGGCCGTGATCGGCGACAACGGCGCGGGCAAGTCGTCGCTGATCAAGGCACTCTCCGGCGCGACCGTGCCGGACGAAGGCGAGATTCTGCTCGACGGCAAGCCGGTCAAATTCCGCAGCCCGCTCGACGCACGCGCCCAGGGCATCGAAACCGTCTATCAGGATCTCGCGGTGGCGCCCGCCATGAGCATCGCCGAAAACCTGTTTCTGGCGCGTGAGCTGGTCAAACCCGGCTGGCGCGGTTCGATCTTCAAGATGATCGACAAGCGCCGCATGCTCGAAGAGGCGACCGCCCATATGAAGGACCTGCAGATCGGCATTCGTTCGATGCGCCAGGCTGTCGAAACTTTATCCGGCGGCCAGCGCCAGGGCGTCGCGGTGGCGCGCAGCGCGGCGTTTGCCCGTCACGTGGTGATTCTCGACGAACCCACTGCGGCGCTCGGCGTGAAGGAAGGCAACATGGTGCTCGAACTGATCCGGCGCGTGCGCGACCGCGGCCTGCCGGTCATCCTCATCAGCCACAACATGCCGCACGTGTTCGAGATTGCCGATCGCATCCATATCCAGCGGCTGGGACGGCGCGCGGCGCTCGTCAACACCAAGGACATTCATATGTCCGAAGCGGTCGCCATCATGACCGGCGCGAAGGAAGCGGACGTCAAGGCGATCGCATGACGCACGCATCCTGCTGACGGGCGCCTCGCGATGGATACCACCGGCACTCGCCCGCCCCTGAAACGTACCGTCGGCTCGAATCAGGTCGGCATGCGCCAGTTCAACGAACGGATCGTCCTGCAGGCGATCCGTTTGCACGGCCCGCTCGCCAAAGCCGACGTCAGCCGGCTGACGCGCCTGTCGATGCAGACCGTCTCGATGATCGTCGACCGTCTGATCGACGACGGACTGCTGGCGCGCCAGCCGCGCGTGCGGGGGCGCATCGGGCAGCCTTCGGTGCCGATTGCGCTGCGGCCAGAGGGCGCCTATACGATCGGCATCAAGGTCGGGCGTCGCAGCCTCGATGTGCTGGCGATGGATTTCGTCGGCCACGTCTGCAGCCGCGATGTGCTCGAGTATGCGTATCCCGATCCGCGTGTGCTGTTTCCCGCGCTGGAGGCCAAGCTCGCAAGAGTTAACGAAACGCTCGGCGAGCGGGCCAAGCAAGTAGTCGGCGTCGGGGTGGCGGCGCCGCTTTGGCTCGGCGGCTGGCGCGATTTCCTGGGGGCGCCGCCGGATGCGCTCGACGCTTGGCACGACATCGACATCCGCGCCCGCATCGCCGCCATGACCGGCCTGCCCGTCGAGTTCGCCAAGGACACCACCGCCGCCTGCGCCGCCGAGCTCGTGATGGGCCAGGGGCGCGGCATCCACAACTTTCTCTACCTGTTCGTCGGCACCTTCATCGGCGGCGGTCTGGTGATCGACGGCCGGCTGCATGGCGGCCCGCACGGTAACGCCGGCGCAGTCGGCTCGATTCCGCTGATGGATGCCACAGGTCAACCGCAGGATTCCTCAGCATGGCCAGGCGTGCGTCAACCGGCGCGTCAGTTGCTGCATGCGGCCTCGGGGTTCGTGCTGGAACAAAGGCTGAGCGACGCCGGCGCGCCGGCCGCCGCGGCGCACGATCATCGCGCATTGGCGCCGGAGTGGTGGCGGCATACCGAACGCTGGCTCGACACGGCATGTCCTGCGATTGCCGGCGCGCTAATCAATGCAACCGCCCTGCTCGATCTCGAAGCCGTGGTGATCGACGGCGAACTCGACCGGCAACTGGTGCGCGAAATCATCCGCCGCACCGAGCGCGTGCTGGATGGCTTCGAATGGGAGGGCATGGCGCGCCCGCAACTGCTGGAAGGCACCATCGGCGCCGATGCGCGCGCCATGGGCGGCGCGATCCTGCCGCTCTACGCGCACTTCGCACCGGTGCATGAACTGTTTCTGAAGCCGGCGACGGAGCCCGGGTTCTGAGGGGCGGCAGCGTCCGCGGCATACGCATGTCCCTGAGCCGCTGACGGGCCCCTTATTAGCTCCGCTTCACCGCCGGCACGGCGGGTGCAGCCGGCGCCTTCGGTTCATCGAGCAAGGGCTGCAGCGCCGGCGCCAGCGACTTCAGTAATTGCACAGACATCGCGCTCGTGAACTCATAGTGCGACGCATACGGCTCGTGAACGTAAGCGGTCAGCGTGCCGTAGAACCGATCGCCCATCATGAACACGAAGGTCGCGCTACGGTTGACCTTGCGCGACTCGATCAGCCGGCCGCCTTTGGCGAACACCTCGAAGCGCTGATCGCCCGTCCCGGTCTTGCCATATACCGGCAAGGTCGTGCCGTTGGGGAAGACCATGCCATCCGCGAGACGCTTGGCGGTGCCGCCTTGCACCACATCGTTCAACATCTCATGCACGACGCTGACGATCTCCGGCGACAACTGCGTCTGCGGCGCCACCGTCGCGCGTACAAAATGCGTTTCGTACGGCGTATCTTTGGCAAAGTCGAGTTGCGTGATGCTTTCGGTCGGCACCTTGTTGCCGCCATTTTCGATCACGCCGATCAGTTGCGCGAGCGCCGCCGGCCGGTCGCCCGAGGCGCCGATGGCCGCTGCATACGAAGGCGTCAGATTGGCGAACGGATAGCCGAGCGCCTGCCACGATTTACCGATCGCGTCATAGGCGCGCAACTCGATCATGCGTTTGATCCGGCGGTCCTGGGTCGCGTGATAGCGCGTCTTGAAGAGCCATGAATACGTCGTCTCCCGCACACCGCGGCTCGCCTCCTGAACCTGGTCGAGCGTGACATCGGGATGCTCGCGCAGATAGTTGACCAGCCACAGCTCCAGCGGATGCACCCGCGAAATGTAGCCCCGATCGTTCAGATTGAAGCGGTCCATTGCGTACTTCGTATAGAGCTTCGCCAGATCGTCGTCGCTGAGCCACTGCGCCGGGGTGTTTTTTAGCTGCTCGCGCATTTGCGTGTCGAACCAGCCGAGCGAGCCGTTGGGCGCCACGCTGCGCAACACGGTGGCGATCCTCGGCGGCGATTTGTGCACGCTGTGCAGCATGATCGCCAGCGCGTCGTCGGGCATCTTGCCGTGGTACTTGGTGTAGAAACGCTTCATATACACGCGGCTTTCCTGATCGGCGAAGCGGCTCAGGTAAAGCTGGCGGGCTGCGGGATCGTCGAGCCATTGTGTCGACGGCCCCGAGGTCTGGATCATTTCGTAGCGCACGATGTCGCGCATCAGCCGCACGAACACGAGGTTCACCGAATGCTGGAACGCGCGGTGCACGGTCAGGATCTGGCTGTTGTCGCTCGATTCGAAATTGGTGAAGGTCTGCGCGCCGCCGCCGGTATAGAAGGTTTCGCCCGCACTGGCGGAGTATTTTCTCTCCACGGCCGCATCGAGCATGGCTTGCAGCGAGTGGTCCGGCGTATGCGCCAGATAGTCGAGCGACCAACGCGTCAAGACGTCCTGCGGATCGGGCTGGACGCGCTTGAGTTCCGCTGGACTCATCGACGCATAGCGGTCGTGCAGGTCGGTGACGATCTGCAGGTAGGTGATGATCGTGCGCAGCTTGGCCGTCGAACCGAGGTTCAGGCGCGCGCCCGAGTTGATATCGAACGGTTCGTTGACGCTGTCGGTTTGCACTCGCACCAGGTTCGCACCGTTGTGCCGTTCATAGAGCGTCAGGCTGTAGGTGATCTTCGAGGGGTCGTCGCCGGGGCGTAGCATTTCGAATCCAAACAGCCCCGCGGCCTGCGCGCCGTCCTTGGTCGCCGCGCTCGCCAGCCGGTCGCTTACCGCCTGCTGAACCGCGTTATTGAGCGTGCCGGTGGCCTGCAAGTCGAGCCGGTCAAGTTCATAGTAGCTGCGCAAACCGAGCGCGGCCAGCAAGTGCGAGCGCATCGAGGTCACCGCCTTGCGGCTGATGAACGACTCATCGGTTTGGTGTACCGGCGTGCGCTTGAGCGCGATCTGTGCATTCAGGGCCGCGTCGCGCAATGACGGGGAGATGACACCACCCGTTGCGAGCAGCCGCAGATAGCTATCGGTCATGCGTTCAAGTTCGCTGTAGCCATGATTCAGAAAATACGAGGGTGCGCGCTGCGCGATCATCAGCGACAGCACCTGGCGGAATGCCAGCGCCTGCTCGGTCAGGTTGTCCGCCGACGATGGCGCGTTAAGAATCGCATTGACCTCGGCAAAATCGCGCCCATACCAGGCGGCCAGGCCGTCGCCCATGCCGTTGATCTCGCCGATGCCCGGCTGGGCCGAGAGCGGCACCGAGTTCAGGTACTGCACGACGATTTCGCGCCGCGCCGGCATGGTCTGCGGACCATCCAGATAGGCGCGCACGGAGGCAGACGCGATCTGCCGCAGTTTCTCGGGCGGCGTCGCGGTACGCCCATCCGGCGAATGGCGGAACTTCTCGATCTGCGTAGCGAGCGTGCTGCCGCCAGGTTGCGCCTGATGGTGGTTGAAAAACCGTGCGCCCTGGTCGAACAGCGCGTGGCCGAAACGCCCCCAGTCGATCGCCGGATTGCGGTTCGGCTGGCTGGGATCGAGCAGTTCGCGGTCTTCGATAAAACATAGCGAGTTGACGACGAGCGGCGGAATCGCGTCGTAGCTTCTGTAGATCCGGCCAGGATAGGCGGCGTTGAAAAGCGGTTGGCCAGTGCCGTCGAATAGTTGCAAGCCGGCCTGGTCTTTTTCCTGGTAGGGCAGGAACAGACCGTCATCCGCGAGCGCGAGCATCCGTTCCGAATCGCGCGCCTGCGAGGCCACCACAAAACCGCGGGCACTCAGGCGTTGCTGGAACGACGGCATCAGCGCATAGCCGAGCCGCTCGTCGTAGGGACCGGTGGTGGGGAAGCGGATGTTGGGGCTTGCACCATCTGCGAGCGTGAAGTCCACGTCGCGCGTCAACTCGGAGAGGTAGCGCGCCTGCAGGCGGGAGGTTTCGATTTCGATCTGGCAAAGTCTGGCCAGGATGGCCAGTGCCACCAGAATGGCCGCGATGAGCGACCATTTGATCCACTTCCACACCGACGCACCGCCGGCAACGCGAAGCGGAAACCTTACGAGTGGCCGATTCATGGCGGCATCTCCCTCGCAGGCGCCGAGCGATCAATCCAGCCTGCATTTAATGCAGTGTAGCGCGGATCGGCAAAACGCAAAGGCTCCGGAAAACCCCCAGAGTCTCGCGCCAACAACACCGCTTCAGCGAGTCGTGGCGGAACGGCAAATGTAGTGAGATATTGTTGGTTTCCGCGCGCGCAACCCACTTTACGCTACCGGCGAAACCCTGCAGACGCGGCTGGCCTCAAACGCGTTTTTAAAGCGCCTGTCCGGACCCATCCGGACGGCCTGTCCGCTGGGTCCTGGGCCCTGGCTGTCCCACCCGGCGTAGAACTGTGCCGGCGCCTCTCGGCGCCGGACTCCAGCCCTGGTCACCACGACTACCCCCCGTCCTCCCTTCCCTGCGTGGCCCTCGAACGAAACTCGGCTCTTCACGCAGGACTGCCTACGCACCCCTATACGTCGCCGCGGGCGGAACGGATGCAGATCAGCGTTGAAAAAAACCCGGATATAACCTCAGAGGGAAATTGATTAACATACCTCCGCACGCCATCACTCATTCGTCCATGACCGCCAACACTCGAGAATTAACGCCGGAAACGCTCGCCGTGCTCCTCGAACGCGTCGCCAGGGAGGACGCTGCGGCACTGCGGGAGCTATATGACATCGCTGCCCCGAAACTGTTTGGCCTTGCGCTCCGTATATTGAGCAAGCACGAGTGGGCCGAAGAGGTCTTGCAGGACAGCTTCGTCAATATCTGGCGCTTTGCGGGCGACTACCGGCGCGGTTTGTCGGCTCCCATGACATGGATGTCAGCGATCGTACGCAACCGTGCGCTCGACCACCTGCGGCGGGTAGATACGCAGGAAACAGAATGGAGTGATGCGTTGGACGATCTGGTGGCGACGGGAGACCCCGATCCGGAAGCATTGTCGGCCGTGAGCATGCAGGCACGGCTGCTGGACGGGTGCATGCAGCAGCTCGAACCGGCGCAGCGGCAAGCCGTCGCGCTCGCCTATCTGCGCGACCAGAGCCATAGCGAGATTGCCGAAACCCTGACCGTCCCGCTCGGCACGGTCAAATCCTGGATCCGGCGTGGCCTCGCCAAACTCAAAAGCTGCCTGGGGGGTGCGCGATGAATCTGCACCGCTACCCTCAACTGGTCGACCTGCTGGCCGCCGAATATGCACTTGGCACCTTGCGCGGCGGCGCGCGGCGACGCCTGCAACGTTACGCCGAGCACGACGTGGCAATCCGTCGTTCGCTGGAAGAATGGCAGCAGCGCCTCGCGCCGATGGCCGAGCTGGTGCCGGCGCGGATGCCTTCCGCGGCAGTCTGGAAAGCGATCGAACAGCGCCTCGGCTTTGTCGCCGCCCGTGGCCAGGCGCCGAGCCGGCCGCCGGTGCAGGCGGCTCCGGCCGCCCGTCCGGCGCGCGGCTGGTTCGACAATCTGGCGTTCTGGCGCGGCTGGGCGATCGGCGTCACCGCGCTTGCGTCCATCGCCATGGTTGTGGCCGTGCGTTCGCTGCTGCCGTTCGGGACGGTCACGCCGCAAGGCGCGCAAACGGTCGCGCAGCAGCCTGAGACCGAGGTGTCGCATGTTGCAGTGCTCAACAACAAGGATGCGCAACCAGTCATGCTGGTGGCGTGGGACGAAGCGCACTCGACCATGACGCTGCACCGGATCGGCGACACCCAGTTGCCGCCCGACCGCGCCATGCAGTTGTGGGGCATCCCGGCCAGCGGCCATCCGGTCTCGCTCGGCGTGCTGCCCAACAGCGGCAACGGCAAGGTCCCGGCTGGGCAGCAGCGGCCGGAAAGCTACGCGGCGCTCGCCATCTCGATCGAACCGCCGGGCGGCTCGCCCAACCCGAACGGCCCAAGCGGGCCGGTGGTGTTCAGCGGCAAGCTGTTGCCGGTATCCTGAGTCCTTTTTCTCGAGCCGGCGCCTGCTGAAACAGCGGGCGCCGGCCAACTCCTCTTTCCTCTTTATGCAAAGCTATTACGAAGCCACCGTGGTTCGCCCCGAGCGTGCCCGTCTTACCGGCAAGCGCGCGGCCGAGGTGTGTATTGTCGGCGGCGGGCTGGCGGGTCTCTCGACGGCGCTGGGCCTCCTCGAGCGCGGTGTGCGCGACGTGGTCGTGCTCGAAGCACAGCAGGTGGGTTTCGGCGCGTCGGGGCGCAATGGCGGTTTCGTGTTCGGCGGCTACAGTCTCGACTGCGCCGATCTGCTGAAAATCCTCGGCCCCGTGCGGGCGCGCGAACTCTATACGCTCACCACCGATGCGGTCGATCTGATGCGGCAACGCATCGCCCGCTACGGCATCGACTGCGACGCGACTCACGCCGGCGTGATCCTCGCCAACTGGTTCGACGAGCCGGCTCGCCTCGAAACGCAGCGCCGCCTGATGCGGGACTCGTTCGGCGTCGACTGGGAGCCGGTCGATGCAGCCACGCTCGCCGCACAGTTGAAAACGCGCCGCTATCACGGCGGCCTGTTAGAGCGCAACGCGTTTCACTTTCACCCGCTCAAGTATGTGATTGGCATCGCGGCGGCCGTCGCCGCCGCAGGGGCGCAGATTTACGAACACTCGCCGGTGCTACGGCTACAGCGGCAAGGCAGCGGTTTTCTGGTCGAAACCGCTGACGGCGCGATCGAGGCGCGCCAGGTCGTGATGGCCGGCGGCGGCTACGTGCGCAACGTCTACCCGAAGGTCGAGCGCGCCGTGTTGCCGATCGCCACCTACGTGATGGCCACCGAACCGCTCGGCACGCGCCTGACCGAAGCCATCGACACCGCCGCGGCGATCTACGACACCCGCTTCGCCTTCGACTACTACCGCCCCCTGCCCGACACGCGCATCCTGTGGGGCGGCCGCATCTCCGTGCTGAATCGCGAGCCGGAAGCGATCGCCCGGCTGTTGCAGCGCGATCTGCTGAAGGTCTATCCGCAACTTCGCGACGTGCGGATCGAGCATGCCTGGGGCGGCCTGATGAGCTATGCGCGGCACAAGATGCCGCAAATCGGCCGCAGCGCCGACGGCGTCTGGTACGCGGTCGGCTTCGGCGGGCATGGCATGGCGCCCACCACGGTGTCCGGCGAACTGCTGGCGGCCGCCATCTCCGGCGAGCGGCCGGTGCCGGAGGCGTTCGCCAGCTTCGGTCTCACGCACACTTTCGGCACGCTGGGACTCGCCGCCGCCCAGTTGACCTACACCACCATGCAGGCCCGCGACGCCCTGGCAGCGCGCCGCCGCGCTTCCTCTTGAGGGCGCGCCCAATACCTTGCCTGACGACGCAAACCCGCGCAAAGCTGCTGCGAAGCGCGCTGCAGAGCTGCGGCGAAGCGCGAATTTCGACATGCTAGAATGCGCCGTCATCGCCGCTCGAATACACAATGAAAAAGGGAAGCAAGGCCGCCGCGCCCGATCAGACCGGCATCCCGTCCGAACCTCCGCGTAGCGACGCCCGAGGTAGCGACACCCGTCGCAAGTACGACCCCGAAGAGACGAAGCGCAACATCCTCGAAGTCGCGACCCAGGAGTTCTCCGCGATGGGGCTGGCCGGCGCGCGCGTGGACGCCATCGCCGAGCGCACCAATACCACCAAGCGCATGCTGTACTACTACTTCGAGAGTAAGGAGGGGTTGTACCAGGCGGTGCTGGAAAAGGTCTACGGCGATATTCGCGCGCTCGAACAGGATCTGCACGTCAGCGAACTCGATCCGCTGGAAGGCATGCGCAAGCTGGTCGAATTCACCTTCGACTATCACGACCGGCATCGCGACTTCGTGCGTCTCGTCACCATCGAGAACATCCACGGCGCGAAGTACGTCGAGCAGTTGAAGACGTTCAAGAGCCGCAACATCAGTGCAATCGACACGATCGAAGACCTGCTGGCGCGCGGCGTCGCGAGCGGCCAGTTCCGCAGCGACGTGGATGCGATCGACCTGCACCTTTTGATTAGTTCGCTGTGCTTTCATCGCATCGGCAATCGCCATACGTTCGGCACGGCGTTCGGCCGCGATCCGTCGCATCCGCGGCTGCGCACGCGGCATCGGGCGATGGTGGTGGATGCCGTGCTGCGTTTCTTGCGCAACACGGACTGATCGGCAGGCAGCGAGGCAAAGCAAAGCGGCAGTGGGCCACGGGTACGGGTGGCCCCCGCCCGAGTCTTGCACTCGGCCCGCACTCACCTCGCGCCTCGCATGCAAGACTCATTCGGCGAGCACGATCCGCTTGATATCGCCGACGACAAAGATGTACGACAGCGCCCCGATCAGCGCGATCACGCCGATAAACACCAGCGCGCCGACGAACGAGCCGGTCCACGCCACGATCAGCCCCACCGCCAGCGGCGTAATGATGCCCGCCAGATTGGCCGCGAAGTTGAAGATGCCGCCCGTCACGCCGAGCAGGCCGTCCGGTGCGATATCCGACACCAGCGTCCAGCCGAGCGCCGCCATCCCCTGCGCGAAGAACGCCACCGAGAGAATCACGATCACCGTCACGTTGCTTTCGACGTAGTTGGCGAGAATGATCGTCGACGCGAGCAGCAGGCCGGCGATGATCGGCAGCTTGCGCGCCACGTTGGCCGAGACACCACGCCGCAACAGCCAGTCGGAGAAAGTGCCGCCGAACATCACGCCGATCGACGCCGCGATAAACGGCATGATCGCGAAGAAGCCGATCTTGAGCCAGGCCATATGGCGCTCGGTGGCCAGATAGGTCGGGAACCAGGTCAGGAAGAACACCAGCGTCGAATTGCCGGCGAACTGGCCGAGACAGATGCCGGTGAGCTGGCGGTGCTTGAGCAGTTGACCGATGGTGCGCCATTCGAAGCCGCTCGATTTCGGCTTTGTATTTGACGTCGCTTCGCTCGCATGCGAATCGCCCGTGTGCACGCCGCCCGTATGCACGGCGCCCGCCTTCTGCTTGCGATGCGTCAGGCCACCGCCCGCCTCGATGTAATCGAGTTCCGCGGCATTGGCGGCAGGATGGTCGCGCGGCTCGCGATAGCTGAACCACCAGATCACGCCGAATACCAGCCCCACTCCGCCCACCACATAGAACAACGAGCGCCAGCCGAACGCGCCCATCAGCGCGAACAGGAACGGACTGAAGAACGCGAGGCCGATGTATTCGCCGACGGTATAAGTGCCCGTCGCCATGGCCCGTTCGTTTTGCGGAAACCACGTCGCCACGACGCGGCTATTGGTCGGAAAGCACGGCGATTCCGCCACACCGAGGCCGAGCCGGAACGCGAACAGTGGCGCGATCCCGTGCACCAGCCCTTGTGCGAGCGTACACAGCGACCAGAACTTCATCGACAGAAAATACGTGACCTTGCTGCCGAAGCGGTCGAGAAACAGGCCGCCCGGAATCTGCGAAGCGACATAGCTCCACGAGAACACCGAGAACATCAGGCCCATCAGCGCAGCGTTGATGCCGAGTTCCTTGGTCAACTGCGGCGCGGCGATGCCGAGCACAGTGCGGTCGAGGTAGTTGATCATCGTGCCGACGGCAAGCAGCCCGAGGATGCGATAGCGCACCTTCGTGCGGCGCACGCTGGTCGCAGCAGCGCCTGATTGCAGCGGCGGCGACTCCGGCAGATCGGATTGGGTTGGATGAATCGGTTGCGGCATGTCTGTCTCCACCATGTTTTATTGGGTGTGCTGCATGGCCCTGCTATGCGTTTCGTTGCCCGTCTACGGCTTGGGCAGCAGCGTCTGAAAGTACGCGAACATCCGCTCGGCATCCGGTTCCAGTCCGGTGAAAATGCGGAACGCGTCCACCGCCTGATAGACCGCCATGCCGCCGCCGCTGAGCGTGCGGCAGCCGACCGCCTCCGCAGCCTGCAGCAACGCCGTGCGAATCGGGAAGTAGACGATATCGGCAACCCACAGGCCGCCATGCAGCAACTCCGCCGGCAACGGCAGGCCCGGCAGCTTCGCCATGCCAGTCGGCGTTGCGTGAATCAGGCCTTGCGCCTGCGCGAGCGCATCGGCGAGCGACTCGCCTGCGCGCACCGTCGCGGACGGGAAACGCTGCTGCAGTTCGTCCGCGAGTTGGGAGGTGCGGGCGGCGTCCACATCGAATAGCGTCAACGTTCGCGCACCCATTGTCAGCGCCGCATGGGCAACGGCCGCGCCCGCACCGCCGGCGCCGAGTTGCACCACGCGTTCGAGCGACACATCCGGCAAGCCGCGCTGGAAGGCTCGCGCGAAGCCGGACCAGTCGGTGTTGTGGCCAATCCTTTTGCCGTCTTTTAGCAGCACTGTGTTGACGGCGCCCAGGGCGCGCGCATCGGCAGACAGCTCGTCGAGCAACGGAATGATCTGCTGCTTGCACGGATAGGTGACGTTCAGGCCGTTGTAGCCCATCCTTTCAGCTGCGACCAGAATCTCCGGCAGCGCCGCCACGTCGAGCTTGAGCGCGTCCAGATCGATGCGGCGATAGACATACTGCAGGCCGAGCTGCCTGCCCTCTTCCTCGTGCATCGCGGGCGTGAGCGAACCGCCGATACCCGAGCCGATCAGTCCGACCAGATACGATTGCTTGTCAGCAGTTATCGTCATTTCGCAGTCCTCGCTTTCAGGATGGTCGCCATGCGCTCCAATGCCAGCACATAGCCCTGCGTGCCGCAGCCGATGATCACCGCCTCCGCCAGCGCCGACACATACGAGTGGTGCCGGAACGCTTCACGCCGATGCACGTTCGAGATATGCACCTCGATCACCGGCTTGTCGATCGCACTCAACGCATCGGCAAGCGCCACGGAAGTGTGCGTGTACGCCGCGGGATTGATGACCACGCCATCCACCCTCGTGCGGGCTGCGTGCAGCCAGTCGATCAGTTGATGCTCGGCGTTCGACTGCTGGAACTCGAGCGCAAGATCGAGCCGAAGCGCTGCGTCGCGGCACATCCGCGCGACGTCATCCAGCGTCTCGGAGCCGTAGATAGCCGGCTCACGCGTGCCGAGAAGGTTGAGATTGGGTCCGTTCAGGACCAGTACCGAGGCGAAACTCATTGCGGCGACTCCATGAAATTCGGGTGCGGGTAGCGCGGCCGACACAATCAACCTGGCACCAACTCGGCCACTTTTCCCCACTGTGCCCCTAGTGTGCGCCAGATCGGGCGCTTCGGTCTTCTGGGGTTTTCTCTAATTTGTACGATCTAGTTAGTTTGTATAGAATCGCCAAAACTTGAACTAAAGTGGCGAAAAGTGTCCATGAGTTCGAGATAGACAAGTAACCGGGTGGACCATTTTTAAGCGCCATCCGCTTCGCTGGCGCCGCTCAGACCCCGCTCTGGGCCCCGTTTCCCGCCTTTTTTTCCTTGCCCGCAGGAGCCGTCATGCAACGTTCGATTGCCACCGTGTCGATTAGCGGAACGCTCGTGGAGAAGCTGACCGCCATTCAGGCGGCCGGCTTCGACGGCGTCGAGATCTTCGAGAACGACCTGCTCTATTTCGACGGCTCGCCGGCCGACGTGCGCCGCATGGCCGCCGACCTCGGCCTGAAAATCATGCTGTTCCAGCCGTTTCGCGACTTCGAAGGGGTAAGCGCCGAGCGGCTCGCGCGCAATCTCGATCGCGTCAAGCGCAAGTTCGACCTGATGCATGAGTTGGGCGCCGATCGCCTGCTCGTTTGCAGCAACGTCTCGGCGGACACGCTGCGCGACGACGGCTTGATCGTCGAGCAGCTAGGCTCGCTGGCGCTGGCGGCGCAGCAGGCGGGCGTGATCGCCGGTTATGAAGCGCTGGCGTGGGGGCGTCATGTGAATTCCTACCGGCATGCCTGGAGGCTGGTGAATGCGGTGAACCATCCGAACCTCGGCATCGTGCTCGACAGCTTCCACACCCTGTCGATCAACGACCCGGTCGACGAGATCGCCAGCATTCCCGGCGAGCGCATCACCTTCGTGCAGATTGCCGACGCACCGAAACTGGCAATGGACGTACTCGAATGGAGCCGCCACTACCGCTGCTTTCCGGGCCAGGGCGATTTCGATCTGGCCGGCTTCACGGCCCGCGTGGTGGAAACCGGCTACCAGGGGCCGCTCTCGCTGGAGATCTTCAACGATGGCTTTCGCGCTGCGCCGACGGCGGTGACAGCCGCGGACGGGTATCGTTCGCTGCTGTTTCTCGAAGAGCAGACCCGCAACAAGCTGATCCAGCAGGGTCAGCCGGCCACTCAGCTGTTTCAGCCGTCGCCGGCGCCCACCCATGTGGGCTTCCAGTTCCTCGAATTCGCTGTCGACGACACAGCGCGCACCCAACTCGCCGACTGGCTCGGCAAGCTGGGCTTCCAGCGTGCCGGACGGCATCGCTCGAAAGATGTGACGCTGTACCAGCATGGCGCCGCATCGATCGTACTAAACGCCGAAGCGGACTCGTTCGCCAGCGCCTTTTTTCAGCAACACGGACTGTCGTTGTGCGCTTCGGCGCTGCGCGTCGACGATGCGAAGCTCGCCTTCGAACGCGCGGCGGGCTTCGGCTATACGCCGTTCTCGGGTCAGGTGGGACCGAACGAGCGGGTGCTACCTGCGGTGCGGGCGCCGGACGGCAGCCTTAATTACTTCGTCGACGAAACGCCCGATGCACCCACGCTGTTCGAAGCCGATTTCCTGCTGGACGAAAAACCGTCACAGCAAGCGCCAGCACTGCTGACCGAAATCGATCACGTGGCCCTTTCGCTGCCCGCCGATGCGCTGGACACGTGGGTGCTGTTCTTCCGCACCGCCTTGGGCTTCGAAGCGGAGCCAAGCTGGGTGGTGCCGGACCCCTACGGACTGATGCGCAGCCGTGCGCTGCGCAGCCGCGACGGCTCAGTGCGCATCGCCTTGAATGCGTCGCTCGACCGGCACACGGCGGTAGCCGAGGCACTGCAGACCTATCGTGGCTCCGGCTTGAATCATGTCGCCTTCCGCAGCGACGACATTTTCTCGGCGATTCCGCAATTCGTCGCCGCCGGCCTGCCGATTCTGGCCATCCCCCGCAACTACTACGACGACCTGGCCGCCCGCTACGCGCTGCCGGACGAGACGCTCGAAGCACTGCGCGTGCGCAACATCCTGTACGACCGCGACGAACATGGCGGCGAGTTTTTTCATGCATACACGGCCCAGCTCGATCAGCGCTTCTTTCTTGAAGTCGTCGAGCGACGCGGCGGCTACGACGGCTATGGGGCGGTGAACGCCGCAGTCCGGCTGGCCGCGCAGGCGCAACACCGTAAGCACAGCGGCAACTAGCCTTGCAGATTGTTCGACTAATTTGTTTTAGCACCGAAGCATTGTTTGACAAGCAACGAGCCGAAATAAGGTCTCGATAACAACTACCGATTCACCTTGGCGATCTTTTCAACAACGAAGGAGACAGCAGATGAAGCAATCAGGCGGCAAACTTAAGAAACTCGCATTCACGGCCAGCGCAGCCCTGCTCGCTAGCCCGGCTTTCGCGCAAAGCAGTGTCACGTTGTACGGGGCGGTGGACGACGCCATCGTCTACGCCAACAACCAGAAGGGTGCTTCAAACGTCTATCTGCGCCAGGGCAACCTGTACGCGTCGAAGTGGGGTCTGCGCGGCACCGAAGATATCGGCGGCGGCACCAGCGTGATCTTCGACCTGCAGAACGGCTTCGATCCGAATACGGGCGCGCTGTCCTCGTCTACGCAGATTTTCAATCGTGAAGCATTGGTGGGATTGCAGAACCCGCTATACGGCACATTCACGATGGGCCGCCAGTACACGCCGTACTACCTGTTTGTCGGCCCGCTCGCCTCCAGCAACTGGCTGACCGGCGCGACGGGCGCACACCCGGGCGATATCGACGGGCTCGATACCACGATCCGCATCAACAATTCGCTCCAGTACACCACGCCGAACTGGAACGGCCTGCAGGCGAGCGGCATGTACGCGCTCGGCGGCATTGCCGGTAGTACCGGGAAGGGCCAGACCATCAGCGCGGGCGTCCGCTACGCAACCGGTCCGGTCAACCTCGCGGCCGGTTACCTGCGCATGGACAACGCGCAGCAAACCACCGGCTTCGATCCGGCCTCCACGGGCAGCTTCGGCACGTCATCACTGAATACAGGCTATGTTTCGGCGAAGGCGCTCCAGCACATCGCCGCGGCAGCCGACTACACGATCGGCAACCTGATGATGGGTCTCACGTATACGAACGTTCAGTACGTGGCAGGCAGACAGTCGATCTTCCATGACACCGCCATTTTCAACACCTACGCAGCGCTCGCCACGTATCGCTTCACGCCAGCCTTCGATGTCGCCGGCGCGTTCTCGTACACGATGGCGTCGCAGGCCAACGGCATCACCAGCGCCGCGCGCTACCAGCAGTATTCGCTGAAACAGGCCTATCACCTGTCCAAGCGCACCACCCTGTATGCGGTGGAGGCTTATCAGCGCGCCAGCGGCGACACGCTCGGTGCGAAGGGCGCCGGCGATATCGTGGAGGCGACGCCGGCCGTCGGCGACTCGCAAAACTCGACGCCATCATCGACGAATGCGCAGTTCGTCGGCATGCTGGGGATTGCGGTTACGTTCTGAGCGGCGTCCCCGAGGTACGCTTCTTGCGCCGATATAATCGCGTTTTGATGCGCCGTGCGACGCGGCGCGCTGTCTGCGGCCGTCGCCCGCCCGGGTGGCGGGCCTGCAGGCCGCAAGAACCGATACCTCTGGAGACCTATGAAGAAGTTTGCCGTAGTCCTGTCCGTTCCCCTGCTTTTCAGCGCGTGCGCGTATTTCCAGAACCCGGATTCGGGCGAGCCCGTGATCGACGGCAACACGCAGCGCCCCGTCAACGACGTGGTGGCGTGCATGACGCAGGAAGCCGCCAAACATCACGCGACCTTCAAGACCACCCCGCTGCCGGAAGGTCAAATGCTCGATTTCGGCGACTCGAACGTCGTCAAGATCCGCGCCGACAATGGCGCGACCACCTACCGCTTCTATGCCGGCAAGCGCCACGCCGACAACCTCTGGATTGAGGGCGCGAGCAAAACCTGCGCACCCTGACGTAAGCGGTTGTAATCGACGCCGGATCGAAAATAACGCGAACTTGCCGATTCAGGTCCGAGTCTTAAGAATCGTTTAAGACTTGGGCCCCATCATCCACCGGACAATGAAAAAGCAGGAGGTGCGTACCATGAACAAGACTGATCGCGACGCGAACGACACGGCAGCGCCGGCCAAGCGCCCGACCATGTTGCGCCGCTTGCTGAGCCACCACGAACTCGCGACGCTGCTGCTGTTGCTGCATGCGCCGATCGACGCGTTCGCCAAGCCCGAGATTCCCATGCTGCACGAAGCCGGTCTCGTCGAGACCGTGGCAAGCGAAGCCGGTGCGCCTAGCATTATTCGCCTGACGCCGGAAGGCAATGCCGTGCTGCGAGGCCTCGGCATCCGCTGAGCCGGTCACTAATTGGGCTACCAAACCAGCCTAGGCCGCTAAGCCGGCCGCGAGCCCGAACCTGCACTTATCGCGGATCTGACCGCCAAGCCGTTCATCAAGCCTGCCACACCGCGTAACCCGCTTCACGCAAGCCGATCGCCAATTCCACCTCCATGTCCCGCGCGCCGTCGTAGGGCATCGGATTGAACACCTCATATAGCTCCGGCATGAGCCGCAGGCCATAATCGCGCACATAGCGATTCGCCTGGATATCGGCCTTATGCCGGTCGAAGCGCAGATCCGGGTCCAGTCCCGTCATCCCCACGTACACGCAAGGCCGCTCGAACCGGTAATCCGGATTGGCGCGGCGAAAACGCGCCTCGTTCCAGACCGTGTCGGACAACGCGACGACATAGACGTAATAGTGGTGACTCGGGCGACGGCGTGCCATGCAATGCGGGCGCTCAGTTGGCCGTGTTAGTTGCGAGCTCGGTTGCGATCTTGATTGCCATCTCAGTTGCCAGGTTAGCCGGCCGTGGTCCCATGCAGCAGCATGCGGTACTCGGTCGGCGTGATGCCGACGGTAGCCTTGAACTGGCGGGTGAACGCGCTGTGATCCGTATAGCCGCATAGCGCGGCCACGTCCGTGACCTTGTCGTGCGACACCAGCAGCGCGGTGGCCGCATCCAGCCGCGTCTTCAGCAGCACCTGGCGCGGCGTGAGATGAAACACCTTGTGAAAGTAGCGCTCGAGCTGCGCCACCGACATATCCGCCATCGCCGCCAGTTGCTTCAGATTCAGCGGCTGCACGTAATTGTCCTGAATGTACTGCACGACCGCCGCAAGCCGGCTATAGGCAGGATGGCTGCCCTCGTCCGCTTTCAGATCGCGCGAAATTCCCGCCAGTCCCACCACCTGGCCCGCCGGATCGCGCAGCGGCTGCTTGCAGGTCAGGCACCAGCCCGGTTGCCGTCCGGGATAGAGATGCAGCTCCAGTTGATCGACCATCTGGTTGCCGACGTGGATGATCGCCTTGTCCTGCGCCGTGTAGATGCGCCCGAAGCGGCGCGGGAACACGTCCTCGGCGGTCTTGCCGAGCAGCGCCGTCTTGTCCTTGTAGCCGCAGCGCGAAGCCAGCGTGCGGTTCACCAACGCGTAGCGCGCGTGGACGTCCTTGACGAAAAACACGACGTCCGGCATCGCATCGAAGACGGGCTCGAGCAGCGTGAAATGCGAGAGCATGCCCGTCAGCGTGGCATCGGCCGGGTCGAGCGGGTGAGCCAGCGTGTTCATGTTGCGTGTCCCGTGCATCTGATGCAGTGGTCTTGTGCGGTCGATTATAGGGCCGCGTGCGGCTATGTAGAAATCAGCGGCATGGGCTCACTGTGCCTGCACCGAGGCGGATTCGCCTGCCTCGATCAGCGTGGCAATCTGCGCCGGCTGGAACGGCGGACGCGGCTGCGCCGCTGGCCAGCCGAAGTAGGTGCTGGCAGCCGTCCCGCAGATCCGCCCCTGGCATGCGCCCATGCCGCAACGGGTGTGCAGTTTCGCATCGCGCCAATGCGGATAGGCTTGTACGTCTCCGATCGTCACGTCTTCGCAACGGCACAGTAGCGTGTCCGCGGGCGGCAGCGCCCGGGCCGCGGCGCCTAGCGCGAACGCCGTGTCGACGCGCTCGGCAAAGCGCTGCCAACGCGAGCGTTGCGCGCGCAGCGTGGTCAAGTCGTGCGGCGCGCCGTTCGCCACCCATCCCGCGATTGCGCCTTCGGTACGCGCCAGCTCCATCCCGCCGACGCCAGTACATTCTCCGGCAGCAAGCACGCCCTCTACCGACGTCCGCTGCGTGTCGTCCACCCGCACAGCGCCGCGTTCGTCGAGCGCACAGCCGAGCGCTTGCGCAAGCGTGACGTTCGGCACCAGACCATAGCCGCATGCAACACGGTCGCAAGCAAGCGTCACCTCGCGCCCGCCGCGCAGGATCGTCACCTGTTCGACCCGGCCGGCGCCACGCGCCTCGCGCACCACGCTATCGCTCCAGTAACGCAGCCCAACGAATCCGCGCGTCAGTTGAGCTGCCTGCATCAGCTTCGAAGGCGTCGCCACGAGCGATGCGGTGAAACGCGCCAGCGAGGCCGCCGGGGCCTGCTCGATCACCGCGACCACCTCGGCTCCGGCAGCCCGCGCGGTAGCCAGCGATGCCAACAGCAGTGGCCCGCTACCGGCAATCACAATCCGCTCCTCGCGCACCGGCGTGCCGCCCTTGATCAACGCCTGCAGCGCGCCGGCTCCGGTCACGCCGGGCAGCGTCCAGCCGGCGAACGGCAACAAGCGCTCGCGGGCGCCGGTCGCCAGGATCAGTTGGCCGTAGCCGATGCGCATGCCGCCGTGCTCAGCCGACTCCAGCAGCAACGCCCGCCCCGCCAACGGCGCCACCACGCGCACCGAGGACCAAACCGCGACATTCGGATACGCCTGTAGTGCGGCGTGGACCTCGCGCAACGGTGCCTTCGGCGCATGTCCAGGTCCTTGCCGCCAGATCTGGCCGCCAACCCGCGGGTTGTCGTCGAGCACGGCAACCCGCGCGCCGGCCTGCGCCGCGGCACGCGCGGCATTCAACCCGGCCGGCCCTGCGCCCACCACCACGACGTCATAGTGTTGATTCACGCTCACACGGCCCCCGTCGTCTGAATGACCTGGCCATCGCGACAGACGGTCTGGCAGGCCAGCGCATGCGCGCGGCCGTCGATAGTGACGCGGCACTCCTGGCAAACACCCATGCCGCACAAGGCGGTACGTGGTTGTCCGCTGACGGAGGTGCGCGTGCCGCGCAAGCCCGCTAGCGCCAGCGCAGCCACGACCAGGGTGCCGGCCTCGACCTCTAAAGTGCGAGCGTCGATCGTCACGCGGATCCGTTCGTTCGCGCGACGACTAGACATGGCAGGCTCCCAACGCGAAACGCTGCGGCAAATACGGTTCTAATGGAATCGGCGCCGCGCCCCCCGTGATCTGCGCTGCGAGCAGCTTCGCCGTCGCAAGCGAGGTGGTCACGCCAAGCCCCTCGTGTCCAACGGCCAGCCACGGGCCAGGCGCAGCGTCATCCATGCGGCCAATGAGCGGCAAGCCATCCGGCGTGGCTGCGCGAAAGCCGGTCCAGGCGCGAATCCCGTTGAGCGTCGGCAAGGCCGGCAGATAGCGTGCGGCCCGCCGCAGCATCTGCGCGAGCACAGGCATATCGACGGCGGGATCGGTCGTCTCGAACTGGCGCGACGAGCCGATCAACAACTGGCCGGTCGGCCGCGGCTGCGCATTGAAGGCCACCGAGGTGCCCGCCGCATGATGGGCGCTTTTGATGTAGCCGAGTTCGAGCAGTTGATGTTGAATCAAACCGGGGTAGCGATCGGTGATCAGCAGATGGCCCTTCTTCGGCTGAAGCGGCAGCGACGGCACCAGCGTCCGCGCGGCAATCCCGTTTGCCACGATCACATGGGCCGCCGTTTTGCGCTCGCCATTGGCAAGCGTCACGCCATGCGCATCGACGGCGGCCACCTCCGTTTCGAGCCGTACGCGGATATGGTTGGCCGCAGGCGATTGCGTCAGCAACCATTCGGCTGCAGTCGGTGCGTAGACGATGCTGTCGTGTTCGATGCGCAGGCCGCCCGCCATGCCCTGCGCAAGCGCCGGCTCGCAAGCTCGCAGCGCCGCGCTATCGAGCAACTGTGCCGCCACGCCTCGCACAACAAACGCCTGGTGCATGGCGCGGGCGGCTTGCCATTCTTCATCGTCAGCCGCGACCCACAGCGTGCCGCAGCGCGCGAAGGCGTCGCGCTCGCGCAATTGCGGCGCGAGGTCGAGCCACAGTTCGCGCGAATAGGCGCTCAGCGCGAACTCGGCGGGCGAGTCGTTCATCACGACAATGTGCCCCATGCCGGCCGCGGTCGCGCCACCGCCTATGCCGTTGCGCTCCAGCACCTCCACCCGCATGCCACGCGCGGCCAGTTCCGCTGCGCATGCAGCACCGACAATCCCCGCGCCGACGATAAGCACATCTGCCATCATGCCGTGCGCAGACCCCATGCAAACGGATCGCGCTCGTCGAAACACAGACGCCCTTCCGCCATGATGTGCGCATGACCCGTGATGGTCGGCACGACGCTCATGCGCTCGCCGCTAGCGTCAACCACGTGCCGGTAGGTGGCTTCGAACACACTGCCGATAATGCTCTCCTGCCGCCACACTGCCCCTTCCGCAAGCTTGCCGTCCGCGGCAAGACACGCCACTTTGGCGCTGGTGCCGGTGCCGCACGGCGAACGGTCGTAGGCATTGCCGGGGCACAGCACGAAGCTGCGGCTATCGATCCCGTCGCGCGAACCGGGAGCGAACAGCTCGATATGGTCGATCAGCGCGCGGTCCGCGCCGGTGATGTGCTGGGCGGTCAGCGCGTCGCGGATCGCCGAACTGAAGGTGGTCAACTCGGGAATATGGCGCGCTTCGAGCGTGTGGCCGTGCTCGGCGACGAGGAAAAACCAGTTGCCACCCCAGGCGATATCGCCGGTCAGCACGCCGTAACCCGGCACGTCGACACTCACCGCCTGGCGGTAACGATAGGCCGGCACGTTGCGCACCGCGACGCTGCCATCCGGATTGAGCGTGGCCTCGACGATGCCGACCGGCGTCTCGATGCGATGCTGCCCCGGACCGATGCGTCCCATATGGGCAAGCGACACCACCAGCCCGATGGTGCCGTGACCGCACATGCCGAGGTAGCCGACGTTATTGAAGAAGATCACGCCGGCCGCGCAATCCGCGTGGTCCGGCTCGCACAGCAACGCGCCGACCACCACGTCCGAACCGCGCGGCTCGGTGACGATGCCGGCGCGCCAGTCGTCGAAACGCGTGCGAAACACGTCGAGCCGCTCGGCCAGCGTCCCGTTGCCGAGATCGGGGCCACCGGACACAACCAGGCGGGTCGGTTCACCGCCGGTGTGCGAATCAATCACGTTCAAGGTTTTCATGCCGTAATGTTAGGAACGGCAGGACGGCCAGTCTTGGCATCATTCAGCGCGGAATGTGACGATTTCAGCATAGTCGAGAATGCGCCAGCAGGACACCAGAGCACTCCCGGCGCAGGACGCACACGGCATCCGTGCGACGTCCTACCGGCCAGGCGCCCATATGCCAGGAAATAACTTCCGCAGCGCTGTGCCCTTAGCAGCAAAAATGTCGCAGGAAAGCCTTATCCAAACGGCATACGAGGACTTTCCGACGACACCCCTGCACATCGCCTATGCTGAAATCGTCATCCAGCACGCGTCGTTAGCGCAAGACGGCGGCATTTTCCCTGCTTACACTGCGAGCAACTCATCACACTCAGGAGAGAAGCCGTGGCACATATCTGGGAAGGCGTATTGCCTGCAGTCACCACCAAGTTCAACGCGGATTTCAGCATAGACCGCGCATGGACCGGGAAGAACATTGAAGCGCAGATCGACGCTGGCGTGGACGGGATCATCGTATGCGGCTCGCTCGGCGAAGCCTCGACGCTGTCGCTCGACGAAAAGCTGGAAGTGCTCGATATCGCCGTGGACGCCGCCAAGGGCCGCGTGCCGGTGCTGCTGACGATCGCTGAAAACAGCACGCTCGACGCATGCCGCCAGGCCGAAGCCGGCGTGAAGCATGGCGCGGCAGGCTATATGGTGTTGCCGGGCTTGCGCTATCTGTCGGACCGGCGCGAGACGCTGCAGCATTTCCGTAGCGTCGCCGACGCCAGCGCCCTGCCGCTGATGATCTACAACAACCCGCTCGCGTACGGCGTCGATACGACGCCCGACATGTTCGCGGACCTGGCCGACGAAAAGAAGATCGTTGCGATCAAGGAATCCTGTGGCGACGTACGCCGCGTCACGGATCTGATCAACGTGGTCGGCGACCGTTACGCGATTCTGTGCGGCGTGGACAACCTCGCCATGGAAGCGGTCCTGATGGGCGCACACGGCTGGGTGGCCGGCCTCGTATGCGCGTTTCCGCATGAGACCGTGGCGATCTACAAGCTCATCAAGGCAGGACGCGTGGAAGAGGCTCGCGCGATTTACCGTTGGTTTGCGCCGCTGCTTGCACTCGATGTCTCGCCGAAGCTGGTGCAGAACATCAAGCTCGCCGAGGCGATGGTGGGACTCGGCACCGAGCCGGTACGGCCGCCGCGTTTGCCGCTCGTGGGCGACGAGCGCAAGGCGGTCGAAGCGCTGATTCGCCATTCGCTCGAAACGCGCCCTGCGCTGCCGAAGCTATAAACGAGCGGCGCTGGCGGATCTGGAATAATCGTGCCGGCGGACCTGGGAAAGTCACGCCGGTGGATCTAGGAGAGCCGCTCTTGCGGCTCACGCAACCGCAAGACGAGGTCTCGGCAACTCTTTCTTGATCTGCGCGCCATCGTGCAGGCTCAGCAAACGATAACCGCTCTTATAGACCGGCTGCAGACGAAAGCCGTTTTCCTCACCGATCTCAAGCAGCAGGCGCAGGCGCGACACGTGACTGTCGATGGTGCGGGTGAACTCGCGGAATTCGCGGCCCCACACCATCGCGAAGATGTGATCGCGCGACAGCACGCGGCCGATATTGGCGAAGAACAACGACGCCAGACGATACTGCGTGCCTGACAACGGCACCGGCACACCACGCAATGTGACGAGCTGGCGACGCCCGTCGAAGTGGTACGGACCGACATCGAAATTTGCGACGCCGTGCCGGTCCGGGTAAGCCCGCCGCAGCAACGCGGCGATGCGTTCGCGGAACTCGGCCGGGCGCACCGGCAACAGCACGTAGTCGTCCGCGCCGGCGAGGAATGCGCGGACCGCGCTCTCCTCGGAGGTGTCGCGCGAAGCGAAGACCACCGGCATCCGGTCGCCGCCCACGGAGCGCACCGCTTTCAACACGTCGGCGCCGGACAGGCGCACGCCGTTCCAGTCGAGTACAAGCAGATCGACAGTCGAACAGGCTAGCGCCTTCGACATGCTCAGTCCGTCGTCGTAAGTCAGGCAGCTATGACCCGCCTGCTCCAGGATCTTTTCGATCAACTGGCGCTGCAGAGGGTCGCGCTGAAGGATGGCAATACGCATGAGGATGGCTCTCAACTGATAGGTCGGAGGCGATTCTGGGAGTCGCTCTGCCGCCGTCACATAGGAGCAGTCCTAATTTACTCGTCGATCGGCGTCGTCCGACAGACGAGCTTCAAGTTCCCACGTAGGCATGCGTTGCGCATTACGTACGCTGGCCGCTTTGCTGCTCACGTTCGGTGAATGGAAACGTGAGCGCTCCGCAACGCGACCCACGCTACCAGGGCGGATTCAACCGGTCGTCGCAACACTAGATTGTTGAACAGATTTTAGATACTCGTCCAGAGCTTCGGCAGGAGTCTTCCAACCAAGCGTTTTCCGGGGCCTGGTATTCAGTGCATTGGCAACGGCCTGGATCTCTCGAGCGCTCCACCTGGATAGGTCTGTGCCCTTTGGAAAGTATTGTCGCAGAAGGCCGTTCGTGTTCTCGTTCGTGCCACGCTGCCATGGACTGTGCGGGTCGGCGAAGAATACCTTTACCCCGGATTCAACGGTGAAGCGGGCGTGATCGGATAGTTCCTTGCCACGATCCCAAGTCAATGACTGCCACAACAGGGCGGGCATGTCAGTCACGGTCTTCTTGAGCGCATTGGCCATCGTGACAGCTCCGTAGCCAGCCAGCGCGGGACCATTCTTCGTCCGGGGAGTCAACCCATAGCCTTTCTCCCGAGGCAGGTGCACGAGCATGGTAAAACGGCTTGATCTCTCCACCAGCGTCCCAATAGCAGATCGGTTCAGGCCGATGATCAGGTCACCCTCCCAATGGCCTGGCACAGCACGATCCTGCACTTCTGCAGGCCGACTGGAAATCATCACATCCTCGCTAACGTGCGCCCAGGCCTTGGCTTGTGCCCTGGCCCTCGGTACGCGCAACGCCCGCCCTGTGCGAAGACAGCTGACCAGTTCACGCTTGAGGGCGCCTCGGCTCTGGATATAGAGAGCCTGGTAAATTGCTTCGTGAGAGATGCGCATAGATTCGTCATCCGGGAAGTCGAACTGCAGCCGTTTGGAAATCTGTTCGGGCGACCAGCCATTAACCCATTTACGGTCACCGCGATGCGGCTTGTTTCTCCCTTTGAACGGCGCTTGCCGAGGCCCAGCAATCTCACGGCCATCAGCGTCGCGAACCTTGCCCTCCAAACGGTCTTGCACGTAGTGGTGCAGCCGTGGGTTAGTCACCAGTTTCGACGGTTTAGGTCTTTGGGCAACCAGTTCCGCCTTCCACTGCGCAACCGAAGCCCGATACTCAAGCCGATCGCGCCAGTGAAAGCGATTGCCGAGGAACTGGCGTAGCGGCACGTTACGAGGCGTCCCGTTCTTCGCCTCCCTCACGCGGCAAGTACGCTTCTTCCAATCAATATCCGACCACAGCAGGTTGACGATCTCACCAGCGCGCATCGCGGTCGCAAGCGCCCATTCGATCACCGGAGCTAGATACTCGTTCGAATTGGCCCGCGCGGCAGCGACCAAGATGACTTCCTCCTCGTCTGATAGAACCCGGTCTCTGTGCGGCGGGGCCTTCGGACGCGTGACCTTACAATCGGGTATCTGAGAGCAGCCCCATTCTGCCCTCGCCTTATTGATTGCCCCGAATAGCAAGTTCATCTCGCGCCCTACGGTATCTCCCCGAGGTCGAACGCCCGCTCCGTGGCTCTGATATACGTCTTCGCGTCCTTGAGCTCGTGGAAGGTTTTCGATTGAGTCGGGAAGCCTTTTCGCCTGCATTTCGCCTGATATGCTGCGGCCCCATTTTTAGCAATTTTCTTCGAGATAGTGCCCATTGCGTCCTCTGCGAGTCCTACCGACGCAGAACGGCACATTTGAGGCTGATAGAATCAATGGTTTGTCGTCATCGCGCCGGCCGTATCCCGGCAAGCGCGCCCGTGTTCCGTGCTCTACCCAGCGCTTCGCACTTCTCGCCCGACGACCGCCGCATTCCACGCACCAAGCGTGGCTTTCCATTCAATAAAACGACATAGCAATGCAAGCAACAAATCTGGGTGGAGCACAGCAGGCTGTCACCCCACGCACCCTCGGGGCGAGCGACTACAAAACGCTCGGCCTTGCCGCCCTCGGCGGCGCGCTGGAGTTCTACGACTTCATCATCTTCGTGTTCTTCGCCCCGGCGATCGGACAATTGTTCTTCCCGCAGGCGATCCCCGACTGGCTGCGCCAGTTGCAGACCTTCGGCATCTTCGCCGCCGGCTATCTGGCGCGGCCGCTGGGCGGCATCATCATGGCGCACTTCGGCGACCTGCTCGGCCGCAAGCGCATGTTCACGCTGAGCGTGCTGCTGATGTCGGTGCCGACGCTGTTGATGGGCCTCCTGCCCACCTACGCCAGCATCGGCCTGCTGGCGCCGGTACTGCTGCTGGTGCTGCGCGTGCTGCAAGGCGCGGCAGTGGGCGGCGAAGTGCCGGGCGCGTGGGTGTTCGTCTCGGAACATGTGCCGCAGCGTCACGTCGGCTATGCCTGCGGCACCCTCACGGCTGGGCTGACCGCCGGCATTCTGCTCGGCTCGCTGGTCGCCTCCGGTGTCAACCGCCATTTCGCGCCGGCGGAGATCACCGCCTTTGCCTGGCGGGTTCCGTTCCTGCTCGGCGGCGTGTTCGGCCTGTTCTCGGTTTACCTGCGCCGCTGGCTGCATGAAACACCGGTGTTCGCCGAGCTGAAGCAACGCAAGTCGCTTGCGGCGGAGATTCCGTTGAAAGCGGTGCTGCGCGACCATGGCCGCGCGGTCATCGTGTCGATGCTGCTGACGTGGATGCTGTCCGCTGCAATCGTCGTCGTGATCCTGATGACGCCGACGCTGCTGCAAAAGCAATTCCATATCGCCCCTGCGACGGCCCTGCTGGCCAACGGCGTGGCGACGCTGTGCCTGACGCTCGGCTGCGTGGTGGCCGGCTCGATCGCGGGACGCATCGGCGCGGGGCGCACGCTGTTTATCGGCGGCTTTGCATTGGCCGCGTCGTACTACGTGATGTTCGCGCAACTCGCCGTCGATCCCTCCAAGCTCCTGCCGCTGTATGCGTTGACGGGGTTCCTTGTCGGCGTGATCGGCGCCGTGCCGTTCGTGATGGTGAAGGCGTTTCCGGCCGCGGTGCGCTTCTCGGGCATCTCGTTCTCATATAACGTCGCCTATGCCGTGTTCGGCGGCCTCACGCCGATCGTCGTGTCGCTGATGATGAAGTCGAATCCGATGGCGCCTGCGCTGTATGTCGGCGCCGTGTGCATGGTGGGAGCCTTGACCACTTTCTTCATCAAGGATGCGCCGCAGGCGCAAGCGTCGGGCCGCTAATCGGGGGCTAATCGCGGGGGCGGGTCGGTGAGCTAATCGGGCCAGCAAGTAATAGACGCCCCTCCGACTCCCCGCACATCGACACTTCACGACGCACCGAAACGTCGGGTACCCGGCGGGGCTACTATGGGTCTCATGAAAACGACCACCGCCCCCTTCACCCCCGCCATCGCTCGCCTCGTCGCGACGGTCAGCGTCGGGTTCGTCGTCACGCAACTCGACGTGACCATCGTCAACATTGCGCTCGCCAAGATCGGCGCGGACCTGCACGCGAGCGTCGCAGGCCTGCAATGGATCGTCGACGCCTACGCCCTCGCCTTCGCAGTGCTGATGCTGTCCGCTGGCGTGCTCGGCGACCGGCTCGGCGCACGCCGCATGTACGCCGGCGGTATCGTGATCTTCGCGCTCGCCTCACTGGCCTGCGGACTCGCGCTCAACGGCGCCACGCTAGTCGCGGCGCGTGCGCTGCAGGGCATCGGTGCTGCAGCGATGCTGCCAAACTCGCTGGCCTTGCTTAATCAGGCATGCGGACACGATCCGAAACTGCGGGCGCGCGCCGTGGGTCTGTGGACCGCCGCCGGCGCCATTTCCATCGCGGCCGGTCCGGTGGTCGGCGGTCTGCTGATCGCCGCCTTCGGCTGGCGCAGTATCTTCCTCGTCAATCTGCCGTTGTGCGCAGCCGGCCTGCTCGCCACCTTTGCGTACGTTCCTTCGCCCCGCGCGGCACACGCAGAGTCCCCGGCAAGCCCCGCGCAACCGGCGCGCAGTATCGACCTGCCGGGTCAGTGCCTCGCCATCGTCGCGCTGACCGCCTTTACCGGCGCCGTGATCGAATGGCGTCCGCTCGGCCTCACCGATCCGCTTGTCGCGGGCGGCTTTGGGCTTGCGCTGATCGCAGGGATTGCCTTCGTGCTGACCGAAGCCCGCGTCGCCGCGCCGATGATGCCGCTCTCCCTGTTCCGCAAGCGCACGTTCAGCGCGGCCGTGTTGTTCGGCATCTGTGTGAACCTGACGTACTACGGCATGGTGTTCGTGTTGAGCCTGTATTTGCAGCACGTGCGCGGTTACACGCCGCTGCAGGCCGGACTCGCGTTCCTGCCGCTGACGGGTGGGTTCCTTGTGTCGAACGTGCTCAGCGGCTGGGTGGTCGGGCGCTATGGCGTGCGGGTGCCGATGATCTGCGGCGCGCTGACCGCTGGTATCGGCTATGGACTGCTGCACCTGGTGGGTGCGGCCACACCGCTGATCGGACTGCTGCTGCCGTTCCTGCTGATTCCGTCCGGCATGGGCCTGGCGGTGCCGGCCATGACCACTGCCGTCCTCGCCTCGGTCGAACGGCAGCGTGGCGGCACGGCATCCGCGGTTCTGAACACCGCGCGGCAAGCAGGCGGCGCGGTAGGCGTGGCGGCGTTCGGTGCGCTGGTGAGCGGAGCAGGCGCAGCGCATATCGTGTTCGGCATGCAAGCGGCCACGGCGATCTCCGCGGGCCTACTGCTCACCGCACTCGTGCTGGCGTGCCTCGTCCATCCGGAACCGCATGCGCAGCAACCTGAGGAGGCCAGCAAGCGTGCGTTGAAGCCTATACCGGCCACCGAACGCACTTAAAGCAAGAGAAAAGCCCTAAGAAATACAACGCCCATGCGGCCTACGCTGCGTGGGCGTTGTGCTTTGTGAATGGAGCTCGTGCGTCCAGCGTCATGAGCAGCGAAGACAATCGTCCCCACGTCTCCCGCTTTCGGAAGCTGCTCTGCTACCAGGACCGCCAAGCACGTTTCTCATCGCGACACGGCGCCCCATCCTCACCGCGACTTGTCATTATTTGTCGAAAAGTTGACGAGTTTTGTCTGCCAGTGGAACTGCCAGACCCTTCTGTATTCCAACACCATTCTTGCGATTTCATTACAATCCGGTCACTCATCCGGACCACACGCTATCCCATGAAAAAAAGTCAACGCCGCTGGATCGGCGTCGTGGCCGGTTTTGCCGCGCTGATCCTGCTTGTCACGCTCTACCTGCATTTCTTTTCCAGGGACAAGGGTCCGCAATACCTCAGTGCGAAGGTCACCCGCGCCGATCTGGAAAACGCCGTGCTCGCCACGGGCACCTTGCAGGCGTTCCAGCAGGTGGACGTCGGCGCGCAGGTGTCCGGGCAGTTGAAGTCGCTCAAGGTCAAGCTCGGCGACAAGGTGGCGAAGGGCCAGTGGCTCGCCGAGATCGACCCCGTCATCTCGGAGAACGCGCTGCGTCAGGCCGAGGCCAACGAACAGAATCTGATCGCGCAGAAGCGCTCGGCGGCCGCCCAGTTGGTCCAGGCCGAACTCGCGTTCAAGCGCCAGCAGCAGATGCTGCCCGACGACTCCACCTCGCGGCAGGACTACGAAGCCGCACAGGCCAATCTCGAGGTACAGCGCGCGAGCATCGCCTCGTTCGACGCGCAGATCCGCGCCGCCCGCATCCAGATCGAGACCGCCCAGGCAAACCTCGGCTATACGCGCATCGTCGCGCCGATGGACGGCGAAGTGGTCGCGATCGTGACGCAGGAAGGCCAGACCGTGATCGCGCAACAACAGGCACCCGTGATCCTCAAGCTCGCCGATCTCGACACGATGACGGTAAAAGCGCAGGTGTCCGAAGCGGACGTGATCCGCATCCATCCCGGCCAGACCACGTACTTCACGATTCTCGGCGAGGCCGACAAGCGCTATTACGGCGAGTTGCGAGCGATCGAGCCCGCGCCGCAAAACTTCCTCGACATGCAAGGCAGTATGGGCGGCATGAGCAGCGGGTCGGCAAAATCGAACACGGCGGTGTTCTACAACGCGCTGTTCGAGGTGCCGAATCCGGGCCACCTTCTGCGCATTTCGATGACGGCGCAGGTCAACGTGCTGCTCGGCACCGCGCGCAACGCGCTCAGCATCCCGGTCGCGGCGCTCGGCGACAAGAACAAGGACGGCACCTACCCGGTGCGCGTGCTCGACCGCGACAACCGGGTCGACACCCGCAATGTGCGCGCAGGCATCAACAACAACGTGAACGTGGAAGTGCTGGCGGGCCTCAAGGAAGGCGAGCGCGTCATCATCGGCGAAGCCTCCGAGATGGCCGAGGCCGGGGGCGGAACCGCCGGGTCCGACGCGGGGATCTGACGATGTCGCAACCGTTGCTGCAACTGACGAACGTCACGCGCCGCTTTCCCGCGGGCGACAAGGACGTCGTGGTGCTGAAGGACGTCAATCTCACCATCGAGGCGGGCGAGATCGTCGCGATCATCGGCGCGTCGGGCTCGGGGAAATCGACGCTGATGAACATCCTCGGCTGCCTCGATCATCCGAGCGAAGGCAGCTACAAGGTGGGCGGGCGCGAAACCGGCGAGCTGACGGGCGACGAACTCGCGCAGTTACGCCGCGAGCACTTCGGCTTCATCTTCCAGCGCTACCACTTGCTGCCGCACCTCACGGCTGCGGGCAACGTCGAAATGCCCGCCGTCTACGCGGGCAGCACGCATGCCGAGCGACGCGAGCGGGCCGAACAACTGCTCGCGCGTCTCGGCCTTACCGAGCGCGCCGGCCACCGGCCGAGCCAGCTATCGGGCGGCCAGCAGCAGCGCGTGAGTATCGCCCGCGCCCTGATGAACGGCGGCGAAGTGATCCTCGCCGACGAACCAACGGGCGCGCTCGATACGAAAAGCGGCCAGGACGTGATCCGCATCCTGCGCGAACTGAACGCGCTCGGCCATACCGTGATCATCGTCACGCACGACGAGCACGTGGCAGCGCACGCGCGGCGCATCATCGAGATCAGCGACGGCGAAATCGTCCGCGACCGCCGCAACCTGCGCGGCGACGAGGACGGCGGATCGGAGGCGGCCGAGAGCAGCGCCGCGTCTCGCCGCACGCACCGCCTGTCGGCCGGCTTCGGCCGCTTCGCCGAAGCGTTCAAGATGGCGTGGGTCGCGCTGGTTTCGCATCGGCTGCGCACGCTGCTGACGATGCTCGGCATCATCATCGGCATCACCTCGGTGGTGTCGATCGTCGCGATCGGCGAAGGCGCGAAGCGCTATATGCTCGACGAGATCGGCGCCATCGGCACCAATACGATCGCCATCTATCCAGGCACCGACTGGGGCGACACCAATGCCGCCACGATCCAGACGCTCGTGCCCGCCGATGTGGCCGTGCTCGGCGAACAGCACTACGTCGACAGCGTGACGCCCGAGACCTCCCGCAGCCTGCTGCTGCGCTACCGGAACATCGACGTCAACGCGCTGATCAGCGGTGTCGGCGACAGCTTCTTCCAGGTGCGCGGCATGAAGATGGCACACGGCATCGGCTTCGGGCCCGACGAGGTGCGGCGCCAGGCGCAGGTGGCCGTGATCGACCAGAACACGCGGCGCAAGCTGTTCGGCACGAACCCGAGCCCGCTCGGCGAAGTGATCCTGATCGACAACCTGCCGTGCGTCGTGATCGGCATCACCGCCGACAAGAAGAGTGCGTTCGGCGACGTGAAGAGCCTCAACGTCTGGGTGCCCTACACCACCGCGAGCGGCCGGCTGTTCGGCCAACGGTACCTCGACAGCATCACCGTGCGGGTGCGCGACGGCCAGCCTAGCAATGCGGCCGAACTAAGCCTCACGAAACTGATCAAGCAGCGCCACGGCCGCAAGGATTTTTTCACCTACAACATGGACAGCGTCGTGAAGACGGTCCAGAAGACCGGCCAGTCGCTCACGCTACTGCTGTCGTTGATCGCGGTGATCTCGCTCGTGGTCGGCGGGATCGGCGTGATGAACATCATGCTGGTGTCGGTCACCGAACGCACCCGCGAGATCGGCATCCGCATGGCGGTGGGCGCGCGGCAGACCGACATCATGCAGCAGTTTCTTGTCGAAGCCGTACTGGTCTGCCTGATGGGCGGCGCGATCGGCATCGTGCTGTCGTTCGGCATGAGCTTTCTGTTCTCTCTCTTTGTCAGCCAATGGAAAATGGTCTTCTCAGCCGGCTCGATCGTCTCCGCCTTTGTATGCTCGACGCTGATCGGCATTGTGTTCGGCTTCATGCCGGCCCGCAACGCCTCGCGGCTCGATCCGATCGATGCGCTCGCGCGCGATTGAGGAACCTCGCACGATGACGCCGATGACCCGATTCCAACGCACCGTGGTCGCGCTCGCCTGCGCGGCGGCCGTCCTCGCCGGTTGCGCGAACTTGCGCGGCCAGCCGCTGCCGCCCGTCGAGATGCCCGCGAGCTGGAGCTCGCCCGCCTCGCCGGCGGCCGCGCCCGCCACCGCGCTCTGGTGGCGCAGCTTCGGCGATCCGGTGCTCGACGGCCTGATCGAGGAAGCGCTGAGCACCAACAACGATCTCGCCGCGGCCGCGATTCGCGTGTATCGCGCGCAGCTTCAGGCCGGACTCGCCGATACCAATCTCACGCCCAACGTCACGCTCGGCGCGAACGGCAACGTCTCGCGCACGCTCGATACCCACCAGATGAGCCGGACCAGCAACATAAACGGCTCGCTCAGCTACGAGCTGGATCTGTGGGGCAAGCTTGCGGCGCAACGCAGCGTCGCCCGCTGGGAGGTGGAAGCAACCGAAGCCGATCGCGAAGCGGTCAAGTTGTCGTTGATCGGCACGACCGCATCGCTCTATTGGCAGACCGGCTACCTGAACCAGCAGATCGCGCTCGGCGACGCCAACATCGCGTACGCCGGGCAGACGCTCGCGCTCGTCAAGTCGCGCTATGCAGCCGGCGCGGTGTCGGGGCTCGACGTCGCGCAAGCGGAGCAGAATCTGTCGGCGCAGCGCGCCGCACAAACCCAATTGATCCAGCAGCGCACCGAGAGCCGCAATGCGCTCGCGATCCTGTTCAACCGTCCGCCGCAGATGGCTGCGGCGAAGCCAACCGCGCTGCCCGACCAGCCGCTGCCCGGCGTTCAGGCGGGACTGCCCGCCGACCTGCTCGGCCGCCGGCCCGACCTGCGCGCCAGCGAATTTCGGCTGCGCGAATCGTTCGCCAACGTCGAGATCAAGCGCACCAGCTTCTACCCGACCTTCTCGCTGACCGGCTCGCTCGGCACCTCGAGCGCGAGCCTCGAACGCGTGCTGCAGAATCCCGTCGCCACGCTGGGCCTCGGCCTCGCGCTGCCGTTCATCCAGTGGAACACGATGCAGTTGCAGATCAAAGTGTCGCAGACGGAGTACGAGGAAGCGGTCGTCAACTTCCGTCAGAAGCTCTACGGCGCGCTGGGTGAAGTGGAGAATGCGTTGTCCAACCGCGTGCAGCTCGAACAGGAGGCTGAGCAGCGGGTGCTGTCGCTCGCCCAGGCACAGCGGGCGGAAACACTCGCGCGCTCGCGCTTCAGGGCGGGTGCGAGCGGCGTGCAACCATGGCTCGACCAGCAGCAGCGGCTGCGCGATGCGCAAAGCGCGCTGGCGCAGAACCAGTTGAACCGGCTTAACAACCGGATGACGCTGTACAAGGCGCTGGGCGGCGGGTAAAGCCCGATGCGGCTCGCGCCGCAGAAGCGATCGCAGAGCGCCAAGCGAAGGCTCTATGGAATTGACACGGGCGGGCCGCCGCGCCGCGCCACTCTCAGCGCTACAGCGACGCCTCCTGAATCTCTCCCGAATCGAGCGCGCGCTCGATCAGACCTTCGCTCTGCACCTTGCTGATCGCATCGGCGATCAGCTTGGCCGGTTCTTCGATCTCCGCCTTGAGCGCACTCAAGAAGCCTGAGGCGTCGAGAATCACCAGTGTTTCCGCCGAATCCGCCCGGCTGATGATCACGCGATGGGGCGTCGGCCCTTCGCCGAGACTCGCGCAAAAGGCCATCGCCTTGCCGCCAATCGATTGTTCAAAGTTTTGAATCATGCTCGACTCCTAGCAGACACCCTGGATCGAAATAGCTTGTCAGCGGTGCAAGCCACTGCGCGGCGCGCGGGCGCCGTCAATGCTGATACCGCCCGCACCGGTCACGAACAGCAGCAGAAAACCACCGGCGATCCCGATGTTCTTCCAGAAGTGGATCACCATGTCGTGCTGCATGGCCGGGTCCGTCATATTCCAGAAATCGTGTCCAAGGACAGCGGTTGCCACGGTGTACACGGCCATGATGAGCGCGAGCGGGCGAATCTTGAAGCCGAGCACCAGAAGCAGGCCGCCCAGCGCCTCGACGGCGGTGGCGAGCGGCGCCGCGATCTGCACGAACGGCACGCCCTTGCCCTGCAGATACCCGACAAAGCCCGCGTACCCCAGCAGTTTCATCACGCCGCCCCACAGGAACAGAACGGCGAGAGCCAAACGTGCGATGAAGATTACGCCGGAATCGACGGGACGCGTCATGGGAAGGCTCCTGTAGGTGAATAAGGAGAAGACCGGGCGACGCCCTGTCAGTTCCCGGGGATTGCCTGTCAGAATATGCCCAATGGCGCACTTCTCCAAGCAGGAGCACGTCCCACCAGCCCGCTATCAGGAAAGATTTCTCCTACAAAACACCCCCGATCGGCTAGCCAATTGCTCGACCGATGGCTCGCCGCACACCTCGGCTCTTGTTATAATCCTTTCACGATTTCGAACAAAATATAACGCACCTGTGCGTCACGGGCCCCAGGACTTCCATGCTGAAAACTGATCGCCTTCGCGCGCTCGCTGACGCGCTGGCCAGACAAAACGTGATGCGCCTGCGCGACGCGGCCGCGCTGCTTGGCGTCTCGGAGATGACGGTACGCCGTGACGTCGCCGCGAGCCCCGGACAGTTCACCTATCTGGGCGGCTATATCGTCAGCGCGACGGACGTGCCGAACACCGCCGGCTATTCGCTGGAACAGGAAAAAGATCACTTCGCGCAAGCCAAGGCCGAGGCCTCGGCATTCGCCGCGAAACTGATTTCCGACAACGAAACGCTCTTCATCGATTGCGGCACCACGCTCACCACGCTCGCCCGGCTGATTCCCACCGAGCGGCATGTCACGGTGGTCTGTTATTCGCTGAACGTCGCGGAAATCCTGCGGCGCAAACCGAATGTGCGGATGATTCTGCTCGGCGGCGTGTACGTGCCGTCGTCGGACTCGTTCGCCGGCGAAGAGAGCCTCGAGATGTTGCGCCGCATGGGTATCAACAAGGCGTTTATTTCCGCGGGCGGTGTGGATCAGGCGCGCGGCGTCACGTGCTGGAATTTCCACGAGGTCGCGCTCAAGCAGGCGGCCATGGCGAGCGCCGTCGAGCGGCACCTCGTGGTGGATACGAGCAAGTTTGGCGTCGTCAAGGCGGTGCGCTTCTCGCAGGTCGACGACTTCGATTCGATCATCACCGAGAAGGGACAGGAGATGCGCCGGCGTAAATGAGTCTCGCGGCGCGCGCTGCTTGTTAGTTCGTCAACGGCTCACGGATACGTGGCCACTTCAATCAGGTTGCCGTCCGGATCGCGGCAATAGACCGAGGTCATCGGACCGCGTGCACCGGAGCGCGGCGACGGGCCCTCTTCGATTTCGACGCCTAGCGCAAGCCAATGCGCCTTGACCTCATTGGGATTCGCCTGGGTCACAAAGCATAGATCCGCACTGCCCGGCACCGGCGCCACGGCGGTAAACCAGGCGACCGTGTCGTAGTCCTTGGGGCGCAGATTGATCTTATGCGCGCCGAAGTGAACGGCCACGCGCACGCCGCTGCGCGACTCGAAATCGATGCGCTGCATGCCCAACACGCGGACATACCACTGCGCACTGGCTTCCACATCCGCTACGTTTAGGACGAGATGGTCGAGGGTGTCTACAGAGAAGCTCATGATAGTGGGGGATGGCTTTTCGGTTGAGGAGATGGATTGCAATCCGCATCGCCCGCAATGCTAACGGCCGATGTCTTCGCAAAATAGCACGTAGCGGATTTTTCCGGCGCCAGCCTTACCCGCCAACCCTGCTCAACTTATGCAACCGCGATACCCCAAAGCGGGCGGCATCATCAGTCATCCGAAGCAAGCACAACCGAAAGCTCTTCCAGGCACGCTGCCCGTACACGCTCGATCACCGCCGGCCAGCCCTCCTCGGCCTCGCGCCGGAACAGCCGCAGCGTCTGCGGATACCACGGCGAATCGGTACGCTCATGCATCCAGCGCCAATCCAGCCCCTGACCAGGTAGCATCACCCAGCACGGCTTGCCCAATGACGCAGCGAGGTGGGCAATCGACGTGTCGACACAAATCACGAGATCCAGCCCGGCAATGATCGCCGCGCTGTCCGCGATATCCGCCACCTCAGAGCCGAGATGCAGCAACGGCTGGCAGGCGGGCGGCGACTGGCCCTCGTCCTCGCCCTGTCCTTTCTGCAGGCTCACGAAACAGACATCCGGGACGCTCCACAGCGGCGCGAGCGCGGTGAGCGACGGCAGCGACCGGTTCGCGTCGTTCTGGTGCCTCGGGTTGCCCTTCCAGACCACGCCGATCTTGCGCCCCGCGGGCAGCGTCGCCAGCCGCGCGCGCCAATGCTCGAGTAACGGCGTAGCGAGCTTCAGTTGCGTGACCGGCGGAATCGTCTCCAAGGTGGTAGTGAAATGCAGCGGCGCACTCAGCAGGCTGGTCCAGCAATCGAATCCCGCCGCCTTCGCCAACGCGCTTTCGTGATCGAACACGGCGTCGACACCATCCAGCGCCGCCAGCAAGCGGTGCAGCGCAGGAAGGCAGGCTACCGTGATATGGGCAGCGCCCTGCGCCTTGATGAGCGGCAGATAGCGCGCGAACTGCACGATGTCGCCAATACCGTCTTCCTGCCAGATCAGTACCGACTTGCCGGCGAGCGTGTCGCCGTGCCATTGCGGGCAAGGCAACAAGGCCGGCGTTTTGCAGTAGATGAAGTCCTGCTTCTGATAGCGGCACTCGTAAAGCTGAAAGCCTTCTTCGAACTGACCGAGGCTGATCAGCAACGTCCCCAGTGCGAATCTGGCGTCGGCATAGTCGGCACGGATGGCAATCGCGCGTCGGTAAGAAACCTCGGCCTCGGCAAGACGATTGAGCTCCTTGAATACGTTGCCGAGGTTGTAATGCGCTTCAATGAGATCCGGGCGCAACACAAGCGCCTGCTGGTAAGCCGCGACAGCCTCAGGCAAGCGGTCGAGGGCTTGCAGCACGCCGCCCAGGTTGTTGTGCGCCTCGACCCCACCCGGATTGAGGGCAAGCGCCTGGCGATATGCCGTTTCTGCTTCGGCGAGTCGCTCCTGCTTGTGTAGCACGATGCCGAGGTTGTAGTACGCCTCCGCGTAATTGGAGCGCTGCGCCAGGGCCTGGCGGTAAGAAGTCTCAGCTTCGACCGGCCGTTTGAGGTCGCCCAGCACGCTGCCCAGGTTGTTGTGCGCCTCGGGATAGTTCGGCCGAATCGTCACGGCGAGCCGGCAGGCGAGTTCCGCTTCGGGCAGCCGCTGGAGCGTTTTCAGCACGCTGCCAAGGTTGTTGAGGGCCTCGGCATACTGCGGGCGAACCGTTAGCGCTTGCCGGTAAGCCTGTTCTGCCTCGCTCAGGCGGCCCAGTTCCTTGAGTACGTTGCCCAGGTTGTTATGCGCCTCCGCACAGTCCGGGCGCACCGCCAGCGATTGCCTGTACGCGTCCTCGGCCTCGTCGAAGCGGCGGCGATCGTAGAGCACGATACCCAGGTTGTAGAGCGCCTCGGCGTAGTCGGGGCGCAGCGCGAGCGCCTGGCGGTAGGCCGCCTCGCCATCGTCGAACCGCTTGAGACCGTACAGGACCGCGCCGAGATTGTTGTAGGCCTGCGGCTGGTCGGGACGGATCGTCGCCACGCTGCGAAACATCGCTTCCGCTTCCTGCAGCCGGTTCAACCCCTTCAGCAGAATGCCGAGGTTGTTATAGGCGTCGACGAAATCGGGCTGAAGCCGGATCGACTCACGCCAATAATTTTCTGCGTCCGTCCACTGATTCAGACCGAGTGCACAGACGGCTGCGACGTTCAAGGTTTCGACCAGGACGTGTTGGTCGGCGCTGTCGCGCGACTGGAGCACCGGTTGCAGCAAGGCTGCAGCTTCGGCGAATTTCCCGGCCGAACAGAGCGAAACCGCCAACTGATGAGGGGCTGTGCTGGAGGGCGCTAACGTCGATGCCGAAGTCATGAGTTGGGATTGCTGGGTTCAGCTTTTGTAAGGTCTGGGAAGGCTTTTCCGGTGCGGACGCGTCATCGGGACGCCCATCCTGCGGCCGGAGCGCCCCATAACAAGGTTAATGCAAGCGCACGCCGTGCGATGGGCGGAAATGAGCGTGTTGCAGGACGTTATTCGGTGGATGGGCCGGGGGCGGCTCAGCGGCGGGCAAGTTGTACGTTCGCCTCGGCTTCAGGCGCGTCGGCCTGCTCGACGATGGCGATATCCAGTTGCAACTGGACTTTTAGATTGACGGCGCGGTGGCCCGCGCCGTCCGTACTCACTTAGTTGTACAGCAACTGGGTGCGCAGATCCCGCGTCACCGCGAGTGCCAGTTTCCGCAACTCCGGATACTCGTCAGGTTGCACCAGGATGCTCTGCTTCGATATGACCAGATCACGGGTCACAGTAATCGTACGGCCATCGGCCACGTAAGTCGCCGAGTACGTTCCGAACGGCGATACGATCTTGACCGGCTTGGGCAAATTCGGCACCGTCATGCCATCTGCCAGCGTGATGATGGTCGTCTCGGTGACGTGGCGATTCAGGAACGGCATGGCGAAATCGCGCCTTTCCGGCCCCAGGCCCTCGAACGTGAAGGCCAGATCGTTAAGGCTGCCCAGACCTGCGGGCACCGGCGTCGCGCCCGGCCCCGGCAATTGCACATAGCCCGGCACCTGGAACTCCGTTCGGTAAGCTAACGGTTTCGTCAGGTCATGCATATCGCCGTGCTGATAGCTACCGGTGCCGTTCTGCCCCGTCACGGACATGAGCCGGCTCGCGATCTGCGGCTCGACGCCTGGCGCGAGGGAGGCAAATACCTCGCGTGAAATCCAGTCGAGCGAACCTGTACTTTCAACCTCACTGGTGCCCTTCACGTCGCCGTCGCTGTTCAGCGTGATGCGCGTGGTTGTCCGGTCCTGCGCACTGTCCGGCGTGCCATTAGGCAACTCGACTATTTTCGCGTTGCCGCTGCCATCGTCCATCACCAATCCGGACTTACCCAGTTCAGGTCCGGGCAAGGTACCGAAACGCGCGAGGCCGGCCGTCGAATCCACGTACAGTTTGAAATCCGGCAGATAGGTGATGACGTGATCGAACACGCCAAGCGGTGCAGCCACACCCGGCAGCGAATATTGATTGCCGCTGTTCAACAGTACCGGCGTGCTCTTGATGCCCTTAGCGGCAAGCAACGCTTCCAGCAGCGTCACATGATCCTTGCAGTCGCCGTACTCCGCCTTGAGAATCGCATCGGCGTCGTGAGGCACGACACCGCCGAACTCGAGCGTGATGGCGACGTAACGAACATGCGTGCTAACCCAGTTGTAAAGCGCCTCAGCCTGCTCTTTCCGATCGGTAATGCCCTTGGTAAGCAGGTCCGCCTGGGCTTGAACTGCCGGCGTCACGGCTGCCTTGGGCGCGGCACGCTCCTGATACGCGGCGCCCACAGCTGCGAAGCTCGGGAAGGTGGTGACGGCAACATGAGGGCTATGGTCGTTCGCGCTCACTGAATCCAGTTCCGGCGCATGCGCCGGCTTGTTCTCCAGCGTCCAGCGCCACACCTGCGTATCGGGCTTGTCGGACGTTACCTGGCCGCCGTTCATGCCGGGCGCATCCATGTACAGCTTGAGCGAGGCCGGAGCACGCACGGTGACGACCGCGGAGCGAACATCGGAATGGTCACGGAAGTATTCGATCTCCGAAAATTGGCCCGGGAACATCGCCTTGCGCCGCGTTCGGTGCTCGCTAAGCGTGATCGTCGAACCAGGCTCGATAGCCGGGAAGATCACGGTCTTCACTTTGCTGTCGTCGAACATCGGCGCGCCCGCACTTTCCGCGCTCTGCTGCTCCATGATCTTGTCAGGCGTCACATCGATGCGCTTACCGTCCTTGGTGGTCGTATAGGCATCGCGGACTTCGAGATCTTCCAGCGACGTGCTGTAGCGCAACGAGATCTGGCTACCCTGTTTTACGCTCTGCTCAGTGTTGAGCCGCAGGGTTTCAGTCTCATCTTTCGTATACGTCGCGTCCGCGTTGACCGTATAGGTGATGTCGTCGGAAATTATGGTGAAATTAGGCTGGAACTCCGCTGCCTGAAGCTGAGCACATGGGCCGGCTACCACCATTGCGGCGGCCGCTACTTGAATGATTTTGCGCATTAGTTTGATTTGATTTTTGTTAAATCGAGGAAGCGCCGCAAGGAGACGGAAAAATTCTGGTTTTATTCACCCCGCCGTCTCGATTCAATCTTGCCGCACCTTAATGCGCGTGTAAAGCGGACGTCGTATGTTTAAGATGTGGGACTTCTCTATTCGATGAGGAATCCCACACGTTTTTACATTTGTTTAGACGCCGCAGGCATACTCAGCGAATGCTACTCATCTATTCGAAAATCACATCCCCGGAACCGGACCGGTTGACAATCCGCGCGGGAGGGTTGCCGCGAATCCGCACATCGCCGGAACCTGTCACGTCGACAATCGCCGAGGTCGACGCGTAGCCGCGCAGATCGCCCGAGCCTTTCACGCTTGCGTTCAACGCCTTGGCCTGCACCGCACGAACATCGACATCGCCGGAGCCTTTGATCGCCACGTTCACCATTTTCACGCTACCGGCTGCCACGACCGTACCCGAGCCCGAGACGTTCAGGTTCAGCGAATCGCCGCTAATGCCGGATGCGTTCAGCGAACCTGAACCCGAAATATCGACGGCTTGCAACGACGGATTCGTAATCACGACCTTGACGGGCTTCGTGAAGATGACCGAATCCTTGAGCGCGATGGTCAATACGTTGTCGCTCACGGTGGTGAGGATGAGCGGCACGACGTCGGCAGGACCGGACACCGAGATCGAGGGGGTTGCCCCAATCGAGACGATCACCTGCACGGGCGCATGCAGGTTGATGCCTGAGAACTTGCCGGTTTGCCGTGCTTCGGTCCGGTTCGAACCCGATGCGATGCCGGCCGGCGAGTCGACGCGGATGACAGCACCCGCGGTAGCCTGGGCTGCCGCAACGCCGGCAAGAATGCAGCAGGTTGCTGCGATGGTTAGTTTGACGACGGATACGTTCATGGTTTTATCGATCCTTTGTCTCTCTCGGCTTTTGACCGCTTAGGATGCGCATGATGCGCCAAAGCGGTGGGAGGCGTCAAACCTATGGCAGAGCGATGCTCGACGCCTCGCGCTTAAGCCCTCCGGTAAATCGAATCCTTGCGGGTCATCAATTGACCGTCCACCAGTTCCCGCCGCAGAGTCGCGCAGTCCTCATGGAATTTCTTGAGGAAGGTGTTGATCTCTTTCTCGCTGTACTCGCGGACCGGATCCAGTTGCTCGACCAGCCAGCGCAAAATCACGCGGCGCTTCTTGAGCATCTCCGGAATCTTGACGAGACGTCCACCAACAACGAAGGACTTGAGAATCCGCTGCGTTTCGGCGTCCGCATTGGCCGGGAAAGGGCTGCTCTGCGCCTCGGTAATCGCCGTCAGCTCGAAGTGTTTCTGGAAATTCTGCAGGTTGCTGGCATTGAGGCTATAGACATGCGTATTGCCCTCTTTGTCCATGGTCACCAGATCCACATCGACCAGCCGGCTCAGATGATGCGAAATGGTTGGCCCGGTCAGACTCAGAGCCTGGGCGATTACACGTCGGTTCCACCCCATCTCTATGCGTATTGAATTCACCCAGGCTTGGCAAAGAATTGCTCGTGCGATTAGTCGGCCAAGGCGCGATAGTAGCGAAGTTCAGCCAGCGACGCACCGCCAATCTCGATCGACTTGCTCGCTCCGTCCGCGACGAAGCCAACCCGTTCGTAGAACGCCTTGGCGCGGAGATTCTCTGCCAATACCCAAAGCGCGACGTTCTTGTAGCCGGCCTCGCGCAGCACCGCTCGTGCCGCGTCGTTCAAGCGCCTGCCCACGCCTTGCCCCCAGAATGCGGGCAGCACATAGAACGCTTCCACTTCCGCCCATTGGCTGTCCTTGTCCGCATCGCGGCAAGCGCCGAAACAGATCCAGCCAACGGGCACGTTGCCTGCATGCGCCAGCAACACGCGGATGCGTCCTTTCTCAAGCGCCTTTCGCCACCCCTCAGTGCGCGCTTCGACGCTCAGAGCCGTGAGAAACTGCGCCGGCACGATCCCTTCATAGGCCGCCTGCCATGTCGCCACATGGACCGACGCGATAGCCTCGGCATCGTCGGCCCTTGCCTCGCGTATTTCAATCAGCATCCCCGCAGTCCTCGTGTGATGTGAAGTCAGCGATATTAACCAACGAGGCGTTCGCCAGGCCAGCGATAACCCAATACAGATTCACGCGGATAAGCATTCTCACAGACGCGGCCGAGCTGATTGCCTCCCCACAGGTAAACGCTGTGGGCGTCTTCCCTGAGAAAAAAACCAACGTGCCCTTTCCAGCTATCCGGCTCGTCGCGGTACAAGACGGAGATACATCCTAAAACCGGCTGCGCAAGCGGTTCGCCCCATTCAAGCCAGGAGCGTGCCAGTGCCGAACCCGTACCGGCAATCTCGAGTTGCGCAAGGCACCAGTTGACGAACGACGAACACCAGGAGGCTTTGTCGTCGTAGCCGCGAATATTCGTGTAAGCGTGGTATTCGGTGACGCGAGGATTGCTCTGTCCCACCGGATACTGGGCCACGCCGCTTTCCATGCGGGCGATGGCGAGCCATGGAGGTTCCTGGCCTGCGTCGAGGCGATACTGAAGATTGTCCATAGTGTGTCGCTCGAATTGATTGCAACGCATGCGGATGCCGCCGCTTAGACGGGACATCGATTGGCTAAAGGAATCATTCGCGCCATGAAAAGGCAAGCCGCTATCATGCCATCCCGAGTGGGCATGGCAAAAATCGGTTCTCGAACAACCGGTGATTCTGGGGACGCTTTTGCTCGATCTGTTCGCCGCGCTGGCAAGCGACATCGCGACAATCGGCGTAGCATGGCGATGGATAAAACTGTTTCTCGAGTTAAGACGCGTCCAGTCGCTTGGCCGTAGAGCCTGGTTCGTCAGATATCCCAGGTAAGTGGCCACTAGGTGGCCAGGTGAGTGCGTGTTGCGTGTCGGCAACACCGAACTGCGGGTAAGCCGCGCGGGTAAACCAACTATGCATCCCGAGTCAGTTTTACCGGGCCGCTGCGTCTGCAGGACGAATCGACCGTCCTGATAGAGCACCGTAGCGTTCGAATTGCACCTTTCCAAGGATCGTCGGTCAAACTCTCAGCATTGGTCCGAGACTGACGCGAAAACGGAGGAGACATGCAAACCGCTCAACACTCTCACCATTTTCATCTCGAGCTGCGCCACGCAACAATGCCAACCTATGTGGCGAGCTACCTGTTCCCAATCCTGCTGCTGGCCTATGAGGCGCATCGGGTCGGGCGCTGGATCTACGACAACGGCATGAACTTCGCGAACTTCAGGTACATGGGCTATGAATTCCTGCTCATGCTGACCTTCGTCGGCCTGCAGATCCTCGTGGAAGTGGTGTTTCTCGCGTGCGCGGGCATCACCCGGCACCCCGACTTCGAACATCGGGTCGCGAATGTGCTGGCCGGTATTGGCTGTTCGTTCGTGGTGCTCGGTTTCGACCTGGCGTTGCAGTACGCGCTGTAGCACGTCGGTGTTGGCGAGGGCGCTGGCAGCTCGTCCAGCGCCCACTATCTGAGCGTCGAACGCATCAACTCTTGCGCTGCAACGCGAAGAGCGTGCCGGCGAGGAGAATGAACGCGCCGATAATAACCTTTTGCCAGGTACTAGGCACGCCGACCAGAATCAGCACATTGTTGATGAGCGTGACCAGCACCACCCCCAGCAAGGTGCCGACCACGGTGCCGGTGCCGCCGGTAATACGCGCGCCACCCAGAATCACCGCCGCGATCACATCGAGTTCCGAGCCGACCAGATCGAACGGATTCGCGAGCCGGTTATTCGACACGTGCAAAATCCCCGCGATCCCCGCCAGCATGCCCGTATAGCCAAACACGAACAGATGGATCGCGCGCAGGTTGTAGCCGAGACGCTCGGCAATCGCGAGGCTGCCGCCCATCGCGTACACGCCGCGGCCCATCATGGTGCGATTCAGCAGCCACCATGTGAGCACGGCCGCTGCCACCAGTGCCAGCACCGAAACCGGCAGCACTGCTCGCAAGCCGTCCGAGGTCTGGTAGAAAAACAGGGGAATGCGGCCGAAGCGGTCCATGCTGTGCGGAATGTTCATGAAGAACGTGGTGCCGATAAAGGTCAGCAGAATCCCGCGATATAGATATTGCGTACCGATGGTGACGATCAGCGAAGGCGCTTTCAGACGATGCACGAGCATCCCGTTGATCAGACCGAGCACGATGCCCCCGAGCGCCCCGGTAATCAGAATCAACGCAAACGGTTCATCGGGCCACCAGGCGAACACAGCCTTGGTGATCGCATACATGGTCAATGCGCCGATCGCCGTAAACGACACGTCGATACCGCCGGACGCCAGCACGACCAGCGTGCCGAGTGCGAACAGCGACACCGTCGTCGCCGAATGCAGCATGTCGAACAGCGTCGCAAGCTGGAAGAAGCGCGGATTGATCGCGCCCACCACGATGCACATCACGACGATCAGCCCTGCCGTGAACCACTCGGGGTTGCGTGCGAGCCTGGCTCGCACGCTTAGCGGCTTCACCTCAGGTGCGACGTCGATGACGGTTGGCGTGGTCATGGTCTGGTTCATGCGCGGATTCATGCGAGTCACATTCCTTTATGCAGCTTCCGACAGCAGCGCGTGATACAGGTCAGCTTCGTTCAACTGGTCGGCCTGATATTCGTTGGCGACGCGTCCCTTCTTCATCATCAAGATACGGTCGCAGTTTTGCAGCAGTTCGGGCAGGTCGTCGCTGATCAGGATAATGCCAATGCCGCGCTGCGACAGGCGCTGCATGATCCGGTAGATGATGTCCTTGGAGCCGACGTCCACGCCCACCGTCGGGCCGTGCAGGATCAGCACGCGCGGATCGATGGCGAGCCAGCGGCCGATCAGCACACGCTGCTGGTTGCCGCCCGACAACGACTGCACGGGCTTATCCACATCCGGTGTGGCGATCTGCAACTCCTTGACGGTCTCGACCGCGAGCGCTTGTGCACGAGCCCGGTCGATCTGGCCGAAGCGGTCCCGCAAACTCGAGATCATCGCGGTAATGACGTTGTCGCGAATCGGCTTGTCGAGAAACAGCCCTTCGTTGAGGCGGTCTTCCGGCACATAACCAATGCGGTGATCCTTGGCGTCGGACGGCGTGCGCAACGCAATGTGCTTGCCGTCGAGCACGATCTCGCCATGCTGTGCCGGCGCCACGCCCGCTAGAGCCCGCGCCAGTTCATTGCGGCCCGAATCCAGCAGGCCTGTCACGCCGAGAATCTCGCCGCGATGCAGCGCAAAGGACACATCGGCGAACTGCCCGTTGCGCGTAAGCCCCTTCACGTCCAGCACGACTTCTTCCCCGTAAGCGCCTTCGCGATATCGCTCGCTGGACAGATGCCGCCCAGTCATCAACTCGCTAATCTGAGCCTTCGTGTAGTTCGTAATCGGCCCCTGCGCCATGGTTTGGCCATCGCGCAGCACGATCACCTCGCCGCCAATCGCGTAGCATTCGTCGAGCTTATGGCTGACGAACAGCACCGTCACGCCATGTGCCCGCAGATTGCTCAGCACGGCAATCAGGTTATCCACTTCCTTCTGCGTGAGCGAGGTCGTAGGCTCGTCCATGATGACGAACTTCGCCTCGCTCGCAATCGCCCGCGCAATGGCGACAAGCTGGCGCGTCGCGAGCGGCAACTGTTCGACAAGCGTCGCCTGGAACGTCGGATCGCCGGGAAGGCCAACCGACGTCAGCGCCCGCGCGGCCGTATTCGCCAGCGCGCGCCGGTCGAAGGTGCGGGTCAGGCGCCCGTTGTGTTCGGCCAGTTCGGAGGTCAGCCCGACGTTTTCGGCCACGCTCATATTGGGCAGCAGCGAGAGGTCCTGATACACGGTCTCGATGCCCGCCGCGAGCGATTCCAGCGCCGACAGACGCGCGTGCCGCACGCCCTCGATCACGAGTTCGCCTTCGTCGGGCGGCTGCGCACCCGAGATGATCTTGATCAGCGTGCTCTTGCCACAGCCGTTCTCGCCCAGCAGGTGATAGATCTGCCCGCGCTCGAACGACAGGCTCACGCCACGCAGTGCGTGCACGCCGGTAAAGCGTTTGTGCACACCGACAACCTGCAGGAACGGCACAGAAGCAGCGTCTGAATTCATAGTTCCGTCACAACCTTCAAAGATGCGCCCGTGATCAGCTACAGGCACACCGTTACACAGGAATCGACAACCTGTTCAGCAAACGCCGGACCGCACCCAGTTCTCCTACTCGTGGCATGGCCCGGCGCACCGCAACAACGCAAGTCGCGCCTAGAATGGGAAGTTCTTGTAGTTGGACTTGTCGACGTTCACCCAACCCTGGCCACGCACGATAATGCCCTTGCCCGGCCCCTTGGTGACGGTCACCTTGGTGTAACCCGGAATGCCCAGGTCGTCGCCATCATGAACCGTCTTACCCTGAATCAGCATCAGCGCGATCTTGTTCATGGCGATGCCCGCCAGCTTCGGATCCCAGAAGGCAATGCCGTTGATCGCGCCGCTTTCGAGGAACTTGCCGGCCTCAGTCGGCAGACCCGTGCCATACACGCAAATCTTGCCTTGCATACCGGCTTCTTCCACCGCGCGGCCAATGCCGATCACGTCCAGCGACGACGAACCCTGGAAGCCCTTCAAGTCCGGATGCTTGCGTAGCACTTCCTTGGCGACTTCATAGGCGCGCTCGCCGTCGTTATTGGTTTCGAGCTTCGGCTCGACCAGATCCATCTTCGGATACTTGGCCTTCGCGTTGCCGATGCCGCCATCCGCCCATTGCACCTGCGAGCGGCTGCCGAGCGAACCGACCAGTACAGCCCATTTGCCTTCGTCGTGCATGCACGAGGCGAGGCGCTCGTTCAGGCCTGCACCATATGCCGTGTTGTCGAACGCTTCGATGTCGACCATCGTGTTCTTTTCGTTGTCGGCCTCATGCGTGACAACCTTGATGCCGCGATCCATCGCTTTCTTCAGGGCCGGCTCGAGCGTCGGCGGATCGTAGGGCACCACCGCCAGCGCGTCGACCTTCTTGGCGATCAGGTCTTCGATGATCTTCAGTTGCTGGGCCGCGTCGGCCTGGCCTGGGCCGGTCTGATATACCGTGACACCAGGGTTGTCCTTACCGAACTGCTTGACACCGTCGTCCATCCGGTTGAACCAGTTAATACCGGTTACCTTGACCACCGTGACGATCGTCTCATTGGTCGCGGCCTGCGCCGCAGCGATGACCCCTACCGCGAAAACGCCTGCGGCGATCGCGACGCTCAGTCGATTCAATTTCATGCCATGTCTCCTTTTTTCTTTCGCTGTCGCCCTGCTTCACGGTTGCGAACATCCAGGGCCCCGATGTCCGCCGCGTACTAAACCCGTACTCAACCTCGCCCGACCGCCGACGCAGCCGCTAACGCTTCGCGCCCGCGTCCGAGCGTGCAAAACCGAAGATCGCGCTGACCCGCTCGCCACCGGCAAACGCCAGCGACAGCAACAGCAGAAAACCCCACGCGCAATCGCCGAAAAACTGCGACACGCCGAGCAGATTGAACAGGCTCGCGAGGAACTGCAGCACCGTGGCGGCAAAAAACACCGAGATGATGCGGCCACGGCCGCCGGCGGGGTTCACACCACCCATCACCGCGATCAGGATCGCGATCAGCAAATACGAATTGCCGTAATCCCATTTCGCGCTCGACGTATGCGTGGCGCTGATCAGACCGGCCAGCGAGGCCAGCACGCCGCACATCGTATAAGTGACGATCAGCATGCGGGCGCGCGGAATCCCCGCATAAAACGCCGCTTTGGGATTGGTGCCCATCAGGTACAGCCGCAGCCCGAACGGACTGCGTTTGAGCAGCCAGCCCAGTACGACGATCGCGGCGATGAAGATGAGGAAGGAGATCGGCACCTGGAACGCCGTGCCGTTACCGATATCCGAAAGCTGGTCGACGTATTCCACCGGCACCGATGCGCCATTGCTCAACACCACGGCGATGCCGGTAAACAGCAACTGAGTGCCGAGCGTGCAGAGAATCGGCGTGAGCCGCAGCTTCGCAATCACGACGCCGTTCAGCAAGCCGCCAAGCAGCCCCATGGCCACGACGATTGCGCAAAACAGCGAGGTATAAGCAACGGGCGAGGCGTCGGCGCTGATGAACTTCGGCACCAGCAGTGCTGCGACCATGCCCGACAGATTGGCGAGGCCGACGCCGGACAGATCGATACCGCCGTTGCCGGAGATCATCGACAGCATGATGCCAAGCGCGAGCAGGCCGAGTTCGGGCAACTGGCCGCCCATCGACTGCAGGTTGTCGATATCCACGAACTGGCCGTGAGATAGCGCTGTCGCAACCAGCACCACCAGGACGTTGACGGCCAGCAGGAAATTCAGTTGCCGGTCGCCGAACAGTTTTCCAACAGCGAACGAGGACTTCATGGTGAAGAGAGACTCCTTCAAACTGCAGCAAACTTCAGTAGGCCTTCGAGGTGCGCTTCATGCGTCTCGAAGGCCATGCTCATCGAGTGGGCTTCACCGATGCGCTCAGTGCGCAGACACCGGTTGGCCCGCTTGACTCAATAGCTGGTTCACTTCGCCCAAGGTCGGCATCGACGGCGCCGTACCGGGGCGCGTTACGGAGATGCCGGCTAGCGCGCAACCGAAGCGCATCGCCTCCACCGGGTCGGCGCCGCGCGCCAGCGCCGCAGCGAAACCGCCGGTGAAACCGTCGCCCGCCCCTGCCGTTTCCACCACCCGGCCACATTGGAACGCCGGCACCAGCACCGATTGGGTTGCCGAGTGCAGCAGCGCCCCAGCCTCGCCGAGCGTCACGATCACGGTGCCCACGCCCTTGGCCAGCAGCATCTCGGCGGCGCGGCGCGCATCGTCGGCGTTCTGGATTGGCACACCGGTCAACGCAGCGGCCTCGGTTTCGTTCGGCGTGATGTAGTCGCACAGCGGGAAAATATCGTCGTCGAGCGGCAAGGCGGGCGCAGGATTGAACACGGTGGTCACGCCATGCCGGCGCGCGACTTCGAGACCGCGCCGCGCGGCGGCGAGCGGTTGCTCCAGTTGCGTGACGAACACCTGGGCTGCGGCAATGTCTGCTTCGATGGCGTCGACGTCGGCCGCACTCATCGTCCCCGCTGCACCTGCCGCGACGATGATCGCGTTCTTGCCATTGGTGTCGTCGACGAAAATATGGGCTGCGCCCGTGGAGACGCCCGGCACTTCCGTGGCGCGGGCGGTGATGCCTTCAGCGGCCCACGTCGCGCGCGCGATGGAGCCGAATGCGTCGTTGCCGATGCGCGTGCAGAACACCACCTGGGCGCCGGCCCGCGCTGCCGCGACGGCCTGATTCGAGCCTTTGCCGCCCGGCCCCATTGCAAATGCCGAACCGGCGATAGTCTCGCCGATCAGCGGCATCCGTTCGGCGCGGAACGTCAGGTCGGTCACATAGATGCCGAGAATGACGACGCGCCCATTCGGTTCGGACTGCATAGTCATTTTCCCTGCTCCGCATGTGCCGCGTCCGGCGCCAGCAACACACCCTTCTTGAACACAAAGCAGCCGTAGCCGCGCCGCTCGCCGGTGACGATTACGCAATAGGCGGCTTTCGCGCGCTCATAGAAAGCGAACCGTTCGATCGAGCCAAACGGCAGGTCACGCCCTTCGGCGGCATTCAATTCCGCTTGCGCTTCCCGCTGCACAACCGGAATCGTATTCGGTTCGCCCACCACTTCCATGCGCAGCGCCGCATGCTCGACAAAGGTGTCGAGCGGCAGCACAGATAACACCGCCCGAACCGCGCGCGCGGCATCAACGCCATCCATACGCAACAGCTTGCCCAGCACCGTTGCACGCGCAACGGAGTCGGCCGGGAAATTCGCGTCGCAAATCACCACTTCGTCGCCGTGGCCCATCGCGCGCAGCGCGTGCAGCACATCGGCGTTCAACAGCGGGTCCAGATTCTTTAGCACAGTGTCTCCTCCATGTTCGATCTGCCTGCTGCCCGTCCAGCCCGGACGGTCAGTCTCCGTAAGGGATCCAGATATTCTTCACCTGCACGGCCTGCCGCAGCCAAGCCGGTCCTTCGCTCGAGCGGTCGAACCAGTCGAACTGTCGGCCATGATCGACGAAGGTACGCTTCAGATTGCCTACGGACACGCGCTCGACCAGCGCAGAATCCGCAGCGGAGCCAAAGCACCAGAGCGCGTCGACATCATCGTGTTTCGCCAGCGCGGGCAGCAAGGCCGCGCGCTCGCCCGTCACGATGTTCAGCACGCCGGCAGGCATGTCCGACGTTTCGACCACTTGATATAGATCCGTTGCGGTCAAGGGAGCGGTTTCGCTGGGCAGTACCACGACGCGGTTGCCCATCGCCAGCGCTGGCCCCACCAGCGAGACGAAGCCAAGCAACGGCGCCTCATCGGGACACGCCACGCCGATCACGCCGAGCGGTTCATGCATGGCCAGCGCTACGCCGCGCAGCGGCGGCGTATGCACCGCACCGTCGAACTTGTCGGCCCACGCGCCGTAGGTAAAGAGCCGTGTCACCGCAGCTTCGACCTCCGCGTGCGCCGCAGCTTCCGTCACACCGGTGCGCGCCACCAGTTGCCCGGCGAATTCGTCGGCCCGCACCGCCAGGTTCTCCGCGAAGTAATACAGTACCTGAGCGCGATTGTGTGTGCTGGCCTGCGACCACTTCGCCGCGCCGCGCGCCGCCTCGACGGCATTGCGAATGTCCTTGCGGTTGCCCTCGCTCACTTCGCCGACGATCCCACCATCTGGGCCATAAACCGGCAACGAATAGCCGCCATCGGGGCGCACCTGCTTGCCGCCGATAAAGAGCTTAGCGGTACGATCGATCGGCGTGACATTCGAACGGGCCGCGATCGGCTGGGCCGCGCTCGACGCCGCCGCGAACGCCTCTGCCGAACCCACGCGCACAGATGCCGCGTGCGCTGGACGTTCGGCGAGCTTAAGCCACGCGCGCGGCTTGAGGTATTCGTAGATGCCCTCGCGGCCACCTTCACGGCCATAACCCGACTCGCGATACCCACCAAAGCCGACCGCCGCATCGAACAGGTTGGTGGCATTGATCCAGACAACACCGGCTGCCAAACGCGGCGCGACATCCAGCGCACGGCCGATCGTCTCGCTCCAGACGCTCGCCGCAAGACCATAGCGCGTGTTGTTGGCCAGCGCGACCGCCTCATCCGGCGTGCGGAAACTCATCGTCACCAGCACCGGGCCGAAGATCTCTTCCTGAGCAAGCGTCGATGCCGGCGCCACCCCGGTCACCAGAGTCGGTGGGTAAAAGCAGCCTTGCGCAGGCAACGTGGTATCCGGCGACTGCCACACCGCGCAGCCTTCGCGACGGCCCGCTTCGACCAGCGATTGAATCCGTTCGAGCTGCACCGGGTCGACAATCGCACCGAGATCGATGCTCTTATCGAGCGACGAACCCACCCGCAGGGTTTCCATGCGGCGCTTGAGCTTCTCGATGAAACGCGCTTCGACGCCTTCTTGCACCAGCAAACGCGAACCCGCGCAGCACACTTGCCCTTGATTGAACCAGATCGCGTCGACAACACCTTCGACCGCGCCGTCCAGGTCCGCATCGTCGAAGACAATGAACGGCGACTTGCCGCCCAGTTCGAGTGTCAGCGACTTGCCCGAGCCCGCCGTGACCGAACGAATCTGCCGGCCCACTTCGGTTGAGCCGGTAAAGGCAAGCTTATCGACCTCGGGATGCTCGACCAGCGCCGCACCGGTGCGGCCATCGCCCGTGACGACATTCAGCACGCCCGCCGGCAAGCCGGCCCGATGCGCCAGTTCGGCGAACAGCAAGGCGGTGAGCGGCGTGTATTCGGCCGGCTTGAGCACCACGCAGTTGCCTGTCGCGATGGCCGGGGCAATCTTCCATGCGAGCATCAGTAGCGGGAAATTCCACGGCACGATCTGGCCGACCACGCCTAACGGTGCAAAGTCGGCGAACTCGCTGTCCTGCAGTTGCGCCCAGCCTGCGTGATGCAGGAAGTGGCGGGCCACCAGCGGCACGTCGATGTCGCGCGTCTCGCGAATCGGCTTGCCGTTGTCGAGCGCTTCAAGCACGGCGAACAGCCGGCTATGGCGCTGCACCATGCGCGCCAAGGCATACAGATGACGCGCCCGTCCAGCGCCGCCCAATGCCAGCCAACCAGGCTGCGCGGCGCGGGCGGCCGCCACCGCCGCATCGATATCAGCCGCATCGCCCTGGGCGATCTGCGCCAGCAACTCGCCCGTGGCAGGTTCGCGCGATTCGAAGCGCTCGCCCGAGGCCGGCGCGCGCCAGGCGCCGCCGATGAAATGCCCGAAGCTCGCCTCGTGCTGCGCGAGCCAGGCGCGCGCGGGCTGATCGTCCTCGGGTGCGGGACCGTACTCCATCGAAGAAAAATATTCGGCTACGCTCATGGGATCGGTCTGCTCAGGCAACGGGGTGACGGTTGAAGGCGGAATAACGGCCGCTCACGTGGTGTTCTAGCTGGCGTTCGATGTCGGCCAGCAGGCTCGATGCACCGATACGAAACAGCTCCGGTTCGAGCCATGCGCGCCCCAGCTCCTCTTTCATGAGGATCTGATAGGTCAGCACGGATTTGGCGCTGGAAACGCCGCCCGCCGGTTTGAAGCCGATCACGACGCCGGTGCGCTCGTGATAGTCGCGAATCATGCGCACCATCACCAGCGACACGTCGAGCGTCGCATTGACCCCTTCCTTGCCGGTCGAGGTCTTGATGAAATCCGCGCCCGCCATCATGCAGACCATCGAGGCGCGCGCCACGTTCGACAACGTACGGATGTCGCCCGTAGCGAGGATGGCTTTCAGATGCGCCGGACCGCAGGCTGCGCGGAAGTCGCGCACTTCGTTGTAGAGCGCTTGCCAGTTGCCCGTCAGCACATGCTCGCGGGTCACGACGATGTCGATCTCCTGCGCGCCATCGGCCACCGAGGCTTCAATCTCTTTCAGCTTCAGCGGATGTGGAATCAGTCCAGCCGGGAAACCCGTGGACACCGCGGCAACCGGAATGCCGCTGCCTTGCAGCGCATCGACCGCGGCCGCGACAAAGCGGTGATACACGCACACCGCGCCGGTGGTGATGGTTTGCGGCGCAATGCCAAGCGCGCTGAGGATGTCGGCGCGCACCGGCTGGCGCGCTTTCGCGCACAAGCGCCGCACGCGGCCTTCGGTGTCGTCGCCGTTCAAGGTGGTCAGGTCGATGCAGGTGACGGCCTTTAACAGCCAGGCCGCCTGCGCATCTTTCTTGACGGTGCGGCGCGTACCGAGTGTGGCCGTGCGCCGCTCGACCGCAGACTGATTGACGCGCAGACCGTCGAGCCAGGCGGCGTCGAACGGCACGCCCGGATTGCGTTCTGGATGAACGGCCACGCCGCGCCGCAGCGCGATGACCGAGGAAGACAAAGAAGGGGCTTCAGGCATTGGGTGTCCGTGATTTTGTGCAGCGCACAGCAACGGCTGATGGTTTATTCGCAACAATCGTACATCGAATGATAGGATCGTAACAAGTGGCGTTATGATCATTTCCTCATATCGGGTCTATGCGATTTGCGTGCACAGGCGACCGCCAGGCGGGCTTTTGTTTGCCCATCGGTATTTTTACCAGGGACGTGAATCGAGCAGACGGGGAGATTCAAGGCAAGCGCGGCACGTTCATGCGAAGATCGCGCCTGGCGCGCGAAGTGCTGCTCTAGCGCCGCCCCAAAACTCGTTCCCCCCGCGGAGTCCCAGCACCATGATTGACGACGCTCACGTCGTGAGCACCCTGGCGTCCCGTGCGATCGTGCCCGACGCCAGCCAGCGCGCGGCGATCGCCGCACTGGTGACGCTGCTCGGCGGCCCCACGCGGCGCAAAGCAGCGGGCCACGCACGAGCGCCATTGGGCGTCTATTGCCATGGCTTGCCGGGACGCGGCAAGAGCCTCGTGGTCGATACCGTGTTCGAGCTGGCCGGGTGCGCCAAGCGCCGCATCCACTTCCACGAGTTTCTGCGCGAGATGAACCGGCGGCTCGTCAACGAACCACGCGGCGACGACCGGCTCGGCTCGGTGTCGCGGCAGTGGCTGGATGGCGTCACCTTGCTGTGCTTCGACGAATTCCATGTGCACGATATCGCCGATGCGTTTCTGATTGGCCGCTTTCTCGAAGTCGCGCTTGAACTCGGCACGCGCATCGTCCTGACGTCGAACTATGCGCCGCAGGGTCTGCTGCCGAATCCGGAATTCCACGAGCGCTTCCAGCCGACCATCGCTCGCATCGAACAGCACTTCACGGTGATTCATTTCGACGGCGCGCGGGACTATCGCTTTAGCGGCGCGGCAGCGCAACGGCCGCGCTTTTTTGCGCCGCTCGACGCAAGCACCAGCGAGCAGGTGCGGCGGCTCTTCGTGCAGGCAGAAGGCGAAGAGGCCTTAGGACCGCAGACGCTCTCTGCGGCTGGCCGTCCATTGCACGTGCAAGCTGCCGGCGCGGCGCTGCTGTGGGCGGGGTTCGACGAACTCTGCATCGCCAGCCGCTCGCATCTCGACTACCTGGATCTGGCCGAGTGCTGGCAAGGCCTGATCGTCGATCAGTTGCATACGGATGCGCTTGCCAAAGCGCAGACGCTGCAACGTTTCGTGTGGCTGGTCGATATTTTCTACGACCGCAAACGTGCGCTGTTCATCGCCTCGGATCAGCCGATTGCCACCGCGCTTAGCGGCCTGGAAGGTGCGCATGACCTCTCGCGCACCTTGAGCCGGCTCGCCGAAATGCAATCGCGCGCTTACTCGAACCGCTTCGACGGTGCAGAGGCTTCGGCCGAAGCGACGACCTGTCCTTAGCGCCGCGTTCGTCTCAACGGCGTGCGAACGCTGTCGTCAAGCGGCTGGTGGTGGCTTTCTGTTCGGCGTCGTCCTTGGCGAAATCGGGGTTGCCGCCGACCTTGTTCATCGCCGGGTTCGACGCTATGCGCCTTTCCATCGACATCTCGATCATCCGCTGCATCGTGTAGATCGATTCGCCACGGCCCATGCCGGTGTCGCGTAGGAGTTGATACGCAGTCTTCATACCGGGATCGTTATCGATCATCGCCGAGAACTGTTTCTCGCGCGACTTGCGGGTGCTGCCCTCCTTACTCATGATCTGGTTCCACTGTTCAGCAAGCCGGGGGGATTTAGCCGGGTCGCTTGTACCCATGTGGTAGTCGACCACGGCGTACGCGTGCTTGCCCACCACATCGCGCGTTTCCTTCTTCGCGGCAGTCGATTTCTTGTCGTTGATCATCGAACCCGGGAAGAATCTGCCGAAGGTCTCCTTGCTGGCCTTGGCCCGCGCCTCCTGACGGAACGCGAGATGAGCATCCTTGATCAGCTTGTCGCTCCCGTCGCCCAGACCGTCGATGACGCGCTGGTTCGCATCCGTGGCGTCCGGGCCTGCGTACTCCTCAGCAAAAGCGTGACGCGCCCGGAGCTCATGGCTGCCGACCACCTCCGCCTTGTCGTTGCGCAGACGCTGCTTGAGGCCGCGAATACCCTTCGCGACATCGAGCGAGCTGACACCCGACAGCGCGCTACCCGCGATGCGCTGGCCCGCGGCTACACCGGCCGCATGCGAACCGGCCACCGCCACCGACGCGCCATGTGTGCCGATCGCAGTCGCCGTCGCGGCGCCGATTGCTACGGTATTGCGGATAAATTCATACGCCGCGCGATTGCGTTGCTTTCCCGACACTTCGTCTTTAATGAATGCGGTGAGCAGCACATTCCTGGCGTGAGCACTCTCGGTCTTCAAAGCGGGATCGTCCGAGGTGGCGAGCTTTTGCACTGCCTCCATGTCGTATTCGAGCCCAACGTGGCTATTGTGCGCCGCACCGCCGTTACGCACGTCGCCGACTTTCTTGATGGCATTCTTGCGCTTGAAGATTAGCGTATCGGGATGGAACTTGTCTCCGCTGGCTCGCTTGGTCTCGAACTTCTGCAGATCATCCTTCAGCAGGCTGTCGAGCTGCGTGCCGTAGCGCTTCTTACGCTCCGACGCGGCGAAAAACGCATGACCGTTGATCGCCGCGCCGAGCGTTTCGTGGGCTGCCGTCATGCCGCCGCCCACCAATGCCCCCTCCATCGCGCCTGCCGTGGTGTGCGTGCTGATGCCGACCGCAGCCGCCACGGATGCACCCGGGCGCAGCTTGTTGGTTTCGAGCAGCGAAAAGCCCGGCTTGTCGCGATCGACAGGTTGCCCCAGTCGTTGGCGCTTGGCCGGCAGTTTGAAGCCGGGATCTTCGGGGGCCGTGTTCTGCTCAGGAGCGGCTTCGGCGTCGCCGGCCGGATGCTCCTGGGGAGCCCGCGGCCCTGTGTTCGACGGGCCGGCGACGCTCTCCGTGTGGTTTGCTGGCTGCGATGTCGAGGCCCGCGAGGCCTGCGAGGTCTGTGGCCGCTCTTGTGGTGCGCGAGGTGGCTGCGGTGCCGGGTCCCGTGCCAATTGCGCCCGCAGGGGTGACTTTGGCGGCACGGGCGGGGGTGTCGCCGATACGGCAGTGGTCTGTGGCAAACCCGCTAGCCCTCCCTGTTGCGCCTCGTCCCGTGCCAATTGCATCCGCCTGGCCGACTTTGGCGGCAGCGGAGGTCTGGCCGATGCGTCGCCGCCATGGGGCGTCGAGGATGTCGCTGTACTCACCGCGAACGCCGCCCCGCCGCGAGACGAACTGGTGCTGCCTTGCGCCTGCGCGGCCAAACCCTCTTGCAAGCGGACACGCTCGGATGACACCGCGCTCGAATCGGTCTGCGGCCGCGTATCGGGTTTCTTGTTCTGCTGCGTCTGCTGGCTGTCGACGGGGTTGCTGTTAGTCCCACTCACTGGGGGCGAAGCGATATTTCGAGTACTCAGCATGGGATATCTCGTCGACGATGGGGTCGGCGTAACACGCGGCCTGCCTCGCGATTCGCGTCGTTACGTCCTCAGGTGAACACGGCGGATCTGGCCGGGTGAACAAGAGCCCACCCGCGCGTTCATCTTAGGACTCGTCTGGCCCGTGAGTGATAGCCCTTACGAAGCGAGGTATGAAAACCCGAAGGTTCCGCCCAGATTGTCCGCCCTACTTCGACGCCGCCCCTTGCTGCAGCAAACCCTCTACGAGTTCGTCGGACACGTAATGGGGTCCATCGAACAGATAGACCCGGTAGCCTCGATATGCCTCTAGCTGCGGCGCAAGCTCGGCCGCTGTGGCTGCACGAAATCCACCGCCCTGTTTCGGCCGGAACGCTTCGGCAATGATGCGCACGCGCTTGTTGCCAAGTTTTGCGCTCAGCGCGTCCGCATACTCACGTGCCGCTGCCGGGCCGCGCGCATAGACTCCGCAGCCGTCCTGCAACAGCACGCCGACATCGCCCGGCAGCCAGCTACCGAGCCACTGCGCGAGCGCCGCCCCGCCGATATTGCGGTTGTCGTACACGCTGATCCAGAGTGGCTTTGGCAGACGTTCGAGTTGCGGCGCGATGCTCGCCGCGTCGGTCCAACTGGGATCCACCTCTACCGGAAAGTACCAGCCGGTGACATGCACCGGCGGGCGCACCGCAGCGAGCCGCAGCGACCGCTCCACCAGTTCCGCCACATGAGCGCGCGCCTTTTGTTCGTCCGCGTAGCCGGCGAGGCCGACGATCACATCGCGCGCCCATGGCTCATTCGCAATCCGCACCCAGTCGGGCACGCGCGGCGCCGGCAAAGCCGTGCCCGCAACGAAGGCGACATCGTCGACGGCGGTCCATTGCACCAGCAACTCACTGACGCCGAGCCGATTCCAGTCGCCATGCGGGTTTAGATGCTCGTTGTCCAACTGCCATACGATGCCCTGCGCCAGAGCGTCGGCGTGGGCGGACTCCGGCAAGGTCGGCACGCAACCGGCAGCGGCGAGCGCGCACAGCGCGGCAGTCAGCAGCCGTGGCAGCGCCATGCCGCGCGCGTTCTTGCCCACGTTGCCGTCCGCGTGGCTACCGTCCGCACGATTCACGTCGACTGGTGGGCCCCCAACACTCGACCTCATTGGCAGCACTCCATCAATAGGACAGAACCGCGCCGAAGAACACCCCACCCGCGCGATTGTCCCCCGTGATCCGCCAGCGGTACTGCACGGAGACATCGACAAACGAGCGCGGCGAGTCATAGAAACTGTCGCGGAACCAGTAGCGTGTCGACACGCCGACGCCCATGCCGAGCGGAATCTGGTGATTGATACTCGAATCGTAGTCAGCGCCGATCACACCGTACGGAAACACCGTGAGCTTGGGGCTGATCTGATCGAGCCGGTAGGTACGCCCCGCTTCGACATACCCGGTGCCATAGTTCCAGCCGTGGCTCACGTAGTGACCCACTTCCGCGTAATCCTGCACGGTCCACCACGACGGCACATCCAGGCGCCGTTCGGTGCCGAGGCCGCCCGAATACGCGAGCCGCAGCAGCCAGTCTTCGGGCGCACGTGATCCAAGCGGAATCAGACGTTCGAACGCAACGATCGCATCGACCGACTCAAACGGCTTGGCGCGCACGCCGACAGCGCCGAGCGCGGTCGAAATGCCGCTCGGCACATTGCCCTTCGCGGCAAAGTCGTCGTACGCACGGGCATAGACCTCGAACATGCGATCGCCGAGCGCGCCGAACGGCCGCCAGTAGCCTTCTAGACCCGCCTGCCAGTTGTTGTAGGTGCCGGGCGCCGAACCGCTTGCGACACCCGGCTGCAAGCCTGCGCCGCGATAGTTGAGCGAAGTGGTGAAACCCCATGTACGGGTCGCGTCCGCGTGCACATTGCGCAGATCCTGTAACTGCTGCTGCGTAGCGGGCGCAGCGCCGTCGGGCGGCGCCGTGCCATAGTCGATCGCACGCTCTATGTAGCGCGCCGCCGCCTCATTGAACCAGGCCCGGTACGCGCTGTAACCGGCGTCGCCGCTCGCACGCGCCGGCAGTTGTCCGGCCTCGTCGGCCTGTGCGAAGTAAGCGAACGCGCGGCGGTCGTTGCCGGCTCGCTGTGCGATATAGGCGGCCTGCAGCGGCAGCAGCGCGTCGAGCAGCCCGTCGTGCAGCGCCGCGCGTGCTTCCTGTTGCGCACCCCGATGGTCGCCCGCGTCGTCAAGTGCATTGATCAGCTCGACACGGTGCTGCGCGTTGCGTGGCGCGGCGGCCACCGCCTCGCGTGCATGGGCCAGCGCTGCCGCCTTGTCGCCCCGCTGCGCGGCAAGAATCGACGCACGGCGCGCGGCGAAACCCGGGTCGGCTGGATATACGTAGCAGGACGAACCATAGGCGTCGGTAATGCAATCGAGGATCGGGCGCGCCGCGTTCGCGACCTGCAACGACGGTTCCGCGCTGGCTTGCCCCGTCGCGGCAGACGCCAGCTTCTGGCGCGCCTCGAAACGGCGTGCGTCGATGAGCGTGTCGGTATCGTCGCCGGCCGGCTTGAGCGGCGCCAGCAGATCGAGCGCGCGCTGCGGCTCGCCTTCGGCGGTCCATACGTCAGCGACGATCGCGCGCGTGATACGCGCATCGCGTTCGCTTCCTGCGTTGGCTGCGTTGGCTGCGTTGGCTGCAGTATCAGCGGATCCTTGCAGCGCCTGCGCGAAATCGGCATCCGCATCCATCGCACGCCCTTGCGCGGCGCGTGCATAGCCGCGCAGCACGTGGAACGTCGCGGCGGGTTGAATGCCCGCATCGATGGCCTCGGTGGCGGCCTGCTCAGCCCCAGGCAGGTCATTTTGCGCGAGCAGCGCGGCGAGCAGTTGCATCCGGTAGCCGGCCTTGTCCGGCGCATAGCCAATCGCCTCACGCGCCAGCGTCGCGGCCTCCGCATACGCGCCGCCCTGATAGGCAGCGAGTGCCGCGCCGCCCGGCTTCGGCGCAAGCCGCGCACCAATCAGCAAACGCCGCCCGCGCAACGCGTCGTTATCGCCGAAGCGTTGCACCGCATCGAGGTCCTCTTGCCAGGCGGCATCGAGATCACCTGCGGCATTGGCCGCATCGATCGCCAGCAACCTCAGCCGCAGGACGTCGGGACGCAAGCTAACGGCTTCGTTCACTGCGTTGAGCGCACCCTCGTAGTCCTTGTCCGCATATGCCTTGTACGCACGCTGCGCGGCAAGGTAGGCACGCCCAGTCAATTGATCCGGCGAGCCGGCCCCGGCCACAACCGCCGTGCGTCCCACAGTACGTCCCGCCGTACGGCCATTGCCGCCCTTGCGTGCCGACGTGGCGCCGGCGATCTGCGCATCCACTGCACGGCGCCTTGCCACCAGCGCCGCATCCGGTCCCAACTGGCGGATGGCATCGTTCAACGTACGGCTAGCATCGCTATAGCGGCGCTGCGCCGCCTGCGCATTCGCCAGCAGGAGTCGCAACGAGGCGAGATCGGGCCGCTGGCGGATCGCCTCGCGCGCATGGGTCTCGGCTGCTGCATAGTCATGCCGTTGGTAGGCGTCGTAGCCTTGCTGCGCGACCCGGTAAGCCGCACCGCTTAACGGCAGCGGCTGGCTGCCGCCAGACGGCACGGTCTGCGCGGAAGCCGGTGCGCCGAGCCAAAGCACGCCCACGAGCAACATCCATGGCGCGCCATTGCACAACCGCGACCATGCTCGTACAGAGCTGCCAGAAGACACGCCTGATATGCGACGCACACCACGCGCCAGCCACTTCGATTTGGAGTTCATCATCGCGCGGCTGTCACCTCGTCACGCAAGCGCTGCTGTTCCTCAATCGCGCGATGGAGCGCGTCGTTCGAAATCACACCACGCGCGACCATGTAGTCGCCAATGCGGCCATGCGCGTCCGGACGATAGCGCTGCAGCGCCGCTTCGAACGCCGCTCGCCGCACATAGCCGCGCTCGATCAGCAGATCGCCAAGCAGCGGCACCGACTGGGGCGTTAATGACGGCGTCGTTGATGGCGTCGATGGCGGCATTGATAGCAGCGTCTGGCCGACGTCTTCGCCTGTCCCTGTGCCGGCAACCGCAGACGGCGCAGCACGCTCCCCAGCAGGACGCGCCACCACCGGCACTCCAAGCAGCAAGCGCAAGCCGTCCGCAATCTCACCTTCGCGCACGATCCGCAGCACGAATGCTTGCGCGAGCGCCGTCCGCAGGACGGCGCGTACCTCCTCGGTCGGCGGGCTCGCCACCAGCAGCACCGCGTTACCAGCGGCATCTAACCCCTGTGGCAAGACCCGGTTGCGCACGATCAATTCGAGCGGCAACTGCGCCGCATGGGCCTTCAGCAGCGCAGCGTCGAGCCGTCCGCGCGGCAGATCGGCCTGGAACGCGATCGCCTCGGCGAGCGTCTCCTCGTCGAGCCAACCGTGCGCCATCAACACGCGGCCCAAGGGCGCCTCCTTGGCGTAGTCGTCGCCGAGCGCCTTTTCGATGTGTTCCGCGCCCACTGCCTGCCACGACACCAGCAATTCGCCGAGACGCGGGATGTGGTCGTCGAAACCGTCCGATGACGGAAAGTCGTGCATGGTTTTGTCCCACACCAGCCGCGTGCCGGTGAACAGGTGCCCGATAAACAGCTTCCACGCCCGCGCGACGGCCACGAAATTGACGAAGTTGCCCACGACCATGCGCGGCACCGACAACACGCCATGCTCCCAGCCATACAGGCGGGTGACGAAATACACGCGCTGCACGATGCGTAGCAGGAAGGCAAAGCCGTTCGCCCACAACACGGCGATCAGAAAGCGCGACTCGTTGAACGGCGATACGATCAGATGCGGCATGTAGCCGAGCATATCGGCGTAGGTGAAGAACAGGAACTGGATCAGCAGCGCATACGCCACAATGCCGACGAACGCGGTGACGATACCCTTGCGGTCGCGCGCCAGCAGATAACGATTGCCGAGCGAGCCCTTCCAGCCGGTCTGCTGCCAGCCCTGCAGGCCGATGCCGAGGGTCCAGCGTGCGCGTTGCCGGTAAGCGGTGCGAAACGTGTTGGGGAAAAACTCGCGCACACAGAGGGGCATTGTCACCGTCACATCGCGCTCGGGGCCGAGGCCGAACCACGACTTGCGGCGCGTCGAGAACTGCACCGGAAAGCGCGCGAAGATCGACTGCATGCCCATACGGCCGAGCCGCTCACCCACGTCGTAGTCCTCGGTCAGCGTCTCCGTGTTGAACGGCTGATTCTGGGTCGCCTCGCACAGGCCGAGAATCGCCCGCCGCGAAAAACACGTGCCCACCCCTGCCGACGGAACGGCGCCCGAAAGGCTCTCGCGTACCACCAGGTCTTTCGCGTGCCACTCGGCGAACTCGTCCATATACGTGCCGGCAACCAGTTCGTACCAGTTTCTTTCGAGCGACGCGACCGGCAACTGGATCATGTCCTTGCGCGGCAACAGATAGTTGAAAAAGCGCAGCTCGAGCGGATGCAGCACGTCCTCGCTGTCATGCATGATGACACCGGCGTATTCGACGCCGCTCGCCTCTTCGTCACGGAAGATGGCCTGGATGATCCAGTTCAGGCAGTCGGCCTTGCAGGTGGGTCCGTCATGCGGCACCTCGACACGATGCAGTTGCTTGTAGCGGCGCCGCATGCGCTCCACTTCCGCAATCGTCGCCGCATCGTTGCGGTAGGTGCCCACAAACACCGCGTAGTTCTGGTAGTCGAGCACGCGCACGAGATCCGACACCATCGCGCCGATCACGCCGTCCTCCTGCCAGGCCGGCACCATAATGGCGAGCGGCTGCTGTTCGCGCGTATAGAGCTGTTCGGCGGTAAGCGGCCGGTAACGCCGCTCGATCGTCAGATAGCGATACGTGCGGCGTATCCAGTACCACGCGTCGATGAACAGATCGTCGAGGCTCGAGATCAGGATGATCACCGCCACCACGGCAGTGGCGGTCTGCATGCCGTGGTAGTAGTGGCCCGCGAAATAATCGGCCCACCATTTGAAGGCGTCGAAGCTCACGGTCAGCCTTGTTGCTGGTTGTCCGCCGGGTTGGCCGGATCGGCCGGCGGCTGCGTCTGCGCCGCGCTGCGTGCAGCGGCATGGCGCCGGGCGATGCGCGCGGCTGCCAACAGTAGCAGCAGGAGGACGATTGCGACCGTCGGCAGTACCCAACTGATCCAATGCCTGATAAACCAGCTACGCTGGTCGTCGATGGCCGGCACGGCGCCCTCGTGCTGGGTGTCGAACTGCTTGAGCACGCCGCTCGCATCGACCAGCGCGACGTCGCCGTGCAAGGAGGCGAGCGTGGCCGGCAGCACCGGCGCATCCGCGCCGAGCGTACGGTAGACGACGCCGGGCGCACCGCCCGCCCGTACGACTTCGATCACCCCAAGCTTGTCGAGTCCGGACAGATCGGCCAGCACGTTGCCCGAGCGGCCGGTGAGCGTCAGGCGGTCGGCCGCGAAGCTCGCGTGGGCAGTCTCGCTGTCGAGCGCCACGTCGAAGGCAAGAAACGCATTGCCGGCCTTTGCGCTCTGCCCGTCCGGCACCACCGTCAGCGTGGCGCGGGCCGGCGACACGCTAGCGGCGTTGGCCACCCGTGCGACACGCGGCAACGAGCCGAGCGGATCGCTCAGATACGCGTCAGGCACCAGCAGGTCCGCACCACCCGAGAAGCGCACCACCATGCCAGTGAAATCGTCGCCGAGCGGCGCCTCGCCAAGCTGCAGATAGCTGCCGGGCAGGACCGCCGCCGGATAGCCTTGCGCCCGCGGCTGGCAGCCGCCCTCCGGCTGCCGCTGGAACACCACGCGCAGAAGGTTGGTCGCGCCGAGCGCGTACACCGGGATGTCTGCTACCACGCGTTGGGCGCGGCCGTTTGTATCGAGCAGTTGCGAGCCGATCAGCACGCCATTGAAAAAGATCGACGCGGTCTGTGCGTTGCGATTCGAGGCAGGCGCGGCGGCCAGATCCAGCACCACTTTACGCGGCACCTTGCCGTTGCGCGACGCAGCGGCCAGATCGAAATGCGCCTCCCACGCGGCGCTGGTCAGCACGTCGAGCGAGCGCGGCTCGCCGCCCACCAGCGAGAGCGCGAGCTTGTCGGTGGTGCCGCCGGCACTCACGTTCGGCGCATCCTCCAGCTCATGCACGACGAGGCGGTTTGAGACGTCAATGGGAGTCCACGTGCGCGACAGGGCCGCCACACCCTTGCTGTCGCCAACCACCACCGCCGCACGGCCGCCCACTTGCGCGAGGCGCACCTCACCCGCCACGAGCGGCGCGCCAAGCGGCCCAAGTGTGCCGCTGCGCCATGTGTCGAAGGCACTCGCGGCGTCCGCCGAGACGCCCGCCACCTGGGCGCGCAACGCATCGAGTGCGGTATTCACCGAGCCGCGCAGCGTGTCGTCCGCCACCACCACGCTCGGTGCAAAACCGGGTGCCGGCGCTAGCGCGAGCAAGGCCCCCAGTTCGGCCGGATTGGCAATCTTGTGCTGGCCGCCCGCAGCCAGTGCAGCAAATGCCGGCACCGCTTGCAGTGCGGCCGGCACGCTCAGGTTGGCCAGATTCACCGTGTCGCCAACAGCGGGCAACAGTTGCGTCACAGGGCTCGCCCCTGCGCGCATCAGCAGGGCCTCGACCCGCCACGCCGCGTCGTAGCCGGCTGCGCTCAGGCGCTTGCCGCCCACCAGCACCACCGGCGCGGCAGGTAGCGCGCTCCACGCGGTGCGCACGTCGTGGATCGCCGAGGGATCGAACTGATAGGTGAGACGCGATGTCGGCGCGATGCGCCACAGGTTGCCGATCGCGGTCTGATCGGTACAGAAGTTGTCGTTGAGCACCGACGACCATTGCATGCCGACGCGCACGAAACCCGAGGGCCGCGGCGCACCGTCGACACCAATGTTGATCGAGCCATCGCCCTGCGTTTCGCCGACACTGCGCGCGACCACCGGCGAGCCGTCGAGCGTGAGCAGCATGGTGGTCCGGCCGCCATCGCCGCGCAGATAGTTGCCGTCGATCTGCAAGGCCGCGCCGCTGATAGGCAAGCCAGCCGGCACCGGCAGATACAGCTCCTGGCTCGCATCGGGGGCGCGCAGCAACAGCGGCTCGCGCAAGCCGAGGTCCGCGAGCGACACCGTGCGCGATTCGACCCGCCCTTGGCCAAGCTGCGCGAATGCAGCGGCGAGATCGCCGGGCGCTGCTTGCGCTGCGGGTGCAGCGAGCAGGGTTGCGAGCGCTGTCATGCGCAGCGCGCTGGCGGCGCGAGGCCATGCAGTGTGCGACAGGCGGGGCGTATCGGGACGCCAAATCGGTTGGGCTCTCACGTGGCTGGGTTCCTTGTTATCTGTGTTATCGGCAAAGGAGCAGGCGTCTGCAGTGCACAACGCGCAGCTCATTGCCCGGCATATCGAATACATGTGTGGATCTCGCAGTTGGCGCGCGCGATGCGCGTTACCTGCATCGCACCGGCAGATCAGGCCGGTTGCTGCAGCGCGGGCCTTACATCGATGCTGTCCCGCCCTGCAACACGAATAGCGGATGACGGTAGCCCGGCAAGGTGTCGCTCGGAAACGCTTCGAACGGCTTACCGGTGAGCGCCGCGACGATGCGCTCGGAAGCGTGGCCGTCGCCATACGGGTTGACGCGTCGCGCAAAGGCGCGCCGCTCCTGCTCGTTGTCGACCAGTTCGAGCACGGCGCGGACAATCGAATCGCGTTCGGTGCCGACCAACCGCACGGTGCCCGCCGCCAGCGCTTCGGGGCGCTCGGTCACGTCGCGCATCACCAGTACCGGCTTGCCGAGCGCAGGCGCCTCCTCCTGCACGCCGCCGGAATCGGTCAGCACAATGCTGGCACGCTGCATCAGGCGCACGAAGTCCGGATATTCGAGCGGCGCGGTCAGAAACACGTTGGGAATATTGTCGAGCGCGGCCAGCACCGGACCGCGGACGTTCGGATTCATATGAACCGGATAGACGATCTGCAGCTTGCCGGTCTGCGCGAGCGTGGCGAGCGCCGCGCAGATATGGTCGAAGCCATCGCCGAAGCTCTCGCGGCGATGCCCGGTGACCAGCAGCAACGGCAAGCTGGGGTCGATGGCCGGCAGGCGTGCGTCGATCGCCTCGCGCAGCGGCGCGTCCTGATCGAGCCGCGTGCACATCAGGCGCAGCGCATCGATCACCGTGTTGCCGGTGACGATCACCTGACCGCTCAGCGCTTCGGCAAGCAAGTTGGCCTTCGAACTGGCGGTGGGCGCAAACAGCAAGTCGCTGACCACGTCGACCACGCGCCGGTTCATCTCTTCAGGCCAGGGCTCCATCAGGTTACCGGTGCGCAGTCCCGCCTCGACATGGCCAACCGGAATGCGCCGGTGAAACGCCGCGAGCGCGCCGGCCATGCTCGTAGCCGTATCGCCGTGCACCAGCACGCGGTCCGGCTGCTCGGCTACGAGTATATCGTCGAGCCCCGCAAACAGGCGCGAGGCCAGGCCATTGAGCGACTGGTTCGCCGTCATTACTTCGAGATCGTGAGCCGGGACGATACCGAACAGGTCGAGCACCTGTTTGAGCATGCTGCGATGCTGGCCCGTCACGCAGACCACGGACTGCACGTCCGGATCGGCCTCGAGCCGCTTCACGAGCGGAGCCATCTTGATCGCTTCAGGCCGGGTGCCGAAAATGGAAACTATACGCACAGGCATTCCCTTTGGATCGGGTGTTCATAATGGACTGGCAACACGGCAACGATTTCCACCTCGCGATGCCGTCCATTTACCTTTGCCCTCGATTTAAACATTGATTATCTGGCTCAAAGCCAGCGGGCGTAACTTTACATTGTTAATTCGAACCTGTGGAGCCTTAGCCGGAGCGACCGAGCGTGCTTTTGTCCGAACCAATGCATCAGACGGTAACGCTTTCCAACCCGATGCGATTTAACAATCGTTGGACGTAACCTTTACCTGCGCTAAAAGCTTAGGTGATTTTCACTCCCTATGCACTGCGAATGATTATACGGATGGTTTGCAGGCGAATTTAAACTGGTAATTCCAGTCTGCGCGGGGTCGTGTTCACACATGATCCCGGCGGCTCATCGTGCCGTCCGCCGCGGGCGTTGCGGCCGCGGCGCTTTTCTGCACGCTCGCCACGACTGCCCCGGCGCCGTCTGCAACACCGGTTTGCAGCCATCGCACCTGATTGCGCCCCGCGGCTTTGGCGGCGTACAACTGGGCATCGGCGGCGGCCAGCAGGTCCGCCGCGCTGCCGCCCTCCGGCGGGTGGCACACGGCGCAACCCACGCTGATCGTCACGTGACCGCTCTGCGCCCCCTTGTGTTCGAGGCCCGCGGATTCGACGCGCTTGCGGATCTTTTCCGCCACCTTGAGCGCCCCCTCGAGCGCGGTGTCAGGCAACACGACCGCGAACTCCTCGCCACCATAGCGTGCGGCAAAATCGAGCGGACGCCGGGTGCCGGACACAATGCGCTCGGCCACGACGCTCAGCACCTCGTCGCCCATCGCGTGGCCATAGGTGTCGTTGAAACGCTTGAAATAGTCGATGTCCATGAACAGCAGCGCCAGCGGCGTCTGCTCGCGCAGCGCGCGCCGCCACTCCTGGGCGAGCCGGCGGTCGAAGGCGCGGCGGTTATTGAGGCCGGTCAAGGCGTCGGTCGAGGCAATCCGCTTCAACTCGGCCTCGGCCAGTACCTTGTCGCGCAGCGCGAACGCGAACAGCCACGACACCGCCACATAGGCGCCGCCGAGCAGCACCGTCATCAACAGCGCGAGCTCGCTGCGCCGCCGCCAGCTCGTGAGCACATCGTGCACGGCCGGCGCAATTCCCACGATCAGCGGCGCGCCCGGGACATGCGCGAAGGTATAGATGCGCTCGACGCGGTCGGCGCTCGCCTTCGACACAAAGGTGCCCGACTGCTCGTGAACCAGCGCCGGAAAATTAGGCGTATTCGAATAGTTGGCGCCAACCCCGCCGCGCGTCGCCGGCCGGCTTGCGAGCAGCGTGCCGTCGTCGAGCATGATGAAGGCGCCGCCTTGCGGGCCGAGATCGATACGTTCCAGCAGTTGCCCGAAATACTCGATCCGGAAACTGACTAGCGCGACCCCGGCGAAAGCGCCATTCGGACCGTTGATACGCCGCGACATTGCCACCGCCAGCGCGCCATTGCGGACTTGCGACGCATACGGCCGGGAAATGTACATTCCGAGCGAGGGGTCGGACTGATGCACGAGGAAATAGTCGCGCCTGGCGAACGAGACGCCAGGATAGGTCCGTCCGCTCTGCGACGCTTTCACGTAGCCTTGCGCGTCAAGCACGTAGGCGTCGCCAAAGAACCAGGAGTTCATGCCGCGATCGAACAGCACGCGCTGGCGAATGTACAACGGCAGGGTCCACGTTTCCTGGCGCTCGGCATCGGCCACCACGCCTTGCAAGGAGACATCGTAGATCGCCACACTGCGTTGCAGATCCGCGGCGATGATCGCAACAAGATTGCGCGAGTTCTCGGCGGCGTGCCGGAGTTCCTCCGCGCGGCCGTTGTAGAACGCCTGGAACGTCAGCGCCGCCATCAGGCTGGCGGAGAGCATGCCGAACATGCCCACGAACAACGGGTGCCGTCCGATCCACCGAAACATCTGTGCCCGCCTCTCGACCAGCCGCCGGGCCAGCCGATAGCGCAAGGTTAGAACCCGTTGTCTCGACACGTACCTGACTCCCCACGGTGGCGATTGTCTCCGCACGAGGGCGAGCGCGCTTGCGAGGCGAGGCTCTGCCCTCCGGCTGTCTATGTTCTCTTGAGAATATGCCCCAGGACGATCTGAAACGAAAGTCGCTAGCAGGGGGATGGGACGCGTCGCCGCCCTCTTTGGAGGGTAACGGACAGGGGCAAAATCGACGCCGATTTCACATCGATCGCGACCGTGGTTTCGAGATCTGGAATCATCAGCGGTATCTTCATACCTTTATCGCAGGCGGCCGGCGGTACGACAAAGTGGCTGAGCGCCCCTAAAAAGCGCGCCTGCCGCCTCACTCACCCCTGCAGCGCCGCCTTGCCGCCGGGCCCGCCGCGTTTGGCCTTGGGCGGCACCCGCGCGGGCAGGGTCGACAGCCGCATCATGTGACGCAGCGCCATCATCGCGCCGATCGCTTCGAGCACCCCTGCCGGCACCCACATGATGAGACCGCCCAGGCTCTGGTCGAGCACGGCGGGCAGCGACGTAAACGCGCGGCCGCAGAGCGTAAACACTGGATAGAGGTCATGCGAGGAAAACGTGATGATCGCGCCCACCAGAATCTGCGGCGTCATCGTAATGACCGGCGACAGCACCCGCAGACCGGGCCGGGTACGGCTCGGCGGGCTGGGACGGTGATCGAGCAGCATCCACCAGTACAGCAGCCCGCTCACCGCCACCGACCAGTTCATGAACGTGTAGATGCGCCAGTCCAGCATGGCGATGAACTGAACCGACGGAATTAGCCAGAACACCACCGACACGACGAACGCAGCGGAGATGAAGGTGGGATGCAGCACGATCGCCGCGACGAAGCGCACGAACCTGCGGTGCTGCCAGCGCCGCAGCGCACTGCGCCAGCGCAGCGGCAAGCCGGCGCGCAGGGCGGCGCCCGGATAGGCGGCCATCAGGATCAGCGGCGCCAGGTGGTGCAGCATCAGGTGCTGGAGCCGATGCACGAAAAACTGGTGCTCGGCGTAATAGTCGAGCCGCGTGTGCAGCGCAATATAGAACAGCCCAAGGCCGGTCCAGAACGCGACCCGCCGGACCATGCCGATCCGCAGGCGGCGCGAGCCGCGCGCAAACAGCACGGCCACCACGACGAACACGGCGACCAGAGCGAATGACGGCTCCCACGGATCAAGCAAGCGAATCAGCGACATGATGGATTTGACGGTAACGGCCGCGCTGCACATCCGGACGGACGCAGCGCCGATGCGGCGACCCGTATAGTAGCAGGGGGCGTTCCGACCCTGGCGGCCACGCCCGCCGCGCGGGGTGGGTTTACTTTACCCGCTCGAACGGCGTCATGCCCGTCATGGTGGGCAACACGAGCCTGTCGTGCTGCTTGTCGTAGATGACGTTCTCAGCCCCGCCCGTCGCATTGACCTCCAGTACGCCATTACGATAGGAGGCCGAGGCCATCGCGCCCTTCATACCGCCTGACGTGGTATTGGCAATGATGAAACCGTCGTCGTTGCGGGAGATCTCTATGCTTTCCCGGCTTTTGGTGCTCTGCCACTTGCCGACAAACTCGTCGCCTTCCTTGTTGCCGCAGCCTGCCAGCACGGCAAGCAGTATGGCAACCAGCAGCACGGCATACGTGCGAATCATGTTGTCCCCTCTATTTACGATGGTTGCGCCGCCCAGCCTGGCGAAGGGGCGCGAGGTGGCGGCGATCGATTGTAGTGGCGATCGGGAGAGCGCCAATCGGGTTAACGACAGTTTGGCGCAAGACCTGAGACTAGCGACGCCAACGGTTCGCTGCGGTTGACGGCTTGCGGCTCTCCAGCCCCGCCGCCCTGCGTTGCCCGTCGAGCATTTCGTCCAGCCGCCGCGATTCCTTGTTGATGGAAAGGAGTTCCAGCAGGCAGGATACGATGAACAGCACAAAATTCAGGATCATCAACCCGATCATGATCTCGATCCAGTCACCCACGACAACCCCCGTCGACACTCGACTCTTCATTCAATGTATCTGCCTCGATTAAAACAATGGGCCATAAAAATGCCTGGCTCACGTTATTCCCTCTCCAACAAAAAACGTAGTCATTTTAAATGAAAAGTCAACCAGACAGGTTTGTCTAAATCAGTATTTTTAAAAAAATATCCAGAATAATACCTAAATGAACACCAATGGCAACTCAATGGCGCAGTGAAAATTACTCATCGGCTCGCAGGCGGCGGCGTCCTACCGTCCGCTCGTTTTGCCAGAGTATGACGACGCCTCGATTGCAAGGCGCAAGCTCGTACACAATAATGGAATGCACCGTGCCGAGCGCCATCCGGGTCATCGCCACAGGCTGTCGCGCCACCTTTGCTCCTCTCGCCTATCCGGCGTCAATGAGAGACTGAAGCGTATAAACCGCACTCGAAACAATCAAAAAAAGTGCCGGTCATGCCTCGCATACACGCTGCCCAACCCATTGCGGCGGCGAAATAAAAATGTTGCAAAAATTCTGCTCTTCTTTCGCCCTTGGCTGCTATGCGCAATCTCGGGAGCCGGAGGCGCCCGGGGCAAGTCGTTGATCGGGATGATTCAGGCGGTTGAGGGCGTACATTGAAAAAAAGCAGCCCGGGGTTACAACACCCCGGGCTGCCTGACCTGCTGTAGCTCATCGTCCAAAAGGTCGCAGACGCGTGCGCCTCAATACCGATGCCTAGAAAGTGTGACGGATACCCACACGCACCAGCGTCTGCGTGTCGCCGGCCGACGAGATGCCGTTCGCCACGTCGCCGATCGACGCCGTCGCGTTCACGATGTTGCCGTACTGGTCAAGGGTCTTGCCGCTCGCCTTCTGATAGCCGACCAGACCGTACAGCGCCGTACGCTTGGACAGGAAGTAGAACGTCGACAGGTTGAACTGGTTGTACTTCGGACTCGACTGGCCCTGGATCGACGTGCCCGCCGTGTAGTCGTAGCCCGCCGCGACGCGCAGCGCCGGGTTGACCTGCCACGAGGCCGTCGCGCCCGCCGAGTTGAAGGTCTCCTTGCCCTTGAAGAGCGAGAAGCTGCTCGCCTTGTACTGCGTGTTGCTGTACGACACGCCCAGCGTCACCGCCCCGATCAGGTAGGTGCTCGACG
>NZ_FNCJ01000036.1 GCF_900100735.1 Paraburkholderia phenazinium | reverse complement strand
GTAAGCGCCTAGCCATCCCGTCTTGAGTTGCATTGAAGGTCTTGGGAGCATCGTATCCACTTAAATAGGTGGACACGTGAACACTATCGAAGAAGAAGCGCCACCTGGCCGTCGTCGACGCCGGCGCTATAGCGTCGAGTTCAAAGCCCAGGTGGTGGCAGCTTGCCAGGGCCCCGGGGTGTCGCTCGCGGCGATCGCCCTGCACCACAAGCTGAACGCGAATCTGCTGCGACGTTGGGTAGAGCAGGCCGAAAGGAACGATTGCGTGCTGGTGGCGCGTAGCGACGTGGCGGCGCCGTCTCAAGCGGCACCGGCATTTGTGCCGTTGCCGCTTGAGACGAGAAGCGCGCGTACGGCTGAGATTCGCGTCGAAGTGCGTCGCGCAGACCAGTCGATTACGGTTAGCTGGCCGACATCAGAGGCAGCGCAATGCGCCGCCTGGCTGCGAGAGTGGCTCGCGTGATCCGCATTGATGAAGTGTGGCTGGCAGTCGACCCGCTGGACATGCGTGCCGGCTTCGATACGGCACTGGCGCGCGTGATCACGGTGTTCGGCGCTGCACATCCGCACCATGCTTACCTCTTTGCCAACCGGCGGGCCAATCGCCTGAAGGTGCTGATTCACGACGGAATCGGGATCTGGCTGGCAGCGCGACGGCTGAACGAGGGACAGTTCGTCTGGCCGCACGCTGGCAGCGAACCAAAGCAACACATACTCACACAGGAGCAGCTCGCAGGTCTGGTGGTCGGTTTGCCGTGGCAGCGCATCGGCCCGAACGGTGTGATTCGCGTCGTATGAGGCCAACAGGGACGTTAACTGTTGCGCTTCCATGGTGCCAGGGGTTCTGGCAGACTGGTTTGCATGAACCTGCCCGCCGACCTCAACGCCCTCAGCCCGGAACAGTTGCGCACGCTCGCCGCGCAGCTGATTGCCCAGGTGCAGGACAGAGACCGGGAGATTGAGGAGAAGACGCGGGAGGTCGAAGAGAACGAACGCGAACTGCATTACCGGCAGACGCGTATCGAGCAGCTGAGCCACGAGATCTCCATTCTCAAGCGCCTGCAGTTTGGCCGGCGCAGCGAACAGTTCAGCAGCGAGCAGATGAGCCTGCTGGAAGAAGCGATCGACGCGGATCTGGCCGCCATTGAACTGGAACTCGAGCAGCTTCAGCCGCAAGCCACCGCCGACCAGTCATCCCAGCAACCGAAGCGCGCATCACTGCCAGCGCAACTGCCGCGCACAGAGATCCACCACGAGCCGGATAGCACCGTATGCCAGTGCGGCTGCGAGCGCGTGCGCATCGGTGAGGACATCAGCGAGAAGCTGGACTACACGCCGGGCGTGTTCACGGTTGAGCGGCATATCCGTGGCAAGTGGGTATGCAAGAGCTGCGAAACGCTGATTCAGGCGCCAGTGCCCGCACACGTCATCGACAAGGGCATCCCGACCACGGGGCTGCTGGCCTCGGTGCTGGTTGCCAAATACGCTGACCACCTTCCCCTGTATCGTCAGGAACAGATCTTTGCGCGGGCGGGTCTGGCAATACCGCGATCGACATTGGGTGCCTGGGTCGGCACGTGCGGCGCACAGTTGCAGCCACTGGTCGATGCCCTGCATCAGGAACTCTTGCAGCAGGGTGTGCTGCACGCGGATGAGACACCGGTACAGATGCTTAGTCCAGGTAAAGGGAAGACACACCGGGCGTACCTGTGGGCGTATACGCCCACGCACTTCAGTGATCTGCGCGCGGTGGTCTACGACTTCGCAGACAGCCGCGCAGGCGAGCATGCCCGCACCTTCCTCGCCAACTGGCAGGGCAAGCTGGTGTGCGACGACTATGGCGGATACAAGGCCGGATTCCAGCAGGGCATCACTGAAATCGGATGTGCTGCGCATGCACGGCGCAAGTTCTTCGACCTGCATGCCAATCACAGCAGCCACGTCGCTGGACAGGCCATGCCGTTCTTCGCTGCGCTTTACGATATCGAGCGCGACGCTGCAGTGCTGGATGCCGAAGAGCGGCGCAAACTCCGGCAGAGCCGGGCCAAACCGGTGTGTGACGCACTTTATGAATGGATGGTGGCGCAGCGTAAGCTGGTTTCGGAGGGTTCAGCGATTGCGAAAGCGCTGGACTACAGCCTCAAACGTTGGGAAGCGCTCACGCGCTATCTCGACGACGGGCATGTGCCCATAGACAACAATTGGGTCGAAAACCAGATCCGCCCATGGGCCATCGGAAGGGCCAACTGGTTGTTCGCCGGCTCGCTACGAGCAGGCCAACGTGCTGCCGCCATCATGAGCCTGATACGCTCGGCCCAACTCAACGCCCACGACCCGCACGCCTATCTGAAAGACATCCTCACGCGGCTGCCGACCCACAAGGCCAGCGACATCTCGGCATTGCTGCCGCATCGCTGGCGTCCGCCTGTGATAGTCAACTAGCGCAATCCGTCAAGGCGGGTTTGCTGCGCGCTTACCCATCTTTCGCGGTAATGCTAATGCTTCCGGCGTCAATCTCGCTGTGCTTTGCCAGGGCGGCGTATGTCCGCTTGCGTAGAGCACGATTGGATGCTGAAGCCGTTCCTCGCACCGTGTTTGGTCCGATTCCGGTTGATCCGGTGGGATTGGCTGGCTCGCTGGTCTGGGACCATCCATTTAGGGTCGCAATTACGGCTATCGCGCCGACGACCAGTTTCAGTATTTGAGCAGCATTCATTGAATCCTCCAATTGCTGGTAGTCGTCGTACTAGAAGTTATGGCGCACGCCAATCATCGCAGCGGTAGTCGAAACACCAGGGGCAACTGGCGCACCGTACGTAATCGCCTGATTCATTGTTCCCTTGTTGTGTACGTAACCGACCTGAACGTAACCTAAAGTGGCTTTGGATAAGCTATATTCGGTACCAATTGCAACCTCAGTTGAGTGGTTGACTCCATCGTTCCTGTCCTTCAGGTGGTAATACCCGGAAGTCAACTTCAAGGTCGGGAAGACTCTGTATCCCACACCGACGGAGATGAGTTCGTAATCCACCCGACCGGGGTTTGCCGGGTTCCTTCCAACGCCGTACGAACCGGCTACAGAAAGGCTATGAAATGTGTACATCGCGCCCAGGTAGTAAAAGCGGTTGTTGCTCACTCCGGCCGGCACAGTTGTGGGGGAGGGGTTCGTATCGTGCCCGTTGTAGTAGACGGCAGACAGATTGAGACCGTAATTCGCATACTTCAAAACGGCCGACTCTCGCGTGCGCCCCTGGATTTGCCCTGGCACTCCACCCGGTGCGTATTCCAGCGCGAGCGAGACCCCGTAGATCTTCGGCGATTGATATACAAGCGCATTACTGTCCCATAATGCGCCGAGCGGGCCGTTCGTACTCGCACCTTGCCACCCCGCCGCCTGATTCATGCCCAGCCACGCGGTAAGGATGCTGCCGAAGTACTGCGCGGAGCGGACATCGGTGTCCGCCATTGCATAGATCATCGGCGTGAACTGCCTGCCAGCGTCGAATGTGCCAAACGGGCCCGATATTCCTACAGTTGACTGCTGGTTGAAGATTGCCGTTTCGTCTGCCGTGTCGCCCAAACCCGATTTACCATTTCCGCTGTTGAACGCACCCTGCAGCTTGAAATTCACTTTATAGCCGTTCCCGATTTCTTCGCTACCCTTAACGCCCCAGATGCTTTGGTAGATTCCGCCATCCTTAAGCTGGACGACAGCCCCCGTGTTGGGTGCTTTCGATGCGAACGAAGACGCCGACGTGGTTTGGTATAGAAATCCAGAATCGATGACGCCGTACAGCGTCACTGACGATTCTGCATACACTGCACTACTAAGCACGGCAATCGTCGCCGCAAAGTTTATCTTTGCTTTCATTTCGTCTCCTCATGTTCCTGAGATTTTTGTCTTTGTTTTTTACGACCACGCAACGATGCTCCGCATCGTGGATTTGTTAGAGATCGCCGTTGACTTCTTGAAGATGGCGTTCGGCCCACACCAATTCCCGTGCTTTCTCTAGCGGCCCGTCTCCGGTCCGAATGCGACGGCCGCAAGACCGATGCCGAACGCGCTCGCAATCGCGATCCCAACGGCATTGAGCCCAAATGTCTCGGACGCCGCGGAAATCGTTAGCGGGCCGATAGCAGTGAAGAGCCGTCCCACGTTCCACGAGAACCCTTGGCCGGTCGCGCGTAAGTGCCCGGGAAAGAGCTCAGTCAAATACAGGGCAACGATACCGAACCCACCTATAGCAAAGTAGCCGAACACGAACATCGCTAGGCGAAAGAGGGGGAGGGTAGTGCCGGCGGTATAGAGAAAAATCGTTGTAGTCCATGCACCTGCGCAATAGCCGGCATACACGGCGCGCCGCGATATGCGGGGCAGTAGCCATACCGTGACTAGCGTCGACGCGAAACCGAGCACGGCGCCTGCATTCATTGCCATGAAAGTGGTGCCCGTCTGGTGAGTCAGTTCTGCGGCGCTGAGGCCAGGAGACATGACCTGTAATAGAACCGGGAACAGGACTGCCCCGCCCCAACTACCAATCATCATCGCCGCGGCAATCAGTGAGCCAACCAGGGTTCGACGCCTCAGCGGTTTTCCGAATATTTCCGAGAGCGAACCCATTCTGGGTCCCCGGTGAAGGAGGGCGGCTTCATGCGAACGCTTCCATCGAGCCGATTCGGGCGTAACAAGGCGCAAACCGAGGCTGACGACCGCTGGGGCTGCGCCCAATGCCAATATCCAGCGCCAACCCAGACCCGCCATGACGATCGCAAGTACAGAAGCGAGGATAAGCCCAAAAACTCCGACGGCCTGCATCACCTGAACGGCCTTGGCCCGATGCCTTTCGGGCCATGTCTCGACGACGAGAGCCGCCCCAGCGGCCCACTCTCCGCCAATGCCGAGCCCCGAAATCATCTGCAACACCAGCAACTGATGCCAATTCTGTGCGAGTGCACTGGCTGCGGTGAATATCGAATAGATGACCATCGTTGCGAGCATGACACGTGCACGCCCGACGCGATCGGCAAGGACGCCGAAAACGATTCCGCCGACGCCCCAGCTCAGCAGCTTCGCACCTATGATCAGGCCGCCTATCTGCGCTGCGCTACTTCCAGAGGATCCCAGCAGGTCGCGAAGGGCAGGCAGCATGATCATTGTGAAGAGCTGCAGATCCATTGCGTCAAACATCCAGCCGACGAATGCTGAGGCGAGGACCATCCACGCCCCGGCGCCGATGGCGGGCGTCTCAACATGCTGGACATCTCGCGTTGATTCCAGGGGATTCGAACTAGTTCGCATGCTCTTGTCTCCTTGCGCGCTTAAGGCGCGCATAGTTATCCGATGATTCTTTGCTCTGGCAAGCACTCCAACCAGGTGACTGCTAGATTGCTAAAGAATGACTCACGTGTCTTGTCGACTGCGTCCTCCGCAACACGGTGACGTCGACGTGCTTGTACGGTGCGTGGTGTAGCGTTGCTCCTGTGAACGTGTTGCACACGCCCGGTCCGGATGGGGCGCTGAGTTAGTGAGAGGTTTACGCTGCGGTCGTGCGGCGGTGCTTTTACCTGTCCGTCGCATCAGATTGTCCGGCATCGCTATTGATGATTTGCAGGAATGGATTGCTGTCTCCGTGCCGGACTTCCTCCTCTTGCATACGGCGTGCGCCCGGGCAACAGTTCGTCGGGGTCGGTTTTTACAAACGGAAATGCATTGGGATCCCGTGCCGCTGTTTATGTCAGTGCGAGCTGCCGTTGATATTGGGGATCAGTGTTCAAAAGTGCTCGGCGATCCACGCCGGACATAAGAGCAGAACGTCACTCACCTATAAGCTTCTGAGCGTCTTTCGCGCGGACGGTTGCGCAATCCACCTCTGCCTTCGTCGCGCGGAGCTCACCTTGACCGGCTTTTCGCCATTTCAGCGTCTCCTACGTTCTGGTGTTTTGTGGGACCGAGAAGCGGTGGCGGTTAAGTGCCATCCGGTTTGCCGATTATTTAGCGACCGGTTACGGCCATCTTTCAAAAATGCGGCAGAACCTTCGATTTCTCGGCATCCAGAAAAGCTGCGATGCCACAATCAGAACGGGTTTCTGATTCGGTTCCGTCCGACCCTGATGCGGCCGATGGATTTTCGGCGCGCGCCAGCGGCCCGTAGGAAGAGTTCGCTGTTGAGCGGGCATCAATCGAAACGAGCGGGTAAGTTTTGGATCGCTGCTAGACAGATAAATTTCATTATCAGTCCGTCTCTGATTTTGAACTAAACTGCCGATCATGAAAACGCGTGACGCCTTACCCGTCGGCCACACCGGCCCAAACTTCCCGGACGAAGCCGAACTCGCGGCGCTGCGCGGGTGGTACGCCGGCCTGGACGCGCGGGCCGCCATTGCCCGCTACCTGGGCGACCGAAGAGCAGCCGGCGCGTCGTCGCGCGGCGTGCTCGGCCGGATTCGCCGCCGGCTCGTCGCGTACGCGCAGGCGCGCCATCGCGGGGATCTGGCGGGCGTCTTCATCGATCGCGCGACGACAGCATCGGCGGATCGGGTGGCCAGCGCAATCGAGACGCTGCGCAATCTGCCGGTGCCCGTACCGATGATCGCCGATCCGGTCGACCTGTGGCTGCCCGCACGCATTGCCGGGGCTCTGCATGCCCACGGCATCCGGACGCTGGCCGACCTGACCGTGCGGATTCCGCGACGGCGGCGCTGGTGGTCGGTAATCGCCGGACTCGGTGCTGCAGGCGCACGCCGCATCGAGGCTTTCTTCGCCGCGCATCCCGCGCTGACCGAACGGGCGCGCGCGTTGATCGTCGCGGCGCCGGCCGGCAGCATTGTGCCGTGGGAGCAGTTGTGTGTGCCGCACGAGGTCGACGGCTCGCGCGGACAGTTCCGCGCCCCGGCGCACGCCTGCCTGCTCAAGGCTTCGAATGACTATGAGGCGGTTCAGTCCTGGCTCTCAATGCACGAGTCGGCGGCCACACAGCGCGCTTACCGGAAAGAAGCCGAACGCCTGATCCTGTGGGCGATCGTCGAGCGCGACTGCGCACTGTCGTCGCTCACCACCGACGATGCGATCGCCTACCGGAGTTTCCTGCGGCGGCCGACGCCGCGTGAACGCTGGATCGGACCGTCGCGACCGCGGCACAGCGTCGAATGGCGGCCGTTCATCGGCCCGCTTTCGGCACGCTCGGCGGCGTACGCGCTGAACGTCCTGTCGGCGATGTTTCGCTGGCTGGTCGAGCAGCGTTACCTGCTCGCGAATCCGTTCGCCGGCGTCAAGGTCAAGAGCCACGCACGGCGTGCCGGACTGGACGTATCCCGAGGTTTCTCCGAATGCGAATGGCTGCTGATCCGGACGTTCGCCGATGGCCTCGAGTGGTCGTACGGCTGGAGCGTGCCGGCGGCGCAGCGCCTGCGCTTCCTACTGGACTTCGGCTATGCGACCGGCCTGCGCGCGAGCGAGCTGGTCGGTGCGACGCTCGGCGACATCCGCCGCGACGAGCACGGCGATCACTGGCTGCACGTGCTCGGCAAGGGCGGCAAGCTCGGAAAGGTGGCGTTGCCGTCGCTCGCCCGCACCGCGCTCGATCAGTCTCTCATGCAGCGGGGACTGCCCGTAACACCAGCGCGTTGGGACCCGGCGATGCCTCTCGTCGCGAGTCTCGATGAGGATGGCGCGGGCATCGAAAGCACGCGACTGTGGCGCGTGCTGAGGCGATTCTTCGTGCTGGTGGCCGATGCGATCCAGGACGAACGGCCGGCAACCGCTGAGAAGCTGCGGCGCGCCAGCCCGCACTGGATGAGACACACGCACGCGTCGCACGCGCTCGCGCGCGGCGCCGAACTGATCATGGTGCGCGACAACCTGCGGCACGCGTCGATCTCAACGACGTCGACCTATCTGCATAGCGACGAGGTGCAGCGTGCGCGGCAGTTCGATCAAGCATTCGAGGCGCGAAAGGCCTAAAGTATGAGCGCGTCGATCGCAAATTGGCCAAATGAGGCGGCCTGGTGACGAACGAGATCGCGATTGTGCCGCCACAACGACCAAGGTTTTGCAATGGGATACTCGAATCGAACATTTCTGATCACGCCGGACGACGTCATCCGGAAGATCGGAATGACGCGTTACTGGAACATGCTCGGTACTCCGGACAGTGACTGCCTTCCGGAGTTTGCGGATCAGCGCGTGCGCCTCGCAAACCTGACCATTGAGCTGGTGGACCGCAAGCCCGCGCACGTGATCAATCGGGATTTTGTGATTGTCACTTTTGATGCTCAGGGCCGTCTCAATGTCGGTCAGATCATGCAGCGAGGTAGCTCGCTGTTTGAAGTCTTCATGGCCTCCAACCTGGGCCGTTACGACAAGAAAGGCACTGCGAAGGTTGTCGATGCGATGGCCCGCTTTACCGTACAAGGAAGTCAATGGACGCCAACACCGGCCTTGAGGCAGGCCCTTGACGAGGCAGCACTGGGGTTGCGACGGTGCCCTGGCATTTAGGCGGATAGACGCTTATGGCGATCCGCGCATAAGCCGAGCGCATTTCATAACCAAGAGGCTTATGATAGAAAATTGCGCGTACCTTGTTCCTACCCCTTGTTGCGTGCCTTCGCAGACCGGCTTTCCCAGTCAAACCCATCCGCGACGCACGCAGTGCGGAGTGGGGTGGATGAGTCCTTTGTCACTAACGTTTGTGGCGCGAGGGCAGGACTCGTCTTGGGCCGTTCCCGGGTCAAGGCCAGAGATGGCTCACTACGAGCTAGCGGTGTGAAGCCCGCTTTCTTTGCCTACTTTCTTTGCGGCGGCAAAGAAAGTAGGTGCCGCCCCGCACAGGGGCGAACCTAATAGACCACTAAGAATGCAAGGAAAGGCCAACACCATAAGAATACCAAACCAAACCAACGCGCCGCAGGCAAAAAAAACCTCAAAGCACCACAGTCCGATCCCCATTAATAAAAACCCGCCGCTCGACGAACGCCTTAACAGCCCTGGCAAGAGTAATACACTCAACATCCCTCCCAACAGCCAGCAACCTCTCAGGCCCATAGGAATGATCAACCCTCTCAACAACCTGCTCAATAATAGGCCCTTCATCGAGATCATCAGTAACAAAATGCGCGGTAGCGCCAATCAGCTTAACCCCACGCGCATGCGCCTGATGATACGGCTTGGCCCCCTTAAACCCTGGCAGGAACGAATGATGAATATTGATAGCCCGCCCAGCGAGGGCCCGGCTAGTCTGATCTGAAAGAATCTGCATATACCGCGCAAGAATCATCAACTCAGCGCCGCTAGACTCAAAAAGCTCCAACACTTGCGCTTCCTGCGAAGCACGCGTCTCAGCATTCACAGGAAAATGCCTAAACGCCAACCCATGCTGCGCCGCAAGCCCCTCTAGATCCGGATGATTCGACACCACCCCCACGATATCCATCTTGAGCTCCCCCATCTTCCAGCGAAACAGCAAATCCGCGAGACAGTGTTCGAGCTTCGACACCATAATCAAAACCTTGGGCCGCGCAGCGACATCATGAATCGCCCATCTCATCCCGAAGTCAGCAGCAATACCCGAAAACTCCCGCCGCAAGACGTCAATCTGCAAAGGCAATGCGGGCGCCGCAGCAACCCCATGAAACACACAACGCACAAAAAACCGCGTACTAATCTCATCGTCGAAGACAGTGAACTCATCGATATAGCAATGATGCCGCTCGAGAAAGCCAACAACGGCGGCAACCTGTCCTGCGGCGCTCGGGCAAGAGAGGGTCAGGGCAAACTGATGGGAGCGATCGGTGGCGGACATGCGGATCCTTGGCTTCGATAGAGAAACCCGCGGAAGCGCAATCAAAAAGACCTTCAGCGCACGCGGGAATGCTGAAGTAAATCAGGCCACATTTCCCGCGAATAGAATCGAACCGCCGTGATGCTGGTATCGGTGCGTCAGCGCCGCGCGCTGCGGCGCATTTAAAGCGTCAGTCGCGGTGTCCCATCAGGCGCATTCGTCGAACAACCATCTGCGGAACAACGGCACCGCCGCCGCTTCAGGCCGTGCTTGCGGACGCACCAGAAAATACCCGCGCGAGGTCGTCACCGGCTTGTCGAGCAGTTTGACCAGTTGTCCGCTTGCCACCAGTTCGTCCACCAGCGGTGTCCACCCCAGCGCAATTCCCTGGTTCATCAATACCCCATGAATCACCAGCGCGTAACTGTTAAACGTGATGCCGTCCCGATCCGCCGGGGGATTGAGCCCCTGCGCAGCAAACCAGCCGCTCCACGCCAGCCAGCGTTCCGGTTCCGTCGGCTGCACATGCAGCAGCGGCAGACGGATCAAGTCTGCGGCGTCCGTCACCTCTGGGTGTGCCGCGCGAAACGCCGGCGAGCACACCGGCGTGACTTCCTCGGGAAAGAGCCGCGTCGAGGTGCTCGGCGCCCAGTCGCCATCGCCGAAGACAATTGCAATGTCCGCATGGTCATGGCGTGGATCGAGACCTGCCTGCGAGGTAATGATCTTCACGTTCACATCCGGCATCAATTGCTTCAGGCGCGTGAGCCTTGGCATCAGCCAATAGGTCGCAAAACCGAAATCGGTCAGGATCGTCAGGGCGCCGCTCGCCCGGCGAGCGCGGATATCGGCCGTGGCCACGCGCAGGGTGTCGAGGCTCTGGCTGACCGCTTCGAACAGTCGTTCGCCCTCGGGTGTGAGTGAAACGCCGCGGTGCCCGCGGGCGAACAGCGGGGTGCCGAGGTCTTCTTCCAGTTGCACGACGCGCTGGCTGATCGCCGGCTGAGTGGAGCCGAGTTCGCGTGCCGCTGCCGTAAAGCTGGCGAGGCGCGCCGCCGATTCGAACACCGACAAGGTCTGCATTGGCGGCAAGCGATCCTGTCTCGACATAACTCCCCCTTATGGGCCCATAAGCATTGAGCACCTTCACAGTGCGTTTATGAGCAGCAATAGTGAAGACACTCGGGTATGACACGGCACGCCACGAAGCCGCGTTTCAGCCGGGTCTTAGCCGCGCGTCCGCCGCGCGGAGATCATCAAGATTCTAATCGGCCCCGCTCATGAGCCTTAACACAAAACAGAATATCCTTATCCTGATGGCGGATCAGATGACGCCGTTCGCATTGCGGGCATACGGCCATGCGATTTCGCATACGCCGCGTCTCGATGCGCTCGCCCGCGACGGGGTGGTGTTCGATTCCGCCTATTGCGCGAGTCCCCTGTGCGCGCCTGCACGCTTTTCGATGCTGGCGGGCAAATTACCTTCCAATATAGGCGCCTACGATAACGCCGCCGAATTTCCCGCGCAAACCCTGACTTTCGCGCACTATCTGCGTGCCGCCGGCTATCGCACCATCCTGTCGGGCAAGATGCATTTCTGCGGCCCGGACCAGTTGCACGGTTTCGAGGAGCGGCTCACCACCGATATCTATCCGGCCGACTTCGGCTGGGTGCCGGACTGGTCACAGCCGGAGGTGCGCCCGAGCTGGTATCACAACATGAGTTCGGTACTCGACGCCGGACCTTGCGTGCGCACCAATCAGCTCGATTTCGACGACGAGGTCACCTTCACCGCGCGCCAGAAACTCTTCGATATCGTTCGCGAACGGCAGGCAGGGCGGGATCAACGGCCGTTCTGCCTGGTCGCCTCGCTCACGCATCCGCACGATCCCTATGCGATTCCCCAGGAGTACTGGGACCTGTATCCCGACGATGAGATCGATCTGCCGCGTACGTCGTTGAGTGCGCAGCAAAGCGATCCGCATTCGCGACGCCTGCGCACGGTCTGCGAAACCGACCGTACGCCGCCCAGCGAGCAGCAGGTCCGCAACGCACGGCATGCTTACTACGGAGCGCTCTCGTACGTCGACCGCCAGTTTGGCGCCATTCTCGATGCGCTCGATGCGACGGGTCTGGCCGAGGACACCATTGTGATCGTTACCTCGGACCATGGCGAGATGCTCGGCGAGCGCGGCCTCTGGTACAAGATGACCTGTTTCGAGGGTGGCATCCGCGTGCCGTTGATCGTGCATGCGCCTAAGCGTTTTGCGGCGCATCGGGTGTCGGCCTCGGTATCGCATCTCGATCTGTTGCCGACACTCGTCGAACTTGCCACCGGTGCGCCGCGTAGCGAGTGGCCAGACCCCGTCGATGGCCGCAGTCTCGTGCCGCATCTGCAAGGCGATGGCGGGCACGACGAGGCGATCGGCGAATACCTGGCCGAAGGCGCGATCGCGCCGATGGTGATGATCCGGCGCGGTGACTTCAAATACATTCATTCGCCGGTCGATCCCGATCAGCTGTTCAACCTGGCTGCCGATCCGCAAGAGCTCACCAATCTCGCGACGAATCCGGCGTTCGCTGACACGCTCGAGGCATTCCGCGCCGAAACAGCCCGTCGCTGGGATTTGCCGGCGTTGCATGAAGCGGTCCTCGCGAGCCAGAAGCGGCGCCGCTTCCACTTTGAGGCGACCACCCAGGGCCGCATTCAGTCGTGGGACTGGCAGCCGTTCAACGACGCCAGCCAGCGCTACATGCGCAATCACATCGAACTCGACACGCTGGAAGCCATGGCGCGTTTCCCGCGCGCCGCACCTTAGCGGCCATCGGGCGAACATCTTGAGAACATCCACCGTACCCAACGAACTAAACAAACGACCGAACCGGAGCCCATCATGAACAAACGCTGGACCCTCTTGCTTTCCACGTTGTTGGCCACGTTGTGCAGCATGGCGAGCGTCGCGGCCGACGCGGCTGACCCGCAAAGCTGCACCCAGGTCCGTATGGCCGACCCGGGCTGGTCCGACATCGACGCGACCAATGCCGTCACCGGTCTGCTCCTGAAGGGCCTCGGCTATCAGCAGAACGTCTCTAACCTGTCGGTGCCGATTACCTATCAGGGCTTGAAGAAAGGGCAGATCGACGTGTTCCTCGGCAACTGGATGCCTGCCCAGGGGCCACTGGTGAAGTCCTTCATCGATGAGCATTCGGTCGACGTGCTGCACGCCAATCTGACCAACGCCAAGTTCACGCTGGCGGTGCCAGACTATGTCGCCGCGGCCGGCGTGCATTCGTTTGCCGATCTCGTCAAACATGCCGACCAGTTCGACGACAAGATCTACGGTATCGAGCCAGGCGCGCCGGCGAATCAGAACATCAAGAAAATGATCGCCGACAAGGCGTTCGGTCTCGGCGACTGGAAACTGGTTGAGTCGAGCGAAACAGGCATGCTGACTCAGGTGGAGCGGGCAGTGCGGGACAAGAAGTGGATTGTGTTCCTCGCCTGGGAGCCGCATCTGATGAACACCAGATTCCATCTCGCTTACCTGTCGGGCGGCGATGCGTACTTTGGCCCGAACTACGGCGGCGCTACGGTCAACACGGTCGCGCGGGCAGGTTTCGCTAGTCAATGCACGAACCTCGCAAGGCTGTTCCAGCAGGTCACGTTCAATGTGGATCTGGAGAACCAGATCATGACTAACGTGCTGCAAAACAAGGTCGATGTGAATGCCGCAGCGCTGCGTGCCTTGCAGGCCAATCCCGAGTTGCTGTCAGCGTGGCTGAAGGGCGTAACGACCATTAACGGTGCAGATGGGTTGCATGCGGTTCAGGCGTCTTTAGGACTGCATTAGGTTTGACAATTGTCATATCGGGCAGGCATCAAGACCGGGCCCGGGACGCGCGTCATGCTCGCTGCATCGCAGCACATCTTTAGCATTTTCCCTTGTTGTCGCAATCAGACCAATCGGCGTCGCCTTTGGTCGAGTTGCCGGAAATATGGGCTTGTACTGTCCCACCATCGTCGCGTGGGATTGCGTGGAAACACGCGGCGAGCGCTCTAAAGACGGCGCGTCATTCCAGCAAGATCGAGCGGTTCCGCTGTGGTTCATGCGGAACACTCTTCCCATCGACAAAGGCAAGAGAGAACGACACAAATGAAAAGAACGAATGCCGCAGCACTGTCTGGCGTAGCCTTCGCGCTCGCCAGCCTTCCCGCCGTGAGTCAGGCCCAAAGCAGCGTCACGCTGTACGGGATTGTCGACGCGGGCATTACCTACGTCAGCAATACCGGTGGCTCACACGTCGTGAAATTCGACGACGGCATCGCGTACGGCAACCGTTTCGGTTTGAAGGGTACGGAGGATCTCGGCGGTGGCTTGTCGGCCGTATTCGTACTCGAAAGCGGCTTTCATCTGGGCACAGGCAAACTCGCTTTCGACGGCGCGGAGTTCGGCCGCCAGGCGTACGTCGGTCTGAAAAACCAATGGGGTACGCTCTCGTTCGGCAATCAGCTCGACCTGACCAACGAGATGGTGTCCATCTACAACATCTCTGCGTGGGGTAGCGGGTATGCGATCCACCAGGGCGACTTCGACCGCTTCAACGGCGACCGCCTGCCCAACTCGGTGAAGTTCCTGTCGAACGAGTTCGCGGGCTTTACATTCGGTGGCTTGTATTCGTTTGGCGGCGTCGCGGGCGACTTCCATCAGAACAGTGCCTACAGCCTGGGCGCACACTATGCGAACGGTTCGTTCACGGCGGGCGTGGCCTACACGCAGTTGAACAATCCGTTCGGCATCTACGCATTCGATCCTTACGCGATGATCGGCACGAGCACCTTCCTCGGCCGTCCGACCATCAGCGTGAGTCCGAGCGGTGCGATTACCGATCTGTATGCGAATACCTCGTTCGCGGTCGACAAGCAGGGCACGTTCGGCGTGGGCACCAGCTATGCCATCGGCGACGTGACGCTGAACGCGAACTATACGTACACGACGATCAAGGCATACGGCGAGTCGTCGCACATGCAGGTGGGCGAGGGCGGTGCGAACTGGCAGATCACCCCGGCGTTTAGCGCGATCGGCGGCTACCAGTACACGACCTTCGAAGGACACCACTGGAACCAGGGCACGCTCGGCCTGCATTACCTGCTGTCGAAGCGCACGGACGTATATATCTCGGGTGATTACCTGAAGGCGTCGAACGGGGTGAACGCGGTGATCGGCTATAGCTTCACGCCGTCCACCACGAGCACACAAGCGGATGTGCGTATCGGCATGCGGCATTCGTTCTAAGCGGCTGGGCAACAACGGCGGCAACCGCGGCAAGGGCTGCAAGGGTGACGGTGGAGCAGGGCTGACGCTTCGGGGCCTGGCGGCAGCGTCCGCGTGCTCTGATCCCCACCGTGCGCCCCGCTGCCGAAGCAGTCAGTTATTTCTGTCTTGACAGAAATAACTGACTGCACTAAATTTGCGACATGGAACTTACACCGGTCGCACAGCGCTTCGTTCTGCATTGGGGTGAAATGGGCTCACGCTGGGGCGTGAACCGCACCGTCGCGCAGATCCACGCGCTTCTCTACCTGACAGGCCAGCCGCTGACTGCAGAAGACATTGCAGACACGCTCGGCGTGGCGCGTTCTAACGTCAGTACCAGTCTGAAAGAGCTGCAGTCGTGGCGGCTTGCGCGCATCACCCATCAGATGGGCGATCGGCGCGATCACTTCGAGACCTCCACGGATATCTGGGAACTGTTCAAGCTGATCGTCGAAGGGCGCAAGCAACGGGAGATCGATCCAACGCTCACGGTGCTGCGCGACTGCCTGACGAATCCGGAGATCGAGGATGAAAGCGCCGGGACCCAGAAGCGTATCCGGCAGACGCTCGAGTTCATGGAGACGCTCACCACGTGGTCCGACGAGATGCTGCGCATGAAGCCGGAGACGTTGATGAAAACCTTGGGCATGGGGGCGAAGATCAGCCGCACCATGCGGGGAAAGCCGAAGCAAGGCTAGGCCGCCAATCCGATTGGAGAGGCGGCTAGCGGTAAGGCGCGGGCGGACAACGCCCGTTTTTTTGAGGGTTTAATTTCTGTCTATACAGAAACAACAGTCAAGAATAAAGGGGAAGTCCGATGAGCAGCCTGAGGCTTTCGATAATGCAAGCGGCCGTGTCGGCCGTCGCGCTTCCCTTCGCGAGTGGCGTCGCTGCAACTGATAAGGCGGCGTCGTGAACGTCCTCGTCTGCGGTGCACGCGGGTTTCTAGGCGCGGCGATTTGCGAGCGCCTCGTTCAAGCGGGTCACACGGTCGTCAAGGGCGTCCGGGAGCCACATGCCTTCGCCCAGGAGGTTGCGGTCGATTTCAGCCGCGATCTGACGGTCGACGCGTGGCTGCCGAAGCTCGCCGGCATCGATGCAGTGGTCAACGCGGTCGGCATCCTGGTCGAGCGCAGCGGACAGCGTTTCGCCGATATCCATGAGCAGGCGCCGATTGCTCTCTTCACTGCCTGCAGCGCGGCGGGCGTGCGGCGCGTGGTGCAGGTGTCGGCGCTGGGCGTGGAACAGGGCGGTTCGCCTTACTTCGATAGCAAGCTGTCAGCGGACAGGTTTTTGGCCACCCAGCCCATCGAATGGCAGATCTGCCGCCCGTCGCTGGTTTACGGCGCCAAGGGCAAGTCCGCGTCGTTCTTTCGCACGCTTGCGAGCCTGCCGGTTTGCGCCGTCGCTGCACAAGGCCGGCAGATGCTGCAGCCGATCCACATCGACGATTTGGCGCAAGCGTTGCTGCATCTGCTCGATGCGGCAACGCCAGCACGGCAGTGCGTCGAGCTGGTCGGTGCGACGCGGGTTGCTTACCGCGACATGCTGTCCAGCTATCGCCGTCAGATGGGATTCCCGAGGGCACTGACGGTGAGCGTGCCGGGCTGGCTGATCAGTTGCGCGGCCACGCTACTCGACCCGATACCCGGCGCGATCCTGACGCGCGACACATGGAAGATGCTGCGCGCCGGCAACGTGGGCGATGCTGCGCAAACGGCCTCGTTGCTGGCGCGTCCGCCAAAGGGTGTGGACGACTTCATGACACCTGCAGAGGCGCCATCGATGCGCGAACAGGCCCTTGCGCAATGGCGCTCAGGTCTGTTTCGCGGGGTTCTGGCGCTGGTGTGGATCTGGACCGCGCTGGTTAGCCTGTTCGTGTATCCGCTGCGTGACAGCCTCGCGCTGCTGGCTCAGGTGCAGCTCACCGGCCCCGTTGCGGCGGCTGCGCTTTACGGTGCCGGTCTGCTCGATTTCACGTTCGGCGTGGCCACGCTGCTCTTGCCCTGCAGGCGGCTGTGGCTCGCCCAAGCCGCGCTCATAGCGTTCTACACGGTAGTCATCGGGATTGCGATGCCGGAATTTGTCACCCATCCGTTCGGACCGCTGCTCAAGAATTTGCCGATTCTTGCAATCCTGTTTTTACTTATTGCTGAAGAGAAGAAGTCGTGAACCTCTATTTTCTGATCAAGACCCTGCATATCCTGTCGTCGGTGGTGCTGGTGGGCACGGGTTTCGGCACCGCGTTCTACCTGTTTTTTACCAATCGCACGCGCTCCGTCGACGCGATCGCTATCGTTGCGCGTCTGGTGGTTCGCGCGGACTGGTGGTTCACCACGCCGGCTGTGATCTTTCAGCCATTATCGGGGCTGTGGCTCGCGCATACCGACGGTTGGGCGTGGCAGACGCCGTGGCTGATGGCCTCCGTCGCGCTGTACGCCCTGACTGGGCTTTGCTGGTTACCGGTCGTGTGGCTGCAGATTCGTCTCGCGAAGATGGCGACGGCTGCCTCTGCCCAAGGCGAAGCGCTGCCGGCACGCTACTGGCAATACGCGAGGATTTGGGAAGCGCTTGGCTATCCGGCCTTTGTGGCAATGATCGGCGTGTACTTCCTGATGGTGATCAAGCCGAACTGGTATGCGTAGCGGTTGTCACGCCAGCCGTGACAGTTTGGGTCTCAGGCGCTGCGCTCGCCGCTTTGCCCAGCGGCGCCGCAGCAGTCGTAGCAGCGCTCCCCAATGGATGCCGGTCGCTGCGCGGACTCGTCCCGAAGCGTGCCCGGTACGTCCGCGAAAAATGCGAGGGCGATTCAAAGCCGCAGGCCACGCAGATCGACGTAATCGTCATATCGGTTTGCTGCAGCAACTCCCGCGCGCGGCTCAAGCGCAGTTGCTGATAAAAATGCGTCGGCGTGTCCTTCAGCGCCGCGCAGAAGAGCCGTTCCAGCTGGCGGCGCGTTACGCCAATCTCCTGCGCGAGTTGATCCGGCGCCAGCGGTTCCTCCATATGCTGTTCCATCACGCCGATCACCTGGATCAGCTTGCGATTGTGCAAGCCGTAGCGCGCGGCGATTTCCATGCGCTGATGGTCCGAACGCTGCCGGATCCGGCTAACCACGAACTGCTCCGACACGGCTGACGCCAGCGCCGCGCCATGACTGCGGCCGATCAGGTCAAGCATCATGTCGATCGACGCCGTGCCGCCCGCACACGTGATGCGGTGCTCGCCGATCTCGAACAGTTCCTGACTGGCGGTGAGCGCCGGGTAGCGTTCGCGAAATGCCGAGAGCGCCTCCCAATGCACCGTCAGGCTGTCCGCTGGGCTTAGCACGCCCGCTTCGGCGAGCACGAAGCTGCCGGTGTCGATGCCCCCTAACGTCGCGCCCGCACGGTCCAGGCGCTTCAGCCAGTTGCCGAGTCCACGGGTATAGCAGGCGAGCGGTTCGAAGCCTGCCACGACAAAAAGCGTCTGGACCTCCTTGATCGTCTCGAAGGCCGCCTCCGCGTTCAGAGAAATGCCGTTGCTCGCCGCCACCGGCGCGCCGTCGACGCTCAGAATGTGCCAGCGGTACAGATTCTCGCGGAAGCGGTTCGCTACCCGCAACGGCTCCACAGCCGACATGAAGCCGATTGCCGAGAAGCCCGGCAGCAACAGGAACGAAATATCTTCGGGCATCGTGCGGCGGCTCGGGGAGGGCCTGCGGTTCGAGGGACGCGCAAAAGCGTAACAAGCGGCGCCCGAGCCGGCAAGGCGCGCCAATATTCGCTTGCGGGGCAATGCTGCACCGCACCGGCGGCCATGCTGGTTTTCCCTCATGGTCGCGGGGAAGCAAGAACGGGTCGCTGACGGTCGCTTTGCACAGAATATGCACTTGTACCTTTACATCACACCACGCAGTCCAGATATCCGGTTGGCCGCACGCTTTGTGGCCTGATGCGAAACCCGCAGTGATACGTGTCCAAAAAGGGGGAACCTCATGAAGTCCAGCGTCAAAGCCTTGTCCGTCTGTCTTGCCGCTGCGGTTGCGACTGTCGCCACCGCGGTCGCTGCACTTGCTTTCCCTCAGCCGGCCTTTGCGCAAGACCCGCAGTCCTGCCGCGCCGTGCGCTTTGCCGATATCGGCTGGACCGATATCACGTCGACCACCGCGCTCGCCTCCACCGTCTTCGAAGGGCTCGGCTATCAACCGGTGACGACGGTTGCGTCCGTGCCCATTTCGTTCGCCGGGCTCAAGACCAGACAACTCGACGTCTCGCTCGGTTACTGGTGGCCGGTGCAGGAGACGGCCATCGCACCGTTTGTCGACGCCAAGGCGATCAACGTGCTGCAGACGCCGAACCTGACCGGCGCCAAGGCAACCTTTGCCGTGCCCACCTATGAATACGACGCGGGCCTGAAGACGTTTGCGGATATCGCCAAACATCGCGCCGAACTCGACGGCAAGATCTACGGTATCGAGCCTGGCAGCAGCGCCAACGCGGCGATCCAGAAAATGATCGCGACCAATCAGTTTAGCCTCGGCGGCTTCAAGCTGATCGAGTCGAGCGAAGCCGGCATGCTGGTGACCGTGGATCGCGCCGTGCGCGACAAGAAGTGGGTGGTGTTTCTCGGGTGAGAGCCGCATCCGATGAACATCACCATCGACATGAAGTATCTGACCGGCAGCGATGGCGTGTTCGGTCCCAACGATGGCGAGGCGCGCGTCTACACCCTCACTTCGCCGGACTTCCTGACGCGTTGCCCGAACGCGGGCAAGCTGGTGAGCAACCTGCGCTTTACGACGCAGCTTGAAAACGTGGTCATGCAGTCGGTGATGAACAAGGAAAAACCCGCCGATGCGGCCAAGGACTATCTGAAGAAGAATCCTCAGGTGCTCGATGCGTGGCTGGCGGGTGTGAAAACCTATGACGGCAAGGACAGTTTGCCGGCGGTCAAGGCATACCTCGGTCTGTGACCTGGCTTCGCGCCGGCGAGGTGAGAAGTAGTCTGATAAGCATAACGAACCAACAGGAATTCGCAAGCATGAACCATGAAGTCATTGTGACCTGCGCAGTCACTGGGGCAGGCGACACAGTCGGCAAACATCCGGCCATTCCGGTGACGCCGAAGCAGATTGCCGAAGCCGCCATCGAAGCGGCTCGGGCCGGCGCGACCGTTGCGCACTGTCACGTGCGCGATCCGCACACGGGACGCGGCAGCCGCGACCCGAATCTATATCGGGAAGTCGTGGACCGTATCCGCTCGTCGGAAACGGACGTCATCATCAACCTCACCGCCGGCATGGGGGGCGATCTGGAGATCGGCCCCGGCGAGGACCCGATGCGCTTTGGCGCGGGCACCGATCTGGTGGGTGGCCTCACGCGTCTCGCGCACGTCGAGGAGTTGCTGCCGGAGATATGCACGCTGGACTGTGGCACACTCAATTTCGGCGATGGCGACTATATCTACGTGTCGACGCCGGCTCAACTGCGAGCGGGCGCGAAGCGCATCCAGGAACTCGGCGTAAAGCCGGAACTGGAGATCTTCGATACGGGGCATCTGTGGTTTGCGAAGCAGTTGGTCAAGGAAGGACTCCTCGATGCGCCGCCGCTGTTTCAGATTTGCCTCGGCATCCCGTGGGGCGCGCCGGCCGATACGACGACCATGAAGGCCATGGCCGACAATCTGCCGCCCGGTGCGCATTGGGCCGGCTTCGGCATCGGCCGCATGCAGATGCCGATGGTCGCGCAGGCCATGCTGCTCGGCGGCCATGTGCGGGTCGGTCTCGAAGACAACATCTGGCTCGATAAGGGTGTGCACGCCACCAATGGCACGCTGGTGCAGCGCGCGGTCGAGATTATCGAGCGGCTCGGCGGCAGGGCACTGACGCCCGCCGAAGGGCGCAAGAAGCTCGGCTTGCCGGCGCGCGGCGAACGACAACTGGAACGCCGCGCGGTCGAACAGTTCGCATAAAGATGCACCACTCAAAGCTCTTCGCAAAGGATCGTCAGCAATGGCAGTGATCGTCGATATCAAGACATTTGCAGCAATCGGGGCAGGCGTGATCGGCAGCGGCTGGGTGGCGCGCGCGCTTGCCCACGGGCTGGATGTGGTCGCATGGGACCCGGCGCCCGGCGCCGGGAAGCAGTTGCGCGACAACGTCGCAAACGCATGGCCGGCGCTGGAGCGGGTGGGGTTGGCGCCGGGGGCGTCGCAGGAGCGCCTGCGCTTCGTTAGCACCATCGAGGAGTGCGTGGCGCACGCCGACTTCATTCAGGAAAGCGCGCCTGAACGCGAAGAACTGAAACTGGCCTTGCACGAGCAGATCAGCCGCGCCGCAAAACCGGATGCGATCATTGGCTCGTCCACCTCGGGTTTGTTGCCGAGCGACTTCTATGCACGCGCCGTTCACCCTGAGCGCTGCGTGGTGGGTCATCCGTTCAACCCGGTTTATCTGTTGCCGCTCGTCGAAGTGCTAGGCGGCGAGCGCACCGCCCCGGCGAGCATCGAAGCGGCCATGACAATCTACCGATCGCTCGGCATGCGGCCGCTGCGGGTGCGCAAGGAAGTGCCGGGCTTTATCGCCGACCGCCTGCTCGAAGCACTATGGCGCGAGGCTCTGCATCTGGTCAACGAAGGTGTAGCCACCACCGGCGAGATCGACGATGCGATCCGCTTCGGCGCGGGTATCCGCTGGTCGTTCATGGGCACCTTCCTGACCTACACTTTGGCGGGTGGCGATGCGGGCATGCGTCACTTCATGCAGCAGTTCGGTCCCGCGTTGGAGCTGCCGTGGACCAAACTGGTGGCGCCGAAGCTGACCGACGAATTGATCGACTGCGTAGTGGATGGCACGGCTGAACAGGTGGGACCGCGCTCGATCAAGGAACTCGAGCGCTATCGTGACGAGTGCATTACCAGCGTGCTTGCGGCGATTGGCGAGACCAAGGCGCGTCACGGCCTGCGTCCGGAGGATTGACTCTGCTACCCTGCACGTCGTTACGCGGCACGATACATGTCGTGATGTGCCAGCGACTGAAGCAGGGTACGCTAGCGCAAGCAAGCAGCCGCCACGAACCAGGGAGATGCCTGAACATGTCGCACACCTTACCGCTGCCGGCGTACCACGACACTGTGCGCGCCGAGTGGGTGGACTACAACGGCCATCTGCGTGACGCGTTCTATATGCTGATTTTCAGCTTCGCGACCGATGCGCTGATCGATCAGATCGGTCTGCCGGATGCGGTTCGCCGTGAGCGTGGCCGTTCTATCTACACGCTCGAAGCGCATATCAACTATCTGCACGAGATCAAGGAGGGCGCCCAGGCGCGCGTCGAAATGCGCTTGCTGGCACATGACGCCAAGCGTCTGCATATCTACCTTGAGATGTTTGCCGACAGCGGCGCGGAACCGGTGGCGGCGAGCGAGCAGATGCTGCTGCATGTCGACACCAGCGGCCCGCGTTCGGTCGCCTTCGACGAGGACGTCGCTGAGCGCGTCGACCAGCTCGCACGCTCGCATGCGGCGCTGCCTGCCGCGGCGTGGGCTGGGCGGCTGATCGGTTTGCCGCCAACGACGCGCGGATGAGCGGGCCACAAAGGCTGCCGGAGAAGCGCGAGGAGCGGCACGATGCTTGAGCCTGAGATTGCCGCTTTCGTCGCGCAGACCGAGGCGGTCTATCCCGCCAATACGGCAACGCTGCCGGTCGCGCAGCAGCGCGCGATCTACGATCGCTATGCGGCTGCGTTCACTCCACCGTTACCGGCGGGTCTGCATGTCGAGAACACGTGTTTGCGTTCGCACGCCGGTCACGCAATCGCGCTGCGTCTATACCGGCCCATAGACCGGCAAGCGACACGCGGCACCGTACTGTACTTTCACGGCGGCGGCTTTGTGGTGGGTTCGCTGGATAGTCACGAGATCGTGACAGCGCGGCTTGCTGCGGATACCGGCTTATGCGTGATCGCAGTGGATTACCGGCTTGCGCCTGAGCATCGCGCGCCGGCGGCGCATGACGACTGCCTGGAGGTCGCGCTTGCAGCGCTCGCGGGCCGTTTGCCTTTTGCATCGTTACCTGCGCCGTTACTGCTGGCCGGTGACAGCGCCGGTGGCAATCTAGCGGCAAGCGTCGCGATGGTCCTGCGGGATCGTGGGATTGACGAGGTGCGCGGCATGGCGCTGATCTATCCGATGCTGGGCGCCGAACCGCAGCTACCGGCCCGTGACACCGAAGCGCATGCGCCGATGCTCACGCTAGCAGACGTCCATGCATTCCGGCATCTGTACTGGGGCGACGCACTGCTGCCGCCTTGGACCTTGCCGCTTCATGCGCAGCGCTTCGATGGCCTGCCTGCGACGTTAGCGATCGGCGTCGAGCACGACCCGCTACGCGATGATGCGCGTGTTTTCGCAGAACGAATTCATGTGGCCGGCGGGCGCGCTCGGATCTGGATAGGCAAAGGACTCGTGCATGGTTGCTGGCGCGCCTTGGCGACCAGCCCCGCCGTGCAATATTTGCACGACACCGTATGCCGCTTTTTGCTGGACGCCGCGCGCCCGCAAACTGACTGAATGGCCGGCTGACGATGCCGGCTTATGCCGCTTGCAATTCCCCAACCAGACTGCACAAGGTTTCGACTGAAATCATCGCAGACGCATTCGACGGCGCCGGGCGTTCGGCCGGCTTGAACACCGCGTCGCCGCGACGGATCTTGCGGCGTGAGACTGCGCAAGTGCCGGACGTATGCGCGGAGCGTCGGCGCCAGCGCTGCTCGCCGTAGTGACAGCGTCCCGGCTCGACCCAGCGGATCACCAGCGTCGTGTCGGAGCGCTCGAGAATCTCGATGCGTACGCCATTGGCACCGTCAAGGGGGAAGGACTCTATGGTCTTCATCGTCGGCTCCGTATATGTGGTGTGCCGAATGTATTCCTGTGCGGGCCTGAGAGCCATTGTGCGCCAGTTGAAACACTGTTCTCGAAACAGCAACAATGAAACTTGACTTTAGTAGTGGGACGAAACGACGCGGGTTTGCGGGATGGGGCGGTGTCTAATTTTGGTATAGAGCGTTTTTTTGCAACGCAGTGTTGACTGCAGCGCGACGTCCGAGGGGCCCAAGCGGGAGGGCGCGGCCGCTTCCTTTAAGATGTGAACATTAAAGAGCCGAGCCGGGGCTAGTGTATCTGGTTTGCGTTTTTCCGGTCGGCTCGTGCACATATTTTCTAGAGGTCACATGGTCACACGTCCGCCCGCCGCATCCCCCGAACCCGATTCGCCGAGCCGCCAGAAAATGCAAAGGGTGGCCTCCGCCGTGCTGTATGCCGGTCTGGTGCTGCTGGCCTTGTGGATCATCCGCGATTTCCTGCCGGCGGTCGGCTGGGCCTGCGTGATTGCGATCGCGCTGTGGCCGTTGCTACACAAAATCGAGGATCACACCTGGTTGCGGGGGCGTACGACATGGATCGCGGCCATTCTGACGCTTGCGATTGCCTTGCTGGTGGTGTTGCCGGTTGCGTTGGGGATCGGCCAGGCCAGCCATGAAGCGCACGATCTGCTGGAATGGTTCAAGGGCGTGCAGGAAAACGGCATCGCCATGCCTGGTATCGTTCAGCGCCTGCCGTTCGGCGCGCAGCAGGTCACGGCGTGGTGGCAGGCCAACCTCGCCCAGCCGCTGCGCGAATCGCCCGCCATGAAGGGGTTGCACGGCGAAGCCGTGATGACCTTCGGCCGCCATTTCGGTGCGCGGGCGGTGCGTGGGCTGATGGTGTTCGGCTTCATGCTGGTGACGTTGTTCGTGATTTTCCAGGCGGGACCGCGGCTGTCCGGAGCCTTGCTCAAAGGGGCTCAGCGTGCCTTCGGCGAGAACGGAGCGCAGTTGCTCGATCGCATGGCCGCTGCAGTGCGCGGCACGGTGGCAGGGCTGGTGGTGGTCGGGATCGGCGAAGGTGCGCTGCTGGGCCTCGCCTATGAGGTGGCCGGCGTGCCGCACGCGGCCTTGCTCGGGCTTGTGACGGCCGTCGCCGCCATGCTGCCGTTCTGTGCGCCGCTGGTGTTCTGCGGCTCGGCATTCTGGCTGTTTGCGCAAGGGGCGGTGGCGTGGGCGATCGGCCTCGTCGTGTTCGGCTTCATCGTCGTGTTTATCGCGGAACACTTCGTGCGGCCGGTGATCATCGGCAACTCGACGCGCTTGCCGTTCCTCCTGGTGCTGTTCGGCATACTCGGTGGCGCGGAGACCTTCGGACTGCTAGGCCTGTTTATCGGTCCGGCGCTGATGACCGTGCTGATGGTGCTGTGGACTGACTGGGTCCGGTAGCGGTTGGGGGACGCGGCCTCTGGCTGGACTGTTCGCGCTTTGGGCTGCTTTTGGGCTGCTGCTTTGGCTACGGCTTCGGCGCGTTCTCCGGCTCCTGCGCTGCCGGTTTCGCACAGGCCAGCGTGTACTTCAACGCCGCCGGTAGCAACGCGCTCCAGACATCCCATGTGTGAGCGCCGTCGATAATGCGTAGCGCCGCCGGATTGCCCGCCAGACGCAGGTTGGTATAGAGCACGGAAGCGTCGGCCTGGATCGTCAGGTCGTCGTCGCCGGCGCCGATGAACATCGGCAGCCGATACGGGCGCTTCATATAGTGTTCCCATTGCGCGGGGTAGTTGAGCGCGTGCCACACGTGCGGATCGAACTGGTACTCGCCGAACACGCCGACCCGGCGTGCGGCCGACGTGAGCGGCGGTTCGTTCGGATAGATCGCGGGGCTGAGCAGCATGGCGCTGCAGAACTGGTCCGGCCGCGTCATCGCATAGCGCAGCGCGCCGAAGCCGCCCATCGAGACGCCGCCGATCATCCGTCCAGCGCGTTGATTCGCCACGGCATATTGCGTTTCGACTTCCGGCAGCAAGTCGTTGAAGAACGCGGTTTCCATTTTCTCCTTGCGATCGACGTACCAGTCCGTGCCGCCCTGCGGCATCACGATCACAACCGGCGGGATCTCCTTGCGCGCGATAAGTGCATCAGCCGTGCTCTGGAGATGGCCTTGCGTGATCCAGTCATTGGCGTTGCCGTTGTTGCCGTGCAGGAGATACAGCACCGGGTAGTGTGCGCCGTTGGCGTGGTAGCCGGTGGGCAGATAGATGGTATAGGCCCAGTCGCGCTCGAGGGCGGCGGCATGGAAGCTGCGGCTGGCGACCGTGCTGGCGAGGGCAGAGGTGCTGACGACGGCGAGCGCTGCAAACGTGGAAGCGGCGGTGGCAACGGCGCCGGCAATCGTAGTGGCTACGGCGAGAGCGCCGAGCAGGGCGTTACGAGCAAACGGCAGCGGCGCGGAAAATGACAGTCGGAACATGGCGGTGAAAGGTGGGCGGGTTCGGCTGTGGCTACTGGTGTGGCTAATGATGCGGCTGGGCTTGGCCTTACGGGTCAATAACCTCCGCCGCTAGCTGGACACGCTGCCCGTCCTCCGGGCGCGCAAGCTCATCAAGCGTTTAACCGGCTCGGCCAGACGAGCGGCCACGAACAACGCGCCAATGGCCGCAGCATCGGTGACGAGCCCGAGCGGGATGTCGAGATAGCCGTCGGTTGCGGTATATAGCAGCGAATCGGCGACCAGCGAGATCACCGCTCCCGCCACGAAGCACAGCAGCCCCTTGCGGCCGATCATGCCGACCCACGGCAGCCATTGCGCGAGCTTCTTCACCCAGCCGAGCCGGATCAGGTTGGCGACGAGCCACGCAATCGCGAGGAAATTGCCCGCCCGTAGCCAGGACAGATTCTGCTTGTAGCTCGCGTCGAGCGGCGTGTGTTCGATAAACAGCTTGTAGTAAGCGGCGCCCACGACGACGCCAAAGGCCAGCACGCTGACCAGCCATCCCGCCCGGTGCGCGCTGATCTTCTGATAGACCGGCTGGCAGCGCGTCAGCACTCCGAGCACGAACAGCAGTTGCCAGGCGAGCGGATTGAAGTCCCATTGCGTGTCTTCGACCGCCGGCAAATACGCACTCACCGCGGGCGCGACAGCCCACAGCGCGACGCTGCCGGCCAGCAGCCACCACGGCCGGCGGCGCGCGAGCGGCAAAACCAGCGGCACGCACAGCGCGAAGAACGCATACATGGGCAGCACGGAGGCGAGATAGGGCTGACGCCGGAACAACAGAATGTCGCGCAACGCGGCGAGTGGCGCATCCATGAAGTCTTCGAGATCGGCGGTGGTCAGGTTCGGCGCGTCGATGCTGAAGGCGATCAGCACCGCGCTGACCGCGAGCATCAAGCCGGCCGTGACAAGGAACGCGCGATAGATTTCGAGCGAGCGCCGCAGGAAGCGGTGGCGCGCGGCCGCCTCGGTGCGCCGTTCGGCGAGCGTGGCGTAGGCCGTTGCGGTGGCGAAGCCGCCAAGGAACACGAACACCTCGGCGGCGTCGCATAACGCGTAGGCGTGCAGCGTGACACGCGAGAGGATGCTGCCGCCGATGTGGTCGACCACGATGATCAACAGGACCAGTCCGCGGAAGAAATCGAGTTCGAGCAGACGGGAGGGTGACTTTTGCATTGCGTATTACCGAAACAACCCGATGCAAACGCGCGCCGTTTGAGCGCGGCGTGTCTGCACTGGGCTTGGGGGAGCGCTGGCAGCGCGGCGGCCGGTAGCGGCGGCGCGTTGCCGTATGAGCGAACTGACCGATTGTTCGCGGAGCAGTAAAAGCAGACCCGCGGCAGCGAAGCGAGTTCGGCCGGCAGGGCGACATTTCTTTCGGAATTATTTCATGTAATTACGAAAAGGTGTGCGCCAAGGGGGCATGACGCGGGTTGACGGATTGCCGCAGACCGTCCGTGCAAGGGCTGCGGGGCGGCCCGGCGATGGGCATTCACCCAGATCACCGCTGTGTTACGCCAAGCGCTAACTGTCAAATTGCGCAATATGGGAATGCACGCGCGTGGGCATTTAGCAACGATTTGCGAGGGCCTAACTTGTCCCGATGGACGGCCTACTATCGGTGTGCAAGCATCGTTTTCACCACTCGTGATCGTTAGAGCCCAAATGTAGTTAATGCTGAAAAAACAAGAAGAGCTTTCTCAAAGTTGGCTAGCCCTTGGCTAATGACTAGAGATTCGGGAGATCTTCATGAAAAAGAACATGATCGCGTTGGCTGTGAGCGCAGCCTTCGCTCTGCCTGTGTTTGCACAGAGCAGCATCACGCTGTACGGGGTGATCGACGAGGGGATCAACTACACCAGCAATGCGGGCGACAAGTCCGCCTACCAGCTAGAGAGCGGCTACGCGCAAGGCAGCCGCTGGGGCCTCAAGGGTTCCGAAGATCTCGGCAGCGGCCTGAAAGCGATCTTCGACCTCGAAAACGGTTTCGATGTGAACAGCGGGGCGCTCGGACAGGGTGGGCGCATGTTCGGCCGTCAGGCGTTTGTCGGTTTGACGGCGGCCAACTACGGCACGGTGACGCTTGGCCGGCAGTACGACTCGGTGGTCGACTATCTCGCGCAGGCCACGGCTAACGGCAACTGGGGCGGCTACCTCCTTTCGCACCCCTACGACAACGACAACACCGACAACTCGTTTCGCGTCAACAACACGATCAAATACGCGAGCCCCGACTTTGCGGGCCTGCAGTTCGGCGGCACCTACAGTTTCAGCAACGACACCAACTTCGCCAACAACCGGCAGTACAGCCTGGGCGGCCAGTACACGAACGGCGGCTTGCTGGTGACCGGCGCTTACCTGCAGGCCGATAATCCCGGCCTGACGACCAACGGCGCGATTGCGACCGATGACGCCAATTTTATCTCCGAGCGGCTGCGTATTTTCGGCGGCGGGGTCAACTACACGTTCGGCGCGGCGACGCTTGGCTTCGTCTATACGAACACGAACGTCGGCGAACCGGCCGCGACCGATACCTCGGCGTATGTCGGTTCGATCACAGCTCCCAACGGCGGCTCGGTGACGGCGATCAAGTTCCAGAACTTCGAGGTGAACGGCAAGTATCAGTTCACGCCGGCCTTCTTCGTAGGCGTGCAGTATGTCTATACCGCGGCCACCATGGATGCTACCTCGGGCAATGAAAACCCGAAATATCACACGTTCGGGCTGATGGCCGACTACAACCTGTCCAAGCGCACGGACTTCTACTTCCAGGCGGCGTATCAGAAGGTGGCCGGCGACAAGACCGATACTGTGCTCGATGACGCTTATATCCCGGGATCGGCCGGCGCGTCGTCATCGTCGAACCAGTTCGCGGTGCGCGCGGCGATCCGTCACAAGTTCTGAATGAACGGCGCCTTCGTCAAGTCGCGTTGCACCGCGCGGCATGGAAAGGCAAATGGCCTCGTGAACCTTTGGGTTCACGAGGCCATTTTGCGTTCAGACGAGGACGCTGGTTCGACTTAGCGCTATTAGCGCGGGCCGTAGCCGCGCTCGTGGTCGGCGGCGCCGTTGGCCGGCGTGCCGGTCAGCGCGTGGGGCGCTTCGGCGTGCTGCGTGATAGCCGGCGTTGCCGGGTGAGTTGCTGATTCAACCGCCGCTGCAGCCGCGCCCGTCGCCGCCAGGCCCGGAACCAGTCCTTGCAACGAACCGCCGGAAAGGCCGACTTCGTTGAGCAACGAGTCGATCAGCGGGGCGTGCGCGCGATAGGCGAGGGCCGCGGACATGGCCTGCTCGGCGAGGTTCGTGCCGTTGTGACCGGAACCGCCACCCGCACCGCCATCCACACCGTTGCTGCCGGCGCCGTTGCGATTGAGACCGTCGACCTGAATGATCTTGATGCCGTCGATCGCCTTCATCGGCTCGACCGTCTGCTGGATTACGCCCGGCAGCGCCTGCAACAGCGCCAGCTTGAACTTGAGGCTGGTCTGGTCGGACGACAGCGCGTTGATGGCGTCGTTGAGCGCCCGTTGCGCCTCGGCCTCGGCGAGCCCCTTCTTGCGGGCTGCTTCGGCCAGCTCGACGATCGCGGTGGCCTGCATCTGCGCCGCCTCGCGTTCGGCACGCGCCTGGGTGGTCACGTGCACGGCGGCGGTTTCGGCCTGCTGGGCGGCCTCGATCAGCGCGACCTGTTTGGAGCGATCGGCTTCCGCGGTGCGGCGAGTGGTTTCCACCAACTGCTCGGCTTTCACCGCTTCAGCAAGCGCCTCGTTGGCGCGCGCCTGAGCCTGCGATTGCGCTTCCGATTTCGAGGCAATCACAATTGCCTTGTCCTGGGCGGCGATTTCGGTGACCTTGGCCTGTTCGATCGCGGCCATCTGCGTCACCTTGGTCTGCTCGATCTCCTTCACGCGCACTTCGCGCTCGGCTTCCACCTTGCGCGTGCGCACCGCCTGTTCACGCTGGATTTCCGATTCCTGCACCTGACGCTCCGCGGCAATCCGGCTTTGCTCGGCTTCCTGGTGGCGCTCGGCTTCATAGGCGGCGATCCGCGCGCTCTGTTCGGCCGTGCGGGTCTTCACCTGCTGTTCCTGCTCGAGCTTCATGAACGATTCCTGCTGCTCGATGGCCAGTTTCTTGGCGAGCGCATCGCGGTTTTTCTCGCGCACCGATACTTCGGTATCCTGCTCGACTTCGTTGCGCTCCTTGCGGCGGCGCTCGGTTTCCTGAGTGAGCTTGGTCAGGCCTTCGGCGTCGAACGCGTTGTTCGGGTCGAAGAATTCCTTCGAGGTCTGATTGAAGTTGGTCAGCGACACGCTTTCCAGTTCCAGACCGTTCTTGGTCAGGTCTTCGGCAACGGTGTTCTGCACGCCCTGAACGAAGTTCTCGCGGGCGTCCTGCAGGTCCTGCATGGTCATCTGCGCGGCGGTGGAGCGCAGCGCGTCGACGAACTTGTCGTCGACCAGCGCGCGCAGGTCTTCCGGCGCGTTCGTACGCTGGCCGAGCGTTTGCGCGGCGGTGGCGACGCCTTCCGCAGTGGGCTTCACGCGTACGAAAAACGCCACCACCACGTCGACGCGCATGCGATCCTTGGTAATCAGGCTGTCGCGCGAGGAGCGGCTGACTTCGAGCTTCAAGGTGTTCATGTTGATGGGGACGACCTCATGAAACACCGGCAGCACGACCGCGCCGCCGCTCATGATGACCTTCTGCCCACCGAGGCCGGTACGCACAAAAGCCCGCTCCGCCGATGCGCGCACGTAGAGCCGCGCAAAGATCAGGCCGATCACCGACAAACCTATCACCACTGCGAGACCGGTGGCACCCCAGAAAAATATGGCATCCATGTTGTTCCTCAACTCCCATGAAATGAAACGGCATGACAAAACTACGGGCGCCGCGCATTGGTTGCGCCGGCGACCCTGCAGGTGAACCCGCTACAGCAGATCCGGACGTGGATTGGCGATCGCGCGATACAGCGATCCGGAGACACGTGAGACGATCAGCACAGTCGAGCCACGCGCAAAACGCACCTCGGCGTCGTCCGGTTCGATGCGCAAGTAGTGCGGCTGACCGTATTCGTCGACGAGCCGCGCTTCGGCAGGATTGCCAGGCGATGCCTCGCCCGTGACGATCTGGGCAGTACGGCCGATAAAATCCTCTTCCGACAGTGCCGACGTTTCGTTTTGCGGCAGATAGCGGCCCGCGAGCCCGCCGGTTTGCCGCACGAACGGCAGTGCGCCCAACGCAGCGATGACGGCCGCCACGGCTGGCGGCAGCATGAAGCCCGCAAGCGCATGGAGCAGCGATTGCAGCAGCAAGCCGACAATCGCGAAGCCGAGCAGGAACAGAATCAGCAGGATCAGGAGCGGCACGCGGCCGAGATGCAGCCAGCCCAGCACCTGGCCGACGACGCCGGTATCGGCCCCCGTGCCCGAGTGGTCGATGCCGAAGTGGCTGACGAGCATACTGCCGGCGTGTTCGGTGACGCTCAGGCCGAACAGCAGCGTGACGCCTTCGAGCGCGCCGATGGCGATCATCAGGCCGATCGCGGCTACAAAGGGGGCATTCCCCGGTAGCAGAAGCGGAGTCATTGTTGTTTTTTTCCCCGAATGAATGGGTAGGTCAGGAGTTTTCGCCGACCGGTCTGTCGCTCGCCGCTTTCAGACGCGCGACGCGTTCGCTGATGCGCTGTTCCTTGTGCATCGTCTCGAGACGCCTCAGCAAGGAAGGATCGGCACTGCCCGCGCTGGTATGCAAGCCCGCGAGGCCAGTGGCGCCCGTCATGGTGCGATTGAAACCTTGCTCGAGTTGTTCGGCACGAATCCCGGCCGCGGCACCCGAGACGCCGTCGACGCTGCTCGCGCGCTGCGCCACGTTGCGCGCGGCGATCATTTCGGCGAGCGCCTGCTCCATCTCGGCGCGTTTCGCGCGCAGGCCGAGCAGGTCCGATTCGGCCGCACTGGCATGTTCGATGGCTTCCTGCAGCGCCTGGTTGAGCGTGCCGAGCTGGTCCTCCAGATCGATCTGACGTTCGGCGCCGGCATGCGTGGCCGCCTCGTCGCCTTGCGCGAGGGCCGTGGCGATAAGCTCGTTCAGGCGTTCGATTTCATTGTTGACGCGGGTGATGGCCTTGGTGGCCTGATGCCGCGCGGCTTCGTGCCGGCCCAGTTCGATGCGCGCCTGGGCAAGGACTTCGTCGAATTCGCGCAGGTATTGTTCCAGTACGGCTTGCGGTGTACGGCTTTCGAGCGAACTGACCAGCGCATGCACGTTGGCCGTGAGCAAACGCTTGACGCGGTTACCCAGACTTTCTGTCGTCATGATGCTAACTCCTGGAGGGTACGAAAGGGTGCTGCTGCGATGAGGTGCACGGTTGACCCGTCAGGCGGGCGGTCGCGCCAGCTGGATAAGCTGGGCGAGCTCCTGCAACTCCGCCACATAAGGATTCAAGACCGTAGGGTCGTAGGTGGGCGGCCGTTGCGTGACGGTGAGCCGCAATAGGCCTAGCAACATGCGCATGGCCTTGGCGGTGAGGCGTGCCTCGATCTCGCGCGCCACCTCGGCGACGCGTTTGCCTTCCGGCAACGCGGTGACGAGGCTTGCCATCAGCTCCGGCAATTGGGTGGCCAGCAGCGTGACGATTTCGGAGTGGCTGTGCGTAGCGTGCTCATAGGCCTGGGTGGCCTCGAGCAACGGTCGCACCTGCTCACGCAGCAACGCCACGCAACTGACGAAATCGTTCTCGCCGTTGGCGCGGCGCTGGGCGTCCGCGATCAACGCGCGGATCTTGTCGCTCGGGCTGGTGGCGCCTTGCAATTGCAGGCTCGACAGCCACGCGAGGTCATCTTCGGGAATGCGCACGGATACGGTTTGCATGACACAGCACCTGTTTCGGATTCGCTGAAAGTCAGCATAGTACAAATGTATGCATTTGTACACGTTTGCAATTGAAAGTTGTGAGGCAGCGGGTTGGGGTGGATGTTCCGCCGGATCGGAACGGTCGCTCAGGCCCGTCTGGCGGCATTTATGCGTGGCTCATTGCGAGCTGATCTTCGCGCTGCTTGCGTCGGTCAGGTTGCTGTTGAGCTTTGGAATATTACAATATAATTGCGAATTGGCCTTGACAATAGAACGTGGTTGATCCGAGGGGCGCGATGCGAAGCACACACGTCAATCAGTACCCCAAAATATCCCGCTCTATATCAAATTCGTTATCTGATCTATATAGGACAAAAAGTTACGCTTTTCCTGTCTAACAGCGCGATAATCGCGCGGTTTGCCCGTTGGTAGGGCAGGGATTTGGCAGTTTCAGGACGTTCAAGGGCAGTTCAAGCAGAGTTCGCGCGCGGTACAGAACTCATCAGATCGACTGCGGCGGTGCCGGTGTTCCGGCCGTCGCACGTCGCCGGTACGCCCGGACCCACGTGGCCGGGATCGCTTGATTTCCGATGTTGTCTGGCGTCGACGGCTTGCGCCTCCCGTGCAAGCCCGCTCGCGTGCGTCGGCTGGCGCCGGACTCGCGCGCTACCGTGCGTCCCCCTGAAGTTGCCGTTGTCGTTCACTAAAGGAGAAGTCCATGGGGAAACTCGACCTTTCGCGTCGCAGTTTTCTGAAGGCCAGCGTGATTGCGGGTGTCTCGGTGTATCTCGCGCCGATAGGCAGCCGTGCGTTCGCTGCGTTGTTCGAAGAGAAGATTCTGACGCCAGTCCAATGGGACGCGGCCAATGGGCAGGCCAAATTCCGCATCGACGGCATCGCCAAGGTGACCGGTGCGAAAGTGTTCGCACGCGACATCCGCGCAGCCGACATGCCGCATTGGCCGAACCAGCAGGCCCACGCTTTCATTCTGCGCACCACCCAGGCCGACCGCCTCTACGAAGGCTTCGACCTGACACTGCTCGGCGACGAACTGAAGCCGGACCGTATCGTCACCGCCGACGATCTGACGCGCGACGGCCTGATTTTCCCCGCCTTCTATGGCGACGACATGCTGCTGCCGCCAGGCAAGACGCCCGCGTATCTGGGCCAGGCGGTGGCGATCCTGATCTATCACGACTTCGCGCGCTTCCGCTTTGCCAAGGACAAGCTCAAGTTCCATGACGAGATCATTCGCTACGGCGCCGAGACCGGCCCGCTCGAACGCGATCCGTGGGGCACGTTCCGCTTCGTGCGGGTGGGCGGCAAGACGCCTTATGACGACGACACGTTCTCGAGTCTGAAAGACGCGCCGGTGTTCCCGAGCATGATGCGCAAGCACCAGCCGGTCTGGCCGGACGGCAAGGAGCACGGCAAGCTCGACGAGCAGGGCATGTTCTACGCTGGACAGATCCAGCAGGAACTCGATCAGCCGTCGGCGGACTGGCTCGTGATGGAACGCGAGTACAACACGCAGTCGATCGATACCGCGGCGCTCGAGCCCGACAACGCGAACTGCTGGTATGACGCGGCGACGCAATCGCTGCATATGGTGGTGCCGACCCAGGCGCCGCTGGAAGTCGTGGAAAGCGCGGCCGGCATGGTCGCGAAGTGCGCGTTTCCGGTGAAGAACCTGTTCGTACACCCGTGCTACACGGTCGGTTACGGCTCGAAGGATCACTTCAACGTGCCGTTCTATGGCCTCGTCACCGCCATGTACGCGGACGGCCGTCCGGTGCGCCTCGCCAACGATCGCTATGAGCAGTTCCAGACTTCGCTCAAACGGCACGCGTTCAAGATGAACTACCGGATCGCTGTGGACCGCAAAACCGGTCTGCTGCAATCGTTCAAGGCCGCGATGGAAGCGAACGGCGGCGGCCGCTGCAACTTCTCGCCTTCGGTGGCGATGGTCGGTGCAACCGCGGCGCAGTCGATCTACTACTTTCCGAAGAACGACCTGTCGGCGGTCGCCATCGCTTCGCGGGCGATCGACGCCGGCTCCGCGCGCGGCTACGGCACGCTGCAGAGCATGGCGGCCACCGAGATGATGATCGACGAAATCGCCGCACAACTCGGCGTCGATCCGATCGATTTTCGCCTGAAGAACGCGTTGCGTTCGGGCATGAAAAACACCCAGGGTGCGGTACCGGCCGGGGCGATTCGCGTTGACGACGTCTTGCAGAAGGCCAAGGCCCATCCGCTGTGGGTGAACCGGGCCAGCAAGAAGCTTGCATTCGAAGCGGCGCATCCGGGCCAGCGCTATGGCGTTGGTTTCGCCTGCGTGCAAAAGGACTTCGGCACGGGCGCGGAGACCTCGCTGGCGAAGGTCGAATTCACTGCCGACGGCAAGATCAGCCTGCATCACACGGCCGCCGAAATCGGCACCGGCATGTCGACCTCGCAGGCGATCGCCGTCGCGAAGTGGCTCGGCAAGCCGGCCACCGAGGTGCGTGTCGCCGTCACCGACTGGCCCGACCTGCCGGTCGTCACGAGCGGCGATCCGTACATGATGTCGCAGTCCGATCAGGACAAGCTGTCGGCCAATCCGCGCTGGTCGCCCGGTTACGCGTCGCCGTCGAGTGCGACCAACTCCGCGTTCTATTTCACCCACAGCACGCGCGAGGCTGCGCGGGTGGTCTTCACCCACGGGCTATGGCCGGCGGCGATGGCGATCTGGAGCCAGGGGATCGGCGGCGGCCAGGCCGCGCCGTTGACGGTGCGCATCGAGGACGCGCGCTGGGTCGAAGGCAAGCTGTCGGCGGCGGGGCTCGAAGCGCTGCCGTTCGAACAGCTCGCGAAGAAGGCGCACGAGCTCGGACTCGTGACGGGCGCAGCGGTGCACGTGTTCAATCGCTGGCAGTGGGCAGAAGCGGAGTTCGAGATCGACGGCAGCGTCGAGCGTCTGCCGCTCGATGGCCTCTCGCTGCGCTATGGCGACAACGCCAGCGCCGACAAGAAGAAGCTGCAAAGCACACCGAATCAATACCGTGTGCTCGATCGCCAGCGAGTGTTCATTCCGCCGGTGCAACGTAACAACGCAGCGGTTACGTATTACAGCGCGGTTGGCACGTTGGTCGAACTCGCGGTGCACGAAGCAACCGGCAAGGTCGAATTGCTCACGCATCACTCGATCATGGAGTGCGGTAACCAGATTGCACCGCAGCTCGTGTCGGGGCAATTGCAGGGCGGCCTCGCCATGGGCATCGGCCATGCGCTGCATGAGTATCTGCCGCTCTATGAAGATGGCCCCGGCAACGGTACGTGGAACTTCAACCGCTACCAGTTGCCGCGCGCCAAGGACGTCGCCGTCTGGACCCAGACTGGCGAAGTGCTGCCACCGTTGACCGAAACCGATCCGCCCAAGGGTATCGCCGAAGTGGTGATGATCCCGGTGGTCGGCGCGATCGTGAACGGCATCGCACACGCGATCGGCCACCGTTTTACTGACCTTCCGGTCACCCCGCAAAAAATTCAGGAGGTGCTCGCATGACGGCCCCTAATCAAACTTCCGGTTCGGTGATGGGCGCCGTGCCGGCCTCTGGTAGTGCTGCGAAGGCAGCGAGTGCAGCGGCAGCTTCGGGCGGCGCAGCAAGTGCTGGCGCGGCATCGGCATCGGTGTCCTCGGCTAACGCCGCCAGCACAACGGTCGTGGAACGGCCTTTGACGCACTTCAAAGCACAACCAGTATCGCTGAAAGTTAACGGCCGCGAAGTCGGCCCGCTGCAAGTGCCAGCCGGTCTGATGATGATCGACCTGTTGCACGAATACCTTGACCTGACCGGTTCGCGGCTCGGCTGCGGGCAGGGCATCTGTCACGCTTGCGTGGTGATTCTCGACAAGCCGGACGGCACCAGCGAGGAAATCCGCACCTGTATTACCGGCGCGAATTTCTTCGACGGCAAGTCGATTCGCACCATCGAAGGCCACGCGCAGCGCGACGAGCATGGCGAAGTGGTGGCCCTTTCACCGATCCAGCAGAAGTTTCTCGAGCACTTCAGTTTTCAGTGCGGCTACTGTACGCCGGGGTTCGTCAATGCCGCGACGGTGCTGATCGAGCGCCTGAAGCGTCAGCCGGTTGCGAAAGACAAGGTGGAAGAAACCATCACCGAGGCGTTGAACGATCATATCTGCCGCTGCACGGGGTATGTGCGCTACTACGAGGCAGTCAAGGAGGTGGTGCTGACGATGCCGGGCCTCGTAAAGGACGCCGCATGACGAGCCGATTCCAAACCTCGCTAACCCTGCGTCGCATTGCACTGGTGTTGAGCGTCGCGCTGCTGTCGTCGTGCGGCCAGCAGCACGACGACACCTCGGCTGCGGCGCTGACCGTTTCGCCTGCCAACACGCCGGCCGACCTGCAAAATGCTGCGGCGGACCAGCTTGCGCGTGGCCGTTATCTGGTCAAGGCCGCCGACTGCGCCGCCTGCCACACCAGCGCGGACGGTGCGCCGTTCGCCGGTGGCGTCGAGCTCGCCTCGCCGTTCGGCACGTTCTACGGCACGAATATCACGCCCGATAAAGACCATGGCATCGGCAAGTGGAGCGCCGGCGACTTCTACAAGGCGCTGCACGACGGCGTGACGCCAGACGGCCAACTGTACCCGGCGATGCCCTACACGTCGTACCGGCAGATCTCACGCGCCGATAGCGACGCGATGTACGCGTGGCTGATGGCGCAGAAGCCGGCTGCCGTGCCGAACCGCGAGCCGAAACTGTCGTTCCCGTTCAACATGCGTTTTGCCGTGCGCTTCTGGGACATGCTGTTCCTCAAGGATGCACTGCCGGATGCATCGAAGGGGGCGTCGGCCGACTGGAATCGTGGACGCTATCTGGTCAGCGCGCTCGGTCATTGTGCCGAGTGTCACACCTCGCGCGGCACGTTCGGTCAGCTCGATCACGCGTTGCCGCTTGGCGGCGGTGCGCTCGGCCGGGTGGTCGCACCGGACATCACGCCGAAAGGACTCGCGGCGCGCGGCTGGACGGCGGTCGATCTGCAGACCTTCTTTGCCAGCGGGATTGCGCCGCAAGGTTCGGCCTTCAGCGAGATGTACCCGGTTGTCCATCTGAGCAGCCAGTACCTGAGTCACGACGATCTGCGCGCCATGACCACCTATCTGCTCGGCGACCAGCCGCCGGCTCCCGAGCCGCTGCAGTCGGTGTCGGCAGACGCGGCGCAACTGGCGGCCGGCCGCAACGTCTATCTGGCCGTGTGCGCGGGCTGTCATGGCCGCGACGGCGAGGGCAAGCCGCACGTCGCCGTGCCGATGCACGGCAATTCCACCGTGCGGCAAAGCGATCCGCACAACCTGATCGTGGCGATGCTCGACGGTATCGGCGCGCAGGATTTCCCGGGGCTGGAACGCATGCAGGAGATGCCGGGTTTCGCGGGCCAACTGAGTGATGCGGAACTGGCGCAACTGGCCAGCTATCTGCGGGCGACCTGGGGCGGTCAACCCGCTAACGTAACCGCAGATGCTGTGAAGGCGCTGCGGTAGGCGAAGCAACAGACGTTCGACGTTTGGAAAACAAACGGCCGGCACCTTGAACAAGGGCCGGCCGTTTTTTTACCCGGTGCTACTCCGGTGCATACCCCAGCTCTCGCTGGTGGCGAATGGACAACAGCAAAACGTGCGTGTCCGAATGCGCGTACAAAGCCACGTACGCTGAGCCGTTCTTCGTCAGAATTTTCTCGGTGCCTGCGACCACCTCCACCGCCAGCTCCGTTAGCCGTGAGCAGGCGTCGCTAATCGGTACCACATCATGGGTTCGGAATGACATAACTGGATCCTGTGCAGAATTCGTTAACGTCAATCTGCAAATATTCGTACGACAAGTCAAGCCGACCCGACAGGATGTTGCAATCGCAACATTTCGCACGAACAGGACGAGTTACCGTTCCCGCGATTCCCACGTTGACGTTCGTCACTGATTGCTGATCGCGCCACTGCGTTCTCAGCATCCACGCCCGAATTCAAGTTTTTTTGACAATTTGCCGTTAAAGAAAACGTTATCGCGGGTCAAACCCTCCGATACCGATCGTAAGGATTTGTATCAGTCTGTTCGGACGGCTCGTTTTTTGTCCGAGGCATTTTACAATTCCGCTTGAATTTTAATCGTCTATCTGGCCCTTTTTGCGGTAGAACGCCTCATTTTTGAGATATTTGCCGCACAAGCGTTGGGTGGCAGGCAGGGTACGGGTGATAGCTGCAACGAGGCGGCTCTCCCGGGTCGCGAGATCGCAGCGCTTCGCACGAATGCGCGCATCGGATGCGACGCGGGAACACTCGGACTCGTCAAGAACAAGGCAGGAGTCGAATTTGTCAAGAAGTCGTTTCGACAAAACCATGATGGCCAGCGTCGCTGGCGTCTGGGTCGCATTGGCGATGAGCGGTTGTGTGAATCAGACGCAGCCGGGTCAGCAGGCGGACGGGGCAGCCTCCGGGGGGGCGGCGGCAACGGCTGCAGCGTCGGATGCGGCGGCAACGGCGTCCTTACAGGCGTCGGCGGCGGTTAGCGCGGCCAAGTTGAAGGCCGCGCAGCCGCTCGTGTATCGCGTCAGGCGTGGCGACACGCTGAGCCACATCGCGCAGCATCATCACTGTAGTGTCAAGGAATTGCTGGCGTGGAACCACCTGAAACCGTCCACGCGCCTTAAGTTGGGGCAGGTGCTGCATGTCGCCTCGCCCGAAGCGGTGAAGGAAGCCAGCGCGGCGGCGGCTGCCGCAGTCGCTGCTCAGGCTGCCACGGCTGCAGCAACTGCGGCTGCGGCCTCGGCCACCTCCACAGCTTCAACCCCTCCAACCGACGCTCCCGCACCCAGTACTGCGCAAACGCGCCAGGTCGACGCCGAGGTGTCGCGTCACGCCAAGCGCGTCGTGCTGGCGTGGCCCGCTCAGGGCAACGTCGTCGAGGGGTTCCAGCCGGGCGAGACACGCGGCATCGAGATCGGCGGCAAGCCGGGCGATCCGGTGCGTGCAGCCGCAGACGGCAAGGTCATGTATGCGGGGACGGGGCTGAACGAATATGGCAGCCTGATCATCGTCCAGCACAACAAGGACTTTCTGACCGCGTATTCGCACAACCGCAAACTGTTGGTGAAAACCGGCGATATCGTGCGGCAAGGGCAGGAAATCGCGGAGATGGGCGACGAAAGCAACTCGCGCGTCTCGGTGTTGTTCGAGGTACGCCGCGACGGCAAGCCGGTCGATCCGATGCCGTATCTGCCTGCCAAGCAAGGTTGAGTCTGCGAGCAGGGTGAGGCGACGGCGGCTGCCGTGCCGGCGGTCGCCTTGCGGAGGGCTTGTTGCAGAGGGTCGACGCTTTCGCTCGATTTCAGGTTTGCATAAAGCACGAGCCCCGGCGTTTGACCCGCCGGGGCTCGTGCTTCGTCACATGCTTTGGTCTTAGAACGTATCGCCTGGCACCCGCACCCAGCCTTCCATCAGCACGCGCGCGCTACGGCTCATGATGGCCTTCTTGACGACCCATTCGCCATCCACCTTGCTGGCTTCTGCGCCGACGCGCAGCGTGCCGGACGGATGGCCGAAGCGCACCGCCTGGCGTTCGCCACCACCCGCAGCGAGATTCACCAGCGTGCCCGGAATCGCGGCCGCCGTGCCGATGGCCACCGCAGCGGTGCCCATCATCGCGTGGTGCAGCTTGCCCATCGACATCGCCCGCACCAACAGGTCGACATCGCCAGCCGCAACCTGTTTGCCGCTAGACGCCGCATACCCCGCGGGCTTCGCGACAAACGCGACCTTCGGCGTATGCTGCCGCGTTGCGATTTCGTCGATATTCGTGATCAGGCCCATGCGCAAAGCGCCGTGTGCGCGAATCGTCTCGAACTTCGCTAGCGCCTTGTCGTCGCTGTTGATCGCGTCCTGCAGTTCGGTGCCTTTATAACCAATCGCCTCGGCGTCGACGAAAATCGTCGGAATCCCCGCATTGATCATGGTGGCCTTCAAAGTGCCGACGCCCGGTACTTCCAGGTCGTCGATCAGATTGCCGGTGGGGAACATCGCGCCGCCCGCGCCGTCTTCTTCGGCGGCCGGGTCCATGAACTCGAGCTGCACTTCGGCGGCGGGGAAGGTCACACCGTCCAGTTCGAAGTCGCCGGTCTCCTGCACGGCGCCATTCGTGATGGGTACGTGGCCGATGATGGTCTTGCCGATATTGGCTTGCCAGATCCGCACGGTGGCCACACCGTTGTGCGGAATACGGCTCGGATCCACCAACCCAGCGCTGATCGCAAACGGTCCCACTGCGGCGGAGAGATTGCCGCAATTGCCGCTCCAGTCGACAAACGCCTTGTCGATCGACACCTGACCAAACAGGTAGTCGACGTCGTGGTCGGGCTTGCTGCTTTTGGCGATGATGACGGTCTTGCTCGTGCTCGACGTGGCGCCACCCATGCCGTCAATCTGTTTGCCGTACGGGTCCGGGCTGCCGATCACGCGCAGCAGCAGCGCATCGCGCGCCGCGCCCGGCACTTGGGCCGCTTCGGGCAAATCCTGCAGGCGGAAGAACACGCCTTTGCTGGTGCCGCCGCGCATGTAAGTGGCGGGAATCTTGATCTGGGGTACGTGTGCCATTGCGTAGTTGTCCTGTTAAGACGCGGGCGGTACGTCGCCGCACCGCCCGCGTATCAAACTCGACGCACGCGTTGCTGTGCGTCGGTGTTGCTGGCCATCAAGCTGCCGCTTGCGACGATTCGAGGAAGTCCTGCGCAAAGCGCTGCAGCACGCCACCGGCTTCGTAGATCGACACTTCTTCGGCCGTGTCGAGACGGCAGGTCACCGGCACTTCCACGCGCTCGCCGCTCTTGCGATGGATCACCAGCGTGAGGTCGGTGCGCGGCTTGCGCTCGCCGATCACATCGAAGGTTTCGGTGCCGTCGATGCCAAGCGTCAGACGGTTCACACCCGGCTTGAACTCCAGCGGCAGCACGCCCATGCCCACCAGGTTGGTGCGGTGGATGCGCTCGAAGCCTTCGGCGACGATCGCTTCAGCACCGGCCAGACGCACGCCCTTGGCGGCCCAGTCGCGCGACGAGCCCTGGCCGTAGTCGGCCCCGGCAATCACGATCAGTGGCTGCTTGCGTTCCATGTAGGTTTCGATTGCTTCCCACATGCGCGTGACCTTGCCCTCGGGCTCGATACGAGCCAAAGAACCGGCCTTCACCTTGCCGTCTTCCAGCACCATTTCGTTCTTCAACGTCGGGTTGGCGAAGGTGGCGCGCTGTGCGGTCAGGTGATCGCCGCGGTGGGTCGCGTACGAGTTGAAGTCTTCCTCCGGCAAGCCCATTTTCGCCAGATACTCGCCCGAGGCGCTATCCGGCAGGATGGCGTTGGACGGGGAGAGGTGGTCGGTGGTGATGTTGTCGCCGAGCACCGCGAGCGGGCGCATGTCCTTGAGCGTGCGCTCGCCGGCCAGCGCGCCTTCCCAGTACGGCGGGCGGCGGATATACGTGCTCATCGGACGCCAGTCGTAGAGCGGATTGGCGCGTTCGCCGGCGTCGGCCGTGACCGCGAACATCGGTTCGTACACCTTGCGGAATTGCTCCGGTTTCACACTTGAGGCAACGACCGCGTCGATTTCCTCGTCGGACGGCCAGATATCCTTGAGCATCACCGGATTGCCGGCGGCGTCGGTGCCCAGCACATCCTTCTCGATGTCGAAGCGGATCGTGCCGGCAATTGCGTAAGCTACCACCAGCGGCGGCGAGGCGAGGAAGGCCTGCTTCGCATACGGGTGGATCCGGCCGTCGAAGTTGCGGTTGCCGGAGAGCACGGCAGTCGCGTACAGGTCGCGTTCGACGACTTCCTTCTGGATCACCGGGTCCAGCGCACCGGACATGCCGTTACACGAGGTACATGCATAAGCGACCACGCCAAAGCCGAGCTGCTCCAGTTCCGGCAGCAGCTTCGCTTCTTCCAGGTACAAGGTGACGGCTTTCGATCCCGGCGCGAGCGAGCTCTTGACCCACGGCTTGCGGGTCAGGCCGCGCTGGTTGGCGTTGCGCGCAAGCAGCGCCGCAGCAATCATATTGCGCGGGTTGTTGGTGTTGGTGCAGCTCGTGATGGCGGCGATGATCACCGCGCCGTCGGGCATCAGCCCCGGTTCGTTCTCAACCTTGCCGCTGATGCCACGCGCAGCGAGTTCCGACACCGGCAAACGACGATGCGGGTTCGACGGGCCAGCGAGCGTACGCACCACGGTCGAGAGGTCGAACTTCAGCACGCGCTCGTACTGCGCGTTCTTCAGGCTCTCTGCCCACAGGCCGGTTTCCTTCGCATACGTCTCCACCAGTTTGACGAGTTCGTCGTCGCGGCCAGTGAGCTTGAGATACTTGATGGTCTGCTCGTCGATGTAGAACATCGCGGCCGTCGCGCCGAACTCAGGCGCCATATTGGCGATGGTGGCGCGGTCGCCGAGCGTCAGGTTCGCGGTGCCTTCGCCGTAGAACTCCAGGTAGGCGCCGACGACCTTTTCCTTGCGCAGGAATTCCGTCAACGACAACACCACGTCCGTCGCCGTAATCCCCGGACCGGGCTTGCCGGTGAGTTCGACGCCGACGATATCCGGCAGACGCATATACGATGCGCGTCCCAGCATCACGCTTTCCGCTTCGAGGCCGCCCACGCCGATCGCGATCACGCCGAGTGCATCCACCATCGGTGTATGCGAATCGGTGCCGACCAGCGTATCCGGAAACGCCACGCCGTCTTTCACCTGAACGACCGGGCTCATCCGCTCCAGGTTGATCTGGTGCAGGATGCCGTTGCCCGGCGGGATCACATCGACGTTCTTGAACGCCTTCTTGGTCCAGTTGATGAAGTCGAAGCGGTCTTCGTTGCGCCGGTCTTCAATCGCGCGATTCTTGTCGAACGCGTCCGGATCGAAGCCACCGCACTCGACGGCGAGCGAGTGGTCCACCACCAGTTGCGTCGGCACGACCGGATTGACCATCGCCGGATCGCCGCCTTGTGCGGCAATCGCGTCACGCAGGCCGGCGAGGTCGACGAGTGCCGTCTGGCCCAGAATATCGTGGCAGACCACGCGCGCCGGGAACCACGGGAAGTCGAGGTCGCGCTTGCGTTCGATGATCTGCTTGAGCGAAGCGTTCAGCGACACCGCGTCGCAACGGCGCACGAGGTTTTCGGCCAGCACGCGCGAGGTGTACGGCAGCGTGTCGTAGGCGCCCGGCTGGATCGCCTCGACCGCGGCGCGCGTGTCGAAGAAGTCCAGCTTGGTGCCTGGCAGGGGTTTGCGGTTTGCAGTGTTCATACCGTTGGGGGGGAATAAGAATGTGGTGCATGAGGGACAACCGCCGGACGTCACCGGCAATTATCCCCCTTTCCCGATCAGCGTTTCGGATCAGCGTTTCGCGAGCGGCACGAACTTCAGGTTGTCCGGACCGGTGTAATTCGCGCTCGGCCGGATGATCTTGTTGTCGATGCGTTGCTCGATGATGTGCGCGCTCCAGCCCGCCGTACGGGCGATCACGAAGAGCGGCGTGAACATCGCCGTCGGCACGCCCATCATGTGGTACGACACCGCGCTGAACCAGTCCAGGTTCGGGAACATCTTCTTGACGTCCCACATCACGGTCTCGAGCCGCTCGGCGATGTCGAACAGCTTCGTGCTGCCGGCTTCCTTCGAGAGCTTCTTCGCCACTTCCTTGATCACCTTGTTGCGCGGGTCGGAGATCGTGTACACCGGGTGGCCGAAGCCGATCACGACTTCCTTGGCCTCGACGCGGCGACGGATGTCCGCTTCGGCCTGGTCGGGGCTCGTGTAGCGCGACTGGATTTCAAATGCCACCTCGTTCGCG
>NZ_FNCJ01000005.1 GCF_900100735.1 Paraburkholderia phenazinium | reverse complement strand
CGACGAGTTGTCGGGCGGCATGCGCCAGCGCGTGGGCCTCGCCCGGGCGCTGGCCGCCGACACCGACGTGCTGCTGATGGACGAGGCGTTCTCCGCGCTCGATCCGCTGATCCGCACCGAAATGCAGGACCAGTTGCTGCAGTTGCAGGCCACGCTGAACAAGACCATCGTATTCATCACGCACGATCTGGACGAGGCGCTGCGCATCGGCAACCGCATCGCGATCCTGCGCGACGGCACGCTGGTGCAGGAAGGCACGCCGAACGAGATCCTCACGCGTCCGGCCGACGATTATGTGCGGCGTTTCGTGGAACGGCGCGCCGGCGTGCATTGAACGGCACGCGTACGGGAACGGGAATCGGAACGGGCGGGTAGAATGCACGCGAAGCGACGGACTGCGGTCCGTCGCCTGCATTTCGCCCTGCTGTTCTCTCGCTCCCCATGAATCTCGAAAGCGTTCTCTTCACCCAGGGTTTCGGTTCACGACGTCAATGCCGCGCACTGATCGCGGACGGCCGCGTGACGATCGACGGCGCCGTTCACGACGATCCGGACGCCGACCTCTCGACCGAGGCGCTCAACTTCACGGTCGACGGCGCCGCGTGGCCCTACCGCGAGCACGCCTACCTGCTGCTCAACAAACCCGCAGGCTACGAATGCTCGCGCGAGCCGCAGCATCATCTGAGCGTGTTCAATCTGCTGCCGCCGCAATTCGCCGCGCGCGGCGTGCAATGCGTGGGCCGCCTCGATCAGGATACGACCGGGCTGCTGCTGCTCTCCGACGACGGCAAGTTCGTCCACGCCTTCACCTCGCCCAAGCGCAAGGTGCCGAAGGTCTACGTCGCGAGCACCCGCCATCCGCTCGACGATGCGCAACTCGGCGCATTGCGCGAAGGGGTGCTGCTGCACGGCGAGCCCAAACCGATTGCCGCGGTCGCCGCGCAGGCGCGCAGCGAGCACGCGCTCGAACTGACCGTGCTCGAAGGCAAATACCACCAGGTCAAACGGATGGTTGCGGCCGCTGGCAACCGCGTCGAAGCGCTGCATCGCGAGCGGATCGGCGGCCTCAGCTTGCCCGCGACGCTCGCCGTTGGCGCATGGCAATGGCTCGACGAAGCCGACCTCGGATCTTTACGGAGCGGGTAAACAAGTAACCGGGCAGGCCATAGAGCCGCGCAGCCCCACAGCGTCGAGCACGTCGTGTGCGGTGTCCCACCAAGGCCGCCTTTATCGGTCCATTTACGGCCCTTTTGCGCCCTGTTTGCGCTGCGGCGCAGCATGCCCTTCCTGACAAGTCGCTTTATACTCGATTAAACAACGAGTACAAAGTTTCAGGGAGGAGCGCCATGATCACCCACACTTCGTTTGAGATCTCGGCCGCGATGATTGCGTTTGTCTGCCTGGCTGCAGTCGTGGTCGGCGCTCTGCTGATCGTGATGCATCTGCGGCACAAGTATCATCCGAGCCTGATCGGCGCGCTGATCGGCGCGGTCCTGTGCTTCCTGCTGCTGGAAGCACTGCCGGCCCTCACCTGACTCATCTGAGCTTGGTCCGCATGCTTTATGGCGCCGCGTCGGTAGGGTGCGTTTCGCCTCCCGGCGTGGTTTCTCCATGCGCACGCCGCAGAAAATCCGCCACCGTCGGATAGCGCAACTGCACCCGCAGCTCGCGCTTCATCCGCTCATTCACGAGCCGCCGCGATTCACGCATGAACGACAGCATCATTGGGTCGATCTGCGCTTCGGCTTGTGCCCGCGAAATGCGCGGGGCGCGCTCAAGTCCGTACGCGTCGGCCACCAGGTCGAAGTACTCGCCCATTTTCAAGCTCGTATCGTCCGAGGCATGGACCACCCGCCCGCGCCGGCCGAGCCGCATCATCCGCACCAGAATCGCGGCCAGATCGTCGGCGTGGATATGGCTCGTGTAGACGTCGTCGGCGTCGATCAATGCCGGAGTGCGCTTCTGCAGCCGCGCGAGCGGCAAGCGGTTGCCCGCGTAGATACCCGGAATGCGCGCAATGCTCGCCTGCAGCGTGCCGCGCGCAGTGGCGCGCCGCAGTTGCTGTTCCGCGGAAACCCGCCGCAGCGCCCGCGGATTGGCCGGGCGTACCGTGCGCGTTTCGTCGATCAGCGCGCCGCCGCAGTCGCCGTATACGCCGGTCGTGCTCGCGTAAACCATACGCACGGGAGGCCGCGAACCCGCGGAGCGTCTTACCCCGTCGGGTACAATATTGCCTGCTTCCCGTTCCATCCATGCACCGCGAAGGCGGCGCAAGCGCGCTACCGGCGCTACCGCACTGCGTGCGGGCCGGATCCGGCGTGCGCTGAGGGCGCCAAGCAACGCCCGCGTACGGCGGTCGTCGTCGCCGGTCTTTTGCGGCGGGGCCAGATGCAGCACCATCGGCGCGAGGCCCGCGAGCCGCTTCAGGCTGCGGCGGGCATCGAGATCGCCGAGCAGCGGCGTCAAGCCCGCCGCGCGCAATTCGGCGCAACGGGCTGGCTGGGTCGTAAGCGCAAACAGATGCGCGCGCGGCTGCAGCAGCGCGGCACAACGCATGCCGACATCGCCGCAGCCCACAATGAGCACGCGCCGGCGGCGCAAGTTTCGTGTGGCTTTCATGGTGGACGCATTGTAGCCGTCAGGGGCGGCTCACACCGATTACCGACTCTTCGAACTCGAACACGCTATGGCATTTAATGTAACCCTCCGGCAAAGCGGCCGGCAGTTTCAAGTAGAACCCGACGAACCCGTCCTGACCGCCGCCCTGCGCCAAGGCATCGGCCTGCCGTATGGCTGCAAGAACGGCGCGTGCGGTTCGTGCAAGGGCACCGTGGTCAGCGGCGAAGTCGAACAGCGCCAGCATTCGTCGTCGGCACTGTCGAACGACGAAAAAACCCGCGGTATGGCGCTGTTCTGCTGCGCGACGCCGTGCTCCGATCTGGAGATCGACATCCGCGAAGTCGCGGGTGTGGGCGACGTGCAGGTCAAGAAGCTGCCGTGCCGCGTGAACGCGATCGAGCGCAAGGCCGACGACGTGGTCGTGCTGAAGCTGCAATTGCCCGCCAACGAGCGTCTGCAATACCTCGCCGGCCAGTACCTCGAGTTCATCCTGAAGGACGGCAAGCGCCGCAGCTATTCGATGGCGAACGCGCCGCACGTCGAAGGCCCGATCGAACTGCATATCCGCCATATGCCCGGCGGTGCGTTCACCGATCACGTCTTCAACACCATGAAGGAGCGCGACATCCTGCGCTTCGAGGCGCCGCTCGGCACCTTCTTCCTGCGCGAAGACTCGGACAAGCCGATCGTGCTGCTCGCCTCCGGCACCGGCTTCGCGCCGCTGAAGGCGATCGTCGAACACGCGGTGTTCAAGGAACTCGACCGGCCGATGACGCTGTACTGGGGCGCACGCCGCAAGAAAGACCTGTACCTGCTCGAGCTGGCCGAACAATGGGCGCGCGAAATCCCGAACTTCAAGTTCGTGCCGGTGCTCTCCGAACCGGACCCGAGCGACGCATGGACCGGCCGCACCGGCTTCGTTCATCGCAGCGTCATCGAAGACCTGCCAGACTTGTCGGGTTATCAGGTGTACGCCTGCGGCGCACCGGTGATGGTCGAATCGGCGCAGCGCGATTTCACGCAGCACCACGGCCTGCCGGAAGACGAGTTCTACGCGGATTCCTTCACGAGCGCAGCCGACCTCGCGAACCCGGTTTAACCACAGCCAGCCCTTACCTGGATTGGCCGCGTCAACCTGACTAGCCTGCACGGCGGACCCAAAAAGTCCGTCGCAGGCGAAATTCATGGTTTACACCGGTGCTCGCGTTGTCGTATTCTTTCGCGCATGAACCGCATCCAGTCCGAACTCCGACGTCGCCGCTCGCTGCTCCCTTAGGGACGCCGCCGGCTTTGTCACGGATTCGCGCCAGACAGGCGCATGTTGTTCGAATCACGAAAGCCACGGCATGCCGTGGCTTTTTGTTTTTCCCGCCCCTTTTTACTGTTCCTTCACCCTGCAACGCCCGGAGCCTGCCGCCATGAATTTCAATGAGTATCCCGTCGAGTCGCTGATGTACATCACCAACCGGCCCGAGATCGTTTTTACGCACGGCAAGGGCTCGTGGATCTACGACAACACCGGCAAGCGATATCTCGACTTCATCCAGGGGTGGGCGGTCAACGCACTCGGGCATTGCAACGAAGGCATGATCGAAGCGCTGAACAAGCAGGCGCAACTGCTGATCAACCCGTCGCCCGCGTTCTACAACGCGCCGATGGCCCAGCTCGCCGGCCTGCTCACGCAACATAGCTGCTTCGACAAGGTCTTCTTCGCCAACAGCGGCGCCGAAGCGAATGAAGGCGCGATCAAGCTGGCGCGCAAGTGGGGCAAGAAGCACAAGGACGGCGCCTACGAGATCATCACGTTCGACCACAGCTTCCACGGCCGCACGCTCGCCACCATGTCGGCGAGCGGCAAGCCGGGCTGGGACACCATCTACGCACCGCAAGTGCCGGGTTTCCCGAAGGCCGACCTGAACGACATCGCCTCGGTTGAAAAGCTCATCAACGGCAAGACCGTCGCGGTGATGCTCGAGCCGATCCAGGGCGAAGGCGGCGTGATTCCGGCGACGCCCGAATTCATGCAACAACTGCGTGCGCTGACCCAGAAACACAACATCCTGCTGATCGCCGACGAAGTGCAAAGCGGCTGCGGACGCGCCGGCACGCTGTTCGCGTACGAACTGTCGGGTATCGAGCCGGACATCATGACGCTCGGCAAGGGTATCGGCGGCGGCGTGCCGCTCGCAGCGCTGCTCTGCAAGGCCGCAGTCGAAGTGTTCGAAGCCGGCGACCAGGGCGGCACCTATAACGGCAATCCGCTGATGACGGCAGTCGGTTACTCGGTGATCTCGCAACTGACCGCACCGGGTTTCCTTGAAGGCGTGCGCGAGCGCGGCGAGTATCTGCGTGCGAAGCTGCTGGAACTGTCGGAAGAGCGCGGCTTTGCTGGCGAACGCGGCGAGGGCTTGCTGCGCGCGTTGCTGCTCGGCAAGGATATCGGCAACCAGATCGTCGAGAAAGCCCGCAATATGCAGCCGGACGGTTTGCTGCTCAACGCGGCGCGTCCGAACCTGCTGCGCTTCATGCCGGCCCTGAACGTGACCAACGAAGAGATCGACCAGATGATGGCTATGCTGCGCTCGATTCTCGACACCCTTTAAACGCTGAAGAAGGAGCGCGCATGACAACCGCCACGCTATCGATCCGCCGCTTTGAAGCGAGCGATACCGATGCCGTGGTCGCGCTGTGGCAGGAGGCATTTCCCGAGTATCGGGAAGTGACGCGGCCGCATCGCAACCCGCATCTGTCGATCGCCAACAAGATGGCCACGCAGCCGGAGCTGTTCTTTGTCGCCACGCTCGGCGAGCGTCTGGTGGGCACCGTGATGGCCGGTTATGACGGCCACCGGGGCTGGCTTTACTCGCTCGCCGTGGATGGCTCGCAGCGCCGGCTCGGCATCGGCACCAGGCTGATTGCGCATGCCGAAGCGGCGCTCGTTGCGATGGGCTGTCCGAAGGTCAATCTGCAGGTGCTGACGGCGAAGCAGGAAGTGCGGGCGTTTTACGAGGCACTCGGTTATCGCGCCGATGCGGTGATCAGCCTGGGCAAGCGCCTGGGTGAACATGCGAGCGCCGAGTCGGCGTCGCCTCCTTCTGCTGCGTAAGTTCGTTTTGAACGGCTAAGCAAGCCGGCGCGCAGAAATAACAAAGGCCGCATGCAAAATATCGCATGCGGCCTTTGTGTTTGGGCAGGTTTGAGTGGCGGGTTCAGCCACTCAACTTGCCGGGTTTATTCACCGAGCTCATTCACCCAGCTCATTCACCCAGATAAGCAGCCCGAACCTTCGGATCATCCAGCATCTGCTTCGCGTCACCGGACATCGTCACCAGACCCGAGTCCATCACGTAGCCGCGATTCGCTGCCTGCAGCGCCAGGCGCGCGTTCTGCTCGACCAGCAGCACGGTCATGCCTTCGGCCGAGATCGCCCGCACCACTTCGAAGATCTTCTCGACCATGATCGGCGAGAGACCCATCGACGGCTCATCCAGCAACAGCAGCTTGGGCTTGCTGATGATCGCGCGCGCCATCGCCAGCATCTGCTGCTCGCCGCCCGACAACGTGCCCGCGTACTGCGAAGCGCGTTCCTTCAGGCGCGGGAAGAAGCCGAACATGCGATCGACGTCCGCCTTGATGCCGTCGGTGTCGTTACGCAGATAAGCACCCATCTGCATGTTTTCGACAATCGACATGCGCGAGAAGATGCCGCGACCTTCCGGCACCATCGCCAGACCGCGCTTGAGCAGCTCGTGCGCGGGCAGCCCCTTGATGGACTGGCCCATGTACTCGATATCGCCCGCCGAGTACGCCTTCAGACCCGTGATCGCCTTCATCGTCGTGGTCTTGCCTGCGCCGTTCGCGCCAATCAGCGTGACCAGTTCGCCCTGACCAACTTCCAGGTCGATACCCTTGACTGCCTGAATGCCGCCGTAATTGACCTGCAGGCCCTTGATTTTCAACATTGCCGTAGCCATCAGTGGACCCCCGCACCCAGATATGCCTCAATCACCTTCGGGTCTTTCTGCACGTCTTGCGGCAGCCCCTGGGCGATCACCTTGCCGTAATCGAGCACTGTCATGTTGTTGCACAGGCCCATCACCAGTTTCACGTCGTGCTCGATCAGCAGGATCGTCTTGCCGTCGCTGCGGATCTTGTCGAGCAGCTTGGTCAGCTCGACCTTTTCCGTCGCGTTCATGCCGGCGGCCGGCTCGTCCAGCGCCAGCAGCTTCGGATCGGTTGCCAATGCACGGGCGATTTCCAGACGACGCTGGTGGCCATACGACAGATTGCGCGAGGTGTAGTCCGCGTATTGCAGCACGCCGACGTACTCCAGCAGTTCGAGCGCGCGCTCCTTGATCTCGCGCTCTTCCTTGCGCTCAGCCGGCGTCTGGAACACAGCGCCGAGCAGGCCATGCTTGGTGCGCACGTGACGGCCCACCATCACGTTTTCCAGCGCGGTCATGCCGCCGAACAGACGAATGTTCTGGAAGGTCCGCGCAATCCCGGCCTTCGCGACCTGGTACACCGCGGTCGGCGTGTAGCTCTCGCCGTCCAGCCTGAAGTCGCCGGAGTCCGGCGTATAGAGGCCCGTGATGACGTTGAAGAACGTGGTCTTGCCGGCGCCGTTCGGCCCGATCAGACCGTAGATCTCACCGGACTTGATTTCCAGGCCGACGTCGGACAGTGCCTGCAGACCGCCAAAGCGCTTGTTCACGCCCTTGACGGACAGACGGATTTGTTTGTCGCTCATAGAATTCTCCAATCAGGCCTCAGGCGCGCACCGGCTTCTTGCTGTTGCGCTTCGCGATTTTCGCAATCTTGTCCTCGTGCTTCGGCGACGGCCACAGGCCTTCCGAGCGGTACAGCATGATGAGGACCATCGCGAGACCGTACAGCAACTGACGGATCACTTCGGTATCGACAATTTCATGGCCGAAGATCATGTTCTGCAGCGGACCCATGGTCGAGCGCAGGAATTCCGGGAACACGGCGAGCAGCACCGCACCGAGAATCACGCCCGGGATGTGGCCCATACCGCCCAGCACCACGCAGGCCAGCACCACGACCGATTCCCAGAAGGTGAACGATTCAGGCGACACGAAGCCCTGGAAACCACCGAACATCGCGCCCGACAGGCCGCCGAACGACGCGCCCATCGCGAACGCCAGCAGCTTCACGTTACGGGTGTTGATGCCCATTGCCTTGGCAGCGATTTCGTCTTCGCGGATCGCGGCCCATGCACGGCCGATACGCGAGTGCTGCAAACGCGTACATACCCAGATCACCAGCAACGCACACAGCACGAACAGGTAGTAATACATGTACACCGTCGTGAACTGGAAGCCGAGGAACGTGTGGGTCTGCGCGAGGCTGAAGCCGCCGACCTGCACCGGGTCGATACCCGTGATCCCCTGCGGCCCGTTGGTGATGTTCACCGGGCGGTCGAGGTTGTTCATGAAGATCCGCACGATTTCCCCGAAGCCCAAGGTCACGATGGCGAGGTAATCGCCACGCAGACGCAGGGTCGGCGCACCGAGCAGAACACCGAACATCGCGGCCAGTGCCATGGCGAGCGGCACGATGATCCAGAACGGCGTATGCAGGCCGTGCGGGAACATTGCGCCGATCCACGCGAATTGCGTGGACAGGTGCGGCGACGACAACAAGGCCGTGGTATAGGCGCCGATCGCGTAGAACGCGATGTAGCCCAAGTCCAGCAGGCCGGCGAAGCCGACCACCACGTTAAGGCCGAGTGCCAGCATCACGTACAGCATCGCGAAGTCGAGCACGCGCACCCAGTAGTTGCCGCCGACTGCGCCGATGATCATCGGCGCGGCGATCACGAAAATCGCGGTGATGATGCCGACGGTCAGCGTCTTCGTCAGGTTCTTCTCGGGGATGAGCGTCGTGGACGGCTCGATCGGTTGAATTGAGGTCATGTCTAATTGCTCCTTATGGCCCAGGTCAGGCGCGATCTGCGACACGTTCGCCGAGCAGGCCCGACGGACGGAACACCAGCACGACGATCAGCACGATGAATGCGAACACGTCCTGGTAGTTACTGCCGAACACACCACCCGTCAGGTTGCCGATGTAGCCCGCACCCAACTGTTCGATCAGGCCGAGCACCACGCCGCCGACCATTGCACCGCCGAGATTGCCGATGCCGCCCAGCACTGCCGCGGTAAAGGCCTTCAGACCGGGGATAAAGCCCATATAGAAGTGAGCGTTGCCGTACTCGGACGCGATCATCACGCCGGCCAGCGCAGCGAGGGCCGAGCCGATCATGAAGGTTGCCGAGATCACGAAGTTCGGGCTCACGCCCATCAGGCTCGCCACGTTCGGATTTTCGGCAATCGCGCGCATCGCACGGCCGAGCTTCGTCTTGTGCACGAGCAGCAGCAGGCCGCCCATCACGAGAAACGCCACTACGATGATTACGATTTCAGTCATCGAGATCACGGCGCCCGGATTGTTGGGCCCGGCCTTGATCACGTTGATCGGATCGGTCGGCAGCAGTTGCGGGAACGGCAGCGGGTTACGCGACCAGATCATCATCGCAAGCGTCTGCAGCAGGATCGACACGCCGATGGCGGTGATCAGCGGAGCCAGACGCGGCGCGCGGCGCAACGGCCGGTAGGCCACGCGCTCGATCGTGTAGCCGACCACCGAGCAAACCGCTGCGGCGATGATCAACGCGATGATGAGCGTCGGCACATTGCCTAGCCCCGGAAAGTGGTTCTGCAGCACGCCTATGGCTGAGAGCGCAACCATCGCGCCCACCATCAACACATCGCCGTGAGCGAAGTTGATGATGCCCAAGATGCCGTAAACCATCGTATAGCCCAGTGCGATGATGGCGTAAACGCTGCCAAGCACCAGTCCGTTGAGGATCTGCTGGATGAAGATATCCATTTAATGCTCCTTAGCCCGTGCGACTGGATTTGCGTTCGTCATCAGCCGGTGGGCGGTGATGCTTCACACAAATCGCAACGGCACTGCGGGTACTGATGTAAAAGACCGGTAAGGGTTATCCGCTACCGGTTCGTCATGCGACTGGGATGCAGTCGCCGCCTTGCCGGAAACGGATGCAAAAACGACACCAATGGGTGGGCCAGGTGCCGTCAGGCTGTACGTCCCGTCATTACATCTCTACGGCGTCGAGGACCGCGTGCTTGCTGTCCCTGAAGTCGTAAAGCGTAATGGCGCCTTCTTTCAAATCACCCTTGTCGTCGAATGCGATGTGACCGGTTACGCGGTGGTAACCCGCGCTCGGCATCGCAGCCAGCACCTCGGGCGCGTCGATTGAGTTGGCGCGCTGCTTTGCATCGACAATCACGTACAGAGCCTCATACGTGAACGGCGCGTCACTCTGCACCGGCGTGTTGGAACGGCCTCCATCCTGCTGCTTGAAGCCCGCTCCCTGGGTCATGTCCGAAAGCACGAGTGCCGCCTCCGAACTGACCGGGTTGTGCCCGGCGGATCCCGCCAGCTCCCCCACCTTGACGGTACACACGCCGTCGCCGCCAAGGATTTCTGCCCTGATATCGAGCGCGGCCGCCTGCTTCGTGAGCGGCCCGCCCGTTGCGTGCATGCGGCCGGACTTGATGCCGCCCGGCTGAACACGCTTGATGTTGGTGAGAATGGCCCGGATCCCCGTGGCCTGATCATTTGTCGCTTCCCGTGCGACCGTTTTCGCGCTGCTCGCCCTGGCGGTATTCGCAGACTCGTCCGCGCTCCCCTTGCCATAGGCAGCCGCATCGGCCCTTGGCGCGATGCATTTCGCGTCCAGCTCCGGCTGGATCTTCTGGCCGTCGACTGCCGGCCCCTGCGTGGTCATCTCCTCAACTACCAATCGCGCCCCGTTTTCGTTGTCTTTGCCTAGATGGGCAATATTTCCCATTAATGGGGTCGCATGATCGATCGTAACGATCGCCACCTTCCTGCTTGCCGGCGCCTCTACCATCGTCGCGGCGGATTCGCCTGCGTCTGCCATGCCATTGCTCTTTTTGCTGCTCGCGGTCAGCGTCTCAACCGCGGCCGGGATGGACACGGCGTAAGCAAACTTGACTCGCATTAGGTAGGTCTCCAGCGCCTTGCTAAATCCAGCGTTCGAAGCCCGGAGGCCTTGAGAACGCGCGCATTGTAACTCCAATTATGCGACGGGCAATATTGTTGAAACGGCAGGGTTTTCCTGCATTGCAACCGTATTTTGAGAACAATATCGGGATAAAGGCGCAACCTGGTTGCGACAATTTTCCGTGCATCAGTTGCACCAACGTAGACCCAAGCAGCATCAAGTGTTGCAGCGAACGCGGTCCACCCCTGATTTCATCGCGCTGAGCGATAAGTACTACCTTTTGGTATATCGGCAGCGCGACGCACAATGTTAGTGCATCAAAAATCAACGGTGGCGAATATCACACAGTTAAATGGGGCTCGATCACTGCCGGATAGATTAAATAAAATCGCCTGGAAACAAAATTTTTGCGTTCCGGGCACTGCAAAACGGTTCATTTCTATGATCTGACACTTATTTATAGAACTCGATGCAATCGTCGGAACAATAAAAAAGCGCGCTCGAGGCGCGCTTTTCTTACAGAAACGTCAGCAGATTGTCAGGCTGGCAAGCCCAGACCTCGCGGCAGAGGAAACGCGATGTTTTCCTCGATGCCTTCAAGAGCGCGCACATTGCGCACGCCCAGCTCGCGCAAACGGGCGATCACGGCTTGCGCCAGCACTTCCGGCGCGGACGCGCCGGCGGTCACGCCGATGCGGCGCTTGCCGACGATCCAAGCCGGATCGATCTGGTCGGGCGAGTCCACCATATAAGAAGGGATCCCGCGCTTCTCGGCGACTTCGCGCAAGCGGTTCGAGTTCGAACTGTTCGGACTTCCCACCACGATCACCACGTCGCACTGCGGCGCCATGAACTTCACCGCGTCCTGGCGGTTCTGCGTGGCATAGCAGATGTCCTGCTTTTTAGGCTCGCGGATGGCCGGATACTTGGCCTTGAGCGCAGCGATGATCTCGGCGGCGTCGTCGACCGACAGCGTGGTTTGCGTGACGAATGCTATGCGCTCCGGATCCGCGAGTGCCAGCGCTTCGACATCGGCAATGTCTTCGACGAGATACATGCCCTCGCCCGCCTGCCCCATCGTGCCCTCGACTTCAGGATGACCCTTGTGGCCGATCATCACGATATCGAAGCCGTCCTGGCGCATCTTGGCGACCTCGATGTGCACCTTGGTGACGAGCGGACAAGTTGCGTCGTACACGCGCAGGCCACGCGACTCGGCTTCCGCGCGCACCGTCTTCGAGACACCGTGCGCACTGAAGATCACCGTATTGCCGGCCGGCACCTCCTCCAACTGCTCGATGAAGATCGCGCCCTTCTTGCGCAGGTCTTCCACCACATAGGCGTTGTGAACAATCTCGTGACGCACGTAGATAGGTGAACCGTGCAGCTTGATCGCGCGTTCGACGATTTCGATGGCCCGATCGACACCCGCGCAAAAACCGCGCGGTTGCGCCAGCAGGATCTCGGCTTCAGTCAGAGTCGTATCCGTGGTGCTCATGTTTACAGAATCCCGATGATTTTCACTTCGAACGCCAGCGCCTGGCCGGCGAGGGGGTGATTGAAATCGAACAGGGCAGACGTTTCGCCCACTTCCTTCAGCACACCAGCGTAGCGTCCGCCTCCCGGCGCGTTGAATTCGACGAGATCGCCCGGCGAAAAGTCCTCACCGATCATGCTGTTTTCGCGCAGCGTGGCGAGCGACACCCGCTGCAGCAGTTCGGGATTGCGCGGGCCGAAGGCCTGCTCCGGCGTTAGCTGAAAGGTCGAATGGTGGCCGACCTTCAATCCCAGCAAAATATCTTCCAGCGGCGGCGCCAGTTGGCCTGCGCCCAGCAGCAGCGTGGCCGGCTTTTCCGTGAAGGTGTTGATGACTTCGGCGCCATCGGCAAGCGAAAGCCGGTAATGGAGTGTGACGTGCGAACCGGGTTTCACTTCAGAGATGTCGATGATGCTCATGCAGTACTCGTTCAGTCGGGACGCGCTGCACGCGGGCGCCGTGGGCGCCGCCTGTGCGGGTGGCAAACCGTCATGGTGCCGTGCGCAAAGGCCCTATTGTAAGCCACATATCCCGCGGCGGCTTGCGAGCGTCATATGCAAGGCCGCTACAGGTGAGGCGGTTCTCACCCACCAATCGGAGAAAGATGACATGGACTATTACGCCTGCGTCGAAGTGACGCCAAATACCGCGGAGGATGTGGGTACGCTGTCCGCCCCCGGGCGGCTCGCGCCGAAGCCGCCTGCGCGTTCGGCGACCATGGGCGAGCGAGCCGTGCGCAAGCGCAGCCGCAGCAAGCGCGGCAAACCCGACATGCCGCGCGAGCGCTTGCTCGAGTTCGGGCCCGGCACTCTGACCGACGCCGAACTCGTCGCGCTGGTGCTGGGCTCCGGGCTGCCGGGGCACAGCGTGTTCGGCATCTCCCATTCCCTGCTCAAGCGCTTTGGTTCGCTGCGCGCAATGCTAGACGCCACACCGGACGATTTCAACGGGCTGCCCGGCATCGGCCCCGCCAAAACCGCGCAGTTGCTCGCCATTCTTGAGCTGGCGCGGCGCTCGCTGGTCGAAAAAATGCGCGAAAAGCCGCTGATCGACTCGCCCGAGGCAGTCGAAGACTATTTGCGCCTGCTGATCGGCTCGCGGCCCCATGAAGTCTTCGTCTGCCTGTTTCTGGACGCCCGGCACCGGCTGATCAGCACCGAGGAAAGCTCGCGCGGCTCGCTCACGCGCATGGCGGTCTATCCGCGGGAAATTGTCCGCCGCGCGCTCACAACCAATGCGGCGAGCATGATCGTGGCGCATAATCACCCCTCTGGCGCGGTCAAGCCGAGCGCCAGCGACCGGCGGCTCACCCAGGTGCTGCGCGATACCCTCGCGCTGATCGACGTCCAACTGATCGATCACCTCGTGATCGGCACCCACGAGACATTCTCGTTTGCCAGAGCCGGATGGTCGTGAATCCCCGAGCGGCCACAGCAGCACAGCGCCAGGGCGCCCGTCGGATTGAGGACGCAGCGCCATGTTGTCCCGGGTAGCCGATCGCAAATAAGGTTTGATTTATCGGCTTTTTTTCTGCTAGAATTCCGGTTTGCCTGTTTCCAACCCTGTTCCGAAGCCATCAAAGGCCTTTCGGGAGATAAGTGACTGAGTGATCAGCACGGCCCTTCCGGATAACTTTCGCGGCGTCCGAACTCAGAATTAGCGTATTAGGAGTGCTCTCATATGGCACGCGTATGCCAAGTAACTGGGAAAGCGCCGATGAGCGGCAACAACGTTTCCCACGCGAACAACAAAACCAAGCGCCGGTTCCTGCCGAACCTGCAAAACCGCCGTATTTGGGTGGAAAGCGAAAACCGTTGGGTGCGTCTGCGCGTTTCGAACGCCGGCCTGCGTCTGATCGACAAGAACGGCATTGACGCCGTGCTCGCAGACCTGCGCGCACGCGGTGAAGCCTAAGGAGTAAATCATGGCCAAAGGCGCACGCGACAAGATCAAGCTGGAATCGACCGCAGGTACGGGTCACTTCTACACCACGACGAAAAACAAGCGCAACATGCCGGAAAAGATGGAGATCAGCAAGTTTGATCCCGTCGTTCGCAAGCACGTTCCGTACAAGGAAACCAAGATCAAATAAGATCTTGTCTCCTGTTTGTTGACGACGACAAAAAAGCCCCGCACTTGTGCGGGGCTTTTTGCTTTTTCAGGCCTCCTTGCTGCGCGCTGCGCGTATGCTTTCACGTTTATCGGTGAGCGGCGACACGAGTCGCAACGGCCGATCAAGCGATGGAGACGCAGGGAATGAATTTCGATGTGGCGATTGTCGGCAGTGGCCTGGCGGGTCTGAGTGTCGCACTGAATCTGGCGGAGACGCGGCGGGTCGCGGTCATTGCCAAGGTTTCGATGACTGAAGGCGCCAGCGATTGGGCGCAAGGCGGAATCGCCGCCGTGCTGGATTCCGCGGACAGCATCGAAAATCATGTCAGCGACACGCTCATCGCCGGCGGCGGTCTGTGCGACGAAGCCGCGACGCGTTTCATTGTCGAGCATGGGCGCGAGGCCATCGAATGGCTGATCGCCCAAGGCGTGCCGTTCACCAAAGACGATGCCGCCGAACTCGGCTTCCACCTTACGCGCGAAGGCGGCCATAGCCATCGCCGCATCATTCATGCTGCGGACGCGACCGGCCACGCGGTAGTCGCAACGCTAAGCGAGCGTGTGCGCCGCCATCCGAACATCACGTTGCTCGAAAATCACTACGCAATCGACCTGATCACGTCGGACCGCCTCGGTCTGCCGGGGCGTCGCTGCCACGGCTTGTACGCGCTCGATCTCGAAAGCGGCCGCACCGTCACTATCGAGGCGCCGCACACGGTGCTCGCAACCGGTGGTGCAGGCAAGGTCTACCTGTACACCACGAACCCGGACACCGCCACCGGCGACGGCATCGCCATGGCCTGGCGCGCCGGCTGCCGCGTGTCGAACATGGAGTTCATCCAGTTCCACCCGACGTGCCTGTTCCATCCCTACGCCAAATCCTTCCTGATCTCGGAAGCGGTGCGCGGCGAAGGCGGCATTCTGAAGCTGCCGGACGGCACCCGCTTCATGCCGCAGCACGACGAGCGCGCCGAACTGGCCCCGCGCGATATCGTGGCCCGCGCGATCGACTTCGAGATCAAGAAGCGCGGCATCGACTGCGTGTACCTCGATATCAGCCACCAGCCGGCGTCGTTCCTGCAAGAACACTTTCCGACCATTCTCAAGCGCTGCCTCGAGTTCGGTATCGACATCACCAAAGAGCCGATTCCGGTCGTGCCGGCCGCGCACTACACCTGCGGCGGAGTCGTCACGGATCTGGGCGGCCGCACCGATCTGGCGGGCCTCTACGCGGTCGGCGAGACCTCCTGCACCGGACTGCACGGCGCCAACCGTCTCGCCAGCAATTCGCTGCTGGAGTGCCTTGTTATCGGCCGCTCCGCCGCCGCTGCCATCGAAGCGGAAGGTTTCAGCGCCGCCGTTCATGCGCCGCTGCCGGACTGGGACGAAAGCCGCGTGTCCGATCCGGACGAAGAGGTGGTGGTTGCCCACAACTGGGACGAGCTGCGCCGCCTGATGTGGAATTACGTCGGCATCGTGCGAACCGACAAGCGGCTCGCACGCGCCAAGCATCGTCTCGCGCTGCTGCGCGACGAGATCCACGAGTACTACGCACACTTCAAGGTGAGCCGCGATCTGCTCGAACTGCGCAATCTGGTCGACGTCGCGTCGCTGATCGTGGATAGCGCCCGTTCACGGCGCGAAAGCCGCGGCCTGCACTTTAGCCGCGACTGGCCGGCTGCGCTGCCGAAAGCATTGCCCACCGTGTTGTCGCCGGAGAACGTGCGCAACCGCAACGTCTAACGCATGAGGTGCGGAGCGCGGCTCATCGCCGCTCGTTTCGGACCTGCCCAAAAACAAAAAGGCCATCGAACGTTGACGATGGCCTTTTTGCTGCTGCGGCGGCAGATGACGCATGCCGCGTACTCGAATCGAAAAGAGACGCGACGAGGAAATCAGACGATGCGCATCGAGTAATCCGTTGCGCGCACGTCCTTCGTCAAGGCGCCAATCGAGATGCGATCGACACCCGTCTCGGCAATCGTCCGCACGGTCTCGAAGTTCACGCCGCCCGAGACTTCGAGCACGGCACGCCCGGCCGTGAGACGCACCGCCTCACGCATGGCATCGAACGTGAAGTTGTCGAGCAGCACGGATTGCGCCCGATGAGCGAGAGCCGTTTCAAGCTGCTCGAGCGTTTCCACCTCGATCTGGATCGACACACCCGCATTCAACGCGAGCGCAGCGTCCATCGCCGCCCCCACGCCGCCAGCCGCTGCGATGTGATTCTCCTTGATGAGAATGCCGTCATACAGCGCGAGCCGCTGGTTAGCGCCGCCACCCACGCGCACCGCATACTTCTGCGCGAGCCGCAACCCGGGCAAGGTCTTACGCGTATCCAGAATGCGCGCCTGGGTATGGGCGATCGCATCGACGTAGCGCCGTGTCGCGCTCGCCACGCCTGAGAGCATCTGCAGGAAATTGAGCCCGTTACGCTCAGCGGTCAGCAACGCGCGCACTGGGCCGCGCAGCTCGCACACCGGCGTGTCGGCCGCCATGCGTTCGCCTTCGCGATAGCGCCACTGCACCTCGATGTGCGGATCGACGCTGCGCATCACTGCGTTGAACCACGGCACACCGCACAGCACGGCGTCTTCACGCACGATGATGCGCGCGTCGCGCAACTCGTCGGCAGGTACGAGCCGGCCCGTCTGATCGACCGCACCCACATCTTCCGCCAGTGCGTCCGCGACGTTGCGCGCGAGCGCCGCATCGAAGGCCGCGCCATACTGCGCCCGCACTTCTGCAAACAACGGCGATACCGCGTCAGCCTGATATCCCGCCCGATTCTGCTCAGCCGCCCCCATTACGCCGCCCCCACATTCGAAAACAATGCCGTGTCCTTGGCCAGATCGCCGCTCGCCTGCACGCGCTTCTTGTGACGCGCGGCGAAGTCGAGCATGCGGTCGATCGGCAGGCGGGCGCGCTCTGCCACCGCGCGATCGACGAAGATCTCGTTGTGACCGCGTTCCAGCACGTCGGCCAGATTCGCCAGTCCGTTCATCGCCATCCACGGGCAATGCGCGCAGCTCTTGCAGGTCGCGCTGTTGCCGGCCGTGGGCGCTTCGATAAAGGTCTTGCCCGGCGCGGCAAGCCGCATCTTGTACAGAATGCCGAGATCCGTTGCGACGATGAACTGCTTGGCGTCGAGCCGTTGCGCGGCGTCGATCAGTTGCGTCGTCGAACCCACCACATCGGCCAGCGCCACCACGCTTTCCGGCGACTCGGGGTGCACCAGCACCTTCGCGTCCGGATATTGCTCGCGCAGCAGATCGAGTTCGATGCCCTTGAATTCGTCGTGCACGAGACACGAACCCTGCCACAGCAGCATGTCCGCGCCGGTCGTCTTCTGAATGTAGTTGCCCAGGTGCCGGTCCGGCGCCCAGATGATCTTTTCGCCGCGCGCGTGCAGGTCGGCAACGATCTCGAGGCCGATCGACGACGTCACCATCCAGTCCGCCCGCGCCTTCACGGCGGCACTGGTGTTCGCGTAGACCACCACCGTGCGATCCGGATGCGCATCGCAGAAGGCCGAGAACTCGTCGGCAGGACAGCCGAGATCGAGCGAGCAGGTCGCGTCGAGATCCGGCATCAGTACACGCTTGCCGGGACTGAGAATTTTCGAGGTCTCGCCCATGAAGCGCACGCCGGCGACCACCAGCGTCTGCGCTTCGTGATCGCGGCCGAAACGAGCCATTTCCAGCGAGTCCGCCACGCAGCCGCCAGTTTCGTCGGCCAGCTCCTGCAGCTCCGCATCGACGTAATAGTGCGCGACAAGCACTGCTTTCTCACGCACCAGCAACTCGCGGATACGCGCCTTCAGCGCGCGCCTTTCTTCCGCCGACGGCACGTCCGGCACCTTTGCCCACGCTTGCCCGATACCGCACGTCAGGCCCTGCGCCTGCGGCCGGTCGTATTCGACGCTCCTGATCGCCTGCTGATTCATGATCCCCTCTGCCCTGCTGATTCGCCGCTGATCGCCGTACGTGGTGCATGCGCCGATGCGCTATCCATGTTGCGCATGCTGCGCTGCGCGTCACGTCCGACGTTTTTGGCGGCCCAAAAAAGCAAAACCCCGCCAACGCGGGGTTTTGTGACGTAACTAAATTTTAATAGATTTCGTGCTTATGTTCCGAGCTCATGCATAGCGACGCAGGCGCATCGCAAATTCCTGCAGGGCCTTGATGCCGCTCTGTTCTGCACGATGACACCAATCCTGCAACTGTACCAGCAACTGTTCGCGCGAGGCGTTCGAGCGCTCCCACATGGCGGCCAGCTCATTGCGCAGTTCGATGTAGGTGCGCAGCTTCTGGCTGTTCGCGAAGATTTGCGGCAGTTGACGCTTCTGCGGTTCGTCGAGGCCTGCCTCTTCCTTGTGGAACCAGCTACGTGCGCCACGCATCACTTGATACTTTTCGCGCGCGCCCACTTCCTTCAGGTGTGCGAGTTCCTGGCGATAAGCGCGCTTGAGCGCCTTGCCGTAACGGGCCATCACTTCGTAGCGATTGGCCAGCACGGCCTGCAGCGTGTCCTGGTCGAGCACCAGCTTGCCGGTGGTCAGGCGCGGCGTAGGCGCGACCTTCTTCACCTTGGCGAGGCGGAAGGCCGACATGATGCGGATGTACATCCAGCCGATATCGAACTCGTACCACTTGTTCGACAGCTTGGCCGAGGTCGCGTACGTGTGGTGGTTGTTATGCAGCTCTTCGCCGCCGATCAGGATGCCCCACGGGAAGATGTTGGTGCTCGCATCCGACGAGTTGAAGTTGCGATAGCCCCAGAAGTGTGCGAGGCCATTGACCACGCCAGCTGCCCAGAACGGAATCCAGATCATCTGCACGGCCCAGACGGTCAGGCCGACGAGACCGAACATGGCGACGTTCAGCACCATCATCAGGCTCACGCCGAGAATCGGGTACTTGGTGTAGACGTTGCGTTCCATCCAGTCGTTCGGGGTGCCGTGACTGAACTTGCGCATGGTCTCTTCGTTCTTGGCTTCCGTGCGATAGAGCTCGGCGCCTTCCAGCAGGACCTTCCAGAGGCCGCGCGTTTGCGGGCTGTGCGGATCTTCTTCGGTCTCGCACTTGGCGTGGTGCTTACGGTGAATCGCGGCCCATTGGCCGGTCAGCATGCCGGTGGTCATCCACAGCCAGAAGCGGAAAAAATGACTGACTGCGGGATGCAGATCAAGGGCGCGATGCGCCTGGCAGCGGTGCAGATACACCGTCACACCGATGATGGTGATGTGCGTCACCACGAGCGTGTATACCACGAGTTGCCACCAGGAGAAGCGCAGCAGACCGTGGGCAAGAAAATCAAGCAAGGAATTCAACAAGGCAATTTACCTGTGGAACGAGAGTGACAGGACACCAGAAGACAACGCGAAAACAGCAACCAGCGGATAACCGAAACAGGGTAACCAAAAACGCGGCGTCAAGAAAGTGAAAGCATACGAACAGATTGGACGTTATTCTACTTGAACCGTTCCAAGTGTTTGTAACAATTGAGGATTTTTTGTGGCGCATCAAGCCAGGGGAAACACGCTGGCGCTCTTTTTTGATACGCCGGCGTGAGGCCGCCGCCCCGTCAGGCGGGGCTGCCCGGCTCGCCAGCGACCCCTTCGGTCAGATTTGCCGATCGCGACAGTATGTCGCTCGCGCCGACGATGCGCACTTCGCGCTGCGAGAACGGGATCGAAATGCCGTTTTCGCTGAAGCGGCGCCAGATATTGCGGTTGATCGCCGAGCGCACGCTGGCGGTGCCGGTGGCCGCGTCCTCGATCCAGAAGCCCAGTTCAAGGTTGATGCCGTCCGGCCCAAAACCAACCAGATAGGGCGTGGGCGCAGGGTCCTGCAACACGCGCTCCACCCCAGCCGCCGCTTGCGCGAGCAGACTCATGGCCTGTTCGACGTCCGACGTGTAAGCGACCTGCACTGCAAGCTTCGAGTAACCACGGGTCAGATACGACGACTGGTTCTGTACGACGTCGGTAATCAGCTTTTCGTTGGGAATCAGCGTTTCGATACCGTCGAGACCGCGCACCACCGTATAGCGGGTGCGGATCTGCGTGACCATGCCCTGCAGGCCGCCGGTGTTGATGGTGTCGCCGATCCGCAGCGACCGGTCGATCAGGATGATGAAGCCGGACACGTAGTTGCTGGCGATCTTCTGCAGGCCGAAGCCGAGCCCCACACCCAGCGCGCCGCCGAACACGCCCAGCACGGTAATGTCGATACCGACCAGCGACAGGCTGATCAGCACCGCCGCCAGCACGAACAACGCGCGGCCGACCCGCGCCACCACCACTTTCAGATTCGCGTCGAGCGTATGCGAGCGCATCAGGCGCTCTTCGAACGCCGAGCCCAGCCACATCGCCACGATCATGGTCACGCACACCCACAGGAGGCCCGTGGAGAGCGACAGCAGCGTCATATGCGCATTGGCGACGCGAAAGTGCACGCTGCCCATCCATTCGAGCACGTCGTCCTGGATGCCCATGACGGTCAGCACCATGCCGATCCAGACGATCAGCGAGACGATTTTCTCGCCGAAGAAGAGCCAGGTATGGGCTTCGCCATGGCTCGCAAACACGCGCCGGGCGAGGAAAAACATCACGTAGATCAGGCCGATGCCCAACAGCGGCACCAGCGCCAGATCGAGCAGCGCGGTGTGCATGAACTGGCCCGCAACCGCCTGCGCGATCCAGACCAGTGCCGCGCCGATCAGCGGAAAGAACGCGCGGTTGAGGCTTTCCGCGCCGAAGCGCAGCGCCTGATAGCGCGTCTGACGGCGCAGATCGAGCGTGCGGCGCAGCAGCCAGGCGAGCCCCCACGCGAGCGCGAGCGTCCCGAGCAGCACGCCCACCTGCCAGAGCATCACCGGCTGGCCGAAGTCGTGGCCGACATCGCCGAACAGGTGCGAGAAGATCCGATTGTGCATGGTTTCGTGGTTGCGCCCGGCGCGGCGCGGCCGCCGTTGCAGCTTGGCGGCCGGCGCGCCTGCGGCGCTTCTGCTGCCTTAAGCGCGGCGCTCCAGCACGGCGGCGAAGAAGCCGTCGGTGGCGTGACGGTGCGGCCACAGGGACAGGTAGTCACCCATCTCGATCTCGACGCGCTGCTCGGCCAGCACGTCGCGCGCCGGCACGAGGGCAAAGCTCGGGTGATTGGCGAGGAACTGCGTGACAATCGCCTCATTCTCCTCTTCGAGAATGCTGCAGGTCGCGTAGACCAGACGCCCGCCCACCTTCACGAGGCGCGCGGCGCTGGTCAGGATCGACAACTGCTTGGGCGCCAGTTCCGCCACAGACTCAGGCGACTGACGCCACTTCAGGTCCGGATTGCGGCGCAACGTGCCGAGGCCGCTGCACGGTGCATCGACCAGCACGCGGTCGATCTTGCCCGCGAGGCGCTTGATCTTCGCGTCATGCTCGCTGTCGATCAGCACCGGGTTGACGTTCGACAGCCCGCTGCGCGCGAGGCGCGGCTTGAGCTTGGCGAGGCGCCGCTCGGAGATGTCGAACGCGTACAGACGGCCGGTGGAACGCATCATGGCGCCCAGCGCCAACGTCTTGCCGCCCGCGCCGGCGCAAAAGTCGACGATCATCTCGCCGCGCTTGGGCGCCACCAGCGAGCACAGCAACTGGCTGCCCTCGTCCTGCACCTCGACCCAGCCGTTCTGGAACGCATCCAGCTTGGTGAGCGGCGGCTTGCCGACCACCCGCACGCCAAACGGCGCGAACGGCGTGGCGCCGGCCTCGATGCCGGCCTTCGAAAGCGCGCCCAGCACGTCGTCGCGGCTCGCCTTGATCGGGTTGGCGCGCAGGTCCAGCGGCGCCGGATAGTTCAGAGCGGCGGCCAGTTGCGCCAGCTCTTCGGCCTCGAAGCGCCTGGAGAGCGCCTGATAGATCCAGTCGGGCAGATTCATGCGAATCCGCAGCGGCAGGCTTTCCGGGTCGATCTTCGCGACGTGTTCGAGCCAATTGGACTCGCTGTCGGAGACGAACGGCTTCAGGGCCGAGCGCCCTGCCGTCTGCATCAGGCCCAGCAAGGCCATCCGGCGCGCCGGGCTGCCCGTGCCGCTTTCGGCCAGATGGGCGAATTCCATCCGGCGGCGCAGCACCGCGAACACCGCTTCGGCGATCACGCCGCGCTCGCCGTGCCCGAGCTTCGGGTGAGCACGGAAAAAGCGGCTGGTGGCCGCGTCGGCAGGGCCTGCCAGCTTCAGCACGTCCGCCAGCAGCGTTTCGGTTTGTCCAATCAGAAATCCATGCAGTCTCATACGCCCTCTCCGGCGATCTTGTTGCTATTGATGTCGGCAAAGAGCCATTGCGGCTCCGGCGGCGTCAGCGTGACGCGCAGTCCGTCGAGCGCGAGACGCCCTTCGACGAACCAGCGCACCGCGCGTGGGTAAATGATGTGTTCCGTAGCCAGTACCCGCTCGGCGAGCGCAGCAGCGTCGTCGCCGTCCTGCACCGGCACGGCCGACTGGATCACGATCGGCCCATGATCGAGCTGCGACGTGACAAAATGCACAGACGCGCCGTGCAGGCGCACGCCGGCGTCGAGCGCCTGCTGGTGGGTTTTGAGGCCCGCGAAGCTCGGCAGCAGCGACGGATGCACGTTCAGCATACGCGCCGCGTAATGGTCGACAAAGCCGGGCGTCAGGACGCGCATGAAACCGGCGAGCACCACCAGGTCCGGCGTGAAAACGTCGATCTGGCGCGCGAGAGCAGCGTCGAACGACTCGCGATCGGGAAACTGGCGGTGGTCGACCACCGCCGTGGCAATACCATGCGACGCGGCAAACGCAAGGCCCGCGGCGTCTGGACGGTTGGCAATCACGGCGGCGACTTGCGCCGGCCAGCCTTCGTGCGAACAGGCGCGCACAATGGCTTCCATGTTGCTGCCCCGCCCGGAAATCAGGATGACAAGTTTTTTCATCCGCGGATTTTATCATTCGGGGGACGCCGGAACGGCGCTGCGCCGCCGGGTCCCGCTTTGAGCGTTTATAATCGTTTGTTTTGCGGCGTCTGCGCTTGCTGCGTCCGCGCCTTGTGGCGTCCCCACAGACTAGTCCGTTACACGCGTCCCCAACTTTAAAGTTGCTCAACCCGCTATTGTGAGAGTCTTCCGCGGTCTTCCCAATGCCGAGAGCCGTGCGCCCTGCGCCCTGACCATCGGCAACTTCGACGGTGTCCACCGCGGCCATCAGGCTTTGCTCGCCCATGTGCGGGCGGCCGCCGATGCGCGCGGCCTGCCTGTCTGCGTGATGACTTTCGAGCCGCACCCGCGCGAATTCTTCAATCCGGCCGGCGCCCCACCCCGCATCGCGATGCTGCGCGACAAGCTGGAAGCGCTGCGCACCAACGGCGTGGACCGGGTCGTGGTCGAGCATTTCAACCACACCTTCGCCAGCCAGTCGCCGGATACCTTCGTCGAACGGATCATCGTCAACGGCCTGCATGCGCGCTGGGTCATGATCGGCGACGATTTCCGCTATGGCGCCAAGCGCGCGGGCGATTTCGCCTCGCTGAAGGCAGCGGGTACCCAGCACGGTTTTGAAGTCGAGCAGATGGCCACGGTCGCGGATCCCTCGGGTGCGCGCATCTCCAGCTCGGGCGTGCGCGCCGCGCTGGTGGCGGGCGACCTCGACTCGGCACGCGCCGCGCTCGGCCGCGACTACCTGATCAGCGGCCACGTGGTGCACGGCATGAAGCTTGGCCGCGACCTCGGCTTTCCCACCCTGAACCTGCCGATCGCCCACAAGCGCCCGGCATTGGCGGGCATTTTCGTCGTGCGCGTGCACGGCATCGAAGCGGAACCGCTGCCGGGCGTCGCCAGCCTCGGCTTGCGCCCCACCGTCGACGATTCCGGCCGGGTGCTGCTTGAAGTCCACCTGCTCGACTGGCACGGCGACGCCTATGGCAAACTCGTGCGCGTCGAATTCCTGAAAAAGCTGCGTGACGAGGAAAAGTATGTCGACCTCGAAACGCTGACCGCCGCTATCGCGCGCGACGTCGCCAATGCGCGCGCGTGGTTTGCGGCTGTCGGCACCGGCACGCCGGGCAGCCGTTCGACCGGCTTCGCCACTTCAGCCACGGACCGAATTAGATAGCCGCCGCGGTGCGTGCCAGCGCGTTCAGCATCAAGCGCAGCACGCACCCTCGCCGCGCGCATCGAAGGGCGTCCGTGGATCACGCGACATGCCTGCCGGGCGCGCCTAACGCCCCGCGCATCGTGCGCATATCGCGCACTTACCGCGCATCGAACGAATTCACCGCGACCACACCATGAGCAACAAGAAAGCCGATTCGAAACCGCAGTCCCGCTACCCGGTCAACCTGCTCGACACGCCGTTTCCGATGCGTGGCGACCTGCCCAAGCGCGAGCCGCAATGGGTCAAGGAATGGCAGGAGCGCAAAGTCTACGAAACGATCCGTGCAGCCTCCAAGGGTCGCAAGAAGTTCATCCTGCATGATGGCCCGCCGTATGCCAACGGCGACATCCACCTCGGCCACGCGGTGAACAAGATCCTCAAGGACATGGTCGTCAAGGCGCGCAACATGGCGGGCTTCGATGCAGCCTATGTGCCGGGCTGGGACTGCCACGGCATGCCGATCGAAATCCAGATCGAAAAGCAGTTCGGCAAGTCGCTGCCGGCCGCCGAAGTGATGCAGAAGGCACGCGCCTACGCGAGCGAACAGATCGAGAAGCAGAAACTCGGCTTCCGGCGTCTGGGCGTGCTTGGCGACTGGGACAACCCGTACAAGACCATGAACTTCACGAACGAAGCCGGCGAAATCCGCGCGCTCGCGAAGATCATCGAGAAGGGTTACGTGTTCCGCGGCCTGAAGCCGGTGAACTGGTGCTTCGACTGCGGCTCGGCGCTGGCCGAGGCGGAAGTCGAGTACAAGGACAAGTCCGATCCGACCATCGACGTGCTGTTCGCCTTCGCCGAGCCGGAAAAGACCGCGCAGGCGTTCGGCCTCGCGGCCCTGCCGCGCAGCGAAGGCGGCATCGTGATCTGGACCACGACGCCGTGGACCATCCCCGCCAACCAGGCGCTCAACGTTCATCCGGAAATCGCCTACGCGCTGGTGGATACGCCGCGCGGCCTGCTGATCCTCGCTGAAGAACGCGTCGAAGCGTGCCTGAAGCTGTACGGCGTCGAAGGCCACGTCGTCGCAACCGCCGCGGGCGCGAAGCTCGCCAACCTGCGCTTCCATCACCCGCTCGCCTCCGCGCATCCGAGCTACAAGCGCACGGCGCCGGTGTATCTCGGCGACTACGTGACGACCGAAACCGGTACCGGCATCGTCCACTCCTCGCCCGCCTACGGCGTGGAAGACTTCGTGTCGTGCAAGGCGCACGGCATGGCCGATTCGGACATCATCAGCCCGGTGATGGGCGACGGCCGTTATATCGAATCGCTCGCGCTGTTCGGCGGCCTGTCGATCTGGGCAGCGAATCCGAAGATCGTCGAAGCGCTGGGAACAGCCGGGTCGCTGCTGCGCACCGAAAAGTACGAGCACAGCTACATGCACTGCTGGCGCCACAAGACGCCGATCATCTACCGCGCGACCTCGCAGTGGTTCGCCGGCATGGATGTGAAGCCGAACGACACCGACAAGACGCTGCGCGAAACCGCGCTCGAAGGCATCGAAAACACCGCGTTCTATCCGTCGTGGGGCAAGCAGCGCCTCTTCAGCATGATCGCCAACCGCCCGGACTGGACGCTGTCGCGCCAGCGCCAATGGGGCGTGCCGATGGCGTTCTTCGTGCACAAGGAAACCGGCGAGCTGCATCCGCGCACGCTGGAGTTGCTCGAAGAAGTGGCGCAGCGCGTCGAGAAGGCTGGTATCGAAGCCTGGCAATCGCTCGATCCGCGCGAGCTGATCGGCGACGACGCCAACATGTACGAAAAGAACCGCGACACGCTCGACGTGTGGTTCGATTCGGGCACGACGCACTGGCACGTGCTGCGCGGCTCGCACAAGGATGAACTGCAGTTCCCGGCCGACCTCTACCTGGAAGGCTCGGACCAGCACCGCGGCTGGTTCCATTCGTCGCTGCTGACGGCTTCGATGATCGACGGCCGCCCGCCCTACAACGCGCTGCTCACGCACGGCTTCACGGTGGACGGCGAAGGCCGCAAGATGAGCAAGTCGCTCGGCAACGGTATCGATCCGCATGAAGTGGCGAACCGCCTGGGCGCGGAAATCATCCGCCTGTGGATCGCCTCGACCGATTATTCGGGCGAACTGGCGATCTCGGAGGAAATCTTGAAGCGCGTAACGGAAGGCTATCGCCGCATCCGCAACACGCTGCGCTTCCTGCTCGCCAACCTGTCGGACTTCGACTTCGAGAAGCACGCGCGTCCAGTGGAAGACTGGCTCGAGATCGACCGTTATGCAGTGGCGCTGTCGGCCAACCTGCAAACCGAGATCCTCGCGCACTACGACAAGTACGAGTTCCACCCGGTAGTCGCCAAGCTGCAGACGTTCTGCTCGGAAGACCTCGGCGGCTTCTACCTCGACGTGCTGAAGGACCGCCTGTACACCACGGCGGCGGACTCCGTGGCACGCCGTGCCGCTCAGACCGCGCTGTATCACATTGCGCATGGCCTGCTGCGCATCATGGCGCCGTTCCTGTCGTTCACCGCCGAAGAAGCGTGGAAGGTGTTCCAACCGGGCAGCGAAACGATCTTCACCGAGACGTATCACGCCTACCCGGAAGTGGCGGACGCCGCCGCGCTGCTCGACAAGTGGACGCTGCTGCGCGCCGTGCGCAGCGACGTCACCAAGGCGCTGGAAGAAGCCCGTGTGGCGAACCTGATCGGCTCGTCGCTGCAGGCGGAAGTGGAAATCCGCGCGAGCGGAGCGCGTCATGACGCGCTGGCAAGCCTCGGCGCGGATCTGAAGTTCGTGCTGATCACGTCCTCTGCCACGGTCGTGAAGGTCGAGGACGAAGCGGCCGAAAGCGTCGAAGTGGTCGCCTCGAAATACCTCAAGTGCGAACGCTGCTGGCACTACCGCGCCGACGTCGGCGAGAACGCCGAACACCCGTCGCTGTGCGGCCGGTGCTTTAGCAATCTGTTCGGGAGCGGCGAAACGAGGAGCGCGGCATAATGGCAAGAACACTGTCAAAACCCGCCAGCAGCGGTTCGCTGGCACCGTGGCTTGGCGTGGCGCTGATCGTGATTCTGTTCGACCAGCTCACGAAGATTGCAGTCCAGAAGGTGTTTTCTTACGGTGTGCCGCATGAGGTGGCGCCGTTTTTCAACCTCATTCTGGTCTACAACCGCGGCGCCGCCTTCAGCTTCCTCGCCATGGCGGGCGGCTGGCAGCGCTGGGCTTTCACGGCGCTCGGCATCGTCGCGGCGCTGGTGATCTGCTATCTGCTCAAGCGCCACGGCACGCAGAAGATGTTCTGCGCGGCCCTGGCGCTGATTCTGGGCGGAGCGCTCGGCAATGTGATCGACCGGCTGGCGTACGGCCACGTGATCGACTTCCTCGATTTCCACGTGGGAAGCTGGCACTGGCCGGCGTTCAACCTCGCCGATAGCGCGATTACGATCGGCGCGATCCTGCTGGTACTCGACGAATTGCGGCGCGTACGCGGCTCGCGCTAACGCTGTTGCTTTGTCTCGGAGGCTTTCGTTGGCAACCGCAGAACTCACAGGCAAACATCTCGTCCTCGGCATGAGCGGCGGGATTGCCTGCTACAAGATCGCCGAACTCACGCGCCTGCTGACCAAGGCAGACGCCACCGTGCAGGTCGTCATGACCGAAGCGGCGACGCAGTTCATTACCCCCGTCACCATGCAGGCGCTGTCGGGCCGTCCGGTCTACACAAGCCAGTGGGACGCGCGCGTGCCGAACAACATGGCGCATATCGATCTGTCGCGCGAAGCGGATGCGATCGTCATTGCGCCGGCCTCGACGGATTTCCTCGCCAAGCTGGCACACGGCATGGCCGACGATCTGCTTGCGACGCTATGCGTGGCGCGCGATTGTCCGCTGCTCGTGGTGCCGGCGATGAACCGCCAGATGTGGCAGAACCCGGCCACGCAGCGCAACGTCGCGCAACTGCGTGCCGACGGCATCGAAGTGCTCGGCCCGGACTCCGGTCCGCAGGCGTGCGGCGAGGTCGGCGACGGCCGCATGCTGGAAGCCGCCGCCACCTACGAAGCGATTGCCTCGTTTTTCCAGCCGAAGATTCTCGCCGGCCGCCGTGTGCTGCTGACCGCCGGTCCGACCTTCGAACCGTTGGACCCGGTGCGCGGCATCACTAACCGCTCGAGCGGCAAGATGGGTTTTGCGCTGGCGCGCGCGGCACAGCAAGCCGGCGCCGACGTGCATCTGATTGCCGGGCCGGTCGCGCTGGAAACGCCGTGGGGCGTGATCCGCGAGGACGTGCAAACGGCCCAGCAAATGCACGACGCGGTGATGCGCGCGGTGCCCGACTACGACGTCTTCATCGGCGTGGCGGCGGTGGCCGACTGGCGTGTCGATCACATCAGCGACCACAAGATCAAGAAGACCGCCGAACGCGCGATACCGGCTTTCAACTTCGTTGAAAATCCGGACATTCTGGCGGCGGTGGCCAAGCTGCCACATCCGCCCTACTGCGTCGGCTTTGCAGCGGAGAGCGGCGATCTCGACGTACACGGCGAAGAAAAGCGCGTGCGCAAGAATGTGCCGCTTCTGATCGGCAATCTCGGCCCGCTGACCTTCGGCCTCGACGATAACGAAGTCGTCCTTTTCGAAGCGAGCGGCGCGACGAAACTGCCGCGCGCGGACAAACGGACGCTCGCGGGCGCATTGATTGCCGAAATCGCCAAGCGCCTGCCCGATACGAGCCTGATCCGGTAACGACCTGGCAACCAGGCGGTCTTTTTGCCGGAACCCTGAGTCACCTTGGAGCAGTACTGTCATGACGCTACTATCCGTGCTCGATCAAACGCCCGTGATCGACGGGCACCCGGTGGCGGACGCAATCGCCGCCACCGTCGAACTCGCGCAGCTTGCCGACGATCTCGGCTATACGCGCTACTGGTGCGCCGAGCACCACGGGCTGCGCGGCGTGTCCAATCCCTGTCCTGAGGTCATGCTGGCCCGCCTGGGCAGCGTGACCAAACGCATTCGCCTCGGCTCCGGCGGCGTCATGCTGCCGTACTACAGCCCGTTCAAGGTCGCCGAGCAGTTCATGATGCTCGAAGCGCTGTTCCCGAACCGCATCGACCTCGGCGTAGGCCGCGCGCCGGGTGGCGATATGCGCACCGCGCAAGCCGTAGCCGCTGGCGAGTACAACCGCGGCGATATTTTTCCGCAGCAGGTGGCCGATCTGGTCGGTCTGATGAACGGCACGCTGCCGGAGGGTCATGTGGCGCAGGGCGTGCTGCTGCAGCCGCAGATCGAGACCCGCCCGCAACTCTGGATGCTCGGCTCGAGCGAATTCGGCGGCCTGCTCGCTGCGCAACTCGGCATTCGTTTCGCATTCGCCCACTTCATCAACGCGCACTTCGGCCATCAGGTCGCGCAGGCGTATCGCGAGCGCTTCAAGCCCGGCAACGAGGCGCAGCCCTATCTTGCCGCGGCGGTGTTCGTGATCTGCGCGGATACGGAGCATGAGGCGGCGGCACTGGAGAAAGCCGTCGACCTGCGCCGCGTGCAGATGGCCTACGGGCTGAACGCGCCCATTCCCACGATCGAGCAAGGCCTGACCCAGGAGTACGGCGAGCGCGAGCAACTGGTGATCGACCGCGAAAAGCCACGCAGCATTATTGGCACGCCAGAGAGCGTGACGGAACGCATGCTCGCCCTGCAAGAGCAGTTCCAGGCCGACGAACTGGTAGTACTGACCGTGACCGGCAGCTACCGTGCGCGGCTGCGCTCCTACGAACTGCTCGCCGAGGCGTTCCAGCTCGGCCGCTGAACCGGGCCTTACACCGAATTTTTCCTGACACCCTACCCACTCATTCGAACTGCATGAAACTTGACCTGAAGATTCTCGACGCGCGCATGCGCGACCAGCTCCCGGCCTACGCCACGACGGGCAGCGCCGGCCTCGACCTGCGCGCGTGCCTCGACGAACCGCTGACGCTGCAGCCCGGCGAAACCGCGCTGGTGCCGACGGGTCTGGCGATTCACGTCGGCGATCCCGGCTATGCGGCCTTGATCCTGCCGCGTTCGGGCCTGGGACATAAGCACGGCATCGTGCTGGGGAATCTGGTGGGTTTGATCGACTCGGATTATCAAGGTCAACTGATGATCTCGACGTGGAACCGCGGGCAAACCGCGTTCACGCTGAACCCGATGGAACGGCTCGCGCAACTTGTGATCGTGCCGGTCGTACAGGCTGAATTCAATATCGTCGACGATTTCGCGGAGAGCGAGCGCGGTGCAGGTGGTTTTGGCAGTACCGGCAAGCACTGAGGTTTTGCTCTAGCGCTCTCGCGCTAGACCGTGGCCGCGCTGGCGGCACTACGATTATCTGAAGCGGCAATAAAAAAACGGCACGGGCTTTGCGGCCCGCGCCGTTTTACTTTGCTTGCTGCGAGAAACTGAGCGCTTACTCGACTTCGACCGCTTCCGGATTCGGATTGCGCGGAGCCGGCGTTTCGTCGAACGTGAGCTGCACCTTGTCTTCGGCATCCACATCCACCGTCACGCGGCCACCGCTCATCAGCTTGCCGAACAGCAGTTCGTCGGCCAGCGCACGACGGATCGTGTCCTGGATCAGACGCTGCATCGGACGCGCGCCCATCAGCGGATCGAAACCGTGCTTGGCGAGATGCTTGCGCAGTGCGTCGGTGAAGAGCGCATCGACCTTCTTCTCATGCAACTGATCTTCCAGTTGCATCAAGAACTTGTCGACCACGCGCATGATGATTTCTTCATCGAGCGAGCGGAAGCTGATCGTCGCGTCCAGACGGTTACGGAACTCCGGCGTGAACATGCGCTTGATGTCGACCATCTCGTCGCCGGTTTCGCGGCGCGTGGTGAAGCCGATAACCGATTTGCCCATTGCCTCGGCGCCCGCATTCGTCGTCATGATGATGATGACGTTGCGGAAATCCGCCTTGCGACCGTTGTTGTCCGTCAGCGTGCCGTGGTCCATCACCTGCAGCAGCACGTTGTAGATGTCCGGATGCGCTTTCTCGATTTCGTCGAGCAGCAGCACGCAGTGCGGCTTCTTCGTCACAGCTTCGGTCAGCAGACCACCCTGGTCGAACCCGACATAGCCCGGCGGCGCGCCAATCAAACGGCTCACCGCGTGACGTTCCATGTACTCGGACATGTCGAAGCGGATCAGCTCGATACCCAGCGTGAACGCCAGTTGCTTCGCCACTTCGGTCTTGCCCACACCAGTCGGGCCCGAGAACAGGAACGCGCCGATCGGCTTGTCCAGCTTGCCGAGGCCTGCGCGCGCCATCTTGATCGCCGCCGACAGCGCGTCGATGGCCGGGTCTTGCCCGAACACCACGCTCTTCAGGTCGCGATCCAGCGTTTGCAGCTTGCTGCGGTCGTCTTGCGACACGCTTTGCGCCGGCACGCGCGCGATCTTCGAGATGATTTCCTCGATCTCGCCCTTGCCGATCGTCTTCTTCTGCTTCGACTTCGGCAGGATGCGTTGCGCTGCGCCCGCTTCGTCGATTACGTCAATGGCCTTATCCGGCAGATGACGATCCGTGATGAAGCGTGCCGACAGTTCAGCCGCCGCCGACAGCGCACCCGACGAGTACTTCACGCCATGGTGCTCTTCGAAACGCGACTTCAGGCCACGCAGGATCGCCACCGTCTGTTCGACGGTCGGCTCGGTCACATCCACCTTCTGGAAGCGGCGTGACAGGGCCGCATCTTTTTCGAAGATGCCGCGGTATTCGGTGAAGGTCGTCGCGCCGATGCACTTGAGCGTGCCCGACGACAGTGCCGGCTTCAGCAGATTCGATGCATCCAGCGTGCCGCCCGAGGCAGCGCCTGCGCCGATCAGCGTATGGATTTCGTCGATGAACAGAATCGCGTGCGGACGTTCCTTCAATTCCTTGAGGACCGTTTTCAGGCGTTGCTCGAAATCGCCCCGGTATTTAGTACCGGCCAGCAGCGCGCCCATGTCGAGCGAATACACCTGCGCATCGGCTAGAATATCCGGCACTTCGCCGCGCGTGATGCGCCAGGCGAGCCCTTCGGCGATCGCGGTCTTGCCGACACCGGCCTCACCGACCAGTAGCGGATTGTTCTTGCGCCGGCGGCACAGCACCTGCACCACACGTTCGACTTCCGATTCGCGCCCGATCAGCGGGTCGATGCGGCCGTCTTTCGCCATCTGGTTCAGGTTCTGCGTGAACTGGGCGAGCGGCGTTTCTTTCTGCGCAGCGGCTTCGTCAGACTCGGCATTCGCATCGCTCGCCTTGGCGGCGTCGGTGCTGCTGGTCTTGGCAATGCCGTGCGAGATGAAATTCACCACGTCCAGACGCGTCACACCCTGCTGTTGCAGGTAGTAGACGGCGTGCGAGTCCTTTTCGCCGAAGATCGCAACCAGCACGTTCGCGCCGGTCACTTCCTTCTTGCCATTCGAGGTGGACTGCACATGCATGATGGCACGCTGGATCACGCGCTGGAAACCCAGCGTGGGCTGCGTGTCGACGTCGTCCGTGCCTGGCACGGTCGGCGTGTTGTCATGAATGAAGTTGCGCAGGTTCTGGCGCAGATCCTCGATGTTGGCCGCGCAGGCTCGCAACACCTCTGCGGCCGTCGGATTGTCCAACAGGGCCAGTAAAAGATGTTCGACCGTAATGAACTCGTGCCGCGCCTGGCGTGCTTCCATAAACGCCATGTGCAAGCTGACTTCCAGTTCCTGGGCAATCATGCTTCCTCCATCACACACTGCAGCGGATGCCCGGCCTGCCGTGCGTGGGTAACGACTTGCTCGACTTTGGTCGACGCGATGTCCCGCGTATAGACCCCACAAACTCCCCTACCTTCGCGATGCACCTTCAACATAATCTGCGTTGCGGTTTCACGATCTTTATTGAAGTATTCCTGCACGATCATCACGACAAATTCCATTGGCGTGAAGTCGTCGTTCAACAGCACCACCTTATACATGGAAGGCGGCTTCAGCTTTTTTTCCTGCCGCTCCAGTACGGTGCCGTCCTGCTTGTCCGGGATAATTGCCATACACCCATTCTAAACAACTCGGACAGGCCCGCAATCCTGTCAAAACCCCACCGGCGATCCGGCGACCCTTGTTCGTCCCCACGTGACGGCATTGCCTGCCACGCGTGCGTCTTGCACGGAGCCGATTGCGGAGCCGGCCCTCCTGAAAGTCGTTGCCACTGCTGTTGCAGTGCAGTTGGATCGAGTATCGCACAACCTGCTCCGGCAAGCTGAGCGCCTGCACGACGGCCAAGGACATGTCACCTCGCCGTCATACGGTAATACTTGCGGGAGCACCGGCTCGCAGAACTGCATGTGAGTCGATTATGCGACTTTTCAAGACGAGAGGGTTGCGCCACCGCACATAAGAAAAGCGGGAAAAACCCTGGAAATGGGGTGTTTGCAACGCGCCGGGACCGGTCTCAAAATTTTCTTGACACTCGAATAAAGAGCCTCAACAATCAAGCTGGCACTTTTTTCAGTCAGCCACATATTCGAAAAAATGCCGATGGTGAGCTTGTGAGGAGGGAGCGGCTGCATACCCGCGGCCGTTAAGCTTTTCGAGGGCTCGTGGTGGTGTCATGAGTTACAGGGGAAGTAGGTATGGCAACTGGTACGGTCAAATGGTTCAATGACGCGAAAGGTTTCGGATTCATTACGCCCGACGAAGGCGGTGAGGATCTGTTTGCACACTTTTCGGCCATCCAGATGAATGGGTTCAAAACCCTGAAGGAAGGCCAGAAGGTTAGCTTTGAGGTCGTGCAAGGCCCCAAAGGCAAGCAGGCATCGAACATCCAGGCCGCAGCCTGAATCTGTTCGATACCCGTACCCTGGAAACCCGGCTTCGTGCCGGGTTTCTTCATTCTGGGACGCGAGACACGCATCGCGCATGGGCGAGTTGGCGTTCAGCGTGCGCGCCTGGCTTTCGGATAGCCTTCAGGTCGCTCAGATCACCTTGAGCGTGCCCATCATGCCGAGATCCTCGTGTTCGAGGATGTGGCAGTGGAACATCCGCCTCCCCGCCTGCTGCTGAACCGTCGCAATGCGCACGGTCTCCCCCGGCTGCACGTTGACGGTATCGCGCCACGCCCGGTACGGCTCCAGCGCGGCGACACCGCCCTGCTCGCGCTCCAGCACCTGAAACTGCGTGCCGTGCAGATGGAACGGGTGGTCCATGTCCGTGCGGTTTTCAATCGACCAGTGTTCAACCTCGCCGCGCCGGCTGGTCAGTGTGATGCGGCGCGGATCGAAGGTCGCACCGTTGATCATGAAGCTCATGCCGGTTGGCAGACCACCAGGCAGCCCACCAGTAACCGGCCGGCCGGTGTGGTGCATCGCGGCCATGTCCATGCGTTCGGAGAACACCACCGATTTGCGTGCGGCCGGCGCCCCGAGCGGGGCAATGACCCGCAGCGACGCTGGAAGCACACGCGCGACCTGGGTGGTATCTGCCGAGTCCGGTTCGAACTGCACGTCTGCGAGCGGCAAAGCTGGATTGGGCGGCAGGCTGCCATGCGACATCGCCATCTTGCGGCGGTCGTAGACTTCGGCGGTCAGGATCGCCCGGGCTGTCTGCGCAGAAGTCGCCAACTGCCTTGATTGCGCGGATTGCTGCGCTTGTGCAGCCTCGCCCGACGCTCCAGCGGCCGAAACCATCAGTTCCGCCCGCTCACCCGGCGCCAGCAGCAGAGTTGTCAGCCCCGCACGCGGCTGCTCCAGCAAGCCGCCATCCGTACCGACCTGGGTAAATACACGGCCCTCCCCCAGCGACAATCTCAAATAGCGGGCATTACACCCATTCCATATTCGCCAGCGCTCGTCCGTCGTCACCACGATCAGTGGGCGACGCGCGCCGTTGACGAGCACAAACTGCCCTTCGCGGCCGTTCATCCAGTCCATCATGTCGTTCGGCGGGATCGCGCCGTCGCTCGCCAGCTTCAGGTCTGAGAAGAATAGATGCCGCTCCGGCCAGGCGGCGAGCGGATCATCGGCGGCGCGGACCACGAACGGGCCCGCGAGTCCGCGAAACACCTGCTCGGCCGATTGTCCATGCGGATGCGGGTGGTACCAATAAGTGCCGGCGCTGCCACGCGGCAGCGTAAAGCGGTAGACACGCGAACCGCCGGGCGCAACCGGGTCTGATGGATTGCCGTCCTGGTCGGGCGGCACCGGCAGGCCATGCCAGTGAATCGTGGACGGTTCGGGCAGACGGTTCACGAAACGGATCTCGACGGTGTCGCCTTCACGCACGTCGATCAGGGGGCCGACAACAAGACTGCCTGGTTGCGCCGAAGCTGGGCCATTGCCGGCGCCTTCGGCGGGTTGCCCGCCAGCGGGGCCGTACTGCCAGAACGTCGTCGGGTGCCCGGCAATCAGCGTGTGCTGAGCCGGCTGCGCGACGAGGGTTGCGCGGAACAAGCCGGGTTCGCCGCTTTCGTTAGGCAGCGTGCGCAACGCAGCCAGCGGCGCACCTGCGGGCAGCGCATCAGGCGCGGCCAGTTGGACAGACGGCGGCATACCGCCGCCTGGCATGTCCGGCATCCCGGACGAGTTCCGCATTCCTTGCATGCCGCTCATATCGGACATGCCGTGCATCGAGTGCGCGCCTTGCTGTCCTTGCTGTGCAAACGCCTCACGCGCAAACACTGACGCTGCGGCCGCGCTCAACGCGCGGACGAGAAATTCCCTGCGGATCATGGATCGATTCCCTAATCTGGGCTGCGCAGCGGCGCTCTTGAGCCGCCGCGCGTGATGGTTCAAACGGCTCGCGCGGCGCTAGCCGCCGCCCGAGCCGTGCCTAACGGGATGCATTGGGCGAGCCCGTCAGACCGGCGCAATGCATCGAACCATCAGCCGATCGGCGGACGCACCGGAGGCGCGTGGGTCAGACCGTCGCGCCGCGGTTCGGGAAGCGATTGAGGGTGCGCGGAGTCGAGCGCGTGGGGTTCAAACTGGAAGGCAACGAACAGGGCACCGCAGTGGACGCCACAAGTGACGACGCAGCAACACGGCGCGTGGTCGTGACCACAGGGCTCGCCGGAGGCAGTGGCCTCCGACCCCGGGCAATGAGCCGGAGCGTTTGCAGCGGTACCGAATGCACCTTCTACGGAAGGCATCGCCATGTGCTGCGAATCCACCGCACGCTCATGCGCAGACGCGCCGTGCGCGGTGAGCAGCGCAAGCGAGAGCAATAGCAGGAGGCGCGTCAGGAAATTCATCAGGATGCCGGAAGGCGAGTCCACAGGATGGCGGTTGATCGGCACATCATAGCGCAGGGGCCGGCTCTGCACCCCCACGCGCTGCCAGTCGCTGCAGATTCAGACTGCGCTCCAGGTCGCCCCGAAACACGGCAACACCCTGATGAGTAAAGTTCGATCGCGTATCCACCGCCGGCGTGATGCCGATGCTGGCGATGCGTCGACAGAACGCATAGTCCTCGGACAGGTACGTGCGAGTCTGAGGATCGATCATCGTGTCGAAGAACGCGTAGTGCAGCGCCCCCAGCACCCCCGTGTCGTCTTCTTCGCGGCCCTTCATACGGGCGCTGCATTGAAGCTCGGGGAAGTGTCGCATCAACGCCAGAAAGACCTCTCGCTTGATCAGCATGAATCCTGTTGGCGCATAAAGGGCATCGAGGAAACCATCTGCATCGGCCTCCAGGTTATCCGAACGCGCTACCGCGGGATAGCTCGCAAAGCGCGCCTGGAAGTCGGCCTTCGTGGTTCCCGCCGGCAGCGCTTCGGGCAGCCCGGAGCGCGGCCAGCCGTCGGACTTCAACGGGTAGACCCCAGCGACTACTGGCCGGTTTGCCTTCAGCAGCCGGACCACGTCGGTGCCCTTGAAACCGATGTCGCCGTCAATCCACATCAGGTGCGTGAAGCGGTCGTCAGCGAGGAATTCGGCCACCATCGTGTTGCGTGCACGGGTGATCAGACTGTCGAAGCTGTTGAAGTGCACCCGCAGACCGAATCCATAGCTTTCAGACACGTCGTAAAGGTCAAGCAGGCCAAGCACATAATCGGTCGCGACCACCGCGCCGTAGCTCGGCGTGGCCACATAAACATTCGCCTGGATTTTTTCGTCGCTCATCATCTCCCCTTGAATATCGAGCACATCGCGGCGCACTCAACCGTGTGCCGATGACGGATCTGCCAAAGCGGCGAACTTATATCAGAGGGGTTTGTTTCAAACCATATGAACAGATGCGTTGGCGTCGATCAGGATGCGTTTTTAAGATGTGATTTTCGGTTGTAGGGCGCCGCATCAGATTTGACAAAAAAATTCAGAATGCCGAATTATTTGTGTTTTGCCACAGGGTATTGAGACAGCGATCCGAATGCGTTGGTCGAGGCAGGACAATCGTGCGTGAGCACTAAGAGTCTGTTTGTGAGATAGAAAAATCGACGAGCGGTGCGACGATTCGCCGCAGCGCAATCGGCTCCATGTCGGCTGCATTCACGCGACCAGCCGATTCCCCAAATCGCAACACCCTGAAGCATCCGAGCCAGGAACGATCCTGGCCTCGCCCAGCTCGAAACCTTGATCTCAAAATAAAAAACCCCGGCGACGTTTTATCGACCGGGGTTTGCAACGTAGCCCATTAAAGGGCCAACCGTCAGACTCACATATTCTCGATCAGCACCTGCCCAAAGCCCGAACACGACACCTGCGTCGCGCCTTCCATCAAACGCGCGAAGTCGTACGTGACACGCTTCTGCAGAATCGACGCTTCCATCGCCTTGATGATCACATCCGCCGCTTCGGTCCAGCCGAGGTGGCGCAGCATCATTTCCGCCGAGAGAATTTCCGAGCCCGGGTTCACATAGTCCTTACCCGCGTACTTCGGCGCCGTGCCGTGGGTGGCTTCGAACATCGCCACCGAATCCGACAGGTTCGCGCCCGGGGCAATGCCGATCCCACCAACCTGCGCAGCCAGCGCGTCGGAAATATAGTCGCCGTTCAGGTTCAGTGTCGCGATCACGTCGTATTCGGCCGGACGCAGCAGGATCTGCTGCAGGAACGCGTCGGCAATCACATCCTTGACGACGATATCGTTACCCGTCTTCGGGTTCTTGAACTTCATCCACGGGCCGCCGTCCACCAGTTGCGCGCCGAATTCCTTCTGCGCAAGCGCATAGCCCCAGTCACGGAAGCCGCCTTCCGTGAACTTCATGATGTTGCCCTTGTGCACCAGCGTGAGCGAGCGGCGATCGTTGTCGATGGCGTACTGCAGCGCCTTGCGCACCAGACGCTCCGTGCCTTCGCGCGACACCGGCTTGATGCCGATAGCCGACGATTCCGGGAAGCGGATCTTCTTCACGCCCATTTCTTCGCGCAGGAACTTGATGACCTTCTTCGCCTGTTCCGATTCCGCCGCCCATTCGATACCGGCGTAGATGTCTTCCGAGTTCTCGCGGAAGATCACCATATTGGTCTTTTCCGGCTCGCGCACCGGCGAAGGCACACCCTTGAAGTACTGCACCGGGCGCAGGCAGACGTACAGGTCGAGTTCCTGGCGCAACGCCACGTTCAGGGAACGGATGCCGCCGCCCACCGGCGTCGTCAACGGCCCCTTGATCGAGACGACATAATCCTTCACCACCGCCAGGGTTTCTTCCGGCAGCCACACGTCCGGGCCATAGACCTTGGTCGCCTTCTCGCCGGCATAGACTTCCATCCAGTGAATTTTCTTCTTGCCCCCGTAGGCTTTCTCGACCGCTGCGTCCACCACCTTGATCATGACCGGCGTGATGTCGGTACCCGTACCGTCGCCTTCGATGTACGGAATAATCGGTTGGTCAGAAACATTGAGCGAGTAGTCTGCGTTGACAGTAATCTTGTCTCCGCCCGTCGGAACCTTAATGTGCTGATACGGCATGATCGGACTCCAGTGATGGCTGTTCTGATTGAAGCAGATGGGGACTGTGGGCCTGGGCGCTCCTCGCTATGCGCAATGCTGAACGCCTGCAAGCGGCCGAGCGGCTATTCTAGCCCACGCTGATGCCAGCGCGCGCCGGCCGTGCCGCAGGCTTTGAGACAAAGCAAGCTAAAGGTAGCAGCCGGGTAGCAACTGCTAGCAGCCCCCGCGTCTTATGTCTTATATAAGACATAAGATCTGCCGTTGGGGATTATGCATTATTATCCCGCCATTTGCCACAGAACCTGCCTTGCCGGGCGGCGCGCGGGTACCAGCCGGTACCGGCCCGCTCCTGCCACCGGCCGGTGTTCGCCGGACTCCGCATGCGCCTCCTTGCCCTCAATAAGCCGTTCGGCACCATCTGCCAGTTTTCGCCGCACGAAACCCGCGCCTCGCTTGCCGACTGGGTCAAGGTGCCCGGCGTCTATCCGGCCGGCCGCCTCGACTCCGATAGCGAAGGCCTCCTACTGCTGACTGACGACGGCGCACTGCAGGCGCGCATTGCCGAGCCGCGCCACAAGCTCGTCAAGCGCTACTGGGCACAGGTCGAAGGCGCACCTGACGAGGCTGCGCTGAATGCGCTCGCCAAGGGCGTCGATCTCGGCGACTATGTGACGCGCCCATGTCAGGCCCGGTTGATCGAAACGGACGAGGTCGAGGCCGGCCCCGGGCCTGGCGCTCTGTGGCCACGCAATCCGCCAATCCGATACCGTGCGGCGATCCCGGCCACCTGGATAGAACTGTCGATCACCGAAGGCAAGAACCGCCAGGTGCGCCGCATGACCGCCGCGGTCGGCTTCCCCACCCTGCGCCTGGTGCGCGTCGGCATCGGCGCGCTCGATATTTTTTCGCTGGGACTGCAGCCCGGCGAGTCGCTTGAACTGACTGCCAGGGCACCTTGGGACGGTCTCCGCTAACGCTCAATCTTTAGGCACCGACACGCTAAGCCGTTGTATCCGCAAGCATTTCCGTTGCAATGCAAATCCATTGCGCCACTTCATCAAGGGTGGCCAGGCGCTCAATAAAGCGGCGAATAAACATTCCCGAAAATTTGCGTCAACCGCGTCGCGAGTTCACGCGTTATTCGACGCAGATGCCGCCCGAAGCTATCCGGCATTCAGCCTTGAGGGCCTTTGTGCAAGCCGTTCGTGCGGTCAGTGCAGGGAGACCGAGCGCTAGCAGACGCGTCAAAAAAAATTGTTTGATGCGGCTGTCAACCGAAAGGTGGATGGCACGTTTACCGACATGACTCATACATAACCGGGTCATTTGGTTAATTAACTAAAGCTGAGGATTCACAAAATGAACAAACTGATCGCCGCTCTGGTCGCTGGCCTCTTCGCAACGGCAGCATTCGCACAAGCTTCGGCACCGGTCGCAGCTTCGGCAGCTCCGGCAGCAGCAGCTTCGTCGGCAAAGAAGACGACGAAGAAGGCAGCACACAAGAAGTCGCACAAGAAGGCAGCTGCAGCAGCAGCAGCTTCGGGCGCTTCGGAGTAAGTTTGTTGTAAAAACGCAGTCAAGAACTAGCAGCAGTTGCCGTTCTTACGGCGTTGAAAGGCAGATCACCGCAAGGCGATCTGCCTTTTTGTTTTTGACGTGCTTTGACGCGCTCGCGTAACATTCGCGGGTTAATTTCCCACCCAGGAGTCTTGCCGTGCGAATTTCCCTGCGCTCGTTGCTCGCGCGCTTTGCGTTTGCTGTTGCGCTGCCGTTGGCCGCCGCCTCGTTCACGCTCGCCCCCGTTCATAGCGCCTATGCGCAGCAAATGCCGCCCGGTGCAAAACAGCCCGGCGACTTCCCGCGCGCCAAACTGACCGTCGGCATGTTCGTGATCGACGCCGCCGTCGCGGCTAACGATCCGGATCGCGAGCAAGGCCTGATGTACCGCTCGCAGCTCGCACCCAACGAAGGCATGCTGTTCGTGTTCAACGAGAACGCGGTGCACTGCTTCTGGATGAAGAACACGCTGATCCCGCTGTCGATTGCCTTCATGCGCGCCGACGGCACGATCACCGACATCGACGAGATGGACGCCGAAACGACCAACAACCACTGCCCGCGCAACAACGGCGTGTATGCGCTGGAAATGAGCAAGAACTGGTTTGAGTCGAAGGGCATCAAGCCGGGCATGACGATTCAGGGCCTGCCGGCAGCGCAATAGCCGCCGATCCGACCGCCCTTCGCGGCAGGCGCGGCGCCAGATGCCTGGCGACAAACCGCACCGCCCGACTGCCCGCTCCCGCAAAGCCGGTGCCTTGTCAAGGTCACCGGCTTTTTTGCATTGGGCGGACGCTGGCAAGATTCCTGCAAAAGCCCTTGCGACGCGCTATGCTAGTAGTCTTATCGCAGCACCGAGTTCGTCCGGGCGGCGTCGTGCGCCGCCCGACGCCCACCACCGGCGCGCCAATCCAAGGAGGTTCACGTGCCCCGCAAGACTCCCATCGAGCGCTACCGGAATATCGGCATTAGCGCTCACATCGATGCCGGCAAAACCACCACCACCGAACGCATCCTGTTCTACACCGGCGTGACTCACAAGATCGGTGAAGTTCACGACGGTGCGGCGACGATGGACTGGATGGAGCAGGAGCAGGAGCGCGGCATCACGATCACATCGGCTGCCACGACTGCTTTCTGGAAAGGCATGGCCGGCAATTATCCGGAACACCGCATCAACATCATCGACACCCCGGGCCACGTCGACTTCACAATTGAAGTCGAGCGCTCGATGCGCGTGCTCGACGGCGCCTGCATGGTGTACGACTCGGTCGGCGGCGTGCAGCCGCAGTCCGAAACGGTGTGGCGCCAGGCGAACAAATACAAGGTGCCGCGCATTGCGTTCGTCAACAAGATGGACCGCGTCGGCGCGGACTTCTTCCGCGTGCAGCGGCAGATCGGCGATCGCCTGAAGGGCATCGCGGTACCGATCCAGATTCCGGTCGGTGCGGAAGATCATTTCCAGGGCGTGGTCGACCTCGTCAAGATGAAGGCCATCTACTGGGACGAAGAGAACCAGGGCATCAAGTTCGAGTATCGGGACATCCCGGCGGAACTCGCAGCTACCGCGAAGGAATGGCACGACAAGATGGTCGAGGCCGCCGCCGAAGCGAGCGAGGAACTGCTCGACAAATACCTGCACGGCGGGACGCTGAGCGAAGAGGAAATCAAGCACGGCATTCGGGTGCGCACCATCGCCAACGAGATCGTGCCGATGCTGTGCGGCAGCGCGTTCAAGAACAAGGGCGTGCAGGCGATGCTCGACGCGGTGATCGACTATCTGCCGTCGCCGCTCGATATCCCTGCTATCACCGGTCACGACGAGCACGACAACGAAATCGAGCGTCATCCGCGCGACGACGATCCGTTCTCCTCGCTCGCCTTCAAGATCATGACCGACCCGTTCGTCGGCCAGCTGATTTTCTTCCGCGTGTATTCGGGCGTGGTGAATTCGGGCGATACCGTCTACAACGCGACCAAGGAAAAGAAGGAACGCCTTGGCCGGATCCTGCAGATGCATGCGAACGAGCGCAAGGAAATCAAGGAAGTCTACGCGGGCGACATTGCCGCGGCGGTCGGCCTGAAAGAAGCGACCACGGGCGACACGCTGTGCGATCCGAACCACGTGATCATCCTTGAAAAGATGATCTTCCCGGAACCGGTGATTTCGCAGGCCGTCGAGCCGAAGACCAAGGTCGACCAGGAAAAGATGGGCATTGCGCTCAATCGTCTGGCCCAGGAAGACCCGTCGTTCCGCGTGCAAACAGATGAAGAATCCGGCCAGACCATCATCTCCGGGATGGGCGAGCTGCACCTGGAAATTCTGGTTGACCGCATGAAGCGCGAGTTCGGCGTCGAGGCGACCGTCGGCAAGCCGCAGGTTGCCTACCGCGAAACGGTGCGCAACAAGGTTGAGGATGTCGAAGGCAAGTTCGTCAAGCAGTCGGGCGGGCGTGGCCAGTACGGTCACGCAGTCATCACGCTGGAGCCGGCGCCGCAGGGCAAGGGCTACGAATTCGTCGACGCGATCAAGGGCGGCGTGATTCCGCGTGAATACATCCCGGCAGTCGACAAGGGCATTATCGAAACGCTGAAGGCCGGCGTGCTGGCGGGCTATCCGGTGGTGGACGTGAAGGTGACGCTGACCTTCGGTTCGTACCACGACGTGGACTCGAACGAAAACGCCTTCCGTATGGCTGGTTCGATGGCGTTCAAGGAAGCCATGCGCAAGGCCAAACCGGTCTTGCTCGAGCCGATGATGGCCGTCGAAGTGGAAACGCCCGAAGACTTCATGGGCAACGTGATGGGCGATCTGTCGAGCCGTCGCGGCATGGTGCAAGGCATGGAAGACATCGCCGGCGGTGGCGGCAAGCTGGTGCGCGCCGAAGTGCCGCTCGCGGAGATGTTCGGCTATTCCACCTCGCTGCGTTCGGCAACGCAAGGCCGTGCGACCTATACGATGGAGTTCAAGCACTACGCTGAAACGCCGTCGAACGTCGCCGAAGCCGTGATCAACGCCAAGCAGAAGTAAGCGCTGAAGCTGGGCGCAGAGCAAAGCCCGTCCCGGTTGGACGGGCTTTTTTTTGGAGACACCCCATGAGCCACGACCATCCCCACGACCCCGACCACGCTCACGATCACTCGCCTGAGGCTGAACCCGATGCAGCGCCCGCGCCGGTCGACTGGCGCGAACACGGCGTCAAGGTCATCCGCGGCGATCAGCTCGACACCAACACCGCACAAACCCCCGGCATGAACCGCGCCGCCGCGATCAACGCGGCGCGCGTCGGTGCGCAGAAGATCTGGGCCGGCACCGTGACGATCCATCCGAATGCGAAGACCGGCGCGCATCATCACGGCGCGCTCGAAAGCGTTATCTATGTGGTGCGCGGCCAGGCGCGCATGCGCTGGGGCGAGCACCTCGAATTCACAGCCGAAGCCGGTCCCGGCGACTTCATCTTCGTGCCGCCCTATGTGCCGCATCAAGAGATCAACGCCAGCACCGACGACCCGCTCGAATGCGTGCTAGTGCGCAGCGACAACGAAGCGGTCGTGGTGAATCTGAACATCGACGCCGTGGAAGCACCCGAAACCGTGTTCTGGGTCGATCCGATCCACAAGCATCCGCACGAGCACTAGATCCGGCCTGCCGGCCGCAGGCCGGTAAAGATGTCGCCGTGGCAGCGGTTCTTCTGCCAGGGCATCGGCAACAGTGATACGGCTCGGCGCTTGCGGCAGGCGGCTGGGCGGCCCGCCGTTGTCTGGGCGATACAGGTTGACCCGTTTAAGCGCCCCAGGCCGCCTCGCGGCCGCTGCAGGCGTTCCGAATCCCCAGGCAATCGCTTACACTGAAACCGCTTTTCGTCATCGCAATACCGTCGCCCCTGCCGCGCGCAAACCGCGCAGCACCCATCAGAACGGACAGGACACCCCATCGATGAAGACTCCCGCGGACCGACTCCTCGCGCTCGAAACGGCACGCCGCAGCGCCGATCAGTATGGCAATCACGCGCTCGACGAATTCCTCGCCGGCCGCCTGTCGCGCCGCGAGCTGCTGCGCTACGCCAGCGTGATCGGCCTCTCGCTTGCCGGCGGCGGCCTGTTCGCCGCACCGCAAGCGCGGGCACAAGGTACGGCCGGAGCCGCGAATGCGACCATTCGCGTCGCCCACCTGACGCCGGCCGGCGCAATCGACCCGCTCACGGTCACTGACGCCGGCGGCCTCGCGCTGCTGGTTCAGAGCGGCGAATTCCTGATCAACGACGACGGCGAGCATCTGGTGCTGAAGCCGGCACTCGCGCTGTCGTGGAAGCCGAATGACAAGGGCGACGTCTGGACCTTCAAGCTGCGCCCGAACGTGAAGTTCAGTGACGGCCAGCCCTTCACCGCCAAGGACGTGGTCGCCACCTTCGACCGCCTCGCCGATCCGGCGAGCGGCTCGGCGGCGCTCTCCGTGTTGAAGGGCGTGCTGTCCAAGGGCGGCACCCAGGCTGTCGACGATCACACGGTCGCCTTCCATCTCGACGCGCCGAACGGCAACTTCCCGTACTACGTTTCCTCGGACAATTACAACGCCATCGTGCTGCCGGCGAACTACGCAGGCAACTACGAAAAGACCTTTATCGGCACCGGGCCGTTCAAGCTCGAGAAGTACACGCCGAAGGTAGGCGCCTCGTTCGTACGCAATCCCGACTACTGGGGCGAAAAAGCGTTACCGCAACGCGTGCAGTTCTCGTTCTACGCCGATGAGCAAGCCCAGATCCTCGCACTGCAAGGACGCCAGGCCGACGTGATGGGCACGTTCACCGTACAGGGCGGCTCGGGCATCATGAATAACCCCGAGTTCAAGACGATGGGCGTAAAGTCGAGCGCGCACCGCCAGATCCATATGCGCAACGACGATCCGCTGTTCAAGGACAAGCGCGTGCGCCAGGCCATGGCGCTTTCGCTCGACCGCGATGTGATCGTGCGCGGCCTGTTTCGCGGCAAGGCGCAACTCGGCAACGACAGCCCGTTCGCACCCGTGTTTCCGTCCTCGGATGCGGGTGTTGCGCAACGCAAGATCGACATTGCCAAGGCGAAGCAACTGCTCGCACAGGCGGGTGTCGCCAATGGCTTCGACGTGACGCTCACCACCGAAAAGTACATGGAGATTCCCGATCTCGCCGTGGTCGTGCAGAACGCGGCGAAGGCGATCGGCGTACGGGTGAATCTGAAAGTGGAAAGCCAGTCGCTGTACTACGGCGCGGGCACGCCTGGCAAGTCGGACTGGCTGGATTCGCCGCTCGGCATCACCGACTACGGCCATCGTGGTGTGCCGAACGTGTTCCTGAACGCACCGTTGACGAGCACCGGCACGTGGAACGCGGCGCACTTCAAGAATCCGCAGTACGACCAACTGGTCGCGCAGTTTGTCGCTGCGGTCGATATCGCCTCGCAGCGCAAGCTCTCCGGCCAGATCCAGACGCTGTTGCTCGATGAAACGCCGGTGATCATTCCGTTCTTCTACGATCAACTGATCGCCATGCGTGCTGGCGTCAACGGCATGCGCTTTACGGCGCTGGCGCAGTTGTACTTCGATCGCGTCACGCTCAGCGCTTAAGCGCCCGAGCACCCGAAACGTCCGCTTCGAATCGACCATGTCCACCGCGCTCACGCCCTCCCCCCCTCACGTTGCCAGCGGCAACGCGGGACGGGTCGCGCGTTTTCTGGCGACGCGTTTCGCGCTGTCCTTGATCACGCTGTGGCTGCTCTCGGTGATCGTGTTCGCGGGCGGCCAGTTGCTGCCGGGCGATATCGGCCGCTCGGTTCTCGGCCCGCTCGCCGATGCGCGCGCCGTCGCTGCGCTCAATCATCAGCTCGGCGCGGACCGGCCGCTGTTGACCCAATACGTCGAGTGGATCACGCATTTCGTGCGCGGCGATATGGGGCTGTCGTACGCGTATCGCGAACCCGTTGGACCGTTTATCGCCGATGCGCTGGCGCACTCGGCAAAGCTCGGCGTGCTGGCGTTCATCGTCGTGGTGCCCTTGGGTATCGCCGGCGGTGTGTGGGCCGCCATGCACGCGGGGCGTTGGCTCGATCGCACCATCAGCATCGCCGGTTTGTCGGCGACGGTAGTGCCGGAATTCGTCTCGTCGATCGCATTGATCCTGATCTTCGGCGTGTGGCTGCGCTGGCTGCCGATCGAAGCGTCGTATCCGCCCGAGGCCGGCGTACTCGAACAACTCAAGCATCTGATCCTGCCGGTGCTGCCGCTCGTGCTGGTGTTCTTCGGCTACATCGCACGCATGGCGCGCGCCGGCACCGTCGAGGCGCTCGACGCCGATTACACGCGCACCGCCATTCTCAAGGGCTTGCCGCGACGTGTCGTGATCTGGCGGCATGTGTTGCGCAATGCGCTGCTGCCCACCATCACGGTTGCCGCCACCCAACTCGGTTACATGATCGGCGGCCTCGTCGTGGTGGAGACGCTGTTTCACTATCAGGGCATCGGCTCGCTGATCTATAACGCGGCCAAGGCGAAGGACTTTCCGATGCTCGAGGCCGGGGTGCTGACGATCGGTGTCGTGTACACGGTGGCGAATCTCGCGGCCGACGCGCTGCAAGTGCTGCTCAACCCGCGCCTGCGCGTGAGGAGCGGCGAATGAGCACGATCGTTCCAGCCACTCCTCAAACGCACGAACCCCGCTTCGATCAGTTGCGCGTATTGCTGCGCTCGCCCACCTTCGTGGTCGGCGTGGTGATCGTGCTGTGGTGGGTGGTCTGCGCGATTGCCGGAACGTGGATCGCGCCGCTCGACGCCTATGCCTCCGATCCGCTCAATTCGCTGATGCCGCCCGACCATACGCACTGGTTCGGCACCGATCAGCTCGGCCGCGATGTGTTCTCGCGCGTGATCGTCGGCGCGCGCGACATTCTCACCATCGCACCGCTCGCCACGCTGCTCGGCACCGTGGCGGGCACCGCTCTCGGCCTCGTGGTCGGCTACTTCGAAGGCTGGGTCGACAACGTGGTGGGACGCGCGATCGACGCAGTCCTCGCGCTGCCGCTCGTGATCGTCGCCCTGCTCGCGCTGGCCGCTGTGGGCGCGTCGAACTTCACCGTGATTCTGGTGATCGGCATCACCTTCACGCCGATCACGGCACGCACGGTGCGCGCCGCGGTATTCGCCGAACGCCATCTCGACTACGTCGCCGCGGCGCAACTGCGCGGCGAACGCGCGCCCTACATCATGTTTGCGGAGATCCTGCCGAACGTGCTGCCGCCCATCATCGTCGAAGCCACGGTGCGCCTCGGCTATGCGATCTTCGCGGTGGCCACGCTGTCGTTTCTCGGCTTCGGCATCCAGCCGCCATCGGCGGATTGGGGCCTGGCCTTGTCCGAGTCGTACACGCTGATGGCCGGCGGCGCCTGGTGGACTGTCGTGTTCGACGCCACCGCCATCGCTTCGCTAGTGGTGGGCGTGAATCTGATCGCCGATAGCGTACAAGGCGTGCTCGACCGATGAACGGCCCGCCTCCCGCCTCGTTCCCCGCCTTCGACGTCTCGAAGAGCGACCGCACCGACGCGCTGACAGTGGTCGGCCTCACGGTCACCTACCGGATTCGCGGGCGCGACCGCGAAGTCCTGCACGACGTATCGTTCCGCGTGCGGCGTGGCGAGGCGTATGGCCTCGTGGGCGAATCGGGTTGCGGCAAGTCGACCGTGGCGATGGCGACCTTGCGCTACCTGCCGCGCAACGGCAAGGTCAAGGCCGGCAAGATCCTGATTGCCGGACAGGACGTGCAGGCGCTCGACGCCGACGCGTTGCGCACGATGCGCGCCACCGCGATTTCGATGGTCTACCAGGACCCAGGGCGAGCGCTCAATCCTTCGATGACGATTGCGCGCCAGGTCGCCGAGGCCTTCGAAGCGGCCGGCGCCAGCCGCAGCGAGGCGCTCGCGCGCACGCTGGAGATGCTGCAGCGCGTGCGCATTTCAGCCCCGGAACGGGTGATGGATAGCTATCCTCATCAGTTGTCGGGGGGCATGCAGCAACGCGTCGTGATCGCGATGGCGCTCGCGTCGAACCCTGCCTTGCTGATTCTCGACGAACCCACCACCGGACTCGACGCCACGGTCGAGGCCGAAGTGCTGGATCTCGTCGCGCAGTTGCGCAAGGAACTCGGCACCGCCGTGCTCTTCATCAGCCACAACCTCGCGGTGATCGGGCGCATGTGCGAGCGCGTCGGCGTGCTGTATGCGGGCAAGCTGGTGGAAGAAGGCGCAACCGAGGACGTGTTCGCACGGCCGCGCCACCCCTACACGGTCGGCTTGCTGCGCTGCCTGCCGACCTCCGGCCGCAGCAAGGAGCACGAACGGCTCGACACGATCGCGGGGCAATTGCCCGCGCCCGGCTCGGTGACGCAGGGCTGCATCTACGCAGACCGCTGCCGTCTCGCCGACGAGCGCTGCCGGCGCGAGGCTCCGCCGCCGCATCGCGTCGCCGGGGCGCATGGCGATCAGATGTCGCGCTGCCACTATCACGAACGCGCCATGGAATTGCCGCGCACCAGCACCGAAGCGCCCACACCGCGCAGCGGCGCTGATGGCGCTTCGCCTGCCGATGCCGCAGCGCCTAGCGCGCTCGTGCTGCGCGCCGAACGGGTCTCGAAGACCTTCCACGTAAGCGGCGTCGCGCTGCGGGCGGTCGACGACGTCTCGCTCGATCTGGCGAGCGGCGAAACACTCGGCCTCGTGGGCGAATCGGGCAGCGGCAAGACAACGCTCGCCAAACTGATGCTCGGCCTGCTCTCGCCGGACGCCGGCAGTGTCCTCGAACTCGACGGCGCACCGCTGCCGGCGCGCGTGACGAGCCGCAACGACGAGCAGGTCAAATCGCTGCAGATCGTATTCCAGAACCCGGACTCGGCACTCAACCGCTCGCACTCGGTGAAGCGGCTGATCGGCCGGGCGCTGTCGCGGCTCGCCGCGTTGCGCGGAACCGCGCAGGACGAACGGCTCGCGGCGCTGGCCGCCGCGGTGCGCTTGCCGGATCGCTATCTCGGCGCCCGCACGCGGCAATTGTCGGGCGGCCTCAAGCAGCGTGTCGCGATTGCCCGCGCCTTCGCCGGCGAACCGCGCGTGGTGGTCTGCGACGAGCCAACCTCTGCACTCGACGTCTCGGTGCAGGCCTCGATCCTCAACCTGCTTGCCGATCTGCAGCGCGAACGCGGCGTGAGCTACGTGTTCATCTCGCACGATCTGCACGTGGTGCGCTACCTGTCCGATCGCATCGCCGTGCTGTACCTCGGACGACTGCTCGAAATCGGCCCGGCCGCCGCCGTCTTCGACGGCCCGCACCATCCCTACACCGAGGCGCTATTGTCTTCTGCGCCCGCGCTCGGCGAACCTGCGCGCGGCGAGCGCATCCGCCTGTCCGGCGAAATGCCGAGTGCAGCCGCGCCGCCTTCAGGCTGCGTGTTCCACACGCGCTGCCCACGCAAGCTGGGTGCTGTCTGCGAAGAGCAGGACCCGCCCTTCGCCGAGGCGGGCGATGGTCATCGGATTCGCTGCCACATCCCCATCGAAGACCTGCGCACGCTGCAGGGCGTGAAGTGCGCCGCCCACAGCGAGGCCGCCGGCGACGCGCCGCACGAGGCTTGATTCGGCGTCGGGCCGCACACACGCGAACCCGCTGCGCACGTTTCATGTGCGAAACGTTTTCCGTCGATTCGCCGCGCGCCACATCCGGGCCGTCACACAGATGCCACATTGGACGGGCCTTTGCGGCCAATGGCATGGATATCGCTATAGAAGAAGCGGTATCCGGCCCGCGTTGAGCGATCCAGCCGCGTGCACGCAGCGTCGCACTGACCTCCATACGAATGGACCAGCACGACCCCCTGCGCACCGTCGACATCGCGCGCGGCCTACGCGCGGGCAACCGACGCGTCCGCCATCTCGCGTGAGGGAGGGGGAATCAATCACACGAGCCGGAGCCACGAAGGATCGGCAAAACGGTGACACCGTTTCGCGCACATCGCGTGCATTAGAGAGGCACGCGGCGCGCAGAGCGAACTCGGGGAAGCGATGAGGCCCGCGGCTCGACAGGCCCATTGCGGAAAGCATAGCTTGAGAGACGACGGCGGCGAGGCGCTGGCGTTTCCTCGGGAGAGAAGTCATGAAAACCACAATATTAGATAAGTACTGCTACGGGATTGTCAGAGGGTTTGCAGTCGTGGCTGCTGGCGTGGGGTTGCTGGCGACGCAGGGCGCTTATGCGGCGCCCACTGATGATGGCGTGAGGCTGGCGGTTGCAGCGGGTGCTCCGTTGCCCGCCAGCGGTGCGTCTGCGGCGACCCAGCTCGCGCAGGACGACGAGTCGGCAACCAGCCCCGCTGCTTACGCAGCCACTGCGGCTGACGATGCAGCGGCGATCTTCCAGATTCAGGAATGCCGCGGCGACAACTCAGGAAACTGCGTGACACATCCGCGTGGCGGTACCGGCAGCGCGAGCGCTGGTGCGAACGCCAGCGGCGGAACCGGGCCAAGCGGGGTAGGAGCCGATACGGGCACCGGGCCAAGCGGCGGGGCCAGTCCCGGTGCTGGTGGCTCGAGCGCTAATGGGAAGGGCGGTGGAAGTGGTAGCGGCGGCGGCAACGGCGGTGGTAACGGCGGTGGTGGCAACGGCGGTGGCAACGGCGGTGGCAACGGTGGTGGTAACGGCGGCGGAAACGGCGGCGGAAACGGCGGTGGTAACGGCGGCGGCAACGGTGGTGGTAACGGTGGTGGTAACGGCGGTGGTAACGGCGGTGGTAACGGCGGTGGTAACGGCGGTGGTAACGGCGGTGGTAATGGCGGTGGCCCTGGCGGCAGTGGCCCCGGCGGCGGTAGCAGCGGTTGCGGTTGCGGCAGTGGTCCTGCCGGCGGTTTTGGCGGTGGCTTCGGTGGTGGCTTCGGCGGAGGCCTTGGCGGCGGCTTCGGCAACGGCGGCCACGGAGGCAAGGGTGGAAGCGGCAGTGGCGGCGGTAACGGCAACGGCGGTAATGGGCATTAGACCCAGGGGGACGGCGCCCCCGAGCCGTTCCCTCCCCCGCGTGTCGTGCCCCGTCGCGGCGGCCCCTCCCGGCAAGCGTCGGCGGTGGCGTCTCGATCCCCCGGTCGAGCGTCACCGCCAAAGCCGGGACCCGCAGCAGCAGCAGCACATCTGGGTCAAGAGAAGTACAGCAATGCCCCTATCCAGCAGGAACCAAACAGCATCAATGCCCTCATATCAGATTCAACGTTCGATATGAGGGCACCACAACATGCAACCAAACGTCCCCCGCACCGCAGCGCGAGCAGCCACCGGCCTGCTAATGGCAGCAGCATTCGGCTTCGCCACGCTGGCACACGCACAGACTGCTGACCAGCAGGCTCAACAGCAGGCCCAGGCACAGGCCGCCCCTCCCGTCGATCCCTCCTTCTCCGCCTGGTCGCTGATGCAGGTCTGCAAGCAGAAGGCCGATAACGTGGCGCAAGGTGAATGTGTCGGCGCGATACGCGGCATTATCCATGGCTATCAATACGGCGTGCTGTTCCTCGGCCAGCGCGCCTCGCTGCCGGCCAACGAAACCCAGCGCGTCTCGCTGTGTCTGCGTAACGTTCAGGTGTCCTCGATCGTCGACGACTTTGTCGGCGATGCTGCTCAGGTGAGCGAAGAGTCGCTCAGGCGCACGCACGCCGAGGTCGCGGTGCTCGGCTCAGTCCACTCGCATCACGCCTGCAACTGAGCGCCGCGGCGCGCTCAAGACGGCACCCGGCGCGCGCCATGCAACCCGGCCGCGTCGGCGCTTGAAGCATGACAACAGCAGTAACCGCCGCCGCTCAAAGCATCTCGAGCGGCCGCTTGCTGCGCGGCGCTCTGAAGTAGGCATCGATAGCCGCGCAGTCGTCGGCACTCAGGTGCAGTTCTAACGCTCGATGGTTGTCGCGCACATGCTCGATGCGCCCCGCTTTCGGAATCGCGAACACGCCCGGCTGCCGCAACGCCCACGCCAACGCCACCTGAAACACCGAGACACCACGCGCATCGGCAATGTCGTCGAGCGGCGAGCGTTTCGGCAAGCGAGCGTGATCCACCGGGCTGTATGCCATGGCCGGCATGTTCCGCGCCGCAAGCCAAGGCAACAGATCGAACTCCGGCCCGCGCCGCACGACGTTATACAGAATCTGATTGGTCGCGCAGGCCTCGCCGCCCGGCGTCGAGATCAGTTCTTCCATATCCTCGGTGTCGAAATTGCTGACGCCCCAGTGGCGAATCTTGCCGGCCCGGCGCAGGGCTTCGAAGCCTTCAACCGTATCTTCCAGCGGCACCGAACCGCGCCAATGCAGCAGGTACAGATCGAGCCGGTCGGTCTTCAGGCGTTTCAGGCTCTTTTCGCAGGCCGCCTGCACGCCGCGGCGGCTGGCGTTGTGGGGATACACCTTGCTGACGAGAAACACACGCTCGCGCAAGCCAGCGAGCGCCTCGCCGAGCAGGGTTTCCGTGGCGCCGTCGCCGTACATCTCGGCGGTATCGATCAGCGTCATGCCAAGTTCGACGCCAGCGCGCAACGCCGCGATTTCGGCGGCGCGCCGCGCGGGTTGCTCGCCCATCTCCCAGGTGCCCTGACCCAGCTTCGGGATGCGCTCGCCGTCGGGCAAGCTCACAGTGGCGATGCCGGTCGTCATGTTTTCTTCCTTCGGTTGTGGAGGGCCGTGTACGGATAGCCGCTTACGGACAGCCGCTCGCGGACCCCGCATGGCCGGTTGCGCTGCCAGTTTATCCCCAGCAGCAGGGCGAAATCGCCCTCCAGGCAAAAGCCCGCTATAACACGGCGCGCCAATGTCATAGAATTGCCGCTTGCCCTTCTTGCGTCTGCCACATGAACTCTGCCTCGGAAGACCGCTGGCGCGACCTGCGCCCGGACCCGGAAAACGATACGCCGCTTTATCTGCAACTCGCTCGCAAGCTCGGCAACGCGATTCATGAAAACCGCTGGAACGCAGGCGAGGCGCTGCCGTCCGAGCGGGTGCTGTCGGACGCGCTCGGCGTCTCGCGGATCACCGCACGCAAGGCGATCGCGCTGCTGGTCGAACAGGGTTTGATCCGCCGCACTCAGGGCGCAGGCAGCTTCATTACGCCGCGCTATGAAGACCCGCTCTCGCGCCTGTCGAGCTTCAGCGAAATGCTGCGGCGGCGTGGTTTCAGTCCGAGTTCGCAATGGCTTTCGCGCGAGATCGTGCCCGCCAATCGCGACGAAGTGATTCAACTGGGATTGTCGCCGGCCGCCGCGGTCACGCGCCTGCGGCGTCTGCGCCTCGCGGACGGCATCGTGATGGCGGTTGAGAACTCGACCTTCCCGGCCGCGGTGATTCCCGATCCGCAGGCCATCGGCGATTCGCTCTACAGCTACCTCGAACAGCGCGGCCTCGGGATCGTGCGCGCCCTGCAGCACTTTCGCGCCGTCAACGCGAGCGACGAGATCGCACAGCAGATGAGCATTGCGCCCAACGAGGCGCTACTGCTGATCACGCGCGTCGGCTATACGGCCGATCAGCGCGCGATCGAGTTGACCGATACCTATTGCCGCAACGATTACTACGACTTCGTCGCCGAGTTGCGCAAGTAACGAGGTGGGGCCGCGTCAACTCTCCCAGCATGCCTCGTCCGTGCCGATCGGCGCCGGCGGGCGGCCATAAAACGGCGGCGTCTCCGACAGGCGCTCGGCGGGCAAGGTCCCGCGCACCCGGCCAAACGGTGAAGCGACCGTCTCCATGCAATCCTGGACGTCCTCGGCCCGAACCTCCGGTACACGCCAGCCGTCCTCGATCTGCCCCATCGATTGCAGCCAGCGCCCAGTCTGCGCCAGCGACAGCCGCACGTGCCAGCTTCCACCTTCGGTAGCCCGCCGCGCCAGCGCGACCATCGCGCCGAACGCGGCCAGATAGCCGGTGGCATGATCGAGCGCCTGACACGGCAGATGCTTTGGCCCGTCGCTCTGCGCCGCACGGCTCTCGGTCCAGGCAATGCCGCTCGCGGACTGCACCAGACTGTCGAAGCCGCGCCGCTGCGCCCACGGTCCCGCGTGGCTATACGCGGAAATCGACACGTACACGATCCCAGGCCGCACCTGGGCTAACGCTTCAGGTGCAAAACCGCGCGCGGCGAGCGCCCCCGGCCGGTAAGCCTGCAGAAACACGTCGGCGTCGCCCACCAGCGCACGCAGGTGGGCGACGCCGGCCGCGTCGCGCAGATCGAGCGTGGCGGAGCGCTTGCCGCGCCCGTTGTCGATCACGAGCGGCGCGATATTCGGTAAATGCGGGCCGTTGATCAGCAGCACCTGGGCGCCGTGCTGCGCCAGCGCGCGCCCCGCCACCGGCCCCGCAATGATGCGCGACAGATCCAGCACCCGCGCGCCGGCCAACGGCCGGTCCGCGCCGCCGCGTCCGGCGGGCTCGGGAGGCGCGTCGCCGATGCGGGTGATCTCGAACAGCGGCAAATTGGCAATCGCCTGCGCCTGTTCGAGCGCCGCCCATTCGCGCGGCGAGCGGATCAGCGCGGCGCACAGTCCCGCGTCGGCGAGCGTCTGATCGAGCACCGCGCCATCCCAGCCGCGAATCGCCTCGGCCACCGCGGTGGGATCGTTGGCACAACCCAGCACCTTGAGGATGCCGGCCAGATGATGCGGGAAATTGGTGTGCAACTGGATCCAGCGGCCATCGCGCGTCGCATAGAAGCCCATCACCGGATCGCGCAAGGCGGGCGGCGGGCCGTCGTCGATGCGCAGATAGCGCTCGCTGCGAAACGCCGCCAGCGCGCGCCGCGCATCCACCTCGACGCGTTGCCGGCAACCGGTGCGCAGGCGGAAGCATTCGGCGGCGGCCAGGCCCACGGCGGCAGTCGTGGCCGTGGCGAGGGTGCCGACCCGGTAGACGGAGGGCAGACCGGGATCGTCGCCGCTCAGCGTGACGGCGTCGAGCGCGGCGGCATCGCAGCCGGCCGCGGTCCAGAGATGATCGAGGGCGAGATGAGGTGTCATGTCGAGCGCAGTGAAGTTGGGGGAACTGAGCTGAGTCTAGAATTTCACCTTCACACGATCAATCTTGATTAATATAATCAATATATATTGATTTGTCCGGCTTTCTCGCGCCTTTATACCTCCTCATACCCATGTCCACCCACCTCACCGCGACCGAAGCCGCCGCCCTGCTCGGCATCAGCGTCCCAACCCTGTACGCCTATGTGAGCCGCGGCATGCTGCAATCGTCGCCGGATGCGCATGGCAAGCACCGGCTCTACAACGCAGCCGAAGTGCGGCGGCTCGCACGCCGCAAGGCCGACGGCAAACGCGCCGGCAAGGTGGCGCAGAAGGTGCTCGACTGGGGCGTGCCGGTGCTCGAATCGTCGATCACCTTGATCGCAGACGGCCGCCTGCTGTACCGGGGGCATGACGCGGTCGAACTGGCACGCACGGCGTCGCTGGAAGACGCGGCGGCGCTATTGTGGGAATGCAGCCCGCGGCGGCTCGCCGAGGCGCCGCCGGTGCCGATCGGCACAGCGCAGTGGGCCGCATGGCTGAAATTGTGGAGCGACAGCACGCCACTCGACCGGGCGCTGGTGCTGCTGCCGGCCGCCGCCGCGCAAATGCCGCGCGTCTGGGCGCAAGGCCGCGATGCGCAACTCGATACGGCTTGCGCCGTCATGCGCCTGCTGGCCGCGGCGATGATCTCCGCGGCGCCGTCGAACGAACCGCTGCACCGGCAGCTTGCTGCCGCGTGGGGCATCCGCAACCGGCAGCAGATGGGCGTGCTGCGCGCGGCGCTAGTGGCCTGTGCGGATCATGAACTGAACGCGTCGACCTTCACAGTGCGCTGTATCACCTCGACCGGCACCCACCTGTTCGGCGCCGTGGCGGGAGGTCTCGCGGCCTTGTCGGGGCCGCGTCATGGCGGCGAGACCGTGCGCGTCGCCGCGTTGCTCGACGAAGCGGCCCGCGCGCCCGATCTCGACCGTTTCCTGGCCACCCGTCTTGCCCGCGATGAACATGGCGGCTACGGCGCGATTCTGTCGGGCTTCGGGCATACGCTCTATCCGCAGGGCGATCCACGGACGCGCATGTTGCTGGAGTTGCTGACCGAATGCGCACCGGCGCGCTCGGCAATGGGCGAGATCCATGCACTGGCTCGTGCCGTGCGCGAGACGAGCGGCGTGGAGCCGACGCTCGACTATGCGCTCGCGGCCATCGAACGAGTGTTGGATTTGCCCGCCGGCGCCGGCTTTACGCTGTTTGCGGTGGGCCGCGTGGTGGGCTGGATCGCGCACGCGATGGAGCAAGCGGCGGACGGCCGTCTGATCCGTCCGCGAGCGCGTTACGTTGGGGAGTACGAGGCGGATCGCTGACCGCGCCCGCCGGCACAGGCCGCCTCGCCGCAGAGAGATGCCAAGCGCGCGTCCCTCAGATGGTCTGCAGCCAGCGCGGCACCCAGTTCCGCGCCGAGCGCCGCGCCGCCTCAGCCACAGGCCGCCCCAGCGCACCCGCGGCATCGCTCGCAAAAGCAAGCACCAGCCGGGTACCGCCCTGCCCGGCGCTCACCCACACCCGAGCACCGCGCTTCAGTTCGAAGGTCTCGCCCGAAGCGAGCCAGTAATCGCGCAGGTCACCCTCCACGGTCAGCCAGACCTGTCCCGCCATGACCTGCAAAGTGAGCGGCTGCGCGACACGCCAGGCGGCTGCCGGCTCGCCGTGATCGAGTTCGAAAGTACGGATTTCACGCATCGCTCTACTCCTTGGAAGCTTTTGCTGGTTGACTAATTATTGCCGTGCGATGATGTAAACCCCATGCACACTTCCAGACAGTTTCTACGGAACTGTGCAGTCGAAAAACCTGACAGTTTCCGACATGCCGCTTCCTAGGCACCGGTTCGCAGGCGTCTAAAGCGCGAGACCTTATGAAACTCGACATCGAACTCGACCGCGAAAACGGCGTGCCGCTCACCGAGCAGATCGTCAGCGGCGTCACCGCGTGGATCCGCTCGCGGGCCGCCCATCCGGGCGCGAAGCTGCCGTCGATCCGCCAGTTTTCGGCCGACTACGGCGTGAGCCGCTTTCCCGTGATCGAGGCGTACGACCGGCTGGTCTCGCTCGGCTATCTCGACTCGCGCCACGGCTCGGGCTTTTACGTCGCCGAGCGGCATCGCAACGCGAGCGACCCGCAGTGCACCTCGGACCCGCGCCGCGCCGAGGAAGTGGTGGAGCACATCCTGCAGCAGTTCAATCACCCCGGCGAATCGCTCAAGCTCGGCAGCGGCTTTATCCCGGAAGCGTGGCGCGACATGGACAGCCTTGGCCACGCGATTCGCCACGTGTCGCGGACGGACCCCGCGAGCCTCGTCGACTACGCCACCCAGCTCGGCAATCTGACCTTGCGCGAGCATCTGCAAAGCCGCCTCGGGCAGCTCGGTATCGAAGCCGACCCCTCGCAGATCCTCATCACCAACGGCGCGAGCCAGGGGCTCGACCTGCTGATGCGCTTCATGCTGAAAGCCGGCGACACGATGTTCGTCGAGGACCCCGGCTACTACAACCTCTACGGCTTGCTGAAGCTGCATGGCGTCAAGCTGGTCGGCATTCCGCGTACCCGTACCGGCCCGGATCTCGAGGTGCTGCAGGCGCAGCTGCGCCTGCACCGGCCCAAGCTGTTCTTCATCAACACGCTGTTCCACAATCCGACCGGCACCACGGTGTCACCCCCCGTGGCGTTCCGGCTGCTGCAGCTCGCCCGCGAGCACGACTTCCGCATCATCGAAGACGACATCTACGCCGACTTCCAGACCGATGTCAGCGACCGCCTCGCCACCCTCGACCAGCTCGAGCACGTGATCTACGTGGGCGGCCTGTCGAAGACGATGTCGTCGTCGCTGCGGATCGGCTTCGTGGTCGCCAGTCACACGATCATCAAGACTCTCGCCGACATCAAGATGCTCACCAGCATCGGCGGCTCGCGCTTCGCCGAAGCGGTCGCGGTCGCCATGCTCGAACGCGGCGCCTACCGCAAGTATCTGGAGCGGTTGCGGCGCCGCATGCGCGATGCGCTCGGCGCCTCGGTCCAAGCGCTCGAGGCGAGCGGCTGGGAGGTCTTCGAAGCGCCGCAGGGCGGCAAGTTCGTATGGGCCCGGGTGCCGCATATCGAGGACTCGACCCGGCTCGTCGAATGCGGCGCGCCGCTCGGCGTGACGGTCGCGCCGGGCAGCTATTTCCGGCCGAACGGTGAAGTGAGCCCGTGGATCCGCATCAACGCCGCCTATACGAGCGATCCGCGCGCCCAGCAATTTTTCGACGCAGCAGCGCGGCTTCGATAAGCGATGCTAGCTCGCGACGCGGCCTCGCGATGCACGCCACGCCGAACCAGGCCGCATAATCAGGCTGCACAATCAGGCCGCATAATCAGGCCACACAGCCGCGCGGATTTCCCTAAAATGGGCACTCCCCAGCCCGTCCGGTACGCGTGATCAGCCGCCCTCCATGTCCAATCCGCCGAACGCCGCCGCAGCACCCGCCCCTACCGCCTCCCAGCCCACCGCCCGCTCGCTCACCGTGATGCTGTGGCTCGTCGCCACCGGCTTCTTCATGCAAACGCTGGACTCGACCATCGTCAACACGGCCCTGCCGGCGATGGCGACGAGTCTCGGCGAACTGCCGCTGCGGATGCAATCGGTGGTGATCGCCTACTCGCTAACGATGGCCGTGATGATCCCGGTGTCCGGCTGGCTCGCCGACAAACTCGGCACGCGCAAGGTGTTCTTCAGCGCCATCCTGGTGTTCACGGTCGGCTCGCTGCTGTGCGCGAACGCGCATTCGCTCAATCAACTGGTGATCTACCGCATCATTCAGGGGGTCGGCGGCGCCATGCTGCTGCCGGTCGGACGGCTCGCCGTGCTGCGCACCTTCCCCGCCGAACGCTATCTGCCGGCCTTGTCGTTCGTCGCGATACCCGGACTGATCGGCCCGTTGATCGGTCCGACGCTCGGCGGCTGGCTCGTCAAGATCGCCTCGTGGCACTGGATTTTCCTGATCAATGTGCCGGTGGGGATAGTCGGCTGCATTGCGACCTTCATCTTCATGCGGGACAGCCGCAATCCCGACACCGCGAAGTTCGACATCAAGGGCTATCTGCTGCTGGTGGTCGGCATGGTGGCGATCTCGTTCGCGCTCGACGGCCGCACCGAACTCGGTATCCAGCACGCCACCGTGCTCGTGCTGCTGATTCTCAGCCTCGCCTGCTTTGTCGCCTACGGGCTGCACGCGGTGCGCGAACCGCATCCGCTGTTCTCGCTCGATCTGTTCAAGATCAATACGTTCAGCGTCGGCCTGCTCGGCAATCTGTTTGCGCGCATCGGCAGCGGCGCGATGCCCTATCTGATTCCGCTGCTGCTGCAGGTGAGCCTCGGCTACAGCGCCTTCGAAGCCGGTCTGATGATGCTGCCGGTGGCCGCGGCCGGCATGACCTCGAAACGGCTCGCCACGACACTCATCACGAAGTACGGCTATCGCCGCGTGCTCGTCACCAACACCGTGCTGGTCGGCCTCGCGATGGCGAGCTTCGCCCTGACCACTGCGGCCCAGCCGCTGTGGTTGCGGCTCGTGCAGCTCGCCTTCTTCGGCGGCGTGAATTCGATGCAGTTCACCGCCATGAACACGCTCACCCTCAAGGATCTCGGCACCGGCGGCGCGAGCAGCGGCAACAGCCTGTTTTCGCTGGTGCAGATGCTTTCGATGAGCCTCGGCGTGACCGTCGCGGGCGCTTTGCTGGCGACCTTCACCGGGCTGATCCACAAGGTCACCGAAGCCAACTCGCTGCCCGCGTTTCACGCGACCTTCCTGTGCGTCGGCTTCATCACCGCCTGCTCGTCGTGGATCTTTGCCCAGCTGGCGGCCGACATTCGCCGCACCGCGAAGAAAACCGATCCGTCGGAACGGACCTGAGGCGCTTCGCCGACCCGCAACAGGGCGCGCCGCGCACCACAGCTGTGCGCGGCGTAGCCGCAGCGCACATACCGGCGCACAATGAGCGATTAACCGCATGCGAAGCGCATTTCGCTCGCGCGCATGGTTCTTGCTCGCCTATCCTGTAAACTCACCGATAATGCACGCCAACTGCGGCGTGCCGGCTGCGCCGCCACCTTCACACGACTGACACATGATGAGCATGATCGAACTCGATCCTCCCGGTTTCCAGCCGCCGCGCCCGATGGCGGGCGACGAAGGCTCCCGGCGCACCGTCCTGTACGGCGGCTACACGGTGTTCAGCGTGTTCCAGCCGGTGTTTTCCGTGTCGCACCGCCGCGCGATCGGCTACCACGCCTCGCTGCGCGCACACGACGAACATGCGCTGCAGGTGCCATCGCACGAGGTGTTCACCCAGGCCGCGCGGCGCGGCGACCTGCTGGAACTCGGGCGGCTCGCGGAATCGCTGCATCTGGGCAACTTCAACGCGTTCGATAGTCATGACGAGTGGCTGTTCCTGAGCCTGCACCCCGCCGCGCTGATGGACACCAGCTATGGCGACGCGCTGCTCGCCGGGCTCAAGGCACTGGGCCTGCCGCCGCAACGGGTAGTGCTGGAAGTGTCGGAGCAGGCCGGCGGTGAGACCACGCGTTTCGCGGAGATCATCGACGCGCTGCGCAAGTCGGGTTTCCTGATCGCGCTCGACGGTTTCGGCGCCAAGCACTCGAATATCGACCGCGTCTGGAACCTGCGGCCCGATATCGTCACGCTCGACCGCTGCATTCTGGCGCAGGCGAGCGAGCATTCGCACATCGAACGCGTGCTGCCCGGGCTGGTCTCGCTGCTGCACGAATCGGGGCAACTGGTGCTGATGGGCGGTCTGTCGACCGAGCGCGACGCGCTGATCGCACTCGAATGCAATGTGGACTTCGTGCAGGGCGCCTATTTCGCCGGACCGAGCGTCGAGCCGGTGAAGCCGCAAGCGGCGGCCGGTTTGATGGATGCGTTGTCGGCCGCACTGCGCGAGCGGGTTGCCGCACGCGACCGGGCCCAGGCCGCACGGCTCGCGCCGTACGCCAAAGCGCTCGAAACCGCCAGTGCGCAACTGGTGGCCGGCGAGACGGTCGCTCAGGCAACCGCGCCATTGCTCACGCTTGGCGAAACCGCGCGCTGCTTCGTGCTGGATGGCTCCGGGCGCCAGATCGGCGATAACGTCCTGCCGACGGGACGCGCGTCGCAACGGGCCAAGCGCTTCCGTCCGCTGCTGCATTCCGAAGGGGCCAGCTGGGAACGCCGGCCGTATTTCATCGGCGCGATGCGTACGCCCGGCCAGGTGCATCTGACGCCGCCCTATCTGTCGATCAACGAGGCGCACCTGTGCGTGACCGCATCGATTGCCGCGCAGACGCCGCGCGGCATGCAGGTGCTATGCGTGGACATCAACTGGGAAGTCGCCGCACACCGTAGTTGAGGTGCGAGTTGATGTGTGGCCCGGCGCCGGACACGAAGGCGTGCGGATTGCCCCGAGCAAACGCACGATAGCCGGCAAGCCGAAGCGGCGGCGCGCAGCTTGCAGTTGCGCGGCCCGGGTGACGATGCGCAGCGCCACGAGCCGGCCGGCGCGGCTCGAGACGTCGAGCAAGGCAAAGATTTCGCCCCCCTGCAGGAGCGCCACGCCGAGCGTACCGTCGATTGACAGGCATTCGGCGTAAAGCGCGCTGGCATGGGGTGTCTCTGACGCCGCGGGTTCCATTTGCCCCGTTTGCCCGGTTTGCGCCATTCCCCCCCGTTGCCCCGTTTGCGCCATCTCTCCCGATCGCCCCGTCTGTGCCACTTGCGTCGCGCTCGCCACGTTCGCGACTAGCGACATCACCACGTCCACCCAGTCCGTTGCCGCCACGACCGGTTCGCTCACTCGGAGCGGCGCGTCGCTGACAATTTCCGCCGCGTCGCTAAAGAGGCGCAGCAAACCCGCCCGATCCTGCGTTTCCAGCGCCGTCCGCAACTGCTCCACGAGCCGGGCATGCTGTGCCGGCTCCGGCCGCCTCAGGGGCGCACCGTCACGCTGCAGGCGCTGTTTCGCGCGATGCACGATCTGCCGGCACCCGGCCGGCGTGCGCTCAAGGATCTTCGCAATCTCCGCGTAGTCGCAATCGAAGGCCTCGTGCAGCACGAAGGCCGCACGCTCGTCGGGCTTGAGCCGCTCGAGCAGCAGCATCAGACCATACGACATCTGCGCCGAACGCAACGCCAACTCTTCCGCGGACGGCGCCGTTTCATCGAGCCACGGCTCCGGCATCCAGCCCGCCGCCCGCGCGCTGCGCTCCCGTTGCAGATGGCGCAACCGGTCGATCGCGAGGCGCGCTGTAATCGTGGTCAGCCAGGCCGCCGGGGTACGCACCTCGCGGGTGTCGGCCAGCTGCCATTTGAGCCAGACGTCCTGCACCACGTCTTCCGCTTCCGCGCGGCTGCCCAGCATGCGGTACGCCAGCGCGACGAGGCGCGCGCGGGCGGCCTCGAAGGCGGATGACTGGTCGATTGCGGGTTCGGTCATGCGTGCTGCTCCCAGAAACGTGAACGATACTGCGCGGGCCGAATCCGCGCGCATGCGCGGCAACCCGCAGCCTCTGTACAGCTAGACGTTCGAGCACCGTCCGATGTGACAGGCCGGCGCAAAAATATTCGTGTCACAGTCTGGCGTGCGCTTTCGTCATGGAGACAGTCACCCGCGCCCGCAACAGCGGCGACGGGTTCTTCGACCCTATCCAACCTCCAACGAGGCGCGCATGCAATCCAGCTCCCCTTCCTTTTCCGGCCTCGGCCTGGTGCCCACCGTCATCGAACAATCCGGCCGCGGCGAGCGTGCCTATGACATCTATTCGCGGCTGCTGCGCGAGCGGATTGTGTTTCTGGTCGGCCCGGTGAACGAACAGTCCGCGAGCCTGATCGTCGCGCAGTTGCTGTTCCTCGAATCCGAGAATCCCGACAAGGATATTTCTTTTTACATCAATTCGCCGGGCGGCTCGGTTTACGACGGCCTGGCGATCTACGACACGATGCAGTTCATCAAACCGGAGGTGTCGACGCTTTGCACCGGTTTTGCCGCCAGCATGGGGACGTTCCTGCTGACCGCCGGCCAGCGCGGCAAGCGCTACGCGCTGCCGAATGCGCGGATCATGATCCATCAGCCCTCCGGCGGCAGCCAGGGGACCGCCGCCGACGTCGAGATTCAGGCACGGGAGGTGTTGTATCAGCGCGAGCGCCTGAACGCGATGATGGCGGAGCATACGGGTCGCAGCATCGACGAGATCGTCAGGGACACCGACCGGGACAACTTCATGTCCGCGGCGGCGGCGAAGACGTATGGGCTGATCGAAGACGTGTTGCAGACGCGCGAAGCGCTTGGGGCGGCGGCGCGCAGCAAGGCGATGTAAGCGATCCGGCCGATGTGACGATGGGTGCTTGCGGGCGGCGCGCACGCCGCCCGCTCATTTAACGCTCGTCGTGCACGCGCTGAGCGATCGCCACGAAGTCGCTTTCCTTCATACTCCGAATGATTTTCTCTTCGGCCCGCAGATCGAGCGAGCGGCTCAGCAGCCAGTACACCCCGCCCGCGACGATCAGCCCGACCAGCCACGCGATATCCACCCCACCCAGCAAGCGCGCAACATAGCCGACGAATACTTCTTTTTGCGCCTCGGCGTCGTACACATAAAAGAACGGAATCATCGCCACGAACCCCACGACGTAGGCCACAATGCCACGCATCTGCCACGCACCGTAAATGCCCTTGGGCGCGAAGAAATGCGGAATCGCATAACGGCCCTTGCGCACGAAGAAGTAGTCGACCAGATTGACCGCCGTCCATGGCACGAGGAAATACAGCATCAACACGAGGAACGTATTGAGCAGCGCGATGCCGTTGCCCTTGATCGCCAGCACGCAGACCAGCACCACCGCGCTGATCGCCATGATGGACAGTACCCGTGCGCCGCGCGTCGGCTTGATCTTGCGGATCGAATCCACGCCGGTGAGCAGCGTCAACATCGCGCTGTAAGTGTTGAGCGCGATGATCGGCAGAAAGCCAGCCACTGAAACCATCACGATCACATGGCCCAGACCTGGCAGCATCGATGAACCGACCTGATTCAAGGCGACCAGCGCATCTTCCGCCTTCAGTTGCTGCGCGAGCCACGCGCCGAGGCCGATCATCCACGCCCCCGAGAGCGACGCACCGAGAAAGATCGCCGTAATCAGCTTGCGCCGGCTGGTGTGCTTCGGCAGATAGCGGGAATAGTCGGACACGTACGGCGCATACGAGATGTTGTAGCTCGCGCCGATGGCGAATTGCGTGGCGAAAGCAATCCAGTTGAAGCCCAACGCAGGCGCGGGAGTCGCCGCGGCCGCCGCGCTATGGCCGACACCGAACATCAGCGCAAGCGTCACCAGCGCATACAGTGGCAAAGTCACGATCAGCGCCCACTTGAACGCCTTGTGCATCAGATCGTGGCCATAGATCGACAGCAGCGCGCCCGCGAGGATCGCCACCACGGCGGCCAGCGTCGCATCGAGGCCGAACACGTGCTTGAGGCCATCCGTGATGAGCGAGACATTGACGACGTTGAAGCCGACGAACACGAACAGCGTGGCAAGCAAGGCGAGAATCACGCCGCGATAGCCGAACTGCGCGCGCGACTGGATCATCTGCGGCAGGCCCATCTCCGGGCCCTGGGAGCCGTGAAAGGCCATAAAGATCGTGCCGAACATGATCCCCAGGGCGCCCGCGAGCGTCGTCCAACCCGCCGACAACCCCATGCCGGGACCGACAAAGCCAATCGAAATGGTGAAGAAATGGAAATTGCCGAGGAACCAGAACGGTCCCTGGCTGCCGAGGCGGGCATGCCGTTCCGTCTCGGGAATGTAGTCGATCGAGTGACTCTCGACCTCGATACCCGCGCCGCCGCCGGCCACGTTGATCGCTTCTGGTTGATTCATCTGATTCTGTCTCCCGCTTGTCCCGCCGACTCGATAACACCGCAGGCCCAGCACGCAATGCGGGGCTGCGAGCGCGTTTCACTCCGCTTGCATGGATGTCGCCGGATCCTTCGGATCGGCCGACGGGATTAGTTGTAAGCGGCCAAAAGTCAGAAATGAATTGCGAAGTCGGCACGTTTACTTCGATCTGCGGCGATGTATCGAGATAACGGAGCGGATAGCGAGCCCGCGGCGCACACAAAGCTGTTAACCCGGCACAGGAATCGCTATCATGGTCGCGATCCGTCGAGTTCGACGGTTGCCTCATTGGAGAGATACATGGCGTCATCCCACGAAACCATCAGCATGGCGCTGTTCTGCGACTTCGAAAACGTCGCCCTTGGCGTACGCGATGCGAAGTACGAGAAATTCGACATCAAGCTGGTGCTCGAACGTCTGCTGCTCAAGGGCAGCATCGTCGTCAAGAAGGCGTATTGCGACTGGGAGCGTTACAAGAGCTTCAAGGGCACCATGCACGAAGCCAATTTCGAGTTGATCGAAATTCCGCACGTGCGGCAGTCGGGCAAGAATTCGGCGGACATTCGTCTCGTCGTCGACGCGCTCGATCTCTGCTACACCAAATCGCACGTCAACACGTTTGTCATCATCAGCGGCGACTCCGACTTCTCGCCGCTGGTTTCCAAACTGCGCGAGAACGCCAAACAGGTGATCGGCGTAGGGGTTCAGCAATCCACCTCCGACCTGCTGATCGCCAATTGCGACGAATTCATTTTCTACGACGACCTCGTGCGCGAAAGTCAGCGGACCGTGGTCAAGCGCGAAACGGCGCGTCCGGCACAGCAGCCCACAGCGACCGCCGCCGCCAAGCGTGCGCCGAACGAAGAAAAGCGCCCGAAGGAAGACCTGGAAACGCGCCGGACCAAAGCAGTCGAAATCGCCGTGCAGACCTTCGATGCGCTCGCTTCGGAACGCGGCGACAGCGGCAAGATCTGGGCCTCGGTACTGAAAAACGCCATCAAGCGACGCAAGCCCGATTTCAACGAAACGTATTACGGCTTTCGTGCCTTCGGCAATCTGCTTGAGGAAGCGCAGGCGCGTGGCCTGCTCGAGTTCGGCCGTGACGAAAAGTCAGGCGCGTATGTGTATCGCAGCACCGTTGTGACCACGGGCGGCGAGGTGCTAAGCGAACAGGCGGAACAGGCTCAGGAGACGCTACCGGCGGAAGCGGCACAACCCGCACAGGCAGAACACTCTGGACGGCCGGCGAAATCGGCTCAGCAGGCGGAATCGGGCCGCAAGCAGGACGCCCGCCGCCGCGGTCGCGGCAACCGCAAGACGGAACGTGAATTGCCGGCGGCGACCCGTGACGAACAACCGGCTACGGGCCACCACGAAGCGCAGACGCTTTCCGACGAACAGGACGAAATCTTCTTCAACCACGGTGGCCGCTCGCCTTTCGCATACGACGAGCCCGAAGAGGAGCAAGCGGAAACGGTTGCACAACCCGAGTTGTTCGCGTCGGAGCCGGAACCGGTTGTCGAAGCGGGCGAAGCAGGCGAAGCGGAAAGCAATCAGGAGACGCGGCGTAAGGGACGCGGCAGCCGGAAACCAGCGGCCAAGAAGACGAGGAAGGCTGCTGCGCAACCGGTTGAAGCGGCGTCTGAGAGCAATGTGCCGCAGGAAGCGCCTGCTGAACCTGCTGCAGAAGAACCCGCAGCCCGTAAGACCGCGCGCAAGTCCACGACCCGCAGCCGCCGGCCGCGTAAGACTGCGGCAACTTCGGATGCCGAATAAGCACGCACCCCTATCACCGCTTGCGCACATTCCGCTCTACCGCCGGATAGCGGAATGTGCGCGCAAGATGCGTGACGCGTGGCTCGTATAGCCGCAGCGCGAGATAGAACGCGCCAGCCGGCACCGGTAACCAGTTCTTGCGCAACACGGCGTCCGCCGGTTGCCGTGAGGAGATGGCAATGCGCAATCCGCCATCGGCGTCGTAACACAAGCCAGGGGTGTGGTCGCCTAGCGAATAACGGCCAATCGCATTCTCGACCAACAAACGGCTTGCCTTGTCATAAGCGGTGATCGACCAGAAAGCGCCGGTCTGCGGCAAACCGCCAGGCGGAAAATACAGCACGTACTCCTCGTCACCACGAAGCGGGACCCCTGCTACGTCACGGTCCGCGACGACATACATGGCTTCCTCGACGCCGAGTGCCCCAATGTAATTGTGCGCAACCTGAGCCCGCTCGCGGTAGCGCGTCCCGTACGATTCGCTCACCGCGACCGGCAAGAACCAGCCGCCACCCAGCTCGGACGGCTGCGGTTCGGACAGTTCAGCCACTACCTGTTGAATCGCATGTGCAACGGCCTCGCGTTGTGCCGCACTCATCGCGTCGGAATCGCAATTCGGCCCTATGCCGACTTGCGCGAAATTCTCCAGCGCACGGACTGATTCTGGCGCCGGTGGATTCTCCGCCAACGCCCGGTTGACGACGCGCGCATAACGCGCGGGATCGCCTGCCAGCTCGCGGGGTTGCATGCCCGCGTCGATCAGCATGGACACCCGCGCGGCGGCGCGGCCGAACGGCGCGAACACCAGACGGTCCTGCAACGCCACGACCTGGGCCAGATCGTCGTTTCCATCGACCAGGAAGCGGCCGATCATCCACACATGGGGCGTCGGGCAACGCAGCGCGCGCACGCCTTGAGGTGCTTCGCCATTCCAGTCAGGACCATGCAGCAGAAAAGTGCCTGCGCCTGTGCCGGTTGTTCGGCTGCCGATGTAACCGAATGGGTTGGTATAAAAATCGAGCAGACCCAGCACGTAGTAGCGCCAGCTCATATCGGGTACGTGCAACAGAAGCGGACCTTCGCTCAGATCAAGCCAGGCGCTCGAATAGAGGGTGTCGCTATTGGGGGTGACCACCTCGCGGTTTTGCGGCCCCAATAGCTGGCGCGTGTGGACCCACTGATTCATCCATCGCAGCGTCGATTCAGCCGAACCGCCGGCGAGCTTGCCCTCGGCATCGCGCCTTGCCGAGGCAGCGGCGCGCATGCGCGCCATCTCATACAACGGGTAGGTGAACAGGACCGCGTCGCGAGCGATCCTCGCTATATCGTTCAAGGGTGGCTGCGCTGCGGGATCTGACATGGACGTAACCGACATGAAGTTCGAAGACTTTAGGAATGCAGGATTGCAGACGTCGCTTCCGCGGCTCTGGACAATCGACAGCGCACCGGCTGGCCCCGGGTCGCGGGACCAGCCGTCTTTCGCTGCGCCTTTCAGAAACGATGAGTCATGCCCACCGTTGCAAGAACCTGCTTTGTTCCCGGTTCGCTAACCGTGACGCCCGGCCAGCTAACCGTCGCACTGCCGTTGTTTTTGATGTAACCCGCGCGGACATAGAGACTCGTGCGCTTCGACAAAGAGTGATCGGCGCCGATCTGGAAGCCGGGCGCGTTGTCGTGCGCACCACGCACACTGCGCTGAACCGCGGCGATCTCGATCGTATCCACAGCCGTTGCCTGGATCGTCGCACCCAACTCGGCGGTGCTAAGCGAATGAGCCGTGCCGAGCACTGCGGCGAGCGAGTGCGCGGAAGGATCTTGCGCGCGCTGATACGAATAGTTGAACTGGAAGTTGACGATGCCGAGCCGGTACGCGAGCGCGCCGATGAAGTGCTCGGTGCCCAGCAGGCTGAGGGGTCCCGGCAAGCCGGCGATGGTCTCTTGCCCCGGATGCTGATAGACGTAGGCAAGGCCCGCATACAAGCCGTAACCCGTATAGGTTGCCCCCAGGTTCAGCATGTTGCCGGTGGTGGCCGGCACCGGCTGCGTGACGGTGGAGGCAAACGCATACATGCCGTAAAGCTGGAGGCCGCCCAGGTTCGGCGATTGATACATGATCGAATTGCTGGCGCGACCGGAGTCGTATTGCGTCGACAAGGTATTACGGTCGACCGCCAGGACGTCTGCCGAGAACGGCGAGAGCACCTCGTTCGCCCGGTACGGATCGGTCGGATACACCACGCGGAAACTTGGCTCGTACTGGCGCCCCAGTGTCAGCGAACCATAGCTCGAGTGGCTCAGGCCAACCCAGGCCTGGCGATAGAAGAGCGACGTGGTGTCGGCGAACAAGGTACCGTTGTTGATGTTGAAGCCGGTTTCAACGTCGAATTGCGCCGAAAGCCCCCCTCCCAGGTCTTCGTTGCCCTTGAGGCCGAATTGCGAACCCGTTGCACCGCCGCTTCGTTCGGAATACGAATGGTTGCCACCGTTGTCGAGGTACTGAACGAACGTATCGGCCACACCGTACAACGTCACACTCGAATCGGCCGCTGCTGCACCGCCGGCGGCAAGAGCCAGCGTGGCCCCGCAGATACTCTGACTGATCAAACGCATGCATGTCTCCTCATTTTGATAGCCGCTTGCAGCGGACTTGATTGCATCGCTGCGATTCCACGCGACCGCTGTCTCCTGCACACCGCATCGAGAGCGGGGTGCGCGATCGTTCTCTCCGACCCTGCGTGTCATGCCCGGCAGTGGCGCCGTTCAGGTGGAAAATAGAATGCCCGTGCTAATTTGAAGGCAACTGAGGCCATAACGCTATTGCATTATTCTCATGATGAGATTGCAGAGAGCGCATGCCCGTCGGACGCCCTGCAGGCAGGGGAAGTTGCTCGAAACGACGGCGTAACGAGGGAACCAAGGCAGGGTTTACACAGCCGGCGCGGCGGGCCGGGCGGTGGATTTAAAGCGAGGGAAACTTAGGGAGGGACTAACGAAACACCGCTCATACAAGGCGTGTCGAGTTCGATGTTTCGACGCTTGCAGTAAATGGCAAACTGCAAGGCCCAAAAAACAGAAAGCCCTCACGCAGGAGGGCTCTCATTGTCACTACCGGGTCCAGGCTTGCTTGCAGCGCGGCGTTCGGACTGTTCAACCTGCCCGGCCACGCCGCACCGCGTGAAACCTTACGCGAAGTTCTTCGCAGCAAAGTCCCAGTTCACGATGTTCCAGAACGCTTCGACAAACTTCGGACGTGCATTGCGATAGTCGATGTAGTACGCGTGTTCCCACACGTCGATCGTCAGCAGTGCCTTCGAGTCCGTGGTCAGCGGCGTGGCAGCGTTGCTGGTCGAGACGAGGTCGAGCGAGCCGTCAGCCTTCTTCACGAGCCATGCCCAGCCCGAGCCGAACGTGCCGACTGCGGTCTTCGCGAACTCTTCCTTGAACTTGTCGTAGGAGCCCCACTTCGCGTTGATCGCGTCGCCGAGCGCGCCCGACGGTGCGCCGCCACCTTGCGGCGACAGGCTGTTCCAGAAGAACGTGTGGTTCCAGACTTGCGCGGCGTTGTTGAACAGACCGCCCGTTGCCTTCTTGACGATCTCTTCAAGCGACAGGTTCTCGTACTCCGTACCCTTGATCAGATTGTTCAGGTTGGTCACATAGGTCTGATGGTGCTTGCCGTAGTGATACTCGAGCGTCTCTTCCGACATATGCGGGACGAGTGCGTTTTTCGCGAACGGCAGCGGCGGGAGCGTATGTTCCATGGTGCTTTCCTTCTATCTGTGTGTGGGGGAGTCTGCGGATAACGCTGTGGAGCACTCGATTGTAGGCGAGTTGGAATAACCCCGCAAACCAGCGGACTTTATGTCAGGCATGCGCAAACAAGCCGCTCAGAGGACGTAATTAGTGCTCGCGCAAGGCCGTTGCCACGGTCAAAAGTACGACTCCAGCAGACGCTCAGAAACCGTCGGCAAGACGCGCCTGCACATCGGCGAGCGTGATATCCGCGGCCCCTTCGGCAAGGTGCACGGTAAGACGTCGGCCGGGCTTCAACGAGGCCGGCGCGCGCACCGCGCGACCGTTCTGCGCATCGAGCACAGCCGCGTAGCCACGCTCGAGCGTGCGCTGCGGACTCAGCACCTCGAGGCGAGCAGCGAGCGTGGTCACGCGCGCCGTATGCCGTTCATGCTGGCGCAGCACCGCGCCATCGAGACGCTGCGCAAGCGAGTTCAATGCCGCGTGGTGCGCTGCCAGGTCCGGACGCCAGCGCTGCCAGCGCATCTGCAGCAGCGAAAAACGTGCTCTTGCATCGCGCACTGGCCGCGCCCCCGCAGACCCAAGGCGCACGCTGAGCTGCTGCAAATGCGTACGTTGCCGCGCGAGCCGCTCGGAAGGCGAGACCAGCCGGCGCGCCAGCCAGTCGAGTTGTTGCGCACGCCGCTCCATCATGCGGCCAAAGCCGCGCGCGAGCGTCGCGTGCCGTTGATCGAGATCGCGCAGCAACAGCACGCGTTGCGGACTGACGAGCTCGGCCGCGCCAGTCGGCGTGGGGGCACGCACGTCGGCGGCGAAATCGGCAATCGTGAAATCGGTTTCGTGACCCACACCGCTCACCACCGGCACGCGGCTCTCGGCAATCGCCCGCGCCAGCACTTCTTCGTTGAAGGCCCACAGGTCTTCAATCGAACCGCCGCCACGGCACACGATCAACACATCGATCTCGCGCCGCGCGTTGGCCGTCTCGACCATCGCCGCGAGTTTCGCACTCACCCCTACACCCTGCACCGGCGCGGGATAAACAATCACCGGAATATGCGGCGCACGGCGTTGCAAGGTGGTCAGCACGTCGCGCAAGGCGGCGGCCTGCAATGAAGTGACGATGCCGATTGCGCGCGGATGCGCCGGCAACGGCCGCTTGCGCTCCGCGGCAAAGAGCCCCTCTGCTTCCAGCTGCGCCTTGAGCTTCAGGAACGCTTCGTAAAGCCGTCCCTGCCCGGTACGGCGCACGGCTTCGACATTGAGCTGCAACTCGCCACGCGGCTCGTACATCGTGACGAGCGCGCGCACTTCGATCCGGTCGCCTTCGCGCGGCGTGAACTCAGCGTACTGGGCACGGCCGCGGAACATCACGCAACGCATCTGCGCCTGGGCATCCTTGATCGAGAAGTACCAGTGACCGCTCGCGGCGCGCGTGAAATTCGACACTTCCCCCGCCACCCAGACGAGCGGAAAGGAACGTTCGAGCATCGTGCCAATCGCGCGATTGAGCGCCGACACCGGCACGACGACCTCGCCACCCGGCGTGGACGGCGACGAAAAAGGACTATCTGAATTCATGCGAAGAATAGGGATGACGGGCCGGACAGACGATAGACCGAGCGGCCATCCGCGTCCAGCGCGTTGTACGAATTGTTAAAAGTGTCCACATGTCGGGAGAAGCTTACGAAACGCCGCCAAAGCGCGTGCAGAGCCCAGTAACGCCGAATTAACCCATTGATTTTTAAAGACTTTGTATCTCATTAGTACCAATGCATACCGACAAGACCCGCGCGGCATGGCCTTTCCAGCCTCGTCGATGGCAGGTTCTCCACAAAGTTATCCACAGGTTGCCGAGGCACGGATCGCCACCCGCGGGCGGCCGGGTGCAACCCGCGCGACTTGCGGCGCACGACGCTCGCGCGCTAGAGTGCCGGGTTTTAAGGGCATCATGAGCGACATGCCACGTATGCGGCGCTCGCCCTGTCCTGTTCGTCCCGCCCGGAGAAACGCGTTGATACTTGTTCCGTGTACCGCGTCACCTGAACCGGTGCCGCAACCGCTGTACGCACCGGCGTTGTCCTCATGAGCGAAGTCAAAGCCCAACTCGAAACGCGTCTTGCCCGCGAGTGGCAGCAACGCGGCCCGCTGGCCTGGGCGATGCTGCCGTTCGCCTGCGTGTTCGGCGCGATCGCCGCCGCGCGGCGCGCGGCCTTCTCGCTCGGCTGGCTGAAGGCGCAACGCATCGGTGTGCCGGTGGTGGTGGTCGGCAATGTCACAGTCGGCGGGACCGGCAAGACTCCGACGGTCATCGCGCTGGTCGAAGCGCTGCGGGGTGCCGGGTTTCACCCGGGCGTCGTCTCACGCGGTTACGGCGCGCGGGTTAACCGGGCGACGCCGGTCACGCCCGCCTCGGCGCCACAGGACGCTGGCGACGAGCCGCTCCTGATCGCTCGCCGCACCGGCGCGCCGGTGTGGGTCTGCCCGGACCGGGTGGCCGCTGCGCAAGCGCTGTGCGCCGCGCATCGCGAGGTCGACGTGATCGTCAGCGACGACGGCCTGCAGCACTACCGCCTCGCGCGCGACGCCGAACTGGTGGTATTCGACCATCGGCTTGGCGGCAATGGCTTCCTGCTGCCGGCCGGTCCGTTGCGCGAGCCGCTGTCGCGCCACCGCGATGCAACGCTGATCAACAACCCCTACGAACGGACGCTGCCGCCCTGGCCCAACACCTTTGCGCTCACCCTCACGCCCGGCGATGCGTGGCATCTGGGCAATCCGGCGCTGCGCCGCCCGCTCGCGCAATTCAGCGGCGAGCGGGTGCTGGCCGCGGCCGGCATCGGCTCGCCGGAACGCTTTTTTGCGACTCTGCGCGCCGCGGGCCTGACGCCTGAGACCCGCGCCCTTCCGGATCACTATGCGTTCAGCAGCAATCCGTTTGCCGCGGTCGATGCCGATGCGATCCTGATCACCGAAAAGGATGCGGTAAAATTGGGGTCCTGGCACGATGCGCGCATCTGGGTTGTCCCGGTTGAAGCCGCACTCGATCATCGCCTCATTGAATTAGTTGTGGAGAAAGTCCGTGGACGCTCGCCTGCTTGAAATTCTCGTCTGCCCGATCTGCAAGGGCCCGCTCAGCTACGATCGTTCGGCACAGGAGCTCATCTGCAACGCCGACAAGCTGGCGTATCCGATCCGCGACGGCATCCCGGTGATGCTGGTAGACGAAGCCCGGCAAACGGTTGAAGGCACGCCGGTCGAGCCGTTGAGTCCCGGGGCCGGCGATCCCACGTCCGGCGTCTGAGGCTGCCTTCTCGATGACTCAAGCCGCCACCGCCACTGCCGCCCCGCCGTTCATTGCCGTCGTTCCGGCACGGCTCGCCTCGACCCGTCTGCCCAACAAGCCGCTCGCCGACATCGGCGGCAAGCCGATGGTCGTGCGCGTCGCCGAACGCGCGCTCGCCTCGGGTGCGCAGCAGGTGTTGATTGCATCGGATGCGCAGGCGGTCCTCGAGGTGGCACGAGAACATGGCATCGAAGCCGTGCTGACGCGCGCCGACCATCCGTCGGGCACGGACCGTCTCGCGGAGGTCGCCGCATATTTCGGCTGGAGCGACGACACCATCGTCGTCAACGTGCAGGGCGACGAACCGCTGATCGATCCGGCGCTGGTGTGCGGCGTTGCGTCGCACCTCGCCGCCAATCCAGACTGCGCCATTGCTACCGCGGCTCACCCGATCAGCGACCCCGCCGAAATCTTCAATCCGAACGTCGTCAAGGTCGTCCTCGATGCGCGCGGCGTGGCGCTGTACTTCTCGCGCGCGCCGATCCCCTGGGCGCGCGACGCCTACCAGCCACACTGGCCCGACATCGCCGCAATGCCCGCGCCACCGGCTCCCGCGACGGTCTACCGGCATATCGGACTGTATGCATATCGTGCAAAGTTTCTGCGCTCCTACCCGACGCTCACGCACTCGCCGATCGAGCAGGTCGAGACGCTCGAACAGCTGCGTGCGATGTGGCATGGCGAGCGGATTGCAGTCCTCGTCACGGACGAAGCACCGCTGCCGGGCGTCGACACGCCTGCCGACCTCGCCCGCGTAAGGTCGTTATTCGGTCCGTCAGCGTAAAAACCCATGGCATAATCAAACGGTTGTGCGCACCATCTGCAATGATCGTTCGTCAGGGTTTGTCCGGTCGTCCCGCTGCCCCCTTGCAGCGCCGTCGCCATCGACGTGCAGCCCAAGGCGCATTGCGGCCAGTTCGATGCGGGCCCCCTGAAGCCAACGCGCAGATAAGCTTAAAGACAAGCTTCAAGCGTCGCGCCGCGAAAGAATTCACATAGATCTGGAGATATCACATGCGTTTGATCCTGTTGGGTGCTCCCGGAGCGGGCAAGGGCACTCAGGCCACGTTCATCAAGGAAAAGTTCGGCATTCCGCAAATTTCCACCGGCGACATGCTGCGTGCAGCCGTCAAGGCTGGCTCGCCGCTCGGCGTTGAAGCGAAGCGTTTCATGGACGCTGGCGAACTGGTGCCGGACGAGCTGATCATCAACCTCGTCAAAGAGCGCCTGAAGGAAGCGGATTGCGCGAACGGCTATCTGTTCGACGGTTTCCCGCGCACGCTGCCGCAAGCGGAAGCCATGAAGCAGGCTGGCGTCGCGATCGACTACGTGCTGGAAATCGACGTGCCGTTCGACGAGATCATCGTGCGTATGAGCGGCCGCCGCGTGCACGCTGCGTCGGGCCGTACGTACCACGTCAAGTTCAACCCGCCGAAGGTCGAGAATGTCGACGATGTCACGGGCGAACCGCTGATCCAGCGCGACGACGACAAGGAAGAAACGGTCAAGAAGCGCCTGGATGTGTACGTCGCACAAACCAAGCCGCTGATCGAGTACTACAACACGTGGGCCAAGCAGGGCGATGCAGCGAGCAGCTTGAAGGCGCCGCAGTATCGCGCTATCTCGGGCCTTGGCAGCGTCGATGAAATCCGCACGCGTGCGTTCGACGCACTGAAGTAAGTCGGCTAGCGCTAGCTGGCGAGCCGGGCCGCAATCAAACCCGCACTACCGCTCGCTCAGCAAGACGCACGATCCGCTTCGACAGAACCCGCCCAGATGGGCGGGTTTTTTATCGCCGCCGCAAAATGCGCGCTGGTTCGCAGCGTAACGCTGCCGCCCAGGTCGGCGAGCCATCTGGAATCGATCCCGCGTGCGCGCCGCACCCGCTACGGCCAACTTGCTCAGTTATCCAAAGCAAATCGATCCGCCCGCCAACGCACCACCCCGGTGCAAACGCCCCACCCTTTCGCTTTCCGCGCTGCAGCACAGCCGTTACAATCGACCATCGAAAAGATATTCGATCCTGACGGTTACTGAACTGAATTAAAGGAGAAGACATGGAGATTCGTGACAACGTATTCCTGATCACCGGCGGTGCATCGGGCCTCGGCGCCGCCACGGCGCGCCTGTTCGCGGCAGAAGGCGGCAAGATCGTGGTCGCCGACCTGAATCATGACGCCGGCACGGCGCTCGCGCAGGAACTGGGCGGCGTGTTCGTCAAGTGCGATGTGAGCCGCGAAGACGACGCCACGCAAGCCGTTGAAGCCGCGACGAAGCTCGGCACGCTGCGCGGCCTGATCAACTGCGCGGGCGTTGCACCGGCCATCAAGACGGTCGGCAAGGACGGCCCGCATCCGCTCGAGTCGTTCACGCGCACCATCTCCATCAACCTGATCGGCACCTTCAACATGATCCGCCTAGCCGCAGCGGCGATGTCGAAGAACGAACCGAACGCCAACGGCGAGCGCGGTGTGATCATCAACACCGCATCGGTAGCAGCGTTCGATGGCCAGATCGGCCAGGCGGCTTATGCAGCCTCGAAGAGCGGCGTGGTCGGCATGACGCTGCCGATCGCACGCGACCTGTCGCGCAACGCAATCCGTGTGATGACGATTGCACCGGGCATCTTCGAAACACCGATGCTGCTCGGCATGCCGCAAGAAGTGCAAGACGCGCTCGGCGCGATGGTGCCGTTCCCACCGCGCCTCGGCAAGCCGGTGGAATACGCTATGCTCGCCAAGCAGATCTTCGACAATCCGATGCTCAACGGCGAAGTGATCCGCCTCGACGGCGCGATCCGGATGCAACCGAAGTAATCCTGCCTGGTTGCCGTGCCTCGGGTGATACGCTGCGCCGCCCGAGGCGCGATGCACCCTGCACGATTGAAGATGGACAAATAAAAACGCCTGCGGTGCGCTCGATGCGCATCGCAGGCGTTGTGCTTTTCGTCCTGGGCCTAGCCAGGTTTCGTGTTTAGTCGCGATCGTTGTGCTGCGTACGCTGGCGCAACTCGTGCAACTGCGACTCGACCACCGTTGCATCGTCGGCATCGGGCCGGTCGCCCAGGTAGCGCTCCAGATCTTCGAGCGCCGGGCGCAGATAGTCGAGCCGCGCATAAGCGAAGCCGCGGTCGCGCACTTCCTCGATGCTCTCGGGCAGCAGAATTACCAGACGCTGCTGCACGCCCAGGAGGCGCTGCCAGCGTTCCGTCTGAAGATAGGTCGCCTTCAGGTTGCGCAGCATGCGCGCAATGATCTCGCGGCGCGTGGCCGGCTGCAGCAGCATGCGCAAGGCACGGCTGACCGACTCGCCCGCGGAGGCCACATACGGCTCCAGCATCTCCACCATCTCCGACTCGGACAGCGAGTGCCCCGTAGTCGGATCGAGCATCACGTCGCCGTCAGGCGTCGTCACGCGCAGCAGGAAATGCCCGGGAAACGACACCCCGCGCACCGGAATGCCGATCTGCTCGGCCATCTCCAGATACAGCACGGCCAGCGAAATCGGAATGCCGCGGCGCCGTTTCAGCACGACGTTCAGATGGCTGTTGTCGGGGTCGTAGTAATCGTTGAGATTGCTGCCGAAGCCCAGCTCGCGGAAGAAAAAGCGATTGAGAATGCCAACCTTCTGCTTGATATCGGCATCTGCCGGCATGCGGCGTTGCAGGCGCACCACCAGTTCGTCGATCTCGGCGAGCGCGCCTTGCAGATCGAGATCGGGATAAGCGTCCTGTGCAAGCGAGAGCGCTGCCTCGGTCAGGGGCAGACTGTCGTCTTCGGCGACCAGCGTGCCGAAATAGTCGAGAACCCGCGTCGTCGTGATCACTTCACTCGCCTTCTGAAATACGCGTATTTGAAGCCCATCAGCCAGAGCATACCGAAATATAGCGCAGCAAACAGCACGAGGCACGCCGCCAGCAACACGATGCGTGCGAGCGGCTGGGCATGCAGCCCGATCCAGTCGAAGCTGATGGCGAACCAGTGCATCACGCCCGCGAGCACGAGGCATGCGCCGATCATTTGCACGAAGAAAACCAGCCAGCCGCTCGACGGCATATAGATGCCGCGCCGGCGCAAACCGATGAACAGCAGCAAGGCATTCATACAGGCGCCGAGCCCGACGCTGAGGGTCAAACCTGCGTGCGCAAAGATCGGCACAAAGACGAAGTTGCTCAACTGCGTAACGATCAGCACGCCAACCCCGATCTTCACCGGCGTCTTGATGTCCTGTTTCGCATAGAAGCCCGGCGCGAGGATCTTGATGAGGATGAGCCCGATCAGGCCAACCCCGTAGGCCGCCAGCGCGCGGCCCACCATCACGACCGAGTGGCCGTCGAATTTGCCGTAGTGGAACAAGGTGGCGGTGAGCGGCTCAGCAAAGAAGAACAGCGCGATCGCGCTCGGTGCGGCGAGCAGGAAGGTCACGCGCAGGCCCCAGTCGAGCAGCGACGAGTACTCGTGCGGATCGGCATCCACGTGTGCTTTGGAGAGGCTCGGCAGCAGAATCGTGCCGAGCGCGACGCCGAGCAGCGCGGTCGGAAATTCCATCAAACGATCGGCGTAGTTGATCCACGAAACGGCGCCCGGCCCGATGCGCGAGGCAATGTTCGTATTGATGATCAGGCTGATCTGCGCGACGGAGACCGCGAACATCGCCGGCACCATCTTCGACAGCACGCGCTTGACGCCACGATGCGCGAGCGCGCGCACCGGGTTCCAGCCGATGCGCGGCACCATGTCGATCTTCTTGAGCCCAGGCAACTGCACGAGAAACTGCAGCACGCCGCCGACGATCACCGCCCAGGCGAGCGCATACACCGGCGTCTTCATATGCGGCGCGACGAACACGGCCGCGACGATGAACGCGACGTTCAGCAGCACCGGTGCGAAAGCGGGCAGCGAAAAGTTCTTGTAAGTATTCAGCACGCCCGAGGCCAGCGACGTCAGCGAGATGAATACGATGTACGGGAACATGATGCGCGTCATCGTGACGGCGAGCGGATACGCCTGGCCGTCATGCGCGAGACCGGAAGCGACCACGAACACCACCCCGGAGGCTCCAACGACGCCGATCAGCGACAGGATCGCCAGCGCCCAGGCGAGCACGGTCGAGGTCGCGTCGACGAGCGCCTTGGTCGCGTCGTGCCCCTGCTGATTCTTGAACTCGGCAAGAATCGGCACGAACGCCTGCGAGAATGCGCCCTCCGCGGAGATCCGGCGCAGCAGATTGGGAATGCGAAAGGCGACGTAGAACGCGTCGGTGAATTGGCTGGCGCCGAACGCACGGGCGATCAGCGTTTCGCGGGCCAGTCCGGTCACGCGCGACAGCAGCGTGAAGCCGCTGACCGTCAGCAGGGCTCGGAATAGATTCATGGGGCGCTTATTATACGGGTGCCGCAGGGGCGGGCGACGAGCCGGGACGCGAATCGGACCGATTTCTGGCGCAGACGTTCGATTCGGTGCGTGTTCCGCGCGCACCGGCAAACGGGTTTCGAGGCGTTTTTCCGGCGCCGGGCCGGGTGCTTGCCCGACGCGCGAAGCCCTGAATGGCGGGCTTTGCACGCGCCTCGCGAGGCAATTCGCCCGCCGAATCGCGCTTTTCCGTTTGCCACGTGCTTGTTTTTGTTGCTATAATCGCCGGTTTCGAAGCTCGCTCAATTTTCGGACAGCATTCAGGAACGCTCCTGATGCGTGCTGAAAACCGAAGAATCGGGCCTGATTTCGCGTAGTTGAATCACCCCATTCGTCAGTAATCTCGACATTTTTTGCGCTCTTGGGCAATCGCTTCCAAGGGTTCGATCTAAAAGCAGCGCCCGGCCACTTGAAGGTCAGGTACTGGAAACAGGAACAGGATAAGGAACCGTCATGGCTAACTCCGCACAAGCACGCAAGCGCGCCCGTCAGGCCGCGAAAGCAAACTCGCACAACTCGGCGCTGCGCTCGAAGTTCCGCACGGCAATCAAGGCTGTTCGCAAGGCGATCGACGCCGGCGACAAGGCTAAGGCCGCTGAGATCTTCCTGGCGTCGTCGAAGACGATCGACATCATCGCCGACAAGAAAATCGTTCACAAGAACAAGGCAGCTCGCCATAAGAGCCGCCTCGCTGCAGCCATCAAGGGTCTGCAAGCGCCCGCAGCGCAGTAAATCCGGTCAGCCCGCTTCGGTGGGCTACCTCCTGTTTCCGCTGCGTCAGGAAAGCCCGCTTAGGCGGGCTTTTTTGTTTGGCCCGACTGGCTTGCTCCCGCCCAACTCTGCAGCCTGCCACCAGGCACAAAAAAACCCGCCTTTGCGGGTTTCGTCGTTTTCATTCGCCTTGCTTGCCCCATCCATCGTCACCCGGACCTGGGCCAAGCTGCCTGCCAGCGGGACAAAGCCCGGAGTTACTTCGCCTTCAGCGCCTGTTGCGTGCCGTGGTCGGGAGGCAGTTCGCAGGCCTCGGTCACCACAAGGTCGTTGTCCTTCGCGAAGTTCATGACGAAATCGAAGGCCATCGGCTCGATGTCGCGCAACCGCGAATCCAGGATGACGCACTTGAGATCGTCGAGCATGGTGGGGCGAACGTAAAGCGAGTACTGCATGTAGGCGTTCGGCCCTTTTTTCTGGCCCGGCCCGAACATGGACATCACCCCGGCGAGGCGCTCCGACCAGTCGCTCGGCCGAAACTTCTTTCCGCTCTTGGTAATGCCCTGAATGAAATATTCGGTTGGAGCTGCTTCGGCCATGTAGGGATACCTGTGTGACTGCCCAGCAAAATGCCAGCGAATGCGGCTGCCCGACCAGCTCACTCAAGCCGCCGTACACGACCCCGGGCGCAAAGCCGCGGGTGCCGCAGTGCCGGCCAAGGCCACCTCGGCAATCGTCATGACGGCGCGCCGCGAGGAAAGCGTTCCGGGCGCGCGAGCCGTGTCCCGCAAGCATGGGAGCCTGCCTGCCGGGCTTTTTGGAAACCCCGAGATTATAGCGCAGCGGACCTTTTTCCGCACTGCACACAAGAACCCTGCCAGGACTCGCACACTCGTGTAGGAATGACCGACATGCCTTTTGGCTAACTCGTCAAATGGGTCAAAATCCTTTATGCTGCTTAGAGTTACCACAAACGACGGCGGCGCAGTCCGGCAATTTCGCCGGGTGAGACCGCCGTATTTGTTTCATGACCGCCAAGAAAATTCGCCACTACCTGCAGTTCAAGGATTTCTCGCTGGAAGACTACGAGTACGTGCTCGAACGCGCGCGCATTCTGAAGCGCAAGTTCAAGAACTACGAGACCTACCACCCGCTGCACGACCGCACGCTTGCGATGATCTTCGAGAAAAACTCGACGCGCACGCGCCTGTCGTTCGAAGCGGGCATCTTCCAGTTGGGCGGCCATGCGGTGTTCATGAGCACGCGGGATACGCAGCTGGGTCGCGGCGAGCCGATCGAGGACGCCGCGCAGGTGATCTCGCGCATGGTGGACATCATCATGATCCGCACCTTCGGCCAGGACATCCTCAAGCGCTTTGCCGAGAATTCGCGCGTGCCGGTCATCAACGGCCTGACCAACGAGTATCACCCTTGCCAGGTGCTGGCTGACATCTTCACGTATTTCGAGCATCGCGGCCCGATTCGCGGCAAGACCGTGGCATGGGTCGGCGACGCCAACAACATGCTGTACACCTGGATCGAAGCGGCGCAGATTCTCGGCTTCAAGCTGCGTCTGTCCACCCCGCCGGGCTACAAGCTCGACCACGCCATGGTGGCGGCGGAAAGCGTACCGTTCTTCGAAGAGTTTGACGATCCGAACGAGGCTTGCGCAGGGGCCGATCTCGTCACCACCGACGTCTGGACCAGCATGGGCTTCGAGGCAGAAAACGAAGCGCGCAAGACGGCATTTGCCGACTGGTGCGTCGACGCCGAGATGATGGCCCGCGCCAACCCGGATGCGCTCTTTATGCACTGCCTGCCGGCCCACCGTGGCGAGGAAGTCAGCGCGGAAGTGATCGACGGACCGCAGAGCGTAGTGTGGGACGAGGCGGAAAACCGCCTGCACGTCCAAAAGGCCTTGATGGAATTTTTGTTGCTCGGCAAGCTGAATCACTGAGCGGCCCAAACCTTCAAGCTAACGGCCAGAAAAAAGGCGCCAGGATCATCAATCCTGGCGCCTTTTTTATTTCTTGCGACGAACTCTCAGCCCCGCCCAGCGGCACCTACAAACAAACCGGCTCCGCCTCCAGCTCGACCCCAAAGCGCTCGCGCACATCGTGCTGAATCGCCTGCGCCAGCGCCAGTATCTCCGCCCCGCTCGCCCCGCCGCGATTCACCAGCACCAGCGCCTGCCGGTCATGCACGGCCGCCGCGCCCATCGCGCGCCCCTTCCAGCCGCAGCGGTCGATCAACCAGCCCGCCGCGAGCTTCACCGCCCCGTCGGCCTGCCGGTACGACACCACCTCCGGCTCGCGGCGCTGCAAGGCTTCGAACTGCGCCGCGTCGATCACCGGATTCTTGAAGAAGCTCCCCGCATTGCCCAGTTGCGCCGGGTCAGGCAGTTTCGCGCGCCGCACCGCCACGACTGCGTCGAAAATCGCCTGCGCGCTCGGCGATGTGTCACCATGACCCTCGGCGGCCAGTTCGCGCGCGATGTCCGCATAGCTCGCGCGCGGCACCCACACCTTCGGCAAGCGGAAGGTAACCGACGTGATCACAAAGCGGTCACGCCCTTCGCGTTTGAAGAAACTGTCGCGATAGCCGAAGCGGCAGGCCGCCGCGTCGAGTTCGTGCACTTCGCCGCTCGCCAGCTCCACGGCGCGCAGCGACGCAAAGCGTTCGCACATTTCCAGGCCGTAGGCGCCGATGTTCTGGATCGGCGCGGCGCCCACCGTCCCCGGAATCAGCGCGAGGTTTTCGAGCCCGGGCATGTCCTGCGCGAGCGTCCAGGCCACGAAGTCGTGCCAGTTTTCGCCGGCGGCCGCTTCGACGTACCACGCGTAGTCGTCTTCACGCACAAGACGCCGGCCGGAGAGCGCCACCAGCAACACGAGGCCCTCGAAGTCACCGCTCAGCACGACATTGCTGCCGCCGCCCAGTACCAGACGGGGCAGGCCCGCGACTCGCGGATCGCGCACGGCGGCCAGCAGTTGGTCCTCGCGCTCGAGGCGGCACGCGAACCGCGCGCGGACATCGAAGCCAAAGGTGTTGTGGGCCTTGAGCGGATACTGGTTCAGGAAAACAGTGGAGTCGGACTGGGACATCAGGGACATCGGAATGTGAGGGCCGTCTGCGGCAGGCCGGGCGGTAATGCGCAGCGGCCTTGGGCAAAAGAGAAAGGCGTCGGTAAAATGACGTCCGGTTCGTGATTATAGCGAGTGCGTCGTGCGCAGCCGTCCGGCGGCGCCAGGCACCGCAGCACTATTGGGAGAGAGCAATGCCATCGTTTGACGTCGTCTGCGAAGCCAACATGATCGAAGTCAAGAACGCGATCGAGCAGTCCAACAAGGAAATTTCCACCCGCTTCGACTTCAAGGGGTCGGACGCGCGCGTCGAGCACAAGGAGCACGAGCTCACGCTCTACGCCGACGACGACTTCAAGCTGGGTCAGGTCAAGGACGTGATGGTGTCGAAAATGGCCAAGCGCAACGTGGACGTGCGCTTCCTCGACTACGGCAAGATCGAGAAGATCGGCGGCGACAAGGTCAAGCAGGTTGTCACCGTGAAGAAAGGCGTGTCGGGCGATCTGGCGAAGAAAATCGTCAGGCTCGTGAAAGACAGCAAGATCAAGGTGCAGGCGAGCATCCAGGGCGATGCGGTACGCGTGAACGGCACCAAGCGCGACGACCTGCAGAGCGTGATTGCGCTGCTGCGCAAGGATGTCACGGATACGCCGCTCGACTTCAACAACTTCCGCGACTAACGCGGTCAGGTGCGGGGCGCCAGAGGCCCCCGCGCCCGCATTCGACTCAGCGGCTCGCCGAACTCAGTGCCGCTTGGCAGACGTTTGCGCCTCGTCCTTCTTCTTGCCGCCAATACGGCTTTCCTGGCCGGCCATCAGCTTGGCGATGTTGCTGCGATGGCGCCAGATCAGCAGTGAGCTCATGGCGACGATGGCCAGTGCGATGATGTTCGCGCCGAACAGGAAGCCGTCGAACAGCGGCGCGAATACTGCCGCCGCAAGCGCCGCAAGCGACGAATAGCGGGTGAAGAACGCGACGATCAACCAGGTCAGCAGGGTGGCAATGCCGAGCACCGGGTTGATGGCGAGCAGCACGCCCGCGGCCGTCGCGACACCCTTGCCGCCCTTGAAGCGGAAGAACACCGGATACAGGTGGCCGAGGAACACGGCAATCGAGGCTAGCGCAATCGCCGTATCGTCGAGGCCGTAGTGCGCGCCGAAGTGGCTGACGAGCCAGACGGCAAGCCAGCCCTTGAACGCGTCGCCGATCAGCGTGAGAATCGCGGCCGTCTTGTTGCCGCTTCTCAGAACATTGGTAGCGCCGGGATTCTTCGAGCCGTACGAGCGCGGGTCGGCCAGCCCCATCACGGAACTGACGATCACGGCAAACGACACCGAACCGATCAGATAGGCGACGACGGCGACGATCAGGTTTTGCATCTGGGGACTCTTATAGGTATCGGAAAGCGCAACAGGTGCATCAGGTACAACACGCACCCCACAGCACGAACGAAACGGCGAACATTCTACCGAACCGGCCCGCCACGGCCAGCCACTTTTGTAGAGGGTTGCCCAGAAAACGCCGGGGACCTCGGGTTTGCCCTCCCCCATTCGGCGGGCTTGGCGCAGCGACAGGCTTGCTGCCCCCTGGCAAACCCCGCCCTGCTTCAGGTTTATGTACCCGCGTCTGCCGAGCGGCGCCAGCAGCCAGCGCTCTCAGGCAGCTCAGTCCACGCTCGCGCATTGCACCGGTTTCGCCTCCAGCAACCCGGTGAGCACGGCCGGCGCGATGCTGACGAGGAACCCACGCCGCCCGCCATTCAGCCAGATATTCTCGAGTTCGAGAATACTCGACTCCACATACACCGGCATCGCCTTGCGGGTGCCGAATGGCGAGGTACCGCCGATCAGGTAGCCCGAATGCCGGTTCGCCACCTCGGGCTTGCACGGCTCGACACGCTTGGCGCCGATCTGCCGTGCGAGGTTCTTGGTGGAGACGGTGCGGTCGCCGTGCATCAGCACGATCAGCGGCTTGGCGTGCTCGTCTTCCATCACCAGCGTCTTGACGACCTGATGCTCGTCCACGCCGAGCTGACGCGCCGATTCCGCGGTGCCGCCGTGCTCGACATAATCGTAAGGATGCTCCCCGAAGGCGACCCCATGGCGGCGCAGAAACTGCGTTGCGGGGGTTTCGGAGACGTGTCTGGATTTGCTCATCGGCGCATTGTAATGGCGACTTCGCGCAACGGCTATTTGCCGAATGGCCAATTGTGCGCCCCTGGCGGCTGTGGCACGATCGTTCGAAAATCACCGTGCGCAGCGCGTGCGGGCACCCCAATGTTTCAGGGAGACAGCGTTGACCCACGACCCGCTTGCGCGCAGCGCCATCCACGTGCCTGATCTGCTCGCCGCGTTACCGCACCGTATTGCCGAGATTCCGGTGCTGGTCGCAACGCGCGATCCGCAGCATGTCGCGCTGATCGAAGACGCGCGCCGGCTGACGAGCGCACAACTGCTCGAGGCCGTGAACGCGACCGCGGCGCTGCTGCGCGAACGGGGTGTGCGCGGCGGTGACCGGGTGATGATCGTCGCGGAAAATAGCGTCGCGCAGGTCGTGCTGCTGTTCGCCACCGCGCAGCTCGACGCGTGGGCGCTGGTGTCGAATGCGCGCCTGTCCGCCGCCGAACTCGACGCGATCCGCGCGCACGCCCAGCCACGCCTCGTGGCCTATGCCGTCGAAAGCTCGCCCGACGCGCAGCAGCATGCGCAACGCCATGGCGCCGTGGCAGCGCCCGCGCTCACGCCGGATATCGGCGCGTGGGCTTACACCACGGACGCATCCGTCACAGCGGAGCCAGTCGAGCAGGCCAGCGAGCGCCAATGCGCCGCGCTGATCTACACCACCGGTACCACCGGCGCACCGAAAGGTGTGATGCTGTCGCACCGCAACCTGCTGTTTATCGCGGCGATTTCGAGCGGCCTGCGGCGTGTCGGCCCGGACGACGTGGTGTACGCCGTCCTGCCCATGTCGCACGTCTACGGCTTCGCCTCGGTGTGCCTCGGCAGCCTGTATGCGGGCGCCACTCTGCGGCTCGCACCGCGTTTCGCGCCGGAAGCGGTACGCCGCGCCCTCGCGGAAGAGCGTGTGTCGATTTTGCAAGGTGTCCCTGCCATGCACGCCAAGCTGCTCGAGCATCTGCAAAGCCACGGCCATGCGTGGTCCGCGCCGCATTTGCGCTTCGCCTATTCGGGCGGGTCGCCGCTCGACGCGGCGCTCAAGGCCCATGTCGAAAGCGTCTATGGCACGACGCTGCACAACGGCTATGGCATGACCGAGAGCAGCCCGACGGTCGCTCAAACCATGCTCGACGCGCCGCGCAGCGACTGCTCCGTCGGCCAGGCGATTCCGGGCATCGAGGTGCGCTTCGTGGGCGCCGAAGGCATGGAGGTCGCGCAAGGCGAGATTGGCGAGTTGTGGGTGCGTGGTCCGAACGTCATGCTCGGCTACTACCGCGATCCGGAGCAGACCCGCGCAACAGTCACCGGAGACGGCTGGCTCAAAACCGGCGATCTAGCGCGCCAGGACGCCGACGGCGCGTTGCATATCGCCGGGCGCAGCAAGGAGTTGATCATCCGCTCGGGCTTCAACGTCTATCCGGCGGAAGTCGAGCATGTGCTTAACGCTCACCCGGAGGTCGTGCAATCAGCGGTGATCGGACGCGCGGTCGAAGGCAACGAGGAAGTGATCGCCTTCGTCGAATTGAAGACCGGCGCCAAGGTCACGCCGGCTGAGTTGATCGCCTGGTGCGGTAAACGTCTCGCACCGTATAAGCGTCCCGCCGAGGTACGCCCGCTCGCAGCGCTGCCGGCTGCGTCAACTGGCAAGATCCTCAAGCACCGGTTGCGCGACTTGGTTTAAACGGAGAGACCCACGTGCAAGCCCGGACGCAGCCGCGCTTTCTCACCACGGCGGCCACCCGCTCTCAGCCACGCTCACCCGCGCGGGTGATGCGCCGCATGCAGCGACTTCAGCCGCTCCCGCGCGACGTGCGTATAGATCTGCGTAGTCGAAATATCCGTGTGACCCAGCAGCAGTTGCACCACGCGCAGATCCGCACCGTGATTTAACAAATGTGTGGCGAACGCGTGGCGCAAGGTATGCGGCGAGAGCGGCGCATGCACCTCGGCAGCCGCGGCGTGGCGCTTGATGATGTTCCAGAACTGCTGGCGCGTCATGCCTTCGGCGCGAGTGGTCACAAACAGCGCATCGGTCGCACGGGCACCCAGCAGCGCCGGACGCGCCTCGCGCAGATAGCGCTCGATCCACGCGTGCGCCTCCTCGCCGAACGGAATCAGGCGCTCCTTCGAACCCTTGCCCATCACCCGCACGACGCCTTCATTGAGGCCCACTTCAACGGTTTTCAGGGTGACCAGTTCGGTGACGCGCAGGCCGCTCGCGTACATCAGTTCGAGCATCGTGCGGTCGCGCAGGCCGAGCGGCGTGTCGATATCCGGCGCGCCGAGCAATGCTTCGACCTGGGCTTCGCTGAGCGTCGCCGGAAAGCGCGCCGGCTGTTTGGCCGAGCGAATACGCAGCGTCGGGTCCACCTGGGCACGATGCTCACGCACGGCCCACGCGTAGTAGCGCCGGAACACCGAGAGGCGCCGGTTCGACGAAGTCGACTTATCCTTCTGCCGCACCACGCTATACGCGGTGAGATCCGCTTCACTCGCCGTATCGAGCGAAGTATTGCGGCTCTGCGCAAGCCATTCGCAGAACAGACGCAAATCGCGCCGGTAAGCATCGAGCGTATTGCGCGACAGGCCGTGTTCGAGCCACAGCGCGTCGCAGAACGCATCGATCGAGGCGTTGCTCGCCACAACCAGCGGTGACACCGCGGGGGAATCAACAAGAATGGTGTCGCTCATGCGTAGGGCACGCCTTCGTGCGCCAGCAGCCAGCGCTTCACGTCACGGAAAAAATTCTCGCCCGCATGATGCGCGAAGCCGCCAATGCCGTTCGACGCCACCACGCGGTGACACGGAATCACCAGCGGGAAATAGTTCGAGCCGCACGCCTGACCGACCGCTCGCGGCACGCTGCCCACCTGCCTCGCGAGCTGTCCATAGGTCAGCACGACACCCGGCGGGATTTCGCTGATCGCCGCCCACACGCGCCGCTGAAACGCGGTGCCGACCGCAGCCAGCGGCAGGTCGAAGCCGGCCGAGGCGCGCTCGAGATAACGCTCGATCTGCTGCGCGGCCTCTTTGGCAAGCGGACTATCCGGTGCGACGTTGTCCACCGAATCCGGCAAATAGACGATCTCGCGCACTGTGTCGGCTTCGAGACGGATGCCGACCTTGCCGAACGGCGCGTCGATCACTGCGTTGAACATCATGTGCTGGCCCGATTTGCTTAACCAACCCGGACGCGGCCCGCTGCCGCACCGGTACCCCGCTACTGTACGCCGCCTGCTTGCCGGGCTTCAAGCTGCCGCCTCAAGCGCCCATTCGACGTGTTCGCGCACCAGCGCCGACGGATCGTCCAGGCGCCGGCGCAAAGCCTCGACAATCGCCGCACGCGCATCGCCGGCAAGGCTCGCCGGATCCGCTCGCAGTGCATTGCCCATGCCGACCGCGAGATTGCGCAGCCAGGATTCGTAGCCGATGCGCCGAATCGCGCTGCCCTGCATGCGCGTATCGAAATCGTCGGCACTCCAGTCGAATAGCTCGACCAGCGTCGCGCGATCGAGGCCATGCCGAACGTCGAAATCGGCAACCGGCGCCGCCTTGGCAAACTTGTTCCACGGACAGACGAGCTGGCAATCGTCGCAGCCATACACACGATTACCGATCAGCGGCCGCAAATCCAGCGGAATGCTGCCTTTCAGTTCGATGGTCAGATAGGAGATGCAACGGCGCGCGTCCACCTTGTAAGGCGCGACGATCGCGCCCGTCGGGCAGGCATCGATACAACGCGTACAACTGCCGCAATGCGCGCCCGGCGTTTCCGGGGCCTCGGCGGGCGCGGTCTCGGCGTCGGTCGGCAGCGGCACATCCACGTAGATTTCGCCGAGAAAGAACAGCGAGCCAGCGTCTCGTTGCAGCAACAGCGTGTGCTTGCCGCGCCAGCCGATGCCGGCTTTCTGCGCGAGCTCGACCTCGAGGACTGGGGCCGAATCAGTGAAGACGCGGTACCCGTAAGCGCCGATTTCCGCTTCGATTCGCTCGGCGAGCTGTTGCAGGCGGTTGCGCATCACCTTGTGATAGTCGCGGCCCCGCGCGTAGATCGAGACGACCGCGGCGGACGGGTCGGCAAGCCGCGCATGTTCGTCGGCACGCCAGTTGCGCGATTCCGGCTGCGCGCTTTCGCCCAGCTTTCCACCCTCCGCCTTAGCCGGAAAATGCGCCGGCAAATCAGCGGGCAAATAGGCCATCCGCGCGCTGATGACCCGTCGCGTGTGGGCCACAAGCTCTGCGGGGCGGGCGCGTTTCATCCCATGTTTGGCCATATAATCCATCTCGCCGTGGCAGCCCTCTTCAAGCCAAGCAGCGAGACCCGCCTCGGCAGCGGAGAGATCGGTGTCGCTGATACCGACCGCCCCGAAACCCAGTTCGCGGCCCCACGTTTTGATGCGCAGGGCAAGCGCCGCCAGCGCCGCCTCATCGAGGTGACGCGTGGCACGCGCAGCGTCATCGGACGCAGGCGTGCAGGAAACGGGGGACTCCAGACTTCGGTTCATCACGCCATTTTACGAGAATGCCCGACAACTCCGATCTCTCGATCCAACCATCCGCCGCCGTCCTGCTCGAGCGTCACTTTGCGCTCGCAGACGAAGCCGCCACCAACGCGTTCGGCGTGCGCTTCGCCGAAGCGATCGAGAGTGTGCGCCTCGCTGCGCACCGGGCAGCCAGCAGCAGCGCTACTTTCCAGGGCCTGCAGGTGCAATTGACCGGCGACCTCGGCGCCGGCAAAACCACCCTCGTGCGCGCCACGCTACGCGGCCTCGGACACACCGGACGCGTGCGCAGTCCTACCTATACGCTAGTCGAACCCTACGCGGTTGAAAGACCCGACGGGGAACTTGAGCTCTATCACTTCGATCTGTACCGTTTCACCGATCCGGCTGAATGGGCCGACGCCGGCTTTCGCGAGTACTTCGACAGCGGCGCAATTTGCCTCGTCGAATGGCCGCAACGCGCGGGCGGCCTGCTAGGCGTGCCGGATCTTGTTTTCTCGCTCGATGTCGACGGCGACGGCCGGCTGCTGATTGCCCGGGCGTTCAGCGAATCAGGAAAAGCATGTCTAGAAAGATGTTAATCAAACCATTTCGCTCGATCGAGTCCGCCGCTACCGCGTCACACAACTGGCGGCGCCGGCAGATTCTGCGCGCCGGCGCCTCGTCGCTCGTGCTCGGCCTCGTCGCGCCGCGCCTCGCGTGGGCAAGCTCGGTGCTCGGCGTGCGGGTCTGGCCGGCGCGCGACTACACGCGCGTGACGATCGAATCCGACCAGCCGCTGCAGAACACCCAGCAGTTGCTGCTCAATCCCGACCGGCTGGTGGTGGACCTGAGCGGCCTCGATCTCGACCAGGCGCTCAAGGACCTGGTCTCGAAGATCACGCCGAACGACCCGCAGATTCAGGCGGTGCGGGTTGGGCAGTATCAGCCGCATGTGGTGCGGATGGTGTTCGACCTGAAGGGTTCGGTGAAGCCACAGGTGTTCACGTTGCCGCCGGTCGGCTCGTACAAGTACCGGCTGGTGTTCGATCTATACCCTGCTGTCGCACCCGATCCGCTGATGGACCTGATCGCGCAGAGCGAGCGCAAGCAGCAGCGCCTCAATGAGAACAGCGCGCCGCCCACCACGCTGAGCGGCCCGGGCACCACACCGCCGATCGCCGACAACAGCGAGGCGTTCTTCGACCGTTACGCGCAAAACAGCGGCGGCGCGCCCGATATGCCGCATCCGTCAGTGCACACTGCGCCGGCTCCGATACCCGTTCCTGCGCCGCGTGTGCTCGCCCAGACGCCGACGCCGGCTCCCGCGCCCAGCAAACCCGTGGCGCCGCCCAGCGCGCTGGCCAACAACGGCAGCGGCGACGACAGCACCGACGACACCTATGCCTTCACCTCGCCGAAGTCCGGCAAGGGCAACACGGTGCGCCTGTTGACCGTGGCGATCGATCCGGGCCACGGTGGCGAAGACCCGGGGGCGATCGGCAGCGCGGGCACCTACGAGAAGCACATCGCGCTCGATATCGCCAAGAAGCTGCGTGCGAAGATCGATGCGCAGCCCAACATGCGTTCGATGATGACGCGCGACGACGACTTCTTCGTGCCGCTGAACGTGCGCGTGCAGAAAGCGCGGCGCGTCGGCGCGGATCTGTTCGTGTCGATCCACGCGGATGCGTTCACCACGCCGCTCGCACGCGGCTCGTCGGTGTTCGCGCTGTCGGAACACGGCGCCTCGAGCGCCGCGGCGCGCTGGATGGCGAACAAGGAAAACTCGTCGGACCAGATCGGCGGGATCAACATCAAATCGGATGACGCCGCAGTGAATCGCGCGCTGTTCGATATGTCGACCACCGCGCAGATCCGCGACTCGATGCGCTACGGCAACTTCGTGTTGAACGAGATCGGCGACATCAACAAGCTGCACAAGGGTTCGGTGGAACAGGCCGGGTTTGCCGTGCTGAAAGCACCGGATATTCCGTCGATCCTCGTCGAGACGGCGTTCATCAGCAACCCGGACGAAGAGCGGCGCCTGAACGACGACGCCTATCGCGACCAGATGGCCACGGCGATCATGAAGGGCATCAAACGGTATTTCGCGGCGAATCCGCCGCTGGCGAAAAACCGCATGACTTGAGGCGAAGTGCGCCTCTGAAGCAAAACGGCCGCTGCTTGCGGCCGTTTGTATTTGAGGGGAGCAGTTTGGCTTTAGGTCTTGCCTGAGGGCTTCAAGCGTTGAGCCAGTTCTCAATTCTCACGCCCGGGTAGGTGGCGAAATCCCGTTCGTTGTTGGTAACCAACACCACGTCCAGTGATAACGCATGCGCCGCAATCAGCTTGTCGAACTGGTCCTTCTTGCGCTCGCGGGTGGCTTCCCGAATCGGCCCATACGCGCTCGCCGCGGCGCTGTCGAACGGCTGCACCGGAATGTCTTCGATGAGGGCTGCGAGATTTCGCCGCTCACGCGCGCGGTTTGCTGAAACGGCCACGCCGAACTCCAGCTCGGCATACGTAATCGCTGACATCACCACGTCGCCGACGAAACACTCGGCAAAGCGCTCCGCGACCTGCTCGGGTTGGTTCTTCATCAGGTAGATGCACATGTTGGTGTCGAGCATGTAACGCGGCATTACATATCCTCGCGTTCGGTTTGCTCATGGTCACCGCGCCCATCTGCCATGAAATCCGGCCCGAATTTCGCGAATTTTTTCAGCACACCCGCGAGCGGACGTCGCATTGGGCGAATGCGCAGTTCGTCACCGACACGCTCGATCTCGACCTCGACATCGGTACGGTCGTAAGCCAGTTCCGCAGGGATGCGCACGGCCTGCGAATTGCCGTTTCTGAAGACTTTAGTCGTATGCATATTGAGCTCCCAACCACGGATGTACATGGATGTACTATAAACCTCGAAAACGACAATGTAACTACACGTGTGTACATATAGCGTCGACTCGGCGGAACCGGCCAACAGGGTGCAAGGGCATGCCAGGTCAACGGGCCGCGGCAAGGCACTCACCCAGGGAACCCATCCCCCAAACTGCACCATCCCCCGCACACCAGTAGAATGACCCCATCCTCCACGCACCGAGCCTGCCCCATGACCTCCTCGATCAAAGCAGTTCTCAAGCCCCACCTGCGCGACGTCGGCAACCTGACGGTGCGCCGCGTCCTGCCGGCGATGGCCGCGCGCCTGATCGGGCCATTCATCTTCTTCGATCACATGGGCCCGGCCACGCTCGCACCCGGCGTCGGCCTCGACGTGCGTCCGCATCCGCATATCGGCCTCGCCACCGTCACCTATCTGTTCGAAGGCGCGATCATGCATCGCGACAGCATCGGCTCGGAGCAGAAAATCGTCCCCGGCGACGTCAACTGGATGACCGCCGGCCGCGGCATTGTCCATTCGGAACGCACGCCCGACGCGGACCGCGCCACAGGCCAGACGATGCACGGCATCCAGACCTGGGTCGCGCTGCCGCTCGATCATGAAGACGTCGAGCCGTCCTTCGAGCATCACCCCGCCGCCACGCTTCCTGAGATCGAACGCAACGGCGTCACGCTGCGCGTGATCGCCGGCACGGCGTTCGGCCAGACCGCGCCGGTGACGACCTTCTCAGGCACGCTGTACGTGGCTGCCCACTTCACGCCGGGCAGCGCGTTCGCACTCGAACCGGAACACGAGGAACGCGGCGTCTATCTGGTGGAAGGCGATCTGGAGATCGACGGCACGCCGCTCGAAGCCGGTCAGATGGCCGTGCTGGCGCTCGACGAAACGGTCACGCTCGCCAGCAGCAACGGCGCCACCGTGATGGTGCTCGGCGGCGAGAAACTGGATGGCGAACGCTTTATCGAATGGAATTTCGTCGCCAGCTCGCGCGAGAAAATCGAGCAGGCCAAGCTCGCGTGGACCAATCAGGAAATGGGACACGTGCCCGGCGAAAGCGAGTGGATTCCGCTGCCGGAGCGCAAAGCACACTGAGGATGCTGGGCGTCTTGTGAGCACGCTGGGCGCATCGAGTCCCCCCGCACACGGTACGCCGCGAATGCGCCCCGAGCACATTGAACCGGCCGCATTCGCCCCCATCTACACGCACGAACCGTAATACCGACGAGGATGCAATGGAAACAACCCTGGCCACTTTCGAGAAAGATGTCATCACCGCCTCGACGCTCGCCCCCGTACTGGTCGACTTCTGGGCGCCGTGGTGCGGCCCATGCAAGACACTCGGTCCGATGCTGGAAAAACTCGAGGCCGAGTACGCCGGCAAGTGGCGGCTCGTGAAGGTGAATGTCGACGAGAACCAGGAACTGGCCGCGCACTTCCAGGTGCGCAGCATTCCGCACGTCATGGCGTTTGCCGATGGGCGGCCGGTCGACCAGTTCGTCGGCGTGCTGCCGGAAGGTCAATTGCGCGAGTTCCTCGACCGGCTGGTGCCGCAGGGCGCCGACGCCGCGCGCATCGAAGCGCAGACGGCTATCGCCGAGGGCCGCCGCGAAGACGCATACGACGCGCTCAAGGCCGCGCTCGCCTACGACCCGGGCTACGACGACGCCCGTCTCGATCTGATCGAGCTGCTGCTGGAAGACCACCGGATCGACGAGGCGCGCAATGAAGTCGACCTGCTGTCGCCGAAGACCACCCAAGGCATCGATGCCCGTTTCAACGCGATCAAGACGCGCCTCGACGCCGTGGACGCCGCGGCCGACCTGCCGCCCACCGACGCGCTGGAAGCCCGCGTGGCCGCCGAGCCGGGCGATCTCGAAGCGCGCTTCGACCTTGCCAGCGCCCTGATCGCGCGGCGCAACTACGCCGGCGCGCTCGAGCATCTGCTCGCCATCGTGCAGCGCGACCGCACCTTCCGCGACGACATCGGCCGCAAGACCATGTTGTCGGTGTTCGATCTGGCGGCACACCAACCGGAAATCGTCTCGCAGTGGCGGCGTAAGCTGAGCGCGGCGCTGTTCTGACCTGACCGCATGGTTTGACCTGGCGCCTGGATCGTCCCGCAGCGCCAGGTCAACCGCGCATCCAGCTCAAGCAGCCGCGCCCTGCCCCAGCGCACGCAGCACATGCGCCGCCGCGGCAAACCCGAAGCTCGCGGTCACGCATACGCTGGACCCAAATCCCGCGCAGTTCAGCCCGATCGGACCCGCCGTCGCGCTCGGCTGCGTCGCAACATCCCCTGCATCCTCATCTGCCCCGCTCGACACGGTTGCCGCTTCCGGGTAGATCAGCGGCTCGTCCGAATACACCGCACTCACCTTGAACTTCGCTTTCGGTCCGCGTGGAAAACCATGCTGCTTGCGTAATTGCGCGCGCACCTTCGACAGCAGCGGATCCTGAATCGTCAGCGCCAGATCGTCGATGCGGATGCGCGTCGGGTCGAGCTGGCCACCCGCGCCGCCCACGGTGATCAGCGGCTGGCCCTGCTCGACACACCACGCGATCAACGCGGTCTTGGTGCGCACGCTGTCGATCGCATCCACCACGTAATCGAAACCGCCGCCCAGTACCGCCGCAAAATTGTCCGGTTCGATGAAGTCCTCAACCTGCCGCACCTCGCACAGCGGATTGATCTGCCTGATCCGCTCGGCCATCGCCTCGACCTTCGGCTTGCCGTAGTTGCCGTCGAGCGCGTGGATCTGCCGGTTGGTGTTGCTTTCCGCTACGTTGTCCAGATCGATCAGCGTCAGCGAGCCCACCGCGCTACGCGCCAAGGCCTCGGCCACCCACGAGCCCACCCCGCCGATGCCGATCACCGCGACGCTGGCGCGCTCGAACGCCGCCAGCGCCGGCGCGCCGTACAGCCGGGCGATGCCGCCAAAACGCCGCGCGTGGTCGGCGCCTTCAAAGCCTCCGGGGCTGGTAGTAAGATCGGCAACATTGGAGGGCACGGCAGGGCTAGGCGTCGACATGGTTTGGGGCTCGTCGGGGACGGACATGAAAGCGAACAAAAAAGCGGTGAAATGAGCGCCGGAAAAAAGCGCTTAAGACAACGGACACAACAGCAAACCAGGCGGCAAAATAAGCAGCAAATTAAAAAGCAGGCAAAAGCTGTCGAAGCGCAAGCAAACGGTACTCAGAAACGAGAGACGTGAAACACGCGCATGCGCTAATCCGGTATTTTGCCTGATCGCGTCATCACCGACGCGCAAGCCCTGCGTCAACCTTGCCTGCAAGGCGCCGCGCGCTGCCGCGCTGCACGCAGGAAATTTGTTCCTTGGCTATACTGGCCTTACTGAACTGTAGCGTTCGCATAAGAACATGACCTCACTCGCCGAACTTCGAAAAAACTATTCGCTGGGTTCACTGGACGTCGCAGATGCCGACCCGAACCCGTTTCGTCAATTCGAAACGTGGTTTGCCCAGGCCGTCGAAGCGAAACTGCCCGAGCCGAATACCATGACGCTGGCTACGGTCGACTCGCGCGGCCGGCCGTCGGCCCGAATCGTGCTCATCAAGGGCGTCGACGAACGCGGCTTCGTGTTCTTCACCAATTACGAAAGCCGCAAGGGCCGCGAACTCACGAACAATCCGCACGCGAGCCTGTTGTTCTACTGGATCGAACTGGAGCGCCAGGTGCGCATCGAAGGCACGGTCGTGAAAACGAGCCAGGCCGAAAGCGACCAGTACTTCCAGTCGCGCCCGCTCGGTTCGCGCATCGGTGCGTGGGCGTCGGAGCAAAGTCAGGTAATTGAAAGCCGTGCGGTGCTCGAAGCTCGCGAGAGGGCAATCAGCGCGCAATACGGCGAGCATCCGCCGCGGCCGCCGCACTGGGGCGGCTACCGGCTGGTTCCGGACGCCATAGAATTCTGGCAAGGCAGGCCGTCGCGTCTTCACGACCGCCTGCTCTACACACGCGAGGCGCAAGGCGGCAACTGGCAGATCGCCCGGCTTTCGCCCTGAAACCATATCAACGCCGGCGCGCCCGATCTGCCGTAGAAGCAGCGCGCGCATCGGCAGGATTGCGCGGCCATCGAGGCTTGGGAGTGACGCCACGGCACGCAGCGACCTGAAAAGCTTTGCTTTGTATTTCATCGGACACGGAGAAATCACATGTTCTGGGAGAAGAAGCTGGCGCAGTGGGTGGAAGACGTAAAAACCAAGGCGAACCTGCCAGCACGCCTTGTGCTTTGGGATGGCCAGCAACATGACTTCGGGCAGTTTGCCGCGCCCCAGGTCACGCTGCACGTGAAGAGCGCCACGGCGCTGCCGTATCTGCTCGAACCGAGCCTCGACAATCTGGGCGAGGCGTACGTGAAGGGCAAGATCGACATCGAAGGCAAGCTGTCGGACATCATCAACATCGGCTATTCGCTGGCACGCAACACCGTCACCAGCGCAAGCAAGCTGGCGCGGGTGCGACGCTACTTCAATCACTCGAAATCGTCGGACAAGAAGGCCATCCAGTATCACTATGACGTCTCGAACGAGTTCTACAAGCTGTGGCTCGACGAGAACATGGTGTACTCATGTGCGTACTTCGAAAACGGCGATGAAGATCTCGCCACCGCGCAGATCAAGAAGATCGACCACATCCTCACCAAGATCCAGTTGCAACCCGGTCAGCGTCTGCTCGACATCGGCTGCGGCTGGGGTGCGCTCGTGCTGCGGGCGGCCTCGAAGTTCGGCGCCAAGTGTCTCGGCATTACGCTGTCGCAGAATCAGTTCGACCTCGCCACCGCGCGCGTGAAAGCCGCCGGTCTGGAGAACCAGATCGAGATCCGCCTGCAGGACTACCGCGATCTCGAAGGCCAGTTCGACCGGATCACCAGCGTGGGTATGTTCGAGCACGTCGGGCGCAAGAATCTGCCGGCCTATTTCCAGAAGATCCGCGAGCTGCTGGTGGACGACGGCATTGCGATGAACCACGGCATTACGTCGAGCGATTCGGACAGTGGCGAGACCGCGCTCGGCGGCGGCGAGTTCATCGACCGCTACGTGTTCCCGGACGGTGAGCTGCCGCACATCAGCCTCGCGCTCGAAGCGATGCAGCGCGGCGGGCTCGAAGCGGTTGACGTCGAAAGCCTGCGCCGTCACTATGCGCACACGCTCGACATCTGGGCGGAAAATTTCGAAACCCACGCGGAAGAAGCACGCAAGCTCGTCGACGACGAAAAATTCCGCATCTGGCGCGTGTACCTGGCCGGCTGCGCGTATGCGTTCGAGAACGACGACGTGTCGATCTACCAGGTGGTATGCCGCAAGGCCGGCCGCAGCGCGAAAACCTTGCCGTGGTCGCGGCGGTATATGTACGACAAACCGCTGTGACGCGGTTGCGCCGGAGCGATGCACCGCCGCGCAGCCGCTCCGGCGCAACCTTTGACAGCAAGACCGGAACTCGATGGACGAAGGCGCAGCAAGCGAATTTCCCTCAGTGATGCGCGCAGGCGCGGACACTGACGCGCACAGGGAGAGCGTCACGCCGGACGTGGACGCGGAGCAACTGGATCTGTTTGGCATGCCGGTCGGCGCGCCCGTTTCCCCACCTACCCTTCAAGCCGCGCCGGGCAGCGGGTCAAGCACGACCCGGCCGCGTCAAGCGCGCCCCGTAATCGCCTCTCTGTGGGAAGAAGACGAGACGCAAGCCGCCGAGGCGGAAACCGCAGCGGAAGACGAAACCAACGCAGACGAAGCGCCCGCGCCGCCCGCCACCGCCCCCAAAAAGCGCCGCACCCGCGAGGTGCTGGCGGCCGAACCCTCCGCCGAAATACTGGAAATCGCCGCCGCGCTGCCGCCGCAGATTCACCTTGGCACGTCAACGTGGTCGTTTCCGGGCTGGAAAGGCATCGTCTACGGCGACGACTACAGCAACAGCAAACTGTCGCGCGACGGCCTGACCGCCTATGGCCTTCATCCGCTGCTGCGCACGGTCAGCATCGACCGCTCGTTCTATGCGGCGCTCACCGTCACCGACTACCTGCGCTATGCGCAGCAGGTACCGAAGCACTTCCGCTTCATAGTCAAGGCACCGGCCCTCGTTACGGATGCCACCGTACGCGCTGAGCGCGGCGAACCGGTCTCGCTCAACCCGTGCTTTCTGAACGCGCAACTGGCCGTCGACGAGTTCGTGCGGCCCTGCCTCGACGGACTCGGCGCCAAGGCCGGCGCGCTGGTGTTCCAGTTCTCGCCCTTGCCCGACCAGATGCTGGCTGACCCGGCCGGCTTTATCGAGCAACTCGCGGCCTTCCTCGCCGCGCTGCCACCTCTGCCCGGCGGTACAAGCTACGCGGTCGAGATTCGCGATGCATGCCTGCTGACGCCACGCTTCATCCGCACGCTGAAAGCGACCGGAGTGCGATATTGCGTGGGAATCCATGCGCGCATGCCGGACCCACTGCGCCAGGCAGCGGCGCTCGCGCTGCTCGACGGCGAGCCCGCGGGGCCGCTGGTCGTGCGCTGGAGCCTGCACGGCGGCTTCAAGTACGAACAGGCGAAGGCCAAATACGAGCCGTTCGACCGTCTGGTCGACGAAGATCCGGCCACCCGCACGGCGCTGGCCGAACTGGCCGCCCGTTATGCGATTGCCGGGCAGCCCGTGGTGATTGCGGTGAACAACAAGGCGGAAGGGTCGGCGCCGCTGACCTGCGTGAAACTCGCGCGGGCGATTGTCGAAGCCTACTTGCGTTTGCAGGACGAAGCAGCGCACGACGCGCAACCGGCAACACCGGCGCATGAGACTCCGTAGATCCAAACGCGCCGCGTGCGGCCGGGCCGAAGCCGCAGGGTAATCAACCCGCCTTCACCCGATGCGCGAACTTCTGGCGAAACTTCGCGACCTTCGGCGCCACCACGAACGAGCAATAGCCCTGGTTCGGATGCTGCGCAAAATAGTTCTGATGATAGGCCTCGGCCGGCCAGTAGTTGCCGTCGAGCGGCAGCACCTGGGTGACGATCTGGCCGCCGTAGATGCCTTCGGCGGCAATCTCGCGGATCGCCTGCAGCGCGGTCTCGCGTTGCGCCTCCGAGTGCGTGAAGATCACCGAACGGTATTGCGTGCCGACGTCGTTGCCCTGCCGGTTGAGCTGGGTCGGATCGTGGATCGCGAAGAAAATGTCGAGAATCTCGCGGTAGCTAATGCGCGCCGGATCGAAGTCGACCTTCACGACTTCCGCATGGCCGGTAGCGCCGTCGCACACCTGCTCATAGGTCGGCCGCTCCACCTGGCCACCCGCATAGCCGGACTCCACGGCATTGACGCCGTCGACGCTGAGAAACACCGCTTCGAGACACCAGAAACATCCGCCGCCAAGGGTGGCGACTTCATCTGTCTGACTCATGCTGCCTGCTCCTAGTTGATTGCCACCTGCCAACTTGCGGGGCCCAGCTAGCCGGGCCACCCTGCCTGGGCACCGCGGCCGGGCAACTCCGCATTGCCGCTCAGGGTGACAAGTCCGGCGGCATTTGCCGGATACCCGCATGAAGCGGGCCACGCCCCCAACAGCGGCTAGCGGTTTCAATAGCGGTAGCGGCCAAGGTTCGCGGCCAGTCCACCCGCGATTCCGTTAAAATTGGGACAAATCGCCGAATTTCCACATGACTTTCGATTCAATTTATTCCCTTTGCGCGCAACCCGCAGCCGCCCGACCAGCCCAGTGGACCTGCCACCAATGAAGCGCGCCTCGCCGCCCAACTTCGACCAGCTCGCCTTCAAAAAGGCGCTGGGCCAGTTCGCCACCGGCGTCACCGTCATTACGACACGGACGGACTCGGGCCAGTTGATCGGGATCACGGCCAGTTCATTCAATTCGGTATCGCTCGCGCCGCCGCTCGTGCTGTGGAGCCTCGCGACGCGTTCGGCGTCGATGTCGGCGTTCCAGGCGAACAGTCATTATGTGGTCAACGTGCTGGCCGCGTCGCAGCTCGATCTGTGCAAACGCTTCGCCACGGTGAAGGGCGACCGCTTCGAGGGCGTTTCGCACGCAGCGGGCGATTCCGGCATGCCGGTGCTCGACGGTGCGCTGGCGTGGTTTGAATGCCACAACCGCAGTCGCTACGAGGAAGGCGACCACGTGATTTTCGTCGGCGAAGTGGAGCGCTGCGGCATCCGCGAGGATGCCGCCGAGATCGCCCCGCTGGTATTCCAGAACGGCCAGTTCCACGGACTGAAGCCGCTCTAGGCCCTCAGTCGCCCGCGGCCACGCTGCTTCTGACCGACGCCCCCGGCACCAGCGCCACCGGCACGCCCGAATCCTCCTTGAGCGTCTGCAGCACGATGTTCGAGCGGATATCCATCACGCCGGGCGCCTTATACAGCCGCTGCAGCACGAAGTCCGAATAGTGCTTGAGGTTATGCGCGAGCACCCGCAGCAGGTAATGGGTCTCGCCCGTCACGACGAACGCCCCGACCACCTCCGGCCAGTCCCGCAACGCCTCGGCAAAGCGCTCGTGCCAGTTTTGCTGGTCGTTGCGCATCGACACCTGCACGAATGCCTCCAGTTCGAAGCCCAGCACCTCGCGGTTCAGGCACGCCCGGTAACGTTCGATCACCCCCTGCTCTTCCAGCAAGCGCAACCTGCGCAGGCACGCGGAGGGCGAGAGCGAGATTCGCTCCGCCAGGTCGAGATTGCTGATCCGTCCCTCTTGCTGAAGCACCGTCAAGATACGGCAATCGGTGGCGTCGAGCGAGATCGCGTTCATATTCGGTCTCCCTTTCCTATTTGAATCAAATTATGTTCCAAGGGAGACCAAAAAACGAGATTTTTTCGCAAGCACATTTCGCCACGCCTTGCCTATCATTCGAGGCATACACAGCAAGGCACATCGGAGACATGACTACACTCTGGGACATCACCCCCGCCGTCGACACCGCGACGCCCGTCTGGCCGGGCGATACGCCAGTCACGATCGAGCGCGTCTGGCGCATGGAAGCCGGCTCGCCGGTCAATGTCGCCCGGCTCACACTCTCGCCGCACACCGGCGCGCATACCGATGCACCGCTCCATTACGACGCCGAGGGCGCCGCCATCGGTGCCGTGCCGCTCGACGCGTACCTGGGCCGCTGCCGCGTGATTCACTGCATCGGCGCGGCGCCGGTCGTCACGCCCGAGCATGTGGCCGGTGCGCTCGACCGTCTGCCGCCGCGCGTGCTGCTGCGCACCTACCAGCAGGCGCCGACCACGGCGTGGGACAGCGCGTTCTGCGCGGTCGCGCCGGAGACGATCGACCTGCTGGCGGCCCATGGGGTCAAGCTGATCGGTATCGACACGCCGTCGCTGGACCCGCAGGAATCGAAGACCATGGACGCCCATCACCGCATCCGGGCGCACCGCATGGCGATTCTCGAAGGCATCGTGCTGGATGCGGTGGCGCCGGGAGACTACGAACTGATCGCCCTGCCGCTCAAATTCGCCACGCTCGATGCGAGCCCGGTGCGCGCCGTGCTGCGCGCCCTGCCCGCCGCAGACCTCACCTGATCCCCCTTATTTTTTGACTCTGGACCATCATGAAGAATCGTGACGAAGCCGTAGCGCTCGACCGCGCCGACCCGCTGGCCCCGCTGCGCAATCAGTTCGCGCTGCCCGCGAGCACCATTTATCTCGACGGCAATTCGCTCGGCGTGCCGCCCGCCGCAGCCGCGCAGCGTGCGCAGAGCGTGATCGCCGCCGAATGGGGCGAAGGACTGATCCGCAGCTGGAACAGCGCGGGCTGGTTCACGCTGCCGCGGCGCCTCGGCAACAAGCTCGCGCCGCTCATCGGCGCGGCGCACAACGAGGTGGTCGTCACCGATACGATTTCGATCAACCTGTTCAAGCTGCTCTCGGCCGCTGTGCGCGTCGCTAACGAACGTGACCCGAAGCGGCGTGTGATCGTCTCAGAGCGGTCGAATTTCCCGTCCGACCTGTATATCGCGCAAGGCCTGATCGAGCAGCTCGACCGGGGTTACGAGCTGCGCCTCGTCGACGATCCGTCCGAACTGCCGGCGGCGATCGGCGACGATACGGCAATCGCGATGATCACGCACGTCAACTACCGCACCGGCTACATGCACGACATGGCCGCGCTGACCAGGCTGATTCACGACAAGGGCGCGCTTGCGCTGTGGGATCTGGCGCATTCGGCCGGGGCGGTGCCGGTGGATCTGAACGGCGTCGGCGCTGACTACGCGGTGGGCTGCACCTACAAGTATCTGAATGGCGGCCCCGGGTCGCCGGCCTTCGTATGGGTGCCGCATCGCCATCAGAATGCATTCGCGCAGCCGCTGTCGGGCTGGTGGGGCCATCGCGCACCGTTCGAGATGAACCCGGTCTACAAGCCGGACGACGGTGTGGGACGCTTTTTGTGCGGCACGCAGCCGATGGTGTCGATGGCGCTGGTCGAATGCGGCCTGGATGTGTTCCTGCAAACCGATATGCAGGCGATCCGCCGCAAGTCGCTGGCGCTGACCGATCTGTTTATCGAACTGGTCGAATCGCGTTGCGCCGAGTTTCCGCTCACGCTCGTCACGCCGCGCGACCACGCGCAGCGCGGCTCGCATGCGAGCTTCGAACATCCGCACGGCTATGAAGTGATGCAGGCCTTGATCGCGCGCGGCGTGATCGGCGACTATCGCGAGCCGCGTGTGTTGCGCTTCGGCTTTACGCCGCTGTACACGCGCTTTGTCGATGTGTGGGATGCCGTCGAAACGCTGCACGAGGTACTCGCCAAAGAGACCTGGCGTGCGCCCGAATTCGCCGCTCGCGGCGCGGTGACCTGAGGAGCCTGCGATGACCGATCATATGCAAACGCCGGGAATTCCTGGTTCGCCGGAAGCGTCCGGTGCCGCGCCGGCCCAAGGCGGATGTCCCTTTGGTCACGGCAGCGGCGCTGCTGCGGCCCACGTTGCTTCGGCACCGCACGTGCCGGCGGCGGACGACGACGGCTGGCATAACGCCCAGCTCGATTTTTCGAAGTCGATGAGCTATGGGGATTACCTGTCGCTTGGCTCGATTCTCTCCGCCCAGCATCCGCTCTCGCCCGATCACAACGAGATGCTGTTCATCATCCAGCATCAGACCAGTGAACTGTGGATGAAGCTCGCGTTGTATGAGCTACGTGCTGCACTCGATGCCGTGCATCGCGACGAATTGCCGCCCGCGTTCAAGATGCTGGCGCGTGTCTCGCGCATCATGGAGCAACTGGTGCAGGCGTGGAGCGTGCTGTCGACGATGACCCCGTCGGAATACACGGCGATGCGTCCTTATCTGGGCAGCTCGTCCGGATTTCAGTCGCATCAGTACCGGCAGATCGAATTCCTGCTGGGCAACAAGAATGAGCTGATGCTGAAGCCGCATGCGCATCGGCCTGACGTGCTCGCTGAGGTTAAGGCGACGCTAGAGGCGCCTTCGTTTTATGACGAAGTGATCCGCCTGCTGGCGCGACGCGGCTTTGCGATCGCACCGGAGCGCCTGGAGCGCGACTGGACGCAGCCGACTACGCACGATGCGTCGGTGGAAGCGGCGTGGCTCGAGGTCTATCGCAATCCGTCACAGCACTGGGAGTTGTACGAGATGGCCGAGGAGCTGGTCGATCTGGAAGACGCGTTCAGGCAGTGGCGCTTCCGGCATGTGACGACGGTTGAGCGGATCATTGGCTTCAAGCAAGGCACAGGCGGCACGAGCGGGGCAGTGTATCTGCGCAAGATGCTAGACGTGGTGCTGTTTCCGGAGTTGTGGCACGTAAGGACGATGCTCTAGTCCACTTGCCCAGCAAGCGTATTCAGTCAGGCACGGCGCGCATGCATCTCAGCGCGCCGTGAAACCCCCATCAATCGGCAACGCCACTCCGCTGATCATCGAAGCCGCATCGCTCAGCAGAAACAGGATCGGCTCCGCCACCTCATGCGGTTCAGCAAACCGCCGCAACGGAATCCCCTGCAGCGCCGGTTCGCGTTTAGCCGGATCGCTCCACGCCTGCACGGCCATCGGCGTGAGCGTCACCGTCGGATTCACGCTATTCACCCGAATCCCGTGCGGCCCGAGTTCGATACACAAGGCTCGCGTGATCGCATCCATCGCCGCTTTCGACGCGGAATAACTGAGATGATCGTCGAGTGCGACGAGCGCCGCCTGGCTCGACACATTGACGATGCTGCCCTGCCGCTTGCCGTCGATCATCCCCCGCGCCACGTGACGCGCCACTAGCGCGGCACCGCGTGCGTTGACCGCCATCACGTGGTCGAAACTCGCGGCGCTCGTATCGATCGCCCGTTCGAGCAGCGCGATGCCCGCACAATTCACGAGGCCATCGAAAGGATCGAGACCCGTCAGCGCATCGTCGATCGCAACAGGATCGCCGACATCGAGCACCAGCGGCTCGCAGCCGGTCTCCTCCGCAAGGCGCGCCAGTTCGTTGACGTTACGCGCCGCCGCGACGACGCTCGCGCCGCTCGCGCACAGCAACTCGACGGTGACACGGCCAATGCCGCTCGAAGCACCCGTCACAAGCACCGAGCGTCCGGAAAAGTCGAAAGTCGTTTTCATTTGGGCTGCAGCCGGTGCATGACCGGTTTCAAGGCAGGGTACAAATCAGTGTAGACGCCAAAACGCTCCGCATACAAAGCGACGCGTTGCGGATCCGGCTGGGCCCGCTCGATCAGCTTGACCCATCCGCCTTGCGCGGCCTCATGCGACACCAGCTTGACGCCCACGGCCGCCAGCAGCGCGGCGCCCATTGCCGCCTCCACTTCCTGCTCGATGGTGAAGACGGTATAGCCGGTGATATCGGCAATGATCTGCATCCACATGTCGGAATGGGCCGCACCGCCCACGACGATCAGCTTGTCGTCGAGCGACTGCGCGCCTTTACGTCCCGCTTCGATATTGTGCTTGAGCGCAAACGACACGCCTTCCAGCACCGCACGATACAAATGCGCCCGCGTATGAAACAGGCTCAAGCCGACAAACGCGCCGCTCGCCTTCGCATCCCACACAGGGCTGCGCTCACCCATCAAATACGGCAGAAACAGCACGCCATCGGAGCCGGCTGGAATTTTCGCCGCGGCCTCTTCGAGCAGCGTATGCGGATCGCCATGCGTCAACGAACGGGCCGCTTCGGTCTCGGCATGGCAGAACTGCTCGCGATACCACGTGACCGATGCGCCCGCCGTAATCGCGCCGCCGAAGATATAGATATCGTGCTGGCCGTTGAACACGTGCGGCATGCTGACCAGGCCATGACGCGCATCGACTTTCTGGTTGATATAGCCCCAGCACATGCTGGTGCCGATCATCGCAACATGCTGTCCAGCACGCGTGACGCCCGCGGCAAACGTCGCCATGGCCGCATCGACACCACCCGCAACGATCGCCGTGCCGGCCTTCAGGCCGAGCTGATCGGTCCATTGCGACAGCAGGCCACCCACCACTTCGGATGAGTCGACCAGCCGATCCGGCATCATGGTTGCCGGAATGCCCAGCATATCGAGCGCTTCGTCCGACCAGTCGCGCCGCGCAATGTCGTACACGCCACCAATGTTGCCCGCCGAACTGTGATCCACCGCCACTTCGCCAGTCAGCAGGTAGATCAGATACGCATTGGGTGGCAAGAAATAACGCGTCTTCGACCACACGTCCGGCTCGTGTTCGCGCAACCACAGCATCTTCGTATAGCCGTAGTAGCTGTCTACGCCGTTGCCGGTAATCGCATACAAGCGCTCGAGGTCGACGTTCTCACGCACCCATTCGACCTGATCGGTCGCCCGGCGATCCATCCAGATCAGGCATGGATAAAGCGGGCGCATTTCGCTGTCGACCGGAATGCCCGAACCGCCGTACAGGCTGCTCACGCAGACCGCCTTGATAGAGGCAGCGGAGATGCCCTCCACTTTGGCCTTTTCGACACAACGCGAAATACAGCCCACCACCGCCTTCAACCACACCGAAGGCCACTGTTCGGCCCATAGCGGTTTCGGGGTATCCGGCTGATAGCTGCACGCGTGTTGCGCGATGATCGTGCCGTGCTGATCGACGACTAGCGCCTTGGTACTCTGGGTGCCGATATCGACGCCGATAACGTAATCCATAAAGTCTCCGTTCTTGTGCCGCTTCTTGCGTGCGCTCGTGGGCGCTTTCGTGCTGGGCGACGGCGCATGGCTAACGCGCTGCGCCCAGGCACAGGCTCACGCTCAAGTGCGCGGCTTCATCAACACCTTGATCGAATCGAGCGAGTTCGCGACCTTGATCGCCTCGTCCCATTCTTCCAGCGAAAAGCCGTGAGTGACAATGCCCTTCGACGTCACCAACCCGCGCGCCAGCAGATCGATAGCAATCGGATAGCAGTACGGCCCCAGATGCGCGCCGCGCACATCGAGCTCTTTGCGATCGCCGATCACCGACCAATCCATTGTAGTCTCGCTGCCGAACACAGAAAACTCGACGAAGCGTCCGAGCTTGCGAATCAGATCCATGCCCTGCGTGACGCCGGCAGGCACGCCGGTGGTTTCGATGTAGACGTCGCACCCATAGCCCTGCGTCAAGGAGTGGATAATCGCCAGCGCATCGTCCTGCTTCGGATTGATGGTCACGTCCGCGCCATACTCGCGGGCGAGCGCAAGACGCTCTTCCACCAGGTCGATCACCACCAGCTTCTTCGGCGTTTTCAGATGCGCGACCTGCACCATCATCAAGCCGAGCGGTCCCGCGCCGGCGATCACCACTACATCGTCGAGCTGCAGATCGCCGCGGTTGACCGTATGAATCGCACAGGCGAGCGGCTCGATGATTGCCGCATCTTCCAGCGAGATGCCATCGGGAATCTTGTGCACGATCGCAGTCGGCGGAATACGCATGTACTCGGCCATACCGCCGTCCGCGACCTCGCGCTGGAAGCCGAAGATGTTATGCACTTCGCACATCCAGTACTGGCCGGATCTGCAATAGCGGCATTTGCCGCACGGCACGATCTGTTCGGCAATCACGCGGTCGCCCACCTTGACGTCGAAATGTTCGGCCGCGCCCTCGCCCAGTTCCTCGACAAAGCCGAAGAACTCGTGCCCCGGAATCACCGGCGCTTTCACCCATGGGCTCGGGCCGCCCCAAAACATCCTGGCGCCGGAATGGCACTTGCAGTCGCTCGCGCAAATACCGCACGCAGCGATGCGGATCACCAGTTCATGTGCGCGTGCCTTAGGCTTGGCCACCTGCTCGACACGGTAGTCCTTAGGTGCATGACAGACGATGGCTGTCATGTTGTGTGCGTTATCTTGAGTCGTCATTGCATTGTCCTGCGAGAAAGGAAAATCAATCGATCGAAGAGGCAGATCACTTGCGGCGATCGCGGCTGATATAAATCGCGAGCAGGATGATTCCGCCCTTGATCACGTTCTGCACGTAGGGGTTCACGCCGACCATGTTCAGGCCGTTGTTCAGCACGCCGAGCAAGAGCGCACCGATCAACGTGCCGATAATCGAGCCGCGCCCGCCGGAAATCGACGTGCCGCCCATCACCACCGCAGCAATCGCGTCGAGTTCGAAGCCAATGCCGGCGTTCGGCTGACCGCTCATCAAGCGCGCGGTGAGCACGATGGAAGCGAACGCGGAGGTCAGCCCCGCCAGCATGTAGACGATCAGCTTCACGCGGGCCACTCGCACACCGGACAGTCGCGTGGCCTGTTCATTGCCGCCGATCGCGTAGACGTAGCGGCCGAACGGCATGCGTTCGAGCAGCACCCACGCAATCGCATAGATCACCAGCATGATCACGACGGGCGCCTGAACGCCGAGCACCTTGCCGCTGCCGAAGAAGCTGACCCAGTCGGGCAGGCCGTCGATCGGATAGCCGCCCGTGTAGATCAGCGCCAGACCGCGCGCAATCCCCATGGTCGCGAGCGTGACGATGATGGGCGGCATGCCGGCGTAAGCGACGAAAAAGCCGTTCGCTGCGCCGAAGCCGAGGCCCACCGCGATGCCGACCACCAGCGCCGCCGCCGCATTCATCCCAGCAACCATCAGACCCGCAGCAAGCGTGCCCGACAGCGCCATCACGGACCCCACCGACAGGTCGATGCCGCCCGTCAGGATCACACAGGTCATGCCGACCGCGATGATGGCGTTGATCGATACCTGACGCAGCACGTTCTCGATGTTCGCCGCCGACAGAAAGCTGTTGCTCGCGAACACCATGACGACGCACACCACAGCCAAGCCGACGAACGGATAGAAGACCGTCGAGCGCTTCAGGCTGGCCCACGAGAGACGAACCGGCGCCCCGGCCGTGTTGCCGCTGACGGTGGAGGTCTTGGGCGATGAGGAAGGATTAGGCGTGTTCATGAGTTGCTCCACGAGAAGAGCCGGCTGTCGCGTAAGTCATCACGGCGTTCGAGTCGATCTGGTCGCCTTCGAGGATCGCTTCGATGCGGCCCTGGCGAAACACGGCTACGCGGTCGCACATGCCGACGACCTCCGGCAATTCGGACGAGATCATGATGATCGAGTAGCCGCGCGCGGTGAGTTCGCGCATCAGCAGGTAGATCTCCGCTTTCGCGCCGACGTCGATGCCGCGTGTCGGTTCGTCGAAGATCAGGATGTGGGTGTGATGGTTGAGCCAGCGTGCAATCACCACCTTCTGCTGATTGCCGCCGGAGAGCGTTGCCACCTCGGTATGCATGCTTGGCGCCTTGACGCCAACGCGCTTCATAATGTCGGCAGTCGAGCGCGCTTCGCTGCGCCGGTCGATAAAGAAGCGCAGCGAACGGTATTTGCCGAGGTTGTTGATCGAGATGTTTTGCTTGATCGAGAAGTCCGTCACGAGCCCCTCGGTCTTGCGGTTCTCCGGCAGGATGCCGACACCCGCTTTTAAAGCGTCCGCAGGATCCGAGAGGTTCGCAACGGCGCCATTGATGCGAATGTCCTTGACGTGAGCCGGGTCCGCGCCGATCACCGCCAGCGCGGTTTCGGTACGGCCAGAGCCGACCAGTCCAGCGAAGCCGAGAATCTCGCCTTCGCGCAGCGAGAAGCGGTTTACCGGCCCGTCTTTTTGTAGCTGCAACGCGTTCACGTCGAGCACGACTTTCGCATCGCTGCGCAGCGTCGGCTTGGGCGGAAAGCTGCTTTCGATGCGCCGCCCCACCATCATCTCGACGAGCCGCCCGACATCGGTGTGCGCCACCTCCGTCACACCGACGTATTGGCCGTCGCGCAGCACGGTAATGCGGTCACAGACTTCGAATATCTCTTCGAGGTGGTGCGAGATGAAGATCATCGCTACCCCCTGCTGCTTCAGTTCACGCATGATTGCAAACAGGTGCTCGGCCTCGGCTGGCGTGAGCGTCGCCGTCGGTTCGTCGAGAATCAGGATGCGCGCATTGAGCGAGAGCGCCTTGCCGATTTCCACGAACTGCTGCTGCGCAACCGACAATTCGCGGATCTCCACCGACAGGTCGATCGTCACGCCCAGCCGCACAAAAATCTCCGCCGCGGCGCGCCGCATCCGCGCTCGGTCGAGCATGCCCAGGCCATTGCGCAACTCGCGGCCAAGAAACATATTCTCCACGGCATTCAGATACGGAATCAGGCTGAACTCCTGAAACACGATCCCCACACCGGCGGCCACCGCGTCGTGATAGTTGCCGAAGTGCCGCTCCTCGCCCTCGAGCGTAATCGTCCCTTCGTCGGGCTGATAGATGCCGGACAAAATCTTCATGAGTGTCGACTTGCCCGCGCCGTTCTCGCCGAGCAACGCATGAATCTCGCCACGTGCGATCTCCAGGTGAATGCCCTGCAGCGCCTTCACGCCGGGGAAGCTCTTGGTGATGCGGTCAAGCTTGAGTATCGAGTCCATCGGCTCCTCCTTTGCTGCACGAGCGGCGCGGCATGCTTCAAAAGCTCGCCACGCCGCGCGCGTACGGCTTACCAGCTAAAGCCCCTGGCGTTGCTCTTGTCGACCAGCTTTACGTCGACCGGGATGGCTTTCGGTACATTGGCGCCCCACTTTTTGGCGAGCGCAACGCCGACCGCGATGCGCACCTGGTCAGCAGGGAATTGCGCCGAGGTCTCGATGAACTTCGAGTTTGGCTTCTGGATCGCCGTAATCGCTTCCGGCGCGCCATCCACGCTCGACAGCTTGATGTCCTTACCCGACGATTCGATCGCCGAGAGCGCTCCCATCGAGCCGCCGTCGTTCACGCTGAAAAGACCCTTGAGATTCGGATGCGCCTCGATCATGTTTTCGGTGACCGTCAGCGCCGTGGCGCGCTCCTGCTTGCCGTTCTGCGTATCGACGATCTTCACGTTCGGAAACCTGGCGAGCGCCGCCTTGCAACCGCGTACGCGCTCCAGAATCGGCACCACGGGAATGCCATCGAGAATCGCCACTTCACCGCTGCCGCCAATTGCTTTGGCGAGGTAATCGCAGGACATCTGGCCGGCATCGAAATTCTTCGAGCCGACGAACGAGTCGACCGGACCGTTCGCGTTCGCATCGACCGCCACCACCACCACACCAGCCTTCTTCGCCGATACGACTGCCGACTGAATGCCGGTCGAATCCGTCGGGTTCACCAGCAGAATGTCGATCTTCTTCTGCAGCATGTCCTCGACATCGCTCACCTGTTTGCTCACATCGTGGTGCGCGTCGGTGACCACGACATCTGCGCCGATCGTCGCCGCCGCATCGTTTAAGGCCTTTTGCATCGTCACGAAGTAGGGATTGTTCAGTTCCTGAAACGTCATGCCGATCTTCAGCGGCGCGGCGTGTGCAGCGCTCGCGCCGACCAGCGACATGCCGAGCGCGAGCGCGGCGCTCAGGGCCGGCAGACGTGCAAGGCGTACGAGGGGATTGAACGGGAGCGGCTTCAGCGTGGTTTGCGTCATGGTTGTCTCCAGATCTTGAGGATGAGCTTGTCCCTCGCGTGGTCTTGAGCCACGCGATGAGCGTTGAAACACGGGTGAGGCGAAGCGTTACGTCGGTGGATACGCGGCTGGGTTAAGCCGCGTGTGGCTGGGGGTCTGGACGGCCGGGACGATCGCCGGCGCGTTGGCGATGCCGACGCCGCGGGCCGCCGCTTCCTCGGAGGCGTCGCGGCTTGCGTCGTTCGACTGCTGGTAACGGCGGAACTTCGAGGGCGCCATGCCCTTGGCGATCAGGAACTGCCGGTTGAAATTGGACAGGTTGTTGAAACCGACCTTGTAGCAGATGTCGGTCACGCTCAACTCGGCGTCCATCAGCAACTGGCAGGCGAGATTGATGCGCATGCGGTTCACGTACTGCACGAACGGCATGCCGGTATGACGGCGGAAATAGCGCGAGAATGCACTGACGCTCTGGCCCGCCAGTTGGGCGAGATCCGACTCACGCAACTCGGAGGACAGATTTTTGCCGATATACGACAGCGCATGATTGATGCGCGTCGCGGCGAAGCCGGTCGGGTCAGCCTGATACGCCGGGCTCGCCAGCAGTTCGGTATCCTGAGCGCTCACCAGCACTTCGAGCATCGACATGAACAGCACGATACGGCGCAGGCCACGTGCATCCAGCAACTCGATAAACAGCGGCCGGATCGCCGCACTGGTTTGCGCATCGAACGACACGCCACGCCGCGAGGCCGCCAGCAAAGCCTCCACCTGACGCCACTCGGGAAAGCTCTCCATGCAGTGCGCGACGAACTCCTGACCGAACTGCACGACCAGATTGCGCTGCTCGATGGTTTCGCCCTCGGGCACGTCGCTCACCCAGTTGTGCGGCAGGTTCGGCCCCATCAGCACCAGATTGCCAGGCGCGAAGCTGCCAATGTGATCGCCGACGAACATCTTGCCCGTGGTCGCCACGATCAGATGGATTTCGTATTCGGGGTGGAAATGCCAGCGCACCGTACGGTACGGATAACCGTGGTACCACGCCTTGAACGATTCGTCGCGGCGCACAGCCACGAGTTCGAGATCGGGTTGCACGTGTCTTCCTCCATTGAAGCGGCTTGGCTGCAGCGCTGGTTTTTAGCGCGCCGCCGGGCTTCGGTTTGTGTAACGAAAATTACCCCCCAAAGGCGCGCCGCACCACTAAAAATGAAACCGCTGACCGATACTTTTTTGCATTCGGGTTAGTCCTGACGCTTTCGATGTCAAATTTGATGCAATGCAGCAGCCCCGCGAAGCGGCTCCGCAGAACGTCGCGCACGGCCCGCTTGCTCCGTACAAGGCCCGCCGCGCGGCGCTGCGCCACAGATTGAGGCGTTTGCCGCCTTGACTTTCGATTCGCCGGGTACGATCATTCGCTCACATACAGAGCAAATGCTCCAAATCAGAAAATGCACGCCTCTACCGGCCAACTCCGGTCGACATAGGAGACACACATGAACAGTGGCCAAAGCGGCGTCGCGGACGCCCACGTGATCTTGCACATTGGCGCAGGATCGTTTCACCGCGCCCACCAGGCGTGGTATCTGCACCGGTTGAACGAGCTACGCAAGGAAGGCGAAGCGCGCTGGTCGCTCACGGTGGGCAATATTCGCGGCGACATGAATCCCGTGCTCGAAGCGCTCGCGGCGCAGGACGGCGTCTATACGCTCGAAACCGTCACGCCCGGCGGCGAACGTGCGTATGAGACAGTGCGTTCGATCGAACGCGTGGTGCCGTGGTCCGACAGCCTCGACGGGCTGATCGAAGCCGGCGCCGATCCGGCCTGCAAGATCATTGCGTTCACCGTCACCGAGGGCGGCTATTACCTCGACGAGCACGACCGGCTCGATACCGCCCTCCCCGATCTCGCCGCCGATCTGAACGGCGCCCACACCACCATCTACGGCGCGCTGGCGGCGATTCTCGAGGCACGCATGCAGCGCAATGCCGGCCCGGTGACGCTGCAAAGCTGCGACAACCTGCGCAGCAACGGCGAGCGCTTCCATGCGGGGATGAGCGAGTTTCTCGAGCGGCGCAACGCCAACGCGCTGCGCGCCTGGTTCGACGCCAACACGACCTCGCCGAGTTCGATGGTCGACCGCATCACGCCACGCCCTACCCCCGACGTGCGCGAGCGCGTGCTCGCCGCCACCGGCTTCGACGACGCGGTGCCGGTAATGGGCGAAGCGTTTATCCAGTGGGTGATCGAGGACCGTTTCTGCGCCGGACGTCCTGCGTGGGAGCGGGTCGGCGCGGAACTGGTCGACTCGGTCGTGCCGTACGAAGAAGCCAAGATCCGCATCCTGAACGCCACCCATAGCTGCATCGCTTGGGCGGGCACGCTGGCCGGGCTGAACTACATCCACGAAGGCACGCTCGATCCGGAGATCCGCCAGTTCGCCTTCGATTACGTCACGCAGGACGTGATTCCCTGCCTCACGCCGAGCCCGCTCGATCTGGCGCGCTATCGCGATGTCGTGTTGGACCGTTTCAGCAATCCGCATATCCAGGACACCAATCAGCGCGTTGCGGCCGATGGCTTTTCGAAGATCCCCGGTTTCATCGCGCCGACGCTCGCCGAATGTTTCGAGCGCGGCGTCGAACCGGCGGCCACTGCGGTGCTGCCGGCGTTGTTCTTCCGCTTTCTCGACCGCTGGCAGGCCGGCAAGCTGCCGTATGCGTATCAGGATGGCGTGATGGACGAACGCGTCGCGCGCGGCTTCTTTGCCGCGCCCGATCCACTGCAGGCGTTCTGCGCCGACCGGCTGCTGTGGGGCAGCATGGCGCAGACGACGCATCTGGAGAAGGCGTTGCGCGGTGCATTGGCCCGCGTGGATGCGTGGCTCGCCAGGTCTAACGCCCATGGCATCCCCCGCCATGTGAGGCTAAAGTAGCGCATCCCCAACGACGAAGGTTCCGCGCCCATGTATCTCGGCATCGACCTCGGCACGTCCGAAGTGAAAGTCCTGCTGCTCGCGTCCAACGGCCGCGTGGTCGGTACGGCAGGCTCTCCGTTCACCGTTTCGCGCCCGCATCAGCGCTGGGCCGAACAGAATCCCTGCGACTGGTGGGACGGCACTCGTGCCGCCCTGTTCGCGCTGCGCGCAAAGCATCCTGACGAGTTCGCCCAGGTGCGCGGCATCGGCCTGTCCGGGCAGATGCACGGTGCGGTACTGCTCGATGCGCAAGACCGTGTGCTGCGCCCGGCGATCCTGTGGAACGATATGCGCAGCGTGGAGGAATGCGCCGAGCTGACCGCACGCGCACCCGAACTGCATCGGATTGCCGGCAACCTCGCCATGCCCGGCTTCACCGCACCCAAGCTGCTCTGGGTCGCGCGCCACGAGCCGGAGATTTTCCGGCAGATGGCGAGCGTGCTGCTGCCGAAGGATTATCTGCGGCTGCAACTGACGGGCGACAAGGTCTCCGATCCGTCGGATGCCGCGGGCACGCTATGGCTCGATGTGGCGAAGCGCGATTGGTCCGACACGCTGCTGGCCGCCTGTGACATGCGCCGCGCGCAGATGCCGCGCCTCTGCGAAGGCAGCGAATCGTCCGGCACCTTGCGCGCCGACGTGGCCCGCGAGTTCGGCCTGAGCGAAGCTGTGGTGGTCGCAGCGGGCGGCGGCGACAACGCGACGAGCGCCATCGGCATCGGCGCGACGCAACCGGGCGACGGCTTCGTCTCGCTTGGCACCTCGGGCGTGCTGTGCGTGGTCGGCGACAGTTTCCGGCCCAATCCGGCCTCCGCCGTGCACGCGTTCTGCCATGCGATTCCGGACCGCTGGCATCAGATGAGCGTCGTGCTCTCCGCGGCCAGTTGCCTGCGCTGGGTCTGCAAGCTCACCTCCACCGACGAGCCCACGCTGCTCGCCGAAATCGAAGCGCTCGCGCCCGAGGCGTTGGTAAGCGCGCCGTTCTTCCTGCCCTATCTGTCCGGCGAACGCACACCCCATAACGATCCGTATGCGCAGGGCGTGTTCTTCGGCATGAACCATGCGACCGATCGCGCGCTGCTCGGCTATGCGGTGCTCGAAGGCGTGACTTTCGCGCTGACGGACGGGCTCGATGCCCTGCGCGCGGCCGGTACCGAAACGAACGCACTATCGCTGCTCGGCGGCGGTGCGCGCAGCAGCTACTGGGCGCAGTTGCTCGCCGACGCGCTCAATACCACCACCCGCAAGCACGGCGGCGGCGAGACGGGCGCGGCGCTCGGCGCGGCCCGCCTCGGCTGGCTGGCGGCAGGCGGCGATCCGGCGCAGGTGCTGACCAAGCCGCCGGTGGAAATGGAGTTCACGCCGGACCCGGTGAGGCGCGCGGCATTGCGCTCGCGCCTCGATGGTTTCCGGGCGCTGTACCGACATGTGCGGCCGCTGTTCGACCCGTCGCGCGAGCAGCTGGCTTAGTGACGACGTCCATGCCGACATCAGCAGGCTGAGCCGCTGCTATCATCGGCGCCAACCACAAGAAGCCCATCGTGCCCAAGTCCAACGAAAAACTCGATCTCGCCACGCGCGCCGCGTGGCTCTATTACGTCGCCGGCAATACGCAAAATGAGATCGCGGAGAAGCTGCAGGTCTCGCGCCCGGTAGCGCAGCGGCTGGTCGCGTTCGCGGTCGAGAAGAACCTGATCCGCGTGCGCGTCGATCATCAGCTCGCGGATTGCCTCGCGCTCGCCGAGCAGTTGTCGAAGCGCTATGGGTTGTCGATGTGCGAGGTGGTGCCGGTCGACAGCGACAGCGCCGAGGAGATCGACCGCAAGCTGGCCGTCGCCGGTGCGCAGGTGATGGAACGCTACCTGAACGAAGAAAAGCCGATGGTGATCGCGGTGGGCAGCGGCCGTACGCTCAAAGCCGCGGTCGATCAGATCGCCCAGCTAGACCGCCCACAGCACCGCTTGGTATCGATGGTCGGGGCAATCGCCCAGGACGGCTCCTCGAACCGCTATGACGTCGCGCTGCACATTTCGGAGAAGACCGGCGGCAAGCATTTTCTGCTGCCCGCGCCGCTGCTCGCCGATAGCGAAGCCGAGCGTGCGCAGTGGTGCAATCACCGCCTGTACCGGATCGTCGAATCGCTGACGAGCGAAGCGGATGTCGCGTTTGTCGGGATCGGCAATGTCGGGCCGCATTGTCCGCTGCACGAGGACGGTTTTATTACGGCAGCCGAAGTGAAGGAACTGGTGCAACGCAAGGCGGTGGCCGAGATGCTCGGCTTGCCGATCGATGCCTCGGGCGCGCATGTCGAATCGCCGACGGGTCAGCGTGTCACCAGCGTGGCGCTGGATTCGCCGCCGCGGCGGCCCACGATTGGCTTCGCCGGCGGCGAGCGCAAGCACGATGCGGTGATCGCGGTGCTCAAGGGCGGCTGGCTGTCGGGGCTGGTGACTGACGAGTTGTGCGCACGGGCCGCGCTGGAAGCCTGAACGAACAAGCGGAGACGCCAGTCATGCTTCGGCGGATGCCCTCCGCCGAACCGGCCCATGCGGGATAAAGCACCGCCCCGGTGCACGCAGCGGTGCCACGCCGCGAGCGCGGCGCGACGCCCCAAGCTGCGCCGCCCTCGCGGCGCATCCAGCCTCCCCCAACTCAAGCCGCCAGCACCTCGACGATCTTGCGCTGGAACGCCTTGCCTTCAGCGTCGAACAGATGGCAATGCTCAGGCGTCGCGCCGAGCTTCTGCGTTTCGCCCTTCGTATGCCGTTCAAGCGGCGGAATCCGTGCAATCAGCCCCTCCGGCGACACGCTCGATTCCGCGTACAGATACGCCGCGTCGCCCAGCGACTCGACCGCCATGGTGCGCGCCGAGACGCCGTCGTCCGACATGCCCACATGCAGATGCTCGGGGCGAATCCCGACCGTCACCTTGTCGCCCTGCTTCACCGCGCCCGGCTCCACCGCCACGCGCTGGGTCTCGCCGGTTTCATAGCGCACCGTGACGCCGTCGTGCGTGACCGACTGCACCACGCCTTCCATGAAGTTCATCTTCGGCGAGCCGATAAAACCCGCCACGAAGCGGTTAGCCGGCGCGTGATACAGCATCGTCGGACTGCCAACCTGCTCCACGTTGCCCGCCGAAAGCACCACGATCTTGTCGGCCAGTGTCATGGCTTCGACCTGATCGTGCGTCACGTAGATCATGGTGGTCTTCAGTTCGTCGTGCAGACGGGCGAATTCCAGCCGCATCTTCACGCGCAGCGCGGCGTCGAGGTTCGACAGCGGTTCGTCGAACAGGAACACCTTCGGCTTGCGCGTGATCGCGCGGCCAATCGCCACCCGTTGCCGCTGACCGCCCGACAACTGTTTCGGCTTGCGATCGAGCAGGTGGTCGATATGCAGGATCTTCGCTGCATTGCGCACCGCCGTGTCGATCTCCGGTTTCTTGGTGCCGGCGAGCTTGAGGCCGAAGGCCATGTTGTCGTACAGCGTCATGTGCGGATAGAGCGCGTACGACTGGAACACCATCGCGATACCGCGCTTGGCCGGCGGGATATCGTTCACGCGCGTGCCGTCGATATTCAGATCGCCGCTGGTGATGTCTTCGAGGCCTGCGATCATGCGCATCAGCGTGGATTTGCCGCAGCCGCTCGGGCCGACGAACACCACGAATTCACCGTCCGCGATGTCGAGATTGATGTCGCGCATCACTTCGTTGTCGTCGTAGGCCTTTCTGATGTTGCGCAGCGTTAAGCTTGCCATGATGTGTCTCCGTGTGTTGCTCGTACTACGTTAAACCAGTCGACTGCGCCTGCTGACAGCCCTCTTTGGGCATCGTCATGGCAGCGCCTCCCTCAATGCAATTCTGCCGTCACCCGCAGCGTCCATTGCGCCGCCAGCGCGGGCAGTTGCGTCATGTCGTCGAATACGTGGCTCGCACCCGCGGCGCGCAACGCGCCGATCTGCGCATCGCTCGCGTGACCGCCGCCGATAAAAGCAAGCACCGTCATGCCCGCTGCGCTTGCCGCCGTGACGCCGGTGACGCTGTCCTCCACCACCAGGCAGGCCGTGTTTGCGATGCCGAAACCTTGCGCCGCCGCCAGATACACATCGGGGGCCGGCTTCGGCAGTGCCACCGAATCCGCGCAATAGAGCCTCCCGCCGAAGAACGGCTCGAGGCCCGTACGCGTCAGCACCGTCTGCACATACGCCTTGAAGCTGTTGCTCGCACAGGCCTTGATGAGCGGAATCTGCGCGAGCGCCTCGGCAATGCCGGTCACGGCGGGCGCCTGCATCGCCGCGGCTTCGACCGCATGACGAATCGCCTCCATGTCGGCTGCGCTCAAACTCCGGCCAAGTTGCGCTGCGGCATTTTCGAGCACCCGTTCGATGCGCAGCCCGAGCAGCGGCAGTACCACCGGTTCGACGTCGGTGTCCGGCCAGCGCGCCTGCAGTTCGTGCACCAGCATGCGCGCCGCCACCGCTTCGCTGTCGATCAGTACACCGTCGCAATCGCAGATCAACGCCAGCCGGACTTCGCTCGCGGGGTTGCCGCCGTTGCCTGTCACGGGTTTAACGGTCATTTAACCGCCCCGAAGGTCAGGCCACGCACCAGTTGCTTCTGCGACAGCCAGCCGACGATCAGGATCGGCGCCACCGCCAGCAGCGAAGCGGCCGAGAGCTTGGCCCAGAACAATCCTTCAGGACTCGAATACGACGCAATAAACACGGTCAGCGGCGCTGCGTTCGAACTTGACAGGTTGATGCTCCAGAACGCCTCGTTCCACGACAGGATCACCAGCAGCAGTGCGGTCGACGCGAGACCCGGCAGCGACATCGGCATCAGCAGGTAGACGATTTCCTGCCAGGTTGCCGCGCCGTCGATACGCCCGGCTTCGAGAATGTCGCGCGGGATCTCGGCGAAGTACGTGAAGGTCATCCATACCGCAATCGGCAGGTTGATCAGCGTGTAGATGATGATCAGCCCCGAGACGGTATCGAGCATCCCGGTGTTCTTCCACAGCAGATAAATCGGCACCAGCACGCCGACCGACGGCATCATCTTGGTCGACAGCATCCACAGCAGCAAACTCTGCGTGCGGCGCGTCGGAAAGAACGCCATCGCATAGGCGCAGGGCACGGCAAGCAGCAGGCAAACCACCGTCACGCCCGCCGAGATCATCACCGAATTCCAGGCGAACGAGAAATAGTTGCTGCGCGCGAAGACCTCACGAAAACTGTCGAGCGTCGGGATGAAAAACAGCGACGATGCGTAGGCCTGTTGCTCGGTCTTGAACGCGGTGATCGTCATCCAGAAGATCGGGAAGAACAGCAGCAGCGCGATCGCCCAGGCAAGCACACCGGGAATGGCGCGCTTGAAGACGGCCCACGGCGCGTTCTTCGATGAAGTCGTCGTCGAGGCGACGGGTGAAGCGGCAACGTGGCTCATTTTTCGTACTCCCCTTTCAGGTTCTTCGCGAGCATCCGCACAAGGAAGAACGACACAATGTTGGCCAGCACCACGGCGAGAATCCCGCCCGCCGAGGCAAGCCCGACGTCGAACTGTTGCAGGCCGAGCGCGTAGATCAGGTAAGACAGCGTGGTGGTCGCTGTGCCCGGGCCGCCGCCGGTGGTCGTGTAGATTTCCGCGAAGATCGACAGCAGGAAAATGGTTTCCATCATCACCACCACCGCAATCGCCCGTCTCAGGTGCGGCAGCGTGATGTAGAAGAACATCGAGAAAGCGCCCGCACCGTCGATCTTGGCCGCTTCCTTCTGCTCCTGGTCGAGCGACTGGATCGCGGTGAACAGAATCAGGAAGGCGAACGGCAGCCACTGCCACGAGACGATCATGATGATCGCGGTGAGCGGATAGTCGGCGAACCAGTCGATCGGTGTCAGGCCGATGGCGCGCATACCCTGCGCGATCAGGCCGTACACCGGGTGCAGGATCATGTTCTTCCAGATCAGCGCGCTCACGGTCGGCATCACGAAGAACGGCGCAATCGCCAGCAGCCGGGCGATACCCTGGCCGTAGAACTTGCGGTCGAACAGCACCGACATCAGCACACCGCCCACCACCGTAATCACCAGCGTGGCGACGATCAGTTCGAGCGTATGAAAGATCGACGGCCCGAACGACGGATCGGTGGCGAGGTACTTGTAGTTGTCGATGCCGGCAAAACCCTTTTCATCCGGGTTGAGCAGGTTGTAATGCGTGAACGAAAACCAGATCGTCATCGCCAGAGGAATCGCCATCCACAGCACCAGCACGGCGGTGGAGGGTGTCACTAGCCAGCGTGCGGACGCGGCCTTGCGCGTTTCGCGCTCTTTTTCAGTCTGGGGATGGGCATGCATGAGAGGAAGGCGCAGAGGACGCATGATGTGACCACCTGTACGGTAATGCGCGGGATACGCGCGGCTGAGGTTCAACCCGGGCGCCGCCGGTCGCGGCGAGGCAAGTGCGACCGGTACATGGCTGGCTCAGGCGTAACGGTTCAGCCGTGACGGCCCGCTGTGCTGCAAGGGCCGGCTGACTGGCGTCAGCCGGCGTGTTTCACGTCACTTCAGATAACCCGCCTGACGCACGGCGCGTTCGGCGGTGGCCTGCCCGGCTGCCAGAGCCTGATCGACCGTCATCTGGCCGGCCAGCGCACCCGAGATGCTCTGACCCACTACCGTGCCGAACGACTGGAACTCAGGAATGCCGACGAACTGCACACCGGTGTACGGCACCGGCTTGAGCGTCGGATGATTCGGGTCAGCCGTTTCGATCGCCTTCAGCACGAAGTCGGCAAACGGGGCCGCCGCTTTGTACTCAGGACGTGCATAGGTCGACTGACGGGTTCCCGGAGGCGCCGAGGCCCAGCCTTCGTCCTTCGCGACCATCTCGATGTATTCCTTCGAGGTCGCCCAGGCGATGAACTTCTTCGCCGCGTCAGCCTGCTTCGACGACTTCGGAATCGCCAGCGCCCAGGCCCACAGCCAGTGAGCGCCGTGCGGCGTGACTTCGATCGGGGCTGCCGCGAAGCCAACCTTGTCGGCAATCTGCGATTGCTGCTTGTTGTACAGCATGCCGGCCGCCACCGTCGCATCGATCCACATCGCGCACTTGCCCGATGACATCAGCGTCAGGTTCTCGTTAAAGCCGTTCGAGCTCGCTCCCGGAGGGCCGTCTTTCTGCAGCAGGTTGACGTAGAAGGTGATGGCCTTCTTCCATTCCGGCGAGGTCAGTTGCGGTTCCCACTTCTCGTTGAACCAGCGGCCGCCGAAGGTGTTCACGACCGTGGTCGCGTATGCCATGTTTTCGCCCCAACCGGCCTTGCCGCGCAGGCAGATGCCGTAGACGCCGTTGGCCTTGTCGGTCAGCTTGTCGGCGAACTGCTGGATCTGGTCATAGGTCGGCTGATCCGGCATCGTCAGACCCTTCGCCGCAAACAGGTCCTTGCGGTAGTAGGTCATCGAGCTTTCGACGTAGAACGGCAACGCATACAGCGAGCCGTTGTAGGACAGCCCGTCGCGGGCCGTCTTCACGACGTCGTTCAGATCGTAGCTGGCGGGCAGGTTCGTGATCGGCGTGAGCCAGCCGCGCTTGCCCCATTGCGGCGTCTCGTAGGCGCCGATCGTCATCACGTCGAACTGGCCGCTGCCAGTCGTAATGTCGGTGGTGGCGCGCTGACGCAGCACGTTTTCTTCGAGAATCACCCAGTTGAGCTTGATGTCCGGATTGGCCTGCTCGAACGCCGGCGACAGCTTCTTCAGCTCGATCATGTCCGGGTTGTTCAAGGTCGCAATCGTCACGGTCGCGGCCGACGCGTTCAGTGCTGCGCACGCGACAGCGGCGGCGCCGACCGCCTTGAGCGCGGGTTTCATGGCTGCTTTCATCACTTGTCTCCTTTCTAGTACGTTATGTTTGACTGCGTTGTTATACAAAAGGGGCGGCGCGCTGGCGAAAGCGCATTTCTTAGCTCATCCAGTTGCCGCCGTCGACGTTCAGAGTTTGCGCGGTGATGTAATCGGCATCGGCCGAAGCCAGGAACAGCGCCGCGCCGGTCAGGTCTTCGGGCAAGCCCATGCGGCCCAGCGGCACCGCCTCTCCGACCAGACGCTTCTTCTCGCCCGGCTGTCGGTTCTCGTAGCGGGCGAACAGCGCATCGACCTGATCCCACATCGGCGTATCCACGACCCCGGGGGCAATCCCGTTGACGTTGATCTTGTGCGGCGCGAGTGCGAGCGCCGCCGACTGTGTATAGCTTAGTACGGCCGCCTTGGTTGCGCAGTAGTGCGAGACAAGTGCCTCGCCGCGCCGGCCCGCCTGCGACGACATATTGATGATCTTGCCGCCGTGGCCCTGCTCGACCATGCGCTGCGCAACCGCTTGCATCAGGAAGAACATGCCTTTTACATTGACCGAGAACAGGCGGTCGAAGACGTCCCAGGATTCGTCGAGAATCGGGCGCATGTCGAACAGCGCCGCATTATTGAAGAGGATGTCGATCTGGCCGAAGCGTTCGAGGGCGCTCGCGACAATCCGTTGAATGTCGTCGCGACGCGTGACATCGGCGCTTAGTGTCAGGACCCGGTCGCCCTCGGTTTCGCGCAGCGACTGGGCAAAGCTGTCGGCCGGCTTCACGTCGACCAGCACGCAGCGCGCACCTTCGTCGAGATACCGGCGGGCCACGGCTTCACCAATACCGCTTGCCGCACCCGTGAGAATCGCTACCTTCCCTTGCAATCGCGCTGACACTGCATGTCTCCAGTTCGGTTCGAGTTTTACCGCGCGGTGAGCGAACGCTCGTTGCGTGATCATTTGCTCTGTTAGTGATCGAATGATCGGATACGTGTCCGGTCATGTCAAGGCGGTTAACGAGATTTCGATGGTGCAGCGCGGCAGGACGCGCGCACTCGCGCCGCGGCCCGGCTCGACGGCCACGCGAGCCGCCGCGGGGCCGCGCCACGCCCCTGCCCAATCGCCACGGCGGCATGCCGATCAAGGTCGGGACACGGGTCGACGGCGGCTCCCTGCGCGCCCGCCCTGTCAGCAGGCGCTGACAAACTCGGCAGATACGTTATATCATTGCATCCCCGCCTCAATGCGACACTCTCCCGGCCCGGCCGGAAGCCCCTCGCACCAACTCTTAGCTTATGCAGCAGGGATACCGATGAAAGAACTCAGCTTGAAGTGGCTCGCAGCGCGCCGCGCGCTCGGCCTGTCGAAGTGTCTGGTGGCTGGCGCCGCCGTGCTGGCGATCGGCCAGGCCGCTTTCGCGCAGGACGCGAAGATCCAGGTAGTGGCCGCCGAAAACTTCTATGGCGACGTGGTGCATCAGCTGGGCGGCGAGCACGTCGATGTCACCAGTATCCTGAGCAACCCGGACGAAGACCCACACCTGTTCGAAGCCAGCCCGAAGACCGCGCGCGCGCTGCAGCATGCGAGCCTTGTGGTCTACAACGGCGCCGACTACGATCCGTGGATGGCGAAGCTGCTGAACGCGTCGAAGAACAATGCCAAGCGCACGATCATCGTCGCGGCCGACCTGATCGGCAAGAAAGGCGGCGACAATCCGCACCTCTGGTACAACCCGGCTACGATGCCCGCGGTAGCGCGCGCCGTGACCGCCGCACTCGAAACGGCTGACCCGGCGAACAAGTCGGCGTACGATGCGAACCTCGCGAAGTTTCTCGATTCGTTGAAGCCGATCGATGCCAAGGTAGCCGAGCTGCATGGCCGCTATGCCGGCGTGCCGGTGACGGCCACGGAACCGGTGTTCGGCTATATGTCGGATGCAATCGGCCTGTCGATGCGCAATATGCGCTTCCAGTTGGCGACGATGAACGACACGGAAGCGAGCGCGTCGGATATCGCCGCGTTCGAACGCGATCTGCGCGAAAAGCGCGTGCGCGTCCTGATCTATAACAGCCAGGCAACCGAGGCCCTGACCAAACGCATGTTGAAACTCGCCCAGCAATCGCACGTGCCGACCATGAGCGTCACCGAGACGGAACCGGCCGGCAAGAACTACCAGGTGTGGATGCTCTCGCAACTGGACGCGCTCAGCGCGGCGCTGGCTGCGGGCGACACCGGTGCGGCTGCGGCGGCAACGGGTAAGTAAAGCAGCAACCAACGGAACCACGCAATGAATCTGACTGGCCGCACGCCGTCCCAAGCCGCGCCCGTTCTCGAACTCGAGAACGTGACGCTGGAACTGGGCGGCCGTGTCATCCTGCGCGACACCAGTCTGCAGGTGAATCAAGGGGAATTTATCGGCGTGCTCGGGCCGAACGGCGCGGGCAAAACCACGCTGATGCGCGCCGTGCTCGGCCTCGTGCCGGCTGCGAGCGGCACCATCCGCGTGCTCCGGCAGCCGGTGGTGCGCGGCAATGCGTCGATTGGCTACATGCCGCAGACACGCGCCGCGCTCGCCGGCCGCCGGGTGCGCGGCCGCGATTTTGTCGCGATGGCCGCCGACGGCCACCGCTGGGGCCTGCCGCACGCCGATGCGAAGACCCGCGCCGACGTGGAACGCGTGCTCGATCTGGTGGGCGGCCGTGCCCTGGCGGCGCGGCCCTTGTCGGAGCTGTCAGGGGGCGAGCGCCAGCGTCTGCTGCTCGCGCAGTGCCTGCTCGGCAATCCCAAGCTGCTGCTGCTCGACGAACCGCTGATCAGCCTCGACCCGCATCATCAAAAGAGTGTGGTCGAACTGGTGCGCAACGTGCAGCAGGAACTCGGCATCGCGGTACTGTTTTCCGCGCATGAACTCAATCCGCTGCTGCATGCGCTCGATCGCGTGCTGTACCTCGGCAGCGGCGTCGCGGCGCTCGGCACCGTCGACGAAGTCATCACGAAGCCGGTGCTGTCGCGACTCTACGGTTCACCCATCGACGTGATGCGCGTGAACGGCCGCATCTTCGTGATGTCAGGCGACGTCGAAGTCGAAAAGCACGATCACGAACACGAAGACGACGCCCACGATCACGATCATGGTGGTGCACACGGCCATGGGCACGCGCACGGCCACGGTCATACCCACAGCCATCACCACGCCTCACGCGACGGACACACGAACGATGTTTGAATACGATTTCATGGTCAACGCGTTCGCGGCGTCGGGGATCGTCGCGGTGCTGGCGGGGATTGTCGGCTACTTTCTGGTGATGCGCGGACAGACCTTTGCCGGCCACGCGCTCTCGCACGTCGGCTTTACGGGCGCAACCGGCGCCGTGCTGATCGGCATCTCGCCGATCTGGGGGATGATCGGCTTCACGCTCGCGGCCGGTGTCGGCATGGGTGCGCTCGGTGAAAAGCTCGCCGGGCGCGATGTGGCGATTGGCGTGATCCTCTCGCTCGCGCTCGGCTTTGGCCTGCTGTTTCTGCACTTCTTTACCGCTTATGCGACTCAGGTCACGGCGCTGCTGTTCGGTAACGTGCTCGGCGTAAACGCGTCCACATTGGGCGTGCTGGCAGGCCTCGGCGTGCTGAGCTTGCTGGCGCTCGCGGCAATCATGCGGCCGTTGCTGTTCGCATCGCTGCAGCCGGAGCTGGCCGAGGCCAAGGGCGTGTCGCTGCGGCTCGTGTCGGTGCTGTTCCTCGCGATTGCCGCACTGGCAGTGGCGGCGTGCACGCAGATCGTCGGCGTGTTGCTGGTGTTCACGCTGATGGTGGGCCCGGCGGCCGCCGCGCAAAACCTGACCACGAGACTCTCCACCGGGCTCGTGCTCGCGGCGTTGCTGGCGCTGGTGCAGGCGTGGCTCGGGCTCACGCTCGCGTTCTATACGGATTGGCCGACGAGCTTCTGGATCACCGCGCTGGCAGCGCTGGTGTATGGGGGGAGTTTGTTGGGGCGGCGCTAGGGGGTGAGGGGCAGCGGAGCGTCTCGCTCGCTGCGCCACTCACCGTGCGCCGCAAAAGCGGCACGCGTCGATCTGCACGCGTGCCGCGTCCGACGTCAGCGCATCAAGCCAGCAAGACTTTGGCGTGATGCGCGATGTGATCCTCGATGAACGTCGAGATGAAGAAGTACCCGTGGTCGTAGCCCTCATGACGGCGCAAGGTCAACGGCTGCCCTGCCGCATGACAAGCCGCTTCGAACACCTCCGGGTACAACTGCTCGGCAAGAAACTGATCCGACAAACCCTGATCGATCAGAATCCCCTCGGCGAACTTGTGTGACGCGCTCGCCACCAGTTCGCTCGAGTCATACGCCTGCCACGCCGCGCGGTCCTGGCCCAGATATCCGCTAAACGCCTTTTCTCCCCACGGACACCGTGAGGGCGCGGCGAGCGGCGCAAACGCCGACACCGAGCGGTAAATCTGCGGATTGCGCAGCGCCAGCATCAACGCGCCGTGACCGCCCATCGAATGGCCGAAGATGCCCAGACGCTCGCCATCCACCGGCAGATTCGCCAGCACCGTCTCGCGCAGCTCGTCGCGCACGTACGAGTACATCCGGAAGTGCTTCGACCACGGCTCCTCGGTCGCATCCACATAGAACCCCGCGCCCACACCGAAGTCCCACGCCGCGTTTTCGCCGGGGATGCCCGTACCGCGCGGACTCGTGTCCGGCGCGATCAGCGCGAGACCATGCCGCGCGGCAAAGCGCTGCGCGCCCGCCTTGATCGGGAAGGTTTCCTCGGTACAGGTGAGTCCGGCCAGATAGAACAGCGCCGGCACCTTATGCGTGCCTTGCTCCGGCTGCAGGGCTTGCGGCGGCAAATACACCGAAAAACGCATCGGCAAGCCGGTCACCTTCGACTCGTGCTTGTAGATGCGTTGCACGCCGCCATGGCAGGCGTGCGCGGCTAGAAGTTCGAGCATCGCGCGCTCCCTTGATTGCAACGTGAAGCCGGCATCAGTACAGCACGACCGAGCGGATCGACTCGCCCTTCTTCATCAGGTCGAAGCCTTCGTTGATGCGTTCGAGCGGCAGACGGTGGGTGATCAGATCGTCGATGTTGATCTTGCCTTCCATGTACCAGTCGACAATCTTCGGCACATCGGTACGGCCGCGTGCGCCGCCGAATGCCGAGCCCTTCCACTCACGGCCCGTCACCAACTGGAACGGACGCGTGCTGATTTCTTCGCCTGCCGCCGCCACGCCGATGATGAACGACTGGCCCCAGCCCTTGTGCGTGCACTCCAGAGCCTGACGCATCACCTTGGTATTGCCGATGCATTCGAACGAGTAGTCCGCGCCGCCATCGGTGAGCTGCACGATATGGTCGACGACGTTCTCTACTTCATTGGGGTTGATGAAGTGCGTCATGCCGAACTTCTTTGCCAGCTCGATGCGGCCCGGGTTGATATCGACGCCGATGATCTTGTCCGCACCCACCATCCTGGCGCCCTGGATCACGTTCAGACCGATGCCGCCCAGACCGAATACGACGACGTTCGCGCCCGCCTCGACCTTGGCCGAATACACCACGGCGCCCACGCCCGTCGTCACACCGCAGCCGATGTAGCAGATCTTGTCGAACGGCGCGTCTTCACGCACCTTCGCCACCGCAATCTCCGGTACGACGATGTAGTTCGAGAAGGTGGACGTGCCCATGTAGTGGAACAGCGGCTTGCCGTCGAGCGAGAAGCGCGAGGTCGCATCGGGCATCAGACCCTTGCCCTGCGTCGAGCGAATCGCCTGGCACAGATTGGTCTTGCGCGAGAGGCAGAACTTGCACTGACGGCATTCAGGCGTGTAGAGCGGAATCACGTGATCGCCCTTCTTCAGGGTGCCGACGCCCGGACCCACGTCGACGATCACACCGGCGCCTTCATGGCCGAGAATCGCCGGGAAGAGGCCTTCCGGGTCTGCGCCCGACAAGGTGTAGTAGTCGGTATGGCAGATACCCGTGGCCTTCACTTCGATCAGCACTTCGCCGGCGCGTGGGCCTTCCAGATCGACCTCCTCGATCGTCAGCGGTGCGCCCGCTTTCCACGCGATGGCGGCTTTCGTCTTCATGGTGAATGCTCCTGTAGTTCGGTGAATCAATCTGGTGATGCGGGGCACGCGACCACGCGCCTGCCTTAGACAGCCTTACGCCGCAACCGGCGCCTATGATCGCCGAAATCGGCTCCGCTTGTATGCGAACACTCGTCACTGCATTGCCGTTGGGCGACATCGCAATCGCGGGTTAACCCCGCCGTCCTGGAAGCGGCGTCAAAACGGCACTATGCGTGATATCGAATACACCTCATCGATTCTCACACATATCGGTTTCGCGGCGCCCACCGGCGATGCCGCAGCGTCGCACCGCAGCATGGGGCTCACAGCCGGTTTGCGCGGCCCGCGCATTTCGATCGGCTTTCAAAGCGCTCTCGCGCATATGATCGTCGCGAAGCCCGGAATAGGCCCCAGTGGTCTTGTTGCGCTATTTCTCTCCGCATACCTTGGAGTCATCCCAAAACGAGATGGTGGAGAGAGACAAAATGCAATCGAACACGGTTCACCCGTGCGACGAGCGACTGCCCGCAGGCCAGTTGCTCACGCTCGGCATTCAGCACGTCCTCGTCATGTACGCCGGCGCAGTCGCTGTGCCGCTCATCATCGGCAGCGCGCTCAAGCTGCCCAAAGATCAGATTGCATTTCTGATCAGCGCGGACCTGTTCTCGTGCGGCATCGCCACGCTGATCCAGACGCTCGGCCTGTGGATCTTCGGCATCCGCCTGCCCGTCATCATGGGCTGTACGTTTGCTGCCGTCGGTCCGATGGTGGCGATCGGCACCAACCCGAGTCTCGGCATTCTCGACATCTTCGGCTCCACGATCGCGGCGGGGGTGATCGGCATCCTGCTTGCGCCAGCGGTCGGCAAGCTGCTGCGGTTTTTCCCACCGGTCGTGATCGGCGTGGTGATCTCCGTGATCGGGCTCTCGCTGATGGAAGTCGGCATCAACTGGGCGGCCGGCGGTGTCGGCAATCCCGACTACGGCAATCCGGTCTATCTGGGACTGTCGCTCGTCGTGCTCACGCTGATCCTGCTGATCAACAAGTTCGGCAAGGGCTTCATGGCGAACATCTCGGTGTTGCTCGGCATCGTCGCCGGCTTCGCGATCGCCTTGCTGCTCGGCCGCGTCAACATGGCTGGTGTGACTGCCGCGCCGTGGGTCGGCATCGTGATGCCGTTCCACTTCGGCCTGCCGCATTTCGATCCGCTCGCCATCGCCACGATGGTCACCGTGATGTTCGTCACCTTCATCGAATCGACCGGCATGTTCCTCGCGGTCGGCGACATGGTGGATCGTCCGGTGGATCAGAAGACGCTCGTGCGCGGCCTGCGCGTCGACGGTCTGGGCACGCTGATCGGCGGCATCTTCAACTCGTTCCCGCATACGTCGTTTTCGCAGAACGTCGGGCTGATCGGCGTCACGGGCGTGAAGAGCCGGTTCGTCTGCGCGACGGGTGGCGTGATTCTGGTGCTGCTCGGCCTGTTTCCGAAGATGGCCCAGGTGGTCGCATCGGTGCCGGCGTTCGTGCTCGGCGGTGCCGGTATCGTGATGTTCGGCATGGTGGCCGCGAACGGCATCAAGGTGCTGTCGAAGGTCGACTTCGTGAAGAACCACCACAACCTGTTCATCGTCGCGGTCAGTATCGGCCTCGGTCTGGTGCCGGTGGTGTCGCCGCAGTTCTTCGCCAAGCTGCCGCCGGCGCTCTCGCCGCTCTTGCATAGCGGGATTTTGCTGGCTTCGGTGTCCGCCGTGGTGCTGAATCTGGTCTTTAACGGCGTCAAGGGCGAGCGCGCAGCGAAGTGCGAAATCCGCCGCGCTGGGCATGACTTCGACGGGCGGGGTGGCAATGAGGACCCGGCACCGCGCGATGAGATGCTGCGTGCTGCGGATTTGCATTGAGCAGGGCCGTCGCTGGTAAGGGCGTAGCAAGCTCCTGTTTCACCTGAACTCAGTCGACGCCCGCTACACCGTAAGTCACAGCAAAGCAATACCTCAAAGAGAAACGCCACGGCATGCCGCTACCCGTGCCACAAAGGTCTTGGTTTGAAGCTAATTACCGCTGAGACCCGCGTCCCAAAGGGGATTGCGGGTCTTTTTCTTGCCGGAGGCAGTTGCTTCCTCAAAATGAAGCAATTACGCGAAAATTGATGCCGTATAATGAATCAGACGATTCGATTCTGCGTCACTATGACGACGCTAAACATATCCGCTTGCTTCCTCATAGTGAATCATAAATTTGATGTACGCTTCCCTATAGGCTATCATTTGTTGTGTTTTTGATAGCCTATAGGGAAGCAGAATGGATTCCAGAATGAGGCAGCTCCGGCTTGAGCAGGTCCAGGCGTCGGTCGCGGCGTACTCGGATTTGACCAGCCGTCGGCCCCCGCCACGTGGATGGCTAAAGGCCATCCGAGAGTCGTTAGGCCTCACCGAGCGACAGCAAGCAGACAAATTAGGCATTACCGGTTCGACCCTGCACAAGTCGGAGTTGGCGGAAGCTGAGGAGCGAATCACGCTCGGACAACTGCGCAAGTTGGCTGACGGGCTGAACTGCGAGCTGGTCTATGCTCTGGTGCCCAGAAAGCCGCTGACTCAAGTGGTCGAAGACCGGGCGCGCTCAATCGCCCTACAGGAAGTGAGTGGCGTTGCGCACACCATGAGTCTGGAAGACCAACGTCCGGCAACTGACCGACTTCGCAAACAGGTTGAGCAGAGAACGGCGGAACTACTCCGGGGCCGCTGGTCCGACCTATGGCGATAGATTTAGACGAGCAGGACGGCCAGACACCGCTCGACCCTGACGAGCTTGCAGGGCTGATACCGACGCATCTGACCACCAAGGGCAACCTGAATGACTGGGAGCAGGAGAACATCCTGCAAGCCGTGCAGTGGGCTCGCCGTCAGCGCAAGGTCGACGTCCTCAGTGAAGAGTTCTGTCGCAACCTGCACAAGAAAATGTTCGACCAGACCTGGTCGTGGGCAGGCACGTTTCGCAAATCCGACAAGAACATCGGATGTGACTGGACGCAGGTCAGCGTCAAACTGAGAAATCTTTTCGATAACACGCGGTGGCGGGTCGACAGCGACACATTCCGGCCCGATGAGATTGCCGCACAATTTCACCGCGAGCTGGTGTGGATTCATCCCTTTCCAAACGGCAATGGTCGACACTCACGAATGATGGCTGATGCACTCTTGCGCGGCATGAAACAAGAGCCATTTTCGTGGGGCGGCGGCGGGACATTGGTTAAAGCGGATAACGCCCGGTCGGATTACTTAACCGCCTTGCGTGCGGCGGATCGGGGTGACTACAGTTTGCTCCTGGTCTTCGTGCGAAGTACTGCTTAGCCGTCGCACGGACAAGAAGGACGTCAAGCCATTTGTGCCAGGCCGAAGAGTTTTGCGCTGTTGCGAGCGCAGCAGCGCTCGACACCGCTTGGGCCTTGGCTCGTATAGGCTTTCGACGCCCGTAAAAAAGCGAGCCTCCGAAGAGGCTCGCAGTGATCACCAGGCCTGCCCGTTTACCAACACCTCTGCGGTACGGTTAGCGGCATGCCGTGGCGTTTTCTATTGCTACATGAACATCAGATGAACGCCGGCGGATTAAGCAGAAAACCCGCCGCCGCTCTCGCTCCGATCAGTTTGCTGCAGGTGCTGAAGCTGCCGACGCACTGGCCGCGCTGTAGTCCACCGGCGCATCGGCCGGACGCGGCTGCTCGCCGTTCCGTTCGATCCAGCCGCCGCCGAGCGCCTGGTACAGATCGACCAGGTTCGTGAGCCGCGCCACCCGTGCCGAAATCAACGCCTGCTGCGCCGAATACAGACTGGTCTGCGCCGTCAGCACCGACAGGTAGCTGTCCACACCGTTGCGGTAACGCAGGTCCGACAGATCGAGCCGGCGTTGTTCCGCGAAGGTATCGCGCTCGAGTGCCGCGATCTGTTCGTCGTACGTGCCGCGTGCCGCGAGTCCGTCTGCCACTTCGCGGAACGCCGTCTGGATCGCCTTTTCATACGTAGCGATCTGGATGTTCTTCTGCACGTGTGCGAGATCGAGGTTGGCCTTGTTCTCGCCACCGGTGAAGATCGGCAAGGTGATCGTCGGCGAGAAACCCCATGCCGCCGAACCCGGCTTGAACAATCCGCCCAGCGTCGGGCTCAGCGTGCCGAAGTTGCCGGTCAGCGAGATCTTCGGGAAGAACGCAGCACGCGCCGCCCCGATGTTCGCGTTGGCCGCGAGCAGGTTCTCCTCGGCTTCCATGATGTCCGGACGCCGCGTCAGCAAATCGGAGGGCAGACCGGCCGGAATATCCGTGAGGAGGTTCTGGTCGCTGAGCGGCAGCCCCGGCGGCAGGTCGTCAGGCAAGGGCTCGCCCACCAGCAGCACCAGCGCGTTAACCGCCTGGGCACGCAAGCGCGCCTCCGCCTGGTAATTCGCGTTGGCCTGTTCGACCACCGTCTGCGCCTGGCGCAGGTCGAGTTCCGAACCCGTGCCATTCTCGTATTGCAGCTTGTTGATCCGATACGATTCCTCGGCCGTTTTCAACGTGCCCTCGGTGACCTTCAACAGATCGTCGTACGACAGCACGGTCAGATACTGATCCGCCACCTGTGACACCAGCGAGATCTCCGCCGCCTTACGGGCCTGCGCCGTGGCCAGATACTGGTTCAAGGCCTGGTCCTTCAGACTACGAATCCGGCCGAAGAAGTCCAGCTCCCACGAAGCGTTGAGCCCAACCGAATACTGGGTAGACAGCTCTTGCCCAGGCAGGGACAGGTCGGCCGGCGTACGCGTCTTGCTTTCCGAACCCGCCGCATTGATCGTCGGGAACAGGCTCGAGCGCGCCACCCGATACTGCGCCTGCGCCTGCTGGATATTCAGCACCGACACACGCAGGTCGCGGTTGTTCTTCAGCGCAATCTCGATCAACCGCTGCAGGCGCGGATCGACGAAGAAATTGCGCCAGCCGATGTCGGCCGCGGCCTGGGCGTTCGCGCTACGCGCGCCGCCGTTGGCCGCGCCCGGCTGCGTCGCGTAGACACCTTCCGTCGGGAAGGCGCCCGATACCGGCGCGGCCGGCCGCTCGTACCTCGGCTCCATCGTGCAAGCCGTAGCGAGCACTGCGACCGCCACTGCAATCAAAGAGTGTTTTTGCATCTCAATGTCCTTCCTTGCCCGAGCCGTTGCCGCCCTGCGGGTCATGAGGATGGTGCTGGTTATAGTGTTCGAGCGCCGCATCCGGATCTTCCTTCTCGCCGCCGAACTTCGCACGAACCACGACGAAGAACATCGGGATCATGAAAATCGCGAGGAAGGTTGCGGTGATCATCCCGCCGATCACGCCGGTACCGATCGCGTGCTGGCTCGCCGAGCCTGCGCCGTTACTGATAGCCAGCGGCATCACGCCGAGAATGAACGCGAGCGAGGTCATCAGAATCGGCCGCAACCGCAGACGTGCCGCTTCCAGCGCCGCCTCGACCGGTCCCATGCCTTCACCCTGCTGCAGTTCGCGGGCGAATTCCACGATCAGAATCGCGTTCTTCGCCGACAGCCCCACCGTGGTCAACAGACCCACCTGGAAGAACACGTCGTTCTCGAGACCGCGCAGCGTAGCGGCCAGCAGTGCGCCCAACACGCCGAGCGGCACCACCATGATCACCGAGAACGGGATCGACCAGCTTTCATACAGTGCCGCGAGACACAGGAACACGACGAGGATCGAGATGCCGTACAGGATAGGCGCTTGCGAGCCGGACTGGATTTCCTGGAACGACAGACCCGTCCATTCGTAGCCGATACCTGCCGGCAGCTTGGCTGCAATCGCTTCGACCGCCTGCATGGCCTGGCCCGTACTCTTGCCCGGCGCTGCCGCACCCTGGATTTCGACTGCCGAAATACCGTTGTAGCGTTCCAGCTTCGGCGAGCCATAAGCCCACGAACCGCTGGCGAAGGCCGAGAACGGCACCATCGTGCCTGCTCCGTTGCGCACGTACCAGGCGTTCAGGTCCTCCGGGTTCATACGGAACGGTGCATCGCCCTGCAGGTACACCTTCTTGATCCGGCTGTCGGTATCGAGGAAGTTGTTCACGTAGGCCGATGCCCAGGCGATCGAGAACGTCTGATCGATCGTCGCAAGCGATACACCCAGCGCCGAAGCCTTCTCGTGGTCGATCGACACGTTGAACTGCGGCGTGTCGTTCAGGCCGTTCGGACGCACCTGCGCCAGCATCGGATCTTTCGCAGCCATGCCGAGCAGCATGTTGCGCGCTTCCATCAGCTTCTCGTGGCCGACCCCGGCACGGTCTTCGAGTTCGAAGTCGAAGCCGGCTGCGGTACCCAGTTCAGGAATCGACGGCGGATTGACCGGATAGACGAGCGCATTCTTGTAGCCCGCGAAGTGCATGAACAGCCGGCCCACCAGCGCCTGGACCTTCTGGTCCGAGTGCTGCCGCACCGAGTAGTCCTTCATCCGCACGAACACGAGACCCGCATTCTGGCCGCGGCCGGCGAAGCTGAAGCCGTTCACCGTGAAGACCGATTCGACGATGCCCTTCTCTTTGTCGAGCAGGTAGTCGGAAATGTCCTTCAGCGCATGCGCCGTGGTTTCCTGGGTCGAGCCCGACGGCGTCTGCACCAGCACGAACATCGTGCCCTGGTCTTCATCCGGCAGGAACGACTTCGGCAAGCGGATGAACAGCATGCCCACCGCCACGATCACCACCAGGTAGATGATGAGCCAGCGGCCCGAGCGCTTGATCACGTGGTGCACGCCGCTGTGGTACTTGTCGCGGCTCTTCTCGAAGGTCCGGTTGAACCAGCCGAAGAAGCCCTTCTTCACTTCGTGGTGGCCCTTCGGAATCGGCTTGAGAATCGTCGCGCACAGTGCCGGCGTCAAAACCAGTGCGACCATCACGGACAGCACCATCGCCGACACGATGGTCAGCGAGAACTGCCGGTAAATCGCGCCCACCGAGCCGCCCGAGAACGCCACCGGCACGAACACCGCTGACAGCACGAGCGCCACGCCAACCAGCGCGCCGGTGATCTGGTCCATCGCTTTGCGGGTCGCGTCGCGTGGCGATAGCCCTTCTTCGGCCATCACCCGCTCGACGTTCTCCACCACCACGATCGCATCGTCCACCAGCAGACCAATCGCGAGCACCAGGCCGAACATCGACAGCACGTTGATCGAGAAGCCCACGGCGCTCATGATCGCGAACGTACCCAACAGCACCACCGGCACCGCGATCGTCGGAATCAACGTCGCGCGCAGGTTCTGCAGGAACAGGTACATGACCAGGAACACCAGCACGATACCTTCGAGCAGCGTCTTGACCACTTCCTCGATCGACAGGCGCACGAACGGCGTCGTGTCATACGGATACTTCACGACGAGACCGTGCGGGAAGTACTTCGACAACTGGTCGATCTTCTGGCGCACCGCCTTGGCCGTAGCCAGTGCGTTCGCGCCGGTGGCGAGCTGAATCCCGAAGCCTGCCGTCGGCACACCGTTGTACTTGGTGTCGAAGTTGTAGTTTTCGCCGCCGAGCTCGATGCGCGCCACGTCCTTCAACAGCACGCGCGAGCCGTCCTGGTTCACCTTCAGCAGGATGTTGCCGAACTGCGCCGGCGTCTGCAGCAAGGTCGCTTCGCTGATGGTGGCCTGCAGCGCCTGACCCGGCACCGCCGGCGTACCGCCGAGCCCACCGCCCGCCACCTGCACGTTCTGGGCTTGCAGCGCGGTTTGCACATCAACCGGCGTGAGGCCGAAGTTGGTGAGCTTGTTCGCGTCGAGCCAGATCCGCATGGCGTACTGCGAGCCGAACAGCGTGACCGTACCCACACCGTCGATCCGGCTCACCGGGTCTTCGATGTTCGAGGCGACGTAGTTCGCCAGGTCGTACTTGTTCATGCTGCCGTCTTCGGAGTTGAAGGCCAGCACGAGCAAGAAGCTGCTGCTCGATTTGGTGACCTTCGTACCGAGCTGCTGCACGGCTTGCGGCAGGAGCGGCGTGGCGAGCTGCAGCTTGTTCTGCACCTGCACCTGCGCAATGTCAGGGTTGGTGCCGGCTGCGAACGTCAGCGTAATGGTGGCCGTACCCGAATCGTCCGAAGTGGACGAGATGTACAGCAAGTGGTCGAGACCACTCATCTGTTGCTCGATCACCTGCGTGACGGTGTTTTCCACCGTCTTCGCCGATGCACCCGGGTACGATGCGCTGATCTGCACCGCTGGCGGGGCGATGGTCGGGTATTGCGCGATCGGCAGCGTAAAGATCGACGCGATACCCGCGAGCATCAGGATGATGGCGATCACCCATGCAAAAATCGGGCGATCAATAAAGAACTTTGCCATGAAACAGGCTCCCTGTTATTGCGCGCCCGATGCAGCAGAGGCTTGTGCCGTCTGAGCACCGCTGGCGGCCGGTGCGCCTTGAGCGGCGGCATCGGAGGCGGGGGTAGCAGGCAGTTGGGCCTCGACAGCCTTGACCTCCATGCCCGGACGTACCTTGTCGGTGCCCTGCACGATCACGCGGTCACCCGGGTTCAGGCCGCTATCGACCACCCAGTTCGAACCGTACGTACTCGAGGTGACGAGCTGGCGCGTCGCGACCTTGTTGTCCGGACCGACCACGAGCGCGACCGGCGTGCCCTTCTGGTCATGCGTAATGCCGATCTGCGGCACGACGATGGCCTTGTCGTTCACGCCTTCTTCGATACGCGCACGCACGAACATGCCCGGCAGCAGCACGCCGTCCTTGTTCTGGAACAGCGCGCGCACAGTGACCGAACCCGTGCTTTGATCGACCGTGACGTCGCTGAACTGCAGCTTGCCCTTTTCCGAATAGGTGCGGCCGTCTTCGAGGATCAGCGAGACCTTGGCCGCATCCGGGCCGCTCGTCTTCAGACGGCCTTCCTGAACTTCGCGGCGCAGCTTGAGGCCGTCGAGGCTCGATTGCGTCAGGTCGACGTACATCGGATCCAGTTGCTGCACCGTCGACATCAGCGTGGCCGCGCTGGCCTGCACATAGGCGCCCGGCGTAACCTGCGAGATACCGACCTGGCCACTCACCGGCGAGACGACATCCGTATAGCCGAGGTTGATCTGCGCGGTATCCACGGCTGCCTTGCCCGCGGCGACATCCGCCACGGCCTGGCCTTCCGAGGCCACCGCGTTGTCGTAGTCCTGCTTGCTGACTGCGTTGGCGGCGACCAGCACCTTGTAGCGGTTAGCCTGCGCCGTGACCGACGCGAGGTTGGCCTGAGCCTTGGCGAGCGTCGCCTTGGCGCTATTCAACTGGGCGATGTAGGGCGCCGGATCGATCTTGTACAGACGCTGGCCGGCTTTCACCTGGCTGCCTTCCGTGAACTCGCGGCGCAGCACGATGCCGTCTACCCGTGCGCGCACTTGCGCCACGAGGAAAGCGTTAGTGCGGCCCGGCAGTTCGGTGACGACAGGCACGGAGGTCGGCTGGACAGTGACGATGCCGACTTCAGGGGTTTGTTGTGGCGGGGCCGATTGTTTTGGTCCGCACGCTGCCAGCAATACGGCAGCCGTCGCGGCACTGATTAAGCGAAATGGAACCCGTTCGACGCGCATGGAGCGACCTCTGTCAAGGCTGAGAGAATGAAAAAGTGCGCGCATCCCTACCCCGGGGACGACAGCGCACACATGCGTCTCGCGACGCGTGACCGGTAGCCCAGCACCCAGAAAAGCGAACGGGTTGGACATCCCGACGGCAATGCGCCAACCCGGGAAATGCCGCACGGCGCCGCTTTTTTAATACGGCGCAAAGCGTTTTGAAAGACAACAGTGACGGATATTAACCGGTCGTCACGGCTTGGGCTATCCGATCGATGGGGTGCTATTATATATACATTCGCGAATGCATGTATAAGTGCGTTTTACTATTCTTACGGGCCGAGTTCGGCAATAATTGTTCGCGAAACACGCAACAATCAGAGGGTTTGTGACGGTTTACGTTTAAAAGTACCCGGCTAACCCGTAATCAGGCAGGTCAGACGAATATGGTCAGAAGGACCAAGGAAGAGGCGCTGGAGACGCGCGCGAGCATCCTCGATGCCGCAGAAAAGGTCTTTTTTGAGAAAGGTGTGTCGCGCACATCGCTGGCCGATATCGCCCAGGCAGCAGGGGTCACACGCGGTGCGATCTACTGGCATTTCGCCAACAAGGGCGACCTCTTCACCGAGATGTTCGACCGCGTGCTGTTGCCGCTCGACGAACTGAAAGCGGCCTCGATCAACCCGGAAGAAGCCGACCCGCTCGGGCGGCTGATCGAAATCTGCACGCTGTGCCTGCGCGACACCGCACTCGATCCGCGCCGGCGCCGCGTGTTCGACATTCTCTTCCTCAAGTGTGAGTTCGTCGAAGAGATGGGGCCGGTGATGGTCCGCTACCAGAGCAACATGCGCGAAGCCCTCGGCAAGATCGAAACCGGCTTGCGCAACGCGATCTCCAAAGGCCAGATGCCCGCCGATCTCGACACGAAGCTGGCGGCCACCATGCTGCACGCCTTCGTCGGCGGTGCGCTGCGCGACATGCTATTCCTGCCCGACTCCATCGATTTCAGCGTGCACGCGGGCAAGATTGTGGAAGGCATCTTCGACGCGCTGCGGCTCAGTCCCGCCTTACGCATCGGCAATACCGGAACTCCCGGGGCTCCCGCGGACAGCGCCGGGAGCGGCGGCTCCCGGCAATCATCATGACTCAGACGCTAGCCAGCCGCGCGCGAGCCTTCTGATTGGACGCATAGATACTGCCGCGTTCCAGCGCCACGCCCTTTTGCACCGCCGCGATCCACGCCTCGGTGCTGGCCACCGCGGCAAAGCTCGAGTGCAGCACCACGCTGAACACGCGGTGAATCTCCTCGGCGCTGGCAGACCCCGCCGCATTCTCATACGGCAGCGAGCCGGTCGCATCTTCCAGGAACTCGACCGCGAACCCCGCGTGCACCGCGTGATTGATCGTCGATGCGTCGCAGTTGTGGGTCATATAGCCGGCCACCGTCAGCGTATCGATTTGCTGCGCGGCGAGCCACTCGGCCAGGTCGGTGCCGGCAAACGAGCTCGCCTGCGCCTTGCTGACGTAGTGATCGTGCTCGCGCGAGGCCACCACCGGATGCAATTCGGCGCCCGGCGTGCCGCGAGCGAAGATCGGCGAACCAGCCGGCGAAAGGTGCTGCACGACGACCACCGGCACGCCGCCTGCGCGGGCGGCGTCGATCGCGAGGCCGATGTTGGCGAGCGAGCTCTGCACCTCCGGGTATTCGATCGGCAGGTCGCCGGTGACGTATTCGTTCTGGACGTCGATAACCAGCAGGGCGCGGCGCGGCGTTGACATGGCAAGGCTCCTTCATTGGATGGGTGAGTTTGCCGTGCGTCGATGCTTCCAGCGGGATTCCGGCGTGAGGCTCTGCGGCGCAGCGGCAATGAAGGCATTGTTCGCTTTTGCCCAGCGCGGCGACAGTGACCCGGATGACAAGCTTCGCTAGAATCGGGCCATCGTGAATTTTCCACGGGAGACCTGCGGTGAGCGTTCGAGATCGAAACACCCCGCACGTCGTCGCGGCCATCGCGTTCGACGGCATCAGCCCATTTCACCTCTCGGTGCCGTGCGTGGTGTTCGGCGAGAACCGCGACGCCGGTGGCGTGCCAGTGTTCGACTTCCGCGTCTGCGCCCTCGAAGCGGGCACGCTCTCGACCACGGCCGGCTTCTCGATTGCCGCGACGCACGGTCTGAAAGCGCTCGATGATGCGCACACCATCATCGTGCCGAGCTGGCGCGATCCGGACGAAGCCCCGCCTGCAGAACTCCTCGAAGCGCTGCGCCGGGCGCACGCGCGCGGCGCGCAACTGGTCGGCCTGTGCCTTGGCGCCTTCGTGCTGGCAGCCGCGGGAATCCTCGACGGCCGCACCGCGACCACGCATTGGGCGTGGGCCGGCGACTTCGCGCGCCGCTTTCCACGCGTGCGCCTCGATCCCGACGTGCTCTACATCGACGACGGCGACGTGCTCACCTCGGCCGGCACGGCAGCGGGATTGGACTGCTGCCTGCACGTGCTGCGCGGCCTGTGCGGCGCGCAGGCCGCCAACTATGTTGCGCGCCGGCTGGTCGTGTCGCCGCATCGTCAGGGCGGTCAGGCCCAATACATCGAGCAGCCGGTGCCGCCGAATCTGCGCGGCGACCGGCTCTCGGGGTTACTCGAATGGGTTGCCGGGAATCTTGACATGCCGCACACGCTCGACTCGCTGGCTGAGCGTGCGTTGATGAGCCGCCGCACATTCACGCGCCGCTTCAGGCTGGCAACGGGCGCCACGGTAGGCGCATGGCTGCTCGCGCAGCGCCTCGCCCGCGCGCAGCAATTGCTGGAAAGCAGCGATCAGTCCGTCGAAGCGATTGCGGCAAGCGCCGGCTTCGGCTCGACGGCATCGCTGCGGCAACATTTTCAGGAGGCGTTTCGCACCTCGCCGTCGGCGTGGCGACGGGAGTTTCGCGGCGTGTGACGCGGTGAGGGACCTGCTCTCAGCTAGCGGCTATCAGCTCTGGGTAAGCCAATGCGCCGCATACAGCACCAGCGCGACCACGAAAATCATCGCGGCCCACGCCCAATTCGGCATGGCATGCGGCGTCGGCTCCCGCTGCGACACGCTATGAGAGCGCGCCCCGAACAGCGGGCTGGTCGCGCGCCCCGTGAGCGCCGCGGCGTGATCGTGGGAACGCACCCGCCGTGCCATCCCGCCTAGATTGATAGGCCGCAGAAACACATGCTGCCGGCGGCTGTGCGCGCCGCGCGCCTGGTTCGGCCCCTGGCCGTGCTTGGCCTGCACGACGGCGCAGAACTCGGTGAAGAAATCGTCGGCCAGTTCGTGCAGCGCATTCTCCAGTTGGCGCGTCGGCAGTTCGGCGAGCGGCCCCGTCAAGGTCGCCCACACCGAATAATCGATCCGCGTGCTCGGCCCCGCGCCCGGGTTCCCCTCGTCCGGGCGCAGCGTCACGTCGATCTGGCCGCGCAGCGACCCTATGCCTTCGGCGCGCGCCTTGAAATTGAGCGCGCGATGCGTCGCGTCCCCCTGTTCTGCGTTCTTGCTGGCAACATGGGCGCGCACCTCGTAGCGGGCGCGCAACGGTCCGAGCGGCACCGTCAGCGTCAACGCGTACTCGCCGCGTGCGAGGCGGCTAAACGATTCGCAATTGTCGAGACTCGCGCGCAACAACGCGATGTCCTGCAGCGCGTCCCAGACATCGGACGGTGCAAGTGCAATCCGTAACGCGTCGTTTAGTTCCATGACTGCCTCCCCGATGAACGCACGAGCTCGCGAGATCAGGATGTCTGATCGATGCGATCCACACGCGATGCATAAAACGCCAGATACCCCTTGATCTGCTGGACCCCGTCGAGCGGGTTTTCATAGCACCAGACGGCGTTCTCGATCAGGCCGTCTTCGGTGCGCAAATGGAAATACGACGCCTCGCCCTTGAACGGGCAATGCGACGTATCGTTGGAGCGTTCGAGCCGCGCCATATTGACATCGCCGCGCGGAAAATAAAACACATCGGGAAGTCCGGTCTGCGTGAGCGTGAGCGCAGCCTGCGAGTCGGCCACCGTGACGCCCTGGTGAATCACCCTGACACGATGACGGTTGACGGCAATGCTGATGCGATGGCCGCCGCGCGCCGCACCGGACCCAGCGCCGCCATGGGAGGCTGCGCCTGCGGCGGGAGTTGCAGCGGGACTTTCGTCGGGCGTTGCAGGATCGCTCATCTCACGGCTCCGTGTGCGATAAAAGCAGCCGGTTCAGGCGGCAGCCCGGGTCACAACTCCAGCATAAAAAAAGCCACGGGAGACCCGTGGCTTCATTATCGGCCAATCTTCAGCCGAGCGCGCGACCTTCGCGCAGCCGGCAAATTCAGCTGATTACTGCGTATTCCAGTAGAACGCCGACTTTGCGCTGCCCGCGGCCGACACCGTCACCGCTTTTTGCTGCTCGTCGCTCTTGTAGCGCGCGTGCACCGTGTAGCGGCCCGGACGCAGTTTCACCAGCATGTACGGCCCGCGCGAGGTGGCCTGCAGCACGTCGGCGCCATGGGCGTCGACGATCTGCACGTGCACGTCGGCGAGGAAATCCGAGCCGGGGCCGGTAAAGCGCAACGCCAGCGGCCATTGATTTTGCGCGCTTTGCAGTGCGTGCGACTCGTCGCTGCCGACGCCGCCCGAGACAAAGGCCACGTCGCCCTGATGCTGGATTTGCGGCATGCCGCCGCCGTTGGTGTTGCCCGCGCTGCTGTCTTCGTTGGTGCTGCCGCCCGTCACGCCCGGCTGCTGCGCCCAGGCGCCGCCGGCGAGGCCTAGCGTCAACGCGGCGGCAAGCGCAGCCGCAACGAGCCGGCGCTGATTACCTTGGATTTTCATTGCATCGCTCCTTATTAGAGTCGTGGTGGTATGCCCGCCAACACCTGCAACTGTCGTGCCCGCTGGTTGCCTCCGACCCTCTTTGAGGCGGTACCTGAAGGCCCGCGGGCCGCCCATCCTGCCTCGCGCGTCACTATCTGACGCGCGAGGCCACCGCGAAGGCCGGCAGACAGCTCAAAAACGGGCGCGATACGAATGCAAGACGCCAGTCCGTCGGCAGTTTATGCAAACGGACCGGCAAGTTTTACGTCAGCCTAGATCGACCGGCACGAAGATCTGTGCGTTATCGCGCTGGATCAGCAGGGCGATGCTGTTACCCGCCTGCGCGATCATCTGCTTCAACTGGTCGACGCTCGACACGGGGCGGCCGTTGACCGCCAGAATCACGTCACCCGGTTGAATGCCGGCGTTCTCGGCCGCGCCACCCGACTGCTGCACGAGCAAGCCGTGCGAGACGGAGGCGTTGCTCTTTTCGTCCGGCGCGAGCGGCCGGACGGCGACGCCCAGACGCCCCTGAACCTGGGCCGGCGCATTGTCGTTCGAGGCGACCTTGGCATCCGACATCGAACCGATGGTCACCTTGATGTCCTTGCTCGCCTTGTCGCGCCACACGGTCACGGTCGCCGTGCTGCCCGGCGCGAGGCTCGCTACCTGCGAAGGCAGATCGGTCGAATCCGCCACCGGCGAGCCGTTCACCGCGGTGATCACGTCGCCAGGCTGCAAGCCAGCTTTGGCAGCCGGACCGCCCGGATCCACCGAGCTCACCAGCGCACCGTTAGGCGTCGTCAAGCCAAACGAATTGGCGAGCGTCTGGTTCATGCCCTGCACTGCGACGCCGAGGCGTCCGCGGCTCACGTGGCCGGTCTTGACCAGGTCGTCCTTGACCTTGATGGCTTCGTTGATCGGAATCGCGAACGACAGGCCCTGGAAGCCGCCGGTTTGCGAATAGATCATCGAGTTGATGCCGATCACCTCACCCTGCAGATTGAACAGCGGGCCGCCCGAGTTGCCGGGATTGACCGGCACATCGGTCTGGATGAACGGCGTGTAGTTCTCGTTAGGCAGCGAGCGCGACTTCGCGCTGATGATGCCCGAGGTCACGGTGTTGTCGAAGCCGTAGGGCGAGCCGATTGCCACCACCCACTGGCCGACCTTGCTCTGGTTCGGATCGCCGATCTTCACGGTCGGCAGGTTGGACGCGTCGATCTTCAGCACTGCGACGTCCGACTGCTTGTCCGCGCCGACCACCTTGGCGCGGAATTCGCGCTTGTCGGTGAGCTTGACGGTGACGACGTTGGCGCCGTCGACGACGTGCGCGTTGGTCAGGATGTAGCCGTCGCTGCTGACGATGAAGCCGGAACCCAGGCTCGCGCTCGGCTGGTCGGATTGATCGCCGCCGTCGCCTCCGCCACCCTGCATGCCCGGCATATTGCCGAAGAAGTGACGGTAGAACTGATAGAACGGATCGCTCGGATCGATCGGCAGTTGCTGGGCGTTGCCGCCGTTGTCGCCGCCACCGCCGCGCAGCGCGGTCTGCTTGACCACATGTTTGGCGCTGATGTTGACCACAGCCGGGCCGTAGGTTTCAACGAGGCCGGAGAAATCGGGGATGCCGGTTTTGGCGGCGGCCTCGGCAGGCATCATCGCGGCTTGCGCCGGTGTGATCACCTGGGGCGCCGGCACATCGCGATGGCCCGCCACATAGCCGGCGGACAACGCGACGGCAACCGCGACGGCAACGGCGCTGCGGGACAGGGTTTTCGCATTCATCGTGTACTCCTGACAGGGAGGAAGGCTTTAGGGATGGGATGAAGCGTACGGCCTGTCTCTTAAAAGAGTCTTAAGCAGGGGAACTTCGGCAAAAAGGCCTGCTTCTCAAAACCGCACGCTGACTTCGAGACCACCCGCCGACGCCTCGCCCAGCGTCACGCTCGCACCGTGCTGAAGCGCGATGCGCCGCACGATGGCGAGTCCCAGCCCACTGCCCGAAACGTCCGTGCGAGCGCGGTCGGCGCTCGCCCCAACGCGGTAGAAGCGGTCGAACACCCGCTCGCGCTCGTCCGGTGGAATGCCCGGCCCACTGTCGGCGATGCGCACCACCGGATGCCCTGCTTCGACCAGCAGGCTCACGTCTACCCGGCCGCCGCGCGGCGTGTATTTGGTTGCGTTGTCCACCAGATTGTTGAACATCACGCGCAACGCATCGGCGTCGCCGATCACGGTAGCGGCCTCGCTCGCCTCCACGCCGAGATCGACTCCGCGCTGCTGTGCGAGCGGCGCGTAATTCATCACACAGTCCTCAAGCAGCGCGTGCAGATCGATCGCCTTGGTCTGCGTGTGGCCGTCCGGTTCGGAGCGCGCCAGCGCCAGCAATTGCTCGGCAAGGCGCGTGGCGCGCGTGACGCCGGCCTGCAGATCGGCCAGCGCTTCGCGGCGCGTCGTATCGTCGGTCGCGCGGGCGACCAGTTGCGTCTGGATCTGCACAGCGGCAAGCGGCGTGCGCAGTTCGTGTGCGGCGTCGGCAACGAACGCCTTCTGCGTGTCGAGCGCGCTGGCAAGCCGCTGCAGCAGGCCGTTCAGCGCACGTACGAGAGGCTGCACTTCGAGCGGCAGCCTGCTGTCGGGCAGCGGGTCGAGCGCTTCCGGATGGCGGGTTTCGAGCGCACCGGTCACCCGGCGCAACGGCTTGAGCCCACGCCCCACCACCACCCAGACTGCCAGCCCGAGCAGCGGCAACAACACGATCAACGGCCACAAGGTGCGTAACGCGACGTTGGCGGCGAGCCGGTTGCGCACCGAAACCGGCTGCGCGAGTTGCACGACGTTGTCGCCGACGATCGCGCCGTACACGCGCCAGTCGCCACGGTCGGTGCGCTCAGTCGAAAAGCCGAGCTCGGCGCGCGGCGCGAGCGGCGCGCGCGGCCGCGAGTAGTACATCAACGCGCCGTTGCGATTCCAGATCTGCAGCACGATGCCCTCTTCGCCGGTGTCGCGCGAGCCGAGCACCTGCGAGAAGGGCTCGGACGGCAGCGCCTCGGCGATCTCCTGCAACTGGTAATCGAACAGTTCGTTGGCTTCGGCGAGCGCCTGGCGGTAAATCAGCCAGCCGGCGATGCCGACACCCAGCAACACGATGGCAAGCAGCCAGAACAGCAATTGACGGCGAATGGAACGCATCGGCTCAGGCGTCCTTGGCGATCATGTAGCCGAGGCCTCGCACGTTGCGGATCAGGTCGGCGCCGAGCTTCTTGCGCAGCGCGTGGATATACACCTCGACGGTGTTGCTGCCGATCTCCTCGCCCCAGCCGTACATTTTTTCTTCGAGCTGGCTCTTCGAGAGCACCGCGCCCGGCCGTGCGATCAGCGCCTCGAGCAGCGCGAATTCGCGTGCGGACAATGCGACCGGCGCGCCGGCCAGCGTAACCTGATGCGAGGCCGGGTCGAGCGTGAGCGTGCCGTGGCGGATGGTCGAGTCGCTGCGACCCGACTGGCGGCGGATCAGCGCGCGCATGCGGGCGCCGAGTTCGTCGAGATCGAAAGGTTTGACGAGGTAGTCGTCGGCGCCCGCGTCGAGTCCCTTGACGCGATCCGCGACCGCATCGCGCGCCGTGACGATCAGCACCGGCAGCGTATGGCCGCGCGCGCGCAGCGTACGCAGCACGTCGAGGCCGTCGCGCTTGGGCAGGCCCAGGTCGAGCAGCACCAGATCGTAAGGTTCGCCACCGGCCGCGCTGAGCGCCGCTTCGCCGTCCTCTACCCAGTCGACCGCAAAGCCTTCGCCACGGAGTGCCTTGCGCACGCCCTCGGCAATCATCCGGTCGTCTTCGACTAGCAATATGCGCATGACTCTACGATTCCGAAACATTCATGATGCCGCATTCTAGCGCCCGGCCCGGGCGCGTGCGTCTGAGCGCCCGCCGATTGCTGCAGGTGCGAGGCAATTTCACCGCAGCGCCGCAGCATGTCTCTACAATGAGCGCTTTTGCGCAGCGCGCCATCTGATCCCGGTTCAAGGGGCCACATGGCGACTCGCACAAGGCGCGTCGGCCTCGCGCATGGCGGTGAAGATTTGCTCAGCGCGGCCGTTACACCTCTTGCATGCCCTACATCAGCGCAGCGCGCCGCGCGCCGTGCTTCAGCCGTGACTCTTTGGTTCTTTCGCCCGTTCATGACGCACGTCTTCCTGTCTTCTCTGGTCCGCCGCCTCGCGCCGTGCGCCGCTTCGTCCGCTCCGCTTGTCCCGCGTGCCGCCGCTGCACCGTCGACATGCTCCACACTATCCGACCCGGCACGGCGCCGTGGCACGACGGGCGCCGCGGCTTTGCTGCTGGCCTGCGCCGCCCTCTCCTGCACCGCGCCGGCACAAGCCCGCGTCAAGGCCAAGCACCCTTCGGTCAACGTCAGCACGGTACTGCCGGCTTCGGTGATGACGGGACTGGCGCGCGCCCACGTGCCGTTGTCCAACATCAGCGTGGTGGTGGAGAAAGTCGGCGATCGCACGCCGATCGTCGCGCTCAACGCCGGCAAGCCGATGATGCCGGCCTCGACGATGAAGCTCGTTACCACCTACTCGGGGCTGTCGATCCTCGGCCCCGACTATCGCTGGCGCACCAGTGCCTACGCCGACGGCAATCTCGACGCCAACGGCATCCTGCATGGCAATCTGTACATCCAGGGCACCGGCGACCCGAAGCTGGTGCCGGAAGAACTGATCGACCTCGTGCAGAAGATCCGCAAGGCCGGCATCAATGGCATCGACGGCGCACTGGTGCTCGACAAGCGCTATTTCGATCCGTCCACGCGCGACCTGCCGCCGTTCGACGACGATGCCACCGCTCCCTACAACGTCGGCCCCGATCCGCTGCTGTACGCTTTCAAGTCGCTGTCGTTCACGCTCACGCCGTCGCCTGACGGCAGCGTCGCCGTGGACGTGGTGCCCGCGCTCGCGCAACTACAGATCGACAACCAGTTGCACGCCACCGGCGGCCCATGCCGCGGCGAACTGCCCACGCCGGCGGTGACGCCGCAGCAGAACGGCATGGTGAGCGCATCGTTTAGCGGCGACTACCCCGAGCGCTGCGGGCCGCGCACGCTCAACGTCGCCGTGCTCGATCACTCGGCGTTCTTCGCGGGCGGGTTCCTCGCGCTGTGGGAGCAGAACGGCGGCACCTTCACGGGCGCCACGCGCGAAGGTCCGGTGCCGGTCGAAGCGCGCCTGATCGCCACCCACCAGGGGCCGGTGCTGTCCGATATCGTTCGCGACATCAACAAGTTCAGCAACAACACGATGGCGCGCAATCTGTTCCTGACGATCGGCGCGGTCACGAGCAAGCCGCCGGCGACGCCGGAGAAATCCGCCGCCGCGATCGAAGCGTTCCTGCAGAAGAGCGGCCTGAACATGGAGTACCTGTCGCTCGACAACGGTTCGGGCCTGTCGCGCGACGAGCACATCACGGCGCTCTCGCTCGCCGATCTGTTGCAGGCAGCCAACGCGAGCCCGGTCGCCCAGGTGTTCGTCGATTCGCTGCCCGTAGCGGGTGTCGACGGCACCATGCGCAACCGGTTGACCACGCAGCCGGTCGGCGGCAATGCGCACATCAAGACCGGCACGCTGCGCGACGTGCGGGCAATCGCCGGCTACGTGGCCTCCGCCGACGGCACCAGTTACATCGTCGTCAGCATCATCAACGATCCACACTCGGAGGCGGCGCGTGCCGCGCACGATGCGCTGCTCGAATGGGTCTACCAGGGACCGTCGCAACCGATGCAGGAAGTCGCCGAGGAACCGCGCGCCAAGCCCAGGAAAAACCCGCACAAGCGCAGCCAGCATTGAGGATTCCTTCTAGCGAAGCCATGCGCGACGAGCCGCAGAGCGTGTACGCTTGCGGGCAGTGTTTGAAGCGCATGTCAAACTGAGCGTGGCGCGCGCGAGCCGCGCGCCCCCGATGACGGCGTTGCGCAATCAAACGATAAAGACAACGCCCGCTGCGGCATTCGCAGCGGTCAGGGACCACGGAGGAAGACGTCCATGCAATTCGATGCCGAATTGCTGCTGCTCGCCATGGCACCCGTCTTCCTCGCATGTATTGGCTGGGAGGCGTGGCACCTGCATCGCACGCGCCCGCAAGCAAGCCTCTATAGCTGGCGCGACACGCTTTGCAACGCCGCACTCGCGCTCATGCAGCAGGCCGCCGACAAGCTCGCGTGGCTCGCGATCATTCCCGTTTATGCGTATTGCTTCAACCACTTCCGCGTCTATACCTGGCACGCGGGATGGGTGTCGTTCGTTGTGCTGTTCGTCGCGCAGGACCTGCTCTACTACGTGTTTCACCGCTGCAGCCATCGCGTGCGCTGGCTGTGGGCCGCGCATGTGGTGCATCACTCGTCGGAGCGGATGAATTTTTCGACCGCGTTCCGCCAGAGCCTGATGTACCCGATTGCCGGCATGTGGGTGTTCTGGATTCCACTCGCCTTTCTCGGTTTTCCGCCGAAGCAGATCGTCGCGATCGTGCTGATCAACCTCGGCTTCCAGTTTTTCGTCCACACGCAGGCCATCGGCAAGCTCGGCTGGCTCGAATACGTGTTGAACACGCCGTCGATCCATCGCGTTCATCACGCGCGCAACGACCGCTATATCGACCGTAACTATGCCGGCGTGCTGGTGATCTGGGACCGCCTGTTCGGCAGCTATGTGGAGGAGGATGCGCACGATGCGCCCGTCTACGGCATCGTCGAACCGCTCCACACCTACAACCCGCTCAAGGCGACGTTTCACGAATGGGCGTCGATGGGAGCCGATTTCCTGCGCGTGCAGGGATGGCGCAACAAGCTGCGCGCACTGTTCGCGCCGCCGGCATGGGCCGCCGAGTATCACGCCGCGCTCGCCGCTGAGGCTGGCGGCCACGATCTGGACGAACATTCGGAGCAACGCCCGAGCGAACCTGCCGATGTATCGGCAAACCACCGCGCTGCGTTTCAAACGCAGCGCGAATCAGGGAAGATTCTGTAAGCTGTCGCCACGCCGCCGACGCGGCGGGCGCCGCCTGCATCACATGGCAACAAGGCCACACATACGAGGAGATGAAATCAACATGAAACAACAGGGAACGAAACATCGCGGTCTGCTGCGTTTGACGCAAGTCGCGATCGCCAGCACAGCCTTTGCCATGCTTGCAGCCTGCGGTGGCGGCAGCAGCAGCAACAACAACTCGAGCAGCACACCGGCGGGCGGCGTGAACCTGCAGGTCGTGTCGTTCGGCGACAGCCTCTCGGATGTGGGCACGTATTCGCCGGTCATCTCGGCAAACTTCGGCGGTGGCCGCTTCACCACCAACCCGGGCGAAGTGTGGACGCAAAAGGTCGCTGAATACTACGGCGGCACGCTGACGCCGGCCTACCTCGGCGGCTTCGGTCAGCCGCTGGTCGCAGCGGGCGGCTACGGCTACGCGCAGGGCGGCTCGGACGTCGTCAACGCGCAAGGCGAAGGTTGGGCGCCGAACAGCCTGGCGGCGACGACGGTGCCGGTGGTGACCCAGGTGGCGAACTACCTGAGCGCCCATACGAGCTTCAACGCGAACCAGCTCGTGCTGGTGAACGGCGGCGCGAACGACATCTTCCAGTTCGCGACCACCGCCAATCTGACGGCGCTCGCCACCGCACTGCAGACGGTATATCCGCAGGAAGTGGCGGCCGGCCTGCTGCCGAACACACAGGCGGGCCAGGTGGAGTTCATCGCCGGCTACCTGCAGCAGTTGTCCAACCCGCAGATCGCGCAGGCCGCTGCCCAGCTTGCCGCTCAAGTCCAGACCATCGTCAACTCGGGTGCGACCCACGTGGTCGTGTCGACGGTGCCGGACATTGGCAATACGCCGCTCGGCGTTGCAGCCAACGCGGCCACGCCTGGCTCGGCAGCACTGCTGTCGGGGATTACCGCGGCGTATAACGGCATGCTGGTCCAGGCCCTGACGCAGCTCGGCCTGGTGGGCAACGGCAAAGTCATCGTGGTCGATGCGTTCACGTGGCTCGATCAGCAATTGCCGAACTACCAGTCGCTCGGCTTCACGGTGTCCAACACGGGCACGGCGTGTAACCTGTCGTCGATGATCGCCAACGCAACCGCGTACGCCACTGCGAATCCGGGCGCAACCAACGGACTGACCGCTGCCCAGTACGGCGCACAGTTCGGCTCGTCGCTGTTCTGCTCGCCGCAGACCTACACGGTGGCTGGCGCTGACCAGACCTACATGTTCGCGGACACGGTCCACCCGAGCACGCACATGCATGCTCTGTTCGCGCAGTACGTCGAGCAGCAGGTCGCGGCGACCGGTTTGGGTAAGTAATTGGGGAAGCGGCGGATCGGGGCGATCTGCCGTTACCTTAGTGGTAGTGAAAGGCCCGGCTGGGTTCAGCCGGGCCTTTTTGTTTGGTGGACGTGAGTTGGAGACAGCTTGTGGGTGACGGTGCTCACGCCGAGTAAATTCATGCCAACAACTGGTATTTTCATGCCAATTATTGGCATTTTGGCAACTCGGAACTGAAACCTACCCCTGCGCTTCGAACGCCGCAGCCGCCCGGCCGAGCCGGTCGTTCACTGCGATCCATTCGATCGTATCCGGCAGCTTCTCGATCAGAATGCGGGTCACGTTCGCCCGGTCGAGTGCACGCAGCAAACTGTAGAGTTCACGCGCGTACACATGGGGATCTTCGGGCGCGGCCATGAAGTGCACACCGTCGGCATCGGCCCAGTGGCCTGCGCGCGACACGCGGGCCACCAGCGCCACGCGCTCATTGGATTCACGCGCCGCCAGTAAGGGCTCCAGCGCCTCGAATGGCAGCAGCGCGAGCGGCGTGCGCGGCGCGTAGTGCGCCTTGAGCGTGCCCGATGCTCGCGGCGCCGTCGCATCCGAGCCATCCGGCAGACGCGGCGCCTCGCCCAGCACTTCGGCGATATCCTGAGGCGTCACCCGTCCAGGGCGCAGCAGCGCCGGAAAGCCGCGCGACAAATCGAGGATGGTCGACTCGATGCCGACATCCGACGAACCACCGTCGAGCACATGAATCGTGCCGCCGAACTCGTCACGCACGTGTTGCGCCGTGGTCGGGCTCACGTGACCAAAACGGTTCGCCGACGGTGCAGCTACCCCGCCGTGACCACCGCGCAGTGCGCTGAATGCGTCGAGCAGCGCCTGCGCCACGGGATGCGACGGGCAGCGCAAACCGACCGAGTCCTGTCCACCGCTCACGGCAGCGGGGATATGCGCAGCGCGCTTGAGAATCAGGGTGAGCGGACCGGGCCAGAAAGCATCGATGAGCCGCAGCGCTTCCGGCGGCAAATGCTCGACCCAATACCCCGGATCGCCGTGCGGCGCGAGGTGCACGATCACCGGATGATTCGCCGGCCGCCCTTTCGCTGCGTAGATACGCGCTACCGCGTCGGGGCTCTGGGCGTCGCCGCCTAGGCCGTAGACGGTTTCGGTCGGGAACGCGACCAGTTCACCGGCGTCGAGCAGCGCGGCGGCGTGCTCGATTTGGGCAGCGCTCACGGCAGTGACGCCCGGTGTGGCGCCAGAAGCTTGGGCAGCCTTGGCAGCGGCTGAGACAGCGGCCGCCGCAGCGTCGGCAGGTTTAGCTTGATCCGGCATGATGGCGCGCGCGTCAGCCCTTCACGATATGCAGCAGCCGGGCGCAGTCGCGCGCAGCCGTGCGGGCTTCGTCGAGTGTCGCGGCGGTGAAGTTCACGTGGCCCATCTTGCGGCCGGGCCGTGCGTCTTCCTTGCCGTACAGATGCAGCCGCGCGGCTGGCATCGCCGCTACTTCGTGCCATGGCGGCGTGACGGCCGCACGCTTGCCGCCATCCGGGAACCAGATATCGCCAAGGATGTTCAGCATCACCGCCGGCGAGTGCTGGCGCGTGTCGCCGAGCGGCATGCCCGTCATCGCCCGGACCTGCTGTTCGAACTGACTGGTGGCGCAGGCATCGACGGTGTAGTGGCCGGAATTGTGCGGCCGCGGCGCCATCTCGTTGGCGACCATCGAGCCGTCTTCCAGAATGAAGAACTCGACGCACAGCACGCCGATATAGCCGAGCTTGTCGGCAATCTGCAGCGCGGCCTGCTGAGCCTGGCCGACCAGCGTCGGGCTCGCATCCGGCGCCGGCACGATAGTGTGCGAGAGCACGCCGTCGCGGTGAGTATTCTGCGCCAGCGGATACACTACCGAGGTGCCGTTCGCGCCGCGCGCAATCAGCGCCGACACTTCGAACTTCAGCGGCAGGCGCTTTTCCAGCACGCAGGGCACGCCGCCCAGCGAAGCATGCGCCTCGCGCACTTCCTCGGCGTTGCGCACGCTGACCTGGCCCTTGCCGTCATAGCCGAGACGGGCAGTTTTCAGAATGCCGGGCAACACGGCAACGAGGGTGGCGTCGTCGATAGCGGCGAGCGCATCCGACGATTCGATCACCACGTGCGGCGCAACGGGAACGCCCGATTCGACGATAAAACGCTTCTCGGCGATACGATCCTGCGCCACGGCCACACAGCGGCCGGCCGGGCTCACGAAGGTGGTGCGGGCGAGAAAATCGAGGCTCGCGGCAGGCACGTTCTCGAATTCCGTCGAAACCGCCGCGCACAAACGCGCGAGTTCGGTCAGCGACGCTTCGTCGTCGTAGGCGGCGCGCAGGTGGCGGTCCGCGACAGCGCCAGCCGGACTGCCTTCGTCCGGATCGAGCACGGCAACGCGATAGCCCATCGCCTGGGCGGCAAAGCAGAACATGCGGCCGAGCTGGCCGCCACCCACCATGCCAAGCCATGCGCCGGGCATAATCGGTGAAACCGGTGTGTTGTCTGGGTTCATCTCAGTGGTCGGTCACGGCCGGCGCGCATCGCTGCGCGCCGCACCGGGGGTCAGGCAATGGACATCAGGCCCGATCACGTCCGATCAGGCCGTCATCCGGCCTTCATCGGGTCTTCAAAGACGCGCTTACAGCGCGGGCAAAACCATCGCGTGCGCGGCTTCGTTCTGCCGCACACGGAACGCGGCGAGCGCGTTCGCGTATTCGGTCGAAGTCACGCTCAAAATCGACACAGCGAACAGCGCCGCGTTGGCCGCGCCCGCTTCGCCGATCGCAAACGTCGCGACCGGCACGCCTTTGGGCATCTGCACGATCGAATGCAGCGAATCGACACCCTTCAGATACTTGCTCGCCACCGGCACGCCGAGCACGGGCACCGTGGTCTTGGCGGCCAGCATGCCGGGCAAGTGCGCAGCGCCGCCAGCGCCCGCGATGATTGCGCGCAGGCCGCGCTCGCGCGCCTTCTCCGCATACTCGAACATCTCGTCGGGCATCCGGTGCGCGGATACGACCTTCGCTTCATACGGTACGCCGAATTCCTGCAGGATCGCAACGGCGTGCTTCATGACTTCCCAGTCGGAACTGGACCCCATCAGCACGCCGACGAGCGGCGCAGCATGCGTATGTGCCGTTTGTGCTGCCTGGGCAGTCTGGACTTGGCTCATCTGTGAGACTTCCTCATCTTCCTAATCTGCTCTCGCGGCGTTAAGCGAGCTTCTGCCCGGTCAGGCGCTCGAGCGCTTCCTGATACTTAGCGGCCGTCTTCGTGACGACCTCGTCCGGCAGCTTCGGCGCCGGCGGCTCTTTCTTCCACGGCTGGGTTTCCAGCCAGTCGCGCACGAACTGCTTGTCGAACGACGGCGGGTTGGTGCCCACCTGATACTCGTCCGCCGGCCAGAAGCGCGACGAATCGGCCGTCAGCGCCTCGTCCATCAGGTACAGCTTGCCGTGATTGTCCAGACCGAATTCGAATTTGGTGTCGGCAATGATGATGCCGCGGGTTGCGGCGTAGTCCGCCGCTTCCTTGTACAGCTTGATCGAGATGTCGCGGATCGTGGCCGACAGTTCGGTGCCGATGCGGCGTTCCATCTCGTTGTAGGTGATGTTCTCGTCGTGGTGGCCCATTTCGGCCTTGGCTGCCGGCGTGAAGATCGGCTCGGGCAGCTTCTGCGCATTTTGCAGGCCCGGCGGCAGTTCGACGCCGCACACGGCGCCCGTGGCCTGGTAGTCTTTCCAGCCGCTGCCAGCCAGATAGCCGCGCACCACCGCTTCGACGAGGATCGGCTCGAGGCGCTTCACCACCACGGCGCGGCCCTTCACCTGCTCGGCTTCGTCTGCCGCCACCACCGACTCCGGCGCCACGCCGCTCAGGTGATTCGGCACGATGTGCTTCAACTTGTCGAACCAGAAGTTGGCCATCTGGTTCAGCACGCGACCCTTGTTCGGAATCGGCTCGCCCATGATGACGTCGAACGCCGACAGACGGTCGGTGGTGACGATCAGCAACTGGTCGTTGCCCACCGCATAGTTGTCGCGGACCTTGCCGCGGCCGAGCAGCGGCAGCGAGCGGAGCGTGGATTCGTAGAGGGTAGACATCGTCGTAGTTCGCTAAAAGTGGGGCAAAAAGTGAGACCGGAACAAAAGGGAAACGCCGTTCCCCCTATGATGCGGGAACGGCGAAACGTGCTGCAACCTGGCCGGATGGCCAGATCCGCGCTGTGCTGCCTAGGTACTGCCTTAGCGGACGACCTGTGCGAGGCTGCCCGACTTGTACTTCTCCGCAATTTTATCAAGCGAAATGGGCTTGATCTTGCCAGCCTGGCCTTCGGCGCCAAAAGCGACGAAACGGTCCACGCAAATCTTCCTGGCCGCTTCGCGCGCCGGCTTCAGGTAATCGCGCGGGTCGAACTTGCCCGGATTTTCCGCCAGGTAGCGGCGGATCGCACCGGTGATCGCCAGACGCAGGTCAGTATCGATATTAACCTTGCGCACGCCGTGCTTGATGCCTTCCTGAATTTCTTCGACCGGCACGCCGTAGGTTTCCTTCATGTCGCCGCCGAATTCGCGGATTTCCGCGAGCAGCTCCTGCGGCACCGAGGACGAACCGTGCATCACCAGGTGGGTGTTCGGAATGCGCTGGTGAATTTCCTTGATGCGCTGGATCGACAGAATGTCGCCCGTGGGCTTCTTGCTGAATTTGTACGCACCGTGTGACGTGCCGATGGCGATTGCCAGCGCATCGCACTGCGTCAGCTTGACGAAGTCGGCGGCCTGCTCCGGATCGGTCAGCAGTTGCTCGCGCGTCATCGTGCCTTCCGCGCCGTGGCCGTCTTCCTTGTCGCCCTTCATGGTTTCCAGCGAACCCAGCACGCCGAGTTCCGCTTCCACCGTCACGCCGATCGAGTGTGCCGCTTCCACGACCTTGCGCGACACGTCGACGTTGTACTCGTACGACGCAACCGTCTTGCCGTCGGCTTCGAGCGAGCCGTCCATCATCACGCTGGTGAAGCCGCTACGGATCGCCGCCATGCACACAGCCGGCGACTGCCCGTGATCCTGGTGCATCACAACCGGAATGTGCGGATACGACTCAATCGCCGCTTCGATCAGATGACGCAGGAACGGTTCGCCCGCGTACTTCCGCGCGCCAGCCGAGGCTTGCATGATCACCGGGGCGCCGACCTGATCAGCCGCAGCCATGATGGCCTGCACCTGCTCCAGATTGTTCACGTTGAATGCCGGCAGCCCATAGCCGTTTTCGGCGGCATGGTCCAGCAGTTGACGCATTGATACGAGAGGCATGCTTTACTCCTTAGATTGAAACGAATCCTGTGCCGTCGGCATCTATTTTTACAATTTTATCGCGAAGCAAGCCGCATACCCGTAGGCAGCAGGCTCGAAGCTCGCCCGGGGGCTAGCTCCAAAGGCCTGCGCGCCGCCTCTCGCGGGGTGCTGCGGCTGCTTCGCCGTGCCGATCCTAAGCAGTTTTAAAGCCGATCAATACGGTTCGCCGACCCGCACGATCTTCAGCGTGTTCGTTCCGCCAGCCTGACCCATCGGTTCGCCGACGGTCAGCACGACCATGTCGCCGCGCGATGCGTAGCCTTTGCTCACCACCGTCTCCAGCGCCTGCTGCAACGCGGTGTCGCGGTCGCTGCTGGTGTCCAGATGCAGCGACGTGACGTTGCGGTAGATCGCCATCGCGCGCTCGCTGCCCACCCGCGGCGTGAGCGCGAAAATCGGCACGTGGGTCCAGTGACGCGACATCCACAGCGCGGTCGAGCCCGACTCCGTCAACGCGACGATCGCCTTGGCGCCGAGGTGGAACGCCGTGAACAGCGCGCCCATGGCGATCGACTGGTCGATGCGGGTGAAGGTGCGGTCAAGGAAATCCTTGTCCAGCTCCGACTGCTCCGACTTCTCCGCTTCGACGCAGATGGCCGCCATCGTCTCGATGGTCTGCACCGGGTACTTGCCCGCTGCGGATTCGGCGGACAGCATCACCGCGTCCGTGCCGTCCAGCACCGCATTGGCGACGTCCGACACTTCGGCGCGGGTCGGCACCGGAGCGTAGATCATCGACTCCATCATCTGCGTGGCGGTAATCACGAACTTGTTCGATTCGCGTGCCATACGAATCATGCGCTTTTGCAGCGCCGGAACTGCGGCATTGCCCACTTCCACGGCGAGATCGCCACGCGCGACCATGATGCCGTCGGAGGCGTCGAGGATGCCTTGCAGCGCCGGAATCGCTTCGGCGCGCTCGATCTTGGCGATCATCTTCGGCTTGATGCCGTAAGGCGCGCCCGCTATGTTCGCGAGCTGGCGGGCCATTTCCATGTCGGTGGCGTTCTTCGGGAACGACACGGCAACGAAATCCACGCCGAGCGACATGGCCGTGCGGATGTCTTCCATGTCTTTGGCCGTGAGCGCGGGCGCCGTCAGGCCGCCGCCCTGGCGGTTGATACCCTTGTTGTTCGACAGCTCGCCGCCGACCTTCACGGTGGTGTGAATCTCGCTGCCGAGCACGCGCACGACATCGAGCACGATCAGGCCGTCGTTGAGCAACAGCACGTCGCCCGGTTTCAGGTCGCGCGGCAGATCTTTGTAGTCGAGGCCGACGCGATCGTCGTTGCCGAGTTCGCATTCGGCGTCGAGGATGAACGGGTTGCCCGGAATCAGCGTGGTCTTGCCGTTTTCGAACTTGCCGACCCGGATCTTCGGGCCTTGCAGGTCGGCCATGATGGCAACTTCACGGCCCGCCTGGCGAGCCGCTTCGCGCACGAATTCGGCGCGCTGGCGGTGGTCGTCGGCCGTGCCGTGCGAGAAATTGAGGCGCACCACATCGAGCCCCGCCTTAATCATTTGCAGCAGGATTTCGGGCGTGCTGGAAGCCGGGCCGATGGTGGCGACAATCTTGGTGGCGCGATGCATGAGTCTCCTCGTCTGGATGGGATCGCTGGAAAGAGCGCTGCGAGTCGGGTGCGGAGGCTGCGCACCGAAGGATGCTGCCGGGGGCTGCGCGCCAGTTGAAACCGGCGTCGCTTTATGGGGTAAAGCGGTGTTCGAGACCAGCGTGCGGGACGCCAGCGGTGCTGCGGCTACGACAGAAGTGTCGCTGCGGGGTTCTGCGTGCGGTGCGGTGGCATGCCCGGCGGGCACGCCTGCGACCGACTCAGTGGTCAACTCCGCGAGCGCCACGAGTGATTCGGATGTTTCGTGTGCTTCGGATGATGCGCCGCCGGCATGACCAGCGGGTGAAACTGCGGGAACCGCTTGCCGCAGTGTCCCGATGGAGCCTGCGGTGCGCTCCCCTGCTTTGACTGCTTGCGCTGCGCTGTTCGCTGCTGACTCGGTAGCCGCTTTCGCTGCCTTGCCCGCCTTGGCGGTGGCTGCGTTTTTGCTGGCCGGCGACTTCATGCGCGTCTTTGCAGTTTTCGCCGATGGGGAGCGCGTTGTCACATTAAACCCGCGATTCCAGGACTTCGACCGCCGGCAGCTTCTTGCCCTCGAGGAACTCGAGGAAGGCGCCGCCGCCCGTCGAGATATAGCTCACCTTGTCGTGGATGCCGTACTTGGCGATGGCCGCGAGCGTATCGCCGCCGCCTGCAATCGAGAACGCCGCCGACTTGGCAATGGCGTCCGCCAGGGTCTTCGTGCCGTTGCCGAACTGGTCGAATTCGAACACGCCGACCGGGCCGTTCCAGACGATCGTGCCGGCCTTTTCCAGTTGCGCAGCCAGGGCCTTGGCAGTTTCCGGTCCGATGTCGAGGATCAGGTCGTCGTCCTGCACATCAGCCACAGCCTTGACTTCAGCCTTGGCGGTCGGCGAGAACTCCTTGGCCGTGACTACGTCGGTCGGGATCGGCACCGAGGCGCCGCGCGCCTTGGCTGCATCGATGATGGCTTTGGCTTCGTTCACCAGATCGGCTTCGGCCAGCGACTTGCCGATCTTCAGGCCGGCAGCCAGCATAAACGTGTTGGCGATGCCGCCGCCGACGATCAGTTGATCGACCTTGTCGGCCAGCGACTTCAGAATGGTCAGCTTGGTGGACACCTTCGAGCCGGCCACGATCGCGACCAGCGGACGTTTCGGTGCGCCCAGCGCCTTGCCGAGCGCTTCGAGCTCAGCCGCCAGCAGCGGGCCTGCGCAGGCGACAGGTGCGTACTTCGCAATGCCGTGCGTGGTGGCTTCCGCGCGGTGGGCGGTGCCGAAGGCGTCGTTGACGTAGACGTCGCAAAGCTTCGCCATCTTCTGCGCGAGCTCGTCGGAATCCTTCTTTTCGCCCTTGTTGACGCGGCAGTTTTCGAGCAGCACGACCTGGCCGGGCGCGACGTTCACGCCGTTTTCGACCCAGTTCGCCACCAGCGGCACGTCGCGGCCGAGCAATTCGGCCAGACGCTTCGCGACCGGCGCGAGCGAGTCTTCCGGCTTGAACTCGCCTTCGGTGGGACGGCCCAGGTGGGAAGTCACCATCACGGCGGCGCCGGCGTCGAGCGCGGCCTTGATGGCCGGCACGGAGGCGCGGATGCGGGTGTCTTCGGTGATGTTGCCTTGATCGTCCTGCGGAACATTCAGGTCGGCGCGGATAAACACGCGTTTGCCGGACAGCTTGCCTTCGGAGATCAGATCGGAGAGACGCAATACCTGGTTCATGAGCGTTTGGTTGCGAGTTGATTGGAAGGCGGTGACGGACAGCGCGCGAACAGCCTGCGCTCAGGGGCCCCGCGGGGGTGGCCCCATGAACAGGCCCGACGGCATCTGCCGCAGCGTCGCGCAGTGATCCGCAAGCCGATCATTTTAACCGATCCCCACCCCGTCAGGCCCCGCGCCGAGGCGAATGTCCCGTATTTGGGAGATGCGCTGCGCATGCTGCATCGCAGCGTACACGCGGGAGTCAGTGAAAAACAAGACGCAGGAGCGTGAAAGTCAGCATGCCGGCGATGATCGTGCCGAGCATGGTACGCCGCCACAAAAACCAGCCGAGCCCGGCAAGCGTCGCGTAAAGCTCGTGGTTCGAGAGCGCGAACGAAAGCCCATTCGGGGTCGCCACCACATCCGGCAGCACCACGGCGGCCAGCGCCGCCGCCGGCGCGTAGCGCAACATCCGCTGCAGGCGCTCCGGCAAAACGGCGCGCTCGCCGCCAATCAGGAACAGCGCCCGCGTGAAAGCCGTGACAAACATCATGCCGAAAATGGCAATCCAGATCTGCGTGCTGGTCATTGTGAGCCTCCGCGGGAGCCGCCGCCGGAATCCCCGGCGCTGTTACGGATGCGGCGCAAGTCGGCACGCTCGATCAGCAAATCGGTGCAGCTGCCGGCGACGATCGCCGTCAGCACCGCAAGCGGCAAGGCCAGCCGGTACGGCAGGTCGAAGGCGAGCAGCGCGACGACGCCAGCAATGAGCACGGCGACCAGCGTCGAACGGCTACTGATGGCCGACACCATCACCGGAATCAGCACCAGCGTGCCGGCGAGCGCGAGACCCCAGTTATCCGGAATCATGCTGGCGAGCAGGATGCCGAGAATCGACGACACCTGCCAGGACAGCCAGCTCGCGCTCGCCATGCCCCAGAAGTACGCCTCCTTGCCCGGCACGTAACCGGTCTGAAAGCTTTTCTTCTGAAACAGCAGGTAGATGACGTCGCCGTTGAAATAACCCAGCACGATGCGGCGCCACATGGGCAGATAGGAAAAATGCGGCGCGAGGCCCGCGCTGAAGATCACGAAACGCGTATTCACCATCGCCGCGGTCAGCAGCACGGTCCAGACCGGCAATTTGGCGGCGAAGAGCGGCAGCACGGCCACTTGCGACGAACCGGCGTAGCACAGCAGCGACATGGTGAGCGCCTGCGGCAGCGTGAGCACGGACTTGCTCATGGCCATGCCGGTGACAAGGCCCCAGGAGAAGATCGCCATCAACGCGGGCGAGTAGTCGCTCAAGCCTTCGCGGAAAGCACGGCGTTGCAGATCGGACGGGCTAGCGAGCATCAGACGGGGGCTCTGGGGCGGGGCGCGCCGCGACGGCATGGAGTCGGCGCCAGCTCGACAAACAGCCACTGGCGCATGCGGATTGGGATTCTGCGTGCGCCGGATTATAGCGTCCGGCATGCGGCCTAATGCCCGTTCCGTGTGCAAAAGACGTTAAAATAACGGACTTCGCCGCTTGCCGGGCCTCTGTAGGCCTCCCGCCCGTCCTGGCGGGCTTGCGCAACCCTTCACAACGCACTGCTGGAGAATCGTATGTCAATGGCCGACCGCGACGGCAAGATCTGGATGGATGGCAAGCTCATCGACTGGCGCGATGCCAAGATCCACGTGCTTACTCATACGCTGCACTACGGCATGGGTGTTTTCGAAGGTGTGCGCGCCTACAAGACGGCCGACGGCGGCACCGCCATTTTCCGTCTGCAGGAACACACCAAGCGCCTGCTGAACTCGGCGAAGATCTTCCAGATGGATGTGCCGTTCGACCACGAAACGCTCGCTGCCGCGCAGCGCGAAGTGGTGCGTGAAAACAAGCTCGAGTCCTGCTATCTGCGCCCGATCATCTGGGTCGGCTCGGAAAAGCTCGGCGTGTCCGCCAAGGGCAACACGATCCACGTGGCAATCGCCGCCTGGCCGTGGGGCGCCTACCTCGGCGAAGACGGCCTGAAAAAGGGCATCCGCGTGAAGACCTCGTCGTTCACGCGCCACCATGTGAACGTGTCCATGGTGCGCGCCAAGGCGTCGGGCTGGTACGTGAACTCGATCCTCGCCAACCAGGAAGCCACCGCCGACGGATACGACGAAGCGCTCCTGCTCGACGTAGACGGCTACGTGTCGGAAGGCTCGGGCGAGAACTTCTTCCTCGTGAACAACGGCAAGCTGTACACGCCGGACCTGTCGTCGTGCCTCGACGGCATCACGCGCGACACGGTCATCACGCTGGCGAAAGACGCCGGCATCGAAGTAATCGAAAAGCGCATCACGCGTGACGAGGTCTACACCTGCGACGAAGCGTTCTTCACCGGCACCGCTGCTGAAGTCACGCCGATCCGCGAACTCGACAACCGCACGATCGGCTCCGGCGCACGCGGCCCGATCACGGAAAAGCTGCAAAGCGGCTTCTTCGACATCGTCAACGGCAAGAGCGAGAAGTACGCGCACTGGCTGACCAAGATCTGAATCTGAAATTAAAGCAGGCCGCCCACGTGGCGCGCCTGCGCCCTGTCTCCACAGAGAAAGCCCCCATGAGCGAAATCAAGGAAATGCCGCTGGTCGAACTGTCGGCAAAAGACCTGCCCGCCTACTGTCCGAACCCGTCGATGGCGCGCTGGAGCGCCCATCCGCGCGTGTTTATCGACGTCACGCACGGCGAAGCGCGCTGCCCGTACTGCGGCACGCGCTACAAGCTGCGTGACGGCGAAGTGGTCAGAGGCCACTGAAAGCCGCTCACCGGCTGGGCACGCCCACTACAATCAGGCCGCATGTTGCGCGCGGAGCCAGTCGTACTGGCGCCGCGCGTAAGCATGTGGCCGCTTCCCTTTTAAAATCAGAACGCTGTGCGCCCGTGCGTGCGGCGCGTTCTTTCGACACCGGAAACCCACCCTGATGCGTCGCGCGTTGGTTATCGCACCGAACTGGATCGGTGACGCATTGATGGCGCAGCCTTTGTTCTCGCGCCTCGTCAAACTGCATCCGCGCATCGTGATCGATGCGGTTGCGCCCTCGTGGGTCGCGCCCGTGCTGGAGCGCATGCCCGAAATCCGCGACGTCTATGCCACGGATCTCGCGCACGGCAAGCTGCAGATGCTGCGCCGCTGGCAACTCTCGAGCGACCTGCGCGAGGTCGGTTACGACGCGGCGTACGTGCTGCCGAATTCGCTGAAATCGGCGCTGATTCCGTGGATGGCGGGCATTCCGCTGCGCATCGGCTATACCGGCGAAAGCCGCTACGGCCTGCTAAACGTGCGCCACGCGAATCCGCGCAAGGACGAGCGCCCGCCGATGCTCGCCCATTACGCGGCGCTCGCCTACAAACCCGGCGCAAAAGTGCCCGACGATCTGCCGATGCCGCGGCTCGACACCGACCTGAACGAAGCGTCGCGCGTGTCGGCCCGCTTCAATCTGGACACGCGGGTGCCGCTGCTGGTGTTCTGCCCCGGCGCCGAGTACGGTCCGGCCAAGCGCTGGCCGCCCGAACATTTCGCGGCCCTCGCGCAAATCGTCGGCCAGTCGTTCCCGTACACGCAGATCGTCGCGCTCGGTTCGCCGAAAGACGCACCGCTCGCCCAGGCGATTGCCGAGCGCGCGCCGAACGTGCGCAACCTGTGCGGCCAGACCGCGCTGGGCGAGGCCTGCGCGCTGATCTCGCGCGCCAACGCCGTAGTGACCAACGATTCCGGCCTGATGCACGTGGCCGCCGCGCTGCGCCGGCCGCTCGTGGCCGTGTACGGCTCGACCGATCCGCGTCACACGCCGCCATTGTCCGAGCTTGCGAAGGTACAATGGTTGCATCTCGAATGCAGTCCCTGTTTTGAGCGCGAGTGTCCGCTCGGTCATCTGAACTGCTTGCGGCAATTGAGCGCCGAGCAAGTGTTCGGCGACCTGCGCGGCATGCTGCTCGCGCAACGCTGAACCGTCCGGCAGCCGCACGCCGCGTTGCAAACCCGCCACGTGGCGTCATCCCCGCGCCTTCCAGCGCGGGCATCCTCGCGGTTGTCCCTGGGTTGTCCTGGGTTGTACCGTTAACTGTTGCCCCGCAACCGCGCGCCCTGCGCACAAGAGACTGACGAGCCATGCCACGTTTTGCCCACATCTTCGAAGCCGCTGCGGATACCCTCAACGCCTATTACCAGGCGGTGGCGGAGGTCAATATCGACAGTTTGATGGGCCTGTGGATCGACGAGGAGTTCGCCAGCTGCATCTGCGCCGACGGCTCGCACCTGCATGGGCTCGACAGCATTCGCGCGGGCCTCACCGTTCAGCTCGAAACCGCGCCGGTTTCGATCGAACCGGTCGACATCCGCGTGTACGACAGCCTGGGCACCGTCGTGTACGCGATTGCGGAAGCGCACCGCCCCGCCGACCCGAAGGCCGCGCCCGCCATGGTGTTCACCACCTATGTGATGGTCCACGAACGCGGCGAATGGAAGATCGCACATATTCACGCAAGTGCGATGCCGAACGAAGCGGCGAACCAGTTTGCTGCGAAAATGCGTCATGGTCAGGGGTCATTGCACTGACGCGGTACGTTTTCCGTTTTTTCGGTTGCCGGTATGAGCACGACGCACAACAATAGCGTTTCTCCCCCCTCCGCCCGCGCGGCGGCCGGTGAGGCGAGCGTCGACATGTTCTATCGCGCGCCGCTGTGGCTGCCGAACAGCCATATCCAGACCATCGTTCCCGCGCTGTTCGCCCGGCTTCCTGCGGTGACCTACCGGCGCGAGCGCTGGGATACGCCGGATGGCGATTTCATCGAGCTCGACTGGCTGGTGCATGAAGGGCGCGGTGCCAGGCTGGCGCTGAACGATCCGGCGATCGGAGTTCAGGCCGGCGGCGAACAACCCTCGCCCGACGCGCCGCTCTTCGTCCTGTTTCACGGCCTCGAAGGCAGTTCTGCCTCTCACTACGCCCGTACGCTGATGGCTAGCGCACGCGAGTTCGGCTGGCACGGCGTCGTGCCGCACTTTCGCAGCTGTAGCGGGCCGTTGAACCTGTTGCCGCGCTTCTATCACCTGGCCGATAGCGCCGAAGTGGACTGGGTGCTGCGGCGCCTGCGCGACACGCATCGCGGGCCGATCGTCGCGGCGGGCGTGTCGCTGGGCGGCAATGTCCTGCTTCGCTGGCTGGGCGAGCGCCGCGAAGACGCCTCGTTTATCGCCGCGGCCGCGGCGATCTCCGCCCCGCTCGACGTCCATGCCGGCGGCCGGGCGCTGTCGCAGGGCTTCGGCAAGATGTACACGCGCAACTTCCTGAAGACGCTGAAGATCAAGGCGCAGCAAAAGCTCGTACAGTATCCGGGCCTGTTTGACGGCAACGCGATGCTCGCGAGCCGTAACATGTACGAATTCGACAATGTCGTCACCGCTCCGCTGCACGGCTTTCGCGACACCGACGACTACTGGACCCGCGCGACCACCCGGCCGCTATTGCCGGAGATCACCGTGCCCACGCTGGTGCTCAACGCCCGCAACGATCCGTTCCTGCCTGGCGCGGTGCTGCCGGGACGGCACGAGGTATCGGCCGCGGTCGAGCTGGATCAGCCGCAGCAAGGCGGCCACGTCGGCTTCATGACAGGCCCGTTTCCGGGCCGCATCGACTGGCTGTCGCAGCGCGTTTTCAACTACCTCAACCCATTCGTCGACCATGGATGACATCGTTCGCCAGGCGCTCGCCAAATGGCCCAACGTGCCGCATTGCACCGGCTGGCTGCTGCTCGACCGGCGCGGCAACTGGCGCATGCGCGACGACGAGGCCCAGGCGCGCGGCGCGCCGGGCGAGCCGATCCGCCATGTGGCGCTGCTCGCGTTCATCAACCGGAACTACGAGGCGGACGCCGGCGGGCAGTGGTTTTTCCAGAACGGACCGCAGCGGGTGTATGTGGAGTTGGGATATACGCCGTGGGTGGTGCGGCTGGGGGCTGCCAGCGATAGCGATGAGCTCTCGCTAACCGATCAGGCGGGCAATGCGTTCGAGCCGTCCACGGCTTATCTTGATGACGAAGGCGGCGTGCTGTTCGCGGACACCTCGACGCCCCCGCGTATCGCCGTGCTGCATGATCACGATCTCGATCTGTTTTCCGAGCACGCTGATGTGGCTGAGGACGGCAGCAGTGGGCGGTTCCGTTGGCGCAATGGCGTGACGTTGCCGTTGCAGCCGGTGTCGCATGCCGACGTGGCAGCGCGCTTTGGCTTCGTCGCCAGTCCAGCACAGGCGGCGAAAGGCGGCGCGGCGGCGTAGCCATCGGCGAGGCGTCCAGCCCGATCTGCCAGCGGCACCGCGCTGTTATGATAAGCGCCCTCTGAAGGAGCCCCGCCATGCCTGAACTCACTCACTTCGACGCCGCCGGCCAAGCGCATATGGTGGACGTCGGCGCCAAGCAGGAAACCAAACGCATCGCCATCGCACGCGGCTCGATCCGCATGCTGCCGGAGACGTTTGCGTTGATCCGCGACGGCAATGCCAAGAAAGGCGATGTGATCGGGATCGCGCGAATTGCTGCGATTCAGGGCGCCAAGCGCACCGCCGATCTGATTCCGCTGTGTCATCCGCTCGCGCTCACCCGCGTCAAGGTGGATTTCGAACTCGACGAGACGCTACCCGGCGTGCATTGCACGGTGCAGGTAGAGACGTTGGGGCGTACCGGCGTGGAGATGGAAGCGCTGACTGCCGTACAGGTGGGACTGCTGACCGTGTACGACATGTGCAAGGCGGTGGATCGCGGCATGACGATCACCGATGTGAAAGTGCTGGAGAAGCACGGCGGGAAGTCGGGGGATTGGGTGGCGGCGTAAGCGCTGCTGCTGCGCTTCACCGCCCTCCTGCGCCGTTTAGCTCAACCCGCAAGCGACGACCTCGATCAGTCGTCGCTATCGTCATCATCCTGATTGACGTCTTTTGGCGGCATGCCGTACTCCTTCACCAGCTCCGCCTTGAAGCCCGCAAGGCTCTTCTGCTCGTCGCACAGCTCGTACAGATAGCCCTGTTGCGACGGCCAATCGTGCAGCTTTTCCGCGAAAAGCTTCAGGCGCGCCACGGTATCGAACGCAGCGTTGGTATCGCCGCTCAGCGCCTGCAGCACCGCATAACGCCGCAACACTGTCTCACCCGGCAGCAGCGCGAGCGCCTGCTTGTGCATGGCGAGCTTGTGGTCCAGATCCATGGCGTTCATCGGCAGCAATGTCGCCATGCCGTACTCGCCCCAAGCCCGGAACAGGAACGAAGGATCGTTGCGATACTGCTCGGCCGGACTCGTGCCGTAATACAACACCTCCGAGCGGTTGTAGTCGCGACAGATCGGATACAGCGCGGCGAGGCCGCCGAACACGATAAGCATGTAGACGTTGAACGACACACGGCTCGGCACCAGCCGCAGCGAGCGCGTTTCCAGCAGACCGAACACGAACATCGCAGGCAGCAGGAAGAACATGTATTGCTGCGGATACTCGACCAGCGCATGCATCACCAGCACGCCAATCAGCGCGATGCCGAATACGCGTGCCGCGGTATGCGGCGCACGGACCACGCGCACCAGCCACGCTACCAGACCGAGCAGCACGATCGCGAGGCCGATCAGCCCCGTCTTGCCCAGCAGATCGATGAAGATATCGTGCGAGTTGTTGGCGATCTCGACGCCGCCCAGCGTCCGTACGAAGTCGAACTGGTAACGCGGAAACTCGCCCCAGCCCACGCCCAGCAGCGGGTGCGTCTTGAACATCGTCCAGCCATACTTCCAGAGCGCGAGACGCGGCGCGATCTGGCCAGCGTCCTTGAAGCGGTCGGCAGCGGACTCGGCCAGATCGAGCTGATAGTGCACGTTGGCCCAGCGAACCAGCGCATTGACCGCGAAGAACAACACGCCCAGCACTATCGGAATCAGCCATTCGCGGTTGCTACGACGCAAAGCCGGGTTGCGCCGGATTTCGGCAAACGCCATCCAGAAGCCGGCGACCACGATCACGCCCATCTGCAACCAGGGGCCGCGCGAGACAGTCAGCGCCAACCCGGTCGAGAACACCACCGACAGCAGCCCCCACACGATCACGGGTAGGCGCCGTGTCTGCACCAGGAACAGGGCTCCGGCCATCGCGAAAGCAATATAAGTGGCGAGGTGGTTGGCCTGCGCCATATTGCCGAACGGCCGACGCTCCACCGTGATGTTGTACCCCACGACGAACGGCGAGACCTTGGTCTCCAGATGGAACAGCTGAATCACCTGGCAAAACACCGCGAACAGCCCGCCGAAGATCAACGCCGTCGCGGCCCAGCGCAGCACCGTCTCGTCCATCTTGGCGCGGCTGAGGGCGTAGCCGGTGTGGGTCGCCATGAACGCCGCGAGCAGATAGCCCGCGCCGAGCCAGTTCATCGACGGCTGCGCGACCGGCAGCACCAGCGTCTGTACGATCAGCACCAGCCCGAACAGAAGCGGCACGAGCGCGACCGTGGGCGAGGCAAACGTGACGTGCTGCCGCTCCGACCAGACCAGCAGGACCACGGCCGCGCTGGTCACCACGTACAGGACAAGTGTGGTGAATTCCGCGTAAAAAGTCGGGATCGGATAGGTATGGACGGTGACTGCATAAGGCAGAATCAACGCACAAGCCAGCAATACGAGAGATAAATAGCGCGCGAATGGGGTGGGCATGAGGAACCGGGGGCGTCAGCAACCGGCGCACTATACAAAAAAATCCTCCCCCTGTGCGCCGGACGGCCTTAAATATCCCGAAGTTAGCCCGAAGTTGCCCCGCAGCTCCCCTCCCCCTCACCTCGGCATCAACTCCGGCATTCAGGCGGCGCCAGATTCGACGGTAAGGTCGGCGCATCTGCAGGCAGTGGTCCTGCGCCCGGCGCAGGCAACGACGAAGCGCCCTTGCCGCCGGCAAAACACTCCCACGTCACCGTCCCCGGTTGCGCGGAACCCTTGACGAGCGCGATGCGCGCGGTCGGCGTATCGGCGTTATCGGGCACCGACGGCACCAACACCAGCGTATTGGTGCCTGCGGGCGCCACGCGCGTGGTAAATGCGACGCTAATCTGCCCCGTGTCGTCATCCACGTGCACGGATTCGACATTTCGGGTGGCTGGCGGCGGCGCGTAGCCGCCGCCGAATGCGCTGCCGCTGGCGGCATTCTCGGCCACCGCGAGCCGCGCCGACGCCGCGAGCGAAAGCCCCTCGCCGACGCGGCTGCGAGCCAGATAGTCCTGGTAAGCGGGAATCGCATAGGCTGCGATCACCCCGACGATGGCGAGCACGATCATCAGTTCGATCAGCGTGAAGCCAAGCTTGCGGCCGAACCGTGCAATTCGTGCGGGCCATTGCGCGCCGGGCTCGGAGATCCGTGCGCCGGCAGCAGGGTCGTCGCGCCGCAACAGCACGCAACGGAAGGCAGAGGTGGGAAAAGTAACGGTCATCGGCAGGCTCCTGAAACGAAAAACGCCTGCCCCGCGAATCGGAACAGGCGCTTTGATCGTAGCCAGCCGCGTGGATCCTAAACAGTCAGCCAGATGGCTAACGTCGGACCCGGCGCCCCTTTGCCGGGGCGTATGGCCTTAGTGCGAACCCGGCGGCAACTGCGCCGCTGCCCGGCCAGCGTTACGGCGCTTGAGCACGTATCCGAGGATCACTACAAACAGCGCACCCGCGATGCTCATGCCGTACTCGGCCACCGGGGTGTCCAGGATCGGCCAACGATCGCCAGCCGGATCGTTGATGATGAGGCCACCGGCAATCCAGCCCAGCAGCGCCGCACCCAGCGTAATCACAATAGGGAAGCGGTCCAGCAGCTTCAGCACCAGTTGGCTACCCCACACGATCAACGGAATGCTCACCACGAGGCCGAAGATCACCAGCGCGAGGCGGTGTTCCGGATCAGCCGCTTCGGCCGCGCCGGCAATCGCGATCACGTTGTCGAGACTCATCACGGCGTCGGCGATGATGATGGTCTTGATTGCGGCCATCAGCCGGTCGGCAGGCTTGATGTTTTCATGCACGTCATGCGCCGGCGCCATCAGGCGCACGCCGATCCACAGCAGCAGCAGGCCGCCGGCGAATTTCAGCAACGGCACGTCGAGCAGCACCACGGCGAACGCGATCAGCGCGACGCGCAGCAGGATCGCCCCCGCCGTCCCCCACATCACGCCCTTGACGCGCTGGGCCGGCGGCAGGTTGCGGCAGGCGAGCGCGATCACCACCGCGTTATCGCCACCCAGCAGGATGTCGATCACGATGATCTGGATAACGGCGCCCCAGTGGAGCGTGGCGAAGAACTCGAGCATGGAGAGAACAATAGAAGGAAGAGAAGCGAACAGGCAACCGCGATGAAGCTGCATGGGGCCAGAGTAAGTGCCAAAGCGCTAACGCTGACCGACAGCTAAAGCACTAACTCCGGTCGAGACAACAAAAAAGCGAGGGAGCAATTGCTCGCTCCCTCGCTTTAGGACTGCGTTCTTACGAAAGGGTTTCGTAAGAGTATCAAAAATAAGCCGATCGAGTCAGCCTATTTCGATTTACAGCATCGCCTTCAGAAGACGCGCCATTTCCGACGGGTTCTTCGTGACCTTGATACCGCATGCATCCATGATTTCCAGCTTGGCTTCAGCCGTATCGGCGCCGCCCGAGATCAGCGCGCCAGCGTGACCCATGCGCTTGCCGGCCGGAGCCGTGACACCCGCGATGAAGCCAACCACCGGCTTCTTCATGTTGTCCTTGATCCACTCAGCAGCATTCGCTTCGTCCGGACCACCGATTTCGCCGATCATGATGACGGCGTCCGTATCCGGATCGTCGTTGAACATCTTCATCACGTCGATGTGCTTCAGACCGTTGATCGGGTCGCCGCCGATACCGACTGCCGACGATTGGCCGAGGCCAATTGCCGTCAACTGGCCGACTGCTTCATACGTCAGCGTGCCCGAACGCGACACGACGCCGATGCGGCCCTTGCGGTGGATGTGACCCGGCATGATGCCGATCTTCAGTTCGTCCGGCGTGATCGTGCCCGGGCAGTTCGGTCCGAGCAGCAGCGTCTTGCTGTTCTTCGCGCGCATGCGTGCCTTGAGCTCGATCATGTCACGCACAGGAATGCCTTCCGTGATACAGATTGCGAGATCCAGGTCGGCTTCGACGGCTTCCCAGATGGCAGCAGCAGCGCCTGCCGGCGGAACGTAAATCACCGACACAGTCGCGCCCGTTTCAGCCTTGGCTTCAGCGACGCTTGCGTAAATAGGAATGCCTTCGAAATCTTCGCCGGCCTTCTTCGGGTTCACGCCCGCGACATACGCTTCGCGACCGTTTGCATATTCACGGCAGGCGCGCGTGTGGAACTGACCGGTCTTGCCGGTGATGCCCTGCGTGATGACCTTAGTGTCTTTGTTGATCAGAATCGACATGTATTGACCTCTGTTCGTTTGGCGTCGCGCTGTTGCGCCAACGGGCCGAATGTTCTTAGCCCGCGTCGCTCACGCGCCGCCATTCGTAATCCTGGTGAACGCCCGGCCTGGCTTACGCCTTGCCCGCAGCGGCCGCGACGACCTTCTGAGCAGCTTCTTCCATGCTGTCTGCCGCAATGATCGGCAGGCCGGATTCAGCCAGCATCTTCTTGCCCAGGTCTTCGTTCGTGCCCTTCATGCGGACCACGAGCGGCACCTTCAGCGAGACAGCCTTCGACGCAGCGATCACGCCTTCCGCGATCACGTCGCAGCGCATGATGCCACCGAAAATGTTGACCAGAATGGCCGTCAGATTCGGGTTCTTCAGCATGATCTTGAACGCTTCCGTGACCTTCTCGGTCGTGGCGCCACCGCCCACGTCCAGGAAGTTCGCCGGTTCGCCGCCGAACAGCTTGATGGTGTCCATCGTCGCCATGGCCAGACCCGCGCCGTTCACGAGGCAGCCGATGTTGCCGTCGAGCGAGATGTACGCGAGGTCGAACTTCGATGCTTCGACTTCAGCCGGATCTTCTTCGTCCAGATCGCGGTAAGCCACGATTTCCGGATGACGGAACAGTGCGTTCGAGTCGAAGTTGAACTTGGCGTCCAGTGCGATGACCTTGCCGTCGCCGGTCAGGATCAGCGGGTTGATTTCGGCCAGCGATGCGTCCGTTTCCCAGAATGCCTTGTACAGGCCTTGCAGGATTGCGCGAGCTTGCGGCAGCGAAGCGGCGGGCACGCCGATCTTCGTTGCGAGTTCATCCGCTTCTGCGTCCTTCAGACCGGTCGACGGGTCGACGGCGATCTTGTGGATCAGCTCAGGCGTCTTTTCCGCGACTTCTTCGACGTCCATGCCGCCTTCGCTCGAAGCCATCACGACGACCTTTTGCGAAACACGATCGATCACGAGGCCGACATACAGTTCCTTCTTGATGTCAGCGCCTTCTTCGATCAGCAGGCGGTTCACCTTCTGGCCTTCCGGGCCAGTCTGGTGCGTGACGAGTTGCATGCCGAGGATCTGGTTCGAGAATTCACGAACCTGTTCCAGCGACTTCGCGACCTTCACGCCGCCACCCTTGCCACGGCCACCCGCGTGGATCTGAGCCTTCACGACCCATACCGGGCCGCCGAGCTCTTCTGCGGCCTTGACCGCGTCATCCACCGAGAAGACCGGCTTGCCGCGCGGTACCGCGACGCCGAATTTCCGCAGGATTTCCTTACCCTGGTACTCGTGAATCTTCATGCGTGATTCCCTTCAGTCTGAGAGTTGGATTGAACTTCGTTTCCGCTGCTGTCGTTCAAACGGGACGTGCCGGCGCCGTTGCCGTTTCCGGCGGCGTGGCGTGTTTGCTCGCTTGCTGTATCCGCACGCTCCGCTGAACGCGGCGCGTGGCCATACCAGCGCGGATAAAACTGTCGCACCGCCTCGCCGTCGAATCGCAGCGCGTGGCAGCGACCCAGCTGGAATGGCGGCTTGTCGTTTGAATGTTCGTCTGAGGCTTGAGGTGAAGCGTCCCCTGAACCCGCTTCGTGCGGCGGCTTGCCGCCATTGGTATTCCACACATCGCCGGCGAACGCCTGAATGGCAGCGGTAGGAAGGAAAGCGCACAACTCGGTGAGATGCGTGCAACCTGCCGTACCGCTGAGCAAACGGGCGGATTCGCGACGGAAGTTGTTGAACAGATTGAGCCCGATGAGGGCACGATAGGCGGGATTGGTGGCTTCGCACAGACCAGGATAGGGCACCCAGTCGGACGACGCTTGCGCGTCGACAACGTTGAGCTTGCGATCGATCGTAATGCGGAGCCAGAGTTCATGGATCGGCTGACCGTTGGGCCGGACGCCCGACGCAAGCACCACATCACGTGGCTTTTGGTCGGTTAGACACGCCTCTATATCCCACAGGCCGTCCTCGCGCTCATAGGCTTCCGCACGAATTGCGCGGCGATGGCGCAACTGACGGGAAACTGGCGGGGGAAGCGGCATGCGGAAGGAAAAGGCCGAATTGGAAAACCTTTGAATTTTAGCATACTGCATATTTGAGACAGCGTGGATTGTGCATAGCACCAATCCGGTGCGGGCCGATGCGGCCCAGTGTCGCGTGGCGTTGCGTTGTGTTGCCGTGTCTGGACAGGCTGGCGGAGGGTTTGGCCCGGTTCGGCCGGGCGTTAAGCGGCGGCGTGGTGTCAGTCGCCGGCCCACTCCTCGTCGATCCCCTTGAGGATCTTGCCGATGGTCGCTCCGGAAAAACCCCGCGCGGCGAGGAAGCGCGCTTGCCGCGCACGTTCGGCCGGCGTTTCTGGAAGATGGCCGTATTTCTTGCGCCAGATAGCCTGGGCGCGCGCCAGCTCGGTTTCGCGCAGTTGTGCGCTCGCCTCTTCGATCAGGGTCTGGCCGACCGCATGACGCTTCAGTTCACCCACGATCCGGTTCGCACCGAGGCGCGACGCGCGGCGGTGAATCAGGCTCTCGGCAAAGCGCGAATCCGACAGCCAGCCTTCGCCTTCGAGCGAATCGAGCAAAGCCTCTAGAGAGTCCGCCTCTTCAACGAACGGCATCAGCTTGCGCGAGAGTTCGGCGCGGCTGTATTCGCGGCGGGAAAGATAGCCGAGTGCGCGCCCTTTTAGCGAGCGGACAGGGCCTTTGGACTTGTCGGCTGCGCGTTCCTGGTCCGGGCGTGCTTCTCCGGGGACGCGGCGCGAGCGGGTGTAGGTAGTTTCTGTAGACGAATCAGCGGTGTCGCCCTGCCCCGAAGGCACGGAGCCGCGCTGCGTTGAAGGCGCACGGCCGGAAGCCCGGTCGTGCGCATCAAAAGATTCGAACGGGTCGAATGGATCGAGTGGATCGCCGTCACGCGGGCCGTCCGCATCACGTCCTGCATCGGATACAGGCCGGCCCTTGCGTATCACGCGACGATTACTCCTCTTCGCCCGCGACTTCGGCTGCGCCTGCGGCGACTTCCGCCATCGCATTCACGCCCAGCGATTCACGGATGCGGTTCTCGATTTCGCGTGCGATCTCGGGATTTTCGCGCAGGAATTCGCGTGCATTGTCTTTACCCTGACCAATGCGCTCGCCGTTGTAGCTGTACCAGGCACCGGCCTTGTCGACGATCTTCGCTGCCACGCCCAGGTCGATGACTTCGCCTTGGCGCGAAATGCCTTCGCCGTACAGGATGTCGAAAATCGCTTCGCGGAACGGCGGCGCCACCTTGTTCTTGACGACCTTCACGCGCGTTTCGTTGCCGATCACTTCGTCATTCTTCTTGATCGAGCCGATACGGCGGATATCCAGACGCACGGATGCGTAGAACTTGAGCGCGTTACCGCCCGTGGTGGTTTCCGGGTTGCCGAACATCACGCCGATCTTCATACGAATCTGGTTGATGAAGATGACCAGGCAGTTCGTACGCTTGATCGTGCCGGTGAGCTTACGCAGCGCCTGCGACATCAGACGTGCTTGCAGACCCGGCAGCGAGTCGCCCATTTCACCTTCGATTTCGGCCTTCGGCACGAGAGCCGCGACCGAATCGATCACGATCATGTCGATCGAGCCCGAGCGCACCAGCGCGTCGGCGATTTCCAGCGCCTGTTCGCCCGTATCCGGTTGCGAAACCAGCAGGTCCGACACGTTCACGCCGAGCTTGCCCGCGTACTGGATGTCCAGCGCGTGTTCCGCGTCGATAAACGCTGCCGTGCCGCCGAGCTTCTGCATTTCAGCGACGACTTGCAGCGTCAGCGTGGTTTTACCCGACGATTCCGGCCCGTAGATTTCGACCACACGGCCACGCGGCAAACCGCCGACGCCCAGCGCGATGTCGAGGCCAAGCGATCCCGTTGAGACCACTTGAATGTCTTCGACTGCCTCGCCTGCGCCGAGCCGCATGACCGACCCTTTGCCGAACTGCTTTTCGATCTGCGCGAGCGCGGCGGCCAAGGCCTTGCTCTTTTCAGCCGTCAGTCCAGCCGAGCCTTTCTTGCTTTCTTCCATGAATCGTCCTTTGCTATGATGAACGGCGTCTGAGGCAGATGTGCAGCCCATTCATCACGGACAGCACCCTAAACGCAGACACTGTATAAAAAAACAGTAGTTTTGGCAAGCACGATTCGCACATGGCGCTACTTATGTGCGGTCAAAGTGCGCCGACTACCCAGAAAAATCTTTGGAGACCGCTGCGCGCCGGGCATTACTACGGTGCCAGCAAGGCTGGCTGGCGCATCATGCGAATTCTCATTGCCGAAGATGACAGCATACTCGCGGACGCTCTGATTCGATCACTCCGCCAATCGGCATACGCCGTTGATCACGTGAAGAACGGCGTCGAGGCGGATACTGCGCTGTCGATGCAAACGTTCGACCTGTTGATTCTCGATCTCGGCCTGCCGCGCATGTCCGGGCTCGAGGTGCTGCGCCGCCTGCGGGCGCGCAATTCGAACCTCCCCGTATTGATCCTGACCGCTGCGGATAGCGTCGACGACCGCGTCAAAGGGCTCGACCTCGGCGCCGACGACTATATGGCCAAGCCGTTCGCGCTCAACGAACTCGAAGCGCGCGTGCGCGCACTGACCCGGCGCGGCGCGGGAGGCGGCCCGACCGTGGTACGGCACGGCTCGCTCTCGTTCGATCAGGTGGGGCGGATCGCTTATATCAACGACCAGGTCATCGAGTTGTCGGCACGCGAACTGGGCCTGCTCGAAGTGCTGCTGCAGCGGATCGGCCGGCTGGTGTCGAAGGAGCAGCTGGTCGATCATCTGTGCGAGTGGGGCGAAGAGGTCAGCAACAACGCGATCGAAGTCTACGTGCACCGTCTGCGCAAGAAAATCGAACCGAGCGGCGTGCGCATTCTCACCGTGCGCGGCCTCGGCTACTGCCTGGAGAAGGCTGCGCAGACGGCGGCTGGGGCGAGCACGCCGTCCTCTGCCGCGGCGTCCGGCGCGGCCACCGGCGCAACATCGGCGGCGCCCACGCCAGCGCCCAGTCCGTCCAGTTTGCCTGCCACGCCCGAGCCTGCTGCGCCCTCCTCGCCCGCATCCGCTGCGATGCCCGCGAGCCACCACTTCAAATAGAGACCGCTCATGTCCGCACGCGCAGAGCGCGCCGCGGCGCCAGCGGCGAACCTCGACGACGAGGCGCGCGACGCCCGCTACGCGAACCCGTTCGCGCCGCCCGACGAAACCGAAGCCGTCGCCGAGACCCGCCCGCGTTCGCTGTTCGGCGAGATTCTCGACTGGATGCTGGCGCCTTTGCTGCTGTTGTGGCCAATGAGCATTGCGGTGACGTATCTGGTCGCCAAGTCGATTGCCAACGGCCCGTTCGACCGCGCGCTTGAAACCGATGCCTACGTCCTGGCCCGCCAGATCCATCCTGTGAATGGCGTCGCGGAGCTGACGCTACCCGATGCGACGCGCGATTTCCTGAGCGGGGACAACGTCGACAAGGTGTTTTATCAGGTGCTCGGCACCCGTGGCGAACTGGTGGGCGGCGACCGCGACATGCCGCTGCCGCACGAGGAAGACCGGCCGCCGCCGGGGCTGGTCGAATTTCGCGACGATGTTCTGCACGGCAACGATATCCGCGTTGCTTACACGACCGTCGAGTTTCCACAGACACCGGGCGCGCTGCCGGTGCTGGTGCAGGTGGGCGAGACGCTCGACAAGCGCAGCCAGCTCGCCAACGACATCATCAAAGGCGTGATCCTGCCGCAGTTCGTGATCCTGCCGCTCGCGATCGTGCTCGTGTGGTTCGGGCTGTCGCGCGGACTCGCGCCGCTGCACGCGCTGCAGGCGCATATCCGCGCGCGACGCCCGGACGATCTGTCGCCGCTCGAAGCCCATCGCGCGCCGCCTGAGATCGAACCACTGGTAACGTCGTTCAACGACCTGCTAACGCGCCTCGAACAGAATATGGAGCTGCAAAAGCGCTTCATCGCCGACGCCGCTCACCAGATGAAGACCCCGCTCGCCGGGCTGCGCACCCAGGCTGAACTGGCGCTGCGGCAGGACGTGTCGGCAGAAGTGCACCGCTCCCTCGAGCAGATCGCGACGAGTTCCGAGCACGCGGCGCGGCTTGTCACGCAATTGTTGGCGCTCGCTCGCGCCGAAAACCGGCTGTCCGGGCAGATTTTCGCGCCGGTCGAGATCACCGAGGTCGCCCGCAATGCCGTGCGCGACTGGCTGCAGGCAGCGCTCGCCAAGCAGATGGACCTCGGCTACGAAGGACCGGACGAGGCGGTGGAAATAGACGGCAGTCTGCTGATGCTGCGCGAGATGCTCTCCAACCTGATCGACAACGCGATCCGTTACACGCCGGCCGGAGGACGCATCACCGTGCGCGTAAGGCCCGACGCGGCGGCAAGGCAAGTGCATCTGGAAGTGGAGGATACCGGTCTTGGCATTCCGGTCGCAGAACGGACGCGGGTGGTCGAGCGCTTCTACCGGATTCTCGGCCGTGAGGGCGACGGTAGCGGGCTCGGACTGGCCATCGTCCGCGAGATCGCCATCATGCACGGCGGCACGTTGACGATCGAGGACAACGTCTATCAAACCACCCCGCGCCTGGCCGGAACGCTCGTGCGTGTCAGCTTGCGGGCACGTCAGGCGGCCCGGGACTTACCCTAATCGGGTCGAATCAAGCACAACAAAAAATGCGCGATATTCACATTTTGACCGTCGATTACCGAAACTTAGCAAATTATTGAACGAACATAGCCCCACTCGCACCCATTCTCCTGCACCACCAATTTTGAGACACAACGTCAGTAGGCCGTAAGTTTCCGCTCCAATAATCCGATTCACGGGAACGCCTTCCGGGCGGGCCGCGTGCATATATCAAAATATTGGAGACGACATATGGCTACCGTTGGCGGACAAATGTCCCACGTGCCGATGACGCACGATGAGAAGCGGGTGATCTTCGCATCGTCGCTAGGCACTGTTTTCGAGTGGTATGACTTCTACCTGGCCGGCTCACTCGCGGTCTTCATCAGCAAGAGCTTCTTCTCCGGGGTCAATCCAACAGCCGGCTTCATCTTCACGCTGCTCAGCTTCGCGGCAGGTTTCGCGGTGCGGCCGTTCGGCGCCATCGTGTTCGGGCGGCTGGGCGACATGGTCGGGCGCAAGTACACGTTCCTGATCACCATCGTGATCATGGGTCTGTCGACCTTCCTGGTGGGCTTCCTGCCCGGCTACGCCGCGATCGGCATGGCGTCACCGGTGATCTTTATCGCGATGCGGCTGCTGCAGGGTCTGGCGCTCGGCGGCGAGTACGGCGGCGCGGCGACCTATGTCGCGGAACACGCACCGGCAGGCCGGCGCGGCTTCTACACCTCCTGGATCCAGACGACGGCCACGCTCGGCCTGTTCCTGTCCTTGCTCGTGATCCTCGGCGTGCGCACGTCGATCGGTGAAGAGGCGTTTGGTAGCTGGGGATGGCGCGTGCCGTTTCTCGCGTCGATCCTCCTGCTTGCCGTTTCAGTGTGGATCCGGCTGCAACTGAATGAATCGCCGGTGTTCGCGCGGATCAAGGCGGAAGGCAAGACCTCCAAGGCGCCGCTGACCGAAGCGTTCGCCCAGTGGAAAAACCTGAAGATTGTGATTCTCGCGCTCATCGGGTTGACCGCCGGCCAGGCTGTGGTCTGGTACACGGGTCAGTTCTATGCCCTGTTCTTCCTGACGCAGACGCTCAAGGTTGCTGGCTCCACCGCCAATATCCTGATCGCACTGGCGCTGCTGATCGGCACGCCGTTCTTCCTGTTTTTTGGCTCGCTGTCTGACCGGATCGGGCGCAAACCGATCATCATGGCAGGGCTACTGATTGCCGCGCTGACCTACTTCCCGCTGTTCAAGGCGCTGACGCACTTCGCCAATCCGGCGCTCGAAACCGCGACGCAAAAGTCGCCAATCGTGGTGATCGCCAACCCGGATGAATGCTCATTCCAGTTCAATCCGGTGGGGACATCGAAGTTCACCTCGTCATGCGACATTGCGAAGAGCGCGTTGTCCAAAGCGGGTTTGAACTACGACAACGTGGCGGCCCCGGCGGGGACGCTCGCGCAGATCAAGGTGGGCGATACGGTGATCAATACGTTCGACGGCAAGTCTGCGGACGCGAAGGCGCAAGGCAAGGTGTTCGACGAATCGCTCGGCTCGACCCTCAAGGCGGCCGGCTATCCGGCCAAGGCTGATCCGTCGCAGATCAACTGGCCGATGAGCGTGGTGATCCTGACCATCATGATGATCTACGTGACGATGGTGTACGGGCCGATTGCGGCGATGCTGGTGGAGATGTTCCCGACGCGGATCCGGTATACGTCGATGTCGCTGCCGTATCACATTGGGAATGGCTGGTTCGGCGGATTCTTGCCGGCTACGGCGTTTGCGATCGTGGCAGCGAAGGGGAATATCTACTCGGGGCTTTGGTATCCGATCGTGATTGCCATCATCACGTTCGTGATCGGCATGCTGTTCGTCAAGGAGACCAAGGATTCGGATATTTATGCCAAGGATTGAGCGTGGGTCCTGTTGCCTGGGTGCCCGGGCGCCCGCTCATAGCCCGGGCCCCGGGGTCTGAAAATGTTGGCGGCGGGGGTTGACAGACGCCAACGCCGTCTTCATAATCTCGCTTCTTCTTTAGGCGAATTAGCTCAGCCGGTTAGAGCGACGGAATCATAATCCGCAGGTCCGGGGTTCGAATCCCTGATTCGCCACCAGTTGCACTAAGCCCTTGAATCTTCTAACGAAGTTCAAGGGCTTTTTACTTCTGGTGTCACGGTCGGTGTCACAGGTGCCGACTTGCACAAGCTTCCACGCCTCCTCAAGTCCCGTCACGGGGTCTACTATCTGCGCATTTGTCAAGGCGAACTCGATACCCGACGTTCCCTTGGTACCAAGGATTTCCGCCAGGCAAAATTGGCTGCATTGTTACTCAACTTGCAGGTGGAAATGAACAAGACAATCCTTAACGCAGGCAATGTGCGCCGACTCGACGTCGTCTTTCCCAACGGCGTTCAATTCAACAATATCAAGCAGGAAGAGACGGGCATGCTGTTCCAGATTCTGGACCGGCTGGGCATGACGTCCGAGCAAATGCTGTCGCTCACGACTGAGCAACTGGCGAAAACTCTCGCTGGCCCTAATCCGCAGAAAATCGAACCGGCCAAGCCCAAAAGCAAACTGCTCTCAGAGGTGATCGCCCTCTATCTGGCTGAGAAGCGGCTGGACAATGTCCCGAAAACGATTGACGACAAGGAACGGACGTTCACCGAGTTCCACGGCTTTTTCGAGAACAAGGATATCAACACCTACGGCGCCGACAGCGCGGTCAGCTACAAGAATCGCCTGATCGCTTCAAACCATTCGGCCAGTCGTATTAACGCGAAAACGTCGTTCCTGAAAGACCTGTTTGCCTACGCAATCGATAACAACCTGTATTTCCAGACCAACCCGTTCGAGAAAGTTCGGGTGTCACGTAAATCGAAGCTGAAGCAAAAGGTGGAATCGTATCGAGACTTCACTGACGGCGATTTGAAGCTGATCTTTGACGAGGAGCCGTATCGGGCATTCATGAATAAGCCTGACTACCACTGGCTCCCCTTCCTTGCGCTTTATACCGGCGCTCGGGTGGAAGAGCTCGCAAGCCTGAAACTGAGCCAGATCCGGCACGAAAGCGGCGTATGGTATTTCGAGATCGAGCAGGCCAAGAACCGCAATTCGATCCGCAAGATCCCGCTTCACAAAGCGATTGAGCGGTCTGGGTTTCTGGCTTACGTGGAGGGGTTGCGAACCCAGAACAAGGAAATGCTGTTCCCGCACCTCAGGGACGGCAAAAACGGTTACAGTAAAAACATGTCGCGCCGGTTTGGCCAGTATCTGGATAAGCTGAAATTCACCGACGACAGGAAGGTGTTCCACTCGTTCCGTCACACCTTTATCAATCGCATGACGGAAATGCATACCCACCCTGCCATGCTCATGGCGATTGTCGGGCACTACGAGCAAACGGCGCTCAACCTGTCGTCACCGCACTTCGTGAACTATCAGCACGAAAAACAGATTGTCACGCTGAAGCGGACCGTGGACCTGTTGGAATTCCCAATCACGCTCTTTTGGTAGTTCCCGTCTGATCTCGCCGCGCCAAATGATCCGGGGCGAGATACTAGCCCGTCCTATCGCCGAATACACGAACGCAATCGTGCCTGCGCCGACGGCGCGCTCACACGGTTCTCTTGGTTCACGGGAAGACAGGACTAAAGGAAAAACTGCGGCACCCCAACGGGCGAATCGTCTCAGCCGTTACGTACAGCCGATTTCAGGTCGTCCAGGTCCTTAAAGAACTCTGACGGCTGAAGCCCGAGGGTATCAATGATCTTCATGATATTGACGAGCGCCAGATTGTGCTCGCCGCGCTCGATCCCGCCCATGTAGCTTCGGTCGATTCCGCAAGCGTCCCCGAAGGCTTCCTGAGAAAAACCCTTTGCTTTGCGGTGACGCCGAACCGCAGCACCAAAAGCCACTAGTACCGGCGGCTTAGCCTTGTCAGACGCGGAAATTGGGGAAGTAGCCATACCCAATGTTTCCCCGACTGTGTATAAATCGCCACGGGATATGGTTTCACCGGATATGGTTACAGTTTACGCTATGATCGCGCCCAGCACGGCCAAACCGTGCGTCCTTCCAATAACCAGAAAGGGATCGACATGCGCAACAAGCGTGCTATGGCAGCGTTGTGGTTCGTGGCAGTGGCGGCGTGCGCCAGTGCCACGGCAATGGCGGCTGATACGGGGTTCTACATGGGCGCGTCTGTGGGACGCAGCCAGATTCACTCTGACGACTCGCAAATCACGCTCGGACCGGATTTGCCATACACGAAGAACTCCGGCGACTTGGGCTACAAGCTTTTCGCTGGGTATCAAGCCTTTAAATACCTCGGTATCGAAGCGGAAGCACTGAATCTCGGGAAACAGTCAGTCAAGTTCCAGACGATTGACCGCACGAACGACATGACCATGCTGGGCTTCAATCTATCATTGGTCGGCAGCTACGATTTCGGCAACCTTCAGGTGTTCGCAAAGGCCGGTGCGTCCATGCTAGCGAATCGATCTCATGAATACGGCGCGGATTTTGTACGCATGGAAGGCACGCCTGACGCAGATAACACCGACTGGTCCGTGCGTCCGTCATTTGGACTGGGTGCCGCGTACAACTTCACCAGGCATTTCGCGATCCGGACTGAGTGGCAACACTTCAAAGCAGCGGCCGGCGAACACACCGTGGACATGACTTCGAATCTCTTCACGGTCGGCGCGCAATACAAGTTCTGACCATAGAGGCGCGGCCTTGCGTCCCGCCTGATACCTCTTGGGAGTCAATATGAAGCAATACACCGGGCAACTGAAAACGCTGGGGGCTGGTTCGTCGTCGGCCGGGCGAGGGGACCGTTACACGTATATTGAAATCGGGGATCACCGTATCAAGAATGTCGGTGTCAGCGACGCATTGGGTGGAATCCTGCAAGAAGCCCTGCACAACAGCACGCCAATTTCGATTTGGATTGTCTCGTACTTTGGCAAGAAGATTATCGCTGGCGTGTCACGGGCGGACGGCACCGTCTTCCGGGCGAAAATGACGGGGATCCTCTTGGGTTCGGTAGTCGCCGTTATTGCGTGCGGCTTTCTCTATGCCGGATTCGCTGGAAATTCGCCCTTCCACGCGGTGGTCGGCCTCGTCGTCGGGTCATGGGTTGTGTACTTCGCCAATGTGAACCGGCAGTTGTTCAGCATTCCCGCCAACGACGTGCTGTAATCGGTCCTATCGTTCAGAACGGTTTATCCACGTTTTCGAAGCGGCCAATGCATGGGCCAAGAGCGAGGAAGCGGTGGATAAGCCGTTCAGATCTATCATGTCGAGTTGTAACTGCGACGGCCTCGGACATAGCCGCTCCGCCCTAATGTCGGGTTTTTCGTCGATTGCGAAGCGGTCTCAGAAACAACTGGATAGAACACGGACTAGCGCGACGCGTCCCAAACAGTCAGTTGTGAACCCTATACATGCGGAACGCATACCGTCAGGTAGTCTGCTCTAAAGTACGGATAAGTTTTGCCGTAAAAGCATAGATAAACTTAACACCCCTCGGCGAAGAAACCGCTAATGAAAAACTATCCGTCTCTTTTACTACCTGTATTCCTGCTAGGCGCATGCGCAACACAAACGCAAACAGAGCACGCACAGTCAACAGCAATCAATCAGGCGATCACGATCTGCGGAATCGGCTCTGAGAGCCAAGTCTCGGACATTTACAAAGCAGCGTTCGACATTACGTTGAAAAAATCCGTCTCGACGAGCTTTGAAGCGACCATGACGCAGAGTATCAAGGCCGAGGAAACCGCGTTACTGCAGTCCATTGCAACCAAATCCCCGGATAGTAGCAAGGCTATCGTTGAGGAAATCGACAAGACGCGGGAATGCGTAATCGAGCAAACAAATCTGCTCCGGCCGCAGACGCGGGCTGACGCGCTCGAAGCATGCCGCCTCGATGTTCAACACCGGATTTCACCACCGGGGCCTACCAGTTACGGCGTGGTCCGATACTGGAATCAACTTCCTCAAGACCCTGAATATTCCGCAGCGCACCCGATTATGAGCGGACTTTTCGACAGCAATGGTACAAACTCTTTCCCTATCCGTGCCAGATGCGATATGCCGAATGGTAGATTTGAGGAGGCTACGATACTCCCGCCGAAATCTTAGGACAGCGATCACGCCCTTCCGATCAACTCTCCATTAGCCAATCGGGCGATTCTTATGTCAACTGTCACGTTCGTGGTCGACTGTCTTCATTGCAAGGCAAAGGTCGCAGCGATTGAGGAAGGAAAAGGAGAGCGATTTTACTCGGACGAAGACTCAAATCAGCCATACGGGGAAAGGATACATGTTGGCCATTGCCCGCGCTGTCGTACCCTATTGGTCGGCGAATCACAACAGGTCGACTTCGAAGGATACGATGCCTATGAAGATCGGTGGTCCGACGTTGTGCGGGTGTACCCGAAGCCGCCGAAAGCGTTCTTGAGTGGTCGCGTCCCTAGGGTTGTATCTGAGTCGCTTGCGGAAGCCGACCGAGCTTTGCAAGCGAACGCAAGCATTGCTGCCTGCGTCATGCTGGGCAGAGCACTAGAGGCTCTCTGCCGGGACATTCTTCACGAGCCCGAAGGGCACAAAAAGAAATTAACATTGGCAAACGGAATCAAACGCCTCCGCGAACTTAATCATATCGACGACAGGCTTCTCGATTGGAGTCAGCAGCTCCACGCCTTCCGAAACCTCGCGGCGCACCCAGACGAGATTTCGATCTCAAGACAAGACGCTGACGACCTGCAAATCTTCGCGTACGCGATTGTGGAATATATCTACGATCTCTCTGACCGATACGAAGACTTTAAACAACGTCTCGCAAAGCTGAAAGACCGGAAGCCACCGGAGTCGTAGAAATTGAGCTCCCGACAAAAGCACCCAAAACGCCTATCGACTCAAGAGCTTGTTCCGGGCGATGTTGTTCAACTGCCGAACCCTCGCTTGCTCAAGCTGCATTTGCAGTCGTCTCTTTTGCGCCGTGAGCCTGATTAGTCTAAGTTCGGCACGACTACGTTCTCCCGATGTCTTTGCATGATTCACGTCCGACGTCGCCCCATTGATATCGGACTGGATCGCGCCAAGCGCACCCTCTACTTCATGGACGAGGTCCATGTCTGTATGCGCCCGGTCTTCGTCCGGTTGGTAGACGGCGCGCTCCCGAATGCTACGCATGCTGGTCAGGACGTCCGCCTTCGAACGGCGAATCGTCGCTAACGGACGACCGGCGCGAATCAGGCCAACCGCTTCCATTGCGTCTCGGACAATCTGCTTTATTGCTGCAACTTCTGGTTTCATACTGATCTCCTTTTGAGTTTTTGTTATTGGTTTATATGTCGTACGGGGAACTGGCCGTGAGCTTGCCGGTCGCAGCCGACGAGGCGAAAGATACGCCTGCACATTGAACTGCCGACGGACTTCAACAAGCGCGCCCAGCGTCGTTCTAGCTTGCTCATATTCAGCCGGTGAAAGGTAGCGGTCCTGTTTTACTTCTTGTGCCTGCTGAAGCAATCGCCCATAGTCTGCGTCGGCACGATAGAACGGCCCACGGAAACGTTTAGCTTTCGCGTCGCCGGGAAACTTCGCTGAAATATAGTCGCGGCCTTGGCGGGTGATTTCGACACCGAATTCTTCGCTGAGGACGTGGCATAGTTGGTCACGGCTCGCGACCTCACCTGAGCGGATCATTCGCGTCAGACGCTTGTGCAAAAACAGCTTGTTGTCGCGATCACGCTGCCCGACTTTCGTCCGCCGCTCGAAACCACTCATGGCAAGCTTCAACGGGTCAGCTATGACCTGCGCATAACCCAAGCGGTGGTTCATAACCTGCGTGAACGCCTCGTATAGCCGAACGTTCTGGCCACCAGGCGGGTGTATGTTCATGCGCTTGCCTCTGCCACTGGCGAACTCGATCATGGGCACGACGAAATGCACCTCGGTATTGCCTTTGTCCTCGTGCAATACGAACAGGCTGTTGAACTGATCGCCCGAGAGGCCCGGGCAAAACGTTTCCTTGAATGTTCGAATGACCCCGTGCAATTGCTCGCGCGTGGGACGTTCAGTGTCGCGGAACGCAATCGCGCCGGACACATACTTATGCTTGCGCTGAATGCTGTTAATTACGGCTATGGTGGTATCCGGGTTGCCCGATAGAACAAACGGCATGACGGCACGCTGCTCGCCGGCATGGTCACGCTCGCTCAGCAGGTAGTTGACGGGGGACTCCCCGGTGGAAATCCCCGCATTGAAAATTCGAACAATCATGCCGCGTCCGTTTTCGCTCCGTACTTCGCCTCCTGCCACACTTGTTCAGTCAGCTCCTGTATCTGCAACAGCACGAGCAGCATTTCTTCGTCGGGTTCGTGACCGCCGCGCAGCTTCGCTGATATCTCCTCAACGTGGTTCCCGATACGATTGACTTCCTGCAGCCATTTCAACTGGTCGTGGTAGGCGCTGGTTGGGATCGTGCCACTGCCTGCCCTTAACGCCACTTCCCGTGCATATTGAGCGAGTGAGTTGCAGCCGTTCGCAAGTGCCATGGCGCGCAACTGCGCGTGCTCAACGACGGTGACGCGAAATTCGACTCGCTTGTCGCGGACGTGCTGGTTTCCGTCGCTGCCGGACTGTCCGGTCTGCCTCTTGAGTCGTGAGGCGTCGGCCTCGATACTGCAGTGTAAATCGTTATCCATATCGGCTCCTTGTTGTTATATGGTTTTGGGCCGTGCTAGCGTTGCTGTGTCCTGTTTAGCGGTGTTGCAGCTCAGGGGACTGGGGGAACCCCAGAATATCCGGTATCACGCCATAGCGTGATAAAGGTTGACCTTGCTTGTTCTTCGCTTCGAGCGGCTCTATATTCTTATATAATAAAATTACTGAAAATCAAGGCCAATCCGACGGACGGTTAAGCAACAATAATGTCTCGTGCGCGACCAGCTAATAACTGTTCCTCGCTCCTATCGGTTGGATCGAGGCTTCGGGCGAGTAAAATCTGTAAAAAATCCGCGTCCACTAACGGTATTATTAACTCTTGATTATCCCTGTAGACGTCCCGACAGCGGTCTAACAAGCGATCAAAGTTATCCACAGAACGACATAACAACAAGCCTACTCTGCCTCTGTTCGCAGAAAATCGACCTGCAATTTGATCAACCTCAGGATTCCCGATTTCGCGTCCGTAGTTTTTGCACTCCACCATTACGTACTGGGCAGGAATGTGCTGAATCTGATGAACACGCCAAAAAAATCCGGTAATCGCAGAATTGTCAAACACAATGTCGATACGCTTCCGCCCTTCGTGAATCTCGCGCTCAACTTGAGGACAACTGAGATTCGGATAGAAAACCAGCTCTAAAATGCCAACCATTAATCGATGGTACGCGGAAGCCGAATCATTCCCGACCGGCGTATGTGTCAGCCTATCCGCAAGGTATAGAGCGATGACCGTGATGTCCTCGTCGGGGGCAAGTTCGCCGTCACCGAGTGGTTTGGCGTTTTGACTTGCCCATGCCTTAAAATTTGCGAAAACCTGCCCGTGCTGCAACGTGAAACTTGTTGCGAAATCCTTGGTTGGCGGCGCAATAGACTCGGACAGCTCTTTCTTCACCACCCAGACCTTCTCCGCACCGTTCCTTAGCTGCCTCCGGCGCACGAAAGGACCGTTGGTACTCAACTGCTCATGCTTCAGGAAGTTCAAGACGAAATGTTGGTGGTACTTTCCTAGCGCAAAAATCTTGGCAAACGAAACGATAGCTTTCGGAACGAGGAGAATCACCTTGTCGTCAACAACCAACATGTCGTCATATCCGACCTCCCATGCATGCGTCGCTCGGTTCCAACAGGGTCCCGTAGCAGTATCCGACCTAAGCGCTATTCCGTGGAGCAGACATTGGTTCTGCGTGTAATCTATGAGATGGCCCCGGATGATATTCGTGGTCATGTCGGAAACTTTGTCCTTATCCACATTTGGCACAAAGATTCTACAATCTTCAATATGCTCAACGACGCCGGTTCTAACCGCCCTACTCTGGGAGATGCTCTGAAAAATCTCCTCGGCCTGAACTGCACCAACCCCCCTTCCACGTGGCGCGCCCACTGAAACTCCCAGGCACGTCTCGTTCGGTTCATGCAAGTTTGAGAATAGAGAGCGTGCTTCTTCGAGGCGATTCTCCCGTATCAGAGCTAGGAGTAGGGAGAAGAAGTCCTCTACAGTACGGTGCGCATTTATTGCAAATGCGTCATTCCTCTGCGAGAGAAGGTGGGGATCTAGATACAGTGGGGTGTCGCGTTCTGGATCAATGTCAACAAAGTCCAATTCTGCTTGTGTTTTCTGTAACTGGAAGCGCTCCGAAATTTTCATTTTTGGTCCAAGCTCTCTGAGAGTGCAGGAGAAGGCGAACGGTGTGACAGACCCTAAGCGACGTTTCGCTTTGATTTTAGATCATATGCGACATTACACCGTTTTTTATAACATGATGCCATTCCACGGTTTTACATTACTGAAAACCGCTTCCGCACGATCAGCGCCCTCCCACTCCGTCTCCTCGACAACTTACGCGCGTCAGTACACAATTTCTCATATACCTTCGTAATCCTATCTATATCTATGTTAATTGTAGCCATACACCCAAATCTCCGACTCGATCTCAAGGTCTAGACCTTGAGATCGAGATCTCCGGCCTGTTTGATGCCGACTCACTCGACAATAGCAATATAGCGCTCCCATGCCTTCGGTTCCCCCGATTGTCGCGCACCAGCGAATTTCCTGCTTCTCACCTTCAGATAGTGGATTTCACTGAGCTTGAAACGGCGCCAGCTCAGAATCTTGTCGTTCGCGCTCTTCCCGGCCACCTGATAGCCGAGGAGTTGGCGGTCGTCGACACTGATGCCGTAAATATGAGGCTCAACGATTCGGTAGTGTCCCTGATAGTAGAAGCCCAACAGCTTCTTCTCATGAATTGCCTTGCAAATTTTTTCTTCCATTTCCATGTTTGCTCTCCTATAAAATCGGTTGGTTACTTGAATGCTTCGTTAATCTCTTCCTGCGTGGTCATGTCCTCAGGCTCCGGCTGGAAAAATGCGAGGTTGACGTGCCTTTTTTGCCGACCGCCCTCGCGTTTCTTCGTCTCCTTCAGGTGTGGGAACCCGGCACGCATACGGGACCAGAACTCGACGTTCCCGCACGGGGTGTGTCCGCACTCTTCGCAGTAAGACAGGTATTTTTCGTAGATCGCGTCCTTCGCAAGCGTCTTCCCACCTTCGCTGTAGCCCACGCTGTAATCTTCACTAAAGGCAAGTACGGTGTTGCTCGACTCCTTCTCACGCATGGTATTTGCGAGGACGGACTGCGGTTCGTCGAACGAGCCACGGCGCAAAAGTCGCTGCAGCCCCTCCAGACACCAATTCACGACATGGTGCAGCTCTCGCTCGATAATCAGCTCGTCAAGGCGCTCAATCCGATTGCGCTTATCGAACTGCACATTCCAATCAATGATCTGAAGCCGCCGCCAAACGCCGTCCGTCTCGTCGTTGATATGCGGAAAGCGGTTGCAAGCGATAATCCACTTAGCCGTCGAGTGATACGTGAATTCGTTCCTCTGCTTGGCCTCAATGACCACCGGGTCCGAAGTGATACAAGCCTTCAACACCTGCTCATTGATCCCGCGTTTCGGCGTTTCCGCCGCCACGGCCAGCGAGGCGTCTACCAACGACTGCAAGCCGAACTTTTCCATGTTGTCCAGACGGATTGCCGCTGATTTCTGATGAAGCTTCTGCATGATCTTCAACAACACCGACTTGCCATTGCTGCCTTGGCCCTGCCACACCTGAGCTACCTGAAAGCGGGTATCGTTGAGCAGGGTGTAGCCGCAGTATTCCTGCACGAGATTCCGCACCTCAAGGTTCGGCAGCGAAGTAAGCAGAAACGAATGGAAAAACGTGCCGCCCGGCACCGGGGCGGGCACATAGGTCGCTCCGGCCGCATTCAGGCTGGCGAGAATCTGATAGGTCACGCCAACCGAGCGGTCAGGCGTCCGCACAGACAACGAGCCGTCGGCGTTCACGACAATCCAGCAATCTTGCAAAGGCACAATATCGGCTGCGGGTTGCCCCGGCAGTACCGCAGCCTTGAACTGCGCGGACTGACTGCACTGGGTAGCGAGCTTCGCCGACACGAGACCCGGCTCGTTCGTTTCCAGCCACGTGAAGGCGTGCTTCTGTGCTTCGTGCTTGGTCTGCGGCTTCCAGTAGTTGCCCTGCCAACGATAAAACGAAACGTTTTCGTCACGTTGAGCCACTGCCCAGTCTGGATCGTCCGCAATCGACTGCGCATATTTCAGCTCGCAGGATTCACGCTTTCCCGTTTTAATAGCGACCTCCGAGAGCTTCGCAATAACGCGCGTAACCTTCGCGCTGTGCAAATTTTCAGCCGAAGATCCGATAGGGCCGTCAGCAAACGGGTCCATGCTCAAATCCAATTCACTCAGCTTTCCCATAACACCTCCCATTCGATAAATTCGATTAAATTAGCGATTCAATTCAAGCCAATAATGCAACCCGAAACCTGACAAGTTCGGCCAGATATCATTGATTCGATACTCTTCAAGCTCGCCCTCCTGAGGCCACCGGGCATGGCTGCCAAAGAAATGTTCGGCAAAAAAATCTCGTGCATATTCGCGTGCTTCCTGTTCCGTCTTTCCACCAACCTCGATTTCCGATTCTTTATTTCCTTCGCCAATTTGGTAAATGACGATATATCCGTAGTCCATTGCGCTTTTCTCCTCGTTCAAAACATGGTGCCAATTTAGCTTTTCGGACATAAAATCTCGTTTCGAGGCCAATAGCGAGCTCGCCTTGACATTCGACTTTTTTCGTGGGTGAAAATGAGCAATCAAACTAACGCCGACGAGGCGACGACCTACAGCGCGCGGAAACGAAGCATTCCCACGCTCAAGCCGCGCGAGCTTGAAGCGCTCCGTGTTCGTACGTGGTTTGCAAACGTGTTAGTTGAGGCAGGGCTACCGGACGGGACCAATGACTCGATAGTGGCGAAACTGCTGGATACCCAAGTGTCGGAGCTTCCCTCGCCGAGCAATCTATTGCAGGCGTGGTTAAAGGAGTACAGCGGCCCTCTAGACGACCGTCACGTGGACGCACTGACGAATGTTTCTCGCCAGCGGTATGAATCTGGTGGGCAGTCGCCTAACGATCTGACACTGGACGCTCTTGACGCTGTTCTGCCCGGCACTCGTGACGTCTACGAATTCGGGCCAAGCGGCGAGTCGCTATGGCTTGTTCTGGCGGGAGATAGAGATACGTGCGAAACCCACTTGCTAGAGATGTTTCCGCCGCCGAGGGGCAGATTCGGTTTCAGCTTTGACGAGAAAGTGCAACAGCTCTTTGACGCACTGTTGGCACCAGAGTGGCGCGGAAATTTTGTCGAAGTTGCGGCGTCGTATGCAGGACGGCCATTGGCTCACCCGGTATGGCGAAGCTATGTGCAAACAACTCAGTTCGGCGACATGCCCGACGAAGAGAGTGCAGGCCTGTTACCCATGCGCCCAGTAGAAGATTGTGTGATCGGTAGCATTGCGGCGTGGTGGACGGCCATTCACCGTCGTGAGGGTCCCATTCTCGAACTCGAATGGCTGATTGTTGGCCTATGCCAAGGCGTGGTTGCCAGCGAGTTAACCGGCGATATCCAAACCTACCTGCTGAATCTGGTCAGAGAACAAGCTCAGGAAATTGACAGGGCGGTGGCACCGCCTCGCGGAGCCGTCAAACCATTTGAGGAGCGTTGGACACAGCAAGTCGATCTCGGTTGAAGTGGGACGCGTGAGTCAGCCTGAGACGAGCTAAGAGAACTAGGCTCGTCTCACTCTCAGGCAAGCTAAGCAACGGTTTTAGCGAGACGAGTCAGGCGAGCCAAGTGAACGCATGCATGTGCTCGCGCTATGGCAACGTAGTCTCTTTTTCTATTGACTGAATATATGATCTGACTTGCCTCACTTGTCTCACCTGACGGCGCAACCACGCTTCGTAGGAGTTTGAAGTGAGACGCGGTGTGCGACGGACAACTCGCCTCAGATTGCCTCACTCGGCTCATTTGGCACCTCGGCAAGCCCAAAGGAAAAAAGCCCCATTCTTCTGTCGAGGAGCCTACGGAATTCGCCAAATGAAAAAAGCCCGCTAAGGGGCTTTTTTCACTTCGCTGGAATGCAACTATGCCAAGCAGGCGTCAGCTTCGTCCTGCTCTGAATTAAATGGTTGCAGTTTCGATTTTTCCAGCGGCTTGGTTCGCTTCTTTGGAAAAGCATAGCGATCAGCAGCCAGTAGTCCTGTCGGATCGAAAAGCACCTCAATGCCTCGAGCCGAATATAAACGTCGCCGAAAAACCGTCTGCTTTTGCGCCGACACCGGCGCTAGCATTTTAATGATTTCTTCAAGCGACATATCAGCAGTCGCCGGCGCGACGCCGGACCACTCTGCTCGCACGTCAACCAGCCGTGCCCCTGCCATATCAACGGCATTCGCCTTGCCTGCTACCGCGACTGGCTTTGAGAAGGTAACGGCATGGACGTCCTCTGGTTGTTCGCGATCGGCACTCCCGCTCGCATGGGTACCTGCTCCTCCAAACGCCCGTTGCCCGGCGGGCTGTAGCGGAGTCGCCGCCTTTTGCTGACCTTGGCGGTCACTTTCTCGTCCACGGGCAACGTACAAAGCGACGCAAAGCACGCAAGCCGCTCCCGACAGACCGATAAAGGTCGGAGCGACCCAGTTCGCCGGGGGGAGGTGTTGCGCTATCAGCACCATAAGCGCGACGCCGAACAAACAGACGTTCGTCACCCGAACATATGTCTTGTCAGACATTAGCACTCTCACGATTCTTTCTCCTTACTTGAGTGTTGGGCCAGCAGCGTCGTCCATCCAAGTCCAGCCCCAAAAGCTTGCGGCCATGTTGCAGGCTGCGCGAAAAGCAGCGCAATGAATGTTCCGCAGACAACAAATGCGAGCAACTCAAGCGACATCCGCACTCTACCCGGCTTGACGTCGAATCGGTCAAACGCCGTCGAAAAGCCGTGTGTTCTCATATCCTTCGCGCCAAGACGGCACCATAGGATAGTAACTCCAAAAGCTATTACCACGAGAACCGACCACGTCGGCTGCGGTCCCGTAATATTGTCCAAATGCAGACCCAACGGTCCGTCGCTGGACACTGCTGCACCAGCAGCCGTCATACCAGCAATCACCGTCAACCCTCCCCGAGACCCAGTTTTTTCTGAGTAGCCTCCAACTTTTGCAGTGCAGCATCAAAATCTGCACGCAAACGTGTTAGCTGTTCCTTGGTCATTTGGCACCAAAGTACCTGTCCTTCCGCATCCGTGTCTATGTTTGCTACGACAACGGGTACCATTGAACGAACTTCGTTGCCCTCGAACGAGACGCGAACATCGATTCCCAAAGTGAAGCTTGCAAGGTTGGGGAGGACCGCCCGAGCGTCATCCGTGCGCTCGACCTGGCTGCGAAGCGCCTGCCGCTCAGCGCATGCTATCTCAAAGAAATTCTCAAGAGCGTCTGATAACGCCTCGTCTATGACGCCTGCCTTAATAAAAATCTGACGAAATTGCTCCGGGGCGAGTTCCACGGAGGTGCGAGCAAAAATTGTCGTCGTTATCGCTGCCGCAGCGATTGCGGGCTCGGCGACGTTCGCATCCTTTCCCAGCCGAGCGGCGACTTCATTAGAGTCAGGCAGGGACGTCGCGATAGCTTGGCGAGCACCCTCAACCACGATTCGCTGCTGCTGCTCGCTCATCTCACTCAGCAACGAAAATCCAAAACGAAACAATGACTTAGCTTGAGCAGGAAGGTGCGTAACGTAGTCCAGCGCCTGCGCTTCGTTCACGAATTCGATCATTTTTACCTTCTAGTCTTCGCGTTTTTGTCGTCTAGTTTACCCTAGCGACAGTCTGGGCGAAATCGATATACCACTCGTGTTAACGGCAGGACTGCCTTTCAGCACAGGCCTTGATAACGACAGCACCATTGATACCTGTACAAAAGAACAGTAGTCCATCGCTTTTTATGGCGACTCAAAAAGCCGCATATCAATATGAAGGATGATACGCTCGGTGTCACGGAAAAACCGTGACACCTGTCAGCCCTCCGACCTGGCAGGCCCTTGTGTACAGGGGTTCAGAGCGATTTGGCGGGTACGTCCCTGATTCGCCACCAGCATCACTCGCAAGGCCCGCTACTCTTAACCGAGAGCGGGCCTTTCGTTTTGGCCCCCGCGGAGACGGGGGTTTCAGATCACCTTGATTACTCCCCAGACTTTCGCAAGTGCAGGTCGATCAAAGGCGCAACCTGCGTCGCGCAGGTGTTAGCAAGGTTGTGGTCGCCACCCGGAATGACATGCAACTCCGCCCGAGGCAGCAACTGAGCCAGCCGCTCTGCAACCGCAACCGGACTAATCGGATCGGCGTCACCCCACAACAGCAAAACCGGAACCTCGATCTTCGGCAACTGCCCGGTCAGATCTTCGTGATAGTCCGCAAACCAGCGCGGCAACGCGGGCGCGCCTGCGTGTAACGCCTCCCGCCAATCCACACCGCCCATTCCAGCTACATCCAGCCCACCGGAAGTCACGCTCAAAACAAGGTGAGTCACCAGCGAGGGCTTCTCAAGCGCGGCCCGAATCGCAACCACGCCGCCCATCGACTGTGCGATCAAGGCAGTGGGCCCGTCGATATCCGCTACGACCCGCGCCACGAGGTCATCCATACCATTCACCGTAGGATCGGCAGGAGTCGGCCCAAAACCGGGCCAACCGTAATGCACCCGGTCCCCCGAATGCTCCAGCCGGTCGGCCACCGGATGCCAGAACGCCGCATTGCCGGAGGCACCGGGCAAGAACAAAAGCTTGGTTTGTGTAGAAAGACTCACCGGGAACAGATCCTCATAGCTTGAACAAGGGCATCCTGCTGCGCAGGATTCTGAAAGAACGCTTCGAGGCTCGCATGCTCCTCGTTCGCGACCTGTTGAAGGCAACGCATATTATTCGACTTCGCACTCGATGGCGCCTTGACGACTGCCAATGCGAACAAGGCGAGTATCAACAGCATGTTCGTGATACCGACCATCCATTGCCACCCCGCCTCCGAAATGAGCCCTCCCCTCCGGGAAGCGCCGCCGCTTACTAAACGTCTCTGCATGTCACCATCCATTTCGCACTCCTATGCAGTGAATTGTGATGAATCCCACGAACCAGCGTCCAAGACTTCCTTAACGAGCTACCGGCGCCAAAAACCTGAAGGCGCGCTCCAGCCATCGCACAGGCGGGAGGCCGAACGGTCGTCGTCGCTCTACGTATTCGCTCGTCAAAGTGACTTCAGCCGGCCCATCGTCGTCAGCGGATAACCAGATGCGCTCGCCTCGCGTCACGCGAATCACATCGCCCGCTTGCAGCCAATAGTCATACGGGGAACATGCCCGCGTCATCCAGACACGCGAGCCTCGCGCGCGGATCTCCGATCGCGCAGCCGCTCGCCAGGATACGGTCTGGCGCGGCTCGAGGCTTAGGTGAATCACCATTTTGGGCGAGCGAAACCCGCCCGCACATGGATCATCCGGTACAGGAAAACAGTCGAACTTGCTGCTAGCGTCGTGCATGGTCATCTCCGTCGATTGAGCCGACAGACGGATAGGCCACCAAAAGAAAAAAGGCCTCATCCGTTTCCGGCGAGGCCTTGTGACTTGCGTTACTGCAAACTTCTAACGCACACACGCCTCCGATGATGCACCCCAAGCGGTGATCATTCGGTGATTAATCGCGATGGCGATAAAGGCGGGCGTTTTCATGTCGTTAAGTTTCTATTGCACGCTATGCCTTGTCAATGAAAATTTTCGCCTGACCGCGTGTCGCACGCATGATGCGACCCAGGCCCGAGTCTAGTGCTGCTCATCTGCACGCACCAAATCGACAACCGATAGCACCGCGTGAATCACCACATCGGGACGATGAAACTGAATGTTGTGGCTCGAATCGCCAACCAGTTGGTGCTGGCTTCGAGACGACCAGGACGCTTCGTCGTCCTGCATCTGCTTCCAGACTTCCCGCATGTGGACGCCTTGCGCCGCGTTCATATGCATCGACTGAAGCTCTGCTTTGGAAAGCGGCGCCATCGCAGTGAGCACATAAAGCGGCCGGTTGCCGAGTTGCCTGAAGGTCCCCGCTTCCGCCAGTGTCTGGTCTAACGCGGCGTTCTCAGCCAGCATCGGCCCGAGGGAAGTCGGCGCATAGGCGCGAATCATCGCGACGTCTTGCATATCCTGATGCGGCTGTTGCTGCACCACACCCCCAACGAACTGACGTAGCGCGCCGGTCCACGCAAGCGAGACGAGAAGCTTGCCGAAAAAGGCGCTCTGCTGCGGCGTCACGGCCTTAAGCCGCTCAACCTGATCCGGATGCGAGGCATCGACGAACACCAACCCGGCGACATCCTGCCCGTAGTACTTGGTATAAGTCATGATGTAAGGGCCACCTAGCGAGTGCCCCACCAGCACGAACGGACCGTGTTCACCGGCCGCCTGCAGCGTCTTATGCAGATCGTCCACGACCGCTTTGCCGTTTTGAACTCCCCTACTTGGGTCGCTCCACATGATCCCGGCGCGGCTATACGAGCAGGCTCGTGTCGTCTTGGCCACCGCGCCTTGAACGGCTGACCAGCTCAGTGACCCATTGATGTCCAGGCCCGATTCGAACACGACGGTGGGCGACCCGGTACCTCTGCAATCGAGCTGGATCCGGCGCCCGCCTATGTCGACGAGTGTTCCCAGTGGAGGAAAGTCATGTTTGGTCTGATACCGCTGAATCCGCTCATAGGCGCTGCCCGTCACTGTCGCCAACGCGATCGACGCAGCGAGCAACAATGCAATGCGAATAATCCATCGTTTCACAGCGTTCCCTTCAGCAGACTCGACGAGGGAGCAGTATGCCCTGCGAAAGACGACGCCAACAACCGGTGACCCGGCCCCGTGGCACGGCGCTTGCTGCTCGCCAATAGGTACCCCTGAGGCGCTGCGTGATGTATGCGACTCAGCCCCGACCTAGTCATGCTCGACATCGCAAAGCGGAGCGTGACTTCATCACTACAAACCGCCTTCTCACCCCATGACGCAAGCAAAGCAGATTCTTCTCGTCGACGACCAGGCCGACGCCATCGACGCCCTCGCCATGTTGCTCGAACTGGATGGGTACACGGTCCGCACCGCATACAGCGGTGCAGATGCGCTGGCAGCGATTGAAACGTTTATACCCGACCTCGCGCTGATCGATGTGTCCATGCCCAATATGAACGGTATGCAGCTCGCTCGGCTACTGCGGCACAACGCAGCTCTGGCGAACACGCGGCTGATCGCGCTCACCGGTTTCGGCGGCGATGCCGAGAGGAAACAAGCCGCGGAGGCGGGCTTCGACGCACACATGACTAAACCCGTCTCCGCGGACCAACTGACTCAACTGATCGAAGGCACGGGTGATTAGCGCTGCGTGATGCGAAAGCCAGGCGAGGCGGCATGGTTGTTGCGGAACAGCAGACAGGCTCCTGACTTTCCGAAAATGTCCACTATCCTGCTCGTCGATGATGAAGTCGATTCGCTCTGGGTCTTCCAACTCGTGCTGGAGGGGCGAGGCTACCACGTCATCCTCGCGGAGAACGGCGATGCCGCGCTTGCGAAGGCAAGCCGATGGCTCCCCGATTTGATCGTGACGGACTGGAATATGCCGGGGACGGATGGCATCGAGTTGTGCCAGCGGCTCAAGTTCTATCCGGCGCTGGCGCAGATCCCCGTGGTGATGTCGTCGGGCCACACACCGCCCGCGGAAAAATCAAAGCTATGGAACGTCTTCATTCCCAAGCCGGTCGAGCTGGAGGAGCTCGAGTCGGTGATCGATTCGCTACTGGCGAAGCGCCTCGATAGTCCGCATCACGGCACCAACGTGCCGGCGCCCGCACCTTCGCGGTGGCAGCCGGTCCCGTGGAAACTGTGGGTTTAGCGTGTTACTGCCACGCGTTACTACCGCGCGTTTATCGGTAAGCAAGCGCGCACGGACGGCGCCTGCCGCATTCTCTACCTTCAGCGATCCACAATCCGGCTGAGATTACCCCGCACCCTTTGCAGCAACGCAATCAGTTGCCGCGCCTCTTCGTCGCTAAAGCCGTTCAGGCCCTCGGCCGCCACTTCGTCGCCCACCTTGCGGGCCTTGCCGAGCGCGCGCTCCGCCTTGGCGGTCATGCGCACCTGACGCTCGCGACGATCGCCGGGGTTGCTCCAGCGCTCGATCCAGCCGCCCTCTTCCATGCGATCCAGCAGACGCCCGGCCGAAATTGGCGCGACTTCGAGCAGGTCCGCAAGACGTGCCTGGTTGACCTCGCCATAGTGCGCGAGATAGGCCAGCGCGCGGCATTGCGCACGGGTCAGATCGACGGTGGACTTGGCGAGATCGTCGAAACGCTTGCCGCACAGGCGGCCGACGTCCGAAATCAAGAAGCCGAAGCGCTCTTCGAATTGGGTTTTTTCCATCGCGCGATTATACGAAAGCCATAGGTAAGCGGGCGGTGAAGAGTGGCGGGGCGGCACCGGGTCGGCAGTGAGGCAGCGGCCCTTCGTCTTCGTACAGTTCCTGGTATTCACGGTCGGCTCCCCTCACTATACTAAGCATGCTTATGATATTTCCCCCTGCCTCCCATCCTGTCCGCCCATGTCTTCGGAAACCCCGTCAGGGAGCACTGCCGTTGCGCTGAACCGGCCCATGATCACGGTGTCGATCATGCTCGCCACCCTGATGCAGACGCTCGACAGCACCATTGCCAATGTGGCCCTGCCGCACATGCAGGGCACGCTATCGGCGTCGCAGGACGAGATCACGTGGGTGCTGACCTCGTACATCGTCGCCGCCGCCATCGCCACGCCGCTGACGGGCTGGCTGTCCGATCGCTTCAGCATCAAGCGTCTGCTGGCCTTCTCGATCGCGGGCTTCACGATCGCCTCGGCGCTCTGCGGCCTGTCGGAAACGTTGAGCGAGATCGTCGCCTCCCGGCTGCTACAGGGGATTTTCGGGGCGTCGCTGGTGCCGTTGTCGCAATCGATCCTGCTCGACATCAACCCGCGTGAGAAGCAAGGCCAGGCCATGGCCGTGTGGGGTATGGGCGTGATGGTCGGGCCGATTCTCGGGCCGACACTCGGCGGCTGGCTAACCGACAGCTACAACTGGCGCTGGGTGTTCTTCATCAATTTGCCGATCGGCGCATTCGCACTTTTTGGCGTCCTGACCTTTCTGCCGAGCAAGGCGCCACGTCATGACGTGAAGTTCGACGCCTTCGGTTTCGCGACGCTGGCGCTCGCGATCGGCGCGCTGCAGGCGATGCTCGACCGCGGCGAACAACTGGACTGGTTCGGCTCGTATGAAATCGTCATCGAAGCCTTGCTCGCATCCATTAGTTTCGCGTTCTTTCTGGTGCACACGGCAACAGTGGGCAAGACGTCGTTCTTCAAATCCGAGTTGCTGAAAGACCCGAACTTCGCCACCGGCACGTTCTTTATTTTCATCATCGGCGCGGTGATGTATGCCACCCGGGCGCTGCTTCCGCCCATGCTGCAGACTCTGATGAACTATCCGGTCGCCACGACCGGGCTCGTCACGGCGCCGAGCGGCGCCGGCACGATGGTCGCCATGCTATGCGCCGGGCGGCTGCTCAAACGGATCGACGCCCGCCTGCTGCTGCTCGCGGGGTTCCTGATCTCGGCCTTTGCGCTGTGGCAGATGATGCAGTACACGATCGTGTTGTCGGCATCGGATATCGTCTGGCCCGGTGTGATCCAGGGTTTTGGGCTCGGCCTCGTGTTCGTGCCGTTGAGCGCGCTGACCTTCTCCACGCTCACGCCGGCGCTGCGCGCAGACGGCACCGCGACCTATAGCCTGATGCGCAATATCGGCAGCAGTATCGGCATTTCGATCGTGCAAACGCTGATGACACGCGGCACCCAGGTCGCACACGCGGACCTCGCCGCCAACATCAACATCTTCAATCCGTTGATGCGGCCGATGCTGGAAAGCGGCTCGCGTTACGACCTCGCGGTGATGAATGTGTCGATCACGCAGCAAGCGGCGATGATCGCCTATCTGAACGATTTCAAGCTGATGTTCGTGGCGACGCTGCTGGCGATTCCGCTGCTGCTGTTGATTCGCCCCGCGAAAAAGATCCCCGACGCAGCGGCCGCGCATGCGGCGATGGACTAGCCAGCCGCGGCAGGGCTGAGACCATTAGGCACTCAGCCTTCGATCCTGCGCCGCGTCACCCCTAGCAGGCCAGCCATGGCCTGCTGCGCGCCCACGGCATCGCGGGCACGGATCGCTTCGAACACGGCCGTATGCTCGGCCAGCGACGCGTTGTACACCTCGGCCCGCTTCGCGTTCAGGCGCAACTGTCCTTCGAGCGTGCGCTCGATCAGGGTGCCCAGCGGGATCAGCAATTCGTTGCTGCACGCGGCCAGCACGCTGATGTGAAAGCGCAGATCCGCCCGAACCCATTCATCCACGTTGCGCGCCGCCACCATCGCCGCATGCGCGGCGTCGAGTGCGCTGAAGCTGTGCTCGGTATGAGACGCCGCAGCCAGTCCCGCGGCATACGGCTCGATCATTTCGCGCATCTCCTGCAACTTGAGCGCGAACGTCATCGGCTCGGCCACCCGCGAGTACCAGTCGAGCACGTCGACATCGAGCAGGTTCCACGCCTCGCGCGGCCGCACCCGCGTGCCGACGCGCGGCCGCGACTCGATCAGCCCTTTCGAGGTCAGCGTGCGCAGCGCCTCGCGCAGCACCGTGCGGCTCACGCCGAAGGTCTCCATCAACTCGGCTTCGCGCGGCAGGATGGTCTCCGGCGCATGGTCGCCACGCAGGATGGCGGTGGCCAGTTGTTGGGCCACGCGGCCGTGCAGATCGTGCTGAATAAGGGCTCTCCCCGCCGTCTTCCGGCGCTCTCTATGATCGAAACGAACGCGATTATCCGGTATTCCGACGGTAAGACCTACCGTGCGGGTTCGCCGAACCCAGACGCCAATAGTACTATTTATAGTATTTAAAGGCGATTTTGTCGTAGTATGTGACTCCTCAGACATCGCGCCGAGGAACGCGAAGGCGGGCGCATCGGCACCCGCACCGCGTGTCACCGGCAATCGCCACCCAGCATCGGCCTCGCAGCAGGCAGCCACAAGGAGACGCTCACCATGAAAATTACCAAGCTCGAAACCTTCATCGTTCCGCCGCGCTGGTGCTTCCTCAAGATCGAAACCGACGAGGGCATCGTCGGCTGGGGCGAGCCGGTGGTCGAAGGCCGGGCGCATACCGTCGCGGCGGCGGTCGAAGAGTTGTCGGACTATCTGATCGGCAAAGACCCGCTGCTGATCGAGGACCACTGGCAGGTGATGTACCGGGCGGGCTTCTATCGCGGCGGCCCGATCACGATGAGCGCGATCGCCGGCGTCGACCAGGCGCTGTGGGACATCAAGGGCAAGCACCACGGCGTGCCGGTGCACGCGCTGCTGGGCGGCCAGGTGCGCGACCGGATCAAGGTGTACTCGTGGATCGGCGGCGACCGCCCCAGCGACGTCGCCAACAACGCGCGCGCCGTGGTGGAACGCGGCTTCAAGGCAGTGAAGATGAACGGCTCGGAGGAGCTCCAGATCATCGACACCTTCGACAAGGTGCAAGGCGTCATCAACAACGTCGCCGCCGTGCGCGAGGCGGTGGGGCCGAACATCGGCATCGGCGTGGACTTCCACGGCCGCGTGCACAAGCCGATGGCAAAGGTGCTCGCCAAGGAGCTCGATCCGTACAAGCTGCTCTTCATCGAAGAGCCGGTGCTGTCGGAAAACGCCGAGGCGCTGCGCGACATCGTCAATCAGACCAATACGCCGATTGCGCTCGGCGAGCGTCTCTACTCGCGCTGGGACTTCAAGCACATCCTGGCCGGTGGCTATGTCGACATCATCCAGCCGGACGCCTCGCACGCGGGCGGCATTACCGAGTGTCGCAAGATTGCATCAATGGCGGAAGCCTATGACGTGGCGCTGGCGCTGCACTGCCCGCTCGGACCGATCGCTTTGGCGACCTGCCTGCAGATCGACGCGGTCAGCTACAACGCGTTCATCCAGGAGCAGAGCCTGGGCATTCACTACAACCAGGGCAATGACCTGCTCGACTACATCAAGAACCCCGAAGTCTTCAAATACGAAGACGGCTTCGTCTCGATTCCGCAAGGGCCGGGGCTCGGCATCGAGGTCAATGAAGAGAAGGTGCGCGAAATGGCCAAGGTCGGTCATCGCTGGCGCAATCCGGTGTGGCGCCATACCGACGGCAGCGTCGCCGAGTGGTAAGCGGCGCTCGAACCAGGCTGGCATCGCATCACTCAGACGTTTTCACCGACGTTACGGCACGTGACGCCGGCTGCGTCTCAGTTACGTAACATCGCGGTCCGAATCGAGCTTAAAACGCCGATTTGAAGTCGCAACCTCAACCTCCCTCTGCGCCGAAAAGCCTTGCTGAATAAGGCTTTCCGGCCGCCTCACCGGCACTCGCCGCGCGCTTGGCCCACTCCTTGCTCTATTGCAGTCAAAAGACAATGCGAGAGGCCATCATGGGCGAATTCCTTCCTGACTATCTGATCCGCGAGCAAGCAGCCGTGGGTGCGCTGGTGGTGTTCGGCGTACTGCGGGTGATCGGCGCGGTGCTCGCGTTTCAACGCGGCTGGCGCATCTCGACGGTAGAAAAGTGCTTCCTGGCAGCCGCCGTGATCTATTGCGCGCCGCAACTGTTCGACCTGCTGAGCCAGCTGTACGGCTCGCACGCCGCGGCGGCCGAACTCGAAGGCAAGGTCAGCGGCTGTGCGATCGCGCTGTTCTGCGCGCCGATCCTCGGCCACAAGCTGGGATTCGAATAATTCGCTGAGTGGAAGACCGAACCGATGAAATCAATGTTCCTGTCCAAACGAACGACGTACCGCGGCGGCGACGTGCTGACGCTCAAATCGGGCGGCCGTCCGATGACCGCGACGTGGGTAGGTCCGGTGGTATTCGCGCCGGGCACCTGGCTAATCTGCCAATGGTTCGACGACGACGGCGAACTGCGTCAGGAGATGTTCCCTGAAACGATGCTGGAGCGAGTGCCGAACGCACTCGCTGCTTAACGGGCAGTACCGGGAAAGCCGGCTCCTGCCGGGCGACCGTGTGTGTTAACGCCGCACAGGCCTGCTGTGCGGCGCTTTTTTGCGTGAGCCGCGGTTAGCCGCCCACTGCTCGCTCAGCCGAGCGAGACGTAAGCCGGCACGCTGTGCGACAGCGCAGCGGCTGCCACGAACACGCCAATCATCGCCAGCGCTTCGAGGTAGAGCACGTTGGTGAAGGTGTGCGCATCCATCGTCGAGGCGGTGCGGCGCAGCCGCGGCAACGCCGAGAAGCGGTTCAGCCCACCGAGCACCAGCGCCAGCGCGACAAGCGCAAGCTTGAGCGTCAAAACATGCCCCCAGGTGCTGATCTCGATCGCCTCGAACGAGCCCCCCGAACCGCGCACGGTGTTGAAGATGCCGGTCAGCAACACGAGCACCACCGCGACCAGCGACACGTTCGACACCTGCATGGCCGTACGGATCAGGATGCCCCGTGCGGTCGAGGTGCCTAGCGCCGGCAGCACCGCCAGACCGGCCGCCACCACGAGCCCGCCCCACACACTGGTGGCCAGCACATGCAAGGTATGCACGCCGATCGCCGCCGAGGCCGGTCCGGCATCGGCCGCATGCCCGAGCGACGCCTTGCCACCCGCAATGGCGATCACCGCCAGCCATAGCAGCGCATTGCGCAGCGTGCTGGCGTGCGAGGACATCGCGGTCAGCAGCAGCACCAGCGCACCGATAAACGCAACGCTCCAGGCATAGCCTACATGCGTCTGCGCCAGCACCGTCGGGATCACGCCAAACGCCTGCGGCAAGGCGCTGCCGCTCATCGCCGCAGCCTGATACAGCAGCCAGCCAAGGTCGGCGAGCACCAGCACGACGCACGCCGTCAGCATCGAGCGTTGCGCCCGCAACCATGCAGGACGCGCCGGCGCGACCTTGGCCTGGGCATCCTTCGCAAGCCAGGCGCCAAGCAGCGCCGAACCAACAGCAAACGCAAACGCGACATTCATGAGCGCGGCCATCGCGACCTGCCCGATCCACAATCCGTCTACTCTCATTGCACAGCCAACGCGTAAGTGGCCGGTTCGAGCGGCACGCTGAAATGGATCGCCAACTGGCTCGACGCCGCGGCTTCGGCGTTCAGTACAGGCTCAAGTGAGCCAGGACCCGCATGGGCAGACGCGGATGAGCCCGTGGCGAGCGCCACGGCACTGACCGCCGGCACACACGGCGCAGGGCGGGTGAAATCGGATAGCTTCATGAAAGGCGGGTTGCTTGTCGAAAAACACACGGAAGAGGGTTGCACGCAGCGCAGCAAGACACCGGCGCCCCGGGAGTGTACGCTTCGATGGTTCGTATGCGTGCGGGTTCAACTCAGTTGCATCTTCATGCTGCGAAACTGTCCAGGAACGGAGCCGGGCAGCAGCGCAAAAGCAAGTCAAAAGCAACGCAAACGCAACCCAAAAGTCAACTCAGGGCAATCCAAAGGGCATATGGGACGAGGCCGATACACACTGCGCCAAACTGTCACATCGGCGTTTACGAGGAGGTGCCAGGTGGCCTGTGGCAAATAGTCACCATTACCCAGCGATGATAGAATGCTGCGTCGCCGCAGCCCCACTTGCCCCCCAAGCCGAGCCGTTCGAAGCCCGGTCGGGTCCCCGAATCTGATGGAGTTACGCGTGTCTTCAAGACGCATTTTCCGCCCGCTTCTTGCCCTTCTGCTGATCGGCGCTGCAGGCGTCTATAGCGCAGCGAAAGCGCAGACTCAGCCCAAGACCCCGGATACGATGGAAGCGCGCGTGCAAGGCTGCACGGCATGCCATGGCTCACACGGCCAGGGGACGGACAACGACTACTTCCCACGCCTCGCGGGCAAACCAGCTGACTATCTGTACAACCAGCTCAAGAATTTCCGCGAAGGGCGCCGCAAGTACCCGCCCATGAACTACCTCGTCACGTATCTCTCGGACGACTACCTTCATCAGATCGCCACGTACTTCTCCCAGCAGCGCCCGCCCTACCCGCCGCCGGCCAAGCCGACGGTGTCGTCGGATACCTTGGCGCGCGGCCAGAACATCGTGCTGCACGGCGACGCGGCGAAGCAGATTCCGGCCTGCGCCGCTTGCCACGGCAAGGCGCTGACCGGCATGCAACCGGCTATCCCGGGTCTGGTCGGGCTGCACGCCGACTACATCAGCGCGCAGCTCGGCGCCTGGCGTTCGGGCTCGCGCCACGCCATTGCGCCTGACTGCATGCACACGATCGCCACCCGCTTGACCGATGACGACGTGAATGCGGTCGCTTCATGGTTGTCCACCCAGACGGCTCCGCAGAACCCCGTTCCGGCTGCGGCCGGCTCGATGAAGACTCCGCTTGCCTGCGGCAGCGAACCGCAATAAGGCACCGGGAGAGATGACCAAATGAAACGCAAGACTGTGTTCGCCCTTTCGGCAGTCGTCGTGGTTGCGGCCGCTGCCCTCGTTCCCGTCCTGTGGTCGGGCGGTGACAACCTGCACAACGGCAGCGCCATGGCGGCCACCCCCGCCGACCAGGCTGCCCTGATCAAGAAGGGCGAGTACCTCGCCCGGGCCGGCGACTGTATCGCCTGCCACACGGTGCGCGGCGGCAAGGAATTCGCCGGCGGCCTGCCGATGGCCACGCCGTTCGGCACGATGTTCACGCCGAACATCACGCCTGACGACCAGTACGGCATCGGCAAGTGGACCCAGGACGATTTCTACCGCGCCATGCACACCGGCCGCTCGAAGGACGGCAGCCTGCTCTACCCGGGCTTCCCGTTCACGAGCTACACGAAGGTCACGCGCGCCGATGCGGACGCGATCTACGCGTACCTGCGCTCGGTCACGCCGGTCAACGTGCCGAGCCGTCCGCACGAACTGAAATTCCCGTTCAACAACCGCAACCTGCTGATCGGCTGGCGCACGCTGTTCTTCCGTGAAGGCGAGTACAAGGCGGATCCGACCAAATCGGTCGAATGGAACCGCGGCGCGTACCTGATCGAAGGCCTCGGCCACTGCGGCATGTGCCACACCTCGATCAACGCCATGGGCGGTCCGGTCAACTCGGCGGCCTTCGCCGGCGGCCTGATTCCGTTGCAGAACTGGTACGCTCCGTCGCTCACGTCGAACAAGGAAGCCGGTCTGGGCGACTGGGACATCAAGGACATCCAGGACCTGCTGAAGAACGGCGTGTCGCAGCGTGGCGCGGTGTTCGGCCCGATGGCTGAAGTGGTTCACAACAGCTTGCAGTACATGTCGGACGAAGACATCAAGGCGATGTCCACGTATCTGAAGACCATTCCGCAGAAGAGCGAAGCGCCGGAAAACCTGCAGCTGGAAACCTCGGCTCAGTTCGGCACGGAGCTGTTGCAGCAAGGTCAGAAGATCTACACGGACAACTGCGCGAAGTGCCACGAGGCGAACGGTCTCGGCCAACCGCCGAACTACCCGCCGCTGGCCAACAACCAGTCGATCCAGATGCCGTCAGCCGTGAACCCGATCCGCATGGTGCTGAACGGCGGCTTCCCGCCGAGCACGGATGGCAATCCGAAGCCGTACGGTATGCCCCCGTTTGCACAGTCGCTGTCGAACCAGGAAGTGGCCGCCGTAGTGACCTACATTCGTATGTCCTGGGGCAACCACGGTACGGCCGTGTCGCCACAACAGGTGGCGGATCTGCGTTCTGCGCCGCTCGACTAGGCGGCGTAAGCAGTAAGGAGGGCGCGGCCTGCGGGAAAAACGCGGCCGCGCCCTTCGTTTTTTAGGACCAGGGTTAGCCATTACGTGCACAATGGCGTATTGGACCCAGCAGGAGAAGATGTCGTGCATGTCGGTGAGCGTTTCAACAGTATTACCCACCTCGTCGGCGCAGTGCTGTCGGTGGCGGGGTTGGCTACGCTCGTCACCATGGGCGCGCTGGACGGCGATGCGTACAAGGTCGTCAGTTTCAGCGTTTACGGCGCGATGCTGTTCGTGCTGTATGCTATCTCCACGCTTTACCATAGCGTGCGCAACCCGCGCGTCAAGGCGGTCCTGCAAAAATGCGATCATTCGGCGATCTACCTGCTGATCGCCGGCAGCTACACGCCGTTCACGCTGGTCACGCTGCGTGGACCGTGGGGCTGGTCCCTGTTCGGGGTAAGCTGGGGCCTTGCGGCCCTTGGCATCGTGCAGGAACTTACGCTCGGGCGACGCACCCGTAGCGTATCGATGGTGCTGTATGTCTTGATGGGATGGCTCGCGCTCGTTGCCATTCGTCCGCTGGTCGAAGCATTACCGACCGCGGGCACCGCATGGCTCGTGGCCGGCGGGATCATCTACAGCGTCGGCATCTACTTCTTCATCAACGACGAGCGCATCCGGCACGGACATGGTATCTGGCACCTGTTCGTTCTGGCGGGCAGTCTGTGTCAATTCGTCAGTGTTGCGCGCTACGTCGCGTAACACCCCACGACGGCGAAGTGCAACTAAAGGCCAGTCAACGTGTCTTGATAGCGCGTTGAAGCATTCGGCACGCGCTGGCGTGTGCCGCCGATTTCCCTGCGACCGGACCAGGGCTTAAGCCCCGAAGCGCGCTTTTTTGGCCGCGCGTTCGCCGTTTCGCGATACTGCATTGCAAAGAGTTTTTATGTCTTTTGATTCCCTCGGCTTGTCCGAACCGCTGGTCCGTGCTGTTCACGAACTCGGCTACACCATCCCTACTCCCATTCAGCTGCAGGCGATTCCGGCCGTGCTCAACGGCGGCGACCTGCTCGCCGGCGCGCAGACCGGCACCGGCAAGACGGCCGGCTTTACGCTGCCGATCCTGCAGCGTCTGAACACCATGCCGCCGGTCACCACGGCCGCCGGCAAGCGCGTGGTCCGCGCGCTGATCCTCACGCCGACGCGCGAACTCGCAGCGCAGGTCGAGGAAAGCGTGCGCGCCTACGGCAAGTACCTGAAGCTCAAGTCCACGGTAATGTTCGGCGGTGTCGGCATCAATCCGCAAATCGATGCGCTGCGTCGCGGCATCGATATCGTGGTGGCCACGCCCGGGCGTCTGCTCGATCACATGCAGCAGAAGACCATCGACCTGTCGCATCTCGAGATTCTCGTACTCGACGAAGCCGACCGCATGCTCGACATGGGCTTCATCCACGACATCAAGCGCGTGCTTGCCAAGCTGCCGCCGAAGCGCCAGAACCTGCTGTTCTCCGCGACCTTCTCCGACGAGATCAAGACGCTCGCCGACAACCTGCTCGATTCGCCGGCGCTGATCGAAGTGGCACGCCGCAATACGACGGCTGAGTCGGTGGCGCAGAAGATCCACCCGGTGGACCGCGACAAGAAGCGCGAGCTGCTCACGCACCTCATCAAGGAACACAACTGGTTTCAGGTGCTGGTATTCACGCGCACCAAGCACGGCGCGAACCGCCTTGCCGAGCAACTGACCAAGGACGGCATCAGCGCACTCGCGATTCACGGCAACAAGAGCCAGTCGGCCCGCACGCGCGCACTCGCCGAGTTCAAGAGCAACACGCTGCAGGTGCTGGTGGCAACCGATATCGCAGCACGCGGCATCGACATCGACCAGTTGCCGCACGTGGTCAACTACGACCTGCCGAACGTGCCGGAAGACTATGTGCACCGTATCGGCCGTACCGGCCGTGCTGGCGCGACAGGCGAAGCGGTGTCGCTGGTCTGCGTCGACGAACTGCAGTTACTCAAGGACATCGAGAAGCTGATCAAGCGCGCGGTGCCGCAAGAAGTGATCGCCGGATTTGAACCGGATCCGAACGCGAAGCCGGAGCCGATCCTGCGCCGTGGCCAGGGCGGTGGCGGCGGCGGCGGTGGCCGTCAGCCGCGTCAGGGTCAAGGTGCGCCGCGGGGCGAGGGTACGCGTCGCGATGGCGGCGCGGCCAAACCCGCACAGCGTTCGGGGCAGCGCCCGGCGGGCAGCCAGCTGGCCAAAGCGCAAGGCGCCAAGCCGGCCGGTGCGCCGAGCCAGCCGCAAGCGCGCAAGGACAATCCGCGCCATGAGACCACTCGCCATCACGGCAAGCCCGGGCCTGCCACGCATGACGGCGCCGGCGCCACGCATGCGCCGCGCAAGCCGCAGGCTCAGGCCAAACCGCAAGGCGGCAATCCGGGCGCGTTGCTGGGCGGCGCCAAGCCGCGTGGCGATGCACCGCGTAGCTCGCAGCCGCCGCGCAACGGCGGTCAGCGCGGACGTTAAGCGTAGGCGGCGCTAGCCGCCGAGCCTCATCCGCGTCACGAGCGGGCCGCTGCGGCGGCCTGCTTCAGGTGCTCGATCTGCTGTTCCCACCGGTCGAGCACCGCCTCACTCTCCTCCCCCAATTCGAACGTGATGCCACCCGTCAGGCGTGCGTAGCGAACCCGTTGCGTTTCACCCGTATCGATGAAGCCGATAAAGTGGGCCAGCCCGCTACTGCTGCCGTCGGCTGACGCCAGCGGCTCGAACTGCAACTGCACCTGATAGAACGCGTCTTCGCAGACAAACGTCAGCGCCCCACGGCCGCTGCGCGTCAGAACGCCTGCAGCCCGCGATTGCGGCCATAGCGCAATGCAAAGCGTGCGCGAATCGGGCGCGTACAACTCGCCCACACCCAGCAGCGAAGTACGCACGTGACCGTTCGCGTCGGTGGTCAGCAACGACGCGGTGAAGCCGGTCTTGCTCCCGAGCGAGCTGCCGTCGAACAAGGCGCGCGCCGCAGCCGGCCATTCGTCGAATACGTCCTGGTCGAGCGGGCGTCTGGATACAGAATCGGTCATCGCCGGACTCCGGTGGGTCGATCGTGTTGAATCGAAATACAGACTGTGAAAATACGAATGGCCCGCGCGCGGCGGGCCATTCGTTCATACGTTCGCAAGCTCAGAGCGCCAGGACGATCCAACCGACCCGCTCAATGAGTCGCACGCGCATGGCACCCGTCATCAACGGAAGAATACATGCTGCGTGATCTTCGCGAGCGGATAATGCACGCCGGGTTGAATGCGTGCCGGCAGGTCGAGCGGTTTGAGCAGCATCTTCACGCACATGTCGGCCGACAGATTGCGACGCACGAGTGTATTGATGCGTGCCGCACGTTCGCGGTTGTAAGCGGAGTCGTGCACGCGCTCCGGATAGCGGATCGCGAACACATGGCGCAACGCAATCTCCGAGTCTTCGTTCTTGATCTCCATCAAGCGACGCATCAACGCACCGAACACCGCAAGCCGACCGTTGCCTTCGATCTTGTTGTACTTCTTGAAATACTTGAAAAAGTGCTTGTAGTGACGGACTTCGTCAGTGCGAATGTTGTCCGTGATCTGCTTGAGCACCGGCTCGTCCGAGCACTCGCCGATCGCGCGGTACAAGGTTGCCGTGCCGGTTTCAACCACGCAGCGTGCAACCATTTCAAGCGCACGCGTCTTCTCGAAGTCTTCGACGGAACAGGTCTTCGAATACTCTTCGAAGAAATTGCGGAAGGCCGTATCCCAGTCGAACTCCGGCCACACGTAAGCGATATACGTCTTCAGGGCCCGGCCGTGCTGCATTTCTTCCGGCTCCCACTCGTTGTTGAGCCAGGCCGACACTTCCGGGTCGCCGTTGAAGAAGGTGCTCAGATTGCTGGTGTAGAGATCCGTACCGCTTTCAATGAACGAGGCCGCGCACAGCAGAAGCAGCAGATCTTCGTTGGCCACGGCCCGCTGCCGGTCGATCCGGCTGAGGTCAATGTCCTCAATCCGCCAGGGCATCACATGGTTACGCTCAGTGTGCATTTGTTTCTTGCTCCGAAAGCTGTATCGACTGATGGAGCGTGCCTAGAACCACTTGCGTTTCGCCAGGCTGCTTTTGTTTCGATACAGCGCCTTGAATTAGAGTTAACCCCTTGTATCTTGCATCTTAGCTGGTGTTCCGCAACTCTGCAGATAACTCAGCACAGACCAGACCCATGCTCAGCAGTTCCGGCCGCAAGATAGTCGAAATGTTCCAATCCAACACAAGGAGGGCGCGATGCATCGCGAAAGCAGCGTGGCAGGGGCTGCCGGGGCATCGATCTAGGGGCCGGCGAGCAAGGTGCGGTAAGGTTTCGGTGGCCTGAGGGGCGATCGAGGCCACGTACGAAAGTTTGTCGAAGGTCAACGCGGATGAACATCCGGATCAATGCGCGCGGATGTCATTGGCGAGCGGTCCGATTAGCAGACCGAACGGCCCAGGACGCCTGGCTATGCCGATGCGCCGGCGTGTTTCACGCAATCGGCATAGCCTTGGGTCGGTGGCCCGCTTGGGGCCGGTTCGCGCCAGGCGCGAGGTTCAGGCCAGATCAGAAGCCCGCGGCAAGACCATCGCGACGACTGTCGCTCGCCGCCACATAGCCGCGTTCCGGATCGTTACGATCGAGCTTCCAGATGTACTGGCCGGAGCCGAAATCCATGTACGGATCGTCGACCGACTTGATCGTATGGCCGAGTTTCTCGAGCGCGCGCGCCGTGTTCGCATCGAGCGTCGCTTCGATGTCGATGCTGAAATCGCGGTTCACCTTCCAGCGCGGCGCATCGCACGCTGCCTGCGGTTGCTGGCCATAGTCGAGCATCCGCACGATCGATTGCAGATGACCTTGCGGCTGCATGTCGCCGCCCATCACGCCGAAGCTCATCACCGCTTCCTGCTTGCCGTCGACCTGTTGCGTGAGGAAAGATGGGATGATCGTATGGAACGGCCGCTTGCCGCCTGCGACAACGTTCGGCGACTTCGGGTCCATCGAGAAACCGCAACCGCGGTTCTGTAGTGCAATGCCGGTATCCGGCACGACGATGCCGGAGCCGAAGCCCATGTAGTTCGACTGGATGAAACTCACCATCATGCCGCGCTCGTCGGCCACCGACATATAGATCGTGCCGCCCGCTTTCGGCATGCCGAAATCGAACTGCGTCGCGCGCTTCGGATCGATCAGTTTCGCGCGCGAGCTCAGATAGGCATCGTCGAGCATCTGCTCAGGCGTGACGTCCATTGAACGCGGATCCGCGACGTAGCGATAGACGTCGGCAAATGCGAGCTTCATCGCTTCGATCTGCAGATGCTGCGATTCGACGTTATCGACCGCGAGCGAACCCACGTCGAATTTTTCGAGGATGCCGAGCGCAATCAGCGCGGCGATACCCTGGCCGTTCGGCGGAATTTCGTGCACGGTGTAGCCGCGATACGCCTTGCCGATCGGTTCAACCCAATCCGCGCGATAGTTGCGCAGGTCTGCAACGGTCATTGCGCCGCCGCCCTCACGCGCGAACGCGGCGATCTGCTCGGCGATCTCGCCTTCGTAATAGGCGCGCGGACCGAGTTCAGCGAGCTTGCGCAGCGTCTTGGCGTGCCCGGGGAAGCGCACCAGTTCGCTCACTTCCGGCGCCCGGCCGCGCGGCATGAAGGTCTGGGCGAAGCCCGGCAGGTCCTTCAATTCGGGCACGGCCGCCGCCCACTTGTAGGCGACGATGCTCGCCACCGCATGACCGCGCTCGGCGATTTCAATGGCCGGCTCCATCAGGTCGGCAAACGGCAGCGAACCGAACTTCTGGTGCAACGCCTCCCAGCCGGCGATCACGCCCGGCACCGTCACCGCATCCCAGCCGCGCTTGGGCTGTTTCGCGAGACCGTTCTTCTCGCCGTACTTGCGCTTGAAGTAGTCGACGTTCCAGGCCGCCGGAGACACCCCAGACGCGTTCAGGCCATGCAGCTTCGCCCCATCCCACACGAGCGCGAACGCATCGCCTCCCAGGCCGCAGGAGACCGGCTCCACGACGGTAATGGCCGCTGCCGCCGCGATCGCCGCATCGACCGCGTTGCCGCCCTTCCATAGCATGCGCAGGCCCGCTTGCGCGGCAAGCGGATGCGAAGTCGAAACGATATTGCGCGCGAACACCGGCAGGCGCGGTGTCGGATAGGGGTTTTGCCAGTCGAAGCGGGTCATATAGGGAACTCTCGGAGAGCGTGGCCCGGCGCGGGAAATCCGCCGGCGCCATTAGAAAAGCAGCACGGAAAGGACCTTCGATTGCAGCGCGAACCGGGCAAAAAAACAAATTCATTTATCAAATGAATAAATGCAGAAACGGGCTGAATAGACGTAGTGAGCCTGTAGTAGCGAGTGCGTTTTACTTACTGAATTCGTCAAAAAAGCATCTTATAAGAAGCGTATACGTCATCTATCGCCCCATTGTGCTACATTTATGATGCTTAAGGAGCCAGCTCATGGAATGCACTTTGCAGATATTCCTGGACGACCGCTGGATCGACTGCGCGCAGATTGAGCTCAACAACGGCCTTTGCCAGTGGAATCTTCCGGTCATGTACGCCGTGGAGCATGCGCACGCCCCAGTATCACTGGTCGAGCCGGTGGATATGGAGATCCGCACGGCCCGGACCATGCCCGCCTTCCTCTACGACCTCGTTCCACAGGGGGGCGGTCGTCGCTTCCTGCTGGGCGAGTTGGAACTGGCGGATGGCCCTGACGCCGACTTTCCGCTGATCTGCGCGGGCGCCTTCAATCCGGTTGGCCGAATCCGGGTTGCCGAGGCAGTCGACTATTTTGAGGCACACGTCGCGCGACACCCGGACGCGCGTGGTCTGCCCGGCCTGACAATCGACGACGTCGCCGAGCGCAGCGCCGAATTCAAGGAAAGGATGTTCCTGCACGGGATGCTGGGCACCGGCACCACAGGAGTCCAGGGTGCGGCGCCGAAATATCTGCTAACCCGGGACAAAAAGGGCCTACTGCACGGTGATGCCACCCTGCCTGATGCCGACGCGACCCAGCATCTGATAGCGAAACTGCCGCGTGGGAATAGCGCGGCCGACGACAAGGTCCTTCGCAACGAAGCGGCGTACATGCGCGTGGCCGCCACGCTGGGTATCCGCACGCACGCGGACTTGCCGACCCTTCACGGAGACATCCTGCTGATCCCGCGCTTTGACCGGATCGCGAGCGGCGGGAAAGTCATGCGCCTTCATCAGGAAAGCGTGGCATCCATTCTGGGGCTGCCCGGTTTTGATCGACGCCCGAGCCTCTTCGAGGTCGTGGCCGGGATCCGCAAGGTGGTGACCGATCCATCAGTCGAAACGCTCGAATTCATCAAGCGGGACGTGCTCAACCTCGCAATGCGCAACACGGACAATCACGCGCGCAATACAGCCGTGCAGATAGTCGAAGGCAAAGTTGGGCTCACACCGCTGTTCGACTTCGCGCCGATGTACCTGGACCCCGAGTTGATTCCACGTGCGTTGAGATGGTATCGGCCTGACACGCGGGTCGAGCTCACGGACTGGGCCGACGTGCTTGCCGCGCTGCCTGTGCCTGATCAAGAACGCCAAACGCTCGCCCTGGGATTGAGCCGTTTCGCCGCCCAGATCGAACGCCTGGCCGACATCATGGAAGCGCAGGGCGTCGACCACGACATCATAGAGTTCCTGACACCGCACATCGATACGCAGGTCCGACAACTGAAAGCCCTTCAACCGCCAGAGATTCATCATGCCCCGCCGGAACCGACCCACCCGTGAAGAGCAGGACGCCATGCGCCGCGCCTTCTACGAAATGATCGAGCGGGGTGGCATGAGCATTCCCGATGCCATGAAAGCGATGCGCAAAATGACGGGCCTGACCCAGGCGGAATTCGCCGCGCACCGGGGCGTCAGCCGCCGGGTCATCCAGGACATCGAGCGCGGGGCCGGAAATCCGACCGTCGACTCGCTCAACAGCGTTGCAAAGCTCTTCGGCCTCCAGGTTGGATTCGTCCCGATCAGGCGGAACGCATCCGTTTCGCCGACCTCAAGCTAACAGGGCGGACAACCCCGCACTTGGTCTTACAATAGCTCACCGTAAAACCAACGCTCGCTCCTGGTGCTGGCGGCCGCACCCGGCGCCGGCGCAATCACTTGACCCGAGACACATGACCCGAGACCCCCGCCTGACCCTCAACGCACGTCAACAGGAACTGCTCGAGTGGGTGCAACGCGACGGCTTCGTAACCGTGGATGACCTGGCTGCTCATTTCGACGTCACCCCGCAAACCATCCGGCGCGACGTCAACTGGCTGGCCGACATGAACCTGCTGCGCCGCTACCACGGCGGCGCCAGCCTGCCGACCAGCTCCGAGAACGTCTCGTACACCGCGCGGCAGCGGATGTTCCATGACGAGAAGCGGCGCATCGCAGCGCTCGTAGCGACCCACATCCCCGATCAGGCCTCGCTCTTCATCAACCTCGGCACCACCACCGAGGAAGTGGCGCGCGCGCTGAACCGCCATCGCGGGCTGCGCGTGATCACCAACAACCTGAACGTCGCCAGCATGATGAGCGGCTATCCGGAATGCGAGGTGCTGGTCACCGGCGGCATCGTGCGGCCGTGGGACAAGGGCATCGTCGGCGAACTGGCGATCGACTTCATCCGCCAGTTCAAGGTGGACTTCGCGATCATCGGCACCTCGAGCATCGAAACCGACGGCACGCTGCGCGACTTCGACACCCGCGAAGTGCGGGTGGCCGAGGCGATCATCGAGCACGCGCGTACGGTGTTCCTCGCCACGGACCATTCCAAGTTCGGCCGGCCGGCGCTGGTCCGCCAGGGCCATCTGAACCAGATCGACGCGCTCTTCACCGACGCCGCGCCCCCCGCCGACATGGCCGAAACGCTGGCCACGGCCGGCACCCAGGTCTATATCGCCGAGTGACGCTGGGAGCGGCGCGCCTGGCCGAATTAGCCAGCCGCCGCCCGCTCCGGCTCTTTGCTGCGGCGCACGCAAAACTTCGAGTGAAATCAAGGATTTGCCCGCCAATCCAGACCGCCGCCGCAGCCTTCAATTGTCAAATGGAAAATTTTCAGGGGACGATTTGGCGTTCAGTGTGCGGTTGACTACACTCCAGTTCCCCGACGCCATTTTCACTGCGCGCCGGACGTGACAGCTGTCACTCCCGCCTGATCCTTTAGCGGATCGCACTGCGCCCGCCACCGAGCCGGCCCAGTCGCCCACACGGCAGTCCGCATTACGCTTGACATGGAGAGAACGATGCTGAGTCCGCATGAATTCGCCACGTTGTTGCTCGTAAAGGATGCTCCCAATCAGGTCGAGATGGATCGGGAGGAGCTGGATGCGCTGCTCGAACGACAGCTCGTCCAACTCGAAAAGCTCGCCTCCGGCCTCAAGCAATGGCGCGTCACCGACATCGGCGACACGGCAATCCGGGCGATCAAGCGTCTGTCGTAGTGCGCCGGCCTGCTCCGGCGCGTGATCTCCGCTCAGTCAGACTTCGTGCACGGCGCTGCGCACCGCCTGCCGGGGTAAGGCGCGCATCCTTCGCCGGTGCGCGCCACTTCAGTTCCGCAACGCCTCCGCGAGATTCATTCTCCTGCGTGGTTGTGCCGGGTTGATTTACGCAGTAAATTGACGCAATGAACCTCTGCGTCATCCGGCATGCCTAAAACACTCTCTGACGAAGACATTCACCAGTTCCGCGAAGCCATGCGCCGCGTCGCCGAGAACGCGTTCGCCACCCGTGGCGCGCAAGGCGTGACGATGCGCGAGCTGGCCCGCGAACTGGGCTGCAGCGCGATGACGCCCTACCGGTATTTCCGCGACAAGGAGGAAATCCTCGCGATGGTGCGCGCCGCAGCCTTCACGCGCTTCGCGCAGCGGCTGGAGGCAGTTGCCCAGGCCGCCGCCCCCGGCCACCAGGGCGTGGCGCTCAGCGAGGCCTACGTGACGTTCGCGCTGGATGAACCCCATGCCTATCGTCTGATGTTCGATCTCGAACAGCCGGATGAAAACGCGCACCCCGATCTAACCACAGCGTCGCACCGCGCTTGGCGCACCTTGGGCGAGCATTTCGAACCGCTCGTTGCGGCCGGGCGCATGGAGGGCGATCCGAGCCTGATCGCCTACGCCTATTGGGCGGCCCTGCACGGCTTTGCGATGTTGGCGCTCGCTAACAAGTTACCGCTGCCCGCGGCGCAACAGCCGCCGGAGGATGGCGCGACGCCGGCGCTATCCCGCGAGGCCGTGTTGGCCCAGCTTCGCAAAATGCTATGGCGTGGCGCGCAGCCTCAGCCGGCGCCGTAGTAACCACTCACCCCTCAACCACTGCGCAGAGTCGGATCGACCGCCGCACGCCAGCTAATCGCCTTTGCGCGCTGATCGAGGAAAAACGCCACCCACTGGTTGCGCGCCTGCGGATCGCTGCTCGTGCCGAGCGTCGTGTATTGCTGCGCGATCGCGCTCTGGAAGGCGCAGTAGTCCGCAGTAGAGACCTTACCGCGCCGGTTGGCGACGTAAGCGTCATAGAACGTCGTATAGACCGACTGCGCGTCGTTGCCGTAGTCCACCGGCGTCGCCGGGCTGCAGATCTGCTGCAGCGCTGCAAACGACGGCGCGCCGAAACTGCCGTTCAGGCTCGGCGTGCCCACACATCCCGCCAGTAGCGCCGCCGCACCGATTGCCCACAATCCCCGCATGTCTCACCTCGAGTTGGCTAATGCCATGAGTATCGTCGGTGCCGACGCGTCGCGCCACTACCCAGGACAAACGATCAGTCAAGCCGAACTTTACTTTTTCGATTATGTTCATTAAAGTTCGAAAACGAACACTATCGGTTCGATAGCTTTCTTTACATGACGTAGGGGACACAGCAGGTGACGCAAGGCTCTAGATACGATTTGCTCGTCGTGGGCGGCGGGATCAACGGCGCCGGCATCGCACGCGACGCCGCAGGGCGCGGCCTGTCCGTGTTGCTCTGCGAACAGGACGATCTGGCGGCGCATACGTCGTCGGCCAGCACCAAACTCATTCACGGCGGCTTGCGCTACCTCGAGTACCGCGAGTTCGGACTCGTGCGCAAGGCGCTGCAGGAACGCGAAACGCTGCTGCGCGCCGCGCCGCACATCATGTGGCCGCTGCGCTTCGTGATGCCGCACATGCCGAACCTGCGGCCGGCCTGGATGATCCGCGCGGGCCTGTTCCTTTACGATCACCTCGCCCGCCGCGAACTGTTACCGGCCTCGCGCGGCATCGACATGCGCCGCCATCCGGCTGGCGTGCCGCTGATCGAGTCGATCAAGCGTGGCTTCGTGTACTCGGACGGCTGGGTCAATGACGCCCGTCTCGTCGTACTAAATGCGCTCGACGCGCAGGAACACGGCGCCACCATCCTCACCCGCACCAAGCTCGTGAGCGCCGTGCGCGCCGGCGGCGAATGGCACGCGCAACTGCGCCGCGCCAATGGCACGCTGCTCGATGTGCGCGCCGGTTCGATTGCGAACGCAGCGGGCCCGTGGGTGGGCGAACTGCTGCACGGCGCACTCGGCCGCGACGCGAACCACAGCGTGCGCCTCGTCAAGGGCAGCCACATCGTCGTGCCGCGCCTGTTCGAACACGATCACGCGTACATCTTCCAGAATCCGGACAAGCGGATCATCTTCGCGATCCCGTACGAGCACGACTACACGCTGATCGGCACCACGGATATCGAATACCGCGACGACCCCGCCAAAGTGGCGATCAACGCGGACGAGACGCAATACCTGTGCGACTCGATCAACCGCTACTTCAAGCAGCAGATCTCGCCGCGCGACGTACGCTGGACCTACTCGGGCGTGCGTCCGCTGCTCGAGGAAGAAGGCGCGGACAACCCCTCGGCTGTCACGCGCGACTACCGCCTGGAGCTTGACGCCCCGGCCGGTGAGGCGCCGCTGCTGTCGGTGTTCGGCGGCAAGATCACGACCTTCCGCAAGCTTGCCGAAGAAGCTGTCGACGAACTCGGCCGCGCGCTGCGCAATCCGGCTCCGGCGTGGACCGCCGGCGCGGCGCTGCCGGGCGGCGATATTCCGCAGGCCAATTTCGAACGCTTCCTCACCCAGTTCAGGCAGCAGTACGGCTGGCTGCCGGCCGATCTCGCGCATCGTTACGGCCGTGCTTACGGCACGCGCGCCAAGCACGTGATCGGTGAAGCACGCTCGCTCGACGAGTTGGGCCACGCCTTTGCGCCGGGCCTGTACGAAGCCGAACTGCGTTATCTGCGCGACGTGGAATGGGCCCGCAGCGCGCAGGACGTGTTGTGGCGCCGCTCGAAGCTCGGCCTGCACGTCGAGCCAGGCACGCTGGAAAGCATCACCAAGGAAATCGACGACTGGTTCGCACGCTCGCCCGCACCGCTCGAGCGCGCGCCGCTCAAGCAGGCCGCCAGCCAGCATGCATGAGTACGCATGAGCATGAATGAGCACGCTTAAGAACGCATAAGCACGGCACGCCCATCGCAGGCGTGCTCCGCGCAAAGCACCAAAAACACCGTATTCCGGCGCGCAGATCAGCAATCTGGAATGCACGAAGCCACGGCCGTTGCAGCATCCAAAAACAACAAGCCGTTCCCGTCGCCGGATCTTCAATCCGGCGACTCATAACATGGAGAAGAGACAATGCAGGATCAGTACATCCTCGCGCTCGACCAAGGCACCACCAGTTCGCGCGCAATGCTTTTCGACCGTCAGGGCAACATCGTTTCGACGGCACAGAAGGAATTCCAGCAAATCTATCCGCGTCCGGGCTGGGTCGAACATGACCCGCAGGAAATCTGGTCGACTCAAGCAGGCGTCGCGGCTGAAGCCGTGACCCGTGCGGGGATGAACGGCACCTCGATCGCCGCTATCGGTATCACCAACCAGCGTGAAACGACGATCGTGTGGGACCGCGAAACCGGCCACCCCATCTATAACGCGATCGTCTGGCAAGACCGCCGCACCGCCGACTTCTGCGACGGCCTGAAAGCACAGGGGCTCGAAGAGAAAGTCCGGGCGAAGACCGGCCTGCCGATCGACGCATATTTCTCCGCCACAAAGATCCGCTGGATTCTCGACAATGTCGAAGGCGCGCGCGAAAAGGCCAACCAGGGCCGCCTCGCCTTCGGTACGGTCGATAGCTGGCTGGTGTGGAACTTCACCAAGCACGAGCTGCACGTCACCGACGTGACCAACGCGTCGCGCACGATGCTGTTCAACATCCACACGCTGCAATGGGACGACGAGCTGCTGCAGGCGCTCGACATTCCGCGCAGCATGCTGCCGGAAGTGCGTGCCTCGTCGGAGATCTACGGCCACACGAAGACCACCGTGTTCGCCTCGAAGATCCCGCTCGGCGGCATCGCAGGCGACCAGCACGCCGCGCTGTTCGGCCAGATGTGCACGCGCTCGGGCATGGTGAAGAACACTTACGGCACCGGCTGCTTCCTGATGATGAACACCGGCGAAAAGCCGATCGAATCGAAGAACAACCTGGTCACGACCATCGCCTGGCAGATCGGCGACCAGATCAACTACGCGCTCGAAGGCAGCATCTTTATCGCAGGTGCAGTGGTGCAGTGGCTGCGTGACGGTCTCGGCATCATCAAGAGCGCGTCGGAAATCGAATCGCTCGCCCGCACGGTGCCGCACGGCGACGGCGTGTACCTTGTGCCGGCTTTCGCTGGCCTTGGCGCACCGCACTGGAATCCGCGCGCCCGCGGCACGTTGTTCGGCGTTACGCGCGGCACGACCTCCGCGCATATTGCCCGCGCTGCGCTCGATTCGATCGCCTACCAGTCGCTCGACGTGCTGAAGGCGATGGAAGCCGACTCGGGCATCCGCATCGGCGAATTGCGCGTCGACGGCGGCGCCTGCGCCAACAATCTGCTGATGCAGTTCCAGGCCGACATTCTCGGTGTGGACACGGTGCGTCCGAAGATCAGCGAAACCACGGCGCTCGGCGCAGCGTATCTGGCGGGTCTGGCAGTCGGCTACTGGAAGGACGTCAACGAAGTGCAGAGCCAGTGGGCACTCGATCGCCGCTTCACGCCGGATATGGAGCCGCGCGAGGTCACCGACAATCTGGCCGGCTGGCAACGTGCAGTCCGTGCAGCTAAAGCATGGGCTGACACGCCCTGATCGGTTCACGCCTGCGTGTATAGGCCCTCGCCAGTAGAGCCTGTACACCTCGACAAAACGCGATCAACCCTGTAATTTGCCGCGCAATTGATTATCAGTGACGCCGAGAGGCCGCTTCCGCAGCGGCCTCCCTAACAAATATATTTTGGAGAACCAATCATGTCACCTTACATAGCCGAATTCATCGGCACTGCCATGCTCGTGCTGCTCGGCAACGGGGCCGTCGCTAACGTGCTGCTCGCCCGCACCAAAGGCAAGGGCGCCGACCTGATCGTCATCGTGATGGGCTGGGCAATGGCGGTCTTCATTGCCGTCTTCATCACGGCGTCGTTCAGCGGCGCGCACCTGAACCCAGTGGTGACGATCAGCCTCGCGCTGGCCGGCAAGTTCGCCTGGAGCAAGGTGGCCGGCTATATCGCGGCGCAGATGCTGGGCGGCATGGCGGGTGCGGGCCTCGTGTGGATGGCGTACCGCCAACACTTCGAGAAGGAAACGGATGCCGACATCAAGCTGGCCACGTTCTGCACGGCGCCGGCGATTCGCAGCGCCCCGCATAACTTCCTGACCGAAATGATCTGCACGTTCGTGCTGATTCTCGGCGTGCTGTATCTGGCCTCGCCGCAAGTCGGTCTGGGCGCGCTGGATGCCTTGCCGGTCGGCCTGCTGGTGCTCGGTATCGGCATTTCGCTCGGCGGCCCGACGGGTTATGCAATGAGCCCGGCGCGCGACCTGGCCCCGCGTCTGATGCACGCGCTGCTGCCGATCCCGGGCAAGCGCGACAGCGACTGGCGCTATGCATGGGTGCCGGTGCTGGGCCCGCTCGCCGGCGGCGCCGCTGCTGCATGGCTGTACCTGCATATGCATTAAAGCTAATACCGGACGGGAGCGAACGGCAGGCTCGCGCAGACGGCAACAAAGCACGTATGATGATGCTTTCAGTTTGCGCACGGACCGAAAGGTCCACGTTCCTCTCGCTCCCTGTTCCGGCATGCTCGATCATCTCATTTGTGACTGCGACGGCGTTCTCGTCGACAGCGAAGTTATCGCTGACCACGTACTCCTTGAAACGCTGTCGGCCACCTTCCCCGGCCTCGACTTCACCAGCGTCGTGAAAACGGCGTTCGGCCAGCAGACCTCTCGCTTTCTCGAAGGCATCGAGGCGTCGTTCGGCATCACCTTGCCGGAAAATTTTCTGGAAACGGTTGAGCACAACGTCGAACTGGCGCTGAGCTCGAAGCTGAGCGCCGTGGGCGGCGTGCGCGACGCGCTGCAACGCGTGTCGCTGCCGGCGGCGGTCGTATCGAATAGCCGGATGCAGCGCGTGCAGGCTTCGGTGCGGCGCGCGGGGCTGCAGCAGGTGTTCGGCGAACGCGTGTTCAGCGCCGAGCAGGTGTCAAGGCCCAAGCCCTACCCCGATGTGTATCTGTTCGCCGCTCAGCAACTGGGCGTGGAGCCGGCCAAGTGCCTGGTGGTCGAAGACAGCGTCGCCGGGCTGAACGCCGCGCGTGCGGCCGGCATGAAGACCATCGCCTTCGTTGGCGCGAGTCATATTCCGGATGGGTACGCGGATGCGCTACGCAAGATGGGCATGACGCGAATCATGCAGCATATGGATGAACTGCCCGCGCTTGTCGACGCAGGTGTGCGTGGTGAGTTTGCGGACGTGCAGTCGTAGGAGATAGCGTCGATCCGTGCAGGATCGTGCGAGCGCGGGATGATGCGAGTCGACGTGCGTTCGGCGGCGGCTCTTTCTGCCGGAATAAAAAACCCGCGCTGACCAGGCGCGGGTTTCTTCAGGCTGTGCGGATTCTCCCGCCGCTCAAACCTCGTCTGTGCAGCATTCGCGCGCCGCAGCCAGCGCCTCACGGAATTCCACCAGTTCGGCAATCGTCAGCATCGGCAGATTGTGTTGCGCCGCGAAGCGCTCCACGTCCGCGCCGCGCGTCATCGTGCCGTCCGGGTTCATCAATTCGCAGAGCACGCCAGCCGGCTTCAGGCCGGCGAGAATCGCCAGATCCACCGTGCCTTCCGTGTGGCCACGCCGCGCCAGCACGCCGCCGGGCATCGCGCGCAGCGGGAACACGTGGCCGGGACGGACGATGTCGGCCGGCTTCGCCGTATCGGCGATCGCAGCGCGAATCGTCGTTACGCGGTCGGCGGCGGAAACACCGGTCGTCACGCCTTCACGCGCTTCGATCGACACCGTGAACGCCGTGCCATGGCGGCTCTCGTTGTTGACGGCCATCGGCGGCAGTTCGAGCGCGCGAATCTTCTCGTCGGGCAGGCACAGGCAGACGATGCCGCTGCACTCACGGATCAGCAGCGCCATGGTCTCGTTGGTGAGCCGCTCGGCGGAGACGATCAGATCGGCTTCGTTCTCGCGGTCGTGGTCGTCCTGCAGGACGACAGCGCGGCCATCGCGCATAGCCTGCAAGGCAGCGGCGATACGCGGCGGAACCGGTTCGGTAGTGAGCAGGGGGAGATCGGCGAACGCGTCTTCCGCAATCGTCGAAGGGGCAGGAAAAGTAGTAAAGGACATTTGAAACGCTCTCGCAAAAGTTGGGCGAAAAACGTTTCAGGGCATTGCAAACAGGCAGCACTCGTCCCGCTGGACGTTCCAATGGAACGCCCATGCTCCGCTCAGGCCATCGAGCAGCGCAACGGGAACCGACATGACTATCTGCACATCTTCTTCCATCCGGACTATGACCGTCGGCTCTGGCATCGCACCAGATCTGCTGACCCCATGTCGACCAGAGTTAGTGCGAAGCACTTACTCCGGTCCCATGCAACGTTGTCGATCAGAGTTAGTGCTTCAGCGCTTACTCTGATCCCAGCAACGCACAACGACTTGGGCGCTCGCGGGCTCGCCGGCAAGCGCGATTGCGCTGCCTGCATACCGCCGGTGGGGAATTTCACCCCGCCCTGAAGACGCACTGATTGCCGGAATTTCCGGCAGGGGAAGCATACAACAGCCGCGCTCGCTCTGCAGCGAAGCGGCCATGGATTAGAACGACGCCTCGCTAGCCGCCGCGCGCAATCATTTCATCAAACCGGCGCCGCATGCCGCACCGCATCGTGCGGCACGTCCCAGCGCGGCGGCGTTTCCGCATTCAGCGTGACGCGAAACGCGCGCGCCTCGGTGTCACCAGGATTGCGCAGGCTATGCGGCTGATCGGCGTCGAACACGATTGCGTCGCCGGTGGCGAGCAACTGGCGCTGGTCATGCACGCTGACTTCGAGCGTGCCCTCGCTCACCACCAGATTGACCGTCGTGCCCGGCGCACGCCGTACGCCCGCCTCGGTATGGAGCGGCGCGATGCGCAATTCATGAAACTCGGCGGTCGCCGGTTCCGCATCGGGATACAGCGGTCGCGCTGAATACCGGCCGTTCGAACTGACGAGGCGCGTCGCGCGGTCGGCAGGCAGATGCTCGAAGCCATTGTTGGCATGGCGGCGCAAGAACGCGGCGACCGAGACCTTCAGCGCCGCCGCGACCTTACACAGCACCTTGATCGACGGCACGCTGCGAGCCGACTCGATCTGCGCCAGCATGGCACGCGAGACGCCCGAAGCGCGGGCCAGCGCGTCTAGCGACAACTGTCGTTCGGCCCGCAGGCGGGCGAGATTGACACCGACCAGATGTTCCAACGCATCGAAAGGTTCCGCGGCCCGCGGCCCATCGTGAGCATCGAGTGCGGCATCGCGAACCAGCGCAAGCGGTGAATTCATGAGTGCCTCCAGTAGCGCCGCCGGATGGCGGGCAAAAGGTTAGTGGAGGCAAGATAGCATCGCGATTCGCTACGCCCAACGAAGTTATCTTCACACTGTTATCAGTATTGCGGAGGACGATTCCGGCAAAGCTTGTGCCGAATTTTCATATGGCCTCGCCGCTAATCGCGCGATTGCTGAGCGGCGCATCCATGCGCGCCGCCAGCCACGTCAACAGCAGCGCCGCGAGGGAAACCGCCGCCGCGACCCACGGCAGTGCATCGAGCCCCAAACCGTGACCAATGGCCAGCCCGCCGAGCCACGCGCCCCCTGCATTGCCCAGGTTGAACGCGCCGATATTCAGCGTCGAGGCCAGATTCGGCGCTGCGGTCGCCTTTTCGACCACGCGCATCTGCAACGGCGGCACCGTGGCGAACGCGGCGATCCCCCAGACGAAAATCGTCACTGCGGCAGCCACCTGCGAATGACTGGTGCGCGTGAAAATTGCCATCACCACGGCGAGCGCCAGCAAAATCCCCATCAGCGACGGCATCAGCGCGCGGTCCGCGAGTTTGCCGCCGATCGTATTGCCAACCGTCAGCCCCACGCCGAACAGCACCAGAATCAGCGTGACACCGCGCGGCGAAAAACCACTCACCTGCTCGAGAATCGGCGCAATGTAGGTGAACACGACGAATACGCCACCGAACCCGACAATCGTCATCGCGAGCGCCATCCACACCTGCGGGTCCTTGAGCACGCGCACTTCATGCATCAGACCTGCCGGTCCCGTGTCGTGCTTGTTCGGCACCAGCGCCGCGACGCCCGCGAGCGAGACCACGCCGAGCGCGGCGACGACCCAGAACGCCATACGCCAGCCGAACTCCTGGCCGATGAAGGTGCCGAACGGCACCCCGAGCACATTGGCGAGCGTGAGTCCGGTGAACATCAGCGCAATCGCGCTGGCGCGCCTTTCCTGCGGCACGAGCGAGGCCGCCACCACTGCGCCGATGCCGAAGAACGAGCCGTGCGCAAACGACGTCACGACGCGCGCAATCATCAGCACCGAGTAGTCCGAGGCCACCGCGCACAACACGTTACCGACGATAAACACGCCCATCAGCAACTGCAGCGCGAGCTTGCGCGGCATCTTGCTGGTCACCACGGCAAGCAACGGCGCTCCAACCGCCACGCCGAGCGCATAACCGCTCACCAGCAAGCCCGCAGACGGAATCGAGACGGCGAGGTCGCGCGCCACCTCGGGCAGCAAGCCCATGATCACGAACTCGGTCGTGCCGATGGCAAAAGCGCTGATCGCTAGCGCAAGAAGGGGAATAGGCATAGCAAGACTCCAACCGCGAAATTTCAGTAAGCGGATTGTCCGTGGCCCCCGTCAATTTGAGAATTGGCGTAGCATTTGAATCATTTTCAAATTATTTTGAACAATCGATGCCCATGGATAACCTCGGCGACGTCCGCCTGTTCGTCGAAGCTGCGCAGTTGGGCAGCCTGTCGGCGGCCGGCCGCAAGCTCGGCCTGACGCCGGCCGCAGCCAGCGCCCGTCTGACGAAGCTCGAAACCGGCCTGAAGGCACGCCTGTTCGAGCGCACCACCCGCCAGTTGCGCCTCACCGACGAAGGCCGCCTGTACCTCAACTGCTGCCGCCAGGCGCTGAAGGCGCTCGACGACGCCGAGTCTTTGCTGCAGGAGGGACAGAGCGTGGTGCGCGGCAAGGTGCGGATTTCCGCGACCTCGGATTTCGGGCGCAACCTGCTGATGCACTGGCTCGACGAATTCAACGCGCTATATCCCGAGGTGACCTTCGCGCTGACCTTGTCGGATTCGCTGTCGAACCTGGTGCAGGAAGACATCGACCTCGCCATCCGCTTCGGCGTGCCGCAGGACAGTTCGCTGATCGCCCGGCCGCTGGCGCCGAACCGGCGCGTGTTGTGCGCCGCGCCGGAATACGTCGCGAAGCATGGCGAGCCCAAGGATCCGCTCGATCTGGCGCGATTTGACTGCATCGTGCTCGGCACGGCATCCGGGCCGGTCAACGAATGGCGCTTCACACGCGGCGACGAGATCCAGCACTACACGGTGCCGCTCGATACCGCCCGTGAGACCAATGACGGCGCGGTCGCCCGCGAATGGGCGCTGCGCGGCTACGGGATCGTGGTGAAGTCGATGTGGGACGTGGAAGCCGACCTGCGCTCGGACGGCCTGAAGGTCCTGCTGCCCGACTGGCGCTACCCCGACGCGCCGCTGCACGCGCTCTACCACCGCAACCGCTACATGGCCCCGCGCGTACGGGTGCTGCTGGACTTTCTGAGCGAGCGTTTCGCCCAGGTTTCGGACGAACTGGAAGCGCTGCTCGGCCTGCCGCAGCTGCGTCCGCATAAAAATCCCGTATCCGGTGAAGGGCTATAATGTTGGACTACGCTGAGAACATGCTGCGAGGCGTCCCCAAGGCTTCGTCCGGCCCTGCGCCGCGCCCAGCCCGCGCACGTTTTCGCCTCACTTCACTCTTAAACGACGCCCCCAGGTTAACCACTGCGACCGGCGAAATTCGATGATCAAGAAAGTTTATGTAAAGACCTACGGCTGCCAGATGAACGAGTACGACTCCGACAAAATGGTCGACGTACTCGGTGCGGCTGAAGGCCTGGTCAAGACCGACACCCCGGAAGACGCGGACGTCATTCTCTTCAATACCTGCTCGGTGCGCGAAAAAGCGCAGGAAAAAGTCTTCTCCGAACTCGGCCGTGCGCGCGAGCTGAAGGAAGCGAATCCGAACCTGATCATCGGCGTGGGCGGCTGCGTGGCGAGCCAGGAAGGCGCGTCGATCGTCGCGCGAGCGCCGTATGTGGACGTGGTGTTCGGCCCGCAAACGCTGCACCGTCTGCCGCAGATGATCGACAAGCGCCGCGAAAGCGGCCGCGCCCAAGTCGACATCTCGTTCCCGGAAATCGAAAAGTTCGACCATCTGCCGCCGGCGCGCGTCGACGGCCCGAGCGCCTTCGTCTCGATCATGGAAGGCTGCAGCAAGTACTGCAGCTACTGCGTCGTGCCGTACACGCGCGGCGAAGAAGTGTCGCGCCCGCTCGACGACGTGCTCACCGAAATCGCCGGCCTCGCAGACCAGGGCGTGCGTGAAGTGACGCTGCTCGGCCAGAACGTGAATGCATACCGTGGCGGCCTCACGCTCGGCTCATCCGAGATCGCGGACTTTGCGACGCTGATCGAATACGTCGCGGATATTCCCGGCATCGAACGCATCCGCTACACCACTTCGCATCCGAAGGAATTCACCCAGCGTCTGATCGACACGTACGCGAAGGTGCCGAAGCTCGTGAGCCACCTGCATCTGCCGGTTCAGCACGGCTCCGACCGTATCCTGATGGCCATGAAGCGCGGCTACACGGTGCTCGAATACAAGTCGGTGATCCGCAAGCTGCGCGCGATCCGTCCGGACCTGTCGCTGTCCACCGACATGATCGTCGGTTTCCCCGGCGAGACCGAGGAAGACTTCGACAAGATGATGGCGCTGATTCACGAGATGAAGTACGACACCAGCTTCTCGTTCATCTACAGCCCGCGCCCCGGCACGCCGGCGGCCAACCTGCACGACGACACGCCGCGTGAAGTGAAACTCAAACGGCTGCAACATCTGCAGGCTACGATCGAAGAAAACGTCGCCCGCATCAGCGAATCGATGGTCGGCAAGGTCGAGCGTATTCTGGTCGAACGTCCGGCGCGCAAAGACCCGAACGAACTCGCCGGCCGCACCGAAAACAACCGCGTGGTGAATTTCCCGGTGCCGCTGGCATCGCACGCGCGGCTGATCGGCCAGATGGTCGACGTGAAAATCGTGCAAGCGTACCCACATTCGCTACGTGGCGAACTCGTGCTGGTGCATGACGGAATGCACAACGACTCGCCGGCCACCACCCATTAAGCGCACTGAAACCGACAGGATCGATCCACCGCCTTGAAGACCACTCAGCAGCATCTGGAATTCACCGCACCGCGCGAAGACAACGCGCGGCTCGCCAACCTCTGCGGACCGCTCGACGAAAACCTGCGGCAGATCGAGCAGGCGCTCGACGTCACGCTGCAACGCCGCGGTCACCGGATCTCGATCCGCGGCCGGGGCGCCAAGGTGGCGCTCACGGCCCTCGAAAACTTCTACAACAGCGCGCGCGATCCGCTCTCGGTCGACGATATCCAGCTTGCGCTGGTCGAGGCGCGTCATCCGGCGCGCAGTCGTGCGAACGGCGCGGATAACCCGGACGCGCGTTTCCGTCACGACCCGGACCACCCGTTCGACGAGCCGGCCGACACCGGCGACGAAGACCTCGAAGAGCTCGGCCCGAAGCTGTACACGCGGCGTGCCGACCTGCGCGGCCGTACTCCGGCGCAGCGTGAATATCTGAAACAGATCGTCTCGCACGACGTGACCTTCGGCGTCGGGCCGGCGGGCACGGGCAAGACGTATCTGGCGGTGGCTTGCGCCGTGGACGCGCTGGAACGCGATCAGGTCAAACGCATCGTGCTGACGCGTCCGGCCGTCGAAGCGGGCGAGCGCCTCGGCTTCCTGCCGGGCGATCTGGCGCAGAAGGTCGACCCGTATCTGCGCCCGCTGTACGACGCGCTCTACGATCTGCTCGGCTTCGACAAGACCGCGAAGATGTTCGAGCGGCAGATGATCGAAATCGCGCCGCTCGCTTATATGCGCGGCCGCACGCTGAATCACGCGTTTATCATTCTCGACGAGGCGCAAAACACCACGCCCGAACAGATGAAGATGTTCCTGACGCGGATCGGCTTCGGCTCGAAGGCTGTCGTCACCGGCGACACCACCCAGGTCGACTTGCCGCGCGGCCACAAGAGCGGGCTGATCGAAGCGCAGCAGGTGCTGTCGGACGTGCGCGGCATTGCGCTCACGCGCTTTACCAGCGTCGACGTCGTGCGCCATCCGCTGGTGGCGCGTATCGTGGAGGCCTACGATGCGCACTCGCAGAAGAACGCGAGTCCCGCCGATGCACGCTGAATCAGCCATGTGGCATCGTATTGATGCCACGCATTAGACTGCCAAGAACGCCACACAATCAAGACGCATGAGCCGCGCCCCGAAACTGACGTTGAACCTGCAATTCCCCGCCGCCAAGGCCTGGCCGGAGCACAAGGCGATTCTGCCGCGCGCAACCGTCGCAAGCTGGGTCAAGGCGGCCCTCTTTGCCGATGCGGAACTGACCGTGCGCTTCGTGGACGCCGACGAAGGCCGCACGCTGAACCGCACCTATCGCGGCAAAGACTATTCGACCAATGTGCTGACCTTCGCCTATGCCGAATCGGAAGACGATCCGGTGACGGGCGATCTGATCCTGTGCTGCCCGGTGGTCGAAAAAGAAGCCGCCGAGCAGGGCAAAACGCTCGCCGAGCACTATGCGCATCTGCTGGTCCACGGCACGCTGCACGCGCAAGGCTACGATCACGAGGTCGAAGAGGAAGCGCAGGAAATGGAAGCGATCGAGACTGAGATCCTGGCCAAGCTCGGTTTCAGCGACCCTTACCAGTAACCCCTACCCGCCTTTATGCACGCACCGTGAGCGCCCCCTACCCCGTACCCGACGACCGCCCGCCCTGCCCCGGCTATCCGCCGTCGCTCGGCGAATCGCGGCTGCTGACGGACGAGGAATTGCGCGCCTCGCTCGAATGCGCGCTGCGCGACTGGGACCGCAAAAGCGATCTCTGGCTGTTCGGCTATGGCTCGCTGATCTGGAATCCGGGCATGCCGACGGTCGAAGCGACGCGCTCCAAGGTGCACGGTTATCACCGCGGCCTGTATCTATGGTCGCGCGTGAACCGCGGCACGCCGGAGCAGCCCGGCCTTGTGCTGGCGCTCGACCGCGGCGGCTCGTGCACCGGCATTGCGTTCCGGCTCGCCGCCGAGGGCGCGATGCCGCATCTGGAGACGCTATGGCGCCGGGAAATGGCGATGGGCTCGTACCGGCCAGCCTGGCTGCCATGCAACCTCACGGACGGCCGCCGGGTCGACGCGCTCGCCTTCGTGATGCGCCGCGACGTGCCGACCTACACCGGAAAGCTGGCCGATGAGGTGGTGCAAACGGTGTTCGGCTGCGCCAGCGGCCGCTATGGCACGACGCTCGACTACGTGAGCCGCACCGTCACCGCATTGCGCGAGAGCGGTATGCCAGACCGTGCGCTCGAAGCGCTGCTGGCGCGCTGCCGCGAAGCGGAGAGCGACGGCGGCTAAATGGTGAGGCTGACACTCCGTACGGCTGAGGCTGAGCGCCGGCTGAGCTGATCTGCCGACCCGGCTGAGCAGCACGCGCCTCGTCACATGGGGCCGCCCGCCACGACCACACTGCCTTACACTGAGCTTGCGCGGCGGATTTTTGCTCCACCGCCCCTCGGGCGGATTTATCCGTTAGCATTGAACCAGGCCCTGCGCATGCGGCGCCACCGTTTGTCTCGCCGGCGAGTGCGCGGGGACACGGTCCTGCCATGTGCGTGGTGTATCCTTAACGCTCTGCAACAGCGCGCCCAGACTTGCCGGGCGCACCACCATGAACGACACGTATCCCAGTCGACACCGAACTAGCGACAAACCACAGGAAAAACGCTCCCTGCTTGAGCGTCTGACCGACTTCATCTCGCCCGAGCCTGAATCTCGCGGCGAACTTCTGGAAATCCTTCAGGACGCGCACGAGCGCAACCTGATCGACGCGGATTCGCTGTCGATGATCGAAGGCGTTTTCCAGGTCTCCGAACTCTGCGCGCGCGACATCATGATCCCGCGCGCCCAGATGGACGCGATCAACATCGCGGAAACGCCGGCGGAGTTCATCCCCTTCGTGCTGGAGAAAGCGCACTCGCGCTATCCGGTCTACGAAGGCAACCGCGACAACATCATCGGCGTGCTGCTCGCCAAAGACCTGCTGCGTTACTACGCCGAAGAGGAATTCGATGTACGCGGCATGCTGCGCCCCGCCGTGTTCATTCCGGAGTCCAAGCGCCTGAACGTGCTGCTGCATGACTTCCGCGTGAACCACAATCACATTGCGATCGTCGTGGACGAGTACGGCGGCGTCGCGGGCCTCATCACGATTGAAGACGTGCTGGAGCAGATCGTCGGCGACATCGAGGACGAATACGATTTCGACGAGGAGAGCGGCAACATCATCGCCTCGCCGGACGGCCGCTTCCGCGTGCGGGCGCTGACCGAGATCGAGCAATTCAACGAAGCGTTCGGCACGCATTACTCGGACGAAGATGTCGACACGATCGGCGGACTCGTCACGCATCGTTTCGGGCGCGTGCCGCATCGCGGCGAGAAGGTGCGCATCGACGACCTGATCTTCGAGATCCTGCGCGGCGACGCGCGGCAGATTCACATGCTGCTGGTACGCCGCGATCCGCTCGCGGGCCAGCGCGAGCGCGACGCGCAGCACGTGCAGACCTGATCTCTTCTCTTTTCCTCAAAACGACCACGCAATAATGGCCGACTCGATCACCTCCCGTCTGCGCCGTAGCGTGGCGTCCACCGTCGCGCAAGCGCCGGGCCGAACGATGCCGCGCTGGCACTACCTCGTCGCACTCCTCGCGGGTGCGGCGAACACGCTGTCGTTCGCACCGACGCCACATGGCGGCTGGCTCGAACTGGTGGTGTTCGTGTTTTTCTTCGCGTGGCTTACCCGTACTACCGGGTGGAAAAGCGCGGCATTGACCGGCGGCGCGTTCGGCTTCGGCAACTACGTCACGGGGGTGTGGTGGCTGTACGTCAGCATGCACCACTACGGCGGGATGCCCGCGCCGCTGGCGGGCGCGGCGCTGGTGTTGTTCTCGCTGTATCTCGCGGTGTATCCGGCGCTGGCGGCGGGAGTGTGGTCGTTCTGTGCGGGGCACGCGCAAAACGGCGTGCGAGATGACAAGCCGTTTTCACCGACTTGGCACGGTGCGTTTGCATTCGCTAGCGCATGGGCGCTCGGCGAATGGCTGCGCGGCTATGTGTTCACGGGGTTTCCGTGGCTTTCGAGCGGCTATGCGCAGGTCGATGGACCGCTCGCCGGATTCGCGCCGGTGGCGGGTGTGTATGGCGTAGGCTGGATGTTGGCGCTGGTCGCGGCGCTGATCGTGCAAGCGCTACTGCGTGTGCGTGAACCTGCCGAGGCGGCCAGGGGCGCCTCACGAGCCAGCCGCGTGCTGCCGGCGGCCGTGGTCGCGGTGGCGCTGATCGCAGCCGGAATGTTGCTGCCTCTCGTCGCGTGGACCGTGCCGTCTAACGCACCGCTGAACGTGCGCCTGCTGCAAGGCAACGTCAAGCAGGAAATGAAATTCGAAGAGGCCGGCATGGTCGCCGCCATCAACGAATATCAGCAGATGATTACCGCGAAGCCGGCCGACCTGGTGGTGACACCGGAGACCGCGATTCCGGTCGTCATCCAGGAACTGCCGGAGCCGTTTGCTTTGGCAGTTCGCAAGTTTGTCGATTCCACCGGGACATCAGTGATTTTCGGTGCGATCGGCGGGACCATTACGCCGGAAGGCCGGTTGGTCGACTATACGAATAGTCTCTTCGGCATCACGCCGGGCTCGCATCAGCTGTACCGCTACGACAAGCATCATCTGGTGCCGTTCGGTGAGTTCGTGCCGTGGGGCTTCCGCTGGTTCGTGAACTTGATGAATATTCCGCTTGGCGACTTTGCTCGTGGGGCGCCGGTGCAGAAGCCGTTTCTGGTGCATAACCAGCCTGTGGCTGTCGATATCTGCTACGAGGATATTTTTGGCGAAGAGATTGCGCGCTCGATTCGTGAGAGTGATACGCCGGCGGGGGTGTTGATCAATTCGACCAACCTCGCGTGGTTCGGCGATACGATCGCGCTCGATCAGCATTTGCAGATTGCGCGGATGCGGTCGCTAGAGACGGGAAGGCCGATGTTGCGGGCGACGAACACCGGGACCACGGCTGCGATTGATGCACACGGGAAGGTGCTTGCGCGGCTTGCGCCTTATACGGTTGGGTCGATTGATGTGACCGTGCAAGGGACGTCGGGGAATACGCCGTATGTGACCAGCGGCAATAACACCGTTCTGGCGGTTTCGCTGCTGTTTCTCGCGTTTGGGTTCGCGTTTGGGCCGGGGATACGGCGACGAAACGGCGAAGGTTGATCAGGGTGGCGCTCTCTTAGAAAGAGCGCCATTTTTTTGCCCAATCATAGGACCTTAAAGGAGAGCCTCCAGACCCTTGCGGTCCACCAGGCTGAGCAGTTTCAGCGATGGACCGTTCGGCCGCTTCTGCCCCTGCTCCCACTTCTGCACCGTCGAGGCACTAGTGTTCAGGCATGCCGCGAACACCGCCTGGCTGGTCTTGCTACGCTGACGCAGCCGCCTGATCTGCGCGGCACTGTAATCCTTTACTGGCGGCAGGCACAGCGCGTCGAACTCCCGCAGCGTAACGGCATCCATCGTCCCGGCCCGGTACAGCCCGTGCGCTGTTTCATGCAACGCCTTCAGCAGTTTGTCACTCATGGCTCTTTATCTCATGCAACTCGCCCGCGCGCAGCGCCTGGGCCAGCGTACGCGCGTCATAACCAAGCAGCTCCGACGCCATCAGCTTCAGCGTCAGCAGTCCCTTGTGGCTCACGTCGGCTCGCTCGTTCTTCGCAAACCCGAACACGAAGAAGGCCCGCTCACCCTTCCGATACGCCAGCAGCGTGCGCAGCCCGCCGCGTTTGCCCCGTCCGTCGACACCGACTCGCTTCTTGAACACGTGTGCGCCCAGATTCGCATCGATCAGACCTCGGTCCGCCTCCTCCAGCGCCCCCACCCCCACCCCGCCCCCAAAAATCCTCACCCCCCGCCCTTTCCGTTAAAATCTCTGGTTTAGCACTTTGCTCCACGGCCGCCTCGCGCGCCCCGGCGCCTGCGGCGCGGCCTCCATGCCCGAAAGGCACTTCATGCTCACGTTTCAGCAAATCATCCTGACGCTGCAATCCTATTGGGACAAGCAGGGTTGCGCGCTGCTCCAGCCGATCGATATGGAAGTCGGCGCGGGCACCTCCCACGTCCACACTTTCCTGCGCGCGGTCGGCCCGGAGCCGTGGCGCGCGGCGTACGTGCAGCCGTCGCGCCGCCCCAAGGACGGCCGTTACGGCGAGAACCCGAACCGCCTGCAGCACTACTACCAGTACCAGGTGGTGTTGAAGCCGGCGCCGGAAAACATCCTCGACCTGTACCTCGGCTCGCTCGAAGCGCTCGGCTTCGACCTGAAGCAGAACGACGTGCGCTTCGTGGAAGACGACTGGGAAAACCCGACGCTCGGCGCGTGGGGCCTCGGCTGGGAAGTGTGGCTGAACGGCATGGAAGTCACCCAGTTCACCTACTTCCAGCAGGTGGGCGGTCTGGACTGCAAGCCGGTGCTCGGCGAAATCACCTACGGGCTCGAGCGTCTGGCCATGTATCTGCAGAAGGTCGAGAATGTCTACGACCTGGTGTGGACCGAGTGGGAAGAGCAAGGCCCGAACGGCCCGGAATTGCGGCGCCTCTCGTACGGCGACGTGTACCACCAGAACGAAGTCGAGCAGTCCACCTACAACTTCGAGCACGCGAACACCGATCTGCTGTTCACGTTCTTCAACAGCTACGAAGCGGAAGCGAAGCGCATGATGGAAGTGCCGCTCGCATTGCCGGCCTACGAACTGGTGCTGAAAGCCGGCCACACGTTCAACCTGCTCGACGCCCGCGGCGCGATCTCGGTCACGGAGCGCGCGGCGTATATCGGCCGGATTCGTAACCTGTCGCGCCAGGTGGCGCAGGCTTACTACGAATCGCGCGAGAAGCTCGGCTTCCCGATGCTCGGCAATCCGGTGCACGGAGTGCCCGGTCTCACGACCGACGAACAGGACGCCGCGATGCCCGCCTGGGCGCCGCCGCTCAAAGTAGAACGCAAGATCGACGCGGACTGACGAGAACACGAACACATGACTCATCCCCAACACGCCACCCTCCTCGTCGAACTGCTGACTGAGGAATTGCCGCCCAAGGCGCTCGCGCGCCTCGGCGACGCCTTCGCCGAAGGGATCGCCCAGCGCCTCGCCGCGCGCGACCTGATCGAAGGCGAGCTGTCGTTCGAACGTTACGCCACGCCCCGCCGTCTCGCGGTCACGATCAAGAACGTGCGCAGCGTCGCGCCGGAAAAGCAGGTGCGCGAGAAAGTGCTGCCGGTGTCCGTCGCGCTCGATAAGGACGGCCAGCCCACCGCGCCGCTCGCCAAGAAACTCGCCGCTCTCGGCTTCCCCGATTTCTCGGTGAACGACCTCGAGCGCGCCTCGGATGGCAAGGCCGACGCTTTCTTCCTGCGCTATGCCGCGCCGGGCGCCACGCTCGCCGAAGGCCTGCAAGCGGCGCTCGACGAAACGTTGAACGTCTCGAAGCTGCCGATACCGAAGGTCATGACCTATCAGCGTCCCGACGGCACCAATATCCAGTTCGTGCGCCCGGCGCATCGCCTGACGGTGTTGCATGGCGAACAGGTGGTGCCGGTTACGGCGCTCGGCATCGACTCCGACGACACCACGCTCGGTCATCGCTTCCTCTCCGACGGTCTGGTGGCGATCCAGCACGCCGATACGTATGCAGAAACGCTGCATCACAAGGGTCGCGTGATCGCGGGTTTCGCCGACCGCAAGGAAGACATCCGCACCCAACTGCTCGCGCAGGCCGAGGGCGACCAGGTGGTGATGCCTGAAGCGCTGCTCGACGAGGTGACCTCGCTGGTCGAATGGCCTGTCGTCTACACCTGCCGTTTCGAGGACGAATTCCTGCAAGTGCCGCAGGAGTGCCTGATCCTGACCATGCAGACGAACCAGAAGTACTTCGCGCTGACCGACGCCAACGGCAAGCTGCGCTCGCGCTTCCTGATCGTCTCGAACATCGAGACGGCAACGCCGGGCGACATCATCGAAGGCAACGAGCGCGTGGTGCGCCCGCGTCTGGCCGATGCGAAATTCTTCTTCGAGCAGGACAAGAAGAAGCCGCTGGCGGACCGCGTGCCGCTGCTCGCCAACGTCGTGTATCACAACAAGCTCGGCTCGGCCCTGCAACGCGTCGAACGCGTCGAAGCCCTGGCTGGCGCGATTGCCACGCTGATGGGTACGGATGTCGCGCTCGCGAAGCGCGCCGCTCTGCTCGCCAAGGCCGATCTGATCACCGACATGGTCGGCGAATTCCCCGAGCTGCAAGGCACGATGGGCACGTACTACGCGCGCCACGACGGCGAGCCGGAAGAAGTCGCGCTTGCCTGTACCGAACACTATCAGCCGCGCTTCTCCGGCGACGCGTTGCCGGCCACGGCAACCGGCACGGTCGTCGCCCTGGCAGACAAGCTCGAAACGCTGGTCGGCATCTGGGGCATCGGCCTGCAACCGACGGGCGAGAAAGACCCGTTCGCACTGCGCCGTCACGCGCTGGGCGTGCTGCGGATTCTGGTCGAGAAGCAGTTGCCGGTCGATCTCGTCGAGCTGTTACGCACCGCCTACGCACAGTTCGCCGCGGTGCCGAACGTCGCTGACTCGACGCAAGCCATCTATGATTTCTGCATGGACCGTCTGCGCGGCCTGTTGCGCGAACGCGGCTACTCGGCCGGTGAAATCGACGCGGTGCTGGCGCTGAACCCCACGCGCCTGAACGACGTCGTCGCGCGTCTCGATGCCGTGCGCGAGTTCTCGGCGCTCACCGAAGCCGCCTCGCTCGCCGCTGCGAACAAGCGCATTTCGAACATCCTGAAGAAGTCGGACGGCGCGCCGGTGGGTGGCGTGCAGGTCAATCTGCTCATCGAAGCCGCGGAAAAAGCCTTGCACGCGCAGCTCGAACAGGTCGCCCCGCGCGTCCAGTCGCAACTGGCGGCACATGACTATACGGGTGCGCTTACGGCACTCGCCGCTCTGCGCGAACCGGTCGACACGTTCTTCAACGACGTAATGGTCAACGCCGAAGACCCGGCGTTGCGCGCTAACCGTCTGGCCTTGCTCGGCGCACTGCATCAGCAGATGAACTGCGTCGCCGACATTTCCAGACTCGCAGCCTAACCGACGCAACCAGGCGCCCGCGCTATGCCGAGCAACCCTAAAAAAGTCGTCGTCCTCGACCGCGACGGCGTGATCAACGTCGATTCGGACGCCTTCATCAAGTCGCCGGACGAGTGGGTCGCGCTACCCGGCAGCCTCGAAGCGATTGCCCGGCTCAACCAGGCCGGCTATCGCATCGCGATTGCGACCAACCAGTCGGGCATCGGCCGCGGCCTGTTCGACATGAACGCGCTCAATGCGATGCATCTGAAGATGCACCGCATGGCTGCAGCGGTCGGCGGACGCATCGACGCCGTGTTCTTCTGCCCGCACACGGCCGAGGATCACTGCGAATGCCGCAAGCCGAAACCCGGCATGCTGAAGATGATTGCCGAGCGCTTCGAAGTGGATCCGAAGGGCACGCCGGTCGTGGGCGATTCGCTGCGCGATCTGCAAGCGGGAGCGGTGCTCGGCTTCGCGCCGCATCTGGTGCTGACCGGCAAGGGCCGCAAGACGCTCGCTGCCGGCGGCCTGCCGGAAGGCACCAAAGTCCACGACGACCTGCGCGCCTTCGCGCTCGACTTTCTCGCCACAGAACAAGCCTGACGCGACCTGAGCGCGTCCTTAACACTGACTGCCCCGCCCCGATGCGCTTCCTCCGTTCGCTGCTGCTGCTGGTCTTCCTCGTGGTCTACACGATCCCCTACGCGATCGCCTGCTTCATCGCTTTCCCGTTCATGCGCGCCGAGCGCCGCTACTGGATGGCGGCCGGCTGGTGCAGCTCGACGCTCGCCGTGGTGCGCCGCCTGAACGGCATCGACTACCGGATCGAGGGCTTCGAGAATCTGCCTGACGGCCCTGCCGTGCTGCTGTCGAAGCATCAGTCGGCCTGGGAGACGGTTGCGTTCCCGGCGTTGATGCCGCGGCCGCTGTGCTATGTGTTCAAGCGCGAACTGCTGTACGTGCCGTTCTTCGGCTGGGCGCTCGGTCTGCTGAAGATGGTGCATATCAACCGCAAGGACGGCAAGTACGCCTTCGAATCGGTCATCACCCAAGGCAAGACACGCATGGAAGAAGGCGCGTGGGTGATCATGTTTCCGGAAGGCACGCGCACCCGGACCGGCACGCAAGGCAAGTACAAAACCGGCGGCGCGCGCTTCGCGGTGGCGACCGGTGCACCCGTCGTGCCGATCGCACACAACGCAGGACGTGTGTGGCCACGTAACTCGTTTCTCAAATATGCGGGTATAGTCACAGTGTCGATCGGCAAGCCGATCGAGACGAAGGGGCTCACGCCCGATGAAGTGAACACGCGCGTCGAAACGTGGATCGAAGCGGAGATGCGCCGCATCGATCCTGCCGCGTACCGTGCTGAAGCCGGCACGTCCGCCGCCGCTCGAATCTGACGCGCCCACGCCCTCGAAGGCGTATTAGCGCCGGGGCGTATTGCCCGAAGCCGAAACCGATGCAGAAGTCTCCCACGCCGCAGCCCGCTGCGGCGCTCGATAGCCGGCAACTCGATCTGCCGCTCTTCGCTGAGCCGGCCCTCCCGCCGTCCACGCCGCCTTCATCGCAGAAGCCGGACGCCCCTCGCGCGCCCGACGGCTCGAAGCTGCGCAGCCTGACGCTCGGCAACCAGACGCTCCACTATCAGCTCAAGCGCTCCTCGCGCCGCTCGATCGGTTTTGCGATCGACAGCAGCGGCCTGATGATCACTGCACCACGTTGGGTCACGCTGGCCGATATCGAAACCGCCATCAGCGAAAAGCAACGCTGGATCTTCACGAAGCTGATCGAATGGCAGACGCGTGTCGAGCAGCGTGCATTACCGCAGGTCGACTGGAAGGACGGCGCCGAAGTGCCGTACCTCGGCCAGCCGGTGCGCGTGATGCTTGGTGCGCCGCAAGGCACGCTCGCCTTCGATGCCGAGCAGGCCGCACTCGCACTACCGTTGCCGTTGCAAGCCGACCCGCAGCAGATCAAGGATCGCGTACAAGGCTGGTTGCAAGGCGAAGCGAAGCGCCTGTTCGGCGAACGGCTGGCGATCTACGCAGAGAAGTTGGGGGTGAGTTATCGCGCCTACGCGCTCTCGTCAGCGGCGACGCGTTGGGGCAGTTGTTCGAGCGACGGCAAGATCCGCCTCAACTGGCGGCTGATTCACTTCCCGCTGTCGATCATCGATTACGTCGTCGCGCACGAGCTCGCGCATCTGCGCGAGATGAATCACAGCCCGCGTTTCTGGCAGACCGTCGAGTCGATTTTTCCGGAATTCCGCGAAGCGCGGCAGACGCTCAAGCACCATCCGCCCGAGTTGCTGCCTACGCTGTGAAGTCGAAGTGCTGCAGCGAAGCGTTCATTCCGCGCAGAACGTTTCCTGCAGATGCAGCCACCGCACCGTGCCGTGCGCGTCCATTTCCAGCACCGCTGTCGAGCGCCGCAGGTTGCGGCTGTGCTCGCCGTCGGACTGTCTTTCGTTGTACCGCACCACCGCCCCGCCCGGGTATTGGACGATGATCGCGCTGTCCGTAATCTGGATTTCGAAGTTCGGCCGCTGCCCGCCGTGCTGCGCGAAAATCTCGCGCAGCGCCGGCCAGTCCAGCGTCGCGCCGTTCGGCAGGATCATCGAAAACTGCGCAGAGAAGTGCGCCATCAGCCGGTCCAGCGCACCCGCTTGCGGTGCACCGGTGTACCACGCCTGAACCTCGGCGTTGACCGTCTGGATCTCGTCAAAGTAGGGATTCGCTTCGCTCATCGTTGCTGTCCGTGGTTGCCGCCGGCCTGCGCAGAACGCGGCGCGCCGCTCGCGCGAAGCTTATTTTTTCTTCTGAATGAACTCGATCTTGTAGCCGTCCGGATCGGTGACGAAAGCGATCACGGTGGTGCCGTGTTTCATCGGGCCGGCTTCGCGCACAACGGTGCCGCCTTGCGCCTTGATCTTGTCGCAGGCTGCATAAGCGTCTTCGACTTCGACCGCGAGGTGACCGAAACCGCTGCCGAGGTCATACGACTCGGTGTCCCAGTTGTGGGTCAGTTCGAGCACGGTGCCGTCGCGCTCGTCGGTATAGCCGACGAAGGCCAGCGTAAACTTGCCGTCCGGATAGTCATCGCGGCGCAGCAATTTCATGCCGAGCAATTCGGTGTAGAACTTGATGGAACGGTCCAGGTTGCCAACCCGGAGCATGGTGTGAAGAAGGCGCATCGCGTACTCCCTATTGCTTGATGTCGAGGACGTAAATGTACCCGGAATCGCGCAATATTGCTGAGAGCCGGGCCGGCTCGTGCGCCTCTGCCCGGCTCTTCGGCAATCACACCTGCGTAGCCTGTGTGTGTGCTTGCGCCTGTGCCTCGTCGCGCAAGGCACGCCGCAATATCTTGCCGACGTTGGTCTTGGGCAACTCGCTGCGGAACTCGATGATTTTAGGCCGCTTATAGCCGGTGAGCTGTTCCTTGCAGAAAGCGAAAATGTCCGCTTCCGTGAGCGCCGGATCGCGCTTCACGACAAACAGCTTGACCGCCTCCCCTGCCTGCTCGTCCGGCACGCCCAACGCGACCACTTCGAATACGCCCGGATGCTTCGCCACCACGTCCTCGATCTCGTTCGGGTAGACGTTAAAGCCCGACACCAGAATCATGTCCTTCTTGCGATCGACGATTTTCACAAAACCGGCCGCGTCCATCACGCCGATATCACCCGATTTGAAGAAGCCGTCTGCGCTCATGGCGCGCGCGGTTTCCTCGGGCCGGTTCCAGTAACCGGCCATCACCTGCGGTCCGCGAATGCAGATTTCGCCCGGTTGGCCGAGGGGGACCTCGTTGCCCTCATCGTCGCGAATCGACACCTCGGTCGACGGCAACGGCAAGCCGACCGTGCCGGTGAATCCGATGGCCGTCGGCAGGTTGATGCATGCGCACGGCGCGGTTTCCGAGAGGCCGTAGCCCTCGGCAATCGGCACCCCGGTCAGCGCCTGCCAGCGTTGCGCAACCGCTTGCTGCACCGCCATGCCGCCACCCGTGGACTGCACCAGCTTCGAGAAATCGAGTGTGGCGAAGGCGGGATCGTTCAGCAGGGCGTTGTACATGGTGTTGACGCCCGGAAACGAATTGATCGCATAGCCCCGCAGCGTCTCGATCATGCCGGGGATGTCGCGCGGATTGGGGATCAGGATTCCCATGCCGCCGCAGCGCATCGCCAGCAACGCGCAGACCGTCAGTCCGAAGATGTGATAGAGCGGCAACGCGACCACGACGATGAACTGGCCGATGTCAGTGCGGCCCCGATACGCCGGCTCACGCCACAACTCGGATTGCAGGACGTTGGCGATCAGGTTGCGATGCAATAGCGTCGCGCCCTTCGATACGCCGGTCGTGCCGCCGGTGTACTGCAGCGCCGCGACTTCGTCAGCGCTGACCTGTACACGAGCGAATCCCGACTCGGCGCCCTGGGCGAGCGCGTCGCTCAGGCTCACGCGCGTGTTCGGCTGCGCATGTGAGTGCGAGCTTACGTGCGAAAGCGGTTGTGCTTGCGGGCTCGCTGGCGAATCGTCATGCTCGACGCCGGCCTGCGTAGCGAACGTGAGTGGCGTCCCCATCATCTCGGCGACGGAAGTCACCACCACATGCCGCACCGCCGTGCGTGCCTGCACGGCCTGCAAGGTGGCGGCGAAAGTGTCGAGCACGACAATCGCCTCGGCGCCGCTATCGGTCAACTGATGCTCAAGCTCACGCGGCGTATACAACGGATTCACGTTCACGACGACGTAGCCGGCGCGCAGAATCGCCGTCATCGCGACCGGGTACTGCAGCAGGTTCGGCAACATCACGGCGATCCGCGCACCGCGCTTGAGCCCCTGCGCCTGAAACCAGGCGGCAAGGTGGCGCGATTGTTCGTCGAGCGCAGCGTAGGTCAGCTCGCGTCCCATGCAAACATAGGCACACCTTGTGGCGTACTCGCGAAAACTGCGTTCCAGCAGATCGCCGATGGAACCGTAGGGTGTCATGTCGATCTCCGCCGGCATGCCGGGTGGATACGATTTCAGCCAGACCTTTTCCATTTCCTCCATTCCTCCTAGTGCAGGTTATGCGGATTCGCGCAAACTCTAGCGGCTTGCGAGCGCCGGCATGCGCTGCGCCGGGCGCTCGAAGCTATCGAAGAATGCGCGCAATTGTTCAGGTGTGCCATGCTCCAGCGCAATTTTTTCGCTCGCGATACCGGCATACATCGCGCAGCCCACCGCGCAATACACCCGCTCGGCCACCCGGTAGATACGCTGCGCCATGCGACGGGAATGCTCGGTGAGCCGGGCGGTACCGTCGGCGCGGCAATCGCGAAGGCCAGGTTGACACCAGCGTCGAAGGCGACGTCGAGCGGATCGCCGACGTGCGGCACATCAAAGGCAGGATTGCGAATCATCTCCGGACAACAACGGCTCATACAGTGTCTCCTTGACGGAGGCAAGCAGTTCAGTCTGCTCCTTGCAATCGGAAACGGAATTCTTGTTCCGTTTTATGGTTAAAAAAATCAGCCGTTCGATAAACCGAGGCAACGGCGAAACGCCGCCTGCAGCCATGGACGCAGGCGACGGCTGGAGAGCGACAGCGGCCCCGGATCGTTCAGGATGCTGTTCACCAGCAGGCCGTTGATCATCTGCACAGAGGCACGCACTTCGAACTCGAGCGCCGCCGCTTCGGCAGGCGGCGCACCGCGAACCGCGAGCAGCGCCTCGACGAGGCGCGGCACCAGCAAGGCCAGCGCCTCGCGATTGGCTTCCTTGGCAGCATCCCAACTCGGCTTGAGCTGAGACGAGCGCAGCAGGGAGGCGTGGTACAGGCCGCGGTTGCGCCGGAACACCAGGACGTAGAACGCCACTAGTGCATCGGCGAGTGCACCGGCGTCACTGGAACGCCATACCGGATCGCGCTCCAGCATGTCGTGCACGTAATCGAGACCTTCAGCCATGACCTGGTCCTGCACCACCTCGAAGAACGCGTCCTTGTTGTCGAAGCGGCGGTAGAACGCACCGATCGAGGTATCCGCGCGCTCGACAATATCGTTGATGGACAGGTCGTCGAGATTGCCGCTTGCCTCGATCAGCTCGCGGCCCGCTTGCAACATCCTGGTGAGGCCGAGCTGGCTGCGGGTCTGACGCGGCGCCGCGATGGCAGAGGAAGATTCGCGCTTGCGCGCTGGCGTGCTTGTCATGCGGCTTTCAACTTCGTCTCAAGGCAGAGGAGGCGTGATCCCCGGTCTGCCGCGCCAGCAGCGCACAGGCAAAACCGGCCGGCCCCGAAAAAACGGAATCCGGATTCCGAATCGTGGTGGATCGGCCGGGCTTTGTCAACCGCACTCAGGGTAGATCCTGGGTCGGCGCGTCCTGCTCCAGCAGTTCCTGGGCGGCGTGATTGGCCTCGCTCATGATCTGCTCGGCCAATGCCAGCGCTGAGCTAGCCGCGGGCGACGGGGTGCGCTCGGCCAGATAGACCAGCGCGAATTCGAGGCTCAGGCGCGGCGGATTGGTAAGCACAATCGGCGCGAGCCGCCGCGTTTCAAGATCGCGCCGCACCGACGACCCGGTGGCGAACAATACCGCGTCCGTCTGGGCCACGACCTCCTTGAGAACAGCGACATCGTTGCATTCCACCTGCACGGGGATTTGCTCGTGCGCCCGGTATTTCAGCAGGCGATGCACCGCATCTTTCATGAACGCGGGCAAGGTCACCGAGACCAGCGGAAACTCGCGCAAGGCGGCAAGCGGAACAGGCCCGCGTGCCAGCAGCGGATGCCCCGGGCGGGCGAACCACCCGCCGTCGTGGCGCGGCAAGCGTTGCATCGCGACATCCGGTGTGACCGGCGGCACCCGGCGGTCCGTCACCAGAAAGTCGACCTGCTCGGCGCGGAGCTTGCCAATCAGCGCATCGCCTTCGCCCAGTTCAATCGAAACCTTGATCTTGGGAAAGCGCCGCGAAAATTCGACCAGCAGATCGGGCAGCAGCACGACGGCAGTGTAGGGACCGAGACCGATGCGCACCTCGCCCAGCTCGTGCGCCTTGAGCAGCTCGACATCGCGGAACAGGCAGCGCGTCTCGAACAGCACGCGGCGCGCACGCTCGACCAGCAAGCGGCCGGCTGCGGTCATCGCGACACCCCGCGCGGCCCGGTCGAACAGCTTCATGCCGAGCTCATCCTCCAGCGCCTGAATGCTGCGGCTCAGCGCGGGCTGGCTCAGATGCACGCGCTCCGCGGCGCGCGCGAAGCTGCCTTCCTCGGCGAGGGCGATCAGGTGGGTCAGCCGGCGGGAGTTGATCTCATGCATGTTTTGCAAGGTTCCGATAACCAGATTGCACTTGAATAATTCTCTTATACCACCTCAAATGGGCGACACTCCGCCGGTGCCGCTCAACTCGTCATCCGGACGGCAACAAGACCGTCACAACACAGCAACGGTCGCACAGAACATCATCCGCAACCATGTTGTCGGATCGGAGACAGGGTATGTCCATCTCACCGCACCCCGCATGCATACGGGTCGGTCAGTCCGGGTACCCTCAGGAGTATTGAATGCTTGAAGCAGAAAGTTCCGCCCTCGCGACCATTCCGGCGGCCCCCGCTGTACCCGGCGAGCGCGCAAGGGCACGCCGCTGGGTGATCGTCGCCGCGCTATTCCTGTTCATGTTGATCAACTTCGCCGACAAGGCCGTGCTCGGTCTGGTGGCGATTCCGATGATGCACGATATGCAGCTGTCGCACGAGCAGTTCGGGCTCGTCGGCAGTTCATTCTTTATCCTGTTTTCGATTTCCGGCATCGTGATCGGCCTGATCGCCGATCGCGTCAGCATGAAATGGCTACTGGCTGCGCTGGCGCTCACGTGGGCCTGCGCCCAGCTTCCGCTCGCCTGGCCAAGTAGTTTCGCAGTCCTGCTGCTTTGCCGCATTCTGCTGGGCGCGGGCGAAGGGCCGGCGTCGCCGCTGGCGCTGCATGTGGTCTACACATGGTTCGACGATCGCGAGCGCAACCTGCCCACCATGATTGTTCAACAAGGTGCAACGGCCGGGGTGATCATTGCAGGCCCGCTGCTCACGTATATTTCGCAACGCTGGCACTGGCACGCGACGTTCCTGACGCTCGGGCTGGTAGGCACCGCGTGGACCGTGCTGTGGCTGTGCATCGGCAAAGCCGGCAAGCAGCGGCGCAGCACGCAGAGCACCGGAGCATCAGTGGTGAACCCGCAGCCGCGGGTGCGTTACCGGACCCTGCTCTCCGAGCGCACGGTGATCGGCGTGATGCTGCAATCCTTCGTCGCCTACGCGGTGATCGCGATTGGCTTCACCTGGGTGCCGGCCTATTTCCGGCTGGGTCTCGGCTTTGCCCCTACCCAGGCCGGCTGGCTGTTCGCGGCACAGGTGGCGACGCAGATTCCGGTTGGGATCGCGCTGGTGGTCTACTCGCATCGTCTGCTCAAGCGCGGCGTACCTACAAGGCGCGCACGCGGCACGCTGATCAGCGCTGCCTGCGTGGCAAGCGGTATCGCGTACTGCGTGCTGTTTCTCGGCATACCGCCGTTCGCCAAGGTCGCGTTGATGGGACTCGCCAGCGCACTCGCTATCCAGACGTTCACGTTCGGTCCCATGCTGGTGGCAGAAGTCGCCCCAACCGGTCAGCGCGGCGCCTTGCTAGCCATCACCAATTCGATCACCACCACCGCCGGATTGATCGGGCCCGCGGCGATGGGCAAGCTGCTGGGCGCAGCAGGCGACGCGCACGGCTACGAGATCGGCTTCGCCATCACCGGCGCGCTGCTGCTGGTGGTCGGTGCAGCCGGTTTTGTGTTGCTCAATCCGCAACATTCGCGCCGTCGAATCGAGGCGCTGCAATAGTGCCAGGCATTTACGCATTTCTGCATCGCGTCCCCTTCACGCGTTGCCTATTCTGATTCACACTACCCGCGGCACCCTTCCGAATCAACGCCCCTAGAGGCGACTCTGCAAGTAAGCGAACCCCCGGGCACCGGCACGGCCGGCCCTTCACGGAGACACTTATGCGCCGCGCGTATTCGCCGTTGGTATCAAGCTGTCTATTCGAAGCGCTTTCTTCTAGTTTGGGAGTCCTGATTCTCCTGCGAGTGCAACCCGCGCTCGCCGCCTGCGATAGCGCGGCGCCCGCGACCGGGCAAACCGTCACGTGCAGCAGCACGGTTGCGCCCAATCCTTCGACCACACCTGTCGCTGCGGTAACGGGCAGCACCAACGTTTCAGTAAACGTGCTGTCGGGCGCTGAACTTGCCATTAACGGCAACAATGGAGTCCTCGTGTATGACCGCAGCACGGTCACGAATCTGGGGACGATCAACATCACGGGCGACACCTTCGACGGCATCTCGGCGCACGGAACGGGCGCCGGCCAGAACGTGCTGATCAATCGCGGCCTGATCGTGACGACCGGCGTGGAGTCGGAAGGTATGTTCAACAGCGCGGCCGCGGTCACGATGCTCAACGACACGAACGGCATCATCCAGACGAGCGGCAGCGATTCCGTCGCGATGCACGACTTCGCCAGCCCCGGCGGTGGCACGCTCACTAACAACGGCCGGCTCTCGACTAGCGGCGACGGGTCCGCGGGCATGGCCGCAGAGACGAATAACGACACGCTCGTCAACAACGGCACAATCACAACGACGGGCAACGGCTCGCCTGGCATGTTTGCAAACGGCAACGCGGTGAGCGGACCTGGCAACAACGTGATCACGAACGCGGGCACGATCAGCGCCTCAGGTGTGAGTTCGGATGGGATTGTCTCGGACGATACGTCGCCGGGTGTCGTCACCAACACCGGTTCGATCACCGTCAGCGGTTCGGGCAGCCTCGGCGCCTACATATCAGGCCGCGTCACGTTCAACAATGCAGCCGGTGCGAGCATCGTCAGCAAGCAGGGCAACGGCATCGACGCGAATGGCGGCGGTACGTTCAACAACGTCGGCACGGTCTCCGCACAGAACGTCACGCTATCGATTACCGGCGCCGGCGCCACCATCAATAATAGCGGGACGCTCGAGTCCGCCAGCACGGAGGTGATTGCCGCCACCGGCGCGATCGACATCGTGATCAACAACACCGGTACGATTGCGGGCGGCAACGGCCGCGCGATCTGGACCGACACCGGCAACGACACGCTCAACTGGAGTGCCGGCACGATCACCGGCTTTATCCGGCTCGGCACCGGTCACGATACCGCTACGCTGACTGGCCTGACCGATACCAATCTCGCCGGCGTGCCGCTGCTTGCAGGCGGCAACGTCTCCAGTGTTCTCAACTTCAATAACACGCAGGTGAGCGGCCTGAGCCGCTTCACGAACTGGTCGACCATCAACGCCACGAACGGCAGCCAGCTCACGCTCGACAACAACGGGCTGACGCTCGGCAATAGCGGCACGTTAGCCGGCACGCTCACGCTCGATTCGACCAGTACCCTGTTCGCCGGTGGCCTGGGTGACCCCGCGATCACGCCCGCGGTGAATGGACAGCTTGTCACCGTCAACAACGCGGGCACGATCGACCTCACCAACGGCGGTACCAGCACGAGCGACGCGCTAGTGGTGAACGGCAATTACGTGGGACTCAACGGCAAGCTTTTACTGCAGAGCGTGCTCAATGGCGACGGCTCGCCAAGCGACAAGCTGGTTATCGTGCAGGGTGTCGGCTCGGGTAAAACGACGCTCGGCATTACGAATGTCGGCGGCGGCGGCGCGGCGACGCTCACGGACGGCATCATGGTTGTGCAGGCAACCAACGGCGCGACGACGGCGGCAGGCGCATTCACGCTACCGAAGCCGCTGGTGGCCGGGGCGTACACCTACTACCTGTTCCAGGGTGGAGTGAGCGCGGGAACGGCGGACAACTGGTATTTGCGTTCCAGCCTGGCTGCGGTTCCTGCGCCTGCGCCCACGCCCACGCCTACGCCCACACCCACGCCCACACCCACCCCTGCACCCGCACAAGCCGGGCCCATTGCCGCCGCCGGCACCCCTCCCTTACCCGCCCCGCCGCCGGCAGGATCAGCACCGACGCCGCTCTACCGAATGGAGGTTCCCGTCTACGCCGAAGTACCTGAACTCGCACGCGAACTCGGCATCTCTCAGGTGGGTACGTTCCACGATCGCCAGGGCGCGCAATCGCTGCTGACGGAGAGCGGCACACTGCCTGCCTCCTGGACCCGCGTATGGGGCGGGCACGACACGTTGAGCAACGGTGGCGCGGTCAATCCTGAATTCAGCGGCACGATGGGAGGCGTGCAAGTCGGCCAGGACCTGTACGCGGATGCGACGCCGGGCGGCCATCGCAACCACTACGGCTTCTTCCTCGGTTTTGCCCGCGCGCAAGGCGACGTGAGCGGCTTTGCCCTCGGCTTTCCCGGCCTTTCGGCAGGACACCTGTCGATCAACGCATACAGTGCCGGGGGTTACTGGACGCATGTCGGCCCTGGCGGCTGGTACACCGATGCCGTCGTGCTAGGTAGCACGCTGACGATCAATCCGATGTCGTATGAAAACATCGGCGCCTCCACACATGGCTATGCTGAAGCCGGATCATTCGAAGCCGGACTGCCGATTCCTCTGCCGGCCAATCTGCGCCTCGAACCGCAAGCCCAGTTGATCTGGCAACACACCTCGATCAACGACCTCAACGACGGCATCTCGAGCGTGTCGTTTCATTCCGCGAACGGTCTGATCGGCCGTCTCGGGCTGAGACTGGAAGGGAAGTTCGAAGGCGCGGGCACCGTGTGGGAGCCTTACCTGCGCGCCAATCTATGGCGCTACTTCAACGGTACGGACGAAGTGACCTTCGCCGGCAGCACCGTCATTCCGACCAGCGTCCCGGCGACGGCGGCTGAGTTCGGTCTCGGCATAGCAGCGCGGGTCAGCGCGCATGGCAGCCTGTATGCCGCGGCGGGCTATACGACCAACGTGAACGGCGCACATCGCAGCGTGGTCGAGGGTAACGCTGGCTTGCGCTGGAGTTGGTGAGGCGAATGCTCGCGTGTGGAGGATGAATGGCAGCGAAACAACGGAACACACGTGGTTGGTGGGGTCATCGAACTGGATGCGCACCGCATTTGTTATCGTACGGCGGGTGCTCGATCCCGCGCCCGTACCGGGCGCCGTTCCGCCCCCTCCTGCCGACGACCATTCCATGAGCACCCCTGCCCAGCCCGCGCGCCGCGCCCCCGACAGCTTTGCCATCCTGACCATGATCGCGCTCTGTGCAATCTGGGGCTTTCAACAGGTGGCGATCAAAAGCACCAACGCGTTTCTGCCACCGGTCTTTCAGGCCGGCCTGCGCTCGGCGATCGCGGCGCTGCTGGTGTGGGGCTGGGCGCGTAGCCGCGGCACGCCGCTGTTTCGCGACGACGGCACGCTCGGCGCCGGACTGCTCGCGGGCGTGTTGTTCGCCAGCGAATTCGTGTGCATTTTCCTCGGCCTGACGCTAACCAGTGCCTCGCGCATGGCGGTATTTCTCTATACGGCGCCGTGCTTCACGGCCTTGGGACTGCATTGGTTCGTCGAGGGCGAGCGCATGCGCCGCATCCAGTGGGCGGGGATCGTGGTCGCCTTTGCGGGGATGGCGCTCGCGTTCAGCGACGGCTTCACGCGGGCTCACGCCGGCAGCGCAAGCTCGACGCTCGCAGGCGTAACCGGTGACGCACTCGGCGTGCTAGGAGGCGCCACATGGGCTGCGACCACGATCGTGGTGCGCGCCAGCCGTCTCGCCCACTCGAGCGCCAGCAAGACGCTGTTTTACCAGTTGGCGGTATCGGCGGTGTTACTGCTCGCGTTGGCAGCGGGATTGGGGCAGGTGAAAGTAGCGACACTCACGCCGCTTGCGCTGGTCAGCCTGGGCTATCAGGCCGTGGTCGTCGCGTTCGTCAGCTATCTGATCTGGTTCTGGCTGCTGACGCGCTACGTCGCGTCGCGTCTGTCGGTGTTCTCGTTCTTGACGCCGCTGTTCGGCGTCACCTTCGGCGTGCTGCTGCTAGGCGAGTCGTTCAGCACGCGGTTTCTACTCGCCGCAGTGCTGGTACTGGCGGGCATCGCGCTCGTCAATGGCCCGGCGCGGCCTCGCGGGGCTTAGCGCGCACAGTCGCGCTCAGTCCCGCCCAGCCGGATTCAAGCGGCTTCAGTCGGGCTTGTCCTGCGGCTGCGGCTGCGGCGCGGTGCCGCGCTTCGGCGACGCGGCGACAAGCTGCGCCACCCGCACGTACTCGGACACCGGCACATCCTCGGCACGGCGCTGCAGATCGAAGCCGATAGCCTCAAAGTCGACCACGTCGCGGAATGCGGCAAGCGTATTGCGCAGCATCTTGCGGCGTTGCGAGAACGCCGCGGTCACCACCTCGCCGAGCACCCGCTCGTCGACCTCGGGCAGTTCATGCAGTTCGTACGGAATCATCCGCACGATCGCCGAATCGACCTTGGGCGGCGGCTGGAACGACTCGGGCGGCACATCGAGCTGCTTGTCGATCACATAGCGGTACTGCAGCATCACCGAGAGGCGGCTGAACGCCTTGCTGCCCGGCTCCGCCACCATTCGCTCGACCACCTCGTTCTGCAGCATGAAGTGCTGATCGATCACGCAATGCGCGAACGAAGTCAGATGGAACAACAGCGGGCTCGAGATGTTGTACGGCAGATTCCCGACAATGCGCAGCGTTGCCTTGCCGTCCGGCGCATCGGGTGCGGCGAGCGAGCCAAAGTCGAAGTCGAGCGCATCGCCCGAATGCAGTTCGAGCAGATCGCCGAACTTCTTCTTGAGCCGCACGATCAGATCGCGATCCAGCTCGACCGCATGCAACGGCGCTTCGGGCGTGGCGAGGCGCTCGATCAGCGGCTCGGTGAGGGCGCCGAGTCCCGGTCCGATTTCGACCATGCGTTCGCCGCGTTGCGGACGAATCACGTCGACAATCGAATCGATCACGCCGGTATCGACCAGAAAATTCTGTCCGAAACGCTTGCGCGCGAAATGGCCCTGGTGCTGTCTGCTGGTGGACATCGAATGACGCTACAAAAAAGGGAACGGAAAAACTCAGGCGGCGCGACGGTGGCGCGCCATCGAAACGGCTGTGTCGATAGCGGCAATCAGGCTGCCCGAGTCCGCGCGGCCGGTGCCTGCGAGGTCGAGCGCCGTGCCGTGATCGACGGAGGTGCGGATGATCGGCAAGCCGAGCGTGATATTGATGCCTTCGCCGAACGTTGCGTATTTCAGGACCGGCAGGCCCTGATCGTGGAACATCGCCAGCACGCAATCGGCTTCGGTCAGGTAACGCGGCTGGAACAGCGTGTCGGCCGGATACGGCCCGCGGGCGTCGATGCCCTCGCCGTTGGCCAGCTTCAGGGCGGGCGCGATGACGTCGATTTCCTCATGCCCCAGGTAGCCGTTTTCGCCCGCGTGCGGGTTTAGCCCGGTCACGAGAATGCGCGGCGCCGGCAAGCCGAAATGGTGGCGCAGATCGTGGTCGATGATGCGCAGCGTGCCGACAATGCTCTCCACCGTCAGCGCCGCCGAGACATCCTTGAGCGGCAGATGCGTGGTGGCAAGCGCCACCCTCAACGGCCGCTGGCCGGTGCCGGCCAGCATCATCACCACGTGCGGCGTGTGGGTGCGCTCGGCCAGATATTCGGTGTGGCCGGTAAACGGTACCCCGGCATCGTTGATAGTGCTCTTTTGCAGCGGCGCGGTGACGATCGCGTCGAACTGGCCGGCCACTGCGCCGTCGATGGCGCTATCGAGCAGATTCAGCACATACCGCCCATTGGCGGCGTCGAGTTTGCCCGCCTGCGACGGCACGCCAAGCGGCTGATGTTGTACGCGCACACGCTCTTGAGCAGCGCTGGACAGCGCGGCCCAATCCACGCCGACCGCGCGGGCCCGCTCGGCGAGCAGTCCCGCATCGCCCAACACGGTGAAACGCGCGTCGGGCCAGTGCGCAGCCGCCCCCGCCAACGCCTGCACGGTCAGTTCGGGACCGACGCCGGCGGGTTCGCCGGTCGTGATCGCGATCTGCAGCGGGGCGCGGGACGGTTGGGCAGCGGTTGTCATAAGGCTTATTGCAGGCTCGGCTTGCCGACCTTCACGTCGACATAGGCCGTATCGCGCAATTCACGCAGCCAGTCTGCGTAGGCCTGCTCCGCCTTGCGTTGGCCGATCGCCTGACGCGCCAGATCCATCTGCTGCGCCACCGACCCTTCCGCCTCGCGGCGGCCCAGCACCTGGATCAGGTGGTAGCCGTATTCGCTGCGCACCGGCTCGCTGATCTGGCCGTCCTGCAGGCTGTTCATGGCGCGTTCGAATTCCGGCACGGTCTCGCCCGGGCTGATCCAGCCGAGGTCGCCGCCTTGCGATGCCGAACCGTCTTGCGAATAAGTGCGGGCGAACTTGGCGAAATCGCCGCCTTCGGAAATTTCACGCTTGATTTCGAGCAGCTTCTGACGCGCCTGCGGCTCCGACATGCCGTCGCCGACGCGCAGCAGGATGTGGCGCACGTGAGTTTGCGTGAGGTGGGTCGAATCGGCGCTCGCGGCGCCTTGAGCGGCGCGGCGTTCCACGAGGCGCATGATCTCGAAGCCGTCCGCCGTGCGGATCAGGTCCGGATTCACCTCGCCCGGACGCAGCGTCGCGGCCGCCTTCACGAACTCAGGTGGCAGTTGCGCGGTGGACTGGTAGCCCATGTCGCCACCCTTCGAAGCGTCCGCCGCTTGCGAATCGTTCTTGGCGAGCTTCTCGAACTTCGTGTCGCCGCTGGTGGCCTGCTGCAGGATGCCCTGAGCCTTCTGCTCGGCCGCGACGATGTCGCTCTGCGCCGCGTTGGCCGGCACCTTCACGAGAATGTGTTCGAGGTGCAGGTCGCTCGTCAGGCCGACGTTCGGCCCACGCTGGCTGGCAATGTAGTTCGCCACTTCGGCGTCCGACACCGTCACCTTGCTATCCACTTCCTTTTCGCGCAGACGCGACAGGGTCAGTTCCGTGCGGGCATCGCGCGTGAAGGTGGACCAGGGCACACCTTGGGCCTCGATCTTCGAGCGGTACATGTCGAGCGGCATGTTGTTCGCCGCGGCGAGCCTTTCGAGCGTCTTCTGCACGGCGGCGTCGTCGACCGTGATGCCGTCTTCCTTGGCGCGCTGCAACTGGATGCGCTCCAGCACCATCTGGTTCAGCACCTGCTGGCGCAACTGGTCGGCCGGCGGGACCGGTGCGTTTTGCTGCTGGAGGCGGTGCGCGATCAGGCCAACACGTTCGTCGAGCTCGCGCTGCGTGATCACGCCGTCATTGACCACGGCGGCGATCGTGTCGACCGTCTGGCCGTTGCTGGGGGCGGCCTGTGCCTGCCGCGCGCCCGCGTTGGGCAGATCCTGCGCCTGTGCTGGCGCGACCGACAGGAAAGAGGCCGCGGCGGCCAGAGCGGCCGCGAGCGATGCCAAGCGAAGCTTTTTCATGATTCCCACAGATACTCCAATGATGTCGGGCGCGCCCCGCCCGTCTTTGCGCATTTTATAGACGTTCACACAACCGTCAGTCGTAATTGGTAAAACGCGCCTCCGGCGCCGGAGGCGGCGGCAGCGGCGTATAGCCCGGCACGCCGGCGCGGAATGCGGGGATCAAGCCGTTGTCGACGCTCGACAAGCCCTTGAACGTAATTTGCGCCAGCAACCGCGTTCCCTGAGTCGGCTGGCTCGCACTATTGACGCCGTCCGCATAGCGCTGTATGCCGATACCCAGCACCCAGCAATCCGCATCGTACTGCAGGCCGATCAGGCTATCGACAATCGCGTGCCCCTGCAGATCGTAGTTCAGGCGCGCCACACTATACACGTGGTGTGTCAGCGGCCACTGTGCCGAAATGGTGATCTGGTTGACCGGTGTGTTGTCCAGCGTCGTATCGGCACGCGTGTACCGATAGGCGAGGTTGATCACCTTGCCCGATTCCGGGCTGAAGCCGAAGCCAATACTGCTCTGGGTAAGCCGGTTGTTGTCCGCATTATATTGGACCGCGGTTTCCGACGCGAAACCGGCCCCGAGCTTGAGCGACGCCCCGGCAATCAGGTCCGAATGAGTGGCCTGCGCGGGCGTCTGCGTCGAAAGCAGCGTGACGCGCTGATCCTGGAAATAGTACTGCTGCGCCAGCACGAAGCGCGCGCGCTCGTCACCCGTTGCCGGATTGATGAAGCGCGTGGTGATAGCAGCCGTCAGGCGGTTCGCGTCCGCGACCCGGTCGTCGCCGACGAAGGTATTCGGCGTAAACATTTCCGCCAGCCCGAAATCCGCGTCAGCCGTGTCGAACAGCGGCGCGAAATTCTGGTTGTGGTACGGCGTGTAGACATAGTACAGCCGCGGCTCGAGGGTCTGAATGTAATCCTGACCGAAGAGCCGCACCGAACGCTCGAAAATCAACCCGGTATCGAACGAGAAGGTCGGGACCTGCTCGGTGAAGTTCTTCGGCTGGCCAGCCGGCGAACCGGTGCCGATATTGCTCAGGTTGTATGACGCGAAGTGCCATTGCACCTTCGGCGTCACGAAGTAACCCGGGCCGACCACCGAATACGACACGTACGGGTCGAAGGTGATCCGGTCGCCTTCGGTCGAATCCGCCGTGGTGATGCGAAAACGCGAGAAGTCGCCGACCGCGCCGTAATCGAAGCCGCCGACGTTGTACTGGGTGTACTTGACGTTCAGTTCGGGTTCACGCCCATACGGCGCCACCGAAGGGTAGAGCGTCTGCCAGTTCTGCTCGCGCGCGAGCACCGACCACGGGCCGTTGTTGTACGTCAGCCCGGCTTCCTGCTGGTACAGCAGCTGCGTACCGTTGAGAATCTGGCTGGAGGCCGAGCCAAGGTCTTCCGGAAAGGTACTGTCCGAGACCTTGTTGTAGTAGATGTAGCCGCCGAAGCCATTACCGAAGTTCTGGTTGTGCTGGATGAACAGCGCGTAACGGTTCGCCTTCTTGATCTCGTCGTCCGGCAGGAACGTGCCGCTGATCGAGCCCGAGTAGTTCGGCGACAGATAGCGGAACGTCTCATTCAGTTCGATACCGCGCTTCGAGATGTAGTTCGGCGTCAGCAACAGGTCGCGGTTCGGCGCGATGTTGAAGTAATACGGCAGGTTGATTTCGAACCCGTTGGTCGAACCGAGCGAGAAGGTGGGCGGCAAGAAGCCGCTGCGCCGGTCGCCGGACAACGGGAACGACAACCACGGCGAACCGAAGATCGGCACGCCCTGGAAAAACACCACGGCGTTGTGCGCCACGCCTTCGTCGGCGCCGGTGTCGAAATCGAATTCGCTGCCGCGGATGTACCACGCCGGATTGCTCTCGCACTGGCACGCCGTGTAGGTGCCTTGCGAAAAGACCGAGCGCTCGTTATCGAGCATGTCGACCCGTGCCGCGCTGCCCGAGCCGCCCGTCATGTTGAAGTGATACTTCGGCGAGGTCATGTAGCCCTCGCTCGAGTCGACCTGCATATGCGCTTCCGGCCCGAGGAAGGTCGCGCCATTGTTGATCACGTGCACCTTGCCGTACGCGTCGGCCATGTCGGTGTCTTGATCGTAGTGCAGCGCGTCGGCCTTGATCGTGAAGGTCGGACGGCGCACTTCGGCAGAACCCTTGGCGGCCAGATCCTGGTCCGTGGTGCCGCTCGTGTAGTCGCCGAGCACGAAGGTCGCCGGCTTCTGGTCCGGCTTCAGCGGATGCTCTTCGAGCTGCGGGGCAAGCCGCATGCCCCACGGTGCGTCGATAGGCTGCGGCTGCGCAGCCTCGCCCGCCAACTGGGCGTGCGAAAGCGCGGGCATCAGGCCCGGCACGGCAAGCAACGCCGCGACGAGCCGCCTTCGGCGGGGCACGCCGCCACGAGAGGGGGTCGTTTGGGAAAGCTGTCTAGGCGGCATGTATCGGTTTGGCGAATCGGCCCAGCCGCCAGCTCCTGCAATCACACCTCCGCCTGAGCAGCCCGGCCGTGATGGTCGGTTACCCATCAATCAATATTTACAACCGGTCGAACGATGAGGCGGGCGGTAAAGCGGGATAAGCGAAAGCTAGCGTGAGTCGCGTCAAAAAAGTCGTGGGGTATTATATGGCAAGACGTTGCCCCCCTGAATTTGCCTTCCGGTTTTCATGACGCTGCCCCCTGCCTCCCACGCCCCCGACACCCGCCTGCCACTGCTCACCGCCTGGCTAGAAAGCCACGCGAACCGTTATGCGCTCGACCTGACAACGCTTGTGCCCGCCTCCAGCGACGCCAGCTTCCGCCGTTATTTCCGGCTGACGGGTAAGGAAGCGGAAGGCGCCACCGGCACGACGCTGATCGCCGTCGACGCCCCGCCGCCAGAAAAGTGCCGCGAATTTGTGCAGGTGGCGCAGTTGCTGAGCGCGGCCGGCGTGAATGTGCCGCGGGTGCTGGAGGTCGATTTCGAGGCCGGCTTCATGCTGGTCGCCGATCTGGGCACCACGTCCTACCTCAGCGCGCTGACGCCGGACAACGCCCGGGCGCTGATGCGCGACGCGCTCGACGCACTGATCCGCTGGCAGCTTGCCTCGAAACCGGACGTGCTGCCGCCGTTCGACGAAGCCTTCCTGCGCCGCGAAATGGAGTTGCTGCCGGAGTGGTTCATCGGCCGGCATCTGGGCCGCGAAGTCGACGAGAAAACCCGTGGGCTGCTCGATCGCACCTTTGCGCTGCTGATCGCCAGCGCCAAGGCGCAGCCGCAGGTGTTCATGCTGCGCGATTTCATGCCGCGCAACCTGATGGTGATGCCCACGCCTAATCCGGCGAATCCGGGCGTGCTCGACTTCCAGGACGCGGTCTATGGGCCGATCACCTATGACGTCGCCTCGCTGCTGCGCGACGCGTTCCTGAGCTGGGACGAAGAGTTCGAACTCGACTGCTTCGTGTACTACTGGGAGCGCGCGAAAAAGGCCGGCCTGCCGGTCGATGCCGATTTCGGCGAGTTCTTCCGGCAACTGGAATGGATGGGCCTGCAGCGGCATATCAAGGTGCTGGGCCTGTTTTGCCGGATCAACTACCGGGACCACAAGCCGCATTACATGAAGGATCTGCCGCGCTTTATCGGCTATGCGCGCAAGGTCGCCGAGCGGTACCGCCCGCTCGCGCCGTTCGCGAAGCTGCTCGACGAACTGGAAGGCCGCGCCGCCGAAGTCGGCTATACCTTCTGAGCCCGGCGCACGCACGATGACAACACTCACCAAAGCCATGATTTTCGCCGCCGGGCGCGGCGAACGGATGCGTCCGTTGACGGACCATACCCCGAAGCCGCTGCTCGAAGCGGGCGGCAAGCCGCTGATTGTCTGGCAGATCGAGCGGCTCGCGCAGGCCGGTTTCCGGACCATTGTGATCAATCATGCGTGGCTCGGCGAGCGCATTGAGGCGGCGCTGGGCGACGGCTCGCGCTGGGGCGTGCAATTGCGCTATTCGCCCGAGCAGGAGGCGCTCGAGACGGCCGGCGGGATTGCGCAGGCGCTGCCGCTGCTGGAAGACAGCGGGGCAAGCGAGATTTTTCTCGGCGTCGCCGGCGATGTGTATGCCGATTTCGATTACGCGAGCTTGCATGCACACGCCGGGCGGCTCGCCGCGCAGGCGGAGCCGGGCATGCATCTGGTGATGGTGCCGAATCCGCCGTTTCATCCGGCCGGAGATTTCGGCCTTGCCGATGGGATCGTGTTGAGCGATGCGCAGCCGCGGCTCACCTTCGGCAGCATCGCGTTGTACGACACACGCATGTTCCGCGCCTTGCCGCACGGCACGCGGCGCGCGCTGACACCGTACTACAAGGAGACCATCGCACGCGGACTGGCGAGCGGCGAGTTGTATGAAGGTCTATGGGAGAACGTCGGCACCCCTGCGCAGTTGCAGGAACTGGATGAGAGGCTGCGGCTCGCCGCTACGCGATAGCCCGGCGTCGCGGGCTGAGACACCATCGCAAGATTACTCATGTAGCCCCTGAGCTTTTGCCACCTTGGGTAAACAGACCAAGCGGCTTCAAGATCAGCGCTTCATATCTCGATAGAAATTTTCGTGTGGCCCGATCGCCTCAAGGTACACAAGTCGTAATCCGTCATCGACGGTGTACCCAAGCAGGAACAGCTGTCCGTGGCTATGAAACTTGTACACGCGCAGATCAGCGAGATCCCCTCTCTTTTGATCACCGACTACCGGATCAGCTGCAACGACTGCGACTGCCTCATCAACATCGGCCGCGATGTTGTCGTGAAGCTTCTTGTACTGCCGTGCGAAGCGCCTTGTCTGTCGAACTTCAGACTTCATCCGCGGCGTCCACGCGGCACAAATGACGTCGCCTGCTCACGTGGCTCAGCCATCGCAATCAGGGTTTCCGCAATAAAAGAAGCCGGCAGATCCGGGTTGTCCAACGCCGCGCGCCCAACCTTTGCCCAAAACTCAATCTGACCTGCAATCGAGCGATGCTCGGCTGAGGCGTCTGCCTTCGCCTGTTCGTACAACTCGTCGTCAATTCGCACTGGCATACCCATCATTTTCTCCGCTACTACAATTGTAGTAAATGTAGCAGAAAAGCACGCCGTGTGCCACGGTCGTTAGAGGGTACCGGGCGGCAGGCTCGAGCATGCTCAACGCCCGGCCTCACCCGCCGTCACTACGTCCGGCGCGGCCTCGGCTTGCGCCGCGCGCTGCTGCTGCAGCGCCCACATCTGCGCGAACAGGCCGCCGGCTTCTAGCAACTCCGCATGCGTGCCGCGCTCGACGATACGCCCCTTGTCCATCACGATGATCTGCTGCGCATGCACCACCGTCGACAGGCGGTGCGCGATGATCAGTGTGGTCCGCTCACGGGCAATCTGATCGAGTTCGTGCTGAATCGCGCGTTCGGAACGTGAGTCAAGGGCGGAGGTCGCTTCGTCGAATAGCAAGATCGGCGGGTTCTTCAGGATCGTGCGGGCAATCGCCACGCGCTGCTTCTCGCCACCCGACAACTTCAAACCACGCTCGCCGACCGCCGTCTCATAACCATTCGGCAGCCCTTCGATGAAATCGTGAATATGCGCGGCCCGTGCCGCCGCGATCACTTCGTCGCGGGTCGCGCTCGGCCGGCCATAGGCGATGTTGTAGTAGATCGAGTCGTTGAACAGCACCGTATCCTGCGGCACGATGCCGATCGAAGCCCGCAGCGAGTCCTGCGTCACATCGCGAATATCCTGGCCGTCGATCGTGATCGCGCCGCTCGTCGCCCGGTCCAGATCGTAGAAACGAAACATCAGGCGTGCGAGCGTCGACTTGCCGGAGCCGCTGTGGCCGACCACCGCCGTGGTGGTGCCGGCCGGGATCGTGAAGCTCACGTCATGCAGAATCTGCCGTGCAGGCTCATAGGCAAAGTTGACGTGCTCGAAGCGCACCTGGGCGCCGTGCACCACGAGTTCCTGCGCGTCGGGTGCATCGGGCACTTCCTGCGGCGCACCGAGCAGCGTGAACATGCGGTCCATGTCGGTGAGGCTCTGCTTCAGTTCGCGATACACCACGCCGAGGAAGTTCAGCGGAATGTAGAGCTGCAACATGAAGGTGTTGATCAGCACCAGATCGCCGAGCGTGAGCTTGCCTGCCATCACGCCCTGGGTCGCGCGCCACAGGATAAAGACCAGCCCCGTGCCGATAATCGCCTGCTGGCCGAAGTTGAGCACCGATAGCGAGTTCTGCGACTTGATCGCCGCCGCGCGGTAGCGCCGCAGGTTCTCGTCGTAGCGCTGCGCTTCCCATTCCTCGTTGCCGAAATACTTGACCGTCTCGTAGTTGAGCAGCGAATCGATCGCCCGCGAGTTGGCGCGCGAATCGAGATCGTTCATCGTGCGGCGGAAGTGCGTGCGCCACTCCGTCATTTTCACGGTGAAGGTGATGTAGACCGCCAGCGCCACGAAGGTGACGATCGCGTAATAGGCCTCGTATTTGACGACGAAAAAACCGAGCACGAGGCCCACTTCGACCAGCGTCGGCAGGATGCTGTAGAGCGAGTACGAAATGAGCTGCGTAATGCCGCGCGTGCCGCGTTCGATATCGCGCGACATGCCGCCCGTTTGCCGTTCGAGGTGAAAGCGCAGCGAGAGGCCATGCAGATGGCGGAACACCTTGAGCGCGAGCTGACGCACCGCGCTTTGCGTGACTTTCGAAAAGAGGATTTCGCGCAGCTCGGTAAACAGCGAGGTGGACAGCCGCACCACCGCATACGCAACCACCAGCAAGCCCACACCGCCGAGCAGCACGATGGCCGGCGCGTGATCGGCGCGGCCGAGCGCCGTCAGATGCCGCACCGAGGCGAGGCTGTCGACGATCCGCTTCATCACGATCGGCACGCCGAGATTGGCGACCTTCGCGCCGATCAGGCACGTCAGCGCCAGTATGACCCGGCCTTTGTAGGTGGCGAGGTACGGCAGCAGCGAGACGATCGTCTGCCAGTCGTTGCGCGGCTGGGTCGAGATCGGCGAGGGTTCGGAGGAGGCGGAATAGCGGCGCATGGGGGTCGGCTGGGGGTGAGGCGGAATAGACAGAGGCAACAACCGTGCGCGCCGCCAGCAGCAGATTTTTTGGCGCGCGACCCGGCTGGGCGCTTTCCCGTACAATTCCTGATCTTTCTATTGTCGCAGAAGCCGGCTGGCGCCGCTTTTCATGGGCTGGCCGTTTGCCGGTCGTAATGTTGTCGTGAAGAACCCGCCTGCCAGCCGAGCCAATCCGTTCTCATGGGTGCCCCGATGACCGAGCAACTTCAACTCCCGCAAAAATCGTGCGCGCTGCGCGTCGTGCCGCAACCGTCGGATGCCAACGTCCACGGCGACGTGTTCGGCGGCTGGATCATGGCGCAGGTCGATATCGCCGGCTCGATTCCCGCCAGCCGGCGCGCCAACGGCCGGGTTGCGACCATCGCGGTCAACTCGTTCGTGTTCAAGCAGCCGGTGTTCGTCGGCGATCTGCTGAGCTTTTACGCGGATATCGTCAAGACCGGCAACACCTCGGTCACCGTCGAAGTGACCGTCTACGCGCAGCGTATGAGCCTCAACGAAGAGGTCGTGAAGGTGACCGAAGCGACGCTGACCTATGTCGCCACTGACAGCGACCGCCGTCCGCGCGCCCTGCCCTCGCTCGATTAAGCGGGCCGCTGGCACCTCGAAGGTCGACGGTGCGCGCCGGGTCCACCGGCACCTTTGGCGGGTCGGGTGCGCCGCGCTCAGGCCGGCGCCCAATCCTTTAGAAGCAGGCCAAACTGCAGCAGGTCGTGACGCGCGCCCTGCCAGTAGCCGGCTTCGCGCGCCCGCCCCTCCTGAACAAAGCCAAGCCCGCGCGCCAGCTTGAGCGATGCGGCGTTATCCGGATGGATCTGCGCTTCGATCCGGTTCAGCTTCATCTCTTCGAAGCCCCACGCCAGCGCGGCCGCCAACGCTTCCGACATCAACCCCGCACCGCGTGCCGCATGCGCGAGCTCGTACCCGAGGCTGCAGGTCTGCCAGCCGCGATTCCATTTGAACAGTCCACAACTGCCGATCAGCGAGCCGTCGGACTTACGTTGAATCCCCCAGCGCACGCCCGGATTCGGCAACTGCCGCCAGCCGGCGAACACTTCAATCAGCTTTTGCGCTTGCCGCACATCGATCATCGGGTCGACGCCGTACCACTGCATGGCGGGCGCGTCGCCGTGAATGGCGAAGAGCGCTGGAGCGTCGTCGGCGACCAGTTCGCGCAGCAACAGCCGGCGGGTTTCCAGCGAGGGGAAGTCGCTCATTGAGCTCCTGGGAGAATAGGACATGCGAGCGGCGATTTTACATGGCCGGTAGCGCGGCGATCCTGCAAATCCCGAGCCTTAGGGCCATCTCGCGTCACTCCAGGTCAGCGTGCGCCTAGCCAACGCGAATCCCCAGAATGCGCGAGAATCGTCGCCATTGCGCCGGGGGGCCACTCACGCCCTCATGTTGCGCGGTCGACCTGTCCATCCAGAATGGGAGTGTGGCGTTGAATCAGAAATCTTCTTCCGCGAACGCGGACGGTGTGTTCGAGCCGTTTGACATCAGCGACGTGCCGCTCGAAACGTTCGAGCACGGCGAGCGCTTCGGCATGAGCTTCCAGCACCTGAGCTCGTTCGGCGGCGGCTCGCAATTGAGCGTTTCGATGGAAGTCCTGCAGCCGGGCAAGCAGGCCAACCAGTTCCACTATCACCTGCTCGAAGAAGAGCATGTGATGATCCTCGAAGGCAGTCTGACGCTGCGTCTCGGCGCGCAATCCCACATCATGTCCGCGGGGCAATACGTCTGCTTTCCCGCCGGCCAGGCGGCCGGTCATGCGCTCTTCAATCACACCTCGCAGCCGTGCCGTTATCTGGTGTTCGGCAATCCGCAAGCGCATGACGTCGCGGTGTTTCCCGATTCGGGCCGCGTGAGCGTCAAGCTGATGGGCGAGAGTTACCGGAGGTCGGCTCGCATGGAGTACTGGGACAACGTGGACACCACCGGTCCCACCTGAATGTTCCTACTTCACGCGCCCGCCGGACCAGCACGCGGCCTCAGACGCGCGGGTTGATGCGTGAGGTCAGCACGTGATCGGCCCACTCGCCGTTGATCTTCAGGTAGGCGCGAGCAAGACCCTCGCGTTCGAAGCCGAGCTTTGCCAACAGCTTGCCGCTGCGCAGGTTCTCGGGGCGATGATTGGCCATGATCCGGTGCAACCGGTACTGGCTGAACACATGTTCGATGGCGGCGCTGAGCGCCTCGCTCATCAGGCCGCGCCCTTCGTAGCGGCTGCCAATCGAAAACCCCATAAAACAGGCCTGAAACGGGCCACGAACGATATTGGTGAAGTTGCACTCGCCGAGGATCGCACCGGTGATCCGGCCGCGCAGCAGCAGGTGCAGCGCGGCGCCGTCGGTCATTTGCTGCTCCATCAGGGCGAGGCGTTGCTCGGCCGCCGGCAAGGTGAAGAACTCGGGCGTGCGCAGCGGTTCCCATGGTTGCAGATGCGCGCGATTCTCGATCTGGAACGCGAGCACCGCTTCGGCATCCGCGCGGGTGATGGCGCAAAGCCGCACACGCTCGGTCATGAGACCGTCGGCAGGAAAAGCGGGGGAGTTCAATTGGCTAAGGCTCCTATCAGGGCGCGTCCTGGATGGCGTTCACCACGCGCTCATTCAGACGAGCATACATCCTGAAGTTGCCCGGCGTGCCGCGCACCATCCGGTAAGCGTGCAACAGACCTTCATAACGGAAGCCGCAGTTCGTCAGGACTTTCTCCGAGCGCAGGTTCGTCTCGAGCACTGTGGCCTGCACACGTACCCAGCCGTACTGCGCGAAGGCCCAGGCCGTGACCGCCTCGCACACCGCACTTGCAATGCCGCGTCCCCAGTAGGACGGCGCCAGGTCGTAGGCGATCTCCGCGCTCAGGTTCGCCTCGGAGACCGTATGAAAGCCGATGGTGCCAACCAGCTTGCCGCTTGCGTGCTCGATCATCGCCATGCGGCGCATCGAGGCGGGGGCGTTCGATTCGAACGCGTCCATCATCGGCACGAGGTCCGCGGCCGAGTGCAGGTTCCAGCTCGTATGTTCGACCACCTCGGGAATCGAGAGATAGCCGAACCATGCCGTCAAATCGGTCCGCTCGAGCGGGCGAAGAACAATGCCCGGATAGCCGGAGTCCGGCGGAGAGTCGATGCGCATCGGAGGTTCTGGTTCAGAGGGTTACAGGCTTCGATCGAGGAACACCAGAAACGTTGCGCGCTCATCTTGTTCGGAGACGCGAAAGCGCTCCCATTCCGCATCCACCCGCAGATCGGCGAAGAGGCCGGCTGGATCTTCATGAAAATGCAGAAACGCTTTGCCCTTGCGATAAAAGACGCCGGGGCGCGGCTCCTTGAGTGCCCCGCGCTCGCGGATTGCGCCGATCAGAAGCGCCAGCGTATCGAGGGCCGCCGGCCCAGCGTGTTTCATCGATCAGGCTCCTGTAGGTCGCGCTGTCACACGCAGCGTGCCCGCTTGTGATGGTTCAGAGATGCCGATAATAAAACGTCGTCGCGCAAAACTCGCCGTCCGGCATCAGCGCGTATTTCGGCACGGAGCCCACGCGCTGCCAGCCGGCCCGCTCGTACAAGCGCTCGGCGTCGCCGCCGGTGACGGTATCGAGCACCAGCACGCTCCGGCCTTCCTCGCGCGCCACCTCTTCGACCGCCGCCATCAGGCGCTGCGCGATCCCTTGCCGCCGAGCCTTGCGGCACACCAGCATCTTGGCGACATCCGCACGATGCGGCTGATTGTCGGGCAGCGCCAGCACCAACTGCACGGTGCCGAGTATCTCGCCGCCGCCATTCTCCGCGATCAGCAGCGCCCGTTCGTTGCGCGCCACGCCCTCGGCCACACCGCGCCAGAACGCCAGCGCTTTCTCGCGTGCGAGCGGCAGCATGAAGCTCACCGAGGCGCCTCCTTCGACGCAATCAATCAGCACATCGGCCAACGCATCCACGCAGACCGCCGCCTCGTTCGCGCCGATCCGGCGTACGCTCACCTCCTCGCTCATCCATTTCTCCTTGCCGGCGTGAAGTTCAGGTTGGTTAGCGACACCAGGTAGCGAGCCGGCTCACGTGCGGGGTTGCGAAACACCATCGGACAGTCGAGGCGCATCGTCAGGCAGTCGCCGGTTTCCAGACGCCACTGCACGTCGCCCACTGTCAGCTCCATCACGCCTTCGATCACCCAGACCTGCTGATGAACCTCCACGTCACGCGCACTGGTCTCGTAAGCGACCTGCTGACCGGCCGGAAAGTGGACCTCCACCAACTGGATCGGCGAGCGCGCGGCAGGCGACAGATTGCGACGGACGTAGCCCGAGGTCGGGTCGGTCCATACCGGCTGTTCAGCGGCACGCGCCAACGGCGAAGGCTCGGCGGCCGAAGTGGCGCTGTCTTCGAACAGCGAGGCGAGCGTGACGCTCAAGGCCGTGGCAAGCTTGTCGAGCACGGTGGCCGTCGGGCTGCTCTGACCGCGCTCGATCAGCGAGATCGTCGAGCGGCTCACGCCGCTGCGCTCGGCGAGCGTATCGAGCGAAAAACCCTGAGCGTCGCGCAGTTCGCGCACGCGGCTGGCGATTCGGTTGTTGATGTCCATACCGTCCAGTTTACTGGAAAATAATTCCAGTAAACTAGATTTTGCAGACGACGGCAGACGCCGTCACAAGCTCCGTGAGCCTCCCACAGGCGCGCCGGCAGTTGCGCTTATGCCTCTACCACCGCCCCGCCCTGCAACAAGCCTGGAATCGCGTCGCGCGGCATTGGCCTGGAGAAGAAGAAGCCCTGCATCTCGTCGCAGGCGCGCTCCTTCAGAAAGTCGAGCTGCTCCGAGGTCTCGACCCCTTCGGCAATCACCTGCAGTTTCAGCGAATGGGCGAGCGCAATGATGGCAGAGGTGATCGTCTCGTCATCGCCCGAGGTGCCGATGTCCGAGACAAACGAGCGGTCGATCTTCAAACGGTCGACCGGGAAGCGCTTCAGATAGCTAAGGCTCGAATAGCCGGTACCGAAGTCGTCGATGGCCAGCCCGATACCGAGCGCGTGGAGCGAGTTGAGCATGATCACCGCTTCCTCAGCATTGCGCATGATGGTGCTTTCAGTGAGTTCGAGTTCGAGGTATTGCGGTTCGAGCCCGGTCTCCTCGAGCACCTGGGTCACCAGCTTGGCGATATCGTGCTGCTGGAACTGCCGCGCCGACAGGTTCACGGAGACGCGTGCCGGCGGCAAGCCCTCATCCTGCCAGGCCTTGTTTTGCCGGCAGGCTTCGCGCAGCACCCACTCCGACAGCGGTCCGATCAGCCCGCATTCCTCCGCCACCGGAATAAAGGACGACGGCGGGATCAACCCCACTTCCGGATCGCGCCAGCGCACCAGCGCCTCCATGCCGACGATCTGCCCGGTCACGATATCCACCTGCGGCTGGTAATGCAGCAAGAACTCGTTGTCGCGCAGGGCGCGCCGCAGGCGGCGTTCGAGATTCAGCCGCGCACCGGCGCTCGCGTTCATCTCAGGCTGGTAAAACTGGAAGGTATTGCGGCCCATGTCCTTCGCGCGATACATGGCGAGGTCGGCCTTCTTCATCAGCGTTTCGGTGTCGTCACCGTCCTGCGGGAACAGGCTCGCCCCCATGCTGCAGCCCACATACAACTCGGTGCCGTCGAGCCACACCGGCTCGGAGATCGAGGCGCGCACCCGCTCCATCCACGCAATCAGCGACTGTTCGTCGACCGTATCGGTCATCACGATCACGAACTCGTCGCCGCCGTGGCGCGCCACCGTATCGCTGGCTCGCGCGCAGCGCGCAAGCCGCTCGGCGACCACACTCAGCAGGCGGTCGCCGACGCTATGGCCGAGGCTGTCGTTGACGTTCTTGAAGCCGTCCAGATCGATGAACACCACCGCCACGCCCTTGTGGTGACGCCGCGCCACGATCAAGGCATGCTGCAGACGGTCGCGCAGCAGATTGCGGTTCGGCAGCCGGGTCAGGCTGTCGTAGTTCGCCTGGTACTCGAGCTGCTCCTGATAGCGGATCAGATCGGTGACGTCGTTGATGATGCCAATGTGATGAGTGGTCTCGCCGTCCGGATTCGGCACCGGCGCGATAAAGAGCTGGTTCCAGAACAGCGCGCCGTCCTTGCGGTAGTTGCGCAGCACCGCACTGACTTCGCGGTTGGCGGCGAGCGCCTGGCGGATCGAGACGATCCCCTCCTGGTCGCGGTCGTCGCGTTGCAGCAGGCGGCAGTCCTGGCCGATCACTTCGGCCGGATCGTAGCCCGTGATGCGCTTGAAGGCCGGGTTCACATACTCGATGAGGTTGCCGGTACTGGTCGGCCCGGTGATCAGGATTGCGTTCACGCTGGCATCGAGCGCACGGCTTTGCAGGCGCAGCGCGAGGTCGGCGCGCTTGCGCTCGGTGATGTCGGTGTAGGAGCCGAGCACGCCGATCACGCGTCCGTCGCTGTCGGTGAACGGCAGCTTGCTCGTTACCGTGGTGCGGTGCACGCCGTCGATCACCAGATCGACTTCGAAATGCATCTTCGGCACGCCCGTCGTCACCACCTCGGCGTCGTGCAAGCGGACCTGATCGGCCAGCGCGCGCCACGGCAAGTCGTGGTCGGTCTTGCCCACCACCTGCTCCGGATACGCGAGCCCGGCATCGCGCGCAAACGCCATATTGCAGCCGAGGTAGCGCGACTCCTGATCCTTCCAGAAAATTCGTTGCGGGATATTGTCGATCACCGTTTCGAGCATCTGGTTCGAACGCTGCGCTTCGGCTTCCGCGTTGATCTGTTCGGTCACGTCGTCGGCCAGCACGAAGCTCGCGGGGCGGCCCATGTATGTCAGCGAGTGATACGAGATGTCGACGCTGATAGTCGAGCCGTCCTTGCGCCGGTGATGCCACACGCCCGCCATGGTGCGGCCCTGCTGGGGACCGCCGTCGCTGCGCAGCAGGTGCGATTCGAGGCGCCCGATCTCACCGGTCGGCCGGATCGCACGGATCGTCATGGCGAGGAACTCGCTCTCCGTATAGCCGTATTGCTGGATGGCCGCGGCGTTGACCGCGAGAAAGCGCAGGGTCTCGCGATCGAAGATGTACATCGGCACCGGATGGCTGTCGAACAGGCCGCGAAAGCGCTCGTCGTTGCGGCGCAGCGCCTGGGCGACCCGCAGCCGTTCACGGGCGGCGCTCTCGCGGACGCCGAAGGTGTAGATCAGAAGCGAGCTGCCCGCCAGCATGGTGACGATCAAGAGCAGCATCGCGTGCTGCGTCTGCCGGGCCGACTCCGCGAGCGACGCCTGCAGCGCGCGGTCCTCCTGCTGCCGCAGCCCGGCCAGCGCCGTCTCCACGTGGTCCAGTTGCATACCGAGCCGCGTATAGGCCGAGGCCGCCCAGGCGCGCGATTCCTCCGGTTTGCTCGCCTGAGCCCGCGCCAGCGCCAGCGCGATGTCGTGTTGCAGCGCCTGGCCGGCACTGCTCAGCTTGACCAGGGAGGCCGCCATGGCCGGCTCGTCGGCGAGCTCGGCGGCCAGCGTATGCTCCAACGCGGCGAGCGACGACGCTATCGCCGGCGCAGCGTCAGTTGCCTCCGGCCGCCCCGTCGCCTCGAAGCGGCCCAGCGCGGCGAGGCCGTCGTCGAGCACCGACCGATAGGCGTCGAGATTCTGCCGGAGATCGGTCGAGCGCATGGTACGCACGTCCGCGTCGCGCTGGCCGCAGATCTGCGTATAGGCGACGAACGCGTTCGCGCCGACCGCCGCGGCGACGACTGCCAGATTGATCAGCAGCCGCCTCGATAGGAAAGGAGTCATGGGTTCCGAACGTCATTCGTTCTGCAGGCGGGAGCGCGCTGGGTGTTGTCCGCTTTAGATGCCTCGTGCAACTTGGGCTTCTTCTTGCATCTGCGGAGTCTTTTACGCGCCAACCCATGGATAACGGCAACGCTCGGAATAGATTAAGGGGGAAATGTGAAAATATTTTGCCCGGCCAGACCTACCCGGCCAGACCGAATTCCTTCATGGCGGGCACGAAGTCGTGGTTGCTTTCCGGCTTGCGCGACAGCTTGGCGAGCACGTAGCGCTTGAACGGCTCGAGCGTGGCCCACTCGCCGGCGCTCGGCGCCGGCAGGCTCGCAAGCTCCGCCTGGTGCAGGACGCCGTCCGGCACCGCATCGGTACGGCGCCACGCCGGGGTGTCTTCCGGCGTGAACCAATCCGGCTCGACATTGGCATGCGTGCGCAGCATCTCGAACAGTGCGTGATCGAAGTTCGGCTCGATTCTGGCGTCCTCGTCGACCGGAAAACGCGCCAGCAGCTTGCGGTCTTCATGCGGCAGCATCTGCCACTGCGCGAGCGAAATGCGCAGTCCGAAGCGGTCGAGATTGAAGCGGACCGACATCGGGATGTAGGTCAGATCCTCCGAAGACTCGATTTCGAAGTTGAACAGGAGCGGCGCTTCGTTGAGTCCCATGACAGTGTCCTCGTAGGTGGCGGGCAACACGCAAGGCCCGCTTGAGGTATTTTAGAACCTTATTCGCGCGGCGGCGGCCCGGTCTGGGCTGGCTCAGCATTGGGAAACGCTACCGCTCTCGCCGTATGGATCAAGGAGTCAGGGTTTTGAACGAACTGGAAACAGGCGGCCAGCCGGGCGCGGTGGAGCGTCAGGTGCGGCGGCATCGCGGCGGCAAGGTGGAGACGGTCACCGACCACGTCGGTCAGGAGTGGCCCGTGGCGCTTGTCTTCAACGGCATTTCGCACGCGGTGATGATGTGCACGCCGCGCGACCTGGAAGCGTTCGCGGTCGGTTTTGCGATTTCGGAAGGGATTGTGGCGCGCGGCAGCGATATTCAGGACATCGAGGTCGAGCTGCATGACGGCGAATTGCCGCATGCCGAAGTGCAATTGCAGGTGGTGCAACAGGCGTTTGTCGCACTGAAGGAAAAGCGCCGGGCGCTGGCCGGCCGCACCGGTTGCGGCGTGTGCGGCATCGAAAGCATCGATTTGCTGGATCTGAAGCCGGAGCGTGTGCCCGATACCGGTTTTCTACAGCGGCTCGCGCCGGACGCGATTGCCCGCGCGGCGCGTGAATTGCCCGGGCACCAGGCGCTGACGCGGCTGACGGGCGGCCTGCACGCGGCGGCATGGTGCGACGCGGCGGGGGCGATCCGGCTAGCGTTTGAGGATGTGGGCCGTCACAACGCTTTGGATAAGCTCATCGGGCAATTGGTGCTCGACCGCGCGGATACCAAAGACGGCTTTGTGTTCCTGTCGAGCCGGGCGAGCTATGAACTGGTGCGCAAGGCGGCGCGCGTCGATGTGCCGATGCTGGCCACGATCTCGGCGCCGTCCTCGCTCGCGATTGCGATTGCACGCCAGGCCGGTGTGCGGCTGGTGAGCTTCTGCCGCGAGGCGGGTTACGTCGACTACGACACGTTATAGGCGGAGCGGGGCTGCCGCCCCGAAACGCACTGACCTGCACGGGCCGGGCCGCGAGACGCGATTCACTGTCACGCCCAGGCGGCCCGAGCTACGCGCCGCCGCCAAACTCAGTCGAACTGCCGGAAATCCGGCTTGCGCTTCTCGAAGAACGCCTTGAACGCCTCACGAGCTTCCGGCGCGAGCAGCATCTTGCCGAAGTGCAGCGCTTCATCGGTCATCTGCGTCTGCAGTTCGTGGTGGCTCGCACGCTTCATCAGCGACTTGGTGACGCGCAGCGACGAGGCCGGCAGCGCCGCCAGCCTGGCTGCTTGCGCGAGTGCGAATGCATCGACTTCAGCCGCCGGCAGCAGGCGGTTCACAAAGCCCATGCGGTGCGCTTCGCGCGCGTCGAACGCTTCGCCCAAGAGCAGCTTTTCCGCTGCGGCCTGATAACCGGCCACGCGCTGCAACAGCAGGCTCGACGCCGCTTCCGGGCACAGCCCGAGCTGCGTGAACGGCAGCGAGAAGGTCGCCGTCTCGGCGGCGTACACCAGGTCGCAATGCAGCAACAGGGTCGTGCCGATCCCCACCGCCGCACCCGCCACCGACGCCACCACCGGTTTCTCCGCCGAGCTGATCGCGCGCAGGAACTGGAACACCGGGGCGTTCTCGCCCATCGGCGGCGTCTTCATGAAGTCTTCGAGATCGTTGCCAGCGCTGAAAATGCCCACGCTGCCGCGAAACAGGATGGCGCGCACGGAGGCGTCGCTCTGCGCCTCGACGAGCGCGTCGGCCATCGTCTGGTACATGGCGGCCGTAATCGCGTTTTTCTTGTCCGTCCGGTTAAAGGCAATCGTCAGTACGCCGTTGGCGCGCTCGACCAGAATGTCCATCGTCATCTCCTTATAGTCCCGCTCGATGCTGCTCAATGCCTGGTGCATCTGAATGGAAAAACGGTTCGCAAGCCGCTCAGCCTACGAACCGTTCTGGGGCCTTCAGGCAACCCGTTCGTCCGTGCTTACAGGCGCTCGATAATACCCGCTGCACCCATGCCCGTGCCGACGCACATGGTCACCATGCCGTACTTGTAGTTGCGACGGCGCAGGCCGTGCACCACTGTCGACGCACGAATCGCGCCCGTTGCGCCGAGCGGGTGGCCCAGTGCAATTGCGCCGCCGAGCGGGTTGATCTTCGACGGATCCAGACCGAGGTCCTGGATCACTGCCAGCGATTGCGCAGCAAACGCTTCGTTCAGCTCGATCCAGTCCAGGTCGTCGATCTTCAGGCCAGCCGCCTTCAGTGCGGCCGGAATTGCTTCCTTCGGACCGATGCCCATGATTTCCGGCGGCACGCCGCGCACGGCGAAGCTGACGAAACGCGCGAGCGGCGTGAGGTTGAATTCCTTCAACATCTTTTCCGACACCACGATCAGCGCGCCTGCGCCGTCCGAGGTCTGCGAGCTGTTGCCGGCCGTCACCGAACCCTTGTTGGCGAACACGGTGCGCAGCTTGGCCAGACCTTCCAGCGAAGTGTCGGCACGAGGACCTTCGTCGAGCCGCACTTCGCGGGTCTTCACCTTCACTTCGCCGGTGGCGAGGTCGGGGAAACGCTCGGTGATCGTATAGGCGGCGATTTCGTCGTTGAACTCACCGGCTTCCTGCGCGGCGATGGCGCGGCGGTGCGATTCGACCGAGAACTGGTCTTGTGCTTCGCGGCTGATCTTCCAGCGCTCGGCAACCTTCTCGGCCGTCAGGCCCATGCCGTAGGCGATGCCGAAGTCTTCGCTACGATCGAAGATGTGCGGCGACATCGACGGCTTGTTGCCCATCATCGGCACCATGCTCATCGATTCGCAGCCGCCAGCGATCATCGCGTCGGATTCGCCTACGCGGATGCGGTCAGCCGCCATCGCCAGCGCGGTCAGGCCCGAGGCGCAGAAGCGGTTCACCGTGACGCCGCCCACCGACTGCGGCAGGCCGGCCAGCAGTGCACCCATGCGCGCCACGTTCAGGCCTTGTTCCGCTTCCGGAATCGCGCAGCCGATGATGGCGTCTTCGATCACCTTGGTGTCGAGACCGGGCACTTGCGCCACGGCCGACTTGATCGCGTGCACCAGCAGTTCGTCCGGGCGCGTGTTCTTGAACATCCCGCGCGGCGCCTTGCCGATCGGCGTACGGCTCGCGGCGACGATGTATGCGTCTTGCAATTGCTTTGTCATTTGAGGCTCCAATGTCGACCGGAGTTGGCGCTTCATCGCCTATTCCGGTCCCATGCAATTTGATTGCGGTCCGCTCGCGCGTTAGTTACGAACCGGCTTGCCGGTTTGCAGCATGCCCATGATCCGTTCCTGCGTCTTTTGCGTACCGAGCAGGTCGACGAACGCACGGCGCTCGAGTTGCAGCAGCCATTCTTCGTCCACCAGACTGCCCGCTTCGACATCGCCACCGCACACAGCTTCGGCGATACGGCTCGCGATCAGGTAATCGTGCTCGCTGATGAAACGGCCATCGCGCATGTTGACGAGCGACGCCTTGATGGTCGCAATTGCCGACCGGCCCGCCACCGGCACCTGCGTCACACGCAGCGGCGGACGATAACCCGCAGCAGCCAGCGCACGCGCTTCTTTCTTCGCCACGTCGAGCAGCTCGAACACGTTGAAGACGATCGTGTCGGACGGCTTCAGATAGCCCATCGTGCGGGCGTCGAGTGCGGAGGCCGAGACCTTCGCCATCGCGGCGTTTTCGAACGACTTCTGCACGAACTTCAGCAGATCGTTGGTCGCGCCGGCTTGCGTCGCCGCTTCCGCTGCGCGCAGTGCCGCTTCCTTCAGGCCGCCGCCAGCCGGCACGAGGCCCACGCCGACTTCCACCAGACCGATATAGCTCTCGATGTGCGCCACGCGCTTCGCGCTATGCAGCACCAGTTCGCAGCCACCGCCGAGCGCGATGCCCGAAATCGCCGAGACGACCGGCACGCTCGCGTACTTCACGCGCAGCATGCCTTGCTGGAACTTCTTCACGAAAGGCTCGATACCCTTCGCGCCACCTGTCATGAAGGCGGGCATCGCTTCTTCCAGGTTGGCACCAGCGGAGAACGGACCACCCGGCGTGCCGAGCTTCAGCGACGTGGGTTGCCATACCACCAGGCCCTTGTATTCCTTTTCGGCCAGTTCGATTGCTTGCGTGAGGCCGTCGATCACCGACGGTCCGATCGTGTTCATCTTGCTCTTGAACGAGACGATCAGGACGTCGTTCTCGCCAGCACGATCGTCGACCCATGCGCGAACCGCATCGGTTTCGAACAGCGTCTTGCCGTAGGTCTTTGGATCGGCGCCCGTCTCGCCGACCAGCGGCGCGCGGAACACCTGCTTGTCGTAGACGGACAGCGACGAACGCGGCACGAAAGACTTCGAAGCCGGCGACCACGAACCTTCGTTCGTGTGCACGCCACCCTTCTCGGCAACCTGACCTTCGAGCACCCACGACGGCAGCGGCGCGTTCGACAATGCCTTGCCAGCCGCGATGTCTTCCTGGACCCACTCGGCGATCTGCTTCCAGCCGGCCGTCTGCCAGCCTTCGAACGGGCCTTCGTTCCAGCCGAAGCCCCAGCGGATGGCCAGATCGACGTCACGCGCGTTGTCGGCGATCGACTCCAGATGCACGCCGATGTAATGGAACACGTCGCGGAAGATCGACCACAGGAACTGTGCTTGCGGATGCTGCGATTCGCGCAGCAGCTTCAGGCGCTCTGCCGGCGGACGCTTCAGAATGCGGCCGACCAGTTCGTCGGCCTTCGCGCCGCCGTCGACGTACGTACCCGTCTTCGGGTCGAGCACCTTGATCGCCTTGCCTTCCTTCTTGTAGAAGCCGCCACCGGTCTTCTGACCGAGCGCGCCCTTCTTCACGAGTTCAGCCAGCACCGCCGGCGTTTCATACACCGCGAAGAACGGATCGTCCTTCAGGTTGTCCTGCATCGTCTTGATGACGTGCGCCATCGTGTCGAGACCGACCACGTCAGCGGTGCGGAACGTTGCCGACTTGGCGCGGCCGAGACGCGAACCGGTCAGGTCATCCACTTCGTCGAAACGCAGACCGAACTTCGCCGCTTCGGTAATGACGGCGAGGATCGAGAAAATGCCGACGCGGTTGGCGATGAAGTTCGGCGTGTCTTTGGCGCGCACGACGCCCTTGCCGACCACGCTCGTGAGGAACGATTCGAGCTGGTCGAGGATTTCCGGACGCGTCGCCGCGGTCGGGATCAGTTCGACCAGGTGCATGTAGCGCGGCGGATTGAAGAAGTGCACGCCGCAGAAGCGCGACTTCAGTTCATCCGTGAAGCCTTCCGACAGTTCGGTGATCGACAGACCCGAGGTGTTGCTCGCGAAGATCGCGTTCGGCGCGAGATGCGGCGAGACCTTCTTGTACAGGTCGTGCTTCCAGTCCATGCGTTCGGCGATCGCTTCGATCACGAGGTCGCATTCGGCGAGCTTCTCGATGTCGTCATCGTAGTTCGCGGGCTGGATATATTGCGCGTCGTCCTTCACGCCGAACGGCGCCGGCGACAGCTTCTTCAGATTCTCGATCGCCTTCAGCGCGATCGCGTTCTTCGGGCCTTCCTTGGCAGGCAGGTCGAACAGCAGCACAGGCACCTTGGCGTTGATCAGGTGCGCGGCGATCTGCGCGCCCATCACGCCGGCGCCGAGCACGGCTACCTTGCGAATGATCAGATTGCTCACGTCGTTCCTCCGGGGGAGTTATGCGGTGTCGCGGAAATTTCGCGATGTATGGCTGGCGGCGGCGCCACGCGTTTCAAACACGCGCAGCGCCGCCGTGATGTGGCTTTAGAACAGCGACTCTTCAACGTCCATCAGCGACTTCGAACCGGCGCGCGCCTGGCGAATCGTCATGGCCGTTTCCGGCAGCAGCTTGGCGAAGTAGAAGCGCGCGGTGGCGAGCTTGGCCTTGTAGAACGGATCGCCGGACGCTTCCTTGTCCAGTGCGATGCGCGCCATGCGGGCCCAGAAGTACGAGAACACCAGATGGCCGACGGTACGCAGATACGGCACGGAAGCGGCACCCACTTCGTCCGGGTTCTGCATCGCCTTCATGCCGATTTCCATCGTCAGCTTCTGCACCTTGTCGCCGATGTCGGCGAGCGGGTTGATGAACTCCTGCATTTCCGGCTTGACGCCTTCGGCTTCGACGAATTCCGTCACCAGCTTGCCGAACTTTTTCATCTTGGCGCCCATGTCGCCGAGGATCTTGCGGCCCAGCAGATCGAGCGCCTGAATCGCGTTGGTGCCTTCGTAGATCATGTTGATCCGCGCGTCGCGCACGTATTGCTCCATGCCCCACTCGGCGATGAAGCCGTGGCCGCCGTAGATCTGCATGGCGTGGTTGGTGCTTTCGAACGCGTTGTCCGAGAGAAACGCCTTCAGGATCGGCGTGAGCAGCGCGACGAGGTCGGCGGCATCCTTACGCACCGATTCTTCGGCGTGCGACAGTTCCTTGTCGATATGCAGTGCGGACCAGTACGAGAAGGCACGCGCGGCTTCCGCGTAGGCCTTTTGCGTGAGCAGCATGCGGCGCACGTCCGGATGCACGATGATCGGGTCAGCGGCCTTTTCCGGCGCCTTCGGGCCCGTCAGCGAACGCATCTGCAGACGCTCTTTCGCGTAGGTAAGCGAGTTCTGATAAGCGACTTCGGTCAGGCCCAGGCTCTGCATGCCGACGCCCAGACGCGCGGCATTCATCATCACGAACATGGCGTTCAAGCCCTTGTTCGGCTCGCCGACCAGCCAGCCCTTGGCGTTGTCGAGGTTGATCACGGCAGTTGCGTTGCCATGAATGCCCATCTTGTGTTCGATCGAGCCGCACTTCACGGTGTTGCGCTCGCCCGGCTCGCCGGCTTCGTTCGGCACGAACTTCGGCACGATGAACAGCGAAATGCCCTTGGTGCCCATCGGCGCATCCGGCAGGCGCGCAAGCACGAGGTGAATGATGTTCTCCGAGAGGTCGTGTTCGCCGCTGGAGATGAAGATCTTCGTACCGCTGATCGAGAAGGAGCCATCCGCATTCGGCTCAGCCTTGGTGCGCAGGATGCCGAGGTCAGTGCCGCAATGCGGCTCGGTCAGACACATCGTGCCGGTCCAGACGCCCGCGACCAGCTTCGGCAGATACAGCTTTTGCAGTTCCGGCGTGCCGTGCGCATGCAGGCATTCATACGCGCCGTGCGACAGGCCCGGATACATCGTCCACGCCTGGTTTGCCGAATTAAGCATTTCGTACAAAGCGTTGTTGACGAACGCCGGCAGGCCCTGGCCGCCGTATTCCGGATCGCAGCCGAGTGCCGGCCAGCCAGCTTCGACGTATTGCTTGTAGGCTTCCTTGAAGCCCTTCGGCGTGGTCACGACGCCGTCGCCGACGTACGTGCAGCCTTCCTGGTCGCCGCTCTGGTTCAGCGGGAACAGCACTTCGGAGCAGAACTTGCCGGCCTCTTCCAGAACCGCATTGATCGTGTCGGCGTCGAGATCCGCGTGCTTCGGCATCTGCTTGATCTCGCCTTCGACGTTAAGCAGCTCGTGCAACACGAATTGCATGTCGCGCAGTGGCGCGGCGTACTGTCCCATGACTCTCTCCAAAGTTTGACAAGAAGCCAGGCCGTCAACCCAGGCCCGTGGTTCGGACCTTTTCAGCGCCGCTGGATCCAACGGATCCGGCCGCCCTGCTAACGGCTTTCGCTCTGATACGAAACAATCAATTTTTCGAGCGCGGCCCACGTGAGAGGCACAGCATCCGGCAAGTGCAGGAAGCGTGCATCGTGATGCAGGCCGAGCGTGAAGCTGTACAGTTCGAAGAGCATCAGTTGCGGATCCGTGTCCGAGCGCAGATGCCCTTCTTCCATTGCCTGCGAAATGGCCCGGGTCAGCGCAGCACGCCAGATCGTCACGCTCGACACCAGTTGCTCGCGCACCGGGTTGTCCGCGCGGTCGTCGTACTCGACCGCACCGCTGATGTAGATGCACCCAGTGGTGACCTCCTGAATGCGTTTCTCAATCCAGCGGGAGATCATTGCGCGCAAACGCGGCAAGCCGCGCGGTTCACGCAGACTCGGGAAAAACACCTCGTCTTCGAAACGACGGTGATATTCGCGCACCACTTCAACCTGCAAGTCCTCGCGCGAGCCGAAGTGCGCAAACACGCCGCTCTTGCTCATCTGCATGCGCTCGGCCAGCAGCCCAATCGTCAGACCTTCCAGTCCGTCGCGGCTTGCCAGATCGAGTGCTGCTTCGAGAATCGCGGCTCGCGTTTGTTCGCCTTTTCGCATAGCTGTTTTACCGTTCTTATGTGACCGAAAGAAAAATCGAACGGCCGTACTATTATTGAGTGCTGCCGTCCGCGAAACAAGGACTTTATTAGAAACCGGTTTCTAACCGGAGCATCAATTTTGCGTCATACGTCAATCAGACGAGGGAGATTTTTTAGAGGCGTTTGCCTTGCCGCGTTTGACGTCTGTCATACGGCAATGTGGGGCCTGATTTAAGCCTGTAAGCCACCCAGACTGTAAGCCCGGGTTTATCCCGACTACGCGTGAAGCGTGCTGCGGGTTAGTCGTAGCCGCCCACGGTGAGCAGCTTCATGACTGCACGGTAAGTTGTGTAAGCCAGCCAGTTCAGCAAGCGCTCACCGGCAGGACGCGCTTCGTAATGGGCCAGATCGATACGGCGCGATTCGTCGAACGCGCTGAGGATCGCCTCGCGCAGCGCGTCGATCTGCGGATCCTGCACCAGCACGACGTTGGCCTCGTTGTTGAGCATCAGGCTCAGCGCGTCGAGGTTCGACGAACCCACGGTACCCCAGTTCGAATCGACTACGGCCACCTTGCCGTGCAGCATGGTCTTTTCGTATTCGGCGATCTTCACGCCGGCTTTCAGCAGCGAGCGGTAGAGGAATGGCACCGCATAGTCGAGCGCGGCGAACTCCTTCCTGCCGATGATCAGTTTCACCTCCACCCCGCGCCGTGCCGCGAACACCAGCGCGCGGCGCAGCTTGCGGCCCGGCATGAAGTAAGGATTGGCGAGCAGCACTTCCTTGCGCGCCTGACCGATCGCGGCGAGATACGCCTTTTCGATGGCGCGGCGGTTGATCAGGTTGTCGCGCGCCACGAACGCCACTGCCGGCTCGCCGGCGCCGCGCAGATCGGCGCTGCGGTTGCGGCCGCGGTTCGGCGTGGCGGAATTGGAGTCGTCCTTGAGGCTGAGATCCGGTTGCAGCGATTCGACCGGACGGTGGCCGAAACGGATGCGGTGCCATTGCGCCTCGAAGGCTTCGCGCACATCGGCCACCACGGGCCCCTGCAACTCCACCGCGAAGTCCCAGCGGCGATACGGCAAACGCACGCCGTCGTTCTCATAGTCGTCGACGATATTGATGCCGCCGCACCAGGCGAACTGGTCGTCGACCACCGCGAGCTTGCGATGCGTGCGCGAAAAACCGAAGCGGCCGAACAGGTGTGGGTTGTAGATCAGATGCTCGACGCCGCGAGCCGGCCAGTCGTTGAAGAGCGGCAAACGCGCGGTGCCGATGCCATCCGTAATCACGCGCACTCGCACGCCTCGTGCAGCGGCGCGCAGCAACGCAGCGCTAATGGCCTGGCCCGCGCTGTCGTTGCAGAAGATATAGGTTTCGAGAACGACGTCTTTCTCGGCGGCATCGACCCGCGCAATCAGCGACTCGAAAAACGCCTCGCCTGAGCGAAACAGTTGGACTTCGTTACCGGCGGTGAAGCGATATTTCGACCAGTAGCGACGACCGAACAGGGTCTGCCGCAGCCGCTCGAGACCGCGCGGACCGCCGCCCGTCATCGGAACCGCCCCTGCAGGCGCCGCGGCAACTGCAGGATCGCGTCGGCATTCGACGATGAAAAGCAACGCTCTGCGGCTTCTTCGTAGGGCAGCCAGACGTGTGCGGTATGTTCGAGCGGGGCGAGCGTCACCTCGCAGCGTTCGGGTACCTGCAGGCTGAACCAGTGCTCGGTGTTGCGCGTCACGCCCTCGGCATAGCGATGCCGCCAGACCGGGTAGATCTCATACTCGATCTGATACTGCCAGTCGAACAACGCGTCATGCGGCACGGCTGCGCTGCCGATCACGATGCCGGTTTCCTCCGCCACTTCGCGTGCGGCGGTCTCGGCAAGCGGTTCGTCGAGGCGGTCTTTCGAGCCGGTCACCGACTGCCAGAAGCCCGCGCGGTCGGCGCGCTCGATAAGCAGCACATCGAGCCCCGGGGTATGGATGACGACAAGTACGGATTCGGGAATCTTCGGCGGTTTCGGCATGGCGATAAGACTAGGCGCGCACGGCGCGCGATACATGTCGGTCGACGGTTATGCTGGCGTGTCGCTTGGGGTGTTGCTGCGACTGTAACGCAAAAAACGAAAAAGGCGCGTGACGCGCCTTTTTCGTTTGCTTGACTGCGGCCCGCCGGGGCCGCTCAAGTAGTCTGCTAGCCTTACGCCTTCGCTTCCGGCTGGCGCAGACGGATGTGCAACTCGCGCAACTGACGCTCATCCACTTCGCTCGGCGCCTGCGTGAGCAGACACTGTGCGCGTTGCGTCTTCGGGAACGCGATCACGTCGCGGATCGAATCGGCGCCGGCCATCATCGTGATGATGCGGTCGAGACCGAAGGCGATACCGCCGTGCGGCGGCGCGCCGTATTGCAGCGCGTCGAGCAGGAAGCCGAACTTGGCGCGTGCTTCTTCCGCATTGATCTTGAGCGCGCGGAACACCTTGCTCTGCACTTCTTCACGGTGAATACGCACCGAACCGCCACCGATTTCCCAGCCGTTCAGCACCATGTCGTAGGCCTTGGCCAAGCAGCGGCCCGGATCCGTTTCCAGATACTCGAGGTGCTCGTCCTTCGGGCTCGTGAACGGGTGATGCGCGGCGACGTAGCGGTTTTCTTCTTCGTCGTATTCGAACATCGGGAAGTCCACCACCCACAGCGGCTTCCAGCCGGTTTCGACGAGGCCGTTGGCCTTGCCGAATTCCGAGTGACCGATCTTCAGACGCAGAGCGCCGAGGCTGTCGTTGACGACCTTCGCGCGATCCGCCGCGAAGAAAATGATGTCGCCGTCTTGTGCGCCGGTGCGCTCGATGATCGCCTTGACCGCTTCGTCGTGCAGGTTCTTGACGATCGGGCTTTGCAGACCGTCACGGCCCTTCGCGACTTCATTGACCTTGATCCAGGCCAGACCCTTCGCGCCATAGATGCGCACGAATTCCGTGTAGCTGTCGATATCGCCACGCGAGAGCTCGCCGCCCTTCGGCACGCGCAGTGCTGCAACACGGCCGTCCTTGGTGTTGGCCGGCGTGCTGAACACCTTGAAGTCGACGTCCTTGACGGCGTCGGTCAGGTCGGTGAATTCGAGCTTCACGCGCAGATCCGGCTTGTCCGAACCGAAACGGCGCATGGCTTCCGAGTACTCCATCACCGGAAATTTTTCGTCCAGTTCGACGCCGATCGTCACCTTGAAGACGTGACGGATCATCGCTTCGAACAGATCGCGGATTTCCTGTTCGGAGAGGAACGAGGTTTCGCAGTCGATCTGCGTGAATTCCGGCTGACGGTCGGCGCGCAGGTCTTCGTCGCGGAAGCACTTGACGATCTGGTAGTAGCGATCGAAGTTCGCCACCATCAGCAGCTGCTTGAAGAGCTGCGGCGACTGCGGCAGCGCGAAGAACTGACCAGCGTTGGTACGCGACGGCACGAGGTAGTCGCGCGCGCCTTCCGGCGTGCTCTTCGTGAGCATCGGCGTTTCGATGTCGATGAAGCCCAGCGAGTCCAGGTACTTACGCACTTCGATCGCGACGCGGTAACGCAGACGCAGGTTGTGCTGCATCTGCGGACGGCGCAGGTCGAGCACGCGGTGCGTGAGACGCGTGGTTTCCGACAGGTTGTCGTCGTCGAGCTGGAACGGCGGCGTCACCGACGCGTTCAGCACGTTCAGTTCGTGGCACAGCACTTCGATCTTGCCGCTCTTCAGAGTGGCGTTGGTCGTGCCTTCCGGACGGTTGCGCACGACACCCTTGATCTGCACGCAAAACTCGTTGCGCACGCCTTCGGCGGTCTTGAACATCTCCGCGCGATCCGGGTCGCACACGACCTGAACGAGGCCTTCACGGTCGCGCAGGTCGATGAAGATAACGCCGCCGTGGTCACGGCGACGGCTCACCCAGCCGCACAGCGACACGGTTTGGCCCAACAGTTCTTCGGTCACCAGACCGCAATATTCAGATCGCATCGACATGATGTTTGTCTTTCGTTTTGCATTAGTTGAACGGCGCGCAGCTCATGAAACTGAAACAATGCGCGCCGGCATTACATCGGCGGCTCGATGGTGGAACGACGCACCTGCGCCGGCGGCGCGGACGGCGCCACCACGCCCATCGAGACAATGTACTTGAGCGCAGCGTCGACTGTCATATCGAGTTCGACCACTTCGCTCTTCGGCACCATCAGGAAGAAACCGGACGTCGGGTTCGGCGTAGTCGGCACGTACACGCTGACGTGATCTTCCTTCAGGTGGTTGACCACGTCGCCGCCCGGAATCCCGGTCAAAAACGCAATCGTATAGGAACCCTTGCGCGGATACTCGATGAGCAAGGCCTTGCGAAACGCATTGCCGCTGCTCGATAGCAAGGTATCCGACACCTGCTTGACGCTCGTGTAGATCGGCCCGACCACGGGGATATGACCGACGAGGAGTTCCCACCACTTCACGAGCTTCTGCCCGATGAAGTTTTGCGTCAACAGTCCGACGATGAAAATGAACGCCAGCGTCAGCACAGCGCCCAGGCCCGGCAGACGGAAGCCCAAGGCGCGCTCCGGCTGCCACGACTCCGGCAGCAACAGCAGCGTCTGATCCATCGTGCCGATGATCAGGCCGAGCACCCACAACGTAATGGCCAACGGCACCAGCACCAGCAGGCCGGTCAGGAACACCGATTTAAGCGTCGCTTTTTTCGTCGTCATGTGTATCGCCAGAAAGCCACCCCGGCGCGGCCGGGTGCGGCGAATGCGCCGCCTCATCGAGGCGGCAACGCAAGCTAGGCGCTGCCGGAACCGCTCGTGGTAGCCGTTGCGGCCGCAGGCGCTGCCGGTGCTGCGGCGGCGCTCGAGGAGCTCTCGGCGGTGCTGGCCGACGAACTGGCCGCACCGGCTTCGGCTGAGCCGCCTTCGGTCTTCGCCGACGCGGCTGCTTTATCGCCATTCGCGCCATTCGGGGCGGCTGCGCCGCTTGCGCTATTGCCGCCGCGGAAATCGGTTACATACCAGCCCGAACCCTTCAACTGAAACCCGGCCGCGGTCACCTGCTTGCGGAAGCTGTCTTTCCCGCACTCAGGGCAGTTCGTCAGCGGGGCGTCGCTCATCTTCTGAAGCACGTCCTTCCCGAAGCCGCATGATTCGCAGCGATACGCGTAGATCGGCATGATCTTTTCCCTACAGTAATCTGGTAAACGCTTGCAAAGCCTTGAATTATAGCCGCAAACGATCCGCCACCCCCGGTTTTCGGGGGCGGCCGGCTGGCGCAGCCACTGTTCGCGCAGATGGGGGCGTCTGGCGCAGGATCAAGTCCCTACTGGTCCCGGCGCCGCCAGGTGAGCCAGCGTTCGCGGCCGGCGAACACCGGAATCGAGTCGCTGACCGGCTCGTCTTCGAGCAGATCGAAGTACGGGGTCAGCAAGGCGTCTAGCTCAGCTCGCTCGATGCCGAACGGCGGGCCTTTCGGCGTGTCGCCCAAAAAGAAGAAGCCGGCCAGCAGAGCGCCCGCCGGCAGCAGCGCGGCCATGCGTTGCGCGTAGTCGGCGCGGCGGGCTTTCGGGAGCGCACATAGAAACGCGCGTTCGTACATCCAACCCGCTGTGAAGGGCGGCTGCCAGGCGAAGAAATCGGCTTGATCGACCACGTTTGCGTGCGCACCCAGTTGGGCGCGTGCTGCCGCTACTGCGGCGGGCGAGAAATCGATCGCCTGCACGCGACGCCCCTGGCGGGCAAGCCACAGAGCTTCCCAGGCGCTGCCACAACCCGGGATCAACACGGCTGCATCGGGGTGGCGCGTCGCAAAGGCTTGAAACGCCGCGGGCACGCCGGCCTGGTCCCAAGGTATGAAGCCGCGCTCGAAGCGCTCGTCCCAGAAGGCCGGCGAATTCGGATCGCGCGTGGCGAAGTCGGCGCCTATGGCGTTCGGGGATTGTGCAGGTTCGGTTGGATCACTCATCTCTCTCCCCTAACCACCATAGGCCAGCGCCAGCCACGCCCGCGCCACCACCGCGCCGACGCCCACCGCAATACCGAATAGCAGCAAGCCTTGCAGCAACCGGTTGGTACGCTTCTGTTCGAGCAGGATCTGCCGGATCGTGTCGTCGCTCGGACCGCGCTGGCTGTCATGACGCTCGGCCAGCACGTGATGGATCAGACGCGGCAATTGCGGCAGCGTCTTGCTCCACTGCGGCGCCTCGATCTTGAGCCGCTCGAACCAGCCACGCAGACCGATCTGTTCGTTCATCCAGCGCTCAAGGTAAGGCTTGGCCGTCTTCCACAAGTCGAGTTCGGGGTCGAGCGAACGCCCAAGCCCTTCGACGTTCAGCATCGTCTTCTGCAGCAGTACGAGTTGTGGCTGGATCTCGACGTTGAAACGGCGTGACGTGGAAAACAGGCGCATCAGCACCTGCCCCAGCGAGATGTCCTTTAGAGCGCGGTCGAAGTACGGCTCGCAGACCGCGCGAATCGCGCTCTCCAGTTCCTCAACCCGCGTAGTAGGCGGCACCCAGCCCGACTCCAGGTGCAGCGTGGCGACCCGGTGGTAGTCACGCTTGAAGAACGCCAGAAAGTTCTGCGCGAGGTAGTTTTTGTCGAAGTCCGACAGCGCGCCGATGATGCCGAAGTCGAGCGCGATATAGCGCCCGAAGTGCGCGGGATCGAGACTCACCTGAATGTTGCCGGGGTGCATGTCGGCGTGGAAAAAGCCGTCGCGGAACACCTGGGTAAAGAAGATCTCGACGCCTTCGCGGGCCAGCTTCGGAATGTCCACGCCTGCGGCGCGCAACGTCTCCACCTGGCTGATCGGCACGCCGACCATGCGCTCCATCACCAGCACGGTGGGCGTGCAAAACTCCCAGTACATTTCCGGCACCAGCAGCAGATCGAGCCCAGCGAAGTTACGGCGCAACTGGCTGCCGTTGGCAGCCTCGCGCATCAGGTCGAGTTCGTCGTGCAGATACTTGTCGAATTCGGCCACCACCTCGCGCGGCTTCAGGCGTTTGCCGTCGGCCCACAGGCGCTCGGCCCACACGGCGATATCGCGCAGCAGCGCGAGGTCCGAGTCGATCACGGGCAGCATGTTCGGGCGCAGCACCTTCACCGCGACGGCCTTGCCGGCGTGCTGGCCGGCCTTGACCTTCGCGAAGTGCACCTGCGCAATCGAGGCGCTTGCCACCGGCACCCGTTCGAAATCGTCGAACAGCACGTCCACCGGCGCGCCGAGCGACTTCTCGACGAGACCGATCGCCACCTCCGACGGAAACGGCGGCACCTGGTCCTGCAGCTTGGCGAGTTCGTTGGCGATATCGACCGGCAGCAGGTCGCGCCGCGTAGACAGGACCTGGCCGAACTTCACGAAGATCGGCCCGAGGCTTTCTAGCGCGAGACGCAACCGCACGCCTGGCGGCTGGTCGAACTTGCGGCCGATGGTGGTGATGCGCAGCAACAACCGCACGCGGCGGTCGTTGATGCGGCTCAGCATCATCTCATCGAGACCGAAGCGGATGACCGTAAAGAAAATCTTGAGGAAACGCAGAAAACGCATAGTTGAGCCCGATGACTAGCGCGTGCCGCGCGACGTGGCGGCGCCGCCCGGCGCATTGACGCCGCGGGCTTCGACCTTCTGTTCAAGGCGCTCGAGGCGCTTTTCGACGCGTGCCAGCGCATCGCGGGCGCGAGCGAGTTCGGTGTTGAACTCGTCGAGCGCGGCGCGGCGCACCAGTTGCGGATTTTCATCGAGCAGGTATTCGGCGACCGAGTCGAGCAAATTGCGGCCGGTGCGGCGCGCATGCTCAGCGACCGAGCGAGCCACCGTTGCCACCCGCCACGCCGGACCATCGCCGATCAGCCTTGCCAGGTCTTCCTCGGGCTCCCAGCGCAGATGCTCGGCGAGCTTCGCGATTGCCGTGGCGAACTCCGCGTCGCCTTCGATTTTCACGTGCTTCATCACGGCCGCCTGACCGCCCTGCACGAAGGCCGGCAATGCGTCGGACGGCACCGAGATGGTGACGTCGAACTGCTGAGCTTGCGTTTCGTCGACCGCAGCCAGATAACCGTCCGGCTGGACCAGCAGCATCAGCACGACCGGCGGGCAGGATAGCCGGGCGGTCTTGCCGGCGTAGGGGGCGAGGCGCTCACGTGCCCACGATTCGCGGGCGAGCAGATGATTGACGGCAGCAGCGAAGGGCTTGGCGGCGAGGGTCATTGAGAGTGGCAAGAAAAAACCCGCGCGGGCGATGTGCCCGTGCGGGTTCCTATTGTAACGTCCGTTCGCTTCCCGGCTTACTCAGCCGTTCAGCCTATGCACAAGGCTTGACGTTAGTGCGCGGGAGCCGCCTCATCCACCTGCTGAATCCCGGCGAGCAACCAGCCTTCACCGGCGCGGGTCGACTTCGAGAGGTTCCAGACCTCCATGAACGGCTCGGCCGGCGCGCCCGAGGTCTCGCGGATCAGGCCGGAAAAGCGCACGCTGGCGAGATACTCGCTGCCGCGGTCTTCGACGCCCAGCAACTCGGCGTTCAACTGCACCACGTCGGTCAGATTGGACTCCGGACCGCGCGCATCCAGGTCGATCTTCACTTCGGCGAACATTTCCGGCGTCGTGAATTCGCGGATATCGGCGATGTTGCCCACGTCCCAGGCGGCCTGCAGGCGCACGAAGTACACCTTGGCGTTGCGGACAAAGGCGTCCGAATCGAAGCCAGCCGGCACTACGGGCGCCGCCTGCATCGCGGGCGTAGCCAGCGCGGCATTGCGCTGCGGTTCAAGGTAAGCACCGCTTTGCGCCGACGGCGACTGCGTGAAGCTCGGCTCCTGCGAGTACCCGCCGTTAGGCCCTGCGCTCAGGCTCGGCGACGCACCCGCATACGCCGGTGCGGTCGCATCACGCTTGCGATTCATGAAGCGGCGGATCAGCCAGATCGCCAGCATCGCGATCGCGGCGATCACGAGCATATTGGCCATTGCTCCGGCAAACGCCTCACCCAGCCCGAAGTGCGAGAGCAGCGCAGCGATACCCAAACCCGCGGCCAGACCGGCGATCGGCCCCAACCAGCGCGAGCGGTTAGGCGCGGCGGCCGGGGTCGGCGCCGGTGCCGCGCGCTGCGCCTGAGCGGCTTGAGCCGATTGCTGCGGAGATTGACCAGGTTGGACCGGCGGCGTGGTTTGCCGCTGCATGGTGGTGGATTGCTGACGGCCGACGCTACGGCCGCCGCCCATGCGTTTTGCCTCTGCGTCGAGCGAGGCGACGGTGGCAACCGCGATCAGACCGACCATGGCCGCCAGCCCGATTCTCCTCGCCAACGACCTGGAAACCTTACGGTCAGATAACAAACGCGAATCGGACATGATTAAATTTTCCTTTAAAAACGATGGGTTAGGGACCCTAGTATTTGGTCCCCACGTGTAAAGCTACCACACCAGCTGACAAATTGTAATATTTGACGCCGTCGAGGCCAGCTTGTTCCATCATTGTTTTTAAAGTTTCCTGGTCGGGATGCATGCGGATCGATTCCGCCAGGTAACGGTAGCTCTCGGCGTCCTTCGCAAAGCGGTCGCCGAGCCACGGCAGCACCTTGAACGAATAGACGTCGTAGACTTTTTTAAGCGGATCCCACACTTTGGAGAATTCCAGCACCAGCAGACGTCCGGCCGGCTTCAGCACGCGGCGCATTTCCGCCAGCGCGATGTCCTTGTGGGTCATGTTGCGCAGCCCGAAAGCCACCGTCACCACATCGAAGTAGTTGTCCGGAAAGGGAATTTTTTCCGCATCGCACAATAGGGCTGGGGTGATGATGCCCTTGTCGAGCAGGCGGTCGCGGCCCACGCGCAGCATCGATTCGTTGATATCCGTATGCCAGACCTCGCCGGTCGGACCCGCCTTTTTGGCGAATTCCTTGGAGAGGTCGCCCGTGCCGCCCGCGATATCCAGCACCTTGTAGCCCGGCCGGACGTTCGCCTGGGCAATCGTGAAGATTTTCCACGCCCGGTGCAACCCGCCCGACATCAGGTCATTCATCAGGTCGTAGTTGGAGGCAACGGAGTGGAACACGCCTGCCACCTTCTGCGCTTTTTCCTGTTCGTCGACTGTCTGAAAGCCGAAGTGGGTTTTGCTCATCGCGTTCGTCCTTTCGCGTATTCTTGAATGTTGCGCCGCATCACCGCGGCGTCAGGCCGAATCGTATCAGTGACAATGACCGTGCGGGGCGCTGGCTGACACCATTGGGGCGTCGCGGTCGACGCCGGCCGCTTTAAGTTTGTCGAGATACTCCTGCCAGAGTTCATCCTGGCGGGTGGCGATGTCATACAGCAGATCCCACGAGTAAAGCCCGGTGGAGTGGCCGTCCGAGAAGGTCGGCTGCAGCGCGTAATTGCCCACGCCCTCGATTGCGGTGATCGTCACCTCGCGCTTGCCGGTCTGCAGCGTCTCCTGCCCCGGCCCGTGGCCGCGTACTTCCGCCGAAGGCGAATAGACGCGCAGCAGCTCGAACGGCACGCGAAACGATTCGCCATTTGCGTATTGCAGTTCGAGTACGCGCGATTTAGCGTGCACGACCACCCCGGTCGGCACCGGTGTGTCGGGAGTCAGTCCACTCATGTTGACCTCATTCGTAACCCCCTTGAGGGGTTTGGCGCGAAGCGACAGCTTCGGGGACGCTCAGCCAAGAGCTTGTTCGATTTCGTGACGCACCGCGTCGCGCAGCAAGGTAGCCTGCGCGCGGCGCGACGATAGCAGCGCCTCCGACACCGTGCGCTGGCGCGGCGCCCAGATCGGCAGCGGGAAATGGGCGTCGTTCGAGAAACGCGGAATCACATGCCAGTGCACGTGCGGCACCTGGTTGCCGAGGCTCGCCAGGTTCACCTTGACCGGTTGCAGGATGCGCCGCATGGCGCGCTCGACCGCGTAGACCGCGCGCATCACGCGGTCGCGGTCGGTCTCGGCGAGATCCGAGAACTCGGCAACGTGCTTGTTCCAGATCACCCGGCAAAAGCCCGGGTAATCATGTTCGTCGGCGAGGACGACGCGCAGCGAGTCGTCCTGCCACAGCACGTCGCCGCCATCTTCACGGCAAAATACACAGTCCATCGTCGTCCTCAAGCGGAAACCGTCAGTCGTGCCATTAAACCAGCACGCGCTCGATTCCGCCATTGTTGGCACGTTGGACGTAATCCGCCATCCAGTCTTCACCCAGCACGTGGCGCGCCATTTCGACGACGATGTAGTCCGCCTCGATGTTGGCGTCCTCGTTGTAGCGCGACAGCCCTTGCAGGCAGGACGGGCAGCTCGTGAGGATCTTCACGTCGGGGGCGCCGTTCGACGCTGAACCGTTGCCAGCCTTGGGCAGCGAGCCGTTCGGGGCACCTGCCGCATCCGCCGGGGCGTTGCCCAGATTGATCCCACTGGCGCCCGCTTCGGCCACCACAGGAATCCCGCGCAGCTTCGCCGCCCCCTTGCGGATCTCCTCTTCCTTGCGGAAGCGGACCTGCGTCGAAACATCAGGACGCGTCACTGCAAGTGTGCCGGATTCGCCACAGCAACGATCGTTCTTCTCGATCTTGTAGCCGTCCTTCTCCGAACCCATCAACTCATTGACGAGTTTGACCGGGTCCATCGTCTTGATCGGCGTGTGGCACGGGTCGTGATACATGTAGCGCGTGCCGCTCACGCCGTCGAGCTTCATGCCCTTCTCGAGCAGGAACTCGTGAATGTCGATGATCCGGCAACCCGGGAAAATCTTCTCGAATTCGTAACCGGCGAGCTGGTCGTAACACGTGCCGCATGACACCACCACCGTCTTGATGTCGAGGTAGTTAAGCGTGTTGGCGACGCGGTGGAACAGCACGCGGTTATCCGTGACGATCTTCTCGGCCTTGTCGAACTGGCCCGAGCCGCGTTGCGGATAGCCGCAGCACAGGTAGCCCGGCGGCAGCACGGTTTGCACGCCGGCTTCCCACAGCATGGCCTGGGTCGCGAGACCCACCTGCGAGAACAGACGCTCGGAGCCGCAACCCGGGAAATAGAACACCGCTTCCGTATCCACCGTGGTGGTCTTCGGGTTGCGGATGATCGGCACGATCTTGTTGTCTTCGATGTCCAGCAACGCGCGCGCCGTCTTCTTCGGCAGGTTGCCCGGCATCTTCTTGTTCATGAAGTGGATCACCTGCTCCACCACCTTCGGCTTGCCGACGGTAGCCGGCGGGTGCGCCGTCTGCTTCTTTGCGAACTTCTTCAGCACGTCGTTGCCGAGGCGCTGCGCCTTGTAGCCGACGCCCATCATTGCGGTGCGCGCGAGGTTAATCGTCTGCGGATTGGTGGCGTTGAGGAAGAACATGCCGGCCGCGTTGCCCGCATTGAACTTCTTCTTGCCCATCTTGCGCAGCAGATTGCGCATGTTCATCGTGACATCGCCGAAGTCGATCTTCACCGGGCACGGCGTCACGCACTTGTGACAGACCGTGCAGTGGTCGGCGACGTCGTTGAACTCGTCCCAGTGCTTGATCGACACGCCGCGGCGCGTCTGCTCCTCGTACAGGAACGCCTCGACCAGCAGCGAAGTGGCGAGAATCTTGTTGCGCGGGCTGTACAGCAGGTTGGCGCGCGGCACGTGCGTGGCGCAGACCGGCTTGCACTTGCCGCAACGCAGGCAGTCCTTGATCGACTCGGAAATGGCGCCGATGTCGGACTGCTGCATGATCAGCGATTCATAGCCCATCAGCCCGAAGCTCGGCGTGTAGGCGTTGCGCAAGTCCGCGCCTTCGAGCAGCTTGCCCGCATTGAAGCGGCCATGCGGATCGACGCGTTGCTTGTACTTACGGAATTCGCCGATCTCGTCCTCGGTCAGGAATTCCAGCTTCGTAATGCCGATGCCGTGCTCGCCCGAAATCACGCCGTCCAGCGAACGCGCCAGCTTCATGATGCGTGCGACCGCCGTGTGGGCGTCCTGCAGCATCTCGTAGTTGTCGGAGTTGACGGGGAGGTTCGTGTGCACGTTGCCGTCGCCTGCGTGCATGTGCAGCGCGACAAACACGCGGCCGCGCAGCACCTGCTTGTGGATCGCCTGGGCTTCTTCGAGGATCGGCTTGAATTCGCCGCCGTTGAAGATCTGGCGTAGTTCGGCACGGATTTCCTGCTTCCACGACACGCGGATCGTACGGTCCTGGGTGACATGGAACACGGTGGCATCAGGCTGTGCGTCAGCGCGATCGGCGAACTTCTCCGCGAGCGCTTCGTAGCCGAGTCCGACCAGGTAATGCTGGGCTTCGCGCAAGGACAAGTCGAGCTTGTCGCGCAGGAATTCCCAGCGGGTGCGGACATGCTTGAGCAGATCGAGCGCGTGCTGCACGCGGTCTTCGAGCAGTTCAGCGCTCGGAATCTCGTTGGCGTCGTCGCTCTTGCCGAGCGGCAGCTTGCCACTCTTGAAGAACGTTTCGAGCGCGTCGAGCAGTTGCAGCTTGTTCTTGATCGACAGTTCGATGTTGATGCGTTCGATGCCGTCGGTGTACTCGCCCATCCGGTTAAGCGGAATCACCACGTCTTCGTTGATCTTGAAGGCGTTGGTGTGCTTCGCAATCGCGGCGGTACGGCTGCGGTCCAGCCAGAAGCGCTTGCGCGCCTCGGCGTTCACGGCGACGAAGCCTTCGCCGCTCTTGCCGTTAGCCATGCGCACCACTTCCGAGGTGGCTTGCGCCACCGCGTCCGCATCGTCACCAACGATGTCGCCGATCAGCACCATCTTCGGAAACGCGTTGCGCTTGCTCTTGGTCGCATAGCCGACCGCGCGCAGATAGCGTTCGTCGAGATGTTCGAGGCCGGCGAGAATCGCACCGCCCTGCTTCGACGTTTCAAACAGGTAGTCCTTGATTTCGACGATGCTCGGAATCGCGTCGCGCGCCTGGCCGAAGAACTCGAGGCAGACAGTGCGCGTATGCGCAGGCATCTTGTGCAACACCCAACGGGCCGACGTGATCAGCCCGTCGCAGCCTTCCTTCTGGATGCCGGGCAGTCCGGCGAGGAATTTATCCGTAACGTCCTTGCCGAGACCTTCCTTACGGAACACGCGGCCTTGGATGTCGAGCGACTCGGTGCGCAGCAGCTTCTCGCCCGGCGCGTATTCGCCGTCGAACCACTTCAGTTCGAAGCGCGCGACCGCGATGTCATGGATCTTGCCCATGTTGTGGTCAAGACGCGTGACTTCGAGCCAGTTGCCTTCCGGGTCAACCATGCGCCACCAGGCGAGGTTGTCGAGCGCGGTGCCCCACAACACGGCCTTCTTGCCGCCCGCGTTCATGGCGACGTTGCCGCCGATACAGGAAGCGTCGAGCGAAGTCGGGTCGACCGCGAACACGTAGCCGGCCTGTTCGGCGGCCTCGGTCACACGGCGCGTGACAACACCGGCACCCGAGAAAATCGTCGCCACCTTGTTCGGCACGCCCGGTAATTCGGTCAGCTCGACTGCGCCGAGCTGTTCGAGCTTCTCGGTGTTGATGACCGCGGAGAACGGCGTCAGCGGCACTGCGCCGCCTGTATAACCCGTGCCGCCCCCACGCGGAATCACGGTCAGGCCGAGTTCGAAGCAGGCCTTGATCATGCTGGCAATCTCGGCTTCGGTGTCCGGCGTCAGCACGACGAACGGATACTCGACACGCCAGTCGGTCGCGTCGGTCACGTGAGACACGCGTGACAGCCCGTCGAACTTGATGTTGTCTTTCTGCGTGACGCGGCCCAACACCTTGTTGGCGCGGCGGCGCAGTTCAGCGGTCTTGTCGAACTCGCTGGCGAAGTCATCCACGGCACGGCGCGCGGCAACGACCAGCGTTTCGACGCGTGCAGCGCGGTCTACACCCGCTTCATCGCCGTGCTCAGTAAGGTCGGCGCGACGGCGCTTGTCAATCTCGGTGAGACGGTGATGCAGCGCTTCGATCAGCAGAGTCCGGCGTTTCGGGTTGTCGAGCAGGTCGTCCTGCAGATACGGATTGCGGCGTACCACCCAGATGTCGCCGAGCACTTCGTACAGCATGCGTGCCGAGCGGCCAGTGCGGCGTTCGGCACGCAATTCGGCCAAAGCATCCCACGCTTCGCTACCCAGCAGGCGGATCACGATTTCGCGATCGGAAAACGAGGTGTAGTTATAGGGGATTTCGCGCAGGCGCGCTTCAGGGTCGGCTGCCACCGCGGCGGCGGCTCCGTGCGGATCGAATACTTGAGGTGCGTTCATGTTTGGACGACTCGGTAGGTCAGTTGGCCACGCTCCCCAATCAGTGATTAAGAAACGTTAGGGAGGCGCCGTCTGACGATGCGCGTGGGGCGCAATTCTGGAAATCTTCTAGTTGGGCGAAGCACCTGCCGGCGGGCAACACACGCCGGCCGCTTCGCGGCGCTCAGATGCAGCTACACGATCGTGAGCAGCAGAGGTGCGGCTGGCCGACGTGCCGCTGCGCCGCGGAATGAGACTCTCGCGGGGCGGGCATCAAATGGGCCATCCGTGGCTGCCGGTGCATCTTCCGATCCTTGTTCCAAAATCGAATTCTACCGCATGATGCGCAAGCGCGTTGACGCTCAAATCGGGCTGCAGCAGGGCTTTTGCATCGAAAGATTCGGAAATATGTTCCATCTGGTGAGTCCGGAATTCCTCGACCGGACGGTCGGGTGGGCGCCCTTCCTGCACCCTGGCCATTCGGTAGAGGCCAGACGGCGGGCCGTTGGCGCTATCATTGTCCTTTCCCGTCTCACACAGCGCACCGCGCCACCCGCATGGCTTCCCACGACTACCTGAAGAAAACCCTGACCGCGCGCGTCTACGACGTCGCCCGCGAGACCGAACTCGAACATGCGCCGAACCTGTCGGCACGGCTGCGCAATCCGATTTACCTGAAGCGCGAGGACAATCAGCCGGTGTTCTCGTTCAAGGTGCGCGGGGCGTACAACAAGATGGCGCACATTCCGGCTGAAGCGCTGGAGCGCGGCGTGATTACGGCCTCGGCCGGCAATCACGCTCAGGGCGTGGCGCTGTCGGCGGCCCGCATGGGCGTGAAGGCAATCATCGTGGTGCCTGTCACCACGCCGCAGGTGAAGGTCGACGCAGTGCGCGCGCATGGCGGCCCGACTGTCGAGGTCGTACAGGTGGGCGAGTCGTATAGCGATGCTTACGCGCATGCAGCCAAGCTGCAGGAAGAACGTGGCCTGACCTTCGTCCATCCGTTCGACGATCCGTATGTGATTGCCGGCCAAGGCACGGTGGCAATGGAGATCCTGAGCCAGCACCAGGGGCCGATTCACGCGATCTTCGTGCCGATCGGCGGCGGTGGCCTCGCGGCCGGGGTTGCCGCTTACGTCAAGTCGGTGCGCCCGGAGATCAAGGTAATCGGCGTGCAGACCGACGATTCCTGCGCAATGGCGCAGTCCCTGAAGGCCGGCGAGCGCGTTACGCTGAACGAAGTGGGCCTGTTTTCGGACGGCACCGCCGTCAAGCTGGTCGGCGAGGAAACCTTCCGGCTGTGCCGCGAGTATCTGGACGACGTGCTGATCGTGAACACCGACGCCCTGTGCGCGGCGATCAAGGACGTCTTCCAGGACACGCGCAGCGTGCTGGAACCCGCGGGCTCGCTGGCGGTAGCCGGCGCGAAGCAATATGCGGAGCGCGAAGGCATCGAAAATCAGACGCTGATCGCCGTCACCTCCGGCGCGAACATGAATTTCGACCGGATGCGCTTCGTGGCCGAACGCGCCGAGGTCGGTGAGGCGCGCGAAGCGGTGTTCGCCGTGACGATCCCCGAAGAGCGCGGCAGTTTCAAGCGCTTCTGCGAACTGGTCGGCACGCGCAGCGTCACCGAATTCAACTACCGGATCGCGGATGCAAACTCCGCTCATATCTTCGTGGGCGTGCAGATCAGGAATCGCAGCGAATCGGCGCAGATCGCGGGCGCGTTTGAGGCACATGGCTTTGCCACCGTCGATCTGACCTTCGACGAACTGTCGAAGCAGCACATCCGCTACATGGTGGGCGGGCGTTCGCCGCTCGCGCACGACGAGCGCCTGTTCCGCTTCGAATTCCCGGAACGGCCGGGCGCGCTGATGAAGTTCCTGTCGTCGATGGCGCCGAACTGGAATATCAGCCTGTTCCATTACCGGAATCAGGGGGCGGATTACAGCTCGATCCTGGTGGGAATCCAGGTGCCTGGCACGGAGAACAACGAATTCGACCGTTTCCTCGCGACACTCGGCTATCCGTACTGGGAAGAGACGACGAACCCGGTGTACCGGCTGTTCCTCGCGTAAGCGGCCATCCGGACTGCACAGATGGCCTTTTCGCTTCAGGACAAACTGGTGGTGGCGATTTCATCGCGCGCGCTGTTCGACTTCGAGGAAGAGAACCGTGTGTACGAGGAGGGCGACCTGCACGCCTACGAAACGCTGCAACGCGAACGGTTGAGCGTGCCGGCCAAGCCGGGCGTGGCGTTTCCGCTGATCCGCAAGCTGCTGGCGCTGAATGCGGGCGCACACCGGGTCGAGGTGGTGATCCTGTCACGCAGCGATCCGATCAGCGGCTTGCGGGCGTTCCATTCGTGCCGCGAGTACGGTTTGGGCATCGAGCGCGGCGTGTTCACGCGCGGGCGGCCGCCGTTTGGGTATCTGAAGCCGCTGAATGCGTCGCTGTTTCTGTCCGCCAATCAGGAGGACGTGCGCGACGCGTTGGCCGCGGGATTTCCGGCTGCACGCGTGTTGCCGGAATCGGCGAAAATGGCGAGCAAATACCCGGACGAGATCCGGATTGCCTTCGACGGCGACGCCGTGCTGTTCTCCGACGAAGCCGAGCGGGTGTTTCAGAAGGATGGCTTGCGCGCGTTCCTCGGGCACGAGATTCACAACAAGGATCTCCCGTTAGCCGACGGACCGCTCAAGCCGTTGCTGGAGGCGTTGCATCGCTTGCAGAACGTGGCGGGCGAAGCCGCGCCGACCCAGGCGGCGCCGATGCATATCCGGACGGCGCTAGTGACGGCACGTTCGGCGCCGGCGCATGAACGAGCGATCCGCACACTGATGGCGTGGAACATCGAAATCGACGAAGCGATGTTCCTCGGCGGGCTGGACAAGAGCGCATTTTTGCGTGAGTTCGAGCCGGACTTTTTCTTCGACGATCAACTTGGCCACTGCGAATCGGCCCGCGTCGTGACGGCGACGGGGCACGTGCTGAGTGGCATCGTGAACGCATCATGACACCCGAACAATCACCGCTTGGCAAAGCTGCCGCCTATACCGAACAGTACGACGCGACGCTGCTCTTTCCGATCGCGCGCAAGGCCGCGCGCGAGGCGATCGGCATTGGCGCGCAGTTGCCGTTCTTTGGGACGGACATCTGGAATGCTTACGAGCTTTCCTGGCTGAATGGACGCGGCAAACCGCAGATTGCTGTGGCGACTTTTTATGTGCCGGCGGATTCGCCGAATATAGTCGAATCGAAGTCGTTCAAGTTGTATCTTGGGTCGTTTGCGCAGAGTTCTTTTGAATCGTTTGAGGCTGTGCGGGAGACGATCAAGAAGGATGTTTCGGCTGCCTGCGGCGCGAGTGTTTCAGTGCATCTGACTGGGCCGATGGACTTTGGCAAGCTGGCGCTTGAGGAGTTTGAGGGGACCTCGCTGGATCGGCTCGATCTGGATACGGATGTTTATCAGCCGGATGCTTCTTTGCTCAAGGCGGCGCTTGATGAGGCGCCTGTTGAGGAGACGGTGTTTTCTAATCTTCTCAAGTCCAATTGTCCTGTGACTGGACAGCCTGATTGGGGGAGTGTGCAGATTCACTATGTTGGGCCGCAGATCGATCATGCAGGTTTGCTTCGGTATATTGTTTCCTACCGGAGTCATACCGGGTTTCATGAGCAGTGTGTTGAGAGGATCTTTGTTGACATCCTCAAGATCTGCAAGCCGTTGAAGTTGGCGGTTTATGCACGCTATACGCGGCGCGGTGGGCTTGATATCAACCCCTTCCGGACTAACTTTAATTTGCCTATGCCGGATAATTTGCGCACGGCGCGGCAGTAGGCTTTTTTGCCTGCGGCGCCTTGGTTTTGGTTGTTGTTCCTGCGGTGTTGGCCTTTCCTTGATCTGATATTGGTCTATTAGCGTTGCCCCTGTGCGGGGCGGCACCTACTTTTCTTTGTCCCCCCAGGGGACTTCCTTCGGGGCGCCGGCCGCAAAGAAAAGTAGGCAAAAGAAAGCGGGCTCACACCGTCAGCTTGTAGTGAGCCATCTCGGTCTACTACCGGGAACGGCCCAAGACAAGACCCGCCCTCGCACCGCACACGGTAGTGACAAGGCAATCATCCGTTCCAGCGTCGCGCTGCGCGCCCCGCCGATGGGTATAACTTCCGGCGTGCTAGCGCTTCGGCATCTATACTTAGTTATCCAAACATTTAGCCGCGTCAAAAAACCAGCCAGGCCAAGCACTCTACCGCTGCAGACCGATCCGCCGCGCACGCAGTGTGCTGGCGGGATGAATGAGCTCCTTGTCACTAACGGGAGTGGTGCGAGGGCGGGTCTTGTGTTGGCCCGTTTCCGGATCAAGTACAGAGATGGCTCACTACGAGCTGGCGGTTTGAGCCCGCTTTCTTTTGCCTACTTTTCTTTGCGGCCGGCGCCCCGAAGGAAGTCCCCTGGGGGGGGACAAAGAAAAGTAGGTGCCGCCCCGCACAGGGGCAACGCTAATAGACCACTAAGAACGCAAGGAAAGGCCAACACCGCAAGACAGACCAAGATAACACCAAGGCGCCGCAGGCAAAAAAACCATTACCCCTTAGCCGCAGGCGCCTTATACGCGACGCAGTCAACCTCAACCTTGCAGTCAATCACCATGCTGGACACAACACATGCCCGCGCCGGAGGATTCTCCCCAAAATACTCCCGAAACACCTTATTAAACGAAGCAAAATCCCGCGGATCATCCAACCAAACCCCACACCGAACCACATGCTCGGCGCCATAACCGGCTTCCTTGAGAATGGCAAAAACATTCTGAATAGCCTTGTGCGACTGCGCCACAATCCCGCCTTCAATCACTTCGCCATTCTCCATCGGCGTCTGCCCAGACACGAACAACCAGCCATCCGCTTCAACCGCACGCGCGAACGGCATATGCTGCCCACCGGTCCCCTTGCCACCCTCAACGCCATAACGCTTCATCTCAAACACTCCTTATAAGATCCAGCGGCACGCAGGCAAAAAAAGCCCTCTGCGACCGCGTCAATAAACTCAAACCCAAAACCTCAAAACGCGCCCTGCGCATCCACCACCGACGCCGCACCACGCGCCACAAAATGCCCCGCCCGCTCGCCGGTAGGTTGCCCATCCCGATACGACAGCACACCATTCACCCACACCGCGTCAATCCCATCCGCCGGCTGCTGCGGCTTGTCGAACGTCGCTGCATCCCGCACTCGCGCCGGGTCGAACAACACCAGATCCGCGTGGTACCCGATATGCACCTCACCACGCTGCGTCAAGCCAAAGCGCCGTGCCGACAAACTCGTCATCTTGCGTACCGCCTCCTCCAGCGACAACAATCCCGCATCCCGCGCGTAATGCCCCAGCACCCGCGGAAACGCGCCCCACAACCGAGGATGTGGCAACGGATCGTTAGGCAAGCCGTCCGAACCCACCATCGTCGCCGGATGCGAGAGGATGCGCCGCACGTCGTCCTCCGACATGTTGTGATACACCGCCCCCGCCGGCAGCAGGCGCTTGCCCGCCTCCTGCTGCGTTACGCCCCACTCGGCCGCAATCTCCTTCACCAGCTTGCCCGCCATCTCCGGGTGCGGCTCCGACCAGGTAATCGTGATGTCGATATCGCCCGTCACCTGCTTCAGGTCCAGCGTCGACGAACTGCGGTTGTACGGGTAGCAGTCGCAGCCGATCGGCTGCATGCGGCGTGCGCCGTCCAACGACTTCAGCACCTCCACGCTGCGTCCCCAGTTCGACGGCCCGGCGCACTTCAAATGCGAGATCACCACCGGCACCCGCGCGTGGCGTCCCACCTGGTACGCCTCTTCCATTGCATCGAGAATCGCGTCGAACTCGGTGCGCATGTGGGTCGTGTACAGCGCGCCCGCCGCGGCCAGCGGCTCCGCCAGCGCCATCACCTCTTCTGGCGGCGCTGCGAACGCCGAGTTATACGCCAGCCCCGAACTCAAACCGAGCGCGCCGTGCTTGAGCGCCTCCTCGAGCTGTGCGCGCATCCCGGCAATTTCCTGCGCCGTCGCGGCGCGATCGAGTTGGTCCATGTGGTTGCTGCGCAGCGCCGTATGCCCGATCAGCGCGCCAACGTTGACCGCCGGGCGCGCGGCGTTCACCGCCTCGACATAGGCGGCGAAGGTCGGATACTGAAACGCGTCGCGCTCGCCCAGCAGGATCATCGGGTTCGGCGGTTCGCCCTTCAGGGTCACCGGCGATGCGCTAATGCCGCAGTTGCCGACAATCACCGTCGTCACCCCCTGGCTGATCTTCGGCAGCATCTGCGGCGCGCGGATCACGTGGGTGTCGTCGTGGGTGTGGACGTCGATAAAACCCGGCGCCAGCGCACGGCCGTTCGCTTCCACAATTTCTTCGGCCAGCCAGTTCGACAGATTGCCGATCGCCACAATCTTGCCGTCGCGCACCGCCACGTCGCGCTCGACCGGCGGCGCGCCCGTGCCGTCGTACAGTTGTGCGTCGATGATCAGCGTATCCGCGGCTTCGGGATGCGAATGCATAAGTCAGTCTCCTAGCGGTTGTCGGTCGCCGCCGCCACGGTGCGCATCCAGCGCATGTTTCATGCGGCGCAGCAATTCGCGGCTCTCATCGCCCTGGCTAACGGCAAGTTCGGTGACGAGCACGTCGAGCGCCATCATCATCGCGTAGCGGGATGACGATGGCTTGTAAATGAAATCGGTTTCGAAGGCTACGATCGGGATCACCCAGTCCGCCAGCCGCGCCAGCGGCGAGGCCGGTGCGGTCAGTGTAATCAAGGTCGCGCCGTAGCTGCGCGCAATGCGGCAGTTCTCCACCATCTCGGGTACCCGCCCGGTGGTCGATAACGCAATCACGACACATTCGCGCGATACCGTGCTTGCCACCATCCGTTGCAGCAAGCCGTCCTGGTAGGTCGCCACCGGCCTGCCGAGGCGCACCAGACGAAAGCGCATTTCATCGGCCAGCGCGGTCGAACCGCCGCCCATGCCGAACACATAGATCATGCGCGCCTCGCGCAGCGCGGCGGCCGCTTCGGCAACCGGCGCCTGGCGCAGCAACTGATGGTTGTGTGTCAGCGCGGTCTGCACTTCGTCGAACACGCGGGTGGCGAGCGGTTCGGGCGTATCGGCGTTAGCGCCGCTTTGCAGGAAGCGCTGGCCCACCGCCGCTGCCTGGGCCAGCCGCAGCTTCAGTTCGCGCACGTCGCGGCAGCCCACCGCCTTGGCAAAGCGCGTGACGGTGGCGACGCTGACGCCAGCCTGCTGCGCCAGCGCGCCAATGCTCGCCCGCGACGCGCCGGTCAGATCGTCGAGGATCAGCGCAGCCACCTTGCGCTCGGCCGAGCGCAGTTCCGGCGCGCATTCGGCGATGCGAGCGACAATGTCGAAAGTAAGCGGTTCAGCGCTGGAATTCATGAAGGACCGTCAGGATCGGGAGACCGTTGCGGCGCGGGAAGCAGTTGAAAACACCGTTCACGGCACCTTGTACCAGCCGGCGCCAGCGCCGTGGTACTAAATAACATTTCAGCAAGTATGCTACTTTCGGTAACATACGAAAGTCAACTTCGCTGCAATTTTTCTGGAAGATGGAGCAGGATTACATGAAAGTTACAAACTATCAGGGCGCGACGATTGATCCTTATAGCAAGGGCTTGGGCATGGTTCCGGGCACCAGTATCCAGCTGATGGACGCCGGCCGCCTTGAATGGAATCTGCTGAATGAGGACGTGAGCCTGCCGGCTGCCGTGCTCTACGCGGATCGCATCGAACACAACCTGAAGTGGATGCAGGCGTTCGTCGCGGAGTACGGTGTGAAGCTGGCGCCGCACGGCAAGACCACCATGGCGCCGCAACTGTTTCGCCGTCAGCTCGAAACCGGCGCGTGGGGCATCACGCTCGCCACCGCGCATCAGGTGCGCGCCGCGTACCACGGCGGCGTGTCGCGCATCCTGATGGCCAATCAACTGGTTGGCCGCCGCAACATGCTCATGATCGCCGAGATGCTCAGCGATCCCGAGTTCGAGTTCTTCTGTCTGGTGGATTCGGTGGAAGGCGTCGAGCAGCTCGGCAAGTTCTTCGGCTCGGTGCGCAAATCGCTGAACGTGCTGCTCGAACTCGGCGTGCCCGGTGGTCGCACTGGCGTGCGCGATGAAGCGCAGCGCACGGCCGTGCTCGAGGCTATTGCGCGCTATCCGGATGCGCTCAAGCTTGCGGGCGTGGAGTTGTATGAAGGCGTGCTGAAGGAAGAGCAGGAAGTCCGCGAGTTTCTGCAGAACGCTGTCGCCATTACGCGCACGCTGGCTGACGAAGGTCGCTTTGCGCGCACGCCGGCCATTCTGTCGGGGGCGGGCTCGGCGTGGTACGACGTGGTCGCGGAGGAATTCGTCAAGGCGTCGGCGGCCGGTCAGGTCGAAGTGGTGTTGCGCCCCGGCTGCTATCTGACGCATGACGTGGGCGTTTATCGGAAAGCGCAGACGGATATCTTTGCGCGCAATCCGGTCGCCAAGAAGATGGGTGAAGGGCTGTTGCCGGCGCTGCAACTGTGGGCGTACGTGCAGTCGATTCCCGAACCGGACCGCGCGATTATCGGTCTCGGCAAGCGCGATTCCGCCTTCGACGCCGGCATGCCGGAACCCGCAAAGCACTATCGTCCGGGCACGGAAGCGCCGCGCGAGATTGCGGCCAGCGAGGGTTGGGAAATCTTCGGCATGATGGATCAGCACGCCTATCTGCGGATTCCCGCGGGCGCGGATCTGAAGGTCGGCGACATGATCGCCTTCGACATCTCGCACCCCTGTCTGACGTTCGATAAATGGCGTCAGCTGCTGGTGGTCAATCCGTCGTATCAGGTCACGGAAGTCATCGAGACGTTCTTCTGAAGCGGGCGCTCATCTCGCGCCCACTTGAGGCTTGGTTGGCGCTCGTGGGGAGCGCCACTGGTGCTCATCTGGCACTCATCTGGCAGTAACCGGGCGGCAGACGCAAGGCTCGCCGCCCGGTCCTCAAACCTCAAGCCGCCGCCTGCCCCTGCCCGGTAGCGGCCACTTCGCCGATTCGCACTTCGAGCATTTTCAACGCTCCGGACAGCGCCGCCAGCGCCTCGTCCGGCAGCGCAGCCATCGTATCGTGCAGGAACGCGTTGCGGCGCGGCAGGCTTGATTCAGTGGCTGCCATCCCCGCTTCGGTGAGTCGCACGTTGGTGATGCGGTTATCGCGCTCATCCATGCTGCGCGAAATCCAGCCCAGCACTTCAAGCGCTTTCAACTGACGCGTCAGGGCGCCGGGGTCGACACGCAAGCGCTCGACGAGGCGCTTTTGCGACGACTCCCCACCCTGGTCGTGCAGCGCCAGCATGATCCGCCAGCGCGGCATGGGATGCCCAACCTGCGCTTCGAACGCCGACATGAACGCCCGATAGGTGCGGCCGAATTGCTGAACGATGGCGACGCGATCCTGTTCTTCCATGGTGTTCCGATGATGCGGGTGTTCGAAAATCAATCTGCGAGAATGGTCGGCTCGACCTGGCGCTTGAGCTTGATGTGGGGCACGCGGCGGGTTTGCCAGATCGACACGACCGCAATGATAGCCGCCAGCGCGAGACCCAGATGAATCGCCCCCACCAGCGCTTCGCGCGCCGACTCCAGCAGCATCGCGCCGTTGTGTCCGGCATGCGCCATCTGTCCCAGCAGCGTGGTCTGGGCATCACGGTTGATGAGGATTTGCGGGTCGCCCATCTCCGCGAACCAGTGCGTCGCCTGATCGCGTTCCAGTGCGCTGCGCACGCCGCTCGCATACATATGCGTGACGAGCGTGCCGGTCAGCGCCGTGCCGATCATCCCGCCGATCATCCGCAACGACTGCAGTAGCGCCGTCGCAATGCCGAGGTGTTCGCGTCCGGCCGTCTGCTGCGCGAAGATGGTCAGGTTCGGCATGACGAAGCCGAGACCGAGACCGCCGAGCACCATGAACGACATCAGCAGCCATTCCGGCATGGCGCGCGTCGCCACCACCACGCCAAGGCATGACAGCGCGACCAATGTGAAGCCTACGTAGAGCATCAGGTTCGGATTACGCACGCGCGAGACGATCCGCCCGTTGGCGATGCTGCCGATCGTAATGAACACGACGAGCGGCGTGATCACCAGCCCCGCTTCTTTCGGCGACATGCCGAAGCCCCCCTGGAACAGCAGCGGCGCGTAAAACAGCAGCGAGAACATCGTGAAGCCACCGAGCACTGCCAGTGTGAACAACGCGGCGAGGCTGCGGTTGCGGAACATATCGACCGGCAGAATCGCCGTCGGGCATCGCTGTTCCCATTTCCACAGGCCATACGCGGATGCCACGCTAACAGCCAGCAACACGGCGGCGGTCAGCGTCACGCCGTGCTTCGGCAACATTTCGACGAACAGTTGCAGACAACCGAGCGCGATCGCGATCAGCAACGCGCCGGGCCAGTCGAGGCGCATCTTGCCTTCATGCTCGACATGCCGCAAATGCGGCAGGAAGCGCCAGACGAAGAACAGCGACAGCAGGCCCACCGGCAGGTTCACGTAGAACACCGAGCGCCAGCCGTAGTACTGAGTCAGGAAGCCGCCCAGCGACGGCCCGATCGCGTTGGCGATGCCGAACGCCGAACTCATCAGCACCTGCCAGCGCAGGCGCACGACAGAATCGGGGAACAGGTCGGGAATGCAGGCGAATGCGGTGCCCACCAGCATGCCGCCGCCGATCCCCTGCAGGCCACGCGCCAGCACCAGGAACAGCATGCTATTGGCCATGCCGCACAGCACGGAGGCGCCGGTGAAGACCACGATCGAGGCGATCACGAACGGCTTGCGCCCGTAGTAGTCGCCGAGGCGCCCGAAGATCGGCACCGTGATGACCGAGGTCAGCAGGTAGGACGTAGCGACCCAGGCGTATAGCTCGAAGCCTTTGAGCTCGGCCACGATGGTCGGCAGCGCCGTGCCGACCACGGTCTGGTCGAGCGCCACGAGCATCGTTACGAATGAGACGCCGAGCATCGCCATCAGCGATTCACGGAACGGTAAAACTTGCCCACTCGAGTGGTGAGCCGCGGTATGGACAGCCATTTTTTTGATAGCGCAACAGTTGACGCGTCAAACGACGGGGAATCATAGCATGTTCTGGCGCTCTAAACTGGCTGTGGCGAGGCACACTCGGTGCGTCGCCGATCGGCTATCTACAGAATTTGCCAGCCACAGGGAGGCACATGGATTCCACTTCGCTCGCCGAACAGAGCTTGTCCACCGAGGACCTGAGCGCGCTGCGACGCGCGAAACACGAGCTGGAAAGCCCCGCGCTGGCGATGAAACTCGCCAGCATCGTCGGTGCGCCGCTTGAAAAGCTGCTCTCGCGCATGCCGGCGATCGCCAACGAAAAGGTCAACGATGCGACGCAGCTTGCGTTGCGCAAGTGCCTGCAGATCGCCCTGCGCACGCTGGGCCGCCAGGACGCCGCGGCGCCGCTTGCGATCCCCGACAAGCCCAGCAACCTGCTGCACAAGTTCGCGGTGGCGACCACCGGCGCGGCCGGCGGCGCGTTCGGCCTGTTTGCGCTGCCGGTGGAATTGCCGGTCACGACCACGCTGATGTTCCGCTCGATCTGCGACATTGCGCGCAGCGAGGGCGAAGATCTGTCGTCAATCGACACGCAGTTGCAATGTCTGACGGTGCTGGGGATGGGTGGCGCCTCGAAAGCCGATGACGACGCCGACTACGGCTACTTCATCATGCGCGGGGCGCTGGCGCAGGCGGTTTCAAAAGCATCCTCGGAAATTGCGACCAAGGGCTTCACCGCGCATGGCTCGGCAGCACTGGTGCGCCTGCTCAACACCATCGCGTCGCGCTTTTCGGTGCAGGTGAGCGAACAGATCGCGGCCAAGTCGATTCCCGCGATAGGCGCGGTGCTGGGGGCGATCGTCAACACCGTGTTTATGGACCACTTCCAGTTGGTCGCTCACGGTCACTTCACCGTGCGGCGGCTCGAGCGGCAATACGGGGCGGAAGCGGTGAAGACCGCCTATCAGACCATCGACATCGCGCTCGACGGCTGAGCGCTGCGCGGGCTCGTGACCTTGCGTACGAAGCCGGCGGCATCGTCGAGCGCGCGTCGCGCTTCCGGGATGAACGGCGTGAAGATCTGCCAGACGTGCGGCATGTTCGGCCACACCTGCAGGTCGACTAACACGCCCTCGGTGCGCGCGTTCTCGGCCACGCGCCGCGAATCGTCCAGCAGCACCTCCGTGCTGCCGGCCTGAATCAGGAGCGGCGGCAGGCCGTGCAAATCGGCGTAGACGGGCGACGCGTACGGGTGCGTCGCGGGCGTATCGCCGAGGTACAGCTTCGCGGCCCGGCCGATGGCGGGACCGCTGAACATCGGGTCAGCCCCGTCGTTAGTGCGAATCGACGCGCCGCTCGCGCCGAGATCGGTCCACGGCGAAAACAGCACGGCGCCCGCCGGCAACGAATCGCCGGCATCGCGCAAGGCGACGAGGGTCGCAAGCGCAAGACCGCCGCCCGCCGAGTCCCCTGAAATCACGATCGATGCGGCCGGGATGCCGCTCGCGAGCAGTTGCCGGTAGGCCGCCAGCGCGTCGTCCAGGGCCGCAGGAAAACGCGCTTCAGGCGCAAGGCGGTAGTCGAGCGAAAACGCAGAGGCGCGCGAGCGCGTCGCCAAGCCAAACACCAACGCGCGATGCGAACTCGGCGAGCAGAAGTAATAACCGCCGCCGTGCAGATACAGAATGGTGGGCGTACTGGGGGCGTCAGCCATGGCGCTGTTGCCGCTGCCATCATTCTTACCACGGTTGTCGCTCAGCGGCTCGAACCATTCTCCGCGCAGCGTTTCGCCGTTCCCGTACTGTTCCCGCAAGCGCCAGCCAGCCGGCACTTTGGGTGACCACGCGCGCTTTGCCGTGAGCGCGCGCGCCCGCTCGACGTTGATCTCGGTCCTTTGGGTGGCCGGTCGAAACTGCCGGCGCAGATACCAGCATGCGAGCGCACTTTGCCAACTCATCGGAAACCCCTCCATGAACGGTCGCCTGTCATGGTACGTGCGTTCGACAATAAAGCCGCTGGACGATCCGTTCTAAACCGCGCGCAACGCTCGCTAGTTGGAAGGCCGCACCTGACCGCGAATTTCTCCCATCGGGTTCTGCGCGGTGTGAATGTTGAAGTACCACTGGCCCGCCATCAGGTCGGTGACCTGCTGGTCGCTCAAGGTAGCTGAACCCTTAATAGGGCTGGCCAATGCACTCTTCTCGATCGGGATCTGAATTTTCGCGTTCTGCCCGACCGGCGCCGGGCCATGAAAGTGAGCCGCCGTGATGGGACTGGACAGGTCCTCGTAGGTGATCGTCCACTGCAAGGCCTTGGTCGATGTGTCGAAGGTGGCATTCAGCATACCGTGCCCGTGACTCACGCGCGGCGGCACTTCACTAGACGGTTCCAGGTCCGCCTTCAATGCCACCGTATCCGCGAAGGCGATCCCCGACGCCAGCGCCCACAACACCACACCCAGGCTCAGTTTCCGAATTGCGATCATATTTTTTCTCTCCGGACTTGGTGCACCGCCGCACCAACGGATAGGCTGCGCGCGGAGCCACCACATACTAGTGCAAATCGCTCGCCGACGTCTGGCTTCCCAGGCCGCACAGCTTGGACCATCCGGTCCGGTCAATGGAAAAGGCACCGCGAACGGTGCCTTTCATACAGCTGCATTCAGACCTCGTTGAGGCCTTAGAAGCGGTGACGGATACCCGTCGACACCACCACCTGGTTGCGGCCGGACGCAGGGGCGTCGGTGCCGAACACTTGCGTGTCGACACCATTGCCACTCGCACCGACCTGCACCACGCCCTCGGCATACAGATCCGTGCGACGCGACAGCGCGTAGCCGCTCTGCAGACCAAACTGGTTCCAGTGGCTCGAACCGTTCGGCGTCGCGCTGGTCCGTTGCAAGGCTTGCGTATAGGTGTAGGCCGCACCGAGCGAGAACGCCGGGGTCAGGTTGTAACGGGCATTGACCTCATAGTTGCTGTAGCGCACCGAGTCATCACCCAGTGCGAACTGGAAGCGGCTTTGCGTGAACACGGCGCCGACCACAGCCGGACCGAACGTGTAGCTGCCGCCGGCACCCCAGGTGCGCTGCTTCGTCGCAGTCCCCGCCACGCCGGTATCCGGCGCGCCGTCCTGAATCGCACCATTGGCGCCGCGGTCGAGACCCTGCGCTTGCAGGTAACCGGCAGCCAGTTTCAGGCCGCCGTTCTCATACCCAGCGCCGACGCTGTACGCGCGGTTGCTGGCGAAACCGCCGGGCTGGTTCGAGAAGCCGTACAGACCGCTAAACGAAAAGCCGTCGTCGTTCACGCTCTGATACTTCACAGAATTGTTGATGCGCAACGAGCCGTTGCCATTGTCGTTGTCGCCGGGATGCGCGAAATACGTCCCGCCCCAGCTTCCGACCGCGCTCAGCGGCCCGAGATAGTCGACCACGGAATCGTACTGACGACCCAGCGTCAACGTGCCGTACGGGGTCGACAAGCCGGCAAACGCCTGGCGGTTGAAACTGCGACCGCTTGCTTCGGCTTGACCGTTGGCGACATTGAAACCGCTTTCCAGGGTGAATACAGCGGCAAGACCGTGGCCCAGATCTTCCTTGCCGCGCATGCCCCAGCGGCTGTCGTCCACATTACCGCTCGTCAGTGCGTAGGCCGGGTTGTGACCCGCACCAGTCGCGCTGGCTTCGTTGTTCACATAGGTGAAACCTGCATCGACGACGCCATACAGCGTCACACTGCTTTGTGCGTAGGCCGCACTCGCGAAGCTCGCGGCGACAGCCGCAAGGATCAGCGTCTTTTTCATGTTGTTCCCTAAATACCGTGTGGATGTTGAGCCTTCAGACTCGTTCGATTGACCGCGAGACAGCAGTCCGAGCGCGGGTAGCCTCACCGCGCCGGCTTTCACCGGACGCTGGTTCGATCTGCAGCGCGAAGTGTGGGGGAGGACTTTCGTGGCGGCCACGGCATCCGCGCAAAAGAGTTTTTGAATTATTCGAAAACTGCGCAGCCAGCTGGCTGCATGCCTTGATCTTCAAGGGGCGCGATTTATCTCGTTTTTTAGTTAGCTTAACTTATCTATTTATAGCGTTGCCCGGCCGCCACAGCGACGGGGTGAAACTATCTGAGGGAGCATTCAGAACGGTCCCGCTCCTGCACATGCCAACCATCGTTAAGATGCGTCACTCAGGAATTCGCTATGCCCGGCACGTCCATCGCCGTGCGTGAGGCAAGGCGTCTGTGTCCCGCTTGAACCGAAATTGAAGATGAACCATTTGCAGGCCATGCGCGTCTTTGTGAAAGTCGCGGAAAATGGTTCGTTCGGCCGCGCCGCGGCGAGTCTGGATCTGTCCAACGCGGTCGTATCCCGCTACGTTGCATTGCTGGAAACGCACCTCAATACCCGGCTGATCAACCGCACCACCCGCAGCCTGTCGCTGACCGAGGCGGGAATCGCGTACGCCCACGGTTGCCGGCAGACGCTCGAACAACTCGATGCAATGGAATCGAGCGTCTCGCAAACTGCGACGGCCCCAACGGGGACACTGAAGCTCGTTGCCGTCGCGTCGTTCTCATTATTTGGTCTGACACCTTTGTTGCAGCGCTATCGCGCGCTTCATCCGCAGGTGAGATTGTCGGTGACTTTGTTGCATCGGCCGGTCGACCTGATCGAGGAGGGATTCGATGTCGGCATCGTGACGCCCGGACAAGTCACCAGCGGCACGTTGATCAAGCGCCCGCTGTACCGGGTTCGAGGCATCGCGGTCGCCTCGCGGGCTTATATCGGCGCGCACGGCCTGCCGGTCAGTCCAGCGAGTCTTGCTGCCCATACGGTACTCGCGTCAGCGGCGAATCTGCCCCATTGCGCCTGGCGTTTTGTCGCTGCAGACGGCCATGAGGAAACGGTGAGTCTCCAGCCCGGGTACGCGGTCAACAATGCCGTGATGCTGCGGCAGGCCGTGCTCGCCGATATGGGTATTGCGATACTGCCGGAGAATCACGTGGTGGCAGATCTCTCGAGTGGAACGCTCGTGCAGGTACTGGCCGGCTATCAGATCAAAGGGGCCGATAAGGAAGTGTCGCTGGTGTATCCGGGCCGCCGGCACGTATCCGCCAAGACCCGCTCGTTCGTGGATTTCACGGTCGACTACTTCCGGGGAGAACCCCTGCCCGCCTTTCCTTCACTATTTCAAAATACTTAATTGCGCAATATGCAGTCAATTAACCCGCATCCGGGCGCTATGCTTCGGGTAGCGAGAAGTGACTCCTTCATCGAAGGATGTCTCCAATCTTTAACGCGGCTTCGGCCGCGTTTTTTTTCGTCTACGCAAGCAAAGCGGCCTGCTCTTCGATGCCATCGAGCATGGCATTGCATTTTCTGGCGAGCGCGAGGCCGTCCGCGCGCAGCACGTCGGGCGTATTGACGGTGATACCGTGCCGGTATTGCTCCAGCGCGGCCAGCAGCGGCGGATACTGCAGCACGCCCGCCGCGCCCGCCACCCGATGATGCCATTCACGCAACTGCGCCACATTCGCGTGATCGAGCAAGGGCGGCAATGCCCGAACATCGTCACGCACGGACGTCACGAACGAATCGAGTAGCGCCTTCACGGTCGACTCGCTGCCCCACAATTGCGTCATATGGCCGAGGTCCACGGGCACGAAGGGCTCAACGGATTCCTCCCCTTGCGGTTCGGCGGCCGGACCTGTACTGCCCGCCGTACCGACCGCTTCGGCTGGCGCGCCGTGGCGCGCGCCGTCCGCGCCAAACCAACGGCTCAGATGGTCGCGCAGGGTTGCGAGACGGGTTGGCTTGACGAGGCAATCGTCCATGCCCGCGTCCCGGCATTGGCTCAGGTCTTCCGGAGCGGTATTGGCGGTAATGCCGAGAATCGGAAGGTGCTCCGCCCCGCCCTGCTGCGCCTCTTCCGTCTCGCGCACACGCCGCGCCAATTCATAGCCGGACAGGTTCGGCATGTGGCAATCGGTGATGAGGCACCCGTAACGGGTTGTCTGCAGCGCGCCAAGCGCCTCCATGCCGTCGTTCACCACGTCGCATGCGAACCCGAGCAATGTCAGTTGGTGACGGATCAATTCCTGATTGACCGGATGGTCCTCCGCAACCAGAATCAACCGGCCGCTTGCGATGGCGCGGTCACGGTCGGGGGGCGTCGCGCCCGTCCCGGCGATCTCCCGCTTGTGCGGCGCGGGCGTCGACAGGCCGGTCAGCGCCGCGGCACAAGCCGCCCCGAGCCCGCGCCAGGAAATCGGATTGATACTAACGCGCACTGTATCGTCCAGAATGCGGTAACCGGTGGGCTTGGGTTTCTCTGTCAGCCAGACCACGCGCGAACCTGAGCGCACGGCGCCCGGTATCTCCTGCCCCTCGCTGAGGAACACTAGATCCGCATCGGCAAGCGCCGCCGGGTCGCTCAACTGCGCGGCGCCCTCGGCGACCCGGTGCAACTCGATGCCGAGCGCCTGGCCGAAATGAACCAGCGCCTGCGCAACGCGGGGATCCGAGACAGCGACAAGCCCGCGCTTGCCACGCAAGCCGCTGACCTTGTAGTGCTGCGCCTCGATCGGCATCACCACCCGAACGGTCATGCGCGTCCCCACGCCCGGGGTGCTCTGCAACTCCAGCGCGCCACCCATCAACGCGATAAGCTTACGGCAGATGGTCAGGCCGAGCCCGGTGCCGCCAAAGCGCCGTGTCGTCGAGGATTCGGCCTGTACGAACGGTTCGAACAGCCGCGCCTGAACCTCGGGCGCGATACCGATGCCGGTGTCCTCGACGCTCATCTCCAGCGTCTGGCTCTGCTGTGTCTGCTCGACTACGCCGACCCGCACGTCGACCTCGCCCGCCAGGGTGAACTTGATCGCATTGCCGAGCAGATTGAAGAGGATCTGCCGCAGTCGCACGCTGTCACCCCGCAAACTGGCCGCTACCTCAGGGGCGATGTCCACGCGTACTTTGAGACCCTTCTCGTGAGCTCGCCCCGCGAGCAGGCCCACCGCGTTGTCGACCAGCTCGCGCAGGTCGATCGGCTCCGACTCGATGCTCAGGCGGCCGGCCTCTATCTTCGAGTAATCGAGCAGGTCATCCAGAATCTGCAGCAGCGCGCCCGCGGACTCATGGATCATGCTGAGCATTTCCCCCTGATCCGCATTCAGGCGCGTGCGTTCGAGCACTTCGACGAGCCCGAGCACACCGTTCATTGGCGTGCGGATCTCGTGGCTCATCATGGCCAGGAAGTCGTCCTTGGCGCGCGAGGCGGCCTCGGCCAGATCGCGGGCGCGCGCCAGTTCCTCGGAGCGGGCATGCTCCGCACTCGCGTCAACCCAATATCCGCTCCACACCACACTACCGGTGGCTTCGCGACGCGGCACCAGTTCGGCCCGTACCCAGCGCACGCCGTCGCACGCGTGGGAGCGAAACTCCATGTGAATCGGCCGTTCGGAGCACGCGGAACGCTCGAGCTCAGCCAGCACGCGTGGCCGGTCATCCGCCCACACGCGCTCGAAGTCGATCTCGCCTAGCTTCATGAGAGCACTGCTATCGCCGCCCAGCAGATTCCTGGTGTCACCGCCGATGTAGGGGAACGAGTAGCGGCCGTGCAAGTCGCGCCGCAATTGAAACACCACCGCCGGCAACGAGCGCGTCACATCGAACAAGCGCCGCTCGTTCTCGCGTGCGTGCATTTCGGCACGCCGGATGTCGGTAATGTCGACCACCGTACCAAGCACACAGGAGGGCTTGCCGTCGACGCCGCGGCACAAGCTGGTCCAGAACAGACCATGCCGCACCTGGCCATTTGTACCCGCGAATTCGAGCTCCAACTGGGAGCGCTCGCCGGTCTTCATCGCTTCCCGGGTAGCGCGTTCCAGCTTATAGCTGTTCGCGGCCCCCCAAACCTGCACTTCCTCGCCCGTCCGACCCAGGATCTGCTCGCGCGGCAAGCCGGAGCTCTCCTCGTAGGCACGATTGATGGCGATATAGCGGCCTTGGAGATCTTTCGCAACGAGCGGATACGGCACCATCTCCATCATGGTCTGCTGGAAAATGAGTTGCGCCGCCAGTTCGCGCTCGGTCTGCTTGCGCAACCGCACCTCGCGCTGCAGCAGCAGGTAAGCGCGCAGCGTCACCACCAGCACTGCGCCGATGCAGATCAGCAAAGGCAGCAGGCGCACGGCCGGCATGCTCCATATGCTGTGCTCGCCGCCATTACCGGTGACCCATTTCTGGCGGATGCGCTGCTTTTCCGCAGGCGGCATAGCCAGCAATGCACGATCGATCAAGCCGGCGAGCGGCGCCAGATCGGAGCGCACGGCAAAGCTCAACGAATCGGATTCGCCGACCGTGCCGAGAATCTTCAGCTCGCCCTTGTAGTGCTGCTCCAACTCGAGATCGATGGCAGCGACATTGCCTACCAGCACATCCGCCTTGCCGCGCGCCACCAGATCTAGCGCCTGCTGGAGGTTAGGGGAAACAGTCACATCCCCGGCCGGAATGCTATAAGAAGCGAACGGAACCGAACCGGCTGTATGGGCGGATACGGCTATGCGACGTGCAGCGAAATCGTTCAGACTGCGCGCGGCGGGCTCGTCCTCCCGTCCCACAATCACGAGCGGATAGGTTTCGTACGGGCGGGTATGCACCGCGTTGTTTAGGCGCGGATCGCTGCGCGCCGCAGTCGCCAGAACCGCGAGATCGCCGTGCTGAAACGCACCAAGGGTGGCGGGCCAATCGGCAATCGGCGCACGGGTGAACTGGATGCCGAGCGTACGGCTCAGATAGTCGAGGTATTCGGCGGTAATGCCGCTCGGGCGACCCGCCTCGTCGAGGTAGCTGAACGGCGGCCAGCCGCTGTCGAAGCCCACGGTGATGGGCGGCAGCGAACGCAACCATGCCTGCTCCGCGGGAGTGAGCACGAGACGCCGTGCCGTGTAGATAGAGGGCGAATCGAAGTTGGCGCCGAGCCAGCGCGCCCGGATAGCGGCTTCGTCAGCCGGATACATGGCGGCAAGCGCGCGGTCGAGCCGATCGCGCAGCGCGGCGCGCTCACGCGGCACCGCGAAGCGCAGTTCGCTGGGGCTGCTTTCTTCGAAAGCAATCCGCAGCCCGCCGAATTCTTCGCTCGCAAGCGCGTATTGAACCGTGGGTGTGAATCCCAGGTACGCGTCGGCGTGGCCCTGCACCACCGCACGCAGGGCCGAGGCGGTGTCCGGGAAAGCCGCGATCTGCGCACGCGGGAAACGCTCACGCAGCACTCGCTCGAGCGCATAACCCTTTTCGATGGCGAGCCGGGCGTTGGCAAGCTGCGTGACATCCTGCACGGTCTTGTCGTTGGCCTTGACGACCGCGGAGGTCGTGGCCCAGAAATAGGGTGCCGTGAAGCTAAGACTGTGCTCGCGCTCCGGGGTGCGTGCGATGCTCATCAACACATCGACCTTGCCGGCGGCGACCGCCGCAAGCAGTTGCGGCATATCGGAAAAGATCCGGGGTTCGAGGACCACATCGGGACCGACGAGGGTACGCAGATAGTCCGCGCTCAAGCCGGTCAGGCGACCATCGACTACCTCCTCGAAGGGCGCCCATCCACCGGCGAGCGTGCCGACGACGAGCTTCGCCGGCACCGTCCCGCTCGCCTGCTTCGCCACGCCGCCCGATGGATTGGCCGCCAGCGCAAACGGCGCGGCGAACAGCATGAGCAGCACCACGGCGATCCGCCACAGAGGCCGCAATACCTTGAGTCCAATCCGGAAGCGAAGCGCGCTCATGACGGGCTCGCAGGATCCTGCGAGCGAGCGGAGATCAGGCGAGCTCACCTTGCTCCTCCCTCGCGCCTCCACGCTTTGCACTCGGCTTGCCCCACAAGCGCGCGTACAAAACGCCTGCGGCGATGGCGCCCGTCAGTGGCGCGGCCCAGAACAGCCAAAGCTGATCGAGCGCCCAGTCGCCGACGAACAACGCCGGGCCGGTGGAGCGTGCCGGATTGACCGCCCCATTGGTAACAGGCAGTGCAATCAGATAAATCAACGCCAGGCAGATGCCTTTGACCAGGGGCGAAACGGAACGGGAGACGCTTTTGCGCGACATCAGCAAATTCACCATCACCAGCGCGAAAGACATCAGTAGCTCGATCACAAGCGCCGAATGGAGCTGATAGTCTGCAGGGGAATGGTCGCCGAAGCCGTTGGCGGCGAACTCGCTCGCCGCCAGATCGAACCCCGGGCGCCCGCTAGCCACGTAGGCGAGCAGTGCAGTGCCGACCAGCGCCCCACCAATCTGCGCGGCGATGTACGGCGCCAGATCGCGAATCGGGAAGCGGTTGGCAATGGCGTACCCGACCGTCACGATGGGGTTGAAGTGCGCGCCTGACAGGCGTTCCAGCGAATAGGTCGCGATAGCGAGTGCGAGCCCGAAGGCAAGCGCCACCCGGAGCGCACCAAAGCCGGGTTGCCCGGCCGATGGACTCAGTACGATGCTGCCGCAGCCCACGAACACCAGCCACGCCGTGCCCGCACATTCGACCGCTAACCGCTTGCTCAAGCTCATCATTGCGCCCCTCACTCTCCGAGTCACACGGTGCGAAAGCGCGCCTTGGGCGCCGGCCCGCTGCCATGCAGATTTCTGAATCAAATTTGCATGCCGAATCGTTTTTTCGTGAAAGGTTTGCCGAAACCGCCCATGAATCGCATGCCACACACAAGTATGGAATGGCGACGCAGCCCCACTAATCAGACGATTCCTAAATCAGCGAAGCCACCCGACAGCTCACAAGAACTTCTCTCACAGGCATTCAGGTCAACCCTATCTGCTGGGCGTATTTAATGAGGGCAGTTTCTGAATCGAGCCCAAGCTTGCGCATGGCACTGCGCTTTTGCGTGCTAATGGTCTTGCCGCTGCGGTTGAGCAGCACGGCAATCTCAGAGATGGACCTGCCCTGTATATAAAGGCAGAACACCTCCCACTCCCGCGCACTCAGAATCCCAGCGCGTGGACGTGGGAAAGAACCCGTTTCAGCGAAGGCGGCCTGCACGCTGACTGACAGATAGTTGCGTCCCGCCACGGCGGCGTTGATCGCATCAGGCAGTGCGTCGACCGTGTCGCGCTTGTCGACGATGGCCGACACGCCCAGGTGCAGCAAACCCGACAAGGTGGGCGGATGGCAGATCATGGTCAGCACCACCACGCGCGGATGCGGCGCGTGGCGCAAGACGCGCCGCAGGATCGGCGTGGCGTTACTGAGGCCGTCGATATCCGGCATGCCGATGTCGGAGACCACCACATCGCAAGGGCAGGTATCGAGCAGCTCGGCGAGCGTTTGCGTGTCCGAAGCCTCGCCGACCACCGACAGGTAAGGCTCGCTTTCCAGCAGATGCCGCACGCCGAGGCGCACGCAGGCGTGGTCGTCAGCCACGATGACTCGAATAGTCGAATTCATATTGTTGTAGGGGTATTGACTGCCCCTCCGTGCACACTGTGCATCCCCCGGAGCGGTCAGCCATGTTTCTTACCGTCGCGCTGGCTCACTGCACGCGACGACGTACCGGATCAGCGCCGGCTGTGCGAAGTGTCTTCGGGCAGCACGCCGTATTCGACGGCAAACTTGAATAGCTCGGAGTCGCTCTTCAGCCCGAGCTTGCGCATGGCGGCGCACTTCTGCGAGCTGATCGTCTTGACGCTGCGGGCAAACCGCCTGGCGATCTCCGTCACGCCTATGCCCGACGCATATAGGGCGAGCACATCCAGTTCACGCGGCGTCAGCATTTCGCGTACGAACTCGAGCCGGCGTGCCTGAGCCGCGTCGGCGATCAACGCGCGCACCGCTGGGCTGACATAGCGCTCACGCGCCAGCGCGCTCACAACCGCCACATGGATGAGGTCGATCCGGTCACGCTTGCTCAAGAGCGCTTCGACTCCCAGCGAGAGTACCTTCTGCAGCGCGCTGGCGTCGGTCTCCATGGTCAGCACCACGAGCGCCACTTGTGGATAACGCTTGCGGAACTGCCTCAGGCTGGCGAAGCAGTCGCCTTCAAGTTTGCCGGGCATGTGCAGGTCCATCACGGCAAGATCGCATTCGACGCGATCGGCTTCTGCAAACAGCTCGTCGGTATCCGAAGCTCGACCGACAACCTCCATATTTGGAAAACCGGACATCAGGTTTTCAACGGCCAACAGGACAAGCGGATGATCGTCCGCAATGATGGTTCTAACGGGTGTGCTTGTGTCGGCGCTTTCGTACATTGTTTCTGGCTCTCCCGGTTTCTCGGTTCCCGGTCGCTCTCTCTAGCGGAACAACTGGCCCAGCGGCGAGCATCAAACATTTGCCATGGCACAAACATAAGATTGCTCCGAAATGCCAATCGATCATCACCTCTACAAGCATTTTATTTAGCTATCCGACTTAATTATCAGACTACCCCGTGCGCTCTGACATAGGCAAACAAACCAGGGTCGTTGGCGACGCCAAGCTTTGCCATCGCAATGCGCTTCTGTCGGCTGACGGTGCGAGCATCGCGCCCTAGCGCACGTGCGATTTCAGATATCGACTTACCTTGTGAGAACAATCCGATAACCTCGGATTCTCGCGACGACAGATGACTTATTCGCCATGTGCCATCCGATTCACTTTTGAGTTCGGCAAGCGCTTCGAGAATGGAGCCGCTAATGAATACGCGGCCGTCTGCGGCGCAGCGGATTGCCGCGATCAGTTCAGTCATCGCTTCGGTCTTGTTGAGTATGCCTACAGCGCCGTCCGACACGACCGACCTCAGGATGGCCGTGTTCGTCAGACCGGTCAGCACCACCACGCGTAGTGCCGGCCATTCATCGCGGATGCGGCGGATGAGGTGCAAGCCGTCGCCCATGGCGCCGCGCACCTCGGGCATGGTCAGATCGGTGACGAGCACATCGCAGGGGACGCTGCGCAGCAGATCGATCAGGCTCGTGGGGCCCGTCGCCTCCCCGGCAATCAGGATGTCGCGATGTGCGGAAAGTGCAGAACGGACTCCGAGCAGAACGAAGGGATGATCGTCTGCCAGGATGACTCGAAGGTTCACCATGGTTATCTCTCGATTGTTGTATGTGTATACGCGTCACCCATTTCGATGCAACGCTGTCAGGCGTGCCGCTCGCCCGGCCCGGCTCACGGCATCGAAATGGCGCGGCGGGCGCCTCCATAAAATCACTCGGTTAAAGAATTTTTAATCGGAGCTTTCCGAATCAAATCATCCTGTCGAGAATCGCCTTTCAACCATAAGGATTACAGAGTTTATTTGTCGGAATTTCAGAACATCCCTCGAATCCCTCTTACGTATTTCCCCGCTTAAGGTTCACACCGCACCGGTGTGCGTCGCACGGCAGGCGCACCGGCTGAGACGGCACGCGGAAACACCGGCAACGCGATCAACGCACATGCACTGCCCACCGCCCACACCAACGGCCACGAGCCGACCGAGAGCAGCAGCGGAATGGCCAGCGGCGTCACGAACAGCGTCAGGAAGGCAAACGTATTGCCCATCGCCAGCGCGGTGCCGGCGCGACGCGTGCCGGCAAGCGTTGCCAGTTCGGTAAACGCCACGCCGTGCCAAGCCGAGGCGCTCACGCCACCAAGGACGACAAGGCCGGCGAACACCATCGTCAGTGCCGCGTGATGCGCGCCACTCGCAGCCGTCACCAGCGCCAGCAGTGCAAACAGCGCGGCGCTCAGCAGACTGCAGCCCCGCATATACGCGCGCCGGTTGCCGCGCTGGTCGGTCCAACGACCGCTCCAGACCCGGGCGACCGCCGCGCCGGTTTGCACCGCCGCCATCGTCGCGCTAATCAGCACGACGCCGGCGTGACTGAAGTCATGCAGGAACACCGTCGCGAAGGTCACCACCGCGAGTTGCGGGACACATAGTGCGCCGATCCCCAGCGCGACCCGCCACACACGGGCATCGCTCAATGGGCCGGAGTTCGCGCCCGATGCGGCGAGATCGGCAGCACTGCGTTGACTATCGGAATGTTCCAGGAGCGACGGCTCATGCAACCAGCGCCACGCAAACGCCGCCGTCACCGCGCATAGCAGCGCCAGCACGCCATACACGCTGGCAAAGCCGAAGTGCGACGCGAGCGCCGGCAACATCAGCGCCCCGAGACCGCCGCCGGCGGGCACCGCTGTCTGTCGGATGCTCATGGCTAGACCGCGCTCGCCTTCGCGGAACCACGCCATCACTGCGCGGCCGCTCGAACCATTCACGCTGCCGCCCAGCAAGCCGACCAGCAACAGGCCAAGCGCCAGCGTCGCAAGACCGGGCACATAGGCGTCGCTCGGCACGACGAACAGCGCCATGCCCGCGAGCGCCGCAGCGGTAGCACCGAGGCCGAGCAGCAAAACGCGCCGGTCGCCCCAACGGTCAGTCAGAAGACCCCAAGGCAATTCGCTGAGTGCGATGCCGAGCCCGAGCATGCCAAGCACCAGCCCGAGACCGCTATTGCCGACGTGGTAACCGGAGCGCAAAAACACCGCGGTCGTCGGGATGCCGGAGAACGCCGCCGAAAAGCTGGCGTTGGCGGCAAAGCCGACCCCCAGCACCTTCCAGCGGTGATTGGCGCCGCGGGTTCGGTGTGTCTGTACAGCTCGTAAAGATTCACTTCTCATGATGACCTCAGCATTGATGAACTGAGGCGATCGTAAAGCTGGACGAGTCATCGGAAAAGCCGGAAAATTAGATCACTTCCATCGGAGATTCCGAATCATGAGCTGGCGTGGATTCGATTTGAGCCAATTGCGCACCTTCGTCGCGGTCGCCGAGGCCGGCAGCGTCTCGGCTGGCTCCGAGCGGGTGTTCCTGTCGCAATCGTCGGTAAGCGAGCAGTTGAAGAAGCTGGAGGAGCGCGTGGGCCAGCCGTTGTTCGTGCGCAGCAAGCAAGGCGTCTCCGCCACGCATGCCGGCGCCCGGCTGCTCGAGCACGCACGCCGCATCCTCGCCATGAGCGAAGCGGCCTTCGAAGACCTGCAAGGCCATTCGCTCGACGGCGAACTGCGCATCGCGATCACCGATTACTACCGTCCGCACGATATTGCCCGCATTCTAAAAACGTTCTCAGAGCAATATCCGCGGCTAAAGCTGCACGTCACGGTGCTGCCCAGCGCGGTCATCGACGAGAGCGCCGGCGGCGACGCGGCCTTCGACATCGGTTTGTCGTTGCGCCTCATGACGCCGCAGCCCAAGCGCGGCGCCACCGGCAGCGCACGCGACAAAGGCATCGTCGTGCGCCGCGAGAAGCTGCTTTGGGCGATCGCGACCGACGCGAATCCAGGCCTGAGCCAACCGTTTCCACTCGTGCTGCTGCCGTCCAGCTGTCAGTTGCAGCGCTTTGTGGTCAAGCTGCTCGACGAACACAAGGTGCCGTACCTGATCGCGCACTCCGCGTCCGGTGTCGCGGGTTTGCAGCTTGCGCTGAAGGCGGGGCTCGGCATCGGCTGCCTGAATGAATCGTCGATCGGCCCCGGGGTGGTTGCGTGTGGAGCGAGCGTGGGATTGCCGGCGCTGCCCCCGGTGGAGTTTCACCTGTTGGCGGGACGCTCCGGCGAAAGCGAGCGCGTCACCAATGCGCGTGCCGCTTTGGTGCGGCTCTTTAGTTGACGTACTACGCTGCAACCGCTCGCGCGCTGCCGCCACTCGTGCGCGCCTGAACCGTCGCCGGTGAGCGCACGGCGGGCGCCCCGCCCGACCCGGTACGGAACACCGCCACCGCCGCCGTCAAGCGGCGCGCCTGATCTTCCAGCGAGCTGGCCGCAGCGGCGGCCTGCTCGACCAGCGCCGCGTTCTGCTGGGTCACTTCATCCATCTGCGCGACCGCGAGATTGACCTGATCGATACCCGTGCTCTGCTCCGTCGCCGCCGCGGCGATCTCGCTCATGATCGCGCTCACCCGAACGATCGCGTCGACGATCTCGGTCATCGTCGTGCCCGAGCGTTCGACCAGTTGTGCGCCAGTCTGCACGCGCGCATTCGAATCGTCGATCATCGTCTTGATCTCTTTGGCAGCGCCGGCGCTACGCTGTGCCAGCGAGCGCACTTCGCTCGCCACCACCGCGAAGCCGCGGCCCTGCTCGCCCGCGCGGGCCGCTTCGACGGCCGCGTTGAGCGCGAGAATGTTGGTCTGGAACGCAATGCCTTCGATCACGCCGACGATATCGGCAATCCGGCGCGAATCGTCGACCATGTGATTCATCGTGCCCACCACCTGCTGGGTCAGCTCGCCGCCCTGCGCGGCGAGGGTCGAAGCGCCTTGCGCGAGTGAACTCGCCTGCTTGGCGTTCTCGGCCGTTTGCTTGACGGTGGAGGTCAGTTGTTCGATGCTTGCCGCAGTCTCTTCTAGCGAAGCGGCTTGTTCTTCGGTGCGCTGCGACAGGTCGGCGTTGCCGGCGGCGATTTCGCTGACGCCCGTGTCGATCGATTCAGTACCTTGTCGGACCGTGTTCACGGTCGAGATCAGCGAGTCCTGCATCTTGCGCAGCGCGGCGGCAAGCTTGCCCATTTCGTTGTCGCTGACGACTTCGATGCGCCCGGTCAGGTCCCCCTCGGCGATTCGCTCAAACTGGCCGATGGTCGCATCCACCGGGTCGACGATCGCATGCACCAACACCATCCGCCCCAGCCACGAAAACACCAGCGCCAGCACCATCCCCACGCCAACCGCGACGCTGATCGCAAAGAAACGATCCTGGGCGTCCTGATAGCGCTGCGCGCCATGGCTCAGTTGCAGTTGCTCCAGAGCGAGCATCGACTTTTCGTAGGTGTTGTAGAGCGAGGGTAGCTTGTGCGCCTGCAATTGCTGGAAGGTCGGCTTGTCGCCCGACTTGAGCGCGGCCATCGCCGGATCGACGCCCTCGTGCAGGAAGATGTCGCGCTTGTCCTGCATGTCCTTGATGAGGCGCTGCTCTTCGTCATCCGAACCGGCGCGGCTCAGATAGTGAGCAAGGCGATCGTTCGAGACTTTCAGATACTGGTCGAAGCGCTGCAGAACCGCCGTTGCGCCGTCCTGATCGTTCAAGTCGACAAGCGATGCGTAGGTGGCCAGCGCGAGGCGCAGACGCAGCAACTGGCCGGCGCTACCCTCTAGGTCGGCCACCGCGGGGGTATCCACCGTATACATCTGTTGCAGCGAGTCGTTACTGGCGCGTAGCGACAGCAACCCCGCCGCCGCCCCGATCAGCAATACGACACCGAAAAAGGCAATCATCAAGCTCAGGCAGGCGCGGATCGACAACTTGTTCAACATGGGCAGGTCTCCAATGGGCTTACCCGCCGGGGATCGAGGAAGACCTCCGGCAGGCGTGCTGCGCCCAAGCCCACTGGCCAGGTTCGCAACTTGTTTAAAAATTAAGCGAACGCCACATGGAATGGTCTACGGCTATCTGGCCGAAAACTTTATGGTACTGGTCAGACAAATTGCATTACCGCCTCGCCTGATTACTCGTTGCCTGCTCGCCTGGGTCAGCCAGCTACCATCTTTTCGCGAGCCCACGCCACCGCGGCGCGCGCCGGAGCGATGCCGGTTGCACGAACGCGCTCGGCCAGTTCGAAGACGCGCGGACCGATTTGCGCGACTTCGGCGAGCACCGCCAGCTCTTCGCCCGAACCCTGATATTCCCGCACGCAACTAATGATGCCGCCTGCGTTCACGAGGAAGTCGGGTGCGTAGAAAATGCCGCGCTGATGCAGCACGTCGCCTTCGGCCAGCGAAATCAGCTGGTTGTTTGCGCCGCCCGCCACCACCTTGAAACGGCACTGCGCCGCGACCGCTTCGGTGATCGAGCCGCCCAGCGCACAAGGCGCGAAGACGTCCGCTTCGACGCCGGTGATCTCCGTTGTGCCGACCACGCGCGCATTGAAGAGCTGCTGGGCACGCGCCGTTTTGGCGGCGTCGATGTCCGACACGATCAGTTGCGCACCCGCCTGATGCAGACGCTCGCACAGGTCCCAGCCTACCGAGCCGAGACCCTGCACCGCCACCGAGACGCCGTCGAGCGACTTGCGCCCAAGCGCGGCTTCCACGGCCGCCAGCAGGCCGACGAACACGCCGTAGGCGGTACGCGGCGACGGGTTGCCGCCGTACACGTCGTTGGCGCGCGGAATGCCGCTCACATAGCCGGTCTCGCTTTGCACGGCGCGCATGTCGTCGGCGGTCGTGCCAACGTCCTCGGCCGTGATGTAGATGCCCGCCAGCGATTGCACCAGCCGGCCGAACGCCTTGAACAGCGCGCTGCGGTCGAGCACCTCCGGGCGGCGCAGGATCACGGCCTTGCCGCCGCCGAACGGCAGATCGGCGAGCGCGTTCTTGAACGCCATGCCTTGCGACAGACGCAGCGCGTCGTTGTAAGCCTCATGGTCCGATGCGTATTGCCAGAAACGGCAGCCGCCGAATGCGGGGCCGCGCGCCGTGCTGTAGACGGCAACGATGGCTTGCAGGCCGGAGGCGGCATCCGTGGCGAGGACGATGCGTTCGTGCGCGGGTTCGCCGTGCAGTCCAAAGAGCGTGCCGGCGGCAGTGGTCGTCAGTCGGTCCATCAGTATTCCTTCCTTGTGGGCGGAGAGTTCGTCATCCGCGCGAAGCGATGGCTTCGCGCCTGGCCGCATGCAGACCGGATCGCGGCAGCATGCGGAGGTCGGGCGAGGCGCAAGACTCTGTGGTTCGAACGCGCCTCGACGGCAAGAGTGTATGCGGCCAAATCTGGGGATTTCTTCTGTTTATCTGGCATCATGCGAGCCACTGCAGAAGCTTTGGCTGCCATTTACCATTTATAAAGATGAATCGTCTCCCCGCTCGCAACGTGCTGGGAGCCTCCTGGAGGACGACATGAAGCTCGACGCGATCGACCAGCGGATCCTGCGCGAACTGCGCAGCGATGGACGCCTGTCCAACGCCAAACTGGCCGAGCGCGTCGGCCTGTCGGCCACGCCGTGCTGGAACCGGGTGCGCGCGCTGGAGGAAGCAGGCGTGATCGAAGGCTATGCGGCGCTGCTCAACCAGAAGGCGCTGGGGCTGCCCGACACCGTCATCATCGAAGTGACGCTCGACAAGCACGACGAACGCACGCTGGAGCGCTTCGGCGAAGCGCTCGCGGATCTGCCGGAAGTGGTCGAAGCCTTCCTCGTCTCCGGCGAGTACGACTATCTGATCAAGGTTGCGGTGGCCGGAACCGAAGGGTACGAGTCGTTCCTGCGGCGCAAGCTTTACCGCTTGCCCGGCTTTCAGAACAGCCGCTCGATCTTTGCGCTGCGGTGTCTGAAACGCTCGGTGTCGGTCGAGCCCTGAGGGGTTTTCCCGGGGTGTTGGGATGACGCGGGTGCAGCAAAATGCTGCACGCATGTCCCGACTCCCGTGCATCAAAAGCCGACCGTTGCGGCAGGGTAAAACGCTGATTCGAACTGGTGCACGCCATGCACCAGGATGCGCTAGAGGGTTTAGTCTAGTTTCGGCGTTTGCAAAATCGCGCTTTCTTTCGGCGTGTTATAAGCGCGATACCCTGTCGACCGTGAAGGTAGCTACGGATACCTAAACACGGCTGACTTTTTGCAATCCAATCAGTCAGTTGCCTTGATGTCAGTGAGGCAGCAGACCGATGGGCGGGGATCGAGCAATGCTTTAGGCATGCCTTCTGCTTAGGGTGCCGTCGCCTCAAACCAGCGCGCTGCCGACACAATCGGTGTTGCATGCTGATGGGACTTTCGATAACGAATGTTGCGCGTCAACGGCAAAACACTTGCCGGACAACGCGCATGACTGCTGGGCGCACGGCTCGTGCGCCGATACGCAGGTCGTCCATGGTTGTGGCTTCAACGACAGGAAGGATCGTAAGTGAAACGTATGCAGCACGCCGCATCCCCCAATCGCTTCGCGTCAGACTTTGCGCGGCGCCATCTTTCTCCAGACATCCCATTCCTCACCCGACGTCCACACCTGCTCGCAGGCCGCGACGCGTTGCCGCCTGATCTCAGGTGAGCTGCGTCGTGCTGCGACGTCGTACTTTTCTCTCCGCCGCCGGCCGCGTTGTTCCGCGGGGCGCGGTTTTCTCTTGAACCTCTTCTTCCGAAACAGGCCATGAAACTGTCGCAATCCCTTACCGCGGTGCTCTCAGCGATCACATTCACCTTTGCCGGCGCAGCGTCGGCGGTCACGGTGCCACCGGGCACCTCGCTCGCCGCCAAGCAGGAATTGACCCGACAGGTGCCGACCGAAGTCGAATCGCTCGACCCGGCGCATATCGAATCGTGGACCGGCAACACCATCGGCCTCGATCTGTTCGAGGGACTCACCCGGGTCGGCGCCTCCGGCGCGATCGTGCCGGGCGTGGCGGAGTCGTGGACGCGCACGGCGCCCGACACCTGGGTGTTCAAGCTGCGTCATGACGCGAAGTGGAGCAATGGCGAGCCTGTCACGGCTGCCGATTTCGTCTATTCGTGGCAGCGCGTGCTCGATCCGAAGACCGGTTCGAAATACACGATCCTGGTGGAATTCGTGAAGAACGCGAAAGCGATCATCGCCGGCAAGGCGCCGCTCACGTCGCTCGGCGCACGGGCGGTCGATCCGTACACGCTCGAAGTGAAGACCGAAGTGCCCGCCGCATTCTTCCCCGAACTGACGGCCATGCCGACCATGGCGCCGGTGAACAAAGCCGTGGTGGCCAAGTTTGGCGACAGCTGGACGCGGCCGGGCAACATGGTCAGCAATGGCCCGTACACGCTGACCGACTGGGAACCGAACAACCGCATCGTGATGGTCAAGAACGCGAAATACTGGAACGCGCCGCAGGTAGTGATCGCGAAGGTCACCTACGTACCTGTTGAAAGCGACGAGACGGCGATGCGCATGTACCAGTCCGGCCAGATCGACTACACGTATTCGATCCCGTCTGGCATCTACGCCCAGGTCAGCAAGCAGTTCGGCAAGGAACTCCAGACCGGCGTGCAACTTGCCACCTACTTCTATAGCCTGAACAACAGCGACCCCGCGTTCCACGACCCGCGCGTGCGCCTCGCGCTCTCCATGGTGATCGACCGCGACCTGCTCACCTCGAAGCTCACCCAGGCAGGCGAGTTGCCGATGTACGGCCTGATCTCCAAAGGCACCAAAGGCGCCGCCGTCTACACCCCCGACTGGGCGAGCTGGCCGATGCCCAAGCGCGTCGACTACGCACGCGGTCTGCTGAAGGCAGCCGGTTATTCGGATGCGAAACCGCTCGCCTTCACGCTCACGTACAACACCAACGATCTGCACAAGAAGGTGGCGCTGTTCTCGACCTCGGAATGGCGCACCAAGCTGGGGGTGAACGCGAAGCTGGAGAACGTCGAGTACAAGGTGCTGCTGAGCGAGCGCCATGCGGGCAAGGTGCAGGCCTCGCGCGATGGCTGGTTCGTCGACTATAACGACGCGATGTCGTACTTTGACCAGTTGCGCTGCGGCAGCATGCAGAACGACCAGCAGTTCTGCGATCCGAAGGTCGATGCACTGGTCGATCAGGCCAACGCGCAACTCGACGACCAGAAGCGCACTGCCTTGCTCACCCAGGCGCACAATCTGGCCATGAGCGAAACGCCGCTGGTCCCGCTGTTCCAGTACTCGGCAGACCGGCTCGTGAAGCCATACGTGGGCGGCTACCTGCCGACCAACTATGTCGACCAGCGTGCCTCGCAGGACATGTACCTGCTGGCGCACTAAGCCCCGATCACTGACCGCTGAATGTTGAAGTAACGGAATCCGCCATGCTCGCCTATGCGCTGCGCCGCACCTTATGGGTCATCCCGACCGTTCTTGCCGTGATTACGGTGTGCTATCTGATGTTGCACGCGACGCCAGGCGGTCCGTTCGACACTGAAAAGCACCTGTCCGCGGCCACCCTCGCGAACCTCAATGCGAAATATCATCTCGACCAGCCGCTCTGGAAGCAGTACCTGCTGTATCTGAACGCACTGCTGCATGGCGACCTCGGGCCGTCGGTCCGCTATGTCGACTGGTCCGTCAACGATCTGGTCAGCAAGGCGCTGCCGGTCAGTCTTGGCGTGGGCGGTCTCTCGGTGCCGATCGCGCTGGTGATCGGCGTGCTGCTCGGTACGGCCGCCGCAGTGCGCCGCGACGGCATTACCGATCGCATCGTGATGCTGCTCGGCAACGTCGGCAATGTGATTCCGCCGTTCGTGCTGGGGCCGGTTCTGGTGTGGGTGTTTGCGATCCTGCTCAAGCGTTCAGACGGGCATGGCTGGCTGCCGGCAGGCGGCTGGGGCGACGGCGGCTGGCACTACCGCGTGCTGCCGATGGCGTTGCTGGTGATCATCAACGTCTCGTCGATTGCACGGGTGATGCGCGGCAGCATGATCGAAGTGCTGTCGGGCAACTTCATCCGCACGGCGCGCGCCAAGGGCCTGCCCGGTCATGTGATTGTTCTGCGCCACGCGCTCAAACCCGCGTTGATGCCGGTGGTGTCGCTGCTCGGCTCGATCTGCATTTCGTCGATTACCGCCGCCGTGGTGACCGAATCGGTGTTCGCGCTGCCGGGTCTCGGGCAACTGGTGGTGGACGGCGCCATCAACCGCGACTACACACTGGTGCTCGGGCTCGTGGTGCTCACCACCGTGGCGGCCGTCGTGTTCAACCTGCTTGTCGATCTGGCGTACGCGTGGCTCGACCCGCGCATCCGTTACTGAGCTCCCGCTTATGGAACCCAGTTACGGAACCCGCTTCGATCATCGAACTTTGCTAGAGACGCCATGAACACCTCCCCTTCCGCCGCTGCGACCACGGCTAGCGCCAACGCCCCGCGGCGCTCGCGCAGTCCGCTCGAGCTTGCCTTCAGACAGTTTCTGCGCAACCGCGCCGCGCTCGCGAGCCTGGTGATTCTCGGGCTCATCATCATTGCCTGTTTTGCGGGCCCGCTGCTCCTCTCCAACGACCCCGCCGCCAACGACTGGGGCGCGATCAGCATGGCGCCCACGCTGCAGGGCCAGCACTGGTTCGGCACCGACGAGCTGGGCCGCGACCTGCTGGTGCGCACGCTAGCCGGCGGACGCGTGTCGCTCGAGGTCGGGCTGCTCGGCACGCTGGTGTCCGGCCTGATCGGCGTCGCCTGGGGCGCCACGGCCGGCTATATCGGCGGACGCACCGACGCGGTGATGATGCGAATCGTCGACATGATGTATGCGATTCCCTACATGCTGATCGCCATCCTGATGATGACGCTGCTCGGCCGCGCCTTCTACCTGGTGGTGCTGACGATCAGCGCGTTCTCGTGGCTCGACATGGCGCGGGTGGTGCGCGGCCAGACGCTGTCGCTGCGGACCCGCGAGTTCATCGATGCGGCGCGCGCTACCGGCGTGAAAACGCCAGGGATCATCCTGCGGCATATCGTGCCGAACCTGCTCGGCGTGGTGGTGGTGTACGCGACGGTCACCGTGCCGGGCATCGTGCTGACCGAATCCGTGCTGTCGTTTCTCGGCCTGGGCGTGCAGGAGCCGATGACGAGCTGGGGTGTGCTGATCAACGACGGCGCGCAAAAACTGGAATCGATGCCGTGGCTGCTGTTGTGCCCGGCGGTGATGCTATGCGTCACGCTGTACTGCGTGAACTTTGTAGGCGACGGGCTGCGCGACGCGCTCGATACCAAGGAGCGGTGAGATGGCGTTGCTCGAAGTAAAAGACCTGGGGGTGCGCTTCACACGGCGCGACGCCTCGCCCGTGGATGCCGTGCAACGCGTGTCGTTCACGCTCGAAAAAGGCAAGACGTTGGGGATTGTCGGCGAATCCGGCTCGGGTAAAAGCCAGACGGTGATGGCGCTGCTCGGACTGCTGCCGGGCAACGGCCAGACCTCCGGCGAAGCGCTCTACGCGGGACGCAACCTGTTGACGCTGAGCCAGCGCGAACTGAACCAGATTCGCGGCGATCGCATCGGCATGGTGTTTCAGGACCCGATGACCTCGCTCAATCCGTTTCTGACGGTGGAGCGGCAGATGACCGAGGCGCTGCAGATGCATCGCGGCGTGTCGCGGCGCGACGCACGCCGCCAAGCCATCGAAGCGCTGCAGCGCGTGTGGATTCCGGACGCGGCGCGACGCATCGATCGCTATCCGCATGAGTTCTCCGGCGGCATGCGCCAACGGGTGACGATTGCCACGGCGCTCTTGACCGAACCCGAAATTCTGATTGCCGACGAACCGACTACCGCGCTCGACGTGACGGTGCAGGCCCAGATTATCGAATTGCTGCGCGAGCTGAATCGCGATCTCGGTACAGCGATCATCCTGATCACGCATGACATGGGCGTAGTGGCAGGACTCGCCGACGACGTGATGGTGATGTATGCGGGCCGCACCGTGGAGCGCGCGAGTGCGCAGGCGCTCTTCGAGCACCCGACTCATCCTTATACGCGTGGGCTGCTCGATGCGTTGCCGCGGCTCGACGACGATGGGATGCATGACATCGACGCGCCGCTGCGCACGATTGCGGGCAACCCGCCGGCGCCGGGCGAGGCGATCACAGGCTGTGCGTTCGCGCCGCGCTGCGCGCTGGCGCGGGAACGCTGTCATGGCACGCGGCCTGAGCTGGAACCGATCACAGGTGTGACGGACGGCTGGCGCGCTTGTTTGAGGCCGGTCGCGGAGATTGAGGAGGTGGTGCGGTGAGTGATACGGCAACGCGCAAGACAGCGCATAGGAATGATGCGATGACGAGCTCACCGCTTGGTGGCGTAGAAGGCGGCGCGCAGGCTGCGCCGATTGGCGAGCCGGTGTTGACGGTGCGCGATCTCAAGGTGCATTTCCGCGTGCCGCGCGGCGGCTATCCATGGTCGCCCAAGGCGACGCTGCGCGCGGTCGAAGGCGTGTCGTTCGACATTCGCCGCGGTGAGACTGTGGGGCTCGTTGGCGAGTCGGGGTGCGGCAAGTCGACGTTAGCCAGGGCGATTATTGGTTTGACGCCCGTGACGGAAGGCAGCGTCCGTTGGCGCGATACCGAAACGGTTAGCGATGGACGGCGCCCTGCGGCCGCGATGGAGCGGCTGCGCAAGGACGTGCAGATGGTGTTTCAGGACCCGCTCGCGTCGCTGGACCCGCGCATGACGATCGAGCAGATCGTCACCGAGCCGCTGAAGGTGCAACGGCCGGGACTCGGGCGTGACGAGACGCATGCGCGAGTGGTGACGATGCTCGAACGCGTGGGGCTCGGGGCGCATCATCTGTCGCGGTATGCGCATGAGTTTTCTGGCGGGCAGTGTCAGCGGATCGGGATTGCGCGGGCGTTGGTCGGCGAGCCGCAACTGGTGATTTGCGATGAGCCGGTGTCCGCGCTGGATGTTTCGATTCAGGCGCAGATTGTTAACCTGTTGCGCGATCTGCAGCGGGAGTTGTCGCTTTCGCTGTTGTTTGTTGCGCATGATCTGGCGGTGGTGAAGACGATTAGCCAGCGCGTGCTGGTGATGTATCTCGGACGCGTGATGGAGTTGGGCACGCGGCAGGAGGTGTATGGGTCGCCGCAGCATCCTTATACGCGGGCTTTGCTGTCCTCGGTGCCGCGGCCGGATCCGGCCACGGAGCGCACGCGCAAGCATGCGGTGCTGACTGGGGAGATGCCCTCGCCGCTGAATCTGCCTTCGGGCTGTGCGTTTCGCACCCGCTGTCCGGAAGCGATTGCCGCTTGTGCGGAACAGGTACCGCAGTCGGTATCGCGCGGGACGGGCGATCGGCGGGTGGCTTGTATTCGAGTGGGGGTGGATCTGCGCGAGGCACCGCCCGTTGTTTGAGCGGTAAGCTGTCCCGTAGCTGTGCAGCCTGTCCGCCGCGATTACGTCCTGGCGGACAGCATCTCCCCAATCATGCGCAGACCAGTGCTGCGCGTGTCACTTCTGTTTCGCTGGGGCCTATTGGCATGTGGGCGATGCTCACTGCATGGCGCCGCGGATCCGCATCCGTTCCCGCGAGACATTCGATCAGCATCCATCCACGACAACTATCAATCTTTATAGGTAGATGGTCCATGGCGGTTCCAGTAGGATTTTGCGGACGCATTTTTCGTTTGCGTTTTCCATTGAGAATCGACGGAGATCTATGTTGGCACAAAGCAGCAATTTCACGTACCGGCCGATGCGTGCTGATGATATCGGGTCTTTCTACGATGTCCGGTTCTCCGTAAAGGAAAACCGCATCCATCCGCACCAGGTCAATCTGCTTGACCGCGATCTGGTGATTGAAAAGATCGGGCAAGGTGGCGGCTGGGTCTGCGAGCAAGACGGCGAAGTTGTTGGTGTCTGTTTGCCTGCGTTGACGGAAAAGCCCTTTATTTCTGGCCTCTTCATCAGACCCTCATGTCATGCACACGGCATTGGTCGTGAACTGTTGGAGCGGTCAGTTCGCTGGCTCCGCGAACGGGGTGCGACATCGGTCAAGCTGGTGACCGATCCCGGGTCTCGCGCCGACGGCTTCTATCAGCATCTGGGTTGGCAACGACACGGACTGGATGAGTATGGATGCCAGATCGTATTCACGCTGGACCTGATGCCAACCTGATACAACCGGGGAGTTCGGCGATGTCACGCAGTACCGACACGACCAGGTCCGCTGCCCAACGACCAGCAACGCTCCATACCGTCGTTATCGCCGCAGAAGTCCTGAAAGCGCGCGGCGTTTCCGTCGAGGCGCTGCTGCAAGGAACGGGCATCAGACCGGCCGATCTGGAGCAACCCGAGGCACTGATCACGCATGCGCAGGAAGTCACTGCGTTCGGCAATGCGCTTTCGGCATCCGGAGACTCCGGCGTAGGGCTGGATATCGGCGATGCGATTCCCGTCACCGCGTACGGTTGCCGCGGCACGGCGATGCTAGTCAGCCCGACCCTGGAAGCATCGCTGCGTCTCGCCTTTTCGTTCCCACTTCTGGCAATCTGCTACTTCAACATTGCCCTTGAGGTCCCCGGCGACGAAGCCCGGGTGGTCATCCGCGACTATACGTACCGGCCGGACCTTCTGGTCCTCAACAGCGACGTGTGTCTTGCCGCGATACGACGGGAAATTATCGGCGCTCTCGGTGGCCGCGAGATTGCGTTCTCGCGAATTACGCTCGCCTTCCCCACGCCCGAACACGCCGACCGCTACAGTCGCCTGTTTGGCTGTCCGGCCACGTTCGATGCAGCCGACACGGCCATGTATTTCCCGGCTGCCGAATTGAACAGCCCGCTGCCGCTCGCACATCCTCATGCCTACGAGATTGCCCGTCATCAGTGCGAGAGAAAGGAAGCGGAACTTGCGCGATGGGTGCCCGGCGATATCGTCGGACGCGTGCTCGAACTGCTGTATGAGAATCCGGCGAGGAAAGATTACGACCCGCTAGGACTGTCGTTGCGGAGCCTGCAGCGGCGGCTTCAGCTCGCCGGTACATCGCTTAGCGAACTGCGCGCAACAGTGCGCCGGGATCTTGCTGCGCGCTACCTGAGCGACAGTCGCTACAGCGCCAAAAAGGTCGCATCGAGGCTTGGATTCGAACAAGCGAAATCGCTGAGCCGTCTACTGTCCGGCTAAAGCTGATCTGCTATTCGGGCTGCTAACTGGTCAGTGCCAGTCATATTGCATATCACGGCGCGAAAACGCCCAAACTTGACGCGACTTCTTTCCCTTAAACCATGTCTGGTTTGTTACGCTCGTCGATAATTAAAAGGCAATCGGCGATATGTGGGTTAAAGAATCAATAAGCATGCGTGTAGGTATCTGGCCAGTCGCGGCGGTGATGGCCTTGGGTGTCATTGCACCGCTATGCGTACTGGCAGTCGTGTCGTGGTCCGCCCCCCTCGATTTCGGCGGCGTTGCCTGGGGCAAGTTTTCGCCCGATGCGTATATTGGGCTGCTGTATGAGCGCGATTTCGACGGCACGCTCGTGCTGCACTCCGATTTCGTGCGGATCTTGATTCGCTCCGTTGTGCTGGCCGCGTCGACCACTGCGATCTGCCTGCTGCTTGCGCTCCCAACGGCCCTTTACATCGCGGGTTGTTCAGCGCGCATGAAAGTGATCTTTCTGTTGCTGATTACAGTGCCGTTCTGGACGTGTGTCGTCGTACAGATGTACGGCTGGATAATCCTTCTCGCGGATAACGGGCTGCTGAACCAGTTGCTGGTTAGGGCTGGTGTCATTCACGGGCTGCTCGGCATGCTTTACACATACAGCGCGACGCTGCTAGGCATGGTGTACACGTTCCTGCCGTTCATGGTGCTGCCGATTTATGCCGCCCTCGAGGATCTGGACTGGAGCATCGTGGAAGCGGCGCTCGATCTGGGGGCGACGCGAACGGTTGCGTTTCGTGAGGTGGTTATGCCGAGTTGTCGTGCTGGCATCGGCGCGGGTATCGGCCTCGTGTTCGTGCCAGCGCTTGGCACTTACGTTGTCTCCGATCTCCTCGGTGGCAACCACACCATGATGCTCGGCAATCTGGTCGCATTTCAGTTTTCTTCCGGGCACGACTGGCCATCCGGTGCTGCGATGGCCTTCGCAATCCTGGGCGTCGTGCTCGTGGGAATGCTTGCGCGGCGCGCCCGTCTGGTGAAGAAGACCCGTATTGGTGTGGCTCATGAGTTCGTCTGAATGCAGCCGTTCAATGGCAAGCGCGACCACACCGATTGCGTGGGGTGTGCTGCTATTCCTGTACCTGCCGATAGCGGCTCTCGTGTGGATGAGCTTCAACGCCGGTCCATCCGCGCTCGTGTGGCAAGGCTGGGGTGTCCATGGCTATGTCGATGCAGTTCGGGACGAGACGCTGATGCGCGCGGCGGTAACGTCACTTACCCTGGCCTTTGTGTCGATGCTTGCATCGACTGCGATTGCGCTTGCCGCCGCCGTTACCGGCTGGACGTTCGCTCCTCGCAAGCGCAGCGTTCTGGCCGTGTGGATCTCGTTGCCATTGGTGATTCCAGAAATCGTGCTGGCGATTGGCACCCTGCTTCTGGTTGCCATGCTGTCGATCGAACCAGGTTTTACGGTCGTCGCCTTCGCGCACATCGTGTTCTGCCTGCCGTTCGCCTACCTGCCTATCAGTGCGCGACTGGAGAGGATTGATCGCAGCCTGCTCGACGCGGCTGCAGATCTATCGGCGACGCCGTGGGCTGTTTTACGGCAAATCACCTTGCCTCTTGCACTACCCGGAATCCTCGCCGGCGCGATGCTCGCTTTCGTCGCTTCGATGAACGACTATGTGACGAGCTACTTTCTGGCCGGCGCAGGATTCACCACGCTACCGATGTACATCTTCAGCGCGCTCAAGCTCGGTATTACGCCAAAGATCAATGCGGTGTCGACCGCCATCGTCGGCGTTTCAGCGCTGCAGTTGGCGGGAGTGTGGCTGGCAAGAGCGGACAAAAACTTTAAAACAACGTGAGATTTGCAGGATGAAGAGATATTTGTATGGGATGGCGTGTCTTGCCGTCAGCACGAGTGTATGGGCGGCGGGTGAAGTTCACATCGGGAACTGGCCTGATTACATGCCACCGTCGCTGCTGACCCAGTTCGAGAAAGAAACGGGCGTGAAAGCCATTCTGGATGTCTACGATAGCGACGCGGCGCTGACGCAGAAGCTGCAGGCGGGCTCAGGCGGGTACGACGTCGCTATAACCGGCGACTACTACGTGCCGATACTCGCGCGGGCTGGACTGATCACGAAACTCGACAAGTCCAAACTGCCTAATGCCGCAAACGTCAAGCCAGAGTTCAGGCACCCCGCGTTCGACCCGAATCGGGACTACGCGATGCCCTACATGGTTGTGATCACTGGCTTCAGTTACAACAGCGCACGTGTGCCTGGTGGCCGGCTCGACGATAGCTGGAAGTCGTTTTTCGATCCTGTGCCGGCTGTGCGTGGACAGATCGGGGATCTCGATGCGGAAGAAGAGCTTTACATGGCTGCGAGCTGGTATCTCGGCCAGGATGAATGCAGCGAGAACCCGGACGACGCGAAGCGTGTGCTCGCTGTCCTCGAACAGCAAAAGCCGTTCGTTAAGACCTATAGCGACGATGGCCCCATCGACCGGATCGTCTCCGGGCAGGTGATCGTACAGCACGTGTGGAACGGCGCTGCGGAGCGTGTGGAGCAACAACTGCCGGGCGCGAAATTCGTGATCCCGAAGGAAGGGGCACGCATGCTGCTGGACAACCTCGTGATTCCCGCGAAGGCGAAGAACCCCACCGCTGCCTATCAGTTCGTGAACTGGATGATGCGGCCAGAGATCATCGCGCAGGTGTCGAATGCGTATCGGTACAACAACGCCATCACGGGTTCGGAGAAGTATATGGATGCGGCGCTTCTGCGCGATCCGTCAATCAACATTCCGAAAGATCAGGTGGCGAGATTGCGGCCGTATAAGACTTGCTCGACTGCGGCGCTGATTCGCTGTCGTGGTAACAAACGTGGGTCTGTGGACGCAGTGCTGTGCCGAGCATATAGTCCTCGCAGTTCGACTCCAAGGTTAATGAGAGCTGCACAATCAACTTCGAATGTCCGTTCGGTCGCCGTATCCCAAGTGACTCCGACAAAAGGTCTGCGTTGGTCAAATTGCAGTTGGCGCGTGGTGACACTAACCCAATTGCGAACGCCCATGAAGCGGGCTATCTCAGGGAAATCCGCGAGCATGTTCTCCTTCCCCACGACGCCGATTGGGTCGAACGAATTAGAGAGCAAACCTTTAGAGAAAAACCACGTCAGAAGCGCGTCCTGTGCGAGTGCGGCGACGAGTTTTTGACTTTCGCGAAGCTGAATTTCTGTTCGTGTTCCACCGAGCAAAGGCGCGTCTCTTGCGCGAGCGACACATTGAACCGTTTCACCGCTTCTTCGGAAAACGTGCGTGCTCCCGTGCTCACGGCGCAATGTCTTCAATTGGTCCGCTGAATCATAGGGGAGCAATTCGACCTCGCAGACCGTCTGCGGATACTGGATGGGAGTGATATTAAGCAGCAACTCGCGCGACATATACGGCCCCGGAAGAAAAGTCATTTTTCTTGAGACGACAGCCTACGGTACACCCACCTCATTGTTTCGAATTTGCTTGAATCGCAGCGGCCTGCGACTCAGCCTAAGCCGTTCCCGCAAACTGCGCTGCCGCCTAAGCGGAAGATGCAGCGATTTTTGAAGGCAGGTTGGATAGTTCGATGAGCCCAAATTCTCGTTCGCGAGCAACAAGTTACACGCAATTCACACCACGAAATCTTCCGCCTTCATTGCGCCAAACCACATCATGAAAAAGGGCGCCCAGAAAAGAGCGCCCAGAATCACAATTTTCTTATTCCCGTCAAAGAGTTAGTGAACAAATCTTCCCTCCTCTTATGGGTATGCTCACTAAAACGGAATATCGTCATCCATCTCATCAAACCCACCACCAGCCGGCGCGCTCGGACGGCTAGCTCCACCGCCGCTACCACCACGCGAAGCGCCACCACCCGACGAAGCCACCCGGCCGCCACCACCACCACCACTACGCTCCGACGGCTCACCCCGGCTATACCCGCCTTCATCACCTCCACCCATCGAAGCGCCACCGCGCCCACCAAGCATCTGCATCTGCTCAGCCACGATCTCAGTGGAGTACCGGTCAGTCCCATCCTGAGCCTGCCACTTGCGCGTCCGAATGCGGCCTTCGATATAAACCGACGAGCCCTTCTTCAGGTACTCGTTCACAATCTCAGCCAAACGCCCAAAGAACGAAACCCGATGCCACTCGGTAGCTTCCTTCATTTCCCCAGACGTCTTGTCCTTGTACCGATCCGTCGTCGCAAGGCGGATGTTCGCCACTGCGTCGCCGCTCGGAAGATAACGGACTTCCGGATCGGCTCCGAGGTTGCCGACGAGAATGACCTTGTTCACGGATGCCATGAGTTTCTCCTGTTGATTCCGTTGCAGGTGGCGCGGCAACGCACGTTTCACGTCTCAGAACCGGCTGGCCCGAGAGGAAAACTGCGCCTCAGCCGGCCACCGGTGAGTTCTATCAAGAAAGCGCCGGGCCGCCCCAAGCTTGCTTGCCCCCCTTGGGGGGCCTGACGCGAAGCGTCCGGGGTGGGGGCACTCTCATGCCTTCTTGCGCGGCGGCTGCTTCATATTTGCCGCGATTATAAGCCAGCAAAAAACCAGCCCCGAGCACGCAAAGAACACCGCGCTCTGCCCGTCCGCTTTCAGCAGCACGCCGCCGATCACGCCGCCGATAGCCAAGCCGATCGACTGCGTAGTGTTGTACACGCCCGTAGCCGCGCCCTTGCGCGAGCCGGGCGCCAGCTTTGACACCAGCGAAGGCTGCGACGCTTCAAGAATATTGAAGCCGAGGAAGTAGATAAACAGAATCCCGGCCACACTCAGAATGGTATGGGGCGCGACGCCCAACAGCAACTGTCCGATCAGGATAAGACCAATCGCACCCACAAGCACCGTCTTCATCTTGCCGCGCGTTTCCGCCGCGATGATCGCCGGGACCATCATCACAAACGACAGGCCCATCACCGGCAAATAAACCTTCCAGTGCGACGCAACGGGCAGACCGCCCGCTTCCAGAATTCGCGGCACCACCAGAAACAGCGCCGTTTGCGTAGCATGCAGCACCAGCACGCCGAAATTCAGGCGCAGTAATTCCACGTTGTGCAGCACTTCCGAGAATGGGGCGCGTACGTGCACCGGCTTCGGTACATGGGGCACCACCCAGATCACCACGCCAATCGCCAGAATCGAGAAAATGCCGATCAGCGTGAACAGGCCGCTCATGCCCACCCACTGGAATATGATCGGCGCGCCGACAATCGCCACCGCGAACGACACCCCGATGCTGCCGCCGACCATCGCCATCGCCTTGGTGCGATGCTCCTCGGAGGTGAGGTCGGCAATACACGCGAGCACTGCGGACGACACCGCGCCCATCCCCTGAATCACCCGCCCGACGATAATCCACGTCATGTCGTGGGCGCCCGCCGCGACAAAGCTGCCGATCGCGAAGATCGCGAGCCCGGTGGCGATCACGGGTTTGCGGCCCACCTTGTCGGAAATCCAGCCGTAGAAGATATACAGCAGCGATTGGGTCACGCCGTACGCGCCCAGCGCGATCCCCACCAGCACCACGTTGTCGCCGCCGGGGATGGTTTTCGCGTAGATCGAGAACACCGGCATGATCATGAACAGACCGAGCATGCGCAGCGCGAAGATGGCTGCGAGCGACACGGTCGCGCGCAGCTCAGGCGCGCTCATGCGTGAAGATGTTGCGGACGGATTGGACATCGGGAACGTGTTTTGAATAATCTGGACGGCCGGGGGCCGGGCGACACACCGTGGGCAGCATACCCTCGGCGGCCTGCCGTGAGTGACCGTCGATCTGCGGCAAAGGCCCGCAGGCGACTTGCAGTCACCCCAAAAGGCCCCATTTGCGGCCTTTCCTCACGGCGCTGGACCGCTGCCTTACAGCTTGCCGCGCGCCTGTCGGGCGCTGTCAGGTAGCCGTAACAGCGGTCTTGAAAAGTCGTTATAGTAGCAGGTTTAGCCTCTTCCTCTTTCCGCCAGGTAATGGCCAGGTATTGGATCAACGCGTGGAACAAATCCGTATCCGTGGGGCCCGTACCCACAACCTGAAGAACGTCAATCTCGACCTGCCGCGTCACAAGCTCATCGTGATTACCGGCCTGTCGGGCTCGGGCAAATCGTCGCTTGCCTTCGACACGCTCTATGCGGAAGGGCAGCGGCGCTACGTCGAAAGTCTCTCCGCTTACGCCCGGCAATTCCTGCAATTGATGGAAAAGCCCGACGTCGACCTGATCGAGGGGTTGTCCCCCGCCATTTCGATCGAGCAGAAGGCCACTTCGCACAATCCGCGCTCCACGGTCGGCACCGTCACGGAGATTCACGACTACCTGCGGCTCTTGTTCGCACGGGTCGGCACGCCCTACTGCCCGGACCACGAGATCCCGCTGGAGGCGCAAAGCGTCTCGCAGATGGTCGACGCCGCGCTCGCGCTGCCCGAAGACACCAAGCTGATGATCCTGGCGCCGGTGGTCGCGAACCGCAAGGGCGAGCACGTCGAGCTGTTCGAGGAAATGCAGGCGCAGGGCTTTATCCGCTTTCGCGTGCGTTCCGGCGGCGGCACCACCAACGAAGAGGTCGCGAAGATCTACGAAGTGGACTCGCTGCCCAAGCTGAAGAAGAACGACAAGCACACGATCGACGTCGTCGTCGACCGTCTGAAAGTGCGTGCCGACATGAAGCAGCGTCTGGCGGAGTCGTTCGAAACCGCGCTGCGCCTAGCTGACGGCCGTGCCATCGCGCTGGAAATGGACACCGACCGCGAGCACCTGTTCAGCTCCAAGTTCGCCTGCCCGATCTGCTCGTATTCGCTGCAGGAACTCGAGCCGCGCCTGTTCTCGTTCAACAACCCGATGGGCGCGTGTCCGGAGTGCGACGGCCTCGGCCAGATCACCTTCTTCGATCCGAAGCGGGTGGTCGCGCATCCATCGCTGTCGCTGGCGGCCGGCGCCGTGAAGGGCTGGGACCGGCGCAACCAGTTCTACTTCCAGATGCTGCAAAGCCTCGCGGCGTTCTACGAGTTCGATATCGACGAGGCCTTCGAAGACCTGCCGGAAAAGGTCAAGAAGATCCTGCTGTTCGGCTCGGGCAAGCAGACCATTCCGTTCTCGTACATCAACGAGCGCGGCCGTGCATCGGTGCGCGAGCATGTGTTCGAAGGGATCATCCCCAACCTCGAGCGCCGTTACCGCGAGACCGATTCGGTCGCGGTGCGCGAAGAACTCGCCAAGTATCAGAACAACCAGGCCTGCCCCGCCTGCGAAGGCACCCGCCTGCGCCGTGAAGCGCGCTTCGTGCGCATCGGCGCGAACAGCGATGCACGCGGCATCTTCGAAATCAGCGGCTGGCCGTTGCGCGACGCGCTCGGCTATTTCCAGACCCTGCGTCTGGAAGGTTCGAAGCGCGAAATCGCCGACAAGGTGATCAAGGAAATCGTCGCGCGGCTGATGTTCCTGAATAACGTCGGGCTCGACTACCTGTCGCTGGAACGCAGCGCCGAGACGCTTTCGGGCGGCGAAGCGCAGCGCATCCGGCTGGCCTCGCAGATCGGCTCGGGCTTGACCGGCGTGATGTACGTGCTGGACGAACCGTCGATCGGACTGCACCAGCGCGACAACGACCGGCTGATCTCCACGCTGAAGCACCTGCGCGATCTCGGCAACTCGGTGATCGTCGTCGAGCACGACGAGGACATGATCCGCATGGCCGACTACGTGGTCGACATGGGACCGGGCGCCGGCGAACACGGCGGCATGATCATCTCCGAAGGCACGCCTGAAGAGGTGGAAGCGGATGCGGCGTCGATCACCGGCCAGTACCTGTCTGGCGCGCGCACCATCCAGTATCCGGACGAGCGCAAGGAGCCCGACGAACGGCGCCTGCGCATCGTCGAGGCGTACGGCAACAATCTGCAGCGCGTCACGCTCGACCTGCCGGTAGGCCTCCTCACCTGCATCACCGGCGTCTCCGGCTCAGGCAAGTCCACGCTGATCAACGACACGCTGTACCACGCGGTCTCGCATCACCTGTACGGCTCGTCGGCCGAGCCGGCGCCGTACGAGGCGATCGAAGGCCTCGAGCACTTCGACAAGGTCATCAACGTCGACCAGTCGCCGATCGGCCGCACGCCGCGCTCGAATCCGGCCACCTATACGGGCCTCTTCACGCCGATCCGCGAGTTGTTCGCAGGCGTGCCCGCTTCGAAGGAGCGCGGCTACGATCCGGGCCGCTTCTCGTTCAACGTCAAGGGCGGCCGCTGCGAATCCTGCCAGGGCGATGGCGTGCTGAAGGTGGAAATGCACTTTCTGCCCGACGTGTACGTGCCGTGCGACGTTTGCCATGGCAAGCGCTACAACCGCGAAACCCTCGACGTGCAGTACAAGGGCAAAAACATCAGCGAAGTGCTGGAGCTCACCGTCGAGAACGCCTATGAGTTCTTCAAGCCGGTGCCGGTCGTGGCGCGCAAGCTGAAAACCTTGCTGGACGTGGGTCTTGGCTACATTCGCCTCGGCCAGTCGGCCACCACCCTGTCGGGCGGTGAAGCGCAGCGCGTGAAACTTTCGCTGGAACTGAGCAAGCGCGACACGGGTCGCACTCTATACATTCTCGACGAGCCGACCACGGGCCTACACTTCCACGATATCGCGCTGTTGCTCGAAGTGATTCACCGTTTGCGAGATCAGGGTAATACCGTGGTGATCATCGAGCATAATCTGGATGTAATCAAAACTGCGGACTGGCTGATCGACCTCGGCCCGGAAGGCGGCGCCGGCGGCGGTCAGATCATCGCCCAAGGCACGCCGGAGCAGGTGGCGAAGTCGAAGGCAAGTTTTACCGGTCGATACCTGGCGCCGCTGCTCAAGCGCGACGCTGCCAAAAAATAATGCTGCAAACCCTGGGTTGGATACGGAAATAAGCCATGACCAAGCGTAACGAGGCGCCCGAAGATGGGCAGGTGCAGGATCTGCGCCCACGCCCGGTCAGGCTGACGAGCGACATGAGCCTGCCCAAACTGTCCGCCGTCGAGATCGGCAGCTATATGCTGATGCTGTTCGGCATGTGGGCAGTCCTCAATCTCCGGCTGCTCGGCGCGTTGCTGGCCGGACTGCTGGTGTTTCAGCTGATCCATACGATCGCGCCGCGCATCGAGCGGCACATGTCCAGCCAGCGGGCCCGCTGGCTGTCGGTCGTGCTGCTGTCGGTGGTGATCGTCGGTGGATTGACCGGCATTGTGATCGGCATCATCGACCATTTCGAGGGCGATGTGCCGAGCGTGCAGAAGCTGCTCGACCAGGCCATGCAGTTGATCGACGAAGCGCGCGGACGGATTCCGCAGTTCATCGCCAACTACCTGCCAGTCGACACCGATCAGATGAAGGCGCGCGCCACCGAGTTGATGCAGACCCACGCCGGCATGCTGCAGCAAGGCGGCAAGAATGCGGCTCGCGTGTTCACGCATATCGTGATCGGCATGATCATCGGCGCCATCATCGCGGTCGGTGCGCAGAAGCATATGCAGCGGCTGCCGCTGTCCACCGCGTTCGTCACCCGGGTGACGCGCTTTGCCGATGCGTTCCGCCGGATCGTGTTCGCTCAGGTGAAGATTTCGGCGATCAATGCGTTCTTCACCGGCCTCTTCCTGCTGGTGCTGCTGCCGATTTTTCACGACCGGCTGCCGCTCTCGAAGACGCTGGTGCTCGTCACGTTTATCGTCGGCTTGTTGCCGGTGATCGGCAATCTGATCTCGAACACGATCATCGTCGCGGTGGCGCTCTCGGTAAGCTTTCCGGCCGCGGTCATGTCGCTGGTGTTCCTGATCCTGATCCACAAGCTCGAGTACTTCCTGAACGCGCGGATCGTCGGCGGGCAGATCGAGGCGCGGGCGTGGGAGCTGCTGGTGGCGATGCTGGTGATGGAGGCCGCGTTCGGCATCCCCGGAGTGATTGCTGCGCCGATCTTCTATGCGTATATCAAGCGGGAGCTGATCTATCTGCGGCTGGTGTGATCGCCCCTTGAGCGCCGGCTCGCTTGCCGAACGCTGCGCTCCATGAAAAAGGCCGCCTGTCGCAATGACCGGCGGCCTTTGTTTTTTGCAAAACAGCAGTGTTAGCGCGGCTTGCTGCTTAGCGGAACACCACCGTCTTGCTGCCGTTCAGCACGATGCGATGTTCAACGTGCCACTTCACCGCTCGCGCCAGCGTCACGCATTCGACGTCGCGGCCAATCGCCGTGAGTTGATCCGGCGTCATGCTGTGGTCGACGCGCTCCACTTCCTGCTCGATGATCGGACCTTCGTCGAGATCGGTCGTCACGTAGTGCGCGGTCGCGCCGATCAGCTTCACACCGCGGTCGAACGCCTGGTAGTACGGCTTTGCACCCTTGAAGCTCGGCAGGAACGAGTGGTGAATGTTGATCGCACGGCCCGTGAGACGCTCGCACAATTGCGGCGAGAGAATCTGCATATAGCGGGCGAGCACCACCAGATCGGCCTTGTGCTCGTCGATCACTTCGAGCACACGCGCCTCCTGGGCCGCCTTCCCTTCAGGCGTCGACGCCATCAGCGGGAAGTGGTGGAACGGAATGTCGTAGCTCGCGGCGAGTTGATAGAACTCCTTGTGGTTCGAGATGATCGCCGGAATCTCGATGCCCAATTGACCGGTGCGGTAGCGGAACAGCAGGTCGTTCAGGCAATGGCCGATCTTCGAAACCATGATCACCACGCGCGGCTTCACATTGGCGTCGTGCAGTTCCCAGCGCATGCCGAACTCGTCGGCGAGCGTGCTGAACGCACCGCGCAGCGCCTCCAGACCGGGATCGCCGCCCACCTGCTGGAAATGCACGCGCATGAAGAACTCGCCGGTGTGGCTGTCGCCGAACTGCGCCGAGTCGAGAATATTGCTGCCGCGCTCGAACAGGAAGCCCGATACGGCATGCACGATGCCGGGCCGGTCGGCGCACGACAGTTTGAGAATAAAGCTGTGATCGGTCGACATGACCTGGGTGACTCCCTTCTTCAATGCGTAATTCGTTGATGGCGCTATGTGGCAGCCGGCGGCGCGAACAGCGCGTCGATTCCCGCGCAGTCCTCTCTATCGATCCAGCGGCGGCGCAACAGGCAGTCGAGGGTCGCGAGGCTGGCATCGACCGTCATGGCGTCCTCTTCGATCCAGCGCGCTACCTCATCGATACGCGCCAGCCGGTGTTCGCCCACTTCGCCGTCCTGATTGCGCGGCGCGAAATCTGCCGGCAACGCCAGGTCGTAGACAAAAATCTGCTCGGCCTGGGTGCCTTCCGGCAGCGATTGCAGCACATGCACCGTTCGCCCGGCCATGGCGCGCGCGGCGATCTGCTCGGGAATGCCGGCTTCTTCCCAGCACTCCTTGACGATGGTCGCCTCGATACCGAAGCCCCAGCCTATGCCGCCCGCCACCACGTTATCCAGCATGCCAGGATCCGTCGCCTTGGTGTCGCTGCGGCGCGCAATCCACAATTGCGGCGCGCCATCTGCGTATTCTACGACGCCGTTCAGATGCACCGCGTAGGTCATCGTGCCGAAGAAGCGCGAGGCAGCACGTTCGATATACGCCAGCGGCGGCGCGTCGAAGGCATTGCGGATCGCATAGGTTTCGTCGCGCCAGCCGGGAATGCGGCCGTCCGCGGCCAGTGCGCCGATCACGGCGCCCAGCGCCGCACTGCGCAGGTCCAGCGTGTTGAAGCGCGACGCCAAGGTCACGCGCGTGGCATCGATCTCGAAGACATCCGGCCAGCGGACCAGCAGCGGCACATCCGTCGCACGGACCCAGCCGACCTGCTCGCCGTCGATCCAGAACGGCCTGTGCGCGTGCGCATCGAAGCGGCGCGCCTTGGTGATACAGGGCAAAGTCATGATTGCTCCAACTGCACGACAAGCGCACGGCAGGCCGCGCAGGTCAATTCGGAAGCTCGTTGCAGCTCGTCAGATTAGTCGCGCAACGCGACCCGAATGCCGATCGCGATAAAGGTCGCACCAGCGAGGCGATCAAGCCACACGCCGACGCGCGGACGGCGCTTCAGCCAACCGCCGATCATCCCGGCGCACACGCCGAACAGCGAAAACACGGCCACGGTCTGCAGCATGAACAGCAGGCCCAGTTCGAGCATCTGCACCGGCACGCTTTGCACGCCATGCGGCTCGATGAACTGCGGCAGGAACACGAGGAAGAACAGCGTCACCTTGGGGTTCAGCATGTTGCCGAACACGCTTTGGCGGAACACCGACCACAGCGGCTGAGCCGGACGCTCATGGGCCGTGGCAAGCCCCTGGCTGCGCAACGCCTTGATGCCGATCCAGATCAGGTAAGCGGCGCCGGCGTACTTGATGGCCTGGAAGGCCAGCGGCGAAGAGCGCAACAACGCGGCCACGCCGAGCGTGGCGAGCGTCGTGTGAAACGTGATGCCGGCCGCAAAACCAAGCGCCGCGACGAGTCCCGCCGCGCGCCCTTGGGAAATGCCGCGCGCCAGCACTTGCAGGTTGTCCGGGCCGGGCGCCAGGGTGATCGCCATCGAAGTGGCGAGGAACAGCAGGAAATTCGGCATGCTTCTTACCTCGTCGCGAGTGTGTTGCGGGTGGATCGATGCTAGTGACCGCTAAACTCGGTCACGGTAAACAGCGGCAGCCCCGCCGAGCGCAACAGCGCGGACCCGCCCAACTCCGGCAGATCGATAATCGCCGCACCTTCGATCACCTCTGCGCCCAACCGCTCCAGCAGTTTCTTGCCGGCCATCATGGTGCCGCCGGTCGCGATCAGATCGTCGACGATCACGATGCGGTCGCCCTTCGAGCAGGCGTCGGCATGAATCTCGACGGTCGCAGTGCCGTATTCGAGTTCATACGACTCGGACTCCGTCTTGTACGGCAGCTTGCCCGCCTTGCGGATCGGAATGAAGCCCACGTTCAGCTCGTAAGCCAGCACCGGCCCGATGATGAAACCGCGCGCGTCGAGACCCGCGATGTAGTCGAGCTTCGCCTCGATATAGCGCTGCACGAACAGGTCGATCAACACCCGAAAGGTCTTCGGATGCTGCAGCAGCGGCGTGATATCGCGAAACTGCACGCCGGCCTGCGGCCAGTCGGGCACGGTGCGAATCTGGCTTTTGACGAACGCAGCCGCGTCGAGCGGCGCGCTCGCAAGCGCGTTGGACATGATGACTCCAGATGGATCCCCATGGATCCGGGTAAAAGACTTAAGAATCTCGCACGGCGGCCCAGCTCAAACGCTCACCTGGTCACTCGGTCAAACCGCAGCCGAGCCAGCCCGGCGATGCCGCGACAGCCGTTCTTCGGCTTCGGCAAGCGCCTCGGGCAAACCGCGCAGCACGACGATGTCGCTCGCCCGCAGCTTGGTGGACGGGTCCGGCTCCACGCCGCGAATTCCGTGGCGGCGGATTGCCGTCACCTCGACACCCATGTCGACCAGCCCCACCTCCGCCAGCGTGCGGCCCACCGCGTCCGAGTTCTCGTCGACCGGCACAGATTGTAGTCGCACCTGCTCGTGACTGTCGTCGTCACCCGCGTCGTCGGCGCCGTGGAAATAGCCGCGCAGCAGACTATAACGCTCGTCGCGCATCTCCTCGACGCGCCGCACCACCCGCCGCATCGGCACGCCCATCAGCACGAGCGTGTGCGAGGCGAGCATCAGGCTGCCTTCGACGATCTCCGGAATCACCTCGGTCGCCCCCGCGGCGAGCAGCTTTTCGAGGTCGGCGTCGTCCACCGTGCGCACGATGACGGGCAGGGTCGGCTCGAGTTCGTGGATGTTGTGCAGCACGCGCAGCGCGGACGGTGTATTGGCGTAGGTGATCGCCACCGCAGCCGCCCGGTGAATCCCGGCCGCCAGCAGCGACTCGCGCCGCCCGGCGTCGCCGAACACCACTGACTCACCGGCCGCCGCAGCCGCCGCCACCCGGTCAGGGTCGAGGTCGAGCGCGACATAGGAGAGACCTTCATGTTCGAGCATGCGCGCGAGGTTCTGCCCGGCCCGCCCATAGCCGCAGATGATCGTATGGCCGCTTTGCTTCAGGCTTTGAGTGGCGATCCGCGTCATCTGCAAGGACTGCATCATCCATTCAGTGGACGACAGCCGCAGCACGATACGGTCCGCGTTCTGGATCAGGAATGGCGCAGCCAGCATCGACAACAGCATCGCGGCGAGAATCGCTTGCAGGAAGGTGGGGTCCACCAGATGCTTGTCGAGAATCAGGTTCAGCAGCACGAAGCCGAATTCACCGGCCTGCGCCAGCCCGATGCCGGTGCGCATCGCCACGCCCGGTGATGCGCCGAACAGCCGCGACAAAGCCGTGATCATGATCAGCTTCAGCAGCAACGGCCCGAGCAGGAAGGCCAGCACGATGAACGGATGCTTCCAGATCACCATCGGATTGAGCAGCATGCCGGTGGTGACGAAGAAAAGCCCCAGCAGCACGTCCCGAAACGGCTTGATGTCCTCTTCCACCTGATGCCGGTACGGCGTCTCGGCGATCAGCATGCCGGCGATAAACGCACCGAGCGCCAGCGAGAGCCCGAATTTGTCCGTGATAAACGCCGCGCCGAGCGTCACAAGCAAGAGATTCAGGATGAACAGTTCCTGCGAACGGCGCCGCGCCACCACGTTGAACCAGCGCGTCATGAACTTCTGCCCGACGATCAGCAGCAGCGACAGCGCCACGACGATCTTCACCGCCGCGAGGCCGAGCGCCGTCATCAGGGTGCGCGAATCGCCGCCCAGCGCCGAGATGATAATCAGCAAGGGCACCACTGCCAGATCCTGGAACAGCAGCACACCGAAGATATTGCGGCCGTGCTCGGTCTCGATCTCGAGCCGCTCTGCCAGCATCTTGCTGACGATGGCCGTGGACGACATGGCCAGCGCCCCGCCCAGCGCGATGCTGCCCTGCCAGGTAATGTGCACCCAGCGCTCCAGCACGAAGCCCAGCGCCACCGCCACAGCAACCGTGCCGATCACCTGCAACAGGCCGAGTCCGAACACCAGCCGGCGCATCGAACGCAGCTTCGACAGCGAAAACTCCAGCCCGATGGAAAACATCAGGAACACCACGCCGAACTCGGCCAGGTTCTGCGCGCCCTTCGAATCCGGAACGATACCGAACGCATGCGGCCCGACGATGATGCCCACCGTCAGGTAGCCGAGCATGGGCGGCAGGTTCAGGAAACGGAAAACGACGACGCCCGCCACCGATGCCAGCAGCAGGAACAGCGTCATTTCGAGCGGGGAAATCATACGAAAAAGCGCATCGGAAAGCGTCCTGGTTCGTCGACATAACCATCGCACGCGAACCGCCATGCGACAAGGTTGAGGGGCCGGTGAGGGCAGCGGCTGGGCACGGCAGGCCCGGCGCGGCGAACAAACGCCTTTTGCTATACTCCGCGAATGATAGCGAAAATCAATGGCGACCGGGCACTCGCGCTCGCTCGCAACGTGCTCGACATCGAAGCGGACGCCGTGAGCGCGCTTCGCGATCAACTCGACGATGGCTTCGTCGAGGCGATCGACTTCATCCTTAGCTGCCGTGGGCGCGTCGTCGTCTCGGGCATCGGCAAATCCGGCCACGTGGCCCGCAAGCTGGCGGCAACCTTCGCCAGTACCGGCACGCCCGCCTTCTTCGTGCACCCAGCCGAAGCCAGTCATGGCGACCTCGGCATGGTCACGGCGGACGACGTGTTCGTAGCCATGTCCAATTCCGGCGAATCCGAAGAGCTGATTGCGATTCTGCCGCTCATCAAGCGGCTGGGCGCCAAGCTGATCGCGATCACCGGCAAGCCGGCCTCGAGCCTGGCGCAACTGGCCGACGTGCATCTGAACGCCGGGGTTGCCAAAGAGGCCTGCCCGATGAATCTCGCCCCCACCGCCAGCACCACCGCCGCGCTTGCGCTCGGCGACGCGCTCGCGGTAGCGGTGCTGGACGCACGCGGCTTCGGCCCGGACGACTTCGCCCGCTCGCACCCGGGCGGCGCACTCGGCCGGCGTCTGCTCACCTACGTGCGCGACGTAATGCGCACCGGCGACCAGGTGCCGAAGGTGATGCCCGAGTCCACTGTGCGCGATGCGCTGTTCCAGTTGACCGCCAAGCGCATGGGCATGACGGCGATCGTCGACGAAAACCAGCGCGTCAAAGGCATCTTCACCGACGGCGACCTGCGCCGCGTGCTCGAACGCAGCGGCGACTTCCGAGAGTTGCCCATCGCCTCGGTGATGACACCGGGCCCGCGTACCATCGGCCCGGATCAACTCGCGGTCGAAGCAGTGGAACTGATGGAGCGCCACCGGATCAATCAGATGCTGGTCGTCGACGACGCGGGCAAGCTCATCGGCGCGCTCAACATGCACGACCTGTTCTCCAAGAAGGTGATCTGATGGCCGCCGCGCCCCTTACCGCCACTGAACGCGCGCGCCGCGTCAAGCTGATGATTTTCGACGTCGACGGCGTGCTAACCGACGGCGGCCTGCTGTTTACCGCCGAGGGCGACACGATGAAGTCGTTCAACTCGATGGACGGCCACGGCGCGAAGCTATTGCGCGAAGCCGGCATCGAGACGGCGATCATCACCGGGCGCAAGTCGGGCATCGTCGCTGTGCGGGCCAAGGAACTGAAGATCACGCACCTGTATCAGGGCATCGAAAACAAGCCCGAGGCGTTTGCCGACCTGCTCAAGCAGACCGGCCTCACCGCTGAGGAATGCGGCTATATGGGCGACGACTGGGTCGATCTCGGCGTGATGCTGAAGGTCGGCTTTGCGGCGGCGCCGGCCAATTCGCATCCGGAAGTGATCGCGCGCGCCCACTGGGTCAGCGAAGCGCGCGGCGGCCACGGCGCGGTGCGTGAAGTGTGCGATACCTTGCTGCGCGCGCAGAACAAGTACGACTCCCTGCTCGCGGCCGCGTGCCGTGGCGGTCAGCAGCAGGGCCTTGTCGGATGAACCAGTTCCGCTTTACTTCGCTGATCCCGCTGGTCGCCATGGCGGCGCTCGCCGGCATCACGTGGTGGCTGCTGCAGGCCACCGCGCCGCCGCCGCACGAAGGCGAGATCAAGCCGAAGGAACACACCCCGGATTATTTCGCCGACAATTTCTCGGTGTCCGAACTGGATCAGTCCGGCGCCACGCAGTACCGGCTGACCGCCAATAGCCTGATCCATTACGAAGACAATGAACTGAGCGATCTGGTCAAACCAGCGATCCGCGCCTTCCAGCCGGGCAAGCCGATTGTCACGGCGACCGGCGACACCGGCACCGTCAATGGCGACGCCTCGATCGTCGATCTGTACGACCACGCCCGCATCCTGCGCGCCGCCGGCGACGGCGACCCGGCGATGCAGGCTGATTCCCAGCATTTTCGGGTGCTGGTCAACGACGATGTGATCGAGACCGAAAAGCCGGTTAAACTTCAGCGCGGCCTGTCAGTCATGACGGCCAGCGGCATGAACTACAACAACGTCACCCGGGTAATGCAGCTGTTCGGCAACGTCCGTGGCGCGATCGCCGCGTCCGACGCCTCCGGCGGCTCCCTGAAGCAACCCGGGTAATCCAATCCAGCGTGACTGCATGAACGAATCGTTCCCCCGTTTTAAAACCGGCCGCTCGCGCGCCTTGTCCGCGTGCCGCGCTGGACTTGTTGCGCTGCTGGTCGCGTTGCCGCTCGTCGGCATTGCGCCGCTGGCGCACGCCGAACGCGCCGACAAGGACAAGCCGCTCAATATTGAAGCGGACAACATGACCTATGATGACCTGAAGCAGGTCAACATCTTCACCGGCCACGTGGTGGCCACCAAAGGCACGATCGTCATCAAGGCCGACCGCGTCGAAGTGACGCAGGATCCGCAGGGTTACCAGTACGCCACCGGCACCTCGAGCGGCGGCAGCCTGTCGTATTTCCGCCAGAAACGCGAAGGCCTCGACGAATATGTCGAAGGCACCGCCATCCGCATCGACTACGACGGCAAGCAGGACCTCACCACGCTCACCACCAACGCCACGGTGAACCGCCTGCAAGGCCTCTCGACCGTAATGGATACGGTCCACGGCAGCGTCATCACCTATGACGGCCAGAACGACTTCTATACCGCCAAGGCGGGTAAGGACGTCGCCGGCCCCGGCAACCCGACTGGCCGCGTGCGCGCCATGCTGTCGCCGCGTAACGGCGGCGCGGCGCCCCTGTCCGGCGCTTCCGCTACGCTCGTTCCGTCCACCACGATCCAGGGAGCCCCGGCCCAGTGAACTCAGTGAATTCGCCCTCCCTCCCCCATCGCAAGCCGGCTGGGACCAGCAGTTCGCTGGTAGTTCGCAATCTGAAGAAGCGCTATGGTTCGCGCACGGTCGTCAAGGACGTGTCGCTCGACGTCAAGAGCGGTGAAGTGGTTGGCCTGCTCGGCCCGAACGGCGCCGGCAAGACCACCTCGTTCTACATGATCGTGGGCCTCGTGCCGCTCGATGCAGGCGAGATCGACCTGGACGGCAAGTCGATCAGCCTGTTGCCGATCCACAAGCGCGCCTCGCTCGGCCTGTCGTATCTGCCGCAGGAAGCTTCGGTGTTCCGCAAGCTCAGCGTCGAAGAAAACATTCGCGCCGTGCTGGAGCTGCAGCTCGACGAAAGCGGCAAGCGCCTCAGCAAAGACACCATCACCACCCGCACGGAAGCGCTGCTCGACGAACTGCAGATCGCCCACCTGCGTGGCAATCCGGCGCTGTCGCTGTCGGGCGGCGAACGCCGGCGCGTGGAAATCGCCCGTGCGCTCGCCACCAACCCGAGCTTCATCCTGCTCGACGAGCCATTCGCCGGCGTCGATCCGATCGCCGTTCTGGAAATCCAGAAGATTGTTAAATTCCTGAAGCAGCGCAATATCGGCGTGCTGATTACGGACCACAACGTGCGCGAAACGCTCGGCATCTGCGATCATGCGTACATCATCAGCGACGGTAGCGTACTGGCCGCCGGCGCACCTGGCGATATCATCGAAAACGAAAACGTGCGGCGCGTCTACCTGGGCGAGCACTTCCGCATGTAACCGCGCGAGGGGCTAGCACGGCGGCATCCCCTGCCGCCCGCCCCTTGCTGCACCGCCTTCCTGTATTTTTGACGTGGCAGGCCACCCTCTCCCCTGCAGAGCCAATCCCGGCGCACGCGTTATTGCGAATGTCGCGAGGTATCGCGGTCGTGGCAAACTCTTTACAATGAATCTCAACTTGCCATGAAAGCCAGCCTCCAACTCCGCCTGTCGCAGCATCTTGCGCTGACCCCGCAACTACAGCAGTCCATCCGGCTGCTGCAGCTGTCTACGCTCGAACTGCAGCAGGAGGTCGCAATGGCGATCTCGCAGAACCCGCTGCTCGAAAACGAGGACGACTGGATCGCCAGCCCGTTGCGGGTCGCGGCGGACGGCTCGCTGATCGCCCAGGCGCCAAGCAACGCGGCGCCGGACCAGATGGGCAGCAACAACAGTTCATCCTCCTCGTCCACCAGCACCAGCGAGCGCGCCGAAAACGGCGAGCCGCAAGGCGTGGACGAGTACAACGGCCTCGCGGCCGACGGCAACGGCGACTCCACCCAGTGGAATCTGGACGACTACGGCCGCTCCGGCACCGCCTCCGACGACGACGACCTGCCGCCGCTGCAGATCCACGAATCGAGCACCTCGCTGCGCGACCACCTGATGGCGCAATTGCGCGTCACCCAGGCGAGCCAGCGCGACCGGGCGCTGATCACCTTCCTGATCGAATCGCTCGACGACGACGGCTATCTGACCGCGACGCTCGAGGAAGTGCAGGCCGACCTGCCTGAAGAACTCGAAGTCGATCTCGACGAACTGAACGCGGCGCTTGCACTGCTGCACAGCTTCGATCCGGCCGGCGTCGGCGCACGCTCCGCTTCCGAGTGCCTGAAGCTGCAATTGCTGCGCCTCGAAACCTCGGCGACGCGAACGCTCGCGCTCGAGATTGTGGCCCACCATCTGGAGCTGCTCGCCGCACGCGACTTCACACGCCTGCGCAAGCACCTGAAGGCAAGCGATGACGACCTGCGCGATGCACATGTACTGATCCGTTCGCTCGAACCGTTCCCAGGCGCGGCCTACGGCAAGGCCGAGGCCGACTACGTGGTGCCGGACATTATGGTGCGCAAGACGGGCCAGGGCTGGCAGGCCGAGCTAAACCCCGAGGTTGTACCGAAACTTCGTATCAATCACCTGTACGCGAACATTTTGCGTAACAACCGGGGCGATCCGGGCAGCGGTTCGTTGCGTCAGCAACTCCAGGAAGCCCGCTGGCTGATCAAAAACATTCAGCAGCGCTTCGAAACCATCCTGCGCGTGGCGCAAGCCATTGTGGAGCGTCAAAAGAGCTTTTTTGTACATGGCGAAATTGCCATGCGGCCCTTGGTTTTGCGGGAAATTGCTGATACGCTGGGCCTACACGAATCAACTGTCTCGCGTGTGACAACCGGTAAATACATGCTGACCCCATTCGGGACGCTTGAATTTAAGTACTTCTTCGGATCACACGTTTCGACTGACACGGGCGGCGCGGCCTCTTCCACGGCCATTCGCGCGCTCATCAAGCAACTGATAGGAGCGGAAAACACCAAATCTCCCCTTTCAGACAGCCGCATAGCCGAACTGCTGGCGGAGCAAGGATTCGTGGTCGCACGGCGCACCGTCGCGAAGTACCGCGAAGCCCTGAAGATTCCGGCAGTCAACCTGCGCAAGTCTCTTTAGCCCGCCGCGTAGTGTGGCGGGCATTTTCCGGCCGCTCCGCCCGTTGGCGGACAGGCCGGCCGATGCGACCTGCCAGTAGTCAGTCAACGGGGAATGACACAGGCGAGCCGTCAGATCGACCGGTACTGCCCCATCGTGCGGACCAAGCGGCCACTAGCTTGGAGAAGCACTATGAATCTGCAGATCAGTGGACACCATCTCGAAGTTACGCCAGCGTTGCGAGAATACGTGATCACCAAACTGGATAGGGTGCTAAGACATTTCGATCAGGTGATCGATGGCAGTGTGGTCCTCTCGGTCGACAACCACAAGGAAAAGGAAAAGAGGCAGAAGGTTGAAATCAACCTGCATCTGAAGGGCAAGGACATCTTTGTCGAGAGCTGTGACGGCGACCTGTACGCCGCGATCGATCTGATGATCGACAAGCTCGACCGGCAAGTCATCCGTCACAAAGATCGCCTACAGGGTCATCAGCATGAAGCGATCAAGTATCAACCGCTGGCGCCGCAAGTGGAAGTGCCGCCGCAATAAGCAGGATTAGAAGGGTTTTTCCTGACCTAGCTAAACCGCCCGGCAACGGGCGGTTTTTCGTTGGGTTTTTCGTAGAATCTAGGGATGGCGCGCCGCACCATCCATGGTCGCGCTGTTCTATAATGGGCCGGTTACCATCGGGGTCAATCGGGGTTATTCAGCGGGAGTCCTGCGTTTTTGGCCTCCCAAGCACATCGCCGTGAGCATCAGTCGAGAATGGAACGCCACTCAAACGCCACAGCGAGGAGTATCCAGGCCACGTTTCCGCCTGCCAACATGAATCGTTTAGCCAAATTTCTTCCCCTCGAAAACGTCGTCGTCGGACTATCGGTCACCAGCAAGAAACGCGTCTTCGAGCAAGCGGGCCTGATTTTCGAAAACCAGAACGGCATCGCCCGCAGCACGGTCACTGACAATCTGTTTGCGCGCGAGCGCCTCGGGTCGACGGGTCTTGGCGAAGGCGTCGCGATTCCGCATGGCCGGATCAAAGGCTTGAAGCAGCCGCTCGCCGCTTTCGTGCGGCTGGCCGATCCCATCCCCTTCGAGTCGCCCGACGGTCAGCCGGTCTCGCTGCTGATCTTCCTGCTGGTGCCCGAGCAGGCTACCCAGCAGCACCTCGAAATCCTCTCGGAAATCGCCCAGTTGCTGTCCGATCGCGAAACCCGCGAACGGCTGCATACGGAAGAAGACCGCGAAGCATTGCATCGACTGCTCACTCAGTGGCAACCTTGATGCATCGGCGCTCATCCGCACGTCGGTCCCCCGCCTGCGAGCGCGTGGGGCTCCGTGTCGAATCCGGCTCGCGCCGGCCAATCCGGCTGCGCTGACGCAGCCGGCGCACGCGGGGCAGCGGCCCACACTGGAGTCACGGACTCATGGATACGTCCAGCATCAACGCCCAAAGCATTTTCGACGACAACGCCGCCATGCTGAAACTCAGCTGGCTGACGGGGCATGAAGGCTGGGAGCGCGGCTTCTCGGCAGAAACAGTCGCCAATGCCACTTCGAGCGCCGACCTCGTCGGCCACTTGAACCTGATCCACCCGAACCGGATCCAGGTGCTCGGCGACGCCGAAGTCGACTATTACCAGCGCCAATCCGAAGAAGACCGCTCGCGCCACATGGCCGAGCTGATCGCCCTCGAGCCGCCGTTCCTGGTGGTGGCAGGCGGGGTGGCGGCGCCCCCGGAACTGGTGCTGCGCTGTACCCGTTCGTCCACGCCGCTCTTCACCACGCCGATGTCGGCCGCCGCCGTGATCGACAGCCTGCGTCTGTACATGTCACGCATTCTGGCGCCGCGCGCTACGCTGCACGGCGTGTTTCTCGACATTCTCGGCATGGGCGTGCTGCTCACCGGCGATTCCGGTCTCGGCAAAAGCGAACTCGGGCTTGAGCTGATCAGCCGCGGTCACGGCCTCGTAGCCGACGACGCGGTGGACTTCGTGCGCCTCGGGCCGGATTTTGTCGAAGGCCGCTGCCCGCCGCTGCTGCAAAACCTGCTGGAAGTGCGCGGCCTGGGCCTGCTCGACATCAAGACCATCTTCGGTGAAACCGCCGTACGGCGCAAAATGAAACTCAAGCTGATCGTTCAGCTCGTGCGCCGCCCGGACGGCGAATTCCAGCGCCTGCCGCTGGAAAGCCAGACCGTCGACGTGCTGGGCCTGCCTATCAGCAAGGTCACCATCCAGGTGGCGGCCGGCCGCAACCTGGCCGTGCTGGTGGAAGCCGCCGTGCGTAACACGATCCTGCAACTGCGCGGCATCGACACATTGCGCGACTTCATGGATCGCCAGCGCCTCGCCATGCAAGATCCCGACAGCCAGTTTCCCGGCAAGCTGATCTGAAACCGCACGACGTACCCGGCTGCAGCGGGGTACGCGCGCGGGGACCAGATGCTATGATGAAACGTACCGATTCGACGACTCCATGCGCATTATTCTGATCACCGGTATTTCCGGCTCCGGCAAATCCGTTGCACTGAACGCGCTTGAAGACGCTGGCTACTATTGCGTTGACAATCTGCCGCCGCGCTTTCTGCCGCAACTCGCCACCTATCTCGCGGAAGACGGGCAAGACCGCCTCGCGGTGGCAATCGACGCGCGTTCGAGCGCCTCGCTCGACGACATGCCGTCGATGATCCGCGACCTGTCGCGCGAGCACGATGTGCGCGTACTGTTTCTGAACGCCAGCACGCAGGCGCTGATTCAACGCTTCTCCGAAACGCGGCGCCGCCATCCACTGTCCGGCTCGGCCTCGCACAATGCCGACGTTGGCCTGCTCACTTCGCTGGAAGAAGCGATCGAGCGCGAGCGTGAACTGGTGGCGAATCTGGCCGAGTTCGGCCATCAGATCGATACCAGCAACCTGCGCGCCAACGTGTTGCGCGCATGGGTCAAACGTTTTATCGAGCAGGAGCACAGTGGTCTCGTGCTGATGTTCGAGTCGTTCGGTTTCAAGCGAGGCGTGCCGCTCGACGCCGATTTCGTGTTCGACGTGCGCACGCTGCCGAACCCGTACTACGATCACGAACTGCGTCCACTCACCGGCCTCGACAAGCCGGTGATCGATTTCCTCGGCGCCCTGCCCGTGGTGCACGACATGATGGGCGACATCGAAATGTTCCTCGTGAAGTGGCTGCCCCACTTTCGCGACGACAACCGCAGCTACCTGACCGTGGCGATCGGCTGCACAGGTGGCCAGCATCGTTCCGTATTCATTGCCGAGACGCTCGCCGCGCGTCTTGCCAAGCAGGCCAATGTGATCGTGCGGCACCGCGATGCGCCGGTTGACGTCGGCGAATCATCGAAGCTAGTGGCTTAACCGGCCGCAGTGCGCGGCCTTAACCCGAAGCGTTGCGCCATGTCATCTACTTCTGTGCTTGCCGATGTGCCGCTGTTTCCGCTGCACACGGTCCTGTTCCCCGACGGGCTGCTCCCCCTGAAGATCTTCGAAGCGCGCTATCTGGATATGGCACGCGACTGCCTGCGCGAAAAGACGCCCTTTGGCGTCTGCCTGCTGAAAAGCGGCGGGGAAGTCGCGCTGCCGGACGAGCCGTCCGTGCCTGAAAGCGTCGGCTGCCTCGCTGAAATCGAGGAGTGCGACGTCGAAACCTTCGGCATGCTGCTGATCCGCGCGCGCGGCACGCGGCGCTTCAAGTTGCTGTCGCATCGCGTAGAGCCGAGCGGCCTGCTGGTCGGCATGGCCGAGCCGATACCCGACGATCTGCCGCTCGAAGGCAATGAGCATCTGGCCAAATTCGGCGCCTGCGCGGAAGTGCTAGAGCGGATCATCGCGACGATTCGCGAGCGCGATCCGGATAGTCTGCCGTTCGCGCAGCCGTTCAAGCTCGAAGATCCGACCTGGGTCTCCAACCGGCTTTCGGAAGTGCTGCCGGTTGCGCTAAAGGCGCGGCAAAAATTGATGGAATTGCCGGATGCCGGCGCACGTATCGACGTGGTTCATCACTACATGCAGCAGCATCAGTTGCTGTGAGGGCGTTGGCGTGGCCGCAATCACGCCAACGCTGAACCCGCCAGCTCGCTACAGCAAAGATCCGTGCAGACCGTCCAACAGCTTGCGCACCGGCGCCGGCACGCCGTAAGCGTCGATATCGCGCAGCGCGACCCACACGGTTTCAGCATCACCCAGCGCCAGCCCGGCCCGGCCAGCACCGGCGCGATCCAGTTCCGCAAGGCGCGGCTCGATATCCAGCCGGAAATGCGTGAACGTGTGTGTGAGCGGCGCCAGCGGCGAAACCGCACCGTCGCCGCCAAATTCGCGGGCACGTTCGGCTAAAGCAGCTTCATCAGCCGCTTCCGGCAGACTCCACAGCCCACCCCATATACCGGAAGGCGGCCGTTTTTCGAGCATCACCGCATCGCCATCGCACAGCACGAGCATCCACGTGCGACGCGTCGGCACCGCCTTCTTGGGCCGCGCGGCGGGCAATTGGCGCTGCCGGCCGGTCACGTTCGCCACACAGTCGGGCGCGAACGGGCAGCGCTCGCAGTCCGGCTTGCCGCGCATGCACAGCGTCGCGCCGAGATCCATCAAGCCCTGTGTATAAGCGCTCACGTCGGCATTGCTGGCATTAGACGGCAGCAGCGATTCCGCCAGCGTCCACATGGCGTTTTCGACACGCTTTTCGCCGGGGAAACCTTCGACACCGAAGACGCGGGCCAGCACGCGCTTCACGTTGCCGTCGAGAATCGTGGCGCGCGCGCCGAACGCAAACGACGCGATCGCCGCCGCCGTCGAGCGGCCGATGCCCGGCAGGTCGGCCAGCGCCTCAACCGAAGCTGGGAACGCCCCGCCATGCAGTTCCACCACCGCCTGCGCGCAACGGTGCAGATTACGCGCACGCGAGTAGTAACCGAGACCGGCCCACAAGGCCATCACATCGTCGATCGGCGCCGCGGCGAGCGCGGCAACATCCGGAAAACGCGCCAGAAAACGTGCGTAATAAGGAATCACCGTCGACACCTGGGTCTGCTGCAACATGATTTCCGACAGCCAGATGCGATACGGGTCGCGCGTGTTTTGCCACGGCAGATCGTGGCGGCCATGCTGGCGCTGCCAGGCAATCAGGCGCGCGGAGAAATCGGCCAAGGCCGGTTTGACGGACAAAACGGGCACGGTGGCCGTCGAAGAAGGCGTTAAACGAGAGGGCATTAAAAATTAGCGCTGGCAGGTCGGACAGAAGTAAGTCGAGCGCTGCCCCTGCACGATCTGTTTGATCGGCGTTCCACACACCCGGCATGGCAGCCCCGCGCGATCATAGACGAAATAGTCGAGCTGGAAGTAACCGCTTTCGCCATTGCTGCCGACAAAATCGCGCAGCGTGCTGCCACCTTTTTCGATTGCGGCGGCCAGCGTCACGCGCACCGCATCGGCCAGCAGGTCATAGCGGACCAGCGAAACGCGGCCGGCTGGCGTCGTGGGCCGGATGCCGGCGCGAAACAGGCTTTCGGACGCGTAAATATTGCCCACGCCCACCACGATCTCGCCCGCGAGCAGCGCCTGTTTGACCGAGACCTTGCGGCCGCGCGTCTGCCGGTGCATCAAGGCGCCCGAAAAAGCTGAGGAAAACGGCTCGACGCCCAGACCGGCAAGCAGCGGATGCGCGAGCACGTCGCCGTCTTCCCGTGCATGCCAAAGTACAGCCCCAAAGCGCCGCGGATCTCGATAGCGGAGAATGAATTCGTCGAAAATCCAGTCGACATGGTCGTGCTTCGCGGCTTCCGGCAGATGCGGCAAATTGCGCAGCACCCGCAGCGTACCGGTCATGCCGAGGTGCACAATGAACCAGCCCGCGTCGATTTCGAACAGCAGGTACTTGCCGCGCCGCTCGACCTTGCGCACCACATGGCCCCGCAAGGTTCTCGCAAGGTCGGCCGGAATCGGCCAGCGCAGCGCGGGGGTACGGACGTCGACGCGCTCGACCCGGCGTCCGGAGACGTACGGTTCAATTCCTCGTCGCGTAACCTCAACTTCTGGCAACTCTGGCATGTCTAACTGGTCTGCAACTTGCGTGAGTGGTTGTGCGCTTATTGTAGCGAGCGCGTTACAATCGACCGAAACATTGAACGGATTTCCATGAACTTGTCCTTCGTGAAGCTGTTTTCGAAGCGCCCGGCGCGCACTTCCCGCGTGCCGCACGGCGTGTCCGCTCGTCGCTTGCTCGGCGCGGCGGCGCTTGCCGTGTGGGCGCTCGCCGCCATGCCGGCGCATGCGCAAGACCCTTCTCCGGATTCGGACGACAACTCCGTCTCCATGCCGGACGCGCTCGGGGCGCAAACGGCAGACGACCAGAAGGACCTGCCCAGCGTCCCGCTGACGAGCCAGATCGTGTTCCAGGTGCTCGCGGCGGAAGTCGCCCTGCAGCGCGATCAACCGGCGCCGGCGTATCAGACCTACCTCGCGCTGGCGCGCGACACCCACGATCCGCGGATGGCGCAACGCGCTACCGAAATCGCGCTGGCCGCGCAGAGTCCTTCGGACGCACTAGCGGCTGCGCAACTGTGGCAGCAGTATGCACCTGCGTCGGAACGCGCGGCGCAACTCGATGCATCGCTGCTCGTGCTGTCAGGCAAGCCTGACGATGCAGAACCGCTGCTCGCGCGCGAACTCGCGAAGGTGCCGGAAGAGAATCGCGGCAGCGCAATCCTCGCGCTGCAACTGCTGATCTCGCGCGGCCCGAATCGCATCGGCGGCCTGCATGTGCTGCAGGACCTGCTGAAGAACGACCAGAATCGCCCCGAAGCGCAACTGGCTATCGCCCGTCAGCAGCTCGTGGCGAACGACGCGCCGGGCGCACGCAAGTCGCTCGAGCAGGCGCTCACGCTGAAGCCCGATTACCTGCCAGCTGCGTTGACGCTGTCGCAGATGGGCCCGGAAGAGCGCAAGGAAGGCATCGCCTCGCTCGAAGGTTACGTCCAGAAGAATCCGAAGTCGCATGATGCGCGACTCGCTCTGGCGCAGATGTATCTCGCCAGCGACCGTCTCGACGACGCGCAAAAGCAGTTCGAGGAGATGCACAAGGACAACGCGAACGACCTGACGCCGATGATGGCGCTCGCGCTGATCAGCATCCAGAAGAAGGATTTCCCGAGCGCGCAAAACTATCTGCAGCAGTACGCGCAGAAGGCAGAGAAGACACCGGGCGCCGATGCGGGCCAGGCCTATATCTACCTCGCGCAACTTTCGCTCGAACAGAAGAACGACGCGGCAGCGAGCGACTGGCTCAACAAGATTTCGCCGTCGAGCCAGCAATACATTCCGGCGCAGATCACGCGCGCCCAGTTGCTCGAAAAGCAGAACAAGCCTGACGACGCCCGCAAGCTGCTCGCCGGCCTGCAGGCGCCGGACCCGCGCGATCAGGCCTTGATCGCCCGTACCGACGCCGCCATCCTGTTCGACTCGAAGCGCTATGCGCAAGCCGAAGACCGGCTCGCGCAAGCCACCGCCGACTTCCCTGACGACCCCGATCTGACCTACGACTACGCGATGGCGGCCGAGAAGAACGGCCACTACGACACGATGGAAGCGCAGTTGCGCAAGCTGATCGAAACGCAGCCGGACAATCCGCAAGCCTATAACGCGCTCGGCTATTCGCTGGCGGACCGCGGCGTGCGTCTGCAGGAAGCTGACCGGCTGATCCAGAAGGCCTCGTCGCTCGCGCCGGACGACGCGTTCATCATGGACAGCGTGGGCTGGGTCAAGTATCGCCTTGGCGATACGTCGGACGCGGTCAAACTGCTGCGCAAGGCCTACGATCTGCAGCCGAATGCGGAAATCGGCGCTCATCTGGGCGAAGTGCTGTGGAAGACCGGTGCGCAGGATCAGGCGCGCGACGCCTGGCGTGAAGCGCGCAAGCTGGAACCTGATAACGATACGCTCCTCAAAACGCTTAAACGTTTTCAGGTGAACGATCTCTGATGCTGATTTCGAACCGCTCGATCCGTCCTCTCCGTTTGTGCGCTTATCCCCAGGCGCCGCGCCGCGCGGCGCTTGGGCTCGCAGCGGCGGCTGCCGTCTCGTTGGCCGGGTTGACTGGCTGCGCCTCGGTCAAGCCGCAACAGCCGTCGCTGTCGAACGCCACCACCTCCGTCACCGCACAGACAAGCCGTGCCTATCACGGCCGCTTCGCGGTTCAGTACGTCGACCAGAACGGCCAGCAACGCAACGCCTACGGCAACTTCGACTGGCAGGAAGCTGGCGATACGGTCACGCTGCAGTTGCGCAACCCGCTCGGCCAGACGCTCGCGATCGTCACGTCGTCGCCGGCTTCGGCCTCGCTCGAATTGCCGAACCGCCAACCGCTCACCGCCGACAACGTGTCCACGCTGATGCAGAACGCGCTCGGCTTTGCGCTGCCGGTCGAAGGCCTGCGCTACTGGCTGCAGCCGTCGGCCGCACCCAGCTCGCGGGCGAAGACCGAAAAGGATCCGCAAGATCCGTCGCATCTAAAGGAAATTGTCCAGGATGGCTGGACGATCAACTATGTCGCGTATGCTGACGCACCGGCCACCGGCCTCAAGCGCGTCAACCTCAGCCGCGAAGAGCCGCCGCTCGACATCAAGCTCGTGCTCGACCAATAGACCGGTCAGCCCGCGTTGGCTCCGGCCTGTTTCCGCGCCGGCTCCGTATTAGCTCCGCCCTTTGTCCTGAGTCATGATTGAAACGAACGATTCGCTGCGCGACTGCCTCGCACCAGCGAAGCTGAATCTCTTCCTGCACATCACCGGCCGCCGGCCGGACGGCTATCACGCGCTGCAGACCGTGTTCCAGTTGCTCGACTGGGGCGACACGCTGCACTTCACGCGCCGCGACGATGGCCGCGTCATGCGCAGCAGCGACGTGTCCGGCGTGCCGGCCGAGCAAGACCTGACCGTACGCGCCGCACTGCTGCTGAAAAGCCATACAGGTACGCAGCAAGGCGTCGACATCGAGATCGACAAGCGTCTGCCGATGGGCGCGGGCCTCGGCGGTGGCAGCTCGGACGCGGCCACCACACTGCTCGCATTGAACCGTCTGTGGGAGCTCGATTTGCCCCGCGAGGAACTGCAGGCGCTGGCCCTGAAGCTCGGTGCCGACGTGCCTTTTTTTATTTTTGGAAAAAATGCGTTCGCAGAGGGTGTCGGAGAAGCGTTAGAGGCTGTACAATTGCCCGCTCGTAATTTCCTTGTTGTGACGCCGCGGGTTCATGTTCCAACTGCAGCGATTTTTTCCGAAAAATCGTTGACAAGAGATTCAAAACCCCTCACAATTACGGACTTTCTTGCACAACATAGTTGCAGCGCAGGATGGCCAGACAGCTTCGGCCGAAATGACATGCAGCAAGTTGTCGTGGGAAAATACGCGGAAGTTGCGCAGGTGCTTGGATGGTTTGATAACATCGCGCCGGCGCGGATGACTGGATCAGGTGCTAGCGTTTTTGCAGCGTTCCATAGTCGTGATGAAGCAGAAGCGGCGCAAGCCAAACTGCCGAGCGGCTGGAGCAGCGCAGTAACAGCAAGCCTGGATACACATCCACTCTTCGCTTTCGCGTCATAGGTTTTGCATCGTCGAGCGGTCCTACACGCTCGGTGAAGCTCAAAGTTAGTGTAGGGGAGTCGCCAAGTTGGTTAAGGCACCGGATTTTGATTCCGGCATTCGAGGGTTCGAGTCCTTCCTCCCCTGCCAAAAATTCTCGCATTTCCTCGCCCCCCAGCCAGAAGCAGGTGCATGATGAGCAGCCATGACGGCCTGATGGTTTTTACTGGCAACGCGAATCCCGCGCTTGCACACGAAGTCGTAAAAATCCTCGGTATTCCCCTCGGCAAAGCGATGGTCAGCCGTTTTTCAGACGGTGAGATTCAGGTCGAGATTCAGGAAAACGTGCGTGGCAAGGATGTCTTCGTCCTGCAATCCACGTGCGCACCGGCGAACGACAACCTGATGGAACTGATGATCATGGTCGATGCGCTCAAGCGCGCATCTGCTGGCCGGATCACCGCAGCTATCCCCTACTTCGGCTATGCCCGCCAAGATCGTCGCCCGCGTTCGGCGCGCGTGGCAATCTCGGCCAAGGTCGTGGCGAACATGCTGGAAATCGCTGGCGTCGAGCGGATCATCACGATGGATCTGCACGCTGACCAGATTCAAGGTTTCTTCGACATCCCCGTCGACAACATCTATGCAACGCCCGTGCTGCTCGGCGATCTGCGCAAGCAGAATCACGAGAACCTGCTGGTCGTGTCGCCGGACGTCGGCGGCGTGGTCCGCGCCCGTGCACTGGCCAAGCAACTGAACTGCGATCTCGCGATCATCGACAAGCGCCGCCCCAAGGCGAACGTCGCTGAAGTGATGAACATCATCGGTGAAGTCGAAGGCCGTACCTGCGTGATCATGGACGACATGGTCGACACCGCCGGCACGCTCTGCAAGGCGGCTCAGGTGCTGAAGGAACGCGGCGCGATCAAGGTGTTCGCGTATGCAACCCACCCGGTTCTGTCGGGCGGCGCCGGCGAGCGTATCGCTGCTTCCGCGCTCGACGAACTGGTTGTGACGGATACGATCCCGCTCGGCGACGAAGCCCGCTCGTGCGCGAAGATCCGCTCGCTGACCAGCGCAGGCCTGCTGGCCGAAACGTTCTCGCGGATCCGCCGCGGCGATTCGGTGATGTCGCTGTTTGCAGAAAGTTAAGTATTTGCGAAGGCGCAACGTGATTCACGTTGCGCTTTTGCACAATCGGCATGAGCGAACGAAGGTTCGTGCCGTCGAGTCTGGGGCCTCAGCCGAATTGGCGTGAAGGCCCCGTTTTTACTGCCTGGTCGCGGGCAGTGCATTGGAGATTCAATATGAAAGTAGTCGCTTTCGAGCGTTCCCTGCAAGGTACGGGTGCGAGCCGCCGCCTGCGTATTTCCGGCAAGACGCCGGCAATCGTTTATGGCGCTGGTGCTGAACCGCAAATGATCGAACTCGATCACAACGCGTTGTGGCACGCCCTGAAGAAAGAAGTTTTCCACTCGTCGATTCTCGATCTGGAAATCGGCGGTAAGGCGCAACAAGTTCTGCTGCGCGACGTGCAATATCACCCGTTCCGTCAGCTTGTGCTGCACGTGGACTTCCAACGCGTCGATGCAACGAAGAAGCTGCACACCAAGGTGCCGCTGCACTTCATGAACCAGGAAACCAACCCGGCAGTCAAGCAGTCGGGCGCGGTGATCTCGCACGTTCTGAACGAAATCGAAATCGAGTGCCTGCCGTCGGCACTGCCGGAATTCCTCGAAGTCGACCTGGCGAAGATCGAAGCGGGTCAAACGATGCACGCCAAGGACATCGTCCTGCCGGCTGGCGTCGCGCTGGTTGCACACATTGAAGCTGAAAACCCGGTGGTCGCATCCGCGACGATCCCGGCTGGTGCGGTCGCTGAAGGCAGCGCTGCTGCAGGCGAAGGCGAAACGCCGGCTGCTTAAGCTTCATACAGCAAGCAATCCTCTCGATCCGTTTCATTGGAACGGACGATGTGACCCGCCGAGGTTCTCCCCGGCGGGTTTTTTTTCGGTTTTTTCAGGTCGTGTGGCACGCCGCCGGCCCTTAACCAGTCATGAATCAATCATGATCAAACTGATCGTGGGGCTCGGCAATCCGGGCGCCGAATACACTGCGACGCGTCACAACGCCGGGTTCTGGCTGGTCGATCAACTGGCGCGCGAAGCCGGCACCACCCTGCGCGACGAGCGGCGCTTTCACGGCTTCTACGCCAAGGCACGTCTGTACGGCGAAGAGGTGCACCTGCTCGAGCCACAGACGTACATGAACCGCTCGGGACAATCCGTCGTCGCACTCGCACATTTCTTCAAGATCCTGCCCGATGAGATTCTCGTCGCGCACGACGAACTCGATCTGCCGCCCGGCACCGTCAAGCTCAAGCTCGGTGGCGGCAGCGGCGGCCACAACGGTCTGAAGGACATTTCCTCGCATCTGACGACGCAGCAGTATTGGCGGCTGCGCATCGGCATTGGCCATCCGCGCGATCTGATTCCCGAAAGCGCCCGCGCCGGCGCGAAGCCGGACGTCGCCAACTTTGTGCTGAAGCCGCCGCGCCGCGAAGAGCAGGACGTGATCGATGCATCGATCGAGCGTGCGCTGGTGCAAATGCCGCTGGTTGTGAAAGGCGAGATGGAGCGTGCGGTGATGCAATTGCATCGCAGCGCGTAGGCGCTTATTGCGCGGTCACCGCGGATTTTGCGGCCCCGGCCGGGCTATTATCAAGGTCGACCCACAGCCATCAATTGGAGCCCGGCTTGAGCCGCTATTGGAGTGACATCGTCCATCGTCTGACGCCGTATGTGCCGGGCGAACAGCCCGCGCTCGCCCATCCGGTCAAGATGAACGCCAACGAGAACCCGTATCCGCCGTCGCCGCGCGTGCTGGAGGCAATCCGCCAGGAACTCGGCGAAACCGCGGAGTCGCTGCGCCGCTATCCCGATTCGACCGCGCGCAAGCTGCGCGAGACAGTGGCTGCGCACCACGGCATCCGGGCCGACCAGGTGTTCGCCGGCAACGGTTCCGACGAAGTCCTCGCGCTGACGTTCCAGGCGCTGCTCAAGCACGACAAGCCGATCCTGTTCCCGGACATCACGTACAGCTTCTATCCGACGTATGCCCGGCTCTTCGAGGTCGAATACCGGACCATTCCGGTGGACGACGCCTTCGCGATTCGCGTCGACGACTACGCCTCGCCCAACGGCGGCGTGCTGTTACCGAACCCGAACGCGCCGACCGGCCACCCTCTGCCGTTGAGCGAAATCGAGCGACTGGTGGCGCAGCATCGCGACTCCGTCGTGGTGATCGACGAAGCGTATGTGGATTTCGGCGCACAGTCGGCGATTGCGCTGATTGACCGCTATCCGAACCTGCTGGTCGTGCACACCGTCTCGAAGTCACGCTCGCTGGCGGGCATGCGGGTGGGCTTCGCGTTCGGGCATCCCGATCTGATCGACGCGCTGAACCGCGTGAAGGACAGCTTCAACTCGTACCCACTCGATCGGCTCGCACAGGTCGCGGCGATCGCCGCCTATCAGGACGACAAGTGGTTCCACGACAGTTGCGCGAAAGTCATCGCGAGCCGCGAGCGACTCTCTGCCGGTCTGACTGCGCTTGGCTTCAAGGTCGTGCCCTCGGGAGCGAACTTCGTGTTCGCCCGCCACGAAGGCTACGACGCGGCCACGCTCACCGCACGGCTAAAGGATAAGCAGATTTTTGTGCGCCACTTCAAGGCGCCGCGCATCGATCAGCATTTGCGCATCTCGATCGGCACCGACGCGGAATGCGACGCCTTGCTGGCAGCGTTGGAGGATGTGTTCCACGCGTACGTGGGATAGGTGGCAATGAGGTTGCTTTGGCGAAGCGCACGCGCCTCGCCAAAGCAACCTCAGGCACTCTCAGGCCTTGGCGGCCTGCAGCGCGTGATACTTCGCCATCAAACCCTCGGGCGTCTCCAGGTGCTGCGGGTCGCGCGGAATGCACTCCACCGGGCACACCTGGATACACTGCGGCTCGTCGAAATGACCAACGCATTCGGTGCATTTCTTCGGGTCGATCACGTAGATTTCCGGGCCCATCGAAATTGCGTCGTTCGGGCACTCAGGCTCGCAGACGTCGCAATTGATGCACTCGTCGGTAATCATCAAGGCCATACTTCTCTCACTTCACGCCGGCGCGAGGCCGGCTGTCATTCCGTCAAACCGGTAGTTTACGCCGGTTAGGGTTGCCCCGCCTGACCCTCTTCCTGCCCCAGCAAGGCGACCTTGTCCTTCAGCCACTTTTCGACGGATGGGAACACGAACTTGCTGACGTCGCCGCCCAACTGGGCGATCTCGCGCACGATGGTGCCGGAGATGAACTGATACTGATCCGACGGCGTCATAAACATGGTTTCGACGTCGGGCAGCAGATAGCGGTTCATGCCGGCCATCTGAAACTCGTATTCGAAGTCCGACACGGCACGCAGACCGCGCACGATCACTCGCGCATTGTTGGTGCGGACGAAGTCCTTCAATAGCCCCTTGAAGCTCATCACCTGCACATTGGGGTAATGACCGAGCACTTCGTGAGCGATATCGAGCCGCTCTTCGAGGGTGAAGAACGGCTTCTTGTTGCGGCTGTCGGCAACGCCTACCACCAGCGTGTCGAAAATGCTCGACGCGCGCCGAACGAGGTCTTCGTGACCGCGCGTCAGCGGGTCGAACGTACCCGGGTACACGGCGACTACCATGAGACTTCTCCTCTCTTCAGACAAATGGGCACGCCAAGCACGCCAGCAGGGCGCGTTTGCCGCCTGTCGCGCGCGTGACGGCCAGCCGTCCGGGCGCTTGTTTTAGAACGCGCATTATTCCTCATTTTCGCGCTGCAGCAAATGATAGTGCACCGCTCCGGCTTTGCCCTGCCGGACGATGGTCCAGCCCATCAGGGCGGGTGTCTGTGCGATGTCGAGCGCGTCGCCGGCTTCCACATAGAGGAATCCCTCGGCGCTGACGAGCGGCGCCGCCAGTTCCAGCGCCCGGCCAAGCAGGTCTGAGCCGAACGGCGGGTCGATGAACACCACGTCGAACGAGCCGGGCGCGAGGCTGGCCGCGAGGCGCAATGCATCGGCTTCGGCAATTTCAATCGTGTTGGGCGCGAGACGGGCCTGGTTGGCGCGCAGTTGCCCCGCCGCCTTTGCATGGCGTTCCACCATCAGGACCCGCGCGGCGCCGCGCGAAGCCGCCTCGAAGCCTAGCGCGCCACTGCCGGCAAACAGATCGAGGCAGCGCAGGCCGTCGAGACGCTGGCCGAGCCAGTTGAAGAGGGTTTCGCGCACGCGGTCCGGCGTGGGGCGCAGGCCGTCGAGGTCGAGCACCGGCAGCGGAGTGCGCTTCCAGTCACCGCCGATGATGCGGATAGCGTGCGGCTTGCCGCGGTGGGACGGAGCGCTTGGCGCACGGGAGGCAGAAGGACGGGGCATGCAGATTCGAACAGTTAAGCAGTTAGGCGGTTTGCCCGCAGGCGCTTGCTCGCGCCGGGGTTGGAGAGCCAACGTTACCACATGGTGACAAGCATCTCATCCTGGCCGGGTGGCTAATGCGGCGCGATTCCTGGAGAGACTGGGGGGCAGACGCAAGAAAGCGCCGGGCCGCCCCAAGCTTTCTTGCTCCCCCCTTGGGCGGCCTGGCGCGCAGCGACAGGTTAGGGGGCACTTACCCGCCCGCCTGATAAAATAAGCGGCTTCCAGCGCCTTGCATCCCGCATTGTCACGCTGCCTGCCGCTGCCACCGGGCCCTACCGGCTGCGCGCACCGGCGCTCGCTCTCACCACGCCAGATCATGTTCAGCTTTTTCAAACGATTCAAGGGCTCGAAAGAGCCCGATGCAACGCCCGAAGAATTGCAGACGGCGCCGGAATCCGTCGCGCCGCGTACGCCTGTCGAGGCGCCAGCCAGCACAGCGCCGCAGGCGCAAGCCTTCCCAACACGCCCGGCGGCACCGCAGCCGGTGAACACCAATGGCGCACAAGCCGCGCCCGCACGCGCCGCCGAGCCGGTTACGCCGCTACAAGCAGAGCCTGAAGAGGAAAGCGCGCTCGAAACGGTCGAAATCGTTCCGCCGCCGGTACCCGAAGCTGCAGCGAAGAAGTCGTGGCTCACGCGCCTGAAGAGCGGCCTGTCGAAAACCAGCTCGAACCTGACAGGCATCTTCATCGGCGCCAAGATCGACGAAGACCTGTACGAGGAGCTCGAAACCGCCCTGTTAATGTCCGACGCGGGCGTCGACGCCACCGAGTTTCTGCTCGAAGCGCTGCGCGAAAAAGTGCGCGCCGAACGGCTGACCGAGCCGCAGCAGGTCAAGACCGCACTGCGCACGCTGTTGATCGACCTGCTCAAGCCGCTCGAAAAATCGCTGATGCTCGGCCACGCCCAACCGCTCGTGATGATGATCGCGGGCGTGAACGGCGCGGGCAAGACCACCAGTATCGGCAAGCTCGCCAAGCATCTGCAGAGCTTCGATCAGTCCGTGCTGCTCGCCGCCGGCGACACGTTCCGCGCCGCCGCGCGCGAACAGCTCGCGATCTGGGGCGAACGCAACAACGTGACGGTCGTCTCGCAGGAAAGCGGCGATCCGGCCGCGGTGATCTTCGATGCGGTCGGCGCCGCGCGTGCACGCAAGATCGACGTGCTGATGGCCGATACGGCCGGACGTCTGCCGACCCAGTTGCATCTGATGGAAGAACTGCGCAAGGTCAAGCGCGTGATCGGCAAGGCCATGGACAGCGCCCCGCACGAAGTGCTGCTGGTGATCGACGCGAACACCGGGCAGAACGCCCTCACCCAGGTGAAGGCGTTCGACGATGCGCTCGGCCTCACCGGCCTGATCGTCACCAAGCTCGACGGCACGGCCAAGGGTGGGATTCTCGCGGCCATTGCACGGCAACGGCCGATCCCGGTGTACTTCATTGGCGTCGGCGAAAAGGCCGAAGATTTGCAGCCGTTCAGCGCCGAGGAGTTTTCCGACGCATTGCTCGGCAGCTAAACCGGGGCGGCCCGGCATCTCGCAGCATCAACAAAGAGGGCGCCCCGCGGAGCGCCCTCTTTGCTTTCAGCCATGCCAAACCAACGGCTCATTCAGTCGAACCCACCTCACTCCGCGTCCGGCTGCACGCCTGGCGCCGCCCGCGCAAAGGCGTCGAGCTGCGAGGCGTGATCGTAAATCCGCTGAATGGTCGGAAAGCGCGTCACGTCGATCTTGAAGCGCTGCGCATTGAAGACCTGCGGCACCAGACACGCATCGGCCAGCGTCGGCGTATCGCCGAAACACAGCTTGCCGGTGCGCGGATCGCCCGCGAGATGCTCTTCGAGCGTCGCAAAGCCCGCCTCGACCCAGTGCCGGTACCACGCGTTCTTGGTCTCTTCGTCGGCGCCGACCGTGTGCTTCAGATACTTCAGCACGCGCAGGTTGTTCAGCGGATGGATCTCGCACGCAATCTGCAGCGCCACCGAACGTACATAGGCCCGATCGGCCGGCGTCTTCGGCAATAGCGGCGGCTCCGGATGCGTCTCCTCCAGATACTCGATGATCGCCAGCGACTGCTGCAGCACGTTATCGCCGTCGATGAAGGTGGGCACCACCGCATCCGGATTCAGCTTGCGATATTCCGGCTTGAGCTGCTCGCCCCCGTCGCGCAGCATATGAACGGGCGCGTAGTCATACGGCAAGTTCTTCAGGTTCAGGGCAATGCGCACGCGATACGACGCCGAGCTACGAAAATAGCTGTAAAGCTTCATTCTTGATGTCTCCTCCCTACGTCAGCTTCAGACCACGCGCACGCTGAAATCGCCCAGTCCGTCCACGCCACCCTTCATCGTGTCGCCCTTCACGACCGCACCGACGCCTTCGGGCGTGCCTGTGAAGATCAGATCGCCGGGCTGCAGTTCGTACAGCGTCGACAGGTACGCCACGGTCTCCGCCACCGACCAGATCAGTTGCGACACGTCCGAGCGCTGCTTTTCTGCGCCGTTCACGGTCAGCCAGATCGCGCCCTTGTCGACCTGCCCCACCTTCGACACCGGATGGATCGGACCGAGCGGCGCCGAGTGATCGAAGCCCTTCGCGGTGTCCCACGGGCGGCCGAGCTTCTTGGCTTCCGCCTGCAGGTCGCGCCGCGTCATGTCGAGGCCGAGCGCGTAGCCGTACACGTGTTCCAGTGCCGTCTCGACCGGGATGTCCTTGCCGGCCTTGCCGATTGCCGCGACCAGTTCCATTTCGAAGTGGACATTCTTCGACTGCGCGGGATACGGGAATTCGCCGGTCTCGCCAGGCGCGACGTACACAACCGCGTCCGCGGGCTTGCTGAAGAAAAACGGCGGTTCGCGGTCGGGGTCGTGCCCCATCTCGCGGGCGTGCGCCTCGTAATTACGGCCCACACAGTAGATGCGGCGCACCGCGAATTGATCGCTGGACCCAACGACCGGCACCGCGACCACCGGTGCGGGAGCAAACACGTAACTCATCCCGTTCTCCAATCTTTAGTAAGCGCCGCGCGCGCGGCAATAAAACATTGAGTGTAACGCGGGGGTGCCTCAGCTGGGCGCCAGAACGGCAAGGCCGGCGGCGGTCGGCCGTCTCCCTTGCTGCCGGTGGGCCGGCCCTTGCCAGCGCTACGGTGGACGACAACCGCTCTCCGCTAACGACCGCGCGCTATCTTGCAGAAACCCCGCAGATGCGATACTGAGTAAAGGCACCATCGCCGGTGTCGCTGCAGGTCACGCTGCCGACACCGCCGCAGGTAAGCAACCCACTTTTGAATACCGTGGCTGCACGCATTCGATGCGTCGCCACCCAGCCCACCGAGCCCGATGACCGAATCAACCGATATCGCCACCCCCGTCTTCCCCTGCGCCCGCTTTATCAAGGAGATCGGGCGCGGCCCGAACGGCGCCCGTGCGCTGACGCCGGAAGACACCCACGCGCTCTACAGCGCGATGCTGGACGGTCGCGTCGACGATCTGGAACTGGGCGCGGTGCTGCTGGCATACCGGGTGAAGGGCGAAACGGCTGACGAACTCGCTGCGATGCTGGCTGCCGCTCACGCGTCGTTCGAACCGGTCCAGATTGCGCACGGCGCCTACCGGCCGGTTTCGATTCCCAGCTACAACGGCGCCCGCAAGCAGCCGAATCTGGTGCCGCTGCTCGCGCTATTGCTGGCGCGCGAAGGCGTGCCGGTGCTGGTGCACGGCGTTACCGAAGATCCTGGCCGCGTGACCAGCGCGGAAATCTTCACCCATCTGCAGATTGCTCACGCTCAGAATCACGCGGAGATCGAGGACAGCCTCGCGTCGCGGCGTCTCGCCTTTGCACCGATCGCTGCGCTCGCGCCGAAGCTCGCGCGCCTGCTCGCGTTGCGCCGGCGCATGGGCGTGCGCAATTCCACCCATACGCTCGTCAAGATCCTGCAGCCGTTCGCCCCGCCGGGCCTGCGGCTGGTGAACTACACTCATCCGCCCTACCGGGACAGCCTCACCCAGTTGTTCAACACGCATCCGGATGCGGCGGCGGGCGGCGCGCTGCTCGCGCGCGGCACGGAGGGGGAAGCCGTGGCCGATACGCGCCGCCAGGTGCAGATCGACTGGCTGCATGACGGCATCTGCGAAACGCGTGTGGCAGCCGAGCGTTCTTCGGCCGACGCGCCCGAGGTCGAACTACCGGAAGCGCGCGACGCCGCCACCACGGCCGCATGGATCGATGCCGTGCTGCGCGGCGAGGCGCCGGTGCCGAGCGCCATCGAGCGACAGATCGAGGTGATCGTGGAGATCGCCCGAACCCCGGTGTGACGGGCTTCACAAGGCGCTGCGCAACCATGCGCGGGGTCGCGCAACAGCGCATTGTGCAGCGCGGCGGTTGACACAGCGCCGTCCGCTCGCATACATTGGACGCTATGCGTTCCCTTCCGAACACCCTCCGAATTACCTCCGGCCGCCTAGCGCGGCCCCTATCGCTACGTCTAGCGTAAGCCAGGCGTAGCGCCGCGCGTTGGCCGCCTCAGCGGTTCAAGCCGGTCCTCAAAGTAGTTCCGGTTTCACCCCAAACCAGTCGTTCCTCTTACAACCTGTCAGTCGTCTGCATTCGTCCGTTTGCCGTTCGGACGAAGCGCGAGGGTCACATGCACGCATCACGGGCATCACTCAAGGTCGCGACCGGCGTCATCATCGCCATGGCGCACTTTGTGCGCGCCCGTTCGTTACTCCCGCTAGCGCCCGGCTGGCGGGCCGTGCATCTGTGGCAGCCCGCCAGCCGCTCGACGCCACACCCCAATGCACACGACGAAACGAACGAGGCTCACCATGTTGCGCAACCCTGCTGAAAAATACCGCCCCTTCCCCGCTGTCCGCTTGACCGGCCGAAAATGGCCCAGCCGCACGATCCAGCAAGCTCCGATCTGGATGAGCACCGATCTGCGCGACGGCAACCAGTCGCTGATCGAGCCCATGAGCATCTCGCAGAAGCTCGAGTTCTTCGACACGCTGGTCGCGATCGGCTTCAAGGAAATCGAAGTCGGCTTTCCGTCGGCCTCGCAGACCGACTTCGATTTCGTGCGCAAGCTGATCGACGAAAAGCGCATTCCCGACGACGTGACGATTGAAGTGCTCGTGCAGTCGCGTGAAGAACTGATCGCGCGCACGTTCGAGGCGCTCGACGGCGTGCCGCGCGCAATCGTTCATCTCTACAACGCGATTGCGCCGTCGTTCCGCAAGATCGTCTTCAACCAGTCGAAAGACGAAGTGAAGGCGCTGGCGGTCGAAGGCACGCGGCTCATCAAGCAGTACGCGCAAACGCGGCCGCAGACGCACTGGATCTACCAGTACTCGCCGGAAACCTTCAGCATGACCGAGTTGCCCTTCGCTCGCGAGGTGTGCGACGCCGTGGCCCAGACGTGGCGGCCGACGCGCGATCACAAGATGATCGTCAACCTGCCCGCTACCGTCGAGGCGGCCTCGCCGAATGTGTACGCCGATCAGATCGAATGGATGGACCGCAATCTCGGCTACAGGGACAGCATCGTGTTGTCGGTGCATCCGCATAACGACCGCGGCACGGCGGTCGCCGCCGCCGAACTCGCCTTGCTGGCGGGGGCGGATCGCATCGAAGGGTGCCTGTTTGGCAATGGCGAGCGCACCGGCAATGTCGACCTCGTCACGCTCGCGATGAACCTCTATACGCAGGGCATCGATCCGGGCCTCGATTTCTCGGATATCGACGCGGTCCGCCGTGTGGTGGAACGCTGCAACCAGCTTCCGGTGCATCCGCGCCATCCGTATGCGGGCGACCTGGTCTACACCGCGTTCTCCGGCTCGCATCAGGACGCGATCCGCAAGGGCTTCGCGCAGCAGCAGCCGGATGCGGTGTGGGAAGTGCCGTATTTGCCGCTCGACCCGGCCGATGTGGGCCGCAGCTACGACGCCGTGATCCGCGTGAACAGCCAGTCCGGCAAAGGCGGCTCGACCTACCTGCTCGAGCGCGGCATGGGCTTTACGCCGCCGCGCCGCTTGCAGATCGAGTTCAGCCACGCGGTGCAGGCCGCCACGGACAGCAGCGGCGCCGAGATGAGCGGCGAAGCGATCTGCGCCTTGTTCGCCCGTGAATACTTCGAACGCGTGGGACCAGCGCGGCGCGTCAATGCGTCGACGGTGCGGTGGGTTAACCGCGACATCAGCGTGGCGGCGCCGAAGCGTGTGCGGGGCCAGTCTCAAGCGCAAGAGGAAACGCACGAGCAACACGCCCAGCGTGTCGCCGCCGCGCTGGGCGCCGCCGCAGGGCAGCCAGTTGAAGTCACCTCGGTGGAAAGCGCGCGCACTTCAGATGGCCGCACGGCGGTATTCGTGGGCTGCCGGGTCGGCGAGCAGGCGGTACGGTACGGCGTCGGGGTGAAGGAGGAAAACGCTGCGGCAGTCGTGGACGCGGTCGTCAGCGCGGTCAACCGCTGCGCGTGGAAGCACGCTGACCAACGAGCAGCGGCCTGACAGGCCGCCATTGGCGAATGGGCATGGAACACAGCGGCGGCGGCCGCGGCATGAGATAGCGTAAGCGGGCGCGGCACGATCTGCCGCTCCCGCGCCCGGGCCACACTTACACAGCGGCCCGGCGAGCGAGGCCCACCGGCCTCACTCGATCGCGCAACGCGTCGCCTGCCACGCCACCAGCCGCCACTGCCCATCCTGCTGGGTATGAATCGCCGTGTAGGCAATCGGGAACAACAACGCGCCGTTGTTCGCCTCCATCTCGATCAGCGCGCGGCCGGTTACGACGCAGGTCTCGCGTCCCACCGGCAACACCTCCTGCGACTGGATCTCGATCTGCCGGTAGCGGCGGCGTCCCGCGGTGATCCCGTCGATGAACTGCTGCTTCGTTTCGCGCTTGCCATTCGTATGGACATAGCTCACGTTCTCGGAGAGCAGCGAGTCGAGCAACGGCCCGTTGCCGTCGACCATCGCGCGAAAGCGCTCGCGCTCCAGTCCACGAATCGCTTCGATCACTTTTGCGGCCATTGCTCAGCCCCTTTGGCTCGACGGGCCGACAGCGGCCACGGTCGTCAGAAGTTATATTGCAAATATAGCTGGCTGAAATTTATACCAGGATTCGGCTCTTTGATACCGCCGTTCAAGCCGGAGTCCCGTCAGACCGGGGTTGCCTCCTAGCGCAATGAATCATAAGAAGAAAGCCGGAATTCGTCAGATTATTATGCTGAACCGCATAAAGCTGGTGATTCCTCACAAACAATCGCTCATCTAGCGCAGATCCTACGCTCATCCCATGGGTACTGCATATGGGCGTATGATGCTATTGAAATGCAAATTTCGATAGCCAGGCGGGAACCAGGATACCCCCACGCGCTCTAAGTATTAGCACTCGGTAATTCAGAGTGCTAACATCCACGCTGGAGTCGAAGCTTGACTTGAGCTTTTAGCTCATCCCAAAGGAGTTTTATACGTGAGCAACGCAATGACCCTTCCGAGTACTCTGAGCCAGCCGTCGGCTAAGGCCGCTTCGGCAGGTGCACTGGCGCTCTCGCATTCTTCGCTGCTGCCCGGTCAACTGGGCAATATCGACGCCTACATCCAGGCCGTGAACCGGATTCCGATGCTGACGCCGGGGGAAGAACGCCAGTTCGCCACCGAATTTCGCGAACATGCCAATCTGGAGTCGGCGCGCCGCCTTGTCCTGTCGCACCTGCGGCTGGTGGTGTCGATCGCGCGTAACTATCTAGGCTATGGCCTGCCCCATGCCGACCTGATCCAGGAAGGCAATATCGGCCTGATGAAGGCCGTGAAGCGCTTCGATCCGGAGCAAAACGTGCGTCTGGTGTCATACGCCATGCACTGGATCAAGGCCGAAATTCACGAGTACATCCTGCGCAACTGGCGCATGGTGAAGGTCGCCACCACCAAGGCGCAGCGCAAGCTGTTCTTCAACCTGCGCAGCCACAAGCAAGGCTTTCAGGCGTTCACGCCAGAAGAGATCGACGGTCTCGCCAAGGAGCTGAACGTCAAGCGCGAGGAAGTCTCCGAGATGGAAACCCGCCTGTCCGGCGGCGATATCGCGCTGGAGGGCCAGGTGGAAGACGGCGAGGAATCGTACGCGCCGATCGCCTATCTGGCCGATTCGCATAGCGAACCGACCGCCGTGCTGGCCGCGCGCCAGCGCGACAAGCTGCAAAGCGACGGCATCGCCAGTGCCCTCGAAGCGCTGGACGCACGCAGCCGCCGGATTATCGAAGCCCGCTGGCTGCAGGTGGAAGATGACGGCTCGGGCGGTTCCACGCTGCACGACCTGGCAGACGAATTCGGCGTGTCGGCCGAGCGGATTCGCCAGATCGAAGCGAGCGCCATGAAGAAAATGCGCAGCGCATTGAACGAGTACGCGTAACACAAGGGTCCTCCAGGACCCCTTACATCCCTGTCAGACATCAGCCCTGCCCTCGTAAGACGGCAGGGCTTTTTCATTCCCGTTCCCGCAAACCCCACCCCATTTCCTTGACGTAACGCAAGCTTGCTTGTATTAGTTAGGTGGACGGCATGCTTACGCGACCCAATGCCACAGTCGCGAACTTCCGCGCTGCCAGCCCCCTATCTTAATATCGTTATGCACTCGTCATGCCGCCCGCGCGGCTTGACTCCGACCGGGTAAACCGGTGTGAAGTCGTCTATCGACCGATCATGACCATAACGCTACACGACAGGAATCCGCCCCGCCCCGCACTGCGCGCGCGATTCGCCGGCTGGCTACGCGGCCCCACTTTCGCGCGAGATATCGCCATCGTGCTTATTGCAAAATTCGCACTACTGATGGTCATTAAGTACGCTTTCTTCAATCATCCAGCGGCGGAGAACATGAACATGCCGCCTGCACTCGTCGCACAAGCACTGCTCTCGGTGCCTGCCTCACATCCGTCTCAAGGTGATCAACATGCCCGTTAGCGAAGTCGTCGACCTCTCGCGCCTCCAGTTTGCCGTGACGGCGCTTTATCACTTTCTGTTCGTCCCCCTTACGCTCGGCCTGTCCTGGCTGCTCGTCATCATGGAAGCCGTCTATGTGATGACCGGCAAGCAGATCTATAAGGACATGACGCAGTTCTGGGGCAAGCTGTTCGGTATCAACTTCGCCATGGGCGTGACAACCGGCCTCACGCTGGAGTTTCAGTTCGGCACCAACTGGTCGTACTACTCGCATTACGTCGGCGACATCTTCGGCGTGCCGCTCGCCGTCGAAGGGCTGATGGCGTTCTTCCTCGAATCGACCTTCGTCGGCCTGTTCTTCTTCGGCTGGAACCGCCTGTCGCGGGTACAGCATCTGATCGTCACCTTCCTCGTTGCGCTGGGCTCGAACCTGTCCGCCTTGTGGATTCTGGTGGCCAACGGCTGGATGAACAATCCGGTCGGCGCCGAGTTCAACTACGAAACCATGCGGATGGAACTGTCGAGCATCTTCGCGGTGCTGTTCAACCCGGTTGCCCAGGTGAAGTTCGTGCATACGGTGTCGGCCGGTTATGTGACGGCGTCGATGTTCGTACTCGGCATCTCGTCGTGGTATCTGCTCAAGCGCCGCGACACCGAGTTCGCACTGCGTTCGTTTGCGATTGCCGCGGGCTTCGGCCTTGCGTCGACGATCTGCGTGATCGTGCTCGGCGACGAGTCCGGCTACCGCACCGGCGAAGTCCAGCAGGTCAAGCTCGCCGCGATTGAGTCGGAATGGGAAACGGCCCCGGCGCCCGCACCGTTCACGATCTTCGGCATCCCGAACCAGAAGGAAGAACGCACCGACTACGCGATCCGGATTCCCTACGCGCTCGGTATCATCGCAACGCGTTCGATCGATGAGCCGGTGCTGGGCCTGAAGGACCTGATCGCGCAGAACGAACTGCGCATCAAGGACGGCATGCTCGCGTACAGCGCGCTGCAGCAACTCAAGCAGGGCAATGCCAGCGACGACGCCAAAACGACCTTCGCACTGCACCGTGAGAATCTCGGCTATGCCCTGATGCTCAAGCAGTTCACGGCCAACGTCACCGATGCCACGCCGGATCAGATCGCCCAGGCGGCCAAGAAAACCATTCCTCCGGTGTTGCCGGTGTTCTTCTCGTTCCGCTTGATGGTGGGCCTCGGGATCCTGTTCCTCGCGACCTTTGTGCTGGCGTTCTGGTTCTGCGCGCAACGCTCGCTGCTGCTCGACAAGCGCCGCTGGTTCCTGCGCTGGGCGGTGTGGGCCATACCGTTGCCGTGGCTCGCGGCCGAATTCGGCTGGGTGGTGGCTGAACTGGGCCGTCAACCGTGGACCATTGCCGGCATCCTGCCCACGGCGCTCTCGGCTTCGAGCCTGACCGCCACCGACCTGTATCTGAGTATCGGCGGCTTCGTGGTGTTCTACACGGCGCTCTTCGTGATCGAAATCACACTGATGTTCAAGTACGCGCGGCTCGGCCCGTCGTCACTGCATACGGGACGGTACCACCACGAATCGCCGCCGCCCGGCCAGCCTTCCAAGCCGCTGAGCACCACGACCGCATGATTCGCCACCGGACTGCACAAGCTGTATTAAGGGAAAAATCATCATGGATTACGCAACCCTCAAAGTGATCTGGTGGGTCCTGATCGGCGTGCTGCTGATCGGCTTCGCCCTCACCGACGGCTTCGACATGGGCACGGCCATTCTGCTGCCGTTCATTGCCAGAACCGATTCCGAACGGCGCATTGTCGTGAACACGGTCGGCGCGACGTGGGAAGGCAACCAGGTCTGGTTCATCACCGCCGGCGGCGCGATGTTCGCGGCCTGGCCGCTGGTCTACGCGGCGTCGTTTTCGGGCTTCTACTTCGCGATGCTGCTGGTGCTGTTCTCGCTGTTCTTCCGGCCAGTGGGCTTCGACTACCGCAGCAAGCGCGAGGATCCGCGCTGGCGCAGCGCGTGGGACTGGGCGCTGTTCATCGGCGGCTTCGTGCCGGCGCTGGTGATCGGCGTCGCCTTCGGCAACCTGCTGCAAGGCGTGCCGTTCTCGTTCGATACCGACCTGCGCGTCACCTATCACGGCAGTTTCTTCGCGCTGCTCAATCCGTTTGCCGTGTTGTGCGGGCTCGTCAGCGTATCGATGCTGGCCGCGCATGGTGCCGCTTTCGTGAAGATGAAGACCGATGGCGTGATCGCGCGGCGTGCGTCGGTGGCGCTGCGCATCGCATCCCTGGCCGGCGTGGCGCTGTTCCTGATCGCCGGGGTGTTTATCGCCACCATGATCGGTGGCTACCAGATTGTCGATGCGGCGCCGCTCGATTCGGTCGCCAACCCGCTCTTGAAGAGTGTGATCGGCGCACCCGGCTTGTGGCTTACCAACTACTCCACGTATCCGTGGATGGTCGCGGCGCCGGTGATCGGCGTGGTGGGCGGCGTGCTGACCTTGCTGATTGCGAACTCGCGCTTCGAGAAGAGCGCCTTCATCTGTAGCGGGCTGATGATCGTCGGCGTGATTCTGACGGCGGGCTTTTCCATGTTCCCGTTCATCATGCCGTCCTCGCTCGACGGACGCAGCAGCCTCACGGTGTGGGATGCGACCTCGAGCCAGATGACGCTGCAGATCATGCTGATCGCCGTGATCATCTTCCTGCCGATCGTTCTGCTCTATACGAGCTGGGTGTACCGCGTGATGCGCGGCAAGGTCACGGCTGCCGCGCTCGAAGAGAACCGGCACACGATGTATTGAGGCGTCTCGCGCGTCGCGGCGCGGACGTATCTGGAACTGGACTCATAGGAGCACTTGATGTGGTATTTCACCTGGATTCTCGGAATTGGCGTGGCACTGTCGTTCGGCATCGTCAACGCGTTGTGGCTTGAATCACGGCAGCCTGTACAAGTACCGGTGACGCGCAAGACGGATTGACCGGGCGTGAGAGCGGCCGGGTAAGCCGCACGCGCATCGCGCTGTAAACGAAAAGCGGCGCCCCAAAGGCGCCGCTCTTCTTTCTCCATCTTCACTCACTGCGACACGGAGACGGTCGAAACCGCTTCCGTGCCATCAGCGTCACGCCGGTTGAGGCGTGGTTCCACCCGTTGCGCCCGCCGCCGGCAGACGCGCCGCCAGCACCTGAGCGTAACGCGCAGCCGCATCGCCGACGACGATATGGAACGTATCGGGCGAGATCCACGCAACGTCGAGTGCAGCGAGGCGTTGACGATCCACAGCAGTCGGATCGCTCACCACGACACGCAGACGCGTCGATGCAATCGCATCCAGCGCGACGATGTTGGTCGCACCGCCGAACACGGCCAGCCAGCGTGCCGGATCGGGATCGAGCGGACCACCCTGCGCTGCAGCCGGAGCAGCCGCCGCCGGCGCTGCCGCCGCTGCCGGCTTCGCTGCGGCACCACCGCCTTGTGCAATCACCGTACGGATTTCATCGGCGATGATGTCCGCTTCCGGTCCGATGATCACCTGCACGCTGGTCGCGCCGCGCTTCAACACGCCACGCGCGCCGATCGTTTTGAGATCCGTTTCCGAGACCTTGTTCGGATCCACCACCGACAGACGCAGACGCGTCGTACAGGCATCCACGATCGACAGATTGGCTGCGCCACCCAGTGCTGCGATGTAGCGCTCTGCACGCGGCACGGCTGCTGCTGCAGCCGGCGCTACGAAGCCACCCTTCTCGAACGACTCCACTTGTTCTTCAGCGGCAGCGGGTTCGCGGCCCGGCGTCGCCATGTTGAACTTGCGGATGAAGAAGCGGAACAGGCCGTAGTACACCACCGCGTAGATCGCGCCGAGCGGCAATGCCCACCAGCCCTTGGTCGACAAGCCATAGTTCAGCACATAGTCGATCGCGCCTGCGGAGAACGTGAAGCCGAGGTGAATCCCCAGCGCCGAACAGATCGCAAGCGACAGCCCGGTCAGTACCGCGTGGATCGCATACAGCACCGGTGCGAGGAACATGAAGCTAAACTCGATCGGCTCGGTCACGCCCGTCAGGAACGAGGTGAGCGCCATCGAGAACAGCAGGCCGCCGACCATCGCACGGCGCTCCTTCGGTGCCTCATGGAACATCGCCAGACACGCGGCCGGCAGACCGAACATCATGACCGGGAAGAAACCCGTCATGAAGGTGCCCGCAGTCGGGTCGCCCGCGAAGAAGCGATGCAGGTCGCCCGTTACCGCAGCACCGCCGCCCGGCGGCGTGAAGCTGCCGAACACGAACCACGTCAGCGAGTTCAGGATGTGATGCAAACCCGTCACCAGCAGCAAGCGGTTCAGCACACCGAACACGAATGCACCGATCGCGCCCGCGGTGGTCAGCCAGTGGCCGGCGAAGTCGATCGCGGACTGCACAGGCTGCCAGACATAGCCGAGCACAATGCCTATCACCAGACAGGTGACCCCCGTGACAATCGGCACGAAGCGTTTCCCTCCGAAGAACGCGAGGTACTCGGGCAGCTTGATGTCCTTGTACTTGTTGTACAGCGCCCCGGCCACCAGACCGGCCACGATCCCCGACAACACGCCCATGTTGAGCTTGTCGTTGATGTCCTTCATCACCGCGATTTCGACCAGATAACCGATCGCGCCCGCGAGCGCCGCCACGCCGTTGTTGTCCTTCGCGAAGCCGACCGCAATGCCGATTGCGAACAGGAGCGGCAGGTTGTCGAAAATCGCGCCGCCGGCATCGGCGATCATCTTGATGTTGAACACATCGGGCTGGCCGAGTCGCAGCAAAAGCCCTGCGACCGGTAGCACCGCAATGGGCAGCATCAGCGCGCGGCCGAGTCGCTGCACCTTCAGAAACGGATTCCCATCCATTTACACCTCCAATCCTTTGTCTCTTCGTCGAGTCGTTGCTTTACGTGGTTGTTGAGCGAAATTCCGTCGTGGACTGTTTGAGGTTCAGTCCAGCGGCCAGGTTTCGCGGCTCACTGCTCTTACCGCCTGTGCAGATTCGAGCGCCAGGACATCCTGGGCACGTTGCTGGCACAGCTGATAATTGAGGTTGCGTACACGCGCCTTGATGCCCGGCACCGACACCGGATCCACCGACAGCTCGGTCACACCCAGGCCGACGAGCAGCGGCACGGCCAGCGGATCGCCCGCCAGTGCGCCGCACACGCCGACCCATTTGCCATGCTTGTTGGCGCCCTGCACGGTCGCTGCGATCAACCGCAGCACTGCCGGATGGAGACCGTCGGCCTGTGCGGCGAGGTCCGCCTGGCAGCGGTCCATCGCCAGCGTGTATTGGGTCAGATCGTTGGTGCCGATCGACAGAAAGTCCGCGTGCTGCGACAGTTGATCGGCCAGCAGCGCGGCCGACGGCACTTCGATCATCACGCCCACTTCGATCGGGTCGGTGCGGCCTTGCTCGCGAGCGAATTCGTCGATGCGCTTGCGCAGGCGGATCAGTTCGCCGGCGTCGGTCACCATCGGCAACAGGATGCGCACGGCGCCAAGCGGCTGCACCGCCAGCAAGCCGCGCAACTGGTCGTCGAGCAGGTCCGGGCGCACCTGTGCGAGGCGGATGCCACGCAGGCCTAGCGCCGGGTTCGGTTCGGGCGGTAGCGTCAGATAGTCGACTTCCTTGTCCGCGCCGACATCGAGCGTGCGGATAATCGCGGTGCGGCCGCTCAATGCGTCCACGATCGACTGATAGCTTTGCCGATGCTCGTCGATGGTCGGCGCCGACGCACGGTGGATAAACAGCAGTTCGGTGCGCAGCAGGCCGACTGCATCGGCGCCGTTCTCGACGGCTGTCTTTGCGTCGTCAAGCGTGGCGATATTGGCAGCCACTTCGATGGCGCGGCCGTCTGCGGTCGACGCGGCCTGTTGCGAGGTGCGGCGGTTCGCTTCGCGCACGCCGGCGAGGCGGCTGCGTTCGGTGCGGGCACGTTCGACGTCGAGCGCGGTCGGGGCGAATTCGATCCGTCCCGCCGTTGCATCGACCACGACCTGGGTGCCTTCGGGAATCGCATGCAGCGCATCCCCCACGGCCACCAGCGCCGGAATGCCACCTTGACGTGCCAGAATCGCAGCGTGCGAAGTAGCGCCGCCACGTGCCATCAAGAGTGCAGTGACGCGTGTGCGGTCGAGCGTCGACAGATCGGACGGCGTGAATTCGTCCGCAACCAGCACCGCTTCATCCGGCAGCGTACGCGCCGCATTGTTCGAATAGCCGAGCGCGCGCAGCACGCGCTTTTCGAGATCGCGCAGATCCGCGGCCCTTTCGGCGAGCAGCGCGTCGTCGATTTTCGTCAGGACTGCGATCTGTGCGCGGATCGCCTCGCGCCACGCGAAACCGGCGCTCTTGCCGAGGCTGATCAGGTCACGTGCCGCGTCGAGCAGCGTCGGATCTTCGAGCAATACGCGGTGCACCGCGAAAATCCCCGCCTCGCCATGGGCGCCGCGTTGCGAAGCGTCGCGTACCGTCGTGTTCAGTTCGGCGTCGACTGTAGCGAGCGCCTTGTCGAGCAGGCGGCTTTCCGCCGCCGAGGTGCCGCTCGCGGTTTCGGGCGGATCGAGATCCGCGTCGTCCCAGCGCACCAGCTTGCCGACCGCGACGCCAGGCGCCGCGCACACGCCAGCAAGCGTGTTCGGCGCCAGCGGCGCACCGCTCGCCAGCGTCACCGTTTGCGGCGCCGGCGAGCTTTGGCGGGCCGGCTTTTCTTCGACTTCGCCATGCGCTTCGCGCAGCAGTTCATGCGCGACCGCTTCCACAGCAGCCGCAGCTTGCGGACCGACGCCCAGAATTTCGACCGTCGCGCCCTCACCCGCACCGAGGCCGAGCAAACCGACAACGCTTTCGATCGGCGCCTTGCGTCCTTCGTAACGCACTTCGACACGTGCATCGAGACCGCGCGCCGCTTCGCGGGCGCGTGCCGCCGGCCGCGCATGCAAGCCGCCCGCATGAGCCAGCGTCACAGTCTGGCGCGCTTCTTCCGTCACGTTGGTGGCGTGGCGCGACGCTTCCGCCGCCGCCCCGGCGCGCGGCCGCAGCAACAGCAGCGGGGTCTCGCCAGCCTTCAGCATGCCGCCCTCGGCGCGCTCGACAATCTCGAAGGCATCCGAGTTGGCAATCGCTATCACCGAAACGAGGCTCGGCGCATTGCAAGCCACCAGGTCCTGATCGAACTCGATCAGCAGATCGCCCGTATGCACCTGGGCGCCCTGCACGACCTTCGGCGTAAAGCCACGACCGTTCAACTCGACCGTGTCGATACCGATATGCAGCAGAATCTCCGCACCGTCGGCCGTGGCAAGGGTCAACGCATGACCGGTGCGCGCGAGATGGGTGACCACCCCGTCGCACGGCGCGACGAGCTGGCCCACCAGCGGATCCACGCCAATCCCGTCGCCGAACATGCCGCCCGAAAACACAGGGTCGGGCACGTTCGCGAGCAGCACGACCGGACCGGTCATGGGCGCGAGCAAAACAATATGGCCTTGGGATGGGCTCATCAAGCGGGACTCCTCGACACGTCGCATCTGATTTCTCGATCAGTGAGTTTCGGTGACTTTATTCAGATGGCGCGGCGCATCGGGATTGCGTCCGCGTGCGGCAGCAAGACCCGCAGCCATCACGTAAAAGGAAAGAATCGCGGCAATCGGATCGAGCGCCGCATGGGCCGTCGTAACGAGCGGCAAGCTGGCTTCAGGCACGTCTTGCGGCGCAGCGAGCAGCACGCGGGCGCCGCGCGCCTGCATGTCGCGGGCAAGCTGGATCAGACCGGCTTGCTCCGGGCCGCGCGGGGCGAACACGAGCAGCGGGTAGTCGCGATCGATCAACTCCATCGGACCATGGCGCACTTCCGCGCTCGAAAACGCCTCGGCCTGGATGCCCGAGGTTTCCTTGAGCTTGAGCGCCGCTTCCTGGGCAATTGCGAGACCGAGACCCCGGCCAATCACGATCATGCGCTCGACACCGCGCAGTTCTTCGACGGCCTGGCTCCAGTCGAGCCTGCCGGCGCTACGCAGGGCATCGGGCAAACTGTTCAGCGCGCCGAGCAACTCGTTGTCCTGCTGCCAGTGGGCGACCAGTTGCGCGGAAATCGACAGCATCGCGATATAGCTTTTGGTCGCCGCCACGCTCAGCTCAGGACCGGCGACGAGCGGCAGATGCCATTCGCAGGCATCGGCCAGCGGCGATTGCGGCGCGTTCACCGCCGCCACCGTCAGCGCACCGGCTTCGCGCAGCGCAACCATCGTGCCGACCAGATCCGGACTCTTGCCGGACTGCGAGAAAGCGAGCGCCAGTTGATCGCGCACCTTCAGCGGCGCCTGCTGCAGCGTCGCCACCGACATCGGCAACGATGCGACCGGCACGCCGATGCGGCTCATGGTGAGGCTTGCGAAATAACTCGCGGCGTGGTCCGAACTACCGCGCGCCACCGTCAAGGCGACGTGCCGCGGCTGCTCCGCGAGTTTGGCCGCCAGCGCCTGGACGCGCGAGGTATCGGCAAGTTGCGCGGCGACCGTTTCGGCGGACGCCAGCGCTTCGTTAAGCATATTCGACAATTGATTCTCCTTCGACGTAAGTCGCGCTCAGCGCCAGTTCACGATCGAACACGACGATATCGGCCCACGCACCGCGCGCGATGCGGCCGCGGTCTTCGATGCCGAGATAGTCGGCGGCGTAGCGCGACAGACGATTTGAAACGTCGGCCATCGGCAGGCCGAGCGAAACCAGATTGCGCAGCGCCTGATCCATCGTCAGGGTGCTGCCGGCGAGCGTGCCGTCGGCAAGACGCACGCCGCCCAGGCACTTGGTGACATGCTGGCTGCCGAGGCGGTATTCGCCGTCGGGCATGCCGGTGGCCGAGGTGCTGTCGGTCACCACGTAGACACGCGGAATCGCCCGCATCGCTGCGCGAATCGCGCCCGGGTGAACGTGCAGCAGGTCGGGGATGATCTCGGCGAATTCAGCGTGCGCGAGCGCCGCGCCAACCATGCCGGGATTGCGGTGATGCAGCGGCGACATGGCGTTAAACAGATGGGTGAAGCCGCACGCGCCATGCTTGAGCGCCGCGACTGCGTCGTCGTAGGTGCCGAGCGAATGGCCGAGCTGCACACGCACGCCACGCGCCGCGATTTCGGAAATGATGTCCATATGGCCGGAGATTTCCGGCGCGATCGTCACGACGCGAATCGGCGCGATGGACAGATACTTCAGCACTTCGTCGAGCACCGCAGATACGGCGGCGTCCGGCTGCGCACCGAGTTTGCCCGGGTTGATATACGGGCCTTCGAGGTGAACACCCAGCACGCGCGAGCCGCCTGGTGTGCGCACCCGGGCCACGTCGCCGAGATTCGCCACCACGTTCATCAGCTCTTCGCGCGGCGCCGTCATGGTGGTGGCAAGCAGGCTGGTGGTGCCGAAGCGGGCATGCGTGCGCGTGATCGTCTCGATCGCGTCGCCCGCTTCCATCACGTCGGCGCCGCCGCCGCCGTGCACGTGCAGATCGATAAAGCCCGGCAGGATGTAGGGCGCGTCGTTGGTGGACGGGTCGACGCGCTCACCTGTGAGCGACGTGATGCGGCCGTTTTCGTATTCGAGCGTGCCGTAAATCCACCCATCGGTGGTGAGTATGTTCCCGGTCAGCATGAGTCTCTCTGATAATACGTAGTGCGATACGTCACTGATTCGCGCCGTGCCGCGTTGCGCGAGGGTTGCACCGTTGTTGCGGCGCGCCTGTTAGGTTACGTTTGTCGCGTTACTGGCGCAGTTCGGCGACAAAGTCGTAGTAATCGTCCCGGCAGTAGGTGTCCGTCAATTCAATCGCCCGCTGGTCGGCGCTATAGCCGATACGCGTGATCACCAGCAGCGCCGAGCGCGGCTCGATGTCCATCAGCGAGGCAATCTCGCTCGTCGCGTTGACGGCCCGAAAGTGCTGCAGCGCACGCACCACCGCCATGCCACGCTGCTCCAGATAGCTGTAGAGCGACACGCCAATCGCGTGCGGGTCCGGCACGATCGCAGCCGGCAGCGCCGAGTGTTCCACCGCCATCACGATGCCGTCCGCGCGGCGCAAGCGCCGCAGGCTCGTCACCGCCGCACCCGGCGACAAGCCCAGATGCACCAGTTCGTCGCGATTGGCGGCGCGGATGCCGCGCTCGAGCCAGACCGAGTCGGGACGAAAGCCCCGCTGCTGCATCTTCTTGGTAAAGCCGGTGAGCCGCGACAGCGGATCTTCGACGCGCGGCGTAATGAAGCTGCCCGCGCCCCGAGCCCGCCGGATCAGACCTTGCTCCACCAGCAACTCGATCGCCTTGCGCGCGGTGATACGCGACACGCCGATCGCATCCGACAACGTGCGCTCCGACGGCAGCGCTTCGCCCGCCGACCATACACCACAGTGAATCGCAGTGGCCAGGTTGCGCGCGAGTTGCAGATAGAGCGGCGTGACGTTACGAGCGTCAGGCATCAATGCGGACCAGCGTGTTTCCATGGGCTCGGGTGGGTCGAAAGGAAGAGCATGGGCTGCGAAATGAGAGCCCATTATATAACCACAATAATACCAGTCAATGAAGTTGTTCCATGCCTTGTTGACTGGCCACAAAGCCTTGATGGAAAAGGGAGTCCAGCGATTCCGAGAGGATTTTTCGAGGGTTTTCGGTGATCGGTATTTACCCGTATTTGAGAGAGTTTCGGGCCCGGTAGAGAACCACTGGTTCGCTACCGCACGGAGCCAGCTACCCTGCCACGCTACTTTTGTAATATCAATATCGGTGAGGGCGGCTCCAGCGCAGGTTTTACCGTTTTTATATAGGATGGCATCCAATAGAATGCTGTGTCATACCCACAAGAACCTCAGGGGAGCCGTACGTTGACTGATTCCGCAGCGCTGCGGCGCGCTGAGGCCGTTCGCCACTTCAATCGCTTCTACACGAAACACATCGGCGCACTGCACGAGCGTCTGCAAAAGAGCCCGTTCTCGCTGACCGAAGTGCGCGTGCTGCACGAACTGGCTCGCGGGCGCGCGCAGACCGCCACCGTCCTCGCTCGCAATCTGGGGCTCGACAGCGGCTATCTGAGCCGCCTGCTCACGAGCTTCGAGCGCCGCAACCTGATCACCCGCCGGCCGTCGGAGAGCGACGCGCGGCAATCGCTGATCGCCCTCACCGATCAGGGACACGCCGCCTACGAACCGCTCGACACCGCCGCCATCGACGAAGTGCTGTCGGTGCTGGAGCGGCTCGCCGTGAATGCGCAGGAGACCTTGATCGGCGCCATGAAGCTCGTCGAACGGCTGCTCGACGATCAGCCGCGCCGCGGCATCATTACGCTGCGCGCACCGCGCGCGGGCGAGTATGGCTGGCTGGTGCACCGGCAGGCGCTGCTGTTGGCGAGCGAACACGGCTGGGATCACACCTTCGAAGGACTGCTCGCGAAGACCGTCGCCGATTTCACCCAGCATCACGATCCGGTGCGCGAGACCTGCTGGATTGCCGAACAGGACAATGCCATCGTCGGTTCGGCGCTGGTGGCCGGCATCTCGGCTACGGTCGCGCGAATCAGGCTGCTGTATATCGAGCCCGACATGCGCCGGCTCGGCATCGGCACGCAACTGGTCGACGAGTGCGTGCGCTTTGCCAGGCGTGCGGGCTACACCAGGATCACGCTGTCGACGGTAGCGACGCTCGGCGAGTCGCGGCGGCTCTGCGAGCGCGCGGGCTTTGTCTGCGCGAGTGCGACACCGGAGATGCGTTTCGGTCACGCGTTGACGGTGGAGCGATGGGAGCGCGATCTGTAGCGGCCGCCAGGCGGCACGTTGTTACGTGCGCAGTGGTTAGCGAAACGCACCACGCGGGCAACAAAAAAGCGCCATGGGATGGGCTCCCATGGCGCTTCGCATTTCGGCCCGTCATCCGGGCAAGGGCGGTTCGCTTAGAACGACGGCACCACCGCACCCTTAAACTGGGTCTTGATGAACTGGCGCACATCTTCCGACTCGTATGCAGCAACCAGCTTCTTCACCCACGGTTTGTCCTTGTCCTGGATACGCACGGCGATCAGGTTCGCGTACGGGCTGTGGATGTCCTCGAGCGCGATCGCGTCCTTGGTCGGCTGCAGACCGCCAGCAAGCGCGTAGTTGGTGTTGATCGCAGCCGCGTCGACGTCCGACAGCGAGCGCGGCAGTTGTGCGGCGTCCAGTTCGATCAGCTTCAGCTTCTTCGGATTGTCCGCGATGTCGAGCGGCGTCGCGTTGTTTCCGTTCGTGCCAGCGCCGGCCTTCAGCTTGAGGAGGCCTTGCGCCTGCAGCAACAGCAGCGCGCGGTTCTCATTGGACGGGTCGTTCGGCACCGCGACCTTCGCGCTCTGCGGCAGATCCTTCACCGACTTGAACTTCTTCGAGTAGATGCCGAGCGGCGAAATGTAGGTCAGGCCGGCGCTGACGATCTTGTAGCCGCGCTGCTTGATCTGGCTGTCGAGGTACGGCTGGTGCTGGAAGCTGTTGGCGTCCAGATCGCCGGCGTCGAGTGCGGCGTTCGGTTGCACGTAGTCGTTGAATTCGATGACCTTCACGTTCAGGCCTTCGCGCTGCGCCACTTTCTGGGCTACGGCCCAGATTTGCGCGTCGGGACCGCTGATCGTGCCGACCTTGATGACCTTGTCGTCGGCTTGGGCGCCGAAGCTGGTGGCGAACGCGGCGGTAGCAACCACGGCGGAGAGGGCTTTCAGGATGTTTCTGCGCTGCATGTAGTTCTCGCTATTTCTGATCGGTGTCAGATTCGGGTGTAGAGCTGGCAGCGCGTTGTGCGCGTCGCCAACTGGACTGCAAATGGTCTCATACGCCCGGTGCAATGTGAAATATCGGGTTCTCATATGGGTATGCCCCAGCGCGGTGCGTGGGGCAGCCCGGCAAGCGCTTATCCAGCCGAAGCAGCCGCCGCCGGCCGCGCCGGCTTGAGCCGGCGCATGGCCGCAGCAGCAGACGGCTCATCCGCCGCATCATGTCCGTTCACCCGGAACGCGCTCACCGTCTCGCGCAGGCGCGCCGCCTGGTCCTGCAGCGAAGCCGCGGCCGCCGCGGCCTGCTCCACCAGCGCCGCGTTTTGCTGCGTTACCTCGTCCATCTGCGTCACCGCGAGGCCCACCTGCGAGATGCCGCTGCTCTGCTCTTCGGATGCCGCCGCGATCTCACCCATGATGTCGGTCACCCGGCGCACGGCCTGGAGGATCTCGCCCATCGTGGCGCCAGCCTGCTCGACCAGCGTCGAGCCGTTGTTGACCCGCTCCACCGAGGCGCCGATCAGCAGCTTGATCTCTTTAGCCGCCGTCGCCGAGCGTTGCGCGAGGCTGCGCACCTCACCGGCCACGACCGCGAAACCGCGCCCTTGTTCGCCGGCGCGTGCGGCTTCGACCGCTGCGTTCAGCGCGAGGATATTGGTCTGGAACGCAATGCCTTCGATCACGCCGATGATATCTGCAATCTGCCGCGAGCTATCGTTGATCTCGCCCATCGTGCCGATCACGCGACTCACCACTTCATTGCCCTTGGTCGCGATGTCCGACGCGTTATGCGCAAGGCCGCTCGCCTGGCGCGCGTTGTCGGCGTTCTGCTTTACCGTGGCGGTGAGCTGCTCCATGCTGGCGGCCGTCTCCTGCAACGACGCGGCCTGCTGCTCGGTGCGCTGCGACAGATCGTTGTTGCCCGCCGCAATTTGCTGCGTGGCCGAGGCGATCTGCTCCGAGGAACGGCGAATCTCACCGATCGTCCTCTGCAAGCGGTCTTGCATCTCGCGCATCGCCGCCATCATGCTGCTGGAATCGTTGACACGCACCTCGACCGCCTGGGTCAGATCGCCCTTCGCAATATGGGTCGCGAGTTGCGCGGCCTGCTCGGGTTCACCGCCGAGGCTCGCGCGCACGTTGCGGATGATCAGGATCATCGCCAGCGAAATCACCGCGCCGATCACGAGGACAACGAACAGGTGACCCAGCAGTGTTTCGTAGTACGTCGTATCGATATCCTTGATGAACACGCCGCTGGTGATATTCCAGTCCCACGGGGCAAAGCGCACCACATAGCTGATCTTCGGCACCGCGGTTTCGCTATGCGGCAGGCGCCCGCGGTACTCCGCGAAGCCGTGACCGTCTGCCTTCGCTGCGTCCACAATGGTGACGTACAGCAGCTTGCCGTCCGGATCCTTGAAGTCGCCCACCGGCTTGCCGACCATCTGCGGCAGCGTTGGATGCATCAGCACGACCGGCTTCGAGTCCATCACGAACAGGTAACCGGACTCGCCGTAGCGCATGCTGGCAAGACGAGCCAGCGCTTCGCGTTGTGCGTCGGCCTCACTCAGTTTGCCGGCCTGCGATAAAGCGTAATAGCCGTTCACCACGCCCTGCGCTGCTTCAACCAGATTCACCATGCCGGCCTTGCGTTCGGCCAGCATGGTGCTGCGCGTTTCGATCGCGCTCCATAGCCCGACGCCGAGCAGTCCCAGCCAAACCAGCGCGAGCGACAGCCACAGCTTGCGATTCAAACTCATCCTGCTCATTGTGTTGGTCTCTTCTGTGTGGTTTTCGCTTGCACCGCTCCCGGCGGCATTCATCGCAAACGATTGCCTTACGGATAACGGCACCGAAATGGGGCAACTTGAGGCGGGAACGGGTGGGAATAGCAGGAGACCAGCGACGGCCCAGACAGGTCGCACACGTGCAAGGGTTTGAGCACCGAACGATAATGGCCAACCTGTGGCCGCTCACGAGGCGCACCACGCTTTCTAAACGAGGCTATCCATGTACGTCATCAATCTCACCTATATCGTGCCGCTTGAACAGGTCGACGACGCGCTCGAAGCGCATCGTGCTTTCCTCAATGAGCAATTCGAAGCCGGCGTGTTCGTGGCCGCGGGCCCGAAAGTGCCGCGCGACGGCGGCGTCATTCTCGCGGTCAACCTCGAGCGCGAGGAGCTCGACGCGCTGCTCGCCACCGATCCGTTCGCACAGCAGAAAGTGGCGCGTTACGACGTGACGGAATTCAAGGCAACGCGGCTCGCGCCGGGGCTGAACCTGCCGGTTCCGGCGTGAATCTTCGCTGACGTCACGAGCGGGAAAATGACCTAACGAGCGGAGAAAAGGGGGCGCAGCAGAAGAACAGCGGGACATCACGCGCCTGCCCAGCAAGCGCGTGACTGAGACTTAACCGAGGAGCAGCTTGATATCGTGCACCCACGGCGCGGCGCCCTGCCCGTCGCGGGCAAAGAGTCGCAGCTTGCCATCGGGGTCGAAGACAAAGCTGGCCGCTGTGTGGTCCATCGTGTAGCTATCGGGCGTCTTACCCGGCACCTTGGCGTAGTAGACGCGGAAGTCCTTCGTCACCTTGGTGAGCTGCTCCTGATCGGCCGGGCGCAAGCCGACAAACGAAGGATTGAAGGCCGGCACGTACTGCGCCATCAACGCTGCCGTGTCGCGCTCGGGATCGACCGTGACGAACAGCACCTGAACCCGCTTGGCATCCGTCTGGCCCAGTTGCTCGAGTGCTTGCGACAGTTCGGCCATCGTGGTCGGACAGACATCGGGGCAATGCGTGTAGCCGAAGAACAGCACCACCACCTTGCCCTTGTAGTCCGCGAGCGTGCGAATCTTGCCGCTGGTGTCGGGCAACGAAAAGTCCGAACCGAACTGCGTATTGCCGGTGATGTCGACGTTCTGGAACGAGGGAGCAGGTTTGCCGCAGCCTGAGGCCAATACCGCGCCGCCGAGCGCACAGGCCATCAAGGCGGTGCGCGCCACGCGCGCTAGCCGGTGTGTAAGCATGGTATTACGCGCCGATCAAGACACGTGCATAGTGATCGATCAACAGCGCGGCGAACAGCAGCGACAGATAAATGATCGAGTAACGGAACAACTGACGCGCGAGCGTATCGGAGTACTCCCGATAGATCTTCCACGCGTAGGCGAGGAACACGGCGCCGAGCAGCACCGCCGCCACCAGATAAACGACGCCGCTCATGCCCGAGATGAACGGCATCAGCGCGACCGCGAACAGGATCACGGAGTACAGGAAAATATGCAGCCGGGTGTACTGTTCGCCGTGGGTGTTCGGCAGCATCGGCAGACCGGCGTTTTCGTAGTCTTTGCGGCGATACAGAGCGAGCGCCCAGAAATGCGGCGGCGTCCACACGAAAATGATCAGCACCAGAATCCAGGCGTCGCCCGGCACGTGGCCCGTGACTGCGGCCCAGCCAAGCGCCGGCGGCATGGCGCCCGAGGCGCCGCCGATCACGATGTTCTGCGGCGTGGCCGGCTTGAGCAACAGCGTGTAGATGACCGCGTAGCCGACGAAGGTGGCAAGCGTGAGCCACATGGTCAGCGGATTGGCGAACGTGTAGAGCGTCCACATGCCGAGACCGCCGAGCACGGCGGAAAACAGCAGGATCTGCGTGGTCGTGATCTCGCCGCGTGCGGACGGCCGCCACGAGGTGCGGCGCATTTTCGCGTCGATTTTCTGCTCGACCAGGCAGTTGATGGCGAACGCCGCACCGGCGAGCAGCCAGATGCCGACGGTGCCGCCGATCAACGGGGTCCACGGCACCATGCCGGGCGTGGAGAGGAACATACCGATCACTGCGCAGAACACGGCAAGCTGCGTCACGCGCGGCTTGGTCAGCGCGATGTACTGGGAGATCCGACTACCGGGGGTCTGGGAAAGAGTTGTGCTGTCCATGTGGGGTCACGCTGGCGCGGCGTCGCGCGCAGACAAGGCGGCGCGGCCGGGACGGCTATAAGCGATTCGAAAGTTTAGCATAACGAGCAGCAGCAGCAGGATTGCGGCGCCGCCGTTATGGGCGACTGCAATGGGCAACGGCCATTGCAGGACAATGTTGGAGAGGCCGGTGATGAACTGGATCAGCACCACCAGCAACACACCGTTGGCGGGACGGCGCAGCGATTCGAAGCGGCGCACCTTCAGCGCAAACCAGAGCAGATAAGCGATCACGACGATCGCAAAGGTCCGATGGGTCCAGTGGATCGCCACCAGCGCATCCTGGGTAATCATCTCGCCGTCGCCGGTCATGCCGAGCGCACGCCACAGGTGGAAGCCGTGCGCGAAATCCATCGGCGGAATCCATTGACCGTTGCAGGTCGGGAAGTCCGTGCAGGCGAGCACCGCGTAGTTGGTGCTGACCCAGCCGCCCAGCGCGATCTGCGCGACCAGCAACGCGAGACCAGCGAGCGCCGCCGTGCGCCACTGTGCCGCTTCGGGTTCATAGGCGGGCAGCGGCGTCTGGCGCGCCGCCAGCCAGCCGAGCGTGCCAAGCAGCGCGAGGCCCAGCAGCAGGTGCGTCGTGACGATCACCGGCTGCAGTTTGAGCGTAACGGTCCATGCACCGAACGCGCCTTGCACCAGAATCAACAGCAGCAGCGAAGTCGGCCACCACGGCGAGACGTGCAACGGACGCCGCTTGATGCGCGCGACCCACGCAATCACCGTCTGCGCGACGATCAGCACGCCGATCGCCATGGCGAAGTAACGGTGGATCATTTCGATCCACGCCTTGGTCATGCTGACGGGGCCGGTGGGCAGCGCCTGGTGAGCCGCGGCAATCGCCGCGTGGGCGACAAACGGCGAGGCCGTGCCGTAGCAACCGGGCCAGTCAGGACAGCCGAGCCCGGAGTCGGTCAGGCGGGTGAAGCCGCCGAACATCACGAGGTCCAGCGTCATGAAGGTGGTGACCCAGACAAGCTTGCGGAATTTATTGTCGTCGGCCCTGACCCATACGTAGGACAGCGGCAGCAACGCAATGCACAAGCCAATCAGGCCCAGTTGCAATACGAACATCTCTCTACCTTCTCGCAATAAACGCAGCGGCCAATAGTGCTACAGGGGTCCGATCCGCGGTACACCCTGGCGTGCGATAAAACGCCGCATCAGCCGATGCTCGACCACTTCAGCAGCTTGGTTATGTCGCCCTTGATCTTGCTCGGGTTCGGATCTTTCGGGAAACGCATCATCAGGTTGCCGTTCGGATCGACCACGAAGATGTGATCGGTGAGCGCCGTGCCGGCATCGACGGGCAGCCATGCCGCGAGGGCTGCCGGATCGGCAATCAGCTTGCGCGTGTCCGGATAGGCAGTCTGGATCACGTCGGCCACGTTCCCCGCGTCGGTGCGCAGCCAGACCTCGACGACCCGGTCGCGCTCCGGGCCTTGGGTGGCGCGCACCTGGCGCATGAAATACAGCTTGGTTACGCAGGCCTTGTCGCAGGCGCTGCTGTCGACCGAAACCATCAGCCACTTGCCGCGCAGCGATGCGAGTTTCAGCGGCTTGCCATCTTGCCCCGTCACCACCAGCGCATCGGGAATCGGCCGCTGCGGCTCGATGAGCGTGCCGTAGCTGGTGGTGCCGCCGCTCGGCTTGATCACGTAGTAGGTGAAATACGAGCCGACCACGGGGGCCGCACACACCAGCGCGATCAACAGCATCATCCAGCGGCCGCGTTGCCACGACCCTTTGCTGCGGGGCTGGCCGGGCATGACCGCAGGGCCGGCGGGTTTGCCGGCTTGCGGCGAACGGGGAGATTGCGTCGACACTACAGAACCTCTTTCAATAATTGCGCGGCGCGCATCAAGCGCTGGGCACGTGCTCTTTCTTTGCCGCGCGCCGCGCGGCATACAAGCCAAAAGCGAGCGCCGCGATGGCCATGCCCCACCATTGGAGCATGTAGCCGTAATTGCGTTCGACGTCGGTATCCGGGGCCGGCCAGTCGCGCACCAGCTTGTCGCCGTCGTCGCTCAACTGCTGGATCACGAACGGCTGCAGCGGCAGACCCGTCTCGGCGGCGTAGGCCCCCACGTCCAGATTCTGCCGGATCGACTGGTGCGGAGCCGAACCGCCCTGCCCCAGCTCGAACGCTCGGGTGGCATCGGCCCGCGCAATCCCTTCGATCTCGATCTGACCCGGCGGCGTGACGTACGGCGCGATCACGGTGCGGTCGTTGATGTTGCGCGGCAACCAGCCGCGATTGACCAGAACATAGCCGCCGTCGGCGAGTTTAAAGGGCATCACGACGTAAAAGCCCGGCTGATCGTTATACGGGCGATTGTCGAGATAGATCGCTTTGTCAGCGACGAAACTGCCGCGGGCGCGCACCCGGTGAAACTCGATGTCTTTCAACGCAATCGGGGCGCTGCCGATCGGCTCGGCCGGCGCGTTCTCGAACTGCGTAATGTGGGCCTGCAGCGCCTCTTTCTGATGCGCGCGATCGCGCTGCCAGAAGCCCAGCCGCACGGTTACCGCGACGACGATCAGGATCAACAGTGCGGGCAACCAGCGGATCTTCATTGCGCCTGCCCCACCGGTACACGGGGCGCCACGCACGGTGCGATAATAACCATATTGCCTTCGCGCTCCTGAATTTCAGCTGATTTCATGCACATTCTCGTTCCCATCGCCTTTGCCCTGATCATCGCCAGCATGGCCTCGGCGCTGTACTTCATGATGCACGACAAGGGTAAGACGAAACGCATGGTCTGGTCGCTGGCCACCCGGGTGGGCCTGTCGATCTCGCTGTTCCTCTTCATCCTGTTTGCGCACTGGATGGGCTGGATCCAGTCGACCGGCATCCCTTACGGCCGCTAGGCGACGGCGCGGGATTTCCGCGGCAGTTCCGCTTCAGTCCCGCTCCGTAAGCGCCCCATTAGCGCCCCAGAAGCAAAACGCCGCCCTGACAGGGTCGAGGGCGGCGCTGCGTCAGGCCTGCATACTACTCGTTGATTTCGCGGCCTGCAGCGAAACCGGCAATTCAAACGTCTGCACGTGACCCGCAGCAAAGACCGCGGTAATAAGTACTGCGCGCAGACCCGAAAGCTTTACAGCCAGTACACCACCACGTACAGCCCGAGCCACACCACGTCCACAAAGTGCCAGTACCAGGCCGCGCCTTCAAAGGCGAAGTGATGGTCAGCGGTGAAGTGGCCGCGAATCACGCGCACCAGCACCACCGTCAGCATCGTGCCACCGAGGAACACGTGGAAACCGTGGAACCCGGTCAGCAGGAAGAACGTCGAGCCGTAGACGCCCGAGGCCAGCGTCAGGTTCAGTTCGTTATATGCGTGGTAGTACTCGAAGCCCTGCAGGAACAGGAAGCACAGGCCCAGCACGACGGTAGCGGCCAGCCACGCGATCGTCTTGTTGCGATGGTTCTCACGCAGTGCGTGGTGAGCCACCGTCAGCGTCGCTCCCGAGGACAGCAGCAGCGCCGTGTTGATGGTCGGCACCGGCCACGGCTGCATCGACTTAAAGTGCGACACCAGCGTTGCCGGGCCGGTGTTCGGCCACACCGCAGAGAAATCCGGCCAGATCAGCTTGTAGTCGAGACTGCCCAGTTGATGCATGGCGATTTCACGGGCATAGAACAGCGCGCCGAAAAATGCGCCGAAGAACATGACTTCGGAAAAGATGAACCAGCTCATGCTCCAGCGGTACGACTTGTCGACGTTCTTGCCGTACATGCCGCCTTCCGACTCGGAGATCGCGTCGCCGAACCAGTGCCACAACGTGAAGAGCAGCCACAGCAAGCCGGCGAGCACCGTGATAGGCGCCCAGCTTTCGCCGTTGATCCACGCCGCAAGCGATGACAGCATGACCAGCAGCCCGATGGCCGCGCTGATCGGATGCCGCGACGGATGCGGTACGAAATAGTACGGGCTCTCGTTTTGACCGCTCATTCTTGATTCTCCACTTCAGTCCAGTTGTTCCGCTTGACCCGGTTAATCCGGCTGTCTCTTCGGCGGTGCGTCGATACCGCACCGCTTCACTCTAATCTTTGGGGCCGCGCTTTTGGCCCAAGGCCGCCCACTGTTGCCGCTTTTGTTGCTGCGCGCCGGGCCGCTTAGCCCACCACCGCGCGTACGACCAGAATCAGGATACCGATAAAGATGGCCGCACCGATCAGCGCCGCGAGCAGCACATGCAGCGGGTTGAGCTGACTGGCATCCGATTCCAGGTCGCGCCGCTTGCGCACGCCGAAAAACGCCCAGAACACGGCCTTCATCGACTGGCCGAAGCTGCTCTTTCGACCGCTACGACCCTCATCGCTCCCATCGTTGTGGCTCATTACCTTCTTCTTCCTTCGCCCGTCACGTGTGCCGCATCAGGCTGGCTCGGGTACCGTCACCGCAGCCTTGGCCGGCCCCGCCGTCCCGCTCGTCACCGGCGCGGGTGTATTGAGTTCGAAGAACGTGTACGACAAGGTGATCGTCTTCACATCCTTCGGCAATTTCGGGTCGACGACGAACACCACCGGCAACCGCTTGACCTCGTTTGCAGCCAACGTCTGCTGCGTAAAACAAAAGCATTCGATCTTCTTGAAGTACTCGGTGGCCTGCTTCGGTGCGTAGCTCGGAATGGCTTGCGCGTGGATCGTGCGCGCCTGTTCGTTGCTCACCGTGTACATCACCGTCGTAACTTCGCCGGGATGCACGTCGAGGCTGTGCTGCTCCGGCTTGAAACCGAGCGGGCCGCGCGCGTTCGCATCGAATTCGATCGAAATCGTGCGGCTCATGTCGACCTGCGTATTCTTCGCTTCCCGTGCCGTCGCGTCGCGCTGCACGAGATTGTTGATACCGGTAATCTGGCAGATCGCGCGGTACATCGGCACCAGCGCAAACCCGAAACCGAACATCAGGAACGCGACCACGACCAGCTTGATCAGCATCGACCGGTTAAACGAGCGGTCGGTCTCGAGCGGCGGTTGCGTCGACATCGAACTTCCTCAACAAGCCATCAAAACAGCTCAGACATCCAGCTCAGACAAACCCCTACACCGCACCAAGGCTCAGGAGAAAAAGCTCTGCCTGATGAAAATACCCACGAAAAACGCGGCGGCGATGGCAAGCATGATCAGACCGAGCCGCCGGTTGCCCGCGCGGATTTCCTCGGGCGTACGTCGCTGTTGTGGATTCCGGGTCATGCTGGAGTTTCTCGAACCTTTACTGCACTGATAAGGATCACCGCGCTGCCACCGTCCGACTCTGCGGCTTTGCTGCACCCGGCCTGGCGCTTATGCCAGGACCGGGTCAGAACCGGGAATGCCGCATCGAACAATTGCCTGGTTGACCGTTAGTCGACCGTTACTCGACCGTCGGCGGGTGTTCGAACGTATGGAACGGAGCCGGGCTCGGCACGGTCCATTCGAGACCCGTCGCGCCGTCCCACGGCTTGTCGCCGGCCTTTTCGAGCTCGCCGCCGCCGCGGTAAGCCGGCAGCGCCACAGCAAACAGGAAGTACACCTGGGCGAGGCCGAAGCCGAACGCGCCGATCGTGATGACCTGGTTCCAGTCGGTGAACTGCGCCGGGTAATCGGCGTAACGACGCGGCATGCCTGCGAGACCCACGAAGTGCATCGGCAGGAAGGCGAGGTTAAAGAAGATCATCGAGGCCCAGAAGTGGATCTTGCCGCGCGTCTCGTTGTACATCCAGCCGGTCCATTTCGGCGACCAGTAGTACCAGCCGGAGAAGAGACCGAACAGAGAACCCGCCACCAGCACGTAGTGGAAGTGCGCCACCACGAAGTAGGTACCGTGATACTGGATGTCGAGCGGCGCCATGGCGAGCATCAGGCCCGTCAGACCGCCGAACGTGAACACGAACAGGAAGCCCACCGCAAACAGCATCGGGGTTTCGAACGTCAGCGAACCGCGCCACATCGTGGCCACCCAGTTGAACACCTTCACGCCCGTCGGCACGGCGATCAGCATCGTGGCGTACATGAAGAACAACTGGCCGGTCACCGGCATGCCGGTGGCGAACATGTGGTGCGCCCAGACCATGAACGACAGGATGGCGATCGACGACGTGGCGTACACCATCGAGCTATAACCGAACAGCGGCTTGCGCGAGAACGCCGGAATCACCTGCGACACGATCCCGAACGCCGGCAAGATCATGATGTACACCTCGGGGTGCCCGAAGAACCAGAAGATATGCTGGTACATCACCGGGTCGCCGCCACCGGCCGCATTGAAGAACGACGTGCCGAAGTGGCGGTCGAACAGCAGCATGGTGATCGCACCGGCCAGAACCGGCATCACGGCGATCAGCAGGTAAGCGGTGATGAGCCACGTCCAGACGAACATCGGCATCTTCATCAGCGTCAGGCCCGGCGCGCGCATGTTCAGGATCGTCACGACGATGTTGATGCCGCCCATGATCGACGAGGCACCCATCAAGTGGACCGCGAAAATCGCGAAGTCCATGCCCGGGCCCATCTGCGTGGAGAGTGGTGCGTACAGCGTCCAGCCGGCAGCCGTGGCGCCACCCGGCGCAAAGAACGAACCCACCAGCAGGACCGCCGCCACCGGCAGCAGCCAGAAGCTGAAGTTGTTCATCCGCGCAAAAGCCATGTCCGATGCGCCGATCTGCAGCGGCACCATCCAGTTCGCGAAACCGACGAAGGCCGGCATGATCGCGCCGAACACCATGATCAGGCCGTGCATGGTGGTCAACTGGTTGAAGAACTCGGGACGCATGATCTGCAGGCCCGGTTCGAACAGTTCGGCACGGATCATCAGCGCCATCACGCCCCCGGAGAGGAACATGGTGAACGAGAAGATCAGGTACAGCGTACCGATATCCTTGTGGTTGGTGGCGTACAGCCACCGGCGCCAGCCATGCGGCGTCCCATGAGCATGGGGGTCGCCGTGGACGTGCTCGTGGCCCGCAACTACATCGTGTCCAACGCTAGACATGACAATCTCCTAATGCGAATACTGCGGTGCTGACCATGAACACGTCAGGCTGCCGAACTGATCTGAACACGGCGCGCCTCTTTGGGATCGCTGCCGCCAGTGACCGTTTCCGGCTTCTTTAAAATAATATGGTCTTCGGCAATGCCGGCGGCCTTCAGCGCGTCGCGCACGGCTTCGGCGCGGCTCTTGGCGAGCTTGGCGTTGAGGTCGGCCGAACCGGCTGCGTCGGTAAAGCCCGACACCGCAAACTTTGCGTCCGGGTGCGCCTTGGCGTAATCGGCAGCCGCAGCGACCGCTGCTTTCGCGTCGTCCGGCAGCGTGCTCTTGCCGGTTTCGAAGTAGACGTTAGCCGGCAGGGCTGCTGCGCTGTCCGAGGAAGCGGCAGCGGCCGGGGCGGCCGCGCTGGCAGCGCCCGCGTCACTCGCGGCTGCGCCGCTTGCACCTGCCGCAGCATCCGCGAGGTGGTTGCCACCTTCCGGCAGCTTGCCGTTGCGCGCGTCCGCAACCTGCTTCGGCTGGAGAATGTCGCCGGTGTGATTACCCCACGAGTTGCGCTCGAACGTGATGACCGAGGCGATCTCGACGTCGTTCAGCGTAGGCGCCCACGACGGCATCGCATTCTTGCCCTTCAGCACGAGGCTCACGTGTTGAGCGATCGGACCGTTAGCGATCTTGCTGCCGTCGAGCGCCGGGAACGCGCCGGCGCCCTTGCCGGTCGGCTGGTGGCAGACCGCGCAGTTCGATGCATAGACCTTGCCGCCGCGTTCCATCAACTCGGCCATGGTGTAGGTCTTGTTGGGATCGTCAGCGCCGGCGGCCATTTTCTTCTTCTGGTCGTCGACCCACTTGGCGTAGTCGTCAGCCGAGAGCACTTCGACCACCACCGGCATGAACGCATGTTCCTTGCCGCACAGCTCGGTGCAGAAGCCGCGGAACGTGCCGGTCTTGTCAGCCTTGAACCACGTGTCGCGCACGAAGCCCGGAATCGCATCCTGCTTCACACCGAAAGCCGGAACGTACCAGGAGTGGACCACGTCGTTGGCGGTGGTGATGATGCGGATCTTCTTGTCGACCGGCACCACCAGCGGGTTGTCGACTTCCTGCAGATAGGTGTCGCTCTTCGGCATCAGGCCGGCAACCTCGTCCCGCGGGGTGCTGAGCGTGGACAGGAAGCTGATGCCCTCACCCGGACCCTTCACGTAGTCGTAGCCCCACTTCCACTGGTATCCGGTCACCTTGATGGTCAGGTCGGAGTTAGTGGTGTCTTTCATCGCCACGACGGTCTTGGTGGCGGGCAGCGCCATCAGCACGACGATGACGAACGGGACAATCGTCCAGATGATTTCGACGGTGGTGCTTTCGTGGAAATGGGCGGCCTTGTGGCCTTTCGACTTGCGGTGAGCAAAGACCGAATAGAACATCACACCGAACACGCCCACGAAGATCACCGTACAGAGGATCAACATGAAGGTGTGGAGGTGATAGAGCTCCTCAGCGATAGCGGTTGCAGGCGGCTGGAGGTTGATCTCGTTGACGGCGGGGCCGCCCGGACTGTCACCCACTGCCAGCGCGGCACCGGCAAAGAGCAATCCGGTAAGCGCCAGCCCGCCCATGAGGGCTCGCTTGATTGTTTTCATAGCTTCCTTACCCAAAATTTCCATTCAAACCCTCGACCCCGCTGGAAGGCTGCCTCGCGCTCCCCTGGACGGCGCGAGCCCCGAGGCGACTAACAACGCCTGAGCCACATGCGCAATTCGCCTGCAAATTGCGCGCGCCGATACTGCGCGAGGTGTTGCCCAATCATGATCGTCTGGCCACGCGAGACCAGTTTGATGTGGTCACGCGGCGTTGCGCCCGGCTCGATCCGCACCCAGCGCGGATTGAATTCGAACTGCGTGACTTGCTCCGCGCTTACCTGCTCGATGACGAGCCGGTTCGGAAACAGCCTGATGCGTTCGTAATCCACAGCATGACGCGCGTATATTGCAAAAGCGATACCGACCGCTACCAACTCGATGCCGGTGAACGGCAGCACCAGCCAGGCGCCGATCAGATCCAGCATGAAAGCAATGAGCAGCGAAACCACCGCAAGCGACACATAGAACCATACGAACTGCTTCGGCGACACCGAACAGTTGCGCTTCATCGTCCAGTCCTTGAGGACCGGCTCCGACTCCGCCAGCAGATCAGATGACTCCATCGCTGTCTCCTGCGAGTGCCTCTTAACCTTGCCTGTTACCGCTGCCTGGTACCGCTTCTTGCCGACTTTTACTGCTGCCCAGCGCCTCGGGCCTGCCGCTGCGGGTGTGGGAGCTCCGAGCGGCAAACTGACGCATTATAGGCGCGTTCAATGGCATCCACAAGCAACGCCCTATCGGGCTGAAAGCCAGTCCCGACAAGCCTTTGCGCCATTTTGACGCATCCTGTGAAGCACTTTTGTCCCGGTAATTTCAGACATAACAGATGCCCTCTTTACCGCTTCAACGATTCCTTGACGGACCTCGTCCAATGTCCTCCAGACGCACGATTCCATGACCCTCGGCGGTCATGCGCGGCACTGCTTTCCACGCATGTCCGTAGATCACCTCGAAGGTCAGCGCGAGCGTGCCGTCGGGCCGCCGGCGCGCCTCGAGCGCGGCCAGCAGCGCCTTGTAGAGGCGCTGCGAGGCCGGGCCCGCGGCGCCCGCCACGGGCGAGCCGGTCTCGCGCTCGAACGGGTAAGCACCCCAGCGGCGCACATCCGCGAGCAGCGATTGCGGCGACTGATAGGTGATGGTCAGCGTCTCCTGGTCCATCACCGGAATCTCGAAGCCGCTCTCAACCAGCATATCGCCCAGGTCGTGCATATCCACGAAATCGATCACGTGCTTGCGCGACGGCACGCCGTGCGCCGCCTCCACTTCGGCATACGCGCCGCGCAGTTCCTTGAGTGTATCGGGACCAAGCGTGCTGAACATCAGCAGACCCCCTACCTTCAGCACGCGTTGCCATTCGGGAAATACGAGATCGGGCCGCGAGTGCCAGTGCAAGGCGAGGTTCGACCAGATGAATTCGAACGCGCTTGCTGCAAAAGGCAGTGCCGAGAAGTCCGCCTGGGCGAAGCGCGGGCCGCGCGCGCCGAGCGCCTTGCCGATCGAGGCCGGCAGGAAGCGCCGCCAGCTCGTGTCGCCGGCGTCGTGGTGCAGCGCCCGGGTGAGCATGGCATGCGAGAGGTCGGTGCCGAACACCGGGGCTTCGGGAAAGCGCTCGCGCAGTCCTGGCAGGTCGTCGCCTGCGCCGCAGCCCGCATCGAGCACGGCAGCCGGGCTGACCTTGATGTAGTCAAGACGCTCGCGCATGCGCTGCGCAATCTCGCGCGGCAGGAACGCCACATCGTCGAAAGTCGCCGCGCGGCGGTCGAAAATCCGCTGCAGGCGCCGGGAATCATAGGCCGGACGGCCAGATTTTGCGGGAGATGGGGGCATGGGAGTCACACGGACGAAGAGCACGAAGTATACTCGCTCGCTCCCCTCCATTCAGCGCAGGAGGCCTTTCGCGGGCGGCCCATCGATGCGATTTCAGGCGTCAGTTTCTTCACCTTGCGGCCGGCTTGCAGAGTTTGCGACCCGGTTGGGTTCGTCATGGCCGCGCCTTGCGCAGGCCGCCCTGCCGAATCTTTGCACACTATGCGGCAATTTGTCGCAGAGCGCGCTCTGCCGGGGTTGTGACGAGGCTTATGCGAATGAAACGCGCTTGCGTTGCACGGTCTGCGCGGTCCCGTTGTCCAGTTCGCGGCCGGGCAAGCGTGCCGGTTACCGGTGCGCGGACTGTGTCGCCACGCCGCCGCCGTTCGATGCCACCCTTGCACTGGCCGACTACCGGGCGCCGCTCGATACGCTGGCAGTCGGTCTGAAGTTTCGCGCCCGCCTGAGGCTGGCCGACGAATTCGCGCAACGGCTCGCGCGGCTTGCGGACGATATGCTGGACACATCCGAATGGCCCGATGTGATGGCGCCGGTGCCGCTCGCGGCGAAACGCCTCGTCGAACGCGGCTACAACCAGGCGTGGCAGATTGCCAGACCGCTGGCCCGCGCGCTCCGCGTGAAGAGCGACGCCACGCTGCTCGCGCGCGTCATCGAGACCGCGCCGCAGTCGCGCCTCGATCTCGACGCGCGCCGGCAAAACGTCGGCCAGGCGTTCAGCGTCACTGGCCCGGTGCACGGTTTGCACGTGGCCGTGGTCGACGATGTCATGACCACCGGCGCCACGCTCGAAGCCCTCGCGCACACGCTGAAGGCCGCCGGCGCGCGGCGCGTCACCAACTTCGTCGCGCTACGCACGCCGAAAAACTAGTCTCCACTGGCTCACATCATGTTTAACGTCGTACTCGTCGAACCCGAAATCCCGCCGAACACCGGCAATGTCATCCGCCTGTGCGCCAATACCGGCGCCCGTTTGCATCTGATCGAACCGCTCGGCTTCCCGCTCGACGACGCCAAGATGAAGCGCGCGGGCCTCGACTATCACGAGTATGCGCAGATGCATGTGCATGCCAATTGGGCCGCGTTTCTGGCCAGGGAAGCACCGGATCCGGCGCGCATGTTTGCCTTCACGACGCGCGGCTCGGGCGCTTTTCACGCCCATGCGTTCCTGCCCGGCGACTGGTTCGTGTTCGGTGCGGAGACGCGCGGCTTGCCGGATGACGTGCTGGGGCAGTTCGCTGCCGAACAGCGGGTGCGCTTGCCGATGCGGCCCGGCAACCGCAGCCTGAATCTGTCGAATACCGTTGCGGTGGTGGTGTTCGAAGCCTGGCGTCAGGCCGGTTTCGAAGGCGGCGCCTGAGGGCGGGAAGCCTGTCGGGTGTGGTCAGCCAAGGCGGCCCAATGCGGCTTGGTAATGCGCGAACATGGCGTCGTCGAAACAGGCGAACACTACCTGCTCAATGGCCGGTATGCGCGGCAGCGTGTCCACGACTGTGCCCACCGCGATGCCGACCGCCTCTTCCGCGGGAAAACGGTAGATGCCGCAGCTGATAGCAGGAAACGCGATGCTCTCGCAGCGCGCCTGCCCGGCTAGCTCGAGCGAGCGCCGGTAGCACGACGCCAGCAGCTCGGCCTCGCCTCGACCGCCGCCCTGCCAGACGGGGCCCACCGCATGTATCACGTGCTTCGCCGGCAACTGGTAGCCAGCGGTGATTTTCGCGTCGCCGGTTGCGCAGCCGCCAAGCGTTTCGCATTCGCGTAACAGCGCGCGCCCTGCTGCACGATGAATCGCGCCGTCTACGCCGCCTCCGCCCAGCAGCGAACTATTGGCAGCGTTGACGATCGCGTCGAGCGCCAGCGTCGTGATGTCGACGACGCGCGCCTCGAGCGAGCAATGACCTGATGTGAACATGGAGAACCTCGCCATCCGAAACGTCTATAAGACGTGGACAGCGAGGATAGGACAACGGTTCAGCACAAAGCGGAGCGCCCCGATTACTCGGCTTTGGCGTCCCGGCGCAGCAGCGCGTTGACGGCATCGCGCGGGGCGACCCCATCGAACAACACGGCGCAGACCGCCTCGGTGATCGGCATGTCGATCGAATGAGCGCGAGCGATCGCCAGCACGGCTTGCGCACAACGCACCCCTTCGGCCACGTGACCGAGACCGCCCAGGATATCGTCGAGCGTGCGCCCAGCGGCCAGTTGCAGGCCCACCGTGCGGTTGCGCGACAGATCGCCGGTGGCAGTCAGGATCAGGTCGCCAAGACCGGTGAGACCAGTGAAGGTCTCCGCCCGGCCACCGAGCGTCACGCCGAGGCGCGACATTTCGGCAAGGCCCCGTGTGATCAGCGCGGCCCGCGCATTGAGGCCGAGACCCAAGCCATCAGCGATACCCGTCGCGATAGCCAGCACATTCTTCACCGCGCCGCCCACCTCCACGCCGACGACATCGTCGCCGGTATAGATGCGCATGGCGCCATGATGGAATGCCGCCACGGTGCGCTCGCGGCAAGCCGCCGAGCCACTCGCGATGGTCAATGCGACCGGCAAGCCCTGCCCCACTTCACGTGCAAAACTGGGACCCGACAGCACGCCGTTGCTGGCGTGACTGGACAGCTCGGCGGCCACGACCTGATGCGGCAACAACTGCGTATCCGCTTCGAAGCCCTTGCAGAGCCAGACCACATGAGCCGGCACCTTGCCCGCAGCACGCATGGCCTGGAACAGCCCGCGCAAACCAGCAACGGGCGTTGCGACGACGCACAGCGCATCGTCGGCGAGCGCGTGGCTCAACGCCGCCTCGAGATCGGCTTCATAGCGAAGCCCAGCCGGCAAAGCAACGCCCGCCAGATAGCGGGCGTTTTCATGCGCGGCGGCGAGCTCGGCGACCAGCGCCGGCTCACGCGCCCACAGCACCGTATCGTGCCGCACAGCCAGATGGCCCGCGAGAGCGGTGCCCCATGCACCAGCGCCGAGAACGGCGACTTTCATACCCGGCACTGCGCGCGACGCTTAGTGCGTGACGCCGTTCTGCGCCGCGCCGTCTTGCGAGCCGAGCTGCGCGAGACGTTGCTCGTACAGGGCCTGGAAGTTGATTTCGGCGAGGTGGATCGGCGGGAAACCGGCGCGGGTGATCGCGTCGGCGATGTTCGAGCGCAGGTACGGGAACAGGATCGTCGGGCAGGCGATGCCGACCAGCGGGTCGATCTGCTCAGCCGGAATGTTGCGGATATCGAAAATACCGGCTTGCTTGGCTTCGATCAGGAACGCGACCTTGTCCGACACCTTGGCGGTCACGGTGCCCGTAACGAGGATTTCGAACACGGTGTCGGCGAGGCGCTCGGCCTTCACGTCGACTTCGACTTCGACCGACGGCATTTCCTGTTCGAGGAAGATGGCCGGCGAATTCGGCTGCTCGAGCGACATGTCCTTCAGGTAGATGCGCTGGATGTTGAAGAACGGCTGGTTATTCTCGTCGGACATGATTGGATGTTCCCTGATATGGTCATTGCAGCGCGCCATGCTCCCATGGCACGCCGGATCGATGCGATGCGCCCCGCCCACCAAGGGGCTCGGCACACCGGCTTGTTTCGGTACTGTCTTGCTCGCGCGCTGCCGCTTAAGCTAGCTGCGGCGCGCTTATGCGGCTTCGAGCAGCGGCATCAGGCCGCCCGCGCGATCAAGCGCGGAAAGGTCATCATAGCCGCCCACATGCGTCTCGCCGATGAACACCTGAGGAACCGTACGGCGACCCGTGCGGCTCATCATTTCTTCACGCCGGGCCGGGTCTTTGTCGATCAGGACCTTTTCGACGTTCTCGACGCCGCGCGACTTTAAAAGACGTTCGGCCATCTGGCAATACGGGCACACCTGGGTGCTGTACATGAATACCTTGTTCACTTCGCTGCTCCTTGTTTCACAACCGGCATGCCGGCTTGCTGCCAGGCGTTCAGGCCGCCTTCCAGCACATGGACTTCGGCGTAGCCCGCGTCCTGCACGACGCGCACCGCCTTGTTCGACTGCTGGCCGGTCTGGCATACCAGCAGCACCGGGTTGCTCTTGTTCTTCACGAGCTGGCCGACCTTCGCCTGCAACTCGGCAAATTCAAGATGCCGTGCCGAGGGCAGATGACCGTTGGCGAACTCCGCCGACGGCCGCAAATCGATAACCACGGCGTTGCGGCGGTTGATCAGCTGGGTGGCAGCGGCAGCGGACAGCCCGCCGCGGCCCCGGCGGCTGATCGACGGCCACAGGAGCAACCCACCGGAGATGAGGACGATCGCGATGAGTACAAGGTTTGTGTAATCGGTGAAGAACTTCACGGAAAATCCGCCGAAAAAGAGAGAAATCGGAATGAGGCAATCCGACCATTATAAAATAACCGCCTGACGCGATGGCGACGGCCCGTTTGGCCGAGTACGCCACGCTTTACCGCTTCCTTACTACCGACCGGCCATCTTATGTACAAACTCGTTCTCATCCGCCACGGCGAATCGACGTGGAACAAGGAAAACCGCTTCACCGGCTGGGTCGATGTCGACCTGACCGAGCAAGGCAATCGTGAAGCGCAGCAGGCGGGCGTGCTGCTGAAGGAATCGGGCTATACGTTCGACATCGCCTACACGTCGGTCCTCAAGCGCGCGATCCGCACCCTTTGGCACGTGCAGGACCAGATGGACCTGATGTACCTGCCGGTGGTCCACTCGTGGCGCCTGAACGAGCGCCATTACGGTGCGCTGTCGGGTCTGAACAAGGCGGAAACCGCCGCGAAGTTCGGCGACGAGCAGGTGCTGGTCTGGCGCCGCAGCTATGACACGCCGCCGCCCGCGCTCGAGCCGTCCGACGAACGCACCGCCTACAACGACCCGCGCTACGCCAAGGTGCCGCGCGAACAGTTGCCGCTCACCGAGTGCCTGAAGGACACGGTGGCGCGCGTTCTGCCGATGTGGAACGAATCGATCGCGCCGGCCATCAAATCGGGCCGCAAGGTGCTGATCGCCGCCCACGGCAACTCGATCCGGGCTCTCGTGAAGTACCTCGACAACATCTCGGACGACGACATCGTCGGCCTGAACATCCCGAACGGCGTGCCGCTCGTGTATGAACTGGACGAGAACCTGAAGCCCATCACGCACTACTATCTGGGCGACCAGGAGGCGATCGCCAAGGCCCAGGCCGCGGTCGCGAAGCAAGGCAAGGCAGGCTGAGTCCAGCGGTGAGGCCGCAGCAAGGCCCCACAATGAGACGCACCGGCGGCGCATCTGCGCCGCTCATTTGGGCTCCTCACTGCCATGCTGATTCGCTGCATAACACGCAATACAAAACTGCAGGAAACACGCTGTGCGCCCTGGTAGAAACCCGCCAGGCGCTCGGCGCAACAACACCAGCGCGTCCGCCGCGGCGTGCGTCTTTCCGGTTACGGCACATTTCTTCCATACCGCAGCGCAAATCCTCAGAACCTGGCACGCCACACGCTGTCGAACTGCGATTACTATGCTGTGCACTGCCTGAGCGGGTGTGCAGTTATACTTGTCCGTCCCCATCTCTTTGACGCTGCCACGCGCTTCCGACCGCAACAGACTCTATGCGAAAGAACCTGAAAAATATCGGCCTGATTGCCGCGGGCCTTGCTACCGGCGTTTTTGCAACACTGCAACTTTCCGCCTCGGCCCAGCAACCTGCCAGCAGCGCGGTCGCCCCGCTGCCGCTCGACCAGTTGCGGCTGTTCGCCGAAGTTTTCGGACAGATCAAGCACGAATATGTCGAACCGGTCGACGACAAGAAGCTCCTCACGGCCGCCATCAAGGGCATGGTCTCGAGCCTCGACCCGCACTCGTCGTATCTCGACAAGACCGATTACGAAGAACTGCAGGAACAAACCAAGGGCCGCTTCGCCGGCCTCGGTATTGAAATCTCGTCGGAAGACGGCCTGATCAAGGTGATCTCGCCGATCGAAGACACGCCGGCATTCCGCGCCGGCATTCGTCCGGGCGACCTGATCACACGCATCAACGACAAGCCGGTGCGCGGCATGACGCTCGACCAGGCCGTCAAGCAGATGCGCGGCGACCCGGGCACCAAGGTCACGCTGACCATCTTCCGCAAGACCGACGACCGCACCTTCCCGCTCACCGTCACGCGCGCCATCATCAAGGTGCAGAGCGTGAAGATGAAGATTCTGGCGCCGGGTTATGCGTATATCCGCATCACGAGCTTCCAGGAACGCACCACGCCTGATCTGGCTGAAAAGCTCCAGGAAATCGCGCGTCAGCAGCCGAACCTGAAGGGTCTGGTCCTCGACCTGCGCAATAACGGCGGCGGTCTGCTGCAAAGCGCGGTGGGTGTGGCCGGCGCATTCCTGCCGCCGGATTCGGTGGTGGTCTCGACCAACGGCCAGATTCCGGATTCGAAGCAGGTCTACCGCGACACCTACGACAACTACCGCCTGCCGTCGTTTGACAACGATCCGCTGAAGGACGAAGCGCCGATCTTCAAGACCGTGCCGATGATCGTGCTGACCAACGCCTACTCGGCGTCGGCCTCGGAAATCGTCGCCGGTGCGCTGCAGGATCAGCATCGCGCGCTGATTGTCGGCAAGACGACCTTCGGCAAGGGTTCGGTGCAAACGGTGCGTCCGATGACAGCCGACACCGCGCTGCGCCTGACCACGGCGTACTACTACACGCCGAGCGGCCGTTCGATCCAGAACAAGGGTATCCGCCCGGATATCGCGGTGGATCAATACGCGGACGGCGATCCGGACGACGCACTCGTGACGCGCGAAGTGGACTATTCGAACCACCTTGCGAACACGCAGGATCCGAACGAGAAGAAGGAACAGGAACAGCGCGAGCAGGATCGCATGGACCAGTTGCGGGTGCTTGAAGAGCAGAACGACAAGAAGACGCCGGAACAACGTCAGAAGGACCGCGACCGTAAGCCGGTCGAGTTCGGCTCGGCTGACGACTTCATGCTGCAGCAAGGCCTGAACAAGCTGGAAGGCAAGCCGGTGCAGGAATCGAAGTCGCTCTCCGAACGGCGTCTGGCGCAGAACAAGCCGGAGCAATCCGCTTCGGCGCCGGTTGCGGTCAAGCCGACCACTCCGGTGCCGGGCGCATCGGCCACCACGCCGGCTTCCGCGCCGGCCCCGGCCTCGCAAAGCAACTAAGTAGCAAGCCTCATCCACGGGTCTTCGCGGCACACGCTGCGAAGACCCGTTTCCTTAAGCGCGCTTAAAATAACCAGAACGAACACTCGCGCAGCAGCGTCGTGCCTGATCCTGTAGAAGGCCTGCCTGCCGTCAGCGCGCGATTCACCCCTGCGCCCCGCCATGAACGACGATCAACTGCTCCGCTATTCCCGCCATATCCTTGTCGACGAACTCGGTATCGAGGCTCAGCAGCGTTTTCTCGATGCGCACGCAATCGTCGTCGGTGCCGGTGGGCTGGGCTCGCCGGCGGCGATGTATCTGGCCGCATCCGGCGTGGGCAAGCTGACCCTCGTGGATGCAGACACGGTCGACCTCACCAACCTGCAACGCCAGATCCTGCACGTGACGGCCTCGGTGGGCCGTAGCAAGGTCGAATCCGGGCGCGATGCGATCGCCCAGCTCAATCCAGAGGTGGTGGTGGATGCGGTGGCCCAACGCGTCGACGATGCGTGGCTCGACGCGGCTGTGCCGCACGCCACGGTCGTGCTCGATTGCACCGATAACTTCGCGACCCGCCACGCCATCAACCGCGCCTGCTGCGCGCATGGGGTGCCGCTCGTGTCAGGGGCCGCGCTGCGCTTCGATGGACAGATCAGCACGTTCGACTTCCGCGACGCGGCGTCGCCCTGCTACGCCTGCGTGTTTCCGGAAGATCAGCCGTTCGAGGAAGTAGCCTGCTCGACGATGGGAGTGTTTGCGCCGACTGTGGGGATCATCGGCGCGATGCAGGCAGCCGAGGCACTGCGTGTGATTGCAGGCATCGGCACGCCGCTGGTGGGCCGCCTGATGATGCTCGATTCGCTGCGGATGGAATGGAACACGATGCGCATCGCCCGCCAGCCGGATTGCCCGGTGTGCGGCGACGCGCATCGTAGTTAGGTCACGCGCGGGCTTCGCGCCCGCCTGCGCCGCCCGAAGCGCCACCATAAGCGGCGCCAGCCAACTTACACCAGTGCAACCCGCTTCAACGCGGCCTGCACCTCTTCCGGCTCGAACGAAGCCAGCACATCCGCCACCGGCTTCTCCAGCGTTTTCACGTGCGAACGCAGGATCTCCTGCTTGACGACCAGCAACTGGCTCGGGTGCATCGAAAACTCGGTGAGGCCCATGCCGAGCAACAGACGCGTCAGGGCCGGGTCACCCGCCATCTCACCGCACACCGACACCGGCACACCCGCGCGCTTCGCCTCGCGCAGTGTGAAGGCGATCAGATGCAGCACCGCCGGATGAAGCGGGTCGTACAGATGCGCAACCGCGTTGTCCGCGCGGTCGATCGCCAGCGTGTACTGGATCAGATCGTTAGTGCCGATCGACAGGAAATCGAGCCGCTTCAGGAACAACGGCAAGGCAATCGCCGCCGCCGGAATCTCGATCATGGCGCCGACCCGCACGTTCGGATCGTAGGCAAGCCCCGCGTCGTCGAGCTGACGTTTGGCCTCGCGAATCAGATCGAGCGTCTGGTCGATCTCCTGCGCATGCGCGAGCATCGGAATCAGGATCTTCACCGTGCCGAACGCCGATGCACGCAGGATGGCGCGCAACTGCGTGAGGAACATCTGCGGCTCGGACAGGCTCCAGCGGATCGCCCGCAGCCCCAGCGCCGGATTCGCGGTGGTCTCGTAGCCGTCGCCACTGCTCATCGAATCGAGCGGCTTGTCGGCGCCCACGTCAATGGTGCGGATCGTTACCGGCAGCCCGTTCATCAGTTCCACGGCCCGCTTGTACGCCTCGAACTGCTCCTCTTCCGCCGGCAGCTTGTCCTTGTGATTCATGAACAGGAATTCGGTGCGGAACAGGCCGATGCCGGTTGCCCCCGCATCCACCGCCGCCTTCGCGTCGTCCGGCAGTTCGATGTTCGCACACAGCTCGATGCGCGTGCCGCACAGCGTCTGCGTGGGCGAAAACTTCAGGCGCTGCAGCTTGCGCTGTTCGAGCGCCTTTTCGCTTTGCCGGTACGAATACTCTTCCAGCACGATCGGCGCCGGATCGACGATCACGATGCCGTGGTCGCCGTCGACGATGATCAGGTCGTCCTGGCGGATCAGCGCGCTCGCGTGCTGCACGCCGACGGCAGCCGGAATGCCGAGGCTGCGCGCCACGATCGCTGTATGCGAGGTTCGGCCGCCCAGATCCGTAACAAAACCCTGAAACGTTTGCGTCTTGAACTGCATCATGTCGGCCGGCGCAATGTCGTGCGCAACCACGATCATTTCGTCGCACGCGCCGTGCACGTTGTCCACGAGGCTCGCGGCCGTGGCCCCCGCCAGCGCCTTCAGCACGCGTTCGACCACCTGGTGGATATCGGCTTTGCGCTCGCGCAGATACTCGTCTTCGATGTCGTCGAAATGGCGCGAAATGCGCTCGAGTTGCTCGGTCAGCGCCCACTCGACGTTGTAGCGGCGCGTACGGATCAGATCGATGGTTTCCTGGACGAGCATCGCGTCGTTCAGGATCATTGAATGAACGTCGATGAACGCACCCATCTCGCTCGGCGCGTCCGCCGCGAGATCGTTGCGCAATGTATCGAGCTCCTGATGAACGAGTTCCTGAGCCGAGCGGAAACGCTCGACCTCGCCCTCGATCTGGGCAGGTTCGACCAAATAGTGGTCAACGTCGAGTGCAGCCGGGGCGATCAGATAGGCCCGCCCGATGGCAATACCGCGTGACACGGGAATTCCATGCAGCGTGAAGGACACGCGCACCTCCTCTAGTTGTGTGATGCCGCGGCAGACCGCTGCAATGCTCTCAGACCATGCAGGTCATTATAAATTCCGCAGCGCCCCAGCGCCCGCTTTGACGCTGTGCAACGCAGCACGCGCGTTGCGCCAGATTACGATGCCGATTGTGACGCGCAGCGCTGCATGGGGCCGGAGTAAATGCTAAAGCACTCACTCCGGCCGACAAAAAAAAACGCCGCGGGAAGCCGCGGCGTGATGACACAAACGAATCTGTGCGCGCGGCGCGTTACTGACCTTCGCCGAATTTATCAGCGATCAGTTTCAGTAGTGCGTCCATGGCTTCTTTTTCGTCGGAGCCTTCAGTTTCGATCAGCACCGTGCTGCCGATACCTGCGGCCAGCATCATCACACCCATGATGCTTTTCGCGTTGATGCGCCGCCCGTTGCGGCTCATCCAGATTTCAGCCTGGAAGTTACCCGCGAGTTGCGTCAGTTTGGCCGACGCACGCGCGTGCAGCCCCAGCTTGTTCACGATAGTCGTTTCCTGTTGCAGCATGTGATGGTCCGAAGCGCGGGTAATGATGTTATGAAAGATGAAACTGAAACCGTTACAGGCTCGTCGAGCCCTGCTTTTGCTTGAGATCGGTCTCCGGCGGCATGACCGGGGGTGAGCAGTCCGTCGCAACGGAAGGTGTGCTTACCGCCGCGGGCGTGCCCGGAACGATTGCCTGCACGCCTTTGGTGGCCCCGGACAGCGCCTTGTCGACCAGCGTGTCGAGCGGCGTCGCGCGATAGCAGACCGCACGCAGCAGCATCGGCAGATTCACGCCGGCCAGCACGCGCACCTCCGGCAGCGACGCCAGCCGCGCAGCAATGTTGGAAGGCGTCGCGCCGAACATATCGGTCAGCACCAGCGCGCCGTTCTCTTCCCTGAGCCGCTCGATCTCGGAGTATGCGAAAGCGACCACCTGCGCGGGGTCGCAATCCGGCGACACGTCGATGACGCCGATGCGGGCCGGTAAGCCCCCGTAAACGTGCGCGATACAGTCCCTGAGCGCCGTTGCGAGGGGGGCGTGTGCAATGATCAGAATGCCTGCCATGTCAGCCTTGCTGCAAAAAACGGCCCTGAACCGTGGCCCGGGTGTTAGCCCGGTCGTCACACCCTCGACCGGCCGATGGTCAGGAGGGTCGGATCGGCGTCTCCGGACGCCCGCTCGTCAAGCCTGTTCGGCCCGGCGGCGAGCATCTGTTAGCGGCCCACTGATGCCTGCTTCATGAGCACGGCCCGCGCTCTATGCCTGTTGGCGATGCTAACCGATGCGGGCCGCCGCAGAAGAGCGGGCATTGTAACAGGCTCATTTTCTCGCTTCCGCCACTTGTTCGCTCGGCGGCGCCCTTGCGCCCCCAAGGCGCCCCGGAGTGGCCCGGGGTGGCTCTTTATCCGACCGCACGCTCCAGCGCATCGATGAACATCGCGGCGACGTCGAAACCGGTCTGATCCATGATTTCGCGGAAGCACGTCGGGCTCGTCACGTTCACTTCGGTCAGCCAGTCGCCGATCGCGTCGAGCCCCACCAGCAGCAGGCCGCGCGCGGCCAGCACCGGCGCCAGCGTTTCGGCGATCTTGCGGTCGTGCTCCGTTAGCGGCTGCGCCACGCCAAGGCCGCCCGCAGCGAGGTTGCCGCGCACCTCGTTGCCCTGCGGGATACGCGCCAGCGAAAACGGCACTGGCTGGCCGCCGATCAGCAAGATGCGCTTGTCGCCTGCCTTGATCTCGGGGATGAACTTCTGCGCCATCACCGAACGCGCGCCGTCGTGGCTCAGCATCTCGATGATCGAACCGAGGTTCATGCCGTCCGCTTTCACACGAAACACACCCATGCCGCCCATGCCGTCGAGCGGTTTCAGGATCACGTCGCCATGCTCGGCGTGAAACGCGCGCAGCCGCGCGGCGTCGCGCGTCACCAGCGTCGGCGCCACGAACTGTGGAAATTCGCCGATCGCGAGCTTTTCCGAGTGATCCCGAATCGCCTGCGGCTTATTGAAGATGCGGGCGCCGCCTCGTTCCGCAAGCTCCAGCAGCCACGTCGACGTCACGTACTCCATGTCGAACGGCGGGTCCTTGCGCATCAGCACTGCGCCGAAGCTCTTCAGCGTGCGCGGCGCGGCGGCATCGGCCGCATACCATGTGTCGCGATGGCCGTCGGCCTCGTCGCCCACAATCGCAAAACGCTGCACGTTCGCCTCGACGTCCGCCCCGGTCCACGCCAGGTGCTGCGGCTCGCAGGTGTAGAGCGTGTGCCCGCGCCGGGCCGCCTCGGCCATCATCGCGTAGGTCGAATCCTTGTAGATCTTGAAGTGATCCAGCGGGTCGGCGATAAAGAGAATGTCCATGGAGATCCTGGTGCGCCCTGATGGGCTTGGCATTATGCGTTAAACAAGGGGCGGTGGCCGCAGCCGTGCCGCCCATCGATCCAGCGTAGCGTGTCCGCCATGCCGGGTCATCCGGCGTCAAGCAGCGGCCGTCAAACCTGGATCGCTTCCGGATCGGTCTTTTCCAGCTCCACCGAGGCGGCCAGCAAGCCGAGGCGCGCCACCACGCCGTACATATAGAAGCGGTTCGGCGGTGCGACACCCGGCTTCGCATGCGCGTCGGGCAGCGCCGTGTGCTCGAAGCCGAGCGGCACGAAATGCATGCCCGGGGCGTTCAGGTTCTGGTCGCGCTCGCGGCTGCCGTGCACGCGGTAGAAGCCGCCCACCACGTACCGGTCGATCATGTACACGACCGGCTCGGCGACTTCCTCGCCAATGCGCTCGAACGTATAGACGCCCTCCTGGACGATCACGTCATGCACCTCGAGGCCGTCCTTGGTGGCCGCCATCTTCGCGCGTTCGCGCTTGGTGAGCGCGGCGACTTCCGAGGCGTCGTGCACGGTCATCACACCCATGCCGTAGGTACCGGCATCCGACTTGATGACCACATACGGCTTCTCGGAGATACCGTATTCGCGATACTTCTTGGCAATCTTCTTCAACACGCCGTCGATCGCGTCCGCGAGCGCCTCTTCACCGGTTCGCTGCTGGAAATCGACGCCTTCCACGTGCGCGAAGTACGGATTGATCATCCATGGGTCGATCTCGACCATCTTCGCGAACTTCTTGGCGACGTCGTCATAGCAGGAGAAGTGCGTCGACTTGCGGCGCACCGCCCACGCTGCGTGCAACGGCGGCAGCAGATACTGCTCGTGCAGATTTTCGAGGATGGGCGGAATGCCGCCCGAGAGATCGTTGTTCAGAAGAATCGAACAGGGATCGAAATTCTTCAGACCAAGCCGGCGCGTCGACCGTTCGAGCGGCTCGAGGACGATCTTCTGACCGTCCGACAGCGCGATGGTGACCGGACCGACAATGCTTTCGTCGAGCGTGCCGAAGCGTACGTTCAGGCCAGCCTGACGCATGATTGTGGCGAGCCGCGCGACATTCTCCAGATAAAACGCGTTGCGCGTATGGCGCTCCGGAATGACCAGCAGGTTCTTCGCGTCCGGACAGATCTTTTCGATCGAGGCCATCGCCGCCTGTACGGCGAGCGGCAGCACTTCCTGCGGCAGGTTGTTGAACGCGCCGGGGAACAGGTTGGTGTCGACCGGCGCGAGCTTGAAGCCCGCGTTACGCAGGTCGACCGAGCAGTAGAACGGCGGCGTGTGTTCCTGCCATTCCAGACGGAACCAGCGTTCGATGGCGGGTGTAGCGTCGAGGATCTTCCGCTCGAGATCGAGCAGCGGGCCGTTTAACGCCGTAACTAGGTGCGGAACCATTGATCACTCGCAGACTGGAGAAAAAAGATTGTAGAGCAATTGCTTCGTCCATTTGGGGACGGTTTCTCCATTCGCAAGCAGGGATGGATGCAATCTCGCTATGGGCGCGATAGCCGGTGGAGACTGCTCCTAAAGGCAGTCTACCGCGATTCCCCCGGAAATAGCAGCGCGGCAAGCACCAAGAAAAAGGCCCGCCAGAAGGCGGGCCAAAGTCGCTGCGCTTGATTCGTGATTCGTAAAGCCTGAAACCCTTGAAGCTTGACCAGCCTTTCTGAAACGTTATTCGACGTGTTCGCCGTGCAGGCTCACGTCCAGACCTTCGCGCTCCTCTTCTTCCGTCACGCGCAGGCCCATTACCATGTCGATCACCTTCAGCAGGACAAAGCTCACCACACCGCTGTAGACCAGCGTGGTCAGCACACCCTTGGCCTGCAGGATCACGCTGCCGTCCGCGCCGCCGATGTCCTTGACTGCAAACACGCCCGTCAGCAACGCACCCACGATGCCGCCGATGCCGTGCACGCCAAACGCATCGAGCGAATCGTCGTAACCGAGCTTGCCCTTGAGCCACGTTGCCGACCAGAAGCAGATCACGCCTGCGGCAATACCAATCACCAGTGCACCACCCACACCGACGAAGCCAGAAGCCGGCGTAACGGCTACCAGACCAGCGACTGCGCCCGATGCGATACCGAGTGCCGACGGTTTGCCCTTGGCGATCCATTCAGCAAACATCCAGCCGAGTGCTGCCGCGGCGGTTGCGACCTGAGTCGTCAGCATGGCGAAACCGGCACGACCGTCGGCGGCCACAGCGGAACCTGCGTTGAAACCGAACCAGCCCACCCACAGCATCGCCGCACCGATCAGCGTCAGCACGAGATTGTGCGGAGCCATCACTTCCTTGCCGTAGCCGACACGCTTGCCAAGTACGAGGCAGCAGACCAGACCCGCGATACCGGCGTTGATGTGCACCACCGTGCCGCCTGCGAAGTCGAGGATGCCTGCGGCAGCCAGCCAGCCGGTCGGTTCCCAGACCATGTGCGCGATCGGCGAGTAGACGATGATCGACCACAGCGTCATGAACACCAGCATGGCCGAGAACTTCATGCGGTCAGCAAACGCACCGGTGATCAGCGCCGGCGTGATGATCGCGAAGGTCATCTGGTAGACGAAGTAGACCGTTTCCGGGATCGTCGGAGCCAGGTGGCTCACCGTCAGCGTGGTCGCCTTGTCGCCGTGGATATAGTTCATGCCGGCGAGCAGGACGCGCGAGAAGCCGCCGATAAACGAGCCGCCCGGCGTGAACGCGAGGCTATAGCCGATCACCGTCCAGACGATCGTCACGACGCAGGTGATCGCATAGCTTTGCATCAGCGTGGCGAGCACGTTCTTCTTGCGGACCATGCCGCCGTAGAACAGCGCGAGGCCCGGGATCGTCATGAACAGCACGAGGGCGGTGGAGGTCAGCATCCAGGCGGTGTCGCCGGAGTTGATCTTCGACGAGTCGACCGAGAACGGCGCGGTCGGTGCAGCCGGAGCGGCGGCGGCAGCCGCGGCGGATGCATCAGGCGCGGCGGCGGCAGTTGCCGGCGCCGAAGCAGCGGCAGCCGGGGCGGAAGCGTCCGGTGCCGGCGCGCTGGCCGTCGTATCGGCAGGCGCCGAGGCGGCTGCAGGTGCGGAAGCGTCGTCCGCGAGGGCGGCGCCGACACCGCCCGCGAGCAGCGATCCGGCCATCAGCAAGGACATCAATAATTTGCGCATCTTCGTTTCCTCTTGTCGCTTAGTCGCTATCGTTCTAATTACAGGGCGTCCGCCCCGGTCTCCCCGGTGCGAATCCGAATCACTTGCTCGATCGGCGTGACGAAAATCTTGCCGTCGCCGATCTTGCCGGTGCGTGCCGCACGCTCGAGCGCTTCGATCGCCTGTTCGACGATGTCGTCCGAGACCGCGGCCTCGATCTTCACCTTCGGCAGGAAATCGACGACGTACTCTGCGCCCCGGTACAGCTCGGTGTGGCCTTTCTGACGCCCAAAGCCCTTCACTTCTGTCACCGTGATTCCGGAGACGCCGATTGCCGACAAGGCTTCGCGCGCCTCATCGAGCTTGAACGGCTTGATGATTGCGGTAATCAGTTTCATGAAATCCTCGCTGTAGTTGCGTAACCCGTTTGCGTAACCTTGTTTCCCCTGAACTGTTGCGTCGACACGCGGTTGCTGCTCACACCGTATCGATGCAGTGCCGGCAAAAGGCTCCCGGCAGTGCGCGCCGGGCAGTAACAGCAACTCGCATGCCATGTGAGGGTCAGGACGGCTGGAACCGGTGCCGTCAGACGCCTCGGGCGCCCCCTGGCCGGATGGCTAACGTGGGCGGGCGACGGTGGCGCGCCGCCTGGATCGTTGCTAGAGTGTTCGCAGGCTCCGGATTCGAAGACGCGCACCAAACGCGCTCATGCCGCGGGACGGGTTGCGAAGGCATGCACCAGAAACGCTCATCCGCAGATCCGGAGCACAGACGTAATGACATATGCACACTTTTTGTGCACCCAAGGGGAACACCATGAAACAACCGAACGACGTCTTCAACGATTTACAGGCGCGTATGAGCGATCTGCTCAAGAATTCGCCGGCCAAGGATGTCGAACGCAACGTCAAGGCCATGCTGTCGCAGGGCTTCTCGAAGCTCGATCTGGTTACGCGCGAGGAATTCGATACCCAGACCCAGGTGCTGGTGCGCACGCGCGCACGCCTCGAGGAACTGGAGCGGCGCGTCGCCGAGCTCGAACAGAAGCTGCCGGTGACGCACACGTCCTGATGCTGCTCTGAGCTGCACACATCACTGGCAAGCGAGCCGTGACGTCATCAGCGCTTTAGGGGATCGTGCGCGCCGCCGGCGCGCCGTCTGACGGGAGAAAACATGTCGCTTGCCGTGGTGCGCAGTCGCGCGCCGGCCGCTGGCCGCGCGCCCGAAGTAACGGTCGAGGTTCACCTCGCCAACGGATTACCCTCTTTTTCGATCGTGGGCCTCCCCGATCTCGAAGTGCGCGAGAGCCGCGAACGCGTGCGCGCCGCACTGCAGAACTGCGGCTTCGACTTTCCCGTGCGCCGCATCACCGTCAATCTCGCTCCCGCCGACCTGCCCAAGGAATCCGGCCGCTTCGACCTGCCGATTGCGTTGGGCATTCTCGCCGCGAGCGGGCAGATTCCGGCCGAATCTTTAGCGCACCGGGAATTTGCAGGCGAGCTATCGCTGACCGGGGCGTTGCGGCCCATGCGCGGAGCGTTTGCGATGGCGTGCGGCACGGCGCGCAGCCACGCTGCGCAGGCGGAAGCCGAACGCTCGCAGCACGCTCCCGAACTTTATCTGCCGGCGGCCAGCGCCGCAGAGGCGGCGCTCGTGCCCGGCGTGGATGTCTACGGCGCGTCCGACCTGCCCTCGCTGTGCGCCCATCTGTCAGGCGTGCCGGATGGCCGGCTGACGCCGGTCGCCGCCCCCGAGCTGCCCGCCGCGCCGGCGGCCCCGCCCGCCGACATGGCCGACGTGATCGGTCAGCGCGGTGCACGGCGGGCGCTGGAAGTCGCGGCCGCAGGCGGCCACCACGTGCTGATGGTCGGGCCGCCCGGCGCCGGCAAGTCGATGCTGGCCGCGCGCCTGCCCAGCCTGCTGCCGCCCATGACCGACGACGAAGCGCTCACCTCGGCAGCGCTACTGTCGGCCAGCATGTCGGGTTTCTCGCCGGCGCAATGGCGGCAGCGGCCGTTCCGCGCGCCGCATCACTCCTCGAGCGCAGCGGCGCTGGTGGGCGGGCGCAATCCGCCGCAGCCGGGCGAGATCACCCTGGCGCACCTGGGGGTTCTGTTTCTGGATGAAATAGGCGGTTAGCTTTTTGGTCAATGGTTGTCAATGAGACCGGGGGCAGTACTGGCGGGGCATCGGCTCCATTTCCTTGGCCGCGACCACCTTGACAACTGTCACCGCTCACCCGACAAGCCGGTCGGCCAACCTCGGGCCGCTTTGCAACAGCCTGCACGCCGTGGCTAATCCCAACAGGAAAGCACTTGCCTTGCCTCTCCGGGCTCTTGGGTTGTCTTGCTTTCATCACTCACCTTGGAACCATACGCAGGACGCCATTTTACATCTGCTACAGTATTTGATAGAAATGTTTAATCTACATCTACATCTCGATAGTTTTATACTATCATAGACGTTGGCGGCTAGAAAATACGTATTGGACCCAATAGATTGAGCCCGGCAACATGAAAACGGTCCAATCAATTCCGCGTCCCATGAATACCCCCCTTATCCGCGACGTGTCCGCCTACCAGAACTTTCGGCTCACGAAGGTGACTCCTGAGGCACAGGCACTTATCGGGGATGTAGTAAAAAAGGCCGCGTCACACATCGCTCGCCGGATGCCAAGAGTTATCCGATGCTTCGAGTGTTATCTTCAGATTACCGACGGCCCGGTACTGGGAGCCCGGGAAACTTGGGTTGCCAACATTCGCGTCCTTGAAAGCTTTATCGGCGCTCTTAATTCGCCGGCATTCATACAAGCAAAAGGTTCGACAAGAGCCGCATACGTGCAAGTTGGCATGTATTTGCTTACGACGCTCGGAGGTCAAACCGTCGACAAAAACGTTTCGACGGGCCCTCGCAGCAGTCTAGTGATGCAATTCACGGAACGCTTTCAAACGCTCCAACTGAATGAAAGTGCGGTCATCCTTTGGCGAGCGTGGCCAGTGACCCCCTTGAGCGGAAAAGTGATTTCCCTACCACTCTATGGCGTCTACGAAGCACACGGAGCAGCCATTGCACAGAGCCTGCACGATGCCTGTGCAACCTACGTTGCGACACGTCGAATTGACCGCATCCCTGGTTTCAAAGAGCTAGCAGACTATTTATCGGGGTTACCATCCTTCAACTTTTCGACATATCAATCTCCGGACTCGTCGTCTCTCCTCTGGGAAAACTTTTATCAATTTTATAAAGATTCAAGAGCCGGAAAATGTAAGCCCCAAACAATTCTTAACGACTGGTGTACTTTTTGCTCATTCGCACAAAGCGCACTCATCGGCCCCGGCCTAATCTCTCCTCCCGCCGGCGGAATGCCGGGCCCGTTGGCAGAAGATATTTTTAGCACGGAGGATAACAAGGCACTAGCAAAATTGCTTTTACCGGTCCCTCCCGAGTTGGGTACGTATCAAGCTCTCGCATTCTTGCGCGAGGAGATGCCGAAAACACTACATATAATCAAAAAATGGGCGACCGACGAAGCCGAAAGCTTATACAACCGGGCGAAAGCGAGGCGTCATGCCGCAAGACTCGGGACAGCGCGAGTGCGGCCTGAAGACGCGGAAGGAAAGTCAAACCCCAGGTCGCTGATGAATAGAGAAAACCCCACGTTTTATGAAAATGCGTGTGCGACCTACGAGCGATACGGCCATATTTCTCGCCAAGATTACGAAAATCCAGCTGGCATTTTTCCGGATAATCTCGAACTCGTCTCTCACGAGCTTGGCCTTCCGTCCGCCGGCACTCTCTTGGCTCATGCTACTTTACTCGTCCACGAGCATCCCGAAATAATACCGTCTTTTCTTGAGAATCTTCGGCTGTGGAACTCGAGCGGAAAGCTTACAGGCTTGGTCCGTCTAGGTAAGGTAACGTATCTGATTGGCAAAAAATACCGAGCCCACGGCAAACATGTTATTAAGCAAATTCAACTAACAAAAACCTCCCGCAGGTTAATAGTCGAAATCCTGCGAATAACATCGAATTTGCGCAAATATCTCAAGGATAGGGGCGACCCAAACTGGCGGTATCTTTTTCTTTCATGTGACAAAGGATTTGACTATCCCACACGCCTAACGAGATTTTCGCCGCTCACCTCCGGACCTGGTCCGAGAGAAAGACTGGCAAATGCTTTTTATCAGGCTGGTGCACCAAGCATTGCGTACGTCCATACGTTGGCCAAACAGTTTTCCTTGAGAAGTGTCCGGCACACTCGCGCAATCACGATATTCCTGGAGACGCACAGCGAAGTTGAGATGGCGAAAGCACTTGGACACGCGAGACGCTCGAGGGCGCTCAATAGCTATTTGCCAAAGGCGCTTGCCGCGTTTCTCAGGGTACGCTGGATACGTGCATTTCAGACTCGGATTATCGTACATACCACTAGAAATTCTCCACATCAGCTGATTGCAAGCGGCCTTTGCGACACACATGCTTTAAACATGTTTATGGAACAGCATCCATTTCCGGATATAGACCAGCTTTCGCACTCGTATGACGAAGGGAGTGTCGCAGCAACCGATTCAGATATAAAAAATGGGACATTCGTCATAAACGGGAGCGTCGGCAATCTCACTGTTCTAACCAATATCATTCGAGCGGTTGATGAGGCCAATCAGCCGATGAACGCAAATGCAAAATACTGGGCATCACTGTCTAAACATGTAATCGAGTACATAAAATCCCAATCCGGTCGCCAACCATCGTTAGCAAAAGCGATTTACGAGGCAGAATCGAACAGCCGGATTCTCGACCTATCGTTGGTGATTTATGCCTAGTCAAAGTGTGAATGCAGTCGCTCTCCAAACTCCCACCGAGGCCTTTTTACGAGAAACCCGAAATCGCGTTGCGTGGATGCTCAGTCCCCGTGGAGCAGACGTGATGACTGTGCAGTTCTCGGATGATGACGTTTATTCATTCGATTTTTCGATAAGTGCATTCCCCCAGATTCTCAATAATCGAAAGGCGCACAGCCGTATGATTGGAGATATCTATGATTTCATTTGCATTCAAGAACATGGTACTAATCGCTCTAAACGACCCCGCTCCGTAAAAGTTCAAAAGAGTCGTTTCATACTCTCGCTGTATGTCGTGGACTATCTGCTGCTGAACGGCGGCGAGTTGGGCGTCTACCAATTTGGTTTTAGTACAGTGGTAGGAATGCATCTGAAGCAAATGCTGGCTGCGCGCGCTAGTTCGGCTGACCTTTTGACCGGTCTAATGCAATGGCCAGAACGGTTGAACACTTTCCTTCAATCGAAGTCGGCGCACCTCACTGAGGCGCAGGTATCGGCCTGCATCTCCGAGTGCCCCTTCCTATCTGTCGTCAACGCATCAACCGACGGCCGCTCGCTCGATATGACAGAGGAGCAACTCATTCGAGCTAGATGCTGGATGTGGTCAAATGGATACTATACTAAGACAGAAAACCAGGGATATCGGTTTGTGCCAAATAACAAATTACTAAGCGAGAAAATATATCATGGCACTATCTGGGTCCACCGAAATGAAGTCAAAAAGCCCCTTTTCGATGAGCTTTGCATCGAAAAAACAGACGGATTCTGCAGAGAATATCCAGGTGCGCAGGTCCGCGCAACTGCGCTAGATGACGCATGCAGTGAACGTTCGTTTAGGAAATTTCTGTCTGCATTATTAAACGCAAAACCTCTGTCCACGGTCGGATGCGCATTTCCTTTAAAATCCATCGAGGAAATTGAGTCCTTTTCGCTTCCAGACGCCATTCGACTAAAGCTAGACGGACGATACCTCTCCGTTCCGGCCCCGTATGCACTTGACGCAGTCGGCAAAGCCATTTCTTTCTTTCTCGAACACAGCCGCCATTTGCTCACCTCATATGCGCACGTTTTATTTGCTGCGCGTGCGGCCTCAAAATCCGTCAATCGATATAGCTTTCGCAACGGCATCGAGCACGTCCTTCATCCTCTAAGCAGAGATATGGGAATAAAGAAATGGTCTGTTTCACAAGAAATTAGAGTTGCGCATCTCCTTAAAAAGGATACACCAAAAGCACCTGCGTCCGAATTTTTTCGCCGATTTAGGGAAAATGAAGGACTGCTTGAGCTTGTGCACGCTCTGTACGGTGCCATGCAACTTATTATCGGCATGCTTATGGCGGCACGACAAGGTGAGCTTATAGACCTTCCTGTCGATTGCCTCGATGAGTCCGGGGAGTGGATAAAGCTACTAAGTCGAAAAAGTGGCTATGGGGGCCTTAGAAACGAGGACGAGCGCCCGATTCCCTACATCGGTATGCGGATAGTTCGCAGAATCAAAGCATTTCACGCCTTACTTCGTCGACATGGAATTGAAGCGCCTGCTTTGGTATTTGCGATGCCTAATACCCACGGTACATTTTCTGTCGACCACAAGAAATATAACAAGGCCATCGACCGCTTCCTTGACTATATTCAGACGCCTTTGAACTCAAGCGGTGAGCGCTATTACATTAGGCAGCATCAACTGCGAAGGCTATTCGCCTTATTGTTCTATCTCATGCCTTTTTACGGCGGACTTGATGACCTCCGGTGGATGCTGCGTCACATTGACCCCAGACATCTCGAACACTACATCACAAATGCGTTCCCTGGTTCACAGCTCGTGTCAATTCGCTCGGAGGTTCTCGCCATCATTCTACGTGAGAATGAAAACGTTTTGGTCGACCTCCGCACTTTCGTGAAAGCACAGTTCGACACAACGCAAATCGATTTGATGACGAATGAAGGATTTGAACAATACATTCACTTCCTCAAAAGGAAACAATCCGACGGCAGTCTGCAAGTACGCCCTGTCTACTTCGACACGCCAGACGGAACGCGGCACACCTTCGCAGTCACTGTTTTTGAGGTGGAAGATGAAGTTTGATTGGGTCATTTCAAAAATCAAGCAAGATGACCTCGACCCCATTTCAGGCCGCTTTGCACTGCTTCGTGCATTACTTTGCACGCCAATCCCTTCTGATGTGGACCGCCAGGAATTCATTACCCTTTTCGTCACACAACGAGGATTAGCCAAACTAGATTGCGAAGCATTTTCAATCCGTCCTATGGCACTAAATACACTAAAAAGGACTGCACGCGAGGCGGAAGGGCAATGGAACGAACTCGACGAGTTGCGACTTGCGGTTTTGGCCCACGCACGCGCCTCTCCGCACCATGAAGAATCAACGCCTCCCCGCCGCACCCTTGCATGGTACCGAACTCGCGTAGCCGAGCTTGAAGTCAAACTCAAACGGGCAGGAGACGACCTCGTTGTTGTGACGCGTGCGTTCGATAGAGCGTTTATGAACGCACGAGCTATGGCGCTTGGCTCAGGCAAACCAGAATTAATCGCAAGATGCGCTAGTGAAGAGGTCGCCATCCGACATGAACTTTCTTTCCGAACCCGAAAAGATGACCCTGAAGACGCGAAATAAGCAATTGTATTCCCACACTAGCGAAAGCTTTCGAATATTTTCGGCACTAAACGGGGATGGAAGCCGCGAAAGTCGTTCGGCCAGCTACGTTCCAATTATGAGGTGGCCGCACGGGTTCACCTGCGTCGAGGTAAACATTTTCACCAATCGGCTGCTGGACGCTGGCTATTCAATAAAAAGCCGAGGGGGCACACTTGCCACGTACTGCTCATATCTGACGCCGCTCGTACGATATTGTTTCAACAATCAAAAGCTGCCGAGCGAATTGACTGATTCAGATTTCAGGTTCGCGTTCGTGCAACTGTCAGCAGTCGACAAGTCGACTGGCGAGCCACGCAACAACCGCAAAACTACGACGAAAATAGGTGCCGTCTGGTTGGAATTTCTTCAATTTGTTGGTGAATACTATAGCATCTCCAACTATGTCTCGAAATCCGGGGCTATAAAGGGATACAAAAAGAGATACGAAAGAAAAATTGGAAAAGGGAAAATTCGTTACGAAGAACGATGGTTCCACGACGTTTTCCCGCCAGAGGTAGACCCTACTGAAGGGCGCATGCCTCTAAACGAAGCTGACGTAACCAAACTTCGCGCGGCCGCTGACGATGGGACAACTGCGTATTTTATCAAGCAAAGGCGGCTGGTCTCCATCGAGCTCTTTGACATCCTCGGATTCCGTCGGCTTGAGGCGGTGTTACTACGCGTTTGCGACGTCGAGGCGGCAATAAAGGCGGAAATAAAAGCCGACAAAAGCGGCGATACAGAGTTTACCCCGAGCATAACGTTTCGCTCAGTTAAGAAGCGAGGAAACATTATGTATGAGCGAACTGTACCTATCAATCGCATATCTCTCGAATATCTTAAGAGCTACAATAGATTACGAAAACGGCATCTGGACGCACTGGGGGTTAAAGAAACGCCCGACTCCGCATTTCTAGTCAGCTACAAGTCGGGGAAGCGTCTCCGCGCAAACACATTGACACAGGAATTTCGCATCCTCGCTAAACAGGCAAAAATTGTGGGACCATGTAGTCCTCATATGATGCGACATCGGTTTATCACGCAAGCCTTTGTGCGACTAGTTCGAAGTCACCAGATAAACAGCGTCGACGAGTTTCACCGGATGCTACTGGACTCATATCGCTTCAAACAAGAGGTAAGAGAATATGCCGGACATGTATCTGATGAAACCCTCGATGTATATATCCACCTAGCGCTTGACCAAGTAGCGTCGTTCAAGAAAGTGCTAAACAGAGCAGAGCTTGAGGGCGCACTCGATGCCCTTAGTCGAAGTAAAGAGCGGCTAAGGACCGCTCAGTCACGCGGCGATACGATAGGCAATCATGTCGAGGAGTTTTTGCGCGCAGTGGAGCATATCGAGAAGCTGCGCGCTCGAATTTAGCGCCACGGCTTGACCGCAGAGTGTCTGCCAATACAAAGAAGTCTCACGAACACTCCAGCGCAATACTCCTTGGGACTGAAGTCGTTGACTGCCTCGTGACGTAACTCCGAGTCTCGGTTGCGTATACGCTTGCAGAGCGCATCATGACAGGCGCCGCATATGACTGGGCCGAGTGCATTGAGACATTGCAGCGGCAGAGAGCATCATTCGACGCCGTGATTCCAGACAAAATCGAACCGGCTGACCGAACGCTCGCTGAAATCGTCGCGCTGAATCTTTCGACTAGGCTCAGGACGATGAGCCACCAGCAGAACCACCCTGTCGTTTTGCGACCAGCCATCCCGGGATTGGAGTGGATTGCAAGTGGGCAAGGCGACTTTGCAATTGGCCGCTCCCTCATTGAAGTCAAGTGCATCGCCAAACGCTTTTCAGCGTCCGACTACCGTCAAATTGCCATCTACTGGCTTTTGAGTTTCGCGGCTGCTGTCGAAGGTAAAGGCGAAGAATGGCAGGACTTTGTTTTGCTCAATCCTCGTAGTGGCGAAGAAGTATCGATACGCTTCGCCCCCTTTTTGACATCCATCAGTAGCGGAAGAACGAAGGTGGACATTCTCCAGGTATTTCAAACGCTCGTCGGGTCCCGACTAACCCGGTAGTGAGACGCCCCATGCAAAATTCGCGCGCGGGATTTGATGCGACTTCGCTTCATCTTGGTTGAGGCGAAGCCGAGGGAAGGCGGTTACGGACTACCATGACGAAGTTACTATCAAAAGCTGGCGTCCAGGTAGTTTCGTAGTTTCCGCCTCTAGATATAGACCACCAGAGAGTTCTGTATCTCTCTCATTTTTTTCGATTCAACCCTGCGGGCGGTGTCTTTCCGATGCGCTGCTTCTTCGCTCCAATCGTCACCAGCTTGGTCTCAGCCGCTTGTAGACCAGGTCCAAAATGGTCGATGTTTATATCAAATATGTTAACGGACATCTGCTTCGAGCCATGACTGTGCGCAATTAAACGTTCGTATTCCTTTTCGTAGGGAGCCTGCGCCGTCGACCCGCCAAATTCTCCAGAGTTGGCGATGAGTACGTGTTGATACATGTGATATCGCAACATGCCAACCATGCTATCGAACGTTTTTACGTCGCGATTCATGGCTGTAACGACAAACATATGCGACTCATCGCGCAGGTCCGCTGCAAGCCTCAAATCGGTGGCGTCGTAACACACTGCGCCGGACATCCGGAACAACACGGTGTTATGAGACCGCAGTTCGATAATCACTTGGTGCGGACGCCACGGCTTGACTCCCAAGACCGTTTCTTCGGGTGTAGGGAACATTTTCCCCTGGTCCACCTCCACCCACGACCGGCGGCCTCCGCGTCGTTGAGGTACGAGCCACCGGGCTGCATTTACCGGCTCTTTTGTAGTTGGGTCCATGGCGCCGCAAAGCCCATAGAACAGCATCGCACCCGTAGCATCCGAAAAGGACCTCATCAAGTCCTGGTCATCTACATGCACGCTGTATTCCGGCAGGACTACCAGGTCAACATGCGGCTTTTCCGTCATGCCAAGTACCGCATCTCGCGCTTGAATCTGTTGCGTTGCAAGGTACAGCAGCGATGCCGTGTGATTGCGGTGGCGCAAGCGGTAAGCAGGGCTTTCGAGCGATGCGAGAGACGGAACGAAATGCTCGGTGAGCGGCATTAACCCTTGTACAAGGCAAACCCGAAGTGTTTTTTTGCCATGCATCGGCCAGATAACCGGGTACTCATAGACAGGCAAATTGGAGCCTTTGCCGAAAATGACTGCTTGATGTTGAAGACGCGCGGTTATCAGCCGCTTAAAGTCTTTGACATCCGCAAGCGCGGAAAACAGCCGGTCGGGTTCATCTTGGACGAGGGTACCTGGCCACCGCAGGAGCCACATCAACAACTCTGAAAACCACGGCGTTATAGCACCGGTCGTCCCGCCCAGAGCACTGGCGGCGTTCATTAATCCCATTCGCCGCTTTTGCCAGGTGCTTCGGAAGCCCGCGTACCAGCTAGCGTCCGCCTCGCGCAGAAGCCAATGTCCTGCGGTGAAGTCAAGTTCACCGGTCGCAGCGGCTCGAAGGAGCCGTCCCAATGCATACAACGGCGCTGACTCTGTCGCGCACCATTCGGGCGTGGCATATCGCGCGTCCGTGCGTATGTGACTGGCGTCGATTTTCGCGGTGAGCCTCGCGTCACGCGGGTCGTTGAGTAGGGACCAATCTGCGCACTTTATCCGTACTGTTTGCGGCGTCATGTGTTCGGACTTGACCACGTCACTCCCTTCTGCTTCAGATAGGGCAAGCGCGAGTTGTAGCAAACCGTTTTCTTGATGAAACGGCTTCGAAGGATGGGTGATTGCATCGTTAAGAGAAATCCACTTCTCGGGCGTCAGCTCCGAGGTATCCGAAACTGTACGTTTCCGGGAATATCGGCGCGAATAGATTTTCCGTAGCGTGTGGTTGACATCTAGTTCGATGACCTTTTGCTTTATGACGTATTCAAGCAGCGGAGTATCGACTTGAGCAATGAGCTCCATTACCACCTCTTGCTCAGCTGGGCTCAGCGTTTCGGCGAACCGACTCAGCCACCTGGCGTACCAAAGTGGCTTGCGAAGTAGCTGATGACCAATTAGAGAAGTGGAAACCGCATCGCCAAGTGGCAGACGTGGCGGCGAGATGCTGCGGTCGAGGTAACTCTGCAGGAATCTGTGATAGCGAAGCGTCGGGTGGTCGGGTAGCTCTGGGTGCTCTGTACCCAGGGTTGCAAGTAACAGTGAGCCCTGCTGGAGCACATACCACGGTATGCGGCTCTCGTTCATAACAGCAAGCGCAAACATTCCCAGCTTGGCGCGGTAAGCGGCAATGTCACCAACCTTGAAGTTCGAATCCTCCTCAGCACGATGGCCGGTGTAAGTTGCTCCCGCGCGAAACAGTTCCGATATGACATATAGTGCAACGCGCCGCTCGTATTGATTCTGTCGGGCTCTTTTGTTATTACGAAGCTTGGTCATCAACGCATCTGTCACTATGCCAAGCAATTCTGGCGCGGGGAAAAGGTCGAGCGCATAGAGCAGTACTTGAACCAACGACGGATTCGACGCCCACGATGCCACCAGACGACGAGCCGCAACCTCAAAGTCGTGACGCAGGACGTCCTCGGCTAGACTATCGTCAGTGCGCTGACTCAGGTCCGTCATGCTCCGTCGCATCCGCAGTGCCTTGGTTAAACGATATGCGGAGAATCGGGTTAGCGTGTCGTCGCGAACCTCGAGTTTGGGTCTAGCGACCGAGGCAAGGGTCGGAGCGTTCTCGCCGTCGTCGAGCACACCAACTCTGCCGGCCCCAAGCTCGGCGAGCGCCAACAGACCGTTCAACCCGCCCTCGACCTGCTGCAATGCTGCGACATCGAAAGGGCCGCTGAGCTGTTGCTGCAACGATTTCATTCGGGCTGCAGTTCCCGCTTCGCCACCCACGGACGAATACGGTTCCACTTCGGTTTTTCGAGGATTGATTGATAGGGTGAGCTCGGCCCCGCTGGACGCATGTCGATTCAACAATTTCTGGACCCAGTCGGACATGGCAGCGCCGACCTGCATGTCCGTCATATCCTCGTCGCACGACACAACGAGTCGAAGGTCATCCACGTATCGGCAATAGTCGTGAAGTTGAAACAGGTGCCGCTCAATTTTGACGAATCCCTGTTCGACCACATCGCCGATAGCACGGTCAAACTGCAGGAGGTAAGCGTTAGCGAAGAAGCCGCTCGAAACCAGCCCTTGCGGTAGACCGCCAGGCAAGGCACCTGTTTTAAAAAGGGATGCCAGCGATTCGGAACCTTTCTCCCAAGGTATGCTCAGCGATTCCCGCAAGAGGGCCCAAAAGGTTTCGTCTGAAGCACCGATAGAGTCGTCACCTTGTCGGAAAGCTTCATACTCGCGTTTGAGGGACAGAACTAGTTTTTTTACATCGATGCTGTCGTAAAAAGCGCTTATGTCCAGCTTCACCACAAACAACGACCCATCGAGGTCTCCACTCTCTGCTACCTTCTGCGCCGAGACTAATGGTCGCTTGACGAACGCTTGATAGTCTTGAAAATATCTGCTGTAGACGTTCGAATTTCCCCAAGCAAATCTCGCACGTGTCGAGTCTTCGCTCCAGTTGCAATGAAGGCGATTTCCATAGCTGAAAACACCTCGCGTGAGCGCTTGGCCACCCTCGATTGATGTGTTTCCTTGCGCCGTCTCGATGCAGTCAGCGAGACATAACATTGCTGCCGTTGCGATTGTCTGCTCTCGAATACCTATGTGAGCAAGTGGTCTCAAGTGGAGTTCGTCGTCCTTCGCGACTGGGCTCCACCCGTCCTGACTAGCTGCACTGAACGACCAAGGTAGGTTTTTGGGTGCTGGTACCACCTGCGCTGGCTTGGGTTTGAAAGTTCCTTGTTGAAGCTCTGCCGCCCAAAGCCCAAGCTTCTCCTGAAGATTGATTGCCGAGGCGTCCAACTCGAGAGTGTCCGCGTACCAGTTGTGGCGACGAATGTACGTATGGCTTTTCTTCCAGGCTTGGGCTAGCACTACTATGTCCTGTAGATACTCAGCTCTTGGTGCAAGCGCCGCATACTTGCCGGTAAATGATGTCATGTCTTTCCGATAGACACGCGTCCGAAATGCAACGCAGATACCTATTTTTTGTAGTATTTAGTGGCGAAATGTCGCCTGGTTATCGTGAAGGTCACCCGGGTGACCACTCATACGGTCGTTGGAGCAGCCAGATAGTCCCTTAATTGAAATGCTATGGACGAACCGGCGTTCACGAGCTCGTCCAACAATCTCAGAATCGCTGACTTCAGGAGAGCATCCGCCCTCACCTGCGTGGTTGAACTCACCACCACTTCCCTCAGGACGATTTCCATATAAAGCGCAACGTCGTTCGACGCCAACGGATTGAAACGCGGTGAGGCCTGCTCCCAAGCCTTGGCGAGAATAATCAGGCCACGGGGCAATAGAGCTTCTCGGCCTATTCCTGCAAGCAGGGCACAGAACGCTTCGAACCCTGGCGGCGTCAGCAGGAACTCGATAGGCAAATCCGCGAAGAAATCGGTATGGTTGACAAAAGCTGGCCAAGACTTGGCGTTTTCGCGCCAGTAGGTTTTATGGAATAAGAGCGTTTTGATGAGGTCGTCGTAGTTCCCCCGATAGTGACGCGTCTTCGGACTACTTATCTCGGGCTGGAGGAGGCAGAGCCGAGCGACCTCGTTCCAAATTCGCCAGAACTGCTCAGCATTGCTTTGCCGGTCCTCTGCCGAGATGAGTTCGCGAAACCATTCCGAGCAGACATCGGGATGTTCTACCGTCAGCTTCCCAATCAGCTCGATGTCGTTATCGTCCAGCCGTTGTCGCAAATGCAGCCGGCCTGCGTATTCGGAAACAATGGTGTGCCGCAGGTCGTAGTTGATTTCGCCGTTTCGCTTCTTTCGACGGTTCGATTCCTTGGAATTTGCAAGCGCATCGAGCAAAAGTCTCACGAAATTCCGACACATCCGCTCCCCGAGGTCGGGTGCGACCTCATGAGATAACGCTGCGAACGCAGCAATTGGCTCTTGCCAAGAATGGGGTAGCTGGGAAAGTGTAGGGATTTCAATTTTTTTTAATGAGAGCAGCGCAAGCCGAAGAGCTTCACGGCTCTTCTTCACCGCTATTCCGGCTTGTTCCTGCCACGTATCGAAGGGCCCTTTCAGTGCTGTGTCCACGGCCAAGCCTAGATTCAATAGCGAGGCAACACACGTTTGCGCGGCATCAGTCGAAATTTTCCATAGATGCTGCCGTACGCCGATAGCGGCGAACTCCCGTATTTCGAAAACCGCGTGTGTCAAGGCGGTTGCCAAAGCGTTCACTGCAGCTTCCCTATGAGCGCTGTTATTCATCAGCAGCGGGAGAACGTACGCGGCTAGCCTCGAACCATCAGAGCGATTTTTTGACATCATATGCTCGTGGCTCTGGGTATCCGAATTCTGATTTACCGCATCTAATATTGTCTCTAGCACCCATTGCTGCTCGCCGGCAAGTTCGCTTGGATATGACTGAAGTACCGCCGAGGCCAGCAGCGCATCAAGATTAATGAGACGAAGAAAATGGTCCGGTTCGCTACGCTCATTGAAGTTGCGAAGGACGCTCAATGCCTCGCGCCAGTCGGCGAAATACCGGCGATGTTCTGGCTTGCCGAACGCGAAATGCGACATCGCCCAAAGCTGCACGCGAGCGGCACTGTCCATCAAGATAGCCTGCTGAGCTCCTTCGTCGACCATCGACCGCAAATCATCGGGGACGGGGAGAGATTTGATGACGACGCCTTGAGCAGTTCGCTCGCCGAGCGTGGTCTGTCGGCTATCCATGCGATGAAGGGCCAAACGCCAGAGCCGGTCTTCCGACGTTTGATGTTCGACATTCGGCAACTCCTGACTAAACTTGTCCAGTATGGCGAGGACTTCGTCACGACTCGAGGTGAATTGAAGCTGGAATGCGACGTCTTCGAGATGCCTGCCTCTGTGATTTTCACTATTGCTGGCCTGCCGCTCGTCACGGTGGAATTTATCTTGGCCGCCAATGCCGGGGAAGATATTCAGGCCTGCGTCTACCGTAGATTCCCCCGCACTGCGCGACATATCCGCCACATAAAAATCGCGTACCCGCAAAATGCCGATGAGCTTCGCTGTTACGAGCTTTGGAAACGCGGTAATTACACTCGCCACCACCGATGCTGTCATGGCCGAGCTCCCTTGCTCCAGAATCCGCTCCAGTAGCCAATCAAGATGGACCATATCCGAACGGGCACTTTCCAACAGCATTTTCTCCAACGCCATGAGGGCAGAACAAAGGATGTTCGGGCCGACACCCATCCCGCGATACAACCCCCACAGACGCCACGAAAAAATCAGCGACCGGTCATCGCGGAACGGAACGGAAATTCGCCATACTTCATGTCCTAACTCCGAGTTGGCATAGTGCTCCGCCGTACGGTTGCAGAGTGCGATGACAAGGTCGACGCCGATGACCGGGTGCTGCCTTAGTAGGTACCAAAACGGTCCTTGGTATGCGCTTGCCGGGAAATAGTTGTGGTCATTTAAAGTGGAAGATATTCCGAATAACTCAGGAATGTCTAAGCGGTGAGGCCAATCTTCGGCGCTTTCGTTATGTTTGAAAACGATGGCGTTGAAGATTTCGACAACCAAGAGTGGAAGGTGCTTGCAGAGCACGAGCGAGTGATAGCTGTCAATGCTGCGCTCAAGCACCTCAAGTGCTTCTCTCTCGTTCTCCTCTTCATAGAGCGCGGACAAGACATGGCGAAAATACACATCAACTTCTTTGGGACCGCCGCCAGTCAAATTCAAGACCAAATGCAGAAGGCGCTGGCCGATATCAGTCCGGTGGTAAGACCATCCCGTCGTCCCTTGCTGGCGGAGCAGTGCGAGAGCAAGCAGAAGCGCGGCGGTGGCGCCTTCCGTGGATGCATTATTTCCCACCAACAGGCTTTGACCATCCTCCAAAAGCTGAGCGACCCATTCGGCGTCGGACTGTTTCAGGTTTTGGACGTTGCGGTGAACCACTAAAATAAGCGGTAACCAGCCGCTGCCTGCGGGCGCTGTGAATATGTGGCGAAGCGCGATTACCTGCTTGACAGCGGAATCTCCGGGCACGTTCACTATGTCAAGCTTCGGACCTTTGCAGGCAACCCTCAATAAATGAATCACACGCTTCAGCCCCTCGTGGTTCTGCGCTATGAGAACCCGCTCATAACGCGAGACCAAGTCTGAAGCCGCCGTCGACTGAAGCATTCCGACAACAGCGTCGTCGCGCCATTGCTGTGGCAGGCTGATGTCGGTCAGCGACGCCTCCAACAGGGCGGCCGCATTTCCGTCTTCGTCGACCACATCCTCAGCAATCCACCGTCTGAAGGCTCGCCTAATACCTGGATGTAGCCCAAGTTCATCAAACATAATCGCCCAATTCCGCTCCGCATCTTGGGCGCATGTCTCAATGATTTCGGCTAGCGCCCAATCGTCGAAGATGTCGTGTGCAGGCGCCACCATGCCAAGTCGGTCTTCGACAAGAATATGGTCTTTTACGAGGGCAGAAATGGCTTCGGAGTCGTCCGGTGGGCGGACGAACTGCATTACGCGCTTTGCCCTTTCGAAACAGACGGACTTGAATGCTCGGCGACGTCGCTGTGGGAGTCCAACTCGGGCGTCCAGAGGGTTAGTTACTGCCTGTGCCCAAAGTATGCGTTTCAATTGGGACACTGAAGTGATATGCGTCGTAGCGTTCACCCCCGCTGCACCTATCGCCAGCCTTAGATAGAACGGTATCCGGAGCACGCTGCGGAGTGCGGGGTTGGATATAGCCGGCAAGGTTGAGACTTGCTCCAGCGCTCGGTCTAGTTCCGCGTCTGTGAGATGCGGAACATTGACGAACCTGTAGGGTAAGTCCATAAAGAGGCCATCGCACAACGGCTGAACCGCATGGCTGCGAACGGTGGCGCACAGCTTCCACGCTGCATTCTGTTTGGCGAAGGAAAGCAGTTGCACAAACGCTTCCCGGGATGAGAACTCGACGACTTTTTCGATGCCGTCTACAAATATCAGGTTCTGTTGCCCGAGAAAAAGATTGCGGCGCAAGAAGTCAGCAGGATTTCCTGCTCCAAGAGAGGCAAGAGCCGTATGCAGGCTCGTATGGTCAAGGTCCTCTGCCTTGAGAAACAGGACGAAGCCGTCTGCTCCGAAAATCTCTGATACCCGTTTGGCAAGGGCTGACTTTCCGCTTCCGGCATCACCGACCACCAACGTGAGTGGCGCGGTGCGCAGCGAGTCAAGTATTTGCTCGACGATTTCTGCTCGCTCGATTGTTGTGCCATTCGGTAGCGCGCTCTGAATGGCCCCCTCCATGAGCTCGCGACGTCCTCTAAGTGCGAGTAGCGTCGGGTTGTTGCCAGGTAATGATTCGGATAACGATGCGGAGAGCCAGGGCGGTGCAATGTCCCTCCACGTGGTTAAAGATACGGAGCCGGCCTTCTGATTGAGCTCGGCACAGAGCTGGACCAGCCCTGCCCAGACTGCGTGTGACGACGTCTGGGCGGGGACCCGCAGTTCAATGAGGCCGAGCAGCGCAACCAGGAGCTCACCGGATTCCGATGCTAGCTCGTAATTCTGGAAGTGAACGTGCTGAAGGAAGCGGAATGCCTGCTCGTCGTCAGTCGGACCGTTGCCTGCCGTTTCGCGTTCAATTGCAGTCTTAATGTCTGTGTATGTAGCTCTGGCGGATTCAGACGAGAAGCGACGTGTTTCAACTTTCCGGAGGAACTCGTCGACAGTGAGAGAAGAGCGTGCGAAGTCGGTCAAAGACTTGGCGTCTCGGGTTGCAACGCCAGCTTGGTAGTCGCAGATGATTGCGATTGAGTCGACGGACCGTATGAAGAGGTCCGGATTCGCATAATCCAACCAAGCCTTGGAAACTGCTTGGCGAAATGGCGCATGGCCGGGGGTGGCCTCCAGGCTACGTTTAATTTGAATGAGTCTTTTTCGTGGACCACCGTAAGTACTTTCGAGCTGACACAATAAGTCGTCTGTCTCAAACCCCTCTATTCGAGCTTGAAACGTTAGACTCATTACGCGGTAGTCCGGAAGGCCGGCAAGTGGCATACCGAGCAACATGGCGAGTAGATGTGCGGCCTGAACGCGTGATTCGTACGTGCCCCCGGCATTGCCTGTGGATACCGGATTGGATATTTGGTTCGCCATCTGTAAGAAGTCCCCGCCGCGACAATTCGATGCCTAGTGACATCCCCAAGCGATAATTATCGTAGTTTCGTTGCATGTGGGGTTGGATTTTTAGCACTGGTAGCATCATTACTTCAAAGGTGTTATGGACGCTGGCGATGGCTTATTCGAGTAAGGATACGCCTCTTGGCAATGTCGGCCGTCACTCCGTTTGCGGCCGGCCGCTGCGCCAGCCTCAACAGTGCAGGTGGAACGCGGAAGGGGCAGCGTGCGGGCATCCTTGCGACCGGCGGCTATACGCTGCTCGACTTGATTCCGGAAACCCGTTGGCCCGTCACCGCCCCTTGTCGTCCAAGAGCATTTCGCCGAAGTCCATGTTGCGCATCTGATAGGTCATGTTAGCGTTCACCCGGGCCAACTCGTCGATACTGAGAAGGTCAATTCGACCGTTTGGAAGGTAGCGCACATTGAGCAGACTATCTGGACCTCGAAGGCCCTTGGCGAAATGCATCTTCCCGTTTATCAGTTGTTCTCGCGCATAATTCATGCGCTCTTCAAACTCGGCCCTAGTGTAGGGCGTGTGCATAGGCGTAAGCATACGTAGTTGTTCTCTAGAATTTGTGAAGTACCGCTCGGGCTTTACCATTGACTCGCAGAATCCATAGCATTTGCCAGCCTTCAGGCAATGCAAGTGCGTCCCGCTCAACAGCAAGTAAAGTGGTCTCATGTCGACGACTTGAAGCCAAGCTCGTCACGGTACGTCCATCTCTCCAATGGTACCGAACGGTGTTCGACGCTTGGGCCCCCACGAGCTGCAGAAATCGAGGCGTTGGGATAGCCGGACTAACGGAACCGAAGTAGGCGATGGTCGGCAGTGCTCTGCCGCAGATAGCGATGGGTTCATCGGGGCCTGGCCGGGGCAGTTCGGTTGCCTTGAAGGTAGGTGCAGTAGGCGGTACTGGCTGTGGCTGGCCAGGAGGCACGAGATGCGACGTAAGCTCCACGTAAACGGTACGCCGTTCCATCTCCAGGATGCATTGAAAATCGAGGAAGACCATGTCTCCATACGATGGCATGTAGTTTCGTTCTCTGCCGCTTTCCACGCACGCGACGAGGCTTTTCAGGAGGTCCCCTCCGTTCCCGGGTTCTAGAAGCGTCTCTGGGTTGTAAGCCCTGAGCAAGACCTCAGCCCTTCTGAGCTTGCTGACAGGCATGGGCTGAAAGAGCGCAGTGTTCAGCACAAAGCGCACGGTTGAAGCCCAACGGCCGGTTGGGAAACTCGGGTCCTCTCGCCCCCCCTCCGCGACGAGCGATTCCAACGCACAAGCCATTTCGACTGTCAGCGGCAAACAGCAGTCGACCATCTGGGCGGAGAACGCTCGTAGGTCGTCTTCGGTAAGGAATCCCAATTGCGATAAATCGCGCCAAAGCTCATGCAGCGTCGGCGGCACAAAACTTGGCGGCCCTTTGTCTTGGGCAGGAGTAAAGATGGGATTTTCCTCGGGGAATCGCTCCCGCAGCGTCTTGAGCGCGGTCGTGGCCGAGTCGACACCACGCTTGCTCGCGCGCTCAGCAATTCGCATGAACGTTGCGAACCGGCCCACGTGCCGACACTGCTCAAGAGCCCGTGCAAGCTCAATGTGCGGCTCAATGCGTTGCCATAATCCAACCGAGTCTTCACGGGAGAGGATGTCCAGCGTTGCAGACGCGATATCTGCCCGGTTTCGTCTGTCCATCGAGACAGCAAGCTGGGCGAGTTTTGAGAGCCAATCTCCGTTTGTACGGGCAAGCCATAGCACCATGGCCGCGCCGCTGTCACGGCGTTCCCAAGCCGGATGGTCTAATGTCCAAAGCAGTAGCTCAAGGAGGGCCTCAGACGCAGCGCCAGCCGCAGAGCTACCGATGTATTCGAACGGCGCCGGCGAGGCGTCGCCCACGATTTGCCTTACGTGGTCAATGGCCACCGCTAGCAATGCCGCCTGCTGGGCTGCGCTAACCTTGTTTCCAACCAGAGATATGAGGTGGGATGCAATCGCCCAGCGTTGCGTGTGGCGCTCTTCGCGGGCCAATGGTCCATACAGTCTGGCGAGTTCATCGGCGTTCTGGACTTGAGCGTTGATGAGTCGGTCGGCGTCGCTGCCGGAATGGTTGTTCGACCAGACCGACCATCCTCCTGCCTGCAGCGTCTGCAGTGCCCCGATGCACTCTTGAGTCGCCGCAGAGAAGTTGCGTCGGTTCAGATGTGTGCGTGCGCTTTCAATTTGCGTACGAGCATCCCTTATTGCTGAACGTTTGCCAAATGTCCCGGGCATGAACAAGCGGTCATGCTCGGCATCCTCCTCGGCTACGTCATCGGTCGGCTTCGTGGTGCCAGCTTCAAGTTCCGCTGTCTCGTCTCCGTCATCTTGCTCATATCGAAGACCGAAACTCGATGTCAGCTGTTCAATTTGGCGCTCGTCAAGGTTGGATTTCACCTCATCTAAGAGGCCCGCGAAATCGAGGCGAAGGTCGGACGGCAGGTTTGGGACGAGGGCTCTTAACAGCAGCCAGGCTCGCTCAGCGTTCAATGAGTTTGCAATCGAGAGGACCCGGGCCTTCACCCGCGCCAGGTCGTCAGGTCTATTCACCAGTTCCGAGATGATGGCCGCGTACTCTTTCCCCCACTCGGACAGGTGCCGTTCATCCCCATGTTGGTACACCTCGAGGAGTGCCCAACGCAACTGCCAGTTCGCCTGTTCACGGGTGTGGTGCAACAGAGCGAGCAAGGCAGCCTGCTCCTCCAGTGCTGCCCCTGGGAACCGCATACCAACAAGGGTTGAAACGCGGTCGAGGTTGCCACTCGTCGCCTGCGCGAACAACTCGTCGAGGGTTCCACAGCTCTGATGTTGGAAGTATCGGACTGCGTCTGAGAAAAGCGACCTGCGGCAGAGCTGCCCGATGAAATTGCCCTTGTCGGCACGGACAAAACGTTGAAACGTCATCTCGCCCGTGGCACGCTCCAAGAGGCCTGCGATTTGGGCGAGCGACGAAGCCTGAACGGGCGACGTAGCGGGTAGCGTCTCCAAAGTGCCGGTCATCATGGACAGCTGGTCTTCCTTGTACCAGCTCGGCCCCATCGAGAACGACAGGACCGATTTATAGGTTCTAAGCGCCTCCTCGGGCGCTTTCAGCCTGGCCAGCAGCGGGACAATTTGCAGAAGCTCTGGGACGAGCTCAAATCTGTTCTCCACGTTCGCTGCGACGTAGTCCCTCCAGAGCAATACGAGCGAGAAGACCTTGTCCGCGTTCGGTCCTTCAGGGTCGCGCTCTATGAAGAGGCGCAGCACCTCTTGGAGCGCCCGCCGAAACCCTTCGTTGTAGAGGCCAAGTTGCACGTCGAACCTGCGCTCTATTGCGTCGAGCAAGACCACTGCTTTCGTCGGGAAACAGTCAAGCACCAGCTTTGCGACACGCCGGTACAGCTGCGGAACCACGGTCTCCGGAATGAAGTAGCTTGACTCCCAGTGGATGCGCGATTCAAGCTCGAACGCGAAGCAAGGAAGAAGAGCATCGGCCACGAACGACCACACTGCGTCAAGGCCAGCTTGGTCTTTTTCCGCCATGGCCCTCCGGCCCTTGCCGTCGCACCATGCAACGGCTCGTGCGATGACCTCGAGGGCCCCTTCCCAATCCTCGGCGCGCGGCATTTGCACAGAAGGCTCGGCATATCCATCCTCAAGGAACGAGGATGCTCTAAGACGCAGCATTGCACTCTCGAAGATGGCCTCGTCAGAGTCCGCTCGATTCTTCTCGTACAAGGGAAGCGTCCCGTCACCCATATCTACGGACGCGGAGTATGTATCGACGAGGCCGGGAGCTGCGCCCGCTTCAATCAAAGTATCTGTGAATACGAAGCGCCGGTCCTCGGGGCGCAGAGGTGCGCCGATAGCTCTCTCGACGTCCGAGAGCACGAGGTCAACCATCTCGCGCTTGAGTGGAACTCCGTAGTGCTCAGAGTGCATTTCGCCATGCGCCAGGGTCTGCAGAAAGACAAGCAGTTGGTGGCGCAAATCCACGTCGGCCGGCACGCCTAGCTTCAGGAAAGGTTGATACTTGCCTACGAGGCAAAGCCGCGCCCCCATCATCTCGCCGGTCAACTGCCGAAGAACTTCGTCCCCCTCATCTGGCGAGAAGTTGCCACCGGGGCGGCGCAGGATGCCTTCAACGATGGCGCGAAGGAATCTGGTGAACGGTGGGTCTTCACCTGCGGCTTGCGCAAGGGAAAAAGCATGTAGCCGAAGGTCCACTGCACTGAGGAGTTCTTGAGCGCTGACACCGTCCTCGGAGTGCAGTTTTTCAAAGACTGCATTTATCTCACGCTGAACAAGCTCCAAAACTTCTATTGCCTGTTCAGGGCTGCCCTGCTGCGTAAAGGCGTTTGCCACGGAAAAAGCTTCATCCGCCGAGAAGACGAGGCGACCGTTTCGGACGACGTGCCGAAGCGCGCTCTCAGTTTTGCCGAGTGAGATGAGCGCCAGAGCCACGAGCTCGGCTGACTGCACGAAGAGGGTGTTGTACCGAAAGGTCAGACGCTGGGAAAGAAGCAGCAAGCGAATGATGTCAGTTGCTGTCCCGACACTGGTAGCCGCAGCGAGGGTCTCATCAATATCCGCGAGCAGCACGTCTGGCTCTGCGCCGAGTAGCACAGAGTCGTCAACCCACGCCTGCTCGCAGCCTTGGATGGCCAGCAGCAGAGGCTCTCGTCCCCCCCGGAGCCCGTGGTAGACCTTGTTTAGAACTCCGTAGTCGCCGCTCTCCGGCGCGCTGCAAAAGCCTGCGAGACGCGCCTCCACCAATTCGCCGATGGGTGCTGTCTTGTGAACGACGAACTCTGAGAACGACGGGTGATAAATCGCAGTGTTCTCCGGATTGGCCAGCAGATGCCGAACGCGTAGGAGTGTAGAAGGGAACACTCCCGATTCGGCAGAGGTCAGCATGCTTGTCAAATCTCTGGCCGGGATACCCCAACGCAGGCGGGCAATGATTCCAAGCAAGTTGACGACGTCAGCGTTGGGCACAAGCTTGACCCAGATGGTCTCGTAGTAATCCTGAATGGAGCCGCTGAACACTGGGAGCTCAGCAATGTCACCCTGGGTGGCTCCGCTGTTCACCAAGTCGGCGAGGTATCGAAGGTAGAGCGGGTGTCCCATTGCTCGGTCGCAAAGGGTCCCCACGATTTCCGTGGTGGCCTTGTCCCCGTCGAGAAATTCGACACAAACCCCGTATTGGATGTCGCGGTCGAGGCTGGGAAGGGTCAAACGCTCCGCACCCTGAAGGATTGTCCCGAGGCTGCTGGCAATTGAATCTAGTCCGACGCCGGTGATGACCACCACCAAGCCGTGAGGCACCTTTTGCGGCAGCAGATTGACGAATCGTTTTAGGGTTTCTTCGCCTGCAGCGGCAGCCTCACTTATGCCGTCGATGAAGAGCACGCCCACCTTCCCTGCCTTCGCGCAACGCTTCGCCAAAGATTGAAGTACCTCGTCTGTCTTCTCAATGAGTTGGCTGTACGAAAGCTCCATCAACCTGGCTGGCTTGCCGGTCGCCCTTATGGAGAGCAGGGAGTTTGCCCAGTCGAAGAACACCTCTGGTTGGGCTTGGTGCGCTGGCGTTGAGCCACGGACGCGCTCAGTAAACTGATACACGCCGAGCTTCTCCAGCTCTGGTGACTCTGGCCTAAATTCTTGGCAATACGTAGACTTGCCGACGCCGTGCGAGCCATCGACAAAGACGTATCCACCGCGCTTGTTGACGATGGCAGCCTCGAAGAGTTCGTCAAAGGCAGGCCGCGCTCCGATTGGTCCGGGGTCTTCGCCGTCCGTCGGCTCGTCAGGTAGCAGGCCGTTCGCCCCCAGGAAGGGCTTCAGCATCGAGAGACTCAAGGCTCCGATGGCACTGTCTATGTTGAGTCGCAGCAGACCTTTGCAGACGTTGCCGACCATGAACGCCGAGCCGGATAGCCCCTGGTAGTCCGACAGATGCGTTCCGGGTTCTATAGACAGGTCTAGGTCTACGCCATGCACGCGCTCGGGCAACACTTGCTGAATTTCGCCTTTGACGACATGACCCAGTTGTAGCTTTGCCGCCGGGTATCCAAATGCGAACCACTTCTCGCCGGGACGCAGACCATCCGAGTCAATGGGTATGGGTTCGACGCCGAGGGGGGTAGATAGCTGCAGCAGGCAAATATCGAGGTCTTCGTCATGTGGACCCACGACTACCGTGTGCTCAGATGCAGATGAACCAACCCCAAAGCGAACAATGACGGGTTCGCCACCACGTACTGCGGTTTCAACGCAGTGATATGCCGTGAGGACGAGGTCCGCCGTGATAAGCCACCCGGTCCCGGACTCGTCGTTGCCAATGACTTGGCAGGTGGCCTGCTTGAGTTCGTCCTCAGTCATAGTTGTTCTCCCCCACTTGAATCCAGTCGTTCTCAGCTACATGGACGCTGAAGGCTGTGCCGGACTTCGATGTATGTGATTCAAGCTGCTTGGACGCAGCGGTTTCGTAATTGAAAAATAGATGCCTCTTGAATGGCGCCGGTCGGTCCACGATTTCGGCTAGTACCTCAAAGTCCGGATGGCCATGGCGTGTCCCGTCGGATGAGATGAGGAAGCAGGGCGAGTCTGCAAACGATAGAAGGTCTACGCTTGTGTTGTGGAGGCTCCCGTGGTGTGAGACCTTGATGGCATCAAAGATGATGGGCGTAGTCGGCGCGTGAAGCGACCGCAGCTTCGCTACGACATCTTCAGCCCAGGCATCTCCAAGGAAGAGTATTCGTTTGTTTCCGCTGGAGACGATGAGCGTGATGGAGCTGCCATTCGAGATTGAGGTGTCTGGCGTGTAAACTTCTGCGAGTCGCAAACCTCCGTTGGCTGCTATGGGCGTGGCCTGAGGAATGGAAGGGTCCGGCGCTCTGGCGCACCACATCTCATAGGCATCGTCCGTGAGGTCGCTTGGCTGAGACGAACCCTTGTAGCCAAGCTTACGGACCTCTCTCAGCCACAGGTTGCGCAGTTCTTCGAGACGGGTGGTCGTAGGCCCGATGACGTGGACGCTCACATCATGCGGCAAAGAAAGTGAGCCACCTTCACTGATGCAGGTCGAGCCGTCCCCCGAGTTCCAGGTGTAGCAATGCTGTCGAAGGAGCTTGGCGAGTGAACTTCCTTGTCGAGCGCTTATAGGGTTCGGCGACGATGTCGGGGCTCCCTGAAAGCCGCGCCGGCGAATGGCTTCCAGAACCATGCGGTCATGAAAACCGTCAGGCTCTGCAGTCGGGGAAGGCAACGACCGTAGGCTGTTGTGCCAGACGGCGTCGACCTCAATGCCTCGTTTGGCGGGAGTGCCGTTGCACGAGAAGAACTCTAGAAGGCCGCCGATGTGGTCGGCGTCGATGTGCGTGCAGACGACCAGGTCGAGCCGTCCTCCCTCCTTTGCAAGTTGCGCCAAGTCCGCCGCAACGAAGTCTTGGTAGGTACTAGCGAAGCCAGCATCAATGAGGAGGTACGTACCGCCGAAGTCGGCAAGGAAGGCATCGCCGTTTTTGGCGGGGTACATTTTCAGTCTAAACATGTAAGTGGGTGAGGCCGTTTTTTGTTTCGACGTCAAATGTACTTATCCGGGTGTGCACGGCCAGCTGTGCTCGCCCCCAAGGATTCTCGATTTTGCCTGAACCGTACGAACGCACGAAAGATATCTTTCTATCGCCCATAGCAAGGCAAAATCGATGGACCAGCAACAAATTCATCACACGTATTTTCTCACCGACTGACTGCTAGAGGGCGATTCGGTTCGAATCTTCCGCGTAGTCTCGCAGCAATTCGCGTCCGAGGCGCCGGACTTCCTAGGGGCGAGCGGCGGCAAAGACGACATGGACCATGGCGCCGCGTTGAGTTACTTCTGGTCGAGAGAGATAGCCGCTGCGAGCATCTGGAGTTTCACGCACGGCTACGTCGCTGTTGAATGGACGGTGTTTTTCGTCTCGATACTGTCCGCAATAGCCTTCTTTGTCGCTGTCCGAGCCGGTCGGCGTGCAATAGCGAGCGCCTGAGACCGCACTATTTCTGCGACTGCATAAACTATGCAAATTCGTGCCGCTTTTAGCGAAGACCTCGACGTCATTAGAACTTTGCTCACAAATAACCAATTGGCGGCTTCTGACGTCCACGCGTCCCTGCTCGACAACTTTCTGGTTGCTGAAAGTGAGGACGGCGCGCTCGTCGGGAGCATCGGGTTAGAGCGATTCGGCCAAGATGCGCTGCTGCGGTCGCTAGTGGTCGCGCGCAGCGCTTGCGACATGGGTCTTGCAGGCAGTTTGGTTTCACGGATGGAACTGCATGCACGCGCAAGCGGCGTTTCCAACCTATGGTTGCTAACCACAACAGCTGGAGAGTTCTTCCGGAAGAAAGGATACGAAGTTGTAGCCCGAGAAAGCGCTCCGATTATGCTCCAGACAAGCTCACAGTTCGCAGACCTCTGTCCGGCAACTGCCGTCTGCATGCTCAAATGGCTGTGAATCATACCGACAGCAAAAAATGACGCTAACCACAAGACCAGACCATTTCTTGTATTTCGCCTATGGCTCGAACATGTGCGTCGGGCGTCTTAATGCGCCCGAAAGAGCTCCTTCCGCAGCCGTTATCTGTTCGGCATACGTGGCAGGTCGGCGATTGACTTTCGACAAGGCGCGCGGCTTCGTCGCTGCTCAAGTGCGTGACGCCACGTCGTTTATGCTTGAGCGTGCGCACCTTCATTGAATTTCCCTCTAGCCGGTTTATCGCGGCACTCGAGAGTGCATCGGCTGGCCCGTTCAGCGGCCGTGTTCACCTGCCCATGCATCTCCCCTGAAACTATATCGCGACTTTGACTCGCTTTTTCTCGCAGCTACAGCAAAGCGAAGTACGACGTCGACTATGCTTTCTTCGTTCGCGACTTGGATTGAGTCCAGTTCGTAGGTCGGCCCTTTGTGGATGGCGATGACCGCACGCGCTATACCGTCAACGACGCTTACGTCGATACGCGCTTCAGACGAGGCCGGTGCCTGCCCGGCGGGATGGCGGGCGATGAATACCGTCGCCACAGGTGCACGCGGATACGGCCCGCACGGATAGATGTACCCGCCCGATTGTAGGGCACCTACCATACGTTTCCAGATATTTACTCGGGGGTCGACTTCGTCAATCGCAGTCAACGTGGGTTCGGTATCACTGGGCTCGTTCTGGTGACGGCCCACGTATATCGTGACGGAAGTTCGCGACCATTCCGCTGCGTACGCGGCCGCCATCCGGCGCAACAACCGGTATTGCCTCTCGTCGCGAAGCGCTTCGAGAGGCGAAATACCACCAATGTTGACCTGCCTCGACGAAAGATATCCGAGCCGACATGTAGGCGGCGCCGGCACTAGCAAGCGGCAGATTGAATGCAGACGCTTGAGGTCAAGCTCGCGCGCCGCAAGAAATGCCGGAAAGCACGTCATGCCATCGACTTCGATAGAGAATATGTCTCCCTTTGACATCATGCGAGCGAACTGACGGTCGCTGACATGCAAACGCTTGCGGAATTCGCCGTCAGATATCAACTCCCCAGTCCGCAGCATCTCGCGCCTAGCAGCCATTGCTTGTCGCTCAATTTTGTCCCGGAAGGATATTTCGGGCATTTCTATATCCGTCTGGGCCAGTCGAGCCAAATCGTGTCCCTGGCGATGGCCGCCAGCATGCCATCGTCCGGGTAATGGCGCAGCACGTCATTGGCCCTTTCTCTCACTGCCTGCACGACGACAGGTTCACGCGACTGAGCTAACTCTGTCAGCAGTTCACGCGCACGGATTAATGCGCGAGCTCTCTCATCCGGCATCGTCATTCGCTTCCCCTTGTTAGCCGCATTCCGTTCGACCACGCGCGAACAGGATTCACATCTTGCTTCGGAATTGCGCGTACGAAGTTATCAATCAGGGACCGGTGTGCGTCGAAAGAATCGCGCGAAGCACTTTGAGAACGATGTCCCAGACACCGTCCCAGCCGTCATATGCTACGGCGGGGACATCAATCCGGGGCTCTCTTTCCGCTGTGATGCTCGCGAAGGCGCAACATCCATCCAGCACAACATCGAGCCGCGCGACCAGAACTCTAACGTCCGTCGAGCGGTTCACAACGCGCTCAACAAATACGGTCATCAGGTGACAAGGGGTTGCCTTAGGCTCTAGCGGACAGTAATAGCGAGCCCTTTCGCTGAGGTTGATGAGCATCGCAGCAAAATGACGAGCGGCCGGCGAAGACAACAATCGTGGAACGTTTCGCAACTCGGCTTCCCCGCTCGTAGAGCTGAGCAAGGGAAGCGCCTCACACTCTCCTAGGTACTCCCCTGCATAAGCTCGGGCTGACCATAAAATCTGTCGCCCCCTGTCGGCGCGCTTCATTCCGGCCTCCTCGTGTGACAGGCCCTCTGCTCACAAATTTGAGGGGCAGCCAGCTTACTGCTCATCTTCGGGCCAGACTATGCGCTGTCTCGGTCGACGGCTACCAGGGATGAGTTGTTCGCTTATGTCTTTCCAGGGCTGCCCGTTTCCGATGATTTCCTTAACTCTGTTAAACACATACTCCGCGTCGCTGTTGTACCCACTTCCACCAACTAACTCATACCTGCGTCCGCTGGCAGTCCGTGCGGTTCTGGCTTCGACGTCCAGCTCTGTGATTGCGGTACTCACTCGCCCATCGTGCGTTTCGAGTGAGAATCCAACAAAATGTCTTCCACCACCGTCGAACTCTCTGATTGACCAAGACTCTAGGCGAACAACATCGTCATCCTCGTTCGGCGGCTCATGCAGGTAAAGTGCCATTAATAGTCTCCGGCTGAGGAGTTGAGCTCGGTGGCTTCCAGGTCGAGCTCTTCGTGAAGGACCCATACATCACGAAAGTTATCAGGACGTCCACATTACCGTCCGCAAGCGCGAGCGGCTGCGACATTTGCGAGCCTCGGACAGCTAGCTCATGATGCAAATCAGAGGCAATTTGAAACCTCACGGTTACCCCCGCGCGATGAGCAAGCGGAGCTCGCGTTGGAATGCTGCGTCATTGCTTGCACATAACGGTAAGAACAGTTTCTGCGCGCGTCGCAGGTCGCGCCCGCTGACCGAAGCCCTCAGCACGTCGTCTTCGGAAAGTGGCTTCTGCGCAGGCTCTCCCAGCGCGCGAAGGTGCTGCAGAAGACTTACTCGGGCAGCGTCATCGAACCCATTTTTATGGTCAATATCAATGCGTACGGAAGCTGTTTTCTCGGTGAACTCAAAGTCCTGCGACGCGATGACAATAAATGGCTCGGTGCGACCTGCCATGAAATCAAGGACTGCCTCCTGTTTGGTGCCGCCTAGCGTACGGACGACATTGACAATGAGCCGCTCAAATTCGCCGCCGGCTCCCCGCAGGCCCTCCAAGTCGTAGTAGAACGGCCAATCGTTGGCGATGACGACCGCCGCGCCTGGATAGGCGTCCAGCGCGTCCGCTATCAGCGTCGTGTCCACATCAAGCGGTCGAATCGCCTTAGGCTCGCCTTCGCGCGTGGTCAATGATGGGTGATGACGCATTGGACCAAGGACACCACTCACGCAGAAAAATATGAAAACCATGCTTGCTCCAACTCTTGATGAGCAACGGCCATAAGACTCGTCCACAGGAGCGAGTTATCAATTCGAAATGGAAGGCCTGAGGGGGCATTCCGAGCGCCTCTCGTTCGTTCGATGATTTCGATTGTAGATGTTTACACAGTATGTGTAAACACAGTAGATGTTTAGAAGGTAGACGAAGAGGCGACGTTCCGCCACCCTCCGGGAATGGAAGAAATTGATAAGAAAGATATCGACCCTTGGCTACGGCGCAGGCTCGCCGAGAATGTTCGTCGGTTGCGAATGGAGCAAAAGCTGTCACAGGAGCGCCTGAGTGAAACCTGTGGATTTCACCGCACTTACATAAGCCAAGTGGAGCGCTCAGTCACCAACATCACCCTGGACAATTTGCAACGAATTACGAACGCACTAGGCGTCGACCCGCAGACACTTCTCGCAAATCCGGACGGCTCCGAGGTTGCTGCGCAACTACGGCCTCGGGAATAAAAGTCGGGGCGTCGTAAGCGAGCCGAGTGAATCCGAATAATTGGGTAATATCTAAAGCTGTCTAAATGTTAGGACCGCAGTGAACGAATACGAAACACTATTGAATATGGAAACGCGTCATTTTGTCTCAGCGTGCATTGAGAACGCGCGAAAACAGATGGAGCGCGAAGGAAAGTTATCTGAATTTGTGCATGTCGGAAAATTCGGCACCGGGGAAAATTTCAATTTTGATTTACGGAACATGCCGCAAAACACCGCAGCAGAATTAACCAAAAAGGCAGCAAAAAAGGTCGACGCCGACTTTATTTTTTATATGAACGAGTGTTGGGCCATTTACCCTAAAAATCAAACTGAGGCTTCCGCACTGCGCCGCGAATTTGGAAGAGTCGAAAATATGCCGGGAGCGGTTAGAGTTGTTGGGTTTCAAGTAGAAACACACGCGGGGCAATTTGTCGCGCAAGTGCCGCGTGTGACGGTCGACGAGGTGGCTAAGCGATACACTTTTGGCGCGGTCGAATTCGAGCTAATGCGGTATGTGCAAGGGCCTTTTATGGGCCTATTGCCGACGAAAGGGACCACGCAATGATGTCGAGCGGAAGGGGTTCGGGGGGAAACCTAGGGACTTTTGGCCAAAGAGCTACCCCTTCAGCAGCAGCTACTTAGCCGCGAAAACCGGATTCACTATTTGTTAGCTTCGCCATTCAAGGTCTGCGCGATTCACTACGTCGGCTCACGCTTTCAAACAGCCTTAAAAAGCACCCCCAAAACGAAATGGTCGCCGCCTGCAAACGTTCACTCTGAAAAAAGATTACCGATACAGACTGGTATGAGCCATCTCGCCTACAGTCTCGCGCCTACAATGCGATGGTTTGCCAGTCCCGCCTGCGAAGAGCCCGAAAACCGTGGCAGGCAGATTCGCCCCCGGCATCCGACTCTTATAGGTTCGAACGGCGTTTCATGAGGAGATAGCATCCGAATTCGGGCTTGTCATGGTCAATGGGTGTCGGGATAGTCAGGTCGCTTACCTTTTGCCTGTGGGGAGCCCCGTGTGCACAACTTGGCTGCCCACATCACAAGGATGTGGACAGCCGCCTTCGGCGGTTCCCAAGTTGCACACACTTGAACCTGACGCGCCGTCTTACAGACGGCTTGCCCAAAATATAAATATTCTTCTCCATTCAAAAGCAAATTCTTTGGAGTCAAGTGGCCCTGATTGCATCGTGGCCGACACCGCAAAGTGACCATCCGACGAGCCCACGGGCGGCTCAAGCGTTGACAAGATTTATCTCAAAGCATGCCAAACAGCTAACTTCCTGAATTCGATCGTCACGTGCTGGAGACGCTGCGTGAACCGCTGGAAGCTGGGCGCATCACGATTTCCCGCGCTGCCTTGCAGGCGGATTTCCCGGCGGCCTGCCAGTTGATCGCCGCGACGAAGTGCTAGCTTCAAAACGTTCCTACCGAACGAACGCAAAAAAAACTCAAGCAATTCAATGCACTGTGGCCTATAACTGACGTACTGTGCTCGGAACGCGGGAAGGTATGGCTACCTTTCGGATCCATACAACGAAACGTGCGATCGTGAAGACACTGTCGCCGGTAGTAACCTTGGGCTCGCCGTGGGTGGAAAGTCGATCATGGCTAGGGACAGCTCTTGGTTATATAAGCGACTACTCCATCTCTCAACCGATTGATTACGGTACGGCACATTGGATCAGGGCAGTCATTCCGCTACTGTCGCGTGCAAAGTTGGCGTTGTGTCAGGCACCAATGAACGACCTGTCTGACCAACTGGTTATATCGATCCTAATCGCGATCGAAGGCGACATACAAGAATGTTCCCGATGGGCGAATAATTCAAAGGCCATAGCCTGTTCAGCTATTCGCCACCTTCTCAAACTACCCGGCGGTCGAACGAAAGAAGGTACAGCGATATCCGACCTGATGGATCGCTGTCCACAGCGATTGAAACGACAGATCAGGAAGATTCCCCAACATAAGCCATCGCTACCATGGCCGCCCGAAACACCCACCCGCGACCTAGAAGTTCTCGCCGTCGACGAATTGCGAACAACTCTGACGGGGTATTCCAGAGCGTGCGAGAAAGAGTTCGAGGACTATCATGATCTTTGTAGGCTTCAAGATCAATTGGAGATTAACCTTGAGCACTCCTCAGCTATCCCATACCCCGAGTCGCGGGAAAAATTCCGCTACTACCTTTACAATAAGAAACAGCACAAACTTGACCTGAATGATGTCGCATCGCTCTTGGCCATTTATCGAATAACGCCGATAAGAACCGGCTTCAAGAACGGGTACGGCGTGCAGCTGGTAGTCCCAAGCGCTGATCGCCTCCCTAAGCTGCCTCTGCTGGATCAGTATTGTCTGTCATCCACGCTTGCGCCCTGGTTCTACGCGCGCCAACGATTGCCTAATGCGGTACTGACCGCGGCGTTCATTCTTTTGCTCACCCGGAGTGGATGGAATATTGCTTCCGTCGCCACGCTCGAAACTTCTGGACTTAAGCCCTCACCGACAAACATCAAAAGCATTCAGGCAGCCAAAACTCGTACCGATGACGATACTCCGGTTTTCGTGGTTGAACAATATGACATGGCACTGCGCGATGCCCTGTCTTTGCTTGTGTGGAACCTCGATCAACTAAAGGCAATCGGATTAGTGCCGGAGGATGAAACAAGGCTATGGTTTGGATGGCAAAGGGATAACTACAAGACACCGTTCAATCCGATCAGCGTCGGGCGTCAGAAGTCTTTTCGGCGCAGGTTCGATATCCAGCACACGCCACTCTCAGAGTTGCGCAATGCGAACGCCCAGTTCGAGTATCTGGAATCAGGCGACATTGAAGCCGTGCGGCAACTACTCGGACATAAAGATTTAAAGACCACCTGCGACTACCTCGACGGCTCGGTCACGTTCAAGATGCACGAAGTAATGATCCTACGCTTTCAGCTTGAGCTTGACCACACCCTGCAGTTCCTTGCAGACGAAAAAACGCCAAGCGCCAGGCCCAAAAATCTCAAATTTGTACGAACCGAACTTCTGGTACCTACTGGAGACGGAGGTCTGTGCGATGATCCGTGCGACAGCCCATCTCCAACAATCCCCAAGGGCCAGAGCTGCGATGGCCTCTGGTGTCATGCGTTCGGTCGCTGTAAACACTACCAGCTTGTCGTCACTAAAGAGTCTCTCTGCGATGCCGTCAGGACATTTCGCTTTTATTGTGATCGCTGGGCGCATCTCGTGGAAGAAAATCCAACTCGATTTGCATCAGTTCATATTCCGCGCCTCATTTTCTTACTTTTGGTTCTGAAGCTCGCCAGGGAAGCTGAACCCGATCTGTTAGAGCAAGCCATTTCTTGTACGGTGAAAGGCTGTGGGCCAGCTTAAAAAAGCGAAGCTAAACCTCGAACAACCTGACATCCAGGCGGGGTTTTCCGATGGCGTCAACGTCAGGTACGAGTCCGGAGCATTGACATTCAAACTGAAAGGGAAGCCTCGCCGACTTCCAATTGACGGCCTGTGGCTCCCCGCAACCCCTGCCAATCCCCAAGGTTGCCGATTGGTCGACGACGCTGACCGTGTGGGAGTCTGCGTAGCACTAGCCGAGCTAGCCTTCCAGCGCTCCAGGGACCTCGCGCCCGATATTAAATCAATTCAGAAGCGCATCGCGGTATATCGAAATACGCTGGACTTTCTCAGGTCGCGAGGCGTGTACCGCCTGTCGGATGCAACGCCAGATCACTTACAGGAACTCCTGAATGAACTCGCACATGGCGGTTGGTATATCGCGCTAGCGCTGCAAAGTCGGTGGGATATGGTCGCAAAAAATCTGACCGCAGATCAGCATAAACTCGCATTGCGCTTTTTGCGACTTCCTGTCGACACGTTACCAGTAGTGGATGCTCTCCGGATGCCGTTTTGGAGCCGATCCGTGGGAATCGGCACAAAAAGCGTGCTACCAGAATCCACGCGCTTGATTCTCGAGTCAACGCTTCCCTACAAGTTTGCAGCCAGATGGTCAGCACGCAAGGAGACGCCGCCAAGCGCACCGAGCGCAGACCTGCTTGCCATGATACTAGGATGGATAAACGATCTTACTTTGGTGCACGGGACAACTGACCGACTTGGTTTTCTTCCATATCAACACCCGCATGACATCGCGTCTCGAATGGCCGAGACCGGCGGCGGCAGAACCGAGACCATCACACTCGATGAAACTGTCAAACTAATGGAAGGCGCATTCTATTGGATATACGAATGTGCACCGCATGTCGTTTCGCTGCTGCAGGATGCTTCGCGCGAATTGCTCCTCATTCCAAGAAAGAAAAGGAAAAACTGGCTAAGTTCAAACGCTCACGCCATTGAACTTAGCCGATTGACCGGGAGCGCTATAAGGCAATGGTCAGCAAATCAGCGGGCTGCGCGAGCCGACTTGACAGTAGACGAACTAATCGCAGCTTGCCAGGGCGCATGCGCCGTGGTCATCGCATTCCTGAACGCGCGAAGGCATACCGAAATCTGCGACGCAGAGCTGGGGCTGAGAACGATGGCATTGAGGTCCACCGAAGTCGACGACGTCTGGGAAATAGACTTTTACGTAGCCAAAACATACAAGGCGCGACACCCGTTTTTCGTGACGCGCACGACAGCCCACGCGATCGAATGTTTGGAGTCTATTAGGAATGCCACCGTTCCTGCAACTGAGTGCCTATATTCAGAACGGACGGAGAGCATTTTTTGGGCCGGTCGCCCAACTCTGGACGGAATAAAAGAAGACATCCATTTTTTTGCCGGGCTTGATGACAAGCGCACCAGAACCCTGGCCACTTTTATATCATCGATCTTTCCACAGGAGGCCTGTCCAGACTTCCATCTTCACGTCGGCCGTCGAATGTTCGCGCTCATATATATGTACAGACACACTGATCCCCGAATTCGAGCACTGGGTCAGCATCTACGGCATTTCGCGCTAGTCACGACGCGGACCTATGTTACCGATCCTCCGCGTGGCGTTCTGTCTAACATCATCGACGGAAAGCTGGCCCTTGGATCTGGGGGTAAGGGAGCAGCCAATTCGAATTTGGAGAATTCACTTATTGAGGAGCTTCTTGATTTGGGCCGCCAGATCGAGCAGGCCGGCTCCGAAAAATTGCTCGACACAGTCAAGAGGATCACAAACGGTAGCGATATGGTGGGCGGATTTCCACGTCTCGTAAGGCATTTGCATCGAAGTCTATCGAAGAACATAGCGTTCACAAGACTTAGTGAGGCGGAGCAGCAAAAACAAGTCTGTGGCGCACTTACGCAGCGCGGTTACCGCATAAGACCGAAGCGCCACGGCGACTGTCACCTTAAGGACAACGTTCATACCGTGCGGCCCAAATGTGAAATGAACGGACAGCCTCATCCTGAACTGGCATCAGTTGTTGTTTGCAGCGGATGTATGTTCTTCGCATCCGATCCGACGTTTCAAGGTGAACTCGGTGCCGCAGAAACCCAGTGGAACCGAGATCGCAATGATTTGACGTTGCCTGTTCTCCAACAGAACAGCGCGGAAGACGCGTACCAGAATTTTCAGGCAATGAAGGTATCAAAAGAATCGCGAAACGATCCCCCATAGAAGCTCTGGAGGCGCCATGACGGGCACGCGAATTGTGAAGCAGGCAGAAAAGACGAAGCAGGATGCAACCGACAATATCGAGCGAAAGCTTAATATTCTTGAGGCATGGGTGAACAACGGGATTCCTGTCATCAAGACATCGACTGGACACCGACTAGTAGATGCCAAGGGAAGACCGATGCACGACTTTTTCCCGCGAAGCCTCAGGCAGTTCAAGGCATGGGACGCATCCCAAAACTGCGAAAGTACACGCAATGCGCTGCCCCAGATTCGCTCCACCGCCAACGATACGCTTGCTGATCGTCCTACGCTTGAAGAAAAGGCTCGCGCCTGCATGGCGGCCCTTCTAAAGCAAGCTGAAGCAGGTGCCCGTACTCACCCGGATGATCAGTTGAGCAACCTCCGCGCCGAACTGAGAAGCGTACGTGCCGTGTTGGCAGTGAAAATGTCCGAAGTCCGTGCAGAACGCCTGAAATTCATCCAGTTACGCCGCACGCATGATGGACTCGTGAAGAAGTGCGAAGGTGACGCTGACGAATACAAGCGCGTTTTATCTGGGCTGATACAGGTCAATGAAGATCTGCGTAGCGAGAACTCTAAGCTCTCCAGGAGAATTGCCAAGCTACTTTCGTCGAGGAGACGATAGATGACCACCAGCAACCAGGAAATTGCCCGCCAGGCGGCAACAAGGCTCTCAGCCTGGATCGATAAGCAGGAACCTGTGCCCCTCTGGCGAGGTAAGCCAAATCGTGCACGCATTTGCAAGATAGTCGGAATTACCCGCTCTACTGTGGGTTCAAACGGTGAAATCAAACGTCTTTTCTTAGAGCTTGAGCAACGTTTTCGAATCACCGCAAAAACGACGAAGCGCGGCAAGAATCACGTTGATACGCTACACCGCCGTATCGCTGAACTCGAGGATGATGTAATTCAGCTACGCGTTCTCCTCGCCTCCTACGAGTACCTCTTTGCCACGGGGACGTCCCTATGGGAATGAATTCAGCCTCCCCTCATGCCGGCAATACAACTGTGGCGACAGAGGCCCTCCTGGTTAGTATAACGTCCGTAAAGGATGTCGCTTGGTACCAGTTCGAAACGGAGCAAGGTTCGATCTTCTCACGGGAGGACAAGTGGCCATTACGGCATGTTGAGCGGGACGATGTGTGGTTGCTTGAAGGTAACTTCTGCGAAGATGACATGGCCGGTGCCGAATTCCTTGTTCGCACAGGTAGACTGGCGACACCGACCGGCTCTTTGCTTGTGCCTTACCTAACTCGACACTGCTTTCCCATTGGACTTAATCTGGCCAATTGGCTGTGGCATCGCTACGGAAAGAACCTCGGTGTTATTCTTGAAGAAGGCTTACCCCGCTCAACGAATTCGGCAAAAGCCCCTTTTTTCCCCGACGACCTGCGTGCCCGAATCGCGCGGCAATGGATGCTTCGGCTACAACTGGTGCGCGAAATAAACCGCTTCGCCTCAGTTCAGGTATCCCGGCCTCTGGCGACTCGAATCTTCGACGCTTATGGACCGGTGAGCTTTGACAAGGTCGCCGCTGATCCCTATCGTCTCACCGGCTTGATGGGGTTCGAGTGTGCCGACTGCATAGCAAAGTCGTCATTTGGACTTCTCAGAAATGACCCGAGGAGACTGGGGGCACTTGTCCTAAAAACTGTTGAGCGCGCGCCTGGACAGGAAGGCATCAAGCGCGATTTAATCGCTCAGGACATCGGCAAGACATGCGACGCTGACGAACAAACTGCTAGTGTAGCAATCGACACAGCGCTTTCTCGCGGTTTAGTGCTCGTCGACGCCGACGGGCGGCTAGTAGTCAGAGAAATATCACTGGCACATCAATATCTCAAATCATTTCTATCCGGAAGTCTGTCGAATCGACTCAGTGAATCGACAAGGTCGGGAAGGCGAAAATGCCGAGTTCACTTCGCGGAAAGCGAGACGCATACTGGAATGGCGAAGATGCGACAATTGTTTCTCCGCCTGAAATCTCGAAATCTCCCTCTCGCCATAGCAACGTCAGAGTGCATCGAAGCGCGTCAGACCGCTTTGCGCTTGGAGCATGAAGTGATCAACATTAGTTCGTTGCACAAGGCAGTTCTTGCTTTCGATGGACCCGGCACTGTAGTCATCGACCGCGCGGAGGAGTTGTCTGTTGTCCAACTGGCGTCGGTCCTGGCTCGCCTCGGTCAAGTACGCACGCTCATCCTGCTTTGTTGTCCCTTCCAGCCGAATGAGCGGTCCCGATACAGTTACCTTTTAGATTTATCGAACCCATGCTCGGCGTCGAATCTTCAAGGTGATATGTTCGTCGACCAGCACGCGCTCTGCGAGCAACCGATCTGCGCAAAATCGGCCCAGCGTCGCATCGAGGCGTTGCCATTTAACGCGAGTTCGCCTGCTCGCGGACTGTCAACGATTAATATAAACGATAGCGATATGATCGCCGTAGCAACTGGCGCATTTGAACGACTTAGGGGACAAGGCACTTGTCTGATGCTGGCGCCCACGACAAGCCACGTCATCAAACTGAACGAAACGCTCCTGAAGCGGCGGAGCACGCGGAGCGATGAACGCGATCTCGATTTGCACGTTGGAGATCCGGTTCGATTCGATCGGACTTCTCCCGCCTCACCGGCACCATTGAAACAGATCGGCTTCGTGCACCAGATACTTTCCCCGCCGGTGCGCATGGATGGTGGATTCGAAGGCGCCAGTAAGCTGATCAGTTACCTGATCAAGATTCGCGACGATCTTTATGGTGTGAATCAGCATGAACTCTCTGATTTGTCGACCAACTTCGCTGCGACGATCGAGCAGTTACCTGGAGCCTATCCGGCGAGTCTGGTGGCAGTATTGACTCATCAGGTAGCCAATGACGCAAACTGGGTCTTTCGAGCATGCATGCATAGTAGCGTCAGGCTTATTGCGATTGGGTCGACAGAGGTTTTGGACACTTTCCTGTCCACCTTGCGACTCGTCCGCACGGTCGTAACTTTACCCATATTAGAAACCGATAAAGCGCTCGCTAAGGGAGCTGAGCATGGCCTTCTATCTTGAATCAGAGCGTCCCGCGGATGGGGTCGTCTATTGGCATCTTTGGGATGAAGGCGGTTGTACAGTCGATGCCGCCTTTGACCATCTTCTCGAGCTCGTCGATCATAAGGGAGATCGTCCATCAACGGTCGAAGGGAGCGCATATGCATTAAAAAAATGGTACTCGTTTCTGCAAACGGAGAAAACGACCGATATCGACGCAACAGACGACACGCTTCTCAATTTTCGCAAGAGCCTGATGTCCCGTTCAGCTCCCAACAGATCTGATGATGAGCAGGCGCATAAAAGATCGGTCAACAAAGACCTGCGTGCTATCTATAAGTTCTATGTCTGGCTACAAACTCAAGAGCACTACTCAAAAGGTAAGCGCATCATAGGGACGCACGGCTGCCAGATAACTAGCACCCTAGTGCAATCACAGCTGCCCGCTATCAAGCGAACACCTCGGTCCGATTACCCGAAGATCTTTCATGATGCAGGGGAACACAGCCGACATCGGTCTTCACATGTGTTAGATGAAGGCGATCGGTCTGCATTGCACGAATACTTCCATGCGCATTGCAGCGAAGAGATTGCGTTGCGTAACTGCCTGATCTTCGACCTGGCATGGGAAGTGGGTCTACGTCGCGCTTCGATCCTGTCATTGACCATCAGCGACTTTGATTCCGCTAGAAGCACGACGGCGGCTGATTTCATTAGTGTCTGCCCAAGGCGGCAAAAGTTCGGCTATTCAAATAGGTTTCCAGTCCCAATTCACCTGGCAGCCAGAATCGTAAGGTATATCGATGGAGAGCGCGCGGAATTGATTGCGGCGACAGGATCGGATGCTAAGGAAGTTTTTCTCAGCTCGGCAGACGGAGGCCCTCTCAGTGGAAAGGGCGTGACAGTGGATTTTTATCGAGCTGCGAGATCTGTCGGTCTACCACTGCGCTCTGGATTGCATTGGTAAGCGCCTAGCCATCCCGTCTTGAGTTGCATTGAAGGTCTTGGGAGCATCGTATCCACTTAAATAGGTGGACACGTGAACACTATCGAAGAAGAAGCGCCACCTGGCCGTCGTCGACGCCGGCGCTATAGCGTCGAGTTCAAAGCCCAGGTGGTGGCAGCTTGCCAGGGCCCCGGGGTGTCGCTCGCGGCGATCGCCCTGCACCACAAGCTGAACGCGAATCTGCTGCGACGTTGGGTAGAGCAGGCCGAAAGGAACGATTGCGTGCTGGTGGCGCGTAGCGACGTGGCGGCGCCGTCTCAAGCGGCACCGGCATTTGTGCCGTTGCCGCTTGAGACGAGAAGCGCGCGTACGGCTGAGATTCGCGTCGAAGTGCGTCGCGCAGACCAGTCGATTACGGTTAGCTGGCCGACATCAGAGGCAGCGCAATGCGCCGCCTGGCTGCGAGAGTGGCTCGCGTGATCCGCATTGATGAAGTGTGGCTGGCAGTCGACCCGCTGGACATGCGTGCCGGCTTCGATACGGCACTGGCGCGCGTGATCACGGTGTTCGGCGCTGCACATCCGCACCATGCTTACCTCTTTGCCAACCGGCGGGCCAATCGCCTGAAGGTGCTGATTCACGACGGAATCGGGATCTGGCTGGCAGCGCGACGGCTGAACGAGGGACAGTTCGTCTGGCCGCACGCTGGCAGCGAACCAAAGCAACACATACTCACACAGGAGCAGCTCGCAGGTCTGGTGGTCGGTTTGCCGTGGCAGCGCATCGGCCCGAACGGTGTGATTCGCGTCGTATGAGGCCAACAGGGACGTTAACTGTTGCGCTTCCATGGTGCCAGGGGTTCTGGCAGACTGGTTTGCATGAACCTGCCCGCCGACCTCAACGCCCTCAGCCCGGAACAGTTGCGCACGCTCGCCGCGCAGCTGATTGCCCAGGTGCAGGACAGAGACCGGGAGATTGAGGAGAAGACGCGGGAGGTCGAAGAGAACGAACGCGAACTGCATTACCGGCAGACGCGTATCGAGCAGCTGAGCCACGAGATCTCCATTCTCAAGCGCCTGCAGTTTGGCCGGCGCAGCGAACAGTTCAGCAGCGAGCAGATGAGCCTGCTGGAAGAAGCGATCGACGCGGATCTGGCCGCCATTGAACTGGAACTCGAGCAGCTTCAGCCGCAAGCCACCGCCGACCAGTCATCCCAGCAACCGAAGCGCGCATCACTGCCAGCGCAACTGCCGCGCACAGAGATCCACCACGAGCCGGATAGCACCGTATGCCAGTGCGGCTGCGAGCGCGTGCGCATCGGTGAGGACATCAGCGAGAAGCTGGACTACACGCCGGGCGTGTTCACGGTTGAGCGGCATATCCGTGGCAAGTGGGTATGCAAGAGCTGCGAAACGCTGATTCAGGCGCCAGTGCCCGCACACGTCATCGACAAGGGCATCCCGACCACGGGGCTGCTGGCCTCGGTGCTGGTTGCCAAATACGCTGACCACCTTCCCCTGTATCGTCAGGAACAGATCTTTGCGCGGGCGGGTCTGGCAATACCGCGATCGACATTGGGTGCCTGGGTCGGCACGTGCGGCGCACAGTTGCAGCCACTGGTCGATGCCCTGCATCAGGAACTCTTGCAGCAGGGTGTGCTGCACGCGGATGAGACACCGGTACAGATGCTTAGTCCAGGTAAAGGGAAGACACACCGGGCGTACCTGTGGGCGTATACGCCCACGCACTTCAGTGATCTGCGCGCGGTGGTCTACGACTTCGCAGACAGCCGCGCAGGCGAGCATGCCCGCACCTTCCTCGCCAACTGGCAGGGCAAGCTGGTGTGCGACGACTATGGCGGATACAAGGCCGGATTCCAGCAGGGCATCACTGAAATCGGATGTGCTGCGCATGCACGGCGCAAGTTCTTCGACCTGCATGCCAATCACAGCAGCCACGTCGCTGGACAGGCCATGCCGTTCTTCGCTGCGCTTTACGATATCGAGCGCGACGCTGCAGTGCTGGATGCCGAAGAGCGGCGCAAACTCCGGCAGAGCCGGGCCAAACCGGTGTGTGACGCACTTTATGAATGGATGGTGGCGCAGCGTAAGCTGGTTTCGGAGGGTTCAGCGATTGCGAAAGCGCTGGACTACAGCCTCAAACGTTGGGAAGCGCTCACGCGCTATCTCGACGACGGGCATGTGCCCATAGACAACAATTGGGTCGAAAACCAGATCCGCCCATGGGCCATCGGAAGGGCCAACTGGTTGTTCGCCGGCTCGCTACGAGCAGGCCAACGTGCTGCCGCCATCATGAGCCTGATACGCTCGGCCCAACTCAACGCCCACGACCCGCACGCCTATCTGAAAGACATCCTCACGCGGCTGCCGACCCACAAGGCCAGCGACATCTCGGCATTGCTGCCGCATCGCTGGCGTCCGCCTGTGATAGTCAACTAGCGCAATCCGTCAAGGCGGGTTTGCTGCGCGCTTAC
>NZ_FNCJ01000043.1 GCF_900100735.1 Paraburkholderia phenazinium | reverse complement strand
GGCCCACTGTGGCGCGTAGGCCACTTCGAGACGCCGGAGGAAACGCGCCTGCTGATCGCGATCCACCATCTATCAGTGGACGGCGTGTCATGGCGGGTGCTGCTGGAGGAGCTGCAAACAGCCTACGACCAGGCCGAGCGCAGCGAGCCCATCTCGCTGCCCGCACCGTCCATGTCGTGGCGTGCCTGGGTCCGCGCGCTCTATCAATATGCAGAGTCCTCGGAACGCGTCGCCGAACTGGCATGGTGGCAAATCGCACTCGACGCGCCGGCGCTGCGCGCCGGACCGCTGTTCGCGGCACGTATGGCGTATCCCGAGCCGCAAAAGACGTTAGTGAAAAAACTCTCGCCTGAGCTGACCGCCTTCCTGCTGCGCGAAGCGCCGCGCGCGTACCGCATGCGTGTCGACGAAGTACTGCTGGCCGCGCTCGCGCGCGCTGTCGGCGACGCGAGCTCGCGCGACGAACTGCTGGTCGAACTGGAAGGCCATGGCCGCGAGGACGTGATCGACGGCGCGGACCTGAGCCGCACCGTCGGCTGGTTCACGACGCAGTACCCGCTCGCGCTGCCGCGTGGAACGACGCCCGCCGACTCGCTGCTGCGCGTGCGCGAGCGTCTCGCCGGCGTGCCGCAGCGCGGGCTCGGCTGGGGACTGCTCGCCTGCTGCGCCGACGAGGCGAGCCGCTCCACGATTCAGGCACTGCCGGTGCCCGAGATCGGCTTCAATTACCTGGGCCGCTTCGACCAGACCTTCGACAACGCAAGCCGCTTTGGCTTCGCGAGCGAGTCGTCGGGCGACGCGATCGCGCCTCGCGCGCGGCTCCCAGATCGCGCGCTGGACATCAATAGCTGGATTTCAGGCGACGCGCTGTCGCTCAGTTGGGGTTACGCGCCGCAGTTCGTCTCCGAGGCGCTTGCCGAAGATATCGCCGCGGCCTTCGAGCGTGCGCTCGTCGAGTTGCTCGACCATCTGCGCGCCGCCACGCCGCTGCCCGACGCACCGGCACCGCTGCGGGCCGTGCCGGAATCGCTCGAGGCGCTCGCCCGCGACGACGCCGTCGCCGCAAGCTGGACCGCACGCGCCATCTACGAGGCAAGCCTTCCCGTGCCGCCGTTCGACGCGCTTGCAGGCTGGTTCGCGCGTCGCCAGCCAGCCGGCGCGAGCGGTAGCGCAGCCGATGCGCCATCGCCGGCCACACTCCTGCCGGCCGTTCCGCTGAACGCGCTCGGGGCACCCGCCACGCTGTTCTGTCTGCATCCGGGCTACGGCATGGTCGGCGAATACCGGACGCTTGCGCAAGCGCTGAACGGACGCGTGACGTTGATCGCATTACAGGCGCCCGCGGTACGGGGCGAGCCGTGGCAAGGCGACACATTCGAGGCGCTCGCCGCGTACTACGCACGCAGCATCGAAGCGCTGCAGCCAAACGGCGGCTACGCGCTGCTCGGCTGGTCGTTCGGCGGCCGGCTCGCGATCGCCATCGCGGATTATTTCGAGCAGCGTCGCAAGCGTGTCTCATTCGTTGGTATAGCCGACACGGCGACCCATCGCGAGGACGGTCCCGAGTCCGTTGCCGAGAATGGTGGCGCCGCGGAGCCCGAGCTTGCGCTGTTGGAGCAGGCGGGGCCATCGTTGCTGCAACAGGCGCTGGCGGCCGACTCCCTGCACGCGGCGCTGATGGCGCGGCACACGCTGCCGCGCATCGGCGGCGATCTGCATGTGTGGCGCGCGCTGCGCATCGCCGACCCGCGACGCAGGATGGCCTGGGCGGGTCACACGCTCGGACGGTTGCACGAGTTCGACATCGACGCCACTCATTCCAGCATCGTGCATCACCCGGCCTTTGCTGCGCAGCTCATGGCGGTGCTCGGCGAACGCATCGGCGGCACGCCTGAGGCGTTACCAGGCAAGTCCTGAGCGTGTCGGCCTTCGGCCTCCGTTCCGGGCGCGTTCTGCTCGCGCCTGGAACAGAGGTCCTAGCTTACATTCGCAGTAATTTAATGCTGAATGAGATTGATTATTGTTTACATTCGCATCTCGTCTTGAGAGAATCGGCGCACACCAAGACCGGCGGTCGGCCGCCAGCCTTGATTCGGGGATAGAAAAAAGGGACTAACAAAGGTGAAGGTAGAACGAGCAGGGAAGTGCAGTTCTTCGGGGGAGCGCAGCTTGCCGCGCCTGCGCCCAATTCATATTGCATTGATGCTGGGTTTGGCCGGTTTCAGCGCGCATGGACAGGAGTCGCCCGCAGCCGCCTCTGGTACGGACGCTGCAAAGGAGCTGCCAGCAGTCGCGGTGCGCAGTACCGCTGAAGATCCGCAGGGGCCGGGCGTCGGCTACGTCGCGAAACGTTCGAAGACGGGCACCAAGACGGATTCCTCGTTGCTCACGAACCCGCAGAGCGTCTCCGTCGTCACGCGTCAGCAAATGGACGACCAGGGCGTGCAGACAGTCGATCAGGCGTTGCGCTACTCGGCTGGCGTTTATTCGCAGGACGGTACGGACATCCGTTTCGATCAGCTCTACGGTCGTGGCTTCGCGCTCGACTCCTATCTGGATGGCCTGCATCTTTACCAGTCGCCTCGCTTTGCGACGCCGCGTATCGACCCGTATTTCATGGAACGGATGGAAGTGCTGCACGGCCCGGCCTCGGTGCTGTATGGGCAAGGTAGTCCGGGCGGCCTTGTCAACTACGTGAGCAAGCTGCCGACGGAGGAGCCGTACCACGAAGTCATGATGCAGGTCGGCAACCACGACGACTATCAGTTGGGCTTCGACATGAGCGGCCCTGTGGATAAGGACGGCACCGTGCTGTACCGGCTGACGGGTCTCGCCCGCACCGCGGAAACGCAGGTCAGCGAGATCAAGGACCAGCGCCTCGCGATCGCGCCGTCGGTCACGATTCGCCCGAATCGCGACACGACCTTCACGCTGCAAGGCAGCTTCCAGCGCGATCCGAACGGCGGCCTGTTCAATCCTGTTCCTGCTGGCGTCACCCTGTTCAGCAATCCGAACGGTCAGCTCGGACCGGACAAGTATTTCGGCGATCCGAACCGCGACGGCATGCACCGCACGCAGTACTGGTTCGGCTATCAGTTCGATCAGGCGATCAATGACAAGATCAGCGTGTCGCAGAACCTGCGCTACCTGCACATAGATCAGCATTACTATCAGACGTCGGTGACTAGCCCGCTCGCCGCCGACGACAAAACGGTGTCGATGTGGGGCAACGTCGACAACGAGCACTACACGCAGTTTGAAGTCGATACGCACGCGCAGGCAAGGCTGGCGACGGGCCCGGTCCAGCATACCGTGCTGTTCGGTCTCGACTATCAACGCTCGATGCTCGGCGACACGGAAGGCAATTCGGTCCTCGGCAAAGTCAACCTGTACGACCCGAACTTTTCGGCGCTGCCCACGCAGCAGGCCAACACGCGCCTTGATTATTCGTTGAGCACGGTCGGCGTGTATGCGCAGGACGAGGCGCGTTGGCGCAACTGGGTGCTGACGTTTGGTGTTCGCCAGGATTGGACGGGCGGCAACCAGCAGACCACGTTGCTGAGTTCGGGAAGTACCTCGATCTACCACTCGAACAACCACGCATTCACCTGGCGCGCCGGCCTCGCGTATGAGTTCGACAACGGCATCGCGCCGTATGTCAGCTATTCGAAATCGTTCCAGCCCGTGCTCGGCGCCACGTATTCGGGTGCCCCGTTCGCACCGACCACGGGCAAGCAGGTCGAAGCCGGTGTGCGCTACCAGCCGAAGGGGTTCGACGGCTTCTTCTCGCTTGCCGTGTTTGACCTGACGCAGGACAACGTCTCCGTCACCGATCCGTCGCATCCGACCTTCGCGGTGCAGACCGGCCAGATCCGCTCGCGCGGCGTCGAGCTTGAAGGACACGCGAACGTGACCGAGAATGTGAAGCTGATCGCAGCCTACACGTACCTGAATCAGGAGGTGACGAACAGCACGATGATCAACCTCGGCAAGCGACCGCAGATTGCACCGCGCAACACCGCATCGCTGTGGGCAGATTACACGTTCCACAGCGGACCGCTGCGCAACTTCGGCCTGGGCTCGGGCGTGCGTTATATGAGCAGCTCGGCGGGCGATGCGGCCAATACATTCGAGGTGCCGGGTCGTGTACTCGTCGATCTCGGTGCGCATTACGACATCCAGAACTGGCGTCTCGCGCTTAACGTGAACAATCTGTTTAACCGCGAGTACATCTCGTACTGCACGACAGCATCCGTTTGCTACTGGGGTGCGACGCGTACGGTGCTCGGGACGGCGCGCTACCAATGGTGATGCGGATGACGATGGGCTGGGCGGATCGCGTGCGGGACGCGTCGTCATGACGGCTGGCATGCGGTTTAGCAACAGCCGGCGCCACGCGCTCGCAGGGTTGGGCGCGGCGGTGCTTGTCGTCGCGGGCGGCCCGTTGGTGCGCGCGGCGCATGCAGCCGCGCCGGGCGCGGGCTTGGCCGCGCTTCCGGCTGCGCGCGTCGTCGTGCTCGACTGGCCGCTGACGGAAGTCGTGCTGTCGCTCGGCGTGGTGCCCGTGGGCGTTTCGCGTCCACCGTGGTATGCGAAGCTCGACGGCAATCCGCCGCTGCCGCCTTCGGTCGTCGATACCGGCCTGCTGTACCAGCCGAACTTCGAGGTGCTGGCGGCGCTCAAGCCCGATCTCATCGTCATCACGCCGTGGCACGCGCCGCTGCGTGCCTTGCTCGAACGGATCGCACCGACGCTGACGGTGCAACTGTTCGGCCCAGGCATTGACGTCTATCCAGCAGTGCACGCCGCAACCCGCAAGCTGGCCGATGCTCTCGGCCGCGTTGCCGCGGCCGATGCGCTGTTCGCGCGCGCCGACGCGCAGCTTGCCGACGCGTCCACGCGTCTTGCGGGCTTCCGCGCCATAGGGCGTCCCGTTTACCTAATTCGTCCGATCGACGACCGGCACATTGCGGTGTTCGGCAAGAACAGCCTGTTCGGCGGTGTGCTTGGCGCGCTCGGCATCGACAACGCGTGGCAGGACTTCGCCGATCCGCAAGGCATGACGGAAGCGGATCTCGGCGCGCTGGCGAAACATGCCGACGCGCAGGCCGTCACGATCGGCGTGCCGCCCGCCGTCGCCGCCCAACTCGCGCGCAGCCCGTTGTGGCGCGCGCTGCCGTTCGTCAAACAGAACCGCGTGCAGCATATCGACCCGCTGCCGCAGCTCGGCGGCGTCGTCGCGTCGATGCGCTTCGCCAGTCAGCTCGCGCAGGCGCTGCAGGGAGTCACCACTTGAACCGCTCGACGGCAACCACCGCCGCTGCCACCACCGCCGCGCCTCGCGCATGGCGGCTACCCACGTTGCTGCTGATGCTGGCCGCGTGGCTCGTCTATCACACGCTGTCGGCGCGGCTCCCCGTTGCGCAATGGCCGGGCGTCTTGCTGTCCGGCGCCGACGCGACGCTGCCGCAGCTCGTCGTGCGCTATGGCTGGCTGCCGCGCCTTGCCATTTCGCTGCTAGCCGGCGCGGCGTTGTCGCTCGCCGGTGTCGTGTTCCAGCAGGTGCTGCGCAATCCGCTCGCAGAACCGCTCACGCTCGGCGTATCGTCGGGCGCGTATCTCGCGCTGACGATTGCCGCAGTGGTCGCGCCCGCGCTCGTCGCCGACATGCGCTTCACGGTCGCGCTGGCCGGCGCCGCGCTGGCGATGCTCGCGACGATGGCGATGACCTGGCGCAAGGGCTTCGCCGCCGTCTCCATCGTGCTGGCCGGCATGATCGTGAATCTGTACTGCGGCGCACTATCTGTACTGCTGACGATCGTCTTCGAGCGTTCGCTCGCGTCCGTGTTCATCTGGGGCGGCGGGTCGCTGGTACAGAACGGCTGGGCGAGCGTCGCCTGGCTGCTGCCGCGTGTGATTGCCTGCGCAATCGCCACGGCGCTGCTGGTGCGGCCGCTGACGCTGTTTTCGCTCGACGACCGCAGCGCGACCCAACTCGGCATGTCGCTCGCATGGGCGCGGCCCGTCGCGCTTGGCATCGCAGTGATTCTGAGTGCGTTTGTGGCGAGCGCGGTCGGCGTGATCGGCTTTATCGGACTGGGCGGCCCGGTACTCGCACGCCTGATGGGCGCTCGGCGGCTGCGCGATCAATTGCTGTGGGCGCCGCTGGTTGGCGCGCTGTTGCTCGCGATCGCGGACCAGGCCGTGCAGAGTCTGCCCAGCGTGCTTGGCGAGCTTCTGCCGACCGGCGCTGCGGTGGCGCTCGCCGGTGGGCCGCTGTTGCTGTGGATGCTGCGCCGCATACATATCGACGCGCCGCGTCCGGCGTCGGCGGAAAGCGAGCCGCCGCGTCGCGCATTGCTCATGCCTGCGCTGCTGTGCGGCGGGCTGCTTGTCGCCGGGGTCGTCGTCTCGCTGCGCTTTTCGGACACGCTGCATGGCTGGCAATGGACGGACGCCGTGCAATGGAGCGAAGTGTGGTTCTGGCGTGTGCCGCGGCTCGTCGCATCGCTGGGCGCCGGCGTGATAGTCGCGCTCGCCGGGACGATCCTGCAGCGGGTCACGGGCAATCCGATGGCGAGCCCGGACCTGCTCGGCGTGAGTGGCGGCGCGATGCTCGGCATGCTGGTCGCCGCCGTCATGGCGACGGCGCCTTCCGCGCCCGTGCTGCTGGCGGGTTCCTCTGCCGGAGCGCTGATCTGTCTGTTAACGATTGTCGCGCTGGGCCGTCGCAGCGGTTTCGCGCCGGAGCACGTCTTGCTTGCGGGCATCGCGATCAGCGCGTTCTCGCAAGCGGTGGTCATGCTTGCGACTGCGAGCGGCGGCGCCTACGCCAATATGCTGCGCCCGCTGCTGTACGGCTCGACCTACGTGATCCTGCCCGCAACGGCGATCGCCGTCGGCATCTGCACGGCCGTTGCCGTGCTGGCCTCGTATCTCGGCGCGCGCTGGCTGGATATCCTGCCGCTTGGTGCGAACGTCGCGAACGCACTCGGCGTCGGCGCACAACGTGCGCGGCTGATGCTGCTGGTGGTTGCTGCGATCCTGACAGCGGGCGCGACGATCGTGATCGGTCCGATGTCGTTCGTTGGCCTGATGGCGCCGCATCTCGCACGCCTCCTCGGTTTTCCGCGCGCCCGTTCGCAGATGCTCGTTGCGGCGTTGATCGGCGGCTTGCTGATGGTGCTGTCGGACTGGCTAGGACGCAATATGATCTTTCCGCAACAGATGCCGGCGGGGGTGATCGCGACGCTGGTGGGCGGGCCTTATTTGATGTGGCTGTTGCGTCGCCAATGATCTGACATAAATGCATTGCAAATAAGAATCATTATCGAATAACATCCTGTTCGCTATAACGAGATAAGTGGCTGGAGCCTGTCCGCACCACTTATCGGCTGCGCGAAAGCGGCCTGTTGCGGTTCGCGGTACCGGGGGAAGTGCAAAACCGCGATTCACCTTCGCTACGAATACATCAGTCTGACACACCTCGTTAGGACTCCAGTTCAATGGAACGACGGATGGGTGTCTTCACGCTGAGAATTTGCCTGTCACGATGAAAGTAACCATGGACCTTTGCCGCATGCGGCAAGCCAGCACTCGCTCTTGGACGACCAGAACATGACGAGGATTCAGGACGTGTTGCTGTGTGTCACGGGTGTTTAAGCTCTGGACGACCTACCGGCTCATGCAAGGCTTCCTGAACGGCGTGACGATTGGTGGCGGGATGCTGGCGCAGAGCTGGATCACGCGCGGCATCGAGCAGGGCGGCTACGCAATCTTCAATGCACAGGTGGGCTATCGCTTCACCAAGCATCTCGATGCCTCGCTGACGCTGAACAACATGTTCAACCGCGAGTACTACATCCGTCCGCCTGGCAACTTTTTCAGCGAGTTCGGCGACCGGCGCAACGTGATGTTGACGCTGCGTTCCGCTTTCTAGGCGGAGCTGGTTATGGCGTGCGCATGCGGGTCGTGCATATGCCTGTTGCATGAGATGCGCGGCCCGCCTCACGGCATGACCACGTGTCAGTCTCGCGGCGATGCACTAGCCGCGCCCGTGTGGAGACGGAAAGGAGCCGCCCCGTAAGCGGGTTGGCTGGAAACAGCTTGACAAGCAAGGGCATCATGTCTAATTTAATATAAATGGTAATCATTCTCATTTGTATTCTAGATGTTGAGCGAGTACTGCGGCCGCGTTGCGCCGGCCGCACGTGAAGCGCGCTCTGCACACCGTGCCGACTTTGTCGCGCCGCCTACTCCCGAGTCATTCACAGGAACTATTGCCATGACGCAAGCCACGCCTTTGCTATTCGACTTTGCGCCGTTTGCCGGAAAAAGCGAACACTATGTAGAACTGATCAAGCAGTTCGCTGCTGCGCACTCGTTTCGCAGCGCCACGGTCAGCGAACTGCTGCTCGACGACGACTATCACCGGCGCCCGCTGCGCCCGGAGGACTTCGAGTTTCTGAAGTTCGCCAAGCCGGTGCGTCAGCATAACGTGAGTCGTCTGCCGTCGCTGGCCTCGAACCGCACGTTGCTGTCGATCTACGAACTGGGCATCGCGCGCCTGCCGCGCAGCGCCGAAGCAGCGGAATGGCAGCATTTCAGCGAGTTCTACCGCGACGACGTGCAGGTACGCGGCGCGCAACTCGCACCGTTTCTCGAAGCCTATGCGTTCGAGTATCTCGCTGAAGACCAGCCGATCGAAACGGATGCCGCTGCGGCAAGCGCACGTCTCGCACGGATCGTCGACGACGAAACCGCTTTCTGGAGCGAGACCTTCGAGCGGCTGATGCGCAACGACTACCTCGACGAAGGGCTGCGCTTCATCATGGTCCAGCGTTGGGCGCTTGCGCCCTCGAAACGGCGCGCGTTGGCGCGGGCCACCGCGAGCGGTCTGTTCGACATGCTGCCGGCGGAACTGCGGCCGACGCTCGAAGGCGATCTCCCGGACGACGCACTGCTGCAGCGCATGGCTGGCGCCTGCGGCGTCACGCGCCAGCAGCATGCGTACTGGCAGTTCTACCTGCCCACCAGCATGGCGAAGTGCAATCTGCTGTACGCGCTGGCGCGCCGGCCGGATCGTGCGTTCGCGCTCGTCGGCGCGGCCTTCGCGGCGCAAGCCGAGTGGCTCGCCTTCGGTCTCGCGCTCGAGCGGGCCTGCGCCCATCTGCAACCGGCCGGCCGCCGCCGTGGCGACGCGACCGAGCGTAAGGCAGAACTGGTGGAGCGCTTCACGCTGGCCTTGCAAGGCATCGAGCGCGAATACGGCGTCGCGGCCTTCGCCCAGGCGGTGCAGGGCGCCGCAGCCGGCGAGCGGCTTGCCGAGCGCGCTCGCTGGGACCTCGGCGAGCAGCTGCTGTGGCTCTCGTCGATTCGCCGTTACGTGGAATTCGCTCATCGCATCAGCACGCGTATCGACGCGGAGTGCCCCGGCATCGATCGCGAGACCTTCGTCGAACCCCATGAAATGTGTTCGACCACGCACGTGCACAACGATCACCGGCTCGTGACGATCCAGGAGGGCGAGATGCTGTTCTGGGGCAACGTCGGCATGCAGTTGAAGATGAACCAGGGTGATATGGTGCTGATCCCCGATGGGCGCCTGCATGGCTCGACCGTCGTCTCCGGCGAGTGCACCTATCACCAGCCGATCATCCCGGACGAATGGGTCCAGGCGCTGGTCGCCGAGCTGGACGCGACGGCCGAGGCCTGAGCATGGCGCGGCCGCTGCACGAGTCTGTGCCGATCGTGCGGCGGCCGTCCTCCTTGATGCTGGAACGCCCGCAATAAGGGCGCCGGTTTCCCCCGCAAACAGATATCGCAGTTGCCGCACGCCCGCGAGGGTGTGTGCCGGCCCGCTCGCCGCTGCGCGGTGCAGATGTGTGACGAACAAGGACATTGAAGATGCGATCAAACGAGGGAACCGTGGATGATGTCGTGCAGCTTGCTGCAGCGGCTGCATCGAACCTGCACGAGGCAACGCAGCCTCACGACGGGTTCGATCCCGGCGACTGGAAAAGCCGGATCATTGCCGGTCGCGCTACCGGCGCAGCGGCGAATCCGCCTGCGTGGCTCGACGCGTCGTACGACACGATGCGCATGCACGTGATGGATCCAGCCTATCCGTGCTTCTTCGGCACGATGGCCGAAAAGCGCGGCGAGATGTTCTATTCGTTTGTGAACGGCAAGGACATCTGCGATTTGCCCGCGACCATGCAGACGTTCGCGGAACTGGTGTCGCTGCCGCAATACCGCAAGAACAACATCGCAGTGTTCTTCGAACCCGATGCGCAACCGCTCACGCATGAGGCGTATCACGACTGCTTCTGGAGCATCCTGCAGCATCTGCATGACGTCGATCCCGATCCGCAAGCCGATGCTCAACCGGAGCCGTCGCATGAGGACTGGGAGTTCTCGTTTGCCGGCGTCGAGACGTTCGTGGTCTGCGCGTGCCCGTCGTTCCGCCTGCGGCATAGCCGCAATCTCGGACCCGGCATGGTGCTGCTGTTCCAGCCGCGCAGCGTGTTTGTCGACACGATCACCAACAAGGTGATCGGGCGCGAAGCGCGCAATCAGGTGCGCAAGCGCCTTGAAACATGGGACGAAATCCCTGCGCATCCCGATCTCGGCTTTTACGGCGACCCCGGTAACCTCGAGTGGAAGCAGTACTTTCTCGATGACGCCAACCTGCCGGTCGACGACCGTTGCCCGTTTCTCAAGCGGCAACGCGAGAAGGCGGCGCCTGCCCACGACAGCCATACGCATTGGCATCCGCGCGCACCGGCGACGCCGGAGAGTCTGTTCGCGCCGCATGTGACTCGCCATGGCACGGAACACCGGCACCAGACCGAAGCCGAGCACGAACGCGAGCATCGCGAGCACGGCGAAGAGTAAGCCACATTGGAGGCGCGCTGCCGCGACGGAGGTGCAGTAGGGGACAGGCGCTCACGCGCCATCCCCGGCTTAACTTGTTTACCACTATGCGCTTTGGGCAAAAGTGGTCGTACAATTGTCTCTTAGTGTGACAACTTAAGCCTATGCCTCCGTCATGTTCGAATACAAGTCGCCCGGCATGCCGGGACGGGTCTATAGCGATATCCTGAACCGCATCATCGATGGCGAGTATCGCGAAGGGGATCGGCTGCCGAGCGAGCACACGCTGGCCGAGCGCTTCGAAACCTCGCGCCCGACCGTGCGCGAAGCGCTGGCGCAGTTGCGCGCGGACGGCATCATTGCGACCCGGCAAGGTTCCGGCACCACCGTCAGACGGCGGCCCGACCCGGATCTGAGGCGCTTCGCGCCGCTGGAGACCTTGTCGGATATCCGGCGTTGCTATGAATTTCGCCTGATGACAGAAGTGGGCGGCGCCTCGCTCGCCGCCCAGAAGGCCGATGAGGCCGATCTCGAGGCGATCCAGCACGCCTGGGAGAATCTCCAGCAGGTCATCTGCAGCGAGGGAATCGGCGCGCGGGATGATTTCGCATTTCATCTGGCTGTGGCGCGGGCGTCGAAGAATCAGTTCTTCATCACCGCCCTGTCTTTCATTCACGAGCAGGTCGAAGTCAGCATGAACCTGTCGCGCAAGCTGTCGCTGGTGAAGTCGATCGAGCGCCAGCAGTGTGTCCAGCAGGAACATCTCGCTGTGCTCGAGGCCATCCGGCGGCGCGATTCGCATGGCGCGGAACAGGCGATGCGGACCCATCTGGGCAACGCGATGGAGCGCATGGTCGGCGCATAGGTTATCTGGCTCTGCGAGCCGGGTGCCGGGTGCCGGGTGCCGTGTGCCTGGCCCCGGGCACCGCCCGGGGGCTTGGCTCTGCAACACGGGTTTTACCATCGGAAGTGGGATTTTTGGTGATTTGTCATGTTGTTTGACAACATGGCGAGGGCAGTGCTACCGTTCAGCCTGTCCGTTATCCACTCCATTCCGATAAGAGACCCCATGAACGTGTCCCCCATCGTCGAGAGCGAATTTGCTTCGACCGTCATGGCTGTGCCGCCCCTGGCGCGCCGTGCCGACCTGTCGCTCGACGCAAGCGAAAACCGGAAGCTGATCCGCCACATCGAGGCGGGCGGGGTTCGCACGCTGCTGTACGGCGGCAACGCGAACCTTTATCACGTGGCCGTGAGCGAGTACCGCGAACTGCTCGACATGCTCGCCGAGAGCGCGGGCGCGGATACGCGGGTGATCCCGGCGATTGGCCCGGATTACGGCAAGATGCTCGATCAGGCGCGCATCCTCGCACAGACCTCGTACCGCACGGCGATGGTGTTGCCGCTCGCCGGATTTACCACCTCCGAAGGCGTCGAGGCTGGCCTCACGCGGATCGCGGATGCGGCCGGCATCCCGCTCACGCTGTATATCAAGAGCGAGAACTACGTCGATGTCGATACGCTGGCGCGGTTGGTCGACCGCGGCACGCTGATCGCGGTCAAGTACGCGATCGTGCGCGAGAATCCTGCGGAAGACGCCTATCTGCGACGCCTGTTGCAAAGCGTCAACCCGGCGCGCGTGGTCTCCGGCATGGGCGAGCGCCCGGCGCTCATCCATGTGCGCGACTTCGGCCTGGCTTCGTGGACCACCGGTTCGGGTTGCATCGCCTCGCACGCGGTGACCGCGCTGCTGCGCGCTGCGAAGGAGTCGCGCGACGCCGACGCGCAGCGGATCTACGACTCGTTCATGCCGCTCGAAACGCTACGCGACGACATTTCGTTGATTCGCGTTTTGCACGATGCGGTCACGTTCTCGGGCATCGCCGATATGGGCGCGATTCTGCCGCTGCTGAGCCGCACGCCGCAGGAACATCACGCAGCCGTCAATGCCGCGACTCAGGCGTTGCTGGCGTTCGAGCGCAGCCTTGTGGCGACAGCGCTGGCGTAAGCCGTCGCGGGCCTGGTCGCTTGAATCGCAACACCGTAACACCCATCGCGGCATGAGATTGGCTGGGAGCGCGTCCGCTGTGCGGCGCGCTTTCGTCCTGCGCAACGGCCGGCGGATCCGTCGCTGACGCACATTTGTCTTACCAGTGGCGTGTTTGCCACTAAATGTTAAACGTTGGCGGAGATGACACATACGGGTTTTCCTGATCATTCAATGTAAAAACAATAAAAACAATGGTTTGCGGAGGATTGGTTCAAAAACCTGGGTTGGCTTGGTCTGCGTAGTTGCTTGACATCATTGGTAGTGGTTCGGTATGTTCGCTCAATCGGACCGCCTCGCGCGGAAATCTGACGCGACGTTTGTCGTGCGGATTGTCCAAATAACAAGATTGTGAGGAGACAGGATGTTCGATTCGGAGTGGTTGTCAGTCAAATTTTCAGGTGCATCGATTGCACCCGGCGTCGACGCGGCCACCGCTGCGAGCGTGGTGCAACCCATGCTCCGCAATACGAACAACCTCACGCGCAATCACTGCCTCACACGGGAAAGCAGCGTCGCATCCAGGTCGCGATGCGCGGGCCTGCTCTCCAATATCAAGTACACCCAGGCACCGGCGTCGCACCTGTTCAGGTCACCGCGCATGTCCCGTTGCGGCGAACGCTGTGCCGACTCAGTTTTCTGGAGTAATGCGAAGTGAGCATCAAGAGAAAGACCCCTGAAGAATTGCGCAGCCACCGCTGGTATGGGGTGAACGACCTGCGTTCGTTCGGCCACCGTTCGCGCACGGCGCAGATGGGCTATAGCCGCGAGGAGTATGCGGGCAAGCCTGTGATCGCGATCCTGAACACGTGGAGCGAGATGAACCCCTGCCACACGCACTTCAAGCAGCGTGTCGAGGAAGTCAAGCGGGGCATCTGGCAGGCGGGCGGCTTCCCGATCGAACTGCCGGTGCAGACGCTCTCGGAGCCGTTCCAGAAACCCACCACGATGCTCTACCGCAACTTCCTCGCAATGGAAGCGGAGGAAACGCTGCGCTCGTATCCGGCGGACGGTGTGGTGCTGATGGGCGGTTGCGACAAGACCACGCCCGCGCTGCTGATGGGCGCGATCTCGATGGACCTGCCGACCATCTTCCTGCCCGCCGGTCCGATGCTGAGCGGCAACTGGAACGGCGCGACGCTCGGCTCCGGCTCGGACACCTGGAAATACTGGGCCGACCTGCGCGCGGGCAAGATTACCGAGCAGGACTGGCAGGGCGTGGAAGGCGGCATCGCACGCTCGCCAGGCCACTGCATGACGATGGGCACGGCCTCGACCATGACGAGCGCGGCCGAAGCGCTGGGCTTCACGCTGCCGGGCTTTGCCTCGATTCCGGCACCCGATTCGCGTCACGCGCAGATGTCGGCAAAGACGGGTATGCGGATTGTCGAGATGGTGTGGGAAGACCTGAAGCCGTCCGACATCATCACGGCCGCCTCGATCGACAACGCGGTGACCACGTGCCTCGCGCTCTCGGGTTCGACCAACGCGATCGTGCACATGATTGCGCTGGCGCGCCGCGCCGGTATCGACCTGACGCTCACCCGCTACGACGATATCTCGCGTCATACACCGGTGCTGGCGAACATCCGCCCGACCGGTTCGTACCTGATGGAAGACTTCTACTACGCAGGCGGCCTGCAGGCGATGCTGGGCGAACTCGGCGAGCTGATCGACGGTTCGCAGAAGACGGTGAACGGCCGCACGCTTGGCGAGAACCTCGAAGGCGCAAAAATCTTCAATGACGACGTGATCCGCCGCCGTGCCACGCCGCTGTTGCCCAACAATGGCCTCGCTGTCCTGCGCGGCAATATCGCGCCGGACGGTGCGGTGATCAAGCCGGGTGCAGCCGATCCGAAGCTGCATGTGCATACCGGCCGCGCCGTAGTGTTCAAGGACTACAACGACATGGCCGCGCGCATCGACGACGACGCGCTCGATATCGACGAAACCTGTGTGATCGTGCTGCAGCACGCGGGTCCGGTAGGCGCGCCGGGCATGCCG
>NZ_FNCJ01000006.1 GCF_900100735.1 Paraburkholderia phenazinium | reverse complement strand
GAACTGAATCGCATCAAGGTGATGTTCGTATGGGACCGGATCAACCAGGGCGATGAGCGCGCGTCATGCTGGGTGCGTGTGGCGCAGTCGGATACGGGTGATGGATACGGCTCGGTGCACATGCCGCGCGCGGGGGAAGAGCTGCTGATCGGCTACGTCGGAAATGACATCGACAGGCCCATCGCCCTTCATCGCGTGTATAACGGCGCGGCGAAACCGCAGTGGCATTCGAACGGGTTGCTCTCGGGCTACCGGTCAAAAGAGTTCTCGGGAGATGGCTTCAATCAGATGGTGATGGACGACTCGACGTCCCAGAACCGCGTGCATCTGTATAGCTCAAGTACAAATGCACAGCTCCACCTGGGATATCTGATCAACCAGAGCGGCAATACCCGTGGCGACTACCTCGGCAGCGGCTTCGACCTCAGCTCGGACGCGTATGGCGCCTTGCGCGCGGGACGCGGACTGTACGTGACGACGCATCCGGTCACCAGCCAGCCACTTGATGCGCGTGAGGCCAGCAACCAGCTCGTCACTTCGGAGGGCGTGCTTGAGGCGGCATCGCAGGCGAGCGAAGCCTCGCAGGCCGAAAGCCTGAAGGACGGACAGGATGCACTGAAGAGCTTCACGGATGCGACACAGCACAGTACGTCGGGGACGACGGGCGGGGGCGGTGTCACGGCCGGTGGCGGCACGGGCAACGCCAATGCATTCTCGCAACCGGTGATGCTGTTTGCCGCGCCGGCGGGCATCGCGCTGTCGACGCAGAAGTCAGCGCACGTTTCGGCGGACCAGCACATCAACCTGGTGAGCGGGCAGAGCACGCACATCGCGACGGGTAAGTCGTTGATCGCGAGCATCACGAACCGGCTGAGCCTGTTCGTGCAGAACGCAGGCATGAAGCTGTTCGCGGCGAAGGGGAAGGTGGAGGTGCAGGCGCATGCGGACAACGTCGAGCTGACTGCGCAGAAGTCGCTGCTGCTGGCCTCGGTCACAGAGAAGATCCAGGCGGCCGCGCAACAGGAAATCCTGCTGACATCGGGAGGCGCGTACATCCGCATCAAGGACGGCAACATCGAGATCCATGCACCGGGGAAGCTCGACTTCAAGGGCGCGGACCACGCGTTCAGCGGGCCGACGCGCATGGACGTCACGAACCCCGCGTTCAAGGACATGCCCACGCGAAAGCTGATGCTGAACACTTTCGCGTCACCATCTGCGACCAGTGCTGTTCCTGCGGGCATGCCGTACAAGCTGTTTGCGGACGGTGCGCTGGTGAAGCAGGGTGTGTTCGACAAGACCGGCCAGTTGCCGATCGATCATCACGTGACGACACAGAAGTACACGCTGGAGATGGCCAACGGCGACACACATGAGATTCCGGTGCCGGGCGAGTACCGGGACCCGGTCAACGGCGCGCTCGCGAATCAGGGGTTCCAGTTTCATGAAGGTGTGTCTAACGGCGACACTGCGGCGCCAGATCGCGCCGTACACCGGCAGACTTATAGTGACATGCTTAATCCTCCTTCGGAAACATGAGTCATGGCGACATCGAATAAGACGAGCACCACGCCGCTGGCATTGAACTGTACCGATAGCGCGAATGTGTCGTTTCGGTGGTTTGTACAGAACACCGAATACCGTCCGGCACCAGGGACGTTCGCTCCTCTGGTCAACGGTGAGGAAGCTTTCGGCGCGGTGTATGACGCAATATTGAATGCACAGCACACAATTGACATCGTCTGTTGGGGTTTTCAACCATCGATGTATTTCAAGCGTGGTCAAGGCGCAGGCATGATGATCGGCGAGCTTCTAGCGATGCAGGGTGCCAATAACCGACAGGTTCGCCTCCTTTGCTGGCAGGATGATCTCCACGTTGCTGAACTGAGCGAGAACATGGCTCCCGGCAATAACGCGGCTAGTGTGATTAAGCCCTATGTCTGGGATTGGGTCTATTCGCTACCAGTCATACGGAACTATGCGGCCAAAGACCCTCAGGCAGATTACGAACTCGAGGTCGATTTTGCGTGGTATGCCCGGGCGAACCTGAGCAACGTCACAAAGCCCAATCTGAAGGTTGAGGTGGCCAAAGAGGCCGTAAAGCCGACGCTAGTTCAGGATTACGATGCGTTCAAGTACATCAAAAACAGAATTAGCCCACCTGAACCGTTCAAAGGTATCGAATTCGCTACGCGCGACTTCAGCCTGGATAACCGCGATGAAATTGCTCACCGGATGAAACTCCACAACCTGGCCGTCAAGGAGGGGACAAGTACTGGTCCCGTGAGCGTCTCGGCGATGAAATACGAACCCACACATCACCAGAAAATGGTGCTTATCGACTATGAATATCCCGATCTGGCCGTTGGTTTCGTGATGGGGCATAACATGCTCGATACCTACTGGGACACCAGTGACCACAGTACCGTGCGGATGCACCCTAGGATGGGACGCAACGGATTTCATCCCCGACAGGACATGTCGAGCCGCGTGAGTGGACCGATCCTCAAGAATCTCAATGATAATTTCTGTCAGGCTTGGGACGATGCGACGGGACAGAATCTCACTCAGGTGCGGGAAGCGGCAGGCAAGAAATTGACGCTGCGCTGTGGTTCCGACACGCAAGTGATGGCACAGGTGCTTCGTACACAGTCGCAGCAGGGAAAGCAGGACATCGCGGCGATGTATATGCAGGCGGTCAATAATGTCACGCAGTTCATCTATATTGAGAACCAATATTTCCGGTGGCCGGACCTAGCTAACAAGCTCACGCAAGCCGTATCGAACCAGGTGAACCATGGCCGTCCCCTTGACCAGCCGATTTATCTGTTCGTTGTGACCAATTCCAACGACGAAGGCATCGGACAAGGGACGGTCAATACTTATCAGATGCTCAACGCGCTGGGTAGCGCGGACCAAATCCCGGAGGTGGCGAGAGGTGAGCGGGCGGATGCCTTGGACTCAGATCTGAAGACCGCAGAGAAGAACGCGACCCCACCGCAAGGTTCGATGAGTATTCAGGAGGCGTACGGTTATGCGCAATATCATCAGGACGCACAGACGCATCTCGAAGACGTGCAGCGGAAAATTTGGGAAAACAAGCATTCCCCTGTACCGCAGATCGACATTCCGGGATTGAAGGTGCATATCTGTACACTGGTTGCCCCGGACTCAAATCCGGCAGCGTGGGAATATTGCTACGTACATGCGAAGCTGATGGTCGTCGATGATGCGTTCATGACGTTGGGATCGGCAAACATCAATTATCGGAGCATGGCAGTCGATAGTGAATTGAACATCTGCCACGACCATGCCGGCGTCACCGCTCCATTGCGCAAGAAGCTATGGGGTATCCATAGCAAAGGGGCGGGAGCTCAGGACGATCCGAAGGAGGCTTACAAGCAATGGGATCGGATAATTAGAGCGAATGCGGCCAATCAGAAAGCGAAATCCGCTCCCATCGCGTCGCTGGTGGGTTTTTCATATACATCAAACAAGCGCACCACGAACGACTGATCGATGAACAAGACGACGTTGATCCTTACTTGCGCTCTCATTGCAGGTGGCTGCTCGAACAAGGAGAATTCTTTGCCATCCCAGCCCAATATGAATACCGTGCGCGCCAATCTGGCTTTCACATGCGTACATGAGGCAGATCATCTGCCGCCGGTCTCTCCTGAGGCGGATCAGCTGTTCAAATATGGCCGCTACCTCGAAACGAAGGCCGGCCCAAAAGACTTCGACGAGGTTGCGCGTTACTACCGGATTGCCGCCGCGAATGGACATTACAAGGCGAATAACAACCTGCAGCAGCTGGTGTCCCGAGGCTCCGCAACGTCACCCGATGCTCCCAAGGAGACAATCGATCTGGTAGAACAGTTGATAAAGCAGGGTGTGCCGGGGGGGTATTACGACATGGGCCACTATCTTGAGCTGGGCTATGGCGTAAAGCAGGACCCGGAGAAGGCGTTGCGCTATTTCCGCAAGGCAGCTGATCTTGGTAGTCCCGAGGGGCAGTTTTATGTCGCGGAGAAATTGTCGCCAGTTGATGCGGCGCCAGAGATAGCAAAGCAGATGTATCAATGTGCAGTCGATCAAGGATCGGGTGAGGCGGCAGAAAACTTCGGCGTATTTTTGCAGACAGCCAAACTTTATACAGAGGCTGTGAAAGCTTTCCAAAAAGGTGTTGCCGCTGGAAACACGCTCACTGCTTCCTCTTTGGAGGAGGCATTCAAGGGTCCTCCGCCATCGGATCGCCTGAACTACCTTGAACTGCCGAACGATCCGGAACGCTCCCGCAGATATCGTGTCATCGGAGAGTTCATCGACGCTAACGAAAGCCGCAACCCCAAGGTCCCGGACATCGACAAGATCGTGCCGTTGCCGCCCGCAAAGCTGCCGCCTTGGGATGGGACCTTTCAGTGGCAGAAGGAACGGGATGCAGCAGTACCGCCGCAGAAGCCCTCTGACGAACTCATCAATCAGATGGCTAAAAAGACGAGTCTCGACCCGGCAACCGGTCTGCCGCTGGCTGGTACATCCAGCAAGACGTCGGCGGAGGATCAACCCGCGACCGTTGCCACGCGTCTGCCGATCGGCACGGTTGCTTCCACAGGCGATCCATGCCCTGAAGACGGCGTCTGGTGCGCAAAGCTCGGCAAAGGCCAGATGGGTGACGCGCAGCGGCGCTTCCTGAAGGGCGACGTGTTGCCGTCGCTTATCGTGCATGAGCCGCGCAAAGTAGCTTTGCTGGACCAGGTAATGGGACTTCGCCAGCACATGGCGAAGGTGGAGTGGGAACTGATCGGATACATTGACCAGGCCTGATCTGCGGAACAGAACGGAATCACAGCCATGAAACGCTACATGATCCTGACCGGTGACAAGACCACGGCTAACGGTACGGTGGCCGCCCGCTTGACCACACTTGGACTGAACGACCGGGACATTGCGCACGAAAACGATGATGTGTCGTGTCCCGCCTGCCATTCGACCGGGAAGATCCAGTGCGACGGTCCCCGAGTGCCGATGACCGGCACAGACGGCCGACGGGTCGCATTGAGCGATGATCTATGCATCTGCGAGTGCAACCCGCCTCCGCAACTGGTCGCTTCACAGAATTCGATGTCCGTCGAAACGTGACTACGGCGGGGGCAGAGTAACTGTCGGGATGGTTCTGTGGGGCTAACGCTTGCAGCACCCGCATAAGGAGACTGGCTGAATGGAGACGGTTCGAGTCAACGTTGCTTACAGACCGCTACGCATTTGCTGGGCCATCAAGGCTGGCGACAAAGAGAGTTTCCGAAAGGCAGTTCGGCAGAACAATGCGCTGTGGGGCGGGCGATTCAATCCGATTGTCCTCGTAGACCGAGAATCGGAGGCAAAACGTATAGTCGAAGTATTTCGCGCGGACGTGATCTTGCCGGTTGGCGGTTCGGACGAAGTCGAAGCATTCATTTCGAAATTTCCGCACCTGATAAGACCGTTCTTGCACGATAGCGTCTTAGTGGGGAAGGGCGAAGGTGAAGTCCGCTCTCAGGTCCTCGACGTTCAAAACGCCCTCATCTATTTGCAAGAGCGTCCCGAGTGGAAGGAACTGAAGGAATCGGGCGTTCGCATTTATGACTGGAACCCACAGGACACACTCGCCGATATATTCTTGATGCAGCTCGGTGCGTATCCGCCAGCCAATGTGAATTCAATCGACTACGCTCAATTGCTAAAAGGTGCGGCAAATGCGAGCGAATTCTATATTGATCTTGATGACGCATTGCCGGGCGACATCCTGGAGCACCCAAGCGTTGCCTACCTCGCGCGATACGGGCTGAAGCGGCACTACGGTTTCCGCTCGGGGTGGGATTACCCATATATAAGGAGAGTCCATGACCAGCCGCAAACCTGCTGCGCCGCGCGCGCCGGCACCCAAACTTACCCTGACGCCTACGCAGATCGAACGTGGCATTCAGCGGCTTGAGGAACGCATCAACGATTTGCGAGCATTCGACATTGCGACCGTTCCTCAAGGCGATTCTCCGGAGCTGCAGGCGCTTTGTGCTGCAATCAGGGACACCTTGGTGCGTTGCTTTGGCGAAGACACCTCGACGTTTGAGCGATTTGTGGAGGCTACGTCGCTGTCTTGGTGGCCAATGGTTATCTCTATGGGATATGGGCCGTCTGCTCAGCCGTGGGAGTACCAAGATGGGGTAAGGAAAAACATCGAGCATTCAGTCGCGCTGTTACGGGAGGCGCAGCGAGTCTTGCATGAGGATCTGGCGGATGCACAACACGAGGCAAAGGCGGCGCCTGCCGCGCCCGTGCACGTTTCCGAAAAGGTCTCGCCGTCTCGCCGGGTATTCGTGGTTCATGGCCACGACGGCGAGGCACGCGAGCTTGTTGCGCGATTTCTGAAGTCGATGGACTTCGAACCCGTCATCCTGCACGAGCAGGCGAACCAGGGCGGCACCGTTATCGAGAAGTTCGAAGCCAACAGCGATGTGGGTTTCGCCGTCGTGCTGTTAACTCCAGATGATCTGGGCCGCAGCCTTAAAGAGGAAGAGCTGAAGCCGCGTGCTCGACAGAATGTCTTGCTCGAGCTGGGGTACTTCATCGGCCACCTCGGTCGTAACAAGGTGTGTGCACTCAAACGCGGCGATGTCGAGCTCCCCAGCGATTACGTTGGCGTCGTCTGGGAAAAGATGGACGATGGTGGGGGCTGGAAGCTGGCATTGGCTCGTGAACTCAAGGCCGCGGGTCACGAGGTGGATTTAAACAAGGCGTTTTCGCTCTGAATCCGCTAGTCGCGCGCAACGCCATTTCCACGCCAGCGCTCATCGCGGCCGCTGGTGAGCGGGCCGGCATGCGCTTTCTCGAGTTCTTCGCGTCGGCAATCCGCAACCCGCACACGCGGCGTGCGTATGCGCGCGCCGCGGCGGATTTCCTTGCTTGATGCCGGATATGCACATTGGCAGCATGCTGTCGTGATCTTGGAATAATGCCTATGCAGGGTGTTTTTTAGCGTAGCTAAGCACAAAACCCTGACTCAGCAAGGCGGAGGTGCTGCTGCATCAGGGGCGCACTGATTTGAGGTATTGTCAAATCCTTTTGTCAAGAGCTTTTGGAGTGGTGCGCGTCCATTAACACTGTGCCCAAACTGTGCCAATAATCCACAATTATGGTCGGAAAACTTCCGAAAACCCTGATCATCTCGAGACTGACCGGCGCGAGACTATTTGTTACAAATCAAGTGGTTACGATGAATTCGTAATGCTTGCGGTACGATAGGCTATCGCAACCGTTTCTTCGATTCACGTAGAACGTATTAAAGGTGTCACCGGCTGCTCAAACGCGGTCCCCGGTGCCCCGGCGGGACGAGTGCAGCCGGGGCACCGCGGGCCGCCAAAGCGGACTAGGGGGCGAACAAGGTGAGCGCTTATACTCTGCAGCGCATAACGCTTTTAGGCACAGTTCCCGGTTATGCCCAGCTCGCCACGGGTTGAGTTCCTCGGTGACCGTGGAGTGCCGGTCAGAGCCGGCCGGTACCCGAAACGTCTTCGCATAAACGGAGCAAGCTTCCCCGATCGGCCATTCCGGTCGACGGGAGAAGCTCATGAACAACACGCCGTCTCCGACTCCCTCCTCCCCTATTGCCGGCGCGGCCACCCGCCGGCCTTGGTCCCGGAAAGTCCGTCGGGTCTAAATCGCGGTAGCAACCCAGTTCCACCAGAAATAGCCATACAGGCGTTGAGCGCTATAAAGCGCGAAGCTCGTTCCAACGCTCTCCGTTCCCGTCGAGATGACTCTGGCGTCAAAACTGCGGGTCGCCTCGGCTTGTGCGGAAAGGAGCAGTCCGCTCGGTACTTCCGGGTCCTCCGGCACGGCGTTGACGCTGGTTACCTGAACGGCGAACGTACTAAAGACCGCAGCGCCCGAAAAGTGACGGAGGTTATAGACGTCCACCACGTCCTTGGCGTTGTCGCTGATCGACGTTCCTCTAAAAGCGACCGTGTCTCCCACGTTCATGCGCAGATTCGAATCGCCGGTGCTATTGAGTAGGTAGACAGCGCTGTTGTTGATACCGGTCGGATTTCTCCAATCCTTGCTCGGATTGGGATGCATCTTCTTTACATATTCCGTGTTGACGACGGCAAGAATGTTGATGAGCTGAGTTGTCGCCGCGAAATTGACATCTAATTCGGATGTCATATCAAACCTCCATCGAAGGGGCGTAGCCGAGTCGGTATGCTTGGCGCAGGGGATACGCGCCGGAGCAACTATTGTAGTCCGTGTTTGCCAATATAGCTGTTAAATCGGATGGGAAAATCGTTTAATCGCGATGGTCTCGGCTGTCAGAACTGACAGGGTGGGGTCTAAACCTTCTTCGTTCTGAGTATGATCAAGAGGTAATTCGGCGGGGATTGGGCTGTCATGATTGATAGGCTATTTTCCAGAATGTTGAAGCCAGATTTTCGACGGGAAATTCAAATCGCATATGAACACGAGAACTCACGGAATCGACGTGCTATTGGTCATCGATGCGGCGCACATCAAGAATGTTTACGGACCAAACCAGGAGCCGGCGCATCCCGTGCGCGTCGCGCCGGATTGTCTGTTCATGATCTGCGCGGGATCGCGCGGCATTGCCTGCACGCAGGACGCGGAGGAGCCCGGCATCCGGGCGAAGGCCGGCGACAGCGTGTTCCTCCGGGGGACTTCAATGCAAGGCAACGCGGACGATGCCGTGATTCTTTACAAGGTGCGGCCTGCCTCGGGCGGGTGCGTGTTTGAGCGTTTCAAGGCGAACGCTTTCTTGAGGGCGTATACGGTGCGGCCCGATCCTGACTCGCCGGACCACAACGGGTTGCCCGCGCTCAAAAGCGAGGCCAGCTTCTTGAGCTTCGAATCAAAGGTGAAGGCGCTTGGCAACGAGGTTCTGGAAATGACGTTTGCCCTCTACGCGTTCAACGCCACGAGAACAAGGCAGGAACCCTACGGCTATTACTCATGTAATCGCATTGTCACCATTTGTTAATTCTCCGCGAGGTGGATGTGAGATGTCACTTTCGTCGATCTGTTTCAATGAAATTTATATGCGATAAATGAATATAGGATCATTCCACATTAGCCTGTAATTCTAGGCGATGGAATTGCATACCGACCTGTTTACTTTGCTAGTTATATGCAACCGGAAATAAAGCGAAATTACAGGTGACGCGTTTTTTGCGCGTTATTCGAAATGAAGTCGTCAACGTCGAAAATTGGAGGATTGACATGGCAGATGTAAACTTGGCGGCATCGACCGCCCACATCCAGATACTCGCAGTCATCGACACGGAACTCATCAAGGCGCAGCATTCCAATCCCAGCAAAGACCCGAAAAAACCGACCGGCCTTGCGCATGTCGGCCAGTTCTTGCTCGTCACCGGCTCGCGAGGCGTCATCAAGGGGCAGGGCACGGCCGATCTGGAATTCATGGCGTACCCGGGCGATCTCGTGTCGTTCACCGGCACGTCGATTCAAGACAATTCCGATGACGCGGTGATCTTGTACAACATCTCGCGTTTCTCGGGCACCGAGGTTTTCAACCAGTTCCAATACAACGCGATCACTCGGAACGGCGCGGTGCAGCCCAACCCCGAATCGCCGGAGCGCAACGGTCTGCCTGCGATCCAGCGTGTGGAAACCTTTGCGAGCTTCGACTCGCGGGTGATGCAGAGCGGCAGGGAAGGGTTCGGCATCAGCTTCGGGCTTTATACGCTGGTCGGCGGACAGAAGCAGGAACTGTTCGGTTACTTCTGGTGGGACCCGTATATCACTGTCCCGGCGTGATGGGACGGTGTGCCGTGATCATGCATTCGTGACTCACGGTGTGACGACGCTACGGTAAGGCAAGAAACGCTGGATGCGGACACACGCTGTCCGCATCCGGCTCGAGCACTTAGCCCATTCGCCACGCTGGCGCGGATGGGAAACAATGATCGAACCCGCGGATGTCTGTCATGCAGGTGTGAAGGTGCGCATCACTCGCCAGCGTATGGTCGGAACAATCGCCCGACACAGTGGCGCGGACATAGCAGCCGGAGTAACGCCCAGCCACCCGTGGCCATCGGTTCCGCGCCTTTCCCTCCGGGAAAGCATGCTTGACCATCCCGTGTTTATCCTGATGCCCTACGTCGCCACGACATAAACGGGAGCCAGCCCACACGGCCCCACTGTCAGCGAGGTATGCATCCCCAATTGAATAGTGCCCAGGCTTGTTGCACACAAGCATGTAATGGCCGGGTGCAAGCTTGATCGTCACGCGCCGGCTCTTCCCCGGGGGCGACGTCCCCGACTACCGTTCTGCTGCGTTAGGACAGTACGATCGCCCGATGGGTGATGCGAATTCATCGCATTGTGATGCCGGCCCGCCATCGAACGATGATCGGCCAAGAATTGCTGTGACCAAGAGTGCCTGATCGCACGGTTTCCTCCGCCGCGCGGCACTCACTCAGACAAGGGTCGGCCGCTTTCGGCAAGGTCGAACGTCCTTTCAGGGTCAACGGACCAGTGCGAGACCCGGTGGTGTACTTCTGCAGTGGGGCGCCGCTCTAGTAATAGCCTCGGTTTCGGTCCGGCTCTTTTTGCCTCCGCACTCCCCATAAACTCCCCACGTCCACGAAGAATGCCGTTACAGATGGTGGTTCGAGTCCGGTCCCCGGCACCAGAAGTTCTCCCAACGATTCCTGTCGTTCAAGTATCGCGTGCATCAGATCGAGGTTCAGCCGATGACCAAGCGATCTCATAACGATCCGACAGGCCCAATCTATGGTCCCCATGAGCATAGAGGGGATTCAGTGGCTGCGTTTCGCGATGTGCCTCTTTCGTGCGAGACATCTCTAGACGAACTTTTTGCGGTATTCTGCTCTCGATCAAATATCGGTTTTAACGGAAAGATCGTAAGGCATGACCCTAGACTGCGCTTGGTTGCGCGATACGCTCGCTTATGACTGTTGCCCGGTCAAGACGGTCAAGACGGTCAAGACGGTCAACGGGGAACCTGCGCTCGAAATCGGCACGCCATTCAGTTTCGCGGACGGTACCGCGATCGTCTTCTATCTGATCGAACAGGGTGCACATCTGCTCATTAGCGACAACGGCGATACCCTTTTTCATCTGAATTCGGTTGGGCTTGATCCGTTTAACAAGCGGCGGGAATCGGCAATTCGCAATACACTCTTGCCCTTCGGTGTCTCGCTGGAGAGCAGCGGAGAGATTCGCTCGCTAGCGCCGACAGAACGCGCCCAGCATGCTGTCGCTATCTGTATATCGAGCGTGCTTGCAGTAGCTGAACAAGAGCGAGGCTGGCTCGGCGTTCCGGAGGTAGTAAACAACTTTTCGGATGAGGTCGAACACGATCTGAGGCTGTGGAAGCCAAGACAGCAGCCGGTTCGCTATCCCAAGATAAAGGGCATCTCGAAGCACGAGTACACCTTCGATTTCATGCTTGCTGGCGAACTGGTTGACGTCATCTCGCCTAGCCATCAGGCCACTGGTGGTTTGATGCGCAAATTGGGAGATGTATTGAGTGCCCCCGGAGAGCGCCCGAAGATTCGTGTCGTCATTGATGACCGGGATGATTTCGAGCGCGCGGAGACCGAAAAGCAGATCATTGGCTCAATGGCCAGCGCCATGCTGTTTTCGAGTCTGAAGAAGGTCGCTGGCCAGGCGACAATACACTAGCCCATAGCGGCGACCTCAATACACCAGCCCGGCCCTGCGCCGGGCTTTTCATTAGTGCAGCATCAGATGCTCCGCGCACACGTCCAGCATCTCCCATACAGTCGGCGATCGATAGTCAAGCTGCCGGCCGTCAACGAACAGCTCGATGAGCTCCGCGGTGTCCCTGAAGCATGGGACCGTGAGGGATATGCCGCCCGGCAAACGCAACAGCAGCGCATACGCGCACGCGCCCCGTGAGCCTGCCTCCTACCGCGCTCAACGCCCGTTCCCATCCAGCCACCGAACAATATTCTTAACCGTATCATCATAAAAAGTCCGATACAGCTCCTTCGACACATACCCGATATGCGGCGTGGCGAGCACATTCGGCAACTCGCGCAACGGATGGGGGTTTCCAAGGGGCTCGACGTCGTAAACGTCCAGCGCCGCGCCGGCGATCCTATCCATCCTGAGCGCGTCGAGCAGGGCGCCACCGTCGACTATCGGACCGCGAGAGGTATTGATCAGGCGGCTCGTCGGTTTCATCTTCGCCAGCTCGGCGGCGCCAACAAGGTGATGCGTGCGCTCACTGAGGCGCACGTGAATGGACAGGAAATCGGAGCTCGAAAACAATTCCTCTTTCGTCACGTACCGGACGCCATGTTCAGCGGCAGCCGCGGCCGTCAGGTTCTGGCTCCAGGCGACTACGTTCATGCCAAACGCCCGGCCGATTCTGCCTACTGCCGATCCGACACGGCCAAGCCCGAGCAGGCCAAGTGTCTTGCCTGCGAGTTCGTCGCCCACCGAGCGTTGCCATCCGCCGTTGCGCAGCGACTGATTTTCTCCCGGAATATTTCGGGCAATGGAGAGAATCAGCGCCCACGTGAACTCGATCGTCGGTGTGGAGGAATAGCCCGTATGGAGCACAGCGATCCCCAAGGCAGCGGCTGCGTCCTCGTCAATCGAGGCGTTGGCGAGGCCGGTGGACGCAATGACCTTGAGATCAGGCAGTTTCTCGAGGATCGCACGAGGCAAGGGCGTGCGCTCACGCATCACGCATACGATGTCGAACGGCTTCAGCCGCTCGATCAGCGCGTCGCGCTCGGCGATGTGGTCATTGAACACAGTGATGCTTGCACGGCCATTCAGCGTTGACCAATCCGCAAGAGTCAGCGCGACATTCTGATAGTCGTCGAGGATCGCGACCTTGACGAGAGAATTGGCGTTCATACGACACACTCCTGTTTCATCTATACGAGGACACGAGGTCCGAAAAAAAGGCGGCTCATCAAGTCGCGTTGCCAGCCTTGCTTGCCACTTCCCGCGCGGCTGTCGTCGCCGTACTTTGTCCCTTCTTCGCAAGATGCAGTAGAGAGGGCATGGTCATATCGCTCATTCCTGTGGGGAATAGCTTTGAGCTTATCCAAGCCTGGCGATCCAGCGGTGCGCCGCGCCTGGTTCGAGCGGGAGGGCGCATCAAACGCCTTATGCCTGCCAGGAATGGATGTTATGTGTCTCGAAGGTCTTCTGTCAGCGTGACGCCGCGCGCACCATTTGCTCACCACGGATTCCCCGTTTGGAGAAGATCATGAACACGTTCCCGTCGTACACAATTGAGACCGCACCGGCTGCTTCGAAACCCGCCCTGGAAGACGCGAAAAAGACCTTTGGCTTTGTACCGAATCTCCAGTCTCACATGGCCGAGTCGCCCGAGCTCCTCGCCGGCTACTCCGCCCTCTGGGACCTCTTTGCCAGGAGCACGCTTACCCCGCATGAGCAGCAGGTCGTCTACCTGAGCTCGAACTTCGAAAACAATTGCCATTACTGTATGGCCGGCCATTCGGCACTTGCCCGGATGATCAAGATGGACCCTGCTGTCATCGCCGCGCTGCGCGATGGAGAGCCTCTGCCTGATCCGAAGCTTGAGGCCCTGCATCGCTTCACGACGATTGTCGTACGCGAACGCGGCTTTGCTTCCGATGCGGATGTCGAGGCATTTCTCGCCGCTGGCTTCACGCGCCAGAACGTGCTTGAAGTGATACTCGGAGTTGCCACGAAGGTCATGAGCAACTATACGAACCACGTCGTACATACGCAGTACGACCCGTTCATGAAGGGCAACGAGTGGACCAAGCCGGCAAAGACCACTGCATGATCCGTGCGCGCGATGCGCCGATATCTTCTGGAGGTCTCCTGACATGACCAACACAGCTGCAAGAAAGCCTGATGAGCGTGCTATCCCTTATCAGTTGCCACAACCCCCTGACATGTCACCCGACATCGTGCATTCGGGCATTCTCGACAAATGGCTGGAGGACGATAAGCTTTGGGTGCCGATGACGCCGACTGTTTCGTTCAAGCCGCTGCTTCTCAGCGCGAGCCAGGGCTACTACGTCAATCTGCTTAGAGTGCGCCAGTCCGGCGTGCTCTCGCGTCACCGCCATACCGGGCCTGTCCACGCAATCGTTCTGAGAGGTAGATGGTATTACCTCGAGCACGACTGGGTTGCGGAGCAGGGCGGCTATGCACACGAGCCGGCAGGCGAGACGCATACCTTGTACGTGCCCGAGGATGTCACTGAGATGATCACGTGGTTCCACGTCACGGGCGGCTACACCTACGTCGACCCCGAAGGCACGGCAGTGGGATACGAAGATGTGTTCACGAAAATCGAAGCGGCTCGCAAGCACTACGAAGAGATCGGCCTCGGCGCCGACTACGTAAAGCAGGTCATTCGCTAAGCGTATTCGTTACGTGCGAATTTTCGGATGCCGCGAACGCATGAACGTAGATATGCCCTATGCGCGGCGGCGGCCGGGCGGCTCGATCGCCCGGCATCACAGGCTGGAATGGAGGAGTTTCATCGTGGAACGACGAACTGTTGACGTGGCGGGCGTACCGGTCAGCTACCTGAGCGCCGGTGACCCGGAAGGATCCGTCTTGTTGTTGCTGCACGGCACCTATTGGAGCCGGGTATGGCAGCCGGTGCTAGACGACCTGGCCGCCGCCGGATTGCGGCCCATCGCGGTAGATCTCCCTGGCTCCGGCCGATCGGGTGGCGAGCTGACCATTGCGGATGCCTCGATTCCCGCTTTGGCGGATTGGCTGCCGCGCTTCCTCGATACGCTCGGTATCGTGGGACCGGTGGGGGTCGCCGGGCACGACATTGGCGGGGGCATTGCGCAGCAGGTGCTGGTCGATGGAAAGATAGAGGTCAGCAAACTCGCACTCGTCAATGCAGTGATGTTCGATTCGTGGCCGGTGCCCGGCGTTGCCCGGTTCCGCGATCCGGCGGTGGCCGCTGCGACGACGACGGAGGATATCCTTGCTGCTCGTCGCAAGTCAGTCCTCACGGCACTGGCGAGACCAACAACGGAAAGCGAAGTGACCGAGTATCTCGAACCCTGGACCGACCCGCGCGTGGCACGGTCGTGGCTCGCCTTTGCCGGTGCGGCGGACAATCGTTACACGATGGAACTGTTGCCGAGCCTTCGCGCGTCGCAGACGCCAAAGCTGCTCGTATGGGGCGAAGACGACAGCTTCCAGCTCGTCGAGCACGCGGAGCGCTTTGCCAAAGAGATCCCGAACACGCAGCTTGTCCGGATTCCCAAGGCGGGCCACATTCCGATGGAAAACGACGCTGCCGCAGTGGCTCGTGCGTTGGCTGGGTTCTTCATCTGACGCGGGCATCGAGCGCGCGCTATCCGTTCGAGCGCGATCTTTGCGGGCTTCTTGACGCCATTAGTGATGGCGAGGTATTCGGACCTAGTCAATAGACATAATTTAAAGGGCAAGCCAGAGGAAAAACATCCTCAGAGGCCTGGGATTGTCTGCCTGGATTGGCGCGCTAATCGCGTGACGCTGCTCGCGCGTTGCGATGCCCACTCTGCCGCCTCGAAGCAGCTCTACGAGGTTTGCGATCGCCTGCAGCGCATTACCGATGAAGATCTCGGCGCGCTCGGCGGCACCTTGCACTCCGATCTGTTCTACAACATGGCGACCACGATTTGCGGCGATGACGAATTGCTGCTGAAATCGAATTGCCTGGCATCGGCGCAGAGCTTCAAGGACTCGACCGACCATCAACGGGTGCGTAATCGCGACCTGCTGCAGGGCCTGCTGACGACCTTGGTGTATGAGGTCTACACGCATGGTGAAGTCGAGTTCATCCAGCCGCTCTATCGGGAGTGGTTCGAGCAGCATATGGGCGTGCCGCGCGACAAGACGCGCTTTGTCGTCGCGTGGGTCACGGTGTATGTGGGAGGAACCGAGCGTAACCACTTGCGGGAGTGCGCCACCCTGCTGGCAAACCACGTGGCCTACCAATCCAACTGAAAACTGGGTCACGCACAGTTCGCGCGAGGGCGGCTGAAATATCTGTATCGGGCCGTCGACCAGGACGGCCCTTCTTCTTGTCACTGCGGCTATTCCGAGCTGAGAGATTTTTTCCGGTTTTTTTTCAATTTCTTTCCGCCCACCAGTGTCAAGATCGGCTAGACAAAATCCGCACGACATAATTATGGGTGGCGTTCGTGAACAATCGCACAAAGGAATTGACGGGGCGCTGGCTGCAGCAACGTTGAGCTACTGGGTGATCGAGTTGCCGTTCCTGCGATTCAAAGACAATCTCAGTCGCGCCGGACAACGCCGGCTGAAGACGACCCAGGACGAGCGGGCACCCGGGATTGTGATTGACCTCCCCAACCCGTGAGCCACCGGCCGGGCATTTCCCGCGATCTGCCCGCAGCCAGAACCCAGGACAAACCCTTTCCCGCAGCCGGATTTCGGATCGCACGGGCGGTTAGGGCCGATTAAGTGCAAACTCTGCCTTATCGGGCGTTCGCGAGAGCGCGTTTCAGCAGAGAGATCGATGAGAAAAGATAAAGCCAAGCAAAGCCGTCAAGACGCGGACAACCTGTTTCCTGATCTGAAGAGGACGGGTGGAAGTTCAGTGGGTCGATCTGAGAATCCGTTCCAGGATGGACCGTTCGAAGCGGTTCAGCGCAATCAGGACGAAAGCACCATCTGGAAAGAGAACCTCATCTCCCTGCCGGTGGGCGTAGAGCTACCGCCGGGCTATGAGTCGGTCTCGCAAGTGCGTGAGGCTATGGAGCGGGGGTGGCGCGTAAAGTGGGTGAGGGAAGGCAACAACGAGCTCGTGACTGAATTCCCGGAAGGATGGGCGGCGGTTCGTCCCGAAACGGGCCCCGTGGAGTTGCGAGATTCAGCAGGCATTGTTCGAGGCGTGTACGGTTGGGCAGAGGACGCCGAGCTCAGGATTCTGCCGCGCTACCGGGTGGAATCGCAGTCGAATAGCACGAGCGGACTCGGCAGTTTGCTTGTCCGCGATCGCGCGAAGGGCCAGATTCTTGAGCGCTCGTCGAACTGGTCCGCGCAGACAGGCACCAACCACCCAGATTGGACCAGACTGTCCGTGTGGCTCGACTTACGCTACCCGCAGCATCGCGATCCGTTTCAATACTGGCAAGACTGCGAGGAAAACAGCGAGAATGGGGTTCGCTGATGCTCCTGCGCTTGACGGCGATGGCGCCTCACTTTTGACAGGGTTGGGCCGTAGTACGGCAGTGCACGGCGGACGAACCAATCGCCTTGTATTGGCGAACCGCGACTGCCGCTCCTTGCTTCTATTCAAACATATCCGGCTGCTGCGCCACCAACTGATCATAGATCGTCTGAAAATGCAGCCAGCCGATGAAAGGGCTGCCCACGTGCTCACGGCTGTATCGTGCCCGTTCGGGCGTTACCATCGTCGGCTTGATGCCTGACGCTTCAACCAGCAGTTGTTGCTGGCAAGCGCGCTCGAGGGCGATGAACCAGAACGCCGCTTCGTCGATGCTGTGGCGGCTCGCCGTCAGCAGCCCGTGGTTCTTGTGGATCGCCGCGCGCACATTCTTGAACCATGCCGCTACTGTGCCTCCGGCTTCTTCTTCGACCGCGACCTGGCCCGCCTCGTCGTCGATCACCACGTGGTCTTCGAAGAAGGCGCAAGCATCCTGCGAGATCGGATCGAGCTTACGGCCTGTCGTGGCCCACGCGGTGCCATAGACGGTATGCGCGTGGCACATCGCTACGATATCCGGGTGCGCTTCGTGCACGGCGGCATGCAGGACAAACCCCGCCTGATTGATCGCATAGTCTCCTTCCACCACGTGGCCTTTGTGATCCGCCAGAATCAGGTTCGACAACTTGACTTCCGAGAAGTGGACACACATGGGGTTGGTCCAATACAACTCCGGGTGCTCGGGATCGCGCACCGTAAGATGGCCCGCAAAACCATAGTCGAAATGGTGAAGATCAAAAGCCCGGCAGGCGGCGACCAGATGCTTCTTGCGGTAGAGACGCTCTTCAGCCGACGTCGCGAACTCTGGAATTTCCGGAAACTTCAGACCTTCCTGTTTAGGTTGATAGAGGGAGATGCGCTTTTTAGCAGTGGGCTGGACTGCATGGTGTTCGATGGTTTCAGACATGATTTCTCCTTGGCCTTTGGGGGCAAGCTTTAACGATTGACGAGGCGTTTGGGCATGGTCAGGGCGAGCAAGCCACCGACCGTGAGACAGGCGGCGAGCGTGTACACACCGAGGTCCGTCGAATGGGTCTTGTCGACAATCCAGCCGATCGCATACGGGCTGACGAATCCGGCCAGATTGCCCACGGAGTTGACGACCGCGACGCCGGTGGCGGCCGCAGCACCGCTCAGTACGGCTGTCGGCAGACACCAGAACTGGGAGAGCGTCACCATGACACCCATGGTCGCGACCGTGAGCGCAGCGATCGACAGGGCGACGCTTGTATGACCCGTGGCAACACTGACCAACCACCCCACCGTGCCGATCAGGCCGGGTACGGTCACATGCCAACGGCGTTCCCGCCGCTTGTCTGAACTGCGTCCGACCATGACCATCGCGATGGCCGCCGCTGCGTAGGGCAGCGTCGTCAGCGCGCCGATCAGCAGCGGCTCGGTGACGCCGGATCCCTTGATGAGGGTGGGCAGCCAGAAGCCGACGCCATAGAGGCCCATGATGAAGAAGAAATAAATTCCACTGAGCAGCCAGACGATGGGCTGCGTAAAGCCATCACGCAGCGAATGCGACTGTGCCTGACTGCTGTCCGCCGCAATGTTTGCAGCTAGCAAGGTCTTTTCGGATTCGGAGAGCCAGCGGGCGTGCTTGATCCCGTCGTCCAGGTAAGCGATGACTGCGATGCCCATCACGAGAGAAGGCAGCGCCTCCAGCAGAAACAGCCACTGCCAGCCGGCGAGGCCATGCGCACCGGACAGGGCGTGCAGGATCCATCCCGAGAGCGGGCCGCCAATCACACCGGACATCGGGATGCCCGTCATGAAGAGGGCCGTGATCTTGCCTCTGCGCTCAGATGGAAACCAGTACGTCAGATAGAGAATGACGCCGGGAAAGAGTCCCGCCTCAGCCAACCCAAGTGCGAAGCGCATCACATAGAACATCGTCGGCGTTTTGACGAACATCATCGCGCCCGATATCAGTCCCCAGGTGAGCATGACGCGTGCTATCCAGAGGCGCGCGCCGACCTTGTGGAGAATGATGTTGCTGGGAACCTCGAAGAGGAAATATCCGATGAAAAACACACCAGCGCCGAGGCCATAGACGGTTTCGCTGAAACCGAGATCCGACAACATCTGAAGTTTGGCGAACCCGACGTTGACCCGGTCGAGGTACGCAGCGACATAACAAAGGAACAGGAATGGGATCAGGCGCCATGCGACTTTGGCATAGACGCTCGATTCGTTTATCGCGACGGATTCGAACGAACGCCGTGGCAAGGGGGCGGATGCGTGAGACATGTCTCCTCCAGATTGACGGCCGTTCCGCCGGCCGCTGTGGGCGCCGTCATCTCCATGTGGCGGCTGGTTAGAGACGATGATCGCCGCGCAGGGAAAAGTTGACAAACGATGAGTTTTCACGAAAAGATGAATCTATTTCACCCGAAAACCCATGCGAAAGCTGCCATCACTGCAGGCCTTGAGGGCGTTTGAAGCGGCTGCGCGGCTGCAGAGTTTTCTGCTGGCGGCGGAGGAGTTACATTTGACGCCTTCGGCAATCAGCCATCAGGTGCGAGGGTTGGAGGCCTATTTCGAACACAAGCTCTTTAACCGTAGCAACCGCCGGGTCGAGCTGACCGATTCGGGGGGACGGTTGTTGGCGACGCTGTCCACGGCGTTCGATATGATCGAGGAGGTCTGCCGCGATCTGTCGCCGAAGGCGGCCGCAGAGTCGCTCTCGGTTCACTGCACACCCAGCTTCGCGTCGAAATGGCTGGGGCCGCGCCTGCCGGCTTTCATGCGGGAGTACCCGAGCCTCACCATCCGGATGTCGTCTAGCGCCGAACCGGTCGATCTGCTCAAGGAGGAGGGCCTGGACGTGGCGATAGCCTATGGGTCGGTGCGAGCTCAGGCGGGTGTCGTCATCGAGGCACTTGGCGCGGAGAGAACCGCGCCGCTGGCCTCACCAAAGCTTGTCGGCGAGCGATTCGAGCGCGAGGACATCGCAAAGCTGACGCTTATCGAATCGAAGCTCAACCCGGTGCGTTGGCGTGAATGGTTCAAGCAAAATGGCCTGAAGATGCCGGACAAGCCGCAACCTTCGTTCGACCGCGCCGCGTTGGTTCTTGCCGCGGCAGTCGACGGGCTTGGTGTGGCGCTCGAGAGCGTGAGGTTTGCCGAGCGTGAGCTGGCGAGCGGCGAACTTGTGATCGTCGGGGAGGGGCTATACAGTCCGATCGAGCGCGAGACTCACTTCTTTTGCTATCGCGCTGCTGACCGTTCGTCACGGAAGATACAGCAGTTCCACGACTGGCTCTTGCGTGAATCGCGTGCGCTATCCAGGGATGATTGACGCTAGCGCACCGCCAACCGGAACACGCCGACAACCGAGCGCAGGCGCCCCGCCTGTTCGTCGAGCGATGAAGCCGCTGCGGCCGCTTGCTCCACCAAAGCCGCATTCTGTTGCGTGACTTCATCCATCTGCGATACGGCCCGGCTGACTTGCTCGATACCGGTGCTTTGCTCGTCCGACGCGGTAGAAATCTCCCCCATGATGTCGGTTACCCGGCTAATCGATTGCACGATCTCGCTCATACGGTCACCGGCCACCTCGACGAGCCGCGTACCGTCAGCAACATTGGCGACCGATGCCTGAATCAGGCTCTTGATATCCTTGGCCGCTGCGGCACTGCGTTGCGCAAGCGCCCGCACTTCACTCGCCACGACCGCAAAACCGCGGCCGTCCTCGCCGGCTCGCGCCGCTTCGACGGCCGCGTTGAGCGCGAGGATATTGGTCTGAAACGCAATCGTTTCGATCATCGACGTGATTTCAGCAATCTTGCCCGACTCGCTCGCGATCTGCCGCATGGTGCCGATCACTTCCATCACCGCCGCGCCGCCGCGGGCAGTCGCTTCAGTCGCCTGAGCGGCGAGCGCGTTGGCCTGCCGCGTATTGTCCGCATTCTGCTTAACGGTCGCGGTTATCTGCTCCATGCTGGCCGCCGTTTCCTGCAGCGATGCCGCTTGCTCCTCGGTGCGTTGTGACAGATCGAGGTTGCCCTGCGCGATTTCACTGGAGCCTGTCGCAATCGAATGGCTGGTGGCCTGGATTTCTGCAACGATCGCGGACAGTTTCAATTTCATGTCGTTCAGCGCACCGAGCAAGCTTCCCGAGTGCGCGCGACGCACCTCCACTTCGATGTCGAGATTGCCGCCCGCGATCTGCGATGCGATGTGCGCGGCGTAGGCTGGTTCGCCTCCAAGCGCCCTGCCGACGCTACGTGTCACCGCCCAGGCCAGCACACCGATGGCTGCGAAAATGAGCGCCGCAAGGGAACCGAGAAGCGTCGCCAGCTTGTTGAAGGCCGCATTGATGTCATCGTAGAAGAAGCCCGTGCCGATCCACCAGTCCCAATCCGGAATCGCGACGACGCCCTGTAGCTTGGGCACGGGGTCCGCGTCCGGGGTGCGCTTCACGAGCACGTCGACGAGGGCAATATGCGCAGCCGCCATGCCTTGGCGATACGCTTCGCTGTCGGTCAGCCCCGTGGTGGTTTGGTTGCCCTTCGCTTTGGTGCCGATGAAGCGGGCAATCGGATGGACAAGATTGATCCCGTCCGACGTGGTGACCCAATAGTAGCTTTGGGTATTGGCGTTGAGTTGCGCAACCGCGTCTTTGGCGGCCTGTTGCGCCTGATCGCGGGTCAAGACGCCACGCGCCTGCAAATCGCGGTAATAGTTGACCATATGCTCGGCTTTGGTCAGAAGAATAACGATCTGTTCGCGCCGGCTGTCGACCAGCGAACTGCGCAAGGTCTGAACCGCTGTCACCGTCAGAAGCGCGACGCCGAACAGCGCCGCGATCACCAACGCCAATAACTTCGTAGAGAGTTTCACGTCGACGCCTTGAAATGTTAACTAACTAGAACGTTTATCGGCACGGTTGGGACATTTCTTCAGGCGCGAGAACCCAGGGCAAACCCTTTCCTGCAGCCGGATTTCGGGTCGCATGAGCGGTTGGGACAGATTGAGTGCAAACGCTGTCTTATCAGGCGTTCGCGAGAGGGCGTTTCAGCAGAGAGATCGATGAGAAAAGACGCTGGTCCGCGCAGGCGGGCACGAACCAGCCAGATTGGACCAGACTGTCAGTGCGACGTATGGGTCAATTGCCTTTCCGGATCAACTCGATGCGCCGCTTGCCTTCAACATATCCGGCTTCGCGGGCTAATTCTTCACTGCGAAACGTCGCGACCAGTTCCTCAAAGCGAATGCTTTGCCCAGCAAGGTGGGCGTCCGCGCCATGGCGACAGAAGTATCCCGTGTAATGCCACAAGGTATCCGGAGCCGGTGGACCGTATGCAAGGATCGGCAGCACCCACACTTCGTATCCGTCGTGTTCGATCTTGTCCCACATGGCAGTCTCCATCTGGAATGTGAAGGAATCGTAGCACGCAATCGGGATCAAACGTCGACGATGACGAGCGTGCCGTGGCTACCCTCGCGCACGGCATGTGGCGTGCCAGCCAGGGCCAGGTACATTTGCCCGGCCCCCACCTCGATCACGTCGCCCGCAACCTCCAGCATTAACTGACCGGACATGACCAGCAGTCCTTCGTCGTAGTCGTGTGTCTCCGCTTCATAGGCCGTCCCGTCCATCCTCAGGACCTTGATTCGGGCTGTGCCCACCGAGCCGACAATCGCGGATTTCCATGCGGCGGGCAATTCGTTCGCCAGCAAGTCGAAATTGAGTAAAGGCATGACACGCATCTCCACTGGGATACCGGGAATGAGCACAAAAAAACACCCCTTCGAAAAGGGGTGTTCACTCCTGCAAGCATACTTTAATCCACATGAGCTGTTCCTTCCGGGACGAAGGAACAGCTAACGGCGTACTGCCGTTATTTGCTGTAGGTCGCGCTAAGTTTGGTGAAGTCCAGACTGCCGAAACCGGTGTCGTCGTCAAAGCCGGCCTTGGCATTGTAACCATGGCTGCTATAGCCGTTGTTGCCTGAGGTGACGTCGTGGATCGACGACTTGTTGCTCGGGAAGGTCTGATAAAAGCCGGCCGTCGGCAAGCTCAGGCTGTTGTTGTTGGCCGATTCGACACGGGCCCAACCGCCGACGAAAATCGGCGATGCGAGGCTCGTGCCGCCAACCAGTTGATTCGGCTGGCCATCGATCACAATGTAAGCACCTGTCGCCTGGGCCGCATCGAACGCCACGTCCGGCACCACCCGCTTGGTGACCGAGCTCCCCAACGCCTTGGTTTGCCACGTCGGCGCGGCTTCAAACAGACTGACGCCGCCGCCCGTTGCCCAGATACGCACGGCGTCGTCGACGGGGTTGCCATTGCTATCGAGGTCGGCATAGGCCACGCCTTCGTTCCACACCGTCTCGCCGGCCCATGTGGTGGTATTGGTGGTCGACAAGGTCGTACCGCCTACCGCGACCACATACGGCGAGTTTGCCGGCTGCGAGACGCTGTAGTGCGACAGGTTGATGGTCGTCGTGACGCTGCTACCGTCGTAGGTCCCGATGTAGCCCGGCGCCCCTTGCGGCGAGGTGGACCACTGATACACGCCGGCGTCGCCTGCAGCCACCGAGAAGATCTGACCTTGCGCCACCGCCTGCTTGAAGACCGCATCGTCGGCCGCCAGTGAGCCATCCGAGTTCGCCGCCGTTTCGTCCTCGCCTAGCGAGACGTTGATGACCTTGGCCAGGTCGTCGGTCACGGCCTTGTTATAGGCCGCGGTCAAGGTCGCGTCGGTCAGCCCGCTGTCATTGCTGTCGCCATTGATGGCGGCGTAGAAAATCAGCTGCTTGACTCCGCCGGAGGTGCCGATGATGTCCTGGCTATCCAGATCCCACTCGCTCGGATCGCCGTCGTCGGCAAGCGTACCCTGGCCTCCCGCTACCACCGCCGTATTCACGGTAGGCAGACCGGCATTCGAGGTGAAGGTGTTCAAATCCGAAATCGTCTGGGTCATATCACCCCAGGTGATGATGCCCACCGTGGTGTTGGTGGCGGCCGGCAAGCCTGCTGCATCATAGATACTGGCGAAGTCGGTCGGTTGGTGCCCGACCTGCGCGGCGGCGCTCTTCTTGGTTTTATCGGGTTGAATTGCCGCATTGGTCGAGGCAATACGGTGAATCAGGCGATGGGGCACGACTGCGTTCTGCAAACCGAGCACCGAATCGACGGACGCGCTCAACGACGCCGGAATCAACGCAGCCGTGTCGTTGGCGAAAACCGGCTTGCCGCGATACGTGAAGCGCTTCAGGCTCGTATGAAAACCGTTCTGTGCATTATTGGCGTTGCCGTCCGCCGATACCAGCCGGTTATTCGACGAGACCGTGATGTTGCTGAAACCGTTGGCCTTCAGGTGAGCGACCACCGCCTGAACCTGGGCATCGGTCGGTGCGAAACGGGCGTTGAATTGCTGCGGCGTCAGATATTTGTGGTAATTCGCACTGCCCGGCTGATTGAGCTGGCTTATCAAGGTGTCGAGCTGATCGTCATTACGGCCTTTCAACACCACCGTGATATGCAACGGCTGGCTGATTTCAAGCGGCGTCACCAGGGTGTTGGTGAGTGCGGCCTCGGTATTGCCGAGCGCATAACCGGTGGGCGCCGCGGCGGCATTGCTGGCTCCGGATTGCACTGCCGTGCTGGCGGCGGGTGCCGAGGGCACGAGGAAAGCACCGGTCCGGGTCGATACCCACGAGTCTGCCGCCTGGGCGGACATCGGGATCAGGGTTGCGGCAATGGCCAGGGGGAGTAGCGCCCTGGCGAAGTCTCTGGAAAATACACTATTGACTTGCATAACCTTCTTCATTGTTTAAGCTCCAGGATAGTGGCGAACAACCGACATATCAGTACATTGAAAGCATGATGCAATTCGTATAGCGCACACGGAAACAGGAAATCCCACGCATTAGCGTGACAATTGCCCGGTACCTCAACTCGCCATAGGCTGTCTCCTTAATGAAATTGTAATATGTGTAAAATAAATGCCTAACTGACCAGTTTGGCAGAGATAAGGTCATTCATTCGAGTCCATGCACACCGGTTTCCAGTCATTCACCATGAATAACAAATCAATTGACGACCGTTTCCAAGTAATTAGGAATACTATCGATAAATCTGAAATTGAATTAAGCTAATATTTTCCGATGATATATTCTCGCGTCGAACCGCCATTTAACCTGGTAAGCCTGGCCGAAATATGATCTTCAGATTCGAATCCGCTACTTTCTGCTGCGCTGTTCTGCGCAACTTTTCTCCGCTCGCACCCTGCTCAAACGTCCGGCTGGCAAGCCGGATGCTCTCTGCGTTCGCCGCCGCACGGCGAGCACGCCAAAGCAAAACCGGGTATATCGTTATTCAGAAGATCAATATTCTCTATTTACGATTTGATACATAGCACCACGACAAAGAAGTCGGCTCGGTAAATGCTGCCGCCAATCTGGAAAAACTTTCCGGGATGTCATCTGTCCGTACAGCAATGCGTAGTGCATGGGTTATGGGTGAGCCTCGCTGGCAGGTACAGGTTCTAATAAGGAGATAACAAATGGGATTTGAGTGCTCAAAAGATAGGAGGAAGAAATCTTACTGTCAAACTTTTTTTGATAGATTTTTGAATTTTTTGAAAGATTCTTCGGTGAATTTTGTAATAATCGGAAAGTAAAATGTAAACATATGCGAAATCAAGGTAATTGCACAAAGAAGTCGTGCGAAATTGTTAAATCCATATCAGAGCGGCACGCCTTGTCGCCTTGCCGAATGCGCTCTTAACGGCTGACTTCGTGTTAGCGCTGATGTCGATAGCATCGTGATGCAGCAGAGAGCGCGCTGCATGGCGCCGGCAGGGGAGAAGTGTGTGGCGGCGACGAACTCATCGCCCGCAAGAGGGCTGTCCTTCGGAACAGGTGGTGAACGACCCTTAGATATCCTGCCAAAGGATAGAACTGATCTTCCACGTCCTCGCCACCTTGCAGAGCTGGATGAACTTGGTCCCCTCTCCGGCATACGCGGCTCCTTCGAGCGTGCCCTTCTTTTGATAGCGGGAGTGCCGGGAGGCAAGCTCGCGCGACACGGTGGTCTTCGCCTCTATTTCCCATTCGTGGAAATCACGCAAGCTGCCGTCTGTCAGCAGCTTTTGCCGGGGCGCGAGGAACGACTCCAGATTCCACTCATCCACGCCGTTCGGCCCGAGTCGGGCGATTGTCGCGTGAGGCGTGAACATGCTGGACAGCGAAGAGGTGGTGGGCGCCCGCCCGCCGCGGTTGTCAAATGCAGCGTAGAAAGCTGCGATCAGTTCATCGATCTCGCCCAACGAATGGTCCATGTGACTGCCCTGTTGTACCGATGGTTTGCGCATCATACTGAATCAATCGCGCTACGCCGAGCCCGAGCCCGAGCCCGAGCCCGAGCCCGAGCCTCAATCGATGAGGCCTAAACGCCTTGCATAATCGGTGGCCTGAGTTTTCGTGGTGACGCCCAACTTCCGCTTGGCGTTCTGCACGTGGAATTGCACGGTGGCGCTTGCTACGCCCAGCATGGCCGATAGCTCATAGGTGGTCTTTCCCTGCGCACTCCATTTCAACACCTCGATCTCCCGCGGCGACAACTGGTGCCGATATCGTTTCGAATTCTCACTGTCGATCAGATTTTGCAGCTTTGACGTAACGAATTCAGCAAGCATCAATAAATGAGGTTGCAATTCATGTGCTTCCACCGGCGTAACCGGGCTCTGGCTTCTCGCCAGCGATAGTAATGTAAATACGCCACCTCTTGCCCATGACGACTGCGCCACGCCAGCGCGCAATTCGAAATCCTGCGCTTCGGACCATAGATCCTGCGCTTTCGAGAAAATTGCGTCGCTCCATATAATTGCGTTGCGGCTGCGTGTGCCAATTCGCACTGTCGGATCTACCGCCAGGTATCCCGCATGCATGTAGCGCTCCAGCCATGCAGACGGGTAGTTGGAGATGATCAGCGCGGCATCCTGCTTTCCCGTAATCGCCATGCCTTTTGCGCCAACCGCGACGTAGTCGAATCCGAGTCGCTTTCCAAAGTGGTGCATCTGTTCGAGCAGCGACGCCTCGGTGACCACTTGACTGAAGCTGGTAGACACATCACGCCACCACAGCGATAAGTCAGCATTCACATTGCGCTCCTTGAAAAGTTCGTTATCCGAACGCACTTCCTTTATGAAAATTAGATATCCTGAAACATGAATCCGGCATCTTTTATCGTTTAAAAATGCTGGACGAATATGTTCCTCTCCTCATGCATCGAATGAGGAGAGCAGGGAATAGGTTTATCGCACAGAACGCGAATCTATCATGCAAATAGTGCGAATAGAGTGCATGAATAGCGACGTCAGAAATATGACAGCCGGGCCAGCCGATTTCGCGTTAGCACGTACATGTCAGACATACCTTTTGTATTCACGTTCGCATTTGCATTCGCGCCGCGTTAAATCCGCACGGCATAGATATTTTGCCACCGGTCTGGCACCGAATCACAAGCCCCTATCAACACTGATAGTGCTAGCGTCGTGACAGCATGTGCATATCGATACTTAGCTGCGACCATGCAATGGTTTTCGTCATCTAACAAACGGGCCGCTCGACGCAGACGCCGTATCGACGCCATGGCAGGGGGCAAAGTGACAGCACCAACGCTCGAACAGGAACACTGGGTCGTGTATACGGACCTGGAGCACGATGCGCTGCGCAGCGATCTTGAAGCTCAGGCCGCTTGCGTTGGGATGTTTCCGGAGGTTGCCTTCGCGCCGCTTGGCGCCGTCAATGATGCGTGCATAGATCGAGCAGGGGCGCAGCGGGGCAAGGGGCGAGGAGGGCGCATAGTGCTACTGCGCGCGGAGGATCTGATCAGCATCGCATCGTTGGCGGAACTCGCCGCGCCTGCAGCGAGCCACAAGCCGGACAGCGAAGAAGATCTGACCTGCTACACGTTGCCCAACCAGATGGAGATATTTCATCTGAAGGCGTATGAGACCCGCTACCTGTACGACGAGGTTTTTCTTCAGAAGAACTACGTGAAGAACGGGATCGAGCTTCGCGACGGCGATGTGGTGTTCGATATTGGCGCCAATATTGGCCTCTTTTCATTGTTTGTCAGCCAGCGGTGCAAGGGCTCGAGGATCTTTGCGTTCGAGCCGTCGCCGGTGACCTTTCAGGTTCTGCGGGCGAACCTCGAACGTCATGTCCCGGACGCCATTGCGCTGCCCGTCGGGATTGACGACAGGGACCGGTCGGGCGATTTCACCTTTTACCCGCACTCTTCGGTGTTTTCCGGATTCCATCCCGATGAGAGAGGCCAGGCGGCACTGAGGGCGATCATCACTAGCGAACTGGGCGCGCACGAGAAGCTGCGCGGCCTCGACATCAGCGAGCATGTTGAAGCGATCCTGCAGCGTCGTTTCGAGAGGCAAACCTACCATTGCCAGTTGCGCTCGCTCTCGAGCCTGATCCGCGAGTACGGCATCGAGAGAATCGATCTGCTGAAAATCGATGCGGAAAAATGCGAAGAGGCCATTCTCGCCGGTATCGAACCGGACGACTGGAGCCGGATCAGGCAGATCGCCGTTGAGCTCGACGAGCGCGATGAGAGCGTTGGCGCACGGGTGCGGGATCTGCTCGCGCGCAAAGGCTTCACGGTTTCGCTCGCCGGGGAGCCGATGCTGTGTGACTCGGGACGCTGCAACATTTACGGCCGTCGTGCCGATGGAGCCGGCCGCAATGCAACCAGACGGCACGAAGCGACGATGCAGCAAGGCATTCGGGTGCTGACCCGTATTTGCAGCAGGACCGCATTGACGTCTCGCGAGCAGTTGATCGTGATGATCTGCCCGTCGTCCGCCGGGTTTATCGCATCTATGCCAAGTGGCTTTCCCGCCGCAATCGAGCAGCGCCTCGCGCAGGCGTTACGCGCCTATCCGCATGTACTGGTCCGCGAGACTGATGGGTCTGGCCGAAGTGCCGGTCGAAGCGTGGATCGAACCGCCAGACGAGGCGGCGATGATTCAGGTGTGACTGACAGGGACCCGAAGCATGGAGGTAAAGCGTTGCTCGACGCCCTCCATGCGACGAACTGGAATGCTGCGAGCGTCACCAGGAACGAGGAGATCGCATGAAGCGGTCGTTGCCGACCCATACAGGCTTGCACAACATTGCCGTCAGTATCAAAAGGATACGTGTCAAATGAAAGCGACGATCAGTTGGTGGAATCTGGACCAATCCGCACAGACTGTCGATTCACTGCGGGGCTACCTGACGGCGGAAGGCGTGAGTCCATGGGAAGCCGTAGCCGGTATGCATTCCAAGGCATGGATCTCGGATCGGGCGAGCAACCGGTGGGGCGCGGTGGTGATCTGGGACTGCGCCGAAGCGATGAGCCAGCCGTTGCCGCCCAACCGGGCGACCGAACTGATTGGCTATCCACCGAGCGTACGCGTGACCTTCGATGTGGAGGCGCTCATTGAAGAAAACATTACGCGGCACTGGCTGGTGGACGAAGCCCTCAAGGACGTTCCTTGATGAGCCGCGGCGCCCCCGGGTTGCCTATGTGTTTTGACTTCCGGCAACGCTGGCTTCGTCGCCCCGAATTATGAAAGAGATTATCAACATGAGGACACTTTATTTATGGATCGATACGACGACACCCTCGATGACCAACTAGACACATCCATTTTCAACGACGCTCCGGATGATCCCATTGCGCTTCTCCAGGTATGGCTCGACCGGGCCCGTAAGCTTCAGGTGCGGGAACCCGGCGCCTTGGCGTTGGCCACGACAGGTCCCGACGCCCATGCGTCGAATCGCATCGTCCAGGTGCTCGATATCAGAGGTGACGCTCTCGTTTTCGCGACTCACGCGCAAAGTCAGAAGGGTCGCGAAATCGCCGCGTTGGGCTGGGCCTCGGGTGTGCTGTACTGGCGCGAAACGCAGCAGCAGGTGATCCTGTCCGGCTCGATTGCGCCGATCTCGGACGAAGAATCCGATGTCCTGTGGGCCAGGCGCTCATCCGACACTCATCCGATGTCCAGCGTCTCACGTCAGAGCGAGACATTGGAGGACGAGGAGGCGCTGCGTCTGGAAGCACAGCGTCTGGCGAGTCTGGGTACCCCGCTACCCAGGCCGGCGAACTGGATCGGTTATGCACTGCGTCCTTCGGTTATCGAATTCTGGCAGGCCGCGCGGGACAGGCTGCATGGCCGCCTGCGTTACGACGCGACGCCATCCGGATGGAGCACCCGCAGACTTCACCCGTAGCGAGTGCGCCGGCAACGACGGCAGCGACGGCAGCGAGACCGGCCGTTGCCGCAGCATGCAGCGACCCACCTGACGATGGCTGACCCGGCGGCGGTCTTGATCGACGCCGCTGGGCTCGAAGCGGCGCATCCGCAGCACGTCGCGCAGAAACCGAAGTCCGGGCCACACGACACCTTGCTCAAACGACGTGCGTTCACCATAGCGCACCTATCATGCCGACACTCAATCTTGTCTTGCTGTACGTCGAGGATCCCGCGAGGAGCAGTCGCTTCTACGAGAAACTGTTCAAGAAAGCACCGGTTGCGTCCTCTCCCGCTTATGTCGCATTTAAACTCGACAACGGCTTGACCTTGGGGCTCTGGTCCACCAGGGCGCCGGACTTTGTGTCGACGGGGATCGGCAATCTCGCCGAAATTGCCTTCATCGTCAAGGACGACGCGGAGGTCGACCGGCTGTACGAGGCATGGTGCGCCGACGGCGTGACAATCGAACAGCCGCCTGCGTTCGCCGTCTTTGGCTTGAGCTTTGTGGCACTCGATCCGGATCAGCATCGAATCAGGGTCTGTACTCCTGACAATTGAGCGGAAAATATCGAAATTCCGCTCGGCGCCGTTGCAGCCCTAACGATCCCCATACAACGATAGCGGCACCCTAGTGAAAGTACGGGGTGTCCTGGTGAAAACCCACACCTCAGCACTAGCGTTGAGTCGCCCAACGCGCCGACAATGAGTTGTCGCCGGGATAGTCCGCGCGTCGTCTATTTACGTCTTGCTCGTGAAAATCCGTCTTCACTGCGCGCCGGCATGGCCATCACGCAGCTCTGGAATGCCCTCGGCAAAATCTTCCTTTTTAAAACCATATAGTTGTACGCACAACTATAGAGATTGAGCCGCTATTAATGATGTTTTTCGATACCGGGAGTAGTTCAAATGTTATCAACGACGAGCAATCGGCGGTGGGGGAAAAGTAGCAAGGTTGAACAACCAACGGAACTGAAACGGCTCTTCAGTGGCGACGCAACGGGCGAGCAGCGGGTGTCCCATTCGCGCAAGGACGTTGCGGAGATCTTGCACGGAAAAAACGACCGGCTGCTGGTGGTGGTTGGGCCTTGCTCGATCCACGACCCGTACAGTGCACGGGAATACGCAAAGCGTCTCGTGGAACGGCGGCACCAATTCCGTGACGATCTCGAGATCCTGATGCGGGTCTACTTCGAGAAGCCGAGGACCACGGTGGGATGGAAGGGCTTGATCAACGACCCCTTTCTGGATGGAAGCTGTGACATCGGCCATGGGCTGCGGCTTGCGCGCCAGCTGCTGCTCGATATCACGGCAACCGGCTTGCCGGTTGCGTGCGAGTTTCTGGATCTGGCGACACCGCACTATCTGGCCGATCTGGTGAGCTGGGGCGCAATCGGGGCGCGCACGACGGAATCGCAAATCCATCGCGAACTGGCGTCGGGACTGCCATGTCCGATCGGCTTCAAGAACGGCACGCAGGGCAACGTGCAGGTAGCAATTGATGCGATCCGCGCAGCAAGCCGGGAACATGTATTCCTCGCGGCCGACGCAGGCGGTGAGTTCGTCAGGGCGCAAACGGCGGGCAACCCGGACTGTCACATCATCCTGCGCGGCGGCAAGCAACCGAACTATGACGCGCAAAGCGTCCAGGAAGCCTGTCATTCTCTCGAGTCATCTGGATTGCCGCCGTACCTGGTCATTGACGCGAGTCACGGCAATAGCGGGAAGGACCACGAGAATCAGCTATCGGTGTGCGCGTCCATTGCAGCGCAGGTGACCGGGGGCGACAGGCGTATCGCGGGCGTCATGATCGAGTCGAACCTGGTGGCGGGCAAACAGGTTGTCGCAACCGATGTTCCGCTCGTATACGGGCAGAGCATTACGGACGGCTGTATCGGGTGGGGCGACACGGTCGAGTGTCTCGATGCGTTGGCCTCCGCCGTGCGGGAGCGCCGGCGTGGGCGGGAACGGGCTAGTACCGCGCAATACGATCAGGTCTCTGCGTAACCCTGATCATTCGCTGAGCGTATGGCGCCCTCCCGAAGAAAACGGGAGGGCGCCATACCTTTACAGAAAGCCTGGACTACTTGCCGCTCTCGAAGAGAAAGCCTTTGAAGCTATTCTTCGACAACTCAGACCAGGCCTGACGGTAGCTGTTGAGGCCGCCGAAATAGAACAAGGTCTGACTCCTGGCGTTCGGGATGTTGGCGCCGAAGATCCACGACTTGACCTTGGGCAACAGCGTGTATGCCGCAAACGTATTGCAGACCGTTGTCCACTCCTGTTCCGCATCGGGGGTGACGCGAATCGCTGTGATGGAATCTGCCTCGGCCTTCTTGATCAACTGTGCGATCCAGTCGAGCTGCGCTTCGATCCCAGTCGGGATGTTGCAAAAGACGCTCTTCGGGCCGGGAACCATGAAGAAATTCGGGAAGTTCGCCGTTGCGACGCCCATATAGCTGGTCGCTTCATCCTTCCAGTGGTGCTGTAGCTCGAGACCGTTCAGGCCACGAATTTCGATGTCCTTGAAACTGCCGATGATCGTATCGAAGCCGGTCGCATGAGCCAGAATGTCCAGCTCGTGCTCCTGCCCATCGTCGGTACGTACGCCGGTTTCAGTGAACTCGACGATTTTGGTGTCCTTCAACGAGACCAGGGAGACGTTGGGCTGGTTGTAGACCTGATAGTAGTTGTTGATGGAGATCGGCCGCTTGGCATAGAGTTCGTCCGGAATGAGCTTGCGCGCCGTTTCGGGATCTTTGACGATCGCACGGATCTTTCTTTCTATAAAGTTCGTCGCTTCGCGGTTGGCTTCCTCATTGCTGGCAATGTCCGAGAAGGTGGCGAACATGAAGCGGAATCCGGTTCCGATCCGCCAGTTTTCCTCGAACACCCTTTCTCGCTCTTCGGGCGAAACGCTGAGCGCCGGCACCTGACTCTCAGGAAAGCCGCAGGCCACCCGCGTGTCTCTGATGTCCTTCCACACGTCTTCGAACTTTTCTCTATAGTCGGCGATTTCCTGCTCGTCGATCAGATCGTCGCCAGCGGGCACGCAATATTGCGCGGAGCGCTGAAACACGGTCACATGCTGAGCCGATTTCGCCGCGGCGGAAATGAGCTGAACGCCGGTCGACCCGGTGCCGATCACCCCGATCTTCTTTTGATCGACGGTGAGGTCTTTCGGCCAGTTTCCCGTGTGCACGATACTGCCGCGGAATTTCTCGCGGCCGGGGATATCCGGTGTGTTCAGCTTGGAAAGCACGCCGATCGCGCTAACGAGATATTTGCAGATGTACGTGTCGTCATCGGCGGTAGTGACGGTCCATTCCTGCGCGCTTTCGTCGTAGATTGCGGACTTGACGAAGGTGTTCAGGGAGATATGTTCGTCGAGCCTGTAGTGCCGGGTAACGGCCTCGAGATAGCTCAATACTTCGGGCTGGTTGGCGAAGCGGCTGCGCCAGTCCCAAGCGTCGTAGATTTCCTTGTCGAACGAGTACCGGTAGACACGCGTTTCCGTGTCCGTGCGGGCGCCCGGGTAGCGGTTCCAGAACCAGGTCCCGCCGACACCGCTGCCTTTCTCGAAACACCGGACGCTCAGCCCGAGCTGAACATGAAGCTTGTATAACGCATAGATTCCGGCGAAGCCTGCGCCGATCACTACGGCGTCAAGACGCTGTTGGGGTTTGCTCAAGTCTGTCTCCTTAGGGGGATTCAAGAAAGATTTATCGGCCTTCAACGTTTTGCTTATAGCGGCTCACAAGGTCTTTCACAGCTGCAGTTTTTTCTTCGTTGCTCGAGCCGGATACGGACGAGGCTCGCTCGGCCCGGTCTCTGTTTCTGTTCTCGATCACGACTTTGCTGGTGATCGGGCGCCGCGCGCTTTCGTAGTTTGCAAAGGCGGTTCCAATATCCTTCTGATGAGCAATCTCGAAGGCGAGCGTGGATGCGTCGAGGATCGTCTGGGACGCGCCGTGCGCGCCAACCGGATACATCAGATGGGCGGCGTCGCCCAACAGCGTCACCCGATTGCCTCCCCATTGCTCCAGTGGGTCGCGGTCTACCATCGGGTATTGCAGAATGGCACGGCTTCTGCTCAGCATGTCTGCGATGTCGAGCGACTCGATGTTCCAGTGAGAGAAATACGGCAGGATGTCTTCCAGCTTGCCGAGTTCGGTCCAGTCGGGGCGATTGAGTTGCGCACGCGCGTCCGCCGATACCATGCAGACCCAATTGATCAGATCGGTGCCGCGCCGCGAATGCTCGCCGGAGATCGGGTAGGCGATCAGCCGCGTGCTATACACGTCGTTGGCGACGATCATGGTCCGGCCGTCGAGGAAGCGGTCGACTTCGGTTACGCCGCGCCACATCATGACCGGCGTGGGATTCACCTTGTTGCCATCGCCCTGGAGTTGAGCCCGAACGGCGGAATGGATGCCGTCGGCCCCGATCAGTCCTTTGGCGCGAAACTGCACTTCCTTGCCGGTCGATTGATCGATAGCGATCGCGCGCACCGAGTCGTCGCCGTCTTCGACAAAGGACAGCAGCCGGATGCCCATGCGAACCGAGTTCCGCCCAAGCCTGCCCTTGACGGCTCGCAGCAGGAACATCTCGAGCGCGCCGCGGTGAATCGAAATCTGCGGATAGGGGCTGCCTGCCGGCAGACCGCGAGGTTCGCTCCACAGGAGCGTGCCGTTCTCGTCCAGATGGGCGACGCGCTCGGTCTTGATGCCGGAGCGTTCCAGCGCCCGGTTCAGGCCGAGCGCGTAGAGCTCGGCGACAGCCGCGGGTTGAATGTTGATGCCTACACCTAAGGGGCGGATCGGGTTGGCAGCCTCGATGACGAGCAGGTCGCGAACTCCCTGGGCATGCAGCGCTAGCGCTGTAGAAAGCCCACCGATTCCTCCTCCCACTATCAAAACGTCGGTATCAATGGTAGTTGTCATGACTTGGCGCGCTTCATAGTGGATCGGTCGAACGCAATGACGCCCCCGTAATCGAACGGGGGCGTGACTTGCCTGATTTTTCTCAGGATGCCGTAGTTAGCGATGCATCAGGCATGCACGGAAACCACGGAGTAGAGGTTAGGCACGGCCTTTGCGATCGCTGCGGTCTTCTTCGCGTACTCTTGAGCCGCCGGGTCTTCGCGAACGGCTGCCACGTTTGCCGGGCTTTCCCATTGCGCGATGTTGATCACGCTCGTGCCGTCCTTGCTGGCCAGGATGCTCGCGGAGATAAAGCCTTCCTTGTGACGGATCACCTTCTCGACCCCCTCGTTGAGCACCTCGATCAATTTGGCCTGGTTGTCCGGGGTCACTTCGATGATGTTGACGAACGTGACGCCCTTGCCTGCGCTAATGACCGCTTCGTTCTTTGCCATGGTTAGCTCCTAACGGAAATCGTGTGGACCCGGCCGGGTCGTATGCAAGCTGCCTGCGAGGCGCGTGCGTCGCATACCACCGGTGTGAGTCGCACTAGTTACGGGATATAAACGGGTTAAGAGAATTGCGTGCCTGCCAGCCAATGGAGCGATTCAATCCATGCCAAGGGTACGCATGCCTCTTGGTCCCAAGATAGCGCTTCGTCTGCCGGAACGCCTCAGTACTTTCTACCCATCTTGAGGGGATGGGCGGGTGCGGAGCAGCTTGTTAGCGTGTATGCTAGGCAGAACATGACTGCGGGTCATTTGTGCAGTGATCCGGACCCAGTGTTCTGTTTACCGTTTAAGGAGAGGGGCGCGATGAGTAATCTGATCGGCTCGGCATTCTCGAGTTTGATGGATCAGATGCCGGGCGTTTGCGCGTGCAAGGATGCCGGCTCGATTTTTCTCTATGGAAACTCGGAGTTCAAGAAGTCCATGGGACTGGACGAAGACGTTTCGCTACGTGGGCTGCGCCACCTGGATCTGCCGGCCGGATTCGGCTCATACGACGATTCATACGTGGAGCAGGACAAGTTTGTGATCGAAACCGGCGGCACGATCAGAAGCATCAACGTCTATCACGCTGCCGACCAACAGGTGAAAGCCTACCTGGTGGTGAAGAAGCCGTTCTTCGATGTCGAAACGCATGCTCGCGGCGTGCTGATGCACGGCACGGACATCACGCATATCAACGGCGACATTCTGCGGCTCAGAGCAGACGAGGGCGAGCAACGCCAGCGCTTGTCGAGATCCATGCCGCGTGGGACGTTTGTGATTAAAGGCAGCGAAAAGGCGTTGGATCTGACACGACGCGAAACGGAGGTGTTGTTCTATTTGCTGCGCGGCGGGGTGGCGCGGCGCATCGCAAATCTGCTTTCTATCTCGGTGCGAACCGTGGAGCATCACATTGATGCCCTGAAAGACAAATTCATGGTGGCCTCAAAGCCTGAGCTGATCGAAAAGGCTATTCAAATGGGCTATTTCTACATCACGCCGGCAACGCTATTCGGCCCGGAGTGAGTGGACGCAGCGCGCGCCTGTAAGAAGTCATAGTCGTCAACGCGCTACGCTCAGGTATCGTAACGCAGGTCAAAACTGCGCCTTTACGACCATGCCGACCGTCATCTCAGGTAGCCGCCTAACCCTTCCTCTTCATCTGATCGACGCCCTCGGCCGTTATCGACACGAGGTGTTCGTCAAGCGTCTCGGCTGGCAATTGCCGATGGTCGCGCCGCACGACGACACCGAATGGGACGAGTTCGACGGCCCCAATACGCTTTACGTCATGCTGCTCGACGACACGCAAACGATTCGCGGTTGCGCACGCTTGTTGCCGACCACCGCGCCGTATCTGCTGCCCAAGCTGCTGCCGGACCCAGGCGATGCGCGTTGTGTCGTCGATCCGCGTGTGTGGGAGTTGTCTCGTGTGGCGGTGTCGGACGAGCGCGAGGCGGCGTCTGCGGATAACGACGCAGGCGACTGGATGACGATGCTGCTGCGCGCGGTGATCGCGGAGGCGGCTGACCGGCAGGTGGACCGTCTGATCGGACTCGCCGTGCCGGGCATGATGCGTCTTTATAGCCGCAAAGGCATTCGTCTGGTAGCGGAAGGTCCAGGCCTAACCCTCGAAGGCGAGGCGCTGCGGGTGTTTTCGCTGGATGTCAACCAATGCTCGACGCTTCATGCACCGAGCGCGCATGCGGGGTTGACGGAGCGCCTTGCGGCATATCGAACCGGGGCCGATGCGCATCGGCCCGATTTGCGCTAATAGCCAGTCGCGCTAGTACCTGCCTCCACGGCCCGGCGCAAACCCACCGCGCAGCAACCTTGCCGCGCCGGGCGCAGGCAGTCTGCCGCAGCTCTGCGCAGTGCCCTTTAGTCGGGCGTACAGGTCTCTGAAGCGGCTCGCGCTACTTCGTTGGGGCGGCGAGCCGTCACGGGCCGCATCGGCTCGCCTGGCATGCTGGCGCCGATCGACGCGTCGGTGCCCACAAACCCCGTGAAGAGCAGCCCGAGCAACGCTGCTTTCGCAACCGCGTGAATCTTGTTCGAGGCGCGCAGTTTCTTGACTGCGTTGGTCACGTGGTAGTTGATCGTGCTCTCGGCGACTCCGAGGATCGAACCGATCTCCGCAGCGGTCTTGCCTTCCGCACTCCACAGCAGCACTTCACGTTCCCGTTCGCTCAAGCCATTCGAGACCTCGGGTAGCGTGCTGGGCAGGAGTGCACGCGCCATCGCCGTATGGCCGAAATGGGCGAGCCATTCCAGGTGCGATTCGTTCGCGTCCAGCTCGGCGCGCTCAATGGGCGTGTGGCTGCGAGCAAAGGTGAACATGCCAATGGCGCCGGACGGGTCGCGCGCCGACTGTGCCCAGCCGTGCGCGAGGCCATGCGACCACGCCGCCTGCCAGAACTCGCTGCCGTTTGTCGTGGGCGCCGGCCAAAGGAATGGCAGCGTCGAGCCGAGGCCGCGCGAGACGGTGGGGTCGGCGCGCAGATAGCCGCTCTCACGGTAGATCTGTTGCCATCGCAGCGGGTAGTTGTTCCTCAGATAGATCGGCAGCCGCGACAGCGGGATCGGCATGCGCATGCCGAACGCACAATATTCGAAGCCAAGGCTGAGAGCACTCCTTGCGACCACCGAAAACACCTCTGCACTGTCGCGGGCCTGTTCGATCCGGCCCATGACATTCTCGCGCCAGTTATCCATTTTTTCCTCGAGTCAGCAAGCAATGAGATTGGTATTCGCGCGCAAACAGGGCGACACGCGCGGCGCATGATATGCGCTTTATCGGGCTGCTGTCTCCACCGGGGTGCTGATATGGAAGGATGTTATTGGTCTAAAAACATCTTCTGCACTCTCAGCCGGCACGCGCTCTCTCGCAGCCGGCGTTGCGTGTCCCCGACAGGCAGGGGCGATCCCACAGCGCGCTTCGATCAAAACAACGACGCGAAGCACGCCTACCGATCGGTCTTCAGTCAGCATGCATGGAGGCGGGCAGGCTGCGTCCTCTTCAGGGCGCCCTATGCCGACGCCTGACACGCACGCAGCCAATATGCTTAGCCCGGCGCATATGATAAACACATGCTGGATGCCGTGCACGCTTGCTGCCACATCGCCTGTCGCGAGAGTCGCGAAGTTCTCGACGTAGCGGTCACGCGCGCAATCGCTCAGTTTAACGATGCTATCTCAATAACGCTACACTGTCGCGTGTAAGGTCAAATGCGTCGAAAGCGCATACGCGAGAACGACATCGGATGCTTCGGTCCGAATCTCGCACTGCCTGCTGCATTGATCGGCAAGCCAAACCGTGCGGCGATTCTGCTCGCCTTATGCGGCGTTGCGCTCAAACTGCCGCAACGGCCTCGCAGGACAGTGCGGTTCGGGCGAGCCGGCGCGCCCGAACCGAGCCCGCCAATTGCTCGAGCACGTCGACCGTATCGGTCCACGACAGGCACGCATCGGTAATGCTTTTGCCGTATTCGAGCGTCTTGCCCGGCGCGGCATCCTGGCGGCCTTCGGCCAGATTCGATTCGATCATCACACCGGCGAGCACCTCGCAGCCGCTCGCGATCTGCGCGCCAAGCTCCGCGCACACCGGAATCTGATTGCGATACTGGCGCTGGCTGTTGGCGTGACTGGCATCCACGATCAGCCGCTGTCTGGCGCCTGCCGCATGCAGCCGCGCCGCCGCAGCGCGCACGCTGACGGCATCGTAGTTCGGTTCCTTGCCGCCGCGCAACACCGCATGCCCAAGCGGATTCCCTTTCGATGTGACCGTGCAGATCGAGCCTTCGCTATCGATCGAGATGAAGCGGTGCGCTCGCGCCGCAGCCTGGATTGCATCGGCGGCAATCTGCACATTGCCGTCGGTGCCGTTCTTGAAGCCAATCGGCATCGGCAGGCCGGAGGCCATCTCGCGATGCGTCTGCGACTCGGTGGTGCGCGCGCCAATCGCGCCCCACGACACCAGGTCGGCGATATAGGCGGGCGTGAAGGGGTCGAGGAATTCCGTCGCCGCCGGCAAACCGAGCGTGTTGACGTCGTTGAGCAGCGTACGCGCCATCACGAGGCCCGCATCGATGCGGAAGCTGCCGTCCAGATACGGGTCGTTGATCAGCCCTTTCCAGCCCACTGTCGTACGCGGCTTCTCGAAGTACACGCGCATCACGATCTCGAGCTCGTCCGCAAGACGGGCGCGTTCGCGTGCCAGCCGTTGCGCATAATCGAGCGCGGCCTGCGGGTCGTGTATCGAGCACGGGCCGACTATGACGACCAGCCGGTCGCTACGCGCGTCGAGCGCGTCGGCGACGGCGGCGCGCCCGCGCTCGACGACCGTCGATACGTGAGGCAAGCGTGGCTGCGCCGCGAGCACCTCGAACGGTGAAAGTAGACGGGATACCGGATTCAGTCCGGCCGACGGTGATGCACTCATCATGCTTGGCTCCCTTGACGCTGGCCCCCGGAAGAGGGCGGATGGGGACGGTTATAAGGACCGCGTCCAGGGCGGGCAACTGCAAACACTACTAGCCGGACAATGACTTCGGACGATGCGCTGTGTTTTGTGCCTGTTTTAAAGGACTATTTCGCATCCCTATAAAGTTTTGCAGTGGACTTGGCCATGCCCGATCACCTACTGTTCGGTCGTCCCGTTTGCATTCGCAAGGCTTGCGAATGCGCGATGGGTCTACTCAGTCCAACAAGGAGAACAGAGATGGCTAAGCGGCATTATGAAACCCCGATCGTCGTGAAGTATCGTGATACCGATTCGATGGGACATGTGAGCAGTCCCGTGTATTACGACTACCTGCAGCATGCCTACCTCAGCTATATGTTCGACCTGCTGGATCTGCCGCGCAGCGAAAAGCTGCCGCACATCATGGTGAAGACGCAATGCGAGTATGTGTCGCCCGCGTTCTTCGGCGACAACGTCACGGTCAAGTCGAGCGTGATCCGTTTCGGCACCAAGAGCTTCGACATCGAGCATCTGATGGAGCGCGAAGACCAGAGCATCGTTGCGCGTGGCCTGTCGACGCATGTGATGTTCGACTACGGCAGCAATGCGACGTCGCCGGTTCCCGAAGAATTCAAGCAAAAGGTGCTCAGCTTCCAGGGCGAACTCTGACGCTGCGCGTTCGCAACGGCCGCGACGTCCGCAAGGTCCATGTCCGGCCGACACGGCACACCTGAGGGAACATCACATGCAGTTTGACTGGAATACGGAAGAGCGCGTGTTGCACGAACGCTTCCGGCAAATCGGCGCGGAAATTGCCCGCCAGCGCAGCGGTGCGCCAGAGGGGTTCGATCACGCCGGCTGGCGGCGCCTCGGCGAGGAAGGCCTGTGGCGTCTGGCGATTCCGCGCGCATACGGCGGCGACGAACGCGGCTGGTGGTCGTTTACCGCTGCCCTCGACGGCCTGGCGCAAGGCATCCGCACGCCCGCCTTGCTGTTGTCGGCAATCGCGCAGGCCGGCATGATCCGCGCGTTCTCCGAGTACGGCCGCGATGCGCAGAAGGAACAGTACTTCCGCGCAATCCTGGCGGGCGAGCTGAGTGCGACCGCCATTGCCGAGCCGACCACCGGCACCGACGTGCGCAGCATCGGCACGCAACTGGTTCCGGACGGCGACGCTTACCGGCTCTCCGGCAACAAGTTCAACATCGCGCATGCGCCGATTGCGAGCTTCACGCTGGTGGTGACGAAACTCGTCGGCACGGACGCGGACGGCGTCACGCTGGTCGTGCTGGACCACGACGCGGCCGGCATGACGCTGGGGCAGCCGGACCAGAAGTTCGGCAATCGCGACCTGCCGACTGGCCCGATCACGTTCGACAACGTGCCGGTCAGGCGCGATCAGATCCTCGGTACGCCGGGGCGCGGCCTGCAGCAGCTCATCAACATCATTTCGTTGGGCCGCCTGTATTACGGGCTGGTGAGCGCGGCGCTGGTCGAGCCGTATCTGGACGACGCGCTCGACTACGCCAGCGCGCGCCACAGCTTCAACGAGACCATCGCCGAGCATCAGTATGTGCAGAAGCGTCTGGTCGACGTTCGCATCGGTATCGAGCGCACGCGCTGGCTCGCTTATGCGGCGCTCGACCGGCTGCTTGGCAAGCAACCCGATAGCCTGATGCTGTGTTCGATCGCCAAGCTGGTCGGCGCCGACGACCTCGTCAACTCGGCGATCAGCCTGATGAAGCTGCAGGGCAGCACCGGCTATCACGAGGGCGTGCTCTCGGTGCTGGCACGGGATGCGCTCGGCTTTGCGAGCGTGGGCGGAACCGAGGAGATGCACCGCAAGAACATCTTCAATCAGATGGTGCGTCTGCGCGAGCGCTCGCAGCAGGTGCAGGAAGCGGCCGCGTAACAGTTTTATCAAGGTAGTCAGGGTAGCCAGGAGGAGACGCTTAATGGACCACGCTTCAGTCGATGTGCAAGCCGCTTGCGACCAGAAGATCGATCAATGCAGGGATACGATCGACAGGATCGACGCGGAGCTCATCGAACTGCTGAGCCGTCGTGCCGAGTGTGCGATGTCGATCGGCCGCGCCAAGGCGGCGGGCGGCATCGCAACCTGGCAGCAGGCGCGTGAAAAGCACGTGCTCGAGCGGATTGCTTCGCTCAATCGCGGCCCGTTGCGCGACGGCCAGCTGGAGTCGATCTGGCAGGCCATCATGCGCGCGAACCGCGAACTGCAGGCGCATGGGACCGTTGCCTATCTCGGGCCGACGGGCACCTACTCGGAGGATGCGCTGCGTACCTACTACGGCGAAGCGGTGCATACCCAGGCGTGTGCCTCGCTCGACGAAGTCTTCGACGCGGTGGTGCAGGGCGGCCTCGAACACGCCGTCGTGCCGATCGAGAATTCGACCGAGGGTCCGGTAATGCGGACCCTCGATCTGCTGCTCGACTCGCCGGTTTCGATCACGGGTGAGGTGGTCATCCCGATCTGCCACACGCTGCTCTCGGTGAGTACCTCGCTCGAGGAGATCGAATGCGTGGGCGGCCATCCGCAGGCGTTGGCGCAGTGCCGTGGCTGGCTCGCGCGGCATCTGCCCGGCGCGCGCCGCGAGGAAACCGCAAGCAACGGGGATGCCGCCCGGCGGGCCTCCGGCAAGCCGGGCTACGCGGCGATTGCCGGCGGCCATGCAGCGGTGAAGTATGGACTGCGCATCGTCGCGGAAGCGATTCAGGACGTTGCCGACAATCGCACGCGCTTCCTCGTGCTCGGGCAGCATGCGGCGGCGTCGACCGGTTTCGACCGCACCACGCTGGCGGTCGATCTTCCCAATAGCCCCGGCGCGCTCGCACGTTTTCTTACGCCGATCGGCCGTCATGAGGTCTCGGTGCTGTGGATGGAGTCGCGCCCGCAGCGCGCCGCGCCGTGGAGTTACCGGTTCCTCGTCGATATCGCCGGACATCGCGACGATCCGGAGATCAGGGCAGTGCTTGCCGATCTCGAACGCGTCGTGGAGCGTTACCGGGTGCTCGGTTCGTATCCTCGCTTCGAGAAGGAAATGCTTTCGATCGATACGCTGCATCAGGCCTGGTTTGTGGAGGACGGCGATGTCGCTCAACGTTGAGCTGGTGCGCAAGCGGATCGGCGCGGTGCTCGACGGGCGCGACGATCGTCTGGTGGTGCTGTTGCGCTGCGAGTCGCGCTTGCTGGCGCAGCAACCGCTGCTCGACTGGTTGCGCTCGCTGCTGCGCAGCTACGAGGACGACCTTGAGATTCTGGTCTATGCGTGCCCGGTCGGCGGAGCGGCGGGCGCCGCGGGTGCGACCGGTGGCGAGGAACTGGTCGAATTCGCCACACGGCTGCAACACGATGCGCTACCGGTCGCCTTCGCGGTTGGCGCCACACGGCGTGACGCGCGGCTCGAGGCGCTGGCCGCGTGGACTGTGCGCTGGAGCTTCGACACCACGACGCTGCTCGCTTCGCCCGGCAAACCGGTGGGGTCCGCAGAGGGGCCGCGCTGGCCGCTTGCGAGCGGCGCAGCCACGCGCGGCGAGCGCAGCGGCGCGCTCGCCGGCACCGGCCTGCGGCCGGGCATTGTCGTACCGCCGGGGCTGTTGAACGGCGGCGCCACGCGTGCGGCAAGCGGCTCATGGAGCGCCGCTCCGGTTCAGGCGGGCGCTGTCGTTGGCACTCCTGCCCAGGCGCGCGCGCATGGAGGCCCGCAGGATCCGATGCTCGTCGAAATGCTGCACCGGCCGGGGCGCGGCGATTACGGCCAGCAGCTCGCCCACAGCATCGGCGATGCGATCCGGGAGGGCGCCACGCGGATTGTCGGCGCGTTTGCCGATCTCGGCTACGACAGCGCCGCGCCACACGCCTTCGCGTGCCCCGATAGCGGCGTCGATGCGGCAGCAAGCGCGCCGAACATCGACGCGGTCGAGGCACTGCTCGATATTCTTGCGAACTCGGTGCGGCAACGCCGGACCGCCTTCGCGACGCGGCCACGAGGAACGCTATGGTCAAGTCTCTGAGTGCCGCGGCCGGCGCTTTTTCGCAGGCGCGGCGCCTCGTTCTGGTCGGCATGATGGGGGCGGGCAAAACCACGATTGGCGCACGCCTCGGGGCGCTCTCGGCACTCCATTTCGTCGACGTCGATCGCGAACTCGAACGGCGCGTCGGCAAGACGGTGCGCGAGATTTTCCACGACGAGGGCGAACCGGCCTTCCGCCAGCGCGAGGCGCTGTTGCTCGACGAGCTGACTGCGCGCACCGGCATTGTCGTCGCAACCGGCGGCGGTGCCGTGCTCGATGCGGCGAGCCGCGAGCGGCTGCGCTCGCGCGGGCTGGTGGTCTATCTGCATACGGAGCCGGAGTTGCTGTGGGAGCGTGTGCGCACGGACACCGGCAGGCCGCTGCTCAACGTCCAGGATCCGCGGCAGACGCTCGAGTCGCTGTATGCGATCAGGGATCCTTTGTATCGCGACTGTGCCGGTTTGATCGTCGAGACCGCAGGGCGTTCCGCCACCGAGGTGGCCGATAGTCTATGGCACTCCATGCGGGTGACAGCCGCGACTTAGGTTGGCAGGGCGCATGCGACTTCGAGTTCAACCTAGCGACGCACCGCCCGCTTCATCTTGCCGACTTCGACGCCGGCGCTGCGATAACTGCCGTAACTGAAGACGAGCGGCGTCCAGCGCGCGGGATCGACGGTGGCGCTATCCGTCTTCACGACCGACTCGTGCGCGTACATGGCAAGCACGCGCGCCACGATCATCGCAAAGCCCTCCGGGTCGTCGGCGACCGGCGTGATGCTTTCCACGACGGCCTCCATTTGCAGCGGGCATTCGGCGATGCGCCCGGGGCCGATGTGCTGAGACGCGAGGCGCGTGAAACCGCTGGCGCTCCACTTGTCGGGCTCGGAGTGGAACAGGGCGGCTTTGTGCGCAGGCACTTCGCGCTTGCCGGTCAGCGCGGAAAGCTTCTCGACGTGACTCCAAAGCGAGGCGTCGGGCAAGCCGATCGCGAGTTCGGGGCGCGCGGCCAGATTTTCAGCGGCCTGCGAGGCGAGGCCGATGCCGAGCACGATACGGTTGCGCAGCGACCACGACGACGACATCGGCGTGATGTTCTCGGAGCCGTCGGCGTTCGACGTGGTGATGAGCGCAACGGGCGTGCCGTAGTACATGCTGCGCGCGGGGACTTCGATCATGTTCACAGTTTCCTCGCCGTTGTCGCGATACATATCAGTGTTATGCATGGCCGCCACCGTCGCGAGTCTGGACGAGGACCGGGCAGGGTGCGTGTTCGATCACCTCGCCCGCGGTCGAAGGGTTGGCCCAGCGGCGCAGCCGCGACAGGTGACGGTGGCCCATCACGATCACGTCGGCGGCGATGCGGCGCGCTTCGTCGACGATCACGTCGCCCGGCGCTCCCGCGCGAACATGGCGCTCGACCGCGAAGCCGTGTGCCGTCAGCCGTTCAGCGGCGGCCGCGAGGATGCGTTCCGCATCGCCAGTCTGCTCGACGGCATACGGGTAGACGAGGCCGTCCGCCTGGATGCTGCCGGGTTCGCGAAGGCTGGGTTCGATGCGGATTGGGTCGCCCGGCGGCTGCGCATAAGAAGGATCGACGACGCACAGCAGATGCAGCGTCGAGCTGCCCGGTGTCGCTGCGCGGGCGGCGAGATCGATGACATGCGCACGCTGGGGCGCGCCGTCCAGGGGGACCAGCACGATGTCGAACATGGCTTGGCTCAAGGTGGGATTCAAGGTCGGATTAACGAATCAAAGTATGATGCCTGTGCTGCACGCAATGGGAAATACCGCATGTTGCACGCGAGTACTGCGTTGAACGCATGAATCGATGCAGCACCCGATAGCATCAGGCCGTTAGAATTGCGTCCTATGCAATCACCCGATCTCAACCTCCTGTTGGCGCTCGACGTGCTGCTCGAAGAGGGCTCTGTCGTGGGCGCGGCGCGACGCATGAACCTGAGTGCGCCAGCCATGAGCCGCACGCTCTCGCGGATCCGCGAAACCGTCGGCGATCCGATCCTCGTCAAGGTGGGGCGCAAGATGGTGCCCACCCCGCGGGCACTCGAGCTGCGCGACCAGGTACACGACTCGGTCGAAAGCGCGCTGCGGCTTCTGTTACCGGCGCGCGAAGTCGACCTGCCGTCGCTCAAGCGCAGCTTCAACCTGCATGCCAACGATGTCTTCATCAGCGCGTTCGGCGAGGTGCTGCTCGAGCGCGTGCGGCAGCAGGCGCCCAACGTCTTGCTGCGCTTCGTCCCGGAAGGCGATTCGGAGGACCTGGTGTTGCGCGAAGGCAAGGTGGACCTGTACATCAGCGCCATGCGGCCGATGGGCACCGAGGTCCATGTGCAGTCGCTCTTCACCACCAAGTTCGTCGGACTCGCGCGGGACGACCATCCGATCTTCCGCGGCGAGATCACACCCGAGCGCTTTGCGCAGTACGACCAGATCAGCGTGTCGCGGCGCGGCCGCGTGTCCGGGCCGGTCGATGTGGCGCTGCAGGCGCTCGGCCTCGCGCGCCACGTGTCGATGGTCGTGCCGACCTTCCATTCGGGCGTCTTCATGCTGGGCAACTCGGATCTGATCCTGACGCTGCCCGAGCACGTCGCGTGGGCCGTGCAGCGCATGGGCATCCGGGCGCAGCCGTTCGCGCTGCCGATTCCCTTGCAGACCGTCGTGATCGTACAGGGCTGGCATCCGCGCTACCAGAGCGACGGTGCGCACCAATGGCTGCGGCGCGTGATTCGCGAGGTTTGTTCGGCCGGCTCACCGGTCGCGGAGGCTCGTTCCGCTTAACGCACGCGTCGTCCAGTGCGTTGCGCGCACCGGTCGAGTGCAAAGATTTCAATTTTCGGACTGATGCGGCGTCCATACACTGCCTTCATTCGTTTAGCACAAGGAAGGCTGTATGCGGTGCCTCTTCACCGATCTTCGGATCGCTCATCCGGCCGATCCGCTGGTCGCCCCCCTGGTCGACCCTTTGGTCGTTCATCTGCTGAATCGCAGCGCCGGCTCGATCCCGGTTGACGACATGCATACGCCGCGCGGAGCGGCAGCGTGAGCACGGTCGCCGCACCGCCGGCCCCACCCGTTGCGGTCGCTGCGGCCGCCGCGCCGAAGGCGGCGCCGGCACCCGGTGCGTGGGGCCTGCGGGTGATCGTCGGTCTGGCAGGCGTACTGCTCGCAGTCGTCATCGCCCAGCTCAACGACCGCGTAACGGCCATCGCCATGCCCGACATTCGCGGCGCAATGGGGATCGCCCGTGACGACGGCTCGTGGTTGTCCACCGTGTACGAGGTCACCCAGGTGTCGGCGATGATGTTTGCCCCCTGGTGTTCCGCGACCTTCTCGCTGCGACGCTTTACGATCGGCGCCGTGGTGATGTTCGCGCTGCTCGGCGCGGTGTTCCCGTTCGTGTCGGCGCTCGGGTCGATGTACGCGATCCGCGCACTGCAGGGTTTGGCCGGTGGCTGTCTGCCGCCCATGCTGATGACGGTCGCGTTGCGCTTCCTGCCGCCGGGTCTGAAACTCTATGGTCTCGGCGCCTATGCCTTGACCGCAACCTTCGCACCCAACCTTGGCTCGCCGCTGGCGGCGCTCTGGATGGAGTATGTGGGCTGGCACTGGTTGTTCTGGCAAATCGTGCCGCTCGCGCTGCTGTCGATCGGCATGATTGCGTGGGGCTTGCCGCAAGACCCCTTGCGTCTCGAACGTTTTCGCCAGTTCGACTGGCGTGGCGTGCTGCTCGGCTTTCCGGCGATTGCCATGCTGGTGGTTGCGCTCGAGCAGGGCACGCGGCTCGGCTGGACCGATTCGCCGTTGATCTGCGCACTGTTCGTGGGTGGCGTGGCGATGCTGGTGCTGTTTCTCGTCAACGAATGGTTTCATCCGTTGCCGTTCTTCAAAATCCAGTTGCTGGCCCGCCGCAACCTCACGCATGCGCTGATCACGCTCGCCGGCGTGCTGCTGATCCTGGTGGCGGTGCCCGGCGTGCCGGCCGGCTATCTCGCCGAGGTGCACGGCTACCGGCCGCTCGAGCTGGCGCCGCTTGCGCTGTGCGTGGCGCTGCCGCAACTGCTCGCCTTACCGGCGGTCGCCGCACTATGCAACGTGCGGCGCGTGGATTGCCGGTGGGTGCTCGCCACCGGCCTCGCGTTGATCGCGCTCTCGTGCGTGCTGGGCAGCTTCATGACCTCGGACTGGACCCGCGAAAATTTCTACGCACTGCAGATCTTGCAGATTTTCGCGCAACCGATGGCGGTGATTCCGCTGCTGATGCTCGCTACCAACGGCATGACCCCTGCCGAAGGCCCGTTCGCGTCGGCGTGGTTCAACACGATCAAGGGCTTCGCGGTCGTGGTTGGAGGCGGCGTGACGGAAGGTCTCACGACGATGCGCGAGCACGTTCATTCCAACGTGCTCATCGACCAGCTCGGCAACCGGCCGCAGACCATGGCTTTGATGCAACACGACCTGACGGCCCGGCTGGGACTCGATCAGAGCGCGTCGCTCGCGCTGCTCGCCTCGCATATCCGCGAACAGGCGCTCGTGCTGGCCTCGGCGGATGTGTTCCGCGTGATGGCGGTGGTGGCCGTCGGCCTGATCCTGCTGATTCTCGTTGTGCCCACGCGCGTTTATCCGCCGCGCCCCGTTGCGGATACCCCTGTTCGTTAATGCTTTGAAATGGTTTGACCTACCCATGTCCGAATCGAGAAAAAAGACTTACGTTATCGCTGCCGGGGCCGTCCTGCTGGTGGTCCTCGCGGCTACTTTCGCCTACCGCGCCATGGTGTCCCCGGGGCAGAGCACCGACGATGCGTTTGTGACCGCCGACTTCACCGTGGTCGCCCCACGCGTGGCAGGGCAGGTCAGCGCGTTGACGGTCGACGACAATCAAGTGGTTCACAAGGGTCAGCTACTCGCGCAGATCGACGACCGCGACTACCTGGCCGCGGAAGCGTCCGCGCAGGCTAATGTGTCGGCGGCCCAGGCGACGATCGATAACGTTTCGGCAAGCATCGCCCAGCAACAATCGCTGATCGATCAGGCGAGCGCCTCGCTGGCCTCGGCCCGCGCGGGTTATGTGTTTGCCCATGCGGACTCCGCCCGTTATACGGATCTGGCCAGTCACGGCGCCGGCAGCCTGCAGAATGCGCAGCAGGCCCGCTCGCGGGTCGATACGGCGCAAGCGGATGTGGAGCGCAACGAAGCGGGGCTGAAAGCGGCCAAACAGCAGATTGCGGTATTGCAGACGCAGCGCGAGAAGGCCGGGGCCGCGCTTCAGCACGCCCAGGCTGCGCTCGATACGGCGCGCCTGAACCTGTCGTGGACGCGCATTGTGGCGCCCATCGACGGCATGGTCGGGCAGCGCGCGGTGCGGGTGGGCGCTTACGTGACGCCAGGCTCGCCCTTGCTCGCGGTCGTGCCGCTGCAACAGGCCTATGTGCTCGCGAACTTCCAGGAAACCCAGCTTACCGAGGTCCGGCCCGGGCAGGCCGCTGATATCCGGGTCGACACCTTCCCCGGCGTGGTGTTGCACGGCACCGTCGAGAGTCTGGCGCCGGCCACCGGCGTGACCTTTGCGGCTATCGCACCCGATAACGCGACCGGCAACTTCACCAAGGTCGTCCAGCGCATTCCGGTCAAAATCGTCCTGCAGCCGGGGCAGCGTGCGCTCGACAGCCTGCGTGCAGGCATGTCGGTCGAAGCGACGATTCACACGTCCGGTGCACGGGGCGCAGCCGTCAGTGAGGTCGCTGCGCGATGAACCGCCTTCTTCCCAAGCTTGCCGTTGCGTGGTTTCTGGTCGGTCTGTCGAGTTGCGCCGTCGGTCCGGATTTCCGTCGCCCGGAAGCGGCCTTGCCGCAACGCTGGACGCCCGCTGCACCCCAGGCAGCGGCCACGCCGCCGAGCCGGGTGGCAGACGGCAGTCTCGACCCGCAATGGTGGAATGCGTTTAACGACCCCGAGCTATCCTCGCTGATCGCGCGGGTGGCCACCGCCAACCTCGACGTCAAGGTAGCCACGGCGCGGCTCACCGAGGCCCGCGCCGCGCGACGGATCGTCGGTGCGGACGCTGCTCCGTCGGTAAATGGTTCGGCTTCCTACGAGCATGCGCGCGGTAGCCAGAACGGCCTCGTGGATATCTCCGGGCTGAACGGCAAGGCCGACTACAACGTCTGGCAGCCGGGCCTCGATGCCTCATGGGAACTCGATCTGTGGGGACGGGTGCGGCGCGAAATCGAATCGGCCGACGCTTCGGTGGAGGCCAGTGCGGATCTGCGGCGCGACTTGCTGCTCGCGGCGCTGGCGGAAACCGCGAGCGACTATGTCCAGCTACGCGGGGTCCAGGCGGAGCAGGCCATCGTCCAGCAGAATCTGGAGATCGCCCGCCATAGCCTGGAACTGACGCGCGTGCGCTTCGCCGACGGCGTGGCGACGCAACTGGAAATCGCCGAAGCGAGGGGCCAGGTCGGCACGATCGAGGCGCAACAGCCCCTGCTCGAAAACCGGCGCTTGCGACTGGTCAATGCGCTGGGTTTCCTGCTTGGGCTGCCGCCGCGTGCGCTGGAGGCGGAGTTGCAAGCGGTCAAACCGATTCCGCCGGTGCCGCCGCGCGTGCCGGCTGGGCTGCCGTCCGAACTCGCCGAGCGCCGCCCCGATATCCGCCAGGCAGCGGCGCGCCTGCATGCGGCGACGGCCGATATCGGCGTAGCGGTGGGGGACTTTTACCCGCGCGTCACGCTGTCGGGCAATCTCAGTCTGCAGGCGATGCATCTGGGCGATCTCGCCGAATGGAGTTCGCGCGTGTTCGGCGTGGGGCCGTCGCTCACCGTGCCGATTTTCGAAGGCGGGCGTCTGAAGGGGCAACTGGCTTTGCGCAAGGCGCAGCAGCAGGAGGCGATGATCCAGTTTCAGCGCACCGTTCTCAAGGCCTGGCATGAGGTCGACGACGCGATGAGCGACTACGACACGCGCCAGTTGCGTCGCGACAAACTGGCCGAAACCGTCGAGCAGGACCGCATCGCACTGGACAACGCGCAACGCCAGTATGTGGCGGGCGCCACCGACTTCCTCAATGTGCTGACTGTGCAGCGCGATTTGCTGGCGACGCAGCAGGCCTGGGTGGCGAGTTCGACGGATGTGTCCGTCTCGCTCGTGAGCCTGTTCAAGGCGCTGGGTGGGGGGTGGGAGACGACGTTCCCGGCCGTGCCGCCGGCGCCGGCTGAGGACGGCGCGGCACGCGTGAGCCAGGTGCCTGCGGACACGTGGCGCGCCGGGACTGGTGAGGCTGGGTACGCCGCGCGCTGACCGGCGGGGTTGACCCGGCCAACATACAAACCGCCCGGCCGGTTTACCTGTGCGACCCGTAGTGTTAGGCTGACGCCTCATATGAAGCGCCGTCCCGCCTGAACAGCCGCTGGCGCATCCGGCTGTTTCCCGTCTGGCTGCGTGACCGGCGCAGCCACTCCTGACCGACACTATGGATAACGCAACCCGTTCCGAACGTTCCCGCCAGGCCGCCATTCAGGCGGCGTTCGCCATCATTGCGCGCGACGGGCCGGGACAGCTCACGTTCGATGCGATATCGCGGGAAAGCGGCATCAGCAAAGGCGGGTTGATGCATCAGTTCCGCACCAAAGGCGACGTGCTGAAGGCCTTGCTGGAACACGAAATCGAACATTTCGACAAGTTTTCCCAGCACTATCTGGCGACCGAGGGCACGACGAAGTCCGAGGCGAATCTCGCCGCCGAAATCGCGACCATGCGCGAAGCGACCGACAACCATACCGCCGCGGGCTTTGCCATTCTTGCCGCGATGGTCGAAGATCCCGCGCTCCTCGCTGCTACGCGCGAGCGCAGCGGAGCAAAGGTCAAACATATCAAGGCCGAGGCGGCCGACCCCGATCTGGCGCTTCTGCGCTGGGCGGCCGCGCGGGGGCTATTGTTCACCGCGCGACTTGGCATGTGCCCGCTCTCCGACAAGGAGCGCGCCCGTCTGTTCGAGCGCCTGCTCGACGAGAGCCAGTGGGCGCCGTGCGCCGAGGCGCCAGCCGCGGCGACAAAGAAGCCGCGTGCTACCCGCGCACCACGCCGCACCTAGGGCCTGTTATAAGCGTGAACAGGCCTTAAGCTGCCAGTGAACGGGGCGCCTCACTGGCGGGCGCTCCTGGCAGGATCTCCAGCACCACCTCCAGGCTATTTCCCCGAAGTGTTCCCAAGAAACAAACCGTCTGGTCGGTTTACATCTTGAATTGACAGTGTTAGTCTGGCGCCTCAATACGAACTGTCGTTCCTGGATCTCCGAGAGAGGGCAGGGGCGAGACCGGAACCGGAGAAACACATGCTCAAGTCAATCAAGCCGCAGCACCTGTTGTTAGCGGTCCTCTGCACCATTCTGATAGGTTGCGCCAGCGTGACCCCCGTCGCGTACTCAGGCCTTGCCTCGGCGCCTTATTTGCGGCCCAACCAGCAAGACGACTCCGGCCGGATGCCATACCGGTTTGCGCCGCAGACCGAGTGGCAGAAGTACACCAGGCTGATCATCGACCCTGTAACGATCTACCAAGGCGCCGACAACCAGTTCGGCGACATGCAAGATACGGACAAGGCCGCGCTCGCGAGCTACATGCAAACCGAGTTCGCGGAGAAGTTGCGCAGCCGCTTCGAACCGGCCACCGAGGCCGGTCCCAACACGCTGCGTTTGAGGCTCATCCTGACGGGCGCGAAAACCAGCACCCCGGTGCTCAGCACGTTTTCACGCTTCGATATCGCCGGCGGCTTGTACAACGTGACTCAAACCGTGCGCGGCAAGGAAGGCGCCTTCACCGGTTCCGTGATCTACGCGGTCGAGATCTACGACTCGTCGAGCAATCGCCTGCTCAGCGCCTATGTGACCAAGCAATACCCGAATCCGTACAACATCGGCGCGAGCTTGGGCTCGTTGAGCGCGTCGAAGACCGGGATCGAGAAGGGTGCTGACGCACTGGTTGCGCAATTCAAATAACCGGATCCGGGGCGGCGCTCGCTCCGGGCTCTCGCGTGTGGATGCCGAACATGAATGCCACCAGCCTGATTGCCTGTCGCGAGTGCGACTTTCTCCAATGGGAGACGCCGCTCGCTGAGGGCGGCACCGCGCGTTGCCAACGTTGCCGCGCCGTCCTCTACCGGAGCTCGCCGGCGAAGCACGGGCATGTCTTGGCGCTCGCCGTCGCGGCTGCCGTCCTGTTTGCAGTAGCTAACTGCTTTCCGGTCGTCGGACTTGAGGTGAATGGAACGCGTGTCGACACCACGCTGTTCGGGGCGGCTTCGTCGCTGTATGCCGGCGGTATGTGGCCGATCGCGGGCCTCGTCTTCGTGACGACGCTATTGATGCCGTCGTTGAACATTGTGGCGCTGATCTATCTGCTGTTGCCGTTGCAGCTTGGCGGTTTTCCCCGCAGGCCCGAGAACGCGTTGCGTGTGCTCAGGCACATTGCCCCCTGGGGAATGATCGAAGTACTCATGCTCGGCATGCTGGTTGCGCTCGTCAAACTGCAGCACATCGCAACGGTCGTCCCCGGCATTGCGATGGGAGCATTCGGCGCGGTGATGGTGCTGCTTGCCGCAGCGTCGACGGCGTTCAATTCGCGCGACCTCTGGGCGCGGGTGGATCCAGGCAGAGGAGAGGGTGGTGTGACGCTGGTGCTGCCGCCTCGCTCCGCGAGCGCTACGGCGGCGCGTGCGGGCTTGTTCGTTTGTCACGACTGCGGCCTGCTTTCATCGCCACCTGCCCATGCTCACGCTGGGCGTGCCTGGGGCGCTTCACGTTGTCCACGTTGCCGGGCTGCGCTGCATCTACGCAAGCCCGCCAGTCTGGCGCGCACCTGGGCCTTCCTGGGCGCCGCCATGGTGCTGTACGTCCCCGCCGTTCTCTTGCCGGTCATGGTGTCGAGCACCTTGTTCGGCGCCCAGGCGGACACGATCCTGAGTGGGGTCGTGTATCTCTGGACCTCGGGAGCGTGGCCCCTCGCAGCCATGGTTTTTATCGCCAGTATCGTCGTGCCCATGCTCAAAATTCTTTCCTTAGCCTATCTCGCCTGGAGCACCCAGTTGCGTTCCGCGCATCTCCCAAGTCAGCGATCGCACATCTATCGGATGGTGGAACGGGTCGGCCGCTGGTCGATGCTCGATGTCTACGTGATCACGATTCTCGTCGCGCTCGTGAAGTTCGGCACGGTGGCAAGCATCGACGCCGGGCCCGGTGCGCTGGCATTCGGCGCGGTCGTGGTGCTGACCATGTTCGCCGCCTTGTCGTTCGACCCGCGCCTGATCTGGGATGCAGTGGAGCCGGACGATGAGTAAGCAGTCCGGAGGGATAGATGACGCCCACGCCGCAGACTTTCCAACCGCCGTTGCTGTCGATCGGTCGAGATGGCGCATCCAGCTTGTCTGGCTGGTGCCGCTCGTCGCAGTGTTGATCGCGGGGTGGCTGGCGGCGCAGTCGATCATGCAGAAAGGCCCCACCATCACCATCAGCTTCGTCACGGGTGACGGCATCGAGGCGGGCAAAACCAGGATCAAGTTCAAGAACGTCGATATCGGCACGATCAAGAGCGTGGTGCTTTCCGACGATCACAAGACCGTGCTGGCCCGCGCCGAGATGTCGCGCAGTGCGGCCAGCATGCTGGTCGACGATACGCGCTTCTGGGTGGTTCGGCCGCGCATTGCCGGGGGCAACGTATCGGGCATCGGCACGCTGCTGTCCGGCTCGCATATCGGCATGGACATCGGCACATCGTCAAAGGCGCGGCGTGATTTCGTCGGTCTCGAGTCGCCGCCGGTTTTGGCCACCGGCACGCCCGGGCGCGAGTTCGTGCTGAAGAGCGCGACTATCGGCTCGCTCGATATCGGCTCACCGGTGTTTTTCCGCCGCCTGCAGGTCGGCCAGATCGTCTCCTACGCGCTCGACCCCGACGGGGCAGGCATGTCGATTCACGTGTTTGTCAACGCGCCCTACGACAAGTACGTTACGAACGATACGCGCTTCTGGCATGCGAGCGGCGTCGACGTGACGCTGGATGCGACCGGTGTGAAGGTCGACACCGAATCGCTGGTGTCCATTCTGATCGGCGGCCTGGCATTCGAAAGTCCGCCCGACACGACCAGCACGACGCAAGCCGAGGCGCGCCACGCGTACTCGCTGTTCGCCGATCGTGCCGAGGCCATGAAGCGGCACGACGCGATCGTCGACAAGTATGTCCTGAACTTTACCGAGTCGGTGCGCGGCTTGACCGTGGGCGCGCCCATCGATTTCCGCGGCATCGTGATCGGAGAAGTGTCGCGCATCTCTGCGCACTTCGATCGGGCGACCCGGCAATTCAGCATCCCGGTCGAGGTCAGCATCTATCCGGAGCGGGTGATCTCGCGCAACGAATGGGGCGACGGCGGGGGCCAAAGCGGCGGCAAAGGCGGGGACATCGCGGCGCAACGCAAAGCCTTTACGGACTACCTGGTATCGAAAGGACTGCGTGCGCAACTGCGGACCGCCAGTCTGCTGACCGGACAACTGTATATCGCGATCGACTTCTTCCCCGCTGCGCCGAAGGCCACGGTGGACTGGAGCAAGGCGACGCCGCAACTGCCGAGCGTGCCCGGTAACCTGCAGAGCCTGCAGGACTCCATTACGAGTCTGGTCGCCAGGTTGAACCGGATTCCGTTTGAGGGCATCAGCCAGGACCTGCGCAAGACACTCGGGGACGCAGACACGCTGCTCAATACCATCAACACGGAAGTGGCGCCCGAGGCGAAGGCCACGTTGAGTTCGGCACGCGAAGCGCTCACCGCCGCAAATCGCACCTTGCAAAGCGACTCGCCATTGCAGCAAAGCACTGCCGACGCCATGCGCGAGCTGTCACGAACGGCGGTCTCGTTCCGCTCGCTCGCGGAGTATCTGGAACGGCATCCGGAAGCCTTGCTCCGGGGCAAAACCGAGGACAAGTAATGCGTCGAGTTCCCTTGCTGGCTTTGACCATGCTGCTGCTGAGCTTTAGCAGCGGGTGCGCAACGTCGCCCGCTTCGAGCTTCTACACCTTGAACGCGATTCAGCTACCTGAGCCGTCGCCGGCCGTCGTGCGCCCCGCCACGCCCATCATGATCGCAATCGGCCCGGTCACGGTGCCCGAACTGGTCGATCGTGCGCAGATCGTCACGCGGGTGGACGCGAACCGCGTTTCCATCGACGAGTTTGCGCGCTGGGCCGATCCTTTGACGAGCCAGATTCCTCGCGTGCTCGGGGCGGATCTCCAGCAGCTCATACCGGGAGCAATCGTCTCGACCTATCCGCAGCGCGTGGACGACAACGCTTACCGCGTCTCGGTCGATGTCCAGGAGTTCGACGCGTCGGTGCAAGGCAGCGTCATGCTGGCTGCGATCTGGACGGTCTTGCCGCCACGGCACGGGCAGCCCGTCAGCGGTCGCTCGGTCGCGCAGGAAGCGGTGAGCGGGCCGGGCTACGACCCGCTCGTGAAGGCATACAGTCGGGCGCTTGCATCCGTGGCGGGTGAGATCGCGGCTGCGATCAGGGTTAATCCGCTATAAAGCCTGCATCTTTTCCTGCCGATATACCGTGTGCAGTGCCAGGGAAGCGCAAGGGCAGCGACGCTAAAGATCGTCTGCAGGGAGGCGCTTCTCTGACACGGCATCCTGACTGCATAGCATGACCTTGGTAAGGGCGGCCAGCCTGGCGTTGCGTGCTTGCGGCGCTTGCCCGACCTCCTCGCCAACAGCCGCTCGCGCCGCCGGCGGTGTTTACTGTTCGGCCAGCGGTTCTGCGGGTGACTGCGCGAGCGTCGCCAGTTTGCAGAACCAGTCGCCGCTATGGGAAGGATATTGCCAGCGCGTGTCCTGCTTCAGAACGGTCGCACACTGGTCATGCCACGCCATCCCGGGATCGGCGGCGGTGCATTGCAACGGCAGTGCGTGGCGAGGCAGCGGGGTGCTCGCGTGTTCAGCCACGGGGCTAGCCGTGGGGGCGGCCGCGACGGCAGCCTCGGTTTGCGCGGCGGATTCGACCGCGCTCGCATCCGGTTGAGCACGGGCAAGTACGCGCCGCCCCGGATCGCGCGGCAGCTCGCGCAGATGCGGCGCCGGTGCGCCCGACTGATCGGGGGCGTCCGGTTGAGCTGGCTCGCCTTGCTGCAGGCTCGCCAGCAAGCGCTGCAATTCCTCGATGCGCCCGCTGTACCACGTACGCAGGCACGCCTCGTCGGCGCAGTTCGCTTCGCGCCACGCCCACTTGCTATCGCTATCGGCGCGCAACGCCTTGGGGTTGGCGACGCTGCGGCGTGCTTGCCGGTACAGCTTGCCGAGTTCGTCATCGAGCTTCGACAGATCGGCGCGATGGCAGATCAATTGCTCCGGGACCGAGCGGCCCCTGTTGCAGTCGAAGCTGGTCGCATGCGCCGACGGATGGTTGAGCAGCAAGCTCGCGAGAATGACGGTACGGAAGATCTTCATGGCGGTTCCGGCAAAACAAAGGTTCGGTCGTGCGCTGAATGATCGTCTGAGTTGGAATCCCGCAGCCCTCAAAAAAAGGACGAGTTTGCGACCTGCTTACCAGATGTTTCATGCGGCGCGGATTTGCCGCACCAGCGGCTCGCGCTTAATGACCTGCGACGTTCATCGGGATGCGGTACGCTAGTTCTTGCCGCGACAATTACAACCGCCCCGTCCACAGGAGGCCGCAATGCGAAGACAGTTCATGCAGTGCTGTTATGCAGGGTTGAGCGCTCTGTTGCTCGTACCCGCCGCGGCCTTCGCACAGACGCAGGCCGTCACCAACAGCCCGGTGAACCTGCGAGCGGGGCCTGCGCGCGACTATCCGATCGTTTCGCAACTGCCGGGCGGCTTGCCGGTCACGGTGATGGGGTGCGTCGCCGGTTACACATGGTGCGACGTCGCGCTCCCCAACCTGCGCGGTTGGGTTTACGCTGGGCGTCTTAGCTACCCTTATCAAGGCAGCCCGGTTCCCGTGCTGAGTTACGGAACCGTGATCGGCTTGCCGATCGTGACTTTCTCGATTGGCACATACTGGGGCAACTATTACCGCGGCCGCCCGTGGTATCGCGATCAGTCGCGCTGGGCCCATCACCCGCCGCCTCCGCCGCCGCGTCCCGGCGCCGGCCGCCCGCCCGGTCCACCACCGGGTGGGCCGGGCGGCAGACCGCCGGGCAATCCGGGTGGGAAGCCTCCCGGTGGACCGCCACCGGGCAACCCGGGCGGTAAGCCGCCGGGCGGACCGCCGCCGGGAGCCGGAGGACGTCCTCCCGGTGGCCAGCCGCCAGGCGCAGGCGGGCGTCCGCCAGGTGGACAATCGCCTGGCGCTCAACGCCCGGGTGGTCCGGGCAACGGTGGTGGGCGCCCGCCCGGAGGCGGCGGAAGCCGGCCGGGTGGCGGGCAAGGCGGCAACCAGGGCGGCGGCCAGGGCGGCAACCAGGGCAGGCCGCCGCCGGGTAACTGAACGCGTTCGGTCGCGAGCCGAGGCTGCATGATGGTTGCGTGATGGGTTGACTGAGGGGTTGTATGAGCGCGCTTCCCGGCCCGTACCGATCCGCGCTCGCAGAGGTGGCACACATTGATCTCACCGGAGAGATGCACGATGGCATTGGGCGAACACAGGAGGGGTGGCGCAGCGGCGGTCGGACTGGCCACGCTGGCCGCTGACGGCACCGTTCTCGATAGCTGGTTTCCCGAACCGGAACTGACCGACGAGCCGCAAGCAGGCGGCACGTTGCGTCTGTCGCACGACGAGGTCTCGCGGGCGATCGGCGATGCCGCGGCCAACTGCGTCGGCCCCGACGAGCGCCGCGGCGTCGAGGTGGTCGGCGTGCGCACGGCGATTGCCTCGCTGGCCGAGCCGCCGCTCGACGCGCACGACGTCTATTTGCGGTTGCATCTGCTGAGTCACCGGCTGATCCAGCCGCATGAAGCGAATCTGAGTGGCCTGTTCGGCCTGCTTGCCAATGTGGCGTGGACTTCGTTCGGACCGTGCGCGGTGGAGTCGGTCGCCCAGGTGCGCCTGAAGGCACGCGCCGCACGGATTCCGTTCGAAGTGACGAGCGTCGACAAATTCCCGCGCATGACCGACTACGTGGTGCCCGCGGGCGTGCGCATCGCCAATGTGGATCGCGTCAGGCTCGGCGCCTATCTGGCTGCCGGCACCACGGTCATGCACGAGGGCTTCTGCAATTTCAACGCGGGGACGCTGGGCGCGTCGATGGTCGAAGGACGCATCAGTTCCGGGGTCGTGGTCGACGATCACAGCGATATCGGCGGCGGCGCGTCGATCATGGGCACGCTCTCGGGCGGCGGCACCCAGGTGGTGTCGGTGGGCAAGCGCTGCCTGCTGGGCGCCAACGCGGGCATCGGCATCTCGCTTGGCGACGACTGCGTCGTCGAGGCCGGCTGTTATGTGACGGCAGGCACGCGAGTGCGGTTGCCGGACGGTTTGGTCGTCAAGGCGGCGGAGTTGAGCGGGCAAAACGGCTGGCTGTTCCGGCGCAATTCGCAGAGCGGTGCGGTCGAGGCGATCTCCCGCACCAAGACTTGGGGACAACTGAATCCGGACTTGCACGCGCATAACTAGGGGCCCGCCGCAGGTGATCACCGCGGGGGGGCACCGCGACCTGGTCATGCCGCATGGATGAATCCACGCGGTCCAGGCGTAAACCCCAGTGCGCTGCCGGTCGAAACCTGCCGATGTCGTGTGAGGGGGCTCAGATATGACTTGCCAGGTGACACCAGGTAACTCGGTTGGAGCAGCGTCTGACAGCACCCGAATTCCGACGGAGCTGGCGGAGCAGGTGCTGGCGTCGGAGCGCAGTGTCTTGCGGCTGCTCACGCGCAACACGCCGCTGCCGGAGTTGCTCGACGAAGTCTGCCGGCGCGCGGAAGCGCTGCTCGGCGAGGGCGCATGTTGCTCGATCCTGCTGCTCGATGCCGACGGCGTGCATGCGCACCCCGGCGGGGCGCCGTCGCTGCCGAAGTCGTACACGGCGGCGCTCGACGGTGTCGCCATCGGGCCGCAGGTGGGTTCGTGCGGCACGGCGATGTATCTGCGGCGTATGGTGGTGGTCGAGGACATCGAGACCGATCCGCTGTGGGCGGATTTCAAGCATCTCGCCTTGCCGCTCGGCTTGCGCGCGTGCTGGTCGATCCCGTTCGAAAACGATGCGGGCCGGGTGCTCGGCGCGTTTGCCGTCTACCATCGCACGCCACGCCGTCCGGGTGCCGAAGAGGAAGCCATGCTGCGCGAGATCGGCCACAGCGTCGGTCTCGCCGTGCATCAGGACGCCATTGCGCAGCGCCTCGCGCAAAGCGAGGAGCACCATCGCCTGGTGGTCAATCACCTCAACGAAGGGATCGTGGTGCAATCGCGCAGCGGCGTGGTGCTGGCATGCAATCCGAGTGCGCTGCGCATCTTGCATGCGAAGCCGGACCTGATCGGCCAGGACATCCTGACGGTCATGCGGCGCGCCCTGTACGAGGACGGCACGCCGATCACCCAGGCGGACCGCCCGACCGCGCGCGTGCTGATGAGCGGCAAGCCGCTGTTCGGTCTGACGATCGGCCTCGAGCTGGCCGACGGCGAGACCATCTGGATCACCCAGAATGTGGTGCCGATCATCAAGCCCGGCGAGCGCGAACCCGATTCGTTACTGATCTCGTTTACCGATATCGGCCCGGTGCGCGCGGCCCAGCAGCAACTCAAATATCTTGCCACCCGCGACTCCCTCACGGGCCTCTATAACCGCGCGTATCTGGCTGACCGGATGCGCGACCTCTTCGAACCCGCGGGTCTGTCCACCGAACTCGCGCGTGTCGCAGTCCTGTTCGTCGATCTCGACGGTTTCAAGAAGGTCAACGATACCGCCGGCCATGAAGCGGGCGATGCGCTGCTGTGTAACGTGGCGCGGCGCCTCGCCTCCTGCGTCGACAAGAAGGACACGCTCGCGCGGGTGGGCGGCGACGAATTCGTGATCGTCGTGAGCCGCTACGACACCACCGACGACCTGATCGCCCTTGCGCGCCAGATCCTCGAAACGGTGGCCGTGCCGTTCGCGGTGGCCGGCAACGAGTACTACCTGGGGGCGTCGATTGGCATTAGCCTGTTTCCCGAGGACGGCCAGGATGTGCCGACCCTGATGCGCAATGCAGATTCGGCGATGTACTCGGCCAAGCAGCGCGGCCGCAACAACTTCGAGTTCTTTACTGCCGAGCTGAACCAGCATCTGCAGCGGCGCTTTGCGATCGAGCAACTGCTGCGGCGCGCGCTGGCGGCGGGCGAGCTGAGTCTCGTCTACCAGCCGATCGTCGATAGCCGCTGCGGCCGCACAGTCGGCGCGGAAGCGTTGCTGCGCTGGTACAACCGCGAACTGGGCGACGTCTCGCCGGTGGAGTTCATCCCGGTCGCGGAGGATACCGGGCTGATCGTGCCGATCGGCAACTGGGTGCTGGAACACGCCTGCGAGCAAATCGCGCAATGGCGCCGCACGCTGGCGCCAGATCTCGTGATTGCGGTCAATCTGTCGCCGCGCCAGGTGAGCGACGGGTTGGTGGAGCGCATCGAACGCTGTCTGGCACGCTGCGGCATAAGCGCCGATGCGCTGGAGCTCGAGATCACCGAACGGCTGCTGATGAACGACAGCGATACCGTGCTGCCGATTCTCCGCGCGCTGAGCGAGATGGGCGTGCGCATTTCCGTCGACGACTTCGGCACCGGCTATTCGTCGCTGTCGTATCTGAAGCGCTTTCCGCTGCACAACCTCAAGATCGACCGCTCGTTCGTGGCCGGCTTGCCGGACCATCGCGACTCGATCGCGATTACCCAGGCGGTGGTGGCGATGGCGCATTCGCTCGGCATGAACGTCACCGCGGAAGGCGTGGAGACGCCGGCGCAGGCGTCGTTCCTGCGCACGATCGACTGCGACAAGCAGCAGGGTTATCTGTTCAGCCGCCCGGTGGCGGCGAGTGCTTATGCACGCGGCATGCAGGAGAGCGGCGAGGCGCACCAGGAGCCGGCGCCGCTGCGGCAAATCGATTGATGAAGGCACGCTGTATGCAGCACGCTTGAGCTAAAGTCATGCATTCCTTCTATCTCGAACCACGAGGCATCGAATGCAACTGATCGGCATGCTGGACTCCCCCTATGTGCGTCGCGTCGCGATTTCGCTGGCCGTGCTCGGCTTGCCTTTCGAGCATCGCAGCGTGTCGGTGTTTCGCCATTTCGACGAGTTTGCGAAGGTCAATCCGGTGGTCAAGGCGCCGACCTTCATCGAAGACGACGGCACGGTGCTGATCGACTCGAGCCTGATCCTCGATCACATCGACCATAAGGTCGCGCCGGCCTGCCGTCTGCTGCCCGAGGAGCCCGCCGCGCGGCTGCAGGCGCTGAGCCTGATCGGCTTCGCGCTCGCCGCTACCGAGAAGGCCATGCAGGAGGTGTACGAGCGCAATCTGCGCCCGCAGGAGTCGCAGTACGAGCCGTGGATCGAGCGGGTACAGAAGCAGATGCACGCGGCATTTGGGGTGCTGGAGGAACGTCTGGCCGGACATCGGGGCTGGCTGTGCGGCGAGCGCCTGATGCAGCCGGACATTACAGTGGCGGTGGCGTGGCGCTTCACGCAGTTCATGTTGCCCGGTGCGCTTGACGACGCGCGTTACCCGGCGTTGGCAGCGTTCTCCGAACGGGCGGAAGCGTTGCCCGAGTTTATCGGCGCGCCGCTCGAGTAACCCTGTCCGGAGTGTGGAGGCTGTCGATTGTTCGCTTTCCGCAACAACTCACTTCGCGTTTGCGCTATTTATCCGCGTGGCGCGGATGCCTAGAATCCCACCATCGAAACGTAAGTAGCGTCGTGCCGAAGCGGCGCGATGCAGCGGGAGCCGGGCATGCGAGATTTGATCGAACGACAGCTATATCACCCCTCAGTGGTCCTGCCGATGGTGGCGCTGATGCAAATGATGGTGGCGCAGGACTTTAACCTGAGCCAGGTGGGCCTCATGATGGCCACGAAGGGCGCCCAGGCGGCGCTGCAGCGTTCGCGCGCGCTGATCTGCGCGCATCATTGCCACGGCTGAACTGCAGCGAACTCCTGAAACGACACCGGCATGGCCCAGCGAGGGCAGGCGTAAGATGGCAGCACCGTGTCATCGGCCCTCGGGAGACCTGCCATGCCCCAGCACTTCGACGCAGTCGTGATCGGCACCGGACAAGGCGGCTCGCCGCTCGCGGTGCGGCTTGGCGAGAGCGGCCGCAAGACCGCCGTGATCGAGCGGGCCGCGTTCGGCGGCACCTGTGTGAATGTCGGCTGCACTCCTACCAAGAGCTACGTGGCAAGCGCCCGCACGGCCCACGTGGCACGTCACGCAGCCGCTTACGGCGTGCAGGTGGCCGGCCCGGTGACGGTCGATCTGGCGCAGGTGAAGGCGCGTAAAGACCGGATCATCGGCGAGTCGCGCAGCGGCGTCGAAAAATGGCTGCGCGGTACGCGCAATCTCACCGTGTTCAACGGTCATGCGCGCTTTACCGGCCCGCGCACGCTGAGCATCAGCGGCCACGACGGCCAGCTCATCGAGCAGATCGAAGCCGACGAGATCTTCATCAATACCGGCACGCGTGCCGTGGTGCCGCCGCTCGCCGGCATCGAACGGATCCGCTATTACACTAACGCGTCGCTGCTTGAACTGACCGAATTGCCCGAGCATCTGGCGATTGTCGGCGGCAGTTATATTGCGCTCGAATTCGCCCAGGTGTTCCGCCGCTTCGGCAGCCGGGTCACGGTGCTGGTGCGCGGCGAGCGCTTGCTGGCCCGCGAGGATGCCGATTTTGCGCAGGCCGTGCAGGCTGTGCTGGAACGCGAAGGCGTCAGCTTTCGCTTCGGCGCGCAGCCGCAACGCGTCGAGCCGCTCGCCGGCGACGGCGTGCGCATCGGCTTCGAAGGCGGTGAGGCCGCGCTCGAAGCGTCGCACCTGCTGTTCGCCACCGGCCGCAAGCCGAATACCGACGACCTCGGCCTCGCCGCCGCCGGCATCGACACCGACCGGCACGGCATGATCGCGGTCGACGGCGCCTTGCGCACCCAGGCGCCGGGCGTGTGGGCGATCGGCGACGTCAACGGCCGCGGCGCATTCACGCATACGTCCTACGACGACTACCAGATCGTGGCCGCCAACCTGTTCGACGGCGGCGCCCGCAGTGCCGATACCCGCATCATGGCGTACGCAGTGTTCGTCGATCCGCCGCTTGCCAGAGTGGGCCTCTCGGAGACCGAGGTGCGCGCCTCGGGCCGGCCCGCGCTGATCGCGACGATGCCCATGACGCGGGTCGGCCGCGCGCGCGAACGCGGCGAGACCGACGGCTTCATGAAGGTGCTGGTGGACGCGCAAAGCAAACAGATACTCGGTGCGGCGATTCTCGGCATTGAGGGCGATGAAGCGATTCATACATTCATCGATATCATGGCCGCCGGCGCGCCGTACCCGACGCTGCAGTACGCCATGCACATCCATCCGACCATCAGCGAACTGGTGCCGACTTTGCTGGACCGTTTGAAGCCGCTGCAGTAAGGCAGATGGCTTGAGCTTGCGGCGGGTTGCGGTACGGGCGCAGCCATCGCTTCGTTGACCACTGCTGATCACCGCTGACCACAGGAGCCGTCATGCCGAGTCTGGGCAATCTGTTTCGTCTTCCATCCACCGAGGCCGAGGGCGAGCGCTTCGATACGTTGCTCGAACAGGCAGGCACGACGATCGAGCGCATCGTCTCGACCGGGCAGGCTAGCGCGCCCGGCTTCTGGTACGACAGTCCGCGCGCCGAATGGGTCGTATTGCTGAGCGGTGCGGCGAGTCTCGAGTTCGCCGGCGACGCTCATCCGCATGTCATGCAGCCGGGCGACTATCTGCTGATCGAGGCCCATCGCAAGCACCGGGTCGCGTGGACCCATGACACGGAGCCGACGGTATGGCTGGCGGTTCACCTGGCCCAGGACAGCGGCAGTCTCGAGGCGTCCCAGGTTGTTCCGCCTGGCTGAACTCACGCGCCAACTTCTAGCTTCGAACAGCCAATGCGTTGCCGAGGGAAGCTCTATGCTCGATGCATAAACAGCCGCCGCCTCACGTAGACACTCCGTGCCCATGGCTTGCAGACGAGGTCAAACAAGCCGGACCGATCAAAAAATCAGAAGCGTCGGTTCGAAATTTTTCAATATTTAACAGTTGAGGGTGCCGTAACATCGATCGCCTGATTTGCTTCACGTTGGATCTTGTTTCTTCCCCGATCAACTTCGGCATATTGAGCTCGCGATGGTCCGGATAGGACAGCTATACGTGTCCCTAGAGAATAGGGAAATCCAGCGGAACGGCGAGGCGTTGCGCATCGGCACCCGTGCGTTCGACATTCTCGAATTGCTGATCCGGGCAGATGGGGAGGTGGTGTCGAAGGACGAGGTCATGCGGCGGGTCTGGCCCGACACCGTGGTCGAAGAGAACAATCTGCAGGTGCATATTGCGGCCTTGCGCAAGGTGCTCGGCGACGCTCGCGACATGATCCGCACTGTACCGGGCCGCGGCTACCGGCTGATCGTGGCGCAGGCGCCGCAGGCCGCGCCCGCCGTGCCGCGTTTGGATACCGCTGAGCGCGACGAGCTGCCAGTATCGAATCTGCCGCATGGCGGCGCGCCGCTGATCGGCCGCGACAGCCTGATCGACGAAGTGAGCGCCGCACTCGATTCGGCCCGCGTGCTGACGCTGGTTGGCGCGGGCGGGATCGGCAAGACGCGCATCGCGCTCGAGGTCGCGGGCCGCTCGCGCGCCCGCTTTCCCGATGGCGTGGTGTTCGTTGCGCTTGCCTCGGTATCGGATGCGCGCTTTGCCGTCGATGAACTGGCGAACGCGCTCGGCATGAAGTTGCCGGCCGGCCGCCGCCTGCTGCGCGATATCGCGGCGTGCATGGCGGGCCGCCGCGTGCTGATCGTGCTGGACAACTGCGAGCACATCATGGATGCCGCGGCGGAGATCGCCAGCGCGATGACGGCGGGCAATCCGCTGCTCGGCGTGCTGGCGACGAGCCGTGAGGCGCTGCGCATCAAGGACGAGGTGCTGCAGCGTGTGCCTTCGCTCGAGGTGCCCGCGCAAGACTGCGCTAGCGAGGCGATCTTGCAGGCGAGCGCTGTGCGGCTCTTCCTGGCGCGGGCGCGCGGCATTGATCCGCAGTTTGCCTCGGACGAGCGCAGCATCTTCCTGACGGGACTGGTGTGCCGGCGCCTCGATGGCATTCCGCTCGCCATCGAACTGGCGGCCGCGCGCGCCGCGGTGCTCGGCATCGAAGTGCTGGCCGGACATCTGGACGAGCGCCTGCGCATCCTCGGCGGCGGTTTTCGCAGCGCCTTGCCGCGCCATCAAACCTTGAAGGCGACGCTCGACTGGAGCTACCGCCTGCTCGACGATACCGAGCGCAGCTTGTTGCGCCGGCTCGGCGTATTTCTCAACGGCTTCGCCTTCGAGGCGGTCTGCCACGTGATGACCGGCCACGGCTTTTCCTGCACCGAGATACTCGATGCGCTGGGCGGGCTGGTGTCGAAGTCGCTGGTGGTGCAGGAGAGCAATGCTGCGGGCGCGCGCTACCGCCTGCTCGAAACGACCCGGGCCTACGCGCTGCAGCAGCTCGAAGACAATGGCGAGCGCGATGCCGCGTCGCTCGCACACGCCGCGTATTTCTGCACGTTCTTCGAGCGTGCGCCGCATCGGCGCATCGAATGCCCCCTTGGCGAATGGCTCGCCGAATTCCGTCATGAACTGGGCAACCTGCGCGCCGCGCTCGACTGGGCCTTCTCGCCGCACGGCGACCGGCGCGTCGGCGTCGAGCTGGCGGCCGTGGCGGTGCCGTATCTGTTCGACGTCTCGCTGGTCGACGAATGTTGCGAACGCTCGCGCGTGGCGCTACATGCGCTCGAGGAGGCCGAGGCGGCGGAAGCGGCCCCCGACGCAGAGGCCGACACTGCACCGGTGCCGCTGCGCGCCAAGCTGTGGCTGATCGCGTCGTACGCCGCAGCGCTTGTCTACACGCATGGCCCGGTTCGGGCCGTGCATGACGGGTGGTCCGAGGTGCTGTCGCTGGCCGAGGCGAGCGGCGATACGGAGTTCGAATCGCGCGCGCTGTGGGGCTTGTGGAACGCCTGCCAGTACGGCGGCGAGACGCAGGCGGCGTTGTTGCTGGCGCGCCGCTTTGGCACGCTTGCCCAACGCGGCGAGAATCTGACGCAGCGGGTGATCGCGCGCCGCATCGAAGGTATCGCACTGCACTATGCCGGCGAGCAGAGCGCCGCACGCGCCCAGCTCGAGGCGATGCTGAGCGCCTATGTCCGGCCCGCGCATCGCTGGCGCACCGTCGGCTTCCGGATCGACCATGGGATCGTCGCGAACGCCACGCTGGCACGCGTGCTATGGCTGCAGGGCGAGACCGGCAAGGCGCTGGCGCTCGCCGAGCAGGCGCTGGGCGCCGCGCAGCAATACGAGCACGACATGGTGACCTGCTACGTGCTGGTCGAAGCGGTAATTCCTGTCGCACTGCTAATGAATGAAGCCTCCATTGCCCGGCATGGTATCGGCATGCTGCGCGCTCGTGCGTCGCAGGCGGGCTTCGCGATCTGGCTCGCCTGCTGCGACTGCTTCGACGAATACCTGCTGTCGCGCTCGGAGCTGGGCCGCCTGCCGCAGTTTCGCAACTCGCTCGATGCGCTGCGCGCGCTGCGTTTCAAGGCGCCGATGATGATGATGCTGGCGCAGTTCGGCAGTGTGTTGCTCGCGTGCGGCCGCCGGGACGACGCCGCTAACGTGATTGACGAGGCGCTGCGCGATTGCGAGCAAACCGGCGAGCGCTGGTTCTACGCGGAGCTTTGCCGCATCCGCGGCGAAATTGCGCTTGCGGCGAGCCAGATGGCTGAAGCCGAATCCTGGTTTGCGGCGGCGCTCGGTTGCGCGCGACGCCAGGGCGCCGGCGAACTCGAACGGCGGGCGGCCGCCAGCATGGGCGAGTTCAGGAAAGCGCAGCGTGCCGCGAGTGTCGCGCATTTGCCGGGTTCGCTGCTGCTGCATTCGCAAGGGCATCGGCCGACGCTGCCGCATTTGCTGCCGGGGGCGGGCGGCTACCCGGTGGCTGGCGCGGTGAAGCAGGAAGGCTAGGGCGGCGGCCGACTGCACTTGCATCGGCGGGCGCCTTTGCGTGCCCTCACGCGCCGATCCGGGCGTGGCGTTGCGACAAGGGGCGCTTTCTTCAGATGCGCGCGATGAACTGATCGATCAGATCGGGCTGATTCAGTTGCTCGACCCACCAGCGCAGCGCGCGGCCGGTCTCGTCGTCGCGCCATGCGACGTAGCATTGCGTGACTTCCCGCATGCCGGCGACGCGTTTGGCGACCAGCTTGCCTTGCGCGATCGGCCCTGCGGCGAGGCACTCGGGGACCGTGCCGACGGCGAGCCCCTCGCACTGCGCGGCGAGTTTGGCAGCAAGCGTCGGCACGGCGATGCATTCCTGCGCGCTCTCGGTCGCCACCGAGCGCGGTTTCAGTTCGCGCGAGGTGTCGCTGATGACTGCACCGCGATGGCGCGCCACGGTTTCGCTCGTGAGCGGTTCGGGCAGGCGGGCGAGCGGATGCTCCGGCGCCACCACGAAGACGTGGCGCAGCGAGCCGACCGGACGCGCCACCAGATGCGGCAGTTGCGGCGGCTCGCCCGCCGCACCGACCACGAGGTCGGCGCGCCGCGTGATCAATGCGTCCCACGTACCGCCGAGCACCTCGCGCGTGATGCGCAGGCGGGTCTCCATCTTCAGATCGTAGAAGGCGTGGACGTAGTGCCAGAGGGCGTCGAGCGGCAGGATCTCGTCGACGCAGATGCGCAACTCCGCTTCCCAGCCTTCCTGAATCCGCTGAGCTTTCTGTTCCAGCTGTTCGGCGGCATAGAGCAGGTGCCGGCCTTCCTCGACCACCACCCGGCCTGCGTGGGTAAGCCGGGCTCGCCTGCCGGTGCGGTCGAACAGCACGACATCGAGATCGCTCTCGAGCTTTTGCACCAGGTACGTGAGCGAGGACGGCACGCGGTGCAGCAGTTCGGCGGCTTCGGCAAAGGTGCCGGTGCGATCGATTGCATCCAGTGCTTCGAGCGCTTCGAATGACAGCTTCATAGGTTAATTTCCGTTTTGTAGTAGTTGCCACGGTGCGCATGAGGCGCTGTTTTTGAAGTATCTTCCGCGACGGCCATGTATGTAACTGAAACGCGGACCGACGAGTCTGTTCTTTAAGAATTATTCAGATTGTCACAGGGAATTTCAGGCCTTCACATGCTTTAGCGGCATGGCACACTGAATGACCTGCGCCGCAGTGTGCGGCGCAAAACGATTCTCCGACGCATGCCATCATGACGACCCATTCCACACTGACACGCATCGGTCTGATCTCCGACACCCACAACCTGGTGCGGCCGGAAGCCCTGCGGCATCTCGCGGGCTGCGACGCGATCATTCACGCGGGCGATATCTGTGAGCGAGCCGTGCTCGACGCGCTCGAGCGCATCGCGCCCGTTACCGCCGTGCGCGGCAACAACGACACCGGCACGTGGGCGCGCGAGTTGCCGACGCACGCCACGCTGAGTGCGCAGCAGGTGAAGATCCGGGTCGTGCACGACATCGCGGATCTGGATGGCGATCCGCGTGCGCAGGGGATTGCGGTGGTCGTCAGCGGGCATTCGCACAAGCCGCTGATCGAGGAGCGCGCTGGAGTGCTGTTCGTCAACCCGGGCAGTGCCGGGCCGCGCCGCTTCAAGCTGCCGGTGTCGGCGGGGCTGCTGATTGTGGAAGGAGCGCGCGCCACCGCTACCTGGCAGGCGTTGCTGGAATAGAAAACGGACCGCGCATGCCGAGACATGGGCGGTCCGTTTTGGGGCGACGCTTGATGCGTCTTGCTACTTCCTCTGTTTCTGCTTACGCCCGCGCAGTCGCTCCGGCGGCGTAGCGCTCGTCCATCTCTTCAGCCTCGCGTTCGCCGCGCAGCACGGCGTGCGCTTCGGCCCGCGTGGCGACGCACGGTCCCGAGCCGAGCAGCGGCTTGCGAGCGGTTTCGCGCAAGGCGAGCACCGAGACGATACCGATCAACGATGCGCCCATCAGGTAGTAAGCGGGCATCATCAGATCGCCGGTGCGCTCGACGAGCCATGCCGCGACGAGCGGCGTCGTGCCGCCGAACAGCGATACCGAGATATTGAAACCGATCGCCAGCGCGCCGTAGCGGATCCGGGTGGGGAAGAGCGCCGGCAGCGCCGAGGGCATCACGCCGGTAAAGCACGACAACAGCACGCCGAGAATCAGCAGGCCGCCGAACACCGGCAACATTGCCCCCGTGCGGATCAGCAGCAGCGCCGGAATCGCCAGCGCGAACAGTCCGATGCAGCCGAACAGCATCACCGGCTTGCGGCCGACCGTGTCGGACAGGCGCCCGGCGAACAGCGTCATCGGCATCATCAGCACCATCACCAGCAGCACCAGAAACAGGCCATGCGTCTCGTCGAAATGCAACGTCGACGACAGATAGCTCGGCAGGTACGACAGCGCCATGTAGTCGGTCACGTTGAAGATCAGCACGAGGCCGACGCACAGCAGCAGCGGCTTCCATTGCTGCGCGATCAGCTCGCGCAGGCGTTGCTTCGGCCGCGCCTTGTCTTGCGCCTCATAAGCCTCGGCCTGCTTTTTGAACGCGGGCGTTTCTTCGAGCTTCATACGAATGTACAGACCCACCAGACCCAGCGGCCCGGCGATCAGGAACGGCACGCGCCAGCCCCACGACAGCAGCGCATCGTGCGACAGCGTGGCCGTCAGCAACGCCACGGTGCCCGCGCCAAGCACATAGCCGATCAAGGTGCCGAATTCGAGGAAGCTGCCCATGAAGCCGCGGCGCTTGTCGGTCGAAAATTCGGCGATGAAGGTCGCGGCGCCCCCGTATTCGCCGCCGGTGGAGAAGCCCTGCACCAGACGCGCGACCAGCAGCAGGATGGGCGCGAAGATGCCGATCGAGCCGTAGCTCGGAATCAGGCCGATTGCGAAGGTGCCGACGGCCATCATGATCATTGTCATGGCAAGCACGCGCTGCCGGCCGATGCGGTCGCCAAGCGGCCCGAACACCATGCCGCCGAGCGGGCGCACGAGGAAGGCCGCCGCGAACGTGCCGAAGGTGGCGATCAACTGGGCCGACGGATTGCTCGACGGGAAGAACACCTGGCCGAGCGTGACGGCGATGTAGCTGTACACGCCGAAGTCGAACCATTCCATCGCATTGCCGAGCGCCATCGCGCCGACTGCACGTTTGAGGAGGGATTTGTCGACGACCGTGATGTCGTCGAGGGTAAGGCGCTGTTCTTGTTTGTGGTGTCGCCAGAAGCCGTTGCTGGAAGCGGTCAAGGTGAAAACTCCAATGACTGCGACGAAACTCATGAAAACGCGCATGAACGTTCCGCCACGGGTGCTGGGAAAAAGTGCAGTTTCGCGAACCGGGCGTGGGCGAGGGGGGCGACAAGGTAGGGCCGGCGCGCAAAGAAAAACCAAACGCCGTGCCGTCCGCCTCTCGCTTGCGCGCATTCGCGGAATTGCACTGATCTAGGTGCTGCTGATTGTTTGCATCTGCGTGGCCGTGGAAGGGGGGCAGATGCATGAGGACGCTGGGACAGTTGGAAACCGCCTGCACGCCGCTGAAAGGCTTGGCACGAAAAAGGCCGGTGATGACCGCGATGAATCCGCGACGTGACCGACAAGCCTTCTTGTATAAAAACTGCTCAAAACGCGATGCGTCGCACACGGCGCCGCATGGTGAATTGAACGCGAATGATGGTGAATTACTGTTGGAACGATGCACATGATAGCACGATGACAGAGGATCGTGCAAACGGGGTGGCCGGCGGATCTCGCCGAAGCGGCTGAATCCCTTGCGGGGTGGGGGATCCGAGGGAGCTGGAAAATTTGAAGCGAGGGTTTAAAAGTGGGGCTTGCAGCGACCCACAAGGGGGCAAGCGGATTCGGACAGGCGAAAAAAAATCCGCGCGCACGGCGCGGATTTTCGTCGGACGGATGGGGGTGTAGCGCATCGCGTCGTAACCCCTCGACACAACGTTCACCGTGAGCACCTGGATTTCAGAGCGCCAGAAAAACCGGAGAGGTGGACGGCAATAGTCCGCTACCGGGCCGAGCTGCTTTGCAAAGGCCGGAAGTCCCCCTTGATGCATGCGGTGTTGCGAACGCACAGTTGGATGTGGTTTCGCTGCGAAAACCCGCGTCAGGAATAGATCGGCTCTCCCTCCAGGAAAGGACCGCGCACCGAATCGTATTCCGTTTCATGACGGTCTTTCCTGTATTGCTGTAGTGCATTCATGACTGCACAGTCCAGCGCGCGTCCTGCCTTGTCTGCCGTCTTGCCGACGTTTTTCGGTACATCCTGCTTTGCCTTGCTCAGGTACTTAAATAGATGCCGTGCCCAAGCCAGTCATATTTTTTCTCCGATGGCAAAAGGTGTGGTTCCTTGCCACCGAGAATCCGCTCGCCGATTTTTTGATCGCAGCCGTGGAATCCAAGCACGAAACTAGGTTGATATTCGTAGACCGACCAGATAGCAGACCTCAATTCCGAAAAGGTTGCGCGAGCTCGTCGCTGTCGTCCACGATCCCTGCACGCTTCAAAAAGGCGAGTGCAGAGGCTTTCGTCTTTCGCATTTGCGCTCCGTGCGCACGCATATCTGCCAATCGCTCATTGAGCGTCATGACACGCACAGTCTTGTCTTTCGCGTGCATGGAAGCCTTGCCCGACTTGGCTATTGACTTGGCAGAAGCTTTTTGGGGGGGGGCTTGGGCGTCTTGGCTGACGCGGCGCTGGATGTCTTGCTGGGCATGACGGGTCCCCCCTTAACAGACGGCCTTATTTTAATATTTTTGACCGCAAGATCCGACGGACGTCGCGTGGCACGCCGCCCTTGATTTACGACGCCCACCGTGAGTATTGGCTTTGGCGCCGTACGCCCTTGCGGGCGCTTATCAGATCAGCCTTGCGACGGCGGCACGTAGCCCGAAGCTTGATCGGCGCCTTCGCCGAAGAAGAACTTCTCGGTCTGCTTCATCAGGTACTGGCGGGCGCGCGGGTCGGCCATGTTCAGGCGGTTTTCGTTGATCAGCATGGTTTGCTGCTTGAGCCATGCCTGCCACGCTTCCTTCGAGATGCTTTCGTAGATCCGCTTGCCGAGTTCGCCCGGCAGCGGCGGGAAATCGAGGCCTTCGGCTTCCTTGCCGAGCTTCGCGCATTGAACCATACGAGCCATGCTGTGCTTCTCCTTTGTCGACCGGAGTCAGTGTTTTAGCACTGACTCCGGTCCCATAAAAATAGTTACTGTATCAATGGGGACGCAGTTGCGCGCAGTTGCGCGTTTTTGCGTTATTTCGGGCAGTCGCGTGAGAAGGCCGCTCAGAGCTGTTTCATCAGCACGAGCGACTTGCGCTGCCAGTTATAGAGGCGGCGGCGATCTTCCGGCAGGTCGTCGACCGTTGCCTTCACAAAGCCGCGTTTCAGGAACCAGTGTTCGGTGCGTGTCGTCAGCACGAAAATGCGCGTCAGGCCGCGGGCCCGGGCGCGCTGCTCGATGCGTTTCAAGAGCCGCTCGCCGTCGCCGGTGCCTTGCGCTTCCGGGGCCACGGTGAGGCACGCCATTTCGCCGATGCGTTCCTGCGTGTACGGATAGAGCGCCGCGCAACCGAACAGCACGCCATCGTGCTCGATCACCGAGAAATGGTCGATGTCGCGTTCGATCTGGTGGCGGCCGCGCCGCACCAGCGTGCCGTCCGATTCGAGCGGCTCGATCAGCGCCAGAATGCCGCCGACGTCGTCCGGTGTCGCTTCGCGCAGGCTTTCGAGGTTCTCGTACGAGATCATCGTGCCCACGCCATCGTGCAGGAACAGTTCCAGCAGCAGGCTGCCGTCGAGCGCGTAGGGGATGATGTGCGCCCGCGCCACGCCGCCGCGGCAGGCGCGGATGCAGTGCTTCAGGTAGAAACCGGCGTCGCCGGTGACTTCGCCGCTTTCATGCAGCTTGTACGCGTCGTCGAGCGAGAGTTCGCGCATCAGTTCGGGGCCTTCTTCGCCGTTTTCCATCAGGCCCGGCGTTTCGGTCAGGAACACGATCTTGTCGGCGCGCAGCGCGATGGCCGCTGCCGAGGCGACGTCTTCCATGGACAGATTGAACGCCTCGCCGGTGGGCGAGAAGCCGAGCGGCGAGAGCAGCACCAGCTTGCGGCTCGCGAGCGAATGGCGGATCGAATCCGCGTCGATCTTGCGCACCACGCCGGTGTGGGCGAAATCGACGCCGTCCAGAATGCCGACCGGCCGCGCCGTCACGAAGTTGCCCGACACCACGCTGATGTGCGCGTGCGCCATCGGCGTGTTCGGCAAGCCCTGGCTGATGGCCGCCTCGATGTCCAGACGCACTTCGCCCGCCGCTTCTTTGGCGGATTCGAGCGCGCGCGCATCGGTGATGCGCATGCCGTGCGAAAACTCGGACTCCACCCCGTGCAGGCTCATCTGCTCTTCAACCTGCGGTCGCGAGCCGTGCACCAGCACGATCTGGATGCCCATGGCCTGCAACAGCGCGATGTCGGACACCAGCGCGTTCAGCAGCCCCTGATGCACCACCTCGCCGCCGAACCCGACGACGAACGTCTTGTTGCGGAACGCGTGGATATAGGGGGCAACCGAGCGCATCCAGTCGACGAATTGCGCATGTTGGGAGTCGGATTCCGCAGCGCCGGACGTGGCCGGAGCGCTCGCGGGCGTGGGGACGAGGTCGGTTTGGGAATTCATGCCCGGGATTATAATGCGCCCCCATGTCGAATGTACCCAAAAGTCCCGCTCCGGCGAACGAGAAAACGGCGCAAGACGCCGGATCAGACCCATCGCGCGAGTCGCACGGCGAGGTAGAGCGCCGCGCGCGGCCCGCTGGCGGCGCGCAGAGACCGTCGCGAGCGGCAAAGTCCGCGCCCGGAGGCGGTGCCGCCGAGCGCTCGCCAGGCGCCGACGCGAAAGCGTCACAGAAGACGGCACGGCCGCAAAAGCCGTCATCGCAGTCGTCGGCGCCGCGCCGCGCCGGCGCAGAACGTGAGCCGCGCGAAACCCGCCCTGAACGTCCAGCTCGTCCCGCGCGCGTCGTCGAGCCAAATCCGATTCCGCCGATCACCTTCCCCGAAGCGCTGCCGGTCTCCGGGCGCCGCGAGGAAATCGCGCGGGCGATTGCCGAAAATCAGGTGGTGATCGTCTGCGGCGAGACCGGCTCGGGCAAGACCACCCAGTTGCCGAAAATCTGTCTTGAGCTGGGGCGTGGCCTTGGCGCCGGCGGCTCGGGCCTGATCGGTCATACGCAGCCGCGCCGGATCGCGGCGTCCGCAACCGGCCGGCGCATCGCCGAGGAACTCGGCACGCCGTTCGGCGAAGTGGTCGGCTACAAGGTGCGCTTTACCGACAATCTGTCGCCGGGCGCCTCGGTCAAGCTGATGACGGACGGCATTCTGCTCGCTGAGACGCAGACCGATCCGCTGCTCAAAGCCTACGACACGCTGATCATCGACGAAGCGCACGAGCGCAGTCTGAACATCGATTTTCTGCTTGGCTATCTGCGCGAGATCTTGCCGAAACGCCCCGATCTGAAACTGATCGTGACCTCGGCGACCATCGATGCGGACCGTTTCGCGCGTCACTTCGGCAGCGAGGATAAACCCGCGCCGGTGATCGAGGTGAGCGGGCGGCTGTATCCGGTCGAGGTGCGCTATCGGCCGGTGGCGGAAGACAGTCCTGCGGTGAAGTCCGCCGAAGGCTCGTCGCAGGCGTCGTCTTCGCGCGAGCGCCCCAAAACGCAGCGCGAAACCGATCGCGACCTGATGGACGCGATCATCGACGCCGTGGACGAACTGTGCCGCGAAGGCCCCGGCGACGTGCTGGTCTTCCTGCCCGGCGAGCGTGAGATTCGCGATGCGGCTGAAGCACTGCGCAAGCACCATCCGCCGCATACCGAGATTCTGCCGCTGTTCGCACGCCTCTCGGCCGCAGAGCAGGAGCGCGTATTCCGTTCCTCGAACGCGCGGCGCATCGTGCTGGCGACCAACGTTGCGGAAACCTCGCTGACGGTGCCGGGGATTCGCTACGTCGTCGATACGGGTCTCGCCCGCGTGAAGCGCTATTCGTATCGCAACAAGGTCGAGCAGTTGCAGGTGGAGTCGATCTCGCAGGCCGCCGCCAATCAGCGCGCCGGGCGTTGCGGCCGGGTCGCCGATGGCGTGTGTATCCGTCTGTATGAAGAAACGGATTTCCAGGGGCGCGTGCGCTTCACCGATCCGGAGATTCTGCGCTCGTCGCTGGCGTCCGTGATTCTGCGGATGAAGTCGCTGCACCTGACCGCGATCGAAACCTTCCCGTTTATCGAACCGCCGCCCGGGCGCGCGATTGCCGACGGCTATCAACTGCTGAACGAACTCGGCGCCGTCGACGACGACAACGAACTGACGCCGCTTGGCCGCGAACTCGCGCGCTTGCCGCTCGATCCGCGTGTGGGCAGGATGATTCTCGCCGCGCGCGATCAGCAAGCGCTGCGCGAAGTGCTGATCATCGCCAGTGCGCTGTCGGTGCAGGATCCGCGCGACCGGCCGATCGAAGCGCAGGAGCAGGCCGACCAGGCGCACCGGCGCTTCGCCGACGAGCGCTCAGAGTTTTTGCAATGGCTGAAGATCTGGAACTGGTTCGAAGAGGCGATCGCCCACAAGAAGTCGAACCGGCAGTTGCACGACGAGTGCCGCGCCAATTTCCTCTCGCAACTGCGCCTGCGCGAATGGCGCGACGTGCACTCGCAACTGCTGACGGTGGTGCGCGAACATGGTTGGCGCCTGAACGACGCCGAAGCGACCTTCGAGCAGATCCATCTGGCGTTGTTGACCGGATTGCTCGGCAATATCGGCCTGAAGGCCGACGACGAGCCTTACTACCTGGGCGCGCGCACCATAAAGTTCTATCTGTGGCCGGGTTCGGCCCTGGTGAAAAAAGCCGGCAAGTGGGTGATGGCGGCCGAGCTGGTGGAGACAAGCCGTCTGTACGCCCGCTGTATTGCGAAGATCGAGCCGGAATGGATCGAGCGGATCGGCGCGCATCTGTTGAAGAAGTCGCTCTCCGAGCCGCATTGGGAAAAACGCGCGGCGCAGGTGTCGGCCTACGAACGTGCCGTGCTGTACGGTCTGCCGATTTACCACCGGCGGCGCGTGAGCTTCGGCAAGCAGGACCCGGCGCGGGCGCGTGAGCTGTTCATTCGCGGCGCGCTGGTCGAGGGCGAGTTCGATACCAAGCTCGCCTTCTTCGCGCACAACCGCAAGCTGCTCGCCGATATCGAGCAGCTCGAACACAAATCGCGTCGCCAGGACGTGCTGGTCGACGATGAACTGATTTACGGGTTCTACGATCAGGCGTTGCCACAAGGCATTTATACGGGCGCGGCGTTCGAGCGCTGGTATCGCGACGAACTGAAGAAGAGCGGCCAGCCCGAGGACAAGCTGCGTTTGCTGTACCTGTCGCGCGACGATCTGATGCGCCACGAGGCAGCCGGCGTCACGACGGACCTGTTCCCGAAGCGCATGACGATGTCCGGCGTCGAGATGGCGCTGACCTATCACTTCGAGCCGGGTTCGCCACGCGACGGCGTGACGCTCGCGGTGCCGCTGTACGCCCTGAACCAGGTCGATGCGCGGCGCTGCGAATGGCTGGTGCCTGGGATGCTGAAGGAGAAGACGCAACTGCTGCTCAAGTCCTTGCCGCAAAAGCTGCGCCGGCATTGCGTGCCGCTGCCGGAATATGCCGCGGGATTTGTGGATCGCAACGGTGGTCCGCGCTTCGGCGCGGGGGGCTTGCTCGAGGCACTGATTGCCGATGTTCGCGAGCAGACCCAGGTAGCGATGAAGCAGTCCGACTTCAAACTCGAGACCCTGGCCGCGCATCTGTTCATGAACTTCAAGGTCGTGGACGAGCACGGGCGGCAGCTCGCGATGGGGCGCAATCTCGCGCAACTGCGCGCGGAGTTGGGCGGCCAGGCGCAGCAGCATTTCCAGAAGATCGCGTCTGGGGCGGCGGGTGTGGCGCTGGCGGGGGCGAGCGGCGTCGGCGGGGCTGGCAATGACGGTGCGGCGGGGCAGGGAGCCGGACAAGGCGGCAATCTACGGGACGGCCAGAGCGGTACTGCGAGCGCAACGTCACGTGAAGCGGGAGCGGGCCGCGGTGCACGCGGGCCGGGTGGTGTACCGGTACCGCAGACCGCCTCGGCAGACGCACCGGCCACGACTGCGCTCTACGAGAACCTGACGACGTGGAATTTCGGCAAGCTCCCCGAATTGCTGGAAATCCGCCGCGGCGGGCAGACGCTGTTCGGCTATCCCGCGTTGGTGGATCGCGGCACGCATTGCGATGTCGAGGTATTCGATTCGCCGGACGAAGCCGCGCGCATTCATCGCGCGGGGCTGCGGCGGCTGTTCGCGCTGCAACTGAAGGAGCCGATCAAGTATCTGGAGAAGAACCTGCCGGGTCTGCGCGAGATGGCGATGCAGTTCATGCCGCGCGGCACCCAGGAGGAGCTGCGCGACCAGTTGATCGATACCGCGCTAGATCGCGCCTGCTTGCAGGATCCGCTGCCGGCCGACGACGTCGCGTTCCATACGCGCCGCGACGAGGGCCGCAGCCGCCTGACCTTGCTCGCGCAGGAAATCGCCCGGTTGGTGGGGCAGATTCTCAGCGAATATGCGAGCGTGACCAGGAAGCTGGTGCAGGCGAAGCCGTTCACGGCAGCCTATGCGGACATGCAGAACCAGCTCGATGCGCTGATCGGCAAACGCTTCGTGATCGACACGCCATATGCGCAGCTTGCGCACTTCCCGCGTTACCTGAAGGGGATCGTGCTGCGCGTCGACAAGCTGAAAGCCGACTCGGCCCGCGACGCCCGGCAGTTTGCCGAGTTTCATCCGTTGCTGCAGAACTATCAGCGCGCGCTGGCGCAGCGCGGTGGCGTGATGGATGCGCGGCTGTCGGAATTCCGCTGGCTGCTGGAGGAGCTGCGCATTTCGCTGTTTGCGCAGGAGCTGCGCACGCCGATGCCGGTGTCGGTGAAGCGCCTGTACAAGGTGTGGGAATCGATGCAGCGCTGAGGCATAAAAAAGCGCGACATCGATCCCTTGGAAATCGATGCCGCGCAAAAGATGCAGGTCCGCCCGGACCTGCATCCACTCGCTGCTCGCGTTATAGGCCCAGGTTTGACCTCCTTTTACCAGTGCATGCCGGCGCCGATCGACGCGCCGAACTGACCGCGCGAATCACTCGTGCCTTGCACCTTGTAGACCCACTTGCCGGTCTCGGACAATTGCGACACGCCAAGCGCGACGGCCGACTGACCGGCATACGTGCCACCCGCGACCGCCACCATGCCGTGCCCTGGCAGGACCGCTTGCGGCAGACCGGCTGCGGCGAGCGCCGAGGCCGTGCCGCCGTAGGCATCGCGGCGTGCCGAACGGATCTGGTCGTCGGTATAGCTGTTGGCCTGGCCGACGGCGCTGCTGATGCCTGAGTTCAACTGGTTCACGTTGACGGCGTCCGTGCCTTGCACACCCGCTGCGACGTTGGTGATCTGGCGTTCACTGCCGACCGCGCCAACCGATACCGTGTTTGCGCGATCTGCCACCGAGCCTTGGCCCAATGCCACGGAGTTGTCGGCGCTGGCGTTTGCGCCGGTGCCGAGTGCCGTGGTGTTGTTGCCGCTGGCGACCGAGTTTGCGCCGACGGCGACCGCATTCGTGCCGCTTGCCTGGGCGTTGGCGCCGGCGGCGACTGAATAGGTGCCGGACGATTGCGCCGCTTCGGTGTTCGTGTTGCCGTCAGCACTGAAGAACGGGCTGGCGCCGCTCGGTGCGATGTTCTGGATCGCACCGCTGATGGCGGCTTCCATCTGGCCGAGGTTGACCGCGTCGGTTGCGGCCACGCCGTCGGCGACGTTGTGGATGACCGTGCCGCCGTCACCGCCCAGCGTGACGCTGTTCTTGTTGACCGAACCGTCGGCGTTGGTGTCGTACATCACGGCGCCGTCGACCTTGGCGGCCTGGCTAGCGACTGCGTTCAACTGCGCGACGTTGACCGCATCGGTGTCGGCGGTGCCGGCAGCGACGTTGGTGATCTGGCGTTCGTTGCCGGCAGAGCCCACCGAGACGCTGTTGGCGCGGTCGGCAACCGAGCCTTGGCCGAGGGCGACGGAGCCGTCGGCGACCGCGCTCGAACCTTGGCCGAGCGCCACCGAGTTCGCTGCGTTGGCGATCGACTGGTTGCCGATGGCGGTGGCGTTTTGGGCCGTGGCTTGAGCGTAGGAGCCGACTGCAGTCGTGGCGGTGACGGTTGGATCATCCAGGTCGCCTGCGACAGAGTTTGCGCCGAGGGCCGTCGAGTTATCGCCGGCTGCAGTAGAAAGCGTGCCTACAGCGGTACTTTGATCGCCGGCGGCCCACGACGAGGTCCCCGCTGCCAGCGACTTCGCACCCGATGCCCCTGCGCCGCTGCCCATTGCGACGGCATGATCGCCGCTGGCGACTGCGTCGTCCGAGCCGTCCTCCGCGCCGTTTGCCTTGAAGTAGTGCGATGTGCTGCCGATGCCGGCCGTGGCGGCAGTCAACTGATCCAGATTGACTGCATCGGTGCCCTGGGTGCCGGCCGCGACATTGGTGATCTGGCGTTCGCTGCCGGGCGATCCAACCGAAACGGTGTTGGCACGGTCGGCCACGGAGCCTTGACCGAGGGCGACGGAGCCATCGGCGCTGGCGTTGGCCAGATTGCCGAATGCAGCGCTGCCAAGGCCCGTTGCCGTGGCGTTGGTGCCGATCGCGGTGGAGCTTGTGCCGGTTGCAGACGCGCCAAAACCGGCTGCAGTATCACCCGTAGCGCCGGCAAGCGATTGGGCGCCAAGGGCCGTCGATTCTTCCCCCATGGCCGTGGAGAGCGTGCCGACCGCGGTGCTTTGTGTGCCGTCCGCCCACGACGATGTGCCGGCGGCCAGCGACTTCGCGCCTGACGCCCCGGCGCCGCTGCCCATCGCGACTGCATGATCGCCGCTGGCGACGGCGTCGTCGGTGCCGTCTTCGAGACCGTCAGCCTTGAAGTAGTGCATGGTGCTGCTATTTGCGACCGCGTTCAACTGACTGACGTTGACTGCGTCGGTGGGAGCGGCGCCGGCTGCGACATTGGTCAAGCGTCGTTCGTTGCCGGCAGAGCCCACGGACACTTCGCCTGCTGCAGCGGCGCCTGCGATCGTTGCGGGGTCCGCGCCAAAGGTCTGGGCTGGCTTGCTCAGATCGGCGGTGGTGGTCGAGTTGGCGCCGAGGGCCACGCTATTGGCTGCCGTTGCGGCGGCGCCGTTACCAATCGCCACCGCGTCGATGTCGGAGGCCGTTGCATCGCCCCCCAAGGCAACAGAGGTGGTGCCCGTTGCCGACGCGGTCATTCCGATTGCGACCGAACCCGCGCCACTCGCAATCGAAAGTGGGCCCATCGCGATCGCGCGCGCACCGCTCGCCTGCGCGTCGTAACCGACTGCCGTCGCATCGGGTCCCGTGGCGTAGGCGTCACCCTGCGGATTCCCGGAATCGTTGACGCGGAAATACCTGATGCCGCTACCATTCTTCGACGTATAAGCGCTATTCGTGTCGCCGGCGATGCTATAGAGTTGCGCGCCGTTGATGGCGTCGGTGCTGGTCGCGGAGACCGTGCCCTGGTGCACGTTCGTGATCGTTGTGCCACCCGTGGCGCCGCCGTCGGTTGACGTCGGGCCCGCAAGTGTGACGCTACCCTTATTCGCCGTGCCGTCGGGGTTGGTGTCGTACTGGACAGCGTTGTTCGCGAGCGAATCGACCTTGCTGTCGACGGCGCTTAGCTGGCTGACATTCACCGCGTCGGTCGCGGCTGCGCCGGCGGCGACGTTGGTGAGGCGGCGTTCGTTGCCGGCGGAGCCGACGGAGACTTCGCCCTTTGCCGTAGTGGCTGCGATTGGCGTGGCGCCCAGGCCGGTCGGCGTGTATGCGGTTGTGGTCAGATCAGCGTTCGTGGTTGAGTTGGCGCCCAAGGCGACGCTGTTGGCCTTGCTGGCTGTAGCACCATTGCCCAGAGCGACCGAGCTGGCGCCCGACGCTTCTGCGTCAACGCCCACCGCAGTCGCGTTGACCCCGGCAGTAGCGCCGGTGCCAACCGCCGTGCCCGATTCGGCGGCTGAGGAGTAGCTGCCTGCCGCGAACGCACTGTCGTCCGTAGCGGATGCGCTGTTACCGATCGCCACGGCGTCATTGGCGGTTGCGTTTGCGGTGCTGCCGAAGGCAATCGAATTTCGACCGCTGGCAGTGGAAGCGGCGCCAATCGCCGTGGCTCCAGCACCGTTTCCGCTCGCGCCCGTTCCAATTGCGATCGAATTTTTCATGCTGGCCGTGGCATTTACACCTGCCGCAACACCGTTGACCCCAACTGCTACCGCGTTGTCGGCACCACTCCCACCCCCATTCACATCAAAGTAGTACTGCGCGTTCGCTGCATGCGCCGATGCCCCTCCCAACAGGGCGGCACCTGCCAGCACAGCCTGCGCCACGATCAGCTTGCGCGACACCCCGCGCTTCGTCTTCGCGCGAGCGGTCTCTGCCGTGGCGACCCACGTACCCGTCGTGTCGTTCCAAACTGATTTGTAGATTTTGTTCATGGTTTATAAAACTCCGCGGTATTGCTTGCGTGGCCGGCGCATAAATGCATTCTGGTCTGGTAAGGCGTCATCGCCCCTATATGTCGCGCGAAATTTGACATAACGATGGCGGTTATTTCGTTCTGCATTCAGTTGAAATTTTCCGCGCGTCCAGTTCGAGTGCGTCTTGCTCATCGGAACCACGAGGTTGAAAGGCACGGGCGATGATCGGCGCGATTGTCAGGCGGGGTGGGGATGTGCCGATATAAGTTAATTCTTAAAACTTGTGTAAATAGTGATTTTTCCATTTTTGATTGAAAATAAATGTTTTAAAACAGGATGAATAGAGAATTGTCTCATCGGTTCTTATTGATACGGGTGGCGTATAAGAATGTAATAATTTGGTGATTTCTCGTTAATCTGCGAGATGTGAATCTTGTTGGTTTCGAAGCTTGAAAACGGGCGACGAGGTGGGAGCTAGCCGCTGGACACGCTTTCGTGTAATCAACCCCGACCTGCATCAACCGCGCATGCTTACAAACGGTCTACAATGCCCGCTGTTCTCTGAAGTGAGCTTCCATGCGCAAATTTTCTTTCCGCGGCCTGAGCGCCGCGTTCGCTGCCGGCACGGCGCTGGCAGCCGCCACAGGCCTGTTCTCACCGGCCGCCCACGCCAACAATGTGATCGTCCTCAACTCCGGCGAAGCCACGCTCAGCCTGATCGACCAGGCCACGCACCAGGTGGTCGGCACCGTGCCGACCGGCAAGGAGCCCCATCACCTGATGGCGACGCCGGACAACAGTTCGCTGATCGTCGCCAACTCGGTCTCCAACAACCTGATGTTCGTCGACCCGAAAACCGGCAAGGTGCAGCGCTGGGTCGAGAACATCGAAGATCCCTATCAGATCGGTTTCTCGCCCGACAGCAAGTGGGTCGTGACGACGGGCTTGCGCCTCGACCGCCTCGACATCTACCACTACGACGGCCGCGACATGACGCTCGCCAAGCGCTTGCCGCTCGCCGTGATGCCGAGCCACATGGCGTTCACGAACGACAGCAAAACCGTGTTCGTCACGCTGCAGGTGTCGGGCGAACTGGCCGCGATCGATCTCGCCACCCAGCAGGTCAAGTGGAAGATGAAGGTGGGTAAGGTGCCGGCCGGCCTGTGGATGACCCCGGGCGACAAATATCTGCTCATTGGCATGACCGGTGCGGATTACGTCGCCGTGGTCGACTGGCGCAACCAGAAGGTCGTGAAGACGATCCAGACCGGCAACGGCGCGCACAACTTCCGTTCGCTCGCGGACGGCAAGCACGTCGCGGTATCAAACCGCGTCGCCAGCACGATCAGCATCATCGACGAAGAGTCGCTCACCAATGTCGGCAACATCACCGGCCTGATGGCGGGCCCCGACGATATGGAACTCTCCGCCGACAAGCGTTATCTGTGGGTGACGTTCCGCTTTGCGAAGCACGTCGGCATCATCGATCTGAGCACTCGCAAGCTGATTCAGACGATTGCGGTGGGCCGCTCGCCGCACGGCATCTATTTCTACGACCGCGCGCCGGTGACGGCGCCCAACGGCGCGTAAGCGAGCTTAAGCGAGCTTGGGCGAGCAGGGCGGCGCGCCGGGAGCGGCCGCCGTGCTTCGAGTGCTTGTTTCGAATCCGCGTTTCGCGTTCGCGCTACGTCCGTGCCTCCAGCCCGCATCCCGGCTGCGGATTTCAGTTCCGCATTTCGCCCCGTTTTCCTCCGCTTCCGCCGCCGGTGCTACCGGCGGCGCGTCTCGTGGTTTATCCTGTCCTGATTTAGTGCACGTTCGGCTGAATCTTTCGCCGCTTTCCGGTGTCCCATCGTTTCGTTCACTCGCACTGACTCGCATGAATGATCTGTTGCGCTCGTTCGGACGCGCGCTGGCAAGCGCGCTCCACCCGCGCATGCTCTGGCTGACCTTCCTGCCGTTTCTGGCGGCAACGGTCGTCTGGGGCGTGACTTTGTGGTTTTCCTGGCAGACGCTGATTGGCGCCACGCGCGCGTGGCTCGACGGCTGGTCGTTCACGAACACTGTTTATCACCTGTTCGACTGGGTCGGTTTTTCCTCGCTGCACTCGGTGCTCGCACCGTTCATCGTGATTGCCATGGCGATTCCGCTGATCGTTGTGACGATCCTGCTGCTGATCGCCACGCTATCGATGCCAGGTGTGATCCGCCATCTGTCCGCGCGGCAGTTCGCGGGCCTGGAGATGCGGCGCGGAGGAACGTGGTACGGTAGTCTCGGGCAAGCGCTGTGGACCACGCTGATCTGTCTCGTGTTGCTGATCGTCACTTTGCCGCTGTGGCTGATTCCGCCGTTCTTCGCGCTGATTCCACCGCTGCTGTGGGGCTGGCTGACCTACCGCGTGATGACTTACGACGCGCTCGCCTTGCATGCGAGCCGCGACGAGCGGCGCGCGCTGGTGCGGCGTTATCGTCTGCCCCTGCTGCTGATCGGCGTGGCGAGCGGTTTGCTCAGTTCGCTGCCCACGCTGCTATGGGCGTCGTCGGTCTGGCTGATTGTGCTGTTCCCCGTGATCACGGCGGTGACGATCTGGATCTACGCGTTCATCCTCGTCTTTTCCGCGCTGTGGTTCGGCTATTACTGTCTGCGCGCACTGCAGCGCATGCGCGCCGAAGAGCAAGGCGCGCGTCAGGCGGCGCCGGTGGTTCCCTACTGAATTCAATTGAGAGGCTGCAATGGCATTTGGCGTCATCATCATCGGCGACGAAATCCTGTCGGGCAGACGCGTCGACAAGCATCTGCCGAAGGTCATCGAGTTGCTGACCGCGCGCGGCCTGTCGCTCGGCTGGGCCGAGTACATCGGCGACGAGCCCGAGCGCATCACGGCCACGCTGCGGCGCACCTTCGCCTCGGGCGACATCGTGTTCTCGACGGGCGGCATTGGCGCCACGCCTGACGACCACACGCGCCAGTGCGCGGCGGCGGCCCTCGGTGTGCCACTCGAGTTGCATCCCGAGGCGGCGGAACTGATTCGCGAGCGGATTCGCGAGACGCATCCGGCGAATTCGGCCACGCCAGTCGACCTCGAGTCGCCGGACAACCGTCACCGGCTCAACATGGGCACGTACCCGAGCGGCGCCTCGATCATTCCGAACGGCTACAACAAGATTCCTGGCTTTTCGGTGGCTGACCATCACTTCGTGCCTGGCTTTCCGGTGATGGCCTGGCCGATGATCGAGTGGGTGCTGGACACGAAGTACGCGCATCTGCATCACGCCATGCCGCATGCAGAGAAGTCCTTGCTGGTGTTCGAACTGCCGGAGTCGACGCTCACGCCGCTGATGGAAAAGATCGAGCACGACTTCCCCAACGTGCGGGTGTTTAGCTTGCCGAGCGTCGGCGATGCGGAGCGCGGCGGTATTTATGCGCGGCGGCACATCGACCTGGGCGTGAAGGGCGAGCCGGAAGCGGTCGCCGCGGCGTTCGTGAAGCTGCGCGAGGGCGTGCATCTGCTGGGCGGAGATATCGTCGAGCCGTAAGCGGCGTCGCTGGCGAGGGGCGAATCAAGTCACCGAGAGGGGCGGGGCCGGCCGGCACCGCCCGGGGCTGAGCGCCGCTTGCCGGTAGCCATGGGGATAGTCGGTAATTCATACGGATTCCCATCCATTCCATTCATCCGCAGCAGTGACATCTTTTCCGGATATCCGTTAAATAAAATGCACCGTGCATAGCCGGATGCGCCTGCCAATCCGGCGCATCCGATTGAACCGATTATTTAACGTTTCGATTCGATTTTAGTTTGTTTAGTAAATTCAAATAAACATAAACCATCAATAGATAATCAGTTGACTCGATTTGAGCGCCTCGTATAGCATGGCCTCCAGCCATTGACGCATCGTCAAATGGATAGTTCGCATGACTAAACAATATTCTGGAGACAGCCATGATGGATTTACGCCGTCTTGCGGTTGTTCTAATCGCCATTGGTGCTCTGGCGGGCTGTGGCGGAGATGGTCCGGGCAGTCAGTCCGGTTCCGGGAGCGCTGTGGTCGCGGCCGACCAGCGTGACGCGACGGGGCAGAGTGGTGCAGGCGCCGGTTCTAACGGCGCAAACACGGCCGCTACAAACAACGACGAAGAAGCGCCCGCTGACGATCGCCGCGTCCTGCGCCTGACCCAGTACGTCGATCCGTTGATCGGCACCTTGGCCAGCAACTCTCCGAATCCGGTGCCCGCTGGGCAGGCCGGCAGCGTGGTGCCCGCAGCGGGCCTGCCGAACGGCATGGTGCAATGGGCTCCCGATACCAATACCACCCCGGCGCCGTCGAATAGCGCGGAACCGGGTTCGCCGGCCGGTTACTACTACGACATCGGCTCGATCCAGAGCTTCAGCCTCACGCATATGAGCGGCGCGGGCTGTTCAGGCAACGACGGAGAATTCCCGGTTATGCCGACGCTGGATGCCAGCAAGCCGCTCGCGCAGACCTTCAGCCACACCAACGAGAAGGCGGTAGCGGGCGCCTATTCCGTGCTGCTCGACAACCAGATCAAGGTCGAGTTGACGGCGACCCTGCGCACCGGCTTCGGTCGCTTCACGTATCCGGATCGGCAGCCGTCGACTCTCGTGCTCAATACGACCTATACGAATACGCAATCGAGCGTGGCCGGCTCGGTCACCCAGGTCGACGCTCGCACGGTTTCAGGCAGTACCACCGGCGGGCATTTTTGCGGCAACGCGACCAACGTGCCGGTGTACTTTTATGCGCAGTTCAGCCAGCCATTTGCGTCGACGTCTGCGTTTACCAATGGCCGCGCCGTGCTGAATTTCGGTAAAGGCAAGACTGTCCTGATGAAAATCGGTATCTCGTACGTCAGCGTTGCCAATGCCAGGGATAATCTCGAGAAGGAAAATCGATTCTGGGATTTTGACGGCGTGAAGGCGCTAGCCGATTCGATCTGGAATCAGCGCCTTAATACGATTCAGGTAAGCAGCCGCGATAACGCCGCGCTGACGAAGTTTTATACCGCGTTCTATCACGCGTCGTGGGCGCCGAGCGTATTCAGCGATGTGAATGGTCAATACATCGGCTTCGACCAGAAGGTCCATCAGGTCAGCGCGGGCCATGCGGCGCAGTACACCAGCTTTTCGGGTTGGGACATCTACCGCTCGTTGATTCCGCTCAAGGCCACGCTGTTTCCGCAGGAGACCAGCGACATGGCGCAGTCGCTCGTGAACGATGCGGACCAGTGCGGCGCGATTCCGCATTGGGTCAATGACAACGTCGAAGACGGCGTCATGCCGGGCGATGCCGGATCGTTGATCGTGGCGGGCGCGTACGGCTTCGGCGCGCGCAATTTCGATACCGCGGGCGCCTTGAGCCACATGATCCGGATGGCCAACATTCCCGGTACCGCGTGCAACGGCGTGACGACCAACGGCGGGCGCGCCAGTTATCTGCAGTTCGGCTATATCACGAGCGGCGAATGGGGGCAGGCATCGTCCACGCTGGAATACGGCAGCAGCGATTTCGCCATTTCGCAGTTTGCCGGCGCACTGGGCAATACAAGCATTCAGAAGATGCTGCGCAGCCGCTCGGCTTACTGGCAAAACCTGCTCAACACGTCGCTGACGCCGCCTCTGATCGCCGGGCGCAATTCGGACGGCAGCTGGATTCCGGAGACACAGAGCAGCACCGACAACTACGTGGAAGGCAACGCCGAGCAGTACACATGGATGGTGCCGTTCAATCCGGCCGGACTCTTTGCGCAACTGGGCGGCAATACGACCGTCGTGCCGCGCCTGAACACGTTCTTCACGGTGTTGAACGCCGGGACGAGCCTGCCCAATTTCTACATGGGCAACGAACCGACCTTCGAGGTGCCCTGGATGTATAACTGGGCCGGTTCGCCGTCGGGCACGCAGAATGTCGTCCAGCAGATCATGGCGAGCGCCTTCGGCACCGGGCCGAACGGGTTGCCCGGCAATGACGACCTGGGCGCTGTATCAGGGTGGTATGTGTGGGGCGCACTGGGTCTCTATCCGGAGATTCCGGGTGTCGGCGGCTTTGCGATCGGCAGTCCGCAGTTCTCGTCCATTACCGTTCACCTCGGGAACGGCAAGACGCTGCGAATCAGGGCACGCGGCGCGCCCGCCGCGAATTACGTGCAAAGCCTGCGCGTCAACGGCGCCGCGCACAACAGTTCGTGGCTCGATGTCGACGCGCTCGCCAACGGAGCGACGCTGGACTTCGCGATGGGTTCGTCTCCTTCGCAGTGGGGCGCAGACCCTGGCGACGCGCCGCCGTCATATGGCGTGCCGGTCGCGCTCAATGTGGCGGATGCCTTCAACAACCACGGCATCAGCACGGACGGCAGCACCAATACCGATGGTCTGGGTGCGGACTTCGACGGCTCGCTTTATAGCTACTCGTCGCAGGCATTGACGGCGGCTGGCGCGCAGCCGGGCAAGCCGTTCGCGTTCGGTGGCGCCAGCTTTACCCTGTCCGGCGGTCCGCTGGATAACGCCGTGGCGGTGGGGCAGACCATCGCGACGCCGGCGGGCACGAGAGGCAGCGCGCTGGTTCTGCTGGGTTCGGCCAATAACGGCCCCGGCTCCGGCGCGGCGCTCGTGACCTATGCCGACGGCACGACCACGCCGTTCACGCTTGCCTTCGACGACTGGACCTTGAATGGCGGCAGTGCGGCGCCGGTGGACCCCATTGCGCTGACGACCACGTACCGCAATGCCGGCGATGGCACCAACAACGCCGTCAAGACGTATCTGTTTGCGCAGAAAGTGCCGCTGACACCCGGCAAACTGGTCGCGAGCGTCACCTTGCCGAGACAGGTGAGTGCCGGCAAGCTACATGTGTTCGGTATTGCCGCCGCGCCTTGAGTTGAGAGGGCGTCTTTAGAGCGGCACCCAATCAGCGAAGCGGTCGTCGTGCGGCAGTTGGGTGTTCACGATGCCGCATCATCGCAGTGTCACATCGCGCGCCGACGATGCAGTCAATGTGTCGTCGGCGCGTGCCGTTTCTAGCGGGTTGCGGCTGTCACGCTCCGCTGGCTTTCATATGCGGGCGCGGCTTTAAGCGGGCGTTACGCGTAAGCAGCCGTTAAGCGCAAGCGGGCCCTAAGCGTAGGAAGGCCTAAGCATAGGAAGGCCTAAGCATAGGAAGGCCTAAGCGTAAGCGGCCCTTACGCGCCGATCCACGGCAAACCGCGGAAACACCACCCCGAGACCGTCTTTCGATGCCCCTGGCCGTCCTTGTCGCCTTCAAAGCCTTCCAGCAGGTCGAAGGCCTTGGTAAAACCGGCTTGCGTTGCGGCGATGGCGGCGAGCTTCGAGCGCGCGGCGCTGCGGCACAGAAACAGCACGGGCGTATCGGCCGTTGCGGCCGTGCCCAACTGCTGCAGGAATTCCTGATTCGGTACCGCCCCCGGATAGCGGGTCCACTCGACGTGTGCGTACTGGCCGTCGCCGACCACCGGCCGGCCGACCCAATCGAGTTCCGCGCGCGTGCGCACGTCGACGAGGCGGGTGTGCGGATCGAGTTGCAGCAGCTCGAAGGCCTCGGCGGGCGACAGGGCGCCCGCGTAGGGCAACTGGTTCTCGAGGCGGCGCTTTTCGGCCTGCGCATACAACTGTTCGAGCGTACTCATGACAGCAACTCTCCTTCGGACCAAATGAACATTCTAGCGCGGCGGCCTCATCGTGCGCGCTGCGCCGGCACGGCGCGACACGCCGATCCGTCAGACGAGAATTGCGCCAAAAAGGTGCAAACCGGGCATAATGCCCCAAAACGGGGATTCAATCCGATGCGCATTTCTGGATTGCCCTATGATGGTGCTTCTGTTTCAAGAAAGAGGTCTCGTTCACGCCTGTCGAGGTGCGCCGATTCCCCGCAAACGCGCGTGGCGGAGGCTTCTGCGCCGGCTTGGCGCATACATGGCACAGAAGCTGCTTAGTAGGTGCCGATCGATTCGATCACCGGCTTTCGGCGTCCGCTTTCGTGTGGTCTCAATGCGAGGTAGACGTGCCGGGACGGGTCAGCTAGATTTGGGCGGCGGCTCAATCCGCCGAATTCGTTAATCAGGAGATAGGTTATGAGTAAATCCGTGGCCGACGTCATGCAAATCGTCAAGGACGAGGACGTCAAGTTTGTCGACTTCCGTTTCACCGACACGCGAGGCAAAGAGCAACACGTATCGGTGCCGGTGTCGGCATTCGACGAAGACAAGTTCGAGAGCGGCCATGCGTTTGACGGTTCGTCGATTGCCGGCTGGAAAGGCATCGAAGCGTCGGACATGCTGCTCGTACCGGACGCAAACACGGCGTTCATCGACCCGTTCTATGAAGAATCGACGCTCGTTCTGACGTGCGACGTGGTCGAACCGGCGGACGGCAAGGGCTATGAACGCGACCCGCGTTCGCTCGCCAAGCGCGCAGAAGCCTATCTGAAGAGCACGGGCCTTGGCGACACGGCTTTCTTCGGTCCGGAACCCGAATTCTTCATTTTCGACTCGGTCCAGTGGAACACGGACATCTCGGGCTGCTTCGTGAAGATCGGCTCGGAAGAGGCTCCGTGGTCGTCGGCGAAGGAATTCGAAGGTGGCAACACCGGTCACCGTCCGGGCGTCAAGGGCGGCTACTTCCCGGTGCCGCCGGTCGACTCGTTCCAGGACATCCGTTCGGAAATGTGTCTGCTGCTCGAACAGATCGGCATTCCGGTCGAAGTGCATCACCACGAAGTCGCAGGCCAGGGCCAGAACGAAATCGGCACGAAGTTCTCGACGCTGGTGCAACGCGCTGACTGGACGCAGCAACTGAAGTACATCGTGCACAACGTGGCGCACACCTACGGCAAGACGGCAACGTTCATGCCGAAGCCGGTAGTGGGCGACAACGGTTCGGGCATGCACGTTCACCAGTCGATCTGGAAGGACGGCCAGAACCTGTTTGCAGGCAACGGCTACGCTGGCCTGTCGGAATTCGCGCTGTTCTACATTGGCGGCATCATCAAGCACGCTCGCGCGCTGAACGCCATCACGAACCCGACGACGAACTCGTACAAGCGTCTCGTGCCGCACTTCGAAGCACCGGTCAAGCTCGCTTACTCGGCGCGCAACCGTTCGGCATCGATCCGTATTCCGCACGTGTCGAACCCGAAGGGCCGCCGTATCGAAACGCGCTTCCCGGATCCGATGGCTAACCCGTACCTGTGCTTCTCGGCACTGATGATGGCAGGTCTGGACGGCGTGCAGAACAAGATCCATCCGGGCGAAGCAGCCGACAAGAACCTGTACGACCTGCCGCCGGAAGAGGATGCAAAGATCCCGACCGTGTGCGCCGGCCTCGACCAGGCACTGGACGCGCTGCACAACGACCGCGAGTTCCTGACGCGCGGCGGTGTGTTCACCGATTCGATGATCGACGCTTACCTGGAACTGAAGGAAGCGGAACTGCAACGTGTGCGTATGACCACGCACCCGGTCGAGTTCGAACTGTACTACTCGCTGTAAGCGGCGATGGCGCTTCGCCTCCCAGGTGTGGCGAAGCGCGCGCCCGACGCTCGTGACTGGTCGAATGCGGGTCACAAAGGGACGGCGGCGCCGTCCCTTTTTTGTTAGGCCCTAGTGTTGGCGTTTGCGATGCCGTTCGCGAAGCGCGGGCGGTTTGTTTTACCACCATCTCTCATCGGCCAGACTGCAAGATGGTTCTGAAGAATCTGATTAAAGCAAGAAAGGGGCATGCCGAGCCGCTGTCGGAAAACGCACAGTTGGTGGATTCCGGCTTGCTGACGGGGTTCGAGGCCTTGCCGACGGTCGTGCTCGTGCTCGAAAAACGCACCCTGCGCGTAGCGTTTGCCAATCCGTCCGCGGAGGCGATGCTCGAGTTGTCGCGCCGGCAACTGACGCAGATGGCGTGGCCGGACATCTTCGCGAACTCGGACGAGCTGATTGCGACGGTCGCCTCGATTGCCGCTCACCGTTTTCACGCGACGCATCTCGACGCGGTGCTGGAGCGCCAGGGCCACGAACCGCTGCATGTGCATGCGATCGTGGGTTATCTCGAAGGCGCGCCGGACTTCGTGCTGCTCGAACTGTTCGAGAACGAGCGCCACTTGCGCACCGACCGCGAAGAACGCATCAACGACCTGACCGCGGTCAACAAACAACTGATCCGCAATCTCGCGCACGAGATCAAGAATCCGCTCGGCGGCATTCGCGGTGCGGCGCAATTGCTGGAATTCGAACTGGGTGTGCGCGAGCGCGATGAGTTGCGCGAGTACACCCAGGTCATCATCAAGGAGTCGGACCGGCTGCAAACGCTGGTCGACCGGCTGCTCGAGCCGCACCGTCATCCGCATATCGTGGGCGACGTGAATATTCACGAAGTGTGCGAGCGCGTGCGGGCCGTGATTCTGGCGGAGTTTCCGCGCGGCCTGACGATTGAGCGCGACTACGACGTGAGCGTACCCGATCTGCGCGGCGACAAGGAACAACTGATTCAGGCGGTGCTCAACATCGTGCGCAATGCGGCTGAAGCGTTGCGCGAACGGATTTCGCAAGGCGACGCGCGCATCGAATTGCGCACCCGCATTGCACGCAAGATCACCATTGCGAAACGCTTATGTAAGCTGGCATTGGACTTGCATATCATCGACAACGGACCTGGCATTCCAGAAGATATCCGCGACCGCATTTTCTATCCGCTCGTTTCGGGGCGTGAAGATGGCAGCGGTCTGGGTCTCACGCTCGCGCAGACTTTCGTGCAGCAGCACGATGGACTGATCGAAGTAGAAAGCCGTCCGGGCCACACCGAGTTTCAGATTCTGCTGCCGCTCGACTGCTAATACCACACGCACCTAAAGACTTCTGACCGACCATATGAAGCCGATCTGGATAGTAGACGACGATCAATCGATACGCTGGGTGCTCGAGAAAGCCCTCGCCCGTGAGAACTTCGCGACGCGCAGCTTCGCGAATGTGCGCGATGCAGCAGTCGCGCTCGATCACGACAGCCCGCAAGTGCTGGTGTCCGACATTCGCATGCCCGGCGGTTCGGGCCTCGAATTGCTGCAGACGGTACGCGACAAGGTGCCGGGCTTGCCCGTCATCATCATGACGGCGTTCTCGGATCTCGATAGCGCGGTAGCCGCGTTTCAGGGCGGCGCCTTCGAATATCTCGCCAAGCCGTTCGACGTCGACAAGGCGGTCGAACTGATCCGCCGCGCCGTCGACGAAAGCATGCGCGGCGAGCAGACGTGGGACGAACGCGTTGCCGATGCACCGGAAATGCTCGGCCAGGCGCCGGCGATGCAGGATATGTTCCGCGCCATCGGCCGCTTGTCCCATTCTGCGGCGACCGTGCTCATTACCGGCGAATCAGGCACCGGTAAGGAACTGGTCGCACGCGCCTTGCACCGGCATAGCCCACGCGCGAACGGTCCGTTCATCGCGTTGAATACGGCAGCGATTCCGAAGGATTTGCTGGAGTCCGAACTATTCGGCCATGAGCGCGGCGCGTTCACCGGCGCGCAGGCGATGCGCCAGGGGCGTTTCGAGCAGGCCGAGAACGGCACGCTGTTTCTCGACGAAATCGGCGACATGCCGTTCGATCTGCAGACGCGTTTGCTGCGCGTGCTCTCCGATGGGCAGTTCTATCGGGTGGGCGGCCACAATCCGTTGCGCGCGAACGTGCGGGTGATTGCCGCTACGCACCAGAACCTCGAATCGCGCGTGCGTCAAGGCCTGTTCCGCGAGGACTTGTATCACCGCCTCAATGTGATCCGGCTGCGCCTGCCGGCGCTGCGCGAGCGCAGCGAAGACATTCCCTTGCTCACGCGGCACTTCCTGCAGAAGAGCGCGCGCGATCTCGGCGTCGAGCCGAAGCGGGTCTCCGAAGAAGCGCTGGCGTACCTCGCATCGCTGCCGTTTCAAGGCAATGTGCGCCAGCTCGAGAATCTCGCCAACTGGTTGACCGTCATGGCGCCGGCGCAGACCATCGAGATCAAGGATCTGCCGCCCGATCTGGTGCCGGCTCAGGCCGGCTCGGCGGAGATCGCCGCGGGCGGCGTGCTGGGCGCCGATGCGACCGGCGGCGTCGCGGGGCAGGCGGCGGCGAACGGGACCACGCTGCCGGCGCACGTGGCGTCGATGCCTGGCATGCCGGTCGCGGCTGCCGTCGCCGCGTGGGAGAGCGGCCTGCGCACCGAGGTTGCACGGATGCTGCGCGAGAACGCGCCCGATGTGATGGACGAACTCGCCCGGCGTTTCGAAGCGGCGGTGATTCGCGAAGCGCTCGACTTCACGCGCGGCCGCAAGGTGGAAGCGGCTGAGCGCCTGGGTATCGGCCGCAATACGATCACGCGCAAGATTCAGGAACTGAACCTCGAACCTTGAGGTTGGCTTGATCTGGGGGACTTAAAGGGGGCGGGGCGGATCACAAGGCATAATCGTCGTTGTTCAGTTACGACGGTCCACCATGCCCGCATCCGCTTCGACTTCACCGACTTCAGTTTTCTGGCCGCTTTCTCCTGATCCTTTCCTGTCACTCGAGTCGCTCGACGAGCCTGCCGCGATGGCCTGGGTCGAGCAGCAGAACGCGCGCACCCGTGTCGCGTGGTGCAAGGGGGCACGCTTCGATAGCCTCACGCAGCGCCTCGCTGCAGCCTATCTGCCGCACGAGCGGCCGGTGATTCCCGATCGCTGGCAGGACTGGGCCTACGATCTGTGGCAGGACGAGCGCAATCCCAAAGGCATCTGGCGCCGCACCTCATGGGCGAGCTGGCGTGCAGGCGCTCCGGCGTGGCAGAACCTGCTCGACTTCGACGCCCTCGGCGCGGCCGAGGGTACGCCATGGGTCTGCGTCGAACTCGACATCCTCTATCCTGACGGCGATCGCGCACTCGTGACCTTGTCGCCGGGCGGCTCGGACGCGGTGGTGGTGCGCGAATTCGATATCGACGAACAACGTTTTCTGAGCGAAGGCTTTATCGTCCCCAAGGCGGGCAAGCATACGGTCTCGTGGATCGATCGCGATACGGTCTATGTGGGCTGGGACAAAGGCGGCAAGACACTGACGCGTTCCGGCTATCCGCGCGAAGTGCGGCGCTGGTCGCGCGGCACGGCGCTCGCCGAAGCGCCGGTGGTGTTTCGTGGCGAGTTTGGCGATATCAGCGTCGATGCCAATTACGACCCGATCGATTTGCGGCACACGGTGGTGCGCAGTGTCGACTTCTTCGATTCCGAAACGTTCTACCTCGATGCCGCCGGTGCGTGGCAGCAGTACGACGTGCCCGAGCATGTGGCGGTGGGCGGCTGGGAAGGGTGGTTGCTGCTCGAACCGCGTCTCGACTGGTCCTGCGAAGGCGCGCACTTTCCGGGCGGCGCGCTGCTGGCGATCCGCGAGCGCGAGTTTCTGGCCGGCGAGCGCCGCTTCGTGCCGCTCTTCATGCCGAGCGCGCAGACCTCGGCGTGCGACTGGACGCACACGCGCCATCATCTGATCGTCTCGTATCTGGACGATGTGCAGGGCAAGACAGTGCTGTGGCAACCGCAGCAGAGCGAGGGTGGTGCATGGGAGTGGACCTCGCGAGCCTTCCCGGCACGCGCGAGTTCGCAGGTCGACGTGTCGCCGATCGAGCCGACGCTCAACGACGAGGTGTATGTCGATGTCGACGATTATCTTCAGCCGCCCGAGTATTGGCTCACCGATCTGGCGCGTGACGATCTGACCGGATGGGAGTTGCTCGACCGCTGGCCGACCCAGTTCGACGCGGCGCCTTATGCGGTGAAGCGCGGCCACGCGCACTCGGCTGACGGCACGCGGGTGCCGTACACGGTGATCGGTCCGCGCGCGCTGCTGGAGGGCGATCAGCCGGAGAATGGAGCATCCGCGGCACGCCCGTGTCTCTTGACCGGCTACGGCGGCTTCGCCATTCCGCTCACGCCGAGCTATCTGACCGGTCCTGGGATCGGCTGGCTCGCGCAGGGTGGGGTGTTTGTGGTCGCGCATATTCGCGGTGGCGGCGAATTCGGCACGGATTGGCATCTCGCGGCGCAAGGCGCGCACCGGCAGCGTTCGTTCGACGATTTCATCGCCGTTGCAGAGACGCTGATCGCCGATGGCGTGACCACGGCGGCGCAACTGGGCATCAAGGGCGGCAGCAACGGCGGCCTGCTGGTGGCGGCGTGCATGGTGCAGCGGCCCGAACTGTTCGGTGCGGTGGTGTGCGAGGTGCCGCTGCTCGATATGAGCCGCTATCACCTGCTGCATGCGGGTGCGTCATGGATCGACGAATACGGCGATCCCGACGAGCCCGATGAAGCCCGTGTGCTCGCGACTTACTCGCCATACCATCACGTGCGCGGCGAAGTGGTTTATCCGCCGGTGCTGTTCACCACCTCGACCAGCGACGACCGGGTCCACCCCGGACATGCGCGCAAGATGGTGGCGCGCATGCAGGCGTTCGGGGCGCAGCAGGTGTGGTATCGGGAGAATACGGACGGCGGCCACGGCGGCGGTTCCGATGAACTGGAACAGGCCGTGCATGATGCGATGGTGTATGAGTTTCTGTGGACGTGCCTGAACGGTTCGGAGCCGGGCAACAGCGCGGGGTAGGATGGCGCCCAGTCCGCAGCAGGGCAGAGCCGCCCCGCTTAGCGCAGGGCGGCTCTGCCGCGCTCAATAGACGTTAGTCACGCCTCAGTCGATCTGCGCGACCACCGGTGCGTGGTCGGACGGCTGATCCCATTTGCGCGGCGTCTTGTCGACGTCGCAGAACGTGCAGGCGTCGGCAAGCGGTTTCGACAACAGGATGTGATCGATGCGCAGGCCGGCGTTGCGGCGAAACGCGAGCATGCGGTAGTCCCACCACGAGAACACTTTCTCAGGCTGGTCGAACAGGCGGAAGGCATCGACGAGCCCCAGTCCGACGAGGCGCACGAATTCGGCGCGTTCTTCCGGTGATACGAGGTTCTGTCCTTCCCAGGCTTTCGGATCGTGGACGTCGCGATCTTCCGGGGCGATGTTGTAGTCGCCGAGCAGGGCGAGCTTCGGGTACTGCGCGAGTTCGCTCGCCACCCAGTCGTGCAGCGCGGCGAGCCAGCGCAGCTTGTAGGCGAACTTGTCCGTGCCGGGCGCCTGACCGTTGGGGAAGTATGCCGAGATCACGCGCACGCCCTCGATGGTCGCGGCTATCACGCGTTGCTGCGGATCTTCGAAGCCGGGGATATTGCGCACAATCGTGCTTTCGTCGACGTTCAGGCCCTCGCGCACCAGGATGCCGACACCGTTATAGGTCTTCTGGCCGGCGTACCAGCTCCGATAGCCTTTTGCTTCGAGATCGGCGCGGGGGAATTTGTCGTCGGTGAGCTTCAGTTCCTGCAGGCACAGGACCTCGGTGTGGCTCGTCTCGAGCCAGTCGATCACATGCTGCTGGCGGACTTTCAGCGAGTTGACGTTCCAGGTGGCTATTTTCATAGAGTTCTCACATCCTTACTGGATAGGGCTTTGCGGAGGGGATGTCCCGGCGCGTTTCGATCTGGCTACCCGTCTGGCCAGTCACTTTGGTGGCGGCAGGCATTTTGGGTTTCGGCGGCGAATGTTACAGCAGTGGACCTGTCCCCAGTGTAGACAGCAGAAACTGGGAGCATCAGGTCCACTTGGCTGAACTCCATATTTTCACTGTATAAGCATATTTTCAGCATTCGCTGAAAGCCATGGTTTCAGTGAAAATTTTCTTGACAGTTTCACTGAAAATGCTATTTTCAACAAATGTTGAAAATACCTCATTCACTGAAAATTGAGCATTTGGCGGCGGAGGCACTACGACTGCTGCTGGAGCGGGTGCCTGTGATCGACCATCTGGACGTTCAATGTGAGGCGCCGGGAGTCGATCGTGAGATCGACATCGTCGCGCATGCCGACGTCTCGGGCAGGCGCTATACACTCGTCTGCGAAGTGAAGTCCGGTGGCCAGCCCCGTCATGTCCGCACGGGTTTGCTTCAGCTTCGCAACTACGTGGCACATCAGGGGCCGGATGCTATCCCCGTTTTTATCGCACCGTATCTGTCGTCCGAGGCGCAAGCGCTATGTCGCGAGTACGGGGCAGGTTTTCTCGACCTTGAGGGGAATGCTTGCATCGCGTTTGGCAGCATCTTCGTTGAGCGTCAGGTTGCGAGCAAACCAGTTGCCGAGCGGCGCGAACTGCGCTCGCTGTTCAAGCCGAAATCCGCCCAGGTGTTACGCGTGCTACTGCGCGATCCCCACCATGCATGGCGAGTCGCGGAACTGGCGGATGCCGCAGAGGTCAGTCTAGGGCACGTGAGCAACGTGCGGAGCGGCCTGCTTGATCGCGAGTGGGCGCAGTTATCCCGCGACGGTCTGTTTGTATCCGATCCCGACGCATTGTTGGATGCGTGGCGCGATGCATACGACGCTCCGGCCGGCAAGAACCTTGGCTTTTACACAACCTTGCATGGCAGCGGGTTTGCGGACGCCGTGCGCGACATGATGCGCGTGCGGGCCCCGGCAGGGCGCGCGGTACTGGCATCCTTTTCGGCCGCACAGTGGCTCGCTCCATACGGTCGCACGGGAACGCAGTATTTCTATGCTGACGACGAGGGACTTGAACAACTGCGGTCGGTATTAAAGTTATCTTCGACCGCGAAGGGGGAGAACGTCGCGGTGACTGTTCTCGAAACCCCGGGTCTGTTTCTCGATACGGTGGAACCTGCGTCCGGCGTTTTTTGTACAAGTCCCGTTCAGACCTATCTCGATCTCGCCGCGGCCGGTGAACGCGGGCAAGAGGCGGCTGAACATCTACGCAAGGAAAAACTGACATGGCAGAAATGACTCTGGGGGAACCGTAATCTGCCGCTGACTATGACGATCGCACAACGGCGGCCGTCAAAGCGGTACTGATCGAAATCGGTCAGATCCTTGGCAGTTTCAAGGGCAAGTTCGCCATCGTTGGCGGCGCTGTGCCCTGGCTGCTGCTGGGTAGTAACGAAGACATGCCGCACGTCGGCACGCTCGATGTCGATGTTGGACTGGATGCCGAGGCCTTGGGCGATGGCGAATATGTCACGCTGGTCGATGCGCTGCGCCGGCACGGATACGCACAACGCCAGGAGCTTCGGCGTTTTCAACTGGTTCGCCACGTGGCGGTACGCGATGGTGGCGCGTCTGTTGACATCGTGATCGACTCTCTGATGCCGCGAGATGCGGCGATCGTCAAGAATGTCCCGCCGCTGATCAGCGATTTCGCGGTGCAGCGCGCAGATGGTGCCGATCTCGCGGTTCGGTTTTATCAGATGGTGGCGATTGCAGGTCCGATGCCCGCAGGCGGTACGAACCGCGTCGAAGTCGCAGTGTGCTCGATCCCCGCGCTGCTCGCCATGAAAGGGCATGCAATAGAGGGGCGTTACAAGCAAAAGGATGCCTACGACATCTATTACTGCATCCGTAACTATCCCGGTGGACCGGAACCGCTAGCCGAGGCGTGTCGGCCGTTGCTTGATCATCCCAGTGGTGCGGCCGGCTACGGGTTCATAGCGAAAAAATTCGACGTCGTCGAGGGTTTCGGGCCAACCTGCGTACGCCGCTTTGTCGAGGACACGAATGTGCTGGGGGACCGTAGTCCGGAGCAGTGGCAACAGGATGCCTTCGGGCAGGTCGATGCCTGGTTGCGGGCTTTAGGTCTTCGTAGCTGATATTCATGATGACAATGGGGACGGTTCAGACTCCGAAACACATAGGTATCCTGAATTGTGATACGGGCTGAGAGGGCGTGCGTCGCGAAACGATTGGGCCTGAGTGGAATGCACATCACACTGTCCTCGTTGCGATTTCGCAACGCTGCCCACACGCCCTTGACGACGCTGAAGCGCCGACCCGGCGCGGGTTTCCCGCCGGCGGCCCAACCCTCAGACCAGATACCCGATTGCGCGTAGCCATGGCTTGGTTACGATGCAGTCAGCGCGGTGATTCCCGCGCGATGTGTGTTTGTGCCGCGACGATGTCGCGGCTTTTTTTACATGCCAAAGACTACAGCGGCAACCGCCGCGGCTGCAGATATTCCCGGATCACCCCGATCAAGCGGTCGTGATCGCACGCAAGCGGGTCGTCGTCGGCAATCGTCAATAGCGGGTTCTGCGACGACGCGGGGCGCGGCAGACGCCACACCGTGACTCTGGGCGCCGATTGTGCCGTCAGCATGTGGCAGGACGTCGGTGCCCGGTGGGGTCCGATCCACCCGGGCGGCAGACGGGAAAATAAATAGCTGGCGACTTCATTGCCCAGCGTATAGTGGGACGATACTCACGTATCGGGGAAATGCCGTGGCTGAACTCTATCCTGCCCTCTATAAGGACTTCGAAGTGCATCCGCTGGTGTTCTCGCGGCAATTCGACAAGTTCGATGGCCACAAGCGGCATGCCGAAGGCTATGACGTTGCGGTGCGCGTCTGCCGTCCTGGCGCGATCAGCGGCTCGAAGGCGAGCCGGGTGTTTCGCCTTGTGCGTCCTGCCACGTTTTCCGATTTCGGCATCGCCAAGCGCAGCGCCAGCCAGTACGGCGCAGACATCATCGACGGCAAGGTCGACGGTGCCTCAGTTGCCGATCTATGAGGCCAAAAAAATAATTCGCCTGATTGTTTGACGATTTGCCGACATCTCTATACAATCCGTTTTCTCTGACGCGGGGTGGAGCAGTCTGGCAGCTCGTCGGGCTCATAACCCGAAGGTCGTAGGTTCAAATCCTACCCCCGCAACCAAGCATTATGGGAAGCCCGCTGGCGATTGCCACGCGGGCTTTTTCATTTGGTGTCACGCGCCAGGGCACCGGTCTCAAGGCTCGCTTTGAGCCGCGCGTCGACGAGAGATCGAGCCTGGTGCATCTCGAAACTGATACGTTATCCGAAGTATTTGGGTGCCTCAAACGTCCAGCGGTGGCCGTGAAAGCGCGTGCGGAGGGTGGTGGTGGCGATTACGGACGCGAACCGCGTTGGCTTCTGAAAGGAAGCGAAGGTAGTATTCGGCGCATAAGAGGTGTGCGCCTCGCCTCGGCGCGCGCCCTGTGAGACACCCCTTGTTTCGAGGACGTTGAAATGGCGACATACATCCTGTTGGGCGGCGGTTTTGGACTGGCTCTTGCGATCGCGCTATGGGGCATCTGGAAACTGAGGTAGACGTTGCCGGCACGGACTGTGACTTCCCCGAAAATCTCCTCGGCGCGCAATATTTTCATCGCGCTGTATCAAGAACCTGCTAGAAGCTAGATCTTCCGCTGGTGCGAGGGCCGTATTTGCGTCAGGCGCCAATACGGTCAGGCATGCCGTTAATTTCATTTTACTTACGACACCCTATGTCCTCAACTGTCACCAGTCCTTCCTCTCAGACTGTCAACGCCGCGCCCAGTCTCGTGCTGGGCGCTATCGGCGTGGTGTTCGGCGATATCGGCACGAGTCCGCTGTACACACTGCGCGAATGTCTGAAGGCCGCGGGCGGCATCACCCAGCAGAACGTGTTCGGCATCGTCTCGCTGATCCTCTGGTCGATCATCATCGTGGTCACGCTCAAGTATGTGAGCTTCGTGATGCGCGCCGACAACGACGGCGAGGGCGGGATTCTCGCACTCACGGCGCTCGCCTCGCGTGTCGCGCCGGCACGCCTGTCGCAGGTGCTGCTCACGCTCGGCGTATTCGGCGCGGCGATGTTCTACGGCGATTCGATGATCACGCCGGCCATCTCGGTCATCTCGGCGGTGGAAGGCGTGACGCTGGTCGACCCCAAGCTGACGGCCTGGATCGTGCCCATCTCGCTTGTTATCCTGACCGGTCTCTTCAAGCTGCAAAAGCGCGGCACCGGAACGGTCGGCAAGGTCTTCGGACCGGTGATGATCGTCTGGTTCATCACGCTGGCGGCGCTGGGTCTGCTGCATATCGTCGCCGGCCCGACGATCATGAAGGCGGTCTCGCCGCTTTACGCCGTGAGTTTCGTGGCTCATGCGCCCGGCACCGCGTTCGTGGTACTCGGTTCGGTGTTCCTCGCCTTGACGGGGGGCGAGGCGCTCTACGCGGACATGGGGCACTTCGGTAAAAAACCGATTCGCCTTGCCTGGCTGCTTCTGGTGCTGCCGAGTCTGGTGCTCAACTACTTCGGTCAGGCCGCCCTGGTGCTCGCCAAGCCGTCGACCATCGAGCAGCCGTTCTTCGAGTCGGCGCCGGGCTGGGCGCTGGTGCCGCTGGTCGTGCTGGCAACCGCTGCCACCATCATCGCCTCGCAGGCAGTGATTTCCGGCGCTTTCTCAATGACCAAGCAGGCGGTACAGCTCGGCTTCCTGCCGCGCATTCCGGTGGTCCATACCTCGACGCATGAGGTCGGCCAGGTCTATGTGCCGTTCATCAACGTGTCGCTGTATGCCGCGGTGGTGTTTCTCGTCGTGTTCTTCAAATCTTCAGACAATCTGGCCGCAGCCTACGGTATCGCCGTGGCCTCGACCATGCTGCTGACCACGCTGCTGATGTATTTCATCACGCACTCACTGTGGAAGTGGAAGCCGCTCGCCACCTTTGTGGTAATCGGTCCGCTGGCGCTGGTCGACGCGGTGTTCGTCTCGAGCAATATCGGCAAGGTGATGGACGGTGGCTGGTTCCCGCTGCTGGCTGGCGGTGTGTTGTTCACGGTGATGACCACCTGGCATCGAGGCCGCGAGGTGGTGGTGGAGCGCATGAAGAGCGACAATATTCCGCTCGCCGGACTGATCCAGTCGCTATGCGGCGGCTCGCATCCGCCGCCGCGCGTCGACGGCACGGCGGTGTTTCCGGGCGGTGTCGCCGGCATGACGCCGTCCGCGTTCATGCACAACCTCAAGCACAACCGCGTGATGCACCGGATCAACATCTTCATGGCCGGCATCACGGATAACGTTCCGCACGTGCATGACGACCAGAAAGTGACGGTGGAGAACCTCGGCCACGGCTGCTATTCGGTTAGCGTGCGCAATGGCTTCATGGAGATTCCCAACGTGCCGGCCATCCTGTTGCTGGTCGCCAAGGCGATCCCCGACTGGGAATACGAGCCTGCGGACACGTCGTTCTTCCTTGCCCGCGATACCGTGCTCGCCACCGGTGAGAGCAAGGCCATGTCGCTGTGGCGGGAGAAGCTGTTCGCCTTCCTTGGACGCAATGCGGCGCAAGCGGCCGAGTACTACAGCTTGCCGGCCAACCGCGTGGTCGAACTGGGCGGGCAGATCAATCTGTAGGCTTGTTGCGCGGCGCGGCGCGGCGCGGCTGCAGGCTGCTAGCTGAGCCGCCAGCCGCGTCGTGTCGTTGCAATACGGCCGCCGGTGCCCCGGCGGCGCATACCATCCTGCTTAGAACGTGATGTTGGTGCGCAGGCCGACGATCGCTTCGTTGCCGATGCGTTGCGACGGATTCTCCGGATTGGGGATGCCGCCGGCCGGACGGAACGCATACTGGAAGTCCGCCTGCAGTTGCCACCACGGCGTGACCTGATACTGATAGGTCGCTTCAAGGATTGTCTCTGCACTACGCGACGGGTATCCCGGCGTATAGATGGCCGACGTGCTCGCGAAGTCCTGCGCATGCGAGCCGATTTGCGCGTAGCCGACCGCCAGCCCGACGACGTCGTTGTCGCGGCCCTTGAACGGCGCCTTCAGCGTCACCCCTGCATTGATCCCCAGGTCCACCAGGTTGCGATCGCCCGGTGCGCCCATCACCCGTGCAAATACGCCGACCGACTGCGGGCTGTCCACGCTCGGGCGCCACACCATCTGGTCGGCCACAGCGTAGAAGCTGTAGTCGCCGCGATGGTTCTGGGCGATGCCGTTGCTGGCCGGGTTGGCGAGCGACAGGCCGGTGGTGTCGAAGCCCTGATCGGCAAACTGCTGCGTGTTGTACCAGAAGCCGAGCTTGTAGGTGCCGGGCAGGCCGCTGGGTTTTGCCGCGGCCGGATCGGACGGTGCCGGGTTGAGCGCGTACTGCACTTCGCCGATGAAGAGCGCTCCGTCATGCAGGTTGAAGTTGGTGCCATGCGCGTTCAGCTTCTGCGGATCGCCCACGCTATTGCCCGATGGGTTGCCGTCGAACACGCCAGCCAGCACGGTCCAGTTGTCCGACGGTGTGACGCGCAGGCGCGCACCGAGCGACGAGAGCGGATAGGCGGGACCGCCTGCGGGCAGGTCGACAGACGGCAGCACCGACCAGCCGAAGGTCGCATTCATGAACGTGCCGGCGTACTGGCTCACCATGAATTCCTGGTCGAGGCTTTGCTGGCCGACTTTCACGTCCACTTTGCCGCCGAGCAGCGACTGCTGGTACCACAGTTCCCACAGGCGCGTCGTCGCGTTGGCCTCGATGCCGGTCGCGGTTTGCAGCGTTTGCAGGTCTCGCGAGGTCAGGTTGGTGCCGTGAATCTGCAGACCCGACACGTTGAAGATGCCGCCTGGCAGACCGAAGGCTTTCTGCGTATCCACCCCGATCCCGAACTGGGTCAGGCCGTCGTACGCCCCGCCGCGCCGCGTGCCGCCCGACAGGTTGTTCAGATACTCGCTGGTTTCCTGCAGACCAAAGGTCACACCATAGTTGCCGAGCCAAGGGCGCAAGCCGCCCATGTCGCCGAGCAGATTCGAGCGTTCCCAGAAGCCGGTCGGCGCGGGTGGCGTCTGATCCGGTTTGGCCGCGGCGGCGTCGGGACTGGCGGGCGCGGCCGGTTGTGCATCGCTCTGTCCGGTCGCGGGAGCTGGGGCGGCTGGCGTGGCGTCGCTGCTCGCCTGGGCAAGCGCCGGCGGCACGATCCCGAGCGAGAACAACAGGCTCAGGCTGATGGGTCCGCTGGACAGCAGCAGTTTGGTTTTCAGATTTTTTTTCATGGCGAGTGGGGCGAAGTTATCGCGGCGTAGCCGCTTGAATGTTTTGTCGATCTAACGCTTCAAAAAAGGCGGGACTGTGAACCTGTCCCGTTCAGGAGAACCACCAGCTCACCCGTAACGCACTCTCCAGTTCGGTACTGGCGGATGTGGTGGACAACATTGCGACCAGCGCCACGGCGACAACAGTCATCGCCAGAATCGCGTAGCCGCTAGGTGTCAATGGATTGCCGACGTAAGCGGCCCGCAGCGCGGCGCGCGCAACCAGCTTGCTGGCGCGGCGCAGCGAGGCGCCGGCCCCTGCGCTCAGAACCGAGCTGAAAAACGAAAAGACGAACATAGGCCAACTCCCGTCCAGCCTGACAAGATCAAGCGACGTACGAAGACGTGACGGCGTCTCGCAAGCAATCTTGCGAAAGGCGGTCGAACAAGGGAGCGTGCTGCTGACGGACTGGCGGCAGTGCCAGTCAGAGATGAAGCGCGCTAACCCGACTAGGGCGAGTTAGCGGCGAAGGAGGGATCCTGCGGCGGCTAACTCGCGGTTGTGTTGCCGGCACGGGCCGGCATCGGACTTCCACTACTAGAGCATGCGTCCACGAGGGACTCCTTTTGATGAGACGGGCGGATTGTATTCGCCTCTCTCGCGAAACCGCAAGTAAAAAAATCGTAAAGGCAACATGCTCCGATGGGGCCTGATGGCCATGACATGTCACTTGCACGGACCTTTCCCTCAAGACCGGATGAAAGGCCAATGAAGCTTTATCGTTCAGCCGGGCGCCGCCGAGGAGGGGATTTTTATTATGTTGGCTCTGCTTAGCGAATGAAGTTGACTTTTGAGTCTTAAAATGTCTAGAATTCTGCCGTCGTCACAAATGGGGCTAATGCCTTGGACAGTAGCAGTAGTCGATCTTCGATCAGTTTCTTTGCCTGACCAGCAGGACGCCCGCGCTGTATTCTCTAGCCGCCGTCTTGCCAGCAGGCAGACGGTGCGCGCCGTAGTCATACCCTCCGTGCACCTTTATCAGCGTCGTTAGAACGCGGCGATCTCGCGCGTTCGTACGGCACCCGTGTCGCGAGCCTCGCTCGCGGCGGCGCTCGCGCGCGCCTCGGCAATCCGGGGCGCAGCCTTGCGCGTGGATAAATCAAGGCAGCGTGCGTCGCGGACGCGCGCTGCCTTGCAGCGATAAGGAGTACCCCATGCCAGACCCTGACAGTTGTCCCATATGGCGCCATACCTTTCCTTTGTCTGAAGGAAGCGAGTAGATCTTCTCCGCCACGCGCATGATGCGCGGGCACTCCGGGTCTGCTGGCTTCCAACGAATGCGTTAAGCCAACGCTCGGAGCAATACCATGAACTTCGGCCTCCTCCTGTCGCAACTCCCGCACGTCCAGGAATCGCGCGTCCACTACGACGCCATGCTTTCTCTGCAAGCCCGCGAACCGCACCGGTTCGCCGCGCTCTGGCACACCCTGAAGTCCCTCGTTTCGTAAGTTTCCTCGCGCTTGCGTCATTGCAAGGTGCGTTTCGTCGCTCGCGATGAAGTGCCCCGAGTCAATGGTGCAGGCGTGTGCTGTTCCTTTGTTCGCCTATGTTTAGCCATGAGTCATTTCAGCTTTCCGTCGCGAGTATTTAACCCTGCTGCCGCGCATCGCTTAGGCGTCGCTCCGTATGTTCCTGAAACCCGTGACCGGGGAGACGCCAGATGAATTTCAGTTTCAATCTAAACCGCACCGCCAATGCGTCAGCGTGGCGATTGCTGCCCAACGGCTGGGACTTCGTCGCCTTCCCGCTGATCATCTGCGTGATCGCTTTCACGGCGATCGGCTTTCACCAGACGCTCGCGCCGATGTCGACGCTCAAGACCCAGGTGATCTCGCTCGACCCGGCGAGCCTGCCCGAGTACGCGTTGCGCACCACGCTGCGCATGCTGGCGGCGATGGTCGCCTCGCTGACATTCACGCTGATCTACGGCACGCTCGCCGCCAAGAGCCGCCGCGCCGAAAAAGTGCTGGTGCCGATTCTCGACATCCTGCAGTCGGTGCCGGTGCTGGGCTACATTTCGTTCACGGTCACGTTCTTCCTCGCGCTGTTCCCGGGCCGGGTGCTGGGCGCGGAGCTCGCAGCGATCTTCGCGATCTTCACGAGCCAGGCCTGGAACATGACGTTCAGCTTCTACCAGTCGCTGCGCACGGTGCCGCGCGACCTGGACGAAGTCTCGCGCGGCTTTCACCTGACCGGCTGGCAGCGTTTCTGGAAGCTCGAAGTGCCGTTCTCGATGCCAGGCCTCATCTGGAACATGATGATGTCGATGTCGGGTGGCTGGTTTTTCGTGGTGGCTTCGGAAGCGATCACGGTGGGCAACAACACGATCACGCTGCCGGGGATCGGCGCGTATCTGGCCCAGGCGATCTCGGACAAGAACCTGCACGCGGTGGGTTGGGTGATCCTGACGATGACGATCGTGATCATTGCCTATGACCAGTTTCTGTTCCGTCCGCTGGTGGCGTGGGCCGACAAGTTCCGCATGGAAACCACCAGTTCGGGCAACGCGCCGGAGTCCTGGCTGCTCGACCTGATTCGCCGCACCCGTTTGATTCACCGCAGCCTCGTGCCGCTGGGCAAGATCTTCGCCAACGCGGCGCGCTTGCCGGTGCGTCTGCCGGGCGTGGGGCGGCTCAAGTTCAGCATGCCGCGTCGGCAGAAGCCGTCGCTGGCAGGCGACATCGTCTGGGGGATCCTCGTGATTCTCCTCACGGTGTATGTCGTCTATCGCGTGGTGGCCTATGTGCGCACGGGTGTGACGCTCGACGAAGTGGGCCACGTGTTGGTGCTCGGCCTGATCACGCTGCTGCGCGTGGCGCTGCTGATCGCCATCTCCTCGGTGATCTGGGTGCCGATCGGCGTGCTGATCGGGCTGCGCCCGGCGCTCGCCGAAAAGATCCAGCCGCTCGCGCAGTTCCTCGCGGCGTTCCCGGCCAACCTGCTGTTCCCGGTATTCGTGATCGTCATCGTGCGCTTTCATCTGAATCCGGATATCTGGCTGTCGCCGCTCATCGTGCTCGGCACCCAGTGGTACATCCTGTTCAACGTGATTGCGGGTGCCAGCGCCTATCCGAACGACTACCGCGAAGTCTCCACCAACTTCGGCATCCGTGGCTGGCAGTGGTGGCGCAAGGCGATGCTGCCGGGCATTTTCCCGTACTACGTGACGGGGGCGATTACCGCCTCGGGCGGTGCGTGGAACGCGAGTATCGTGGCCGAGTTCGTGCAATGGGGCGATACCAAGGTTCAGGCTCATGGCCTGGGTGCGTATATCGCTCAGACCACCGCCGCGGGCGACTTCCCGAAGATCATTCTCGGCATTGCGGTGATGTCCCTGTTCGTCACCTTGTTCAACCGCACGTTGTGGCGTCCGATGTACGCCTACGCCGAATCCAAGCTGCGGCTCGACTGAGCGGCCCTATACCTGACGTTTCGCCCCAGGCCCCGTGAAGGGGGCCTGCAAAAATTGGGCGACCCGGTAGTTTTATTGTGAGCGTAACCACGATGCTAAATCCTAAAGTTGTATCGGCCGATCTTCTCCCGACGGCGTCCCAGACCCAGCCCGCGCCTGCGCGCCTCGGCGAAGAAGTGCTGCGCGTGACGGACGTGAGCCGCGGCTTCGACAAGAACCAGGACGAGTTGCTGGTGCTCGACGGTGTGAACCTGTCGCTGCGCGAAGGCGAGATTGTCGGCATGCTGGGCCGTTCGGGCTCGGGCAAGTCGACGCTGCTGCGTATCATCGCCGGCCTGATCGAACCGACCGGCGGCGACGTGACCTACCTCGGCAAGCCACTCGACGGTCCCGCCAAGGGCGTGGCGATGGTGTTCCAGACCTTCGCGCTGTTTCCGTGGCTGACCGTTCTGCAGAACGTGGAAGCCGGTCTCGAAGCCCAGGGCGTGGGCGCCCGCGAGCGTCGCGAACGCGCGCTGGCGGCGATCGACCTGATCGGTCTGGACGGCTTCGAAAACGCTTACCCGCGCGAGCTCTCGGGCGGCATGCGTCAACGCGTGGGCTTTGCCCGGGCGCTGGTGGTCGACCCGACCCTGTTGTTGATGGACGAGCCGTTCTCCGCGCTCGACGTGCTGACCGCCGAAACGCTGCGTACCGACCTGCTGGATCTGTGGACCCAGGGCCGCATGCCGATCAAGTCGGTGCTGATCGTCACGCACAACATCGAAGAAGCGGTGTTCATGTGCGACCGGATTCTGGTGCTGTCGTCGAACCCGGGCAAAGTGATCGCCGAGATCAAGGTGCCGTTCCAGCACCCGCGCAACCGGCTTGACCCGGCGTTTCGCGCGCTGGTCGATGACATCTACGCGAAGATGACTTCGCGCCAGCACGACGAATCGACCCGCAAGGGTCTGGAGCTGGGTAGCTGGCTGCCGCATGTGTCGACCAACCTGATGGCTGGTCTGATCGAAATGCTGGCGGCTGCACCGTATAACGGCCGCGCCGACATGCCGGAAATCGCCCGCTCGCTGCATCTCGAGGTGGACGACCTGTTCCCGGTTGCCGAAGTGCTGCAGTATCTGGGCTTTGCAGAAGTGCGCGAAGGCGACATCCTGCTGACGCCGCCGGCGCGCGTGTTTGCCGAACTCGGCACGCAGGAACGCAAGATGATGTTCGCCGAGCATCTGCTGCGCCACGTGCCGCTCGCGACCCGGATCAAGAAGGTGCTCAACGAGCGCCCGGGCCATCGCGCGCCGCGTGTGCGTTTCGAGCAGGAACTGGAAGACTTCCTGACCGACAGCGCCGCGGAAGACACGCTCGACGCGGTGATCAACTGGGGCCGCTACGGCGAGATCTTCTCGTACAACGACCAGACCGAACTGTTCAGCCTGGAAGACGTGGAGTCCTAAGCACGGGCAGTCAGGGGCGCGGCGGAATCAGTCCGCCGCTGCTGCGCCTTGACGATCCGCTTCGATTGCCCAGTCCACCGCCGCCTGCGCGTGCAGCGCGGCGGTGTCGAATACCGGCAAGACGGCGTGCTCCGGCTTGATGAGGAGCGTGATCTCCGTACAGCCGAGAATCACCGCCTGCGCGCCGCGCGCGGCGAGCTCCGCGATCACGCGCTGATAGACGCGCCGTGATTCCTCGTGGACCACGCCATGACACAACTCGTCGAAAATGATGCGATGCACATCGGCGCGATCGGCTTCGTTCGGCGTCAGCGTTTCGAGTGCGTAGCGTTCGGCGAGCCGCCCCGTATAAAACGCCTGCTCCATCGTGTAGCGCGTACCTAGCAAGCCGACGCGTTCGATGCCCGCTGCGCGCAAGGCGCTGCCGGTTGGGTCGGCGATATGCAGGAACGGCACCGCGACGGCCTGCTCGATCGATTCGTAGACCTTGTGCATCGTGTTGGTGGCGAGGATCACGAGGTCCGCGCCGCCGCGTTCGAGTTGACGTGCCGCTGCGGCCATTTGCGTACCCAGCGCGGCCCAGTCGCCGGCGCGCTGGTGCGCTTCCACTTCGGCGAAATCCACCGTCAGCAGCAGATTGCGTGCGTTGTGGTGGCCGCCGAGGCGCGCTTTCGCATAGCGATTGAGCAGCCGGTAATACTCGACGGAAGATTCCCAGCTCATGCCGCCGATGATGCCGATTGTTTTCATATCTGTGTCCCTGACGTGCCGGTGCGGTTGCGTGAGCGTCGAGTATAGGCTGGGCAGGGAGGCGGGCAGCGGTACGGATCGGCGGGATTGCGCCGGTACGGTCCCGGTGGAAGTGGCAGACCGGTCTTACGTCTTTGGCAGCGTGGATTTGCTGCGACCCTTGCGTGGCTTCGGCTCGACGCCCACGCGCGGATCGCGCGCGAGCACGAGCGCCGTCAGCTCTTCGGCAACGGTTTCGAAGGCCGGATCGTCCTGCGGGACGTACAGCCATTTGCCGAGCACCGGATGCGGCCGTAAAGCGGGTATTTCATCGACGAGCGCGGCGTGGCGGTCTTGCGATGTGCATACCAGCAAGCCGTTCCACGGCGGATCGCGGTCCGCCGCGATCAGACACAGCAAGCCGTCGATATAGGCGGCGTCGGAGCCGAACATCCGTTTGCCGATGTAGGTTGGATCGCGCTCGAATGCGTCGAAGATCCAGACGAGCGAGTTGCGGATGGACGATGGCATGGGCGAGAAGGTGGCATGAAGGTTCGTGGGCGTCTTGATAATACTACTGTATTTTTGTACAGTATATGCATCGTGAACCTGCTCGATCTTCCTCTAGCCCCACCGTCCTTGCGCAAGATCATCCATTGCGACTGCGACTGTTTCTACGCCTCGGTCGAAATGCGCGACGACCCGTCGCTGCGCGGTCGGCCGCTGGCCGTGGGTGGGCGGCCCGACCATCGTGGCGTGATAGCCACCTGCAATTACGAGGCGCGGCGCTTCGGGGTGCATTCGGCCATGTCGTCGGCGCTGGCGTTGCGCAAGTGTCCCGAGCTGCTGATCATGCCGCCGTCGATGGAGAAGTACCGGATTGCCTCGCGCCAGATCATGGCGATCTACCGCGATTACACCGCCGAGGTCGAACCGCTCTCGCTCGACGAAGCCTATCTCGACGTGACCCGCACCGACCGCTGCAAAGGCAGCGCGACACTGATGGCCAACGAGATTCGCGAGCGGGTTCGGGACACAGTCGGCGTGACGGTGTCGGCGGGGGTGGCGCCGAACAAGTTCGTCGCCAAGATTGCCTCCGACTGGAATAAGCCCGACGGTCTCTATGTGGTGCGGCCGCACGAGGTCGATGCGTTTGTTGCCGCCTTGCCGGTACGCAAGATTTTCGGCGTGGGCAAGGTGACGGCGGCCAAGCTCGAAAAGCTCGGTCTGACGACCTGCGCCCAGTTGCGCGACTGGGCGCTGGTCGATCTGCACCGGCAGTTCGGCGTATTCGGCAAGCGGCTCTATGAGCTGTCGCGCGGCATCGACGAGCGGCCCGTGCGCGCCGATCAGGAGCGCAAGTCGGTGAGTGTCGAGACGACCTATGTTACCGACCTGCGCACGCTCGAAGAGTGCGCGGCGGAACTGCGGCGCCTTGCCGAACAACTGGACGTGCGCATTGCGCGGGCCGACGCGGCCGCGGCGGTGCGCAAGCTGTTCGTGAAGATCCGCTTCGCCGATTTTCAGCGTACGACTGTCGAATGCGTGGGCGAGGTTACCCATTTGCCGACGCTGCTCGCGCTGCTGGAGAAGGGTTTCGCGCGCCGCAACCAGCCGGTGCGGCTCCTGGGCGTGGGCGTGCGGCTCGAAGAGGAGCATCTGGCTCAGAACGGCCAGTTCACGCTGTTCGACGACGAGCCTGCGGATGAAGTGATCTCCCCAAACGCTTTCTGACGCCGATAGAATCGATGGCAGTCAAAGGAGCGAGACATGGACCTGATCATCCGCCGTGCCAGCCTGCCGCGTAGCGCATCCCAGCATGGAGAGCTGGTCGATATCGGCATCGAAGCGGGGCGCATCGTCGCGGTCGTTCCGCATCTGGCGGCGAGCGCGCCGGAAGAAATCGACGCTGCCGGCTCGCTCGTCACACCACCCTTCGTGGACCCGCACTTTCATATGGACGCGACGCTGTCCTATGGCCTGCCGCGCGTCAATGCGTCCGGCACGCTGCTCGAAGGCATTGCGCTGTGGGGCGAACTGAAGCCGCAACTGACCCAGGAGGCCTTGATCGAGCGGGCGCTGCAGTACTGCGACTGGGCGGTGGCGCGCGGTCTGCTGGCGATTCGCAGCCACGTCGACGTATGCGATCCGCGCTTGCTGGCGGTGGAGGCGCTGCTCGAAGTGAAGCGCCGTGTGGCGCCGTACCTCGACCTGCAACTGGTGGCGTTTCCGCAAGACGGTGTGCTGCGCAGCGCGGGCGCTTTCGACAACCTGAAGCGGGCGATTGCGCTCGGCGTCGACGTGGTGGGCGGTATTCCGCATTTCGAGCGCACTATGGCGGACGGCGCGGAGTCGGTGCGCATCCTGTGCGAATACGCAGCGGAGCAGGGCTTGCGCGTCGATATGCATTGCGACGAATCGGACGACCCGCTCTCGCGCCACATCGAGACGCTGGCGGCGCAGACCCATCGGCTCGGTTTGCAGGGACGCGTCACCGGCTCGCATCTGACCTCGATGCATTCGATGGACAACTACTACGTCAGCAAGCTGCTGCCGCTGATGCGCGAGTCGGGGGTGGCGGCGATTGCCAATCCGCTCATCAACATCACTTTGCAAGGCCGCAGCGATACCTACCCTAAGCGGCGCGGCATGACGCGCGTGCCGGAGATGATGGCGGCGGGCATCAATGTCGCGTTCGGCCACGACTGCGTGATGGACCCGTGGTACAGCCTCGGCTCGGGCGACATGCTTGAAGTGGCGCATATGGGACTGCACGTCGCGCAGATGACCGGCATCGACGCGATGCATGCGTGCTTCGACGCCGTGACAGTGAATGCGGCGCGCATCCTTGGGCTAGAGGGGTATGGCGTCGCGCCGGGTTGCGAAGCGAATCTCGTGCTGCTCGATGCGCGCGACCCGGTCGAAGCGATTCGTTTGCGTGCGGCCCGGCTCGCGGTGGTGCGGCGGGGCAAGGTGGTGGCGCGCTCGCCCGCGGCGCGGGCGACGCTTGCGCTCGAAGGGCGTCCGCAGCAGATCGATTTCAAGCTGCAGCGCGGCTGAGGAAGGCAACAAAAAACCGGTGCCTGCGTGAGCAGGGCACCGGTTTCTTTACCAGTCGCGCCGCAGGCGCACGGCTTAATGCGTCGTCGCCGGCGTCATGCCGTTATGACGCAGCAGCGCGTCGATATTCGGCTCACGGCCACGGAACGCCTTGAACGATTCCATCGCAGGACGGCTGCCGCCTACCTCGAGAATCTCCCTGCGATACCGTGTGCCGGTCGCCGCGTCGAGCACGCTGCCGCTCGAGGCCTGGGCCGCTTCTTCGAAGGCAGCATAGGCGTCGGCCGACAGCACTTCCGCCCATTTATAGCTGTAGTAGCCCGCCGCATAACCGCCCGCGAAGATATGGCTGAACGTATTCGGCCAGCGCGAGAAGGCCGCTTGCGGCACCACATGGAAGCGCTCGTTGATCTCGCGAGCCAGATCGTTCGCGCTCTGTGCACCGGCTGCGTCGAAGTCCGTATGCAGCTTCATGTCGAACATCGAGAACACGATCTGCCGCAGCGTGCCCAGGCCGCTCTGGAAGTTCTTGGCGGCCAGCATCTTGTCGAACAGGTCGCGCGGCAGCGGCTTGGCGGTCTCGACATGCGAAGTCATGTCGCTCAGCACATCCCACTCCCAGCAGAAGTTCTCCATGAACTGAGACGGCAGTTCGACCGCATCCCATTCGACGCCGTTGATGCCCGACACGGCCAGTTCATCGACCCGCGTGAGCATGTGATGCAGCCCATGGCCGAACTCATGGAACAGCGTGATCACTTCGTCGTGCGTGAAGCAGGCCGGCTTGCCGCCGACCGGCGCGGAGAAGTTGCAGGTCAGGTACGCAACCGGGGTTTGCACGCCGCCGTGCGCATGCTTGTGACGGGCCCGCGCATCGTCCATCCACGCACCGCCGCGCTTGCCTTCGCGCGCATACAGGTCGACGTAGAACTGCGCGACCAGCGCGCCGTCCTGATTCTCGATGCGAAAAAAGCGCACGTCCGGATGCCATACGGCCGCTTCGTCGCGGCGGATCTTCACGCCGAACAGCGTTTCCGTGACCTTGAACAGCCCCTTGAAGACGGTGTCTTCCGGGAAGTATTGCTTGACCTCGTTTTCCGAGAACGAATAGCGCTTCTGGCGCAGGCGTTCGGCCGCGAAGGTCATGTCCCACGGCTGCAGTTCGGTCATGCCGAGTTCGCTCGCGGCGAATTCGCGCAGTTCCTTCCAATCCTGTTCCGCATGCGGACGGGCGCGGGTGGCGAGGTCTTCGAGGAAGCTCATCACCTGCGCGGGCGATTCGGCCATCTTCGGTGCGAGCGACACTTCAGCGAAGTTCCGATAACCGAGCATGTGCGCTTCTTCGGCGCGCAGCTTCAGTTGCTCGGCGACGTTGGCGGTGTTGTCCCACTCGGCCTTGCCGCCGCCATAGGTGCCGCCCAGTTCCGAGGCGCGCGTGACATACGCGCGGTACATCGTTTCGCGCATGGCCCGGTTTTCCGCGTATTGCATGACCGGGAAGTACGACGGGAAATGCAGCGTGAATTTCCAGCCGCTCTTGCCGTCGCGCTCGGCCGCTTCTTCCGCGGCTTCGATCACGTCTTCCGGCAGGCCCGCCAGTTGTGCCTTGTCTTCGACGAGATAGGCGTAGGCGTTGGTGGCGTCCAGCACGTGATCGGAAAACGCCTTCGACAGATTGGCCTGACGTTCCTGCAATTCGGCGAAGTGCGGCTTCTGGTCTTCCGGCAGTTCCGCGCCCGACAGTCGGAAATCGCGCAGTGCGTTGTGCAGGATCTTCTTGCGCTCACCGGTCAGCGAGGCGAAATCGCTGCTGGCGGTGAGCGTCTTGTACTTTTCGAAGAGCGCGAGGTTTTGCCCGACGCTCGTCCAGAATTCGGTCACGCGCGGCAGATTTTCGCCGTAGACGGCGCGCAGTTCCGGGGTGTCAGCCACCGCGTTCAGGTGACCGATCACGCCCCAGGCGCGCGACAGCGGTTCGGTGACACGTTCGACCGGTTCGACGACGTCGGCCCAGGAGGCAGGCGTCGCCGGCTCGGCGGCGCGCGCCACGGCGGCCGTCGCATTGGCGAGCAGGACGTCGAGCGCGGGGGTGACGTGTTCGGGGCGGATGTCGCCAAAGCGCGGCAGATCGGAGAAATCGAGGAGCGGGTTGTCGTGTGCCGGTTGTGTAGTGGACATAAGGCTTCCTGTCTGACGCGGGTGAATAGGCGTTAATAGGCGGACGCGGCTTGTGGCGGCGCCCGATATCGACATTATTGGGGCAGAGGGCTGCGATTCCAATTGGGCTACGGCACAAATTATCAGAAGTTCGTCTTGTGCGTATTCCGCCCTCATTGTGCGAAAGCGAACGGTCAGGTTTGCTGCTATGCGGCATCGTCGTGCTTTGTCGTCGACCGCAACAAGTTGCATGCAGACAGATCGGGGAGTGCTTTCGATGAATCCGCTATCGCACGCGTTATCGCGCAACGGCAATAACTTCGACCTGGTGCGGCTGCTGGCGGCGATCGCCGTGGTCTACGGGCACTCCTACCTGGTGCAGCTGCCCGATGGCAGCACTGACTGGGTCCAGAACGCACTCGGCTTCGACGGTTTCGGCGCATTCGGCGTCTATGCGTTCTTCCTGATGAGCGGCATGCTGGTGACCGCCAGTTTCGACCGTCAGCGCTCGGCGCCGCGCTTCGTCGCCCTGCGCATTGCGCGGATCTGGCCGGCGGTGGCCGGCGGCTCGCTGGTGACGATCTTCGTGATCGGGCCGCTCTTTACGACGCTGCCGCTGCGCGAGTATTTCGCCTCCGGCATGACGTGGGCCAACCTCGACAACTTTTCGACCATCGTGCTCAAGTCCGGCTGGGTCCTGCCCGGCGTGTTCGAACACAACCGCTTCGTGAGCGATGTGTGCGCGCCGCTATGGACGCTGCCAATCGAAGTGCGCTGCTATCTGATTGTGCTGCTGACAGGGATGGCGGGCCTGCTGTCGAGCCGTCGGGGTGTGCTGCTGGCTGTCGCGCTCGCTGTCGCGGCCTTTGCGCTGCGCCTACACCTGTCGCCGCATCTGCAAATCGGCTGGCGCGACTTTGCCGAAAAGCCGGGCGGCTATTCGTTCTGGCCGGAGCCGTTCTTTTTTCTCGGCATGCTGCTGTATGGCTGGCGCGAGCGCATCGCGATTCATGGACTCGCGGCGCTCGGTATGGTGATGGTGTTTCTGGTGTTCCGCGATACGGCCGGTGCTCAGCCGCTCTTCTATCTCGCCTTCGTGTACGTCGTGCTGTGGATCGGCACGACGCCCTTGCTGCGCCGCTTCGCGCCGCGTAACGATTACTCCTACGGCATCTATCTGTACGGCTTCATGATGCAGCAATGCGTGGCGAGTATCGCGCCGCATCTGAGCCATCAGACTGCGGCGCTGATCGCCGCACCTTTCATCCTGCTGTGCGCGGCGTTGTCGTGGCGCTTTGTGGAGCGGCCGGTGCTGGTATGGTCTAGGCGGCGGCTCGCCCGCACCCCGCGCCCGGTTGGGGTGGCGATGGCCCCTTAGGCGTTGCCGGCCGCGCGTTCGGCCGCTTCGATCGTGTTGACCAGCAGCATGGTGATGGTCATCGGACCGACGCCGCCCGGCACCGGCGTGATAAAGCCCGCCACTTCCTTCACGCCCGCGAAATCGACGTCGCCGCACAGCTTGCCGGCCTCGTCGCGATTCATGCCGACATCGATCACCGCCGCGCCCGGCTTCACCATCTCAGCCGTCAGGATATTGCGCAGGCCGGTGGCGGCGACCACCACGTCGGCGTTGCGCGTGTGCGCGGCCAGATCGCGGGTCTTGCTATGGCAGATCGTGACAGTTGCGCCCGCTTCGAGCAGCAGCAGGGCCATCGGCTTGCCGACGATGTTCGAGCGGCCGATCACCACCGCATTCGCGCCCTTCAGGTCGATGCCGTAGGCCTCGAACATCTTCATCACGCCGTACGGCGTGCAGGGGCGGAACAGCGGCTTGCCGGTCATCAGTGCGCCGGCGTTGGCGACGTGGAAGCCGTCCACGTCCTTTTCCGGCGCGATGGCTTCGATCACCTTGTGGCTGTCGATATGCTTGGGCAGCGGCAATTGCACGAGGATGCCGTGAATCTTCGGGTCGTTGTTCAGGGCGTCGATGCGCGCGAGCAGGTCGGCTTCCGATAGCGTAGCCGGGTAGCGGTCATACGAAGAATGCAGGCCGTTGTCCTCGCAGGCCTTGATCTTGTTGCGCACATAGACTTCGCTGGCCGGGTTGTCGCCCACCAGCACGACGGCGAGGCCGGGCTGGTGGCCACGGGCGGCGAGGGCGGCGGCGCGGGTCGCGACGTCGGCGCGCAAGGTCTTGGAGAGGGCGTTGCCGTCGATCAGTTTGGCTGTCATGGTCGGTCGAGATAGGGTGTTCGGAATGCGGGGCGTGCGGCGCGCCTGAGTGTGCGGCGCGCAATTGACGCTGCAACGAAGGACAGCATTATACCGTTGCGGCCTGAAGGTCTTTCGGTCGGGAGGAGGTGCGTGCCGGCGGGACGCGGGATATCGATGCCGGCACGGCAGTCAGGCGAGCAAGCTTGCGGGGCTCGTGGGTGGGCGCTGCAACGGCGAGCCCTGGTGCGCAAATCTTGCTGAATGGTACGCAGCAACGAGTTGAGCCGCGTACCGCATGCCGTAGTCGTGCGTTTGCGAAGGCGCTTGTTGCGCCTCTTATTGCGCCAGTTACTGCGCCTGTTGCGGCTTGTTCGACAGCGCCAGTCGCAGCAGATCCGCGACAGTGTTGACGTTCAGCTTTTCCATGATGTTGGCGCGGTGCGCCTCGACCGTCTTGATGCTGATGCCGAGGTCGTCGGCGATCTGCTTGTTCAGGCGGCCGGCGATGATGCGCTCGAGCACCTGATGCTCGCGCGCGGTCAGCTTGCCCAGACGCTCGGCCGCGGCACGTTGCTGCTGGACGCTGGTGCTTTCGCTGCGCGCCTTGTCGAGCATGCGCTCGACCAGCTTGCGCAACTCGGCTTCGTCGAACGGTTTTTCGATGAAGTCCATCGCGCCTTTTTTCATCGTCGACACCGCCATCGGCACATCGCCGTGGCCCGTCACGAAGATGATCGGCAGCGATGCGTTGTCGGCGATCAGGCGTTCCTGCAACTCGAGACCGCTCATGCCGGACATCCGCACGTCGAGGATCAGACACGCGATCTGGCCCGGGTGCGTGTGCGGCTGCCAGGCGTCGATGAACTGCTCGGCGCTGGAGAAGCACTGCACGCGGTAGCCGTTCGCCTCCAGCAGCCAGCGCAGCGAATCTCGCACGGCCTCGTCGTCATCGACGACAAAGACTGTTTCCTGTGTGGTGACTGGGCTGTTCATAGCTCTCCCGTAACGGTTTGTGGTGTCGGCGCCTCTGACCCGCCGTTGCTCGGGCCGTCGGGCTCTCCAATAGGCAGACTGCAATGGAACGTGGCGCCTGTGATGTGACCGTCGGACTCGACGTTGTTGACCACCCACAGACGACCGCGATGCGATTCGATAATCGAACGGCAGATGTTCAGCCCCATGCCCATACCGTCGGACTTGGTGCTGTAAAACGGTTCAAACAGACGCTCGGCCGTGGCCTCGTCGACACCCGGGCCCTGGTCGACCACACTAATGCACACGAAGCCGCTGTCGAGCCGCACGACCACGCGGATCACCGGATCGACCGCGTCAGGCCGTGCGTCATGCATCGCTTCGGCTGCGTTCTTCAGCAGGTTCACTAGCACCTGCTCGATCAGCACCGGGTCCACGTAGATCACCGGCAGCCGCGAACGCAGATCCGTGACGATGCGAATGCGGCGCTTGCGTGCCTCGATCTCGGCAAGCCCGACCGCGTCCGCCACGATATCGGCGACACGGGTGGCCTGGCGCTTCGGCTCGCTGCGTTTCACGAATTCGCGGATCCGCTTGATGATCATGCCTGCCCGCACCGCCTGCTGCGCGGTTTTTTCGAGCACGGGCAGCAGATTGTCAGGCGTTGTCCGCCCAGATTTAACCAGTGCTACGGTTCCTGAGCAATAGTTATTGATTGCGGCGAGCGGCTGATTCAGTTCGTGAGCGAGCGAGGAGGCCATTTCGCCCATCGTCATCAGGCGGCTGGTGAACTGCAGCTTCTCGTCCTGCTGGCGGGCGAGTTCCTGTGCCTGCTTGCGGGTGGTGATGTCCGTTGCGATCTGCATCTGCGCCAGATGGCCGTCCACCCACTGAATGTACTGGCGGCGCACTTCGAACCATTTCTGGATGCCCTGTACATAGACTTCCTGAGCGTCGGCCGTGCTTTCGGTGAGCGCGGCGGCGGGCAGGCCGGCGTAGGCATCGACCATGTCGATCGAGTCGGACGAAGCTTGGGCGCTGTCGAAGCCGCCACCGGCCAGTTCGAGATGGCCGTCGGGGCGAATGCCGAATAGATGGCGGTAATAGCGGTTGGCAAACAGAAGCTCGGCTTCGTCGGCAGCCAGCACGGAAACGGCTGCATCGAGGCTTTCGAGCACGGTGGTGAAGCGCTCGTGGGCAGCGGCGAGTTCTTCGCGGGCCCGCTTCGGTTCGGTAATGTCGGTCATCGACGACATCCAGCCGGTCTGGCGGCCCGAGCTGTCGATCAGCGGCGACACATAAAGCCGCGCGTGGAACAGCGACCCGTCTTTGCGGCGCACCCGCAGCTCGAAGCCCGACGAAGGCGCCTTGCCGCGCAGCGTCATGTCGAGCTGGCGCTGCATTTCGGGGTAGGCGTCACGCGGCCAGTAGGGGAACGGCGCCTGCTTGCCGACGAGGTCGCTTTCGTCCCAGCCGGTCATGCGGCAGAAGGCCGGATTCACGTGAGTGATGCGCCCGTGCATGTCGAGCACGCGCATGCCGATCAGCACGGAGTTTTCCATCGCGCGGCGGAAGAACGCCTCAGCGTACAGCGCCTGCTGCGCTTCGAAGCGCTGCCGGGTGTGCTTCCACAGACTCCACAAGCTCCACAACACGAAGCAGGACAAACCCGCGACCAGCCACACCAGCGTGTTGTTGGTGAAGTTGGTCATCTGCGGGAACGCATAGACGCGCACCGAGATGCCCTGGCCCGGCGGGTCGAGCGGCAGGTCGTAGAACATGTCGCGCGGCAGGCGCGGGCGTGTCGAAGTGGTGGCGAGCTCGCGGTTGTTCAGGTCGATGATCGAGATCTTGTACTTCGCCGACAGCTCGGGCGGGATGTCGTGCTTGAGCACCCCTTCGATCGAGAACACCGCGGCGATCGAGCCGAGGAACTCGCGGTCGCGGTACACCGGCGTCTGCAGCGTCAAATAGCCGTTGCCGAGGTCGTCATAGATGAGCGGGGAGTACACCTGGCGGCGCGAGGTGCGCGCGTCGTTGAACGCGGCCTTGACGGCTTCGTCCATCTGTTCGTCGCTGGGCTTGGCGAGGCGCTGGCCGGCCACCGGCAGCGCGGTATTGGGCCAGCGCGGCTGCTGCTGGCTCGTGTACCAGTTCATGTAGAGGATTTCGGGATGCCCCTGCATGATGTCCGTGGTAGACACCTGGAACGAATGCGGATCGGCGTGGCCGGCGGCGAGGTCGCGCGCCAGCGCCTGGATCTGTTCCTGCGCGCCCGTCATGGACAGGCGAATCTGTTGCTGGGCCCACGCGACGTTACGGTAGAGCGTGTCTTCCTGTTGCTGCTGCTCGCGCCGGTTCAGGCTCCACAGAATCAGGCTCATGACGACCAGGAACACCAGGATCGACAGGAGCGGCGTCAGCAAATAGGAATTCGACCACCATGGTCCATGGTGCCAGCGGGACGGCGACGAATCCGCGGGCGTTCCGGCGGGCCGCGCCGAGCGTGCGAAAAGCCGTTCGGTCAACATGGCTGGCATTGTAGCGCAGCGTGTGACTAGCAAATGGCGCAAAAAAGCGCTGAAAGGACCGGTAATCGGAGCAAACTAGCCGACGTATCCGTTGATTCGCAGCGAAACCAGGGTGCGCCGCAACAATTTTCCGCATTATGAGAAACGATCTCGTAATTCGAAAATTTTGTTGCGCAGACCGCGAGCGCCTTATTACAATCGGCCCGAAGCTGCCGCGGCCGGGCCTCGTCCGCGTCGTCTGTTCAAAGAGCGTTCCTTATCCCCAGGAGACGAGCATGTCCGCTGTACCCGACGAAGTCATGAAATATGTCGCCGCCGAGAAAGACGACGATCCCCAGGAAACCGGCGAATGGCTGGAAGCGCTGGATGGCGTGATTTCTGCTGTGGGCCCCGATCGCGCCCACTATCTGATCGAAAAGCAAATCGAATTTGCTCGCGTACACGGCGAACACCTGCCGTTCTCCGCCAACACCCCGTACATCAATACGATTCCCGTGTCGCGTCAGGCGCCGATTCCCGGCGACCAGGACATCGAACACCGCATTCGTTCGTACACGCGCTGGAACGCCATCGCCATGGTGCTGCGCGCGGGCAAGGACACCAACGTCGGCGGCCACATCGCCTCGTTCGCGTCGGCGGCCACGCTGTATGACGTCGGCTACAACCACTTCTGGCACGCAGCTTCGGACAAGCACGGCGGCGACCTCGTGTTCGTGCAGGGCCACTCGTCGCCGGGTGTCTACTCGCGCGCGTTCCTGCTCGGCCGTCTGACCGAAAACCAGCTCGACAACTTCCGTCAGGAAGTGGGCGGCGAGGGCATCTCGTCGTATCCGCACCCGTGGCTGATGCCGGACTTCTGGCAATTCCCGACCGTCTCGATGGGCCTCGGCCCGATCATGGCGATCTATCAAGCCCGCTTCATGAAGTACATGCAGGCGCGCGGCATTACCAAGACCGAAGGCCGCAAGGTCTGGGCCTTCCTTGGCGACGGCGAAACGGATGAGCCGGAATCGCTCGGCGCAATCGGCATGGCCGGCCGCGAACGTCTCGACAACCTGGTGTTCGTGATCAACTGCAACCTGCAGCGCCTCGATGGTCCGGTGCGCGGTAACGGCAAGATCATCCAGGAACTCGAAAGCGAATTCCGCGGCGCCGGCTGGAACGTCATCAAGGTGATCTGGGGCAGCCGCTGGGATGCGCTGTTCCAGCGCGACAAGTCGGGCGCGCTGATGCGCCGGATGATGGAAGTCGTGGACGGCGAATATCAGACGTACAAGTCGGAATCCGGCGCGTTCGTGCGCGAGCACTTCTTCAACACGCCGGAACTGAAGGCGCTGGTCGCCGACTGGTCTGACGAAGACGTGTGGAACCTGAATCGCGGCGGCCACGATCCGCACAAGATTTACGCGGCGTTCACGGAAGCATCGAACTCGCAGGGCCAGCCGACCGTCATCCTCGCGAAGACGATCAAGGGCTATGGCATGGGCGAAGCTGGTCAGGCGATGAACATCACCCACCAGCAGAAGAAGCTGCACGTCGATCAGCTGAAGAAATTCCGCGACCAGTTCCGCCTGCCGATCTCCGACGAAGACCTCGTCAACGTGCCGTACCTCAAGTTCGAAGAAGGTTCGAAGGAACTCGAGTACATGCGTGCCCGCCGTCAGGACCTCGGTGGCTATCTGCCGGCGCGCCGTCAGAAGGCCGAGTCGCTGCCGGTGCCGGGTCTGGACGTGTTCGAACCGTTGTTGAAGGGCACGGGCGAAGGCCGCGAGATCTCCACGACGATGGCGTTCGTGCGGATTCTCAACATCCTGCTGAAGGACAAGGCGCTCGGCAAGCGCGTCGTGCCGATCGTGCCGGATGAATCGCGCACCTTCGGTATGGAGGGTCTGTTCCGCCAGATCGGTATCTGGAATCAGGAAGGCCAGAAGTATGTGCCGGAAGACTCCGACCAGCTCATGTTCTACCGTGAGTCGGAAACCGGTCAGATCCTGCAGGAAGGCATTAACGAAGCCGGCGGTATGTCGGACTGGATCGCTGCCGCCACGTCGTACTCGACGCACGGCGAGATCATGATCCCGTTCTACATCTTCTATTCGATGTTCGGCTTCCAGCGCATCGGCGATCTGGCCTGGGCCGCGGGCGACATGCGTTCGCGCGGCTTCCTGCTGGGCGGCACGGCTGGACGTACGACGCTCAACGGCGAAGGCCTGCAGCACGAAGACGGCCACTCGCTGCTGTGGGCGGCTTCGGTGCCGAACTGCATCAGCTATGACCCGACGTTCGGTTACGAACTCGCCGTCATCATGCAGGACGGTCTGCGCCGCATGGTGGCGGATCAGGAAGACGTGTACTACTACATCACGGTGATGAACGAGAACTACGAGCACCCGGCGATTCCGCAGGGTGATTCGGTGGCCGCCGACATCATCAAGGGCATGTACGCGTTCAAGAAGGCCGATGCCGACGCGAAGGCGCCGCGCGTTCAACTGATGGGTGCGGGCACGATCTTCAATGAAGTGATCGCTGCTGCCGACCTGCTGAAGAACGACTGGGGCGTCGCTGCCGACCTCTGGAGCGTGCCGAGCTTCACGGAACTGGCCCGCGAAGGCCACGAAGTGCAGCGCTGGAACCTGCTGCATCCGACCGAAGAGAAGAAGCTCTCGCACGTCGAGAAGCTGCTCAAGGACGCACAAGGCCCGGTCATCGCATCGACCGACTACGTGCGCGCGCTGACCGAGCAGATCCGCGCGTTCGTGCCGCAGAAGTTCGTCGTGCTGGGCACGGACGGCTACGGCCGTTCGGACACGCGTGAAAAGCTGCGTCACTTCTTCGAAGTGGACCGCTACTGGGTCACGGTTGCCGCGTTGAATGCACTGGCAGATGAAGGCACGATCGAACGCAAGGTCGTCGCCGAGGCGCTCAAGAAGTACAACCTTGATCCCGCCAAACCCAACCCGATGACCGTCTAAGGCATCATTCCCCGTGTGCCACGGCGTGCGCGCCTGCTCCTGATGACCAGGGGCAGGTGGCGTGCGCGGCCCAGGAGACACCCACAATGAGTCAAGCGATCGAAGTGAAGGTGCCGGACATCGGCGATTACAAGGACATCCCTGTGATCGAGGTGCTGGTGAAGGCGGGTGATACCGTCGAGAAAGAGCAGTCGCTCGTCACGCTGGAATCGGACAAGGCGACGATGGACGTGCCGAGCTCGGCTGCCGGGACCGTCAAGGAAGTGAAGGTCAAGGTGGGCGACAACGTGTCGGAAGGCTCGCTGATCGTCGTGCTGGAAGGCGCTGAGGGCGGTGCGGCTGCGGCTAAGCCGAATGGCGCTGCGGCGGCTCCTGCTGCCGCTCCTGCACCGGCGCCTGCTGCTGCGCCGGCGCCTGCACCCGCGCCCGCTGCAGGCGGTGGCGGCGTGCAGGAAGTGAAGGTTCCGGATATCGGCGACTACAAGGACATTCCCGTGATCGAGATCGCGGTGAAGGTCGGCGATCGCGTCGAGAAGGAACAGTCGCTGGTCACGCTCGAATCCGACAAGGCGACCATGGACGTGCCGAGCACGGCCGCCGGCGTCGTCAAGGAATTGAAGGTCAAGATTGGCGATACGGTGTCGGAAGGCTCCGTGATCGTTGTGATCGAAGCGGAAGGCGGCGCAGCTGCTGCGGCGCCCGCACCTGCGGCCAAGCCGGTTGCAGAAAAACCGTCCGATGCGCCGGCCGTGCCGAGCCCGGCTCCGGCACAGCCGTCCGCGCTGGCTCAGGCGCCGCTGATTCCTGCCGGTGAAGGCGGTGAGCGCAAGGCAAGCCATGCTTCGCCGTCGGTGCGCAAGTTCGCGCGCGAACTGGGCGTGGATGTCTCGCGTGTGCAGGGTACGGGTCCGAAGAACCGCATTACCCAGGCTGACGTGACCGCGTTCATCAAGGGTGTGATGACGGGCCAGCGTGCGGCTCCGGTGGCCGCGCCTGCTGCTGCCGGCGGTGGCGAGCTGAACCTGCTGCCGTGGCCGAAGATCGATTTCACCAAGTTCGGTCCGGTCGATCCGAAGCCGCTCTCGCGTATCAAGAAGATTTCGGGCGCGAACCTGCATCGCAACTGGGTCATGATTCCGCACGTCACGAACAACGACGAAGCGGATATCACCGAGCTCGAAGCGCTACGCGTGCAACTGAACAAGGAACACGAAAAGGCTGGCGTGAAGTTCACGATGCTGGCGTTTGTGATCAAGGCGGTTGTCTCGGCCTTGAAGAAGTTCCCGACGTTCAATGCCAGCCTCGATGGCGACAACCTCGTGTTCAAGCAGTACTACCACGTTGGGTTTGCTGCTGATACGCCGAATGGTCTGGTTGTGCCTGTTATTCGCGATGCGGATAAGAAGGGGCTGGTTGATATCGCTAAAGAGATGGCTGATCTGTCCAAGGCCGCTCGCGAGGGCAAGCTCAAGCCGGATCAGATGCAAGGTGGGTGCTTCTCGATTTCGTCGCTGGGTGGGATTGGTGGTACGCACTTCACGCCGATCATCAATGCGCCTGAGGTCGCTATTCTGGGGCTGTCGCGTAGCGCTATGAAGCCGGTTTGGGATGGTAAGCAGTTCGTGCCTCGTCTTACCATGCCGCTTTCGCTCTCCTATGACCATCGCGTCATCGATGGGGCTGAAGCTGCGCGCTTCAATGCGTATCTGGGTGCGATTCTTGCCGATTTTCGGCGTGTGATTCTTTAATCGGACGTTGACGCTGGCGCTGATGAGACGTGGGTTGGTTGTGATCCACGTCTCTCGTTGAACTTGTTTTCATGTCGGTTTATTAGCGTTGCCCCTGTGCGGGGCGGCACCTACTTTTCTTTGTCCCATAGGGACTACCTTCGGGTCGTCTTCCAAAGAAAAGTAGGCAAAAGAAAGGCGCGTCCTTGGGCGGACGGCAAAGGATGTTTCTGTCCGCCACGCTGCCAGCTTTTGCGCTGCTTTTAGGCCACTTTTTGGTTCTGTTGCGCCGCTCATCATCATGGTTAATAAGAGAAGGGGACACTATGAGTCTCGTCGAAGTGAAGGTGCCGGACATCGGTGATTTCAAGGATGTCGACGTCATCGAAGTCAATATCAAGCCGGGCGATGTCATCGAGAACGAACAAGCTCTCCTGACGCTCGAGTCGGATAAGGCTTCCATCGAGGTGCCCAGCGATACCGCCGGCACCGTCAAGGAAGTCCGCGTCAAGCCCGGTGATAAGGTGTCCGAAGGCACCATCATCGCCATCGTCGAAGCGTCGGCCGCTGCTGCGCCGGCTAAGGCGGCCAAAGAACCTGAGAAGGCTCCCGCACCAGCGGAAGCTAAACCACAAGCGGCTCAAGCCGCTGCTCCCAGGCAACCCGCCGCGGCGCCGCAAGCGGGTAGCTTCTCCGGCCAGGCCGATATCGAGTGCGATACGCTCGTGCTCGGCTCGGGCCCGGGCGGATACTCGGCTGCGTTCCGCTCTGCCGATCTCGGTATGAAGACCGTGCTCGTCGAACGTTATTCGACCCTCGGCGGCGTCTGCCTGAATGTGGGCTGTATTCCGTCCAAGGCGTTGCTGCACACGGCGCTCGTGATCGATGAGGCCGACGCGCTCTCGCATCACGGCATCACGTTCGGCAAGCCGCAGATCGATCTCGACAAGCTGCGTGACTTCAAGTCCAGCGTCGTCAAGAAGCTTACCGGCGGTCTCGCCGGCATGGCCAAGGCGCGTAAGGTCGAAGTCGTCACCGGTACCGGCTCGTTCGTCGATCCGTATCACATGGAAGTCGTCACGGACGGCGGTAAGAAGGTCGTCAAGTTCAAGCAGGCCATCATTGCGGCCGGCTCGGAAGCGGTCAAGCTGCCGTTTATCCCGGAAGATCCGCGCGTGGTCGATTCGACCGGCGCCCTCGAGTTGCGTCAGATTCCCCAGCGCATGCTCGTGATCGGTGGCGGCATCATCGGTCTGGAAATGGCCACGGTGTACTCGACGCTCGGTGCGCAGATCGATGTCGTCGAAATGCTCGACGGCCTGATGGCCGGCGCCGATCGCGATCTCGTCAAGGTCTGGGAGAAATACAACAGCAAGCGTTTCGCTAACGTCATGCTGAAGACCAAGACCACCGCTGCTGAGGCCAAAGACGACGGCATCTACGTATCGTTCGAAGGCGAGAAGGCTCCGGCTGAGCCGCAGCGCTACGATCTCGTGCTCGTCGCCGTGGGCCGTAGCCCGAACGGCAAGAAGATCGGTGCCGACAAGGCGGGCGTTGCCGTGACCGATCGCGGTTTCATCGAGGTCGACAAGCAGATGCGCACCAATGTGCCGCACATCTTCGCGATCGGCGATATCGTCGGTCAGCCGATGCTCGCGCACAAGGCCGTGCATGAAGCCCACGTCGCGGCTGAAGTTGCGCACGGCGAGAAAGCATACTTCGACGCGCTGCAGATTCCGTCGGTGGCCTACACCGATCCGGAAGTGGCTTGGGCCGGCAAGACGGAAGACCAGTGCAAGGCCGAAGGCATCAAGTACGGCAAGGCCGTGTTCCCGTGGGCTGCTTCGGGTCGCGCCATCGCCAACGGTCGCGATGAGGGTTTCACCAAGCTGATCTTCGACGAAGAAACGCATCGCGTGATCGGCGGCGGTATCGTCGGTCTGAACGCCGGCGACCTGATCAGCGAAGTCTGTCTCGCCGTCGAAATGGGCGCGGACGCTACCGATATCGGCAAGACCATCCATCCGCACCCGACGCTGGGTGAATCGATCGGCATGGCCGCCGAGTTGTACGAAGGCGTTTGTACCGATCTGCCGCCGCAGAAAAAGAAGTAGGGCGGTGGGGGCTTGCGCGTAGCTAGAGCAAAGCCCCGATCAGCCGCAAAGTAAAACGGCGCGCCCCGCAAAGGGCGCGCCGTTTTCTTTTTAGCGGGGCCGGGCACTCACCACGCTTGTTTCTCAGGCTCAGATCACGTGCTCCGTTCCTCTGCCTGGATATTGGGACGCTTGCATCCGGGCAAAAAAATCCCGGCCGTCGCCGGGCAAACGATACGCTGTTTAACGTATCGGAGCGTTGGGCCGCGCAGTGCGCGTGTAGCACGCGCGAGACTGCACGGCGTTGCTGCTGCCGCTGTTGCTGTGACATGCGCCAGCGGGGCGAACCCACCGGCGCATGTGGTTGCGCAGGACATCTCAACTGTTGTTCCAGGCGCTGTTTCCGCCATATCCGAAACTTCCGTTGAGCCCCGATTTGATGCCTCCCGTCGAGACCTGCGAGACCTCAGTTCAAGCCTGCGTTGCAACCGTTATCAAACTGAAACTTAAACAGCCTTCTTGGCCGAGCGCGAAGCTTGAGCTGCAGCTTGCGAAGCGGCCTTCGACGCTGCCGTGGCGGCTGCGTTGAAGTTGCTTTCAGCGATTTCCACCGCTTGCTTGGTTGCCTTGTGAACCGTTTCGTACGTGGTGTTGGCGGCAGTGATAGCCGACTTCAGCACGGCGACAGCGGTTTCCGAACCGGCCGGGGCATTCTTGGCGACGTTCTCGACCAGCGACTGCACCTTACGGTTTTGCTCTTCGTACTGGGCTTCTGCAACGCGGGCGAATTCGGCTTGCGTGGCGGACACGATTTCATACACGTGACGGCCATACGACAGCGCCTTTTCCGAGATCGGCTGCGTGAGGCCAGCCTGCAGCGCGAAAAATTCTTGCGCATCCTTCACCGACAGCGCCCGTTGTGCATTTTCCTGGCTTTCCGCGAGCGTCGACTTCACGACTTGCAGGTTCAGCTCAACCAGCTTTTCGACGCCTTCAAATGCTTTGGTCGTCAGGCCGAACAGGGTTTCGAGGTTGGCTTTCTGTGCTGCGGCGATTTGCTCAGGGGTCAGCAGAGACATGTTTACGCTCCTGGATGGACGATCCGTCTGGTGCGGACCGTGTTGGGTTAATGGCAAAACTGGCAAAAACAGTTACGACAAAAACGGGGTACTACCCGGGATCAGACACCAGGCTGCGATGTATTGTGCATCGCAGCAATGACACCTATTTTAGGATGGTCGCGGCGGATGTCAAGCACTTTTTGTGCGTCGCACAATCTCGATAATTTCTCAGTAAAACAATACGTTATGAAGCGCGTATGACATATGCACGACAGAGGTCGGAATGACCGCTGCACAGTGCTGGTGCGTGTTTGAGCGGTAGTTCTTGCTGCTCGAACCGAGCGATTGACGTGATCCTGGGAGGCGGGCGCAGGACGATCCGGAAGAAAAATTTCGAAGCAAGATGCGGCAAAACAACATTCGATGTAAACCGGAATCTGTCACGGAACGTTAATCCAGCATATCGGTCGAATGCGCGATGGTTCAATCCGCAGTGGGTGCTTAACTACCTGCTGTCGGCGCATCGATCGTTGGTCTGGAGGAGCGCCCGCTGGGCAATGGCCAGCGGCGTTTCGCGGCGCTTCCAGAACGACCGTATTTCCCCTGATCAAGGTTGTCTCTAAATTGCCGTTATGCTGATGGAATAGCCGGAATCCGGCGCATCACGGCCCCAACGAACGTCCGCGGACTGGATCGTTTTTTTCGATCGAGTTCGCGAAGCTTATAGGCTTTCTACAATCGGATCTGACAAGCCGGTTTAAGGAGCGTCGATAAGTGCTTAATATTGCTAATTTTTCGTGGTTTTACTACACTTGCGTAAAATCCTCGCCGCCCCTGACAGAACACCAATGAAAACCGACATGTTTTCGTCGCTAAAAGTGATCCACGGCGTGGCCCTCAGCACCGCTGTGTCGGTGGCCGCCTCGGTGGTCATCGCAGCCGCGTTTGCTGCGCCTGTCGACGCTTTCGCCGCGGCGGCTACGGCCACCGCGCCCGCCAAAACCAGTAAGAAGACCGTCAAAACCGCGAAATCGGCCAAGAAGCCGGGTTCCGCCGTTGCTGCGAAGTCGTCCAAAGCCGCGAAGACTGCGGCCGCGACGGATGATGCGCCGCGCGCCGAAACCCGTAAGCGCCGCGTTTCGTACACGATGAACGGTCGCCGCCATACGGTCGTGCGCCAGGTCGCATACCAACCGCGTCAGCCTACAGTCGGCCAGGCCTTCGGCCTGCACGACACGCCGGACGCGCTGGCCTTGCGTTCGAGCGTCGCCTACGTGGTCGACCAGAACACCGGCGAGGCGCTGTTCGACAAGAACTCGCGCGCCGTGGTGCCGATCGCATCGATCACCAAGCTGATGACCTCGATGGTGGTGCTGGACTCGAAGGCGCCGCTGACCGAGCAGATTGAAGTCACGGACGAAGACCGCGACTACATCAAGAACACCGGTTCGCGCCTCGCAGTCGGCTCGGTGCTCTCGCGTGAAGATATGCTGCACATCGCGCTGATGGCCTCGGAAAACCGCGCGGCCGCAGCGCTGTCGCGTTACTTCCCGGGTGGCCGCCCGGCGTTCATCGCGGCGATGAACGCCAAGGCGAAGCAACTCGGCATGACCGACACGCATTTCGAAAGTCCCTCGGGCCTGACGAGCGAGAACGTGTCGAGCGCGCGCGATCTGGTGAAGATGGTCAACGCGGCTTATCAGTATCCGATGATCCGCGAGTTCTCGACGGATCGTAGCTACGAGGTGTACACCGGCAAGCGCTCGATCGCCTATAACAGCACGAACGCGCTGGTGCGCAACCCGACGTGGGATATCGGCCTGCAAAAAACCGGCTTCATCAACGAGGCGGGTGAGTGCATGGTGATGCAGACCACCATTCATGGCCGTCCGATGATCGTGGTGCTGCTCGATTCGTCGGGCAAGTACTCGCGCTTCGCCGACGCAACGCGTTTGCGCACGTGGCTCGACAACGGTGGTGAGCAGCACATCACTAGCGCCGACGCTGGCGGTCCGGGTACCTGATACGCCAGGATGCTGGCAAGGCCGCGGTCTTGATGTTGTCGAGACCGCGCAAAGCAAAAGCCCCGCGATTGCGGGGCTTTTGCTTTGAGGCGTGTCGCGAACCGGGGCTTGGGGCGGCCTTGGGCTGAGTGCCCGATGTGTGCCTCAGTCCTGGTCTCAGCCTGGATGGCCAGGCGCACCAGCGCCTGAGCGCTCAGGTGCCTACCCACTCAGGCATGCTGATGATGCGCATTGGCGGGCGGCGTCTCGGGCTGATAGCCGAGCGACGCCGAAATCACCAGCGCCGTCTTGCTCAACTGCCCCAGCCACGAATCCTGCAACCGGTCAGCCGGCGCCGACAACGACAGGCCGGCGACCAGCTTGCCGGTATCGTCATAGATGCCCGCCGCGATGCAGCGTACGCCGAGTTCCAGTTCTTCGTTATCGCGCGCGCAGGATTGCTGGCGCACATGCGACAGCTCGCGTTCGAGCTTGGCGAGATCGGTAATGCTGTTCTGGGTATGCCCGGAGAGGCCTGTGCGGGTCGCGTAGGCGCGCACGCGGGTCGATTCGTCCGCCGCGAGGAACAGCTTGCCGACCGAAGTGAGATGCAGCGGCGCCCGCCCGCCGATGGCTCGCACCACCTGCATGCCGGAGCGCTCGGAGTAGGCGCGTTCGATATAGACGATCTCATCGCCCTGGCGCACCGACAGATTCACCGTTTGCCCGGTGAGCCGATGCAGTTCGCGCATCGGCATCAGCGCGGCGTCGCGTACCGACAAGCGTGCCTTGACCAGATTCCCCAGTTCCAGCAGACGCATGCCGAGGCGATAGGTGCCAGGATCCGACCGGTCGACGAGACGGCACGTCACCATGTCGTTCAGGATACGGTGTGCGGTGGAGGGGTGCAGCTCAGTGCGTAGAGAGAGCTCCTTCAGGCTGACCGGGTCGCTATGCGCAGCAAGGGCGTCGAGCAGGCGCATCATGCGCTCGATCACCTGGATCGAAGTCTTGGGATCCGGGTTCGTATCGCTCATGGGGAGAAATCGGTTGACGCGTCAAACAGCGGAGAATTGATTGTATATCGTATTGTGAAAAAAGCGAACGCTGTTGGAGGCTAGCTTCGAATCCGCTTGCAGTGTCCTGGCGCCATGCGGTCTGCGTGGCTTTAGCGTTGGTATTGTTCGGCAAACAGCGGATAATCAGGGACGTTTTCCCGGAGGAGCGCCCATGCGAGTCGGATTATTCGTCACCTGCCTGATTGACCTGATGCGTCCCGAAATCGGTTTTTCGGTGATCAAGCTGATCGAGGGCGCCGGCTTCGAGGTGATCGTGCCCCCCGCGCAAACCTGCTGTGGACAGCCCGCCTACAACTCCGGCGAGCGCAGACTTGCGCGCGATCTGGCCGAGAAGACCCTGCGCGAATTCGAGCAGTTCGACTACATCGTGGTGCCGTCGGGTTCGTGCGGCGGCATGATCCGCGTGCATTACGGCGACCTGTTCGGCAGCGACCCGGAAATGATGACGCGCTTCGGGCGCCTGCGTCCGAAGGTGTACGAGCTGACCGATTTTCTCGTCAACGTCGCCAAGGTGCAGTTGCCGCCGGGCGAGTTCGCCGGACCGGTGACGTACCACGACTCGTGTTCGGGGTTGCGCGAACTGGGCGTCAAGACGCAGCCGCGCGCGTTGCTGGCGCAGGCCGGCGTGACGGTCACCGAGATGAAGGATTGCGAACACTGCTGCGGTTTTGGCGGTACGTTCGCGGTCAAGTACGGCGATATCTCGACGGCGATCGTCGATGAAAAATGCGCGAACATCGGCGCGAGCGGAGCGGGTACGGTAGTGCTTGGCGACCTCGGCTGCATGCTCAATATTGAAGGCCGCTTGCGCCGCAAGGGCGACACCACGACGCGCGTGCTGCATATCGCGCAGGTGCTGGCCGGCGACGCATAAGGTGGTGCGTCACCCGTCGTAGAAGCGATTGCAGCAAGCGGCGCTGTCTGCCGCACACCATGCCGCGTCGTACCGTCATTCATTGAACCGCCAAGCGAATCCCAAAGGCCGCCATGCAAGTTCAAACGATGCAGTTCAAGGCGCGCGCGGGCCAGAAGCTCGCCGACCAGCGTCTGCAGCAGAACCTCACCAAGCTGTCGACCAAGTTTGTCTCGGCCCGCGCAGCCGCGATCACGGCGATCGATTTCGCCGCGACCCGCGCCGCGCTCAAGGAGCGTCGCAATCGCGCGCTGGAGAACCTCGATGTCTGGCTCGAGACCTTCGAGCGCGAGGCGACGCGGCGCGGCGTGACGGTGCTGTACGCGGAGACCACTCAGGAAGCGGCCCGGCTTGTCGCGGATATCGCGCGCCGGCATGACGTGAAGAAGGTGATCAAGACCAAGTCGATGGTCACCGAGGAAATGCGCCTGAACGAAGTGCTCGGGCAGATGGGCGTGCAGTCGATCGAAACCGATCTCGGCGAATACATCCTGCAGATCAACGACAACGAGCCGCCGAGCCACATCATCGCGCCGGTCGTCCACAAGGACAAGGACGAGATCGCCGACCTGTTTGCGAAGACGCACCACCGTCCGCGCCTCACCGAGATTACGGAGATGACCCGCGAGGCGCGCGAGGTGCTGCGCCCGCATTTCATGACGGCCGACATGGGCGTGACGGGCGGCAACTTCGTGGTGGCCCAGACCGGATCGGTTGCGCTCGTGACCAACGAGGGCAACGAGGGCATGTGCACGGTGATGCCGCGGGTGCACGTGGCGGTGACGGGCATCGAGAAGGTGCTGCCGACGCTCGAAGACCTCGCGACCGCGATGCGCCTGTTGCCGCGATCGGCGACCGGCCAGACGACCTCGAACTATTTCTCGGTGCTGACCGGTCCGCGCGGATCCGGCGATCAGGACGGCCCTGAGCATATGTATGTGGTGCTGGTCGATGGCGGGCGTACCGGGCTGATCGGCGGCGACTTCCAGGAGATGCTGCGCTGTATCCGCTGCGGCGCCTGCATGAACCACTGCCCGGTGTATCAGAAGGTCGGCGGCCATACCTATGGCTGGGTCTATCCGGGGCCGATGGGCTCGGTGCTGACGCCGAGCTATGTCGGGATCGACAACGCGCTCGATTTGCCGCAGGCCGCCACGCTGTGCGGCGAATGCAATAGCGTCTGTCCGGTCGGCATTCCCTTGTCGGACCTGCTGCGCAAGCTGCGCGAGAAGCAGGTCGAGCGGCGCTTGCGGCCATGGCGCGAACGGGCGGGCCTGGCGATGTGGGGCTTCCTTGCGCTACACCCGGATGCCTACGCGCTCTTCACCAGGCTGGCGGTGCGCATCCTCGAGCGAATGGGTGGGCGCCATCGCGCGATTGCCCGGCTGCCGCTCGCGGCCGGCTGGACCAATACGCGCGACATGCCGGCGCCGGTCGGGCGCACGTTCCGCGAGTTGTACGCGGCGCAGCGCAGTCATATAGGTTGAGCGTGCGATGGGTCTTTTCGAGACACTGTTCTCTCCCAAGCAACGCTGTATCTCGCTGGGGTGGGTTTTTCCCGATTGATTCGTTCTATACCATTTCGACTGGGCATAGTGGGTCACAAGCTCCGCGTGCCTCAATCGGAAGAGAACGACATCATGAAAAAGACAATATCGATGTATTGGCCGTTGGCCGTGTTTGTGCCGCTCGCAGCGGCCGCCTATCTGTATGTCAGTGGCGAGGCCGCGTCGTCGCGCGCCACCCAGGCTCCGCTTGGCGCGGATCAGCTCACGGCGGAACTGGCGCGAACCGTTTCGTATGGCCTGGTTGGCGACGATCGCGTGTTGCCGGGCAAGCCCATGCGTGCGGTTGCCTCGCTGCAACCGGCCGAAGCGTCCTGAAGGCGGGGCGCGTGCCCGGCGAGATTTTCCCTATCTTTGTATAATCCCGGCACCGCTGGCTAACCCTGTGCGGATGCCCAGCATCCAGAGCTTCTGATGAAAACCATCTCCATCTGTTTTGTCTGTCTAGGGAACATCTGCCGTTCCCCGACTGCAGAAGGGGTGATGCGGCATCAGGTAGGCGAGGCGAAGCTGGATGAGCGCATTACGGTCGATTCGGCCGGCACCGGCGACTGGCATATCGGCGCCGCGCCTGACGAGCGCGCGCAGCGTGCCGCCGGGCAGCGCGGCTACGACCTGTCCGGGCTGCGCTGCCGGCAGATCGATGCGATGGACTTCGAGCGCTTCGATCTGCTGATCGCGATGGACGACGCCAATGTCGCCGCGTTGCGCCGGATCTGCCCGCCGGCCCAGCGCGACAAGATCCGGCTGCTGATGGAGTTCGTGCCGGAGAACGACGGCCGTTGGGTGGGCGAGCGGGAAGTGACCGATCCCTATTTCGGCGGCGCCGCTGGTTTTGAGCAGGTGCTCGACCAGTGCGAGGCGGCTTGCCGGGGACTGATCGCCGCGTTGCACCCGCAACTGGTGCCTTAATGGTACAGAGCGGCAGCCTGCAAGGCCCGTCCGACGGGCTTCCAGGCCTGCCGATTAATTAAGCAAATGACCCAAATCGCGATAGGGATACTTGACTAATTTGCTCATGTATTTATACTTGAGCAAACTTGTCGAGAATTGCGATCCCCAACATCATGAGACTCACCACGAAAGGCCGTTTCGCCGTCACGGCGATGATTGACCTGGCACTGCGCCAGGAGCAGGGCCCGGTGACGCTTGCGGGTATCAGCCAGCGCCAACACATTTCCCTGTCCTACCTCGAGCAGTTGTTCGGCAAGCTGCGTCGCCATGAGATCGTCGAGTCCGTACGCGGGCCGGGCGGTGGCTACAATCTGGCCCGCCGCGCTGAAGACGTGACCGTCGCAGACATCATCATCGCTGTCGACGAGCCGCTCGACGCCACCCAATGCGGCGGCAAAGGCACCTGCGAAGGCACCAAGCAGCACGACGGCCACTGCATGACGCACGAACTGTGGTCTACCTTGAACCAGAAAATGGTCGAGTACCTGGATTCGGTGTCGCTTAAGGATCTGGTCGATCAGCAACGCTCGCGCGAAGGCGCGCCTGCCGTGCTGCGCGATCGCCGCAACGAGGCGCCGGCGGTCGAACCCGCCCGGGTCGCGCCGCGCGGACCGAATTCCGTTTTCAACATGGCCGGTTCATAGAGCGCCGCGAAGCCAGCGAACTCAGAACCCAGAAGCCAGAGCAATGATGTCCCCCGGAGCGATTCATGAATAACGACATTCCCCACCTGCCCATTTACATGGACTACAGCGCCACGACCCCGGTCGATCCGCGCGTGGTGGACAAGATGATTCCGTACCTGCGCGAGCAGTTCGGCAACCCCGCATCGCGCAGCCACTCGTATGGCTGGGACGCGGAACGTGCGGTCGAAGAAGCGCGCGAGAACGTCGCAGCGCTGGTGAATGCCGATCCGCGCGAAATCATCTGGACCTCGGGCGCTACGGAGTCGGACAACCTGGCCATCAAGGGTGCCGCGCACTTCTACAAGAGCAAGGGCAAGCACATCATCACGGTGAAGACCGAGCACAAGGCTGTGCTCGACACCTGCCGCGAGCTCGAGCGCGAAGGCTTCGAAGTTACGTATCTGGACGTCAAGGAAGACGGCCTGATCGACCTCGACGTGTTCAAGGCCGCGCTGCGCCCGGACACGATTCTGGTCTCGGTGATGTCGGTGAACAACGAGATCGGCGTGATCCAGGACATCGAGGCGATCGGCGAGATCACCCGTGAAAAGGGCATCATTTTCCACGTCGACGCTGCTCAGGCTACCGGCAAGATCGAGATCGACCTGCAAAAGCTGAAGGTCGACCTGATGTCGTTCTCGGCCCACAAGACGTATGGTCCGAAGGGTATCGGCGCGCTGTACGTGCGTCGCAAGCCGCGTATCCGTATCGAAGCGCAGATGCACGGCGGCGGTCACGAGCGCGGCATGCGTTCGGGCACGCTGGCCACGCACCAGATCGTCGGCATGGGTGAAGCGTTCCGTATCGCACGCGAAGAAATGGCCACGGAAAACGAGCGCATCCGCATGCTGCGCGACCGTTTGCTGCGCGGCCTGCAGGACATGGAAGAAACCTATGTGAACGGCGACATGGAAAAGCGTGTGCCGCACAACCTGAATATCAGCTTCAATTTCGTCGAAGGCGAATCGCTGATCATGGCAGTCAAGGATGTCGCCGTGTCGTCCGGTTCGGCTTGCACCTCGGCCTCGCTCGAGCCGTCGTACGTGCTGCGCGCCCTTGGCCGCAACGACGAACTGGCGCACAGCTCGATCCGCTTCACGGTGGGCCGCTTCACGACGGAGCAGGACGTCGATTACGTCATCAACCTGCTGAAGACCAAGATTTCGAAGCTGCGCGATCTGTCGCCGCTGTGGGAAATGTACAAGGACGGGATCGATATTTCGACGATCCAGTGGGCGGCGCACTAAGCAGTCTTACTGCGACACTACGCTGGGCGAAACATCGCACCGAATGCAGGTTGAAACGAATCAAGGAGTGTAATCATGGCTTATAGCGACAAGGTTCTGGACCATTACGAAAATCCGCGCAACGTCGGTTCCTTCGCCAAGGACGACGATGCAGTCGGTACCGGCATGGTCGGCGCGCCGGCTTGCGGCGACGTGATGAAGCTGCAGATCCGCGTGGGCGCGGACGGCATCATTGAAGACGCGAAGTTCAAGACCTATGGCTGCGGTTCGGCGATTGCTTCGAGCTCGCTCGTCACCGAATGGGTGAAGGGCAAGACGCTCGATCAGGCCATGGAAATCAAGAACACCCACATCGCCGAAGAACTGGCGCTGCCGCCGGTCAAGATCCACTGCTCGATCCTCGCGGAAGACGCGATCAAGGCAGCGGTGGCTGACTACAAGCAGCGTCACGGCGAAGCCGCGGAAGCGGGCGAAAAGCAGCAGGTTGCTTGAAGCGCAACTTAAGGCGCAAATCAAGCAGGGCAGCGGGCGACGCAGCACAAGCGCGTGGCCCGGCATGAGCGATATTGGATGCAGGCAGGGTGGCAGCGCGCATGAAACATGCGGCGCTGCCCAATGAGAAACGCTATGGCAATTACGTTGACCGAGAAGGCAGCAAAGCACGTCCAGAAATTTCTGGTCCGACGCGGCAAGGGTGTCGGGCTGCGGCTTGGCGTGCGCACGACCGGATGCTCGGGTTTGGCCTACAAGCTCGAATACGTGGACGAACTCGCGCCTGAAGATCAGGTATTCGAGTGCAACGGCGTCAAGATCATTGTCGACCCGAAGAGCCTCGCCTATATCGACGGCACGGAACTCGACTTCGCACGTGAAGGGCTGAACGAAGGCTTCAAGTTCAACAACCCGAACGTGAAGGACGAGTGCGGCTGCGGCGAATCGTTCCGCGTCTGAGTAGGTTGAGTCCGCGTGAAGCGGAAAAAAGGCGGCGCGGGCCGCCTTTTTAATTTGTCGTACCTTATGTCGTACTTTGCGCTGCTTCTGAAATTGCAAACCGGACGCGCTTTTTGAACGGACCACATGATTCGATGGCCTCGCTGAACGACAGCCACTTCGACCTCTTCGATCTGCCTGCGCAATACGCGCTCGACGCCAGTGCGCTCGATCATGCGTATCGCACGGTGCAGTCGCAGGTCCACCCCGACCGTTTCGCGGCCGCGGGCGACGCGCAAAAGCGCATTGCCATGCAATGGGCGACGCGCACGAACGAGGCCTATCAGACGCTACGCGATCCGTTAAAGCGCGCGACTTATCTGTTGTCGCTGCGCGGCATCGATGTCGGCGCGGAGAACAACACGGCGATGGAGCCGGCGTTCCTGATGCAGCAGATGGAATGGCGCGAAGGTATCGAAGACGCTGCAGCGGCGAAGAATCTCGATGCGCTCGATGCCTTGCTCGCCGAACTGCGCGACGAGGAGCGGGTGCGCTTTACCAAGCTCGGCGCGCTGCTCGATAGCGGCGCGAACCAGGCGGCAGGCGAGGCGGTGCGTCAGTTGATGTTTATCGAGCGCGTGGCGGCGGAAATCGGCACGCAGATCGAACGGCTCGATAACTGAAGCGAGCGAACCTGACCCGAACCTAACCCGGGCTTAACCCGCGAACGCAACCCGGACGCCACGACCGCAAGCCGTAGCATTCAACCCAGCAACGCGAATCATTCAGGACGGGGCCGAACGATCCCCGAAGAAGATCTCAGATGGCTTTACTGCAAATCTCCGAACCCGGCATGGCGCCCGCGCCGCATCAGCGGCGTCTCGCGGTCGGTATCGATCTCGGCACTACCAATTCCCTCGTTGCTGCCGTCCGTAGCGGCGTGCCCGACGTGCTGCCCGACGAGGACGGCCATGTGCTGCTGCCGTCGGTGGTCCGCTATCTGGAGAAGGGCGGCCGCCGGATTGGCCGTACCGCCAAAGCCGAAGCGGCGAGCGATCCGCGCAATACGATCGTCTCGGTCAAGCGCTTCATGGGCCGCGGCAAAAGCGAAGTCGAAGGCGCCGAAAACGCCCCCTACGATTTCGTCGACGCGCCGGGCATGGTGCAGATCCGCACGGTCGACGGTGTGAAGAGCCCGGTCGAAGTGTCGGCGGAAATTCTCGCCACCTTGCGCCAGCGCGCGGAAGACACACTCGGCGACGATCTGGTCGGCGCCGTGATCACCGTGCCGGCGTATTTCGACGAAGCCCAGCGCCAGGCCACCAAGGACGCGGCGCGTCTGGCTGGCCTGAACGTGCTGCGCCTGCTTAACGAACCGACTGCGGCGGCGATCGCCTATGGCCTCGACAACGGCTCCGAAGGCCTCTACGCGGTGTATGACCTCGGCGGCGGCACCTTCGATCTGTCGATCCTCAAGCTCACCAAGGGCGTCTTCGAAGTGCTCGCCGCGGGTGGCGACTCCGCGCTCGGCGGCGACGATTTCGATCACGCACTTTACCGTCATGTGCTCGAGCAAGCCGGCATTGCGCCGCAAACGCTCGCCGCGGAAGACGTGCGGATGCTGCTCGACAGCGTGCGAGTGACCAAGGAGGCGCTTTCGGACGCGCCCTTGGCAAGCTTGCAGGCGACGCTCTCCAACGGCACCAGGATCGATCTGACGATCGACGAGGGCACTTTCGAAGCGATCACGCAGGCACTGGTGCAACGCACGCTTGGGCCGACCAGGAAAGCGCTGCGCGACGCCAAGGTGACCACCAAGGAAATCAAGGGCGTGGTGCTGGTGGGCGGCGCGACCCGCATGCCGGTGATCCGCCGCGCGGTCGAAACGTTCTTCGGCCAGCCGCCGCTCACCAATCTCAACCCGGACCAGGTGGTCGCGCTCGGCGCGGCGATCCAGGCCGACCTGCTGGCCGGCAACCGCAGCGCTGACGGCGACGACTGGCTGCTGCTCGACGTCATTCCTCTGTCGCTTGGCGTTGAGACGATGGGAGGCCTGACCGAGAAGATCATCCCGCGCAATTCGACCATTCCGGTCGCCCGCGCGCAGGACTTCACGACCTTCAAGGACGGCCAGACGGCGATGGCGATTCACGTCGTGCAGGGCGAACGCGAACTGGTGGCGGATTGCCGCTCGCTCGCGCGCTTCGAGTTGCGCGGCATCCCGCCGATGGCAGCCGGTGCGGCGCGCATTCGGGTGACCTATCAGGTCGACGCGGACGGCCTGTTGTCGGTGTTCGCCCGCGAGCAGCTTTCGGGCGTTGAAGCGTCGGTGGTGGTGAAGCCGTCGTATGGACTCGCCGACGACGACATCGCCAGGATGCTCGAAGACAGCTTCAATACCGCCGAAGTCGACATGCGCGCCCGTGCGCTGCGCGAGGCGCAGGTCGAAGCGCAACGCCTGATCGAAGCAACGGATGCGGCGCTCGCGGCCGATGCCGAATTGCTCGACGAAGCCGAGCGCGCTGAACTCGACGGTTTGCTGGATGCCTTGCGCAAGGTGGCGCAAAGCGACGACGTCGACGCGATCGAAGCGGCGACCAGGACGGTTGCCGAAGGCACCGACGAGTTTGCCGCCCGTCGCATGAACAAGGGCATTCGCCGCGCGCTGGCTGGCCGCAAGCTCGACGATATCTGAGCAGGCGGCCGCGAGCCGGCGCCGATGGTCTCTCGATCGAGCCGGGCGCGCTGGGTCACAGCGCCCACTCGGCCTGTCTTGCCTTTCAACGAATCACGTGACGCGTGTCAAAAACGCACGCGTCACCAGTAAAATGGTACGGAGCCAGTTCGCCGGCGGCCGTGCCCCAGACCAAACGGAAATCGTATGCCTCAAATCGTTGTGCTGCCCCATATCGAACTGTGCCCAGAAGGCGCGGTGATCGATGCTGTGCCGGGCAAGAGCATCTGCGACAATCTGCTGGAACACGGCATTGAAATCGAGCATGCTTGCGAGAAATCGTGTGCGTGCACGACCTGCCACGTGATCGTGCGCGAAGGTTTCAATACGCTCACGCCGTCTGAAGAAGACGAGGACGATCTGCTCGACAAGGCGTGGGGTCTGGAACCCGAGTCGCGTCTGTCGTGCCAGGCGATGGTGCCGGCGGATCAGGATCTGGTTGTTGAAATCCCGCGTTACTCGATCAACCACGCGAAGGAAAATCACTAACAGGAGCGCGCAGCCATGAAGTGGACCGACACGCAAGACATCGCGATGGCCCTCACCGACAAGCACCCGGAAGTGGACCCGCAGCAGATCCGCTTCACCGATCTGCACCGTTGGGTGACGGAGCTGGAAGGCTTCGACGACGATCCGAACCGTTCGAACGAGAAGATTCTCGAAGCGATCCAGACGGCATGGATCGAGGATGCGGATTATTGAGCCGGGCCGGGTTTGAGCGGCTCATTTGAGTGGCTCTGAAAGCAAAAAGGCGATTCCAGTGGAATCGCCTTTTTGCTTTTTGCTTGGTGCTTCGCTTGACCTGGGAATTAACCCGCGACGAGCGTACCGTTCTCGACGTGCACGCGTTCGCCTTGCTGGAACGGCGGCGCTTCGTGATACGTGAAGTAACGGTTCTTGCCGCTTTCCATGCGCACGTGGACCGAGTAGGCGGTCGTGCTGCGCAGATGCTTTTCGACCGAATTACCGGCGAAGCCGCCACCGACTGCGCCCAGCACCGTCATGGCGGCCCGGCCTGTGCCGGCGCCGAACTGATTGCCGACCAGACCGCCGGCCACTGCGCCGCCGACTGCACCGATACCCGTGCCATGACCTTCCTGACGGACTTCCGAGATCGCCACTACAGTGCCGCAGCTAGCGCAATAGGCGGGCTGGGGCGCCGGTTGCTGCGCGTACTGGGCTGATTGAGCCGGTGGCTGCTGGGCGTACTGCGGCTGCGAAGGCGAGGGCACCGGCGCTGTCGGGGCGGGCTGTGCCTGCGCTTGTGCCTGGGCGGGTGCCTGAGGCGCCTGCGGCTGCTGTTGCTGCGCGTAGGTGTTCGGATTGGCCGGGGCCGAGGAATCGACCACCGCCGGTTGCGAGGCGACTTGCGCGGCCTGGGTTTGATCCGTTTGCGCGCCGCTGCTCGACGCCTTCGGGAACAGGCCCGTGACGGCTGCTGTAGCCGCGAGGCTGGCGATGATAACTGCGCCTGCCGCGGTTGCGACAAGCGGGTGAAGCCGGCGTGTTTGCGTGTTGTCTGAATTGTTCATATTGACCTCCGTCTGGAGCAGAGTCGAATTGTTTTTTTCAAGACAGAGTGTCTGACAGTTGGATTGGCGCCGGGTTTCAATTTGTAACCATTTCTGTAGCGTTCACTGAGATGCGGGTGGCCGGAAGGTGCAGAGGATGCTCTCGCGCCTGATTTCGTGGGGCTGGCGCGGTGTCTGAAGCCAGCACCGGACATCCGACCCCGTGAACCTTTTACCGATAGTTACAAACTGTCAGCTAGCGCGACCCATGCGAATGCGGGGCTTATGTGGACCTTTTGCGGGTCTTGGTTGGCCGCCAGAATGAAAAACGCCCGGCGGTAAGCCGGGCGTGGTGTCCTGCTGGCGAACGGAGCTACGGATCAGCGTGATCCGTGCGTACGCTCAGTCTTCGCGACGCAGATGCGGGAACAGGATCACGTCGCGGATGCTGGGGCTGTCCGTGAGCAGCATGACCAGACGGTCGATGCCGATGCCGCAACCGCCGGCCGGCGGCATGCCGTACTCGAGTGCGCGGATATAGTCGGCGTCGTAGAACATCGCTTCTTCGTCGCCCGCGTCCTTCTGGTCCACTTGCTTCTTGAAGCGTGCTGCCTGATCTTCCGGATCGTTCAGCTCCGAGAAGCCGTTGGCGATTTCACGGCCTGTGATGAACAGCTCGAAACGCTCGGTGATGCCTGCCACTGTGTCCGATGCGCGTGCGAGCGGCGACACTTCGACCGGGTAGTCGATGATGTAGGTCGGCTCCCACAGTTGCGATTCAGCCGTCTCTTCGAAGAGCGCCAGTTGCAGCGCGCCCACGCCCGCATTGAGGAACTGCGGCTGCGAGGCGTCGACGCCGAACTTCTTCAGTTCGGGGCGCAGAAACGCAGCGTCGGCCAGTTGTTCGTTCGTGTACTGCGGCGCGTACTTCTGGATCGCCTGCGTGATCGTCAGACGATGGAAGGGCTTCGCCAGATCCAGTTCGCGGCCCTGGTAGCTGATGGTCGCCGTGCCGAGCGCGTCGATTGCGGCCTGACGGATCAACTGTTCGGTGAAGTCCATCACCCACTGATAATCGGTGTACGCCGCGTAGAACTCGATCATCGTGAATTCCGGATTGTGGCGCACCGAGACGCCCTCGTTACGGAAATTCCGGTTGATCTCGAACACGCGCTCGAAGCCGCCCACCACCAGGCGCTTCAGATACAGCTCAGGCGCGATGCGCAGGAACATCTGCATATCGAGCGCGTTGTGGTGCGTGACGAAGGGCTTGGCCGCCGCGCCGCCCGGGATCGGGTGCAGCATCGGCGTTTCGACTTCCATGAAATCGGCTTCGGCCATGAACTTGCGGATCGACGACATTGCCTTGGCGCGCGCCACGAAGGTCTTGCGCGTTTCCGGCGTGACGATCAGGTCGACATAGCGCTGGCGGTACTTCATTTCCTGGTCGGCGAGGCCGTGAAACTTGTCCGGCAGCGGACGCAGCGACTTCGACAGCAGACGCAACTCGGTACAACGCACCGACAGTTCACCCTTGTTGGTACGGAACAGCACGCCACGCGCAGCGACGATGTCGCCCATGTCCCACTTCTTGAACGCGTCGTAGGTTTCCTGACCGACGTCGGCCGGCGTGATGAAGAACTGGATCTGACCCGAACCGTCGCGCACGGTCGCAAAGCTCGCCTTGCCCATCACGCGCTTCAGCATCATCCGGCCGGCCACCGCGACTTCGAGCGGATTCGCTTCGAGCGCTTCCTTGTCGGCTTCGGCGTATTGCGTCTGCAGGTCTTCCGCGTGGTGCGTGGGGCGGAAGTCGTTCGGATAGGCAACGCCCTGTTCACGCAGCTCGCGCAGCTTTTCGCGGCGCTCGGCGATGATCTTGTTTTCGTCCCCCTCGGGCGCAGCGTTCGTCTGGATCGGTTCGGTCATGATGGGTCGGTATTCGGGGTGGCCTGCGTGCGGCAGGCGCTTGAAAGATACGGCGCGGCAAACCTTGCCGCGCCGGTCGCGCTAAGTGCGTCTCTAAGTTGCGTCTATTGCTTGCAGCGCTTTTAGATGCCCTGTTTCAGGCTGGCGCTGATGAACGGATCGAGGTCGCCATCGAGCACGCTCTTGGTATTGCTGATTTCGACGTTGGTACGCAGATCCTTGATACGGCTGTTGTCCAGCACGTACGAACGGATCTGGTGACCCCAGCCCACATCGGTCTTGCCGGCTTCGAGCTTGTCCTGCTCGGCCTGACGTTTGCGGATTTCCGCTTCGTACAGGCGCGATTTCAACATGGCCATCGCTTCGGCGCGGTTGCGGTGCTGCGAACGGTCGTTCTGGCACTGCACGACGATGCCCGAGGGCATGTGCGTAATCCGCACCGCGGAGTCGGTCTTGTTGATGTGCTGACCGCCCGCGCCGGATGCGCGATACGTGTCGATGCGCAGATCGGCCGGGTTGATGTCCACTTCGATCGAGTCGTCGATCTCTGGGTACACGAACACCGACGAGAACGACGTATGACGGCCACCCGACGAATCGAACGGCGACTTGCGCACGAGGCGGTGCACGCCGGTTTCGGTGCGCAGGAAGCCGTAGGCGTATTCGCCTTCGATCTTGATGGTGGCGTTCTTGATGCCCGCGACGTCGCCGTCGCTCTGTTCCAGGATTTCGGTCTTGAAGCCCTTGCGCTCGCAGTAGCGCAGGTACTGACGCAGCAGCATCGAGGCCCAGTCGCACGCTTCGGTGCCGCCGGCGCCTGCCTGGATGTCGAGGAACGCGTTGTTCGGGTCGGCCGGATTCGAGAACATCCGGCGGAATTCCATGTCGGCCACGCGGCTTTCCAGACCGGCTGCGTCGCTTTCGCAGGCGAGGAGGGTGTCCTCGTCATTTTCTTCGCGCGCCATCTCGAACAGGTCCTGCGCATCGCGCAGGTCGTTGTCGAGCGAGGTGAGCTTGCCGACGACGTCGTCAAGCAGTTTCTTTTCCCGGCCAAGGGCCTGGGCGTGCTTCGAGTCGTTCCAGACGTTCGGGTCTTCGAGTTCCCGGTTGACTTCGATTAGACGCAGTGCTTTGTCGTCGTAGTCAAAGATACCCCCGTAGCTCGCCCGCGCGACGGCGCAGGTCGGCCAGAGAGGCTTCGATCGCGTTGAGACGTTCCGCTTCCATGTCGATCTTTTATAGCTTCGTAAAAAGGGGAAATTATAGCCGATCGAGGCTGCCCGCCGGAGGCTAATGCGCGTTTGTGGCGGGTGTTTGGGGCGGTTTTGTGGGGATTTTGAGCGGTTTTTGCGGCTTCGGCGCGGCCCGGGGCGAGGCTCAGGCGAAGCCGCGGCCGCTCAACTCAGCGCATGCTCGACGATCAACTGCACGCGTGAGACGCCATTCCAGGTGTCGCTCGCGAGACGGTAGGCAATCGTCGTGCGGGCGGGCAGCGAATCCGTGTGGTTGAACCAGATCGCGTTAAAACGTTGCCGGCCGCGCAGCAGTTGCAGCTTCAGGTGCTTGTCCTTCACCAGCGCCTGCGACGCCACCTCGAATTCGCCCGAAAATACCGGCGCCGGAAAGCCCTGACCCCAGACCGCGGCGTCGAGCATCTCGACGAATTGGGGCGTGAAATAGGCTTCTTCCAGATCGCCGTCGGTTTCGACCACACGGGCGAGCGCGTCTTCGGAGAGCCACTCGCGGCCCACTGCTTCAAAGGCCGCGGTGAAACGCGGCACATCGGCGGCGGCGAGCGTCATGCCCGCCGCCATGGCGTGGCCGCCGAACTTGACGATCAGGCCGGGTTCGCGTTTCGAGATCAGATCGAGCGCATCGCGCAGATGAAAGCCCGCAATCGAGCGGCCCGAGCCTTTGACGAGCACGCCGCTCTCGTCGGCTGGCGCGAAGGTGAAGGCGGGCCGATGGAATTTCTCCTTGAGCCGTCCCGCGACAATGCCGATCACGCCCTGATGCCAGCTCGGATTGAACAGCGTGATCGTGGCCGAGCCGGCCGGATCGACCGTCGACAGGTCTTCGAGCGCCTGTTGCTGCATGCCGGCTTCGATCTCGCGCCGCTCGCGGTTGATCGAGTCGAGCTGCTGCGCGAGTTCCCAGGCGCGGCCGATGTCGTCGGTGGTCAAGCATTCGATTCCGAGCGACATATCCGAGAGCCGTCCCGCCGCGTTCAGCCGTGGGCCGAGCGCAAAGCCGAGATCGAAGCCGGAGGCGCTGCGCGCATCGCGGGCCGCGGCGCGAAAGAGGGCAGCGATGCCCGGCTGCATCTTGCCTTTGCGAATCCGCTGCAAACCTTGCGCGACCAGTACGCGATTGTTGCCGTCGAGCTTGACGACGTCGGCCACCGTGCCGAGTGCGACCAGATCGAGCAGGCCATCCAGACGCGGCTCAGGCCGAGCGTCGTCGAATGCGCCACGCCGGCGCAGTTCGGCGCGCAGTGCGAGCAGCACGTAGAACATCACACCGACGCCGGCGATGCATTTGCTCGGGAAGCCGCAGCCCGGCTGGTTCGGGTTGACGATCGCACGCGCGGCGGGGAGGTCGTCGCCCGGCAAGTGGTGGTCGGTGACGAGCACGTCGATGCCGAGCGCGTTGGCCGCTTCCACACCGTCGACGCTGGCGATGCCGTTATCGACAGTAATCAGCAGATCCGGCTTGCCGGACGGATTGCGCGCCGCCAGCGCGACGATTTCCGGCGTCAGGCCGTAGCCATATTCGAAGCGGTTCGGCACCAGGTACTCGATCTGCGCGCCGAACATCCGCAGGCCGCGCACCGCTACGGCACAGGCGGTGGCGCCGTCGCAGTCGTAGTCGGCCACCACCAGCATGCGGCGTTTGCCTTCAATCGAATCGGCCAGCAACGCGGCCGCGTCTTCGCAACCCTTCAACTGGGCGGGCGGCACCAGACGCGCGAGGCCGGTTTCGATTTCATCCGGCTGGCACACGCCGCGCGCCGCGTACAGACGGGCTAGCACCGGATGCAGGCCATGACGGGTCAACACTTCGGCGTCGACGGGGGAACAGGCGCGCGTAACGATTCGAGTCATGCGGAAAGGCCGGAAAACAAGCGGTGGAACGGTCGCTGGGTCATGGGATGGATCATTCGATAAAGAGCGAAGCGAGCACGCGGCGGCGCCAGAACTTGCGCAGGTCGCCGCGCGTAATGGCGAGCGTCACCGAGCCGGTGTCGCCGCACAGCGTGAGGCCCAGCTCGCTGATCTGACCTGACTGCAGGGCGGCGAGGGCTGGGGCGAACCAGTCGGTTTCGAGCGCGGCGAACGCCTCGTTCCAACGGCCCCAGTCCTGCTCGATGTAGGGTGCGGAAAACGGGTCAAGCTCGACGAGTGTCGTTGCTGTGGTTCCCTTGACGTCGTTCGCGCCGTTGCCGCCCGTGGCACTGCTTGCACCATTGGCTCCCAGCCCATTCGACGCCAGCGCCGCAAACGAAGCCGGCGGCGCGCCGATCTCGACGCCGGCGGTGAGCGCGAGGCCGCGCGTGGCCGCTGCATCCGATAGCACGCGGCTGAACGGACTGCTGACCGGTTGCGCGGCGCCTTGCGCATGAAACCAGATGGAATTGACCGCGGGCAGCCCGCGCGCTTCGCGCGCCTCGTTGACCGGATGCTCGAACCACGCCATCTGCACTTCGTTCTGCAGCTTCATCCAGGCCCGCGAGCGCTGGCCGGTGTGGGCCTCGTGCGGCAGCCAGATCTCAATGTTGCGGCCGCTGGCGCGCAGCGGCGAAGCGCCCGCCAGCGTGCCGAAGGCGTCGCTCGCCAGGTACCAGCGCGACGGCTGGGGTGCTTCGATACGCACGCCGAGTTCTTCGATCAAGGGCCGGGCGACTTCGAGCAGGGTGGCGGCTTCGACGTCGGTCAGCGCGAGTGAGGCCGGGTCGATCAGCACCAGGTGGTCGTGCGCGATGCGCACGTGCACCGGTTGCACGCAGGCCCAGGTGGAGGTGCCGGGCTCGCCGCCGTCGGCGCGCAACATGTAGGGCGCGAGCGGCGCCTCGTCGGCCGCTCCGGCGCCGCTGGCGACCGTGCCGAACTGGCGGGCCACCCAGCGCTCATGCGGCAGCGTGCGCTGGAAATCCTCGCCGACTACCCGCTCGACCAGCGTCGCCCGGGCGACCAGCTTGTCGAGGGCCGGACTTTGGATGTTGTGCAGTGCGGTGGAGGCGTCGGCTGCGGCAGGCAGCGCGAAGGGCAGAAGAAGGTGAAGACGGTTGGCGTGCATGATGCTCGGCATTGTATGGCAAACGATGCGGGTCTTTCGATTCCGGGCGCCAACGGCATTCTCTTCGACTCACATGGTTCGTATGTGAATGCGCACAGTGGCGTGGGGATGTCCATAGCCGATCGTTGAGTGTGAACCATGGCTGACGGTATGATGCTCAACAATCTCGATATTGAGTGACAGATGGAAAAGATCAAAACACGGTCGTGGGACTCGGCCGAACACCTGAAGACCGAGGCTGACAGGGCCGAATATTTCGAAGCCTGCCTGCTGGAGGGCGGCGATGACCCGGCCTATCTCGCGCATGCGCTCGGCGTGATTGCGCGTTCGCGCGGCATGGCGCAGCTCGCCCGCGACACCGGCATCTCGCGCGAGGGGCTTTACAAGGCGCTCTCCGAAGACGGCAACCCCAGCTTCGCGACGATCATCAAGGTGATCCGGGCACTCGGTCTCGAACTGCACGCCACCCCGGCACACGCGTAAGTGCTGGCAACACGTTGCGGAGGTTCCCCGCGTTATATGGCAAACTTCGCGCTTGACCGATGGTAGACGAGCAGCGGCGCCGGTTCCGCGACTGGAAGCGGTGCCAGCCCGGCAGCGCCAGCAGTTTGCGCGCCACCCCGGAACCATCCGCTCCGATCCGACACCAACGGTCACGACCCTCTGACTGCATGAGGCGCGCAATTCCCGCCGTCATGCGCTGCACAAACGGTCGAACTACGAGGCCGCAGCACGAGGTTGAAGAACGCAGAAAAGGATTCGCTTGAAATTTCCCTACGAATGGCAGATTGGCTGGCGCTACACCCGCGCCGGCAAACGCACGACCGGTAACGGCTTTATTTCGTTCATCGCGCTCGTCTCGATGTCGGGCATCGCGCTTGGCGTCGCGGCGCTGATCGTGGTGCTGTCGGTGATGAACGGCTTCCAGAAAGAGGTGCGCGACCGCATGTTGTCGGTGCTGGCGCACGTCGAGATCTTTTCGCCAACCGGCTCGATGCCGAACTGGCAACTGACCGCCCAGGAAGCCCGGCAGAACAAGGAAGTGATCGGCGCGGCACCGTACGTCGACGCCCAGGCGCTCCTGACGCGCCAGGACGCGGTGAGCGGCGTGGCACTGCGTGGCGTCGACCCGGCGCTCGAGCCGCAGGTGTCCGATATCTATAAGGAAATGAAGGGCGGCCAGCTGTCCGATCTGAAGCCGGGCGATTTCGGCATCGTGCTCGGTGCGGATCTCGCGGCCAACCTCGGCGTGATGGTCGGCGACAAGATCACCCTGGTGGCGCCTGAAGGCACGATCACGCCGGCCGGGATGCTGCCGCGACTCAAGCAGTTCACGGTGGTCGGCCTCTTCGAGTCGGGGCACTACGAATACGACAGCACGCTCGCACTGATCAACATTCAGGACGCGCAGGTGCTGTTCCGGGTACCTGCGCCTACCGGCGTGCGGCTACGGTTGAAAGACATGCAACGTGCGCCGGAGGTGGCGCACCAACTGGCGCGCACGCTCTCGGGCGACCTCTATATCCGTGACTGGACCCAGCAGAACAAGACGTGGTTCTCAGCCGTGCAGATCGAAAAGCGCATGATGTTCATCATCCTGACGCTGATCATTGCGGTGGCGGCGTTTAACCTGGTGTCGTCGCTGGTGATGACGGTGACCAACAAGCAGGCGGATATCGCGATTCTGCGCACGCTTGGTGCGCAGCCCGTTTCGATCATGAAAATCTTCGTGGTGCAGGGCGTGACGATCGGCTTTATCGGCACGGCCACCGGTGTGGCGCTCGGCTGTCTGATTGCCTGGAGCATTCCATGGCTCGTGCCGATGATCGAGCATGTGCTCGGCGTGCAGTTCCTGCCGCCGTCGGTGTATTTCATCAGCGAGTTGCCGTCCGAACTGGTGCCCGGCGACGTGGCCAAGATCGGCTTGATCGCATTCGTTCTGGCGTCGCTGGCGACGCTGTATCCGAGCTGGCGTGGTGCCAAGGTCCGTCCGGCGGAGGCGCTGCGCTATGAATGATCGTTCTGTTGCCCAATCCATGACTCCAGACAGCGCCTTGCACCCGTACGTCCTCGAAGCGAAAGGCATCTCGAAGTCGTTCGTGCAGGGCGGCCTGAACGTGCAGGTGCTCAACAACACGCAACTCTCGGTGCGGCGTGGCGAGAAGCTGGCGATCGTCGGTGCGTCGGGCTCGGGTAAGAGCACGCTGCTGCACGTGCTGGGTGGCCTCGACGATCCGAGTGCCGGCGAAGTATCGGTGCTCGGCAAGCCGTTCACGAAACTCTCGGAGCGCGAGCGCAACGACCTGCGCAATCGCGCGCTTGGTTTCGTCTATCAGTTCCACCATCTGCTGGCGGAATTCACCGCGCTCGACAACGTCGCAATGCCGCTGCGGATTCGCCGCATGTCGACCGAGGACGCGCGCCGCACTGCGCTGCAGACGCTGGAGCGAGTGGGCCTTGCGCACCGCGCGAAGCACCGTCCGGGCGAGCTGTCGGGTGGCGAGCGCCAGCGTGTCGCGATTGCGCGTGCGCTTGTCACGAACCCGGCCTGCGTGCTCGCCGACGAGCCCACCGGCAACCTCGACGGCGGCACCGCCGACACGGTGTTCAACCTGATGCTCGAACTCTCGCAGACTTTCGACACCAGCTTCGTCATCGTCACGCACGATCCGGATCTGGCGGCGCGCTGCGACCGTACCATGCGCCTGCGTGACGGCGTGCTGTACGAAGAGCCGACGGTTCCGGTCTAAGCATCGCTTACCGCCGGGGCGCCAGCATGTGGATCGATACGCACTGCCATCTCGACGCGGCGGAATTCGACGCGGATCGCGAGGCAGTCGCGGCGGCTGCCGGCGCGGCGGGGGTGGGGCGTATCGTGATTCCGGGCGTGGCGCGCGAGAACTTCGCGACGGTGCGTGAGCTTGCGCATCGCGTGAAGGGCGGGGCGTACGCGCTCGGGATTCATCCGCTTTTCACGCCGGGCGCGCAGGACGCCGATCTGGAGGCACTGCGCATGGAGATCGAAGCGAGTCTCGACGATCCGCTCTTTGTCGGACTGGGCGAAATCGGCCTCGACTATTTCGTGGCGGGCCTCGACGACGCGCGCCAGCAGTTCTTCTATAACGAACAGTTGAAGCTCGCGCATGAGTTCGACCTGCCGGTGATTTGCCACGTGCGCAAATCGCAGGATCAGGTGCTCAAAGGTTTGCGCAAGCATGGCGTGCATCGTGGCATCGCCCACGCCTTCAACGGCAGTTTCCAGCAGGCTCAGGCGTTTCTCGATCAGGGCATGCATCTCGGCTTTGGCGGCAACCTGACGTTCGAGCGCGCCTTGCAGATCCGGCGTCTCGCGGCGCAGTTGCCACTCGATGCACTCGTCGTCGAGACCGATGCGCCGGATATTCCCCCCTCATGGCTTTACCGCCAACGCAACACGCCCGATCAAATCCCCGCCATCGGCTCGGGGCTCGCGCAACTGCGCGGCATCGGCGTAGATGAGCTTTCCATAGGCACAACGGCTAACGCTCACGCCGCGCTGCCGCGGCTCGCGCTTTCGTCTGCATAATCGGCTTCAGTGGTTGGCGGCGAGCAGGGCGGAGGGTGTATGCGAGCGGTGTGGTGTGGTTTTGCGTTAGGCGTGATCGTCTTGCAGCAGCAAGCAGGGTTGCCTATGCGGCTTGAATGGCTGGCGCTGTTGCTGGGGTTGGTTGCCGCGCTTGGCTGGGCTACCTGGAGTTTCGGGGGCTTGCGGGGCTTATGGCGTTTGCGCGGGAAGCGAGACCGCCGTATGCGCAGTTCCCGGTTTGCGGCCGGGCTCGACGCGCGTGTGGCTAGCGGCTGGTGCGCGGTGTGGCTGGCCGCTGCGTGTGCGGGCTTCGGCTATGCGGCGTGGCGGGCCGAACTGCGTCTGGCCGTGAGCCTGCCGACCGCGTGGGAGGGACGCGACCTCGAAGTCGAGGGCGCCATTCGAGGCTTGCCGGCGCGCGACGAAAAGGGCGCACGTTTCCTGTTCGACGTCGCATCTGTCGCTGCGCCGATCGCCCGTTTTCCCCGCACGATCCAACTGTCATGGATCGATCAGAAGGGGCCACCGCCGCCGTTGCTGGAGCCAGGCGCGCGCTGGCGTCTCACCGTGCGGCTCAAGCGTCCGCACAGTAACGCCAACTACGGCGTGCGCGATGCGCAAGCTGCCATGCTGGCACGCAATGTCCGGGGGACCGGCTATGTCAGTACGCCCGCCACTGCTCGGCGTCTCGAAGGTTATGCGAGCGGTTTGGGCGTTAGTGTGGATCGTTGGCGCGCAGCGTTGCGTGCGCGTATCGATGCCGTGCTGGCCGATGCGCCGCATCGCGGGATCGTGGTGGCGCTCGCGGTCGGCGCGCAGGACGAGGTCAGCGCCGCCGACTGGACGCTCATGCGTTCGACCGGTACGAGCCACCTGGTCGCGATTTCCGGTTTGCACATCGGTTTCGTCGCTGGCCTCGCGGCATGGCTGGCCGGTGCGCTGTGGCGGCGCTCTTGTTATATCGGCCGTGACTGGCCGCTGCGGATTCCCGCGCAACGGGTTGCTGTCATTGCGGGAGCGTTGTTTGCCGCGCTGCACGCGGCGCTCGCCGGCTTCAACGTGCCGGCGCAGCGGGCGCTGTGGATGGCCGGCGTGGTGGCGCTTGCGTTCGTCAGCGGACGCAGCGTGGCGCCCTCGTGGGTGCTAGCCTGGGCGCTCGGCCTCGTGCTGTTGCTCGATCCTTGGGCGCCGGTTTCGGCCGGGTTCTGGCTGTCGTTTTGCGCAGTGGCGGCGATCCTGTTTGCGGTGTCGGGCAGGCCGCGTGTGCGCGATGAGGCGGATCTGGATCCGGACACGGCGCCAGCCGCGCCGCTCGGCGGCTCGCCTGTCAGGCGCCTGGCCGAACGCATGCTTGCCGCATTGCTTGCTCGTCGCCGGGCTTTGGTCGAGCGGATGCGCAGTGCGGCGCATGTCCAGTTTGCCGTGACGGTCGCGCTGGCGCCGCTGACCGTCTACTGGTTCTCGCAGATTCCCTTGATCGGCCCAGTCGCCAATGCGTTCGCGATACCCTGGGTGAGTCTCTTCGTGACACCAGCGGTATTGGCCGGTGTTGCCTTGCCCGCTCCGTTCGATGCGTTTGCTTTCCGCGCGGCCCACTCGTTGCTCGAACTGCTTGCGGCGGGCCTGCAGATTCTATCCGGTCCCGCCTGGGCGCTTTGGCGTTTGCCGCAACCGGGTGGCTGGACGCTTGCCGCCGCGGCGCTCGGCGTCGTCTGGTGTCTCGCGCCGCGCGGCTGGCCGCTGCGCTGGGCGGCGCCATTGACCTGGCTGCCGCTCCTGCTGCCGCCTCCGCCCGGGCCGCCGCCGGGCTCGTTCAGACTGACCGCACTCGATATTGGCCAGGGCTCGTCGATCCTGATCGAAACCACCCATCACGCCTTGCTGTTCGACGCGGGCCCCGGGCCGGAGTCGACTCACGCCGGCGAGCGGGTGGTAGTGCCGTATCTGCAGGCCAACGGCGTCTACACGCTCGACACGATGGTGATCAGCCATGCCGATTCCGATCACTCGGGCGGTGCGCCTGCGGTCCTGCAAGGCGTCGAGGTGCGCCAGTTGCTGGCCGGGCTGGTGCCGTCGAACGCGCTGTGGGAGCAAGCCCGGGCCGTCGGCGCCGATACGGTACGGTGTGCCGCGGGCCAGCATTGGCAATGGGATGGTGTCGATTTCCGCATGCTCTGGCCCGATCCCGGGCCGTTGCAAGGCAATCCCAATGCGCATTGCTGCGTGCTGCGGGTCAGTATCGCGGGCGTCGGGCAGCCTGCCGACAGCGCAGCGGGCAACCCACCGGAGAACCCTGGCGGTAGCCCAGCCGGCAACCCAGCCGGCAACCCAGCCGCGCCTCGTCTTGCCGCGCTGCTAGCCGCTGACATCGAGGCACCGGTCGAGCGCATCCTGCTGGCGCGGGATCGCTCCGTGCTGCCTGCGCAGATCCTTGTCGTGCCGCATCACGGCAGCAAGACCTCGTCGACCGAGCCGTTCCTCGACTCTATCGAGCCGCTTATCTCGGTATTTCAGGTAGGCTATCGCAACCGTTTTCATCATCCGAATCCGGGGGTGTTCGAGCGCTATCAGGCGCGGCATATCGAGCTTGCGCGCAGCGACGAGGACGGCGCGGTGCAAATCCTTGCGCAGGGCACCCTGGCGCAGGGCACCCCAGCGGACGGCAACCTCGCGCAGGTCACTGACGCGCCGCCCGCCGCCGCACCGCCTGCGACGCTCACGCTCGAACGCTATCGCACGGCGCATCACCGGTACTGGATGGATCAGTGAAGGCCGCGCGAGCCGCACCCGGCCGGGCGCCTCGCGCAACAGAATCAGGAACGGAGACAGCAGCACTTGAAAAACATCATTCACTTTTCGCACGCGAATGGCTTCCCCGCGTCGATCTACCGGACCATCTTCGCCGAGCTCGCAGACGACTACGACGTGCGTTTCATCGAGCGGATCGGCCACGACACGCGCTTTCCGGTGACGCAGGACTGGCCGCATCTGGTGGAACAACTGATCGACGACATCAGCCGTTCCTATGAGCAGCCCGTCTGGCTCGTCGGCCATTCGCTCGGCGGCTATCTGTCGCTGATGGCCGCGCTCAAGAAACCGCAATGGGTGAGGGGCGTGGTAATGCTCGACTCGCCGGTGGTGGCGGGCTGGCGCAGCAGCATCTTGCGGGTGTCGCAATGGACCGGTCTCGACGAACGTATCTCGCCCGCCGCCGCCACCCGCACACGCCGTACCCAATGGGCGAACCGCGAGGAGGCGTGGCGCCACTTCCATTCGAAGCCGGCCTTCGCGCGCTGGGACGAACGGATGCTGTCGGACTATATCGACTTCGGCATTCCGCAGACCTCGCCCGACGGCACGCGCACACTGGCATTCGACCGGCGCACTGAATACAAGATCTATAAGACCTTGCCGCACACGCTCGGCTCGCGCCTTGCGCGCGGCGCGCCGGTGCCGGTGGGCTTCATCGCGGGGACCCATTCGAAGGAAGTCCGCCAGGCCGGGCTGGATGCAACCCGCCGGGCGACTGGCGGCCACCTCGAATGGATCGAGGGCAGTCATCTGTATCCAATGGAAAAACCGCTGGAAACCGCGCGGGCGGTGCAGCGCATGTTGCGCGAACTGGAGCGGCGCACCTGATGTGACGCGGCGCGGACCGATGCCCGCCGCGCCATCCCGACTGCCGGTCCGCTTAACAATTGAAACTGCACAGACGGCGGCGCAGACGCTACCATGCGCGAAGGGATTCATGCGGTAGTCACAGGCGGCACGTAAAACGGTGCGGGATCGGCGCAGACGTCGCGCATTTCGCTGGGTTGAGACCCTGCTTTACGGTATAATCCGTTTTTCCCGCGAGCATCCAGCGATGACCAAATATGTTTTCGTCACCGGCGGCGTAGTATCTTCCCTCGGCAAGGGTATTGCCGCCGCTTCCCTCGCCGCGATCCTCGAATCGCGCGGTCTGAAAGTCACCCTCCTCAAGCTCGATCCCTACATCAATGTCGACCCCGGCACGATGAGCCCGTTTCAACACGGCGAAGTGTTCGTGACGGAAGATGGAGCGGAGACTGACCTCGACCTCGGCCACTATGAGCGCTTCATCAGCACGAAGATGCGCAAGGCCAACAACTTCACCACGGGCCAGATTTACGAATCGGTGATCCGCAAGGAACGCCGCGGCGACTATCTGGGCAAGACGGTGCAGGTGATCCCGCACATCACGAACGAAATCCAGGCTTTCGTCGAACGCGGCGCCGCGTCTGCGACGTGCGGCGAGCCGGATGTCGCCATCGTCGAAGTCGGCGGTACGGTGGGCGATATCGAATCGCTGCCGTTCCTCGAAGCCGCTCGTCAGATGAGCCTGCGCCTCGGCCGCAACAGCGCGTGCTTCGTGCACCTGACGCTGGTGCCTTGGGTCGCCACGGCCGGTGAACTGAAGACCAAGCCCACCCAGCACAGCGTGCAGAAGCTGCGCGAAATCGGTATCTCGCCGCACGTGCTGCTGTGCCGTGCCGACCGCCGCATCCCGGACGACGAACGCGCGAAGATCTCGATGTTCTCGAACGTGCCGGAAGATGCGGTGATCTCGGTGTGGGACGCGGACAGCATCTACAAGATTCCGCAAATGCTGCACGACCAGGGCATGGACGCGATCGTCTGCGAAGAGCTCAAGCTCACGCCGAAGCCCGCCGACCTGTCCATGTGGTCGGAGATGGTGCAGAAGCTCGAACACCCGAAGCACGAAGTCACGATCGGCATGGTCGGCAAGTACGTCGATCTGACGGAGTCGTACAAGTCGCTGATCGAAGCGCTGCGCCATGCGTCGATTCACACGTCGACCAAGGTCAACATCGAATACATCGATTCGGAAGAGATCGAAACGCAAGGCGTCGAAAGCCTCAAGCATCTGGACGCCGTGCTCGTGCCGGGCGGCTTCGGCCGGCGCGGTACCGAAGGCAAGATCGCCGCGATCCGTTACGCGCGTGAAGCCAAGGTGCCGTACCTCGGCATTTGCCTCGGCATGCAGCTCGCCGTGATCGAGTTCGCGCGCGATGTGGTCGGCCTGAAGGATGCGAACAGCACCGAGTTCGACCAGAACACGCCGAATCGCGTGGTCGCGCTGATCACCGAGTGGTACGACCGTGACGGCCGCGTCGAAAAGCGCACTGAAGAGTCGGACCTCGGCGGCACGATGCGTCTCGGTTCGCAGCGTTGCCCGATCAAGCCCGGCACGATGGCCGAAGAGATCTATGGCAAGGACGTGAACGAACGTCATCGCCACCGTTATGAAGTCAATAACCGCTTCGTGCCCCAGCTCGAAGCCGGCGGCCTTATCATCAGCGCCCGTACCCCGAGTGAAGATCTGCCGGAAATGATGGAATTGCCGCGCGAGATGCACCCGTGGTTCGTTGGCGTGCAGTTCCACCCGGAATTCACGTCCACGCCGCGCGATGGGCATCCGCTGTTCAAATCGTTCGTCGAAGCGGCGCTGGCGCACCAGCAGTCGTTCGTCGAGGAGAAAGCATGAAACTGGGCGATTTCGAAATCGGGCTGGACAAGCCGTTTTTCCTGATCGCGGGCACCTGTGTCGTCGAATCCGAACAGATGACGATCGACACGGCCGGCCGGCTCAAGGAAATCTGCGCGAAGCTGAACATCCCGTTCATCTACAAATCGTCGTACGACAAGGCTAACCGCAGCAGCGGCACGTCCTTCCGCGGTCTGGGCATGGACGAAGGCCTGCGCATCCTGTCGGAAGTGAAGCGCCAGCTCGGTCTGCCGGTGCTGACCGACGTGCATGCGGAACACGAGATCGAGCAGGTCGCTTCGGTGGTCGACGTGCTGCAGACGCCGGCGTTCCTGTGCCGTCAGACGGACTTCATCCACGCTTGCGCGCGTTCGGGCAAACCGGTCAATATCAAGAAGGGCCAGTTTCTCGCGCCGCACGACATGAAGAACGTGATCGACAAGGCGCGTGCGGCCGCGCGTGAAGCGGGTCTGTCGGAAGACCGCTTCATGGCCTGCGAGCGTGGCGTGTCGTTCGGTTATAACAACCTCGTCTCGGACATGCGCTCGCTTGCGATCATGCGTGAAACCGGCGCGCCGGTTGTGTTCGACGCGACTCACTCGGTGCAATTGCCGGGCGGGCAGGGCACCAGTTCGGGCGGCCAGCGCGAATTCGTGCCGGTGCTCGCACGTGCCGCTGTCGCGACGGGTGTGGCGGGGCTCTTCATGGAAACCCATCCGAAGCCTTCGGAAGCGAAGTCGGACGGCCCGAACGCCGTGCCGCTGCATCGCATGGCGGATCTGCTCGAGACCTTGGTAACACTCGATCAGGCCGTGAAGCGCACGCCGTTCCTCGAAAGCGATTTCAACTGATGCTGGTCTGCGCGCTGTGTCGACTCCCGAGCCGATGCGGCGCGTCCGAATCCGTTTTGAACCCCGATTTGAACCCAATGGTCGTCCAAAGTGTCTGCTTAGAGGCGGCGCCTCGCACGCCAGACACCGTTTCACCGTCAGAATTCAACGTCATTTCTTGAGGAAACCATGAGTGCTATCGTAGATATCATCGGTCGAGAGATTCTCGATTCGCGAGGCAACCCCACCGTCGAATGCGACGTGCTGCTCGAGTCGGGCACGATGGGCCGCGCTGCGGTCCCGTCGGGTGCATCGACGGGTTCGCGCGAAGCGATCGAACTGCGCGACGGCGAAACCGGCCGCTACGGCGGCAAGGGCGTGCTGAAGGCTGTTGAGCACATCAACACCGAAATCTCCGAAGCGATCATGGGCCTCGACGCTTCCGAGCAAGCTTTCCTCGACAAGACCCTGCTCGAACTCGACGGCACAGACAACAAGTCGCGTCTCGGCGCGAACGCGATGCTGGCCGTCTCGATGGCGGTTGCGAAGGCTGCGGCTGAAGAAGCCGGCCTGCCGCTGTACCGTTACTTCGGCGGCTCGGGTGCAATGCAACTGCCGGTGCCGATGATGAACATCGTCAACGGTGGCGCGCACGCCAACAACAGCCTGGACATCCAGGAATTCATGATTGTGCCGGTCAGCCAGCCGACCTTCCGCGAAGCGCTGCGCTGCGGCGCCGAAGTGTTCCACGCGCTGAAGAAGATCCTGAGCGACCGTGGCATGAGCACGGCTGTGGGCGACGAAGGCGGCTTCGCGCCGAACTTCGGCAGCAACGACGAATGCCTGTCGACCATCCTGCAAGCCATCGAAAAGGCGGGCTACCGCGCTGGTGAAGACGTGCTGCTCGCGCTGGACTGCGCCGCTAGCGAGTTCTACCACGACGGCAAGTACCAGTTGGCGGGCGAAGGCCTGCAACTGTCGTCGAGCGAATTCGCCGATTACCTGGGCGCGCTGGCCGACAAGTTCCCGATCGTCTCGATCGAAGACGGCATGCACGAAAGCGACTGGGCCGGCTGGAAGATCCTCACCGACAAGCTCGGCAAGAAGATCCAACTGGTGGGCGACGACCTGTTCGTCACCAACACGCGCATCCTGAAGGAAGGCATCGAGAAGGGCATCGCCAACTCGATCCTGATCAAGATCAACCAGATCGGTACGCTGACGGAAACCTTCGCCGCGATCGAAATGGCCAAGCGCGCCGGCTACACGGCTGTGATCTCGCACCGCTCGGGCGAAACGGAAGATTCGACGATTGCCGATATCGCCGTTGGCCTGAACGCCGGTCAGATCAAGACGGGTTCGCTGTCGCGTAGCGACCGTATCTCGAAGTACAACCAGTTGCTGCGTATTGAAGAGGATCTGGGCGATATCGCCAGCTACCCGGGCAAGTCGGCGTTCTACAATCTGCGTTGATTGTGCGTTGGTAACCAGACTTGACCGTCAGGCTTGACACGGTTTTGACCATTGAGCCGGTTCTCTTTCGTTTCTGATTCAGCACGCCGCCCTGCGTATAGCGCAGGGCGGCGTGTATTTATTGTGCTTACTTCATGCGGCTTGTCACTGCTGTCCTGATCGTACTGCTGGCGTTGATCCAGTACCCGCTCTGGTGGGGGCATGGCGGCTGGCTGCGCGTGCATGAGCTGCAAGGTGAACTGGCGCAGCAGATGCAGAAGAACGCCGACGAGAAGCTGCGCAACGAACGCATTGCGGGCGAAGTTCAGGATTTGCAGAACGGCACGGCCGCGGTGGAAGAGCGTGCGCGTTACGAGATGGGCATGGTTAAGGACGGCGAAGTGTTCGTGCAGTTCGTCTCGCCCAATGCACCGTTGCCTATGCCGAATAACGCGTCGGCGACCACCTCGACGCGCGGCGAGGTTTCGGCCGCGCCGGTGCGTGTAGTGCCGAATCCGGAGTCGCGCGCGAAGCCGGATCGCAAGCACGGCGGCAAGGATAAGGGTTCGAAAGAGAAGAAGCCGGCGCATTGAGCCGGGCAGCCTTCGGGCTGCAAGAACCGGGTTTCCTGCAAGGTCCGAGGATGCTATAGACGACAAAAAAGCGCGGTGAGAACCGCGCTTTTTTTCGTCCGGAGCTTGCCTTAACGGCTAAGCCTGCAAGGTATTGGCCGTGGTTTTGAGCGAGACGTCCAGTGCCGCGTTGGCACGCATCCCTCGACTTACCAACCCCATCCCCAGCCGGGCGCATAGCCGTAGCCGACACCGCCGCCCCAGCCCGGTCCCCAGCCGCCGCCATAGTAGCCGCCGTACACCGTGACCGGCGGCGTGTAATAGCGCGCCCACGCCTGCGCGGCATTATCCGCGGCGATGGCCTGGTTCTGCTCGGCCATGACCTGCTTGTCGATCGCATCGTAGCGCTGACGCTCTTCCTCAGTCAGCGGGCGGGCGCCGTTAGGCAGGCCGGACTGGTCGGCCGGCAGCCGGCTGTAGATCGGCGACGGGCCCGGCGGATCCATCACGCAACCGGTCAGCATGACGCTGCCCGCCACCAGCGACAGCGCGACAGCGGCACGAAGGCCATGCAGCAAAGGGAACAGAGTAGGGTTGTTCATTTTTCTGACCTCCATCGGTCGCATGCCTAAGCAAACAGAAACAGCGGGCGCGGCCAATGTTCAACGATATCGCGCCGCCCGCCGTCTGAACAACTTTGCAGGCGGCGATCGCAGCGCTTCTTAATGCCGCTGGTCGGCAGCGGGAGAGACTCCTTCTGAGAGCGCGCTGGCGACGAAAAGTTGCGCCACATCGACCGGATCGAACTCATAGCGCTGGTTGCAGAACTCGCAATGAATCTCGACATGGCCGCGCTCTTCGAGCACGCCGTCCACTTCCTCGCGGCCCAGCATTTTCAGCATCGCGCCGACCTTTTCGCGCGAGCAGGTACATTCGAAACGCGCCTGCGCCGGTTCGAAATGCTGCACGTTTTCCTGCCAGAACAGGCGCCGGAATACGGTTTCCGGCTCTTCCTTAAGCAGTTCGTCTTGCGACAGCGTGCCGCCGAGCGTGCACACGCGCTCCCATGTATCCACGTCGAGCTCGCCCGGATGCGGGACGATGCCGCCGTCGCCGGGCAGCTTCTGCAGCAGCATGCCGACGGCGCGTTCGGTATTGGCGGCGAGCCACAGGCGCGTGTCGAGCTGCTCGGAATGGTGCATGTAGTGCTCGAGCACTTCCGACATCGACTTGAGCGGGCCGTCGAGGCCCGACAGCGGCACGATGCCCTGGTAGGGCTGCTGGCCCGGCTGCTTGACGCGCGGGTCGAGCGTGATCACGCAGCGGCCGTGGCCACTGGCGTTGACGAGTTCGATCAGCGTGGTGTCGTCGCCGATCGTAGTGTCCGCTTCACCGGAAAACTTGGCAGTGGCGCGCATCGACAGGTCCGAGCTGCATTGCACCACCAGCATCTTGACCGGACCGTCGCCGAAAATCTGCATGATGAGCGTGCCGTCGAACTTCAGGTTCGCCGACAGCAGCGCGCAGGCGGCCATCATTTCGCCGAGTATCGTGCGCACCGGCGCCGGATAGTCGCGGCGGGTCAGCACTTCTTGCCACGTGTTGCGCAGCGAAACGATTTCGCCGCGCACCGGCGCCGCGCTGAACATGAATTTTTGCAACTGGTCGTTCACAACTTTTCCTCGGTCGAATGGCGCAGCGTGTTGCTGCGCGTGCGCGCTGTGCGCAAAGGCTGGTTAGCCGATACGCACGAGTTGCGCCTTGAAATAGGCTCGCCGCTCGGCATAATTGGCCGCGTTACGGTGCATGCCGGCGATGTCGGTTTCCGTCAGTTCGCGCACGACCTTGGCCGGCGCGCCCAGAATCAGCGAATTGTCAGGAAATACCTTGCCCTCGGTGACGACGGCGCCTGCTCCGACCAGACAGTTGCGGCCGATGACCGCACCATTCAAGACCACCGCCTGAATTCCGACGAGTGCGCCTTCCTTGATGGTGCAACCGTGCAGCATGGCCTGATGGCCGATGGTGACGTTGGCTTCGATCGTCAGCGGGTAGCCGGGATCGGTGTGCAACACAGCGCCTTCCTGAACATTACTGCCGGCGCCGACCGAAATCAGTTCGTTGTCGCCGCGGATCGCCGCGCCAAACCAGACACTCGAATTTTCCTCGAGGGTGACTTTGCCGATGATGGTCGCGGTATCGGCCACGAACACGCTTTCATGGATGGTCGGGGCTGCATCGCCAAGTTTGTAGATTGCCACTGTGTCTCCGGTCCTACGCAAGATGGTTGCTGATCGGTCGCCGCGCCGCCGCTGGCGGGCGTGACGGCAGCGCAGACGCCGCGCCGTATGCTTGAATGGCGTATTGTAAACGGTTGTGTAGCGGGGCCGCTCGAACGCGCCGCGTGGCGCGCTGCGCAGGTTGCCCTGCCACTACAGGTCCTGCGTATGCGTGCTGGTTAACCTGCTGCCTGGGTTGCGCTGTTTCGCGTCCCGGCTTTCGATCCTTTCCCCGTTGCTTGCCCATTTCGACACAATGAATTCCGCCGTTCCCGTTGTTTCCCACCCATCGCGCTGCGCCCGCACCGAGGCGCTGGAAGCGCTGCGCGAGCGCGATCCGCTGACTAAGGCCGCCGCCGTGCGAGCCTTGTACGCAGACGCACTGCACGGTAACGCAGTTTACGCGCCGGCCGCGCCGATCCAGGAGCCGGCCGATTTGCCGGGACGCCCGGAGCGGCCGGAGTTGGTGGAGCCGCGCAAACTCGGCCGCCGCGGCATGCAGTCCGCAGAAGGGCGTGCGGTGCTGTTGCACGCGCTGGCGCATATCGAGTTCAACGCAATCAATCTCGCCCTCGACGCGGTCTGGCGCTTTAGCGGCATGCCTACCGCGTTCTACGCCGACTGGCTCAAAGTGGCGGCGGAGGAAGCCCACCATTTCTCGCTACTGGTCGTGCGGCTCGCCGAATTCGGTCATGCGTACGGCGATTTTCCTGCCCACGACGGCCTATGGGATATGTGCGAACGTACCCGCGGCGACGTGCTGGCGCGTATGGCCTTGGTGCCGCGCACGCTGGAGGCGCGCGGTCTCGACGCCTCGCCGCCGATCCGTGCACGCCTGCAGCAGGCCGGCGATCACGCCTCGGCAGCAATTCTCGACGTGATCCTGCGCGACGAGATCGGCCACGTGTTGATCGGTAACCGCTGGTTTCGCTATCTGTGCGAGCAGGGCGGTCTCGATCCGCACACCACGTACACGCAACTCGCCGATCAGTATCACGCGCCGAAATTGCGTGGTCCGTTCAATTTCGAGGCCCGCCGCGACGTCGGTTTCGACGAGGCTGAACTGGCCGCGCTCGCCGGACTCGCCGCAGCCGAGTCGGAGCCGCCGGCTGCTTGAGTTGTCGCTAGAACTGCCGCTCGAGTTACTGCTTGAGTTAGTGCCTGAGCCGCCGCGAGAGCCGCCACCCCCGCCGCCGTTTGAACTGTCGCTCGATGCGCGCTGACTATCTCGTTATAATCGAACGACCATTCTTTTTTCAGGTGCGGCTTGCTTATGAACACTTCAGAGTCCGATTTCATCTCCGTGCGCGGTGTGCGCCTGCACGTGCGGCGCTGGGGCAATCCGGGCGCTCCGGCGCTGTTCATGCTGCACGGCTGGATGGACGTGGCGGCGTCGTTTCAGTTCGTGGTCGATGCGCTCGGCGGCGACTGGCAGGTGATCGCCCCGGATGCGCGCGGTTTTGGGCTGTCCGACTGGCCGGTGGCCGAGCGCGGCGGCGGCAGCTATTGGTTTCAGGAGTACGTGGCGGACCTCGATGCGCTGCTCGATCATTACGCCCCGAGCGGCGAAGTGAATCTGGTCGGGCACAGCATGGGTGCGAACGTGGTGTGCCTGTACGCCGGGGCGCGTCCGGAGCGGGTTCGCCGGGTCGTGGATCTGGAGGGTTTCGGCCTCGCTGCCGCCAAAGCGAGCCAGTCGCCGAAGCGTCTACGCAGCTGGCTCGACGAGCTGCGCGAGCCGCCGCGCCTGAAGCATTACGGATCGCTCGACGAGGTGGCGGCCCGCCTGACGAAGACCAATCCGCGCCTCGCGCCGCAACGTGCACGCTTTCTGGCCGAGCACTGGTCGAAGCCGGACGGCGAGGGCGGCTTCATGCTGCTGGCCGACCCGGCCCACAAGCTGCGCAGCCCGCTCCTGTACCGCCTCGACGAAATCATGGCGGTCTGGTCGCAGGTGCGCGCCAAGGTGCTGCACGTCGAGGCCGCCGCTTCGCCGACGCTCGCGCAGATTGCCGGTGAAGTGCCGCTCGCCGAATTCAAGGCGCGCTTCAGCGCATTTCCCGATTGGCGCGAAAAGATCATCGACGACGCAGGGCATATGGTCCACCACGATCAGCCGGAGCAGGTTGCTGCGCTGATCGAGGCGTTTTGCGCATAACATTTTGCAGTTGGCCAGTTTTTCGCAAAGAGTTGTGTGTCAGCGAATCGTCTGCTGGGCTTTCTGCATTGCAGTAAAATGACTGCAGAACCCTTTTAAGACACCGATGAACGCCGACCTGCACTGTCATTCCACCGTTTCCGATGGCCAGCTTGCTCCTGCTGACGTCGCGCGCCGCGCGCACGCCGGCGGCGTCACCTTGTGGGCGCTGACCGATCACGACGAGCTGGGCGGTCAGGCGGAAGCCCGCCAGACTGCCGAGGAACTCGGCATGCGCTACCTGAGCGGCGTGGAAATCTCGGTGACGTGGGCGGCGCGCACGGTGCACATCGTCGGCTTGCATGTCGATCCAGCCTGCCAGACGCTGATCGACGGCCTCGCACGTACCCGTAACGGCCGCGCCGCGCGTGCCGAGGCGATCGGCGAACTGCTCGAAACGCTCGGCGTGCCGAACGCCTACGAGGGCGCGCTGAAGTACGTATCGAACCCGGACATGATCTCGCGTACCCATTTCGCGCGCTTCATGGTGGAGAGCGGCTACGCGAAGTCGACCCAGGACGTGTTCACACGCTATCTGGGTGACGGCAAGCCGGGGTATATCGCGCATCGCTGGTCCAGGCTCGCGGACGCCGTCCGCTGGATCCAGGCGGCGGGCGGCGAAGCCGTGATCGCCCATCCGGGGCGCTACGACTACACCCCGTTGGAATTCGACGCGTTGTTCGGCGAGTTCATCGATCTCGGCGGCAAGGCCATCGAAGTGGTGACCGGCAGCCACACGCCGGACCAGTACCGCGAATATGCGGACGTCGCGCGCCGCTTCGGTTTCGAGGCCTCGCGCGGCTCCGATTTCCATGCGGCGGGCGAGGGCCGGGTCGATCTCGGTAGCTTGCCGCCCTTGCCGTCAGACTTGAAACCCGTCTGGGAACGCTGGTTGTAAGGGCATGCTGCGCCGCGGTGGCACGCGTGGCGCGTGCGCTGCGTTTGAAGTAGTGTTTGCTGCCGCATGTGCCTGGTGTGTGCCTTGGCGTTTGCCTTGTTGGCCGCGCCTGACGCGGTTGCGGTAAGAGGCCTTCCGGCCGCTTCGACTCTCCTAATAACAACCATGTCCCAATTCTTTCGGCTCCATCCGGATAACCCGCAGCCGCGCCTCGTCAAACAGGCCGCACAGATCATCAATGACGGCGGCGTGGTCGCGCTGCCGACCGATTCGAGCTATGCGCTCGCCTGCCATCTCGACGACAAGGCCGCGGTCGAGCGTCTGAGGCGGATTCGCGGACTCGATGAGCGTCAATTGCTGTCGTTGCTGGTGCGCGACCTGTCCGAGCTGGCAAACTTCGCGATGGTCGACAACCGTCAGTACCGCCTGATCAAATCGGTCACGCCGGGTCCGTACGTATTCGTGCTCGAGGCCACCAAAGAGGTGCCGCGGCGCCTGTCGCATCCGTCGCGCAAGACCATCGGACTGCGGGTGCCGGATCACGCCATCACGCTTGCGATCCTCGAGGAACTCGGCCAGCCGCTGCTCGGCTCGACCCTGATCATGCCGGGCGAGACCCAGCCGCTGAACGACGCGGAAGAAATTCGCGCGCGCCTCGAAAAGCAGGTCGATCTGGTGATCGATAGCGGCGCATGCCCGTGGGAGCCGTCGACGGTGATCGATCTGACCGGTCCGCAGCCGGTGCTGGTGCGGGCAGGGCGCGGCAGCCTGGCGCCGTTTGGGCTTGAGCAGCCGGCATGAGGGTCGACGTCCGAGCCCATCTCGAAGTCCACATTGGAGCCCGCACGAGCGAAAGCGGACAGACGCAGGCAATGGCGTTGTTACAATAGCTGGCTATGGACTCCTCCCTGATACAGACCGTCGCGGTCTACGCCTTGCCGGTGATTTTCGCCATCACGCTGCACGAAGCCGCCCACGGCTACGTGGCGCGCCTGCTCGGCGACAATACCGCTTACGCGCTTGGCCGCGTGTCGTTCAATCCGATGCGCCATATCGACCCGCTCGGCACCATCGCGATTCCGCTGCTGCTCTACTTCGCCACCAGCGGCGCATTCATGTTCGGTTACGCGAAACCGGTGCCGGTGGCGTTCGGCAATCTGCGTAATCCGCGCTGGGGCAGCCTGTGGGTGGCGCTCGCCGGCCCGATGTGCAATTTTATCCAGGCGCTGGTGTGGGGCGTGGTGAGCGTCGCGCTGGCGGTGCTCGGCGTCGAAGAGCCGTTCTTCACGCGCATGGCGGTGGCCGGCGTGGGCGTCAATCTGGTGCTGGGCGTGATCAACCTGTTTCCGTTGCCGCCGCTCGACGGCGGGCGTGTCCTGACCGCGCTGCTGCCGCCGCGTCAGGCGATTGCGCTGTCGCGTCTCGAGCCGTATGGTTTCTTTATCGTGATGGCGCTGGTGATGACCGGCCTCTTGACCCGCTTCTGGCTGAGCCCGCTCGTGAGCCTCGGATATGACGCTGTGACCGCCATCCTGACCCCTCTTGCATCGCTCTTTCAATAAAACCATGTTCCCTGACCGTATCTTCTCCGGCATGCGGCCTACCGGCTCCCTGCACCTTGGCCACTATCACGGTGTGCTGAAAAACTGGGTCCGGCTGCAGTCCGAATATCCGTGCTTTTTCTGCGTGGTCGACTGGCACGCGCTCACGACCCACTACGAAACGCCCGAGGTCATCGAAAAGAACGTCTGGGAAGTGCTGATCGACTGGCTCGCCTCGGGCATCGATCCGGCGCAGGCCACGCTCTTCATCCAGAGCAAGGTGCCGGAACATGCGGAACTGGCGCTGCTGCTCGGCATGAGCACGCCGTTGGGTTGGCTCGAACGCGTGCCGACCTACAAGGAGCAAATGGAGAAGCTGAAGGACAAGGACCTGTCCACCTACGGCTTCCTCGGCTATCCGGTGCTGATGGCGGCGGACATTCTGCTGTATCGCGGCTCGCTGGTGCCGGTCGGTGAAGACCAGGTGCCGCACGTCGAGATGACGCGCGAAATCGCCCGCCGCTTCAACTACCTCTACGGCCGCGAGCCGGGCTTCGAAGAGAAGGCCAACGAAGCGGCGAAGAAGCTCGGCGGCAAGCGCTCGAAGCTGTATCACGAACTGCGCAACGCTTACCAGCAGGAAGGCGACGACGAGGCGCTCGAACAGGCCCGTGCCATGCTGCAGGAGTCGCAAAGCCTGTCGCTGAACGACCGCGAGCGCCTGTTCGGTTACCTCGAAGGTTCGCGCAAGATCATCCTGGTCGAGCCGCAAGCCATGCTGACCGAAGCGTCGCGTATGCCGGGTCTCGATGGCCAGAAGATGTCGAAGTCTTACGGCAACACGATCGGCCTGCGCGAAGACGCGGAGACCATCACCAAGAAAGTCCGCACCATGCCGACCGACCCGGCGCGCGTGCGCCGCACCGATCCGGGCGATCCGGACAAGTGCCCGGTGTGGCAGCTGCATCAGGTCTACACGGACGAAACCACCCATGAGTGGGTGCAAAAGGGCTGCCGCTCGGCCGGCATTGGTTGCCTCGAGTGCAAGCAGCCGGTGATCGAAGGCATCCTGCGCGAACAGCAGCCGATGCTCGAGCGCGCCCAGAAGTACATGGACGATCCGTCCCTGCTGCGCGCCATCGCCGCCGACGGCTGCGACAAGGCCCGCAAGTTCGCCACCGAAACGATGCGCGATGTGCGCGAGGCGATGGGCCTCTCGTACAATTGAGGGCGTCGTTGTATCTGACGCGCGCGGCACGAACCGCGCGCACCGTTTTGCGCAGGCCATGAGCGAACCCGCATCCGCCGTTTCAACCGCTGCCACAGTCCCCGCGGCGGGCCACGCGCCGCTCGGCGAGCCGTCGCGCTGGGTGCGCCACTGGACCCATCTGGTGGCGCCCGGCGGCGCGGTGCTCGACGTGGCGTCAGGTGGCGGGCGGCACGCGCGCTGGTTCGCCGCGCACGGCCATCCGGTGACCGCGCTCGATCGCGATGCGGCAGCGCTCGCCACTATGCGAGACGAGCCCCAAATCACGACGCAGGTGGCCGATCTCGAAGGCGCGCCCTGGCCGCTGCCGGACGGTGCAAAATTCGCCGCGGTGGTGGTGACGAACTACCTGCATCGCCCGTTGTTCCCGCGCTTGCTCGCGGCGCTTGCGCCTGCCGGCGTGTTGATTTACGAAACCTTCGCGCACGGCAACCAAACCGTCGGCAAGCCGTCCAACCCGACGTTCCTGCTGGCGCCGGGGGAGTTGCTCGACGTCGTACGCCCGCGTCTGCGGGTGGTCGCATTTCAAAATGGTTTTCTTGCGCAGCCGCGCCCGGCTTACATCCAGCGGATTTGCGCAATTCTGGAGGCGGAGCCAGCCTCCGGTGACGTACGAGGCGACATGCGGGTTGACTTGCAGGTGCCGCCCCCGCCTTGTTACGAACTGGCTGGCTAATCCGCTACAATCGCGGTTTACTGATTAAATTCATGGCGTTTCATGACCAACGGTACTCAAAGCGGCACCCTCGATAACGGCCCTCAGTTTCGCGGCAGCATGCCTGCCATCATCACCCCCATGCTCGAAGACGGCAGCCTCGATCTGCCGGCGTTCCGCAAACTGATCGACTGGCATATCGAAGAGGGTACGAACGCGCTCGTCGTGGTCGGCACCAGCGGCGAATCGGCCACCTTGTCGGTTGAAGAGCACGTGCTGATGGTCAAGACCGCCGTCGAGCACACGGCCGGCCGCATTCCGGTGATCGCCGGCTCGGGTGGCAACTCCACGACCGAGGCGATCGAGCTGACCCAGCAGGCCAGGCAGGTCGGCGCCGACGCGACGCTGCAAGTGGTGCCGTACTACAACAAGCCGACGCAGGAAGGCATCTACCGCCATTTCGCCAAGATCGCCGAAACGGTGGATCTGCCGGTGATCCTGTACAACGTCCCCGGCCGCACGGTCGCGGATATGTCTAACGAAACCATCCTGCGCTGCGCGCAGGTGCCGGGCATCGTGGGCGTGAAGGAAGCGACGGGCAATATCGACCGCGCGGCGCACCTGATCAAGTCGGCGCCGGCGCACTTCGGCATTTACAGCGGCGACGATCCGACTGCGATCGCCTTGATGCTGCTGGGTGGCCACGGCAATATTTCCGTGACTGCGAACGTTGCACCGCGCGCCATGAGCGAGCTGTGCAAGGCTGCTCTCGCGGCCGACGCGAAAACCGCGCGTGAGATTCACCTGAAACTCCTGTCGCTGCATAAGAACCTCTTCATCGAGTCGAACCCGATTCCGGCAAAGTGGGCATTGCAGCAACTGGGGCGCGTGCAAGGCGGAATCCGCTTGCCGCTCACCCCGCTCGATGCGCGTTACCACGAAGTGGTGCGTGCGGCGCTGCGCGAAGCGGGCCTGCTTGGCTGAGTGGTTTCGGCACTAAGCAGCCCGTCACCGGCATTTTTTTAACCGACGTCGATATCGCCCGCGTTCCCGGCATTGAACCAGGCACCGCGTTCCAGCTTCACGAAGGACCTCATGAAACGTTCCGCAATCTCCCTCCACGCAACCCGCATGGCGGCGCTGGCGCTTGCCTTGGTGACGCTCGCCGGCTGTGACACGCTGAACGACTGGTTGGCTCCCGATCGCGTCAATTACAAGGCCACGGCCATCGCACCGCCGCTCAACGTGCCGAGCGACCTGCAAGCTGCGCCGACCCAGCAGAAGTATGTCTCTCCGCCGGCTAACCTGGCCCTGGGTGGCTCGCCCACGCGTGCTGTTACGGCCGCCGGCAACGCAACCGAAGGCGTGCCTAACGCGCAAGACCCGCTCGGCATGCACATCGAACGCGACGGCGACCGCCGCTGGCTAGTTGTCGACGGCCGCACGCCCCAGCAGTTGTGGCCCCAGTTGCAGGAGTTCTGGCAGGACAACGGCTTTGTGCTGAAGACCGACGCGCCTACCACCGGCATCATGTCGACGGACTGGGCTGAGAACCGCGCCAAGATTCCGGATGACTGGTTCCGCCGCACGATCGGCAAGGTGGTCGATTTCGCTTACTCGACGGGAACCCGTGACAGCTTCCGTACGCTGGTTTCGCGCGGTCCGAACGACGCCACTGACATTTCGATCACCCATAGTCAAATGGAAGAAATGCTGACGGGCCAGGACAAGACCTCGTCGCGCTGGGTGGAGCGTCCGCGCGATCCGGCGCTGGAAGCGCTGTTCCTTGCCAAGCTGATGGAGAAGTTTGGCCTGACTGACGCCCAGGCGAAGCAACTGCTGACTGATGCCACCCCGGCTACCGCGCCGGTTACGGTGGACATGGCTGCGGGTGCCGCGACGCTCGACCTGCAGGAATCGTTCGACCGTGCCTGGCTGCGCGTGGGCCTGGCGCTTGACCGCACCAACTTTGCTGTCGACAACCGCGATCGCGAGAAGGGCATCTACTACGTGCGCTACGCGGACACGATGCAAGAGCTGAAGAAGGAAGGTCTGTTCGGCAAGCTGTTCTACAGCGGCAGCTCGAAGAAGCCGGCGCAGGAATTCCTCGTCAACGTGCGCTCGAAGGGCGACGCGCTGACCCAGGTGGCGGTGGTCGACGCCAACGGTCAGGTGGATACCTCGTCGGACGCGCAGCACATCGTTTCGCTGCTGCACGCGCAGTTGAACTAAGGCGAACCGTGCGGTTCGCCAGCCTGGGAAGCGGCAGTGAAGGCAATGCTTTGCTCGTGGAAGTGCAAAGCGGCGCGACCATCACGCGCGTATTGCTCGACTGCGGCTTCTCGGCAAAAGAAGTCGAACGCCGTCTCGGGCGGCTCGGCTCGGGCGTCGAGGGTCTCGACGCCATTCTCATCACCCACGAACACAGCGACCACATCGGCAGCGCCTTGACGCTGGCGCGCAAGTGGTCGATTCCGCTGTACATGAGCTGGGGCACGGCGCGCGCGGTGGGCGCCGACGAGGCCGGCGTCGACCTGCACGTGTTGTGGGGCGACGAAGCGGTCGCGATCGGCGACCTGAGCGTGTTGCCCTACACCGTCCCGCACGACGCCCGTGAGCCTTTGCAATATGTGATGTCCGATGGCGCCAGCCGGCTGGGCGTGCTGACCGACGTCGGCACTTCGACGCCGCACATCAGCGCGGTGCTGAGCGGGTGCGACGCGCTTGTGCTCGAATGCAATCACGACGTGCGGATGCTGGCGGCGAGCCGCTATCCGCAATCGCTGAAGGCGCGCATCGGCGGTAACCATGGTCACCTGAACAACGAGGCGGCGGCTGAAATCCTGGCTTCACTCGATCGCTCGCGCTTGCGTCATCTGGTCGCGGCGCACTTGAGCCAGCAGAACAATTCCCCGGAGCTCGCGCGGGCCGCCATGGCGGGCGTGCTGGGTGCGGCGGCCACCGAGGTGGTGGTGGCGTCGCAGGATGACGGCTTCGACTGGTTGAACCTTTGACGTTTTGATCGGGACGCGGCGGTCGCGAGCGCCCAAAAGAAAATGCCCATCACGGTTAATCCGTCATGGGCATTTTTTCATGCGGGCGGCGCGCCCGCGCGGTCACGCGGAATTGCGCTGGCGCATTCGCGCTTAGTTGCGATTGCCGCCGAAGATGCCGAGCAGGGCCAGCAGGTTCACGAACACGTTATACAGGTCCAGGTAGATGGCCAGCGTAGCCGTGATGTAGTTCGTTTCGCCGCCGTTCACGACGCGCTGCACGTCGAACAGCATGTACGCCGAGAAGATCACGATGGCGAGCACCGACACCGTCAGCATCAGCGCCGGCAGGTGCAGGAAGATGTTCGCGACCGAGGCGAGAATCAACACGATCACGCCCATGAACAGCCACTTGCCGAGCCCCGAGAAGTCACGCTTGCTGACCGTGGCGATGGTGGCCATGGCGGCGAAGATCACCCCCGTGCCGCCGAACGCCATCATGATCAGCGACGGTCCGTTCGAAAAGCCGAGGATGAAGCTCAGCATGCGCGAGAGCATCAGGCCCATGAAGAACGTAAAGCCGAGCAGCACAAACACGCCGACCGCACTGTCTTTGGTGCGCTGGATGGCGAACATGAAGCCGAAAGCAATGGCGAAGAACGCCAGCATGCTCATGGCCGGGCTGGTGGCGGCGAACAGCGAGAAACCCGTAGCGACGCCCACCCACGCGCCCAGCACCGTCGGCACCATGGAAAGCGCCAGCAGCCAGTAGGTATTGCGTAGTACGCGGTTGCGGGTTTCGGCCGTGCTGACCGCGCCATTGCGGCCGAAGCTATAGGGATGGTCGTTCATGGTTTCTCCTTGCGTCAGGCGCTTCACTCGCCGTGGTTTATGCAGCGCCGGCCGGCAAACTTGCCGCCGGTCGCTTGATCTGATCTGTACTGTACAACCCTAAGATTAGAGTCGGCTTAAGGAGTTTCAATCCCTGGCGGCACCCTGTTACAGACAAATACAGACTCTTCGTTGGAGTCTTTCAATGCTGAAAGGGTTCAATCGCAATCATACATCGGAACATGCTACAATAGCGGATTCATTTGAATCTGTAACCTCTTAATTTTCTGGAGTTTTTATGGCGATCGAACGCACCCTGTCGATTATCAAGCCGGACGCAGTGGCCAAGAACGTGATCGGTCAGATCTACAGCCGTTTCGAAAACGCTGGCCTGAAGATCATTGCTTCACGCATGGTCCACCTGTCGCGCGCTGACGCAGAGAAGTTCTACGCTGTGCACGCTGCACGTCCGTTCTTCAAGGACCTCGTGGACTTCATGATCTCGGGTCCGGTGGTCGTGCAAGCGCTGGAAGGCGAAAACGCTATCCTGAAGCATCGCGACCTGATGGGCGCAACGGATCCGAAGAAGGCAGAAAAGGGCACGATCCGCGCTGACTTCGCTGACAGCATCGACGCGAACGCCGTGCACGGTTCGGACGCGCCGGAAACCGCCAAGGTCGAGATCGCGTTCTTCTTCCCGGAAGTCAACGTTTACTCGCGCTAAGCACTCGGCGAAGTAGTAAGGTAAAGCAGCAGGAACGGGCGCGAACGGCACATACGTTCATGCAGCTTGTTGCATGAACGTAAAGTCTCGCACTGAAATGGCAGGATTCGATATGACGAGCAGTCCAACCGTCAACCTTCTCGATCTGGACGCCCAGGGGCTCGTCGCATATTGCGACAGCCTGGGCGAGAAACCGTTTCGCGCCAAGCAATTGCAGCGCTGGATTCACCAGTACAACGCTGCAGACTTCGACGGCATGACCGATCTGGCGAAGTCGTTGCGCGAAAAGCTCAAGGGCCGCGCAACCATCGCGATGCCGGGCATCGTCAGTGACCACATTTCCAGCGACGGCACACGCAAGTGGCTGATCGACGTCGGCAACAGCAACGCGGTTGAAACCGTCTACATCCCGGAAGAAACGCGGGGCACGCTGTGCGTGTCGTCGCAGGCCGGGTGCGCGGTCAACTGCCGGTTCTGTTCCACCGGCAAACAAGGTTTCTCACGCAATCTCACCACGGCCGAAATCATCGGTCAGCTCCGCATGGCCGAATTTGCGCTGCGCGCCTCGCGTGGCGCCGCAGGCGGCCGGGCGGTGGGAGGCGAAGGCAAGGGCGAGCGGGTCGTCACGAACGTCGTGATGATGGGCATGGGCGAGCCGCTTCTGAATTACGACGCGGTCGTGCCGGCCATGCGCCTGATGCTCGACGACAACGCGTACGGCCTGTCGCGCCGGCGCGTGACGCTGTCCACTTCGGGTGTGGTGCCCATGATGGACCGGCTCGGCGCGGATCTGCCGGTGGCGCTGGCGGTCTCGCTGCATGCGCCCACGGACCCGCTGCGCGACATGCTGGTGCCGCTCAACAAGAAATATCCGCTGCGCGAACTGATGGCGGCATGCCAGCGCTATCTGAAGGTCGCGCCGCGCGATTTCATTACGTTTGAATACTGCATGCTCGACGGCGTCAACGACAGCGAGGCGCAAGCGCGCGAGCTGCTCGCCGTGACGCGCGACGTACCGTGCAAATTCAACCTGATCCCGTTCAATCCGTTCCCGGAGTCTGGGCTGATTCGCTCGAAGCCGGAACAGATCAAGCGGTTTGCCCAGGTGTTGATGGATGCGGGCGTTGTTACCACGGTGCGCAAGACGCGCGGCGACGACATCGACGCGGCCTGCGGTCAACTGGCGGGGGCAGTGCAGGATCGCACCCGTCTCGCGGAACGGATGGGCAAAGCGGCCAAGGTGATCGAGGTCCGCGCAGTGTGAGCCCGGCGGCGGGGAGTGCGCATCGCGAAGCAGTCAAGCAGCGAAGCGCGAAAAAAACCGCCGTGCCGCACGGTATTGAAAAGAAAGTTTGCAGAAGCGATCGGAAGCGGCACATGAGGCCGCACATTTTGTTATAAACGGTCTGCGCAACCGGCTCGAGGCATGCTGCCCGGCGGTTCGTAAGAGTGAAAAAGAATCGACGCGAAAGGATTTGGGATGAGTGAGCCGCAGCACCCGCACCCGCAGGACACAGGGACCGACACGAGCCATCCGGCGCCCGCAGCCGCACGGCCGGTGGTGCAGCCTGCTGTGCAGGGAGGGTTGGACTCGCTGATGGCGGTGGGGGCACGACTGACGCAACTCCGCGAATCGAAAAACTGGTCGGTCGACGACGTGTCGGCCCGCTTGAAAGTGTCGTCCGCCAAGCTGCGTGCGCTCGAGGCGGGCGATATCAGCCAGTTGCCGGACACCACGTTTGCGCTCGGCGTGGTGCGTAGCTACGCCAAGATGCTCGGCGCCGATCCGGCGCCTTTTACGCAGGCGCTGCGCCGCGAAAAGGGTGTGCCGGAGCCGGACCTGTCGATGCCCGCATCGTCGGGCAAGGATCTGCCGCGCGGCAAGGTCTCGCTGTCGCTGGGCGGCAGCGGTACTCAGAAGCATCGCTCATGGTTGTGGGGTATCGCGGCGGTGGTCGTGGCGGTCATCGCGGTGGGCATGTGGCATACCAACGGCGGCGATTCGTCGGCATGGCTGGCGCGCCTGCGAGCCAGCGCCAATAGCGGTGCGGGCAACCAGAGCGGTGCGTCAGGCGCAGTGGCGCAGGCGCCGGCGGGTGGCTCGGAAGCGGTGGCCGAGGAGGCGGCGTCTGGCGCATCGGCGCCGGATCAGACGCAAGCGGCGACGGACAACGCGGCCTCGGCTGTGCAACTGCCGACTCCGTTGCCGGCGGCTGACGTAGCGAGTTCGGCGGCGCCGGTTGCAGCGGCTCCGAAGGCGGGTTCGCAAGCGGCGGTCCAGGCAAACGCGCAGGCAACGGCGCAGACTGCTGCCCCAGCCACGACGAAGGCCGCCAGTGCGGCGGCCGTGGCGACGACGGCCAACGGCGCGTCCGACGCGACCGAAGCGGCTGCTGGCGAATCGATCGTCGCCGTGCGTGTCAGCGAAGATAGCTGGTTCAGCGTGCGCCAGAATGACGGCAAGGAACTGTTCTCCGGCCTCGTGCACGCCGGCGAAAGCAAGGAAATTTCCGGCGTCGGGCCTTTCAAGGTGACGGTCGGCAACAAGGCGGGACTCGAGTCGATGTCGCTCGACGGCCAGCCGGTCGATCCGGCGAAGTATGCGTCCGCCAAGGGCAATGTGGCGCGCTTGACGCTGCCTTAATACGGTATGCGTCGCTGCCCATGGGGCAGCGGCGCTTTTTCAATTCATGCGGCGTGCGCGGTGCCTGGCGCATGCGGCGTAAATGGGTTTTTCGATGCACTCCGAAGCTCAATCCCAATCCAGCAGTCAGATTTGTTCGAACGAGCCGGTTTTCGGCGGCCAGGCAGCGCGGCGCAAGTCGCATGCTGTCGACGTCCGTTGGGCTGGCAACCTGGTGACGATCGGTGGCGACGCGCCGGTGCGCGTGCAGTCGATGACCAATACCGATACCGCAGACGCGATCGGTACCGCGATCCAGATCAAGGAACTGGCCCAGGCCGGCTCGGAACTGGTACGCATCACGGTCAATACGCCGGAAGCTGCGGCGGCTGTGCCGGCTGTGCGCGACCAGCTCGACCGCATGGGCGTATCGGTGCCGCTGGTGGGCGACTTCCACTACAACGGCCATCTGCTGCTGCGTGATTACCCCGCGTGCGCGGAAGCCCTGTCGAAGTACCGGATCAATCCGGGCAACGTCGGCCATGGCGCGAAGCGCGACACGCAGTTCGCGCAGATGATCGAAGCCGCGATCCAGTACGATAAGCCGGTGCGCATCGGCGTGAACTGGGGCAGTCTCGACCAGGACCTTCTGGCGAAGATGATGGACGAAAACGCCGCGCGTGCCACGCCGTGGGAAGCGCAGAGCGTGATGTACGAAGCGCTGATCCAGTCGGCGATCGGCTCGGCCGAACGCGCGGTGGAACTGGGCTTGAGCCGCAACAAGATCATCCTGTCGTGCAAGGTGAGCGGCGTGCAGGATCTGATCGCGGTGTACCGCGAACTCGCGCGCCGTTGCGAATTTGCGCTGCACCTCGGTTTGACCGAAGCCGGTATGGGTTCGAAAGGTATCGTCGCGTCGACGGCGGCGTTGTCGGTGCTGCTGCAGCAAGGCATTGGCGACACCATCCGTATTTCGCTCACGCCGGAGCCGGGTGGCCCGCGTACCGGTGAAGTGATCGTCGGTCAGGAAATCCTGCAGACGATGGGCCTGCGCTCGTTCACGCCGATGGTGATCGCGTGCCCGGGTTGCGGCCGCACCACCAGCACGCTGTTCCAGGAACTCGCCTCGCAGATCCAGACCTATCTGCGCCTGCAGATGCCGGTGTGGCGCGACCAGTATCCTGGCGTCGAAAAGATGCACGTCGCCGTGATGGGCTGCATCGTCAACGGTCCGGGCGAATCGAAGCAGGCCAATATCGGCATCAGCCTGCCGGGCTCGGGTGAGAACCCGGCGGCGCCGGTGTTTATCGACGGCGAGAAGGTGAAGACGCTGCGCGGCGAGCATATCGCCGAAGAATTCCAGCAAATCGTGAGCGACTATGTCGAGCGCACTTATGGCCGCGCGACTGCGCTCAACTGAGAAGTATCAAGCGAACACAGATGACTGAACAGAAGAAAAAGCTCGAGAAATTGTCCGGTGTGAAGGGCATGAACGACATCCTCCCGCAGGAAGCAGGGCTGTGGGAGTTTTTCGAAGCGACCGTCAAGTCGATGCTCCGTTCTTACGGATACCAGAACATTCGCACCCCGATCGTCGAGCATACGCAACTGTTCACGCGCGGTATCGGTGAAGTGACGGACATCGTCGAGAAGGAGATGTACAGCTTTACCGATGCGCTGAACGGTGAAAATCTGACGATGCGTCCGGAAAATACCGCTGCGGTTGTGCGCGCTTCGATTGAACACAACATGCTGTACGACGGTCCAAAACGTCTGTGGTACATCGGTCCGATGTTCCGCCACGAGCGTCCGCAGCGCGGCCGCTATCGCCAGTTCCATCAGGTGGGTGTCGAGGCGCTCGGCTTTGCCGGCCCGGATACCGACGCTGAAATCATCATGATGTGCCAGCGTTTGTGGGACGACCTCGGCTTGACCGGCATTCGTCTCGAAATCAATTCGCTGGGCCTCGCGGAAGAACGCGCGGCACACCGGGTCGAATTGATCGCGTATCTGGAAAAGCACATGGATGTGCTGGACGAAGACGCGAAGCGCCGTCTCTACACGAACCCGCTGCGCGTGCTGGATACGAAGAACCCGGCGCTGCAGGAGATCGCGCAGAACGCACCGAAGCTGATCGATTTCCTCGGCGAGGCATCGCGCGCCCACTTCGAAGGACTGCAGCGTTTGCTGAAGGCGAACAACCTGCCGTTCACGATCAACCCGCGTCTCGTGCGCGGTCTCGATTATTACAATCAGACCGTGTTCGAATGGGTGACCGACAAGCTGGGCGCGCAAGGCACGGTGGCGGCCGGCGGTCGTTACGATCCGCTGATCGAGCAACTGGGCGGCAAGCCGACGGCGGCCTGCGGCTGGGCCATGGGTATCGAGCGTATCCTGGAACTGCTGAAGGAAGAGAACCTCGTGCCGGAAGATGAAGGTTGCGATGTCTACGTGGTCCACCAGGGCGACGCGGCGCGCGAACAAGCCTTCATCATTGCCGAGCGGCTGCGCGATACCGGTCTCGACGTCATCCTGCATTGCAGCGCCGACGGCCAGACCGCAAGCTTCAAGTCGCAGATGAAGCGGGCGGACGCAAGCGGTGCAGCCTTCGCGATCGTCCTCGGCGAAGACGAGATCGCCAACGGCACGGTGGGCGTGAAGCCGCTGCGCAACGCCAGCCAGGACGGTGGTAAGAGCGAGCAACAGAACGTGCCGGCCGAAGACTTGACCGAATATCTAATCAATGCGATGGTTGCATCCGCCGAAGACGGCGACGACTGAAGCGCAATGCGGTCGGCCGTGAGGTCCGACCCATACAAGGTAATAAAAGAGAAGGAATCGCCGGGCGATGAGTTACCACGACGAACAAGAATCGATTGAAGGTCTGAAGGCATGGTGGGCGCAGTGGGGCAATTCCACCACATGGATCGTGCTCGTGGCGCTCGTCGCGTCCGCAAGCTGGAACGGCTGGAATTACTGGCAGCGGCACCAGGCGGCGGAAGCCGCAGTGCTGTATGACCAGGTTCAACAAGCGGTCACTGCCGGCGACAAGGCTCAGGTGAGCCGCGTGGCCGGCGACATGGAAGACAAGTTCGGCGGCACCGCCTATGCGCAGATGACAGCGCTGATGGCGGCCAAGGCGCTGTACGCCGCCGGCGACGAAGCCGGTGCCAAGGCCCAATTGCAATGGACTATCGATCACGCCAAGGACGACGAGTTCAAGCAGATCGCAAAGCTGCGTCTCGCCTCGCTGCTGCTTGACGACAAAGCCTACGACCAGGGTCTGGCGCTGCTCGCCGAACCGCAGTCCGATGCGTTCAAGGGTGTGGTGGCAGATGGCCGCGGCGATCTGCTCGCAGCGCAAGGCAAGCGTGCGGACGCGCGTGCCGCCTATCAGCTCGCACTCGATTCGCTGTCGAAAACCGATACATCCGCGCGTCAGTTGATCCAGTTCAAGCTGGACGCGTTGGGCGGTTGACCGTCGCGTGACGCTCAACCAGTCCTATTTGATTAATCTTCCTAAATGCAACGTCAACCGATGAATCTGCTGAAACGCTACGCTGTGCCCGTTGCCTGTGCGATGACCGTCCTCGTCATGACGGCTTGCTCATCCACGAAGGACGAGCGCCGCGAGCCGACGCCGCTCACCGAGTTCAAACCCGTGCTGAACGTGCAGCAGGCCTGGAAGTCCAGCGTCGGTAAAGCGGGTCGCTACCTGTTCTCGCCGGTGGCGTTCGGCAACGCGGTCTACGCCGCGGGCGCGAACGGCTCGGTCGCGAAGATCGACGCTCAGACGGGCAAGGACATCTGGCGCATCAAGGTCGGCAGCGACCTGTCGGCAGGCGTGGGCACCGACGGCACGCTGACTGCGGTCGGCGCGCTCAAGGGCGAAGTTTATGTGCTCGGCCAGGACGGCAAGCTGCTGTGGAAGAACACCGCGCCCGGCGAAATCATCTCGCCGCCGCTGGTGGGCAACGGCTACGTGATCGTGCGTACGGTCGACGGGCAGATCACCGCATTCAACGCGCAGACTGGCGAGCAGAAGTGGGTGTACCGCAACCGCGCGGTGCCGCTCAACCTGCGCGTCTCGTCGGGCATGACATTCGCAGGCGACCAGGCGGTGCTCGCGGGCTTCCCGGGTGGTTCGTTTGCAGCAATCAACCTGCAGACCGGCGATAGCTTCTGGGAAACGCCGGTGTCGTATCCGAAGGGCGTGACGGAAGTCGAGCGGATCAATGACGTGACGGGCCCGCCGACGCTGGTGGGAGCCGAGACCTGCGCCGTGACGTTCCAGGGCCAGATTGGCTGCTTCGACGCCAATTCGGGCCGTCCGCTGTGGGAAAAAGCGTTCTCGAGCACGACCGGCGTTGCCCAGGATGAAAACACGGTGGTGGGTGGCGACGACTGGTCGGTGGTGAGCGCATTTGACGCAACCAACGGCAACCAGTTGTGGAGCAACGACAAGCTGAAGAACCGTCAGGTCAGCGTACCGTTCCTGCTCGGCCATGCAGCGGTGATGGGCGACTACCAGGGCTTCGTGCATTTCCTGTCGCGTGACGACGGCACGTTTGTCGCACGCATGCCGACCGACGGCAGCGCGATTGTCGCTGCGCCTGTGCTGGCGGGCGATACGCTGGTGGTGCAGACGAACGACGGCGACCTGTACGGCTTCCGTCCGCGTTAAGCGCGGCGCGAAGCTGATGCGGTCACGCGCAGGCCGGCTTAGCCGGCCGCGCGCGTTTTTGCCGCAGGGCGTCTGCGGCAGTTCGAGCAAAGAAGTACAGAGCAAGTAGAAAGAAAAACTGCGGCTGCATCGGCTGGCCGCAAGTGCTGGAGCGGAGCTGTCCGCGCTATGGAACCCGGCGGTGCACTGGCGCCGCCCATACAGCCAACCCAACGTCCGCCTGGATGGGCATATTTGCTGCGCATCCGGGGCCGGCCGAATTCGTGATAATTTGCGTCAAACGCAGCCGCGACGCGGCCGCATGGCGTCGTGCGCGGGGTGGTCGATCTCGGCCTCGCGTTTCACCGTGAACAACATCTGATGAAACCCGTAATTGCCCTTGTGGGGCGCCCCAATGTGGGGAAATCCACGCTATTCAACCGCCTCACGCGCTCGCGTGATGCGCTCGTTGCCGACCTCCCGGGCCTGACGCGCGATCGTCACTATGGCGAAGGCCGCACCGGCGAGCGCCCGTACCTGGTCGTCGATACCGGCGGCTTCGAGCCGGTCGCGAAGGACGGCATCCTCCATGAAATGGCGCGCCAGACCCGCCAGGCGGTCGAGGAATCGGACATCGTCGTATTCATCGTCGACGGCCGTAACGGTCTCGCGCCGCAGGACAAGTCGATTGCCGACTATCTGCGCAAGACCGGCCGGCCGATTTTCCTCGTCGTCAACAAGGCCGAGGGGATGAAGTACAGCGCGGTGGCCGCGGACTTCTACGAGCTGGGTCTGGGCGACCCGCGCGCCATTTCGGCGGCGCACGGCGACGGCGTGACCGAGATGATCAACGAGGCGCTGGAAGTCGCCTATGCGGGTCAGCCGGAAGAGAGCGACGAAGAGAAGGCCGCGCGCGGCACCAAGATCGCCATCGTGGGCCGTCCGAACGTCGGCAAGTCGACGCTGATCAACGCGCTGGTCGGCGAGGAGCGCGTGATTGCGTTCGACATGCCGGGCACCACACGCGATTCGATCTACGTCGACTTCGAGCGTCAGGGCAAGCCCTACACGCTGATCGACACGGCCGGCCTGCGCCGCCGCGGCAAGGTGTTCGAAGCGATCGAGAAGTTCTCGGTGGTGAAGACGCTGCAATCCATCTCGGATGCGAACGTCGTGATCCTGCTGCTCGACGCCCGTCAGGACATCTCCGATCAGGACGCGCACATTGCCGGCTTCGTGGTGGAGCAGGGTCGCGCGCTAGTGGTTGGCGTAAACAAATGGGATGGTCTCGACTCGCATGTGCGCGAACGCACCAAAGCCGATCTCGAGCGCAAACTAAAATTTCTCGACTTCGCCAAGTTTCACTTTATTTCAGCGGCGGAAAAGACCGGGATTGGCGCATTGATGCGCTCGGTCGACGATGCGTATGCAGCGGCGATGTCGAAGCTGCCGACGCCGAAACTCACGCGCGCGCTGATCGAAGCAGTGGAATTCCAGCAGCCGCGCCGGCGCGGTCCGGTGCGCCCGAAGCTGCGCTATGCGCACCAGGGAGGCCAGAACCCGCCGATCATCGTGATCCACGGCAACGCGCTCGACGCGATTACGGAAACGTATAAACGCTACCTCGAAAACCGCTTCAGGGAAACTTTCGGGCTGACCGGGACTCCATTGCGCATAGAGTTCAGATCGTCGACGAACCCTTACGCGGACAAAGGCTGAAACCCGCGTGTGTGTTGGGTTTGGCCGGATGGCCAGGCCACTCGCGCAAAAACGAAAATCGGCTATAGTGTAGCGGTTGACGGCGGATTTCTTTTTCTTCGTCGTCAATTTAGTCAACCTGCAAAAAAATACGGAGTTTGCTATGAGCAACAAAGGGCAATTGTTACAAGACCCGTTTTTGAACGCACTGCGTAAAGAGCATGTGCCGGTGTCGATCTACCTGGTCAACGGCATCAAGCTTCAAGGGAACATCGAATCGTTCGACCAGTACGTCGTGTTGCTCCGGAATACGGTCACCCAGATGGTCTACAAGCACGCCATTTCCACTGTCGTGCCTGCCCGTCCGGTGAATTTCCACCCGGATTCCGAACAGTCCTAACCTCTCGTCGCGGCCGGCGCAGTGTCGCCCGTTGGCGATCTCTCCCGGCCGCTTCACTTTGATACCCTCCAATTTGACCAACGCAGCGCTTGTCGGTATCGACTTCGGTAAGATCGATTTCGAAGCCAGTCTCGAAGAACTCAGCCTGCTCGCACAAAGCGCGGGCGCGAATCCCATCGTTACCCTCACCGGACGCCGGTCCAGCCCCGATGCCAAGATGTTTGTCGGCAGCGGCAAGGCCGAAGAACTGCGTCTTGCGTGCGAGGCGAACGACATTGAACTCGTCATCTTCAATCATGCTCTGGCGCCCGCTCAGCAGCGCAATCTGGAGCAAGCGCTTAACAGGCGCGTGATCGATCGCACGAGTCTGATCCTCGATATTTTTGCGCAGCGCGCCCGCAGCCACGAAGGCAAGCTGCAGGTCGAGCTCGCTCAACTGCAGTACCTGTCCACGCGGCTGATCCGCGCCTGGACCCACCTGGAACGGCAAAAAGGCGGTATCGGCCTGCGCGGCCCAGGCGAAACCCAGCTCGAAACCGACCGCCGGCTGATCGGCGAGCGCATCAAGGCGCTCAAGACCCGGCTCGAAAAACTGCGTCGCCAGCACGGCACGCAGCGGCGCGCGCGCGAGCGCAACCGCACCATGTCGGTGTCGCTGGTCGGCTATACCAACGCCGGCAAATCGACGCTCTTCAACGCGTTGACCAAGGCCCAGGCGTATGCCGCGGACCAATTGTTCGCGACGCTCGATACGACCTCGCGGCGCGTCTACCTGGGCGACGAGGTGGGGCAGGTGGTGGTGTCAGATACGGTCGGTTTTATCCGCGAATTGCCTCACCAACTGGTGGCCGCATTCCGGGCCACCCTCGAAGAAACCATTCACGCCGACTTGCTGCTGCACGTGGTGGATGCCTCGAGCGCCGTGCGCCTCGACCAGATCGATCAGGTCAACGAGGTGCTGCACGAAATCGGCGCCGACACGATCCGCCAGGTGCTGGTGTTCAACAAGATCGATGCGGTGCCAGAGCTGGCGGCCCGCGGCGAGGCGGTTGAGCGGGATGAGTATGGTAATATTTCGCGCGTCTTTTTGAGCGCGCGCACCGGGCAGGGGCTGGACACACTGCGCGCTGCTATTGCCGAAATCGCGGCTGCCGACTCTCTTGACGACGCGCAGCGTGTAGCGCCGGAGGAAGACCGCCGGCTTGCCGAACCACGCGACGATCGCAAGGTCCCAGAACTCGGGCACTGACCCGTTCCAAATTGCACTGACCCGCTGTCTACTCTGGTGAACGAACACAGGTGAACGATTACAACGAGCGGAGTATCTGGCTGCGCCTGCGCGCCATTCTTTCGATGAACGATCCGCGCTGGGGCCGGGGTGACGGCAATGGCGACCGGCAACGGCCGAATGAACCCAAACGTCCTCAGAACGGCAAGGACGGCGACGGACCGCCGGATCTCGACGAGATGTGGCGCGATTTCAATCGCCGTTTGAGCAGCGTATTCGGCCGCAAGGGCACGGGCGGCGGTATTGGCCGTCCGGACAACGGGCGCGGCGCACGCATTGGCGTGGGTATCGTGATCGGCGTGCTGGTCGCCATCTACCTCGGCAGCGGCGTGTTCGTCGTGCAGGACGGCGAGGCCGGGGTCGTCACGCAGTTCGGCAAGTATCGCTATACCGCGACCCAAGGCGTGCACTGGCGCCTGCCGTATCCGTTCGAAGCGCATGAGCTCGTCAACATTGGCGACGTGCGTACGGTGGAAATCGGCCGCAACAATGTGGTGCGCCTCGCCAACGTCAAGGATGCGTCGATGCTCACGCACGACGCGGACATCGTCAACGTGCGCTTTGCCGTGCAGTACCAGGTGCGCAGCGCCACCGACTATCTGTTTCGCAGCGTCGACCCCGACCAGAGTGTGACCCAGGCGGGCCAGGCGGCGGTGCGCAGCATCGTCGGCGCGCGCAGCACCGAAGACATCCTCTTTCAGGATCGCGAAGCAATCCGTCAGCAGCTCACCGATGCGATCCAGCATTCCCTGGACGAATCGCAGACGGGCCTCGTTGTGACGGGTGTGACGATCCAGGGTGTGCAGGCGCCGGAACAGGTGCAGGGCGCATTCGACGACGCAACCAAGGCGCATCAGGACCGCGAACGCGCCAAGGCGGACGCGCAAGCGTATGCGAACGACCTGCTGCCGCATGCGCAGGCCGATGCGGCGCGTCTCGTCGACGAAGCCAAGACCTATAGCGACCAGGTGGTGGCGCAGGCGCAGGGCGATGCTGCGCGCTTCAAGCAGGTCTACGAGCAGTACTCCAAAGCGCCGGCGGTGATCCGCGAGCGCATGTACCTGGACACCATGCAGCATATCTACTCGAATACGACGAAGGTATTTGTCGACAGCAAGGCGGGTAACAACGTCTTGTATCTGCCGCTCGACAAGCTGATCGACGCCACCCGTCAGCGCGCGGCCGAGGCGGCCGCAGCGAGCGCAGCTTCGGGCGCGGCGGCGGGTTCCGCTGTACTCAGCCCGGCGCCGGGCGCACAAGCCGCGAGCGGTTCCGCCACGCCTGTGCCGGCCTCTGCCGCACCGGCCGCCCAAGCGGCCCAGGCCTCCGGCCCGGCCAGCGACGCCGATGCAGCCAGCGATTCGCTGCGTTCGCGCGATTCGTTCCGCAGCCGCGGCCGCGAAGACGACATTCAATGAGGAGCGCGAACATGAATCGGATCATTGCGCTCGTCGTAATCATCGTGCTGCTGCTGTTTGCTGCGTCGTCGACGGTGTTCGTGGTCGATCAGCGTCATATGGCGGTGCTGTCCGCGCGCGGCGACTCAGCCCCCACGCTGCTCGGCCCCGGCCTGCACGCCAAGCTGCCGCCGCCTTTGCAAACCGTGATGCTGGTCGACAACCGGATCCAGACGCTCGACACGCCGGATGAAGACCGCTACGTCACGTCTGACAAAACCGACCTGCTGGTCGATCCGCTGATCAAGTACCGAGTGACCGATCCGCTCAAGCTGTTCGCGCAGACCAAGGGCGACGAACAGACGCTGCCGGACCGGCTCGCCTTGCTTTCGCGCAGTGCGCTTGGCGACGCGTTCGCCAAGGTGACGCTGCCGGACGCGTTGGCTAAACAGCAGGCGATCGCAGACGAAGCGCGCGGCGCGATGGCCGCGGCGGCTGCCTCGCTCGGTGTCGAGGTGATCGACATTCAACTCGCGCGCGTCGATTTTCCGGCCGCGATGGCCGACTCCGTGTACAAGCGCATGACCGCCGCGCGTGAGCAGGCGGCTGCTGAAGAGCGCGCCAAGGGCGTGGCCGAAGCCGACCAGATCAAGGCGGATGCGGCCAACCAGCAGCAGGCGCTGCTCGCGGACGCCTATATGCAGGCGCAGACCATCAAGGGCGAGGGCGACGGCAAGGCTGCATCGATCGCCGCCGACGCCTATGGACGCGATCCGCAGTTCTACCAGTTCTACCAGAGCATGCTGGCTTACCGGAACACCTTCAAGCCGAACGACGTGATTGTGGTCGATTCGAGCAGCGAGTTTTTCCGCTTCATGCGTAGTCCGACCGGTGAGATGTCGCCGGACGCCGCCGCGGCACCGCGCAAACACTGATTACCGGAGCGCCGCGGCATACGTATCGCGGCACCCTCACTCGCATGGATATAGCCGGCTCGTTGTTGCTCGCGATCGCACTGATGCTGATCATCGAGGGAATGTTCCCGTTCGTTTTTCCGAGCGCCTGGCGCGATACGTTTCGTAAAATAGCGGAGCGTCCGCCGCATCAGATCCGCATTGGCGGGCTGATCGTGATGGTGCTCGGGCTAGTGCTGCTGTTTCTCGCGACCTGACGGCGCGAGCGGCCCGGTCTGACGCAGGGCGCCCACAGCTTCACTCTCATTTACCGGCGCGGCGAGGCGCCGTGTTCACCGTCGTAGGACTGTATCGATGTCGACCTGGTTACTTCCCGAGAATATTGCCGACGTGCTGCCGTCGGAAGCCCGCAAGATCGAAGAATTGCGGCGTCATCTGCTGGACCGTTTTCGCGCCTATGGCTACGAAATGGTCATGCCGCCGCTGCTCGAGTACCTCGAGTCGCTGCTGACGGGCGGGGGCCACGACCTCAATCTGCGCACCTTCAAGCTGGTCGACCAGTTGTCGGGCCGCACGCTCGGCCTGCGCGCCGACATGACACCGCAGGTGGCGCGCATCGACGCGCACTTGCTGAACCGTCAAGGTGTGACGCGCCTGTGCTACGCCGGCAACGTGCTGCACACGCGCCCGCGCGGCCTGCACGCGACCCGCGAGCAGATCCAGATTGGCGCAGAAATTTACGGTCACGCCGGTCTTGAAGCCGACCTCGAGATCCAGCAACTGATGCTCGATGCGCTGCGTCTGGCTGGTCTCGCCAAGGTGCGTCTGGACCTGTGCCACGCGGGCGTGCTGGCGGCGTTGATCGACGCGGAACCCGCTGCGGCGGCGCTCGGCGAGTCGCTGTATGAAGCGCTGGCTGGCAAAGACGTGCCGCGTCTGGCCGAGCTCACCGCGAATCTCACGCCGGTGACCCGGGATGCGCTGCGTGCGCTGCCGTCGCTGTATGGCGATGCCTCGGTGCTGGACGAGGCGCGCAAGCGTCTGCCCGCTACGCCGGAAATCGCCCGCGCGCTCGACGATCTGGCGTTCCTCGCAAGCCAGGTGGACGGTGCGGAAGTGATGATCGATCTGGCCGACCTGCGCGGCTACGCGTACCACAGCGGCGTGATGTTCTCGGCCTATGTGGATGGCGTGCCGAATGCGGTGGCCCGCGGCGGCCGTTACGACCACGTGGGGCAGGCGTATGGCCGTGCGCGTGCGGCGACCGGCTTTTCGCTGGACCTGCGCGAGGTGGCGCGGATTTCGCCGGTCGAAGCGCGCAGCAGCGCGATTCTCGCGCCGTGGCAGCACGACGACGCCCTGCGCGCCAGCGTGGCCGCGTTGCGCGACGCCGGCGAAGTGGTGATCCAGGCGCTGCCGGGTCACGACCATGCGCTCGACGAGTTTGCCTGCGACCGCGTGTTGGTCGAGCGCAACGGCGCGTGGGTGGTTGAGGCGCGCGCCTGAGCGGTAAGAACATTCCAAGAACGATTGCAAGAGCTTTGCAAAAGGATGGGTGCGGCGACCAGCCGCATCATTTCGCTATACCCAAAATAACGTCCATACCGTTGAGCGGAAACGGAAAAATTCGGAAGCTTCCGCGAACATAGGTAGAATACGTTTTTAACCAGCATACGAAACAACATGTCTGCCAGCGCTGTGAATGTGAACCCCGGACGCAACGTCGTCGTCGTGGGAACCCAATGGGGTGATGAAGGCAAGGGCAAGATCGTCGACTGGCTGACGGACCACGCTCAAGGCGTCGTTCGCTTCCAGGGCGGTCACAATGCCGGTCACACGCTTATCATCGGCGGCAAGAAAACCATCTTGCGTCTGATTCCGTCGGGCATCATGCATCCCGGCGTCGCGTGCTACATCGGCAATGGCGTCGTGTTGTCGCCGGAAGCGCTGTTCAAGGAAATTGGCGAACTCGAAGCCGCCGGGGTCGATGTTCAGAATCGCCTCTTCATTTCCGAAGCCACCACCCTGATCCTGCCGTATCACATCGCCATCGACCAGGGCCGCGAAAAGCGCCGTGGCGCGGCCAAGATCGGCACCACCGGTCGCGGCATCGGCCCGGCCTATGAAGACAAGGTGGCGCGCCGCGGCTTGCGCGTGCAGGACCTGTTCGAGCCGGAAAGCTTCGCCGAACGCCTGCGTGAAAATCTCGACTACCACAACTTCGTGCTGACCCAGTACCTGGGCGTCGACGCGGTCGACTTCCAGCAAACGCTCGACACGATGCTGAGCTACGCCGACCGCCTGAAGCCGATGGTGACCGACGTGTCGCGCCGTTTGTATGACGAAAACGCGGCAGGCAACAACCTGCTGTTCGAAGGCGCACAAGGCACGCTGCTCGATATCGACCACGGTACCTATCCGTACGTCACCTCAAGCAACTGCGTGGCCGGTGCAGCCACCGCTGGCGCGGGCGTCGGTCCGCAAAAGCTGAACTACATCCTCGGCATCACCAAGGCGTATTGCACGCGCGTCGGTTCGGGCCCGTTCCCGAGCGAGCTGTACGATGCGGACAATGCGAATCGCCAGGAAGAAGTCGGCCTGACTCTCGCGAAGGTCGGCAAGGAATTCGGCTCGGTCACCGGCAGGCCGCGCCGCACCGGCTGGCTCGACGCCGCTGCGCTGCGCCGCTCGATCCAGATCAACGGCGTCTCGGGCCTGTGCATGACCAAACTCGACGTGCTCGACGGCCTCGACGAAGTGAAGCTGTGCGTCGGCTACAAGGTCGACGGCAAGGACTGCGATATCCTGCCGCGCGGCGCCACCGAAGTGGCGCGTTGCGTGCCGGTCTACGAGACCTTCGCTGGCTGGAAGGAAAGCACTGTCGGCATCAAGGAATGGGACAAGCTGCCTGCCAATGCACGCGCCTATCTGACGCGTGTGCAGGAAGTCGCCGGCGTGCCGATCGACATGGTTTCGACCGGTCCGGATCGTGACGAGACGATTCTGCTTCGCCACCCGTTCAAGGTTTAACTCATGACGCAGGGTGTACCGATGATTGCGATGAAAGACCCGCGCAATGACGACAAGAACCTGTGGGTTGGCTGGGACGAGTATCACCGCCTGATCGAAATGCTGGCGCTGTCCGTGCACGAGTCGGGCTGGAAGTTCGACAAGATCCTGTGTCTGGCGCGCGGTGGGTTGCGCGTGGGCGACCAGCTCTCGCGCATTTACGATCTGCCGCTGGCGATTCTTGCTACCAGTTCGTACCGTGAAGCCGCCGGCACGGAGCAGGGCGAGCTCGATATTGCGCAGTACATCACGATGACGCGCGGCGAGCTGTCGGGCAACGTTTTGCTGGTCGACGACCTGGTCGATTCGGGCGTGACGCTGGCACGGGTGCAGCAGCATCTGAAGGAGCGCTATCCGGCGATTACCGCCGTGCGCTCGGCGGTGCTCTGGTACAAGGGTTGCTCGAAGGTCAAGCCTGACTACCACGTGCAGTTCCTGCCGACCAATCCGTGGATTCATCAGCCGTTCGAGGAGTGGGACACGGTGCGCCCGCATAACCTCGGCGCGTGGATCAAGCGCGGTACCGCGCAGGAGCGCTCGGATAAGTGATTCGTGGCGGCCCGTCCGGGTCGTTGCAGCGCGTCCGCAAAAACGGAGCCTACGGGCTCCGTTTTTTTTCGTCCGCGCGGTTTGTTCATGGTCGATGCAACGCCGGTGTTGGCGGTCGTTGCGGCCCGTCTGGCGCAGATCACAACGAATCTGGCCGTACACCTGACCACCGCCTGACAAGCGGCTGACGGGGCCATAGCACGATGCTAAACTGCGCGGGCTGCCCACGTGGTGTGCACACAACACGCCGGGTGATTCCTTACAGTCAGTTTAAAATGGCGCTCGTTTTTCCGCCCAGGAACGGATACCTCGCGTTTATGACAGATACCCATCACGTGCACAAACAGCCTCTGCCCACCCTCGCACTGGCTGCGATCGGGGTGGTGTTCGGTGATATCGGCACGAGCCCGCTGTATTCGCTGAAAGAGGCGTTCAGCCCGGCGCATGGCATCCCGCTCACCGAACAATCGATCCTCGGCGTGATCTCGCTGTTGTTCTGGGCGATCGTGATCGTCGTCAGCATCAAGTACGTGCTGTTCGTGATGCGCGCCGACAACAACGGCGAGGGCGGCGTCTTGGCGCTGATGGCATTGGCGCTGCGCTCGGTCGATCCAAAGAAGAAGCTGGCGGGTTTGCTGATGATGCTCGGCATCTTCGGCGCCTGCATGTTCTATGGCGATGCGGTGATTACGCCGGCCATCTCGGTGATCTCCGCCGTCGAAGGGCTGGAGATCGCGGCGCCCAATCTGACCCATCTGGTTCTGCCGCTCACCATCGTGATCCTGATCGTGCTGTTCTGGATCCAGCGGCACGGCACGGCAATGGTGGGGCGCCTGTTCGGACCGATCATGGTGCTATGGTTCGTGGTGATCGGCCTGCTCGGCCTTGCGCATATCGTGCAGTCGCCCACCGTGATTCGTGCGCTCAATCCCTACTACGCCTATTCGTTCATGGCGGCGCACGTGCTGCAGGCGTATGTCGTGCTCGGTTCGGTGGTGCTGGTGCTGACCGGCGCCGAAGCGCTGTATGCCGACATGGGCCACTTCGGCGCCAAGCCGATTCGCCTCGCCTGGTATTGCCTCGTGATGCCCTCGCTGGTGATGAACTACTTCGGTCAGGGCGCCTTGCTGATGCACGACCCGAAGGCCATCGAAAACCCCTTCTTCCTGCTCGCGCCTGACTGGGCGCTGCTGCCGCTGGTCGTGCTGTCGACGGTGGCCACCGTGATCGCCTCGCAGGCCGTGATTTCCGGCGCGTATTCGCTGACGAGCCAGGCGATCCAGCTCGGCTACGTGCCGCGTATGAAGATCCTGCACACCTCGGATCTGGCGATCGGACAGATCTATGTGCCGGTGGTGAACTGGATGCTGCTGTTCATCATCCTGTGCATCGTGGTGGCCTTCAAGAGTTCGGACAATCTCGCGGCTGCCTATGGGATTGCGGTGACGGCCACCATGGTCATCACCACTGTGCTCGCCTGCGTGGTGATGGTGAACGTCTGGAAGTGGAACAAGTTGCTGGTCGCGCTGATTATCGGCGGCCTGATGGTGGTCGATCTGGGCTTCTTTGGCGCCAATCTGCTGAAGGTCGAGGAGGGCGGCTGGCTGCCGCTTGGCATCGGCGCGCTACTGTTCTTCCTGCTGATGACCTGGTTCAAGGGCAGGATGATCGTCAAGGAGCGCACGGCGGCCGACGGTATTCCGTTGATGCCGTTCCTGCAGGGGTTGCTTGCGCATCCGCCGCATCGGGTGTCCGGTACGGCGATTTATCTGACTGGCAGCGACGTGCTGGTGCCGGTAAGTCTTTTGCACAACCTGAAGCACAACAAGGTGCTGCACGAGCGCACCATTTTCCTGACCTTCAAGACGCTCGATATTCCATACGTGAACGACGCGGACCGGGTCACCGTGAAAGAGATCGGCGGGGGGCTGTACCTCGTGAAGGCAGCGTATGGCTTCAATGAGACGCCGGATGTGAAGGCGGTGCTCGCCGAAGTGGGCCGCTCGCACGACATGACCTTCGAGATGATGGATACATCGTTCTTCCTCGCCCGCGAAACGGTGGTGCCGACGCAGTTGCCGGGCATGTCGGTGTGGCGCGAGCGGGTATTCGCGTGGATGCATCAGAACGCGGCCAAACCGACCGATTTCTTCAGCATCCCGGCCAATCGTGTGGTGGAGCTGGGAACGAAGATCGAGATTTGAGCTGCATTCAGGCGGTAGTGCCCGTCTACGGGGCACCAAGGGGCCTCGGCCAACAAAAAACCCACGCAGATGTGAATTGCGTGGGTTTTTTGTTGAGCGTCGTTGGCGGTGCGGGTCGCTGAGCTCGACTTCCGGCTGCCCGGCGAGGTGGCGAACGCATGCGCGCCCGCCGGCTCCTCGCGTCCTAGCGCTTGAGCTTGGCGAACGCCGCAGCCATCGCGCCGGCCGGTTCCGGCTCACGCGAGCGCTGCGATGCGCCGCGGCCATTGCCAGCCGAGCGGGCGGCGCCACGGTCCTGCTGGCCGCTGCTGCGCGGTGCCGAACCTGCTGCACCGGTCGCACCGAACTCATCGGCGAGGCGCATGGTCAGCGAAATACGCTGACGCTTCACGTCCACTTCGAGCACCTTGACCTTGACGATCTGGCCGGCCTTCACGACCTCGTGCGGGTCCTTGATGAACTTCGTCGACAGGGCCGACACGTGGACGAGACCGTCCTGGTGCACGCCGATGTCGATAAACGCGCCGAAGGCCGCCACGTTGGTCACGACGCCTTCGAGCACCATGCCCGGCGACAGGTCGGAGATCTTCTCGACACCCTCGCGGAAGGTAGCGGTCTTGAACTCGGGACGCGGGTCGCGGCCCGGCTTTTCGAGTTCGGTCAGAATGTCGCGCACGGTCGGCAGACCGAAGCGATCGTCGACGAACTCAGCCGGCGACAGGCCCGACAGCGCCTCACGATTGCCGAGCACTTCGCCCACATGCTTGTTGATCCTGGCCAGCATGCGCTCGACCACCGGATACGCTTCCGGGTGCACCGACGACCGGTCGAGCGGGTTCTCGCCGTTGTTGATGCGCAGGAAGCCGGCGGCCTGTTCGAAGGTCTTGTCGCCCAGACGCGGCACCTTGCGCAGATGTTCGCGCGACGGGAACGGACCGTTGGCATCGCGGAAGTCGACGATATTGCGCGCAAGCGTTGCGTTCAACCCGGAGACGCGTGCGAGCAGGGCGACCGATGCGGTATTCGCATCCACGCCCACTGCGTTCACGCAGTCCTCGACCACCGCGTCGAGCGAACGGGCCAGCTCGCGCTGGTTCACGTCGTGCTGATACTGGCCGACGCCGATCGCCTTCGGCTCGATCTTCACGAGTTCGGCGAGCGGGTCCTGCAGACGCCGCGCAATCGACACTGCGCCGCGCAGCGACACGTCCATGTCCGGGAACTCCTTGGCTGCCAGTTCCGAGGCCGAATACACCGACGCGCCCGCTTCGGAGACGACGATCTTCTGCAGCTTGAACTCCGGATGGCGTGCGATCAGCTCGCTGGCCAGCTTGTCGGTTTCGCGCGAGGCCGTACCGTTGCCGATACTGATCAGCTCCGCCTGCGTCTGTGCGCAGATGCGCGCGAGCTTGGCGATCGAGCCGTCCCAGTCGCGGCGCGGCTCATGCGGATAAATCACGTCCGTGGTGAGTACCTTGCCGGTCCGATCGACCACCGCTACCTTCACGCCGGTACGCATGCCCGGGTCGAGGCCGATCACGGCCTTCGGTCCAGCGGGCGCGGCCAGCAGCAGATCCTTCAGGTTGCGCGCAAACACGCGGATCGCCTCATGCTCGGCTTCTTCGCGCAGATTGGTGAGCAGTTCGTTTTCGATGTGCGGCTGCACCTTCACGCGCCAGCACCAGCGGCATACATCGGCGAGCCATTTGTCGGCCGGGCGGTTCTGGTTGGCGATGCCGAAGTGGCGTGCGATCAGCGCCTCGCCCGGATGCGGCACCTGCGCGTCCAGCTCTTCGCCGAGGCCCAGCTTGACCATTAGCACGCCGGCGTTGCGGCCGCGGAAGAGGGCGAGCGCGCGGTGCGACGGCACCGTCTTGATGGTTTCCGAATAGTCGTAGTAATCGCGGAATTTCTCTTCTTCCGCGTTTTCCTTGCCTTCCACCACTTTCGACGACACCACGCCCTGGTTGAACAGGTACTCGCGCAGCTTGCCGAGCAGCTCGGCGGTTTCGCCGAATTGTTCGGACAGGATGTCGCGCGCACCGTCCAACGCCGCCTTCACGTCGGCCACGCCCTTTTCGGCGTCCACGTATTGCGCGGCTTCGGTCTGCGGATCAAGCAGCGGATTGGCCAGCAGCGCCTGTGCAAGCGGCTCGAGCCCCGCTTCGCGGGCGATCTGCGCACGCGTGCGGCGTTTCGGCTTGTACGGCAGATAGAGGTCTTCCAGCACCTGTTTGCTGTCCGCGCCTTCGATCGCAACGCGCAACTCGTCGGTCATCTTGCCCTGTTCTTCGATGCTAGCGACGATCGCGGCGCGCCGGTCTTCCAGTTCGCGCAGATACAGGAGCCGTTCCTCGAGATTACGCAGTTGCGTATCGTCGAGGTTGTCGGTGACTTCCTTGCGGTAGCGCGCGATAAACGGAACGGTGGCGCCTTCGTCGAGGAGTTGCACCGCCGCCGCGACCTGGCGCGGCTGGACGGAGAGTTCGCTGGCGATGCGCTGTACGATCTTGAGTGCTACGGTTTCCGTCATAGGGTCTAGGTGTTCCTGCCGGACTCAATCTAAGGCCGCGCATGAGCGCACGCGTAAGGCGTGCGCGCTGCGACCGGGTTGCTGAAGCGGGGCATTTTGCCATAAATGCCAAAGGGCTCAACCGCGGGGTGATAGAATTTCGGGCATGTTCCGTTGCCCATCTACGACGTTGCCGATCTCCCGTTTTCCACTTGCTTCGCTTACCGTCAAGCTTGCCGCGCCGCTTTTCACTTGCGCTGCGCTCGGCGTTGCCGCCACCTCGTTCGCCGTGTCCGCACCGGCGTTGGCGCAAGACCAGCCAGCGGGAGCGGAGCTGGCAGCCTCCATGCCGTCGGCCGCTTCGGCGGGCTCAGCGGCTTCAGCTACGGAACTACGCCCGGACGACAGCACGCTCGGCGGCAAGGCTGTTGGCCCGGTGAGCGCGTCGGATGCTGGAGCGGCTGGCGCGAACGCTGGAAGGGCTCAGGCGCCGGACAACGGCTTCGATGCGCGCCAGAATGTGTTGAACCGCCGCAGCGCGGAGAACGACTATAACTACGCAGTCGACGAACATAACTGTTATAGCAAGTTTTTCGTGAACTACTGTATCGGCAAGGCGCGCGACAGGATGCGCGTGGTGCAGGCCGATATTCGCAAGGAGCAGCTCGCGCTCAACGCGGAAGAGCGTACGGCGCGCGCGCAGCAGCGCGACCAGCAGGCGGCGTTGCAGCGTGCCCAGGACGAAGCGAACGCCCCGCAGCGCGTAGCGAATGAGGCCAGCAACGTAGAGACGTACGAACAGAAGCAGCGTCAGCATCAACTGGACCAGGCCCAGCGCGCCGCCGAGGCGCCGCAGCGCGCGGCCAACGAGCAGGCCTATCAGCAGAAGGTGCAGCAGCACGCGCTGGACCAGGCGCAACGCGGTATCAGCGCGCCGCAGGCGGCCGCGAACCAGCAGGCGTACGACCAGAAGCAGGCCAATTTCCAGACCCAGCTCGAGCAGGCCCGTCAGCAGGGGGCGCAAAAGGCGCAGGAGCGCGTCGAGAAGCAGCAGAGCTACGAACGCAAGCAGCAGACGGCCGAGCAGCATAGGCAGGACGTCGAGGCGCGCCAGAAGCAGGCGGCCGAGAAGGCGCAGCAGAAACAGCAGGAGCAGTTGCAGCAGCAACAGCAGCTGGAGCAGCAAAAGCTGCAGCAACAACAGCAGCAATAGCCGTAACGCGTTTTTAGCCGGACAGCAACCTCAGGCGTCTGGGCTGCACGAGGCAGCCTGCGCCGCATAGGGAGAGGAGGCGAGCATGCGCGACCATCACGTCATCGACGCGAACGCACTTCAGGACCGTATTCTGCAACTGGAATCGGAACACAGTGGGCTGGATCGCCTGATCGACAAAATGTCGGATGAGCCCGGCTTCGACGACCTTGAATTGCAGCGCCTTAAAAAGCGCAAGCTCAAGGTCAAGGACACCATCATCTTGCTGCAATTGCAGCTCGAACCGGACGCGCGCGCCTAGACGCGCGACCTGGCAGGCGCCGGGTCGCCACGCGCGCACCGGACTTTGCAGGAAACGCTTGCCTTGAATTCACCGCTTTCTTCTTCTTCGCGCAGCTCGTCGGATGACGAAGCTTCCGCGCGCGAGCCACGCGCCGCTGAGGGTGCGCTCGCGGCCGCGCTGAACCCCCGCCGCAAGACCGAACTCGACGACATTTTCGCCGCCGATGGCCTGCTGGCGCGCCAGATTGACGGCTACCGCTCGCGTGCCTCGCAGATCGAGATGGCGCGTGCGGTTGCCGCTGCGATGGAAGCGTCGGGCCGTGCGATGCCTGAGCCGGCGATGTTCGAGGCGCAGAAGCGGCCGGCCCGGCGCCTGCAGGCGCCCGCAGGCGAGGCGCAGGCGGGCGCGTCTGGGGACGCTGCAATGAGCGAGGCCGCCGGCGGTCTCGACGGCAGCGAGAACACGCTGATCGTGGAAGCAGGCACAGGCACCGGCAAGACCTATGCGTACCTGGTGCCGGCCATGCTATGGGGCGGCAAGGTGATCGTCTCCACGGGCACCAAGCACTTGCAGGACCAGTTGTTCCAGCGCGATATCCCCACGGTGCGCGACGCTCTCGCGGTGCCCGTTTCGGTGGCGATGCTCAAGGGCCGCGCGAACTACCTGTGCCACTACTACTTGCAGCGCACCGCGGACAATGGCCGACTGCCGTCGCGCCAGGAAACCTCGTATCTGCAGGACATCATTCGCTTTGCGAAGATCACGCGTACTGGCGACAAAGCCGAACTCGCGAGCGTTCCGGAGACGGCCGCGGTGTGGTCGATGGTCACCTCGACGCGTGAGAATTGCCTCGGCCAGGAGTGCCCGCAGTACAAGGAATGCTTTGTGATGCAGGCGCGCCGTGAGGCGCAGCAGGCCGACATCGTGGTGGTCAACCACCACCTGTTCTTCGCCGACATCATGTTGCGCGACACTGGCATGGCCGAACTGCTGCCCACCGCCAATACGATCATCTTCGACGAAGCGCATCAATTGCCGGAGACGGCGACGCTGTTTTTCGGCGAGACGCTCTCGACTGCACAGTTTCTCGAACTCGCCCGCGATTCGGTGGCCGAGGGTCTTGGCCATGCGCGCGAGGTGGTCGACTGGGTGAAGCTTGGTGCGGCGCTCGAACGCTCGGCGCGCGACGTGCGCCTCGCTTTCAAGGAAGACTCGGTGCGCCTGTCGATCGGCCAGTTGCCCGACGACCATCCGCTCTTTCCTGCGCTCGAAACGCTCGAAACGGAGCTGGATGCGCTCGCGGATGCCTTGTCGAGCCAGGCGGAGCGCGCCGAATCGATTGGCGCCTGTCTGCGCCGCGCGCGCGAGTTGCAGGGCATCCTGTCGGGCTGGACCACGCCGCCCACCGAAGCGGAGCGCGATGCGGCCGCAGGCGGAGCCGATGCCAAGGCCTCCGACCCGAACGAAAAGGTGCGCTGGATCGAAGTCTTTTCGCATACCGTGCAGTTGCACGAAACGCCGCTGTCGGTTGCGCCGATCTTCGCCAAGCAGCGCGCCGGCGTGCCGCGGGCGTGGATCTTCACCTCGGCCACGCTGTCGGTGCGCGGCGATTTCACCCACTATGCGGCGCAGATGGGCCTGAACGCGCGCCGCTCGATGACGCTGCCAAGCCCGTTCGACTATCCGTCGCAAGGGCTGCTGTACGTACCGCGCAATCTGCCGCAACCGTCCTCGCCAATGTTTACCGACGCCGTCTTTGAGGCCGCGTTGCCGGCCATCGAAGCGTCGGGTGGCGGGGTGTTCATGCTCTGCACGACCTTGCGCGCGGTCGACCGGATTGCCGCGAAGCTGCGCGATACGATCGAAGCACGCGGCTGGAACTATCCGCTGCTGGTGCAGGGCGATGCGAGCCGCACGGAGCTGCTGGACCGCTTCCGCAGCTATGGCAACGCGATTCTGGTGGGCAGCCAGAGCTTCTGGGAAGGCGTGGATGTGCGCGGCGATGCGCTCTCGCTCGTGGTGATCGACAAGCTGCCGTTTGCGCCGCCTGACGATCCGGTACTGGCGGCCCGGCTCGATGCATTGACCAAGAAGGGGCTGAGCCCGTTTGCGGTCCATCAGTTGCCGCAGGCGGTGATTACGCTCAAGCAGGGCGCAGGGCGTCTGATTCGCGCTGAGACCGATCGCGGTGTGCTGATGATCTGCGATACGCGTCTTGTCGACAAACCCTATGGGCGCCGTATATGGCAGAGCCTGCCGCCCTTCAAGCGGACCCGGGAGATCGATGTGGTACGGGAGTTCTTTGAGGAGGGCGCCGCGGCGTCCGCGAGCTGATTCTGGGTGGCGAGCGGCCGTGAATCACGGCTGCTGGACATCGACCGCGCATTTGACGTGGAATAGGCAGCCGGCCGCAAAAGAACGCAACAGGAACGGCTACAAAAAGCAGCCGCAGAAAGAACGGCCGCAGAAAGGCAAAACGCCACGGATGTGAATCCGTGGCGTTTTGCTTTACCACGCGGAAAAATCGGAGTGATCTTTCCGCGTAGTTTTCGCCCAGAGGCGAACCCTGTACGACAGCTTACTGGCTTGCGCCCGAAGCCGGAGCAGCAGCCGAAGCAGCAGCGTCCGAAGCTGCAGCGGTTGCGTCCGAAGCAGCGGTAGTAGCCGAAGCAGCAGCGTCGCTCGCAGCAGCAGCGCTCGAAGCAGCAGCGCCTGCATCCGAAGCAGCAGCAGCAGGTGCCGAAGCAGCCATTGCATCGCTAGCCGGGGCAGCTGCTTGGTCGCTGCTCTTGTTGCATGCAGCCAGTGCCACAGCTGCCAACAGGGATGCTACGAGGAGGGATTTCTTCATGATCACGTCCTTTTATGGTTAAAGGTAAGCAACAGCGCAAAATAATACCGGTAATGTGCTCCAACACCGACCTGGGCCGCTGGTGGAGACGCACTTCACAAGAGCGTGAATCTTCCCTACGGCTTGGGCGGAAATTATATGCACTTTCGTATCGACCGTCGACAAATCCGGGGTCAATACGTTGTCTTTCTCATACAAAATTTCACAGTACTTCATAACAGGTAGACAAGCTTAGACAAGCTCGCCCACTTGTATCCAGCCCGCACAATACCACTCGTGCAGCAATGCTGTCACCGATGAATCGTCTGAGAGTGTTACAAAGCGTTTCGCACTCAGACACCGGCTATCAGCGAATTCAATCAACCAATTTTTACGACCTGTAAACCTGTTTTCTTCTCCATTCAAGAAGAAAAAGCGGCTGTTGTACAGCAAAACTGTCTTCCGGTCGAGTCTCAGCCCCAACTTTGAAGCGCGCTGAATAAAACGCGCCTCGTTGAGCGGCTGTTCCGGCGGATCGAATACCACACTCGGCTTCGGTTCGCTCAGATAGGCGCCGAGAAACGAGGCGATGTCCTTCTCGTTCCACTTCACCTGAGCAAGGATCGCGCCTACACGCTCGATCAGCGCCGCCGGAAGCTCGGCCGGATGGGCCACGGCCGGTTGGTGCGGGTCGCGGTACAACTGCGGCGCGCGCTCCTCATGCTGGCTGCTCGCCGCGTTTTCCCCGCGCTCGGCGAGATGATACAGAAACTGCGCCGTTAGCTCGCTCGAGGAGGGCGCCCTGAAGCCGATCGAACAGGTCATGCACTCGCCTTCGGCCACGCCGTCATGCGCGATGTGCGGCGGAAGATACAGCATGTCGCCCGGTTCGAGAACCCATTCCTCTTCTGGCTCGAAATTTTGTAGAACTTTCAATGGCACGCCCGGGCGCAGCGACAGATCGCGCTGTGCGCTGATTCGCCAGCGGCGCTTGCCCTGGACCTGCAGCAGGAATACGTCGTACGAATCGAAATGCGGGCCAACGCCGCCGCCATCGGTGGCGTACGAGATCATCAGGTCGTCCAGACGCGCGTCCGGCACGAAGCGGAAGCGGTCGAGCAAGGCCCGCGCGCGATCGTCGTGCAGGTCGGCGCCTTGCACGAGCAGGGTCCATGCGCGTTGCTTGAGCGTTGGCAGTTCGTCTGCGGCAAACGGGCCGTGTTCCAGTTGCCATTTGTTGCGAAAGTGCGTGATCAGGCGCGCTTCCACTTCGTCCTGATCGGCGAGTTCGAAGAGTTCGTCGCGCGAGAGCGGCGCGGCCACGTTCGGGATCGCCTGACGAATCAGCAGCGGCTTTTTTTGCCAGTACCGGCGCATGAATTGCGCTGGAGTGAGGTTGCCGAGCAGCGGCGTCGGCACGTCGGGCGAGGGCGGCAGAAGCGGTGCAGAAATCCGCGCAGAAGCTGCGTGCGCCGGGTGGTCAAGGGGCCGCTTGGGCATCGTATAATGTGAGTTGTATTCTGGAGAATCGAATGAAAATTGCAAAGAACACCGTCGTGTCGGTCGCTTACAAGCTGTCGGATGCGCAGGGCAACCTGATTGAAGAAAGCGACGAGCCGATGGTCTATCTGCACGGCGGCTATGATGGCACGTTCCCCAAGATCGAGGAAGAGCTCGACGGCCATGAGGCTGGTTTCGAGACCCAGATCCAGCTGGAACCGCAAGACGCGTTTGGCGAATACGATCCCGATCTGGTGAAGATCGAGCCGCGCACTCGCTTCCCCGAGCCGCTCGAAGTCGGTATGCAATTCGAAGGCACGCCGGAAGAGGGCGACGAAGATATCGATTCGCTGGTCTATGTCGTCACCGATGTCGCAGAAGACAAAGTCGTGCTCGACGGCAACCATCCGCTCGCCGGCATGGCGCTGCGTTTCGCGCTGACCGTCAAGGACGTGCGCCCGGCCACCGAAGACGAAATCCAGCACGAGCATGCCCACGGCGCAGACGGCCTGGAAGTGCTCGACGAGGATGACGACGAAGGCGACGAAGAGCCGTCAGGGCCCACGCTGCACTGAGCTGGCGGGTGAGCCGGCCGGTGGTGTGTCGGCCGGCGTGCCATTCATGCCCGGTGGCTCGCTGCCTGCGCCCGGCGGGTTGAGCGGCGGTTCCGCTTGCGGTGTCGTCGGCAGCAAGGGCGGCAGGTTCGAGGCCGGGTTGAGCGATGGATTCACCGATTGCCCGGGCGCTGGATTGAGCATCGGCGGCGCGGACAACGCGGGCTCGGTTTCGTCGGGGGTTGGCGTTGGCTGAACCTGTGGCGCCGGTTGGAACGGCAGCAGCGGCAGGTTCTTCGGCACCTCGCGCAGACTCACGCGAAACGGCGGTCGGCGTGATAGATCCGCTTCGATCTGCAGCCACTCGTCAAGACGATCGCGCGGCGCGAAGGCGATGCGCGTGAGGTTCGTCACCACCTCTCCCTTGTCGTTGCGCAGCGGCTGATCGATCACGAAGCCACCGGCTGAACGTTGGTCGTCGTTATGGATCAGCAGGATCGGGCCGCGAAAAATCTCCGCCGCTTTGACGAGGCTGCGCTTGAGCTCCAGAAACCCGTCGCGACGCGAGTTGCGTGCAAAGCGCAGCCACGCGAAGCGGTCCGGACGCTCATAGCGTTCCGGGTCCGGGTCGCCTTGAATGAACACCACAATCGCGCGCGCCTCGCGGCGTTTGGCATACTCGGCTGCGTGTTCGATCCAGAATGCATTGGCGATCACCCGATCTTCGAACTCGCCGTTGCGCCCGCCTGCAGTCAGATAGTGATTGTTCGGGCTCGGCGCATTGAGGCCGATGAACACGGTGTCGCCGAGTTGCCAGCGCACATTTTCCCGATACGGCCGAAAGCGCGAGACCTCGCTCTCGCGGGTCAGCGCAAGCGGGTTCTGTCCCATCGATGAGGCATCGGCGAAGAGCGTCTGCCTGAGCTGATCGAGCCGCTCCACCGAATCGAAGCCGCCGGCATCGGCTGTGCCGCAATCGGTCCAGTCATGCTGGCCGGGGATAAAGATCAGTGCTGGCCGCGCCGCTTCCAGCAGTGCCTCGCGGCGTTCGTACAACGTGTCGCGGCAGGCTTCCTTGCCACCCTTCAGGTTGCCGTCATAGACGATGAACGACATGTCGCGCTCGCGGCCGATCGCATCGATGAGCCGCTGGGTCGGCGCTTCGTCGGCGGGGCTTTGCAGCGTGCCGGCAATCACCGCAAAGGTGTAGCGAATCGGCGCGGCTTGCGCGCAGGTCGACGCGGCGCCAGTCAGGACGAGCGCGCAGGCGAGCGCCGCGCACACGGTCGTGCGCGCACGCGCCGGGTGACTGCGCCGGTCAGTGATTCGCATCCGGCGCAGCCGCCATGTCATGCAGTTCATACAGCAGGTCCAGCGCTTCGCGCGGGCGCAGATCGTTCGGATCGATGGCTCGCAAACGCTCGATGAGCGCCTGCTCGGCCGCCGTCAGCGCGGGGGCGGGCGGGGGGGCGGTGTGGCCGTGATCTTCGTCGGCGTCCTGCAGCATCAGAGGCGCCGCAAACAGATCGAGCTGCGGTGCGGGCTGTGCGGCCGATTGCTGTTCGAGGTGTGCGAGGTGCTTGCGCGCCGCGCGGATCACCGCAGCGGGCACGCCTGCCAGTTGCGCGACCTGCAGACCGTAGCTCTGATTCGCCGGGCCTTCGCTCACTGCGTGCAGGAACACGATGCCGTGCCCGTGTTCGACCGCGGACAGATGCACGTTGGCGGCTTGCGGAAATTCCGCAGGCAGTTGCGTCAGCTCAAAGTAGTGCGTGGCGAACAGCGTGTGGCAGCCGTTGTGCGCGAGCAGATGGCGGGCAATCGCCCAGGCGAGTGCGAGGCCGTCGAAGGTCGAGGTGCCGCGGCCGATTTCGTCCATCAGCACGAGGCTTTGCGGCGTCGCGTCGTTGAGGATAGCAGCGGCTTCCGTCATTTCGACCATGAAGGTCGAGCGGCCGCCTGCCAGATCGTCGGCTGCGCCGATGCGCGTGAAGATGCGATCGATCGGGCCAAACGCAGCGCGCCGTGCCGGCACGTAGCTGCCCACGTAAGCCATCAGCGCGATCAAGGCGGTCTGGCGCATGAAGGTCGATTTACCGCCCATGTTCGGACCGGTGATCAACAGCAGCTTGCGCTCGGGGTTGAGCGTGCAGTCGTTGGCGATGAATTGCTCGACCTGGGCCTCGACCACCGGGTGGCGTCCTTGTTCGATTTCGATGCCGGCGGTGGCCGTAAACGTTGGCGCGACCCAGTCGAGTGCACGTGCCCGCTCGGCAAACGCCGCCAGCAGATCGAGCTCGGCGAGCGCGGCGGCCACGCGCTGGCAATCGGCGATGAACGGCAGCAGCGCCTGCAGCAGCGCATCGTAAAGCGAGCGTTCGCGTGCGAGTGCCCGTTCCTGCGCTGATAGCGCTTTGTCTTCGAAGGTCTTCAGTTCCGGCGTGATGTAGCGCTCTGCGTTTTTCAGCGTCTGGCGCCGGCGGTAGTCGTCGGGCACCTTGTCGGTCTGGCCGCGCGTGACTTCGATATAGAAGCCATGCACCTTGTTGTATTCGACGCGCAGATTGCCGATACCGGTACGCGCTCGCTCGCGCGTTTCCAGGTCGATCAGGAACTGTCCGCAGTTCTCGGAGATGTCGCGCAGCTCGTCGAGCTCGGCATCGTAGCCGCGTGCGATCACGCCACCGTCGCGCACCATCGCCGCCGGTTCGGGGGCGACAGCCAGCTTCAGCAAGTCGACGCACGGCGCCGGCGGTTCGAGCGCGGCGTCGATGCGTGCAAGCGAATCGGCGGCGCCGGTCACGGCCGCCAGTTGCGTGCGCAACTCAGGCAAGGCAATGAAGGTGTCGCGCAGGCTCGACAGGTCGCGAGGACGGGCGGATAGCAAGGCGAGACGCCCGGTGATCCGCTCGATATCGGAGATCTGCCGCAGGGCGCCACGCAGCGTGTCGACGCCGGCGCCGGCCGGCGCATCGAGCAGTGCGCCGATAGCCTGCTGGCGCGCCTGAGCAATCGCCGCTTCGCGGGGTGGATGGTGCAGCCAGTGGCGCAGCAGGCGGCTGCCCATCGTCGTGCAGCAGGTGTCGAGCAGCGAGCAGAGGGTCGGGCTTTCGGTGCCGCGCAGCGTTTCGGTGAGTTCGAGGTTGCGGCGCGTGGCGGGGTCGAGCCCAATATATTCCGATTCGTATTCGACCTTGAGGCTGCGCACATGGCGCAACTGCTGGCCTTGGGTCGCTGCGGCGTACAGCAGCAGCGCACCGGCTGCGCCGCAGGCGCTCGACAGCGAATGCGCGCCGAAACCGTCGAGGCTTGCCACGTCCATCTGATCGCACAGGCGCTGGGTGCCCGAAGCGACGTCGAAATGCCACACGGGGACGCGCGTCAGCGCGCCGGCGCCGGCGGGCGGCGACCAGGTGTTGGTGTCGGACGGGGCATCGGCGACCAGAATTTCCGCCGGGCGAATCCGCTCGAGTGCTGCGGCGGCCTGGTCCGGTGCAACTTCAGCGAGGCGCAAGGCGCCGCTCGCGAGATTGAGCCATGCGAGGCCCACGTTGGTGGCGACGCCGCGCCGGTTGTGACCCACGCACACGGCGAGCAGGTACACGTCGTTCTTGTCCGACAGCAGGGCGGCATCGGTCAGCGTGCCCGGCGTGACGACGCGCACGACCTTGCGTTCGACCGGCCCCTTCGAGGTGGCCGGATCGCCAATCTGTTCGCAGATGGCGACCGATTCGCCCAGCTTCACGAGCTTGGCGAGGTACTGTTCGACAGCGTGGTGCGGCACGCCCGCCATCTTGATCGGGTTGCCGCCCGACGCGCCGCGCTGTGTCAGCGTCAGATCGAGCAGGCGTGCGGCTTTCTCCGCATCCTCGAAAAACAGCTCATAGAAATCGCCCATCCGGTAGAACACGAGCGTGCCCGGATGATCCGCTTTGATGCGAAGGTATTGCTGCATCATCGGCGTGTGGGATTCTATCCCCTCACCGAGGTTGGGTTTCGGGCGGTCTATTTCGTTCAAAGCCATACTGCACGGACCTCTAAAGCGGTTTCACGGATCTGGTTGAGGTTCAATAGACCTCAATAGCCCGCACATTTTTGTATGCCCCGCGTATGCCAGTGTAATAGAATCGGCTTGCGAAGTCGTTCTTGGGCATACAGCCCAAATCGGGGCATACAAACACATGAAAATCGAAATCAACGCAACCGTCGCCGGTGCTCTGCACATCGACGTGCGACCCGTGGCCGGCCTCTCGCCGGACAAATGGCCGCCCAACCCTGAACGTCAGCCGTACCTCGTGACCGACTCCATCGGCCCCACAGGGTTCGGCATCAAGGTCACAGCGGGCAACGCGTCGTACGTCGTGCAAAAGCGGGTGCGCGCGAAAGGGCCTGGCGCGGTCATCCGCGCGACCCTGGGCCGTGTCACCGAACTGACGGTCCAGCAGGCGCGCAAAAAAGCCCACGACGTGCTGGACGGCATCGAGGAAACAGGGCGCGCACCAGGTCCCGACAAACGCAACCGCGATGAACGGGACCTCACGCTGGGCGAGGCGCTGGACGTTTACCGGCACGACCTCGTGCATCGAAAACGCCCGGCGAAAGCCAACAGTTTAAGGTCTTACGACAAAGCTGTGCGAAAACTGGAAACCTGGAAGAACCGGCGGATCAACGACCTGCTCGACGAGGACGTGATCGAGCGATTCGAAGAGCTGAACGCCAAGACCCCGACGACCGCGGAGCAGACCTTCCGATGGGCCAGCACGGCCATCGAGTTCGCGATCGACGCCGAGGCCCGCATGGCGCAACGTCGCTCCGAACGGCCGGTGTTGAGCTACAACCCCTTCAGCATCTTGCGGGAGCGGTACCGCACCCGGCAGGACCTGGAAAACCACTACAAGACCGTGGGCCGTCGTCGCCCCCTGACCTTGAACGCAAGCCTGGGCCCGTGGCTTCGCGCGATCTGCGGTCGCAGGAAGGAGAACCGCACCGGCTGCGACTACCTGCTGCTGGCTACCCTGTGGGGGTGTCGTTCGCAGGAAGCTTCCGACCTTATGTGGCTGGACGTCATCACGCCGGAGGAGGCCACCCGCGTGTCCTACGTGGACCTGGACAGCGGCTACGTCATGTTGCGGGACACGAAAAATCGGCTGGATTTCACCCTGCCCATCTGCGTGGGCGCACGAAAAATCCTGGAAGAACGGCGGGTGATCCGGGACGACGAAGCCGCGGCCGACACGGACCCGTGGCGCCGTGCCTCCCGGCGACGCTGGGTGTTCCCCCCGCGATCGGAGAGCCGGTTGCGCAAAACCCCGCACTACAAGGACAGCAAGTCGTTGCGCTCGTACCTGTGCCGTGACGCAGGCATCGTCCGCTGGGTGATCAAAACCGATCCGGACGGCACGCGTTTTCAGGTGCCTGTGCCGGCGTTGGGCATGCATGATCTCCGGAGAGGTTTCGCAGGAGTTACCGACGCCCTCCATTACAGCGAAGAAACGACCAAGCGGCTGCTCAACCATTTCACCAACGCACGATCGCAAACCGATCAGCGGATCCAGGCCGCCGATGCGGTCACCCCGAACGTCGCGTGCACGTTGCAGAACCGTCAGAACCTTGCAAACGTCACGACCCGGTACACAGAGCCGGACGCGGAGCGCAAGCGCGAGGCGATGCAGACCGTGGAGTCGACCATACTGGCTACCTACCCGGCGTTTTACAACATGCTGATCGCCACCTCGCCGGCTTACCCACCGATGACCCTGTGGGAGCCCGAACCGCTAAAATGGCCGGAGCCGCGCCCGGGCATTGAGGTCCGCAACGGCCCGAACACGGCCGTCGTGGAGGTGGACGACGGCGAAAGCGACGACGAGGACGAGGGCGACGACGAATGATCACGATCGAAATGTTGGACGACGAGGTGCTGGTTCGGCGGCTCAATGCGGTGGCGAGCCTGCACGACGAACAGAGCATCGGTGAGGACCTCGCGGCGCTGTTCCTTGGTCGATCGAGGAGCACGCTCGAGCGGATGCGCAGCGAGGGCCGGGGGCCCGAGTACATCCAGGCGGTCCAGGAGGGCGGCCCGAAACACGCCGGGCGGCGACCCGGGGTCACGTACCTGATGAAGGACCTGCGGGCCTGGCGCGACGCGCACAAGGTCAGCAACCCACGGGAGGCAGCGCATCGCGATCGCAAAGCCTTGAAGTTCGAGACGCTGGTCGATCTGCTGGACGAACAGCCGTGGTTCGTCAAACGGGGCGCCGACGAGCTGGTGGGGCACGTCCTGACCGGCTCTGAAGAGATGCTCGAAGCACGGCTGAACGACAGGGCGCTCGAGGTGGTGTGGCTCCCGATGCCCGAGGCCATGACCCGCCCCTGGCGCAACCTGCGCGAGCGCACCCCGTTCCACGAGGCGTACATCGAAGTGATGGGGGAGGCCATGCGCCTCAGCCAGGTCCGCCAGGACGACGCAGAGATCCGGGCGCAGTTCGATGTGCTGGAGGAGGAGCGGGGCGAACCGCTGCCCCCAGGCCCGGGCCACAAGCCCTTCTGAGGTCCGACGCTGGGCATACAGATCAGGCATACAGAAACGCCCCGGTCCTCCGGGGCGTTTGCACATCAGGCGTTTCCGATCACTTCGGCACGTTGCTCGCTGTGATCAACGTGCCGTTCCTCAACGCCACCTCGTGGCCGGCCTGGATCCACCCGACCATGGTCGCGGAGGCTTTGGCCGGAGCGCCCAGAGCCTCGCTCAGGGACGCCACCGCACGGTAATCGTTCTGAAGGACCTCGTGCCGGTCGAACTGCACCAGGACGATGTTGATCTTGCCCTTCTCGTCAACCACGGCCAACGTCTGGGAGACGACCGTCTTGCCGTCCGCGTCCTTCACGGCCGGAAGTCCCTTGATCTCGACAAACTGCGGCGCCTTGGGATCGTCTTGCGGCGACGTCGGCACCCAGCAGGGCGACGTAGTATCGCCTTTGCCTTTGCACTCGGGAGCGAAAGCCGCCAGGGGCGTGTTGATGGGCACCCCGTTGAGCACCACCTTGCTCGGGTCCATCGTGACCGGCACGACGAACCGTGCGGTGTCGTTCGCGTGCACCGTGTCATCGGCGAAGGTCATCTGCCCAACATGAACCGTCGGCGTAGCGGCCAGCGCAAAGCCTGCCGACCCTGCGATGGCCAGACCGACGACAACCAGCCCAGCGATTGCGATCGTTTTCATAAACGTTACCTCCCTCAGTGTTGCCCACGCGACGGGGTGGGCGACCGTGTACTACCCATAGCAGCTCTGTCCGGCTTGTCAAACAGTGCCAGGGCACGGGCAAGCGCCCACCGGAGTGAGCGCTTGTCGTTGGCGATCAGAACGCCCACTTCGCCTGCACGCCACCACCAACACTGGTGTACCCCTTGCCGACCTGCACCGTCACGTTGGCGTCCAGGGAGAGGCCTTTGGCACGGTAGAGCGTGGCCCCGAGCACGACGTCCGCGATGTTGCGCACCGGCGATGCGCTGTTGGTGGTGAACGTGGTCGCGCCGAGGGCGTCCCCGTTGAACGTTGCGGTGGTGTTTGGCACGTTGCCCGCCCACTCATGTTCGTACTCGATCTTCCCGTAAGGCACCACGGTCCCGACCTTCGTCTCCACAGCCTTCGAGATCTCCAGCCCCACGCTCGTGCGCACCGAGTTGTACGCAGCGGAGTTCACCCCGAGACCCACGCCCGACCCGCCGTCCGACTCCGTGTAGCTGCCGATGTTCACGTGCTGCGCACCAAGACGCACGGAGGGCGTCAGGGTGTAGCCGTAACGCAGCGCCAGCGGCAGACCGGCTTCCACCTGGGCACCGTAGGACTGTCCCGAGAAGTGGCCGCTGGCACCGCCGGCGTTCACCCCGGCGAGGTTCACCGAGCGGCTCGAGTTGAACTGGTCGATGCTCGCCGTTTCTGCGATGTCAACGTAGAAGCGGCCCGGGTTGTAGTTCTGGTAGAGCGCGAGCCCGAACGCGTTGATGCCCAGGTCCTGGCCGCTGGCATCGCCCTTCGCGTTGCTTTGACCGTTCGCATACGAGAACGCACCGCCCGCCGTCCAGTTGGGACCGACCGACTTGTCCACGCCCACGGCCAGACCGCCAAAGGTCAGGTTCGAACCGCTCACCTCACCGAACGTGCCGCCCGAGGTCGTACCGCGTTGCTCCGAACCCCCGAACGCACGACCCCACGACTGCCAGCCGTTGCCGGTGGCAGCACCCGCTTGCGTCGCAGCACGCTGCGCTTGCGCACGGTCGGCGACCACGCCCAGCGCGCCGTCGTTGATCGACAGGATCGCGTCCCCGGCCTGGGCGTGCGTGATCGGCGCGAGCTGCGTACCGGCTTGCGTCACCTGACGTGCCGTACCGTTCGCCTTGATCCCAATGACCGTGTTTTCCGCGTTCAGCAGGCCCGGGCTGTTCCACCCGGAGTATTTCAGCAGCCCGTTCGTCGCAGCGACGGAGGTCTGCGTCAGGCCAGCCACGCCAACGTGAATCGCAGGCGGCGTCGGGTTGGACGGCGACGTCGGACCTGTCGGGTTCGTCGGCGCGCTGGGGCCCGTCGGGTTGGAGGGATCCGTGGGACCGCTCGGACCGGTGGGATTCGTCGGACCGCTCGGACCGGTGGGTCCGGTCGAGCCACCCGATCCACCGCCGGGATTCGACGGCGGGGTGGTCGTGCCACCGCCACCGGTTGAGCCCAGTTCGACGACCAGGTTGTTGCCGACCTGCGCGGTCGTGACCTGCCCGCTGTAACCGGCGACGGTCGCCGTGATGCCCGGCAGGTTGTAGTTCGCAACACCGCTCGTCGAGACCACCAGGAAGCGCTGCCCGTCTGCAAAACCAAACGCGGTGAAGGGCTTCAAAGCAATCTGGGTCGCCCCGTCGAACGTGGTGTTCCCCGACACGTTGAACTGCCCGTAGAGCGTATCGCTCGAGGTCCCTGTGGTCGTGGCCCCCGCTTGCACCTGCGAGGTCAGGGAACCGCCGTCAGCGACGTCGAGGTTCCCGTTCACCGCTACAGGCTCGAAGGCGATCACGGTCGAACCGCTCGCGACGTGCACGGTGTGCGTACCGACGTTCACGGTGTCATCGAGCGTGATGTTGCCCGAACCGAACGTCAGGTCCGAGTTCACGTTGTTGATCGTGCTCTGCCCCGAGGGTCCACCGGTCAAGATGCCCTGCTGGCCGGCGGCGCTGTTGCCGTTCGTGTAGTTCGGCGAGCCGGTGATCGTCAGCGGATTCGACGAAAGGTTGTTGATCTCGCCGATGATGAAGCCGGGCATGGCCAGGACCGGGACGTTCGACGTCGCTTCCAGCGTGATCGCTGCTTCGGTCGCGCTCGCACCGGCGCTCTCAACCACACCGTCCAGGACGACCGTCGCAGCACCGCCGATGTCGATCGCAGAAGCGCCCGGCGTTTCAGCAGCGATGGTGGGCTGCGAACCTTCGTCCCACCCCGTCATCGTCAGGTTCAGAGTCGAACCGGCGGACGACTTGATCCCGCTGCCGCTGCCTTGAGCCAGTACCTGCGCGTTGTCCTCAACGATCATCGTCAGCGTGCCCTCGTCGTTCACAGCGGAGCCCGACCCCAGCGACGTGATGACGCTGCTATTTTGCAGCGTGGCGGTCGCCGTCCCACCGGACTCGACGTTCAAGCCCGCGCCAGGCCCACCCGTGGCACCGCCGAAGATCCCACCGTTGCCGGTGAGGTTGAACGTGTCGTTCCCGTACACGTCCGCACCGTCCGCGTTGTTCGCCGTGCTGATCGCGCCAGCCACGTTCAGCGTCGTGGTCGTATCCGCTTCACCGACGAAACCGGCGACGCTGGTGCCGGTGACGTTGGAGCCCACGCCGATGTTCAACGTCGGCAGGATCCCCGCATCGTCGATCCCCGTACCGCCCTCGATCGAGGCCGAACCGGTTTCGGTGATGCCGTTGGTGATTTCACCGCTCGGGCCAATCAACACGCCCGTGCCGGTGGTGGTCGCCGTGATTTGTGCGTCACTGCCGGATTCAGTCATCGCACCGATGGTGCCTTGGGTCGCGACGCCCGCACCCGAGCCGCCGTTCGACGCGACCCGACCGGCGATGGCCAGGGTGTCGATGTCCGCACCCAGTCCGTTCGTCAGGGCGTTGCCGTTGCCGGAGATGATCGACGCGGTGGAGCCGACGATGGCCGACACAATCTGACCTTTGTTCACCACAGCGTCGCCGGCCGCGTTGGAGACACCGCCGTCCAACGTCAGGGTCGGGATGACGCCGGTCGGGCCGTTTTCGAAAGCACCCCCGGTGGCGTTGTTCGCCGACATCGTGCCCGTGCTCGTTTCCGTCACGGTCGTCGCATTGCCTTCATTTTCGAACGCGATGCTGTTCGCAACGTTGTTGCCCACGAGGTTGCCAGCGATCGTGGTGGTGGTGATGGTCGCGCCTTGCGCGTTGAGGATGGTCGAGTTGGTGTTGCCGGTGCCAACCGTCTCCACGGTCCCGCCCTGATCGACGTCGAGTTCGTTCACCTGGGCCCCGGCGAGATTCGCAACGGCGTTGTTCTCCGACGAGCTGGCGAGTCCGCCCAGCTCGACGGTCCCGGTCACATTGCCCGCGTTCCGTACGACGTAGCCCTCCTGGGTGGAGGTGCCCATGTCCTTCAGCCCCACAGCCGTGGCACCCGCTTCGTTGTTGAACGCGGCCGTGCCGACTGTGGACCCTTGAAGGATGCCCCCGACCGCTACGGTCGCCTGACCGAACGTACCGAAGACGTTGATGCCGTTACCGCCGCCGGAGCCGCCTTGACCGCTCACGGTACCCGTCGTGCCAATGGCGAGAGGACCCATAACAGCCGTCGTGTTCGTCGCGGAGCCGACCTTGATCGCATCGCCCTGCGTTTTCATCATCCCATTGATGGTCGTCCCGTCCACTTCGCCCTGGTCGTCCAGGCCGATCGCGCTCGAACCGGTGACCGTCATCGAGGCGCCGGCGTCCAGCGTGAACTGTCCGGTCTTGGAGCCTTGTGCATTTTCGTACAACGCCGTCATGGTCGTCGCCGTTGCGGACTCGTTGCCCGATTCCTCGAACAGTCCGACGGTGCCTTTGTTCAGTACCAGGTTGACGCCGTTGCCCAGGCCCACCTTCAATCCACCGGAATCCTGGATCGATTGGATGTCCGCGTTCACGTCGTTCTCGATCGCGTACAACCCGCTCATGGCGCTGCCCATGGAGGCACCCGCCTGGTTGATCACCTCGTTGATGTTGCCCTGGTTGAACAGTCCAGCGTTGGCGTCGGTCATGCTCTGCGGAGCGACGACACCAGTGCTGCTGGTGGTCAGGCTTTCGATCGATCCGGTCGGACCGACCACAACACCGTTGACCTGCCCCTTGATGGACCCTTCGACCGTCTCTGTGACGACGCTCCCGGTCACGACCTCGCCCGAGCCACCGGCGCTCCCGCTCGTGATGCTCGAGCCGTTGGGGGTGTCCCAGGTGTTGACCGCCGCAGCGCTATCCACACCATCGTTGCTGCCCGTGGCCGCATCGGTGCCACTGTTCGTCACGCTGTTGATGACCGTGCTGGTGTCGGGTCCAAACGATGCGCCGGTGGCGCCCCCGATGTCCACCGAGGAGGTGGAGGTGCTCACGACCACGGACTGGGCGTACGCCGGTTGCCCGGCAATCGCCAAGGCGGTGATCACGGCGAGGCTCAGGGCCTTGCGACGGGGATGGCTCAGGGATGCGTTGCGCTTCACGACGGTCGTCATGGGGTGTCTCCTCCTCAGGATGGTTGTGGATGTGCAGGCGTGGGGCGTGCCTGGACCAACCTAGTGGGTCGGACGAGGCTGTCAAGCCTGAAAGCACGAAAAGATGCAGATTAACGACAAACACTGAAGCCGTGCCATAGCACGCATGTAACCGAGTGGATTCAAGGAGGAATCTGCCCGATTTTGCGGGGCTGTCAGTAGGTTCTGGCACGCATGCGAACGTCAAAACCCTGGATGCCGGGCATCCGGTCGCCTCCGGCCCGTGCCCGGTGGGACAGCAGCACCGCCCTGGCGACAAAGCGCGCAGCGGGAGGATGGGACGCGCAAGCGGCCAGGGGTGGGGGAGAGCGCACAGCCCTTGGCCTCGCCATGGGAAACGCCCCGGGATCGGGGCGTTGGTGCATCCTGCGGCATGGTCCTGCAGGGATGCTCAGTAGCGGACGAACAGCGCCTCCTGGGACCACTGCACGACGTTCGAAAGCGGCGTGGCCCCGGCGACGTAGGGCGCGTCGATCACGGGGACCGCGGCCTTTTCGTACGCCCACACGTTCGCGTACGTCCCATCGAGCCGTGGGCAACACCGAAAAGCGACAAGGCGAGCAGGGCCGCGGTCATGATGGTCTTTTCAAGGTGGTCTCCTCGGATGGTTGTGGGTTGTGATCGGGGGGCCGCCGGGTCCGTCAGTGCATCAGGTGGAGCACCTGCACCACCGGTACGGCGGCAGCACCGAGAACGTAGGCGAACGGGGTGATCCGCGTGGCGATCGCCAGGCTGGCGAAGCCGGCGTAGGCGGTCAGGGTGACCAGAATGGCCATGGGCAAGGTCTTCATCGGGAAATCCTCCTCAGCAACAACGTGATCCACGGGGCGGGGTGGACATCCCGTTGGTGGCCACCCTTGGGCGGTTCACCTGGTGCAGCTCACCATGACGGGCCAACCGGAAAAGTCAAGGTTGGCCCGTCATGGTCGTGCCAGGGCACGGATCAGAACCCGCGTTCGAGCTGGAACCCGCTAAACCCATCCACATCGAGGCTGTGGACGCTGGGCACCAGGAAGGCGCGCAGGCGCCACAGGCCCCATTCGGCGGTCAGGACCGCACCGACGGCGGGAATGATGGGGCGGGGGCTCGTGGTGGACACTTGACGGGTCCGCTGGACGATCTGAGGGCTCTCGCCCGGGATGACTTGCCGGTAGCTTTGTGTGTAGGTCGATCGCTTGACGTAACCCGTGATTCCACCGACGGCACCGCCAGCGCTGAACACCACCTGGTTGCTTCCAGACCCGACCGCAAGATGCGCCGGCGTGGCGATGAAGAGGACATACTTCGATTCGACGCCAAGGCTGTTCCGATAACCACCAATCGCGACACCATAGTCCCCGTTCGAACGTTCGTAGCCGATACCAGGGTTGAACTCTTTGTAGTGGTACTCGGCACGCACCCCGCGGTTGAAGTGGATCGACGCCATGTTCACAGCGAGGTAGTTGCGCCACGGCTTCCCGTTGTCCATCCAGTTGAAAAGCGGGCTCGAGACGGATCCGAGAAGGTGTTCCTGGGACGGGGCGATGTCCGGACCCGTGTTGGACTCGGCCGGCGCTTGAAAAGTGCTCGTGGGGATGTCCCCGTCCTGGTCGAGTTGGCTCACCACACTTTCCGGGCGTTGACCGTTGCTGACCATAACGTTGCGCTCTGCATCGCTCTGGGCGAAAGCAGGCAGGGCGGTGAGGGTGGTCAGGGCAACCAGCGACAGGGCGCCGAGCTGCTTCAACCGGTATCGGTTCGTTCGCGTCATTTGGGTCTCCTCCCGTGACGACAAGGGTCTCAGAGGACCCGACCCGTACACCCATAGCAGAGCATTGGCTGCAGTCAACCCATCTGGGCGAGAAAAATAACCCGTGCCAATGCACGGATAGGCCGTTTCAAATAAATCTGGGAAATCCTTGGAAATCAAGGGCTCAGAGGGTTGACTTGCTGGTCGGTTATGCCAAGGTGGACGTAGAAGATCTCAAAAGACCGACACCCCACACGCCCACCCCCCCAGGAACCGACCATGCTGCTGTTTGAATCGCTCAGCGCCATCGCACGATGGACCACCGAGATGAACCCCGACGAGCCGAAAAGCGAGGCTCAGCTCGCCTTCGAATCGATGATGGACATGATCGACGAGATTCTGCGGATCGTTTTCATGGCCGCCATGCTCGAGAGCCTTATGGCTCGACCCGTGCAGCCCGCCCCGGTGATCGTCCCGATCCGGCCACTGCCGCGCGTCAATCCCGCGAACGAGGCGCAGCCCGCTCCCGGTGAGCGCAAGCGTTTCAGCATGAAGGACGTGCAGGCCAACCGTGGGCAGCGCATCGACGCAGCACGCGAGGCCGAGCCCAGCACCAGCGCAGCACCGATCACCATCCGCCGGCTCGACCTGGCGGAACGCCCGGGGGCAGGCCCGACCGCAAGCGTCATGCGCCACAACAAGCCGGGAAGCCTGGATTACCAGCAGGACAACGGGCTCGAGGAGTACCGCCCGCGTCGCCGGTTCAGCATCCGTTGAACCACCCTGGGCACCGTCGCTCCGGTGCCCGTTTCGCTTCACCCGCCGTCGCCCAACAACACCACAAGGAGGCGCACCACCACACCTTTGGAGGATCGATTGAACCCCACGCTCAAAACCCATGCCCACCGTCTGGTGGCGTTCACCGCAGCTTGCACGGCAGCGTTCCTGATGATCCAGGCCCCGTGCGGTGGGGCCGTGCCACGGCACCCACACGCCGGGGCAATCGTCGCCCCCATGGCCAGCCCTGAAACGCTGGTCGATGCCCCCACCGATTTCGACGTCCCGCAGCCGATCGTCGCTCCCGTGGCACCCATGGTGGATCCGTCGTCCCGCTTCACGCGGTTCGAGAGCATGCCTCAGCGGCTCAGCCTGGCGTTCGGTCCCACCCTGGACGGCATGCCGGTCACGGTGCGCTCCGCCGACGCGTTGCGCGTCAGCGAGGAGCGGCTGCAGGCGCTGGCGCCCACGCTCAACCCCGAGGCCCTGCACCTGGCCATGCGGGCGATGGCCTGCGCCGCGAAGCATTACGGGGACAAGGACCGCCTGGTGGTGATCGACTACAGCCTGCCCAGCACCGCGCGCCGGCTGTGGGTCTTCGACCTGCGCAACGGCACGCTGCTCTGGAACGAGTACGTCCTGCACGGGCGGGGATCCGGCACGGGGCTCTACGCCCGGTCGTTCTCCAACTCGCCCGACAGCAACCAGTCCAGCCTGGGGCTCTTCGAACTGCAGACGCCGTTTCAGAGCCAGTTCGGTCCCGCGATGTCGATGGTCGGCCTGGAACACGGGTTGAACGACAACGCGGTGGAGCGGGGCATCTGGCTGCACGGGACCGACTACGTGAACGACGAGCGGGCGGCTACGGGCCACGTGTCCCAATCCGAGGGCTGCGCCGCGGTGCAGCGGGGCGTCATCGTTCCGATGATCAACAGTCTGAAGAAGGGGGCTTACCTGTTCTCGTACTACAACGACAAAAAGTGGCAGCAGGCCTCCGGGTTCCTGAGCGGAAAGCTCTGCTGAGCAGGCAGAGGCACCAGGAAAGCACAACGGGGCCCTCGGGCCCCGTTCGTCATGCAACTCCGTCACGTCACGCCGACCGCGGAGGCTCGTCGCTGGCGTTGTTCGCGGCCTCCGCTTCGAACTGCTTCAGCTCCTCCAGCTTGCGCAGCACCCACGCGCGGTGTTCCGGCGGACCTTCGTCAAACCAACGGTCCAGGGACTGATCGAAATCGCCGCCTTCGCTGTAATCCCAAGCGTACTCGGCGGGCTCCTCGCCGGTCTTCACGCGCTCCATCCGGGCCAGCAGGGCTTCCAGCTCTTTGAGTGTCAGGGCGTACCCGGAGTAAGGGCTACGGATGACCAAGCGTCGAGCATGGACCGCGTTACGGGCCAGCAGGAAACGGCGGTGCATGGAACCCATGGTGCCGCGGTGCACGACCATGCACGGGGTGAAGAGCCAACGCAGGAACCAGCCGGACGTGCGTTTGGCCTCCAGCTCACGGAGCTGCTGGACCTGCCAACGCACGTCGTTCAGATCGTCCACGGTCTGCGGGCGCGCATCCTGGTGGTGGTCTTGGAACCTTTCATTCGCCAGGTCGTCCAGCGAGGTGACCACCACCATCGGGAGGGCATATTGGAAAGACGAATGCACGTCAAGCTCGCCAGCGTTGCCGATCACCAGCTTCACGCAGCCGTCGGGGTAGGGGTAGACGCCTTCTTCGCAGAGGGGCGCCTGGGCGTCACGCACAGGGTTCGTCAGGTCAGTCATGATGGTCCTCCTCGTGGGACGAACGGACCTCATCGGGATACGTTTCCTTGAACGCCTTGATCGCGTCGGTGTACCAGGCCTTCTCCTCCGGCGGCATCGTGGTCCACCGGCGCTTGGCGTGGCGATCGAAATCCCCGCCTTTCCTGAAGTCCCAGGCGTATTCGGCGGACTCCTCGCCGGTTTTGACGCGCTCCATCCGGGCCAGCAGCGTTTCAAGGTCGCTCAGCGACATCGCCATGCCCGCGTAGGGCCTGGGGACCTCGCGGTCGTGAGCGTCCGTGGCGGACACGGCCAGCACGAAGCGGCGATGCAGAACGTCCATGGTCCAGCGGAACGTGACCATGTACGGCCTGCGAAGCTTGCGCATGAGCCAGCCGTCCCGACGCTTCGCGTCCAGCTCCCGGAGCTGCTTTACCTGCCACCGCACATCGTCCAACGATGACACGGTGTGTGCGCAGAAGCCCGGGTAGCGATTGTTGAACAAGGACTCGGCCACATCGTCCTTCGTGCTGACGAGGATCAAAGTGGCCAGGCGCGCGATGTCGGCATGGCCGCCCAGCTCGAGCGCCATCACCACCTTTACGCAGGCATCCGGGTAGGGGTAGTGGCCTTCTTCGCAGAGGAGCGTCTCGTCGTCGCGGACAGCGTTCGTCAGATCAGTCATGATGGTTCTCCTCGTTGACCTTCTCCTCGTTGACCGTTAGGGGGAAATAGCGCAGGTAGTTCTTGTATTGTTCGTGGGACCACGCCTTTTCCTCAGGGGTCCATTGCGCGATCCGACGTTCGGCGCTGCGCTGCCAATCCCCACCGGGGCCGTAGCTCCAGGCGTAGTCAACCACCTCCTCGCCGGTCCGGGCCCGCTCCATACGGGCCAGCAGCGCTTCCAGCTCGGTCAGGGACACGGCAACGCCCACGTACGGTTGCGGAATCACGGCGCGGCAGGCCTGGGCCGACGTCCCTGCCAACAGGAAGCGGCGGTGCAGAACACCCATGGTCCAGTGGAAGGTCACCATGTGCGGCTCCCGGAGCTTGCGCAGGAACCAGCCGTCCTTCCGGGTGGCTTCCATGTCGCGAAGCTGCTGGACCTGCCAGCGCACATCGTCCAGGGACGACACCACCTGCGGTGCGAATCCCGGAACGCGATGCTTAAACAAGGCCTCGGCGGCGGCGTCCTTCGTGCTGACCAGCACCATCGATCGCATCGGATCGAGCACGGAACGAAAGCCCGTCTCCTCCGTCACGCCCATCACCAGCTTCACGCAGGCATCCGGGTAGGGGTAGTGCCCTTCCTCGCAGTCAAGGGCATCGTTGTGCTCCTCGTTTTCCATGGGTCGGTCTCCTCGTTGGTCCATACCGTGCAATGGCACGGGTTCACCCGGCTGGGTGGTTCAGAACCACCTTCGCAGGTTACTGGGGCTTGTCAAACGATCCGGGATCGATCGGGCGCCCGTCGCCCCCAGCCGGGCCAAAAACTTGCCATTGGACGCGTAAGGGGATGTACTCATCCCTCTTGCATTGCGGCTCAGCATCGCTAGGGTGGAAGGTGTGCCCGGGCACGGACGATCACCTGCCCACCGACCGGAGAACCCCATGACCCTCGATCCCGTATCGCCCACCCGCAAGCGCGGCCGGCTGGCCATGACCAGCCGTGTGGACCCTGCCGTTCACCGTGCGGTGACCGCCGTCGCGCGGCTGGACGGCCTCACCCTGTCCTCCTGGCTCGCCCGCACCGTCGAGCGGCACGAGGACGTGAAACGCCAGCTTTCGCTGCAGGACAAACCGGCCGAAGCCGCGGGTCTGCACACACTGGGGCAGGGTATTCAGCGCATCCTGGGCGGGCTCCGATGATCGCGTGCCGCCCCAACCACCTCCACGCCGCGCGCACGAAGGGCGGCACCCTGGCATCGCGCCGGGGCGCCCGGTGGGCCGTCCGTGCGGCGAGCCCGTTCGCTCCCTCAAGATCCTCGCAAGCGTCCACCCAGGAAATGACCATGAGCATCACCCCCAACGACCCGCAGGCGATGGCCGACGCGGCCGACTTCGAACGGTTGTGCGACGCGTACGACCAGCAGCACAGCGCGCCAATCGTCACGCCCGGTGAGGGCAGCACCCCGGGCCAGGCGCCGTTGGCGGACGCGACGTTCGCCGGGGCGCTGGAGCGCATCACGGCCAGCCTCAGGGTGGTGCAGGTCGTGCGGCCCGAGGCATCGTGGCAGGAGCCCGACCCGGAGCTGTCGGTGCTGGTGAGCATCACCATCGGGGAGCACGAGCACCAGGTGTTCGTCGCCGAACTCCCGGACCCTGACATCCAGGGCAAGGCGCGGGCGCTCGGGCGCGTGGTGGAGCGCACCGTCAAGGTCGCCGACCTCGATGCCCTGGCCCGGTTCCAGGCGGAGTTCAACGCCCGGGTGGTGCCGCTCATCAACGAGCAGGAGAACTTCGCCGGCATGGCCGACCTGTTCGCACTGTCGTCGATCGAGCAAGCCATGCGTGACCTGGCGGCCCGGGTGGCTTTCGAGGAGCACCTGAACTGGACGGGCGCGTCGTGGGACGGCAAGTCCTGGCGGATCCCGGACCAGGGCACGGGTCCGCGGTGGAGCGCCTGACCCCAACACCTGGAAGCAGAAGGCAGGGAACGGCGCCTCCGGCCGTTGGGCTGGAGCCCAAGGTCAGGCCCAGGGCAACGGGCGTCAGCGAGTGCAAAGGGGGCCGCGAGGCCCCCAAGGTTGTTCCAGTTCGTTGGAACCGCTCAGCGCGCGGACGGCGCCGCTTGCGCTTGCACAGGCGGTGAGGCCAGGCGTTGAGCCCGCTCCGCCTGGAACTGGGCGATGCGTTCGGTGAGGCGTTGCCGGGCTTGCTCGGGGCTGGTGGTGCGGACGCAGGTCATGGTGATCTCCTCGGGGGCGGTTGGAAGGGAGCAGCGCAAGGGGAACTGAAACGCTCACCTTGAAGGACCACCTTAGTGGACCCGACCGACCCGTCAACCCCTTTGCAAGAAGATTCTGCGGCCCATGAAAAAGCCCAGCGTGGAGCTGGGCTTGATCGGTTCAGTGGCCTGGCCACGGCACGGAGCGCTCAGCCCCCGTGGGGCATCAGAAGGAGCAACGCCCACGTGTTCACCCGCAGCCACAGAATCGCGAGGTGGTCCGTGAGGGTGAGCGACCGGTTGCACAGGTCCTGGTCCGCTTTCACCGCGGCGTCGTGCGCAGCGCGCAGCGTCGCCTGGTACTGCTGCCACCCGGAGGTGGGGGCGGACGCATCAACGGGGGCGGCCGGCTTGCTCGATCGCGCGATCGCGTACGCCAGGACCCGCTCCGAGCATTCGGTCCGGCTGTACCTGTACCGTTCCGGGTGCGCCTGCGCGTCCGCCTCGACCGCTCCACCGTCGGGCGATGCGGTGGTGGCCGGGGTCCCCGTGGTGGTGCCCACCGACGTGTTGTTCACGATCGGGGTCGGCGCAGCCGGGCCATGCCGCAGGTGGCGACCCACGGCCATGGCCAGCACGAACAGGATCACGAACCCGAGGGCGGCCAGGGCGTAGGGCTTGGCCTGGGCCATCGGGGATTCAGGTTTCATCGTGGTCATCATGCACCTCCCTGGGCATTGGGAACGAAGAAGCATGTCGCCGCTTTGGTCTCGTCGAGCATCGCGTTTTCCGCACGCGACCCCGTGGCCTTCATCGCGCTGATGACGGTGAACGGTGCACGCGCGAGGGTCAGGGACGGGCAGGCGTTGCCGCCGGTGGCCCACCATGCGGCGAGGACCACGCTGAACAGCCAGGCGTTGAGCACCAGCACAACGATCACCACGCCCAGGTCGATCCGCTCGCCACGCAGCCGTTGCTTCACATCGTGGAGAGCGGCCTGCTGTTCCTTAAGATCGTTGGCCGAGAAGTCCTGACCCCGGGGCCGATCGCTTTCGATCCCCGAGCGCTGCCGCTCGAGCGCCCCCTCGACGACCTGGACGTTCTTCGTGATGACGCGCTCCTGATCCTGATCGCGTCGGTACGGTGGGACGTTGATCGCCAGCGAGGCTAGGAGCAGCACGAACAGGACGGCGCAGGCGCCCAGCACAAAATACCCGCCCAGCAGGACGACCGCGAGCAGCACGACGAACAGGAAGGGCGCGAGCCAGCGGATGCTGTGCCGGGATGGGGTGTTGGGGTTCATGCAGGACCTCCTCCAAGGTTTCGATGCGCCCACCTTCGCAGGTTTGACGTGAATGTCAAACTGTGCCAGGGCACGGGGAAGGCCCGGTCACCCGGGCCCTCCAGCATGGCTTACGCGGCTTGCTTCGTCGGGTCGTTGGAGCCACCGCGTTTCGCCTCCGAAGCAGCACGTTTCGTCGCTTCGGCTGCAGCCCGCGCGTCCATGACGTCGTAGATCGTCGGGATGCCCTGCAACCGGGCGTACTCACGGATCTGCGCGATCGACAGCTTGCCGATCGTCGTGGCGATGTCGCGACGCGGCACACCTCCCCGGTTGATGCTGACGACGGCGGTGCGGGGCTGGTCGAGCAGGGCCCATCGCTCTTTGGGGAACAGATCGATGTCCTCCTCCCGTTTCCCGTTCTTTTTATCGATGTTGAAGGACGGGGGTGCGTAGTCATCGTGCTTGACCGTCCCGCCCATGAACAGCCGGCTCATGGCATTCCCGGTGCGCTTGGCCAGGCTCTTCACCAGCGACCCGGTACCTACCACGGCCTCGACAACGTTGGTCGTGACCGCGCCCACGGTGAACATCGTCGCGAGCTTCAGCAACGACATGGGCAGGCGACCGGAATGGTCGTCGGCGTTGTGGAGCGCCTCCCGGTCCTTCTTCGAGAGGGTGACGTCCGCCGGACGGCTCAAGTCGTATCGCAGGCGTTTCAACAGCGCAAGACGCTTACCCGGTTCCAGTTCGCGCTGGCCCGTGGCCAGGTCGTCAAGAGCCGCCTCGTGCTGACGCTGGAAGTCGGTCGAGAGCAACGTCTTCAACCCGCCGGTGAGGTAGTAGGTGTAGTTGAACACTTTTTGCATTTTCAGGCGGCCGTTCGCCCACCGGTTCGAGTCCTCGGTGGACTTCAACGTGACCCACGACACGAAGTTCGCCATGAACGCCTTTGCGTTGTCATCCCCCAAGCGGCCGGAGAACTCGTTGACCGTTTGGGTCGCATACACGCAGTACAGTCCGAGCGACCTGGCGATGGACAACATTTTTCTCTCGTCGGCATTGGCACCGGACACCAGGAGTTGAGCTTCGTCGGCCATGCACAGCAACGGGCGCTGGTCAGGGAACTTCGTCTCCCAGTCCTCGGGGCGGGCCTGGATCGCATTGAAAACGCGTTTCTTCGCCAAGGTGGTGATGATCACCCCAGCCTTCTTGTACAGCGTCTCCGGCAGGCAGATACCAACCACGGCACCGCGCAGGCACTCGAGGATGTCGCAGCCATGTTCGAGATACGCCCAATGCCCGAGTTTCGTCGAACGCATGATCGGCGTGAACCACGAGGACAGCGTGGCACGGATGTCCGACCGCAAGTCGGCGCGCAGACCAGGGAGTTCGCGACGGGCAAAGGTCAACGACTGCTGGATGAGCTTGCCGTTGCTGTTCCCGGCGATCATGTCGGGGTGGTTCGTGGTCAACCAGCCCACGATTCCGTTCCCGGCGGGCACGGGCGGCGCGATGGACGGCAACAGCGGCGCGGCACCTTCGGCCGGTGCCGGCGGCGACATACCGCTGATGAACAACGAATCTTCCATAAAGAACATGGTGAAGTCATTCAGACCGGCAAAATACCAGCGGAAATGACGCATGGCGTCCTGGTAGAGCGTGGGCACGGACAGGCCCTTCTGCTGACGCCACGCCACGTACTGCTCCCAGCCCGTGAAGCCCCAGGACGAGCCGTCGGATTTCGGTTTCTTATTGCGCACAGCCTCGTCCAGGGCGTCGGACCAGGCCTGGTAGTTCGCAAAGCCCGCCTTCTTCGCTTTCGCCTCCAGTTGGAGCTGCTCGAGCCGCATGCACTCCCACAGGAGTAGGGAGGAGTGGCTCAGCCAGTTACCCGGGCTGACCTTGAAGAAATCGTCCTGCTCGTCGGGCTTCGTGTTGTTGACCTCGAGCATCGCGGCGGTCACCTCATCGGGCGTCATGCCTTGCAGCAACGCGATCGGCTGGCCGCCCGGCTCCGGGGAGACCCGAATGATGTTCAGCACCTTGTCCAGGCCCTGCTCCATCAGCGCGGCGATGATAACGTCCGGAAGCTGACCCTTGCCGTCCAGGAAAAACCCGCCACCGCAGTTTTCGAACTTGCCGTTGCGGATCGTCCCCATGGTCAACCACTGCTGGGCCAGAGGGATCATGATCCCGTAGGTCTTGCCGGAACCCGTCTGACCGATCACCAGCAGGTGGGTCGAGAGATCCTCATGCGCCGAGATGCCGAGCGGCATGCCGGCGTCCGGGGCGAGCGGATCATGCAAAAACTTCATATCCCCACGGGCGATAGCGAGAACGAGTACCGGACCGTTCTTCGCGAAATCGGCCGCGTTCAGCACCTGGGTTTCACGCTTCGCCAAGTCCGGCGCATCGTTGGGCTTCTCGTACCCGGGCGGGAGCTGAAACTGACGCTCCTTCCCCGAGCGGTTGTTGAGGAACGATTCCAGAAACGGGCGAGCCAACATCAACGCATTGCCCGCGGCGACGATCGGCCCTGCGTACTCGCCCAGGAAGTATGAGGCTGCGGTCTGGATCGTCGTGATACCCAGGGTGTACTGCGCGGTCGGGCGGACCACGTAACGCCAGTTCCGACCCAGCAACGCCAGGGTGCCGATGGCGTACGAGGCCTGGGTCAGCACGAAACCGGGCAAGCCCATGTGACCTGCGGCCATAAGGGCTTCAGACGCGACGGTCACCAGCGGGTGGGCATAGAGCAGGGCGGTTTCGGCCATGCTGGAACCACCCTGTCCGATCTCACAATCGTCACCGTTCACTTTAATGACCTGAACAAGCGGCACGCCCCTGCTCGACACGGCGGAGTCGCCCAACTTATCCTGCAGGTCGAACGGCGCTACCGTGGTGTTCACGCCTTTGCGCCCGAAATACTCGGCGCATTGCCGCAGAACGTTCTTGCGGATGCGATCGACGGAGCCGTTCCACACCAGGGTTGCCGCCCCGTCGGCGCGCATCCCGGCCGCCAACGTTTCGATGAAGGCTGCAGCGTTTCGATCGTAAGGCGGCGCCTTGACCTTCGTGGGGTCCATCGCCACCGCCAAAGCGGTAGCCTTCTCGATCGGCTCTTCGTCCAGCTTCGGGCCCACGTTCCACGTGGTCGTTTCCTTCGTCTCCATGCGTTCCTCCGTTTCGTTGGTTCAGTTAGTTCAAGAAGTGGGCGACGGACCCGGCCAGGGCCAGGGCGTCACCATCCGCGCAGAGAACCCCGATCACCACCACGACCGCGCCCACCAACAGCATCCGGCGGGAAATCATCGCGCGCAGCTCGCGTCGGACGAACTGATCGCGCACGTTTTCGCGCAGCGTTTCGAGACTAAAGAACTGGGCCCGATCCGCCTGGATGAAGTAAAAGTTCGACCGCACCCCCAGCTTTTCGGGCGGACCGATCAGCACGCGGCCGATCTTGTCGAACACCTTGCTGCGCCAGGAGATTTCGTCCGAGAGCGCACCGTTCGGGAGGATCCGCACGGGGGTGATGGTGGGGTTCGCGTTGTTCCTGGTCATAGGCTTGGTCTCCAAGGTGAGTAGTGGGTGGCGGGCGTGATCAAACGCTCGTCCAGATGAACGGCAGGACCATCCAGCCACAGGCGACCATGAGGGCCAACGCGAGCAACTGCGGATCGGGAATGCTGGGCACGCCACCGGTGCCGAGCCAGAAGGGGTGAAGCGTGACGGGCATGGGATCTCCTCGAGCGTTCGTTGTCGGATCAACTTGACAGGTTTTCGGGGCGAGTCAACCCTCGTGATCATCATAAAAAGGGGTGCTACGGCACCCCTTCGATCACTGCTCGCCGCGCGCCTTGGCCCAGGCGTTGAGCGTCGCGTTTGCGGTGTCGAGCTGGGCCTGCTCGCTCACCACGCGTTGGACCGGCGCGGCGTGATGCACCGACGCAGCAGGGTGGGGGGCGACCCGGGCAGGAGCCTGGGCCACGGCTTCCGCAGGCAGAACCACCGGAGTCTTCGCATGCGACGCAGCACCGGAGGCCGTCGGCGAAGCGCCGCGCGTGGGTGCTGGCCCGGCATGGCCGGGAGCCACCGGCTGAACCGGCGCAGGGATCGTCGTCAACGGCACCGACACACTGGGCGGTGCGACCACCACAGCGGCCGGCGCATCGCCGCCACCACCCACACCGATCCACAGGCCCGCCACGATGACCACCAGGACGGCGATCCCGCCACCGATGGCCTTGACGTGGTGAGCGGGGTTGAAGCCGCTGGACGGCTGCTCGTCCTCACCGTAGTGGGCAGCGTCCCCAGCGAGGGCGTGCACATCGCCGTGCACTTCGTTGGCGATGCTCGCCTGGAGCCACCCGGCCGCGTCGATCGCCTCTGCAACGCCGGTCAGAAACTCAGGATCGGCTTTGCCCGTTTCCTTCAACGCGGCGAAGCTCTGCATCAACGTTACGATCGCCGCCTTGTAGGTCGCGCCCGTGGACGCACGGGCCGCTGGGTCCGCGGCATTTTCCCACGCATGCATGGCGTCGCTCGCCCGGTGAAGGTCAGCATTGACGGCATCGAGTTCCGACTTGATCGACCGCTGGTCCTTCGCCTTCTGGATCTTAGCGGTCATGTCCAGAACGATGCCTTCAGCGATCCGGCACAGCTCCGGATCGGGGTGGCGAATCTCCTTGTCGTACTCGTAGAGCGCGGCCTGCAACGCCAGCACATCCTTTTCGAAGCCCTCAAGGACGGCCGGGTCCACATTGGGATCGAGCGCCTGCCCGTTGTAACCTTCGATCACCACGGCCATGGCGGCCCCGACCTGCGCCCCCAGTTTGGCCGCCAACGGAGTGACCTCGACCGGGGGCTTCGAAGTGGGTGCGCCCGGGTTCGCCGGAACCTCACGTTTCACCGGCACGCCCATGCCATCGCTGGGCGGAACCGGCGGGGCCAGGCTCTCGTCCTCCTCGGTGTCATCGACAATCTTGGGCGGCCCGGCCAGAACCGGATCGGCCTGATGCGGAACGGAGGGCGTGCCCGCCGCAGGTTGAACGTCCTGATCGTTTTCCACCGGTTCCAGACCATCCTCGGACGGCGAGGCCGGCGACGCCACGTCGGCCAGCATCGACGCGTAAGGGTCCGCGCCGGTGTCAGTAACATCCTGGACCGGCGGAGACGACACCACCGGCACGACGGACACCGGAGCCAGGGCCGCTACCTCAACCCGCTGAGCGGACTTGGCCGCACGCATACGCGACACGCGTTCGTCCACCTGCCGGGCCCCCGCTTCGACCTCCTCCTTAAGCTCGTCGATCTGCTGCGTGAAACGCGCTTGCTGATCAATGATCTCGGCCGTTTCCACGTACTCGTCGGGCAGTTCGAAGGTCTCCGACGAATCGTCGCACCCAGCGTCCCTGGCCGCGGACTTCGCAGCGTCCCAGAGGTCGCGCGCGTCCTCAAACAGCTTGACCGCCTCGTTGGACCGACCCAGAGTCTGGTCCAGCGCCTTGCTTTCACGGAACGCCACGGTCAACTGCCCCGCGGGTTCCCGGCGCAACTCGGCCAGCACCGCGCTGGCTTCGTCGTCGGTGATCCTGACGTCCGTCTGAACGTACGCGATCTGGCGCTTGACCGCTTCGAACGCCTGCAGCGTGCGGTCGGCAAGATCGTTGTACTCCCTCACGACCTTGCCCGCGTACGTGATGCGGCTCGACAGGTCGTGCCAGGCGTTTTCCACCGCCTCGATCAACGCTTCCTGGTCCATGTCTCTCTCCTCGTATCGTGTCGTTGTGGGGGCAGGGCGACGCGTACGCCGCCCTGGGGTCAAGCCGTGCGGCTCAGGTCGGGCTCGGCGACAGCACCAGCTTCTGCTTCGCAGCCGACGTCACCGTGTGCACGATGTACGCAGCGGTCTTGTTGCCGTCCGGGATCGCGCTGTCCAGGATGCCCCGCACCCAGTCCCCGTTCTTCTTCAGGACGTAGACGTTGATGATCACGGGGGTGGAGGATTTGCTCGCCAGCTCGCCGGCCTTGGCGATGAACGCAGCGACCTTCGGATCGTGCGTTTGCATGCCAGCCATGGTCAGCCCCACGGTGGTGTTCTCCCATCCCTGCATTTCCTTGGAAGCGGGCTTGCCGTTCGCAGCGGGCTGGGCCGGGATGGTCTTCGTGGCGACCAGCACCTGGACGGTGGCGTCCGTCTGGCGGAGCTGGGTCTGGAGCTGCTCAGCGTTTTTGCGCTGCTCAGCGAGTTGTTTGGCTTCGGACGAGATGGCCGCGCCACCACCGCCGAGAACAGCACCGCCCGCGCAACCGATGCCGGCACCGGCCAGGCCATGACCGGTGGCGAAACCGATAGCAACGCCCACCGCACCACCACCGAGGCAACCGAGGACGGCGCCGCCGGCCGCAGCGCCCCCGGTCTGGTTGGAAATGCCCATTTTGTTGCCCAGACCTTCCGACATGTCGGTGAACGTCGAGCAGGCGGTCAGCCCGACCAAACCGACAACGGCGAGACTACGACCGGCCCAGCCGATCAGGGATTGCGTTCGCATACAGGTTCCTCCCAAGGTGGTATGGGCCAAACGGAGGCCCGACGCACCAGATCTAGCAGGTCCCTGGGCGAGGTCAAGCCTCCAGAGGAAGAATCTTGAAGGTGTGCCATAGCACGCACACCTGGGCGTGTAGCTGGGGCTAAAAAGGAGGGCGAGGGCGGCTCGAAACCAACACCTCCTGGCCGAGCCAGGGGCTGGAAACCCGCTGCCGCCGGTGGGAGCAGGACAGGTTCGGCTCGCCGCACAAGCGCGCAGCGGGTCGCCCCGGACGCGCAGCGGCCCAAGGTATGGTGGTCGCCGCAGGCGGATCCGAACGACGTACGAAAAAGCCCCCGACGGTAACCCGTCAGGGGAGCGCCACGCCGGATCTGTGCAGCGTGGCGCAGGAGTCGTTCGATTAGCGGCGGCGCTCGATGCTCAGGCTGTGGCCCAGGCTTTGCTCCTGCACATTCTGCTGCGCCTGCTGCCCTTGGGTTTGCGCCGTGGCGACCTCCGGCAGGCCCAGGCGGGCACGTTGCGCCGCGTCGGCCTTCGGACCACGCACGCCCAGGCTTTCCCACAAACGCTTGGCTTCGATGCTGTTGTCGCTGTTGCGCGTCGCCTCGTTGTGGGCCTGCACCTGGGGACCCAGCGGCAGCGCCGGGTTGACCTCGGTGAGGATTTCCTTGCGCGCAGCCGTGACCTGGGCGCCACCACCCAGCATCGCGGTGATGCTGTCCAGCGCCTTGTCGTCGCCGGTGCGCTCCGCTCGCGGGGCACGGTCCACAGCAGGCCGGCCCGTCAACGCCTCGATCTGCGCAAACGTCTGCACCGGCTTGCCCGAGATCGGCTCGAGTCGCGACACCGACGGGTCCCCGTTCATGAACGCCCGGCTCCGCTCGTCGAGGTAGTCCGACAACCCGCCCGCGAGGGGACGCGGGGCGCCGGGATCCACAGCTTGCACCGTGGGAGCCGGTGCGCCCGCACCGCCCTGGGACTTGCCTTGCTTGCCCTGCGACTGGGCTTCGCCCTGGTCCTGCTCAGCCTGCGGCAGGCCTTGCGCCCGCGCGTCGATGCGGGACGCCAGGATGTTGCGGTCCGGGGCCAGCACCTCGATGGGAGCGACCTGGTGCCCGTGCTCATGCACGAACTGTTTGGTCTGCGCTTCCAGGTGCTCGTGCAGCACGGCATCGACCAGTTCACGATCGTCCAGGCCCAAGGGGCCACCCATCGCACGGTCCAGACGAGCCCCGGCGGTGAGGTTCACGATCGCGGTGCTGGCCGCACCGTCCAGGCCATTGGCCTCACGGTCCCACTTCGCGAACCCGTCGATCGACTGGCCGCCCATCGTGAAGCTGTACGCCACGCTGTCGGAGGTAAAACCCTTCACCTGGATGCTGGTGATGCCCTCGTCCAGCACGTCGGCGTTCAGGCTCGACAGCGGCACGTTCTTCGCCGCCTGCAGGTCCGCCTGGCGCTGCGCTTCGCCCGTGATTTCCTCGTGCGCGACCGTCTTGGTCTGACCCACGGCCACGTCCGCCAGGACCTTCGGCTGGGCCTGGTCCTGCTGGGCCCGCTGATCCCGCGCCAGGGGCACGTATTGCGCGGGGTCCTGGACGTTCACATCCAGCCAGGAGGCCATGCGCTCTTCAACGGTGTTGAAGACGACCTCCTGGACCTTGCCGTGCTGGGCCTCGTGCGCGGTGCGCTGATCGGCCTCGTGCTGGGCAAAATCGTGGTGCTGGGCGACCCAGTTCACGCGCTTCATGCGCTCGTCGCCGGCCTGCGGGGTCTGGCCGCGCAGCTCCACCGTATCACCCGCCTGCACGCCACCGGCGTGGATGGCGTTCGGCAGTTCCTTGCCCCACAGGGTGTGCGTGGTGCCGTCGCGCAGCGCCACCGTCGCCGACGGGTAGGGCTGATTGTCCAGCTTCGGGTACGGACGCTCACCGTGCTCCACCAGGGTCCCGCGGACGTAAAACTCGTCCCGGGTCCGCATCTTGTCCGGCTCCGGCGTGAACGGCAGGATGGCCTGGGCCTGAGCTTCCTTGGCCTTCTGCGCTGCAAGCTCGGCAGCGACCTCACGCTGGGCGTCCTTCAGCTCGGCGGCGAGCTGGTTCTTCGCCGCGATCTCCTCGGCGTGCTCGGTCGCGATCGCGGTGCGCATCGCCTGGGGCGCGACGTGCTGGGTGCGCTCGAGCGGGGTGACCTGCAACGGCTTGTAGCCGATGGCCGACCGGTGCTGACCCACGATGACCTCGCCCTGACCGGTCATCAGGTCTTCGAACAGGGACAGCTCGCTGGCGACCGTGCCCAGCGCTTCCGTACCCTGGAGTTTGCGACCCACCTCCTGGTCGTTGTGTACGTCCTTCCGGGCCAGCCAGTTCCACTGCTCCTGGACGGTGGCGCCACCGGTTTTCAGATCCCGGTCCGGGTCGGTGATGGGGTGGCCGTGCTTCGCGTCGTACGAGAACAGCTCCCCGAACGTTGCACGGGCCTTCTCGCGGTTCTCCGCCACGAGGCCAGGCTCACGGCTGCGCAGCAGGGCGGAACGCTCGGCGTGGAACGATGCGTCCTCCGCGCCCTTCACCAGGTCCAGGCGAACCGTGCCCACCTGGTCGCCCTGCGTGCGGCTCACGTGCCGGCTGTGCGCAACGTCCTCACGGTGGGCGGTGTAGGCCTTTTCCAGCGCGCTGAACTGCTCTGCACGGTTCAGCCCGTCGGGCAAGCCCTTGAGAAACGCTTCGGAATCGAACAGCCCCTTGCGCTCGCCCTTGGCGTTCTTCACGAACCCATCCGGGGCGTCCGCACGCGGGCTCATGGCCACGTTGTTCGCCGCATCGGCGTAGCGCGCACGCCAGGACTCGTAGAGCTTCTGATTCCACTGGCCGGGGAAGTCGTCCCAGGGACCGGTGCGCGGACGCTCAACGGCGGGCGCCGCGGTCTGGCCGGCGGCCGGTGCAGCAGCGACAGCAGAAGCATCGGCTTGGGCGAGCGCCGGGCCATCGGCCGGAGTCGACGACCCACCACGCTTCTGGAAGGCGCCGAACAGCGCCTTGTTGACCGGCTCAACGGCAGGGGCCGGGGCTGGCGCAGCAGGCGCGGCCACCGCAGCGGCAGCAACAACCGGGGCGGCAACAACCGGCTCAGCGGCCGGACGCGCAGCACGCGCCACGGACTCGACGCTCGGGACTTCGACCTGAACCGCAGCCTTGGTCTCGGTCTGAACAGCTTGCTCCACGGCCGGCTCCGCACGCGGGGCCAAGGCCTTCGCAACGGCGGCTTCCACCACCTGGCGGGTGGGCAGGTCGGACGGGCGCAGGGCGCTGGCCAGGTCCTTTTCAGCCTGCTCACGCGCAGCGTCACGCTGGTCCGCCGGCACCTGGTCGAGGAACGGCACCAGGGCATCGACCATGCGTACCTTGAAACGCTGCTCGAACAGGTCGGCGCGGCTCATGCCCTCGGGAACGACAACGCCAGCAGCGATGATGTCCTCTGCTCCCTCGAACGCTGCCTCAATCACATCAAAACTGTGACGGGGGTTGCTTTTGTAGCGGTAGTTGTAGTCGCTCAACGCCTTACCCGTCGTCGTTTCGTCGAACCTGTTCATCACCTCTTGCTGCCGGGGCCAAACCTCGCGATGACGAGCCTCGCGGGCGTCAAAGGCTTCACGCCGCGCGTGCATTTGCGGCGCGAGATCAACACCCGCGCGATCCTTCATAACAGCAACAGCGTGATCTTCGAACTGCCTGTAGATCGACGCACCCGGCGTGGGCACGGGACGTGCATCGAACACCCAGGCCACCGCCTCTTGAGCGACAGCGGCACGGTGCTCGTCGAACCGTGCACGCTCAGCCTCGCTCAGGACGTCGGCGAGGTCAACCAACAGGGACTCCGGCATCCACTCTGCGATTTCGGAGATCTCCCAGGAGTGTTCCGACGACCAGGATTCAGGTGCGTCAACGCGATACTGGTCGAACACGGCCGATGCCTGCGAACTGAAGGATTCGAGACCCTGTTGTTGCGCGACGGGATCGACGAACTTGTTACCGATCGCATGATGGAGTGCATCCTGCAACCGGTCCGGGACGTCGTTGGTCAAAAAGACGTCGAGGGTTTCGGCGGTTGGGAAATCACTGATCAGGTTCTTCCGAAGCGCATCTGCTTGGGCAGTTTTCACGGCGGCGTTCAGCTCCCGGGCAAACGCCTCCGGGCCGTCCGGGTGGTGCTGGCGCAGCCATTCGGCGGTGGGGGAGGCATCAAAGCGATCCATATACCGCTTCAACTCTTTCTCCGAACGGTCGGTGGCAGACATGACCGTCAGCTCAAACACGTCCTCCTCGCGAGAACGCTCCACCTTCGGCTTCGAGGTCCGAGAGCCGGACGATCGCGTGGCTTCCACCTGGCGGATCTGCCGCACCCGGCCCCACAGCTTCGCCACCCGTTCCTGCACCGATTCGAACATTCCCCGATTGTCTGCCATGTCTCCCTCCCGGAACGGTTGCGGGCACGTCAACGCGGCCCGGATTCCACCACACTAGCGGCTTTTTCGGGGCGTGCAAGCCCCTGGCGACAAAAAGCTACACCGTGCCAGGGCACGGGTCGATGGGCTCGAACGTTGGACGAGAATGAGGGGGCATTGCGCCCCCTCGAACACCGCAGCACCTCCCCCGAGGAAGCGCTGCGAATCCCCCTCAGGATTCTGTTCAGCGTGCGGCGATCGCGGCAAAGTCCCGCTTGGCGCTGGCCTCGTTGCGCCAGGCTTGGCGGTTCGCCGTCTGTTCCCGCTCGCCCATCCGCACCGCCAGGTTGCGCGTCCGTGACGCCTTGGGCTCCCTCAGCATCCGCTCCACCCGGTAGGCTTCCGCGAGCTGCCGGATCCGGGTTTTGGTGAGCAGACCGTCGTCGTCGAGACCGTCGAACGTGTGAGCGGGCATGGCTTGTCTCCTCGTGCCTGGTGGTGGGCGGCCGTGCTTTGCACAACCTGCATAGAACCACCGTAGCAGGGCATGGCCTCCAGTCAACAGGGCGGACCAATAAAAATCGACGGGGCATCGCGGACGTGCCAGGGCACGGGGAAGGCGGCGAAGAGCGGATGTGAAAACGCCCCGCGCAGGGCAGGGCGTCCGGGATCGGCGAGCGGGACCGCCCGCCGTCAAACCTCCTCAAGCCTCCGCTTCGTCGTCCTCGCGTTCGCCCTGGAACACGTGGTCCAGATGGTGCTGGAGATACGCTGCCAGCTTCCGCCCGGGCTTGCGGCGCAGCGGTGCGGGGATCCCGAACAGCACCTGGTCCTGCTCATCCACCGCGTCGGCGACGTGCATGGTCCCCGTAGCCGGGTCGAAGCCGATCAGCCCCGTGTCGAACAGCCGGTCCAGCGTGCCCACCAGGGGCAGGCCGTTGTGCGGGTCCAGCCGCTCGTCGTCGGTCGAGTCCGCCCACGGCTTCGCGTGCGAGGCGACCAGCACAGGGGCCAGGCCGCACCCGGTGACGGCGCAGGCGTCGTCCCACAACGCCAGCAGCGCGGCGCGGTACTTGCCCTGGCCCAGGCGAGCCTGAACCAGCCGCTCGCGCGTCGTGGGGTTGTCGGGGTAGCGTTCGGCGATCGCGGCGAGGTCCTGCTCGAGCCCCGGACGGCCGGCGAGAAACTCCGCCACCGGAACCCGGCTTTCCACGATCGCGAACTCGTAGCCCTGCGCGTCGGTGACCACACCGCTGAGCTTGTAGAGCACGTCCGCGTCGTACAGATACGGTTGGGGGTTCTCCGACCCTTCGCCGTCGCGCAGCACCGCGTAGGTCGGGGCGCCGTTCTGCAACCGGGCGATGTTTTTGCGGCGCTCCCGTCGGGCGTTCGTCGCCGGCTTCGCCCAAGGCGGTGGGGCCCACACTTCGATCCGCTGCGTGCCGTCGGGGTCCGTGAAGAACCGCCGGGACCAGAGCTTCATGACCACCACGTCGTTGGGCCAGTCGTGGTCGTAGGCGTCCCACGACCAGGTGCGGTTCGTGACCGTCAGGCCCAGCGTGTGGATCAGAAAGTCGTTGATGCGTTGCGCCTGACGCGCCATGGTGCCCCCGTGTGCGATGCCGGCCGGTGGACCGGCCGTGCTGCCGGAATGCTACACGAGGGCATGGCCGAGTGGGGCTTGGGCCACCCTGGTGCGACCATGAAAAAGCCCGGCACAGGGCCGGGCTTGATGGACGAGGGGGAGGGCGCGTTACGCGGGCGTTGCCCCGTGGCCATGGTCGGACGGCTTGCCGAAAACCTCCGACAGGTCCTCCACCACCGTCAGCGCGGGCACCGCGGACGGTGCATGCTGCATCGGCTTGACCGGGGTGGAGGCGGGGCCACCGGTCACGAGCACCGTCGGCACCCCGTCGGCGCGCATGCGCACCAGACGCGCACGGTTGCCGTCCCGGTCCTTCGGGGCGCGGCGGTTGTTCTCCGGCGCCCCGAGGTCGAAGCCCTTCGACGCGAGCAGATCACGGCGCAGGCGCTTCCAGAACTCGTTCGCTTCGACCGCGTGGCGCCCAGATTCCGCACAAAAGTCGCGGTAGGCGTTGTACACCACCACCTTGTCGGCCCATTCGTTCGCCTGATCGGCGTCCACGATCTCCGCCCAATCCAGCGCCGTATCGTTCGACTTGCGCAGGGAGACCTTGTGCGTGCGGACCTCCTCCGGCTGCTCGTCGTCGCTCATGAAACGCCCGCGCTTCGTCAGCGCGATGAGCCCGGAAAGCAGCCAGTCCAGCGCGATCGCCATTTCCTCCGCGGACTCCGTGATCAGGCGGTCGAGGTCCGGGATCTGGTCTTCGGCACGGATCGTCTGGCTGAACGGAACGTTGGCGATGCGGCGCAGAAAGCCGTGCGACATGTCCGAGAAACCCATGGCTTCGTTCATCGCCAGCACCCACGAAGCGCGCGGCTTGATCGTCAACGGCACGCGGTTCTTCCGGTTCACGGACACCGGGTCACGGGCGACCCACGCCTTGAACAGGTTCTCGTTGATCGGGCGCTTGCGCGGCGGCGCTTCCGACACGGTGATCAGCGTGGCATGGACCAGCGGTTCCGTGTTGAACTCGCCGTCCAGCTTCGAGAGGTCGAACGCCACCGGGTTGGCGTGGAAAGCGGACAGAACCTGCAGGCACAAGCTCTTACCGTTGGCCCCGGACCCTTCCAGAATGATCGCCTTCTGCACGTTCATGGTGCTCAGGGTCGAGCCGAAGCATTCGGCGAGGTAGTCGCGCATCGCCGGGTTCGGCTGGACCTGTTCGAGGAAGCGGCCGAACCGGCTGTCGCTTTTGAGCGGCAGCAACGAATACACCCCATCGTTGCCGACACGCGTCCAGTCGATGGTCGCGTTGATCGCATGCGTCACGCCGAACGACTTCTGGGGCTTGTGGGCCTTGACGATGCCGGATCGCAACACTTCGAGCACGCCGTCCTTCAGCGGCACCAGCACCCCAGCCTTGGCGGCATGCACCGGGAGCGCCTTCTGCCCGGACAACCGGGTCACGGCCGTTTCGACCATCGAGCGGGCCTTGCGCACGCTGTACTTCGACGGGTCGATCTGGGCAAGCTGCGCCAGCGCGTCCTGCTCCAGCACAACGTCGCGCTGGGCTTCCCAGTAAACGCTGTTCCAACGGAACAGCTCGGGCGTTTCCCCACTGCCGACCGCAAGGTCAAGGTCCTTGGCAAGCCGTTCAGCGTAGAACAGCTCCGCCGAGTCCTTCCCCTTCGTCGCCTTGCGCGTGCCGGTCGGTTTCACACCATTGGTCGGTTGGTAGGCCATCGTCGATCCCTTGCTCTCATTCGCTTCGTTGAGCGTCGCTGCTTTTACTTCGGGGCCCAGCAGCGCTGCACAGGACGAATGGTCGCCCCGTGGGCGACGTCGGTTGAGTCATCGGGAGCACGCTCCCTGGGCGGGGGCGAGACTCACGGACCGGTGACCTCCCGCCGGGGCCTCGGACCTCCCGTGAAGCGGCGACCACCCCCCACCTGGCCCAAGGGCCTCACGCCCCGAGAACCCGCCGGACGGCCGGAGCGGGGCGGTCCATGCGCTGGGGAAGGGATGTCCAGGGCGCGACGGGCTTGGGCCTGGACCGACCACGGGCGGAGATCCCTTGCCCGTCCGGGCGTTGGCGGGCCGGTGGCCAGGGTGTCCAGGTGTCCGGGCCGATGAGCGCTGGTGGAGCGCAGCGCGACGAACGGCACCGCGGGCCAGCGATCCCTGCTGTACTAGTACAGAGGGCTCAGCCCTGGCTCAGCCCTACCTCTCACGTGAGGATCAAGGATTGACCCTGGACACCCGGGCAGGGAAGGGCAAAACCCATGCTGGGAAAAGCTCTGCACCCGTCCAGGGTCCAACGGATCGCCCCTGGGCCAGCCTGGTCAGGAGCGTTAGCGCCCGGACAGGCTCAGGACAAGATCCCTCCGCCCGCGGCCATGGCCCGGAGGGGCGTGCGGGCGTGAGCCCGTTTGGGTGGCCCGCAGGTTCCCGTAAAGCCTCACCTTGGGCACCCATCCCATCAGCACCTCCATCCGTGCCAACGCACGGATCCAGCTCTACCCCCCCCAAGGCACCCCCTGCCACCCGCTCGCCGCGAGGCGTTCGGCATCGCCGCCCGTTCCGCGCACCGCTTCCATGCCGACCAACACCGGGACCTTGGCACCAACCGTCCTGCTGTTCCAGGCGCGTGACGCCGGGTGGTCGCGTCGCTCCGGCCCGCACCACCGTCCCGCTTCAACCCTGGATCACCCGTGCGTTCGTCGCCCCATCAGGCCCGGGTCGGACATGAGGAAAACGGTGCGCAGCAACCCAAAGCGCAGCGGCTCAACCGAACCACAAGCCAGATCAACGGCGGGCCGCCACCAGGAGCCGGTTCGCTTTCAACACAGGAGAACACCATGTTTCACAGCTTTGGATACCGCGGTCACACCATCCACATCAGCATCGCCGATCGCAGCAGCAAGGAGGAGATCAAGGTCCAGCTCAGCCACCCGGACGGCGGGTTCGACCTCGTGCCGCGCAAGACGTTGCTCGGGGCCAAGCGGGCGATCACGGCGTACGTGAAGGCCCAGGCCGCCCAGGCCACGGTCAAACCCACCAGCACCACGGATCAACGCTGAACCCGACGGGCGGGGCACGGCCTCGCCCACGAAGGACCCATCCACGCCCAGGAGCTTTCTCATGATCCACGCCGACATCGCCACCGACTACCAGCGCTGCCTCCTCCCGTACGTCTTCGACCGGATCGAGGTCACCGGCCGGACCTTCATCGGCCCACGCCTGGGCACCCACCTGATGGCCGACTACGAACGACCCAGCGAACCGGTGGCGTTCTCCCTCCTGGGCGCCTGGCGGTGCGACTTCCCCAGTGGCCCAAACGCAACGGTGCTCGCGAACCTGGCGGGAACAGTCCTGCAGGCGGAAGGCTTCTACGGGCAAGCGTCCGCGCGACGCCTCAGCCCGGCGTGACCTGTAGTTAATCCGTGCGTTGGCACGGGTTAGGAAGAACCTTGAGGGTGCCACCGCACCCCTAGATCATTGATGCGAAACGCATCAAACGAGGATCCGACCATGTGCATTCTGGATCATCGAATGATTCAAACGGTTGTGTTCCGCTGCCTTTGTTCGTAAACTCCGGCCAGGGCGGCACCCATCGTCGCCCGGTACTGCCCCGGGCCTTTCGCTGGCGCAGTTCACACGACAACAGCAGAAACCGGGGAAAACTCCCATGCAAACACGCACCAAAACCATCGCGGCGGGCATGGCCCTGTCGCTCACCGTCCTGCTCGCCGCTTGCGGCAACGGCGGACCGTCCAAGGGCGACCTCAAGGACGGGCTCGAGGCCCAGGACAAGGCGCATCCCGTCCAGGCCTGCTGGGCCGTGGACAACAACGCCAACGTGAGCTGGCCGCTTCGCGTCCCGATGAACGGCATGACCCAGGAGCAGCTCGGCGTGATCGACGGGATCAACCGCTCCGGCATCGCCACCGTCACCACCGGCCCGTTCAACCAGAACGGCATACCGATGATGGTCATGACCGTCGATCTGACGGACAAGGGCAAGTCCGCCAACGCTTGGGACCCGCAGAAGGGCTTCTGCGTCGGCACACGGCACGTCAAGGACGTGAACGAGTTCACGATCCCCGGCAAGGGCGACGAGAACGTGACCGACGTGAAATACACATGGCAATACGACGACCTGCCGGGCTGGGTCGAGCGCGACAAGTATCCCCGGCTCGCGGGCATGACCGCCCCGGCCGCCGACGAAGCGGTGCTGCAAAAGACGAGCGACGGCTGGCGCGTCCAGTAAGCCGCGCACGACCACGACAAGACCAACAGCACGAGGGACCACCCCATCATGAAACGCACACGCACGACCCATCGCGCGCTCACCGCGCTCAGCCTCACCGTCCTGACCCTGGCCCTGGCCGCATGCGGTGGGGGCGGAGGCGGGTCCTCCGGCGCACCGTCGGGCACCAGCAGCGGGACCGGCAGCGGCACGACCACCAGCACCACCAGTGGGGGCGCAGCCCTCCTGGCGGCCTACACCGTTCCGGCGTCCATCACGGCCGCGACGCAGACCTCGTACACCGGACCAGCGTTCAACGTCGGGACGTCGGCGATTCAATCGAACTGCGGCGATCCCGCGAAGGTCAGCAGCACCGTGATCGTCCTGCCGGACCTGCTGGTGTTCTCGGCGGGGGCTTCCTTGAAAGCGCAGCAGCTTGAGGCCGACCTGATGGAGCAGGCGATCGCGCAGGACCGCACGGCCCTGAACTGGCCGGTCAACGGCACGGGCTTCGACGGGTCGGGCAACCGGCTCCAGCTCTGCGTGGACCCAACCCTGGGCGCGTCCGACAGCGAAACCGGCACGTCCGTGGTGGGGCAGACCGGAAGCAGCGTTGGACCGGTGATGCAACTGGTCTCGGCGGACAGCCCGAACTGGGACGCCACGGATTACAAGCTGCCGGTCGGGAACAGCTTTTATGACCTGTCACGGCACGAGGCCGTACATGCGCTGCTCTTCGCGGAGACCGAACCCTTCACCGCCTTGCCCACCTGGTTCCAGGAGGGCATGGCCACCACCCTGAGCCAGCTTCCGATGCCGTCCAAGGCGACCATCCTGAGCGACGTCAGCAGCAACGACCTGATCAGCGACGCCAACCTGAACACCAACGGCAACGTCTACCCCGCGTACGAGGCGACGATCTCGCTCATGACCGGCAGCACGGCCACGGGAGGACTGGGCTTTCCCTTGACCTCGATGCGCAGCCTGGTGGACGCCTTCAAGACCAAGGCGATGGCCGCCTGCGCGCAGGCGATCCCGACCGGGGTGACCGAACCGGCGTACACCACGGTCGGCCTGCCGGCAGGTCAGTTCAACACCTGCGCGTCCCCGAACGGCACGGTGAGCCCGTCGCTGAGCACCGCGTTCGATCAGACCTTCAACGCCGCCGGTTTCACCTACGCCGGTGCACCGCTGCTCCTGCTGACCTCGGACGGTGGGGTGAACCTGGAATCCAACCTCGGGGCCATGTTGAGCGCATTTCTGCCCTGAAGGAGGCCGTGCCCAGCACGTTAGAATCAAAGGATCGCGCGCAGCAGCAGGCCCTCGGAAGGCGCGCGTGTAGTGTTTGGCGGCCCCACGTGGGCCGCTTTTTTTATGGGCGCTCACCCGGCCGCCACGGTGGCAAGCCGGGGTCTTCCCAACGGAACCGCTCAGACGTCGAACGCCTCGACCATCCGTCGCTGCAACGCGACCAGCGCCAGGGCATCGCCCGGGTGCCAGTCCGCCACCGAATGCACCAGGTCGAACCACGGATAGCGGCCGAACGCCAGGCGCGTGAGCGGTGTCAACGGCTTGTCGGCCCAAGGGTTCTCAAGCAGCACGGCGGCACCGTGGAAGATGAACAGGATCGCCGACAGGCGGCTCTTCTTTTTTCCGGCGAGCCGGAACCGCCCGTCGTGCCCCATGCGGAGTGGGTCCGGCAGAAGTTCTTCGAAAATACGTGCATCACGCCAACCGTAAACGCCGTACCACATGGCGCCGCTGCACAGGCCGTGATGGCCACTGATCAACGGGGCGGTCTGGCGTGGCTCTAGCAGCGCGGCTACATTCGGGCCGCCAAAATGGCAGAAGTCGGCGATCAGCACGCACGGACGCTCCGGGTCCACCTGGGTCTCGTCGCGCTTCATGCTGCACACTTTGCTGATCAGGTTGGCCTGCACGCTGTCCCATTTGCTGTCCGGGTCCGGATGGCCACCGGGCGTCAGCACCGTTATGGCCGTGCTCACGCGCCGGTTGCCATGGGTGGCGGAGGAGCGCTCGATGCCCAGCTCATGCTCACCGTCCGGCGAGGCCACCGCGGCCATGAGCGCGTCCTGCACTTCGTCCTGGTGCTTGGAGAACACCTCGACGGTCACCGGGCCGTCGCCGACGTCCACCGTGAAGTCCGGCGTTGCGCTGGACGTCCGGGGAATCGGCGCGACGTTGAACCCCGCTTCGAGCAGCCCGCCGTAGGCGCGGATCTCCGCGAGCGAGGACGAGGCGTTGCGGTCGTCGGCGAAATCGCTCAGGCGGGGCGCCAGGTCGCGCAGCCACACCTCGCCGCCGGCCTCCAGGGCGATCCGTGGGACCGCTTCGCGAACCAGCATGTCGATCACCCGCGGCTCATGGCTGTGCAGCGGGAACCAGGTGGGGTGGCGCGTGCCGCTGGGCTGGAGCGGGGCGTCGGCGAGGGCCTTGCTCTCGGCCGGGGTGAACAGGTCCGGAAACGTCGCGATGGTGGCTGGGGTGGTGCTCATTCGAGGGTCCTTCGACGGGGCTGCGCGGGGCATGGGCCACGATTGTACGGCGACCACGTGAGCGCCGCTTGACCTCCGGACGACCGGATGTGGTCACCGTGCCACACCCCGGGGCAACCCGTGCCAACGCACGGCCCCACCGTTTGACACCACCCCAACGACTGCTAAGGTCGTTGCAGAAGCCGGACGCACCGGCACCACCCCGAGGAGACCCCACGATGCGCGTCATCAAACCCCTGATCCTGCTGTCCACCATCGCCACGACCTCCGCGGTCCTGGGCGGCGAGATCTCCCTGCCGACCTCCCTGGCAGCGTTCAGCCAGGGCATGACCATGGTCTGCGACCGGATCCCGGAGTCGACCGTTCCGGGCGTTTCCGCGATCTCGAACGGCTGCTACGGCGTCGCCGGCGTGGTCAACCGTCGCCTGGACGCGGTGCTGGGCGCCAGCGGCTCCGGCGTCGCGCTCCCGAGCGAGGGCAGGCCCGTGCTGGTGCGCGTGGCCGGGCTGATGATGGGCATCGGGGCACGGGTCAGGAACGTGCGGTGAACCCCGTCGGATGTTGACGGACGCGCAGGACCTGCTAAAGGTGGCGCCGTTGCGCCAACCCAGGAGTTCAACCGTGCTGCCCACCCCTATCGTTGCCGTTCTCGCCCTGTTCGTGGCCATCGTCGTGCTGCGCCGTCCGACTCGTCCCATGGCGACCTGGGCGAAGGACATCGCCCGACAACGGGGCGAAGACCTTCCGTTCGCCACCTTGTGGTCGTTCTGGCTCACCCGGTGGTATCTCAACAGGCACGCGGCCTACAAGATCCGCTCGCGCCGCTGATCGACGGCGTGCCAAGGCACGGCTATAGATGCCTCTCGCCTATAGCGAAATATCATCGCGCTTGCCCCCGGTTTTATTACGTTCGTATTTTACGTGGACCCGGATGTACGAGAGCCTGGTTGTGCAGCGCCGCAGCCTGGCGCGTAGATCACCACGAGGTCTCGCATGTCCTGCATCATGAGCCCACCCCGCATGTTCGTGCAGACGTCCGTGACGGGAGCCATGGCTGCTCGCCTCGACGAGCTGGCCACCTACTACCAGTTGGCCCCCAGCCGCTTCAACGGCGTGCTGGCCGAACAGGTCCTGGCCGCGCCCGCCCTGAGCGGCGCCTGGCAAGCCGTGCTCGACGCCGAACCCGCCCGGGTCAAGCTGATCGACCGGGTGAACGCGCGCGGCTCGATGCTCGACGAGGCGTACGAGGCACTCCGGGCTGTGAGTGTCACCCTTGGTCGGGAGCGTGCCGCCGTGATGCGCGCCTTGCTGACCGCTGGGATCGCGAACATGAACGGAATCCCCGGGTTGTGGGACGCCCTGGGCGACGCCTGGCTCGAAGGGCGGGCGACGAAGGCCGTGACGGTGCGGGGTGCAGCATGAGCCGCCCCGTCTTTCCCCATCGTTCGAACGTGCTGACCAGGACGGCGAATCCTGAACCGGCCGTGGTGGTGCCGTTGCGCGGGCCCAGCGGTGCGACGAAAACCAAAGGTGCCTCGCGCGAGAACGTGCTGACGGTCGCGCCGATCGTCACCAGCGGTGTCGTGGTCAACGACAGTCAGGTCAGCACCACCCGGCCGTGGCCGAACGACGAGCGGATGACCCCCAACGCCATCGCCCGTAGCGCTCTCTTCGGGTGCCTGGTCAAGCGGGAGAGCGACGATCTGGACAGTCCGGGCGTTGTCGGCAAGGAGCGCGTGCTCGGGGACTTCATCATCCGGACCGTGATGGCCCAGGATCCGTACCTGATCGACTACATCGGCCCCCGCCTGAACCAGACGGACAGCGAGGTCTGGCAGGCCTGCGTGATCACATGCCGGAACGCCGGGGCCCGGATGGGCGACCGGGTGATGATCAAGCTCAACGATCTGTGCAAGATGCTCGGCCGGCAGACCGACAGCGGGGCGACCAACCGGATCATCACCGCGTCCCTGGAGCGCCTCCATTCCGGCAAGCTGCGTGTCAAACGGATGCCCCGAAAGGACGGCATTCAGGTGGACCAGGATCAGCGGTTCGCCAACGCCCGGATCGTGTGCCGCGGAAACTTGCTCAAACGGTTCGACGAAATCGGCGTGGGTCGGGATCGCCGGTATTTCATCGCTTTCGATGAAGCCATCATGCCGCTGTTCGAAAGCGACATGACCCTGCTGGACCTTCGACGCAAGGCGGGCCTGGATTCAGCGCTGGCGAAGTGGTGCCACGATTACTACTCCACCCACTCCGATCCGATTCCAATGTCGCTTGAAAAGCTGCGGACGTTGAGCGGCTCGGACCACATGCTTCCGAAGAACTTCCGGGCCAAGATGATCAGGGCCATCGGCGAGCTGGTGGCATGCGGCCTGTTCGCCCCCAGCACGGCGATCAAGGACGGCATGCTGCACGTCACCAAAGCCAGCCAGTCCCGCCTGAAGCCGTACGAAGAGCCGGGGCGCGCGATCGACGTGGCGCCCACCGATCGCAAACCCAACCCGAAGCCGGAGGAGGGGGACACCCGGTCGGCGGCCGAGAAAACGGCAGCGCGACAGCGATCAAAGGTTGCCCTCTGATCCGCACGGCCCTTCGGGGCCGTTTTTCATGGGGCGGGCAGGGTGCCAGGGCACCGTTAAAAACGCAGCGGTGACTGTAAAAAACGCATCCGGGTCACTGTAAAAAACGCAGCGCCCCACTGTAAAAAACGCATCCAGGGGACTGTAAAAAACGCAGCCACGGCTCCCCGCAAAGCCTTGCTGGTATTGGGTTTGCGGCGCTCCTTAAGGTACGTCTTTCTAAGGTACAGCTTAAGAAACCCTTTTAAGGGGGGCGCCCCCTCCGGGGGGCGCGTCCCCCCTTGAAAGGTACTGTAGTACAAGCGAGAAAAAATCGGTGAGGGGGTTCCTGGGTGAACCCGCCTGGAGGCGGTTCACCCGAACCCACCGGTTGAAAAAACCTGGAGCGTTGCTCAGCGCCTCCGGCGAACCCCAACCCCGGAACAGCGAACAACCAACCCCCGCCGGAGGCGAGGGCACTCAACACCACCCGGTGGCCTGGCGGCACGAGGCGGGCCCACGATCGAAGCAGAACCCTCTCCGCAGGATCCGGCCGAAGGGGAGTGCTGGCCGGAGGCCCAGGCCTTTGACGTTCCCGCAGGGCCACACCTCAGCGTCGCGGTCAGATCCTGCCATCCCAGGCGCTACCGCCTCGCGGGCAACACCTCGTACCGCGCGTGGACGTGCGGACGGTCGGCGGGCAGGTTGTAGCACCACACCAGCGGCTCACCGGGGCCACGCCGGCGCTCGCGCACCAGGCGGTTGAACGCCCGCCCGGTTTTCCTCCGCCACCCATGGGGCAGCGCGGCCCACAGCGCGGCGTGGTGCGGATCGGCGGCGCAGAGCGTGCGCAGGGTGCCGTCCCGGTGGTCGAGCTGCGTGAGCAGCCAGGCGAGCAGCGCGCGAGCGATCGCGGCCGGTGTGTCGGGATGGTCAAACGGGGTGGTCGTCATGGTGCCTCCTGGGCGATTGGACGGGCGCCACGCCCGCACGATCGCGAGGTGGCCATACATATAGTGAAAAACCGCCCATAACCTCACCGTTTTCCCAAACTGTTACAAAAAAGTCAGCCGGCCAGGGCCAGGTCACCGACCCGGGCGCTGCATCGCTCGATCCCCACCGCCCTGCGCCACGCCCGATTTGACAGGCCCTTTCGACCTGCTAGTACGTACTGCTCCCGTGCCATAGCACAGCTCGGCACGACCACAACGGGAGGAGCAGATGCGTCTTTGGATTTTCGAAAAACCGTCCATGGCCCAGGCCGTGCTGCCGCACCTGCCCAAGCCGCACAAGCGCCAGAACGGCTACGTGGAAACGGGCGACGGCTACGTGTCCTGGCTCGCCGGCCACGTCCTGGAACAGGTGCAGCCGGGCGACTACGACGAACGCTGGGGCAAGTTTCCCTGGGCGTTCGAGGACCTGCCGATCATCCCCAAGGACTGGAAGCTCAAGATCACCGAGGACAAGAAGGACCAGGTGGCCGTCATCAAGGCCCTGCTGAAAAAGTGCACGTCCGTGGTCAACGGCGGGGACGCCGACCGGGAAGGCCAGCTCCTGGTGGATGAGGTGCTTCTCCATTTCGGCAACACCAAGCCGGTCGCGCGGATTCACATGAGCGCGATGGACCCGGTGACCGTGAAGAAGGCCATCGCGAACCTCGAGGACAACACCCAGTATTTCCCGCTCTACGAAGCCGGCCTGGGCCGTCAGCGCGCGGACTGGCTGGTGGGCATGAACATGTCGCGGGCCTACACCATCCTCGCGAAAAAGCAGAACTACCCGGGCGTGCTCTCCGTCGGCCGCGTGCAGTCGCCCACCCTGGCGATCGTGGTGAAGCGCGATCGCGAGATCGACGCGTTCGTCCCCAAGGACTTCTGGACCATCGAGGCGCAGTTCGCCGACCCGGCGCAACCGGCGTTGCCGTTCTGGTCGCGCTGGCTCCCCCCGGGCCTGTCCCTGGAAAGCGCCGAGAAGCAGGCCGAGCTGGACGCCAACGGCGAAGCGGAGGAGGACGAGGAGTGCGCCGACGCGGACGAGCTGCAGGGCGCCGCCGGCACCGCGGGCGGCACCCGTCCGGCCTGGCTCGACGCGCAGAACCGCATCATCGACAAGGCGAAGGCGGACCAGCTCGCGGCCAAGGTCCAGCAGGCCGGCCAGGGCGTGGTCACGCGTTACCTGAACAAGCCGGTGGAGGAACGCGCCCCGATGCCCTTCGAGCTGACCGGCCTGCAGACGGCCCTGAACGCCAGGTACGGCTATTCGGCCAAGCAGGTCCTGGACACCTTCCAGGAGCTGTACCTCGCGGGCCACGTGACCTACCCGCGCTCGGACTGCGCCTACCTGCCGGAATCGCAGCACGGTGAAGCGCCGGTCGTGCTGGACGCGATCGCGCAGGGGGCTCCGCACCTGGCCACGCTGGTGGCCAACGCCAACGTGACGATCCGCAGCCGGGCCTGGAACGACAAGCAGGTCGGGGAGCACCACGCGCTGATCCCGACCGTCCAGGCGCCGGACTGGAACAGCCTCACCGCGGTGCAGAAGCACACCTACGAGATGGTGGCCAGGCAGTACGTGGCGCAGTTCTACCCGAACTGCCTGGTGGACAAGTCCAAGATCGAGATCACCATCGCCGACGAGCGCTTCGCCGCCAACGGGCGGGTCGTGAAGGACCCGGGCTGGCGGGCCGTGTTTCAGGGCGAGGCCCCGGCCGCGGACGCCGGCAAGGCCCCCAAGGGCAGCACGCCGCTCCTGCCGGTGCTCGCCGAGCAATCCTGGGTCGATTGCAAGGCGGTGAACGTCGCGGCCAAACGCACGACGCCCCCGCCGCGCTACACCGAAGGCTCGCTGCTGACCGCGATGAAACACGTCTACCGCACGGTCAGCGACCCCGAGGAGCGCAAGAAGCTCAAAGCCCTGGACGGCATCGGCCGGTCGGCGACGCGCGCGGCGATCATCGAGACGATCCTCAAGCGCAGCTTCGTGGAGGCCAAGGGCAAGCAGCTCGTCTCCACGGTGATCGGGCGGATCCTGGTGGACGCGCTGCCGAAGAAACTCATCGACCCGGGCATGACCGCCCGCTGGGAAGCGCTGCTCGACGGCATCGCCACCAAACGGGTCCCGCTGGACGCCTTCATGAAGGCGCAGGAGGAGACCATCGTCGAGCTGGTGCGCGCAGCTCAGGCGTCCACGCTGCCGACCATCCCGCCCGAGGCCATGCCCGCACGCAAGCCGTACACCGGCGCGAACGGCAAACCCACCCCACGGCCGGTGCCGGCGGGCGCAGAAAAGTGCCCGAAGTGCAAGAAGGGCCACCTGGTGCCGCGCACCGTGAAGAACGGCCCGAAGGCGGGCCAGACGTTCAAGGGCTGCACCAACTACCCGGAGTGCAAGCACAGCGTCTGGCCGAAGTAACCGCCCGACGTCCATCGTTCATCGAGCCTTCCACGGCGACCACCGGGAAGGCTTTTTCATGCCCATCAACCCCTTTCCATCCAGGAGGTACCACCATGCAGCAACCCAATGCCCACCGTTCCGCCGGTGACCACCAAAACGCAGAACCCCAGCGCGAGCGGATCGTGGCCGACGTCCTGAGCGCCAAGTTCGACGCCTACGACGTCACCCGCCTGATGGTGGCGTGCTCCGAGCCGATCCCGCTGGGCTGTTTGCTGATGGTCGGCGTGCCGATGGAGGAGCGCTTCGTCATCGTCGGCGCCAAAGGCCCCGCGGACGAGCAACAGGTGCGCGACGACACGACCGCCGCCGACCTGTGGACCTTGGTCCAGATCATGGTGGTGCTGGGCGAGCGCGAGGAACGGGGCCTGGCCATGAACGCCCCCGTGGGCGAGACCTTTTCGCTCCTGGAGATCAGCGCCCTGTGCGCGTTCCAGCACGAGGTCAAGGAGCCGGGCATCAACGCGTTTCACCGGGCCGCGAAGCTCGACGGCGCGCGGATCAACGACCGCTACCAGGCCGCAATGCTCGACCTGCCCGAGATCGAAAAGCGCGCGCTGATCGCCATGGGCAAGGCGTGGGAGGACCTGGACGACCTCGACGAGATTGGCCGGCAGGTCCGCCTCAGCCTCAAGCACAGCCCCATCGCCGAGGCGATCGCCAAGCGTCGGGCCACTGGGGCGGGCGGCATCACGTTCCACTGAGGGCCAGCACCGCCAGCACCATCGAAGCGCTCACCCTGGTGGGCGCTTTTTGATTCGACGCGAGACCGTCGATCAGGTGGGTGCATCCCAGGAGATGTGCAGGACGGGGCGCTCAGCGTCCGGGTCCACGACCGTGACCTTGTAGTCCTCCTCGCTCAGGCGCTCGATTGCAGCGTCCACGAACTCGCGATAGCTCTTCGACACTTTGTACGTGGTCTTGTTGCCGCCAAGGTCCGCCTGATCCTTCATGTCCAGCCGGATGGAATCCATGAAGTCGCGGAACTCGGCGTTTTTGCGCCCTTGTTCGGCGCGGGCCCGGGTTGCGTCAGCGTTTTCGTCAATCATTTCAAGGTCTCCTGCGGTGGGTTGATCAACCGTGCGCGCGAGCCCCGCTCGTACGCCGTTCGCGAGAGGTTGGGGTGCCCGGCCGCCTTGCAAGAGCCTGGCCCGCAAAAAGTTGCCGAAACTGCGCAACATGTTGCCGACGGCCACGGCACCGCACGTTCACGACCAGACCACCACGGCGCGTCCCGCCGGAAGGGGGCGGGCTCCCCTGGTGCGCGCCAGTCCACCTCCGGGCTGGAAAGCCGCCCCGTTTCGCCTTCACCGACGCATAGACCGACCGTCCCCGTTGTGGCCAAGGGCTCGCCCGCTGCTGGTCCTCACCCGACCCTTCGGGCGTGCGGCTTGTGGCCAGCCCCTTGTCCCGGTGCCGGCAGGTCTTCGAATGCGCCAGGCGAAACACGGCAGCAGACCTTCCAACCAGGACGATCAGGCATGACCATCGAACAACCCACCCCGACCACGGCAGCAGATGATTTCCGCGCCTACGCAGCGCAGCATTTCGCGACCGACGAATCGTTCGGTCTGGCGTTCGAAACCACGGCCGGCCAGCGCTTCACCCTCACCGAGGGTCGGGCGATGATCGAGGCGGGCCTCGACACGGCGCAGGACCTGACGCAGGTGTTCCCGGACGGTGGATCCGCCACGGTCTGCACCAACTACGCCAACCACATCGCCGGCACGCTGGGCACCGGACGCGTGACGGTCGTCGGCTTCTGGGGCGAGGACAACCCCACCAGCCGGATCGGGCAGGACGCTGGCGGGCACGATTTCGCCGTCATCGACGGCCGGTGGATCGTCGATCCCTGGCTGCGCCTCGTGTGGGGCGACGAGGCATGGGTCTTCGACCTGAACGACCCGGCCGACGCAGCGGCGATCGCGCAGCTCTACGGCGACCGGGACCGCTGGGAACCGGCGAGCGTTCCGGCGTGAAGCGACCGGATCGGGTGGGGCGCCGGTCCACGGCCCGGACGAACCGCCCGCATGGTCGAAGCGCACGACGGGGTGTGCGCCCGATGTTCACGGCGCGCAAAAAGTTGCCGAAACCGCGCAACGTTTTGCCGACGGCCGAGGCCGCAGGATGGGGGCGTGGGACACGCTCCCCGACTTCAAAGCGTGCCAGGGCACGACCCAATACCGATCGTCCAGCGCCACCCTTTGGGGGTTGACGGCGATCCAGGACCCGCTAGGTTGTGTGGACCGCTGGCCACCCGGCCAGCGACAACATCAGGAGGAATCATGCGGATCACGGGACGGCTCAACCTGTTGGGCGAAGGGCATTGGGTGAAACAGAACTGGACGCGTCGGGCGGTGATTGAGGTCGGCGACGTGGACCTCAGGAACATCGTCTACTCGCCGTACCTCGCCAGTTACATCGAGGGCAGCCTCAACCAGCCCATCGCCCTGGGCATCCAGAAGATCCTGGGCGGGCGCAGCGTGGTGGCGGTGGCCACCGCCGACGGTCGGGTCCGCCGCGAGGGACCGCTCTGGAACATCGTCGTGCTGGGGATCTACCTCATGCTTTCGCTGCTGCTGGACGCGATCGGGCACGGCGCCGGATGGGGCGTGCTGCTCTTCGCCTGGCTCGCCCTGGCGCCGATCAAGGGCATCCTGCTGGCACGTTCGTTCGCAGCGATGACCCCGGAGGAAATCCAGCGGTACGCGCTGGACGAGCGGCGATCCGCGTAACCACCCGTGGGGCGCAAGCCCCAGCCCTTAAAGCGTGCCCTGGCACGCTCCAGAAACCACCGGCAACACCCGACCACCAGGAGACCCTATGAGCACCACCAACACGTTTCGCGGCACCCTGCATTCCCTCGGAAAGGGGGTGACCAATCAGCGCGGTGCCACCACCCGTTCCATCACCAAGATCGGGCAGCGGGAAATCATGAACCTGTCGTACAGCGCCTATTTGGGCACTTACATTGACGATGCCATCGGTGAAGACATCGAGCTGTGCACCGTGCGCCAGCGGGGCTGTCCCGTCGTGATCGGTGCACGCTTCGCCGACGGTTCGGTGCGCACCGACACCGGCTGGTTGAAGAGCCTGCTGGTCGTCTACGTGATCGTGACGCTGCTCACGGCCGGATGCGCGACGGGCGTGCCGGCGCTCTGGCTGCTGGTGTTCGTTTACGTTTGGCTGGCGAGCAAGCCGGTCATGGGGCTGCTGCTGGCCCGCAAGTTCAAGCCGACCGTACGACCCGAGTGACGATCAAGCGCCCACCACCCGGTGGGCGTTTTGCTGTACGGGCGTCGCGACCGTCCGCGATCCCTGGTGACCCGCAGCGCTGCGGCGCTGCTCGACCCCTGGACGTCTAAAGCACCCGCGGCATGCACCGCGGGGTGGTGCGTTCAACCGTGACGCCGTGATTCCAGCATCCCCGTCTCGCTCCACCTGCTGGGTGGTCCGCCTTTCCTCAACGACGACGTGTAGCCCAACCCGGTCCCCTCGATGGGGCAAGGCACCGCTGACGCTCGTCGTCCTCTCCCGATCCTTCCCTCCCTCCGGTCGTCCAGGCGTGCGGCATCCGGCGACGGCCTGGCCCCGGGTCCCGGGCCGGTCTTTTTCCACGTCCGAGGCGGCTCCACCGAGCAGATGAAACGAAACCCAACGGGGAGGCAGGGAAATGGTCCACGGCGTCGAACGCACCACCAACGGCAACACCGACACCGCGGCAGTTCCTCCGCCTCCCGAGGCTCACCACCGAGCAGATAGCAGCACCCCCTACACCACCAAGGAGAGCAACACCATGAACGCAACCATCGATCCGCAAGTCCTCGCCCAGTTCACCGGCACGGAAACGTACTACCGCCTTGGCCCCGTCCTGCGCGACGCGCTTTGCACGGACGGCGTGCACTACCTGATGAGCAACGGCATGGCATGGCTGGTCACCGACGCGATGGCCGTGGTCACGACCCGGCCGGAGCATGACGGCTTCTTCATGATCGAGTTCACACCCCGTGAAGACGGTTCGGGCGAGCTGGTCATCGGCGATGGCAACGGCACCGACGTCCACCGTCAGGTCTACAACTCGCACGCCTACAAGCTGGGCAAGCCCCTGCGCATGTTCGCGGAGTTTGGCGAGGTGGAAAAACCGCAATGGATCGTCCTGCTCGCCAGCGAGCACTGATCGACCCCGCTCCGGACGCTACGGTTTCCGGGGCTCCAGATCCCACGGCACCACCAAGGAACGAACCGCATGACCACCATCAAGATCAACACCGCCGACCTGATCGGCCGCGCGCTCGACTGGGCCGTGGCCACGGCGATCGACGCCCCCTTCACGACCGGGCCTTTCTCGACCGACTGGGCCCTGGGCGGCCCGATCCTGGAGCTGCATGGAGTCGGCTTTTTCCGCAACGGCAAGCGCGTCTACACGAACGAGGGCAAGCGCTGGGAGGCGAACCGCATCGTGAACCTCGACGAGGCCCCGATCCTGCGGCACGGCTACCGTGCGCACGGCCCGACTCCGCTGGTCGCCGGCCTGCGCTGCCTGGTGCGCAGCAAGCTGGGCGAGACCGTGGCGGTGCCGGCCAACCTGGTGGAGGCGTGAACGCCATGGCCAAATCCACCTTTCAACGGCGCGGCATGATCGGCGGGGTGTTCGCGTGCGGCCTTTGCGGCCGGCGTACCCGTCACACCAACCAGGGCATGGCCCACCTTTGCCCGCAGTGCGACGAATGGACCGCCGCCGAGAACAGCATCAACGACGGGGACTACAAGGGCCTGCCCGACGAGCTGGCGCGCGCTGAGACCACCGTCCTCAAGCTCAAACGCGAGGCCTTGAAACGGGGCGGCGACGCCGCGAGCCTGGGCCTGACGCCCGACGGTCAGCCATTGCCATTGGAGGGCACGACGGCATGACCAAGGTCTACGAGCACAACGACCTGGCCGGTTGCGTCGAACAGCGGCGCAGCCGGACCACCGGGCACATGGTCGGGCTCTACCACGCGGAGCAGGCCGGCATGGACCCGGACAGCGGGGCCTGGGCGACGGTCTGCGAAGAGCACGCGTCCATTTGCAACCACAGTACGCTGGCGCACGCCCGTGCGCACCTGGGCGACCCGACGATGTGGTGCGAACCCTGCCGGGACGAGCAGGCATGATCGCGGCCGGGGCATTGGCCCCGGCGATCGGTAGGGCACACCCACAACCCCCAACACCCAAGACGCCAGGCAATCCCGTAAAGGTCCAGGTCCACAGCTCGCGCCGTGCCCATGCACGGCTCGCGGATTGGCTTACCCACGGTTGCTGCTGGTCGTACCCCTCCCGTTGAAGCGGTTGCGTGCTCGTCGGGCCGCGTGTTGATCGACGCATGGTCCAGTCCTGCCCAGGTGCAAGGGTTCGCGCGTTCGCGCCTCGAGCCTCACCCGATCCCCTCCCTCCCTGCGGTTCGGTCACGGCGTGCGGCCTGCGTTCGTGCCCTGGCACCCGTTCTTTCGTCCTGGCCTTCTGATGCGCCCACGGCGGCTCCGAAGAGCACATACAACCCAACAGGATGGAGAGAACGATCATGACCACCAGCAACCAACCCAACCCGGCCAACCTCAACAGCAACGACGCGAGCGTTCCCCTCGCACTCCCCACGGCTCACCAAACAGCAGCATACGGCAACCGCTACTGCGCAGTGCCCTACGGCTACAGCGGCCGGTCGTTCTACTTCTCCGACATGGAGGAGTACAGCAAGGGCTACGAGGCTGGCCTGCCGATGATCGAAGAATATTCGATCGAGTTCATCGACGGATCGACGGGCGACGCCCAGCTCTTCAACGCCCTGAAGATCGACCAATCGACCCTGGAGCGCTGGTTCGACGAGGTGGAAGACCTCAACGACAACGAGAAGGCCGCCCTGTTTTTCCTGGTGGACAACAACGGCATGGACCTGGACGACGCGATGGACAAGCGGGACGACGTGATGCTGCGCGAGGGGTCGGAGCTGGACGCGGGCACCGAGATTTTCGATGAGATGTATATGGACAACATGCCGGCAGGGGCAAAGAGCTACGTCGATTACGAGTCGTTCGCAAGGGACCTGCGCTTGAACGGCGAAATCGTTGAGTTCGAGTTCGACGGCACGACCTACACCTGCGTCAACGCATCGAGCCTTTGAGCCTTGCGCCCGGGGCACCACCCCGGGTTATGCGTTTCCCATGATCGCGCGGCCAGCTTGCTGGGACGCACGCATCGCTGGCACACTTCAACGACCAGACAACAAACGGGGAAAGCATGGACCGATGGATCAGCGACGGCTGCGTGTGGGAGGATTCGCTCATCCTCGCCTTTCGGGACAGGCAGTGGACCCGGTGGGTCGATCACTGGACCAGCGCGTACGAGAGGAAGGCGAGCGTCGGTACGCTCAAAGGCGAGGCCCTTTTGCAGGTGGCGCGGATCGGCCCGGCTTACCTGACCAAGCTGGACGACACGGCGGAGTCGACGTTCGGCGACGCCATCACGGCGCACGGCAACCGTTTCTTCGTCTTCGAGTTCAAGAGCACCAGGGATGGCCACGTCGATGAGCGAACCAAGCGGCTGTTCAACAACCTCCGCCCCATCATGGCGCTGGACGCGACCGACGAGCAACGCCGCACGATCGAGACGCTCTCCCGGGCGTGCCATTTCGGGGTGTTCGGTCGCGTAGCGCCCGATAAATCGACGACGTTCGAAAAGTCCTTCATGGTCGATCGGAGCCAGACCGTCAAGGCGACCGTGGCACGGCTCCTGCCCGGGGACCATCTCGAGATCGAAGCTCACCCCTACCTCGACTGGGTGAACCTGGCCAACCTGTCCGAGTACCACAGCGATACCCTCGCCGGTCAGTTCAAAGGGCTCGTGGCGACGATCACCCAGGTGATCGCGAAAGGTGGTCCGACCGCCAAGGCGTTCGAGGATCCCAACAACCGGGCCATCGGGGGCCTGAAGTCGTTCAACGTGGAGGACATCGTGTGGGGCGACGATCCCGACGTGCCGCACGGCGTCACCGCCCTGGGCCTTTGCGACTACCTGCAGGCGCTGCTGCGCGTGAACCCGCCGCTCCCTCGCAAGCGCCCGAAAAAGACCGGGCCCAAGGGAGGGGGGACGATCGTGCCCAAGCCGGAGATCAAGGTGGCGATCGCGGGGGCGAACGGGTTTTGGGCCATGTTTTCCACCGTCCAGGAACTGACGATGTTCCTGCTGACCTGGCAGGAGGACCTCATCACTGTTCTCGAGAAGGAGCAGGCGGCGACGTTGGGCAAGGACGACGAGAAGGACATGGAGGCCAACGGCGGGTGATCGTCGCCCCCGTTTGACCTTTCCCCATGCCCTGCTATGGTGGTTCTCGCTCCCCCCAGCGCGAGACCACCATGAAACACCGCACGCTGTCCCTTCCCGCCACCCTTAAGCTCTTGCGCAACGCGCTGCGGGAGACCTTCCCCGCGCACGCCATCGACGCCAGCCCCAGCCCCTCCGGGCGGTGCGGCATCACCGTCACCTGGTGCGACGGTCCGACCGTTCCCCAGGTGCAGCAGGTCCTGCGCTCGTTCAGCCTGGGCGGGGCCCAGTCCGTGCTTTGGCACAGCTTCAGCGGTGCGCCGGTCACGTTCAAGCCTTACATCACCACCACCCGCTCGACCTCGGGTCAGCCCGTTGATCCGGTGGTGCCGCAACCGTCCGCGACGCTCGCGGGCATCACCACCTTCGACGACCTGCACGCCTGGACCCTGCACGTGCAGCACCTGGACGAGCAGCGGCGAGGCGACCGCCTGGTGCGGCGCCTGGACGGCCCCACCTTTTTCGCCGCCGTTGCTTGACTAGCTTCGGGGTTCTGCTAAGGCTGGAGTGGCCACGACCGAGCACGGCTATAGGGATCGCCCATCCTATAGCCATGCGCCATTCCAACCCGACGCCAGGAGACCCTATGCCCGTACCCGCCACCACCGCCCCACCCAAGAAGCAGCGCGACGCGCAGGAGCGACGCGAGCGCGTCGTGGGGCTGATCAGCGCCGCGGAAGCTGCGGCACGCCTGGGCGTGACGAGCGACACCATCGGCCGGTTGGCCGGTGCCGGGCGGTTGGGGGAGGTGGTCCGCGGTCCGCATGAGCGTTTGTATTTCCAGCCGGAGGCGGTGGACGCTCACGGGCAGAAGCGGCGGGAAACGTTGGACCGCCAGGCGGTGGACCGGGCGAAGCGCGACGCATTGGAGGCAGCTCGCCGTCTGAAGATCGACCGGCGAAAGCGGGAACGCGCGGCCATCCTGGTTAGAAAAGCGCAGGCGGCTGCGGAGCGGGCGGCAGCACGGGCGGCGCAGCAGCACGTCCGGGACGCTGCCCGCGACCTCGGCATGGGCCGTAAGACCCTGCAACGCTATCTCGACGTGGGAATCCTCCGGCGGGTCGATACGCCCGACGGCCCGGCGATCAACCGTGAGGACCTGGCGGCGCTCAAAGCACGCAACGCGGCCACGGAAGGCATGCTCACCCGTGCGCAGGTCGCCACGCTGCTCGGGGTCGGTGTCTGGACGGTCGAGCGCCTGCCCCAGCGTTTGAATCTCCGGCCGTTGACCGGTCCGCGCAACTGGCGCTACTACAGCGCTGACGACGTGGCACGGTTCCGGGAGGCCCTGGCCGCGCGCAGCGTGGACGGGCTGGTCAACGTGCTCACCGCCGCTCAACTGGTGGGCCTGTCGCGTTTCACGCTGCTCGACTACGCGCAACGGGGCGTGTTGCCCCCGGCGGCCCGCGGTCGGTCCAACTCCCCGTATTTCAACCCGGAGGACGTGACGGCCCTGATCGCCCGTCGTGCGGCTGCGCGAGCGGTGCCGGCCGGGCACGTCACGCAGCGGGAGGCCTGCGCTCACCTGGGCGTGTCCCGGCAACGGCTGTCCCAGCTCGTGCTGCGTGGGCACATTCGCGCGACCGTGGGGCTCAACGGCTTCCGGCGTTTCCGGATCGCGGACCTGGACGCCTACCGTGCGCGGAACCCACGTTCGGTCCCGTGCCAGGGCACGACCACGAAAGGCCGGACGATGGCGCCTGCCTCGGGAGCGCTCGCATGCTGACCCTCGCGCGACCTTGGTTGACCGCACGCCGGCCGGACCCCCTGGCGCAGCTCTGGCACGGCCTGTCCGACGAGCAGGACCTGGTGCTTGTGCGGGCCGCGATCGCCCAGGGGGCCAGGCCCACCCGGGCCATGCTGCACTGGGTCGCCACCCAGGCGATCCGTGGGCTCACGTACGACCTCACGCAAGCGCTCCTGCAGGGCGGAGCGAAACCGGACGGTGAGGTGTTGCTGGCCGCGATCCGCAGGGGGCGCAGCGTGGCCACCCTGCAACTGCTGCTCGACGCCGGCGTGGCGGTGGAGGAGGAGCACCGCCAGGCGGCGGCCGGGGACCCGTGGGTGGAAGAGCTGCTGCACAAGTACCGGGGGGCGGTAGGTCGCCCCAGCGCCATGGGTTCATGAGCGACATGCTATGGCACGGATGAAATGCCTCGAAGAATCCCGGCCCAAGGGGTTGACGCGCAGCAAAACCTCGCTAATGTGATCCGGCCCACCACCGAACGGCCCTGCATCCCGCGGGGCCATCACCCAGGAGAAAGACACCGATGGAACACTACGGCACGCAGCACGACGAGGACCACCTGATCGACGCCAGCGCTCCGGCGATCGCGTCGAACGACCTGGGCACGCTCGACCCGGTGGTGCATCCGGAACCGGCGCTGGACTTCGGCGCGTCCGCGACGCACGGGAAGGCCAAGGGCGGGAAGAAGGGTGCCACGCCGGCGGAGCCGGAGGTCGAGGACGTGGACCTGAAACCCCTCGGGCCGACGCACGACGAAAACAAGGGCTTCATGCGTTTCATGCCACCGCTCATCAAGCTGATGAACCGCAACGGGGTGCCGTTCAACATCGACGGCAGCTCGGGCGAGATCACGATCGGCGGGTTCTACCAGAACGGGCCGATGAAGCTCGAGATCGAGGCCAACGACGACATCGTGGCGATCGACAAGCGCGACCGGCGCAAGGTTCTTAAGTCGTACGACGATCTGGTGAAGCTGAACTTCGACTGGTGGCGGCGCGCGACGGGCAAGGGCAACAACGTGAACCCGGACCGCCCATGGCTGGACGCGTTCCTCGAGAAGAACTGGGTCAAGCGTCAGGTGATTTTCGTGCCGCGCGACGACCAGGGTCCCACCGACGCGGACTGATGCTACGTGGCAGCACGATGAAGAAAAGGCCCGCAAACGCGGGCCTTTTTGCTGCACGCTCACCCGCCCGCGGATCGGCCGAAGGGGTCGCCGGCCGCACCGGCGTCCCAGGGTTTTGCGCGAAGCGTTCCGCAAACCCCAACCCCAAAACGGGCGCGTTCGCGCCTGGCCCTGGCCTGCGGCCCGTCGCTTGCGGCCGTCGTTTTGCGCCGTATGATATTGGTATGTAGTCCGTAACAGATGGAAACACATTTATTTTTCCACCATGCACATTTCGCGCTAAAAAATATTGCTTTTCTCAACCGGTACGAGACACTGACTGTAGGCAGCGCACAACGCAAAGCCCTTTAAACCCCAGGAGACACACCATGCAAGCAGTCATCGAAACCCGCACCAAGTTCCGTTTCGTCGGCCACAACGAGGTTGTGTACGGCCACGGCGAGACCCGTATCGAAGCGCTCGACGACGCCCGCGCGACGCTCGGCGAGCCGATGATGACCCAGGCCGACATCGACGAAAACGGCTACATCGTCGAGGTCGAGCAGCAGCGCGACGCCGACACGGGCGAATGGACCGACGCGAAGTAGGCCGGCCAGCGCAACGCTCCACCAGTGCCAGCCTGACGGCTGGTTTGGCGGTACAAGGACCGCCCCGGTTCTTGACCAACGGAGCCGATCATGCACAACCTCACCACCGCACACCCCATCAAACTCACGAAGCATCAACGCGCCTGGGTCAAAGTTCCGGCCGACCGCCAGGCCGCTGCGCTCAAAGCGCTGGCGGACCACGAAAGCGGTGCGAAGCCCGCCGGTTCGTACGACAACGCCAGCCGCTGGTGGCCTGACGAAGAGTTCGAATGCTGCGCGATGATCCGCAGCCCGTCCCGTGCCTGGCCGTTCTCGAAACTCAAACACTGCCTGTCCCTGGCGCACAAAGAAGCCCTGCACGGCGCGGATCATGAGGACGTGCTGGCCCTGCGCCGCGTGCTGAACGAGCGGGCCGAGGCCACGGACGCAGGCCTGCCGCTCGTGAAACGCGAGTCCCAGGCGTGGCTCGAAACACTCGAAGGCAGCCTGCTGCGCGAGGCGGCGGTGGCGAGCGCTGGCGCATCGCTCCCGGCCCGTGAGCACGCACGGCTCTGACGCCTGAAACATCGACGCTCCACCAGTGCCCGCCCTCACCGGCGGGTTCGGTGGTACGAGGGCCGCCACGGTCCTGCCCACCTGGGAGTCCATAGCATGACCACCACACCGTTCGAACAATGGCTGACGTTGCAGCAGGTCGCCGACCGGCTCGGCGTCACGTACATCACCGCGACGCGCTGGTGGCACGATGGCGAGTTCGATCGCCCGCCGCCCGGTAAGCCCGACACGATCTGGTACCGAGCCCCATACGGTCCCGCCACGGGGTACGACAAGCGCCGCGGCCGGCTGGTCAACCCCGCCGCGCTCGACACGTTCGTGCGGCCGTCCGAACGCCCCCGTGCGGCGATCGCCGCCGCCGGCCGCTTGACCGCCGACGAGGCCGCTGCGTTCATCGGCCGCAGCGTTCCCCTCGTGAGCCGCGCTGCGCAACTGGGTGACCTGCCGTTCGTGCTGATCGACGGCGTGCGCGCGTTCGACCGGGCCGACCTTGAAACGTGGCGGGCCACGCCGACGCCGACGGGCCGGCCACGGCCGCCCCGGTCGCAGAAGGGTGCGCGCAGCAAGGCCGTGCGGTCCGGGCCGCTGCTGTCGTTCTCCGACGCCTGGCGTTTGCTGGGCTTTGCCGACAGGGCGAGCATCACGCGGCTCGTTCAGCGTGGCCGGTTGCCCGTCGTGCTCGACGAGCATGGCAACAAGCGCGTGAACCGCGCCGACGTGGAGGCCCTGGCCGCGCAGCGGGCGGCGAAGAAGGCGACGCGGGACGCGCAGGCCTGAACGACGGCGCACGTTGTCGAGGCGTCCCTGACATGCAAAACGCCCGGTTTCCCGGGCGTTTCCTCATCCGCGCAGCGTTTGGCCTTACTTCTTCAGGCACCCGCCCGGCTTCCCGCAATGCGCGGCGATGAAGTCCGCCAGGCTGCGGGCCTGCATCGCACCCAGGCTCCCCGGGGCCTGCTTTTCCACGTCCTTCGCCATCTGATCTGAGCCGGTCAGGATCTTTTCGCGCGTGGCGTCGAGCTGGGCCTGGGGCACGACCTGCGGGGCGACCGGGAAGGGCACGTACACCGGCACGTTGGGCTGAACCACCGGGACCGGCTTGGGCATGAGCGAGGAGATCGCCGCGGCGAGCAGCAGGACGAGGGCGACCACGCCCACGGTCCAGCCCAGGATCTTGAAGCGGACGATCCGCTGCTCACGGGTGAGGGGAGCCCCACCGGAAAACCAGAAAAAGAAAAACATGGACCCCTCCCGTTGTGGTGTTGCGATCCCCACAAGGTACAGGCCCGTGGCCCCAAGTCAAGTACGAAACACGTGCCAGGGCACGCATCGGGCGGCCTCGCTCCGTTTGACAGGGCCGGCCAACCTGGTACAGGTGGGGGGCACGGGCGAACACCAGGATACCGTCCCGCAACCACCACAAGGAGACCACCGCATGACCACCGTTTTGTCCGACGAACATTCCCAAAAAACGGCCCTCGCCCCACCACGGATCGAACCGGACGCCTCCATGCGTCGGTTGCTGTCCATCCGGGAGGCGGCCGAACGGCTCGGCTGCACCACCTACAACGTCGTGTATCTTCGGCGCGTTGGGCGGATCACTGGCATGGTGGTGAACCACCGCGTGCGGTTCGATCCCGACGAGCTGGAGCGTGCGGTCCGGGAGCGGAACGCGTGGAAAGAGGCCGCGTGCAAAAAGAGGCCGCGGAAAGAGGCCGGGAGCAAAAAAACTCCACGCGACGAGGCGCCTGAAAAGAAGTCGTCGTTGTTGGCCGACGGCCTGTTGTCGTCACAGGAGGCCGCGCAGCTCCTGGGCACGTCCCGGGCCTACCTGCAGCACTTCATCAACAAGGGTCTGCTCCGCGGCACAAAGCAGGGGCATCGCTGGACCTTCACCCGCGAGGTGGTGGACGCCTTGCTGAAGCGTCGCGCCGCGATGCCCACTGGTCACCTCATGTACCGCTTGCAACAGGCGCAGGCGCAGCGACGCGCCAAGATCAAACAAGCCATGCAAGCCCGGCTCGACGCCGAGGCACCACGACCCGCTTTCGTGCTCTCGACGGCGATGCGCAACTGGCCCATCCTGGACGAGCGGGACCGGCTGCGCGGCACACGCTACTGACGGCCCCGGCCGCGCTCAACGTTCACCCAGGGGAGGGCGCCAGGGGCGTCCTTCCTGCCTCACAACCACCCAATCCCACGGAGACGCCATGCGCATCGTTCGAATCCCAGCACCCCCCGCACCCCCCGCACCCCCCGCACCCCCTGCACCGGCCAAGGCCCGGGCCAAAACCCGCACGTCCAAAGCGGCGCAGCCCGACCGGTCGATCGTCGAGAAGGCCAGCAAGACAGTCCAGCCGGCCGAGGCCACCACGCTGAACACCCGGGAGGCGGCGACGATCATCGGGGTCAACATGGGGCTCATGCTCCACCTGCTCGAGCACGGCCAGGTCTCCGGGCGCAAGATCCTGGGGCGTTGGCACTTCGACCCGCAGGAGATCCACGCGTATGCGCCCGTGTGGGCGAAGCGGTGCGCGGACAAGAAGGCCGGGCGCCCCGTGGAGGAGTGGCCGACCCGCGCAGCGGCCCGGGCCGCCCGGGCCCAACCGGACCCGTCCGGGCGCAAGCCGTTCGTGCTCCCGGAGGTGATGCGCAACTGGCCGATCCTGGACGAGCGGGACCGTCCGACGCGGCCGACGGCGTACCCGACGGAGCGCTGAACCGTGGCCGCAGGCCCCGGCCGCCAGGTGCGAGCCCCTCCTCCCAAGGAGGGGTTTTTGCGCGGGGGCAGGTCCAGCTCCCCTACATCAAAATAAGTTTGCATCCGTGCGTTGGCACGGGTTGACTGGCTCCCAACGGCTGCTAAGGTGGATGTGTAGGCACATCAACCGGAGACGATCGTGAACCCCACCACCCCCATTTCAACGTTGAGCTTCTGGCCCACGGCCGAGCAGACCGCTCACACCGTGGAGGGCTTGCGCACGTCCGGGCGTTTCGTCAGTTCGCTGGACGTGCTGGAAGCGGCCCAGCGTGCGACGCCGACGACCGGCTTCCGTCAGGGCGCTGCAGGCGGTCCCCGTCTGAACGTCAAGAAGGCGGTCGCCATGCTGGGCGGTCCGCGCTACTTCCGCGCGTTGGCGGAGGGGTTGATCACGCCGCGCAAGGATGAGAAAGGCTGGACCTTCGTCGATCGGCAGGACGTGATCGACCTGTTGCGGCGCGTTGACCGTCGGAGCTTCTGATGCAGATCGATCTGACCAGCCAGGACGTGATCGTCCATCCCCGCCGGGGGATCACCTTCCAGGCCTCCGGCGTTTCCCGTCAGGCGACGTTCGGCAAGCCGTCGTTCGTGCCCCCGGGCATGCTCCGCGCGGAGCCGGAGGACAGCGCGACCGTGGCGGAGCCCGTCGGCAAGGGCTGGTTCGACAAGCTGGTGCACATCCTGGTGATCGGGGTGCTGTCGCACGTCGTGGGCATTTTCGCCCACTGGGAACTCCTGGGCCACATGCTCGACGTCGCGCTGGAAGCCCGTGGGGAATACAAGGACGTGAAGGGGCGCCGGCCGGCGGTGAACCCGTTGGCCAAGGCGCAAGCCTTCGGCAAGGCGGGGAAGATCCCGCTCGCGACGACCGGCGGCACCGACCTGCGGTTCGGGAAGCGATGAAGCTCAACGTTGACGTGCCGCCAGGACCTGGTAGTTCTGGACCATCCCGGGCCATGCCCGATCCCCCATAGGAGGCCCACCGTGTCCAACACCGCGTTTTACGCTGACAACCCGGACCTGCGGCCCCGGCTGGTTGACGATCTCGTCACGACCCTTCGGAACGGCGCGTTCGGGCCGGACGTGGACACGATCTCCAGCAAGATGCTGATGGGCGGCACGTTGAAGATCACACCGGAGGTTCTCGAGCTGGCCGGCGACAAGGCCTGGCTGCTCAACCTCCGGTACGAGCAGGTGGTCCTTCGGCAAGCCGCGGACGAGGCGATCCTCTGCCGTGTGGCGGAGGACGCCCAGGCGAGCACGGGGCAAGCCCCGGCACCGGCACGTCAGCGGGCGAGGCTCTGATGAACACCGCTCGACTGGACGCAAAAGCTCGCCAGCAAGGTTTCGCGAGCTACCAGGCGTGGTCCGACGAGCTGGACCGCCACGTCCGGACGAAGACCCGGCGCGATGGCACGAACTGGGGTTTCACGACCTGGGTGCAGTTCGTCGAATGGCGTCTGGAGCACGGGCAGGTCGTGCCAGAACCGTACGCCGATGCCGCGATCGCGCTCACCGGCGGCGAAGCCTGGCGGTCCGACGGGAACCTGCTCCGGCAGGCGGTGGAGAACGCGATCCTCAGCCAGGCGGCGGATGAGGCCATGGCGACCCCGAGGCAACCCGCTGCACCGGCACGTCGGCGAGCGAGGCTCTGATGACCTGCACCCCTTGGCCCGGGCGTACACATCGAAGAAGCACTGGCGAAACCGGAGGAAGAGGAAGAGGAAGAGGAAGAGGAGTAGAACCAGAACCCGGGAGCAGCGCTTTTCAGACCTCGCGGGAGAACTTCGCGCTGATCGCACCGTCCAGCCACGTGACGAACCGCGCCACGGTGTCGAGCGTGACCTCCAGCTTGGCCTGGTCCACGTGCACCGCCGGTGGCATGACCCATTTCATCGCTTCCGGGTCCAGCCGGTCGAGCAGTTCGACCTCGCGATCGGAGAGGAAAAACGATCGGGCCTGCCCCGGCTTGCGATCGGCGTGCGCAGCCCGCACCGACGTGATGGAGAGCTGATGCTGAATGCTGTTGCGGGCGAGAACGATGTCCTCCAGGGCATCGATGCTCACCGGACCGTCCGCAAAGGGGATGCCGAACGCTTCGGTGAAGATGCGGTTGTACCCGCGGACCCACCCGTGCCGAAACACGTTCTTACGTTCGACGTCCGTCAGTTCTGGACCGTGCAGGATGTGCCGGGTCTGCAAATACGCTTGCAGACCGGACGTCAACAGGCACAGGCACGCGTGGCCCAGGACATCGATGGAATCCTGGGCTTCCTGCCACTCCGTCAGAAACGGGGGCTCCCCGTCCTCGGCGTACGGCGGAACGAACGGCTCTTCCTCGTTTTCGATCAGGCGTTGCCGCTCGACGAAGGGGGCCGCCGACGTGGCGTAGAGCTGGCGGATGAACCCCAGCCGTTCGTTCAGAAAGTGGGCCACGTCCATGCGTCCTTCTCCACCGTTGCGATCGCTCAACGGTAGCACGTCACCGGGCCGTGGGGAGAGCTTCCCACTCGGTGGTGTAGCTGGGCGTCTTCGCGTTCTGGCTCATGTGCCACGCCTGGTGCCCTTCGACGTTCCCCACGCGCAACGTGCCCCGGCCAAACCGGTCGTTGATCCCGTCCAGCGCTTCCATCAACCGGGTCTTGCGCGCGTTCCCGGTGTCGGCGAACAGGTCGCCTTGCTCGACCGTGCGGGCGGTCAGGTCCAGCAGCATGACCCCCGCCTTGGCGTACTTGAACCCGGGCTTGAAGATCCGCGCCAGACCGCTCAGCGACGCCTGGACCAGACTCAGGGTATCGCCCACCGGCACGGCCAGCGGGACCACCACGCCGGCGCTGTACTGCTTGTCCTGCTTGCGGAACGAACTGGTCTGGATGAACACCTGCACCTGCCCGGCCTTCAGGCCCTGGCGGCGCATTCGTTCGGCCGCGGTGCTGGTGAAGTCGCGCACCGCCACGGCCAGATCGTCCTGGGTCACCACCGGGTGGCCAAAACTGCGCGAGCAGATGATCTGCTTTTGCGGCTGGGCCTCGCTCTCGAACGGGTAGCAGGCGATGCCGTTCAGCTCGTGTACGGTCCTTTCCAGGACCACCGAAACGGTCGAGCGGATGAACCTCGGGCTGGCCCGTTTCAGGTCCAGGGCGGTGGCGATCCCGTCGGCGGTCAGACGCTCGCGCAGCCGGCGGCCGACGCCCCACACGTCGCCCACCTCGATCGTGCCCAGCAGACCGTCCAGCTCGGGCGGGCTCAACGCGGTCAGGTCGCACACGCCCGACCAGGCGTGGCCCACGTTCTTCTTCGCGATGTGGTTGGCCAGCTTCGCCAACGTTTTGGACGGGCCGATTCCCACGCAGGTGGCGATCCCGATCCACTGGAGCACCCGCTCGCGCATGGCCAGGCCGTAGGACGTCAGGTCCCCGGCCACGGCGTGCATCCCGGTGAGGTCCAGGAAACACTCGTCGATGGAGTAGATCTCCTGGACCGGGGAGAACTGGCCCAGGATGGCCATCATGCGGGCGGACATGTCCGCGTAGAGCGCGTAGTTGCTGCTCAACGCCACCAGCCCGGCTTCCTGGACCAGGTGGCGCACCTCGAAAAAGGGCTGGCCCATCTTGACGCCGAGGTCTTTCGCCTCTTGCGTCCGGGTGACCGCGCACCCGTCGTTGTTCGACAGAACGATGAGCGGCTTGCCCACGAGGTCCGGCCGGAACACGCGCTCGCAGCTCGCGTAGAACGTGTTCCCGTCCACCAGGGCGAACGTGGTCACGACGTGCTCCGCACTCGGGTGGCGAGCACCTGGCGAAGGTTCCACGTCACCACGCCCCACACGCTCATCTCCTGCCCATCGGAAAACACGATCGGCTCGTACGCCGGGTTCGCCGGCACCAGTTTGACGATCCCCGCGCGGCGGTAGAGCCGCTTGACCGTAAACTCCCCATCGACGCACGCCAGCACCACCAGGCCGTGCTTGGGCTCGATCGACCGATCCACCACCAGTTTGTCCCCGTGCTGGATCCCGGCGCCCTTCATGCTGTCGCCCTCGACGTTGAACAGGAACGTCGAAAGCGGGTTCAGCACCAGCACCTCGTTCAGGTCGATGCGACGTTGCGTGTGATCCTGGGCGGGGCTCGGAAAGCCCGCGGGCACACGGCAAAGCGTCTCGACGATGTGCAGAGCGGCGGGATCCTCGACGAGGGGGACGGGGTGGTTCATGGGGGCGGAGCAACAAACACTGTATGGATGAACAGTGTATCAGCCCGCTGCGACCCCAGGGGACCAAAGCGTGCGGTCGCCGGCGGCGCTCACGCCACGGGCGCCTGCAGCGCCACCGGGGCGAGCGTCACGGCCAGCTTGTACTCCATGAGCTGGACCCGGGGGGCGACCTTGCCGGCGTATTTCAGCTTCTCGCTGATCGCGTTGGCCACGATCACCCCGGACACGGTTTTGCCCTGGGCGAGGTGGTGCTCGATCCACCCCATGTACCGCTGGACCTGGCCCAGCGCCGCGTCCGGGCCCCGGCCCAGTTTCAACTCGAACACCACGAAGTTCCCGTCCCGGTCGAGGAAGACCAGATCCGCCGGGCCGCAATCCGTCTGGTACTCCACCCCGTCCCGCCCGTCGGCATCGACGAACAGGCTCAGGGCGCCGTGCGTGGTGGTGCCGGGCGGGTTGCGCGCCAGGTAGTCGCGCAGGTGGCTTTCCAGGGCGAAGGCGCCACCGCCGAACCCGTCGTCCACGGGCTCCACGGCGTCCACCTCCGGCGGGGAGTCGACGTCCTCGCCGGTCTCGTCGTCGGTCCGACGCACCGCCAGGCCCTCCGGGGTCTGCTCGATCGCCCACACCCCGTGCTTGGCCGGGTCGTACCACGTGACCTTGCCCCGGCCGGTGGCGAACAGGAAGTCGTACCGGCCGTTCGCCAGGCGGGGCTTCTTGTTCTCCGGGTAGCCCACGCGGCCCACCCGGTTCACGGTGCAGATCGCGATCTGGCAGGCGATCGTCGCCGCGTTGAGATCCGGGTACGCCCGCAGCAGGAGCTGCTTGATCTCCACGTTGCTGGTCTCGCGACCCAGGGGCGACACGGCATCGCGGATCAGTTGCCAGATCGGCGGGCGGCTGGTGGTGGGGGCGGTGCTCATACGTGTCCCGGTCGTGGTGTCGTCGTGGTGGCGCTGGGGAATCCCGGCCAGACGACTTGATACCACGGGGCCACGCGCGGGCACCAGCAGAAAAGAGTTGCTCGGGCCCGGGGAGGGGCGCGGCAGCGGGAGGCCCTTCGCCTCCGGGTGGGGGTGTCACCTCGTGCCACCGCACCCCTTCACGTGTAGCCGACCGGCTACACCACCAGATCGTCGGCCACGTGCGAACCGGCGGTCACCGTCACCGCCACCGGTGCCTTCAGGTTCCCCGTCGGCACGGACGCGAACAGCTTGGGCGTGAACGAGCGGTGCCCACCGGTCCACATCTTCCCGCGGCGCGCGAGGAAGCGCCACGTGCCCGGGGATTCGAGCACCGCCCGCAGGCGGTCGTAACCCTCGGGCGACCGGTCCTTGGGACGCACGACGTAGCCGGAGGTCCACAGGAAACGCCCACCCACCTCGCAGGGCATGAACTCGACCGGGGCCAACGGCCCCTTGGCCATGCTCGGGACGAGGAACAGACGTTCGTCCGGGCGGAACGCCATCAACCCCTGCCGGCGGCCAAAGGCGTACCACGCCTCGTACTGCGCCACGTCCCCCTTGTCGCGCGCCAGCAGCGTGCCCCGGCGGGCCTCGAACCAGGCGCGCACGTCCGGCGTCAAGCCGTGCTCCGGCACGACCTCAAAATCCTCCCCGTAGGGGCACAGCATCCGGTGGGCGGTCCGCAGATCGGTGCGATCCTTGACCGTCGTGCCCTTCAGGTAGAGCGGGGCCTGGCCCAGCGGCAGGCGCACGTCGCGCCCCTGCACCTCGTCGTGGGTGACCAGCTCGTCACCGTCCACGGTGCCCGTCACCAGCTCGTACGCCGGGTTGCAGTTCGTCGCGATCCCGATGTGGATCTCGGCGATGTCCCCGAGCGTTTCCGCGTCCGGGCTCACCTCGTCGCCCGGCACGGCCGGGGCGAGCGCCCACGCCTTGGGGCCCAGCGCGGCGTCGCTCTGGCGGAACGCCACGGTCCAGGGCGTGCTGCTCTCGTGCGGCATGTCCGTGCGGAACAGCACCGGCGCCTGCGTGGCCGGGCCGGTCGAAACGATCGCGGTCAGCACGCTGGCCCCCTGCGGACCGAGGAAGACACGACGGCTCTCGAAATCGATCACCGCACGAACCCGGTTGCGCAACAGCTCGCGCAAGGCGGTGCCGGCGGTGGTGCGCATCCACGCGTTGGGCACGATCATCACGGACCGCTGGGATTGCGTTTGCGCACGTTCGAGGAACGCACGGTAGAGGTCCCCACGGCCCTTCGCGCAGGTCTTGAACGTCGAGCGCACGCGCTGGGCGTGGTCCTTCGGCAGGTGCTGCAGCCCGACGTAAGGAGGGTTGGCCAACGTGACGTCGAAGGTGCGGTCCGACCACCCCTCGAACAGGGCATCGCCCGCGCGCAGGTTGCGCAGCTCGGACACCACGCCGTGGGCGGCGAAGAACCCACGCCACCAGCCGGCGAGGTCCTGCAGCGCCAAACCGTCCAGATCCCCGACGAACAGACGTTCCTCGCCCCAGAGGGCGATCTGCTCGTGGGTCCAACCCTGGTCCAGCCAGTGCTCGATCAGCGCGGCGACGAGCATCCCCCGGCCGGCGGCCGGTTCGACGACCGTTTCGGTCGGTTGCAGGCGGGCCAGATCGACCAGCGTGCGGGCCACACGAGGGGGCGTGTAGACGACGCCCCCGGTGGCGCGGCCTTCCGCGTCGAGGCCCGAGGCGGCCTGCAGCTCGGCGATGTGCGCGTAGACCGCGGCCACGTCGCACCCGTCCTCGAAGGACAGGGCGAACGGCTGGGCCGACCGGACCGCCTCCACCTTGGCGTCCTGCTCGTCCTGCGCGAACCATTCGGCGGCCCACACGTCGATCCAGCGGTGGTGCACCGCCTCGGTGTAGGCCTGCACGATCTCGCCGTTGGCGATGCTGGGGTTGCCGGCGACGCGCGCCTTCACCGGGGCCCAGTCCACCGATTCGAAGACGGCGCGCACCTCGGCCACCCGGGAGCGGTCGATCGCGCGCACGAAGCGGTGGGAGTTCTCGCTCAGGTGCTCGGCGTCGAGATCCTTCACGGCGCCCGCGTTCACCCCGATGCGCTGGATCGCAAAGTCGGCGGTCTCGCGTTGCGCCGCCGGCACGAACGCGAAATCCGCGTGCGTGGTCGGCAGGACGATCAGCGGGCGCAGCTCGTCACGCTTTTCCCAGACCTGAAAGACCGTGGGCACCGCCTTGGGGGCGCCCTCGAAGACGAACGCATCGAGGGGCAGCACCTCCTCGTGAACCAGGTGAAAGCGGCGGTCCAGCGTGTTCTGGACGGACGCCTTTTCCCACGAGCGGGGGACGATGAAGGCGACGAACGCAGCGCCCAGCGACGCGCAGCGGTTGAAAAAGGCGACGTCATGCTTGAACGGCGGGTTGCCCAGCACCGCGAGCGGGCGCGGGTCGTCGGTGGTGGGCAGGTCCCACGTGAGGAAGTCGCCCTGCACGGCGCCCGGGCACTTCGGCTCAAGGTCCACCCCGATCGAACCGTCGGGCAGCAGGTTCAGGAACGCGCCGGTCCCGCAGGACGGCTCGAGCCAGCGGAACCCGGAGAGGGCGACGCCCCCGAGGTGATCGGGGAGGTTGTCGATCAGCGCGGCGGCGATGGGGGTGGCGGTGTAAAACTGGTCCAGCTCGCGAGCGGAGCGGGAGGTACGGGCGAGGGCGGTCATGGTGTCCGTCGTCAGGAGTGGGCGGACCCCTATTTCGTCGCACGCCCGCTCCTGGGCTGGGTCTTCAGACCCCCGGTCGCGAACGGCCCCCGAGACTCACGACCACGGCGCCCGCGACGGGCCAGGCGTTGCCCTTGGCGATCCCCCGGTGGCCAGCCCGGCTAAAATGGGCGCAGGACCAACGAACGGGCAGGACGGGGCGGCATGGCGAACAGGAAGAACGACAACGACTGGGAGAGCGTCCGGGGCCGGGCGTGGGCGTGGTGGGTGCGCACGACGGCGGAGCGGATCCTCAACGGGGAGCCCGGGCTTTCCGCACGTCTGGCGGATCCGGAGGTGCGCGAGCACCTGGACGTCGAGCTGGGGAAGGCGAACGTCGAGCGTCAGGACGTCAGCGGGTCGGACAAGCCGGTGCTGGACGATGCGGCGACCGTCCACAAGAAGAAGGCGGCGAGCGCGGCCCCCGTCGAACCGAAGCGCCGGGTGCTGTCCGGCCGGCAGATGGACCGCCTGGTCGGACGACGGGGCAACGGCTGGTCGCGTTGGGAAGCCGGGACCATCGTGCCGGGCGGCACCAAAGCGGACGACGAAGAGCGAGCGGTGGGCGACACCACCCTGGCCACGACGTTCTGGACGGTCGCGGAGAAGGTGGTCCCGGGCGCTGAACGGTTCTGGACCGTCGGCCCGTGCCACGACGACGAAGACCTACCCTTGCCCCTATGGGCGATGCTGCGGGGCGACACGTCCCGGGACGGGCTTTGGCACCCGTTGCTTTGCTACCGCGAAGGGCGGTCGGACGATCACCGGTCCGTGGCGGAGGTCTGCGAGCTGGACGGGGTGGCGTTTCACCCGGAGGCGGGCAAGGCGCGGAGCGACGACCTCAGGCACGGCCTGCGCGCCTGGCTGAACCCGGACCTGGCGCCCAAGGATCAACCCGCGAGCCTCCTGGACCGCAACGAGCTGTACCACGCGGACCAGCTCTCGCGTTTCACGGGCGAGGCCTTCATGCGGGCGATGCGCCTGGGCGCTCGCACCGTGAACACCGTCGATCCGGACCAGTTCGGACGGGACGTCCCGGTGGCTCCGGATCCGGAGCCCGGGTTCCTCTTTGTTCACGAGGCGCTGGTGCTCGCGGTGGCGACCAGCGTCACCAAGGGCGAGCGTCAGGGCATCGAATGGCGGGAGAACCACTTCGAGGAGCGGGTGTTCCACCTGTTGCGGGTGGTGCGACCGCGCATCCTGGCCTACGCCGCACGGTTCGGCGTGGAGGCTGGGGTGCGTCGCTGGTTGCGTCGCATGCACAGCGATTACCTCGACCGCAACGGCTACGGGCGCGCTCCGCTGCCGTCGGACGTCGTGGGGCAGGACCCTGAACAGGTGGCGATCGCGCCCGCTCGCCCGGGCCGCCCCATGGGCGAGGCCCGCTACTCCGCCAGGACGCGTCACATCAGCGTCTGATCGGCGCACCGCCCGGTTTCCCCATCCGGGCACTACCCCCTCGCCGGTGGCCACGGCCCGGAGGGCGATCGGGAGCGTGAGCCCCGAGGGTGTTGGGGTGGCGCGCAGCGGCACCGTTTCACCCCCACGCCTGAACAACCGAACCAACCCACGAACCAGCCCCCATACCGCGCCCACCACCTCTTGAGGCGAGGGCGACCCCGCTTGCGCGCTGCTGGCCTGCGGCCGGTGATCCCCACCCACGCGCCCGTCCGCACCGACCACCGCCCGTGAGTCTCACGCCCCTGGGCGGCCCGCATCGGCCAGGACTCGGCCTGGCGCAGGCCCTTCCTCAAACTTCGTTCGGTGGTCGGCCCGCAAGGCCGGCCATGCCTACACCAGCGTCGCCGTCCGCGTGAGTCTTGGAGTACCCGCTTTGGCGGGACCCGCAAGACCCAACCGCGGGCGGTGGCACGACCATGCTGGGTACCGTCGAAGCACAACCACCACGAGGAGCAGGGCAAATGACGAACCAACCGCGCATCGAAGGCATCACCGAGCAACCGAAAAAGGGCCCGCGCGCGGGCCAGCTTGTGGACATCCTCCCGGTCATCCGGGAAGCCGGGAGCAACCCGGTGTGGATCGCCGAGTTTCTGATCCCGCAGGAGATGTTCGACGGGTGCGTGAAGGCCTTGGACGCACAGGGCGCGAAGAAGGGCAGCGAGGGCCACGCCCAGTCCTTCTGGACGATGGTCCTGATCTCCCTCTTGATGGGGGGCGCCCAGCCCACGATCGTGCTGGCCCTGCCGGACGCCCCGGGGCAGGTGGCCCCCACGTAAGCCGAACCCCGCCGGTTATTACAGCCAAACCCTTCATCGTTCAATAAGTAGTCCTCTCAATAGTACAGGAGCATCACCATGAGCAAGAAGAGCAAAACCGGTCGGAAAGCCGATCGCCGTCCGTCGCTGACGATCCGCCACCTGCCCGTCGTCACGTCGCCGGCGGAGGTCTGGCTTCGCGGCCCTCTGGGGGCGGTCGGTTCGCTGCTGACGGCGTGCCCGCACCGTGGGATCACGCTGTCCGACGCAGCGCTCAACCACGCCGGCGCGGCGGTGACCGACCGCCTGCTTCCGGCCGTTCGCAGCGGTAACGCTGAGGCGTTGACCCTCGCGCTCGAGATCGAGCACCTGAACGCCATCGACGTCCGGTCGTACAGCGGCATGGGCCCGGTCTACAACGTGAACGCGTTGCACCTGAGCGCGCATTTTGGGCACGCCCACCTGCTGCCGATCCTGCTGGACGCGGGCTACGACGTGAACACCCGCGACAGCGACGGGGCGACCCCGCTGCACTGGGGCGTTCGGACCAACCAGCTCGGGGTGGTCCTGACGCTGCTGGCGGCGGGCGCCGACCTCGAAGCGACGGACCACGACGGGTACACCCCGCTGGGCTACGCCGCGGCGGACGACCGTCTGGCCCTCGTGCACGCGTTGCTGGCGGCCGGCGCGAACCCGGACGTGGTGGACCGCTCGCGGGGCCACACGCCCCTGAGCATCGCTGAAGCGATGAAGCATCACGAGGTGGCCGCGGTGCTGCGTCACATCACCACGATCGACGCGCCGGCCAACGGGGCGAACGCCCCGGTGTGCGTTCCGATCGACAGCGGCTACACCGCTTTGCACAACGCTGTGGCGATGGGCGACGCCGACGAGATGCACAGCTTCATGGAGCAGGGCGCCGACATGCTGGCGTTGACGAAGAGGGGCATGGGCTTGCTGGAGGTCGCGCTGGTCCACGGCCAGACGCCGACGGCCTGGATGCTGATCCGTTCCTCGTATGTCCAGACCCTCATCAATCAGGGCAAGACGCAGGCGAAGGCGGTCGCGTGCCTGCCGCCGTTGGACGCCCGCATGGGCGAGGTGCTCGCCCACATCCGCGGTCGCATGGTGGCCTCCGGATTCCTGCCCCCGGAGATGGCCACCTGCCACTAGGCGCCTCGCTTCCTATGCCCAGCGCGTGAGTCTCGCCCAGCGCTGGGCACCCCCCTCCCGATGACTCAAACCGCGGCGCCCGGGCCGCGAGACTTCAAACCATCCCAAACCCCGGAGCAACCATGACCTTCATCCTCCTCGACGCCATCGTCATCCCGGCGGCGATCCCCTCCGACGCGGCCGAGCAAGCCGCGTTCGCCCAGCTCGTGACCACCGTGGTGGCCAACCCGAAAGCCAAGCCCGGGACGTACTGTCACCACGGGTTGCCGTTGGTCCACCACGCCGTGCGCACCGGGAACGTCGCAGCGCTGCACCTGTTGGCGCAGCACGGGGTGTCGCTGACCAAGCCGTTCCGGGACACGGTGGACGGCACCCCGGCCCGCCACACGTTGACCCCGCTGGAGGAGGCGCTGCTGCGTCACGACATCGGGATGGTGACGGCGCTCTTCGACGCCGGGCTGGACCGCAAGATCCTGGACCAGCACGACATGGACAAGCCGCCCTACCGGGCGCTGCTCCGCGCACCGACCGAGCCCACGATCGGGCTGGTGGACGCGTTGCTCGAGCAAGTCAGCCACCTGTCGCCGGGCAAGGAGGACGAGCTGGCCGGGGCCATGGTGACCGGGTTCGTCCGCTGGAAGCTTTCGTACCACGCGCTCACCGACCACCTGCTGAACCGGATCCGCTCGACGACGGCACGGCAGCGTGTCGCCGCCGATGCGCTGAACGTCATGACCGGCTCGCTGCCGCGCAACCTCTTTCCCTCCTACCACCGGTTCGTGCCCATTTTCCTGAACGCCGGGGCCTTCGTGGACGGGCACGGGGATGAGGGCGTGCACGGCCACGTCATGTGCGAGCTGTTGATCCGCATGAAGCCGAGCGCGAACCGTGAACGGACCTTGGACCTGATGCTCGCGCATAAGCCCAACCTCCACGCGGAGGTGTCGTTGAGCAGCTACCGCGGCGGGTGGATGACCCCCTTCGTGCTCGCCATCCGGAGCGGCGACCGCGCCCTGATCGAGCGGTTCATCGCTGCGGGAGCGCTGACCGACGGGCGGTTCGAAACGGTGCTTGAGCAGATCGCCCTCAACCCCGGGTGCCTGACCGGCCTCGACGAGAAGGGCCGCCATGCGTTCGCCCACGTTCAGCAGCGGATCGTCGAGGAGGAAGCCCGGGTGCTGGCCGCCGCCGTCGAGGAGGCACTCGCCGCGCAGGCGACGCCGGCATCGGTGCCCGCACGTGCCCGGGCACGTCTCTGATCCGCCCGGTTCTGTGAGTCTCGGGCCGCCCCTGGGACTTGCCACCCGATGACTCAACCGAGGCCGGGCCCTCCGGGACACTGGCATCACCCCACACCACCTCAAGGAACCACCATGAACCAGAACACCTCGCAAGACCTGCAAACGGGCACCCACTACGCAGTGACCATCGGGTCGCAAACCGTGGGCAACGAGGGCTGGGCGTACACCGGCACCCTCTACCGCAACGGCGTGCGCATCGCGACCTTCGAGGAGCGTGGCGACGGCGGCGACATGCCCTGTTCGTTCGTCAGCCGGGAAGAAGAAGACGCCTTTCGCGCGCACGCGATCGCCACCGCGCCGGCGGACCTGCAGCTCGCGTCGTACTACGAGCATGGGTTTCCCATCGTACGGCTCGTGACCCGTCACCTGGTCGAGAAGGACCTGACCAGGGACATGGCCCGTCAGGTTCTCGTGTGGTTCATGGACGAGAAGGGCCTTGGCTGCGTGAAGAGCCCGCGCAAGGCCGACACCCACGCCATCGCGCTCAAGGTCCAAGCGCAAAACCCGGGCTCCGTGGTGCTGAACCTCCTGCCGTTCGACGCCGCCGTTGCGCTGGCGCTGACGTTCGACCTCGCCTGACCAGCGCCCTCAGGAGCCAACCCCATGACCACCCCCCTGAACCTCGCCACCGCGTCCCTGTGCGCCGCGGCGTACGCGGGCGACCTCGACGCCATGCGTGAGCAGCTCGACGCCGGTGCGGACCTCAACGGCACCCTGAAGAGCGTCGGCGGTGAAGCGCGCACCCCGCTGATGTGGGCGAGCGCGGGCGACCACGTCGAGGCGATGTACCTGCTGATGTCGTGGGGCGCATCGCCCACCGACGTCGATGCGGGGACGGGTTGGACCGCGTTCCCCACGAACCCCTAAATCGATCACCGGAGACCACCACGATGAGCACCATCCAGCGCAATCGGCCGCGCCACTACAAGCCCCGGAAGCACTCGAAGGCAGGTCCTTACGAGCGCCGCACGCCTTCGCCCGTTCCGCTTCGGGCCTCGCGTACGGTCTCGCTCCCGATGCCCCCGCACGGGGTTTCCTACGAGTACCACGTCGCGGTGTTCCTGCTGGACATCCAGACGGCAGCGATGCGGGGCGGCAGCACGAGCTGGGACGACCTGCGCCGGGCGCACCAGGCGGACCTGCTCGGGTTGGCCCTGCTGGGCGACATCGCCAACGCGGACCTGACGGATTTCCGCGAAACGCTGGCGTCGCCGTTGGCAGCGAAGCACCTGAACGCGGTCCGCTACCACGGGGGCGACCCTGGGCAAACGCTCGCCGGCATGACGGGGCTCAACCCCCTTCACGTGGTGGCGATGCACGGTCTGGCGGAGTTTGTGAAACCGCTGGTGAAGGCGGGGATCGACCTGCGAGCGCTCACCACGGACGGCCGGACGGCGCTGGACCTCGCCACGCGGCGGGGCCATACGGCCGTGGTCGAAGCGATTCAAAAAGCCAAGGGACGGGGGTAGCCATGGAAACGACGACGCACAACGCGTTTTGCAACTGGAAGCCCGAGCTGCTGGACGAGATGGCACGGACGAACGTTCCGCGCGTGAACGGCCTGCTGCTCGACGTGTTCGACGGCATCGACACCGGCGCCTTGTCCCGCAACGACATGGCCCGGCGTTTCGCGATGGTCGCCCGTGAGTTGGGCTACTGCTCGATGGACCGCTACACCGCGGGGCCCGTGGTGGTCCGGGGTGGCGCGACCACGTGGGCGTACATCGCGGAGCTGCTTCGCAACGGGGAGCCCGTGGGATCGGTCGAGGTGGCCGGTTCCTTCTAGTTCGACACCATCACAACACCCCACAAGGACATGCCATGTACGACGCACATTTGAATGAGTTGAGCGAGATCCTGGGCGAGCACGCCCACGTCTTGCACCGGTTGGTGCCGCTGACCGACGCCATGAGCGGCGCGCTCATCCGATCGACGTCGGCGGTGGACGAGCTGATCGCGGCCGTCCCGGCCGGCGAGCAACGCCAGCGCACGGTGCGCACCCTGCTCACCCACGACGAGATCTTGGACGAGGTGCACCTCCTGAACCACCTCGACGATCCGGACGAGCGCGCGGCGTGGGCCACCGCACGGATCCGTCAGGCGGTGGGCCTCGGCGACAGCACGGCGTTGGCCGCGTTGATCGGCATGGGCGGTGACGTGGTGGCGCTGGAGCGTGTGTCGCGTCCGCTGGTGGGCACGGCGTTGAGAAACATCGCATCGCTTCCGGGTTACTACGAAGGCCCTTCCCTCGACGAACTGGAGATGCAGCAACAACGGGAATGGGCGGACGACGAGCAGTGGCGCGTGTTGGACCTGCTCATCGATCACCGCGCCGACCCGAACGGTGGACGGACGGGCAGCGTCCTGCACGGGCTGATCGCCCGGGACGGGCTGACGGCCACGATCCTCGATCGTCTCATGCGTGCTGGGGGCGATCTCGAACGCGCGATGAACGGGCGCTCTCCGCTGGATTACGCGGCCATGGTCGGCAAGACCAAAACCGTCCGGCTGCTGCTCAGCGTCGGCGCGGATCCGCACCGCCCGGACGACCTCATTGGACGGACCGCGTTCCTGAACGCTCTCGACCGGGGGAACCCGTCCATCGTACGGGCGTTTGTTGAAGCGGGCGCGGCGCGCGGTCCCGGGCTCGACGCCGTGCGGTTCTACCACCAGACGCTTCACATGCGCGGCCCCAACACCAAGAGAACCGCCAAGATTTTGACGCTTTTAAAGCCCGCGCTGGACGAGCTGAACACTGGGCTCGCGCAGGGCTGATCGCAGAACCACCCATCGCAAGCAACCGCACGAAACAAACCACCCATCCCGGACCAACCCAACCACCAGGAGAACCCTATGGCCCGTAAAACCACCCGCACGCCCAGCACCCCGTTCGAGGCCTTCAAGGCGCACGTCGGACGCTTCGCCCAGCGTCACCCGTTCCGCTCGGGCGTGAAGGAGGTGCTCGACGACCTCGTGCAGGTCACGTTCAACCTGTTGCCCCCAATACTGCTGGTCAACTACGCTGCCGGCGGGTCCGTCTGGTTCGACAGCCAGCTCGTGGTGGAGCTGGAGGATTACCGTGGCCACCCTGAGGCGTGGGCCGAGCTGGGCGACCTGGGGAGCGACTACTTGGCACTCGTCGCGTCGGCGGTTCCTTTCGCGGACCTGCTCAGCGATCTGTACGGCGGGTCGATCGCGAAGCAACAGGCCGCGGCCAAGGCGCAACACATGACGCCGGCGGACATGGCCGACCTGTTGGCACCGTTCGCCAACGGGGCGGACGACCACGGGCCCCGCCGGTTGGGCGACCCCACCTGCGGATCGGGGGCGCTGCTGCTCGCTGAGCTGCGCAACCGGCTCAACCGGCACGGCAAGGCCGGGGTGGCCAACACGTTCGTGGTCGCCAACGACATCGACCCCGCGATGGTGAAGCTGGCGACGCTGCAAATCACGATGTCCTCGCTTCTGCACAAGGTACCGCTGGGGTGCCTGAGGATGCACCGCGCCGACCTGATCAAGGACTACCACACCGATGGGACCCGCGTGGTGACGGTTCACCCGAGCGTCGAGAAAAGCCACGCGTACGGGTTCTGGGAAGACGGCGAGCTTCGGAAGGTGGAGGTCGAAGTTCCGCCGCTGGTCCGCGTGTTCGCCGCGCTGTTGGCGGCCGACATCAAGGCCAACGCTGCTCATCGCAAGGCTTAACCGATCCGAACCACGGGGCGCGTTGGGCGCCCCGACCACCAACCACCACGAACGAGGCGATGCGCATGACCACCTTTGACACCGTTTGCAGCGCCGCCACCACCGGCGACCCGCACATCCTCCACAAAACGCTCCCGAAAAACCGCAAGGAGGCCCTGAAAGCGTTGACCCAGGGGCTCGACGTGCCCGGTCAGGAATGCACCGATCGCTTCAAAGCACTGCTGTACGGCGGCATGGTCCGGTTCGCGAGCGACGGGTTCCGCGACCAGGCGGGCCTGCGCACGTCGTACCACGGGCCGATCGACACGACGGGCGTCAACCCCTCGGTCAGCACCGCGCTGTTCATGCTCTACGCGACCGCGGTGCGGTACAGCGTGCCGTTCACCGACGTGCTGGGCGACCTGTACACCAAACTGCTCGCCAAGCGCGGGGGCGACGGGCTGGGTCAGTATTTCACGCCGCCCGACCTCGCCGACCTGGCGGCGGCCCCCGGTATTGACTTCGCGGTTCGGCGCGGCGACGAGATGCTGACGATCCACGAACCTACGTGCGGGGCGGGCGGCTTGCTGCTGGCCTTGTTTCGTGACCGTGAAAACCAGCCGGGACTTCGACCCGAAGACCGGTTGATCCAGGCGCAGGACCTCGACCCGCTCTGCTGCGCGATGACGGCGTTGCAGTTCTGCATGAACGCGTTCGTGCACCAGCGTCCGATCGGCGAACTGATCGTGCGGTGTGGCAACACGTTGGCCAAGGACCTCAACGTACCGCTGTTTTTCCACGCGCACCGGGAGGGCTGGGTTCGCCCGGTCGCCAAGCGGGCGAGGGAAGCGGCGACGACCTGACGGCAGAGCAGGGCGACGACGCTGCGCGACCCCCACCGTCCAAACCCTCGGAGACCACGGTCCGGAAAACCCCGCTGACGCCTCTGGGCCGAAGGCGGGGTTTGCGCTCAGGAGGCTTTAGCCTCCCAGGTTTTTTTACGTGCCAGGGCACGTAAAAAAACCTTCCCCAACCCATTGACAGGCTGGGCAAATCTTCTAGGGTGGGTAAAACCACACGGAGATCTGCCCCATGCCTCGCGCACGCACCACCCAGGAAACCCAACCCCGTGACGACCTGCCCGTGCCCGAGATCCTGGGCACGACCCAGGCCGCGCGTTTCCTGGGCATCAAGCCGACGACCCTGAACCGCATGGTGGACGAGGGCCGGCTCGCCTACGAGCAGGTGGGCACGCACCGGCGCTTTCAACGGGCCGACCTGGAAGCCTTCAAGGCGACGTACACCCGTCGGCGCGGGCCGCCATCGCTGAACCGCAAGACCCTCTTCGCCAGTTTCACCCATCCCGACGCGGCGCGACTCCAGGCCCTGGCGGACCAACGCGAGACCACGGTCTCGGCCCTGCTGCGCGAGTTCGGCCTGGAAGGGCTGGACCGGGCGACCACCTGAGGAGACCATGATGACCACCTTGAACAACGACGAGGGCCGGCGGGCACTCATCGAAGCGGAGCTGGACGAGCTGCTGGGCCCAGTGGTGGACCTGCCGGACGACATCCTCGACGTGCTACTGGACCCCCGCATTGCGGCCATTTTCGACGACATCGACGCCGACATCGCATCGATGGGCCGGGCCGCACCCACCCGGCACGACTGAGGAGGAGTTATGCACGCACGCTCACGCCTGCACGACGCCGCTCAAAACCGCATCCAGATGGACCTCATCACGGCGCTCCGAAAGCACGATCTGGACGAGGTACGACGCTTGCACAACCGGGGGGTCGATCCCAACGGACGTGATCTGCAGCTCGTCGGTGTCCCCCTCCGGGCTGCGATCAACATCGGCTCGATCGAGGCGGTCGAAGGGCTGCTGCGCGCTGGGGCCGACCCCTTGCTCAGGGATCCGACCGTGGACCATCCGGCCCTGACGGCGGTGGTGATGCGAGCGGTCGAACTGCACAGGCAAGGCCGTGCCGTCACGTCCGACGACGAGCGCCTGGACGAGAGCGACGACGACCTCGACAACGGTGGCCGGGGTTGGGACAGCTCCCATCTGGGCGACATCCTGGAACTGCTGGCGAGCTACGGCGGACATGCTGGCCAGCCCAGCAAGCCCGACGTCGAACCTGCGAACGCCTGGGCTCTGCTACGCGAGGTGCCGGCCCTCATGCGTGCGTATCGTAAGGGGAGGGCGTCCTACGAGAGCGTACTGGCCGACGTGGACGCGATGCTGGACGAAGCACGAGGCATCGGCAAGGCCTGACACCGGAAGGGCCCAGGCCAAACCTCGCCCGGCAGAAGGGGCCAGGAGGCGATCTTTGCGGCCGGGCGCGGAGCGAGCCGGGTGGGTTTCCAGGCGCACGTTGAAATCCTTCAACCCGTGCCAGGGTCCATCCTCGATCGGTTGGCGAAAAGTTTCCCCATCCTATTGACCGATGGGCAAATCGCGTTAAGGTGAATCCATCAACAGCGCGATCACAGCGCTGCCACCCTTCCCGAGGAGACCCTCCATGCTCATCACCACCACCACGACCACCCATGCCCAACGCGATGCGTTCGACCGCGAGGTGCGCTACGCCCTCCGCCACGACGTGCGAACGGCGCGCGCTTTGCTGACCTACGGCCCCCAGGAGTACGGGGCGCCCGAGCGCTTCATGAGCTTCACCTCTGCGATCCGTCAGAACCGGCACGCTGCGAAGGCTGTAGCGATGCTGCTTGACCTGGGGGCACCGGCAAGCCGGACGCTTCGCAAGGTCCCGGTGATCCCGATGGACTGCCTGGCGGTGCTGCTCAAGCACACCACGCCGGCTATGCTGAACGGGCTGGACGGCTACTACGAACCTTTGTGGCTCGCCACCTTCCGGAACGCCGAACACCCGGTCAACAGCAGCGAGGCCGCGGTCCTCACCAAAAGCTACGCGACGATCCTGGACCAGCTCGAAGCGGCGGGGGCGGACGTCACGTGGCCCGGGTTGGCGCGCGTTTTCACGAACGAGGAGGACCTGGAGTTCTTCAAGGGTGCCCTGGCGTCAGGCCGGTTCGTCGGCCGCTTCGGCTCGGACGCGCTCAGCGCACGGCTGACCCACAACACCGTTCGCCTGGAGCAGCACGAGCTGCGCGCGCCGGCGGCCGAGGCCCAGGCCAGCAGCAAGCCGGTGGCCCGGACCAAATCGCGCAAGCGCCTGTAAGTCCCACCATGCTCCGCACCCTGATCGCCTCCCTGTTGGGCCGTAAGCCCAAGCCGGCACCGCCCGTGGTGGCAACACGGCCACCCCTGGACATCTCGATCGACTGGCACCGCGAGATCGACTGGGACGCGCTGTTCCAGCACGCGACGCTGGAGGAGCTGCTGTCCCAGCGGAATCGCATGGTCAACCGTCATGGCATGCCGGCGGTTCCGTTCGAACAGAACGAGCGTTTCATCGACCTGGCGGTGAAGCATGGGCGGGCGGACGTCATGGGATGGGTCCTTTCCCGCATCGCCCCAGTCCACGCCTCGCCAACGGCTCTGAAAGTGCCTCCCGCCTATTGACTCTTCGTGGGTACCCCCTAGCCTGGTTCGAATCGAAATCAGGGCCAGGAGGCTCCCATGCTGTTGCTCAACGTTCCGTTTGCCCAGAAAGACGAGGCCAAGGCCTTGGGCGCACGGTGGGACAAAGACCAGAAGAAGTGGTACGTGCCCGACCACGTGGACCCGCTCCCCTTCCTCGAACGCGCGGAATGGACCGATCCCGATTACGTCGCGCCTCCTCCGCCTCCACAAGTGCCAGGGCACGGCCCCAAATGGCCCCTGTACGTGGACCTGGTGCCGAAGTCGGCGTGGTTCCGCAACCTGCGTAAGGCACTGACCGACGAGGAATGGACGGCAGCGCGCAAGAAAACGGCCAAGGCGGCGGATTACGTTTGCCAGATCTGCCTCTGCAAAGGCCCGAAGTGGCCGGTCGAAGCGCACGAGCGTTGGTCCTTCGACGAGGACTCCGGCGTCCAGACCCTGACCAGCATCGAAGCCCTGTGCCCGGCGTGCCACGAGGTCACCCATTTTGGCTTTGCCCGCGTGCGTGGCCGGGAAGCGGAAGCGACCGCCCACCTCATGGCCGTGAACGGCTGGACCGAGGCCGAGGTCAAGAAGCACGTCCGGGAGGCCATGGACGTCTACGTTCGGCGAAGCGCGATGGAATGGCAGATCGACGCCCGGTGGCTGCTCACCTTCATCGAGCTGTCCGAGGAGACCACCGAGACCATCCTGGGCCAGGCGGACGGCATGGGCGCCCGCACCCTCACCCCGGACGAGCAGGCGATCCTGGACGCTGACGCCGCCGCGGAGCAGATCGATTCGATCGTCATGTACAGCGATCCGTTCGAAGTGCCCGGTTGATTGGGGCAAGACCGTGCCATAGCACGGGTTTTTTGCGTCTGATGGATTGACTGCAGCCAGGAACCTGCAAAGGTGGTTGCAGGCCCACAGCGTCGTCCTGACCGACGGGCACGGCAGCTCACCCCGACCGCGTGAGCGACAACGATGGGAGGAAATGATGATCCGTGAGCTTTCGTTTTGGGTGCTGGCCGTGGCCGATGGTGGCGTGATCGGGCTGAGCCTGCTGACGTCGCTGGTGTACCTGGCGGCCATCGTCGCAACGCGCAAGGGGTGGAAGGCTCTGTTCATCAAGTCCTTCACGACCACCGACTGGGCGCTCTTCGTGATCTATTCGTGGATCTTCGTCGCCCTCATCGCGTTTCAGCGCTCCGTGGGTGAATCGGTCTGGACCATCGCGCAAAAGGGCAACCTGTTCATTAGCCTCGTTGCCCTGGTCTATATGCTGTTCGGTGGCCTTCCCCGGGCGCTGCGCAAGTTCGGAACGGCCCAGGCCATGAACGCCAGAATCGCCGAAGCGATGCGCGCCGTGTTCGGTGAGGTTGCCGAGCGGAAAGGGCGTCCGATGTTGCACGAGGGATTCGCGTTGAAGGTTCACGACCTGATGAAACAGCACGGCTGCGACGTCGGGACCGCGATGGCTCTGATACTACCCCCGGAAGCATCGGCCGCGGACCGTGCGTTCCTGGCGAAGATGACCGCCCGTTCCTGAAGAGCGTCAGCGCTGACGGGTGCTCTGGTAGAGCAAACCACCAACGCCCTCCTGGGAGGGCGTTTTCACGTCCGGCCAAACCGTGCCCGGGCATACCTCATCGGCGTCTACACGGTCTCCCTTGGACCCTGCGACGCCGAACGGCGGATGGTGATGACAGCCCTGGAAGACGGTTGGCGAGGCTACACCGAAACGCCGCCACCACGCGTCGAACCCATGCCGCCTGTGCGTCTGGAAACGCGTGCGGCCGAGGCCGTGCTCGCGTTCCTCCGAAGCCCTGGGCAGTACTTTCGCAAGCTTTGACGCTCCCAGGCGGATGCACGCCTGAGGCCGTGCTTTGGCACGGGTGGTCTCGGGCCTTCATGTTGACAGGCCAAAAAAACCTGCCATGGTATTTTCAACGCAGACCCGAGGGTTGGCGTCCATCCCACGAGCGCACCGCTCACCCTTCAGGAGGTTTCAATGCTGAACACTGCCCAAACCCGTCAGGACCACAACTGGTTGAACCGGCCGGACATCGTGGCCAACATCAAAGCGACCGCGCAAGCGATCGACAAGCAGGTGATCGGTCTGCACGAACGCGGCGAAGATCTCAAGACGCACGACCAGGCCCTCAAGCATTTCAATACGGTAGGTCTGCGCCGTATCGCCCGTTACAGCGTGGCCGCCAAAGCCTACGCCGCGCTGGACCCCGTAACCGCGAACGTGTTCCGGGCGGTCGGTGAGCTGATCGAACAGCGCGTCGTGAAGGGCGAAACGGTCGAAGATGTCCTGGTGGAGGACTTCGGCGTGTGGGGCAATCGGCAGATCCTGGCGATGTTCAGCCCGGCCGTACGGGCCAACATGCCACAGATCCACTGAGGTTCGCGGAACCTTCACCATCAGCAAGAGCAAAGCCCGGGTTTCCCCGGGCTTTTCGCATCAAAGGCGCCTGCAGCTTTCCAGCCGGCCCGACACCTACGCCGGCAGCGACACCGTGGCGAACGCTGTACCCGACGTGCTCCCAGCAGGGTCCGACAGCATCTCCAGGAAGAACCGCACGCTTCGCCCATTTTGGGCTTTCTCCCCGACGATGACGGCGAACACATCGTCCGGACGCTGGGGCACTGCGGCCACGTGCGCCTGGCGGATGGCTCGCCAATGGGCCAGCAAGCGTTGGGGCTCCCACTGGGCACGTCCCTCACGGGTCCACAACGCGCAGGTGATGAGGACCTTCACCGGGGCCGTCAGGGCATGCAAGTAGTTCACCTCGTTGTGCGCGTCCATCGCTTCGTTTTCGGATTCCACGGCGATCACCGGCACGAACGCCCCGGGGGCATCGCGGTCCACCGGATGCGCCGAACCGAGCATGAAATCGATCCGGCAATGCTCCCGTTTGAACGCCAGGCCCATGCCATCGGCGACGCCTTTGAGGATCCCACGGTAGACCGTGGTGCGCGCTTCCTCGAGGTCCCAGGCCGCGAGGAACGTGATGGGATCCACCGCGGAGAGGCCCACGGTGAAGCGGTCGAAGAAGTCGTTCCAGAGGGTGAGCGGCATGGCATCGGGTCGGTGGGGCGGGGCATAATCATGCCATGAGCTTGCCCACCTTCCCCGAGCCCCTCACGTCCGACGACATCCGGGGCCACCTGCGCACCCGCCCAACCCTCGCCCCCGGAACCTGGAGAACCGCCTGGCCCGGTGGCCTGGTGCGTCCCGACCGCGGGAACGCGCTGCTGCTCCTCGACGTGGACGGGGTGCTCCACCCGGACGCGTGCGATCCGCTCGACCACTTCTGCAGGCTGCACCTGGTGATCGACGTCCTCGACGAGGTGCAGGACGTGGACGTGGTATGGGCCAGCACCTGGCGATTCCAGAAGCCGTGGGCCACGCTGATGGCGCGGATCCCCGAGCGGCTGCACGAGCGCTTCATCGGGGCCACGCCGGCGCACCTGTATCCGAGGGGCGAGGCCTGCCCGGTCGGTCCACGGCGTCTCGAGGTGGAGGCGTTCCTCGCCGACGTGCTGCGCGATCCCTCCCGTCCATGGGTGGCCGTGGAGGACCAGCCGCTGTACGACGGGGCGTCCCACGGCCAGGTGCTGTTCTGCAACCCACGGACAGGCTTGGCCCCGGCCGGCGAAGGGAACGGCTTCGCGGACGCGGGCGCGTTGCGGGAACGGCTCAAACGGTTGAGCCGGGAAGGACGGTAAGGACGCAAGGAGCAGGACGAACAAAGCCCAACCGGGAGGCTGGGCTTCGTGCCTTGAAAGGCGTGCTCACGCTTGGCGGAGAGCGGGGCGGTGGTTCGGGTACTGCGACTGAGATTATTCAAACAAAATGCGCAGGGGGAGTCAATCCCATGCGGTCAAAATAATCAGCAAGGCGTGGCGCTGCGCGAACCCCAACGTCCAAAGCGAACGGAGCCGGAGGCTCCTGGTGGGAACCCCGTGCGACCGAGGGCCAGGGCCGGACCCGTGGCGCACCCGAGGCGACAGCAGGGTTTTTCGGCCAGGAGCCTCCGGCTCCAGGGGTCTTTCCATCCTCCGGGTAACGCGCCGTCGTTCCCCACGTAACGCCCGGTAAAGGCGTGCCATGGCACAACGTCAAAACACGTGAAAATAGTTTCCCCAACCCATTGACGGACTTGGGCAATCCATTACGTTGGAGAGGTGCCCACCAACGTTTGAAGATCCATCACCATGCCGCCACGCACCACCTCCCAGGCCCAGCTCGACGCGCAACTGCTGCGATTCGCCGCCAGGGGCAACACCACCGGCGTTCAGTTCGCGTTGCAATACGGCGCCGACCGGCTTGCCACCGACGCGCTCCAGCGCACGGCCGCTGAGCTGGCCGAGGACAACGGGTTCACCGACGTCGCCGACTGGCTGGTGGCCCTGGGCGTCCCCCGCCAGGCCATCCACGACGACCACGTGCTCGCCTTCGTGGCCTGAGCCGCACCACCCACCGAACCCACGATCCACCCCAACAGCCTCCCGGAGACCTGACCCATGCGCCGCCTCGCCCTCCTCATCGCTTCGCTTCTGATCGCCTCGACCGCGCACGCGACGGGGAACATCGCGTTCCAGGTGGGGACCAACGGGCAGCTCCTGCTCAACGGCGCCCCGATCGGCGTTCCCCACGGCACAGCCCTGGACGTGTGCAGCGCACGCCCGAAGGGCCCGTGCCTGATCCTCGGCTCGAACGCCACCTGGCAGGTCGTGGGCAACGACGTACTGCACGACGCCACGGGCAAACCGCTGGACGTGCTGACCACCGTGCGGCTGGAGAAGGGCCGCGTCACGGAGGAGCTGGTGCAGGTGAGCGAGAACGGCAAGCCGCAGTTTCAGGTGCGCTTCTCCCGGGAAGGGGTGGTCAGCGTCGTGAACGGTTGAGGCTTTGATCAGACCCGTGCCAAAGCACGGCCCCGCCACGTTGACTTTAGTTGGGCACCTGCGATGGTGGGTCGGTCGTCCACCACCACACCGAGTGCCCATGCAATACGCCCTGATCGAGTTCAAGGACCGCTGGTTCGTCATCGACGCGCACGAGCTGCAGGCCCTGCACCAGCACACCCTCAGCATCACCGAGCGGCCCAAGCCGGACGAACGCGGTCCGTTCTTCATCGCCTACCGGCTCTACAAGCCGCAGCCGGGGATCGACAAGGAGCAGGCCCGGGCGGACGTTCTCCAGGCCCAGGACATGTGGCTGGGCCACGTGGAGGACGACGCCTGCCACGCCATCGCGTACCACGCGATCGAAGCGTTGCCCCCGGTGCAGCAGGGCATGTCCTTCGGGATCCCGTTCGCAGCGCTCATCCAGGCGGATCCGGCGCTGATCGACCGCATCGCCGACCCGGATTCCAGCCAGGCGGTGACCGCGTTCCTGCGTTACGCGAACATCTCGCCGGCCGACAACCTGCTCACCCGCCCGGGGGTGTTCGCGTTCAAGGGCATCGAACGTCGGACCAAGGCGTTGATCAACCTGGACACCTGGCGCGATCACATCGACAAGGCCCGGGCCGACCGGACCGCCTGGCAGATCGGTTAGCCCTTCGAGTGCCCAGCTCAGCGCCCTCCCCGGAGGGCGTTTTCGCATCCCCCTCAACCCGCGCCCACGCACCTCTGAAAAATGTCCCCCAACCTATTGACGGGCTGGGGCAAACCACTAAGGTGAAGGATGTAGGGCCTGCGATCGACGGGTCCACCACCACCCCCGAGGACGACCATCATGCGCCAAGCCACCCACGCCGAAGCCAACGCCCACCTGCTCAACTACGCCGCGGAGGGCAACAGCGTTGGCGTGTTGATCGCCTACCTGTGCGGGGCGGATCTCCACGCCAAGAACGAGCAGGGCGAGGACGCGCTGCAGATCGCCATCCGCCATCAGCACAGCGAGACGATCGACGCCATCTTGAACATGCTCGGCGAGCCCGTTGGGGTCCCGGGCCTGACCGCCACGGTGGAATGAGCAACCTCCCAACGTTCACGTTGAACCGGAGACCCCCATGCTGACCGTTCAACCCCTGATCCGCTCCGCGCAGCACCCCAGTGCCCGGTACATCGCGGACTACTTCATGACCTGCGAGGCCCGCCATGGCGACCGGCCGGCCAAGCCGATCCGCCTGCTGGACGCCATTCAGAACATCGCTGCGGACCGGCCTGGCCTGGTCGGCCGTGGGCCCCACAGCCTCATGGATCGGCTGTTGAGCAGGTCCGGTGTCCGTGCTGACCACGCGACGATTCGCAAGGACGCGGACCACTTCATCGGCCACGCCCCGTTCGAGGAGATCCTCCCGCTGATCGACGCCGCAGACACCCGTTGTGACGATGCGTTCCTGTCCGACGTCCTGGTGCTGGCACGCGAGCAAAACCGCGCCGACGTGGCCCGCGCTCTGATCCCGCTGGGGCCATCCGTTGGACAAGTCTGGCTCTGGCTTTTCTCGGATCCGTTGATCCTGAACCACGACGAATGCATCCAGGCGCTCATCGCCAGGTTTGGGTCGGACGGCATGAACCGAGGCACGCCCGCACCCTGGGAGGGTTGCCTGAGGGCGAACGTGACCACCGAGCGGCTGGTGGAGAGCGTGCTGCCCATGCTGCACGCAGCCGGGGCTGACGTCATGGACGCGCGGTTCGAGGAACTGGAGGGCGAAACGGAGCAGGGCGTGGTGGCCCTGATGCATTACCGGCGCAAGGTGCAGGGGGACGAGCTGCGGAAGGTCGCAGAGCAGGCTCAGGGCACGCGCGAAAAACCCCGGCCACGAAAACGCCTCTAACAGGAGACCACGATGACCAGCTACCGGTCCATCTCAAGCCGTGCCCAGGCACAGCTAAAAAAGTTCCCCAACCCATTGACAGGCCGGGCACATCCCTTAGGGTGGTACGCATAGGCCACGCGTCCGCAGCGGCCATCCAGGAGGAGACCCCGTCATGAAACCCCGTCACATCCGTAACCTTGCCCTCATCCCGCCCACCATCCTGGTCGTCGCTGGCCTTCCGCCGTTCGTCCACCTCTGGCGCGACGTGCCAGTGAAATGGATCGGCATAGCCGCCTTGATCATGTTCGTGGTGTTCCTCGCGGTGACGGCCCCGTTCAACCGGTGGATGCTGGACCGTGAGGTTGATCGGCAGAACCAGGCCATGCGCTTCGCCGAGACCATCGCCATGATGTTGACGTTCTGGGGCGCTTGTCCGATGTTTTCCTTGCTGAACGTGATGGTCACGCGCGGACTGGCCCTCGTGGTCTGTTTCGTGGTGTTGATGATCGTGGGACTCGGTATTCAGCGCACGGTGCGTAATCGGGTCTTCGAATGGACGTCTCGCCGCATCGACGCTGCGTACGAACGGGCGCGGGGTTAAGGCCACCATGACCACCACCTCCACCTCCAACACCGCTCCCGGCTACCCCCTGGACGACTGGGCCCTGGAAGCCGCGATCGACGCGGGCAACGCCGACTGGGTGGCCCAGCTCATCGCCGCCGGGGCGGACGTGTCCAGCAAGACCACCGAACCGTCCGACACGCGCGCCCGTGGTGGCGTGAGCCCGCTGGGCCTGGCGGTTCACATGAACAACCCCGTCCTCGTGCAGATGCTGCTCGACGCGGGTGCCCCGGTGAACCAAATCGCGGTGCGCTGGGGCGGTACCGCGCTGCACATGGCCGTGGTGGAGAGCGTGGGCGAGGGCGTCATCGAAATGCTGCTCAAGGCCGGGGCCGACCCGCTGCTCACCGATGCGAAGGGGCGGCGACCGCTCGACTACCTGGGCTGGGCCGTGGCCGAGCACCTGCCCGACGACGACAAGGACCTGGTGCGCATCGCCACCCGGTTCGCCATCACGACCGCGAAGCTCAACGGGCAGAAGCGCCCGAAGCGTCGCTGACCCCATCCCGTGCCGTGGCACGGACAACCTGAACGAGGCCGACCCCATGAACCCCATCACCAAAATCCGGCGCGCGATCGAGCGATTCCTTCGGAGCAATCCGAAGAAGGATGAGTCGGAGTCAGACCGCACGGGGGCACCCATCGACGATGGAGAGGACGATCGCATCGTCTTGGCCCTGAACGAGACCAGCACGCCCGAGCAGCTCAACACCTTGCTGCACGACGGGCGTCCGGCCTGGCAGGAGGCCTTCAACCGGTTTTGCCTGTCGGACGCTGGAATCGACGAGTGGGCCCCTCTGCTCGACCGTTATCTGGCGGCCGACATGCTCAACGGCCCGTGGATCCCGTCGCTGACAGACCTTCGGCACGGATTTCCCAGCAGTGGCCTGCCGGACAACCTTAGCGCCCCGGTCCAGTTCGTGCCGATGTGGGTTCACGCGTTGTTCCGCATGCCGGCCTTCGAGCGCAAGGCAGAGCTGGAACGCCTCTTGGCCCGCGGGGCCGACATCACCCGGGAGGGCATCGCGCGCCACACGGTCTTCGATCCCGAAGGGCTGGTGCAGGCGTGCTTCGACGCGTTCCCCGAGGTCCGCATCCACGTCGAAGGCGCAGAGCTGCGCGAGGCCATGGCCGCGAGCAGCAGCGCCCCGGGGGCACCACGTGGGCGCAAGCGCCTTTGAGGCGGGCCTTGCCCTGGTCGCTGAAACGAGAAGGCCCCGCGAGGGGCCTTTGTTTCGCGATCACGGTTCACCGCCGGATTCCTTCGACGCTTTTGTGCCGGGAAAGGCCGTAATGGCCCAGCCTTCCAGGGGATCGGCCGGCGGCTGAGAGGAGCATTCAAAGGCGTGAACAGCAATCATGCTGCCGGCTGGGTATGTACCATCTTGCTTGGCCAAAACATAAACGTCGCCGTTTTTATCTTTATACCTTGCAAGAAGCCGCGACAACCGGAGGGCAGCGTCTATTACATCCAGATAATTTTCCCCCATCCCTTCGCGAACCAGTTCATCCAGGATCGCAGTATCGATGTTCATGTTGGTCCTCGTCGCGGGCGCAAAGGACCCACGGCCGCCCTGCCGTTTTGGGTTGGGCTGCTCCATCGGCACTGGTTTCAGATCAAAATCGTAGAGCTGGGCGAACAGGCGTTGCACGAACGTCACCGGGACGATCGGCTGGCCCCTCGACATGTTGACCTCGTTCTGGCTGAGCCGGACCAGCGCCCCCAGGGTCCGCGGTTCATCGACCTCGATGCGAAGGACCTCCGCTTCGAACGCGGCGGCCTGCTGCTCGTCGAACACATTCGCGGCCACGATCCGGCTGTGAAGCTCGACGAACGCTTTCGCCAGATCCGTGTGCAGGCGGGCCTTGCCCCGGAGACCGCACAACGCCAGGAAGCGGGCACGCTTCAGGTGGTATACGCGGGAGATCAAGCAACGGTAGATGGTCGCGTTTCGCGACGACCAGGTCGTCTCGTTCCATTCCATGATGTCCCCTCCAGAGGCGATGACCCTCGACGGGGCCGACGCAACCACCATCGCAGCATTACAGGGCTTGTCAACGTTGAGGGAGAGGGGAAAGCCCCTGCTATGGCACACCAAACGGTTGGCAGGCGCCCAGGACGGGAGGATCGACGTCAAATGCGTGAATGGCGACCATGTCGTGCGGCTTCTGCTGCACAAACACATAGCCGTTCTTATCCTTGAAGCGTTCCAGGAACCGTGAAAACTGAAGTGAGTTCGAGACAACCGATAGATGATCCTTTCCCAATCCTGCACGAACCAGTTCGTCCAGGATCGATACGTCGATCTCCATCAAGACTCTGTCGGGCGCAACAATGAGGCAACGGTAGATGATCGCGCTTCGCGACGACCGGGTGGTCTCGTTCCATTCCATGACGTCCCCTCCAGAGGCGATGACCCTCGACGGGGCCGACCCAACCACCATCGCAGCATTACGAGACTTGTCAACGTTGGAGGAGGCGGGAGGACCGTGCCAGGGCACGCTCACGGTTTGACATCCTCAGACGACCTGCGAAGGTGGTTCGTCAAACACCACCGTATGGCAACTGCAATGGCGATCGACTGGACCACCACCTTCAACGGCCTGCGCGACACCGCCCTGCAACGCCTGGACACGCTCCAGCGGATCCGCAAGCTGCACGAACGGGCGCGCGCGAACGACCTGCGGGTTCGTCACATCGACGAGCGCGGCGCGTTCGCCACGGTGACCAACGTCGCGCACGAGGACCACCGTGATGCCGTCCGGCCCCTGGTGGAGCACGCACGTACCGCTCCCCTGGACGATCTGCGGCGGCTCTCGCCCGACGCTCAGGCGACGCTGGGCGTTCGCCTGGCCGAGCTGGGCGCCGACGAGGGGGAAGCCCATCCGCTCGCCGTCGGCCTGGCCCTCGGGGCGTCGCCTTACCCCTTGCTCGCCCGGCCGGCCGTGGTGGCCCGTGACGACCTGCTGGAGCTGGTGCTCGCACGTTGCACATCCGAGGCCCTCAACGGGGACGCGACGGACGCCCTGGGCCTGCGCGTGTGGGAGACCGTGGTGCTCCCGTACAACGTCGAAACGCAGGGCCCGACGGCGCCCGGTGCGACCGCCTGGGTCGAGCGCCTGGCCACGGTCGTGCTGCCCCGTCTGGCCAAGGCCGGTGCGGACCTGGATCGACCCCTGCTGGGCGAGCTGGGCGAGTGCGCGGCACGGGCCACGCCGAGCGCACGGGAGCAGCAAGCCCACCTGCTGGCGACGGCACTGGTGCGTCACCGGGGCGACGTGCTTCGGCAGAGCCTGGCCGGGACGGGTGGGGAAGGGCGGGCGCGCAAGCGGTTGTGAGGGCGGTTTCGTACCGCGTCAACCCGTGCTAAAGCACGCACAACCGATTGACGGGCGAGCGCGAGCCTTTAAGGTGAGCGAGGAAGGGCTCGCCAACGTCGGGCGCGCCCACCACCCCACGGAGTCGCCATGTCGAACCCCACCGGATCGCAGAACCAGGAACCTGAGGATCGCAAAAGCCGCGGGGTCGTCCACGTGGGACACCTCGGAGCGGTGGGCGTCGCGGCCCTCTTCGCGCTCCTCGTGTGGGGATCCCTGGCCTCGGGCCTAACGACGTGGGTCTACGCCCACTACGACACCTGCCGCATGGTCGATCTCTACGTGGGCGGGGCGATCGTGCTTGCTTACCGCTTCAACAAATCGAGAATCGAAACGCTCCAAACGCCGAAGCCGTGGATCGTTGTGGCCTTCGCGGCGGTGGTGGTCATGATGATGGGCGACATGGCTCTGGGTGTGTCGCTCATGTGGGCGCCTCAGCTCGAGATCGAAGGTCCGACCCACCACGGTAACGACGTGTTCTGGTACGCCGCCACGGACTTGATCGCGCTCGGGGTCGGGATCACCCAGATCATCGGCCACCAGGGCATGCAGAGGCCGGTAAGCGTCCTGGGCCGGTGGCGGGGACGCCGGCGCTGACCCGATCGACCGGCGAGGCATCAACCCGTGCCCGGGCACGGGCTTATTTTTGGGCCGGACGCTTGACAGGGGTGCTAGACCCGCTAAGTACAGAGGAGAAGGTCCCAGCCTGGGGCCACGCACTGGAGGAGAGAACCATGCTGGAATCTATCGGAATCATTTTGGCGATCATCGCCGGCCTGTTTGTGCTGTTCGTGGCGTTCGGCGTCTTTCTGAAGCGGGTTCATGACGTCCGCCAAGACCGGGCTATCCGGGCGCTCCACGCTTTGATCGACGCGCACATGGCTGCCAACCCCGGTGTGACGCGGGAAGAGGCCATCAAGCTCTTCACCCAGAACGGCAACGCCTGACGTCATCGCCCTGAGGGGGGGGCAACGACCGGGGGCTCTGGCCCCCATCCATTCAAGGGGGACCACCATGTTGCATTCCTTTCAAACCATTCTGCATGTCGAAGTCTGGGCGGCCATCATCAGCATCATCACGGCCATCCTGGTCTGTGGGGTGGCGCGATCCGTGATCGCCAGCGCGGTACGACGGGGTGTTCAGATCGACGCGAAAACGATGGGTTACATGCCGATCGTGTGGGGCGCGATCAAGGTGGGGATCTACCTCTACATCGCGCATGTCCTTCCCATTCAGTCGCTCTGGCTGAACATGCTCCTCGCGGTGTTCCTGTTCGGTGACGCGGTCATGGCGTTCTGGAAGGTCTTCATGCTTAGCCTGATGGTGATCTTGAAAATGCGGGGAACCGTCCAGCGGGCGCGCGGAGGGCTCTAAACCCTGAGCACCGTCACCCGACGTACGCCCGTGCCCTAGCACGGGCTATTTTTTGATCGGAATAGTTGACGGGCATTCGGAACCCGCTAGGTTCGACCATATAGGTCTAACCCGGGACCACCAGACGGATGGGAGTGGCATGCTTGAAATCATCGGAGTCGTTCTGGGGATTGTGATCGCAGACTACCTGCGACCCATTGCCCGGTTGGCGTTTGCGATCAGGATCCTGACCGCCGTGAGCACGGTGGTGGCGGTCGCGTGTCTCCCCATCCAGGGCTTGATCGTGAGCCTGATCGTTGCCTTGGGCTCGCGGCTTGCCTGGGCCCAGCTCATCAACAGCACGACGGACCGGGCACAACCATGAGCACCGGCACCCCCGAGGACCTCATCCTGGACCTGCTGAGTTTTGCGGCGGCCGGCAACTCTCTGGGCATCCGTTTCGCACTGGAATACGGCGCTGACCTCCACGCCACGGACGGGCGCGGCCAGACGGCGGTACAGCTCGCGGAGCAGAACGGCCACACCAAGGTGGTGCAGTGGCTCCTGGAGATGCGGGCTCCACGCACTGCGTGAGGGGAAGGGCTGGAGGCGCGAGAAAACCACCTGGCCGCGAAGCGCCAGGTCCCAACCCGTGCTGACGCCAAAGGGGCCGGAGGCACGGGGTTGTCACCCAAGGGAGCCGTCGGCTCCCATCTTGGCGGCACCACAGCACCACCGTCACCCGTGCCACGGCACAGACTGTAATCCTCCCCGTCGGCGTTTTGACAAGCCCGTTTGAGCTGCTATGGTGGTCCCACACCAACCTGAGGAGACCACCCATGCGCGCGCATCCCGCCCGATTCTTCCACGCGTTCCTGTTCGGCGGCCTGGCCGTCAGCGTGCTGGCCATCGCCGGTCTGGTCGCGAGCGCAGCGATGGCGGAACGTGCCCCCGGGCACGTCGTACGACCCGCGATGCACGTGGGAGCGGTGGCGCTGGACAAGTGATCCTAGCAACGGGCGGGTTCACGACATCGGACACCGACCCGCGAGGACGCTAGGCGCCCGCGACGGCGTAGATGGCAGCGTCCGCCAGGTCCCGCTCCCGGAGGTAAGCACGCTTGCGTTCCTCGGACGTGCGGGTGTCCGACGGATCGCGATCGCGGTCCCAAACCGGCACGTAATCGTCCGGGGTCAACGTAGGCGCCTTACGGGAGCGCACGGGTTGCTTCGGGGGCGCGATGGGCATGGCCACCACCGCGTGGGCGGCCTGAGGGGCAACTGCGGCCGGCGCCGGTAGGGACGCCACGACGGGCTCGGTACGCTTCAACGGCAGGATCCGGGAGTTCGTCGCCTTGACCACGAAGAGGGCGTATTCCCCGTTTTGCTTCCTTTCGACGCGGGTCTCCGGTGCGAAGAGGGGCGGGTCACATTGCTTCAAGTCCTCGACCGCTTTCAGGACACGGACGCGGAACATGCGCAGTTCGACATCAGGGCTGGTTCCGCTCAAGTCGCGCAGGGTGGAAAGGTTGTGCGCGTGGGGCGTGCTGCTGGTGGAATAGTAGTCGTGCATCCACTTCGCGAGGCTCGATTTGAGGCGCACCTTGCGGCGTAAGTGAAGCTCGGTGCCGTCATCCTTCAACATCCCCGCGACATGGCGGCTGAGCGTGACGAATCCTTTACCGGTCGTTTTGTCGCGGCCGGCATCGTTGATGAGGTGGCAGATCCCTTCCACGTTCGGCGAATCCCAGGTCAAGGTGACACTCGCCAGGCGTTTGAGCGATTGCATGATCCCGTCATTGACCGGACCACTGCTCTCCGACCGTTCCAGCACGCGGCACCAGTCGTTGAAGTTGAACTCGATCGTGGATCCCGCTGGCTTTCCCGACGCGCGACACCAGGCGAGCGCGAGTTGCCAGACTTCGCTATCGTTCTGGTCCAGGTCCGGGCCGGTGTATTTGATGACGTATGCGCCTTGTGCAGCAAGGATCCGTTCCGGATACCCCATGCCCACCATGATCTTTCGGCGCGAACAGCCAAACATCGAGCTTCGTGAAAAGGCGTTGGGTTCCATGTCCAGGTTTCCCCTGGGCCAGTCGGCGCTTTGTTCCGGGTGCAGCGTCGCCCGGGCCTGGAGCGCCATTGGACGAAGGCGCAGGTCCTCCACGGGCGTGATGTTGTCACGCGTCGGGGCTTTCGTCCCGAGCTTGCTTCGACGCTTCGTGCCGTTGTCGTGGGGACGCGGAAACATCGATTTGGGAGGGGCGTTTCTCATGCGCGCTCCATCAAGTCAAAACCGCGGCGGGCGGCCTGGACGCGAATCTTCTCGATCTGGCGATCGGAGACCGATTGGCTGCGTAACGATTCGGCGATCAGGGCGTTGGAGAAGCGGGCAAGACCGCGGGCGCACCCCAACGTAACGATCGCGCGAGCGACCTCGCTCGCCCGGGCGCCGGTGAACGCCATCAAGTCGGCGAAGACCATCGACGTCGTGTGGTCCATCCAGACGATGACGGTAGAGGTGTTACCGTTCAGACGGTTCTCGCGCTGCTTCCCGATCTCGGCAACGATCGCGTCCCGGGCGCTGGCATCGGCCAGGGTCGTTCCCACGATGACCCGGGCAACACGGTTGCGCGGAAGACGGAACGAATCCGCCATCACGTCCAACGTCTGAATCAATGCGTTGGGGATCTTCGGCTGCACGAAGGACGGGGCGGCGGTGCTGTAGGGCATGGCGGTCTCCTGGTAGGTCTCTACCCAGGAAACCAGGTTTGCGGGCGATGTCAAACAACAGCGTCATATACAACAGCATTTCCAACATCCTGTTGGCGTTGGATGGGCGGACGAAACCGCGAAGTTCTGTACACGCTCTCCCGCCGGACCGCGAAGTTCTGTACACGCACCGAGGAAGTGAAAGCCATACACCACAAGGTTTTGCGGGCGATTTTCCACCCCGTACAGTACTAAAGCTACAGGTGGGTGCGCCCCGACAGGGGGCGCGCACCCCACCTGTGCGTACATGGGCAAAACTCTAGAGAAAATCCGTGGGGGGTTCATGGGTGAACCCGCCTTTGGGGCGGTTCACCCGAACCCAACGAGGCAAACATCATGGGTCTTGCTCCATCCTGAGGAGAAGGGCACGACCGATTGCCCTTCGGGAAACCCAACCCCTTCTGGGTCGCTTCGCTCCCAGGCACTCCCCGGGGCGACACCTTCGGTGACGACGCCGGGCCAACTCCCATGATCGCTCAGGGCCGTAGGCACCCGAAGGGCACCTGACCACGCAGGTCGCCCCCTCCGCTTGCCAAAGGGTTTCGCCCCGTTAAGTTGGTTCAACGCCAACCCACCGGAGGAGACCGATGGCCTACCGCAACCCGAAGCACGACCGCCGTCACGCCGTCGATCCGCGGCTTGCGTCGCGCACCGCGCAACCCACCAGGACCGACATCGCGCGGGCGCTGATCGCCGCCGGGGAGCACCCGGAGACCATCCGGGCGGACTGGCGTCCGGTGGCCTTGGCCTGGCTGGCGCACGCCACGCGCGAGCGCTACGAGCAGGGCGTGCTGGACCCCGATGAGCTGGTGCTGGCGCAACGCCTGGTGGAGCGCCTCGGGGAAGCGGGCGTGATGGCGCACCACCGCTGCCGCCTGGGCGACGAGAAAAAGCCCAAGGCGCCGCTCACGAACCTGCGGGCGGTGCCCGGTTTGATGCCGGCGTTCGACCGTGGTCGTGGCCGTCACCGGGCGTACCAGCGTGCCAAGGAGGCAGCGTCCCTCTGATCCGAAGGCCGTTCGGGGCACCTGCAGGGAAGGGCGTGCCCTGGCACGGACCGGCGAGGCAGTGAGGGCCGGCCTGGGCACGTGGGCACCACCGGGGCCCTGCGGGCAAAAGCCGCCGGAGGCGAGGGCGACCCGCTCCGCGCCCTGGCTGCGGGCAGAACGACGGCTGGCCGACAAGGGCCGAAGGCGGTCGCCCAGGGAGCGAAGGCGACCCAGGGTCTTGCCCCGAAGGGTCACCGCCATGCTCGGCGCCCTCCTGGACCTGCTCCTCACCGCGCGGCGTTAAACTCTTCCCGCGCCGTGTGCACGACCATGCGGTGGGACTGTTCAGTTTTGACGTCAACCTGCCGTAAAACACGGAGACCTCGCGCGGTCGGCACGTTGTCCGGAACCAAAAAAAGGAAGACCAGGAATGAGCGCAGCATCCAACAAGCACAACGCAAAACCCGCTCCGGCCGCCGGGCGGGCGGGAAAGACCGGGCCCAAGGCGTCCCCCGCCCCGGAGGCGCCATTGCAACCGGGCGGCACGACCGGTCCGGTCAGCCCGGAGCAGGACTGGTTCACGACGGAGATCGCGGAGCAGGCGGAGGATGCCTCAGAGGAGGCGCGTTTTAAACGGGTCGCGCTCGCGTGCGTGCGCAAGGACATCGCCACCGTCCAGAACGAACTCAAAGATTGGGGAGCCTGGCGCTTCGCGGGGCGAGAAATCGGCCGGCCGACGTTGCTGCACTTCGCGGTCATCGGCGGCGACAAGGACGTACTGAAGGTGCTGATCGAGCGCGGTGCGGACCTGCAGGAGACCACCAGGACATCCCTGGTCGAGGACGTGCCGGAGGGTCCAAAAACTCCGCTGGACCTGGCGCGCATCATGGGAAAGACCAACGCGATCGCGTTTCTGGAAGAAGCGTGCGACAAGGCTGGGTGCGACGGCGAGACGCACACCGTGAAAATGATGCGTTACCCGGACGGCGGGCTGTTCGTGGGGGTCTACAACACCTACACGGGCGAGCGGGTGCATCGCACGATGGCTGAGCGCCACAGGAATGGGGTCGAGGGGCGGGCCGGTGCTCGGGAAAGCGACGGGGACCTGGACGCCATCGGCGCGATCGAGGCGGCGGTCGAGTCCAACGACAGGGAACAGTTGAAGCGGGTGATCGACGGCTACCCGGACGGCCAGCAGATCCTGGTCGATCGGGGCGGCAACACCATCCTTCACATGGCGGCGATCCGGGGCAACATCGACATCGTAACCATCCTGCTGAGCAAAGGCGCGGACCCCTTCCTTCGCAACCATCAGGGGCAGCGTGCGATCGACGTGGTATCGGACACGGGCATCGGCCCGAGGCACACCCGAAGACTTCTGGCGCTCGCCATGGGCGACGACCGACCCTTCATGACGGAGGACGGTCGTGTCAACGACCGGATCAAAGAGTTGTTTCAACGCAAAGCGGCGTCGGCGGGCATCTCGATGGACAAGCTCGCTGAACTGAAGGCGCAGCACGAGGCGGCGAGGCGCGAGGACCTGGTGGAACAGCGAAGCACCGCGACAACATCGTCCGCGCGCGGTACGACCGTTGAAGGGGATGATGGCGGACACGCTCCTTAAAAAGGCGATGGGCAGCACAACTAGGACCTGAGGGCCGCTGATCCAGGTTCCCGCAAAGGCTCACCATCACCCCCGGAAAAGCTCACCCCAGGTTTTGCAGGGGGAGGTTTTCACCGTGCGATAATCCGCTTAAACCCATGCGCCATAAGGGTTTTCGCCGTTCGTTGGATCAAAAAAACCCACCTGAAGCAAGGCTATTGCGTTATAATAGGAACACCAAAACAGCAATAGTGCGAGGTGTGCGATGGCGGAAGCGTTGAAAACCGTGACGGCTCAACTGCCGGTGGCCCTGGTGGACCGCATGGACGAGATGGCGACACGTCTGGACCGTTCGAAACAATGGCTGGTGCGTAAAGCCGTGGTCGCCTACATGGCCCGCGCCGAGCGCGAACGCCAGATGATTCAGGAAGGGCTGGACGACGTGGACGCGGGCCGTTTGATTTCGATGGACGCGATGGAACGTTGGGCCGACAGCCTGGGCACCGAGAACGAACTGCCGCTGCCGAAGGTGGGTGACTGATGGCCATCCCGGTCATTTTCACCAGCAAAGCTGCGTCGGACCTGCTGGCCATTCACGAGTTCGAGAAGCTGATCAACGGGGCGACGAAAGCCCGCGAGATCATCAAGGCGCTGAACGCCGAAGGCAAGTCGCTGGGCGTCCACCTGCGGCACAGGATCGGGGAAGAGCTTGAAGGGTGGGAGGGGCCTCCAGCGAGGGAAGTGCACAAAGATGTTTGTTTGGGTGGTTCGTATGAGCTTCATTACGAAATCATACCGGCCTACGAGCCAACCCCCACCAGCATCGCGATCCTTCGCGTGTGGGACACCCGGCAAGACCGCTGAACCGAACGACCATGAAAAAGCGGGGCACCTGCCCCGCTCGTTCGTTCTGCCTGGCCATGGGCCTTACGTGCGCGCCCGGGCCTTTTCCTTGAAACGCTCCGCCCATTCCGCACGCATCGCGCGGATGGATGCGATCGCGGCCCGCTTGCAGCGCTTCATCTCGTCCGGGGTCAGCTTCCCGATGCTCAGCCCGTCCTCGTCGATCAGGTCGGACCGGCCCAGCTCGATCATTTCCTGCTCGATGGCGAGCCGCGCCTGCATCGCTTCCAGCGCCTTGGGCGGCTGGCCCATGACGATGTTGTGGAACGTGAAGAAGCGGTACGCCACACCGCCCGCGTAGAGGCCCCACCACACGGCCACCACCGTGATCATCACCGCGCTCCACGACCCCGGCACGGGTGGCGAAAACAGCGCAAAGCCCGTGCTCACCAGGGCGACCACGCGCGCGATCGGCCCGGCGACCTTGGCCACCGGGTGGGCAAAGCGCAGGAACAGCAGGTTGATGAACAGCGCCCAGCCGACCAGCAGCAGGCCGGCGTCGAGGTACATGCGAAAAGTCCAGTCCATGGTGGGTCTCCTCCCGTGAGTGACCCCGGGCTGGGGCCGTTGCCCCCAACCAAGCAGGTCCTGGCCGAAAGTCAACCCGTGCCAACGCACGGCCCGGCCCCTCCAGCCGCACGCGTTGCCCACCCCCGCCCACAGCGCAGCGACCCCTTCGCAAGACCCGTAGGGCTTGCCCAGGTCGCACGACCGGACCACGCGCGTCGCACGCGCTCGCCGATCGGCTGGGGGCGGCGTGGACAACGCGACACCGCGGGAAAGCGGAGAGGGCGCAAGCGCCCATCAAACACCCAGGCCATGCCCAGGCGCGGACGCGCCCACCGATCGCGCACGCACCACGTACGCGATTCAACCACCACCTCCCGGCAGGCCGCTCGGCGGCGCCGTGCGGGTCTCCCCCGTTGCGTCGTGGCCCACCCCCTCGCAGGTCTGCCTTCCGTTTCGCCTTACCCGGACGCCTAGCCCAACCGGTCCCCCTCTGGCCCATGGGCGCGCTTCGCTTTCGACCGGCTCCCGGTCCCTCCCGTTGGTCGGGCTGCGGCTTTGGTCTCACCCATGGTCCGGGTCCCGCCCGGGCTCTTTCGGCGCCAGGCGAAACGGATGGCAAGACAACCAGCGAAGGAGATCAGGCATGGCCACGACGCAACAGACCCGCACGAACAACGCAAACCGCGCGTTCCCCGCACCCCAGGCTCCCCAGACAGCAAGGGTTCACGGCAAGACCACCCCGCAGGCGCTGAAAACCGTCTTGACCCTGGTGCAGACGGCCCAGCTCGTTCAAACGGTGTTGCGGGAGGCGTTTCCGTCGATCGTTTTCCTGGTCGAGGCCCACCGCGATGCGAACGGCGCACGGCTTCACGTCGAGTGGACGGACGGCCCCCGGGAACAGCAGGTGAGCAAGCTCCTGCTGCCCCTGCAAGCGGCACACCCGGGCACGTTCGGTGGGTCAACCCCGGTCGAGCACTTCCGGCTGACCGACAACGGCCCGCAACGCGTGCGCCTGGGCGCAGCGCGCATCACCGTCACCCGCAAGTTTTCCGACACCCTGGTGGGCAACGTCCTGCAGCGCCTGGCCCATCGCCACGCGACCCGCCTGACCCCCGAGCAACGCGCCGGTCTGACGGCCGAGGCGTTCCGCAAAGGCGCGTTGATGGCGGTGGTGCTCTACGGGGTGCACTGGGCGGGCAACTCGCTGCACTCGGACGTCGAAACGGCCCTGCACGAGCACACGGACGTCCAGGGCTACCCGCGCAGCGCGACGGCCGCCGGCCTGTTCGTGCGCAAGCCCCTGAAAGCCTGACCCGCCCCACCGAGGACCACCACTATGACGACCAACCCTTACCTCAACGTCCGTTGCGCCTTTGCCCAGGCCAAGATCGCCACGATCACCGACCCGGACGACGACAGCTTTTGCGTGGCCATGGCCGAGGCCGAACAACTGGGCTACCGCGACAGCGCGGACGATCCCGAGGGCGATCTGCCCGTCCCGCTGTACTTCGCGGACGAGCCCAACCTGGCCCAATCCTGGCAGCAGGGCGTGCGGAACCACCAGGACATGCTGGACATGGACAACTGCTCAGGCTGCAGCAACGACCGCGGCGACCCCTGCCACATCCACGGCTAACGCGTCACCATCACCACCACCCAGGAGCACCACGATGACCACCTACACGATCGACACCATCACCGCGGGCACCGAGCTGGAACTCGCCGGCGGATCTGCCCGCCTGCTGAAAGACGGGGAGCCCATTGGGCGACTTGTCGATCACGGCGACGACAGCGAGCTGGACGTGATCGACATCACCCCCGAGGAGCTGGCTCAGCTCGAAGCGCACGCGTTGCAGAGCTTCGAAAGCCGGGAGGCCTTCCTGGAAGACCTGATCCGTCGTACCGTGGACGGCGAGTCGACGGATTGACCCACGAAGCACGACCCGCAGCAGGGGAGCCCACGAGGCTCCCTTTTTGTTGGGCGTCACCAACCCGGGGGCCAGGGGAGGGAGAAGGGCGGTGACCCCGGTGCAACGTCAACACCGGAACCAGCCAGAACCCTCCTGGGCCGTAGGCCCCAGGTGAAAGGCAGGCTTCGCGCTGTTGCTGCCGGCAGAACCACGGCATGCCGACCAGGGCCGTAGGCGGGGTTTGCGCCCAGAGCCGCCCGCGGCTCCAAAGGTTTGGGGTTTCGCATCGCGCAGCAGTTCCACTTCAGCCCGTGCCATAGCACGGAAAAAGCTATAGCGTTCAAGCTGTCCATCAAGAAATAAAATGACGATAGTGCATGACGCCATCCTAAATATTACAGGTGCGTTTTACACGACCCCGCGCTAGAGCAATGATGGTGTATAGGGCAACGCAACGAGCGAGCCCCTCCCGAGGAGACCCCATCATGCAACCCACCCCGCAGACCCTCCAATCGATTCTGAGCAGCACCACCCTGGCCTGGGCCCGCACGTTCAGCGCCCCCGCCGACGAGCAGGATTTCGGCAGCGACGACGACGGCGTTTTCGCCCTCAACCCCAGCCGTGTGACGATCGAAACCAGCGTGACCATCGCCGGCAAGACCTACGGCGTGACCTACCAGCAGAACCACGGACGCGTGTACCGCAGCCCGGCCGACGAAAGCGGTCTGGCTTGGGTCCTGTTTCAGCTCACCCTGATGTTCGGCGAGCACTTCGCCTTCGAAGGCAACGCCCACCAGGAAGAGCAGATCGAAGCGTTCTTCATCGACGGCTCCGGCCGCACCACGAACGTCGGCAAGTTCGCCGCGCAGATCCTGGCCCGCCTGGACGTCGTGGCCGAACGCGCAGCCGAGGCGTTCGTTCAGCCGGTCCTCGAGGCAGCGTAAGCCTTCCCACCAGGGCCTCGCGGGAGCCGGGCCCGTTCATCTCAGGAGCACCCATGACCGTCAGTGACAGCAACGGCGCCGCTGCGTTCATACAGGGCTTGCGCCTGCAGCGCCAGCAGATACAAGCGTGGGCGCGGAAACGCCTGCAAGAGTTGGAATCCGCTAAGCTGCGCGACACCGCCCAGGCGGCGATGGCCGAGGCCGCCACCACGGAACCCGCGGCCCCCCGTTCTCGCAAACGCTTGTGAGCACGCCGTGACCACCGCCGCCGAGATTCTCGCCAACGCCGACGTGAAGCAAAGCTTCGCGAACATCCTAGGCGCGTACGACGCCCACCGGGCGGAGGAGATCCGCGCCGAGCGCGAGGTGCTGGCCGCCCTGGTGCGGGAGGAGCAGCAGCGGCGACCGAGGGCGCGGCTGTAACCGTTGGACCGACGATGAGGGTTCGGCTTGGAAGCCGTGCCATAGCACAAACTAAAATATTTCAAAGATTCTTCTCTGACCCCATTGACCCCATCCAAAGCCCTGCTACGGTGGTCCTATCCCGCGCCACCCGGCGCTCTACCTCGGAGGTTCTTCTCATGCGCAAATCCATGCTCAACGTGCTGGCCATCACCACCGCCAGCCTCGCCCTGTTCACCATGGCCAGCCCCAGCCAGGCCACCGACTTCACGGACCATAAGGCCATCTACAAAGCCAATGTTTTTCAGCATGACCAGGCCGGCCACCTGGTGGCATTCGGCATTCCCATGGGCGTTCCCCTCAGCGCCGAACTGGTAACCGCACCCAAGTGTTCCAAGACGCCGTGGGAGGCGACGGCGCCTTGCCGCGTAGAGGCGGACGACGATCATGCGGGGAAGGTCGATGTCGATCTTTTCGGAGTTCCGAAGGTCATCGACCACCGCGGACATCGGATTTATAACGACCCGATGATCGAGACGCAAAATGGCGTGGTCGTGGGGGTCGGCGCAACCGTCTATGTCGATGGCGCCTGGGCGTTTCGCACCGCACTGATCGAGCAGTTCGGCCAGCCTGTGGTCAACGCCGAAACCGGCGAAGAAGTGTGGGCTGGCGCGGCGGATGGTTACACCCTGAGGCTGCAGCACAACGAATCGATGTGGCCCACGGTCCTGTGGGTGTCGAAAGGTAAGCAGTTCTGAGCCGACCGCTGATCGCCTGACATGAGGGGCGTGCCGATTTCAGGCTCGCCCCTCCCGAGGCGACACCATTAAACCCGTACATCCAAGGAGATCCTCCATGTTCAAATCCCGCAAGTTCCTCACCACCCTCCTGGCCCTCGCAGGCCTCGCCCTGGGCACCGTGCAGGCGCACGCCGATACGACCGGCAACCCGCAGAGCACGCCGTACCGGTACGACGCGCAGCACCGCCTGACCCTCGCTGGCGTTCCCGTGGGTGTTGCCCTCGAAGCCGCGATTCCGGCCTGCACCACGGCACCGGAAACGGCCCACGCCCCGTGCCACGGTCCGGTCGGCCATGGCGGGTGGTCGATGGGTGATGCGGACACCGTGCAAACTCGCATTTACGGTGCACAAAGCCTGATGGCGTTCCAGGGCGCGCCGTTCAAGGCAGAGGTGTGGGCCACGATGGACAACCAGAGCCATGTCATCGAGGCGGTGTACGTTGACCTCAGCGAAATCGTGAAGGGCGGCAAGCTCCCCTTCACCGCGATCGTCCCGATGGTCCAGACGTTCGGCAGCCCTCGGGTAGCCGGCTCCATGGTCCCCGGGGTGATTTGGCGCCCGTCGGACGATCGAGTCGTCATGATGTTCGACAACGAGCTGTTCCTGTATAAGCCGGCCCCAGGCGACGTGCAGTAATCGAGCAACGCCCCACCACGCCACAGGAGCCCACCGCCATGCGCAAACCCATTCTCGCCCTGCTGGGCCTGGCCAGCTTCACCGCAGGCTCTGCGCACGCGGCCGGGCTCCAACTCCTGTCCACGGACGCCCAGCACCACGTGGTGGTCAACGGGGTGCCCATCGGCATCCCGGTGGCGTCCTTCGCCCCGGCCTGCCAGGGCGATCCCAAGGCGGCGACGTCGGTCTGCGTGGTCTTCGACCAGGGGAACGACCCGTGGGCCGTCAACGAGGTGTACGGCCTGCCCCCGGTACTCGACGGAGCGGGGCGCCTGGTGTTCAACCGGACCACGGTCACAAGCTGGAACGGTGTGATCGACGGGGTGGAGCTGGGCTTCACGAACGAGGTCTACGACATCGCCGTGCGCGACAGCATGACCACCGCCGTGGGCCAGCCGGACGTCCAGGACAAGAACGGTGTGGCCGAGTGGCACCACGTGCTGCCGGGCCACGTCATCGTCGTGACGCCCCCGGATCGCTACCCGTCGTTCGCCGTCGTGGTGGACGACGGCTCGCCCTGACGGGCCACGCACAACGCAACGCGAACGGGAGGAGACCCATGTCGCACGAAGCACAATCCCTGATCCTCGCCGCGGGCTGCTGCATCGCTCTGGTCGCTTTCCTGTCCCCGGTCTGGCTGGTGATCCTGGCCTTCGCGGTCCTCGCTTACGCCATCGGCGCCACCGTGGGCATGAGCCTGGCGGTGGGCTTCGGGCGCTTGGCCAGTGCGTTCCTGCAGGACGGAACCCTGGGCTGGCCCGACAACACCGCGCCGATCTACACCGTGGGGATCCCGCTGGGCCTGCTGGTGTTCCTCGTGTGCATGGCCCTGTGCTTCCGGGGGAAGGACGGGTCGCCCCGTGCGCAAGCGTAAAACGGAGACGCCGGCGACCACCACGCCCGGAGGGCTGGGTCCGAAACCCCACACCGCTGGCCAGGGCCTGGTGGTCATCCTTCTCGCGATGCTGATCGCAGGGCCCGGTGTCGCCGACGCGAAGCAGGCTCGGGCCGCCCTGAGCGTGTCCGCCACGGTGCTCAGCGCGTGCACGGTCAACACGGACCAACCGCAGGCCCCCACGTGCCAGGGCAGCGCTCCACCGGTGGTGGAACAGCGGGAGCAGCGCAAGGGGGACGAGCGGGCCCTGCTCACCGTCGTCACGTTCTGAGCAGGGCCCCACCACCCAGGTCCAGGGCCGAAGGCGGGCCAGGAGCCGGATGGCGACCAGGTGGTTCAGCGCAGAATCGCACGTCCTCCACCCGTGCCCATGCACCCCTCGAAAATCCCTCAAAATGATTTCCCCAACCCATTGACGGCCTGGGCAAATCCTCTAGGGTGGTACGCATAGCCTTTGAAGGAGACCCCCATGGCATTCGCACGCATTCTCAAGATCATTGGCAAGCTGCGAGGGCGCACAGCACCGGACGACTGGACCGACGAAGACCTCGTGCTTCCGGTCATCCCACCACCTGGAGCATGGATGGACGCGCTGGATCTCGTCGTGAATCCCACGTTTCGTGCCCAACCGGACGACACCACCGACCGGGATGTCATCCGTCAGCGGCTGGCCCAACGGCTGTTTCTACTGGACTGGGAGCGGGCGATCGCGGAAGGCGCCCTTTGGCAGGTCGTTCACGAGGCGATCCGGCTCCGAGGTACCGGTAAGGTTTCATCGCTCGTCAACGCGACGAACGCGGACGATGTCTTGCGGCTTGCGCAGGAAACGCAACGGCCCGATGTGATGGCGCTGACCATTCCGCACGTAGAAAAACCGGTGCGGTTGCTCAAAGAGCCGATCGTTATGCTGGACGACGGTTGCCTGGGGGCAGTTCTGGCGCGACTGAGCGAGGACGACCTCAACGCGATAGCCACGATCAACGGCCGGGAAATGACCCGATGGGAAGTCGCCATCGACTTGCACAGGCAGATTCCGCAGCAGCGCTTCATCGACGTGATTCTCCCGAAAATGCACGCGGCGGGCGCGGACGTCATGGACGACCGGTTCACCGACTTCGAAACCCCGGGGTTCAGCGCGTTGGCGATCTACCGTCGCCGGACATCCAGTGTCGCGGAGATCCTCGCATGACCAACGCCCTCCATCGCCTCGCGTCCGAAACGCTCCACCTGGGGCCCGAGCCGTTCATCGCCTTGCTTCGCACCGGGCTGGACGTGCTGGCCGTGGACGAACTGGGCAGGACCGTCCTCGACGTCGCCCAGGAGCGCTACGCGCAGACGCACGGGAAGGGCGGTCTGGGCCGCGAGCTGGCACCGCTGATCGGCGGGGACCGCGCGCAGGATGCGCTGGAGGCCATCGAACGGGCCACCCTGAACGCGGTGGCGGACCGGACGGCTTCCACCCCTTCAACCGGTTCGCGCAAGCGCCTCTAATCGGACATCGCCATGGCCACGCCACCCCTCATGCCCCACGGCGGGCCGTAGGCAGGGACCAGGTCCGGGCCGGTTCGAGGTTTCCACCCGTCCAGCGATCTCCATCCCAACAGGTGCCAGGGCACAACTCCAACGGCAGAGCGCCGCGCCCCCAAAATCGCATCGCCAAACCTTGACCTCGCCGCGGGATCCGCTAGTACCTTGGGATCGACAACGACATCCAAGGAAATCCCATGAACCAGGCTTACCAGACTTACCTCGCCAACCTGCGTACGAGTCCGGGTTACCTGAGGCACCCGCCTGGAAGCGATGGGCGGCTGGAATGGTTGCGTGAGGCCCGGAAGCAGCGTCGGATCGAGCTTTCCGAGGCGGAGGACTGGTCGTGGATCGCCATCGAACCACCAGGCTTCAGGCCTTGGTGCCCGTCGTGCGAAGGCCCCGTGTCGTTCGACGAACGCCAGGACACCTGGACCTGCACGCCTTGCGAGACGGCCTATGGTGAGGCGGTCCTGGCCGGGGCCCGCGATCTCCCGTTTTGCGGCACGAAAACGTTCACGGAAAATGAACGCATCACGATGTACGAGGCGTTCCGAGACCTTGAAAGCAAGCGGGACAGAATCGCCGAAGCGCAGCAGGCGGAGCAGCAGTGGGCGGGCTGGTGCGATCGCCTGGACCGGTTCGTCCCGCCGGCACCGATGGTGAAGCATGGCCAGCACGCGGTGGTGGTGAGTCCGGACGAACGTGCGACGCTGACGACCCTGGTGGCATTGCTCGACAGCGGTTGGGACGGCGACGGTTTGTTCGCCCACTTCCTTCGCTGGACGACCTCGCTGGTCGTGCCGGGCCAGGAGGCCTTCCTCGATGCGATGCTCAGCGCGGCGGTGTCGCGCGACGTCGATCTGCACGATTCCTGCGAAAACCCAGTGTGGTGGAGTATCTTTCGAAACCTTCCCGGGGGCGACCCGCGGGAACGTTTCCGGCCGACAGGACAATACAGCAGGGACGACCTGCCTCCAGTGAAGGGCCTGCTCGACATCGACCATGCGTGGCGGGTTCTGGACATCCTGGACTACCATGCCCCGCACTGTTTCACCGTCAACAGTCTTGCCGCACTGTCCGACCCTGCGAACGAAGAGGCGGGAGATTTCAACCAGGGGCGCGCGATCGCGCACCGGGCCCTTCTTACGCGTTACATCGAGCACCGATTCAACACCCGCATCAACGACGTCCTGGCCTACGGGCGCCGCCGTCCGAACCGACGTTGGCGTGCACGCCAACGTTTGAGCGGCATGCTCCATGACGTCTGGAGGTCACGCCGCCATCTCGAACGTGTGGTCGAAGCCGGGACCGACGTTGGCGTGGACGTTCAGAACGGGCTCCTGGACAGCGGTCCGATCCTCTGCAGCATCATCGCAAGCAAACGGCACAGCGACGAGGAGACCGCCCGCATCGTGACTTACCTGGTGGCGCACGGGGCCCCGATCAACGCGCTCACCGGGACGCAAGAAACCGCTCTGCATGAGGCCGCGAACGCCGGCTACATTGTGACCGCCCAAGTCCTGATCGACGCCGGCATCGACGTACGGCACAAGGATCACCTCCGGTGGACCGCTGGGCACACCGCGCTCTTGTGCAGCCATTTCGAGCTGTTCGAGTTGATCGTCCAGGCGGGCCTGGATCCGGAACCCATCGTTGACAAGTTCGCGATGCCCGGGGCCGTCATGAACGATCAGGCTGGGAAAATCCGCGCGTACTGCCACGCGTACCAGCTTCGCCTGGTGCAGGCCCGGCTTCGCGAGGTCGCCGACGCCGCCATGGCGGACGCGCCCCCGGTTCAACCCCGTGCACGGAGGCGCCTGTGACCTTCAAATCCCAATGCCCCGTATGCCTCGGACCCGTGGTCCACACGCAGCGCCAGGCCTCGCACGAGGCGGTCCAGGAGCGTGTCCGCGTGAGAGACCAGCGACGCGAAGCGCAGGTGTTCCGCGAAGCGGTGGCCCAGGCCGAACCCGAGGGGAGGGCCAGGCTTGTCCCCGTGGTGTGGCACGGCGACGGCTGTAGGGACGCAAGGCGGTGGTGGCCCAGATTTATTTACGCGAAGGGGTGTTTTAGATATTGCAATCACCTAGGGACCCGCTAGTACTGAAGGGGTAGGCAGCGTCGCAAGGCGACGCCATCCCAACCCCTTGGAGATTCACCATCATGACCCGCACCCGCACCCTCTCCAGCGCGTCCGCCATCGTCACCACCAAGCCGGGCTCCCCTCTTCGTATGAGCCATGACCACATGGTCATCCGGGTCCCCATCGACGTGACGCTGGCCGACGGGTCCCAGTATTCCGTCCAGTACCACTCGCACGCGGGCAAGGAACACACCAGCTTCGACGAAACGTTTGGGGACCATCAGGGCTTTGGTGACCATGAGGGCGTTACGAACGACGCATACCGGTTGCTGGAACGGCTGGTGGAGCACACCTTGCACAACGAGGACCACCTCATGCGTGACGTGCTTCAGAAGATCAAGGCGGTGGGCCGTGAAGCCATCGCGTGCCTCATCGCCGAGGTGAACGAATCGGTGTATTGAGCCGAACCTCATGACCACCGCCCACCCCATCGCCCAGACCCTGCTGCGAACCCGCGATGTCGCGGCCCTGCTGAACTGGTCCCGCACGCACGTCCGCGCCCTGGCGGTGAGCGGGCGGATCCCTTCGACCCTGGACGGGCAGGGCCGTGTATTCCGTTCGGAGGACGTGAGCGCCTACGACGCCCAGCGGCAGCAGGACGACCGTGACCTCATGACGCTCCACGAGGCGGCGGTCCTGCTGGGCTACGCCAACGCGTCGTCCGTCACCCACCTGGTGGAGCGCGGCGTACTGGTGGCCCGGCCTTACCGCAAGGCGGCCAAGCGGGTGGCCCGTGCCGACGTCGAGGCGTTGCTCGCGAGCAGGTCCGGCCCGGTGCGACGGGGCCCCACACCGAAACGTTGAAGCGTGGTCAGGGCCGTGCCAACGCACGGCTTGACACGCTCCAGGATGCTGCTAGATCTGGACCACGGTCGCCCACCCCGTTGCGCGGGCCATTTCAAAAGGAGGAATCATGCAAACCTTGCACCTTATCAACGTGGCCCTGCTGGTCGTCTTCGTCGTCATCAGTGGCGCGTCGTTGGCGGTGAAGCTGGACCCGGCGCAGGAACACAAATCGGACCTGTCGAAGATCATCAACGCCGTTTTGACGTTGGGGGTACTCGTGGTGGGCTCCTGGCTCTGGAAGATGCCGGTCTGGGTACAACTGTTGGTGACCGTTTTCCTCCTGCTCTTCATCGCCCTCGACTACGACACCCTGAAGCTCGACATCATCTATTTGCGGAAGCGGAAGGTGTACCTGGCGATAATGAAGGACGTAAGGCAAGAACGTGCAGCGCAGGCAGCACGCGAAGCGGCGCACCTGAAGGCAGCGCGGGGGGAAGACCGTGCAGCATGAGCAGCACGTGAGACGGCGCTGCAGGGCGTAACTGGCCCGCCACCATGGCGGGCTTTGCGCGCCTGGGCCCATCCTTCCGTTGTTCCCCGTGCCCTGGCACCATCCCACGTCCGACCCCAGCACCCTCAAGCCTTTCCCCCCAACCCCATCCAGGGTCGCCCCTGCGCCGACCGAGCACGGGCCCGCTGCCCCGTGCCGTGATGCCACTGCTGCGGGAACCAACGTGGCCGTGCGCGCCCCGTTCTGCCGTTCAACCCGGTGATGTCCCCCGGGCCGGCCTCTTGTTCGACGCCTAGCTCCACCCCGTTCACCGCGCAAGGGTCCGCTTCGCCAGGCCCATCCCCCGGTCCTTCCCGTTGGTCAGGCTGCGGCCTCAGGTCCTGCCCCTGCACGTCGCCCTGGGCATCGCTACCCCAGCGTCGAGGCCAGGCTCCAGCGAACAGCACCGAACGACACAGAAGGGGAAAGACATGCGCACGACCACCACCCGCACCAGCAGCACCACCAACGACCGGACCGCGGCGTTCCCCCGCACCCCCGAGGCACCCCACCAGCGAACAGCAGTGGACGGCGACACCAAAGAGGTGGTGTTGAACGGATGCCGGATCGTCATGCGTTTTTCGGCGACCGACGGGCAGTGGTGGAACGTCCGCGTGACCCACGCCTGACCCGACACACGAACCGCAACGCCCTGGGCCCCAGGGCCTGCACCGATAACCGAACAAGGAGAACACGATGGCTTACTTTCTTCGCCTGGGCGACGACGACCTCGAGGACGCCGAAAAGCACACCACCAAAGCGGATGCGATCGACGCCTTCCGCACCGTGGCCGACGAGCTGGACCGTTTTGGGCAGTCCATCACCGCGTCGCTGCACATCGCGGACACCTGGGACGAGGTGGTGGAGTACCCGGACTTTGTGCTGGAACGCGGCCCCCGTGGTGGCGTGAAGGTCGAACGCGCGTAAGCGGGAGGAGCAGGGCCGGGACGCTGGGCGAAACCCCGGAACCGGCGAGAAGATCACGGGGGCCTGGCGGCCCCTTTTCGTCGTCTGGAACAACCGGCACAAGCGCGCAAACCACAACCCGGAGGCGAGGGCACCCACCCCGGGCGCCGCGGAGCGGATGCAGCGGGGCATGGGCCACGTCGTGGTGGGGCAAGACCCTGGGCCTGTGGCCGAAGGGAAGGGGCCACCAGGTGCTCAGGGTTTCAATCGTGCCCTGGCACGGCTTGCTATAGCAACCGAAAAGCGATCGGAAAATAAAATCCGGAAATGCCATGCGTCCATCATAAATATGACAACCGTGTTTTACACGATTCCCATCTGGAGCGAAGATCGATGCATAGGCAGCACAACATCGTGCGTAACGCCAAACCACCCCCCGAGGAGACCACCCCATGCTTTCCACTCAACTCGACGTCCGCGGCATCGCCGCAGCGATGGGCGTCCCGCAAAACGAGGTCAGCTTCAGGCTCGGCAGCACGGGCGAGCCGGACTTTTCCGCCGTGCCGGCCCGTCCAGGCCCGGCACCCGTGGTCACCAGCACCGAAACGGTGTCGCCCTCCAGGAAGCGCTTCTCGAAGGTCAAGGCACGCGTTCAGACCGGTTCCCAGGAGGCTGGCTCGTCGGACGAGTTGCTCACCCGGGCACAAGTCGCCGAGGAGCTGGGTTTCGGAACGCAGTCGATCGCGTACTTCATCAACCGGGGGAGCCTGGCCACGGTAAAGCAGGGCCAGCGCGACTACGTTCGTCGTTCGACGCTGGAGGCGTTCCGGGCCAGCCGGTACCCGTCGGGCGGCGTGCTTCCGACCGGTGCTGAACTGCTCGGCGTGGATGAGGTGAGGACCGCTCTCGGCTTGAAACACAACCAGTCGATTCATCGTCTTATCTACGGGAATCGTCTCAAGGCTCAAAAAATCGACGGCAAGCTCTACGTGCATCGGGACGATCTCAGCGCGTTCATGCAACAACCCAAATCCCGGAAGGGCAGGACGCCGTCCTGGCTCCCGCCGGGCACGAGCGCCCAGGCCCACGTGGCCCCTGTCGCGCCGCGGCCTATGGCATCCCACACGGTTCAGGCTCCCGGGCAACACTCGGAGCACCCGGAGCGTTCCGTGAGCACCGCCGGAACCTTGATTTTCCCAACGGCCGTGGCCTTGGCCCGCACCCAGCGCAAAGCCGATGCGGCCCGCGCCACGCTCCAGCAGCTCGACGAGCAGTTCCAGCGCGAGCTGCACCATCGCGCACGCGTCATCGACGCGGTGCGCACCTTCAACGCGGCCCGGGTCCTCCGGCTGCTCGAAGGCGGCCCCGAGGACGACGGGATGAACCGGGTTGGGGTGTCCCCTTCGAAGCGATTCGACCTGGGCTACCAGCCGGCGGCCGTGAACCTCGCGGACACGGGGGGCGTACCCGAGGACGTGCAGGCCTGGCGCGAGGTGACACCAAAAGCTGACGTCGTGCGTCCGGAGCTGGACGGTCTGCTGATCGAACTGATCGACGCCCTGGGTGTGCTGGACCCCACGGACGACCGGTTCGATGTCTCGCACGTTCTCGACACCGCCCACCTGCTGCTTGCCCTTGGGTGCCGGGACCGGGTGGTGGACGGTGTCCCGTTGCGCGACGTGCTGCACGAGGCCTGGCGCTACAAGCACAACAAGCGTGACGACGCAAAAGTGGTGCAGGCGGTGCTGGACCGTTGGCTCAAGCCCCCACGTCGGAAGCGCGCAAAACCCATCCACCCCACCAGCGTCTGAACCAACCCGGGGGCCTAGCGGCCCGGTTCCCTTCAACGTCAACGGCCAAACCCCCACCCGGGCATCGCTGCGCGAACACGGCCGGGCACTTGGTTTGACCGTGCCTTGGCACGTGCTAAATATCTCTAGGCACAATGCTCTAAAGCGAAAAATACAACCCCATGAAGTTTGACTTCAGTAGTCAGTACGGGATACTTAAATGTGTAGGCAATGCGATGAGCGCAACGCCAAAACCACCCCCAGGAGCCCACCATGAACGCAACTTTCAACATCGCCGACGACCTGAAAATCGACGTGCACCACGCCGGTTCGGTCGAGAACTATGTGAGCAACGAGTTCGACAAGCACGGCGACCGGATCGAGGACATCGACGGCTACTTCACGTTTTACGAGCTGGCCGTTGAAGCTTTCGGTCGCACCTTCATCGTGCGCACGCAAGAAGAACCGGACGGCACCCTGTTGGTCCCCTCGAACGAGTTCGTCGGTGAGATGGGTTCGAACAAAGTGACCGCCGATTCGGAATACTTCGCGCTCCTGCAGGCGCTGGTCCAGAAGCACCTGGGCATCGAGTACACCGAGGAAGATCACGAGGACAATGAGTGGGCCATGCCCGACGACATCGAGGCCCTGCACCAGGCGTTGGTCGCGCACCTCAAGGCGGCGCTGACGGAGAGCATCACCGCCACCGCCTGATCGACGGGTTCGAACGTTCATTCCAAGGCCAGTCCTCACGGGCTGGCATTTGGGTACACCAACTTCCTCCGAACCGGATCCGCCCATGACCACCGCCACGTCCATCCCGTTGACCGTCAAGCAGGCGGCCCAGCTCCTGGGGCTGGGTGAAGGGCGCGTCCTTCAGCTTCTGCGTGCTTCACGGCTGACCCGAAGCGCCGCCGTTGAAAGGGCCACGAACCCGGGCTCGCCGAAGCACTACGTCACCGCGGAATCCGTCGAAGCGTTGCGCGTGCAGCGTGCAGCTACCGAGGACGACCCGTTCGAGAAGGAGCGCCGGCGTCAGAATCGGCAAGCCGAACACCAGCGCCAGAACGCACTGCGCGAGGCGTTGAGCCAGGACATGTTGACCCCCTCGGACGTCGCGCGTGAGCTGGGCGTGACGCGTCAGGCGGTACACATTGGCGTTAACCGCGGGAGCCTGCCCACGGTGCAGATCGGAGGCCGCCGCCTGGTGCGTCGCGCGGACCTGGAAGCGCTCAAACAGAAGCGCGCGTCGCGCTGATCGCGCGCCCCCCTGTCCGGGCTCTCCCGTTCTCACGTCCAACCCCATTCGTCTCTAGCCTGGCCACGCCGGCATCCGCCGGAGGCTTGCCCCGTGGGCCAGTCGGATCCCGTGTCCGGGCTGTCCAGGTGTCCAACTGTTTTCCGGCTGGTGCCGGCGTGCGTACAGCAGAGGGTGAAGGGCGGATCCCAGGATGGGATGGGCTTTGCATGGTTTACCTGATTTCGTGGGTTTAGCCTGGACACCCTGGACAAAGAAAGGAGAAAGGCTTTGCCCGCTGGGGCCAAGGGCTGTCCAGGGTGCTCCATGGGAGCCTGGAACGACCCTGGCCAGGAGATGGGGCGGGCCTGGACCGGGTGCGTTTGACTTTTCCGGACGGGGCGTTACGGTGGTCCATGATCGCGGCGAACCCAACCTGCAGGTGAGGGGCACCGCCGGGTTCGACGGTTGGACAACACACCTGGAGGGCATGGCATGGACGACGATCTTGAGGCAGGCATAAACGAACTTCCGAAACGGACTCCGACGCGTGCCGAAGTGTTGGGCATGGTCCGGGACGCGATGAGCGAAGCATTCCCCGGCCTCGAGTTCACGTTCAGGGACCGGGAGCAGGACACGTTGCACCAGAACTTTGCACCGCCCAACCTCGTCGTCGGCTGGATCGACGGGCCATCGGCGGTGCAGCTTGAACGAATCATCGGGCGCTTCAGCGGGCCGGGTTGGTCGAAAGACCAGGAGGGGGGCCACCACGTCCGGTTCATCGACGACGTGCGCAGCGCCGGCGAGCAGATTCCGCAGCTCCTGTTCATGCGGCATTACAGCGACGAGGCGACGGACGAGGCGATGTCGCAAGACTACGACCAGCACTTTCCGCAGAGTTATGCCATGTACCAGAACGGGGAGCGCCCGCAGGGTTTCACGCTTTACCAGTCCGGCACGGGCGTTACCCAAGCGGACCGGGCACGCGTGAAGCAGGTGCTGGAGGAGCGCTCGTACATGCCGACCCAGCCGAGCGCGACCGCGGCGAAGGTCAAAATCCTGGACGAGGACCAGGTGCGAGTCCTGGTGGAGCGCCGGGCGTTGCAGCAGGTGGCCCAGCAGGTGGCGCTCGAGCAGCAGGCCCGGGGCCAGGCCGAACCGGTGGCGTTGGGACGGCGCAGGCTGTAAGCGAAAGACAGAACAAGCGCATCAGAACCTGGGGACCTTGCGGTCCCTTTCTTTTGAACCCGGGCAACCGCCCCGAAGCCGCGAAGCGGGAGAGGCGGGGCCCAGGCCGCAAGCGGTGGAGCAAGACCGTGAACAGGAGGTCAACCGCCGCCAGGGGAATGAAAACGGCACATGGTTTAAGGTGTGCATGGGCACAGGTAGACCGTTCGTCGGATACTGCAAAATACCTGCGTTTTTACCGCATAAATCCCGTTTACCGCTGTTGATTGTTTGCATGGTTTTTGTATCCTGGTCTTGTAGGCAGCGCGCATCGCAATGCCATCAACCTCAGGAGCAAGACCATGGCAACTTTGAAAGATCAGATGTTCCCGGACCTGTTCGCCAACACCCGGGACGGCTACAGTGCCATCACCACCCACGGCAACGCCCACCTGGGCAACCTCTACGGCGCCATCCTCCTCGATTGCAACACCGGCATCGAAAGCCTGAACCGTCGCGGCGGATTCGAGGCCCGCAACGTTGCGCTCTACGACGTCCTGGACGTCGGTGACGCCAGCGTGGTGCTCTACCAATACCGTGTGGCTTACAAGCGCAAGTCCACGCACTTCACCGACGTTGAAAAGACCTACTACCTGGCCCTGGTCGAAAAGAACGCGAACGGCGTGATGCTGATCAGCGACGAGGTGGAGGTGGACGAGTTCTCCTCGAACAAGATTCACGCGACGCTTCGTGGCAAAGCCAGCCCCATCAAGCGGCTGACCAGCGAGGCCTACGCCGACACCAAGGAAGGCAAGGCGCTGAAGCGCTACATCGAGACCTCTGAACTGCGCGCCGCGGCGGCATCAGCCAGCGGAGGCGTGGCGCTCGAAACCCGGAGCCGCGCACGTCTGTAAGCGAACCCCGACACCACCGTTTCACTGGGCCCGCGGCAACGCGGGTTTCCGCGTACGAGGGACCGCATACCGCGACCCAATGCCAGGAGGACCTACCGCCATGACCGCGATGTTCGATCAACCTTTCCAGCGCGAGAAGCGCTCCTTCCGCACCACCACGGCCCGGGTTGGTGCGGACCACATCGGGGCCCTCTCGTCGTCCGATGGTCCCACGCGATACGGCTTCACCAGGTTCTACGGATCCAACGAGGACTTCCGTGCGCATGGGATCACCGGCGCGCGGGTTCTCCGCAGCGTGACGTTCAAGCTCTTGTCGTCCCTGGACGAGAACGGCGAGACGGTCGAACAGCCCATTGCCGTGGTGGGTGTCACCGCGGGCCATCACGAGCACGTGGTTTGGTTCCATCGGGACGAGGTGGGCAACGTGGTGGTGTACCCGCTGGACCAAGGGGCGACCTTCAGCGTGGACGATCGGTTCAATCTCGACGAAGCGGTGGGCCAGTTGGAGTTGCAACTGGTGCAGGACTACGTGGAGGCGATGGACGCGCTGGACCATGGCGACCGCAAGGACCCGATGGCCATGGTGGCCGAGTTCAAGCGATCATTGCTCGACCGCATGGTCCACGCCGCGGCGCAAGGCATCCTCGCGTTCGAGCAGAGTGCAGCGCAGCCCCGGCCCCTGCAGGAGGTGCTGACGCTGGTGGAGGCGGGGCACCACCTGTGCGTTTCGACGGAGTTTCTCCGCCAAGGCATGGACCGGGGTGATCTGGCCTGCCTGGTGGTCCGTGACGCGAGCGGCGATCGCTTCTGGTTCACCCGGGAAGCGCTCAGCGATTTCTGGGACACGTCGCCGGCGGGCATCACGATCGAGGAAGGCGTGACCAGCGAGTGACCGATACCTCCTCCAAGGCCCGCGGCAACGCGGGTTTTGTCGTAACCGGGCCCAGGCCCGACTCTTCACGCATCGTTCGAGGGATTTACACCATGACCGCACGCGCTCGCGCGACCCCCATCATCATCGAAGGAAGGCCCAGCCTGGGTCTGCCCGACGCCGCCGTCTACCTGGGCCTGGCCCGAACCAGCAGGGCCGGGGTGTGGCGGAAAATCCAGGCGGGCGAGGTGCACGGTGTGCAGGACGCCCGGGGCACTTGGTTTGTCCCGGTGGCGGAGCTGGACCGTTACCTGGCCCAGGCCGCTGGCACTTCGAGCGTCGGCGTGCGCGAGGCAGCGGTGCTGCTCGACGTGTCGGCCAGTACGGTGCTGGACTGGGCGGAGCGCGGGACCTTGCACGGGACGAAGGACGGACGGGGCCGCTGGGCGTTTGCGCGCAAGGCGGTGGAGGCCCACGCGGCCACCCTGGCGGAGCAGCGGGCGGCCCTCACCGCGACCCAGGCCGTGCGGTATTGCGCGCTCGGGCACGTCAACACCCTGAACGAGGCGGTGACCCGTGGCGAGCTGCAGGCGTTCGTGGATGCGAGCGGCCGGCGCCGGTTTCACGTGACCGAGCTGGACCGTTTCCTGGCCTCGCGGGCGAAGCATGATCACCGCCTGCCGGGCACGCTCAGCACCCAGGAGGTGGCGGACGCCCTGGGCTTGGCGACACGGAGCAGCGTCCCTTGGCTCGCCGAGCATGGCCGCTTGGACCGGGTTCGAATCGGGCGCTACTGGCGCTACAGCGCGAAGACCGTCCAGGCGTTGAAGCGGGAACGCGACACGATCCAGGCCAAGGGCTGAACCGGGGTGCGGGGACCACCGGAACCCGTGCAAACCCCAACCCCTTTCTGGGCACGAGGCCCACTCGCCCCGGGTGCCGCGAAGCGGACGAAGCGGGGCCACGATCCGGAGGTAGACCTCGCCTCAAAGCGGATGTTAAACCGTGCCATAGCACGACTATAGAAAGACGCGACCCATAGAAAAATACCATTGTTTTTACCACATAAAACCTGCTTACCGCTGTTGTTTATGTGCGTGGTTTTTGTATCCTGGTCTTATAGGGAATGCGCAACGCACTTCCCCAAACCCAACCCCCGGAGCCTCCCATGATCGCCACCACCACCCCCCTGAAAAACGTTGAAACCTTCATCAGCATGTTCGTCGTGGCGGTGGATTACCGCAAATCGCGCAGCGACACCATGAACATGGCGTTTGATGCCACCGCGATCGTGAGCGTGACGGTCGAGAACGTGGAACACATGGTGAAGGTCAACCGTGTGGCCGGCACCGTGGGTGGGGCGGTGGAGGAGGACGAGAAGAGCGGGTTCGCAACACTGAACGCGGCACTCGACAAAGCCCTGGGCACGGACACCAAGCGGCACAACATCGAACGCGAGATCTTCCGTGTCGCCGAACGGGCTTTCGAGGATGGCAATAAAGAACAGGCCGCCAAAGTAGCTCGCCTGATCAAAGCGGTTCATACGGCGGAAGCTTCGGGGCATGCGGATCTGATCGGCATGACAACCGAGCTGCTGGTTCGGACGCTGCTGGAACGGCATGACCATGTGCTTGCTACGCAAGGCACGCTTGGTGTTGTCGCCGGCATGGTGGCGCATGCCAATGCGTCAGGCAAGGCTGGCCGAGGCGACCACGGCCTGAGCTTCCTGCTGGAGGAGTGGGCTACGGCTTACAAGCGCATCAAGGCCAAGACCGGGGTGGGCCTTGAAGCACTCCGGAAGGTGTCAGAGGTACCCGTGTACAAGATCGACGACACCATCGCCGGGTTGTTCTCCGACGTGGTGTTGCCGGAAACCGTGTAAGCACCACCCCCACCAACGTTGACCCAGGGCCCATCGCAAAACGATGGGTTCTGACGTACAGGGCCCCGCGCCTTTCACGTCAGAGGAGCAACGTTCATGTTCAGCAAACTTGCAGCAAACCTGGCCGCCGGCCTGGTGGTGGTCTCCCTCACCGCATGCGGTGGCGGCGGTGGTGGTTCGAAGCCGGCCCCGTCGAACAACAACCCCACCAGCACGCCGGTGGACGTGCCGGTTCCCGCGTCCTCGCCGGTCGCTGATCCCACGCCGACCCCGACCCCCGCTCCGACGCCCACGCCGACTCCTACCCCGACGCCGCCGGCGGACCCCATCACGGATCCCACCCCGCCCACGGCGCCCAGCGGTCCGTCCTCGCCGTCGGCACCGTCCGACCCCAGCGCGCCGAGCGGCCCCACGTCGTCCAACCCGGCACCGTCCCCGAGCATCACCCCATACACCGCACCGGGCTACGCACCGCCCAGCTTCTGCAACGGTGTGACCACCACGCAGACGAACCCCAGCGGGATCGGCGTGCCCAGCGCTCTGGTGGCCACCCCGGCCATCCGCTGGAAAGCCTTGGGCAATGCGCCCACGCCCAGCATGTTGCGCAGCGTGAAGGCGAACCGCTTCATGCGGCAGGGCACCGGATTCCAGCCGCAGGTGGTCCAGAACGCCGTGGTGGCCAAGGGCCAGGGCGTGACCGGAACCGGCATCGGTGGCACGCTTTCGCCCACGGACGTGCTGACGCACTACAACGTGCCCGCAGGGCTCAACGGGGCAGGCCAGACGATCGTCATCGTGGACGGGCCCAGCTCCGGGGACATCAGCAGCGACCTGGCCACGTTCGACACGTTCTACAACCTGCCGAGCTGCACGACGTCGAACGGGTGCCTCACGTTGACGAACCTGGGCACCGGGGTCACGCCCCCGGCGAACGACGACTGGGTGCTGGAGGTCAGCATGGACGTGGAGTGGGTCCACGCGATCGCCCCCCAGGCCAAGATCGTCCTGATTCAAACGGGCAGCGCAGCGCTCTCCGACCTTTGGGCGGCCCTGGCCCAGGCGGTCAACGTGCCGGGCGTGACGGCGGTGAGCATGAGCTGGTCCGCGCCCGAGTTCCAGACGGAGGTCTGCCCCGCGTTCGATGGGTTCTTCCAGGCGCACCCGCAGATCGCGTTCTTCGCAGCGGCGGGGGACGATGGCAACACCGGCACGAACCAGGGCTACCCTGCAGCCTCGCCGTATGTAACCGGCGTGGGCGGTACGACGATGAACAGCTTGGCCAACCCATCAAGCGGATCCCTGGACACGGTGTGGTCGAGCGGTGGTGGCGGCACGAGCCTGGACGAAGCGATGCCGTTGTTCCAGACCACGTTCATGCAGACGACGAACGACCCGGTGCTCAGCTTGAACAGCACGCAGCGGGGGATCCCGGACGTGGCGTTCAACGCCGACGTGGACAACAGCCCCATCGGCATCGTCATGAAAGGCGGCTGGTACGGCGCTGGCGGCAGCAGCGAAGGCGCGCCGGCCTGGGCCGCGATCACCGCGGGGCTTGCGCAGGCCCAGGGGGCAAGCGGTGGCAACCTGCAGAGCACGTTGATCCAGAACAGCGGGCTGAACGGTTTGCTCTACCAGGTTGCGTTGTTCCAAAGCTCCGCGAGTGGGTTCTACCCCGTGACCGCTGGATCCGACGGCACGTGCAACGTTTGCTCCGCAGGCCCTGGCTACGACGAGGCGACGGGCCTGGGCGTTCCCAACGTGGCGAACCTGCTGGGGTACTGAGCGGGAAGGCTGGACGGAAGCCGATGCAGACAGGGGCCCACCGAGAGGTGGGCTTTTGCCTGGCATGACGTGATGGTGTGTGGGGGGTGTGGTGCGTGCGGTGGTGGAGGAGGAAAGCCGGGACGCGGGGAAAAACCGGCACCGGCGCAAACACCTGGGCCCGGAGGGCCTGGTCCAAACCCGAACGGCGCCGGGGGCAGGAGCGGGGCGTGGACCGCAAGCGGGGGAGGCTGGCCCAGGCCAGGAGCCGAAGGGGGCGTGAAGGCCTGAGGCGGCCAAGTGTTGATGGGTGCATTGGCACCCCCCTCCACGCTGCACTAGGGGCCCATCGCGAAAACGGTGGGCTTTTCGGTACCAAAATCCACACCCACGGCTCCTCCCATCGACCCGTGCCAGGGCACTCCTGCAAGCTATAGCGAACAGCGGTGCGATCAAAAAATACAATCCGTAAATCGCATGCGGTCATCATAAATATTACAAGTGCGTTTTACACGACCCCGCGCTAGAGCGATGATGGTTCATAGGGCAACGCGACGTGCAAGCCCAACCCTCGAGGAGTCAGACCATGCAAGCCGCCATCCAAGCCCAACCCGTTGCCACCCCAGTCCTTCGTGCGAATGGGAAGGCTCCGTCGAACATCCGTAACCTCGTTCGTTTCGTCACGCTGGACGGAACAGTCATCCAGGACACACGGCGGGACGTCGTTCTGTCCCGGGCCGAAAGCCTCCTGGGTGTGCTGTTCGCGGTCGATTACAGCAACGTCGCCGACCATGGCACGTTTTCGTACGTCCGTCAGGTGCGCGAATCCCAAACGGGCGAATGGGTGGACGTGCAACGCGAGCCCCCGAAGTACAACGGGGACGAGAGCGTCTGGAACAAGCTGATGGCGACCGTCCACGCGTTCCCGAACACGCCGGAAGGCCCGTGCCCTTACGACGACGAAGGCAACCTCATCTGCGAGGACGAACTCGAACTGGCGTAGCCCGCAGCAGCACCGTTGCAGCCTGGGCCCATCGCAAAAACGGTGGGCTTGTCCGTACCGGAGCCTCCCGCTCCGTTTCGCGGACACGAGACCATGAGCGACCATCGTTTCACCCAGAACAAGGACCTGAACCGTCACATAGCGGGGTTGGTCCAGCAGGGCTGGACCCTTCAGGAAGGGGAAAACACACGGTAAGCTCACGGCCCCCAACGGGCGGCGCATGGCCGTCCCGGTGACACCAGGGGACCATCGTGGGTACGAGAACCACGTGCACCAGGCTGCACGTCTAGCAGCGTTGCCCACGGGGCCCCGGAGGACACGGCGAGGGGAGTAGGACCGAGTCGGCGATCGGGTGGGGCAGTGCCCTGGCACGGGGTGGAGCGGTGCGGGCGACCAGCATGACCCAGATGGCCCAGGCCAGTGCTGTCCTGCAACCCCACCACCCAGCTCTGCTCAGTCGAAAATGCTCCAGAGCGCACCCACCGCCAGGCCCACGGCGGCGGCAACCGCGAGGACCGGGACACTGACCGGGGCGGTCAGGCCAACGGCGGTGGCGCCCGCTCCACCGAGCAACGTGCTGGTGAGCCCTGCGCTGGTCAACCCGCTGACGACGGGTCCGAGCGCTGCGCTGGCCGCTGGGGCTGCAGACGTTCCCAGGGCGGTGCTCACCGTGGGGAGCAGCTCCGCCGCCAGCGCTGCGGTACGCCCTGCGTTCAGCATGGACGACGCCGTCTGCACGGTCTGCCCGGCTTTCATCGCGCTCGAGGCGGCTTGAACCATGCGACCGGCACGGTAGACCTGCGACGCGGTTTGGACCGTGCGACCGGTGATCACCACGTCACCGGCCAGGCGGCTCGTCTGATACCAGCGGAACATGGTGGCCGTGGCGGCGACGTTGCCCGTGCGGGCCACCGTGCGGTTCACCTGCGCGCTCGTGTGTTTGTCCTCGATGCACCACCAGACGAAATGCTCGCAGTTGTTGAACACCAGGTTGTACTCCCGTTCATCGATCCGTTGGCGGGCGCGCATGACGCTTTCCGCCCGGGAGTGCAACCGGGTGGGGTGATCGACGAAGCGGACCTTGCGGCCCTTGGCGAATCGGGAAAGGGGCACCTCCTCGATCACACCGTCGTCGAACAACCCGTCTTTTCCTGAATACTGGACCACCGTGCCTCGCCCGGTGGCCAGGCCGTGGTGTTCGTACCCGATGCGCTGCACCCACAGGTGGTCGCCAACCCGGATCGTTCGTTCGGTGTCGCTCATGGTGGTGGTGCCCTCGCGGAGTTTCGTGTGTCTTGCTTCTACGGCAGAGCGGGGAAGAACTTTAGGCGGGCAGGGCCTGAAGGGGGGGTGGAACGTTGGGGCGCGTGGGGCTTGGCGGGCATGAAGGGCACAACCGGAGCCGGTGCAACCCCAACGTCAAAAGCCTTGGAGCCGGAGGCTCCGGGGGAAACCCGTGCGACCGTGGCCAGGGCAGGACCCGGTGGTGCGGCGGAGTCGACAGCGGGGGGTTTGGGACCGGGCGCGCAGCGGCCCAAGGGTTGGGGTGTCAGCGCAGCGAGGATGATCATCACCGGCCATCACCCCCAGGGGGCGCGAAGCATTCATGCAGCATTCAACCAGAAGAGGATCCATCGCCCGATCCGCACGTTCTGCCCACCTGGGGTTGACGAACCCGATGGACCCATTAGTTTTGGCTTGGTCAGGCCCGCACCGAGGCCTGCACAACAGGAGGGGACCATGACCAAGCCGTTGCCGTACACCGAACCGAACCACGATGACCCGAAAATCACGTGCCTGACCAACGTCACGTCGCGCAAGACCCGGGTCATCGGCACGCACCCCAACGGGGACCGGGTGGCGTACACCTGGGACAGCGTGACCGCGGTCTGGCGTCGCGACTGGGACTTCGGTTCCGCCACCCCGGCGCGTTCGTTCGGGGTGGACGCGCCGAGCGCAGGAGGCTTTGGGACCTTCGCCGCCGACTGATCAGAGCTGGACCTCAGATCATCGTGCAACGTCCACCACCCGGTGGGCGTTTTCACGTCCGGATCATGCTCAATGGATCGTGCGGCAGGCTAGGAATAAGGGAGGGATTCAGCGTTGGTACACTGGTGCCGTTATGCACGGGGTGAGCCGTGTACGGTTGTGGGTGAGGGCCCCAGCCACCGGTTCAAGGCATGACGAAGCACGACGACCAACGACCAACAACGAAGACCGAGGGAAAACCCATGACCACGATGATCATGCCGACACCGCAACAAGCGCTGCAACTTTTGACCCAGGCCATCCAGGCCGGCAACGAGGAGGCGGTCCATCGTTTCCTCGGCATGGGCCTCAACGTCAAGGGCTCACGCTCCCAGGAGGGCGTTACGTTGCTGCACCTGGCCGCTTACCACGGCAACGCCAACATCGTCCGGGCGTTGCTCGACCACGGCGCGGATCCGGCGGTGCGCGACAACCAGGGCCTGGCGCCGATCGACGTGGCCTGGGACTGTCGTCACATGGACGCGGTGGCCGCGCTCGATAAGGTTGGACCTCGCGCCCGGCAAGAGACGGAGTCGGCGACGCCACCGACGAAACTCACCCCGGCGGATGAAGACTTTTGCAACGCGCTCAACAACCTCGACGGCGCGGGGGTCGCCAAGGCCCTGCGCGCGGGCGCGAATCCTGATCGCCCCATACCCACGGTCAAGGGCGATGTTCACCCCATCCTGCTCGGTCTCCTCGCGGGCCTGCATTCGAACAACCTCGCCATACTCAAGGCGTTGCTCAACGGTAAAGCGGACCTCACGGTGCCCATCACCCTGGGTCTTTCGCCGCTTCTCTTCTCGTTGAGCTTCGACGCACCGACGGATTCTCGGGCCGCGGTCATCGACCTGCTGGCGAAGGCCGGCGCCGACGTGAACGAACGTTTTCCCGACGGGTCGGCCCCCCTGGTCGCCGCCATTTCGCACCAAGACCTCGCGGCGTTCCAGGCTCTGCTGAACCACGGTGCGAACCCCAACATCGCGGCGGAGGGCTGGACCCCTCTGACCCTGGCGATGAACGTGCTCGAAGGGGCGTCCGTCCCGTTCGTCGAAGCCCTGGTGAAAGCCGGGGCGGACGTCAACCAGCATGAAACTTACACCGGCGCCAACCGGACCCCGTTGCTGTTCGCGCTCAACGGAGGAAGCAGCAACGTGACCGAGCTGCTGCTCGACGCGGGCGCTGATCCCTGGAAGGTCGGGCTGGAAGGGATCAGTCCGATGGACCTGGCGCAGACGAAGACGGACGATCCGTTGCTGGCGGCGCTTGTCCTCAAGGCCCAGGCCGGGAAGGTCCAACCGGGTTCGCCACGCACCACCGCCACGCGTGCGACCGTCGCTGGCCAAGCCACGCAGGCCACCTCCACGGCCACCTCCACGGACATCGCGGAGGTGACGCGGCGAATCGTTGAAGCGGTGGAGCAGGGCGATGTCGTCACCCTGCAACGCCTGGTGAAGGTGGAAATGGACCTGAACGACGTCACGCATGAGAGCGGCAAGACGCTGCTGCACGTCGCTTCGAGCACCGGCAACCCGGACGTCATCGAAACGTTGCTGTCCGCCGGCCTGGACCCCCGGGCCCAAACCGTTGAAGGGGTGACGGCGCTCGACGTGGCGAAGCGCATGGGCCATCGCGATGCGGTCGAACTGCTGGAAAGCGCGCTGCGCGTCGCCCCAGCAACGCGGGCCCCCACACCGTCGGCACCGCCCGCCCCGGAACCTGCAGCCGCTACGCCCGCATCACCGGCCAAGCCGACCGTTGTGTGGACCGAGGACCTGGACGCGCGGGCCATGCGGTTGATGGAGGCGTGCCGGGACGGTGACCTGGCGACCGTACAGGCCCTGGTGACCGAGAAGGGCGCCGACGTTCTCCAGATCGAACTGCAAGACGGACGCGACGCCCTGCACCTGGCCGCCGTCGGTGGGGTGGGTGCGATCGTCGAACACCTGGTCGCGCACGGGGCGAACCTGGAGGCCATCGCGAACCACCGGCCCGAAGGCCCGTACACCGCGCTCGACCTGGCTCGCGTGCTCGAAAATCCGGAAGCGGTCGCGGTCCTCGAGCGCGCATGCGACGAGCAGGGCGTGCAGCATGGCGAACACTTCGACGCCATCGCTGTGCAGGGGCCCAACGGCACATCCGACGTCCGCGTCCTCAACACGTACAGCCGCAAAAGGGTCCATGGGCGTGCCGCCGATGCGCTCGCCGCCAAAATCGGCGCGCAGTTGAACGGGCAGCCGGTGGAGGAAGACCTCCCGGCTGAAGGCACCCACCGCGCGCAATCGGCCGCCGCTGGCACGGAGAACGTACCTTTCACAAAGGTGGGAACGTGGGCGAAGGAGAGGCAGGACGAGCGCGCAACGTGGGGCACGCCGGAGGACTCGTTGTACGGGTATTGGCAACCCGGGCAATCGCGCACGTTGGCGCGTATGCGCAAGAACCGGGCAGAACGCGGGAGGAAGATCGCTACGGGGGCGTCAGGGAAAGACCAGAGCTGAACCGGACCCGGAGGCAGCAACCAACCCCACCTGGGCCTGCGGCCAGGCTGTAAAAAACGCTGACGCCGCATGGGCCATGGCCCGGTGGTGGTGCGGGCCATAAACACAAAGGAACACGTCGGACATGGCGACCAAGGCAGCACCGAAGAAGGCAGCACCAAAACAGGCGGGGAAGGGTAAAGCATCCAAGGCCACCGGCACCACCAGCGCGACGTCGGAAGCCATCGCGGCGCTGACGCCACTCCTGGTCAATGCCGTTTGGGACCAAAACGTGAACGCGGTCCGATCGCTCCTCGAGCAAGGCGCGAACGTGAATGCGTTCGACGGGCGGCAGGGGCAGTTTGATGGGCATGTCCCGTTGCACGTCGCGTGCACCACGGGAAACCTGGACGTGAGGTCCAAAACCAACATGCTCGCGGTCCTGCGGGTTCTGCTCGACGCCGGCGCACAGGTCAACGTTCTCAGCAACCCTACCCATCGCCGGGAAACTCCCTTGATGGTCGCTGTGCGTAACAGGGACGTCGGAGCAGTGCGGATGCTGCTCGAAGCTGGGGCGGACGTGGCCATCCGGGACATTTGTGTGAGCGCCGATGGCATCGCCTTCGCCGAGGACTCCGTGCTGCACGCTGTGGGCCATAGCACGTTCGACAGGCGGGCCGGCAAGGATGAGGACGCCACGGTCATCACACGGCTCCTTCTGGACCATGGGGCAGACCTCAACGCGGGGACCTCTTCGGACAGTTGGACGCCCGGTCGGACGCCCTTGTTCGATGCAGCGATCTCGCCCCACCGAATGCGTATGTTGCTCGACGCAGGTGCGAACCCTAATGCGGCCTGGGAGCTGCGACCCCTGGGCGCACGTATCACCCCGCTCCTCGAGTCTGCCATCAAAGGTTGCGACGGGTGCATGCGGTTGCTCATCGACGCCGGGGCTGATGTGAACCCGCCTGGCAACGCGTACACACCTCTGCACGCGATCACGGATACGGACCATGGTCCAGACGCTGCGATGGCGGGGATCAAGCTTTTACTCGACGCCGGGGCAGACGCGAATGCGCGGGACGAGAAGGGACGAACTCCGTACCAGATCGCGTTGGAATGGGAACACTCGGACAAGGTGTTGGGGCTGCTCCTCACGGCCCAGCAGGCCGCGGTGCGCAAGACGCTGACCGATGCGGTGGAGAGCGTTCGGGCGGAAGGCGCGACCGAGGGCGGGGAGCAGGGCGTGGTGCGCCGAAGTCGGAAGAGCTTGTCGGACCCAACGAGTTACTGAGCGGCCGGAGCACCACCGGGCGCCGTACACCACCCCCAACCGTCCATCATCGCGACACCCCGGGCCTCGCCGGCCCGGGCTTGCGGTTCACGTATCGCCCACCTCGCCGGGCTGGCGCCCGGCACCCCCTCATGCGGTCGGTTGGTGAATCGGACGGTGAACGGTGAAACTGGGGAAGAACGGTGAACCGGTGAAGCCGTGCCAGGACCCGGGTGGGAGGAAGACCGGAACCGGAGGCAACCCCCCAAACCACCTGGGCCTCTGGCCAGGCTGGAAAACCGCTGACGCCTGGAACCGTGGGGAGCGGTGGGGTGCTCGATGGAAAACAACGGACCGGCAGGTGCTCGGGCCGAAGGTCGCCTTTCACCCCGGAAGCGCCAGCGATCCATAACGGTGTTGACGTTTCGTTGTGGTGTGGTCACACAGGGGGGACGATCCACCACCAGGACCACTGTCCCATACCATCCACCCCGACCCATGCCAAACGTGCCCGACCCCATGATGTACAAGCCCGACCCGTGCCAGGGCACCCATGGCTATAGCTCTGCTCAACCCATCAAAACATACAATGGCCGGTATGACAGCCGTATTTGACTGACCCCCAAACTAGAGCAACCATGTACGTATGGGCAGAACGTTGAAACGACCTGCCGGCACAACCCGAGGAGCACACCATGACCACCACTTCCCTGAACCTGAACACCCGCATGATGGCCGCGATCATCCGCGACGATGCGAAGGCCATCAAGGCTATGCGTGACGCCGGCGTTGACCTGGCCGGGCGCAACATCGACGGCGATACCTGGCTCGACGTGGCCGTGGCTCGCAACAAGAAGGCCGCCGCCGCTGCGATCCTGATGCTGGGCGGTAGCAAGTCCAGCATGCTCAGCGTCACCGACAAGAACGGTGACACGGTGCTGGACAAGGCCGTGGGCGTGGTGAGCGACTCGTTCCTGAACATGCTCCGGAACGCGATGCCGATCAAGCACAACCTGGCCCTGGCCGCGTAAGGCCGGGGAGCCGAACACGAACAACGAGGAGGAGACAGCAAAGCGGCGCCCTAGGGCGCCGCTTTCCATTGGTGGCCCGCCCCAACGCATCGCTCCTCCGCACACCGTCAGACGAACACCCCGCGTTCCTGGACCAGCGGTTGCCACGGGCAGGGCGTCCGCGTCTCCGCGTGGACCATGGGCGACCCGTACCGGGGATCGTCCACCGGGAACTCGGGTGGCACTTCCTTCCACGAGAACGCGGGAATGACCGGGATGATGAGCCAGTCCGCCTGATCGGCCAGCATGTCGGCGAAGGCCTCCACCTCGACGGCGACCGAGCGGAACACGCGGTACTTGCCGATCTGCGACCGCTGCGCGAACGTCCCATCGAGAAGGCAAGTCGCCTGCGCGTGCAGCTCCGCGTGCGACACCAGCCCACCACGTTTGCGCAGGGCGTGGACCTGCTGACGTTCCCGGGCCAGGCGGCGACGGTCGTACGTCGGGTCCTGCTCATGGTCGGCCAGGGCCGTTTCGAGGGACGGCAACTTTTCATGCTTGCGTAAGCCTCGCACCTTCAGGCGCTCCCGGGCAAGCTGTCGCCGGTCGTACTCCGGGTCCTGCTCGTGTTCGGCGATGTCCGCTTCCATCGACTCCACCATCGCCACGGTCTCGTCGGAGCCCCGCACCAGCACCGCGGACCAATGCTCGCTGGGCACGGTGAAGTAGAACCCCACCCGCTCCATGTCGAACCAGTTGGGGTCTACCCAGTCCGGCACGAACACGTCACGCTGGGAGAGGCGACGGCCGGCCAGATCGACCAGCCAGGCGTAGATGTAGGCGTGCGGGTCCTGGCTCGTCGTCACGCGGTGGATGGTGCGTTTGGGCTGGCTCACGGTTGGTCTCCGGTGGAGCTTGCGTTGATGAGGGCTTGCATACGGGCTTTCGACGCGTCCAGGCTGGACTTCAACGCCGGGGACAGGGCCTTGCGTTCCGGCGTGGGCTCTGGTGCTACGGCAACGAGGAGGGGATCGATCAGCCGGGGGAGCGGACGACCGTCCCGCACCGCCGCCAGGAAATCCTTCTGGCGTTCGGCGGCCTGGTCCAGCATCGTCCGCATCGCGGGGGACAGCAGGCGCGTGGTGTCGTTGGACGGCAGAACCGGAGCAACGCTCGACGGGCGCGGCTCGACCGGTGGCAACGTCCCGTTGCGCACGCTCTCGTGCAGCCGGGCCACGCGCTCACGTGCGTCGTCGTACGGCTTCATGCGCAGCGCTTCCCGGCGCTGGGCCGCGAAGACCTTCTGACCCGGCTTGGCTTGGGCCGACCAGCGGGCGACCCGGATGGACTCCTGCAACCAGCGTTCCCCCGTGAGCACCACCCACCAGCGCTCCAGGTGCTCGTTCGTCATCGGCTCGGGCGTGAAGGGCGGGTGGGCCACCTGGGCACGCTCGCTCATGTCCGGCCGGAGCAGCAGCGCGTTCTCCTCGATCAACGCCCAGGCCGCCTCGTGCCAGCGGTCCCGTGGGATTTCGAACAGGGCAAAGCGGCCCCGGGAGAGGTCACGACCCTGGAACTCGAAACGCAGACGGGCTCGAACCTCGCCCCCGCGCTCGCTCGAGAGGTCGCGGGTGTCCCACCCCAGGTAACCGGCGGTGTCGAACACTTGGGCCATGACGGGGAATCGCGGGTAGCGCCAGCGCTGGGCCAGCGTTGCTCGCCCAGCAGCTTCACCCTTCACCGACAGCGGCAGTACGTGGTTCCCGGAGGTGAGGAGGGCCTCCCGCCGTGCGGCGATGAGCGTCGAACGGTTCACGGCCAGCCTGAAGGAGAGCCAGTCCTGGGTCCGCTTGCGTTTCACGCAGACTTCGCAGGCGACCACCCGGTTCGCCTGGGCGAAGGTCCCGCCCGACTCCAGGGGGATCAGCAGGTCTTGCGCCGCGCGTCGTGCGTCGGCGGTCCCCGCTTTGGCACGGACGACCTTGAACCCGCAGTAGGCGCAAGTTCCGCCCTGGGCGCTCGACAACACGTCCTTCAGCCAGTCCACGCTGTTCACCACCTGGCGGGGCTTCTGGCTTTTCGCGGCGAGCAACGACATGAGGTATTCCCGCAGCGGCGGCAGATCGCCGTCGTCCGCAGGCAGGGGCGCAACGTCCTCCGGCCAGGCCTCGGGCATGTCGTACGCCGCTTCGGCCAGGTCGAAATCGTCCAGGTCGTCCACCTGGGTGGAACCGGGCATGCGTTGGAACGGCTTGACCATGGGTTACGCCTCCTCGTCGGACAGCACGGTGGAGCGGGACCCCACCTGGCAGTAGCTGTCGATCGCGCGACGAATGACCTCCGCCTCCGGGCACCCCAGGGCTTTGGCCTTGCGGCTCACCGCCAGTTTGGCCTCAAGGGTCAGGCGGATGGTCGTTTTGCTGTTGCCATCCTGGAAGGCGAGCGGGGCAGCGGTCGTGGGTTTGGTCGGCATGGTCGGTCTCCTGGGTTTTGTTGAAAAGCGTGCGTCGCCGGAGCGACGGCATGACCCCAACCTAGCAGGTCGATCAAGCTCTGCAAGCCTTTCAAGCCGTGCCCTGGCACCGTCCGTGGGATTCGCCGGACGGCACCACCAGGAACCCCTTCGGCCTCGCCGGCCGGGCCAGGACGAACGGACCTTCCGCGCTCGCCGCGCGGGCTGCAGGTCCTGTTGCGCGGTGTCCCGCGCACCGGTTCAGGCGTTTCTCTGTACAGGTACGGAGGACGGTTCTGCCGTGCATGCGGGAGATGGGCGGGACCTGCTGGACCATGGAGCGTTGCCGTTCGCGTTTCGACGCGTGGTGTTGGTCCGTTCTCAGTCGGGGAGCGTGACGTGGGATGGGTTCAGCGGGGTGGGCGGATCGGGAGGGGAAGGGCGGCAGGCGCAAGCGCAACGGCACGGCGGCAGACCCGGCATGACGCAAGATGCCAGCGTCATACCGCTCAAACGGGTTTGACCGGGACCGCTGCGCGGCGACGACAGGGACCGACGCTGAACGACACATGCCAGCGTCATACCGGTCCCACCAGCAACGACGGTGGCGGTCCTCGACGGCTGCGCCGTTCGTTCGACCATCCCCGTCGCGCGCCGTCCGGACGGTCCAGGTCCCCGTTGGGTCCCTTTACCGCCACGTCCGGTCGCTTCATCGACGGCGATGGATCGCCCTCGCGGGCGCATCGCACGTCTCACGGACCCCACGGCACCCGGTGCTGCTCACCGGTGTACACCGAAGCGACGCCCGGGCGCTGCGCGCATCCGCTGGGGCGGACCACCGGGCGACGCCCACCCCAACGTCAAATGCGAACGTCCGCCTCACCGTCCCTCCGCGTCGCTGCTCCCTGAACGGTCGGGCTCGCTGTGAACGCTGCACGTTCGACGGAACGGCGAGGCAACCCCAACGGCGACCCCCACCACCTCCTGCTGGGTTGGTCCGACCTCCTGCGGAGGAAGCGGTCGTACCAACACGCAGACCAACCCCCAGGGCAGCATGGGTCGCTCCCCTGGTACGGCGAACCCGGAACGTCACGGTGGTCTGGCTCCCGCTCTGCGAGATCGGGGCTGGTCCACCGAGAAACTAAAAACGAGGGACCTAACCTGGACGGCGAGGGCTGATCCCCTGGTGAGGCGACGGGGAACAGCGGGGGAAGGGCGACGCGACGGTACAGCGGAGTCGCGTGGGGGAGAAGCGCGGAGAGGCGGAAGCGGAAGCGAAAAGCGGTGAAGCTCATGCTGAAGCATGTGTCGATTGCTGTGAGTAGTCATCCTTTCCCTGCGCGTTGAAAAACTGAAACTGACGCTTTTGGGATCGGATGCTACCCCCAGATCGAATACACACCCATCGCACCTTCGGTGGGTAGACGTCCAAGGCGTGAAAACCTGCTCCGAGCCATGCTCCGCCTGACCCTTCGCCGTCTACGTGCCGTAGACGAAAAGCAATCCCCAAAAACCCACGATCCAAGCCCGACAAGCATTCCAGGGCGTCTACGCCGTCTACGGGTTGACCGTTCGTCGGCTCGAGCCCTGGATTTCAGGCCAAACGCTGGACAAGCCTGAAAGCCCTGGTAGGTTGGTCTGGAGCAGCCCAACCACAAGCAACCAGGAGAAGACCATGGCACGCGCCCCGCGCAACATTCCCAAGCACAGTCGCTTCACCGCAACCGAGGCCAAAGACCTCGAAGCCGCTGCCGAAATGGCGGGCATGACCGTCAGCGAATACATCCATGAAGCGACGATGGACCGGATCCAGGGGTTCCGTCGCGTTCACGAAGAGCAGCAGGCCATGCTGCAGATGCAGGAGCAGTTCCAGGCGGAAACGATCCAATCGCAGGCCGCCGTCATCAAGCAGGCCGTGACCGACGCCATGGCCGCTCTGGAAAAGCGGGCCGCGCAGGTCGAACGGCAGGTTCGCTCGACCATGATGATCGAGTCCGACAAGAAGTTCGAGGTCGTGGTGGGCACCCTGGACGAGGTGCTCAGAATCGTTCAGGACATCAAGACCGCCAAAGCCGCCTGAACCGCTGCACCCCGAGGAGAGGACCATGAAGAAGATCGCCGCCGCTGTACTCAGCCTGTTCCGTCGCAGTTCCACCCCGACCCCCGAAGCAGCACCCGCCCCCGTGGTCGAACCTTTGGCGGTCGAACGTGCCCTGGCACCTGTTCAGGTTCCCACGGACCTCGACCCGACCATGCCGCTGGCCGGTCAGGTCCTGGCGTCGTACACCACGCCCGCATCCCCGGACGGTCGGACCCTGGCGGTGGAACGGTCGCTGACGTTCCGCGACGCCTGCACGTCGTTGATGATCCTGGGCGGCACCGGGACGGGCAAGACCACCAGCACCGGCATCACCATCCTGAAGCGCCTGCACGACGCACGCGTGGCCATGCTGGTGACCGACGTCGCCAAGGGCGACTACGCGAACGTCTGTCGGCGTCTGGCCGGGTCCGTGATCCTCGGACCGGCGGACGACTCCACGCCCTGCAACCTCCTGGCGGGCTGGTCCTTCCAGAAGCTGCGCGACTTCCTCACGTTGTACAGCGCCAAGATCAAGGGCGGTGAGGCCTACTGGGGCAGCGAGGGCGTGACCGATGCGGTGCTGATCGCACGGTTCATCCGGGACGTGGAACGTCGGGAGCCGACCTTTGCGGACCTGTTCCTCTACCTGAACGAGCCGCTCAAGTTCTACGCGCGCTACAAGCAGGCCCACCGGTTCCGCGCGCTCTACACGACGCCCGAGGAGCACGACGCCGCGGACGAGACCATGGAAGCGTTGCGCGCCCGGGAGAAGGGGGCTTACGTGTTCTCCGTCCTGCATTTCGCGAAAGACCCGTCCGCGAAAAAGGGGAAGACGACGGACATTCTGACCCGGGTGGCCAACGGACCTCCGACCATGGTGACGCTGACCACCACCGACGACACCAAGATTTTCGAGCAATACGCCTGGCACGTGGCCAGCCTGCTCACCATCACCCGACCGTTCTACGAAAACCCGAAACTGCGTCGGTCGTTCTGCGCGGACACCGCATTCGGCCTCGACTGGCATGACCTGGTGTACGTACAGCAGCGCTTCATCGTCCTGGACATGCCGACCCACGCCTACGGGGAAGCTGCGCTGTTCATCACAGAGATCCTGCGCATGCAATACCACGACATCATCCGTGGGGCGCAGCACCTCCGCGACACCCTGGTGGAGAACGGCCAGCGCGTGGTCTACGGCGTCCATCGCTTCACCGGCGAGCTGCACGACGAAGCGCAGAAGATCCTCACCGCCGACGGCTCCAGCATGGACGATTCGAGCTGGATCGACATCTCCCGGGGCTACGGCCACATCAACGTCTTCCTGACCCAAAGCATCACCTCGCTCTACGCCAGGGGCAAGAACGCGTTCGCGGTCGATACCCTGATCCAGAACTGCTGCAACGTGGTCTGCCTGCCGACCATCGACCCGCGCACCCTGGACTACGTGGACACCCTGGCGGGCGGGAACGCTGTCACGGTGAAGGATCACCTGGTGATCCGCCGGGGCCGCGAGGCGTTCGTCTACTTCGCGAGCGCGTCGCTCAACGGGGGTGACACCTCCGCAGGGCTGGTGCGGATGGGCGCGTCGCGCTTCCCGCACATGCGCCACACCCTGATGGACGAAATCCTGGCCAAGCCGGTCGTTATCACGGCACCTGGCGCGGAGCCGGGGCCGACGGTCGAGGAAACGCGGGTCCCCCAATCGACGGACGAGATCACCGGGCGGGTGTTCTGCGTGACGACGGCGGCGATCACCTCGGACGGCTTCCTGGACTTCCGGAAGCGCCTGAGCCGGGGTGGCTATTCCATCACCGACACGATCCGCATGAAACCGGCGAAAGAGGGTACCGACACCCGGGGCCACCTGCCGGAAGCGCTGGACCACCTGTCCGTTCTCTACCCGAACAAAGGCGACATCGTGGCGATCGTGCGGGGCGGGGGCGATACGAAGAACGGGCAGTTCGACACCTACAACGCCCCGGAAAGCGTCGCGGCCCTGGAAGCCCTGCGGCAGCGCGGTGTGTTCGTGGTCGTCGGTGTGGGGCACAGCGCCGACAACCACTGGGCGATCCACCGCTCGTGCGACCACGTGTGCGACGTGCCCTATCACGCTGGTGAAGTGGTAGCGCATTTGCTCGACAACTTCAGTTCCGCCGCCGTGGCCACGACCCAGGTCATCGACCGGGTGCGCACCCAGGACCTGAGCGACACGGTGAACAACGACATCCCGGAAGCCCAGCCCAAGCCCATGGTGAAGCCGGACGACCAGGCAGGGGTGGCCGACGACGTGGCGGAACCCATCGATCCGCCCTGGGACCCGCTGCCGCGCGTGGCGCTGACCATCGCCCGTGCGGACGCCATGGCCGATCCGTTCGACGAGCCCGGTGAGCAATCGGCTGGGTCGCGGATCAAGGCGACGAGCGAAGCCCATCCGTTGGACCAGCCCCGTGCCCTGGCACCGGTGAAACCGGCGAAGCCGCGGTGGGGCGGCGGTGCCGGATCCCGGGACGAAGCGGACATCCTGCGGATCGTGGACGAGCTGGACGACACGACGGGCGCGAACGACTGATCCATCCACCAGCAGGACGACCGCTCCCGGCGTCCTGCTGGTTTTCAACCGGGAGCGTACCTATAGAGGAGACCGTCATGCACCACGACACCCCAACCGCCATCGCCGGGCATGGCAAGCTGGCGAAGCGCCACGATCGCCACGGCACGACTCACGCCTGAGGACCCGCCATGACCTTCTGGAAACGTGAAACCTGGGATCGCCCGTCGGAAAACCCCACGGAAGGCGAGACCCCCTCCGTGATCGATCTGCAGAACCGGATCGAAGCACAGCTCGACCGGATGCCGGCGGCGCAACACCCAAGGCACCTGACCCTGCTGCTCGCCGCGATGCGCACCGGCTCGACCATCACCCGGTTGCGCGTCGCCGTGGCGCTGGGGCGGCAGCACACGCTGGGGCGGACCGATCACCGACGCCTGGCGTTGGCGCGGCGACGCTACCTGAACCTGCCTGCCGACCTGGTGGGAGAGCACGACCGACCGGTGGTGCTCGCGGAGCCCGAGGACCAGGCGGAGCCGGGGGAGAGTTGGCCGCACCTGTTGATGCGGTGCTACGGCGTCCCCTTCGCAGTGATCGGAGGGTTCATGCTCGGGGCCATCGTCGCGATGTTCGTGTGACCCATCCAGCCGGTGCAACGCCGGCCGGATGAGCGTGCCAGGGCACGACCTGATCCAACCCTGCCGGGCGATCCGTCCTGCCAGCGGCCATGGCGCGCAAGCGGGATCGCCTGGGGGTTTTCCGGTTGGGGTTCGCAGCCTCGGGGCGTCACTTGCGTAACGCGACGGTCTCGCTACCCTGGGTGATCCAGATTCAGCAGGAGGCCTCATGTCGATGCCCGTCCATTACGCGATGAACCACGTGCCCCGGTCCCTGCCGTCGGACCAGCCGTACCGCTTGCTGGGTCCTGCGCTGGTGATGGGCGGACTCACCGGGAGCGCGGTGTGGGCGGGGACGCTCGCGGCCGAATGGCTGATCGCCAGCCACACTGGTCTGCTGGGCGGTGTGTCGCACATGGGCCTGGGTGGCCACGCGCGCTACATGCTCGAAACGCTGGCGCACCGCCTCATGCACCGGCACCCGTTCGCCAGCGACGTGGCCGCGTACCAGGCAGCGCTGGACCAGATGAACTACATGCTCATCAAAGGGAAGATGCTCCTGGCGTTGCTCCCCGGCGTGGCCGCCGCTGCGGCGATGTTCAAGAAAATGGCGATCCTGCATTGCGACACCCGCCACCTGTCGGGCATGCAATACCACGCGGGGAAGGACGCCCTGGAAAAAGCGAAGCTCGCGGTCGAGGCGATGAACGGCGAGGGCGTGGAAGGCCAGCTCACGGTCCACCCGGACCTGCCCGGAGCGTCGGAGCAGGTGATCTCCAAGTCGGTGATGGTGACAGGCTCCGCCGGGGCAGGGAAGACCGCCATGTTGAACTGGATGTTCCGCTCGGCGATGGAGGGGCGGCACTTTCTGCTGGTGGTGGACATCAAGGGCGACCTGTCCTGGGTGTTCCAGAAGATGAACAAGATGCTCGGCCGGCGCAGCCGCGAGATCGCGGTCATCGGCATGTTCAACGACGAGGACGCGGCCTGGGACATCGGGAACGATCTCATGTCGGACCAGGACGCGGTGGCGTTCGCCGTCGCGCAGATCCCGGAGTCCAAGGACCCGATGTGGTCGAACGGCGCGCGCGGCGTGCTGCGCGTCGTCGTGCTCTCCCTGATCCACGAATACCGTCAGGCCCGGCGTGAAGCACGCGCCCGGGGTTTGCCCCGTCCGGCGGCGTGGCACTGGGGGCACCTGGCCCAGCGGGTGCAGGCGCCGATGACGCAGATCTACGCCTGGGCTCTGAAGTACGACCCCATGGTGGCGGCGATCATCGAGGACCACGCGCGCTCGGCCACGATCAAGTCGTTCGAGATCACGATGCGCAACTTCGCGCAGCCGATCGTGGCGCAGGGCCAGGCGTGGGGCGACGAGCTGCCGGGCAAGCCCAAGCGCCGCCGGGTCTCCCTGCTGCGCTACGTGAAGGGGATGGACCAGCCGGACTACAACGGCGTTCGCACCATCGTCCTGCGCAACCACCAGCGGTACAGCGACATGGCCCAGGGCTACATCCGGGCGATGCACGCGTTCGTCACCGACGCGGTGCTGTCCCTGGGCAGCGGCCAGGCGGGTCAGGCCGCTCGCAACATGATCGTCTTTCTGGACGAGTTCCCGGCGCTGGGCAAGGTCGAGAGCATTTACAAGGCGTTGGAGATGGGCCGGTCCTACGGATTGAAGCACATCATCGCCGCGCAGACCGAGAGCGCGCTGATCGAGCTGTACGGTGAGCACGGCCTGAAGCGCATCCAGGGCAACACCTCGCTGAAAATCTACGGGCTCGCGTCCGACCCGGTGCAGGCGGCGGCGATCGCCAACAGCTTTCCGAAGCGTCGGGTACAGCGGTTGATCCGGGGCACGGCGGCGAAGAAAGGCCAGCCCGCGGTGGAGGACCGCTACGACGAAGGCGAGGCCGTGGTGCTGACCGGGGACGTCCTCTCGTCCTCGCGCAAGATGGGCCCGCAGGGGCGCAAAGGCGTGCGCGCGATCATCCGGTTGGGCGATGACCTGTTCCACCTGACGTGGCCGTATGCGCCGGCTGAGCTGGTGCCGCGTGCGCCGAAGGACCTGGACATGAAGGTGGCGTCATGGCTCACCGGTGGGAAGGTGCCCCCGTTGAGCGACTACACGCCCAAGGCGGGCTGGCCCGAGATCACCGAAACGCAAGCGGCGCCCGACGTGCCGGCGGACGTGCCGGTCCCGGCCGGCGATCCGGAAGGGCTGATGAACCTGCTGGACGACAGCGATCCCGCGGGCGTGGAGACGCCGGACGGTGAGCATGAGCATTCCCGCGAGACTCCGCTCCCGGTGGCGGTGGAACCCGACCGTCCGATCACGGCCCGTGAGCGTGTCGCGGCGCTGCGGCGGCCCATGGTCACGATCCAGGAAACCGTGGAGGTGGACGTGGAGCGCGACAGCGTGGAGTACCACCATGCGACGCTGGACGCGGCGAATCTGCAACGGGAGCAGGAACGCCGGGGCGACTGGCACGACCCGGGGGAGATCGACGAGTCGACGTCGCTGCTCGCCGAAGCCGCGGCCGGTCCTGTACTGGAAGCGCTCATCCCTGGAGGGCATGCCCTGATGGAAATGCTGAAACTTGCGGAAGGCGCACAGGCCCCGGCGAAGAACGTGGAGAACGTCATCGACAGCCAGACGGGGGAGATCAGGACCGTGACGGTCGAAGCCCCGAAGAAGCTGGTCACCACCCAGCGGCAGGTGCCCGTGCGACGGCCGGAGAACGAGCAGGAGCGGCCGATGTGAGGCCGGGGTGGATCCTGCAGAAATACGCGCTGGGCGGCCCTCCACGGGGTTGACAGGCCGGTCAGACCTGCCATGGTGGTAGTAGAAGGTTCTGAAACACAACGGCACGACGAGCACCATGACCCACGCAGCCCAGCTCAACGTTCAAAGCCGCATCCGTGCCCTGGCACCGGTTGAAGAACCTGGATCATCAACCCAACCCTTCCCCAACGTTGTCACCCCCCGAGGAGCATGACCATGAGCACCGCCCTGATCACCACCGTTGCGTTCAACACCGCCGACGTCAACCGCGCCAAACTGCACTGGTCTGGCCTGGTGTCCCGCGGGTTCCGCGTGACGATCCCCGCGCTCACCCGGAGCAAGACCGTGGCGGCCCCTGTGGCTGCGCGGATCGCAGCGCCCCTGTTCAGCCGATTGCTGGGGAAGGCCTCGACGAGCCGGGCGGTTGCGACGGTTCCGGCGACCATGACCATCGACGAGCTGGTGCCGGGCACCGGCGTGACGCTGACCGCGTTGACGCTGATGACCAGCGACAAGCCGGCCCACATCGCCTTCGCCCCGATTTTCCTGCGGGGTGAAGCGGAGAAGCTGGGCGTGTCCGATGAGCTGTTCACCGAGGTCGTGCGTTGCGCCATCGCGCGGGTGGAGTTGAAGCAGTTGCGGGCCCGGGGCACCGATCCGGAGTTGGCCCGTCGGAAGAGCTTCGACCCGATCAACTTCACGTTCGACACGGACGATGACGGTGACGGCACCGTGGGCACGGTCAACATCGCGACCATGAGCCGCCTCAACGCCGCCAACGTCTAACGCCGGGAGATCGACCGCATGCCATTCACGACCGCATCGCCCGGCGCTCAGGTGTTCCCACGCGCGTCGTCCAGCGAGAAAGCCTCGCGCCCAGGCTACGTCTACGTCCTGAGCAACCCGAGCATGCCGGGGCTGGTGAAGATCGGCCGGACGGAGCGCGATCCGGAAACGCGTCGGGTGGAGCTGTCGAAAGCGACCGGCGTGCCCACTCCGTTCCGGCTGGAGTATTCCCAGTTCTTCGAGGACTGCCACCTCGCGGAGAAAGCCGTACACAACGACCTGCAACGGCTGGGACAGCGCGCGAACGACGTGCGGGAGTTTTTCCGCGCTACCGTGGTGCAAGCCGTTGGGGTACTGAAGCGTCTGGCCGCGCTGGAACGTGGCGACACCGTGGAGGCGCTCGGCACAACCGGTCCGTCACGCGGCGCTCGTGACGCAGCCAAGGACCTCGTGGACCAGGGCGTGAAGCTGCTGTTCGGCCTGGACGGCACGATGCGCGACGTCCCGCAAGCCAGCCATTACCTGGAACAGGCGGCATCGCTCGGGTCCCCACGTGGGGCGTACTACGCCGGTCGTGCGTCGCAGGACCTGCTGCGCAACGCAGCGCCCAAGCTCCGCCCGGCCCTGTTGCAAAAAGCGCAACGGCATTACCAGACCGCCATGGCACACTCGTCGGACTCGTCCCGGGTGCCGGCGGCCGGATGGGCCGCGAAGCTGTTCTGGACCAACAAGCAGTACAAGGCGGGCAACGAGGCCTGGGCCACGTTCGTCGAACGGGCCGCAGCGCTCGACACGCTCACCAACGACGTGATGACCCTGCTGCTCGAGCAGGTCGAGTGGTGCGCGGCCCATCGCAAAGCCTGGCGCAACGCAGCGCTGCTCAAACACCGGGACGCGCTCATCGCGTTCGCGAAGCCCGAAAGCCACGCCCAGGCGATCCGGGTACTGCCCCGCTTGGGGCAACCGTGGTGGAAGCACCCCATGTTTTTCGCGCTCGACGTGTTCCAGCGGGCCCCGTTCGCGTTCACGGGCCTGGCCCTGGCCGCTGCGCTCTACGCCCTGGACATGGGCTGGTGGTGGGTGCTCGTGCTGCTGGGTTCGGGGATCGTCGGTTGGGTGGAGCACCGCCTCAAACATCCGAAGCAGGCACGTGCCCAGGCACGGACCTACCCGCGTTCGCAGGGCGGGCGAAACCGTCGCCCAGCCCGCCGTCGTTGATGGAGGATCCCATGCGCACCACAACCCCAGTCCTGCGGTCCCTTGGGCAACGCACCCGACAACTCGTGCGTCGGTTCCCCATGACGCTGATCGTCATCGCCGTGGTGGCCGTGTGCGCTGTTATGTACGGCCGGATCGGCGCGGCCTTCAGCCTTTTCGGGCTGGGCATCGCCGGCGGCGAGTGCGTGCTCGAAGAGCTGTTCATGTTGGGCGACGAAACCTGACCCAAGGTGTTGACTGCAGCCCAGGGCTCGCTAGATTGATCTTGTGCCGGTTGCCCGGCGAACCACAACAGGGAGGAGACCCATGCTCAAGTTCATCACGACCCGCCTGCGCGCCCGCCAGGACATCGCCGTTCAACGCGCTGCCCAGGCACAGGCCGAGGCCGACAAGCGCGCGGCGTTCGACGCAGAATCCGCGCGCTGGGACATCGAGGTTGCACGACATCGGATCGAAAACGACAAAGCTTGGCGTGTCGTCGATGCCGCGTTCGCCGACCCGCTGATCGCGGCGGCCAACACCCACGAACTGAACTGAGGAGGGCTCCATCATGTTGAACACGATCGAACTGGGCGGCTGGCTCGCGCTCCTGGTGATCTTGACGCTGATCGTTCCCTTCGCTGCAGGCGTTTTCGCCTACGCGAAGGTCCCCGACCCCGACACCGCGTGGGTGACTTTGCCCGGTGTGGTGGCCATGGTGTCCTGGGCCGGATTTACCATGGGCCTTACGTGCATGACGGCGTTGACCTACTTCGTCCTGCTTCTGGCGGTGCTCGTGAGCAACAGCATGATCAAGTTCGGCTACGTCATCGAGCCGGTGCAAGCCTCCGAAGCATGGCATGCCGAGGTGGAATCCAACACGAAGGACCTGGACAGGGTGCAAGTGCCATTCTTCTTGGCATGGCTTGTGGTGGAGATCGGGTTGGTACTGTTCCACGTCATCGGCTGGCACGGCTTTTTAATCGGCCTGCTGTTCGCCTACCCGGCGAGCGCAACCATCCAGATGCTGCTTCCCTACGGGATGGCCATCGCCAACATCGCGCAAGGAAAGGATTGACCGCCTGCAACGAGACCCACCCCATCCCGGGGCCATTCCAGCATTCCAAGGGAGAACATCACATGCTGCACACGTTTCTGATCGTCGTCCTGTTCCTGGCCATCATCGCGCTCGTCGCCTGGCTTGTGCCGATGAACGGCCTGCTGGGGCAGTCCCTGGGCGAACGGTTCCGCGCGAACCTCGCCCGCATCGAAGCCCGCCGGGCCCCGAAGCCGAAGGGCGAGTAGGCCCCACCACGCCCGTTCGACGCGGGGACGCTTGACGTCCCCGCTGGCGGGTGTAGGTTGGTTCCGTCCGGGTTCTCCGGGCGTTGGTGCCCGTGCCCAGGCACAGCTCTAATGTACAGGAGGAGATCCCCATGCTAACGTCCGTACCGCTCAGCCCACGCGGCCACGATAAGAACGGCAACAACATCATCAACTATTTTCTCGCGAAGGAAGCCCGTTATTACGTCAACGAAATCACGGGCCTGGTCGAGAACCAGACCAGGTGGTTCGGCAAGGGCACGGAGGCCTTGGGCCTGTCCGGGCACGTGGACGAGCGGACCCTCCTGAACCTCCTGAACGGCAAACTTCCCGACGGCACCAAGGGCGTGCAGAACGTCGGAAAGGCCGGTCGGCGCGCGGCGTTCGACCTGTGCGTGACCGAAGACAAGTCGGTCTCGATGCTGATGGCCGATCCGACCGCCACCCCGGAAGAGCGCGAGGCGATCATCGCCGCGCACCAGCGAGCAGCGGCCAAGATGATGGCGTTCGTGGAGCAGGAGCTGTACGCCCGAATCGGCAAGGCCGGTTGCCAGATCGTGAGCGACGTCGGCATGATCGCTGCCGCGGTGACCCACTTCTCGAACCGTGATCTGGACCCAAATCTTCACACCCACTTCATGCTGATGAACATGGTGACCTGGCGCGACGCCGAAGGGAAGCTGCACGTCACCACGTTCGAGAACAGCACCCTCATGGCGATCAAGCACGCGGCCGGGGCGGTCCACCGCAACGAGATGGCCCGTGAGATGCAAGGCATGGGCTACAAGGTCAACAAGCACATCCAGCTCGACGCCAAGGGCCGCGAAACCGGGGACGTGTTCTACCGCGTCGCCGGCATCGACGACTTCAGCCGCAACGCGCACAGCAAGCGCCGCATGGCGATCCTGGCGTACATGGAAGCGCACCCCGATGCCACCGAGGACGTGGCGGCAGCGGCCACGCGCAAGGACAAGGACGAGCCCACCATCCAGGAGCTGCGCAAGCTGTGGGCCAAGGAGTTCCAGGAGCGCCGGGCCAACTTCCCGAACGTGTACCAGTCCGTCGCCGAGCTGAAAGGCGAGGTCGTGACGTCGAACCTGTCCCACAAGGACCTGACGCCCGTGAAGGGCGTGAAGGCCATGCAGGACATGAACCCGAAAAGCGACGCCGAGGTCCTCGCCAAGATCCACGAGCCGTCGTCCCTGTTCAACCGTTACGAGCTGATGAAGCAGGTCGCGTTCGAGTACGTCGGTCGCCTCGACATGCGGGGCGTGATCGCAAAAACCGACGAAATCCTGAACGACCTCAAGCAAGTCCTGGCGTTCGAGCATGACCCGAAGACTGGCCTGGCGCGCTACGCGTCCAAGGCGATGGTGGACCTCGAGGCGAACATTCTCAAGAAGGCCGCGGCGCGCGCAGACGAGGCGAACATCCGGTTGTCGAAGGACCAGGTGGACGAGGGCCTGGCCAAGTTCAAGAAGGCCAAGCCGCACCTGATCCTCAGCGAAGAGCAGGAAGGCAGCGTGCGGTATATCTGTAGTAATACAGGTGGGTGCGCCATTATCTCGGGCAGGGCTGGAACGGGCAAAACCACGTCCTTCATCGCCACCAAGATCACCTGGGAAGCGGCTGGCGGCACGATCATTGGTGTGTCGGATGGCTGGAAGGCTGCGAAAAAACTGCAAAGCGAGAGCGGCGTGGAAAGTTACTCCACCCAGACGACCTTGCACCGCATCAAGACCGGCAAGCTGATCCTCGACAGCAGAACGATGCTGTGCGTGGACGAGGCAGGAATGCAGACCTCCCAGAGCATCGCGAAGCTGCAAGACCTGTGCGACGCAGCGGGGGCCAAACTGGTGCTGATGGGCGATCACCTGCAGTTGCAGCCGGTGGGCGCCGGGTCGGGTTTCCGGATCATGCAGAGGACGATCTCGGACCACGCCCTGACGGACATTCGTCGTCAGCGGTCGTCGGACGATCGCCTGACCGCGAACATGCTGTACGACGAGAAGAACGGGGCCAAGATTTTCGAGCGCTACCTGAAAAACGGCCACATCCGCACCGCCGAGACGGAGCAGGAAGCACGGGCGATGCTGGTGCGGGACTACTTCAAGACCGAAGGCGTGGTGGAGCCCGAGACCGTCATGCTGCGCGTGAACGGTCAGATGCGGGAGGTCGAGGTCGCTCCGAACGACCAGTTGGTGTTCTCCGCCGGGAACAAGACCCTGGGCATCGCTGCGAACGACACGGCCGAGGTTAAGGCGATGACGTGGCGCGAGGACGGCAAGGGCCTGCTGATGGAGGTGGAGGTCGTTCCCAGCGACCTCACGAAGACGAAGCACACGGTCACCATCGACACCGCCACCTTCCAGGACTTCAACCGGGACTACGCTCAGACCCTGGTGATCTGCGGGACCAACAAGGAAGTCCAGGAGATGAACGACGAGATCCGGGCGGGCTTCAAGGAGCGCGGGATCCTGGGCGACCAGGACCATCGGGTGCGCCTGATCGTGAACAGGGAATGGCGTCAGGTGAAGATGGCCACCGGTGACAAGGTGATGTTCAGCGAAAAGCACGACTGGCTGGGGGTGGTGAACGGGGAGGGCGGCATCATCACCGCCCTGAAGCCGTCGTCGGACGGCAAGAGCCACCTGATGACCATTCGCCTGGTGTCGGAGATTCCCGAGCAGAACGGTCGGTACGTCTCCTTCGACACCAAGGACATGCCCGACATGACGCTTGCATACAGTGGAAGCGTTCACAAATCCCAGGGCCAATCGATCAACAAGACGCTCCATTTCGTTGGCGAGGCCGGGTTGCACATGGTCAACAACCAGTCCGCGCTGGTCGCCTTCACGCGTGAGAAACGGGAGTACGGCATGTACGGACGCACGGACGACCTCCTGGGGAACATCCAGGAAGATGGAGCCCGCCACGGCGGGATCATGAACCAGCTCGTCGAGCAGGCGTTGAACGTCACCACCATGGACGTGCAGCAGATCACCCGCGAGAAGGCCGAGCAGGTGGTGCCGCAACAACGTGGCCAACGCAGCACCCGGCCGCGGGGCATCCCGATCTCCACGGAACCGGTCACCCGCGAGGAGCAGCGCGCCGACGCCAAGGCCAAGGGCATCGCCCAGGCGGCGCAGGCCGAGGACGCCGCGCGCAAGCGCCTGGCGGCGGGCACCGCGCACGTGAACGAGGAGCTGCGCACCCGTGAGGCGGCGAACGAGCGCGACGCCCAAGCGACCCAGCGGCAGAGCGGGTTCGTGCAGGCGGCGCCCGACCTCGCGGCCCTGGCGGCCCGCCGTGCAGCGGCACGGACGGCCTACGAGGCACGGCAGAAAGCGGAGGCTCAGGTTGCAGCACGTCGTGCAGCGGAGCAGGCCGCTGCTCAGAAAACCGTGCAGGAGCGCAAGCTCGAAGCGCAACGCCAGGCCCAGCTCGCGTGGGAACGGGAGAACCAGCGATCGGTGGGGCGGTCCCGGTAAGCCGCTTCCCCATGCAAAAGGCCCGGAGCGATCCGGGCCTTTCTCGTACAGTACAGCATGGGTCCGACCGGTCAGCGGCGGCGCGCGCTGGCCATCAAGCGTTCGATCAGCACCACGGTCACGTCGGTGATGCGGTGACCGTCAGCGCTCGCCTTGGCTTTGACCTGGCGGTACAGCGCCGTCGGCAGGTCCAGGCTCAGCCGTTCGCGCTCCGCGGCCGGGGCCACGGGGGCGACGACGGCGGACACCGCACCGCTCAGCCAGTCCTCAAGCAGACCGCGCAGCAGCGTGGTGAGGGTCGAGCCCGACGCCTCCGCCCGGGATTCCACGAACCGCTTGTGCGCGATCGGCAGGCGCACGTGGAACCGGGTGCTGCCCGCTGCGTTGTTCCCTTTGCGTTGCGCATCCGGGGTGGGCACCAGGCGCAGCGCCGGCGGCGGAACCACCACCACGGGGGCGGTGTCCTGAACCTTGCGGGCGCTGGGGCGTTGAAACGAGAGCGTGGTTTTCAAGGCGACCCCCTTACGCCGCAGCGCGGACGGCCGCGCTCAGGTTCGGCACGCTGGCCAGGGTCGCACGGTCGTCCCGTCGTTCCACCGCACGCTCGATCCCCAGCATCGCCAGGATCTCACGCGCCACGCCCCGCATTTCCGCCTGGGCCTGCACGTCGCTGTGCTGGAACACCGTTAAACCGTTGGCCGCCGCCTCGACGTAGCTCTTACGGGCGTGCATCACCGTGTCCAGCACCGGGATGCCGGTCTCGATCAACGCCTCGCGGGTCAGACGGGCGAGGCGCGAGCGGGGCGAGGCCTGGGTGATCAGGAACGCCGCTTTCGTGCGCCCGTCGGTGATGTCCATGCGGGTGCGCACCATGTCCACCAGCTTGGCGTTGGCCCACATGTCGAAGGCCGACGGCTGGATCGGCAGCAGCACGAAGTCCGCCGCCCGCACCGCGGCGATGGTCGCCGGGTTGGACGCTTCGATCCCCGGGCAATCGAACACCCGCAGGTCGCGCGGCTCGCGCACCGACGCCAGGAACTGCTCCAGGGTCGGGCGGGGGCAGGCCAGCACCGGGAACGGACGGGCACCGTCGCCGGCGGCCTCGTGCCATTCGCTGGCGGACATCTGCGGGTCCAGGTCGTAAAGCTGCGCGTCGTACCCGGCGCCAAGCTCCACGCCCAACTCCTGGGCGAGGGCGTCCGGCAGGTTGACGCAGGTCGTGGTCTTGCTCGTACCGCCTTTGGTGCTGCACGCAACGATGGTCGTGGGCTTCATGTTGGTTCCTTGGTAGGGGGTGCCGTGGCACGGATTCACCGAAATGGGACCGTGCGTTGGCACGGATGGTTAGCATGTAACCACGGGTACGGATATGACGTCAACATGTGCTGTGGCACGGGTTGAAAATAGTTGGAAGGCTTAAGGGGAAGGCCTCCGGGGAAAATCAGCCCGTCGCCCCGTGCGTACGCGGGAAGGCCTGGGCGCTTGCGATGATGGCCGAAGGCAGGGGAGTGGGGGTGGTGCCGAGGTTTTTTCACGACGCAACAGAACGAACGTCATCGTTACGTTTACAAAACCCAGATTCTTTGCAATCCTGGAGTAACGCGAGGTCCCTTCCGGTGAGTAGAGATCACGCTTCAACCACTCCAAAGAGGTGCCCTCATGTCACGTTTCAACGTTTCAAGGCTGTTTGAACTCCCGCCGAAAGCGGACCTGGTGGATCGTAACGGTTGGACCCTGGACCACTGGGACCGCTACGGTTTCGCCGGCTGGGACGACGGCTGCGCATCGTTCTTCATGAACCTCCTGCCGTCGCGGCTGGACGGTCCGGCCTGGGCGTTCGGCGATCGCGCAGCGGAGATCGGCTCGCCCTTCGTCCTGCAACAGATCCTGCGGATCGTGTTCAACGTCGATCAGGCCGGCGTGGACCAGGGCTGGTTCGCGTTCAAGCCGGGGATGGCCGAGCGGCTCATCAGCGATCGGGACACGTACTTCGACCGGCACCCGGTGGCGCCGGACGCCCGTGAGGCCGCGGAGGATCTGATCGCGGCGTTCCGGGAGGAAGACGCGTCGTACCGCACGGACGTGGCCCCGCGGCTGCTCGACGAGGGCTGGCTGCTGGTGCACGCCCTGGCGAAACCGGAGGAACAGCTCCCAACCGTGCGCGATGCGATGGTCGCATGACAGCGCAGGGGGAGGAGGACGAACCAAAGCGGGCCACGGCCCGCTTTTTTTACGTCCGGCGATTCGGGCGCTGCACCTTCAGCGCCCACCGTGCTCGGCGTTCCAGCGCTGGATCAGGGCGGACGTGACCTCGATCATCGAGCAATCGAGCTTCACGCATTGCAACTTGAATCGCTTGTACAGCTTGTCGGGCAGGTCCGCTACGAAGCGCACGCCCACCTTCGCGTTGTTCGGTTTAGGCTGACGGCCCGGCCAATCGTCGCGGGGCGTCTTGAAGTCCGGCAGCTCGTTCACCGTCAGCTCGAACGCACCGGACAGCCACCGCTCGACCTCGAACGTGAAGGTCTCGGTCATGCGCAACTTGTGCCGCTCCACCAGGTGCGCGAACAAATCCTTGTCCTTTTTCCACAGGTAGCCGTGGACGCGCTTCACCAGGATCGCGTGACCCCGAGGAGCCCGGGGACGCTTCACCGCCGCCAGATCGTCCGGGGTCGTTGCTGCTGTCGTCGTTGCCATTCGTAGAACCTCAATGCGGAGCAAAACCACAGCATCTCAAGATTTGCGCTTGGGAGCAAGCGTTTCCGCCGTGCCGTGGCACCTCTCCACCGGCACGAACCCCGGCAAGGCCAGGGCCAACCCCACATCAACCCCCACCAGCCGGCGCCCCAGGGCGCTCAAAGACCTGGCTCCGTGCGGTGGCACGGATCGACGTGATGGGCTCCCGCGTGGGTGAGCGTGCCACCCCTGCGTTGCTGGCCGTGCCGTGGGGGCCGCCTTACCTCGACGCCTAGCAAAGGCTCTGCTCGTTATGGTCAAGGGATCGCTGGCGCTTCCGTTGCCTCACCCGGTCCTTCCCCTGCGGTTCAGGCGTGCGGCCTCCGGACGTCCCCTTGCCCCGAGCAGCGCTTTGCTCTTCAGGCGCCAGGCGGCTCCAGAACGGCACATCCAAACCTCAACGAGGGGAACAGCAATGCACGCATCGAACCCACAGCCCATCACGACCAGCACCACCGCGGACGGTTCCTTCCGCACCTCCCAGGCTCACCCGACCGGCACATGTGCAACCCCGGAGCCCTTCCACAACGCGCGCTACGCCAGCGCCGTGATCGACGGCATGCCCGAGCAGTTCGACGGCATCGAGATCCAGGGCGTGCGGGAGTTCATCGACCCGATCGACCCGGACCGGAGCTGCTGCGAGCTGGACAACCAGAACCCGGCGTTCTTTTCGGTCTACCTGCACCACCGCGAAGGCGGGGTGGCGTGCGTCGCCGACCTTGAATCGCACGAGCTGGCCGTGGCCTACGCCGAGCTGCTCGCCGGCCGCTACGACTGGACCATCAACGACTACTGCATCGCCCACTGAGAGGACACGACCATGAGCACAACGACCCCCACCATCTCGACCATCTCCCCCGCACGGGGCTGGGTTCACGACGGCGACGTCCGCGAGGTGACCATCGACGGCACGACCTACCGGTTCCGCCTGAACGTCCACGACGACGTGGACATGGGCGCCCCGTGGGAGGAGCACGACGGCCACGGTCCGGTCAGCGACTGGACCACCCGGGACAAGCACCCCGGGGAGTGGCAGCTTTCCTCCGACCACGGCAGCAAGCGTTTCTACGACGCGGCCGAGGCCAACGCGATCGCCAAGCGTGACGGCTGGGGCTTGACCGAAGAGCACAAGCAGGTCCTGCTCGAACGTCTGGCACGGCCCCGCACCGTGCGTCGCCCGGTGGGCAAGGCGACCGTGGCGCATCGGTTCGGCGGGCTGATGCAGGAGCACCGTCGGGCGGTGGAGACCGTGACCATCCCGGGCCGCGACCCCGCCAAGCCGCTCACGGACGGCGAGGTCCGTGCCGAGGCGGTTCGCCGCGACTTCGAGTACCTCCGGCGCTGGGCTGCAGACCAGTGGCGCTGGGTGGGCGTGATCGTCACCCCGTTGGGCGACGACGAGGAGGACGACGACCGCACGCCGATCGACTACACCCACGCACTTTGGGGCATCGACAGCGACAGCGACGCCTACCTGGAAACCGTGGCCTTCGAGCTGATGGAGGAGGCCGCCCGCGAGGCGCACGCCGAGACGCTGGAATCGCAGCACTGGGCCGCGCGCGACGTCACCACCCACTGATCAACCCGTTCAACCACCGGAGGCACCATCCCATGACCACCACCCCATCCATGCGAGCCCGCGCGAAGCGCACGCAGACCATGATCGACGACTTTCGGGGCGCACCGCACGAGTTCCAGATGCTGAAAGGCGTGCTGTGCATGGCCCACCAATGGCCGGAGGCGGACCGCACCCGCTTCTACCGGACGATCGACATCGTGATGGTCGCGCAGCGGATGGACGCGATCAACAACGAAGCCCGGGACCGGGCGAAGGCCGAGCTGGAGGCGATGCAACGCACCGCCTGATCGCTTGCCGCCCGCCTCGCCACGTTGGTGCGAGGTGGGCTTTTCCTGTACAGCCACGGCGCGGGCCTTCATCGGCCACGGCTCGACGCTACGGTTTCTCACCGCCGGGCCCGCCACGGATGAATAGGCATCCGTGCAACGGCACAACCCGCACGGCATGACCTGCACCTGCAACCGCCAGACCGCTTCCCGGCGGGGCCGCTCGACCAGCCGGCGAGGTGGGCCGTTCGAGCGGCGGGCAGGGTGGGCACAGGCGTCCGGGCGGGTCAGGCGTGACCGTCACCGTCCTGCCGATCCAGGGATCCCATCGCCACCCAGCGGGCACCCCCAAGGCCAGGACAACGGCTCGCCCGAACCTCCGGGCGTAGAGGCTCGCCCCGTGCCTTGGCACGGTTCGCCGGGAAGGTTTGAACCGTGGGTGCCTGGGTTCCCGTTTCCGGGTTGTGGGCGTTTCGTGCCCTGCGGTCCGCCTTTGACCGACGCATAGGCAAGTCTGTCCACCGTTGGGGCAAGCATTCACGCCGTCCTGTTCTCACCCGATCCCTACGGGCGTGCGGCCTCCGAGCAGGTGCTTGCCCCGTGCCCATCCCAGCCTGGTTATGCGCCAAGGCGGCTCCGAAGAGCAACGAAACACAACCCACTGAAAGGACGAACCATGAACAACGGCACCCAAACCTCCCCGAACAACGCACAAGCCAAGCCGCGCCGTTCCTCGCGCCCCAAGGCTTCCAAAGAGCAACTGGCAGTACCCCAAGCCCCGACCACCGGGGACGTAGCACCCACCGTAGCACCCACCGACTCCACGGAGAACGTCATGAGCAAGAAAGTCCAAGCCCTCACCACCCCCGCAGCCGCACCCACCGCGGGCGATGCCACCTTCGCCGACGTCGGCGAAACCACCACGGCAGCAGCATCCCCCCAGGGCAAGCCGACCGACACGGCCGACAAGGCCAAGGTCACCTACCTGCGCGTGTTCGTGCTGGCGATGACCGCAGCCGGTAACCCGGAGTTCTTCACCGCCATCGTCGGCGCCACCGCCGAGGAAATCGCGGAGAAGAAGCACCTGGAAAAGGCCCAGCGCAAGGCGAGCGTTGAAGGATACAGGTGGCCCATGAAGAGCTTCGACCAGAACAGCGCCGCCGCCCGACAGCTCGACGTGCTGGCAGGCCGTCAGGCCGATGCGATGAGCCGGGCCTAAGCCCGAACCCGGCGGGGGCAGCGTCCCCCGCTGGATCCACCCATGTTTCGATCCAGGGGACCACGATGACCAAGCAGGGCTACCGCGTCGCACGACGCTTACTTCGGGCCAACGGGCGGTACGCGCTTCGCTGGCTTCCCGACGACGCGGCGCAGGTGATGGACCGCCTGATGTTCACCTACATCAACGACCCGCTGCGCGCGCGGCTGGGCGGGTTTTGCCAGCCCTACCATCCGGGCACGACCGCGCCGCACCCCTGCCGCCTCTACCCCTTGCACGGCTGATCACCATGACCATGACCCCCATTGAAAAGCGATACGCACCCGCATCCAGCATCGCGTTCGTGATGCAACGCGCCGGATGCACCGAGCAGGACGCCATCGCGGAGCTGGTCGCCGAGGAAGGCGACATGTTCGACGCGCTGATCCACCTGAACCACGACAAGAAGCTCAAGACCATGACCGACGACCCGAAACTCCTCCCGCGTGCCGACTGGCAGACCCAGCAGCGCGGCACCAACGACGCGGAATACGAGATCTACCGCGCCAACGCTGAATCGTTGGGCTGGACCGTCAAGACCTACGACGAGTGGCTCAACAGCTAGACCCCTCAACCCCCGGCCGTGCGTTGGCACGGCTTCCGGTCCCCGCACGCTACGGTTTGACGGGGACCATCATCCCCATGCTCCAGGAGTGACCCGATGACCACCAACAGCGCCCAGCGCCTGCCCGACGGGACGTACGCGATTCAAGTGTACGTGCTCGCGACCAACGCGGATGGCAAGATGCAGTTCCACCTGACCTGCCTGCGGGGCGTTCCTGAGGCGGACCTGCTCGACGAGAAGCACCACCTGGCGGCGGTGGAGAGCGCCCACAAGGCCGGGCTCACCGGCACGTTCACGGTGTTCGACCAGAACGAGCCGGCCGCTGCGCAACTGGCGGTGCTGGCGCGGCACCAGCAAATGGCCGGCGGCCCCTTGCTCGATCCGAGCTTGTACGTGGACGCCGACTGGCCGGCCTGATCGGCAGAACCCCGGGGCCCGTGCGTGGGCACGGCCCCATCCCCGCACGCTACGGTTTGACGGGGACCAACCGCTACAGACAGGAGATCGACGAACCATGGGCACCACCCGAGAAGGCATCAAAGGCATGACCCCCGAGGAGACCCGTTTGCTGCGAGCGCTGCGCGATCGCGGCTACGTCGTCGTGCTGTTCACACCCCAGGAACTGGGGCGAGCCGACCCTCTGGCCGTTCAGGACGCCGGCATCGAACGCATGAACGCCGCCATCGAACTGCTCAACCTCGCCTGAGGCAGGCGCCGGCCGGTGGCCGGCCGCTTCCAGGTCCCGATGCGGGTGGTCCCTGGAAGCGGGGAAGGGCTGGACCGTTGTGCGACCAGCCCCCAACTCAACACCCGCCCGGATGATCCGGGCACCGGCCTTCGGCCTCCACCGCGGGCAGGACGTTCAGCCTGGGGCCCAAGGCGCGATAGCGATCGGCCCGGGCCACCGGCCCCGGGAAGGTGTTCCTCCGGGTCCGGTTCCGCGCTCTGAAGCACCGACGCACGGCCCACCCAGCCCACCCAGCCGGCCCAACCTGACGCCCGCGGGCGCAGCACGGCATCGCTCCATGCATGGGCACGGATCGACGGTGGTGGGTTCCCCCCGGTGGCTGGCGTTCCTCCTCTCGCGTTGAAAGCCTCGCGCTCCTGAGCTGCCCGTTTGACCGACGCATAGGCCCGTCCATCGCCCGTTGGGGCAAGGGTCCACGTCGTCCTGCGCTCACCCGGTCCATCGCTCCCGTTGGTCGTTCAGGCTGCGGCTTCCCGTCAGGCCCTGGCCCCAGCGATGGCCCGACCTAAATCTGCGTCACGGGCAGGCTCCAGAGAGCACAGATCAACCAGCAGACGAGGAAAGCTATGAACGCCAGCAACCAACCCACCACCGCAACCACCCCGAACGGCAACGTCGCGAACGTTCCCCTCGCGCTCCCCACGGGACTTCACCAAAGAGCATCCGTTCAAAAGCTCGACCAGCTCACTTGCACCAAGTACGGCTTCTGCGGCCCGGTGTTCGTGACGACCGAGGCCCTGCAGGACGCGCACTTCACGGACGGGCTCGAATGGTTCAACGGCTCCTACGAGAGCGTCACCACGGGCGAGACCCGGGACATCGGGTACGGCTTCAACGCCCTGTTCGGATTCGACAGCGACGCCCCGAACCGCCTGGCGTTTTACGTTTTCATCAGCAAGCGCAAGACCCACTAACACCCTGGACGGTGGCCCAGCGCCGCCGTTCCCCATCGAACCACCAGGAGCAGACCATGACCATCACGTTCCTCCCCCGCATCACCGTGGACCTCACCGCCGACCAGTGGGAGCTGTACAGCATCCCCGGCCGCGACGACGCAGCACGCACCCTGAACCAGGCGGCCAGCACCATCCTCACGCAGGCCTGGGAAATGATGGCCGGCACCCACCCGGCCTCGATCCTGGACGCGCACAAGTTTGCGATCGCGCAATGGGAGCAGGTCGCCGACAGCCTGAACGGCGTGGGCGCTTCCGACACGGAACCACGTTGCGTGTTCCGGGGCCTGTCGAAAGACTTCCTGATCGAAAGCCCGGCCCAGGCCATCGACAGGATCCGGCGCAGCAGGTTTTGAGCGCGAAGCGCCTGGCCTATGAGGGTCGGGCGCACCGGTGCCCTGGCACGGACACGCTCCGGCGCGTGGGGCTTGGAAGAATCGCAACGTTGGAGCTTGACGACCACCACCGGGCGTGGGAGCCTAGGTGTTCAGCAGGGGCGACCGGTCACTCCTCCCGCCTCCCGCTCCTGCTGACGGAAGGGCCAGCTTTGCGCTGGCCCTTCCTCGCTTCAGGTCAGTCCGATCCGCCCAGCTTGGGCGTCGCGTGCAGCGCGACCCACTGCGCGGGGATCTGCTCCGGGGCCACGTTCAGGCGACGCAACCAGGCTTCGCTCGCCAGGGTCGTGCTCAGCAGGGGCTCGTTGCTGCTCAACGTGCCGTCCTGCAGGGCGTCGGCCGTCGTGGCCACGATGGGCCGCAGGGCATCGTTCAGAAGGACGTACGCGGGCGGCGCCACAGGAGGCTTGCCCGGACCGGCGGACACGCCGGTTTGCGGGGCGACACCGGCCTGGATGATCAGGCCGCCATCGCCGAACGATCGACGCCCGAACCAGTCCGGCGGGAGCGACAGCGACGTGGCCCCGCCGAGCTTGCGCAGCAGCTCAGCGTCGAGCGCGGTGAGCCAATCGACGGTTTTGATCCGGTCGGTCATGTCCCGCACGTCGGTCCGCAAGGGGTCGCCCACGTCCAGGCCGGGGCCGTACCGCTGGGCCAGGAAAACCTCGCTCGCCTCGTTCGGTTCGCGACCCATCGGCGGGACGTTGACGGCAAAGCCGGCGTGCCCATGGACCGTGGGCAGCGCGTTCGCGGCATCGGCGAACAGCGTCGGGAACGTGCCCGGGCACAGCTCCAGGAAGCGGCGGGGCACGGTGAACACCAGGGCATCGAGCCCCCATCCGCCGGCTTTGGCCTGCCACGCGGAGGTGCAGAACACCGAGAACTCGAAGAAGCCAGCGGACAGCTTGTGCTCCGCGCTGGTGATCGACACCGAAAACACCGTGTCGTCCGGGACGCTTCGGGCCAGGCGTTCGAAGCCTGGGGCTTTGTCGAACGCCACCGGTTGCTGGCCTTCCTCATACAGCCAGCGTAACGGTCCGGTCTTCGACGCCACCCGACCGTCCACCTGGTCGGCCAGCACCTGATACGCCTCGATCGCGGCCCGGTACTGCGTGAAGCAGTTCGACAGCGCCTGGCGTACCGCGGGCGTGTGCCCATTCCGGACGTACAGCACGCCACGCACGACCAGGGCCGCGCCCACGATGCCTTTCTGGTAGCGAGGTTCAAGCAGCCCGTAGGGCAGGGTATCGGCCCGGCGGGGATCGTTGGCCCAGGCTTTGAGTTCGTCGTTCGTCATGGTGGTGCTCAGGGGAAGGCAGGAACCGGGGGCACCGGCGGCAACATCGGGGGGAGCCCGTTGCCGGATCCGCTGGACAGATTATCCCCAAAAATGTCCTTCGCGGACTGGGACTGCGTGGCCGTGGACGGTTGCTCCGACGTCTCGTCGTCGCCGCACCCGCAATCGGCCGGGGTCATCGTCACAAACTTTTTCGACCCGCCGGCGATGCGGATGTAGTCCGCCTGCTGGCCACGGCTGAGCGTGTCGGGCGGGTACTTCATTTCGACCACGGTGGCGATGTTCGACTGCACCGGCGGCTGCGAGGGATCGTTCACGATCACCACGTCCGGCCGGCGGATGTAGCCTTGGCCCTTGACGTCCTGGTAGGCGTCGTTGCCCCCGGGCCAGTATTTCTGGATCCATGCGCCGATGAAGGAATGCGGCTCGAGCGGGCTCGTCGAACTCATGATCGGCACAGGAGGATCCGGGGGAGCAGGACGCATGTCGTACGCGACCTCGGGCCGGTACTTCGTCGGGCTCCCCGTGGTCGCGGTCGAGACCGCGTTGGCGGCATTCAGCCGCTGGGCGACGCAGGATTGCTTGCGGATCTTGCCGTCGGCCGTCGCCACGCCCATCCGGTTGCACTTGCACATCGCATCGCAGAGCACCTGTTGGTCCTGCGGCGAGAGCCGCCTGTTCAGCCCGACTTGCGTCGTTTGCCCGTCCCCACCGGCCGTGCCACCCGTGGCCGAGCTACCGGTGTAACCGCTCATGCTGCGCCCTCGCTCCCGGGATGGGTGAAGGTCAGCGAGGAGGCCTCGTGCCCTTGGAGCCAGTCCGTGAAGCCGTTGGAATCGGTCTTGCCTTGAACGGTCTGCCCGTCGGAGGACGTGACCGTGTAGGGGTGCCCGGGCACCGGCTGGCGGGTGGTGTCGTCCAGCACCTGAAAGCGTCCTCGTTGCGGCGTGTCGGGGCTCGAGCTGGGCAGAACGCTCTTGCCGCCGCCCACCGCACCACCCGCACCACCCGGACCGCTGGTCGGCTCGGCGGTGGCCGTGCCTTGGGAGGGGATCAGGGTGGCCCCACACGCGGTCTTGTCACCCTCGGACGCGACGGGACGGCCACCGAAGGTCATGCCCAGGGGCTTGACCGAGACGATCGGGTAGACGCCGCCGCATTTCGGGCAGGACACCATGTCGTTGAGCAGCGCGAGCGCTTTGCCATCGACCGTGTTGGTGGGCGTGCACGCGAGAACGCGGCCCCCGTGGGAGGTCGTGTCCCCCTCCCGGATGAACGCAAAACCCATCTGGCATATTCCTTGCAACTGTTGTCGTAGGAATGTAGCACGATGGGTACGCGACGGACCACCCTGCCAACGTTGACAGGGTGGCGCGGCGCATGCGATGGTCTTGTGAGCAGCGCGAACAGGCCCGTGAGGGTCGCTGCAGCGTGAGGAAGGCCGGCCTGGGCGCCGGCCTTTTTCCATTCAGGATGGGTTGATCGTCACTCGATCGGTTCGTTGAACGTGGGGCTGTCGTTGCCACCACCGCTGCGATTCACGCCCGGCGTGACCTTGTGCCACTTGAAGGCTTCGGAAGGTTTGGTGGCGTTGTTCGCCAGATGCACCGCCTCGTCGTACGTCGTCGCAGGATCGAGCCAGACCTTCGCTTCCTCAAGCGTGAGGACGAGGGGGCGCCGGTCGTGCACGTCGCCCAGAAGACCCGTGGCGGCGTCCGTGACGATCACGAAGCCGTCCACCACGCCGGGCACGTCCGAGGGCGTGGCGCCAGGTCGTACGCTCGACAGCCCTGCGAAATACGTGGGCGGACCGTCGGCGGTCTGGATGAACCATGGCTGCTTGTGCCCGGGCTCCCCGGTCCACTCGTAATACCCATCGCAGGGCACCAGGACCCGGTGCGATTTCCACATCCATTTCCAGGCGCTGGACGAGGACTTGTCCAGGCGCGCGTTGATCAGCATTTTCTGCTTGCGCTCAACGGCCCAGGCTGGCCGGTAGCCCCACGTTTCCAGGCGCGGACCGTCCGGGGTGATGATCGGTTGCTTGCTCCCGGGCGACACGTTCCAGCTCGGGTGGAACAGATCCGGGTGCCCTTTGAACCGGGGGTCGTTCGAATCGCTCATGAGCGGCTCGACGTAGAAGAGGTCCTTCTGACCGCGGCTGTACCGTCCACACATGCGCGCCTCCCGGAAAACGTCGTCCAGCGTTCAGGGTACCGCGGTTGGTGGCGAGCCGGGCAGGCTACTCGTCGTGCTGCTCTTTTTTGAGCAGCGCGGCCAAATGCTGGGCCGTCTTCAAAACGATCGCCCGCTGGGCTGGAGGGAGCCCTTTCAACGACGCGATCAGGGAGCGGGCGGAGTCGGTGGGATGAACCGAGGCGGAGGTCAGGATTTCCTCGACGCTGACGTCCAACGCCTCGCAAAACAAAACGAGCCGTTCGATGCTCATCGCGACCTGGCCCGTTTCCAGCCGGCTGACGCTCTCCTTTTCCAGCCCCAACATGCCGGCGAGGACCGCCTGGGTCCAGCCGCGCTCCTTTCGAACGCCGGCCAGGCGAGGTCCGATCCCCCGGACCATTTCCCTGGCGTTCTGCTCGTCCACCGCTTTCACCACGACCACTCCTAATGCACGTCATTCCATGACGTGAAGTGTGGCGTCTAGCTTTATTTTTGTAGATGACGCAAACTGCGTTCCATGATCCAACCTGTATTTTAGGCCGGGTTTCCGCGAAAAATACTCGCTGTAACCCGTACCGCGGCGCTGCCCGGCCGTTTTCATCGGGCCTATTGAACAAGAAGAAGGGGGTTGAAATGCGTGTTGAAGGAAGGTTAGAGCTTATCGGGGACGGTTACCTGGCCGGACGTTACGTCAAACGAAGCGTGGTGGAGGTGGGGAAGCAGCAGGTCTTCAACCTGAGGATTCACCCACGGATTGGCAGTTACCTGGCGGTGGGGGATGAAGTGGCCCTGGGGATATGCTCGTTCGCGTTCATGAAGATTCTGGTCGCTGTCGCTGCAGACGACGGCAGGGTCCACACGAACAGCCTGTTCGGGTTCATCCTCGCCGCCCTCGTGTCCACGATCGCCGTGGCCATCTCCATCGGAGGAATCCTCAACGGAGCGAGCCTGGGATGGGTCGGGTTGATCCTTTTTGGCTGGTTCGATCTCGGGGCGCTCAACGGCATACGGACGATCGCGACGTTCCGGCCACGGCCGCTGAACTCGACAGCGCAACAAGGCGCTGCGGAGCAGAACGTAGCGATGGGGCGCTGACCATCACGATCACGGAAGTGCTGCGGAAGAGACCAGGCCCATCGGAAACGGTGGGCCTTTTTCATGGGTGGATCGGCTCGGATGCGTCGCAACCCCTGGGCCTGTGGCCCCGGTTGAAACCCCGCTGCGCGCTCGCGGGTCAAGACCAGCGGTGGTGCCGACGGCGCAAAGGCCGAAGGCGGGTCGGCCGGGCGCGGACGCGGCCAGGTGGGTGGTCCGGAACGGCAGAAGCGTGGCCCACAACCCGTGCCACCGCACGGCCTGACCTCAGCCGGAAGGATCGTTGGCCTTGCGTGCCGCGCGTTCCCGTGCGCGTTGCTCGGGGGACTTGTCCTGGGCGATCGGCATGGTGGGTTGATCCACGGTGTAATCGCCGTGGATCAACCGGGCAGGGGGCGCAGCCGGTGCCGTGGCACGGACCGACGCCCCGGCCTTCGGGGCCACGGCAGCGCTGACCCCGCCGGGCGATGATGGGGCGGAGGCCGACGGTTTCGGAGTCGACCGGGGTGGTGGCGTACGGTCGATCGCATCGAGATCGGCCTGCCGTCGTGCGACAGCATCGAGGTAGGGCTTCGCCTTTCGCTTGCGGCCGTCGGCCCACTCCTTGAGGATCACCGCGGGAAGGGCGGCGAGAACGATGCCACCCAGCACGATGCCCGCATCGGACAGGTGGGTGCCGATGGCCAGGCCGACGCAGGCCACCGCCGACGTGCCGGCCCAAAAGGCCAGGTAACCGGGGGCGTCGCCAAGCTGCTGGATGGTCCGGTAGTGCTTGTTTTCCACCTCCACGCGCAGCGCGGCCTTGCGTTCCTCTTCAACCTTCGCCTGGCGCTGGGCTTCGGCCTTGTCGCGGTACGCCGACAGCTCGGCCTCGCGGAGCTTTTCCTGGGCGGGCCTGGAGAACTCGTTTTTCTGGACCACCCCGGCGGAGCGCTTGACCGCGGCGATCGCGACCTCCCGGGAGCAGCGGAACCACTCCTTGGCTTCCTTGTGCTGGCGCAGGCGCAGGTGCGCCTCCCGTTCAACGGCACGGGCGTCCGGCACCTGCACGTAAAACTCCACCGTGGGACGGTGGGGGACGCCGGTGCTCTTGAGCTGCGCGGCGCGCTCGTCGGGCGTCCCGGTGGTGAAGCCGACCTTCACCAGGCCGGGCATGGCCTGGTTCGACATGACGTACACGTAACCTTCCACATCGACCTCCGGAGGGGGAACGGTGTTCAGTGCACGTTGTCCGCAGCACGCCAGATGGTCGCGAGCTGCTCGTTGCCGTGGGTTTTGGCCTGGGCCAGGGTCACGAGGGCGTTGTGCAGCGGAGGCAGCACCGCGTGGTACGCAGCCACCGCGCTCACCAGCCCCTTGCACGGTCCCTGATCGGGGATCAGATCGCCCGGTTTGACGTCGTGCCCGTCCAGGCAGGTGGCGTTCCATCGTGCGATGGCGGCGTTGAGCGCGACCTCGCGGGACGCTTCGTCCTTCTCCGCCTGGGCGATGTTGTCGTCGGTGATCGAGATCTGCGCCTTGTCCACGCCCATCTGGCTCACCATCACGCCGGCTTGCCCTTGGGCGACGTTGTTGCCCGTCGCGGCCAGGTGCTGCGCGCGCTCGAGCTTGGCCTGCTCGACCTCGACGGCGTGGGTGTAGTACACCGTGGCCCGGGGCCACTTGTCGATCTTGTCGTGCGCACGGACGACGAACGCGTTCAGGTCCTGCGTGAGGGCGTTGACCTGACGGTTGAGCTGATCCACCTGCTGGCCACGTTGTCGGGCTGCGATCACGGGGATCCCGGCTTGGTTGAGCTGGTACACCACGGCGTCGAAATCGGCGGTCTCGCCTTTGACGAAATGCTCGACCCCGGTTTGGGCACCCCGGGCGATCGTCAGATCGATGCCGGTGCTGGTCACCGTCCCGCCAAAGTTCTGCCCAACTGGAAACGGCGTGGCCTGCACGGTCAGGGTGAGGCTTGTCCCGTCCACCGAGCCGACGACGTTGGCCGCGCTCGATGCGAGCGTCCCATCGTTGTTCAACGACACGTTCCGGGTGGTCCCGGTGAACCGATGGTCGGGCGTTTCCGTGATCTGCAGCAGCGTGGCGTCGTTCGCGGTGTGCGACACGTACGTGCCCGACACGGAGCGATCCCCGCACCCCGCGAGAAGCAGGGCGGTGCCGGCGATCACCGGCAGGCATACAGCCAGGCATACGCGCTGGCGTTTTGATGGGTCTCTCATCCTGCCCCCGGGCGGTCTGTTCTTATGGTTAGACAGTATAGCCAGGCTGCAGGCCGCCGCGGAGGGCGTGGCGCCCAGGGGAATGCCTTGATGCGCACATACCGATGTGTCATCAGCGTGTGTGCGTCGCACCCACGGAGGTCAATGCGTGCGGAAGGTGTTCCACACGTCGGTGTCAAGGTGCATCGACGCCATCACTTCGAACAGGTACAGCTCCAGATCGTTGTCGATCTGGACGAAGGCCACGGACATTTCGCGCAGGCGCCCCTGGGCGGTCAGGAACACCTCGCGGAACTGCTCGTCTTTCATCGCCTGGTCCCGCTTCATTTCATGCGGGAAGTCCTCGCTGGCCATCTTGTAAACCAGGCTGGCGGTGAAGTGCGATTCGTAGTTCAGGTGCTGCACCAGCCGTTTGACCACGCTGCGGGAGATCCCGACGTAGACCGGGCGATCCTTGTCCAGAAACACGTAGCAGCCTGGGAAGTCGGTGGTGCGTTCGACCTTCTTCAGGGCCTCACGCGAGGCGCTCTTGAAGTTCACGAACGTGGTGGCGGGCAGGGGCGATTGCAGGGCGGTCTTCAGCCGTTCCAGGTGACCGGGCAGGACGGTGGCGGACAGTTCGGCGAACGTGTGGGTGCAGTTGTCGATGGGCATGGCGGCATCGTTGGTTCAGGGAGCCGCTGATAGTACCCGAGCATTCGGCGGTAGAGCGCCACCGCGCGCTGATCAGCAACCCGCCAGTGCACGCGGCCGAGGTTCCGAGGGTACTGAAGTATGCCCAACGGTGCGGTGCATACCGGTTCGAAAGGAGGGGGAAACGAGGGCGGTGACCGCAAACCAGGCCGGGCGTTTTGCCATCAATAGCCCGCATCGAGAAGTATGCCCGGCGTATCAGGCCTGTAGACCTGACCTGGGCATACAGGCTGGAAGCCTTATAAACAAAGAGGTGTTCGTTCTACACCCTGATAATGCTGCATCATCGGCGTGTGTTGTGCGACGTCGTTGGCCGCTGCGGTTTGAATGCCCATCCTGAGTGTCTTCTTGCGTTAGCTGTTCAGGGCGTGAGTTTAACCCGCCGCCGGGCGGATTGAACCCTGGCCGGATGGCCAATCTGCGGTGGGTGAGTTGCCTGAGAGCGCAGCGAGATTTGACAATGCGCCAATCGCGATCTCGCAAACTTTCATTATCAGACGTCGATCTTGCAACCTGTCGATCGTCGTAGCTTTGAAATCACCCGGCCAGGCGCATTGGATTAGCCGTCCCCCCGCGCTCCAGCCGCCATCGCCATCCAGATCAGGAGAAAACACAAAGTGAGCAAACTCGACAATCCGATCCTGCAGGTTCTGGAGGACTACAAAGCCGCAGTGTTCGCAAAAGACGTGGACGCGTTCGTCGCGCTATACGACCAGGAAGTGCAGATCTTCGACATGTGGGGTGTGTGGTCGTATAACGGCATTGCGTCCTGGCGGGAGATGGCGGCGCGTTGGTTCGGCTCGCTGGGTACCGGGCGCGTCGTGGTGGATTTCAGCAACGTGCAAACGATCGTCACGCAGGACCTCGCCGTGCTTCACGCGTTTGTGACGTACAAAGCGGTAAGCGCCGACGGCGTGGAGTTGCGCTCACTGGACAATCGGCTGACGGTTACGCTCGCCAGGAAGGGCGACGGGTGGAAGGTCGTTCACGAGCACACCTCGGCGCCGATCGACTTCGAAACGACGAAGGTCATCTTCAAGCGCTAATCGTGCGTGGAGTGCCGTGGCTTTGGGGCCAGCTTATGGACCGGTAGAAACAGAACGGCTTGCGCTTGCCCAGCAACTCGCGCAGCACTCCGTCGAATGGCGATGCAACAAATAGTGGCATATGCTAAAGACAATTCAGGATGCTTGCGCAACGCCCCTCGCTGTTAGCCCGGGGTGCAACCCGTCACGGAGGCTATATGCAAGGGGACCCCAAGGTTGTCGAATATCTGAACGCGCAGTTGAAGAACGAACTCACCGCAATCAATCAGTACTTTCTGCACTCGCGAATGTATGGCAACTGGGGCCTAAAAAGCCTTGAGAAGCATGAGTATGACGAATCGATTGGCGAGATGAAGCACGCAGACCTGTTGATCGAGCGCATCCTCGTGCTGGACAGCCTACCCAACCTGCAGGACCTGGGTAAGTTGCTGATTGGCGAGGACACGAAAGAGGTACTTGAGTGCGATCTCAAGCTTGAGCAGGTTTCGCAGGCAACCTGTAAGGAAGCCATTGCTTACTGCGAGACGGTGCGGGACTTTGTCTCACGTGAGATCCTCACCCATATTCTCGACGATACAGAAGAGCATATCGACTGGCTTGAGACGAACCTGGAATTGATCGACAAGGTTGGCATCCAGAATTATCAGCAATCGGGCATCCATTCCGTCAGCTGAGTCCTCCCACGTCCGCGCGACCACCGGCGCGACCCGGACTGCGGTGTGTCGCTTCAGACTCTTTGGCGAATGGCCGATATAAGGATATCGTGTATCGGAGCGGCGTCGCTTTTCGATCATATGCACGGAACATATCCGGCATTCGATGCAGAGCCCCGACCGACCGGCGGACATGGCTGTAGCGAGACGAGCGCCATGATCACCTGTTCGTTGGCTATAGCATTCCGGACCTCGCAGGCTCCGCACGGATACAAGGATAAGACCATGCGGTTTGTGCAGAAAATCAGATCTCTCCAACGGGAAATGGTCTTTCGGGACCCGTCCGAAAAGAAGCTCTTTTGGCACAGTTCCGCTATCGGCTTGCGTCATCTTGCCGTGTGCGTGCAGGTGTTTGGAATCGTCGGCTGGATGCTATCCAGAGTGTTTGCGAACCCCGGGGCGAGGTTTGATCGAACTGAAACGGTTGCCGCCTTGATTGGCATGCTGATCGGAACCGTGACGACCTACCTTGCTCGCAGTGTGCTGATCAATGCGATTGGATGCTTCCTGTGTGCCGCGGCCGTCGCATTCGGCTTTTACAGCAATGCTAGCGGAACCTTGAACCCTGAATTGTGGATCATGCCAATGGGGATTTTAATCACCGTAGGCATGGCCCCGGTATTTTCTGATTACTATAGCTATCTTGCGAGTGCGCTTGCTGTCTGGTTTATTATTTCATACGGCCATATCGATTCGATAATAAAATCGCCTGAGGCCAGCTGGATCGTTCTATTTATTGTCTCCGGAGTTCTGCTGGGCGTGTTGCTCAACTGGCTATTTGTTCGCGAAAGGCAAAAAATATTCCTCGTTCAGCGCGAGTTGATCAAGCTAGCCTTTAAAGATACGCTGACTGGAATCGATAACCGGCGCAGCTTGATGGAGGCCATGCAGAACTATCATGCTCGCGCGGCAAGCAACGATTTTTATTTTCTACTCATCGACATCGACGACTTCAAGCGCGTCAACGATACCTCGGGCCATGACGTGGGAGACGAAGTGCTGGTGGCGGTGGCGGAGATCATTGACCGTTACACGCAGACTCATGCGCGTGGCCGTCTCGGAGGCGAGGAATTCGGTGTCGTGTTTGCCGGGGAGGAGAGCGCCGCATGCGCCCTGGCGAAGCAACTGTGCGAGAGCGTTGCCAAACTGCGTATTTCGACCCATGCGATTACCATCAGCATTGGCATTTCCAGATTAAGCGAAGCAATGAGCGTTGCGGAAATTTTCAGAACCGCGGATCAAGGCCTTTACGAGGCCAAGCGGCAAGGAAAGAATCAATATATTCTGATTTCGTGAGGTAATTGGCTTGCCTGCCGGCGGCCGTCCGTTTCGGGAGCGTATTGCCAAGGGGCGCTCCTGCCTTTAATGCATAAAGGCAGGAGCGACAGACCGCCTTGCTCAACCCGGTGACAACGAACCACTTACTGCTTCACGCATCAGAACTTGTACGTCGCGCCAATCTGGGCGAAACGTCCGACATACGTGTAGATCGAGGTGTCGTAGCCCTGTTGCCACAGCGGTCCGTCTGCCCAGACCGCATCGAACGGCGGCACGCGGTTGAAGATATTGTCGATACCGCCGTAGATCGTCCAGTGCTTGAAGCCGGTGTAGGTCACCATCAGGTTGAACTGGCTGTACGACCCCACACTGCTGCCTTGCGGAGTCGGCGTCGGGATATAGGTGAAGGTTTGCGTATACGGCCCGGTGTACTGCCACGTGAGCGCCGCATTCCACTGGTGATACGCCCAGGCCAGGGTGGTATTGCCCTTCCAGCGCGGGAAGCTGCCGCCGAACGGTTCATTGAGCGCGAGGTTGTTGCCGGCCGCGTTCACCGTTTGACCACCCAGTTCGAACTTGAAGGTGTTGACGTAGGCCCAGTCGCCCGACAGGGTGAACGTGCCGACTGGCGTCGGCAATGCCTGGCGGAAGGTGGTTTCGAAACCGCTCGTATTGAGGTCGCCGAGGTTCTGGTACTCGAAGGTCTCGTATTCGGGAGTGGTCGAGTTCGGATAGTAGACCGTCGACGATGGCTGGTTGATGCCGATCACATTGCCGACGTGGATCCGGTACCAGTCGAGACCGACGTCAGTCGTGCGGGTCGGCGACAGTTCAAAGCCAATGTTGTAGTTCTTGGTCCGTTCCGGTTGCAGGTCCGGGTTGCCTGAGGTCAGCGCCGTGACGGCGCCGGACTGATTGATCACGAGCGCCATGTTCTGCGAGGTGCTGTCCTCGACGAAGGTCGGCGCACGGAAGCCGCGATCGTAGGAGGCGTACGCCGTCAACGCCTGGACCGGCTGCCAGCGCAATGCAAAACGCGGCGAGAAGGCGCCGCCCACATCGCTGTAATGATCGTAGCGGCCCGACTGGCTGAACGTCAGCGTCTTGACGATTGGAATGTCGAACTGGTAGTAGACCGCGGCGACGTTGCGCTGGCCTTGCACCTCTTCCTCATCCGGGGTGAGGACCAGGCCTTCCGCATACGCTGCGCCTTGAGTCAGGGACTCGCTCTGGTGGAAGAACTCGGCGCCCAAACCGAAGCCCACGTCGCCCGTCGGCAAATGGAACAGCGTTGGGGTGGAGATCGTCGCATCGAGCGTGTCGAGCTTCGAGACGCCCAGGTTGTTCGCGTCCATATAGAGGCCGTTCAGCGCATTCGGTGTAACGGACGGATTCGCGAAGTTGAAGGTGCCGTTCTGGTAGATGTTGTTGAGAACGCTGACATTCAACTGGTTCGAGTACGTATTGGAAACGTCGCTTTGCGAGTGGGTGTAAGTGGTCGCCCAGTCCCAATCGCCGTTCGGCAGCGTGAACGAGCCCTTGACGCCGGTGGCCGCCCGCCAGTAGTTGGCGTCCGTCGTTTCCGCCACGGCGTTGGGGAAGGTATAGATGAGCGGCGTCGCGACGCCGTACGGGTTGTACGGGCTGCCCGCCGGCACGGTGTTGTTGAACAGGGAAAACTGCTTGGTTGTCGGGTTGTAGACCAGCGACGAATTGGTGCCGCCGACGGTGTTGTTCCAGACGCCGCCGCCCTGGACGCTCGTATTGTTGCTCTCCCAGAGATCGACAAAGGCTCTCGTCGTGTCGTTGATCTTGAACTGCGCATCGACCTTCGCGCTCAGACGTTCGCTCCACGGTTCAATGGAGAAGCTGTTCGCGGTGTTCAGTCCACAGACCGTACCGGCCGTCTGGCCGTAGAAGACGGAGGTGAAATTCGTGCTCGCCGGTTTGACTGTGCTGCCATACGGGCACGAACTCAGCGCCTGAGCATTTCCCGTCAAGGGATTGGTCCAGTACGAAGGCGCGAGCATCGACATGCCGCCTGGCTGATTGGTGAAGTCCTGGGCCGCGGTCGAATCGCGATCGGCCAGCGTGGAGCCGTTGTCCCTGAAGAAGCTCGCGGATGCGGTGACGTTGTAGCCGTCGGAAGTGAGATTGCCGAAGCCGCCGAGCGCGCTGAACTTCGCCGTGCCGTTGCCGCCACGGCCGTCGGTCGAGCCGCCGTAGCTGCTGTCGAGCTGCAGGCCCTGGAAATCGTGCTTCGTGATGATGTTGACCACACCCGAGATCGCGTCCGAGCCGTATTGCGACACGGCGCCGGTCTTCACGATCTCGATGCGATCGATGGCATTGAGCGGCAGGGTGTTCAGGTCGAAGAACGTATCGACGCCATTCGAAAAGAAGGCGAACGGCGCAACCCGCTGGCCGTCGATCAATACCAGCGTGTACTTTTCGCTCAGGCCGCGCAACGCCATACCCGAGGCGCCGGCCGCGAAGTTGTTGGACTCGGCCTCGCTCCAGCTATCGGCCGAATTGGCGGAGGTGCTGCGCAGGAAGTCGGACACGCTGTTGGCGCCGCTATTCTGGATATCCTTCGCTGTGACTGTCTGGACCTGGTTGAAGCCGACCTTGTCGGCACTGCGGATCAGCGAGCCGGTCACCTCGAAGCGCTTCATCTGCGTGACGCCGTTATTCGTTGTCGTCGCTGAGGAAGAGGGCGCGGCGCCATTCGGTGCCGTTGCGGCGGCAGGGGGTGCAGCATCTGTCGCCGGGCTTGCTGGGGCAGCCGATGCCGGGGCTGCCGTTGCCGAAGGCGTCGAATTGTCGAGCGTAGCCGGTTGGCTCTGCGCGAACGCGGACGTGCCGAGCGTTGTGCCAAATGCTGCCGACAGCGCTATTTCAGCCCAAAGTATCTTTCTGATGGCTGACGCCAAAGTCCTTTGTTTCATGGTTTCCCTTCACTCTTGTCAGTAAGCCAAACCCATCGCGCGACTCAACGGCTTGCGCCCGGGCGTTTTTTTCGACATCAGGCGGTGCGGAATCTGTCAATTCCCCCGCCCTGGTACTTCGGCACAACGGAAACAACAACGAATCACATGCAATTCGATTACATCAACATAAAATAGGATTACTAATTGATTGCGTGGTACCTAAGATGGTGACACGCGACGCTCGCAGAGCGTCGCCAGCGCAAGATCTAGTTACCGGGAACCCCGTCTTTCCATTGCGCCCAGTTCTTGACGATGGCGTTGACCAGCGGCGAACCAGCTAGATACAGGTTGTCTATCGCAGGGACGAAGCCGCCCTGTTGCTGGTAGTCCAGAAGATTGTCGACGTTCGATACGCCTTGCGGTGGGCGATCGAAGTCCGATCCCGCGCGTAGGACCGCGACCCGGTTGGTGTCGGCCAGACCCGCGGCGGCGGCTCGTTTGATGACCTCGAAGGTCGCGTTGTCTTCCTGTTGGGTGGTGCAGTACGTGCCCTTGCCGTCGGTCAGCAGCCTGGTCCAGTCGCGCGCGCGTTGTCCCAAGGTCTCGCCGGAGAACCACGTATCGCCCGCCAGCGTGTCGCACTGGATGACCGTAGGCGGCTGATTGGCCGGCGCGTACGAGTATTTGGCCCGGTAGGCCTGGGCGGCCGGGCTATCGGTGAGCGCCACGTTGCGTGAGAGCAAGTAGGCTTTTTGCAGTAGCGCTTCGTTGAGCTGGAAGACTTCCGTGTGGTAGTCCAGTGGCGGCTTTTCGGTTTCGCCGTGGGTGTTGATCCCGAGATAGCCGGATTTCCAGCTAGCGGGGACTTCACGCGCGTCGAGTTCCCACTGGATGCCAAAATCCACCAGATAGCGCGCCCATACCGCTGAACCGAGCGTGCCTTGGGCCGGATCGATGCCGGCGATGCCCGATACCAGGAAGTAGGTCTTGCGCAGGTCGAACTTCCTTGAGTAAATCAGCGCGGCCATCGAGGCGGCGGCGTTCGCATGGCCCATGCCCGTGGTGAGGACGCATACCTCATCGCGGTTGCAGTGGACCGCGGGGTAATCCGGCGATAAGCCGGCTACGTTGATTGCCTGAGTGTGCCCGAGATGATCGAGCCAGGTTTTCCCCTCCGGCCCGAACATCGAAATGATGAGTACCTTGACGGGCCGCGGTGCAGAAGTGGGCTGGAGAGCAGAGGCGCCCGTTTGAATGCCCCATGCGAGGCCCCCGCAAACAAGAATCTGAAGCAGTTTCTTTTTATACATGAGGTGCTTTGATTGATAGTTATTCGGCTGGGTGGCCCAGCTTCGTGCTTGAGTGCCCAATAATCGTGCACAGATGCCGTTGGTTTGCCAGTCGATTAGGCAAACGCCTGGTTTTTGCAGTGCACCAGAGGAACCCGGGGGGACTATAAGCACGGCACATGCCAAAGCCTGTCCGATGAGGCAGGCCTTTTGTGATTCCCGGTATAAGAGAATCGATATGAGCGACGGGCAATAGACAGGATGTGTGCCGTCGAGTCGTCGATCTCGTGGTGGCGGCGAGTTCGACGACTCAGCGGCTTGAGGCCGCGTCAGGATGGTGGATGCTGCTGGGCACAGAGCTGGGAGCGATGGCGAGGCGCATCGAGCACACTACATTTGGATAGCTGGCTAAATTACGACGACGTGTTCCGTGTACCGTGTCCGTACGGCCAGGCGCGCGCTGCGACGCTTGGCGCGTCCCCTTGCGAGCGCTGAATGTTTCGGCTCTTGTACGAAACTATTCTTCGACCAGCGCCCGCATATCGACCTTGCGCGCATTGGCCGTGCTCTTGCGCTTCGCCAGCCACATCATGAAGGTGATGAAGGTGCCGAACACCACAATGATCCAGGGCACCGGCAGCTTGGCCGTCAGCAGCAGCGCGTACAAACCGAGCATCAGCAGCACGGCCAGGTTCTGGTTGAAATTCTGCACCGCGATCGAATGACCGGCAGAGAGGAGGGTGGCGCCACGATGCTGCAGCAACGCATTCATCGGCACGATAAAGAACCCCGACAGTGCGCCGAGCAGGATCATCAGCGGATAGGCAAGCACAATATAAATCGGCGCGACGAAATGACCGACGCGAATCCCCATCCCCGGGGGGAACAGCCCCTTGCTGTAGAACGCCATGGCGATCGCCACCGCACCCGTAATGATGCCGACCGGCAGCACCTTCAGCGAACTGCGCAGCGGCACCAGCGTCGCGGCCGCTGCCGCACCGACGGCGATACCGAGCCCCGTGATCCCCTGCATCACGGCTGCCTTCGACAGCGACAGTCCCAGGTTCACGTCCGCCCACTTCAACACCAGCAACTGCAGCGTGACCGCGCCGCCCCACATCAGCGTCGTCACCCACAGCGCGATCTGTGCGAGCTTGTCGGCCCACAGCACGTTAAAGCAATGCGTGAAATCGCCGACCAGCTTCTTCGGCTCCTTGAGGCGATTCGGATAACGCGCCCCGGTGTCGGGGATTCCCACGTTGATCGCCGCTGCGATTGCGTAGGTCACCATTACCGCGAACATCGCCAGATCCGCCGCGGAGTGAATCAGCGGCAGCCGCGCATGCGTCACGAGGTTGGTTGCATAGGTGCTGATCAATGCGCCGCCGAGCATGGTCCCGACGATAGTCGACAGCACGGTGGCCGACTCCAGCCACGCGTTCGCCGCGACGAGGCGCTCGGCGGGCAGCAATTCAGTGAGGATGCCGTACTTGGCAGGCGAATAGGCCGCCGCGCCGAAACCGACCACGCCATAAGCGATCATCGGATGGACGCCGGCAATCATCATCATGCAGCCGCTCGCCTTTAGCGCGTTCGAGACGAACATCACGTGGCGTTTTTGCAGCGCATCGGCAAACGCGCCGACAAACGGCGCCAGCAGCACGTACGAGACGGTGAAGAAGATCTGCAGCAGCGGCGTTACCCACGCCGCCGAGCGGATCACCGAGAGCAGTGCGATCGCCGCGATCAGCAGCGCGTTGTCGGCGAGCGACGACACGAACTGCGCCGCAATGATCGTAAAGAAGCCTTTTTTCATGAAGCAGTTTTGGGTGCTGCGCGGGATCGCGCGCCAAAAGTACGACGGCACGAGGAAAACGGATGCCGGCGTGGCTGGCCGGACCGCCCGCGCCAACAAAAAAGCGGCCGAAGCCGCTTGTTGGGTCTGACAGCCTTACGCTGCTTGCTGCTTCGTGCGGCTGTAGCGCGAGAGGATCGGCACCATTTGCGCATACAGCTTCGGGTTGCCCGCGACGATTTCGCCGATGTGCAGGAAGTCCGAATCGCCCGTGTAGTTACCCACCAGACCGCCGGCTTCGGTGATCAGCAGGCTGCCGGCAGCCATGTCCCACGCGTGCAGGCCCTGTTCGAAGAAGCCGTCGAGGCGCCCCGCGGCGACGTTCGCCAGATCGAGCGCAGCCGCGCCCGGGCGGCGCAAGCCGGCGCAGGATTCGGTCATTTCCTTGAACAGACGCGTATAAGCGTCCAGACCGTCGGTTTCGCGGAACGGGAAGCCCGTGCCGATCAGGCCGTCGGCGAGGCGGTCGCGGCGGCCGACGCGGATGCGGCGGTCGTTGAGGAATGCGCCGCGGCCGCGCGAGGCGGTAAACAGGTCATTGCGGTTCGGGTCATAGACGACGGCCTGGGTCACGATGCCCTTGTGCGCGAGGGCGATGGACACGCAGTAGTACTGGAAGCCGTGGATGAAGTTCGTGGTGCCGTCGAGCGGGTCGATGATCCACTGGTATTCGGACTCGTTGTCCGACTTGCCGGATTCTTCGGCGAGGATGGCGTGATCGGGGTAGGCGGTCTTCAGCGTATCGATGATCGCGGCTTCCGACGCCTTGTCGACCTCCGTGACGAAATCGTTGTGCTGTTTCTTGCTGACCTGGACCAGGTCGAGATCGAGCGACGCCCGGTTGATGATCTGCGCGGCGCGGCGGGCGGCCTTGACGGCGATGTTGAGCATGGGATGCATGAGCCTGGATCCTTGTGCCGGGGCAGCGCGGCTGCTTACCGGTAATGAGCTGAGTGAGCTGTAAATGAGCTGTAAATCAGCTGGAACTGCGCAGCTGAAACAACACGGAACGGCCGTTTGACAGGCCTTCCGTCGACGGAGACGAATTGAATAAGAACGAGGCGCTCGTGCGAAGACGGCGCAATAGGCGTGATTTTACCCGACTCCGGGCTTCTCCGGGCAGTGCGCCGTGCGATGCGGGTAGGTTAGCCGGCCGGTTGGCGCTACCATAGGGGCTCTTTAGCTCCCCATTTTCATCGTGGCCCAACCCCACAATCCGTCTTCGTCCTCCCTGCCGCCGTCCGAGATCTGCGGGCCGGACAGCGCTGCGCCGGTGCGCGGCGGCTTTACTTCCACCCGCTTCGTGCTGGTCGAGCCGAGTCACCCCGGCAATGTCGGCGCGGCGGCACGCGCGCTGAAAACCATGGGTTTCTCGCGCCTCGTGCTGGTCGCGCCGCGTGTGCCCCACGTGCAGACCGATCCCGAGGCCATCGCCATGGCGAGCGGTGCGGACGATGTGCTGGCGGGCGCCCATGTGGTGCCGACCTTGGCCGATGCGCTCAATGGCGTGCCCTGGTCGATCGCGCTCACGGCCCGCGCGCGCGAATACGGGCCGCCCCAGCTCGTGCCGCGCGCCGCGGCAGGGCACGCGCGCGAGCACGCGGTGCATGGCGACATCGCGCTGGTGTTCGGCAACGAGCGCACGGGGCTGTCCAACGAGGATGTCGAGCGCTGCAGCGTGCTTGCGCATATTCCGGCCAACCCGGCTTACAGCTCGCTCAATCTGGCGCAGGCTGTGCAGGTGCTGGCGTATGAGTTGCGCACCGCGTACCTCGGCGCCGGCAGCGTGGGCGGCGCGGTTGCTGGCGGCGCTGGCGCCGAAGGGCAGGGCGCGGCGCACGGCTCGCTCGCGCCGAGCGACGATATCGAAGGCATGTACGCGCACCTCGAAAGCGCACTCGTGGCGCTCGAATTTCTCGATCCGGCCAATCCGAAGAAGCTGATGTCGCGTCTGCGCCGCCTGTTTGCGCGCTCCGGGCTCGAGCGCGAAGAGGTGAACATCGTGCGCGGCATCGCCAAGCATATTCTGCTGAAGGTAAAACCGCCGGGCGACGGCGCGTCCTGAGGCCAGGGACAGGTGGGCGGGTTGCCCGCCATCCCCGTAAGCCGCGACCACCCGCCGCCGCTGTCGTCCCAGACGACCTTGCCGGGAGCGGGGGCATCCGGCAGGTTTGCCGCATTCGCCCTACAATTCCTCGAAACGTTCTAAGCAAAGCTGCGGGTGTGCTAACCGGCAGCGCCGTCGTGCGCCGCGAGGCGCCGACTCCTCCCCCAAGAAAGCGTCACTGCCATGTTCACGAGACTTCGCGAAGACATCGCTACGATCCGCGAGCGCGATCCCGCCGCCCGCAGCGCCTGGGAAGTCCTGACCTGTTATCCGGGCCTGCACGCGCTGGTGCTGCACCGGCTCGCGCATGCCTGCTGGCGGGCCAAACGCCGCTGGCTGGCGCGCTTCGTGTCGCAACTGGCGCGCTTTCTGACCGGCATCGAGATCCACCCCGGCGCCACGGTCGGGCGCCGCGTGTTTATCGACCACGGCATGGGTGTGGTGGTCGGCGAGACCGCCGAAATCGGCGACGACTGCACGATCTATCAGGGCGTCACGCTTGGCGGCACGTCGCTGACGCGCGGTGCGAAGCGCCATCCGACGCTCGAACGCGGCGTGATCGTCGGCGCGGGCGCCAAGGTGCTGGGCGGATTCACGATCGGCGCGGGGGCCAAGGTCGGTTCGAATGCGGTGGTGGTGAAGGCTGTGCCTGCAGGCGGCACGGCGGTGGGCAATCCGGCGCGGGTGATCATGCCGGCAGCGGTAGCCGCGGTCGAGGCGGCAGGCGGTGGCAATGCGCAATCCGGCGAGCCGGCGCGCGGCGCTTTCTGCGCCTATGGCATTACGCCGAACGCGGACGATCCGGTATCGCTCGCCATCCATGGGTTGATCGACCATGCCGCGACGCAGTCGCAACGCATCGACGAAATCGTCGCCGCGTTGGAGCGCCTGGGCACCAGTCTCGAAGCGCTGCAGGGCGCGGATGCGGCGCTGCTCGATCTGCGGCGCTTGTCCGCCGCAATCGCCGGGAAGGTCGACGGCGTGACGGCTGAAAACTGAGCGCGCGGCTCAGTCCAGTCAACGCCGCTCAGTTCAGTCAATCCAGCGGCAACGCCCGGATCCCTTCGGCATTGACCCGCAAATAGCCGCCACGGCGTTCGCCGTGATCGAGATCCCAGTCCGGCAGCACCCAGCGCGTGCCGCCGGGTTCGCGATGGACGGCCGGCCGGTGCGTATGACCGTGCAGGATCGTCGCTGTCCCCGTCTCCTTGAACAACGCCGCCACGCCTTCGCGCGTCACGTCGTACTTGGGCGAGACCGGCCGTGAGCGGCCTTCCTGGCTCGCCGAACGCATCCGCTCGGCCAGCGCCTGGCGCCATCTGAACGGCCAGGCAAGAAACAGCATTTGGGCGAAACGGCAGCGCGCGAAGCGGCGAAACCGGATGTAGGCGCGGTCCGCCGTGCAGAGCGCGTCGCCATGCGCGAGCGCGATGCGCGTGCCGAATGCGGTAATCACGAACGGATCGGGTAGCCAGATCGCGCCGGCCGCTTTCATGAAGCGCTTGCCGAGCAGAAAGTCGCGATTGCCGTGCATGATGTAGAGCGCGATGCCGCGCTCGGACAACGTGTGCATCAGCGCCGCCATACGGGCGACGAACGGCTCGCTCAACATGTCGTCGCCGATCCAGTATTCGAACAGATCGCCGAGGATGAAAACGGAGTCGGCCTCTTCAGCCGTGACGCGGACAAAGTGCTCGAACGCGGCGACCGTGCGCGGGATTCCCTCGCTCAGATGCAGGTCCGAGATGAAAAAAAACGGGCGTGCGGCGCTCGGGCGTTTGCCCTCGCCAGGCACGCCCGCAGCGACGCTTCGCAGCGGCGTATCTTGCAGCATTGAAGAGTGCCTGAGTGCAGTTGCAGTAAAGGCTATCGTTCGATAGCGCGCCGTGCGCGAGCGGGTGAGCGCACCCGCCGGCGCACAGCGAGTTGCTTACTCGACGATGACCGCTTTTTCGATGATCACGTCGTCGACCGGCACGTCCTGATGGAAGCCCTTCGAACCGGTCTTCACCTTCTTGATCTTTTCGACGATGTCGAGACCTTCGACCACCTTACCGAACACGGCGTAACCCCAGCCTTGCGGCGTCGGCGACGAGTGGTTCAGGAAATCGTTGTCATTCACGTTGATAAAGAATTGCGCCGTCGCCGAATGCGGATCGTTGGTGCGTGCCATCGCGATCGAGCCGTTGACGTTCTTCAGTCCGTTGTTCGCTTCGTTGGTGATCGGCGCTTCGGTCGGCTTTTGCTTCATGCCGGGTTCGAAACCGCCGCCCTGGATCATGAAACCGTCGATCACGCGGTGGAACACCGTGTTGTCGTAATGACCGGCCTTCACGTAGTTGAGGAAATTCTCAACCGACTTCGGCGCTTTTTCGGCGTCCAGTTCGAGTTTGATGACGCCGTGATTTGTGTGCAGTTCGACCATGATGGAGTCCTTTGCGGAACAGGTGGGTGGAAGGCGCGGCGCATCGAGCGATGGGGCCGCGCCCGGGGGCGTGAGTGGTGCAGGGGCCGCGAGCGACTGCCTCGTCGGCGGGTGCGCTTGCTTGCCTTGCTTGCCGGTTTGCCTGCGAGTTCGTCTGCTTACTTGCTGACGATGGTAGCCGATTGGATCACGATCGGCGTTTGCGGCACGTCGGCCATCGGGCCGCGCGTGGTGGTCGGCGTGCCTTCGATCTTCTTCACGACATCCATGCCGGAGGTGACCTTGCCGAACACGGCGTAGCCGTTACCGTCCTGGCCCGGATAGTCGAGGCCGGCGTTATCCGCGGTGTTGATGAAGAACTGCGCCGTGGCCGAATCCGGGTCGCTGGTGCGCGCCATGGCGATCGTGCCCACGACGTTCTTCAGACCGTTGCGGCTTTCAAGCTGAATCGGCGCGCGCGTCGGCTTTTCCGCATAGCTCTGCGTGAAGCCGCCACCCTGGATCATGAAGCCGGGAATCACACGATGGAAAATCGTGCCGCTGTACTGGCCGGACTTCACATAGTCGAGGAAATTCGCGACGGTCTTCGGCGCCTTCTCGGGGTACAGCTCGACGCGAATGTCGCCATCCGTGGTCTTGAACAGGACGGACGGGTGCGCAGCCGGCGTGGCGGACTGGGCAAAAGCGGGTGCGTTCGCGATCAGGGCGGCGCTACCGAGCGCCAGCATCAACCATTTCATGAAGATCCTCAGGGTGGAAAAAAACGTTGGCGGTGAGTGTGCCGTAAGAGTGCGTACTGCGAGATGCTTACTGCGACGGCGCCATATACGGCGGCATGGCGAGCGAGCCGTTCGGGCCGCCGAACTGGAAGCTCGGCGACTCCGTCAGGTTCGAGGTGGCGCGGTTCGTGTACTCATCCGGCGTGGCAACCTTCTTGACCGGTTTCGCGCTGCTTGCCGGCGGCGAGATGATCTTCTGGATGTCGGTGAGGCGCTGCTGCGTCGGGCCGCTTGCGTGGCCGAGATTTTGCGCCCGTTGATAGGCGGAGGCGGCAAGGCGCAGGTACAGGTCGCCGAGATTTTCGTAGGCGAGGCCGTAGTTGGGGTTCGCCTTGGTGGCGGTTTCGAGCGCCTCGCGCGCTTCCGCATACCGGCCGTGCTTTGCATACAGCGCCGCAAGGTTGTTGTACGGCTCAGGCAACTCCGGATAGGTCTGGGTCAGCGCGACGAAGGCGCTGATCGCCTCGTCGTCGCGGTTCAGATGAGCCAGCACGGTGGCGCGCTTGAACTGCGCCTGCGCGTCGCGCGGATTGGCGGCGATGCGGGCGTCCAGTTGCGTGAGCGCGGCGTTCCAGTTTTTCTGCTCGATCGACGCATCGATTTCCGGTGTGCCGTCGCGCACGGCGGGGCCTTGTGAGATCGCAGGGGACTTCTGCGCATACGCGGGGGCGCCCGGCAGCAGCATGACGGCGAGGCCGCACAGGGCCGTCGCGGCGAGGGTCGCGGCGCTTCGCGCGCGGCCGCTGGAAGGTTTCATAGGCTCAGGTCTGGATGTTATACTCCGACCCATTCTAACAAAAGGTCTGCGCGTTCCGTTGAACCACAGACTGTCTTTTCGCCACTCGTGGTCGTCTCCGCCTTGATCGCAGCCTGACCGCCGCACCAGGTGCACCGGTTTGCTGCTGTATGTGCCACAGCCGTTTTGTGTTGACGCCTGGTACTGACGCTTTGTGCTGAGATACTGAGCTCGTACCGAACGGCCGGGGCGCGCACGAAACACATTGCGGATTTCTTTCGGCCCACGCATCGTCTCTATGGAATCACTGCGCATCTACAACACGCTCGCGCGTGAGAAGCAAACTTTCGTGCCGCTGCAAGAAGGCGTCGTACGGATGTACGTCTGTGGGATGACAGTGTATGACTACTGTCATATTGGTCATGCACGCGTGATGGTCGTGTTCGATATTGCGCAACGCTGGCTGCGCACGCTCGGGTACAAGGTGACCTATGTGCGCAACATTACCGATATCGACGACAAGATCATCCGCCGTGCGGTTGAAAACGGCGAGACGATCAAGTCGCTGACCGATCGCTTCATTGCCGCGCTGCATGAAGATGCGGACGCGCTCGGCATCGAGCGCCCCGATCTCGAACCGCGTGCGACCGAGTACATTCCGCAGATGCTCGGCATGATCGAAACGCTGGAAGCGAACGGCTATGCCTATCAGGCGAGCGACGGCGACGTCAATTACGCGGTGCGCAAGTTTTCGGGTTACGGCAAGCTGTCGGGCAAGTCGCTCGAAGACCTGCGGGCCGGCGAGCGCGTGGCGGCCAACGACGCGAAGCAGGATCCGCTTGATTTTGTCCTGTGGAAACAAGCCAAGCCGGACGAGCCTGCCGACACGGGCTGGGACTCGAAGTACGGGCGCGGCCGTCCCGGTTGGCACATTGAATGCTCTGCCATGGGCTGCACGCTGCTCGGCGATCATTTCGACATTCATGGCGGCGGCCAGGACCTGCAGTTTCCGCACCACGAAAACGAAATTGCGCAAAGCGAAGCTGCGACAGGGCAAACGTTTGTCAACTACTGGATGCACAACGGCTACGTTCAGATCGACAATGAGAAGATGTCGAAGTCGCTTGGCAACTTCTTTACGATCCGTGAAGTGCTGGCGCAGTACGATGCTGAAGTAGTGCGCTTCTTCATCGCGCGGGCGCACTACCGCTCGCCGCTGAACTACAGCGACACGCATATCGACGACGCACGCAACGCCCTCACGCGTTTGTACACGTCGTTGAAAGACGTGAGCCCGGACGGCGCCGAGCTCGACTGGAACGAAGCGTATGCGCAGCGTTTCCAGGCGGCCATGAATGACGACTTCAACACGCCGGTGGCAGTCGCGGTGTTGTTCGAGTTGGCAAGTGAAGTGAACCGCACGCGCGACCCTGCGCTGGCTCGACAACTGCGTGCGTTGGCGCGCGTGATCGGACTGCTGGGCCGTGAGCCGCGTGTGTATCTGCAGCAGGCTGCGGGCAGTGCGAGTGAAGGCGCGCTCGATGCCGCCGCGATCGAAGCGAAGATCGCCGCGCGCGTGGCCGCCAAGCAGGCGAAGGACTATGCGGCAGCAGACCGGATTCGGGCCGAATTGCTCGAGGCCGGCGTTGCACTTGAAGACAAACCGGGCGGGTTGACCGAGTGGCGGCGCGTGTGAGCGCACCTCGTACTTCCCTTTGATCGACTCGCCAGGCAGGAGGCAGGATGGCAACGGCCACGAAGACGCCGGCTAAACGGGCTGCGTCTCAAACAAGCGCGGCAGCCGCAGTGAAATCGACCCGCGCGCGTAACGGCAGCGCGGCGAAAGCGGCGCCCGTAACAGGGAAAGCGGTGCCCGCAGCGACGAAGGTCGCCGGCAAGGCAGGCAGTACCGCGAAGAAGACACCGGTGAAGCGCGCGCTCAACGGCGGCTCGGCGCATGCGCCAAAACTTGCCAAGCCGGCCCGGCCGGCCAAGGCCACGCGTGCGCCGCGCGCGAAACCGCACAGCGGCAACGGCGCCGTGCCGGCCGAACTCGCCGGCGATGCGCAGCAACTTGCTCGCGATACGCTGCATGAGGGCGAAGTCGTGCGCAAAACGCGTGCATTGGACGACGCGGAAGTGGCCGTGCCGGTGCAGGTCGGCGGCCTCACGCCGGAAGTCACGCGCCCTGACTACTGGGACAAGGCGTGCGCCGACCTCGTCAAGCGCGACCGCATTCTTAAGAAGCTGATTCCGAAATTCGGCCCGGTGCACCTGCTGAGCCGGGGCGACCCGTTCGTGACGCTTGCGCGTTCCGTGGTGGGGCAGCAGATTTCGGTGGCCTCGGCGCAGGCCGCGTGGCAGCGCGTCGAAAGCGCGTGCCCGAAGCTCGTGCCGCAACAGTTCATCAAGCTGGGGCAAGACAAGCTGATGGCCTGTGGCCTGTCCAAGCGCAAGGCGGAATACATTCTGGATCTGGCCGAGCACTTCGTCTCGGGCGCCTTGCACGTGGGCAAGTGGACCTCGATGGAAGACGAGGCGGTGATCGAAGAACTCACGCAGATCCGCGGCATTGGCCGTTGGACCGCGGAGATGTTCCTGATCTTCAATCTGTCCCGTCCGGATGTCCTGCCGCTGGACGATCTTGGTCTGATCCGCGCGATCAGCCTTAATTATTTCAGCGGCGAACCGGTTACGCGCAGCGAAGCGCGCGAGGTTGCCGCGAACTGGGAGCCGTGGCGTACGGTTGCCACCTGGTATATGTGGCGTAGTCTTGATCCGTTGCCGGTCGACTATTGATTTGATGCGATGCCGCCTCAAGGCTATCAATTTCACCGAGTCGATAGTTTTGAGGTGGTTTTGACAGCGGCGGTCGCGGTTAGAATACGCGCTGCCTGGTAAGTCCAAGGATTAAAACCAATGAAGACCACTTTTCTGGATTTCGAGCAGCCGATCGCGGAACTCGAAGCGAAGATCGAAGAATTGCGCTTCGTGCAGGACGATTCGGCCGTCGATATTTCGGAAGAAATCGAGCGGCTGTCCAAGAAGAGTCAGCAGCTCACCAAAGATCTGTACGCCAACCTGTCTCCGTGGCAGGTTTCGCAAATTGCCCGTCATCCGCAGCGTCCGTACACGTTCGACTACGTGAGCGAACTGTTCACCGATTTCCACGAACTGCACGGCGACCGTGCGTTCGCGGACGATCTGGCGATTGTCGGCGGCTTCGCGCGTTTCAACGGTCAGGCTTGCATGGTGATCGGCCATCAGAAGGGGCGCGACACCAAGGAGCGCTCGCTGCGTAACTTCGGCATGCCGCGTCCGGAGGGCTATCGCAAGGCGGAGCGCCTGATGCGCCTCGCCGAGAAATTCGGCCTGCCGCTGTTCACGTTCATCGACACGCCGGGTGCCTACCCGGGCATTGGCGCGGAAGAGCGGGGCCAGTCGGAAGCCATCGGCCGCAATCTGTATGTGATGGCTGAACTGAAAACGCCGATCATCTCGACGATCATAGGCGAAGGCGGTTCGGGCGGCGCGCTTGCTATCGCCGTGGGCGACAGCGTGCTGATGTTGCAATTCTCGACCTATTCGGTGATCTCGCCGGAAGGCTGCGCCTCGATTCTGTGGAAGAGCGCCGCGAAGGCGCCGGAAGCGGCTGAAGCGCTGGGTTTGACCGCGCACCGCCTGAAGGCGCTCGGCCTGATCGACAAGATCGTCAACGAGCCGCTCGGCGGCGCACATCGCGATCCGAAGGGCATGGCCGCCATGTTGCGCCGTGCGCTGGCCGATTCGCTGCGTCAGTTCCATGGCATGAGCATCCCGGACCTGCGCCAACGCCGCTTCGAACGGCTGATGGCGTACGGCAAGTTCAAGGAAACGACGCCGGGCGCATAAGCCGGCTCGTCTACCTACTGCAGGGCGCAGCGCGCCTCGTCACTGTGACTCACACCGCTGACTCTCCCGCCGACCGCCTCGTTCTCGAGGCGGTCGGCGTGGCGTTTTCCGGGCTGCCCGCGCAGCCTGGCGGCGCACGGATTGCGGTGGCGTTCAGCGGCGGCATCGACTCCAGCGTATTGCTCGACGCCGTGGTTCGTGTGGCCGGAGCGTCGCGGTGCGTGGCGCTGCATGTCCACCATGGCCTCAGTCCTCACGCAGACCAGTGGCTCGCGCATTGCGAGGCGTTTGCGCACGAGCGCGGCGTGGCATTTGCGGCTGAGCGCGTCGAAGTGGCGCGCGACCCCGGCGTGAGCGTCGAAGCGGCTGCGCGTGAGGCCCGCTACTGCGCGCTCGACGCGCTCTGCGCGCAGCACGGCGCGGCAACGTTGTGGCTCGCGCAGCATGCCGACGATCAGGCCGAAACGGTTCTGTTGCAATTGCTGCGTGGAGCAGGGGTAGCGGGGCTTGCCGCGATGGCCTTCGAGTCCATGCCGGCGGGCGCCAGTGTGACGCGCGTGCGGCCGCTTCTGCATTTGTTGCGCGCGCAACTTGAGCAATACGCGGCGGCGCACTCGCTCGCGTGGGTCGACGACGAATCGAATGCCGACACCCGTTACGCGCGCAATGCGTTGCGCCATGACGTGCTGCCGGCGCTGGCCGTGCATTTTCCGGGCTATCGCGATGCTCTTGCGCGCACTGCGGGCCATGCCGCGTCGGCGCAGCGCCTGCTCGATGAACTGGCGCGCCTCGACATGGCGTCTGCCGCTCGCGATGAAGGCCGCGCGCTTGCACACGACGCGTTGCTCGCACTCGACGACGAACGCGCGCTGAACCTGCTGCGTTTCTGGATGCGCTCGCTTAGCTTGCCGGCGGCATCGACGGCGCGTTTGAGCGACGCGCTGCGGCAACTGCGCGCAGTCGGCGCGGCGCACAGCCTGCGCGCCGATCACGCCGGTCAGGCGCTGCGCAGTTATCGCGGGCAAATCTACTGGGAGGCCGGCGACAGCGCCGAGCCTGGCGACGAAACTGCGCTGGTGGCGCGCGCAGTCGCGCAACTTGCCTGGCAGGGCGAATCGATCTGGCGTCTGCCGCAATGGCGCGGCACCTTTGTGTTTGCCGAAACGTCCGCGGACGACCCGGCGGCCGTGCCGGCCGCGCTCCTCACGGCGGCGCCGCTCACGGCCCGCTCGCGCAGCGGCGGCGAGCGCATGCGCACGAGCGCACAGGGCGCGAGCCGAACGCTCAAGAATCTTTTCCAGGAGCAGGGCGTGCCGGCGTGGAAACGCGACGTGCCGCTGCTGTTCGCCGGCGACACGCTCCTGTTCGTGCCGCTCGTCGGCGTGAACCGGGCGGCGTGGCTTGCGCAGGGCGACGCCGGCGCTTCAGAGGCGGGCAGGGGATATGTGCGGATTGACTGGCGCGAGGATCTCCTGATCGCCTGACCGACCGGTCGGGCACTCGCCGCGCAATCCCAGCCCGCCGCGGCAGGCCGGCCTGCGACACCTCGAACGAGGGCGCAACTCCTTTGCGCACAAGCCTTTGCAACACCTGATGTTGGGATTTTGGCCGGGATTTTGGCTTGTCTTTTTGCGCCTGATCGGGTACGTTAACTTGTTTGCCCGAAGCCGCTATTGCCGTCATTTTGATGTGCTTTTGCTGTTTTCCGGCCGTTTTCTGTGTTTCCCGGCGACCAAAAGCCACCGGGGAGCCGCCAGCCAGCGGCCTTTGGCGATTCCTCGCGGGCAAATCCGCGCGTGCTGCACGTGCGCTGCATCTACGCCGCCACCCTTTACACTTCGCCGTCGTTCCTGAAACGTTGAGCTCTTGTGCTTTGGTGCGGTCGTCTCCAGCGCGGCAGCGCGGTTACTTCTCCAGTTCAGAACGACAATGGCACTCATCGTACATAAATACGGCGGTACTTCGATGGGCTCGGTCGAGCGCATCAAGAACGTCGCGAAGCGCGTCGCGAAATGGCACAAGGCCGGTCACAAGATGGTCGTGGTGCCCTCGGCGATGTCCGGCGAAACGAATCGCTTGCTCGGCCTCGCAAAAGACATTTCGGCCCAGCCGAGCCCACGCGAACTCGACATGATTGCCGCCACCGGCGAGCAGGTCAGCTCGGGCCTGCTCGCCATTGCGCTGCAGGAAGCGGGCGTGGACGCGGTCAGTTACGCCGGTTGGCAAGTGCCGATCAAAACCGACAGCGCGTTCACCAAAGCACGTATTAACGAGATCGACGGCGAGCGCGTGATGCGCGATCTCGAAGCAGGCAAGGTAGTGGTAATTACCGGCTTCCAGGGCGTCGACCCGGAAGGCCATATCACCACGCTCGGCCGCGGCGGTTCGGACACCTCGGCGGTCGCCGTGGCTGCCGCGCTGAAGGCGGATGAGTGCCTGATCTATACGGACGTGGACGGGGTCTATACCACCGACCCGCGCGTGGTCGAAGAAGCACGCCGGCTCGATTGCGTGACGTTCGAAGAAATGCTGGAGATGGCAAGCCTGGGTTCGAAGGTGTTGCAGATCCGCTCGGTGGAATTCGCCGGCAAATATCAGGTGAAGACGCGCGTGTTGTCGAGCCTGACCGATCCGCTGATCCCGCTCGAAGCCGAAATGACCTCGGGCACCCTGATTACTTTTGAAGAAGACGAGACCATGGAAAAAGCAGTCATCTCGGGCATCGCGTTTCAGCGCGACGAAGCACGTATCGCCGTGATGGGTGTACCCGACAAGCCGGGCATCGCCTACCAGATCCTCGGACCGGTGGCGGATGCGAATATCGACGTCGACATGATCATCCAGAACCAGAGCGTCGAGGGCAAGACGGCCTTCACGTTCACGGTGGGTCGCGGCGACTATCAGCGCGCCATGGACATTCTCACCGGCCAGGTGAAGGACCATGTGAAGGCCGAGCAGGTGCTGGGAGACCCGAAGGTGTCGAAGGTCTCGGTGGTCGGCGTCGGCATGCGTTCGCACGTCGGTATCGCGAGCACGATGTTCCGCACGCTGTCGGAAGAGGGCATCAACATCCAGATGATCTCCACTTCGGAAATCAAGATCTCGGTGCTGATCGACGAGAAGTATATGGAGCTCGCCGTGCGCGCGCTGCATAAGGCGTTCGAACTCGATCAAGCGTAATTTGCTTTGAAAAGCGGGGCGTACAAGAGCGTCCCGTTCGTGCTTTACGCGTTGCTTCGTGCATTCATGGCGGCCAATATGAAAAAATTGCGTCGTTGATGACAAATCTGGCACAAAAAATGTGCCGAAGACATTGACCTTCGCAGTTCGGGCCGCTATCATCTTGGCTTCGTCGCACTGACTCCCTGTGCGACAGAAAGTTTGGGAGACGTGGCCGAGAGGTCGAAGGCACTCCCCTGCTAAGGGAGCATCTGGGCCAAAACCTGGATCGAGGGTTCGAATCCCTCCGTCTCCGCCAGCAATGGCGGCGGAACCCCAAGAGATCGCGGTCTCTTGGGGTTTTGTTTTTTCTGGTTCCAATTTCTTGCTTAACGCCGTTTCTCTGCCCGGCGACCCCGCGCGCGACGAATTCCGGCAAGGTAATACGCTAAGGCAAGCGTATCGGCATTGGCAGCGGGCCAGATCGGCCCGTGCCGGTTGCAGCAAGCAGGGTGGACTGGGCTATATCGGCAGGGCAGAAGGGCTGAGCGGGGAAGGCGGGTCGCTCGCACGTCACTGCTCAAAGAGACCATGTTCTGGAAAATTCAGAATATGCTTTGGATGCCGAATCAATGCGCCGCGCGTCCCAAGCGAGTCCCTTGCGTTTGCAGAACCAGTACTGAACTTGACTCAACTCACGCGGGATCTCACCCCCAAAATCCCCACCGCATGTGTTACCCCCACACCCGCTTTTCACCGAAACCTCGTCCCTTGTAACCAGACGTAACGTAGCGCTTCAGAGTGCGACGTTGCGCATCACTTCTTACAAACTTGAAATACGCGGATCATCGCCTTGCGCTATATTCCAGCCAACAACACACACTTGTTAAAAAGGTGAATTCCATGAAGTCCGCTCGTCTTGTTCCGCTTCTGATCGGGGTTCTCGCGCTGGGTGCGTCAGGTGCAGCAATGGCCGGCGTGAGCGTGGGCGTCAATATCGGTATCCCTGCGCCGGTTTACGTCGCTCCGGCACCTGTCTACGCACCGCCTCCGCCTCCGCCGCCTGTCGTCTACGCACCGGCGCCGGTGTATTACGGCGGTCCGACGATCGTGATCGGCTGGCACGGTGACCGCTACTGGGACGGCCGTCGCTACTGGGGGCGTGACGAATGGTATCGCCATCACCCGCCGGGTGGCTATGGCTACCATGGTGGCGGCTATCACGACCACGGCCACTGGAATTAAAGCTCGATAGCGCCTGTTTCCAGGCGCTAGAAGCTAAAAACCGCCCCTCGAGGCGGTTTTTTGTTGCATGCGCAAAACACCCGCCGCAGAGGAGGGGGCTGCGTCCGACGCGCCCGCTTACTCCGCGACCGCAGCCATGCCGCCGACCACCGAGTTGAAGCCGCTATCGACGTGCAGAATTTCCGCCGTCACGCCGGCCGCCAGATCCGACAGCAGGAACGCCGCCGAATTGCCGACCTGTTCGATCGTCACATTGCGCTTGAGCGGCGCATTGCCTTCGACGAAATCGAGAATCTTGCCGAAACCCTTGATGCCGCTTGCCGCCAGCGTCTTGATCGGTCCGGCGGAGATGCCGTTGACGCGCACGCCCTTGGCGCCGAGCGACACCGCCAGGTAACGCACGCTCGCTTCGAGCGAGGCCTTGGCGAGACCCATGGTGTTGTAGTTCGGAATCGCGCGTTCGGCGCCGAGGTAGCTCAAGGTCAGCAGCGCTGCGTCCGGCGACAGCATCGGCAGGGCCGCCTTGGCGAGCGCCGGGAAGCTGTAGGCCGAAATATCGTGCGCGATGCGGAAGTTTTCGCGCGTCATGCCGTCGAGGAAATCGCCGGCAATCGCTTCACGCGGTGCAAAGCCGATGGAGTGGACGAGGCCGTCGAGGCTGTCCCAGCGTTCCTTCAGCGAGGTGAAGAGCGCTTCGATCTGCGCGTCGTCTGCCACGTCGCACGGGAAGACCAGATCGCTGCCGAATTCGGTTGCGAACTCGGTGATGCGGTCCTTGAAACGGTCGCCGACATACGTGAACGCCAGTTCTGCGCCTTCGCGCTTGCAAGCCTGCGCAATGCCGTATGCGATCGAACGGTTCGACAGCAAACCGGTCAGCAAGATTCGTTTACCAGCGAGGAAGCCCATGAATTCTCCTAATGAAGTCAACGCGCCGCGAACTCAGATGTGCGGGATCGCGCGGGATATTTAGGTAGAATTCTCTCACATTGCAACCGCCCACTGACCTATTAGGCCCTTATGACAACTGGCACGCGACGGGTTCAACAGCATGGCGCAAGCTGGCGCTCCATGACAAAAGCAGTCTCGCGCGTCTGTCTGCAGGGTGCAACAAGTGGCATAGCGGCGTTGGCACTGATCCTGTCCGGGGCCACGGCGGCTTTGCTGACGGCGCAGCCGGCGCGCGCGTCCTATGCGATCGCGCAGTACGGCGAGCCGAAGTATCCGGCGGATTTCAAGCACTTCGACTACGTCAACCCGGACGCGCCCAAGGGCGGCACGCTGGTGCTGGCTAATCCGGACCGGCAAACCAGCTTCGACAAATTCAACCCGTTTACCCTGCGCGGCAACGCGGCCCCGGGCATGGGCTTTTTGTTCGAGACGCTTGCCACGGGTAGTTCCGACGAGGTCGCCACCGTATACGGCCTGTTGGCCGACGACATCCGTGTCGCGTCGGATGGACTGTCGACCACGTTCCACATCAACCCGCACGCGCGCTTTTCGAACGGCGATCCGGTGACCGCCGCGGACGTCAAGTTCTCGCTCGACACGCTCAAGAGTCCGCGGGCCGCGCCTGCTTATGCCTCGTACTTTGCCGACATCACACGTGCGGTTGTGGTCGATCCGCAGACCATCCGTTTTGAATTCCGCCAGCGCAACCGCGAGTTGCCGTTGCTGGCGGCGGGCATTCCGATCTTTTCGCACAAGTGGGGCGTGAAGCCCGATGGCACGCGCATTCCGTTCGACCAGCTTACCTTCGAAAAGCCGATCGGCAGCGGCCCGTATCTGATCGAGAGCTATAGCAACGGCCGCACCATTACGTTCCGGCGCGATCCGAACTACTGGGGCGCGGCCTTGCCGGTGCGGGTGGGCACCAACAACTTCGACCGCATCACCTACAAGCTATATGCCGACGATACCGCGCGCCGCGAGGCGTTCAAGGCGGGCGAGTACGACGCGATGGTGGAAATGGTGGCGCGCAACTGGGTACGGCGCGATGTCGGCAAGCCGTACGACAACGGCGAATTGATCAAGCGCGAGTTTCCGCAGCACAACGGCAACGGCATGCAAGGCTTCGTTCTGAACCTGCGCCGGCCGCTGTTCCAGGATGTGCGCGTGCGCAAGGCCCTCGACCTGGCGCTGGACTTCCAGTGGCTCAACCGGCAACTGTTCTACAACCAGTACCAGAGGATCGACAGCTATTTCGTGAATACCCAGTGGCAGGCAACCGGTACGCCTGACGCGGGCGAACTGGCGTTGTTGAACCCCTGGCGCAAGGAACTCGATCCGGCGGTGTTCGGCCCGATACCGAAGCAGCCCGACTCCGATCCGCCCGGTTCGCTGCGCGCCAACCTTTTGCAGGCGCGGGCGCTGCTCGCCGAAGCTGGCTGGGTGTATCGCGACGGCGCGCTGCGCAATGCGAAGGGCGAGAAGTTCGAGTTCGAAATGCTCGACGACTCCTCTGGCGCCGCCCTGTGGCCGCCGATCATGGCGACGTACCAACGCAATCTGGCCAAGCTCGGGATCACGTTGAACTACCGTACGACGGATTTTGCGGTGTATCAGAAGCGTCTCGACGCGTTCGAGTTCGACGCAACGATCATCAAGTTTCCCGACGAGCAGGTACCCGGCACCGACCAGTTGGAACAGTTCGGCAGCAAGTCGGCCGACGTGCCGGGTTCCAGCAATATGGGCGGTATCAAGTCGCCGGCCATCGATGCGATCCTGCGCGCACTGGTGCAGGCGCAAACGCTTGAGCAGCTCACCGACGCATCCCGGGCGCTCGACCGGGTGCTGATGCATGGCTATTATGTGATCCCGCAGTGGTACAGCTCGGTATGGCGGGTGGCGTTCAGGCGCGGCATGGCGTGGCCCAGGACGTTGCCGCTGTACTATTCACCGAATGACTGGATCCCGTCGTCCTGGTGGTTCACGCCCGAGGCTGCTGTCAAGCCCTGACGTTTCGCTGCGGCTCACGGCCGCCATTTCAACGCCTTTCGTCCGAGCACCGGAAACGCCGCCATGTGGAGCTATATCCTCAAACGCCTGCTGTTGATGATCCCGACCATTCTCGGGGTGTTGACGCTGACCTTCGCCGTGATCCAGTTCGTACCCGGTGGCCCGGTCGAGCAGATGGTGCATGAGTTGCGCAAGGGCTCCGAGAACGGCGCGCCCTTCGGACTGCGCGCGCATACCGGCGTCGACGCCCAGCAGATTGCGCAACTCAAGGCGCTGTACGGCTTCGACAAGCCGCCGCTCGAACGCTATGGGCTGATGCTTAAGCGCTTCGCGACCTTCGATCTTGGACAAAGCTATTTTCGCCATCAAAGCGTGTGGTCGCTGGTGGTCTCCAAGCTGCCGGTGTCGATCAGCATCGGCGTGTGGACCTTCCTGCTCACTTACCTGATCTCGGTGCCGCTCGGCATCGCCAAGGCGATCCGCAACGGCTCGCATTTCGATGTCGTCACCAGCCTGATCGTGCTGATCGGTTATGCGATTCCGGGTTTCGTGCTCGGCGTGCTGCTGCTCGTACTGTTCGGCGGCGGCTCGTTCCTGCAGTTGTTCCCGCTGCGTGGCCTCACTTCCGACAACTGGGCTCAATTGAGTCTTGGCGCGAAGATCCTCGACTATCTGTGGCACATCACCCTGCCGATTCTCGCCTCCGTGGTGGGCAGCTTCGCGGTGATCACCATGCTCACCAAGAACGCCTTCCTCGACGAGATCCGCAAGCAGTACGTACTGACCGCGCGCGCCAAAGGGCTCTCCGAACGCCGCGTGTTGTGGAAGCATGTGTTCCGCAACGCCTCGCTGCCGTTGATCGTTGGTTTTCCGGGGGCGTTTATCGGCGCTTTCTTTACCGGTAGCCTGCTGATCGAGACGCTGTTCTCGCTCGACGGGCTTGGCCTGCTGTCGTATCAGTCGGTGATGCAGCGCGACTATCCAGTGGTGCTCGGCACGCTGTATCTGTTCACGCTGATCGGCCTCGCCACCAAGCTGATCTCCGACCTGTGCTACGTCTGGGTCGATCCCCGCATTCAATTCGAACAACTGGAGCGCTGACTTGAGTCGAGCCCGTACCCGAGCCGATCTGGCGCCGCGCACCGAGCCCGTCCGCGCGTTTATCTCGCCGTCGCCCGCGCGCCGCGTCTGGCAGCGTTTTCGCAAGCAGCGCCTCGGCTACTGGAGTCTGATCGTGTTCGTCGTCGCGTTCGCGGCGAGTCTCGCCGCGCCGCTGTGGTCGAACGACAAGCCGGTCGTCGTGCGCTACGACGGGCATCTGTATTTCCCGTTGTTCAAGACCTATTCGGAGATCACCTTCGGCGGCGATTTCCCGACCCAGGCCGATTACCTCGATCCCTACGTTCGCGACCGTTTCAGCAAGCCGGGCAACTTCGCACTCTATCCGCCGAATCCGTACTACTACGACACGCTCAACTACTTCTCGAAAGCGCCCAATCCGGCGCCGCCTTCGCGCGACAATCTGCTCGGTACCGACGACCGCGGCCGCGATCTGCTGGCGCGGCTCGTCTACGGCTTTCGTGTCTCGGTCGAGTTCGCGCTGGTGCTGACGCTGATCGGCACGGTGTTCGGTATTTTTGCCGGTGCGGTGCAGGGCTTCTTCGGCGGTAAGACCGACATTATCGGCCAGCGCTTGATCGAAATCTGGAGCGCGTTGCCGGAGCTCTACCTGCTGATCATCTTCGCCTCGATCTTCGAACCCGGCTTCATCCTGCTGATCGTGCTGCTCTCGCTGTTCGGCTGGATCGGCTTGTCCGACTACGTGCGCGCCGAGTTCCTGCGCAATCGCACCCAGGACTACGTGCGGGCGGCGCGAGCAATGGGCCTGTCTAACTGGCAGATCATGTGGCGCCACGTGCTGCCCAACAGTCTCACGCCGGTCATCACGTTCCTGCCGTTCCGCATGAGCGGTGCGATCCTGTCGCTGACGAGCCTCGACTTTCTCGGCCTCGGTGTGCCGTCGCCTACGCCGAGCCTTGGCGAACTGCTCGCGCAGGGCAAGGACAATCTCGACGCCTGGTGGATTTCGTTGTTCACCTTCGGCGTGCTGGTGGCGATGCTGCTGCTGTTGACGTTCATGGGCGATGCGCTGCGCAATGCGCTCGACACCCGCATCTCCGATGCAATGCGCGCCGGAGGCAACCAGTGAGCGAGCAGGCAATGCAAATGGCGGCAGGGCCGTTGCTGGAACTCGATCGTCTGCATGTGACGTTCGGCGACACCGTCGCGGTGAAGGACGTCACGCTTGCGATCGAACGTGGCGAGCGGGTCGCGCTGGTCGGCGAATCGGGATCGGGCAAGAGCGTCACCGCGCTGTCGATCCTGCGCCTGTTGAGCGACGCCGAGGTGAGCGGGGCGATCCGTTTCGACGGCGAAGATCTGCTCGTGAAGAGCGAGCGCGAGATGCGCGGCCTGCGCGGCTCCGCTATCGCGATGATCTTCCAGGAGCCGATGACGGCGCTCAATCCGCTCTACACAGTGGGCGAGCAGATCGCGGAGACCATCGTCATCCACGACGGCGTGCCCGCCAAGGAAGCGAAGAAGCGTGCAGTGGCCTTGCTCGCGCGCACCGGCATCACGGAGCCCGGCAAACGCGTCAATAGCTATCCGCATCAACTCTCGGGCGGCCAGCGGCAGCGCGCGATGATCGCCATGGCGCTCGCTTGCCGTCCGCGTCTCTTGCTGGCCGACGAGCCGACCACCGCGCTCGACGTGACCATTCGCGCGCAGATCGTCGAACTGCTGCTCGAACTGCAACGCGACGAAGCGGCCAGGCGCGGCATGGCGGTGCTCTTGATCACGCACGATCTGAACCTCGTGCGTCGCTTCGCGCAACGTATCGCAGTGATGGAGCGCGGCGTGCTGGTCGAGAGCGGGCCGGTCGAGAAGATCTTCTCATCGCCGCAGCATCCCTACACGCAACGTCTGCTGCAAAGCCGTCCTGAGCGCACCGTCGTGCCAGTGCTGCCGATCTCGCCGGTGCTGCTCGAAGCGCGCGATGTCTCGGTCGAATTCAAGACGAAACTGCCGAGCTTGCGCGGCTGGTTCCGCTCGGGACGCTTCCGCGCGGTCGCGGATGCGAGCGTCTCGGTGCGGCAAGGTGAGACGCTCGGCATCGTCGGCGAATCGGGTTCGGGTAAATCGACGCTGGCCATGGCGCTGCTCGGCCTGCAGCGCACGGCACACGGCGAGATCGAATTTCAGGGCAGGGCGCTCGCGAGTTATCGGGGGCATGAACAGACGGTATTGCGCTCGAACATGCAGGTCGTCTTTCAGGATCCGTTCAGTTCGCTTTCACCGCGTCAGACGATCGAGCGGATCGTGGGCGAGGGGCTCGCGCTGCATCGCCCGGAACTGGATGCCGCAGCCCGGCACGACAAGGTGATCGCGGTGTTGCGCGAGGTCGGGCTCGACCGCACGGTGCTGTACCGTTATCCGCACGAATTCTCCGGCGGACAGCGGCAGCGCATTGCAATTGCGCGGGCGCTGGTGCTCGAGCCGCGGGTCCTGATCCTTGACGAGCCGACCAGTGCGCTCGACGTCTCGATCCAGCAGCAAGTGCTCAAGTTGCTGGCCGGGTTGCAACGCAAGTACAACCTCGGCTACGTGTTTATCAGCCATGACCTCGCAGTGATCGGGGCCATGGCGCACCGGGTGGCGGTCATGCAGGACGGTTCGATCGTGGAAAGCGGCGAGGTTGAGCAGATTTTTGCGACACCCGCCCATCCTTACACTCGAAAGCTGCTGAAAGCCTCGCTCGTGGACTGATTTTCACCAATTGGGTGCGTGTCTCGATTGTATTTTTCTATTTGTTTTGACACACGAATACTTACTAGCTAGTATCGACCAAACTTTTTTCCGTATCCCACTGATTTTTAGGCAAAAACTACCGACCAATGCAGCACCGAAACTTAACCCAGGCTTGCACGCGCGTCGTCGCCGGGATGTTCATTGGCGTACTGATGGCAGCAGCTCCCGGCGCGTTTGCCGACGAAGTAAGCAGTTTGAATCAGAATGCTTCATTTTCGACCCAGGACGGGTCGACTCCGTTGTCCGCTCCCACTTCGCAAACGCCTGACGCAGCAGCCGATAATGGCGGCAGCGCGCGTTCGTTTTTGTCCGGCATGGCTGGCAAAGCGGGCGATGTCGTGGTCGGCGCGCTCAATATGATTGGCGTGCGTTACCGTTGGGGCGGCAACACGCCTGACTCGGGCCTCGATTGCAGCGGCTTTGTGCGCTACGTGTTCCAGGACACCCTCGGCATGGCCCTGCCGCGCCGCGCGGAAGAAATGAGCCGGGTTGGCGAGAAGGTCAGCATGAGCAACCTGAAGCCGGGCGATCTGGTGTTCTTCAATACCATGCGCCGCACGTTCTCGCACGTTGGCATCTATATCGGCGACAACAAGTTCGTGCATTCGCCGTCCACCGGCAGCACGATCCGTGTCGACGATCTGGACGATGGCTACTGGGAAAAGCGTTTCACCGGCGCACGCCGTATCGAGACCTCGTACCAGGGCTCGCAGGATCTGAAGCAGCGTGTCAACGCTGCGATTGGTGCGCCCACCAATTAAGCGTCCGCTCAGCCACACAAAGACTCGGTAGACAAAAAAGCCTGCTTCTTGCGAAGCAGGCTTTTTTTCGTCCGGGGTGCCGGAAGTGGCGCCCGCAGCGCCACCTGGCGCAGTTCGGGCGTAGCCCGGTGAAACCCGGTTACACCGCGACGCGGCTTGCCGCCAGCTTGCGTTGCAACTCCGGCATGATCTTCGCCGCAGCTTCTTCACCGGCGAGGATTGCCGCATTGCGCTGCGAGAAGTCGCTACCGCTCATGGCCACCAGATTCGGCCGGATCACGACGTCCGCGTACTTGTCGAGCTCGTACGACTTGATGGTCTGACCCATGATCGTGAAGGTCTGCAGCAGCACATCGAACGAGCTCGAGGTGGTGCCCGCTTCGGGGCGCTGCGAGATATCCACGGCGATCACGAAGTCCGCGCCCATCTTGCGGGCGAACGACGCCGGCACCGGGCTCACCAGACCGCCGTCGACATATTCGTGACCGCCAATCTTCACCGGTTCGAAGATCGACGGCACGCTGCACGAGGCGCGCACCGCGACGCCCGTGTTGCCGCGCTGGAACAGGATCGGCTGGCCGCTATTCAGATCCGTGGCGACCACGCCGAGCGGCTTGGCCATCTTTTCGATCGGGCGATTGTTCAGCGTCGTATTCAGGTAGTTCTGCAGCGCCACACCCTGCAGGAAGCCGCGTGTGCGAAACGGCATGGCCCAGTCGCTGATCGACGCTTCGTCCATGTTCAGGGCGAGCTTGTTGAGCGCAAAGCCGTTCATGCCGGAGGCGTAGAGCGCGCCGACCACCGAGCCGGCACTGGTGCCGGCGATCAGGTCGACCTGGATATTGCGTGCCTCGAGCGCCTTGATGACGCCGATATGCGCGAAGCCGCGCGCGGCGCCGCCGCCGAGCGCGAGGCCGACGCGAATCGGCCGCTGCGGCTTGTCGAGCGGCGGCGTGGCGGACGTGACGGGCGGTGTGGTCGCCGCGCTATTGGCCGGCCGCGACGCGTTGTCCGGCTGGCTGCCGGTGGTCGTGCAGGCGGTCAGGACAGCGGAGGCCGCGGCAAGCGAAAAGCTGCGGCGGGACAGGCGTGGGGTGGACTGTGTCAACGATTTCTCCAGCAACGGCGCCGGTTCCCGTGAGGCTCACCGGATGGCCGCGTTTCAAGCGAACAGGATCGCCGACGGCGATCGCAATGCGCCGTGGATATACCTGAAACACGGCGCGCGCACATCATAAATCAAAGCCTGGTTCGCGCGCGGCGCAAGTGAGGAAACGTTACAGATGGCTCGCGTAGGTGCTTCAAGGCACCTAAAGCGCTTAAAGTACCCCAAGGTGTGCCTGGGCGCGCCGCACCGCACGCGCCCAGGCCGGCAAGGCTGGCAGGGCTCGGGAAAGGGCCGTCGGCAGGTATAATTCGGCTCTTGCATTTTTCATTCGCTTTCATGCGCAACGCCTGTTGCCGCATGGACGCGTTCCGCTGCCGCGCTTGCTGGCGTTTCACTGCCACGCGCCGGCGCCCGTCTTCCGAGTAACCGTTTATGACCACCTCCGTTCGCACCCGTTTCGCACCGAGTCCCACTGGCTTCATCCATCTCGGCAACATCCGTTCTGCGCTGTACCCGTGGGCTTTCGCGCGCAAGATGAAGGGCACTTTCGTGCTGCGGATCGAGGATACCGACGTCGAACGTTCCACGTCCCAGTCCGTCGACGCGATCCTCGAAGGCATGGCGTGGCTCGGCCTCGATTACGACGAAGGTCCGTTCTACCAGATGCAGCGCATGGACCGTTATCGCGAAGTGCTCAAGCAGATGGAAGGGCAGGGGCTCGTGTATCCGTGCTACATGTCGAGCGAAGAACTCGACGCGCTGCGCGAACGTCAACGCCTCGCTGGCGAAAAGCCGCGTTATGACGGCACGTGGCGTCCGGAACCGGGCAAGGTGCTGCCGACGCCGCCGGCCGGCGTGCAACCGGTCATGCGCTTTCGCAACCCGCTGACCGGCGTGGTGGCATGGGACGACGCCGTGAAGGGCCGTATCGAGATCTCGAACGAAGAGCTCGACGATCTGGTGATCGCGCGTCCGGACGGCACGCCGACCTACAACTTCTGCGTGGTCGTCGACGATATCGACATGCGCATCACCCACGTGATTCGCGGCGACGACCACGTGAACAACACGCCGCGCCAGATCAACATCCTGCGCGCGCTCGGCGTCGAGCCGCCGGTGTACGCGCACTTGCCGACCGTGCTCAACGAGCAGGGCGAAAAGATGAGCAAGCGTCATGGCGCGATGAGTGTGATGGGCTATCGCGATGCTGGCTTTCTGCCGGAAGCGGTGCTCAACTACCTCGCGCGTCTGGGCTGGTCGCATGGCGACGCGGAAATTTTCTCGCGCGAACAGTTTGTGGAATGGTTCGACCTCGAGCATCTCGGCAAGTCGCCGGCTCAGTACGACCACGACAAGCTCACGTGGCTGAACGCGCACTACATCAAGGAAGCGGACAACGCACGCCTCGCCGAACTGGCGCGGCCGTTCTTCGCCGAGCTTGAGATCGACGCCGCAGCGCTCGAGCAGGGTGCGGATCTGGTCGCGGTAGTGGGCTTGTTGAAGGATCGTGCGTCGACGGTCAAGGAGATCGCCGAGAATGCCGCGATGTTCTACCGCACGCCCGCGCCGGATGCCGAGTCGCTCGCGCAGCACGTGACCGATACGGTACGCCCGGCCATTGCCGAACTCGCGGCTGCGCTGAAGAGCGCGGAGTGGACCAAGGAAAGCATCTCGGCCGCGTTGAAGGCCACGCTTGCCGCGCACAAGCTGAAGATGCCGCAACTGGCGATGCCTGTGCGCCTGCTGGTGGCGGGCACGACGCACACGCCGTCTATCGACGCGGTGTTGATGTTGTTCGGTCGTGACGTGGTGGTGAGCCGTCTCGAAAAGGCGCTTGGCTGAGCGCCGCGAGAGGCGCCTTGAGGGGGATTCATGCGGCTCTTAAAAAAAGTCGCATGTAATCACTCAAAGGGTATTTACAAGGCGCGATTTGCACTCTAGAATCTCGTTTCTGTTCTGCAAGGGGGGTATAGCTCAGCTGGGAGAGCGCTTGCATGGCATGCAAGAGGTCAGCGGTTCGATCCCGCTTACCTCCACCATCAGAGCAGAACGAAGTAGATGAAGTCTTTTCCGAAGTTTGGATCTTGTAGCAAAAAAGACTTCACAAGCAGTAACAAAGTAGTTAGAATATTGGTCTTCGCTGATAACGAAACGGACTAAGTGAGCAACTTAACGCCAGTTAGCAGCAAGATAAAGACAGATCTGAAAAGATTATGTCCCCTTCGTCTAGAGGCCTAGGACATCACCCTTTCACGGTGAGTACAGGGGTTCGAATCCCCTAGGGGACGCCAAACATCAGCGTCGCTTTAGTGTTCGAAAGAAGCAGTAAAGTGGTGCGGCTTGCAGAGAAATAACCGACGCTCGCAAGCTGGGATGTAAAGACTGGAGTGGTAGTTCAGTCGGTTAGAATACCGGCCTGTCACGCCGGGGGTCGCGGGTTCGAGTCCCGTCCACTCCGCCAGACAAAGCCCGTTCATCGGAACTTGAACGGGCTTTTTAATTAAAGGTGTAAGCGTACGTTGTCCCCTTCGTCTAGAGGCCTAGGACATCACCCTTTCACGGTGAGTACAGGGGTTCGAATCCCCTAGGGGACGCCAAAGACATCGGTATCGCTCGGTAAGCAGTATGAGACGATGCAACTTGTGAGAGTAACCAACGCTCGCAAGCTAACGGTGCAAAAATCTGGAGCGGTAGTTCAGTTGGTTAGAATACCGGCCTGTCACGCCGGGGGTCGCGGGTTCGAGTCCCGTCCGCTCCGCCAGATTGCTCGAATAGCCGTTGAATCTACCTGGATTCAACGGCTTTTTGTTTTTCTGGCCCCTCATCGATCTGGCTGCTTGCACTCGTGGGCACGCTAACTGCTCTCTGACTGATCACCGCTGAGTGGATGAATTTCATCCGCTGAGGGGCTACAGTACGAATGTTGCGCGCTCGTCAGAACACCATCTGTCGCGATGCCAACGATCGGGTTCGGAGTATATCGCCATGGCCAAGCATACCGAACCGCCGGAATCGGGCGCGGGTAACGACGCGGACCATCCCGCGGACACCCCGCAGAGGGATTCGGCGCAAGACTTCAGTCAAGACTTCGATCCAGCAATTGAGCCCGGGTCCGCCGCACCGCCTGCGCGGTTTGGACGCCTGGCGCTTTGGGCTGCGTCGACGAGCGCGCTGACCCTCGGGGTCGCGGCGACGGTCGCGTATGGTGTCTGGTTCGATCAGGATCAGCGAACCTACGCGAAGGCCATGGCCGTGGCGCAGCAGACGGTCTCGGCTGGCGTAGCCGTCGTGCCGGAGCAACCGACGCTGTCGGCCGGCCCAGCCACCGCGCCGGCGCCACAAAGCGCGTGGTCGGGTCATGTGGCTCTGGCCGCGCCGCCTGCGGAACCCCCAGCCACGCTTGCCGAGGCTGCCGATGCAGATCCGGGCCCATCGGCTTCGCCGCCCCAGCCCGAGTCAACCGGTGTTGCTCCGCGAGCTTCAGTCGCGCCCCCATCGAGCACCGCACAACCCGCTACGGTGAGTTGTAGCGAGAAGCAGACGCGCCACCGTGCGGCGCCGCGCGTCAAGCCGAATAGCGGCCTGTTCGCACGCATGGGATCGTTTTTTCATCGCGTGAGCTACCGGCAGCGTGGCAATGGAAGCCAGCGGGATATCTACGCCCACTCCTGAGCAGCATCGCTCAGTGCATGGCGCGCGCAAGCCTGCCTTTACGGTGCGCTTCGGTTGGGGGCCGGCTGCGCTGGCCGGGGTTGCACTGCTGTGTCTGCTAGCCGGACTCCTTGTTCTCGCGTTGCAGATCAAGGCGATCTTCTCGGATCAGTTGAAGCAGGAATATACGGGGCTGGTTCTCGACGCGATCGGTCGTGCGGAAAGCGCCCGCGATCTGGCCGGCGCACGGCAGCCGCTTACCGGCGATAGCGCCGCGGAGCCGCAGGACTATCGACACGCCCGTATCGCTCTCGCCTCCCGGCTCGCGTCCGTCGCGGCGCTGGTGAACGCGGATCCCGCAGCGGCGCCTCGCATCCCGCAGCGCGCACTGTCGCCCGACGCCAATTTCGACGATACGGATGCGTTGCTGCGCTCGGAGGCGGCGTATTGGCGCGCGCAGCGCGACCTCGTTGGCGCCGATCTTCATACCCGGATCTCGCACGTCGCAAGAACGCTGATGGTTTTGTCTGCGCTGATCTTCAGCGCCTTGGTCACTGCGCTCGGCATGTACGCGAAGCGCACGCGCCAACTGGCGCGCGAGTCGCAGCGCTTCGAGTTCGCCGCAACGCACGACGCGCTGACGGGGCTGCCGAACCGGCGGCAATTGTTTGCCATGCTTGCGCAAACCTCGGCTGCAGCGCCGGATGATCCACTTGCGCACACGCTCGCCGTTCTTTATATCGATCTGGATGGCTTCAAACAGGTCAATGACTCGCTCGGTCACCGCATCGGCGATGAATTCCTGATTGCCGCAGCGCGGCGCTTTCGCGAGTCGATTCGCCCGGCTGATATCGTGGCACGAATCGGCGGTGACGAGTTTGCCGTGCTGGTGCGCGGCTTTTCCATGGAGGCTGAACTAGGGACGATTGCGGAGCGTCTGATCGCCTGTGTTACCGGGACAGGCGAGCAGATGGGGATTGGCTTTGTCAGTGCCAGCATTGGCATCGCAAGCTTTCCGCGACCTATCGAGGACTACCGGCATTTGCTCGCCGCAGCGGACGAGACGATGTATCAGGTTAAACGTAGCGGCAAGAACGGCTACGCTTTCGCGATGCCGCTGGAGCGCTCACGGACGTCTTGATCCAGGCAGTAGCGGCTGTGCGGCTGCGCGCGGACCGGTGCGACGCCGAGCGCGGCACCGCTCGTATGGCATCGTGCTTTTTGAATGAAATAGGCAGACGCCAGCGATTTTGCCACCTAGACTGATTACGGTCATTCAGCTTGCACTGCGAGTGCGTCCCATCGCGACCTCGTGACTAGAAGCAATCTGACGATGCAACCGTGCATGCCCCGTCGATAGAGCGTCGTCGATGATCCCCAACGCTTTTGAGGAGATTTGCCATGCCCACGGTATCGACGAACGAGGCGGCCTCCGCGTCCCTCGAAACTTCGCGTTCCGGTTATGAATTGCTGGCCGACCCGCTGCTGAACAAGGGTACCGCGTTCAGCGAATCGGAGCGCGACGCGTTCGATCTGCACGGACTCCTGCCGCCGACTATCGGCACGCTCGAGGAGCAGGTGTCGCGCCGCCTTCAGGCGTTGCGCAGCTTTGCGACAGACCTTGAGCGCTACGCCTTTCTGCGCGATTTGCAGGACACCAACGAGACGCTGTTTTTCGCTTTGCTGGTGCAGAACCTCGAGGAGTTGCTGCCCATCGTCTACACGCCGACGGTTGGTGCCGGTTGTCAGCAATTCAGCCGCTTGTTCCGCAAACCGCGCGGCCTGTTTCTGAGCCTGCCGCACAAGAAGCGCATCGAGGCAATTTTGGCGCACCCGCGTTTCGATCAGGTCGAGGCCATCGTGGTGACCGATGGCGAGCGCATTCTCGGTCTCGGCGATCAGGGGGCGGGCGGCATGGGCATTCCGATCGGCAAGCTTGCGCTCTACACAGGTTGCGGCGGCCTTCACCCTGCGACAACCTTGCCGATCATGCTCGATGTCGGCACGGACAATCCCGATTGCCTGAACGATCCGCTCTATATTGGCTGGCGTCACGAACGCGTGCGCGGCGACGAGTACGACGACTTTATCGAGGCCTTCGTGAGCGCGGTCGCAAAGCGCTGGCCGCACGTCCTGTTGCAATGGGAAGACTTCGCCAAGAACAACGCGACGCGCATGCTCGAACGTTATCGCGACCGGCTGTGCACCTTCAATGACGATGTGCAGGGCACCGCGGCGGTGGCGACCGGCACGCTCCTGTCGGCGATCAATGTCACCGGCGTGCCGCTTACCGAGCAGCGCATTGCCGTGATGGGCGCGGGTTCCGCAGGCTGCGGCATTGCGAGTTTGATCCGTAAGGCGATGACCGATGCCGGCCTGCCCGATGGCGAAGCCGCCAAACGCTTTTTCATGGTCGATCGCGATGGCTTGCTGGTCGAAGGGATGGACGGCATTGCGTCGTTCCAGCAACCGTTTCTGCAGGACAAAGCGGCGCTCGCCGGCTGGACGCTCGATCATCCGGACCGGGTTGCGCTGCTCGACGTGGTGCGCAACGCGAAGCCCACGGTGTTGATCGGCGTGTCGGGGCAGGCAGGGGCCTTCTCCGAACCGGTGGTGCGGGCGATGGCCGCGCACAATCAGCGTCCCGTGATCTTCCCGCTCTCCAATCCCACTTCGCGCGCTGAAGCGACGCCGATCGATCTGCAAACCTGGAGCGAGGGCAGGGCGGTCATCGGCACGGGCAGTCCGTTTGCGCCGCTCGAACGCAATGGCGTCAAGTTCAAGGTGGACCAGACCAACAACTCTTATATCTTCCCCGGCGTGGGTCTCGGCGCTATCGCGGTCAAGGCCACGCGCGTGACCGACCAGATGTTCATGGCGGCCGCCAGGGCGCTTGCTGCAGCGTCGCCGGCCCGCAGCGATCCCGGCAAGAATCTGCTGCCGCCGGTCACCTCGCTGCGTGAGGTATCGGTCACGGTAGCGCTCGCCGTGGCGCTGCAAGCACACAAGGAAGGACTGACCCACGGGGTCGAGACAGACCAGATCGATGGCCTGATCCGCAGCAAGGTCTGGGCGCCGCACTATGTGCCTTACACCCGTAGCGGGAGCAGCAACCTATAAGTCGAACGGGGGCCCACGCAGCCTGTATCACGGACTGTGTAGCGGCTCATGGTGGGCCTCTGGAGCGGCCCTGCAGACTGACCGCAAAACCGGACTATCAAGCCGGACTGTCAAGCCGGACGGAAAAAAAGAACGGAGGCTCGCTGTGCTCGATACCATTCTCAATGGTTTGTTGCCGATTGCGTTTGTTATCGTGCTCGGCTGGCTCTCGGCCCGAATTGGCCTGTTAAAGCATGACGATGCCGGCGTGCTGGCGACGCTGGTGATCCGCTTTGCGCTGCCGTTCGCACTGTTTGAGGGCGCGGTCAAAACCTCGCCGGAAAAGCTGCACAACGTGGGCTTTGCGTTGTGCCTGACGCTGGGCTTGATGGGCACCTATCTGATTGCGCTCGGGGTCGGCCGCTTTGTGTTCCGGCATGACCTGCGCACAGCCACCATGCAGGCGCTGGTGTGCGCGTTTCCCGATATGGCCTATTTCGGCGCGCCGATCCTCGCTGCGGTGTTCGGGCCGGAAGGGTTTCTGGCGGTGCTGGTCGGCAATCTGATAACCAGCATCTTCATGCTGCCGCTGACCATCATCCTCACGCATCTCGGCGACACAGACGAGGCGGGCAATAACGGCAATAACAGCAATAACCGGCCGGAAATTTTGCGCATTTTCGGCCAGAGTCTCGCGCGCGCCGTGCTCAATCCGATTGTCTGGCTGCCGGTCTCCGGCATGGTGCTCAGCTTTTGCCACGTCACGCTGCCGGGGCCGGTGCTCACCTCGGTCGATCTGATCGCGAAGTCCGCCGGCGGCACGTCGCTGTTCGCACTCGGCCTCATGCTGTACGGCGAACGCTTCGTGATCAACGCCAACGTGCTGGTCAATCTGGGCATCAAGAACTTCCTGCAGCCAGGGCTTATGGCGCTCGGCGCGGTGCTGTTCGGTGTAGTGGGGGCGCCCGCGCATCAGGCCGTGATTACTGGCGCCGTGCCGACGGCCACCGCAGCCGCGATGTTTGCACTCAAAACCAATACGTACACGACCAATGCGACCGCAACGATCCTGATCAGTACGTTTCTCGGCGTCATTACAGAAGGACTGCTAATCGCCTATTTCTTTTGATTACACCGGTCTGAAGCAGGCGCACCGCGCAACAGTGTGCGGTGCGCAGCAAACCACCTAGCCGCGCCGCTTCTTGCTCAGCGTGATGGTTTCGAACAGCTCATAGTTGGCCGTAGGCGTCTGATCCGCGCCCGGCGCGTGATAGTAGTTCATCGTGATCGTCGTCGTACCGCCATGCTCGCCCGGATCGTGATCGAACACGGCAATGCCATAGCCCGTGCCGGTATCGCGCTGCGCTGACCAGATTGCATCTTCGAGTGCGTCCGCCGGGTTGCGCACGAACGTGTTCGCAGCCGTACCGGGAATCGGACGGTTGGGCTTGGTGAACACCTTCGCCTGCGGCAACCCGGTCGCCGTGTCTTCGCCGTAGACATCGAGCGGCGCGCTGGTGCCGCCGCCGCCGAGGATCAGATGGATGGTGCCGTGGCTGGTGTCGAAGGTGGTGCTGTTCGGGTCCGCCTGCGGCACCGGACGCGGTTGCAGCGTATCCACGACGGCGCCGGTGGTGGCGTCCACCCCGGCGTTGTGATTGCAGCCACGCACCGGATGGCTGCGCTCGTAGTCGTGGTCGTGCCCGCACACCACCAGGTCGACGCCGTAGCGGTCGAACAGCGGCAGCCATGCCTCGCGAATCCCCTTGTCCGAACCGTTACCGGTCTTCGACGAGGTCAGCGCATCCTGGTGCATCTGCACGACGATCCAGTCGATCTCGTGATCTTCGGCGGCGCGGCGCAGTGTCTGCTCGAGCCAGCGGGTTTGAATGCCCTGGCTATAGCCGCGCACATAGAACGAGGTGCCGGGTTCGATCGGCGCATGGCCGGTGCTCGCTGCCGGCACCAGCGGATTCGGGCCGGCCACGAACGCCGCGGCATCCTGATAGACCACATCGTCGGCATCGAGCGAGATGAACAGCACCGAGCTCACGCGGAAGCTGTACCAGTGGCCGGAGAAATGCGTGCCGTTTTCCGGCAGCGTGTAGCGCGTCAGGTACGAGGCAAGACCTTGCGGGCCGTTGTTGAACTCGATTTCGTGGTTGCCCGGACACGGCATCCACGGACGATTGGCCGCCGAGGTCTGGTTATTGTTGCCGAAGTCGCGCCACACGTCCGGCTGGTGCGTCGGGTTCAGGTTCGCATAGCAGAGGTCGCCGTTCAGCAAATGGAACAGCGGCTGGAAGCGCTCGACGGCCTGCACGGCAAAGCGGCTCTGCGGGTAGGAGAGCACCCACTCGGTATTGGGCGTGGCGAGATCGCCGTAGGTGGTCCAGCGAAACGGCGCCCGGCCGCGCGGCGCGGTCTGGAAACTCGCGGTAAAGGGCTGCGCGGCATTGCTGTCGTTGTCGGCCGTGACGATGTACTGGTAGGTATTTCCGGGCGTCAGGCCGCGCAGGCGCGCGTGATACGTGAACACCGTAGCGCCGTTGAGTCCGTCCGTATAGATGCGTTGCACGCCGTGCACGGTCTGCTGCGCTTCGCCCGCGCTGCCGAACTGCACGCGCGGATTGGAGGCGGACGCCAGCGAGGCCCACGACACCACCACTTCGCTCGCCGGATCGTTGCCCCAGGTCAGGTGAATCTGCTCGGGTGTACCGTCCGGGCTGTTCGTGGCCGCCTTGCTCACGGCCGCGAGGCCACCGGCTGCGGTCGCCAGTCCGGACACGCCGGCAAGCTTGAGGAAGCCGCGGCGCGAGACGGCCGCGAGCGGATCGGCGGGGCGGGAGGCTGCGTTGGGGTTGCTATCGGAAGCGGTATCGGATGTGGGCGGGTTCTTGTTTGACATATCGGTGTTTTCGGCCTGAAGGTTGAAAAGGAGGCGCGCGGACGGCTCGCTCGTTGGCCTGGACGGTCGGCAGTCCGACGAGGTCTCCTGGGTATTGGACGCGCGCGACGCTGTACCGCAGCTACATTATTCGCAGAACTGTTTTTCCGTGCTGTGACAGCGATGCCCTCAGCGCGCATAAACATGCGATAAAACCGATCCGGTGGCGCTGCCGCGCAGCCGTCCGGGCCATCCAGCGCAGATTCGCTTTCGCTGCGGTACGGGATAGCCGCCTCATTTTTCAATTGTCAATTCTTGCTCAAAACGCGGGACTCGCGCAGGTCAAACACGCAGAAAAAGCTGCAGCAAGAGCACGACAAGGACCGTTAAGGGCGTGGCAACGCACACGTGTGCACCAGATTGGTCACCGGCACAGTTGCAGTGGCTTGCAACTTCCTTGTGTCTGTCATCGGCGATTCACGGAAGCGCCTGATACTGCGCGCAGATTCAAAAGAACGAATCGCTCACTGTGCCGGGCGTACAGGGGTGAACATGGAGGCTTGGCAGCGCGAAGCCTCCTTTTTTTCCTCGCCTTTGCACACGTGTGCATCGCTGGGTGAGCAGCGTCGGCATGCACCGATTTCTTAATGGTTGGAAGCACGAGAACAACGATGAAAAAATCACTTTTCGCTCTGGTAGCCCTTAACGGGTTTTGTGCAGCAGCCCACGCTCAGGGGAGCGTGACGCTGTACGGTATCGTCGACGCCGGTCTGGGTTACACCAGCAATCAGGCCGTCGTGCAGACGGCGGGCAAGGCGGGCACGCCCGCGGTGCTGGTCGGCCGGTCGAACTACACCTTCACGAGCGGCACCTGGTCGGGCAGCCGCTGGGGCCTGAAGGGCAAGGAAGATCTGGGCGACGGCCTGGCCGCGATCTTCCAGCTCGAGAACGGCTTTAACGTCGGCACGGGTCAGTTGGGGCAGAACAGCCGCGAGTTCGGCCGCCAGGCGTTCATGGGCCTCTCGAGCACGAAGTTCGGTACGCTG
>NZ_FNCJ01000004.1:2018-543364 GCF_900100735.1 Paraburkholderia phenazinium | reverse complement strand
ATGCTGAAGTTGTGGAAGCTGTCACCGTGCGCGGTGACGAACGACTGGACGACGTCGTTCACCCAGTCGGCAATCGACAGATGCAGGAAAAACGAATGCATGATCAAACCTCCGATGCGCGTGAACGGAAGGCGCGCCGCGTCCTCCGTTCAGCACAAAGCTTCGTGACTTCGCCGCAGATCAGGCGCCTGTGAGCGAGGCCTGGACCTTCTGGGCCACGTCGTTCGAGACCCATGGCTTCCACATTTCCGGATGGTCGTGGAGGAACTGCCTGGCCATCGTCTGACCGTCGATCTTCTTGCTGGTCATCTCGAGGATAGTCTGGTTCAGGAAGTCCATCGAGAAGCTGACCTTGCCAAAGGCCGCCATCATCTCGGGCTCGGCCTGATAGAACGGCGTCGACACACCGATCTTCAGATGCGATACCAGATACGACGAGGCACACGGCGAGCTGCTGTTGTCGGCGCGCAGCGTCTTCCAGCAATTGGCGTTGAACGGCGGCATCTTCAGTTGCACGAACTTGTACTTTGCCATCAACGCAGCCGGTTCCCAGTAGTAGAACAAGATCGGCTTGCCGCGCTGATAGGCCGACGAGATCGCCGCGTCGAGCGCCGCGCCCGTGCCGGGGCGGAAGTTCGTGTAGCTGTCGTCGAGCTTGAGCACTTTCAGCAGGCGCGAGTTGACGCGCTCGCAGTCCCAGCCGGCCGGGCAGTTCAGGAAGCGGCCTTTGCCCGGTTCTTCGTCATCCTCAAAGAGATCCTTGTACTTCGGCAGATCCGCGACCGAGGTCAGGTTCGGTGCGACCGGCTTGATGCCGCGCGCGGGGTCGCCTTTGACCACGTATTCCGGCACGTACCAGCCTTCATTGGTACCGCCCGGCAGCGTGTCGCCGACCAGCTTGACCTGGCCGTCCGCGACGCCCTTCGCGATGATCTCCGAGCGGCCGGTCCATTGTTCGCCCCAGACCTGCAGATCGTTGCGCGCGAGCGCCGTTTCGGTGGCGGCGGTGCTGCCCGGCACCGTGTCGGTCTTGCAGCCATAGCCCTTTTCGGCGATGTAGCGCAGCACTTCGGTGGTGAACGAACCGCTCTCCCACGTGACGCCGGCAAAGCGCACCGTCTTGCCGCTCGAGCACCAGGTGCCCGCGTGCGCGGCGGCCGGGAAGAGGGCGCCAGCGGCGAGCGCCACGCAAGCAGCGCGCATCCAGGGTTTGATCTGCATTGTCTGTCTCCTATGTTGGCTTGAGTTGGCGCTAAAGTGCGCTACCCAGGTTCCATGCAACATGGTTGCGTTGTTGGCCTTGATGTTTGCCTCAGCCGAGGCGTCAGGCGTAGGTACTGCGAGAACTTTGCGTGGCGGCGAGCACGGCTTCGTCGAGCGTCAGACCGAGGCCGGGCTCGTCGGACAGCGTGAGCCAGCCTTCGCTGTCGACGTCGATCGGCTGCGCCAGCATGAAATCGCGCCGTTCGATCGACCATTCCGGCGGGTCATAGGGAAACTCGATAAAGGGCGCCGAGGCGGCCCCTGCCGTCAGGTGCAGATTGGCCGCGAGGCCGATGCCGTTGCCCCAGGTGTGCGGGGTGAAGACCTTGCCGCGCGCTTCGACCGCTTGCGCGAGCTTGCGCAGCCCTTCCATGCCGAGCGAGCAGGCGACGTCCGGTTGAAACACGTCGAGGCAGTCATGCTTGAGCAACTGATCGAACTCGTAGCGCTCGCGCGTCATCTCACCGCCAGCGATGCGCAGCGTGGTGCTGCGGCGCAGTGCAGCGTAGCCGTCGTAGTCGCCGCGATGCAACGGCTCTTCCATCCAGTAGACGTCCTGCTTTTCGAGTTCGCGGGCGACTTCGAGCGCCTCGCTCACCGTCCACGGCGCGACCGTGTCCCACGGCATGCGCCAACCCTGGTTGCAGTCCACCATCAGTTCAAGCCGGTTGCCTACGGCCGCGCGCACGGCGGCGAGCGCGGTGAGATCGTCAGCGAGGCTCGGGCGGCCAAAGCGGATCTTCAGCGCCGGAAAGCCGCGCGCGGCCACCTGCAGCGCCATGTTCGCCATGTCGTCGGGATGACGGTGCACGCCGCTCGACGCGTAGGCGCGAATCCGGTTGCTGCGTCCACCCATCATCTTCCAGCAGGGTTCTCCGCGAATCTTGCCGGCCAGATCCCACAGCGCGATATCCAACGGCCACGGTCGGCCGGCGTGAAAACCAATGTTGTCGAGGACGGCGCTGTGGCGCGCGAGGTCGAGCGGGTCGGTGCCGACGAACAGGTGCTGGTAGTCCGCAAAGCCGTACATCGCGTCGCCGGAACCGATGCCCACGTGGCCTGCATCGTCGTGGACGCGCACGATGGTGGCGGGAAATTTGCGGCGCGGCTGGCTATCCCAGGAGGCTGGGAACGGCGGATCGAGCTCGAGCTGGTGGTGCGTGATGTCGATCCGGCTGATACGAGGTGTCTCACGGCTCATAGGGCGCTCCTGGGTGGATGCCGCAGTGCCGCATCGAGGCGGCACAATTGAATTCGGAATGACGCCATGCTATGGAGCCTAAACAAGCAACTCAATCGCTTCAATTAAAGTAAATGACTGCATGCAATGTCATGAGATTGAATGCGTATCATGTTAATGACACCCATGACATGCATGGAAACAAGAAGGAGACCGTCGCAAAATGGCGATGAACGCGTGGCTGCCCAGGATCGACGCGGGCGGCGATCCGAAATACCAGGTCATTGCGCGTGCTTTCGCGCAGGCGATCCTCAACGGCCAACTGCCGGCCGGCGAGAAGCTGCCGCCGCACCGGTCGCTGGCGAGCGAACTGCACGTGACCACCGGCACGATCAGCCGCGCCTATGCCGAGCTGGAGCGCCAGGGGCTCGCGAATGCACGTGTCGGCGACGGCACCTATGTGGCTCAGGCCCGCGCTCGCGAGATGTCTTCGGGCGCGGCAGCGAATGGCGTGCTGCGTCCCGGCATGCCGCCTGCTCCGGCGCTGATCGATCTCGGCCAGAACGTGCCGCAGTCGACCGGCGAGGCGGCCGCGCTGTGCGCCACGCTGCACGACATTGCCAACGACGAACGCCTCGCCGCCGAACTGCTGCAATACGCGCCGGAAGCGGGCTCGATGCGGCACCGGCTGGCGGGCGCGGCGTGGCTCGGCCGCGCCGGCAGTCCGGCGAGCGCGTCACGTGTGCTGGTGACACAAGGGGCGCAGCACGCGCTGGCGTCGGTGCTGCGCGCCGTCGCGCGGCCGGGCGACACGGTGCTGGCCGAAGTCGTCAGCTATCCCGGGATCATTGCGCTCGCGCGGCAACTGCGGCTGCACCTGGTGGGCGTCGAGATCGACGCGGAGGGGCTGGTGCCCGCCGCGCTCGAACTGGCCTGCAAGTCGCTGCATCCGCGCGCCATCTTCTGCGTGCCGACCATCCACAATCCGACCACCGCAACCATGTCGGACGAGCGGCGCGACGCTGTCGCCGCGATCCTGCAGCGGCATGGCGTGCTGCTGATCGAAGACCTCGTGCCGGCCATGCTGCTGGAAGCGCCGCCTGAGCCGCTCGCCACGCGTCTGCCGGAGCAGTCGTTTCTGATCGCGGGATTGTCGAAATCGGTCGCGCCGGGGCTGCGGGTTGGGTATCTGCAGGCGCCGCCCGCATGGTGTTCCAAGATTGCCGCGGTGATTCGCAGCGATTGCTGGATGACCGCGCCGTTGATGGCCGAAGTGGTGTCGCGCTGGATCGAGAACGGCGAGATGGAGCGGCTGAACGGCTTGCAGCGCGCGCACATCGAAACGCAGCATGAGGTGGCGAGCGAGGTGCTCCGGGGCGTGACCTATCGGCATGCAGCGACCAGTTCGCATCTGTGGCTGCCGCTGCCCGAACCGTGGCGTGCCGCGGAATTTGCGGCGGCGCTGCGTCAGGAGGGCGTGCTCGTCAAGACGGCGGATAGCTTCGTGATTGGCCGTAACGCCGCTCCACATGCGATTCGTGTGTGCATGACCGGTGCGCCGTCGCTTGAAGCGCTGACGCGCGGGCTGTCGATTATTCGCACAACGCTCGATCATGGGCTTGAAAGCGGCATGGCTTCGTCGTATGCGCCCTGATCGACGCAAGCGCCCTTGGCGACTCAGCACCACGATTACCTCACACCAATAACAGCGCAAGAAGCGGAGCGTACCGTCCGCCTGAAACGACGACGATGACCTCACAATGCCAGGAGGTCATCGATGCGTTTGCCAATCCCACAATCCACCGTCAGACTGCCGGCCGCGTTCCAGCGGCTCGGGTGGTCGAATCTGGTTGCACAGTCCGCCGAGCAGATCAGCCTTGCTGCCGCACCGCTTGTCGCCGTGTTCGCGCTAGGCGCGAGCGCGCATGAAACCGGCTTGCTGCAGACGGCGCAGACGCTGCCGTTTTTGCTGCTGTCGATTCCGTTCGGCGTCTGGGCCGACCGCCGTTCGCGGCGAACCTTGATGGCACTCGCCGAAGGCATGCGTGTGATCGCGATGCTGGGCGTGTTACTGCTGATCGTGACGCACGGCTTGACCTTGCCATGGCTTGCTGCGCTCGGCTGTCTCGGCGCGACGGGCACGGTGGCTTATAACGTGGCGGCGCCGTCGCTGGTGCCATCGCTGGTGCCGCGCGAGTCGTTCGCGGTTGCGAATGGACGGCTCGAACTGGCGCGCAGCGCCGCGTATTCGGCGGGGCCGGCGCTCGGCGGCATGCTGGTGGGCTGGATCGGCGCGGGCTGGGCGTATGGCTGCGCGGCCGGCTTGTCGGCGTTGGCGGTCGCGTTGCTGGCAGGGCTGCGTGAGCCGCCGCGTGCGCAGACAGGGCAGCGCCACTTCTTGCGTGAACTGCGTGACGGTGCCCGCTTCGTGCTGCGCGATGCCTTGTTGCGTCCGATGATCGCTACCGCGGTGTTTTTCAATCTAGGCTTCTTTATGTTGCAGGCGGTGTATGTGCCGTACGCGGTGCACCGGCTTGGGCTGACGGCCTCGGCAGTGGGCGTGACGCTCGGCGCGTATGGCGTCGGCATGGTGTGCGGCGCGCTGGCGGCGCCTTCGGTAGCGGAGCGGCTCAGATTTGGCCGCGTGCTGACCATAGGGCCGTTTTGCGGGTTGCTCGCTTCGCTGGTGATGGTGGCCACGCTGATCGTGCCGTCGCTCTGGTTGGCAATGCTAAGTTTCTTTTTGCTCGGGGTGGGGCCGATTCTCTGGGTGGTCGGATCGACTACCTTGCGGCAGGCAATTACGCCTGACGGGATGATAGGGCGTGTTTCGGCTATCAATGGCACGGCGACGTATGGGGCGCGGCCGCTTGGAGCGCTGTTGGGGGCTGGGATTAGTGGGCACTGGGGCGTGGATGTTTGTCTCGTGGCGGCGGCAGGTGCGTTTCTCGTGCAGGCGCTGGTCATCGTGGGGTCGCCGGCGGCGCGGCTTGAGGGGGTGCCGGAGGGGGGGTAGGGTTTGTGGTTCTGTTTTTTTGCCTGCGCGGCGCTTGGTGTTGTTGTGGTGTTGGCCTTTCCTTGATTTGTTAGTGGTCTATTGGCGTTGCCCCTGTGCGGGGCGGCACCTACTTTTCTTTGTCCCCCCAGGGGACTTCCTTCGGGGTGCCGGCCGCAAAGAAAAGTAGGCAAAGAAAGCGGGCTCACACCGCCAGCTTGTAGGTGTCCGCCTCTCGCGTGAACACGAAGTGGTCCGAAGACGAGATGTGCTTTCGCACCGCCCACCTTCGTGACAAGGCATTCATCCGTTCCAGCGTTGCGCTTCGCGCCCCGCCGCCGGGCATAACACCCTCCCACAGTTATGTAGGCATTCTAACTATCTAGGCTTGCCGGCATTCCCGTGCATACCCATCCGCAACGCACGCAGTGCGGAGTGGGGTGGATGAGCGCTGTGCCACTAACGTGGAAAATGCGAGGGCGGGTCTCGTCTTCGGACCACTTTGGGTTAACCTAAGTGATGGACACCTAAGAGCTAGCGGTTGTCAGCCCGCTTTCTTTGCCTACTTTCTTTGCGGCCGGCGCCCCGAAGGAAGTCCCCTGGGGGGGCAAAGAAAGTAGGTGCCGCCCCGCACAGGGGCAACGCCAATAGACCACTAACAAAACAAGGAAAGGCCAACACCGCAGACAAACCACCAAAGCGCCGCGCAGGCAAAACCCCACAAATCCGCTACCTGTACGACAATACCCCCTCGACTGTCATCTCCCTTGAGCGTCTCACTAACGTTGCGGAGCAGACCATGAGCAAACAGACCATCGCGGACTTCCTTGCAAAAACGCTGCACGCAGCCGGGGTCGAACGTATCTGGGGCGTGACCGGCGACAGCCTGAACGGCCTATCCGATAGCCTCTATCGTCTCGGCTCCATCCGCTGGATGCACACCCGCCACGAAGAAGTCGCCGCCTTCGCTGCAGGCGCAGAAGCCGCCGCCACCGGCAAGCTAGCCGTCTGCGCGGGCAGTTGCGGCCCCGGCAACCTGCACCTGATTAACGGACTGTACGACTGCCACCGTAATCATCAACCGGTGCTCGCCATCGCGGCACATATTCCATCATCCGAAATCGGCCTCGGCTACTTCCAGGAAACGCATCCGCAGGAGTTGTTCAAGGAGTGCAGCCACTACGTCGAACTGGTGACGAACCCATCGCAGTTCCCGCGCGTACTGGCCACCGCGATGCACACGGCGATCGAGCAGCAGGGCGTCGCAGTGATCGTCTTGCCAGGCGACGTCGCGCTCGGCGAGGCGCCCGACGAAGTGCCCGCGTGGGCCGGCACGCTGGAGCGCGCCACCCTGCTGCCCGCCGCTGCGGATATTGATAGACTGGCCGATCTGCTCAACCAGTCCGAAGGCGTCACGCTGCTGTGCGGCAGTGGCTGCGCGGGCGCACACGACGAAGTGGTCGCGCTTGCAGACGCGCTCGGCGCACCGACCGTACACGCGTTGCGCGGCAAGCAGTACGTGGAATGGGACAACCCGTACGACGTCGGCATGACGGGACTGATCGGCTTCAGCTCCGGCTACTACGCGATGATGTCATCCGACACGCTGGTGATGCTCGGCACCGATTTCCCCTATCGCAACTTTTATCCGTCGCACGGCAATATCGTGCAGATCGATCGCCGCGGCAGTGCGCTCGGCAAGCGCGCACCCTTGAAGATGGGACTGGTCGGCGACATCAAGCCCACCTTGCAGGCGCTGTTGCCGAAGCTCACCCGCAAGACCGACCGCGACTTTATCGAACGCGCCCGCACCCATTACTTTGCTGCACGCCTCACCCTCGACGATTTCGCGCGCCCGTCGGATCCGGGCAAGCCGATCCATCCGCAATACCTGACGAGCATCGTCGATGAAGTGGCCGACGAGGATGCGGTGTTTGCCGTCGATGTCGGCACGCCCACGCTGTGGGCCGCGCGCTACCTGACGATGAACGGCAAGCGCACTTTGCACGGCTCGTTCAATCACGGCTCGATGGCGAATGCGATGCCGCAGGCGCTGGGCGCGAAAGCGGCGCAGCCGCACCGTCAGGTGATCTCGCTATCCGGCGACGGCGGGTTGTCGATGCTGCTTGGCGATCTGCTGACCGCGCGCCAACTCGAGCTGCCGATCAAAGTGGTCGTGTACAACAACAGTTCACTCGGCTTTGTCGCGATGGAGATGAAAGCCGGCGGCTACCTCGATAGCGGGACCGACCTCAGTGCGACCGATTTCGCAGCGATTGCTCAAGGGGCTGGAATTTACAGCATACGTGTGGAGGATTCCGAAGCAATCCGCGACGCCTTGCGCGATGCGTTCGCGCATCCTGGTCCAGCGGTGATCGACGTCGTCACGGCGAAGCACGAACTCGCGATGCCGCCGAAGATTCAATGGGCGCAAGCGAAGGGCTTCAGCCTGTACATGTTGCGCGCAGTGCTGAGTGGCCGCGGCGACGAAGTGGTGGAACTGGCGAATACCAATCTGCGTTAGCCCAGGCTGTAACGACGCATCGCAGTTCGCATGCTGGCTGTTGCAAGTCAATCACCATGCATAAGCGGTGCGCCGACTGGAAGGAGGGCTGCGTCACGGGTTCCTCCCAGTATGTGGGTCATGTCGGACAGGCTAAAATCTTTGGTTTTGCCAGGTCAAATCACAAGTTTGTCCGGCTGATCGACATCCATAAAGTGGGGCGCAATTTTGAATAGTCCACAGCAGCAAGACGGCCTGAAGCGCGGGCTCAAGAACCGTCACATCCAGCTGATCGCGCTGGGCGGGGCGATCGGCACCGGCTTGTTCCTCGGGTCGGCGAGCGTGTTGCAGGCGGCTGGACCGTCGATGATTCTCGGCTATGCGATTGGCGGCATCATCGCGTTCATGATCATGCGGCAACTTGGCGAGATGGTCGCGCAAGAGCCGGTGGCCGGTTCGTTCAGCCACTTCGCCTACAAGTACTGGGGCGATTTCCCGGGCTTCCTGTCGGGCTGGAATTACTGGGTCCTCTACGTGCTGGTCAGCATGGCCGAGTTGACGGCTGTCGGTACTTACGTGCATTTCTGGTGGCCGAGCGTTCCCACCTGGGTGTCGGCATTGGTGTGCTTTGTGGGCATCAACGCGATCAACCTGGCCAATGTGAAGGCCTACGGCGAGACCGAGTTCTGGTTCGCGATCATCAAGGTGGTGGCGGTGATCGGCATGATCCTGTTCGGCGGCTATCTGCTGATCAGCGGTCACGGCGGTCCGCAGGCGTCGATTACGAATCTCTGGGCCGACGGCGGCTTCTTCCCGCATGGTTTTCATGGCCTCTTCATGATGCTGGCCGTGATCATGTTTTCATTCGGCGGTCTGGAACTGATCGGCATTACGGCGGCCGAGGCGGACGAGCCGCGCAAGAGCATTCCGAAAGCGGTGAATCAGGTGATCTACCGGATTCTGCTGTTCTACATCCTCTCGCTGGTGGTGCTGCTGTCGCTGTATCCGTGGAATCAGGTGGCGGCTGGCGGCAGTCCGTTCGTGATGATCTTCTCGCAGATCGGCTCCACGCTCACCGCGAATATCCTCAACGTCGTGGTGTTGACTGCGGCGCTGTCGGTCTATAACAGCGGTGTGTATGCGAATAGCCGCATGCTGTACGGCCTGGCGGAGCAGGGTAATGCGCCGCGCGCGCTGATGAAGGTAGATCGCCGTGGTGTGCCGTATCTGGCGATTGGCTTGTCGGCGCTGGCGACGTTCACCTGCGTGATCATCAACTATCTGATTCCGGCCGAAGCGCTCGGCATGCTGATGGCGCTGGTGGTGGCCGCGCTGGTGTTGAACTGGGCGCTGATCAGTCTCACGCATCTGAAGTCGCGCAAGGCGATGGTGCAGGCAGGGGAGACGTTGGTGTTCAAATCGTTCTGGTTCCCGGTCAGCAACTGGATCTGCCTCGCGTTCATGGCGCTGATTCTGGTGATTCTGGCGATGACGCCGGGCTTGTCGGTCTCCGTCTGGCTGGTGCCGGTGTGGTTGGTGGCGATGTGGGTGGGGTATATGGTGAAGCGCCGGCGCGCAGGGGCGATTGTGCCCGCCACTCGCTAACGGGCCCGCAGGCCTTAGCGAAACGTATTGCGAATGATGGATCGAGCCGGGCTCACAGGAATGTGGGCCCGGCTTTGTTTTTGGAGGTTGGTCACTCGCTGTAGCGGGGTGCTGCTGAAGCCGCGTAGCATCCCGGCCCTGTCATATCGTCAGCACGGCGCGGAACTGTTAAGTGTTTCTTGCGCGGACGTCTGGATGGGCGCGCTTCGCCTATAACCACATGCCCCGGCAGCGCTCCGATGCATGGAATGAGCGGAGGGAAGCTGCCGTTGAGATGGCTACGTAACCCGGTGAGATCGCTAGAAACAGAAACCCCCGCAGGCATGAGGCTCTTGCGGGGTTCTGAGGGTGTGAGACTGTGCGAAACGATTTACTGGTGCCCAGGGCCGGACTCGAACCGGCACGCCTTGCGGCGGGGGATTTTGAGTCCCCTGCGTCTACCTGTTTCACCACCTGGGCTTGTCTTGCGACACGCGCGCATAAGAGCTGCGCGCGGCGGGAAACGCAGATTATGGCCGAAAACGTCGCGCTGGGCAAGTTACCCTAACAACCGTCCGCTTTAGAGCGGGGGACACGCCGCGCGGGCCGCGTACCGCCAATCCGGCGGCCGTCTGCCCCGCTCTCAGCCGCAAAGCCCTCAAACCGTCCGCGAAAACCGCTCCATGGTCTGCTGGCCGAGATACCGGTCGAACACCATCGCGATGTTGCGCACCAGCATGCGCCCGGCCATCAGGACTTCGAGCTTGCCGCCTTTGATCGATACCAGCCCGTCTTCCTCGAAACTGCGCAGGCGCTCGAGCTCCGCTGCGAAGGTATTGGCGAAGCGGATGCCGTAAGCCGCCTCGAATTCGTCGAAGCGCAGTTCGAGGTTGCACATCAGCTCAGTGATGACGTCGCGGCGCAGCCGATCATCAGCGGTCAGGCGCACGCCGCGAGTGATCGCCAGGCGCCCGGCATCGATGGCGGCGCCATAGCCCGATAGATCCTTGGCATTCTGCGCATACACATCGCCGACCTTGCCGATCGACGACGCCCCAAAGCCGATCAGGTCGCATTCCGCACGCGTGCTATAGCCCTGGAAATTGCGATGCAAGCTGCGTTGAGCCTGGGCGCGCGCCAGTTCGTCGGTGGGCAGCGCAAAGTGATCCATGCCGATATACACATATCCGGCGCTAGTCAGCCGCTCAACCACCAGCCTCAGAATCGCGAGGCGCACCGCAGGCGAGGGCAGCGCCGTGGCGTCCATCTGGCGCTGCATCTTGAACAGCTGCGGCATGTGCGCATAGCCGAACACCGAAAGCCGGTCAGGCGCGAGCGCCAGCATGGTGTCGAGCGTCCGGCTGAAGCTGTCGACCGTTTGATGCGGCAGCCCGTAGATCAGATCGACGCCAATCGAATGAAAGCCCGTCGCACGTGCTGCGCGCATCACCGAGGCGGTCATCTCCAGCGGCTGAATCCGGTTGATTGCCTGCTGAACCAGCGGATCGAAGTCCTGCACGCCAAGACTCAAGCGATTGAAGCCGAGATTGCGCAGATGGACGACGGTCTTGGCAGAGGCTTCGCGCGGGTCGACTTCGATTGAAAACTCGCCCTCCGAATCGGGACTCAGCTTGAATTGCTGGCGCGTCGCCGTCATCAGTTCGGCCATTTCGTCGTGCGAGAGGAAGGTGGGGGTGCCACCGCCCCAGTGCAACTGGGAGACCGGCTGCGCAGTGTCGAAGCGGGCCGCCTGCAAGGCGAGCTCGCGCTTGAGCCGCTCGAGGTAGGGCCGGGCATGCGCGCGGTTCTTCGTCGCGATCTTGTTGCAGCCGCAGTAGAAGCAGACGGTGTCGCAGAACGGAATGTGGAAGTACAGCGAGAGGTCCGTCGCCGCGGCGCCTGGATCGGCTGCGGCGCGCAGATAATCGGCCTGGTCGAAATCGTCGCGGAACTGAAGGGCGGTCGGATAGGACGTATACCGTGGGCCGTTCGCGCTGTATTTGGCGAGCAGGTCGGGGCGGAAGAGGGTATCGGCGATGGTCATGGGCGGCTCGGTGGACGCCACGCCGGGAAGTGCGGAGAGACCTGCGGGTCGGCTGGACCGGATGGAGCGGGGCAGGCGCCTCTTGAGCGTGGCCTTGCGTATCTGGCCAGTTTACGTGAGCGCTTGGGGCCTGCATTGTGTAAAAAGGTCGCACGCGGAGCAATGGCACAATGCGGGGTTGGCGTGCCGCAGGGGCGCTGTCAGCGACCGTTGGGGTGTGTTCAGGAAGAATGTGGTGACTGTCGAATCTCTGTTTCATGTAGCGGGTCACGCCTGCCGCCCCGACTGCGGTGCGTGCTGTATCGCGCCGTCGATCTCGAGTCCGATTCCCGGCATGCCGTACGGCAAGCCGGCGGGTGTGCGTTGTGTGCAGCTCGGCGACGATCTGCGTTGCGCGATCTTCGGCCAGCCCGAGCGGCCGGCGTGCTGTTCCGGCCTGCAACCGCAGGTCGAAATGTGTGGCACGACGCGCACCGAGGCGTTGGCCTGGCTGACCCAGCTCGAAACGCAGACTCAGCCCACAGCGCACACTTGAGCGCACTGATTGTGTCCACGCGCCTAACCACACCATGGTCCGATCCCCGCCATGGGGTTGTTTCACTCGCAACTACGTTGCATGGGACCAGAGTAACGCGCTAAAGCGCGAACTCTGGTCGACAGGAGAAGCTGCATGACCCAACCCGTCGCGCCGACCCGGCGCCGCTTTCTGCTCGCGGCCAGTGCTGCCGTGGGCATCACGGTGTCGCTGGCAGCTTGCGCGGCGTCGACCTTCCCGTTCATCCCGTCGCACTACACGTTCTCGCAGCAGCAGGTGCAGGACGCCGTGCAGCGCAAGTTCCCTTATCAGCGGACCATCTCGCAGGTGTTCCAGGTGGCGCTTACCAACCCGGTGGTCGGCTTCCTGCCGGATACCAACCGTGTCTCCGTGCGACTCGACGCGCACCTTGCCAGCCCGTTCCTGCAGCAGCCGGTGGACGGCGTGTTCACGCTGTCGAGCGAACTGGCCTACGACGCCGCCAGCCGCTCCGTGGTCCTGAAGTCGCCCAACGTGGACAGCGTCAACGTCAGTGGTGGCGCGCAGGCCTACACGCAGCAGATCAACGCTGCCGCGGCGCTGCTGGCGACCCAACTGCTGACCAACTATCCGATTTACACCTTCAAGCCCGAGCAACTGCAATTCGCAGGCGTGAACTACGAACCCGGTACAATTACAATCCTTACAAACGGCATACGCGTGCAGATCGTCGAGAAATGACGCTCGCGCGGCCGGCAGGGCCGCGTGTTGCTGCTTGTTACCGCTCCATCGGCCCTGATCGACAACCTGGCGATGAGGGGCATGGATGGACTGGTTACTGGCTGGCAAGGCGTTGATACTCGGGGTCGTCGAAGGGCTGACCGAATTTTTGCCGGTCTCGAGCACCGGTCATCTGATCGTCGCGGGCAGCCTGCTCGATTTCACCGGCGAACACGCCAAGACCTTCGACGTAGTGATCCAACTGGGTGCGATCCTGGCCGTGTGCTGGGAGTATCGCCGGCGCATCGGTTCGGTCCTGACCGGATTGCCGGCGCGGCCCGATGCGCGGCGTTTTGCGCTCAACGTGGTGATCGCGACCATTCCGGCGGTCGTACTGGGCTTGTTGTTCGAAGCGACGATCAAGTCCGCCCTGTTTGCGCCGGTGCCGGTGGCGTTCGCACTGGTGGTGGGCGGCGTGGTGATCCTGTGGGCCGAAGCACGGCAGCGGGCACGCGGCGCCGTGCCGCCGCGCGTGCAGTCGGTCGACGCGCTGAGTCCGCTCGATGCGCTCAAGGTCGGCCTCGCGCAATGCTTTGCGTTGATTCCGGGCATGTCGCGCTCGGGCTCGACAATCATCGGCGGCATGCTGTTCGGCCTCGAGCGGCGTGTGGCCACCGAGTTTTCCTTTTTCCTCGCCATGCCGATCATTTTCGGCGCGACGGCCTACGAGTTGCTCAAGAGCTGGCATCTGCTCTCGGCGGATGCGCTGGGGATGTTCACGCTCGGTTTCGTGGCTGCGTTCGTCAGTGCATTCGCATGCGTGCGCTGGCTGCTGCGCTACATTGCGGCGCATGATTTCACCGCGTTTGCGTGGTATCGGATCGGGTTCGGTCTGCTGATCTTGATCGTGGGCTACAGCGATGGTCTGAACTGGTCGGAGTGACTGTTTCGTTCTTGCTCTGAAAGCAAAAAGGTCCGCGTCGGTGCGGACCTTTTTGCGTCTGAAGCTAGCGACGGCGCAAAGCTTAGCTGCCGTTACGCCGCTTGAACACCAGATCCCACACGCCATGACCGAGCTTCAGCCCGCGGCGTTCGAATTTCGTCACCGGACGATATTCCGGGCGCGGCGCATAGCCGTCGGCCGTGTTTTCCAGCGCAGCTTCGGCGCCCAGCACTTCGAGCATCTGCTCGGCGTAGTTCTGCCAGTCGGTCGCGCAGTGCAGATACGCACCCGGTTTCAGGCGCGAGACGAGCAGCGCGACGAACTTTGGTTGAATCAGGCGGCGCTTGTGATGCCGCGCCTTGTGCCACGGATCGGGGAAGAAAATGTGCACGCCGTCCAGACTCTGCGGCGCGATCATCTGTTCGAGCACTTCGACTGCATCGTGCTGAATGATGCGGATGTTCGACAATTGCTGTTCGCCCATCAGCTTGAGCAGCGCACCGACGCCCGGCTCGTGGACTTCGACACCGAGAAAGTCGTCGTTGGGACGATGCGCCGCGATTTCGGCGGTCGTCGCGCCCATGCCGAAGCCGATTTCCAGAATGCGCGCGGCATGGCGGCCAAATACGGCGTCCCAGTCGGGCTGCTGCGGCGCGTAAGGCATAACGAAGCGCGGACCGAATTCGTCCATCGCACGGCGCTGGCCGGTCGAAACCCGGCCGGCGCGCGTGACGAAGCTGCGGATGCGGCGCAGGCGCAGCGCTTCTTTCGAATCGCCCGAGTCCGCTGCTTCGCCGTCAGTGACATCGTCGCGGGCGGTGGACGGTTCGTGGTTCGCGTCGTCGGCGGTCTGGGGAAGCTCGCCCGGCTGGCCGGCTTGGTTCGGATCGTGGATCATCGTCGATAGCTACAAATGGTAGCGAAATGGTAGCGGCAAGGTGAGGGCGGTAGGGGCGGCGCTGCGTGCACCGGAAAGCGCGACTGCATCGACCGCCGCAAGTTACCGCCGTCAGTACGAAAAAGCCGCCTTCGTAGAGGCGGCTCTCGTGCTGGATTTCCGCTGAGGGTCAGCTGAATGTGGAGCGGGCGATGGGAATCGAACCCACGGCTCTAGCTTGGGAAGCTAGGGTATTACCATTATACGACGCCCGCAGAACGCGCTATTTTACGCGGGATTGGGCGATTTAGGCAAACACGGCGGTCCTCGCCCCGCCAATCCCGCCAAGCGCCTTACCCATGATTGCAACCCATCAAGTTTCCCAGCCGTTTGCCGATACTCTTGAGTTGGCACTGAACCGTGTGCCGGCTACCGTCCACACGGGCCCCCCTTCCACGAGATCGAATGAACCACCTTATCGGCCACCTTACCGGCCGCCCGCGCGGCCTGCCGCTGCGCCGTCCCGCGTTGCGCCGCCTGTGCGCCGTCCTCGCGCTTGCCGTCCCGGCACTCTCGCCGTGGGACGCCAGCGCGATGCCCGCTGCCGCAACTGCAGCCAGTGCGACCTGGCTGGTATCCACCGCGCCTGCCGCACCATCGGTGACACGGCGTGCGCCGCTCGCCGTCTTTAGCGATCCGACCACGCCGTGCGCGCTCTCGAGCACCGTTGCATCGTGGGCGGTCTCGCCGCTTACCAAACCGGCCCAGCAGTTCGCTACGTGCGCTGCCGAAGCGGCCACTGGCCGTCTCGATGCGCGTGCACTGTATGCCCAGATGGTGCTGTTCGGTTACGGCACGCGGCCGGACACCGACCGGGGCATCGCGCTGCTCCAGGACGCGGCACGCGACGGCTCGCTGGTTGCGGCCCGGCTGCTCGGCTCGCTCTATCAGCAGGGTTTGCGCGTGCCGCACGATGACGCAGCCGCGCGCCGCTGGTATGCGCTGGCGGCCGACGGCGGCGACGGGTTCGCAGCCGACGCGCTCGGGCTGATGACCTACAGCGGCGCCGGCGCGCCTGCCGACAACGCGGCGGCCTACGCGTTATTCGCGCGGGCAGCCGAACACGGCGACCCGCACGGCGCGGCCAACGCTGGCCGTCTGATGATGAACGGCCAAGGTGTTCCGCGCGACGCGGCGGGCGCAGTCGTATGGTTCACGCGCAGCGCAGTGGGCGGCGATGCGGACGGCGAGTTCATGCTCGGCTTCGCGTTGCTGCAAGGCAAAGGTGTGGCCCGGGACGTCCAGAAGGGCAGTGCGTGGGTGAGCGCGGCAGCCGCTCAGCATCTGCCGGCCGCACAGGCCATGCTAGGCGATCTCTATCTGAGCGGCTTGACTGGCACCGGCCTGTCGCACGATCCAGGCCGCGGTTTCGCGCTGATGTCGAGCGCGGCGCACGTTGGCGTGACCTACGCGCAGCGCCGTCTCGGCGATCTGTACGCCAACGGCACCGGCGTCGCGCGCAACGACGCAATCGCCCGGGCCTGGTATCGCAAGGCCGCGCTCGAAGGCGATCCGTTCGCGCAGTTCGGCCTCGCCTTCGAGTATCGCAACGCTCGCGGCGGCCCGGCCGATCCGGCCGCGGCGATCGGCTGGATGCGCGGCGCCGCCGACGCCGGTGTGGCCGCTGCGCAGAACGATCTGGGCACGATGCTGCAGCATGGCGAGGGCGAGCCGCAGAACTACGTCGAGGCGCGATCGTGGTACCAGAAGGCGGCGGCGCAGGGACTCGGAGTCGCGTATTTCAACCTTGCCTCACTGTCCCTCAACGGTATGGGGACGCCGCGAGATCATGCCGCTGCATATCGGCTCGCCCGCGAAGGGGCGCAGCGCGGTAACGTCCAAGCCATCATGATGGTGGGCAGCCTGCTGTTCAACGGCGATGGCGTGGCGGCGGACAAGACCCAGGCCATCGCCTGGTATCGCAAGGCGGCCGATCTCGGCAACGCCGAAGCGGCACGCGCAACCGGCGCGCAGTACTTGAACGGCATAAACGTGCCGCGCGACGTCACGGTTGGCGAACAGTATCTTGGACGTGCCGCTCAAGCCGGCGATCCGCAGGCGCAGATTCTGCTCGGCGCCCATCTGCTCGATCGCAAGCATGCAGGAGACCGCGAAGCGGGAACTGCGTGGATCCTGAAGGCCGCCGCGCAGCACTACGCCCCGGCGTATCTGCTGCTGGGCCGGCTCTATTGGAACGGCTCCGGCGTGGCGGTCGATCAGCACGCCGCACTCGACTGGTACACACGCGGCGCGCAAGCGAACAATCCGGCTTCGCAACTCGCGCTGTGTGCCGCTTACCTGGGCGGCCTTGGCGTGCCCCGCGACAACGCGGTCGCGTTGCGCTGGTGCACAGCCGCCGCGCGCGGCGGCGATCTCCAGGCCATGCGTCTGCTCGCTAGCCTCCCGCAGCTCAGCGGACCGGATGCGAGCGCCCGCGCCTACTGGATGTGGCGTCTTGCGAGCCGCGGCGAAGCCAGGTACGAGTCGATGCTGGGCGATGCCTACGATCTGGGCAACGGCGTCCCCGTGGACTACGGCGCGGCGGTTTATTGGTTCCACAAGGCCGCGGAGCAGGGCGACGTTCCGGCGCAAGAGTCGCTGGCGTGGCATCTGCTCACTGGGCTTGGCGGCGAGCGGGATGAACGTCAGGCATTCGATTGGGCCACGCACGCTGCCAATGGCGGGGCACCCGGCAAGGAACTGCTTGGCCTCGCTTATCTGTCCGGACGCGGCGTCGCTCCAGATGCGGCGGCGAGCCGCGGCTGGTTCGAGAAAGCCGTGGCCGGCGGCGCGAGTTCGGCCGGTAGCGACCTCGCACGGTTCTATGAATTGGGCGCTGGCGTGCCGCGTGACGATCGGGTTGCGCTTGGCTGGCACCGCCAGGCTGCGGCGAAGGGGACCGACGCGTCGGAGATTGCGCTGGCGCTCAGGGCGCTGGCCGACGGCGACCTGCACAGTCTGAGTAGCAGCGAGCGCCGTTGGTTGCTGGAAGATCCGCTGCCTGGCACAACGGGCGAGGACGGCGGCGCGGCCGGTATGGTCCGCACGAGTGTGAGCGAAACGACCATCCTCACCGTTAACGAGGTGGCGCGCGCAGAGGCCAAGCCTGCGGTGAGCGCGGCTGCAAACCCGGCTGCAAGCCCAGCAGCGGCCGCACGAACGGAATGGAAGGCGCTGTCGTGCCTGAACGAGGCATTGATGGGCGATGCGCTCAAGCAATACGAACTCGGCATTCGCTATCTGAGCGGCGACGGCATCATGCTCGACCGCGCGCTGGGCGACGCATGGCTCAAACGGGCGCTCGCGAGCTTCGCGGCCGAGCCCGGGTTCCGCGTCTACGCGCAAGGTACGCGGAGCGTCGAAGCGCGGGTCGCGGCGCACCTGAGCGACGACGAGCGTGAGCGCGCGCAACGCCTCGCGGATCACCTGCTGGCGACTGTGCCGGGCAGCCTGGCGGCGGGCGCATCGTCAGGATCGGTCACGGCGGCCACCGCGCCGTAATACGCGGCTCTCGCTAGACGGCGGCGGGCCTGCAACCCGCGCCGCCTGGCGGTTTAGATGACGAAATACGTCAGTTGCACGGCGGCCCGCGTGACGATCATCAACAGCACCTGCACGATCACGAACAACAGGATCGGCGACAGGTCGATCCCGCCGAGGTTCGGCACCACGCGGCGCAGCGGATTCAGAAACGGCGCGGTGAGCTGAAGCAGAATCGGCATGGCGGGCGAACGCGGATTGAGCCACGACAGCAGCGCCATCAGGATCGTCAGCCAGATGATCAGGTTGAGCCCCCACTTGATGACCGTCAGCAACGCGACAATCAGCAGGGTGGGCCACAGCGAGAGCGGGTCCACGCCGGTTACCGCCACCATCAGGACCACATACACGATCGAGGCGATCACGGCGGCGAGGATGCTCGCCCAATCGATGTTGCGGGTGCTCGGCACGATGCGCCGCAGCGGCAGCACGATCCAGTTGGTGGCGTGCAGCACGGCGTTGGAGACCGGGTTATACGGCGGCAGGCGGACGACTTGCAGCCATGCGCGCAACAGCAGCGCCGCGCCGAACAGCGTGAAAACGGTATTGAGCAAAAAACGGGCGATATCGCCGAACATCTTGGGTCCTTTTCCTTCAGGGTAGCGCCCGGTTGGGACCGGACGCCGGGCGACGGCGTGTCATTGTGGAAGCGCCGTCGTGTTCAAAAATTCGTGTGCCGCGCGCTTGCGCTTACTGCTGGCTGTTCGCGTGCGTGGCTCGCACTGCGGTCGCTACGTGGTGCGGCAGCTTTTTGATCCGCTTCGCCGGGGGGGGCGATGCGAACCGCTTGCGCCGAAACCGCGCGGCAAGCGGCTAGGCCGTGACCTTGACCTCGCTGATCAGGATCGAGCCATTACCGCCATCGGTGTAGTTCGGAATATCCGCGAGCAACGTGTCGGCAGCGGGTTTGAAGGCCGCGTAGAACGCGTCGGCTGTATCGAACAGGAAATGGCCGGCCGCGACATACGGCGGCGGCGAACCCGGCGGCCCGGCGTTAATGCCGGCGTCTACCGACCAGCCTTTGAGGGCCGTGCCAAACAGCGTGGCCGCGAGCGGCATATGCGTGCCGCAGTAGTAATCCATGTCGAAGCGGCCGTCTTCGCGATACGGATAGAGGATGCTGACCTTGATCATTATGCGTTCTCGTCGATTGGTCCCGGAGCGAGGCGCAGGCGGATTGCGCGCTGCGCCGGACGTCACATTATCACGGCTTACTTGACGCTAGTACCCGCCGGCACCTGATTCAGCGAACGTCCGAGCGATTCTTCGACAGCATCCGCGATGGCGTCGATCGTGGCCGGCGGCGTGGCGCGGCGGCGCGCCAGTTCGACGGCCCGCCGCGTCATCAGTCCGTACAGCGCCGCGTGGTCGCCGCCGAGGTCTTCGAGCAGTGCCAGCTGCTTGCGCACTACGCCCGTATCGCCGCGCGATACCGGGCCGGCGAGGGCGTTGGGCAGGCCTTTGTCACGCGCCGTCTGGATGGTGCCGGCGAGCATCGGCAGGAGGGCGCGCAGCGCGTCGTCCTCGGCAAAGCCCAAGGTGCGCCATAGCGCGACGCCCTCGGCGAGGCTGCACAGCGCAAAGCTGGCGGCGTAGTGGGCCGCCCCGTGGTAAAGCATGCGGCCGCCGGGTGGAATCGACAGCGGATGGCAGTGCAGCGCCACCGCGAGCGCCGTCAGGGCTTGCTTGAGTGCGCCGTCCGCCTCGATGGTCACGGAGCAGCCGTTGATCCGCTCGAGGTCAGCGAGATCGCCGCCAAACAGGTAGAGTGGATGAAAACCGCCGATCGATGCGCCCTGTGAACGCGCCGGGGCCAGCAATTCTACCGGCGACGCACCACTGCAATGCACCAGCGCGCGCAGGCGTTCGCTTGATGCCGCGCTCGACTCCGGCGGGCTATCGAAGCGCAAAGTGTTCGCCGTCGTACCGATGCTATCGTCGGGAACGGCTAGAAAGACGATATCGGCGGCGTCGACCACCTGCTGCGGGTCGTCGTAGGCCGCACATTGACCGATCTGACTGGCGAGCTGGCGGGCCGATTCCGCTGTGCGGCTCGCAATGGCCGTCACCGGGTAACCGGCGCGGGCAAAGCCGTGCGCGAGGCAGCGTGCGAGGCGCCCCGCGCCGATAAAGCCGAGACGCGGCATTGAGGACTGGGACATGATTCCGGCTCCGGACGGCATATTGAATGGACTGAAAGCTGGAGTATCGCGCATTCATTAAGGGCTCGGGCGCCGGCGGCGGCGTGGCAATGCGCGGCGCACGTGGCGGCGAGGAGGGTTTCCTCAGATCAATTTGCGCGCGATATGGTTTGCAGGGCGGGTCATCCGTTGGCGTGCCCCCCGCAGGCGTGAAAACTGCTCACAATTTCTAGGGTGAATGAAGGTAGCTGTCGCTGTTGGAGTTTTCTCTGTCTCGCAGTCAGATTCGGGAGGTCACAATGAGCATCTTTTCTTACCGAAAGCACTTGCGGTTCTTGACTCATTCTCAGCGCCGCCGCTGGTGGGATCAAAAAAAGCGCCTCACGCCACGCGTCAAAATTAGTGGTGCCTACGTGCCGCCGAATGTCACCCGCGAGTTCACGTACGTCAAAGTAGGTTGAAGATTTGTCCCTCAATGGGTAAGAAATGCCCGGCGCGTGCGCCGGGCATTTGCGTTTACCGGCGTTGCGCTGCCTTGCGCCGCGTTGTTTCGACGCCAGGGCTGCTGGCGATTGAAGTGAATTTGTAATTAAAGATTACCGGCGCGAAAGCCCGTTTGCCCTGGCGGCCCGTAAAACCGGCCGTGCCAAGGCTGCGCCTCCGCGCAAACCCTTAGTTATCGGGACACAGCGGCGACTTCGCGTGCGGCAACAACTCACCGCTGATTACGGCGTATCTACACCGATTGCAATTTGCAACAAATGCGCACAGCGGTGCCGATCCTTTTTCGATACATTGAATTCCATAGCATGCGCGTCATGCGAGACGGCCACCCGGCCGCGCTTGGAGAAGAAAAGTGAAAAAGATCATTCCGTTTGTTGTTGCCGCTGCGCTTGGTGTGGGCTTCACGACTGCCGCTGAGGCGCACGTGTCGGTTGGTATCGGGATCGGCATTCCGGTGGCGCCCGCTTACCCGGTTTATGCCGCGCCGCCGCCGGTGTATTACGCACCGCCGCCCCCGCCGGTTGTCTATGCTCCGCCGCCCGTCGTGGTGGTGGGTGGTGGCTACGGCTACTACGGTTATCGTGGCCCGTACTACCATCGTGGATACTACGGGCACGGCTACTACGGACACGGTTACTACCGTCACTATTAATAGTCGCGAATAACCGCGCACGCGGGATGCGCTTCGGGTTGGCATAGCCCGCGCGCAGTGCGATCGAAAGTCATCGAAACGGCGTAACGCAGGCAGGATTGCCGCGTTGCGCCGTTTTCGTTTTGGGCTCCTTTTAGGCGTGCGTGCGATGCATTGCACGACGCAATTGCGTTCCGCACGGCAGCCGAAGCTGGGAGAATGCCTGCTCCTCCCTTCGCTTCGGAGTGCCCCGCCTATGCCAGTGCTTCCCGCTCCTACATATGTCGATGTCAACGATGCCGCCGCGCGTCTTGAAGGCGTCGCCCATCGCACGCCGGTTCTGACCTCCGCCACGGCCAATGACCGGACCGGCGCGTCGATCTTCTTCAAATGCGAAAACTTCCAGCGCATGGGTGCGTTCAAATTTCGCGGCGCTTATAACGCGCTGTCGCACTTCGACTACGCACAGCGGGATGCCGGCGTGGTGACTTTTTCGTCGGGCAATCACGCTCAGGCGATTGCGCTGTCGGCGCGTCTGGCGGGGATTCGCGCGACGATCGTCATGCCGCACGACGCCCCCGCGGCGAAAGTTGCTGCTACGCAAGGCTACGGCGGCGAGGTGATCATCTATGACCGCTACAAGGAGAATCGCGAGGCGATCGGCCAGCGGCTCGCCGAAGAGCGCGGCATGACGCTGATTCCGCCGTACGACCATCCGCACGTGATTGCGGGGCAGGGTACGGCTGTGAAGGAGTTGATCGAGGACACCGGTCCGCTCGATCTGCTGTTCGTCTGCCTCGGCGGTGGCGGCTTGCTCGCGGGCAGCGCGTTGGCGGCGGCCTCGTTGAGCCCGGATTGCAAGGTGATCGGCGTCGAGCCGGAGGCGGGCAACGATGGCCAGCAGTCGCTCGCGCGCGGCGAGATCGTGCATATTGCCGTGCCGCACACCATCGCGGATGGCGCGGCGGCGACCCATCTGGGCGTCTACACGTTCCCGATCATCCAGCGTCTGGTGGAGCAGGTGGTGACGGTGACCGATGCGCAACTGATCGAGACGATGCGCTTCTTCGCGCAGCGCATGAAAATTGTCACGGAGCCAACCGGTTGTCTCGGCGCTGCGGCCGTCATGAACGGCATCGTGCCGGTGCAGGGCAAGCGGGTCGGCGTGGTGATGAGCGGCGGCAATGTGGATCTGGCGCGATTCGCGCAATTTCTTGCCTAAGCGCTTGAGCTTGAAGCGAGCTTGTCGTGCTCGGGCGTGAGCGGGGCCGGCGTGGCGGTCCGCCTGGCTACCCGATTAGCTGCCCGATGCAAATAGCCCTTGTTTACAGGGCTAAACGAAGCACTGCGTGAAGCACTGGACTACAAACCCAGTTCGTTCCACAACGCGTCGACACGTTGTTTGACCGCCGCATCCATCTCAATGGGGCGGCCCCATTCGCGATCCGTTTCGCCGGGCCATTTGTTGGTGGCGTCGAGCCCCATCTTCGAGCCGAGTCCTGCCACCGGCGAGGCGAAATCCAGATAGTCGATCGGCGTGCGATCGACCAGCACGGTGTCGCGCACCGGATCGATGCGGGTCGTGATCGCCCAGATCACTTCTTTCCAGTCGCGGATATTCACGTCCTCGTCGACCACGACGATGAACTTCGTATACATGAATTGCCGCAGGAAGCTCCACACGCCGAACATGACCCGTTTGGCGTGGCCGGGGTAGCTCTTCTTCATCTGCACGATCGCCATCCGGTAGCTGCAGCCTTCGGGCGGGAGATAGAAGTCGGTGATCTCGGTGAACTGCTTCTGCAGCAGCGGCACGAACACCTCGTTGAGCGCGACCCCCAGCACGGCAGGTTCGTCAGGCGGTTTGCCGGTGTAGGTGGAGTGGTAGATCGCGTCGCGGCGCATCGTGATGCGCTCGACGGTGAACACCGGGAACCACTCCTGTTCGTTGTAGTAGCCGGTGTGGTCGCCGTAGGGGCCTTCGAGCGCATGTTCGTAGCCAGCGCTCGCGCCTTTCGAGGGGCGCGGCGGTGCACCTTCCGGTGCCGGGGCCGGTGCGCCTTCCTGCGGGTAGATGAAACCTTCTAGTACGATTTCTGCGCGCGCCGGCACCTGCAGCGTATCGACGCCCGGCGTGATGCACTTCGCCAGTTCGGTGCGGCCGCCACGCAAGAGACCCGCGAACTGGTATTCGGAGAGCGTGTCGGGCACCGGCGTAACCGCGCCGAGGATGGTGGCCGGATCGGCGCCGAGCACCACAGCTACCGGATACGGCTTACCTGGGTTCTGCAGCGCGAACTCGCGAAAATCGAGCGCGCCGCCGCGATGGGCCAGCCAGCGCATGATCAGTTTGTTACGCCCGATCAGTTGTTGGCGGTAAATGCCTAGGTTTTGGCGGCTCTTGTTTGGGCCTCGCGTGACGGTCAGGCCCCATGTGATCAAGGGGCCGGCGTCGCCCGGCCAGCAGGTCTGAATCGGCAGCCTGGCGAGGTCGACATCCGCACCTTCCCAGACGATTTCCTGGCAGGGCGGGGCGCTCACCGTCTTGGGCGCCATGTCCCAGACCGCCTTGGCGAGCGAGAACAGCTTGCCGGCGTCCCGCAGGCCCTTGGGCGGCTCGGGCTCCTTGAGGGCCGACAACAGGCGGCCGACGTCGCGCAGCGACTCCAGCGCGCCGTTATCGCCGTCCTCTTCGCTCGCATCGATACCCATGCCGAGCGCCACGCGCCGCGGCGTGCCGAACAGGTTGCCGAGCACCGGGAACGCGTGGCTCTGCCTGCTCTCAAACAGCAGCGCAGGGCCACCGGCGCGCAGCACCCGGTCGCACAGCTCGGTCATTTCCAGGACGGGCGAGACGTTTTGCGGGATACGGCGTAGCTCGCCTAGCGTTTCGAGACGGCCGACGAAGTCGCGCAGATCTTTGTATTTCATCTGGTCCGGATCAAGGCCGCGCAGCGCGGCGAAAAGTGGGGCGCGACAGGCTATTGCCGCGCGGGAACGATTGTCGATTTTACCTGCGTTGGATGGCGCACGTTGCGGGAGCAAATCTGTAACTGGCCCGAGAGGCGCACACAGAGCGGGTTTGATCGCGCTGAACACTGTTCGTTATTACAATTAGTTATACTTTTGCCTATCTATAGTGTTGACGATCTATTTAACCCTGCTAGAATCCGGTCACATTGGTTGCAGGGCGTGAACCTTTTTACCACCGCCCCCCGGTCCTTACGACGCTACGCGTCACCGCTTACCGACCCCCCTGCACGGTATTTGACGGTCTTTTTTGCAGTCCTCGCCAGCGCGACCTGACGCTGGTTTTTCGCGTGGGAGCCTCTGCGTGCGTGCTTTTTAGGCACGGCGCCGAGTTGTTTTCGAGATGGCTCCCCACCGACGGTTTTGATGCCGTATTCCCGACGCCGCTGCTGCCCTAACCAGAGCACGCGACGTCTTGACTCTGCGAACGTGTTTTGATGCCGGCTCGACCGGCGGGGTTCGCAGATCATGCAAGATGGGAGATCTGAATGAACGCCTGGTTAACGTGGCGTCCCGACGAACGACTAGCGCAAGCAATGCGCGCTGTCTTGCGTCGCGGTACGCGAATGAGTCATCACCTGTTCAGCATTGTTGGCGGCTTCGCCATCCTGCTGGCGCTCGCGCTGTGGCTGATGCCGGCATGGCGTGGCACCCTGGCCGCGAAGTTGATGCCGGTCATTTCCGCTGCTGTGCAGGCCGGCCCCGCCCGTCTGCTGCAGGGCAATCCGCTGCCGTCGTTTGCCCCCGGCAACGGCGTGAGTTCCGACGATTCGCTGGCCGCCAATCCGGCCAACGCAGCCAACGGTGACGCCAGCAATGGCGCTACCAACGGCGCCACCAGCAATACCAGCTACGATGGCGCCTTTGACGGCAGTGGCACTAGCGGCCTCGGCGTCACGGCTTTGAACGCGCTTGATCCGCACTCGGTGCAAAGCATCAGCGCGCTCGCACGTCTGATCCCATCGCAGCGCGTCGCCGCCGATGCGCGTGACGACCGCGTGCTGGTTTCGACCCGCGAGCAAGATCTGGTGGCGTCCTATCTGGCGCGTCGCTATCGCGTCGCCCAGGAGCCGGTCAGCGAACTGGTCAAGGCTGCGTTCGACACCGGCCGCGAAGTCGGCCTCGATCCGCTGCTGCTGCTCTCCGTGATGGCGATCGAATCGGGCTTCAACCCGTACGCCGAAAGCGGCGTGGGTGCCCAGGGCCTGATGCAGGTGATGTCGAAGGTCCACTCGGACAAGTTTCAGTATTTCGGCGGTCAAAGCGCTGCGCTCGATCCGCTGGCTAACATCAAGGTTGGCGCGCTCGTGCTGAAGGACTGCATCGCACGCGGCGGTTCGCTGCCGGGTGGCCTGCGTCTGTATGTGGGCTCGAGTACGCAGGACGATGGCGGTTATGGCGCCAAGGTGATGGCTGAACGTGGCCGTCTGCGCGATGTGGCGCGTGGCCGCAAGGTGCCGATCAACGCACCGCAAGCACCGGTGACGACAACCGCGTCGATCACGCCGGCCCCGGCTGCCGCAGCCGCTGCGCCCAAGCGTGTCCAGGTGACGCTCGATGCCGCGCATCCGCTGACCGCGACCACGCCGGTCAAGGCGCCGGAGCAGGACGATGCCAGCACGACGGCCAAGCATGCAGCGACGCCGGAGCTGGGCGCCTGAGTTTTGGCATCGCGGATGGTCCCGTAGCCGCACGATCCACGTGAAGTACCGGCAGTACGAATAAGAAAGGCACCCGAGGGTGCCTTTTTTCATTGTGCGACGCTTATTGCGTGGCTGCTGGGGCGGCAAGCAGCGCGCAACGCAGCGTGCGGATGTTCAGCGCCCGAAGAATCCGTGCAGGCGCTCAACCGCCTCTTCAAGCTTCGAATACGCTGTCGCATACGACAGACGGATATACGAACGCGGCGCGTGATTACCGAAATCCATCCCCGGCACCAGTACTACACCAGCGTCGTGCAGCATGGCTGTGGTGAGCGCAGCGCTGTCGCCGGCCGCTGAATGCGCGACCTGACTGCAATCCGCGTACACATAGAATGCGCCGTCCGGCATCACGGGCACCTTGAAGCCAAGCGATTCGAGCGCCGGGACGATGAAATCGCGGCGGCGCTTGAATTCGAGGCGGCGCGCTTCATAGATCGCCAGCGTGTCCGGTTCGAAGCAGGCGAGCGCGGCATGTTGGGCCAGCGCCGACGCGCAGATGAACAGGTTTTGCGCGAGCTTCTCGAAGGCGCCGACCAGCGACGGCGGCACCACCAGCCAGCCTAGACGCCAGCCCGTCATGTTGAAGTACTTCGAGAAACTGTTGACGGTGATCACATCGTCGCCGAACGACAAGGCGGAGACAGGTGGTGCGCCGTAGCTCAAGCCCTGATAGATCTCGTCGACAATCGTGAAGCCGCCGCGCGCGCGGACTGCTTCGACGATGCGCTTCAATTCCGCAGGCTCGATGGAGGTGCCGGTGGGGTTGGAGGGCGACGCCAGCAGCACGCCACGCGTGCGCTGGTTCCAGAGACGCTCGACATCGGCGGCAGTAAGCTGGAAGCGTTCTGCTGGACTGCTCGGCACCAGCACCGGCTTGCCTTCCGCTGCGGCGACAAAGTGCCGGTTGCACGGATAGCAGGGATCGGGCATCAGCACTTCATCGTCCCGGTCGACCAGCGCGGTGCACGCAAGCAGCAGCGCAGCCGAGGCGCCGGCGGTCACGACGATGCGCGCCGGATCGACATCAATGCCGTAGGCGTTGGCATAGTGCCCGGCGATCGCTTCGCGCAACGCATGCAGGCCGAGCGCGCTGGTGTATTGCGTCACGCCGCGGCGCATCGCGCTGGTGGCAGCTTCGATGACCTGATCGGGGGCGGTGAAATCGGGCTCGCCGATTCCCATGTGGATGATGTCGCGCCCCTGGCGCTCCAGCAGGGCGGCTTCCTTCGCCAGCTCCATCACATAGAAGGGCTGGATGGCGTCGACGCGCGCAGCAAGCCGCACCAACGGTTCGGTCACGGAATTCATACAGTCAGAACAGTAAATGCCATTTCAAAGGCATGGCGGCATGCCATGCGCAGCTTCCTGGCGAGGCGCCACGCAAGGTTCGCCAGACGGGACACCGCCTGCCGGAATAGCGTGCGTCGGCAAACCTGGGTCTGCGAGCACACTTGCCCCAGCGAGGCAGGTCCGCGTGCGGCGGCTTATTGCTTGCGAGCCGCCTGCGTTTCGGCAAGGCGCAATTGCGCCGACAGCTTGTCCAGCACGCCATTGACGTACTTGTAGCCGTCCGCGCCACCGAACGTCTTGGCGAGTTCGACGGCTTCATTGATGACGACGCGGTACGGAATGTCGACGTGATTCTTCAGCTCATACGCTGCGACGAGCAGCACGGCGCGTTCGACCGGCGAGAGCTGGTCGATCGGGCGGTCGAGGCACGGCGTGAGGTCGGCCGACAGCGCTTCCGAGTCGCGGATCACGCCATGCAGCAGCGCGTCCAGGTGCTCGTGATCCGCCTTGTCGAAGCCCTGCGCGCCGCGCAACTGCGCGTCGATCTCGCCGCCGGGCGCGCCCGACAGCAGCCACTGATACAGCCCCTGCGTGGCCAGTTCGCGGGAACGTCGGCGAGCGCTCTTCATGCCTGTGCCTCTTCGTCGTCCTCGTCTTCTTCCTCGTCGTCATCGTCGTCGCCACCGAGTTGTTCGAGCGCGACTGCGAGGTTTGCCATTTCGACGGCCACGCGTGCGGCGTCACGACCCTTTTCGGTCATGCGGGCGACGGCTTGCTCGTCGGTTTCCGTGGTCAGCACGGCGTTGGCGACCGGAATGCCGAAGTCGAGGCCGATGCGGGTGATGCCCGCGCCGCTTTCGTTCGACACCAGTTCGAAGTGATAGGTCTCGCCGCGAATCACCGCGCCGAGCGCGATCAAGGCGTCGAACTGACCGCTTTCGGCTAGCTTTTGCAGCGCTAGCGGGATTTCCAGCGCGCCCGGCACCGTGACGAGCAGCACGTCTTCGCCGGTGACGCCGAGGCGTTCGAGTTCTTCGATGCACGAATCCGCGAGGCCGTTGCAGACGGGCTCGTTAAAGCGCGCCTGGACGATGCCGATACGCAGGCCGTCGCCGTCGAGGTTCGGTTGGTATTGTCCGATTTCCATAGTCAGTCCGTAGTGTTGTTTGAGTAAGCGCTAATGCGCGTGAATGGTCGGATCAGCCTTGCGACTGCTGGTGCCGGTCAGGGCGTTTGCGGCGTTTGGGACGGGCAGCCCGGCATCGGCACGAAGCCCGTGACTTCGAGACCGTAGCCCGACATGCTGCCCAGCTTGCGCGGGTTCGACAGCACCTGCATCTTGCCGACACCCAGTTCGCGCAGGATCTGCGCGCCGATGCCGTAGGTCTTGAAATCGACCGGGCGGCGCTTGAGCGCGTCGGCTTTGTCCTTCGAATCGAACGCCTTGAAGACGTCGATCAGATGCTCTTTCGAATCGCCGCAGTTGAGCAGCACGACTACGCCGAGATCGCGTTCGGCGATCTCTTTCATCGCGGCGTCCAGCGTCCACGAGTGGGTCGACGTGCTGACTTCGAGCAGATCCAGCACCGACAGCGGCTCGTGCACCCGCACCGGCGTTTCCTGCTCCGGGGTGGGCTTGCCACGCACCAGCGCGAGATGCGGCTGGCCGCTCGGCTGGTCGAGGTACATCACCGCGCGGAACGGGCCGTGCGCGGTCTGCATGGTGCGCTCGCAGACGCGCTCGACGATCGATTCCGTGCGGCTGCGGTAATGAATCAGGTCGGCGATCGTGCCGATTTTCAGGTTATGTTCCTTCGCGAACTCCAGCAGGTCCGGCAGGCGCGCCATGGTGCCGTCGTCCTTGATGATCTCGCAGATCACCGCGGCCGGCGTCAGGCCCGCCAGCGCCGTGAAATCGCAGCCGGCCTCGGTGTGGCCGGCGCGCACCAGCACGCCGCCGGGCTGCGCCATGATCGGAAACACGTGGCCGGGCTGGACGATATGCTCGGGCCGTGCGTCATGCGCAACGGCGGTGAGGATCGTACGGGCCCGGTCGGCCGCCGAAATGCCGGTGGTGACGCCTTCAGCCGCTTCGATGCTGACGGTGAACGCCGTACCGTACTGGGTGCCGTTGCGGTACGTCATGAGCGGCAGGTTCAGCAGCTTGCAGCGTTCCTGCGTGAGCGTCAGGCACACGAGGCCGCGGCCGTAGCGGGCCATGAAGTTGATCGCTTCCGGCGTGACGAATTCGGCGGCGATGACGAGGTCGCCCTCGTTTTCGCGGTCTTCTTCGTCGACGAGTATCACCATGCGGCCGGCTTTCAGTTCGGCGATGATCTCAAGGGTGGAGGCGAGCGTCATGGTGGCGAGAAGTTCGGGAAAGCGCGTATTTTACGCCACCAGCGGGTCCGCGTCGTCGCGGCGAAGGGGATAGTCCGTTTGGCGGGGTGGCGAACGGCGGCTGCACGACTCTGTCTTAGGTAGACTGTGGCATCTGCAATGCAACAATTTAACGGATTACGCTCCGTTGCGGGTTGCCGGTACGCTGTGCTCCCATCGTGGTTGCGCCCCCTGTCCGGCGCGGCCGTTTATCGCTTCATCCTGGTCTCAAGTCGAAAACATGTCATTTTTCGGAATCGGTCTTCACGTCATCGTTGCGCTGTTTTTTGCCGTGCATGTAGTGCGTACTCACCAGAACATGTACTGGCTGTTCCTGCTGTTCATCTTCCCGCTGCTCGGCAGCGTGGTCTATCTGTTCGCGATCTATTTGCCGAGCCTGCGCGAGTCGCGCGGCGGCCGGGCTGCCACGCGGGCGATTTCGCAACTGGTCGATCCCAATCGCGCGGTGCGCGAGGCGCGCGTCAACTTCGACCGCGCGCCGACGGTCGAGCATCGGATGCGGCTGGGCGCGGCCTTGCTGGAGGCGGGGCAGGCGGGCGAAGCGCTCGAGCATTATCAGGCGGCCGCGAATGGGCCGTTTGCGACCGATGCTGCGCTGCTGCTAGGCCTGGCAAAGGCGCAGTTCTCCGTCGGTCAGCATGTGGCGGCGCAGGAGAGCCTGGGGCGGCTGTTTGACTCGAACCCGCAGGCTCGGCAGCAGCCTGAGCCCGCGTTGTTGTATGCGCGGACCCTTGCTGCGCTCGATGCCCCCGGCACGCGGGCGGCCTTCGAGCAGTCGCTCGCTTGTGCGAGCGATGCGGCGCCGCGCTGCCTGTTTGCCGACTGGCTCTCCAAACAAGGGGACGCGGCGGATCGCCAGCGTGCCATCAGCCTGTATGCTGATATCGCGCAGGATGCGAAGCACTGGCCGCGTCATGCGCGGGAACACAACCGGGAGTGGCTGCAGCGCGCTCAGGCGGCGCTGGCGGCGGCGCCGTCACGCTCGTAAGGAGTCTTCCTCAGGGAACCCGCTGGCGCCAAGGGCACTGCTAGTCAGTGTCCCCAGCTACTTCCGCGCCCGTGATGTGGTGGCGCGCGAGAGACGCCGCGACAAAGCCCGATGCCTTCATCTCTTCGACAAACCGGGAGAGATACGCGGCCGCCTCATCGCCCCTTGCCTTTGGCACCCCCATCGCCTGACGGATCACCATGAAACGTTGATCGAGGATCCGCAGTCCGCCGGTTTTCGCGGCATCGGTTTCGAGCTGCTGCTTCACGCCTGCGGCCACGTCCAGATGCTGATCCAGAAAACCTTGCACCACGGCGGGCGAGGTTGGAATCCGCACAATCGTCGCGTGATGCAATTCGCGGGTGAGAAACAGATCGTAGGCGCTGTCTTTGCCGACTGCGACAGTCACTCCCGGTTGATCGACCTGATCATTGGTGGTGATCGGCGATGTGTCGTGCACCAGGTAAAAGCCTTCGATCAACACGTACGGCTTGGTGAAACTGATTTCCTGTCCGCGCTTCGGATCGACGGCGAAAAAACCGATGTCGGCCTTGTCCTGATTCACGTTGTCGACGGAAGCGCCCGCCGACTTCACCGCGACCAGTTGCAAGGGCACGCCGAGACGGCGGGCGAGTTCGGTGGCCAGGTCGACGGAAACGCCAACCGGATTGCCGGTGGCCGGATCAAGGCTGGCCAGCACCGGATTGCCGAGATTGATCGAAGCGCGCAGCGTGCCGCTCGGCGCAAACACCTTCACCATGGATTCACCTGCTGGGTTCGTTGACTGCGAGGCGGTTTGTTGTGCGAGGTTCGCGCCTTGACTTTGAGCGAACACGGACCCTGGGAAGAACACGGCGGCGCTAACCGCCAACATGAGCGATAGCTTGCCAACAAGACCCATTGTTCGGCGTCCCGTCGTTGAAAACCGCCTCATCCGAGGATGCCTTTGTTGAGCGTACCGGCGTGGCCCTGCAAGCGCGCGTCGAACGCACTCGAGCATCGATTCCCGAAGCGCCTGCTCACGATTACGAGTTCGGATACAGCGTATCGCGCGGGAAGAACATGCGCGGCTCAAAAGCCGGCATCCTCACGGTCGCACCTTTCGCAGTAAGGACGACATTGCAGGTCTGATCGATCTGCTTGCCTTGCCTGTAAATGAACGCGCCGGGGCCGCCGGCACATTCGGCCGTGTGTTCCACGAGGCGCAGTTCACGCCCCTCCGAGATGGATTGCCTGATGTCGAACCCTTCGGCATAGGCTGCGGTTACGCCGACGAGCGCGGCTACTCCGATGACGACTTTGGCAATCTGCATGATGGAGACCTCCGGGTTCGGCTGTGTGGCGCACCGGTTGCCCGCCAACGGGCTCGAGCCGGTGTGAATGCAACTATATTAGACCGAGCGGCGCGCCAGCGGTTGCGAGGTCGCCGCTTCCTTCCTCAACCACCCGAACCTACTCCACCAGCGCCGACAGCAACTGATTCTTGACGATCGCGGTCGCCAGCGGCTGCCGGCCAAACTCGTACCAGCCGATATGCCGGCGCCACGAGGTGCCGGGAATCGGCTTCACGCTCAACAGCGGGTCGTCGTCCCACGCGGCATGCCGCAGGCGCGGCACGATCGATATCCCTACGTTTTGCCGCACCAGATCGGCAATCGCAGCAATCGAGTTCATTTCCAGCACCAGATTGACCTCCACCCGCAAGCGGCGCAGCAGGCTAGTGACATGCGCGCCGGTGAGCGACGCCGCTTCGAAGCCGATGAACGGCAGGCGCTTGAGCAGCGAGCTCACCGATGCGTCGGCCGGTGCAGCCGCCGGATTGGCTAGCAGCACCAGCGGTTCGTCGTACAGACGCTCCCACAACTCGGGCAAGTGGGTCGCCCGCGGCTCGCTGACGATTACCGCCGCGTCGATCTCGCCGGCGCGTACCTGCCGTTCCAGTTCCGGGCTGCTGCCATGCGTGAGACGCACGTTCAGGCCAGGGTACGACACCTTCAGACGAATCACGTTGGCCGCCAGAAAGCCCATCGAGTAAACGGTCGAGCCGATCGTGATCGAGCCTTCGATGCTGCGCTTGTCGGCCACGCCACGCAGCAGCGAGTCGTAGGCGGCGACCACCGAGCGTGCCTGCTCGATGATCGAGCGGCCGGCATCGTTCAACTGGATGCTCCGTCCGCTGCGGTCGAACAGCTGGCGCTGGCACACGCGTTCCAGCGTGCGCATCTGCGCGCCGACGGCGGCGTGCGTGAGTGCCATGCGATCGGCTGCGGCTGCCATGGTTCCGTGTTTCTCGATCGCCAGAAACGTCCGGAGCATGCGAATTTCACTCATGCAAAACCTCATGAAAAATTGCCGGGAGGCGCGTGAACGGCGCGTTTGCCCCGGCGCTGACCTGAGTTGCATGATCGCATGAAACTAAAAAAAATCTTTCCTTTGGGGAAAGAAAATAACGCTTTTTATTTTATTTATCGCACCCGAGAATCGCTTCATCAAGCCGTGCCGACGCCAGCAGCGCTGACGCGTAGCGGTCCGGGCGCGGCCTGCCCGCAGCCGGACCGTTCGCCATCCTCGGTGCCTTCGGCTAACTCGGTGCTTTCCAGGGTGAGGAGTCCCACGATGTCGCAAATCCAGCAATTTCCTTTTATCAGCGTATCCGGCAAACCGTACGAGCGCGGGGTGCAATACGGCCGTGCGGCGGCCGAGCGCGTGCGCCTGAGCGCTTCCCGATACGGGCAAACGCTGCGCAATCTCGGTTACAGCGAAGCGTCGCAGATGGCGCTGATCCGCTCGCTAGAACAGGCTATCGGTGAGTTTCAGCCGGCGTATCTGGAAGAAATGCGCGGCATCGCCGTCGGCGCAGAGGTGCCTTACGAGGACATCGTGATGATCAACGCCCGTACCGAGGTGCTGGCGAAGGCGCGTGCAGAAAAGGCAATGCAGGCCGAGGACGAAGACGGCTGTACCGGCGTGCTGGTGCTGCCCTCGCGTTCGGCGACCGGGCAGTTGATCCATGCGCAGAACTGGGACTGGAAGGCCGACTGCGTCGATACCGGTGTGGTCTTGCGGGTGCGCAACGACGACGGGCCGGACTTCCTGACGTTCGTCGAGGCAGGCGGCCTCGCACGCAGCGGGCTGAATGCCGCCGGCGTGTCGATCACCGCGAACTATCTCGAGTCCGACCGCGACTATACCCAGCTCGGCGTGCCGCTTTCGCTGTTGCGCCGGCGCGTGCTTGAAGAACCCGTGTTTGCCAACGCGCTGCGTGTGATCGCCACGACGCCGAAGTCATGCTCGAACAACATCATGCTCGGCATGGCCGAGGGCTTCGGCATCGATTTCGAGTGCGCCCCCGACGAGGCTTTCCCGATTTATCCAGGCGACGATCAGTTGATCGTGCACGCGAACCATTGGGTCAGTCCGGTCGCCCGCACCAAGCTGCGTGACACGGGCTGCGAGAACTCGCCGGACAGTTACTACCGCGACTGGCGCGTACGGCAATTGCTGAACGCGACGCCCAAGGTGGATCGCAACGCGGTCAAGGCTGCGCTGTTCGACGCGTTCGGCACGCCGTACTCGGTATGCCGTCCGCCGCGCATGGGCACGCGCCACACGATGTCGGCGACCGTCGCGATGATCGTCATGCATCCGGGCGCCGGCGAAATGGATGTCGCGCCGCTGCCCGCACTCAATCGGATCTTTACTCGTTACAGCCTGCACCACGAGCCGCTGCCCGAAGCGGTGTGAACGGCCGTTGCCCACGCGCCCCGCATGCCGCCGGGCGCCCACGACATATTTGATTCCGTCCTGGAGGAATAACAGATGTTCGAGATTGCCCAAAAGCCGTCCGGTGCCGGTCATGAGAAAGCAGCGGCGCTGTACGACCTTGACTCGACTACCGTCTATGCCAGCCGTCACGATCCTCGTTTTCCGTACGCACTGTATGTGCCGCGCGAAATACTGGCGTCCGGCAACGATGTCGAACTGGTCGTCGTGATGCACGGCACGGGCCGGCAATTCACGCAATACCGCGATGCGTTTGCTCCGTTTGGCCGCTGGAACCGCTGCATCGTGCTGTGCCCGCTCTTTCCGGTGGGCGTGCGTGGCGATGGCGATCGCAACGGCTTCAAGCGTTTGATCGAAGGCGATATCCGTTACGACAAGGTGCTGCTGGACATGGTGAGCGAAGTCGGCGAGCGCTACGGCAAGCGTTTCGATAAATTCGCGCTGTTCGGCTACTCGGGCGGCGGGCAGTTCGTGAACCGCTTTGCCTACGTCCATCCGGAGCGTCTATGGGCCGCGACTATCGGCGCGCCGGGCAACGTCACGGTGCTCGATCAAACGAAGGACTGGTGGCTGGGTGTAGGCGGCTTCGAGCGGCACTTCGGCAAGCCGTTCGACGCGGCAGCGTTGCAGCGCGTCCCGGTGCAGATGGTGGTCGGCCGGGCCGATCTTGAAACCTGGGAAATCACGGTGCGCGAGGACAGCCCGATGTATTTGCCGGGCATCAACGACGCCGGCGCGACGCGGCCGGAACGGCTTAGGACCCTCAAGGCCTCGTTCGAAGCAGCGGGCATCCAGGTCCGCTTTGACGAGCTGGACAATATCGCGCACAACGGTATGCAGGTCGTCGAGGTGGTCCAGGACTTTTTTGCGCAGGTACTGCGCACGATGCGCGCCGGAGAATAGACCCATGCGTACCGACACCGACACCCAGGCGAGGAAGATCCGGAAAGTCATCTTTACGACCGTGATCGGCGGCACGTTCGAGTGGTTCGACTTCATGGTGTACGCCTACTTCTCGAGCATGATCGCGCGGGCGTTTTTCGGCGGCGTCGATCGCGCCGAGTCGTTGCTGCTGACCTTCGCGACGTTTGCCGTCGGGTTTCTGGTCAGGCCGATCGGTGGCGTCGTGATGGGGATGTACGCGGACCGTGCAGGACGCGTGAAGGCGCTGTCATGGATCATGGTGGCGATGTCGATGGGCTCGCTGTTGCTGGCCTTGACGCCGGGTTACGCGACACTGGGGCTCGCTGCGCCGATCCTGGTGGTGATTGGCCGGCTCGTGCAGGGCTTCGCGGTCGGTGCGCAGTTTGCATTGTCGTCGGTGACGATTTACGAGGTGGCGCCTCCGGACAAGAAGATGTTCTATGGCAGCTTCAACATGCTGTCGTTGGGGATTGCGGCGATGTTGTCCTCGGGGGGCAGCTATTTACTGTCGAGGCATCTGTCGCATGGCGAGATGGCGGAGTGGGGATGGCGCGTGCCGTTCCTGATCGGCGCACTGGTCGGGCCGATCGGCTTTTACATCCGCCATCACCTCGCGGAGTCGGACGAGTTTCACCGGATGCAGGCGCGCCCGGCCGCTCGGGCTCCGCTCGGCAAGCGCATGCGCGAATTCGTCCGCGAGAACGGCGACGCGCTCGTCTGTGCGATGGGCGTGATGATCGCCGGCACATCGCTGAACTACGTATGGAATGCGTATTTGCCGAATTATGCGCAGTACCAGTTGCATCTATCGCTGAGTTCTTCGCTGCAAGCCGTGTTCGTCACGAGCATCATGTCGTGCGTGCTTTCGCCGGTGTTCGGCAAGCTGGCGGACCGTGTCGGCCCCTACCGGCTGTTCTGCTTCTTTATTGCCGGTTGGCTGACGTGTGTCTTTCCGTTGTTCTGGTACTTGCTGGCCGCGCCGACTGAAACGAGGCTGATGGTGGTGCAGTTGATTGGCATGCTGTTCGTGACGCTGCAAGGCGCTGCGCATCCGGGGATGCTGGTGAAGATCTTCACTGTGCAGGGCCGTTCGACCGGTGTGGCGATTTCGTATAACACCGCGGTGATGCTGTTTGGCGGGCTGGCGCCTTTTTATATTTCGGTGGTGGCGCGCTTTACGGACGCCCGTTTCATCCCGCCGAGCTACCTGTTCGGCACCAGCTTGTTGGCGGTCGCGCTTGTGCTGGTTTCGCGCACGGGGCGCCGGGTGTTGCGGGACGATCGCTTGGAGCGGCGAAGCCGTGCTGGGTTGGCACCCAATTCTTCCGGGTCGAGCGAAGCGGGGCGAACCTGAACGTTAGTGGCTTTGAGTGAGGCCGAACGCTGCGCTACGTTGCCGGTTTGAATTCCATCACCGGCGACGTAGGTGTTGTAACTGGATTGGCAGGCAGCGGACCATCAAGTGCAATGCTAACGGGACCAGCACGCCATCGTCCACGATCCCGACGAATGGAACAGCGAAATTGAAAGGATCGATCGCGTACAACGCCACGAGAGCGACCGCGGGCATCAGCCATCCCGGTCGGTCGGGATGCCGCAGCGCATACCAGAGTACGCGCAGATCGCCCTTCACAATCTTCCATAGCAAAGCGATTTTTTTCATTTCGACAGTTCCTCACTATCTCTCCATTCGGCGCGCAAGAGTTTTATGAGCGCGCTGATTGGGATTGCGGCAGCACGAGGCCAGATCAATCTTGTACAGGAAGTGACCCTGTCAACTATATCAGTTACGGGAATGAGAGGGCATGGATAGCCTCTGACATCAAGGCATTCTTGAGGTGCCAGCCACAGTGCGGCATTGCGCCGGACGAGCAACACTCTAAATTCGAGCCTGCTTCAAAGAATGCGAATTCACCGGCAATGATTGTCCCGACTGACGTGTGTTCGTCACGTTATCCGGAGTTTAGTAGTGCGCAGCGTTTGTCGACGGCCCGTTTGGGCTTTTTTTGAAATCGTTTCTACGGAAGAGGTGCGAGCAATGGCTTCCCAGACTACTCAATTAACCGCAAACTCCAACAGCACCGCTAGTGGCAGCGGTGATTCAAATCAATCGACCCAGATCCGCTTCATGTCGCCGGCCAACAGCACGGTGTGGTGGCTGCCGACGGTCTCAAACGCGATTACTAATTCTGTCCTGCCGGAAGATACAGGTAACGACACCGTGACTTTCGTGAAGGGTCTCACGGTCACGTTCACTGCCCTGGGCGGCAGCGCTTATCAGGTAACGCTGACGGGCCAGATCCGCGACAAGGTTTCCGGCACGGCAAACATCAGCGGCCTGGTCATCTACTCGCAAACCTGAGAAACGGCTCGCGGAAAGCCTGAGCCTGGTCCGCCGCGGGTTGGTGGATCCGGCTGCAGGCGTGCCTCGTGAATGTCGTCCGGACATCGTCTGGTTGAATCCGGGCCTGGTGGCGGGAGGGCTATTTGCGAGGCAATCTCACGACAGGCGGTGTTAGCAACTGCAGCACGATTCTGCCGGTGCCGAAGCATCGGCGCGGCGGCGTGCGCGCGCTCGTCTCTCGCTCTGTCCGGATGTGCTGGCGTACTGTCGTAACGTTTCGCCTGGCATCGACAAGGCCTGTGTTGGCCGTCGTCGTGCTGATGTCGATGGCCTTGCCGGCAAGGCCTGTGATGGGCGCGGAACTCGAGTCCCTCCAGGTGGAGCCCGGCGTACCGGTCGAGCAGAGCTATGGCGTCATGGGCTTGCGTTTCATGGTCGAGCGGCAGGCAGCGGCATTGAACGTGTCGATCTCGCTCGACGGGCAGGAGGTCGGGGAGCAGACCTTGACGCCGTTCGACAACATCTACCTGCTCGACATGCGGATGCAGCAAAACGGTGTGGAGGGCAGCCTGGTCGCCCACTTCGGCATGGCCGGGGAAGTGTCATCGCTCGAGGGCGATTTCACTGTTACACAATGTCAGGGACCGGCTAACGATTGCAAGGCGCAACAGGTTCGTTACCGGCGCGAGTTCGCCAACTGGGTGTGGACGACGCCCGTGATGCTGAAGCACTGGACAGTCTGGCTGACACCGGAGTTGAACGCCGAGATCACGCTGCAGTTCATCGCGAACCAGAACGTCGAAGTGAAATTTCTGACTGCAGGGCAGTTTATCCGCACGACCAGCTTGTCTGAGGGAGCCAATAGCAGCCGGTTCCCACAGGGAGCGATGGTGGGGACGGTCAGCATCGCGCCGGACATGGTCGTGACGTTGCGTCCGGCCACACCGGTGCAGATGGGTGAGGTGACCTTGCGGGGGCGCTTTTCGTCGTCGGACCACCATAGCGTGAAATATGACGGCACGCTTGCGGCCTGGCGTTATCTGGCGCCGCAGGCAAGAGGAATGTCCCCTTGAGGGCGCCGCTCGGTACCGGAACGTGGCAATGCAATCGGCGTGGCTGCGAGCGCTTCATGAAGATCGCGTGCCGCGGCGTTCGCCGGCGGCAACTCCAACATTCATTTGGTTAGCGCATCCAAGATGACCGACCCGACCGTGTATGTGCAAATCGCCGACCCCAAGGGGAATCCGACGGCGTTGTATGAAACCCGCGAGGCGGGATCGGTGGGCTGGGCCGGGTATCTGGTGACGGCTTCGGTCAGCTTGCCCGCCACGATCGGGCTCACCGATTCGCTGAGCGGACCGTATAACGGTGCCTACATTTTCTGCGTCGATCGACCGGCGATTCTCGATACCGATCCGGCTGGCTTCGCCGAGCAGTTGAGCGCGTACATCAAGAGCAGCATCACTGCCAACCGGGCGTTTTTCTGGCTGCAGAGCAGCACGGCGCCTTATTTCGGCACCTTCGCCAACTACGGTTTCCAGTTCGGCCAAAGCTTCAACAACTACGTCGTCAACACCAATATGAATGCGGTGCTCGGAGCGAATCTGATCTTCAATGTCCAGAGTTCGCTGGTCATGACGGTCGATGAGGCCAATGCCCAACTGCTGCTCAGCTATCCGCTGACGACCAACCCGTTGATCAATCTGCAAACCGGTAAAACGATCATCGTCGCGGCGACCAATGTGCGGATGGGGGTGCCGGTGGCGGGGCAGAGCACGGGCTGCGCGGTGTTCAATGCATCGCTGTCCACGGCGACCGTTTTCGCCGGTGCGCCGAAGGGTCTGCAGTTAGGACTGCAATATGCCTACTACGACGGTGCCCAGGACCAGACCCTGTTCTTCCCGGTGTTTGCGCTCGGTGCAATGCCCGCTACGCTGGCGGCCCAACTTGTGGTCGACCCCAGCGATCCGATCAACATTGTGGTTGGAGGGGCCGCGCTGGCGGCCGGCTATCTGCGCAGCGGCATGCTGTTGAGCGGGGCGCCCGCATTGCCGAGTGCCTACGTGAACCAGCAAGGTAACGCGCTGACGCTGACGCCCGTGGGGGCCAACGTGGACAACGTGACACCGCCGGCGCGAGCCGGCGGTTTCGCGTTTGCCTCGCTGTCGCCGCTTGCTTCCACAGCCGCATCGCGCAACCTCTATCTGACGCCGACCGGCACCTCTCAGGTCGCCACGGCGAGCGTCGCGGCCGGCGCGCAGATCGGCCTGCTCGGCGGCTTGTTCGGCTCGGAGGCGGTCGTCTTTCCCAGCTATTCGTCCAGCGCCGAACAAAACTGCCTGTTGTGCTTCGTGCCGTCGCAAGCGGCCTATGCGCCGACGTTTCCCTTTGCGCCGGCCAGTTTGCAGCAGTCGGGTAGCGGCACGCTGCAACCGCGCTTGACGGACGCTTATCAGACGGCGTGGGCCACGCTGCTGCCGTCCGGTGGCGCGCCCACGGTGTACCAGGCGCAGCCCGAAGGCAGCCCGCTCTATGGGGTGACGGCGGCGCAGCAGAACGATGTGCCGCCGATCCTCGGCTCGACGCCGCCGTTCCTGCCGTTTACGGGCAGCACCGCGGCGCCGTTTCCGCTGATCGCCTACAGCCTGACGCCAACCACCAGCGCGTCGGCGAAGACCTTGACCGACTACGAAAGTCAGATCGTCGCGCCGACCCGCAAGCAGATCATTTCGTCGCAGGCATCAGCCACTAATCTAGCGCGATCGGCGGTACGGAAAGCCCGGCACCTGGGCGCGAAGGACGCGTCGCTGCAGTATTCGACTTCGCCGCAGGGCTTTCTCGTCACGAGCGACCCCGCAACCGGTGCGTACCTGAACGTGCTGTTAGGGCAATCGAGCAACGGCGCGGGCGGCTATCTGCCGTTTTCGTTTGCGCAGCCGGTTTCCGACGCGCTCGAATCGGCGTTGCAAACCAACCAGTTGTTCCTCGTCGCGGTGAATCCAGTCAATCTCGGCACTTTCAACAGTACGTCGGAGATCGCGGGCTGGACCTTCAGCGCACAGGTCGGGCACGGGGTATCGCCGAGCAGCTACGCCAATGTGCTGATCCTGAAGTTCTGCAGCGGCTCGCTGGTGGAGCGCGTGACGAACCCCAACCAGTGGACCGCGCCGCAGGACTTTTCGCTGGCGCCCGATACCGCGGAGAGCACCGCGTCAATCGCCTATGCCGGACTCGCGCAATGGCTGCAGGCGTATCTTGCCGACGCCATCGCCAAGGCGCAGCCCGCTCAACCATCGGCGCGGTTCTATGAGAACTTCGCGACGCTGGTGCAAGACCCGAACTGGAACGGCGTACTCGTACTGAACGCGGACCTGTCGGTCTCGGATCTACCGCCGGAGATCGCCGGTCTTGCGGCCGGCATCGATTTCTCCCGCTTCGCCGCCCACCATTTCGGCTTCACCGTCAGCCGCGTGCTGGCCGATCCCACGGCCACGCCGCCGCTCCATATGGATGGGGAGTCGAGCTTCTTCGGGCTGATCGATTACGAGCAGCCGGCCTATCAGCAGAACATCGACAACAACGTCGATCCGAACGTGCCCGTGGCAGTGCCGGTCAGCGGGGATTTCCAGTTCACGGTGCTGCTGTTGCAGGCCTTGTTCGAGAATACGCGGCTGGCGGATTTCGAAAGCCGGGTGCAGTTGTCGGTGGCGACGCTGTTCGGCTCCACCGTGACGCAGACGGTCAGCAACGCGGTACCCGGCGTCAGCGACGGCGCGAAGATGCCGGGCAACGCGGTCGTGCTGGTCGGCAGCTATGTCGCACAGAGCGGCGACGATTCGAGCGCCGGGTCCTATGTGTTCCAGCAGACCCAGACCACCGTCTTCCAGTTGAACAGCAACGTGTTGCAGGCGGTGGCGTTCGATCACGTGCAGTTCAACACGCTCTCGAGCGACGCAGACACCACGGTGTCGCGCTTCATCGTCTGGGGCGATCTGGATTTCGTGACCCTCGATGCGACCGACGGCACTGGGTTCGATGTGTTGTCGTTCGGCAGCGCGGCGGGCACACCGGCCCTGCAACTGGGCGCGGGACTGTCGTTCTCGAATTTCACCATCACACTGAGCTCGCCCAATGCGACGCCGAACGTGCAGACCTTTGCGGTCTCGACCTCGAACCTCAACTACGACCTCAGTTCCAGCACGGCACGCGAGAACGGCCTGTTCAAGGGCTTCGGCCTGCAGTTGAAGAGCTTCATCACCGCCGGCCCGAATGAGATGCCGGCCAACTACGGTTTTCTGCCGGTCACCTCGCCGCTCAACCTGACGACGCTGAGCTACCCGTGGCAAGGCGTCGTGTACCGCGTGACCATGGGCGGCCCCGGCGCGTTGGCGTCGGCTGCGGGTTTCGATTCCGATCTGCTGCTCGCCTGGGCATCCTCGGGCACGGCCGGCTCCACCCAGACTCCGGTCTTCGTCGGCCTCAGCCTGCCGGGCGCCAGCCCAGGCGCCAAATTGTTCAGCCTGCAAGGGGTGTTCAAGGTGGCGGTCGGTTCGATCTCGCTGATCCGTCAGCAGATCGCGGGCAGCGAGCGCTACGGCTACTGCCTGCGCCTCGACGACATCGCGGTGAAGATTCTTGGCATCGCCAAGCTGCCGCCCGATGCCACCATCCAGTTCTTCCTGTTCGGCGACCCGGACAACACTGGCAGCCTCGGCTGGTACGCCGCCTGGGTGGCCAACGATAGCGCGACGCAGTTCACGGCGAAGCTTGCGGCGCCCGAATCCCGCTTGTTGCCTGTTTCGGGAGACCGTCCATGACCCGCGTGCTGTTCTGGAACATCCAGAAATTCGGCGTCAACAAGATCAACGATCCGAGCTTTTTCTACAGCGCCGGTCATGGCGGGTTGACCGACAATGCGGCCAGCCTCGTGCGGCGTACCGTGGTGTCCAATGTGCTGATGGCGGCGAACCCCGACATCCTGGTCGTGCTCGAAGCCAGTTCGGGCGATTCGACGCCCAACATGCTGGCCAGCAATAGCGGCGGGATGGCCGGCCTGATCACCATGCTCGGTTTGCTGCGGGCCGCAGCGCCTGCCTGGGGATGGCGGCTCGTACCGCCTTTACGGGTCGGGATAGGGGGCCGCAGTGAAACGGTGGGGGTGTTTTACCGAGGGGCGCTGGCCGGCGGCGATCAGCTTTATTTCACCGGTCCCAACGGTTGGGTCGGTGGCTGGGCCGGGGCGTCCACGGCGCCGGGCTTAGGCGTGTTCTTCAACAACTATCCGGCGGCCGGCCTGTTCACCCCCGATCTCAGCACGATGCTCACGCCGCCAGGCACCCTGCCGCGAGTGGTGCCCGCCGGGGCGGGGCACAACGGCAACGGCCTGATGCTGGAAAGCACCCTGGCTGCGCGGGTCAACTTCCTGCCTTCGGCGGCCTACCCCTATCCGCTGACGCCGGCCGGGTTCGTCGATTACGGCCCGTTCCGTCAGCCCTATATGACGACGTTTACGCGTACCAACGCGGCGGGCGCGGTGCTGAGCGACCTGGCGATCTTCTCGGTGCATCCCTCTCCGCAGGATGGGCTGCCGGCGCAGTTCCTGGCGTATCTGACTTACTTGCGGGACGTGGTTGCGGCACGGGGGCTGGTCGAGACGCGGGTGATCGGCGGCGACTTCAATCTGGAACTGCTCGATCCTCTGACCGGGGCCAACGCGCCCGTCTACAACATCATGAACAATCCGCCGAACTACGCATATCAGCCGTTGCTGAGCTCGCCCGGCGCACCGGGCGGCGCCGCGCTCGACGCGTTCAAGGGCTATTTCGGCACCCATATCCGCGAGAACAACAGTCTCGACGAAGCGTCGCTGTTCCTGTGGTCCACCGCAATGGTGAACTCGCCGTATCCCGGCTATGGCTATATCGGTAGCGATTTCGTCGTCAATTTTGAGTCAGTCGACAACATTCTGGTCTGGCCGCGGGTCGGCGGCGCGGCTTACGGCACCACGACCATGAATACGCTGACCGGCGTGCCGTTCACTCAGGTCGTGCCGACGCCGGGCGGCGCCCCGGCTGGCGGTCCGTTGCCGGCCAATCTGGCCTCGGGCATGACCAATCCGTTCAACTGGCTGGCAGGCGTGGGCGGTGCGGCCATCCCGCCGGCGCCCAATGCGCCGAACGGCACCACGATCGGGATTCGCAACAACCTGACCAGTTGGGCGAATTACGGACACCTTAAGAACACCAGCGATCATTTCGCCATCGTGGCCGACATCTAGCCGTCAGCCTTGCCGCCGCCGTTGAGGAGATCGGGCCTTGAGCGCAATCGACAATCTGCAACAAGCCGTGATTACCGCTGCTGGACCAGCCGCGTTCGCGCTGGACGCCGCGTTTCTGACGGCCGGGCTGAACGACGGCTCGGTCACCGTGCCGGAGAACTACGACAAGGAGCTCTGCGCGACCTTCCAGGTGGCGGCGGCCATCGACTTCACCGTGACGGTGTCGTCGGCCAACGTGAGCCCGGTCGCCAACGACAGCTTCACTGTCACGAACGCCGTAGTGCCGTTTCCCGGCGCGGCAGGGCTGCTTCAGGTGCCGGCGACGCTGGTGTTCGCGGTGTCCGGCTCTTCGCTGGTGGTTCAGATCGCGAGCGCACCGAGCGCCTGGACCTGGACCGACTCGTTCCCGTTCATGAACGGCTGGCCGTTCAACCAGCTCGCCCCGGTCAAGCCGCTGATGGTGTTTTCGACCGCTGATGGCGTCTATCCGTGGAGCGCCCAGAGCAGCGGGCTCAAGGTCAGCGGCGGCGCCAAGCTGAATGTGTCGGCCAGCGTGCCGATGCCGCAATCGGCCGTGGCGGTGGCATCGCTGTTCAGCGGGTTGTCGGTCCAGGTTGGGCAAAGCCTGGCGCTCTCCGGCGTGCTGGACATGTCGGACTACAACGCCTCAACGGTCCTGCTGCCGACCGGGACCCTGACGGCGCAGTTGCAACAGGGCGTGTTCGAGATCTTCTATCTGAAGGTCGCCAACCCGAGCTTGATGCTGACCATTCCCGCTCCGTCTGAAAGCGCGGATGATACGTCGGGCCAGGCGCCGTCCTTTACCGTGTCGGCGCTGCTGAGCGTCGGCTCGACGTCCGTGGATCAATCGCCGTACCTGCTGCAGGTGATGGTGTCGCCGTCCTGGCTCGGCGGCTCGAACCAGTACGCCATCGGCCTCAGTGCCACCAACAACAGCGCGCCGCTGACGCCCGATTCGATCGTCGCTCTCGTGGGCGGTGGGGGCAGCTATTTCACCGGCGTGCCCAGCGTGCTCCAGCAGTTCCTCGTCAACGTGGGGCTGCAGGGCTTGTCGTTGTCGGGCAGCATTTCCCCGGCGACGATCGATCAGGTCAGCGTGTTGATCGGCAGCTCGCCGGGCATGAGCTGGACGCCGATTCCGTTCGCGCCGCCCAGCCTGAATTTCACCATTACGGCCTTCAGCCTGAACTGGTCGATGGCCAATCCGCTGTCGTCGCAACGGGCCCAGACCTTTCAGTTTCGGACCACGTTTACGCTGGCGCCGGGGATTTTCAAAGGCCCGGACGGGGTAGGCGACGGTGTCTTCGAGGTCGAGTTCGATTCGGGGCTCAACTTCTCTGCCTCGTTCGCGGGCACGGCCAGCCTCAGCGATTTCCTGTCGACCTTGAGCGGTGGTTTAGTGTCGCTGCCGTCGTCGATATCCGCGAGCCTCGCCAACATTGCGCTGACCGTCAATGGCGGCGGCAAGAGCTTTAACTTCACCAGTGAGTTCAATCTATCGCTGTCGTTCCTGACGGTCGGCAACCAGCCCATCCTGTCGGTCTCCAACGGCACCGTCAGCATCGGCGCCAGCACGCCGGCCGATAGCGGCAGCAACGCCGCCTCGGTCTGGCAAAGCAGCATCGGCGGCCAGTTGAGCGTGGGCCCGTTCCAGACGCTCGTCTCGCTCGCCTATGACGGTACGGTTTCCCCCTCGTTGTGGACCTTGAGCGCGTCGCTGGGCCAGCCGCTGTCGGTGAACGACCTGATCGTGCAGTTCTTCTCGGCAGGGGGCAGTTACGCGTTCCCCGATTTCCTGCCCGGCACGCTCACGATCGAAACCTTCAGCGTCGTGGCGAAGATCCCGTCGGGTTCGGCCGGCAAGACCACCTACACCGTCGATGTATCGTTCCTCTGGGATTTCAGTCTCGGCGACCAGACCATTAGCAATCTGGATTCGACCATCGGATTGGCCTACGACGGCAGCGCGTTTTCCGGCTCGGTCGTCTCGAAGTGGACCTATCCGGCCATCAATCTGGAACTCGATCTGAGCTATCAGTTCGAAGCCAACGGCAACAAGACCTTGTCGCTCGCCTGGGAGGGCTTTACTGCCACGTACACGAGTGAAGACAAACAGATCACCTTCTCGCTGAAGGGCTGGACCGTCGGCGCGCTGCTGCAAGCGCTCGTGCGGACACTTGGCAATCCTTATTTCACGCTCGACTCGCCGTGGGATCTGCTGAACCAGATTTCGCTCGACGGCCTGCAACTGAACGTGTCGCTGGAGAACGGCCAGACCAACCGGCTCTCGGCGAGCTATCAATTGTCCAGTCCGCTCAATCTGGGCTTCATCACGATCACCAAGCTGAACTTCCTGCGCTCGACAGAAGGCAACGGCAAGGTCACTTTGGAAATTGAGGGGTCTTCGCCGATCTCGGACCAGCTTGGCGACCTGATGAAACCGGGCGGCCAGGACGTCACCGAGATGCCGCCGGTGCCCGGGCGCGGCTCGGACTATTTCAAGGTCTTCCTGCTGGTGCTGGGGCAGCGCATCGGCATTACCGGCTCGGATAAATTCGATTCCACGCAGTCGGTGATCAATGCGCTGGCGAAGGTGCCGAGCACGAACAGCGACACCAATCCGGTCAATCCGAATCCGAGCGGCCAGCCCGACGGCTTTCCCTATTACAACCAGGACAACAACTGGCTGATCGCCGGGCACCTGGGCTTTCTGCAGGTCGAAGGGTCGTGGACGGTCGACGCGATGTTCGTCTTCAACGACCCCAATCTGTACGGTCTGCGTCTCGCCCTCGCCGGGCCCAAGGCCGGCGGCCTGGCGAACCTGGCGATCGATATCCTCTACAAGAAGATCACCGACGACATCGGGCTGTTCCAGGTCGACTTCTCGTTCCCCGATGCGATTCGCAAGCTCAATCTCGGCGCGGTCTCGGTGACCTTGCCGCAGATTTCCGTCCAGGTGTATACCAACGGCGATTTCCTGATCGATATCGGCTTTCCGTACAACAACGATTTCAGCCGCTCGTTCGCACTCTACGCGATCATCGCGGGCGTCCCCGTGGTGGGGGGCGGCGGATTCTATTTCGGCAAGCTCAGCGCGGCGACCGCGACCCAGGTGCCGGTCACGACCAATGGCACGTTCGATCCCGTCGTGGTGTTCGGCATTGGCTTGCAACTGGGGCTCGGCTACAGCTTCTCGGCCGGCCCCTTGTCGGCCAGCTTCTCGCTGACGGTGTTCGGCATCGTCGAAGGCGTGATCGCGGCCTGGCATCCCTATTCGTCGTCGAGCGGAACGAGTCTGACCACGCAGAGTAGCGGCGCCTTGCAGGACCAGTATTACTTCAAGCTCACTGGCACGATCGGCATCATCGGCACGCTGGCGGGCAAGGTGGATTTCGTCATTATCCAGGCGTCGGTCAGCGTCAACATCGTGCTGTCGGTGCAGATGACCTACGAGTCGTACCGCGAAATTCCCATCACGGCCTCGGCCTATGTCAGCGTCAAGGTGACGATCAAGATCGATCTCGGACTGTTCTCGATCAAGATTTCCTTCTCGTTCTCGATGACGGTGACGGCGTCGTTCACGATCGGACAGAACCAGAGCGCGCCATGGGATTCCCCCGGCAGCAATGCCGTGCGCAGTCTGCTGTTCACAGCGCGCTCGCTGCGCGCCCAACGGGTCGCCGCCCTTGCCGCCGCGGTCCAGCCGCGGCCCAAGCGGGTGCTGCGCGAAGCGGACGCCAAGCCAACCTTGAACGTGCTGATGGCGCCGCAATTCACCGTGCTGGCGCCCGAGGGCGCGACGGCCTATAGCCAGCAGCAGGGTGCGTTCGTGTTCCTGCTGGCGATGGACGCGTCCATCCCGGGCGGCGACGGCACGGGCGATACCTCATTCGATCAGTTGTGCGCCAGTTTCTTCCCGTGGCTGATCGACACGCTGAGCGGCACGAACGGCGCTGCGGTCGACCTCGCGGGCGTGTCGGCGCAAGTCGTCAGCGCCGAGCAACTGGAGGCATGGATCAACGCGTTGGCCAACAACGCCAACCCACCGCTCGATATCGCGTCGATTCTGGGCTTCCTCGATTCGGCGTTCTTCCTGAACTTCGAGACCGCCGACTATGCGAGCAGTTCGGGCGACAAGACGAAATTCCAGGCCGGCTCGACGATTTTCCCGGTGTTCGACGGCTTGTCCCTGACGGTGCCCAAGCCGGATGGCAGCGGCACCGATCCGATCGATTTCGGCAGTTACACGACGGTCAACGACGCCTATCGCGCAGCGGTCGCCGACGAGTTCGCGGAGGTGGAGACCAGCATCGAGCAGGAGAACAACATCGGTTCCCCGCCAGCGAATTCGCTCACCGTAGCCGATGACAGCGTCGAGTCGATGGCCGCGCTGATCTTTGTCGATTACTTCACGATGATCGGGCGGCAATTGCTGCAGACCGCGCAGAACCTGCTGGCGTCGTATGCATGGCCGCTGCAGTCCACCGACAGCATTGCCAGCATCCTGGCGGCGGTCAACGCGATCAGCCCCAACGAGCTCGATGTCGACGATATCGCCTCGCCCAACCAGAATCACGCGCTGAGCGCCGCGAAGATCCTGACCACGCCGCCGCTGGCTTATACGGTGCAAAGCGCCGACACGCTGACCGGCATCGCTGCGCGCTTCAGCGACGGCACCGACAAGCCGGCGCGCTGGCAGACCACGGTGTCGAGCCTGATCACCGCCAACTGGACTGCCCGGATCATTCAGCCGGGCGTAGCCATCGACAGTTACACCACGGTGGCCGGCGATAGCTTCGAGTCGATCGGCAAGGCCTTGGGGATGAATGCCGATCAACTGGCGCAAGTTCCAGCCATCGCGAGTTCTACGAAGCTGCTGACGCCGGCCGCGCCGATGAGCGTCGCGCCGATCGCCTACACGAGCGCCGACGGCGACACGCTAGCCAGCGTGGCCACCCTGTTTGCGACCACGGTACCGTTGCTGGCTACGGCCAGCCAGACGGTAGGTGGGCTATTCTCGGTCAGCGCCGAAGGTGGGCTGCTGACGCTGGCCAATCTGCAGGCATGGACCGTGTCGGACCTGTGGACCGCGATCGCCGACACCGATCAGGTGGCGCAGACCGCCGGCATGGTGTCGCGCTTCCTGATGTTCGGCCTGAGCCTGCCGGCCAGCGACGGCTTGACCCTGTCGGACCAGTTCCTGTTCCCGACCGGGCAGAGCGCGTATGGCCTCTATCAGTTGACCGGCCAGGAGTTCCCGACCCCGGCGCCGGCTGCCGTCACCGGCTATGCGGTCACCGTGTCGGCCGCAACGGCGTCGCATGGCGTCGACCTCAACTTCGTGCAGTTCGACGGCGTCGCATCGAGGTCGGCCGCGCTCGATCTGCTGGACTCCTACAACAATCTCTGCACGGTGCTGAGCTGGGCGCAGGCTGGCAACTTCAAGCCCGCGCCGGGTTTCAGCGCCGTGGCGCCGGTGCTGTTGCAGCCCAAGGCCGTGGCGACCGGCAACTACGCCTATTGGGTCACCTCGGATATGGCGGCCCTGCAGACGATCACCACCCGGACCGGAGGCACGGCCACCTCGCAGACTCAGGCGACCTTGTGGCCGCTGCCGTCGAGCGTGCTGGCACTCACCGCCACGCGTCAGGCCAGTCTGGATAGCCTGTTTGGCTCGCTGTCCGCCGAACTGCCGCTGCTGCCCCAGTTCCAGCCGCAGCGCGGCCAGACCTCCCCGGCCAGCAGCCAGACCGATTACACCGATCTGCAGAACTGGGCGTGGGCGACGCGCATCAACTTCAGCATCAAGCGGCTGCCGGTGTCGGGCGTATCGTCCGGCGGTTCGGACGACACACCGAATGGCCCAGCCAATGCGGCCTCGTTGCCGAACGTCTACGAGATCACCGGCACGGCGACTGCCGATGCGCAGACGCTCGAACAGTTGCTGAGCGCGATCGACTCGATGAGCGTGTCGATGCTCTCGGGGCTGTTCGTCTGCTACGAGCAGCAGACCCAGCCGCCGGCGCTGGCGACGCTGGGCACACAGGAATTCCTGACCTTTATTGCCCAAACCAACCTGTCGACCGAAACCAATCCCGAGCTGGCGGTGCGGGGGGCGCTCGCGTTAGGCGCGGATATTCCGCCGCCGCGCGGCATCGGCAATCCGCCTGCTGAATTCATCAAGCTGTTGTGGGAACAAAGCACGGTGCGCAGCGGCGGCTACTACCTGTTCTATCAGGTGGTCAGCGACGGCACTGGCTTGCCGGCCGATATCTTCGATGCCAACGGCAACGCCACGCTATCGATGATCGCGACCTTCACCGCCACCGGCAGCACCAATTTTGGCTATGCGCTGCCTTGCTTCGTCAACGCATTCGTGACGACCGACGGCATCAACGTCGCCTCGGATGTCGTGCAGGTGGCATCGCTCTCGACTAGCGGTCAATCGGCGGCTGTCGGCGCGCAGGGCGCGAGTCTCGCCGACGTAGCGAGCCTGTATGGAGCCACCCCCGCCAGGATCGCCGCCGACAACCAGACGCTCGCCCTCACGAGCGGCGCGGTGATTCCGGTCAACGGCCTGACGCATCAACTGACCGAAGCCGATCTAGCCGATCCCGCCCAGACGCTCGCCAACCTTGCGGCTTATTATTCGCAAGGTGCGGTCACGACGATTACCGGGCCGCAAATCGCGACCTATAACCCCGGCGTTGCGGTGGCGCTGGGCTCGGTGTTCTACATTCCGTCCGTCAGTTACAAGGTCGCGGCGGCGTCCGCGCCTGGCGATAGCTTCGCCAGCATGGCCGCCTACTATGGCATTAGCATCGACGCCATGGCTGTGCTTGCGCTGCCGGTCGCCGGATTGTTGCGCGCCGGTGCAGTCCTGACCATCGATACGCAGTCCTTCGATCTGCGCAATCAGTTGCCGGCGGGCAATGTCAGCTTCTCGCTGAACCGTGTCGACATGGGGCCGCCGCCAGACCAGTCCAGCGACCCGGACTACGCGGCGACGTTCATGTATTCGCTTTACAACACCTTGTCGGCGGGGGTGCAAGCCAACGCGTTCTTCAAGGCGAGTGCGATGGGCCTGCCGTTCGGTCCACAGGATAACGAACCGTCCGATGTCCCGTCCGCATTCGCCAGTCACGCCGAGATCAAGCAGCGCCGCCGGATGAAGCTCAATAGCGCGGCGCAGGCCGAGTTCATCTATAGCCAGTCGCTGGGGTTCAGCAAGGTCTCCACGCTCAACCCGGCGCCCGCCGCACCGGCCGACGGCTTGCCGCCAGCCAGCGCGAATCCCTACGTGGGGGTAGGCACGCCGTGCCAGATCGCCCTGCAATGGCAGGACCTGTTCGGCAACACCACGGTGACGCCGTTCACCGTGCCACCTGCCGGCTACAGTGGCGCGTTGAACGGCTCGGCGATCAATCTGCTGTACACCGATCTGCTGATCGGCTTGTCGTCGTGGTCGAATACGACGGTCAATTACCTCTATGCCGGCACGGCCGGCCAGCCGGTGCTTAACGTCAATCTGGCGTTTGCGACGGTGCTGTATGCGACCAGTCCGGATGAGGCCGTCAAGGATCTCGCGCTCTATCAGAAGATCTATTTTCAACTGAATCAGAACTACAAAGACCTGGGTGTGCCGGACCTTAGCGGCAACGCGGTGAGCATGAGCCTCAGTAATTCGTTGCTTGCGACGCCGGAGAGTGTGCTCAGCGACACCCAGGCCGACCAGGTGCGCAGCTATGTCAGCGCCTGCGTGCAATGCCTGCAAGGCATCGTCAATGGCGGCGCGCTGCCGGACAAGGGGCCGAGCGCGTTGCTGGCGGTGCCGGTGACGCTCGCCAGCGTGGCAAGCGGCGACATCATCGCGCTCGACGTGACGCTGACCTTGAGCCGCGCGGCGGTCCTTGTCGATCCGCAAGTGGCCGCCGGCGCGGGTGGCCTGGCGGCGCAAAGCGTGATCCTGCCGCAGCCGGATCCGGACACGGTGTCGGGCGGACAACCGGCGTTCCTGACCTTCTCCCGCAACTTCGAGGCTGCGTTCCAGAACGCTGACTGGCAGATGCGGATAGGCGAGGGCCTGAAGGCGTCGGACAGCAACGCCGGCAGTTCCGGCACGATGCAGCTTTGGGCGGTCCGCTTCGGTGCGTCGAAGGGTAACGGCATCTATTTCAACATCGCGCAGAACGCGCCGAGCTATTACACGGCCGCGCCGGTGGCGACATCGCTCGTCAGCCGCACGGCCAGCATCACCGAATACTCGAGCGGCAACGCGGTCACCCTGAGCTTCACCGGGGTCGATCAAAACCAGTGGTTCCAGACCTGCCTCGACGCGATCGATGCCTTCCTGTCGGCCAGCGATTCCACCTCGGCCTTCATCCTCGACCAACTGTTGGGTAAGAGCGACCCGTTGATCGACGGCTATCTGGGCGCGGTACTCGAGGCCAAGGACAGTCTTGCGACCAGCATCGCTGGTACGGTCAAGCCGATCCTTTCGACCAGCGCGTCCGACGCCTCCACTTATGAAGCGGCGAAGAACAAGCTGTATCAGCAGTTGCTGAACCAGATCGGCTCAGCCTATGCCGCCAGCGCGGTGGTGCTCTACCAGGTCAGCGACGCGTCCGGCGCCGGTCAGCCCGACGCGGCCGGGCCGCCCGATCTGTACGGCCAACCGCAGGGCGTCATCGCCGGCAACGCAAGCGTCAATCAGAACTTCACGTTGAGCGCGGCCCGCATCCCGCTCGGCCCTGTTACAACCGATGGCGTGCCGGCCGACCCGCGCCTGAGCTTCTTCTTCAGCACCAAGAACACGGACGACGAGGCGTATGTGCCGTTGACCCTGAACTTTGCGATCACGCATCTCGAGTTCAACAAGGCGACGGTGGCCGGCATCGATGGCTATATCGACAGCGAGTGGCTCGTGTTCGTCACCGGTCCGTATATCTATGGGCTTAATCCGGTCCAGGCCGCGAATATCCCGGTGGTGAACCGCAACCTGCCGACGCCGCCCACGGTGCAGAACCAGCTTGCTTCGCAGTCGACGAGTGTTCCAGTCGTGCCGGTCGATCTGACCGGATGGGATTACTCGTTCGTCTATACCTATCCGTTTGCGGCTCAGGATTCGGTGCAGACCACGATGCAACTGAATGTACCGAACGCCGCGACTCGCCTCATGGCGCCGGCAGCCGGTCCCGATCTGTTCACGGCGCTGGCGCAGTTCGTCACCAGCTATCCGGCGATTGCCGAGGACTTCCGGACTTATCTGACGAAGATCGACGCGGACACGACCGATCAGACCGTCATCGAGGCGGCGGCGCACGCGGTGCAGTGCTTCGCCGAGTATCTGGCCAACGTGGCGACGGCCTACGCGGGGCAACTGAGCCAGGCGCGCTTTGCCGCGGCGCAGGCGCCGGAGCTGATCGAACTCGACTTCGAGACGGTGCTGACGCGCAATGGCAGCGGCAACGCCGTGACGAACCTGCTGAATGTGACGATCAATGGAACCAATGCGAGCTGGGATCAGGCCAATGCAACCATTTCGGCAGGCGGGATCACGCTGCCCGCGCCGGTCGTGCAGATTCTTCCCGACAGCTATACGCCGGTGCCGACTGCGCCGACGGACGGGCTTTCGTTGTTGACGTATCTCTATCAAGAGACCGCATCGCCCACGCATTATCTGTCGTGGGACGACGCCGAGATCGTGCAGGAGCGAACCGTGGTGCTGCCGGGACTGGACGTGCTGTTGCATCAGAACGGGCAGTCGTCGATCCGGATCGAGCGCAACAAGACCTTGTTCCCGCTGGATACCAGTGGCGTCTCCACGAATCCGGCGTTTATTTTCACCACGCCGAGCGTCAGCTTCTCGGGGGCGGCCGTGCCGCGTCTCGTGCATCAGGACTTTTCGCTGGAGAACGCGGGTAACGCCTCTGCCAGTCTGGAGGCGCTGCTGACCGAGTTCTTTGCCGGGTTGTTCGAAGGGGGCAATGGCGCGGTGTCGGTGGAAGCGAGTGTGACCGGCAGCTTCACTTATCCGTTGACAGGCAATTTCCCGGTTAGTCTGCCGGTTTGCCTGTTGCCGCCGGTCTTGACGGTGGTCGAGCCGGCGGTGACGCCGGCGTTCGTCAGCGTGCTGGCGGAGACCGTCGAGGATTGGCTGGCGACGCAGAAGCCTAACCTTGCGAACGGCGCGGAGAATAGCTTCAAGCTGACGTTGTTTGGGGCTGGGGATCAGCAGCCGTTACTGGTGGTGAATAATCTTTATCAGGCTATTCCGGCGGGGTGAGGGGAGGGAGGCATCGGCTGCGGGCGGTCGATGCTAACCAGACCGTCGATCTTCATTTTTATTTCCATTCGGACAGCGATATGGATGTCGGGGACACCACCAGGGTGTTCTCCGTCACGCAGGCTCTGATGCGAGGGATCCAGCTTGGCTTGGCGGTGACGACCCAGTACTCGCTGTTACCGGTAGGGCCGGGATACACCTTCCATACGTCGCCCACTGGACGCTTCGGCGTTCCCGCTACGAACAGGCTCTGCAGGTCCGTGAGAACGGGCAATGCGTCTTCGATGTAGCCGTGTCCCGGAAAATCGTTGTCGAGCATCGAGACAACGCTGTCGATTCCGCTGATGTCGACCTGTGGCCTGGTACCACAACCGACTCGGGGATATTGATGGAAGAATTGCGACGCGCCTACGGCAAAGTCGTAAGGCGACAGATAAACCGTAGTTCGATCGGCTACTTGGGCGAACTCCTGCCCCATGTTTGCAAACACCTCGCGGTCCACATCCGCCGCGGCTAGCACGATTTGGCCGAAGTGGATTTTCTCTTTGTCGTAGCCGTGGAGTAGCGCGTCTACGACGCGTAGGAGAGCGCGATTTCCCATGCTATGGGCGACCACGTGGATCTTCTTTCCCGGCGCGACCTTTTTCGACAATTCCATGAAAAATTCACGCAGGAATTGTTCGCTGGCATCGACGGTCGCTTCGTCAAACGTGTAGTCTGCCAATTCGCCCCGTGCCGGCCACGAAAACATGAACATTCGATTGGGCGGTATGCCGAGATCGGCCCCAAGTTGCGCCGCGCTCTCTGCCGCGTCTTTGAAAGAGTCGTTATAGCCGTGAATGTAGACGACGATATAGTCGTCGTTCGAGCCAGCGGACGACGCGATAGCATTTGCTGCCCATCCCACGAATTCCTGTTCACTCTGGGCGGGCTCGACACGCGATATCGTCAACCTCGGGTTGGCCCCCTTCTTGAAATCGCTCCACCAGGACTCTTCCGGCTTGATCTGGTGGTGTTTGGGAATCGTCACCCATACACGCCCATAGTGAAGCGTCAAATCTCGTGCTGAACCGTACTCGGTACTCGCTTCGCCACCCGTTGCCCCAGCCGCATATATCGGTATTCGATTCGTTCCGTACAGGACGGGGTAGTCGATTGCTTGCGTGGTCGGTCCGGGATTGATCGGCGGTATCTGGACGATGTTAGACAACTCGCTTTCCGTTCCACGGTTTCCGGTAACCGACAGGCGAGTCGCACAGGCCGCCAGTATGATCACGCTCCCGAGCGTGATCAGCGCTTTAATTCCCCGTTTCATGACCGGTCCCCTTTTCTTATGGCTATACGCAGCCGGCGTGTTTATACCGCTTAGGCCGTGTGTGTTGTGTTGGATTTCCGTATTATTTAGAGGATATAAGTCCGTCAGACAGCAGACAATGTCCGTCGAATCCGCATAAACCCTTATGAGTCGGCCCTTCAGAAGCCGATCAGGCAAGCCTCCGGCGATAGACCGTGATTTAGCGAACTCCCAGAAACGATATTGATTGGGTTCGCTTTCTGGGAGTTTGCGAGTCATGCTGATGAGCACCGTCGATTTTTTCCCGCAGCCATCTCGATGCCATGATTGACCTGCGCCATCCGCTGGCGATGCGCCGTGCGACGATGGAGGAAATCGGCTACGGTACCGACATCTTCTCCCTCGATGACATCGCCGACAGCCAGCGTGAATACCTGTACTGGCTGCTGGGCGCGTGTGCGTCCGGCAGCACCGCTGTCGAGACGATTCTCGCCGAGGATGCGGCCGACCTCCTGGCGACGAAACTGCGCACACCGTTGCAAATCCAGTTGCATCTGGCGCTCGCGTTCGAGGCCGGATTCCGGACTGGCGAGAGGCCCATGTCGGCCAAGCCGGTCGAGTCGGTCCTATCCCGGCAACTGGACGACCTCGAACCGACGCTGACGCGGCACGGTTACCGCATCAAGGATCTCGTGGAGCAGTTCGACGCCAAGCCCGCCGAGATCGAGGCACTATTCGGCAATTTGCTGAAGCCGGAGCGAGGTCACAGCACATCGAAGGGATCACCTTTTCTTTACAGACCAAGGCGGTCTGGCCTCACGATCGTTGGACCAATAAATGCGAGCTTGCGCAATGACGAATTCGGTCCATGTGGTTGCATTCTGAAATGCGGTCGACGCCAGTGTCCGCGGACTTCGTGATGTACTCCGTCAGTCAACAATGAATCTGTCGATTCCCTATCGAGGATTGCAGGACCAACAATGTGCCGATCGTACAGTTGCTCGATCTGTGCGAGGCGCTCCACACGTTTGCGCTTGCCCAGACCGCTAAATTCGCGGGGGGCCTCCGAGTAGTCCCGGTCGTGAACGACATGCGCATCACGTGCAGTCAGGTAGAGAAGCATCTTGATCGCGTAATCGAGTGCATGTCGCCAGTGCTGCCTGATTTCTCCGTCGCCTGGTTGGGGCTCACTGAACGCGTCATCTAGCAACTCGCGAATGGTTTTGCCGGGATCGTCCAGCGACAGGTCCAGCGCATCGACCACCATGGACCGTCTGGCATCCGCGCTTCGCGAGCAGGTTACGACGCTAATGATGCGCGATCTGCCGTTGGCGGTTGCTTTAGTGCCCCGGAACAACGCGATCGCCTCGCTCTCGCCCGTTTGTGCCCAGCGTGATGGTTCGGGAATGATGCATAGGGTTTCGACCGGCAACTCGAGCGCGCCGATTGGCACATCGTCTGCGATATACGCCTGGTCCAGCAGCCGGTGCAGGGCGGGAGTGGGCTCGTACAGCACACCGTGCCGCTCGTCGAACGCCTGCCAGACGACGCTGTGCGAAGCATGCACAGCCAGGTTCTCCGGTGGCACGTCCTCAACTCCATGCGGCAGCAGCCGGCGTGTGATCTCAGCGTAGTCCCGAACGAGCATTGTCGGTGGATCAGTTTTCAGCATCGCGGCGAGACTGGACGGTGCGAATGCCTCGGCCTCCTTGCGGAACTCTCGCCACGCGGTGAGCGCACCGGTCGCACGATATCGCACAGAGGCGGGTAGCCGGGCATACAGAACATCATTGGTCTGGATGCTTTTCTCCAATGCAGTGACGAGCAGGCCACGCAGTTGCGTTTCCTGCTTGCGTGCCCGGTCCACCGGCTCAGGCGACCGCTCGACGAGCGGATGCTGTCTGCGTCGTTTCGGGTACTCGGCCGCAAACGCGGGATCGTGCTCGACATCGATCTGCATCGCGCCGTCGCACACGCGATGCCGGTCGTCCCAGCCAAACTCGAGGCGGATATCGGAGCCCAGCGCCATTGTTACGCCAGCTGGTGACGTTCGCATGGTTAGCCAGTCGACGAGTCCCGGGCGAATCCTTCCCCATATGTCGTCAATGACCTGATCCGCCTCGTTGCCGCCTGGGGCGCGAAGTGCGCCGGTGCTAACGAGCAGTGTGACGCCCGGGAGCACTCCCGAGCAGCGGACGGGTTTCCCGGCGAGCGCCATGGAGCCGAGAACGGCAATGGAGACCACACCTGCCGTGCTGAGGCTGGAGCCATCGCGAATCGTGACGTGTTCGCCCTCACGAAACTCTATGCTGTCATCATCAACGATCCGGGCAGGCTCGCCATGTGTTTTGCGCGGGAATTGCGCTGCGTCGGTCAGGATAGTGTCCTGCATGAAGCCCTCGATTCACACGTGATGCGGTTCCAATTGTCCGCACCATACGTGGTGAGACAAGGGGGGCGCGTGACGTTGCCGGGTCTCGTATCTACCCTATGGAAAGGGTCGTGCCGCGGCTCACGAGCGTACACCCGCACGCGGCGTGGTGGCCTTGCAGAGCGACCGGCTGACCGCCGACCATGCCAGCTTCGTCGCCTTCAGAGATGGTCTGGGTGCCATGCTCCTTGCACTCGACCGTATCGCCTTTACGGGCAATCTGCTTGCCATCGACGATGTCCGCACTCGAGCCCGTCGTAACGGAACCGCCGTGCGGGGCCAGCGTGTCGCCAACCACAATGACCTGACGAACCATCAGTTTTCTCCATCCGGTACGGGTGCTGCGTTGCGATCAACCAGTACGCTTATAAACCGATCGCGTGGATACCGGGCATGCCGGTATCCACGTTGGGGCTACCGAGATACGTCCATCGCAGATCTTCCGCAGCGATATCGATGAAACGTACACCTGGGCTAGGAAAAGCCTGCCCCTCTTCGACGAAAGCCTGTTGGTCCCATCGGTTGTACAACATCGCCAGCGGATGATCGCCAGCAACGCGGCCTTCCCATATGCCGGTTTGCGGGCAGCGTTGCCGCCCATTGCAACGCACCGGCGAAGCCGGTTGAGGAACCTCGCGCAGGAACTTGGCGTCAATCATATGTTTCAGGAAATCGTCCCGTTGCGGAGGCAAGGCATAGGCTTCACCGAGATAGTGCCACTGCACCTGGTCAGCAGTGAGCCATTCCGATGACGATACTTCGAATCGTTCGCCGGCCTGATAGCGCTCGGGGGTGTTCTTTCGGGCTGGAAGCAACTGCGCTTTATTCGCCGATGCCGGGCCGTATAGCGCAAGCCAGTAACCAGCGTGGGGCACAATCTGGCTACCCGAGACTGCAATCGTGCTCTCTGAGAGCGGGGATACGGCGTAACCGTGCGGGATGAATTCGCGCCCTTGCTGGGCTGCACCCTGCTGTATCTTGGGCGACGGTGCCACAGCCTTTGCAGCGTCAATCAACGTTTGCACGTTGCCGTCCCACTTGGGCAGCGGAGTTGGAGGCAGCGGGAGCACCTTGTCGAGGTTCGGGAGTTTGAGCCGTCCTTGATAGTGTTCGAGGGATCTACTGATTGCGCGATACCTGTCGGCTCTGGCCTTATCGATGCTGCCAGGCAGGTTCCGACCATTGGTCAAGTTAAATCCGTCAAACTCAATGGATAACTTGCTGGCACACTTTGCGCTTCCCAATTTCACCCCTTCATGGAGAACAGTTAGTGCACGAAGCTTTGCGTCTGCTGTTCTCGGTCGTGCATAGACGAACCCCAGTTCTTCAGCGGCATCTCCGTAGCCCTGTGCCAGAGCACATTCCAGCATTTGCGTAGCAATCGGAAGATTGCCCCAGAATTCTCCGTCTGGGTCATCGTGTGTGGCATCAAGTTTCTCCGCAAGAAATGTCATTGCGGATGGACTGCCCATGTCCGCGGCTTGCTGAAAGAAAGCATAGGCGCTGGTTGCGTCGCCGCCCTTGATCATTCCGTTTTGATGGTACGTGCCCATCATGTCATATGCATCGGGAACGCCCAACCGCATTGCCTTCTCAACCCATTCAATCGCGGCTTCGGGGTCATGTTGAGGCACACCTGGATAGCTGCTTAGAATCAAAGAGGCGAGATTGAGCATGGCTTTCCAGTGACCGCGATCAGCGGCCTGCATGTATAGCTGATAGATCTTTGGATAGTCACGTTTTTCGTAGTAAATGTCCGGGTTGTCAAGTGCTAACGCTTGCTGAAACCACAATTCGGCCTGCGGATCAACCGGTGGTACGTGCTGATCCTGATAGACGCAGGTGAAAGTTGTGCGGTGAGGGTTGAACAGTGGCAGTTTTTCGTAGCGTGGAAGATCAGACATGGCAACTTTGTGCTCGATGGACGATGTTGGTAGCAACTCCGCGTGGACACTCACGGCGAATACACACAAGGCAATCAAAATGGTTCTGCAGAGGGCCGCGATCGGCATCAGATCGACTCCGTTTAGGCGGTACTAGAGACGTTGGTAGGCGACGGCACATCAATTTGTGCATGCAATACGGTCTTCGCCCGGCGGTCAATGAACGGAAGAATGAATCCCTGCATTTGTTCCTTGGCTTCTTTCCGAATATCGTTGTTGTCTTTCATTCGCCCTTCCCAAGTGTCGTACACCGCTGGCACCTGATCACGATCCCCGCTACCGGCGGTGGCCGTGCCCGAAAGCAAGGAAAACACCCGCTCGCGAAGACCTGCTGCCCACTTCTGTCCTGTCGCTGCAAGATTGATCTCACTGTCGACGGACATACTGCGTTGGTTCATGTTCGCACTCCCCACTGTCACGAAGACGTCGTCAATTAGCATCAACTTCGCATGGATGTAGATTTCGCGGTAGGCCATCACCTGATTGGCCGTCATGCCGCTGGTACGTAACCGCGCGATACTGACTTTCAGACCAATCGTGTCTTGCAACTCCTGCGCGCTTTCAGGATGGAATGTGTTTTCGCCCTTGTCATTCGTGTACTTTTCCTTCGTCTTGCCCTTGTCCGACAGGACGCTTTCGTCCTTCCAGGCATCGCCATGACCTAGTTCGGCCATCGTGTCGTAGGTGCGCGGGACCATCCCCGGGTCCTGCGGATGTGGTGTGACGACGAACAGGTGTAGCATCGGCGCGTCCTGCTGCGGTTTGTTCGCCAGCTTCGCCCACGCATCGTGAAATTTCTGTCGCTCCTGCTTCAGGTGCCGTGCAAACTCAGGATAAAAGAAGTACTGGTTCTCCATGTAGATGTAGTTGCGGGCGAAACTGGTTGCCTGCAGGTAGACCTTCTTGATGTTCTTCTCGTGCTCATGTGGCTGGGTACGCACTATCTGCACGCGATATGCGGGATCGTCCGGCAGGCTCGGAATCTTCGATGGCAGACTCGGCAGTTCGTGTTTCTGCCATGCGTCAGGGGCGAACGGTTTCCAGCCGCGCTCGAAATTCTGGTGCAGCCGCTTCAACGCCTTACCGATCACGAGGCATGCATAGTCCTGGTACGGATTCGTGTGCTTGTACTCGGCCTTGCTGAGGGGGCCAGCCGGGTCCTGCGTTTCCTGCTCATGTTTCAGTTCGGCCTGAACATTGGCGGGGGTCCACTCTTCCCGTAGCGGATCATCGATTTCGTGAGCGGTTCTGTCCCAATAGTCTGTCACCGAGTTCAGGCCCATCACATAGCCGACGGCCTTGCTGCCATTATCGTAGTTGTAGTCGATAAGGATCGGCTTTTGATGGTGCGTCGGATAATTTTCAAGCAGACCTTTCTCACTCGTTCCAATCAACGTCTCTTTGGGACCCTCGGTGTATGTGCTGGGCGCATCTTCTTCCTTCGGGGCTGTGGTAATGAGCGTCTTGACGTCATCGCTCGCAATGCTACGCAGGACAATCTGCAATCGTTGATTCTTCGTCCGGATGCCGCTTCGTTTGCCGTCGAGCTTGTCTTCGCCGTCGGGCAGGTTTCGCTTCCACCAGTCAACGCAGTACTGGTTTCGCATCGAATTCGCGTAAGGGGGATCTTGCTGCACTGCTTTTTCCCCTGGGCTGGTCCAGCCAACTGGAACGTCCGTGAACCCCGGCATGCTGTTCTGGATCCTCGACCCGTATGGGTCGAACCAGATCATCAACCGTACGGTGACAGGATTTTCCTTACGTTGGGTAATTTCTTCAAGCAGTGCGCCATAGACGACCCCGCGTGGCCAGACACCGGAAGGCGGTGGGGAGGCTGTGCAGACGGCATCAGACTCACCGCCAGGTTGTGCGGGGTTGATGACGTCAGGTATTCCAGCACTGCCGAGGACAGCCTTGTCGAGATCAATTGTTCCCATTTTCGGGTATGGGGCTCCGACACCAGCAGGTGCTGTGGCGCCGCGCCAGATCTCCATACCGGGATCAAAACCCCAGCAACAGATGTCGACGGTTGCACGCGCCGCCATGATCTTGGAGGCTATCGACTGGAATCCTTCCTCGCCGCAGACGAAAAACTCTAGGTCATTGCCGGTGGTCGGTTTGACATCATCGTCTACGCCTGTTTCAAGAAGCCATTGAACGGAGCCCTGCGCGCTCCTTCCGGCTTCGTCGATGGCGACGTCCATCGGGTTATGGGTTTCGAGAGGAAGCTGTGCCACGTTCTTTTTCCCTGGTTGTTTTGAAGTGCATCGATATCCGGCTCAGGCCAAACGCTCGCCGCGATTGCTTCGCTGGTCAACATGATCGGGGTCGCCCTGAAGCGCGTCTTTCACTTTCAGATCGAATTGTCCGCCGTTGGCAAGTTTGACCTGATACGCCGGCGTACCGGGCTGATGATCCTTTACCACTACCCTGCCGAATTCGTCCGTGACACCCTCACCAATCTTTGCGCCACCCTTGTACAGTTCGTACGGCTCGCTCACGTACTGATGTGCCTCACCCGGCAGCGCTCCCAACGCGAAATGTAGTTGTTCTTTCTCTGGCGGTAGTGCGGGGATGTTCGGCGTGCTCACGCTGTCCGGTCCAACGAACGTGCGGCTGGCCGAATGCACTTCGAAGCCGCCCGACGTACCGCTCTTGATCTGTCCAGCTGTCCAGCGGGTATAGCTGCCACCGCCGTTGACCTCGACCTCCTGCTGCGCGCTGATGGTGATCTTGCTGGCCGTCACTGTCACATTCAGCTTTGCCAGCAGGTTGATGCTGTCCTTCAGCGCCTTCACATCGATATCGCCTGCCGCAGCAACGAGTCGCATGCCCGCCTCGGCGACGAACAGACGCAGCGCTTTGCGCGCACTGGCGAAGAAGCCGCCGCCAGTACTCACCGATACGTGCTCACCGGTCGTAATAGAGGTGGTCTTCCCGCTGCTTAGGTGAATCTGCTCCGGCGTACTGGTGGCTATTCCCGCAGGACTTGCCGCCACCAGATGTGGCTGCTCGAACTGCTTCAATGCACCGCCGCCCTGGATCGCCTTCGCCTGTGCTTTCAGGGAGGCGGCCGCAGCCTTCTGTTCGCCATCCTGTGCCCCAGCCGACTGGGCCGACTGCGCCAGACTCGTCGCGGTATCCAGCGCGTTGGCCAACTGGAGGTTGACCTCGTCAACGCTGAATGCGTCGCCGGACGCGCCGGGGCGGGGGTGGGTCGTCAATAGCAGCCCGCGTGCGCCACGCATCGCTGCGTGTCCGTCGGTGCGCAGCTCGACGCCTTCACCCCGTTTCTCGCCGCGACCGGCTGGTTCGCTCACGCGCGTGAGGTACCCCGCGTGGAAGCCCGATTCGAGGTGATCGCTCCGGATCTGCGTCTGCACCTGCCCGGTCGTATCATCCTTGAGCCAGACATTGTTCTGATCGCCGCCGATTTCCTTACTCACGAACCCGGACAACACGTGCTGCCCCGGGAGGTTCCACTGTGGCCGGTTCGCGCCGTTCCCAACGCGCGCCGTGATGATCGGCCTGTCCGCATCGCCGTCGAGAAATGACACGACCGCCTCGTCGCCGATTCTCGGCAACTGGATGCCGCCGAAGCCAGCGCTCGACCACGGCTGTGCGACGCGCATCCAGCAGGAACTGCGCTCGTCACGCTGGCCGATGCGATCCCAGTGAAACTGCACTTTCACGCGGCCCAGTTCATCCGTATAGACCTCCTGTCCACGCGGTCCCACCACGGTTACCGTCTGCAACTGCATGACCGGCTTGTGATGTTCGAACGGGCTGCGATACGGCACCGACTTGCGCTGAGTCTCGATCTCGACAAGGAAAAAGCCTTCGGAGCCATCCTGATGCGGCACGCGGAACGCCTTATCACCTTCACGGGCCGCATGGGCTTCGACTAGCCGTCCTTGCAGACTGTGTGGAAAGTTCGCATGGTGGCTCGATACCGGAATGTTGTTCTCTACGAACCACACCGTTTCGATGACCGCGAACTGCCGTCTGTCGGCCGAATCGCGGTCGTGCTCCGGGTGTCCGACCAGTTCGAACCATCGGCCGGCATCGATCCCGCGCACGCCCCCGACACCATAAAATCGCTTACCACGCGACTCCCATTCCTCCATGCGGATTTTGGTCAGATGGTCGCCACGGTCCTGCTTCAGGTACGTATAGGGTCCGGTATACTCGTATGCCTCCAGCTGCTCGGACAACTCGTGCGATAACGTCGGCACATTGGTGCCCTTCGGATTGGCGACGGAGGATGGACTTTTGTAGTCGAAGGTACGCGTCGTAAGGACCGCGCTATGAAGGGACCGCATGCTCGACCACTGAGTCAGCCCGTCGATCTCGCCATTTGTACCGGAGCGGTAAAAGTGAACCATCCGCGTGGCGAGTGGCTCGAAGGTGTCCAGACGGTCCGTGATTATCAAGGTGTGCGACTTGCCGTCTTCACCCTGCTTCCACGTGCCGAACAGTCCTTCTTCCTCCATCAGTCGATGGACAAAGCTCCAGTCATCCTCGTATTGCGTACAATACGATCTTGGTGGCAAAGGCTTGGAGAGCGCGAACCTGAACTGGCCTTTCGCTTGGGGATGAGCGTTGAAGATGTCGCTCAGGATTTCGTCCACAGGTTTGTCCTGCCAGATCCGCTGATCGCGGCGGAATTTCAGGAAGTACATCCATGATGCGAAGCTGATCTGGTAACTCGTGAGGGTGCCATCCGCGCCAAGCCGGCGTGCGGCGTGCACATAGCCATGATGCGGCAGGTAGCTCTTATCGGTCTGCTCGAGCCACAGTGTGACCGGCTGGGCGATCAGTTTCTTGAGTTCGATATCATTCTTCGTCGAGACAAGATCCACCGTGAATTCGAAATGGCGCCCGATACGCGAGCGGCCGTACACTCGCTGCGGCAACAGTACGTTGCTGGCAAAGGGCGTATCAAGTTTGACCAGCCGGTCCTGCTGGATCAAACCACCCTGAATCGCTTTCGCGATGTCCTGCGCACCCATTGCCATCCCCTTCCCGAATTATGCGTTTTGGATTATCTGTATTTAAACGGTGTTCTTATGTCGGATTCTACAGACTATAAAAAGACAGAATGTTAATGAAGTTGAAACAAAGGGTAATTTTCTCTGGAAGGTGGCGCTCAAAATAATCAGCCGATCCTTCAAGTACACGAGACCGAATTTGTCAAGGCAGCCAGCGGCGTATCACTGCGCTTTCCGAACGATCGGCATGAGATTGGGCACAGTTCTACGCGGACCTGATCTCTTTTGGGCATGGGAGACGACGTCTGCGCAATGATGCTTGACTTGGCCCGCGGTTACACAAGCCGTGAGCCGTGGCGCTGTAAATACGGCCGCAAAACTCCAGCCGCGAAATCTCTGCGCTAAAGATAGACGGCGTCAAGCCATTGTCGTCAGAGTGAGTATCCATTCAGCATCGGACCAGGTTCGGCCAGGAAGAGACGGTCGATGGGCTGGGCAGAATTGATGACAATCCCCTTCTGCGTAGGTGCATGCGGCGCGGGGTCTGTCATCGAAAGGTCGGCTCTATTAGGTTGCGGAGCGCGTAATACATGTAACGGACAATCGAAAATCTATTTAGCATATCTGAGAAATCAATGCCCAAAGACGGTTGTTGAAAAATAATGTCTGCTGCAAACTTCGAACCTCACAGCAAATCATCAGGCTCAATATTGGGTCATCAGGAATATGCAAAATCTTGCGGGTGCGACAGTCAATTCAATAGGCCTGAAAGCTCAGATGGTTTTGATAGCGCTGCAAGTCTTGCAGGTTGCCTTTCTGTGGTTCCACGACTGGATTCCGCTCGGTCGCTTAAACGACGTCCGAGCAGTACGCAGCCAAGACACGCTACAACGTCTCATATTGGTTACGCTTATCCAGAGCGTGCCTTGGACCATAGGCTTGGTCTTTAGCGGCCTGTATTTCGGCCAGTCGTATCCGGATTGGCTCGGTAGTTGGTTGAGGGGTACGTATATTGCCCTCTTCCTAGGTGAACTCTACGCATGGTGGGTTCCTTACCTTGTCCGGGCCGATGCAAAGCGCGCCGCACGCTATCAGCTCATGTTCGGCAACACGCACTCGTTCCTACCGTTACGTAACGGAATCGTCCCCAACACCTTGCATGTCGTCCTACATGTTTCGACGGCCGCGACGCTGGTTACGTTGTTTGCTTTCTTCGACGGCAATTGATCGCCTGAAATGCGCGTAGGGCACAGGTCGCTGTCCGGCCCACAAACGGTCAGTCGACGCAGGACCACGAATCGCTGACACCCATTAGCGGGCCCGGTGTCAAGTGAGCAAACAACACCTTCGACTGCCTGAGCAGCCGATTTCGATTGCACTGACCGAATGCAGTAGCCGAGCGCACCCGTTTCTTCGATTCATGGCTGCGACGGATCGCGCCAGACACCCATCAGGCTCAAGCGATCGGCGTACATCGGTTGCCTGTCGCCCTGGTGGCTCTGCCACCCCAGAAGAACGTTGGTGCCGCAACACGTCCAATGAATTCGCACAATACTCGTGGTTGCCAAACGTCCGGCACCAATCCAGGTCGGGCTCGCGTTGCAGGCGATCCGCTTTACTGCACATCGGGGACGACGGCACGGCATCCCATTCAATTGGGTGGCTTCTCGCCAGTCAGCGATTAGGGCTTGCCGGTCGCCGTCGTAACTCTTATGCGAAGCAGCGGTTGACATCAAATGGTTTTCGCTCCTTCAGCATGTGGAAGCACGCACGGGCGAGCTTGTGGGCCAGTGCCTTGCGTGCGACCACTGAATTCGTCCTGGCTTTCTTGCGCTCGTAGAACTGCCTGGCTTCGGCGCTAAAGTGCATCGCGAAGTTGGCTGCTTCGATGAATGCCCAGCACAGGTATGGATTTCCGTTTCTGGTATTGCCTTCGCTTTTTTTCTTGCCGTTGCTCATGCGCTGGCTGTCCACGCACCGCGCGTAGGAGGCGAAGTTGCCGGCGCTGGCGAAACGTTCGATGGTCCCGGTTTCCAGCACGATCACAGTGGCAAGCGTCTGGCCAATACCGGGCACCGTGGTCAGGAGGGCATAGTCTGCGTGTGTCGTGACTTTTTCCTGAAGACGCTTTTCCACGATGGCAATCTGTGCCGAGAGGGTCGTGATGACCGCGACGTTCGCGCGGACCGCGAGTGCCACGTCCTCCGGGAGGTGCAGTTGGTCGACAGCGGCCTCGTCCAGTTGCTTGACCCGATTGCTCGTGATTCGCGTGCCGTACTGACGCGCCGTTGTGTTCTCGACCGCGAGGATGTGGCTGGTGCGGCTGCGTACCAGTTGCATGCGTTTGCGGGCCAGGTCGCGCACCTCCCGGTGCTTCGCCGGCAGGATGGTGCCGGTAGGCAGGATGCCCAGGCGCAGCAGGTGGGCCAGGTAGCGCGCGTCGGTCTCGTCACCACTGTGCTTGAGCCCATCGTATTTTTGATCGCCGTGGTGTTGGCCAGATGTACCACGAAGCCGGCCGCCTGCAGGCCGTCGACCAGCCAGTACCAGTTGTATGTGGATTCGACCACGATGCCTGCCAGCTCAGCTCGCCACGGGGCAAGGAACGCCAGAACCCTTACGAGGTCGTTCGGCAGCCGCTTTTCGGCGACCACGCGGTCCATTTCGTCAATCACACTCACCACACTGTTGTTCGAATGCAGGTCAATGCCGCTATAGTTCATGATGACCTCCTACCGGTTAAAGCGGTTTTGGCAAACTCACTTTAACCCCGTCGCCCGGCAGGGCGGCGGCAGGAGGTCCGCTAGGTGATTTTCAATCGGACAACTACGAACTCATGGGGGTGAAAGTGTCGCTGCACGTTGATAACGAAACCTACATCAATTGGCTGAGGAAAAAGGTTGGTAGCGATTTGCTATTGAGTCCCTCCGTTGCAGCCGTGATTCACGATAACGAAGGCAAACTGCTCCTTCAGGAAAAGTCGTCAGGTGAGACATGGAGTTTGCCAGCCGGCGGAATTGAACTGGGAGAAAGCCCGCAAGAAGCAATCGTCCGGGAGGTAATGGAGGAGACCGGATATGCGGTTCGAATTCACAGTATTCTCGGCGTGTTCGGCGGCCGATCGTTCCGATACACATATCCAAACGGCGACCATGTTGAGTACGTAGTGACGCTGTTTCAATGCAAAATCATCGGCGGCTCCGCGGTGCCCAGCGATTCCGAAACCAAGTCCACCCAATATTTCGGAAGGTGCGATATGCCGGAACTCGCACTGCCATATCCGAAAGACGATTTGTTTCGCGCATTCTAAGAATGCCGTCGAGCGACCGCACCGACTGGTAGAGCCCGGATTCAACCTAAGCGGCCCTTCGATGGAGCCGATTGTCTGCTCACGAGTTTCGATCTACGTATGCCCATCGCATGGTCCATGCACGCGGCCAGCTTCGGTCGTTCGATACCACCGCCGAGATCGGCGACCATCTGTACCGGACGGCAATGGCTCAGCGCTGTCCCTCAGAACGGGCGAGGAAATGTCGCCTAGAAGCCACCAAAGCGCGCAAGCGTTGCTTGTTCCTTCTCCGAACTTAGCGTTTTGACCCGCAAGGGCGATTCTTTAACCTCGCCGGTCGCGCGGCTCCAATCCCGGGTGTCCTTGATGGTTTGAGCCAGAGGTCTGAATTCGAGTCCGTGCGCTATTGCACGGCGATTATCAGCGTAGAAAATTCCTCCGGCGGCGACATCGCTTTCAGCGAACCAGAGAGGAAGTTCGGTCCATCCTTCGATGCCAGCAGCGAGTACCTGCTCGTCTGTGAGCCAATCAAGCTGCGCTGTGCTTTGTGAGACTTCGATGCACTGATCGAGGAACTGTTTCATCGTCAACGTTGATTCTGGGCCAACCGCATTGAAGATGGCATTTAACTTATCTTCGGCCATTTGCACCGACCACTCGGCAAGGTCTCGTGCATCGATGAACTGAATCGGGCGATCGAGACGCCCGGGGACAAGTACATGGCCACCCGCGTCAAGACGGCGAATCCAATACGTGAATCTATCGGTGGGATCGTGAGGACCAGCGATTAAGCCTGGCCTTAGAATCGCGACGCGCCCTGGCATAGCGGCCTGAATTGCGGTTTCCGTCCTCGCCTTCAGCGCGCCATAACCATCATTGCCTGAAAGCAAGACGGCGTCTTCGTCATAGCGGACGCCGGGCCGGAAGCTACGATATGCAGATATGGTAGAGATGAACGTGTAGTGTTCCGGAGGCACCTTGAGGGCAGAGAGTACAAGGTCGATTTGCTCGGGGTTATACGCCGAGGGGTCGATTACGGCGTCAAATTGTCGGCTCGCCAAAGTCGACAGATTCGAATTCCGGTCACCGACGAGGTGTTCAATTTCAGGAAATAATGCAGGATTTTCTCGGCCTCGATTGAACATCGTTACGTCATGTCCACGCTTCAGAGCCGCTTCAACGATGTGGCGACCAAGAAAGAGCGTGCCTCCCACCACTAGAATTCGCATCTGGGCTCCATATCCGGTTCGATAATCCGAAAACTTAACACACCAAACTTCCGCGTTCGGCTTGGTAACCGAATGGCGGCTATCGAGAACGCTGGATGTCTCTAGCGGGTCGCGCGCTGCCGATCGCAGCCTGGCGCGGTTGAAGCTGCGTATGCCGATTGCATGAGACGTCACGCGGCCAGAAAGCGACGTTCGACATCCGGTCCTGGATTGGAGACAATCCGAGCTTAGGAAATGGACGCTAGCAAGGGACCGGGATGGAGGATCGAGTTGAGCTACTGACAGAGCGCCTGCGTTTGCGTCGCGCGCGACAAGGTGATGCACCAGTCCTATTCAAGAATTACACGGGAGCCCAGAATTGCACACGCTTCCTGCAGCGGCGCGCCCATGAGGATGTCGCCCGCACCGAGACGATGCTCGAACAGTGGTGCATCACAGCTTGGGATGAAGCTGGTGCGCCATTTTCCTGGGTCATTAGCACACTCGACGATGATGATCCGATTGGCTTATTTGTCGTAATCCCAGAGGGACACAAGACCGAAATCCACTTTGGAATCGGCAAGCGGTTCTGGGGACGCGGCCTAGCAGTCGAGGCTGGCCGGGCCGCTATTTCGGCACTATGGCGCTGGCCCAACGTCCAAAGAATCTGGACGGTGTGTGATGTTGAAAACACGGGCTCAAGACGAGTTTTGGAGAAACTGGGATTTCAGTGTGAGGGGACGTTGCGGAAATGGTTGGTGCTTCCAGCGTTCGGGAATCGGGCGAGAGATTGCTACGTATTCTCCAGCATGTCCCGCCGCGGAGTTGAGTAGCGTTTTGCAACGCCGACGTCTCAGACCGAGTTGAGATTGACCCGGTTCAACGGACAGATTTGCAGTTGGGTTTAGTGTGATGTTGAACCTCCGGGGAGTGTTGAGTCGCGGGTTGTCCACGGCCGGGCGGCGGGTCGCCTGTCACGACCATGGCGCTGCCCGGCGGTGGGCAACCCGCGCGGCGATGACATTTGATCCTGCGAATGCAGGTTTTCGAATTCGAGCGGCGAGCAATAGCCGATACTGCTATGCAGGCGGCGTATGTTGTACCAGCCCTCCAGAAACCAGAAGATGCGTGCGCGGGCCTGCTCGTGGGTCGCGAAGTGTTCTCGCATCAGCAGCTCCGTCTCGAGCGTGCCGAAGAATGATTCGCACATGGCGTTGTCATAGGCGTCGCCGGCCGTCCCCATTGACGGCTGCACGCCAGCCTCGCGGCAACGCCTCCCGAAGGCAATGGACGTGTATTGGATGCAACACGCCAGCACGTGGCGTGCATTTTTTACGGTCCGCTGCGACGCAATATGCGTGCGGCATAACCCTTTGCGGGAAATCTTGGTGAAAGATTGTCACGGTACAATCCCACCCGAAAATTAAACGGTCAGACGGTATAGCTATAAAAACACGGGGTGCCAATGAGAATTAAAAAGTATCTTCTCCTTCCGACGCTAGGCGTCCTTACGAGTATCGCCCACGCGCAAAGTAGTGTGACTCTCTATGGATCGATTGACGAAGGTTTTCAATACACAAGCAATGTCGGCGGACACTCCATCTACGCTCTGGTAAGTGGAGTGCAGCAGCAAGGCGATCGATGGGGCCTAAAAGGACAGGAAGATCTGGGTGGCGGCGTGAGTGCGCTCTTTCTGCTCGAAAACGGCTTCAGCCTGAACAACGGTACAGCACTTCCGAACGGACAGATGTTTGGTCGCCAGGCATACGTTGGCATCACCTCGGACAACATTGGTGGGGTGACGTTCGGGCGACAATATGATTCCGTGGTCGATTACGTCGCCCCGCTGACTGCGACCGGGACTTGGGGCGGTGCACTTTTCGAGCACCTTTTTGACAACGACAATACCGGAGAATCCTTCCGGATTGATAACTCGGTGAAATACACGAGCGCGAATTACTCGGGATTGCAGTTCGGTGGCCTCTACGGTTTCAGCAATCAGGCGGGGGCGTTCGCGGATAACCGCGCGTGGAGCGTCGGCGCGAAGTACGTGAATGGTCCACTGGCGGCCGGTGTGGCGTTCATGGATATCGACAATGCGAGCGCCAACACCAGCGGTGCCGTTACAGGATCGCCATATGATTCCGCCCAACAACGCGTCGCTAGTGCAGGCGCAAACTACACGATCGGAGCCGCCACGCTCGGCCTCGTGTATAGCCACACTGAAATCGTCGACCGTCCGACGATCCCCGTGAGTACACTGAAATTCGACACCATTGAATTTAACGCGAAAGTTAGCCTTACGGCACAGTGGTTCGTCGGTGCGATGTACAGTTACTCGAACGTGTCTAACGTATTTTCGACAGACCGCTCCTCCGCACATCAGAACCAACTCGGGCTGATGGCTGACTATCGGTTGTCCAAGCGCACCGACTGTTATTTGCAGACGGTCTACGTAAAAATGTCAGGCCCGAACATTCTTCCGCTGATTGGCGACAGTGGCGGTGAATCATCAGCCAACAATCAAACAGTGGCGCGAGTCGGGATCCGCACATCGTTCTAAGCGGATCGGCGCAGCAACGTGAGCCCCGCAGACTTGCGCCTGCGCAGAGCTGACTCAAACGCAGGGGGCAACGCCCGGGGGATGCGTAGGCTAAAGGCAAAAAATTAGAACCTTCCCCCGTGTTGCCCATCGACCGCTGCCAGCACTTCGCGCCCTCCTCAGAGGCCGCCGTGCGATAAGTCCTACGGCGTCCGCGAGCGTCTCAAGTTGAGTCCGTGAGCAGACGGTCGTCGGCTTTGCCCCGATGACTCAAACGGGTCGACTTGCGACGATCGATCTCAACGACGTGCCGAGATCGAATCTGGTCGTGGGTGGCCGATGTGATTGCTAATACGATACCTTGAAAGTAGGCGAGTCCTCGGGGCGGCTCTTGCGCCGGTCATAGAGGCGGGTCGTCGCGATGTTCGCGTGGCCTAGCCACTCCTGCACCTTAGCAATGTCGGCTTCGTGTTCGAGCGCGTTGGTGGCGGCGGTTGCGCGCAGGCTGTGCACGCCGAATCCGTCAACGCTGATCTTCGCCTGCTGAGCATAGGCGAGTACGCATTTGTAGACCCCATCGGCAGTGATTGACGCACCGGTCTTGCGCACAGGCTGGAACAGCGGCGCATCCGTTATTGCGCCGTGTCCGGCCATTTCCAGATAGGCGTGAATACGTTCGGCGCTCGCCGGATGCACCGGCAAGTAGCGAATTTTGTTCCCCTTCCCGTGTATTCGCAGATGCGGCACGCCGCGTCGGTCGTGAATGTCGCGAACTTTGAGCAAACACAGCTCTTCGCGGCGCAGGCCGTGGCACAGCAGCACGGCGATCATGGCGCGGTCGCGCTTGCCCTTGAGCGTGTCGGGATCCGGCGTATCGAGCAGCGCGCGGGCTTGATGGTCACCTAGCGCAGGTGTTTTGCCTTCGTTATTGTTTCCGCGAGGTCTTTTCACGCCGGCGACGGGATTCAACGAGACCGCGTTGCGTTCGCACAGGTAGTCGAACAGCGACGACAGTGCGGCGAGCTTGCGCCGGATCGTCGCGCCGGATAGCTGGCGAGCTTCGAGATGCTTGCGCCAAGCGAGGACGTGCGCGCGCGTGACGGTGCGAAAATCGGTTGCCTGCGCGATGCCGATGAAGTTCATGAAATCGCGCAGGTCGATCTGATATGCGCGTCTAGTTCGGGCGTTGTCGATGTTCGCAAACCACTCTTTCTCGGGCGGGACGTTCGCGAGCTGGTGGAATTCGACGGCAGTGAGGGATCGGGGTGGCTCTTGATGCGTGGGAATTAAACTGTTTGACACGGGTTTTCCTTTTTTCTCCGTGCCGTGCGCAGTTGAATGGATTAAAATCGGTTATTCTTTTAATTCGACTGGCAAAGTTGGTGGTATTAACGGTGGCGCACGGCTATGCATAATGTATTTTATCAATAGTCGATAGCCGACTGTACTTCAGCTAACTTTGACGCAGCAGCGTGTCGGAGTCACGAGTCTGGAACAGTTGTAGGCGTCGATTCGCTGCGTTGATGGTGAGCCAAACGAAACATCAGCGTTTCATGGTCGACGCTCGACGCCTATTCCTTACCAAGAAGGTTCATCGTAAGCGAGGCATAGGGGTGAAATTCCGGCAAGGTACTGAGGATCTGGCCGTCTCGGAACCTGTGGTGTGCGATGGTCGGAAATAACTCTTCTGGAACGGGATGCAGCGCGTTGGGATTATGGAACATCGACAGACCTTCCGCCCAGGTCTCGCTTTGGGTTTCGTCTACGATGTACTTAAACGGCCGGGGCAAGTGGGCGTTTGGATTGTGATCGTAGTGTGTGCCAATACGTACCATGACGTGACCTGGTACCTTGAAGCCGGCCTGCCTGCCCAATCTGTTGAACTTTGAGATCGTGCCGCTCGCCGAAAAGAGTACTGCACTGATGTGCTCGGCGTCAGCCTGGAAGAAAAAGCCCGACGGGATCTCTTTGTTGCCGACCTTGTGCTTCTCGATCTTCAACGGCGTGATTACCAGTTGCCCGTTCTCATCGAAGTGGAAGTCGTGACGAACAGCGTAGAGGTAGTCGATAAGCGCAGTCGATGTCCACATCATCGACTGGTCGTCATGGAAGTCAGCGATGGCAAAGACCAGCGGCAGACCTTTGACGTGGTCCAACTCCCAGTAACGTTTCTGGAGCTTGCTGAAAAGCGGGCTCCCGAAGCGGATCGGAATTTCGTGTTCCCGACGGCGTAGCACTTCCTCGTGATCGCGCGGCAGACTTATTTCGGTTTTGAAGTATGAGACCGGCCTATCGGTACGACGGCCAACGATAGTGGCTTCGATCGCGACGGACTTACCGTACTTCTTGACAAAAAAATCAGGGCGATCGTGCTCACGCTCGATGAAAAGCTGTTCCTCAACCAGATAGGAATGCAGGTATAGCTCCCACAGCCTCGCATCGAAACCCGTTGTCTGAAACTGCTCGACGAAATTTCCATCTACATCGACGTAGTGCGGCATGATCTCTGCAATCAGACGACGTGCCGGAGCAAACGCTTTGCTTTGGCAAAGCCTAACAAAACTGGGATGTAATTTCCCGGGCGGGACAATTGGCGTAAAGAGGTCAAGAGGCCTGGTATTTTTCCCATCGCCCTGCGGAAACGTGGTCTGCTTGTCACGGCCATGCCACGCCATCGCCCGCTGGATCCAAGCTTCAGCGTCCTCCTTCGTAGGGAGGCTCGACTCAACGTCAATGCACCGAAACCGCCCCATTTCGTCTCGCCCCAGCACAACACCCACGTAGTCACCATCCACCGTATCGAGCAGCAGTGTTGCCAGCAGTGTCTCGTCGTCGTTGGCAAACCAGTCAAGTTCCTGACTCACGTACGCCGCCGCCGGACTACGTGTGTGCGCCGCCAATGCGTTAAATTTTTTGATGTCGATGCGTCGCATGCCCATGTCGCCTAGACCAGCCAATACAGTAAAGGAACTAGCTTCCGCGCCGCACGGGCACGATGCCGCTTGGTCGCCAGTCTGAGATCAGACTGGCAGTTCGGGAGTGTGGCTGTCAGTTTATCGGACGGCCGTCACTGACGCCACGGGATCGACTACGGAATTCAGTCGATCGTCCGAAGGCCAAACTGCTGGTCCCATAGTCGCTCGCTCTGCACGAACTTGTTCCAGCGACTCAACCACGCGTCCCGCGCTGTCTCGTCGGCGATCTCCGGCAGTACGCCATCGCGGACATATTCGAGCCCTTGTTTCAGTTCCTCGATAATCGCCGGGGCAGTGGCATCACACAGCACCAGATTCCGAAACTCGGTCGGCACTCGCCAGCGTTTGTCGTATGCGAGCTGCCGCCCCACGGATTTCAGCCTGTCCATGACGCCTGCGGCGCGAGGGGCAATGTCCGGGCCGCCCGCAGCGAGGATTTCTTGGCGGTGGCGCGTGAACGTAGAGTCAGACAGCGACTGTTCGATAGGATCCCCAGCTTCATAACGAACCAACGTCTGTCGCGCCGCCTCCCCGAGCGCAGAGGGATCGAAAGAAGACGCAATGCTCAGCCCCGCCTTTTGCCAAAACCACTCCACGACCTCTCGCATGGTATCGGGCGTCCACGCGTTCGGATGCGATAGCTTCAGCCTCTCCAGCGTCTCGGGGCCAAGAATGATTTCGTTGCGCACGTGGCTATCGATCGCCCCGAGGAGCTCCTTAGCATGGGACCGGATCGACGGTGAAACTGCATATTTGCTCTTTCCCCGGTTCGTTTTGGCAAGAACCTGATCATACTTCGGATACTGGCGAAATTCGTCGCCAGTCTTCAACGTAACGAGCAGGCTGCTCGCATTGTTCTTCTCGCGGAAATCGACGTCCCGCACGATGACATCGTGGCGTCTGCTGAGCGCTCGCAGACCGTCGAATGCCTCGCGCGTACGCTTCATCAGGTTCCGCTGGGCGTTGCGGCTTTTCGTGTGCGTGTGCCACGTCAGTTCCAACTGCTCGACACGCACATGTTGGATAAAGTTGTCGATCTCGTCCTGAGAAAAGCCGCATGCGGTCAGGGCAATCTTTGCCAACTGACCTGCGCACCGCTTTTCAAGCTCGATGTCGGCGAGACCCACATGTGCATAGTTCTGGCCGATGGTCGCCGATGCCAGCGGAATCCTCACCGACGCAGTCGCGATCCATGATCCGCCGGCCTGCTCAACCCAGTACCGTACCTCCATTTGCGCACCGGTGAGAGGGCTATTGACGTAGGTAACGGTCGGCTTGCTTTTTTCGCAGGAAAAGCGGCCGAGTGACATCTGCGCCAGGCGCTTCCGGTGGTGGGTTTGATGCGGTCCAAGCGGTCCTTTGACGAGAAGAGTGTCGATCATGGCTGCAAAAATCGAGTGTATTTTGGTGACGGGCAGCACGGTCGCGCGACGCTCGATCCGGATTGAGCGCGCATCCGAGCAGGGCGACTGGAGCTGGCGATTGCTGTGTGATGGATAGTTGCGGCTAACAACTTCCTGGCGAAAAAGTTGACGAGTGCCGATGGGAGCTTGATGGCAGTTGGCCTGCTCGGCGAGCATCGGGGACGTGTCTATGGGCTGAATCGTGCGGACCATGGCTGCAAAAAGTCAGTGTATTTTGAGCATTCGGCGTACGACCATTTTTAACGCTGGTCGTACGCCGAGCTTATGAGGGCAGATACCGTCAATAGCCGTTCCGGCAGATGGTGTTTCGCCACGGTGCGGGGATGCACCTAGGCTCTCCGCACGGGCACGGTAGTTCAAAGAGCCATCCAAGGCCAACTCGAATCCATTTGCGCGGATGCGGCAGAACGATGTTCAGGTCGTTACGCGTTCGCCGAACGCTGATGTGATCCAGCGCATAACGAGATCGGACTTCGACCGAGCACGTGAACTCGTACCCGAGTTGGAAAACGTACGGGCCACGGAAGTGCGGAAGATCTCGTTGCCACTGATCCCGTCGGTGGAAAAATTCCGTGATCGCGTCTTCGGTCATGTACGTATGTGCCTTCCAATCTTTGGGCGGCCGATGAAACCTGATTTGCATTTGCCCGATGAGAATCATCAACGGTTGATCGGAAAGCAACGTCGCATCCTCGGCGAAGTCGAAAGGAACAGCACAAAACAGATCGCGACAGATCTTGTTCAGTTCCTTCGTCGACACTTCGCGGCCTTTGCCGGCAACATGCTTTTTCTTGTCCATCGTTATCACCTTATTGGAAGAGATTTCTCGTGCTCGTATTTGCTACGTGCCAGCCTGCGTTCGGGCAAGAACGCCGTAGAAATGGCGCGGGATCGCAGTGGTACGATCCACAGCGACACCGCGGAGTGGCGAGCCAGTTCAAAGACAGCTTTCTCCAACGCTGAGGTGTCGGAAGATAAATGGCCAGTTCATCGCCAGCCCGATAGTGGGCACCCACAAAATCGGCATCTTGCGCCGCCGTCCATAGTTGGAATACGCATCGAGTTCCGCGTGGCAGATCGAAGCAGTAGGGTTCGTCGAAGTGGGCTAGGGACGGCATCCACTCATGGCGCCTGTGCTGGAATGTAACCATCGCTTCCAAGACCAGCTTTTTTGCGAACACCTTGTCCTTCGGCGCTGGTTTAAATCGAAACGGCGATCTGAAAAGAGTGCTCCTTAAGACGTGATGCCCAGCCAAGCTGGCGTCACGGCCGGAATCGAGCGAAGCTTGGTCCTCGAGAGGGAACAAAAGGCACTGACCAGAATTTGAAATATCTTTCATATCGATAAGTAATCCTCTAGATGGTGGAAACTTTTATTCACTTCCACCGTTGATGATCCTGCTCAGTCGTCTGGGTTAGATCGCCGGTGCGCTCATGGCCGAAACGAACTCCTCCATGGAGAAGCCGGGATTGGCAACGCGGGAGAGGATCGTCGTTGCCTCGACCCAGGCCATGACCTCCGATTCACGCCACCGACTTGACTTAATGCCGGTCTTGACCGGTGAAGGGAAGCGACCTAGCGAGACATCCCGGCGGACCGCCGCTTTCGAGCGGCAGGCAATCGCCAGAACTTCTTGTTCTTTCAGATAGCGGTCGCGAACGCAGGCACGCACTCGGGCGATCAGCTGATCGAGAAGCGGGGCGTTCGCGGAGGACGCGGCGCTGGCGGTGGTCCTGGTGGTCGCCGCAGAATCCGGGAGCACGCAAGCATGTGAGCTGCCGCCCGTATTAGCCGGCAGGGGCTGCTGCCTGCAGCGAATCTGCGCAATCGGTGAGAGGGGCTGTTTGGGGTTTGCCGCTGCCCCGGTCGCGGGGAGAGTTGTTTGAGTCATCGAAGGCTCCGTTCGTCTATTCAGGTCTGTTCAGGAGTGAACGGAACCATTGTTCCGGTATCGACGAGAGCAGTCACATGATTGGGAGGCTGCTTGGGAAGCCAAATGGCCCGCGAAATAGGGATCTTGTGATTTGCCTTTTGTTGCGTAATGTGGTTGGGGGGATTCTGGGGCGGGCTGGTTCAATGCTGCATGCTGGCGTACCGACATGGGCGGTTTCCCCCGACTGCGGGCCGATACTCGTTAGAGATGTCGCTGCGAACGGGGGCCGAGGGAAGCCTCGGGATTTCGAGGCCGATAGTGACGACAGCGGATTTCGCTGTGGACGGCAGGAGCTGTTTGACTGCGCGAAGAGATCGCGTTCAACTGGTGGCACGGTCGCTTGCCGAGCAGCGCTGTCCGTGCCTAGGCGAGTTACTTGGCCGAGATCCGTCCATGGACCAGCAGTCTATGCTCGCCATCGATCAGTGCTCGTGCCCGCCGCACGTGAAGGGGAATAGCGGAAAGAAAAGATTCTAGCCACGGGAGATATCTGCCACTTCCCCTTCGAATACCCACGTCTCGAGCAATTTCGTCGGCTAGGACATGATCGTCGTTGAAGGTTGCTGTTTTCGGATGCTGCGCAAGCGATAGCAGCACCTTCAGATAGCTGTAGTCAGGTTCTGGGCATTGACGTATGGAGCTTGGGAAGCGAAGAGGCCATAGCGGCTCGTCTAGCGATTCGTGGAGTTGTTGACGGACAGCGAGCAGAGTCTGTCTGCATACTTCGATCTGTTTTCTCACTGGGGCGAGTACGTCGATTGAAACGGCTCTCCACTGCGTTGATTGGTGCACGGCTACTGAGTTCTTGTCTCCCGAGGATGAGAACGAGATGAGCGAAAGGGCGTCGCTGTCTGCAATGTTCGAGACATGCCATCCCGTAGGCTTCGTGTTGTCGCGCGCCGTCACTCGGCCGATCGAGACGAGCGGGGCGCGTAACGATTTCGCCAGCATCGCTAGGGCTTCGAGCTGGCCATCTATCGGTACGCTGCAATCTATTGGTACGCATACCCACGACGGCGTGTGCGGCCCAGGATTAGCCAGCCGTAGGTCATCGGTGAGCGTGGGCACCAGATAGCCGAACGGTGTTCGGTATTGATATGGATTCGAATCCATATCTAGCGGTCTCCAGCATCGGTCGCCCTCGTACTCGTCCCGAACATATGCATGTTTGAATCCCGTTGTTGGGAAGAACCACGATCGTCGATCCTTGAGTTCAGGAAGCGTTTTGTGCGCAGGGTTGAGAAACGCGACTAGCCCAAATCCTTTCGCGCACTCCCTATTTTTACCGCCAGCGACGCTCACGCTGGCGGGATCTTTTATCGAGCTCGAAAGCCCAGCGCCTGGAGGCGGGCGGCGAGGTCCGCCGGTTTCTCGGCAAGCAGCCAAGAATGCCTGCTCGTAGCGGGGACTCGAGCTCAGAAACTGCCAAGCCCAGTCGTCAGAGGTGAGCTTCTTCTCGGAATCAGTCAGCGCGAATGGGTTTGTGCTGTTCGTCATCATGGAATGATCTTTCCGGATGCAGAGTTGTCAGGCTGCCCCTGAGACCATCATAGCGGGTAGCGGCACGGACAGAGTTCCGCTGGCCGTCGCTTGGTCGGGCAGTACGAAGTCTGCCCACATCTGCATAGCGGCCACGCGTTCCGGCCAATAGTCGGCGCGATTGTAGGCTGCCCGCACGCGGTTACGCTCCACGTGCGCGAGCTGGCGTTCGATCACATCAGCGCGCACGCCGCGATTGTTCAGCCAGGTACTTGCCGTTGCCCTGATTCCGTGCGGAGTGAAACGATTCCCGTAGCCCATCCGCGCGAAGACGACGTTGGGCGTAGACATGCCCATCGGCTTCATATTGCTGCCGAGGCTCGGGAACAGATAGGCCGAGGCGAACGAAAGCTGCTTCAACTGTTCGAGTGCCGCCAGTGCTTGCCTACTTAATGGCACGGCGTGCGGATCGCGCATCTTCATTCGTTCGGCCGGAATCACCAACACGGCGTTGTCGATATCGAATTCGTCCCAGCGAGCTTGCACGATCTCGTTCTTGCGCACGAACGTGAGCAACATGAGGAGAATGCAGAGCTTCGTCGTGGTCGCCCCCGTGTCGGCGTCGAGGCGCTCAATGAACTCGAAAATTTCGTGCTCGCGCAAAGGCGCGTGACTGACCTGAGCAGGAATGTCCGCCCAGCCTTGCAAAACGCGAGCAGGATTAGCTTCTACCTTCAACTTGCGCCGCGCATGATCGAACACTTGGACAGCTGTTTGTCGGACCCGCTCAGCAGTCTTGACACCGCGCTGACGACGGACGGCTTCGAGCACATTGAGTAGTGCACGGGCGTCGATCTGTTCGAGTGGCACATTGCCGATGTTTGGGTTCAAATCGCGGCGGAGATACAGGCTATGTCCATCCCGCCACGGTTTAGAGCGCAGTTCGCTTTTGCTGTCGTACCAGTGCTTTGCGGTGGCTTCGAACGTGTCGCCGAAAGACGCATTGACGGCGAGTTTTTCGAGCCGCTTCTGTGTCGCCGGATCGATGCCGCTGGCGAGTAGTTGTTTGGCTTCCCTGTTCCGTTCGCGAGCTTGGGAGAGCGTCATGGCAGGGTACTGCCCGTGAACCACGGTTCCCCTTCGGCTGGCGATCCGATAATCGGTTCGCCACGACTTGGCAGTTGGGGTTACGAACAGGTAGAGGCCGTTGCCATCGGGCAGTTTCAACGACTTGCCGTCTGATGAGGCTCGGGTGATTTCCAGCGTGGTGAGAGGCATTCGAGTCATTCAACATGGAGGTTTTCGATGTTGAAACGATATCGGATCGTATCGAAACCATGTGAGCAAAATAACTTTGGCGTACAGCACGAGATATACTAATCAAGTGACAATGTCCGGGCTCGATATGCGGAAAGAAGAAGCTGAAGACTTTGAGGCGCGCCGGCGCAGAGGAATGCGAATGCTTACGCGTGGGGCGTCTCAGGCAGAGGTCGTGCACGCTCTCGGAGTTACTCGACAGACGGTATCGAGGTGGGCAAAGATGCTGGTCGAGGATTCGGGCTCGTGGCGTGCTGGAAAGCGAGGACGCCCAAGCACGTTGACCGAACAGCAACTTCGGCGTCTTGATAGACTCGTGAGGGGAAGGGAGTCGCAGGAACATGGCTTCGCGCAGTATCGCTGGTCAGTCGTCTTGGTTCGCGATCTGATCGAAAGAGAATTCGGCGTGCGCTACGAGTCGATTCCGAACGTGCGCCGAATTTTGCGCGAAATCGGACTGTTTCCCGGCTATGGGTGGCGGAGGATAATGTTCCGTCGGGCACATGACAGTTGGGAAAGAGATGGGAGGCCGGTGCCGTGGTGACGTGGCCGCCCCTTTCAAGTCGCTTGGGTTGCTTCAAAAAAATGGCCGTTGAGCACTGAAAACTCCACGTCCGGCGCAGCGTGTACTATGCATATCTCAGACATGGGACGGCTCACGAGCAAAAGCTTTCTAACCGCGTTAGGCCGCGCCAAGCTGGCGACAAAAGCCGCCGGCAGTCGAGACACGATTGTCCTTTTGCGCACGGGTTGGGGACCGGACGTCGAGCCACCGGATGTGCGAAGTAGGTACGACGTCTGCGGTCGATGTATGTTATGGACCCGTGTGCTTGCTGTGCAATGCAGAAAACTTCAAACACCGTCTGTTCTGGTTCGTTTGGGTTGATGCTTAGTCGGGCCACGCAACCGGTCTAACAACTAACAAGCACGTTGCGCACAATTCAAACTGTCGACAATGAGTAGCTTCCAGTTTTCGTTTCCTAAACATTGGGCGTTCGTCCTTAATCCAATCGTTCTTCCTGGTATCGACTCATACGAACTTGCTCCGAACCTGATCCTGCGAAAAGCAGAACAGCACGAGGTGGTCGCGATCAAGCAAACCTTGGCGCGCTGCGTGGGCTCACCCTTCGGTGTTCCGCGTGAGTTGAACTACGAGATGGATAGGCATGAAACGCCAACGGGCCCGAACAGCAAGAGCGTCACTCCGATTCCGCTCGCCATGAGCGATTGGCGATATCACATAGTCACCAATGAGGGTGATCAAAACCTCCTCTATCGGTCGCACTTGGCTATCAATGCCACAGCCGCGCCTTTAGAGATTTCCGCTCTGACGTTCGTCGGAGGCGGACTTAGCGGTTGGCGTAGCGACGCCGCCTCGCGATACTTTCGCGACTTCATGCCGCTCCCGGTCTCAGATTTGAGCACAGCCGATCTGGACGAAGCTCGCGATACGATCGCTGGATCCGAACCGTTCTTGATTGGCGGCGTGCTTTGCGAGCAGCACCCGGAAGTTCAGCGCGCCTACCTTATGTATGACTCTCTGAGCATGTTGCCTGCGAATTCCGAATTCCAAGTAATTGGACTGTTCGCGATCATTGAGATGATGATTACACATAACCCCAAGCTGGAAGATCGGGGGGACTCGATTACCCACCAGATGCAAGCGAAGCTACCGCTTTTAATGCGTAGGTTCCGTAGACCGATATCTACGAAGCAGCATTTCGGTGATGTCGATGCAAAAAAGGTTTGGTCCGCGCTCTACTCCTATCGGAGTGCCTTGGCGCATGGTGGTGTGGCGAATTTCGCTGCGGGCCCATTGCAGGCTATCAAGTCGGCTGAGGCTGCGGCCGAGTACCTTCGTTCAGTGGTGAAGGGGTTACTGAGGCATGTTCTCGTAGAGCCTCAGCTCTTTCTTGATCTGAAGAATTGCTGAAAGCAGTAACCGATATGCCGAAGCCTGTTTCGTACTGTGGCGAGCGCGCCCCTCGGTCACTTCGCAAGGCAGACGTGCAGATCGATAATCACTGCCGCTCGCCCGATAAGGGCCTCTTGAAGCCGTATAGGGCGGCGACGACGTGGCAGGTGCTTGCTTTGACGGCGAGTAGACTGCAATTCTTGGAGGCGTGACGGTATACGAACTTGAGAAAACAGCCGTATACCGTCAGAAATACCGTCACCAAAACGTGGATTTAGCGAGATTTGGCCATACGACAGTAGACGGGAAAATCGCCAAAAACCTAATCACTTCAATGATTTAGAGCCATCCTGAGACGCACTGAGCATCCGCTCCACATACCGCGCAATCAAATCGATCTCCAGATTAACCTTCGACCCTTCCCGCAGGTGCTTGAGCGCAGTGACCTGAACCGTATGAGGAATCAGGTTGATCGAGAATTCGCAACCGTCATCGCGGTCTTTGACGGAGTTGACCGTCAAGCTCACGCCATTGACCGTAATGGACCCCTTGTACGCCAGATACCGCCCAATCTCGCGCGGCGCCAGTACACGCAGTTCATGCGACTCGCCGACCGGCGCGAAATGCGTCACCGTACCGAGCCCATCCACATGCCCGGACACGATATGGCCGCCCAACCGGTCATGCGCACGCAGCGCCTTCTCGAGATTCACCTCGCCCGGCTCACCCAACCCAGCCGTGCAATTCAGGCTCTCGCGCGACACATCCACTTCGAACGAGTTGGACGTCTTGGCGACCACGGTCATGCAGGCGCCCTGAATCGTGATGCTGTCGCCAAGCTGCACGTCCTCGAGATCGAGGCCGCCTGCATTGACGTTCAGGCGTACGCCCGCGTCCCCGTCGTTGCCGAGGGGTTTGACTGTTTCGATGCGGCCGACCGCCGCGACGATGCCGGTAAACATGGTGTGCTGTTTCCTTGCTTAAGGGGAAGTAGGATGCGGCGCGAAGCGCGCCAGAATCCGCAGGTCGTCGCCGATCCGGTCGACGGCCTGGAAGTTCAGTAAGACGCGGCCTTCGAGCGCCGGCGGCGCAACGAGATTGAACATGCTCATCGAATCGGTACCGAGCAGGCTCGGCGCCAGATAGACCAGCAGTTCATCGACGCAGCCTTCGCGCAGCAGCGAGCCGTTCAGCTTGTAACCCGCTTCGACATGCAGTTCATTGACGTTGCGTTCGCCGAGCGCCTTCAACATGGCCGGCAGATCGACCTTGCCCGCCGCATTCGCCATCTGCACGATCTCCGCGCCGCGATCGCGGAGTACGTTGGCACGCTCGGTGTGACGTTGGTCGAGGTTGCCGCAGAAAATCAGCGTCGGTGCACCGGCCAGAATCTGCGCGGTGGGCGGCACATCGAGCTGGCTGTCGATCAGCACGCGTTGCGGCTGGCGCGGCGTATCGACGGCGCGTACGGTCATGCGCGGATCGTCTTCCTTCACCGTACCGATGCCCGTCAGAATCGCCGACGCGCGGGCGCGCCACGCGTGGCCGTCGGCGCGTGCGGCCTCACCGGTGATCCACTGGCTCTCGCCGGACGGCAGCCCAGTGCGGCCGTCGAGCGTGGCCGCCACCTTCATGCGCACCCACGGCCGGCCGCGCGTCATGCGCGAGACGAAGCCGATGTTCAGTTCGTACGCTTCATTGGCGAGCAGGCCGCAGCGGACTTCGATGCCGGCGTCGCGCAGCATCTTCAAGCCACGCCCGGACACCTGAGGGTTTGGATCTTCCATGGCCGCCACCACACGCTCCACCTGCGCCTCGATCAGCGCATTGGCGCACGGCGGCGTGCGGCCGAAGTGGCTGCACGGCTCGAGCGTCACGTAGGCGGTAGCGCCGCGCAGGTCGTGGCCGCGCGAGCGCGCATCCTTCAGCGCCCGCACTTCGGCATGGTCCTGCCCGGCAGGCTGCGTAAAGCCTTCGCCAATCACTTCGCCATTCTTGACCAGCACGCAGCCGACCCGTGGGTTCGGATCGGTCGTGTACATGCCGCGCTTCGCCAGAGCGAGCGCGCGTTCCATATGGACGAAATCGGTTTGCGAGAACATCGGCGTCCGTTAAGTGCTATTTCGTTCTGACTAATGCTGTCTGGTGCTGTCCGGCGTAGTGCTGCAGCCTGTTTTAAGCCGCCAGCGCCGCGAAGGCGCCGCGTGCCGCGTCGATCGTGGCGTCGATGATCGCGTCGTCGTGCGCGATCGACACGAACCCTGCCTCATAAGCCGACGGCGCGAAGTACACGCGCGCGTCGAGCATCTTGTGGAAGAACGCGTTGAAGCGCGGCACGTCGCTCGTGGTGACTTCGGCAAAACTCGTGGGGATCTTGTCGGCGAAGTAGAGACCGAACATGCCGCCGAGCGAGTCGGCCGCGAACGGCACCTTCGCTTCGCGTGCCGCATTGCTGAGTCCTTGTACGAGGCGCGTCGTGCGGGTCGTCAGCGTATCGTAGAAGCCCGGTGCCTGGATCAGTTGCAGCGTCTTCAAGCCCGCCGCGACAGCGATCGGGTTGCCCGACAGCGTGCCCGCCTGGTAGACGCCGCCGAGCGGCGCGAGGTGGGCCATGATGTCGCGACGGCCGCCGAACGCAGCGGCCGGCATGCCCCCGCCGATCACCTTACCGAGACACGTGAGGTCCGGCGTAATGCCGTAGACCTGCTGCGCGCCGCCGAGCGCCACGCGGAAGCCGCACATCACTTCGTCGAAAATCAGCACGGCGCCGTATTCGCTGCACAGGCGGCGCAGCGCTTGCAGGAACTCAGGCGTGGCGCGCACGAGGTTCATGTTGCCCGCCACCGGTTCGACGATCACTGAAGCGATCTCGTTGCCGAAGGCCTTGAACGCTTCTTCGAGCGCGGCGACGTTGTTGTATTCGAGGACGGTGGTGTGCTTGGCGATATCCACCGGCACGCCCGCCGAGGTCGGGTTGCCGAAGGTCAGCAGGCCCGAGCCGGCCTTGACCAGCAGGCTGTCCGCGTGACCGTGATAGCAGCCCTCGAACTTGATGATACGGCTGCGATTGGTGAAGCCGCGCGCGAGACGCAGCGCGCTCATGGTGGCTTCCGTGCCGCTCGAGACCATGCGGACCTGTTCGATCGACGGCACCAGCTTGCAGATTTCCTCGGCGATCTCGACTTCGGATTCGGTCGGCGCGCCGAACGAGAAACCGTTGCCGAGCACCTTCTGCACGGCTTCGAGCACTTCCGGATGGACGTGACCGAGGATCATCGGACCCCAGGAGCCGATGTAGTCGATATAGCGCTGGCCGTCCGCGTCCCAGAAGTATGCGCCCTGCGCGCGCTCGATGAAGCGCGGCGTGCCGCCGACCGAGCGGAAGGCGCGCACGGGCGAGTTGACGCCGCCGGGGATGGTGAGCTGGGCGCGTTCGAAAAGAGCTTCGTTCCGGGAATTGCTGGACATGGACGTTGGACCTGCCTGATAGGAGTGCACAGAGGCGCGCGGAACCGGCCGGCGGCCGGGGTTGCGCCCGGCCTGTCCGCCCGCTGCGCGGCGGCTGAATGGTTATCTGAAATTGTACCGGACTCGCGCGGAGTCGGCCCGCGGCGGGCGCAGAAGGGATTGCGGTGAATTGTCCCGGTGCCGCGGGCTTGCGGGGCGGCAGTGGGGACGGCCCGGCACGGGCGGTCCTCGCATGGCCCCCAATGGACGGCCCCCCGCACGGGCGACCCCCGCACGGGCGACCCCTGCACGGGCGGCCCCCGCAAACGGCGCGGCGGGTACGGGCGGGTCTACGACGCGAGTTTGGTCTACGGCGCGGGCTTGTTCTTTGACGCGGCTCGCTTTGCCCCGGCTCGCTTTGCCGCGGCATGGGCCGAAACCTTGGAAGAGTGCGTTGGCCCCGTTGGCGCGGTGAGCGGGGGCGGCTTGCGCTTGCCGGTCAGCTCGGCCCAGCGCTTCTCCAGCGGTCCCTCGGCCATGGGCTTGATGGAGGTGCCGGAGGATTGTGCGTCCCAGGTCTGCACGGAGAAGGGATGCACGCGCAACGCGTCGCGGGAGATGACGACCTCCTGATGCGCGTCGACCAGCCAGTCATAGACGAAGTCGATGCATAAGCGGAAACCGCGCTTGGAGTTCGCGTCGGGCACTTCGTAGGGTGCCCGGGTGACGTAGCCGGAGCCGAACACGCCCTTGGGTTCCTGGGTGACCCGATGAAGAAAGACGCGGTCGCCCGGCAGGATGCTGCGGGCGACGCCGCAGCCCCACACATCCGTCACCGCCTCACCTGCGGCGACGCGTTTGGCCACCTCGGGCAGTTCCGGCCAAGGCCATTTCTTGGGGCTCCAGATCAGCAGGAAGGCGGTCATGACGGTGTAGGGGCAGGTGCGTTGGGATGGCCGGTGGGGATTAAGGCGGGAGCTTAACCGATTGTCCGGCGTCCCGGGTTTGTCGCCCGCCCAGGCTTGGCGATGGACGTACCGGTTGAGCAAGCGCACGACGTATGGTTGACCCGTCAAGTAGAATTACGGTTGCAAATGCATTCGCTTTCACCGTTTCCCGCGGTCCGACACATGTGTGGACGGGCTGCTTCTTCTGGATTCCCATGTCTCACGTCACCCGACGCCGGCCCGATGGCCGGCTGATCCTGTTGCTTGGTGCGCTGGCCGCGTGCGGGCCGATTTCCATCGACATGTACCTGCCGAGCCTGCCGTCGATCGCGCAGGCGTTTATGGTCAGCACCGGCGCCGCGCAGACGACGTTGACGAGTTTCATGCTGGGCTTTTCGGTCGGGATGTTGCTGTACGGCCCGCTGTCCGATTCTTTCGGCCGCCGGCCCGTGCTGCTGGGCGGGATCATCATGTACGCGCTGGCGAGCATTGCCTGCGGCCTGTCGTTTTCGATTGGCTCGCTGGTGACATTCCGCTTCGTGCAGGCGCTCGGCGCGGGCGCCGCGTCGGTGCTCGCGCGGGCGATTGCACGCGACGCGCACGAGCCGGCCGATGCGGCGCGAGTGTTATCGATGCTGGCAATTGTGACGTCGATTGGGCCGCTGCTGGCGCCGCTGATTGGCGGGCAACTGTTGTTGCTGGGTGGCTGGCGGGTGGTGTTCGTGGCATTGACGCTATTCGGCACGGTGTGCGCGGTGACGGCTTACCTGAAGGTACCGGAGACGTGGCCACCCGAGAAGCGCAAGCATTCGGCGGTGCTGCAATCGTTTGGAGCGTATGGAAAGTTGCTGCGCGACCCGGTGGCGTGGGGGCACATGTTGTGTGGCGGGATGGCGTTTGCATCGATGTTTGCGTACATCACGGCGACGCCGTTTGTGTACATCGAGTATTTCCACGTTTCAGCGCAGCATTATGGGTTTTTGTTTGCGTTGAATATTGTCGGCATCATGTTCGGGAATTTCATGAACACGCGGTTGATTGGGCGGTTGGGGTCGTTGCCGATCATTTCGTTTTCGGCGACGGTCAGTTGTGTGGCGTCGTTGTTTGTTGCGTTGGTTTGCCTGACCGGCTGGGGTGGGTTGTGGTCGATCGTGGCTGGGTTGTTCTTTGTGGTTGGGGTGGTGGGGTTGTTGTCGGCGAATTGCACGACTGATTTGATGCATCGGTATCCGCATAATGCGGGGGCCGCTGCGGCGGTGTTTGGGGCAGTCCAACTTGCGTTGGGGGCTGGGGCTAGTCTTGCTGTTGGGCTTTGGGGAGGGGCTTCACCTACAGGTATGGGCGTTACTATTGGTGTTGCCGGGGTGCTTTGTTATTGCGGGCGGATTCTTGTTGTGCGGTGGCATGGGAGGGGGGTTCCTGGGGGTATTGCTTAGGGTTCTGTTTTTGCCTGTGCGGCGTTTGTCGTTGTTCTTAGGGCGTTGGCCTTTCCTTGTGTTCTTCGTGGTCTATTAGGTTCGCCCCTGTGCGGGGCGGCACCTACTTTCTTTGCCGCCGCAAAGAAAGTAGGCAAAGAAAGCGGGCTCACCCCGCTAGCGAATAGCGAGCCATCTCGGCCCACTACCGGGAACGGCCCAAGACGAGACCTGCTCTCGCACATTCCCACTCAGTGACACAGCAGTCATCCGTTCCAGCGTCGCGCTGCGCGCTCCGCCGTCGGGTATAACGCTTTCTGTATAACGTATAGGTATGCTAATTATGTTGGTTTGGCTTACTTGTAAAAGATGTGGCCCTTGAGTGTTTCGTGTCCTGGTGTCCGGCGCCGCTCGATCTACGGCGTCAACCGCGAAACCGGTTTCCCGAGCAGACCCATCCGCAACGCACGGAGTGCGGAGTGGGGTGGATGAGCGCTGTGTCACTAACGTGAGAAATGCGACGGCAGGTCTCGTTTAGGGCCGTTCCCGGATCAAGTACGAAGACGGCTCACTACGAGCTGGCGGTGTGAGCCCGCTTTCTTTGCCTACTTTCTTTGCGGCGGCAAAGAAAGTAGGTGCCGCCCCGCACAGGGGCGAAGCTAATAGACCACTAAGAATACAAGGAAAGGCCAACGCCCTAAGAACAACGCCAAGCGCCGCAGGCAAAAAAACCACTTAATCCCGCGCCGAAGAAGCGGCCCCATGACTTAACCAATCAAGCACCGCAGTAGCATCATCATCCGCGCCACCACGCACCTTAGCGACGGCTTCAGCCACATCCTCACTAGGCAAAGCCCGCCGAATGGCGACCCCAACGGCAAGAATATCTATCATCACCAGATGCAAAATCCGCGAAATCATAGAAAGCTGCGACTCACGAATCTCAATGTGATCAGTCTCCAGCGCCACCGTAGCGCGCTTAGCCAACGGCGTATTGCTAGAAGTAATCGCAATCACCTGCGCCCCAGCCTGCATCGCTACATCCAGCACCCGCAGCAACTCAGGCGCACGCCCTGACTTCGACACCGCAACAATCACATCCCCCTTGCCAAGCAGCGCCGCCGACGCCGCCTGCATGTACAGATCGCCATAAGCAATCGTAGGAATGCCAAACCGGAAGAACTTGTAATGCGCATCCTGCGCGACGATGTTCGAATTGCCGAGCCCATAAAACTCGATCCGCCGCGCGCCGTTCAACAAATCGATCGCCCGCTCGACATGCTCGAAATTCAAATGCTCACGCAACTGCAAAATCGCAGAGATCGTGTTGTCCAGCACCTTCGCGCCGAAGTCCGTCGCCGTATCACCCAGATGAACCTGGCTGTGGCTTACCGGAATCGTTCCCGTCAACCCCGTCGCCAGTTTCAGCTTGAAATCGGACAACCCTTGGCAGCCCAGCGAGCGGCAAAAACGGATCACCGTCGGCTGGCTCACGTCCGCTTTGCGCGCAATGTCCACAATCGGATCGTTAATGATCGATCGCGGATGATTCAAGGCCAGATCCGCCACGCGGCGCTCGGCCGGCGTCAACGCGTCACGCATCTGGCGGATCCGCTCGAACACCGCGGAAGAGCTTCCGCCCGCGCGATTCGACAGTTGCTCCGCCAGGATCGCCGAGACGCCGAGGAATGCCGGGTACTCCGCCGTGATCACGTAGGTCGGCACGTTCTGCAGATAGGTCTCGAAGCGCCCCTTCGCCTCAAAGCGCTTACGGAACGACGAGCGCGCAAAGACTTCGCCAAGGCGCGGCACGACGCCACCGCCAATGTAGATGCCGCCCAATGAACCCAGCGTCACCGCAATGTTGCCGGCGAATGTGCCGAGAATGCCGCAGAACACATCCACCGATTCCGCCGCCAGCGGCTCGCCGTCGAGCGCACGCTTGACCACTTCGGACGTGTCGAAGTTGGCCGGTACGCGCTTCTTGTCGCGCGCTGCCAGTGCCCGGTAAATCACCTCGATGCCTGGGCCCGCGCAAACGCGTTCGAACGACACGTGCGACCACTTTTTACGGGCGTACTGCAGCACCAGATCTTCGCGCTCGTCAGCCGGCGCGAAAGTGGCGTGGCCGCCTTCGCTGCCCAGCGCAATCCAGCGGTCGTCAGCCGGAATCAGGCCGGAAACGCCGAGGCCCGTGCCCGGACCCAGCAGACCGATCACGCTGTTGGGCCGGCGTGCACCGCCGCCCACCTGCACGCGCTGCGAGTCGGTCAGGCCCGGCAATGCCATCGCCAGCGCCGTGAAGTCGTTGACGACCAGCAGTGTGTCGAAGCCCAGCGCGCGGCGCGTGGCTTCGATCGAAAAGGTCCAGTCGTGGTTGGTCATGCTGACCTGGTCGCCGTCGACCGGGTTCGCAATCGCAATCGCCGCGTGGTTCACGCGGCCGATCTTCGTGTCCTTCAGGTACTTCTTGATGACTTCGGCGACGCCCGGGTAGTCGGCGCACGGATACACCTGTACCTGGCCAATCTCGCCTGGTCCGGTCTCCAGTGCAAAACGCGCATTGGTGCCGCCGATGTCGGCCAGGAGCCGCGGTCCGTCGGCGTGCTGACCCGCACCCGGGACAGCGTTACTTTTCACACCAGTAGACATCGAGTCTCACTCCCTTGTCGTTTGCCAGCTTTGAGATGGCATTTTTTTGTGGCGCAGCGGCGGCGGCATTCAGCACGTCCAGCTTGCGCGGTCCTGCAATCAACAGAAACAGGCGGCCCATCTGCTTCAACGCGGACATCGACCAGCTCACCCGTGCATGCGGCGCGCTGCCCGGATGTACCGCGACAAAGCGCTCGGGTGTCGTGATGGCGAAGTCCCACTCCGGCGCGTCCGCGAAGATCGACGCCGTGTGGCCGTCCTCGCCCATGCCGAGCACGGCGACATCCGGCAGCGTGCGGCGTGGGTCGGCGTTCAGCGCGGCAACGTGCGCTTCGAGCGATTGGGTCGTATCCACCAGCGGCCAGAAAGCGGCGCCCTGCGCGGCGTTCTGCAGCAGCGTCTCGTGCGCAAAACGCGAATTGCTCGCGCTGTCCGTTTCGGGAACCCAACGGTCGTCGACCAGCGTCACGGCAATGCGCGCCCAGTCGAACGGTTGCGTAGACAAGGTCTGCAGGAACGGACGCGGACTGCTGCCGCCCGACACTGCAAGCGTGACGTGGTCCGCGCCAGTGGCGGCGGTTGCCTTAGCGGCAAGGGACGCTTGTAATGCGTCGCCCACCGCTTTCGCCAGCGCGTCCGATTGGGCGCGCGGGTCGTCGAAAGCGTGAAGCTCGATCACTTCTCCTCCGTACTGCTTTTTTGTTGGGTCTGCGGAATATGCCGTCACGTTTGGCAAAGGCTGCCCGCGGAACACCAATCCCGCTCGCTGCCATTGCCTTTGCCGTTACGGCGCCACCCCGTTCAGTCCATCGGTGTCATGCACACGGCGGACGCGGCGCGGTCTTCCTGTCGCGCTGCGCCGCCGCATTTCAGTTTTCTTCTTCCAGCCAGTACGTGCCGTGCTGCGCCAGCATCGCGCTGGAGGCCGCCGGCCCCCACGTGCCTGCTGCGTATGGCTTGGGCGGCTTGTTAGCGGCTGCCCATTCGTTCAGGATCGGTTCTACCCAGCGCCATGCGGCCTCCTGCTCGTCGCGCCGCACAAACAGCGCGAGGCGCCCGTTGATCACGTCGAGCAACAGGCGCTGATAAGCCTCCATCTGCCCTTCGCGGAAGAACTGGTCGAACGCGAGGTCGAGGTGGACGCTGGCGAGATTCATGCCCTCGCCGGGTTGCTTGGCGAGGCAATACAGACGAATCGTTTCATTCGGTTGCAGCCGGATCACCAGCCGGTTCGCGCCCGGACGCAAGGCCGTCGGCCCAAGCGCCGAATGCGGCACCGCACGGAAATTCACCACGATCTCGGCGACGCGGTCGGCCAGGCGCTTGCCGGTGCGCAGGAAAAACGGCACGCCGGCCCAACGCCAGTTTTCGATTTCCACCTTCAGTGCGACGAAGGTCTCGGTGTTGGAGTTCGCCTTGACGCCAGGCTCGGTCGCGTAAGCCGGCACCGACGTGCCGCGGATTACGCCCGAATGATACTGGCCGCGCACAGCGACCTTGCCGATGTCGCGCGGATCGATGGGTTTCAGTGCCCGCAGCACGCGCAGCTTTTCGTCGCGCACGGAATCCGAATCCATCGAATGCGGCGGTTCCATCGCCACAATCGAGAGCAACTGCAGCAAATGGTTCTGCACCATGTCGCGCAGCGCGCCGGTATTGTCGTAGAAGTCGCCGCGCGCTTCTACGCCCAGTTCTTCCGCGATCGTGATCTGGATACTTTCCACCCACTCGCGGCGCCACAGCGGTTCGAACAGGGCATTGCCGAAGCGCAGCGCCAGCAGGTTCTGCACCGGCTCTTTGCCGAGGTAGTGGTCGATCCGGTAGATCTGTTCTTCGGCGAAGATTTCGCCCACTGCGTCGTTGATCGCGTTGGACGACTTCAGGTCGTAGCCGAGCGGCTTTTCCAGCACGATGCGCGAATTCGTATTGAGGCCGACAGCGGCGAGCGCGCGGCAGATCGGCACGAACAGCGAAGGGCCCGTGGCGAGATAAAACACGCGGATGCCAGGCAGGCCGGCGACCGCATCGCGCAGCAGCGCGAAGTCTTCGGGTTTGCCCAGGTCGAGCTTGACGAACTGGATGCGTTCAAGGAAACCGGCCCAGGCGCTTTCGTCGAGACCGTTCTTCGAGACGTACGGCTTGACGTGTTCAATGACCCACTCAAGATAGTCCGCGCGATCTTCCATGTGACGCGCTACAGCGACGATCTTGCCGCTTTCCGCCAGCATGCCTGCACGGTGTGCTTCATACAGTGCCGGGAGGATCTTGCGCATCGACAGATCGCCAGTTCCGCCGAAGAGAACGAAGGTGAAGCTTGAGTCCGTAAACATGAGTCTCCGTCGATGTCCAGGGGCCGCCCGGAGCGACCGTAGTCCGATAAAATTTTTTTTGACACTGAATTGTAGTTTAACTACAATCCAAATCAAGAGGTAGCGCTAATTCGATGAAAAAAGCGTGCGCAGCGAAGCAAGATGCGCGTTTTCCCGAATCGGCAGGCGTCCCCTTCATGTTAATGGACATTGCGTTTTTGCATGTGCTGGCTGCCTTGGCGGCGGCTCACAGCGGCGCGGTATCAGGGTTAACGTGTGAGGCACCTCGAGTCTGCCGCGCGCGACGCGGGCAGGCAAAAATCAAAAGAGGAGACAGTCAGTTGCATCCCGAACCACTCATCTTCTGAGCTTCCAGCGGCCGAACGACGGCTCGCCGGCACATGCACGCGCATGCGCTTGCCCGAAGCTCGATCGCCCAGTGTTTTGCCTGTTTGAACCAACCACAGCACCCTGGAGAATCAGGGGCCATTCGTTTTTTGTTCAGGTGTCTGGAGGAGATAAGCAATGAAATTCCGCGCGATCATGGGCGCTCTGTGCGCCGCAGGTCTGATGTGTGGCGTATCCGCAGTGCAAGCTGCCGAGTCGATCGAAGTGCTGCACTGGTGGACGTCAGGCGGCGAATCGAAGGCCGTCGGCGTGCTGAAAGATGACATGCAGAAGCAGGGCTACACCTGGAAGGACTTCGCGGTTGCGGGCGGCGCAGGTGCGGCGGCCATGACGGCACTCAAGACGCAGGTGATCTCGGGCAATGCGCCGAGCGCTGCGCAGATCAAGGGTCCGCTGATCCAGGAATGGGCGGAGCAGGGCGTGCTGGTGCCGATCGATTCGGTCGCGGGTGACTGGAAGAAGAACCTGCCGCCGCAGATCGACAAGATCATGCACGCTGACGGCCACTACGTCGCAGCACCGTTCTCGGTGCACCGCGTGAACTGGATCTGGATCAACAAGGCAGCCCTGGACAAGGTTGGCGCAAAGCCGCCTACCACGTGGCCGGAATTCTTCGCCGTGGCTGACAAGCTGAAGGCTGCCGGCATCCAGCCGGTCGCAGCTGGCGGACAACCGTGGCAAGACCTGACGCTGTGGGAAGACGTGGTGCTGTCGCAAGGCGCTGACTTCTACAAGAAGGCGCTGGTCGACCTCGACCAGAAGACCCTGACGTCGCAACAGATGGTCGGCGTGTTCGACACGGTCCGCAAGATCGAGTCGTACATGGACAACGGCCGTACCGGCCGCGACTGGAACCTCGCAACGGCCATGGTCATCAACGGCAAGGCCGGCATGCAGTTCATGGGCGACTGGGCGAAGGGCGAGTTCGCGAACGCGAACAAGCAGCCGGGTACGGACTATATCTGCGCACCGGTGCCGGGCACCTCGAAGTCGTACACGTTCAACGTCGACTCGTTCGTGTTCTTCCAGCAGAAGGGCGCGAAGGATGCAACGCCGGGTCAACTGGCGCTGGCCAAGACGATCATGAGCCCGGACTTCCAGGAGCAGTTCAGCCTGTACAAGGGTTCGATTCCGGTTCGTCTGGGTGTGAACATGGACAAGTTCGACGCTTGCGGCAAGCAGTCGTACGCGGATGAGCAAACGGCCATCAAGGCTGGCGGTTATGTTCCGTCGCTCGCGCACGGCATGGCTCAGCCGGACGCAACGGCGGGCGCCATCACCGACGTCGTGACGAAGTTCATGAACTCGGATCAGGATTCGAAGACCGCAGTTGCAGCGCTCGCGAAGGCTGCGAAGACGAAGTAAGTCCAGTAGCAAAGCGCCCGGTTGCGACTCCACGCGTTGCCGGGCGCCCCCTTGAGCATGAAGGTTTACCCAGAGTCACAGCCTATGCCGGTCCAGCGTTGCGCATTGCTTGCGCAGTGGCGGGCAGCACAGTTTCAGGAGTCGAGTAGTGACTGCTTCTCTTAGCGGAAACGGGAAATCCACGGCCTCCGTGACCCGCCGCACGTCGCCCATGGCGGCGCTCGCCGACCGCTGGATTCCGAAGCTGGTGCTTTCTCCCAGCATCGTGATCAGCCTGGTCTTCGTTTACGGCTTCATCTTTCTAACCGGTTATCTGTCGCTGTCGAATTCGCGGCTGATGCCACGCTACGATTTTGTCGGCCTCGACCGTTATCGCGAGCTGTTCGATAACGATGTGTGGTGGACCTCGGCAGCTAACCTCGGCTGGTTCGGCATTCCGTTCATCGCGATCTGCGTGGGCCTGGGCCTCTTCCTCGCCATCCTGCTCGATCAGCAGATCCGCAACGAAGGCGCTTTGCGTGCGGTGTTCCTGTATCCGATGGCACTGTCGTTCATCGTGACCGGCACGGCATGGCAATGGATTCTCAACCCCAATCTCGGCATGCAAAAGGTGTTGCACGACTGGGGCTGGACGAGCTTCCAGTTCGACTGGCTCGACAATCCGGATCGCGCGATTTTCTGTATCGTGATCGCGGCCGTCTGGCAATCGACGGGCTTCGTGATGGCGCTGTTCCTCGCCGGCCTGCGCGGTGTGGATGCGGAAATTTTCAAGGCGGCACAAGTGGATGGCGCAACGCTGCCCACTATTTACCGCCGGATCGTGATTCCAAGCATGCGGCCGGTGTTTTTCTCGGTACTGCTGATTCTCTGCCACATCACGATCAAGACCTTTGACCTCGTCGTCGCGTTGACGGCGGGTGGCCCGGGTACCTCGTCGTCGCTGCCCGCGATGTTCATGTACACGTTTTCGTTTAACCGCGGGCAACTGGGCGTCGGCGCAGCGTCGTCGATGATGATGCTCGCAACCGTCGTGGCCGTGCTCGTGCCGCTGATGTATATGGAATCGAGGAGCACGCGTAATGCAGCCTAAGATGACGATCAGCCGTGCCGTCATTTATGCGGCCTTGATTCTGTTTGCGTTGTACTTCCTGTTCCCGCTGTACGTGATGCTGTCGACGTCCTTCAAGGACATCGATCAACTGCGCACCGGCAACCTGCTGACGCCGCCCTCGCACCCGACGTTCGCGCCGTGGATCAAGGCATGGAGCCAGGCGTGTACCGGCGTGCGTTGCGACGGTATGGAACCGTTCTTCATGAACTCGGTGCGCATGGTGATTCCGGCCGTGCTCATCTCGTCGATCATCGGCGCGTTCAATGGTTACGTGCTGACGCACTGGCGCTTCCGTGGCGCCGACATCGTGTTCACGATGCTGCTGGTGGGCTGTTTCATTCCGTTCCAGGCAATCCTGTTGCCGATGGCGCGTTTTGAAGGCTTCCTCGGCCTGTCGAATACGGTAGGCGGACTGGTGCTGGTGCACGTGGTGTACGGCATTGCGTTCACAACGATGTTCTTCCGCAACTTCTACGTCAGCATTCCGGCGGAGCTGGTGAAAGCGGCGCGTATCGATGGTGCTGGCTTCTTCCTGATCTTCACGAAGATTCTGCTGCCGGTGTCGCTGCCGATTTTCATGGTCTGCCTGATCTGGCAATTCACGCAGATCTGGAATGACTTCCTGTTCGGTATCGTGTTCTCGGGTGTCGATTCGATGCCGATCACGGTGGCGTTGAACAACCTCGTGAATACGTCGACCGGTGTGAAGGAATACAACGTCGACATGGCAGGCGCAATTATCGCGGCGCTGCCTACGTTGCTCGTCTACATCATCGCCGGCCGATACTTCGTGCGCGGCCTGACGGCAGGCGCAGTGAAGGGCTAACCCAAAACGATTGCCGCAGCGCGCCGGGTGGCCGCTGCGGTGCGAACCGGCATCCGGCCAGCGCCGCCTGAGTGCGACGCACCTGAAGCTGTACCAGAGACAAGAGGATTCACAGCATGGCAAGCCTTTCCATCCGTGACGTGTACAAGACCTACCCGAACGGGGTGCCGGTCCTGAAGGGTGTCAACATCGACATCGAAGACGGCCAGTTCCTGATTCTGGTGGGCGGCTCGGGCTGCGGTAAGTCGACGCTGCTCAACATGATCGCCGGTCTCGAGACCGTGACGAAGGGCGAGATCCAGATCGACGGCAAGACGGTGAACAACCTGTCGCCGAAGGATCGCGATATCGCGATGGTGTTCCAGTCGTACGCGCTGTATCCGTCCATGACGGTGCGGGACAATATTTCGTTTGGCTTGGGTATCCGCAAGGTGCCTAAGGATGAGCAGGCGCAGATTGTCGATCGCGTATCGAGCATGCTGCAGATTCAGCATTTGCTGGATCGCAAGCCGGGGCAGCTCTCCGGTGGTCAGCGGCAGCGCGTGGCAATGGGCCGTGCGCTGGCACGCGATCCGGTGATGTTCCTGTTCGATGAGCCGTTGTCGAACCTGGATGCGAAGCTGCGGATCGAGATGCGCTCTGAGATCAAGTTGCTGCATCAGCGTCTTGGGACCACCATCGTTTATGTGACGCACGATCAGATCGAAGCGATGACGCTGGGCGATCGGATTGCGGTGATGAAGGATGGCGTCGTGCAGCAGTTCGGCGCACCGCAGGAGATTTATGATTCGCCTGCGAACCTCTTCGTGGCTGGGTTTATTGGCGCGCCGCCGATGAACTTCATCCAGGGCAAGCTGGTTGAGCAGGGTTCGGGTGTTGGCGTCGAGATCGATACGGGGATCAAGCGTTCGGTTCTCAATCTGCCTTTTACCTCGGCCAAGGTTAAGGGGCATGTGGGCAAGGAAGTTATCCTGGGCCTGCGGCCTGAGCGCATCACCGACGCTCGTAGCGCGCATAACGTTGAAGACGCGCAGTTGCAGCCGATCGAAGTCAAGATTGATGTGATCGAGCCTACTGGGCCGGATACTTTGGTGTTTGCTGAGGTTAATGGCAAGCGCGTGGTGAGCCGCGTGCACCCGGCTTCGAATCCGCAGCCGCTGAGCAATATGACGCTGTTGTTTGATGTGTCGAAGGCGGTGTTGTTTGATCCGGCTAATGAAGAGCGGATTGCGTAGGCACTAGCTGTCACCTCGACCAAAGCGACAAAGCCCCATGCGTTGTGAGATGCATGGGGCTTTGCCTTTCTCTGTGGCTTGCTCCGCTACGAACCCCGGCCGCAAAAATCCACGATGGCACTCGCAACTTCATCCGGCGCTTCTCTCTGCGGAAAATGACCGATGTGCTTGAGCAGTTCGCGCTGATAGGGTCCGGTGAAAAAGCGCTCCTTGCCGGCAGAGCTATCCGGATGATTGCAGGCGTCTGCATCGCCATGCAGAACCAAGGTGGGAACCGACAACACGGGAGCCGGATTCAAGCGGGCCTCGTCCTGCGCAGATGAAGGATCACCAGGCACAAAGCCCCATCTATGTCGATAGGAGTGCAACACAACGTTAGCCCAGTCTGGATTGTCGAACGCTGCCGCTGCCTGCTCGTAATCGTCTTCCGTGTACCAGTTGGCAGGAGACCACGTATCCCACATCAGTCGCGTGAAACCGCGTCTATCCTCTTCGACGGCGCGTTGCCCTCGCGGGGTGGCCATGAACCAGTGATACCAGTAGTTGCGCGCCTGCAAGAAAGTCAGCGGCTGTTGCGGATCGTTTGTGCCATAGCCAACCGAAAGCATCACCAGATGGGATCCTGCTCCCTCACGCAAGCCGCTGGCGTTGGCTACGGCGCGTGCTCCCCAGTCATGCCCGACCAGAATGGGCCGATGCAAATCCAGGGCGTCGATAAATTCCAGCAGATCGCGCCCAAGCGCCGCGAGTTGACCGCTGCGCGGCGTGTCCGCGCTATGAAAGCGTGTCGGTCCGAAGCCGCGCAAAGCAGGGCATAAGACCCGATAACCGGCCTTCGCCAGATGCCCTGCAACTTGTTGCCACCCTTCCGGACTGTCTGGCCAGCCGTGGACCAGTACCGCGGTGCGTTCTCCGGCGGGGTTCCATTCCAGGTAACCCACCTCCAGCAGCGGCGTGCTGACGAACGAGTATTCCATCATCGTGTTCTCCCGCGACCAACGTCGAAGCTCAGTGTCGAAGCGTTCAGATTAGGTTATTTTTGCTAGCGAATTCGTGAAGAGTGTGGTGATATTGTTCACGTTTTAAAATAAATTCTGGTGCCACAGTGAACATCGAATCGCGCGCCGCCGGGTTGGAACTGGTCCTGTTGCGGACCTTTCTTGAGGTCGTCGACACGGGCGGCTTTGCGCTCGCTGCAGACCAACTGGCCTTGACTGCGCCTGCGGTCAGCGGCCATATCAAGCGCCTTGAACAGGCGGCGGGAACGCCTTTGCTGTTGCGAACGACCCGCAGCTTTCGGCTGACGCCGGCGGGTGAAATGCTGTACACCTACGCACGCAACATCGTCAATCTGGAGCGGGAAGTACGTGCTCGCCTTCGCGATGCGCATACGGCCGAGCGTCTGCGAATCGGCGCATCGGAGGACTTCACCGGGGCGTGGCTACCTGGCATTTTGCAGATGTTCCGGCGCACGCACCCTGGCGCATCTGTAGAACTGAAAGTGGGGGTGACCGCCGATCTGGTGAACGAGCTTCAGCGAGGTCATTTCGATGTTGTGTTTGGCAAGCAATGCGCGCGGATGCCAGGCAACGGAATGCTGCTCTGGGGGGAGGAACTGGTGTGGGCATTCGATGCTGGAACTGCCTTCGACCCCGACGACGAAATACCCATCGCGGTCTTCCCCGAGCCCTGCGCCTATCGTGAGGCGGCTATTGCCGCACTGACCCATGTTGGGAAGTCATGGCGAGTAGTATTCGAGAGCGGCAGCATGGCGGGCTGCCTGTCCGCGGCGCACGCTGGTTTGGCTGTGACACCCGTTGCACGCAGTCAGCTACGCGACGGGCTGCGTGTATTGACCGTGTCCGATGGAATGCCTGCCCTGCCCGACGTGCAGTTCTATGCGTTCGCGAATACGACTTCGCGTGCGACTCGCGAGCTGATCGCTGCGGTGGAGAAATCTGGCAGGCACGCGAGGTTTCATATGCCGGCAGTTGGTAGGAGGTAAAAATGGGTGCCGCTCAATGCGGCAGACGTATGTTGAATTTGAACGTGACAAGCCGCGTGAGCAGGATGAACCCTGTGGAGATAAGCACGCTATAAACGCTATCGAAGTTGAAGTAATCAAGCAGCAGATACAACCAGCACCCAACAAACGCGCAGGTCGCATACGGCCGCGAATCCTTCAAAATCAGCGGCACTTCGTTGCAAAGCACGTCGCGAATCACACCGCCAAATACCCCGGTCAACACACCGAGAATCACCGACGTGAACCAAGGCATCTGCGCATCGAGCGCCAGCGAAGTACCGGAAATGCTAAAGAGCCCCAACCCAATCGCATCCGCTACCAGCAACACGCGCTCCGACAACAGCCTCGACGTCATCCTCAGCAACATCGGCGCAAACAGCGACATCACAAAGATCGCGATCACATATTCCTGATGCTCGACCCAATAAAACGGCCGTCTCTCCAGTAACACATCGCGCACGGTCCCACCACCAAACGCCGTCGCCATCGCCACCAGAAAAGTCCCCACCGCATCAAGCTGCCGCGTGCGTGCTTCAATAAAACCCGAGATCGCATAGGCGAAGATCGCTAGCGCCTCCATGATGGTGAGCGCCAGCGTGAGCCTCGGATGCATTAACGACACCCCTTCAAGGCTTGGTATGGGGCGCCTGCGCCCCCGGCTGCAACAACACGAGCACCGCCCCCGCACCGCCGTCATGCGCTCTTGCCTGGCAGAACGCGATGACCTCGTTTTTCTGCACCAGCCAGGCCCGCACCTTGCCCTTCAGTACCGGCTCCTTGCCGATCGACCCCAGCCCCTTGCCATGAATCACCCGCAGGCAACGCAACCCGCGCTTGACCGACTCGCGAATAAACTCGGCCAGCGCCTCACGCGCCTCTTCACGGCGCATCCCATGCAGATCCAGCTGAGCCTGCACAATCCAGGCCCCGCGCCGCAACTTACGCACGACCTCCTGGCTGATGCCAGGCCGGCAATACGAAAGCGTCTCATCCGTCTCAAGCAAAACCTCCGGATCAAACTCATCCGAAATCGCCTCGTGCAACACAGCCTCTTCGTCAAGCTTGGTCTGCGCCGGCACGGGCGAGGGCGGGGTCCGCGCGGGCGGCACCCTTGGGGGCACCACTAGCGGCGCGACAGCGCCAATCTCACGCCGGAATAGATCGGCATCCGCCGACGCTTCACGCTGAGCCTGAGCAGCAGCCGCGCGTTCGCGCTCGCGCCGCTCGGCGTCGCCTTTCAGAGCGGCCCGCAACGCACCCAAACCCGCAAGGCCGGCGGCAGGCTCGATCTGCGGTTTGGTTGGCGTGACAGGCACGGGCGTTGGCTTAACGGCCGTCGAGCGAGGGCGTTTCGGTTCGCCAGGGTGAGGCAGGTTCTTCGCCATAACGGTGACAAGCGGTAGAGAAGTCAATCGTCGCGCGCCCTGATCGCGGGTCGCGCCATGTATCCACCCGTGCGTCGAATCCGGCGGACGGATCGGATGGATGCGCATCAAAGCACAAAGGGCCGCCAGCTTTCCAGCCGCGGCCCTTTCCAGAGTGTTGCGTGCGGTAACCGGTAAGTGCTCAGGCCGAAGCCCGAGCGTCATTTTACCGTTCCCGCTTCACGAAACCGGCCTGCTTGCGCCGATCAACGCTCAGCTTCAGCGCTCATCACGCGCTCGCCGATCATCTCATCGATGGTTTCGAGGTAACGCTGAGCATCCAGTGCAGCCATACAGCCCGTGCCGGCGCTGGTAATCGCCTGACGATAGACGTGGTCCTGCACATCGCCGGCGGCAAACACGCCCGGCACACTGGTGCCCGTTGCGTTGCCCGACAGCCCGCCGTTGGTGATGATGTAGCCGTTCTTCATCTCCAGCTGGCCTTCGAAGATGTCCGTATTCGGCTTGTGGCCAATCGCGACAAACAGGCCCTGCAGCGCGATGTCCGTCGTTTCGTCGGTCTTCGTATTCTTGATGCGCAGCCCGGTCACGCCCGACTGGTCGCCCGTCACTTCATCCAGTACATGATTCCACTTGATCTCGACGACGCCTTCCTTTTCCTTCGCCAGCAGACGGTCGATCAGGATCGGCTCGGCGCGGAACTTGTCGCGGCGGTGGATCACCGTCACTTTCTTGGCGATGCCGGCGAGGTAGAGGGCTTCCTCGACCGCCGTATTGCCGCCGCCGATCACCGCCACGTGCTGCTGCTTGTAGAAGAAGCCGTCGCAGGTTGCGCAGGCGGACACGCCCTTGCCCATGAACGCTTCTTCCGACGGCAGGCCGAGGTATTGCGCCGACGCGCCGGTCGCGATGATCAGCGAGTCGCAGGTGTATTCGCCCGAGTCGCCAATCAGGCGGATCGGCTTCTCGTTGAGCTTCGCCGTGTGGATGTGGTCGAAAATGATTTCGGTGTTGAAGCGCTCAGCGTGTTCCAGAAAGCGCTGCATCAGTTCCGGGCCTTGCACGCCGTTGCCATCGGCCGGCCAGTTTTCGACGTCCGTCGTGGTCATCAGCTGACCGCCCTGGGCCAGACCCGTGACGAGTACCGGGTTCAGGTTGGCGCGCGCCGCGTAGACGGCGGCGGTATAGCCTGCGGGGCCGGAACCGAGAATCAGGACTTTGGCGTGTTTCGTGGTGGATGCGGGCATGATCGAAATCCGTAAAAAGCGCCCGGCTCGCCCATGCGAGGCCGCGCGGCTACAGCTGAACGTGAACTGAATCTGTAGATGGGTATCAGACCGGCATTATAAAGGTCGGCAAGCGGGGCTGCTTCATGAAGCTTCCTGATCGTCCCGATAGCCTGTTGCCGCCGTTTGGCCCGAAAACCACGCCGGCTGGCTCCAGTTACCGTCATTTACAGCCTTGCGCACGACACTGCGTTTACAATAGGCCGGATCGAACGACCCGGCGGCCACGACCGGGCGCCCAGCACCGCTTGGGGCCGCGCATTTGGCCGCTGATTGGCCACACCCGCAACAGGATCAATGGCAAAAGCTCCTTATTCCGCGAGCGCGCAGGCATTGCCGCACCGCATGTCGCGCCTCTTCACCGAAATCCGCTGGATCCTGCAGGTCGCGCTCGGCGTTTTCCTGCTGATGGCGCTTGTCAGCTACAGCCGGCACGATCCGAGCTGGACGCACGCCGCGCAGGTCGACCGCATCGCCAACTGGGCCGGCCGCGTCGGCGCCTGGACCTCCGACATCCTGCTGCTCCTGTTCGGCCTGTCCGCCTACTGGTGGGTGGTGCTGCTCGGCCGCAGCATTTCGGCCAACTATCGGCGCATTAGCCGTCACGAGGAGCCTCCCGAGGACAAGCCGCGCGACGCAAGCTGGCTCGCCGAGATTTTCGCCTTCGTGCTGGTGCTGCTGGCAAGCGACGGCATCGAGGCGCTGCGGATGTGGTCCCTCAAAGTGCAATTGCCGCGCGCGCCGGGCGGCGTGATCGGCGAGGCCGTGGCGCGCGGCGTTTCGCACGCGCTCGGCTTCACGGGCGGCACGCTCGCGCTCCTGCTGGCGCTCGGCATCGGCTTGTCGCTGTATTTCCGTTTTTCCTGGCTTTCCGTGGCTGAACGGGTCGGCGAATCGATCATTTCCGCCGTCACCTTTGCCCGCCTGCGCCGCGAAGCCGGGCGCGACCGCAAACTGGGTGAGGCCGCCGCCGTCAAGCGCGAAGGCAAAGTGGAGCAGGGCCGCGTGCGGATCGAAGAGCACGAACCCGTCATGATCGTGCCGCCGGTGGTCACCCCGGCCAAGTCCGAACGCGTCGAGAAAGAGCGCCAGGTGCCGCTCTTTACCGATCTGCCGGGCGATTCCACGCTGCCGCCCATTTCGCTGCTCGACGCCGCGCCGGCCGCGCAGGAAACCATCTCGCCCGATACGCTCGAGTTCACCTCGCGTCTGATCGAAAAGAAGCTGAAGGACTTCGGCGTCGAAGTGAGCGTGGTCGCAGCCTACCCGGGCCCGGTCGTCACGCGCTACGAAATCGAACCCGCCACTGGCGTGAAGGGCAGCCAGATTGTCGGTCTGGCGAAGGATCTGGCGCGCTCGCTGTCGCTGGTGTCGATCCGCGTGGTCGAAACCATCCCCGGCAAGAATTTCATGGCGCTGGAGTTGCCGAACCAGCGTCGTCAGACCGTGAGCCTCTCCGAGATTCTCGGCTCGGCCGTGTATGCCGACGCCGCCTCGCCGCTCACCATGGGCCTCGGCAAGGACATCGGCGGCAAGCCGGTGTGCGCCGATCTCGCCAAGATGCCTCACCTGCTGGTGGCCGGCACGACCGGTTCGGGCAAGTCGGTGGGGATCAACGCCATGATCCTGTCGCTGCTCTACAAGGCGAGCGCCGAGCAGGTCCGGATGATCCTGATCGACCCGAAGATGCTCGAAATGAGCGTCTACGAAGGTATTCCTCACTTGCTGTGTCCGGTCGTCACGGACATGCGCCAGGCCGGACATGCGCTGAACTGGGCGGTCGCCGAAATGGAGCGCCGCTACAAGCTGATGAGCAAGCTCGGCGTGCGTAACCTTGCCGGCTACAACAACAAGATCGACGAAGCCGCCAAGCGCGAAGAAAAGCTGCCGAATCCGTTCAGCCTGACGCCGGACGATCCGGAGCCGCTCACGCGCCTGCCGAACATCGTGGTCGTGATCGACGAACTGGCCGACCTGATGATGGTGGTCGGCAAGAAGGTCGAAGAGCTGATCGCGCGGATCGCGCAGAAAGCGCGTGCGGCTGGCATCCACCTGATCCTGGCGACGCAGCGTCCGTCCGTCGACGTCATTACTGGCCTGATCAAGGCCAACGTGCCGACGCGGATGGCCTTCCAGGTGTCGTCGAAGATCGACTCGCGCACCATTCTCGACCAGCAGGGCGCGGAATCGCTGCTCGGCATGGGCGACATGCTCTATCTGCCGCCCGGCAGCGGCTTGCCCGTGCGGGTGCACGGCGCGTTCGTCTCTGACGAGGAAGTGCACCGCGTCGTCGAGAAGCTCAGGGAGCAGGGCGAGCCGAACTATATCGAGGGCATTCTCGAAGGCGGCGTGACCAGCGCTGGCGACGAAGGTTCTGCAGGCGCCGAGGGAACTGGCGCAGGTGGTGGCGAGTCGGACCCTCTATACGATCAGGCGGTGGAAGTCGTCATCAAGAATCGTCGTGCGTCGATTTCGCTGGTGCAGCGGCATTTGCGGATCGGCTATAACCGCGCCGCCCGCCTGCTCGAGCAAATGGAACAATCCGGGCTGGTGTCGGCGATGTCGTCGAACGGCAATCGCGAGATTCTGGCGCCCGCGCGGGAAGCCGAGTAGGCGGCCGGCAGTGAAGCCAGTGGCGCCCGCTGTGCGAGCGCCCCGGCCGGCCCGTGGCTCCGAAGCCGGGCCTTTCCCGGCAGCCGCTACGGCAGCCCACCCAACATAGACCGGCGGCGACGCTTACCCAGCGTTGCGCCGCCTCAGACCTCGGTCCGATTCAATTCAGGGAGAAAAATATGCAGCAATACGCCGGGCCCCGCGCCCATTCTGGCCGCTTGGGTCATCTGGTCCGAACGCTTGCGCGCAGCGTGGGCAGCGTGGCGATCGGTGCATCGCTGCTGGTCGCGCAGCAGGCGTTCGCAAGCGGCACCGAGCAGTTGAAGGCGTTTGTCGCGCAGGTTCATTCGGCACGCGGCGATTTCGTGCAGCAGGAAGTTCGCGCGCCGAGCAAGGCACAAGGCGCAAGCGATGCCGCACAGGTCATGCCGAAAAACACCACGTCGAGCGGCACATTCGTGTTCGCGCGTCCGGGCAAGTTCATCTGGTCGTATGAGAAGCCGTATGAACAGATCCTGCAGGCCGATGGCGACAAGCTCTACGTCTACGACAAGGACCTGAACCAGGTGACGGTGCGCGCGCTCGGCGGCGCGCTGGGCGCAAGCCCGGCGGCGATCCTGTTCGGCAGCAACGATCTGGACAAGAACTTCACGCTGCGCGACGCGGGCGTGAAGGCTGGCATCGACTGGCTCGAGCTGATTCCGAAGGCGAAAGACACACAGTTCCAAAGCGTTGGCATTGGCTTTCGCGACGGCAATTTGCAAGCCATGGAACTGCACGATGTGTTCGGCAACGTGACCTTGCTGACGTTCTCGAACATCCAGAAGAATCCGCCGCTGCCCGCGGATGCGTTCAAGTTCACGGTGCCTAAGGGCGCGGATGTGATCAACGGCTAAGCGTCCTATTCGTCAGCTTCATCGCCGCGCGGCGGATGCGCGGCTTTCATATCGTCGATAAACGCTTCGACGATATCGCTGCGATGCTGGCGCGCTCGCGTGACCATATGGAACGCCACGCGGTACTTCATCTGCGCCGGGTTTAGCGCGGCCAGCAAGCCCTCCTTCACGTATGGCGCCGCGAAATGCCCCGGCAGATAGCCGAGGTGATGGCCCGACAGCACCAGCATCGCGACTGCCTCCATGTTGTCGGCCACGGCCGTTACGTTGTGCGGTGTCGTCGAACTTTCGGCCTCGGGCAGCGGATAGCTGCGCCACGCCCACTCATGCTGGGCGGCTTCCGCTGGCGCCACCTCGCCGGCGCGCGCGAACAGGGGATGGCCGTTTGCGCAATAGGCGAACTGATCCTCGGCAAACACCTCCGTGTATTCGAGCGACGGCACCCGGTGCCAGAAATAGCCAATTCCCACCTGTATTCGCCCATTCAACAGCAGTTCCTCCAACTCGCCGGGTGAGCGCACCAGAATCGAAAACCGCACGGACTGATCGCGCGTGCGAAACCGCCCGATCGCATTGCTGATGCGTGCGCTCGCCGACACCGGCGTGTGCCCGATCATGCCGATGTCGAGCGTGCCGACCAGCTTGCGGCCGACATTGCGCGCCTGCATGCCGAAGGTATCGACGGCGGCGAGCAGCGCTCGCGCCGCCTCGATGAACTGCTCGCCGCGCGCCGTCAGGCTGAAACCGCTGCGGCCGCGCTCGCACAGCCGGTAGCCGAGGCGCGTCTCCAGCGTCGCAAGCTGGGTGCTGATGGTCGATTGACCAACGTTCAGCGTTGCCTGGGCCGGCGAGACGCCGCCGGCGTCGACGATTGCGAGGAAAACGCGGATCAGGCGCAGGTCGAGATCGGTGAGTTGCGAGAACATGGGCGTGGATACATCGCTATCAATCGATGTGAGGTTTATTCCGTGAGCATTTTATATTGATGTGAAGTGCTCAAAAATGAGAATTCATCCAGCCAATTGGCCGATTTGACGCGGTCTTTGCTGGCGAGCTTTCTCATTGCCGAAGCACGATGAATATGATGAATACCTCCTCCTTTATTTCTCCCGACCTCACCGAACGTCCCCAGCCGCTGTCCGGCAATGTCATGCCCCGCTGCGGCGGCATTGCAACGATGATGCGCTTGCCGAATGTCGGTTCGGCGGAAGGGCTGGATGCATGTTTCGTGGGCGTGCCGTTCGACCTCGGCACCTCGAACCGTACCGGTGCGCGTTTCGGGCCGCGCCAGATCCGCAGCGAATCGGTGCTGCTGCGACCGTACAACATGGCCACGCGCGCCGCGCCGTTCGATTCGCTGCGCGTGGCGGATCTGGGCGACGTGGCCATCAACCCATACAACCTGCTCGATTCGATCACGCGTATCGAAACCGCCTACGACGAGATCCTCCAGCACGGCACGAAGCCGATCACGCTCGGCGGCGACCACACCATCGCACTGCCGATCCTGCGTGCGATCCACCGCAAGCACGGCAAGGTGGGGCTGATTCACGTCGACGCGCATGCGGACGTCAACGATACGATGATGGGCGAGAAGATCACCCACGGCACACCGTTCCGCCGGGCGGTGGAAGAGGGCTTGCTGGATTGCGAGCGTGTGGTGCAGATCGGGCTGCGCGGCACTGGCTACGAAGCGGAGGACTTCGACTGGTGCCGCGACCAGGGTTTCGAGGTGGTGCAGGCCGAAGCGTGCTGGAACCAGTCGCTGGTGCCGCTTATGTCACGCGCGCGCGAACGGATGGGGGGTGCGCCGGTGTATATCACGTTCGATATTGACGGGATCGATCCTGCGTTTGCCCCCGGCACCGGTACGCCCGAGATTGCCGGCTTGACCGTTCCGCAAGCGCTGGAGATTATTCGCGGCTCGCGTGGCCTGAACATTGTGGGCTGCGATCTCGTCGAGGTTGCGCCGCCATACGATCCATTCGGGACGACCGCGCTGTTGGGCGCTAACCTCGCATTCGAACTGCTCTGTGTGTTGCCGGGCGTGGAATATCGCCCCGCGAAGCGCTGAAGCGCTGAAGCGCTGAAGCGCGGTGAGGCCTTATGCAACCAGGGCTTCAAGCTGGCGATTGACCTGCGGCTCGAGTTCGCGCGCTTCTTTTGCCAGGTTGACCTGCTTGGCGGATTTTGACACTTCGAGGATGTCCGGCTTGATGTCGTAGCCACCGCGTGTGTTTAACCACGCAAGGACGTCCCACAAATGCCACACCGACGGGTTGCCCTCATGGACCGGGATCGGGAAGTCCGCCGCATGGCTGAGCATCAGCTTGCGCATGTTTTGGCGCGACACACCAGCGACGTCGGCGACATCCGTGAGGCCAACGAAGTCCGGCGCGGCTTCGACGAGGCGCGCGGACGGCACGGCGCGCTTCACGTCTTCGAGCGCGCTCATGAGCGCCTGAAGTGCGCTGGAGCCTTCGCGAGCGAAGACGAGCGCGATGCGCCCCGGCAGCCCGATGCCGATGGTTGCGTCGTCGCATCCTGCTTCAGCGAGGCGTTCGACGATCTCGTCGTGGTCGCAGTCTTCTGCTGCCAGCTGGTATTTCAGCGTGAAGTCGTATTCCATTATTTACTCCTGCTTGTCGGCGTGCTGACGTGTGCCTTGCGGCGCACGCTTGTGCCGATGTGTCGTGCAATTCTCGACCACCCTTCTGAGAAGCCGGGCGTGATTCCCTGGATTCTTGGGCGTGCTCCAGACACTGGTGATGCAGAACTCTCCGCACCGGCATTCCGAGTCGTTGTACGGACAGTACATTTTTCCCCAGGCGTGCCCTTTGCCGCCGCTCTTGACGCGCCAACCGGATGCTTCGGCATAGGCCAGTGCGTCTTCTACTTCCTTCTTGGAGTGCGTCCCTCGAATCATCAATGACCTCATCTTAAGTTTTGGGATGTTGGTTGTCAAGTGACAACCAATCTTGATGGAGGCACGCCGAAATGCGTCAGTGATTCGTTTTCGGAAATCAAGAAAGGTGAGTGAATCTATCTCGCAAATGTGCGCGCCAGATAGTCACTACACCATGCTGGGAGGCCTTCCGCACCCTGAACGGAAGTTATAGGACGAACGGAATTTCGGGGGGCGGGTGTAGCGCAGGGAGGAGAATGCGGCGCCCGGAAAAGCAGGCAGACGGCCCGCGTTGCACGGGCCGTCGAGTTGTCTATCGTTACGCGTAGGCGGTTTTGCGCGCCGACACCATAGCGAAATAGCAGAGCGCGCCGATTGCGAGAGCGGGCAGCGTCGCGCCGAGATTCGGCAGCCATTGATTGATGGCCTGATAGGCGCCGATCCCGATCGCCCACGAGATGAAAGCGCTCAGATGCCATCCGCCCGAGAAGCCGTAGCGGCCCTGCAGGTCGCCGAGCGCGGCCGCTTCGATGCGGCGCTTGCGCACGATGAAGTGGTCCACCAGCACGACCCCGAATAGCGGCGCGAACACCGAGCCGATCAGCAGCAGGAAGTTTTGGTACTTCGCCATCGGCACGAGCAGGGCGATCGCCGTGCACAGCGCACCGAACGCGGCCGACAGCAGCGGCACCGTCGCGCGGGTCCAGAACGTGCCGGTCGAGACGGCCGCCGAGTGGATATCGGCGAAGGCGTTGTCCACTTCGTCGATCAGGATCAGCAGCAGTGCAAGGCCGCCGCCCGCTTGCGCCAGCGCGCCGGTCAGCAGCGCATCGCCGCCGCCTGCCGCGAGGCCGTAGATTGCGCCGAGTGCGTAAAACCAGAGATTCGCAATCCCGTAGCCGAGCAAGGTGCCGCGGAACGATTCGCCGGCGCGGCGGCCGAAGCGCGTGTAATCGGCGATCAGCGGCAGCCACGACAACGGCATCGCGACGACCAGGTCGATTGCGCCGCCGAACGACATGTCGCCGGTGCCGGGGCGCCGCATCAGCGCCGCCAGGTCATGCCTGGCCAGCAGATTCCACGACAGCCACGCGGCGCCTGCGAGCAGCAGCCAGATGCCCCAGGTCCGCAAAAAGCGCCGCACGAACGACAGCGGGCCGCTGATCGCCAGCAGCGTCGCGAGCAGGCCGAAGACGATGGTCCAGATGAGCGGCATCGACAGGTGAAAGGCCTGCTTGGCGAGCGCATCGGCGGAATCGCGCATCACGATCACTTCGAACGAGCCCCAGCCGACCAGTTGCACGGCATTAAGCACGGCGGGCACCGAGGCGCCGCGCACGCCCAGTGTGGGCCGCAACGACGACATCGCGGCGAGACCCGTATCAGTGCCGATCACGCCGGCGAGCGCGAGCAGCACCACGCCGATCACGCTGCCGATGCCGATGGCCGCCAGTGCATGCGGCAGCGACAGCCCCGGCACCAGCAGGGCGCCCGCCTGGGCGACCAGCAGGCCGATGCCGAGCGAGAACCACAACGCGAAGGCGTCGCCGGTGCGAAACGCGCGGCGCGCGTCGGGCACCGGCGTGAGCGGTGCGTAGGTGGAACCGGCGTCGCCGGCGAGTGGATCTTGTGCCATCTGGTGTTGTTCCTGTTGGGTGGCGAATCTCAGCTTGCGCACACGTCCGGCTCGTCACGGCGCTGTCACTGTCATAATGCATGACCGTGCCGCAGCCTGCGCGCCAGCTTTTTCGCTGGCCGGGCGCGCGTCCTGCTGGGCTCGCCTCAGGTGGCCGAGCCATGCCGGAAAGCCGAGATTATCCACAAAACGCCATGTTTGAAGAAACCCGTGCCAACGTCCCGCTCGCCGAGCGTCTGCGCCCCCGCAATATCGACGAAGTCATCGGCCAGAAGCATCTGCTGGGGCCGAACAAGCCGTTACGGGTCGCGTTCGAGTCGGGCGAGGCCCATTCGATGATCCTTTGGGGGCCGCCCGGCGTCGGCAAGACCACGCTCGCGCGGCTGATGGCCGATGCCTTTCATGCCGAATTCATCGCTTTGTCGGCGGTGCTCTCGGGCGTGAAGGATATCCGCGAAGCCGTCGAGACCGCGCAAGTGCATCGCGCGCATGGGCACCAGACGCTGGTGTTCGTCGACGAAGTGCATCGCTTCAACAAGAGCCAGCAGGACGCTTTCCTGCCGCACGTCGAATCGGGACTGTTTGTGTTTGTCGGTGCGACGACCGAGAACCCGTCGTTCGAGGTGAACAGCGCCTTGCTGTCGCGAGCGGCGGTCTACGTGCTGAAGAGTCTCGATGACGACGAGCAGCGCGAGTTGCTCGATCGTGCCCAGAAAGAACTCGGCGGCCTGACGTTCACTGACGAAGCGCGTGATGCGCTGATCGGCTCCGCCGACGGCGACGGCCGCAAGCTGCTCAACAACCTCGAAATCGTCGCGCGGGCCGCCGCGCAGCAGAAAACCACCGAGATCGACGGCGCGCTGCTCGGCAGTGCGCTTGCGGAGAACCTGCGGCGCTTCGACAAAGGCGGCGACGCCTTCTACGATCAGATCAGCGCGTTGCATAAGTCCGTGCGCGGCAGCAATCCGGACGGTGCCCTGTACTGGTTCTGCCGGATGCTCGACGGCGGCGCGGACGCGCGTTATCTGGCGCGCCGCATCGTGCGGATGGCGTGGGAAGATATTGGCCTTGCCGATCCGCGCGCCGCTCGCATCGCGCTCGATGCCGCCGAAACCTATGAACGCCTGGGCTCGCCCGAAGGCGAACTCGCGCTGGCTCAGGCGCTGATCTACCTGACGGTGGCGCCGAAGTCGAACGCCGGCTATATGGCGTACAACGAGGCGCGGCGCTTTGTCGGCAAGGACCAGTCGCGCGGGGTGCCGGTGCATCTGCGCAACGCGCCGACCAAGCTGATGAAAGAACTCGGCTACGGTCACGAATACCGTTACGCACACGACGAACCGGATGCCTACGCCGCAGGCGAGACCTATCTGCCCGACGGCATGCGCGAGCCGCACTGGTATGAACCGACGCCGCGCGGCCTCGAAGGCAAGATCGGCGAGAAGCTGGCGCGCCTGGCCGATCTCGACGCGCAATGGCGCAGCGAGAACAAGCCGAAAAAGAACTGAGCCCCCGATGCGCCGGCAGCCCGCGCCGGTGCGCTAAAATCCTAGCTTCATACAACGAACTTCCGCCCCAACCCATGCTCGACATCCAGTTGCTGCGCAAAGACCTCGACGGCGTCGCCAAGCGCCTCGCCGACCGCGGCTATACCCTCGACGTGGCGGCTTTCACCGCCCTCGAAGCGGAACGCCGCGCCGTTCAAACCCGTACCGAAGAGCTGCAGGCCCGCCGCAACAGCCTGTCGAAGCAGATCGGCGCGATGAAAGGGCGCGGAGAGGATACTTCGGCGGTGATGGCCGAAGTGGGTGGCATTGGCGACGAAATGAAGGCGTCGGCGCTACAGCTCGACGATATCCAGAGGCGGGTGTCGGACCTGATGCTGGGCATGCCGAACCTGCCGCACGAAAGCGTGCCGGCGGGCAAAAGCGAAGCCGAGAACGTCGAAGTGCGCCGCTGGGGCACGCCGCGCCAGTTCGACTTCGAAGTGAAGGATCACGTGGACATCGGCACGCCGCTCGGCCTCGATGCCGAGACGGGGGCGAAGCTCTCCGGCGCGCGTTTCACGATGCTGCGCGGACAGATTGCGCGTCTGCATCGCGGGCTCGCGCAGTTCATGATCGACACGCACACGTTGCACCACGGTTATACGGAAATCTATACGCCGTATATCGTCAATCCCGAGATTCTGGTCGGCACCAGCCAGTTGCCGAAGTTCGCCGACGACATGTTCCGCGTCGAGAAGGGCGGCGGCGAGAACACGGTGACGCAGTATCTGATTTCCACCTCGGAAATTTCGCTGACCAACACGGTGCGCGAAAGCATCGTCGAAGCCGACGCATTGCCGATCAAGCTGACCGCGCATTCGCCGTGCTTCCGCTCGGAAGCGGGCTCGTATGGGCGCGACACACGCGGGATGATTCGCCAGCATCAGTTCGACAAGGTCGAAATGGTGCAGATCGTCGCGCCGGAAACGTCGTACGACGCACTCGAACAGATGGTCGGCCACGCCGAGGCCATTCTGCAGAAGCTCGAGTTGCCGTATCGGGTGATTACGCTGTGCACGGGCGACATGGGCTTTTCCGCGACGAAGACCTATGACCTGGAGGTCTGGCTGCCGGCGCAGAACACCTATCGCGAAATTTCGAGCTGCTCGAACACCGAGACGTTCCAGGCGCGTCGCATGCAGGCGCGTTATCGCAACGCGCAAGGCAAGCCGGAACTCGTGCATACGCTCAACGGTTCGGGGCTGGCTGTGGGCCGTACGCTCGTCGCCGTGCTGGAGAATTTCCAGAACGCGGATGGCTCGGTGACGGTGCCCGAAGCGCTGCGCCCGTACGTTGGCGGCATGGCTCGCCTCGAAGCGGTGTCCTGAACGGCGCCTCGCCGCCGTTCAGGACCTGCGAATTTTCCGAGCCTCGAAATTTGTTCGGAAGAGGGCTTGTAAAATTCAAAAAATGTTCTATAATCCTCGCTTCTCCGGTCGCCGACCAATACCGGAGAGGCAGTAAGGCAGTATCCGGAGAGGTGGCAGAGTGGTCGAATGTACCTGACTCGAAATCAGGCGTACGGTTTCCCCGTACCGTGGGTTCGAATCCCACCCTCTCCGCCAAGATTCTAAAAAGCCCCGCAGAAGAAATTCTGCGGGGCTTTTTGCCATGTGTCTTTGCTATTCAACCGCATCGTCCATGCGGCTCACCGACGCATGCCGCGTGATAAAACACCGTCCAGTCGCCGAAGAACCGTCCGTCATACGGAATCGTGCTTTCTACGATATCGATGACGATCTCATCCTGCAGGCCGATAACGGGGTCCTGTCCTTGCGGCGCGCACGCCCCCGGGAAGAACAATTTCGCAGTCGCCCAATCCGCGAAGCGCAGGTAGAGATGGGCGGCATACGCGGTCCTTACGTGACGCAGCGGACCGATGGCCGGGCCCGGGTAGCCCAGTTTGTCCAGGTGGCTATCGAGGTGGTTACGGCCATGGAGCAGGCCGAGATATAGCCCCTCTGGCGCATCCTTCATCGAGCCATAAAGCGGCAGCGCACGGTCGTCGCTACAAAGAAAATACGTTTGCTGGACCGAATGACCGTTGCCCTGGACGACCGATGCAGGTGTTGGTGTGGCGATCCCGCAGTGTCGCGACGTGGCATGTCCGTCGGCAGTTGGATCCTGGCGCTTCGCACCGGACAGCAAGGAGCAGGTTGTGGCCGCGAAGCCATGCACGGCTTCGCGATGCCGATGTTGCCTTAGAATAGCGGCAGCCATGGGGATTCTCTTGTTAAAGCTTCTGTGGTGAGGTTGATGCCGGTGCTCGCAACACCTGCATCAACCGCTTGTTTATCCGTCCAGCACGACGTCGCCCGGAACGTTACCCAATCACGCCGCGAGATGGTTCTCTCGCCAGGACCTGATCCGATCGTGGGCGGAGCTCGCCCGACACACGCATCGCGACCACTGTCGCAACGCTACTGCCGTAGACATTGAGGGCGGTTCGGCCCATGTCGAAGAACGCGTCGATTCCGAGAATCAGCACGACGGCCTCCGCAGGCAAGCCGACTGCAGCCAGGATGACGGTGATCGCGACGACTGCGCCGGACGGAACGCTCGCGGCTCCATCGATTGTGACGATCGCCAGCACCACAATCGTCAGCATCACCGACCACGTCCAGGCGAGGTGATAGGCGTCTGCCATATAGCCCACAGCCAGAGCGGTATAGAGCACGGCCCCATCGCGATTGAATACGTACGATAGCGGCAGGATCGTCGAGGCGACGGTAGACGGAACTCCGATTTCGTTGAGCTTCTTCAAATGAACCGGAAACGTGATTTCCGACGAGCGTGTGGTGAAGGCGAGAATCAGCGGCTCACTCACATGCTTGATCAGCGCGAGCGGCGACAGACCGATCAGCCTCACAATCAGGCTGAGTACCAGGGCAAGAATGGCCATGCCGAGATAGGCAATACCGAGCAGTTTGATCAGCGGCGCGATGCCGGAGAGGCCCTTTGCGCCCAGCAAGGCCGCCATCCCCGCGAAAATGGCGAGCGGCGAGAGTCCGATAATCCACTGGATCATTTTGAATAGAGCGGCCAGCATGGACTCGAGCACGGCGATGAGGGGCGCGGCCCGCTCCTCTATTGCCGATAACGCGGAACCTAGCAGTACGCCAAAGACGAGCACCGGCAGTGAATTGCCTGCCGCGAGCGCCGCCACGATATTGGCGGGCACCAGGTCGACCAGGAACTTCGTCCAGTCGATGTCATGAGCCAGATCCGCGGGCATCGCCGCAGTCTGAGCGAGACCCGCCCCAAGACCGGGCCGGAAGAACATGTTCAGCCCGAGGCCGAGGACGCTTGAAAACAGCGTCATCGCCACGAAAAACCCAATGCACAGTACCGTCGTTCTGCCGAGACGCCCGCGTTCCACACCCATCTTGAACACGCCGACGGTGACGGACAGCAAAATCAGTGGCATGACTACCATCTTGATAGCATGTCCAAAAATTGTGACGAGAAAGGCAATTTTCCCACCAACACTCGGGGCAAGAAATCCGGTCAAAACACCTAGGACCAGGGCGGCCAGCATTTGTATCGGAACGGAGATTTTTTTAGTTTGAAGATTCATGTTGACCTCGAATAATCTGGATCCGTGCGTCGGTTCCATCCACAATGTGATTCCACATATGCCGTCGCGCTTCTTCCGGCTCTTTCGCCGCTATTGCGTTGTAAATGTTGAGGTGCTCCAGGGTTCCCCGGCGAACAGTGGCGGCATCGCTGCGAGGCAGTTCGTTGAGCGCCAGGCCGGTTTGTGCCCGTAGCCCTTTGTAGGTCACGAGTAGCCGATCGTTATGGGCGGCGGCAAACATCTCATGATGGAAGGCCCAGCCGGTGCGCTGCTCGTTCATCAGGTCAATTGCTTCATTACCGAGCAGTTCCTGCAACTGGCCCACGACGCGGGTCAGACCATCGGTTGCCCCATTGATCGCGGCAAGGTAGGCGGCAGTGCTTTCCAGTGCGAGGCGCACCTCGAAAATCTCGCGCAGATCGTTCGCGGTCGGCGCGGCGACGTAGGTGCCTTTGCGTGGCACCACCTTCACCAGGCCCTCGACAACCAGGCGTTGTATTGCAGAACGCACCGGCGTATGCCCTAGCATCAGTTCGTCGGCCATGTTGCGGGGCGACACCGGATGATCGGGCGCCAGCCGACCATCGAGAATGCGCGAGCGAATCTGGGTGTATGCGATCTGGGTATCGGATAGGTCGTTTTGCTGCATCTGAGATCTCAGTTGAACTAATGACCCGCTCTGTCGTTCGGACCGGGCGAGAGTAACGCATGAGCGCTCGCCACGCACCTGTTAGATCTAACAGGGTGAGTGACTGCGGCTCGCGAAGTTTGCCGGCTGGTATTGCGCAGTTCCGGCGGACCCGGTAAGTTCGCTCCGATTAACATCTTGGATGCCTGCCGCCGGCGATTTCGCAATGCGCCAGACGGTTATCGGTGATTGAATCTTTTGACATTGCGGTGTAGATATCCTCGAATCATGTCCTACGATCCCACGCTTTTCTCGGTTCGCTCCGTTGCGGCTGAACGGGTGTATCCGCTACGAAGCGCAGTGCTACTGGACGGGCATTCGGAGTCCTGCCGCTTTCACGGTGACGACGAGGCTTCGACCTTGCACCTCGCGGTCTATCAGAACGAACGGATCGTCGCTGTTTCGACCATCTGCCGTGAGGCGCTGCGCGGGGCCACTAGCGATACCCAGTGGCGCTTGCGCGGCGTTGCCGTCGAGTCAGAGTGGCGCGGCCACGGACTGGGCCGGCTGCTCGTCAACATGTGCCTCGACCACGTGCAAAAAGAAGGCGGGCAACTCGCCTGGTGCACTGCGCGAGAGTCGGCGCGAACGTTTTATGAGTCGCTGGAGTTCGTTGCCTCCGCGCCGCCGTTCACGCTGCCCTCGCGCGGTGATGCCCGCTTTTACGAAATGCACCATGTCATGCCTGGCGGACACGGGGCGCGAGCCACTTTGTAAGCACCTCGCGCTTCCCGCGCCCCCTGTGGTCCTAAGCCAACGGTTCGATCCCGAATTTCTTCAGCAGCAGATCTGCCGTCTGCAAGGCGCCTTCAACCCAGCCCTGCGCATCCGAATAAGCTTCGCCGCAGATGAATAGCGGATGGTTGGCAAGCGGCTGCACGATCTGCTGTTTGACCTCCCAGCTCTTGACCCCGATGTTCCAGCTGTTCCACCCGCCGCCATACGGATCGTCGCCCCAGTCCCGGAAGGCGGCGTTGCGCACCTCCGGCGTATACGACAAGCCGTGCACGGTGGCCAACTGCCGCGCCGCTTCGGCAACCATCCGCCGCGGCGCCCGATAGGTGGACCACTCCAACTCCTCGGCCCGGTCGTTATCGACGCCGATAAATGGATCCGCCAGCAGCGGCACTTCGTGATTGCCCCGGCGCGGCTGGCGGCGCTGCGGCCGCAGGCCATCCCAGAACCCGATGTTGGTACCGTCGTCGTAGCTGGCCAATAACATCGACGGTCCTGCGGTCGCGGGCTTGCCGTTTGACTTCGGCCAGTAGTAAACCTGTCGCACGGGCAGATCCGTGACTGAGCGTCCTGCCTCGACCGGGATGAACTCCGAGGTGCCGGACGGGTTGGTCTGCGTGTACCCGGACGCCCGCCACCACGGGTTGTTGTAGGTCGTGAACAGCTTGAACAGCGGCCGCGGCGTCACGCTCGACGTCAGTCCCTGGATCTCCTGCAGCAGTGGGCTGGTCTGCTCCAGCAGGTCGATCGAGCGTCGCGGCATCGCCAGGATCGCTTGCCGCGCCCGGATCCGCTTGCCCTGTGCCTGAAACTCGAAGGCGCCGTCGACCCATTCGAGCCCCGACACCGACGCCCCCAGCCGCACCTCGCCGCCTGCGTGCATAAACAGGTTGGCCATCGACTTCGGCACTTCCTGGAAGCCCTTCGAAAAACCCCGGTAGCGCGCGTTGACGCCGAAGTCGGACAGGTACCAGGGAATCGCGTCGGCCGCGTTCCAGTTGGTCAGCGTCGAGTTGTAGCCGCCCGCGTCGACGCCGAGCTGGTATGCCTCGCTATTGATCACGCGCAGCAGCACGTTCCAGAAGCCTTGCTTGTACAGCGGCTCGCCTGCGAAGCTGGCCTGCTGCGCCATCTGCCGCCGCTCGTCTTCGGTCAGGTTGGATGCGGTGATCCCGGGGACGATCTGCTCGATGGCGTTGATGATGATGCTGCCTGCGGTTTCGCCGCGATCGAGGAACGACAACTGGTAGGGCACCTTGTGCGGCTCTTTGGTGAAATCCGCCAGCCGCAGATAGACGCCGCGCAAATAGGCCAGGTTGACCGGCTCGTCAACCGGGAAATCGTAGAGTTCGATCTGCTCGGCCGGCGGCAGGGTATCGTTCAGCGTCTTGATCAGTTGCGCAATCAACGGCTGCACGGCGGGCAGGATGCGCATGCCGCCGAGCTCCGCGACCATGTCCGGAATGTCGGGTGGCCGCACGGACAGCAGGCGCCCGCCGATCCGGTCGCTGGCTTCAAAGACCACGATCCTGCGGTTCGTGTCGGCCTGCTTGAGGCGCCACGCACTATAGACGCCCGACACTCCGGCGCCGATGACGGCGATATCGATGTTTTCGTCGGCCATGATTTCCAGTCCTCCTGTTGCGGATTGTTGTGAGCGGTGCTTCCGGTGGTCCTGAGGGGGTGCTCGTTGCTCATCGAGCGCACGGCGTGGAGCCGCGCGCATCGGCTTGCGACATCAGAAAATCACGGGCAGGTTCGGCGTCGGACCGTCTTCGCCGTTTGCCGTCAGTCTCATCAGCGCCTCGCGGTGGAATACGTCGAGCGGCGGCTGCTCGACGTAACGGCGCAGCGCCGTGCTGCGGGTTTTCTGGGTCGGCGGTGTGGGCGGCGGATCGCCCGCGGTTCGCATGTCGAGGATGTACGGTTGACGCCGCTGCAGGACATGGTCGATGCCCCGCCGCACGGCGGCGCGAACGTTCTCCGGATGCTTTACGGTTTCACCCTCGAGCCCGCCGAAGGCCTGGGCCAGCGACACGAAATCAGGTGCGGGCCGGCCGATCCGCAGATACTCGGGGTCATCGGTTTTGGGTTTCCAGCCATACCCCGGCGCCGAGCCGTACGCGGCGATCACCTGCTGCAAGCCGAGCTGCAAGGTGTGGTACTCGTGATTGTTGGTGATGATGTAGAGGACGCCGAGGTCGTGATGGCCGGCGGTCCACCACGTCTGCGGGTAGAACAGCGAGGAGCCGTCGCCAACCGCGTTGATCACGAGGTCGATGTCGATGCCTTGCCAGCCGCTTTGCTCGAGCTTGATGCCGAGCGAGGCGGGCATCGACCAGCCGAGCGAACCGCCGCCGACGCAGTAGTAGCTGATCGGCGCGGCGCCCTCGGTACCTAATGGCAGCAGGTACTGGAACGGCGCAGGGTCGGACACGGCCTCGTGGACATAGACGAACTTCTTGCCAAGGCCGCGCGCCAGGATCTCGTGGCGCAGCGCGTTGGCTATCGCCACCGCCCAGATCTCTTCCTGCTTCATGGCATCCGCGAGGTACCCATCCCACTGCACCCGGCGCTCGGCGTCAAGCTCGCGCAGCCGCGCGTTGCGCGCACTCGCGCCGTGCGGCTGCTGCTGGCGCACGAGATCGTTGATCAACGGCAGCGTGGCTTTGATGTCGCCGAACAGAGCGGCTTCGCCGTAGTAGTTCTTGCCGATGTCCCAGGTGTTGTTGCTCAGGTAGACCTGCTGGACATGGGGCGGGATGAGCGGGCCGTCCGAATACTTGAAGATCGTGACCTGCGCCTGGTTGCTGAAACCCACCAGGAATGCGACGTCGTGCTTGGCGAAGGTTTGTTGCACACCTGCCTGGGTGCCGGGCAGTTCGCCTTGCCAGTGGTAGTCGTCGTTGGGGAAATTGGCGACGCTGCTGAAGGTCTGCAGCAACACCGGTGCGCCGATCAGCTCGGCGAGCTGTTGTAGCTCCGGCCACGCGCTTGCATAACCGATCGCGTCGCCGCCGACGATCAGCGGGTTATTCGCCTGTGCGAGCAGGGTAGCGGCCTGAGCGATCGCGGCCGCATCGGCTGTGAAGCGCGGCGCGATCCGTGTGATGCCCGGCAAGCGATCCGCGTCGCTGATCCGGCGCATCGTAAATTCCCACGGGATCGACACGAACACCGGACCGTTCGGCGGGGCGATCGCTTCCTTGAACGCGCGCTGCAAAACCAGCGGCAATTCTTCGGCCGCGCGAACCTCATGCGCCCACTTCGTATATTGCCGCGCAATATCGACGAGATTCGAGGCGAGGATCGGCTCCTGGGTCACCAGCTCGTTCTGCTGCTGGCAGCAGAGGATGACAAGCGGCACCTGCGAGCGGCACGCATTGAACAGGTTGCCGATTGCATGCGCAATGCCGGGTGTCACGTGCACGACGACGACACCCGGCTTGTTGGTCATGCGTGCCGAACCCATTGCGGCACCCATCGCGATGTTCTCGTGCAGGCACTCGATGTACTGGACTTGATTCTCCGCATAAGACGTACCGTCGATGATCGGAATCTCATTGGTACCGGGCACGCCGAAGATGAAATGGATGCCGAGTTCGCGCAATGCATCGAACACATAGTCGCGCGCCCACCGTTGTTGCCCGTCCTGGGTCTCGCTTGCCATGGCTTCTCCTTAAGAGGAAATGCTGGTTTGACGCGCAGTCGGGTCGGGACGCTCGATGCCTGGGTTCGCTGACGGACAGAGGCATCGAGGCATGGCAGACATCCTCAGCGCGTGGTCATTACAGCTTGGCGGGGAGCCGGCCGTAACTGGAAGGTTTGACAGGTGGGGCGGGCGCAGGCCGGCGTGGGTCGCGCGGGATTCGATAGCACGACGGCCGGTTGGCCAGGTCGCGTACCGGGCCGCTACTGTCATCTCTGACAGTTACCCGCTCGATAGGTGGCCAGGATAATCGCACGTTGTGAGTAGGGCTGCAGGCGGTGCAATGCGATTAGTGATGCTCGCGCGTCGGCGAGCAAGAGTGCCGTCCTGCATTGCGCTAATAAGCATAGCGAAATAATATGCATGGAGCGAGACGACCATGAAAGCACACTTGTCGCTTATCGGCTGTGCGCGCCGTTGCCGCAGTGAATCGCTGACGTGCAGCCCAACGAGGGAAGTCGATGATTGCGTGGCAGGCTCAGTCTGGCCGTAGACAGCGCCTGTCGGCTTCGCCACAGCGGTGTTGAGAGACCCGCGACGGGTACTCGTGAACAACCCCCTCCCCAAGATTTTTTTACCTGACCGGCGAGTGCTTTACGGTGACGTAGGGCACTCGAAAGGGCAGTGTAAAAATATCAACTCCATCCACCCACCCAATGCACCGTTCCTTTTAATTCTCGATTGCGTCTGGGTACGCGCTTTTCAAGCGCTGCGGCCAATAAAGTAATAAGTCGTAATTTATGTCGATTGATGTGCTCAAGTGCACGTATATCATAGTCGCTTCTCTCAAGCGATCTCTAAAGCATAGGGCTGTCAATGCTGCATGCCTTTTGGCGGGCTGTGGCCGATCGGCTATGAATAATCGTGGAGTTTGCTCATAAATCAATTATGCATTGAGGCATGGCATACCAATCAGATAAATCGAACTCAGCAATTAAAAAATGCATCGCGCAAGCGATCGCGTAGAATAAATACTTATAATTTAAATTTATATTGAGCTATCATTGAATCTGTCGTTGCGGAGCACAGGAAGAGTAATGGAACCGCGCTTTCACGAGGCTTTTGAGCAGTTTCGTACGTCGAGGGACGAATGCCAGCTGTTTCAGAAGATTGCCGCTTTTGCCAGGCAGATCGGCTTCGAATACTGTTGCTACGGACTCCGGTTGCCAGTACCCGTATCCAAACCTGCTGTTTCCATTTTCGACACTTACCCCCGTGGCTGGATGGCGCACTACCAGGCCAGTGGCTTTCTGAACATCGACCCGACAGTCAGCGCAGGAATGCGTCGAACGGAACTGATCGTCTGGCCCGAAGCCGCGCGTGATGACGCGTCCCGCCTCTGGTCCGATGCGCATGATTTCGGCCTGACGGTGGGGGTGGCGCATTCGAGCTGGGCCGCGCAGGGCGCGTTCGGGCTTCTGACAATGTCGCGCCGGGCTGGTGTGTTGACGCCCACTGAGCTTGATTCGCTCGCGCTACCCATGAGCTGGCTGGCGAATGTGGCGCATACGCTGATGAGCAGATTTGTTCTGCCCACGCTTGCTCCCGAAAGCTGCGCGACGCTAACCGTGCGTGAGCGCGAAGTGCTGTGCTGGACTGCCGAGGGAAAGACGTCGCACGAGATTGGGCAGATCCTGAGTATTTCAGAACGTACGGTCAATTTTCACGTCAACAACGTGCTGCTGAAGCTGGCCGCCACCAACAAGACGCAAGCAGTCGTCAAGGCGATCGCAATGGGACTGATCCATTCGTCGTGATAGTACGACCAGCCACGCCACCCTGCCGGGCGGCCGCCCAGGTCGCTACCCGGCTGATAGCTCAAGCAGCAGTTTGCAGCGGAAACATCCAAGAACGTTGGCATCGCGATCCGTGATCGTGATATCGATGAGCGCTTCGACCGAATCGTGAGCGACGACGTGCGCGTGCCAGAAGTGATCCAGCGAATGGCGCCGCTCGGGCTGCATCGGGTCCTGGGTGTGTGGCACGAAGATCTCGGCCTTGTCATGAACCACCAGTTGCGGCTGCGTCAACGTTTGCTCATCGGCTAGCCGGATTGAAGTCAATAACACGGAATGCTCAGCACGCAGCGCCAGCGTGGCAAGCCGCAGTCGCAATTGCGATCCAAGCGGGGCGCTCACGCGGAACAGTCCGTTGTTGGTTGCCACCAGCTCGCCAGCTTCGGGCGCGAGACAGTAGCAGCAGTCGGCATCGGCCACAGACGGCGCATCGGGTGCGTGGCTCGCATCCGGATAGCGCGACAGCAGCGTGGCCGCATCGAAGACGAGCAGTGCATCGACGCCATGAGGCGTGGTGTCATGGTGGGGCTGCGATTGCGGCTGGGACATCATCGCTCCTGCTTTGACGGTGAGGGGAAGCGGTCGACCGCTGGCCGACCGCCTTGCGTGCGTCACGACCACGGGCCTCCTTCAAGGAGCCGCGATCGCGTAGCGCATGCTTAGCTGTTGCGGATGCTGATGAACGGATCCCATTGGTAGCAGCCGCACAGATTGCCGCTGCGATCGAGGATCATGAACTGGAAGTGATAGGTGACGCGGCCGGACTTGAGCGTTTCGCAGGACCAGAAGTAGTTCGAGACGGTCTGCTTGTTGGGCTGGGTCGGGTTCGACGGATTCGGCACCGGGATCGTCACCTCGGCCTGACGCGGCGACGGCGGCGAAATCAGGTCGTTGCCTTGATTGCCGATGAACTTATAGAAAATGCAGGTCTGTTCAAAGCCGAGCGAGAGCGAGGTTTCGCGCCAACGGATCACGTCGCCGACGGTAGCCGCGACATCGAGCTCTCCACCCGCCTGGCCGCTGACCACGTTATTTTGATTCACGATCATGAAGATGTGCTTGAAGTCGATAAGCGGCGGATTGTTCAGACTGTTGTTTCTGCCGTAGCGGTCGACAATCGTCTTGGTATCGATGCTGACTAACACGTCTGTGACTTGGGACATATGCGCTCCATGAAGGAAGAGTGAGACAACGTCAACGAACTGGACTGCGGTATGTTTATAGTTCGCGCCGACATGCCCGCCTAGCTGTTAGAAATCACAGGATGTGGCTCGCATTGCGTGAGTCGTTGTGGCGACTTCCAAACCTTCGCGCCACTCATCCGCCGGAGTAAAATTGCCGCATCGGCGACCCGCAACAAAACCCACTGGTGCAGCAATGAACACACCCCCCGACGAGCAGCGCCCGCGTAAGCGTCTTTCAAACCGGACGCTGACTATCCTGACGTGGCTGGTGGCGCTTCTGACGCTCGGCGCCGGCGTCGGCTGGCTCGTCTATAGCTACTTCGTCGATCTGGAAGTGCCTTACTTCGCCATTCCACTGGTCCTGTGCGTGCCGGTGATCGTGGCCGTCGCGTTCCGTAACATGTGGGACTAGCGTCTTAGGCTCCTTCGAGCCTGCGCGCCGCAAACGCCGCGTGGCTGCCGCCCCCTAAACCCAACGCCTTCTACGCGCGTTGGCTGGACCCGAGTTTCACGTACTCGAGTGCACTGTTCGACGCAATCCGCACCCAGGGCTTCGACGAAACGTTCGTGCGAACCTAGCGTCTGTATCTCGCGTATTGCGAGGCGGGCTTCGATGAAGGCCGTACAGACGTGATGCAGTTCGTGCTGGCCCCGGCGTGCTGAGATAACTCGTCGCAAAAGGCGATCAGCCGGCTTCGCGCGGCTCTTGCCGCCATCCTCTGTACAATTCCCTGATCCACGACCGGAGAAGGGGGGCTCGTGCGGGCGCCTGGCGCCGCCTTGCAACCCACCCGGTTCGCCTTCCGCACACGAACGCGGGCGCCGCTGTAGCGCCTTGCGTTCACGAACGAGTTCCGATTTCATGGCCATTACCTACAAGACTCCCGAGGACCTCGCCGCGCTGCGCATCGCCGGACGTCTCGCGGCCGACGTGCTCGCGATGATCGGCGAACACGTGCGCGCCGGCGTCTCGACGGACGACCTCGACGCGTTGTGCAACGACTACATCGTCAATACGCAGAAAGCGATCCCCGCGAACGTGGGCTACCTGGGCTTTCCGAAGACGGTCTGCACCTCGGTCAACCAGGTGGTGTGCCACGGCATTCCGAACCGCTCTGAAATCCTCAAGGACGGGGATATCGTCAATATCGACGTGGCGGTCATCAAGGACGGTTATTTCGGCGACACCAGCCGCATGTACTGCGTGGGCCAGCCGAGCACGGTGGCGCGCCAGCTGATCGATACCACCTATGAAGCGATGGTCGCCGGCATCCGCCAGGTGAAGCCGGGCGCGACGCTGGGCGATGTGGGTCACGCGATCCAGAAGATCGCCCAGCGCGACGGTTTTTCGATCGTGCGCGATTATTGCGGGCATGGCATCGGCAAGGTCTACCACGAGGATCCGCAGGTGCTGCACTACGGCCAGCCGGGGCAGGGCGTGCGTCTGAAGCCGGGTATGGTGTTCACAATCGAGCCGATGATCAACGCCGGACGGGCCGGCACGTCGGTCCTGCGCGACGGCTGGACCGTGGTCACCAAGGACCGCTCGCTGTCCGCTCAATGGGAGCATATGGTGGCGGTGACGGAGGACGGCTTCGAGCTGATCACGCCATGGCCGGACGGTACGGGCCACTACGAGGCGCCATAACAGGGCAGTCGCCGGCGGCGGGGCGCTCGCTCGATGGCCGCCAGGTGGCCGCTGTCAAGCTCGCCCGCACACAAATCGAGAAATAAGGATTTGACTCGCGCGCCGGTTCGGTTAAAGCTACGCCTTAGTGTTACAAGGGGTTTTCGTCTGCATGAGTCCGTCATTGACCGTTCGCCGTATCGCCGCTGATCAGGGCGCAGTTTTCCGCGAACTCCGTACTGCGTCGCTGCGCGAGGCGCCCTATGCCTTCGGCGAGACGCTCGAGGACGCGCTGTCGGCTGACGCCGCAAGCTTCGACTCCACCGCTGCAGATCACGCGGTCTCGCTGGTGGCCACCTCGTTCATCCTCTATACCGAAGGCCATCCCGCTGGTCTGATCGAAGCGCATTTCGAAGACACCGTGGCGCGCCGAGCGTTTGTCGGCGAGCTTTGGGTGGCGCCGGCGGTGCGTCATCTGCGTGGCGGCGAACTGCTTGTCAACACCGCCAGCGAATGGCTGGCCGCCGAGGGCGCTGAGGAAATCTACGCATGGGTGGCCGACGCCAACCGTACCGCCATGCGCTTTTACGAGCGCCTCGGCTTCGGTCCAACCGGCGAACACGCTCGTACCGCGCGCTGGCCCGACCAGTCTGAAAGCCTGCTGGTGCGCCACGTGCAGCGCGCCTCGCAAGCCTCCTCCCAGTGATCCGGCGAGCGGTCCCGCCGGGCGCCGCTCTCTTTCTCCCTGCGCTGCTACGGCGTCCGATGCCCCCGCCTGGGGCGCGGCCTTCTTTATTCCTATCGCCGAAAATACTGGCTCCCCGCGTGGACGCCTGTAAAATACGCAAAATTTTTTGCCGAACGCTATGTCGCCCAAGAAATCGCCATTTTTCGAACTCCGCAGTGGCAGTGTCGACACGCTCCTGTTCGTGGTCAAGACGACCGACCTCGACGCCATGCGTGCCGAACTGACCCGGCGCTTCGAGGCGACCCCCGAATTCTTCGCTAACGACGTCGTCGCCATCGACGTGCGGCGCCTCGCCGACGACGAGCGCGTGCCGCTCGCCGAGATCGCTGCGCTGCTCGACAGCGTGCGCATGCGCCCGGTGGGCGTGGTGGCGAACCCGCAGCAAGGCTGGGCCGCCGAGTCTGCGTTGCCCTTGCTCGAAGCGCGCGACCGGCGTGGCGCAGGCGCGAAGCCAGCGGGCGCAGAGGCCAATGAAGGCGCTGAGGATGGCGCGGCTGCTGGGCCGGCTCAAGGTGAACTGCCGATGGACGCGCCAGCGGCAGCAGCCGAGGCTGCGACAGCCGAGCCAGGCGCCGGTGCCCAGCCTGCCGCAGCCGGCGAAGCCGCCAAGCTCGTCACCTCGTCGCAGACCACGGTGGTCGACAAGCCGTTGCGCTCCGGCCAGCGCATCTATGCGAAGGGCGATCTGGTGGTGCTGGGCCTCGTCAGCTACGGGGCGGAAGTGATCGCCGAAGGCAATATCCATATTTACGCGCCGTTGCGCGGCCGGGCGCTGGCCGGTGTGCACGGCAACCACGACGCGCGCATTTTCTGCACCTGTCTGGAGCCGGAACTGATTTCGATCGCGGGAATCTACCGGACCACCGAGACGCCGCTGCCGGCGGATGTACTCGGCAAGCCGGTGCAGATCTGGCTCGATGAAGAAAAGTTGATGATTGAACCGCTGCGGCTCACCTGATCATCGGTTGCGCGCGCCGTGCCCGGCGCGTGCCTGATCCGGGCGCCGCCGGACTTATTTGAACGAATTTGACGAACACAGGGTAAGGGTAATGGCAAAAATCATTGTGGTGACTTCGGGCAAGGGTGGCGTGGGCAAGACGACCACGAGCGCGAGTTTTGCATCGGCCCTCGCGCTGCGCGGCAGCAAGACGGCCGTGATCGACTTCGATGTCGGCCTGCGTAATCTCGACCTCATCATGGGCTGTGAGCGCCGGGTGGTGTACGACCTGATCAACGTGATCCAGGGCGAAGCCAACCTGAACCAGGCGCTGATCAAAGACAAGAAGTGCGACAACCTCTTTATTCTCCCGGCTTCGCAGACGCGTGACAAAGACGCGCTGACCATGGAAGGCGTCGAAAAGGTCATCAACGACCTGATCGCGATGGACTTCGAATATATCGTCTGCGATTCTCCGGCCGGTATCGAATCGGGCGCGTTGCTGGCGATGCACTTTGCCGACGAAGCGCTGATCGTGACGAACCCGGAAGTCTCTTCGGTACGCGACTCGGACCGCATTCTCGGCATCCTGTCGTCGAAGACCAAGCGTGCGATCGAAGGCAAGGATCCGATCAAGGAACACCTCTTGATCACGCGCTACAACCCGAAGCGCGTCAGCGAAGGCGAAATGCTGTCGCTCACCGACATTCAGGAAATCCTGCGTATCGACCTGATCGGCGTGATTCCGGAATCGGAAGCGGTGCTGCATGCGTCGAACCAGGGCCTGCCAGCCGTGCACCTCGACGGCACTGATGTCGCTGAAGCCTACAAGGATGTCGTGTCGCGTTTCCTCGGCGAGCAGAAGTCGCTTCGCTTTACCGATTACCAGAAGCCAGGCCTCCTGCAGCGCCTCTTCGGCACCAAGTAAGGGGAGCGCACGTAATGTCGATTCTTTCGTTTTTGCTGGGCGAGAAGAAGAAGTCCGCGTCAATAGCGAAGGAACGCCTGCAGTTGATCATCGCGCATGAGCGCGCCGGCGGCCATGCGCCTGCCGATTACCTGCCTGCGTTGCAACGCGAACTCGTCGCCGTGATTTCCAAGTACGTGAAGATTTCCGATGAGGATATTCGCGTCAGTCTCGAGCGCCAGGACGACCTCGAAGTGCTCGAGGTCAAGATTGAAATTCCGCAGGCCTGAGTTCCGACGGTCTGTTTGCATGACCTCTGATCCCCACCCCTCGCCGTCGCGCTGGCGGGGTGGCAGCGTCCGTTCGCTGTGCTTTCCGCAGTGCGCCTTGACACGGGCTTGCCTTTGTTCTTTAACAGACTAGCCACAGCGGAAATATTCGGTTGCACTTGAGGGCAGCGCGTTACGTCTAGCGCGTCAGCCGAAATGACCTCTCGCGCATTAAACGGATAACGCCTCCACCGGCGCTTTTATAAAAGAGGGGAATATGAACAAAACTTTTCGCTTGCTGCTCGCCCAGGCTTTGTTGATCGCCGCGGGTGCCTCGGTTGTCGGTTCGGCCAGCGCTGCAGAAGTCGTCGTGATCGCGCCGTCGGCTCCGCCGCCGGTGCGTTATGAAGCGGTGCCGGCACCGCGCCATGGCTATGTCTGGGATCACGGCCACTGGCGCTGGGACCACGGCCAGTACGTGTGGGTGCCGGGTCACTGGCAGCCCGAGCGCGTCGGCTATCACTGGGTGCCGGGCCACTGGGTTGCACACGGTCCGAACTACCACTGGGTCGAAGGACACTGGGCTTAACACTACTCGGCGCCGCGTTGCGTCGGCAACGCGCGCACGCTGTCTGAGCTGCGTGGCGGGACTTGCCTGAGTGCATCCCGCGCGCGGCGCTGCGGGCCTGCTATGGCCCGCACCCCACCTAATCTGAGCATGCCGCCAAGGCCGCGCTTTATCCGCGCGTAGGCCGGTTGCGCGCTCGCGGAGAGAAGCAAATGAAACGGAATCTTTTGGCAATTGCCTTGCTGGCCATCACGCTGGCCGGCTGTGTGGTGGTGCCGGCGCGGCCGGTGTATGTGCGGCCTGCGCCTGTCGTCATCTATTGATTGAGTGGGTGAACTGGGTGGTGTCCGGACCAGCGCTTAGCGGCCCGGCGCCGGCCGGGCCTGCGCCGCGGCGGGCGCTGTGACGATCTACCGGGGCGGCGTATCGACGGGGCCGGCTGCGTTCGCTTCGGGCTCGTCGCCGATCAGCGCCTCGGGCACTTCCGGAACAGGAGCCGGCGCCGGTTGCGGCAGCGGCGCCATATAGCGCTGCGACAGCGCTTCATAAAGCGGTGGCGCAAAGAGCCGCGATACGCGGCTGGCGATCAGCGCAGTCGCCATCAACGAGATCACCAGCGCGTGGCCGTTGATCATCTCCATCACGATCACGAACGACGTAATCGGCGCCTGTGTGACGGCGGCCAGATAGCCGACCATGGCGAGCGCGATCAGCATCTGCAGTTGCATGCTGCCGAACACCATGTGCAGCAGGTTGCCGAAGCCCGCACCGATCGACAGCGACGGCGCGAAGATCCCGCCTGGGATGCCCGGCAGATACGAGCCGACCATCGAGATCATCTTCAGGAACGGATAGAACACCGACAACTGCTCGCGACCGTCGAGCAGTCCGCGCGCTTCCGCGTAGCCGCTGCCGAAGGTCACGCCGCCGGAGATCAGGCCGACCAACGCGATCGCGAGGCCGCACAGCGCGGCAAATGCGACCGGCCGTTCGCTATGCAGTTGACGTAACGGCGCTGGAATCCAGCGCCCGGTGTTGAGCAGCAGCCAGCAAAAAGAGCCGCCGGCGATGCCGGTCACGATGGCGGTGAGCACCACGGCCACCGCGAGCAGATCCGGAAAATGCGTACCGATCTGGATCGTGCCGAAATAGGTGTAATTGCCGTTCAGGCCGAGCGCGATCACACCGGCGATGATGATCGCGGTAATCAGCACGCCGCTCGCGCGCGCCTCGAAGCTGCGCGTGAGTTCCTCGATGGCGAAGACGATCCCGGCCAGCGGTGTGTTGAACGCCGCGGACAAGCCCGCCGACGCGCCCGCCAGCACCAGTTGCCGTTCGATCAGCGCGTTCGAGCGCGGATAGAAGCGCCGCAGGTTGAACATCAGGGCCGCGCCGACCTGGACCGTCGGTCCTTCGCGGCCAATCGTAAAGCCGCCGAGAATAGCGAGGAACGAGACGGCGATCTTGCCGAACAGGATGCGAAACGACAGAAGGCGCGAGCCGTATTCGCCGGGCCTCCCGTGCAAGGTGGCGATCACCTGCGGGATGCCGCTGCCCTCCGCGCCGCGAAAGAATTTACGTGTGAGCCATACGGACAAGGCCGCGACGGCCGGCGTGACGAACAGCGGCAGCCAGACGTGCTGGTGCTGGATGGCCTGGAACTGCGCGTAACCGAAGTCGATAAGCCGGGCGTAGAGGACGGCGACCAGGCCGACGACGATCGCGCCGAGCCAGAACACGCCGTACTGGCGCCACAGGCGGCGCGTGCGCCGGGCGACGTTGGAAGTCAGAGGTGGGAATGCCCGCATAAGACTTTTGCTCAGGCAAAACGCTGATTATAGCGACCGATCCACGTGCTTGTCCGGCTGTATGGAAATTGAAAAGAAATAGACAGGTGGCGCCGTCGGGTGATAATCGGCGTGCGCCGTGCTGGGCCGCGCCGCGGCAAATCCGCTGCGGCGTGTATGAGATGAAAGAATGGTCGGCTAAAATAGCGCTGCGACCGATACTGTAACGGGCTACTAATGAAGCGAATTCTTATCGTCAAGGTGACTTCACTAGGCGATATTGTGCAGGCCCTTCCGGTCATTGCCGACATCAAACGTGCCTTTCCGGGGGTGCAGGTCGACTGGGCTGCGGACGAAGCGTTTGCCGAAGTGGTGCATTGGAGCCAGAGCGTCGACCGCGTCCTGTGTGCACCGTTGCGTCGCTTCAAGAAAGCGCGCCGCTGGGCGGATTTCAAGGCGATCGCGGCGTCGATCGGCGAGTTGCGGGCCTACCGCTACGACTACATCATCGACATTCAGGGCGTCTACAAGAGCGCGATCATTGCCTTTCTGGCGCGCTCGTCGCGCCGCTTCGGCTATCGCAACAAGGATCTCGGCGAACGCGGCGCCGCGTTCGCCTATACGGGCCGCTTCGGTCCGCGTCCGCTCGGCAACGCCTGGCAAGGCATGCGCATCAGCGTCGGCGAGGTGCTGGGATACCAGCCCGAAGGCCCCGCCGTCTACGATCTGAAACTGCCCGAAGCCGGTGCTCCGGTGTTCGACGCGGCGGACTCGTCCGCTGCAACTGCGGCGCCGATCGCCGCGCTGTTTCACGCCACCTCCAAAGACGACAAGAAATGGCCGGTCGCGCACTGGGCCGCGGTGGGATGCGAACTGGTGCAGCGCGGGTTTCGTGTCGTGCTGCCGTGGGGTTCGTCCGGCGAGCGCGAGGCGGCCGTTGAAATCGCCGCGCAGGTGCCGGGGGCGACGGTGCTGCCGCAACTGAGCGTGACGGAGATTGCCCAGATGATCGACGCCTGCTCGCTCGTCATCGGCACGGATACCGGTTTCGTCCACGTCGCGCATGCCCTGCAAAAGCGCACGGTGATGATCTTTGTCGCTACCTCACCGGAGCATTTCGGCATAGAGGCGCCGTTCCGCTCCATTTCGATCGGTGACGGCCATTCCGTGCCGCCGGTCAGCGAAGCCTTGCAGGCCATCGACTACGTGCATACCTATCCGCTCAATGCCGCAGAGGTTGCTGCTGCCACGGCGGCAGCCGTGGCGCTGAAACAGTCCGCTACCGCCGCCTGAGTGAAACAGTCCGCTACCGCTGCCTGAAGCGGTTCTTTATACGGCCGCTGCGCGCGGCCGTTCCTCGCACCTGCGCGCCGCCATCCATCGCTGCCCATTGCTTGCCGCCAAAAGAAAAAAGGCGCGACGCACAGTTCGCCCAAGCCAATGAGCGCTGCCACGGCACGCCTCGGAAAGCGCCCGCGTTGGGAAACGACGAGCGCTGAGGATCCAGCAATGAACACAACAGAACTGCACCAGACAGACCCGTCGCCGCGCACCAAGTTCAATCATCCGTGGCAACCGCGTCTGCAGACGCTCGCCGTCGGGCGATCTTGCGCGCAACTGTAGCGGCGCATTACACGGCTGTTAAAAGTGTCGCTTTTCGTTGGCTGCATGCACGCTGCTTACGCGCGCGCAGCACGCGCAACGGCTCGTGCGCTGCCCCCATGCCTGCGAATGCCGCAAAACCTGTAACGCGGCGCACATCATCACTTACAAAATGCAACGCCCGCGCGAGGCCGCATCGTGTCCAATCGACAGCATTCGAGGTTCGCTCGAATACCACTGAAACGACGGGAGAACGACGTGAAACGCGACTTGAAACGCTTGACGATGACTTTGATTGCGGGCGCGCTGCTGGCTGCTGCGCTGGGAGGTTGCGTAGTCGCACCGGCGCCGGGGTATTACGGCGGGGGCTATTACCACCACGGCTACTACTACTGATAAACGGGGGAGTCGCGCATGCATTGCATGCAGTGGCATGGGAGGGAAGGGCTGAAAAGCCGGCAGCAGGTGACGCCGTCGCATGCCCGGTATGTGCCGGACATGCGACGCTCGCCTGCATAGCGAGCAGGCGTTCGGCCAAGCGTTGGGTTGGAGCTAGCTCAGCATCATCTCGAACGCGACCACCGCGACGATGGCGGCCGCATTCGCAGCGAGCGCTTCCAGCACGATGGCTTTCCAGCTCGCAGGGCGGAAGCGGATGGCCAGCAGCAGCGAACACAGCAGTGCCAGCGCAATGATCATCACGACGTCTGAGTTCTGGAGATAAAGCCGCATGGTGGCCTCCTGGCTTTTCGGGTAGCGGGCCGAGTATTTCTTTGGGTCCGCGACGAGTATCTGGCCCGAGTATAGGCGCGCCAAAAAGGCGTGCAAGACAGGGAACTCACCAGGTGGGCACGAGGTGGCCGCAAGGGGGAAGTGCGCGAGAAAATGCGCGCTGCGCTGCCCGCGCATGGCGGACAGCGAGCGCCGCAAGCGCGCTTACATCAGGTGCGCGTCGCGCGTCTCGCGCATGCACAGCACACCCAGCAGACTGACTGCCGCGGCAATCGAGACATACGCGCCGACCCACGTCAGCCCGCCGTGAGCAGCCAGCACCTGAGCAATGTACGGCGCCACCGACGCGCCGAGAATGCCGCCCAGGTTGTACGACACGCCTGCACCGGTATAGCGCACGTGAGTCGGGAACAGTTCCGGCAGCAGCGCGCCCATCGGTGCAAAAGTCACGCCCATCAGGAACAGTTCGATCACGAGGAACAGCAGCACGAGCGGCATCGAGCCGCTGCCGAGCAGCGGCGCCATCGTGAAGCCCGACAGGATCGCCGCGATGATGCCGGCGATCAGCACCGGCTTGCGGCCGTAGCGGTCGCTCGCCCAGGCGGACAGCGGCGTGGCGAGCGCCATGAACAGCACCGCGATGCACAGCAGGCCAAGGAAGCTCTGCCGCGGAATGTGCAGCACCGAGACGCCGTACGACAGCGAAAATGTCGTCGCGTTATAGAACAGCGTGTAGCACACCACCATCGCGAGGGCGCCCAGCAGGGTCGGCCAGCCGTGCTGCGCGAGCAGCGTGGCGATCGGCACGGCGACGCGCTCCTTGCGTTCGATGGCCGCGCGAAACGCTGGTGTCTCAGCGATCTTCAGGCGCACGTACAGACCGAGCGCGACGAGCACCGCGCTGACGATGAACGGCACGCGCCAGCCCCAACTGCGAAACTGTTCATCGGAGAGCGATAGTGCGAGGCCGAAGAAGAGGCCGTTGGAGGCCAGAAAGCCAATCGACGGTCCGAGTTGCGGGAACATGCCGAACCAGCCGCGCTTGCCGGCCGGGGCGTTCTCGGTGGCGAGCAGCGCCGCGCCGCCCCACTCGCCGCCAAGGCCGATCCCCTGGCCGAAACGCAAGATGCACAGCAGGATTGGAGCCAGGCTGCCGATCGAGTTGTAGCCGGGCACGAAGCCGATCAACGTGGTCGAGAGGCCCATCACCAGCAACGAGGCCACGAGAGTCGACTTGCGGCCGATACGGTCGCCGAAATGGCCGAACAGGAACGAGCCGATCGGTCGCGCGACGAACGCAATGCCGAAGGTGACGAAGGCGGATAGCGCCTGCGCAGTCGCCGAGCCATGCGGGAAGAATACCGGTCCGATGACGAGCGCGGCGGCAGTCGCATAGACGTAGAAATCGTAGAACTCGATCGCGGTGCCGATGAAGCTCGCAAAGATGATCCGTCTGGTGCTGTTTTGACCGGCCGCGTCGGGCCGGGTCGCGGAAATCGGCGAAGTGGACATTCAAGGTCTCCTGTTGCGTGACGCTGCGCGGCGCGCCTGGTGGGCGGCGTGCGGACACGGCGTCTTTTGTTTGGATTCGTATGCGCCGCGGCTAGACGGCCTGCGCCGGCAGGACGTTACACGGACAACGATGCGATAGCTTACAACGACCGGCGATGGCCGGCGTGCCGGCTCCGGCTAAGCCAGGGAAAGACCAGCGGGAGCGCTGCGGCAGTGCCGGCGCGAATGGCCGGACAGCGCGCTGCACAGCGCGCGGGTGGCGCGGCGACGCGAGGGACAGGCGGTGCGGCGCCCACGGGTGAGCAGGCGGCGACAGCCATGCCGGACGGGCCGGCGAAGGGATCGGAAAATTATAGCTTGCGGCGCTTCACTCGATGTTCTGAGCTTGCGGCGAGGCGAACTCGCGGAGCTGGAACTTGCCGTTGTCGTTGAACAGCCAATCCTCGAATAACTCCACCTGGCCGCGTGTGTTGAGCAGCTTGGCAGGCGGCTGCGGCAGCGGCGCCGCACGACGCAGTGTCGCGAGCGCGGTGCCTTCGGCTTCGTCGTCGCCATTGGTGCGGTACACCGCGGACTGGATTACCTGGCCATCGCGGTCGACGGTGAACGAGACCACTACCAGCGAGCGCAGCATCGGCTGTAACGTGCCTTGCAGCACATACGACGGATTGCGATCGAGGATGCGCCGTGCGACTGCGATGCGGTATTGATCGAGCGATGCGCTGTTCACGGCGGCCGGTGGCGTAATCAGCACCGGTCGCTCAGGCGGCGTGATGGTGCAACCGGCCGCTGCTGCCGCAATCGCTAGCGCGAGAGCTGCACCGCGTGCGCGCGATGGCCACGAAGCGTCGCGCGCGGTGTGTGAGGTGATGCTGCGAAGGTGGCGTGTGCAGGTAGGCATCGCAGGCTCCGCTCGGTAGCAGGATGTAGTTTCATGGTAGTCAAATCCGGCCAGGTTTCAATCCGAGTTGGCCCTGTAGTGTGGCTTGCGTAACGGTCGTATGCCGGACGTCGGATAGCACCAGGGGAAAACGATGGGTGTGGTCGCTCTGAGATTTTTGCCGGCCACTTCGGACGCGCCCGGTTGATACTTTCTTTCGGCTTTCCGTCTGCGCTGTGCCGGCATTCGAATGCTAGCTAAGCGCTTGCCGTACGACGCGCTGCAATGACTTGTCTATCGGCCGCACAGAAATAAAAGGACTTCTAAGAGTGGTCTTATTGAGACGCGTGTCTTGTATCAATAACGTTTCCGGTGTCAATCGGCCGACGCAGCAGAACACCGTGCGCGTCGATCCAGGATGCTCAACACAGACACCGAGGTATACGTTTGGAACTCCAGTCCTTCGCCTTGACCCAGACCCAGGCCCGCATGCTGGCGAGCAGCGACGCCGCTCACAACCGCTGCGCCGTCTACCAGCTCGACGGACATCCCGATACGGCGCGGCTCGGCGCCGCCATTGCGCAGATCGTGGCGCACTGTCAGCCGCTGCGCTGCCGGACCATCGAATCCGAACGCGGCACGCGCTTCATCGTCGAACCACAATCGCACACCGAGCTGAAAGTCATCGACCTCGACGAGCATGACGATTTCGCCGCGCATTCGCTGATCGAAGGATTGTGTGCGCGCAATTTCCGCATGGACACGGGCGTGCCCTGGTCTTTCACGCTGTTGCGCGCGGGCAAAGGAAGCTATCTCGTGTTCGCCTGTCACGCGGCATTGCTTGATCGCTTTTCCCTCAAACCCTTGTTTGAAGCGCTGTCATCCGCGTACAACGGGGATAGCCTTGGGCCGGAGCTCGGCATCGATCAGCAGGGCCTGCTCGATGCCGAGCAGTCGCTGCTGGCCTGCGAGCGCTTGCAAGCCGACCTCGATTTCTGGATCGGCCAGATCGGCGAATCGTCATTCGAGTGGCATGCGCCTCGCCATGAAAACGATCTCGCCGGAAGCAGCTTTACGCGGCATCTCGACGCGCACGCCAGTCACGCATTGCGTCGTGAGGCCGCGGCGCTCGGCATGGCGCCCGAAGTCTTGCTGCTGTTGTCCTTTCATGTCTTGTTGAAGCGCCTTGCGGGTACCTCGACGATCCTGACCGCTTATCATCAGCGTGGCCGCATGCAGGGCCGCGACGGCGTTGGCTACGATGAGCGCTCGCGCATCCTCAAGAGCGAGTTCGACGATGCGATGACCTTGCGGCAATTCTTACGGCACGCAGCGGCACGCTTCGAGATGGCCGATTTCCACGCTGAGATTCCAGCCCTTGAGGTCCTGCGCGAGATGGAGCGCCGCGTGCCGGGTTTCGCCAGTCCGACCAACGTGCTCTGCGAAGCCGATACGCTGCCGTACGATGCGCTACGACTGGGTTCGTTGGATGCGTCGTTGCTGGTGCCGTTTTCGCGGCGCGCCGCGCAGCACGACATGGCGGTGTATCTGGATGTGCGTGAGCAGATTTCGTTTCATGTCCATAGCCGCCATCCGCAGGAGCTGGATGGATTGGGCCTTGCCTTCGAGCACTACCTCGCACTGCTGACGCGCATTGGCGACAGTCTCGAGCAGAAGATCAATGGGCTCGACCTGTACACGCCTGCGCTGCATGAGCGGGGGTGCGGATGGTCCGACGGCGGTCCGATGGCCGCACCTGCGCGTGATGTCCTCGAGCTGTTTGCCGAATCCGTGGGCCTGCACGGAACGAGCCCCGCAGTCAGCGGACCGGATGCGGTCTACAGTTACGCGCAACTGGCGGACGCGGCGCGCCGGATGGCGGCCGGTGTCGCGCCGGTGGCGGCGCCGGATGCGCTGATCGGCATTTGCGTGTCGCGTGGCGCCAGGATCGTCCCCGCGATGCTCGGCGTGCTGGAGGCCGGGGCCGGGTATTTGCCGCTCGATCCGCACATGCCCGACGAACGGCTGCACTACATCGCGGACGATGCGCAACTGAGCGCGGTGATCGTCGACGATGCGACCCACGCACGGATCGCGGCTGTTGTTCGCTGCCCGGTTCTGGTGCTCGACGACCTGCTGGCGGACGCCGGAACCCAAAGCAGCCCGGTAAGCCCAGCGAGCGCGCGAGCTGCGCGCTTGCCGATTGCCGCAGCGACACATATCGCCTACGTGATCTACACGTCGGGCACCACCGGCCAGCCCAAGGGTGTGGTGATCGAGCGGGGCATGCTGGCTCATTTCGTCGCCTCGCTCGCGGGCCGCTACGAGACTGGCCCGGGTACGCGCTGGCTGCAATTCGCGTCGGTCAACTTCGACGCCAGCGTGGTGGAGATCTTCAATCCGCTCACGCACGGCGGCCACCTGATCGTGGCTCCAGAGGAGGTGCGTGCGGACGCCGAGGCGCTGTTCGGATTTCTGGAAGCACGGCGCATCACCCACGCCTTCCTGCCGCCGGCCATCCTCAAACTGTTGCCGCGCCGTGCGCTGCCGGACCTGACCAGCGTCCTGTGCGGCGGCGAAGCGAGCGATGACGAGACGATTCGCTTCTGGTCGAAGCTGTTGCGCCTGTCGAACATCTACGGCCCGACCGAAACCACCGTGATGGCGACCGAAAATACCTTCGGCTGGCACAAGCTGGCCAATCAACTCGGGCGCCCCTTGCCGGGCTATCAGATTCACCTGCTGGACGAAACGGGGCAGGTTGCGCCGCTCGGCGGCGTCGGCGAGATCTGCATTGGCGGGGCGTCGGTGGCGCGCGGCTACCTGCGGCGCGTCGAGTTGAGCGAGCAGAAATTCCAGCCCAATCCATTCGGCGCCGGACGGCTCTATCGATCCGGCGACCTCGGGCGCTTTCTCCCGGATGGCGAGCTCGAGTTTCTCGGCCGCAACGACTTCCAGGTCAAGATCAGAGGCTACCGGATCGAGCTTGGCGAAATCGAGTCGAGCATCGTCGAACAGCCGGAAGTGCGTGCGGCGTATGTCGGCACCTGTGAGCGGCAGGGCGGCACGGCGCTGGTTGCCTGGTATGTTGGCGACGCCCTGAATCCTGCCGCGTTGCGCCGCCGCCTGGCGAGCCGCCTCGCGCATTACATGGTGCCGTCCTTTCTGATCCCGGTTGCCGCGTTGCCGCTGAACCTGAACGGCAAGATCGACCGCACGCGCTTGCCGCCGCCGCAAACCGCTCCCCTCGACAGCAGCACGCGTGAATTCGACGAGTTCGAACAAACGGTGCGCGCGATCTGGGCGGAGATACTCGAAGTGCCGGTAGACAGCATTGCCGGGGACAGTCATTTCTTCCAGATGGGCGGCCATTCTCTGCTGGCGATGCTGGCGTGCCATCGTCTGAGTTCGGCGCTCCATGCGCAGGTTCAGGTCAAGGCGCTGTTCGAAGATCCGCTCTTCGATGCGTTCTGCGCGCGGCTACGCGACGCTAGCCCGAGCGAGGCCGGGTTGCCGCCGCTTGTCCCGGTAGCTGCGGGTGCTGCTGGAGATGTTAAGCCCGTGCCGGTTGCAAGCCGCCTTGTGCGGATGATTCACAGCCGCTCAGTCAGCAAACCGAACGACTGTGCCTACACCATTGTGGTGCGGGTCGACTTCAGTTGCGAAACGCACCCGCTACGCTTGCACCAGGCGCTGACGAACGTGCTCGCCGCCGATCCGGTGTTTCGTGCGCAATTTGCCGAATGCGACGGGGAACTGCTGCTTTTTGCGTCGGCTGTGGCGACGCCGCAGATCAGCATTGCGAGCTGCGACGCGCAAGCCATTGCGGCGCGTGCCGATGTGCTGCGTGAGACAGCTTTGCCGCTAGAGTGTGCGCCGCTGTGGAGGGCGGAGTTGTTGCTCTGCCCGCAACACGGCAGCACGACGCTGCTGTTTTGCATCCACCATGCCATTTTCGACGGCTGGTCGCTGAAGCTGCTGCTCGACGAACTCGCGCTGCGCTATGACGGCCATACGGCAGTGCCAAACCGGCTGTCGTGGTTCGACTATTGCCAGTGGGCTCCGCAACTGGCCGCGTCGGTCCAGTTCGCTACCGCTCGCGAGTATTGGACCTGCAAGCTGGAGCACGCCACGTTGCGCGTCGAACTGCCGTTCGACAGGCTGCATCGCGCCGACAACGCGAACCGCTCGCTCGCGTTACCTGTCAGGCCGGCGCAGGTGCAGCGTCTCAAGCAGTTCGCCGAGGCGTCCGGCATGACCTTGCCACCTGTGTTGTTTGCGCTGCATCTGCTATGGCTCTGGCGAATCAGCGGCCAGGCGCAGCTTGCTTGCGCGTATCCTTCGGCCGGTCGTCTCGTGGCGGGGAGCGAAAGCATCTATGGGATGTTTGTGTCGATGGCGGTGCTGGTGCAGGACATCCGGACTCGCCAGTCCTTCGCCGATCTCGCGCGCGCGGTCCAGCGCCAGATGCTCGACGACCAGGACCATCTGCTAGCGTCCCCTTACGACACGGATAATCCGCGGCTTGGCGCACTGAACACGATTTTTAGCCTGCAGAGCGGCCTCGAGCTCGACGGACGGATCGGCGGTGCGCCGTACAAGGCGCGGGAGTTGCCGTCGCTGAGCTCGAAGGCGGACCTCTGCGCGATCTACTATATGCGGCCGGACGGCGGCCTCGAAGGCCGGATCGAATACGATAGCTCGGCGCTTGGCGCAGCGTCGGTCGAACGGATGGCCGAGGCGTTCCAGACCTTGTTCGAGGCGGTCTGCCAGAATCCCGCTGCGCAGGCCGGCGAGCTGCGCTATCTGAGCGAGCGCCAACATGCGCAATGTCTAGCGTTTTCGCGCGGCGCGCCGGTACCGGATGCACCGATGTCGATCCCGGTGCGCTTTGCCCGGGTCGTGGCCGCACACGCTACCCAGATCGCAGTGCGCTGCGGCGATCAGCGACTGAGCTATGGCGAGCTCGACGCACTCAGTCACAGGATTGCCACTGGCCTTGCGGCATGCGTGCCGGCTGGCACGCGCGTCGGTCTGAGCATGCAGAAGGGCACGCTGCTCGTCGCAAGCGTGCTTGGCATCCTGAAGGCGGGTTGCGCGTACGTCCCTCTCGACCCCGCGTATCCAGCGGAGCGGCTGCGCTACTTCGCGAGCAATTGCTCGGTTGCTACCGTTCTCGCAGATCCGCCCAGTCGCGACGCGCTCGCCTCCGCGGGACTTACCCAGTTGCGCTACCTGGACCCCGCGGCGCTGGCTCAGGCCGATCCGGTGCGGCTCGCCCCGGTCGTACCGGACGCGCTCGCGTATGTGATTCACACCTCGGGTTCGACCGGCCAGCCGAAGGGGGTGATGGTCGAACACCATAGCGTGGTCAGGATGACGGCTGGTGCAAGTGTCGCGCTCGAGTATGGGCCGGGCAGCATCAGCACGCTTGCCGCGTCGACCAATTTCGATGCGAGTGTCCTAGACATCTTTCTTGCGCTGCTGCACGGCGGCACGCTGGTGGTGCTGCCGGAAGAGGCGCGCCGCGATCCGCTGCTGATGCATCGCCTGCTCAAGGACGCGCGCGTTACGCACGCGTCGCTCGCGCCGGTCGTGGTGCAAAACCTGCCGCGCGAAGCCCTTCCCGATCTGCGGCTGTTGGGTTTCGGCGGCGATACGCTCGACGAAGCGAGCGCCGCGTGGTGGGCCGCGCACACCCGCTTGTTCAGCTTGTACGGTCCCACCGAGACGACGGTCATGGCATCGTGCGGCCAGGTGTTGCCGGGTGGTCCGAGCCGCATTATCGGCAAGCCGTTGCCTGGCTACTGTCTGTATGTCCTGAATGGGCAACAGCAACTCGCGCCGCCCGGCACGGTGGGCGAAATCTATATCGGCGGCGAGAATCTTGCTCGCGGTTATGTGAACCAGTCGGCGATGACGATGGAGCGCTTCATCGTCGATCCGTTCAGCCGGACGCCTTATGCCTTGATGTACCGGACCGGCGATCTCGGCCGCTTCCTGCCTGACGGCACACTCGAATACTTCGGCCGCAACGACGCGCAGGTCAAGCTGCGCGGCTTTCGCATCGAGCTGGGTGAAATCGAGAGCTGCGTGGCGGCAGCGCCGGGCGTGGAGCACGCCGCGTGCGCCGTGTGGGGCGACGGTGAGCAGCGCTACCTGGCCGCGTACTACGTGGCAAAACCGGACGCCAACGTCGCTGAAGCGGCGCTGCGCGAGCACGCGCAGGCGCGGTTGCCCGAGTACATGGTGCCGGCATTTTTCATGCAGCTCGATGCCATCCCTGCGTCGGCTAACGGCAAGCTCGATCGCAAGGCCTTGCCTGCGCCGGCCCCGCGTTGCGGCGGCGCGCCGCCGCACGCCGGCATCGAGCGTGGTGTCGCCGACATCTGGGAGGCACTCCTGCAGGTGCGCGGCATTGGCCGGGACGACAGCTTTTTTCGCCTCGGCGGCAATTCGATTCTTGCGGTGCGGATGCAGGCCGAAGTGCGCAAAGCGCTTGGCCTCGATTTCCACATGGCGAGTTTCTATCGGTCACCCACCATTGCCGCGCTTGCCGCCGAGCAGCATCAGGACATGATCGGACTTGCGATCAACGACGCGGCGACGCCAATCGCCATCAGTGATCTGGCGCCGCCGCTCGCCGAACTCACGCGGGCGACGCACACGGTGTCGCCGCGCGCGGTGCTGCTGACCGGCGCAAGTGGATTTCTCGGCATTTACCTGCTGCATGAATTGAGCCAGCAGGTGGACAAGGTTTATTGCTTGCAGCGCTGCGACCAGGCTGCCGCGGGGCTGGAAATATTAGTGAAGAAAGCAGCCGAGGCCGGTCTGAAGATCGACTTCTCCCGCGTGGAGGTGATTCCGGCCGATCTCGCCGCCACGGCTCTCGGTCTGGATTCAGCCGCGTGGCGTAGGCTTGCCGATAGCGTCGAGGCAATTCTGCACTGCGGCGCGTTCGTGCATCACCTGCACAGCTACGCCGAAATGAAGCAGGCGAATGTAGGCGGCACCGAGGCGCTGCTGCGTCTTGCGCTAACAGGGCGGCACAAGCCGCTGTGCTTCGTCTCGACCATGTCCGTGCCTGAGACGCTGAGCGGCGCGAGGTGGATCGAGGAGCGGGTGAGCGGGGCGCTGCCGCAACGGGATAACGGCTACCTGCTGAGCAAGTGGGTCGGCGAACAGCGCGTCGCCGAATGTGCGCGGCGCTTCGGACTGTCAGCGGTGATTGCGCGCGCAGGCAATATCACCGGCGACAGCCGCAGCGGCTACAGCAACTACGCGCACAATCACTTCTGGCTTTACAACAAGGGTTGTATCCAGTTGGGTGCCTATCCCGGCACGGGCCAGCAGATCGAGATGATGCCGGTCGACCGGCTTGCAGAGGCGGTGACGGCACTGGCGCTCCATCCCCGTGATGGCTTGCGGGTGGCGAATTTGAGCAATCCGGAAAAGCTCGCCGTAGATCAGTGGTTCGATGCATTCGCGCAGGCCGGTTTCCGCTTGCGACGGGAAGCGCCGGAGCAGTGGCAGCGGCGCCTCGCCGACGTGGATCCCGCGAATGGCCTGGCGCTGATTCGCGACTTCTACATTGGGGACCTGTCAGCGAGGCCGCTGCCGGTGGAGCAGACCGGCACGTTGGCGGAGCTGGCGAAGTACGGGGTCGATCTGAGCTTCGATTACCGCAGCCTGATTCGCCTCTATCTGACGTATCTGCGCGCGCAAGGGTTCATTGAGGAGCCTGCCCCTGCCCAGACGCAGCTTGTTTGAGCGGTTTCGCAGCCGGGCGGCGGGAGGCGAAGCAGTCGCCTCGATCTCCCGCCGCCGGACAACGACTGAACGGCACACGTCCGCTTCCGCCATCCTGGCTGCTATTGACCGGCGTGGATGGTCACGCCCTGCCGTCTCTGTCAGAATCGCGAGGAGCATCGACTTGTGCGATCCACCCTTCGAACGACGCCATGACTGCCCCCGTCTCACTCGTGCTGTTCGACCTTGACGACGTGCTGTGCCGCTACGATCGTTCGGCGCGTATCGCCCATATCGCGGCGGTGGTTGGCCGCGACGCGCAGACGGTCCGCCAGGCCATCTGGGACTCGGGTCTCGAAGGGCGTGCCGACGCAGGCCTGGTTGGCGACGCCGACTATCTCGACGAACTCGGCGTGCTGCTCGGCTATCCGCTCACGCTCAACGACTGGCTCGACGCGCGGCGCGCGGCCATGACCCCGGATGCCGAAGTGATTGCCCTCGCCAGGGCGGTGGCGGGCCGCCATCGGGTCGCCGTGCTCACCAACAACTGCCGCCTGCTGGCCGATTACATCCATTACCTATGCCCCCCGGTTGCCGAAGTATTTGGCGCGCAGGTGTATGCCTCGGCGTCTTTCGGTGTTGCCAAGCCTTCGCCCGAACTGTACCGGCGTTGTGTCTCACACCTCGGTACGGCGCCCGACAAGACCTTCTTTATCGACGACGTCGAGGCGAATGTCGCGGGCGCGCTCGAGGCCGGATTGCATGGTTACCGGTTCGTCGGCACGGAAGCGCTCGCGAGCGAACTGGCTTACTATCGCTTGCTTTAACTTTCTCCCGAATCCCTCATGCCACTTTCGCCTGAAGCTGTCGTGCAGCGTCAACTGGACGCCTATAACGCGCGCGACCTCGACGCGCTGATCGCCACCTATGCCGACGATGCCCAGTTGTTCGAGCATCCCGCTACCTTGCTTGCCAGTGGCCAGGCCGCGGTGCGCGAACGGATGGCCGTGCGTCTGCAGGAGCCGAACCTGCACGCCAGGCTGCTCAACCGCATGGTGATGGGCAACCGGGTGGTGGATCACGAACAGGTGACCCGGACCTTTCCCGAGGGCCCCGGCCAGATCGACATGCTGATGATTTACGAAGTGGAGGCGCAGCGTATCGCACGCGCATGGGTGCTGGCCGGAAGCCGCACGCTGGATCAGGCCGGCTAGGCATGCCCGGCGCCGTTGGCGCGAAAGCTGGCCCCTTTCGCGCTTGCAGCCCATGAAAATGTAACCGCGTAACCGCGCGAAACAAGACCGTAGCCAAAGGATTGGCGCTAATCACTAGTATCTCGACATCGCCCATGCATCGACCAACGGAGGTGTCAGATGTTGAGCCATCACGAACTCGCGACGCTTATGTTGCTCCGGGACACCGGACGGCATCTGGAAGAACGCGATCCTGACGTTCTCGCGTTGCGCCGCTATGAACTGGTGGAAGTGCGCTCGCACGACCGGCAGGGCTTGACCGTCCAATTGACTCGGCGCGGCCGCGAATTGCTGCAGCGCCTCCATCTGGACGGCGGCCGGCTCCAATAACTACGCCCGACGCGTTTGGCAGCCGGCTCACCCGCTCGTCCCTGCTGCCATTCGTGACTGAAATATTTCGGTGTAACGGGCAGAAAAAATCTTGTGCTCTTAAGTAATTGTATTGCGGCTTAGAGTGGCATAGCGTTCAGTAGTACTGTGGGACACCATGTAGGTGCCACTTTTAGATGCCGATTTACGTCGTGGAGAATAGTTGTGAAAAGGGTGAAGATTTTGCTCGGCTTGTCCGCCGCCGCGATGGTTTGTGCGAGCGGCATGGCGCATGCAGCACATGTTGGGGTGTACATCGGGGGCGGGGGTTACTACTACCCGTGGGGCCCGGTGCCCTATTACTACCCGTATCCGCCGGCTGTGGCCGTGCCGGTGCCGGTTCCAGCGCAGCAACAGGAGTACGTGGAGCAAGGCCAGCCTGATGCGGCCCCGGCTCCGGCGCAGGCGGCCGGGCAACAGGGTGGCGGCACCTGGTACTACTGCGACGACTCGAGAACCTACTACCCGTATGTGAAGTCGTGCTCGTCGGGCTGGCGCCCCGTGCCGGCGCAGCAGTCGCAGTCGCCTTCAAACTAGAATCGCGTTACCGCAAAGAGAAGGAAATGAAATATTCAAGGTTTGCTCTTATCGCATCATTGAGCTTTCTCGGCGCCTGCTCGGTCATGCCGGCCGGTCCTAGCGTGATGGCGCTGCCCGGCACCGGTAAAACCTTCGATCAGTTTCGCGCTGACGATAACTCGTGCCGCCAGTTTGCGTTCCAGCAGGTGGGTGGGGTTTCGACCAACCAGGCGGCGACCGCCAGCGCGCTGGGTAGCGCGGCTGTGGGCACGGCGCTGGGTGCGGCGGCTGGCGCGGCGTTCAACGGCGGTAGCGGCGCTGCCGTTGGTGCAGGTGCTGGCCTGCTGGCTGGCAGCGTGTTCGGTGCCGGGGCCGCGCAAAGTTCAGCGTACGACGTTCAACGCCGCTACGACTATGCCTACCTGCAATGTATGTATGCATCCGGCGACCGGATTCCGGTGCAGGGCCGCATGCGCACCATGCAGTCCTCCGGTGGTGGCGGTTATGTGACTGCGCCGCCGCCGCCCCCGGGTTCGCCGCCTCCACCGCCGCCCGGCGCGTATTGAGCGTCGCGAGCTTGGCTTCACCTGTACGCGGCTGCCGTTTCCGACGGCAGCCGCGTTGCTTTTGGGCGCGGCTTATGGGGCGACAGAGATCCCCCGCGTGTAATTGAACGAAACATTGCTGCAACCCCAGAGCGTTCGAATCGCTCTACACTGCAATTGCCTCTCCCAAAGGAGGCATCGGTGGAAGGTCTTTATTTGCCCGCTTCGCGCGGGCATTCTTTTGTGCGGTTTAAGCCTCTCCACCGGCGTGCTTTAGCCGCATCGCGCCCCGCCTCATGCGCAACGATGCGCGTGCGCTTAACGGTGCCAACCACCGCCCCATCCGCCGCCAAACCCAACTCCCACATTCACCGCGGGGGCTGCATAGTAGCCATAGGCTGGGTAAGGCGCGTAGCCGTACGGCGTCGGTGCGACAACGCAGCCACCAAGGCTGGCGGCAAGTGCGATCAAGGCAAGAATTTTTAGCATGATGGATTGTCCTCCTGTTCTATAGGTTGGAGACGGGTAGGGCCGAGTGCGTTCGCCCCGTCGTGTGACCGTGCATTACGCATCGAATCACGCCTATCCGCTCTGCAGCCCGGCTGCACTGTGTGCACCGCGACAATGGGGGCGAGCCCTATTTACAGATGCTTACGTTCACCGTATGTCTGACGAATGCAGCCGTTCGAACGCACGCGCCTCTTCGAGCGGCGAAGACGTAGCGGAAAATCCCAGGTGTTGCGCGCGCGCTACCTTGCAACACACACAGCGTTGCTATGATGGAGACACTGTTCCTCGGAGCGGCAATCATGGCGATCAGAGATTTGACCAAAAGCGAGCGGCAGCACGCCGCCATCGCCGAAGCACGCAAGCTGGCCGATAGCGGCGCGTATCACGATTACACCGATATCGAATACGTCTTGCGTTTCGACCAGGGACTGTCCGATGTGTCGGCCTTGCTCGACAGTCAGGCGATGCACCGCGATTTGAATCGCCGTTGCGCAGATGCGCGAGAGAAGCAGGTGGTTTTCGCTGCGTGAACTCGCCGGCGCAGGTTCGGCGCGGCGCTAGTAAAAAGGCCCGCCGGGTCGGGGCGGGCCAAGCTGAGATTCACACAACAACCTCATGGGGAATGAGGCTACCCCAGTGTAGACGGGTGTGATGCATATTGGATTTCAGCCAATATTACAGCTATTACCGTTCGTGACGAGATGCGCAGGAGCGCTCGCTGCGCCGAAATCGCGTGCGGCCCTCCACCAGACGAGCGCGGCGACCAGTGCCACCGCGGCAGCGGTTTCGAGTGCGATGTGCATGGCCGTTTCGAAGGGGTGGACGGCGCTCATGAAGCCGCCAAAGATCGCCACACCCAACGCGGCGCCTGTCTGGCGGGCGGAATTGAGCACCGCCGCCGCGACGCCGCCACGTTGTTTCTCGACCGTACCCATTGCCGGTGAAGTCGCCGTCGGCGAGACGAAGCCCGACGCCAGCCCAATCGCGAGCATCGGCGCCACAGCCATCCAATACGGTACATGTGGCGTCGCCGCCAGCATGCCGAGCGAACCCGCCGCGTAAAACACGAACGCCGCGCACATCGAGAGACGGGAGCCGTAACGCTTCGCGAGACGATGCGAGGCGAGCCCGCCGATGGCGACCATCGCCGTCATCGGCAGAAACGCTAGGCCTGTTTCGAGCGCTGAAAAGCCGCGGATGGTCTGATAGCTGATGCTGAACGTAAACAGCAGCCCATAAAATACAAACGCGGACGCCATCGAAACGGCAGTCGAAGCCGAAAACAGCGGACTCCTGAAGAACGAGAGCGGCAGCATCGGATCGTAGCGGCGTTTCTCGATACCCAGGAAAAGCGCCCACGCAGTAACGCACAGCACCATGCCAAAGATGATCGGCGTCGAGCGCCAACCGATTTTCGGGCCTTCGATCAGCACCGCTATCAGCGTGCCAAGCGCGAAAATCGCAGCAACTTGGCCTGCGAGGTCGAAATGACGGCGCGGCGCCGGGCCGTCACGACCGATCGAGCGCGTTAGCCAAACGCCGATCAGCGCGATCGGGACATTGACAGCGAAGATGCTGCGCCAGCCGAACGCGTGGATCAGGATGCCGCCCACGAGCGGCCCGGAAGCCATCGCGATGCCGCCGCAGCCCATCCACACGCCGACCGCCGCGGCTCGCCGGGCCGGGTCGGGAAAGGCGCGATTGATCAGGGCCAGCGAGCACGGCACCAGCATCGCGCTGCCCACACCTTGCAGGGCGCGCGCGCTGGCGAGCGTCGCGAGGTTCGGCGCCATGCCGCATAGAGCCGATGCCAGCGCAAACAGCGCGAGGCCGGCAAGGTAGACATTCTTCGCGCCGAGCCGGTCGCCTAGCGTGCCGCCGCTCAGCAGCAGACTCGCGAAGCTCAGCGTGTAGGCGTTGACGACCCACTGCAAGCCCGTGACATTGCTGCGCAGCGTGGTGCCGATCTGTTCGAGCGCAACGTTGACGATCGATGCGTCGAGCAGAACGATCGTGTAGCTGATGCTGGTTGCGGCCAGCACCCGGCGCGCCATGGCCGAGTTATTTGTGAGCTGGGTCATATCAGGAGCGCTGCGTCGCGAGGCTGGCGGCAAGCGATCTGAAGCCGACCCAGCCCCAGTAGACCCGATGATGAACGATCAGGCCGCTGGCGATATCCATCATCTCAACGAGATCCACCTGGTTGCCCTCCGGCGTCTGCCGTGGATATTCCCAGGTGAGTTGCTTGCCGTTGGCGAAGAAAGTGCCGGTGCGGTACCAGCGGCCCAGATCATTCGGCGGGGCGCGCAGGCCGGCCGCGAAGAAGGGGGTGATTTCGGCCTTGCCGTGCAGAATGCCGTTCTGCCGGTCAGGCAAGGTGGCGAGGATCAGCGGGCTTTCGAGGATTGCTTCTTCGTCGTACAGCGCTATCAGTCCCGCTAGATCGCGCCGCACGACGCTCTCGTGCCACTGGTCGTAGATGTAGCGAATCTCGGCTTGCGTCGCCTCGGTCATGATCGGCTTCCGTCGTCGTGGTAGGACTTCGAGTCTAGGGTGTCCCCTGACGGAATGTTTCGATGCGTGCCGAACGATGCGGACGCCTCCGCGCCTTTAGTTTCGTGTCATGTCGTGCCCTGGCTATGTTTCCTGGCGACGTGTCTTAGTGGATGACCATCGCATTCGACTGCACGTTGCCCACACCCGAGACGATATTCACACCGACATTGCCGCTCACATGCGCCAGAGCGCCCGCACCGAGCGTCGCCGTACTGCGGCCGCTGACCGAGCCCGTGGCGTGGGCGTCCTGCAGCGTATTGACGTCTGCGGCCGGCGAGCTGACCAGCGCGACCTGATTGGCTTGCGCGTTCAGTGCGCCCGCCGCGACATTCACGCCGACGTTGCCGCTAGCGCCGCGAAGCACTTCCGACCCGACCGACGCCGTCGACATCGCGGCTGTGCCCGTGCCGCTGGTCTGTTGGACAGTCGTAAGCTTGGTGCCGCCAAACAGGGCAGCAGCATCCGGGTCCGTGGATGCCAACGCGTTGACAAGGGCCGGCGCCGCACCGATGGCGAGGGAGAACAGCAGGGTGATCAAGTGGCGAAGTTTCATGTCTGGCTCCCAGACGAGTTCCGACAAGACTCGTAACTGTGGTATCGGCTGGGCTAAGCGAAAATTGAGTCGGGGAAGTACGTAGACGTGACGCGTTGCGCGAGACGTGTGGTGCGCTTAGAGCAGCACTGTGCAGGGGGTGGCGGAGGCGGTGAGATTCGAACTCACGGAAGGATTGCTCCTTCGCCGGTTTTCAAGACCGGTGCCTTAAACCGCTCGGCCACACCTCCAAGCCCGAAATTGTAACCTGAAATTGCCCCGTCACGGCAAGTCCGCGTGACGCTCCACGCGGAATCGCTTACTGCGGGTCTTTCAGGAATAGCGCCTGCAGATCGTTGAGGAAGGCTTGCCCGAGCGGCGTTGGTGCAATCTTCTCGTGATCGCGCACGATCAGGCCGCGTTGTTCCGCTTCCTGCAAGGCCGGTTCGATGGACGTCATCGACAGGCCCGTACGCTCGATGAAGCGATGCACGGGAAACCCTTCCACCAGTCGCAACGCGTTCAACATGAACTCGAACGGCAGATCGCGCGAGCCGACTTCATGCTCTTCGTGCACCGGCGCCCCCGCTTTCGCCTGCTCGATGAAGGTGGTCGGATGCTTGTAGCGCATCTGTCGCAGGATCCGATTCGGAAACGACAGCTTCGTGTGCGCGCCAGCGCCGATGCCGAGGTAGTCGCCAAAGCGCCAGTAGTTGAGATTGTGCTGGCTTTGCCGATGCGGCTGCGCGTACGCCGACACTTCATAGCGTCCATAGCCGGCCGCCGCGGTGCGCGCGTGAATCCAGTCCTGCATATCGGCGGACGCATCGTCGTCCGGCAGTGCCGGCGGGAATTTCGCAAACAGCGTGTTCGGCTCGAGCGTCAGGTGATACAGCGACAGATGCGGTGGTGCGAACGACAAGGCCGTTTCGATATCCGCCTCGCACTCCGCGAGGGTCTGCTGCGGCAGGCCGAACATCAGGTCGAGATTGAAGTTCTCGAAGGTGGTGGCGGCCACTTCCACCGCATGGCGCGCCTGCGCCGAGTCGTGGATGCGGCCGAGCGCCTTCAGATGCGCCTCGTTGAAACTCTGGATGCCCACCGACAGCCGGTTCACGCCGCTTGCCCGAAATTGCGCGAACTTGTCCGCTTCGAACGTGCCGGGGTTCGCTTCCAGGGTGATTTCAGCGTCCGCGTCGAGCGGCAGGAGCGCGCGCACGTCCGACAGCAGCCGGTCGAGCCCCGCTGCCGACAGCAGGCTAGGGGTGCCGCCGCCGATAAACACGGTATGCACCTGACGGCCCCAGACGAGCGGCAAGGCGAGTTCGAGGTCGGTGCGCAAGGCGTCGAGATACTCGTTCTCGGGGAATGCATCGCCTTTCCACTCGTGCGAGTTGAAATCGCAGTAGGGGCATTTGCGCACGCACCACGGAAAGTGCACGTACAGCGCCAGCGGCGGCAGCGAGGTGAGATGGATGCTGCCCGGCGCGGTGAACGCCTGGATCACCCCGGCGCCGCTTTGGCCGACGGGTTTAATGGGAATCACGCTTCCTCCTTCAGACGCGCCAGCAGTTGCCGCAACGCCATTGCCCGATGGCTGCTGGTGTTTTTCACGGCCGGATCGAGTTCGGCCGCCGTTGCGTTCAGTTCGGGCAGGAAGAAGTGCGGGTCGTAGCCAAAGCCATGTGCACCGCGCGGCGCGTCGATGATCTCGCCGCGCCAGCGGCCTTCCGCGATCAGCGGCTCGGGGTCTTCGGCATGGCGCACGAGCGCCAGCACGCAGAAGTAATACGCGTGCCGGTCGGCTTCACCCTGCAGTTGCTCGACGAGGCGGGCATTGTTGGCGGCGTCGCTCTTCGGACCGCCCGCAAGCTGCGCATAGCGCGCCGAGTAGACCCCGGGTGCGCCGCGCAGCGCGCGCACGCAGAGTCCGGAATCGTCGGCCAGTGCCGGCAAGCCGGTAAGCCTGGCCGCATGGCGCGCCTTCGTCAGCGCGTTTTCGACAAAGGTCGGATATGGCTCTTCCGCTTCGGGCACGTTGAGCGTGCCTTGCGGAATCAGTTCGATGCCGGCCGCGCCCAGCAATGCCGCGAACTCGCGCAGCTTGCCCGCGTTGTTCGAGGCCAGCACCACCTTGCCGAGCGGCGCTGGCGTAGCGTTCGCCGCTACCGTTGCCGCAGCCGCGCCGCCGGCGTTTTGACGATCATTCACCCTTCAACCCCAGCGCTTCTTTCTGTTTCGCCACCAGCGTGCTGATGCCGTCGCGCGCGAGATCGAGCAGCGAGTTCATTTCGTCGCGCGAGAACGGCGTACCTTCAGCCGTGCCCTGGATTTCGACGAAACCGCCTGCGCCCGTCATCACGACGTTCATGTCGGTGTCGCACTTCGAGTCTTCGTCGTAGTCCAGATCGAGCACCGGCAGGCCGTTGTACACGCCGACCGAGATCGCCGCGACGAAGTCCGTAATCGGCGAGGTTTCGATTTTGCCGCTCGCGAGCAGCTTCGAGACCGCGTCATGGGCCGCGACGAAGGCGCCGGTGATGCTGGCCGTGCGGGTGCCGCCATCGGCCTGGATCACGTCGCAATCGAGATTCAGGGTGCGCTGGCCGAGCTTCTCGAGATCGAACACCGAGCGCAGGGCCCGGCCGATCAGCCGCTGGATTTCCTGGGTTCGGCCGGTCTGCTTGCCGCGTGCGGCTTCGCGGTCGTTGCGGGTGTTGGTGGCGCGCGGCAGCATGCCGTACTCGGCCGTGAGCCAACCCTGGCCGCGATCGCGCAGGAACCCGGGCACCGTTTCCGCAATGCTCGCCGTGCAGATCACCTTGGTGTCGCCAAACTCGACCAGCACCGAGCCCTCCGCGTGCTTCGTATAGTGGCGCGTGATGCGCACATCGCGCAGCTGGTCGGCGCGGCGGCCGCTGGGGCGTTTCGTTGTGTTGTTCATCGTTCGGGGTCTGGTGGGGAGAAGGGAAGGCGGGAGGGAAACGTCGATTTTACCGCTGATCGTGCGGGGCGGCTTAACCGTAGCCCTGAGCGAGCCCTCGCGCGCGAGCGGGGCATGACACGTAGTGCGGCCCGGCGTCTTGCCTGCTCCGGCACGCGCCGAGGGGAGGCAAAGCCGCGTACGGCGGGGCGCTCCGCCAAAAATGGGATAATGCCGGTTCCCCGCCCCGCGTCTCGTACACGCCGGGCGATTCGACTCTTCAGGCCATCCCCTCAGCGGCATGGTCTCTATCGCGAGACAAATGATGATCTACAGCATGACTGGTTATGCGAGCGCCACGCGCGAACTCGCGGCGACCTCAGGCAATGGCGGCGTGAGCGTGTCGGTCGAACTGCGCACGGTGAATTCACGCTTCCTCGATCTGAACTTCCGCATGCCCGAAGACGTGCGCGTCTGCGAGCCGACGCTGCGCGAAATGCTGATGAACAAGCTCTCGCGCGGCAAGGTAGATATTCGTATCAACCTGCAGCGCAGCGAACAGTCGGCCAACGCCGGCGCGATCAATCACGATGCGCTGTCGCAACTCGCGCTGCTCGAGCGCGCGGTGCTGAGCGCATTCCCGGAAGCGGGCCGCCTGCGCACCGGCGAAATCCTGCGCTGGCCGGGTGTGCTGGCCGAAAGCGGTGTCGCGGCAGAAGCGCTGCGCGACGCGGTGCTGGCATGTGGCAAGCAGGCGATTACCGATCTGATCGACGTGCGCGCTCGCGAAGGCGCACAACTGGCGACGATGCTGCTCGCCAACGTCACCGAGATGGAAACGATCGTCACCAGAATCACGCCGCTGGTGCCGGAGCTGATCACCAAACATCAACAGAAGATCGTCGAGCGGCTTCAGGAGGCGCTCGGCATCGCCGCGCCGGATACGGTGACGACGAGCATTTCGCGCGAGGAAATCGCCGAACGTATCCGTCAGGAAGTGACGATGTACGGCATCCGCATCGACATCACCGAAGAGCTGTCGCGCCTCACCGCCCACCTGAACGAAACGCGTCACGTGATCGAGAAGGGTGGCAAGGTCGGCAAGCGCCTCGACTTCATGATGCAGGAACTCAATCGCGAAGCGAACACGCTCGGCTCGAAGGCCGCCGCGAAGGAACTGGCCGATTCGTCGATGACCCTGAAGCTGCTCATCGAACAGATGCGCGAGCAGGTACAGAATCTGGAGTAATCCTCGAGCCCACTTTCGGATAACGATTGCAATGACCGACCACACACGCGAAAGCAGCGCACCGCGCAACCCCTACGCCGGCGCTTATCCCGGCAACCTGTTCATGGTGGTCGCGCCTTCGGGCGCGGGTAAATCGACACTCGTCAACGCGCTGCTTGCGCGCGACGAAGCGATCCGCCTGTCGATCTCCTACACGACGCGTCCGCCGCGTCCCAAGGAGAAGGACGGCGAGCATTACCACTTCACGAGCGTCGACGATTTTCTGAAGCGCCACGCCGAGGGCGAGTTCCTCGAAAGCGCGGAAGTGCATGGCAACTACTATGCGACTTCGCGTCTGTGGATCGAAGAGCAGATGAAAAGCGGCCATGACGTGCTGCTCGAAATCGACTGGCAGGGCGCGCAACAGGTGAAAAAGCAGTTTCGCAATGCCGTCGAAATCTTCATCTTGCCGCCCTCGCTCGAAGCGCTCGAAGAGCGTTTGAAGAAGCGCGGCCAGGATGAGCCGAACGTGATCACGCGCCGCCTGCTTGCAGCCGGTAGCGAGATCGCGCACTCGGCTGAAGCGGAGTACGTGGTGATCAACGAGAACTTCGACCGCGCACTGGCGGAGCTGCAGTGCCTCGTTGCCTCGACGCGCCTGCGCTTCGCCTCCCAATACGCACGCCACACGGACCTTTTTGTGCAGCTCGGCATCCACCTCCCGCACGCGTGATCGCGGCGAGGTATCGAGCACATAAGGTAGAATAAGCAACATACTGAGAAGGAACCCAACATGGCCCGCATTACCGTCGAAGACTGTCTCAAACAGATCCCGAATCGTTTCGAACTGGCGCTTGCCGCAACTTATCGCGCACGCCAGCTCGCACAAGGCCACACGCCGAAGATTGAAAGCCGCGACAAGCCCACCGTGGTTGCGCTGCGCGAAATCGCGGCTGGCCAGGTCGGCGTCGAAATGCTGAAGAAGGTACCGGTCTAAGGTACGCTTCAGTCGTTCTCGATAGCCATGTAATCACACACGCGTGCAGACCGGCGTCCAACCTGATACGGAGGCGAACATGAGCACCAATCCCTCGCCCCCCGTCACGGAAGCGGAACACGAAGCCCACGAAGGCGACTCACCGGCTTCTGCACGCAAGTACATCGACGCGGTCCTCGAACAGTCGTTTCGCCATCTGTTCGGGCCGACCGCCACGCCGGAGCAGCCGCGCCGGCATGACGTCGTTTCGATCGCCAAGCTGACTACCGCACTGTCCGGCTATCTTTCGCCGGAAGAGATCAAGGAAGTCAAGGCGGCGTTCCACTTCAGCGACGAAGCCCACCTCGGGCAGTACCGCCAAAGCGGCGAGCCCTACATCACGCACCCGGTTGCCGTCGCAGAGATCTGCGCCAGCTGGAAGCTCGACGCCCAGTCGATCATGGCAGCGCTGCTGCATGACGTAATGGAAGACCAGGGCGTGACCAAGGCCGAACTCGCCGAGCGCTTCGGCGCCAAGGTCGCGGAACTGGTCGACGGCTTGTCCAAGCTGGACAAAATGGAGTTTCGCAATCGCGAGGAAGCGCAGGCGGAGAATTTCCGCAAGATGCTGCTCGCGATGGCGCGCGACGTGCGCGTGATTCTGGTGAAGCTCGCCGACCGTCTGCACAACATGCGCACCCTCGGTGCCGTGCCGCCGGAAAAGCGCCGCCGCGTTGCGCGCGAGACGCTGGATATCTACGCGCCGATCGCTCACCGCTTAGGTCTGAACAATACCTATCGCGAGCTGCAGGACCTCAGTTTCGCCAACTTCAACCCGCACCGTTATGCCACGCTCGAAAAAGCCGTCAAGGCGGCGCGCGGCAACCGGCGCGAAGTGGTCGGCAAGATTCTGGAGTCGGTGCAGCGCGCGATTGCCGATGCGAAGCTCGACGCCGAAGTCACTGGCCGCGAAAAGACCATCTTCAGCATCTACAAGAAGATGCGCGACAAGCAGTTGTCGTTTTCGCAGGTGCTCGATGTCTACGGGTTCCGCGTGGTCGTCGAGAGCGCACTGGAGTGCTACACCTGCATCGGCGCGCTGCATGCGCTCTATAAGCCGGTGCCAGGCAAGTTCAAGGACTACATCGCCATTCCGAAGGTGAACGGCTACCAGTCCTTGCACACCACGCTGGTGGGCCCGTTTGGCGCGCCGATCGAGTTCCAGGTGCGTACCCGCAAGATGCATGAGATCGCCGAAGCGGGCGTGGCGGCGCACTGGCTGTACAAGAACGGCGGCGCCGACCTGAACGACGTGCAGAAGCGCGCGCATCAGTGGCTCAAGTCGCTGCTCGATATCCAGAGCGAAGCGGGCGATTCGAGCGAATTCCTCGAACACGTGAAGATCGATCTGTTTCCGGATGCGGTCTACGTGTTCACGCCAAAGTCGAAGATCATGGCGCTGCCGCGCGGCGCCACTGCCCTCGACTTTGCGTATTCGATCCACAGCGACCTGGGCAACCAGTGCGTCGCGGTGAAGATCAACAACGAACTGCTGCCGCTGCGCACCGAGTTGAAGAGCGGCGATATCGTCGAAGTCATCACGGCGCCGTATTCGAAACCGAATCCGGCCTGGCTCGGCTTTGTGCGAAGCGGCAAGGCGCGTTCGGCCATTCGTCACTATCTGAAGACGATGCGCTTGAACGAGTCGGTGCAGCTGGGCGAGCGTCTCGTCGACCAGGCGCTCAAGGGCTACGGCCTCGCGCTCTCCGACGTGACGCCGGAAGTCTGGGAAAAACTCGTCCAGTGGACCGGCAACAAGAGCCGTCAGGAAATTTTCGCGGATATCGGTCTCGGCCGGCGCGTGGCGGCGGTGATGGCCAAGCGCATCGAGGTCCTGATGAGCGGCCGCGATGCCGATGACGACAGTCCGCGCTCCGAGTCGGGCCACACGTCGCATGCGCCGCCGGTGGTGATTACCGGTACCGAAGGGATGTCCGTGCAGCTATCGGCCTGCTGCCGGCCGATTCCGGGCGACGACATCATGGGTTACATCGGCATCGGCCTTGGTATGGCCATCCACACCACCGACTGCCGGGTCGCCCAGCGTATCCACAAGCGCGATCCGGGGCGCTGGATCGACGTGGCATGGGCGCCGCAGCCGGGACGTCTGTTCGACGTGGCGGTGAAGGTGCTCGTCAAGAATACCAAGGGCGTGTTCGCACGTGTGGCGGCGGATATCACCTCCGCTGACGCCAATATCGTCCACATCGCGATGGACGAAGACCTGTCCCAGGAATCCACCGTCTTGCGCTTCGTGATTCAGGTGAGCGACCGGGTGCATCTCGCGAATGTCATGCGCCGGGTTCGCACGAATCCGGACGTGATGCGCATCTCGCGCGAACGGCCGAGCGAGGAAGGCCATCACCGTCACGACGGCGGGATGCGTATCGACCGCGAACGGGCCGATTACTGAGCGTACTTCCTGGGCGGCAGGCAGAGTTCGGGCGCGAGCCTGACACTGCGGTGCGGTCCGGGTCTCACTCTCTTCTGAGGGGGAACGCAATGAACGTAGCTGACCTGACCGGCATGGCGCTCGACTATTGGGTCGCCCGCAGCCTGCACGACTTCGTGCGCGAAATCTACTTTACCGATAGCGGGGAAACCGTTGCGATACGCGGCGAGGATCGCGGCCGTCCGTGGGATGGACGCTTTACGCCTTCGAGCTCCTGGGAGGCTGCCGCGACCGTCTTGGAGCGTGCGCAGCGGCTCGAGGTGCGCGAGCAGGTGCACCGGCAGCAGGCGCATTGCATTGCCGACTTCGAGGGCGGCCACAAAACGGTGGAGGGGCGCGGCGACACGTTACGCGAAGCACTGCTGCGTGCGTTCGTGGCGAGCCGTTTCGGCGATACGGTGGATGAGGTGTTGCATCAATCCCAAGGGCTGGCCGGCCTGAGGGCGGCGCCGGTCAGCGAGCAGATGTGGGCGTTTCCAGCCGAAGAGAGTCCGAATCCGGATGGGGAAGTTGGGGATATCCAGTCGGAGCCCCGTTGAGGGCAGGCGGCTTCGGATGTACGACACCGAAGCGGTAGAGAGGCAAGGGCCGGCGGTGTGCTTGCCGCTTGTGTAGACGCTTTGTACGACGCCAAAGACAAAGGGCCTTCCGTGAGGAAGGCCCTTTATGGGTGGTGCGGCTGGCAGGATTCGAACCCACGACCCCTTGGTTCGTAGCCAAGTACTCTATCCAACTGAGCTACAGCCGCACGCTAAACGGGTACAACGATAATACCGGGTGAAACGGAAGGGCCTCCCCGGAGGGAGGCCACTCGAATAAGTGGTGCGGCTGGCAGGATTCGAACCCACGACCCCTTGGTTCGTAGCCAAGTACTCTATCCAACTGAGCTACAGCCGCACGCAGAAACGGGATTATAGCAAAGCTCCGAGAAAAGGGAAGCCTCAAACTGCGATTTGTCTCATAGTCGTGATCGTGTAACCTTGCTAGGCAGGGTTTGCTGCAGTCAATGGAAGATCATGAACAAGGCCTTTGTCAAAGAGTCGAGCGAAGAGAACGATGACGATCTCGACGCCGCGCAGCCCGCGATTCCCGCAGGCGCGAAAAACTACATCACCCCCGCAGGCTATCGCCGCTTGCGCGATGAGCTGCTGCATCTGATCGATGAGGAGCGGCCGGAGGTCGTCAAGCTGGTGTCGTGGGCGGCGTCGAATGGCGACCGGTCCGAAAACGGCGACTATATCTACGGGAAGCGGCGCCTGCGCGAAATCGACCGGCGCATCCGTTTTCTGACCAAACGCCTCGATCTGGCGGAGGTGGTCGATAGCAGCAAGCAGGAAAACGTCGATCAGGTGTTTTTTGGCGCGACGGTCGACTATGCGACCGAAGATGGCGAGGTGCACACGGTGACGATCGTCGGTGTCGACGAGGTCGATCTGGACCACGGGCGGGTCAGCTGGATCTCGCCTGTTGCGCGGGCGTTGGTGAAGGCCAGGATCGGCGACCAGGTGACGCTGCATACGCCCGCAGGGCCGCAGCCGATCGATGTGATCGACGTCAGGTATCCGCCGCCGGATACAGGGGGCTAGAGGGCGGCTAGGGCGGCTAAATGCGGCTCGTGTGCGGCTTGTGGGGGCGCTAATGGGCAGCCAGTGCTCGCCGCTGCTCAACACGTACCGAAGACGGACGCCCGGCCGTTCATGCCACCTCGGGGCGTAAAACCTCGGGACGAAAAAAAGGCGCCGCAAGCGGCGCCTTTCTCCACTGCATTTACTGCCAGATGCTTTAGAAGCGGTGACGCAGACCTGCCGTCACAGCGACTTGGTTGTTGGTCGCCGAATCTTCGCCAACACCGTTGATGACTGCGTCGACGCCCGAACCCTTGTTCACGCGCTGATACACGCCTTGCAGGTACACGTCCGTACGCTTCGACAGCGCGTAGGCGGTTTGCAGGTTGAACTGGTTCCACTTCGGACGGATGCCGTCGATCGAAGCTTGCGTGTACGTATACGCAGCTGCGAGGCTCAGTGCCGGCGTCAGCGAGTAACGGCCGTTCACTTCGAAGTTCTGGAAGTGACCGCTGCCGCCGCCCAGGCTCAAACCGTTTTCCGTGCCCGAGTTGCTAGCGCCGATACCGACAGCCTGGTTCAGGTTCGTTTGCGTGTACACAACGCCGACCACTGCCGGGCCGAATGCGTAGTTTGCGCCAGCGCCCCACGTTTGTTGACGGCCAGCCACGAACGTGTTGTCGCCCGAGACAGCGCCGCTAGCGTTCGCGACGCCGTTCACGTTGCTGTTCAGTTGCAGGTAAGCAGCTGCAACGTTCAAGCCACCGTACGTGTACGAACCGCCGACGCTGTATGCGCGGTTGTTCGCGAAGCTGCCCGCATCGTTCGAGAAGCCATACAGGGCGCCGAACTTGAAGCCGCCGTAGTTCGCGCTTGAGTACTTGATCGAGTTGTTGATACGGAACGAGTTGTCCAGGTTGTCGTTGTCATACGGGTGGGCGAACTGCGTGCCGCCGTAACCCGTGCCCGTCAGAGCCAGCGGGCCGACGTAGTCAACCATGCTGTCATATTGACGGCCGAGGGTCACCGAACCGAATTGGTCGCTTGCCAGACCGACGAAAGCTTGACGGCCGAATTCACGGCTGTTTTGCTTGAGCGTGCCGTTGTTGATGCCGAAGCCGTTTTCCAACGTGAAGATTGCCTTCAGACCGCCACCGAGGTCTTCCGAACCACGCAGGCCCCAACGGCTGCCGTTAACCGAGCCGCTGGTTTCTTGCCAGTTGGAGTGACCGCCCTGGTTGTTCGTGTAGGTGATGCCAGCATCGATCAGGCCGTACAGCGTGACGCTGCTTTGTGCGTGTGCTGCAGTAGCAAAAACGCCCGTCAGGGCCGCGACCATGAGTGTCTTTTTCATCTTTGTAACTCCGAGAACAGGATGGGCTTTGGAAACCCAGGCTTCAAGGAAACGTCACGCTTACGCTGCGAGAGGCGCGAAGACCTGCGTGAAAACGCGCGGTACATCCAGCGCGCTCGTTTCCGGACAGGCAGAGTGTAAGGAGATGGTCGCCCGGCGGGCATTCCGATTTGCGCAATAAAGTATTACTTGACGCGCAATTATTGGAGATATTGGCGAAAGCCTTACTGGGAAAGGCTTTGTGAGCATCAGTCGGGCAGGACAGGGCGGTGTCAACCGCGACGCGTTGTTCAATTGCTACATCAATCGATGTAAAAAAACAACGCGAAAAGAATGAAAAAATCGATTGTTGTTATAAACGCAATAGATGATTGCCGATTACGTCGCGAATCATCTGATGCTTCGGCTGTATACTGAGATTTCTGCTTTCCGAAGCAGACTTTTTCGTTGACGAAAAAGATCTCCAAACCTTTGTCAGCGCGACTTCCCGGTCGCGCTTTTTTTTGCCCCTAATTTCCTGAATCTGTTCTAGCGGATCTGGGCGACCAGACCGGTGGGCGCGAAATCCACCTCACTCGTCACGCTCCAATCTTCCATTACATAGTGGCGAGCGTCCATTGGGGAGGACAGCAGGTTTTGCCAGTGATCGCCATGCCACATTGGATCGAAGTCGAACGCGGACGGTGCGCTCTGGGCGGCCCCGTCCACGGGCGTCTGGCGGAACGGGTGGGCAAGCCAGGCGGCAAGGCGGCGGAATTCATTCACAAGCATGGCTTTCTCCTCATACATACTGCCAATATGCATCTTGATACTGAGGATTTACTGCAGCAACTCGGACAAACACTTACGAATGACATGATTTGTTACAGATTGCGGGAAAAATTCCCGGTTTGTGCGGTGTGTAATTTGTCTCAGTAAAAATGACTCATCGATTATTCGGTTGTTACTTAAATGTGCTGTATCGTACTCAACTATTGCGCTGAGTCAGAGCGTATTCGTTATGGTTTGGCTTGATAAGCGATTGTTAAAAATTCGCTTGACGCCCGATCTTTGTTCCCCGTATAACGGCAATGCTGAATTTACGATTAGCAGGCGTGATGGCGCATGGCTAGCACGTCCCACTTTCAGGACGTATCGGTAATCGGCGTAAGGGCATTGCCCGTCTTAATCAAAAAATCTCGAGGGAAACTGGAATATGGAAACCGGTATCGTAAAATGGTTCAACGATGCTAAGGGCTTTGGCTTCATTACATCGGACTCCGGCGGTGACGACCTGTTCGCGCACTTCTCGGAAATTCGCACCGAAGGGTTCAAGTCGCTCAAGGAAAACCAGCGCGTTTCCTTCGAGGTGAAGACCGGCCCGAAGGGCAAGCAGGCTGCGAACATTCAGCCTCTGTAAGTCAGGCGGCTTGCGTAGTCGTAATAGCTGCGCGGTACCAAGGAAAAGCCCTCGCAGAGCCGAGGGCTTTTTTACGGGCGTCAGCAAGCCCGTCGGCCGGATAATCGGATCAATGCTGCGCATAAGCGATGCCTGTTATCAACAGGTTTATGCTCTGGCGATATAGCGGGCCTGCGTGCCTGAGTGGCTGTACCCTGTGTCGCTCAGGGTTTTCCAGTATAAAAATCCCAGGTTTTATCGCAATCGAGTCATAAAAATATAATATCGCCCCAGGGTTTATACCAACTAAAAGGTCACGAATAAGTTTCCCCGGCCGCAAGGCAGATGCATTAAAAACCGCCACGCCGCCCGCATGTCCGGGTGCCAACTGGTGCATACTTGCCGCAAGCCACGCACCGAAACCTATCCTTGCCCATGTCTGAAGTGTTTTTGCAGAACCCCGCGATCGATGCGCCGATCGTGTTTGTCGACCTTGAAACCACCGGTGGTTCAACCGGCGAGCATCGTATTACTGAAGTCGGCGTTGTTGAAGTCGGACCAGAGGGCGTGTCCCGGTGGAGTACGCTGGTCGACCCGCAGCAATCCATCCCGCCGTTTATCCAGCAACTGACCGGTATCACTGATGCGATGGTGCGCGGCGCTCCTACTTTCGATGCGATCGCACCCGCGCTGTTTGAGCGCCTCGACGGCAAGCTGTTTATTGCACATAACGCAAGTTTCGATCGCGGCTTCCTGCGCAGCGAGTTCCGCCGCGCGGGCCTGGCGTTCAATCCTGATGTCCTTTGCACTGTGCGCCTGTCGCGCGCGCTCTTTCCGGCAGAAAAACGCCATGGACTCGACGCGCTGGTCGAGCGCCACGCCCTCGTGCCGTCCGACCGGCACCGCGCACTGGCCGATGCCGACCTGCTGTGGCAGTTCTGGCAGCGTTTGCACGGGCTGGTGTCAGTCGACGTGCTGCGCACGCAAATCGACCGCACGCTGCGGCGTTACCGGCTGGCTGGCGACATCACCGAAGACCTGCTCGATACGGCGCCGGCCGGCTGCGGCGTCTACGCGTTCTACGGGGAAGGGGATCTGCCGCTCTACGTTGGTCGTAGCGTTCGGGTCAGGCAGCGTCTGCGCTCGCATCTGACTGGCGAGCGCCGTTCGTCGAAAGACCTGCGCCTCGCGCAGCAGGTGCGCCGGGTCGAATGGCTCGCGACAGGCGGCGAACTAGGCGCGATGCTGGCAGAGGCGCAATGGATCGCCACACTGCGTCCCGGACAGAATCGCCTGCCGCGAGTGGCGAAAAGCGATCCTGTCGATGCACCCTGGCCGTTCGATGGCCCGATTGTCTTTGAGGAACGCGACGAGGAATTGCAGGCTCGCGCCTTTCATGTGGTCGACCGCTGGCGCTATGTCGGTCACGCGCCTTCGCTCGCGCAGGCGGCGAGTCTGCATGCGTCGAGTGTGGCGGGCTCGTTTGAACTGTCGACCTACCGCATCCTGCAGACTCATCTGGCGCGCGGCCTGCGCGTCATGCCGCTCGGCGTTTCCGTCAACGCGGGGACGGCAAGCGTTGCCTAGCCGGTTGCGCCCACTCCGCCCGATTCGCATACATGACCCAGCGCGTGGGTCAGAGCCCCCGAGCGCGCGGAGTCATAGCGCGTCAACGACTTCCAGTTAGCAATACCCTGCGCCACACGCGATGGACAGTCCGGCGCTGTGCGCAGCGTTTGCACGCGCGCGAGGCCGGCGATCATCGACTTGGTCAATTGATCGAGCTGGGGCCGGATGCTGGTGACGAGGTCGGGTGCTGCGCCTTCCGGCGGCCGGCCGCTGCGCCAGTTGGCGAACAAGGCGTTCTGCACTTCCTTGCTCGCATCGATCTGATCCTGGAAGAAGGCGCGCGCAAACTCGGGGTCCACTTGCGCTGCCGCGGCGCGTTTGGCGACGTCGGCGAGCAATGCGGCCTCCCGCGGCGCATCGGTGATCGCCTGATGGTTGGCCCATTTCCAGCGTGCGACCGGTTCGGCAAGCGAGAGTCTTTGCGATACCAGCGAAATCAGATTGGTCAGAGCAGTGTCGTCGCTGTCCGCGCGAGCGGTGGCGGGCGTCAGCGTGAGCGTCAACGCGGCACATAGCGCGAGCGCGCCCGCTACGCCGGTACGATACAAACGGTTCATGTGGAAGGAGGTGACCGAACGGTCAAAGCGGAAAGCCAGAAGAATAAACGATGCGCAACGCGCGCGGCGTGTATCCGTTTTCGAGGCGCGCGATAAACCGCGCCGGTGTCTGATCCAGCGCGTGCCGAACGGCTAGCGCGACCCGTAGCAACCTGTGTGACGTGCGCGCGCATGCACGGGCGTCGCGCACTGTGTGCGTGACCCCGATGCTGCGGTGCGCCAGCCTGGTATTACTTGGGCTCGCACGACTTGCGTTGTTCGTCAAAGAACGCGCGAACATGCTCGGGCAGTTCGGCGCCAAGGAACTCAACGCCAGCGGGTTCCGGATCCGGGCTGAACACTTTATCCGGGGTCGGAATCTTGGGCGGTTTGGCATCCATGATATTTCTCCTTTACGAACCGATTATCTGCCTCGGTCCCCGATTTGCACCAGTGCTGCAAAGCGATAACGTTGCTTTTCATTGGCGATTTGTTGCTTTAACGGCACAACGCCACTTTGCTTGAATTCGTTTGAATAAACTTTAACGGTTGTCCCGCAGTTGCGAACGATCGGACTAATCAGAACAATACCTTCTGCATAGTTCAGACCATGCCTGCAAGCCTCGATGCGGCACTTCTTGCGCTTCACCTGGCGCCCTACACTTCGCGCCCTTCGCCGCAACAATCCGCCACATCCAGTAGTGACACCGCCAAACCCTGTCGCCGTCCAGGCCAAGCCGGTTGCGCCGCTTCGCCTGCTGCTGCACAGGGCCGCATGGTGCGTTGCAGCGCACGATGTTGCGCGTCGTAGACGTATCCTCTGGCGAGCCGGTCAGCTTCGCCTGGCCTTCGTTGCAGCGCGCAGCATGACAAAATGCTATTGGCTTTCTCTAAGGCGGATCACTTCTCAGGACCCTTAAACAATCCGTTTCGCTGCACTGCACATAGGCTGGCGAATGATGCCGCATATATCGTTCCCGGGCGTGGCCCAATTCGAATGCATCGAATTGCACCCTCAATCTTTTTGTTAACGAAGGATTACCTGATTCCGTTGACGCGTCTGACGTTCTTTTACGTATGCATATGAAAAGACGAATGCACGTCGCATCTCCACAGAGCGCGGCGTGCATTGGTTTGGAAGCACAGAGCTTCTTTCGGAATAGCCTGAGGAATTGCCAGGCGAGCCCATGAGCTAACGTCGGGCCTTCCTGGCAACGCTTGCCGCGTTCGGGACGTCGTCAGGAGGCGTCGGCGGTCGGGGCCGGTACTCGCACAGGGCGGTCGAACGCCACGGGCTTGTCGGTCACCTCGACCTGGCCGTGAATGCGCGCCTGATGACCGTCGGCAAACATGTAATACGGAAATGGACGGGTAGGTTCGGACACAGCGTCAAGCCGCGCGGTCAATTCCGGCGCGAGTGTGAAGTCGAGCGAGCCGAGCGATTCCTGCAGTTGCTCGGGCCGGGTTGCCCCGACAATGATGCTCGATACACCGCGCTTCTGGTGCAGCCAGTTCAGTGCAACCTGGGCCATCGGCCGGCCTGCTTCGCGAGCGACGACTTCCAGCACAGCGACGATCCGGAAGTTGCGTTCGGTCAGCTTGTCAAAGCCGGGAGGCGGATTGCCAGCGAGACCCGCCAACCGGCCTTCACCCGCGATGCCGTAGCTCGCACCGTCCTGCGAGGGCCGATACTTGCCCGATAGCACTCCCATGCCGAGCGGACTCCACGGCACGAGTCCCATCCCGAGATTGGTGGCGAGATCGGCGAACTCATTCTCAGCGTTGCGCTCGATCATCGAATATTCGAGCTGCATGGCCGCCACCGGTTCGAAACCGCGCCAGTCGGCGAGCGTCTGAGCCCGTCCTGCGAACCAGGCGGGCGTATCCGACAAGCCGACGTAGCGGATTTTCCCGGCCCGCACGGCGTCGTCCATCGCGCGCATGACTTCGTCGACGGGCGTGACCCGGTCCCAGGTGTGCAGGTAGTACAGATCGATGTAGTCGGTGCCGAGGCGCTTTAGCGAGCCGTCCAGTGCGCGCATCAGGTTCTTGCGGTGATTGCCGCCGGCGTTCGGATTGCCGGTCTCGGCGTTGTAGCCGAACTTGGTTGCAATCACCAGCCGGTCGCGCAGGCCGCGTGCAGCGACAAACTTGCCCACCCACGTTTCGCTGGTGCCTTCCGTATAGAGATCGGCGGTATCGATGAAATTGCCGCCAGCATCCACGTACAGGTCGAACAGACGTTGGGCGGATTTCTCTTCAGCGCCCCAACCCCATTCGGTGCCGAACGTCATGGTGCCGAGTGAGATGGGGCTGACGCGCAGGCCGGAACGGCCGAGCAGGGTGTACTGATGCATCGTCATGGCGGTTGTTCTCCGGGTGGTGAAGTGATGGAGGTATCGTGCGCCGATTCTTTGCTTGGAAAAATAGCTGTTGTCTGCAAGGATTATGAAGTTGAACTTCATAATCGAGAGGACACTTGGATCCTGCACAGTTACCGGCATTGATGGCCTTCGCTTCCGTAGCGCGGCACGGCAGTTTCACGCGAGCGGCGGGCGAGTCGGGCGTCTCCGCCTCGGCGTTGTCACAATCGGTGCGCACGCTGGAAACGCAACTCAAGGTGCGGCTGTTCAACCGGACTACGCGACGCGTTGCCCTCACCGAGGCGGGTGCGCAGTTTCTGGAGCACGTGCGGCCCGCACTCGCCGCGCTCGAGTCCGCTTTCGACGCGCTCGACGAAACCCGCGGCCATCCGGCTGGCACCTTGCGGATCAACCTCTCGCGGGTGGCCAGCGAGTTGCGGGTACTGCCGCACCTGGGTGAGTTCGCGCGCCTCTATCCACATATCGGCCTGGAGATGGTGCTCGACGACGGACTCGCGGATCTCGTGGGCGACGGATTCGATGCGGGCATCCGGCTGGGCGAACGCCTTGCGCAGGACATGGTTGCGATTCCGTTGGGCGGCGAGCTTCGCATCGTGGTAGCCGGCTCGCCCGATTACTTCGAGCGCTATGCGCCGCCGCAAACCCCGGACGACCTGGCTGGGCACGACTGTCTGCGTTACCGGTTTTCGACGAGCGGCGGCATTTATCGCTGGGAGTTTGCGCAGCCGCGCGATCCGTCGCGGGTGTTCGAGGTAGACGTGCGCGGCAGCTTCGTGACCAACGATTTGCGCACGATGGTGCGCGCGGCGGAGCAGGGTATGGGGCTGCTGCACGTGACGGACGAGTATGTCCGGGAGCAACTGGCTGATGGGCGGCTCGTGGCGGTGCTCGATGCGTGGTGCCCGCGTTTTGCGGGCTTCTATCTGTACACGGCCAGCCGCGCGCAGATGCCGCTCAAGCTGCGCGTGCTGATCGATTTCCTGCAGGGCAAGTACCGCGAGCGGACGCAGCGCTGACCGCCCGCCGTCTCAGACCTTGCGCCTGTCGAGCAAGACGGCGTTGCTTAACCGAACGCTATCGGTTACGGCCGAGTCTCAGCGGGACGCTATTAGCGGACTGTCCTGACTCGCGTTCCGATTGTCCGGTTTGCAAGAAAAGTGATTTCATTAATTAGGTATTTACCCTAGGCATCCACCTTCCTAGACTGTAGTCACTGGCTGCACACAAACCCGTTTGCAGCGCCGTGCAAAACAATCTCTGGAGGTAGTAATCATGAACTCGCTTATCAAGGCTGTCGCTCTTGCTGTTGTTCTCGCCGCTCCTGTCGCTTCGTTCGCCCAGTCGAACCAACCGGTGACGCGCGCTGAAGTTCGTAGTCAACTGGCCCAGCTCGAGAAGGCCGGTTACAACCCCGCAGTCGCTGACAACGCTACCTATCCGGCCGACATTCAGGCTGCGGAAGCGCGCGTTGCTGAGCGGAATGGCTCGACGAGTGGCGTTGGTGGTGTGGTGAGTGGATCGTCGGAATCCGGCGCCCCTGCTGTCTCAGTCTTTACCGGTTCGCGTTCGCTTTACTCTGGTCACTAACTAGTCTGACGGGCGAGTCGTTTGCGGCTCGCCCGGTCGTGAAGTTTGCCTGCACCGTCCTGATCGAAGTTACGAGATTGAATATCCCGAAGATGGAGCGGGCACGAAGGGAATTGAGAAAGCAAAAAGCCCAGTCGCAAGGACTGGGCTTTTTGCTTGAATCTTTATGGTGCCGGAAAGAGGAATCGAACCCCCGACCTTCGCATTACGAATGCGCTGCTCTACCGTCTGAGCTATTCCGGCATCAGGAGAAACGAGATTATAGGGACTTCGTCAACGCTTTGGCAAGCCCCTGGGCTCAGTTTTTTGTTTCGAGATGGTAGCGGGTTACCCGATCGACCTCGTTCTTCGAGCCTAGGAACACCGCCACGCGCTCGTGCAGGCTTTTCGGGACGATGTCCAGAATGCGCTTCTCGCCGTTGGTCGCGGCGCCGCCAGCCTGTTCGACGATGAACGCCATCGGATTCGCCTCGTACATCAGGCGCAGCTTGCCCGGCTTGTCCGGGGTGCGCTTGTCTGCCGGGTACATGAAGATGCCGCCGCGGTTCAGGATACGGTGCACGTCGGCTACCATCGAGGCGATCCAGCGCGTATTGAAGTCGCTCTGACGCGGACCGTCCTTGCCGGCCTTCAACTCGCCGATGTACTTCTGGACCGGCGGATACCAATGGCGCTCGTTCGAGCCGTTGATCGCGTATTCGCGCGTTTCCACCGGAATGGTCATGTCGCTTTGCGTAAGCACCCACGAGCCCAGCTCACGGTCCAGTGTGAAGCAGTTCACGCCGTTGCCAGTGGTGAGCACCAGCACGGTCTGCGGACCATACACGGCGTAGCCGGCCGCAACCTGTTGTGTACCCGGCTGGAGGAACGACTGTTCGGTCGGCTGCTGGCCATCCGGGCAGCGCAGGACCGAGAAGATCGTGCCGATCGACACATTCACGTCGATGTTCGACGAGCCGTCCAGCGGATCGAACACCAGCAGGTACTCGCCCTTCGGATAGTTGGCGGGAATCGGCGAGAACTTCTCCATTTCTTCGGACGCCATGCCGGCCAGATTGCCGCCCCATTCGTTCGCTTCGAGCAGGATTTCGTTCGACAGGATGTCGAGTTTCTTCTGCACTTCGCCCTGAACGTTCTCGCTGCCCGCAGTGCCGAGCGCATCGCCAAGCGCGCCCTTGCTGACGTGATAGCTGATCGCCTTGCACGCCCGTGCGACGACTTCGATCAGCAGGCGCAGATCCGCCGGCAGGTTGTTGGTCTCGCGCTGCTGCTCGATCAGGTACTTCGTAAGAGTGGTACGACGTTGCAAAGCCATTGCAGTACTCCGGTAAGGCGAAGGAATCCTGCGATTTTACCTGTTCGCTGTGTCTTTCCTGTGCTTTTGAGACGGAAAGCCGCGAAGAAAGCATGCTCGGCGTTGGCGCCAGGCTCAGGGCTTGCGCCGAGGTTTGACGGCTGCTGTGTGGCTGACGCTGGCTGCGAGGGCGGCCGCGCGGGTGTGGCTGCGGGGGGCTTGGGGCAGCTTGGGAAGCTCCGGGCGGGGCAATGGTTCGATCTCGCTGGCGATCTGGTCGCCGGCGCCTTCTCTGGCGACGCGCAGATCGTAGTCGATCTGCAAATTGAGCCAGAACTCGGCACTGACGCCGAAATAGCGTTCGAGCCGCAAAGCTGTATCCGCAGAGACAGAGCGCCGCCCAAGCGCGACGTCGTTGATGCGTGGGGCCGGGACGTGTAACGCCTTTGATAGCGCATTCACCGACATACCGAGCGGCTCAAGGAATTCCGTGCGCAGAATTTCACCGGGGTGTACGGGCGGGATGACTTCGCCGGTATCTATATCGGAAAAGTCGATGCTGTCCAGCTCGGAACGTTTGATGACCATGGCGGTTTCCTAATCAATCAGTGATAGTCGACGATTTCTACATTCAACGCCTCGCCGTCAATGAAGTTGAAGCATATGCGCCACTGCGCGTTGATGCGGATACTCCACTGCCCGATGCGCAGGCCTTGCAATGCTTCGAGGCGATTCCCTTGCGGCACGCGTAGATCCTCAACCCGTAGCGCCGAGTTGATTGCCCTCAATTTTTTGTGCGCGAGGGCCTGGATATGAAGAGGCAACGACCGCACAAAGCGGCCTCCGAATACCCGTGCTGTAGCCTTGTCCGCGAACGATGTGATCGTGGGACGATATAACGCGTCGCGTTAAACGTAAACCATTGGAGAAGAGGGGTTTACTTTGATCCCGTTGAGAAGACTTAAAAAGTCATCCGGATGGCTAACTAATTCCTACAGACCCTTATCCTGAAGGCTTGTACGCGCGCTGCAGACAAAAAAAGCCGGCAACAAGTGCCGGCTTTTTCCTACACCAAAGCGCCGCCTAAAATCAGCCTAGCGCCTTTTGCACGATCTCCCGCACATCGCGAGATTTCACCTGGCCTGCCACTTTCTCCAGCGCCGCGCGCATGCCGTCGCGCAGCTTGGGCGTGAAGCGCCGCCACAGCTCCAGCGAGCGAGCCAGACGCGCAGCGACTTGCGGATTCAGTGCGTCGAGCGCGATCACCTGCTCGGCCCAGAACGCATAACCCGAACCGTCTTCAGCATGGAACTGGGCCGGGTTGGCCGCGCAGAAGCTGAAAATCAGCGAACGCGCGCGGTTCGGGTTCTTCAGGTTGAACGCCGGATGCGCCATCAGCTTGCGCACGATCTCGATCACCGGCCGCTGCGCGGTGCCGCGCTGCGCAGCCTGCATGGCGAACCACTTGTCGATTACGAGCGGCTCGTTCTCGAAGCGGCGGTAGAAGTCGTCGAGCGCGTCCTGCGCTTCTTTGCCGCCGCCCGTTGCCGCTGCGTTGAGCAGGGCGAACAGGGCGGCCGAGCGGTCGGTCATGTTGTTGGCGGCCGCGTATTGCGCGGAGGCGAGCCGCACTGCGTCAGCCGGGTTGTCCAGTTCGGCGAGGTAAGACAGCGCCAGATTCTTCAGCGCGCGATGACCGCTTGCCGTCGGCGTGGCTTCGTACTCGCCCGGCGTGTGGTGCTGCTCGTAGATGGCGAGCCATTCGTTCTTGAGCGCCGTGGCGAGGCGATTGCGCACGAACTGGCGGGCGGTATGCACCGCAGCCGGATTCGATTCGGCCATCTGCTCAGCCAGATAGGCTTCCGACGGCAGGATCAGCGCCAGTTCACGGAACGCCGGCGAGAGCGACTCATCGGTCAGCACGCGCGCGAACGCGGCAACTATCGAATCGTCCAGTTGCAGCGGCACACCGGTCGCGGCGCGCCCGGCCAGCGCAAGCAGTTCCCGCGTCGCAAGGCGTTGACCGGCCTCCCAACGGTTGAACGGATCGCTGTCGTGCGCCAGCAGGAAGGCCAGCTCGTCGGCGGTGTAGTCGTATTCGACGATCACCGGCGCCGAGAAATTGCGCAGCAGCGACGGCAGCGGCTCTTGCGCGACATCGATGAAAGTGAAGGTCTGCTCGGTCTGCGTGAATTCGAGCACGCGCGTGGTGCCGGGCGCAGCGCTCGCTTCGCCTTCGAGGCGCAGCGGCAGATCCGCGCCGTCCTTGCCGATCAGGCCGATGGCGAACGGAATCAGCAGCGGACCCTTTTGCGTCTCACGGGCGGCCGGGGCGGCATCGCCATAGCCTTGCGTGAGCGTTACGCGGTAGCTGCGTTGCGCGGCGTCGTAATCGGTCTTGACGGTGACGCGCGGCGTGCCGGCCTGGCTATACCAGCGCTCGAACTGGGCAAGATCGCGCCCGTTCGCGTCCGCCATCGCGTGGCGGAAGTCGTCGCAGGTCACCGCCTGGCCGTCGTGGCGCTTGAAGTACAGGTCCATGCCCTTGCGGAAGCCTTCGCGGCCGAACAGCGTCTGATACATCCGCACGACTTCCGAGCCCTTCTCATACACGGTCATCGTGTAGAAGTTGTTGATCTCGACATAGCTTTCCGGGCGCACCGGATGCGCCATCGGACCGGCGTCCTCGGCGAACTGCATCTGGCGCAGCACCCGCACGTCCTCGATCCGCTTGGTGGCGCGCGCGGCTTCATCGGTCGCGCCGCCGGCCATGTCGGCGGAGAATTCCTGGTCGCGGAACACCGTCAGGCCTTCCTTCAGGCTCAACTGGAACCAGTCGCGGCAGGTCACGCGGTTGCCGGTCCAGTTGTGGAAATACTCGTGGCCGACCACCGCTTCGATATTGGCAAAATCGGTGTCGCTCGCTGTTTCGGGGTTCGCCAGCACGTACTTCGTGTTGAAGATGTTGAGCCCTTTGTTCTCCATCGCGCCCATGTTGAAGTCGCTCACGGCGACGATCATGAAGCGGTCCAGATCCAGTTCCAGCCCGAAGCGCTCCTCGTCCCAGCGGATCGAGTGGATCAGCGAGTCCATCGCGTGACGGGTCTTGTCGAGGTCGTGCGGTTCGACCCACACTTGCAGCAGCTTTTCCTTGCCGGAGCCGCTCTTCACACGTTCTTCGACACGCACCAGCTTGCCCGCCACGAGCGCGAACAAGTAGCAGGGCTTGCGGAACGGGTCTTCCCAGCGGGCAAAATGGCGGCCGTCGGGCAACTCGCCTTCCTCGAGCAGGTTGCCGTTGGAGAGTAGCACCGGGTACGCCGCCTTGTCTGCGCGCAGCGTGACCGTGTAGGTGGCCATCACGTCCGGGCGGTCGAGGAAGTAGGTGATGCTGTGAAAGCCTTCGGCCTCGCACTGGGTGAAGAAGTTGCCGCTGGACACGTAGAGGCCCGACAGCGTAGTGTTTTCAGCGGGGTTGCAGGTGTTGGTGAGCGTCAGTTCGAAGGCGTCCGGCACGTTCTCTACCGTCAGCCCGTGCTCATGCGCGCGCACGGCGGTGTACGGGGCGCCGTCGATGGCGGCGCTGACGAATTCGAGCCGCTCGCCGACCAGTTCGAGGTGCGCCGCATGGGCGGCGTCCGGGTTGCGGCGCACGCGCATCGTGTTCTTGACGACCGTGCGTTCGGGAACCAGATCGAATTCGAGGTTGACCGTTTCGATCAGAAAGGCGGGCGGCGCGTAGTCGGCGCGGCGGATCACTGGAGGTGTTGCGGTATCAGCCATGGCAATTTTGTAAGAATAGGGTCTAAAGCCGGCCGCGCATCCAGTGCGCACCGGTATGTCGGACCATTGTACAAAGCCCGGCGCCCTCTGCGGGTCGAACTTTTTGCCTAAGGGCCAGGTCAGCGTATGATCGGGCCGCCGCAGTTGCGTGCGGCGACAACACGTAAGGATGAGGAAGACCATGAAATCAGACCGTTGGACCCGGCGCGCCATGCTCATGCTGGTGGCGCTGGCAGCAGTGCTGTCCGGCTGTACCACTTATGTGACGACCCAAGTGACGGCGTTCTCGGACTGGAGCGGCAACGACGCCAGCCGCACTTATGCGTTTACGCGCGGCGCAGCGCAGCAGAACAGCCTGGAGCAGGCCACTTACGAACTGCTGGTCGCCAACGAACTGGCGACCCACGCCTTCAGGCAGGTCGACCCGCAGCAGGCGCATTACCTGGTCGGCCTGTCGTACGGTACCAAGACCGATACGGTGAGCGTGAGCCAGCCGGCGTTTTACAGCAGTCCGTGGCCGGGACCGTACTGGGGCCGCCCGCTGGACCCCTGGGGGCCGTTTGGGCCGTTCCCGCCTGCCTATGTGACTCAGGCGTATCCGGTGTTCACGCATACGCTCGGCATCCGCATCACGGAGCGTACGAGCGGCAAGGAGGTCTACAACGTGTTGGCGCGTAACGCCGGTGACGAACAGTCGCTGGTGCGCGCCATGCCGTATCTGGCGCGCAGTGCGCTGGCCGACTTCCCGCTGGGCAACGGTGCGGTGCGCACGGTCAAGATGCCGGTGGACAAGAACGCCGGGGTGTCGAACGAGGCTGCGGGTGCTCCGGCGCCGGTGCTGCCGGCCTCGACGCCGACCGCCGTGCAGTAACGCGAGAAGTGGTCGAGTGCTGAGCGCCGACCGCGTCCAAGGACGCAAACAGAACGGCCCGGCAGGGATAACCTGCCGGGCCGTTTTGCGTACAACTGAGATAGACGTGGTGAGTTCCGTCTTCGACGCGTCCCGCAGGCGCGTTCAGACGGCGTTCAGGCGGGAGGTCGGCAGCACTTAGGCGGCAATTTTCGCCTTGCGGGTGGCGTGCTGGCGCGCCGCTTCGCGTTGATGCACGCGCATGCCGGCCGCGTAGGTTTCGAAGATCGCGCGGTCGTCGCCGAGCAGCGCAAAGGCGAACAGCAGCTCTTCGAGCGACTCGGTGCGCGCGGTGCGGCGCGCGAGCAGCGGCGTCGCCTGCGGATCGAGCACGACGAAATCCGCCTCCGACTTCGGCGCGAGCGTGCCGACCTTGTCCGCCAGGTCGAGCGCAACGGCTGCGCCAGCTGTGGCAAGCCAGAACATCCGTGTGGCGGTGAGGTGATGACCGGTGAGGCGCGCCACCTTGTGCGCTTCGTTCATGGTCTGCAGCATCGAGAACGAGGTGCCGCCGCCGACGTCGGTGGCGAGCGCGATCGGCATGCCGGCCTCGTCGGCTTTGTCGAAGTCGAACAGGCCGCTGCCGAGGAACAGGTTCGAAGTCGGGCAGTGCGAAGCGACTGTGCCAGTCTGCGCCATGCGCTTGCGGTCTTCCTCGTCCAGGTAGATGCAGTGGCCGTACACCGCGCGGCGGCGCAGCAAGCCGTAGTGGTCGTAGATGTCCAGATAGCTGCGGTGGCCCGGGAACAGGTCGGCCACCCACTTCACTTCGTCGGTGTTTTCGGCGACGTGGCTCTGGATGAAGATATCCGGATGCTGGCGCGCCAGCACGCCGCAGGCTTCGAGCTGGGCTTCGGTCGAGGTCGGTGCGAAACGCGGCGTGAGCGCATACATCTGGCGCCCGCGGTTGTGCCAGCGGCCGATCAGCTCGGCGCTGTCGTCGTAGCCCGACTGGGCGGTGTCGCGCAGGAACTCGGGGCAGTTGCGGTCCATCAGCACCTTGCCCGCGACCATGCGCAGGTTGCGTGCTTCGCTTTCGGTAAACAGCGCGTCGGCCGATTCCTTATGGACCGTGCAATACACCAGCGCCGTGGTCGTGCCGCAGGCGAGCAGTTCTTCGACGAAGAAGCTGGCGGTGTCCTGAGCATAGGCCGGATCGGTGAAGCGGCGCTCGGTCGGGAACGTGTACGTGTCGAGCCACGGCAGCAGACCGGGCGCGGGCGAAGCGATCATATCCGTCTGCGGATAGTGGATGTGGGTGTCGATGAAGCCCGGCACGATCAGCTTGTCGCGCATGTCCTGTACCTGTGTGCCGGGGGCGAGCTGCGCCGCTAGCGCCGCATACGCGCCTGCCGCAACGACGTGGCCGTCTTCGACGATCAGCAGGCCGTCTTCATTGAAGACCGCCGCATTGGACGATTGCGCCGGATCGCCGTTGAACGTCAGCAGTTGTGCGCGGAATGCCGATTGTGGCGATTGTGCCGAGTGAGTCATGGGAAAAACCGTCTCCGTTATATGGGAATGTAGGGGGGGCGCAGGTGACGGCGCGCTTGAATTGCAACGCGCACCGTTCCTATTGGTCAGTCGCAGGCGCGCCGCTCAGTTCGCCTCAGTGGCCTGCCAGTGCGTGTCGAGCTTCTCGATCAGCGCAGCGCGTTCCACAGGCGTGACAAACGCTGCTTCGAAGCTGTTGCGGATGATCGTGTAGACCTCGCCGTCGGTGAGCTTAAGTGCATCGATGGTGGCAAGGTAGTTCGCGTTGACGTAGCCGCCGAAGTAGGCCGGGTCGTCGGAATTCACGGTCACGGCGACGCCCTTGTCGAGCAGTGCCTTCAGCGTGTGTTTGGTCAGGTCGTCGAACACGCACAGCTTGAGGTTCGACAGCGGGCACACGGTCAGCGCGACGCGCGTGTCGGCCAGCCGCGTGACGAGCGCCGGGTCTTCGATGCTGCGCACGCCGTGGTCGACGCGATCCACCTTCAGCAGATCCAGCGCTTCGTAGATGTACGACGGCGGACCTTCCTCGCCTGCATGCGCGACGAGTTTCAGGCCCTTCGCCCGCGCTTTCGCAAACACCCGCTCGAACTTCGAAGGCGGATGGCCACGCTCGGACGAATCGAGACCGACGCCGATCAGCCGATGCTTGTACTGATCGAACAAAGGCAGCGCCTCGTCGAAGGTAGCGAGCGCGTCTTCTTCGGAGAGGTGGCGCAGGAAGCACAGGATCAGCTTGCTCGTCAGGCCGCGCTTCTCAGCATCGGCGAGCGCGCGCTCGATGCCGGCCACCACGGTGGCGATCGACACGCCGCGTTCCGTATGGGTTTGCGGATCGAAGAAAATTTCGGTGTGAATGACGTTGTCCGCGAGCGAGCGCTCCACGTAAGCCATCGTCATGTCGTAGAAATCCTGCTCGTGCAGCAGCACGCTCGCACCGGCGTAATAGATGTCGAGGAACGACTGCAGATCGGTAAACGCATAGGCGGCGCGCAGCGCTTCGATCGAGTCGTAGGCGAGCTTTACGCCGTTGCGCTCGGCGAGCGTGAAGATCAGCTCGGGTTCAAGCGAGCCTTCGATATGGATATGCAGTTCGGCCTTCGGCGCGCCTGCTGCCTTGTCGGCGAGAGTAAGAGCGGTCGTGGTAGTCATGTTCGATTGTTGGTCTGGTTTGATTCGGAAGGAGTCGATCCGTGCCGGATGGATGTCGCAAGGCAATGATCCATCATGCCGCCTGGGTTGCGTGAGCGTTCGCCTCGACCGCCTGCAACACCTGCGCAGCCGCGGAAATCGCGATGATCTCCGGCGACTTGTCGATGATGCCATCCACGCCGAGCGGGCAGTGCATCCGCGCAATCTGCGCGGGGTCGATGCCGCGCGCGGCAAGCCGGTGCTCGAACTGCTTGCGCTTGGTATGCGAGCCGATCATGCCGAAGAACGCAAAGTCGCCGCGCCGCAAGATGCGCTCGGCGAGTTCGAGGTCGAGCGTATGGTTGTGCGTCATCACGATGAAATACGTGTGCGGCGCAGCCTGGTCGATGGCCTCGTCGGGCGCGTCGTTCGGGTCGATCGTCACGTTGGGCGCCTGCAGCAGCGCGGGCGACGGAAACTGCGCGTCGCGCTCGTCTACCCAGCGCACGTGGCACGGCAGCGTCGCCAGCACACGTACCAGCGCCGCGCCCACGTGACCGGCGCCGAACAGCACCACGGCGAAGTCGCGTGGTGCGATGGTCTCGGTGAGCAGCGAACTGCTCTCGTCGAAACCGGCGCCGTCCCACAGCAAGCAGTCGGCGCCTTCGACGCCGGGTTCCGGGTCGGACAGCATCACCGCATCCGGTGCGGGCCCGAATGATACGCTACGCACCGTCGAAAGACCTGCCGCGACGCGCTTGGCGAGCGAGGTGACCCAGCCGAGATCGCCGACGTCGAGGCGCTCGAACGCGAGCACCACGGCGCCGCCGCAGCATTGGCCGAGACTCGGGCCGAGCGCGAAGCGTTCGAGCCGGCGCAGATGCGGCACGCGCATGCCTTCCTTGAGGACCTGGCGCGCGGTCTCGATGGCTTTCCATTCGAGGTGGCCGCCGCCGATCGTATGCCGCGCCGAATCTCGCGTGACGATCATCTTGGTGCCGGCTTCGCGGGGCGCCGAACCTTCGACGCGCGCGACCGTCACCAGCACGGCGGCGTCGCCATGTGCGAGCAGTTGTTGCAGATCGGGTAGCCAGGCTTGCATCCGGCGGTTCTCCATCTATGGCCGCGCGGGGTGTCCGTGCAGCCGGTTAAGCGTGGTGCGGCGCGTTCGTGTCGCGCAGCCCTTGAAAAATCATGTGGCGGTGTCGATGCTGGCTGGGGCGTTCGACGGAGTCGCGCTCGCCGCAGGAGCCGGCTGCAACACGGGCTGCATGGCTTCCAGCGCGTCCAGAATCGCCTCGGGCGTCGCCGGTGCGCGCAAGGGCGGCGCCTGACGTGCCTCGGGCGCGCTTGCAGCAACCGCATCGCGGATCGCCAGAAACACCGAGAACGGCAGCAACAGCGGCGGCTCGCCGACCGCCTTCGAGCGGAACACTGTCGGCTCCGCGTTCTCGTTGCGATACAACTGTACGTGAAAGGCCGCGGGGGTATCGCTGACCGCCGGGATCTTGTACGTCGATGGCGCGTGCGTCATCAATCGACCCTCGCGGTTCCACCAGAGTTCCTCGGTGGTGAGCCAGCCCATGCCCTGGATGAAGCCGCCTTCGACCTGGCCGAGATCGATGGCCGGGTTGATCGATTGCCCGGCGTCGTGCAGCACGTCCGCGCGCACCAGTTTCCACTCGCCGGTGAGCGTATCCACCACCACCTCGGATACCGCAGCACCATAGGCAAAATAGTAGAACGGGTGACCGGTCAGCTTCTTCGCGTCCCAGTGCACCTTGGGCGTGGTGTAGAAACCGTCGGACCACAACTGCACACGGGCCAGATACGCGGCGTTGACGAGGTGCGCGAACGGCATCGCGACGCCGTTCGCATGCACCATGCTGTCCTTGAACTGCACGGCCTCGGGTTCGCCGCCGAGTTCTTTGGCAGCCAACACGGCCAGCCGGTCACGGATCGTGCGCGCCGCCGCTTCGGCCGCTTTGCCGTTTAGATCGCTGCCGGTGGAGGCCGCTGTAGCCGAGGTGTTCGCCACCTTGGAGGTGTCCGTCGCCGTAGCGCGCACCCGCGAGAGCGGCACGCCGAGTTCGTTGGCGACCACCTGGGCGACCTTCGTGTTCAGCCCCTGGCCCATCTCGGTGCCGCCGTGATTGACGAGGATCGAGCCGTCCTTATAGACATGCACGAGCGCGCCGGCCTGATTAAGGAAGGGCACGTTGAACGAGATGCCGAACTTCACCGGCGAGAAGGCGATGCCGCGCTTGAGCACCGGACTCGTGGCGTTGTATGCGGCCAGTGCCGCGCGGCGCGCGCGATAGTCGCTGGTAGCAAGCAGTTCATCGGTGAGCGGCGCAATCACATTGTCTTCGACGCGCTGACCATACGGCGTCACGTCGCGTTCGCCGATGCCGTAGTAATTGGCGAGCCGCACATCGAGCGGATCGCACTGCAGTTGCCGGGCGATGCTGTCGAGCATCACTTCCATCACGAGCGCGCCCTGCGGGCCGCCAAAACCGCGAAACGCAGTGTTCGACTGCGTATTGGTCTTGCAGCACAGCGCGAGGATTTCCACGTCGGACAGGTAATACGCGTTGTCGAAGTGGCAGACGGCGCGCGTGGCCACAGCGCCGGAGAGGTCTGCCGAATAGCCCGCGCGCAGTGCGATCTCGACACGCGCGCCGAGAATGCGGCCGGTCTCGTCGAAACCGGCTTCGTATTCGTAGACGGCGTCGTGACGCTTGCCGGTGATCATGAAATCGTCGTCGCGATCGGCGCGCACTTTCACCGGGCGCTTCAGCAACTGCGCGGCGAGCGCCGCGACGCAGGCGAACAGCGCCGATTGAGATTCCTTGCCGCCGAAGCCGCCGCCCATGCGCCGGCATTCGCATACGACGCTATGCGCTGGCCAGTCGAGCATATGCGCGACCACCTGCTGCATTTCGCTCGGGTGCTGCGTCGAACTGTAGACGAGCATGCTGTCCATCTCTTTGGGGATCGCGTAGGCGACTTGCCCTTCGAGATAGAACTGTTCCTGACCGCCCACTTCGAAGCTGCCCTGGATCTGGTGCGGGGCGGCGGCGATTTTCGCGGCAGGCTCGCCGCGCTTCAGATGCAGCGGCGGTAGGACGAACTGCTTTTTCGCCTTGGCTTCGGCCGGCGTCAGCACGACTTCCAGGGGTTCATAGCGGACCACGTCGTCGCTTTTCGCGAGCGCCGCGGCGCGTCGCGCGAGTTCGTGACTTTCGGCGATCACCGCGAACACCGGTTGGCCGAGATACAGCACTTCGCCGTCGGCCAGAATCGGATCGTCGTGCAGCACCGGGCCGCAGTTGTTCTCACCGGGGATGTCGGCGGCGCTTAGCACCGCGATCACGCCCGGGGCGTTGCGCACCGCGCTCAGATCGAGCGAGACGATTCGCGCATGGGCATGGCGTGACAGTCCGAGCGCTGCGTGCAGCGTGCTCTGGAGTTCCGGCAGGTCGTCGGTATAGGCCGCTTCGCCGCTCACATGCAGCGTGGCGGACTCGTGCGGCAAGGGCGTGCCGATGGTGGCGGTCCCCGCGCGATCGGCGGCATGTCGGATGAAAGCATCGGTTTGCTGGTTCATCACAGCGGCTCCTGCGCGGGCGCCGTGTCCGCCACGCCGGCTTCGAATGCGAAGGCATTGACGTCGAACAGGGCGAGCGGCGCGTGATCGCGCGTTTCCAACTGGAAGCGCCGCAGCAGATTGCGCGCGACCTTCAATCGATAGGCGCTCGACGCACGCATGTCGGTGAGCGGCTGATAGTCGGCGGCGAGGGCCTCCATGGCGCGCTGGGTCGCCGTGTCGTCCCAGGCGGCGCCGGTCAGCGCGGCTTCGGCATGGGCGGCGCGCTTTGGCGTCGCCGCCATGCCGCCGAAGGCGAGGCGCGCTTCGACGATCGTGCCGTTCGCGATGCGCAGAGCGAACGCGGCGCAGACCGCCGAGATGTCCTGATCGTAACGCTTCGAGACCTTATAAGTGCGAAAGCGCAGATCGGGCGCCGGACGCGGCACGCGAATCGCCGCGACGAATTCGCCGGCGGCGAGCGCGGTCTTCTGATAGCCGAGATAAAACGCATCGAGCGGCAGCATGCGCGTTTTGGCGCCATGCCGCAGCACGACCTCGGCGCCGAGCGCCAGCAGCGCCGGCATCGAATCGCCGATCGGCGAGCCGTTGGCGACGTTGCCGCCGAGCGTGCCCGCATTGCGGATCGGCAGCGACGCGAAACGGGTCCAGAGCTCGGCGAGTTCCGGGTAGTCGACGGCGAGCGCGGCATAGGCGTCTTCCAGCGTGACGGCAGCGCCGATTGTCAGAGTCTGCGCGTCGCGTTCGATGCCTTTCAGTTCGGCCACGTTGCCGAGGTACAGGATGTCGCCGAGGTCGCGGAACTGCTTGGTGACCCACAAGCCGACATCGGTGCTGCCGGCGAGGATGCGCGCGTGCGGATGCTTGGCGCGCAGCGCCGCGAAGGCGTCGAGTGTAACGGGTGCGTAGAACGTGGGTGTGCCGAAGGCACTGCCGCGCACATCGCGGGCGCGGTATTCGAAGGTGTCGCGGCGCTGTAGCCCGTCTAACGCCTCGGCGACGGCAGCACGGTCGAACGGCACGCGCGGATAGTGGGCGTAGTCGAACATCTTCTGCGCCGCTTCGACGATCGGCCGGTAGCCGGTGCAGCGGCACAGGTTGCCGGACAACGCAGCATTGATCTCGTCGCGGGTGGGCAGGCCGGCGGCGGCCGGCTGGTTCTCGTACAGCGCCCACATCGACATCACGAAGCCGGGTGTGCAAAAGCCGCATTGCGAGCCGTGACAGTCGACCATCGCCTGCTGGGCCGGATGCAGCGCGCCATCGGCGGCGCGCAGGTCCTCGACGCTAAAGAGCGCCCGGCCGTCGAGCGTGGGCAGGAACTGGATGCAGGCGTTGACGGCTTTGAGCGCGAGTGCGCCGTGGGCGTCGAGTTCGCCGAGTACGACCGTGCATGCGCCGCAATCGCCTTCCGCGCAACCTTCCTTGGTCCCCGTGCAATGCAGGTCTTCGCGCAGGTGCTGCAGCACGGTGCGCGTCGCCGGGACGTCCTGAACCTCACGGACGGCGCCACGGTGATAGAAGCGGATGGTTTGCGTTGTCATGGCGAATCCGAAAGACATTGCGGACCGGGCGCGCGTTACGCATGGGGTCGCGCCGTAGCCGGCCTCGCGCACGTAGATCGCCATCCATATCCGAAGATAGCACTCCCGCGTCCCAAAAAGATTTCCCTTGGGTGATGCGGGTTATTCGCGGCTGGTCATGAGCGTGGGCGGGCTGGAGAGCGGCCGGGGGCTGGTGGGGGAGCGGTGAATTGTGCGCAGAGCCGCGCGGAGTGGGGCGTAGCGGGGAGCTTGGGGGCGCGGTGCGAGGCGTCAGGGGCGAACTGCCACGCGTAATGGGCGCGAAACGGGGGTAAAACCGAGGGGAGATTTTTACAACGACGGGACGCGGATTTTAGGGCCCGCATCTCTCGTATTTAGGCTGCTGCGTCTCGAAATGAGCAAAATGAGCAGTGAGGGGCCGACGCGGCGCCCCCACCCAGAACCGTTCAGCCGCGCGCCGAACTCAGGCAATCCGGCGGCGGTTGCGCACGAGGCTCAGCGCCAGCGGCACGAACGCCACGATAAAGGCGATCAGCGACCAACCCGGCAGCGAAATGCCGAAAATCGGCGGATAAGCCGTTTCGCACAGCCCCGCGACCTTGAACACGCCCGGCAGCCAGTGAGCCGGCGGCAGGCTGTCGACTACCGGTTGCAGCGCATCGAAGCCGCAGCTAAAGCCCGGATTGGCCTGCACGTAAACATGCCTTGCCGCCGTCACGATTCCGGCCAACGCCGAGATGGCCGCCAGCGTTTCGAGCAACCTGACGCCGCGCCAGCTATTGAAACGCGCGCCGAGGAACGCAAAAATTGCGATCAGCAGGAAGAAATAACGCTGCAGGATGCACAGCGGGCAGGGGTCTTCGCGCAGGCCATATTGCATGTACAACGCGCCGGCAACCAGCGCAACGCAGATCAGGGCAAGCAGAACCAGCAGGGTGCGCTCGCGGCGCAGCATCGCATTGTCGTTATTCATGGATCATGTGGCGGTCGAGAGTCGGAAATCCGCAGGGCGGCTGCCCGCGATTCTAGCGCGAACACCGCCTGCCTGTTTCTCGTCTAACGAATTGAGTTGAGCACCGCTTCGGCGGCGCGGCCGATTGCCAGCAGCGCGTCGTCGCCGTGCGGCGCGCCCGCCAGCATCAGCCCGACCGGTGCGTCGCCGCGCCGATGGCAGGGCAGCGACAGCGCACAGGCGTCGAGGAAGTTAAAGGCGCTCGGATTGCGCAGGATCAAGGCATTGGTGCGGCCGAAGGCGTCGTCGTCATCCACGAGGTCCGCCACGCGCGGCGGCAGGACCGGCACCGTCGGCGCGACGATGGCGTCGAAGCGTTGCCAGAGCGTGTTGCGGGCGGCCTCCAGCAGCGCGGCGCGCTCGGCCACCAGGTCGAGATAATCGGCGGCGCTGGCCGGCTGGCCCTTGAGGATGCGGGCCAGCACGCGTGGGTCGTATTGGTCGCGATGCTTTTCCAGCAGCGGACGGTGCCACGCATAGGCCTCGATCGGCGAAAGGCCGAACCGGTTGATCTCCGGCAGGCGATCCAGCGGCGCAAAACGCACTTCGCTGACAATCGCGCCGGCGGCTTCCAGATGCTTGAGCGCTATGTCGATGGCGGCGGCTACGGCCGGCTCGACGCCGTCCGTCACGTAGTGGGTGAGCACGCCGAGCCGTACGCCTTCCAGCGGGCGCACCGCCGGGATGCGTGGCTCCAGCCCGGCCAGCATGCGGTCGACCAACGCGCAGCAGGCCACCGAGACGCCGATCGGCCCGAACGAATCGAGCGTCGGCGAGAGCGGCACGCCGCCTTGCTTCGGGATCCGGTCGGCAGTCGGCTTGAAGCCGGTCAGGCCGCAAAGCGCGGCGGGGATGCGGATCGAGCCGCCGGTGTCGGTACCGAGCGCAACGGCCGCCATGCCGTCGGCCACCGACGCCGCCGCGCCCGAGGACGAGCCGCCCGAAATCCGTTCGTCGCCTTTGACGCCGCGCTGATACGGCGACAGCGGATGGCCGTAGTGAGGGTTCAGCCCGAGCCCGGAAAACGCGAACTCGCTCATATTGGTGCGCCCGACGATCACCGCGCCCGCACGCTTCAGGCGGGCCACGGCGACGGCATCGGCGGTGGCGGGCGGCGCTTCGGCGAGCGCGCGCGAACCGGCGCGCGTCACCTGGCCTTCGATGTCGAACAGGTCCTTGACCGACACCGGGATACCGGCGAGCGGCGAGAGCACCGCGCCGGCGGCGCGCAGGCGGTCGTGGCCGTCGGCGGCGGCGCGGGCGCTCTCGGCATCGACATGCATGAAGACGGTCGAGCCCTGGCCGGCCGGATCGGCAATGCGTTCGAGCGCGATTTCGACCAGCTTGCGGCTGGTGGTGCGGCCCGCGGCCAGATCGGCGGCGAGTTGGGCGAGCGGCGGAAAGGGCATGAATTCAGTGGCCATGGTCGTTCGGGTCCGGTTAGGGGCGATGCAAATTCGATTAAATCTGCGCCTGGATCCGCGCTTGAATCCGGCTAGATCCGGTTGAACAGGGTCGCGCGAAACGCTTCGATATGGCGCTGCACCGACTGGCGGGCGCCCTCGGCATCGCGCTCGCGCAGCAAGTGAAACAGTTCGAGGTGTTCCTCGTGGACGTCCTCGAGATGATGTGGCTCGGACAGCGAGATAAACCAGAAACGCAGCGAACGCTCATGCAACCCGCGCAGGATGTCGGCCAGTACCGGATTGCGCGAGGCCGCCGAAATCGCCAGGTGGAATTCGCGGTCGATCTCCATCATGCCTTCCACATCATGCGCCGCGACGCAGACCTTCGAGCGCTCGAGCAGCGCTTCCATCACTTCGTAATCGTGCGCCTGTGCGTGGCGCGCCGCCAGTTCGACGCAATGGCCTTCGTTGATCAGACGCACGTCGATGATGGCGAGCACGTCGTCGAGCGAGACCGGGCGCACCATGATGCCCTTGCGCGGCATGATCGTCAGCATGCCTTCGTGGACGAGCCGGTGCAGCGCCTGATGCACAGGGGTGCGGCCGATGCCGGTCAGCGCCATCAGTTCGGCTTCGTTGAGCACCTCGCTCGGGCGCAAACGCATGGTGATGATTTCGCGCTTGACGAATTCATAGGCCTGCTCGGCGAGGCTCGCCCCGTTTTGCCGGGCGGCCGTGGGAGTGCGGGAAGTTTGCGAAAGCGTCATGAATAAGGCGTGCGGGCCGGCTGAGAACCAAGGGTGAGACTCATTCGCCCGCATTGTAGAACAAGGCTTCCGGCCGCCGGCAGCGTCACGCCAGCTCCGCCACCCCGTGCGGCGCCTTGACCCGCGGCATCAAGAGCGTCACGAGGCCGCCGACAATCAGCGCCCCGGCAATCAGCACGAGGCCGAAGGTCACGCTATGCGTCGCATCCTTGACCACGCCGAGCACATAAGGGCTCACGTAGCCGGCCAGATTGGCGATCGAATTGATCACGGCGATGCCGGCCACGGCCGCAGTGCCTTGCAGGAAGGTCGTCGACATCGACCAGAAGATGCCGAAGCCCGCGAGGATGCCGACGTAGGCAATCGACAGGCCGGTGACCGCCAGCGGGATCGAGTTCGTCACCGAAGCGCTGCCGAGCAACCCCGCCGCGCCGATAAAGCAGCACACCGCATAGTGCCAGCGCCGCTCGCCGGTGATGTCCGAGGACCGGCCGATCAGGATCATGCCGATGCCGGCTGCCAGATACGGAATCGCCGTCACAAAGCCATTGCTGACGAGGTTCGTCACGCCGAGATCCTTGACGATCTGCGGCAGCCAGAACGAGAAGCCCGCATTGCCGGTGACGAGGCAGAAGTAAATCAGCGTCAGCAGCCAGAAACGCCCCGAGCACAGCGCGGCCCGCAGGTTGTGTTCGGCGCCGGCCGCGGCCGCCGCGCTGTTTTCGCGCGCCAGCCTGGCGAGGACGACGCGCTTTTCCTCATCGCTAAGCCAGGCGGCTTCGGCGGGCGTATTGCGCAGCACCGCCAGCGCCCAGCAGCCGGCGAGGATCGACGGAATACCTTCGATCAGGAACATCCACTGCCAGCCGCGCATTCCATGCGCCTCATGCAGCGCCGACATCAGGAAGCCCGAGAGCGGCGCACCGATGATCCCGGCCACCGGAATCGCCGCCATGAACACCGCGACCATGCGGGCGCGCCGGTCCGACGGAAACCAGAACGTCAGGTACAGCACCACGCCCGGCACCAGCCCCGCTTCGGCCAAGCCGAGCAGGAAGCGCAACACGTAGAACATCGTTTCCGAGCGCACGAACATCATCAGGCAGGAGAGCGCACCCCATAGCATGGTGATGCGGGCGATCGTCGCGCGGGCGCCGAATTTCCTCAGCAGCAGGTTGCTCGGGACTTCGAAGACGAAGTAGCCGAAAAAGAAGATCCCTGCGCCGAGTCCGTAGGCCGTGTTCGACAGCCCAAGATCGCTGGTGAACTGCAGTTTCGCGTAGCCGATGTTGACCCGGTCCAGGTACGACAGCACGTACACCAGGAACAGGAACGGCATGATGCGCCAGGTGATCTTGCGCAGCGCGGCCGCTTCGATAGCGGCATCTTGAGCGGTGCTGGCGGAAGCCGCGGCGGGCTGCATGGCTGGGGACGGGGCAGGGCTCATGGGCGGCTCATTCGACGATGGGTAAGGTCTGCACGCGGTAGGCGTGGCGCAGGGTGCGGTTCAGCACCGGGTCATGCAGTTCGAGTTCGAGCGCGTCGCCATCGGCCATGCCGACGATGCCGCCTTCGACCGCGAGTGTGCCGCAGAACATGGCGGCGCCCGCGGCGAGCGGTGCGCGTTCGAGCAGATCGGCCGCCGCCAGCAACGAAGCGACGCTGCCTTGCTGATAGACCCGTCGCACGCCGCCGGCGATCGCAAAGGCGCGCAACTGCAACTGGTCCCAGTGCCCCGCAAGGTCGTCGAAGCGCCACGCCTCGCGGGCGAGCGGCTTGGGACACACCTGCTTGGAGACGGTGACGCCGTAGGCCTCGACCTGGCGATCAGTGTGGTCCGAACCGACGGTCACCAGCAGGCCGGCCGTGGACTGCACCAGCACGCACTCCGCCTCGCCGCTCGAATGATTGCCGACGACATCGATCTGTTTGGCCTGCGTCAGCAGTTCCGCGCCGAGGCGGTAGAAGCAGGGCGTGGTCGAGGGGCGCTTCACGCCCAGTTCGGCGAGCTCGGCAATGTGGTGCTCGATCGCGGCGCGGTCGCGCCCCGCCCAGCCGGCGATGGCCAGGCGATCCACCTCGACCGTAAAAGGGGCGCTGGCTCCCGCGCGGCCGATTACGTTGAACGATACCTGCGTCATTGCTGCACTCCATCGTCTGAATATGCAATAGATATTATTGTGATATTTCACAAGAGTCCAGCGTGTCAAAAACATTCCGGCACGGATGAACCTGCGAAATTGGCCTGCCGCCAAGGTGCGTTACTATTGGGCGTTTATATTACTTTTTGTAAGGAAACTCGGCCTATGCACCACGGAATCGGCTTCATTCAGGACCTGGCGGTGGTCATGGCGCTGGCCGGCGTCGTCACCGTGCTGTTCCATCGCCTGAAACAGCCGGTGGTGCTCGGGTATATCGCGGCGGGTGTGATCATCGGGCCTTACACGCCGCCGTTTCAGTTGATTCACGACGAGCAGACCATCCAGACGCTTGGCGAACTCGGCGTGGTGTTCCTGATGTTTTCGCTCGGGCTGGAGTTCAGCCTGCGCAAGCTGTTTCAGGTCGGCGCGACGGCGATCGTCGCGGCGCTTTCCGAGATTGTGCTGATGCTGTGGATCGGCTACGAGATCGGCAGCGCGTTCGGCTGGAATTCGATGGATTCACTGTTTCTCGGCGCGATCCTCGCCATCTCGTCGACCACCATCATCGTCAAGGCGCTCTCCGAGTTGGGTCTCAAGCGGGAGAATTTCGCGCAACTGGTGTTCGGGATTCTGATCGTCGAGGACATCCTGGCCATTGCGATGCTGGTGCTGCTGTCCGGCATTGCACAGACCGGAGAGTTGAGCGCGGGTGTCGCACTCGTCACGCTCGGCAAGCTGCTGCTGTTCATGACGGTGTCGCTGGTGGTCGGCATTCTGGTCGTGCCGCGTGCACTGAACTACGTAGCGCGTTCGGGCAGCGACGAGATGCTGCTCGTGTCGGTGCTCGGCTTCTGCTTTGGTTTCTGTCTGCTGGTCGTGAAGCTCGACTACAGCATCGCGCTTGGCGCATTCCTGATCGGGGCGATCATGGCCGAGTCGCGCCATCTGCATCGCATCGAACATCTGATCGCACCGCTGCGCGATGCCTTCTCGGCGATCTTCTTCGTCACGATCGGTCTGATGCTCAATCCACATGTGCTGGTCGACTATGCGTGGCCGATTGCGGTCATTACTGTTGCCGTGATCGCCGGCAAGATCGTCTCGTGCGGTCTCGGCACCTTTCTCGCCGGCAAGGACGGGCGTACGGCGATGCGGGTCGGTATGACGGTGTCGCAGATCGGCGAGTTCTCTTTCATCATTGCCTCGCTCGGCCTCACGCTGAAGGTGACGAGCGCATTCCTGTATCCGATTGCGGTGGCGGTGTCTGCGCTGACGACGCTCTTCACGCCGTACCTGATCCGCGCCGCCGACCCGCTTACGCAGCGGCTCGGCCACGCGATGCCGCGTACCGTTGCCAATGTGTTTGGGATGTATTCGCAGTGGCTCGGCAGCTTGCGGCCTGCCAGCGGCGGGCCGACGCTATTCGGCATCACGCGCCGGATCGTCCTGCAGATTGCGGTGAATCTGGCGCTGGTGGTGGCGATCTTTCTGGCCGTATCGTACGGTGCGCCTTACGCAAGCACGCTGCTCGCCCATTGGCTGCCCTCCGAACCCCTGCAACGCGTGGTGCTGTGGAGCGTGGCCTTGCTTTTCTCAATGCCATTTCTGGTCGCCGTGTATCGCAAGACCAAATCGCTCGCGCTGCTGCTCGCCGAACTGAGCGTGCAGCCGGCGAAGGCCGGACGCTTTACGCGTACGATCCGTTCTGCGATTTCAGACCTCGTGCCGGTGGTCTCGATGGTAGGGGTGTTTCTGCTGCTGGCAGCGCTCTCCGGGGGCATTCTGCCGCCCACCGGACTGCTCGTCGTGGTGCTGGTGTGCGCCGCTCTATTAATGACGCTGCTGTGGCGCTGGTGCGTCAAGATCCACGCGACGCTGCAGATCGCCCTGCGCGAAACCTTCGATGAGCAGCCCGATCCATGAGTGAAGGCGGCTAGCGCCTGGATTAGTGTGGATTGGCGCGGATTGATCTGCGAGGGGTAACAATGTGAGCAATTGTGTGCAGGTTTGCTGCCCATCGCCCGGTAGCGGATAATCAATCCATATCCATCCGTTCGCGTGGAAGGCGCCCGTCCGACAGTCATGAGCGAAAACAAGCCCGAGAATGCCGGTACGCCCGGCACCCCATCCCCGTCCGGCACGCCGGCTGAGGTTTCGAAGCCCGACATCGCAACGTCTGAAGTATCGCAGCCTGAGACGGCGCCGGCATCTCCGAAGGCCGGGTTGCCACCCTCACACGAGGATGCCATCCAGTCGCCGCTCAAAGATTTGCCGCCTGATTCATCTCCCTCAACGCCTCCTCAGGCCGCGGCGCCTACGCCGGCGGCGGAAGAGGCGGCCGCGCGCTCCTCGACCGACGACCCTATCAGCGCATCGGCTGTCACGCCCACGGACCCAGCCTCGGCGCAGCAACGCGACGCTGCCGAAGCACGCGCCTCTGCTGCGGCTTCGACCGCCAGGCAGGAGGCCGCGGTGCATCAGCAACGTGACGCTGCGCAGGCAAAGTCTGGTGCCACGCAAGCGGCTTCGGCATCGGGCTCGGCTTCCGCTTCGGCAACCCCGGGGGCAACGGATGCTACGGCTGCGAAGCCAGCCGCCGCGAGCGCTTCTACCGCGGCGCCCGATGCGCGTGGCGCAGCCGGTTCGCCGCCGCCCGGATTCGGCGCGGCACCCGACTTCAGCGCCTCGAACCCGCCCCCGCCCAACGCGCTGCCGCCTTCACCGCCGCGCTATCTGAAGCAGACCGACTCGGCCTGGTCGGTGTTCGGCCGCGTCATCGCGGCGCGGGCCCGGCGCATCTTCGACCGGGCTGGTCAACGGATCACCCAGCGGACCTTGCGCATCGGCGTGTCGGCGCGGATCTTCCACCCGGAGCCGGGCGCGAAAGGCTTGCGCGGCAAGACGCTGCAGTATCTCGAGGAATCGATTGCGCACTGGGTGATGTCACGCGACGTGCTGGTGTTCATGATTCCGACAGTTGGCCACGAGGGCATGCTGCATCCAAGCAATATCCGCCTGCGCGATTACGCGAAGCATCTCGACGGCTTGCTCCTACAGGGTGGCGCGGATGTGTCGCCGCAGTCCTACGCCGAACAGGCGACAAGCCCCGAATGGCCCGGTGACCGCGTGCGCGACATGTATGAACTGGAACTGCTGCATGAATTCATCGAGTCGGGCAAACCGGTGCTCGGGGTCTGCCGCGGCTGTCAGTTGATCAACGTGGCGTTCGGCGGCACGCTTTACCAGGATATCGCCACGGATGTGCCGACCGCCGGCGTTCACGTCAATGAGCACTATGACCAGCACCGTCACGGCATTCATTTTCCGGACGGCTCGACGCTCGCCAACATGTTTCCTGGCCGGCGCGACGCGATCGTCAATTCGATTCACCACCAGGCGGTCAAGACACTCGGGCGGGATCTCAATATCGAAGCGGTGTCGGCCTCGGACGGCATCATCGAAGCGGTCCGCTATCGACGCGCGCCGTTCGTGATGGGCGTGCAGTGGCACCCGGAGTTTCATCGCGCGGGCGGCCCGGAGTTGCTTGATTGCACGCCGCTGCTCGATACCTTCCTGCGGGTGGCGCGCGAAACGCGTTTTTAGTCGCGCGCATGCCGCACGGCGTTGTCGTGCGCGATAGATGCACTGGCAGGGCACACAAGGACGGCTCCGTTTTTGAACGGAGCCGTTTTTTTACGTGTACGGACTGTGTCACCGGGATAACGGCGCGCTGCGCATCCGGGGGCAAGTTATTAACAAGATAATCAGCTAATCCAGATGGCAAACCTGTCAATCAGCTGAGTTGACGTTTAGAGAAACAATCGTCTCGATCGATTCGCTCCGTTAGACAATCGATAGTCAGGGATCGCATAGGGGTTTCGTCGCGGTGCCGCACGGGCTATCCTTTCTTTTTTCATGCATAAAGCGGCGCTTTTTTTCGCGACTCGCAAAACGATTTACTGGATTCTTAAGATTACTATCTATCTCGATTTAAAGTGTTGTCGCACGACACAGGAACGCTTCGCTTAAGCGCAAATCCGCGCGATAATCCACGGCTGTTTGAAATTCGCATGGAGCATGCACGTATGAAGTACCTCTTAACTGTACGGCGCGCAATGCTGCTCGCGACCACGTGTGCGTTGCTGCAGCATGGTGGTCTCGTGCTGGCAGGAGAGGGCGCCGGTTCAGCGGATTCGGTGCCGGTCGTCGGAACCCGTCCGGCCATGAATGCGCTCACGCCGCAGCCGGTAGCCGCTGCGTTGCAAGCGGTCGCCGCTCCCGCCTCGGGCGTTGGCGCCGGCAGCGATGCGCAAGGCAATGTTGCCGAACTGATGCAAATGATTCACGACTCGCAACTCACGGAGTTGCGCACCACCTACAACGGCAGCTACGGGGCGAGTCTGTTTTTCTATCCGCAGGAAATGACGTACTACGTAGCGTTGTTCCAAGACAAGCATTTCTGGCGCGTGATCAAGTCACAGGACGATGTCCGTGCCGAGGCGGTCTATGCCGGCTTCGTGCAGCAGACTGCACAACTGGCCGAGGTGGAAATCCGTCGCGCGCAGTTGCAGGCGCAGAAGGCGTTCATTGAAGATGTCATCGCACTGTCGGAAGACCGCGCAAAGCGCCTGCAGGCCGATCTGAATGTGGCCCGTACGCAGCAGGCAAGGGTCAACGACTATCAACGCCAGACACAGACCGAGGCAGTCGCGTTGCGCGCCGAGAAGGAAAAGGCCCAAGTCCAACTGCGTCAGGTGCAGAACGAAGTGCTGCAGCTACAGCGCCAGAGCGAGTCGGGTTTGCCGGCGCCGCGTTAGGCTGGCCGTCATCCTTTTTGTGGTTCGAAAAGCAAACAGCCCGGTATATTGCCGGGCTGTTTGCTTATGCGCCTGGAAGCGCGCAAGTCGGCTGCGTCAGGATCCGCTCGTATCGCGCGGGCGGTCCAGCCGGTACACGTAGCGCAGCGCAGTGATATCCACGCCGCCCATGTGATCGGGTTCCGCACCCGCGAACTGCCAGCCCTGACGCTCGTAGAAACCGATCGCCGGTGTATTGCCCTCGAGTACATATAGATAAAGCTGGTTTTCGCCTTGCGCGGCGGTCCAGTCGATGGCGGCGCGCAGCAGCAGTTTGCCGACGCCGATTCCCTGGTGGCCGGGCAGCGCATGCAGGTTGTCGAGCAATACGCCCCAGGCCGAGTCCGGTTGCTGCTCGACGCAGACAAAACCGATTGGCTCGCCCGAACGCTCAGCGATCACCACGCTGCGCCGGTCGGCGCCGGGCGCGTTCAGGCGCGCTTGCCAGTAAGCGGCGCGCTCACGAGTGACTTCGCCGTCGAGAAAGTCGTCGGGCAGCAGACCGCGGTAGGTGGCCTGCCAACTGCTGGAATGGATCGCGGCGATCAGACCAGCATCGGCGGGCGTTGCGGGGCGCAACAAAAGAGCACTGGCGGTGGACATCAGTTGGAGCGTTACGTAAGGGTCAGTCTCGAAGTGTACTGCGAGCCGTGCCAAGGGGCGCGATCAGTGTCCATCTTGACTGCACGCTCGCGTCAGGAACGGTAACATTCGGCTTGGCATGGGGGGGACGCCGGGACCCCTAGGTTTACCCTGATATCGGCGTAATACGGGCAGCATCAAAATGCAGCGCCCCCGGCGCATTCGTTTCAGGTTCTCCCTCGCCAGTGGTATCTGCTTGCCGACGCGGTGAAGTGTTGTCAACCGCCCAATCGTGCTGGACTCAATCCGGCACCGGGCCAATTCGAGAGTGTCATGTCTACTGCGTCTCACGCATCTTCCAACGAATCCAAATTCCGGACAGTTTTCCGCGTCGTCAGCGGCAACTTTCTGGAGATGTACGACTTCATGGTCTACGGTTACTACGCCTCGGCGATCGCCAAGACCTATTTCCCCGGGGGTAGCGACTTTGCTTCGCTGATGCTGTCGCTGTCGGTATTCGGCGCGGGTTTCCTGATGCGACCGCTTGGCGCGATCGTGCTCGGCGCGTATATCGACCACCACGGCCGTCGCAAGGGCCTGATGCTGACGCTGGGCCTGATGGCGCTCGGCACGTTGACGGTTGCGGCCATTCCTGGCTACGCGACAATCGGCATCCTCGCGCCGATTCTCGTGCTGCTAGGCCGGCTGCTGCAGGGCTTCTCCGCGGGTGTGGAACTCGGCGGCGTGTCCGTCTACCTGTCGGAGATCGCGACCAAGGGCAACAAGGGCTTCTACTGCTCATGGCAGTCGGGCAGCCAGCAGGTCGCCGTCGTGTTCGCGGCGTTGATCGGCGTGTTCCTGCACCAACTGCTGCCGGTCGAGCAGATGAGCGTGTGGGGCTGGCGCGTGCCGTTCCTGATCGGCTGTCTGATCGTGCCGTTCCTGTTCCTGATCCGCCGTTCGCTGCAGGAAACCGAAGAGTTTGCTGCCCGCAAGCATCGTCCGAGCATGGGCGAAATCATGAAGTCGATGCTCGAGAACTGGGGCGTCGTGCTCGGCGGCATGGGCATGGTGATCATGACCACCGTGTCGTTCTACATGATTACGGCTTATACGCCGACCTTCGGCAAAGAAGTGCTGAAGCTGTCGTCGATCGACTCGCTGGTGGTCACCGTCTGTATCGGCCTGTCGAATCTGGTCTGGCTGCCCCTGTCCGGCGCCGTGTCGGATCGCATCGGGCGCCGTCCAGTGCTGCTGGTGTTCACGATCCTGACAATCCTCACGGCCTATCCGGCGGTGCAGTGGCTGGTGGCCGACCCATCGTTTGTGCACCTGCTCGCCGTCGAACTGTGGCTCTCGTTCCTGTACGCCAGCTATAACGGCGCGATGGTGGTGGCGCTGACCGAAGTGATGCCGGTCGAAGTCCGTACTGCGGGTTTCTCGCTGGCCTACAGTCTCGCTACGACGATTGGCGGCTTCACGCCTGCCATTTCGACGCTGCTGATCCATTCGACCGGCAACAAGGCTGCCCCTGGACTGTGGCTCGGTCTCGCGGCAATCTGCGGTTTGATTGCGACGCTTGTGCTGTATCGCACGCCGGAGTCGCGCAACCAGTACCGCACGGCCTGACGATCAAGCGGCACACGGTGTCGCAGGCTCAAATGAAAACCCCCGCGGCTCGCAAGAGCGCGGGGGTTTTCTGTTGCAGACCGTAGGACGCGCAAGCGTCGCTGCGAATCTGAAAACCTGCGGGCCTCTTACGCGTCGCGCAGCTCGCGTGCGACGTTTTCCACCACCTCAGCCCATGCACCAGGTTTCGGCTGACGCACGAGGCGGGCGCCGGGATACCACGGGCTGCGCGATTCGCCGATAAACCAGCGCCAGTCGGCGGCAAACGGCAGCATCAACCAGAGCGGCTTGCGCAATGCGCCGGTCAGATGGGCGATCGAAGTGTCGATCGAGACGACGGCATCGAGCCGTTCGATGATCGCCGCGGTGTCGGCAAAATCGTCGATCCGCTTGTCGAAACGATGAATCGAACCGGCGCGCGGATGGGCCTCGAGCGTCGCGCGTTCCGCGGCGCTGAGATTCGGCTGCAGGATGATCCAGTCGATACCCTCCAGCGCGAAAAGCGGTTCGAGCGCGGCGAGCGGCATCGTGCGGTTTTCCTGCTGCTGCACGCGCCCGGACCATGCGAGGCCGATCTTGCGCTTCGCATGGCCGCCAAGCGAGCCGCGCCACTTGCGCCGGTAAGTTGGCGGCACGCTGAGGTAGGGCGTGCGGGTGGGAATCGTTTCGAGATCGGTGCCGAGCGCAAGCGGCAGGCTCAGCAGCGGGCATTGCAGATCCGCCGAGGGACGCGGGGTGCCTTGCGCGATTAGCGTGACGCGCCACTCGAGCGCGGCAGGCGCGAGAATCGGCACGAGTTGCGGCTGTACCTCGAGTACGACGCGTGCCGCACGCTGGGCGACAAGAGGCACGAAGCGCACGAATTGCAGCGTGTCGCCGAAGCCCTGTTCGGCGTGCACGAAGAGGGTGCTTTGCTCGATCGGCTCGCCTTGCCAGCGCGGCAGCGTCTGCGTGTCACGCTGGGCCATGGTTTTCAGGCGCCATTCGTATTCGGGCAGCCCGCGCGTGAAATCGCCTAGCGTGAGCCAGGCGAGCGCCCGGTTCATATGCGCGGAGGCGAGATCGGGCCGCAGCCGTAACGCCTGATCGAAGGCACGCACGGCCGCCTCGTGGGCGCCGAGCGCGTGGTGCGCGGTGCCAAGACTGAGCCAGGCCAGGGCGAATTTCGGATCGAGGCCCACCACGAGTTCAAAACGCGGCAGCGCTTCACGGTGACGCCCCAACGCCGCGAGCGCATTGCCCAGACCGAATAGCGCGGGCGGAAATTGCGGCTGCAGCGATAGCACCACTTCGAATGCGCCGAGCGCCTTTTCGTGCTGGCCGGTTGCGTCCAGCGTATTGGCGAGATTGAAGTGCGCAGCGACAAAGCGCGGTTGCGCGGAAATTGCCGCACTGAACTGCGCGATCGCCTCGTCGGCCTTGCCGAGCGCATTGAGCGCCATGCCGAGGTTGTTGTGCGCGCCCGCATGGCCCGGCTGCAGTTCGAGCGCACGCTGAAACGACGCGATCGCTTCTTCGTGGCGGCCGAGCGCGTGCAGCGCGTTGCCGAGGTTGTTGTGCGTCGACGCGTTATTCGGTTGCAGGCGCAACGACTTCTGGAACGCGTCGGCGGCGTCTTCGTGGCGACCCGCCAGCGCGTACGCGTTGCCCAGGTTGTAGTGCGCCAGCGGAAACGCCGGTGCCAGCGTCAGGGCGTTGCGAAAACGCTCGATGGCCCCGTCGAGCTGGCCCAGTGCCTTGAGCGCGTTGCCGAGATTCAACTGCAGCGCGGCATCCTGCGGACGCAGGTCGACCGCGCGGCCGACGAGGTCGGCCGCTTCGGCATGCTGGCCGAGCTGATGACGCAGCACGCCCAACAGATGCAGCGCGTCGACGTGCGCGGGATCGACATCCAGCGTGGCGCGGTAGCCGCGCTCGGCATCGTCGAGGCGGCCGTCACGATGCGCCGCGTAGGCGCTCTCAAACAGGGGTTCCATGACGGGAAGGACAGCTCTTGTAAGGCAAATGTCGCATTTTCCCACACTCGCCGCCTCGCACCCATCGATTGACCTTTTCGAGATGGATCTATAACATATGAACAACTGTTCATATGTTTAAAGACGATGCTGCCTCTATCCACCAACGTCAATGACGACCGCGTCGTGCCGCTTGCCGACCTGTTCCGTTTGCTGGGTGATCCAACCCGCCTGCGTATCGTGCTGGCCTGTCTCGACGAGCAGCGCGCGGTGGGCGCGATTGCCGAATCGTTGGGTTTCTCGCCTTCGCTGGTGAGCCATCACCTGCGCTTGTTGCGCGCAGCGCGCATCGTGCGGGCTGCGCGCCAGGGCAAGCAGGTGTTCTACCTCGCCGCGGACCGGCACATCAGCGGCATGCTCGCAGGCATGCTGGAGCACGTGGCCGAACCGCCAACCGACTTCTCCTTGGACTCGTAATGAATAAAATCCCACGTCCTGACACGGCCGCCGAGGAGCGCGAAGACGATCACGCGCCGGTCTGGCTCGACGGCCAGGATGGCGACGATGCACCTGCCAGCGAGCCGGTTGCGGACCCTGCGCAGCAGGCTGGCGCAGAGCATGATCACGCGGGTTACGATGAGGCGGGCCTTGCTCACTCAGACGGCGAACGTCCTTCACATGACCACGCCGGGCACGCTCACGCCGCGCATGAACAAACGGCGCATGCCGACGACAGCACTGGCGCGCACAAGCATGCGGGACATGCAGGGCACACGCATTCCCATGCTGATGGCGAAGACCCGCACGAGCACGCGGAGCACGACGGGAAAGCCGGCCATGCGCACGCCAAGGGGCATTCTCACAGCCATAGCCACGGCCAAGGCGGCCACCATCACCACCACGCGCCGGTCGCGGGTCATGGGCGCGCCTTCGCGATTGCGATCGCGCTGAACATCGTCATCGTCCTGATTCAGGCCATCTATGGTGTGATCGCCCATTCGACCGCGCTGCTCGCCGATGCCGGCCACAACCTGTCAGACGTGCTGGGTCTCCTGCTGGCCTGGGGCGCCACGTGGCTCACCGCACGCCGGCCGTCGGCGCGCTACACCTTCGGTTACGGCAGCACGTCGATCCTCGCGTCGCTGGCGAATGCGGGGCTGCTGCTGTTTGCGTGCGGCGTGATCGTCGCCGAAGCGATTGACCGTTTGCTGCATCCCGCTCCGGTCGCCGGGCTGACGGTGTTCGTCGTCGCTACCGCAGGCATGCTGGTCAACGGCTTCTCCGCGTGGCTGTTCATGCGCGGTCAGAAGGAGGACCTCAATATTCGCGGCGCCTTCCTGCACATGGCGAGCGACGCGCTGATCTCCGCCGCTGTGGCGATCAGCGGTCTGGTGATTCTCGCTACCAGCTGGACCTGGCTCGACCCGCTGATGAGTATCGTGGTCGTCGCGGTGATCGTGTACGGCACATGGGGACTGCTGCGCGATTCGGTGCGGCTCGCGCTGGATGCGGTTCCGCCGGGCGTCGACCTGCAGCGGATCCGCGATTATCTCGCCGGCCAGCCGGGGGTCACGGATGTCCACGATCTGCACGTATGGGCGCTTTCCACCACCGGCAATGCGCTGAGCGTGCATCTCGTGATGCCGGCCGGTCATCCTGGCGATGCGATCGTCGACGCCATCGTCCTGACGCTGCGCGAAAAGTTTGCGATGCAGCACGCCACGCTGCAGGTCGATCTCGGCACCACCGACCACCATTGCGCCCTCGACCATCCGCACGCCGATTGAGCCCGGATTGACGCACCGCACCTTCAGGCAGCGGGGCAGCGGCGTACACTAGGCGGGATGTTGGTCTCCGGAGTTCCGCATGGCCGCCGCTTCATACGACGCGTCGCCGGTGCTGATCGTTGGGGCGGGCCCGACCGGGCTTGCTGCCGCAATGAGTCTGGCGCGCGCACATATTCCCGTGCGCCTGATCGACAAGGCGTTGCAGCCGGATCCGCATTCGCGGGCCATCGGCATCCAGGCGCGCACGCTTGAGCTGTTCGAACAGCATCGCGTAGTCGAGCCGTTTCTGGAACTGGGTCATCGGGCTCGTGCGGCCAATCTCTATTCGAACGGGCAACGCCTCGCGCGCCTCGACTTCGATCCGCTACAGACGCGTTACCCCTATCTGCTGTTTCTCGATCAGTCCGTCACCGAGCGTCTGCTGACCGAGCAGTTGGCGACGCTCGGCGTAACGGTCGAGCGAGGTGTCGAACTAACTGAGTTCGTGCAGGGCTCCGCTGGACTCAGCGCGTCGCTGCTGCGCGCGGACGGCCGCAGCGAGACCATGCATCCTTCGTATCTGATCGCGGCTGACGGTGCGCATAGTGCGATTCGCCACCGGCTCGGCATGAGCTTCGCGGGCAAGACCTTCGAGCAGACTTTTTTGCTGGCCGATCTGCAGGCGGAGACCGGATGGCCCGACGACGAATTTCATATCTTCGCCTCAGGCGAGGGACTCGCGGCGCTGTTTCCGATGGGTGGCGAGCGTTACCGGCTGATCGCCGATCATTCTCCGCAGCCGGACTCAGCCGAGGCGGATGCGGCGCCGGCCGATCCAGACGTGGCGCCTGGTACTGAGGCATCGGCAGCGCCTGCCAGCGGAGCGTCTTCGTCATTCGCGTCTGCGGTATCACCGCCGCCGCCATCGCTTGGCGAATGCTGCGCGATCGCCGAACGGCGTATCCATCACCCGGTGAAATTCACGGAGCTCGGCTGGTCGGCGCATTTTCATTTGAATAGCCGGATGGTCGAACAATTACGGGTCGAGCGTGTGTTCCTTGCCGGCGACGCCGCGCATGTGCACAGTCCGGCCGGAGCCCAGGGAATGAACACTGGCATTCAGGAGGCGTTCAATCTGGGTTGGAAACTGGCTCGCGTCCTGAAGGGGGCTGCGCCGGACCGCCTGCTCGATTCCTATCACCTGGAACGGCATCCGATCGAACGTGAAGTGTTGCGGCAGACGAGCTTCGTCACGCAGCTTGCCGAAGCCGACCACGGGCCGCTCAAGCTGCTGCGCGAGCGCGTGATGCCGGCGCTGGCCGCACTCGGCCCGTTGCGGGATGCCGCGCGTCTCACCGTCAGCGAACTGTCGATCCAGTATCGGCGTAGTCCGCTGACGCTCGAGCGGATTCTCGACGGCGGCCCGCGGGCAGGGGAGCGGGCGCCGGACGCGCTGGTGCATGTGGTGGACGGGCCGCTCGGCCGCGCGCCGGGCATCGGCTGCATTTTCGATCTGCACGACCCAGCCTTTTTCTCGCTCTTTCTGATGGTTGCGCCGAGTGGCGCCGAAGATGCGCCGCTCGATACCTCTGCGGGCCGCATCGCTGCGGCGAATGCGGCAGATCTCGACCGGATGGGCGCGGCCGTCGAGCGTCTGTTGCGCGGCGCCGTGCGGATCTGGCGCGTCACCGATGTTGCGGGCGAGGGCGCGCCGCCGCTGTCCGAGTCGTATGGGCGGACCCGGCCAGCGTTCTACCTGGTGCGGCCCGACGGCTACGTCAGCGTTCGCGGACGGCCTGCATTCGATCTGAATGCCTTGCTGCGCCATTGCGAGGCCTGGTTTGCGGGGTAAGCGTCGGTAACAAGGCACGCGGCGCGCGCGGCTGCGTTGCGGTGCGGTATGCGATACTCTTGATCCTTCTGCTTAGCCTCAACTGCGCGGCATGCCGCGCCGGATCGACATGAACGTTCTACTGAAAGCCTGTGCCGTGGCTGTCGCGGCCGGCACGCTGTGCGCCACGGTTTCCATCGCGTTTGCGCAAAACTCGCCGGGAGTGCCGGGCGGCATCCTGCCGGACGAATTCCATCTGCAGGAACACCCGCAATTGCCGTTTGCCGCTTCGGCGCCGTCGAACAAGTATCAGTCCGACAAGAAGTCGGCGATGCGCCGCAAGGGCGACCTCGGTGATCCGGACGGCTGCAATCTGCAGTGCCCGCAAGGCCAATAGTCAGACGCGGTGCCTCGTGCCGCTGATCCTGGCCGCGCGGGCGGGCAACGCCGCTGAGCGCGATAGGCCGCTATTTCCCGGCGAGCGGATCGAGACCGGTGCTGGCCACATCCGGCGCGGCCTCGGGGGACGCCAGGAAGTCGAGGAACCGCTTGGCCTCGCGCGGATGCGCTGCGCTGACTGGAATCCCCGCCGCGAAACGAGTCACCGATTGCAGCGACTCAGGAATCTTGCCGACGAACTCGACACCGGGCACCGGTAGCAGTTCGCTCACCTGCTGGAAACCCAGTTGATAATCGCCCTTGGCCACGACGGAGGCCACCGGAATCTTGGGGATCATCGTGGCTTTCGGCTTCATCTGAGCTTCGATACCCATTTTCTCGAAGAGCTCGTTCTGAATATAGACGCCGCTGGCGCTGTCCGAATAGGCCACTGATTTCGCTTCCAGCAAGGTCTTCCTGAACGCCTCGACGCTGCCGATGTCCGGCTTGGGTTCGCCCGCCCGGACCACCATGCCGATGCGCGAGTCGGCCAACTCGACTCTCGAGCCCGGGATTACCTTGCCCTCGGCGATCAGCTTGTCGAGCGCGTAACCCACCATGATCACCACGTCCGCAGGCTCGTTACGCGCGAGGCGGTTCGGAATCGCTTCGGGCGAATTGCCCATCGACGGGCCATAGGCGATGTTCAGCGTGTCTCCTGACTTTGCCTCGTACTTCGGCGCCAGTAACTTGTAGGCGGCAGTGAAACCGCCGGAATTCATCACGTGAAGGTCGACCGCGTGGGCGCTTGGAGCGAATAACGAGACGCACAGCAAGGCGGCGCTCAGCAGTTTCGGGAAGGCTGATTTCATAAGCGATCTTGAGTGGAAGGGGGGAGCGGCCATATTCGACGATGCGCCGTGGCCGCGCAACCTTTGCGCGCAGGACATGGAAGTATGGGCAAAGCACGTCGGCAACGAGTGAAACATGCCCGAGAAACAGTAGGCGGCACCACAATTCGTTCAACGTGCCGCCTACGCCCTACATTGACAAGACTAGCGCGAAGATCATCAGCTACTCCCAGCTTGCCCCGCATGCTCTCGCTTTGTGGCATCTTCGACCTCACCCCATACATCGGCAAGTCGGAGTCGATAGTACAGGACGCTCGCCTCGTAGCTAACCCTGGAAATGAGCGATGCCTCTTTGGTTGACAGCAAAGAGTTTATTTGGCTGATAACCCAATCCGAATCGAAGCCCGCCCAGACGGGGGGGGCAGGCGTCAACATGTTGGGACCACAAACCGGGGCAACCTCTCGGAAAAATATTTCCTTTAGGAAATTTATCGGAAAGCGACTGATTTGCGCGGCTTCGCGCTCGTAGTCTATTTCGTTGTCTACGAAAAACTCCGACATGACAGCCCATATGAATTCTCGCTCAGCTTTTCCTACCGGATTCTCCATGCCTGAAATTCCCTTACCTCATCCATGTAGACGTCGTAAGCAGCGCCAGTAATCGTTGCTCCTGCCGCTGACCCGATGAGGAGCACGGCGATAGCACAGAGCGGCGCTCCAGGGCCACAAACAGAGGACACAGCCAGGCCAGCCAAAGCCCCTCCTATCATGCCACCTCCAATGACTGTTCCTTGCCTTGCTGCTTCACTGACCTTATCGTCTGCCTTCACAATTTCGTATCCTGCAAGCGCCGCCGTCACCAATATGCCGACTTTGCCTGCAACCCTCAGCCTCGCGGTTTTCGCAGTTACTTTTACGTTGTTTCGCCCGGCAGCCTCGATGACTGCATAGTGCGCTCGGTCCTTTTCAGCATCGGTCAGGTTGCGAAAGGGCTTAGAAAAGAGCCTTTCCGAGTATCTGTCTAGAAGTGTATCTAGATGAAGTCCCTCAGCCTTCTTCGCCTGTGCAAATGGCAACCCTTGAGGCGGCGTTACCTTTCGCGTCTCCACCATGATTTGATTTCGCATGGTTTGACAAAACGCGGCGCCATCTGCGGCGGACATCCTGCCTGAATCAACTTCTTCTTGGACCAATTTGCTCACCCGACGAATGCCGTCCGCATAACGGGCGCGAACATTCGCGTCGCTGATTGCGTTGCTAGAAAAATATAGTCCTGCGGATTCGAACGAATCTCTGGCAGATTGGAGAATGTTACTGTTTAGGGAGTGCTCTTGCTTTGTCTGATACGGCCCGCTGTACACCGTGTTTGAATTCGTTTGATTGTCCGGCATCGTTCACCCTTTGATTGCTGACAGAAGAGCATCGGTTACAGCGTCATCGCTCTCGGATTCGCCCCCAAGCAGCACTTCAACTCTGCTGCATGCGCTGGCGCTTATCCGATCAAAACGGACGGTGTTGTTGTAATCGAAGACTCCGTATTCAATAGAACCGTCGGCAAAGTGCGCGGCGCAACGCAAACCCTCGAAACGGGCAGGGTCACGCAATACAAACTTGATCCAGTGTCTGGAATCGCTTGCAACTGTAGAGTAACTGGCGCCAGCGCTGCTAGCACCTGCCCCCTCGTTTCTAGTGTTAAGAAAAATTCCCGGATTGCTGCCAACGATCACCCGGTTTTTCTTGCACGGGCACAGCACCTGGTCACCGTCAACAACTACAACGCGCCCCTTTTCTGACATGCCCTGACCCGTGCCGAATATCTTGAATACGCCCTTGCAGTTGCCGCAGGTTGCTTCGTCGCCACTCAGTGCAACCTTTTTTCCATCGTCGTGAATCGCGGACGAATAAGCCATGAAAAAACCGCGCGTCGTCGTCGGGTCACCGTGCCGCACCGCCGCCTTGCGCATGGGCGTTTCCTCCGTCCGTGATGGAACTCGACGGCAACATATAGACCGGATCAAACAGACCGGGGACCTCTTCGCCGTCGCGAATCGTGATTCCCCATCCTTCCTGTAACGTTTCCGTGATCGTGTCTCCGTTGCTGAGGTGGGAGCCGACGAGCGCTAGCAGCTTGTCACCCCAGACGGCGGCAAAGCCCGCGCCGTCAATGATGATGGCTACGCTACCGTCGTCGTATGTGACGATGTCGCCGACTCGGGCCAGCGCCATTCCTTGATATTCAGCGCTGGTCGATACTCGGGTGACTAGCCCGCCGCGCTCAGTGCGCGAGCCGACGGTGACAAAAAGGTACGTGGTTTCGTTGTTCTTTTGTTCCAACATGTATTGAGAAGCGTCAATCGGTCGTGCGGACGGTCCGGCTGTGCTCCAAACAAAAAGCCGACCCTTGCGAGGTCGGTTTTCATATCAGTCTGTCCTGTCCTGTCTGTCAATTTGTCGGGCGTTGCGCCGTGATACGTCTTCGCGTCGGTTCTATTTCGAATGAATTTCGGGCTCCCCTTCGTGCGTGGCTTATTTTCGTCTGTGCGAGTCGTGCTTTACGTGGCTCTTCGATGAGCGATACATGCGCATACTTCCTTTGCACGCCACGCGGAGATTCCTGCGTACAGGAAGACGACGAGCGGAGGCATCCTGGAAGCGGCAGGGAACAGCTGCACGCAATGAATTCTGTTTGACGTTGAACAACGAGGGCGGCGCGCTGGCCGTTGTCGGAGGAAACGGGGGCGCTTAGTCCGATAAGAGGAATAGCGAAAGGGGGTAACTCACCGAGTGTGCACACGACGCTCAGGCTCGAGGCTTCCCTGTCGATGGGCACAGACTATTCCGCGACGTTAGCAATAAAAAACCCCGAAAGCCTTACGCTGTCGGGGTTTCTTGTCAAACTTTACTGCCACTTGCAGGGTGTTTGGTGGAGGCGGCGGGAATCGAACCCGCGTCCAGAAGCACTCTACGACCAGTTCTACATACTTAGTTCTGTCATTTGATTTAACCGCCAGGACGCGGACGAACACGCTGCATGACGGCGATTCACTAGATTTTCGACCCGGACGTCGTGACACCGCCAAGGCTTAACTGACGTATATGACCTCTGTCGGTATTGCTACCGGTCTTGCGACACTAGCCCGTCAGTGAACTAGGCAGAGGACGGCGGCCCTTAGGCTGCCAGTGCGAACGTATCGTCGTTTGCAGTTACGTTTTTCCCATTGATTAACGAGGTGACGGGTCCTCGGTATGCCCTAGCCGCTTTGCAACCCCTGTCGAAACCAGGTCGCCCCCGCGGTTCGTTGCCCCAAAATTCTGGGCCAAGGTAGATTTTACAATAGATTGACAGCGCGCGCCTAGCTGATGTCGCGCAGCAGCTTCTGCAACTCGGCCGGCGACTGCACCACATGTTGCGCGTGCCAGTGGGTTGGCGGAATGTCGTTGCCGCAGTAGCCGTAGGCGGCGGCCACCGTCACCATGCCGGCGGCGAAACCCGCCTGAATGTCGCGCAAGTCGTCACCTACATAGACGAGCCGCTCCGGCGCCAGATCCAGTTCACGCGCCGCATGCAACAACGGCGCCGGGTGCGGCTTCGAGTGCGGCGTGGTATCGCCGCTCACCACACAGCCTGCCCGCAGATCGAGACCGAGCAGCGCAACCAGCGGATCGGTCAGGCGCGCAGCCTTATTCGTGACGATGCCCCAGCGTACACCGCGCGCATCGAGATCATCGAGCAACGCGTCGATGCCGGGAAACAGCGTCGTTTCGATGCACAGGTCCGCTTCGTAATTGGCCAGAAACTCCGCGCGCATCGCAGAGAATTCATGATGCTCGGGCCCGATGCCGAAGGCGCCGCCGATCAGTCCGCGCGCGCCGGCCGATGCCAGCGGCCGCAGGTCGTCAAGCGGCACCATCTCGAGCCCGCGCTCGTGACGCATCTTGTTGACAGCAGCGGCGAGATCAGGGGCGGTGTCGGCGAGGGTGCCGTCGAGGTCGAACAGGACCGCCTGGCACAGGCCGATCGCGGCGTCTTCGTCTTCGCGCTGAGGCAGGGGAGTAGGGTCGCTCATGTATACAGATGTTCAGTAGGAGCCGGCGCGCGTCAGGCGTCGCGGCGGCAGGCGAGCATGTAGTTGATGCTCGTGTCGTCCGACAGCGCGAAGTGCTTGCTGAGCGGGTGATAGACGATGCCCTTGATGTCGGCGGTGCGCAGCTCGGCCGCGCGAACGAAGGCGGCCAGTTCCGAGGGGCGGATAAAGCGCGCGTAGTCGTGGGTGCCCTTGGGCAGCATCCGTGCAATATATTCGGCGCCGATCACCGCGAACAGATACGACTTCACATTCCGGTTGAGCGTGGAGAAGAACACCCAGCCGCCCGGCTTGACCAGGGTCTTGCAGGCCGCGACGATGGCGGCCGGTTCGGGCACGTGTTCGAGCATTTCCATGCAGGTCACGACGTCGTAGGTGCCCGGTTCGCGGGCCGCGAGAGCCTCCGCGGCGATTTCTTCGTAACTTACGGTTACACCACTTTCAAGGCTGTGAAGATCTGCGACCCCCAAAGCCTGGTGCGAGAGGTCGATTCCCTTCACATCGGCCCCTAATCCGGCCATCGACTCAGTCAAAATGCCGCCGCCGCAGCCGATATCGAGCACCCGCTTGCCGGCAAGATGCGCGTGAGCGTCGATCCAGCTCAGCCGGACCGGATTCAGTTCGTGCAGCGGTTTGAATTCGGCGTTCGGGTCCCACCAGCGATGGGCGAGATCGCTGAATTTCTGCAGTTCGTGGGGATCGGCATTAGTCATGGCGGATGCGGCCTTGAGGAGAGCGGGTGAGCGGGTGTCGAGGATAAACCCTGAGTATATAGGCCGGTGGACAGGGCGGCAAAATGCCACGGTCTGCGCGGCCTGCCTGCAGCGTGTCTGCGGGCACGCCGCTACAGTGTGCCTGCCGGTCGGGTGTGGGGAAACCCATCCAGGACATAAAAAAAGCCCCGCCGAAGCGGGGCTTTGATACTGCGGTAATTTCGAGCTTACTGCTTCGAAGTACCCACAACTTCGACTTCCACGCGACGATCCGGTGCGAGGCAGGCGATAAGTTGCTTGCGGTTCTTCTGGTTGCAACCGGTCGTGACCGGGTTGCGCTTGCCCTTGCCTTCCGTGTAGATACGGTTGGCTTCGATGCCCTTGCTGACCAGGTATGCCTTGACAGCTTGTGCACGACGCAGCGACAGACGGTCGTTGTACTTGTCCGAACCGATGCGGTCCGTGTAACCCGTAGCAACCACGACTTCCAGGTTCAGCGCGCCGATCTTCGATGCCAGATCGTCCAGCTTTTCCTTGCCGCCCGGCTTCAGGATAGCCTTGTCGAAGTCGAACAGAGCGTCAGCTTGATACGTAATCTTCTGGCTCGAGATAACCGGAGCCGGTGCCGGCGGTGCCGGCGGAGTCGGTGCCTGAGCAACCAGTGCACCATCGCACTTTGCGTTAGCGGTTGCCGGCGTCCAGAACGCATCGCGCCAGCAGAGTTCGTTCGTGCCGTTCATCCACACGTATTCGCCCGTACCGTTCACCCAGTTGTCGTTCGTAGCTTGTCGCGACGCCGGCACCGATTGTGCCGAAGCGGATGCAGCCATAACTGCGGTAGCTGCAATGAACGCGAGCTTTGAAAGTTTATTCATATTTCTCCTCTCGAAATTGAGATTACCGCAGGTTTACTGCGAGCTTGTTGACGATGACAAGTCATACATTGCTCGAAGTATAACATTGGTGCGGAACAAAAAACGCGCTGTGTAGACTTCGAGCAGTGTCTAACTCTTTGTGCGTTGGCATTTTGCCATATCGTTCCCTTCCCACGATAAAAAAGTTCCCGCCCTTTTCATACCCCTGTCCGATTGTGGTGCGTCCGCAACAGAAGCCTCGAGGGAGCGGTTCGCACCGCCAGTCATGGCTGAGAAGCGATTGAGGGACAGCACAAATCGGGCCTGCTCCCACTTGTTCCCGCTTATGCCAAACGGGCTCCCTGGAGCCGTTCGCCGGCTTCCCACTAATAGGTATACGTACCCCAGCCGGGGATGGATGCCTCGCGTGTTAGAATCGCGTGATGCGTTGCGCCTGCAGCGCTTACGCGAAGGCGCTGTCCGCCAACGTCTTCGCACGTAAAAGATACGGATAATGGATCAATTCGCCAAAGAGACTCTGCCAATCTCCCTAGAGGAGGAAATGCGCCGTTCGTATCTCGATTACGCGATGAGCGTGATCGTGGGGCGTGCGCTTCCCGATGTCCGCGATGGCCTGAAGCCGGTGCACCGGCGCGTGCTGTACGCGATGCACGAGCTGAACAACGACTGGAACCGAGCTTACAAGAAGTCGGCGCGTATTGTCGGCGACGTGATCGGTAAATATCACCCGCACGGCGACACGGCTGTCTACGACACGATTGTCCGGATGGCGCAAGACTTCTCCTTGCGCTATATGCTGGTGGACGGTCAGGGCAACTTCGGTTCGGTCGACGGCGACAACGCCGCGGCGATGCGGTACACCGAAATCCGCATGTCCAAGATCGGCCATGAGCTGCTCGCCGACATCGACAAGGAAACGGTCGATTTCACGCCGAACTACGACGGCAGCGAAAACGAGCCGGCTATCCTTCCGGCGCGCATTCCCAATCTGCTGATCAATGGCTCGTCCGGGATCGCGGTAGGGATGGCAACGAACATCCCGCCGCACAACCTGAACGAAATCGTCGACGCCTGTCAGCATCTTCTGAAGAATCCGGAAGCGACAGTCGATGAGCTGATCGAGATCGTCCCGGCGCCGGACTTCCCGACGGCCGGCATCATCTACGGCGTGGCCGGCGTGCGCGACGGCTATCACACCGGCCGCGGCCGCGTGGTGATGCGCGCGCTCACGCACTTCGAGGAAATCGACCGCGGCCAGCGCATGTCGATCATCGTCGACGAGCTGCCGTATCAGGTGAACAAGCGTTCGCTGCTCGAGCGCATCGCCGAACTCGTCAACGAGAAGAAGCTGGAAGGCATTTCCGATATCCGCGACGAGTCCGACAAGAGCGGCATGCGCGTGGTGATCGAGTTGAAGCGTGGCGAAGTGCCCGAGGTCATCCTCAACAATCTGTATAAGGCGACCCAGCTTCAGGATACGTTCGGCATGAACATGGTCGCGCTGGTCGACGGCCAGCCGAAGCTGCTGAACCTGAAGGAGATGTTGAGCTGCTTCCTGTCGCACCGGCGGGAAGTGCTGACGCGGCGCACTGTATACGAACTGCGCAAGGCGCGCGAACGCGGTCACGTGCTGGAAGGCCTGGCCGTTGCGCTGGCGAACATCGACGAATTCATCGCCATCATCAAGGCAGCGCCGACTCCGCCGATTGCGAAGCAGGACTTGATGTCGCGCCCGTGGGATTCGTCGCTGGTGCGCGAAATGTTGTCGCGCGCCGAGACGGAAAATTCCGCGGCTGGTGGTCGCGAGGCGTATCGCCCGGAAGGCCTGAACCCCGCGTTCGGCATGCAGTCCGACGGCCTCTACCGTCTGTCCGACACGCAGGCTCAGGAAATCTTGCAGATGCGTCTGCAACGCCTGACTGGTCTGGAGCAGGACAAGATCATCGGCGAGTACCGCGAAGTGATGGCGCAAATTGCCGACCTGCTGGACATCCTGGCTCGCCCGGAGCGTATTACGGCGATCATCGTCGACGAACTCACCTCGATCAAGGCCGAATTCGGCGACGCACGCCGCTCGAAGATCGAGCTGAACGCGACCGAGCTGAACACCGAAGACCTGATCACGCCGCAGGATATGGTCGTCACCATGTCGCATGCCGGTTATGTGAAATCGCAGCCGTTGTCCGAATATCGCGCCCAGAAGCGCGGAGGTCGCGGCAAACAGGCGACTTCCATGAAGGAAGACGACTGGATCGACACGCTCTTTATCGCCAACACGCACGACCACATCCTGTGCTTCTCGAACCGCGGCCGCGTCTACTGGGTCAAGGTCTATGAAGTGCCGCAGGGCTCGCGCAATTCGCGCGGCCGCCCGATTGTGAACATGTTCCCGCTGCTCGACGGCGAGAAGATCACGGTGGTGCTGCCGGTCAAGGAATTCTCGGCCGACAAGTTCGTGTTCATGGCCACCGCGTTAGGAACGGTAAAAAAGACGCCGCTAGAAGCCTTTAGCCGGCCGCTGCGCAAGGGTATTATTGCGGTCGGTCTGGATGATGGTGATTACCTGATTGGCGCGGCGATCACCGACGGTCAGCACGACGTCATGCTGTTCTCGGATTCGGGCAAGGCAGTTCGCTTCGACGAGAACGACGTGCGTCCGATGGGCCGGGAAGCGCGCGGTGTTCGTGGCATGCAGCTGGATGACGGGCAGCAGGTGATTGCGCTGCTGGTCGCGGGCGACGAGCAGCAGTCAGTGCTCACTGCCACGGAAAACGGCTTCGGCAAGCGCACCCCGATCACCGAGTACACCCGCCACGGACGTGGTACGAAGGGGATGATCGCGATCCAGACGTCGGAGCGCAACGGCCGTGTGGTTGCTGCAACATTGGTGGATCAAGAAGCGCAGATCATGCTGATTACCAATACGGGCGTGCTGATCCGCACGCGCGTGTCGGAAATTCGTGAAATGGGCCGCGCAACCCAAGGTGTTACACTCATCAGTCTTGATGAAGGGACGAAGCTGTCGGGTCTGCAGCAGGTTGCCGAGGCCGAAGCCGATGTAGATGTGGATGGCGACGCCGAGGGTCCCGCTGAAGGTGACGAAAGCGGTGAAGAGGGCGGAGCTGCCTGATTCGCGTCGGCAAGTCTCATATATTGGGTGAACGCTGCGTGGACGCAGACAAGCGTATCGGGCCGATACGCAGTCCGCGCGGCAAGCAGTTAGACTAAATTTCTCTTAGGGAGTAATGATGCAAAAACGATTCAAACAGTTGATGTTGCTGGCTGCTTTCGTGCCGACTTTCGCGATGGCGCAAGCACTTCAGAATCAGACGGCAGCTCCTGCTGACAGCACCGCTGCTGCAGCGCCGGTTGATCCGGCCAAGCAAGCCGCCATCAAGGATCTGCTGGACGCGATCGACGCGCAAAAGCTCGTCGGCGCAATCGGTAACAGCGCGCAAATGCAAGCCAAGCAACTGGTCCCGGCTATCCTGTCGGACGCTCTGAGCGAAAACAAGACGATGACGGACAAGCAAAAGCAAGCTTCCGTCCCGACGCTGCAGAAGAACGCTGTGCCGAAGCTGGTTGACTCGGCAGGCCAGGTCTTCGCAACGGATTCGTTCCGTCAAGACGCGATGCAAGCTCAGTACGACGCTTACGCGAAGTACTACTCGACGTCGGAAATCAAGGATCTGACGGCGTTCTACAAGAGCCCGACGGGCCGCAAGTTCATCCAGGTTCAAGACCAGGTTGGCCGCGACGTCGTGAACGGTCTGATGCAGAAGTACATGCCGCAATCGATCAAGGCTACGCGCGCTCAGGCTGACCAGGAAGTCGCTTCGGTCAAGCCGGCTAAGTAAGCAGGTCGCGGCTGCCGCCGCCGGTGCCCGCAGCACCGGTATCCAGTTAGTATCCGGCCGGTCTTGGGCGCCTCACGGCGCCGGGGTTTCGCGGCCGGGTTTGGCGGGGTAGCGGCGTCAATGCGATAATGGCCGTTTGCGCACACGCGCAGACGGCCATTTTCTTTTCAGGCGCGAATTCGCATGGCTTATTGGCCACGCGCCTGCTTCAGGGACTTCACGATGCGCGTCTTTAATTTCTCGGCCGGACCTGCGGCCATGCCCGAAGAAGTGCTGCGCCTCGCAGCCGACGAGATGCTCAACTGGCACGGCAGTGGCATGAGCGTGATGGAAATGAGCCATCGCGGTAAAGAATTCATGTCGATCCACGAGGAAGCGCTGACCGATCTGCGCGACCTGCTCGAGGTGCCTGCCAGCCACCGCATCCTGTTCCTGCAAGGCGGCGGTCTGGGCGAAAACGCCATCGTGCCGATGAACCTGTTCGGTTCGAAGCCGCGCGCCGACTTCGTGGTGACGGGCTCCTGGTCACAGAAGTCGTTCAAGGAAGCGCAGAAGTACGGTACGGTCCATCTCGCCGCTACCGGCGAGACCGCAGACGGTTTTACCCGTGCCCCGGCGCGCGCCGAGTGGCAATTGTCTGACGATCCGGCGTACGTGCATCTGTGCACGAACGAGACGATTCACGGCGTCGAAACCTTCGAAATTCCCGATCTTGGCGACATCCCGCTAGTCGCGGATGCGTCCTCGCATATCCTCTCGCGTCCCATGGACATCGCCAAATATGGCGTACTGTACGGTGGAGCGCAGAAGAATATCGGCATGGCGGGCGTTACCGTGGTGATCGTGCGCGAAGACATGCTGGACCGCGCGATGACCGTTTGTCCGTCGGCTTTCGAATGGAAAACGGTCGCCGCCAACAATTCCATGTACAACACGCCGCCCACGTATGCGATCTATATCGCCGGGCTGGTGTTCAAGTGGCTGAAAAAGCAGGGCGGCCTCGTCGCCATGGAAGCGCGCAACATCGAGAAGTCGAAGCTCCTCTACGACACCATCGATGCAAGCAGCTTCTATCTGAACAAGATTGAACGCGCTTCGCGCTCGCGGATGAACGTACCGTTCTTTCTCGCGGACGAAACGCGCAACGAAGATTTCCTGGCCGGCGCGAAAGCGCGCGGACTGGTGCAGCTGAAGGGCCACAAGTCCGTCGGCGGCATGCGGGCGTCGATTTACAACGCGGTGCCGCTCGAAGGCGTTAAAGCGCTAGTCGAGTACATGAAGGAATTCGAACAGCGCAGCGCTTAAGCGTGGCTTCAGGCGCGCGCATCCCTTCACGCAGTTTCCCGGCAGAGCCGTTTTACGCATGGACGACGAACTTAATACCCGACTCAAACCGCTGCGCGAACGCATTGATGTGATCGACGCGCAACTGATCGCCCTGCTCAACCAGCGGGCCGCGATCGCGCTCGAAGTCGGCGAGGTCAAGAAGCATTTCAACGCGCCGGTGTTCCGGCCGGAGCGCGAACAGCAGGTGATCGCGCGTCTGCAGGACATGAGCGACGGGCCGCTTGCCAGCGACCACATCAGCGCGATCTGGCGCGAAATCATGGCGGCGAGCCGTGCGCTCGAAAAGACCATCAAGGCCGCCTATCTCGGCCCGGTGGGCACCTATAGCGAACAGGCGATGCACGAGTACTTCGGGCAGTCGATCGAAGGCTTGCCGTGCCCGTCGATCGACGAAGTGTTCCGTTCGGTCGAAGCCGGCGCCGCCGAATTTGGCGTCGTGCCGGTGGAGAATTCGACCGAAGGCGCCGTGTCGCGCACGCTCGATCTGCTGTTGCAAACGCAACTGCTGATCGGCGGCGAACTCGCTTTGCCGATCCATCACAATCTTCTGACCCTGAACGGCGACCTGGCCGGCGTGACGCGCGTGTGCGCGCATCCGCAGGCGCTTGCGCAATGCCAGGGCTGGCTCGCGTCGAACGCGCCGCATCTGGAGCGTCAGGCGGTGTCGAGCAACGCCGAGGGCGCGCGGCTTGCCGCCAGCGATCCAACCGTGGCGGCGATTGCCGGCGATCGCGCCGCAGCCCATTACGGTCTGCAGGTCGCGCATGCACTGATCCAGGACGATCCGCACAACCGCACGCGCTTCGTGATGATCGGCAAGGAGCCGGCCGGCGTGAGCGGTAACGACCAGACCTCGTTGATCGTGTCGGTCGCCAACCAGCCGGGCGCAGTGTTCAAGCTGCTCGAACCGCTGGCGCGCCACAGTGTGTCGATGACGCGCTTCGAGTCGCGGCCGGCACGGGTCGGCACGTGGGAGTACTACTTCTATATTGATGTCGAAGGCCATCGGGACGATGCCCCGGTCGCGGCGGCGCTGGCCGAGCTCGCCGAAAAGGCGGAGTTTATGAAGATTCTCGGCTCTTACCCGCGGGCGCGCTGACACCCAGGCCCTGTCCTTTGCCGAACCTCATCCATTACTTCAATTAGTCGATCCGGAGATATTCATGACAACGCCTTTCGGTCCTTCCTATGTGCGCGCGATCGCGCCTTATATCGCTGGCAAGCCGATTTCAGAAGTGGCCCGCGAATTTGGCCTCGATGAGGCGAACATCGTGAAGCTCGCGTCGAACGAGAATCCGCTGGGTATGCCGGAGTCGGCGCAGCGCGCCATGGCAAAGGCCGCCAGCGAACTGGGCCGCTATCCGGACGCGAACGCGTTTGAACTGAAGGCAGCGTTGAGCAGCCGCTACGATGTCCCGGCTGACTGGATCACGCTCGGCAACGGCAGCAACGACATCCTCGAAATCGCCGCGCACGCGCTGGTGGAGAAGGGCCAGTCGATCGTCTATGCGCAGTACTCGTTCGCGGTGTACGCGCTCGCCACCCAGGGTCTGGGCGCGCGCGCCATCGTGGTGCCGGCGGTCAAGCACGGCCACGACCTCGACGCGATGCTGGCCGCGATCACCGACGACACCCGCCTGATCTTCGTCGCCAATCCGAACAACCCGACCGGCACGTTCATCGAAGGCCCGGCGCTCGAAGCGTTCCTCGCCAAGGTGCCGAGCAACGTCGTCGTGGTGCTCGACGAGGCCTACACGGAATATCTGGCGCCGGAAAAGCGCTACGACTCGATCGCCTGGGTGCGCCGTTTTCCGAACCTGCTGGTCTCGCGCACATTCTCGAAGGCATACGGCCTGGCGGGCCTGCGCGTCGGCTTCGCGATTGCGCAGCCGGCCCTGACCGATCTGCTGAACCGTCTGCGCCAGCCGTTCAACGTCAACACGCTGGCTCAGGCTGCGGCAATCGCGGCCTTGAACGACGCGGCGTTCCTCGAAAAGAGCGCGGCGCTGAATGCGCAAGGCTATCACCGTCTGACTGAAGCGTTCGACAAGCTCGGTCTCGAGTATGTGCCGTCGTCCGGTAACTTCGTTCTGGTGCGCGTCGGCAATGACGATGACGCCGGCAACCGCGTCAACCTTGCGTTGCTCAAGCAGGGCGTGATCGTGCGTCCGGTCGGCAATTACGGCTTGCCGCAGTGGCTGCGTGTCACGATCGGCCTGCCGGAAGAAAACGAAGCGTTCCTCGTTGCGCTCGAAAAGACGCTCGCACCGGCCTGATTGGCCGAGCCGGGCGTTCGAACCGAGCGCCAGATTTTGACCCGCGCGCCAGCGTTTCTTGCGATGGCGCGCTTTTCTCTGTGACCGACGTGGCCGGGTTTTCTTTTAACAAGTTGGTGATTTTCGGTGTCGGCCTGATCGGCGGCTCGCTCGCACGCGCGCTGCGCGAGCGCGGCGCCACCTCCGGGGCACGCACGGTGATCGGGGTGGGCCGCTCGCCGGCTTCGACGGCGCGCGCGCTCGAACTGGGCGTGATCGACGCCAGCGCCGCGCTCACGGACGACGAAGCGCTGCGCGCTGCGCTGTCCGGCGCGGATTTCGTGCTGCTGGCAGCTCCTGTGGCGCAGACCCAGCCGCTGCTCGAGCGGATCGCACCGTTTCTCGACCCGGACACCATCGTCACCGACGCGGGCAGCACCAAGTCCGACGTCGTCGCAGCAGCGCGGGCCGCGCTGGGCGAACGGGTTGGCCAATTCGTACCGGGCCATCCAATTGCCGGGCGGGAATCGAGCGGGGTGGATGCCGCGTTGCCGGACCTGTACGTCGGCCGCAACGTTGTGCTGTGTGCCTTGCCCGAGAATCCGCCGGCAGCCGTTGAGCGCGTCGCCGCGCTGTGGCGTGCCACCGGCGCAGCGGTGCATGAGATGAGCCCCGAACAGCACGATCGCGTGTTTGCGTCGGTGAGCCATTTGCCGCATCTGCTGTCGTTTGCGCTGGTCGAACAGATTCTCAATTCGCCCGACGCAGCACTGAAATTTTCCTTCGCCGCAGGTGGCTTCCGCGATTTCACGCGGATCGCCGCATCGAGCCCCGAAATGTGGCGCGATGTCTGCGTGGCGAACCGCGCGGCGCTGCTCGACGAACTGGATGCCTATACGGCGGTGCTGACGCGCTTGCGCGCCGCCATCGAGGCAGCGGACGGCGCCGCGCTCGAAACCGTCTTCGCCCGCTCGCGCGTGGCGCGTACCGAATGGCAGGAACAGCGCGCGGCGCTTGCCGCCGCGGCTGACCCCGCGAAATAACCGGAACTGGAACCAATCATGGAATACCTCGATCTCGGACCGTTTGCCCGTGCCTCAGGCACGATTCGCTTGCCAGGCTCGAAGAGCATTTCGAACCGCGTGCTGCTGCTCGCAGCGCTGGCCGAGGGCGAAACCACGATTACCAATCTGCTCGATTCCGACGACACGCGCGTGATGCTCGACGCGCTCGAAAAGCTCGGCGTGAAACTCAAGCGCGAAGGCGACGAGTGCGTCGTGACCGGCACACGTGGCGCGTTCACCGCCAAGACCGCCGACCTCTTCCTTGGCAATGCCGGCACGGCGGTGCGCCCGCTGACGGCGGCGCTGGCGGTCAACGGCGGCGACTATCGCGTGTATGGCGTGCCGCGTATGCACGAGCGGCCGATCGGCGACCTCGTCGACGGGCTGCGGCAGATCGGCGCGCGCATCGACTACGAGGAGAACGAAGGCTATCCGCCGCTGCGCATTCGCGCGGGCCAGATCGCCGTCGAGGCGCCGATCCGCGTGAAAGGCGACGTGTCGAGTCAGTTTCTCACCGCGTTGCTGATGACGCTGCCGCTGCTGCGCACCGAGAGCGGTGCGACGGTGGTGCAGGTAGAAGGCGAGCTGATTTCCAAGCCCTATATCGAGATCACGATCAAATTGATGGCGCGCTTCGGCATCCAGGTCGAGCGCCATGGCTGGCACCAGTTCACCGTGCCGTCCGGCCAGCGCTATCAGTCGCCGGGCAAGATCATGGTGGAGGGCGATGCGTCGTCCGCCTCGTATTTTCTCGCGGCGGGCGCCCTTGGTGGCGGTCCGTTGCGCGTGGAAGGGGTGGGCCGAGCCAGCATCCAGGGCGACGTCGGCTTTGCCGATGCGCTGATCCGCATGGGCGCGAACGTATCGATGGGCGACGACTGGATCGAGGTGCGCGGCGTCGGCCACGATCACGGCAAGCTGGAACCGATCGACATGGATTGCAACCTGATTCCGGACGCGGCCATGACGATTGCAGTCGCCGCGCTGTTCGCGGACGGCACGACCACGCTGCGCAATATCGCGAGCTGGCGCGTCAAGGAAACCGACCGGCTGGCGGCGATGGCGACCGAACTGCGCAAGGTCGGCGCCAAGGTGGTGGAGGGCGAGGACTACATTGCCGTGACGCCGCCAGAGAGCCTGACGCCGAACGCCGCCATCGACACCTACGACGACCACCGCATGGCGATGTGTTTCTCGCTCGTGAGCCTCGGCGGGGTGCCGGTGCGGATCAACGACCCGAAGTGCGTCGCCAAGACCTTCCCTGACTATTTCGAGCGCTTCATCGCGCTGGCCCAACCTTGATTCGACCGAATCGACCTGACGTGCGACTTTTTCGATGAAACCGACCCGTCCCTTTCACCAGACGCCCGTCATTACGATCGACGGCCCGACCGCCTCCGGCAAAGGCACCGTGGCCGCGCTGGTTGCCGCCAATCTCGGCTTCCACCTGCTGGATAGCGGCGCCCTGTACCGGCTCGCTGCGCTGGCCAGCATCCGTTACAACATTGCGCCGGACGATGCCGACGCCCTTGCCAAACTGATCGACGATCTCCATATCACCTTCCGCGAGGGGCTCGCGCAGCTCGACGGCGTCGACGTGTCGAGCGAGATCCGCGCCGAGGAAATCGGCAAGCGGGCTTCGTCGATCGCCGTCCACGCACCTGTGCGAGCCGCGCTGGTGGCCCGTCAGCGGGCTTTTCGCAAGGAGCCGGGGCTGGTCGCGGACGGCCGCGACATGGGCACGGTGATCTTCCAGGACGCCGCGCTCAAGGTGTTTTTGACGGCCAGCGCCGAGGCGCGCGCCGCCCGGCGGCATAAGCAATTGATCCAAAAAGGTTTTTCTGCTAATATAGATGACTTGCTCCGGGATTTGCGTGAACGCGACGAGCGCGACAGTCAGCGCACAGCCGCGCCACTCAAGCCTGCAGCGGATGCAAAGTTGCTGGATACCTCCGCATTGTCGGTCGACCAGGCGGTCGATCAGGTCGTGCAGTGGTACCAGGCGCTTCTCCCCGCCGTGTGAAATGCAGTGATGCAGTGTAAATGCGGAAGGGAAATTAGCTTTAAAAGCAGTATGTTGTCGTGTAGGTGCTCCGCGTAGGTGCGTGGAGCGTGTTTTAACCCCTTAACCCCGCTTGGCATTCGCACTCCAGCCGTCATTGCTGGCCATCCGGTCAGCCGGGCACCGCGAAAACCATGCAAATTTTGATTTTTATGTCCGACCTGCAAACCTCTACCCCGAATACCGAATCTTTTGCGGCTCTGTTCGAAGAGTCGCTGACCAAGCAAGACATGCGCGCTGGCGAGGTTATCTCCGCCGAAGTCGTGCGTGTTGACCACAACTTCGTGGTTGTCAACGCTGGTCTCAAGTCCGAAGCCTACATCCCGCTCGAAGAGTTCCTGAACGACGCGGGCGAGGTAGAAGTGCAGGCGGGCGACTTCGTTTCCGTCGCGATCGACGCGCTGGAAAACGGCTATGGCGACACCATCCTGTCGCGCGACAAGGCGAAGCGCCTGGCTTCGTGGCTGTCGCTGGAAAAGGCTCTCGACAACAACGAACTCGTGACCGGCACGATCACGGGCAAGGTCAAGGGCGGCATGACCGTCATGGTCAACGGCATCCGCGCATTCCTGCCGGGTTCGCTGGTCGACACGCGTCCGGTCAAGGACACGACCCCGTACGAAGGCAAGACGCTGGAATTCCGCGTCATCAAGCTCGACCGCAAGCGTAACAACGTCGTGCTGTCGCGCCGTGCCGTGATCGAAGCAACCCAAGGCGAAGAGCGCGCAAAGCTGCTCGAAACGCTGAAGGAAGGCGCGATCGTGGAAGGCGTGGTGAAGAACATCACCGATTACGGCGCATTCGTGGACCTCGGCGGTATCGACGGCCTGCTGCACATCACCGACATCGCATGGCGTCGTGTGCGTCACCCGAGCGAAGTGCTGTCGGTTGGCCAGGAAGTCACTGCGAAGATCCTCAAGTTCGACCAAGAGAAGAACCGCGTTTCGCTCGGCATCAAGCAACTGGGCGACGATCCGTGGGAAGGCATTTCCCGCCGTTACCCGTCGGGCACGCGCCTGTTCGGTAAGGTCACCAACATCACCGACTACGGCGCATTCGTCGAAGTGGAATCGGGCATCGAAGGCCTCGTCCACGTGTCGGAAATGGACTGGACGAACAAGAACGTTGCACCGTCGAAGGTTGTGCAACTGGGCGACGAAGTCGAAGTCATGGTTCTGGAAATCGACGAAGACCGCCGCCGTATCAGCCTCGGCATGAAGCAATGCAAGCCGAACCCGTGGGATGACTTCAGCCGCAACTTCAAGAAGGGCGACAAGCTGCAAGGCGCAATCAAGTCGATTACCGATTTCGGCGTCTTCATCGGTCTGCCGGGCGGCATCGACGGTCTGGTTCACCTGTCGGACCTGTCGTGGAGCGAAACGGGCGAAGAAGCAGTTCGCAAGTACAAGAAGGGCGACGAGGTGGAAGCGATCGTTCTCGGCATCGACGTCGAGAAGGAACGCATTTCGCTGGGCATCAAGCAGCTCGAAGGCGACCCGTTCAGCAACTTCGTTGCAATGAACGACAAGGGTTCGATCGTCGACGGCGTGGTCAAGACGGTAGACGCGAAGGGTGCAGTGGTTCAGCTGTCGGCGGAAGTCGAAGGCTACCTGCGTGCTTCGGAAATCGCACAAGACCGCGTGGAAGATGCTCGCAACGTGCTGAAGGAAGGCGACAAGGTCAACGCGATGATCATCAACATCGATCGCAAGTCGCGTGGCATCAACCTGTCGATCAAGGCCAAGGACTCGGCTGAGCAACAGGAAGCGATCCGCGGCCTGGCTTCGTCGGATTCGAGCTCGGCTGCTACCGGCACGACGAACCTCGGCGCGCTGCTGAAGGCCAAGCTTGACGGCCAAAACCAGTAAGCCTTGAGTTTTCTTGAGAGGTCTGCTGCAGTATGACCAAATCGGAATTGGTCGCCCAGCTGGCTACGCGATTTCCGCAACTTGTTCTTAAAGATGCGGATTTCGCGGTGAAGACGATGCTTGATGCGATGTCGGAGGCTCTGGCCAACGGCCATCGCATCGAAATTCGCGGCTTCGGCAGCTTCGGCCTCAATCGTCGCCCCTCCCGCGTCGGGCGCAATCCGAAGTCGGGTGAAAAAGTACTGGTACCTGAGAAGTACGTACCGCACTTCAAGCCGGGCAAGGAGTTGCGTGAGCGGGTAGATCGACGTTCGGGCGAGCCACTGAAGGCTGAAGAGCCGGATGACGACGACCTGTAAATGCTCCGCTGTGCGGTTGGCAGCGTGGCATTGGTAGCGTCAGCGGCCAAAGCCAGACGGCAAAAGACCAGAAAAAGCGCCTTCGGGCGCTTTTTTTTCGCCTGTGGTTTCGAGCGCTGAACAGGCGCCACGCCGCTCATGCGCCAGATAAACCGCGCGTAAGCGCAGGCAAATGGCTTGTTGCTGCCCACTGGCGGGGCCATCCATTACAATACGGGTCACTTCGGCGCGGGCGACAGCGTGGCGCGACGCGCGTCATCAAGCCGGCGTCTTACCCGCAACTGCCGTCAAGAGACCTTATTCATGAAATTTATCGTCTGGTTGATCCGCGTTCTGGTGTTCGTGCTCCTGCTGGTGCTCGCACTGTCCAACACGCAAACCGCTACGCTGAATTTCCTCGCTGGCTACGCCTGGTCCGCACCGCTGATCCTGATCGGTCTTGCGTTCTTTGTGGTCGGCCTGCTGGCCGGGCTGGTTTCAGCAGCACCGGCGGTGTTCCGGTTGCGGCTCGAGAACGGGCGCCTCAAGCGTGAGTTGCGTGTAGCGCGCGAAACCCCGGTGGTGGTCGAAACGCCGCCGCTGCCGCCGCTGATCTAGGTTTTCCCCTGCCGTGTGCCCGAGGCGCGCGGCTTTCGTTTCTGCACTCCCGATCAATCGCATGGATCTAGACTTCTGGTGGCTGCTCGTCGTACCCGTCGCTTTCGCGTTCGGCTGGATGGCCGCGCGTTACGACCTCAAGACGCTGCTGTCCGAGAGCGCCAACCTGCCGCGTTCGTATTTCCGCGGCCTCAATTTTCTGCTTAACGAACAGCCGGATCAGGCAATCGATGCGTTTATCGAGGTCGTCAAGCTCGACCCGGAAACCATCGAACTGCACTTCGCCCTCGGCAATTTGTTCCGCCGCCGCGGCGAGACCGACCGCGCGATTCGCGTGCACCAGAACCTGCTGAGCCGCGCCGATCTGCCCGTCACGGAGCGCGACCACGCCGCCTATGAACTGGGTCAGGACTTCCTGAAGGCGGGTCTGCTCGACCGCGCCGAAGAAACGTTCCGCGCGCTCGAAAGCGGCGATTACGCGCTGGGCGCCCAGCGTGCGCTGCTGACCATCTACGAAATCGAGAAAGACTGGAACAAGTCGATCGACACGGCGCGCCATCTCGAAACGATGGGGGCCGAATCTCTGGACAAGGAAATTGCCCAGTTCCATTGCGAGCTGGCACAGGAAGCGCTGCAGCAGAAGAAGCCGGACGAGGCCCGCCGCCAGTTGCATCTGGCGTTGAAGGCCAATCCGCATAGTGTCCGCGCCACCATTCTGTTCGGTGACGTGGATATGGTGGGCGGCGCGCCGGAGGCGGCGATCGCCCAATGGCTGCGGGTCGAGGAGCAGAATTCCTCGTATCTGCCGCTCGTCGCGGAAAAGCTGATGAAGGCCTACGCGGCGCTTGGCAGGCCGGAAGACGGCGCGGATCTGCTGACCACCTGGGTGGACCGCTATCCTTCGAACGATCTGCTGGATGTCGCCTACCAGCACGTCTCGGCCCTGCGGGGCCTGGACGCAGCGCATGCGCTGGCGCGCTCGCAGATGCAGAAGTCGCCCAATCTAGCCGGCATGACACGCCTGCTCGAGGCTCAGGAGGCCACCGCGGAAGAACCGCGGCGCAGCGAACTGGAGCTGATGCGCACGCTGATCAAGCAGCGCACCAAAAATCTGCCACGGTATACGTGCCAGAATTGCGGTTTCCGGGCACGCCTTTTCTACTGGCAGTGTCCGGGTTGCAGTGGGTGGGAAACCTATGCCCCGCGCCGGGTCGAGCCGATCACGGCATCGAGCTGACCCGGAAACCATTACCGGAACCCATTACCGGAACGCGTATGAAAATTACCATCATCGGCACGGGCTATGTTGGCCTGGTCACTGGCGCGTGCCTGGCCGAAATCGGTCACGACGTTTTCTGTCTGGACGTCGACCCGCGCAAGATCGAAATCCTCAACAACGGCGGCGTTCCGATTCACGAGCCGGGCTTGCAGGAAATCATTGCGCGGACCCGGGCGGCACGGCGCATCACGTTTTCGACGGATGTCGAAGCCAGCGTCGCTCACGGCGACGTGCAGTTCATCGCGGTCGGCACTCCGCCCGACGAAGACGGCTCGGCTGACCTTCAGTACGTTCTCGAAGCGGCGCGCAATATCGGCCGTACCATGACCGGCTTCAAGGTGATCGTCGACAAGTCCACGGTCCCCGTGGGCACGGCGCAGCGTGTGCGCGCGGTCGTCGAGGAGGAGCTGGCGAAGCGCGGTCTCGCCGATAGCGAACAGCATCGTTTCTCGGTCGTCTCGAACCCCGAGTTCCTGAAAGAGGGCGCGGCGGTCGACGACTTCATGCGCCCCGATCGCATTGTGCTCGGCCTTGACGAGGACGATGCGGGCCAGCGCGCTCGCGAACTGATGAAGCGCTTGTACGCGCCGTTTAACCGCAATCACGAACGCACGCTCTACATGGATGTGCGCTCGGCGGAATTCACGAAGTACGCGGCCAACGCGATGCTTGCCACGCGCATTTCCTTCATGAACGAGATGGCGAACCTGGCCGACCGCGTCGGCGCCGATATCGAATCGGTGCGCCGCGGCATTGGTTCGGATCCGCGCATTGGCTATCACTTCCTGTATGCCGGTTGTGGCTACGGCGGTTCGTGCTTCCCGAAGGACGTGCAGGCGCTGGTGCGTACCGCCAGCGAAAGCGGCCACAATCTGCGCATCCTCGAAGCCGTCGAAGCGGTGAACCACGAGCAGAAGGAAGTGCTCGTGCGCAAGATCACCGGCTCGCTCGGCGAGGATCTGAGCGGTCGCACCTTCGCCGTTTGGGGCCTCGCGTTCAAGCCGAATACCGACGACATGCGTGAAGCGCCGAGCCGGCGCATCATCGCGGAGCTTCTGGCGCGCGGCGCCAACGTCCAGGCGTACGATCCGGTTGCCATCGCCGAAGCGCGCCGTGTGTTCGCGATCGACCTGCATGACGCACCGGAGCAGATGGCGCGTCTGCACTTCACCAGCACGCAGAACGAGACCCTCACCGGTGCCGACGCCCTCGTGGTCGTCACCGAATGGAAGGAGTTCAAGAGCCCGGACTTCCTGCACCTGAAATCGGTGCTGAAGACGCCGCTCATTTTCGACGGCCGCAACCTCTACGAACCGGAAGCGATGACAGAACTGGGCATCGATTACCACTCGATTGGACGTCCCTATGCTCAACCCTCCGAACTCCCAGCCGATGCCTGAGTCCATGACCGAAGCCACGGTGTCCGCGCCCACCGCCGCCGCCGTGCCGCGCGCACGGCTCGCCGGCGCCCGTGTGCTGGTGGTGGGCGACGTGATGCTTGACCGTTACTGGTTCGGCGACGTCAATCGTATTTCGCCGGAAGCGCCGGTGCCGGTCGTGCATGTGCAAAAGCAGGAAGACCGCCTGGGCGGCGCTGCGAACGTGGCGCGCAACGCGGTGGCACTCGGCGCGCAAGCAGGCCTCCTGTGCGTGGTCGGGCACGACGAGCCCGGCGAGCGCATCATCACGTTGCTTGACGAAAGCGGCGTGGTGCCGCATCTCGAGCGCGACCCGGATCTGCTGACCACCATCAAGCTGCGCGTGCTGTCGCGTCAGCAGCAGTTGCTGCGGGTCGACTTCGAGAACACGCCTGCGCACGAGGTGCTGCTGGCGAGCCTCGCCCGCTTCGACGAACTGCTGCCCGCGCACGACGTGATCCTGATGTCGGACTATGCCAAAGGCGGCCTGACCCATGTCACGAAGATGATCGCCAAGGCGCACGCCGCTGGCAAGCCGGTACTGGTCGATCCGAAAGGCGACGATTGGGAGCGCTATCGCGGCGCCACGTTGATCACGCCGAACCGCGCCGAGTTGCGCGAGGTGGTCGGACAGTGGAAGTCGGAAGAAGACCTGACTGCCCGTGTGACCAAGCTGCGCGCCGAGCTCGAATTCAAGGCGCTGCTGTTGACGCGCTCGGAAGAGGGCATGACGCTCTTCTCCGACGATGGCATCCTGCACGCCTCGGCCGTAGCACGCGAAGTGTATGATGTCTCGGGTGCGGGCGACACCGTGATCGCCACGCTGGCCGTGATGCTCGGCGCGGGCCTGTCGCTCGTCGATGCCGTGGCGCTGGCGAACCGCGCCGCCGGCATCGTGGTCGGCAAGCTGGGCACCGCCACCGTCAACTACGACGAACTCTTTCTCTAATGCCGCACGCCGTTTTGCGCCTGCAAGCGCTCGCTTGCGGCGCGTGCGGCTGGCGCTAGTCGAACCCAATTTCGGGACAGTACGACCATGATCCTCATCGTCACCGGCGCGGCCGGTTTTATCGGCAGCAATCTCGTGAAGGCGCTCAACGAGCGCGGTGAACAACGCATCATCGCCGTTGACAATCTCACGCGCGCGGACAAGTTCAAGAACCTGGTCGATTGCGAGATCGACGATTATCTCGACAAGACCGAATTCGTTGAACGCTTTGCGCGTGGCGATTTCGGCAAGGTGCGCGCGGTATTCCATGAAGGCGCCTGTTCGGACACGATGGAACACGACGGCCGCTACATGATGGACAACAACTTCCGCTACAGCCGCGCGGTGCTCGACGCGTGCCTCGCGCAGGGCACGCAGTTTCTGTATGCGTCCTCCGCTGCGACCTATGGCGGCTCGAGCCGCTTCGTGGAAGAGCGCGAAGTGGAGCAGCCGCTCAACGTCTACGGCTATTCGAAGTTCCTGTTCGATCAGGTGATCCGCCGCGTGCTGCCCACTGCGAAAAGCCAGATCGCCGGCTTTCGCTACTTCAACGTCTACGGCCAGCGCGAGACGCACAAGGCGCGCATGGCGTCGGTGGCGTTTCACAACTTCAACCAGTTCCGCGCCGAGGGCAAGGTCAAGCTGTTCGGCGAATACAACGGCTATGCCGCCGGCGAGCAGACGCGCGATTTCGTCTCCGTCGAAGACGTGACGAAGGTCAATCTGCACTTCTTCGATCATCCGGAGAAGTCGGGCATCTTCAATCTCGGCAGCGGCCGGGCGCAGCCGTTCAACGACATCGCGACGACCGTCGTCAACACGTTGCGCGCGCTGAATAACGAAGCGCCGCTCTCGCTCGCCGAGCAGGTGCAGCGCGGGCTGATCGAGTACATTCCGTTTCCGGATGCGCTGCGCGGCAAGTATCAGTGTTTCACGCAAGCCGATCTCACGAAACTGCGCGCGGCGGGTTACGACGCGCCTTTCCTGAGCGTGCAGGAAGGCGTCGACCGCTACGTACGTTGGCTATTCGGCCAGGTGTAAATCTTTCGCAGACCTCTCTAAACTGGAATCTCCTCGCCGGTGGTCGTCACCGGTGAGGTTGTACGAGGGAGATTCCATATGTTGCGAAAAATCATGGTTACCGCGGCAATGCTCGCCGCGTTCGGTCACGCCTACGCGGCGGTCGACGTCAATACGGCTAACGAAGCAGCGCTGCGTGGCATCAAGGGCATTGGTCCCGCCAAAGCGAAAGCGATTCTCGAAGAACGCGACGCGCACGGCCCGTATAAAGATCCCACGGATCTCAGCAAGCGCGTCAAGGGCATGGGCGGGCATACCGTCGAGCGCCTGCAGGCGGAGGGTCTCGCTGTCGGTCCGGCTGGTGCTGCTGCTGGCGCACAGGTTGCAGCGCCTGCACAGGGCAAGGCCGCGACCTCTGCGGCACAGTCCGCCCCAGCGGCTGGCGCTCACAAGGGCGACGCCGCAGTGGTGGTGAAGAAATAGCCGTATGCCGTAGCCCCAGGCGAGCGGCCTATGCGTTAGGGCACGCGTGGGGCTATACGGCGGCACGGGCGCGCAATTGCACTCGCGCCGCCGTCTCGCAGGCTTTCTTTCTGGTTGGAGTCGGCACATGACACTCCTTCAGCCGTCACTCAGATGACTGGCTCCCGCGGTACTCGGCCGCGGGCTTTTTGCGTGGCACGCCGTCTTATATCGCCACGTTATATCCCCATGCCGCGCGAGCGTTGCATCCATGCCGCCAACAGGGCCGCACGGCAGGCCGGCGCATGGTGGTTTAGAATCGTTCAATTGACGACATCGCACAGCGACAGCCCCGCACTCCAATATGGCTTACAAAACGATTGAAGATACGATCGGCAATACGCCGCTCGTCCAGCTCGTCCGCCTGCCTGACGACGAGATCCGCAGCCGCAATAACGTGATTCTCGGCAAGCTCGAGGGTAACAATCCGGCAGGTTCGGTGAAGGATCGTCCGGCACTGTCGATGATCAAGAAGGCGGAAGCGCGCGGCCGCATCAAGCCGGGCGACACGCTGGTCGAAGCCACTAGCGGCAATACCGGTATCGCGCTCGCCATGGCGGCCGCTATTCGTGGCTACAAGATGGTGCTGATCATGCCGGAAGACCTGTCCGTCGAGCGCCGCCAGAGCATGGCTGCGTACGGCGCGCAGATCGTGCTGACGCCGGTTACGGGCGGCATGGAATACGCCCGTGATCTGGCCGAGCAGATGCAGCGCGAAGGCAAGGGCATCATCCTCGATCAGTTTGCGAACCCGGATAACCCGATCGCACACTACGAGACGACTGGCCCGGAAATCTGGCAGGAAACCGAAGGGCGCATCACGCACTTCGTCTCGGCCATGGGCACCACTGGCACGATCATGGGCGTGTCGCAGTATCTGAAGGAACAGAGTCCGGCTATCGAGATTATCGGTGCGCAGCCAGAAGAAGGCTCGCGCATTCCGGGCATCCGCAAGTGGCCGGAAGCGTATCTGCCGAAGATTTTCGACCGCAGCCGGGTCGATCGGGTCGAGAACGTGAGCCAGGCGGCGTCGGAAGCAATGGCGCGCAAAATGGCCGCTGTCGAAGGAATCTTCTGCGGTATTTCCTCTGCCGGCGCGTGCGAAGTGGCATTGCGAATCGCACGGCAAGTCGAGAACGCCACCATCGTGTTCGTCGTGTGCGATCGCGGCGACCGGTATCTGTCGACGGGTGTGTTCCCGGCTTGATCGATCAGGGGCGGAAGCGCGCCTCGGGACTTCGCCAAACAAAAAAAGCGCTGGCTACAAACCAGCGCTTTTTTCATGCGTTTTTCATTCAGGCAGTCCGAACGGATCGAACTGCTTGGACGGCGCTTATTGCGAGTCCTGCGCGGGAGCTGGCATCGGAGCCGGGATGCCCATCGGTGCAGGAACCGGGCTGTTCGACGGGGCGGGCACGGCCATCGGCGCAGGCGCCGTAGGCAGAGGCAGCGAAGCCGGCGGCGCTGACATAGGCGGCGCGGTGCTCGGCGCCCCGTTGCTGTCCAGATCGCCCGACGCCTCCAGTTGCGCCTTGATCTTCTCGCCCAACTGATACACCGCTAATGCGTAGAAGAAGCTGCGGTTATAGCGCGTCAGCACGTAGAAATTCTTCAGCCCCAGCTTGTACTCGGTCGGCAGTCCCGGCGAGGGCAGATCGATGATCGTCACCGGCGTGCCGGCCTCGGCCGCCATATCGAGACCCTGCTCGTTCACCACGAGACCCGCACGCAGCAGTTGGTCGAGCGGCCAGTGCGGTTCGGGCTTGCCGTCGGCGCCGGCTTGCGCGATGCCCTGGCTGCCGGCGTCCGAGCCGATGTCCCACACCACCGGCCGGCCGTTTTCCCAGCCATTCTGTTTCAGGTAATTCGCCACGCTGCCAATCGCGTCGGCCTGGCTGGTGCGCAGGTCGATCTGCTTGTTGCCGTCATACGAGATCGCGTACTGCACGATGCTGCTCGGCAGGAATTGAGGAATACCGATCGCCCCGGTGTACGAGCCGAGCACTGTGCTCGGGTCGATTTGCGAGTCGCGGGTCCAGACCAGATAGTCTTCGAGGTTCTTGCGGAAGGTCTGCTCGCGTTCGGCGCGATTCGGGGTGTTCGGGTAATCGAAGGCGAGGGTGGTCAGCGCGTCGAGCACGCGGAAGTTACCCATGAAGCGCCCATAGATCGTCTCCACGCCGATGATGCCGACGATCACTTCCGGCGGCACGCCGAATTCCTCATAGGCGCGCTGCAGCGTCGCCTGGTTGTTGCGCCAGAAGCGCATGCCCGCCTGGATGCGGACCGGGTCGAGGAAGCGCGACTGATACACGCGCCAGTTCTTGATGGACGGTGTGGGCGAGGGCGTGACGAGCTTGACCGCGGTCGCCGAGTAGCTGACGCCGGCAAACAGCGTGTGCAACGCGGCCGGATCGAAGTCGTAGCGCGCCGCCATGTCGTTGATGAAGCCGTCGACATCCGGGTTGTTCGCGTAGCGCTGCGGAATGATTTCTTCTTCGAACGTCTGTCCTTGCGGCACGGGCTGTTGCGGTTGCCCCTGCGTGACCAGCAGCGGCGCTTTGGGCGCGCGGGTCTGTGCCTCGGCCGGACTGGCTGCCGCAAACACGCACCATGCGATAGACAGTGCAGCAGCTACGTTCTGGGTGCGTAGCCGGTTTTGTGCGGACAGAGCAAGCTTGACGATCATAGTGAACTGGGAGCGTGGTGCGAGGGAGCCGGAAGGCGGTAGAAGCTGACTGAAGGATAGCGGGCAGTATACCCGACGCCCATGGCGGAACTATGCAGAACCGTTGCTACGGCGCGTCCCGGGCGCATGGTGTGGTAACTTGACGGTGTTGGGCGCGCCTTACGCGCGCGCCTTTGGACGGAGACACGCCGTGCGCGCTTCGCGCGACGCGCCGCAGAAGAGAATCATGGCAACAGCCTTTTATTCCCACCCAGACTGCCTGCTTCACGAGATGGGCGAGTGGCATCCCGAATGCCCGGCACGCCTGCAGGCAATCGAAGATCAGCTGATCGCAAGCCGCATCGACGCGCTGATCGAACGCGAGTCGCCACCGCTTGTGGAGGAAGCTGCGCTCCTGCGCGTGCATACCCAGGCGCACGTCGACTACATTCGCGGCCGCTCGCCGCAGACGGGCTACGCAGAGATCGATCCGGACACCTCGATGAATCCGCACACCTGGCAAGCCGCGCTGCGCGCGGCAGGCGCCGCGGTGGCCGCCACCGATGCCGTCATCGAAGGCCGTTACGACAATGCGTTTTGCAGCGTGCGCCCGCCTGGCCACCATGCTGAACCGGCTCGCGCCATGGGCTTCTGTTTCTTTAACAACGTCGCGGTTGCCGCGCGCCACGCACTGGAGGCGCATGGTCTGCAACGGGTGGCGATTGTCGACTTCGACGTCCATCACGGCAACGGCACGGAAGCCGCGTTCTCCGGCGACTCGCGGGTGCTGATGTGCAGCTTCTTCCAGCATCCGTTCTATCCGTTCACCGGGGCCGACAATCACGCGGCCAATATGGTCAACGTGCCGATGCCGGCCCGCTCGAAGGGCATGGAAGTGCGCGAGGCGGTCGACATGCTGTGGCTGCCGCGCTTGCATGCGTTCAAGCCGGAAATGATCTTCGTGTCGGCGGGCTTCGATGCACATCGTGAGGACGACCTGGGCAACATGGGGCTCGTCGAGGCCGATTATGCGTGGCTGACCGATCAGGTTCGCGAAATCGCCAACCGCTATGCGCGCGGGCGGATCGTGAGCTGTCTGGAAGGCGGCTACAACCTGTCGGCGCTCGGGCGCAGCGTGGTTGCGCATATCCGGGCGCTAGCGGGGATCTGAGCCGCATTGGGTGGGGCAGCGAGCGAGTGGTGTTGAGCCGCGCGAGGGCGGATCATGAATGCGAACGGGCGGACCTCCAGCACACGCCCCCTCGCTTAACCACACCGCGCCTGAATCCACGCGATCAACTCGCCTATCACCCGTTCGCGGTCGAGGTCGTTTATCGTCTCGTGATAGCTCGCTTCATGCATCGTGAGCGTCTTGTCCGGCGAGCCGGCATGCTGGCCGAAGGCGCGACTGCCGTCGGGTTCCGTGAGCTTGTCTGCCGTGCCGTGATACACCAGCAAGGGCACCCGCAAACCGGCGCGGCCGCGTTCGATACGCGCCATCGCCAGCAGAATCTCCGCGCCAGTGCGCGCCGGAACCGAACCGTGATGCACCAAGGGATCGTTGCGATTCGCTTCGACGATCGCCGGGTTGCGCGACAACAGCGCCGCGTCGATCTTCATGGCGGGAAAACCCGGCCAGATGCGGCTGATGATCTGACTCATGGTCAGCATCCAGCGCGGCACGTCGCGGCCCGGCGCAAGTGCGGGACTCGACAGGATCAAGCCCGCCAGCCGGTGACCGCTGCTAGGTAGGCGTTCGATGGCGTACAGCGCTGCAATTGCGCCGCCCATGCTGTGGCCCATCAGGAACAACGGAGCGCCGTCATCCGCCGCGATGCTAAGCAGGGCCTCGGCATCGAGCAGATAGTCGTCGAAGCGCTCGACGCGCACCCGTTTGCCGGGCGCGTTGCCGTGGCCGCGCAGATCGATGGCGAGCAGTTCGATGCCCACTGCGTTGAGCCGCTCGGCGAGCGGCGCGTAGCGTCCGGCATGCTCGGCAAGGCCGTGGATGAGAGCAACCGTCGCCCGGCGGGGGCCGGAGGCAGGCCACCGGTATAGCGGTAATTCAAGGCCGTCGCGGGTCGTAATCAGCGAGCGCGCCGCACCGCCATCGCGCCCCGTACCCGTTGTGCTGGCTGCGCCCTCTGCCTCGACACCCGTGGCTGCCGCGCCTGCCACCACCGCCGGGTGTGGCCGGGCATTGTTATACCGGCTAGTCTCCATGTCCGCCCTCGTTATGGTTTTGCTTGGCCCGATCATAGTCGCACGCCCGTGACGCGCGCGAGTGCGGCATGCGGGACTCGCCTCTAATTCCTCTCGGTTATGAAAAGATCGGAATTGATTATTAAAGGGTATGTCGATGCTGCGGTAGAATCGCGGCTCAAATCCCAATAAAAGTAACGGCGGCCGCTTGCCGGGAGCGCAGTACGCTCACGGGCAGTTCCGCCGTTTCGTTTTTTCATGATCGAAATACGAAATATTTCCCAGCGTTTCGCTGGACCCCGGGGCTGGGTCGAGGCGTTGCACAACGTCAACCTGTCGATTCCGGCGGGCGAGGTGTTTGGCATCATCGGCCGCAGCGGCGCGGGCAAGAGTACGCTCGTGCGCACCATCAACCTGCTGACGCGTCCCACCGAAGGCAATATCGTCGTCAACGGCCGCGATCTCACGACGCTGTCCGCCGCGCAACTGCGCGAGGCGCGCCGCGAAATCGGCATGATCTTCCAGCATTTCAACCTGCTGTCGTCGCGCACCGTGTACGAAAACGTCGCACTGCCGCTCGAGCTGGCCGGCATGAAGCGCGCCGAGATCGAGGCGCACGTGTTGCCGCTGCTCGAACTGGTGGGCCTTTCCGCGCAGAAAGACCGTTACCCGGCGCAGATCAGCGGTGGCCAGAAACAGCGCGTGGGGATTGCCCGGGCGCTGGCGAGCAAGCCGAAGGTGCTGCTCTCCGACGAGGCGACTTCTGCGCTCGACCCGGAAACCACCCGCTCGATTCTCGAATTGTTGAAGCGCATCAATCGCGAACTCGGCCTGACCATCGTGCTGATCACGCACCAGATGGACGTGATCAAGCAGGTCTGCGACCGCGTCGCGGTGCTGGATGCGGGCCGGGTCGTCGAACACGGCAAGGTCATCGACGTGTTCCTGCAGCCGCACCACGAAGTGACGCGCGCGCTGATCGGCGATGTGATTGCCCAGGAACTGCCGCCCGCGCTGAAGGCACGCGTGGCCGAGCGCCTGAAGACCGGCAGCGGCCATCTGCTGCGCCTCGCCTTCACCGGCTCGGGCGTCGATCAGCCGATCCTGTCCGAAACGATTCGCCGTTACGAGCTCGACTTCAACATCCTGCATGGCCAGATCGACGAGATTCAGGGACAGGCGTTCGGCTCGCTCGCGGTGCTCGCGGGCGGCGAACCGGTGAAGGTGGCGCAGGCGCTGACGTATCTGCGCGAACAGGGTGTGGTGGTGGAGGAGATGTCCTATGTTGAGTGAAATGTTCGATATGTTCGTCCAGTCGTTCTGGGAAACGCTCATCATGGTGGGCATCTCAGGTCTGGTGGGCGCGCTGGTCGGCTTGCCGCTCGGCGTATTGCTGTATCTGACGGACCGTCAGGGCGTGTTGCAGAACGTCGCGTTGAACCGCTCGATGGGCGTGGTCATCAATGCGGTGCGTTCGACGCCGTTCATCATCTTGCTGGTCGCGGTGATTCCGTTCACGCGCCTGGTGGTTGGCTCGTCGATCGGTACTGCAGCAGCGGTGGTGCCGCTGACGATCGCCGCCGCGCCGTTCATTGCGCGTCTGGTCGAAACGGCGCTGCGTGAAGTGGACCGCGGCCTGATCGAAGCCGCTCAGGCGATGGGCGCCACCACCAGCCAGATCGTCTTCAAGGTGCTGTTGCCCGAGTCGTGGCCCGGTGTGGTCGCCGGTCTGACGATTACGTTCGTGTCGCTAGTCGGTTACTCGGCGATGGCCGGCGCAATCGGCGGCGGCGGTCTCGGCGATCTGGGCATCCGTTACGGCTACCAGCGCTACGAGCCGGACGTCATGTGGACGGTCGTCGCGATCCTGATCGTGTTCGTGCAGCTGGTGCAGTCTTTCGGGGATTGGCTCGTGCGTCGCCTCAGCCACAAATGAGCCACACATAAAACAAAGGTCGTAGGAACCCGCGGAACCCGTTTAAGCGATTTGGAGAAGATCAGTCATGCAACGCCGTCTCATTCTGAAACTCGCCGCCGTGCTCGGCGCCGCCACGCTGTTCGCTGCCAACACCGCGGCTTATGCCGACGACACGATCAAGGTCGGTGTGACCGGCGGCCCGCACGCGGAGTTGATGGAAGTCGTGAAGCAGGTCGCGGCGAAGAACGGTCTGAACATCAAGATCGTCGAATTCGCGGACTACGTGCAGCCGAACGCGGCGCTCGCGAGCGGCGATCTGGACGCCAACAGCTACCAGCACGACCCCTACCTCGAAGCGCAAGTGAAGGACCGCGGCTACAAGCTGATCCGCGTCGCCGATACGGTGACCTTCCCGATGGGCATCTACTCGAAGAAGATCAAGTCGCTCGCCGAACTGCAGCCGGGCGCGAAGATCGCGGTGCCGAACGATCCGACCAATGGCGGCCGTGCGCTGTTGCTGCTGCAAAAACAGGGATTGATCAAGCTGCGCGCCGACGCCGGCCTGAAGGCCACGCCGCTCGATATTGTCGACAATCCGAAAAAGCTGAAGATCGTCGAACTCGATGCGGCGCAGATTCCGCGCTCGCTCGGCGACGTGGATGCAGCCGCGATCAACACCAACTACGCGATGCAAGCGGGCCTGAAGCCGAAACAGGACGCGATCGCGATCGAGGATCCGAAGGGCCCGTATGTGAATATCATCGCGATCCGCGAAGCTGACCGGAACAAGCCGTGGGTCGCAAAGCTGGTCGCGGCGTACCATTCGCCGGAAGTGAAGCAGTACATTGACGCGAAGTACGGTGGCGCGGTGGTCGCCGGCTGGTGAGCCGCACCGCCAGGTACAAAAGTGTCACTGATGGCAAATGAAGAATTAGAGTCGTAGGTCTTAACCCGGGGTTGTCGCCCGGGTTTTTTCGGGATTAAAATAGAACGACCGTTCGTTATTGCTGTCACGCCGCTGAGGAGCGCTATCCTCGATGTAAACCAGCCTGCGACACGGCTGCCGCAAAGGCGCAGTCGCTATAATGTCCGCTGGGTTGACGTATTCGTAACTTTGGAGCGTGTGCATGAAAATCCTGGTGCCAGTCAAGAGAGTGGTCGATTACAACGTGAAAGTCCGGGTGAAGTCGGACGGCACGGGCGTCGACATCGCGAATGTAAAGATGTCGATGAACCCCTTCGACGAAATCGCCGTGGAAGAGGCGGTGCGTCTGAAGGAAGCGGGCGTGGCGACGGAAGTGATCGCCGTGTCGGCAGGCGTGACGCAGGCGCAGGAAACGCTGCGTACGGCGCTGGCCATCGGCGCAGATCGCGCCATCCTGATCGAGTCGAACGAAGATCTGCAGCCGCTGGCCGTCGCCAAGCTGCTGAAGGCGCTGGTCGACAAGGAACAGCCGTCGCTGGTCATTCTCGGCAAGCAGGCTATCGACGACGATTCGAACCAGACCGGCCAGATGCTGGCTGCGCTGGCGAACCTGCCGCAGGCGACGTTCGCCTCGAAGGTTGTCGTGGCGGACGGCAAGGCAACGGTGTCGCGCGAAGTGGATGGCGGAGCGGAAACGCTGGCGCTGACGCTGCCGGCCGTGATCACCACCGACCTGCGCCTGAACGAGCCGCGTTATGTGACGCTGCCGAACATCATGAAGGCGAAGAAGAAGCCGCTGGAAACGCTCAAGCCCGAAGACCTGGGTGTCGATGTGAGCCCGCGCCTGAAGACGCTGAAAGTCGTCGAGCCGGCCAAGCGCAGCGCCGGTGTGAAGGTTGCCGACGTGAAGACGCTGGTCGAGAAGCTGAAGACCGAAGCCAAGGTGCTCTAAGGACAACTGCAACAAGCTTGCATGGGACCGGAGTAAGCGCTAAAGCGCCAACTCCGGTCGACACAGGAGATGGACGAAATGACGATTCTGGTAATCGCGGAACACGACAACGCGTCGCTGAAAGCGGCGACGCTGAACACGGTCGCAGCAGCGGCGAAGATTGGTGGCGATGTGCACGTGCTGGTTGCCGGCCACAACGCGCAAGGCGCAGCAGCGGCAGCTGCCAAGGTGGCAGGCGTTGCCAAAGTGTTGCTGGCCGATGCGCCGCAACTCGAAGCAGGCCTCGCAGAAAACGTCGAAGCTACGGTGCTGAACATTGCGAAGGACTACTCGCACATCCTCGCGCCGGCTACCGCTTACGGCAAGAACATCGCACCGCGTATCGCGGCGAAGCTCGATGTCGCGCAGATCAGCGACATCACCGCAGTGGACAGCGCCGATACGTTCGAGCGCCCGATCTACGCGGGTAACGCCATCGCCACGGTGCAGTCGAGCGATCCGATCAAGGTCATCACGGTGCGTACCACCGGCTTCGATCCGGTCGCAGCAGAAGGCGGCAGCGCTGCAGTCGAAACGATCCAGGCAGCAGCCGACAGCGGTCTCTCGCAGTTCGTGAGCCGTGAAGTGACGAAGCTGGATCGTCCGGAACTGACCTCGGCATCGATCATCGTTTCCGGTGGCCGCGGTCTGGGCAGCGGCGAGAACTACACCAAGGTGCTCGAGCCGCTGGCCGACAAGCTGGGCGCGGCACTGGGCGCCTCGCGCGCGGCAGTGGACGCAGGCTTCGTGCCGAACGACTACCAGGTGGGCCAGACCGGCAAGATCGTCGCACCGCAACTGTACGTCGCGGTCGGCATCTCGGGTGCGATCCAGCATCTGGCCGGCATGAAAGACTCGAAGGTCATCGTGGCGATCAACAAGGACCCGGAAGCGCCGATTTTCAGCGTGGCCGATTATGGTCTGGTGGGCGATCTGTTCACGGTGGTGCCGGAGCTGGTGAGCGAGCTCGGCTAACCCTGACGACGCCATAAGACGGCGTCCGGCAGCAAACGAAGGGACGCAGGGACCGTTAGTCCAGCGTCCCTTTTTTATATCGCAATCGCAGGCAGGAGGAGAACTGAAATGAGCTATACGGCGCCCGTCAAGGACATGCTGTTCGTGATGAAAGAACTGGCCGCACTCGAAGAGATCGCGACGCTGCCGGGCTTTGAAGATGCCAACCTCGACACGGCCCAGGCCGTGCTCGAAGAATCGGCCAAGCTGTGCGGCGAGGTGCTGGCGCCGTTGAACGTTGAAGGCGACCGCAATCCGAGTAGCTGGAAGGACGGCAAGGTCACGGCCACGCCGGGTTTTGCCGACGCGTTCCGCCAGTTCGCCGAGGGCGGCTGGCAAGGCGTGCAGCATCCTTTGGACTACGAAGGCCAGGGGCTGCCGAAGCTGATCGCCACGGCCTGTATCGAGATGCTGAACGCGTCGAATCTGTCCTTTGCCTTGTGCCCGCTGCTCACGGATGGCGCGATCGAGGCGCTGCTCACGGCCGGCACCGACGAGCAGAAGCAAACCTATGTGCCCAAGCTGATCTCTGGCGATTGGACCGGCACGATGAACCTCACCGAGCCGCAGGCCGGCTCGGATCTGGCGCTGGTGCGCACCCGCGCCGAACCGCAGGGCGACGGCTCGTTCAAGCTGTTCGGCACCAAGATTTTCATCACATGGGGCGAGCACGACATGGCGAAGAATATCGCCCATCTCGTGCTGGCGCGGACCCCGAACGCACCGGAAGGCGTGAAGGGCATTTCGCTCTTTATCGTGCCGAAGTTCCTAGTCAACGCAAACGGCTCGCTCGGCGAGCGCAACGATGTGCATTGCGTGTCGATTGAGCACAAGCTCGGCATCAAGGCGAGCCCGACAGCCGTGCTGCAGTTCGGCGATCACGGCGGCGCGATCGGTCATCTGATCGGCGAAGAGAATCGCGGTCTCGAGTACATGTTCATCATGATGAACGCCGCGCGTTTTGCGGTGGGCATGCAAGGTGTCGGCGTGTCGGATCGTGCCTATCAGAAGGCGGTGGCGTATGCGAAGGACCGCGTGCAAAGCCGTCCGGTCGATGGCTCGGCTAAACAGTCGGTGTCGATCATTCACCACCCGGACGTGCGCCGCATGCTGGCGACGATGCGCGCCTTGACCGAGGGCTCGCGCTCGCTCGCTTATGTGGCCGCTGCGCATTGCGATATCGCGCATCGTCACCCGGACGAAGCGAAGCGCAATGAGCATCAGGCGATCTACGAATTTCTCGTGCCGATCGTGAAGGGCTGGAGCACGGAGCTGTCCATCGACGTGACGAGTCTCGGCGTACAGGTGCACGGCGGCATGGGCTTTATCGAAGAAACGGGCGCCGCACAGTACTACCGCGACGCGCGGATTCTGCCGATCTACGAAGGCACCACCGCGATTCAGGCGAACGATCTGATCGGCCGCAAGACCTTGCGTGACGGCGGTGCGGTGGCAAAGTCGCTGCTGGCCGGTATTGCCGAGACTGTCGAGACGCTTGGCGCGCAGCAAGGCGCGGCGTTCAAGTCGATGCAGCAGCAGCTTGCGCAGGGGCATCGTGCGCTGGCAGCGGCGGTGGAGTTCGTGCTCGCCAATACGAAGCGCGATCCGAATGCGGTGTTTGCCGGCAGCGTGCCGTATCTGAAGCTGGCGGGTATCGTGCTGGGCGGCTGGCAGATGGCGCGGGCCTTGCTGGCCGCCGCCGAGAAGCGTGCTGAAGATCCGTCGTTCTATGGCGCGAAGATCGCGACTGCGCAGTTCTATGCAGAGCATGTGCTGCCGCAGGCGTCGGCGCTGGAAGCGTCGATTGTCAGCGCGAAGGGGGATGAGGGGGTGCTGGCGTTGTCGGAAGATCAGTTCTGAACGCCGAGGCGCGTCAATCTTCTTCCAGGGTTCGCGCCTCGTCCCACGCGGCAGCGGCGGCCTCGTAGATGCCGCCGTCGCGACGGCCCGCCGCGAGTACGACGATGTCTGGCGGGTCCCTGCTATCACGGACCAGGTAAGCGAGCCGGTAGCCGACTCCTCGCAGCTTGATCTTGTAGCAATCGATGAGCGGTGAGCGAAGTTCTGCGCCTGGTACCCGCGGGGTTTCCAGACGTTTCTTCAGCGCCGTCTTGAAAAGAGCTTTGACCGAACCATCGAGACCTGCCCAGTCTTCGAGTGCTTCAGGGATGAATCGGAGTTCGTGCGGCATTAAAGGTCGTCGAGGTTGACCTTGATCGCGCGGCCGACCGACTTGATACGGGATTGCACGAGAGTGGCCAGTTGACGCTCGTCGTACAGATCGGCCATTTGAGCCATCAATTCTGGCGATACCGTATAGAAGGCTGGGCGGTTGTGGTTGAGCACGGCAACAGGTTGACCGTGTGCTTCTTCAACCACTTTCCCCGGGTTCTGCTTGAACTCCGAGATGCTGACGCTGAGCAGGCTGTGGATATTTTCCATGTTGACACCAAATAGGTCAAAATTTAGACCTATTTTACGCCACATTGGCGGCGTGTGCTCGTTAGAACTAGCTATGCACGGCGGCACTTGGGTCAAAACACGCCCAGCGCCACCACGCCGTCATCCTATCAAGCGTACGCCGGCCGGCTGGCGCCGCCCGTTTCGCCGAGATAGCGGTGCACCGACAGATCGTCCGCCTGGATCGCAGGCTGTTTGCCCGACATCAGGTCGGCGAGCAACTGGCCTGAGCCGCACGACATGGTCCAGCCAAGCGTGCCGTGGCCGGTATTCAGGAACAGATTCGACACGGGCGTGCGGCCGACAATCGGCGTGCCGTCCGGCGTCATCGGACGCAGTCCGGTCCAGAAGCTGGCCTTGGCGGTATCGCCGCCGCCCGGGAACAGGTCGTTCACGCACAGTTCGAGCGTTTCGCGGCGCGCCTGGCGCAGCGACTTGTCGAAGCCGACGATCTCCGCCATGCCGCCCACGCGAATCCGGTCGTCGAAACGCGTGATGGCGATCTTGTAGGTTTCGTCGAGCACCGTCGAGACCGGCGCAGCCGCCGCGTTGACGATAGGCGCCGTGATCGAATAGCCCTTGAGCGGATAGACCGGAATCTTGACGATGTCCGTGAGGAATTTCGTGGAGTACGAACCGAGCGCCACGACAAATGCGTCGGCACGCACCAACTCGCTGCCGCACTGCACGCCGGCGATCCGGCCGCCCGACATGCCGAGTGCGTCGATCGGCGTGTTGTAGCGGAACTTCACGCCGAGCTCTTCGGCGAGCGCGGCAAGGCGCGTGGTGAACAACTGGCAATCGCCGGTTTCGTCGCCCGGCAGACGCAGCCCGCCGGTCAGCTTGTGCGCGGTTGCGGCGAGTGCCGGTTCGGCGCGCGCCACTTCGGCCGACGACAGCAGTTCGTACGGCACATTGGCGTCTTTCAGCACAGCGATGTCTTTTGCCGCACCATCGAATTGCTGCTGGGTGCGGAACACCTGCAGCGTGCCGCCAGTGCGCCCTTCGTACTGGATGCCGGTGTCGGCGCGCAGCGCTTGCAGGCAGTCGCGGCTGTATTCGGCGAGGCGCACCATGCGGCCCTTGTTCACCGCGTAGCGCGAGGAGGTGCAGTTTTGCAGCATTTGCCACATCCACTGCAACTGGAATTGCGTGCCATCAAGCCGGATGGCGAGCGGCGCGTGCTTCTGGAACATCCATTTGACGGCCTTCAGCGGCACGCCCGGTGCGGCCCACGGCGATGCGTAGCCCGGCGAAATCTGGCCGGCGTTGGCAAAGCTCGTTTCGAGCGCCGGGCCGGCTTCGCGATCGATCACGGTCACTTCGTGACCCGCGCGCGCAAGATAATAAGCGCTCGTCACCCCGACGACGCCACTGCCCAAAACGACGACTCGCATAGCTGCTCCAGAAGGTTCTTTGGGGCTTGCGCGCCCGCCGGTGACTCACCTCGTTTGTAGATAGTTCGATTAACGAGGTGATACGCGTTAAGCCCAGTGTTAACCGCTATACTATTGAGTGTCTTGTAGGTTTTGTTATCGTATTTTTCAGATTTTCAGTAAAAAGACCATGCGAACCCAGCGTCAACCGATCCGCGCGCTCGACAAGCTCGATCACAAGATTCTCAGGCTGCTGCAACAGGACGGCCGGATGGCGATGAAGGATCTCGCCGAGCAGGTCGGGCTGTCGGTCACGCCGTGCATCGAACGGGTCAAGCGCATGGAGCGCGACGGCGTAATTACCGGCTACCACGCGCGCGTCAATCCGGCTGAACTGGGCGCGGCGCTGCTGGTGTTCGTCGAGATCACGCTCGACCACAAAAGCGGCAATATGTTCGACCAGTTCCGCCGCGAAGTGCAGAAGATCCCCGAGGTGCTGGAATGCCACCTGGTGTCGGGCGACTTCGACTATCTGATCAAGGCGCGGATCGGCGAGATGGCCGATTACCGGAAACTGCTCGGCGATATCTTGCTGCAATTGCCGGGCGCGGTGCAGTCGAAGAGCTATGTCGTGATGGAAGAAATCAAGGAAACCTTGACGATCGCGGTCGGCGAGTAAGGCGCCGCGGTCGCGCTGCAATCACCTCGCGACGGGACTCGACAAACGGCTCAAACACTGTATATTTGTACAGTATTGTTTGAGCCTTTTTCGTTTCCGCTTTTCGCTTGCGTTGGACCGCGCCGTGACCGATTCCGTCCCCGAATATCCGATCGCCCCGCCCACGCCCCGCAAGGGGCGCGGCGCCGTGACGAACCTGCAGGGCCGCTATGAAGTCGACCAGCGTGAAGCGGTGGACGACGGCTGGGTGCAGCACGAGGAAGAAGAGGGCGGGCCGCCCGCGTTGCGCACGCAGGTTTTCGACGAACGGGCGAAAACCATTTTGACTCGTAACGCGTCGCCAGACATTCCATTTAGCGTGTCGCTCAACCCGTATCGGGGGTGCGAACACGGCTGCATCTACTGCTTTGCGAGGCCCACGCATAGTTATCTAGGCTTGTCGCCGGGGCTCGATTTCGAAAGCCGGATCTACGCGAAGGTCAACGCGCCGGAATTGCTCGAGCGGGAGCTGGCGAAGAAGTCCTATGTGCCGGAGCCGATCGCCTTGGGCGTCAATACGGACGCCTGGCAGCCCGTCGAGCGTGATTTGCGTCTCACACGCCGGGTGATCGAAGTGTTGAGCGCCCACGGCCATCCGTTTGCGGCTATTACGAAATCGTCGCTGATCGAGCGCGATCTGGACCTGCTGGCGCCCATGGCCGCGCGCGGACAGTTCATGGCGGCGATTACAATCACCACTCTGGACGCCGACATCGCCCGCACGCTCGAACCTCGCGCAGCGACGCCAGCGAGGCGGTTGCGCACCATCCGTACGCTGAGCGAGGCCGGTATACCGGTTGGGGTGAGCATTGCGCCGGTGATTCCCTTCGTCACCGAGCCGGACATGGAGCGGGTCCTGGAGGCGTGTGCCGAAGCCGGGGCGAGCAACGCCAGCTATATCGTGCTGCGCCTGCCGTGGGAGGTTGCGCCGCTGTTCAAGGACTGGCTCGCGGCGCATTTTCCGGATCGCGCGGAGCGGGTGATGAGCCGGGTGCGCGACATGCGCGGCGGCAAGGATTACGACGCCAGCTTTGCAAGCCGCATGAAGGGCGAAGGCCCGTGGGCGGACCTATTGAAGCAGCGCTTTCATCAAGCCGTGCGCCGGCTCGGTCTGAATGAGCGGAAGCGAGGCATTCTCGATATGTCGCAGTTTATGCGTGCGCAGCCGCCTCGCGCCGGGCGCGACAATGGGCAAATGACGCTGTTCTAGCCAGGTTGCGTGCTACACAAGACCGCATGCGAACGGTCCAGGCGCCTACCGCAGGGGTGGGCGGTCGTGATAGATCTGCCTACTATTGAGACAGCGCCTTGGCCGCTTGAACCTGCGATTCGAAATACGTCTGAAACGACAGGGCGAGGCCGGTCATCAGCAGCATCGCGCCGATAAACAGCGAAAAGATCACCACGAAAATGACGGCCCAGCCCGAACGGCTACGCTGCTGGGTCTGCGCGTTGAATTGCGCGTCCCATTTTTCATCGGGGCGCAGGCCATAGACGATCGCCGAGAGGAACGCGGCAAACAGCGAGACCGCGCCCGGCACGGCCAACACCCAGCCGAGCGTCGAAGCGCGCTCGCTGGCGACCAGCAGCAGAACCCCGGGAATGCCGAGCAGCGTGCAGATCAGGTGAACCCAGCCGTAGATGTCGCGCTTTCCATATAGATAGAAGCGGTGCGCGCCGAGGCTGCCGAAGAAGAAGGCAAGTGCTGCGGTGATTGTCTTGGACCTGAAGCGTGGCGAATTCGAGACGCGGCTGGACATGTGGGCGAGAGTTCTGTGACGGGCGGTCGAAGCGACCGGCGCGCAGGTGTGCGCGGACCGAGGCGCATTCTACGCCGGGGGCGTGGTAGCAACCACGTTCCACGCTGATAGATTGAATTTGCCGGTTGCCAGGCGCCCGTCTGCCTTGGCGCCGGCGATGCCGGGCGCCGGGCTTCCCGTCAGGAAATTCGGGCCATTTGACGGGCTTCGGCCCACCGGCCTGGATCGCTTGCGCAGCCTCGTGTGCGACTTTATCCCGGTCAGTGTTTGTTATGGCTTCAGTTTCCCGCTATAATCGCGTGTTTCAGTGGTTCCGAACCCCGGTTTTCAAGGATTCTAGTATGGTCATCATCCGCTTGGCTCGTGGCGGCTCCAAGAAGCGCCCGTTCTACAACATCGTCGCAACCGATTCGCGTAACCGTCGTGACGGCCGCTTCATCGAACGCGTTGGCTTCTACAACCCGGTCGCTACGAAGGGTGAGTCGCTGCGTATCGCTCAAGACCGCCTGACGTACTGGCAAGGTGTTGGCGCACAACTGTCGCCGACGGTCGAGCGTCTCGTGAAGGAAGCGCAAAAGGCGCAGCCGGCTGCTTAATGGTAGCTAGCATGTGCATCGCCGGCGGCTCGCGCAGCTTGCGCGAGGTGTCCGATGCGCGCGTTTTGCTGCAGGTTTCAGCAAAAGCGCAGGCAGCGAGGTTGAACCCGCGGTTGAACCTGATGCGCGCTATGAGGCTCACTCATGTCTGAGCGTGATTCAGGAAGTTCACGTCGCACCAAGGCCGCTCAGGTATCCGGGCAGGCACCGTTCGGCGCATTCGTCCGCAAGCCGGTCGAGCGCGCCCCGGGCAAGGCCAAACCGGATGCCGCCAGTACCGCTCCGGCTGCCGCAGCAATGCGTGCCGAAACGGCCGAAAGCTGGCCGGACGACGCGGTCGAAGTGGGTGCGATTGTCGACGCTTACGGCCTTAAGGGCTGGGTCAAGGTAGCCGCGCATGCGGATGCCGGACGTGGCGGCGACGCGTTGCTGAGCGCGAAACGCTGGTGGCTGATGAAAGGCCGCGAGCGCAGTTCGGCACCGGCGCTGCAGGCAAAGATACATAGCGACAGCATTGTGGCCCATCTGGGCGGCACGGCTGACCGCGACGAGGCGCTCGCGCTGCGTGGCACTCGTGTGTACATCTGCCGTAGCGATTTCCCGGCGCTCGAAGCTGACGAATTCTACTGGGTCGATTTGCTCGGCCTGGATGTCGTGAACCTCACCGGGGTGTCCCTCGGCAAGGTGGCCGACATGATCGACAACGGTGCGCACTCGGTGTTGCGCATCGAATACCCGGCTACCGGCAAAGACGGCCAGCCGGCAACTGGCGAACGCTTGATCCCGTTCGTCGGTGTCTATGTCAAAACGGTTGACCAGAAGGCGAAGCAGATCACCGTCGACTGGGAAGCTGACTATTAAACGAGCTCGTTGACCGGAGAGAGCGATGCAGTTCGATGTCGTCACGCTCTTTCCTGAGATGTTTCGTGCGCTGACCGACTGGGGTATCACCAGTCGCGCGGCGAAGCAGGAGCGCTACGGTTTGCGTACGTGGAATCCGCGCGATTTCACAACCGACAACTATCGTACGATCGACGATCGCCCGTACGGCGGTGGCCCAGGCATGGTGATGCTGGGCAGGCCGCTGGAAGACGCGATCGGTGCGGCGAAAGCCGCGCAGGCGGAGCAGGGCATTACTGGCTCGCGCGTCGTGATGATGTCCCCGCAAGGTGCGACGCTCAATCACGAACGGGTGATGCGGTTTGCCGCCGAACCTGGCCTGATCGTGCTGTGCGGTCGTTATGAAGCGATCGACCAGCGCCTGATCGATCGTTGCGTCGACGAAGAAGTGAGCCTCGGCGATTTCGTGCTGTCGGGCGGCGAATTGCCGGCCATGGCGCTGATGGATGCCGTGGTACGTCAGTTACCCGGCGTGCTGAACGACTCGCAATCGGCGGTGCAGGATAGTTTCGTCGACGTGCTGCTGGATTGTCCGCATTACACGCGCCCTGAGGAATACGAAGGCGTGCGGGTGCCCGATGTGCTGCTCGGCGGCCATCATGCGGAGATCGAGCTGTGGCGCCGGCGCGAAGCGCTGCGCAACACGTGGCACAAGCGGCCCGATCTGATCGAGAAGGCCAGAAAGAACAAGATGTTGAGCCGTGCCGATGAGGCATGGCTTGCAAGTCTCGCGAAGGAAGCATCGAAGGCGTAAAGCCCCGGTGTCACTAGCGAATAGGCGGCGCCGCACATGCGTGTACGGTGCCTGATGTGAACCCATCCTCTATCGGGGCCGTAGCCAAGTGTTTTCACGAGGCAGGTACGAACGCCGACAAGATGGCATTAGGAGTCAGTGATGAATCTGATTGCAAAACTCGAGCAGGAAGAAATCGCGCGCGCCCTCGGCGAGAAGACCATCCCCGAATTCGCCCCCGGCGACACGGTGATCGTCAGCGTGAACGTGGTTGAAGGTACGCGTAAGCGTGTTCAGGCTTACGAAGGCGTCGTTATCGCCAAGCGTAACCGTGGTCTGAATTCGTCGTTCATCGTCCGTAAGATTTCGTCGGGCGAAGGCGTCGAGCGTACGTTCCAGACGTACTCGCCGCTGCTGGCAAGCATCGTCGTGAAGCGTCGTGGCGATGTGCGTCGTGCCAAGCTGTACTACCTGCGCGACCGGTCGGGCAAGTCGGCCCGGATCAAGGAAAAGCTGGTCTCGAAAGACCGCGCTGCTTCCCAGGCGTAAAAGCTGTAAGAAAAAGCACCCTTCACGGGTGCTTTTTTGTTTGTTGGGTCAAAATAGCGGCATGCCCTATAAAAGCTCGTTCCGAGAGTCCCGTTGACCCGCCCCGTCCTCCAGCCCGAAACCCTGCCTGTCGAATCGACGGGCGACGATCTGCCACTGGTTGCTCCCGCACGTCTGACGCCTGACGGCTTGCGCGCCCGCTTCGAGCAGCGTCTCTCGTGGACGCCCGAACAACCGGGCGACGCACGCTGGAAGGAGTTCGGCGATCCGCGGGTCGCAGCGGTGCTGGTGCCGCTCGTGGTGCGGGACGAGGGCCTCACGGTGTTGCTGACGCAGCGCGCCGACCATCTTAATGATCATGCCGGCCAGGTGAGTTTTCCCGGCGGCCGTCACGAACCGTTCGACGCCAACGCAACGGCCACGGCCTTGCGCGAGGCGCAGGAGGAGGTCGGTCTCGATCCCGCGCGCGTGGAAGTCCTCGGTTGCTTGCCGGACTATCTGACCGGCACCGGGTTTCGCGTTACGCCTGTGGTTGGGCTGGTGCATCCGCCGTTTACCGTCGAAGCCGACTCACTTGAAGTGGCGGAAGTCTTCGAGGTGCCGCTGCGTTTTCTGATGGACCCGTCTCATCATGAAGTGCGGGTGTTTCGCTGGGAAGGCGGCGAACGGCGTTTTTTTACAATGCCTTATCCCCGTCACGACGCGGCCGGAGATTACTTCATCTGGGGTGCAACGGCCGGCATGCTACGCAATTTTTATCGCTTCCTGGCCGCATGAACGGCGCGCAAGCGGCCCGGGTGTCGCGGCTTTGCAACCCTCGCTGCGCTCAGTCTCATCCGACCCTGTGCTATCGTTATAAAACAATCGTAAAAACTCGAAAAGCACGGCGCATCGCATGACTTTTTTCTCCGTATTGCTGGCTCTGATTATTGAACAGGTCCGCGCGCTATCGCCGAATAATCCGGTGTCTGCGTTGCTTCAATATCATGCGGAGTCGGCGGCGCACGGGTTCGATGCCGGCAAGCCCAAGCACGGGCTGCTCGCGTGGCTCGTGGTGGTGGTGCCCTGGACGCTGGCCGTCGCGCTCGTCTACTACGTGCTCTATCACATCAACTTTGTGCTGGCGTTCCTGTGGAACGTCGTGATCGTGTATTTCACGCTCGGCTTTCGCCAGTTCAGCCATTACTTTACGGACATTCACCTCGCGCTCAACAACGACGACGTGCCGCGCGCGCGCGAAATCCTCACGGAATGGACCGGCCTCGATACGGTCGACATGCCCGTCAGTGAGATCGTGCGCCATACGCTGATTCATGCGGTGGTGGCGTCGCACCGCCATGTGTTCGGCGTGTTCTTCTGGTTCCTTGTGCCGGTCGGGCCGGCGGGCGCGGTGCTGTACCGGATCGCGGAATACCTTGCACGCGCCTGGTCGCGTCCGGCAGATGACCGTACCGTGGCGTTTTCGAGTTTCGCGCAACGCGCGTTCTTCGTGATCGACTGGGTGCCGGCGCGGCTCACCTCGTTGGGCTTTGCGATTGTCGGCAATTTCGAAGACGCGATCTACGCCTGGCGCAACCATGCGCGCCAATGGCCCGATGCGAATGACGGCGTGTTGCTCGCGGCCGGCAGCGGTGCGTTGGGCGCGCGCCTGAGCGGGCCGCTCGCCGAGCCGTCGAGCCTTGACGCGCTGGCGACCGGCGATGGCGACGCGCTGCCGGTCGGCGACGACTGCACGCCGCGCACGCTGCAATCGGCCGTGGGCCTCGTGTGGCGTGCCGTGATCCTGTGGATGATTTTGCTGCTGATGCTGACGATCGCAGTCTGGCTCGCCTGAGGCTAGCGGGTGGCTAGACCGGCCGCCCCAGCGGCGCGCCGTTAGCGTCGTCCCGAGCCTTAACCGTCAAGCGGATCGCGCGCGGTCCCGCACTGCCAGCACACCGTGAATTGCGCTTCGAGCGTCTCGCCGCACTGGGCGCAACGCCATGACGGGGCGCCCGCGCCCGGTCCATGCGCGGCCACATCAATCAGCTTGCGCGCCATCGCTTCATCGCGTTCGTCGACGAGCCACAGCTCAGGCGCACACTGATCCGCCGGAATCTCCCCAAGCGCGCCGTTCAGGTAGCGGTTATGCAACTCGCATGCAATCCCCGCCGTCGCCAGCACATTGATCCAATGCTGTCCGATCAGCAGATTCGGCGCGCGCATCAGTTTCATCATGGCTGGACATCCGTAGCGGCGGGGTGAGGCGGGTTAAGCGAGGTGCGTTAAGGGAACCGCAGCGCTCAGCGAACGATCTGGCTCGCCTCATGAACCAGTTGCGCATACAACGCATGCCGCGCAGGCATAATGCGCCCGTCGGCGACCGCTTCGAGAATCGCACACCCCGGTTCCTGCAGATGATGGCAGTTGTAGAAGCGGCAATTGGGCAGCAGTGGCCGGAACTCGGGGAACGCGCGCTCGAGCTTGCCTTCGGTCAGATGGTGCAGGCCGAACTCCTGAAACCCCGGCGAATCGATCAGCGCGCCACCATCCGGCAGCGGATACAAGCGCGTGAACGTGGTCGTATGGCGTCCGCTATTCAAGGCGGTCGAGATCTCGCGCGTCGCCACCTCGGCATTGGGCACCACCAGGTTCACCAGTGTCGACTTGCCCATCCCCGATTGCCCAAGCAGCAGCGTCGCATGACCGCGCAGGTGCTCGTCGAGCGCGGCCCGAGCGGCCTCCGGCTGAGTCTTGATCGACAGCTCGACCACGGTATAGCCGAGCGCCTGATAGCGGGCGAGCCGCGTGCGGGCGCCGGCCAACTCGGCCGCGACGTCGGTCTTGTTCAGCACGATCAGCGGCTTCAGCTCGTTCGCCTCGGCGGCCACCAGTGCACGGCCGAGCAGATCCTCGCTGAAGTGCGGCTCGGTGGCGAGCACGATCAGCAGTTGATCGAGATTGGCCGCGAACAGCTTCGATTTGTACTGGTCGGAGCGGTAGAGCAGGTTGCGCCGCTCACCGATCTCGACGATCACACCTTGATCGGCCGAGGTCGGTTCGTAGATCACGCGATCGCCGACCGCCACTTCGCTGCGTTTGCCGCGCGGGAAGCACTGCAGCATGGCGCTGCCGTCTTCCGGCGCGACCAGGTAGTGACGCCCATGGGCCGCGATGACGATGCCGCCCACGCGCGTCGTGGACGGCGCGCGGGCCGCTTTCGGGGAACGGGCGCTCATGCGTGCCGCAGCAGGCGGTCGATCCGCTGCGACGCCGGCGGATGCGAGTAATAGAACGCGGTGTAGAGCGGGTCGGGGGTGAGGGTCGAGGCGTTGTCCTCGTACAGCTTCACGAGCGCGTTGACCAGATCCTGCGCATCGGTCTGGGTGGCGGCGAACGCATCGGCTTCGAACTCGTGCTTGCGCGAGGTGAGGCTGCTAAGCGGTGTGACGAAGAACAGGAACACTGGCAATGCGAGGAAGAACAGCACCAGCGCGAGCCCGCTGTTGCCGCCCAGCAGCGATGGCCGCACGCCGAGCCCCTCGTAGAACCACACGCATTGCATGAGCCAGCCGAGCAGCGCGAGCATCACGAGGCTGACGGCGAAAATCACAATCATTCGCTTGATTACATGGCGGCGCTTGAAGTGGCCGAGTTCGTGGGCGAGCACGGCTTCGATCTCGCTGCCCGACAGGCGCGCGAGCAGGGTGTCGAAGAACACGATGCGCTTGGCGGCGCCGAAGCCCGTGAAGTACGCATTGCCGTGCGCGGAGCGGCGGCTGCCGTCCATTACGAACAAACCCTTGGCGGCAAAACCGCAGCGCTTCATCAGCGCTTCGATGCGGTTTTTCAGCGCTTCGTCCTTGAGCGGTTCGAACTTGTTGAAGAGCGGCGCGATGAACGACGGATACAGCACCAGCACCAGCAACTGGAACACCACCCACACCACCCAGGTCCACAGCCACCACAGGCTGCCGGCCTGGTTCATCAGCCACAGCACGACGAACAGCAGCGGCAGGCCGAAGGCTGCGCCGAGCAGCAGGCCCTTGATGCGGTCGGCGAAAAAGATGCCCTTGCCCATGCGGTTAAAGCCAAAGCGCTCTTCGATCACGAACTGCCGGTAGTAGTCGAAGGGCAGGTCGATCACGCCGGTGATCGCAACCACCGCTGCGATCAGCCCGATCTGGCCGAGGTAGCCGCGGCCGAGCCAGTCGGAAATCGCCAGGTCGAGCGCCTGCACGCCGCCCAGCAGCGTGAGTCCGATCAGCACGCCCGCGCTGACGACAATCTCGAGCATCGTGAGGCGGGTGCGTTCGATCGTGTAGTCGGCGGCACGCTGGTGCGCGGTGAGCGCGATGGTCGCCGCAAACTGGCCCGGCACCTGCTCGCGATGGGCCGCGACGAAGCGGATTTGCCGCGACGCAAGCCAGAGCTTGATGCCGACCATCGCCAAGACGGCGATGGCGAACAGAACGGAGAAGTACAGGGTAGGCATCCGGGGAATCCGTGGTATCTATGCGAGAATTATATGTTTCTTCCCGCCGGCTGGCGGGGCCACGCTCAAACGAACTGTTTCAACGGTGCTATGGCGCGTCCTGCCGGGCCGCGCGGCGCTGTTCACAAGGCTGCCTTCATGACTGACATCCTCGAATCCGCTGGCGAGCCCACGCTCGTGCGCAGCGACATGAACCTGATCTGGCTGGACATGGAAATGACCGGGCTCGAACCGGATACCGACCGCATCATCGAGATCGCCGTGGTCGTGACCAATTCCACGCTCGACAAGGTGGTCGAAGGCCCGGTGCTCGCCATCCACCAGAGCGACGAAACGCTCGCCAAGATGGATCAGTGGAACCAGAACACCCATGGCCGCTCGGGGCTGATCGACCGGGTGCGCGCCTCGACGGTCAGCGAAGCGGACGCCACCGTGCAGATTCGCGAATTCCTCGGTCAGTACGTGCCGCCGGGCAAGTCGCCAATGTGCGGCAACTCCATTTGCCAGGACCGCCGTTTCATGGCGCGCTGGATGCCGGATCTGGAAACCTTCTTCCATTACCGCAATCTCGACGTGAGCACGCTGAAGGAATTGTGCCGCCGCTGGCAGCCGGCCATCTACAAAGGCTTCCAGAAGCGCGCCATGCATACGGCGCTGGCCGACATTCACGAATCGATCGACGAGCTCAAGTACTACCGTGAGCATTTTCTGATCCCGGCGGCCAGCGCGCCGGTTGCCGAAGCCTGAAAGAAGCGCGCCGCTCAGTCCTGACGCGGCGCACGCACGGCGTTCTTGGGCCGGAACGCCTTCGCCACGGCGTCGTTGGTTTCGATATACGGACCGCCGATCAGATCGATACAGTACGGTACCGCGGCAAAAATGCCCGGTACCTTCACTGCACCCGCCTCGTCGCGCAAACCTTCCAGCGTTTCCCGAATCGATTTGGGCTGCCCCGGCAGATTCACGATCAGCGCCGCATGTTCGGGCGTTTCACGGATTACCGCGACCTGGCGCGACAAAATGGCCGTCGGCACGAAGTTCAGGCTGATCTGGCGCATCTGCTCGCCGAAGCCCGGCATTTCCTTGGTCCCCACCGCGAGCGTCGCCTCTGGCGTCACGTCGCGGCGTGACGGCCCGGTGCCGCCCGTGGTCAGCACCAGATCGCAGCCGGCTTCGTCCACCAGTTCGGTGAGCGTCGCGGAGATGGTCGGCGCGTCATCCTGAATCAGCCGGGTCGTGGCCTGCCACGGCGATGTCAGCGCCGCGCCCAGCCATTCCTGCAGGGCGGGGATCCCTTTGTCCTCGTAGACGCCCGTGCTGGCGCGGTCGCTGATCGAGACCAGCCCGATCACAAGCTCGTCGGGATGGTTACGCGCGATCTTCGTCATCGTCGTCTTCCGGGGCGTCGTGCGCGTCGTCCGCGGCTGCTGCCGGGCCGTCAGCGTTCTTGATCCACTGGAACAACTCGCGGAAATAGCGCGGCGGCTTGCTCTGCTGCGCTTCCTTACGAGCGTTGCGGATCAGCGTACGGCCGGTCTGCGGGTCGGCCGCCGGGTGCTGGCGGATGAATTCGGTCAGCGCGGCGTCGTCGGCGAGCAGCTTTTCGCGGGTGCGCTCGATCCAATGCATGCGCGCCGTTTCGGCCTTGTTGACGCCGTTGTACGAATCCAGCGCGGTGCGCAGCGCGGCCGTTTCGTCGTCGTGCAGCGAGCGCATGACGCGGCCCACGTACTGGACCTGGCGGCGTTTGCCCTCGTGATCGGTGATGCGGCGGGCTTCGCGCACGGCGTCGTCGAGCTTTTCGGGCATCGGCATGCGCTTCAAGGCGTCTTTCGGCAGCGCGATCAGCGCCTCCCCTAGCTCCTGCAGCGCGTGCATTTCGCGCTTGAGCTGGGACTTGCTGGGACGGTCATACCCGTTCTCGTCGATCTCTGGCTCGGCGGCGGGTTCCATCGGTTGAATGCGGGTTTTACGTGTCATACCGTTATTGTAGCGTGCCGCACGCTGGCGAATGCCAGGTACGGCGGCGCGGACCTTGCTATGATCGCGGGATACGTAGCGACGTACTTGAGAACACACCGGAGGGCCGCTCGCGGCCTCGAACAGGACGGCAACGAATATGGCAGCAGAAGACATGGACGTCAGACAGCGCTTTTTCCCGCATACCCAGGATGAACTGAAGGAAATCGCCTCGGACATCCTGCGTCACGCAAAGTCGCTCGGCGGCACCGACGCGGCGACCGAAATCTCCGAGGGCGACGGCCTGTCCGTCTCCGTGCGGCGTGGCGAGGTCGAGACGATCGAACACAACCGCGACAAGATGGTCGGCGTGACGGTGTTTATAGGCAACAAGCGCGGCAACGCGAGCACTTCCGACTTTTCTTCGCAGGCTTTGAAGGATACGGTCGCTGCCGCCTACAACATCGCCCGCTTCACGGCGGAAGACGATTGTGCGGGCCTCGCGGAAACCGAACTGCTCGAAACCGCGCCGCGCGACCTCGATTTGTATCATCCGTGGAATCTCACAGCCGACGAAGCGGTTGAGATCGCCCGCCGCGCCGAAGATGCGGCGTTCGCCACCGACCCGCAAATCCGCAATTCGGAAGGCGCGAGCGTCTCGGCGCAGCATTCGCAGTTCGTGCTGGCCACCTCGCGCGGTTTCCTCGCCGGCTACCCGTATTCGCGCCACTACGTGGCGTGCGCGCCGATCGCAGGCAGCGGCCGCAACATGCAGCGCGACGACTGGTACACCTCGCAGCGCAGCGCGGCCGAGCTGGCCGACCCGGAAGCGATTGGCCGTTACGCGGCGCAACGGGCGCTGGCGCGCATCGGCGCGCGCGGCCTCGACACCCGCAAGGTGCCGGTGCTGTTCGAAGCGCCGCTGGCAGCGGGCCTGCTCGGTGCATTCGTGCAGGCGGTGAGCGGCGGTGCGCTGTACCGCAAGACCTCGTTCCTTGTCGACAGTCTCGGCAAGCCGGTGTTCGCACCGCACGTGCAGGTGGTTGAAGACCCGCACGTGGCCCGCGCCATGGGCAGCGCGCCGTTCGACGAAGAAGGCGTGCGCACGAAACAGCGCTCGGTGGTGAAGGACGGCGTGGTCGAAGGCTATTTCCTGTCTACCTATTCGGCGCGCAAGCTTGGCATGCAGACCACCGGCAACGCCGGCGGCTCGCACAACCTGTCGTTGCTGAGCTCGAAGACGCGTCCCGAGGACGATTTCGAGGCGATGCTGAAGAAACTCGGCACGGGCTTGCTGCTGACCGAACTGATGGGGCAGGGCGTCAACTACGTGACGGGCGACTATTCGCGCGGCGCGTCGGGCTTCTGGGTGGAGAACGGCAAGATTCAGTACCCGGTGGAAGAGATCACCGTGGCGAGCACGCTGCAGGAGATGTTCCACCATATCGTCGCAATCGGCGCGGATACGCTGGTGCGCGGCACCAAGCAAACCGGCTCGGTGCTGATCGAACGGATGACGATTGCCGGTCAGTAAGGCCGCTTAAGGCCATCCAAGGTCAGGTAAGGCTGGCGGTAATCCAGCTAATCCAGCTAAAGCTGGTAATGCCGCCGAGTCGACCGTCAACGCCGCAAACAAAAACGCCAGGAAAGCAGGCTTCCCTGGCGTTTTTTATTGCGGCAGCCTGCGCGCGGTCAGGCCGGCTGGCGTTGCTCGCCTGCCGCCGCCGGTGTGCGGCGGTACGTCACGAATGCATAATCGAACTCGTTGGGCGCGTGGGCCCGATGCGTCTCGTGGGCGACTTCCTCCCATTCTTGCGGGTCGAGCGCGGCAAAGTAGGCGTCGCCTTCGAAGTCGATCGAAATTTCCGTGATGATCAGCTTGTCGGCGTGGCGCAGCCCTTCGGCGTACAACTCGGCGCCGCCGATCAGGAAGGCCTCCGGCGCCTGGTCCTGGGCCGCGAGCTGGAGGGCGTCGTCGAGGTTGGTGGCGGTGTCGCAGCCGGCAAAGCGGCGCTTCGCATCGCGCGTGACGACGATATTGCGCCGTCCGGGCAGCGGCCGGCCGATCGATTCATGGGTTTTGCGGCCCATGATGATGGGGGCGCCCATCGTCGTGCGCTTGAAGAACGCAAGATCTTCGGGCAGGCGCCAGGGTAACTGGTTGTCGCGGCCGATCACGCCATTGCGGGCGCGAGCGACGATCAGGGTCAGCGTCGTCATCGAGTGAACACGGGAACTTAATCGCTCCGATTCTACCTGACGCCTACGCCGCCCCGGCGAGAACGCTGTGGACGAGGGTGGCGCAGGGCGCGCGGCCCCGCCGCCACGCGCTCATTCGCGCGCCTCGGCCGCGTCGTCGTGCACCCCGTCTTCATCCGCGCTGATCATGTCGCGCAGCCCGTGCGTACCCATCAAGCGGTACAGCGTCACGCGCGAGATGCCCAGATCCACCGCTGCCTCGTTCAAGCGGTGCCGGTGGCGCAGCAAGGCCGCTTCGATGGCGCGCTTCTCAGCGGCCTCGCGGGCCTGCGCGAGACTCATGCTCTGTTGCGCGGTGTAGTGGGCCAGATCGAGGTCTTCCGCCGAAATCAGCTTGTTTTCAGCCATCACGATGGCCCGGCGCACCCGGTTGATCATCTCGCGCACGTTGCCGGGCCAGTTGTAGTTGTACATGGCCTCGATCGCCGACGGCGTGAAGCCGCGGATCTTGCGCGCGCTGTCGGTCTTGAACTTGTGCATGATGTGATGGGCGAGGATCTCGATGTCCTTGCCGCGCGCGCGCAGTGGCGGTTCGTCGACGCGCAGCACGCACAGGCGGTGGAACAGGTCGGCGCGAAAACGCCCGTCGCGCATCGCGACTTCGAGATCGACGTGGGTGGCCGAAATGATCCGCACGTCGATCGGAATCGACTCGCGCCCGCCCAGCCGTTCGATCTTGCCTTCCTGCAGGAAGCGCAGCAGGCTCGCCTGGCTCTCGAGCGGCAGATCGCCGATTTCATCGAGCAGCAGCGTGCCGCCGTCGGCCGCTTCGACCCGGCCGATCTTGCGCTGGTTGGCGCCGGTGAACGCGCCGCGTTCGTAGCCGAACAGTTCGGACTGCAGCAGATGATGCGGAATCGCCCCGCAGTTGATTGCGATGAACGGCGCTTTGCGGCGCCGCGAGCGTTCATGGATGGCGAGCGCGGTGAGCTCCTTGCCGGTGCCCGACTCGCCGGAGATGAATACGCTCGCATCCGTGTTGGCGACCTTGCGGATGGTGCGGAACAGTTGCTGCATGGCCTCGCAGGTGCCGACCATCTCGTCTTCGTCGCCAGGCGTGGCGCTGGCGCCGACTTCATCGGGATCGCACAGCGTGACCATGCCGAACGCGTGGCTGACGAGATAATCGATGGTGGCGTTGGCTACCGGCGTCTTCACATAGTCGAAACAGTAGTGGCGGATCAGGCGGCGCACTTCCGGATCGGTCAGGCGCTCGGAAGTGGAGAGCGCGATCCAGCCGATCTGCTGTTGCCGCAAGCCCGCTTCGAGGCCACCCAGGTCGCGCAGCGCGAAGCTCGCCAGATCGACGACGCCCGCACACACCACGTCGGGTTTGAGCAGACGCGCGACCTCATGCGCCGAGCGCGCGACCAGCACGTTCCAGCCGCGGCTCTTCAGATGGGCGGAGAGCGTCTCGTCCGGCGTGCGCGCGACGTAGAGGAGCGTGCGCTCGACCTGCGCATGCGGCGTTCCGGATGCGTGGTGAGCGCTGGTGGATAGGTCTTGCGTTCGTCCCGCCGCGGCGTCCTGGGGACGCGCTGCAAGGACTTCCGCCGGGCGTGCCAGAACGACTTCTGGCGGGCGCACCACAGGCAGGTCCTGCGCTCGCGCCACGGCAACTTCCTTCGGCCGGGCTAACGACAGGTGCGTGCCTGAGGGCGGCGTAACACTAGACAGATGGGGTGATTCGCGCACGATCAACCTCGTATCGTTGGCACGTCAAAAAGTGTAGGGAAAGCGCACACCGACCACGAAGTTCGGCGTGTCGGGCGTGAGGCCGACCGAAACCGAACCGTTGATCGTCAGGTGCTTGTTCACTACGTGATTCAAGCCGAACGTCAGCGCGGCGGCAGTGGTCTCGCTGCCCGGCACCTTCGAATAGGAACCGCCCGGCGCCTTCGTCTGGGACTCCGGCTCCAGTGCCATCGTGTAGGACACGCTGGCCGAGTCCTTGTCCGAGAACGCCAGCGCCGCGCCGCCGCCGAACTGCACGACGTCGCCGATCTTGACCGTCGCCGGTTCGGTCTGGCCGATAACCGACGAGATATCCGAGAACGAACGTGCAATGTTGTAGGTGTAGGACAGGCTGCCGAACAGCACGACCGGATCGTAGGTCTTCAGGACCGACAGGCCCGCCGTGACGTTCCAGAAGCCGGTGCCGGTGGGCAGCTTGTTGGGGGCGACGAGGTTGGTGTTGTCTGCGTCGACCTGCTGCAGCTTGATGCCGAACGGCGACGAACCGGTCGGTGTCTTGATGCGCAGACTGCCGACCAGGTCCGGCAGGCTATTGGTTTCCTTCAGGATTTCGTAGTACAGCCCGAAGTTGACGTCGCCGATATCGCTCGAATTCGCCGACGCGTCAGAGAGTGTGCTCGCTGCGCCGCCGGCGCCGCCAACGATGAAGTTGCTGTGGCGGTAGATATACGGCACGTCGACATCGACGCTCAGCCGGTCGCTGATGCCGTAGCGCGTGTCGAGGTCCGCCATCACCTGGTGCGACTTGGTCTCGCCCAGGTTGATGTTGCCGAGGAAAATCGCGTCGAGCGCGAGGAAGCCGGACAGTTGCAACTGGCGGCGATCGTAATACGTATCGCTGATGCCCCAGTCGAAGGTCAGCTTGTGGTCGAACAGCGGCGTGTGCTGCTGGCTCTGTACCACGGCATCCTCCGATTGCGTGCGCACCGGCTGCGCCGCTTTCTGGGTTTGCCCAACGGCGCCCGAACCATCGGTAGCCCCCGGCAGGCCGCCGGAGGTGCCGTTATCCGGCACCGGCGGGTTGACCGGCACGCCGGTCGCGGTGCCCGTGCCGCTCCCCGGTGCGGGCGTCCCAGGGTTGACCTGGGCGAGCGGCGGCAGCGGCACCGGCAGGCCGTCGGCGCCGGGCTGTTCGGCAACCGCGCCGTTGTCGGCCGGCGCGCCGTAGCCCGGCGCCCCCTTGCCGCGCTGCGACATTTCGAGGTTGGTGACTTGTTGTTCGAGCGAGTTGATCTGCTTCTGCTGCTCGTCGACCACGCGCATCAGCGTGTTCAGCCGGTCTTCGAGCGATTGATCCGCGAGCGCCTGTGCGGCAGCCCCCTGTGAAAGTGCAAACAGCATCACTGCAAGAGGGATGGCCGCTAACATCACGCGCGGTGTCCCGGTCGTTGAGAATCTGCTCATTTTGTGTTCCCCCGGCATTCTGACCGCGCTTCGCATGTCTCCTTATGCATTGCGCGGACGCTTCGATACTTCGTTTTCCTTCATTTTCAGCGAGTGGCGGCCCGCATCATCTCCTCACGGTGTTTTGCAGAGCTTGTAATACGCCTAGTTGGCGGAGCATCGAGGACGACATCTGTTGCGTCTGCAAATGCAGTTGCAACGCGTTGGCCACTTGCTGGTTGTTGCCTGCAATCTGTAATAGTTGGGCGATCGTGCCGGCTTGTTGTGAAGTACCCGGCATGATGGTTTGTGTAGCGAGGCCTGCGGGCGTTTGCAGCGAGATCGAAATGCCGCCGCTGCCGAAGCTGACTGCGGCCTTCACGGAACCATTCGCGTTGCTGGCGTTGGCGCTCGTCTGGTTGTTGTAGGCGCCGCCCGAGAGGCTGCTCGTCGGCGCATTGAAATCGATCACCGCCTCGTTGGTGCCGGCGTTGCCGTTACCGGCCACCTGGGTGATCTGGGACACGCCGTTGACGCTGGCGTTCTGGCCGCCTGTGGCGCTGGCGTTCGGGTTGGCGCCGCTGCCCCCCGAGGTGTTCGGGCCGACCACGGCGGCCGACGAACTGACTTGTACGCTCGCCTGGTTGAGCGTGTTGGTGACGATGGAAAGCGCGCCCTGGGCGACGGCGGTGGTGCCGTTGGGCAGGTTCCATTGCGACAGCAAATTCACGACCACGCCGGAAATGATGTCGCCGCCGACACCCTTGCCGCTTTGCGATGCGAGGACGCTGTCGTCAACCGGTTGCAGGTCGGCGGCGGCGTCTTCGAAGACGGATGCGGAGGCGCTCGGCATAGACGCGGTCGGCTCGGCAGCGCGCGCGACCGTGGCAAGGCTGCACGTTGCGAAACATAACGCGCAGCCGACGGTGAGAAAGTTTCGATCCATAATGAGTCAGAACAACTCTGCCTTGATCAAACCGTATTCAACAAAGGGAGTCGCTGCCGTACCGTTTTCCAGCGCACGTTCACGCAGCTTTAGCGCGAGCGACTCGTTGCCTTGCAAAAGCGGAGAATCCTCCAAGAATGGCTTGCCGACGACCGCGAACACGAGACCGTTCCACTTCTCGTCGAAGTCCTTTTCCATGATGATGCGATTGCCCAGCGCGGGGTCGGCCACGAAGATGCGGCCGTTTTCCGCATGCTTGACGATCACGAAGTGTTCGTAGCCGTCGCTGTTCATCAGCACGAGCACGGGAATCTGCAGGTGGTAGAGCGCTTCGGGCGCGACCCGGAAGCCGCGGCCGCGCAGGCCGAGCGTTTCGACGAACTTCTTCATGTCGAGCATCGAGAAGCCGTTTTTCACCACCACTTCCGGTGTCGAGAACACCATCATGCGGCGGATCATTTCGGTTTCGGGAATGTCGATGCCGTAGCCGTACTTCAGCAACGTGGCGAGTGCCGCGGACCCGCAGCTATAGTCGTAGCGTTGGGAAACGATGTGGTTGTAGCGAAGATCGCGGATCGAGTGCACTTGCATGTCGAAAGGCACACCCGCCGCGGCATTCATGTTGAGCGCACTCTGGGCATGCCCCGTCTGCGACAGGAAGAGCCCCGCCCCTAGCGCCAGCAAAAATCCAAGCGTTACCCTGCTCACCCCGAACATGGTATTCCCCCTGCGGAGACAGCCGGCCAGCCCGAGGGCTGGCCGGTGCCTTCCTGCGATGAAGCTTTACTTGCCGACCGACACGCTGGCGACTGCGAGGCCGTTGTGTTGGAGATTGCCTACCCCCGACGCGATGTTCACGCCGATGTTGCCGCTGGCGTTCGCGAGAGCGCCGGCGCCGAGCGATGACGACCCGGTGAATTCACCATTGACCCCTGCCGCTGCGGTCTGGCAGTTTTGGTCGCTGGCGATGACTTCGCCGCCGCTATTCGAGCCGCCGCGCATCCAGCCCGAATCGCCGCTGCTGCTTGTGGTCGTAGCCGAGGCAGCGAGGCTGTTGTTTTGCGCGTTGCCGACACCCGATGCGACGTTCACACCGATGTTGCCGGTAGCGCCTGCCAGTGCACCGTTACCGACGGCCGAGACGAAGTTGAAGTCACCCACTTTCGCAGAGCCGATGGAGGCCTGGGTCGAGTAGATCTGCGCCGAGCCGAATACCGGGCCCGCATCCATGTTCGACAGTGCTGCGTCGTTGGACTGTGCGTTGTCCACGCCGGTGGCGATGTTGACGCCGATGTTGCCGTTCGCGAGACCCAGTGCACCGTCGCCGATGGTGGCCGACATCGTCGTCGGCGTTTCGGTGTTGATGTGCTGCGTCACGCTGCCGGAGACGTTGACATAGCCTGCGCTGAGGTCGTTATGCGCGCTCCATCCCCATGCGTTGGCATCGCCGGAGACCTTGCTGCCCTCGTAGTAGCCCGAAGCGCTTTGTTCCCCTGCCTGTGCGAAGTAGCCGGACGAATGTTCTTGTCCCCATGCCGACTGGTGACCGGAAGACTGCTCGGCGAAGTAGCCGCCGTAGTTGTCCGAGGAGTGCGTGTTCAGCGCAGCGGCGAAGCCCGCGGCCACACCACCGAAGATCACGCCATGGCCGCCGCCGATGCCGGCGATGAAGCCGGCTGCCAGATAGCCGTTGGCGCTATTGTGGGTGTTGGAGTAGCCGCCGCCGGCGACCGACCCTTCAAAGCCTTGCTTGAATCCGCTGCTTTCGCCGAAGCTCTGGCCTTGTGCGTAAGCTGCAGCCGATTGCTCTTGCGAGCCTTCAGCAAACTGGCCCGCGGCGAACGACGAGTGAAGCGAGTAGTTCGAACCGCTGCCGCTGCCGTTGAACCAGCTGTTGGTGGCGTTGGTGGTGGTGGTTACCTTGCCGGAGACGTAGCTCTGCGGAGGCGTCTTCATGTCAACGCCGCTGATGTCCACGTTCTGTGTGTTGTTGACAGTGGCGCCCGAGCTGCTCGACACGTCGACTTTGCCGCGCAGCGTGATGAAGCCGAATTCGCCGATGTCGGTATAGACGTTGGTTGCCGTAAAGAGCTCAGCTGGGTCGCAACCGGCTGTGCATTCGGCGTAGGCCGAGCTGACTGCCATCGTCGAAAGAACAGCCGCTGCAATGATAGTGCGCTTCATGATGACGCTCCGATAAAGAGTGTGGCTCGTTAGAAAAAGGTGCCCGCCGGGGGACGGAGCACAAAACTGTTTGAACTGACATTGCCCGTGCCAGCGGTCTGGTTGATCTGGACGATCCCACTGACGTTCTTGAGCGCGTCCGGACCGATGGACACCTCGCGTGCGTCGTGGTTTTGACCAGAACCGCCTGGGCCGCTGTTTTTGGCGGTCGTAGCGGATAGCACCCCATCCGCTACGATCTCCCCTTCAACCGGAGCAGAACCGACCACGGCACTGTTCCGCTGAAGATTCCCTACACCCGCCGACTGATTCACTTCGATAAGGCCAGAGGTGTTTGAAAATGCGTTGCTATCGATGTCGCTGCGCGCAGCACTCGTCTTCGCGTTTGTCGACGCGCTTTGCGAAGTGCCGATCAGGTCGAGCGGCACTTGCCCGTTGGTAATCACGCCTTGATTGGCTTGTGCGTTGTCGAGGCCTGCCGCCTCGTTGATCGCGACGACCCCAACCGCGCCGTTGGCCACGCCGCTGCCGATCAGCGCCTGCACGTCGACTTGTGCAGGCGGCGTTTGAACCTGCGCCTGAGCCTGAACCGCGAGGCACGAGCAGCTGAGCAGGGCGAGCGCGATCAAGGGACGGCGAAGTTGCAGACGTGATGGCATGGTGTGAGTGGCCTGTGCGTTTGAGGTTGTCATTTGATCGCTCCCATCGCCGCGCCGAGCGGAGCGAGTGCGCCGTTTACCGATTGGGCGATCGAGCCGCCGATGCCGCCGGCGCCGCCGAGACCGGCGCCCGCGCCGACCGGGGCGCCGCTGCCGTTACCTGCCAGCAGATGCTCCAGGCCGCCCACCCCGTTGGAGCCCGTCAGCCCCGGCAGTGCGCCGCTGCCGGCGACACCGGCGGTGCCATGCGCGCCGTTCAGGTCGAGGTCGCTCGCCATCGCGCCGAGTGCCGTATCGAACGTCGCAGCGGGGAAGGTCTCGACCTGCACGGCGATCGGGTCCGCGCTTTTCGGCACCGGCACAAAGGCGTCACGCGGCGTGATGTCGGTCTCGATGATCAGGTTGCCCGGCTGGCTGACCTGCTGTGCTGCGGCCGGGAGAGCGGCGCCGGCGGCAAGCACGCTCAGCAGCGCACCGATCGCTACGGTGCGAGGACGGCGGGTGCCACAGGTGAGCTTGCGGCGCAGCATCTGGGTTGAGGCGTTCATGTCGGTTCCTTGATGGCGGACGGTCGGTGCGGCCCTTGGTTATCGCTAGTGATCGCTAGCGATCGTCAGCGGGCAGCGAGTGCGCGTCGTTCATCTAATTTCTCTGGTAGCTCGTCACGTTGCCCTGTGCTGAGCGGGCCACGTCGACCGGGACCGGCAGCGGCGACGGCGGGGCGATTTCGTCCCACAGCGTCACGCCGTTGCCACCGTTGCCGACCCCACGCATCAGTTGCGGCGTCGCGGCTACCATCAACATGCCGCTGAAGCCGCCGCGCTGCTGCGAGAGCACCTGGTCGTCGAGCGTCAGATCGCTGGCCGCCACCGTGTCGACCGCCGCGGCGTCGGCGGGAATGCTCAGCGCGTCGCCGGCGAGATCGCTGCGGGTGGCAGCGGGATTCGACGTGTCGGCTGCATCGCTGACCGCGGTATCCGGGGCCGTCACCGCTGCGGGCGTTGGGCTCGCGAGGGTGACGGATCCGGTATCGGGGGAAGGGGTGGTGACCGATTCCTGTGCGTTGACGCCAGGGGGCAGCGCAACCAGCAGCAACGCGGCGCATAGTGCGGCGAGCGGCTGGCAGTGGCGCGGATCGATGCGGAAAGCGAGTCGCATGGTGTGTCTCCTTGGTGCGAGACATTTAGCGAAACGTGTGCCATGAGGCGCAATCCGTTGATGCGACTGGGTGGGGGGAAGGCGGCGAAGAGCCGATATGTGAAAATGAGGGAAAAACGTTTCAGCCCTGAAACGAGTGGCAGGAAATACCGATAATTCGCAATTAGCGCCGGTACGCTAAACGTCAGGGTAGATACGTAGCCCACCACCCTGGAAACGTTTTATTCAGATTGCGCAGACTTGTGTAACGCCCGCCCAGCCTTGCTGGACGGCGAGGGGGCGATTAAATTCGCATATTTGTTTTCGAAGCGGCGCGCGTATAGTAAGCTCTCGAAAACAGAGTCACATTTAAAAAAAGCCCGACGTTGGGCCGTCTCAATCACACACGCCGCTTTTCGGGGATCAGCTGTCCGCACGGAATGGAATGGCCGTTCGGTTATTTGCTATGCGCGAATCCCGAACTGGGTCAACGTGTCTGAAACATGTTCAGGTGCGTGCCGTCATCCTTAACGTTCGTTGACGAGAGGATCTGAATAATGGAACCCGCAACGCGGCAACTGATTTACGTTTCGCGTGACCCTAGCGCGGAGCTGAACACCAGGTTCAACCAGCGTGGCTGGCACGTCGAAGTGGTCGGTTCGGCGCGCGACGTACGCCGTGCCGTTCGCGCCGGGATGGCAGCGGGCGGCTTGCTCGATCTTTCGAGCCATTTCCAGCAGCACGAAATCGCTGCGTTCGAGTCGTGCCTGACGATGCCGAACGTCGGCTGGGTGGCTGCCACCATGCCCGGCCAACTGCAGGACGCGGCTTTGCGCCGGCTCGTGCGCGACTATTGTTTCGACTACGTGACGGTGCCTTACTCGGGCGACAGGATCGTCGACTCGGTAGGACACGCCTACGGCATGATCTCGCTCGGCGAGCCCGCTTCCAACGACAACGCACCGAACGGCACCGAAGGCGAAATGGTCGGTTCGTGCGACGCCATGCTCGCGCTGTTCCGCTCGATCCGCAAAGTGGCGATGACCGACGCACCGGTGTTCATCTCGGGCGAGTCGGGCACCGGCAAGGAACTCACCGCCGTGGCGATCCACGAGCGTTCGTCGCGGCGCAGCGCGCCGTTCGTGCCGATCAACTGTGGCGCGATTCCGCCGCACCTGCTGCAATCGGAGTTGTTCGGCTATGAGCGTGGCGCCTTTACGGGGGCTAACCAGCGCAAGATCGGCCGGGTCGAAGCGGCCAATGGCGGCACGCTGTTTCTCGATGAAATCGGCGACCTGCCGCTCGAAAGCCAGGCGAGCCTGCTGCGTTTCCTGCAGGAGCGCAAGGTGGAGCGCCTCGGCGGCCACGGCGCGGTAGATGTGGACGTGCGGATCATCTCGGCCACCCACGTCGATATGAATGCAGCGATGATCGAAGGACGTTTCCGTTCCGATCTATATCACCGCCTGTGCGTGCTGCAAATCGACGAACCGCCGTTGCGTGCGCGTGGTAAGGATATCGAACTACTTGCGCGGCACATGCTGGAACGTTTCAGAAAAGATGCAAGCCGCCGTCTGCGCGGGTTTGCGCCCGATGCGATCGCCGCACTGCACAACTATAGTTGGCCCGGCAACGTGCGCGAACTGATCAACCGGGTGCGTCGCGCCATCGTGATGTCGGAAGGTCGCGCGATCACCGCCCGCGATCTCGAGCTGGCGGAATACGTGGAGATCGTGCCGGTGTCGCTTGCCCAGGCGCGCGAAGCGGCGGAACGCCAGGCTATCGAACTGGCGCTGCTGCGCCATCGCGGCCGCCTCGGCGACGCGGCGCAGGAACTGGGTATCTCGCGGGTTACGCTGTACCGCTTGCTGTGCGCGCACGGCATGCGTCACATGGAAGGCGAGCCGATTGGCGCACATGCCGAGCCGGCCACCATGCCGCATATCTGAAGGTCTGCGGTACGTGTAAGTAGCGTGGTTGGGCGGTTTGAGCGGACGCGCCTGGCGGCGCTCGCAGGCAGGCGGTCGCGCAGCAGAAAAGGCGTGTCGGCGCGTCGGTCGTCCGCGCTTGTTAGAATCGGGTTTTGTCGCAAAAAGTCCTGGGCGCCCGGCGCCGGGCCGAAGGAACCCGAATGAAACAATACCTCGACCTCGTCCGCTCGATTCTCGACACCGGGACGTGGCAGGAGAACCGCACTGGCATCCGCACCATCAGCATGCCGGGCGCGATGCTCCGCTTCGATCTCCAGCAGGGTTTCCCCGCCGTGACCACCAAGAAGCTCGCCTTTAAATCGGCGATTGGCGAACTGGTGGGATTCCTGCGCGCCTCGCGCAGTGCGGCGGATTTCCGCGAGCTCGGCTGCAAGGTGTGGGACGCGAACGCCAATCAGAATCCGCAGTGGCTGGCCAATCCGTATCGCGAAGGCCCGGACGACCTGGGCGATGTGTATGGCGTGCAATGGCGCAAATGGCCGGCCTATAAGGTGCTGGACGCCTCAGCGAACGCGCAGATCGCGGATGCGACCGGTCGCGGCTATCGGGTCGTCACCGAATTCGTGGAAGACGGTGCCCGCAAGGTGCTGCTGTACAAGGCGATCGACCAGCTGCGCCAGTGCCTCGATACGATCATGCAGAACCCCGCCGACCGGCGCATTCTGTTTCATGCGTGGAATCCTGCGGTGCTGGAGGAGATCGCCTTGCCGGCGTGCCACCTGCTGTACCAGTTCCTGCCGAACGCTGCCCGCCGGGAAATCTCGCTGTGTCTGTACATTCGCAGCAATGACGTGGGCCTCGGCACGCCGTTCAACCTGACCGAAGGTGCGGCTCTGCTGCATCTGGTCGGACGCTTGACGGGCTATACGCCGCGCTGGTTCACGTACTTCATCGGCGACGCCCATATCTACGAGAACCAGCTCGACATGCTGCAACGGCAGATCGGCCGCGAGCCGTACGAGAGCCCGCAACTGGCGATCGCCGAGCGGGTGCCGGAATACGCGAAGACGGGCGTGTACGAGCCCGAGTGGCTCGAGAAAATCGAGCCGGTGGACTTTTCGCTGGTCGGCTACCGGCATCACGAGCCGCTGACCGCGCCGATGGCGGTTTGATTCGTTTCTGCGCGCAGCCTCTGCCGCGCGCGCCGCAGTGAAAAAGCCCACGCAGAAAAAATGCGTGGGCTTTTTGTTGCCCGGATCACGGGCTGGGCAGAGGCCGGCTGCGAGGCCGGAAGGGGCGGGTGGCGGGTGAGCCGTTAATGCGGTGAGTGGTACCAGTCCCAACGTCCTGGACCGCCTTCAAGTGCCCTCGTTTTGGTAACTTCTCGTCCTCTTAGCTCCTGCGATGCTCGTCGTGGCCGCCGCTGTTCGAGTGCTGCTCCGGATGCGGCTGCGGATGCGGCTGTTGAGCCTGCTGCGCCGGACGCGGCTCAGGGCGCGGCTGCTGGGCCTGCTGCGGCGGATGGTATTCCTGACGCGGTTGCGCCTGGGGCTGCGGGTGGAACTGTTCACGCGGCGCCTGCTGGGCCTGTTGCGGGTGATATTCCTGATGCGGCTGAGCTTGCGGCTGCGGGTGGAATTCCTGACGCGGCGCCTGCTGGGCCTCCTGCGGGTGGTATTCCTGGTGCGGTTGGGCCTGTGGCTGCGGGTGGAATTCCTGACGCGGCGCCTGCTGGGCCTCCTGCGGGTGATATTCCTGGTGCGGTTGGGCCTGTGGCTGCGGGTGAAACTCTGCACGCGGCGCCTGTTGAGCCTCTTGCGGATGATTTTCCGCTGTCCGCGCCTCGGCTGGCTGCGGCTGCGCCGGTGCGTGTGGCTCCCGCTGGGCCTGCAGCGCCATCGGCGTATGCGGTTGGGTCCATGCGGGTTCGTGGCGTGCTTCGGCTGCGGCCTGCTGCGCATTCACCGGCTCTCCACCATGCTGCGCGAAGCCGTTCGGCGCGGCGCCCCCAGCTTGCGGCGGACGCGGCACGTCATTGTTTTGCGGGCGTTCCTGCGCTCGTTCGTTGGCCATCTGAGCCTGTGTACCCGGCGCCGCCGGCGTACCCGGCCGGCCCTGTTCGGGCATCGCATGCGGCGCTTGTGCAACTTGCCGCGTTTGCGCCGCGTTCGGACCGCCGAAACCCGGACGAGCAGCATCTGCTGCAGGTTCACCCGGCCGCACGCCACCCTGTGCGATATGCGGCACCGCGCCCGGGGCCATGCGCGGCGAATTCGCCTGGACCACCTTCACGTTCTGCAGCGCGGCTGCAGCCGGACCGCCATGCGACTCGGCACCCGTGAAATGCGCCGGCATCGAAGTGCGCACGATCGGCTCGCCCGCGCCCGGCACACGACCGCCGCCTTGCGCAAAACGTTGTGCGAGCGTGTCGTGATAGGCCGGCGGCACGACCGGGCTGCGCGTCGCCACCACCGAGCGCGCCATCACTGCAGCGGGCGGCCGGTAATTCGCATTGCGCATGCCGGACTCGAAGCTCTGACGCACTGGCGCAATGCCGGGGCCGCCCGGGTTGATCTGCGCGTTGTGCCATTGCGCCGGGTTGACCTTCTGCGCGAACCGGCCGACCGGCTGGCCATGCACGAAGGCGGTCGCCGGCACGGCAGTCACAGCACCCGGCGCGCGATAGTTGATGTACGTGTTGTGAATGTTGTTGATGTTGGTGATATTCGTCACGTTGTTGACGTTCGTGATGTTCACCCGGTTGTAGTTGTTCACGCGGTTGTAGTACCCGGGGCTCCAGTCGCCCCAGCGCGGGTGCCACGGTTCGCCCGGGCCAAGCGGGAACCAGGCCACGCCTGCCGCGGCCACGCCGCCAATTGCAAGACTCACGCCCCAGTTGAACGAGCCGCCTCCGCCTCCGCCTCCGCCTCCGCCTCCGCCGCCGACAAAGGCGACCAGCGCCGGGGCATACACCGGCGGCGCATCGACGATCACCGGACCGGGCGCCCACGCCCACGTGTCGTCGACGTACGCCCAGCGGCCGTAGTGGTACGGCGCGAAGCCCCACGGTGCGTCGTCGACCCAGGTCCAGCCCCAAGGCGCTTGCCAGACCCAGTGACCGTCGTGATACGGCGCCCAGCCCGCCGGCACCGCGTTAGGCACCCACACTTCGCCGTACTGCGGGCTGCTGCGCCACGTGCCGTTGGCATCGAGGTCTTGATAACCGGGCACGTCGCGCGAGACATAGCGGGCCGACACCGAACGATCTTCCTCGGCATCGCGGCCGGCGGCCCATTGATCGAAACCGTCGAGGCCCGGTGCGGCGTTGTCCGCGACCTGCTGCAGGGCCGTACCGGCAAAGCGGATCTGCTGGCCGGCGGCAATCGGCACCTGGCCGTTGTCGCCATACACGGTGGCGTTGCCGCTGCGCACGGTGACGGTCGTGCTGCTGCCGTCCGGCGCGACGTCGACGCGGTAGTCGCCGGGGGCGCTGATGCCGAGCGCCAGATTCGGCGTGTCGATCTCATAGGTCGAGCCCGGTGCGAGTTCGCGCACGCGCGTCGACAGCGTGCCTTGCGCGACCTTCAACTGGGCGTTGGTGTCGTTGAGATTGAGAATGTCGAGACTGGTCGATTCGCCGAGACGTACTGCAGTAGAACCGATGTGTAGTTCCGAGCGCGCGTTCTGGTCGTTCCACAACTGGTCGCCGGTCGTGAGCGGCCGGTTGATCTGCGCGTAGGCCCAGTCGGTGGCGCCAGCGGGTTCGGTCGTCACGGCGCCCGAGCTGTAGTTAAGCCGCGCGACGCGTCCCGGCGGATCGGTCGGAACGCTGTTCTGGGTCGCGGCAGGCGCGTTATCCGGAGGTGCTTCCTGGGCGAGGGACGCCTGGGTGGCAAGCGTGAAGGCTGCTGCGGCGATGAGTGTATAGCCCACCAGGGTAGAACCCGTTAGGCGGCGCATTGAGCGGCTTGGTGCGGTGAGTGTTTTCATGTTGTCTCTCTTGCGGACGCGTGGTTGTGTTGCATCCGTGAAAGCACTCTACCGTTGGGGCCTGTTTCAAGGCCCCCACATTTGTAAGCCTCCTTACCTCGCGTGTAACAAAAAGTGTTAAGTGGCCGATTCTTAATGAAATTGAATGCTTGATGTAGCCGCTTTGCGATCAGTTCTTCAAAAAATCGTTGAAATGCTGATGACCGGCCGGGGTGATTCTAAGGATGCGTGGGCGGTCGGTGCGCTCCACCCAGCCGTGCGACGACCACGCATCGAGCAGGGCCGCGCCGAGCGCGCCGCCCAGGTGCGGGCGCCGTTCGCTCCAGTCCGGGCAGGTGCAGGCGAAGCGGCGCCGGCGGCTTTGCTGGCCGGCCACGTCGATGCCCCAGGTGGCGAGCCGCGAGGCGCCTTCCGAGGTGGCTTCGAGCGTGCTGCCGTGCAAGGTCAGCAGCTTGTGGCTCAGCATCCGCTCGAAGAGCTGCACCGAGAGTTCGCCTGCCATGTGGTCGTAGCAGGTGCGCGCGTAGCGCATCTCGAGCGGCACGGTGCGCGCCGGCCGCAGCGGCGTGCGCTGCGGCGCGCTTGCCTCGGCGACATTGGCGAGCGCCTCGATGGAGGCGGCGATGTCGGCCGACGCAATGCGGAAGTAGCGGTGCCGGCCGCGCACTTCGACGGCCAGCAGGCCGCCTTCGGTGAGGCGCGCCAGATGCGCGCTGGCGGCCGAGGGCGACAGGCCCGCGACGATCGTCAGTTCGCCGGCCGGGCGCGCGCTGCCGTCCATCAGCGCCCACAGCATGGCGGCCCGGCCGGGGTCGGCGAGCAGCGCGCCGATCCGGCTCAAGCCGGGGAAGTGGTTGTGTGTGTCGGAAAGCGAGGCGGGCATATGGAGCTCCCATGTAAAGCTGTTGCGGCGCGCGCGAGTGCTCGCCATGGTGTTCACTGTATCGCGCCGCTGCATTCGATGTTTCAGGTTAGCGTGAATTGTCGAATGCAGCCACGACCTCCACGAGGCAAGGCGGGGTAACAGGTAAGGGTGCGGCTTATGCGCGGCCTGGCATCGCCAGGCTAGAATCAAAACCTGTCTTCCGGAAAAACGCCGTCATGAAACGCCTGCTTGTTATCGCCGCTACCGTGCTGTTGTGCGCTGCCTGCGCACAGGGTGGCTCGGCCCCGCCGAGCGCCGATTCGAGCGGTTTTACAATGTACGGCACGATCGACGAAGGCATTTCCTATCACAAATAAAATGCCGCCCCGGCTCTGTTTCGGTGGCGGTAAAACAGAATTACCGGCCTTCATCGCACAGCGCAGTCAAAATTGCACTCGTATAATCGGCTCCTTTCGACACATAGTTTGATCGGAGTCAAGATGAGCACCCCTTCCGCTGCGCCGCTGGACCGTTCCGAAACCACTTTCCGCTTTCTCGCCGAACCCACCTCGGTCAATTTCGGCGGCAAGGTGCACGGGGGCGCGTTGATGAAGTGGATCGACGAGACCGCCTACGCCTGTGCCGCGGTCTGGTCGGGGCGCTACTGCGTGACGGTGAGCGTCGGCAATATCCGCTTCCGTCGGCCCATCCTGGTCGGCAATCTGGTCGAACTGCGCGCCCGGGTCGTCCATACCGGCCGCACCAGCATGCACATTCACGTGTCGGTGCAGGCGGGCGATCCGAAGGGCGGCGAGCTGATGCAGACCACCGACTGTCTGGTCGTGATGGTGGCCGTCAACGAGAACGGCCATCCGGTGCCGGTGCCGGCCTACGTGCCGGAGACCGACGAACAGAGCCGTCTCGCCAAGTACGCGCTGGATGTGAAGGAAGCGCTCGACGCGATCGTCGAACTCAAGCCGGAAGAAGTGGCTAAGGGCAAGATTTAAGCGGGTAACGCCCGAGGTCCGGTAGCGCGGCCGGACCCCGGTGGGATTCGCGCAGCCTCAGCCCGTCTTGTTGCCCACCATGTCGTGCGGCCGCACCCACTCGTCGAACTGCTGCTCGGTGACAAAGCCGAGCGCGAGCGCCGCTGCCTTCAGCGTGGTGCCTTCCTTGTGCGCCTGCTTGGCGATCTTGGCGGCCTTGTCGTAGCCGATGTGCGGATTGAGCGCTGTCACCAGCATCAGCGACTCGTTGAGCAGCGTGTCGATGCGTTCTCGATTCGGCTCGATGCCCACCGCGCAGTTGTCGTTGAAGCTGTGTGCGCCGTCGGCAAGCAGGCGAATCGATTGCAGCACGTTGTGCGCAATCATCGGACGGAACACATTCAGTTCGAAGTTGCCGCTCGCGCCGCCCATGTTCACCGCGACGTCGTTGCCGAACACCTGGCAGCACAGCATCGTCATGGCTTCGGACTGGGTCGGATTGACCTTACCCGGCATGATCGAGCTGCCCGGTTCGTTTTCCGGAATCGACAGTTCACCGAGCCCGCAGCGGGGGCCACTCGAAAGCCAGCGGATGTCGTTGGCGATTTTCATCAGGCTGGCGGCCACAGTCTTTAGTGCGCCGTGCGCGAACACCAGCGCGTCGGCTGCGGCCATCACTTCGAACTTGTTGGGCGCCGACACGAACGGCAGGCCGGTCAGCTTGCCGATCGCCGCCGCGACCTTGTCCGCGAATTGCGGATGCGCGTTGAGCCCCGTGCCGACCGCGGTGCCGCCCTGCGCGAGCTCGTACAGATGCGGTAGCGTCGCTTCGACGTGGCGAATGCCGTGGTCGAGCTGCGCGACATAACCCGAGAACTCCTGGCCGAGCGTGAGCGGCGTCGCATCCTGCAAGTGCGTGCGCCCGATCTTGACTATCCCGGCAAAGGCCTTGGCCTTGCTGTCGAGCGTGTCGCGCAGCGTCTTCAACGCCGGCACCAGATGCTTGACGATGGCGAACGCGGCGGCCACGTGCATGGCGGTCGGGAACACGTCGTTGGACGACTGGCCACGGTTCACGTCGTCGTTCGGATGCACCTTGCGCGCTTCGCCGCGCTCGCCGCCGAGCAGTTCGCTCGCGCGGTTCGCAATCACCTCGTTGAGGTTCATGTTGGTCTGCGTGCCGGAACCGGTTTGCCAGACCGCCAGCGGAAACTCGCCGGGGTGCTTGCCGTCGATGATCTCGTCGGCAGCCTGCATGACGGCCTTCGCCTTGCTCTCGTCGAGTACGCCGAGGCCCAGATTGACTTCGGCCGCCGCGCGCTTGATGACGGCAAGAGCCGTGATCAGCTCCGGCGATTGCTTCTCCGTCGAGATACGGAAATTCTGCAGCGAACGCTGCGTTTGCGCCCCCCACAACTGGGCATTCGGCACGGCAATCGCGCCGAATGTGTCGCGCTCCATTCGTACGTCTTCGGTCATGGTCGGCTCCGCTCCTAACTTGATTAAAGGATTACGTGGATCACTGCATGGTTCGGCTAGCGCACGCGGCCGCACCGCTGGCGCTCGATCAGGCGCATCAAAGCTGTCCTTGGACCGGCAATAGCAAGAATAGACCCGTCAGCAGATTTCGGTACAAACCGGCTTGTGGATCGGAGTTGTAGGTGCGCCAGGTGTTGTCCTCTTTGTCGGTCCATTCGAGTTGCGACTGGGGCGCGCCGATATAGCTGAGGCCGGCAAGTTGCGCCGGTGTGGCGAGGGTCACGCGGTAGCTCGTCTCGGGTGCGGTGGCGCGGTCGAACAGGGTGGCGACCTCGGCGGCGAGCGCAGGACTATGGATCACCAGCGCCAGTTCGGTGTTCAGGTTCGCCGAACGCGGATCGAGGTTCATCGAACCGATGACGAGAATCTTGCGATCGATCACGTAGGTTTTCGCGTGCAGGCTGACACGGGAGCTCGAGCCTGTTACCGAGACGCGCGCGCTGCGTTGTTCCGGCTTGAACTCGTAGAGCTCCACACCGTGTTGCAACAATGGCACCCGGTACGGGCTGTAGCCGGCCTGCACGGCGAGCGCATCGGTGGCGGCGAGCGAATTGGTCAGAACCGCCACCCGCACGCCGCGCCCGGTGAGTTGCGCGAGCACTTGCACGCCGGCATCGTGCGGCACGAAGTAGGGCGATATCACGAGGAATTCTTTCTGGGCGTCCTTCGTCAATTCGACGAGCCGCTGCATCGGCGGGCTCACGTAATCGGGCGAGGGCTGATCGATCTTGCCTGGCGTGTCGGCCTTGAATTCCGCCGGCGCCCAGGTGAGGCCGAGCGAGTCGTTGGCGATCTGCGCGGCTAGCGGGGTCGCATTGAGCGGCTTTGCGTTGTACGGATCGGCGTTAGTGCGCCAGTGCGCGCGCAAGGCGTCACGCGTGGCGTCCAGTTCCTGCGGCGAGAAGGTCTGCTGGTTCAGCGCACGCAGCGGATACGCACCGCTACTGTTCCAGTACTCGTCGAAGCTCGCCGAGACATCCGCGGTGATCGGGCCGGCAGCCAGCACATCGAGATCGCGGAACTGCAGCGTCGGGCTCGCGCTGAAGTATTCGTCGCCGAGATTGCGGCCGCCGACGATCGCCACCTGGTTGTCCGTGATCATCGCCTTGTTGTGCATGCGGCGGGTGAACTGGTCGATCTTCGTGAACAGATTGCTGGTGCGCTCGAACACGCTGCGATGGGTGCTGCCGAACGGATTGAAGACGCGGATCTCGATGTTCGGGTGCGAGTTGAGGCCGGCCATGACGTCGTCGATGTCCTTGAAATTCAGGTCGTCGACCAGCATGCGCACCCGCACGCCGTGATCGGCCGCGTACAGCGCGGCGCCGAGCAGCAGTTTGCCGGTGGTGTCCTCGTTGGCGATGTAGTACTGCATGTCGAGCGTTTTCGTAGCGGCGCGGGCGAGGGCGATGCGCATCTGCAGCGCTTGCGTACCGTTGGACAGCACGCGAAAGCCCGATTCGCCTGGGTGCGCCTGCTCGAAGGGAGCGAGCGCGGTACCAAGGGCAGTTGTGGTGGAGGTGGGCAACGCGTGAGTGACGGGCCGATCGAACGCGGCCGCGGGCGGTCGGCTCGCACAGGCGGTCAAAACTGCCGCTAATGCGCATAGAACCAGGCAACGCTTGCCGATGTTGGTAAGCGTGCGCGCGGCATGGCGCGTGCTGGTTGCCGTGCCTGCGATTCCCTGATGATCCTGCGACGCGATCTTGTTGTTGCTGTCGTACGCCGGCACGCTATTTCTCCGCTGGATTCGGTTCGCACACGCCCGAATGCTAAAGGCGTATACCCGATGCACCTGTGGTCCGTCGAGGAAAGCATTCTAAGGGGAATTGTTCGAACAGGTTCGCGGCGAGCGCAGGTTGCGTCGATACGGGTGAGGGCGCCATCGGGGCGAGGTGGATGGCGCAGTTCGTGCGCTTTGGTGGCGGAGGTTCGATAATTCGTTATACGAACGAGTTACCCGTTGGAAATGTGTGTTGAGAATTTGGGGTTGGTGCGTTGCGTTGCGTTGCGGCTTGGCGCGCGCTCGTCGCTGACGAGCGCGCTACCAGCGTATCAACCTCGGATCAACAGCGCATCAGCCGCGCTCGGCCGTGAACGAGGCTGCGCCATCCGGATGGGTAGAGCCCTTGGCGGGGCGGCCGGCCCAGTAGCCGGCCAGCAGCGATCCCGAGAGGTTGTGCCACACCGAGAACAAGGCGCCCGGCAGGGCCGCGAGCGGCGAGAAATACAGCTTGCCCAGCGTGGCGGCAAGACCAGAGTTCTGCATGCCGACTTCGATGGCGAGCGTGCGGCACACGGCTTCGTCGAAACCGAGCAGCCGGCCGCCCCAGTATCCGCCGAGCAAGCCGATGCCGTTGTGCAGGATGACACCCAGCATCACCACGAGGCCGACCGAGGCAATGCTCTTCTGCGTGCCGCCCACGACCGCGGAGATGATCAGCAAGATCGCGACCATCGAGACGAGCGGCAAAACAGGCTCGACCACCCGCACCAGCTTGCCGAACAGATGATTGATCACGAGGCCCACGACGATCGGCAGCGCGACGATCTGCAGAATGCTCATCAGCATGCCGTGCACATCGACCGCGATCGACGCGTCGACATAAAGGCGTGTGAGCAAGGGTGTGGCGAACACGCCGACCAGCGTCGACAGTGCGCTGATCGTCACCGACAGCGCCACGTCGCCGCGCGCCAGATAAATCATCACGTTCGACGCGGTGCCGCTCGCGACGCTGCCCACCAGCACCATGCCGGCCGTCAGGTCGGGCGGCATATGCAGCACCTTGGCGATGGCCCATGCGGCAAGCGGCATCACGAGGTAGTGCAGCACGATGCCGGCGACAACCGGCGCGGGCCGGGTGAAGACGCGTTTGAAATCGGCGATGGACAGGGTCACGCCCATCGCCAGCATGATGATTGTCAGCAGCGTGGTGACGTGCGGCGCGATCGGGCTGAACGAAGCCGGCGAGAAGTAGGCGGCGAGAGAGACCAGTACGGCCCACAGCGGAAAGAGACGGGTAACCCGGGCAAGCATGTCAGGAGGTCCTTGGTTCTGTTTTTGAATGACGATTCGCGCGTGTGCGTGCTGGCGAGGCCAAGGCGTTGGCCTTGCGCCGACGCATCAGCGCGTGGTCCGGCGTGCGGTGCGACGAACGATGGGCAGCGGATCACTGACCGTGAGGCGGTGCGCCCTTGTGGGACGCGGCGGGCGGTTGTGGCAATCGGGACGACCGGGGGTAGGTCTGTGAGGCAACCGGCGCGTATTTTACCGTTCGCGCGAACGCGTTGCCCGGACCCCAAGCGAAGCTGGAAAAAAGAACCCGCGCAGTGCACGGGTTCAAACCCAGTTTCTTTCCCTGTCAGAGGAAGGAGTGTCAAGAAGACGGTTTAATCCTATCGCGCGCTGTGGCTCGCACCAACTAACGATACCTGCTTTGCTTAGCTCGCCGGGTTGGACTGTCCGGCACCAGCGCAGCCGCGTGCTTCGGCATGTGTTATGCCGACGGCCGTGACGCCAGCGGGACGCGGCGCAGGCTGAGCTTGTGAAAACGCAGCGTCATCAGCAGCGCAACGCTCGCGAGGCCGGCCGCGAGACCCCACCACAAACCGCTGGTGCCGAGTCCGAAGTGAAACGCCAGCGTGTAACCGGTCGGAAAACCGATGCCCCAGTAGCCGAGCGCTGCGGCCAGCATCGGCACGCGGGTGTCCTTCAGGCCGCGCAGGCAACCGGAGCCGACGGTCTGCATGCCGTCGACGATCTGGAAGATGGCGGCCACACCGAGCAGCGAACTGGCGAGCTTGACCGTGGCCGCGTTGGCGGGGTCGTCCAGATGCAGGTAGAGGCCGACGATCCAGTGCGGCGCGAGGATCAGCACAAGCCCCGAGAGCGACATGAAGGCTACGCCGAGCGCGATCGCCACGAAACCGGCGTGGCGTGCCGCGAGTGGCTGCCCGGCGCCCGACCAGTAGCCCACCCGCACATTGGCCGCCTGGCCAATCGCGAGCGGCACCATGAAGGCGACCGAGGCGACGTTCAGCGCGATCTGGTGCGCCGCGAGCTGCGCTTCGCCGAGCAGGCCGACCATCAGGCCGGTGGCCAGAAACAGCGTGGATTCGACGCCATAGGTGATCGCGACCGGCCAGCCGATGCTGAACAGCTCGCCCATCAACGGCAATTTCGGCCGCGTCGCCGTGACGAAATGGCGATAGCGCGGCCGCAGATGCAGCCATGCCATCAGCACCAGCGCTGTCATCCAGACCGTGATCGTGGTGGCGGTTGCCGAGCCGAGAAAACCGAGGTGCGGCAGGCCATAGGCGCCGTGGATCAGGCCGTAGTTCAGGAATCCGTTGACGAAGACCCCTGCCAGCGACACCCACAGCAGCCGCTTCGCCGCACCGATGGCCGGCAGGAACGAGCGCATCAGGCCGATCCCGATCAGGCTGCCGAGCGCGCCCCAGCGCAGCACGGCGGCGTACTCGCCGACGTTGTGCGCGAGCAGCGGCGGTTCGCCGAAGGCGAGCAAGACCGGCGTTGCAAACGACAGCAGCGCGAAGGCGGGAATCGACAACAGCACCGACATCACGAAGCCGGTCCAGTAGATGTGCGGCACGCGGTCCTCGGCCTGGGCGCCGCGGGCGTGCGAGACGCTCACGCTCACCGAGGTCAGCACGCCCTGCAGCAGCGTGACGACCACGAAGAACAGATTGGCGCCGAGGCCGCCGGCGGCTAGCGCGTCGGGACCGAGCGAGCCGAGCAGGATCGTGTCGGTGACGCCCATCGCCATCTGCGACAACTGGGCAATGGCGAGCGGGGCGGCGAGGCGGGCGGTGTCGGCAGCGTGACGGGAAAGGGTAGGCGGCGGGGCGGCCACCCGGGAGAGGCCGGATTGGGTCATGAACGGGACACGATGCGGGCAGCGCACGCACCGTTTTTTCTGTCAAAACTGACAGCTTATTGTGTAGGCGTGCTGTTGTCGATCTGTAAGCACATTTTTGGTGCGGATTTTTGGCGCGTCAGCGGGACCGGCAGGACTGCGAGGACGGCCGCGTGACGCCGAGGGCGGCGGCCCTAGCGGGCACCACGGTGGTGCTAGGCCTCGTGAACGGCGATTCGCGTGTCGCCGAGCAAAACGACCTGGCCTGCGCGAATTTTGCAGGTTTTACGCAGTTCAACCTGGCCATCCACGGTCACGGCGCCCGAGGCGACCATCAGCTTGGCGGAGCCGCCGCTGTCGGCTAGCCCCGTTATCTTCAGGAGATTGTGCAGTTCGACGTAGTCGCCGGTCAGCGTGAAATCGAGATTAGGCATGGCGATTGCGGCATGGGTAATGGGGTTCGCATGATAAGCCAGAAGCCTGCCGGCAGACCCCTCCAGGATCAGGTGAGGTAACTGAAAGCAGGTGTTATATTTTTGTCAGAAAATGAAACGTTCCGTAACAGTGGTCGTTTCTCATGAACTTCACTCGTAAAGTGAAGCTCTGTAGAAGAGCCTGCTGCACATACAGTGGCTGGCAACAACAGACTGGGCGCAAGGCACTTGATGCATTGCTGACGACGGCTCGCCGCCTTAGCACTGCAAAGCACCGCAGCAGCAGTGCAGTCGTACCTAGGCGCCCGTGTCCTGACAACAATTTTAGAGAGGATAGCTATGACCCAGATTCGTTCGCTCCTGATCGGTACCGCCCTGAGCGCGGCCTTGACCACTTTTACCGCCGCCGGCGCGTTTGCGCAGACCACCGCGCAACCGGATGCCGCCGCGGCCGGCCAGCAGATGACCGCGCCCGCCGCCGACACCGCAGCCCCGGCTGCGCAAGGCGTTGCGCCGGCGCCGCAGCGCCTGACGGCAACGGGTTCGACCGATCCGCTGGTGCAAAAGCGCGATGCCGACGCGAAGGCTAACGCGGAATATAGCGCGTCGAAGAAGGCGTCGAAGCAGCAGTTGAAGGAACAGCAGGCTGCCGCCAAGTCGCAATACAAGGAACAGGTCCGTGACGCCAAGCTGAACAAGAAGGCTGACAAGCAGACCGCCAACAACGAGATGAAGATGAACATGCAAGGCCAGACGCCAGCCCAGGACGACGGTTCGGACGTCAAGCACTAAGCATGGCATGCAGGGACGACGGGTTTGCCCGTTGTCCGCGGCAAGCCCGCAGCGGCCCGGAGCGCGAGAGCGCCCGGGCCGCTTCGTTTTATGCTGGGCCACGGTTTGCGCGCGGCTCGCGAGTCCGGTCGCAGCATGCCGAAAAAAGGGCGCTTGTCGGCGCAGGTTGTATGGATATACAGTATGCGGCGCTGACTCCTTTTGCCGAATTTCGTCCCCGGATTTCGCCGCAATTCGCGGCTCGATTTTCGCCCCTTTCCTCGACCTGTTGCCCCGGACTCCTGTGCTCTCCGTCGCCGATCCCGCGCCGTCCGATACCGCCGCCTGGCTGGCCAGGCTCAATGACGCCCAGCGCGAAGCCGTCGAATACGGCGCCGATAACGTCACACAGCCGTCCGGCGCCTTGCTGGTGATTGCCGGCGCGGGTTCGGGCAAGACCAATACGCTGGCGCACCGGGTCGCGCATCTGGTGGTCAAGGGCGTCGATCCGCGCCGCATCCTGCTGCTGACGTTCTCGCGCCGGGCCGCGCTCGAAATGACCCGGCGCGTCACGCGCATTGCCACCCAGGCACTGGGCGCGCGGGCTGCGCTCGCGCAGGGGTTGAGCTGGTCCGGCACGTTTCACGGCATCGGCGCGCGTCTGCTGCGCGAATACGCGGATCTGATTGGCCTGACACCCAGCTTCACCATCAACGACCGCGAGGATTCCGCCGACCTGATGAACCTGGTGCGGTACGAACTCGGCCTCTCGGCGAAAGAGCGGCGTTTTCCGTCGAAGAACACCTGCTTTGCGATCTACTCGCGCGTCGTCAATACCGGCGCGGCGCTGGCGGACGTGCTGGCGAGCGCGTTTCCGTGGTGCCGCGAATGGGAGGCGGACTTGCGCATGCTGTTCGCCACTTATGTCGAGGCCAAGCAGAAGCAGAGCGTGCTCGATTACGACGACCTGCTGCTGTACTGGTCGCTGATGGCCGGGCAACCGGCGATCGCCGCCGACCTCGCGGGCCGCTTCGACCACGTGCTGGTCGACGAGTATCAGGACACCAACCGCCTGCAGGCGTCGATCCTGCTCGCTTTGAAGCCCGACGGGCGCGGTCTGACCGTAGTGGGCGACGACGCCCAGTCGATCTACTCGTTTCGCGGCGCGACCGTGCGCAATATCCTCGATTTTCCGGGGCACTTCAATCCGCCCGCGAAGCAGGTCACGCTCGAGCGCAATTACCGCTCCACGCAGCCGATTCTGGCCGCCTCGAATGCGGTGATCGAGCTCGCCAGCGAGCGCTTCACCAAGAACCTGTGGACCGACAAGGCTTCGGCACAGCGCCCGCGCCTCGTGAGCGTGGCAGACGAGGCCGATCAGGCGCGTTACGTCGTCGAGCAGGTGCTCGAAGCGCGCGAAGCCGGCATGAAGCTGAAGGCGCAAGCGGTGCTGTTCCGCGCGGCGCACCACAGCGCCGCGCTCGAAATCGAGCTGACCCGGCGCAACATTCCGTTCGTGAAGTTCGGTGGCCTCAAGTTTCTCGATTCGGTGCATGTGAAAGACATGCTCGCGGTGCTGCGCTTTGCCGAGAATCCCCGCGACCGGGTGGCCGGGTTCCGGGTCATGCAGTTGCTGCCCGGGGTGGGCCCGGCGACGGCGGCGCGGGCACTCGATGCGGCCGCGGTGGCAGGGGCGGCCAGCGGCACCTCCACACCCAACGCCACTGCCGGCGCCCTCGCTGCCTTCGCGCCGCCGCCGCGCGCACTCGAAGACTGGCAGCCCTTTGTTGTGCTGATATCGAGCCTGTGCAACCGGAGCACGCCATGGCCGGCCGAATTCGAGCTGATCCGGCGCTGGTACGAACCGCACCTCGAGCGCAATCACGAAGACGCCGCCGTCCGTCATGCGGATCTGATGCAAATGGAGAGCATCGCCGGCACCTACGCGTCGCGCGAGCGCTTCCTGACGGAACTGACACTCGATCCGCCCGACGCGACCAGCGGCGAATCCGGCGTGCCGCTACTTGACGAGGACTATCTGATCCTCTCGACGATTCACTCCGCGAAAGGACAGGAGTGGCGCAACGTATTCGTTCTGAACGGCGTCGACGGCTGCATTCCTTCGGACCTCGGTACTGGCAGCGACGAGGAGATCGACGAAGAGCGCCGCCTGCTTTACGTGGCGATGACGCGCGCGAAGGAGGACCTGCATATTGTCGTGCCGCAGCGCTTCTACGTGCATAACCAGACGCATCTCGGCGACCGCCATGTCTGGGCGTCGCGTACGCGCTTCATTCCGGCGCACCTGCTGCCGCTTTTCGATGCCTATGCCTGGCCGCGTGTGGCCGAGCCAGTGCCGCCGAGCGCAGCCGGACTTGCCGCCGCTGCGCGGGCGAAGCTCGAGATCGCGGCAAAGCTCAGGAACATGTGGGACTGAGAACGGCAGTGGACGGCCGCGGTAGAACTCAGCGCGGTCTGCTACTCCGCGCCGCTTAATGCGCTTAATGCGCTTAACGCGCTTGACGGACCTACCGCGACTGGCGCGGCTGTTGCTGCGGCGCCTGCTGCCGCGGGGGCGGCGTAAAGAAATTGCGCAGCCACGCGGCGAGCCGCGAGAAGATATCGTAGGGTTCTTCGACGAAAATTTCCGGCTTCAGCAGGCGCAGATATTCCATGATCTGCTGCGCTTCCTGTTTCTGGAACGAGCCGTGCGAGATGCCGAGGCGCAGCAGGCCGCGCAGTTCGCCGAGCTTTTCACGCGCCGTGCTGCCGATGCTGGTCTCGCAGGCCACTTTCGCTTCGTAGACACGCTGGCGCAACGACTCGACGAGCCGCCAAGCCGGGGTCTGCATCGCTTCTTCGAGTGCCTGGATGTCCTGGGCCGCCCCCTTGATCTGGGCCGCGAGCGGATCCACCAGCGACGCATCGCCCTCCGATTCCTTGACGATCGCGGCCGCCCAGTCGTGGCACTGCTTCGCGAGTTCCTCGGGCGTCCATTCGGAGCGCGAGGCGAAGCCAAAACCGAACTCGGTCGCCTGCTGCATCAGGATCGCGACTACATCCGGGAATTCCTTGTCCAGCGTGCGCTTGGCCCATGCGTATTGGCCACCCTGCAACATCCGCTTCACCGCGTGTTCCGTGAGCGGCACCATGTTGTCGAGCAGCTTGGCGCGCAGAAAGTCCTCAAACGACGGCGTCGCGAATTGCGGGTCGAGCTTGAGCGAGACGCGCAAAAAAGCGTCGAAATCCTTGCGCAAATTAGCGACGGTTTCGTCTTTGAGTGAAAGGGTGATCTGACCCATGTCTTATCCCGTTTGGTCCTCCCGCGTTGCACCGCAAAAGTGCCGCCTTCTGCGAACAGCCCCGTGACAGGGCGACGTCGATGCTCGACGCGGTTGATCCTGCTTGTTGCCGCGTAACCAGCGGGAGTCACTTCCCGGCGAGCGGACCTCGACTGCTTAACGGCGAACCAGGGTAAAACTTGAGGGCGCGGCGTGTTTTTGCCGCAGGGTGCAGCGCCGCGTGCGGCGCTGCACAAGGCTGGCGGTGCAAGGCAGGTAGCATGCTCTATTTGAGCACGACCCCTTGCCAGACAAAAAAGACCGCGAGGCCGACGGCGATCGTGAGCAGCGGCCGGCGCGTCAGGGCGCTGACGGCAACCGCGGCGAGCGCGCCAACCAGTTGCGGGTTGCGCCAGGTCAGCTCGGCGCCGCCGCCGTGGGGCGAGACGGCCATCGGCACGATCAGGGCGGTCAGCACCGTCACCGGCACGAACCCGAGGGCGGTGCGCACGAGCGGTGGAAACACCAGCCGGTCGCCCAGCACGAACACCGCCGCGCGGATCATCCACGTGATCAGCGCCATGCCGAGGATCAGAACGACGTAGTTCATTGCGCCACCTCCGCCGTGCGTCGTTGCGGGCTGGGGCGCGACAGCAGCACGCCGACCACGACCCCCGCCAGCACCGCGGCGAGCAGGCCCAGCTTGTAAGGCCACGCTTGCCAGAAGAACGCCAGCGCACCGGCCGTGACGGCGGCGGCGAAATAGCGCAGCGCGACGAGCTGCGGCACGACGATCGCGATAAAGGTGGCCACCATGGCGAAATCGAGTCCGAGCGATTGCAGCCCGGGGAAGGTGGCGCCGAACAGCAGGCCAGCCAGCGTCCAGATCTGCCAGTTGAGATACATGGCGAGGCCCGCGCCGAGGAAGTAGTACGGGCTCACGGAGCCGGGCGGGTGGTGCCGGTAGTGCGCCCAGGCGACTGCGAAGACTTCGTCGGTGAGCACGCCGCCGAGCGCAAGGCGCCAGCGCAGCGGCAGATGTGAGACGTACGGGGCGAGTGTGGCGCTGTACAGCACGTGGCGCAGGTTGACGACGAGCGTGGTGGCCCACACCACGGCAAAGCTCGCGTGGCCGGCAATCAGGCCCAGGGCGATGAACTGCGCCGAGCCGGCGAACACGACGAGCGACATCAATTGTCCGTGCCACAGGTGCAATGGGCCGGATGTGACCAGAGTGCCGAAGATTACGCCGAACGGCGCCGCGCCGACCATCATGGGGATGATGTCGCGCGCGCCGGCGGTGAATTCCTTGGATCGGGCTGGGTGCTTGGGATGGGTCAATCTAGTCTCCTTGGTCCACGGAGCATAACGGCGGTGGGGGGCGGAGGGCTTGTACGTTCTTGCGGTGGGGTGAGCGGGCGGCTCGGTCCTCGCGGCTCAGGCCGACTGCCAGCGCCCCGGCGGCACTCCGAACATGCGCCGGAAGTGGCGGGTGAAATGGCTCTGGTCGGTGAAGCCGCTGGCCGCGGCCACTTCGGTGACGGAGACGCCCGCACGCAAAGGCGCGAGCGCGCGTTGCAGCCGGACCTGGTTGCGCCACGCGTGCGGCGGCAAACCGGTCGTCTGGGCGAAGAGCCGTGCTGCATGAAACGGTGACAAGCCGACGGCGTTGGCCAGTTCGGCCAGTTGCAACGGGGTGGCGAGCTCGCCGGTCAGGTGTTCCTTCATGGTGGCCACGCGTGCATCGTCGGCGGCGAGCCGGGCGGGTTTCGTCTGGCTGCCCGAATAGCGCACGAGCAGGGTCGACAGGGCGTCGAGCATGGCGGCTTCGGCTGCCAGCGGATCGGCTTGCGCCTCGAGCAGACGGTGCGCCCGCGCGAGCCGCTGGGCGAGATCGCGATCGCGGATCACGCCAGGTTCGAACCACGGCAGCGCTTGCGGCTGGCCGGCGACATCGGTGGCGAGCTGCTGGATGAAATCCACTGGCGCATACAGGACGCGATAGCGCCAGCCTTCCTCGATTGCCCGCGCGCCCGTGTGCAGCTCGCCCGGGTTGATGATCGGCACGCTGCCCGCTTCGGCGACGTAGTCGGTGCCCAGATAGCGATAGCCCTCGGCGCCCGCCACGATCACGGGGATGGTGTACGCGTCGTGCCAGTGCGGCGAGAACTGGTGGTCGTGATATTCAGCCGTGAGCAGATCCGCGCCGGGCAACAGCGGCGTGCGCCAGTAGCGGGCGGAATCGCGGAAACGGGTCACGGTCATGATGGAAATCCTGCTCGGTCTGCCAGTGTAGCGCGGGCCGGGCTTCCCCATGCATTCCGGGCGTTCGCCGAGTGTTACCGGACCAGCGGCTGTTACTTGAGCGGGATCGTGGTGCCGGCCGGCATTCCGACGACGCTCACGCTGTTCTTCGCGCTGCCGCTCGCGACCCGATCGCTGTAGGTCAGATAAATCAGTGAATTGCGCTTCGGATCGACAATGCGCACCACATGCAGGGTCTTGAAGATCAGCGACATGCTCACGGAGAACACGTCGGATTGCTGCTTGATGGGCCCGGTGAATTTGAGCGCGCCGACCTGGCGGCAGGCGATCGCCGCCTCGGTCGGATCTTCCGCGATGCCGAGCGTGCCCTTGATGCCGCCGGTGCGGGCGCGCGACACATAGCAGGTGACGCCCTGGACGAGCGGGTCGTCGTAGGCTTCGACCACCACGCGGTCCGAGCCCGTGACGTGGAAATTGGTGTTGACGCTGCCCACTTCCTCGCTGCGCGCGAGCGGATTGAAGAGGGCCGTGGCGACAAGGGCGAACGTGACACGCAACAAGATGGAGTTCATCGGGAGGCCGGATTGATGGCGAAGGGAAAGCACCATCGTATAACGGCAAGCGTGACGCGGGTGGGTGCGGCAGGGATAGCCTGGGAGGCAGCCGGCTGAAGAGAGGACGTGCCCTCGCCGCACGGGCGGCACAAAAACAAAAAGGCCCGCACGGATGCGGGCCTTCGAATTTTTTGGCTCCTCGACCTGGGCTCGAACCAGGGACCTACGGATTAACAGTCCGGCGCTCTACCGACTGAGCTATCGAGGAACAGCAGTACAACCTTTACATAAAAAAGCCCGTTTTGGTTAACGGGCCTTTGCAATTCTTGGCTCCCCGACCTGGGCTCGAACCAGGGACCTACGGATTAACAGTCCGGCGCTCTACCGACTGAGCTATCGGGGAACAACAACAGCAGAGAAGCGAAATTGTAGGGGGTGCTCCAGGACCTGTCAATACCCTGGGCTCATCTCGATTTCATTCGAACCGGTTGAGCCGCAGCGGGCCATCACTGGGCCGGGGCGCAGCGCGCAGGGTGCGCCCCGCAGGCCGTCAGCACCGCCTATGGCCGCTCAGCGGGCCAGCAGGGCCAGCTTTTCCTTCACGTCCTTGAACTCGTCTGCCTCGGGCAGCGGAGCCTTGGTCTTCGTGATGCTCGGCCAGTTTTTGGCCAGATCGGCGTTCAGCGCGATGAAGTCCTGCTGGTCACCCGGCACATCTTCTTCAGCGTAGATGGCGTTCACCGGACATTCGGCGACGCACACAGCACAGTCGATGCACTCATCGGGGTCGATCGCGAGGAAGTTGGGACCTTCGCGAAAGCAGTCCACCGGGCACACATCGACGCAGTCGGTATAGCGGCACTTGATGCAGCTTTCGGTCACAACGTGAGTCATTCAGGCAGCTCCTGCATGCGGTATCGGGGGAGGCGAAACGCCAAAAGCGCTATTGTAACGTAACGTCAAGTGGCATATGCAGCGGCGGCCCGCTGGGTTTAGACGTTTTTGTGATTAGTTTATGGCCCCGCGGGCGGCTCGTCCGCGCCATCCGGCCGTGCGCATTCGGGTAACATGCGTACGGTCGGCGCGCAGGGGCGTGCCGCAGGCGCATGGGCCCTGTCAGGCCTTCCGTTTTTCCTGCAGTCCGGTTCGCACCATCATGATTATTACTTCGCTGCTCGATACTGATCTGTACAAGTTCACGATGATGCAGGTCGTTCTGCATCATTTCCCTGCCGCGAGCGTGGAATACCGCTTTCGCTGCCGGACCCAGAATGTCGATCTCGTGCCGTATATCGAGGAGATTCGCGACGAAGTGCGCAAGCTCTGCGACCTGCGCTTTACCGACGACGAGCTCGACTATCTGCGGCGCATGCGCTTCATCAAGGGCGATTTCATCGAGTTTCTCGCGCTGTTTCATCTGAACGAGAAATACATTTCGATCACGCCGTCGCCGAAGGGCAATGGCGAAATCGAGATCGACATCAAGGGCCCCTGGCTGCATACGATCCTGTTCGAGATCCCGGTGCTGGCGATCGTCAACGAGGTCTACTTCCGCAACACGCAGCGCGAGCCGGCCTACGGCGAAGGCCGCGAGCGTCTGTCCGAAAAGATCAAACTGCTCGGCGCGCGCCCCGAATTCGCAGATTGCAAGATCGCCGACTACGGCACGCGCCGCCGCTTCTCGAAGCGCTGGCACGAAGAGGTGATCCTGACGCTCAAAGACGACCTCGGCGAACAGTTCACTGGCACGAGCAACGTCTTTTACGCCATGAAGCATGGCCTCACGCCGCTCGGCACGATGGCGCATGAATACCTGCAGGCCTGCCAGGCGCTCGGGCCGCGCCTGCGCGATTCGCAGATCTACGGGTTCGAGATGTGGGCGAAGGAGTATCGCGGCGACCTCGGCATTGCGCTTTCCGACGTGTACGGCATGGAAGCGTTCCTGCGCGATTTCGACATGTACTTCTGCAAGCTGTTCGACGGCGCCCGACACGATTCGGGCGATCCGTTCGACTGGGGCGAGCGGCTTCTCAAGCACTACGAGGCGAACCGCTGCGACCCGCGCACCAAGATCCTGGTGTTCTCCGACGCGCTCGACATTCCGAAGGTCCTGCAACTGTACGAACGCTTCCGCGGCCGCTGCAAGCTCGCCTTTGGCGTCGGCACCAACCTGACCAACGACCTCGGCTACAACCCGTTGCAGATCGTCATCAAGATGGTTCGCTGCAACGGCCAGCCGGTCGCCAAACTGTCCGACTCGCCGGGTAAGAACATGTGCGAGGACAAGGCTTATCTCGCCTATCTGCGTCAGGTGTTCGGCATCAAGCAGCCGGACGAGGAAGTCTCGAAGTAAGCTGAAGAGCGGGCGCCGTCCAGGCACATTCAGGCGCCCGTTCTGGCCATCTGGTCGAGTGTTCGCGCGCGGGGTGGCCGGTGAGTTGGCCGTTATAATCCTTGCGATGCCGCACGGCTATCGTAACGAGACACTCGCGAGGATTTGGCCCATGGATACATCGATCGCCCGCCGCAATATTCTGGCGCGCATCCGCGCAGCCCAGGGCCGCGAAGCTGAGCCGACGGCCCCCGAGCGCGAGGCCGCAGAAGACTATCTCGCCCGTCATCCGCAAGGCCCACGCCCGCCCATGCCGGAGGATCTCGCCGCACGCTTTGTCGAAGAAGCGCAGAAGCTGGCCACCACGGTCGAAACCGTCGAAGCCTTGAGCGAGGTGCCGGCCGCCGCGCAGCGCTATCTCGTGCAGCATGGCTTGCCGGTTCGCGCGATTGCGTGGCAAACCCTGCAGGATCTCAACTGGGCCGAAGCGGGCCTCGCCGTGGAATTCCGCAAGCCTGAAGACAGCGACGTGGTCGGCATTACCGGCTGCTTTTGCGCGACCGCGGAGACCGGCACCCTGGTGCTGTTGTCCGGGCCCGAAACCTATGCGTCCGCGGGTCTCCTGCCCGAAACGCATATTGCGATCGTGCCGGCCTCGCGTATCGTCGCCGGCCATGAAGAGGCCTTCAACCTGATTCGCGCCGAGCGGGGTGAACTGCCGCGCGCGGTCAACTTCATCTCGGGACCATCGCGTACCGGCGATATCGAGCAGACCATCGTGCTCGGCGCACACGGGCCCTACCGGGTCCACGTAATTATTGTGCGTGGCGCGTGAACCAGGCGCGGCTGCCGTTATCTACCTTCTGTGTCTCCAGCACGCCGTCCGGGGCGGGCCTCGCTTAGCGCATTACTAGCACGTACAACAAAAGGATTTCGAATATGAAGCGACATGCCGTGTGGACGAGCATGGGGCTCGTCGCCGCAATGGCGCTATGGCCCGAACTGGCGTCGGCTGCGACGCTCGACGGTGCGACGCTGTCGGCGTGGTGGGGCGTGCCGTTTGCCGGCGTGTTGTTGTCCATCGCAGTGTTTCCGCTCGTCGCGCCGACCTTCTGGCATCACCATTTCGGCAAGATCGCGGCGGCCTGGGCGATCGTGTTCCTTGTGCCGTTCGCAGTGACGTTCGGCGCCGGTATCGCATTCGGCTCGTTCGTTCACGCGATGCTCGAAGAGTATGTGCCGTTCATCGTGCTACTGACCGCGCTCTATACTGTGGCCGGCGGTATCTGCGTGCGTGGCAATCTGCACGGTACGCCGCGCACCAATACGCTGATCATTGCACTCGGCACGGCGCTCGCGAGCATCATGGGCACGACGGGCGCGGCCATGCTGCTGATCCGCCCGCTGCTGCGCGCCAACGACAATCGCAAGCATGTCGTGCACGTGGTGGTGTTCTTCATCTTTCTGGTCGCCAATGCCGGTGGCTCGCTGTCGCCGCTCGGCGACCCGCCGCTCTTTCTCGGTTTTCTCAACGGCGTCGGCTTCTTCTGGACCACCACCCATCTGGCGTTGCCGATGCTGTTCGTCTGCGGCGTGCTGCTGGTGACGTTCTACGCGCTCGACTCGTACTATTTCCATCGCCGCGAAGAAGAGCGTGCGCCGTTTCTCGACCCTACGCCGGATTCGCCGCTGCTCGGTATCGACGGCAAGATCAATTTCGTGCTGCTCGGCATGGTGATTGCGCTCGTGCTGATGAGCGGCCTGTGGAAGCCGGGCATCGAATTCGACGTCTTTGGCACGCACGTCGCGTTGCAAAACGCCTTGCGCGATGTCGCGCTGATCGGCGTCACGCTGCTGTCGCTGGCGGTGACGCCGCGGGCGGCGCGCGCGGGCAACGCCTTCAACTGGGCGCCGATCGAAGAGGTGGCGAAACTGTTCGCCGGCATTTTCGTGACGATCGCGCCGGTCATCACGATTCTGCGCGCGGGCGACGCGGGCGCGTTCGCCGGCATCGTGCATCTGGTCAACGACGCGTCCGGCCAGCCGCGCGACGCCATGTACTTCTGGGCGACGGGCTTGCTGTCGTCGTTCCTCGATAATGCGCCGACCTATCTGGTGTTCTTCAATCTGGCCGGCGGCGATGCGCAGACCTTGATGACCAAGGGCGCCACCACGCTGGCGGCGATCTCGGCCGGGGCAGTCTTCATGGGTGCGAACAGCTATATCGGCAATGCGCCAAACTTCATGGTGAAGGCGATTGCGGAGTCGCGCGGCGTGCGCATGCCGAGTTTCTTTGCCTATCTGGCGTGGTCGATTGCCATCCTGGTGCCGGTGTTTCTGCTCACCGCCTGGCTGTTCTTTTAGTTTTTCGCGCTTGATGACGGCGGGACTGCGAAGGGTCTCGCTGCGCTATTAGGAGAAATGCAATGCAAAAGATCCTTGTTGCCCGTCCGATCTTTCCGGATGTGATCGAACGCCTCAAACAGTATTTCGAGGTCGACTGGAACAACGGTGAGGTGCTGAGCGCCGACGAACTGACGCGGCGCCTCGCCGACAAGGACGGTGCGCTGACCGCGGGCGACCCGGTCGGTGCGGGCGTGCTGGCGGCGGCGCCGCGCCTGCGGGTGGTGTCGAACATGGCGGTCGGCTACAACAATTTCGACATGACCGCGTTCAATGCGGCGAACGTGCTCGGCACCAATACGCCGGACGTGCTCAACGAATCCACTGCCGACTTCGGCTGGGCGCTGATGATGGCGGCCGCCAGGCGGATCACCGAATCCGAACACTGGCTGCGCGCCGGGCAGTGGCAGAAGTGGGCGTATGACGGCTTTCTCGGCACCGACGTGTACGGCTCGACGCTCGGCGTGATCGGCATGGGCCGCATTGGCCAGGCGCTGGCGCGCCGCGCCCGCGGCTTCAACATGCAGGTGATCTATCACAACCGCTCGCGGGTTGCGCCTGAGATCGAAGCCGAGTTGAACGCGGAATATGTGTCGAAAGCGGATCTCTTGCGGCGGGCCGATCACGTCGTGTTGGTGTTGCCCTATACGAAGGATAACCATCACACGATCGGCGCAGCGGAATTCGCGCTGATGAAGCCGACGGCCACGCTGACCAACATCGCCCGCGGGGGCATCGTCGACGATGCGGCGCTTGCCGAGGCGTTGCGCACGAAGCGCATTGCTGCGGCGGGTCTCGATGTCTACGAGGGCGAGCCGAAGCTGAACCCGGCGCTGCTCACCGTGCCGAACGTCGTACTGACGCCGCATATCGCGAGCGCGACGGAGGCGACCCGGCGCGCCATGGCCAATCTCGCCGCCGACAACCTGATTGCTGCCTTGGGCGAGGGCCCGAATGCCGGCCGTCCGGCGAACCCGATCAATCCTGACGTCATCGGTAAGGCGCGTTCATGATGATGATGGGTTTGCTCGCGACGCTCGGGGTGCTGGCCGTCGCGCTGGTGATTGCTTTGCTCGTTTTGATGCGCGGCGGGCGCCACGGCGATCTGGAGGCGCACCTCGACGATCTGGGCGATCACATCGGCTCGACTGCACAAGCGCAAGAGCGCGCGTTTGAGCGTCTCGAACGCGAACTGCGCAGTGAGATCAAGGAAACCGCCCGCGTCTCGCGAACCGAATTGAACGGCGGCTTCTCGCAGTTTCAGCAGACGCTCGCCACGCAGTTCACCAGCATGACGACGCTGCAGAACGGCAAAATCGACGGCTTCGCGCAGCAACTCGGCCAACTGATGGAGACGAACGACCGGCGCTTCGCCGAAGTGCGCGCGACGATCGAACAGCGCCTGAAAGACATCGAGGCGAACAACTCGGCCAAACTCGAAGAGATGCGCCGCACCGTCGACGAGAAGCTGCACGCCACGCTCGAACAGCGCCTGGGCGAATCGTTCAAGCAGGTTTCGGACCGTCTTGAACAGGTGCATCGAGGGCTGGGGGAAATGCAGACGCTGGCCGCGGGTGTCGGCGATCTGAAGAAGGTGCTGACCAACGTCAAGACGCGCGGCACGTGGGGCGAGGTGCAGCTCGAAGCCCTGCTGGAACAGTTGCTGACCGCGGATCAATACGCGAAGAACGTCGCGACGGTGCCGAAAAGCGCCGACCGGGTCGAGTTTGCGATCAAGCTGCCGGGACGCCAGGAAGCGGGCAGCGAGGCGGTGCCGGTGTGGCTGCCGATCGACGCCAAATTCCCACGTGAGGACTACGAGCGTTTGATCGATGCCCAGGAGCGCGCCGATCCGCTGGCGGTCGAAGAGGCATCGCGGGCGCTGGAGGCGCGGATTCGCGCCGAGGCCCGCACGATTGCGGAGAAGTATGTCGCGCCACCGCATACCACAGACTTCGCGCTGCTGTTCCTGCCCACCGAAGGCCTGTACGCCGAAGTCCTGCGCCGGCCAGGGCTCACCGACATGCTGCAACGCGAGTGCCGCGTGACGATTGCCGGGCCGACCACGCTGACTGCCTTGCTCAACAGCTTGCAGATGGGCTTTCGCACGCTCGCCATCGAGAAGCGCTCGAGCGAAGTGTGGCAGGTGCTCGGCGCGGTGAAGACGGAGTTCGGCAAGTTCGGCGACGTGCTGGCGAAGACCAAGTCACAACTAGAAACGGTGACGCGTTCGATCGAAGCCGCGGAAACGCGCACGCGGGTGATGAACCGCAAGTTGCGCGATGTCGAGGCGTTACCGGGAGACCAGGCGAGCGGCCTGCTTGGCGACGCGCTGCTTGGCGCGGACGCGGACGAGTAGGGTGGCTATAAACTGCCGGTAGGACCCAATGACGGCCGAGTGGCCGGCGTATAGGCCGGCTGCGCCAGATCGCGGCTAGCGATCCTCGCAGCCCGCTCTCACTCCGCCTTCAGCGCCGCCGCTCCGGCCAGCTCTTCCAGCGCGTCACCGGTGATGCGCACCACACGCCAGTCGGGCAATACCGTCGCTCCCATCTTTTCATAGAAGTCGATCGCCGGCTGGTTCCAGTCGAGCACGGTCCATTCGAAGCGGCCGCATTGCCGCTCGACCGCCAGTGCCGCCAGTCGCCGCAACATCTGCGTGCCGAGACCGGTGCCGCGCTGTGTCGGCTGCACATACAGGTCTTCCAGATACAGCCCGCGCCGGCCGAGGAAGGTCGAGAAGTTATGGAAGTACAGCGCATAAGCGACGATGCGGCCGTCTTCTTCCTCGGCGACCATCGCTTCCGACGCCGGCCGCGCGCCGAACAGCGCATCGTGCACACCGGCTTCGGTGGCGACGAACATGTGCATCAGTTTTTCGAACTCGGCCAGCTCGAGCATCAACGAGAAAATTGCGCCGACGTCGGCGGGCGTGGCGGCACGGATCGTAGCGGTCATCACGCTTCCTCGGGCACGTCGCTCAACTGGATCTCGATGCCGCCGAAGCGCGACGCCACCCAGTTATACGCATGGCAGGCAATCCACAACAGCACGAAACCGAGAATTGCATTCAGCAGCAACGCGCTGAACACGGTGCTCAGTTCGACCGAGCGATAGCGGATAAACGCGACCAGTACGCCGAGCAGCACGATCGGCACGCTGAAGGTCAGATACACCAGGATCAGCGCTTTGGCGGTCTGTCCCGGCGCGATGAAAGAGATCTGTTTTTTCATGTAGTTCAAACCCGTTGGTCGTAGTGAGGGTAGAAGGTAAGGGTAGAGGTTGGGCAGTCGGCGCGCGCGTCAGATCAGTCCGTCGAACAGCATGATATCGACGCTTTCACCAGCGCTTACGTCAGCGCGCTCGTGCTCGAGCACGATAAAGCAGTTGGCCTCGCTCATCGAACTGAGGACGCCCGAGCTTTGCGAACCGGTCGGCGCGACATGCCATTGGCCGCCGGCATCGCGCTCGGCTATGCCGCGTTGATACTCGGTGCGGCCCGGGCGCTTGCGAATCAGCTCGCGGCTTTCGGCCCGCAGGAGCGGCGCCGCTTGCGGCGTTGCGCCCGACATGAGCAGCAGCGCTTGGCGCACGATCTGGTAGAACGTCACCATTACGGCGACGGGATTGCCCGGCAGTCCGAAGAATAGCGCAGGCAGGCCGAGACCGGGGCGCTCGCCCGACCAGACGCGGCCGAATGCGAGCGGACGTCCCGGGCGCATCGCCAGACTCCAGAAGGCGACGTCACCAAAGGTTCGCAGCAACTTCTGGGTGAAATCCGCTTCGCCGACCGATACGCCGCCCGAAGTCAGCACCACGTCGGCGCTGGCCGCTGCGCTGCGCAGCGCGGCTTCGAGTGCGTCGGGCTGATCGCGCACCACACCCAGGTCGAGCGTATCGATGTTCATTCGCCGCAGCATGGCAAACAGCGTGTGACGGTTGCTGTCGTACACGCAGCCTGGATCGAGCGGTTCGCCGAGCGAGCGCAGTTCGTCGCCGGTCGAAAAGAACGCGACCCGCAGACGCCGCCGCACCGGCACTTCGCCGATGCCAAGCGATGCGATCAAGCCGAGGTCCGAGGCGCGCAGGATACGGCCGGCGCGCAGCGCCGCGCTGCCGAGCGCCAGATCCTCGCCCGCGAGGCGCCGGTTGGCCCCGCCGCGCACGGCCGAGGCGGCAAAACGGATGGTCTCGCCGCCGCGCGTGACCAGCTCTTGCGGCACAACGGTGTCGCAACCGGCCGGCATCGAGGCCCCCGTCATGACCCGCACACATTCCGTTGCCGCGACGGCGCCGCCAAACGGATGGCCGGCCAGCGCCTTGCCGGCGACCGTCAGCTCAACAGTTTCGGCCTCGGCCTGACTGGTGAGCGCGGCGCTCTGGAATGCGTAGCCGTCCATGGCCGAGTTGTCGTGTGCGGGTACATTGCTCGGCGACACGATGTCGGCGGCCAGCACGCGGTCGAGCGCGTCGTGCAGTGACACGCGTTCGATGGCGGTGACGGGCGTGGCCCACTGCCGCACGATCGCCTGAGCGGCCGAGACCGGCAGCGCATGAGGATCGTACTGGGCGACGCAACTGGAAAATTCGTTAAGCGTGGTCATGAGTGGAGGCGCGTCGCGGCCGGATGCGGTCGGCCGGATATGGTCGGCGCGGAGGCGAATCCGGTGGCCGCCGTGCGGCCAGAGCAGGACAACGGCTACGATCTCAGGGACGTCTCAATGACGTTCGAGGTCGGCGAGTTCTTGCAAAGAATTGATATTGTAAAACGCGCGCTCATCAGGAAAGGCGACTTCGACCGTCTTGTGGCGTGCGTACCACGCGCGGACCTTGCGTTCACCCGCCTCCAGAAAGGCTGAGAGGTCGTCGGCGAGGCTCGTGCGCAGCAACGCGAAGACGGGGTGGATAGAGGTTTTTCCGTTGGCGTCGACGGTGGTGACGGTGGCGATATCGGCCTGTTGCGCGTCGAGCGCCTGCATGAGGCGGGCGGCCAGGTCGCCGGGCAATCCGGGTGAGTCGCACGGTGCGCTCAGCACGAATGCCGTGCGGGCGGCGCGCAAGCCAGCCAGCAGACCCGCCAGCGGTCCCGGAAAGTCCGCGAGGGTATCCGCCACCACCGTCGCGCCGAATGGCGCGCCGAGCGCAGCATAGACCTCGGGGTGGCGATTGGCGCTGATGAGCAGCGCCTCGGTCTGCGCCGCGAGGCGCTTGATGACATGCAACGCCAGCGGCTCGCCGTGCAGGGTTTGCAGACCTTTGTCGACGCCGCCCATGCGCGTGCCGCGGCCACCGGCGAGGACGAGGCCGGTGAGTTTTGCGGGTGTGGGATCGAGGGTGGCGGGCAAGACGGCCTCAGCCGCCGATATAGGACATTTCGACGCGGCGCTCGTCCGGCGCATGGGAGGCGGCGTCGCCGCTGCCGCGCAACTGCGAGTAACGGTCGCCGCGACCCTGCCAGATGTGGGCGACTGCGGAGGCGATCCCGGCGTCGCTCGAGCCGTTGCGCACCAGCGCACGCAGGTCGTGTCCCGCCGATGCGAACAGGCATAGGTACAGCTTGCCTTCGGTGGACAGCCGGGCCCGCGTGCAGGTGCCGCAGAACGCGCGCGTCACGCTGGAGATCACACCGATTTCGCCGCTGCCGTCCGTATAGCCCCAGCGCTGCGCCGTTTCGGCCGCGCTGTGCGCCTCGAGCGGCGCCAGCGGGAAATGCTCGGCGATCCGTTCCACGACCTCGGCGGAAGGCAACACCTCGGCCATGTTCCAGCCGTTCGAAGTGCCAACATCCATATATTCGATGAAGCGCAGCACGCAGCCGGAGCCTTTGAAGTGGCGCGCCATCGGCACGATTTCCGTGTCGTTGGTGCCGCGCTTGACCACCATGTTGACCTTCACCGGCGCCAAGCCGACCGCCTGTGCGGTGGCGATGCCCTCGAGCACGTCGCTCACTGCGAAATCGGCGTCGTTCATGTGGCGAAACAGCGAATCGTCGAGGGCGTCGAGACTCACGGTGACGCGGGTCAGCCCGGCATCCTTCAGGCTGCGCGCCTTGCGTGCGAGCAGCGAACCGTTGGTGGTGAGGGTGAGATCGAGTGGCCGGCCTTCCGGTGTCCTGAGCTGTGCGAGCCGCTCGATCAGGAACTCCAGATTCTTGCGCAACAGCGGCTCTCCGCCGGTCAGGCGGATCTTTTCCACGCCATGCGCGACGAATAAGCCGGCGAGCCGTTCGATTTCCTCGAAGCTCAAGAGCGCGCTGTGCGGCAGGAAGGCGTAATCCTTGTCGAACACCGCGCGCGGCATGCAGTAGACGCAGCGGAAGTTGCAGCGGTCAGTCACCGAGATGCGCAGATCCCGCAGCGGGCGCGACAAGGTGTCGCGCAGCACGCCGCCCGGCGTCTGCAAGGGGCCGGAGATGACCGGCACCGCGCTGACGTCGGCAACAGGGATGATGCGTCGGGACATGGATTGCTTCAAGTGAGTGCAGACTTCCATTTTAGCGGAAGGCCCGACCGCCCACATGGGACGAATACCCGAATTCAGGCAAACAAAAAGCCCGCCGGTGAGGGCGGGCTTTCCGTTCTGCATGACGCCTTGCGGCGCCAGGTGTGGCGGCTTACTGCTGGTGCTTCGCCGTTTCGACCTGTTGCATCGGCGTGCTATCCACCGGCGGCAGCGGCTTGCGCTCGCGCGGTGCGCGGGCAGGCTTTACGGCCTGCGCAGCGGCTTCCTGGGCGGCCCGCAGCTTGGCGGAGTCGGTGTTGACCCACACAAGGCCAGCGCTTTCCAGCACCGGTTGCAGGGCTTCCGCCGACAGGCCGTTGCGCGCAGCCACTTCCGGGGCGGCGGCGAGCGGCGCCGGCTCAGCAGCCTGGAGCGGCGCTTGCACAGGTGCAATTGCCGGTTGCGGTGCGGCCGGGGCGATGGCTTCGGCTGCGGCTTGCGGCGCGGCTTCGACCACCGGTTGTGCTTCCACCGGTGCTACAACCTCGAGCGCCGCAGCGGCCGGTGCTGCTGGCTCGACCGGCGCCGGAGCGGCGACCGGTTCGGCTGCAACCGTCGCGGCGACTGCCGGTTCGACGGCTGCCGGGGCGTACACAGGCGTTTCAACTGCCGGTGCTTCGACCGCCGGGGCTGCCGGCGCCGCGCTCGTCGTCTCGACGGGTGCGGCTTCGGTGACGACCGGAGCCACCGGAGCGGCCGGTGCGAATGCAGCGTAGGTCGGCTCGGCTTGCGTCACAACCGGCGCTTCGGACACGGCTGCTTGCGCGGCCGGCACGAAGGCTTCGGTCTTGGCAGCCTGTTCGGCGGCCAGAACCGGCGTTTCGGTTGCAGCATGCAGTTCCGTGACGACGGTGGTTTCCGTTGCCACGGCTGCGACGACCGCTTCAACCGGTGCGGCAGCCGGCGCTTCCTGACGCGGCTGCTGGGCCGGCGTCTCGACTGCTGCGCTGGCCGTTTCGCCTTCTGCTTCGGCACCTTCGGCAGACTCAGCACCTTCGGCGCCGAGATTGCCGTTCACGCCTTCTTCTTCACGCTCGCGACGACCGCCACGGCGGCCGCGACGGCGGCGACGGCGCTCTTCGCCTTCACGGGCTACGGCTTCCTGATCGACGGGGGCGCCGCCTTCAAGGTTGCCAGCCTGGTTTTGGGTCAGAAGATCCGTCTGGTTTTCGTCCTGGTTCAGTGCTTCTGCGGCTTCCGGCTGCGGCTTGCGACGTTCGCCGCGTTCCGGACGCTCGCCACGATCGCGACGTTCACCGCGTTCCTGGCGCTCGCCACGCTCGGCGCGCGGCGCGTTTTCCACGGCCTCGCCACGGTCTGCGCGCTCGCCACGGTTGTCGCGGCCTTCACGACCTTCGCGCGGCTCACGGCCAGTACGCGGTTCACGAGCTTCACGGCCCTCACGCGGTTCGCGCGACTCGCGTGCTTCACGCGGCTCACGGCCCTCGCGGGCTTCGCGGGCTTCGCGGCCCTCGCGTCCTTCACGTTCGTCGCGACGTTGCGACGGCTGGCCTTGACGGCCGCCGACTGCGGCACCTTCGCCGCGTGCCGCGCCATCGCGGCCGCTCGCGCCGCCACGGCGGTTGCGGTTACGGTCGCCGCCGCGTTCGCCGCTGCGCTCACCGCGCTCCGGACGATCGCCGCGTGCCGGACGCGCCGTCTGCTCGACGGGCGCCGGTGCTGCAGGTGCCGGAGCCGCCGGCGCTGCGCCGAACAGCTTCTTCAGCCAGCCGATGAAGCCGCCGCTAGCCGGCGTGACTGCGACAGGCGCAGGCGTAGCCGTTGCAGCCGGGCGAACCGGTGCGCTCGGCGCCGGCTTTTCAGGCGTGATGCCCTTGACCGCCGCTTCCTGCTTCGGCTTCACTTCTTCAGTGCGCTTGCTGTAACCGGTTTCCGATTCCAGTTCGCGGGCCGCTTCTTCGGCCATCTTCCACGAAGCGCGCGGATCGTCGAGGCGCGCGTCGTCGTGACGCAGGCGCTCGAGCTTGTAGTGCGGCGTGTCGAGGTGCTTGTTCGGGATCAGGACGACATTGACCTTGAAACGCGACTCGATCTTGTTGATTTCGGCACGCTTCTCGTTCAGCAGGAAGGCGGTCACTTCGACCGGCACCTGGCAATGAATTGCCGCGGTGTTTTCCTTCATCGCTTCTTCCTGAATGATCCGCAGCACTTGCAGCGCGGACGATTCGGTATCGCGGATGTGGCCCGTGCCGTTACAACGCGGGCAGGTCACGTGGCTGCCTTCCGACAAAGCCGGGCGCAGACGCTGACGCGACAGTTCCATCAGGCCGAAGCGCGAGATCTTGCCCATCTGGACGCGCGCACGGTCGTGCTTCAACGCATCTTTCAGGCGCTGTTCGACTTCGCGCTGGCTCTTGGCCGATTCCATGTCGATGAAGTCGATCACGATCAGGCCGCCCAGGTCGCGCAGGCGCAACTGGCGGGCCACTTCGTCGGCGGCTTCGAGGTTGGTGCGTGCAGCGGTTTCCTCGATGTCGGCGCCCTTGGTGGCGCGTGCCGAGTTCACGTCGATCGCGACCAGTGCTTCGGTGTGGTCGATCACGATCGCGCCGCCCGAGGGCAGCGGCACCGTGCGCGAGTACGCCGTTTCGATCTGGTGTTCGATCTGGAAGCGCGAGAAAAGCGGCACATCGTCGTGATACCGCTTCACCTTGCCGACATTGTCCGGCATCACGATGTCCATGAAGGCGCGGGCCTGGTCATGGATTTCCGTGGTGTCGATGAGGATTTCGCCGATATCCGGCTGGAAATAGTCGCGAATCGCGCGGATCACCAGGCTCGATTCGAGATAAATCAGCATCGGCTGACCGGTCGAGCCGCTTTGCGACGCGGCTTCGATGGCGCGCCACAGTTGCATCAGGTAATTCAGGTCCCACTGCAGCTCTTCGGCGGAGCGGCCAATGCCGGCCGTACGCGCGATGATGCTCATGCCTTCCGGCAATTGCAGCTGCGCCATGGTTTCGCGCAGTTCCTGACGGTCGTCGCCCTCGATCCGGCGCGATACGCCGCCGCCGCGCGGGTTGTTCGGCATCAGGACCAGATAACGGCCTGCCAGCGAGATGAAGGTGGTGAGGGCGGCGCCCTTGTTGCCGCGTTCTTCCTTTTCGACCTGAACGATCAGTTCCTGACCTTCTTTCAGGGCGTCCTGGATACGGGCGGAGCGCATGTCGACGCCGTCACGGAAATACTGACGGGCGACTTCCTTGAACGGCAGAAAACCGTGGCGGTCTTCGCCGTAGTTGACGAAACAGGCTTCGAGCGACGGCTCGATGCGGGTAATGATGCCCTTGTAAATATTGCCTTTGCGCTGTTCGCGCCCGGCGGTTTCGATGTCGATATCGATGAGTTTTTGCCCATCGACGATGGCTACGCGCAGTTCTTCCTGCTGCGTCGCGTTAAACAACATTCGTTTCATTGAACGGCTCCAGAGCGGCAAAGCCTGCCCACGCCTTGCGTTTGTCAGACGCAAAGGACGTTTCAGGGCAGCGGCATGCCGCGCTTTATTGTGTTTTCACAAGCACGCTGGAGCGGGAAAAATGGCGGGGAGAATTGCCTGAGAGGGCCCGGTCCGTACAAAAGGACACGGTGCCGCAGGGCACATGCGAACACGGCTTCAAATAATGACCCGACACGCCGCGGGTACTGCCGGCTGACCTTCACACGCCTTCGTCCACTCGCGCCGGTGCGCCAACTGGGCGCGTGACCGGAGGGTCGAAGGTTGCGGTCGAGCCGCAGCGGGAAGTTCGCGCAATAGGCGCGTCTTTTCTCGCCGGGGGTGTCTCGCCTCATTTTGACGTCGCCATGTCTTGTACTTTCTACAAGACGCCACGGGCGCACGCCGTATTTTCGCAACCGGAAGCCTCGTCCTGCAGGGCGTCAAACCGCCCGATACCAAGGCTCGCAGTTAAATTCTTTTTTACCAAAATTCCGTTACCGCGGAGCCGACCATGACCGAACGCGCCTGTGGGCGCCGTCCCTGCCGGGTGCTGACTCCGTGCGTACAACTTGTTGCATCTCGTTATGCGGGTGAGCAACCAGACCCGGGCGCAAGTAAAATGACTGTTTATCGCTTGCACCTGCGCAGACTGCCGGAATACCGGACAATGCGCCGGCCGCCGCAGACTGCTGGGCAAATTATATTCAGAATGAAAGAGTTAGGCAAAATATCCCAGAAATCGGTCGCAAGTGACCAGGTCTCGATGATCGAGATCGACGACGGCGCGGCCGGACAGCGCATCGACAACTTCCTCCTGCGCGTCTGTAAAGGCGTGCCGAAAAGCCACATTTACCGCATCCTGCGCAGCGGGGAAGTGCGTGTAAATAAGGGTCGGGTCGATGCCCAGTACCGCCTCGAGCATGGCGATCTGGTGCGCGTCCCGCCGATTCGCATTGCCCAGGGAACCGAAGCGAGTACTCACAATCCGGTACCGGCCGCCCATTTCGATATTCTTTTTGAAGATGACCACATGCTGGTCATCGACAAACCGGCCGGTGTCGCGGTGCACGGCGGCAGCGGCGTGGCGTTCGGGGTGATCGAGCAGATGCGCGAGGCGCGTCCGCAGGCAAAATTCCTCGAACTGGTGCACCGGCTGGACCGCGAGACCTCGGGCGTGCTAATGCTGGCCAAGAAGCGCGCGGCGCTGGTCAACCTGCACGAGCAGATCCGCGAGAACAAGATGGACAAGCGCTACTATGCGGCCGTCCACGGCGAGTGGGCGAGCGACTGGGGCCGCCGCCGGGCGGTCAAGGAACCGCTGCACAAGTATCTGACCGCGGATGGCGAGCGCCGCGTGCGGGTGCAGGCGGACGGCCTCGCGTCGCACACGGTTTTCAACCTGGTGAACCGCTGGCCAGACTACGCGTTGCTCGAAGCGGAACTGAAGACAGGCCGCACGCATCAGATCCGGGTTCACCTCGCGCATCTGGAGTTGCCGATCGTCGGGGACGCCAAATATGGCGATTTCGCACTGAATAAAGAGCTGGCGCGAAGTAATGCGCGCCCAGGACTGAAGCGGATGTTCCTGCACGCGTACCGGCTCAAGCTGACGCACCCCGCCACCGGCGCGGTGCTGCAGTTCGAAGCGCCGCTGCCGGCCGAATGCCGCCGCTTTATCGACCAGCTCAATGAGATCAACCAAGGGTCAAACCCGGAGACGGATACGCATGGCTAGAGAGCAATTTGATCTGATCGTCTTCGATTGGGACGGCACCTTGATGGATTCGACCGCGCATATCACGCGCAGCATCCAGTCGGCCTGCCGCGACCTCGGCTTGCCGGTGCCGGCGGATGAGGCAGCGAGTTACGTGATCGGTCTTGGCCTGCGCGATGCGTTGCAGATCGCCGCGCCCACGCTCGATCCGTCGGATTATCCGCGTCTGGCCGAGCGCTACCGCTTCCATTACCTGGTGAAAGATCAGACCACCGAGCTCTTTGCCGGCGTGCGCGAGATGCTGCAGGAGTTGCGCGATCAGGGCTATCTGCTGGGCGTCGCCACCGGCAAGAGCCGCGTGGGCCTGAACCGCGCGCTCGACCAGTCGCGCCTCACCAGCCTGTTCGACGGTACACGCTGTGCCGACGAAACCTTTTCGAAACCCCATCCGGCGATGCTGCACGAACTGACCCGCGAACTGGGCCAGGATGTGGCGCGCACGGTGATGGTCGGCGATACGACGCATGACCTGCAAATGGCGATCAACGCCGGCGTGGCGGGGATTGGCGTCACTTACGGCGCGCATCCGGCCGCTTCGTTGTCGGCGCTCGAACCGAAGTTCGTTGCGCCGAGCGTCGCCGCGCTGTCCGCCTGGTTGCGCGAAAACGCATGAGCGAGGCTGCCATGGAGCCGGTCCGGATTTGTGCCTCCGAAGAGCTGATCGACGGCGGGGCGGGGCTGCGCCACGCAGCGAAATATGCCGGCGGCGATGCCATTGTCTTTTTTGTCCGCTATGGTGGCCAAGCTTACGGTTATCTGAACCGCTGTGCGCACGTGCCGATGGAGCTTGACTGGGTAGAGGGTCAGTTCTTCGAGTCTTCGGGTTTATACTTGATGTGCGCCACGCACGGCGCAATTTACGCGCCGGACACAGGGAAGTGTGTCGGCGGTCCGTGCCGTGGCGGCAGGCTGCGTCCCGTTCAGGTCGACGAACGGGATACGCCGGATGGCCGCGCGGTATTCTGGCTGCCGGACGACGACCTGCGTCCGGTCACCCCCTGACTCTTCGATCTGCGACGCATGGCCGACAATCTCACTCCCGATCCGAATCAACCGTCCTCAGCGGGCCGCAAGCCGACCCCCACCGATGAACCGGGCTGGGAGCGCGCGGCGCTCGAACGTATTGCGCTGGCTGCGATCAGCGAGCAGCGTGCGGCGCGCCGCTGGAAAATCTTCTTCCGTTTCGTGTTCATTGCCCTGTTGCTGCTGGTCGTCTGGGGCGTCTTCGACTTTTCCGGCGAGAAGGTTGCCACCACCGGCCGCCATACGGCGCTGATCTCGCTCGACGGTGAAATCGCTGCGGACACCAATGCCAATGCCGATGACGTCGACTCCGCACTGGAAAGCGCCTTCGACGACGCCGGCACCGCGGGCGTGATCCTGAGCTGCAACAGTCCGGGCGGCAGTCCGGTGCAGGCCGGCATCATCAATCGCGATATTCGACGTTTGCGCGCTAAATATCCGTCTATTCCGCTCTACGTGGTGGTCGGCGACATGTGCGCATCGGGCGGCTACTATGCTGCAGCGGCGGCGGACAAGATCTACGTGGACAAGGCGAGCATCGTCGGTTCGATCGGCGTGCTGATGGACGGCTTCGGCTTTACCGGTCTGATGGACAAGCTCGGGGTCGAGCGGCGTCTGCATACTTCGGGTGAGAACAAGGGCTTTTTCGACCCGTTCTCGCCGGAAACGCCGAAGATGGACGCACATGCACAGGAAATGCTCGATCAGATCCACCAGCAGTTCATCGACGCGGTCCGTGAAGGTCGCGGCAAGCGGCTGCATGAGACGCCGGATATCTTCTCGGGCCTGTTCTGGACCGGTCAGCAGAGCGTCGACCTGGGGCTGGCGGATGGCTTTGGCGATGCCGATTACGTGGCGCGCGAGATCATCAAGGCGCCGGATATCGTCGATTACACCGTGAAGGAAAGCATCACCGACCGCGTGGCGCGCAAGTTCGGCGCGGCAGTCGGCAGCGCCGCGGTTCACGCGATGGTGCTGGGTGGGAAGATGAGCTTGCGGTGAGGGCTGGCCGCTGAGCGCCGCGTGCAGCGGGCGCCCCTGTCAGACAGCCAGCAGCAGGAAAATCGCCGGACGCTTGTGCAGCTCGAGTGCCGGCGCTTTCTTCCAGTCCGCCACCGTGCGGCTCGCAATCACCTCCGTTTCCAGCGTCAGATCCACTGCCACACAAACCAGCGTCGAGGGCGCGCAGGTTGCCAGTAGCGTATCGAGCAGCGCCTTGTTGCGATACGGCGTCTCGATAAAAATCTGGGTCTGCTTCCCCTTGCGCGAGTGCTGCTCCAGGTCGCGCAGCCGCTTGGCCCGTTCGGCCGCATCCACCGGCAAGTAGCCGTGAAACGCAAAACTCTGGCCGTTCAGGCCGGAAGCCATCAACGCCAGCAAGATCGAACTCGGGCCCACAAACGGCACGACCTTGACGCCGCGTTCGTGCGCCCGCCGCACCAGCAGGGCGCCCGGATCAGCCACGGCCGGGCAGCCGGCCTCGGAGACGAGACCCGCGTCAGTACCGGCCAGAAGCGGTGCCAGCAGCTTGTCGATCTCACCCGCTGGCGTATTCACATTCAGTTCGCGAATCTCGATTTCCTGGATCGGGCGCTCGGTGCCGACCTTCTTCAGGAATGCGCGGGTGGTTTTCGCGTTTTCGCCGATGTAGTAGTGCAGCGCCGCGGCGCGAGCCCTTACCGGCGCGGGCAGAACGGCGTCGAGCGCCTCTGCGTCGCCTTCGCCGAGGGTGTTCGGGATCAAATACAGTGTGCCGCTCATTGCGCCCCCAACAAAGGAAAACCGGCCGCCAGCAGCATGCGCGACAGCGCAATCAGCGGCAATCCGACGAGTGCCGTCGGATCGTCCGACTCGATCGCATCCAGCAACGCAATCCCGAGCCCTTCGGATTTGGCGCTGCCGGCCACGTCGTAGGGCGTTTCCGCGTGTAGATAGGCGTCCAGTTCGGCGTCGGAAAGATTCCTGAAGCGCACAGTCGTAATGACATCCAGCGTCTGGGCGCTGTTGTCGCGGCTATCGAACAGGCACAGCGCGCTGTGAAACAGCACTTCGCGGCCGCGCATGGCCTGCAACTGGGCGAGCGCCTTGTCGTGCGAACCCGGCTTGCCGATTTGCAGGCCGTCGTAAGTGGCGACCTGGTCCGAGCCGATCACGAGGGCGGGTTCGCCGGCGGACAGTTTGGCGGCGACGGCCCGCGCTTTGGCCTCGGAGAGCCGCAGTGCGGTCGCTTCAGGCGTTTCGCCCGGCTGGGGTGTTTCGTCGACGGCAGGCACGACGACCTCGAAAGGAACGCGCAGGCGTTCCAGAAGCTCGCGGCGATAGCGTGAACTCGACGCCAGAATCAGGCGCGGCGGGCGGGAAGGGGTATCCGGCATGGTGAACCAACGGCTAGAGAGGGCAGGTCGCACGGGCCTTGGCGCGTGCGGGCTTAAGTGTTTGACTCGAAAAGACAAAACGGATATGATTTTGGGCTTTTCATCGGTATGTGTATGTCGCAGCGGTGTTGCAACTGAGTTCAATCTCTCGTCGCAGCCTTGTTGCAACTAGGGTTTGTCTCGTAGTGGAAGCAGCGCCTTAACGGGCAACATACGAGGCACCATGCCGATTTACCCCGGCTAAATCCGTGCCGACGCAGGAGCGCACATGACTCAACATCTTGGCAAACCTGCAGGTCTCGCCGACCCGCATGATCTCGATCTGTTCGAATTCGCGCGTAGTGGGCGCCAGGCCGCGGGTCTTGTGCGCGTCTCGCAACTGCCGCGCATGTTAAACGAAGTTCCGGCGGAAGCGCCAGAGCGCGAAAGCGCCTTCACCTGGCAAGCCGAAGGTACGACGCAGCCGGAATTGCAGGACGACGGCACCGAGGGTCCGCAGCCTTATCTGAGGCTCGCGATTCATGGGGCCGCATGGCTCGAATGTCAGCGGTGTCTCGCGCCGTATAAGCAGGCGTTCAATGTCGATGCGACTTACCGGATCGTCAACACCGAGGCGGAAGCCGAAGAGTTTCCGCTCGACGAGGATGAAGTCGATGTGATCGTGGGCTCTGCCCATTTCGATCTTATCGACTTGATCGAAGAAGAGTTGCTGCTGAGTTTGCCGTTGGTGCCCAAACACGAAGTTTGCCCCGAAGTGCACGAGTCTCTCGTGTCAGGGGTGGCAGGTGAAGAGGGCGAGGGTGACGAAGCCGTGCAGGACGAAGCTGAAACGGGCGGTGAGCCCGAGCGGCCCAATCCATTTGCGGCGCTCGAAGCTCTCAAGAAGGGCGGTCCCAGCGGCGAAAAGCACTGAACAGTTGCATAGGAGCGCGATGCGGCGCGTTGGCCATCCGGCCAGTCGCGATGGCAGTATCGGGCTGTGTTAGAATTCGGAAAATTTTTAGGAGTTATCATGGCAGTCCAACAAAACAAGAAGTCGCCGTCGAAGCGCGGCATGCACCGCTCGCACGATTTCCTCAGCGCAGCGCCGCTGGCTGTGGAGCCGAGCACGGGTGAAGTGCATCTGCGTCACCACGTTAGCCCGAACGGCTACTACCGCGGCAAGAAAGTCGTCAAGACGAAGAACGACTAATCGTTCCACTGCGTTGCGCCCCTTGGCGTTTCGCGTGGCGATCGGCTCGCTTGACATTTTCCCGGCTCAGCAAAAAAGCGGCATTTTACTGCCGCTTTTTTATGTCGATCGCAGTTGGCGCTCTAGTGCTTACTGCGATCCCATGCAGAGCGCCTGAAATTCGTCGCACTCCATGACAGTAAAGCTCACAATAGATTGCATGGGGGGCGACCACGGCCCGTCCGTGACCGTTCCCGCGGCTGTCAATTTCGTTCGTTCGCATCCCGACGCGCAGTTGATGCTCGTTGGCATCGAAAGCGCCATTCGCGCCCAGCTCAAGAAGCTCAAAGCTGAGGGCGAGCCTGCTCTGGTCGTAGTGCCCGCTTCCGAGGTCGTCGCCATGGACGATCCGGTTGAGGTCGCGCTGCGCAAGAAAAAAGACTCGTCGATGCGCGTGGCGCTGAACCGCGTCAAGGAAGGCGAGGCCCAGGCCTGCATCTCCGCCGGCAACACCGGCGCGCTGATGGCCGTGTCCCGCTATGTTCTGAAAACGCTCCCGGGCATCGAACGCCCGGCGATTGCGTTCGCGCTGCCCAATCCCACTGGCTATACGATGATGCTCGACCTGGGCGCCAACGTCGATTGCGAGCCGCAGCATCTGCTGCAGTTCGCGGAGATGGGGCATGCGCTCGTGTCTGCGCTCGAGGGCAAAGACCGTCCCACGATCGGCCTGCTCAACATCGGCGAAGAGGTCATCAAGGGCAACGAGACCATCAAGCGTGCCGGTGAGCTGCTGCGAGCGAGTACACTGAATTTTCGCGGTAACGTCGAAGGCGACGACATCTATAAGGGCACGACCGACGTGATTGTCTGCGACGGTTTTGTCGGCAATGTCGCGCTGAAGACGTCGGAAGGGCTCGCACAGATGCTGAACAACATCATCAAGGAAGAGTTCGGCCGTTCGTGGCTGACCAAGGTGATGGCGGTGCTCGCGTTGCCGGTGTTAATGCGCTTCAAGAAGCGTGTGGACCATCGGCAATACAATGGTGCTGCACTGCTCGGCCTGCGTAGTCTCGTGATTAAAAGCCACGGCTCGGCAGATGCCTACGCGTTTGAGTGGGCAATCAAACGCGGGTATGATGCCGTCAAAAACGGCGTGCTGGAACGCCTTGCGCGGGCGATGGAAGACAACGCGGGTTCTCTGGAACAGGCAACGCGCGACGCAAGCGACACAAGCGGTGCGGGTTACGCAAGCCCGGCCGCAGGCCAGCCAGCCGAGCCCTACGCTGCGCTATCCTCGAAGGCATAATGGCTCAATCGACAATTTATTCCCGCGTGCTGGGTACCGGCAGCTATCTGCCGCCCGGGCGCGTCACCAATCAGGATCTGGCTGAACGTCTCGCCAAGCAGGGCGTCGAGACGAGTGACGAGTGGATCGTTGCCCGCACGGGCATCCATGCGCGCCACTTCGCAGAACCTGATGTCGCCACCAGCGATCTCGCGCTCATCGCCGCCCAGCGCGCGATCGAAGCGGCCGATATCGACCCGCAATCGATCGATCTGATCATTGTCGCCACTTCCACGCCGGACTTTGTGTTCCCTAGCACGGCGTGCCTGCTGCAAGCCAAGCTCGGCATCAAGAACAACGGCGCGGCGTTCGACGTGCAGGCGGTGTGTTCCGGCTTCGCCTACGCAGTGGCAACCGCCGACAGCTTCATCCGCAGTGGCCAGCATCGCACTGCGCTGGTGATCGGCGCGGAGACCTTCTCGCGTCTGCTCGACTTCAACGACCGCACCACCTGTGTGCTGTTCGGCGACGGCGCCGGTGCGATCATCCTGTCGGCCTCCGATCAGCCGGGTGTGCTCTCGAGCGCCCTGCATGCCGACGGCAGCCACTCCAACATTCTCTGCACGCCGGGTAACGTGAATGGCGGCATCATTGCCGGCAGCGCGTTCCTGCATATGGACGGCCCGGCGGTGTTCAAGCTCGCCGTCAACGTGCTGGAGAAGGTCGCGATCGAAGCGCTTAACAGAGCTGGGCTCGCGCCGGAACAGGTCGATTGGCTGATTCCGCATCAGGCCAATATCCGTATCATGCAAAGCACCTGCCGCAAGCTCGGCCTGCCGCAGGAACGGATGGTCGTTACCGTGCACGAACACGGCAATACGTCGGCTGCGTCCATCCCCCTCGCATTTGACGTCGCCGTGCGCGACGGCCGTATCAAGCGCGGCCAGAACGTCCTGATCGAGGGCGTGGGCGGCGGCTTCACGTGGGGCGCGTCGGTTATCCGCTATTGATCAGTTGTGTGACGTGGCGCATCGGTGCCGCCCGCAGCGATCAATCGCGTCGATAAGACCGCGTGCCGTACGTATCTGAAACATCGAATTTTGAGGATCCCATGAAATTTGCGTTCGTTTTTCCTGGTCAGGGCTCGCAATCGGTCGGCATGCTCAACGCATTTGCCGATCACGCCATCGTGCGCGAGACGGTTCAGGAAGCCTCCGACGCGCTCGGCCAGGATCTGGGCAAGCTGATCGCCGAAGGTCCGGCCGACGATCTGAACCTCACCACCAATACCCAGCCCGTCATGCTGACTGCCGCGTACGCGATCTACCGCGCGTGGCAAGCTGCGGGCGGACCGGCCCCGGCGATCGTCGCCGGTCACAGCCTCGGCGAATACACGGCGCTGGTCGCCGCTGGCGTGCTGGCGTTCCGTGACGCGGTGCCGCTGGTGCGCTTTCGCGCGCAAGCCATGCAAACGGCCGTGCCGGTAGGCGTGGGCGGCATGGCGGCCATCCTCGGTCTCGACGACGACACGGTGCGCAAGGTGTGCGCAGACGCGGCGTCGGCGGGTGTCGTGGAAGCGGTGAATTTCAACGCGCCGGCGCAAGTCGTGATCGCCGGCCATAAGGCTGCGGTCGAAAAGGCCTGCGAACTTGCCAAGGCCGCAGGCGCGAAGCGCGCGCTGCCGCTGCCGGTGTCGGCGCCGTTTCACTCGTCGCTGCTCAAGCCCGCTTCGGACCAGTTGCGCGAGTATCTGGCGAGCGTCGAAGTGCAGGTGCCGAAGATTCCTGTCGTCAATAACGTCGACGTGGCCATCGTCAACGAGCCGGCCGCGATTAAAGATGCGCTGGTGCGCCAGGCAGCCGGTGCCGTGCGCTGGGTCGAATGCGTGCAGGCGATCGCAGCTCAGGGCGCGACGCACGTGATCGAATGCGGCCCGGGTAAGGTGCTGGCAGGTTTGACCAAGCGCATCGACGGCAATCTGGTCGGCGCTTCGGTTTTCGATCCGGCTTCGCTCGAAGAAACGCTTAAGCTCGTGACGGCCTGAGCGCTGCCCCAGCACTAGCCAATACCGGCCAGCCTAAAGATTGCAATTCGCCCGCAAGGGCACTCCGGACTGACAGATGGAAAAGACTCTCGATAAGCAGATCGCGATCGTGACGGGCGCCTCGCGCGGCATTGGCCGCGCCATTGCGCTCGAACTGGCGCGCCAGGGCGCAACCGTGATCGGCACCGCGACTAGCGAAAGCGGCGCAAACGCCATCACCGAAGCCTTCAAGGCCGAAGGCATGAACGGCCGTGGCGCCGTGCTGAACGTGAACGATGCGGCTGCGGCGGAAGCGCTGATCGACGGCACCGTGAAGGAATTCGGCGCGTTGCACGTGCTGGTGAACAACGCGGGCATCACCCAGGATCAACTGGCGATGCGCATGAAGGACGACGACTGGGATGCGGTGGTCGACACCAATCTCAAGTCCGTGTTCCGCTTGTCGCGCGCCGTGCTGCGCCCGATGATGAAGGCGCGTGGTGGCCGCATTATCAACATCACGTCGGTGGTCGGCTCGGCCGGCAACCCGGGGCAGGTCAACTACGCAGCGGCGAAGGCCGGCGTAGCGGGCATGACGCGGGCGTTGGCGCGTGAGATCGGCAGCCGCGGCATCACCGTGAACTGCGTGGCGCCAGGCTTCATCGACACCGACATGACGAAGACCTTGCCGGAAGAGCAGCAAACCGCGCTGAAGACCCAGATTCCGCTGGGTCGTCTGGGCAGCCCGGAGGACATCGCGCATGCCGTCGCGTTTCTTGCTTCGCCGCAGGCCGGGTATATCACTGGCACGACGCTGCATGTGAACGGCGGCATGTACATGTCGTAACAGAATTCGGTTACCATCCGCGCCGTGACGCGTTTCTCGACGCGTGGGGCGGATGCCTTGACAGGAACCGTGCGCGCCGCTTTTTTGAGGGGCAAACCTGATAAAATGCGCGCACCTGTATTTTTGAACTTCTTTTCCCTTGGAGGGGTTAATGGACAATATCGAACAGCGCGTCAAGAAGATCGTCGCAGAACAACTGGGCGTTGCCGAAGCAGAGATCAAGAACGAAGCATCGTTCGTGAACGACCTCGGCGCTGACTCGCTCGACACCGTCGAACTCGTGATGGCCCTCGAAGACGAATTCGGCATGGAAATTCCGGATGAAGAAGCTGAAAAGATCACGACCGTTCAGCAAGCGATCGACTACGCTCGCGCAAACGTCAAGGCCTAAGGTCATTCGCGCCCGCGTTGCTGGGCTGGTGGCGTGTGACGCCCTGTCGGGCCGGTTTCCGGCATCCGCAGGGCGGGCGCTATTGTCAGCGCCGTCGCCAGTGCGGTTTGCAGCTCGGTTGCCAGCGCAGCTTCCAAACCGGTTTGCAGCGCAGTTTCCAGCGCCGTTCCCAGGTTAACAGCCACAGGGCTCACAGGTCCGATTCCTGTGTCCACTGTGGCTTTTGCTTTTGTCACCCATGAAAAAGAGGTTACCGTGAGCCGTCGTCGTGTTGTTGTTACAGGCCTGGGGCTGATTTCGCCTGTTGGCAATAATGTTGCCGACGGCTGGGCCAATCTGGTCGCCGGCAAGTCAGGTATTGCCAACATCACGAAGTTCGACGCGTCGAACTTCTCGACCCGCTTCGCCGGCGAGGTGAAGGGCTTCAACATCGAGGACTACATCCCCGGTAAGGAAGCGCGCCATATGGATACGTTTATCCATTACGGCGTCGCGGCCGGCATCCAGGCGATGCAGGATAGTGGTCTCGAAGTCACCGAAGAAAACGCCGAGCGCGTCGGTGTCGTGGTCGGCTCGGGCATCGGCGGTCTGCCGATGATCGAAGTCACGCAGACGGAACTGCTCAATCGCGGCCCGCGCCGGATTTCGCCGTTCTTCGTGCCGGCCTCCATCATCAACATGATCTCCGGCCATCTGTCGATCAAGTTCGGCATCAAGGGCCCGAACCTCGCCATCGTCACGGCGTGTACCACCGGCCTGCACTGCATCGGCGAGGCTTCGCGCCTGATCGAATACGGCGATGCGGACGTGATGATCGCAGGCGGTGCGGAATCGACCGTGTCGCCGCTCGGTATCGGCGGCTTTGCGGCGGCGCGTGCGCTGTCGCAACGCAACGACGACCCCGCCACGGCGAGCCGTCCCTGGGACAAGGACCGCGACGGTTTCGTGCTGGGCGAGGGTGCCGGCGTGATGGTGCTCGAAGAGTACGAACACGCGAAGGCGCGCGGCGCGAAGATTTATGCCGAAGTGAGCGGCTATGGGATGAGCGGCGATGCTTATCACATGACTGCTCCACTGGAAAACGGCGACGGCGCGCGCCGCTGCATGCTGGCGGCACTGAAGAACGCCGGCGTGAACCCGGACGAGGTGAACTACCTGAACGCACACGGCACTTCCACGCCGCTGGGCGACCTGGCGGAAACCACCGGCATCAAGCGCGCCTTCGGCGATCACGCGAAGAACATGGTGGTGAATTCGACCAAGTCGATGACGGGCCACCTGTTGGGCGGCGCGGGCGGCCTCGAATCCGTGTTCACCGTACTGGCGGTGCATCATCAGATCTCGCCGCCGACGATCAACATCTTCAACCAGGATCCGGAATGTGACCTGGATTACTGCGCCAACACGGCGCGGGAGATGAAGATCGATGTCGCGCTGAAGAACTCGTTTGGGTTCGGCGGCACGAACGGCACGCTGGTCTTCAAGCGCGCCTGATCCGGGCTGAGCGTTTGACCTCACAGCCCATGCAAGCCGGTCCGGCGCTTCAGCCCGGACCGGCCTCGCCCAACGGAGCGCCGCAGATTGTTCTGCGGCGCTCCGTTGCGCTTCGTGGGGCGACAATCGCGTTTATTCTGATTGCCGTCGCGGCAGTGCAGGCAAGCCTCGCCGCGAGGCTTGGCGGCATGCAGGCCGCACCTGCAACGCTTGCGGTATTGGGCGCGCTGCTGCTGGGCGCGTCGCGGCATTGGCGCGCCGAACCGGCCGCTATCAAAATCGGGCCCGATGGGCTCATCGTCTGGAACCGCGCGGGGCAGACGCTCGCGCAGGGTCGTATTGCCGGCTGTTCGCAGTGGAGCGGGCGGCTGCTCATTCTGGCGCTCGCCGGCGCGGGTGGCGCTTCGCGGACTGTGCTGATCGCGGCCGACACGCTTGGCGCCGAGGCGTTCCGGGAGTTGGCCGTGCTGGGCCGGTGCGCATCGCGCGTCTGACTGTAACGACTGTAACCGCTGTTACCTTAGTAACGTGACGCGATGATGGGGACGCTACAATGGTGCCCCGCGATGCACCCTATAGTTAACGGATTTATCAGGTGAGCGAAAAAGAAATTGATCAGGTGCTGGTCGAACGCGTCCAGAAGGGCGACAAGGCCGCGTTCGAGCTTCTGGTCTCCAAATACCACCGCAAGATCCTCCGGCTGATCTCGCGCCTCGTGCGAGACCCTGCTGAAGTTGAGGACGTGGCTCAGGATGCCTTTATCAAGGCATACCGGGCGCTGCCCCAATTCCGCGGCGAATCGGCCTTTTATACGTGGTTGTACCGGATTGCGGTCAACACAGCGAAGAACTACCTTGCCACCCAGGGTCGGCGCGCACCCACTTCGACCGAAGCAGATGCTGAAGAAGCTGAAACTTTCTCGGATGCCGACCAACTAAGGGATATCAACACGCCTGAGTCGATGTTGATGAGCAAGCAGATCGCTGAGACGGTCAATGCTGCGATGGCGGTTTTACCGGAAGAGTTGCGCACCGCCATTACTCTTCGTGAAATTGAAGGTTTGAGCTACGAAGAAATCGCTGAGATGATGGGGTGCCCAATCGGCACGGTCAGATCACGAATTTTTCGCGCTCGCGAAGCCATTGCGGCAAAATTGCGTCCATTGCTTGACACACCCGAAGGCAAGCGCTGGTAAACAGCCAGTCAGCCCGGCGGGGCAATGGGGCAATATCTGGGTTAGGTGGTGTCACTAGGGGTGTCTGTAAGATGGGGAGCATCATGGGGTCGGTCTCGATGCAATCGCAAGCAAGCTCGCGAGGTGAGCGTCTGTCCGCTTTTGTCGACGGTGAGCTGTTCGGCGAAGAGCATCTGAACAAGTTTATTTCCGAGCTGGATCACGAAGATCGTGCATCCTGGTCGCATTACCACCTGATCGGCGACGCCCTGCGTTCGGACGAGCTGGCGGTGAACCCGGCGGCCAGCAGTGCGTTCCTCGCCGGCTTTGCTGCGCGTTTCGAGCAGGAGCCGCACGTGCTGGCTCCCGCTGCGATGCCGGTTGCGCGCCGTTTGCTGGCGCTGCGCCGCCGCGTCGTGCCGGCGTTTGCGGTTGCCGCTGCGGCCGCCACGCTGACGTGGATCGTCGTGCCGCAATTGCAGGGCGTGCCGGGTGTGGCCCAGGTCGCGTCCGTCCAGTCGCACGCTGATTCCGTGCAACGGGTGGCCATGGCCTCCGTGCCGACGGCGTCGGCCCAGCCTGTCCAGGACGGTAACATCATCCGCGACGCCAGCCTCGACCAGTATCTGGAAGCTCATCAGCAGTTCGCGCAACAACCGGTCATGCCCGGTTCGATGCCGCTGATTCGTACCTCCGCCATGACCACGCAAGGCCAATAGTCTGATGCAGACACTGCGGTTGAATAAAACGACTATCTGGGGGCGGCTGCCGGCATTCCTGTTCTGCGCAGCCGTATTGTTGTCCGCCACGCCGCGTGTCTTTGCGCAATCTGACGATCCGCTCGTCGTCCGCCGCACTGCGGCGGACTTGCTCAACCGGATTCACCAGGCTGCTCAACAGCAGAATTACGAGGGTGCGTTCGTCTATCAGCGGGGCAATTTCGTCCAGACGTCACGGATCGTGCATTACGCCACCCGTAACGACGGCGAGTTCGAGCAGCTCGAAAGCCTGGACGGCAAGCCGCGCAAGATGTTGCGCCATAACGACGAAATGTACACGTTCATCCCCGAACGGCATCTGTGCGTCGTCGAGAAGCGCCAAAACAAAGATTCCTTCCCGGCATTGCTAGCGGCGACCAGCGACCAGGTGTTGTCGGTGTACGAGCCGAAGCTGCTGGGTGCCGACCGCGTCGCGGGTATCGACAGCCAGGTCGTCGAACTCGATCCGAAAGACGCGTATCGCTTTGCCTACAAGCTGTGGGCAGACAAAAAGACCGGTTTGCTGCTGCGTGCCCAGACGCTCGACCCGAGCGGCCAGGTGCTCGAGCAGTTGTCGTTCTCGCAGATCAGCATTGGCGTTCCGGCGGACAAGACCGCGATCGTCAACGGCATCCATAACACGGCGGGCTGGACGGTCGTGCGGCCGCCGGTCGAGGCGGTGGACATGGAAGCGCAAGGCTGGCAGATCGAGCCCACCGTGCCGGGTTTCCACAAGATTCGCGAGCTGCGTCGTCCAATGGCGGCGCGCGACCCCGGCGAGCCGGCCATCCCGGTCGATCAGGCCGTGTTTTCGGATGGTCTGGCGGCGATTTCGGTGTTCGTCGAGCCGGTTGAAAACAACACGCGCAAGGAAGGCGCGGGCAGTAGCGGGGCGACGCACGTGCTGGTTAAGCGTCAAGGTGACTTCTGGATTACTCTGCTAGGGGAAGTGCCCCAAGCCACATTGCAGCAATTTGCGTCTGCCATAGAATATAAGGCTCCCAAGTAATCCCTCGAATCCCTCGGCTGGCTACGATATGACGATTTTCACGGTGCGCAAATTCCTCGCAGCCGCGGTGGTGGCAGTTTGTCTGCCGCTGGTGTCGCATGCGGCGTCGGCGGCTCCTGCAGCCAATCTTCCCGACTTCACCGATCTCGTCGACAAAGTCGGCCCGGCGGTCGTCAATATCCGCACGACCACCCGCGTATCGAGCGGCGGCAGCACCCATGGCATGCCGCCGGGGCTCGACGACGGCGATATGTCCGAGTTTTTCCGGCGCTTTTTCGGCATTCCCTTGCCGCAGCAGCCCGGCTCGCCGCGTGGCGGTGGCGGTGGCGGCAGTGACAACGGCGATAACGGCAGCAGCGGTGGTGGCAGCGGTAGCGGCGGCAGCCAGGACGCGCCGGACAACTCCGATTCCGAGCAGAGCAGCGGCGTGGGCTCGGGCTTCATCCTGTCGCAGGATGGCTACGTGATGACCAACGCCCACGTGGTCGACGACGCCGACAATATCTACGTTACGCTCACCGACAAGCGCGAATTCAAGGCCAAGCTGATTGGCGTGGACGATCGCACCGACGTCGCGGTCGTGAAGATCAACGCGTCGAATCTGCCGGCGGTCACGATTGGCGATTCGACCAAGGTGCGCGTGGGCGAATGGGTGGTCGCAATCGGCTCGCCGTTCGGCCTGGAAAACACGGTCACTGCTGGCATCGTCAGCGCCAAGGGGCGTGATACCGGCGACTACTTACCGTTCATCCAGACCGACGTGCCGGTCAACCCGGGCAATTCCGGCGGTCCGCTGATCAACATGCAAGGCGAGGTGATCGGCATCAACTCGCAGATCTATAGCCGCACCGGCGGTTTCATGGGCATTTCGTTCGCGATCCCAATCGACGAAGCAATGCGCGTGGCCGACCAGTTGAAGAGCACAGGTAAAGTCACGCGCGGCCGGATTGCGGTGGCGATCGGCGAAGTGACCAAGGACGTGGCCGATTCGCTCGGTCTGCCGACGGCGCAAGGCGCGCTCGTCAGCAGCGTCGAGCCGGGCGGTCCGGCCGACAAGGCAGGCGTGCAGCCGGGCGACATCATCCTGAAGTTCAACGGTCATTCCGTCGACACGGCAACCGATTTGCCGCGCATGGTGGGCGATACGAAGCCGGGCACCAAGGCGACCATCACCGTCTGGCGCAAGGGGCAAACGCGCGAGCTGCCGGTCACGATTGCCGAGATGCAGCCGGACAAGTCCGCCAAGACCGACGAGAAGCAGGCGCCGGCGCCCAAGCAGCGTGCCACCAACTCGCTGGGCATTGCGGTCAGCGACATCCCGTCCGACCAGCAGAAGACGCTCAAGGTGAAGGGCGGCGTGCAGGTCGATCAGGTGGACGGACCCGCCGCCCGTGTCGGTCTGCAAAAGGGTGACATCATTCTGCGCGTGGGCGACACGGATATCGCCAACGCCAAGCAGTTCGACGAAGTGACTGCGCATCTCGATCCGCAGAAGATGGTCGCGCTGCTCGTGCGTCGTGGCGAGAACACGCAGTTCGTGCCGCTGCGTCCGCGTTCCAGCTCGGCGCAGAAGTGACGATGGCCGCGGCACCGCTCACGCTCTATGGGCGCGCGTGGTGCCACCTCTGCGAAGACATGCGCGCCGCACTCGGGCCGTTGCTGGCCGAGTTCGGTGCTCAGGTCGAAGTTGTCGATATCGACGCCGATCCCGCACTCGAAGCACGTTATAACGAGTTAGTGCCGGTTTTGGTGTGCGAGGGCGTCGAGTTGTGCCACTATCATCTCGACGAAGGGCGGGTTCGCGCGGCGCTGAGCGCACGTGCTGTGCAGACCCGCTAGCGCATCGAAAGTCTCAGGGCCCGACACATGTCTGAGCCCCGGTATAAGTCCCGGTCTCAGCCCACTTTCCATGCTCTCCTGCAAGATATGCCGGGCGGAAGCCTTTTTCGGCTAAAATAGACAGGTTTTTCACCTACTTACAAGGCGTGCTCCGCAATCGTCCGAGCGCGCCTTTTTCGCTTGATCGGTACTGAATGGATCATATTCGTAATTTCTCGATCATTGCGCACATCGACCATGGCAAGTCGACGCTCGCCGATCGCATCATCCAGATTTGCGGCGGCCTGTCCGACCGCGAAATGGAAGCCCAGGTGCTCGACTCGATGGATCTCGAGCGCGAGCGCGGCATCACCATCAAGGCACAGACGGCTGCGTTGACCTATCGCGCGCGCGATGGGCAGATCTATAACCTCAACATGATCGACACGCCGGGGCACGTCGACTTCTCGTACGAAGTCAGCCGTTCGCTGTCGGCGTGCGAAGGCGCGCTGCTGGTGGTCGACGCGAGTCAGGGCGTCGAAGCCCAGACCGTGGCGAACTGCTATACGGCTATCGAGCTCGGCGTCGACGTGATTCCGGTGCTCAACAAGATCGATTTGCCGGCGGCAAACCCCGAAAACGCGATTTCCGAAATCGAAGACGTGATCGGCATCGACGCAACCGACGCGACGCATTGCAGCGCGAAGACCGGCCTTGGCGTCGAAGACGTGCTGGAAGCGCTGATCGCAAAAGTGCCGCCGCCCAAGGGCGATCCGCAAGCGCCGCTGCAGGCGCTGATCATCGATTCGTGGTTCGACAACTACGTCGGCGTGGTGATGCTGGTGCGTATCGTCAACGGCACGCTGCGTCCGAAAGACAAGATCCGCATGATGGCGACCGACGCGCAATACCCGGTCGAGCACATCGGCGTGTTCACGCCGAAGTCGAAGAATCTGGAAGTGTTGTCGGCCGGGCAGGTGGGCTTCATCATCGCCGGCATCAAGGAGTTGGCCGCTGCGAAGGTGGGCGACACCGTCACGCTGGTGAACCGTCCGGCCGCCGAGCCGCTGCCTGGTTTCAAGGAAGTGAAGCCGCAGGTGTTCGCCGGTCTCTATCCGGTCGAAGCGAACCAGTACGATGCGCTGCGTGACTCGCTGGAAAAGCTGAAGCTCAACGACGCTTCGCTGCACTACGAACCGGAAGTCTCGCAGGCGCTTGGCTTCGGCTTCCGCTGCGGCTTCCTCGGCCTCCTGCACATGGAGATCGTGCAGGAGCGTCTGGAGCGCGAGTTCGACATGGACCTGATCACCACGGCGCCGACCGTGGTGTACGAAGTCCTGCAACGCGACGGCACGACCATCATGGTCGAGAACCCGGCCAAGATGCCCGATCCGTCGAAGATCGAGGAAGTGCGCGAGCCGATCGTCACCGTGAACCTGTACATGCCGCAAGACTATGTGGGTGCGGTGATCACGCTGTGTACGCAAAAGCGCGGCAACCAGATCAACATGCAGTACCACGGCCGCCAGGTCCAGCTCACCTATGAAATTCCGATGGGCGAAGTCGTGCTCGACTTCTTCGACCGTCTGAAGTCCATGTCGCGCGGCTATGCGTCGATGGACTACGAGTTCAAGGAATACCGCGCGGCGGACGTCGTCAAGGTCGACATGCTGATCAACGGCGACAAGGTCGATGCGCTGTCGGTGATCGTCCACCGCTCGCAGAGCCAGTACCGCGGCCGTGAAGTGGCGGCGAAGATGCGCGAACTGATTCCGCGTCAGATGTACGACGTGGCGATTCAGGCGACCATCGGCGCGAATATTATCGCCCGCGAAAACATCAAGGCTTTGCGTAAGAATGTGCTGGCAAAATGCTACGGCGGCGACATTTCGCGTAAGAAGAAGCTGTTGGAAAAGCAGAAGGCAGGCAAGAAGCGAATGAAGCAGGTCGGGTCTGTCGAGATTCCGCAAGAGGCTTTCCTCGCGATTCTGCGTGTCGAAGACAAATAAGACGAAGAACGGAACCCTATGAATTTTGCGCTGATTCTTTTTGTGCTCGTGATCATTACGGGCGTCGCATGGGTCGCAGATAAACTGGTTTTCATGCCGCAACGGCGGCGCGCGGCGGACGAGGCGGTAGCCGAGTTCGACCGCCAGCAGGAACGCGTCGGCGAGCGCTTCGCCGACGAAAACGCCCCGCAGACGCGGGCACGCCTGCGTGACGAAAAGCTGCGCCAACCGTGGTGGCTCGAGTACTCGGCGAGCTTTTTCCCGGTGATTCTGGTGGTCTTCGTGGTGCGCTCGTTCGTGGTCGAGCCGTTCAAGATTCCGTCGGGTTCGATGGTGCCGACGCTGCTGGTGGGCGACTTCATCCTCGTCAACAAGTACGAATACGGCATCCGTCTGCCGATCACCAACACCAAGATTACCGAAGGTCGTCCGCTTCAGCGTGGCGACGTGGTGGTGTTCCGTTACCCGAAAGACGAATCGGTCGACTACATCAAGCGTGTGATCGGCCTGCCGGGCGACGTGGTCGCTTATCAGGACAAGCAACTGACGATCAACGGCAAGCCTGTGCCTGAAACGCCGCTGCCTGACTACTTCGACGAAGAGCGCATTGGTTATGCGAAGCAGTTCGAAGAAGACCTCGACGGCCGCAAGAACGCGATTCTGAACAACCCGGCGGTGCCGCCGTTCATCGTCGGCGCGGAAGATTATCCGTACCGCGATAACTGCACGTACAACGCACGCGGTGTGATCTGCAAGGTGCCGCCCGGCAATTATTTCATGATGGGCGACAACCGCGATAACAGCGCAGACAGCCGTTACTGGGGTTTTGCGCCGGACCAGAATATCGTCGGCCGCGCGTTCTTTATCTGGATGAATTTCAGCAATCTGAAACGCATTGGGGCGTTCCACTGATCGTCACTGCACTTACCGCACAACGCGCCGCGCCGATCTCGCTGATCGAGCACGGCGTGTTACTACGCTACTTTAAGAACGTGCGGTAAGGTCGCTTCACTACGCTTTTTCCGTTGGCCGCCCCGCGTTTTCGCCGGGGCAGGCGCCCGCGTTATACTCTGCACATGCCCCTATCTCCGTTGGAAAGCCGTCTGCGCTACGAATTTCGCAATGCGGAATTGTTGCGCCAGGCTTTAACTCACCGCAGTCACAGTGCCACGCATAACGAACGGCTGGAATTTCTCGGCGACTCCGTTCTGAACTGCGCGGTGGCTGCGCTATTGTTCCAACGTTTCGGCAAGCTGGACGAGGGCGACCTGTCGCGCGTCCGCGCCAATCTGGTCAAACAGCAGTCGCTGTACGAAATTGCTCAGGCCCTGAATATTTCGGACGGCCTGCGGCTGGGCGAGGGCGAACTGCGCAGCGGCGGTTTCCGCCGCCCGTCGATCCTCGCTGATACGCTCGAAGCGATTCTGGGCGCCATCTTCCTGGACGGCGGCTTCGAAGCCGCCCAGACGGTCATCAAGCGGCTCTACGTGCCGATTCTGGACCATATCGATCCCCGCACGCTGGGCAAGGACTCGAAGACGCTGCTGCAGGAGTACCTGCAGGGTCACAAGATCGCGCTGCCGACCTACACCGTGGTGGCGACTCATGGTGCGGCGCACAATCAACAGTTTGAAGTCGAGTGCACGGTTCCGAAGCTGGAAGTGAAGGTGTCCGGTTCGGGCGCCAGCCGCCGTGCGGCCGAGCAGGCAGCGGCCAAGAAGGCGCTCGACGAGGTGATGGCCGCGGCGCCCGCCGTGGTGGCCAAGCCGAAGCGCTCGAAGGGCGCGCGGGCGGCGAAAAACGCCGAGCTGGAGATCGTTCCAGGCGTGACCGGCGTGCAAACCGCGCTGGATCTGCGTGCGCCCGACCGCAAAACCGAACGCCATGCGCGTGGCGAGCCCAAGGTGGCCACGGTTGCCGAAGCCGTTGCCGAGCGCGCGGCGTCCAGCGCGACGCCAGCTCCCGCGGCCGCACCGCTCGCGGTGATTCGTGCTGCCCACGTGGAATACAGCAACCCAGCCGGGCCGGACAAAGGGGACAAGGCGGCGGACAAAGCGGCGGACAAAGAAAAAGCGGAACGGGCGGAGAAGGCCGAGCGCGCCGACAAGCACGACAAAGCCGATGCCCCCTCACGCAGCACCGACAAACCCGCTGCACCCCGTAGCCGCGAACTCGCGCCCGGCGTAGCGGCGCCTGCCGAACTCGAACCCGGTGTTGCCGACGCGGTACAAACGCGCGTCGCCGATGCGGGCCATTGATTGACTGGATGCGCGTTTCGTCGCGCGTCCATACGAACTTGCCGTAGCCTGAATATGAACGCTTCCACTCCCACTGGTTTTCGCTGCGGCATGGTCGCGATCGTCGGCCGCCCTAACGTCGGCAAGTCCACGCTGATGAATGCGCTGGTCGGCCAGAAAGTCAGCATCACGTCGCGCAAGGCGCAGACCACGCGCCATCGCATCACCGGCATTCACACGCTGGAAGACGCGCAGTACATCTTCGTCGACACGCCCGGTTTCCAGACCAAGCACAGCGGCGCACTGAACCGCTCGCTCAATCGCGCGGTCACCTCGACGCTGACCTCGGTCGACGCGATCCTGTTCGTGATCGAAGCGGGCCGTTTCGGGCCGGACGACCAGAAGGTGCTCGACCTGATCCCGCCGTCGGTCCCCACGCTGCTGATCGCCAACAAGCTCGACCGCGTCTCGGATAAGGACTCGCTGTTTCCGTTCATGCAGCAGGTGAGCGCGCTGCGCCAGTTCGACGAGATCGTGCCCTTGTCCGCCAAGAACGTGGATGACATCAAGCGTCTGATGGCAACGGTCAAGCCGTTCCTGCCGGAAGGCGCGCCGATCTACGGCGAAGACGACCTGACCGATCGCAGCGAGCGCTTCCTCGCCGCCGAAATCCTGCGCGAGAAAGTCTTCCGCTGGACTGGCGACGAACTGCCGTACACCAGTACCGTGCTGATCGACAAGTTCGAAACGGAAGGGCGCCTGCGCCGCATTTTCGCGACCATCATGGTGGAGCGCGACACGCACAAGGCGATGATCATCGGCCAGAAGGGCGCCAAGCTGAAGCAGATCAGCACCGAAGCGCGTCTCGACATGGAAAAGCTGTTCGACGGCCCGGTGTATCTGGAAACCTTCATCAAGGTGAAGAGTGGCTGGGCCGACAACGAAGCCGGACTCCGCGCGTATGGGTACGAATGACGCATGGATGACGCTGGAACCCGACGCTGAACCGGACGACACCGAGCCGGACGCGTCGGCGCGCGAGCCGTCGAAGGCTCGTGCATCGAAGAAATCGACTTCTGCCTCGTCCGGGTCTTCTACCCGTAATTCATCGCGTCAATCTGCCGGCGATGGTCCGGACGCTTCTGCTAGCGGTGAACCGCGCGCAGCGCCGGCACGCCGTTCGCCGCGCAGCTCCGGTTCCCAGTACAAGGTCACCGAACAGCCGGCCTTCGTGCTGCATAGCTACCCGCATCGCGAAACCAGTCTGATCATCGACGTGCTGACGCGCGATCACGGGCGCCTCGCCTTGGTTGCCAAGGGCGCCAAGCGCCCGCACTCCGCCTTGCGCGGCGTGCTGCAAACCTTCCAGCCGCTCGCGCTGTCGTGGTCCGGCAAATCTGAAGTGCGTACGCTGACCGGTGCCGAATGGGTAGGCGGCATGCTGCCGCTTGCCGGCGACGCATTGCTGTGCGGCTTCTACGTCAACGAACTGCTGGTCAAATTCTGCGGACGCGAAGATCCGCATCCGCCACTGTTCCAGCACTATGTGGTCACGCTGGCGCGCCTCGCGCACGATGAGCCCGCCGTGCAGGTGCTGCGCTCGTTCGAGCGCGTGCTGCTGCGCGAAACCGGCTATGCGATGGCGCTTAACCGCACGGTAGCGCGCAAGACGGTGGTGGCGGAGGGCCGCTACGTGTTCGATCCCGAACGCGGCGTGCGCGAAGCCTCGGACGATCTGCCCGCGCAATGGCCCGTGATTGCTGGCCAGACCTTGCTCGATATGGAAGCGGACGATTACCATCGTGCGCAGACGGTAGCGCAAAGCAAGACGCTGATGCGCTTTTTGCTCAACACTTACCTTGGCGGCACGCCGCTCGCGACGCGCCAGATCCTGATCGACCTGCAGAACCTATGAGCTTCTTTCTTACGTCGCCTAATGTGATCGACCTGGGCGTGAATATCGATCACGTCGCTACCGTGCGCAATGCGCGCGGCACCTCCTATCCGGACCCGATCCGCGCGGCGCTCGACGCCGAAGCGGCCGGCGCCGACGCGATCACGCTGCACCTGCGCGAGGACCGCCGCCATATCGTCGACGCCGACGTGCGCAAGCTGCGTCCGTTGCTGAAGACGCGCATGAATCTCGAATGCGCGGTGACCCAGGAGATGCTCGACATCGCCTGTGAAGTGCAGCCGCACGATGTTTGCCTCGTGCCGGAAAAGCGCGAAGAGTTGACCACGGAGGGCGGGCTCGACGTGGCCGGCCAGTTCGAAGCCGTGCGCGCCGCCTGCAAGCAACTGGCCGAAGCGAACTCGCGCGTCTCGCTCTTCATCGATCCGGATGAAACGCAGATTCGCGCTGCCCATGAAGCGGGTGCGCCGGTAATCGAGTTGCATACCGGCCGTTACGCTGAAGCGCACGATCCGGCGGAGCAGCAGCGCGAATACGAACGCGTCGTGCGCAGCGTCGAGTTCGGCCGCTCGCTCGGCATCAAGGTCAATGCCGGTCATGGCCTGCATTACACCAATGTGCAGCAGATTGCGGCGATCGACGGCATCGTCGAACTGAATATCGGCCACGCGATCGTCGCGCATGCGATCTTCGCCGGCTGGGACAACGCGGTGCGCGAGATGAAGGCGATCATGGTCGCCGCGCGTCTCGCCGCACGGGCTTAACGGCTTCCCGCGCATGGCAATCTACGGCATCGGCACAGATATCGTTCAGGTCAGTCGCGTGGCGGCAGTGATGGAGCGCACCAACGGGCGCTTCGCGGAGAAAGTGCTCGGCCCCGATGAACTGCGGGTCTATCACGCGCGCCACGCCCGCTCGGCGGCGCGCGGTCTCGCCTTTCTCGCCACCCGTTTTTCGGCGAAAGAAGCCTTCTCGAAAGCGATTGGCCTCGGCATGCATTGGCCGATGACCTGGCGCGCGCTGCAAACGCTCAACGAGGCGAGCGGCAAGCCGATGGTGGTCGCCTCCGGCGAACTGGCCGAGTGGCTCGAAGCACGCGGCATCACGGCCAATGTGACGATCAGCGATGAGCGCGATTATGCGGTGTCGTTTGTGATCGCCGAGACAGCGGACCCCGTTGCGCCGGCTACTCCTGCTGCAAATCCCTGACTCATCCCGGCGCGGCGTCGGCAAGCCGCGTCTTCTCTTTTTTCTAGCGGAATTCGATGAAAACCAATCCCGGACCGGTGATGCTCGACGTGGTCGGCAAGACGCTGACCGCCGACGACAAGCGCCGCCTCGCGCATCCGATGACCGGTGGCGTGATCCTGTTTGCGCGCCACTACGAGAGCCGCGCCCAACTCGCCGCGCTGACCGATGCGATCCGCGCCGAGCGCGACGATCTGTTGATCGCCGTCGATCACGAGGGCGGCCGCGTGCAGCGCTTCCGCACCGATGGCTTCACGGTGCTGCCGGCGATGGGCAAGCTAGGCGCGCTCTGGGATTCCGACGTGCTGCATGCGACCAAGATCACCACCGCGGTGGGCTATATCCTTGCCGCCGAATTGCGGGCCTGCGGTGTCGACATGAGCTTTACGCCGGTGCTCGACCTGAACTACGGCCAGTCGCAGGTGATTGGCGACCGTGCGTTCCATCGCGATCCGCGCGTCGTCGCCATGCTGGCGAAGAGTCTGAATCACGGCCTCGCGCTGGCGGGCATGGCGAACTGCGGCAAGCATTTCCCTGGCCACGGCTTCGCGCACGCCGACTCGCACGTCGCGGTGCCGGTGGACGACCGTCCGCTCGAGGCGATTCTGCGTGACGATGTGGCGCCGTATGACTGGCTCGGCTTGTCGCTTGCTTCGGTGATTCCGGCGCACGTGATCTATCCGCAGGTCGATGCGAAGCCGGCGGGTTTTTCGCGTGTCTGGCTGCAAGAGGTGCTGCGCGGCAAGCTGCGTTTCCCGGGCGCCATCTTCAGCGACGATCTCTCGATGGAAGCCGCACGCCAAGGCGGCACGCTCACCGAAGCGGCCACCGCGGCCTTGCAGGCGGGGTGCGATATGGTGCTGATCTGCAATCAGCCAGAGGAAGCGGAGAAGGTGCTCGACGCGCTGCGCTTCACGCCGTCGAAGGAATCGCAGGCGCGCATCAAGCGCATGCGCCCGCGCGGCAAGGCGCTCAAGTGGAGCAAGCTGATCGCCGAGCCGGAATATCTGCAGGCGCAGGCCCTGTTGCGCAGCGCTTTTGCGTGAGTGGTGGCGTCACGCCGCGCAAGCTTAGTAGGTACGCCGCGCGCAGCGAGCACCTAAAAGCATGAAGGCGGCACAGTCGTGCCGCCTTCATGCCAACTGCGTACCGGCCTTGCAGTAGCAGATCAGTTCAGACGCATCCGCTGCAACTTGTTGTACAGCGTCTTCGGACTGATCCCGAGCAGCGACGCGGCACGATGCCGCGTCCCGCCGACCGCATCGAGCGTCGCGCGAATCAGCATTTCTTCCACATCCGCGAGCGGCGTGCCGACCGTGACCTGCACCCGGCTGCCATTCAGATCGCGTACGCCCGCCGAACCGGCTTCGTCGGCGCGCAGCGTTTCGAGCACGTCGCCAGATGCCTGATAGGCGCGCCTGACGCGGTCCTGCAGTTCGCGCACGTTGCCGGGCCATTCATAGGAAAGGCACTCGCGCAGGAAGTTCGGCCCGATCTGCTTGGTTGCATCGACCACGCCGCGGGCGTTGCCCTCGCGATTCAACTCGTCGACCAACGCTTGCGCAAAGAGCGCAGCATCGTCGCCGCGCTCGCGCAGCGGAGGCAGGGTGACCGCCGCAGCTTCGAGACGCAGCGCGAGATCTTCATCCAGGCTGCCGTCCGCTACTGCCGCGCGCGGCGACTTGCGGGTCGATGCGATCAGCCGGAAATCGGTGACCACTTGATGGGTGCCGCCGACGCGCATGAAAGTTTGCGAGTCGAGCGCGTGCAACAGCGCTTCCTGCTGCGGACGCGGCAGTTCGGCGATTTCGTCGATAAACAGCGTGCCGCCGCTTGCCTGCTCGAACAGACCCTGCTCGCGCTGCTCAGCGCCCGCGAAGGCACCGCGCTCGTGACCGAACAGCACGCTATCGAGCGAGCGTTGCGCGGCGAGGTTCGGCGCCGTACGGCAATCGAACGTGATGAAGGGCCCTTTGCGGCGCCGGCTCATCTCATGCAGCGTGCGGGCGGTGACTTCCTTGCCGGTGCCCGCTTCGCCGCTGATCAGCACGGCCGCTTCGGTCGGCGCAGTGTGTTCGATCATGTCGTACACATGCTGGATAGCACCGCTCCTGCCGAGCATGGGGCCGAACCGGCCGAGCTGGCGCAACGTGGCGCGCAGCGTCTGGACTTCTTCGGTCAGCTCGTAGGGGCGCGGAATACGTGCGAGCAGACTGCGCAGGCGCGGAATGTTGACGGGCTTGAGCAGGTAATCCCAGATGCCGTGGCGCAGGCCTTCGATGGCGCTTTCGACCGTGGCGTTGCCGGTCATGACGATCACGGGCAGTGCGCCGCCCGGCGGTTGCGCGGGCAGATTCTGCAGCAGGTCGAGACCGCTGCCGTCGGGCAGGTTCAGGTCGACCAGCACGACGTCGGGAATGAAACGCGTCAGCGCAGCCCGCGCCTCGGCGAGCGTCGTCGCGGTGTCGACGGAAAAGCCGTCGGCGGCGAGGATCGCGGACAGGCCTGAGAGGCTATTGGGATCATCTTCGACAATCAGGGCATGTGGCATGGCTAGCGCTATTTTCCAGGTTGAATGAGCCCCGGCCCCGCCGCCGGTTCACGGCGACAGGCAGGGGTGCGATGGCTCGCCGCTATTCCTTGCGGAATACAGCGCGGCGCGTGGTCAGTCGCGGTTCGCATCGAAAAAGCGGTGCACTTCACGCACCGCTTCCTCACGGGTTTTACCGTAGCGCTCCTGAATCAGTCCGGCGAGTTTGTCGGCGCGGCCCTCGGCCTTCGTCAACTCGTCGTCTGTCAGTTCGCCCCACGCGGCTTTTGCCTTGCCGATGATCTGCTTCCACTTGCCTTCAGCAATGTCGTTGTTCATGGCGCATCTCCATAATGAGAAAGAAGTAAAGCCTCAACAGGCTTGTGCTTCTTGAAGCAGGGAGCGTGCCACCAATAACTACTTAAGCTTATCAATGGTTTGTGGCGCGTGGAGGGTCTCGCTATGCATGATGATTGGCAAAATCGAAAACCCTACCGGTAAAGTTTTCCTCAACCATACACGGTCATGGAAAAAAGAAAAAGCGCCCAACGGGGCGCTTTTTAATCTGGCCGCCTTTCCCGCGTTGCCGCGGGGCGGGGGCGGGCAGTTCCGGCGCTTATGCGCGGCTGCGGTACTCGTGGGTACGCGTGTCGATTTCGATCTTGTCGCCGATGTTGCAGAACAGCGGCACTTGCAGTTCGAAGCCGGTGTTCAGCTTGGCGTTCTTCAGCACCTTGCCCGACGACGTATCGCCCTTGACAGCCGGTTCCGTGTAGATGATTTCGCGGACCAGCGTGGTGGGCAGTTCGACCGAGATGGCCTTCTCGTTGTAGAACACGACTTCGCAAGCCATGCCGTCTTCGAGGTAGTGCAGGGCGTCGCCCATCATTTCGGCTTCGACTTCGAACTGGTTGTAGTCGGCGTCCATGAACACGTACATCGGGTCAGCGAAGTACGAGTAGGTCACTTCCTTGCGGTCCAACAGAACGACGTCGAACTTGTCGTCGGCCTTGTACACCGTTTCCATGCCTGCGCCGGTCAGCAGGTTCTTGAACTTCATCTTGACGACGGCGGAGTTACGGCCCGACTTGTTGTATTCGGCCTTTTGCACGACCATCGCGTCGCTGCCGATCATCACGACGTTGCCGGTGCGGAGTTCCTGTGCGGTCTTCATAAAACTGTCCTGTACGAAATAAGTAGCTTCAACTGTGCTCAACGGCATACGGCGCAAGCGGGCTCGGCGCTTATCACACCTCGGCGCCTGAGTGCCCGCGGCCCGTCACCTTCCGATAACTGAGTTTTACCCGGAGCGGGCGCGTACACGAGTGGCGCCGATGCGCGAGGACGATTCGCCATGATTGAAGGTGCGCAGTGATACACCATTCGTGCGAGGTTCGCCGCCGCCATCGTGCCGCGCTTGCGTCGTCGGCCGTTGGATAACCGCTTATTTTAACTGACTTTTTGCGAATTCGGCCAGATTTCCGGCGAGGTCGCCGAGCGCCGCCAGTTCCTGACCCCAATCGACTGCGCGCTGCTCGAAAGCCGCACGGTGATGCTGGAAATCCGCCCAGTCCGGCTGGCCGACGCCGTTCCAGGCGTGCCAGAAGCGCGCCAGCGCGGCGCGCGCGGCGGCCGGCAGGGGCGCGGCATAGTGGGCGAGGGCGGCGTCCAGCTTGGGCAGATGGGCGTCGTCGGCTTGCGGATAGATATGCCAGACAAATGGGCGTGCTGCCCATTGGGCACGCACGAACGAGTCCTCGCCGCGCACGAAGTTGAGGTGGCTTGCCCACAGTAGCGCGTCGTAGCCGGGCTGGTCGGTGAAGGCGAGCGCGTGGGCGCGCAGGCTGCCACGCTCGGCGTGCGAACCGGCTGGAAAAGCCGGCAGGCCGAAAAAGTGTGCGATCGCGCCGGAAATCCGGCCTTCGGGCACCAGTAGTTCGATTGGTGTCGGACTATCGCGCCACTGTTCCAGCAGGCTGTCGACGGCGGGATTCTCGTACACAAAGAGCGAGATCACCGTGGCGTCCGGGTGCGGCGCGGGTTGGCCGGTGGCGTGGCGCCACCATGCCTCGCGCATTTGCTGCGACGCCTCGAAGGCGGCGCGCGCGGCGTCCAGATGGCGTTCCTTGAGCACGCCGCCGGTGCCGGCGCCGAGTCCCGGGAAAAAGAAGGTCTTGGTCAGCGGATAACGCGGGTGTGGCGATTGGCGCAGATGGAAGTCCGCCACCCAGTCTTCGGCGCTCAGGTATTCGAGGTTCAGCCAGACCGGCGCACGCTCGCGGCGTGCCATCGCGGCCACGTAGACGTGCGGCAGTTCGCAGCCGAACGCCTCGATCACGACGTCCGCCACTTCCAGCGTGTCGCCCACATGCGCCGGTTCGCGCCAGTGCTCGATGACGATGCCGCTCACCGCCTGACGGCTGCGCTCGACCTCCAGCGCGGGGCAGAGCTTCTTGAACGCATGCAGGTCGTCGACGAAGATGCGCACCTGCCAGCCGTGTTCGCTGGTCAGTTGGCGCGCGAGGCGCCAGCACACGCCGATATCGCCGAAGTTGTCGATCACGGCGCAGAACAGGTCGCAGGCGATCGCGCCATATACCGGCATCTGCGTGAGCGCGGTGACGGAGTGCGTGGCTTGCGAGGGGGCGGCGGATGGGGCGGGAGGGCGCGCGGGGGACATGGTGGCCGGCATCCGGGTCTCGGACACGTGCGGAATGTTCTAAACTGGCGATTCTAAAGCACTCACCCCACTCTCCGCGTGAATCCTGGCGCGGTGCTCAGCCCGATTCTGCATGACCTATTCAGACGCTTCCGAAGCTTCCGAAACTCCCGAGGCATTCGAACCCAAGAAGGTGCTCGCCCAGCTGCCGCATCTGCCCGGCGTCTATCGCTATTACGACGCGCAGGGTGCGGTGCTGTATGTGGGCAAGGCGCGCGACCTGAAAAAGCGTGTCTCGAGCTACTTCACCAAGACGCTGCTGTCGCCACGCATTGCGATGATGGTGACGCGGATCGCGCGCATCGAAACCACGGTCACGCGTTCCGAGGCCGAAGCGTTGCTGCTCGAAAACAACCTGATCAAGGCGCTGGCGCCGCGCTACAACATCCTGTTTCGCGACGACAAGTCGTACCCGTATCTGAAGCTGACCGGCCATACGTTCCCGCGCATGGCGTACTACCGTGGCTCGGTAGACCGCAAGAACCAGTACTTCGGACCGTTCCCGAGCGCGTGGGCGGTGCGCGAGAGCATCCAGATCCTGCAGCGCGTATTCCAGTTGCGCACCTGCGAAGACTCGGTGTTCAACAACCGCACGCGGCCTTGCCTGCTGCATCAGATCGGGCGCTGCACGGCGCCGTGCGTGGGGGCGATCAGCGAGGAAGACTACGGGCGTGATGTCGCCAACGCATCGCGTTTCCTGCTAGGGCGGCAAAGCGAAGTGATGAAGGAGCTCGAGGAGAAGATGCATGCGTTTGCGGCCGAGCTGAAGTTCGAGCAGGCCGCGGCGGTGCGCAACCAGATGAGCTCGCTTTCGACGGTGCTGCATCAGCAGGCGATCGAAGTGGGCAGCGACAGCGACGTTGACATTCTCGCGGTGGTGGCTCTTGGCGGGCGTGTGTGCGTGAATCTGGCGATGGTGCGCGGCGGGCGGCATCTGGGGGACAAGGCCTATTTCCCGGCCCATGTGGAAAGCGCGCTGACGATCGACGAGGGCGGTCTGGAAGACGAGGATGCCGATGCGCAGGGAGCGCTGAAGACTGTTGTCGCGCAAGGGTTGCGGGCGGCGGAGGAGGCTTCGTTGGCGAGCGTAGCGGCGAAGCTCGTAAGGGATGCGAGAGGCGCCGCTGGTGTGGCGGGCGCCGATGATGATGCAGACGCCACCTCGGACGCACTGGCGTTCGCACAGGCGCTGCCGCCTGAGATGGACGACACAGCGGACGAAGCCGCGGACGACGCAGAAGATGATGCGCAAGGCGAGGCCGACGACACCGGCGACGAAGCCGCTGAGGATGCCGATAGTGTCGCGTCGGGCGAAGCTGCCGGTAGCGCTGACGCCGCCGCCTTAAAGCGCTCCGGCAAGCCGCCGCGCCGTCGCGTGACAGGCATCGAATCCGAGGTGCTCGAAGCCTTCATCGCACAGCACTACCTGGGCAACCGCGTCCCGCCGGTGCTGGTGGTTAGCCACGCGCCGTCGAACCGCGAACTGGTCGATTCGCTGATCGAACAGGCGGCCCACAAGGTCACCTTGCTGCGTCAACCTCAGGGCCAAAAGCGCGCATGGCTGGCGATGGCCGAACAGAACGCGCGACTCGCGCTGGCGCGTCTATTGTCCGAGCAGGGCTCGCAGCAATCGCGCACGCGCGTGCTTGCCGATACGCTCGGCCTCGAATGCGATGATCTCGCGCACTTGCGGATCGAATGCTTCGACATCAGCCATACGATGGGCGAGGCGACCCAAGCGTCATGCGTGGTGTATCACCATCACAAGATGCAGTCCTCGGAGTACCGGCGCTACAACATCACCGGCATCACGCCAGGCGACGATTACGCGGCCATGCGCCAGGTGCTCACGCGCCGCTACGAGAAGATGGTGGCGCAGGCCGCCGCGAACGCCGCCTCGGATGTCACAGATGATGCGCTCGAGCAAGCCGCCGACCCGGCGGCCGATCCCGCACTCGCGGCCGCCGCCGCCGACACTGCCGAGCCGGCCCCCGGCGGCATCTTGCCGAACATCGTGTTGATCGACGGCGGCAAGGGGCAGGTCGAGATCGCACGCCAGGTGTTCACTGAAGTGGGTCTCGATTGCGGGATGTTGGTAGGGGTCGCGAAGGGCGAAGGGCGCAAGGTCGGCCTCGAAACGCTGATCTTCGCGGACGGTCGCGCGCCACTTGAGCTCGGCAAGGAAAGCGCGGCCTTGATGCTGGTCGCGCAGATCCGCGACGAGGCGCACCGCTTCGCGATTACCGGCATGCGCGCGAAACGCGGCAAGACGCGCCAGACCTCGCGCCTCGAAGAGCTCGAAGGCGTCGGCGCGAAACGCCGTCAGCGCCTGCTCGCACGCTTTGGCGGGTTGCGTGGGGTGGTGGCGGCAAGCATCGAGGACCTGGCCAGCGTCGAAGGGATTTCGCAGTCGCTCGCCGAGCAGATCTATCGGCAGTTGCACTGATTGCGCGAAACGCGGCGCGGCCCATGTCGGGCGTGCCGTATGCGGTTAAACCCCAGTGTGCTCGTTTGACGCCTGTTTACGGGCGGTTTGCGGCCTGTTTGCCGCGTGTTTGCTTGTGGCAGGCCTTATGACACGGCACAATTGCAACTCCCTTGTCAGACGCTGCGCCTGCCCATGCCGTTTAATTTTCCGATTTTCCTGACGTGGCTGCGGATTGTTCTGATTCCGCTTGTCGTCGGCGTGTTTTATTTGCCCGACATGATGATGAGCCCCGCGCACCGCAATCTGGCGGCCGCGACAATTTTCATCCTGGCTGCATTGACCGACTGGTTTGATGGCTACCTGGCTCGCCGTTGGAACCAGACCTCGGCGTTTGGCGCGTTTCTCGATCCGGTGGCCGACAAGCTGATGGTGACTGCTGCGCTGCTGGTGCTGGTGCAACTGACGCGGCTCGACTCGGCCATTGCGCTGGTGATCGTGGGCCGCGAGATCGCGATCTCGGCGCTGCGCGAATGGATGGCCCAGATCGGCGCCTCGAAGAGCGTCGCTGTGAATTCACTGGGCAAGTTCAAGACCGCATGCCAGATGGTCGCGATTCCGATGCTGCTGTTCTACGGCCCGTTGCCGCTCGCTCCGGGCGTGGCGATCGACACGCGCGTATGGGGCATGTGGCTGGTCGTGCTGGCCGCCTTCCTGACGATCTGGTCGATGCTCTACTACATGAAGCTCGCGTGGCCGCAGATCCGTGAACGGGGCGGGATCGTGTGAGCGAAAACTGTTCCGTAAAAGACCTGCATGAAAGGGGTTGACACGTTTCAGCGCTTTATACATAATCTCGTTTCTCCGATGCACGCAGTTCTGAGCGCCGGAGCGCAGTACAGGTAGTAGCTAGCAGTAGAAGCAGCAAAACGCGGGAGTAGCTCAGTTGGTAGAGCGCAACCTTGCCAAGGTTGAGGTCGCGAGTTCGAGACTCGTCTCCCGCTCCAGATTTTTGAAGCAGCGTTTTGTGTGGTGTAGAAGTTGGCAGTAGAGCAGTAGCAGAACGTTGTTAGCAGGACCATGCGGGAGTAGCTCAGTTGGTAGAGCGCAACCTTGCCAAGGTTGAGGTCGCGAGTTCGAGACTCGTCTCCCGCTCCAGACATTCGGGGAAGCAAAGCTTCCCTTTTTGTTTGGTGGACCGACCGGCCATCGAACAAATCTGCGAGCCGTTGTATGCGCAACTTGTTGCGACGGTTTCAGCAGTCCGCTTACGGCGCGATAGCAAAGCGGTTATGCAGCGGCCTGCAAAGCCGTTTAGGCCGGTTCGACTCCGGCTCGCGCCTCCAGAAGTTAAAGAAAAAGCCCCGACTTGTCGGGGCTTTTCTTTTTTCGGCGACACTTCCATATATGGAAATGTGCCCTCTAAAGTGGTGGAAAGCTTTTTGTAACCACTCAAGAAAAGCGCAAAACCACTCGCGTATCGGCTCATTGGCCGTTTGCGTGCGTTTCGTTCGAGGCTATGTCCACAAAAAGAATGCGTCCATCAGGGACGTAGGAAGACATCATCCGGCGCAAAGGCATTCTGCCAAAGCCACTTTCCTTGACGTTCGATACCGAGCAAGAGGGAGGCGCCTACGTTAAACGACTAGAGCAGATGCGCGACGCTGGCATCTTGCCAGAGCATCTCGTTGCGAGACGTAGCGACCTAGTCACGGTCGGCGATGCTATCCGCTCGTGCATGACAAAGGTTTCGCTACCTTCGTCGGATGCTTCGTTACTCAACGCATTGCTTGAACGTTTGGGAGATCAGCCGCTCACCGGTCTCGACTACCAATGGGCGGAGAACTGGGTCAAGAGCATGAAGCGAAGAGACGTTATGGCTCCGTCGACGATTTGCCATTACGTCGGTGCACTTGCTCGATACTTCGATTGGGTCGTCAGATCCGGTACGCCGCTATTGGCTACAAATCCCCTCCGTCTGCTTCCGAAACGTTACGCTATCCAGGGTGCGGCACGGTCTTACTACCTGCAGAAAAGCTGCTTTGGCGGCAAGCTGGAAGGGCAGACGTTCGGGACGGCGACGACCACGCCGCCTGGACTTAACCTGTTGCGCCTCGAGGAGGAACTGTCGGCGGCCCACCTGCGTCTGGCGAACACCTTCGTCGAGCGCCTGGGCTGGGCAGCATGCATCGAGCGGTACGACCGGCCGCATACGCTGTTCTACCTCGACCCTCCGTATTTTGAAACGGAGGGCTACGGCGTGCCGTTTCCGTACACGGAGTACGAAAAAATGGCCGACCGGCTGCGCTCGATCAAGGGGCGCGCGATCGTGAGCCTGAATGATCACCCGGCGATTCGTGAGGCATTCAACGGTTTTCACATCGAGACGGTCGACATCCGGTACACCGTTGGCGGTAGTGGCGACCGTGCAGCCGCGCGCAAGGAACTGATCATTTTCAGTTGGGACGATACGGCACAACCTGCCGGTTTGTTCTGATCCGGGTACCAGGATTCTCCTGAAGATTTGTTATCCTTTCGACGCCGATCTGGTTTTCCTGCCGCACGTTGAGGTGTCGAAGTGGAGCACGTCAGACAATTTACCAGGTACGATCCAGGCTCTACAGTGGCCGCCTTGCTGCGTGTGGCGATCGAGAAGACGATCGCCACAGACGATCCGCTTTATGGGCGCTTGCCGCCCCCTGTCCGTTACCGGGCCACCGGGGCGATCGAGGCGTGGAAACGGGTCATGGAAGCGGGGCGGGACAGAGGGGATGCCGATTTTCACGCGGCGTTGCCGACGTTCCCGCTCACGAGGCTTTATAACGAGTTTCCACGCTTTGTCGGAGGGTGGGGGCGTTCAGATCCATCAGAACTCAGTGACGAGGATATGGCGCTCACGCACCGTAGCCTGATCTGGCAGATTTATCACGCCAGCCAGGGTGCGATGTACGAACCTACAGTTGCGTTACATCGTCTGCTTGACAGTGCCTGGATCGCCGACGACGTTCCGGTCAGCATGATCGAGTTGCCGGCTCCTGCGATATGCATCGTTCCCAACCCGGAGTGGCCAGGCTGCAAGCAGGGCATCCGCACTATCGTACTGTTTAGTCGCCAGGGGGAGGCCGATAGATCGCACTATAAGTCCTTGACGATGGCTACGTGGCAGGAATTCAAAGATGGCGGTATGCGCGTCAAGTATCTCGAATACCCGTGGGTGGACTCGGGTAAGACCATTCAGCAGGTGCTGGAAGATCAGGCCGACACTCCCATGTCGGAGGATGAAGTAGAGGCGGATCGGCAGCACTGGCGTCTTGTTTTCGATTACGCCGTGAAGCTGCTCCTGTACCTGAAGATTCCCGGCGCGCAGGTTTATGCTGATCGTGCGTACAGCAACGCTTCGGGAGAATTTAAAGGCTTGGGGCAGCGCAAGCGCAAGGAACGACTTGCGCAGATCGAGCATCTTTACGATCGGCATATCGTAGGACCTGCTGTTCTGGACTGGGAGCAGGCTGATCACATCAGGGTAGACGCCGAGCTGGTACATCATGAGAAGCGCGGTCATTGGCGACGGCCACATTTCAAGATGCAGCCTCACGGTCCGCATTCGTCGCTGCGTAAGCTGGTCTTTATCGGCCCGACCATTGTTCGCCCTGACCGGATCGGACTGTAAATGACCGGTGCCATGCCGGATGCATCCGTGGGCGTGAAGGTCTGCTGATCCTGAATGAGCCGGCCCACCGGAATGCAGAGACCGCGCAATCGGTGGCCGCGCCGGTACTCTCTTTCCCAGGTTACTTTGCGCCAGGGAGCCTCAATATTACGAGCCTGATCATGATGGAAGAATTGCTCCCGCACTACGAACGGGAACTGGCGCGGCTGCGCCGCGCGATGCGCACCTTTGCAACAGATTTCCCCAAAGTTGCCGCACGCCTGGCGATAGCGGGGGAACACTCAGAAGATCCACACGTTGACCGGATGCTCCAGTCTTTCGCGCTGCTTGGCGCTCGCCTTGACGTGAAGCTCGAGGACGACTACCCGGAGTTCACCGAAGCGATGCTGGAAGTGCTGCTTCCGCAGTACCTGCGGCCATTTCCTTCGTGCTCGATCGTGCAGTTCGACATCCGGTCTCTGATCAACAGGCTGTCCGCCCCCAGGACGCTTCCGAGAGGCCAGCAGCTCACGTCGCACGGGAGCGGGTACAGCTTCCGCTCGGCATACGATGTGGTACTTGCCCCGCTTGAAATTGCGGACGCCCGGTATGCACTGACGGCGTTTGCCCCCATGGGCGTGTCTTTGCCGCCAGACGCGACCGGCGTGATGTCGATCACATTTGCCTTCGCGACGGAAAACACCAGCACCGCCTCGTTGCCGGACAGCACCCGGATTCACCTGAGCGGTCAGCGCGAGATTGTCGCTGCGCTCATTGATGGCTTGTTGCTGCGTGCGACCGCCGCTTTTGTCGAGCCGGACGGCCGGGGCCAATGGAAACCCTTGCGGCAGTTACCGGTTTCTGTAGCGGGTTTTGACGACGTCGACGCACTGCTCGACCGATCTCACGATGCGGGGGATGCGTTGGGTCCGCTGATGGAGTATTTCGCTTTCCCTGACAAGTTCGATTTTGTCGACATCGATCTCGCTGCACTCAGGCAGGCAGCTGGCCCATGCCGACGCCTTACACTTCATCTGGCGATTACCGGCGTGCATGCGGATTCGCGGGCCGGACAACGGATGGCGAAACTCAGCGCAGAAAACCTGAAGCTATTCTGTACCCCGGTGGTCAATCTGTTCCAGTGCGAGGCAGCGCCGATCGAAACGAAAGAGGGCGTGTCGCTATATCCCATCGAGCCGCAGGCGAAGCACATCGCTCTCACGGAGGTCTGGTCGGTCGACGCGGTGCGGCTGGTGAAACCAGCGTCCGACGGCGAAACGGTCATTCACCCTTTCCTCTCAATGCGGCATGGTAGCTCGCGCCACCTGCCCGGCCCGTACTGGGCAGTCCGGTGCGATGACAGGGCCGCGCAGGTGACACCCGGATACGAGACAGAACTGGCACTCGTTCGCCTGGACGGACAGCCTGCAACGACCGCCCCGATGGCGTTGGCCATTGACCTTACCTGCACGAACCGCGATCTGCCTCGCACGCTGGAGGTAGGAGTATCTGATGGCGATCTGGAGCTTGCCGGCTCAGGCCTGAAATGTCCGATCGTGCTGTTGCGGCGTCCGACCGCAAGTGCGCGAGCGCCCCGCCGCAATGGCGCCTTGTGGCGGATCATCGCCCACATGACGCCGCAGACAGTCCGGCTGGGGAAAGAGGGAATTGAGGAACTGAAGCAGCTATTTCGCCAGTTTGCGGCCTTGTCGGCATCGCAGGCGCGACACATTGAAGGCATCGCATCCCTGCGTCATCGCACTACGATGCAGTGGATTGTCGGGAAGCCGTCCTCCGCGTTTGCACGCGGTATCGAGGTGACGATGACGCTCGACGAGCAGGCATTTGCCGGCAGCAGCCTGCGCATTTTTGCCGAGGTGATGGATCGTTTTCTCGCTGTTTACGCGTCAACAAACAACTTCGTGCAGCTTGTCATTCTCTCGGCTAACACAGGCGTTGAACTCAGGCGCTGTGCGCCCCGGCAGGGAGTTCAAACGATACTTTGATAGCCAACTATTACCAGGTCAACCTTTCCGGATTGAGCTGCGGTCCGGTAAAAACTGGATTTTTGAAACGGGCGATTATCCAATCTGCATTTCCTGATCCGGATATGTGATTCAAAAACTGTTAAACCACCAGTGCCACTTTAATACTCCTCATTACTTTTGATATAGTAACCGCCGTCCTTTCCTGCACAGACAAAAATTTGCCTGGCGTATTTGTCGCTCATTTGCATACGTCTGCCTGACCACTTGACGGGGTTAATCATGAGTTTCGCATCAACCGGAAACGGCTCCGGTGGTAGTCCTGTCGGTTCGTCCGGATCGGGCAGTCCACTGAGCGATTTCGGCTCGATTGCCAGTATTGCCAGTCAGGTCGGCTCCCTTGCTGGGATGCCGGGCGCAGGTCTGGTTGGCGGAGCTGCACGCGCTGTTCAACTGGCGCAGACGGGCATGTCGCTGCTCGGCAAAACCCCGGCTTCGATTGCTGATTCGATCAACAGCGTTTCTGGCGTACGGCCGCGTCTGACGCAGCAGAACCGATTCATCAGCATCGAAACCACGCTCGGTCCCGACGTCCTGCTCGTCAGTGCTCTGGTTGCGGACGAACACGTCAGCCAGTTGCCAGAAATCCATCTCGATCTCCTGTCGCATCAGGGCGATATCCCGACCGATAAAATCGTGGGTCAGCGCGTAAAAATCACGCTCGATCCTCAGGGCGCGAATGCGAGCAGTATGACGACAATTGTCGCAGCCGACAACGAAAGCAAGCGGTATTTTCACGGCTACGTCGCTTCGTTTGGTCGCGTCGGAAATTCCGGCACCGTCACACGCTACGAAATGAGCGTCGTGCCGTGGTTCTGGTTTCTCACCCGTTCCACCGACTGTCGTATATTCCAGAACGAAACCGCGCAGGACATTCTGACGTCCATCTTCCAGGAACTGGGATTTTCGGATTTCGAGTTCGACATCCGGGTCAAGCGCCCCGCGCTCAAGTACATGGTGATGTACCGGGAGTCCTACTACAACTTCTGCGCGAGGCTGATGGAGCAGGAGGGCCTGTTCTGGAGTTTCCGTTATGAGAAGGACAGACATGTTCTGGTGATCGGCGACACCAACTTCCTGTTCCGGCCGATCGACGGCCTGAAGACCATCCCCTACTATGCGGACAGCTCGGCGAGTGAGTTGAACGGTATCGACCGCCTGGACGAAGCATTCCGGTTTCGCGTGGGCAAGATCACCTATCGGGATTTCAACCACGAGGAGCCGTCGTCGCGGCTGATGCACGTTGAAGCACCAACAAGCACGCTGAAGAATCCCAACATCGGGACCACGGAGCGCTACGAGTATCACTCACTCTACGACCATGGCGACGACGGCCAGCGTTACGCCCGCTACACGATGGAAGCTGAAGAGGCGCAGGCACATGAGCTTAACGGCAGTGGCTTCGCAGGTGGAATGACCACCCTCGGTCGCTTCACGCTGGTCAATCACCCTTTGCCGGCACTGAACAACAAGGATTTCGTGATCCTGCATGTGCGGCACCAGGCGGTGAACGACTACACACGCCACGCCGCCGAGATGCCCTACCGCAACAGCTTTACCTGCCTGTCGTACGATGTGCCGTTCCGCGCGGAGCGGCACACGCCCAAGCCTTACATGCAGGGCACACAGTCGGCGATCGTGGTGGGCCCAAAGGGGGAGGAGATATTCACGGATGGTAGCTGCGTGAAGCTGCATTTCATGTGGGACCGGCGTGGCAAGCTCGATGGCTCGGATTCGATGTGGGTGCGTGTGTCACAGCCTTGGGCGGGTGACGGCTGGGGCGGTTCCGCCATACCCCGGATCGGTCAGGAGGTGATCGTAGCCTTCAATGAAGGCGATCCTGATAACCCTGTCATCGTCGGGCGCGTGTTCAATGGCGAACAGGGCAACCCGTACCATGGCACAAATGGCCAGACGATGGGGATCAAGAGTCAGACGCACAAGGGGCAAGGCTCGAACGAGCTACGCTTCTCGGACGTGAACGGTGCCCAAGAAGTTTATCTGCATGCGCAGAAGGACATGAACACCGTTATCAAGGATAACGAGACGCATGTGGTCGAAGCGGGCAATCGTACGATTACCGTGCACAAGGGCGACGAGATCAAGAATGTTTCGACGGGGAATCTGAACGAAACGATCGCAAAGAGCCGCTCGACGACGGCCAATATCGTCGACACCAAGGCGATCGCCAGCGACGCTGGGCCGGGCAAACAGAGCCATCAGGCTACCGATGAAATCGAGCACCGCGTCGGCGCAAGCATCGTCACGATGAAGCCCGACAGCATCAAGCTCTCGCACGGCGCTTCGAGCGTTCTGATTAACCAGAACGGGATCTTCATCGACGGTCCGGTCATTCACCTGAATCAGGGGCTATACGTGACGCCGGAGCAGGCCGTCGCGATCCAGTGGGCGAATCAGCAGGCGATCATTGCGGCGGGACTCGCGAGCGCAGATCCAAAGGTTCAGGCGGCCGCCCGGGACCTGCAGCGGACCGTGAAGGCGCAGCAGATGGCCAAGCTTGCCGATGCGGTCTATCACCCGGGAACCGCGCCGCCGGGCTGGAAAAACATCTCCAATGACCCCGAGGCGCTCAAGAAGCTAGGTTTGAAGCCGGGCGACTTCCAGGTAGCCGGAACCAACTTCGGCTCACAGGCTTATGCACCAGACCCGGCAGTGTTCGGCGACAGCATGAAGCCGACCGTTGCGTTCAAGGGTACAGAAAGCCTGAAGCCGTGGGGTGACGATATGGAGAATAACTTTGAACAGGGTGCTGGAATGGACTCGCCTTATTATTCCCAAGCGGTAAGCATCGGCAAGCAGATACGAGATTCCGGCAACGCGGCCAATATTGATCTGACCGGCCACTCGCTGGGTGGCGGACTCGCTTCGGCGGCCTCCGAGACGAGCGGTTCAACGGCGACGATCTTCAACGCATCGGGTTTGAACCCAGAAACGCTCCCGCTGTATGGCGCAACGCAACAGCCGTCAAGCATTACGAACTATCGCGTCGATGGAGATATTCTGACTGGCATGCAGGAAGGCAAACTGGGGCCGATCAGCGACGCCACCTCGGCGGTGATGCCGCCGGCCGTCGGGCAGCAGGTTGATATACCAGGGACGAGCACGTTTACATTCGACCGCCACAAGATGCCTGACGTGTTCTACGGGATGAATTCAACGGTCGCGGACCAGCAGTCGTCTTTGCTTTCACAACTGGGCGGACAGTAATGCGATACAGACATATTGCCGTTGCCGGAGCGCTTGTCGCAGCGGTCGGTCTGACCTCCCCCTTCTGGTGGCCCGCTGAGGCTCAAGGAACACACATGTCAGGATTCAAACGCTATCCGCCCGAAGACTTTTTCTCGGGCCAGCAACTTTCGCTCGCGCAGGCGGTGCATGACGGTGACCTCTCCCGGGTCAGAGATCTGGCGCCGAAAACCGATCTCGCGACGCCGGGTAACAAGAACACGACGCTACTTTCATTCGCAATGCAGGAAGCTGTCCCCGTAAAGCAGGACGCAAATAACACCCGGTTCCAGATCATCAGCGAGCTGGTTAAAGATGGTGCCAAGCCAGAACAGACCTTCGGTCAGAACGGCAACATCGCATTTATGTCGGCGCGGGCGGATACACCGAATTTCCTTAAGGCGTTGCTGGCCGGGGGCATGAGTGCGGATATGCGCTACGACGGCGATACCCCCCTGATTTTTGCTACTACGCAAGACAACCTTCTTCCGCAACTACGGGTGCTGGTGGAGCATAAGGCAAATGTCAACCAGCGTGATTCCCTCGGCGAGACCGCATTGTTTGGCGCAACGCGACTGCGCCAGTGGGAGGCTGTGGATTATTTGCTTGCGCACGGCGCTGATCCGACGATCGTCAACGAGAACGGCCTGCAATACGCCAAAACGCTCTACAACGAGTTGAAGGTTACCCCCAAGGATTCGCCGCAACTCGAACGCATTGACGCGGTCGCAAAGCGCATCGTGGCCGCTGGTGGTCAGTGGCCACCGGCTTGAGCGCCTTGCCTTTGACGTGACCTTCGGCGCCCGATTGCCAACTCCTGATGCGAACTTCCATCCCACGGCGCAGTTTGGCGCTCCGCGCACCTTGACTCTGGAGTCTCACTATGTCCGAATACCAGATGAATGATGCGGTAATCGACTTGCCCGCACAGTTCATCGACAAGACGATGCACGTATTTACCGTTGACAAGGATGGTGGTAGTCCGTTCACGTTTGTCGTCTCGCGCGCACCCATGGAGCGTGATGACACCGTTGACACCTTTGCAACGCGCCTTGTCTCGGAGATGCGTAAGACCCTACCGCGTTTCGAACTGAAGGGAATACAGAATCGCGAGGTCGATGGCGAGACCGCACGCGAGCTTGATTATCAGTGGGTGTCCGACGGCACGCTGCTTCATCAGCGGCAGACGGTCGTCATGTCTGCTGCGCGGGGAGAAAAACCTGTGGTCATCGCCTTTATCGGGACGTGTCCTAAAGGGTTTACGCAGGAATGGACGAAGGAATATGCGAGCATGGTCAGCAGTGTTGTGCTGAAGCGTCCGGACACCCCCGCGTTTGTTGCGACTCCGATTTCCGCTTCGGCGATTGGCGTCGTATTCGTCCTAAACGAGAAAAGTGGGGCGTTATATACGCTGCCGGGAATGACCGAGCTGTTCCGCCACGATGTGACGGAAATGTTCGATGGCATATCGTTCTATGGCGCGACCGGCGACCCGCTCTCGCTTGATCTCGCTCCTGCTGGTCAACCCGGATGGCGCGCGCCGGACGGCCGGATTTTCCTGCTGTGGAGCGTCGATCCACTGGCGCGTCCGCCGCTTGCAGATCGCCTCGCCGATCTGAAATCCGTCAAGGGCATGAGTGGGCTATCGAGTGTGGACGACGTGCGGGACTATCTGGCGAGTGTCGCGAATGCGCACTGATCGGTATCTGGGAGAGTACGCGTGAATGCATTGCTCGCTGCGGCACGGCTAGGTGATCCGGTCGCGCATACGGCGTCGAAAGGCTGGATGATTGCCGGCCTTATTGGTGGCGCAATACTCGGCGCCGCGATCGCTGTGGCAACCGGCGGCGCTGCGCTTGTGGTAGTCGCTGCGATCGCCGCAGGTGCCTCCGCCGGCGGTGGGTTGGGCGAGTTGCTAGGTACTATGTCTTGGGCGCCGAGACATGTCACGGGAAGTCTTCTAACAGGCTCGCCCAACGTGTTCATCAACAGCCGCGCCGCGGTGCGCGCGCATCTGAGTCAGGGCATATGCCATGACCATTCGGGACAGCAGCTTGTCGCGCAAGGGTCGTCAACTGTATTCATCAATAGCTGGCCAGCGAGCCGCGAAGGCGACAAGCTCACCTGTAGCGCGATCATCAACGACGGTGCACCGAACGTCTTTATAGGTGGATCGACAGCGACCACGGATAACATTAGCCCGGAAGTTCCTGGCTGGGTTAACTGGGCGATGCTCGGAGTTGGATTTGCTGCGGCAGTGATTCTCGCCGGGCCGCTTGTTGCAGTATTGGGAACTGTTGGCGGTTTTGCTGGCGGTGAGGCAGGATCGTGGCTGGGCGGAAAGTATTTCGGTGAGGGCTCCGATGGCCAGAAGTGGGCGATGCTCGGTGGCAGTCTTGTTGGTGGGTTCGCCGGTGCCAAGGGTGGATCGGAACTCGCCGGGCGACTGGTAGACCCCACGTCGGCCGAGACCGCGTTTCTTCGGGGTGGGGTTCCCGAGGCAGAGGCGCGGCAGGACGCCATATCTGGTATTACGTCGAAGATGGGCGAGGACTTCAAGAACAGTCCGCTTCGTGCAGAATACGAAGGTAGGGTTGCAGGCCTGTCGGACTATGAGACAACGCTAAGGGAGCAGGATTTGAGCGATCGTGATGTTGCACAGGCAATGCATCAGGCGCGTCGCGACCTCGGTGTCGAGTATAAGGACGCCACTCCTGATCCGTTACGAGACTACATCTACGATGTCAACACAGAGCGCTATGGCGATCCACTCGGTCCAAGCTTTGAGGATCTCGAGGAAAAGTACAACGGTGACTATGACAAGATTATCAGTGCCGCGAAGAGACCCAATCCCGACGTCAATAAGTTGCTGGGGGGATTCTCTGACTGGCTTGGCAAGCAGCCATCTTCGACGCTGGCGAAATATAGCCAGTCGGGAGGCTAATTCATGAAGATTCTTGCCATCAGGAACTATGACCGGGCAAGCGATATCCTTCGTTATGCCGCCGGCCAAGGGCCGCTGGAGCATGTCGCGCGCACGGCGGAGCAACAGATTGACCGCGGCTATTTCACGGTAGTTCATGGGCATCATTACGGAGTTTATGCAACGCCGACAGGACCAGTTGCTTTCATGGATGACGTTACCTGGCCGGTGCGGAAGGTGAATTCGTCGTCGGAACTGGATCCGGTGCCGCCCGGGCGTCGTCGTTTTCGTCTTATCATCGATGGTGCGATCGCATACGAGGTTGTCTTCTCACCTGAGAACGCCGTAGTCGATAACTGGTCCGACGACGACACCATAAGCGACTTCTTTTCTTGGCTACACAACAGCGTTACGACAGATCCCAAGGGTCGGTTCTTCGACTTTTACACGCTGACGAACACGTAATAACCTTGTGAGGCATACGGAAAACATTGATATCCTTTAGTCGGTACGGCTCTTTTGATGATGGTATGAGGACCGAAACCCGAATCAGAGGTTGGGGTGTATTTCGCCGTCACCGGTACGGCGGGGTGGTTAAATGGACTGGTCAATGGGCCTAAGTGGTTGAACTGAATAAAAATCCAGCGGCCTGCAAAGCCGTTTAGGCCGGTTCGACTCCGGCTCGCGCCTCCAGAAGTTAAAGAAAAGCCCCGACTTGTCGGGGCTTTTTCTTTTTTTGGCGTCGTTCCACGCCCGAACTGTCGGGCCCCACCTCACAGGATCCCTTCAAGGCATATTGGCCCTCGGCATGAACACGCCTGATCGCTGGAGACTGGGTTATTAGTCCAAGGTCACCATCGAGCTATTGGCGTCTCAGTCCCAACAAACGACGGGGAATAACCTATGAAAAAGGGCATTGATCGCCACCTGTCTCATGAGCCCCGCTTTAGCCATTCCTGGTGCTGCCTACGCGCAAAACCCTGCCGCGCCGACAACCAGCGCCACCGTTCCAGTTAGCGTCGACAACTTCGTCCGAGCCGAGTCCGACCTGTACGTCGGCCTTCCCGACTGGGACATAGCGAGCCAGAAGAAGGTGCGGGATGTTCGTCTTGTTCTTGCTTCGACCATACCCGACTTCAAGAAAGCGTTCGGCACCCAAGCTGAGGTGGACCCGGTGCGGCACCTCGTCGGAACTGCCGCTGCCTGGGGCGGCAATCCGGATAAAGATGCGACCTATCTCAACGTCACGCCTGCCAGCAACGATGGAAAGAGTGTCTATCGGCTCAGCGTCAAGAATGTGCCGATGGATGCAGGACGTCCGCGAGCCCATTCTCTCAGCCGCCGTCTTGCCAGCAGGCAGACGGTGCGCGCCGCAGTAGCCTTCTCCGTGCACCTTATTTAGCACCATCTGAATGCTGGGTTCACCAGCGTTTGGACGGGTGTGTCTAGCGAGCGTGAACTCGCAGCGCGTGCGTGCACGTCCGTGCGCCTGCTTGCACCATCGGTGTGAGAAGAGGAATTTATATGTTTAGTTATCCTTGGTTGTATTTCTTTGCGTAACAAAATTGTGTTATTCCTTTCGAGGAGATCTCTCATGTTTGAAATCGACAAGAACTACACCCGCGAGTACATCCACGCTTTCTGCGGTGGCAGTAAGGACGCTTTTCTGCCGACCAGGAATGGCAAGGTGGTAGCGGCCTGCCTGCGGCCCGATCTCAACCCGCACGCGCCTGAGGTCATCATCTGTAGCGGCGGCGCTGCAGCGCGTGCCGCCGGAAGAACGCTCGCAAGGCGGGCGGGGGCGATCCCTGTTTTCATCAAGCTCAAGACGGACTTGTTTCGCTACGTTGGTCAGTTCGCTGTAAGCGAATCACTGACTGCGCCGCTTGATTGTGCGCCTTATGCTCACCAGAGCGGTTTCACCGGTGGCCAGGTTTCGCGCGTCATAAAGAGGAACCGCTGCTAGCTTGCGGAGCCGGCACCGCCGCGCCACGTGCCGGAGTAGCTCGTGCTTGTTCTGCAATACCGAATTGCACATCACTCGCTTTCCGCAGGAAGCAGGCCCTGCGATAGTCCAGCCATCGCCCTAGCCCCGGTCAACGGGACCTGGAAGCTTGGGCATTTTCGGGTGGACATTAACGTGAGAGTGCAACCGATGAAGATTGACCACGATAGCGCGACGAGATGCGGCCTCCTGTACAAAATGGTGGCAGGACTGACCTTGTTCGGCGCGGGCGTTGTTTTGTCGATCTCCGCGAGCGGGCAAACCTCGTCGCCGACCGGCGCGCTTCCACTTTCATTGGCAATGGATGCCGCGACCGAGACCATCCGGGTTTGTGAGGCGAGGGGGTTTAAAGTTGCTGTCGCTATCGTAGACCCAGATGGAGTGATCAAGATCCAGGCCCGCGGCGACGGAAGCCCCATTCACTCGCAGGGGTTTTCGTTTCGCAAGGCCTACACCATTATGAGCATGGGGCCAATGATCGGTGCAGATACGAATAGCGCGCTGATCAAGATGATCACCGGCTTTTCCCCCAGCCTTCCAGCAACCGCAAGCAGTGGAACGTCGAGTCTTCTGTTCCTGCCGGGCTCTGTTTTGGTGAAGCAAAACGGGCAAGCAATTGCAGCCATCGGGGTGAGTGGTGCTCCAAAAAGCATCGATGACGAGGCTTGTGCGCAGGCCGGCGCCGACAAGATCAAGAGTCGGCTCGCAGGCAACAACCCTGACTAAAGCAGCCCGATCCGGGTCATGCCATCTTAGGCACGCTCCCTAAACTCCCGGAAACATTCAGACAGAAAGTCCAGGCAGACACGGATCTTTGGAACACGATTTCTCGGCGCGAGCGTTACTGCCGCAATGTCGAACTCGGTCGTATCTTCGTAGTCTTCGAGGATCTGCGTCAGCGCTCCATGCGCCACGAGTTCCGCGCCGATGACTTTGTTGATTCGACCAATCCCCAGGTTTGCTCGCGTGAGCGATACGATCGCGGACGTATTGTCCGCAAGAATCCTCCCGGCAACGGGCAAGGTGGAGAATTCGTCGTCGCCGTCAAATGGCCATTGGTTGTGGGCGTTAACTGCCGCATTGGCGATCAGATCATGATGCACCAGATCGTGTGGCGAGCGGGGAATTCCGCGAGCGGCCAGGTAGGCGGGCGACGCATACAATGCCCTCCGATGTGATCCGAGCTTACGCGCCACATGCGTGTCTCGCGGAGGGATGCCTGCTCTCACTGCGATATCGATGCCTTCGGTCGACATATCAACCTGTCTATCGGAGATATGCAAACTCACGTTGAGCTCAGGGTGCCGATCCACCAGGTCGCGCAGCTTCGGGATCAGAACGTATTCGGCAAGGATGCATGCAACGCTAATCCTGACCAGTCCCGATACGTGATTGCTGCGCGATGCCAGATCGTCTGCCAGGCGGGTCGCGTCTTGCGCAATCGTTTTGGCGTGTTCAAGAAAGATGCATCCGTCATCAGTGAGCGACAGTCCATGAGTGCTGCGATGAAACAGGCGCACACCGCATTCAGTCTCCATTCTCGACAAAGCGCGCGATACCTGGCTAGGATGTTCATTGCGTTCCCTCGCTACCGCGGCGACGGACAGAGACTCGGCGAGTCGTACAAAAAGATGAAAATCCTGCAGGGAGAGGTCTGTCACGGGATCGCGCCTTCTGAACGTTTCAAATGACATTCGCGCGCGAAGCCAGAGCATCGGGTTCCCGCCCGCCTTCGGTTGCTACAGGTCTCTGAGGACCGCGCGCAAGCTAGTGAGCCACGCCTCTCGTTGCCGCCACCACCCGATTCCGTCCTTCGCGCTTAGCTTCATACAAGGCCTTGTCGGCTGCCTGGATTAGCTGGGTCGGATCGTCTGCGCCTATGATCGGGATGCGTGCCTCGACTCCCGCACTGATCGTGACGATGCCATCCGGGCTGCCCCGATGCTCGAGTCCCAGATCGCGGATGGCGTGGCGAATCGTGTCCGCGATGGCGATCGCATCCTTGATGCCTGTATCCGGCAGCAGCACGGCAATCTCTTCGCCGCCATAGCGTGCGGCGAGGTCGCGCGGGCGGCGTGCGGCCAGGTTCCGGATCAACTGGCTGATGGTGCGCAGGCACTCATCGCCGGCGGCATGTCCGTAAGTATCGTTGTATTGCTTGAAGCAGTCGACGTCGATCATGATCAACGCGAGGCCGCTCCCTTGACGCATGGCGTGGCTGAATTCGTTGTGCAAGGTGAGGTCGAATTGGCGGCGGTTCGCAAGGCCCGTCAAGCCATCTTGCATTGCGAGCATTTCGAGGGTCCGGTTGAGTCTCCCGAGCGAGTCGTGCGCCTTGATCAGTTCCGCCTCGGTGCGGATGCGCAGCTCGATTTGCCGGACCAGATGCCAGCCGGACAATGCCACTACGACGACCAGGCACAGCACCCCCGCTGAGTGCCAGATGGTGTCGCGCCACCACTCATGCAAAATCTCGTCCTTCGACAATGCCGCGGCCACGAAGACCGGATAGTCCTGCAGATTGCGATAGCTGTTTAAGCGGGTGACCCCGTCCTGCGCCGATTTGATGAAGGCGGTGCCGACCGGACCGCGCGTGAGGTAGGATCGGTACAACTCAGTTTCGCGCATGCTGGCGCCGACCAGTTTCGTATCGTACGGTCGCCGAATCAACATGGTGCCGCTATCGAGCACGAGCGCGACCGCCCCCGCGTTGCCGATCTGCAGCGTATCGTAGAAACGTTTGAAAAAAGCGATATTGACTGTGGCCAGCACCACGCCGCCGAAACTGCCGTCGGCGTTATCGATGCGTCGGGAAACCGGAATCACCCAGTTTCCGCTCGACCGGCTGATGATCGGCACGCCGATGTGCACACCCGCTTCGCGGTGCTGTTTGTGAAAGATGAAGTATTCGCGATCCGCATTGTTGAACCGGTTCAGCGGGGTCGAGGAAGTGCTGACGAGCCAGTTGCCGTTTGCGTCGTAGACGAACAGACCGTCGAGTTGTGGCAATTGCTGTCGGCGCATCAACAGAATGCCACGCAACCGCTTCATGGCGGCCGCGCTGGTTCCGTCGAACTCCACGCGCTCAGCCAGACCGAGCAGTGCCGTGTCCGCTTCCTTGAACGTGTCGTCGGCCTGCTGCGCCATTGCGCGCGAGAGATTCGCGGCAGCAATGTCCATCTCGCCAAGCTGTACCGCGCGGGCGTTCCAGCTGCGCCAGCCGTCGAGTACGATCAGCGACAAGCAGACGATCGTCACGAAAGCTATCGCGCGCCAGATGATGGGCGGTCGATTCGAACTCAAACTGGTCTCCGAGGACAGCGTCGCGGCGCCGCATGGCCAAGTACGTTTTACAATGAGGGGCGCGAATATCGATTACGCATAGACCGGATATCGGCATTCCGACACGCATCTTGACGGCCGTTTCCTTGCAGGATGCTTTCGCAGCCGGGCGGCCGTTCGTCGCCCACGCTACTGGCGCTATAGTGCACGCGTTTCGCAACGCTCACCCGTAGCCCATTGCCTATGAAATACTGTCGGGCATTTCCCGAGCCACCGATCTTCCCTCCATGTACTTTCAGCTCACCGGCACCCAGGTCAGGGTGCTTGGCTCGATGCATCTGTTCTCCGCCGCTACTCCGCGCATGCCTGGCTGGGTATCGCAAGCGTTCGAGTGGGCGCAGACGCTCGTCTTCGAGTCCGATGCTCAAGCTATCTTGCCGTTCCTCAAGCGTGACGGTGGTCAGTCGATCGAGCATGCCTTGGCGCCCGAGGTGTGGAGCCGGCTCGACGCGTCCTGGCCTTCCGCTGGTGCCTTGGCGCCGCTCGGCGATCTGCGGCCATGGGCGGTCATGATGGCGGCGCCGACGCTGTGTCAGCGGGTCGTGGAGGGCGTGGAGCCGCGGCTCGTTCGAGAGTGCGATGCGCAAGCGAAACCCTACCGGTTTCTGGAGACCGCGCAGGAGGTGGTGGCCTCGCTCGAATCGATTCCTTTGCCGACAATCTGTAGCGGGCTGGAAATGCTGCTCGCCGATCTGACCGAGCCCCAACGCACACTCGAACGCATGCAGTCGGCGTGGCTGCAACGCGATCTTCAGGCGGTCTATAGCGTGGCGGCCGAATCGCCGATGTTCAGCCTGCCCGGCATGCGCAATGCAATTCTCGATGCGCGCAATGCCGCCTGGGCGCCGCGTGTGCAGGAGATGCTGGAAACGCCGGTCCGCACCTTGGTGGTGGTTGGCGCGCTGCATTTGCACGGCGCAGGCAATCTGATCGAACGGCTGCAGTGCGCTGCTGAGCCGATTCTTTGCGCCGGGTGACATAGTCGGGTATGTTTCTGCTTTGGCGCTGACGGGGTAGTCGGTGAGCTTGCCGGGCCGTCGCGGGTTACAACGGCGCGTCGCAGAATATAAGTCGAAGTCGATCGATGCACCCGTGTGGTGTTTTCGGATCGAACCATTCAAATCGAAAGAAAACACAGAACAAAATGAAACACACAATCGGGGTTTCAACGAGGCGGCATTCAATCGCGGTGGCTCTTTCCGCCATTCTGGTGGCCGGGTGCGGCGGCGGCAGTGGCAGTTCATCGAGCAACCCGTTGTTCAGCGGCTCGCCCGCGACAAATCTCAGCGCGGTCCAACAGAGCTATGAAAGCGTCGCGCTCGCATCCAATGGCGGATTGCACACGCTACAAGGATCGCTGAGTTTGACGACGTCGTCGACGGGTGCTCTCTCCCTGAGCCCGAGCAGCTACTTTTACAGCATCAATTCGAGCATTCCGCAAAGCGCAGCGAATGGGCCGCAGACCGTCACCGTGACCTACACGTCGGAGGCATCGACGCTGACTATGCCGTCCATCGGCGGCGCGGCCCGTTATCTGATCAACGGCACGATCTACGTCAGGCCCATTCCCGACCAGGCCCAAGTCAGCTACTCGGGGCAGAACGTATCGGAGAACTATTTCGCCACTGACGGCAAGACGGTGGTCGAGTCGTTGCTCGGCACGAGCTATACGGTTGTGCCCTTGTCAGGATTGTTATCCAGCGCGCCGAGCGAGCTGGCGACAAATAGTAATTTCGGAATTCTGACCAATACCTATAACGGCCAGTCGCTCTACAACCAGCAGGCGAGCTGGCAAGCCGGTTCGTCCTACGTGAAGGCAGTCAGGCAGGTGGTGGGCAATACGGTCGGCGTGGGTGACTGTGTCTTACCACAGACGACGGGCGTCAACATCACGCCGTGTTCGGCTACCGTCTCGACGCTCGAGGGTTTTTTCCCTTACGCAAGCGCGTCGGACGGCACGACCTATCAGATCACCGACGGCCAGATCATGACTTTGGCGGGAGTACGTGCCTGGGTCGCGAACACCGCGTTGTCGACGGCGACGCCCGAGTATCGTGTGTTCTACCAGAATAATGGCGCCATCTATACCGGGTACCTGATCAAGGACGGTACGCCGCTCCAGACCCAGTCGGCTGGCAGCACAACGGCGCAAAATTTCTCCATCTTCCTCAACAACGCCGCGCTTCAATCGATCAAATCAGCGATCAATTTTTAAACGCGTTAAGGGGGACGTATCTAGCAAGCCTAGCTTGCTATGCTCGCGCGCGGCATTCGCGGCATAATTCTGCAACCGTCGCCCGCATGGGCGTCCCTCTATTGACGCGCTTCCTCATGAACCAGCCGCAGCCCTCCACCAGCATGCAAGAGCCGTCTTTCGACTGGCGCTGGAAATTCTTCGACGACCTGACTACTGCCGAGGTCTACGCGATGCTAGCCGCGCGTAGCGAGGTATTCGTGATTGAGCAGAACTGTCTCTACGGCGATATCGACGGCCTCGATACGCAGGCGTGGCATCTGTTCGCGTTCGGTCCGGGCGAGGGCAAGCCGAAGCTGGCGGGTTACCTGCGCGTGCTGCTGCCTGACAACACCGATCCCGACATCCGCATCGGCCGTGTGCTGACGACCGCGGCTTTCCGCGGCATGGGGCTCGGTAACAAGATGCTGGAACGCGCGGTGGCGCATATTGCCGAGCAGTGGCCCGGCGTACCGATGCGACTGCATGCTCAGGCGCATCTGCAGGGCTTCTATGGCGCGTTCGGCTTCGTACCGGTCTCCGAGGTGCATGAAGAAGACGGCATTCCGCACGTCTGGATGCGTGCGGCCTGAGATCTCGCGCGGCGTCAGTTGGCCTGCGCGGGCGACTTGACGGCGAACGGCGTATCGAGCGTTTCGCCGTCCGAGAACTGCAGCTTCAGATGCACGGTGTCGCCGGGTGCAACCTTGCGCTGCGCATGCTCCAGCATGATGTGATAGCCGCCCGGGGCGATCGAGACCTGGCCGTGCGCTGGCACCGTCAGCTTGTCGACCATCACCATCTGCTGCGTCGAGCCATTCGACACCGTCTGATGCAGCATCGCGCCCTGATAGTCGTCGCTCGAAATATCTGTGAGGTCGATCGGCTTGTCGCTCGAGTTGACGAGCGTCACGTAGCCGGCGGCCGGCAGGTTGTTCGGCAGCCAGCGGATCCATGCGTGCTGGGTGCTGATGGCCGCGGCGCCAGCCGCCTGGGCGGTGGCGGCGAAGCCGAACGAGAGGGTAATTGCGCAGCCGAGAGCCGCGAGCGTTTTGGTCTTGAGGTTCATGAACGCAAAGTCAGGGAAAGGAGGGGAAGCTGGCAAGAGGCGTGGCCCGAAGCTGCGCATCGTCAGGAATGGTCTTCAATGATACGACGCAGATCGGCGGCGATCACGTCGGGCGAATCGTGATCGGTGGCGAGCAGACGCGCGTGGCCTTGCGCATCGAAGACGTAGACGGCCGAGCTGTGCGTGACTTCGTAGCTGCCGTTCGGGTCGCGCTTCTCCATCTGGTAGGCAACCCGGTAGTGGCGCGCGAGCGTCTCGATCTGCCGGTCGCTGCCGGTCAACCCCACGGCGTGCTCGGCGTCGAAGGCGCCGACGTAGTCGTGCAGCGCCTTGGGGGTATCGCGTGCCGGGTCGACGGTAATGAACAGGATGCGCACCTTTTGCGCTTGCGGGCCGAGCTTGGCGAGCACCTGCATCAGGCGCGCCATGGTTTCGGGGCAGACATCCGGGCAGTGCGTGTAGCCGAAGTAGACGAGCGCGGTGTCGCCCTTGAAGGCCTCGCCGGTAACCGGCTTGCCGTCATCGCGAACGAGCGAGAAGTCGAGATCGGGCAGATGGCCGGTGACATTCGTCAGATGCCACGGCTCTTCCTTGTGCGTACATCCGGCGAGCAGACCCAGCGCCATCGCGGCGCAGAACGCGAGCAACCGCGGCAGCGCGGCCTGTCGGAGGCGCTGCTCGACGCGCATTGGGCCTCGCACGCTCTGCGACGCGGTATCCGGTTGCACCCTTTGATGTGAAATTCTGGGGAACAAAGCAGGCATCCATGACTCGATTTAAGAGGGCGCGCGGGCGACGGCGTGCATACGATGGCGCCAGTACCGCTTGCGGGCGCTCAATGGCGCGCAACGGCCCTTAATGGTTCGCGCCCGGACCCGCCAACGTGGCTGGGACTGTATCGCAAATTGCTGCGCACCGTCATACGCCACCCCTGAACGCCGGCATGAGCGGGCAATTTGACGCACAACCGTGAAAGCCGTCTGAAGCCGTAGTGTGCGGATTTTGAACGGAATTTTTGCGCAGCGCAGGCGGATTCCCATGCTGGCGTTGCACTCAGGCTTACTTTCCCGAAAAATAGCGGGATGCGCGGTAAGATGCGCACACTTTTGCGGCTGCGAGCGGCTGAAAGGCAAGATAAACAGATGCAAGCACTTCCGGCTGTTCTGTCTCCCAGCGAGACGGCATTTTTCTTCGATTTCGACGGCACGCTTGTCGAACTGGCCCCCACACCCGACGGTGTGCTGGTGCAACCCGAGGTCATCACGCTGCTCACCGAGCTGCGCCGCCTGACTAACGGCGCGGTGGCGATCGTGTCGGGCCGCGGCATCGACAGCATCGATGCGTTCCTCGGCATGCCCGATTTGCCCATCGCCGGGCTGCATGGCGCAGAGCGCCGCGATGCGAACGGCGACACCCAACGGATCGGCTTTCACGACGAGCGCCTGTTGCGCATGGAGCAGGTGCTGGCCGAGGTGGTCAACGCGCACCCCGGCATGCTGCTTGAAATCAAGGGCGCGGCGCTCGCGCTGCACTACCGCAATGCGCCGGAGCGCGAGCCGGTGGCGCGCACGGTCACCGAGCGGCTGGTGGCCGACTATCCCGGCGCCTACGTCCTGCAGCCCGGCAAGATGGTCTACGAGATCAAACCGAAAGATGTCGACAAGGGGCGCGCCGTGCGGGCCTTCCTGGACGAGCCGCCGTTCACCGGCCGCCGGCCGGTGTTCGCCGGCGACGACCTCACGGACGAAAAGGGCTTCGCGGTCGTCAACGAGCGTGGCGGCGTGTCGATCAAGGTCGGGCCCGGCGATACCATTGCGCGCTCGCGGCTCGAGTCGGTCGGCGCCTTGCTGGCCTGGCTCGACGGCGTCGTCACCGTAGCACGCGGCGCATGATACGCGCTGCGTCCCGCTTCATTCCGAACGTTCTTCTGCACGGAAACCGCGCTTCATGAGTCGACTGATTATCGTATCGAACCGGGTCGCGCCGATCTCGGAAGGTGGCCCGGCGGCCGGCGGTCTGGCAGTCGGCGTCTACGATGCGCTGAAGGAAACCGGCGGCATGTGGTTCGGCTGGAGCGGCGAGGTGCTCGCCTCCGGGCAGCCGCAGATCAGCGTGGAAGAGCGCGGTCCCGTGACGTTCGCCACCATCCCGCTGATGCGGCGCGACTACGACCAGTACTACCGCGGCTTTTCGAACGCCACCTTGTGGCCGGCGTTCCATTACCGCGCCGACCTGCTGCAGTACGACCGGCACGACTTCGGCGGCTATTGTCGTGTCAATACCTGGCTTGCCCAGCAGCTTGTGCCCTTGCTCCGCCAAGATGACGTGATCTGGGTGCACGACTATCACCTGATTCCGTTCGCGCAGGCCTTGCGTGCGGCTGGCGTGAAGAACCGTATCGGCTTCTTTCTGCATATCCCGTTTCCGGCCTCGCAGGTGCTGCTGGCGGTGCCGCCGCATCGCGAACTGGTCGAGGCGCTGTGCTCGTTCGACCTGCTCGGTTTCCAGACTGCCCCCGACCTGCGGGCGTTTTGCGACTACATCGTCAACGAGGCGAACGGCGCGGTTCAGACGCCCGCTGAGGGGCCGAGCGTCGTGCAGGCGTTCGGGCGGACCTTGAAGGCGTCGGCGTACCCGATCGGCGTTTATCCGGATGAGATTGCGGAACTCGCTAAGGCGGGCGAGCGCGGCAAGCCGGTGCGCACCATGAAGGCCACGCTGCATTCGCGCAAGCTGATCATGAGCGTCGACCGGCTCGACTATTCGAAAGGGCTGGTGGAACGGTTTCGAGCCTTCGAGCGGCTGCTCGAACATGCGCCGGCGCAGCGCAACAAGGTGTCGTTCCTGCAGATCGCGCCGCCGACGCGAGCTGACCTGAACGCGTATCAGGACATCCGCTTGCAGCTCGAGGGCGAGTCGGGCCGCATCAACGGCCGTTTCGCCGAACTCGACTGGGCGCCGATTCTCTACATCCACCGTCAATATGAACGGCCGGTGCTGGCGGCACTGTTTCGCACGGCGCACGTCGGCTTCGTGACGCCGTTGCGCGACGGCATGAACCTCGTCGCCAAGGAGTACGTGTCGGCCCAGGACCCCGAAGATCCGGGCGTGCTGGTGCTGTCGCGCTTCGCGGGCGCGGCGCAGGAGCTGGATGGCGCGCTGATCGTCAACCCGGTCGATATCGACGGAATGGCCGAGGCGCTGGCGAAAGGCTTGTCGATGCCGCTCGCCGAGCGTCAGTCCCGCTACCAGGACATGATGGCGCGGCTGCGCGAGAACAATGTGTCGGTGTGGCGCGATAACTTCATGCGCGATCTGCAGGCGGCGGGTGCGCTCGCCGAGGACGACGACGCGGCGCTCGCGGCCCGCGAGCCGCTGGCAGGTTGACGACGTAAGAGTAAGGCTGAGGCGGGTCGGCTCGGTTCGCTCGCAGCCCCTTGTCTCCCGAAGATGAAAAAAGCCGCTTCCATGAGCGGCTTTTCGTATTGAAGCTGGCCTTCGCGGCTCACTGGTCACAGCGGCCTCAAGGGGAGAGGCTGCCGCCAGATTCAAACCACGTGCTGTTCGTCGACCTTCTTGCCGCCGGCGTGCAGCGTGGCGCCCTTGCCGTACTGCTTCGACAGCAGGTCGCGATAAAGCCCCGGCCGGTTGCGCAGTTCTTCGGGCGAGCCGTCGTCGACCACCTTGCCCGCGCTCATCACGATGATGCGGTCGAAACTGTTCAGCGTCGACAGACGGTGGGCGATCGCCACCACGGTGCGGCCCACCATCAGCCGGTCGAGCGCTTTCTGGATCGCTTCTTCGGAGGCGCTGTCGAGTGCCGAGGTGGCTTCGTCGAGCAGCAGGATCGGCGCGTTCTTCAGGATGGCGCGTGCAATCGCGATGCGCTGGCGCTGGCCGCCCGAGAGCTTCACGCCGCGGTCGCCCACGATGGTGTCGTAGCCTTCCGGCATCGCTTCGATAAAGTCGGCGCAGCGCGCTTCGCGAGCCGCCGCCAGCACTTCTTCGCGGCTCGCCTCAGGGCGGCCGTAGGCGATGTTCTCGTAGACGGTGCGGTGGAACAGCGCGATGTCCTGCGGCACGACCGCAATCGCATGGCGCAGGCTGTCCTGCGTGATCGAGGCGACGTCTTGCCCGTCGATCTTGATCTGGCCGCCTTGCGTCTCATAGAAGCGCTGCAGCAGCGACAACACGGTCGACTTGCCCGCGCCCGACTTGCCGATCAACCCGACGCGCTGGCCGGCCGGAATGTGCAACTCGAAGTGATCGAGAATCGGCCGGCGGCGCGGGTAGGCAAACGTCACGCTTTCGAAGTCGATGCGTCCGCCTTGCGGTACAAGCTCAACGGCGTCCGAGCGGTCAGGCATGCCGTGCGGCTCGAGCAGCGTGCGCACTGCTTCGGCGAGCCGCGCAACGTGCTGGGTCACGTCGACGAGCGCGACGGCGAGATCTCGGGTGCCGTGCAGGATGGTGAAGCCGAGCGAGCTGACCAGCACGATGTCGCCAGAGGTCGCCCGGCCGTTATCCCACAGCCACAGCGCCCAGCCGAGGAGGCCGGCCGACAGCATCGCCGTAATGATCGCGTGCAGCAGGCGCAGCTTTTCCAGGTAGAGCAGGCTTTGCTGGCGCGCGTCCATTTCCGCTTTGACGGTCGCGCCGAAGCGCGCCTGCTCGCGAAAGGTCATACCGAAGGCGCGTACGAGCCCCATGTTGCTGATCACGTCGACCAGTTCGCCGTCAACCGACGCAGCCTTGGTGGCGAAGTGGTGGTGACGCGCGGAACCGCGCCCGGCCAGCTTGTAGAGCACCACCGAGAGGATTGCCGAGCAGACCATCAGGCCGCCCGCCATCAGCGGGTTGACGGCCGTGATCATGACAATCGCGCCGAGCACGGCGATACACGGCGGCAGCACGTTCCAGGAGGTGGTGTTCTCGGCGGTGTAGACCGCATTCGAGGTGGCGGTGATGCGGCTTGCCAGCATGCCGGGCTGCTTTTCGGCGTAGTAAGTGGGCGAGTGGCCGCTCAGGTACTGGAACAAATCACGGCGCAGATCGCCGGTGACGGCGACGAAGGTGTGCGCGGCGACCCAGCCGGCGACCCGCCACAGCAGGTTGTCGGCGGCGATCAGGCCGACCAGGATGGCGAACGCCCCCCACAGCGGGCCGGGATGGTGCCGGCCTTCGCCGAGCACGTCGATCAGATGCTTGATGGCGTATTGAGAGGCGAGCGCACAACCCACAGCCGCGAACACGCTGCACAGGACGATCGCATGGGCGAGCGGGTGGCGGCGGATATAGCGAAAAAGAAACGCAAGCGGCCTGTGCGCATAGCTCGCAAGCTTTGCGTTGTGGACGTTACGCTGGGCGATGGTGAGATGTTCCAATTGATCGTGTGGTCGGTGTGTTTCAGGTTATGTCATGCAACGGCATGGGCCACGGGACGCATCGCCACAAAAGGCAGATGCTCGCATTGTAAACACGCAAAAGGCATTCCGCCGTGTTTGTGAACGGCAACGGGACGCGACTGATTTCGCGATGGGCATCCGCAACACCTATTTGCTCGACCGCGCCTCGCAGCCGTGGTTCATGCAGATTGCGGAATAATTTCGGGATATAATTACAAAAGCCATTCAGCGCGCAGCGGCGCGCCGAAGAGCGGCACACATGGAAGCATTGACGGAACAATTTGCAAAATGCAGCTTGCGGGCCACGCGTCAAGGCCAGACCCTACTGTAGAACTGTCTTATAAAACAAGGGTTTGCAAAATGTTTCCGCTTTGTAACAACGTAAAGTGTTTGAAATGTTTCGCGCCGCGCGGCGCTTCCGGCACCCATAATGCGTGCTCGGTCGTACCACGAAATACTCTGGCGGATTGTCAACGAGTCTGACGCCTGTGCGTTTACGGCACATGTACAGCCTGGTGACGATGATCAGTCTGGGCATCCTTACCAAGCGATCCATCGCAGGATTTCTCGAACGAAACAGGCCTGAGCCGGCGTCAACCGGCCCGACTGGCCAGGCGAGCAAAGCGAGTCGCTTTTAACAAACCGCAGTACTTTTGCCTGATTTTTTACGAGGAGTTCTCTCTATGCGAATCGCTCAAATCGCTCCGTTGCACGAGGCGGTTCCCCCCAAGCTGTACGGTGGAACGGAACGGGTTGTGTCTTACCTGACCGAGGCACTGGTCGAACAGGGACACGATGTGACGCTCTTCGCGAGCGGCGATTCGCAAACCTCGGCGAAGCTCGAAGCGTTCTGGCCGCAGGCGCTGCGCCTCGACCCGACGATCCGCGACGTGATGGCTCCGCACATGCTGCTGCTGGAAGAAGTGCGCCGCCGCGCGGACGAATTCGATGTGCTGCACTTCCACATCGACTACTACCCGTTCTCGCTGTTCGCACGCCAGCCGGTGCCGTTCCTGACCACGCTGCACGGCCGTCTCGACCTGCCCGAACTGCAACCCATCTTCAACACCTTCAGCGACGTGCCGGTGGTGTCCATCTCGGACAACCAGCGTATGCCGCTGCAACAGGCCAACTGGCTGTCCACCGTGTATCACGGTTTGCCGGAAAACCTGCTCAAGCCGATTCCGGACGTCAAGCCGGGCTATCTGGCGTTCCTCGGCCGTATCTCGCCGGAGAAGCGTCTCGACACGGCCATCCGCATCGCCGAGCAAGCCGGCATGAAGATCAAGGTCGCCGCCAAGCTCGACAAGGCTGACCGCGCGTACTACGAAGAAGTCATCAAGCCGCTGATGTCGCTGCCGCACGTCGAATACATCGGCGAAATCAGCGAAGCGGAGAAGACCGAATTCCTGGGCAACGCCCACGCGCTGCTGTTCCCGATCGACTGGCCGGAGCCCTTCGGTCTGGTGATGATCGAAGCCATGGCCTGCGGTACGCCGGTCATCGCGTTCAAGCGCGGTTCGGTGCCGGAAGTGATCGAGAACGGCGTGTCGGGTTTCGTCGTCGAAGACGAAATCAGCGCGGTTGCTGCTGTCAACCGTCTGCATACGCTGCCGCGCGCAACGGTGCGCAAGGCGTTTGAAGCACGTTTCTCGTCGAAGGTGATGGCGCAGAACTACGTCGCATCGTATGAAGAACTGCTGCGCCAGAAGCGCCGCCCGGTGCTGCGCGAAGTCAACGCGAGCTAACAGTTCGAAAGCTGTACCGCTCTTGCGCCGCCCGTTGGGTGGCGCTATGAACGCCAACAACGCCCCGCCTGTGCCAAGCATGCGGGGCGTTGTTGCATGCGCGCCGCGCATTTGGCCGGGAATCTGCTGAAAGTGGCATTTTGGGGGGAGGGAACCGTGAGCCGTCTCGGTAATATCCCTATAATGGCCCTGCCGCAAATTTGGCTGCGGCGTCGTCACCGACAGGAGGATGCCTTGGCGAGAACGAAAGAGACGCGTGCGAATACGGCGCCCGGCGCCGGAACGATTTTCGCGCTGCGGGCCATCGGTCTCGTGATTCTGGCTCGGTGGCTGTTTTCGATGTCGCAGATGGACATCGTCTCGTCATTGGCCGCGATGGCTTCGTCGCCGTGGGCCTGCATCAACCTTGTCTTTCTGTTTCTGCTGATCTTTCTGCCGGGCGCGCGTGCCCAGGCCGAGCGTCCATTTCACCCGCTGCCGCAATGGCTGCGTCAGGCGCTGCGTCTGTTCGCTTTCCTCGGCTTCCTGTTCGCGGCGTTCTCGGTTGGCGCCTTCGTCTGGAGTGCCGGCGGTCGGCGCGCGCTGCATGCGGTGGCTGCGACCAACGGCTGGCTGGTGGCGGCACCGGCTTTGTATGCCGCGGTACTGTGGATCTGCCGTCCGCGTGCGCTGTGGCGTACCAATGTCGCGGCGCGCCGCTTTGCGATAGGCCGCTATGCGATTGCCGTCGATGTGGCGACGCGCACGGTGGTGGTGTGGGTGGAAAGCCGCAAGCTCGGTCAGTATGACGCGCGCGAGCTCTCGGTGCGCTGGCCGGACGGGCAGGGTGGTGCGGTTGCTGCGCCGGTGGCAGTGCCTGCTGCGGTGCTCGACGCGAGTGGGGCGGCGGCGCCGGCGACGCTGACCACGGCTTCCATCTCCGCTTCGGCAGTGCCGGGGGCCGCAGCCCAGAGTGGCTGGCTGCACCGGCGTCCCAAGGTAGAGTTGTTGTGGGACTCGCCCGCGGCTGCCGGGCACAACCATCAGACGGTGTTTCGCGCGCCGCTCGTGACGGAGGGTGACCGGGTCGCGGCTCGGGCGCTCGATACCTCGCTGCGCCAAGCCTGACCCGGATCTCGTAAGCGGCCTAATCATCGGGGCTGCTTAGCGATGCGCAAAGAGCGCTTGCCCGCTCACGCGCCCAACGCGGCTACCTGACTCCGAAACCGCACCCGCTACACCGCCGTAAGCGTTGCCGCCGGCACCGTAGGCGGCCTGTTCGGCCGCGACAGTCTGCGCGCTCTGGCCACGTTGCGACGCCGGAGCGCCGACGATCGGGTTATATGAGGGCGCCGGGCCGTAGCCGCTGCTGGCGAATGCGGGGGCTGCTACTGCTGCGGTAGCCGTGACGAGAAGAGCTGCGATGAGATTGCGGTTCATGATATTTACTCCAATGCGAGTTAGATGTTTCGTGAGTCCGGCGCGCATCCGGTGGGGAGACGGCGGCGCAGTCCAGGTTTGACGACTGCACCGCGGCCGGATTTAGAGGGTTTTCTCAGGGTCTTTCCAGGCGCTTACTTCAGGCGCTTACTTCAGGCGCGATTGCAACTCGTTGGCGAGCTGTTTGATCGCAGCTTTCGTCGCCGGGTCTTCGGCGAGCGCGTTGAGCAAACCGAAGTCGTGGATCGTGCCGTTGTAGCGCACCGTGGTCGCTTCATCGCCCGCTGCGTCGAGCTTGCGGCCGTACGCCTCTCCTTCGTCGCGCAACACATCGAACTGGGCGACCTGAATCAGCGCCGGCGGCAGGCCTTTCAACTGATCCAGCGAAGCACGCAAGGGCGACGCGTAAATCTCGTTACGTTGTTTCGGATCCTTGGTGTACGCGTCCCAGAACCACTTCATCATCGGACGGGTCAGGAAGTGGCCTTCCGGATGGGCGTTGTACGAACCGTCGTTGAAATCGTTGTCCGTCACGGGCCACATCAAACCTTGAAAGCGGATCGCGGGGCCTTGCTTGTCTTTGGCCATCAACGCCACGACCGCCGCCATGTTGCCGCCCACGCTATTGCCGACCACCGCGAGACGGCTGCCGTCGACACCGATCTCACTGCCATGTGCCGCGACCCACTTGGTTGCTGCGTACGCCTGGTTGATTGCCACCGGATAGCGCGCTTCGGGCGACGGCGTGTAGTTGACGAACACCGCCACCGCACCGGATTGCACGACGAGGTCGCGCACCAGACGCTCGTGAGTCGGGAAGTCGCCAAGGATCCAGCCGCCGCCGTGGAAGAACATGAAGACCGGCGATGTACCCGTCACCCCCTGCGGCCGCACGATCGTGATCGGCACGCTGATACCGTCTTGCTCGATCGTCTTGTTCGACACGTCGATACCCGACAGGTCGACCTTGACGCCGCTCTGTGCGCCGGCCAGCACCTGGCGCGCTTGCGCCGGGGTCAACGTGTTGATTGCCGGTCCAGTGCCGCTGTTAAGCGCGTGGAGGAACTGGCTTGTCACCTGGTCGGGCGTGGCGGGGGCAGCCGGCGTAGCAGCGGTTGCGAAGCTTGTGCTGGCGGCGAGAGCAACGGCGAGCAGCAGGGGCTTGAAGGTCTTCATGATGGCTTCCGGTCTATGTGGTTAGTTGGTTGTGTTGTGGGTTAGGCGATCGTCAACGTGACGTCGATGTTGCCGCGCGTCGCGTTCGAGTACGGGCACACGATGTGGGCCTTCTCGACCAGCGTTTGCGCTGCCTCACGCGCCATGCCGGGCAGCGAAATCTTCAGTTCGACTTCGATGCCGAAGCCGTTCGGGATCGCGCCGATGCCGACACTGCCGTCAATCGAGACGTCCGCCGGGATGGCGATCTTGTCGCGTGCGGCGACGAACTTCATGGCGCCGAGGAAACACGCGCTGTAGCCGGCGGCGAACAGTTGTTCCGGGTTGGCGCCTTCGCCACCCGCACCGCCCAGTTCTTTCGGCGTGGTCAGCTTGAACTCGAGGTTGCCTGCGGGCACCACGGCACGGCCGTCACGGCCGCCGGTTGCGTGGGCATGAGCGCGGTAGAGAACTTTTTCGAGGGACATGATGAAACTCCTTTAAAGAGGTTGAGTTGCTTAAGTTTTGCTATCTACTACTAGATAGATTTGCCGGTACAACAATGGGTGTTTCTATTTCACTTCTGCTGCCAATCTATCTACTCAAAGATAGATTGGCGAGCCAAATAAAGAGGTGGCGTACCACCTCTCGTTCGACTGCGTTTATCGCGCAATCCTCACCGAAGCTTCGACATCTTCGAGTCGAGCCTTGGTGTGAAACAACCTGCTCGCCAACACGCTGCCCTGAAAGGCCGCGTAGAGCGCGCGAGCCGCGTTTTCCGGCTTGCCGTTCACCGCCAGCGTTTTTTCCTGCGCACCTTGCGTCAGAACCTTCGCCAGCCAGGTTTCGTTGGCCTTGAAAAACGCCTGCACCGCTTGCCGGATGTTGTCGGGCAGTGACTCGATGTCCGCAGCCAGCATGCCGCACAAGCAGATCTGGTTGCCGTCGCCGAGGGTCCTGCCGAACAGCTTCGCGTACTTGCTGAGCTTTGCGTCGGCCGGCAACGAAGTGTCGATACCATGGAGGGCGTTCAGTACCTCTTTGCTGTACTCGTTGACCGCTTCCAGCACCAGATCGTCTTTCGACGGAAAGTAGTAGTGGATGCTCGAGGTCTTTACGCCGACCAGGCCTGACAGATCACGGTAACTAAAACCGTTGTAGCCGCGCAGCATGATGAGTGTGACTGCGTGGTCCAGAATCTGTTCGCGAACTGTCGTTGTCGTTTCCATGGACTGAACTGTATCTACTGGTAGATAGATTGTCAAGCAGGAGATGAAAAATAGTTTGTGAAGGGGCGGGGGCCATACGGCCCCCGCCCCTCCCGGCCGCTTACTCGTCCACCAGCATTTCCGAGTCGTCGACCTGCTTCGCGCCGGCGCCAGGCGCCGTACGCCTCGCCACGTCCGGATCGGACAGGCCTTTGATCAACTCCAGCGCCTGGCGCTCGAACAGCCTGCGGTACAAGCCTTTCTCGAGCTGGATCAGCGCTTCGTGGCTGCCTTCCTCGATGACCTTGCCCTTATCGAGCACCAGCAGCCGGTCCAGCGCCCGCACAGTCGACAGCCGGTGCGCGACGACGAGCGTCGTGCGTCCTACCATCAGCCGTTCCATCGCTTGCTGGATCAGCACCTCACTTTCGCTGTCGAGGCTCGAGGTGGCCTCGTCCAGAATCAGGATCGGCGCGTCCGCGAGGAACGCCCGCGCAATCGCCACACGCTGACGCTCGCCGCCCGAGAGCTTGACGCCGCGCTCGCCCACCAGCGTGTCGTAGCCGTTCGGCAGCGTCACGATGAAGTCATGGGCGCTGGCGAGCTTCGCGGCCCGTTCGATCTCGGCGCGAGTCGCGCCGGGACGGGCGTAGGCGATGTTCTCGGCCAGCGTGCGGTGAAACAGCACCGGCTCCTGCTGGACAATGGCGATCTGGCTGCGCAACGACGCCTGGCTGACCAGAGCGATGTCTTGCCCGTCGATCGTGATGCGGCCACCGTTGACGTCGTAGAGCCGCTGGATCAGCTTGATGAACGTCGTCTTGCCCGAACCAGAATGTCCCACCAGACCCACGCGTTCCCCCGGCGCAATGCGCACCGAGAAGTTGTCGTACAGCGGCGTCGCAAGCGAGCCATAGTGGAACGTGACTTGCTCGAAGCGGATCTCGCCCTTGTCGATCTTGATCGGCCGGGCACCCGGTTTGTCCTCGATACCGAGGTGCTGCTTCTCGAGCGCCACCAGTTCTTCCATATCGTTGACCGAGCGCTGCAGGTTGCGGATATGCATGCCCACTTCGCGCAGATAGCCCTGCAACATGAAGAACATCGTCAACGCGAACGTGATGTCGCCCACGCTGGCCTGGCCGCGAGCCCACAGGAACAGCGCTGCACCGAGGATCGATGCCTGGATCAACACCAGCATGCCGCCTTGCACGCCACCATTGAGCGTGCCGCGCACCCAGGTGCGTTTGGTGCGATGACGCCACTTCGCGATGATGCGGGCGAGCAAGACTTCTTCGCGTGCTTCGGCGCCAAATGCCTTGACGACGGCATTGCAACTCACCGCATCGGCCAGCACGCCGCCCATTTTGGTATCCCACATGTTGGCGAGACGCGCGGCAGGCGCGACGAAGCCGAGCGACAGCATGGCCGTCACCGCGATATAGAGCACGGAGCCGAGACCCACGACCGCGCCCATCAACGGCCAGCGCACGCCCAGCAGTACGGTGGAACCCACCAGCATGACGAGCGACGGAAACAGCGCGATCAGCAGCGTGTCGTTGAGGATGTCGAGCGCCCACATGCCGCGCGTAATCTTGCGCACCGTCGAGCCGGCAAAGCTGTTGGCGTGCCAGTCGGTCGAAAAACGCTGCACCCGGTGAAAGGCATTGCTGGCGATCTTGCTCATCATCGTGAGCGTCAGCACGATGATGTTCATGTAGACGCCCTGACGCAGCAGGGTACCGCCGAGACCGAGTCCGGCCAGGATGGCGAACGCAGTTACGGCAGCGTGCCAGGCCGCCGGGTTGCCTGCGGAGCCTGAAGCAATGGCGTCGACGAGATGCCCCGCAAACATCGGCGTGAGCACGTCGGCCAATGCCGAAAACAGCACGAGGCCGGTGATGGCGAAGATGCGCCAAGGTTGTTCGCGCCAGTGTCGAACGGTGAAGCCGAGGACGTCCTTAAAGGCTTGTCCGCGAAAGTCGAGTTTTTTTGTAGTCATTGGTCACGGCCTGGGGACGTAGAGACCCCGGGATTCCATTCAGGAGCAATAGGAATAGACAGCCGAAGCGGGCCAGAAAGACCTGGCGAGCTAGTGTGAGACCGTCTGGAAAATGCGCAGGCTTGCCGAAATGGCGGACCTGCGTTGGCGACTGGTTACGGTCGCGAGGCCACGTTAAGGGTGGCAATGTGCACGCTGAACAACATGTGATGCCTCCCTTTAGTGTTGAGTGAAGTGAAGAAGATGTCGATCGGAGCTGATGTCCGAAGTTCGAATATATAGCGGCTTTATCGCGATAGCAAGCGCGCGATGTGAGGATGTGGTTGAATTGGTACGACGAATGGGGGAGAGTGTTTTAGGGCGGTGGACGGAAAATGCGAATTGGTTCATCGCGGTTTTCCAGTCGTGCGCTGCATAGCTTCAGTTAGCGGAATATCTAGAAGGTTTTTAGATTTGATAATGTCCATCATCAGACATAGAGATGGAGGTATCCGATGGCCGCCGTCAACCTGCCCCTGTCCGGTCCCGTCACCCAGGCAATTAGCCCATTCATGCCTTACTTCCCGATGCTCGGCAGCCAGGTCGGCTCCTACACGGTCAATCTGGGCAACTCGTCCAATCCGGCCGTCGAGAAAGCCGCGCTGGACGTGGCGAGCTACGGCAAGCAGCTCGGTCGAATCGAGGATGTACTTCTGCTGTTGCTGCAGCACCTGAGCATCGAGGGGAGGGACACGAAAGAAAAGGAGGCGATCGCTGCACTCCAGAAAATGGAGGTGGCAACTGACGTGCTCCCGAAGCTGCGGAGAATGCTCGAGGACATCGCGGACGAGAAAAAGCGGCATGCCCACGGATGAATCTGAAGTCCCGGAGGAGCACCAAACAAAAAGGCCCTGAGACTTTCGTCTGAGGGCCTTTTCTCTTGCGGGTCACGCGAATCTGGTGGGTGGTACAGGGATTGAACCTGTGACCCCTGCCGTGTGAAGGCAGTGCTCTACCGCTGAGCTAACCACCCGAAGAGATTGAGATTATGTCAGAGGATCTTCGACTCGTAAAGTACTTTTTAAGCACTTTGCTCATCGGCGGTCGCGACGGGTTGAAGACGCCACACGCTCGTCCCCTTGACCGCCTTGTCGAGGCCATCGAGCACGGCCTGATGGGCGGCGATTTCCTCCTCGCTGGCAACGATCACCGGCAGTTCGATCGAGCTAAGCGCGACCCGCGGCGCATGCTCGCCACCGCCCGCTGACGATTCACCCAGCATGTCGATAACCAGGCTCTCTTGCCCACGCGTCATCGCCAGGTAGACCTCAGCGAGCAACTCCGAGTCGAGCAACGCGCCGTGCAGCGTGCGGTGCGCATTGCTGATGCCGAAGCGGTCGCACAGCGCATCCAGCGAATTGCGCTTGCCGGGGAACATCGCCTTGGCGCGCACGAGCGTATCGATTACCTCGCCGCACTGCGAGCTAAACGACGGCAAGCCGAGCAAGGCAAATTCAGCATCGAGAAAGCCGATATCGAACGGCGCGTTATGGATGATCAGATCCGCGCCCTGGATAAAGTCGCGCAGCGCGTTGGCGATCTCCGCGAACTTCGGCTTGTCGCTCAAAAACTCGGTGGTCAGGCCGTGGACTGCCAATGCGCCCGGATCGCTGTCGCGTTCCGGGTTGATATAGAAGTGCAGGTTGTTGCCCGTGAGCCGGCGGTTCACCAGCTCGACGCAGCCGATTTCGATAATGCGGTCGCCGGTGCGCGCATTCAGGCCGGTGGTTTCGGTATCGAGGATGAGTTGACGCATGTCGGATTAGGCCGCTCTAAAAATTGGCTAAGAAAAACAGAAAAGGCAGAAGCGCGCAGCAGGCAGGGGCGAAAGCAACCAGCCTCGCGAGGAGCGCACGCAAGCAAGCCTGTGCCTCACATCTCCGCCAGCGAAGCGACTCCGCGATTAGCCAGCGCATCCGCACGTTCATTCTCCGGATGTCCTGCGTGACCCTTCACCCAGCGCCACTCGATCTCATGCTGCTGAACGGCCGAATCGAGCCGCTTCCACAGATCGGCGTTTTTCACCGGCGTCTTCGCCGCGGTCATCCAGTTTTTCTTCTTCCAGCCGTGGATCCATTCGCTGATTCCTTTCTGGACGTATTGCGAGTCGGTGTGCACCACGGCCTTGCAAGGCCGCTTCAACGCTTCGAGCGCGGCGATCACCGCCATCAGCTCCATGCGGTTGTTGGTCGTGTTCGCTTCGCCGCCGAACATTTCTTTTTCCTGCGCGCCGAAGCGCAGCAGTGCGCCCCAGCCGCCGGGGCCTGGATTGCCCTTGCAGGCGCCGTCGGTATAAATGTCGATGAGGTCGGAAGTCATTTTCTCTGATTGCGTGTGTTCGGGGTGGCGGCAGGGGCGAGGCCCGCAGCAAGCACGGGCTTTTTCACCTTCACTGGGCCGATCAGACGCATGCCGCGCACGCGCTTGATTGCCTTCACCATGTAGGTGGCGCCGAAGATCGGCCACCAGCGGTCGCCGGCAGCTTCCATGAAGCTATAGCGCGCGAGCCACTGATCGCTGACGAGGGGCGGACGATAGCAGCCGAAGCGTCCCCGTTCAAGGTCGAAGCCGAGCAGTTTAATCCAGTCCTTCAAACGGGTGAATGCAATCAGGTCGTGTGCAGCCGGCACGAACGGCCGCCCCGTTACCTTGCCGACCGATTGCCGGGCGCCCCACAGCGATAGCGAATTGAAGCCGAGAATGATCAGCTGGCCTTCCGGCATCAGCACCCGCTCGGCCTCACGCAGCAACCGGTGCGGGTCGCTCGTGAACTCGAGCGTATGCGGCATCACAATGAGGTCGACGCTTTGTGCCTCGAACGGCAGGTCCAGCAGGTCGCACCAGACCACGCTGCGGCCCGGCGGCGCATGTTTTTCGGGCGCGGCGGCGCCCGACGCGCGCGGGAATTCATAAGGCGCGCTCGCGCCGCTGGCGGCGTCGAGCACGAGGCCCCGGCACGGCATGCGGTTCTCGCGCAGCGCATCGAGCTGCGGCAGGCCGAGCTGCAGCGCGTGGTAGCCGAACACGTCCGACACCACGCGGTCGAGCTGCGCCTGTTCCCATTCCAGCACGTAACGTCCGGGTGGCGAATCGGTCCAGGCGGGCCAGTCTATAATCGTTCGGTCAGACATATTAAAGATTGCGTCGCCTATGAATGCGCTCGAGTACGTCCCCGTCCCGGCGTTTGAAGACAATTACATCTGGCTCGTGTCGGACGGTCGCCATGCGGTGGCCGTCGATCCGGGTGAGGCCGCTCCGGTTCGCGCCTATCTGGCGAAACGGGGCTGGCGGTTGAGCGCTATTTTACTCACGCACCATCACCAAGACCACGTCGGCGGGGTGGCCGATCTGCTGAATGGCCAGGATGTGCCCGTCTATGGGCCGGCCGGCGAGGCGATCGAGCATCTGACTTACCGTTTGAAAAGCGGCGACCGGGTGAGCATCGCCGAGCCGGCGCTCGAACTGAGCGTGCTCGACGTGCCCGGCCATACGCGTGGCCATATTGCCTACTTCCAGGCGGCCGATCCGGCCGGCACCCCACACGTATTTTGTGGCGACACGCTGTTCGCGTGCGGCTGTGGCCGGCTGTTCGAGGGCACGCCGGCGCAGATGCTGGCGTCGCTGGACGAACTTGCGGCGCTGCCTGGCGCGACCCAGGTGCACTGTGCGCACGAGTACACGCTGTCGAACATCCGCTTCGCACTTGCCTGCGAGCCGGGCAACGCGGATCTGCAGGCGTGGTGCGCCGAAGCGAGCGAGCTGCGCGAGCGCGGCGTGCCCACTCTGCCCACGACTATCGCCCACGAGCGGGCGGTGAACCCGTTTTTAAGGGCCGATAGCCCGGCGATCCACACGACGCTTGTCGAACAGTTGCATGAAACGGTGCCCGATCGTTTGACCGCGTTCACACTGTTGCGTGAATGGAAGAATAGGTTCCGCTGACCCACCGCTTCATGGGGTCATGTTCACCTTGAATTTCGGAAAAATCTGCCAAGCCTAAGATTTACCTAGGTTTTTCGTATATTTCCGATTGACGTAAACGTTTCGCTTTCGTACTATCGGCTGCAAATTCCAGTCCTGTGGAAGCCGAGACGTTCATGAGATTTATCTTTAGTGCGTTGTTGGTCCTCATGCTCGCCGCGTGCGCGAGCCAGGGGCCGACGACGAATAGCAATAGCACCGCTTCCAATCCTGCCAGCCAGCAAGCCGTAGCCGACGCCCTTCGCAATACCGCCTCTGCCAAAGAAACGATCAATGTCGATCAAGGCTCTGTCGATCAGTTGACGAGCCCGGACGCCGATCTGTGGGCGCGGATTCGCCGTGGTTTCCAGATTCCTGACATGCAAAGCGACCTCGTCGACATGCAGGCCAACTGGTACGCGCAGCGCCCCGATTACGTCGCCCGGATGACCGAGCGTTCGCAGAAGTACCTGTACCACATCGTCGAAGAGCTCGAAGAGCGCCATATGCCGACCGAGCTGGCGTTGCTGCCGTTCATCGAGTCCGCCTATAACCCGCAGGCGCTGTCGGTGGCGAAGGCGGCCGGCATGTGGCAGTTCGTGCCGGATACGGGCCGGACCTATAACCTCAAGCAGAATATGTGGCAGGACGAGCGCCGTGACGTGCTCGCCTCCACCAGCGCCGCGCTGGACTACCTCTCGCGTCTGCACGACATGTTCGGCGACTGGCAGCTGGCGCTCGCCGCCTACAACTGGGGTGAGGGCAACGTGCAGCGCGCCATTGCGCGCAACGAAGCGGCGGGCCTGCCGACGGACTACCAGAGCCTGCGCATGCCGAACGAGACGCGCAACTACGTCCCGAAGCTGCAGGCGGTGAAGAACATCGTGATGAACCCGCAGGCCTTTGGCCTGACGCTGCCGTCCATTCCGAACCACCCGTATTTCGTGACGGTCACCACCGCGCACGATATCGACGTCGACGTCGCAGCCAAGCTCGCCAACATGACGCCTGACGAATTCCGCTCGCTGAACCCGTCGTTCAAGAAGCCGGTCATCCTGGGCGCGACGCAGCCGCAGATCCTGCTGCCGTTCGATAACGCCAGCGCCTTCGAGCACAATCTGAAGTCGTACTCCGGCAATCTGTCGTCGTGGACCACTTACACGGTCACCGAGCGCGCTGCGCCGGCCGCGATTGCGCAGAAGATCGGGGTGGACGCGGACACGCTGATGGAAGTCAACAAGATTCCCGTCGGCATGCGCCTGAAACCGGGTTCGACCATCGTCATTCCGCGTAGCGACGACGATGCCGACGAAGACATCAGCGCCGACGTCGCCGAAAGCGCCGTTCTCGCGATGGAGCCGGACGTCCCGGACACGCGCAAGATGCTGATTCGCGTGCGGCGCAAGCAGACCATGGCGGCGCTGGCGGTTCGCTATGGTGTCTCGATCGGTCAATTGAAGTCCTGGAACCGTACGCATCGCGACCAGGTGAATCCGGGTCAGGTCATCGTGCTGCACGTGCCGGTGGGCAAGGCGATGCCGAGCGAACCGGGTCCGGAGCGCATCGCCACGAGCGTGCAGGGCGGTGGCGTCGAGCGCATCGGCACCCAGGTCGCAGACACGAAGAGCGATTCGCGCTACGATAAGAAGTCAGGTCGTGGCCGCACCGCCGTCGTCAAGGTGTCGGATCCGGCGGGCAAGGCCAGCAAATCGTCCGCGTCGAGCGCTGCCAGGAGCAAGACGTCGAAAGCGCCTGCCCCGGGCACGTCCAGCAAGGCGTCGAAGGCTGTGGCAACAAGCCGCCCGAAGACCGCGGCCAAGGCGAAGAAGGGTAACTAGACCAAAGCGGCTCCCACGGAAGTGGCCACATGCGTTGCGGGGGCAGCGCATGAATTGCGCTCCGATCACTTCTCGTTTTTCGACGCCGTCACCTGTGGTGACGGCGTTTTCATTTCAGGGCTCTTGCACCGGACCGGTTGCATATCCCGATTCCGCTTTCTAAATTGGGGTCCGGCGGCCTGAGAGCCATATGGGGCAAGGCTTCTGCCTGCCCGGCGGGGCCCTGAACCCGGTCCCGGCGCCATCTCGCATTTGGAGGGAAGGGCACTTTAGAGCTATAATTCCAAGGTTTGAGCTTATCAACCCGCACCCTAGCGCCTACCTCTCCCACACCGTTCATCCGCCGCGCGCGGCTGACGCACCGCACCCTGCCGATCAGTCCATACAATGGATCCATCGCGCCCTTGCGACGTCTGCTGCGGTACGCGAGCGAGCCTGCGCGCGCATCACGACGATGCGCCTCGCTGCGGCTCGCACGGCTCGGATAGACAGGTCGGCACAGGGTGTTCCCCCAAGGAGTCTCCCGTGTTGCCGTCTTTTTCTCCCGCTCTGCTCGCGCTCGCCGACGGCACGGTCTTTCGTGGCTACTCGATCGGCGCCCCCGGCCATACGATTGGCGAAGTCGTTTTCAACACCGCTATCACCGGTTATCAGGAAATCCTGACTGACCCGAGCTACGCGCGTCAGATCGTGACCCTCACGTATCCGCACATCGGCAACGTCGGCGTGAACGCCGAAGATGTCGAAGCCACGAAAGTCCATGCCGCCGGCCTCATCATCCGCGACCTGCCGGTTCTCGCCTCGAACTTCCGCATGGAGCGCACGCTCTCGCAATACCTGCAGGACGAAGGCGTGGTGGCCATCGCCGGTCTCGACACCCGCAAGCTGACGCGTGTACTGCGCGACAAGGGTGCGCAGAACGGCGCGATTCTGGCTGGCTCGGATGACGAAGCCAAGGCAATCGAACTGGCACGCTCGTTCCCGGGTCTGGCCGGCATGGACCTCGCGAAGGTTGTGTCGACGAAAGAGTCGTTCGAGTGGACCCAGACCGAATGGCGTCTGGGCGAGGGCTACGGCACGCAGAAGGCGCCGAAGTACCGCGTGGTCGCGTTCGACTACGGCGTGAAGTACAACATCCTGCGCATGCTGGCCGAGCGCGGCTGCCACGTCACCGTGTTGCCGGCACAAGCAACTGCGGCGGATGCGCTGGCGCTCAATCCGGACGGCGTGTTCCTGTCGAACGGCCCTGGTGACCCGGAACCGTGCGACTACGCGATCGCGACCGCCAAGGAGCTGATCGAGCGCGGCATCCCGACCTTCGGCATTTGCCTTGGCCACCAGATCATGGGCCTCGCGGTTGGCGCGAAGACCATCAAGATGAAGACCGGCCACCACGGCGCGAACCACCCGGTGAAGGATCTGGGCGACGGCCGCGTGGTCATCACATCGCAGAACCACGGTTTCGCAGTCGACGCCGCCACGCTGCCCGCCAATGCACGCGCCACGCACGTGTCGCTGTTCGACGGCACGCTGCAAGGCTTTGCGCTGACTGACAAGCCGGCGTTCTGCTTCCAGGGTCACCCGGAAGCGTCGCCTGGCCCGCACGACATTGCTTATCTGTTCGATCGCTTCACCGGCTTGATGGACCAGAAAAAAGCCGGCACGACGGCAGCCGCAGCGGCCGCCTAAGGTACGCAACTAAGGTACGCAAATAAGGCGTCGCACACAGGGTGTCTGTAAAGGACGCCCGCGCAAGGCGGAGCGCCGGCAGCAACAACGCCGCCCGCTTGCGCCAGGCGAACAGAATAGAGCGCGCCGCCGCAGCAGCGGGAAGCCAGCAGTAACAACGGCCCCAGCAGCAGCGGCGCAGCGCGCCAACGGAAAGAATTCAGGAATACATTAGCGAGAGCGTTATGCCCAAGCGGACAGACATCAAGAGCATCCTCATCATCGGCGCGGGTCCGATCATCATCGGCCAGGCGTGCGAGTTCGATTACTCGGGCGCGCAGGCGTGCAAGGCGCTGCGTGAGGAAGGCTACAAGGTCATTCTCGTCAACAGCAATCCGGCGACGATCATGACCGACCCGAACACGGCCGACGTGACCTACATCGAGCCGATCACGTGGGAAGTGGTGGAGCGCATCATCGCCAAGGAGCGCCCGGACGCGATCCTGCCGACGATGGGCGGCCAGACCGCGCTGAACTGCGCGCTGGATCTCCACGCGCACGGCGTGCTGGAGAAGTACAAGGTCGAGCTGATCGGCGCGTCGCCGGAAGCCATCGACAAGGCGGAAGACCGTCAGAAGTTCAAGGACGCGATGACCAAGATCGGTCTCGGTTCGGCCAAGTCGGGCACGGCGCATTCGATGGAAGAAGCGCTGCAGGTGCAGGCGCAGATCGCAGCCGAAACCGGCAGCGGCGGCTACCCGGTGGTGATCCGTCCGTCGTTCACGCTCGGCGGTTCGGGTGGCGGCATCGCCTACAACCGTGACGAATTCGAAGAGATCTGCAAGCGCGGCCTGGACCTGTCGCCCACGCGCGAACTGCTGATCGAAGAATCGCTGCTCGGCTGGAAAGAGTACGAGATGGAAGTGGTCCGCGACAAGAAGGACAACTGCATCATCGTCTGCTCGATCGAAAACCTGGACCCGATGGGCATCCACACCGGCGACTCGATCACCGTCGCGCCGGCGCAGACGCTCACCGACAAGGAATACCAGATCCTGCGTAACGCATCGCTCGCAGTGCTGCGCGAAATCGGCGTGGACACGGGCGGCTCGAACGTGCAGTTCTCGATCAATCCGAAAGATGGCCGGATGATCGTGATTGAAATGAACCCACGCGTGTCGCGTTCGTCGGCATTGGCTTCGAAGGCCACCGGCTTCCCGATCGCCAAGGTCGCAGCGAAGCTCGCCTGCGGCTACACGCTCGACGAACTGAAGAACGAAATCACCGGCGGCCAGACCCCGGCGTCGTTCGAACCGACGATCGACTACGTCGTCACCAAGATTCCGCGTTTCGCGTTCGAAAAATTCCGCGAAGCCGATCCGCGCCTGACCACGCAGATGAAGTCGGTTGGGGAAGTGATGGCAATCGGCCGTACCTTCCAGGAGTCGTTTCAGAAGGCGCTGCGCGGTCTCGAAGTCGGCGTGGACGGTCTGGATGAAAAGACCACCAGCCGCGACGAGATCATCCGCGAGATCGGCGAAGCCGGTCCGGACCGCATCTGGTACGTGGGCGACGCGTTCCGTATCGGCATGAGCGCTGCGGAAATCTTCGAAGAGACCGCGATCGACCCGTGGTTCCTCGCGCAGATCGAACAGATCGTGCTGAAGGAAAAGGCGCTGGGCGGCCGCACGCTGGCGAGCCTGTCGAAGGAAGAGCTGAAGTATCTGAAGCAAAGCGGCTTCTCGGACCGGCGTCTTGCCAAGCTGCTCGGCGCGAAGCCGGCTGAAGTGCGCCAGCGCCGGATCGAACTGAACGTGCGCCCGGTCTACAAGCGCGTCGACACCTGCGCGGCCGAGTTCGCCACCAAGACGGCGTACATGTACTCGACCTACGAGGAAGAGTGCGAGGCGAACCCGACCAATAACAAGAAGATCATGGTGCTGGGCGGCGGCCCGAACCGGATCGGCCAGGGTATCGAGTTCGACTACTGCTGCGTGCACGCTGCACTCGCCATGCGCGAAGACGGCTACGAAACGATCATGGTCAACTGCAACCCTGAGACCGTTTCGACCGACTACGACACCTCCGATCGTCTGTACTTCGAATCGCTGACGCTCGAAGACGTGCTCGAAATCGTCGACAAGGAAAAACCGGTCGGCGTGATTGTCCAGTATGGCGGCCAAACCCCGCTGAAGCTCGCGCTCGATCTCGAAGCGAACGGCGTGCCGATCATCGGCACCTCGCCGGATATGATCGATGCGGCCGAAGACCGCGAGCGTTTCCAGAAGCTGCTGCAGGACCTCGGCCTGCGTCAGCCGCCGAACCGCACGGCCCGCGCCGAAGACGAAGCGCTCAAGCTCGCCGAAGAGATCGGCTATCCGCTGGTGGTGCGTCCGTCGTACGTGCTGGGCGGCCGCGCCATGGAAATCGTTCACGAGCCGCGCGACCTCGAGCGTTATATGCGTGAGGCTGTGAAGGTATCGAACGATTCGCCGGTGCTGCTCGACCGTTTCCTGAACGACGCAATCGAATGCGACGTGGATTGCATCTCCGATGGCGAAGCCGTGTTTATCGGCGGCGTGATGGAGCACATCGAACAGGCGGGCGTGCACTCGGGCGACTCGGCTTGCTCGTTGCCGCCGTACTCGCTGTCGAAAGAGACCGTGGCTGAGCTGAAGCGTCAAACCGGCGCGATGGCCCGCGCGCTGAACGTGATCGGCCTGATGAACGTGCAGTTCGCGATCCAGCAAGTGCCGCAAGCCGACGGCTCGAAAGAAGACATCATCTACGTGCTGGAAGTGAACCCGCGCGCTTCGCGCACGGTGCCGTATGTCTCGAAGGCGACCAGCCTGCCGCTCGCGAAGATCGCAGCGCGTGCGATGGTCGGCCAGAAGCTGGCGGCCCAGGGCGTGACGAAGGAAATCGATCCGCCGTACTTTAGCGTCAAGGAAGCGGTGTTCCCGTTCGTCAAGTTCCCGGCGGTCGACCCGGTGCTCGGACCGGAAATGCGCTCGACCGGCGAAGTGATGGGCGTGGGCCAGACCTTCGGCGAAGCGCTGTTCAAGTCGCAGCTCGCCGCAGGTTCGCGTCTGCCAGAATCGGGCACGGTGCTCTTGACCGTGATGGACGCCGACAAGCCGAAGGCGGTCGAAGTCGCACGCATGCTGCATGAGCTGGGCTATCCGATCGTCGCGACCAAGGGTACGGCTGCCGCGATCGAAGCGGCCGGCGTGCCGGTCAAGGTCGTCAACAAGGTGAAGGACGGCCGTCCGCACATTGTCGACATGATCAAGAACGGCGAAATCGCGCTGGTCTTCACGACCGTCGACGAAACCCGCGCGGCGATTGCCGATTCGCGTTCAATCCGCATGAGCGCCCAGGCGAACAAGGTCACGTACTACACGACGATGTCGGGTGCACGGGCCGCGGTCGAAGGTTTGCGGTATTTGAAGGACCTGGAAGTCTATGATTTACAAGGACTCCACGCTCGCCTAAACTAAGGCTTCGAATACCTGTCCAAGATGTAAGTGCCGCGGTTAAGCGGCGTCCCTCAAGGTACCGGCATGGGCTTTGCCCGGGCTCAGGCGCCAGCGGGGATGCACTTAACCGCGGTGATTTTTTTTATGGCCGTTTTTTGCCACTAGAGCTGTTTATGAGCACTATTCCATTGACGACGCGTGGCGCCAAGAAGCTGCGCGATGAACTGCAGCACCTGAAATCGGTTGAACGTCCGGCGGTGGTCAACTCGATCGCCGAAGCGCGTGCCCAGGGCGATCTCTCGGAAAACGCCGAATACGACGCTGCGAAAGAGAAGCAGGGCTTCATCGAGGGCCGCATTGCGGAAATCGAGTCGAAGCTGGCCGGCGCACAGATTATCGATCCCGCCCAGGTGGACGCGGATGGCCGCATCGTGTTCGGTGCGACCGTGGAGCTGGAAGACCTCGATTCGGGCGCGCCGGTCAAATACCAGATCGTCGGCGACGACGAAGCGGACCTCGAGCACGGCCTGATCTCGATCAGCTCGCCGATCGCCCGTGCCCTGATCGGCAAGTCGGAAGGCGACGTCGCCTCGGTGCAGGCGCCGGGCGGCGTGCGCGAGTACGAAATCATCGCCGTCAGCTACATCTAAAGGCCGTTCAGGTGTCTACTCAGGTGTCCGCCGTGCCGCATCGGGTGTTCCGGCTGCTGACCGTGATTTGGGTCGGCAGTCTGCTCACTATCGGCTATGCGGTTGCGCCCGTGCTGTTCAACTCGCTAGACCGGATCGATGCGGGCGCGCTTGCGGCTCAGATGTTTCGCATCGAAGGCGTGCTTGGCGTGGTGTGCGGGGTGTTGCTGCTGGTGCTTGCCAACGTGCTGATCCGCCGCGGCAACGACGCTTATCGCCGCCTGCGCTGGTTGATTGCCGGGATGCTGATGTGCGTGCTGCTGGGATACTTTGCGCTGCAGCCTTTCATGAATGCCATCCGCATCGCTGCGCTCGAGGCCGGCACGGATGTGGCCCATTCTCCGGACGCGATGCGCTTCGGCGTACTGCACGGAGTGTCGAGCCTGTTTTACCTGATCGAGAGCTTGCTCGCGATTGCCCTGGTGTGGAAGTTGCCCACCGATGCAGGCGTGGCGCGCGCCGCGAATGGGACCGAGGAAGGAGCCCAAGGCGCAGCGGGTAAGGGCGTCACCGGTTAAGGCTGACGTCCCGCGAGCGACGCCCCATGCTGCGGGCAAGGCGCCCGCAGCCTTCTCGGCCTTTCGGGCCGCTTACTTCACCGACTGATGCGGACGCTTGGCGCTGGTTTGGCGCTTTTTGGCGCGCTTGATATTGCCGCCTTGCGTGACGCGTTCGTTGCCGCGTACCACGACCTTCTTGGGCTTCGGCTTGCGCATCGGGATTTCGGAAGGCTTGACCACCGTGACCACGCGCGGGGCGCGGCCTTTACCCGGCTTGGCATCTTCAGATGCCGCTTCGCGGGCGCTCGGCAGCTCGCCACGCTTGGCGCGGCTGGCAGGCCTGGCCGCTGCTTCCGGCTTCCAGATCACCAGCAGCTTGCCGATATGCTGGATCGGCGCGGCATTCAGCGTGTCGCAGATCTGTTCGTAGATCGCAATCCGTTCTTCGCGTTCGTCGCCGAACACGCGGATCTTGATCAATTGATGGGCGCCAAGGTGGACCTTGATTTCGGCCAGAACGGCGTCAGTCAAGCCCTCGGCGCCGATGAGCACGACCGGTTTGAGCGCATGTGCCTGGGAGCGCAACTCGGCGCGTTGATCGGAAGAGACTTTGAGGGCTGGCATGGAAAGTGGGAGACTCGACTAAAATGGCGGCGCCTGCATTTCCGATCGCTTTGGTCGATCGCGCAGGGCGGCGCGTCAGAACAACAGAGAACGCGGTTGATAGCCCAAGGGTGAATGACCCAAGGAGCGGCAGCCGCGCGAATTAAACGCGTATTATCCGCTAAAAGCGCGACATCACGCAGCAAGAGTTCAACGTTTAATGGCAAAAAACAAGTTCAACACGTCGTGGCTGCACGATCACATCAACGATCCGTACGTCAAACTGGCGCAGCGGGAGGGTTACCGCGCCCGAGCGGCCTACAAGCTGAAGGAAATCGACGAACAGGACAAGCTGATCCGTCCCGGCCAGATCATTGTCGACCTCGGCTCGGCGCCCGGCAGCTGGAGCCAGTACGCCCGTAACAAGCTGGCGCAGGGCGCGAAGCGCGATGCGACGCGCGAAGGCGGCATCGACGGCATGATTATCGCGCTCGACATGCTGCCCATGGAGCCGATCGCCGACGTCACCTTCATCCAGGGCGACTTCCGCGAGGACACGGTTCTGCACCAATTGGAAGAATTGGTCGGAGAACGCCAGGTCGACCTTGTAATTTCGGATATGGCGCCCAACCTGTCGGGAGTGGCGCTCGCGGACGCCGCGCGGATCGAGCATGTATGCGATCTCGCGCTGGAATTCTCGCAGAATCATCTGAAGCCGGATGGTGCCCTTTTAGTGAAATGCTTTCACGGCAGCGGTTACAGCCAGATTGTCGAGAAATTCAAGCAGCAGTTCAAGACGGTGGCCGCGCGCAAGCCGAAAGCGTCGCGCGACAAATCGTCCGAAACTTTTATTTTGGGTAAGCATCTGAAACGGCCCGGCTAAGTGGGTACCCCAGCGGGCGTCCCGCGACCTTTTTGAGTCCCAGATTTGTCGGAAAAGCGGCACTGGGGCAGCGTCCTGCGCTATTTCTGTGGTAGCGAAACGTTATGGCAGGGGTCTGCGGACTGGATTAGAATGCTTTAGTGGTGCCGCAAGGCAAATGTAGGCGCCCGTCTATGAGTGAAGGAGTGGTGCTTTGAACAACAATATGTTTTCGAAGGCAGCAGTGTGGCTGGTTATCGCACTGGTGCTGTTTACGGTGTTCAAGCAGTTCGATAAGCCCCGTGTCCAGGAAGGCGTTTCCTATTCGCAGTTCATGGATGACGCGAAGAACGGCAAGGTCAAGAACGTCATCGTTCAGGGGCGTAACCTCACGGTCACTCCAGCAGACGGCCAGAAGTACCAGATCGTGTCGCCCGGCGACATCTGGATGGTCGGCGACCTGATGAAGTATGGCGTTCAGGTGAGCGGCAAGGCCGATGACGAACCGAACGCGCTTGTGTCCGCGCTGTATTACCTTGGACCCACAATCCTGATTATCGGGTTCTGGTTCTACATGATGAGACAGATGCAGGGGGGCGGGAAGGGCGGTGCGTTCTCGTTCGGCAAGTCCCGTGCACGTCTGATCGATGAGAACAACAACGCAATCAATTTCACCGACGTCGCCGGTTGCGACGAAGCCAAGGAAGAAGTCTCGGAACTGGTCGACTTCCTGCGCGATCCGCAAAAATTCCAGAAGCTCGGCGGGCGCATCCCGCGCGGCGTGCTACTGGTCGGGCCGCCGGGAACCGGTAAGACGCTGCTCGCCCGTGCCATTGCTGGCGAAGCGAAAGTGCCGTTCTTCAGCATTTCCGGTTCGGACTTCGTGGAAATGTTTGTCGGTGTCGGCGCCGCACGTGTGCGCGACATGTTCGAACAGGCCAAGAAGCATGCCCCGTGTATCGTGTTCATCGACGAAATCGACGCGGTCGGCCGTCATCGTGGCGCCGGCATGGGCGGCGGTAACGACGAACGCGAACAGACGCTGAACCAGATGCTGGTCGAGATGGACGGCTTCGAAGCGAACTCGGGCGTGATCGTGATCGCTGCCACGAACCGTTCCGACGTGCTGGACAAGGCGCTGCTGCGTCCGGGCCGTTTCGACCGTCAGGTCTATGTCGGCCTGCCGGACATCCGCGGTCGCGAACACATCATGAAGGTCCACCTGCGCAAGGTGCCGATCTCGAACGACGTCGACGCAGCGGTGATCGCACGCGGCACGCCGGGCTTCTCGGGCGCCGACCTGGCGAACCTCGTGAACGAAGCGGCACTGTTCGCGGCACGCCGCGGCAAGCGCATCGTCGAAATGATCGACTTCGAAGACGCCAAGGACAAGATTTTCATGGGTCCGGAGCGCAAGTCGGCCGTGATCCGCGAAGAATCGAAGCGCGCCACGGCGTACCACGAGTCGGGCCATGCGGTGATCGCCAAGCTGTTGCCGAAGGCCGATCCGGTGCACAAGGTCACGATCATCCCGCGCGGTCGCGCACTGGGTGTGACGTGGCAGTTGCCGGAGCACGACAACGAAACGTATTCGAAGGACTACCTGCTGGATCGTCTGGCGATTCTGTTCGGTGGCCGGGTGGCGGAAGAACTGTTCCTGAACCTGATCAGCACGGGCGCCTCGGACGACTTCAACAAGGCAACGGCTACGGCTCGCGCCATGGTGGCCCGCTTCGGCATGACCGATGCGCTCGGACCGATGGTCTACGTGGACGACGAGAACGACGCTACGCCGTTCGGTCGCGGCTTCACGCGCACCATCTCGGAAGCGACGCAGCAGAAGGTCGACGCGGAAATCCGCCGCGTGCTGGACGAGCAGTACAACCTCGCCAAGCGTCTGCTGGATGAGAACCGCGACAAGGTCGAAGCGATGACTGCAGCCCTGATGGAGTGGGAGACGATCGACGCCGATCAGATCAACGACATCATGGCAGGCCGTCCGCCGCGCGCCCCGAAGAGTTCGCCGCCGTCGGCAAGCGACGCTTCGTCGGGTGGCAGCGCGGGTACCGAGGTGAAGCCGGGCAGCGCGACTGCGCCGGCCTGATCGAAGCCACGTCCAAAGCACGGGCCGGTGTGATTTCACACCGGCCCGTTTTGCATTGATCTCTTTTGCCCGCAGCAGGTATGGCCCTTCACGTGTCGAACACCGCATTACCGCATCTCCCCACACCTGAGCCGTTGCAATGCGGCCGCTTCACCTTGAGCTTCGAGCGCCCGTTGGTGATGGGCATTCTCAACGTCACGCCCGATTCGTTCTCCGACGGCGGCAAGTTCGCGTTGCGCGGCGATGCGCTGCGCCAGGCCGAGCGGATGCTGCTCGACGGCGCGGACATGATCGATATCGGCGGCGAGTCGACCCGTCCCGGTGCGCCGCCGGTGCCGCTCGACGAAGAACTGGAGCGGGTGATTCCGCTAGTCGAGCAGTTGCGCGCCGCCCAGGTGCCCTTGTCCGTCGACACCTACAAGCCCGAACTCATGCGTCACGCGCTGGCCGCCGGCGCGGATCTGATCAACGACATCTGGGGCTTTCGCCTGCCCGGCGCCATTGACGCCGTGCGCGACAGCCAATGCGGCCTGTGCGTGATGCACATGCTGGGCGAGCCGCAGACCATGCAACTGGGCGAACCGGCCTATCAGGACGTGGTTGGCGAAGTGCGGGCGTTTCTGGAGGAGCGGGTCGCCGCTTTGACGCAGGCGGGTGTCGCCAAGCGGCGCATCAGCGTCGACCCCGGTTTCGGCTTCGGCAAAGCCGTGATCGAACACAACTACGCCTTGCTCGCCCACCTGCCGGACACGGCACCGCGCGGCGAGCCGCCGTCCCCAGAAGCGTTCCCAATCCTGGCGGGCATGTCGCGCAAGTCGATGCTCGGTGCGGTCACGGGCCGGGCGGCGCCGGAGCGGATGGCCGCGAGCATCGCTGCGGCGGTCTGCGCCGCCGAGCGCGGTGCCGCGATACTGCGCGTGCATGATGTGGCGCAGACAGTCGATGCATTAAAAGTTTGGGCGGCCATGCGCGACGCAGCGCGTCGCAGCTGACCCGTCGAAGAGAGAGGAAAACATCAAGATGGCACGTCGTTTTTTCGGTACTGATGGCATTCGAGGCAAGGTCGGCGACGCGCCGATCACGCCGGATTTTGTATTGCGGCTCGGTTACGCCGCCGGCAAGGTGCTGGCGGGCGGGGACCGCTGGGTCAACAGCGGCCAGCGCCCGACTGTGCTGATCGGCAAGGACACGCGCGTCTCGGGCTACATGCTCGAAGCCGCGCTGGAGGCGGGTTTTTCGGCAGCAGGCGTCGACGTCATGCTGGCCGGCCCGATGCCCACGCCGGGTGTCGCCTATCTCACGCGCACCTTGCGCCTCGCAGCTGGTGTGGTCATCAGCGCCTCGCACAATCCTTACTACGACAACGGCATCAAGTTCTTCTCGGCCAACGGCGACAAGCTGCCCGACGAAGTCGAGCTGAAGATCGAGGAGCAACTGGACCAGCCGCTCGACTGCGCCGCCTCCGAGCAACTCGGCAAGGCGCGGCGTCTGGACGACGCTGCTGGCCGTTATATCGAGTTCTGCAAGAGCACCTTCCCGGCCGCCTTCGATCTGCGCGGCATGAAGCTGGTGGTCGATTGTGCGCACGGCGCGTCGTATCACATTGCGCCGCACGTATTCCACGAACTCGGGGCTGACGTAATCTCCATCGGCGTCGCGCCGAACGGCTTCAACATCAACGACGGCGTCGGCGCCACCGCGCCGGACGCGCTGGTGCGCGCGGTACGCGCAAATCACGCCGACCTCGGCATCGCGCTAGACGGCGACGCCGACCGCCTGCAGGTGGTCGACGCCGCCGGCCGCCTCTACAACGGCGACGAGTTGCTATATGTGCTGGTCAAGGACCGCATTGCAACTGACGGCAAGGTGGAAGGCGCAGTCGGCACGCTGATGACCAATATGGCGGTCGAAGTGGCCTTGCAGCGCGCCGGCGTGCAGTTCGTGCGCGCGGCGGTCGGCGACCGCTACGTGCTCGAACAACTGCGCGAGCACGGCTGGCAACTGGGCGCCGAGGGCTCGGGCCACATCCTCTCGCTCGACCGCCATTCGACCGGTGACGGAATCGTCTCGTCGCTGCTGGTGCTGGCGGCCATCAAGCGCAGCGGCAAGACGCTCGGCCAACTGCTCGAAGGCGTGACGCTGTTCCCGCAGAAGCTGATCAACGTGCGGATGCAGCCGGGCGCGGACTGGAAGGGCAGCGATGCAATCCGCCGCGCCATCAGCGCAGCCGAGGCCGCCCTGGAAGGGCACGGCCGGGTGTTGATCCGCGCCTCCGGCACCGAGCCGGTATTGCGTGTGATGGTCGAAGCCCAACAGGTGGACGACGCGGTCCAGCACGCCGAGGCGATCGCCAGCGTGGTCAAGCAGGCGACTGCCTGATTCGAAAGCTGCCCGCTCAGGGTGGAGTGTACGGCGCTGCGGCCAATTGTCGCGCCGCCGCACGCTCCGCCTGCTAAAACGCAGGCAGCTCTCGCGCCTCGGAATCCAGGTTTACCTTTCTAATCGCTTCCGTTTCGATCACCCCCCTTCCAGAAGTCCTTCATCTGCGCGCAAACGTTCCCACTGCGCATTTTTCGCCTAATCTCTACAGACACGGCGGGAACGCCGCTCCGACAGCTTTCACTAGCCGAATCTTGCTTTCATCGCAGTAATCGTACTGTCACGCGCTTTTCACGGTTCGTCACGTTACTGTCACAAAGAGACCCTATTCTTCGCGGTGTCGTGTAATCCGCTCACACCACTGGAGGTCTCATGAAATTGATGCAAACCGCGTTCGCTGGCCTGGCTAGCGCGCTCTTCGCGATCGCAGCGCAAGCCACCGACATTACCGGCGCGGGCAGCACCTTCGCAGCACCCATCTATACGAAGTGGGCTGACGCTTATCAGAAGTCGGGCGGCGGCAAGGTCAACTACCAAGGTATCGGTTCGTCGGGCGGCATCAAGCAGATCAACGCCAAGACGGTTGATTTCGCAGGTTCGGACGCTCCGCTGAAGGACGACGAGCTCGCCAAGGACGGCCTGTTCCAGTTCCCGACGGTGGTCGGCGGCGTGGTGCCGGTTGTGAATCTGCCGGGCGTGACGCCGGGCCAACTGGTGCTGTCGGGCGAAGTGCTCGGCGACATCTACCTGGGCAAGATCAAGAAGTGGAACGATCCGGCGATCGTTGCACTGAACCCGAAGGTAAAGCTGCCGGATACGGATATCGCTGTGGTGCGCCGTGCTGACGGTTCGGGCACCAGCTTCATCTGGACGAACTACCTGTCGAAGGTCAACGCAGACTGGAAGTCGAAGGTCGGTGAAGGCGCAACGGTCAGCTGGCCGACGGGCACGGGCGGCAAGGGCAACGACGGCGTCGCAGCCTTCGTGCAACGTCTGCCGGGCGCAATCGGTTATGTCGAATGGGCGTACGCCAAGCAAAACCACATGAACTACACCGCGCTGAAGAATTCGTCGGGTGCAGTGGTCGAGCCGAAGACGGACACCTTCAAGGCTGCAGCGGCAGGCGCAGACTGGTCGAAGTCGTTCTACCAGATCCTGACGAACGAGCCGGGACAGAACGCATGGCCGGTCGTCGGCGCAACGTTCGTGCTGCTGCATACGACGCAAGAGAAGGCACCGCAAGGCGCCGAAACGCTGAAGTTCTTCGACTGGGCGTTCAAGAACGGCGCGCAGGCTGCAAACGATCTTGACTACATCTCGCTGCCGGAATCGGTTGTGTCGGAAATCAAGACGCAGTGGAAAGAGAAGGTGAAGGACGCATCGGGCAAGTCGCTCGCCGAGTAAGCGTCAACACGTAGTAACAAGCCGCCCAGCCTCACATGAGGCTGGGCGGCTGTAGTGCTGGTTGCATGGCGTTGTGTCATGCAGCATCTGGTCACAGGTACATAGGTCCCCATGTCCGACATCCCTATCGTGTCGAGCACTCCCGGCAGCGCGGCGCAGCAGAAAGCGCCCAGTCGCGCCGGCGATGTCATTTTTGGCGGTCTCGCGCGCCTCTCCGCGATCGTCACCCTCTTGCTGCTCGGCGGCATCATTGTTTCGCTGATCGTCGCCTCGATGCCGTCGATCAAGCAATTCGGCCTGAGCTTTCTCTGGACTGCCGACTGGGATCCACCCAGCCAGAAGTTCGGCGCCCTCGTGCCGATCTACGGCACGATCGCCACGTCGATCATTGCGCTCGTGATCGCGGTGCCGGTCAGCTTCGGCATCGCGCTGTTCCTCACTGAACTGTCGCCCGCGTGGCTGCGCCGTCCGCTCGGCATTGCGATCGAGCTGCTGGCGGCGATCCCGTCGATTGTCTACGGCATGTGGGGCCTGCTGGTATTCGCGCCGATCTTCGCGACGTGGTTCGAAAAGCCGCTCGGCGTCGTGCTCGGCAGCGTGCCGTTCATCGGCATCTTCTTCCAGGGCCCGCCGATCGGTATTGGCATTCTGTGCGCGGGCGTGATCCTCGCCATCATGATCATTCCGTATATCGCCTCGGTGATGCGCGACGTGTTCGAAGTCACGCCGGTGCTGCTCAAGGAATCGGCTTATGGCATCGGCTGTACGACGTGGGAAGTCATGTGGAAGATCGTCCTGCCGTTCACCAAGAGCGGCGTGATCGGCGGCGTGATGCTGGGTCTGGGACGTGCCCTCGGCGAGACGATGGCGGTCACCTTCGTGATCGGCAACACCAATCTGCTCGACAACGTCTCGCTGTTTTCGCCGGGCAACAGCATTACCTCGGCGCTGGCTAACGAATTCGCGGAAGCGGAACCGGGCCTGCATACCTCGGCGCTGATGGAACTGGGCCTGATCCTGTTTGTGATTACCTTTATCGTCCTTGCGATCTCGAAGATCATGCTGCTTCGCCTCGAGAAAGGGGAGGGCGCAAAATGAGCCAGTCCACCATGAATATGCCGGGTTCGGCGGATCCCGCCGCGCTGGAGGCGATGCGCGTCAAGCTGCAAAGCCGCCGCCGCGTGAAAAACGCCATCGCGCTGACGCTCTCGCTCGGCGCCATGGCCTTCGGCCTCATCTGGCTGGTGTGGATTCTCTATACGACGCTGCGCCTCGGGGTCGGCGGCCTGTCGATCGAACTGTTCACGCAGTCCACGCCGCCGCCGAATACCGATGGCGGCGGCCTCGCCAACGCGATCGTCGGCAGCCTGATGCTGATCGTGCTGGCCACCTTCGTCGGCACGCCGATCGGCATTCTCGCGGGCGTCTATCTGGCCGAGTACGGTCAGAAGGGCTGGCTTGCCAGCGTCACGCGCTTTATCAACGACATTCTGTTGTCGGCGCCGTCGATCGTGGTGGGCCTGTTCGTGTACGCCCTGGTCGTCGCGAAACTCGGCCACTTCAGCGGCTGGGCCGGCGTGTTCGCGCTCGCGCTGCTGCAGATCCCGATCGTGATCCGCACCACCGAAAACATGTTGAAGCTGGTGCCGAACGCGCTGCGTGAAGCGGCCTTTGCGCTCGGCACGCCGAAGTGGAAGATGGTGCTGTCGATTACCTTGAAGGCGTCGATTGCCGGGATCATCACCGGCGTGCTGCTCGGCGTCGCCCGGATTGCCGGTGAAACCGCGCCGCTGCTGTTCACCGCGATGTCGAATCAGTTCTTCTCGTGGAACATGAATCAGCCGGTCGCAAACTTGCCGGTCACGATCTATCAGTTTGCGATGAGCGCCTTCCCGCAGTGGCAATCGCTTGCCTGGGCCGGCGTCTTCCTGATCACGCTCGGGGTGCTGGGTCTGAACATCCTCGCGCGTACGATCTTTTCGAAAAAGTAAGGGCGGAGTAAATCCGATGAACATGGCAGAAACTCAACTCAATCCGACCGCGCGTCCCACCGCGCCCGCCGGTTTCGACCCCGCCCAGGGCGCCCGTGCCCAAGCGTCGGCGCAGCCGAAGATCCAGGTCAACGACCTCAACTTCTTCTACGGCAAGTACCACGCGTTGAAGAACATCAACCTGCAGATTCCCGAAGGCAAGGTGACCGCGTTCATCGGCCCGTCGGGCTGCGGCAAGTCCACGCTGCTGCGCACCTTCAACAAGATGTACGCGCTCTATCCGGAGCAGCGCGCTGAAGGCGAAATCCTGATGGACGGCGAAAACCTGCTGACCTCCAAGCGCGATATTTCGCTGCTGCGCGCACGGATCGGCATGGTGTTCCAGAAGCCGACGCCGTTCCCGATGTCGATCTACGACAACATCGCATTCGGCGTGAAGATGTTCGAAACGCTGCCGCGCTCGGAGATGGACGACCGGGTCGAATGGGCGCTCACCAAGGCGGCGCTCTGGAATGAAGTGAAGGACAAGCTCGGCCAGAGCGGCTACGGCCTCTCGGGCGGCCAGCAGCAGCGCCTGTGCATTGCGCGCGGCATTGCGATCCGCCCGGAAGTGCTGCTGCTCGACGAGCCGTGCTCGGCGCTCGACCCGATTTCGACGGGCCGCATCGAAGAACTGATCGGTGAACTGAAGACCGATTACACCGTGGTGATCGTCACCCACAACATGCAGCAGGCAGCGCGTTGTTCGGACTACACTGCCTACATGTACCTCGGCGAGCTGATCGAGTTCGGTGACACCGAAAAGATCTTCATCAAGCCGGTCCGCAAGGAAACCGAGGACTACATTACCGGCCGCTTCGGTTAAGCCCGAGCTGCACCATTAGGGAGCACGATATGTCCGATAAACACCTCTCCAGTCAGTTCGACGCCGATCTGAATCTCGCTTCGTCGAAGGTTCTCGAAATGGGCGGACTCGTCGAGTCGCAGATCGTCAATGCGATGATCGCACTCAATAATTTCGACCTCGACATGTGCGAGCAGGTGATCGCTGCCGAAGATCGCCTGAACCAGATGGAAGTCGAGATCGACGAGGAGTGCAGCAACATCATCGCGCGCCGCCAGCCGGCCGCGCGCGACCTGCGCCTTCTGATCGCGATTTCGAAGACCATCACGAATCTCGAGCGCGCCGGCGACGAAGCCGAAAAGATCGCCAAGCGCACCAAGCGCCTGATGGAAGACGGCGCCTCGCGCCAGATCAACATCGCCGAAATCAAGCTGTCGGGCGAGATGGCAGTATCGATCCTGCGCCGCGCACTCGACGCGTTTGCGCGTCTCGACACGGTGGCCGCCGCGCAGATCGTGCGCGACGATAAGGCGATCGACGAGGAATTCCGTGCTTTCGTGCGCAAGCTGATTTCGTACATGACCGAAGATCCGCGTTCGATTTCGGTGGGCCTCGATTTTCTCTTCATCGCCAAGGCGATCGAGCGGATTGGCGACCACGCAAAGAACATCGCGGAATTCATCATCTACATCGTCAAGGGCACCGACGTGCGGCACAAGTCGCGCGACGCGCTCGAACGCGAAGCGCTTAGTTAACCCCTGCATAAAGGTCAAGAGGTGCCGATGCCTAGCAGCATTCTCGTCATCGAAGATGAGCCCGCCATTTCCGAACTGATTTCGGTCAATCTTCAGCACGCGGGCCATTGCCCGATCCGCGCCTATAACGCGGAGCAGGCGCAGAACCTGATCAGCGACGTGTTGCCTGACCTCGTCCTGCTCGACTGGATGCTGCCGGGTAAATCGGGCATCGCGTTCGCGCGCGATCTGCGTAACAACGAGCGGACCAAGCACATTCCGATCATCATGCTGACCGCACGTGGCGATGAACAGGACAAGGTGCTCGGCCTCGAGATCGGTGCGGACGACTACGTCACCAAGCCGTTCTCGCCGAAAGAACTGATGGCGCGCATCAAGGCGGTGTTGCGCCGCCGTGCGCCGCAGTTGACCGAGGACGTGGTTGCGATCAACGGGCTCAAGCTCGATCCGGCCACGCATCGCGTCGCGGCGCATGCGGAAGGCAGCGAGATCAAGCTCGATCTCGGTCCGACCGAGTTCCGTCTGCTGCACTTCTTCATGACCCATCCGGAGCGCGTGCATAGCCGTACGCAACTGCTCGACCAGGTATGGGGCGACCACGTGTTCGTCGAAGAGCGCACGGTGGACGTTCATATCAAGCGCCTGCGCGCCGCGCTCAAGCCGGCAGGGTGCGATGCTATGATTGAAACGGTTCGGGGCAGCGGATACCGTCTCGCGAAAAGCGCTTAACCACGCCGGGCGGGTTTAACGCCAGTTGCATCAACGCGCCGCGACATTCACTCGCGGCGCATTGTTTTCTCTTCGATCGCTAGAACATGAACATCATCTGGGCGCGTTCCATTGTGTCGATCGTGCTGCTTGCTGTTCTGTGCGCGGTGCTTGGCATGTTCGTCAATGTCAGGACAGCACTGATCGTCGCGATCGTCGTGCTACTCGCGCAGAGCGGCTTTAGCACTTTCCATAAACAGCGTCTGTGGCGTCTGCTCGACGCGCCGGTCTACGGCGAAGTGCCGAGCGCACCGGGTATCTGGGGCGAAATCTATTACCGTTTGCACAAGCTCGCGAAGCGCTGGCATGCCCAGGTGCGCCAGGTCGAGCAGCAGCACTCGCGTTTCATCCAGGCGATTCAGGCTTCGCCGAACGGCGTGGCGATGCTCGACGATCACGACCAGATCGAATGGTGTAACGCCATCTCCGAGGTGCATTTCGGCCTCGATGCGAAGCGCGATCTGCGTCAGCACATCACGCATCTGGTGCGCCATCCCGACTTCGTCCGCTACCTGAATTCGCATCATTACGAAGACATGCTGATCATGCGCGGGATGGGCGAGAAGCGCCAGAACGTGCTGTCGGTGCAGGTGTTTCCGTATGGCGAGAACCGCAAGCTGGTGCTGTCGCAGGACATCACCGAGCTCGAGCGCACCGACGCCATGCGGCGCGACTTCGTGGCCAACGTTTCGCATGAACTGAAGACGCCGCTGACCGTGCTGTCGGGTTTCCTTGAGACGATGCGCGAGCTGCCGCTGGGAGAAGCCGAGCGGGCGCGCTACCTCGAACTGATGGAGCAGCAGGCGGCGCGCATGCGCCATATCGTCGACGACCTGCTGGTGCTCGCCAAGCTCGAAGGCGACAACAAGCCGCCGAGCGACCAGATGATCGATATGCGGGCGGTATTGCGGCATCTGCGCGACGATGCGGAGAACCTATCGAGCGATCATCATCACATCAGCTTCGACGCCGACGAGGGGCTCACCGTTACCGGTGTCGAAACGGAGATACTGAGCGCGCTCGGCAACCTCGTGACCAATGCGATCCGCTATACGCCGGACGGCGGCAAGATTCATGTGACGTGGCAGGCGAACGGCGGTTGCGCGACCTTCACCGTAGTCGATAGCGGCCTGGGTATTCCGGCCGCGGATATTCCCAGGTTGACCGAACGGTTCTACCGGGTCGACCGCAGCCGCTCGCGCGACACCGGCGGCACGGGTCTGGGGCTGGCGATCGTCAAGCATGTGCTGCAACGGCACGATGCCCAGCTCGAAGTGAAGAGCGAAGAAGGGCGCGGCAGTACGTTCACTGTGCGCTTCCCGGTGTTCCGCACGGCGCGGCGGCAACCCGCACCGGCTTGATGGCCTGATATGCTGGCCCAATGAAAAACCGCCTTTTCAGGCGGTTTTTTTACGATCGGAGTAGCGAGCCGCTTTGCTTGCGGCTGCGCTGTTTTTGACGCCGCGTCAGGAGCAGAATTTCCCGAGTAGGCTCATCTGCGCGTTACGCGAAGACTTGCCCGGCCGACGGCGGCGATAGTGCCCGTCGCTTTGCATGAGCCACGCCGACTGATTGTCGCCGAGGAAGGCCGACAGGCCCTCGGCGATCACGCGGCGCTTCAGGCGGCGGTTGTTGATCGGAAACGCCACTTCGACGCGGCGGAAGAAATTGCGGTCCATCCAGTCGGCGCTCGACAGATACACCTGCTCTTTGCCGTCGTCGTAGAAGTAGAAGATCCGGTGATGTTCGAGGAAGCGCCCGACAATCGAGCGTACCGTGATGTTCTCCGACAGCCCAGGCACGCCGGGTTGCAAGGAGCACACTCCACGCACGATCAGGTCGATCTTCACGCCGGCCTGCGACGCTTCGTACAGCTCGGCAATCACGGTCGGCTCGAGCAGCGCATTCATCTTGGCGACGATGCGCGCTTTTTTGCCGGCGCGCGCATGGTCCGCCTCGGCGCGAATCGCCTCGACGAGCTTCGGGTGCAACGTGAACGGCGACTGCCACAGCTCGTGCAGTTTCAGCTCGCCGCCGATGCCGGTGAGCTGCTGGAACACGTGGTGCACGTCCTCGCAGATCTTCTGGTCGGCCGTCATCAAGCCGAAGTCGCTGTACAGACGTGCGGTGCGCGGGTGATAGTTGCCAGTGCCAAGGTGGGCATATCGCTTGAGCGTCATCTTGCCGTTATGCGACACGCGCCGCACGATCAGCATCATCTTCGCATGGCACTTGTGGCCCACCACGCCGTAGACGACGTGCGCGCCCACCGCTTCGAGCTGCGCCGCCCAGTTGATATTGGTTTCTTCGTCGAAGCGCGCCAGCAGTTCCACCACCACCGTGACTTCCTTGCCATTGCGCGCGGCTTGCATCAGCGCGTCCATCAGCGGCGAATCGGTGCCGGTGCGATAGATGGTCTGCTTGATCGCCATCACATTCGGATCTTTGGCGGCCTGCAGCAGCAGTTCGAGCACCGGCTGGAAGCTTTCGTACGGGTGGTGCAGCAGCACGTCGCCGTTATCGATCACATCGAACAGGCTCGCGCTGTTGGCGATCTGCGGCGGAATCGACGGAATATGCGGGACGAATTTCAGATCCGGCCGGTCGACCATCTCCGGCAATTGCATCAGCCGCACCAGGTTCACCGGGCCGTCGACGAAGTAGCAGTCCTTCTCCGACAGGCCGCTTTCGTCGAGCAGACGCCGCACCAGATGCGCCGGCGTATCCGCCGACACTTCGAGACGCACCGCATTGCCCAGGTGCCGTGCCGGCAGTTCGCCTTGCAGCGCGACGCGCAGATTGGTGATTTCGTCTTCGTCGACAAACAGTTCGCTGTTGCGGGTAATGCGGAACTGGTTGCAACTGCGCACCACCAGATTCGGAAACAGTTCGCCCACGAAGCGCTGCAACAGCGAGCTGAGCAGCACAAAGCCGTGCGGGTAGCCCGACAGCTCCTGCGGCATGCGCACGAGCCGCGGCAACGCGCGCGGCGCCTGCACGATGCCCATCAGCGCCTGGCGGCCGAAGGCATCCTTGCCTTCCAGCTCGACCACAAAGTTCAGACTTTTATTGAGCACGCGCGGGAACGGATGCGCGGGATCGAGTCCGATCGGCGTCAGGACCGGCAGTAATTCGTCGACAAAGTAATTGCGCGCCCATTCGGTCTGCGCTTCATTCCACGCTTCAGTGCCGTGAAAATAAATGCCTTCCTGTTCGAGTGCGGAAAGCACGGTGTCGTGCAACATGCGATATTGGCGATGCACGAGTTTTTGCGCGCGCTCGACCACGAGGTCGTAGACGTGCTGCAGCGACATGCCATCCGGCGACAGTGCGCCCGGATTGTCGCGCATCTGCTCCTGCAGCCCGGCCATACGGACTTCGAAGAACTCGTCGAGGTTGCTGCTGGTGATGCAGATGAAGCGCAGGCGCTCGAGCAAGGGCACGGCGGGGTCGGCGGCTTGCGCCAACACACGCTCGTTAAAACCCAGGATGCCCAGTTCGCGATTCAGCAGAGGGTAGCGGGTGGACATCGGTGGTGAGAATGTAAGGTCAGGGAGGGACGACGAGAGACGCTCGGAAATTCTCACAGTATGATGAAGCTCTTATGACATTTGAATTGTCATAAATTTTACGCTGGATTCGTGCTGTGTCGTAAATATGACGCAGTCAAATGGGACCATATCGCATGCAATCACGCGCGAAGGTTACATCGTGAGGTCCGGTACGCTTAAAATGTCGTCTTTGAACAGCTCGGCTAGCAACAAGCTGGCTGCGCTTGCGCGCATGGAGTCCGCTCAATCGATGGTCCACACTCCACAACTTCTCGCTGCCGTCGATCTCGGCTCGAACAGCTTCCGGCTGATCGTGGGCCGGGTCGAGGAAACCGATGCCGGCAGCCAGATCTACCAGGTCGATGCACTGCGTGAGCCCGTGCGGCTCGCGGCCGGCCTGTCGAGCGACAAGATGCTTGACCGCGCCTCGCAGGTGCGCGGCTGGGATGCGCTCAAACGCTTCGGCGAACGGCTGCGCGACTTTCACCCTGATCACGTGCGCGCCGTCGCCACCAACACGCTGCGGATTGCCAAGAACGCTAGCGAGTTTCTCGGCGAGGCGCAGGCAGCGCTCGGTTTTCCGATCGAAGTGATTGCCGGGCGCGAAGAAGCCCGTCTGATCTATGCGGGCGCTGCGCACTCGGTGCCCGCCAGTCCCGGCAAGCGGCTGGTGGTGGATATCGGCGGCGGCTCGACCGAATTCATCATCGGTTCGCACTACACGCCGATCAAGATGGAAAGCCTGTATATCGGCTGTGTGAGCCATAGCCGGGCCTTCTTCCCGGCAGGCAATGTCGACGAGTACACGATGCGCCAGGCCGAGCTCGCGGCCGGCCGCGAAATCCAGATCATTTCCAACGAGTACAAGAAGACCGGCTGGGAACAGGCAATCGGCTCGTCGGGCACGGCCCGCGCACTCGCGGAACTGGTCGAGGCGAACGGCTTCAACGATCCGGGCGTGACGCACGGCATCTCGCGCGGCGGCCTCGAGCGTCTGAAGCGCGCGTTGATCAAGGCGGAGAACGTCAACCGGCTGAAACTGGTGGCGCTCAAGGCGGACCGGATTCCGGTGCTGGCAGGCGGCCTGTCGATCATGCTGGCGGTGTTCGACGAACTGGGCGTCGACTATGTTGACACGACCGACGGCGCCTTGCGTCTGGGCGTGCTGTACGACCTGCTGGGGCGTTCGCAGCACGAAGACATGCGCACGGTCACGGTGGAAGGCTTCATGCGCCGCTATGGCGTCGACCGCGCTCAAGCAGGGCGCATCGGCGAGCTGGCGGTGAGCTTTTACGACCAGTTCGACGAGCCGGATGCCGAGCGTCGTACCGAGAACCGCATGTTCCTGAGCTGGGCCGCTTCGCTGCACGAGATTGGCCTGTCGATCTCGCACAGCGCGTACCACAAGCACTCGGCCTATATCACCAGCAACGCGGACATGCCGGGTTTTTCGCGTACCGACCAGGCGCGCCTCGCCGCACTCGTGCTGGGGCATGCGGGCAAGCTCGGCAAGCTCTCGCAAACGCGTGAGGTGGAATGGCCGCTGCTGTTCTGTCTGCGCCTCGCAGCACTGCTATGCCGGCGCCGTGCCGATGTCGGCTTGCCGGGAATTGTCGTGAGCCGCGTCAACAACGGCTATGAAGCGCGCCTGCCGAAGGAGTGGGTGGCGAACAACCCGCTCACCGACTACAGCCTGATTCAGGAAGCGGCGGAATGGGAAAAGGTCGGGATTCCGTATCGGGTCGTTTATACGGACGACTGACGACCCGCAGCAGACGACGTGTGCGACGCTGACGGCGACGCATCAATTGCGTTGGAGCTCCGAAGCAAACAGCCCGGCAAACGATCTTTGCCGGGCTGTTGTCGTTTACGGCGTCAGCGCATCGCTACGCTGAATGTGCAGATCAACCCGGCAACGCATCGCCAAGGAAGTGGCGTGCATAGCGCGCATTGATTTCCGACAGGCGCAGCAGTGTCAGAAAGTCTGCGGTATTGAAGTCAGGATCCCAGGCCGGTGCGCCGCAGATCTTTGCGCCGAGCCGCAGATAGCCTTTGACGAGCGGCGGCGGGGCAACCTTCGCGCCGGTTTGCAGTTCGTCGACCGGCAGCGGCGTGTGCGGGAAGGCGCGGTATTCCTGCGCCGTCATCGCGTCGTCGCGCAACGCGCAGTACAGGTTCGCCGCGTAGTGGCCGCCGTCGGCCATCGCCACGCTCGCGCAGCCGAGCATCGTTTCGTAGCCGTTATGCAGCATGTACGAGGCGAGGCCGCCCCACAGCGACATGATCACGGCGCCGCTGCGATAGTCCGGGTGCACGCAGGAGCGGCCCACTTCGACCATCTTCGGGCGCAGGTGCGTGAGACGCGAGACGTCGAACTCGCTTTCGGCGTACAGGCGGCCGATGCGCGCCGCCTGGTGCGGCGGCAGGGCACGGTAGGTGCCGACCACCTTGAGCGTATCGAGATCGCGCACCAGCAGGTGATCGCAGTAGTGATCGAAGGCATCGACGTCAAGGCCAGCCGGGCCGGTCAGGCGTGCGCCCATTTCTTCGGCGAACACACGGTAACGCAGACGCTGTGCTTCGCGAAGCTCCTCGTCGGTACGCGCCCAGGCGACTTGCAGCCTGTGTTGCGCGGTGACCGTCTCTTCGGCATGCGGCAGACGGCGGCGTGTCTCGAGGTTCGAAGCGAGCGGCAGGGAGGACGTCGGCAAATCTTGCATGTGGCGTTCCAGGTCGAAAAAGGAGAATTTCGCTTTTTCGCCAATGTAGTAACGCCCGGTGACGTTCGCATGGCAATGCCGTGACCTTTAGATGACGGTCCGTAAGCTAAACCGGTTTAGTGTGCGGCTGGTTTACAGCAGATCGGGGCCTATAGCGGCGCGCAGAACCACCTGCTCGTCGCCGTCGCGTTCGCGGTTAGCGAGCCACCATAGCCCGGCTTTTTTAAGGGGCCAGCTCGATTCGCTGTTGGCAAGCAACAACGCCGCGACATGGCCCAAGGTGGGCTGGTGTCCCACGATGACCACGGTCGGCGCGATGCCTTCCGGCCAGCCGGCCGCGGCGAGCACGTCAGCCGCACTGGCGCCGGGCGCGAGTTCGCGCACCACACGGTATTGATCGGTGAGGCTTTCGACGGTCTGGATGGTGCGCACGGCCGGGCTCGAGAGAATCACGGCGTCTTCGTCGAGCCGCGCGCGCAGCCATTTCGCCACGGCTTGCGCCTGCTTGCGGCCGCGGACGGTCAACTGGCGGGCGAGGTCGCTCGGAGCGATGTCTTCGGCTTCGGCATGGCGCCAGAGGATCAGATTCATGCATGTCTCCTAATCTTGGACGACGCAAACGGGAGCGACGCTGTGTTGTACCACTGTCGCATGGGTGCGCACATGACAGCAAGACGATGCGACGCCAGCGCCGCGCGCGGCAAGAGCGGGAGAGGAGTTCTCGGAGGTAACGAAGAAAGGCGAGGGAGTCGACGCGCGGGTTCGTGACGGCGGTGCGTCACGAACCCGCTTCGGTGCGTTGCGAAGCGGGTCCTGAACCTGGGCGGATCAGACCAGCGCCAGCTTCACGACGCAGCACATCACTAGCAGGAGTAAGGCATAGGCAACGGCGATATCGAACGGATAGCGCATGGTGTGACTCTTCAGAATTTTGCCAGCAGTCATCTTAGTTAGACGTTTTGCGAAGCAACGTTATCAAGCCAACAGTTCGCCCAAAGACGTGCCGGGCCGGCTGTTGGACGGCTAAGGTGCAACCGCAGGCGCTCAGGAGGCTTTCCAGCGGGGCGCCTGGGTGGTGGAGATATCGATCGACAGCGGCGCCTGACTGGTGGGGGCGGCGCGGTGATGGCGCGCGTCGAAGGCATCGAGCTGGAGTAGCAGTCGATCCAGTGCACATAGTTGCGAGCGCGTCAGATGGCTCGCGTCCAGCAGCTTGTGGAGCCGCCGGCGCCAATATTCGGACGACAGGATCGGCCCGCCGCGGCCTTCGGCGAGGGCGGCCGGCATGACGCAGGCGATGTGTGCGATGTCCTTGTCAAGAAACATAAGCATGTGTGCGCCCCCGATTTTGCCTGTGGTCTGTGAGCGGTTTTCTGGCATCCGATGTCTTTCCCCGGCCGCTCATGGCTCGATGCTGGCGGCGATCTATTAAAACGGTGCTTACATGCTAGGGCGAGCAATGAAAGCTGACTGTTAACAATGGTCAGATCTCATCTCGAAATTGTGCTGATTTTGGCAACAGTGAATTCGTGATCTAGGTATTTACCCTAGGTCGCCGTAATCATAGACTGTTCACATCGGTCGCACACCAAGTGGCTGTAGCGCCGAACAAAACAATTTCTGGAGGTAGTTGTCATGAAGTCGCTGATTGAAGCCGTTGTCATTGCCGCTCTGATTACGGCGCCGCTTGCCGCGTTTGCCCAGTCAACCCAAGGGGTGACGCGTGCACAAGTGCGTGCGGATCTGGTTCAGGTCGAGAAGGCCGGTTACAACCCGAGCGACTGGATTCATTACCCGGAAAACATTCAGGCTGCCGAAGCCCGCGTCGCTGCCGAAAAGGGCGATGCAAGTGGCTACGGCGCAGGCAGCAATGGTACGTCGCAAGCAGGTCAGCGCTAAGCGCAGCGGTTAGCGCGGCGTAGAGCACGCCGGTGGTCAGGTACGGTCAGCAAGCCGTATGCAGACTTCGAATTGCGGGTGGCGAAGCGAACACCGCTGCGGATGAGCGCAGTATCTGGCTTTGCATGGGACCGGAGTAAGCGCCAAAGCGCTTACTCCGGTCGACATAGGAGGGCGTCATGGACGAAACGGTCTTGGCCACCGCAATTGGATTTTCGGTTTTATTGTTCGCGGTGATTTTCGCGGTCGGCCACTACCGGCGCGAGATGATGCGCAAGCGCGTGATCGGCGAGATGCAGCGCCGCCGCCTTTACGATCTCAGCAGGCCCAAACATTGATGAGGGTGGTGGACGGGACGTTCGAGCTCGATGCGGCTCGCGGCACACCACCCGGCGGTTGAGTTAGACGTAGTTCGGCTTGCGATGCGGAGGCGGACGGCGGTGATGCCGGTGATGATGCGGCGGCGGAACCTGACGGCAACGGCGCACCAGGTGGCCTCGATACCATTCCCGTTTGCAGACCACGCGCGGATGCGCCTCGGCGGTAACGGGTGCGAATGCTGCGGCGCTGGCCACGAGCAGAATGAGCGATACGAATTTGCGCACGGATCGATCCTTCAATGGCAGAAAAGAAAAAGGGTTACACGCCGAAACGTGTAACCCTTTGATTCTATGGTCGGAGCGATAGGATTCGAACCTACGACCCTCTGATCCCAAATCAGATGCGCTACCAGGCTGCGCTACGCTCCGACGAATCAGAGATTCTATCTGGTCTGATCTATCCCCGTCAATCTCGAAATGCGGAAATTGTCTGGGCGTGCTTTGCAGGGCATGCAGGCGCCCCCCCGCGACATCACAGAGTCAACAGGTCTCGCAACGCTCGCGCTCCCGCTTCCGCGGATTCACTGGACGCGCGGACATCCCTCGCACCACACAGGCGCGCCGCTCGATCCACACCGAATCGCCGAACTCATGTGTGCGATAGCGATGCGCCTCGAGTTCCTGGGTTGCCCCAAGCAAAGTCAACGTATCGGTAAAGGCGCGCAATAACGCGTAGTGACTCGTCTCCGGTTCATGCGTGCCGGAGACGATCACGTCGGCCACGCGCAGCTTCGTCTGCGATCCGATCCGCTGGTTGGCGACGCCGTCCCCTGCCCGCACGATGCCATCGCCGCTTGCCGCATGTTCGAGCGCCCGCACCACTGTCGTGCCGATCGCCACCACGCGACCTTGCCGCGCGCGAGTGGCGGCGATTAGCGTCGCCGTTGCGGCCGGAATGCGGTAGGGCTCGTCGAGCGGCAAGCGGGCATCGAGAGCAGCATCGCCGGTGGATGACAGTCCTGCTGCATGCGTGAGCGTCGCAAAGCCGATGCCGCGCGTCTGCAATTCCTTAACCGTGCGCCAGTCGAGTACGAACCCCGCCGACGGCGGTTCGAACGCTACCGGTTGCGCGGCGATCGGTGTCCACACATCCCACAAGGCGAGCGCGTCCTGCAGATGCGCGTACTGAACCGGCTTGCCCTGTTCTGCCAGCGCACGCCAGATGCGGGCTGCATCCGCTTCGAATCGCAGCTCGACAAAACGCGGGTGATCGAGCGTGCGCACGATCCTCGCACCGAGCTTGCCGAACCTCAGCCGGTCGCCAGGCAACAGCTCGGGTGGGGCGCTGCGCGCTTCAGTCGGCGTGTGGAAATCGCCCGTGCCGAACACCACGGCGGTAAAGCGTTTGACGTCCGCGGGATCGAGTGACGCACGGCCCGCGAGCCGGACTTCGATCGCGGCGCCGCTGCGTCGATGGATGCCTTGCAGACTCGCCGGCATGGTTGCCGCGTCGTTGGCGATCACGCAGTCGCCTTCGCGCAGCAATTGCGCGAGGGCCGTACGTGGGCGGTGTTCGATATGGCCGCGCGAGTCGATCACCAGCAGGCGGGCATCGTGGGGCCGTTGAACCGGCAGGGTGGCAGCGCGCATCGTCATGCTCGTACTCCTTCAAGCTGGGCAGGGTTGCGCAGGGCGTGCAAGGCCGCTTCGATCGCGTCGGCGAATTCGCGGGCAGCGTCGGTGGGGCGCTTCAGGCTGGCGGGGTCGTCGCCGGGCGCGGCGAGCGCATGCAGCGGCGTATCCATATCGCCTGGGTCGAGCGACAGCACCCGCACTCTCTGGGTGGCGAGTTCCTTGTCCCAGATGCGGCTCAGGTGCCGCAAGCCGGCCTTGCTGGCGCCGTACGCGCCCCACGTCGGATAGGGCTCGATGGCTGCGTCGCTGGAGACGTTCAGCACGACGGCCCCGCCGCGCTCGCGGGCGGCCGCGCTCAGCGAGCCGAGCAATGCGCGGGTAAGACGGAACGGTCCGAGCAGGTTGGTCGCGAGTGCGTATTCGAAGTCTTCGCATTCGGTGTCGGCGAGCAACGCGAGCGGCACCGGTCCGAGCGCCGACGCATTGTTCACCAGCACGTCGACGCCGCCGAGCAGGCCGCTGATCTGCAGCGCGAGCGGATAGATGTCGTCCTTGTCCGCGACATCGCCGACGATGCCGGCTACCCTCGTGCGTGTCGCGGCCACCTCGGCCACGCGCCGCTCGTGGCGCGCGATGAAGGCGACCTGCGCGCCGCGCGCCAGCAGTTCGTCCAGTAACGCGAGGCCGAGTCCCGAGGTGCCGCCGGTGAGGGCGACGCGCACGCCGTGCAGGTTTTTGTTGGTTCTGGTCATGTGGGTTCTCCCAAAACTGTCAGAGGGAGACGATCGCTATACCTGCGCCGTCTCGATGGCCCGATAATAGGAATCCCACGCCGCACGGCCGAGTGCGATGTCCAACTCCTTGTCAGAAAGTCGATACGATGGACGAGACCGCTTACGAACCCGCTCGCGACACCTCGCCCGACACGGCGCACGCCGCCCAGCATCTGGCGCGCAATCTGGTGGCGTTGCGGCATGCGCGTGCGCTGACACAGGAGGGATTGGCGAAGGCGTCAGGCGTGCCGCGCTCGACGGTGGCCAATCTGGAGTCGGGCGAGGGCAATCCTTCGCTGGCGGTGTTGATGAAGGTGGCGGGCGCGCTCGGTGCGCCGCTCGATGAGTTACTTGCGTCGCCGCGTGCCAAGGTCCGCAAGTGGGCGGTCGACGATATCTCCGCGCAGAATCGCGGCAACGGTTTGACGATCCGGCCTTTGGTCCCGGAGCCGATGCCCGACGGCATTCTGGAGACGATGGCGTTCGCGCCCGGCGCGTATATGCGCGGCACGCCGCACCTGCCCGGCACGCGCGAGTATTTCACCTGCATGGCAGGGCGAGTGGCGATCTTTGTGGCGGGTGAACGGCACGGCCTCGAAACGGGCGACGTGCTCGCGTTTCCCGGCCATGTGCCGCATTCGTATCGCAATGAGGACGCGCAGAGCGAGGCGCTGGGCGTGTCGATTGTGGTGCTGGCGAAGGCAGGCGTGTAAGCCGCCGCTGCGTCACACAAACAGCGACACGCTTCCCCGCTGCATGGCTTCGATAGCGTGCAGCGCAGCGCATTGCCATGAGCCTGGCGTGCGCGTCTTGCTACCTCGCAAGCGAGTGGTCGCGAGGGCGATGCGGATTAGTGCTTGCGCCGCATCCGGTCGAGCACGTGATGCTCGGACAGCCAGTGGTGCATCATCCCTTCACCGTTGTGCTCGCGCCGGTAGGTCCGCGATTCGAAAATCGACAGTCCTAGCAGGACGAGCAGGCCCACTCCGAGCCCGATGAAACCCGCAATCGATTCGGTGTCCATGGCAGCCTCCTTCGATGATTGCAGCCATGGGTACATAGTAGGTCAGGCGACGCAAAAGCGGCACCTGTGCGGTGTGTGGCGGTGTGCGGCTGCCAGCGCGGCGGCGCTGGTCAGGATTTTGCAGGTAGACTCTCGGCGCGCCTGCGTTGTTATGATCATTTTAGAGAGTCTATGAATCGCGTTCTTCTGATTGCATTTGCCGTGGCGGCCCTGGCCGGCTGTTCGAACGATCCCGCTGCGGGCCATCACGGTCCGCCCCCGAAAGATCCGCCTGACTATCACGGCGTGCCGACCGATGACCGGCCGCCTTCGATCGTCGACACACCGGACGCACCGCAAGCGACGCCTTCGCAGCCTGCACCGTCACAAGCTGCACCGCAATAACGTGCCGCAAGCGTGTACCGTGGGGAGGCGTGAAGGCTACGTTGTCCGCACGCCGCACGTCTGAGAATGGAAGGCGAAGTGCCGGCGCGGGCACGCCGGCACTTCTGACCCGCGCAGACTGTTCGCGCGGAGAGCGCGGGCTGCAGCCATTCTAGGGTGCGCAGGTCACGAGATATGTATGCGCTTGTTTCAAGCGGTAACCGGAATACATCGCGCGACAAGCCGTAGAGTCAGCCGGCCGCGGGTGCTGGTGCAACACTATGCGCAATGCGTGGCAACAGCCGCATCAGCGTGGCGCCGCGCACGGCCATGAAGACGAGCAGCGCGGCCCATAGGCCATGATTGCCGTAGAGCGTCATGAAAGCCCACGATGCCGCGACGAATACCGCGAACGAGAGCGTCATCGACACCATCAACTCGCGGGTCCGGGTGGCGCCGATAAACACGCCGTCGAGCAGGAATCCCCACACCGAAATGACCGGCGACAGCGCTGCCCACGGCAAATAAGTTTCCGCGGTGAAGCGCACCGCTGCCTGATCGGTGAGGCGCTCGATTATCCACGTCCCCGCGCTCCAGTACACCAGCGCAAAACCGAGCGCGCCAAGCCCCGACCAGAACATCGTCACCTTGACCGCTTGCCGGAACGCATGGCGGTCGCGGGCGCCGATCGCCGCGCCGACCAGCGCCTCCGCAGCGTGCGCGAAGCCGTCGAGCCCATACGCCATGAAGGTCTGGAAATTGAGCAGCAAGGCATTGGCGGCGAGCGTGGTGTCGCCCTGGCGCGCGCCCAGATGCGCGAACCAGCCGAACGAACCGAGCAGGCAGAGCGTGCGCAGGAAAATGTCGCGGTTCAGCGCAACGAGGCGCTTGAGCGCGGCGGCATCGAGCAGGGCAGTGCGCGTGAGCGGCGCGAGTCCGCGCTCGCGTAAATGCCACAACAATGCAGCGCCGAGCGCGAAGCCGAGGACGTCGGCGCTCGCCGTAGCAGCGCCGATTCCGGCAATACCCCATTTGAAGACGTACACATACAGCAGCACCGCGACGACATTCACGCTGTTGATGAACACCTGGGTTGCCAATGCGAGCCGGACGCGCTGCGTGCCGAGCAGCCAGCCGAGCACCACATAGTTGGCGAGTGCAAACGGCGCGGCCCAGATGCGCGCGTGGCAATACACCTGGGCGTGATGCTGCACGGCGGCGCTGCCGCCGATCGCGCGCAATACATAGCCGATTAGCGGCGTTTGCAGGAGCAGCACGCCTGCGCCTATCGCCAGAGCCAGCAGTAACGCCCGCACGAGGTTGGTTCTGAGTCCGGCCTGATCGTTGGCGCCCCAGGCCTGCGCGACGAGGCCGGTCGTACCCATGCGCAGGAAGCCGAAGCCCCAGAAGACGAAGTTGAAGACCAGGCCGCCGAGCGCCACGCCACCGAGATACGAGGCGCCGTCCAGATGCCCGGCTACGGCCGTATCGACGACGCCGAGAATCGGCTGCGTCAGGTTGGCGAGGACGATGGGGACGGCAAGGCTGAGCACGCGGCGGTGCCAGCGGACTGGCAGAGCGGCGCTTGCTTTGACGGCTGCGTTGGCGGTAGGGCTGGCAGTGGTCTCGGCCGTTGCGCATTCACGCGCCGTGCTCGTGTGGTCCGGCTCGCTCAAGCCGCCGGCGTGGCGTAACCCGCCCGCTTCGCCCGGATTGCTCAACCGCGTTCCTGCACGCACACCCACGGCGAGACCACTACCGCCCACAGGTCCGGATCGCGTGCGGCGAAATCGGCGGCGGTCTCGGCCTGAATGCGTTCGACGAGCCCCGCCGACAGCCATTGCGTGACTTGCGTCGTATCGTCGCTGGCGATGGCTTCGGCGACGCTGACCAGGTCGAGGTCGCGTGCGACGTGCAGCAGGATGCCGCGGGCAAAGAAACGCTCGAGTTCCGGCCAGCCGATTTTCGCGGTTTCCGCGAGCAGCGAGAGGTAGAGCGGACTATGGGCGGCGTCGTTCGAGGTCATCGGGTAGCTGGGTTGCAGAAGGGCGGCCGTTACTATAAACCATCACAGGTTGTGCGCCACGGCGGCGGCGCGTTCCGGTACGCTTACTATTTTGCGCTTGTTTTGTTCCGCGATATGCCGCGTGGCTGATCGCCGTTGTGTGCCGCTGCTGGGTGCTGGCACTTTACGCGTCCCTAATCTGCTGTCTCTCATGGATTCGCGGTTCCGGCATGTGCCGCAGCCTCACAGGAATAACTTTTTCATGTCGCTCAACTCTACGACGCCGGCTGCCGGCGCTCACACCGTCGCCGACGCGACGCTCGCACGGGAAGACGTGCAGCAGTTGCTCGGCGCCACCCAGCAACCGCTGCGCTTCGAGGACTGCGATTTCGAGGGCGCGGACCTGTCGCGGCTCGACTTGCGCGGCGCCGAATTTCAGCGTTGCAACATCGTCGAGACTTCGTTTTTCGGCGCCGCCTTGACGCAAACCCGCTGGTTGCGTTGCCGCGCGCGCCAGGCCGATTTCGCGTCGGCGGATCTGGTCGATGCGGCATTTCAATCGAGCGATCTCAACAACACGAACTGGCGCCGCGCCAAGCTCGCCTCGGCGAGCTACCACGGTTGCAAGCTGACCGGCGCGTACTTCGAGGAGTGCAGCACCCTGGGCCTGACCTTTGTCGAAAGCCTGTTGATCGGCGCACATCTGCGCGGCTTTTCGTTTCGCAAAGCCACACTGCAGGAACTCGATTTCTCCGACGCGGATCTGGCCGGCGCCGATTTTCGCGAGGCTATTTTCGAAGGGGGCAGTCTTAAGGACGCGAACGTGAAGGGAGCCCGCTTCGACGGCGCGGACCTGCGCCTAGCCGATCTGAGTGGCGTGCGCCTTGTGGATGCGGGTCTGTTTCGCGGCGCGACGATTTCGCATCAGCAGGCCGCCGTGCTGGTGACGGAACTGGGCTTGCGCGTGCTGTGACTGAGATTGCACGCCAAGGCAAATGACGCCCCGTCGCGGGCATCATTTGCCAGCGCGTGCAATCTCTTTTTGAGTCGATCCTCAATGAGCGGCATGACTCACTGCCTGGTTTATCTCAAGATATTTAACAGATAAAATGATCCGCGCTACGCGAATTAATCCCAAAGAACTGATGAATACAACCTGAGTGCTGCACTGCAATTTGAAACTTTAACCGGTGAAGAGTGTGCTTTCGCACTAAGGCGAGCAACACTGAAAGAATTGGAAAACTTGCGTTTTAAAATTTAACAATTTAACCGTCGATTGATTGAGGCGAGTAGTGGCTGATTCTATTGAAAGCTCCGTCCAGAAAGGGTGTGTACCCATCTGATCGGCTCTTTAGATGAGCTGGGAATGCGCGCTACCCCGTTTCATTTGACGCGCTTTATCGATGTTTATCTCATTATTTCGGTTCACGGAATGCGTACTCCGTGCGTCGCATCACAGTTTGTCGACAATTAATTGATTGCGTGAGCAGGTTGGCGTTGATAGATTCCGTTTTGGCGCATGGTGAACCGGTCCTTTACCGATATGCGCCGAACCCCCGTTAGCCCGGCCCTAGAGCCGGGCTTTTTTTGTTCAGGCAATTGCGGAATTTGCATTCGGCGGAGTTTATCGCGCTTTAAATGGGATTGAATGCAAGGTTTCACGCAATGCGTCTGATGAATGCAGCAAGCGGCGGCGCCAGTGGCGACCGCCTGCTGGGTTGCCGTTACTGTTTGCAGCGAACCACCATCGAGCGGTTCTTGACGTTGGCGCCGAAGATTCCACCGACCGAACCACCGGAGGTGGCGCCATTGTCGACGTCCTTCGACACCACGTCATAGCCGTACGCACCGCACACTTCACCGGCTCGCTTGTAGCATTCGGCCCAGCTTTCGCTGGCGTCGCTGCCGCTGCAGTTGATGGCGAAGCCGGTGTCGCCGCTCGGCAGATAGGTCATTTTGGTCGAGCTCGCGCAGCCACCGAGACTCGCGAGCGCCAGTACGGCGAGGCTCGCCGCCACGGCGATGGCGCTTGGGGTCCATCCAGATTTCATTGGAGGCTCCTGACAGATTGAGGGGCGCACCAGGCCGCATCGCGTCGCGTCCGGTGTCAGATGGCGTGTCGCGCGGGAACCGGGATTCCCGCGCCGACTGCCATCACCCGCAATTAGCGTGCCGGTAGCGCGCGCGACGGATCGATCGAGCGCCCTTGATAGCGTAGCTCGAAGTGGAGCATGACGCGGTCCGTGTCGGTGTCGCCCATTTCGGCAATCTTCATGCCTTGGGTGACACTCTGGCCTTCTTTGACCAGCAGCACCCGGTTGTGCGCATACGCAGTCAGGTAGTCGGCATTGTGCTTGAGGATCAGCAGATTGCCGTAGCCGCGCAGACCGTTGCCTGCGTAGACCACGGTGCCGGCTGCAGCGGCGACCACCGGCGTGCCTGGGCTTGCGGCGATATCGATGCCTTTCGAGTTCGAGCCGTCGAAACGGCGAATCACCGTTCCGTCGGCCGGCCAGACGAGCGAGATCGACGAAGCCGGCGCAGGGGCCGGCGACGCATCGTCCGGCGCGCTGCGCGGGGCCGGCGCGGCGGCCACACCGCTGCCACGGCTGCTGCTGCGCGCGCCGGCGCTGCCGCCGCCGGTTGAGGCTGTCACCGGCGCCGAATTGCCGGGCGGCGCGACGCGCAGCACCTGACCGACCTCGATGCTGTCCGGATTCGACAGGTTGTTCCAGCGCACGATGCTCTGGACCGACTGCCGGTTGCTGCGGGCGATTTTCGACAAGGTATCGCCCCGTTCGACGCGATAGAACCCCGGACCCACTGGCGCAGACCCGCATGCGGCGAGCACTGCCAACAACGACACGCACGCGAGCCGTTTCATTCTTCTTGTTCCAAACATTGGACCTCGCAAAGCGCTGCCGCGCGCCGATCCCGATCACGCGACAGATTGGCAAAAACGTCCGATTCTAACGGTTTTGCATCGCAGCACACGAAATGGGACCGCGCCGGGTGAGCGGCACGGGTTGAGTCACGGACCGCGCCGCGTCGTGCGGGCGGCCGGTGACGGGACGCGTTAGCTCAGGGTGCCGACAGCGATGCGCAGCGTGGCGGTCTCGGTTTGACCCGGCTGCAGCCAGCGCAGGCCAAGGCCGTTGTGGATCGCGTCGGGCAAGCCGAGCCAGGGCTCGATGCAGTAGAAGTCCGAGTCCGCCGCTTCGGTCCACGTCGTCACGCAGTACCAGGGCACTGAGCCTGGCCGCTGCAGGTCGAGCGTGATCGAGCGGTTCAGGCCGGGCGCGATCAGCCGCACGGGCTGCTGCGGGGCGCCGTCGCCGGGCGTAGCCGGGCCATCGGTCAGGCAATGGAAGCGGTCGAGAATCCGCGCCTCATCGAGCGTGTAGCGCGCCGCGCCGGGCTCGGGCGCGCTGATCGAGCCGTCGGCCTGCTGATAGCGGCGCTCGGTGGGCGGCAGCTCCAGCACGGTTTCGCCGCGCTGCGTATGCGGCAGCGAAAAGTAGAAGTGATGGCCGGCGTAGTAGGGCAGCGCTGCCGTGCCGGTGTTGACGGTGGTCAGTTCGACGTCGAGCGTGTGGTCGTCGACGAGCCGGTAGACCGCTTCGAAGCGAAAGCCGAACGGGTAGCCGCTGCGGGTGGCTTCGCTATCGGCGAGCGTCATGCGCAGCGTCGGGCCTGGAGCGGCCGCCACGGTCGCCGAAGCAGCTACTGAGGCCACCGTCGACGCAGCGGCGGGTTCGACGCTGGCCGCAAACGGCAGGTCGCGCGCGAAGCCGTGCATCGGCAAGTCGCGCACGGTGCCGGCGGCGTCGCGCCAGCGGCCGATCTGACCGTCGACGCGGTGGCGCCCGAGAAACGGAAACAGCAGCGGATTGCCGCCGCGGATTCTTGCCGGCTGGCTCCAGTCGGCGGCGTCGGGCCAGTGGATGACCGGCTGGCCGTCGATGTGCCACGACAGCAGGCGTCCGCCCGCTTGCGGGGCGAAGCGCAACAGCGAGGCGCCGTGAGTGATTTCGATGATGTCCTGATGCTGGAATTGGGCCATGGTGGACAAGTCTGGTTGGTAGCGGTTGAGTCGATGGGCTGCGTGGTCTGCAGCAACGGCGGTAGCGGTCGCGCGAGCCCGATTTTGCGCTGCTTTGCTCTACGGGGAAACCCTTCTCGGGGAATTCCGGGTTCGCGCCGCCGGCCGGCTTGACGATAATCGCCAGACTGCCCGGTCAAGTCAGCCGCCGGGCCTGAACGGATTCCGGAGGCGCAATGGATCTCGCAATGGCAATGGGCATGGCTCTGTTCGGCATGTTTGCCGGCAGCACGGTGTACTTCTTCTACAAGCTCGACCGCTGAGCGTTCACGTCCGGATACCCTGCCGCGCCGCCTGCGGCAACGTGGACCGGTCCCCCGTTCCTCACCTCGCATAGGTTCGCCGCGTGGCTGGCCCCGCAAAGGGTCCCCACGCTACTGCGCAGTCGTACGGCTGGTCCCGCAAGGGCGACTCCCGTAGCGACGGCCCCCGCGTGGGCGCCCCCCCGCATCGGCGGCCGCCGCAGGGGCGGCCCCCGCAAACCCGCGCCGATTGGTTTGCTGCGGCGTAACAACCGTTTCGAGTTGTGTCGCAACGCGTCAAAATTTCCCCAAACACGGTTCAAACGCTTGGCGCTGACATGGTGGCCAGGCATAATCGGTGCGCTTCCGCGCGCCGGTTGCTGTGGTCCGGCGTGCTGCTCCCCGATTGTTTACTCACTAAAAGGACTGCCGCGTGAGCTTGTCGTTTCTGATTTTTCTGAGCGTGCTGCAGGGCGTAACGGAACTGTTCCCCGTCAGCAGCCTCGGCCACACCCTGCTCGTGCCGGCGCTATTCGGCATGCATATCGACGCCCATGCGCCGCAACTGCTGCCGTTCCTCGTCGCGCTGCATCTGGGCACCGCGCTCGCGCTGCTGTGGTACTTCCGCACGCGCTGGGTCGCGCTGATCCGCGGCTTTTTCGCCTCGCTCGGCGGCCGCCGCAACGACGACGGCCACATGATGTGGGCGCTGATCATCGGCACGATTCCGGCCGGGCTGGTTGGGCTGGTGCTCGAAAAGCGCCTCGAGCGGCTGTTCCACGATCTGCGCATCGTGGCGATCGCGCTGATCGTCAATGGCGTGCTGTTGTGGCTCGGCGACCGTCTGCAGCGTTCGCGCGCGCATCAGGCGCCGGAGAAGCTGACGTTCCGCCAGGCGTTCTTCGTCGGGCTGGCACAGATCGGCGCGCTGATTCCGGGCTTTTCGCGCAGCGGCCTGACGATGATTGCCGGCAATGCTGCGGGTCTGACGGCGGAGAAGGCGGCCGAGTTTTCGTTCCTGCTCGGCACGCCGATCATTTTTGCCGCAGGTGTACTTGAGCTGCCGAAGCTGTTTCATGCACCGGGCCAGCTTGGCGATGCGCTGCTGGGCGGGGTGTTGACCGCCATCGCGGCGTATCTGAGCGTGCGCTTCCTGATGCGTTATTTCGAAGGCCGCGGGCGCCTCGCGAGCTTCGGCGTGTACTGCGTGATCGCGGGTATCGTATGTCTCGGCTGGTTCATGCTGCACACGCAACCGGTCTGAGCGTGCCACACGGGGCGCGGCGCCAACCATGGCCGCGCCCGGTTGTACGGCAGGTTCGGTTATAATCCGCCCCCTGCGTTGCTTGCAGCGCCTCGCACCGCTATAGCAGGACTTGCGTCACGCGCCAGGCAGCTTGCTGAATACCAATGGTTTATTGATCGAGCCGGGCAGTCGTTGCCTGGTCGGTTAAAATTTCAGTTTCGCCTCCCCATAGTTCAACGGATAGAACACGGGTCTTCTAAACCTGAAATCGAGGTTCGATTCCTCGTGGGGGGGCCACCCAGGCAAACGCCGCCGCACGGATTACGCTGCGGCGGGTGCGCCTCGAGCATTTGCCGGACGCCCTCCGCAATGCGAGCGCAAAGCGTTACAGCGGGGGCCGCTCCAGCTTGATCCAGCGCTGCACAGACGGCCTTTGCCACTGATGCCGTGCATACTCGGCGAGCCGTTGCGGTACCGCATCGCCGTTGAGCACGAGGCGGTTGAGCATCAGCGCCAGATCGACGTCGGCGATGCACCACTCGCCCAGCAGATTCTCCGAGCCGTCCTCGAGCAGCGCTTCGGCGGCAGCAAACAGCTTGCCGGCCGCAGCTTGCGCCACCGCGGAAAGGGGCGTGTCATTCGGGCCATAAAACACGACTTCGGTGGAGCGTTCCTGTCTGATTGGCATCAGATCGCTGCGCAGCCATGCCTGTACTTGGCGCGCCCGCGCGCGGCGCTGCGGTTCGGCCGGGTATAGCGGCGTACCTGGAAAGACCTCGTCGAGATATTCCGTGATGGCAGACGACTCCGACAACGCGAACCCGTCATGTACCAGCATCGGCACGCGCTGCGTCAGCGAGGGCACGGCGAAGTCCCGCGCGCGGTTCGCTTCGCGGCCCAGGTCGACCGTCGAGAGCTCGAAGGGCAAGCCCTTTTCATGCAGGGCCACGAAGACTGACATGGCGTAGGGGCTCGAGAATTGCGCGTCGGCGTAGAGTCGGAGATTCGTCGATGACACGGGCTTTCCTGTAGTGGAGATTTAGACGGACTGCTCGCGGACCAGATCGCGATGCGTCAGGTAAAGACGCAAGTCGAACTCGGTCTGATGATAGCCGGGCTGCATGAACTCACAGAGCCGGTAAAACGCCTTGTTGTGATCGCTCTCTTTCAGATGCGCGAGTTCGTGCACGACGATCATCTGCAGGAACTCGGGTGCCCCCTCCTTGAACAGAGAGGCGATGCGAATCTCTTTCTTCGCCTTCAGCTTGCCGCCCTGGACCCGCGAGATGGTTGTGTGCAGGCCCAGCGCGTGCCGCAGCACATCGAGCTTGCTGTCGTAGAGAACCTTGTCGATGGACGGCCCGCTGCGCACGAATTCGCGCTTCAGGTCGGCGACGTAATCGTAGAGCGCACGATCGGTCTGCACCGTATGCCGGCGCGGGTATTTGTCGGCGAGGTACGCGCCCAGTTGCTGTTCGGCGATCAGCCGGCGAACCTTGTCCTGAAGCGCGGCCGGATAGGCGCTGAGGTATTTCAGATGCTGCATGACAGTGGGGCAGGGTCGGTGGAGGCTCGCGGCTTATTGTAAGGGGATGGCGTTAGAGGCGCTAACGGGCACGATGGCCTCGAGCGCCTGCGCGGCGGTTTCAAGCCGCGCCTTGAGCCTGCTCATGACGTGCCGTTGCCAACGTCGCCGCGCGGCATTCCTCTATCAGGCCGCGGAACGAGGTGGCATTGCGCGTGCTGCCCGTGGCAGTCTCCGGGGCGCCTTCCGAGAGCCCACCAAGCCCGACGATCACCGTCGTGGCGCTGGGTTGATTGCCGATCCGGCGCAACAGGTTGCGCAAATACGGAGGCGATTCGGCTGCGTCGAGCGAAACGATGCAGATAACCGGGGTGTTTTCGCCTGGGCTTTGCTGCGCGGCCTGGGCTTCGCTGCGGCCGTTGCGGAACTGTTCATAGGTCGTCGCGACGGTGGCGATCTTCTGCCGCCCGAGCAATTGCACGGCGATCGCAGCGGCCACTTCGTCAAACGCACCGCGTCCCGAGATGCACAACACGCCCGTTGCGCCTACCGCATGCGCTGCGTCCGCGATCCCGGTTGTGCCGCCGTAGTGCGGCTCGGTGCGGCCGTGAGCGTGTGCTGCATCATCGGGCTCATGTGCGCCGAGATTGTCAGGGACGCCTTGCACCGTTTCCAGATTCTCGATGATATCGACCACTGATTCGTTGAAGCGCACCAGCTGTTCTGCGGTCAGCACGCCGCGCAGCGCGTCGTTTCGAGCGAGGCGCAGTCCTTCGAGCGCGACGTGATCGTAGTAGTCGAGCACCGACATCTCGCCGAGCAAGCGGTCCGCCTGCACGATCGCCTCATGCGGGTCATCCGCCAGCAGCCGCTGATAGAAGGTCTGCGCGGGCGTCAGCGCCGGCTGGTCGCCGAGCAGGATCGTGAGGAAGTTGAGGCGGTCCGCATAGCGTCCCAGCGTCACGACGCACAGTGTAAGCGGCGTAGACAGCACCAGGCCGACCGGGCCCCACAACCAGCTCCAGAAGATCGCCGCCACCACTACCGCGAGCGGCGAGAGGCCGGAGCGGCGGCCGTACAGGAGCGGCTCCGCGACCTGACCCGCTACCAGATCCACCACCACGAACAGCACCAAAGTCCACACCGCCATGGTCCATTGCGGCTGAATGGCGGCGGCCAGGCATACGGCCAGCAACGCGGCGATCCATATGCCGATGTACGGCACGAAGCGCAACAGCGCGGCGACCACGCCGAACAGCAAGGCCCCCGGCACGCCAATGCCGGCGAGGCCGATGGCGAGCACCGCGCCCACGCTCAGATTCAGCCCGAGTTGCGCGACGAAGTAGCGGCTCAGGCGGCTTGCCGCGTCGTTGATGGCGGTGGTGGTGCGATGCAGGTCGCGCGAGCCGAACAGGCTGATCAGCCGGTCGCGCAAGTCCTCGCGTTGCAACAGGATAAAAATGGTGACGACCAGCACGATGAAGGTCGTCTCGAGCGGGGCGATAGCCGGCGAAAACGCCCGTTGCGCCAGTTGCATGGGCGTCAGCGCCGGCTCGTGAACCTCGACGGGTAGGGGAGCGGCCGGGGCGTTCCGGCTCGCCTTGCCGAAGCTGCGCGGCGGCGCCGGGCGCGAGGGTGCGACCCGCTGCAGCGTGAGCGCGGCCTTGCCGAGCAGGACATCGGCGCGGCCGACGGTCTTTTCCTGCACGGTTTCGATCTTGCGTTCAATCGCGACCTGGTACTGCGGCAGATCGGCCGCGAGCTGCACGATCTGCGCCGCGATTAGCGCGCCCGCGCCGAGGACGATAGCCAAGGCGAAAAACACCGCGATGAAGATGGATGGCAACTGGCCCATCCGCAGGCGCCGCAGCGCCGCCACTAGCGGCGCGAGCAGGAAACTCAGCAGCACTGACAGCGTGATCGGAATCAGGACCGCGCGGCCGAAATACAATCCGCAGACCACGACGACCCCGGTGATCACCGACGCGAGGCCATGCAGGCTGGGCGCGCCGGGCGGATACACGCGATTGGGCCGTCCGTGCGGCGGCAGCGAGAGTTTCATGTTGATGACAATCCGGTTGGCGGGATGCGTGAGCGCTCCCTCAAGGCTTCGAGGATACAACTGCGAAGCATAGCAATCCACACGCCCGGGGCGCAGCTTCTGTCAGTCGGCGCGCTTACGGCATGCCGTTGCGGCAATCGGATGCGGAGCCCAATCGGCCGAGGATGCCTCGATCGCTTCGGCATCCTGATGGGCGAGCTGCGTGAGTCTAAGGGAGTGGGGAGAGGGCCGACTGGTGCAGTTCAGCGGCAGGAGAGCGGTGCAGCTGGGGTTCGCCGCTTGAGGATAGGGCTGGCTGTGGATCAGCCAGCGCGAAGACGTCGATCAGCCCTTGATCAGCAGATAGCAGCCGCCCACGAGCAGCACAAACGACGCGAGCAGTGTGGCGCTGCCCATACGGGTCAGGAGGCTCGGCCATTCCGGCCGCGGCAGCGCCTCGATGTGGACGATGCTATGCACCGGCGCCGGATCGCGCCGTACAAAGAACGGCACAAGTGCGATGCAAAAGAGCGCGAGCACAACAGAAAACGACTTGAGAGCGAATGAGAAGTCCATGACAGCGGCAGAGTGTGATGCGCGACTTTTCGCGCCGAACAGCCAATCTTATGAATTCGCCGCGGCTGCGACCATGAGACGAGTCTGAAAACCGCTTGACGCGAAACGACGCGTGCCGAAGCCATCGCACTGCCGCCAGCCAGGCAGGTCAACGTTGACGTATGAAAACGACGCCGACATGACGGGCTGAGTCTCTCGCACGAGTACCTCATGCTATGCTTTTCAGGTCCAGATCACGAACCGCTTCGTGACCGCCCGAACGATCTCTCGAGGAGAATACTCAATGTCGATGCGAACCCGTGCCTTGTTTCACGCGACCGTGGGCGGCTTGCTGCTGGCGGCATCCGTCGGCGCCTATGCGGCGAATCTCGGCTTCCTTAGCGATACGCCGATCAGCTACATGAAGCAGCGCGACATTGACTCGATCAAGGCTGCCGTGCTGGGCGCGCTCGATGCCAGGCAGGACGGCGAATCCGCCAACTGGGTGAACGAAGGCACCGGTAATTCAATCCGCATCGACGCGACCATTACGCCGCAGAGCACGTCGAAAGACGGGGACCGCACCTGCCGCGATGTGGGCGTGGTGCTCAATGCGAAGGGGCAGTCGGTGTCGCTGCGCCCGCAGTTCTGCCGCGAAGCGAGCGGCCTGTGGCATCTGCAGAAGAAGAGTTGAGCGGAACCAGGAAGCGCGCGATGGCTGCAGCTATTAGCGCACGGGTGGTGTCCTGCGGCGTCGTGCTGCTCGATCCGCACGGCCGCGTGTTGCTCGCGCATGCCACCGAGACGTCTCATTGGGATATCCCGAAAGGGCATGGCGAGGAGGGCGAGGCGCCGCATGTGACGGCGCTGCGCGAGATGGTCGAGGAGACCGGCCTCGTGATCGCCGCCGAGCGTCTGAAGGACCTGGGCCTGTTCGTTTACCGGCGCGACAAGGACCTGCATCTGTTCGCCGCGCGGGCTCATGCCGACGAACTCGACTTGTCGCAATGCGTCTGCACGTCGATGTTTCCACGCCGCTCGGACGGCACGCTGATTCCCGAAATGGACGCGTACCGCTGGGCCGCGCCGGAAGAGGTCGAACGCTATGCGAGCCGCAGTTTGACGCGTCTGTTCGACACGACCCTGTCGTTGACGGAGTTGCATCGCAGTCTGTGAGTGAGGCCGCGCATGGCATGAAGCCAGGCGCAGCCCGCAAGCCAGGCTCGTCCCCAAGCCGGGCTCAAGCATCGTAGGTGAGAGCGAAACTCGGTCAGTCGAGCGCGCGATCGTTCGGATGCGCGAACAGCGTGCGCATCGCCGCAGACAGCGGGAAATTGAGGTTGATTCCGTGGGGCGGAATCGGCTGCGTGAACCACACGTTATAGAGACGCTCCGCTTCCCCGGAGGTCTGCATCCGCTCGATCACACCGTTTACCAACTCGCGCATCGGCGCGTCGCCTTTGCGGAACATGCAGGCATACACCTCGTAGCCAAGCGGCGTACCCGTCACCACAAAATCGTCGGGGCGCGGGTCGGTCGCCTTGAAGCCATACACAATCGGCTCGTCCATGACGAAGGCCGCGGCGCGGCCATCTTTGACCGCGGCGAACGCGTCCGGATGATCGCGCACGCTGGTAATGCGCATATTGAGATGTTTCTCGCCGTTCAACTCCCGCAATAAGCGCTCGTCCGAGGTACCTGCGGTCGTCACCACTGCCTTGCCGGCCAGGTCCGGAAAATCCACGATGCCGCTACTGCGACGCACGATCATGCGTACTGCATACTGGAAGAAACTGTTGGAGAAGGCCGCTTCACTTTCGCGTTCGTGCGTATGGGTGGTGGAGCCGCATTCCAGATCGATCTGGTTGTTCTGCAGCATCGGGATGCGGTTCGACGAGGTGACAGGGACTTCGCGCACCTTGAGCTCGGGCAGTGCGAGCGTTTTCTTGATCTGTTCGACGATGGCGAGGGCAATGGTCTGCGAATAACCTACCGTGCCCTGGCCGTCGAAATAGGAGAAGGGGATCGACGCTTCGCGCACGCCGAGCGCGACGATGCCGTCGTCATGGATCTTCTTGAGCGTACCGGTGAGTTCCTGCGCCTGTGCAGAGGAGGCGAGGCATGCCGCCGCGAGCGCGGCGAGCATGATGTGTCGACGTGACGGATGGCAGGCTGCAAACCTCATCGTTCCTCCGGAAGCAGTGCGCGCACCGTCACGCTCATCCCACTCAGCTTACGCCGGCTTGCCCCAACTGTCGCGCAAACTCACGATGCGGTTGAACACTGGCTTGCCCGGCTTCGAATCGACGCGGTCGGCGACGAAGTAGCCATGCCGTTCGAACTGATAGCGCTGTTCCGGCAGCGCGTCGCGTGCGCCCGGTTCCAGGTAGGCGTTGACCACCCGCTTCGAATCGGGATTGAGCGCCTCGAGGTAGTCGCGCCCGCCTGCGTCCGGCTGCGGTTCCTTGAACAGGCGGTCATAGATGCGCACTTCGGCCGGGCACGCGCCCACGGCGCTGACCCAGTGGATATTGCCCTTGACCTTGTAGCTGTTCGCGCCTTCGGTGCCCGATTTGCTGTCCGGGAAGTAATTGCAATGGACGGCGATCACGTTCCCGTTCTCGTCCTTGTCCGCGCCCGTGCACTCGATCACGTAGCCGTAACGCAGACGCACCTTGTTGCCCGGGAACAGACGGAAGTAGCCTTTGGGCGGGGTCTCGTTGTAGTCGTCACGCTCGATCCACAGTTCGCGCGAGATCGGGAACACGCGCGTGCCGTGCTCCGGATGATGCGGATGCACCGGCGCGTTGCATTCCTCGGTGACGCCTTCCGGGAAGTTGTCGATGATCAGCTTGAGCGGGTCGAGCACGGCGGCCGTGCGCGGTGCCTTGGCGTCGAGGTCATCGCGCAGCGCGCCTTCGAACACGCTCATGTCGATCCACGAATCGACCTTGGTCACGCCGATGCGCTCGCAGAACAACTGGATCGCCTCCGGCGTGAAGCCGCGGCGGCGCACGCCGACAATGGTCGGCATGCGCGGGTCGTCCCAGCCGTCCACGTGGCCTTCGGTGACGAGTTGCAGCAGCTTGCGCTTGCTGGTGATCGCATACGTCAGGTTCAGACGCGAAAACTCGATTTGCTGCGGCAGCGGGCGGGTGAAGATGCCAGCTTCGGCCAGTTCGTTCAGGATCCAGTCGTAGAGCGGCCGGTGGTCTTCGAACTCCAGCGTGCACAGCGAATGCGTGATGTTCTCGAGCGCGTCCGAAATGCAGTGCGTGTAGTCGTACATCGGGTACACGCACCACTTGTCGCCGGTACGGTAATGATGGGCGAAACGGATCCGGTAGATGACCGGGTCGCGCATGTTGAAGTTCGGCGACGCCATGTCGATCTTCGCGCGCAGCACGTGTTCGCCTTCCTTGAACTCGCCGGCTTTCATGCGGCGGAACAGATCGAGGTTCTCCTCTACCGAACGCTCGCGGAACCGCGAAGGCGTGCCTACCTCGGTGGCCGAGCCGCGATTGGCGCGCATTTCTTCGGCCGACTGGCTGTCTACATAGGCCTTGTCGCGCTGGATCAGCAACTCGGCGAACTCGTACAGTTTGTCGTAGTAGTCGCTGGCGTAGTAGAGATGCTCGTTGCCGTCCTTCTTCCACTCGAAGCCGAGCCACTCCACGGCGTCGATGATCGATTCGACGTACTCGACGCTTTCCTTTTCCGGATTGGTATCGTCAAAACGCAGGTGGCAGATGCCGCCGTAGCTGCGCGCCACGCCGAAGTTCAGGCAGATGCTCTTGGCGTGGCCGATGTGCAGATAACCGTTCGGCTCGGGCGGGAAACGCGTTTCCACGCGCTGGCCCCACTTTCCTGAGCGGTTGTCTTCGTCAATGATGTTGCGGATGAAATTGGATGCCGCTGGCGCGTCGTTGCGTTCGGTATTCATGCGAGATGGAGAAAGTCGGTCGAGGGCGCGCAGTGCGCTCACTTATCCGTCGATTCTACCTGACGACCACCCTTCCGGCAGACTGAGTGCGGCTTCCAGCCAACGATCGGGGGCTTTTTGCACACGCTTGCATGCCGCAAGCGGAGGTAAATCGCCTGGTTGACGGGTGAGCGCCCCCTTTGGAATGGGGCCGGCACGGTGCCGGAGCGTGCGGTACGGGCGCGGATCGTGTGTTCCAATAGCCGGCTGGACGGGAGCCGCATAGCCACGAGGAGGCGCGATGAGCGAGCAAAAGGTATTGGTGTTGCCAGGTTATATGAACTCGGGCGAGGGGCATTGGCAAACCCGCTGGGAAGGCTTGGATGCCGGGTTTGAGCGTGTCCAGATGCCGGATTGGGATCATCCGGTGCGCGACGCCTGGTGCCGGACGCTGGAGGCGGCGGTGAATGCCGCACATGGCCCGGTTGCGTTCGCCGCGCACAGCCTGGGATGTCTCGCGGTGGCTTTCTGGGCGGCGCAGTACGCGAGCGCCGGGAGCCTGGCTAAAGTGAGCGCTGCGCTGCTGGTGGCGGTGCCTGACCCGGCAGGCCAGGACTTTCCGCAGGATGCCAGCGGTTTCGCGCTGCTGCCGCTTGAACCGCTGCCGTTTACGAGCGTCGTGGTTGCGAGTACCGACGATCCGTATGGCGGCGTGCCGTTTTCGCAGGCATGTGCTGCCGCGTGGGGCAGCCGCTGGCGCGAAATCGGCGCACGCGGCCATATCAATGCCGACAGCGGCCTCGGCGATTGGGATGAAGGGCGGCGCTGGCTGCTCGAGGCGGCCCAGGGCGAATGAGTGCGGCTTTCAGATCACCGCTTGCGCGCGCAGTGCCGCAATCCGCTCGTCGTCGTAGCCCAGCACGTCGCGCAGAACGCTGTCCGTATGCTCGCCGAGCGTGGGCGGGTGGGCCAGCGCCTGCGGTGGGGTGCCGCTCATATTGATCGGATTGCGCACCAGCTTGACGGTGCCGCCGGACGGATGCGGCAGATCGACCCGCATGCCTCGCGCCACCACTTGCTCGTTCTCGAACACCTCCGCCAGATCGTTGATCGGCCCGCACGGCACACCGGCGGCTTCGAGCGCGGCAATCCACTGCTGCTTGCCGAGCGTGCGGACCATCTCCGCAAGGATCGGCACCAGCGTGTCGCGATTGCGCACCCGGGCCGGGTTGGTGGCGAAGCGCTCGTCGTCGGCCAACTCCGGGCGGCTGCCGGCCTCGACGAACTTGCGGAACTGGCCGTCGTTGCCGACCGCCACGATGATCCAGCCGTCGCTGGTCTGGAAGGTCTGGTAGGGCACGATGTTCGGGTGCGCATTGCCCCAGCGTGCCGGCGGCTGGCCGCTCGCGAGGAAGTTCGAGTTCATGTTCGCCAGCATCGCGACCTGCACGTCGAGCAGCGCCATGTCGATGTACTGGCCTTCGCCCGTGCGGTCGCGGTGCGTGAGCGCGGTGAGCACGGCAATCGTTGAATACATGCCGGTCATCAGATCCGCGATGGCCACGCCGGCCTTTTGCGGACCGCCGCCGGGCAGACTGTCGCGCTCGCCGGTGATGCTCATGAAGCCGCCGATGCCCTGCACGATGAAGTCGTAGCCGGCCCGCTGCGCATACGGCCCGGTCTGCCCGAAGCCCGTTACCGAGCAGTAGACGATGTCCGGCCTGATTTCCCGCAGCGAGGCATAGTCGAGGCCGTATTTCTTCAGTTGGCCGACCTTGTAGTTCTCCAATACCACGTCACTTTGGGCGGCCAGCTCGCGGATGATGCGCTGCCCTTCGGCTGTGGCGATGTCCACGGTGACCGAGCGCTTGTTGCGGTTCGCCGCGAGGTAGTAGGCGGCCTCATGGGTATCCGCGCCGTCCGGCGTCTTCAGGTACGGGGGGCCCCAGTGGCGCGTGTCGTCGCCGACTTCCGGGCGTTCGATCTTGATGACGTCCGCGCCGAAGTCGGCGAGCGTCTGTGCGCACCACGGGCCGGCGAGCACGCGGGTGAGGTCCAGCACGCGGATATGATTGAGAGCGCCCATAGTGTGTCGTTGTCTCCATATTGGCCGAACTGCGAGGCCGCCGCGCCGTTAGGGGCGCGTTCTGGTGAAAGTACGGATGCTGTCATGGCATCGATGTGCAGAATCTTAAGCGATTCCCGCATGCGGTCACATTCGGCTGGACGGCATAAGACGAATGACACGCGCGCCAACCCGGCAACAGGGGCCAAAACCTGGCCGAACGGCTAATCCTGCTTGCGAGGCGCCCAGCGCCGCCTCGCAAGGGCGCCGATCCCGTATAATCAGTCGTTTAAGCAACCTTCGGTTGGCGCATCCCAGATGTCACCCTCGGATGTCGCCAGATCCAGCCAGGACCGTCCCCCAGTACGCTATGAAAGCCGCCGAAATCCGCGAGAAATTCCTCAAGTTCTTCGAATCGAAGGGCCATTCGATCGTTCGCTCGTCGAGCCTTGTGCCCGGCAACGACCCGACGCTGCTCTTCACCAATTCGGGCATGGTGCAGTTCAAAGATGTGTTCCTCGGCGCGGAATCGCGTCCGTACTCGCGTGCCACGACCGCGCAGCGCAGCGTGCGCGCCGGCGGCAAGCACAACGACCTTGAAAACGTCGGCTACACCGCGCGTCACCACACGTTCTTCGAGATGCTCGGCAACTTTTCGTTTGGCGACTACTTCAAGCGCGACGCGATCCTCTACGCGTGGGAGCTGCTGACGGGCGTCTACCAGTTGCCCAAAGACAAGTTGTGGGTCACGGTCTACCACGAAGACGACGAAGCGCACGACATCTGGGCGAAGGAAGTGGGCGTGCCGGTCGAGCGCATCATCCGCATCGGCGACAACAAGGGCGCGCGCTACGCCTCGGACAACTTCTGGCAGATGGCCGACGTCGGGCCGTGCGGTCCGTGCTCGGAAATCTTCTACGACCACGGCCCGGACGTGTGGGGTGGCCCGCCGGGGTCTCCTGAGGAAGACGGCGACCGTTACATCGAGATCTGGAATCTCGTGTTCATGCAGTTCAGCCGCGACGCGCAAGGCAACATGACGCCGCTGCCCAAGCAGTGCGTCGACACCGGCATGGGTCTGGAGCGTATTGCAGCCGTTCTGCAGCACGTGCACAGCAACTACGAGATCGACCTGTTCCAGGCGCTCATCAAGGCTGCGGGCCGCGAAACCGGCGTGACGGACCTGGGCAACAACTCGCTTAAGGTGATCGCCGATCACATCCGCGCCTGCTCGTTCCTGATCGTCGACGGCGTGATTCCGGGCAACGAAGGCCGCGGCTACGTGCTGCGCCGCATCGTGCGCCGTGCCATCCGTCATGGCTACAAGCTGGGCAAGAAAGGTTCGTTCTTCCATCGCATGGTGGCCGATCTGGTCGCGCAGATGGGCGAGGCTTACCCCGAACTGAAGGAAGCTGAACAACGCGTGACCGACGTGCTGCGTCAGGAAGAAGAGCGCTTCTTCGAGACCATCGAGCACGGCATGTCGATTCTCGAAAGCGCGCTGGCTGATCTGGACGCGAAGGGCGGCAAGACGCTCGACGGCGAACTCGCATTCAAGCTGCACGACACTTACGGCTTCCCGCTGGACCTGACGGCGGACGTGTGCCGCGAACGCGAAGTGACGGTCGACGAGGCCGCCTTCGACGAAGCCATGGCGCGCCAGCGCGACCAGGCGCGTGCGGCCGGCAAGTTCAAGATGGCGCAGGGCCTCGAGTACTCGGGCGCGAAGACCACGTTCCACGGCTACGAACAGATCGTCTTCGACGACGCGAAGGTGATCGCGCTGTATGTGGATGGCGCTTCGGTCAAGGAAGTGACGCACGGCCAGCAGGCAGTGGTCGTGCTCGATCACACGCCGTTCTACGCGGAATCCGGCGGCCAGGTTGGCGACGCAGGCCTGCTCGCCAACGCGAGCGTGCGCTTTGCAGTGGCGGACACGCTGAAGGTGCAAGCCGATGTGGTCGGCCACCACGGCACACTCGAGCAGGGCACGCTGAAGGTCGGCGACGTCGTGAAGGCGGAAGTCGACGCAGTGCGCCGTGCCCGCACCGAGCGCAACCACTCGGCCACCCACCTGATGCACAAGGCGCTGCGTGAAGTGCTCGGTTCGCACGTGCAGCAGAAGGGCTCGCTGGTCGATCCGGACAAGACCCGTTTCGACTTCGCGCACAACGCACCGATGACCGACGAGCAGATCCGTCAGGTCGAAGCCATCGTCAACGCCGAAGTACTGGCGAACGCGCCGGGCATCGTGCGCGTCATGCCGTTCGACGAAGCCGTGAAGGGCGGCGCCATGGCGCTGTTCGGCGAAAAGTACGGCGACGAAGTGCGCGTGCTCGACCTCGGCTTCTCGCGCGAACTGTGCGGCGGTACGCACGTGCGTCGCACCGGCGATATCGGCTTCTTCAAGATCGTGATGGAAGGCGGCGTCGCAGCCGGTATCCGTCGCGTGGAAGCGATCACCGGCGACAACGCGGTGCGCTACGTGCAGGAACTCGACGCCCGCCTCAACACAGCCGCCGCGGCCCTGAAGGCGCAACCTTCCGAGCTGACGCAGCGCATCGTCCAGGTGCAGGACCAGGTGAAGGCGCTGGAGAAGGAACTCGGTGCGCTCAAGTCGAAGATGGCTTCGAGCCAGGGCGACGAACTGGCCGGCCAGGCAATCGAAGTGGGCGGCGTGCACGTGCTGGCCGCCACGCTCGATGGCGCGGACGTCAAGACGCTGCGCGAAACGGTCGACAAGCTGAAGGACAAGCTGAAGAACGCCGCCATCGTGCTGGCTTCGGTTGAAGGCGGCAAGGTCAGCCTCATCGCTGGCGTGACGCCGGATGCGAGCAAGAAAGTGAAGGCTGGCGAACTGGTCAACTTCGTCGCGCAACAGGTGGGCGGCAAGGGCGGTGGCCGTCCCGATATGGCCCAGGCAGGCGGCACCGAACCGGCGAATCTGCCGGCGGCGCTCGCCGGCGTGAAGGGCTGGGTCGAAGCGCAGTTGTAAGCGCAGTCGTCAAACATTCGGAGTGCCTCGTGCTGTAGCGGGGCTTCTGAAATAAAAGAGCCGCGAGCTTAAAAACTCGCGGCTCTTTTGTTTTGGTGAGGCTTACGCTCGCTTATTGGCGTTGGCGTTGGCGTTGGCGTTGGCGTTGGCGTTGGCGTTGGCGTTGGCGTTGGCGTTGGCGTTGGCGTTGGCGTTGGCGTTGGCGTTGGCGTTAGTGCCGGTACAGGCGTATCCATAGCTACCTGCAAGCGTCGCGTCCTAAGCCAGGCTCCAACCTTTACGCCGTCTGCAATCCCACCTCGGCTTCCCCGGCCACCGGCTGCGGCAAATTGCTGTTGGCCAGCAGGGTCTCGCGCAATGCCTTGAGCGCCGACGAGAAGTGCCCGCGCCGCCAGACCAGTAGCGTATCGATCGTGCCCAGGTCGCCGAGCGAATGCACCGCGATGTTGTTCAGATCGTGCTGCAGGTCGAGCACTGAGCGCGGCGCGACCGCCACGCCCGCTCCCGCAGCCACGCACGCGACGATCGCATGATAGGAGCCGAGCTCCAGCACCCGCGCCGGGCGGATGCCGTGCTCCGTATACCACTTCTCGACGTAGCTGCGATACGCGCAGCCGCGCTCGAACGCAATCAGCGTCGACAGCGCGATATCGCGCCCCTCGCGAATCGGCCGATGGCCGCGCGGCGTCAGCATCACCAGTTCTTCGCGGAACACAGGGACGGTTTCGAACAGCTCGCCGGCCCAGTCCGGCTCGAGCGGGGTGGCGACCAGCGCGGCGTCCACTTCGAACGCCCGCACCCGTTCGATCAGACAGCCGGTCGTGCCGGTTTCCAGTTCGAGTTCGACCTCGGGCCAGCTCTGGTGATAGTGCGCAAGCAGCCCAGGCAAGCGGCTCGCCGCCACGCTTTCCATGGTGCCCAGGCGCAGCCGGCCGCTCGGACGGTCTTCGCGTACTGCATGGCGCGCCTCATCGGCGAGCGCGAGCAGCCGTTCGGCGTAGGGCAGCAAGGTTTCGCCGGCGGGCGTGAGCACGAGCCGGCGGCCGTCGCGGATGAACAGTTCGACGCCAAGCTGCTCTTCGAGCTGCTTGATACGGGTCGTCACGTTCGACTGCACCCGATTGAGCTTCGCGGCAGCGCGCGTGACGCCGTTCTCACGCACCACGGCGCGAAAAATCGTCAATGCAGCCAGATCCATGATTCTCTCCATGTGATCATTCACATCCATATTATTCATTTTTCATGATTCAAACGTCAAGCTATGATGGTTTGAAGGGGGTTGGCGCGCACGCCCGCATCTGCCCCCGGATTTCCGCCGTATCTGACTTTCTGGATGCCGTATGAACAATCTCGCCCCCACTCGTGCCTTCGCCGCTTCGGCTGGAACTCACCCCGCGCGTGAGGCCGCAATCGCCTGCATGATCGTGCTGGCGGTGGCGCTCGGCATCGGGCGCTTCGCCTTTACGCCGCTCCTGCCGTTGATGCTGCATGGCGGCGGGCTCGACATTCGTCACGGCGGCTGGCTCGCGTCGTGTAACTACGCCGGCTATTTCGTCGGTGCGGTGACCTGCGCGGCGCTGCGTGTCGAACCAGCGCGGATGGTGCGAGTGGGACTGGCTGTGACCGTGCTGCTGACCCTGGTGATGGGTCTGACGAATCAATTCTGGATCTGGGCAATCGTGCGCTTCGTGGCCGGTGTGGTCAGCGCCTGGACCTTTGTGTTCGCGTCGCAATGGGGGCTGCGGCGGCTTGCCGAACTGGGTTCGCATCAGTGGGCCGGGTTGATTTATACCGGGCCGGGTGTGGGGATTGTCGCGACCGGGCTGTTCGTGAGCATCGCGGGACGCCTTGGGGCGACGGCAGGCTGGCTAGGCTTCGGGTTGGCCGCGGCGGTGCTGTCAGTGCTGGTCTGGCGGGTGTTTGTGGCCGCGCCCGCAGGGCTGCCCGCCGCGGTATCTGCAAGCGGGGAGAGCACAACGCATCCGGCCTCGCCGGCAGCCCCCGCAACGACTTCCTCCGCCAGGCCCCCACACCGCGCCGATGCCTTCTGGCTAGTCGCGCTGTACGGCGTGCCGGGCTTCGGCTACATCATCACCGCGACTTTCCTGCCGGTGATTGCCCGCCATGCGCTGCCGGGTTCCGCGTGGCCCGACCTGTTCTGGCCGATGTTCGGCCTCGCGCTGATCGTCGGTGCACTGGGCGCCGCGCGTCTGCCGCACCACTGGGACAACCGGAACCTGCTGGCCGCCTGCTACGTCCTGCAGGCAGCGGGCGTGGCATCGGGCATCGTCTGGCCGACGGCAGGCGGTTTCGCGCTCGGCAGCATGCTGATCGGTCTGCCGTTCACTGCCATCACTCTGTTCGCGATGCGCGAGGCGCGCCGCCTGCGGGGCGATCACGCTGCCGGTCTGATGGGGTATGCAACCGCGGCCTATGGTGTGGGGCAGATCATCGGGCCACTGGTGGCCGCGCCGATTGCCGTCCATACCGGTTCGTTCTCGCCTGCGCTGTGGCTTGCAGCCGGCGCTTTGCTGCTCGGTGCGCTAGGCCTGACGTGGGTAGCGCATCGGCCGCATCGAGAATAGCGCTCAAGCAGCCTTTAATCTCACCGGTGAAAAACAATTTAGCGGCTGGCGCACTAAAATGACCGCTTTCCGGTCATCTCCAGCACCCGTCGCCGGGCGCTTTGCCAGCCATGCAACATTTTGCCTCCGACAACTACGCGGGCATTTGTCCTGAAGCGCTCAATGCGCTGATCGCCGCCAACAACAGCGGCCACGAACCCGCGTACGGTGACGACTCCTGGACCCAGCAGGTCTGCGACCGTTTGCGCGACCTGTTTCAGACCGACTGCGAAGTCTTCTTTGTGTTCAACGGCACGGCGGCCAATTCGCTGGCCCTCGCGTCGCTGTGCCAGTCGTACCACTCGGTGATCTGCCATGAGCTCGCACATATCGAAACCGATGAGTGCGGCGGTCCGGAGTTCTTCTCGAACGGCTCGAAATTGCTGACCGCACCGGGCATCGGCGGCAAGCTGACGCCCGATGCGATCGAGGCCGTCGTCACCCGGCGTGCCGACATCCACTACCCGAAGCCGAAGGTCGTGACGCTCACGCAGTCCACCGAAGTGGGCACCGTCTATAGCGTCGAAGAAGTCCGCGCGATCGCTGCGATTGCGAAGCGCCGTCACCTGAAGGTCCACATGGACGGCGCGCGCTTCGCCAATGCGGTGGCCGCGCTCGACGTGCATCCATCGGAAATCACCTGGCGCGCTGGGGTCGACGTGCTGTGCTTCGGCGGCACCAAGAACGGCTTGCCGGTGGGCGAGGTGGTGGTGTTCTTCGACCGCGCGCTCGCGGACGATTTCGCCTATCGCCTCAAGCAGGCCGGACAACTCGCTTCGAAGATGCGCTTCATCTCGGCGCCGTGGCTTGGCCTGCTCGACGGTGACGTGTGGCTGCGCAATGCGCGTCACGCCAATGCGATGGCGAAATTACTGGAATCGCGTCTTGCCGAGATCCCGGGCGTCAGCATCATGTTCCCGACCGAATCGAATGCCGTGTTCGCGCAGTTGCCCACCCATGTGGCCAAGGCGATGCGCTCGCACGGCTGGAAGTTCTACGAATTCATCGGCGCGGGCGGTTGCCGGCTGATGTGCGCGTGGGACACCCAGCCCGAAACGGTCGAACGCTTCGCGGCCCAGGTGCGCGAACTGTGCGCAGCCTGAGAACCACACGCAACCCAACACCACAACGACACACCAAGAGACGATTCCCCGCCCACCATGAGTGACTACCGATTCTGTCCCCGCTGCGCTACGCCTCTCGTCGAACGCGCCGACCCTGAACACGAAGGCGGCCGCATCCGCCAGGCGTGCCCTGACGACACCTGCGGCTACGTCCATTGGAACAATCCGCTGCCGGTGGTGGCCGCGATTGTCGAGTACGAAGGCAAGATCCTGCTGGCGCGCAATGCTGCGTGGCCCGAAGGCACCTTCGCACTGATCACCGGTTTTATGGAGAACGGTGAGACGCCGGAGGAGGGCATTGCGCGCGAAGTGCGGGAAGAGACTTCGCTGCATGCCGAAACGGTCGAACTGATCGGCGTGTATGAGTTCATTCGCAAGAACGAACTGATCATCGCGTATCACGTGAAGGCTTACGGCACGATCGCCTTGTCGCCGGAGCTGCTCGAATACCGGCTGGTCGAGCCGGCCAAGCTGCGGCCGTGGCGCGCCGGCACCGGTCAGGCGCTCGGCGAGTTCATGCGCCGGCGCGGCTTGCCGTTCGAGTTCGTCGAACGGCCCGGGCAGTAATCGAGCATGAACAAACCTGCACCCGCCCCACGGAGCGCTTACCCGCACTTCCTGCCGATCACGACCCGCTGGATGGATAACGATGTCTACGGTCACGTGAACAATGTCGTCTACTACAGCTATTTCGACACGGTCGTGAACGAGTACCTGATTCGCGCCGGCGTGCTGGATGTCGAGCACGGCGCGACCATTGGCCTCGTGGTCGAGACGCAGTGCAATTACTTCGCGCCGCTAGTGTTTCCGGAGCGTGTCGAAGCCGGCCTGCGGGTGGTGCGGCTCGGCTCGACGAGCGTGCGCTACGAGGTGGGCCTGTTCAAGGAGGGCGAGACGCAGCCGGCGGCGCAAGGCCATTTCGTGCATGTCTACGTCGACCGCGCAACGCGCCGGCCCGTCGCGCTGCCAGACGCGTTGCGGACGGCACTCGAAGCGCTCGTCGTGCACGCGCAGTAACGGACGACGCGCACGTGCAGTCGTTTGTCATCAACCTGCTCAACGGCGTCAGCTACGGGCTGCTTCTGTTCATGCTGTCGGCCGGCTTGACGCTGATTTTCAGCATGCTCGGCGTGCTGAATTTTGCGCACGCCAGTTTCTACATGCTCGGCGCGTATGTCGGATTCTCGGTGGCGGCGCGCACCGGCTTCTGGAGTGCGCTGGTGATTGCGCCGCTCGTCGTCGGGTGCGCGGGCGCGGCCATGGAGCGCTGGTTGTTGCGCCGGGTGCGGCCGCACGGTCATCTCGCCGAATTGTTGCTGACCTTCGGCGCCGCCTATCTGATCGGCGAAGCGGTCAAGCTCGCATGGGGCTTGCCCGCGCTCACGGCGAGCGTGCCGGCGGTGCTCGATGGGCCGTTGTTCAAGGTGTACGGCGCAGCGTTTCCGCGTTATCGCGCGTTCATGATGGCCGTGTCGGTCGCCATGCTTGCCGTATTGTATGCGGTGCTGCGCGTCTCGAAGGCTGGCTTGATCGTGCGGGCTGCGTTGACCCATGCCCCGGCCGTCGAGGCGCTCGGGCACAACGTGCCGCGCGTGTTCACCGGGGTGTTTGCGGTCGGCACGGCGCTCGCCGCGCTCGCCGGCGTGATCGGCGCGCCGCTCTTCGTGATCGAACCGGCGATGGCGGAGTCGGTCGGCTCGATCGTTTTTGTGGTCGTGGTGATAGGCGGCCTGGGGTCGCTGGGCGGGGCGCTGGTGGCGTCGCTGATCGTCGGTTGTGTGCAAACCTTCGCGGTCGCGAGCGACCTGTCGCTGGGCGAGATCACCTCGACCTTCGGGCAGTCGCTGCCGCCCGCCTGGGAGGGTCTCACGCTTGCGCAACTCGCGCCGCTCTTGCCCTACCTGCTGCTCGTCGCGATGCTGGCGCTGCGCCCGCGCGGGCTGTTCGGACAGCGCGACAACGATGCGTGAGCTCCGCAACGCACAGCGCACGCGCAGACGTACCCGGGGCGCCGATGAGCCCACGCGGTCGCTTGCTTCGCGCCATCGTCTGCTCTGGTTCGCATTGATTGCGTTTCTGGCGGCCCCCTTGGTGGCCGGATCGCAAAGCTGGTTGCTGGCGTACCTCGCGCAGACCGCCACGATGATCGTTTTCGCGCTCTCCTACAACTTGCTGCTCGGTGAAACCGGGCTGCTGTCGTTCGGCCACGCCGCCTATGCGGGGCTTGGCGCGCTCGTCGCGGCGCGGGTCTTCAACCAGTTTGGTGTGCCGCTCCCGTTGCTGCCGCTCGTCGGCGGCCTGGGTGGCGCGCTGTGCGGCGTGCTGCTCGGTGCGATCTCGACGCGGCGCGCGGGGACGGCATTCGCGATGATCACGCTCGGCATTGGCGAGCTGGTGGCCGCGGCGGCATGGACACTGCCCGACTGGTTCGGCGGCGAGGCCGGCGTGCCGATCGATCGTGCAAGCGGTCTGTGGTTCACCGCGTGGAATTTTGGTCCGGCGCGCGCAGCGTATGGTTTGATCGCGCTCTGGTGCCTGCTCGCCTGTGTGGCGCTGTACGCGTTGTCGCGCACGCCGTTCATGCGGCTTGCCAACGCGGTGCGCGACAACCCCGTGCGGGCGGCGGCGATCGGCTGCTACCCGTGGCGCATCCGTTACGGTGTCGTCGTGTTGTCGGCGTTCTTTGCGGGCATCGCAGGGACGCTTGGGCTCATCAATGTCGAACTGGTCTCGACCGAGAGCGTCGGCATGCTGCGCTCGGGTTCGGTGCTGATCGCTACGGTGATCGGCGGTACCGCATCGTTTTTCGGACCGGTGGCCGGGGCAATCGTGCTGACGTTCTTTAGCGTCGTGATTGCCGACGCGACGCGCGCCTGGCTGCTGTATCTGGGGCTGTTCTTCATTGTCGTCGTGAGCGTTTCGCCTGACGGCCTGACCGGCTGGGGACGGGCCCAGGCGGCACGGCTTGCCGTGCATGGCTGGCGGCGCTGCCTGCGGCCCTGGCTGTTGGGCGCATCTGCGCTGCTGCTGTGGACGCTGGCCGGCGTGCTGGCGGTGCAATGGGCGTATGCCGTCCAGTTCGGCGCGGACAACGGTGAGCGTCCGCAGTGGCTGCAGTGGGGATCATTGGCAGGACTCCAGATCGATGCGATGTGGTCCGGCACGTGGCTGGCACTAGCGCTTTGCTTGCTCGGGGGACTCGGCTGGCTGGGCGCGCGCGCTGCACGGCAGGCATGGATGAACCTGTCTCGCGAGCCTGGCGGCCAGGGAGGCTCGCCATGACCTTGGCGCTTTCGCTACGCGGCGTCGAAAAACGCTTTGGCGCGACGCAGATACTGCGCGGTGTCGATCTGGCGGTGGAGCCGGGGGAACGACACGCGCTGATCGGTCCGAACGGCGCGGGTAAATCGACACTCTTCAATCTGATCGCCGGCAACGCACGAGCCGACGCCGGACGCATCGAACTCTACGGGGTCGATTTGAACCGCCTCACGCCACCGGCGATCAGCCGGCGCGGACTGGCGCGCAGTTTCCAGACGACGAGCGTGTTTGCCCGCCTGAGCGTGTTCGACAACCTGCGCTGCGCGACGGCGATCGCCGAGCGGGACCGCTCGCGCTGGTGGCATCGCTGGAGCGGCTCGCGCGAAGTCGACGCCCGTGCCGAAGCGGTGCTGGAGGCCGTCGGACTGAGCGCGCGCCGCGCGGTGCAGGCCGGCACCTTGAGCTACGCGGAGCAGCGCGCGCTCGACCTCGGCATTGCGCTGGCGAGCGGTGCGCACACCTTGCTGCTCGACGAGCCGACCGCCGGCATGAACCGCGCTGAAGCGGCTCGCGCGATCGAGCTGATTCGCGAGACCACGGCAGGGCGCACCTTGCTGATGGTCGAGCACGACATGGACGCGGTGTTCCGCCTCGCCGACCGGATCTCGGTGCTGGTGCAGGGCCGCGTGATCGCAACGGGGACGCCCGCTGCGATTCGCGCCAACGAAGCGGTGCTTGCCGCCTACCTCGGTGACGGAGCGCCACGATGAGCGCCTTGCTGGAGATCGCCGGACTGTGCGCATGGCACGACGCGAGCCAGGTGCTGCACGGAGTCGACTTGCGCGTGGCCGCGGGGGAGGTGGTGGCGCTCGCGGGGCGCAACGGCTCCGGGCGCTCGACGCTGGCCCGCACGATCATGGGCATGGTGCGCGCCGAGGGTACGCTGCGCTTCGCGGACCGTTCGCTGATCGGCGTGCCGACCTTTGCAATCGCGCGCCTCGGAATTGGCTACGTGCCTGAGCATCGCGATGTCTTCGCGGCCCTGAGCGTGGATGAGAACCTGCAACTGGGTGTCGCGCCGCGAGCGCGAGGGCGGGCGCCGCACTTCACCTTCGACGACGCGTACACGCTGTTTCCGGTGCTGCGCGAGCGCCGGCGCACCCGGGCTGGCGCGCTGTCCGGCGGCGAGCAGCAGATGCTGTCGCTGGCGCGTGCGCTGCTGGGCGATCCCGATCTGCTGGTGATCGACGAACCGGCTGAAGGACTCGCGGGACAGGTGGTGGCACAGGTCGCGCAATGTCTGCGCGTGCTGCGCGAGCGAGGCGTGGCGATGCTGCTGATCGAACAGCGGCTCACGATCGCGCACCAACTGGCAAGCCGGATAGCGGTGATGGGCCACGGCGAAATTGTCTTCGACGGCTCGCCCGAGGCGTTTTACGCACGGCGCGACGTGATGCAGGAATGGCTGGGCGTCGGCTAGTGTAATGCCGGATGTATTGCACTGCGGTATGCGTCGCTTTGCTGATTTTTCTGTAACTCTTCCGCACTGCGGGTACATCGCCTTTGCGTCGTTTCCGCTTTTCTTCGCACGCGTGCCTGATCTCGACGCCTACGCGGCACTCTCGGGCGCGTTCCTCCGTGTTTGAATCCCATTTCTGAAAACCGCCCGGCGGCAGCCTCCATAAGGTTTCGCGGCGAGGTGGCTAGCCGATTCAAACGCTTGATCGTTTGGTGAGCGTCCTCCAGAAATCTTGTCGGCAACGCCGCGACAAATACAGACAATCAGGTGATAGGCGCGAGCGGGCTGCACGGTGTTTCAGACTGTCCTCGCCATGCCATACACAGTCCTGTGCTGCGCATGCGAAGTTGTGCCGCGGCCTCGGGAGGGAGGAGACATCATGCGACGTGCAAAGACGGAGACCACAGGGCGCTACGGCGTACTGATGGTGCTGGGGCGCGTATCGGACACACTTCGACGGCTCGTCGAGGCAATCGCTTCCTGGTCGATGGGCGAGGGTTGGCGGGCGGACTGGACCGTTGCATTCGACGTTCTGTCGCGGCGAGTGGCAAGGCCAAGAAGGTACGCGCGATATTTGCCAGGTGCTGTGCTTGTGACGATGACGATGACGTTGCTCGTCTCGGCCTGCGCGGATGCGAGTTCGTCTGCGAGCGACGCCACAGCGACGTCCGGGCCGAGCGCCGCTGCACCGAACGCCGTTGCGATGAGCACCGACGGATTGCCTGCACCGTCGCGGCTGACACAGGCACAGCAGGCTGCGGCGCTCGCTGCATCGTCGTCTGACGCGAAAATTGCCTCCGCTGCGAATGCATCGTTAAGCGATGGAACGGCTAAGCCTTCCACTCCGTCTATACCCAGTGATGACCCATCCGCGCAGCTCGCTGAGAACGCGTCCTCGCCATCTGCATCGGGCAATGCATCCTCCACGCTTGCCTCCGGAAACGTCCCTGCCGCACATCCTGCACTCGAACTTGCCAAGCAACGCCAGCTTGCGGAAGAACAGCGCATTGCCGGGCGCGTGCCCATGGCCGGTGGTCTCACGGAGCAACGTGTGCGTCCGCTGACACTACGCGATTCGGGCATCGACGGCTCGATGATGCTTGCTCGCGACGTGGATTTCCGTGTCACCGGGGACATCGGCTTCATGATCCACGACATGGCGGCGACGCTGACACCGACGCACCCCGGCGCGCCGATTGTGTTCGACGATCCGACCAGCGTGGTAATCGGCGTGCACCGTGGCGACGTCACGCTCGACAGCGCCAGGCTCACGGCAATTTTCAACCGCTACCTGTTCCAGTACCAGGGCTCGCCGCTACGCGAGATGCGAGTGGTGCCGCAGGACGGCGGCACGCTGCGCATTACTGGCGAAATGCACCGCGATAGCTGGGTGCCGATCGTACTGAGCGGCACGCTGTCGATGCGCAACCGGGAAGAACTGGTGTTCCACGCGGACCACGTGGAAGTGGCGGGGGTCGCCGCAGACAAGCTGATGCAGGCTGCACACGTCAAAATGGCGGACCTGCTGAAAGTGGACACGCCGATTGCGCGTCTCGAGGGCGACGACGTCGTCATGCAGGTGGCGAAACTCACGCCGCCGCCGGCACTACGCATGACGATCACGCACATCGACACTTCGGCGGCGGGCGTGCGCTTTACGCTTGACGACCATTCGCTGCAAAACATTGCGTGGCCTGCGTCGATGCCGCCGCGCGGCATACTGGTGGAGGGCGGCGACGTAAAGTTCATGCGCTCGATGCCGATGAACATCGACATGGCGCTGACGCCGACGGACACCAATGCCCCGTTCGTGCTGGACCTGTATCACTACCGCGAGCAGATGGCGGCGGGCTATTTCACGTTCGACGAAACGGGCGCGCTCGATGTGCATCTACCGTCGTTCGACAAGCTGGCTAGCGCATCGCACGATGTCGCGCAGCAGACCGGCAGCGCGAGCGCGCGCTATAACGACAGCTTCATACGCTCGCAACAGGCTTCGCTCGCGGCGGCGCGAACGCAGTGGCAGAGTGTGCCATCTGAGTTGCGCTCGATGGCGGCGCGCGCGATTCCGGTCGGCACGCGGACGGCGTTTTCCGGCGCGAACGCGCTGACGCCGGGTTCGGCGATCACGGACGAACGACACTCGTCGGGACCGGCGCCACTGATCCATATGCAGAACGTGGATTTCTTCGTCTCGGGTCGGATCGGCTTTCACGTGCGTTCGCTCGACGCGCAGATGGTGCCAAAGAAGCCGGGCCAGCCGGTCGATCTGGATGATCCGAACCAATACGACATTCACATCATCGGTGGTGAAGTAGTGGAACCGTGGCCGGCGATGGCGGCGTTGTTCAACGATTATCTGCTGGACTACGAGCCGCGTTCGCTGAACGACCTGACGTTGACGCCGGAGAATGGCGCGCTGCAGGTGACGGGCGGGATCAAGCTATGGAACCACTTTCCTGGCGTATGGTTGCCGACGACGATGAGCGGGACGATCGTGGCGCGGGATGAGCGGCATCTCGTGTATGCACCGACGTCTGTCAAGGTGTTGGGTGTGCCGCAGGCGGGGATGTTGAGGGCGTTGAACATACCGCTGGCGTCGTTGACGCCCTTCGTGCGGAAGGGGGTTGCGTTGCAAGGGAACGAACTGGTGTTCGATCAGTACACGGTGTTTCCGCCACCGGTTTTGCAGGGGCATTTGGCGAGTGCCACCGTGACGGATGAGGGGCTCGTGCTTAAGTTTCGGCGCGAGAGTGGGAGTGTGGTTGGGAGGCCACCTGCGGGGGCTGGGCAGAGTTTTGTCTGGATCGAGTCTGGGGATATCAAGATGTTTGATTCGCTGGTCACTAATGCGCGGACTTTGATACTGGATAGTTCTCGTCCTGACGGCATGCGGTTTGAGCTTTATGCCTACCGGCGGGATGTTGCCCAAGGGCGGGTCTGGATGGGGGAGGATGGGGGGCTTAGGGTTGATCTGGCGCGGGGGAAGTAGTTAGTGATTTTTGCCTTGCAGGGGGCTTGGGTTTTTGCCTGCGGCGCCTTGATTTTGGTGGTTGTTCTTGGGGTGTTGGCCTTTCCTTGCATTGTTATCGGTCTATTAGGTTCGCCCCTGTGCGGGGCGGCACCTACTTTCTTTGCCGCCGCAAAGAAAGTAGGCAAAGAAAGCGGGCTCACCCCGCAAGTTGGTAGTGAGCCATCTCGGTCTGCCACAGGGAACGGCCCAAGACGAGACCTGCTCTCGCACCGCCGGCGTTCGTGACAAGGGTGTCATCCGTTCCAGCGTTGCGCTGCGCGCCCCGCCGTTGGGCATAGCGCCTTCTGCAAATTCAGTAGGTGTTCTAACTATTGCGGCTTGTCCGTTTTCCCTTGCAAACCCATCCGCGACGCACGTAGTGCGGAGTGGGGTGGATGAGCGCTGTGTCACTAACGGTGGAAATGTGAGGGCAGGTCTCGTCTTGGGCCGTTTCCGGCTCAAAAGAGAGATGGCTCGCTACGAGCTAGCGGTTGTCAGCCCGCTTTCTTTGCCTACTTTCTTTGCGGCGGCAAAGAAAGTAGGTGCCGCCCCGCACAGGGGCGAAGCTAATAGACCGATAAGAATACAAGGAAAGGCCAACACCGTAAGCCAAACCACCAAGCACAAGGCGCCGCAGGCAAAAACCCAAGCCCCCTGCAAGGCAAAAACACCATCACTCTTTATTGATAATCCACTCATGAGCCGGATCGTTCTTGAAGTGCCAAACCCGCTGCTTCCCAGCCATAACATTGAGGTAATACGAATCATACCCGTAGGGAACAACAACCGGATGATACCCACGAGGCACCATAACAACATCATGATCCTCAACAGCCATGGACTCGTCGATATCCCTCGAATCGGTATAAACCCGTTGAAACGCAAACCCCTGCGCCGGATCGAGCCGATGATAATAAGTCTCCTCCAGTGAGCTCTCAAACGGCACGTTATCGCAGTCATGCTTATGCGGCGGATAACTCGAAGCATGCCCACCAGGCGTCCGAACCTCCACAACCAGCAAAGACTCCGCAGCCTCAGTCTGCGGCAAGATATCGCATACGTACCGCGTATTGAGCCCCTTACCCCGCGCGGAGCGCTTCATTTGCGATGGCTCGATCAACCGTGCAGGAAACTCACCCTTGGCAGGCGCGCTAGCCACCCCCACCTCCGCGTCGCGCACCGCCCGCACCGTCGCCCGCACCCCCGGCGGCAAATACACCGCATACGGCGCAGCATCCTCAAACACACTGTCGCGTGAGCCAAGACTGCTCCACTTCTGATCCGCGGTCTCGACATCCACCGCGCCCGCCAGCACCACAATGCACACCTCGCGCGCCGCCTCGAACACATGCACGACCTCGTTCGTGCCCAACCGATAAGCCGCAAAACCGACATAACGCCATGTCGCCGTCTCCGGCGTCACCCGCGCGATCGTCTGGCCTTCGCGCTGTGCCTTCACCAGCAAACTCATGCTGCCTCCTTCGTGGCAGATGTCCCCGCATCGAGCGGCGCATCCACCAATGAACGCAAGGTCCGGTATCCCTTCTCCGCATACGCGTACGACGGCGCAATCACCGGATCCTGTTCGGCTTCCACCACCAGCCAGCCGCGATACCCATGCCGTTTCAAGCGCTCGATAATCGCCGGGAAATCTACTGCGCCGTCGCCCGGAACCGTGAACGCGCCGTTGATCACCGAGTCCAGAAAACTCCAGTTGCGGTTGCGCGCCAGTTTCATTACCGCCGGGCGCACGTCCTTGCAATGCACGTGGCACACGCGCTCGATATGCTTGTCGAGCACCGTCAGTGGATCGCCGCCGGCAAACGTAATGTGCCCCGCGTCGAACAGCAGACCCACGGCCTTGCTCGTGCGCGACATCAGGTTGTCGACGTCGGCCGGCGTCTCGACGTAGGCGCCCATGTGGTGGTGGTACGCCAGCCGCACGCCGCGGCTTAACGTATAGCGGGCGAATTCGTCCACGCGGGCCGCGTATGCATCCCACTGCGCTTCGCTAAAGAAACGCGGGCGCTGGTAGAGCGGTTGCGGGGCGCCCTGGATCGAATCGGCTACCTCACCGTACACCATCACCGTCGAGCCGTTACGCGACAGCAGTTCCAGGTGCGAGTCCACCGAGGCAATCTCTTCTTCCACGCTACGCTGCGCGAGCTTGCCGGAATACCAGCCGGAGACGAGCGCCAGGTCGTATTGCGCCAGCAGCGCTTTCAAGGCCAGCGGTTCGCGCGGAAACTTGTTGCCGAGCTCGAACCCGTCATAGCCGATCGCGCGTCCTTCGGTCAGCGCCACCTCGAGCGGTGTTTCCCCGCCCAATGACGGCAGGTCGTCGTTCATCCACGACAGCGGGTTGATGCCAATGCGTACTTCGAACTGAGTCATGCGAGTGTCCTCAATCGTTTGCGGTGTCGCCGGCGCCCTGGGCGCGCTCGGCAATCTGGGCTTCGTATCGTGCACGCGCTGCGCGTACGCTGTCGCGCTCCGATACTTCCGGCACGGCCACTTCCCACCACCAGCCGCCATCGTCGGTGGTGCGGGCGGCGTCGGTGTCGATGCTGATCAGATACGTCCGGTCGGCAGCGCGTGCGCGTTGCAGGGCCGCTTCGAGTTCGGCAATGTTCGCGACGTGTTCTGCTTGCGCACCGAGCGCGCGCGCGTGCGCGGCGAAATCGATCGGCGGCGCGCCCAGCGGACCTTGCTCGCAATCGTCGAACATATTGTTGAACGGTGCGCCGCCGCAGGCCTGTTGCAGGCGGTTGATACAGCCGTAGCCGCGATTGTCGAGCACGACGATGATCAGCTTGGCGCCGAGCATCACCGAGGTGGCGATCTCGCTGTTCATCATCAGATAGCTGCCGTCACCCACCATCACGATCACGTCGCGCTCGGGGCGGGCCAGTTTCGCGCCGAGCCCACCGGCAATTTCATAGCCCATGCACGAATAGCCGTACTCGACGTGATACGCACCGGGACGGCCCGCGCGCCACAGCTTGTGCAACTCGGCGGGCAGGGTGCCCGCCGCGCACACGACGATATCGTCGGTGGCCGATATCGCGCTCGAGCGCTGCACCGCGCCGATCACATCCGCGTCATACGGCAAGACGGACTCGTGTTGCGGCGCATGCGTGAGCATGCCCACTGCGTCGCGCCAGCCTGCGGCGAGCTTGCGCGCGCGTGCGCTCCACCCAGGATCGGCATGCCAGCCGCCGAGCTGGGCCGCGAGCGCGTCGAGTGCCTGGCGCGCATCGGCCTGAACCACGAGGCCGCGATGCTTGAGACCGTCGAACGCATTCGCGTTGATGCCAATCACGTCGGCTTGCGCAAACAACGTGTTCGAGCCGGTCGTGAAATCCTGCAGACGCGTGCCGATGGCGAGCACGCAATCGGCGTCGTGCGCGAGGGCGTTGGCTGCGGGCGATCCGGTCACACCGAGCGCACCCGCGTTGAGCGGATCGTTCCATGGCAGCGTGCCTTTGCCTGCCTGGGTTTCCGTCACGGGGATGCCGTACGAGGTGGCGAACGCGTGCAGCGCCTGGGTGGCATGCCCGTACAGCACGCCGCCACCGGCGACGATCAGCGGCCGGCTCGCGCGTCGCAAGCGTTCGAGCGCGGCGTTAATCTCTTCGGCAATCGGCGCAGGCGTATGGAAGCCGACCACGCGCGGTTCGAAGAAGTCAGTGGGGAAATCCCATGCGGCGGCTTGTACATCTTGCGGCAATGCCAGCGTGACCGGGCCGCACAGGGCGGCGTCGGTCAGCACGCGCAGCGCGCGCGGCAACGCGCTTAGTAATTGCGCGGGATGCACGATGCGGTCGAAGTAACGCGAGACGGGTTTGAACGCATCGTTGGCCGAGATGCCGCCGTCGTGAAAGTCTTCGACCTGCTGCAAGACCGGGTCGGGTGCGCGCGAGACGAACGTGTCGCCGGGCAGCAGCAGGACCGGCAAACGGTTCACGTGCGCGAGCGCTGCGGCGGTCAGCAGGTTGGTCGCGCCGGGGCCGATGGAGGTGGTGACCGCCATCATCCGGCGCCGGAAATGCGCCTTCGCATACGCAATCGCACTGTGTGCCATCGCCTGCTCGTTGTGCGCGCGCAGCGTCGGCAGCTCATGACGATGCTGGTACAACGCCTCGCCAATCCCCGCGACGTTACCGTGCCCGAAGATCGCGAAGACGCCGCCGAACAGCGGCTCGGTGCCGCTTCCGTCTTCGCTCCTGACACGCTGCGCGGCGAGGTAGCGCACGAGCGCCTGCGCGGTGGTAAGCCGCAGCGTGCCCGACGTCGGCGCAGGCGATGTAGCAGCGGAGTCATGATGGGTGGAGGCCGGATCGTGATGCAAGATGCGCTGGTTCATGCAGCCTGCTCCTGGTGAACGATAGGCGGCGTCGTGCTGTGCGCCGCAGAGTTGCCGCGCGTGGCGCGCCATGCGGCGATCAGTGTTTCGAAGGTTTGCCGTACCCGCGCGATCAATTCGTCGTCGCCAATCGAGCCTGCGAGCCACGCATGGCTAGGTTCGTGGAAAATCGTCCGGCCGACGGTGAAGCCCCGGCAGGTTGCCGATTGCGCCGCCGCACGAAAACCTTCGTTGAGTTGTTCGACCGCCGCCGACAGCCCGAGCAACACCACGCCACGGCAATACGGATCACGTTCGGCAATCAGCGCATCGACGGCCTGCCATTGCGCGGCTTCCATCGGCTCGAGCTTCCACCACTCCGGGTAGATGCCGATGTTGTACAGACGCTTCAACGCGCGATACACGGTGTCAGAGCCGCTCGGCAGATTGGCGTGCTTCGGTGGGATCACTTCGAGCAGCAGTTCATGGCCGCTCGCCTGGGTCGCATCGTAGAGCGCGCGCAACTGTGCTTCCTGTTCAAGCCGCTGCTCGATCGGCTCGTCGGGATGGTATTGCACGAGGCATTTCACCACATGCTCTTGTGGCCAACTGGTGAGCGTGGTGCCGATCGAGCGTCCATGATCGAACACGAGCGGCACCGAACCCGGCAGTTCCACCGGCCGGCCGATCCACCAGCCACGGCCGGTGGCGGCGTTCAGCGCGTCCTGGCCATAGCGGTCGTCGATCAGCACGCCGATGCGGCCCTGCAAGCCGAGCGCGCTTTCGGTCTGCGCGACGGCGTCGACAAACAGGCTTTTCAACTGCGCGATGCGTGCTTCGTCCGCGCCGGTTTGTTGGGCCAGGTCGAAGAACTGGTTGCGGTGATCGAAGGCAAAGCCGAGCACTTCGTCCCATTGCTTGCGGGCAGGGGAGACGCGGTGCAGTCGCGCGAGCTTCGCGTCGCGGTCGGGGCGGCGCATGCGCTGCGGGTCGGCTTTCGCTTCGGCGAGGAAATACTCGAGCTCGGCAGGCGTGGGCATCGCCGGGGCGCAACCGTGCCGTGAGACGACCAGCGCGCCGCTCGCATTCGCGGCGCGTGCACATGCTTCGAGAGGCTGGTCGCGCAGCCAGCCCGACAGAAAGCCCGAGGCAAATGCATCGCCTGCGCCGAGCACGTTCAATACTTCGACTTCGACGCCGCCCTGGATGGGCGCATCGTCAAGCGAAGCAGGGACGTCGCCGTCGATGATCTGGCAGCCGAGCGGACCGCGCTTGACCACCAGCGTGGCCGGCGTCACGGCACGCACCATCGCGAGCGCATCGATCAGTTCGGTCTTGCCGCCCGCGATGCGGAACTCTTCTTCAGTGCCGATCACCAGATCCATCAAAGGCAGGATGCGCTGGATGTGCGCGGTGACGTCTTCGTTCGCGACAAAACGGGTTTCGCCGTCGGCCTTGCCGGTGAGGCCCCACAGCACGGGACGGTAGTCGATATCGAGCACGGTGCGCACGCCGTTGCGGCGCGCGTAATCGAGCGCCCGGCGGCTTGCGCGGTTCACCTGTTCGGTGGAGAAGTGCGTGCCGGTAATCAGCAGCGCCTTCGATGAGGCAATGAAGGCCTCATCGAAATCGGCTTCGTCTACCGCCATATCCGCGCAGTTTTCGCGGTAGAAAATCAGCGGGAAGGTATCGCGGTCCTTCAGGCCGAGCAGTACGAGCGCGGTCAGCCGTTCATGGTCGACGCGCACGTGGCTGACGTCGCAACCTTCCTTGGTGAGCGTTTCGGTGAGGAAGCGCCCCATATGGTCGTTGCCGACCCGCGCGAGCATCGCCGAGTTGAGTCCGAGCCGGGCACAGCCGAACGCGATATTGGCCGACGAGCCGCCGAGATACTTCGCAAAGCTCGACACGTCTTCGAGCCGCGCGCCGACCTGTTGGGCGTAGAGATCGACCGCGAGCCGGCCGAGGCAGATAATGTCGCGGCTGCGGCCCGCTGCAAAACGGCTGGCTGCGGAAGACGTGGGTGTGCTGGTGAGAGCCATGAAATGTCCTGTATGTCCTGGTGCCTGACTGACGCACTACGTCGCGGCGCGGGCGCGCGTCAAAACCGCGCCTGCGGCGTAGCGCAAGTCAGATCGTCGCGCCTTCGAGTTCGCCGATCATCTTCTGCATTTCGGCGCCGCCGGCCATCATGTCGAGCACTTCGTCCTTGGTAATGGTGTCCTTGGTGAAGGTGCCGAGCGACTTGCCGCGGTTGAGCAGCGTGAACGAATCGCCAATCGGATAGGCGTGGTGTACGTTGTGCGTAATGAAGATCACCGAAATGCCTTTGGCTCGCGCGGTATGGATCAGCTTCAGCACGTTAAAGCTCTGCTTCACGCCGAGCGCGGCGGTCGGTTCGTCGAGAATCAGCACGCGTGCGCCGAAGTGAATCGCCCGCGCAATCGCGAGGCACTGCTTCTCGCCGCCCGACATGGTGCCGATCGGCTGATGCGGGTCGCGCACGTTGATGCCCATTTCCGCGAGCTTCTCGCGCGAGGCGCTCGCGCAATGATCGAGATCCATCACGTTGATAAAGCCAAACAACTTTTTCTGCGGCTCGCGTCCCATGAAGAAGTTGCGCGCCACCGAAAGCAGCGGCACCAGTGCGAGATCCTGATAGACGGTCGCAATGCCGAGATCGAGCGCGTCTTTCGGCGAGGTGAAACGCACCGGCTTGCTGTCGACGAGGTAGGTGCCTTCGCTCGGCTGATGCACGCCGGCCAGTGTCTTGATCAGCGTGGATTTACCCGCGCCGTTGTCGCCGAGCAGGCAATGCACTTCGCCGCGCTTGAGCCGCAGGGTGATGTCCTTTAGCGCAATCACGTTGCCGAAGTAGCGGCTCACGTTCTCGAGCGCGAGGATATAGTCGCCTGTGGCCGGCTGTGCCGTAGCTGGTGCCGTATTCTGGGTGGTGTCCATCGTGACCTCTTCGATTAGCGGGACGCCGCGACGCGGCTGCGCACGTAGTGGTTAAAGAGCACTGCGAACAGCAGCATGCCGCCGAGGAACACGCGGAACCAGTCCGAATCGATGTTCGTATAGGTGATGCCGATCTGCACGACGCCGAAGATCAATGCCCCGAAGCTTGCCCCCACTACCGAGCCATAACCGCCAGTGAGCAAGGTGCCGCCGATCACCGCAGCGATGATGGCTTCGAATTCCGCTTGCAGGCCGCGGTCCGCTGCTGCCGAACCGATGTCGCACACTTGCAGTACGGAGTACAGGCACGAGCAGAACGCGGTCAGGACAAACAGCGAGATCTTCACGCGGCGCACCGGCACACCGACGTTTTTCGCGGCATTGGCGTCGCCGCCGACAGCGAAGATCCAGTTGCCGAATTGCGTCTTGGCGAGGGTGAATGCGCAGATAGCGGCAAGCGCGAACCACCACAGCAGGACTTTCGGAATCCCCGGCACGAGCGGCATGCCATTGTCGAGCAGTTTGACGAGGCCAATATGGCCAAGCCATGTAAACAGTCCCTTGAAGGCGACGCCCTGGAACAGCGTATGCGCGAGCCAGTCCTGCGCGGCGACGTCGCCTACGCCGGAGATGATGGTGCGATCGGCAAACATCACCGAGAGCGCGAGAGTCAGGCCGCGCAGGATGAACAGGAACGCCAGCGTCACAATGAAGGAGGGCAGGCGGGTGCGGATCACCAGGTAGCCGTTGAGGGCGCCCAGCAGCATCGAGCCTGCGAACGCGAACAGGATCGACAGCGCAATCGGCCAGTGAAAGTACATGGTGGGCAGCGCGACCATCATGCCGGAAAAGCCGATCATCGAGCCGATCGAGAGGTCGAACTCACCGGCGATCATGAGCAGGCAGGCGCCGACCGCGATAATCCCAAGGTACGCGGCAACCTGCGACCAGTTCATCACGCCGTCGAGGTTGAACATGCCCGAGTTGCCGGCGGCAAGCCCGAACACCAGGAACACCATGACGGTGCCGGCGAGAGCGGCGAACTCCGGCCGGCTCAGCAGATGCTTGAACCACGATTCGCGGCGCACGCGCTCGTCGGCGGCCGAGGCGCCTGAGGACGCAGCTGCAGCGGCGTCCTGCTCAGAAGGGGGATGTTTGGCGTGGAAAGGGTTGGCGACGCCCATTGAAGCTCTCCTTGATGCGCCGGCGGATGGCGTCGTGGCGACGCTCCGCGCAAAGGCGCTTGATACAAGTGAAATGCAAGTGAAGTGCGAGTAACACCTTGCGAAGGGAAACGGGTGCGGCCTGGCCAGTGGCGGCTGGCCGCACGCGCTTCCTTCATGCCTGCCGGGACGGCTCTGCCGTGCCCGAACTCAATGCAACATTGCTTAGCGGTACTGACCTGCGTACTTGACTACCTTGTCGATGTTCTCCTTGGTAATGAAGCCCGGACCGGAGCCGATATTGCGCGGTCCATACGAAGGGGCGAGCCCGTAGGTGGACAGACGCGCCTGGAACTTCGGATTGGCCTGCAGGATCTGGCGGATCTTCACCGGGTCGGTCGTGTGATCGTGCTTCACGATGGCCAGCACGGCGACCGCGATATAGCCCTGCAAGTACGGTTGCTGGTCGATGGCGAACTGGATCGTGCCGTCCTTGATGGCCTTGGCGATGTCGTCGTCAAAGTCGAAAGTCGCGAACCACATCTTGCCGGCCAGACCCATCTGCTGCAGCGCCTTGATGGTCGGCGCGGCCGACAGCGGCCCCAGCGCCAGCACGCCGCCGGTGTCCGGGTGATTGCGCAGATACGCGCTGACCTTCGACTGGATGCCGGTCGGGTCGGTGCCGGCATCGAGCGTGGAGCTCTTGAAGTCGACCCCAAGCGCATCGGCAAAGCCGCGGCAACGTTCGAACGAGGCCGGGTTGGTGGCGTAATGGTTCACGCACAGGAACGATTTGACGCCTGCGGCTTTGGCCTTTTCGCCGGCGGCCTTGCCCGCCGTATATTCAGGCTGGCCGATATGCATGATCGCGCCCAGATCGGCGCTCTGCTGCTCGGTGCCCGAGTTGATCGTCACGAGGGGAATGTGCTTTTCGGTGACCTTGTGGATCGAGCCTTTCAGCACGTCGTAGTCGGCGATGGTGACGATCACCCCGTCATAGTTGCGCGCCGCTGCCTGTTCGATCAGGCGTGCCATGTCGGCGATGTCGCCGTTGGGGGGATTGCGGTAGTCGGTCTCGACGTTGAAGTCTTCGTCGGCCTGTTTGATGGCGTTCTTGATGGTGTTCCACCAGGAGTCGGAATCCGGTGCGTGGCTGATCAACACGAAGTGCGCATCGGCCGCGCGAGCTGCGGTCGTGGCAGCCAATCCCGCCGTCATTGCTAGTGCCGCTACCAGAATCCTCAGCGTTGCCTTGCCATTGCAAAGTCTCATTGTCTCCACCTTTCTCGGTCTTCGTTATTGAAGGGAGCGTCTGGCGTGTCCTGATACCTGCGAGCCCTCTAAGCGTTCAACGCCTGCTCGCAACACCATCGCTCAGAACCAAGATTAGGCCATCTTTAGTCGTGTTGCAATGAAAATTTCATGACAAAGAAAAATGGAAAATATGTTCCATTTGACGGGGCGCCTGCCTATAATCGGCAACGTCAGCGCAGTGCACAGAGCCTTTGTGGAGGCCGTTCTGCAGTGCAATAAAGCAGCAAAGGAAGAGCCATGGCGGAAGACAGTACAGAAGAATTGCCGAGTGTCGAAGATTTGATGCAGCGCATCGCAGAAAACTACGAGTCGTTGCCGCGTCAGTTGAAGAACGTCGCGACCTATATCGAGCAGCATCGCTCGAGCGTGATGGTGGATCGCACCAGCGATATCGCGGCGAGTTGCGGCGTGCATCCGTCAGCGGTCGTGCGCTTTGCGCAGCGCTTCGGTTTTTCCGGGTTCTCCGATCTGCAGGCGGTGTTTCGTCAGGCGTATACGGGGCAGGGCACTTCGTCGCCGAGCTATCAGCAGCGCATTCGCAAGCTGATCGACGAAAAGCCGGGGGCGTTGTCCGGTGGCGCGGTCGCGCGCGAGTTCGTGGCGGCCTGCCGCGGCGGCCTCGATGAACTCGAAGCGGGCCTCAACGACGCCGAGTTCGACGCCGCCGTGAAGATGCTGCAGCAGGCCGACAACATCTACGTAGTCGGCGTGCGGCGTTCGTTTCCGGTGGCGAGCTATATCGTCTATGCGCTGCAGCACACGCCCAAGCGCGTGCATCTGGTGTCCGGCTTCGGCGGCATGTATCGCGAGCAGATCCGCAGCGTCAGGAAGGGCGATGTAGTCATCGCGATCAGCTTCGCGCCGTACGGCAAGGAGACGCAGTACTGCCTGCGCGTGGCGCATCACCATCAGGCGAAGACACTGGTAATCACCGACAGCCAGTTGTCGCCGCTCGCGCGCTACGCCACCACGCAACTTTATGTGAAGGAGGGGAGCGCATTCGCGTTCCGCTCGCTGACCAGCACGATCTGCCTGTGCCAGGCGCTGTTCATCGCGCTCGCGTACAAGCTCGAATTGAACGTAGAAGAATCGAAAGACACTGGAGGATACGATGACTGATGTTGCAGGCGGCAAGACAATCGACGTAGCGGTGTTCGGCGCGGGGCGCATCGGCCGGATTCATGCGGCCAATCTGGCGCGGCAACCGGGCGTGCGGCTCAAGTATGTGGTGGACGTGAACAAGGAAGCGGCAGCCTCGCTTGCCGCCTTGCATGGCGCGCAGGTGGCGGATATCGACGGCGCCATGGGCGATGCCTCGGTCGGCGCGACCGTGATCTGCTCGAGCACGGATACGCATGCCGACCTGATCCAGCAATCGGCCGCGCAGAAGAAGCATGTCTTCTGCGAAAAGCCGGTGGACCTGACGCTCGAACGTGCGCGTGCCTGCGCGGACGCGGTGGCTAAAGCGGGCGTGGTGTGCATGATTGGTTTTCAGCGTCGCTTCGATCCTACGTTCGCGGCACTGAAAGCGCGCATCGACGCGGGCGAGATCGGCACGCCGGAAATGCTGATCGTCACGAGCCGCGATCCGGGCGCACCGCCGGTCGAATACATCAAGCATTCGGGCGGCATCTTCAAGGACATGCTGATCCACGACTTCGATATCTTCCGCTGGATTCTCGACGACGAAGCCGAGACGCTGCACGCGACCGGCAGTTGCCTCACCGACCCGGCGATTGCCGAAGCGGGCGACATCGATTCGACCGCCGTGACGATTCGTACGAAGAGCGGACGCCTGTGCCAGATCAACACGGCGCGGCGCGCGGCCTATGGCTACGATCAGCGCTTCGAAGTGCTCGGCAGCACCGGCATGCTGCAAGCCGGCAACGTGCGTCCCACCGAGGTGGTGGCGTATTCGAAGACAGAAGTTTCGAGCGATGTGCCCGAAGCGTTTTTCCTCGAGCGTTACCGGGCTGCGTACGCGGCGGAAATCGCACATTTCTTCGAAGCGATCACGCATGGCAAGCCGGTTCGCACCACCGTGGCGGACGGCTTGAAGGCGCTCGAACTGGCGGACGCGGCGACGCGCTCATGGCGCGAAGGGCAGCCGGTGCGGCTCGGGGAGGGCGCATGATGACGGCGGCCTCTAGCAGCCGGCAACCGGTGCGGGTGGGTGTAGTCGGGCTGGGGCGGCTCGGCAAGCGTCACGCGGAGAATCTGGCGTATCGCGTGCCGGGTGCCGCGCTCGTGGCGGTCTGCAGTCCGCTTGAAGAAGAGCTTGCCTGGGCCGCTCAGGCGTTGCCATCCCCGCGTTTGTACAAGGACTACGCAGCGCTGCTCGAAGACCGCGAGGTCGACGCGGTGTGGCTCGTTACGCCCTCGGCCTTGCACGCGCAACAGATTGTCGACGCGTTGCGCGCCGGCAAGCATGTGTTCTGCGAGAAGCCGCTGTCGCTGGATCTGGCCGAGTGCGAGCGCGTGCTGGCGGAGGCCGAAGAGCGCCCGCATCTACAGGCGACCATCGGCTTCATGCGCCGTTTCGATCCGAGCTATCGCGACGCGTTTGAGAAGATCGAGGCGGGCGTGATTGGCCGGCCGTTCCTGGTGCGTTCGCAAACCACCGACAAGAACGATCCGGATGGCTTTTTCGTGCGCTTCGCGCCGACCTCGGGCGGGATTTTTCTCGACTGCACCGTGCACGACATCGACGTGGCGCGGTGGCTGCTCGGCAAGCCGCGCGCCAAACGTGTGTTTGCCAGCGGCACGATTGCGCTGCATGAAGGACTGCGCGAATTCGGCGACGTCGATAACGGCGTGGCGATCTGCGAATTCGAGGACGGGCGCCTTGCCATGTTTTACGCCTCGCGCACCATGGCGCACGGTAACGACACCGGCAGCGAGGTGATCGGCACGGCGGGGGCTTTGGCGATCGGCCACAACCCGCGTTTGAACCGCGTCGAAATCACGGACGCGAGCGGCATTCGCAACGAATGTACACCGACCTTCTTCGATCGCTTCGAGGACGCCTTCCTGTACGAAGCACGGGCCTTTGTCGCCGCGGTGCAGGGCGGTGCGTCCGCAGGTGCGACGCTGGCCGACGCGCTGGAGGCGACGCGCATTGGCAGCGCGCTGCGCCAGTCGCTGCAGACCGGGCAGGCGGTGACGCTGTAAGGGGCTGAGAAGGAGCTGCGAACGGTTGCGAAGGCGGCTGCCGTGATGACCGTCATATCCGCGTCGCATCGGCGCGGATATGACGGCTGCGGTAGAATTTGGCCCTCTGTCCGGCGTCGTTCGCGGCGCCTCATCCCGAAGGTCATCGTCGATGCAAATTCAGGTTCACAAGGAAGTCGATGCGCGCGGGCTGAACTGTCCGCTCCCCATTTTGCGCGCCAAAAAGGCGCTCGCCGACATGGAAAGCGGCCAGATCCTCAAGGTGCTCGCTACCGATCCCGGCTCGCAGCGCGATTTCGCCGCGTTCTCCAAGCAGACGGGCAATGAAATCGTCGAAGTTTCGACCCAGGACAAGGTGTTCGTGTTTCTGATGCGGCGCCGCTGAGCGCGGCTAAACCTGGCTAAGCCTGGAAATTGCACCGGGAACTATCCAGTACCCGGCTCAGTTCGTCTAACGTATAGGGCTTGCGTAACGCCTTCCAGCAGAACGTCAGCGCCGGCGCCTCGGGCATCTTGTTGCCAGACGCAAAGATCACGCGCAACCCCGGCTGCAACTGCACCGCTTTTTCCGCGAGTTCGATACCGGACTTGCCAGGAATGGCGAGATCGGCCAGCAAGACGTCGAAGGTCCGCTCGCCAAGCCAGCGCAACGCTTCGTCCGGCGAGTCGGTCATGGCCGGAACGTGGCCGAGCATCTTCAGCAATTCGCTCGTGGCTTCCAGTAAAGCTAGGTCGTCGTCGACCAGAAGCACGCGCAGACCGGTCGTGCCTGGGTTTGCTGCCGCTAGCGTGGCCTCCTGGCGGCGCGCGGTCGCGCTGGCCGGGTTCAGCATCTGGCGGATCTTGTAGGCCAGTTGTTCGCGACTGTATGGTTTGCTCAACAGCTCGACGCCGGGATCCAGCCGTCCGCCATGAACAATCGCGTTCTGGGTATAGCCGGAAGTAAACAGCACCTTCAGGCCCGGCAGGAGCTGCACCGCCTGGGCCGCCATCTCGGGACTGCGCGGCAACCCCGGCATGACAACGTCGGTGAACAGCAGGTCCAGGTGAACGCCGCTGCGGATCACCGTCAGCGCCTGCTCGGTGCTGTCCGCCTTCAGTACGCGGTAACCGAGGCTAGATAGCGTGTCGACCACCGTGGATTGCACCTTCGGGTCGTCTTCCACGACGAGGATCGTTTCGGTTCCGCCTTGCAGCTTGACGCTCGGCCTCGGTGGGGGCTCGACGGCGGTTTCGGTCGAACGCGGCAGGTAGATCTTGACCGTCGTTCCGTATCCCACCTCGCTGTAGATGCGGGCGTGACCGCCAGTTTGCCTCACGAAGCCATATGCCGTGCTCAAACCCAGTCCGGTCCCCTGGCCTTCCGCTTTCGTTGTAAAAAATGGCTCGAATGCCCGCTCAACCACGTCAGGCGGCATCCCCGTACCGTTGTCGGTCACGGCCAGCATCACGTACTGGCCTGCGGGCACCTCGGACACACCGGCGACGTAATCGGCGTCGAGCATCGCGTTGGCCAGCTCCATCGTCAGCTTGCCGCCATCCGGCATTGCATCGCGCGCATTGATGGCCAGATTCAGGATCACATTTTCGAGCTGGTGGATGTCGACAAACGTGTTCCACAGACCGCCCTCCACCACGGTTTCCATCTCCACGGCCTCGCCCAGGGCGCGCCGCAGCAGGTCGTCCATGCCGCGAATGGCGGCGGCGAGGTTGATCACAACCGGTTGCAGGGGCTGGCGCCGGCCGAAGGCGAGCAGTTGCGAGGCAAGCTTCGCGCCGCGCTCGACAGCATCGACCGCCTTGTCCAGCCGCTCGCGGGTCCACACGTCACCGGCATGACGCCTCTCCAGCAGTTCGAGGTTGCCGCGCAATACCTGCAGGACGTTGTTGAAGTCGTGCGCAACGCCGCCCGTCAGCTTGCCGATCGCCTCCATCTTCTGCGACTGGAACAATGCCTTCCTTGCATCTTCAAGAAGCCGGTTCGCTTCCATCCGCTCGGTAATGTCGCGCGTGATCTTGGCAAATCCAGCCAGCGTGCCATCCTCTTCCCGGATCGCGTCGATCACCACGTGCGCCCAGAAACGCGTGCCGTCCTTCCTGACCCGCCATCCTTCCGCTTCAAAGCGCCCATCCTTCGCGGCAGCATCCAGCCCGCGCTGCGGCAATCCTGCTGCGGCGTCTTCGGGCAAGTAAAAGCGCGAAAAATGCGAGCCGATGATTTCGTTTGCCGTGTAGCCCTTGATCCGCCGGGCGCCCGAGTTCCAGTTCGTGACGATCCCTTCCGGCGAGAGCATGAAGATCGCGTAGTCGGTCACGCCGTGAACCAGCATGCGGAAGCGCCGCTCGCTTTCGAGCACTGCGTCGTGTACGGCCTTTTTATCCGTGATGTCGCGCACGATCTTCACGAAGCCGGCAAGCTGCCCGTCGGCAGCGTGCAATGCGGTGATCACGACGCTGGCCCAAAACGCCGTACCGTCCTTGCGGATCCGCCACCCTTCGGTGTTGTGACGGCCTGTGCGTCGAGCGATCTCGAGGTCGGCAGCAGGCAGGCCCTTTTGCTGATCCTCGTCTGGATAGAGGATCTCCAGCGCCTGGCCGATGATTTCGTGCGGCAGGTATCCGTGGAGCGCCGTTCCGCCTGGATTCCAGGTCAGAATCTGGCCGTCCACGGAAACCACGAAGACTGAATAGTCAGAGACAGAGGCAACCCAATTGTCCGTCCAATGCTGGATCGTATCGTTTGACTGCCGTTCATTCGGCATACGGACTCCCGATTTGACTGTCTTTGGAGCTGCGGCGGCCCGCCAAGACCGGAGGGCTGTGCAAACACCATAGCGTGTCTGGCCCGTACCGAAACAAAAGGCGCTGTGCCCAACATACAGGGCAACAGCGCCTTTCCGATTTCTACTGCGTGCCTTTGCGCACTCTCGCAGCGCTTTTATTTCGAGCGCTTAGCCTTCCAGCACCGGCGAACGTGTGCGCAGGTACTCCTGGAAGTCCGCGGCCACTTCCGGATGGCGCAGCGCAAACTCCACGGTGGCCTTCAGGTAGCCGAGCTTGCTGCCGCAGTCGAAACGCGTGCCGTGGTACTTGTACGCGAGCACCTGTTCGTCGGCGAGCAGCGACTGGATCGCGTCCGTCAACTGCAGTTCGCCGCCGGCGCCCGGCTTGAGCGCGCGCAGATGTTCGAAAATCCGCGGCTTGAGCACGTAGCGGCCGACCACGCCGAGGTTCGACGGCGCGACTTCCGGCGCCGGCTTCTCAATGATGCCGGACATCTTGATGATCGAGTCCTCCCACTCCTTGCCATCGACGATCCCGTAGGACTTCGTCTCCGAGTGCGGGATCTCTTCGACGCCGATCACCGAGCTGTGATAGTGGTCGAACACCTCGATCATCTGCGCCATCACGGGGGGCGTGCCGTACAGCAAGTCGTCCGCGAGAATCACGGCAAACGGGTTGTCGCCGACCAGCTTTTCGGCGCACATCACCGCGTGGCCTAGGCCGAGCGCCTCGGGCTGGCGCACGTAGAAGCAATCCACATGGCTCGGCTTGATACTGCGCACCAGTTCGAGCAGCTTGTCCTTGCCGCGCGCTTCGAGTTCGGCTTCGATTTCGTACGATTTGTCGAAGTGATCCTCGATGGCCCGCTTGCTGCGGCCGGTGACGAAGATCATTTCGGTGATGCCGGCCGCCATGGCTTCTTCAACGGCGTACTGGATCAGCGGCTTGTCGACGATGGGCAGCATTTCCTTCGGGCTCGCCTTGGTGGCGGGGAGGAACCGGGTGCCAAGACCGGCTACCGGAAATACCGCTTTTGTAACTTTTAGCATGTTATATACCCCTGAATCCTCTGGTGGCTACGCCTGTGCGCGAGGCACAGGCGTCGAGCATCAATCAGGCCGGCAGGCGCGCAAGTTGCGCGTTCAGCTTGCCGATAGTCGTTTCGTATTCTGCCAGCCTTTTCTGCTCCTGCTCAACGACTGCAGGCGGGGCTTTGGCAACAAAGCTTTCATTTTGTAACTTGGCGTTGCACTTCACCACTTCGGCGCCCAGTCGCGCAATTTCTTTTGACAAGCGTTCGCGTTCGGCGGCGACATCGATCTCGACCTTCAGCACCAGCTTGTCATTACCTACGATAGCAATTGGCGCGCCATGTGCCTGGGCGTCGAGCGTGGCCTCGTCGGCGATGATCTGCACTTCCGACAATCGCGCCAGCGCCTGGGCGTACGGCGCAAAGGTGCGCAGCCGCTCGGCGTTGCCGGTAGCGAGCAGCGGGACCTTGGTGGCCGGCGACAGGTTCATCTCCCCGCGCAGGTTGCGGCAGGCGTCGATCACGGCCTTCAGGTCGGCCACCCACTGCTCGGCGGCTTCGTCGAGCTTGCTGAGATCGGCCACCGGATAAGGCTGCACCATGATGGATGCCTCGCCCTCTGCCTTGCCCTGCGGGTAACGGTCGGCAAGCGGCGCCACCTTTTGCCACAGCGCTTCGGTGATGAACGGAATTACCGGATGCGCGAGGCGCAGGACCGTCTCGAGCACACGCAACAGCGTGCGGCGCGTGGCGCGCTGCTGTTCCGGCGCGCCATTCTGGATCTGCACCTTGGCGAGCTCAAGATACCAATCACAGTATTCGTCCCAGACGAACTTGTATAGGGCGTTCGCCACATTGTCGAAGCGGTAGTCGGCAAAACCCTTGGCGACTTCGGCCTCGACGCGCTGCAGATGCGAGACGATCCAGCGGTCGGCCTGCGAGAAGTCGAGATAGGCGCCCGGACCGCAATTGCCCTCGCCATTCGGGCCGCACGCATCGGCCGGCTTGCCGAAACCGCAGTCGTGGCCTTCGCAGTTCATCAGCACGAAGCGGGTGGCGTTCCACAGCTTGTTGCAGAAGTTGCGGTAGCCCTCGCAGCGCGCGAGGTCGAAGTTGACGTTACGGCCGAGCGTGGCCATCGACGCCATGGTGAAGCGCAGCGCGTCGGTGCCGAAGGCGGGGATGCCGTCCGGGAATTCCTTGCGGGTCTTCTTCTCGATCGATGCCGCCTGCTTCGGGTTCATCAGACCGGTGGTGCGCTTGGCGACCAGCGAGTCGAGATCGATGCCGTCGACGATATCGATCGGGTCGAGCGTGTTGCCCTTGCTCTTCGACATCTTCTGGCCCTCGGCGTCGCGCACCAGACCATGCACATAGACGGTGTCGAACGGCACCTTGCCGGTGAAGTGGGTGGTCATCATGACCATCCGCGCGACCCAGAAGAAGATGATGTCGAAGCCGGTGACGAGCACCGAGGAGGGCAGGAACGCTTCCAGTTCCTTCGTCTCGTTCGGCCAGCCGAGCGACGAGAACGGCACCAGCGCCGACGAGAACCAAGTGTCGAGCACGTCTTCGTCACGCTTCAGGGCGCCGGTGTAGCCTTTGGCGGCAGCCTGGGCGCGGGCCTCTTCTTCCGTCTTGGCGACGAAGATTTCGCCGCTTTCGCCATACCACGCCGGAATCTGATGGCCCCACCAGAGCTGGCGCGAGATACACCAGTCCTGGATGTTTTCGAGCCATTGATAGTAGGTGTTGGTCCAGTTTTCCGGGACGAACTTGATCTGGCCGTTGCGGACCACGTCGAGCGCGGCTTCGGCGATCGACTTGCCGGGATTGAAGGTGCCTTCGGGGGCCGGCTTGCTCATGCCGACGAACCACTGGTCGGTGAGCATCGGTTCCAGCACGACGCCGGTACGGTCGCCACGCGGCACCATCAGCTTGTGCGGCTTGACGGACTCGAGCAGGCCGATGGCTTCGAGATCGGCAACGACTTGCTTGCGCGCTTCGAAGCGATCGAGACCGCGGTATTTTTCGGGCGCGTTGTCGTTGATCTTCGCTTCGAGCGTCAGGATTTCGATCTGCGGCAGCTTGTGACGCTGGCCGACCTGATAGTCGTTGAAATCGTGCGCCGGGGTGACCTTGACGACGCCGGTGCCGAATTCGCGGTCGACGTAGTCGTCGGCGATGATGGGGATTTCGCGGTCGGCGAGCGGCAGCTTGACCATCTTGCCGATCAGGGCGGCGTAGCGTTCGTCCTCCGGATGAACCATCACGGCGACGTCGCCGAGCATGGTTTCCGGACGGGTGGTTGCGACAGTCAGATGACCCGAGCCATCGGCGAGCGGGTACTGGATATGCCACAGATGGCCGTTTTCTTCTTCGCTGGCGACTTCGAGGTCGGAGACGGCGGTCATGAGGACCGGATCCCAGTTGACGAGGCGCTTGCCGCGATAGATCAGGCCTTGTTCATATAGACGGACGAAGACGTCGCGCACGGCGGCGGACATCTTGTCGTCCATGGTGAAGTATTCGCGCGACCAGTCGATGGAGGCGCCGAGGCGGCGCACCTGGCTGGTGATGGTGGAGCCGGACTGCTGCTTCCACTCCCAGACACGTTCGACGAACTTTTCGCGGCCGAGGTCATGGCGCGAGACGCCCTGGGCGTCCAATTGGCGTTCGACGACGATCTGGGTCGCGATGCCGGCGTGATCGGTGCCGGGGACCCAGAGGGTGTTTTCGCCGAGCATCCGATGGTAACGGGTGAGGCCGTCCATGATCGTCTGGTTGAAGGCGTGCCCCATGTGGAGGGTGCCTGTGACGTTCGGCGGCGGGAGCTGGATCGAGAAGTTTTTGGCGTTCTCGGCGAACGCGGGCGCGGCGTAGGCGCGTTTTTCCCACTCCGGGCCCCATTGGGCTTCGATGTTGTGGGGCTCGAAACTCTTGGCAAGCGTGCTGTCGCTCATTGTTCGTCGTCTGCTGGGATGCTGTGGAATCCCTGATTATAAGGGGTGCGCCCTTGCGGGAGGTTTGCCTGCGGCGCTTGTCCGGGTTCATGCGGTGTTGGGCTGTTTGCCTGCGGCGCCTTGGGGGTGGTCTTAAAAGCAAGGCGCCGCAGGCAAAAACCAAAACAAACCCTGAACCTTATAATGACGAACGAACCGCCGCCGACCCCCTGGAAAATGCCCGAACTCCTCGTTAACCTAAACCCCGAACAACACGCCGCGGTAACGCTCCCCAACGAACCGGCACTGATTCTAGCCGGCGCGGGCAGCGGCAAAACCCGTGTCCTGATCACCCGCATCGCATGGCTCATCCAGCAAGGTCTGGCATCGCCAGCAACCATCCTCGCGGTCACCTTCACCAACAAAGCCGCCCGCGAAATGATGGCGCGCCTGCAAGCCCTCCTGCCCATCGACACCCGCGGCATGTGGATCGGCACCTTCCACGGCCTCTGCAACCGCATGCTGCGCGCCCATCACCGCGACGCCGCCTTGCCCGCCACCTTCCAGATTCTCGATACCGCCGACCAGCTGTCCGCGATCAAGCGTCTGATGAAGGGCCTGAACATCGACGATGAGAAGTACCCGGCGAAAAATCTCCAGTACTTCATCAACAACGCCAAGGAGCAGGGCCTGCGCCCCAAAGACGTCGACGCTACCGATAACTTCAACCGCAAATTTGTCGAGCTCTACGAGGCCTACGACCAGCAGTGCCAGCGTGAAGGCGTGGTCGACTTCCCCGAACTGCTGCTGCGCTGCTATGAGCTGCTCGCGCACAATCCGCCGCTGCGCGCCCACTATCAGGCGCGCTTTCGCCATATCCTCGTCGACGAGTTTCAGGACACCAACAAGCTTCAGTACGCGTGGCTCAAGCTGCTCGCCGGGCAAACCAACTCGATCTTCGCGGTCGGCGACGACGATCAGTCCATTTACGCGTTTCGCGGTGCGAACGTCGGCAACATGCGCGACTTCGAGAACGAGTTCAATGTCCGTCACCTGATCAAGCTCGAGCAGAACTATCGCTCGCATGGCCATATCCTCGATGCGGCCAATCAGTTGATCGCCAATAACTCGCGGCGGCTGGGCAAAAACCTGCGCACCGACGCCGGCCACGGCGAGCCGGTGCGCGTCTACGAAGCCGCCACCGATATGCAGGAGGCCGGCTGGATCGTCGAGGAAATCAAGGCGCTCATCAGCACCGGCACCTCGCGCAGCGAAGTCGCCGTGCTGTACCGGAGCAACGCGCAGTCGCGCACCATCGAACATACGCTCGTCAACGCCGGTATCGCCTACCGCGTGTACGGTGGTCTGCGCTTCTTCGAGCGTCAGGAAATCAAGCACGCGCTCGCCTATCTGCGCCTGATCGACAACCCGAACGACGACACCGCGTTCTCGCGCGTCGTCAACTTCCCGACTCGCGGTATCGGGGCGCGTTCGATCGAGCAGCTCGCGGATGCCGCACGGCTCTACAACTGCTCGATGGCTGCGGCGATTCCGTACGTCGCCGGCAAGGCAGGCTCGAGCCTTGCCAGTTTCGCCAACCTGATCGGCAAGATGCGCGCGGAAACGCAGCAGATGAGCCTGCCGGAGACCGTCGAATACGTAGTGCGCACGAGCGGTCTCGCGGAGTTTTATCAGACCGAACGCGAGGGGCAGGACCGTCTGGAAAACTTGCAGGAACTGGTCAATGCGGCGGCGGCTTTCGTCAGCGAAGAAGGCTACGGCCTCGACACGCCGGCGCGCTCCATTCCGCTGCGTCCGGGCGCGACCGCTGCGCCGGAACTGGTGACGGCGACCGACGACCCGAATACCGTCGTTCTCGATGCGCCGGAAGTCACCGACCCGGCGCAGAACCCCGACACGATGACGCCGCTTGCCGGCTTCCTATCGCACGCCTCGCTCGAAGCGGGCGACAACCAGGCGCAGGCCGGCCAGGAAGCCGTGCAGTTGATGACGGTTCATGCGGCGAAGGGGCTCGAGTTCACTGCGGTGTTCATCACCGGTCTCGAAGAAGGCCTGTTCCCGCACGAGAACAGCGCGATGGAAACCGACGGGCTCGAAGAAGAGCGCCGTCTGATGTACGTCGCGATTACGCGTGCCAAGGAGCGCTTGTATCTGTCGTTCGCGCAGAGCCGGATGCTGCATGGGCAGACACGCTACAACATCCGTTCGCGCTTTTTCGACGAGCTGCCGCAGGAAACGCTCAAGTGGCTCACGCCCAAGGTCGAGGCGGGCGCACGCTGGGGTGGCCGCTCCGACAACGCAGGTTACGGCCGTGACTGGTTTGCGCGGCCGGGTTACACGGGGCCGGCGTCGACGACCTCGGCGCCGTTGCCGGCTTTTGCCAATGAGCAGCGCGCCGCCGAGAGCGGTTTCCGGGTCGGCCAGCAGGTGTTCCATACCAAGTTCGGCGAAGGCACGATCATCGCGCTCGAAGGCGGTGGCGCCGATGCCAAGGCGCAGGTCAAGTTCAAGCGGCACGGCGAGAAGTGGCTGGCGCTGGCGGTCGCCAAACTGCAGGCGGTCGAATGAGCACAGTGCAAACCGGGGCGGCGGGCGCTCGTCGTCCGCTAGGTGTGATGGCGGCTTTGCCGCAGGAACTCGGTGATCTGCTCGAGGCGATGCGCGCCGAATCCGAGGTGCGTACGGTCACGCATGGCCGGCGCGATTATCACCTCGGCACCGTGCATGGCGCGCCGTGCGTCGTCACGCTCGGACGCATCGGCAAGGTGGCCGCGGCGGCGACGGTCAGTGCCTTGATTCATGCGTTCGATGTCGAGGCAGTGGTGTTTACCGGTGTCGCAGGTGGGGTCGGGCGGGAAGTGCGGATCGGCGATGTGGTCGTCGCCGATACTTTGACGCAACACGATCTCGACGCCTCGCCGCTGTTTCCGCGTTTCGAAGTGCCGTTGCTCGGCGTTGCCCGCTTCGCCGCGGATCAGATGCTGGCCGATCAGCTTGCGGCGGCGACCGAGCAATTCGTGGCGGAAGAGGGCCCGGCATTGGCCGCGCGCTTCGCGACGCAACTGCCGCGTGTGCATCGTGGGCTCATCATCAGCGGCGATCAGTTTGTCGCCAGTGCGGCGGCCGTCGAGGCACTGCGCGAGGCCTTGCCCGATGCGCTCGCCGTCGAGATGGAAGGCGCGGCGATCGCGCAGGTCTGTCACGAGTACGGCGTGCCGTGCGCGATTGTGCGCACGGTTTCCGACACGGCGGATGCGCATGCGCCCGCGTCGTTTACCTCGTTCTTGACTGAGATCGCCGGGACCTATTCGAATGGCATTCTGAAGCGGTTCTTGCAGGCGCGCGTCTAAGCGCGCCGCGCTCCCGTCTGTCTGCGCCGCGAGCGCCGCAACGGCATCTTGCGGCGCTTGGTCCAGTGAGCAGCGGCTAAGCCTTCCCACCCGCCGTCAGCGCATCGCGCACCTGCTGCAAGGCGCTGGCATCTTCGATGGTCGGCAGATCGCCAGGATCGCGCCCTTCCGCCAGCGCCGCAATCGCGCGGCGCAGCAGCTTGCCCGAGCGCGTCTTCGGCAGCATCGCCACCATATGCACCCGCGCCGGCCGCGCAATCGCCCCAAGCTGACGGTCCACCGTCGCGGCCAAGTCGGCCTCGAGCTTCGCACGCGCGTCCTCTGGCGCGTAACGCTCTGCATCGCGCAGCACCACGAACGCCAGCGCCACTTGACCCTTGAGCGGATCGGCCACGCCCACTACCGCGACTTCGGCCACCGCCGCATGGCTCGATAGCGCTTCCTCGATTTCGCGCGTGCCGAGCCGGTGACCGGCGACGTTGATCACATCGTCCGTGCGGCCGAGGATCGTCACGTAGCCGTTGTCATCCTGGATGCCCCAGTCGAAGGTCGAATAGAGCTGCTGATCCGGGACACTCGACCAGTAGGTGCTGACGAAGCGCCGGTCGTCGCCCCACACGGTCGACATGCAACCCGGCGGCAGCGGATAGCCGAGCGTGATCACGCCTTTCTCGCCGGGTGCGCAGACATCGCCGGTTTGTTCGTTGCGCAGCGTCAGGTTGTAGCCGTAGACCGGCACGCCCGGCGAGCCGAGCTTCTGCGGCAGCGCTTCGACGCCGCGCTGGATCGCCAGCATCGGCCAGCCGGTCTCGGTCTGCCAGTAGTTGTCCACTACCGGTTTGCCGAGCGCGTCGGTGATCCACGATGCCGTGGGTTCGTCGAGCGGCTCGCCGGCCAGGAATAGCGTGCGCAAGCTCGACAGGTCGGACTTCTTCAGCAGCGCCGGGTCCTGTTTCTTGAGCACGCGCAATGCGGTCGGTGCGGTGAACATCAGGTTGATCCGATGCTGCTCGACGAGCCGCCACCAGATGCCGCCGTCCGGGCGAATCGGCGTGCCTTCGTACATCACTGTGGTCAGGCCCGCGATCAACGGTGCATAGATGATGTAGCTATGGCCGACCACCCAGCCGATGTCCGAGGCGGTGAACATGGTGTCGCCCGCGCGACCTTCGAAGATGTATTCCATCGATGCCGCCAGCGCCACCGCATAGCCGCCCACGTCGCGCACCACGCCTTTCGGCCGCCCGGTCGTGCCCGAGGTGTAGAGCACATACGATGGCTCGTTGGACTCCAGCCATTCGCACGGCACATGGACGTCGAAAAACTGTTCGCGTAGCGGCTCGTAGTCGACCAGGTAGCTGGCGTTCAGGCGTTCGGGCGCCAGCTGCCGGTCGATCCGCAGCACATGCGGCGGCTTGTGCTGCGCGCGGGCAAGCGCTTCGTCGACGAGCGGCGTGTAGTCGATCACCTTGCCTCCGCGCGCGCCGGCATCGGCGGTGACGATCAGCGCCGGTTTGGCGTCGTCGATGCGCGCCGCGAGGCTGGGCGCCGCGAAGCCGCCGAACACCACCGAGTGAATCGCGCCCAGGCGCGCGCAGGCGAGCATCGCGAACACCGCTTCGGGGATCATCGGTAGGTAGATCAGCACGCGGTCGCCGCGCTTGACGCCCAGTGAGCGCATCACTGCGGCCATCCGGTTGATTTCGGCGTACAGCTCGGCGTAGGTGTAGCGCCGCTCGATACCGGTTTCGGTCGATATATAGACGAGCGCGTTCTGTTGCGCCCGTTCGGCCAGATGCCGGTCCACCGCGTTATGGCACAGATTGGTCCGGCCGCCGACGAACCAGCGCGCAAACGGCGGATTCGAGCGGTCGAGCACGGTCTCGAACGGCGTCTCCCAATGGATGCGTCGCGCTTCGTCGCGCCAGAAGTCTTCGGGGGCTTCGATGGAACGGCGGTGGAACTCGCGATAACGGGTCATTGGCGGCGATCCTTGTCCTGCTGCATGGGGTGAGCGGGCGGGCGAAGCGCTTGCGCGCCGACGCGCGAACGGCGGTCGCGGCCTCGGCACGGTGTGTACGGTGCATGTCCGCACAGCATAGAGCAGGCTCACCGGCGCGGACAACGCGGGTTCACCATAGGCGCGGCGTGCCGCTCGCCCAAAATGGAAAAAGGCGCCGCAGCGCCTCTTTCCATTCGATCCGGGGTGTCGACCCCCGGCAATTCCCGGCAATTCCCGGTTCAGATCGCGTGGTTTAGATTCAGTCGATTCGATCCCGCCTTGAGCTCACTCAAGCCTTGGCGCGCCTGCCCTCGACGTCCGGCAGGAACACCGTCAGGATGCCGATCAGCGGCAGGAACGAGCAGACCTTATACACATAGCCGATGCTGGTCGCATCGGCCAGCTGGCCGAGCACCGCCGCGCCGATCCCGCCGAGGCCGAACGCGAAGCCGAAGAAGAGGCCCGCGATCATGCCCACCTTGCCGGGAATCAGCTCCTGGGCATACACCAGGATCGCCGAGAACGCCGACGCCAGCACCACGCCGATGACCACGGTCAGCATGCTGGTCCAGAACAGGTTGGCGTACGGCAGCAGCATGGTGAACGGCGCGACACCGAGGATCGACACCCAGATCACATATTTGCGGCCGATCCGGTCGCCGATCGGACCGCCGATGATCGTGCCCGCTGCGACGGCCGCGAGGAAAATGAACAGGTGGACCTGCGCGGCCTGCACCGGCAGATGGAACTTGTCGATCAGATAGAAGGTGAAATAGCTGTTGATGCTGGCGAGGTAGAAGTATTTCGAGAACACCAGCAGCACGAGCACTCCCATCGCGAGCCGCACCTGGTTGCGCGACAGCGACGCATGACCGGCGTGCGCGGCGCGCGCCTTTTTGGTCGCCGGATGGCGCTTGTACCAGCGGCCGATCTGGGTGAGCACGACGATCGCCACCAGCGCCGCTGAGGACACCCACGCAATGCTGCGCTGGCCGTGCGGGATGATGATCAGGGCGGCGAGCAGCGGCCCGAGCGAGGAGCCGGCGTTGCCGCCGACCTGGAACAGCGACTGCGCGAGACCATGCTGGCCGCCCGAGGCCATCCGCGCGACCCGCGACGACTCCGGGTGGAACACCGACGAACCGCAGCCGACCAGCGCTGCCGCCACCAGCAGAATGCCGAAGTTCGGCGCGACTGACATCAGCAGCAGGCCGGCGAGCGTAAAGCCCATGCCGATTGGCAGGGAATACGGCTTCGGATGCTTGTCGGTATAGCTGCCGATCAGCGGTTGCAGCAGTGAGGCGGTGATCTGATAGGTCAGCGTGATCAGGCCGATCTGCCCGAACGACAGCGAAAAGTTGGCCTTCAGCATCGGATAGATCGCGAGGACCAGCGACTGGATCATGTCGTTGATCAGGTGCGAAAAGCTGATGGCGCCGAGCACGGAGTAGACCGTGTGTTGTGGCATGGCGGCCAGAGGCGGGGCGGCGGGGCTGCTTGAGACGCCGGCGAGGGCGTTTTTGTCGAGGCTCGTTTCCATGCGCTTGAGAGAAGGAGAGAAAAGTGAGCGAGGGCCGGATCCGCTGGCTGCGGCATATCGACACATGACCCGGCGCCATCTGGCATTTCACGAAGTGTAATGTGGCTCGCGTGAAATGTAAGGACAAGTTTTGTCGCGAATCGGACACGAGTGGACATGCCTGGGGCGCGCCTCGGATGTGTCTCGGATCTTGCGCGGACAGGGGGCGGGGCGAAAGTCGTGCCGGGACGCCGTGAATTTACGGCTAACTGCCACGATTTGGGCACCTGCGCAAGTGGCCGCAGTGGTACGCCGAGGCGAATTTTGGCCGTGTATAAGACGGTCGCGGGGCGCCGCCTACAAGGCGGATGCGCGATGGCGCAAGGAGCGCTGGGGGGCGGTTGCATTAAAGATTGCAGCCGCAGATGCCGTAGACCCGGTGAGATAAAGATGAATGCCGGAACCGACCTTTCCGGCAGGTCGATACGTGGGGACGAAATATGAAAGCAGTATCGCTGGGCAGCCAGACGGGCGTGGGGTTCGTGGCGGATGGTGAGCCGGCAGGCAATTCGCCGCATTCGAGCGCGCCGGTTGGGCGGCTCAAGGGCTTGTCGGTGAAGGCGACGTTGCGACTGGCTTTCGCTGTGCTGCTGATCGGCACGCTGCTGATCGGCGTGTTTTCGCTGGCGCAGATTAGCCGGCTCAACGGCTCGGCGCAGTCGATCTACGACCAGGGCCACGTGGCGAGCCGGGCGGCCGAGGAAGCGCGCGGTTACGTCTTGCGCGCGAGCCGCGCCCAGAAGATGCTGCTGACCGCGACGACAGGCAAGGAGCGCGACGACCTTGGTTCGGACATCGACAAGGGTCTTGCCGGCCTGTCCGCGCAGATGAACACGCTGCAACAGTACGTGGACGCCTCCGATAGCGATCAGGTTGCCCAGCAGAAGAAATTCGCCACAGCGGTGGCGACATGGAGCGGCCACCTGCGCGATTTCGTGACGCTCGTGAAGGCGCAGCCGCTGGACCTGTCGCAGATGAACTGGCAGGTCGGCACGCAGGACGTGTCCTTGCTGGTGGAGACCGAGAAGCTCGAGAAGATGGTGGATGCGCTGGTCGAACAGCGCAGCGTGGCTGCGAAGGCGACCATCGCGGCATCGGCGTTCATTTTTCACTCGTCGTTCGTGATGATCGCGGCGATGACGATTGGCCTGATCGTGCTGGCGTTTGCGATCAGCGAATGGGTGGTGCGGCGGCTCGCGCGGCAACTCGGTGGCGAACCGGTGTATGCGAAGGAGATTGCGAGCCGGATAGCGGCGGGCGACCTGTCGAACCGGATCGCGCTGGCGCGCAACGATCATTCGAGCATGCTGTCGGCGCTGCATGACATGCAGACCGGACTGTCGACGACGGTATCCGACATCGCCGCGAGTGCGGATGCGATTGCGACGGCGTCGGGGCAGATTTCGATGGGTAACCAGGACCTGTCGCAGCGCACCGAACAGCAGGCGATGGCGCTGGAGCGCACGGCGAGCAGCATGGAGCAACTGACCTCGACGGTGCGGCAGAACGCCGACAACGCGAAGCAGGCGAGCACGCTGGCGAACAATGCCTCGGCGATTGCCGAGAAGGGCGGCGACGTGGTGAGCCGCGTGGTCGCGACCATGAACGAGATCAACGATAGCGCGCGCAGCATTGGCGACATCATCGGCGTGATCGAAGGGATTGCCTTCCAGACCAACATTCTGGCCTTGAACGCTGCGGTGGAAGCCGCGCGGGCGGGTGAGGAAGGACGCGGTTTCTCGGTGGTCGCCGCGGAAGTGCGCAATCTCGCACAGCGCAGCGCAGCAGCGGCCAAGGAGATCAAGGGGCTGATCAGTACTTCAGTCGAACGCGTGAGCAATGGTTCGACATTGGCGCAGGACGCGGGTCAGACGATGGATGAAGTCGTCAAGGCGGTGAAGCGCGTGACCGACATCATGGGTGAGATTTCGGCGGCTTCCTCGGAACAGAGCGCGGGGATTGAGGAGATCAATCTGGCGGTGACGCAGATGGATTCCGGGACTCAGCAGAATGCCGCGCTGGTGGAGGAGGCCACGGCGGCTGCCCGATCGCTGGATGATCAGGCTCGCGGCCTGAAGGAGATGGTTGGGAAGTTCCGGTTATAAGTTTCAGGGGTAAATGGCGGACTGCCTTGGTGGTGACGTGAATACCCCGGACGGCAGGTAATTGAGACAGGCTTTTGTGGATTGCCCATACAATCCGCGGCCTGTCGATATTACCGAGAACCTCCATGCGAGTCGCCGTCATTAGCGCCTACTATAGAGAGCCACGCCACATTCTCCGAAGATGCCACGAAAGCGTTCGTGCGCAGTCTGGCGACGTGACTCACTTCATGGTTGCTGATGGATTCCCTGACGCTGAAGTCGATAGCTGGGAGGGCGTGGTCCACATCAAGATTCCGAATCACGCCGATTACGGCGATACGCCTCGCGGTGTGGGCGCCGCTTGCGCGGCCACTAGTGGATTCGATGCGATCTGCTTCCTTGATGCCGACAACTGGTATGAGCCGAATCACGTTGAAACGATGCGCTTGACTGTCGAGAAGACAGGTGTGCAGGTGGTCACGATGGCTCGAACGCTAGTGACCGCCGATGGGCGAGTGCTCGGCACGTGTTCCGAATCCGACGGTGTGCATTTCAATGATACCAACTGTTATTTTCTGACGCGGGCTGCTTTTCCCGCATGCGCGGCCTGGATGTTCAAGGACGCTTCGCGGAGTGCTGTCGGCGACAGAATATTCTGGGATGCCGTGAGGGCTGGGCGTTACACGCGTATTCACTTGAACGTCCCGACTGTCAATTATGTCACTACCATCGCGTATCACTACGAGGTGTTTGGGGAAATCCCACCCGATGATTCGAAGGTTATCGCGGAGGTGGCGGGGGGCTCGCATATCCAGGTGATCAGTTATGCGCGGTACAAGGCGATGATTGGGGGGTGATCGTTTTTTTGCCTGCGGCGCCTTGTGCTTGGTGGTTTGGCTTACGGTGTTGGCCTTTCCTTGTATTCTTATCGGTCTATTAGCTTCGCCCCTGTGCGGGGCGGCACCTACTTTCTTTGCCGCCGCAAAGAAAGTAGGCAAAGAAAGCGGGCTGACAACCGCTAGCTCGTAGCGAGCCATCTCTCTTTTGAGCCGGAAACGGCCCAAGACGAGACCTGCCCTCGCATTTCCACCGTTAGTGACACAGCGCTCATCCACCCCACTCCGCACTACGTGCGTCGCGGATGGGTTTGCAAGGGAAAACGGACGAGCCGCAATAGTTAGACCGCCTACTGAATTTGCAGAAGGCGCTATGCCCGACGGCGGGGCGCGCAGCGCAACGCTGGAACGGATGACACCCTTGTCACGAACGCCGGCGGTGCGAGAGCAGGTCTCGTCTTGGGCCGTTCCCTGTGGCAGACCGAGATGGCTCACTACCAACTTGCGGGGTGAGCCCGCTTTCTTTGCCTACTTTCTTTGCGGCGGCAAAGAAAGTAGGTGCCGCCCCGCACAGGAGCGAACCTAATAGACCGATAACAATGCAAGGAAAGGCCAACACCCCAAGAACAACCACCAAAATCAAGGCGCCGCAGGCAAACCAACCTCCCGCAGGGCAAAAAATCAACTCGGCTTAACAACAACAGTACAAGTAGTCCCAGCAGAAAGCACAAGCCCATCAGGCACATGATCAATCTGAATCCTCACAGGTACCCGCTGCGCCAACCTAACCCAGTTAAAAGTAGGATTAACATCAGCCAACAACTCGCGGCTCTGCGGATTATCACGATCATAAATCCCGCGTGAAATGCTCTCCACATGCCCCTGCAAAACCCCGCCGCTCATCAACCGCATCTCAGCCTTGTCGCCAACATTGACATGCGGCAACTTGGTCTCTTCAAAATACCCATAGACCCAGAAAGAATGACTATCCACAATGGCAAGCTTCGCCGAGCCAGCCGTCGCATAGTCCCCCTGGAAGACGGCAAGATTCGTTACATACCCATCCACCGGTGACACCACCCGCGTGCGCTCCAGATTCAGCTTCGCCGCATCCAGCGCGGCCAGGGTCTGCTCATAAGCAGCCTCCGCCGCCGACGCGGTATGCGTCGCGTTATCGCGGCTTTCCTTCGACACCACCTGGCTGTCCAGGTCCGCGCGGCGTTGTGCATCGTCGCGGCGCATCTGCAGTTCGGCCTTGCGCGCCGCGACCGCTGCCTCAGCCTGCTCGACCGCGATCTGGTAGTGCGACGGGTCAATCTGCATCAGCAGGTCGCCTTTCTTCACCAACTGGTTGTCGTGCACCGGCAGTGCCACCACCGCGCCCGAGACGTCCGGCGCAATGTTGACGACGTCGGCGCGTACCCGGCCGTCGCGCGTCCAGGGTTCGTCCATGTAGTGAACCCACAGGGCGCGGCCTATCAGGATCGCGACAACGAAGACGACGGCTGTCGCCACAAAACCCAGAATATTTCGGATGGTCATGATTCGACTCTGATCAACGATAAACGGCGAGACCGAGCACGCCGCACACACACACGAGCAAGCTGGCCCGGAACAGGTTCGGATGCCAAACCACGCGATAAAGCCCCGTATAGGCAATCACGCGATCCAGCAACCAGGTAAGCGCGGCCCCTGCGATGAACAGCAGCACAATGGCCGGTACGTAGGCGTCAAGGACAGCAACTTCACGTGGCATGGCGAACTCCTTCTTGCCCCTCGCTCCGCTTCGCCACCAGCGTTTCCAGTGGCGATTGCGGATCGAGCAGCGCAGTACGAATGAAATGCAGATGACTCAAGATGCGTTCCAACTGGTGTCGCTCCTCGCGCGCAGGCGTGAACGTCGCCAGTACTTGCCGGACAGCGGCCGTGGCGTCGCTTGTCGCCGCGAGCGCGGCGTCCATGCGCTGCGCGCCAGGCCGGTCGAACAGCGCGGCAACCGCGTTGCGCATCCTGCGTTCGGCAACGCGCCAAGGCATCGTCTCGGCGTAGCGGGCGTCCGGCGTCAGCGCTGCGATCTCGCGCCGCAAGTCGATCATCGCGTTACCCACTTCGAGCACCGCGAAGAGCCACCGCAAGCTGTCGCGCTTGACCTCGGGCTCCTTCTCGGCGAGCGCGTTGATCTGGAACATCAGATCGCGTGCGCCGCTTTCGAAACGCGAGCGCAGGCGTGTCAGACGCGAGTTGCAAGCCAGCACGACATGGCGGCGCAGGTCGATCAGCAGGCGGTTGCGCATCCAGGGCAGCGATGGCGGCAACAGCAGCGCGAACGCGGCCGAACAGGCCAGCATCGACAGAAACAGCGCCAACGCGTCATTGATGAAGGCGGTCGGGTCGTAATGAATCACGTTGTCCGGGCCCGCAAGGAAACAAAAGAAGATGCAGTAACCCACCCCGTAGCCGGCCAGCTTCGGGCGCGTCGTCATGAACACGCCGAGCAGCAGAAACGGCGCGAGCGCAACGCAAAGCAGAGGAAAACCGTCGACGTGCGGATACAGGCCGAACACCACAATCATCCCCATCAGCGACGACAGGATCGTGCCGGCCGCCATCTGGAACGCCATGCGCGTGGGGTTCGGCGAGGTGGACGCCAGTGCGCAGGTCGCCGCGCCGACTGGCAACAGCGTGACGCCGCTCGGCCATGCGGTCGCGATCCAGAACGCGCCCAAGAGTGCGATCACGATCGCCGCGCGGGCGCCGGCGACGCCGACGGCCAAGGCGTTGGTCTTCGGCTCGTAGCGGTCGATCCAACGCTCGCGCTCGTGCGTATCGACCCCCAGCGATGCATACGTGGCCGCATACGCATGCAGATCGTCGACGAAGCGGTAAAGCAGTTCGGCGGCGGTATCGAAATCGAGCAGCGGCGCCTCGGGCCGCGTCTCCAGCGCTTCGCGCGTTGCGCGCATCCGTTTGGGCAACTCGGCTTTATAGGTGTCTAGCTGCTTGGCCGCGTGCACGGCATCGGCGGCGGTGAGAACCGGTTCGCCCGATTTGCCGAGTAGCGGCGCGATTTCCTTGAAATACGGTTCGAGCGCTTCGATGGCGACGGCTGCGCCGGCGTCGTGCAGCCGGTTCATCAACTGATGCAAGGCGTGAAAGCGCGTCGATGCGGTCATGAACTCGCTGTTCATCCGCGAGAGACGACCGCTCCTCATGCGCGAGTAGGGTGTTTCGAACACGGCGACACTGCGGATCGCTTCGAAGCCGACGATGTCGGCAACAAAGCGCGCGTTGGTGGCTTCGATCTGCGCGCGCTCGACCTGTCCCGACAACGACGCCGACACATATTCGACGAATGCGCTAAAGCGCGCGCGCACCGTGGTGCGCATCTGTTCGCCGCTGAAGCGCGGAAACACCAGCCCGCTGACCACGCCCGAACAGACAATGCCGACCACGATTTCCGCCACGCGGGTCAACGCGGACATGAACGCGTCGTCCGGATGCTGTGCCGCGGGAAAGCCGATCAAGGCCGCGGTGTAGCCGGCCAGCACGAAGCCATACGTGCGGAAATTGCGGTTGCGCGCGGCGCCTGCGGTACAGATGCCGACCCAGATCGCCGTCGACGCGATGAAGAGTTCCGGCTGCTGGGCAAACAGCCCGATCAGCGCCAGCATGACGACGAGTCCGACCAGCGTGCCGCAGATCCGGTAGAAGCTCTTTGCGAACACCATGCCGCTTTGCGGCTGCATCACGATGAATACGGTGGTCATCGCGGTACGCGGCTGCGGCAGGTCGAGCTTCATCGCTACGTACAGCGAAAGGAACGCGGCAGCCAGCGCCTTGAACAGGTAGATCCATGTAAGCCCGTCGGTGCGGGCCCAGTCGGCGGCAGCGGTGTAGAAGGCCGCAAACGTGAGCGGCTGGCGCGCGGAGGAAGGGGAGGCGGACATGATCGGCTCTGCGCTTATTGAACTGCGGCGGGATGAGCGGAGGCGTGGCCGCTCACCGCCGCGCTTCCGGATGCCGGTGCGGCAAGCGCCGCTGCCTTGCCCTTACCGTGCGCCGGCAGCGTTTCATCGGGCTTCGGGCCATCGGCCGGATCGGCGAGGCCGCCACCCAGCGCGGTCATCAGTGAAGCATGGGCGCCCAGGCGCTCGGCCTGCACGCGTGCCACGCCTTCCTGAGCATGCAGCAACTGGTTCTGCGCCACCAGCACGTTCAGGTAGTCCGTCAGGCCGCGCCGGTAGCCTTCCTTCGACAGGTCATAGTTCTTCTGTGCAGCAGCGACCGAGCGCTGCGCATCGTTGGCCTGCGTCTGCAGAGAACGAATCCGTACCACCTGGTCGGCCACGTCCTTGAGCGCGCTGACGATAGTCTGGTTGTACTGTTCGACCGCCGCGTCGTAGCCCGCGTCGGCGGCGCCCAGCTGCGAGCGCAGCCGGCCGCCGTCGAAAATCGGCAGCGATAAGGCCGGGCCGGCCGTCCAGCCGCCGTTCGCCGAGCGCAGGAACTGGAACAACGGCCCCGCCGCCGCATAGCCGCCGATCGATGCCAGCAGGTTGATGTCAGGATAGAAGTTGGCCTTGGCGACGTCGATGCCGCGCGCCTGCGCTGCCACCGTCCAGCGCGCCGCGACGATGTCGGGTCGATGGCCGAGCAGCTCGGCAGGCAAGGCCGACGGCAGGCCGGCCGGTGCGTCCAGCGACAGCGTCGGACGGGTGATCGAATCGCCCGCGCCCGGACCCTTGCCGGCCAGCGCCGCAAGCTGGTTGCGGCCCAGCGCGATCTGTTCTTCGAGCGCGTCGATCTGGCGTTCGTATTCGGGCACCGGCGTTTCGGCCTGGCTCACTTCGAGCTGGGTGCCGAGCCCCCCTTTCAGGCGGCGCGTGGCCAGATCGACGATCTGCTGTTGTTGTTGCAGCGTCGCCTTGGCGATATCGAGCAGTGCGTAGTTCATCGACATGCCGATATACGCCCGCACCACATTCGCCTCGAGCTCGAGCTGGGCGGCGCGCTCGTCGGCGGCGCTGGCGTGGGCGGTGTCGAGCGCGGCTTCCGCGGCGTTCTTGTCCTTGCCCCACACGTCGAGGTGGTAGGACAGGCCGATCGTGCCGGTGTTGTCCCAGGTCGTCGCGTTGGAGAGGGGGCCAGGACCGTAGTAAATATTGTCCGCCCAGTGTTGACGCTCGACCGACAGATTGCCGTTGACCTGCGGCGCCAGCGCTGCGTGGGCCACGCCCGCCATCGATTGCGCCTGGCGTACCCGTGCCTGCGCAATGGCGAGGGTCGGATTGCCGGCCTGCGCGGCGTCGATCCACGCGTCGAGCTGCGGATCGTTATAGGCGCGCCACCAGTCGGCAGCGGGCCATTGCGCGTCGAGATCGGCGGCACGAATCGCTGCTCCGGCATCGAGCGAGGACGGCGCGACTCCCCGTGCTTGCGGTGCGATGCCTCCGGTACTGGCACAGCCGGCGATTGTTAGTGAGATCGTAAAAACGGCGATAAAGGCGATCCCTTTTTGTACCGGAGACTGCACGATTTACCCCTTAATTGACTAAAGAACCTTGTGCGTTATTATATTTTTTGCTTTATTCCTGAATAACCCGTAAAGATGCAAGGCATTTTTACTGAAATTGAGACAATCGCTATTACGAAGCGTGTAACAATCGCCCTGTCTCAGTAAGGATATGTATGGATACGCTTCAAAACATGCGCGTATTTGTCCGCGTCGTCGAAGCGGGCAGCTTCACAGGTGCCGCGCAGCACCTGAATACGACCACGGCGTACGCGTCGCGCGCGGTTTCCGATCTCGAGGCGCATCTGCGCACACGCTTGCTCAATCGCACCACGCGCCGTATCGCGCTCACCGAAGCTGGCGAGCGCTATTTGCAGCGTTGCGAGCAGATTCTGGCGTATGTCGATCAGGCGGAAGCCGAAGCGAGCGACGCCCATGCGCGGCCGTCCGGCAAGCTGAAAGTCCATGCCATGACGAGTTTCGGCCAGCACTATGTGGTGCCGGCGGTGGGGCGCTATCAACAGCGCTATCCGGAAGTGCATATTGAATTGACGCTGGCGCAGCGCGTGCCGGACCTGCTCGACGAGGGTTATGACGTCGCCCTCGTGCTGGCCCAGGATCTGCCGGACTCGGGGCTGGTGTCCCAGCGTCTGGGCAGCGCGTTCAGCATTGCCTGCGCGTCGCCTGCTTACCTCGAACGCAACGGCGTGCCGCAGACGCCTTCTGATCTCTCCCGCCACACCTGCCTGCAGATGGTCACGCCGGTGTTTCCGACCAGCGAATGGATCTTCGACGGCCCGAACGGCCAGGAAAATCTCATGCTCGGGGCGGCGACCTTCCAGGTGAACGTCGCCGAAGCACTGGCGGTGGCGGTGCGTGAGGGCATGGGCATTGGCCTCCTGCCGATCTACTCGGCGATGAGCGGCCTGCGCAGCGGTCAGTTGGTGTGGGTGATGCCGGAGTACACGTCGCAGGAAATGAATTTGTACGCGCTGTACCCCTCGCGCCAGTATCTCGACGCGAAGATTCGCACCTGGGTCGAATTCCTGCGCGACGAACTGCCGGTGACGCTTGCTGCCGATCAGGCCGAACTGCGCAAGTTTGCGCGAACCTGAGCGCCTGCGGCGCGGCGCCAGCCGGTTGGCGCCCGCTCCGTGGCATCGACGGGCAGCGCCGTAAGGGCATCACGGACTGTTACAGATCTGCGGCGTCGCAACATTTCCTTACTTCTGCGGTCCATTTGATTTGATAACGTTGGGTCAACGCGCTGGCCGACCGCTGGGTTGCCGTCAGAAACTGGATTTAACTGGAATAAAGAGGGACTCATGGATACGCATCTGCTCATCGGCGTGGCCGTCATGCTGGGACTGATTGGAATTGCCGCGTCGCGTGACCTGCTGCGCAACTTGCGCGCACAGCCGCAACTGGTGCCAATTCGCGTTGAGCGCCGCGACGCCGCCGGTTATACGCGCCGCCGTTGAGCGGGACGCCTGAGCGTCGCTCCTAAGCGTTCTTCCGGGCGCTGAGTCTGGCACGCTTTTAAGCGGTCGGCCGCCTGGGCGAGCAGCCCGCATGGCCCGCTGCGGGATTGCGATCACCTGCATTTCGCCCCCCTAGATTTCGACCACCTTATCCCACGCAAACTGCGGATTCTCCGGCTGGCCCGTGCGGCGGTCGAGATAACCGCGTGGGTTGCACACTACCCGCGTGCCCTCGACCGTGTAATCGAACGCCGTATGCGTATGGCCGTGAATCCATAGCACGACGGGCGAGCGTACCAGGGTCGGCAAATGGTTGATGAAACCGGCCGAAACGCGGTCGTCCGCATAGCGCTCGGCGAGACTGAGCCGGTGTGGGGCGTGATGCGTGACCACGATGGTTTTCCCCGCAAACGGTTTGGCCAGCTCGCGCTCAAGCCATGCACGCGCCTGCACATGCAGGGCGAGCGAGTCGGCCGGGGTGAAATCGCGTGCGCCCAATGTGTTCGCCGAAGCGATGTTTGCGTGCGAACTTTCATGCGGCCACTCAGGTGGCCAACTATGTGGCCAACTAAGCTGGATCAGGCCGCGGAAGTCGAGCATGGCGCGCCGGGCGGCGTCGATGGATACCGTGAGCGTTTCCGCGTCGGCGCCGTACAGCGCGAAGTCGGTCCACAAGGTGGTGCCGAGTACACGCCACTCACCCGCGGGGTCGACCAGCACCTCGTTGTTCAGCACATGCACGTTGTCGACCGATGCCGCCGCGTCGTGCATCGCCGCTTCCAGCGCACCGAATTCCCCGTCGTAGTATTCGTGATTGCCCGGGACGTAGACGACCGGCACGGCGCCGTCGAAGGTCTGCGCGGCCCAGCGCGGTCCCGCTGCGTGATTGTGGATGTCGCCGGCAAGCACGATCAGGTCCGCCGAGGCATGCGGAATCACCTCGGGCTCGTTGCACTCCAGATGCAGATCGGACAGCACACGAATCTTCACGACAGCCACTCCTCTCAAGCAAGCATCGGGCTGCGCCGGCTTTGCCTTCTGCTCCTAGCGTAGCACCTTGCCGGGGTTCATCAGGTTGAGCGGGTCAAGCGCGTGTTTCAACGCACGCATCAACTGCACTTCGACGTCCTGCTTGTAGTGCATCGCCTCGTCGATCTTCAACTGGCCGAGTCCGTGTTCCGCGCTGATGCTGCCGCGATGCCGGTGCACGCTGTCATACACGATCTGGTTGATCGGGCTCTGGTATTCGGCAAGAAACGCTTTGGCGTCGATGCCTTCGGGAGCCTGCACGTTGTAGTGCAGATTGCCGTCGCCGAGGTGGCCGAACGTCACCATCCGCACGCCCGGTACCGCTTGCGCGATGGCGGCGTCGGTTTCCTCGATGAAATGCCCAATGCGCGAGATCGGCACGGCGATATCGTGCTTGATGTTAAGACCCTCCTCGGCCTGCGCGAGCGGAATGTGTTCGCGCAGATTCCAGAACGCCTGCGATTGTGCGAGGTTTTCTGCTACCACCGCATCCTCCACCAGACCTTCTTCGAGCGCGGTTTCCATCAACCGCTCGAAGAGGGCGCGCGCGTGTTCCTCGCTTTCGCTGTCCGAGAGTTCGAGCAGTACAACCTGTGCATGCGTCTCTCCGAACGGATAGCGCATCTGCGGAAAATGCCGTCCGACGAGTCGCAGGCAGAAATCCGACATCAGCTCGAAGCCGGTCAGGAGTGGCCCGGCGAGGCGCTGCGTGAGGGCCAGAAAATCGAGCGCGGCGTGCGGCGAGGCGAGTGCGGCGAGCGCCGTGACGCGCGCGGCAGGTTGCGGATGGAGCTTCAGCACGGCGGCGGTGATGATGCCGAGCGTGCCTTCCGCGCCGATAAACAGGTCGCGCAGATCGTAGCCGGTGTTGTCCTTGCGCAGTCCGCGCAGACCGTCCCACAGCTCGCCTTGCGCGGTGACCACTTCGAGGCCGAGGCACAGTTCACGGGTATTGCCATAGCGCAGCACGCCCGTGCCGCCGGCATTGGTGGCGAGATTGCCGCCGATCGTGCAACTGCCCTCTGCGGCCAGACTCAGCGGGAACAGACGGCCGGCTTCTTCCGCGCGGGTCTGCACGTCGGCGAGGATGACGCCGGCTTCGACGGTGATCGTGTTGTTGTGCGGGTCGATGTCGCGCACGCGGTTCAGGCGGCGCAGGCTCAGCACGGCTTGCGCGCCGCTCGCATCCGGCGTGGCGCCGCCTGCGAGACCGGTGTTGCCGCCCTGCGGCACCAGCGCGACTCGGTGTTCGACCGCCAGCTTCACCAGCGCGGCGACTTCGGCGGGTGTCGATGGGCACAGCACCGCGCACGCTGCACCGGCGTAGCGACGGCGCCAATCGGTGAGGTAAGGGGCAGTGTCGTGCGAGTCGGTCAGGACGTGGGCCGGGCCGATGGCGTCGCGGCAGCCAGCAATGAAGGCGGCGCTCGATGCCATGCCGGGGGCCGAGCCGGATGCGTTGCCTGATGCGGGCTTGTTTGCCCCGTTATTTGCCTGCTCGTTTACCGGGTCGTTTGCCCGCCTGGTTGCCGGTTGGGAAGCGTGTTCGGTCATGATGGTCGGTCAGAAGAGTGGGGCGAGCAGGTGACGCCGCTGCGTTAGTGCTTGATCGATGGGGTACGCACTCGGGCCGGCGTCGTTGCTCATCGTTTCAGCCGGTCCGCCTGGCTGCGCGTGCCGCGCGTTTGAACGGAGCGACGTAGGCGAGCGCGCAGACGAAGAATACTAGCGCAAGCAGGGTTTCGAGCCAGCCGAGCCGGGCGGACAAGCCACGATCGCTCATGCCGCGCACGATACCCTCGGCAAAGTACAGCAGGATCAGCATCGACGCCCATTGCAGCGTATAGATGCGTTGGCGCAGCACGCCCGGCAGGGCGAGCAGCAGCGGCACGGCTTTGAGAACGAGAGCGGTGCCGCCTGGCCGCAGCGGCGCAAGCCACCATTCCCAGGCCACTGAGAGGACGATCAGCGCCAGCAGTGCTGCGGCTGCGCCAAGCGACGCGCTGCGGTGCTGGGCAACGGGGGGCGCCTCGGTGGTGGCCGTAGATGTTGCTATGGCTGTGGCGACGCTGCTGCCTGCGGCCGTGTCCGAAGCGTCAGTTGCAGCACGGGCTGCTGCGCCAAAGGCGGCGTCCGTCGCCGTCCCATGCGCCTCGCTCGATGAAGCCGGATCCCGCGTGGTGTTCACGGGCGTTCGCTCATGACGGCCGCAGTGCGCGCGATGCGTGTGCCGAGCGCGACGGCGAGGGTCTTCTCATCGGCGGAAATGCCGTGTTCCGCGCTGTCGGCCCGTGCGAAATGCGATGCGCCGTAAGGCGTGCCGCCGGTCAGCGTAGTAGTCAGGGTGCTTTCCGTGTAGGGAATGCCGACGATCAGCATGCCGTGATGCAGGAGCGGCAGCATCATCGACAGCAGCGTGGATTCCTGGCCGCCGTGCAGGCTGCCGGTGGACGTGAACACACAGGCCGGCTTGCCTGCCAGCGCGCCGGACAGCCACTGCGGCGTGGTGCCGTCGAGAAAGTATTTGAGCGCGGCGGCCATGTTGCCGAAGCGGGTCGGCGAGCCGAGCGCGAGGCCCGCACATTCTTCCAGATCGCGCAGTTCGACGTAGGGCGGCCCTTCGCTCGGAATGTCGGGCTGGGTCGCCTCGCAGACGGTCGAGACCGGGGGCACGGTGCGCACGCGCGCCTGCATGCCGGGGACGCTGTCGACGCCGTGTGCGATCGCCAGCGCGAGTTCGCGCGTGGCGCCGTAACGGCTGTAATAAAGCACGAGAATGTCTTTCATAGGCCTGATCGAGTGAACAGGTATTATAGGGGTTGGGTCCACGGCACAGGCCGCTCGCCGGCAATCCGGCGCCTGGTGTGGATGGTTCACGAAGGCGAAGGAGGTGTGGTTTGTTGTCCAGGGTGCGTTTCGACCTCGATTCGCTCAAACGCCTCGCGCAGTTCGCCGCGAAGCGCAGCGGCGAAGATCGCATTCCGCAGGTGGCCGGCAGTCTGACGTTCACCACCATGCTCTCGCTCGTGCCGCTCGCGACGGTGGCGTTCGCGTTGTTCACCGCGTTCCCGATCTTCGGTTCGTTTCAGATGTCGCTGCAGGGCTTCCTTGCCGACCATCTGATGCCCGCGCAGATCAACGACCAGATTTTCAAGTACCTGAATCAGTTCGCGGCCAAGGCCAAAGGGCTGACGACGATGGGCATGATCATCCTGTTCGTCACCTCGGTGATGACGATGATGACGGTCGAATCCGCCTTCAACGTGATCTGGCGCGTGCGCAAGCCGCGGCCCTTCGCGCAGCGCGTGCTGGTCTATTGGGCGATCATTACGCTGGGGCCGATTCTGATCGGTGTCAGCCTGTCGATTTCTTCGTACCTGTTCACGCGTTCGATGGAGTTTAGCGCCGCGCAGCACATGACGCCGGTGATCGATTGGGCGCTGACGGGCGCGGCGCTGCCGCTTACCGCGCTCGCCTTCACGATGCTCTATGTGTACCTGCCGAACTGCCGCGTGGAGTGGCGCGACGCGGTGGTGGGCGGATTGGGCGCTGCGATTGCGTTCGAACTGGCCAAGCGCGGCTTCGGTTATTACATCCGGCGCATTCCGACTTACACGGCGGTGTATGGCGCGTTCGCGGCGGTGCCGATGTTCCTGCTATGGATGTATCTGAGCTGGTTCATCACGCTGGCAGGGGCGATGGTGGCCTCGGCGTTGCCGGCGATCCGGATTGGCCAGTTTCACCGGCCACGCTTTGCGGGCAGTGATCTGTTCGATGCGCTCGAAATGCTGGCGCGGCTCTCCGAAGCGCGCGAAGCGGGCAAGCCCGGTTACACACTGCAGGACCTGGCGCGCATGCTGCGCCGGGACATGGATACGACCACCTACCTGCTGGAAAACCTCGAGGAGATCGAGTGGATTGCGCGCTTGCATCAGGACGGTTCGCGCCCGCGCTTTGTGCTCCTGGCCAATCCTGCGCAGGTGACGGTGGAGCGGCTTTTCGACCTGTTCGTGATCGACCGCGCGGAACTCGAATATCAGCTCAATCTGGAGTCGACCCGGGTGGACGGCGCGACGCTGCTGGCGGCGCTTGGCAACGACAAGCTGAGCGTTTCGCTCGCCACCTTGCTGGCGGTGCGAGCCTCCGCGCGTGCCGCTCGGGCGGCGGAAGCGGAAGGGCGCACCGCGGCGTTGCCGCATCAGACGGCGTAAGTTGCGGCGTAGCGACGCGGTGGCTGCGAGACGCGCTTCACACTCCGGCCAGGCCTTCCGCAAATTGCCGGATGCCCTCGCGCTAGAGGGAAATCTTCCCGGTGCAAATATCCTTGAACATCACCCAGTCGCCCATCAGGCTATAAACCGGGTGCCGGAAGGTCGCTGGGCGGTTCTTCTCGAAGAAGAAATGCCCGATCCATGCACACCCATAGCCGCTGACGAGCGCGGCAGGCAGCCATAGCCAGTCGCCGGTGGCGAGCGCCATGGCCAGACAGCCGATCACGCCCAGCGAGCCGACAAAGTGCAACCGCCGCGAAACCAGATTGCGATGCTCTTCCAGGTAGAACGGATAAAACTCCGCGAAACTCGCGAAGTGTTCGGTGTGAGCGGATTGAGACATCATGGCCTCCGTTTCGCTGCTCTTTTATGGGTCTAGCCCCGGGCCGACCCAGAACGTAACCCCAGTGCCTAAGCTCGGGGCTAAGGCCCCAGACCCATCCCCCCGCCGGGCCGGTTTGCGCGCCGCGGCGGGCCCAGCTTCCAGCACACGCATGCACATGCGCTTGAAACCGGGCGGGCTGAACCATTGTGCTGCTATCGGCGCATGCGTGCAACCTGGCTGTTCGGCCGATGGTGCGTTAGGCCCTACGACGCTATCGTTGAACCTACTGAACCGATGCGGCGGAGGCTGTCGACCGGGCGGCAACGTCCGTCGCGAAGCTGAACAGCGCGTCGAGCGTGGTATCCGGTTGTTCGCTCATCAGCGCATGGCCCGCGTCGAGCGTCACCGTGTCCACGGCTGTGCCGGCTTGCGCAAATGTCTGAGCGAGCGTCTTCGCGGCGCGCGGCGGCGTCATGGCGTCGCGCTGTCCGACGATGAGCCGTACCGGGCAGCGTACCTGGGCTGCGCGGGCGAGGCCGTCGGCGTACGCGTTGCATGCGGTGAAGTCGGTATGGAACAGGCCTGCTTCGCCTTTGGCCGAAACCCGTTCCATCAGCCGCTGGTTCATGCCATGCAGCCAGAAGCCCGGGCCCGGGCAGGAGGGTTTGGCCGCGAGCGTCGAATGCGACCACTGGTTGACCATCTCGATGGCTTCCGGCTCGCGGTTGAGCGCGGCGTCGAGCAACGCGTCCGAGACGGCCATCGGCACGGCGGTGGCTACCAGAGCCAGACCGCTCGCCCGCTGCGGATAGCGCGCGGCGAAGTCGAGTGCGACGAGCGAGCCCATGCTGTGGCCGATCACGCAGGCTCGCTCCACGCCCGCGGCGTCCAGCAGCGCGGCCAGCCAGTCGGCCATGGCGGCGATTTCGGTAAGCGCCGGGCCGGCGCTGCGGTGGTGGCCCGGCAGGTCGACCGCCAGCACGCTGAAGCCGTGATGCGCGAAGTAGCGGGTCTGCAGCGCCCACACGCTATGGTCATGCTCGGCGCCATGGATGAATACGGCAGTCGGCAGGCTCGCGTCGAACGGTTTGCCGCCGGTGTAAGCGTAGGCCGCCTTATGCTGGACCTCGAAGATCATGCGGATTCCTTGGGTGCGCTGCCGTCGCTGGGGTTGCTGGAGCTGTCCTTGGGTTTGGCGGCGCTACCGCCGGCCGGTTTTTGCGCGGCCTTGAGCGCGCGCTTGAGGTCGTCGATCAGATCGTCCGGGTCCTCGAGGCCGATCGACAGGCGGATCGTGCCTTCCGCAATGCCCGCTGCGGCGAGCGCGGCGGCGTCCATGCGGAAGTGCGTGGTCGATGCGGGATGAATCGCCAGCGAACGGGCATCGCCGACGTTGGCCAGATGCGAGAACAGCGACAGCGCCTCGATGAAGCGCCGCCCGGCGGCGCGGTCGCCGCGCAGGTTGAAGCTGAACACGGCGCCGGCGCCGCGCGGCAGCAGGCGCTTCGCGAGGGCGTGATCCGGGTGCGAGTCCAGCTCCGGATAGGCGACGGATTCAACCGCGGCGTGGGCGGCGAGGAATTCGACCACTTTACGGGTGTTCGAGACGTGCCGGTCCATGCGCAGCGGGAGGGTTTCGATGCCTTGCAACAGTTGCCAGGCGGCTTGCGGATGCAGGCACGCGCCGAAGTCGCGCAGGCCTTCGCGGCGGGCACGCAGCAGGAACGGCGCGACGGTGCTTTCCTCGGCGAACACCATGCCGTGGAAACCCTCATACGGCTCGGTAAACTCGGGGAAAAGACCGGACGCCTCGAAGTCGAAGGTGCCTGCGTCGACCAGCACGCCGCCGATGGTAGTGCCATGGCCGCCGAGAAACTTGGTGGCGGAGTGATACACGAAGTCCGCGCCGTGCTCGAAGGGCTTGAGCAGGTACGGCGTGGTAAAGGTCGAGTCGACCAGCAGCGGCACGCGGTGGCCATGCGCGATCTCGGCGACGGCGGCGAGATCCAGCACGTCGAGCCCCGGATTGCCGAGCGTTTCGCCGAACAGCAGGCGGGTGTTCGGGCGCAGCGCGGCGCGCCAGCCGTCCAGATCGCCGGGTTTGACGAAGGTGGTCTCGATACCGAAGCGCCGCAGCGTGTAGTTCAGCAGGTTGTGCGAGCCGCCGTACAACGCGCCTGAGGCGACGATATGGGAGCCGGCGCCCATCAGCGTGGCAATCGCCAGATGCAGCGCGGCCTGGCCGCTGGCCGTGCCGATCGCGCCGGCGCCATTCTCCAGCGCGGCGACGCGTTCTTCGAAAACGGCCACGGTCGGGTTCGAGATGCGCGAATAGACGTGGCCGGCGCGTTCCATATTGAACAGCGCGGCGGCGTGGTCGGTGTCGCGAAACGAGAACGATGTGGTCTGGTAGATCGGCGTGGCGCGCGCGCCGGTCGTGGGGTCGGGGGCTGCGCCTGCATGCAGCGCAAGCGTGTCGAAACGGTTGGCGGACATCCTGGGCGGCGGAGCCACGGGCGGCTCCGCGAAGGGTGAAAGTGGGGGCATCGTATCACCGGGCCGGACGGCTTCAACTCCGATTTTCCCCATGCGCCTTGCTGGCAGGCCCTTACCGCTCTTGAAGCCTTGGTGGGTGGGCCGCTTTCCTTTTACAGGTCTTTCCGCTAGGATCGAAAGTCAGTCATGTATTAACGGCTTCACCGGATTCAGAGTTCTGAGGAGACAATCATGCGAGTCAGCGACATTCTCAAGGTCAAGGGCAACACCCTTTTCACCGTCACGCCGGATACGCCGCTCATCGACGCAGTCAATGCGATGGCAGAGCACGATATCGGCTCGCTGGTTGTCATGGAATACGGCGATCTGGTCGGCATGCTTACGTTCCGTGAAATCATCCTGACGCTCAGCAAGCATCACGGCAGCGTCGGCACGGCGACCATCCGCAAGGTCATGGACGACCATCCGCTCACCTGCACGCCGGAAACGGACGTGAACGAGGTGCGCCGCATGATGCTCGAACATCACGTGCGCTACCTGCCGGTCATGGAAAGCCGTACGCTGATGGGCGTGATCTCGTTCTACGACGTCGCGAAGGCGGTGGTCGAAGAGCAGGGCTTCGAAAACCGCATGCTCAAGGCATATATCCGCGACTGGCCGGAAGAGCAGGAGCCGGAACAGGCTCGCTAGTTTTCCAGCAGAAGCGGCCGCGGCGTCGCCGCCCCTGCGGGCGGAATCGGCACGAACGGCCATCGGATTGCCACAAGCCTGAGGTAATCATCTAGGGGCGTGCGCGCAAGCGTGCGCCTTTTTTACGTCAGGTCCCTTCTCCCACTCTCCAGTCTTCATGAGCGACCGTCCCATACCCGCCGCCCGCCGCGCCGCCCACCGTGACGATGCGCACGAGTCCCAGTTCCGCTTGTTGGGCGAACGGCGTTTTGCGCCGTTTTTCTGGACCCAGTTCCTGGGTGCGATGAATGACAACGTGTTCAAGATCGGCTTCACCTCGCTCGTCACGTATCAGACCGCGCGCTTTTCCGGCGTCGATGCGAAGACCGCGGCGTTTCTGATCTCGGCGATCTTCATCCTGCCGTTCGTACTGCTGTCCGCCACCTCCGGGCAGATTGCCGACAAGTACGATAAGGCGATGCTGACGCGCTTTGTGAAGACCTTCGAAATCGGCGTCATGCTGATTGGCGGGACCGGCTTCTGGCTGCATAGTGCGCCGCTGCTGTATCTCTGCACGTTTTTGATGGGGGTGCATTCCACCCTGTTCGGCCCGGTCAAGTATTCGTACCTGCCACAGCATCTGCAGAAGAACGAACTGGTGGGCGGCAACGGCATGGTCGAAATGGGCACTTTCGTCGCCATTCTCGTTGGCACCATCATCGGCGGCGAGGCGGCCGGATTCGTCGAGCATGGCGCTGTGGTGCTGGCGTTTGCCTGCGTTGGGATCGCGCTGCTGGGGCGCGCGGTGTCCGTATTTGTGCCGGCCACACCGGCGCCGCAGCCGGATCTGCAGATCAACTGGAACCCGGTTACCGAAACGTGGCGCAATCTGAAGATCGCCCGCGAGAACCGCACGGTTTTTCTCAGCTTGCTGGGCATTTCGTGGTTGTGGTTTGTCGGCGCGACCTTCCTGTCGTCATTTTTCCGTTTCGCCAAGGATGTGCTGTCGGCCAACCCCGATGTCGTGACCGTGCTGCTCGGCACCTTCTCGATTGGCATCGGCCTTGGTTCGCTGATGTGCGAGCGGCTCTCCAAGCGGCGCATCGAAATCGGCCTTGTGCCGCTCGGCTCGATCGGCATGAGCGTATTCGGCATCGATCTGTTCTTCGCGAGTCACGCGATGCCGCCGGTGGGGCACTTGCTGAGCGTCGGCGAATTTATGCTGATGCCGGCCAACTGGCGCGTCCTTGCCGATCTGTTCCTGCTTGCGATGTTCGGCGGCTTCTATAGCGTGCCGCTCTACGCGCTGATCCAGAGCCGCAGCCAGCCGAGCCATCGCGCGCGCATCATCGCGGCGAACAATATTCTCAACTCGTTCTTCATGATCGTGTCGTCGCTGATGGCGATGGCGCTGACCTCGGCGGGCGTGAGCATTCCGGGTATTTTCCTCGTGACGGCGCTGCTCAACATCGTGGTGGCCACCTATATCTACTCGCTGGTGCCGGAGTTTCTGCTGCGCTTTGTGGCATGGGTGCTGGTGCACACGTTCTACCGGATCCGCCTCGTGCATGCCGAACGCATTCCGGAGGAGGGCGCGGCGGTCCTGGTGTGCAACCATGTGAGCTATGTCGATGCGATCGTCATCATGGCCGAGAGCCCGCGTCCGATCCGCTTCGTGATGGATCACCACATCTTCAAGACGCCGCTGGCCGGCTGGGTGTTCCGCCACGCCAAGGCGATTCCGATCGCGCCGTCCCACGAAGACCCGGAAATGCTCCAGCGGGCCTATGAAACCTGCGCTCAGGCGCTCGCCGGGGGCGATCTGGTGTGCATTTTTCCGGAGGGCAAGCTGACCAAGACGGGCGAGCTCAATCCGTTCCGGCACGGCGTGACCGAGATCATCCGCCGCACGCCGGCGCCGGTGGTGCCGATGGCGCTGCGGGGGCTGTGGGGCAGCGTGTTTTCGCGCGCTGCCGACGCACGCTGGCCGCGGCCGGTGCAAAAAGGCGTGATGAGCCGGCTGACGCTGGCAGTCGGCGAGCCGCTGGATCCCGCGCAGGTGACGCCTGAAGGGCTGCAGCAGATCGTGACCGAGTTGCGCGGGGCGCGCAAATAGGCAAGGCAAATGCGCGCGGCAACGAGGCGCGGCAACCAGGGTGGCAACTAAGGTGGCAACCAGGCGAGCCGCGGCCGCGCTTAACGGGCATGGGGGTCCGAACAGACTCCCCTGCAAGATCTGTTAGGCCCAACGCCCATGCGGTGCGGCCCTCGTTGCGGGGCAGGCTGGCATAATAGCGGCTTCCCTGCATCTCTTTGGACGACGCCCATGTCCGGCAATACGCTTGGTACGCTTTTCACTGTCACGACCTTTGGCGAATCGCACGGCCCCGCTATCGGCTGCGTGATCGACGGTTGCCCGCCGGGTATGACGCTGGTTGAAGACGACATCCAGTTCGAACTGGACCGCCGCAAGCCGGGCACCTCGCGCCATGTCACGCAGCGTCAGGAAGAGGACAAGGTCGAGATTCTGTCGGGTGTGTTCGAAGGCGTCACCACCGGCGCGCCGATTGCGCTACTGATCCGCAATACGGACCAGCGCAGCAAGGATTACGGCAACATCGCGGAAACGTTCCGCCCGGGCCACGCCGATTACACCTACTGGCAGAAATACGGTATCCGCGACTATCGTGGCGGTGGCCGTTCGTCGGCGCGTCTGACCGCGCCGACCGTCGCGGCGGGCGCCGTGGCCAAGAAATGGCTGCGCGAGCATTTCGGCACGGAGATTCGCGGTTATATGGCGGCGCTCGGCGAGATCGACGTACCGTTCATTGACTGGTCGCACGTGCGCGAAAATCCGTTCTTTGCACCGAACGCAGATGTGGTGCCGCAGCTCGAAACCTATATGGACGCGCTGCGCAAGGACGGCGATTCGATCGGCGCACGCATCAACGTGGTCGCCTCGGGCGTGCCGGTTGGGCTCGGCGAGCCGTTGTTCGACCGGCTCGACGCCGACATCGCCCATGCCATGATGGGCATTAACGCGGTGAAGGGCGTCGAGATCGGCGCGGGCTTCGCCAGCGTCGCGCAGCGCGGCTCGGTGCACGGCGACGAGCTGACCCCGGAAGGTTTCGTCGGCAATCACGCGGGTGGTGTGCTCGGCGGGATTTCGACGGGGCAGGAGATTACCGTGTCGATCGCCATCAAGCCGACCTCGAGCATTCGTACACCGCGCCGCTCCATCGACAAGGATGGTCAACCGGCCATCGTCGAGACTTTCGGGCGTCACGATCCTTGCGTCGGTATCCGCGCCACGCCGATTGCCGAGTCTATGCTGGCGCTGGTGCTGATCGATCATGCGCTGCGCCATCGCGCGCAGTGCGGCGATGTGGTGGTCGGCACGCCGAAGATCGCGGCAAGCGCGCCCTAAGTCGCGTCTTGCGCGTCTTGCCGTCCCGGCCGGAATTGCCTCGATGATCGACCCGAATACCCCCGCAGCCGGCGACGCGCTGGCGCAGTTGCGCGCGCGGGTCGCCGCGCCGCAGGCGAGCGCCACAGACTGGCTCGCGTTCGGCCAGGCGTTGCTGCAGGCGGCGGGGCGTAACCGCGACCAGCAGCGCGAGGCGCTCGCCGCACTGGTGCAGGCCTATCAGCTCGATCCCGCCTGCGAGCCCACGCTGCTCCATACCATTGCTCAAACCGGATTTGTCGTACGCGACTGGCCTCTGGTCGACTCGGCCGCGGCGCTGCTGCTGGCGAGCAATGCCGAAGATGCCAACGCGCTCGTCTGGCGCGCAGCCGCTGTCCAGCAACGTGACGATTTCGACGAAGCGGAGCGCCTGTTACGCGAGGCTGTGCGGGTGGTGCCGGGCAATCCGGTCGCGCTTCACAAGCTCGCGTTGTGCATCAAGGAACAGGCGCGCTTTGCCGAAGCCGAGGCACTCTTGCGGCGGGTGCTGGAACTGTCGCCGAACAACGCGCATGCGAGCTTCGACCTCTCGGAGCTGGAAATCCGTTCGGGCCGCTATGCCGACGGTTGGGCGAACTACGAATCGCGCATCGTATTTGGCGACGATCTGAACGATGCACACCGGGCGCTCGCCGAGATCAGCAGTTACTGGCAGGGTGAGTCGCTCGCCGGCAAGACCTTGATCGTCTATGGCGAACAGGGCAACGGCGATTGCCTGTGGGCGGTGCGCTTTTTGCCCTTGCTCGCCGAGCGGGCACGGCGCGAAGGCGGGCGGGTGATCTTCGGTCACGATGGGCCACTGCGGCATTTATTCGAACGAATGCTGCCCGCCGATGTAGTACTCGAAACCAGCCTCATCACCCGGCCGGACTTTCACTGCGGGCTGATGAGCATACCTCTGCGCCTCGGCGTTTTCGATTCCACGGGCTGGGGCCGCGCCTATCTGAGCGCCGATCCGGCCCGCGCCGCAATGTGGCGCGAGCGCGTCGCGCAAACAGTGGCGCGTGGCGGGCCCAAAGTCGGCCTGGTGTGGAACGGCAACCCGCAACACATTCGCGACGCGCGGCGTTCGGTGCCGGTCGACCAACTCGAACCGTTGCTGACGGTGCCGGGTATCACGTATTTCGCACTCTCGCCGGGGCGTTTCGCGACGGTCGAGCAATGGCGTGCGCATGGCATCGAGATTGTCGATCCCACGCCGCATTTCGAAGCGGGCTTCGACGATGTGGCGGCGCTACTCGCCAACCTGGACCTCGTGGTGACCATCGATAGCGGTCCCGCCCACCTGGCCGGCGCGCTGGGCGTGCCGACCTGTCTGATGATCGATCACGTGTCGGCGTGGTTCTGGGGCGAGCAGACGCACCGCACGCCGTGGTACGACTCGGTCGAGCTGTTCCGCCAGCCGGCGATCGGCGCCTGGGCGCCGGTGCTGGCGAGCGTGCGCGCGAGACTGGAAGCGCTGGCCGAACGTTGAGCGAGACTCGCAGGCAATCCGCGAGCGCAGCAGACGAAACTCAAGCCCAGCAGATGAAGCCCAAGCCCGGCAGACGGGGCGCAACCCGGGCAAACGAAAAGCAGACGAAAAAAAGCGCCGCTCGAAGCGGCGCTTTTCGCATCCTTTTTGCGTCCAGTTACTCAGCGCGAGCGCGCCGCATCACATATTCGGATAGTTCGGCCCACCGCCACCTTCCGGCGTAACCCACACGATGTTCTGCGTCGGGTCCTTGATGTCGCAGGTCTTGCAGTGCACGCAGTTCTGCGCGTTGATGAGCAGGCGCTCGCTACCGTCGTCGTTCTTCACGAATTCATACACAGCCGCCGGGCAGTAACGCGATTCCGGCCCAGCGTAGGTGGCCAGGTTCACGTTCACCGGCACGCTCGGGTCTTTCAGCGTCAGGTGAGCCGGCTGGTTTTCCTCGTGGTTGGTGTTCGAAATGAACACCGACGACAAACGGTCGAAGGTCAGCTTGCCGTCCGGCTTCGGATACACAATCGGCTTGCACTGCGAGGCCGGCTTCAGCATTTCGTGGTCCGAATGCTGGTGATGTAGCGTCCACGGCACATTGCCGCCCAGCACCTTCTGCTCGAGGCCCACCATCAGCGTGCCCAGGTACAGGCCCTTGCTCATCCACTGCTTGAAGTTGCGCGCACGGTACAGCTCGGTGTGCAGCCACGAGGTCTTGAACGCTTCCGGATACGCCGTGAGCTCATCCGACTGGCGGCCGGCCTGGACTGCCTCGAAGGCGGCGTCGGCGGCCAGCATGCCGGTCTTGATTGCGGCGTGCGAACCCTTGATGCGCGAAGCATTCAGGAAGCCCGCGTCGTCGCCTACCAGCGCGCCGCCCGGGAACACCAGCTTCGGCAGCGACAGCAGGCCGCCCGCCGTAATGGCCCGTGCGCCGTACGAGACGCGCTTGCCGCCTTCCAGGAACGCGCGGATCGACGGATGCGTCTTGTAGCGCTGGAATTCCTCGAACGGCGAGAGATACGGATTCGTGTAGCCCAGGCCGACCACAAAGCCGATCATCACCTGGTTGTTGTCGAGGTGGTAGAGGAACGAGCCGCCATAGGTGTCGTTCTCGAGCGGCCAGCCGGCCGTGTGGATCACCAGACCCGGCTTGTGCTTCGACGGATCGATTTCCCACAGTTCCTTGATGCCGATGCCGTAGACCTGCGGGTCGGCGCCGTCGCGCAGCTTGAACTTGTCGCTCAGCTGGCGGCCCAGATGCCCGCGCGCGCCTTCGCAGAACAGCGTGTATTTGGCGTGCAGCTCCATGCCAAGCTGGAAGTTTTCGGTCGGCTGGCCGTCCTTGCCGATGCCCAGATTGCCGGTGGCGACGCCCTTGACCGAGCCGTCGTCGTTATACAGCACTTCGGCAGCCGGAAAGCCCGGGAAAATCTCCACGCCCAGCGCTTCAGCCTGCTGGCCGAGCCAGCGCGTGACGTTGGCAAGGCTGATGACGTAGTTGCCGTGGTTCTTGAAGTTGTCGGGCAGCGCCCATGTCGGCACGCTTTTCGAGCCCGTTTCGGAGAGGAACAGGAAGCGGTCTTCGGTCACTTCAACGTCCAAAGGCGCGCCTTTCTCCTTCCAGTCGGGGATCAGTTCGTTCAGCGCGCGGGGGTCCATGACCGCGCCGGAGAGGATGTGCGCCCCGATCTCCGAGCCTTTTTCCAGTACGCAGACGCCAATGTCGACGCCTTTCTCCTGCGCCAGCTGCTTCAGGCGGATCGCCGCGGACAGGCCGGCGGGGCCGCCGCCGACGATCACCACGTCGTACTCCATCGACTCGCGCGGGCCGTACTGCTCAATGAGACTTGCGGGGGTCATTGATGCTCCTCTTACCGTTAGAATGCTTTTTTCGGGATCGTATTGTGGGCGAACGATTCCAGCGCCGCAACCCAATGAACAAAGATTAGCACGATCGTTCTATTTCTGTGATACGGTGTTGCCCCGGGATTCTCCGGGTATGCACCAGGTATTCGGCAGGTTTTCATTGACCTCCGCGGCCTCGCCGCGCCTGTAACCCAACCGAACAAGGTAACCACAATGGGCCGTTCGATCAATCTGGAAGGCAAGGTCGCGCTGATTACGGGCGCCTCGAGCGGGCTGGGCAAACGCTTCGCTCAGGTGCTGTCGCAGGCCGGGGCGAAGGTGGTGCTGGCGAGCCGCCGCACCGAGCGTCTGAAAGAGTTGCGTGCCGAAATCGAAGCGTCCGGCGGCGCGGCGCACGTCGTCTCGCTCGACGTGACCGATTACCAGAGCATCAAGGCGGCCGTGGCGCACGCCGAGACGGAAGCGGGCACGATCGATATTCTGGTGAACAATTCGGGCGTGTCGACCACGCAGAAGCTCTCGGAAGTCACGCCGGCCGATTTCGAGTATGTCTTCGATACCAATACCCGCGGCGCCTTCTTCGTCGCCCAGGAAGTCGCCAAACGCATGATCATGCGCGGCAACGGCGGCCAGAAGCCGTCCTATCGCATCATCAACATCGCCTCCGTGGCGGGCTTGCGCGTGCTGCCACAGATCGGTTTGTACTCGATGAGCAAGGCCGCCGTGGTCCACATGACGAAAGCGATGGCGCAGGAGTGGGGGCGCCATGGCATCAACGTGAATGCGATCTGCCCGGGCTATATCGACACCGAGATCAATCATCACCATTGGTCGACCGACCAGGGCCAGAAGCTCGTCTCGATGCTGCCGCGCCACCGCGTCGGTCAACCGGAGGACCTGGACGGCCTGTTGCTGCTGTTGGCCGCCGACGAATCGCAGTTCATTAACGGCGCGATCATTTCCGCCGACGACGGTTTCGGGCTTTCCTGACGCGGGATGCCCACACCTGTTTCAACCAGTAGAAGAAGTACGATGAACGAATATCACCCAGTTTTTGAGATGTCCATGCCGATTCGTTGGGGCGACATGGACGCATTTGGCCATGTGAACAACACGGTCTATTTCCGTTACATGGAGCAGGTGAGGATCTCGTGGTTCGAGCAACTCGGGATTGCCGGCGGCAATGGCGAAGGGCAGGGGCCGGTGATCGTCAACGCCTCGATGGACTTTCTCAAGCAACTCCATTACCCCGGCGACATCATTGGCCGCATGTCGGTCGGCACGCCCGGCCGAAGCAGCTTCGATACCCGCTTCGAACTGACGCGCGCCGACGATCCGTCGACCGTCTATGCACGGGGCGCGGCGCGCTGCGTGTGGATCGATTACGCGGCCGGCAAGTCGGTGACGATTCCCGACTTGCTGCGCTCGACGATCGAAAACGCGTTGCTCGTCAAGGCGGGTTGAAGCGGGCGGCCTCTTCCCGAACCGCTTTCCTGCTCGCTGTTCAGTGCTCTCTCAATGCCCGAGCAGCTTTTGCAACAACTCGGTCGCATTGCCTGTTCCGTACTTGCGCATCAGCCGCGCCCGGTAAACATCCACCGTGCGCGAGCTGATCGCGAGCACCCGGCCGATCTGCTTGCTGGTCTTGCCCGTCACGAGTTGCGCGGCGATTTCGCGCTCGCGCGGCGTCAGTTCTACCGCGACCCGGCGCGTTGCGCTCAGGTCCTCGAAAGTCCACACCCCTGCGGCATGCGGATCGGTGCGCTCGAGCGAGCGGCCCGTCACATGACACCAGAACAGTTCCCCATTGGCGCGCTTCATGATCCGGTCGTCGGCGTAGCTGCCTTGCGCGGTCATGATGGGCGGAATGCGGGCGCCGATGCGCTCGAACTCGTCCGTGGACGGATACAGCACCTGAAACGACTGGCCGAGCAGCGACTCGCGCGGGCAGCCGAAGATCGCCGCTAGCTGCTCGTTGCAGTCTTCAATGACGCGCTCGCGCGACAGCACGAGGCCGATCGGCGCGAGGTGGAAGGCGGTTTGGTAATCCAGTGCGGGCATGAAAGGTGCGAAAGCGGAGAATCACTTATGTATTTTTGCGTATTGTGCCGTATGGCCTGCGCATCGTACCCTTTCCGGCAAATCACAAGGCTGCGAAGCGCCAGGTGACGGGGCTGCCGGCTCGACTGTGCAATGTCGACGCAAGGCTCGCCGGGGATGACTAGAATGACGTTCTGGGCTCGGGCCGCGTGGCCTGCCAGCGGCGGCGCCTCTCGCGTAACAGGCATCCGCCGCGGTGAGCGAGACCCAGCTAGAGCCAACCCCGCGCCTCACCACGCATCGCACTGATCCGGCGGCCGGCGTGCCGGATTCTCGGGTTTCCATAAAGGAAGGGACACACTGATGAACAAGGTCTATCCAGACGCGGCTACCGCGCTCAAGGACATCGTCAAGGACGGGCAGACATTCGCCGTCGGCGGCTTTGGCCTGTGCGGCATTCCCGAGGCGCTGATCGCGGCGCTGCGCGACTCCGCCGTCAAAGGCATCACCTGCATCAGCAACAACGCGGGTGTCGACGGTTTCGGCCTCGGCCTGTTGCTCGAAACGCGCCAGATCAAGAAGATGATCTCGTCGTACGTGGGCGAAAACAAGGAGTTCGAGCGCCAGTACCTGGCCGGAGAACTCGAGCTCGAATTCACGCCGCAAGGCACGCTCGCCGAGAAGTTGCGTGCGGGCGGCTCGGGCATTCCCGCGTTCTTCACCAACACCGGCTACGGCACGCTGATCGCCGAGGGCAAGGAAACCCGCCAGTTCGGCGAGAACCACTACGTGCTCGAACACTCGCTGACGGCGGATGTGGCGCTCGTCAAGGCGTGGAAGGCCGACAAATCGGGCAACCTGATCTATCGCCGCACGGCGCGCAACTTCAACCCGATGTGCGCGATGGCGGGCAAGATCACTGTGGCGGAAGTCGAGGAGATCGTGGAAGTGGGCGAACTCGATCCGGACGCCATCCATACGCCGGGCATCTTCGTGCAGCGCATTGTGCTCAATGCGCATCCGGAGAAACGCATCGAACAACGCATTGTCCGCGCGAAAGGAGCGTAATCATGGCATGGACTCGTGACGAAATGGCCGCGCGCGCGGCAAAGGAACTGCAGGACGGCTTCTATGTGAACCTCGGCATCGGCTTGCCGACGCTGGTGGCGAACCACGTGCCGGCGGGCGTCGAAGTGTGGCTGCAGTCGGAAAACGGCCTGCTCGGCATCGGCCCGTCGCCGACCGAAGAGGAAGTGGACGCGGACCTGATCAACGCCGGCAAGCAGACGGTGACGACGCTGCCGGGCTCGTCGATCTTCTCGTCGGCGGACTCGTTCGCGATGATCCGCGGCGGCCACATCAACCTCGCCATCCTGGGCGCGATGCAGATCAGCAAGAAGGGCGATCTGGCGAACTGGATGATCCCGGGCAAGATGATCAAGGGCATGGGCGGCGCGATGGATCTGGTGGCAGGCGTCAAGCGCGTCGTCGTGCTGATGGAGCACGTCGCGAAGGGCGACCAGCACAAGATCCTCGAAGAATGCACGCTGCCGCTGACGGGCGTGGGGGTGGTCGATCAGATCATCACTGACCTGGGTGTGATCGAAGTGACGGCGGATGGCCTGAAGCTGACCGAACTGGCGCCGGGTGTGACGGTGGATGAGATCAAGGCCAAGACCGGCGCGCCGCTCGATGTGAGCGCTGTGAGCTGATTGGGCTGGATTGGCCAGGTTTGGCCGAATGGGCCGATTTGGTGCCGGGCTGCTGCGGTGCCAGGCACGGCGGCTTGCCGCTGAGGCAGCATCGATGCGAAGCGGGCGAGACTTGTTGAGTCTTCGCCCGCTTTGTTTTTGGGCGGCGGTTGTGCGGGCCCGGTGAGCGCGCTTTGCTTTTGCCTATGCCTATGCCTATGCCGTTCGGCTGATCCTTGGTGCGCGGCAAAGCAGTTTACAATCGTCTTCACGATGCCTGTTGTTTGATGCGCCGCGCCTTCACAAGGAAAATTTGATGACCGCCACGTCCCCCGCTTCGCATACCGCCGCCGGCGCGGCTACGCCCCGTCAACGTTTCGTGCAGTGTGCGAGCCCGGGCGGCTTGCATCGTATGGCCTATACCGAATGGGGCGACCCGGCGAATCCGCGGGTGCTGGTCTGCGTGCATGGCCTGACGCGTTCAGGGCGCGACTTCGACAGGCTGGCGGCGGCCTTTGCGGACACGTATCGTGTGATCTGCCCGGATGTGGTCGGGCGGGGGCTTTCATCCTGGCTAAACGTCCCCAGCTATTACGCGGTGCCGCAGTACGTCGCGGACATGGTCACGCTGATCGCGCGGCTCGACGTGGAGAAGGTGGACTGGTTCGGCACCTCGATGGGCGGGCTGATCGGGCTGGGGCTCGCGGGCCAGCCAGGCTCGCCGATCCAGAAGCTGCTGCTCAACGACGTCGGTCCGCACATCGAGCCTGTCGCGGTCACCCGCATCGGCGATTACCTCGGCAAACCGGTGCAGTTCGAAACCCTGCAGCAAGGCATCGATTACGCGGCGCTGCTGGCGCAATCGTTCGGTCCGCTGACGCAGGAAGAATGGCGCGAGATCAACACGCCGCTACTGCAGGAGCGCGACGGCGCATGGTATTTCCGCTACGACCCTCGCATTGCCCAGCCGTTCGCGGCCACCACGGATGAGATGGCGGCGGCTGGCGAGTTGGCCCTGTGGGGTGCGCTGAAGGCCATCCAGGGGCCGGTGCTGGTGGTGCGTGGCGCGCAGTCCGACCTGCTGTCGCATGAAACGGTCGAAAAGATGATCGCCGAGGGCAACGCGGTGTCTAGTGTGGAAATCCCCGGTGTGGGTCACGCGCCGGCGTTTCTCAGTGCCGAGCAGATCGAGATTGCCCGCCGTTTCTTTGTCTGGCCGGCTGCCGAGGCGTCATAATATGGGGTTGCGCGGCACGCTCCGTGAAGGGGCGTAATGTCAGCGTACAAGGCACCCCGGTTCAACCTTAACCAACATCAGGAATCGTTATGGCAGTCATTCGTCACCACGTCGGCAAGCGGCTCTCCGAAATCGCCGTGCACAACGGCACCGTGTACCTTGCCGGCCAGATCGCCGAGGACGCAGATCAGGACATCACCGGCCAGACGCGCGAAGTGCTTGGCCACATCGACCGTCTGCTGGCCGAAGTGAACAGCGACAAGTCGCATCTGCTCTCGGTGCAGATTTATATTTCCGACATGGTTCATTTCGCCGGCATGAATGAGGTGTGGGACCAGTGGGTTGCGCAGGGCGCCACGCCGCCGCGCGCCACCGTCGAAGCGAAGCTCGCGAACCCGAAGTGCCTGGTTGAAGTGGTCGTAGTCGCTGCACAGCGCAGTTAAGTCCGCATCAGAAAGTGTTGTTGAATCCCTGTTGATCCGTCTGGCCCGGCGGGCCGTCGCACCATGAATACCGATACCGTTACGACCGTACCCATCCCCGTCCCTTCCTTCGAAGAGGCGATGGCGTTCGTGCGGGAGCACGCGGGCGAGGTGCGGCTATCGTCGGGCGAATTGCTGGCGGATCACGCGGCCGGGACCGCGGCGATCATGCGCACGCTCAACGTCGATCCGCCGGCGGTGCTGGCGGCGGCCTTGTTTGCGCTGACGCCGCATCTGCAAGACCCGGAGCAGGTGATTGCCGATAACTTCGGCGAAGAGGTGGCGCAGCTCGTGGGCGATGTGCGCAAGCTGCTGCGTCTTGGCACCGTCAGTTTGCGGGCGGCGCAGAACGCCATTCCCGAAGCCGGGCGCGATGCCCAGGCTGCGCGGCGCGCGCAGGTCGAGGCGCTGCGCAAGATGCTGCTCGCGTTCGCGCAAGATATTCGCGTCGTGCTGATCCGCCTCGCGTCGCGGCTGCAATCCATGCGTTACTACGCGGCGGCCAAGTTGACGCCCTCGCCTGATGTAGCGCGCGAGACGCTCGATATCTATGCGCCGCTCGCGAACCGTCTGGGCATCTGGCAACTGAAATGGGAGCTCGAGGACCTCGCGCTGCGCTTCGAAGAGCCTGCCACGTACAAGCGCATCGCCAAGCTGCTCGACGAGAAGCGTGTGGAGCGGGAGACCTATGTGGCCGAAGCGATCGCGCGGCTGCAGCAGGAACTCGCCGCCGCCCACATTCGTGCAGAAGTTAGCGGCCGGCCGAAACACATCTATAGCATCTGGCGCAAGATGCACGGCAAGGAGCTCGACTTCTCCGAGCTATACGACGTGCGCGCGTTTCGCGTGATCGTGCCGGACATCAAGGATTGCTACACAGTGCTCGGCATCGTGCACAACCTGTGGCAACCGGTGCCGAAGGAATTCGACGACTACATCTCGCGGCCCAAGCCGAACGGCTACAAGTCGCTGCATACGGTAGTGATCGGCGACGACGGCCGCGCCTTCGAAGTGCAGATCCGTACCCAGGAGATGCACCAGTTCGCCGAGTACGGCGTGGCGGCTCACTGGCGCTACAAGGAAGCCGGCGCGCGAGGCTATGGCGGCCAGGTCACCGCGAGCGAGAAATACGACGAAAAGATTGCGTGGCTGCGTCAGTTGCTGGCGTGGAAGGACGACGTGTCCGAAGGCGAGCACGGTGAGAAGCGCGCGGCCCAGCCGTGGGAGCAACTGCGCCAGGCCACCTTCGACGACGACCACATCTACGTACTCACACCGCAGGCGCGCGTGATTCCGCTGCCGCAAGGCGCGACACCCGTCGACTTCGCGTATCACCTGCACAGCGAGCTGGGGCACCGTTGCCGCGGCGCACGTGTGGATGGCGCGATGGTGCCGCTCAACACGCAGTTGCAGAACGGCCAGACGGTCGAGATCGTCGCGGTGAAAGAGGGCGGCCCGTCGCGCGACTGGCTCAACCCGCAGCTCGGCTATCTGCATAGCCCGCGTGCGCGGCAGAAGGTGCGTGCGTGGTTCAACGCGGTCGAGTATCAGGAGAACATCGCCAACGGCCGGGCGATGGTCGAAAAGACCTTGCAGCGCGAAGGCAAGACCTCGGTCAATCTCGATCAGCTCGCAGCAAAGCTCGGCTTCAAGACAACCGACGATCTGTTCTCGGTGGTCGGCAAGGAAGAGTTCAGCTTGCGGCAGGTCGAGCAGGCGCTGCAGGATGCGCCGCCGCCCGAGCCCGTGGTCGAAGCGCCCGAGCAGTTCGAGAAGCGCAGTAGCGGCTCGAGCGTCGCGCATGGCGCATCGACGGGTGTGCTGGTGGTGGGCGTCGATGCCTTGCTCACGCAACTCGCGCGTTGCTGCCGTCCGGCGCCGCCCGACGGTATCAGCGGCTTCGTCACACGCGGCAAGGGCATGTCGATCCACCGCAGCGATTGCCCGACGTTTTTGCGCATGGCCGAGCGTGCGCCCGAACGCGTGCTGGAAACCGCATGGTCCGCCGATGTGATGAGCGGAAATGGGCGCTCGGTGTACCCGGTCGATCTGACGATCGACGCTACCGATCGCCAAGGCTTGTTGCGCGATATCTCCGAAGTATTCGCACGCGAGAAAATGAATGTGATCGGCGTGAAGACGCAGACGCGTCGCAATGCCGCGTTCATGCAGTTCACGGTCGAGGTGTCGAGTGCCGCGCAGATTCAGCGTGCGTGTGCGCTGCTGGGCGAAGTCACGGGGGTATTGCGGGCAGGACGCAAAATCTGAGGCCGGAGGTGACGCGCGCTGCCAGTCGCGCGTCGATAGAAGGCCAGCGGCAATTTTCAGCGTTGGTGTACAAAAGTACTTGCCAAGCGATGTGGGGCTCCATATAATCTCGTTTCTTCAGGCTCGTAGCTCAGCTGGTTAGAGCACCACCTTGACATGGTGGGGGTCGTTGGTTCGAGTCCAATCGAGCCTACCAACGAAAGAGAAATTCCGGTTTTCCGGGGTTTCGCAAGCTGCAGTAAGCGCCTTGGCGCAAAAGGCGAATACGGTTATGACACCGCGAACGTTGACCGAAACCACTTCGGAGCGACGCTAGTCGAGGACCACTTTCGCCAATGTAGTTTGCAGGAAATGTGAATGCGGCCCCTCGAAAGTGGGGCCGCATTTTTTTTGGCTCTTTTAGTTTTTTCACCTCGTTGTATGTGCCGCCGCCGGTCGGCACCACGGAGAACGCAATGGTTTCGATACGCCTGCCTGACGGTTCGGTTCGTCAATACGAGCATCCGGTGACCGTCGCCGAAGTGGCGGCCTCCATCGGCCCCGGCCTCGCGAAAGCTGCGCTTGGCGGCAAGATCGACGGTGAGCTGGTTGATACGTCCGCGCTGATCGATCACGACGTGTCGCTCGCGATCGTCACGGAAAAAGACGCTGACGGCCTCGACATCATTCGCCACTCCACGGCGCACTTGCTCGCATACGCGGTGAAAGACCTTTACCCGGAAGCGCAAGTCACGATCGGGCCGGTGATCGACAACGGTTTCTACTACGACTTCGCCTACAGCCGTCCCTTCACGCCGGAAGATCTCGAGAAGATCGAAAAGCGCATGCAGGAACTCGCGAAGAAAGACGAACCGGTTTCGCGCCGCGTGGTGTCGCGCGGCGAAGCGGTGGACTACTTCAAGAGCATCGGCGAAAAGTACAAGGCCGAGATCATCGAGTCGATTCCCTCGACTGACGACATCAAGCTGTACTCGCATGGCGGCTTCACCGATCTGTGCCGCGGCCCGCACGTGCCGTCCACCGGCAAGCTGAAGGTCTTCAAGCTGATGAAAGTCGCAGGCGCCTACTGGCGCGGCGATTCGAAGAACGAGCAGTTGCAGCGTATTTACGGTACGGCCTGGACCAGGAAAGAAGACCAGGAAGCCTATCTGCACATGCTCGAAGAAGCGGAGAAGCGCGATCACCGCAAGCTCGGCAAGCAGCTCGACCTGTTCCACATGCAGGACGAGTCGCCGGGCATGGTGTTCTGGCATCCGCGCGGCTGGACGCTGTGGCAGCAGGTCGAGCAGTACATGCGCCGCCGCGTGAACGACGCCGGCTACCTCGAAATCAAGACGCCGATGATCATGGACCGCTCGCTCTGGGAAGCGTCGGGCCACTGGCAGAACTATCGTGAAAACATGTTCACGACGGAATCGGAAAAGCGCGACTACGCGATCAAGCCGATGAACTGCCCCGGTCACGTGCAGGTGTTCAACCACGGTCTGCGTTCGTACCGCGATCTGCCGCTGCGTTATGCGGAGTTCGGCTCGTGCCACCGCAACGAATCGTCGGGCGCATTGCACGGCCTGATGCGCGTGCGCGGCTTCGTGCAGGACGATGCGCACATTTTCTGTACCGAAGACCAGTTCATCAGCGAATCGATCGCCTTCAACACGCTGGCGATGAGCGTGTACAAGGACTTCGGTTTCGATAACGTCGAGATCAAGCTGTCGCTGCGTCCTGACGCGCGTGCCGGCACCGACGAGACCTGGGATCGCGCCGAACAGGGCCTGCGCGACGCGCTGACGGCCTGCGGCGTGACGTGGGAAGAGCTGCCGGGCGAGGGCGCCTTCTACGGCCCGAAGGTGGAATACCACATCAAGGACGCGCTCGGCCGCTCGTGGCAATGCGGCACGCTGCAGCTCGATATGGTGCTGCCGGAGCGTCTGGGCGCCGAATATGTGGCGGAAGACAACAGCCGCCGCCGCCCGATCATGCTGCACCGGGCAATCGTCGGATCAATGGAGCGCTTCCTGGGTATTCTGATCGAGCACCATGCTGGTGCAATGCCGTCCTGGCTGGCGCCGATGCAGGTGGTTGTGATGAATATTGCAGAAAGTCAGGCGGGATATGCCCAGTCGCTAGCCCAATCGTTGCAAAAACAAGGGGTTAGAGTAGAGGCCGATTTGCGCAACGAGAAGATTAGCTATAAAATACGCGAGCACACGCTAGAAAAGGTGCCGTACCTCCTTGTGGTCGGCGACAAAGAGCGTGATGCCCAAACGGTAGCCGTGCGTGCCCGTGGCGGTGTTGATCTGGGTGTAATGCCCGTCAGCGCCTTCATTGAGCGTCTGCGTCAGGACGTGCAGTCGTTCAGGTAAGCCACCTGGCAGCCCGGCTCGTTTTTTTAATTTTTAGAGGAAACGTAACATCGCTACTGATAAGTCTGCGCACCGCATCAACGGTGAAATCACTGCACCCGAGGTGCGCCTGGTCGGAGTCGAGAACGAACCGCTCGGCATCGTGAAACTCGCTGATGCGTTCCGCATGTCGGAACAGCAAGATGTGGATCTGGTCGAAATCGCTCCGCAGGCGGTGCCGCCGGTTTGCCGCTTGATGGACTACGGCAAGTTCAAGTACTCGGAAGCGAAGAAGCAACACGAGGCCAAGCTCAAGCAGAAGATCGTCCAGGTCAAGGAAGTCAAGTTCCGGCCGGGTACTGATGACGGCGATTACAACGTCAAGCTGCGCAACCTGATCCGCTTCCTCGACGACGGCGACAAGACGAAAATCACGTTGCGTTTCCGTGGCCGCGAAATGGCCCACCAGGAAATTGGCATGCGCATGCTGGAACGTCTGCGCACTGACCTGGACGAAGTCGGCCAGGTCGAGCAAATGCCGAAAATGGAAGGGCGCCAGATGATCATGGTGCTCGCTCCGAAGAAAAAGAAGTAAGCAACCCAAGTGGTTGTCAGGCAGCGCGCCGCGAGGCGCGCGCCATCGTTGTGAAAAGATTGAGTCGTACTTCGCCGCCTGCGTGTGCATGCGTGGCGAAGACAAGCAGGTTTCGGAGCAGCGTCTATGCAAATGGACGTCGTTTCTGAAAAGCGGCGGCCAGCAACACCGGCCGGCTGCATACCAAGTGGAGTGGGTTTCGAAGGGCGGGTAATGGCCATCTGGCCGACCGCACACCCATATCCATCAAATAATGGAGTTGTCATGCCGAAGATGAAGACCAAGAAGAGTGCTGCAAAGCGCTTCGTGGTGCGTCCGGGCGGTACCGTCAAGCGCGGTCAGGCCTTCAAGCGCCACATTCTTACCAAGAAGACCACCAAGAACAAACGCCATCTGCGCGGTTCCACGTCAGTTCATGAGTCAGATATGAACTCCGTGCGCGCAATGCTGCCGTTCGCTTAACCCTTAACTAAAACTCACAGGAGCTAACTATGCCTAGAGTCAAACGTGGGGTTACCGCACGGGCCCGTCACAAGAAGATCATCAAGCTGGCCAAGGGTTACCGCGGCCGTCGCAATAACGTCTATCGCATCGCCAAGCAGGCGGTCATGCGCGCAGGCCAATACGCCTACCGCGATCGCCGCAACAAGAAGCGTGTGTTCCGTGCATTGTGGATCACGCGTATCAACGCGGCGGTGCGTCAGCACGACATGACGTACAGCGTGTTCATCAACGGCCTGAAGAAGGCTTCGATCGAACTCGACCGCAAGGTGCTGGCCGACATGGCTGTGTTCGACAAGGCTGCTTTTGCTGCGATCGTTCAGCAGGTGAAAGCCGCCGTTGCAGCCTGATTGCGCTTTGGGCAATTAAACTGCGTGGTTCGTTGCAGCGAAGATCCGGTAGTCTCGGGGACGCTGCAACAAAAACGGGGCTCCTCACCGAGCCCCTTTTTTGTTGGTCGAGCCAGTTTTGCATCGATTGAACACTGACGTTGAAATGATGGGATCAATGGATCTGGACCAGATTGTCGCTGACGCGCAAAAAGCCTTCGCAGAAGCCTCCGACGTCACCACCCTCGAGAACGAGAAAGCCCGCTTTCTCGGCAAATCGGGTGCGCTGACCGAGCTATTGAAGGGCCTTGGCAAACTCGATCCCGAGACGCGCAAGACCGAAGGCGCGCGGATCAACGTCGCCAAGCAGCAGGTGGAAGCCGCCCTGACGGCCCGCCGCCAGGCGCTTGCCGACGCGCTCTTGAACCAGCGCCTCGCCGCTGAAGCCATTGACGTCACGTTGCCCGGCCGCGGCCTGGGTGCAGGCAGCCTGCATCCGGTCATGCGCACGTGGGAACGCGTCGAACAGATTTTCCGTACGATCGGATTCGACGTGGCCGACGGCCCCGAAATCGAAACCGACTGGTACAACTTCACTGCGTTGAACAGCCCGGAAAACCATCCGGCGCGTTCGATGCAAGACACCTTCTATGTAGACGGCAAGGACGCCGACGGCCGCCAGTTGCTGCTGCGCACGCATACGAGCCCGATGCAGGTGCGCTATGCGCGCACCAACACGCCGCCGATCAAGGTGATCGTGCCCGGCCGCACCTACCGTGTGGATAGCGACGCGACTCACTCGCCGATGTTCAATCAGGTCGAAGGCCTGTGGATCGACGAGAACATCAGCTTCGCCGACCTGAAGGGCGTTTATACCGACTTCCTCAAAAAATTCTTCGAGCGCGATGACATTCTCGTGCGCTTCCGTCCGTCGTACTTTCCGTTCACCGAACCGTCGGCCGAAATCGACATGCTGTTCGAAACGGGCAAGAACGCCGGCAAGTGGCTCGAAATCTCGGGGTCCGGCCAGGTTCACCCCACGGTGATCCGCAATATGGGCCTCGACCCGGAGCGCTACATCGGTTTCGCCTTCGGCAGCGGCCTCGAGCGGTTGGCGATGCTGCGCTACGGCGTGCAGGACCTGCGTCTTTTCTTTGAAAACGACCTGCGTTTCCTGCGGCAATTCGCCTGACGCGGCAAGCCGCAACTGAGCTAGCAACAACGCGCAACGAGGGCGGCCGCGCACGCTGCCAGATGTAGAGGCAGGCAGATACGCGCCGCAAGCAGTGCCACCGGCAGGGCGCCTGGTTACCCAAGGGGTAGCAGAAGAGGTCCCGGCCGGACGTGGACTAACCTGATCAGAACGTACACAGAACCATGCAATTCCCGGAATCCTGGCTAAGAAGCTTTGTCGACCCGCAGATGACGACGGACGAGCTGTCGCACGCGCTGACGATGGCCGGCCTCGAAGTCGAAGGCCTGCGGCCCGCCGCGCCGGCGACCAAGAAGATCGTGGTCGGCCGGGTTCTCGAGGTCGTCAAGCACCCGGACGCGGACAAGCTCAACGTCTGTCAGGTCGACGCCGGCACGGGCGCGACGCTAAACATCGTGTGCGGTGCGCCGAACGTGGCGCCGGGCATCAAGGTGCCGGTCGCGCTGGTCGGTGCGGAACTGCCGCCGGCCGAAGAGGGTGGTGCGCCGTTTGCGATCAAGCTCTCGAAGCTGCGCGGCGTGGAAAGCCAGGGCATGCTGTGCTCGGCCCGCGAACTGAAGCTCTCGGAAGATCATAGCGGCCTGATGATCCTGCCGGAAGATACGCCGATTGGCCAGGACATCCGCGAGACGCTCAACCTCGACGACACCGTCTTCGAAATCAAGCTGACGCCGAACAAGGCGGACTGCCTGTCGGTGTTCGGTGTGGCGCGCGAAACCTCGGCCATTACCGGTGCACCGCTGCGCGCGCTCGAGATCAAGCCGGCCACTGTCAAGTTGAACGAAACGTTGCCGGTCAAGATCTCCGCGCCGGACCTGTGCGGCCGTTTCTCGGGCCGTGTGATCCGCGGCGTGAATGCGCGCGCGAAGTCGCCGCAGTGGATGGTTGAGCGTCTTGAGCGCTCGGGCCAGCGCAGCATTTCCGCTCTGGTCGACATCTCCAACTACGTGATGCTCGAACTGGGCCGTCCGTCGCACGTGTTCGATCTGGACAAGATCCACGGCAGCATGGATGTGCGCTGGGGCCGCAAGGGCGAGACGCTCAAGCTGCTGAACGGCAACACGGTCGAACTCGACGAAACCGTTGGTGTGATCGCAGACGACCAGCACATCGAAAGTCTCGCGGGCATCATGGGCGGCGATAGCACGGCCGTGACGCTGGATACGACCAACATCTATCTGGAAGCCGCATTCTGGTGGCCGGATAGCATTCGTGGCCGCTCGCGCAAGTACAACTTCTCGACCGATGCGGGCCATCGTTTCGAGCGCGGCGTCGACTATGCGACGACCGTCGAGCATATCGAGCGCATCACGCAGCTGATCCTCGATATCTGCGGTGGCGAGGCTGGTCCGGTGGACGACCAGATCGTCAACGTGCCGCAGCGTGCGCCGGTCAAGATGCGGGTGGCGCGTGCCAACCGCATCATCGGCATTACGATCGGCGCGGAAGAGATCGCGCAGATTTTCACGCGCCTCGGTCTCACGTTCGAACGCGAAGGCGAAGGTGACAACGAAGCGGTGTTCTCCGTGACGCCGCCGTCGTACCGCTTCGACATCGAAATCGAAGAAGACCTGATCGAAGAAGTCGCGCGTATCTACGGCTTCGAAAAAATCCCGGCGCGCCCGCCGGTCGCGAAGAGCGAAATGCGTGCGACCAACGAAACGCAGCGCACCATCCACGACATCCGTCATGCGCTTGCCGCGCGCGACTATGCCGAGACGGTGAACTTCAGCTTCGTCGACGCACAATGGGAACAGGATTTCGCCGGCAACGACAAGCCGGTGCGCCTTTTGAACCCGATCGCGAGCCAGCTTTCGGTCATGCGCACGACGCTGTTCGGCAGCCTGATCGAAGTGCTGCGCACGAACCTGAGCCGTCGCGCGGCGGACCGCGTGCGCGTATTCGAGGTGGGCCGTGTGTTCTTGCAGGATGCCGCGATCAAGGCCGGTGAACTGCAGGTCGAAGGCTTCGCGCAGCCGAAGATGTTCGGCGCGCTCGCGTACGGTTCGGCACAGGAAGAACAATGGGGCGCCGCAACGCGTCTCGTCGACTACTTCGACGTCAAGGGCGATCTGGAAGCGTTGCTTGCGCCGGCAGTGGCGAGCTTCGTGAAAGCGGACCATCCGGCGCTGCATCCGGGACGCAGTGCGCGCATTGAATTGAATGGCCGAGCAGTGGGTTGGATTGGCGAATTGCATCCGCGCTGGATGCAAAAATATGATTTGCCGCATGCGCCGATTCTGTTTGAAATCGAAGCGGAAGCATTAATTCAGCGAGCATTGCCGGTTCCGTCGGAAGTATCGAAGTTTCCGCCGGCGCGTCGTGATATCGCGGTGGTCGTCGATCAAAAAGTCGAGGTCCAGGCACTGCTGGACGAGATGCAAAAGGCGCTTTCCGAGGACGCCTGCAAGACCGTCAGAAGGGTTGCGCTTTTCGACGAATTCCGTCCAAAATCAAATACTTCCGGTGGGTTGGCAGCTCACGAGAAAAGCCTTGCGTTCCGTGTGACCTTGCAAGATACTGGCGGAACCCTTCAGGACGAGACGGTCGATCTGGCCATTCAAACCCTGGTGGATCGTCTGGCTCGAGTATATGGCGCACGGTTGCGCGGATAACCCGCGGATACTCTTTAAGCGGCAGTTTTCGCATTCTCCGGTTTCTGGTTGGCGCGCCATTTGATAGATATGAATGAAATGAACTCGAGTGATTTCGAAGCCCTTCTTACGGCGCAACGTAGCGCCATGATTCGCGATATTCCGACATCACCCGCTAACACTTCGGCGGAAACGCCCACGCTGACCAAGGCTGAGCTTGCCGAGTTGCTGTTCGACAATGTCGGGCTCAACAAGCGGGAAGCGAAGGACATGGTCGAGGCGTTCTTCGAGGTGATTCGTGATGCGCTGGAGAGCGGAGACAGCGTAAAGCTGTCGGGCTTCGGCAACTTTCAGTTGCGCGACAAGCCCCAGCGTCCCGGCCGCAATCCGAAGACCGGCGAGGCGATTCCGATTGCGGCTCGCCGCGTCGTGACGTTCCATGCAAGTCAAAAGCTGAAAGCGCTGGTTGAAACAGGCGCTGAGGCAAGCTTCGCGCGCTGATCGACTGGCGCGTTCCTGCGCAACCCACCACGACGGCTAACTGACGATGACAGCGACGATCGAAAAAGTCGTCTTGCCTCCGATTCCGGCGAAGCGCTACTTCACCATTGGTGAAGTGAGCGAACTGTGCGGTGTGAAGCCGCATGTGTTGCGGTATTGGGAGCAGGAGTTCACGCAGTTGAGGCCGGTGAAGCGGCGCGGCAATCGGCGTTATTACCAGCATCATGAGGTGCTGTTGATCCGGCGGATTCGCGAGCTGCTCTATGAGCAGGGCTTCACGATCAACGGTGCGCGCAACCGGCTCGACTCGCATGGTGCGGTGCAGGGTGGTCCTGCGGATGATCTGCAGGAGGAGGGGGAGGTGGTCGAAGCGCCGTCTCCCACCACTGCGACGGTGGATGTCGATCAGTTGCGCAAGGAACTGCTGCACGTGATCGATCTGTTGAGCCGGTCGTAGCAGCAGTCTTCCGCGCTTGAACCGCATTCCCCTGTTTTGTTGGTGACTGGCGGTTCTAATCGATTGAAGTGTCTGTTATAATTTTTAGCTGTTCGGGGCGTAGCGCAGCCTGGTAGCGTACCTGCATGGGGTGCAGGTGGTCGGAGGTTCAAATCCTCTCGCCCCGACCAAAGATCAAAACCCGCACGCCGCAAGGCGGTGCGGGTTTTTCGTTTTTGTCTCCGCTGTTATTTCGCCGTGAGACGCTAGCTCAAAGGTCCAGCACCAGCAGTGGCGTAATGGCGCGCGAACAGCAAGGCAGGAACTGGTCGTTGGCGGCGCGCTCCTCGTCGCTCAGGTACAGGTCGCGATGGTCCGGCTCACCTGACAGCACGCGCGTCAGACAGGTGCCGCACACACCTTGCTCGCATGAGACCGGAACCTCAACCCCACACTTGCGCAGTGCTTCGATGACCGTGACGCCGGGTGGCACATCGACCACATTTCCCGAACCGGCTAGTTTGACCTGGAACGCACCGTCCGCGCCCGCCGCCTGAGGCGTGGCTCCGAAGTATTCGCGGTGGACGTTGGCGGCGGGCCAACCTGCTTTCGAAGCCGTCGCCAGTACGGCCTCAATGAAGCCTGCCGGACCGCATACGTAGACATGAGTGCTTGTTGCAGGCCGCCCGAGGACGCTTGGCAGGTTGATCCGGTCGCTGGGTGCAGCCGTGTCGAAATAGAGCCGTGTGCGCGTCTCGAGATCCGCCGCGGCGAAGCGTTCGCGGAAGGCTGCGCGCTCAAGTTCGCGCGTGCAGTAATGGAGTTCGAACGATTGGCCCTTGTGGATCAACTGTTCCGCCATGCACAGGATGGGGGTAATGCCGATACCGCCCGCCAGCAAGATGGAATGCGTCGCACCTTCCACGAGCGGAAAGTGATTCTTCGGTGTACTTATCTCTAGCGTCGAACCACAAGCAAGTTCATGCATGGCGATCGAGCCGCCGCGCGATTGCGGATCGCGCAACACGCCGATACGGTACAGGTTCGTTTCAGATGGGCTGTTGCACAGCGAATATTGCCTCACATGACCGTCGACGTGCACGTCGATATGCGCGCCCGCCGAAAAGGGCGGTAGCGCGCCGCCGTCAGGCAACGCCAGTTCGAACATGCAGATATCGGTGGCAACGGGGAGCTTGCGGGTAATGAGGGCTTTCATGGATGCGTTCATTGACAAGGCGGGCGGCATGCCTGCATCCGGGACACCGGATGCTCGGCATCGAGTCAGCGGCTTAATTCGCCACGGTCAGTTCGTGTTGCTGCTGGATGAGCCGGTCGAGCACACGGCGCGATTGCACGCCGCCGGCATCGATATTGAGTTTGAGGATCGGCCGCTCCGGCCAGGTGAGCAGGTTGCGCTGCTGCGCTTCGAGCATGCCAAGATCCTCTGAGAAGATTCGCCCTTGGCCCTCGCGGATCGTGTCGGTCAACGTCTGGTCGTCCGCTGCGAAATTGCGCGCCATGCCCCAGAAATACCAGATCGATGTTTCGGTTTCCGGCGTGATGAAGTCCACCACGATACTTGCTGCCTTATGCTCGGGTTCGGCGTGATAGCCACCCTTGCCGGCATGCGCGACACCCACCTCGATCATCACGTGGCTGGGCGGCGTGAAGTGGCAGATTTGCCAGCGGTCGCACAGGACGTTGTCCGCCAGACCATTGCCGCGCAGTGCTGCGGCCCAGAACGGCGGCGGCATGATGTTTTCCATGAAGCGGCTTGTGGTAACCGTGTCGCCGTCGACTTTCGTCACCGGGGGTGCCTCCTCGATCTCCGGCTGGCCGATGCTGCTGGCGTGCACGTAGGTTTCGTGCGTGAGGTCCATCAGGTTGTCGATCATCAGGCGGTAGTCGCACTGAATGTGATACAGGCCGCCACCGTAGGCCCAGGCGGGATTGTCCGCCCATTCGAGGTGGTGAATTGCGGCAGGATCTGCCTTTTCCTTTTCGCCCGCCCATACCCAGATAAAGCCATAACGCTCGACCACCGGAAAGCTGCGGATTGCCGGGATGCCCCCGACGCGCTGACATGGCATGCTGACACATTTGCCGTTCGCGCCCATCGTCAGACCGTGGTAGCCGCAGACCAGATGGCCGTCGCGCACAGTGCCGAGCGAGAGCGGTGCGCCGCGATGCGGGCAGAAGTCTTCCAGTGCCGCAACGGTGCCGTCGCCGGCGCGATAGAACACTATGCGTTCACCGCAGATCTGCCTGCCGAGCGGTTTGTCCGCGATCTCATCCGGGGTACAGGCAACGTACCAGGCATTCTTCAAAAACATCGATCTCCTCCATGGCGTGTCGGCACGCCTTTAGATAGGGGGTAGTGACGCACCGGCATACCGTCCGGCAGACGCCGCCACCCAGCAAGACTTAGCGGACGTTACGGCGGATCAGGTTGCCGCCGATCAGCTTCGTCATCGCCCGCTGGTTTTCCAGTACGCGTTTCAGGTTCTGATGCGCGATCTTCGAGTGCTCGCGCATCAGCGCTTCGGCACGCGTGCCTTCGCGATTTTCGATGGCTTCCAGCACCGCACGATGCTGTGCCTGCGCCACCACCAGCGTCTCTCTCGCGCGCGGGTCGAGCGACTGCACGACGGCAAATGCGTTGGCAGATGCAAAGGGCAACGTGGCGACTTTTTCGATCTGCCGCTCCACGACGCTGCTGTCGGCTGCGGCCGCGAGCAGCCGGTGGAAACGGGCATTGGCATCGACATAGCCGGAGAAACTTTCCTCCGTCAGCTCACCAACTAGCAAGTGATCGATTTCGTCGATGCAGTCGTGCAGGTTGCGAAACATCGAATGCGTGATGCCACGCTCAGCCGCGAGCCGTGCCGCCAGTCCTTCGAGCGTGCCACGCATTTCGATCGAGTCGCGAATCTCGGTTTCGCTGAACGATCGGACCGCGAAGCCGCCCGACGGAATCGGCTCGAGCAGACCCTCTTCCTGCAAGCGGATCAAGCCGGCGCGCACTGGCGTGCGCGACACGCCAAGCCTCTCGACGACCCACAACTCGGAAATCCGCTCACCCGCGCTCAACTCGCCGCCGAGGATCAGTTCGCGCAATCCGAGCAGGGCCCGCACCGTTTGGGAGGCCGGGGAGGCGGATTTGCCGTCGACTGCCAGATCTTCATTTTCGGACATGGTGCAGTTCTTTGAGGTTGCGCTAGTGGATCCATCACCGGAGGCCGGATGGCCGTTTCATGAATACAGATTGTATACAGACAAACTTATAGCTCAACATTTTCCGGCGAAATTGCGGGTTAACTCTAGTGAATTGAGTATTTCTACGTGGATGTTGTGTACAACATGGGGTTTTGTGGATTGACACGCACCAAGGATGTTTCTACGATCGCCATCTAGAAAGTTCGATAAACGAAGAAATGTTCTATATACGAACATACGGAGACCGGTACGTGAAGCCACACCTTACTCAGCACGACAGCAGGTACGAACGCAAGACACTTGTCCTGCTCGCCATCGGATTTGGACTGGTCGGACTCGACCGCTGGATCATCGCTCCGCTGTTTCCGCTCATGATGAAAGACCTCGGGCTGTCCTATCAGCAGTTGGGGTCTCTGATCGGCATTCTCAGCATTGCGTGGGGTGTTTGTTCCATTGCGATGGGGCGCCTTTCCGACAAGATCGGGCGTCGCAAGATCATGATTGCAGCGATGATCATGTTTTCGTTGCTGTCGAGCTTTTCCGGCTTTGCGAGCGGCTTCCTGAACCTCCTGCTGATTCGCGCGGCGATGGGTGTGGCCGAAGGCGCTTTTACGCCGACCAGCGTCGCGGCGGTCGGTGAGGCTTCGCATCCTTCGCGCCGCGGTTTCAATCAGGGCTTGCAATTGAGTATGTTTGCGCTGATGGGACTGGGTCTTGCGCCCATCATCGCCACGCAACTGCTGCGCGTGGTGCCGTCATGGCACTGGGTCTTTGCGGTGTCCGCCATTCCTGGGCTGATCGTGGCGGCTTTGATCACGCTGTTACTGCGCGACGATCCGCGCAATGAATTGGTGAGTCTGGTGGCCGTCGGAACACCGCGCCATCCGCGCTGGAGCGAGCTGTTCAAGAGCCGCAACGTCGTGCTCGCGATGCTTGCCACGCTGTGCGCGATGGCCGGCATCTTCGTGATCGGCGCAATGGTGCCCAACTATCTCGTCGACTATCTGCACCTCGACACCGAGCATATGGGCTTCGTCGTCTCGGCGATCGGCTTCGGCGGTTTCCTCGGAGAGTTTGGCCTTGCGGGCATTTCGGACTTCGCGGGTCGTCGCTTGACCACCGTGAGCGCCTTCGTCGGCGCAGCGATCTCCCTGTATGTATTCGCTCGAACCGGTGCCAGTCCGGTGGCATTGTTCATCGTACTGTTCATCCTTTCGTTTTTCGCCGTTGGCTTGCTAGGCCTGCTCACCGGCCCGATCGCCACCGAGGCGGCGCCGATAGGTCTGGTGGCATCGGCCATTGGCATCACCTCCGGTACAGGCGAAATCTTCGGCGGTGGCATTGCGCCGGCTGTAGCGGGTTTTATTGCTCAACACTACGGCATCCAGTTCACGTTGCAGTTCGCAATGATCGGACTGGTGTGCGGCGCATTCGTGTCTTTGGCGCTGATTGAGACCGCTCCCCGCCGGCGCCTAAAGGACGCGGTGGCCACGGTTGCCGAATAATTCCCACCCAGACGAACTGAGCTGAGATCGGGCTGCAGAGCTTGCGGTCAGAAAGACAATTACAAGATGTATGTAGGCATACTAAACAATTATATTTAACAATCAGGTTAAGGAGAAACGTCAATGAAGTACCTTGCATTGTGGTGCGCCGCTCTTTCTGCGTTCGCGGTCGCTCAGGCTCATGCGGAAGGCGCGCCAGCGGGCAATAGTGTGACCATCTACGGGTTGCTTGACGCCGGCGTGTCGTACGTGAGCAACGAGGGTGGCAGCAAGAATGTGAAATTCGACGATGGCATCTTCGTGCCGAACCTGCTTGGTTTTAAAGGCACTGAAGATCTGGGTGGTGGATTGCACGCGGTGTTCAACCTTGTCGATCAGTTCTCGCTTGGCACGGGTTCGATCATCTCGGGGCAGGGCCTGTTCGGTCGGAATGCCTATGTGGGTCTCGTGAGCGACCGCTATGGCAGCGTGACGCTCGGTAACCAGTACGACTTCATGACCGACTCGCTGTTCTTCGGACATGACGACGCGGCGATGGAAGTAGGCGGCCTGTACAACTTCCGCGCCGGCCCGTTCAGCAAGATTGCGATTCCCGGCAATCCCCCTTTCGCCCAGCAGTTCGACTGGGACCGCATGGCTGGCGCGACGGTCAATAGTTCGATCAAGTACCAGTCACCTTCGGTGGGCGGCTTCAAGTTCGGCGCACTGTATGGCTTCGGCGGCGTGCCGGGGTCGTTCGGCAGCGGCAACTCCGTGAGCTTTGGCGCGAACTATGACAACGGTCCGTTCGGAATGGCCGCAGCGTATACCGAGGTCAAATATCTGACTGCAGGCGCGCCCGAAGTGGGCATCCGCAACTGGGGTGTCGGCGCGCATTACCGTTTCGACAATATCACCACGACCGCGCTGGTGACGACGGTACGCAACACCTCGAATGGTGGCGCCATCGCCGAAGGCGAAGTGGGCGGCAACTGGCTGTTCGACCCACAATGGCAGATTGGCGCCGACTATATGTACATGAAGGGCGATGCGTTCCTCAACAACAACCACGCGCATCAAATTACAACCGTCCTGGATTACTTCCTGTCCAAGCGCACGACCGTCTATGTAGAGGGCGTTTACCAGCGGACCAACGACGGCGCGCAGGCGTTGATTAACGGGGTGCTCGATGCGGATGGTACGTCGAGTGGCCCGAGCCAGTTCATTGGGCGTGTGGGCGTAGAGACGCGGTTTTAATCCGGAAGACAAGATTCGAAGACACATGCGCCTTCATGCGATATTCCGCGAGGCTTCTCAGCGTTGCCGGGGGGGGCGGTGGGGGGTATAGGCCGAACAAAAAAAGCGCGCCCAAGAGGGCGCGCTAACCTTGCCAGCTTACTTCGGATTGAGCGATGCGGGAGACCAATCCAGCATCTTGATAGCGTCGGGGTTGAGCACCATCGACGCGATACTAACAACGATCGAGGAAGATAACTGTCAACGATGGTCAAGCAGGTTCGCGGGCAGCACCTCTCTTGGACGCCACGTGCGATGTCGGCCGCTGGCCAAAAAAAAACGCGCCGAGGGCGCGTTAATCGAGGAATAGCCGGGGAACTAAACCTTCAATGGCGTGGCGCCGAGATTCGCACCACGGAACCAATGCTACCAGTCGCGCCGACGCGAAATTTGAACAAATGTGAACAGTGCGGCTCGCACCGAAGTGGTGTTTAGCCTTCAAGAAAATATCGGTAGGTCTCACGCCAGAAGGCGTTGCCATCGCACGCGATGTATTGTCGCATCAATAATTCGCGATCCTGAATTTGACATGTCGGAACGAGTATCGAATCCATGGATACGTTCTGCATGGAGTTTGTCGTAGCTGTCGTGCTGTCTAACGTTTTCATGCCTGAACCTGCTTTGCTCATGATCTTCTGTTGCTGATCGACACATGGAACGGGCTCGAGCGCACCGTACCTAAAAAAAAGGCCTTTCCATTGGAAAGGCCCTGAATACATCCTGAGAGACAAAACATGTGGGCTTAATCCGTGACCAGCGGAGCGAGAAACTCGCTTAGAGGTATAGCGAGCACTCTTAAGACCCACGCCTTGATGGTACGGTCAAACGAGCAAGTGTGAAGTCAACTTTTGTCAACTTTCGCGCGCATCTGCCGGATTGCGCATCGCGCGCCTACTCGCGAAAAAAAGAAACGAAGTGAACTTATGTCAACATTTGCAAGATCGCGTCAGTTCGACAGAAACAGGGGAAGGGCTCCTTCACAGGCGCGAGAAAAGCGTTTATCTTGCGTTCCGCTGCCGGCGTAGCGAATGTCAAGAGGCTAAAGATGAAGAGTGTCGATCTTTCCCAGGAAATTAATGCAGCGTTTTCGGAGGCAAGCTTGCAGTGCCTCGCGGAGAAAATCGGCTTATCGGCGGAAATTCTCAAGAGGGTTGTTGCACACGCTGGCCCTGTATTGATTGCGTCCCTGATGGCTAGCGCAGCGACATCCGACCGCGTGATGGCGCTGTTCTCCACCATCATGTCGTCGGAATCGAACGCCCGGATCAAAGATCTGCTTGCGGGTGTTTGTGCCACCACGGCAAGTATCAAAGACTTCGAGTCAGTTGGGGAGTCGCTCCTCATGCGTTCCACCGGCCGGCGCATTGCAATTTCTAGCGACCAGGTATCGAACCAAACCGGCATACCCTCACAGGCGGCACATGTAATGACTGCGCTTGTAGGGGGCGTTTTGTTCGGAATGCTGAAGCATCATATTCTGCTTGAACAAGGGACGTCGGCCGGACTGCCCACGCTACTCGGTGGTCAGTTAGCAGTTGTCTCGCGATTTGTGACCGATCAAGTGGCCGAATCGATCGGATATGAAAGCGCTGCCGACTTTACCGGATCGATTGCCGGGAAACTTGCGTTGGGATCGGTGAATATTAAACAGCCGGTGCTTGCAGAAGAAGGTGTCTCTCAACCTTCGGTGCCTGCCCCCTCCCAGGATGCAGTTGCCGCGTCAACAACGAGAACACATTCTTGGCGCATAGGCGTTTGGCTGCTCTTCGCGGTACTGTCGGCCGTTCTGATCGGTGTTTTCGCATATAGCTATCTTCACCAGCAGGCAACAGATACTGGACCGAAGGCACCGTTGAATGGATCGCAAGGCCCGATCGTAACACCTGGGATCGCATCCGCGGTTCCAGGCGGCAGTGCGCAACCGGCCACAGCTTCGTCGGTTCCGTCGGTAGCTTCGGCGCCCACAATGACGGCACCAGCAAGTGCAACGTCTGCTTCCGCACCGATGTCGGCTTCATCCTCCCAGCCGCCCGCGCATCCGGTCGCGAGCACTCCCATCAAGAACGGCCAACTTGTTTTTAGTGTCAATCAGGCAGGCATGCCGGCCTTGACCGGTACCCTGAGCAGCGATGCGGAGCGGGGCGTGCTTACCGACGAGCTGACGCGAAAGTTCGGCGCGGGACACTTCGCCGCTGACCTGGTGGTCGATCCGGATGTGCGGCCAGCCGCTTGGTTATCCCATCTCGATGCACTTTTACCCTTGATGGCACTACCCCATGCGGAAGTCGAGATCGATGGCGCGCACATCGAGTTAGGCGGGGCGGCGGCGAATGCAGCCCTCGTCTGGCAGCAGCGCCTGCAGAATGTGTTTGGCCCGTCATGGGATATTGGTCAGTTCAACGCCGAAAGAGCTGTCGATCACGCCACACAGTCGTTCCTGAGCGCGATGGCTCGTATGCTTGATTCGGGTGCATCGTGCATTGGCGCGGATGTCACCAAGGTCCTGAACCTGCAGGTTGTAGACTTCGCGCAGTCCAGCGGTCATATTCCCTCATCCGCCAAGGAGAACCTTGCCGAGTCGGCGCAATTGCTCAAGGCGTGTTCCGACGGTGGGCATCCGGTGACGCTGGATATCGAGGTGTTCTCCGACAACGCGGGTGATCAGCAGGCCAACCTGGCGCTCTCGCAAAAGCGCGCCGATTCGGTTCGCGAGTTTCTGATCGAGGCGGGTGTGAAGCCGAATCTACTGACGGCGAAAGGTTTCGGTGCGGCCAGGCCGGTTGCCAGCAACGCGACGGAGAGTGGGCGCTTTGCAAATCGCCGGGTCGAATTCGTTCTGGCGCAACCATAGGGAGGTGGTTGCTAGATTTTCCTGTCTGGATGTGACAATTGTTGGCAAATCCAGCGCGGGGGCGGGATACATTCGGCTTCAAGTGCTCCAGCCTGAACGGCATGGCGCGCTGAATGAGACAGGAGCCAGCAATGACAGTATCGAATCACGTTCAAGTGACCCTTTCCTTTCACCCGTCAGACTATACGGAATTTCAGGTGGCCGCGCGTGCCGCCGGCCTTGACGAACAGTCGTTCGGCGTTCTGGCAATCCATCGGGAGGCTCAGCGCGCTTTGGACGGAAAGTCGGCCGGGTGGGGCGCCGCCACGCAGCCTTTCGAAGTTCTCTAATCGATTCGGATTGCTTGGAATTGGTCGGGTTCGCTCGGTGCGTCTATCAACCGGGTGGTCCGCCGCCTAATTGTGGCTGGAGACTGTGATGAGCGGATGGTATGCAGAGGACCTGCTCTATTTGCGACTTGGCACCGAGACACCAAACTGGTCGCTTGCCGCTGACAGCGACACGCTATTTCTGGCAGCAGGTCGCAATGAGCAGGCTGTGGCGGTCAGGCTGAAGGCGGAGCAACTTGCACAGATACATGCGGCTACAAGCGATTCCGTAAGAACCACGGCGAGATTGACGATCTTGGGAGCCTCTCTGCAGTTGTATCTAGTGGGCCGGAAGATCAACGACTACGTGTGGAAAGGGGCAGCGTCCAGCGATCCAGATTTTCTCCGTGCGGAGTCAGGATCGCTGGATCAGGCCAGTTCGTCGATCATCGTCGATCTCGCCGAAAGGCGTGGCAAACAACGACAGGTGTCGCTCTGATGAATGCGTAGAGCTTGTTCCGCCTGGCTCTAGACCTGCACGGGGACCTGAAGCGGTTCGAAATCACGTGTCAAGCACGCTTTCGTAAACGAATCGATATAGTCCATCATCGAGTCGGCCGCGAGTCCGGCTGCTCGCTCATCACCGGCGGCGACCGCATTGGTGACTTCGCTGTGTAACCGGCTCGCCGTTTTCAAGTCATTGAGTTGCTGGTAGTACATGAAGTAAAAGCGGCGAGAGAGGGCGTGCAACGGTGCGATGGCCTCGGCGGCGAACGTGTTGCGCGCGAGTTTTCCCATCAGTTGATTGGCAACATACAAACTGCGCAGATACGCCAGAACGTCCCCGGATTCACCTGCGACTTCCAGCATGGCCGCGGCAGCACGCATCTGTTCCCGTTCGTTTGGCAGGGCGCGCCGTGCCGCACGCTGGGCGATCAGCCGCTCCAGTTCACGACGCGTTTCAAGCACAAGTAACTGCTCGTGAATATTGGGCTTGGTGATCATGATGCCGTGGCGCGGCACGATCTCGACGAGATGCGCCGCCTCGAGCCTTTGCGCGGCCTCACGGACCGGAGTTTTGCCAATTGAGAGCCGCTCGGCCAGCGATGCCTCGGACCACACGCTACCCGGCGGCAGGGCCAACGTAACGATCAATTCTTCCAGTATTTGATGGGCCTGCTCTGCGAGCGTGCCCGTTTCTACGACATGACCTTCGTTCGGCATGGTGATAGGTCCAAGGATACATTACTAACATGTTAGCCCCGGGGGGGCAGTCTGTCCACCCGTCACCCCCCCGACGCCGCCTTCCCTTTACGCCGCGGTTTTGCGGCGCTCGCGTTGTTCTTACTTCGACGTTCCCTTCTGGGTCCTTCCGACTCAAACCCTTGTGGCGCCGGGGCCCGTCCGCTGCATGCTGCCGCGGAACGCGCTTTCTCAAGCCGTCTGACGTGGCTCGCGACGCAGCGTAAACACTAGTTGACGGGCTCCCATGGTTTAAATATTGTTTAAACATGTTACTGACATATTAGAAAAACATCATACATGAACCGGGACGCTTGAGAACTCAAGGAGACGGCTGTGCGCATGAAAATCAGTTACCGATGGATCGTCGCGATCGCGTTGTTTGTCGCTTACAGCATCCAGTTCCTGGACCGGGTGAAAACCAACCTGCTGAATCCGTTTATCGCCGCGGACCTTGGGTTGAGCATGGGCGATATCGGAACCGGCACGTTCCTCATGCTGATCTTTTACGGTCCGTCCCAATACATCTCTGGGGTGCTGACCGACAAATACGGCGCGAAGAAAGTGCTGATTTTTTCGGTGATCTCGTGGTCGATCATGACCTGGTGGATGGGCTTTCTGCATAGCCGATACGAATACTTCTTCCGGATGGCCCTGTTTGGCATGCTGATCGGCACCGAATACGTTCCGTCGGCCCGGATCCTGATGCGCTGGTTCAACAAGGAAGGGCGGGCGCAGGCACAAGCGCTGCTGTCATGGGCGTGGATTTTGACGCCGGCCTGGGCCAGCATTCTCGCGACGCAACTGGCGGCGCATACCGGCAGCTGGCGTGAGGTGTTTTTCATCACCGGCGCGCTCGGCATCTTTCCGTTGCTGCTGATCGTGCTGTTGGTGTTCGACCGGCCCGAGCAATATCGCGGTATTACCCGCGAAGAGCTTCACTACAGCTACAAGGAGGAGATCGAGGCTGGCATTCTGAAAGGCGACAAGTTCGAGAACGTGCAGAGCCAGATTCTGCAGGTCAAGAACTTCTCGTTCCTCGATCTGTTCAAGAGCCGGGCCTATATCGCGGTGGTGCTGGTCGACGTGGTTATGCAAGTCACGTACTGGGGCGCGTCGATCTGGATTCCGCTGTATCTGGCCGACAAATTCGGTTTCAAGCTGCAGGCCATGGGCTACTGGAGCGCGCTCTATTTTGTCGCCGGCGCGATCGGCAGCTTCGTATCGTCCTACCTCTCCGACAAGGTGTTCCGCGGCAACCGCCGGATCATGATCGCAACGTGTTTCGCGGGTCTGATTCCCTTCGTGCTAGCCATTGCCACGATGCAAACCGGGAACAACGCATTGCTCGCCGTCGTGCTGTGCGGCATGGGCTTTTTCGCCAACATGGCCTGGGGACCCTTCCTGACGGTGCCTGCCGAAATCTTCACGCCTGAGGTCTATGGCAAGGCCATGGGCTTCGTGAATGGCGTGGGCTATGTCGTAGCCGCGTTCAGCGCCAAGATCTTTGCGAGCCTCATCGTGACGACCAGTAGCGGCAAGGACTACACGCAAGGCTGGATTTTTCTGGCTGGTTGCATCGTGCTCGGCATCGTCGCGTCCTGGTTCATTCATACCGAGCCGCGGAGCGACACGGACAACGAAGCGGGTTCGGCGACCGAGCCGGCCGCGATTCAGTAATTCATGTGGGAGATAGCAATGCTAGTCATCAAGCGAGAAGAAAAAGTCGTTGTCCTGACCATAGACCGGCCGCAGCGCAGAAATGCGCTGGGCACCGAGCTGGTGCAGTCGTTGCGCACCGCTCTGAATGAATTCGACGCCGATCCGGATGTACACGCCATTGTGCTGACCGGAAGTGCACCGGGATTCTGCGCGGGAAGCGATCTGAAAGAGCTGGGCAAGATGAACCTGACGCAAATGCGCGAGCACGAGGCGGTCACTGCAGCGGTGGCCAGGGCTATTGCCATGCTGAGCAAGCCTGTCGTGTGCGCCGTGTCGGGGTTCTGCCTCGGTGGTGGGTTTGCTCTCGCCGCTGCGTGCGATGTGGTTGTCACTGACAAGGCCTGCCGCTGGCATATGCCGGAAGTCCAGATTGGCTGGATTCCGCCCTGGGGTCTGCAGTTCCTGCTTGGCCGTTGCGCCCCGGCGATGGCGCGGCGCCTCGCCTGGGGAATCGAGGAGATCGACGGCGCTGAGGCGCACCGCGTAGGTCTTGCGGACTACTTGACGAACGACGACGACGCGCTTCCTTTGGCTATGGCCGTTGCTTATACGCTCGCGGAAATGCCGGCTCCTGCGGTTGCGGCGACCAAGCGCTACTTCCGCGACAGCTTCGCCGTGCAAGGCGAAATCCGTGATGCGGAAGCCAATCTTCTGTTTGCCGAAAACTGTGGCCATCCTGTCGCCAAGGCAACACTTGCAAAATTTGGGGTGAAAGCATGAGCAAGGTCTGTTCTGCCCGTGAGGCAGTCTCTCTGATTCGCGACGGCAGCAACGTCGCTAGCGTCGGTGTGATTGGCTGGATCACGCCGGACAACATCCTCAAGGCGCTGCGCGAACGCTACGATGCTGACGGTTCGCCGGGCAACCTGTCGTTCTACTTCCCCTGCGGTACTGGGGACTCGATGGGAATCCGGGGCATGGATTGGGTCGCGGTTCCTGGGCTCATGAAGCGCATTATTTCCGGCTCCTACGTTAACCCGCTCGATCCCAAGACGGGCCGCCGTCCGGAATTGATGCGCCTGATCCGCGAGAATCAGATCGAAGCGTATAGCTGGCCCATCGGCGCGAGCATGCACTGGTTGCGTGAGGTGGCGCGCAACGGCCCCGGCTACATGACGAAGATCGGCCTGGGCACGTATGTCGATCCGCGCCAGCAGGGCGGCAAGCTCACGGAGCGCAGCGTCGAGGACCTGATTCGACTGGTTGAGTTCGATGGCGAGGAGTATCTGTACTACCCGACCCGCAAGCTCGACGTGGGGATTATCCGGGCCACCAGCGCCGACGAGTTCGGCAACCTGTCGTTCGAGGGCGAGGCGTTGATGTCGTCGTCGCTCGCCATTGCTCTTGCGGTCAAGGCGTGCGGCGGCAAGGTCATCGCGCAGGTCGGCAGTGTGACCGGGCGGCGCACCCGGGCAGTCCAGGCAGTCAAGATCCCTGGCGTGCTGGTCGACCACGTGGTTGTCGATCCGCAGCAGATGATGGTGACCGATACCGAGTTCGATACCGCGTACCTCGGTGGCCAATCGCTGGATTTTAGCCGCCTGGTACCGCTGCCGATGGGGCCCGACAAGGTGGTCGCGCGCCGGGCAGCACGCGAGGTGCGGCGCGAAACCGTGAGCATTTTTGGCTTTGGTGCGTCCTCCGATGCGCCCCTGACCATGTGGGAAGACGGCCTGTTCGAAGGCGACGCTATCAACGACTACTGGATGACGACCGAACACGGCACGTTCGGAGGTCTGGTGATGAGCGGCTGGCAATTCTCGGCCAATCTGCATCCGGAGGCCTTGCTCGACGGACTGGCGCAGTTCGATTTCATCAACGGTGGCAATTGCAAATTCGCTGCGCTCGCCTTCGCGCAATTCGATTCACAGGGCAATGTGAATGTTAGCCGGTTCGGGACCTTCAATCCGGGGGCAGGGGGCTTCATCGACATCGCCTACAACGCGCGCGACCTGATTTTCACGGGCACCTTTACAACGGGCGGACTGGTCACCGATATCTCGTCAAACGGGCTGCGCATCGCAAACGAAGGACGCGTGCAGAAGTTCGTGAATCAGGCCGAGCAGATCACCTACCCGGTCATGAAGAATGTCAGGGAGCGCGGGCAGACCGCGAAGATCATCACCGAGCGGGCGGTGTTCCAGGTTGAACCGGATGGCCTTGTCCTGACAGAAATTGCCAATGGCGTCGATGTCCGCAAAGACGTGCTCGAACAGATGGAGTTTCGTCCGAAGCGCATCGCGGAGCAGCTCAAGCCGATGGAGGCGGCGCTGTTCAAGGTTTGACGAACCGGCCACATAGTGGCTGCGGACGCCGCCGGGCTTTTGCCCAGGCGTTGCCTGGTGGCGTAATCGAGGCACCCCCTTGCGAGAGAGATTCATGACCATGACCCATGCAGCACCTGGCGTCGACAGACGGCCGGTGCAGGAGTTGCACACCGACGTACTGGTGGCAGGCGGCGGTGCCTCCGGATTGGCCGCCGCCGTGACAGCGGCGCGGCAAGGCTGCAGCGTCGTGCTGGTGGAGCGTTACGGCTTTTGTGGCGGCGGCGCGGTTGCCGGGCTGTCCGGCACGATCTGCGGGCTGTATGAGGCGAGCGAAGGCAATGCGCCACCGCGCCAGCTCGTCCATGGCTTTGTCGACGAGTTCATCACGCAGATGGAGGGTCGCGATGGCCTGGGCGCGCCGCTCAAGTACGGCAAGACCTATACACGTGTGCATGAACCGCTTGCCTGGCGCGAAACTGCGGATGCGATGCTCAAGCAGGCCGGCGTGACCACGCTCTATCACGCGATGGTCACTGAAGTGCTGCTGGACGGCGACCGGGTGGCGGGGGCGCAGCTCTACACGAAAGAAGGCAAGCTGCGGGTGCATGCCGGCATCACGATCGACGCCACTGGCGACGCCGACCTGGTCTCGATGGCCGGTTTGCCGACCTCCATGGGGCAAGACGGTCACGTCCAGAATCCCACCATGATCTTTCGCTTGATGGGCGTCGACGTCGAGCGCTTTATTGCGAAGTATGGAAGCGACACGATCATGCCCGCCGAGGTCTCGGCCCAGATCGTTACCGCGAAAGCGAGCGGCTATAACCTGCCACGCGCCAAGATATGGCTGTTTCCGACGACGCGGCCGGGTGAATTGCTCTGCAATTGCACTCGCGTGACGGGCGCCGATGGCCGCGAACTCAATGCCGTGCTGTACCGCGATTTCTCGGAGGCGGAATTCGAAGGGCGCATTCAGGCGCGCGAATATGCGCGCTTCTTCCGCGAACATCTGACCGGTTGCGAGGGCAGCTGGATCAACGACACGGCGGTGCAGGTAGGCGTGCGGCAGACTCGCCAGGCGAACGGCGTCAAGACCTTGCGCAACGCCGATATCCTGTCCGGCACGAAGTTCGCCGACGGCATCGCCCGATCGCCTTGGCCGATCGAGCTGCATAGCGGCGACCGGCCGCGCGTCGAATGGCTCCTCAACGACTATTACGAAGTGCCGCTCGGCTGCTTCGTGCCACGCCGGGGCGAATCGCTATTCGTGGCCGGCCGGTGTCTGTCTGCCGAGCACGAGGCGGTGGCGTCCGCGCGTGTAACGGCGCAGTGCTTTTCCTATGGTCATGCGATTGGCCACGCAGCGGCGCTTGCCGTCCAGGAGCGCATTGAGACGCGGCGCGTTACCGGAGAGGACGTCCGTATTCTGCTCAACCGCGATGGCGCGCGGTTGAACGGCTAGAGCCATGCTGCTACGCGAATGTTTGGCACGAAGCCGTGATAAGTGCAACCAGAGTGCGCTGACGGAACGTTCACGGCCTATAGTGGAAAGGAATTTCGGTTTATTGAAAGAGCGTTCCGTTATCTATGTTGTCGACAACAACAATCTGATGCACTGGTTGTATCAGGAAATGCTACGCGAGCTGGAGGTAACGCTTAAGATTTTCATCTCGGCGAGCCAGTTCCTCGACAGCTATTCGCCCGGTTCGTCCGAGTGCTTGATCTGCGATGTGCATGTGCCCGAGGCAGGAGGGCGCCAGATGCAGCGTGAGCTGCTGCAGGCTGGACCATGTTTGCCTGTCATTTGCGTATCGGCGCAACCGGAAGTGTCCCTGGTCGTCAATGCGATCAAGGCAGGGGCGTTTGATTTTCTGGAAAAGCCCGTGAACGGCGTGCGCCTGCAGCAAACCGTGCGCAATGCGCTCGAACATAGCGCGAATCTGCACGACGCACGTCTTCAGAGCGAGGCGCAGCAAGCGCGGCTAGCGTTGTTGACGCCAAGGGAGCGGGAGATCGTTGAGGGGGTTGTCGCGGGTCTTTCTAGCCGCGAGATATCGAGTGAGCTGGGTATCAGCGTTCGCACCGTGGAGAATCACCGCGCCCGTATTGTAGAGAAACTGCACGTCAACTCAACCGTCGAATTGGTGCATCTGATCTGCAACCGCAAGCGCTAAGGAAATAGTGTAGAAATACCTACGCAGTTAGAAAATACGGAATACGAAACAATTATTGAATGGGAGACGGATCCCGAGACTCAAGTTCTCGCACCGGGTGTCGTTATCATGGGTGACGGGACAGCTTGATGCTCCGTCTGATTTCTTCGTTGTCACGTATTCAAGCCAACACCGATCCTCCGTCCGGTGTTGGCTTCTTTTTTGGGGCGACTGTCTGCGGGTTTTACTCTGGCCTTGCGGCTCAAGCCGGCTTGACGAGTGGGTCAACCTGCGCGCAAGGGCTGGATTGAAGTTTGGCCGCAACAACGATAGGTACTGCAAGATAGCGCGAAAGAGGAATATGAAAGATGAACATCCTGTTGGTGGACGATGACGCTGCGCAAGCCGCGGCGGCAGAAAGCGTATTGCAGTTATCGGGGCATAACATAAGTACAGTAAATTGCGGCGAGAATGCGGTACGGTTTTTGAAGACCAATACCGTCGATCTTATGATCCTTGACTGGCAATTGCCTGGAAGGGCGGGGCTGGAGATTTTGCATTGGACACGCCGCAATCTCGGAGACGAGCCGGCGGTCCTGCTTATCACTAACGAGGCTCTAGAGGTGGAGCTGGACCGGGTTCTTGAGGAGGGGGCAGACGACTACGTGATCAAACCCTTTCGCACGGCCGAGCTGGTTGCAAGGATCAGCGCACTGGTGCGCCGTACCAAACGCAATGGGAAGATCGTACCCAGAATCAGCATCGGACCGTATGTTCTCGATGGGGCGTGCCGCGGAATTTCCCTTCACGGCCAGACGATTGAATTGACAACCAAAGAGTTCGACTTGGTTACGTATTTCTTCAACCATATAGGGCAGGTGGTCTCGAGAGACGTTTTGGCGAAGCTTGCCTGGGGTCGCGAACTGGACAGCGCCTCCCGCACAATCGACACACATATTTATCGGCTTCGGAGAAAGCTATGCCTGCTTCCAGAGAACGGGGTATGCCTGAATACCGTCCATATGCGTGGATACAAGCTGGATGAGGTGGGTCCTGTTACGGATGAAGCTTGACCATCGGCGCGTCAGGTACAGAAAGCCATGCTAGAGAGTTCACTAAATTTGACAGCCTGGCTTGCCGCAGGCGGATAGAGTGAGGATGCGCGAATCGTCCGCGTCAGGTCCAGCGGCGTGAGACGGAGATCATAAGATGGGAGCAGATACTCATGATAAATCCACCTAGCAAGGCAATATCAGAACTGCACGAGAAGCTGGCATCGATGGAGGCCCGATCGTCTGCAAGGTCAGCAATCGTGACGGGCGTGCAGGGCGTGCGGATCATGCGACTGGTTGCCTTGATGTCGGGCAATGTCTTCCGATATGTGTTGGTGAATACGAAGCGAACAAAGCGTTGGTGTTAAGGAACAGGGGGGGCGCCTGTTCCCCGAATGCTCGAATCAGCGTCATACGCTTCTGTGCCTCACCGGCGACAAAGAAAACGACCGGGCAACTTCCTCGACACACGACAGGAACAGTTGAGCCGCGGAACTAAGCGGACGGCCGCGACGCACGGCCATCGATACGTCGATTCCCGGGAATTCCTCCCGCACGCGCAGCACTGAGGTCTTGCGCCGCTTCATTTCCAGCTGAAACGTCGATACCGATGCAGGCGTTACTTGTTGTCCAACAAGATCTCCACACGCCTGTTCTTCGCACGCCCACTTGGGTTTTCATTCGATGCAACAGGATCCGCCTCGCCATACCCCGCGACGACGAACTGCCGCGCCTTCAGGCCGTGATCCTTCAGATACTTCGCGACGCTCTGCGCACGCCGCGTCGACAGTTTCTGATTGTAGGAAGTGGATGCTGTCGAGTCGGTGTAGCCTTTCACTGCGACGGTATTGAACGTCGTGCCGGCGGCGGCGCCTATAAGCGTATCGAAGCCGTGACGAGCATTAGCAGTCAACGTCGCCTTATCGACATCGAAGCTGGCATCGCTGCTCAATGAGAGCTTTTGCTGTGTCGGCGCCGGAGGGGAGACCCGTATGGGTGCCGGATGGGGGGCTGGCGCAGCAGGCGCCATGATCGGCGCTGTTTGCGCAACAGGTGGTGCTACGCACTGGAACATCAGTGTACGCACGTCGCGGTGACCGCCAGCACTCGCGAGCGGCGAGATCTCCTGAATGGCATGCACGACCTGATTTCCACAGATTTCGCGTGCCTTCGAATAACAGGTGTTCTGACTCTCGAAGATTCCGGGGCAATTTACCTGAAACGCTCTCTCGTTGTTTGGGAGGCCGATGGAGTACGCACTATATGTGGGTCCTGATGCGCTGGAACATCCCGCGAGCGCGCCGATAACCAGCAGCATCGATCCGACTTTCCGTGCCACTTCAAAATCGCTTGCCATATAAAATTTCCTCGTCATTTTTAGTTTGTCTACGGCAGCGGATGCCAGGATTGATGCTAGCCGTGAAACGGGCGCCGAATGTCACAGATTGTCGACAGGCGTGCTTCCATTGACGATTGCAAATTGGCGGACGAGTGACGTGCAATGGTCAACGTCAGATCGCGACCTTTGTTATCCACATTCCGCTTCAAAAAAGTTTGCACTGCTACATCCCTAAACCTACCAAGATTGCTCAATCAAGGGAAATCTGATCCGGCCCAGAGACGGACCGCATCGCGACGGGTTCACCACTACCATCGCAGGCATCGGGTCGCGAGCGAGGAACTTCGCTTGTCTGGCCCGTGAGAGGGCCGATGGTCGAAACATTTCAACCTGGTCGCGACAGAGCGATTGGCGCTCGGTGTGAACTTTGTTCACAGTCTGGCCGGCGATGCGCTGCTAGGATCGTTCGCGACGCCGTTGGCCGACGCCTGTGATGATTTTCCGGAGCATCGCGCCACAAGAAGAAGGCTCGATTGCCGCGCTTCGGCAAGCATGGCAACGGACTAATGTTCGCCATAGGAGGTAGAAGTGAAGAAACCGAAGCAACGGGTGATAACGCACCAGATTGTGCTCGCGCAGATGGCGCCCGGCACCCGCTACAGCGTCCATGAAATCGCCAAACTCGTCGGTACTAGCGCGCCAACCGTTCGACGGGCGCTAGCAGACGGCGTGATGAGAGGGAACCTAAGGAGGAGGATCGAGGGCAAGCGCGATCTCTACTGGTTACCGACGGCCGATGGCCTGGCGAGCGACGAGGGTAGGCAACGGACGATCCCGCTTGGAACGCTGCAAGGGTACGACGCGGCGCATCGCCGCTTTCGCGAACTATGCATGGTCAGTCGTGAGACGCGTGAGGGCGACCGGAATGGGAAAAGCGATGGCAGCCAGCATGACTGAACTGGCGAATCACAGCACTTGTCCAGCCTGCGGAAAAGCGCAGCGATCGGCGTCGCAGACATTCGAATGTCTGAAAAAAATGTAGGAAGGCTAACAGTAAAATAAACTGCAGAGACCAAAATGTCACAATTGATCACAGTTGGATCAGGAGCGCTGTTCTAGACTACCTCTACGCATTCGCCAAGCCGGGTGCCATCCAAATCTGCAGGACTCTCTTGAAAAAATATTTGGACCTGCGTGCCTCGTCTTCCGCGAATTCATTTTCCGCCAATGCCATAGGCTCTGATCCCGCCACGGAGGATGTGGAGGGTGTTATCGTTGGCGCGCCTCATGTCGTGACCCCGCTGTACCACAGCGGTGTGCCGCTTTCACGGGCAAGCGGACAGGATGTCCGGAAGATCACCACCGCAGAGGTGGAACATCTGGAGGCAGACGGAGCCCTTACCGTGTGCCGGATATTCCAGAGTTTCAGCTATGCGGCCCGCTTGTTTTTTCATCGGGCAGATCTGGTGTATTACGTGACGCTCCATCAAGACAGCGCCGTGTGGCGTGTCCTGGCAATGGGCGAACTGGAGAGCGCCGAGGCCGCGTTCCGCCACTTCGCGCAGCAGGCCACGCATCTGTCCGAAGAGGAAATGCGTCGCACCCAGCTCGAGGCACAAAACGATCAACTGGTCCGTCTGATTGAACAGGCGCAGGCGCAAGCCGAGCGGCTACGCACCGATCTGGATAGCCACGCCACCCAGGCGCAGCTGGTTGCCCAGCGGCAGCAGCACACGCGTCGCGAGATCGCCCAGCTCGAAGCGCAGCGTGTCGCGGCCCAGGCTCAGTTGAACCGGCTGCGGCGCCAGATCCAGCAGCTCGATCTGGCCGGCAACGAACGCTTTCCGCGTCAACCAACCCGTCAAGTCCGGACAGCCGTCTCCGACTAAAAGGGGTGTTCCCATCTCTCGCCTGCGCATCTGGATTGCCTGTGAAGGTTCGCGCGCGCCCGAACCCGGGGCGCGTTTTTTGCGTGGAGTCGCAAGTTCACAATTGTTTTCATCGAGGTTGGCGAGGTTGAATAAGATGGGGCGACGACGTCGATTGGGGGGCGGTGCGCAGCGAGAGTGAGCATGGGAGTATCTTCAGAGCGTGGCGATCGCCAATGGAGCGTGTCGCTGATACGGACCAAAATGATGGCGCCACGTCTTCCGCCGGGCTGCGTGCAACGCCCCGCGTTGCTCGAGCGGCTGTGTGCACGGCCGGCGCATGGCTTAACCGTCGTGACCGCTCCGGCGGGTTTCGGCAAGACAACCTTGCTCGCTGAATGGAGTGAAGCGCTGTCGGAGCAAAAGCATCCGGTGGCATGGCTCAGCCTCGATGGGGAGGACGATGATCCGCAGCAGTTCGGTGCGTATCTGGTGGCGGCGTTCTCCCGCACATCGGGGGACATTGCGCGACAAGCGCAACAACTCTTGGGTCACGATGAGCTGACTCCCATCAAGACCATTATTTCAGTACTCTTGAATGGCATCGCTGCATCCGGCCTGTGCGTCTTCCTCGTACTCGACGACGTCGATCGTCTGACTGCGAAACCCGTTCTTGCGGTCGTGTCCCGTCTGCTGCGCTACGCCCCAGAAAACCTGCACGTACTGCTCGGCGCACGCGGTGAACCGGCCTTGACGCTTGGTCAGCTAAGGACGCCAGAGAAGATAATGCGTCTTGGTGTCGACGACCTGCGTTTTTCGATTGACGAGGCGCAGGCGTATTTTGATCAGACCGGTGCAGTGCCGCTGGACCGAACCAGCGTCGCGCTGTTGAACGAGGCGACTGAAGGGTGGGTGGCCGGTTTGCAGCTGGCTTGCCTTGCACTGAGTCAGGCGGGCGATACGGCCAAGGTTGCCACTAACCTTGCCGGAAACAGTTCGGTGATCGATCGTTACCTGAACGACACGGTGCTGGCGCATTTGCCGCCGCCCATGCTGAAGTTCTTGATGCATACATCGATTCTTGAACGGCTCACCCCTGCCGTGTGCGATGCCATCATGGGAAGCGGAGGGGGAAGCGGGGCAAAGCTCGACTGGCTCGAACGGCATAACGTATTCATTCGGCCACTTGACGACCGACACGAATGGTATCGCTATCACGCGCTGTTCTCCGATGCGCTTCGGCGTCGCCTTGTCCGCCAGATGCCGCGCGAGCTCCCTGTGCTGCATCACCGTGCGAGCCAATGGTTTGCAGGAGCACATCTGTGGCGCGAGGCGGTCAGGCATGCACTGGCCGCGGGCGAACTTGAACAGGCTGCACAGTGGATTGAGAATTGTGCAATAGAGATGCTCGAGCGTGGTGAGCCGCACACGTTGCCAGGTGAAGGGCCACCGGCGCGTGCATTACTGCAACGGTTTCGCCAGATCGCAGAAGACGTCTCTACCGTCGAAACGGCCTATGTCGACAGATTGCTGGCAGCTTTCGACGATGCTTGTGGCTCACCGGCTGCGTCGCCCACGACTGTTGAATCCGCGCCGGTGTCGGCGGATATTCTAAGCGCGAGGGAGTTCGAGGTACTTAACCACGTTGCCTGTGGCCTTTCGAACAAGGAAATCGGCCGGTCGTTGAAACTGGCTCCTGAGACCGTCAAGTGGCATTTGAAAAACATCTTCGAAAAGCTCAACGTCAGTTCGCGAATCGAAGCAGTACAGAAAGTGCTTGGGCTCGGAGTCGGCGAGGATCGTGCGGCCATGTAGTGATGGGTGTGCGCCGAGCTGCTTCGCCGGCGCTTTCTGGTTATTCCACTGACATCCCCGCAGTTGGGCCCGACGCCAATCTCCGTCCTTCTTCCAGAAAGCGGATCGCCTCGGCGGCATGATCAACCTGGAATTTTTGAACCAACGCATGGCAACCCTGGCGAATATCGTCGCCAAAGAACGTCTGGGAGGTCGCGTTAAGCTGCGGCGGTAAGTCAATCTCGGTGGGCGCGGCGCCCAGTGCCCGCAGTAAGCGCATCGCGCCATCGCCGGTCGCGATCTCGGACAGTTCAACGTCGTGGATATATATATCGTGGTCGTCTGCCAATAACCGCCGGTAATATTCAACACGCGTCCACATCTCGTGGATGTACCACAACGCAGCGCCGTACATTCCATGCGATATGAACGGCGTGGCATTCACGATCACGTTGCGGTAACGCGGATCAAGGTAGAACAGCCATGTGAACGCGTTATTCACAAAATCAAAGCGGTTGGCGAGGCTCCAGAGAATGTCTTCGGTATTCCGCCGCAAAATGATCAGATCCACCCGACCCGAACGGGTTAGCGGTGCGATATTCTCGATCAGCCCTGCCTTCACGAGGGGATGCGAAATCTCGGCGTAGACGCGCGCCGGACCATTGACGATGCGATGCAGCTTCTGAGTCCAGAATTGCTGCACGTGGGCGTCGTTGCCAAACGTATTGAAGTGCGTGAAATCTGACGCATCCGGATGGTGCACGCCTAGGTCCGTGTGTCCGGCACGCTCATGATGCACCTCTGCATTGTGCAGATTCCGTCTAAGCAGCTCCGTCAGGTAGAGAGTCCCGCTACGTCCGGTGGTAATGGGGAAGATAAAGTGTTTGCCCGGCATGTTGTGCGACCAAGTTCAGTAGCGTCGTCCGCAACCGCCAGATCTGCGCAGTGAAAGCGCGCAATTCTGGGTATTCCACGTGCGGATGATGCAATCGTTCAGGTCGTTGAGCATAGCATCAACCCGGCGGTCGCGAAGCGTCGCACTGAACAGACAAATCTGAAGCCGCCGCCGCGACCGCCGTCATGGTGCCGGTGGTTGCGGCGGCGACGTGTGCCAGGTATCAGAACTTCTGAACGAGCGCGACGCGACCGACAAACTGGTTCTTGCTCGTTGACGGGCCGTCCGAACCGACGATGTCCGGCTGATCGAGACCGGTGCCGGTGTTCGAGTTCGCGTGTTGCCACGCGCCTTGAACGTAGACGGAGGTGCGCTTGCTGAGGCTATAGTCCGCCATCAGAGCAACCTGAATCCAGTTGGCAGTGGAGTCGCCGCTGTCGCCGTTGAAATGAGCGTTCGTATACGCGGCCGAACCCGCCAGGTAAAACGCCGGACTTACGTAATACTGGCCGTTCAGCTCGAAGTTGTTGAACTTCCACGCATCCCAGCCGGTGCCGATGTCAGCCACGTACGCGTTTGCGATCGGGTTGTACACGTCGGTGTGCGAATACGCGAATGCCACGTTCGAGTTGTCCGCGAACGTCCACTTGACGCCTGCGTCGATGTTTTGCTGGGAGGTTGCGGTGAACACGGCGTCGCTGGTCAGCGCGCCACTCTGGTTCGGGGCCTGGGCTCCGCCGTTGTTCGTTTTCATGTATGCGGCGGCAGCCGAGAAACCACCCATCGTATAGCTCAGCGCAGTGCTGTAGTTGCGATTGTTCGCGAAGCCGGTCGAGTTGCTGAATCCGTACGTCGCTTCGGCCTGCAGGCCGGCGAACACCGGCGACACGTACTTGACCGTGTTGTTCGGACGGAAGTCGGAGTCGGCGTTGTCGTTGTCGAACGGATGCGCAGAGAAGTCGCCGATCACGCCGCCGGCTCCGGTGAACGGGCTCCACAGGTCGACAGTCGCGTCGTTCTGGCGACCCAGCGTCAGCGTGCCCGCCTTCGTCGACGCGAGGCCGACGTACGCGCCACGACCGAACAGACGGCCGCCTTCGTTCAACTGGCCGTTATCGCCGTTGAAGCCGTTTTCCAATGTGAACAGCGCGCTCAGGCCACCGCCGAGATCCTCGGTGCCCTTCATCCCGAACGACGATTCCTGCGTGTCGCCGCTGACCATTGCGAATGCGTGATTCCCGTGGGCGTTCGACGTGAAGTTCACGCCCATGTCCATCGCGCCGTATAACGTCACGCTGCTCTGTGCATACGCCGTGCCGGCCGTGAGCGATGCCACCAGGGCGACTGCCGTCGCGAGATATGTCTTCTTCATGCGGTACTCCTCCTGTTTAACTGTCTCCGTCAACGTCCACGGCGGCAACACCGGGAGATCGACTGCTTTGATTGAAACGTCACTGCTAACTCTCTGCGCTGACTGGCAACTTAGTTGAACGAAATTATTCGTATCCAGGTTGGAGGTCAGTTCAAGAAAACCGTGGGAGGGCAGCTTGCCTTCCCCGCCAACCAGGCGGGGAAGGCTTTTCGACCTGACCCCTAGACAAGATCAATAGGCGTCACAGTATCAGCCAAAAAAATCTAATGCAATCATAAAAGTGATGTTTTATGAAGTGAAAGGTGATCGTTGGTAAGTGGCGCCGCTAGATCTTGCCGGCAGGAGCTATCACATGGGCCGGCGGCCACTTGTGCTGCGTCGCCCCGAGTCTTACGCAGCGCAGACAATTTCGTCACAGATACCTTGCGTCAAATTAAATCAAAATAGTGATTGAAGTTGATTTTTTTCCCGTGTATCTTTCCCTTCCATCAACCCACCAACCCGTACAGGAGACAGCAAGATGAAAAGAAAAATGCTTATGGCGGCCGTCGCGGCTATCGTGCTTTCCGGCGGTCTGCCGGCAGGCGCTCAAGCCGCAGTACCACTGACAGGAGAGACGGTTACCGTTTTGCTCCCGCCGTGGGCGACGTTGCCGAAAGACATGACAGATCGTTTTACTGCGCAGACCGGCATCAAGCTGAGTCTGCAAACGTTGGGCTGGGACGAGATTCGAACGAAAATTATTACCGCGTCGATTGCGGGCAGCCCGCCTGCTGACGTCACAGAAATCGACTGGTCGTGGGTGGGCCAATTTGGTTCGTCGGGTTGGTATGCCCCTTTGAATGCTTCTGTTGACGCGGCGACGACCAAGGACTTGCCTGCAACCTCAATTTTCACGTACGACAAGAAGCTGATCGGCATTCCTTATAACAATGACTATCGCCTTCTCATCTTCAATCGCCAGCAGTTGAGTGCGGCGGGCATCGCCCAGCCGCCGAAAACGTTGGCCGAATTGCTTGCCGATGCCAAGACCATCAAGGAAAAAGGTGTCGCCAAGTTCCCGATTGCTCTCCCGTTCTCGGCTACAGAAGGCACCTCGACCGCCTGGTACCTGCTCACCAAGGCCTTTGGCGGGGACCTCTTTGATAACAATCTGAAGCCATTGTTCACGTCCCCCGACTCTGCTGGCTACAAAGCCCTGGCATGGGAAATTGACGCACTCAAGGCAGGACTTATCGATCCCGCGTCGACTGGGCTGAAGGACGTCGAGGTTCAGGAACTCTTCAAAAACGGGCAGGCGAGCTTTGATGTTGCGGGCTGGGCCGGGAACCTCTCCGTCTACACGGATCCGTCGAAGTCGAAGGTGGCGAGCGCTGCCGAAGGCGCGCTCATGCCTACGGTGTCCGGAACGACCCGAACGTTTGGGCTGCCGGAGGCTGTCGGCATTCCTGCTGCATCTACGCACAAGAAAGCGGCTGAAGTCTTCATTCACTGGTTCGTGGCGCCCGAGAACCAGATGGAAAGCTACACGGCTCTTGGAAACTTGCCGACCCGTACCAGTGTGCTGAAATCGCTCGATGACAGCGGCAAGCTCGCTAGCGGAAAGGCACTCCTTGCCCAGGCCGCCGTCGTCGAACCGCTCTTCAAACAGGGAACGCCCGGGTGGTATCCGCAGTTTAGCAGCGCGGTTTCCACCGCGATCAATCAAGCCGCGAAAGGGCAGCTCACTGTCGATGCGGCCATCAAGCAAATTGCTGCTCAAACGGCTGAAGCCGAAAAGCAGTGAGTTGATCGCTTAGGAAAAGAGCCATGACCTCCGAAGTCGTAACCTCCGAGAGCGCACCATTTCATGTGGACAAGCGTTCGACCTTCAACGGCGAACGCTGGTTAGGTTTAGCCTTTGCGGCGCCTATCGTCATCATCATGGGACTGTTAGTCTTCGGCCCCGTTTTAGTCACGCTATGGGACAGCTTGCACAGGGTCGACCCCATGCGCCCTGGAACGCCATTCATCGGTCTCGCGAATTACTGGGCATTGGTGAGTGACCCGAGTGTGCAGCATGCGTGGGTAAATACGATGGAATATGTCGTATTTGCAGTCGTTCTGGAAACGCTCGGAGGTCTGGCTGCAGCTTTATTGCTCAACAGGATTACCTGGGGGCGACGTTGGCTGCTGGCCGCCCTGGTTCTACCGTGGGCGTTGCCGCCGGTAGTCAACGCGATCGTGTGGTCGTGGATTTACAACCCGAGCTATGGTCTTCTCAACGGTGTCCTGCAATCCGCCGGCCTTATCGGTTCGTATCATGTCTGGTTCAACGACCGCACCACGGCATTGCTACTGGTGGCACTGGTTCACGTTTGGCGAATGCTGCCGTTGACGGCTGTCATCTTGCTGGCAGCTTTGCAGAGTATCCCCGCGGAACTTTATCAGGCGGCCCGTCTCGATGGCGCCGGTCCAATTCGTATGTTTTCTAAAGTGACCTTGCCGCTGATTTCCGGTGGACTGGCTATCGCGCTGAGTCAATCGACAGTATTCGCCTTCAATCTGTTCGACGAAGCGTGGATCCTGAATGGATCAAGTCTCGACACTCGCCCGGTCCTTGTTCAGGTCTACATGTCGGCGTTCCAGGACCTGCGCTTTTCGTATGGCATGGCGCTATCGGTTCTCGTCATGTTCGCTTCCCTGTTGATCTCGCTTGTCTATGTTTTGCGCGTCTATCGCGAAACGAGGTACGACTGATGCGCCGCTCGCTCCTCTCCCGCTTCGGCTTGCTGATTTGCGCGACCGTTTTGTTGGTATGGTCGCTAGGACCGGTGTATTGGGCGCTTGTCACAAGCTTTACTGCACCGACAGACCTGGTATCGGCGTCGCCGCATTTCTTTCCTCCGCATGTGACGTTTGAACACTATCGCGAGCTTCTTGGAGCCACCAGCTCGTTTCAAGGAAGCGCGGTGCAATCCGTGTGGCCGCAGTTCAGCCGGGCGCTTGTCAATAGTCTGGTTACGTCCCTGCTGGCGACGTTCGTCACTGTAGCGCTTGCTGCGGTTGGGGCTTACGCGTTTGTTCGTCTCAAGTTCCCGGGGCGAAATGTGATCTTTGTACTCGTGGTCGGGTCTCTGGCTATTCCCGCCTACACGGTCATGATTCCGCTTTACAGGCTCATGGTGTCGTTAAAGCTTATCGATACCTACTTTGGCGTCACGATGATTTATGTGTCCGCGTTTTTACCGCTTGCACTATGGCTGATGCGAAGCGTGTACCAATCGCTGCCATTGTCGTTGGAGGAGGCGGCGTGGATGGACGGCGCAGGTCGAACGTACACGCTCTTCAGAATTGTCCTTCCTCTAGCAGCACCCGGATTGATAGCCAGTGCGATTCTCACGTTCCTGAGCGCCTGGGGGCAGTTCATGATTCCGTTGGTCTTTTCGCCGACTCTCGCGACCAAGCCCCTGACCGTCCTCATTCCGGAATTTGTCAGTCGCAACTATGTCGACTACGGGCTGATGAATGCGGCGGGCATTCTCGCCATCATTCCTCCGATCATCGTTGTGCTTTTTTTGAATCGCTACCTTGTTCAGGGCCTCATGGCCGGATCAGGCAAGTAGCGTCTCTTTATAAAAAGGAATCATCCAATGAATGTGACCGAACGCGTTATTCAGGAACAGTTCCAGTTCTGGCCGGCGGCACTTGCTACGCCCTCTCTCGAACCGACCGATAGTAAGTTCGTTATCGTCGGTTGCGGCACTTCGTATCATCTCGCTCAAAGTATTGCCGCGTCGTTTAGTCTTCGCGGCTTGACCGCGATCGCGGTTCCAGGAGGGGAGTGGGCACGGCGCAGGCGCGCCTATGTCGCGAGCGATGCGAATGTTCACGTCATTGCGCTGTCGCGAAGTGGCGAGTCGACCGAGACGGTGCAGGCGCTGGAAGTTAGCCGGGCCGCTGGTCTTAAGACGACTGCGATCACGTGCGAAGCCAACAGCAGCGTTACCCGTCATGCCGACGCGGTGGTGTTTGCGAAGACGCATCCGGGCGAAGGCATCGTGATGACGTCCTCGGCTAGCTTGATGTTGTTAATGGGCTTGCGTCTGGCGGGCTTGACGCTCGATGCCAGCGTCGTGAACGACGCCAGGGTGACGATGGAAACAGTGGACAAGGCTCTTCGCGGCGCCCTTGCGGGACGATCCCACTTCGTTTATCTGGGCGCGGGTCCGATGTATGGCATTGCAGGTGAAGGCAGCATCAAGGTGCAAGAGATGAGTCTGAGCTACGCCCATACCTATCACACCATGGAGTACCGGCACGGGCCTGTCAGCCTTGTGGATGACAAGACGCTAGCCGTTCTGCTGTACAGCTCGGACACCCGCGAAGAAGAGGCCAGGCTGGCCGCGGAGTTGACTGAGAAGGGAGCGATGGTGCTGGGTTTCGGCGGACCAGGCAATGTAGAAATCGAACTCCCCGGATCGGCTGAAAGCCGCTCAATCATGGTCCTTCCTGCCCTTCAGATTCTGGGTGAGCGAGTCGCCGAACTGCGCGGCCTCGACACAACCGCTCCGCGTCATCTGAACAAGGTCGTCACGCTATAACGGCTGCCCGTGGTGCTGTGTTGGCACGCATCCAGGCCGTCATCGAAAAATTTTGAAAGGAGGTGTCTCGTGGCAAATGTCGAGATCACCAATGTTAAAAAGAGTTATGGAAGCCAGTCGGTCATCGAAGGCGCAAACATCTCGATTCGAGACGGCGAATTCGTGGCACTTGTTGGAGCCTCCGGCAGCGGTAAGTCGACACTGTTGCGCATGATTGCCGGCCTGGAAAGCATAACGGACGGAAAGATCTTCATTGGTGGACGGTTGATCAACAACCTTCCGGCCAAAGATCGTGACATCGCCATGGTTTTTCAAAACTATGCTCTCTATCCTCATCTGAGCGTAGCGGAAAACATGGGGTTCAGCCTTCAAATTCGCGGAACGCCGAAGGACGAAATAAAAAAGGCAATCGGAGAAACTGCGGAAATACTTGGGCTGACTCCTTATTTGCAGCGACTTCCCAAGCAATTGTCGGGCGGCCAACGTCAGCGTGTGGCGATGGGGCGCGCGATCGTCCGCAAGCCCCAGGTGTTCCTGTTCGACGAACCGTTGTCGAACCTGGACGCGCAGCTTCGGGTGCAGATGCGCCAGGAAGTCAAGTCTCTCCAGCAGCGGCTTGGGACAACCTCGATCTATGTCACGCACGATCAGATTGAGGCGATGACGATGGCTGACCGGATTGTTCTGTTGAACCACGGTCATATCGAGCAGGTGGGCGCTCCGCTCGATCTTTACGATCGCCCGGAAAATCTTTATGTTGCCCGCTTTATCGGGTCTCCCGCAATGAACCTGATGGAAGGATCGATTGTGCGGCAGCAGGGGAAGACCTGTGTCGATATCGGGGATGGAATCACCGTTGCGCTTGAACAGAACCTGCCGGTCGAGTCCGATACCAAAGTCGTTTGCGGCATTAGACCCGAGCACTTCAATGTCGCCGAGGGAAACAGTGCCCTGAACATCAACGTTTCCGCAATTGAAGCAACCGGTGCGGAGTCGCACGTGCACGGAGCAATCGGCCGGCATCGGGCCACGCTGGTTCTTGGGGGGCGACAACGTATCGCGCACAGCGGCTCGATTCCATTGAGCGTCGCCGCCAGTGACATTCACCTGTTCGATCAGAAAACCGGTCGGCGCCTCGACCTCGTGCGAGGAGTCTAGGTTATGAAGCGTACTCTGGTGCAATCCATGACGGGACAAGCGGATAACGCGGAACGCTTGGGGTACTTCTCCATTTGTACGGCTCACCCCGTCGTTATCGAAGCGGCGCTTCGGCATGCACTCGCTCACGACGTCGATGTGCTGATCGAGGCGACCTGCAATCAGGTAAACCAGGAGGGTGGCTATACGGGGATGACTCCCGCCGACTTCCGGCAGTTTGTCGAACGGATCGCGGCGAAGGTCGGCTTCAATACGGAGCGCCTGATTTTGGGCGGCGACCATTTGGGACCGACGCCGTGGAAGAAACTCTCGCCCGATGAAGCGATGGCGCGCGCCGAGGTGATGATCGCCGCCTATGCGCGTGCTGGGTTCCGCAAGCTACACATCGACGCTAGCATGGGCTGTCGAGGAGAGCCCGAGATGCTATCGGACGAGGTGGTGGCTCAGCGTGCCGTGCGACTTGTTCGGGCCGCGGAAGCCGCCGCTCCTCGGGAGAATCCGCCGCTATACGTGATCGGCACCGAGGTTCCGGTTCCGGGCGGGGCGCTCGAGGTCATCGATCATCTTGAGGTGACACAACCGTCAGCGGCACAACGTACGATCGATGTTCATCGCGAAGCGTTTGAAAGCGCCGGACTCTCTGCGGTCTTCAACAGGGCAATTGGCGTGGTTGTTCAACCGGGCGTCGAGTTCGGCCACCAGAACGTGATCGTCTATCGCCCGGAGCGAGCACGTGATCTCAGTGCGTTGCTTTCAAGGGGGCACGGGTACGTCTTCGAGGCTCATTCAACCGACTATCAGCCGGGCAGCGCATTGGCTGCACTGGTTCGAGATGGATTTGCAATCCTCAAGGTCGGTCCGGGACTTACCTTTGCCTACCGCGAAGCACTATATGGACTGGACGCCATTGCGCAAGTACTTGCTCCAGTACCGGAATCGGAAACTCTGGCGGCCTCGATGGAGCGCCTCATGGTGGCCAGGCCAGAGCATTGGGAGAAGTACTATCACGGCACCGCGGATGAGATTCGCGTACAACGACATTTTAGTTACAGCGACCGTATCCGTTATTATTGGGCATTGCCGGAAGCGCAGGCGGCCGTGAACGCATTGTTGGAACGTCTCGATGGCGCGACGATACCTGAGACGCTGATTAGCCAATACTTGAGTACGCTATATCCGGCCGTCCGCTCGGGTACTATCCAGGCGACACCTGCGGTGTTGCTGGAATACGCCGTCACTCGGGTGTTCGATATCTACCACAAAGCGGTAATTGGCCCATGAAGCGCACTGGCATCGAATAGCGTAGTGAGGTCAGAGTTTAGAAGCTTGCTATTGATGCTGTCCGTGTATCCCGAGGCGATATGAAAACGAACCGATTAGAAGCCATTAGGCACCATTTGTATTCAAACGGCGAAACCTCGATCCAGGCTCTTGCGGAAGGGATTGGTGCGTCCCTGGCGACCGTACGTCGAGATCTTCAGATTCTGGAGGAACAGGGCGTCATCGAACGTAGCCATGGAGGCGCCCGTATCTCCAGCGGAGTCGATATCGAGGTCGCATTCGGCGTCCGCGAAAATCAACACCTGCGCGAAAAAAGGGCAATCGCGGCGGCGGCCTATGACCTCCTGACACCGAACAGTGCGGTGTTCCTCGACGCTGGAACGACGGTCCTTCAACTGGCTAACTTGCTGCGTGTCAATCCAATCCCGATGACCGTTGTGACAAACGGTCTGATCGTGGCTCAAAGATTGATGAATGTGCCGAAATTGCGTGTCTCGCTCATAGGCGGACAACTGCGTAGCGAGAACGCCTCGCTTGTTGGTCCGGCTGCCGAATTGGCGCTTGATCGACTATGGCTGGATCAGTTGTTCCTGGGAGCGGGGGCGATTGGTGACGATCACAAGATTTACAGCCTGGACTCCGCCGAGGCCAGCATCAACGAACATATGATTGAAAGAGCGGCGAGTACGATCGTCCTTGCCGACGCGAGCAAGTTCGGCCGTCGCTCGACTTTCCTGGTCGCAGAGATAGACAGCCGGATGCGCGTGATCTCGGATTCGTCATTGCCGGAGGAGGAACAGTCGAAGCTGAGGAAGGCGAGCATCAATTTAATGACCGTCGAGAGTATGGCAACAGATTCCAACCTTCGGGCGATCGGTTCATGACGCATGCCCCAGAGTTCGTATTAGGGATTGATGCGGGAGGCACAAAGACGTTGCTGGCCATCGCCGAGCGTTCTGGCGCGGTCCAGTTTGTTACCCATGGGCCTACGCTCGATCCGACCAGCAGCCCTGTTTGGGCCAGGGAGATGGTGCGTCTCGTAGAGTCTGCTGCCGTCTATATGCCCCACGTACGCAGTGCGGCGGTGGGGCTGCCGTTCTTCGGGGAGGTGGAAACCATTTCTCAGGCACAACGCGAGATATGTGCCGGTTTGTTTTCCATGAATCACGAGGTCGTCAATGACGTTCAGGTCGCCTTTGACGGGGCCTTTGCAGGGCGGGGCGGAGTGTTGCTTCTGGCTGGTACTGGATCGATGGCGTGGGCGGGTGACGGCCGTGGCTCGGACATCCGCGTGGGCGGCTGGGGGGACGCGTTTGGCGACGAGGGAAGCGCGTACTGGATTGGCCGCGAGGCGTTATCGGAGGCTGCGCGCGCATTGGATGGGCGTGGGTCTGACGTCGACTTTGCCCACCTTTTGCTGCAAGGACTGCGGATCGGCGAAGCGGATCTGATCGCTTGGTCGTACGCTGAAGCTACGCGGAGATCGAAGATTGCAAGCGTGGCGAAACTCGTCAGTGACATTGCTGCGGTCAACGAGACCGCACGCTCTATCCTGGAGCGCGCGGGTGACCTGCTGTATGAGCACGCGAAAGCCGGCTTCGAGCGAAGCGGCTTGCCGGAGTCTGCCGACTGGAGTTACGCGGGCGGCGTGTTTTCCAGCGGGGTGGTTCTAGATCGCCTGGTCTCGCGGATTGGTCGCGTGGCAACGTCACCGCAGTTGCCGCCCGTCGGGGGCGCACTGCTTAGGGCTGCGCGTCTTTCCAAATGGGTTACGGATGCTTCGTGGGTTGCCAGTCTGGCGGGCTCGCTGGCATGAAACGGGCCGGCCTGTTGTGACGTTCCGAGTCAATCGTGACCGGTTTTCAGTCTTTCCTATTTAGGGCGTCGATGCGGACCGGCCATCAACGACACGGTCCGTTTCGCATTTCAAGGCAGTAACGCCGGGCAGCCGTCCCGCTCCCTTGCTCCAGCACAGCCTCTGCATGGCAGGCCTTCACGGTCAGTATATGACCGGAACCCCCTCCTTTAAGCCGCCGTATGGCGGATTCACAAAGCTTGACATCCTGGCTGGCTCAGCACCGATACAGTATGTGCATTCGCGCGCGGGGAGACCAACCAGTGCGCATTGAACTTTAGCGAACAGTTGATATATGCAACCACAAGCGATTGCAAATACGGGGCTGAGTGATGCAAAGGCATTCACGCACCGGCCTGGCGAAGGGGCCGGCGAGCCACGTCGCCGGCAGGGCTGGATCGTACCGCTTGCCATCGCGGCGATCCCTCTGTCTTTGCTGTTCGTGTGGGGATTCCTCCATCTGATTCTTATGCTGGTGTTTGCGAACCAGGCCATTGCCCATTAAGTATTTGCAACGTGAAATTGATCGTGACCAATCGGGACGTGTGGTTGCGTGGTGTCGGGCGATTCCCAGCGAGGATTTATCGGGTTAAGTGAAATGGACACGTATTCTTCAACAGACAAACTCATTGGCGGGGCACTGATTGGTGCAATCTTCACGGCCGCTGTGGTGGTGATCTTCAAGTATCTGGGCATTCCGTCCGGGCGCTACGGAAATGAGGTAATCCAGGTCGTAGCGCCAATCGTGGCGGCCGCCTGCATCCTTCTCCCACGGCCACTTCTGCTCAGAACGATCCTTCGAGAGCGGCGAGATCCGTTATTGCTCGATGAAGATCTGAATGCCACGATGACGGGCCGAGCGTTGGGTCTGATCGGCGGTTTCTTCATCGGGATAACCCTGTGTTCGGAAATGCTTTGAACGGGAGGCGATCGCGGTGCGAGAGTGTTCGAGCGCGATCCAGAGCATTTCGCTGGCAGATGCGAACGAGCGTCGCGCGGCGTTTCTTAGGTACAACCCAGAGCTCGATTTCCAGTTCCGTGACGCGGTCAACGAGCGGGCACTGGTTGCGTCGAACGCAATAGACCGTCCCCTCTTCCATAAAAGCTTGCGTGACACCCCAAGGGGCCTACGGAGCGGCGGCATCGCTGCAGCGATGCCTCGCAAGTTTGTCCTGTCACATTTAAGCTATACGAAAGGTTGGTGAGTGTGACGATCGGATTGGAAGAACGACTTCAGGCCGCATCCGCGCGTCATACGAACTATCCGGACGATCTAGCGATCGTGCATGAGGTCTGCGAAATATTGATCGCGCTCAAACGCGAGGACGAACTCCTTCCGTGGACGGAGCGGGCGCTGGCGGTCAGGCCGCACCAGGCCAATTTTTTGGCAATGCGCGCGACCGCGCTGAATTTGTTGGGACAGCATGCGAAGGCCGCCCACACATGGGAACATGACCTGTCAATACCGGGCGAGCCGGCGCTTTATCGGGTCCGGCTGGGCTACAGCCTGATGATGGCAAACAATCTCACAAGGGCGATCGCGCTGCTGGACGAGGCGCGGCGGATGGCGGAATTGAGCAACATACAGATTCGCGCGACGGCGGAACACCTGCTGGGCGAAGCGATGCTCAAGGCAGGAGACCCGCGTGGCTTTGCACACTGGCTGATGCGCAACGAATCCGGTGACGCCGGTAATTATTGTCCGATCGGCGTCCCGCAGTGGAGCGGCGACTCCGACCTGCGTGGCCAACGCGTGCTGATCACCCACCAGCTTGGCTTCGGCGACAACTTTCTGCTGGCAGCATGCGTGGCCGACTGGCAGGCTGCTGGCGCAAAGGTGATGATCACCTGCGACCCGCAAATCCATGCGCTTATGCAGGCGTCGCTGCCCGGTTGCGAAGTCGTAAGTACAGAGCGTCCGTTGCGATTGCGTGCTGCATTACCCGACGCAGTGCAGGCGCGAGTGGAAGCGTTCGCACCGCACCTGCACGCTACGCTGCTTCATTTGCCGTTGCTGAAGGCTGGACAGGTGGTGTCGGGATACCGCTTTCAGGCGTACATGCGGGCTCCGCGTGCGAAGCAGCGGATTGCGAAGAAGTGGGTGCGGCAACAGCGCCTGCAACACCCGGGAAAGAGACTTGTCGGCCTGTTCTGGGATTGCTACCAGCGCCATTTACCCGAACTGGGCAGCATTGTACGTTGCTTGGCTAAGCGCCGGAGCTTGCCGGTCAAGGCAGTCGACCGGATCGTGACGGATCCAGCAGTGGCCGAACACGTACATTTCGTGAATCTACATCATCCGGCGGTCGAGGCGGCGGCCGGTATACCCGCTGGCAACGTCAGCCGCTACCTGCCCGGCATCTACCATTTCGACGATACAGCTGCTTGCATCGGGGAACTGGACGCAGTGCTCGCGGTTGATTCGGGGGTCGCTAATCTTGCAGCAATGATGGGCAAGCCGACGTGTGTGCCGGTGAATACGGCGAGCGAATGGCGTTGGGGAGTGCTGGGAGGTACTACCCAGTGGATCGAAGGCGTGAAGGTGCTGCGGCAGACGCGCGAAGGCAACTGGGATTCTGTCGTGCAAGACGCGGCAACGTGGCTAATATGTACCAGCCTGGACCGGACCTGAAGATTGTCTTCCAGCTTGAGGCCACCGGCAGTCAAGCTCACGACAACCGCTCGCCGGGCGCGCTTGCCTAGCTCCAAAGATCGAGCAACAGGTTTTCAAAATCTCTGGCGTACGAACGAACATCGAATAATGGCAGGTTCATCCGTCTGGAGACCAAATGAGACCGATACGCGGCTAGCGCTCGCCGGTCTTCAATCAGACGGCCAGCTGTCTCCACATACTCTGTCTCGCTTCGAGTCGCGAGGGTTGATAATCCAACGGCGTTTAGCAAGGACGCGGCGACTCTCGATGCGAACGTCTCGCCGACGAGCGTCAGGACCGGCACACCCGCCCATAGAGCATCGCTGCTGCCGGTATGTCCGCCATACGGGTGTGTGTCCAGCATCAGATCGGCACACGAGAGTCTTGTAATGTGGCGCGGAATCGCCTCAAGCGAAGCAAAGTGCAGGCGGTCCGGATCGACGCCGCGAACGGACGCCTCAAGCCGGAGATTTTCCGCAACGGTGACGTTGGTCTGCAGTAGCCACAATACGCATTCAGGATGCTCGCGCAGTATCCTGCACCAGAGGTCGAACATCGCGGGAGTGATCTTGAACGGCGAACCGAGGTTGGCGAGCACGATGCTGTCGCCCGGCAGGCCAAATTCTTGCCGTGTGCATTCTTGCGGCAGGGGGCGTTGCCGATCGTTGGGCTGATACGAGAAGGGTAGTCTTGCGATCCGCTCGGAATAGTGACGCTCGAGTTCAGGCGGCACGATGACAGCATCGGCAATCAGGAAATCCACAGCCGGAGCACCGAACCCGGACGGGTTGTAAAGATAGGCTACCTGAATCGGCGCGGGACGCTGCGCCAGGACGCCGACTCTGGGATCGGTCAGGTTGCGGATGAAGATCAGGATGTCGATGCCGTCGCGCTCGATCATCCTGGCAATTTCGTCATTTCCGGACTCGGAAACGCAGTGGAATTGATCGAACGCCTGGGTGGCTCGCTGCCGTATCGGGTCGTCGTTCGACGGTCCGCTGTCGTAGGCGATGTATTCGAAGCGGCTTCGGTCGTGCTCCTCGATCAAGCCGATCATCAGATGCATGGTTGCCTGATTATAAAAATCGGCCCCCAGGAATCCGACGCGCAGTTTTTCGCTCGTGTCGGTCGCGTCCAGCCTGCGTCGAGGAGAAACATTTTCTCGAATCGAAAGCCCACGGATATGGCGTCGGCCGACCTCAAGTAGATCGGCTGCCGTAAAGTATGGCGAGGCCAGAAGAGGCTCTCCGATCAGGAACCCTCCCTTGTACCTGAAATTGTCCCGCAAGACTCGCTGCAGATAGTCGTAGCGCTGCCAGTTGCAGAGGTGAAGAGAGCAGACCAGTTCCTTGCTAACCAGATTGAAGTCGCCCGGTTCCCATTCGTTGACCTTTTGATAAATCCGGCGCGCCTTTTCCAGCTCCCCATTTTGCCAATGTTCATCGGCCGAACGTGTCATCGTGGTCTTGCTGGATTTCTTCATGGCTGCAGGCTGACCTGGTCATGGGTGGCCATCATCATGGCGCTGAGGTCGGTGCCCATGCCGTAGTAATGGACCATCAGAGATAGTCGCCGTTTTAGTGGATGGGACGATGCCTGGCTACGAACTCGCCTATCTGTTCGCGTCCGATCGGGGCAGAGATGTAATAACCCTGGCAATCTATATGCTCAATTGTGCTGACCCACTCGAACTGCGCTTGCGTCTCTACACCTTCGACGACGACCTGCATTCCAAGACGCTGCCCGAGCTGGATGAGCGCTTCCACTACGACCTTTGAATTCGCGTTGTCCTGAATGTCGCACATGAACTTGCGGTCTAACTTCAGAGTGTCGACCCCGAGCCGATGCAGGACAGTCAGGGACCAGCATCCGGCGCCAAAGTCATCGATCGCAACGCTTACGCCAGATTCCTTAAGGGATTCGATGGCGGAGGCGAGCGCTTCAATTGACCCCGGATCGGTGCTCTCGGTGACCTCGATCTGCAACCGGGAAACGTTGATCGATCGGTTGTGAAGTAGCGCAGATAGTTTGCTTGTCAACCCGGACCGGCCAATTTCGCTGGCGGGAAGATTGACGGCCAACGAAAGCGTGTTGTACCCACGAACGGACCAATCGGCCAACGTCTGAGCCGCTTCGGCGACAACGAAATTGGTGAAACTCTCAGTTAGCGGAGAGTCTTCCACAAGGTTGATAAACGAGTTCGGAGTGAGTAGACCGAGTAACGGATGTCTCCACCGCAGGAGCGACTCAAAGCCGGACAATCGACCTTCCTGCAGCCTTAACTTGGGCTGATAGACGAAAAAAAACTCTCGCCTGGCCAGGCCGCGTTCCGCGTCGTCGATTGTGCACAACTCGCGATGGTCTGCCGCTATATGTTCCATGGAGATCTCTCGTGTGCGTTTCGTCGCTATCCGCAACCTCATCTTTCAGCTGGCTGTTGGTGCCGCTCTCTGAACGGTCGTCCTATACAAGCATCATATCGAGTCGAACCGCGAGATTTGTGAACGATTGAAACGCTTGGATTCCGCGAGGAGCGCGTTGTCTGTATTTGCCCAGAGTCCCGCCAGTTCACATTTTGTGACATGTCGTTTCTCTGTGCTGCCTACCATCGACTAACTGGTGGACCTGGAGGGGCTCGACGGTTGTTCGAACGAGTCGGGAAATTGAGGGACGCGGTCTGCTTTTTGAGTGATTCAGTTATTGAAGTGCAGTCCCAAGGTTCTGCATTCTGCAGTTGCGCTGCCAATCGGCGATTTTAATAATTCGGCGGCGCGAAGTTGTGAACATTGGTGAACTAAGGCGATATTTCTCCAGAGTTGTCTCGAAAATATCATTCTGGATGGAATGGTGTGCCGCGGCGTTTGCGAGTTGCTATATATTCCGATCGCAATTGGGGTTTCCAGGCCTTGGGGCGAGGTGTCCGAGGGATCTTCGCTTCGAAGGGCGCATTGGTCAGATGCATTGATGGTTCTGTCGGGGCGGCCAGTTCTGTCTGGTGACAAGGCCGGAGTGCTGTGTCCGCAGGCATGCCGTCTGAGACCAAGGCATGTCACAAAGGTTCGCAATGTAGGGTTGGGCGCTCGATACACTTTGTGAAAGTTCTGATTTTTTTGGAATTGAAATCGATCGTCGAGAAATTTGGGAACGAATTTCGTATGGCAGGTTTGAGTCGAGATTTCATATTTCTAATTTAAATCAAATTAATCAAATTAAGCCAGATCGCGGTGTTGCCAAATGATCGGGTGAGTGAATCAGGCGGAGAGTAAGCGATGAATAAGGCATACCGATCGATTTGGAATGAATCACTGGGAACGTGGGTTGCCGTATCGGAACTCGCCTGCGCCCGAGGCAAGCCTAAGAAGTCGAGGGTAGCTCATGCCGCAGCTGCGGCGGTAGTGGCTTTAGGTGCGCAGGTGCATGATGCGCATGCGCAGTACGCGCCTTCGGGTTATGGCAATGCGACTGGTTCCAACTCAGTCGCAGTTGGCAATAGTGGTACTGTTGCAACTCTTCAGGCAACGGCTGTAGGCGCTTTCAGTACGGCTAATAATGTCGACGCTGTTGCGATTGGATGGGCGAACAGTGCTACAGGGAATAGTGCGGTTGCAGTTGGTGTGTATGCTCTCTCGTCGGCTACGAACTCTCAGGCTATCGGAACGTACGCGTCCGCGACGGCTAGCAGCGCCATAGCCATAGGAACGACGGCTTCCGCGGGGGGTATCACCGCTATAGCCATAGGAGCGACGGCTTCCTCTACGACTACCAACGCGCTAGCCATAGGAACGATTGCTTCTTCGACGGCTACCAACGCTGTAGCCATAGGAGCGGGGGCGAAAGCAAGTGTCGTGGGGTCGGTCGCACTTGGCAGCGGGGCCTCTACGACTGCTGCCGCGTCTACTGCCACGGGTGGGACGGGTACGGTCAGCCCCGTGACGATTGGCGGTATAACTTACGGGTCGTTTGCCGCCACCAGCGCCACCGCTGGTGTTGTGAGTGTCGGTACGCCTGGGAATGAGAGACGCCTGCAGAACGTCGCTGCGGGCTTGATCGGCGCAAGCAGTACTGATGCGGTGAACGGCAGCGAGCTGTATTCGGTCGCAAGTACATTAGGCTCTAACGTCACATCGCTGTCGACCTCGACGTCGACGGGCCTGAGTTCACTGTCGACGGGTCTGAGTACGACCAATAGCAACGTGGTTTCGCTCTCGACTTCGACCTCAACGGGTTTGAGCTCACTGTCAACCGGGTTGAGCACGACTAACAGCAACGTGATGTCGCTGTCGGTCTCCACCTCGACCGGGATCAGTACGGTGCAGAGTGGTGTGACGTCGCTGTCCACGGGGCTGAGTACGGCCAATAGCAACGTGGTGTCGCTGTCGATCTCGACGTCTACCGGGATCAGCACGGCCCAGAGCGGTGTGACATCGTTGTCGACGGGGCTGAGTACGACGAACAGTAATGTGGCGTCGCTGTCGACCGGGGTCAGCACGGTGCAAAGCGGTGTGACGTCGCTGTCGACGGGTCTGAGCACAACCAGTAGCAACGTGACGTCGCTGTCGACTTCGACCTCGACCGGGATCAGCGCCGCGCAGAGCGGTGTGACCTCGTTGTCGACAGGTCTGAGCACCACCAACAGCAACGTGGCATCGTTGTCGACCGGGGTCAGCACTGTGCAGAGCGGTGTGACGTCGCTGTCGACGGGTCTGAGTACAACCAACAGCAACGTGACGTCGCTGTCGACCGGGGTCAGCAGCGCGCAGAGCGGTGTGGCATCACTGTCGACGGGGCTGAGTACAACCAACAGCAACGTGACGTCGCTGTCG